>NZ_CP009125.1:0-4991806 GCF_000740965.1 Pectobacterium atrosepticum | reverse complement strand
CTATGCTTAATTCAGGTGTAAAACCAGTAGTTATCCCAATAACAACCCAAGTATGTTTTTTGTCCTGTGCATAACTCCGCATTATGATCCCAGCTTATACTGGCTAGGATCACCGATCATTCACAGGTAAGGATCAGCTCCATTCTCTTGATCTTTAATATGAATAATCACTTATCCACACAAAATGACGATCCTAATAAGAGATCTAATAAAGAGATCTTTAAATAAAAAGATCTTTCTTTAATTAACGAGGATCCAACGGACTTGGTCGTTGGCTCAAAGTTGAGTAGAATCCCCCACCCCAGGGCAAATAACGATCGTTCGCCACTAATCATTCGCAATAATGCGAGGAGCAGTACCATGTTTTATCCAGATCCATTTGACGTCATCGTGATCGGTGGCGGTCATGCCGGAACAGAAGCGGCGATGGCTTCTGCCCGAATGGGCCAACAGACGCTTTTACTCACGCACAATATTGATACGCTGGGACAAATGTCTTGTAACCCGGCGATCGGCGGTATTGGAAAAGGCCATCTGGTTAAAGAGATCGATGCCATGGGAGGGTTGATGGCACGTGCCGTCGATCAGGCAGGTATACAGTTTAGGATACTAAACAGCAGTAAAGGCCCAGCTGTCAGAGCGACACGCGCACAAGCAGATCGCGTGCTCTATCGTCAGGCTATTCGCACCGCACTGGAGAATCAGCCAAATTTAACGATCTTCCAGCAGGCCGTTGACGATCTGATTGTGGAAAACGATCGTGTCGTCGGCGCGGTTACCCAGATGGGACTAAAATTTCGTGCGAAAGCCGTGGTGTTAACGGTAGGCACTTTCCTTGACGGAAAAATTCACATCGGGCTGGATAACTACAGCGGTGGGCGTGCAGGCGATCCGCCTTCCATTCCGCTAGCCCGTCGCCTGCGTGAACTGCCTCTACGCGTCAACCGCCTGAAAACGGGTACACCACCACGTATTGATGCCAGAACGATTGATTTTAGCGTGCTGCCACAACAGCACGGTGATAATCCAATGCCAGTTTTCTCATTCCTGGGGAATGCAGGCCAGCATCCTGCACAGATGCCGTGCTACATCACGCATACCAATGAGAAAACGCATGAAGTGATCCGTAATAATCTGGATCGTAGCCCGATGTATGCCGGGATCATCGAAGGGATCGGGCCGCGTTATTGCCCATCGATCGAAGACAAAGTCATGCGTTTTGCCGATCGAAACACGCATCAGATCTTTCTCGAACCTGAAGGGCTGACCAGTAACGAAATTTATCCAAACGGGATCTCGACAAGTTTGCCGTTTGACGTCCAGTGGCAAATTGTTCGCTCAATGGCAGGAATGGAAAATGCGCGTATCGTTCGCCCTGGATATGCAATTGAGTACGATTTCTTCGATCCTCGCGATCTGAAACCTACGCTGGAAAACAAATTTATTCATGGCCTGTTCTTTGCCGGGCAAATCAACGGCACAACGGGGTATGAGGAAGCGGCGGCACAGGGCATGCTAGCTGGCCTGAATGCAGCTCGCCTGTCTGCCGACAAGGAAGGCTGGTCACCGCGCCGCGATCAAGCCTATCTCGGCGTGCTGGTTGACGATCTTTGTACGTTGGGTACGAAAGAACCCTACCGCATGTTTACGTCACGTGCTGAATACCGTCTGATGCTACGCGAAGATAACGCCGATCTGCGTTTGACAGAAATGGGTCGTGAGCTGGGGATGGTCGACGATCATCGCTGGGCACGTTTCAACGAGAAGCTCGAGAACATTGAGAAAGAGCGTCAGCGCCTGCGTGACATTCACGTTCACCCGCAATCTGAGCAGTTAGATCAGGTCAATTCACTGCTGAAAACACCGCTGTCGCGTGAAGCTAATGGTGAAGAGCTGCTACGTCGCCCTGAAGTGGATTACGCTCAGCTTACTGCGCTACCGCTGTTTGCCCCGGGATTAACCGACGAGCAGGCTGCTGAACAGGTTGAAATTCAGGTCAAATACGAAGGGTATATTGCCCGTCAACAGGATGAAATTGAGAAACAGCTGCGCAATGAAAATGCGCTGTTGCCTGCCGATCTGGATTACAAGCAGGTTAATGGGTTGTCCAACGAGGTGATTGCTAAGCTGAACGATCACAAACCGTCGTCTATCGGTCAGGCTTCGCGTATTTCTGGCATTACGCCTGCGGCGATCTCAATTCTGCTGATCTGGCTTAAAAAACAGGGTCTGCTGCGCCGTAGCGCCTGATTTAAGGTAACATTATCCCTCTAAATAGCCGGTTATCCGGCTATTTTTATTATTAACCTCATCTTTTTCATCGGGATCTTATTGTGCGCAACACACTCGATAATCTGCTAAATGCGGCTGGTATTGTGATATCAGATAAGCAAAAAAATCTTCTGATACAGTACGTTGACATGCTGAATAAGTGGAACAAAGCTTACAACCTGACGTCTGTACGCGATCCACAGCAAATGCTTGTCCGTCACATCATGGACAGTATCGTGGTTGAGCCGCATTTACACGGGCAGCGTTTTATCGATGTGGGAACCGGGCCGGGCTTGCCGGGCATTCCGCTGGCGATTGTTCGACCTGAATCGCATTTCACCTTGCTAGATAGTCTGGGTAAACGTGTGCGCTTCCTGCGTCAGGTTCAGCATGAACTACAGCTTGAGAACATCACGCCAGTGCAGAGTCGTGTGGAAGACTTTCCCGCAGAGCCGCCTTTTGATGGGGTGATCAGCCGAGCATTCGCCTCTTTGCAGGATATGATTAGCTGGTGCAATCATCTTCCAGCCAAGACGACAGGGCGGTTTTATGCCCTCAAAGGCGTACTTCCACAGGATGAATTGTCATCCTTGCCACAAGGTGTCTTATTGGATCAGGTTGTCCGTTTATCTGTTCCCGATCTGGAAGGTGAACGCCATTTGATCGTGCTTAAACCAAACTAATTTTGTTTTTTATCAAAAAAATTATAACTAAATATTGCGTGTCAGGCTGCGGCTTCGTTTATCGGTGGCATCGTTCCAGAACGCATCGCGATCACTGAAATTTTACATCTTGGTTTTTTCAGCGCCGTTCTTTTACTTTCGCACTGAATAATAACGAGCGAAAATAAATCATCGGCGTCAAAAATTAGTTATTTTTGTGTTAAATGAGTAAAAAAACGATATCAATAATGTCAATAGATAGTTGAAACGTCGTTTATTGCGTTTTTTGAATAAATATTTATCTAACTTATTGAAGTTAAATAAAATAAATAGCTTGTTTTGCTAAAGACAAAAAAAAACACGTTCTGGTATAAATAGCTGTAAAGCCTTTTATGTGAGTCACATCACAGATTAGAGGGCTTTAGACATTAATTACACTAGGCGTGAACAAGAATGATTGTTAGCAAAAACGGGGCTTCAGAAAGAAATTTAAATAATTGTTCACCTTTTCGCTACTTATCGATTGAATTCGCAGGTATGACCCGTATAATTTGCTCGTTTTTTGCTGCTTGACTCAGTGGTGTAAAGGCAGTTTTATACGTCATTCGGTATACCTCTGAAAAGGTACGGAGAGAGCAAACGTCATGCCTGTATCCCTTTACAGCGGAAAGGTGGCCTTAAGGCTGCTGTTGCTACAGTTAGTGACTTTTGCTTTGTTGAGTGCTGTTTTCAGCCTCAATAGCGTCAACGCTGCCGCTTCTGCATTAGGCGGAGGATTGGCAGCCTGGTTGCCGAATGTCTTGTTTGTGCTGTTTGCTTTGCGTCATCAGTCGTACAAGCCTGCTGATGGGCGTGTAGCCTGGTCATTCGCGATTGGCGAGGCGCTTAAGGTATTTATCACCATTGCACTGTTAGTGGTGGCGTTAGGCGTATTTAAAGCGGCATTCTTTCCGCTAGGCCTGACTTATTTATCGGTGCTGGTTATGCAGATCGTGGCACCGATCGTAATTAATCGTTACCGTAATTAACAACAAAGGGTAAGGGACATCATGGCTGCTGGAGAAATCTCTACTCCGCAAGAGTATATCAGTCACCACTTGCACCATTTGCAGGTAGGGACGGGTTTTTGGTCGATCAACGTCGATTCGATGTTTTTTTCCATCGCTCTTGGGATCCTCTTTCTGGTTATCTTTCACCGCGTAGCTAAACGTGCGACCAGCGGTGTGCCAGGTAAATTGCAAACGGCCGTCGAACTGCTTATCGGTTTCGTTGATGGCACCGTACGCGATATGTTCCATGGCAAAAGCAAATTGATTGCTCCTCTGGCGCTGACCATTTTCGTCTGGGTTTTCCTGATGAATATGATGGATCTGCTGCCTATCGATCTGTTGCCACAACTCTGGGCTGGCGTCTACAGCCTGCTGGGATACGATCCGGCGCATGCTTATCTGCGTGCTGTGCCGACGGCTGACGTGAACATCACGCTGTCGATGGCCCTTGGGGTGTTTATCCTGGTTCTGTTCTACAGCATCAAAATGAAAGGTCTCGGTGGTTTTGTTAAAGAACTGACCATGCAGCCGTTCAACCATCCAGTATTTATTCCTATCAACCTGATTCTTGAAGGTGTCAGCCTGCTGTCCAAACCTATTTCCTTAGGCTTGCGACTGTTTGGCAATATGTATGCGGGTGAGTTGATCTTCATCCTGATTGCCGGTCTGTTGCCGTGGTGGTCACAATGGCTGTTAAATGTGCCTTGGGCTATTTTCCACATTTTGATTATTACGCTTCAGGCTTTTATTTTCATGGTTCTGACGGTTGTTTATCTCTCGATGGCATCTGAAGAGCATTGATTTTCTTTCAACAAATAACGTTTTTAACTGAAACAAACTGGAGACTGTCATGGAAAACCTGAGTGTGGATCTGCTGTACATGGCTGCCGCGTTAATGATGGGTTTGGCGGCTATCGGTGCTGCGATCGGTATCGGCATTCTGGGTGGTAAATTCTTGGAAGGTGCTGCTCGTCAGCCTGACCTGATTCCTTTACTGCGTACACAGTTCTTTATCGTCATGGGTCTGGTTGACGCCATCCCGATGATCGCTGTTGGTCTGGGGCTGTATGTGATGTTTGCGGTGGCCTAAGCAGAATGTTTTCTGCTGAGGTTAAAACATCAACTTATTTAACTTTGAAAGAGGCATTGTGCTGTGAATATTAATGCAACAATCCTCGGCCAGGCCATTGCGTTCGTCCTGTTTGTCTGGTTCTGCATGAAGTATGTATGGCCGCCTATGATGGCAGCCATCGAGAAGCGTCAGAAAGAAATTGCTGACGGTCTGGCTTCTGCTGAACGGGCCAAAAAAGATTTGAACTTGGCTCAGGCCAATGCGACAGATCAACTGAAGAAAGCTAAAGCGGATGCTCAGGTTATCATCGAGCAGGCGAACAAACGCCGAGCTCAGATCCTGGATGAGGCGAAAGCCGAAGCAGAAGCTGAACGTAACAAGATTGTGGCGCAGGCGCAGGCTGAAATCGAAGCCGAACGTAAACGTGCTCGTGAAGAGCTGCGTAAGCAAGTTGCCGTATTGGCGATTGCCGGTGCCGAAAAAATTATTGAACGTTCCGTGGATGAAGCTGCTAACAGCGACATCGTTGATAAACTGGTCGCTGAACTGTAAGGAGGGAGGGGCTGATGTCTGAATTTGTCACGGTAGCTCGCCCCTACGCCAAAGCAGCTTTTGACTTTGCGGTTGAGAATCAGGCCTTGGATCGCTGGCAGAGCATGCTGGCGTTTTCGGCCGAAGTGGCGCGCAATGAGCAGATTGCCGAGTTACTTTCTGGTGCGATTGCACCGATTGAGCTGGCAAAAACGTTTATTGCCGTTTGTGGTGATCAACTTGATGAAGCCGGTCAGAACCTGATTAGGGTGATGGCCGAAAACGGACGTTTACTGGTGCTTCCTGAAGTACTGGAACAATTTATTCAACTGCGGGCAGCACTAGAATCGACGGTTGACGTCGATGTGATTTCTGCCAGCACGTTGAATGAGCAGCAGCTATCAAAAATCGCTGCCGCTATGGAAAAACGTCTGTCACGCAAAGTGAAGCTGAATTGCAAAATTGATAAGTCTGTCATGGCCGGCGTGGTTATTCGCGCGGGCGATATGGTGATAGATGGCAGCATTCGCAGTCGTCTGGAACGTTTGGCAGACGTCTTGCAGTCTTAAGGGGACTGGAGCATGCAACTGAATTCCACCGAAATCAGCGAACTGATCAAGCAGCGCATTGCTCAGTTCAATGTGGTGAGCGAAGCTCACAATGAAGGTACTATTGTTTCCGTCAGTGACGGAATCATCCGCGTCCACGGTCTGGCTGACGTGATGCAGGGGGAGATGATCTCTCTGCCGGGTAACCGTTATGCGATCGCACTGAACCTGGAGCGAGACTCCGTTGGTGCGGTAGTCATGGGGCCGTATGCGGATCTGGCTGAAGGCATGAAAGTAAAATGCACCGGCCGTATTCTTGAAGTTCCGGTTGGCCGAGGCCTGCTGGGTCGCGTGGTCAACACGCTGGGCGCACCGATTGACGGTAAAGGCGCACTGGATCACGACGGTTTCTCTGCGGTTGAAGCGATTGCGCCTGGCGTTATCGAACGTCAGTCCGTTGATGAGCCGGTACAAACGGGCTATAAGTCCGTTGATGCCATGATTCCAATCGGCCGTGGTCAGCGTGAGCTGATTATCGGTGACCGTCAGACGGGTAAAACCGCGCTGGCCATCGATGCCATCATCAACCAGCGTGATTCCGGTATCAAATGTGTGTACGTTGCTATCGGCCAGAAAGCCTCCACGATTTCTAACGTGGTGCGTAAACTGGAAGAGCATGGCGCACTGGAAAACACTATTGTCGTCGTCGCTACTGCATCTGAATCTGCCGCTCTGCAATATCTGGCACCGTATGCCGGTTGTGCGATGGGTGAGTATTTCCGTGACCGTGGTGAAGATGCGCTGATTATTTATGATGACCTGTCCAAACAGGCCGTTGCTTATCGTCAGATTTCTCTGCTGCTTCGTCGTCCGCCAGGTCGTGAAGCCTATCCTGGTGACGTTTTCTATCTCCACTCCCGTTTGTTGGAACGTGCATCGCGTGTTAACGCGGATTACGTTGAAGCATTCACCAAGGGTGAAGTGAAGGGGAAAACCGGTTCGTTGACGGCACTGCCGATCATCGAAACGCAAGCAGGTGACGTTTCTGCGTTCGTTCCGACTAACGTAATTTCGATTACTGATGGTCAGATCTTCCTGGAATCCAACTTGTTTAACGCCGGTATTCGTCCTGCAGTTAACCCAGGGATCTCCGTATCCCGTGTGGGTGGTGCAGCACAGACCAAGATCATGAAGAAACTGTCCGGTGGTATTCGTACCGCTCTGGCGCAGTATCGTGAGTTGGCGGCATTTTCTCAGTTCGCTTCCGATCTTGATGATGCAACACGCAAGCAGTTGAGCCACGGTCAGAAAGTGACCGAGCTGTTGAAACAGAAACAGTATGCGCCGATGTCTGTCGCACAGCAGTCTCTGGTTCTGTTTGCGGCGGAACGTGGTTATCTGGAAGATGTTGACCTGTCAAAAGTCGGTAGCTTTGAAGCGGCTCTGCTGGCTTACGCTGACCGTGAGCATGGCGAACTTCTGCAACAAATCGACCAGACTGGCGCTTATAACGATGAGATCGAGGGCAAGTTTAAAGGCATCCTCGATACTTTTAAGGCAACCCAGTCCTGGTAACGCCCGGTGGCCTGCTGTAAAGCAGGCCGCAAGGCTTTGAGGAGAAGCAAAGATGGCCGGCGCAAAAGAGATACGTAGTAAGATCGCAAGCGTCCAAAATACGCAGAAGATCACCAAAGCAATGGAAATGGTCGCCGCTTCTAAAATGCGTAAATCGCAGGAGCGTATGGCGGCCAGCCGTCCTTATGCGGAAACCATACGCAATGTGATTGGTCACCTTGCGTTAGGGAATCTGGAATATAAACACCCGTACCTGGAAGAACGTGGCGTTAAGCGCGTTGGGTATTTGGTGGTGTCTACTGACCGTGGCTTGTGTGGTGGTTTGAACATTAACCTGTTCAAAAAACTGCTGGCTGATATGAAATCCTGGAGCGACAAAGGCGTTGAAACTGATTTAGCGCTGATTGGTTCCAAAGCGGCTTCTTTCTTCGGTTCGGTAGGCGGAAACATTGTTGCTCAGGTTACCGGTATGGGGGATAACCCTTCCGTATCAGAATTGATCGGCCCGGTTAAAGTTATGCTGCAAGCCTATGACGAAGGTCGTCTGGACAAGCTGTATATCGTAAGCAACAAGTTTATCAATACCATGTCTCAGGAACCGCTTATTGTTCAAGTGTTACCGTTACCGCCTTCAGATGACAGTGAGTTGAAGAAGAAAGCCTGGGATTACCTGTATGAACCCGATCCTAAGTCGCTGCTGGATACCCTGCTGCGCCGTTATGTAGAATCTCAGGTTTATCAGGGCGTCGTAGAAAATCTGGCTAGTGAGCAGGCCGCGCGAATGGTTGCGATGAAAGCCGCGACCGATAACGGCGGTAGCCTGATCAAAGAGCTTCAGTTGGTATACAACAAGGCGCGTCAGGCCAGCATTACTCAGGAACTCACCGAAATCGTCGGGGGAGCCTCCGCGGTTTAAAGCAGGTTTACGAATTACGTATTGTCGAATTACGTAGAGGATTCAAGATGGCTACTGGAAAGATTATCCAGGTAATCGGCGCCGTGGTGGACGTCGAGTTCCCGCAAGATGCCGTACCGAAGGTGTACGATGCGCTTGAGGTAGAGAACGGCGCTGAGAAACTGGTGCTGGAAGTGCAGCAGCAGTTGGGCGGCGGCATTGTTCGTTGTATCGCAATGGGTTCTTCTGACGGTCTGCGTCGCGGGTTGAACGTGAATAACCTGGGCCACCCGATCGAAGTACCGGTAGGCAAAGCAACGCTGGGTCGTATCATGAACGTATTGGGTGATCCCATCGACATGAAAGGCGACATCGGCGAAGAAGAGCGTTGGGCTATTCACCGTTCAGCTCCGAGCTATGAAGAGCTGTCAAACTCACAGGAACTGCTGGAAACCGGCATCAAGGTTATCGACCTGATGTGTCCGTTTGCCAAGGGCGGTAAAGTGGGTCTGTTCGGTGGTGCGGGCGTAGGTAAAACCGTAAACATGATGGAGCTGATCCGTAACATCGCGATCGAGCACTCCGGTTACTCTGTGTTTGCAGGCGTTGGTGAGCGTACCCGTGAAGGTAACGACTTCTACCACGAAATGACCGATTCCAACGTAATCGATAAAGTATCACTGGTTTATGGCCAGATGAATGAGCCACCAGGTAACCGTCTGCGCGTAGCATTGACCGGTCTGACCATGGCGGAAAAATTCCGTGATGAAGGCCGTGATGTACTGCTGTTCGTCGATAACATTTACCGTTATACCTTGGCCGGTACGGAAGTATCCGCACTGCTGGGTCGAATGCCTTCTGCGGTAGGTTATCAGCCGACGCTGGCGGAAGAGATGGGCGTTCTGCAAGAACGTATCACCTCAACCAAAACCGGTTCTATCACCTCTGTTCAGGCCGTTTACGTTCCTGCGGATGACTTGACTGACCCGTCACCAGCCACCACCTTTGCTCACTTGGATGCAACCGTGGTACTGAGCCGTCAGATTGCTTCTCTGGGTATCTACCCGGCCGTTGACCCGCTGGATTCGACAAGCCGTCAGTTGGATCCGCTGGTTGTTGGTCAGGAACACTATGATGTTGCCCGTGGCGTGCAGTCTATTCTGCAACGCTATCAGGAACTGAAAGACATCATCGCGATTCTGGGTATGGACGAGCTGTCTGAAGAAGACAAGCTGGTGGTATCCCGTGCGCGTAAGATTCAGCGCTTCCTGTCACAGCCGTTCTTCGTTGCAGAAGTATTTACCGGTTCTCCGGGCAAATACGTCTCCCTGAAAGACACCATTCGTGGCTTTAAAGGGATTATGGAAGGCGAATACGACCACCTGCCAGAGCAGGCGTTCTACATGGTTGGTTCCATTGACGAAGTCGTGGAAAAAGCCAAGAAACTGTAACGCCTTGTAGGAGGGTGACATGGCTATGACTTACCATCTGGATGTCGTGAGTGCGGAACAGCAAATGTTCTCCGGTCTGGTGCAGAAGATCCAGGTAACGGGGAGCGAAGGCGAACTGGGTATTTATCCGGGACATGCCCCTCTGCTCACTGCCATTAAACCGGGTATGATTCGTATCGTTAAGCAGCACGGTGAAGAAGAGTATATCTACCTTTCTGGTGGCGTCCTTGAGGTGCAACCGAATATGGTTACCGTACTGTCCGATACCGCTATTCGTGGACAGGATTTGGATGAAGCTCGCGCGTTGGAAGCGAAACGCAAAGCCGAAGACCATATCCGTAATTCGCATGGCGATGTGGATTATGCTCAGGCTTCCGCAGAGCTGACTAAAGCGATTGCGAAGCTGCGTGTTATCGAGCTGACCAGAAAAGCGATGTAACAGATAAGCTTGAAATAATTGAAGGCCAGTCAGTTCACACTGACTGGCCTTTTTGCATTTAAGGTGATGTTATTCTGCGTCGAAACGATGCTAAACAATCTACGAATCTTAGGTCGCTAGCAAAGGGAGCCGAGCGGGGTAATGGATAGATCGTAAAGACGCTGTGAATACCTCCCTGTACGCTCGAGCCGCGCAATATGAATCTCATCCCTGAGATTCACCCTTTCAGGGTCGTCGCAAGCGACGTTCAAAAACGTTCCTGACGTTTTTGTCCATGGCGCGGACGCTTTACTCTTCTATTCCATTATCCCCGTTTTCGTTCTACAAACCCGTTTTTTCAATAGCCTGAAAATATCTTATTTCTTCCTCAGGAAGTCGCCAAGTACCAGATTGCCTTTGGCATCTCGCGTAAACGTCTCTGGGACGGTAACGGATATGAAGTTGTTTACTGTGATTTCTTTACCCTGCGCGTTAACAGAACGGTCGCCTTTGATGAAATAGTTGGTGTTATCGATGCTGCCGACAACCGCATCATCATATTTACCCGCTTTGGTTTTCAGCGAAACGTTGTTCTTGAAGACGCCTTGTTTTTCCGGGCCAGAGTAAGGGCTTGGACGGAAAATGAAGTTAAAGCGCTCGTTATCTAACGCGATGTTGTCTTCAACGATCAGTGCGCCAGGGTTGAAGTTGTCAGTGAAACCATCAAGTTTATTACCTACAGCAATGCTGTTTTTGACCTGATGCGCCACTGGCTGGCCTTCACCACCCATTTTGAAGCCGTTGCTGGTGTTGTTCATGGCAATTGAATTCTCGATCACCACAACGCCATTTGCGCCGTCTTCAATTTTGTTAAACAGATCGAAGCCATCATCGATGTTGTTGTGCGAGAATGCACCGCGAATCACGTTGCCTTCACCCACACGCATTTTCACCGCAAAACCGTCGGCGTTAATTTTGCCTGGGTCCTGGTTGCTGTGAGATTCTGAGTTCAGAATCAGGTTATGACTGGCCCACAGTGGTCTGCCTACATCGGCCGTCGAGGTTACCTGAATACCAGTATCGTCAGCATGGTGCGCCAGCACGCGTTCGATGGTGTTGTAGCTCCCCTCGATACGGAATGGTTTCTCTGTGATTTCAATACCTTTTACATGCCAATGACTCGCTTTCAGTTGCAGGCCATGAATGACGGCTTTATTGCCGACAGCAAACAGGTTCTTGACGGTTTTTTGCTGACCGCTAGCGCTAACGGGGATTTCTGCCGCGCTGTAATCACCATCGTTGAGCCAAATTGTTCCACCAGCTGGCAGAGCGGCGACGGCGCTGGCTAAATCGAGCGGTGCATTTTTACTGCCGTCGTTGCTGGCTGAACCTTGTGGCGAAACATACAGATTTTTGGCGTCTGCATAAGCCACTTTTTCAACCTTGAACGTGCTTTCTTTTACTGCTTTATCATCCCCTTCCGCAGGTTGGTAAGCGAGTTTGAATTCAGCACTGTTACCGGCAATTTTTGCTGGCAGAGAGAAGGTTTCCCCCGCTTTTACCTGCTTGGCATCACCCAGAGATTTACCCTCTTGTGAAACCGCGATCGTGCCGTTGTAGTTAGCTTTAGCCTGTACGAGATAATGTTCGCTGGTGGTTTTAGGCGATGACATCACCTGGATCAAAGGATCGTAATCCTTGGCTTTAAATTCCGGTGAAGCTTTGGTTTGCGCCGGTGTCGTCGTCAACTGTGCATTGCTGACGGTGATTTTGGCGTTACGGGAGGAAAAGAAACCAACGTAATAGTGATCTTTATCCAACTTGGTGACGACATCTGCACCTTTGATTTCTTTTGATACCCAGTTATCCGTGCCTTTCGGTGCATAAGAGGTAATGAAGCCGTCGTTGGTGCGTTCCAATTTCAGACGGAACGTAGGCGTTTGCTCCAGATTGACGTTTTCCTGATAGCTGGTTTTGGTAATTTTCGCGCCCGCGTTGCCCCACGGTTGTGTGACGCCGTTACGCAAAATAGCCTGTAGTTTGATTTCGGTATGAGACTTTTTATCCTGCGTCATGATGGCGTTCATCACCATGTTGGATGCCGCAGGGAATTCTTCATATCCTTCTTTCAGCGGTTCCTGACGCGGTATGCCAATAATATCGCGCACCAGAATCCCCGCCCCTTCCTGAGCAGCAGGTTTGGCGCCATTTTCCGGTCCAAACTGTTCCACGGTAATATCAGATTGAAGCGTAAAATTCACATTGGCAGGCAACTGTGTATAGAAGAACGTCAGCCCGTCATGGGTGTTGGCAATTTTTCCGCCACGACTCTCAATCGTGATTGGTGCGGACAAATCAGCGTTATCCCCCGGGGTTAGTTTCTTGCCGTTAATGGTGACGTCGTTTACGCCAATTTTTTCTGGCAGGACATTGGATGAAAAGTTTACGTCTGTTGACTGACCAAAAGCGATACCGTGCCAGACGGGTGTTGATTCTGTCGCGGCGTGTGCACTGAAGCTGAAAAGTAATGCATTCGTCAACGCGACGGCAGCGAGGCGTGAAGAACGGTGTTTCTGTAAAGAATCACATTTTTGTGAAGAACAACGTTTCATTGTATCTCCTTCGTTATTGAATTATTTTCCCGCGTATATTGCTATAAATGAAACGCTGTTTCTTTTGCGTATGTCACAAATGGAAATACTTAAAAATAAAGTCTGTTTTTTATGAAACACCGTGTCATTTCTGTTGTTGGCGATGGTATAGCGCTCACCTCCTCTTCTCATGATTATTCGTGGTTTTGTGCGAGATTTTCAGAAAAAACTCACCAAAAAGTATCCGCGTTATGCATGAGTTTCGGTAAACTCTGGTCATTCATGCCGTAACAGGCTACCCATTTTTATTCTTGCGGGGTTGTGGCTCCGTACAGTCAGGATGCTTATGTTAAATAGTGCTATGAGTGTGGTGATCCTCGCGGCAGGTAAAGGAACCCGTATGTATTCCGACCTCCCCAAGGTATTACATAAACTGGCGGGTAAACCGATGGTTCAGCACGTCATTGATGCGGCAATGACGACAGGCGCGCAGCATGTTCATCTGGTATACGGCCACGGCGGCGATTTGCTAAAGCATGAACTGACCGATCCGGCGTTGAATTGGGTGCTTCAGGCGGAGCAGTTGGGAACTGGGCATGCGATGCAGCAAGCCGCACCTCATTTTGCTGATGATGAAGATATATTGATGTTGTATGGCGATGTACCGCTGATTTCGTCGCAGACGCTAGTACATTTACGTGAGGCTAAGCCGCAGGGCGGTATCGGCCTGTTGACGGTGAAGCTGGACGATCCAGCAGGCTATGGACGAATTGTCCGTGAGAAGGGTGCCGTAGTCGGGATCGTTGAACACAAAGATGCCAGCGAAGCACAGCGCCAGATTAACGAGATCAATACTGGCATTTTGATTGCCAACGGTAAGGATTTAAAGCGCTGGTTAAGCCAGTTGAACAACAACAACGCACAGGGTGAGTTTTACATCACCGATATTATTGCGATGGCGTCGGCAGAAGGTCAGCGTGTTGAAGCGGTCCATCCCAAGCGGCTGAGCGAAGTTGAGGGCGTCAATAATCGCCTGCAACTGTCGGCGCTTGAGCGAATTTATCAGCGTGAACAGGCGGATAAGTTGCTGCTGGCTGGCGTGATGCTGCTTGACCCGGCTCGATTTGATCTGCGTGGCGAGCTGACTCATGGTCGCGATGTGGTGATTGATGTCAATGTGGTCGTGGAAGGGAATGTTAAGCTAGGTAACCGGGTGAAAATTGGTGCTGGCTGCGTGATCAAAAACTGCATTATTGGCGATGACAGTGAGATCAGTCCTTATTCTGTGCTGGAAGATTCTGTATTGGAAGCACAGTGTACCGTTGGGCCATTTGCCCGTTTGCGACCAGGCTCGGAACTGGCTGAAGGTGCGCATGTTGGTAACTTTGTCGAACTGAAAAAGGCGCGTCTGGGTAAAGGATCAAAAGCGGGTCACCTTAGCTATTTGGGTGATGCGGATATTGGTTCCGGTGTTAATATTGGCGCGGGAACGATCACCTGTAACTATGACGGCGCGAATAAACACAAAACGGTTATTGGTGACGATGTGTTTGTCGGTTCGGATACGCAACTTGTCGCACCCGTTAACGTTGCCAGCGGCGCGACTATCGGCGCAGGCACGACGGTCACGCGCGATGTGGCAGAGAACGAACTGGTGATCAGCCGTGTGAAACAACGGCACATTTCCGGCTGGCAGCGTCCGGTGAAGAAGAAATAGCATTCTATGCCTTCGCATACGGCGGAGGCGGTTTTGTCCTGCGCTTTGGCCTATTCCAGAGCACAGAACAAAACATAATAATCCCCAACTCTCTACAAGGCTCGGGGAACCCGGAAAAACCGGAACAATCAGGTCTAAGACATCCCAGGTGACACAATATGTCACTTTTATAGGAATACACATCGATGTGTGGAATTGTAGGCGCAGTTGCGCAACGTGATGTTGCTGAGATTTTGTTGGAAGGTTTACGCCGTCTTGAGTATCGCGGCTATGACTCTGCGGGTCTGGCAGTTGTTGACAGCGAAGGACATGTCGCTCGTTTGCGTCGTCTGGGGAAAGTGCAGGTGCTGTCTCAGGCAGCCGAAGAGCATGAACTGCATGGCGGTACTGGCATCGCCCATACCCGTTGGGCAACGCACGGGGAACCTTCTGAAGAGAACGCACACCCGCATATTTCTGAACATATTACTATCGTCCATAACGGCATTATCGAAAACCACGAGCCGTTGCGCGAACTGATGATCGGTCGCGGTTATCGTTTTGTTTCTGAAACCGATACGGAAGTGGTTGCCCATTTGGTTCATTTTGAACAAAAGCAGAATGGCGGAACGCTGGTAGAAGTCGTTAAGCGCGTGATTCCACAGCTGCGCGGTGCGTATGGCATGGTGGTATTGGATAACCGCGATTCAAGCGTATTGGTCGCTGCGCGTTCTGGTAGCCCGCTGGTGATTGGTCGTGGTGTTGGTGAAAACTTCATTGCCTCCGATCAGCTGGCGTTACTGCCTGTGACTCGTCGCTTCATGTTCCTCGAAGAAGGCGACGTAGCGGAAATCACCCGCCGTGACGTGCGCGTGTTTGATAAATCTGGTCAGCTTGCCACACGCGAAGAAATTGAATCAAAGGTGAGTTACGATGCGGGCGACAAAGGTGCGTATCGTCACTACATGCAGAAAGAGATCTACGAACAGCCGATGGCGATCAAGAACACCCTTGAAGGGCGTTTCAGCCACGGCGAGATCAATCTTTCTGAATTAGGCCCGAAAGCGGATGAACTGCTGGCGAAGGTCGAGCACGTTCAGATTATCGCCTGCGGTACGTCTTACAATTCCGGTATGGTTTCCCGCTATTGGTTTGAAGCACTGGCCGGTATCCCGTGCGACGTGGAGATCGCTTCTGAATTCCGCTATCGCAAACCTGCCGTGCGTAAGAACAGCCTGATGATTACCCTGTCTCAGTCCGGTGAAACGGCGGATACGCTGGCGGCGCTGCGTTTGTCCAAAGAACTGGGCTATCTGGGTTCACTGGCTATCTGTAACGTTGCGGGCTCCTCGCTGGTGCGTGAATCCGATATGGCGTTGATGACCAAAGCAGGCGTAGAGATTGGCGTGGCCTCGACCAAAGCCTTCACCACTCAGCTTACCGTTTTGCTGATGCTGGTGGCGCGTGTTGGTCGTCTGCGTGGTATGGATGCGCAGATTGAGCATGACATCGTTCATGGCTTGCAGGCGCTGCCAGCACGTATTGAGCAGATGTTGTCTCAGGACAAGCTCATCGAATCTCTGGCGGAAGGTTTTTCTGACAAGCACCATGCGCTGTTCCTCGGCCGTGGCGATCAGTACCCGATCGCGATGGAAGGCGCGCTGAAGCTGAAAGAGATCTCTTATATTCACGCTGAAGCTTATGCGGCGGGCGAGCTGAAACACGGCCCGCTTGCGTTGATTGATGCAGACATGCCGGTTGTCGTAGTGGCACCGAACAACGAACTGTTGGAGAAGCTTAAATCCAACATCGAAGAAGTTCGGGCGCGCGGTGGTGAGTTGTATGTCTTCGCTGATGAAGATGCCGGTTTCACCAGCAGCGAAAATATGAAGATTATTCCGCTGCCGCATATCGAAGAAGTGATTGCGCCAATCTTCTATACGGTGCCGTTGCAGCTGCTGTCTTATCACGTCGCACTGATTAAAGGCACGGATGTTGACCAACCGCGTAATCTGGCGAAATCCGTTACCGTAGAGTAATTCTCCGGTATTTTATTCGTGATGATTATCCGCCTTATGTCGATAAACATAAGGCGGATTTTTTATGTGTTTGATTTTTTTGTTTTTTAACTTGATATGTTTTCTTCGAAAAAACGTATTTTGTGTAATAAGTCACAATTCCTTGGTTTATGGTTTTTTTGTCAAGTTATATCTATTTTGTGTAAAATAGTTTTAATGGTGCATTAGTTTTACATCTTGCATCAGAAACGAATTCTTTTTAGCAGTGATGTTTTTGTTTGATAGGGATTTTATGAAAAAACAGATTATTTTCGCCGCTTTAGTCTCTGTTCTTATGCTGATGACTGGTTGTGCTGAGCGTACGGTTCCGGTAGCGAATGTGACACAGTCCATCGCTGGGCAACACACAACCGAACAGGTAAAAAATGCCATTATTAAAGCAGGGCAAAAAAGTCAGTGGGCCATGTCTCAGGCCTATGTGGGGGTGATTGATGGTCGTTTAGTTCAGCGCAGCCATGTGGCAAATGTCCGCATTACCTATTCGCAAACCAGTTATTCCATCAGTTATGTTGGGAGTGAGAATTTGTTGGCGGGAGGTGGGAAGATTCACCGAAATTATAATAATTGGATAAAAACACTGGATCATGAAATTCAATTAACACTCGCGGGCCAGCAGATTAAATAATTTATTAGGCCCGATTACCCCTAGGTAATTCGGTCATTTTTATCTTTGTTCGTTTTAAGGGAAAACACCGTGTGCTCATCTCTAAAAAGCAATAATGAATGCTCGAAATATCCATTATCGCTTTGATATCACAGCGCTATACGGCACCGGGAAGAAGGCAGTATGAGATTAGCATTTTCAATCCTTGATTGGCAGGCCAGCGCGCCGGGCCTCAGCAGCGCGGACGATTGGTTAAATTGGTCGCGGGTTCCTGCTGCTATCAATGCCGAGCAACCTTTGGATAAATGTCGACATTTACCCATGATGATGGCTCGTCGCCTCAATCAAGGGAGCCGTTTGGCTGTCGATAGTGGGTTAGCGTTACTGCATCGTCAATCGGTTGATGCCATTGTATTCACTTCTCGCCACGGCGAACTGGAACGCAACCTGAGTATCTTGAAAGCGCTTTCAGAAAATAAGAATGTTTCACCTACTGATTTTGCGATGTCAGTACACAATGCGGCAGTAGGAAGCCTGACTATTACGGCGAAAGTGCCGCTGGTTTCCACATCGATTGCCGCAGGGATGGACTCTTTCCAGCAAGGCCTTATCGAAGCGAAGGCATTACAGGCTGCGGGATACAGCAATATTCTCTTGGTTGATTTTGATGGTGCGATCCCTGATTTCTACCACCCACACGTCCCGGCAGACATGCCTCGTTATCCTTACGCCGTCGCCCTATTGCTAGGGGATGGCGATGACATGGTTTGTGAGTCTCGACCGCTGGTGGCCTCTCACCGCGGTGATTCACCACAAAGTCTGTTGTTTTTGCATGCTTTTCTTGCCAGAAAGTCGAATTTTTCCTTATCAGGCGAACGCCTTGACTGGATATGGGAGAGAGGTGATGTCTGAGTCATCGCTGGCTCTTCGTCCTTCTACTCGTCTGAATCGTTTATGGCGATTGACGATGACTGGCGCATGTTTTGCTATGTTTGGCGTTGGCGGTTTACTGCTTTCTCTGGTGTGGTTCAATCTGTTGCTGATTCAGCGGGATACCACTCGCCGCCGTCAGTTGGCTCGTCGCAGCATTTCCGCCAGCTTCCGATTTTTTTTATGCAGTGCCCGCAGGCTCGGGGTGCTGGATTACCGTATTGATGGTATCGAAACCTTACAGCGCGATCGCGGCTGTTTGATTGTTGCCAATCATCCGACACTAATTGACTATGTTTTGCTGGCATCCGTCATGCCAGATGCCGACTGTCTGATTAAGGCTGATTTACAGAAAAACCTGTTTTTCCGCGGCGTTATTCGGGCCGCAGATTATCTGCTCAACAGCCAGTCTGATGCGCTATTACCGGATTGTCAGCAACGGATCGATAACGGTGATGCGATCATTATCTTCCCCGAAGGCACACGCACGCGTTATGGAGAACCTCTTGTTCTGCAACGCGGTGCTGCAAATATTGCCGTGCGTTGCGGCTGTGATTTACGGGTCGTGCATATTCGCTGTAGCCAAAAAACATTGGGAAAACAAAGTCGTTGGTATCACATTCCGCCTGAAAAACCGTATTTTACGGTGACTGTGCGCGAACGTATCAGCCGCGACATTTTTATGGCGCCTGGAGAGGCGCGATCCTTGGCGGCTCGCCGTTTGAATCGCCTTTTGCAGCAATCTTTAACACCAGAAAGCTGAACACCATTTGGAAATACATATGGAAAGTCTATTTATTGAAATCAAAGAGATGATTATTGATTCTCTTAATCTTGAAGATATCAGTGTTGATGAAATAGAAACGGACGCTCCGCTTTTTGGCGAGGGTCTTGGTCTGGATTCTATCGATGCACTTGAGCTGGGATTAGCGGTTAAAAACCGTTACGGCGTCGTACTTTCTGCTGAAAGTGAAGAGGTGCGCCAACACTTTTTTTCTGTTGCCACCCTTGCTACTTTTATTAACACTCAGCGCGCTGTGAGTGCCTGATAGTAAAAAATGAGTTGATGATGGATAAAAACGAAATTTATCAGGAGATTACAGGCTTACTGGTCAAGTTATTTGAACTGGATGCTGATGATATCAAACCTGAATCCCGCCTCTATGAAGATCTTGAGTTAGATAGCATTGATGCGGTGGATATGGTGGTTCACCTGCAAAAACGCATCGGGCGTAAAATATCGCCAGAAATTTTTAAATCCGTGCGTACCGTGCAGGATGTGGCGGATGCAGTAGAAAATCTGCTCCGTGAAGGCTGATGAGTCTGCCAAGTGATGCGTGTGCTGATAAGTAGTCTGAACATCTTAATGACGCTCGCTTGGCCTTTTCTGGCCTGGTTTAGCATCACGCACCCTGAGCATCGCTGGCTACTTGCGGTATTGGCGCTAATGTTTGTTCTGCGTTTCGCTACGTTGCGTGATGAGAACCGTTTATTTGCCAACAATGTATTTAAAGGGACTGCGCTGTGGCTGGCTGCGATGGGGATTGCACTTTCCGTTGCCAGTTTATTACTGCGCGATGGTGGCTGGCTGCTGTGGTATCCCGTTGCGGTAAATAGCGTCATGTTGATGCTTTTTGGTGGCTCGCTTTATAGCGGCATGCCGCTTGTAGAGCGTCTTGCCCGACTTCGGGAACCTGAACTCCCCGAACAGGCGATTTCCTATACGCGTCGTGTGACGAAAGTCTGGTGTTGGTTTTTTATTTTTAACGGCAGTATCGCCGTGCTGACCTGTCTTGTCGGCAATCTTCATTGGTGGACGTTATGGAACGGCGTGATCAGCTATGTGCTTATGGGATTGTTGATGGGGGGAGAGTGGTTGATACGCCAGCGTCTGAGGAAGCGCGTATGAACGGGTTCACTGTCCGCGCCGTCAATGACTGGCTGTCGGAGAATGATGCCCCTCAGCGCATTGTTGCCAGTAATGGTTCCAGTACGTTCACGTTGAGCATGCTGAAAGCGCAGGTGATTGCGCTTTGTCAGCAGCTAAGCCTGCGGCATGAGATGCGTTGGGCGCTGTGTTTTGAAGACAGCTACCGCTTCACGATCGGGCTTTTGGCTGCTTTGCATGCGGGAAAAACGCCTGTCATTCCTGGTCATTGCCGCCAATCAGTATTAGAAGAACAGGCAGATGAGTTTGATGGGTTATTGACGGATGTGTCGCTGCATCTGGATTGCCCGGTATTTACCCTAACGGCTGAGACGGTGGACGTCTCTGAGGCCGAGTTACCTCCCATGCCGGATGATGCCTGTGTTGTCTTGTTCACATCAGGATCTACCGGGAAGCCACGTCAGATTGTTAAACCTGTGCGCTGTCTGGATGAAGAGTCGCGTTGGCTGGCGGATCGTTGGGGTGTGCATTTGCAAGGTTGTGATGTGATCGCTTCCGTCACCCACCAGCATTTATATGGGCTGACGTTTCGCATTTGGTTACCGATGGCGCTGGGGTTGCGCTTTGATAGCCGCCAACTGCTTTATACCGAACAGCTTACTTCACAAAATCGCCAGCAGCGTTACGCGTTTATTAGTAGCCCGGCATTCTTACGCCGCATCGATCGTGCGCTTTCTGCTCCTTTATGTTCGTTGATCGTCTCCGCGGGAGGAACATTACCTTGGGTGCATGCCGAAGCGGCAGCGGAGTGGTTTACGCACCCTATCAATGAAATATACGGCAGTACAGAAACGGGCGTTTTAGCATGGCGATCGCGCGAGACCGATACCGTGCCGTGGCAATTATTTCCCGGTGTGTCACTACGGCGTGATGACCAAGATAACTGGTGGGCGCAGTCGGCGCTGATTCCCAATGCTCAGGGACACAAGCTGGATGACCGATTGGTGTTTGATGACGGCGGCCATTTTCAACTGTGCGGCAGACATGACCGAGTGGTGAAGATCGAAGATAAGCGCATCTCGCTAAGCGAGATAGAACGGCGTTTACTCGATCTGCCCGATATTGCCGATGTGGTCGCGCTTCAGGTGACGCGCCCAGAGCGTAGCGGGATTGGCGTGGTGCTGGTGTTGCGCACCCCTGACAAGCTCGCTGACTTACCAAATTTGAAACGCCAATGGCGGCATGAATTGCAAAAATGGCTGGAGCCGTTAGCGATGCCGCGTTTTTGGCGCGTCGTCGACGTTATTCCCCACAATAGCCAGAGTAAACGTGCCTGGCCGCAGATACAGGAATTGTTTCATGTTGCCCGTTGAGCTTGTCCGGCACGATGTAAAAAAGACGGATGAAACGTCTCAGGTTGAATTGATGCTACAGGTTGACCCTGACCTGTTCTGGTTCAATGGTCACTTTGCGGGGCAGCCGCTGCTGCCCGGTGTGGCACAGCTGGATTGGGTCATGCATTACGCGACGACGATGCTGGCGCAAGGGTGGACGTTCTTGTCTATTGAAAACATTAAATTCCAGCAGCCGATTTTGCCCGGAAAAACGCTGCGTCTGGTGCTGACATGGCACGCCGGAAGGCAATCGCTGACGTTTAGCTACAGCATTCTGGAGGGCGATACTGAGCGCACAGCCAGCAGCGGAAAAATAAAGCTCACGCCGATTAGGGAAGACAGTCCATGTCAGTAAATGGCGTATTCTCGCCCTGCGTGGTGATCCCCTGTTATAACCACGGTGCCATGATGGCATCGGTGCTGGCACGCTTGGCACCGTTAGCGCTTCCTGTTTTTATTGTTGATGATGGCAGTGATGCGGCAACGCAGCATGTTCTCAATCTGCTGGCAGCGGAAAATGACGGTGTGACGTTGATTCGGTTGGCGCACAACAGCGGGAAAGGTGCCGCGGTGATGCGCGGTATTGAAGCCGTCGCGCAGGCAGGGTTTAGCCATGCCTTACAGGTTGATGCCGACGGGCAGCATCAGATTGAAGATGCGCCGCTTTTGTTGGATGAGGCAAAAACGCACCCAGATTGCCTGATTTCCGGTCGACCGCGTTACGATGACTCGGTGCCTAAATCACGCCTTTACGGGCGTTATGTCACCCACGTTTGGGTCTGGATTGAAACGCTATCCCTCTCCATCAAGGACAGCATGTGCGGTTTCCGTGTCTATCCGGTTGCGGCCACGGTATCTCTTCTCTCTCGGAAGTCTCTTGGTCGCCGTATGGATTTCGATACGGAAATTATGGTGCGATTGTACTGGGCGGGAACGTCCAGTCGCTTTATTGAAACGGCAGTGACGTATCCAGAAAACGGCCTGTCTCATTTTGATGCGTTACACGACAATCTGCGGATTTCCTGGATGCATACCCGCTTATTTTTCGGCATGCTTCCACGTATTCCCGTGTTACTCATGCGGCAGCGTCAGCAGCACTGGGCTGGCGTGTCGGAACGCAAGGGTTTGCTCGGTATGCGGTTTATGCTGGCGGTCTATCAACGGTTAGGTCGCGGGGTGTTTACGCTGTTTCTCTGGCCTGTTATCGCGTTTTACTGGCTGACAGGCCGCACTGCACGCAAGGCGTCTCAGTCATGGCTGCGGCAAATTGGGGAGTATGCGCATCAGCAAGATATCCTGCTGCCCAAACCGCTCAACAGCTATCACCATTTTCTCCGTTTTGGTCAGGCGATGCTGGATAAAATCGCCAGCTGGCGTGGCGATCTACACTGGGGCCGCGATATTGATTTTGCTCCCGGTGCACAAGAAGCCATTGAGCACGGCAGGCAAAAAGGGCAGTTGATTCTGGCCTCGCACCTTGGCGATATCGAGGTATGCCGGGCGCTGGCACCACAGGTGAGTGGGCTGGTGATTAACGCACTGGTGTTTACTGAAAACTCCCAGCGTTTTAAACAGGTGCTGGAAGAGATCGCGCCGCAGGCCGGTGTGAATCTTATCCCTGTCAGCAACATTGGGCCGGATACCGCAATTATGCTGCAACAAAAGCTGGATGCCGGTGAATGGGTCGCGATTGTCGGCGATCGCACGGCGGTGCATCGTCAGCGCGGCGGTGTTCGGCGTGTGGTGTGGAGCCCGTTTTTGGGAAAAGAAGCGCCTTTTCCTCAAGGGCCTTTTGTACTGGCCGCGGCGCTACGTTGCCCCGTATTACTGATGTTTGTTATCCGCGAGCAGAAAAAGCTGCGTGTCTACTGCGAACCCTTTGCCGATAGCATTACGTTGCCGCGTCCAACCCGACAGCAGGCCTTACAGCAGGTTGTCGATCGCTATGCCGAACGGCTGGCGCACTATGCGCTGAAATCCCCACTCGACTGGTTTAATTTTTTTGATTTCTGGAGTCTGCCTGATGATGACGGCCGAACTGCTGGGAAAAAGGAGTCATAGTGCTAAACGATCCCCGCTTAAGCCATGAAGTTGAACTCACCGTGTCTTTCCATGACTGCGATCCGATGGGCGTGGTGTGGCACGGTAACTATTTTCGTTTTTTTGAAGTCGCGCGCGAGGCGTTGCTCAGCAAATTTAACTATGGCTATCGCGAAATGCAGGCATCTGGCTATGTCTGGCCTGTGGTGGATACACGGGTGAAATACCGTGCGGCGCTGACTTACGAACAACGTATACGCATTCGCGCCACTATCGAAGAAGTCGAGAACCGTTTGCGCATCGCTTACCTGATTTTCGATGCTGAAAGCGGCCAACGCACGACGACTGGTTATACGATTCAGGTCGCGGTACAGGAAGGATGTCGTGAACTGAGTTTTGTTTCTCCCTCTATTTTATTTGAGCGCCTTGGAGTGACGCCATGATACGACTGATTGTCGGAGTTTTTGTGTTGTTGAGCAGTGTGGCGCAGGCCGTTACGCTTGATGATTTACAACAGCAATTCAGTAGCCAGCCGGTTGTACGTGCCGATTTCACCCAACTGCGTGAAATAAAAGGCATGGCGAAGCCGCTTAAATCTGGCGGGCAACTGCTGATCGCGCAGGATAAAGGGCTGTGGTGGCATCAGGCTGCGCCGTTTCCGCTGACGATGGTGTTGGACGAGACGCGTATGGTTCAGGTGATGAACGGGCAAGCGCCGCAGATTGTCACGGCGGAAAGCAACCCGCAGATGTTTCAGTTTAACCACCTGCTACGTGCTTTGTTTCAGGCCGATCGCCACGTATTAGAGCAGAATTTTTCCATCAATTTTACCGATCTCGGTAAGCAGCAGTGGCGGCTGGTGCTGACGCCAAAAACGTCGCCGTTAGATAAATTGTTCAACACGATTACGCTGAACGGCGGTGCGTTTCTTGACGGCATTGAACTGGATGACCGCCAGGGCGACATGACCAGAATTACGCTGAGCAATCAGCGGATCGAACCCCAGATGTTAAGCGATGATGAGCTACAGCGTTTCGTTTTCTGACGGTATCCGTCGCGCGGCGCTGGTTTGGGTTGGCTGCTGTGTCGTGTTGATCGCGGCGCTGGCGCTGTTGCTGCCGAAGTCGCAGATCAACAGTAGCGTATTGGCACTGTTACCCAAGCAATCGATGGGCGCACTTCCCCCTGAGCTACAGCAAGGCTTTATGCAGCGCCTCGATCGGCAGATGGTGTGGCTGGTGACGCCGGGCAAGCAGGCGGAACCCGCTGTAGCGGACTGGTGGCTGAAACACCTGCGTGCGCTTCCCGATCTACAACAGGTCAACGGCCCGATTGATGCCGAGCAGCAGCAGCGGTGGGGAAAATTCGTTTTTGAACATCGCAATGGTCTGGTCGATCCCACCACGCGTGCGCGGCTGGAAAATGGCGGCGTAGCGCAGGCTGATTGGGTACTGGCACAGCTTTATTCCGCGTTTGCTGGCGTAAGCGGCAAGGAGTTGAATCACGATCCCTTAATGCTGGTGCGTGGATCACAACTGGCGTTGCAGCAAAATGCCAGCCAACTGGGGCTGTCACAAGGCTGGCTAACGGCAAAAGATGCGCAAGGTCGTATCTGGTATTTTCTGCACGGTGAGCTCAGCGGTGGTTCCTTCGACATGGCGCGTAACCAACAATTGGTTGATAAGCTGGGTATCCTTGAGCGCGATCTCAAGGCCGCATACCCCGACGCCGAGGTATTAACACGCGGGACGGTATTGTTCAGTAACTATGCCAGCCAACAGGCTAAAAAGGATGTTTCGACCCTTGGTGTCGCCACCGTGGCTGGCGTACTGCTGCTGATCTTCTTTGTCTTTCGTTCACCGCGACCGCTGCTGTTATGTGGATTATCGGTGGGTATCGGTGCGCTAGCAGGTACCGTCTTCACCCTGCTGCTATTCGGTGAGCTGCATTTGATGACGCTGGTGATGAGCCTCAGCATCGTCGGTATTTCAGCGGATTATACACTCTATTATTTGACCGAAAGGATGGTTCACGGCGGTCATGTTTCCGCAATGGAAAGCCTGAAAAAGGTGCTTCCAGCCCTTTTGCTCGCGCTGGGCACCGCTGTGGTAGCCTACCTGATCATGGCACTGGCACCGTTCCCCGGCTTACAGCAGTTGGCGGTGTTCGCTGCAACCGGGCTGACGGCCTCCTGTCTGACCGTGGTGTGCTGGTATCCTTTTCTGGTTAAAGGGCTACCCGTTAGACCGGTTCCCGCGATGGTGTTGATGGGGCGCTGGCTGGCTGCATGGCGGCGTCAGCGCGTCGTGCGTGTGGGGATTCCACTGGCGCTACTGGTGCTTTCTATCGTGGGGCTGCTGCGGCTGGAGGTTAATGATGATATTTCCCAGCTACAGGCGCTGCCGCAGGATTTGATGCAACAAGAGCGGCAGTTGACGGCGCTAACAGGTCAGAGCGCCGATCAAACCTGGTTCGTCGTCTACGGCGACAGCGCGGAGGAGACATTGCTGCGTCTGGAACAGCTCGCCCCGAAACTGAGTGACGCGCAGCAACAGGCGTGGTTAAAGCAGTATCGGTTACTGCCGCTTTCTTCGCAGGCCCAGCAACAGCGTGATAGCCAGCTTATTGCTTCGGCAGCAGCAACGGTGATCGGGCGTCTTAATGACACGGGTGTTGATGTTGCCATGCCGGATATACAGCCTATGCCAGTAACGCCAGAACGCTGGCTGAATAGCCCAATAAGTGAAGGATGGCGGTTGCTGTGGCTGACGTTACCTAATGGGAAAAGTGGTGTTCTGGTTCCGGTAAGCGGCGTGAGCAATAGCGCTGCGCTGGGACAGATGGCCAAAACGCTGCCGGGCGTGGAGTGGATCGACAGAAAAGCAACCTTCGACACGCTGTTCGGTTTCTATCGCGCCATGCTGGGATGGTTGCTGACGGCAGCATTGGCAGTGATTGCGCTGAGTTACGTTATTCGTCTTGGGCTACGTCGTGGAGTCGTCAATGTGGTGCCGTCGGTGTTGTCGCTAGGCAGCGGTTTGGCGGTTCTGGCGTTAAGTGGTCATTCGCTGAACCTGTTCTCATTACTCGCGTTGGTTCTGGTTCTGGGTATTGGCATCAATTACACGCTATTTTTCAGCAACCCGCGTGGTACGCCGATGACTTCGCTACTGGCGGTGACGCTGGCGATGTGCGTCGCGCTGTTGACGCTGGGTATGTTGGTTTTCAGCAGCACTCAGGCCATCAGCAGCTTCGGGATTGTGCTTTGTAGCGGTATTTTTACCGCCTTTTTGCTAGCGCCTCTGGCGTTGCCTGATTCAAAAGGGAAACGGAAATGACATTATTGCGACGCGGGCTTCTGCTCATTGGTGTGCTGGTATTGAGCGGTTGTGCCAGCAAGCAGCATGATGACAACCGTCCACAGGCGTGGCTCAAACCGGGTGTGAAAGTGACGCTACCCGCACCCGCGATTACCCCGTCGGTCAACGAACAGCAGCTGTTGACGGGGACCTTTGACGGTAAGCAGCAATCGCTGTTGGTGATGTTGAATGCCGATGATAAGCAACTGTCGCTGGTTGGGCTTTCCTCTATCGGTATTCGTCTGTTTAAGGTCACCTACGATGCTCAGGGTATTCATTCTGAGCAGTCCATTGTCTTGCCTCAGTTGCCGCCAGCCAGTCAGGTACTGGCGGATATCATGTTGAGCCACTGGCCGATTGCGGTGTGGCAGACGCAGTTGCCAGCGGGTTGGTCGCTGAAAGATAGCGGTGATAAGAGACAGTTGCGTGACAATCGCGGCACGCTGATTACTGAAATTCGCTATATGACGCGGAATAACCAGCGCGTGCCGATCAGCGTTCAGCAATTCGTCTTTGGTTATCACATCGTGATTCAACATCTGGATAGCTAGCATGATTTACATTAACGCCGTTGGTGCGCTGAATGCGCTGGGCAATAATTTGGATGAGATTGCCGACAACCTTGCCAGCGGCCATGCGCCGGGCATGCGTCCAGACTCTGGATGGTTATTGCATGATAAGCCCTGTTGGACCGGGAATGTTGATGCGGAATTACCGACCATTCCGGTGGAGTTAGCTGCGCATAACAGCCGTAATAACCAGTTATTGCTGGCCGCACTGGAGCAAATTCGGGCCCAAGTGGACGCGGCTATCGCGCAGTTTGGCCCTGACCGCGTCGCGGTGGTTCTGGGAACCAGTACTTCAGGGTTGGATGAAGCCGACCGCTATGTCAGCGAACATCTTTCCACTTATCACTATGCGCAGCAGGAACTTGGCGATCCTTCCCAGTTTTTGGCGGCCTATCTGGCGTTAAATGGGCCAGCTTACACCCTATCAACTGCCTGCTCTTCCAGCGCCAGAGCGCTGATCAGCGGTAAACGATTGATCGATGCCGGGCTGGTGGATGTGGCTATCGTTGGCGGCGCAGATACGCTGAGTCGTATGCCGCTGAATGGCTTCGATAGCCTTGAATCACTCTCTTCAACGCGTTGCCAACCGTTTAGTGAAGAACGTAATGGCATCACGATCGGTGAAGGCGTTGCGCTGATGTTGATCGGAAAACAGCCCGATCGTGTGGCGGTTTTGGGCTTAGGTGAGTCGTCCGATGCTCACCATATGTCAGCGCCGCACCCGGAAGGTGAAGGGGCGATTCGCGCAATGAATATGGCATTGTCACAAGCCGGATTGCAGCCTGAGGATGTGGGTTATATCAATTTACACGGTACTGCCACACGTCTGAACGATCAGATTGAGGCTAATGTGGTTCACGCCGTTTTTGGCGATCGCGTGCCCTGTAGCTCAACCAAACACCTCACCGGCCATACGCTGGGTGCCGCCGGTATTAGTGAGGCCGTGCTCTGCTGGTTACTTTTGACGCGTGATCTTCCTTTGCCAGCGCAGGATTTCTCACACAGTCGCCCCGATGCGTCACTGCCATTATGCGGCTTGCTCCGTGAGTCTGCGCCGCTTGCCCGCTCGGTGATTCTGTCTAATTCCTTTGCGTTTGGCGGTAATAATACGTGTCTGATTTTGGGGAAGAATCATGAGTGAGTATCTGGCTGCGGCAGATTATCTGCCCCATTCAGCCCCGATGGTGCTGGTGGACGAGGTGATCCATGTTGATGATGAACACGCGCACTGTCGTGTGGCGGTCAGCCGCGAGGGGATTTTGGCACCGTTTCTGAATGCACAGGGACATCTGCCAGCCTGGTTTGGTATCGAAATTATTGCTCAAACGATCGGAGTCTGGTCTGGCTGGCACGGGCGTCAGAGCCTCGGGTTGCAAGAGAAGCCGCGTCCCGGCATGCTGCTCGGCGGGCGGGGTTATCACTGCCAACAGGCTATTTTCCCTGCCGGATCCCTGCTTGATGTGACCGTTACGCTGGTGATGCGTGACGAAAAAATTGGTAGCTTTGAGGGTGAAATAGCGATTGATGGAGAGAAGTATGCCTCTGGTCGGTTGAACACCTATCAACCCGACGATCGTGAGTTAAACATACTTTTAGAACAGGGAAAGCCATTATGACAACCGGAAAAACTATTATTAAAACCGGAAAAATAAGCATGACGCGTTCTGTGTTAGTGACCGGTGCCAGCAAAGGGATCGGTCGAGCGATTGCACGGCGTCTGGCGGCGGATGGTTTTATCGTGGTTGTGCATTATCACCGGGATGAAAATGGGGCAAAGGAAACCTTACGCCAGATTTCGGATCAAAACGGCTTCGGTCGTATTGTGAGCTTCGATATTGCCGATCGAGAAACGTGTCGTACCGTTATTGAACAGGATATTGAGGCGAACGGTGCCTACTATGGCGTGGTCAGTAATGCCGGTATCACCTGTGACGGCGCCTTTCCCGCCCTCGACGAGCAGGCTTGGGATAGCGTGATTCACACCAATCTCGATAGCTTTTATAACGTGATCCATCCCTGTGTGATGCCGATGATCGGCTTGCGTAAAGGCGGACGAATTATCACGTTGTCTTCTGTTTCCGGGATTATGGGGAATCGGGGGCAGGTCAACTACAGCGCAGCGAAAGCGGGCATTATCGGCGCAACGAAAGCGTTGGCTATTGAATTGGCAAAGCGAAAAATCACCGTAAACTGCATCGCACCCGGCTTGATTGATACTGGCATGATTCAAATGGAGCCGGTCGCCGTTGAAGAAGCAATGAAGATGATCCCGATGAAACGCATGGGGCAGGCGGAAGAAGTCGCAGGGCTGGCGAGTTATCTTATGTCCGATATCGCGAGTTATGTCACGCGTCAGGTCATTTCTATTAATGGAGGGATGCTGTGATGCGTCGCGTGGTGGTAACGGGAATGGGCGGGGTTACCGCATTCGGTGAATCTTGGGAAAACGTCTCTGACGGTTTGCGCGCAGGGCACAATGCTATACGTAAGATGCCCGAATGGCAGGTTTATGATGGCCTGAATACGCAGTTGGGTTCGCCGATTGATAACTTCAGTCTGCCAGAGCACTACACGCGTAAACGCATCCGCTCGATGGGGCGCGTGTCCCTGATGGCAACTCGAGCCACCGAATTGGCGCTGGAAAAGGCAGGGTTGATTGGTCATCCGGTGCTGACGAATGGAGAAACCGGCATTGCTTACGGTTCTTCAACGGGGAGCACGGGGCCGGTGAGCGAATTCGCCACCATGCTGACAGAAAAGCACACCAATAATATTACCGGTACGACCTATGTGCAGATGATGCCGCATACTACGGCGGTGAATGCCTGTCTGTTTTTTGGGCTGCGCGGCCGTGTGATTCCGACGTCCAGTGCCTGTACATCGGGGAGTCAGGCGATTGGCTATGCTTGGGAAGCAATACGCCATGGCTATCAGACGGTAATGGTTGCTGGCGGTGCGGAAGAGCTGTGTCCATCGGAGGCAGCCGTGTTTGATACGCTGTTTGCCACCAGCCAACGCAACGATGCGCCAGAGACTACGCCGTCTCCTTTTGACGCCAGCCGCGACGGTTTGGTTATCGGCGAAGGGGCTGGTACGTTAGTGCTGGAAGAGCTTGAACATGCATTGGCGCGTGGGGCGACGATCTATGCTGAACTGGTTGGGTTTTACACCAACTGTGATGCGGCACATATCACGCAGCCCCAGCGTGAAACCATGCAGATTTGTATTGAAGGATCGCTGCGCTGTGCAGGGTTGCAGCCCAGTGATGTGGGTTATATCAGCGCCCATGGTACAGCAACCGATCGGGGTGACGTCGCGGAGAGTCTGGCAACCGCCGCTGTGTTCGGTAAATCCACACCGATTTCGTCGCTAAAAAGCTATTTCGGTCACACGCTGGGTGCCTGTGGTGCGCTTGAAGCGTGGATGAGTATCGAGATGATGCGTGAAGGCTGGTTTGCACCGACGCTTAATTTACGGCAACCTGCGGAAGACTGCGGCGAATTGGACTACATCATGGGTGAGCCACGCCATATTGAGACTGATTACATTCAGTCTAATAACTTCGCCTTTGGCGGCATCAATACGTCGCTGATTTTCCGCCGTTGGCAATAATGGATTGAGAGTACCCACATTTGCTCTCTGGCATCGCTAAGGGGGCGGGATTATATGATTGATTAACAACGGCTGGGGCCACAGGCTCAGCTGTTAGGATGAACGGAAAATATGTCCTTTACGTTGGCGTCGATTGCACCAGATAGTGAAAATTCCGGCTAGCGCTACCACGGATGCCCCCATCAGGGTGGCATATCCCGGTAGGTTATCGAGGAATAAATAACCGATCACCATCGACCACACCAGCGTGGTGTAATCGAACGGTGCCAATAGCGACGCATCTGCATAGCGCAGGCTGAGGGTAACTAAAATTTGTGCTATCCCACCAAACAGGCCGCAGCCTATGAGTAACAGCCACTGCCAGCCATGTGGCATTTTCCAGCCAAATACCAGCGTAAACAGCCCAATCAGCGTCGTCATCAGGGAAAAATAAAAGACAATAGCTCCGGGTGATTCCACGCCATTTAAAAAACGGATTTGTATATTCGACGTGGCCGCGCAGGCGGCGGCAAGTAGGGCAAATGTGGCACCGAGTGCGGTACCATCCAGCGCAAAGCCAGATGAAAATAGCCCGTTGCTAATGGTTAACTTAGCGGAAAGCATAATTAGAATGCCGCAGAAGCCAACTATCACTGCTAGCCAACGGGAAAAGTGAACATTTTCTTTTAATAAAATAGCCGCCATTAATACGGTAAATAGCGGTGCGGCATAACTAATGGCTGTCGCGTCTGCCAGCGAAATATAGACCAGTGCCAGATAATTAAAATACATACCGCCAGTGCCGGAAAAACCGCGAATTAGGTGACCGAAAATATTTTTAGTTTTTATCCGTTGCCGGATGTTGCCCTGAATTTTCAGCCAAATCAGAAGCGGAAATAATGCGACAAAAGATCGGAAAAAAATGACCTCACCGGTAGGGATCGCACCGTTTAGTCCTTTAACACAGGCCAGCATTAGCGTGGCGCACAGTGCTGAGAGGATTTTCAGCGACACCCCGAGTCTGGCATTCATGGCATTACCCTATTAGTTACGTACGTAGACCGCACAACCTTATTACGGCCATCATGCGTCCGATAAGATAATTTTGCTCTGCCAGAATAACGTTTACTTATTGTTACCCGTCCGACGTCATATAAATTACATATCCCGCAACAGGGTTTCTGTCTTACCTCCTTCAGTGCAATGCCGATATAGTCGTTTTTAGTCCATAAATAGCGCTGAGCTAGCAGTCAACGGCGTGTATTCAACGAATTCACACTTTGGAGAAACATCATGACTTTGAAATATAGCGCTTGTTCGGTGCTGGCTTTGCCACTGGTTTTGGTTTTTTCACCGGCGAAAGCGGATTTGCTCTCCGACATTACCGCTCGCGGTGATCTGCAATGTGCGGTCTATTCCGATGTGCCGCCGTTTTCCTCCCCCGATCCGAAAACTCGCCAACTGGCAGGCATGGACGTGGATTTGTGTCATGCACTGGCAAAAGAGATGGGGGTGAAGGTTACGCTGGTTCCAACCTCCGTGGAGGCTCGTATCGCGGTCATCGCGACAGGGCGTGCAGACGTGCTGATTGCCAACCTCGCCTATACCAAAACCCGTGGTAATCAGATTCAGTTTAGCGACCCGTACTATGTCGCTAAAGAGATGCTGTTGGTAAAAAAAGCCAATGCGGATAAGGCTATTGAGGATTTCAAAGGCCAACGTATTAGCGCAACCAAAGGCACCACATCTGAGCAATCCATTCACCTGAAAGGCGGCAAAGCGGTAACTTTCCAGGATTCGGCCTCTGCTTTCCTAGCGCTACAGCAAAATAAAGCCGTAGGTTTTGTGACCAACACCATGACGGGTATCAAAATGATATCTCAGGCGAAAAAAGATGGCATTGAGCTGGCGATGATAAAAGAGCCAATGGCGCTGGAGCCGATTGGTGTGGGCATGAAACGCGATGAACCCGCGCTACTGGCGAAGGTCAACAGCAGCCTGAAAACCATGGATGATAACGGCACCATTGATGGTATTTGGGATACTTGGATTGGCCCTAATACCGAATACAAAATGGTACGCGAAGAACGCGTTCAGCCGTTGGCTAACCTGAAATTTGAACCGCTGGAATAAGTTATGGGGCTGTTAGCACATGACCTGCCTATGCTGAATAAAGCCGAGAATGCCGATACGGTAAAGCTATCCACGATGGGCAGCCGTGCCTGGCTGGTTGAAGCACCGGGCGAGTTCAGCTTGGCTGTTCAGCGCCGTATCTGGTCGCTGGCACAGATGCTCGCAGGGCGTGATGAGGTGGAGTCATTAATTCCTGGTGTGACTAACCTGCTGGTTTTGTTGCGTGTGACACCGGACGATCCTGATGATTTCCCGCAACGGCTGCGATGTTATTGGCAGCAGGCCAGTGAGATTCACCCTGAAGGCAAACGTATTGATATTCCTGTGACATACGGCGGCGAGCTGGCGAGCGATCTGGATGACGTCTGTCGCCATACGGGCTTCTCTGCGAAAGAGGTGATTCGCCGTCACTATCAGGGCAACTACACGGTATTTGCTCTTGGTAGTGCACCGGGGTTTGGCTATTTGCACGGTCTTGATCCGTTACTTGCTACGCCACGTAAAAAAGTGCCGTCGCTCAATATGCTTAAAGGCACGGTCACCATCGGTGGGCCACAAACGGGTGTGTCGGTGCTGACAGGGCCGAACGGCTGGAATGCCATTGGTTTTGCCGATCTGGCGATGTTTGATCCCCTAGCGGATAGCCCTGCGTTGATGGCGCCAGGCGATACCATCCGCTTTATACCGCAGAGGATTGAGCTGTGATTGAAATTGAGCGAACGGGCGCACTGAATACGGTACAGGATTTAGGGCGTACGCATTTTCGGCATCTTGGCGTATCGGTGAGCGGCGTAATGGATCCGCTGGCATTACGGGTGGGGAATACGCTTCTCGGCAACGACGATAACGCCGCTGCTATTGAAGTGCAGGTTTTCCCACTGTGTGTGCGCTTTCATCAAGCGATGTCTATTGCGCTCACGGGGGCAGATTGCCGTGCTCTACTTGATGGTGTGGAGCTACCGCCGTGGTGGGGTTGTCGCGTGGAAAAAGATCAGGTGTTGGAAATGCGTTTCCCACGCTCCGGTGCTCGCGGTTATTTGTGTGTCGCGGGGGGCATTGATGTGCCGCTGGTTATGGGGTCGCGTAGTACGGCGCTGCGCGGTAGTTTTGGCGGGTTACACGGTCGGCCGATAGAGAAAGGGGATATCTTGCCCGTCGGCGAATCCACCGCTCCGCCGCTGCCCGCTTGCGGTATGGGTGTTGAACCGCCGGATATCGCCCTGCGAGATGTTTTCCCTGTCGCCGAGAATGGCGTCCTACCCATCCGCGCAATTCCCTCGGGGGAGTATCACCTGTTTGCTAACGACACGGCACGTTTCTGGCAGCAACCGTGGCAAGTGTCGTTGCAAAGTAACCGAACAGGTTACCGATTGGCGGGTGAACCTATCCAGCCTTCCCGCGTTATTGATATGCGTTCTTACGGGCTCATCCCCGGCATTGTACAAGTCCCGCCAGCGGGTGAGCCAATCATTCAGTTGAGCGATGCTAATACGGCGGGCGGCTATCCCAAAATGGCCTGTGTGATTGAAGAAGATCTCTGGCGTCTTGGTCAGCTACAGGCTGGGAAGTCGATTCAGTTTATTCAAAGCGACGCAAAAGAGGCCGTTGTGGTACGACGAGCCACTGAGCGCTGGTTGGCACGTCTGAAAGTGTTCGCGCTGCCGCTGGCATCGATGATTGAGCAGAGGACATAATGAAAATTGATGTGAATTCTGACATGGGCGAAGGTTTTGGCGTCTGGCGTGTCTGCGATGATGATGCCATGATGCGGATTGTTTCGTCCGCCAATATTGCCTGTGGCTTTCATGCCGGCGATCCGGCGATCATGACGCGGATGGTGCGGCTGGCAAAAGCCCACGGTGTGGGGATCGGCGCGCATCCAGGCTTGCCTGATAAATTAGGTTTTGGGCGCAAAGAAATGGCCTTTAGCGCTGACGAACTGTGCCAACTGGTGGTGTATCAAATTGGTGCGCTATGCGCGTTGGCAGAAAATGAAGGCATGCGTGTTTCGCACGTCAGTTTTCATGCGGCGATGGGCAATATGATCAACCGCGATGACATATTGGCTCTTCAGGTGATGCAGGCCATTCATCGTCTTGATCCTGAAATGATTATTTTCTCTCAGCCGGATACTATTATCGAACGCGCCGCCCGTGAGGCTGGATTGAGAAGCCTCACGCTATTCTTAGCGGATCGCGCCTATGATGCACAGGGGCATTTGGTGCCGCGCGGCACCGCTGGGGCGTTGATTAGTGAAGAAACACAGGTGCGCGACCGTGTACGCCAATTTTTGGAACAAGGCACGGTCAAGACCATTGAAGGGGATATGATTTCTGTTCGCGCTCAGTCTATTTTGGTACACAGCGACACGCCGGGGTCGGTCGAACTGGCTGCCATTGTTCGTAGTGAAATCGAAGCCTGTGGTGGAACTGTCGCGCCCGCAGCGGATGTTATCGCCCCATCATAAGCTCCCCCGCTAACTGGCGAGAACCTCATTTTTACCCTCTTCACCCTGTGTTGAGTGAAGAGGGATCGTTTAATGACAACCGTTGCAGAATGCACCCAGGCGTGCGCATCCCGTCTCAAGGCGTTCCATGCTTGTGGCGTAAGAAAGACGAATATACGGGCTCATGCCATAGGCGGCACCTTGCACCGTCACGACGTGTTGCTCTTCAATCAGTGCCATGACAAAGTCAGCATCGCTTTCAATGCGCCGCCCGCCAGCACTCGTCTTGCCAATAAAATGGGCGATATTCACAAACAGATAAAAAGCGCCCTGCGGTTTGTGGCAGCGCAGGCCGTCAATGGCTGCCAGTTTTTCCAGTACGAAATCCCGACGCTGGCGATAAATCGCGGCGCGTTCTTTAAGCAGATCCTGTGGGCCATCTAATACGGCAATTGCTGCTGCCTGCGCTAATGTCGCGATGCCGCCCGCATTTTGCGTGTTCACATTACTCATTGCTTTGATTAACGCGACAGGGCCGCCACAAAAGCCCAGTCGCCAGCCTGTCATCGAGTATGCTTTTGATACACCGTTTACCGTGAGTACGCGATCAAACAGGCGTGGCTCGACCTGCGCCATAGTCAAAAATTCGCAGTCGTCATAAGTCAGGTGCTCGTAAATATCATCGGTCATGACCCAGACGTGTGGATTATCCAACATCACATCGGCGATAGCCTGCAACTCACTGCGGCTTGCCACAGACCCCGTAGGGTTGCTCGGATAATTCAGCAATAGCCATTTGGTTTTCGGCGTGATCGCATGAGCAATATCTTGCGACAAGGGTTTAAAACCGTGTTCTTCACGGCAAGCGACTGGCACTGGCGTACCGCCAGCAAATTTCACGATGTCGGCGTAGCTTATCCACGAAGGTGTGGGGATGACCACTTCATCACCCGGATTTATCGTTGCCATCATGGCATTGAAAATAATCTGCCGTGCACCGCCAGAGGTAATGATTTGGCTGATGTCGTAGTTGAGATGGTTATCGCGCTTGAATTTGCGCTGAATAGCCGCCCGTAGCGTGGGTGTACCGTCGGTCGGCGGATAACGCGTATCACCCGCGAGTGCGGCAGCATAAGCCGCTTCAATCGCGTGCACCGGAGTAGGGAAATCCGGTTCACCGGTTGAAAGCCCAACCACATCAATACCCTGAGCGGCAAGGTCACGTGCTTTTTGCGTCATCGCGACGGACGCGGAAATAGCAATGTTATTAAGTCGATCGGCAATATCTGGCATATCACAGGTGTTCCAGGTCATGAGTCAGCGGGAGACCACGCAGGGGCGCAGTAGGTGAATGTCATCAATAACGAGGTGACGTGTGTTGAGGATAGGGAACCGATGGTGTGAGCCGTTAATACTGCTTTGTTGTGGGGACATAACTGAATGCGATAGTTAACCGAACGGTTTATCCCTTCGTGATGCAACGGGTCGTGGATCTGCTCTGCAACGGTGCGTTCCACCAGAAGGTTGGACGTAGCGTATTTCAGTTCCCACCTTTGCTGGCACGACTGTCGTTGAGGCGCATCATAACTGGCACATGCATTGCTTGTATGGATGTTGTGATATGAGGGAGACACCATCAATGAATCTGCGTCGCTTGAAGTATTTCATCAAAATTGTCGATGTGGGTAGCCTGACCCAGGCTGCGGATATTCTGCATATCGCCCAACCTGCGTTGAGCCAGCAACTTGCTACGCTGGAAGGTGAAGTGAACCAGAAACTGTTGATCCGCACCAAGCGGGGTGTCACGCCGACTAACGCGGGGAAGATCCTTTATAGTCACGCCCAGGCGATTTTACGCCAGTGCGCGCAGGCACAGAGTGCCATTGATCGAGCGGGTGGAGAATTGAGTGGCAGTGTGTCGGTAGGGCTCGCGCCGGGAACGGCGGCTCAGCAGCTTGCGCTTCCTTTAATGGCTGAAGTTCAGCGCCAGTATCCCGGCATTGTTCTCTATTTCAATGAAAATTTCGGCACTACGTTGAGCGAGTTGATCATGAATGGTCGCATGGATATGGCGGTGATTTATGACAACCGAAATATCCACGGGCTGCGTTTTATTCCCTTGATGAAAGAACCTTTGTGCTTTGTTTGCCCAAATAGCCTGATGAAACCGAAAAAAGAAATTACGCTGGCGGAGGTCGCACAACACAATCTGTTCTTACCACGTATTTACAACATTATGCGCAAAATCGTGGATGAGGCGTTTATAAAAGAGGGGCTGACCTATCAGGTTAAATGCGAAATTGAATCGCAAACCACGCTCAATGCCGTTCTGGCGGCGGGTATGGGCTGTACGATCATGCCGGATTCGGCGGCGCGTAGCATGTTGAATGCCTCCAATGCGTGGATGGCGAAAATCATCGATCCAGATATCTATGCGTCACTCTCATTCTGTATGTCCGATCATCTGTCGCTCTCTGAACCTGCGGAAGTCGTGAAAAATATTCTTCTGTCGCTAATGGCGGATAGAACACCAGACAACCGACCCTTGACCTTGGTGAGTTAATAAGCCGCGCTTATCCCCGTAAAGCGAAACCCTCTTACTGACCCGCATAGCGGTCAGGGTAGAGTGTTGTCAGGACATCTTGCCTATGTGCAGATGCATGACGACTTATGCCAGTGATTGGCCAGAGATGAAACCAAAGACAATGACACTCGCCGAACTTCGCCTGCTTGCAAAAACACTGCGAAAAACAGCCATTAATCGCATCGAAATTAATGGGAAAGGTTGGTCGGTGCGTATGGCCCGTGTACCGACTGTGCCAGTTACGCTTCCCTCTGTCGAACCGGCAGAGCCACCAAACGTTATTTTTACGGTATGTGCGCCTCTGCCCGGCAAGCTTTTATTGCGTCATCCCTTGCTGGATGCGTGTTGCGTGACGCTAGAAAAAGATGTGCAGGTTAATGATGTTCTGGGTTTTATCAAAGTCGGTGTGGTGTACATACCGCTAAGAAGTACGGTCAGCGGCACGGTGGTTGCTGTCGAATTCACAGATGAACAACAGGTTGAATATGGAAGCGAAATTTTTCGTATCCGAACCTCGACAGGATTATAAGACCCCCTTATTGCCTCACATCATTTATGTCTTATACCAACCTGAAATAACGGCTTACAGTCGAAACAGAGAATAAAACAGCATGATGATAGGAGAGGTTCAATGCCATTTTCGGATTATAACGTTGCCCTGGTAACCGGAGCATCCGCTGGGATGGGTGAGGCAATTGTCGAACGGTTATGCCGGGAAGGCATCACGGTACACGCGGTTGCCCGCCGCCGTGAACAATTGGCGGCACTGGCTGAGCGCACCGGGTGTATCCCGCATGCGGTGGATGTCGCAGATTTGCCTGCGCTGACCGAACTGTGTTGCGATCTTAAGGTGGATATTCTGGTCAATAATGCGGGTGTGTCGCACCCAGGATCTATCCTCAACGCGGATGAAAACGTGATTGACACTCAGGTGGATGTCAATTTACGTGCGGTGCTGCACTTGTGCCGGCTTCTGGTGCCTGGAATGATGGCGCGGGATTGTGGTCACATCATTAACATCACCTCGATTGCGGCGATTTATAACTTCAACGGTAATTCCATTTATCACGCCACCAAAGCTGGGGTGCACGCCCTGTCACGCCAGCTGCGCGTCGACTGTTACGGTAAGCGGGTACGTGTTACCGAAATTTGCCCAGGCCGTGTCGCAACGGATATTTTCGGCAATGTGTCTGGCGATTATGAAGAGGCGCGCAAACGCTTTATCGAAGGATTTGAACTGCCGCAGGCGCAAGATATCGCTGATTGTGTTGCGTTTGCCCTTAGTGCCCCGATAGCGGTGAACATCGGTAATATCGAGATTACTCCGACGCTGCAAGTACCTGGCGGGCTTTCTACCATGCGGCCTGGCGACAGTATCGCCTGATTTTCAAGGGGGTACATTATATGGCGCTCGATTTCACAACCTTTATGACAGGCCGTTATGCAGACGTGATTGTTGAAGGTGCAATGATTACGCTGAAACTGGCTGTGGGGGCCTGGCTGCTGGCCATGTTCATTGCACTAATACTGCTGGTGATAAGGCTGACAGAGCGCCGCGTAGCAATATGGCTGGTAGCCGCCTACGTCTCTTATCATCGTAATGTACCCACTCTCATTCAGTTGATGATGTGGTACTTCGCTATTCCCACGCTGTTGCCGGAATCGCTGCAAATGTGGATCAACAGCTTCAATGCTGAATTCCTGTTCTCGATGTTTGCGCTTGGTTTGTGTCAGGCTGCCTATTTTTCGGAGGATATCCGCAGTGGTCTTCGCGCTATTCCAGACGGGCAAAATGAGGCATCCCGCGCACTGGGTATGAGTTTTATGCGCTCAATGCGTTCTGTGATCCTGCCGCAGGGCATTCGCAACGCGCTGCCGTCGCTGATCAACCACACTGTACTGCTATTTAAAAACACCAGTCTGGCAATGGTGATTGGCGTAGCGGAACTGACGTACATAACTCGCGATCTAGAGAACCAGACGTTCCGCACCTTTGAAGCTTATTTGATTGGCACGCTAGGGTATTTGATATTTTCCCTGCTACTGATGGGGGCGGGGGCGCTGCTATCGCGTCACTATCAACGTGTGTATGCGAGGTAACGACGATGTTTGATATTTTCACGATCCTGCGTGACCACGGAATGTTGCTTTTGGTAGGGCAATACCCGAGCGGACCACTCGGCGGTGTACTCTGTACCCTGTTGATTTCATTGCTCGCGGTGTTGCTGTCGTTCCCACTTGGTGTTTTGGTTGGGTTGGCACGGCTATCTCCGTGGCGCTGGTTAAGCTGGCCCGCCACGTGCTGGGTATATACGCTGCGTGGCATTCCACTGATGATGGTCGTGTTCTGGACCTATTTCTGTGTGCCTCTGCTTATCGGCCATAACATCAGCGGTTTTTCGACCATGCTATGCACACTCGTGATTTACGAGAGCGCCTACATTGCCGAGATTGTGCGCGGAGGGATTCAGGCGCTGCCGTCAGGGCAATATGAAGCCTCGCGTGCATTGGGTATGAGCCACCTGAAAGCCTTGCGGCTGGTGATCTTACCCCAGGCGCTATTTAACTCGTTGCCAAGCCTCATCAGCCAACTGGTGTCGATTATCAAAGACAGCACATTGGGCTATGTGATTAACGTTCCTGAGCTGACCTACGCGGCTAATCAGGTGAGTAACCAACTGCTTACCAAACCGTTTCAGGTCTTCGCCATTGTCGCGCTGAGTTACTACATCATCTGTTTTAGTTTGACTTTTTTAGCGAACCGACTTGAAAGCTGGATTGCCAACAAGCGGCTGAATGGGCAATCCCCGTCGGGTGATGATGACCATCATCAATTATTTTTCGCCAACCCTAATCTGAAGAAGGAGGCACCATGATCCCGATGATTTTATTTAATCAGGTCAATAAATGGTACGGTGAATATCAGGCGCTGACCAATTTGAGTGCTGAAGTTAAACCCGGTGAAGTGGTGGTGGTTTGTGGCCCATCAGGTTCTGGAAAATCCACGCTAATTCGTACCGTCAATCGTTTAGAGCCTATTGAACAAGGGCAGATCTTATTTGATGGCATTGATATTCATGGCACCAGCACGCGACTGAATCAACTTCGTACACGCATTGGCTTTGTCTTTCAGAACTTCAACCTGTTCCCGCACGTATCGGTCATTGATAACATTATGATGTCGCCGATCAAGGTACTGGGCATGAAACGTTCAGAAGCGCGTAAGAACGCGGGAGAATTGCTTGAGCGGGTGGGGTTGTCACACAAAGCACAAGCGTATCCTGCGCAACTTTCCGGTGGGCAACAGCAGCGAGTGGCAATTGCGCGCGCACTGGCGATGAAGCCACCTGTCATGTTATTTGACGAACCGACATCGGCGCTCGATCCTGAAATGGTCGGCGAAGTGCTGAACGTGATGCGCGGTCTGGCACAAGAGGGAATGACCATGATGTGTGTGACGCATGAAATGAATTTTGCCCGTGACGTTGCCGATACTATTTGGTTTATGGATCAGGGACGAATTTTAGAGAAATCAACGCCAGCGCGGTTCTTCACTGCGCCTGAGCATCCCCGTGCGAAGCGATTTTTGAGCGATTTGGTCGTATAAAATAGAGCCTGTACATCGAAGGGTGTACAGGTTTCGGCAGGTCAATACCCACAAGTCAGCCTTTCGGGTTCATCGGTTTTGCATGGGCTTTGCCCTACTGACGTTCGTCTCAGAAATCAGTTGATGACGGGGATTCAAATCATCCGCAGTAAAGCCCCTCAGGGTTAAAAAGGCCTGAATTTTCCCGCTTGCTGTTATTGTCATAAAACTGTCATGTTGTGTACATTTTACTGTCACCAAATTGTCCTATTTTTCCTCCTGCGAACTACACTCTGATTTGATAACTCTGATTGATAACGACTCTACGTCGACACGTCGAGTATCCCACAGGAGGGATTATGAAACTGATGCGTACCACTCTTGCCAGTGTTGTTGCGGCAACCTTTTCTTTGACGGCATTTTCTGCTTTTGCTGCTGCTAACCTCACCGGTGCCGGTGCGACATTCCCAGCGCCTGTTTATGCTAAATGGGCTGACTCCTATCAAAAAGAAACCGGCAATAAAGTTAACTATCAAGGGATCGGTTCTTCTGGCGGTGTAAAACAGATTATCGCTAAAACGGTAGACTTCGGGGCTTCTGATGCGCCGCTGGCTGACGACAAATTAGCACAGGATGGTTTATTCCAGTTCCCAACCGTTATCGGTGGTGTGGTACTGGCAGTGAACGTTCCTGGTATCAAATCTGGCGAATTAACGCTGGACGGTAAAACACTGGGTGATATCTACCTGGGCAACATCAAAAAATGGAACGACCCAGCGATCACCAAGCTGAACCCGAATGCCAAGCTGCCGGATCAGGACATCGCTGTGGTTCGCCGCGCTGATGGTTCTGGTACGTCTTTCGTGTTCACCAGCTATCTGGCGAAAGTGAACCCAGAGTGGAAAGAGAAGATTGGTGCTGGTTCTACTGTGAACTGGCCGACCGGTCTGGGCGGTAAAGGTAACGATGGTATCGCGGCGTTCGTACAGCGTCTGCCTGGTTCTATCGGTTACGTAGAATATGCGTATGCCAAGCAGAACAACCTGGCTTACACCAAACTGATTTCTGCCGATGGCAAAGCGGTTAGCCCGACTGGCGCAAGTTTCAGCAACGCGGCCAAAGAGATCGACTGGAGCAAGTCTTTCGCTCAGGATCTGACTAACCAGAAAGGCGCTGATGCATGGCCGATCACGTCAACCACGTTTATCCTGGTTCACACCAAACAGGAAAAACCTGAGCAGGGCGCTGAAGTGTTGAAATTCTTCGACTGGGCGTTCAAGAAAGGCGGTGAGCAAGCAGAAGCACTGGATTACGCCACACTGCCAAAAGAAGTGACTGAGCAAATCCGTGCTGCCTGGAAAACTCAGGTCAAAGACAGCAGCGGTAAAGCACTGTACTGATTATTGTATCGACAACCGTCGTGTTGATAACCAGATCGTGATGAGGTTGTCAGGTTCTGGGAATACGGTAGTGGAATAACACGTCGTATCGGGGCGGAGAGGTGATAAGCCTCTCTGCCTTCAATAGCTTATTAAATGTAGTTAAAACGAGAAGAGAGACGTATGGCGGAGTACAAGCCAACTATCAAAGCCCCGGGAAAATATGGCGATATCCTCTTCAGCGCGCTGGTAAAACTGGCGGCGCTGGTCACGCTACTGCTATTGGGAGGCATTATTGTTTCCCTGATTGTGGCGTCCTGGCCCAGCATCGAGAAGTTCGGTTTTTCCTTCTTGTGGACGAAAGAGTGGGATGCGCCCGCAGAGCAGTTTGGTGCGCTGGTTCCGATTTACGGCACCATCGTGACCTCACTGATTGCACTGATTATTGCGATTCCGATTAGCTTCGGGATTGCGTTATTTCTGACTGAACTGGCACCAACCTGGTTGAAACGTCCGCTTGGCGTGGCGATTGAATTGCTGGCGGCCATTCCGAGTATTGTTTACGGCATGTGGGGGCTGTTCATTTTTGCTCCGCTGTTTGCCAAATATTTCCAGCAGCCGGTAGGCAACGTCCTGTCCGGCATTCCTATTGTTGGCGCACTGTTCTCCGGCCCGGCGTTCGGGATTGGTATTCTGGCAGCTGGCGTCATTCTGGCCATCATGATTATTCCGTACATTGCGGCGGTCATGCGTGATGTGTTTGAGCAAACGCCAGTGATGATGAAAGAGTCTGCCTACGGCATCGGTTGTACGACGTGGGAAGTGATCTGGCGCATTGTGCTGCCTTACACCAAGAACGGTGTCATCGGCGGGGTGATGTTGGGGTTGGGGCGCGCTTTGGGGGAAACCATGGCAGTGACCTTTATCATCGGCAACACCTACCAGCTCGACAGCGCTTCACTCTATATGCCAGGAAACAGTATTACCTCTGCGCTGGCGAATGAATTCGCCGAAGCCGAATCCGGCGTGCATACCGCGGCGCTGATGGAGTTGGGGCTAATCCTGTTTGTGATTACCTTTATTGTTCTGGCGTGTTCAAAACTGATGGTTATGCGTCTGGCAAAAAATGAGGGGGCGCGCTAATGGCTACATTAGGCATAGAACAAGAAGCCGCACTGGAACGCTCACGGCGTAAAATGCAGGCCTGGCGCCGCCAGAAAAACCGTATTGCACTGTTTTTATCCATGTCTACGATGGCCTTCGGCCTGTTCTGGCTGGTATGGATCCTGTTCTCGACCGTTACCCGAGGCGTGGATGGCATGTCTCTGGCGTTATTTACCGAAATGACACCACCGCCAAATACCGCGGGTGGTGGGTTGGCGAATGCCATCGTCGGGAGCGGATTGCTGATCCTGTGGTCGACGCTGCTGGGTACGCCGCTGGGCATTATGGCGGGTATCTATCTGGCGGAATACGGTCGTAAATCCTGGATCGCTGAAGTGATTCGTTTCATCAATGACATTCTGCTGTCAGCGCCGTCCATTGTGGTCGGCCTGTTTGTCTACACGCTCGTGGTGGCAAAGATGCAGCACTTCTCCGGTTGGGCTGGGGTAATTGCGCTGGCGCTGTTGCAGGTGCCGATTGTGATTCGTACCACCGAGAACATGCTCAAACTCGTGCCGGATAGCCTGCGTGAAGCCGCTTATGCGCTGGGTACGCCGAAATGGAAAATGATTTCTGCGATTACGCTGAAAGCATCGGTATCGGGCATCATCACCGGGGTGTTACTGGCTATCGCGCGTATTGCCGGGGAAACGGCGCCGTTGCTGTTTACGTCGCTGTCGAATCAGTTCTGGAGCACGGATATGATGCATCCGATTGCTAACCTGCCCGTTACCATCTTCAAATTTGCGATGAGCCCATTTGTGGAATGGCAACAGTTGGCCTGGGCGGGTGTACTGCTGATTACGCTGTGCGTTCTGCTACTGAATATTCTGGCGCGTGTTATTTTCTCCCCGAAGACACATTAGTTCGCTAAAAACATTAGTTTTCTGATAAACATTAAATAAATTCAAGGCGTTGCCCGGCGGCGCCAGGAAAAAGAGAGAAGTCTTGATGAGTATGACTACTGAGACATCCACCAATAAAATCCAGGTACGCGATCTGAATTTCTACTACGGAAAATTCCATGCGTTGAAAAACATTACGCTGGATATTGCCGCGAATCAGGTTACTGCGTTTATCGGCCCGTCCGGCTGTGGTAAATCCACGCTGCTGCGTACGCTGAACAAAATGTATCAGCTCTACCCTGAGCAGCGCGCCGAAGGCGATATCCTGCTGGATGGCAATAACATCCTGACGGATAAGCAAGACATCGCGCTGCTGCGTGCCAAGGTGGGTATGGTTTTCCAGAAACCGACGCCGTTCCCTATGTCCATTTACGATAACATCGCGTTTGGTGTTCGCCTGTTTGAGAAACTGTCCCGCGCTGATATGGATGAACGTGTTCAGTGGGCGTTGACCAAAGCGGCGCTGTGGCAAGAAACGAAAGATAAGCTGCACCAGAGCGGCTATAGCCTGTCCGGTGGTCAACAGCAGCGTTTATGTATTGCACGCGGTATTGCGATTCGCCCAGATGTCTTGCTGCTGGATGAACCTTGCTCTGCACTCGATCCGATTTCTACCGGCCGTATTGAAGAGCTGATCTCCGAGCTGAAAAAAGATTACACCGTGGTCATCGTGACTCACAACATGCAGCAGGCAGCGCGTTGTTCAGATCATACGGCGTTCATGTATTTGGGTGAACTGATTGAGTTCAGCGATACTGATACCCTGTTTACTGCTCCACGGCAGAAACAGACTGAAGATTACATCACCGGCCGTTACGGTTGATTAGGAAAGCATCATGGATAATCTGAATCTGAACAAACACATTTCCGGTCAGTTTAACGCCGAACTGGAACACATCCGCACGCAGGTCCTGACCATGGGCGGGCTGGTGGAGCAGCAACTGAGTGACGCGATTACCGCAATGCATAATCAGGATGCGGAACTGGCTCAGCAGGTGATTGAAGGCGACTCCAAAGTTAACATGATGGAAGTGGCGATCGATGAAGCCTGCGTGCGCATTATTGCGAAACGTCAGCCCACCGCCAGCGATCTGCGTCTGGTGATGGCGATCATCAAAACTATCTCCGAACTGGAGCGTATTGGTGACGTGGCGGATAAAATCTGCCGCACCGCACTGGAGAAATTCTCCCATCAGCATCAGCCGCTGCTGGTCAGTCTGGAATCATTGGGCCGCCACACCGTGCAGATGCTGCATGACGTGTTGGATGCGTTTGCCCGAATGGATCTGGACGAAGCGATCCGTATTTATCGTGAAGATAAGAAAGTGGATAAAGAGTACGAAGGGATTGTGCGTCAGTTGATGACTCACATGATGGAAGATCCTCGTACTATCCCGAGTGTACTGACTGCGTTGTTCTGCGCCCGCTCTATCGAGCGTATCGGCGATCGTTGCCAGAACATTTGCGAATTTATCTTCTACTTCGTCAAAGGTCAGGATTTCCGTCACCTTGGTGGTGATGCGCTGGAGAAATTGCTGGCGCAGAAAGAGAAGAAAGAAGAAGAAGAGTAAGTCTGCGACTGCTTACCACAACTAGAGGTTGCTGATAAAGTTCGTAGAGCGGTAGTAACGGATAGATCGTAAAGACGCTGCAAGTACGTCCATGTAAGCTCGGATTGCGCAGATATGAATCTCATCCCTGAGATTTACCCTGCCGGGCCGTCGCAAGCGACGTTCAAAAGCGTTCCTGACGCTTTTGTCCATGGCGCAAACGCTTTACTCTTCTATTCCGTCACTCCCGTTTTCGTTCGACAAATAAGTTTGTCAACGGCCTAACGCCCTGCTTGCAGGGCGTTAATTTTTATAGCGATTTAGTTTTTAAGGATAGTGAATTAGATCGTGGAAGCGCACGGTGATGTCGGTAGGGTTGTGATAGCGGTGTTCTCTATCAGCAGCAAAGCGCAGGGCGTCACCCGCGGACAATAAGTGCGTCTGCCTATCAACGGTAATCTCCAACTGGCCTTCCAGCACAATAATATGCTCGATCACCCCGTTTTCGTGCGGTGATGAGGTGCTGCTGGCACCGGCAGCCAGTTCAATAACTAACATATCGAAACGCAGCTTTTCATCGAAGGGGAAGAGTGGCACAACGTGCATTCCCGCCTCGTTTTCCCTGAATGCAGAACCCGTCCCTGAGCGATACGTTACGTCTTCACCCGCGAGCGTCGGTTCAATAAAGGTAGAGAATGCGACATTCATACCGGTCGCGATTTTCCATAGGGTAGCAACTGTCGGGCTGGATTCGCTACGCTCGATCTGACCCAGCATCGCTTTGCTCACCCCTGTTTCTTCTGCTGCTCGCGTGAGGCTCCAGCCTTTCCCTTGCCTTAACGTTTTCAATGTATTGCCAATGCGGCTGGTTAGTTCATCAGACATCAATGCTGGCTCCCGCTTGTGCGTTATAACGCACGCTGCTATGTTAACGCTTCCTGTGCGTTATAGCGCACGATCAGAGTGAGATGCTATACCATGCCAGCGTCATTTGCGCTAAAAGATGTCACCTTTTCGACGCTCATCGCCGGTTTTGTTGCGGTGTTGGTGGGCTACACCAGCTCGGCCGCCATCATTTTTCAGGCGGCGGAAGCGGCGGGTGCCAGTGCGGTACAAATCGGCGGCTGGTTAAGTATGCTGGGGATTGCTCAAGGACTGGCTTCTATTAGCCTATCGCTGTATTACCGTGCGCCGATACTCGCGGCTTGGTCAACGCCGGGGGCGGCGCTGTTGGTCACTAGTCTGCCGGGTACGTCGCTCAATGAAGCGATTGGCGTGTTCCTGTTTGCCTCTGCACTTATCTTTGTCTGTGGGATCACGGGTCTGTTTGCCCGCTTAATGAATGTGATTCCGCAGGCCATTTCTGCCGCGATGCTGGCGGGGATTCTGCTGCGTTTTGGCGCGGATGCATTTCTCTCTCTGCAACAGGATTTCTGGCTCGCTTTCGCGATGTGCGTGACCTATTTGCTCAGTCGTCGGCTGATCCCTCGCTTTGCCATTGTATTAACGCTGCTCGCTGGCTTGTTGCTGGCGTTATTGCGTGGGCAAATTGTGGTTTCTGATTCGCCGCTGGTGTTTGCCGTACCGGAGTTTATTACGCCGCATTTTTCGTGGGCGTCTCTGCTGGGCGTTGGTATTCCGTTTTTCATTGTCACTATGGCGTCGCAGAACGCACCGGGCGTTGCCACGCTAAAAGCGGCTGGCTATCAGGTTCCCGTGTCTCCGCTGATTACCGTTACGGCATTAATCGCGTTGATATTGACGCCGTTCGGCGGTTTTTCCGTGTGTATCGCCGCGATTACCGCCGCGATCTGTATGGGGTCGGATGTGCACCCCGATCCGAAAAAACGTTATCTTGCTGCCGTCGCGGCGGGTGGGTTTTATCTGCTGGCAGGCATTTTTGGTGGATCTATCGGGCAGCTTTTTACCGCACTGCCGCAGCCGCTGATTCACGCTATCGCCGGTTTAGCACTGCTCAGCACGATTTCAGGCAGCCTGTATCGCGCGTTGCTGGATGAAAAACAGCGTGATGCTGCGGTCGTGACTTTCCTGATCACCGCCTCTGGGCTGACGTTGTGGGGCATTGGTGCGGCGTTTTGGGGACTCATCGGGGGAATGATGACCTGGTTTATTCTGTCAGCATACGCTGATAAGGCTCGCTGAATCGTCAGGATAATCTGCCAGAATACCGAAGTAACATAAGGTTATATTATAGCTTTTTATGTTATTTCCCGCGTTTTCACCCTGCTGATAGCCTGCTGTTAATAGAGTAATAATTAAGGGGCAGGGAATGAAAAAGCAGATTTTGACAGTGACTTTGTTGGCTGGATTGGCTTCCGTTTCTGGTGCTGCACAGGCAGATAAACTGGATGATATTCAGAAGGCGGGCGTGGTGAAAATTGCCGTCTTCGACAGCAATCCGCCGTTTGGCTATGTCGATCCGCAGAGCAAAAAGCTGGTGGGTTATGATGTTGATATCGCCGAGGCGATTGGTAAGGCGCTGGGTGTGAAGGTTGAACTACGTGCGACCAACCCCGCTAACCGTATTCCGTTGTTAAGCTCTCAGAAGGTCGATCTGATTGCCGCGAACTTCACCATTACCGATGAGCGCGCCAAGCAGGTTAACTTTAGTCTCCCTTATTTCGCGACCGGACAAAAATTCATCGCTCGTAAAGGCGTGCTGAAAACGCCGGACGACATCAAAACGCTGCGTATCGGCGCGGATAAAGGCACCGTTCAGGAAATTACTCTGCGCGAGCATTACCCGACCGCCAAAGTGATTTCCTACGACGATACGCCGTTGGCTTTTGTTGCGCTGCGTAACGGCAATGTTCAGGCCATCACGCAGGATGATGCCAAGCTGGTTGGTCTGTTGGCTAACGTGCCTGATGCGCAGAAGGCTGAATTCGAAATTTCTCCGTTCAGCATTACCAAAGAATATCAGGGTGTTGGTATTCCTAAAGGTGAAGAGCGCCTGACGGCGAAAATTAACGACACGCTGATTAACCTGGAAAAGCAGGGCGAAGCGAAGACCATCTACGATCGCTGGTTTGGGCCGAGCACGAAATCATCCCAGCCGCGCGGTGACTTCACCTTTGCCCCGTTGGATCAGCAACCTAAATCCTGATAGCTGACGCCTTCGGTGCTATGATCCCAGCCCTCTGCATTGCAGAGGGCATTTTTATCTAGGGTATATATTATTTATACCCCAAATAATTCGAGTTGCAGGAAGGCGGCAAGAGAGGGAATCCCGATGAACTTACTCAGGTAAGTGATTCGGGTGAGTGACAAATCAGCCAGAGGGCATATTTGAACGCTGCTTGCAGCGACCCCAACGGGGCGAGGTCCACGTGAGTGGGCCGAGTAGCGCAGCCAACGCACATGCAGCTTGAAGTATTATGGGTATATGACAAAGAGAGATAAAACGTATGGATACGGCGCTGCAATCGCTTGAGTCGTGGCTGTTGGCTCCTCAATATCTCATCTGGCTGTGGCACGGTTTCCTGATCACACTGGGCATTTCTCTCGGTACGGTCGTTCTGTCTACGGTGTTGGGTTTTCTGCTGGCGGCGGCCAGAGACAGTCAGATTCATGTGCTGCGTGGCGTTGTTGTGGCGTATAGCTCGCTATTTCGTAATACGCCGCTGCTGGTACAGTTGTTTTTCTGGTATTTCGGTGCTGGGCAACTGTTTTCCTCCGAGGTGATGCAATGGCTGAATACGCCTCATTCCATTTCACTGTGGGGGGCAACGTTAGCGTGGCCTTCTTTTGAGTTTTTGGCTGGCTTGGCAGGGCTGACACTTTACTCCAGCGCGTTTATTGCAGAAGAGATCCGTTCTGGTATCCGTGGCGTGGCGCGCGGGCAGAAGTATGCCGCGCAGGCTTTGGGATTAACGGGCTGGCAATCCATGCGCTACGTTGTGCTGCCGCAGGCGCTAAAAATTGCCTTGCCGCCGTTGCTTGGGCAGTACATGAATATCGTCAAGAACTCGTCGTTAACGATGGCGATCGGCGTCGCAGAATTGTCTTACGCTTCGCGCCAGGTAGAGACGGAAACCTTGCGTACGTTTCAGGCATTTGGCGTGGCGACGGTGTTGTACATCGTGATTATTGCCGTGATGGAAGGCTGGGGCATGTGGCGTCAGCAGCGCAGTCTGGCGGAGAGGCATTGAGATGGATTTTACCGTTATCACCGATAACATCGACTATTTGATGTGGGGCACGTTCCCTGATGGCCCGCTGGGTGGCGCAGCGCTAACGCTGGTGATGAGCCTGCTGGCGGGGGTTGCGTCTGCTGTATTGGGTACGATTTTGGGCGTGGCGCTGGCGATGTCTCGGGGCGGGTGGAGCGCACTATTAGCGATGGTGCTGGGGTTCTTCCGAGCGATTCCCGTCATCATGCTGATTTTCTGGACGTACTTCCTGCTACCGATCGTTTTTGGCGTTGATATCCCTGAAATTACCACCGTGGTTTGTGCGCTGGCGCTGATCGCCTCGGCGTATCTGGCGCATGGCGTGAAGGCTGGCATTGTCGCCATCGGGCGCGGTCAGTGGCAGGCTGGACTATCGTTGGGGCTAAGCCGCTGGCAGGTGCTGTGGCAGATCGTGCTGCCGCAGGCGCTGCGGATGATGGTGCCTTCCTTTATTAACCAATGGATTTCCCTGATTAAAGATACCTCACTGGCCTACATTGTCGGGGTTGGCGAGCTGACGTTTCTCGCGACTCAGGTCAATAACCGCAGCATGGTCTACCCGATGGAAGTTTTCCTGTTTGTCGCGCTGGTCTACTTTGTGTTTTGCCTGTCACTGGAGCTGCTGGCTAATGGGGTTAACGCACGTTTTAGCCAGCAGGAAAAACAGCCGAAGCGCCGTCTGCTATGGTGGCGAAATAAGCCAGCCTGAGGCTGCTAATTGTTCATAAACCTATTTTGCAGAACGAAAATGGCGACCTTTTTCAGCAACCTTAAGTTAGCCTTTGCTACTACGCGGTGATATTCCAGCCTTTTTCGCGCCAGATTTGCGGTAATTCCCGCATATCGTCGAACATCGTGACCAGCGGGTGATGGATCGGCTGATTGTGGGGATCGGCGCAGTAATAGAACACCGGAATGCCCGCCGCGATGCCTGCCTGTACGCCAGCGGCGGAATCTTCAACCAGAATGCAGTGTTCAATAGGAAGCTGTAACTGCTCGGCGGCGTGATACAGCACCGCTGGGTCGGGCTTCCATTTCTTCAGATCGTAGCCGCTGTAGAGATGGTCGCCAAACAGATCGAGCATGTGCGTCAGGCCGAGCGAATGATGCATCTTACTGACCGGGCCGTTGGAAACCACGGCCATCGGGACAGTGATGGACTGCACTAACTCACGCGCACCTTCAATAGGTTGCAGGAATTCATCGAAGAGATGCTTCACCTCTTGCCGGAAATGACGCTCCGCGTCTTCCACCGATACGGTTAAGCCATGCTGCTGGCTGATGCGGGCAATAATCTCGTACAGCTTCACGCCCTTGTAGGTTTTTATCACCTCCTCCAGCGATAAGTTCACCCCATAGGGGATGAAGATATTCACATAAGCCTGGCAACACAGCACTTCGCTATCCACCAGCGTGCCATCACAGTCGAAGAAGACGCATTCAATACGGGGCATGACCAATCCTTATCGATGAAATAAAGCAAATACCCTAATGCCGACCATGTAAGAACCGAGATACACGGAGCGACCACGTGGCGAGGCTCCCTGCGGGAACCTCATCCCCGTGTTTCTCCTAAAAATGGACTTAAGTGATCAGTATTAAGCGATTACCCTTACTTTAACCAATTGGCCCAATATTGCGACCCATAAAGCTATTTTCACGGCGATCTTGCAGAAAATTAAGGGGTTTCAACCGAGGGATTTCGGCGTAATAGCCATGAGGTTAATAGGCTTTTCTTATTCGATGAAAAAAAACGTGTGATCAACGTAAAAAAGCATAGTTTTGTTATAGGATACCCGACGACAGTTATTCCCTTCTTTGGATTGGTACTAATGAATAAATCACAACCCGGTCTTGCTACCGAGCAGGGCCTGTTAGAGCGCGTGTTTAAACTTAAACAACACGGCACGACAGCACGTACGGAAACGATTGCCGGTTTCACGACGTTTTTGACGATGGTCTACATCGTGTTTGTTAACCCGCAGATTCTGGGTGTGGCGGGGATGGATACTAAAGCGGTCTTTGTGACCACCTGTCTGATTGCGGCATTCGGCAGTATTTTAATGGGGCTGCTGGCTAACTTGCCTGTCGCGCTGGCTCCAGCAATGGGGCTGAATGCATTTTTCGCTTTTGTTGTCGTAGGGGCGATGGGGCTGCCATGGCAGGTTGCGATGGGCGCTATTTTCTGGGGCGCAATCGGTTTCCTGTTGCTGACTATCTTCCAGATTCGCTATTGGATGATCGCCAATATCCCGCTTAGCCTGCGTCTGGGTATCGCTAGTGGTATCGGACTGTTCATTGCCATGATGGGTCTGAAAAACGCCGGTATTATCGTTCCTAATCCTGAAACACTGGTGACGATTGGTAACCTGACATCACACAGCGTGCTGTTGGGTGCCTTGGGCTTTTTCATCATTGTGGCGCTGGCTTCACGTAATATTCACGCCGCAGTACTGATTTCCATCGTCGTGACGACCTCAATCGGCCTGCTGTTGGGTGACGTGACCTTTTCCGGCGTGTTCTCTATGCCGCCGAGCGTAACGTCCGTGGTGGGTCAGGTTGATCTGGCGGGAGCGTTGAACCTCGGGATGTCCGGCATTATTTTCTCCTTCATGCTGGTTAACCTGTTTGACTCCTCCGGTACGCTGATCGGTGTGACGGACAAAGCGGGTCTGGTTGATGCTCGCGGTAAGTTCCCGCGTATGAAGCAAGCGCTGTATGTCGATAGCATCAGCTCTGTGGCTGGCGCGTTTATCGGGACATCATCGGTTACGGCGTATATTGAAAGTTCTTCTGGCGTGTCCGTGGGTGGACGCACCGGCCTGACTGCCGTAGTGGTCGGTCTGCTGTTCCTGCTGGTGATCTTCCTGTCACCGCTGGCGGGTATGGTGCCTGCCTATGCGGCCGCTGGCGCACTGATTTACGTGGGCGTATTGATGACGTCCAGTCTGGCGCGTGTAAAGTGGGATGATTTGACGGAAGCCGTCCCGGCCTTTATTACCGCCGTGATGATGCCGTTCAGTTTCTCTATTACTGAAGGGATCGCGCTGGGCTTTATTTCTTACTGTGTGATGAAGTTGGCGACGGGCCGCTGGCGTGAAATCAGCCCTTGCGTGGTCGTGGTTGCGCTGCTGTTCCTGCTGAAAATCGTGTTTATCGACGGACATTAATTCGTTCGAGGCTCCGGGTTTTTCCGGAGCCTCAGCCTGCACCGAGGCGGCTGGCTACTGTGACGCCGTAGAGGTGACTTTTTCTATCGTATGGCTGGTTAATTTCATATAGCGTACAGACTGACGCTGCTGCTGTAGGATTTCCCCCGACTTTCTCATTCCCGATGCCGACGTGTATTTCCACATGATCAATCGATTAAGTGTGGGGATGTGGGCGCAGGCCCATGCAAGATAATCATCAACATCGCTCATCACTTCTACGGCGGGAGTGCAGGTTGAACGCAGCCTGCCAGAGGCGGGGTGGAGTTTCAGCTGATTGGGTGGATGACTGTTTACGCCAGGGATTTTCATCAGTGACTGGCGGATGGTGCAGAGTTGCGTTGCTGCTTCCAACGGATCGCGCTGAGCGTCGATCCACGCCTGTTCGGCCTGCGTCTGTGCCTGCATCTGTGGGACGACCTGATTCGTTGGCCTGACATGAACGATTTCGATATCCATACCCACGCTTCCTTCTTCACTCAGGAGGATGGCGATGGTATTGCCAGCATAGCCGATGCTGAAATTGGGTAGATTAGGATCGGCAAAATAAGGGCGTCCTTCTGGGGATACCAGCAGCGTGGGCAATAGTGGATAGCCGAAAAAATAGAACATCATCTCGGCCAGCAGCACTCGACTTTTCAGATAACGTTCGCGGCGTTTGGCTGAAAAATTCTGTGTTGATGAGATGAGCTTATCGGACAGTCTTTGTAAGTCAGGAAGCGCTTCCGTGCTTGTCCACCTGACAAAATGGCAGGTCATTGTTCACTCCGTGATCGTAATAAAAGGTGGGAACCTATCAGGCATTACCGATGCATATTATCAGACTAATATGTGATCTAAAGAAAAATCGATGGATAAATCGGCGATAATTATTAATTAGATGCAACGAATTTCCTGCGTCGTGCTCTTTGTGGCGATCCCTCCCTGTCCGCCACATTCCAGTCTGCTTTAATGGTTCGACCACCCCAGTGCGGAGCGCCGCTGTTTTTCCAGCGTCTGTTTGCGTAACTCATCTGCTGTCACTAATCGTAGCGCTGACGTCGGGCACACGCTGACGCAGGAAGGGCTCTGTGCCACATCTACGCACAAATCACATTTGTGAACCTCACTTTGCGTAGGGTGCGCTTCCCCCTCGTCATTCGAGGCTTTTGTCACCACATTGATGGCACCGAAGGGACAGGCGACGACGCAGCTTTTGCAGCCGATACAGCGTGATTGGATAACCTGAATGCTATCCCGATCGCGCACCAGCGCGTCATTCGGGCATACGCTGGCACAGGGGGCGTTCTCACACTGGCGGCAAAGAACGGGGACGCTGACGTTGGCGCTTTTGACAACCTTCAGGCGGGGAAAGAAGTGAGAAGGCCTCAACTGTGCACTTTGGCCACCGCTATGGGCTACCGCGCAGGCGATCTCACAAGTCCGGCAACCGATACATTTTTCTGCTTCGGCGATAACAAATTGATTCATGAGCGTAGCTCCTCGCGGGTTGCATTCATTTCGGGACGCTGCGGATGTGCGGGAATGGCACCTGTGACGGCGGTCAGCCCCATCGTCTCAATCATCCCCAATGCGGCTTTGCGCCCATCGGCAATCGCGGTAACCACCAGATCGGCACCGCGCACGGCATCGCCACCAGCAAAAATACGCGGATGATTAGTCTGGCAAGGTGTCTGACTATCAAGGGGGGCGGTGATATGTCCCCAGTTATCCAGACCAATATCGGCATCTTCCAGCCACGGCATACTGTGCGACTGAAAGCCAAATGCGGTTATTACGGCTTCCGCGGGCTGTACGAATTCCGAACCAGGGATGGGGCGTGGGCGACGACGGCCGCTAGCATCTGGTTCACCCAGTTCAGTGCGAACCAGGCTGATGCCACACACTTCACCCTGTTCGTTGAGACAGATTTTTTGTGGCTGAACGTTAAACATGAACTCCACGCCCTCTTCGCGGGAGTTTTTAACCTCTTTTTTCGAGCCGGGCATGTTGGCTTCATCGCGGCGATATGCGCAGGTTACGGATATCGCACCTTGCCGGACGGACGTGCGCAGGCAGTCCATTGCGGTATCCCCACCGCCGAGTACTACGACGCGTTTTCCTGCCATCGAGATATAGGGCTCATCGTCTAATTCAGGTAGCCCCATAACGTGTTTGGTATTGGCGATAAGGAAAGGAAGTGCATCGAAGACGCCGGGGGCATCTTCATTATCAATGTTGGCCTTCATGGAGCGGTAGGTGCCCACGCCGAGGAAAACGGTGTCATAGTCGTCCAGAAGCTGAGCGAGAGAAATGTCTTTCCCCACTTCGGTATTCAGCTGGAATTCGATTCCCATGGTGCTGAATACTTTACGACGATGAATCAGGACGTCTTTATCCAGCTTGAACGACGGAATTCCGAACGTGAGCAATCCACCAATTTCCGGGTGGCGATCGAACACGACGGCCTGCACGCCATTGCGTGCCAGCACATCGGCACAGGCTAACCCAGCTGGGCCAGCCCCGACGATTGCGGCGCGTTTGCCGCTGGGAACGACACGCGTCATATCGGGTGACCACCCCATCGCCATCGCGGTATCGGTAATGTAGCGCTCAACGTTGCCGATGGTGATGGCACCGTACTCTTTACCCAGCGTACAAGCCCCTTCGCATAGCCGATCCTGCGGACATACACGGCCACAGATTTCTGGCAGGCTGCTGGTTTGATGTGATAGCTCTACGGCTTCAAGAATGCGCCCCTGTTTTGCCAGACTCAGCAGCTCGGGAATATTGTTATGCAACGGGCAAGTCCACTCGCAGATTGCCCGTTTGCCGCAGGAAAGGCAGCGATCAGCCTGATCTTCCGTCTGCTGTACGGAGAAGCCATGGTAGATTTCATCAAAGGTGGAGGTTCTCTGCGTCAGCGGTTTTTTCTCCGCATCCCGGCGCGGCCAGTTTTTTCTTTTGTTGAGCGGATGGGTCGTCAGCGTTTTCAGGACAGGTGTTTCACGCTGCCAGTGAGCGGCGGAACGCAGCGCCATCAGCTGCTGTTTCTCCTGACGGCGTGCTGTTAACGTGTGTTCACTGATGAGCTGCAATGCCTGAGTTGGGCACGCTTCCACGCACGCTTGCCCTTCAGGGCGATCGGCGCAGAGGTCACATTTATGGGCTATGGCGCTGTTGTCCGTGGGGTTTGTCACCATGGACATTGCCCCGAATGGGCAAGCCAGTACACAGCTTTTGCAGCCGATGCACTTTTCCTGAACGAGCTGAATGCTATTGTCTTTTCTGATCAAGGCCTGCGTTGGGCACACGCTGGCACAGGGTGCATCTTCACAGTGGCGGCATGTCACGGCAGCCCGCAGTGTTGGCGTATTGAACGCCTTGATTCTGGGCTGAAACACCGCGGCGCTATCTGGATACTGTTCGTCATTGTGTGAAATCACACAGGCGATTTCACATGCATGGCACCCCATACAGTCTTGAGTACTGGCAATAACAAATCGGTTCATTACCTTTTCCCACTCTGGATCCCTCGATCGTGGCCTTTATCCTAATAGCTGGATAACACATTGACCTTGATATAGAGCAGGTAAAAAGTCGGTTAATGTTAAATCTCACGTAGGTTGCTAATAAAATTATTGAATCGTTTCAGTTAGTTATAATGTTATGTGAAAGTAATGGCATGGTTGCATATAGCCTTGTTTTTTATCTGGTTTACCGTGCTTTATCGCGGGTAAAAATTCTGATTTTCAACTGTTTTTGTTAATTTTTTCATGAAATAACTCGTTACTTTTACTTATGGCCCTCATAATATCGAACGCCATTTAAATGCAGCAAAACAGTGTTGCAACTAAATGATGTTTGCACGGCATTTTCATTATGAATCAATAACCGGGCTTTGCTCAGGGTTAATGGATTGTCACTAAGGGATAGTGTTATGAATAAAAAAGTCGTTCTTTGTTCTGTATTCATGTCAGCTGCGTTATTGAGCGGATGTGCTACAGAGTCTTCTCGTACCGTAGAAGCACAAAAAGTTACTTCTTACAGTACGCCTTATCAGGGTGTTCGCAGCCCGATTTCCATCGGAAAATTTGAAAACCGCTCTAACTATATGAACGGTATTTTTTCTGATGGTGTTGACCGTTTAGGTAATCAGTCCAAGACCATTCTTGTTAGCCATCTCCAGCAGAGCGGCCGCTTTAATGTGCTGGATCGCACCAATATGGAAGAGCTGAAAGCGGAAGCGGGTATTAAAGGACAAACGCAGACGTTGAAAGGCGCGAGCTATGTTATTACCGGCGATGTGACCGAGTTTGGCCGCAAAGAAGTGGGTGACCATCAGCTGTGGGGCATCCTTGGTCGCGGTAAAACACAGGTTGCTTACGCAAAAACCACGTTGAATGTGGTGAACGTACAAACGTCTGAAGTGGTGTATTCCGTACAAGGTGCGGGCGAATACACGTTGTCCAACCGTGAAATTATCGGGTTTGGTGGCACCGCCAGCTATGACTCGACGCTGAACGGTAAAGTTCTGGATTTGGCTATTCGTGAAGCCGTCAATAATCTGGTTGCAGGAATTGAAAGCGGTGCCTGGCGCCCAGCGAACTAATGGAATAGGAATATAACAATGTTATCTTATAAGAAAGTTACCCTGCTATTGGCAGTAGCGGTACTGGCTGGTTGTGCGTCCGCGCCGAAAACGATTTACAGCTGGGACAACTACCAGCCTGCGATTTATGATTACTATCAACAAGATAAAGTCGGTCCAGAACAACAAATCCTTGCTCTGAATGCATCGATCGAAAAAGCGAAAGCCGCAAATAAACCAGTCCCACCGGGACTCTATGCTCAACTTGGGTTGCTGTACGCCAACACTGGCCGTGATAGTGAAGCTCGCCAACAGTTTGAAACTGAAAAAGCGAAATTCCCTGAATCAGCACCTTTTATGGACTTCTTGTTGAGTAAAAATAAAGGGAATATTAAATGAATCGTTTCTTAGGATTATGTGGTCTGGTTTTTGCGCTTGTGCTGACTGGCTGTGCTAAACCCGTACCTTATGACTACACGTCATTTAAGCAGAGCAAGCCTAAGTCCATTCTGGTATTGCCACCGGTTAACCATTCCCCTGATGTGAAAGCAAGCTATAGCCTGCTTTCACAGGTCACTTACCCGCTGGCAGAATCAGGCTATTATGTATTGCCTGTTGCGGTAGTGGATGAAACGTTCAAACAGAATGGTCTGTCTACTGCGTCGGATATCCATGCATTGAGTACAGCGAAGCTGCACCAAATCTTTGGCGCGGATGCTGCACTATATCTGGACGTGAAAGAGTACGGCACGTCGTACATCGTGATTAATAGTGAAACGCGCGTTTCTGCGGATGCGCGTCTGGTTGATCTGCGTACGGGTAAACTACTGTGGAGCGGAAGTGCAACGGCTTCCAGCAACGAGCAGCAGTCAAACTCTAACGGCGGCATCATCGGTATTCTGGTGCAGGCTGCGGTGAGTCAAATCGCGGACACGATCTCCGACAAAGGCCATGATGTTGCGGGTGTGACTAGTGCGCGCTTGCTGGCTGCGGGTCATGCACGCGGTATGCTGTACGGGCCTCGTTCACTGCAATTCGGTAAAGAAACCTACTGAGTCGCGATGATGTAGTTCGTAGTTAAATTACAGTTCGTCGCTAAATTATCAACGCCGTTCGCTATTGAACGGCGTTTTTTATGCCCTTAGCAGATACGTCAGTGGTGCTATGCATCAGCGGCCTGATTACGCTGCTGTTTATTATGACGCGTTGTCCAGACGAAGGCAGAGGTCAGCAACAGGATCAGCGTTGCGGTTGCCAGCACAGCAGAAAACCCAGAATCAAAGGCGGAATGTGCCTGTGCGGTGAGAATGCGCTGCATATTTTCCGGCAAGGATTCAGCAAAAATCAACGCTTCATCCAGACTGTCATAGGCGGTGTCCGGTGCGGAAAACCCAGCGGGTAGCATAAACGTTGCGGAATAAGCGAAAGACAACAAGCTGCCCATCAGCGTCACACCCGTTGCGCCCCCCAGTTCATAGGACACCTCTTCGATTGACGCTGCCATACCTGCTTTTTCAGCAGGGGCAACCTGCATAATGGTGCTCGACGCGGCTGTCATGGTTGAGCCCACGCCTGCGCCAATTACCGTCAAGCTGATAACTTGTATGATGATAGAGGCGTTGTGCAGCAGCAGATAGCTTCCCATCCCCAGACCCGAAATCAACAGGCCAGCGGCTAGCATTGTCCCACTATTTACGCGTGGCAATATCTTTCCGGTCAACGGCCCGGAGATAAAGGATGCCAGCGACAGCGGTAAAATGAACAATCCTGCCTGTAGCGGAGACAGACCGACAACTAGCTGTAACCGCTGTGTGAAAGCCAGCTCCATACCGATCAATGCGGCGGCTGCCACGATGGCCGCGGCCACAGCGGCGCTGAAAGGCCGCAGGCGAAAGAGAGCGAAATCGACTAAGGGATGCTTGCTGTTACGCTGCCGCTGAACGAACAGGGTAATGAACGCTACGCCGATAAGCAGAGCGTTCAATGCATCCTCATAGGATGGTGCCCGTTTGCCCAGCTCTTTTATGGAATAGGTTATACCAATCAAACCTACCATAATTAATAGAGAACCGATGAAATCCCAGCGGTGTGAAGCGTTACCCGGCCGATGCGGGATCATGGTGATTCCCATGATAAGTGCAAGCAGCACGACCGGTACGTTAATGAGGAAAACCGATCCCCACCAGAAGTACTCAAGCAGTATCCCGCCCATGACGGGGCCAAACGCCGCGCCGCCGGATGCCACCGCAGCCCAAATACCAATCGCTAGCGCACGTTCCCGTTCATCAGTGAAGGTCAGACGAATAATAGAGAGCGTCGCGGGCATCATCATCGCCGCACCGACCGCTAGCAGAGCACGAGCGGCGATGAGAATGCTGGGTGTGGGCGAATAAGCGGCAAACAATGACGCTGCACCAAAGACCACCAATCCGGAAATAAATAAAGGTTTATGACCTAGCTTATCACCCAAGGTCCCCATCCCCAGCAGCAAGCCAGAAGCGACCAGCGCATAGATATTAACGATCCACAGCTTTTCCGATGCGGAGGCGTTCAAATCGTGAGTCAGTGTTGGGAGCGCGGTGTACAGCACCGTCATGTCGATAACAATCAGGAACAGGGCGCTGGAAACAATGGCCAGAATCAGCCACTTCTTTGGTGATTGCATAGCAGAATCTCTACCTTGAACTTTCATTTTTCATCTGTGGATAGCATTTTGATGATATAGAATTTACCTTTTAATAAAAGGTATTTTAAATGGATGCAGATATCATGATATTGTTTTTTTTACCGAATTTACACCATAGCTTGAATTTACACGATTACGACCCTGTTCTTTTGCGTTGTACAACAGTTTATCCGCCTCTTTGAACGCGTTATGAAAATCTTCAATTCTTTCCAGATGAAAAAAACTTACCCCTATACTGGTCGTATATCGAACTGTGCGGCCATCTGAAATCGTTAGTGAAGAGCTCTCTATAATAAAGCGAATTCTCTCAGCTATATCTAAGCAGTCAGTTACAGAGAGACCCTGGATTACTATTAAAAACTCCTCCCCCCCCATCGACATAGTAAATCCTGAGGTCGAGTATATTGCTTAAGGGTTGCAGCAAATTCTTTGATGACATTATCGCCTACAGCATGTCCATAGGTATCATTAACTTTTTTAAAGTGGTCAATATCAAGAACAAATAAAGACATTACTCTACTTTCTCCACCCCGCATGGAGTTAATTATATTCATCATGTGTTGGTTGAGTGAGCGTCTATTTAACACACCGGTCAGTGCATCATGATTGCTTATTAACTCTATTCTTTTGATGTTTTTTTTATATTTATTAATAAATGAAGATGCGATTATAACGCTTATAATAATAAATGAAGTGTTGATTTGAAATAAATAAGATAATTCAAAAAGATAGTATTTTTCTATCTCCTCATGAACATCTATCAGTCTTTTTATATAGATGTAATTTAGTGCGATGCCAGTTACACAGCAAATGAGAATGATTTTGTTAAATGAATAAGACAAAGAAAGATAAATCAATGGTAGTATTGCTAATACACTTAATGTGATATTTAAAGACGCTATGCAAATAATAATTATGATGTAATAAAATACAAATGAGGGTTTTTTGATTGAAGATTTTGATGCCGAAAAAACATTCTTTATGTTTTTTATTGCTTTTAGGAATAAGAAAACGAAAATGACACCAGAACTTAGCTCTTCGCTAAACCACTTTCTTGAAAGAATAAAAATATTTTCATCGCTGTTTGTGGTAAATAAATATAATCCATAAGATATGGCTGAAAAAAAAGATCCTGTAAAAATTGAGGTAAATATAAAGAAAATGTAACTTCTACTTAATTTACTGTATGTGTTTCCCTTTGTTTTTAAAAGTACGACGAATGTAATCCACGCTGTAATGAAAAAAACCAAACTGATCACACTATGAATTAATTTTTCAAAAAATGATTGGTTGTTTTCAAGATAACTAGCTGGTAGTAGTATTCCCAATAAACCAACCATGCATAGAATAACGCTATGCAATAATTTGTTTTTTATGCTTTTATCTCGACTGCGATAACGGATGAGAAAGCAAAATAATAGAATATCTACTGGCCAGAATAGGGATGTGTCGTCAAGTAACCGAAAAGATAAACCTAAGTAACTAATAATTAAGGTTGAACTGAAAATAATTAATAATTCATTCGCGCGAATTTTCATTTTTTTTCCCGGTTAACCTATTTGGCCTGTATCAATCTTGTATCATAAATACACTTAAATACACTTAAATACCTTCTTGCCTTACATCATTTTATGATAATTCTGATGCAAGGGAGACAAGTGAAATCAATATGCAATTCGCTTAGTCATGACCTTGCACCGTCTTATCCCACAGAAATATTAATATAAGTGATGGTGTGGGGGTCATGCCCCCATAAATGCCTGAACGTCTTTCTTATTTATTAATATAAATGGTTGATGCTGTTTGTTATTTTCATCTGTCAGGCTGATGTGAAATCGTCCGAGGGTTTCATGTAAACATGCCAGACGGCAGGATAAATTCAACTCGCCATTGGTCATACCATATTCCAGTTCCAATGCACGTTGGTGTGCCTGAGGTAGTTCGTCATTAGGCTTCAACATTAACTGTACATGGGTATGCCATGAATAATCGCTAGCGGGATCGACTGTCGAGGCTTCGCTACCTTCAATGTTGAGGATTCGCGTAAGAATGAAGTCATTAAACTGCTGCTTAACGTGGCAATAAGCACGTACTCGCCACCGTAATCCATCATTGCCTAAAGCGTGTGGGGAAATGAGCCGTGGCGAATGATCCATTGACGATGAGGATTGATAGCAGATGCTCACTGCCTTTTTTTCACGAATCGCTCGGACAATGACTTCAACAACTTGTTCATTGTAGGTGTTGAGCGGGATATGAACCCAGCACACTTCTGGAGCAGATTCAATGAAACTGGCATCCGCTTCAAGTACGCCCGTCTTCATGGCGAGCAATTCTGCTAAATAGCGCTGGGCTGAATTCTGTGGGTAGACAGCAGAGAATGTTGGCGTAGCCGTGTAAGTTTTGGTGCGTCGATCGTAGACCAGATTATCGGGGGCAAGCTCAAGGTATTTAGCGATGTCGAGCGACGCCTGAGGGATCGATAACCCAAAAAAAGACGTTAGATCTGTACGATTTATGTGCCCACTCCACCGTAACCGAAAGTCGATGAATTGAAGCCGACGTTCCAGTCCCCAACTGCGCCCTTTTACTACCTGCTCTGAACCTGTCACTGAAGTCTTAGTCATATGCGTATAAAAATTATATTGATAAAAAAACTATATGCATTATTATGCGCCAAACTGGCCTTAGCGTCTATCTCTGACTTCGAATCACGAGAGGGATAGCTGCATGCCGCGTTTAGACTCGCTTAGAGGTGTTAAGTCATGAAACCAGCGTTCAACGATGTATTTGAATGTCATCCTGTCATCACTGGTGGGGAGATTCAGCGATGAGTTTTGTTAATTCTCATTCAAGCAGACTCAATCCAATATTGTTTAACTTACTTAAATCATTAGTTTATTTTTCCGTTTCTGGCAGCGTAGTGGCGGCAGAATCTCGTTACGACACATTAATCATCAACGCCCGGCAGGGCGATATCTCTGCTGCGACGTCATGGCTTGATGGGCAATCTAGAAATCGTGTACTGACCGTTGCCGAGGTGACCGACTGGCTGCTCATTAACGGTTGGGCGGGAAAGGATGCTGAAGTGAGGCGAATTTGGGAAACCTACTCGCCAGCGATGTCATTGCCCGATCCTGCCTTGAGAGCGGCGGCCAAATCCTACCGTAATCTCCGGCAGTGGCAGTCGTCAGTGGAATTATGGAGCCGGGTTTTGCAACGCTCTCCACGGGATGACGATGCACGTAGTGGTTTGATACTCACCCTCGCCGATGCCGGACAGACAAAAAGATCGCTGGAACTCGCTGCGTCTCGCGTTAAGCATGAACCAACGGCAAACCATTGGCGTGAATTAGCGTGGGTGCAACGCATTGCGGGAAAGCATACTGACTCCCTCTTTTCTATCATTCAAGCCATGCGCCATGCACCACAAGATAAAGCGCTGCTTTATGACTACAGCGACATCCTCTCCAACAATAAGATTAGTGCACCTGCATTAACAGCCCTGGAAAATGGCAAACCTCAGGGCTTCCTGACTGATGAAACGCAACGCCAGCGAGAGCTGGGGGCGGCGGCTGAGTTGGTTCGTCTTTCATTTATCACGTCGACAACTGAAAACGAACGCTTCGTTGTGGCGGATCGCGCGTTGGCTCGTTATGACATCCTGATGACGCAATGGCGGAAGCTCCCGTCTGCAAAAATCAGCTATCGCCAGGCTCGAATTGATCGGCTAGGCGCATTGCTCGTTCGCTATCGCATGGAAGACATTATTTCAGAATATCAATCACTTCTCAAAGAGGGGGAGATTCCCAGTTATGCTCGGCGCTGGGTAGCGTCTGCCTATCTCTATTTGAAGCAGCCTGAGAAAACAGAGCAGATTCTCAGTGTGGTAATACAAGACGATCCTTCGCAACGCTTTCAGATAGTGCGGCAAGGCGATTTTTTCTACAGCATTCTGGAGAATGAAAAAATTGAACAGGCAACGCGGTTGTCAGTTCAGGCTGGAGAAAAAACACCTTATAAAAAAAGTGTTTATGGTTTACCAACATTCATACCTAACGACGATTGGGTTGACATCAAATACCTGCGTATACAGTCGCTGATTTCCCATAATGACCTCCCGGCTGCGCAACGACTGGCGGAAAGGCTGGCTTTTAGTGGGCCTGGAAACCAAGAGCTAAACCTACGTTTGGCCGAGATTTATCTAAATAGAGGGTGGCCGCGTCGTGCCGAAGCACTATTAAAGCGAGCTGAGTTGTTGGAACCAAGATCATTCCGGTTGGAAACCCATCAAGGATTTGCCGCATTGGCATTGCAGGAGTGGCGCCAGCTTGATCAGTTGACCGACGATACGGTGGCTCGTTATCCCGATGATTTCTCGGTGAAACGATTAGCGCGTTTGCGCCAGGTGCATCATATGGCGGAGCTACGTATTGCCGGTGCTCAGGGCCTCAAGTCTGATAGCCCAGCCAAGGGAATGAACGACACGGATATTGATGCTGTGCTCTATAGCCCACCCTTTGCCGACCACTGGCGAGTGTTTTCTGGGGGCGCTTTTAATCAAAGTGATTTCAGTGACGGACGGGCCATTAATCGCGGTATTCGCAGCGGTGTGGAGTTTACCGACCGTGATCATTGGGGTGAGGCAGAGATTTCACACCGGAATTTTGGATTTGGCTCTGATATCGGCGGACGTTTCTCCTATCGACATGATGTTAATGACTTTTGGCGTGTCGGCCTTAATGCCGAACGGCTAATGCGCAGCACACCGTTACAGGCACTTAAAAATGGCGTAACGGCGAATGGCGGTGGGGGGTATGTCCGCTGGCGGCAAAGTGAACGGCGCTCATGGCAAGCAGACCTATCGAACGGGTGGTTTTCTGATGGTAACAGACGTCATGAGTACGGACTGAGTGGGCAAGAGCGAATCTTTTCATCACCGACTTTAGCCATAGATTTCACCCCGTCGCTAAGTTTGGGATCAAACAGTAAACAGAACACTTCGTATTACAACCCGCAGAGTTATGTGGCTGTGCTACCTGCCTTAGCCATCGATCACTTGCTTTATCGACATTACCAGACTGAGTGGCATCAAGAGATAAATGCGGGTGTCGGGCGTTACTGGCAAAAAGGCGAGTCCGCAGGGGCTATCACCACGCTCGGATACGGGCAAAGAGTACGGTGGAATGACGTACTGGATATGGGGGTGAGTACTCAGTGGGATAAGCGACCTTACGACGGCAAGCGGGAACAAAATTTGTCGCTGTCTTTCGATTTGAATTATCGGTTTTGAGGGGAAAGGTGATGTTATTTATACGATTACGAAACTTTGTGATGGTGTTGGGGGTGTTAATGATCGCCGCCTGCGCGCATCCCGTTGACGTGAAATATAGCTCGCCAGCAGAACGTCCTATTTTGGTCAAGGAACTGCCGTGGAAAACCAATCAATATATCGTTATCGCCTATCACGATGTTGCGGATGAGGGTGCCGATCAACGTTTTATGGCGGTACGAACCAGTGCACTGAATGAACACTTTGTCTGGTTGAGGGAAAATGGTTACCACCCGGTATCCGTTGATGACATTCTGGCTGCTGGCTCTGGGGGTAAACCGCTACCGGACAGAGCGGTGTTACTGACATTTGATGATGGTTACAGCAGTTTTTATCATCGCGTTTACCCTCTTCTGAAAGCCTATGGCTGGCCAGCTGTATTGGCACCCGTTGGGCGCTGGCTGGATACGCCAGAAAACCAGCCGGTGGACTTTAGTGGCGTTCAATTACCTCGCAACCATTTCCTTACCTGGCAGCAAGTCAGTGAAATGGCGCAATCTGGCCTGATAGAAATTGGGGCACATACCTATGACTTACATAAAGGGATTCTGGCAAACCCTCAGGGGAATATGGAACCGGCCGCTTCCACTCGCCTTTATTTCCCAGAGGATAAGCGATACGAAACGCGGGATGAGTATCGTCAACGTTTTGCGCATGATACGGACCTCATTACTAAAAGGATCGTTGACGCGACAGGGAAAAAGCCTCGGGTTTGGGTCTGGCCCTATGGTGCTGTGGGTGGGGACGCGCTAAGCATTGTTAAGCAGCGCGGCTATCAACTAGCGCTAACGCTTGGAAGTGGGCCTGCGTCAACTGACTCACCGTATAATGTTCCTCGCATACTGATTAACAATAATCCAGATGTGCAACGGTTCGCACTGATGGTCAGCCATGCCCGAGAACCTGAGACTATACGGGTCGCACATATCGATCTGGATTATGTTTATGACGCCGATAAAACCCAGCAGTCCCGCAATATGGATGTATTAATTCAACGTATTGCCGACTTACGTATTAACACCGTTTATCTTCAGGCTTTCTCCGATCCGAATGGTGATGGCAACATCGAGTCATTGTATTTCCCTAATCGCTGGATGCCTGTTCGAGAGGATTTATTCAATCATGTAGCCTGGCAGTTGGCATCTCGGGCAAAAGTCCGTGTTTACGCATGGATGCCGGTTCTGGCTTTTGATATGGATGATAAGACATTACCGTTCGTAGAGCGGATCGACAGTGAGAGCGGTCAACGTAGTGTCAGCCGTAGCCAATATAGACGTTTATCTCTATGGGATGCGGAAGCCAGAAGACGAGTTACTGATATTTATGAGGATCTTTCTGCTTACACCATGTTCAATGGCATCTTATTCCATGACGATGCCGTACTTGCAGATGATGAAGATGCAGGCCATCTGGCGATGCAAGCCTACCAAAAGGCCGGATTCCCCAACGCGATCGCCAGTATTCGTCGCGACCCCCAACTGACTGCACGCTGGATGCGGTTTAAAAGTAAGGCGTTAACTGACTTTACGCTCGAACTGGCCGCTCGTGTGCATGAGATCCGTGGTCCGCAAGTTCAGACCGCGCGCAACATTTTCGCATTACCGATTATTGAACCGGAAAGTGAAGCATGGTTCTCCCAAAATCTGGATGATTTCCTTGCCGCTTATGATTGGGTTGCCCCCATGGCGATGCCATTGATGGAAAACGTCGCGTCTAAGGACAGCAATGCGTGGTTGCAAAAGCTGGTACAAGAAGTGGCTCGTCGTCCCGGTGCGTTGGATAAAACCGTGTTTGAACTTCAGGCAAGGGATTGGCGTGTTCCAGGAGAACCCTGGTTAGACACCGAGCAATTGGCTGAATGGATGAGGGTGCTGCAACTGAATGGTGCAAAAAGTTACGGTTATTATCCGGATGATTTTCTTAACAATACGCCTGAGTTGGAAGGCATCCGTCCCATGATTTCATCAGAATGGTACCCACTGCCATGATCGAGAGAATTTTAGCGTCCTTAATATTATGTCTGATGCTCGGCATCCCTTTTGGCATGATGTTCTCCTTTACGGGGGATGTCGTTCTCAACTTTACCTTTTTCTGGCCTTTGTTTATGTCTGGGCTATGGATAACGGGAGGACTGTATTTCTGGTTTCACTACGAACGGCATTGGCGTTGGGGAGACGGGGTGATACCCGATGAGCCAACCGGACGCCCGTTAGTGTCAATCCTGATCCCTTGCTATAACGAAGGGCCTAATGTGCGCGAAACCATTGAGGCGGCATTAGCACAACGTTATACCCATATTGAAGTCATTGCTGTGAATGATGGTTCCAATGATGATACGGGAGACGAGCTCAATCGGTTGGCGGAGCAATATGACAAACTTAGAGTCATTCATCTTGCGCATAATCAGGGCAAAGCGTTGGCGCTTCAAGCGGCATGTGCGGCGGCCAAGAGCGATCTGCTGGTGTGTATTGATGGTGATGCGCTTCTCGATCCCGATGCTGTCGCCTATTTGATCAATCCATTGATCAATAATCCGCGGGTCGGTGCAGTAACGGGAAACCCAAGGATAAGAACGCGCTCGACGCTGATTGGTCGCATTCAGGTAGGTGAATTCTCCTCAATTATTGGTTTGATCAAACGCACACAGCGGGTTCATGGCAAAGTTTTCACGGTTTCTGGCGTCATTGCCGCTTTTCGTCGCAGTGCGCTAGCAGAGGTTGGCTACTGGAGCCCCGATATGATCACGGAAGATATCGATATTAGCTGGAAGCTTCAATTGCGCCATTGGACGATATTTTTTGAGCCACGAGCACTGTGTTGGATTTTGATGCCGGAAAAGCTCTCTGGCTTGTGGAAGCAGCGGCTACGTTGGGCGCAAGGCGGTGCTGAGGTCTTTTTAAAAAACTTCCGTCATTTATGGTCATGGCGCTATCGCCGAATGTGGCCCTTGTTCCTCGAATATTCTATTTCGATATTATGGGCCTTCACCTATGCCGTAAGCGTCTTACTGTATTTATTAGGTTTTTTAATAGAACTGCCTGAGGAGATTCGGGTGGAAACGCTCTTTCCTCCCGCGTTTACCGGCATGATGATAGGGGTTGTCTGTTTAATCCAGTTTGCAGTCAGTATGTTGATTGAACGACGTTATGAGAAAGATATTGGTAAATATCTGTTCTGGGTTATCTGGTATCCCATGGTGTATTGGACATTGAGCCTCTTTACCAGCCTAGTCAGTTTTCCAAAGGTCATGCTGCGTTCCCGCAAAAAGCGAGCGCGTTGGGAAAGTCCAGATCGTGGTATTGAAAGAGGATAAATTATGCATTCACCTTTAATCATTTCTGAAAGACGTTGGTTTCCACTCTTTATCGATTCTTTCCTGACGTTATGTGGATGGGGAATATTTATTTGGTTATTTTCCGAGGTGTTTATCGGTACGTTTTTGGATAGCTACGTTTCCGATCGGTCTTTCTCTACATCAGAGGGTTGGACTATATCGATACATTTATGCATATTCCTGGTAAACGCGTCGCTCTTAATTGCCTGGGGAAAACTGGAACAATATCGCTATCGTTCCAGAAAAGAACAAAGGACGCGTGGTGATGCGCTAGATGCCAAACGCGTTGCCAGAAGTTTTTCTTTATCCGATGGGTTCGTTCAGGAATTGAATCGCAATAAGATCCAGCGTGTTTGGCATAATGAGCATGGAAGAATGATCGGTATCGACAACTTATCGTCGTGATCGACTGAAGGCGCATTGTCGTGTTATGGCGGTTGATGGCGAGAGTTGGAAAGCCATTCTCTCTGATATCACCGCCTGTTTCCCAAATTCATCTCTTCCGGAGCAAGAACCGTGGCTCAGGAGGCGAGTTGTTTAGCTGACTGTTCTTCACGTGATTGTTGTGACGCCAGAATGTCACCCAGATTCCCTTCAATCCACACCGCCAGCTCTTTCACCCGCTCGCCAACCTCTTTGCCTGATGGCGTCAGGCTGTATTCAACATGCGGCGGGACAACCGGATAGGCTGTTCGCAGGACAAAACCATCACTTTCCAGCCATTGCAGGGTCTGCGCCAGCATGCGTTCGCTCACGCCGCCAATCCGCCGACGCAGTTGACTGAAGCGATGTGTATCATCAAGTAATGCAATCAGGATCAGTACACCCCAGCGGCTGGTCACGTGGTTAAGTATCTGGCGAGACGGGCATTTCTCGGCTAAGACATCGCCGGTTGGCAGTATGGGCGGTAACAAATCTATGGGCGTTTTGGGTTGACTCACTATACTTACCTTTGTGTATGTACTTACTTAAAGTTAGCTTTGGCGATATTATGCCAGCCAGTGTCTGTTAATAAAAGACGGTTAATAAAAGGAGCTTGAGATGATTGCGATTACTGGTGCATCTGGCCAACTGGGCCGTTTAGTCATAGCACAACTGTTAGAGAAGGTTCCGGCGAGCGATATCGTGGCGCTGGTGCGTGATGTGAATAAAGTTGCCGATCTGTCTGCAAAAGGCGTGCAGGTTAAAGCGGCGGATTACAATCAACCTGAGGCGCTGGCTTTTGCTCTGCAAGGTGTGGATAAGGTGCTGTTGATCTCTTCAAGTGAGGTAGGTCAACGTGCGGCACAACACCGTAATGTGATTGAAGCCGCGGTGAAAGCTGGAGTTAAACTGGTAGCGTACACCAGCTTGCTGCACGCGGATAAATCACCTTTGGCGCTGGCGGAAGAACATCGCCAAACGGAAGCGTTGCTGAAAGACTCTGGTTTACCACATGTCCTGCTGCGCAACGGCTGGTATACCGAAAACTATGCAGCCAGCATCCCTGCTGCGTTGGAACACGGTGTGTTTATCGGTAGCGCAGGTGAAGGAAAAATTACTTCTGCCACCCGTGAAGACTTCGCTGCTGCCGCAGTAGCGGTACTGACGCAGGAAGGACAGGCTGGCAAGGTTTATGAACTGGCCGGTGACGAGCCTTACACGCTGGTAGAGTTGGCGGCTGAGATTAGCAAACAGTCTGGTAAATCTATCGGTTATCAAAACCTGTCTGGAGCCGAATTCACTGCCGCGCTGGTTTCTGCCGGTCTACCTGATGTTTTCGCGCAAATTATCGCGGATTCAGACGTCGGTGCATCCAAAGGCGGTCTGTTTGATGGTGGTAAACATCTGAGCCAACTGATTGGTCGCCCAACGACGCCGTTATCAGCCGTAGTGAAAGCGACGCTGAAATAAGTTTAACGTTAGGCTCAGGTATGGCCCTGAGCCTAATTATTGTATTTACGTGTAAACACAATAATTAATTCGTAATGGCTTTTTTATTATTTCCTTTATACACTTTATTTCGGTGGTGCTTCATATACTTTTCTTGTTCTCTTGATATAGTTATATTTTTTGAAATTGACATTCCTGTGAGGATTTTCATAAGTGGCTCTATCTCATCAGAGACTTGCATTACGCCTTCTTTATCAAAAGAGATAAAACCTTTATCAAATAATTCATCATACAGTGGGGTCAACAGCAAGCCATTGTTTACATCCAGCCTCTCTATATTATCTGAATCTTTCCATGGCTTTATATGAGATGCTTTCAGTAATGCCAGATGAGCGCATCCAGTTAATTGACATTCCCCCCATTTTTTTATCAAGCTGTCTCTGAATTTTCCTTGTCCAACTCTTATTTTAATTATTGCTTCTTTTTCTGTGTCGGTTAAACTGTTTACATCAATCAAATATTCTTTTTTTTCAATTTCTGTTGGGAAAGTATTTTCTTTATTAGAATGTTTTTTTCCAATTGGTAAGAATACTCCATTTGTTTTTATTTTTTTTAGGTTATGGATTTTTTCCAATGAATCTATATTAAGCACCATGTAATCACAAGGAATACCTGTTGCGCTTTTGTATGTTTTTGTTTTAAAACCAAAGTGAGTAAGGTTGTTTATGCCTTTTATTTCTTTTTTTTGTACATGTATTTCTAGTTTTTTTCTGCATGGAATTAAGGTTGTTTTTATTCCATTATTTTGCATCATTCTGAATCTTGGTTTATTTCCTTGACTAACTAAACTCGTCTTTTTCCAACTGAAGTTTTCATTTAAGAACTCCATCGCTTCAATGAAAAAAATCTCATCTGATTTGTTTTTATTGAAATAGATACTCATTCTTTTTTTTACAAGTTCACTGCGCCGTATTTCTTCCATTCTTTTATTACTCCATGATAAACCTGTCTATGGTATATATTCTACCCATACCTGTGCCTATGAGTTTTTAGCTAAATGTGGTTTTGGTTTTTTTATTATAACTTTCAATTTATTAAAGGTAATTTATATTTAACTTATTTGTTAAGTCATGGTTTTTATCATTTATTTAATTACTTAGTATATGCTAAAGATGACCAGCTAACTGCGATAGCAACGCCAGCATTTCTTTCTGGGGCCAAAGATATCCGCGATTTTTAACTGAGCAAGGCCTGTCAGCTAACTGCTGACCGAGAGAGTAGCCTGTTAATTCAGAAATGTTGAGATTATCAAACCGCACTATGTGTTCAATATCTCCCTTCATCTGGTTCAATGTACCCTGTACAGAGCGACTACACTGAGTATCAACCTGTAGCGGGCGCAAATAATTTTGGGCGACGTTGAGCTGCATTTCATCCGCACCACACTTGAGAAGCGTATTTATGAATGCATCAACAAAGTGGTTGTTCAGCTCTGCGAAATTTTTCTTGATAAGCGCGGGTAATACCAGTGGAAAACGTGTTGCATCATGCACCAGCAGCACACAATTTCGGCGCTGTAAGGTGATCAGATTTCCGTGCCAGTTGCTCAGTGGATTGATATCTATTGTTGGCCGCATAAAGAGCCACTGACTGCGAGGAGTCGCGTCAAGTTGACCACTGTCATTCAGTGGCAACTTTTTGAACAACTTGTGTGTGGCGTGAAGTTGAATCATCTTATCGCCTCGTTCTTCTGTTTCAGTCAGTTACGTAACGCGTAAGTGGATTAGGCTAAATTAATCGATCACTTACCAATACAAAAACTCGAAAAGATACGGCCTAGCAGGTCGTCGGAGGTGAACTCGCCGGTGATTTCACTCAGGGACTGTTGTGCCAGCCGCAGTTCTTCCGCCAGCAGTTCGCCTGCGTAGGCGCTCACCAACTGCTCTTTACCCTGAATCAGATGCTGTGCTGCCAATTCCAGTGCTTGCAGATGACGGCGTCGTGCCAGAAAACCGCCTTCTGTGTTGCTGGTAAACCCCATGCTTTGCTTGAGGTGATCGCGCAGCGTGTCCACACCTTCACCCGTACGAGCGGAAAGACGGATAAGTGAGTGAGTATTCACATCTGCGATACCAAGCGTTTCGCCAGTCACGTCAGCTTTGTTACGTACCACGGTAATCGGCAGTGTTTTTGGCAGGCGTGCCATAAATTCGGGCCAGATCTGCTCAGGCTCGGTCGCCTGCGTCGTGGTGCCATCCACCATGAACAGCACGCGATCGGCCTGTTCGATTTCCTGCCAGGCACGCTCAATACCAATGCGCTCTACTTCGTCGCTAGCATCGCGCAGTCCGGCGGTGTCGATGATATGCAGCGGCATGCCATCAATATGAATGTGTTCACGTAATACGTCGCGCGTGGTTCCCGCGATAGCGGTGACAATGGCGGCTTCACGACCTGCTAACGCATTGAGTAAACTAGATTTACCCGCATTAGGACGACCCGCAATCACGACCTTCATCCCTTCACGCAACAAGCTACCCTGATGCGCTTCGGTTCTGACGGCATCCAGATCGGCCATCACGCCATTTAACTGTGCTTCAATTTTGCCATCGGAGAGAAAGTCGATCTCTTCATCCGGGAAGTCGATGGCAGCCTCGACGTAGATTCGCAGGTGAGTAAGTGCTTCCACTAACTGATTTATACGGGTAGAAAATACGCCTTGCAGAGAGTTCAGCGCTGAGCGAGCAGCCTGTTCCGAGCTGGCGTCAATCAGATCGGCGATGGCCTCCGCCTGCGCGAGATCGAGTTTGTCGTTTAGGAAGGCGCGTTCAGAGAATTCACCGGGACGCGCAATGCGCACATTGGGCAGCGTCAGAATGCGTTGCAGGAGCAAATCAAGAATAACCGGACCGCCGTGACCTTGAAGCTCCAGCACGTCTTCACCGGTAAAGGAGTTCGGGCCTGGAAACCAGAGGGCGATGCCCTGATCGAGCGTGGTACCGTTAGTATCACGGAACGGCAGATAATCGGCGTGACGAGGCTTGGGAAGCTTACCCAGAACAGCATGTGCCACCTCTGCAGCCGCCTGGCCTGAAACACGTAAAATACCCACACCTCCGCGTCCCGGTGGCGTGGCTTGGGCGACGATGGTATCGGTATTGCTCATGATGTTCTCTCTGCGTTGATGCCTGTCTGTCAGGCTATTTTACGTATCGTTAGGGGATAAAACAGCTTATAAAAAAATAAGGCGGTCAATGACCGCCTTACTCTTTCTATCGGTTAGCAATCAACCGGATTACTTTTTCTCGCGGCTATGTAAGCCACGTTTTTCCAGACCGCGATAGATCAATTGCTGCTGGAGAATGGTAACCAAGTTGCTGACGATGTAGTACATAACCAGACCTGACGGGAACCACAGGAAGAAGACGGTAAAGATGACTGGCATGTAAGTCATGATCTTCTGCTGCATTGGGTCGGTCACGGTGGTTGGTGACATCTTCTGGATGAAGAACATCGTCACGCCCATCAGAATCGGCAGAATGTAGTACGGGTCTTGTGCGGACAGGTCATGAATCCACAGAGCGAACGGCGCATGACGCAGTTCTACGGAACCCATCAGCATGTAATACAGCGCCAGGAAGATTGGCATCTGAATCACCAGCGGTAAGCAACCGCCCAGCGGGTTCACTTTCTCTGACTTATACAGCGCCATCATTTCCTGACTCATGCGCTGTTTGTCATCACCAATACGCTCACGCATCGCCTGCAATTTAGGTTGCAGTAAGCGCATTTTCGCCATAGAGGTGTATTGCGCTTTCGTCAGCGGATACATCACGCCGCGTACGATAAAGGTAATGGCAATGATGGAGAAGCCCCAGTTGCCGATAAAGCCGTGCAGGAATTTCAGCAGTTTAAACAGCGGCTGAGAAATAAACCACAACCAGCCGTAATCTACTGTCAGATCCAGATGCGGTGCAACCGCAGCCATCTTGTCCTGAATTTCTGGGCCGACCCACAGGGTGGCGTTCAGATTTTGCTGACTGCCAGCGGCAATAATAACGGGAGCAGCCTTGAAGCCAATCGCAGCCTGACCGTTACCCAGCTTACTGGTATAGAACGTATTCGCGCCTGCCGTAGTCGGAATCCACGCGGTTGCGAAGTATTGCTGCAGCATCGCCACCCAGCCACTGTTAGTGGTGATGTTCAGGCCTTCGTCCATATCGCTGAAGCTGTACTTTTTGTACTTGTCTTCACTGGAAGAGAACGCCGCGCCACGATAAGTGTGCAGTGCAAAGTTGTTGCTGCCAGTATCGCGGTGTTTAGGCAAGTCGATAGACTGTTTTAACTGGCCGAACAGCGTGAGTTCCAGAGGCTGAGCGCTGGTGTTGTTGACGCTGTAGTCAACATTCAGTGCATAGTCGCCACGTTTCAGAACAAACGTTTTGGTATAGGTCACGCCGTCCGCAGCGGTGTACGTCATCGGAATGCGCAGTTCGCTCTGACCATCAGCCAATTCGAAACTATCTTGTGTGGTAACAAACAGCGGACGTGAGCCGTTAGCCGGGTTGTCTGGGCCGTTTTTGCCAGTCAAACCGCTCTGAGCCTGATAAACAAACGCTGATGTGGTTTCCAGCAGATGGAAAGGTTTATCTGAACCCAATATATCCGGGTAAGCCAGCAGGTGTGCTTGCTCGACATCGCCGCCACGCGTGTTGATTGTCAGCGACAGAACATCGGTTTTCACCGTGATCAGTTTGCCTTGGCCGCTGGCCGGTACGCCCTGGTTGGTAGCATCACCGGTCACTGCGTTCGTCGCCTGCTGTATGGTCTGCGTGGTTGCTGGCGGATTTTTATCCGTTTCCCAAGCCTGCCAAAGCATAAAGGTTACGAATAGCAGAGCGATGAGAAGAAGATTGCGTTGCGAATCCATCGTTAATGTTCTCTGTTATTGTCGGTTTTTGGCGGTACGGGATCATCACCACCAGGGTTCAAAGGATGGCATTTTAATACGCGTTTAAGCGTCAACCAACAGCCTTTTATCATGCCGAACCTGCGTATTGCTTCAATACCGTATTGCGAACACGTTGGCCGGAACCGGCAATGTGGTCCGAGTAACGGGCTGATAACGAGTTGATAACCGCGTATCAACCCGATCAGCAGTCGGGAGCCAAACGACAGTGCCGACGCCATAGTTTTTCCAATGCTTCCGTCAGAGTACGGTTATCCAGTTCAGACACCCCTTTTTTCACCAGCACCACAAAATCCATCGAAGGCAATGAATGTTGGTGTAGGCGAAAGCTTTCGCGCGTCAGGCGTTTAATCCGATTGCGTTCATGAGCACGTTTTACATGCTTTTTGGCGACGGTAAGACCGATGCGGGGATGCCCCAGCGAGTTCATGCGGCCGAGAATGGTGATTTGCGGCGTGCCGGCACGTTGTGGTTGCTGGAAGACGAAAGTGAAATGACTGGGAGTTAACAAACGTAACTCCCTGGGAAATGCTAGCTTAACCACGCGGTGGGTTAGCTTTTATTACTTAGAAACAGACAGACGAGTACGGCCTTTCGCACGACGGCGGGCCAGAACTTGACGACCATTTTTGGTGGCCATACGAGCACGGAAACCATGGCTACGGTTACGCTTCAATACGGACGGTTGGAAAGTGCGTTTCATGGCGATTTCTACCTAAACTTGGATAATTATAACTTTACAGTAAACGCGTTTGGCTGTTCGGCGTGAAGATGACCGACGCCTCAATCGCATATCACAGCTATATGACGGAAAGAGGCAGGATTGTAATAATTGTACAGTCCTGAGTCAATTAACATCACACTTAACACGCCAGCCATTCCCATTATTTTTGGAATTCCTGCCTGCCAGAGCACAGAAAAGGCGTAGACGCGCGGGCAGGGAATTATACGGACTCTATTGCAAAGCGCAAGGATCCTTCAACGATCTGCCCTGCAAGATCATGATCGATGTCACCGTAACGATCGTGTCTCTGAAGGTATGCTTGGATGCGCTCCATATAGGGTGGGTGAAATGTGCGCTAGCCGCCTATCTGCCGTGTTGCGGGGAGTCACGATAAGAATAGCCTGTGGATAAAAAGGATCGAAACTGTGCAGAAGGGGAAGATCTCTTTGGCGGATTAGGTTATGATCTGCGGTCCCGTTAGCGATCCTTTTGCTGGGATCGTCGGGGTAAACCGCCACGCTACGTGGTGTGTCTGCTGTCTGAATTGTGAATGAAACAATCGTGGATGACGCAGGCGCCAAAAAATCATGAGTCACATAAATAACGTCTTATTCTTTTCTTTTTGATCGTTCTTGTTCGAGTGGAGTCCGCCGTGTCACTTTCGCTTTGGCAGCAGTGTCTTGCCCGTTTGCAGGATGAGTTACCTGCCACAGAATTCAGTATGTGGATACGCCCGTTGCAGGCGGAACTGAGTGATAACACTCTGGCGCTCTACGCCCCCAATCGCTTTGTGCTGGATTGGGTTCGTGATAAATACTTAAATAATATCAATGTCCTGCTGAATGATTTTTGCGGGATGGATGCCCCCTTACTGCGTTTTGAAGTGGGGAGTAAACCGCTGGTTCAAACCATAAGCCAGCCAGCGCAGTCGCACCACAACCCTGTCAGCGTTGCACGGCAACAGCCAGTACGCATGGCACCGGTACGCCCAAGCTGGGATAACTCGCCTGTACAGGCAGAGCATACCTACCGTTCCAATGTGAACCCGAAACATACGTTTGATAACTTCGTTGAGGGTAAATCGAACCAGTTAGCACGGGCAGCGGCACGTCAGGTGGCTGACAACCCAGGCGGCGCGTATAACCCGCTGTTTCTCTATGGCGGCACTGGCTTGGGTAAAACGCACCTGTTGCATGCAGTGGGGAATGGTATTATCGCCCGTAAACCCAACGCGAAGGTGGTCTACATGCACTCCGAGCGTTTCGTGCAGGATATGGTGAAGGCGTTGCAGAACAATGCGATTGAAGAGTTCAAACGCTACTACCGTTCTGTTGACGCACTGCTGATCGATGATATTCAATTCTTCGCTAATAAAGAGCGTTCGCAGGAAGAGTTCTTTCATACCTTTAATGCACTGCTGGAAGGCAACCAGCAAATCATTCTGACTTCTGACCGCTACCCGAAAGAGATCAATGGTGTGGAAGATCGTCTAAAATCCCGCTTTGGTTGGGGGTTAACGGTCGCGATTGAACCGCCTGAGCTGGAAACCCGCGTGGCGATTCTGATGAAAAAGGCAGATGAAAATGACATTCGCTTGCCTGGTGAAGTCGCATTCTTTATTGCTAAACGCCTGCGTTCTAACGTGCGTGAGTTGGAAGGTGCATTGAACCGCGTTATTGCTAACGCCAATTTTACCGGCCGTTCGATCACCATTGATTTTGTGCGTGAGGCGCTGCGCGATCTGCTGGCGTTGCAGGAAAAGCTGGTTACTATCGACAATATTCAAAAGACCGTGGCGGAATACTATAAAATCAAGATAGCCGACCTGCTGTCTAAACGACGTTCCCGCTCGGTGGCGCGTCCGCGCCAGATGGCGATGGCGTTGGCGAAAGAACTGACGAATCACAGCCTGCCGGAAATTGGCGATGCCTTTGGCGGGCGTGATCATACGACGGTGTTGCATGCCTGCCGCAAGATTGAGCAGTTGCGTGAAGAAAGCCACGACATCAAAGAAGATTTTTCCAATTTAATCAGAACACTATCGTCATAACATTATGAAATTTATTGTTGAACGCGAACGTCTGTTAAAGCCATTACAACAGGTCAGCAGCCCGCTGGGTGGCCGACCGACTTTACCGATTCTGGGCAACCTGCTGATTCAGGTAACGGAAGGCGCATTGTCGCTGACCGGTACCGATCTGGAAATGGAGATGGTGGCAAAAGTGGCGCTGACGCAGCCGCATGAGCCTGGTGCCACCACCGTTCCTGCCCGTAAATTGTTTGATATTTGCCGGGGTCTGCCGGAAGGCGCAGAGATCACTATCATGTTGGATGGCGATCGTATGCTGGTGCGCTCTGGCCGCAGCCGTTTTTCGCTGTCCACGTTACCCGCGGCGGATTTCCCGAACCTCGACGACTGGCAGAGCGACGTTGAGTTTTCTCTGCCGCAGGCGACGATGAAGCGTTTGATCGAAGCGACGCAGTTTTCGATGGCGCATCAGGACGTTCGTTACTACCTCAACGGTATGCTGTTTGAAACCGAAGGTGAAGATCTGCGCACGGTCGCGACCGATGGTCACCGTCTGGCGGTCTGTTCGATGCCGATTGGGCAATCTTTACCATCACATTCGGTGATCGTGCCGCGTAAAGGCGTCATGGAACTGGTGCGTCTGCTGGATGGTGGCGATACGCCGCTACAGCTGCAAATCGGCAGCAACAATATTCGTGCGCATGTCGGCGACTTTATCTTCACGTCGAAGCTGGTAGACGGTCGTTTCCCTGATTATCGCCGCGTATTGCCGAAGAACCCGGATAAAACGCTGGAAGCCAGCTGCGATTTGCTTAAGCAGGCTTTCTCCCGTGCGGCGATTTTGTCGAATGAAAAATTCCGCGGTGTGCGTCTGCATCTGATTCAGAATCAGCTCAAAATTACGGCTAACAACCCAGAGCAGGAAGAAGCGGAAGAGATTCTGGATGTGCAGTATGACGGCACCGAGATGGAAATCGGCTTTAACGTCAGCTACGTATTGGATGTGCTGAACGCGCTGAAGTGCGAAGGTGTGCGTTTACTGCTGACCGACTCCGTTTCTAGCGTGCAGATCGAAGATAGCGCCAGCCGAGCAGCGGCCTATGTCGTTATGCCAATGCGGTTGTAGAATTATTGGGCAAGTTTACTTGCCCTTTCATCATTAAGATACCTGCAACATGGCCCTCACTCGTCTTCTCATTAAAGATTTCCGTAATATCGAAGCGGCCGATCTGGCGCTGGTTCCCGGCTTTAATTTTTTGGTCGGCGCCAACGGCAGCGGTAAAACCAGCGTGCTGGAAGCGATTTATACGCTAGGGCACGGGCGGGCGTTTCGTAGCATCCAGGCTGGGCGCGTGATTCGTCACGATCAGCCTGAATTTGTGTTGCATGGTCGGATTGACGGCACGGAAACCGAACGCGCCGTCGGGTTAAGCAAAAATCGTCAGGGTGACAGCAAGGTGCGGATTGACGGCAGTGACGGCCATAAAGTTGCCGAACTGGCGCAACTGCTGCCGATACAGCTGATCACCCCTGAAGGATTTACCCTGCTCAACGGCGGACCGAAATACCGTCGCGCCTTTCTCGACTGGGGTTGTTTCCATAATGAACCGGGCTTTTTTGCGGCCTGGAGCAATATGAAACGCCTGCTGCGCCAGCGTAATGCGGCGCTGCGTCAGGTGAGCCATTACGGGCAGCTCAGAGCCTGGGATCAGGAACTGGTGCCGCTGGCTGAACGTATCAGCGAGTGGCGTGCGCAATATAGCGCGGCGATTGCTAATGATATCGCCGCGACCTGTACGCAATTTTTGCCTGAATTTTCTCTCAGTTTCTCTTTCCAGCGCGGCTGGGATAAAGAAAGCGAGTATGCAGAACTGCTGGAACGGCAGTTCGAACGTGACCGTATGTTAGGTTATACGGCGCTGGGGCCGCATAAAGCCGACTTCCGCATCCGCGCCAGCGGCGTGGCGGTCGAGGATATGCTGTCCCGTGGCCAGCTAAAGCTGCTGATGTGTGCGCTGAGGCTGGCTCAAGGTGAATTTCTCACCCGTCAGAACGGACTGCGCTGTCTGTATCTGATCGATGATTTTGCTTCCGAACTGGATAGTACCCGCCGCCGTTTGCTGGCTGAACGGTTAAAAGCCACTCATGCACAGGTTTTTGTCAGTGCGGTTAGCGCTGAGCAGATAGAGGACATGATTGGTGAAAAGGGCAAGATGTTCCGCGTGGAACAGGGTAAAATAACGGTTCAATCACAGGACTAAAATGAGCGAGAAACGTTGATGTCGAATTCTTATGACTCCTCAAGTATCAAGGTATTGAAAGGGCTGGATGCGGTACGTAAACGCCCAGGTATGTATATCGGCGATACGGACGATGGTACCGGCCTGCATCACATGGTATTTGAGGTTGTGGACAACGCTATCGACGAAGCACTCGCTGGCTATTGTAAAGACATTATCATCACTATCCATGCCGATAACTCGGTATCGGTGCAGGATGATGGCCGTGGTATTCCAACCGGCATTCATGAAGAAGAAGGGATCTCTGCGGCTGAAGTCATCATGACTGTGCTGCATGCGGGCGGTAAGTTCGACGATAACTCGTATAAAGTCTCCGGCGGCCTGCACGGCGTAGGGGTTTCTGTGGTTAACGCCCTGTCGGAAAAACTGAAGCTGGTTATCCACCGTGAAGGGAAACTTCACGAGCAGACCTATAAGCACGGCGTGGCGCAGGCACCGCTGGCGGTCACGGGTGAAACCGACAGAACGGGTACGACGGTGCGTTTCTGGCCGAGCCACGAGACGTTCAGCAATGTGCTGGAATTCGAGTATGAGATCCTGGCCAAGCGTCTGCGTGAGCTATCGTTCCTGAACTCCGGCGTCTCTATTCGCCTGATTGACGATCGTGAGAAAGATAAAGCCGATCATTACCATTATGATGGCGGTATCAAGGCATTCGTTGACTACCTGAACCGTAACAAGACGCCAATCCACCCGAACGTGTTTTATTTCTCGACGATGAAAGATGACATCGGCGTGGAAGTGGCGTTGCAGTGGAACGATGGTTTCCAGGAAAACATTTACTGCTTTACCAACAATATTCCGCAGCGTGACGGTGGTACACACTTGGCCGGTTTTCGTGCCGCGATGACCCGTACGCTGAATACTTACATGGATAAAGAAGGCTACAGTAAGAAATCCAAAATCAGCGCGACCGGTGATGATGCGCGTGAAGGGCTGATTGCTGTGGTGTCTGTGAAAGTGCCGGATCCGAAGTTCTCCTCGCAGACCAAAGACAAGCTGGTTTCTTCCGAAGTGAAAACCGCGGTCGAATCACTGGTGAACGAAAAGCTGGTGGATTACCTGATGGAGAACCCGTCAGACGCCAAAATCGTGGTCGGTAAAATTATTGATGCCGCACGTGCCCGTGAAGCGGCGCGTAAAGCACGTGATATGACACGTCGTAAAGGCGCGCTCGATCTGGCTGGCCTGCCGGGCAAACTGGCAGACTGTCAGGAACGCGACCCTGCTCTGTCTGAACTGTACCTGGTGGAAGGGGACTCAGCGGGCGGCTCTGCTAAGCAGGGACGTAACCGTAAGAACCAGGCGATTCTGCCGCTGAAGGGTAAAATCCTGAACGTTGAGAAGGCTCGTTTTGACAAGATGCTTTCCTCGCAGGAAGTGGCGACGCTGATCACCGCGCTGGGCTGCGGCATTGGCCGTGATGAATACAACCCGGACAAACTGCGCTATCACAGCATCATTATCATGACCGATGCCGACGTCGATGGTTCGCACATTCGTACCCTGCTGTTGACCTTCTTCTATCGTCAATTGCCTGAAATTGTTGAGCGTGGCCACGTTTATATCGCGCAGCCGCCGCTGTACAAAGTGAAAAAGGGCAAGCAGGAACAGTACATCAAAGATGACGAAGCGATGGATCAGTACCAGATTATGCTAGCACTGGACGGCGCGACGTTACACACCAATGCACAGGCACCTGCGCTGGCGGGTGAACCGCTGGAGAAACTGGTTTCTGAACATTACGCCGTGCAGAAGCTGATTGGCCGTATGGAGCGTCGCTTCCCGCGTCCGTTGCTAAATCGTCTGATCTATCAGCCTACGCTGTCTGAAGCTGATTTGAGCGAGCGCGAAAAAGTGCAGGCGTGGGCGGAATCGCTGATTAGCGGCCTGAACGCAAACGAAGTGCATGGCAGCACGTACAGCTTTGTGGTTCACCACGATGAAGAGCGTAGCGTGTTTGAACCGGCACTGCGCGTGCGTACGCACGGTGTGGATACCGATTATCCGCTGGGCGCGGGCTTCGTTGCGGGTGGCGAATATCGCAAGTTGAATCTGCTGGGCGAAAAACTGCGTGGCTTGATTGAAGAAGATGCATTCATCGAACGTGGTGAGCGTCGTCAGCCAGTGGCCAGCTTTGAACAGGCGCTGGAATGGTTGGTGAAAGAGTCCCGCCGTGGTCTTACTGTGCAGCGTTATAAAGGTCTGGGTGAAATGAACCCGGATCAGCTGTGGGAAACCACGATGGATCCAACCAGCCGCCGCATGCTGCGTGTGACAGTGAAAGACGCCATTGCTGCCGATGAGCTGTTTACGACCCTGATGGGTGATGCAGTTGAACCGCGTCGTGCGTTTATCGAAGAGAACGCCCTGAAGGCGATGAACATCGATATCTGATTCAGATAAATTCTGACCGCTCGATCGGTTTTATTAGCAGCCTGAGCCAGCTCCCTACGGAGCTGGCTTTTTTTATGGTGACGCGGCGTAGAAAACGCTCCCTACGTTTTTATCAGGCCAGTGCACGGCGTTTAGCGCTGCGCATTTCCTGTAGCAGCGTGATGAAAGCGGTAATCAGCATAAAGATGACGGCAGACCAGAAAATGGCGTGAGGATGGCCGTTATCCAGCAGCCAGCCGAACAGCACCGGTCCCGCAGCACCACCTAGGTTAAAGCCAGTGGAAACAATGCCAAACACCCGACCCTCGGCTCCCGGTGGTGAGGCGGCACGCACTAACATATCCCGGGATGGTGCGATCATACCGGAAAGGAAGCCCGCGGCAGCCAGCAACGGCACTAGCACGATGGTAGGTAAAGAGTACATGGCAACGATACTGACCAGCACGGCGGTGAGGGCCAGCGCTGCCGTCGCCACTAGCCCGTGGCGTTTGGTTTTATCCGCCAGTGAACCGCCAGCCAGTACGCCAAAGGCGCTGGCGAACAGAAATGCGGTAAGTGCCACGTTAGCCTGTGAAAGCGACAAATCGTAGCCTGTTACTAACGCCGTAACCGAGAAGTTCTGGATCGAACCCGTACTTAAATTCAGCAACAGGAACAAAATCAGCAGCGCCAGAATCGGCAGTGTGAAAACAGATGCGCGTGATTTACCTGCCTGTGTGCTCGTTGCCGCCGCAGGTTTCGCCCGGCTGGGTTCATCACGATCCGTCAGAAGCAGTGGGATCGTCAGCAAGCCGATAACACCGGAAACAATGAATGCGCTGCTGATGCCAGAAAAGGCGGCAACGGACAGCAAAATTCCGGGTGCAATGGCGGTGCCTAGAAAGCCGGAGAACGTATGCACCGAGAACGCGCGACCCATGCGTTTTTCATCAATCCCACGCGACAGTAAAGCGTAATCCGCCGGATGATAAACTGCGTTCGCCACCCCAGCTAGCCCCATCGCGGCGACCAACCAGACGTAGCTGTCTGAAAAGCCGAGTGAGAGAAAACAGAGGCTTCCGAGCGTGATCCCCGCTGTTAGCGTGCGGCGTGCGCCGATGCGATCCACCATGAAGCCAATCGGCGTCTGCACGCAGGCGGAGACAATGTTGAATATGCTGAGCGCCAACCCGAGTTCAACAAAGCTGATATCGCGTTGGGCTGATAGCAGCGGAATAAGCGCGGGCAGCACCATCATATGGAAGTGGCTCACCAGATGGGCTGATGAGATTTGCGCCAGTAGCGGTAATCTTATGAATTTCATATCGTTTTTACGTACCCGTCATACTTCAAGCTGCATGTGGCGAAAATGGCGATGAGAACCATGGTGTGAATATTACACCGTATCGCGTGAAAGAATGCCACTCTGAGGACCTTTGCTGACAGAGTCACGGATGATTAATGTACCCTTGAAGGCGGGTGCAGGTATGACGGTTTCACCCTCCAGCCGACACAGCAGTTTCTCAAGGGTATAGTTGATCATCTCGGCGACGGGCACATGTACGGTAGTGAGGGGCGGGTAGAACCATGAGGCCATCGGTAAATCGTCGAACCCCAGTAGCGAGACATCCTGCGGAATCGCGAGGCCGTGTTCACGCAGCGCTTTTGCCGCGCCGATCGCCATATCGTCATTGCTGGCAACCAGTGCGCTGAAGGTGAGCGTCCGTTGAAGCAGTGATTTTGCTGCCGTATAACCGCTGTCATGGGTCCAATCACCTTGTGCAATCAGCCTGTCATCACAGGGAATTCCGTTGTCCACTAACGCCTGTCGATAACCTGCCAGCCTGCTTGTGCCCGTGGGGGAGTTTGACGATCCGCAGATAAACGCAATATCACGATGGCCCTGTGTAATCAGGTAATTGACGGCATCATGGCAGTGTTGCTGGTGATCGGCGCAGATACCGTTATCACTGTGCTGATGCAATGTGCGGTTCACGACCATGATCGGCTGTTCATGCTGTTCGATAATGCTTTCCAGCGCTTCGATAGAAAGAAAGCGCGGATAGATAATGACGGCATCGCAGCGTAAATCGAGCAGGAACTGGATCGCTTCACGCTCTTCTTCCGCGCTGTGCTTACCATCCGCCATGATGAGCTGCCGCCCGTATTTTTCCGTCATGGTTGCCGTTTGGAACAGCAATTCGCTGAAATAGGGGCCGCTATACAGCGTGTTAGTCACGACCAAACCAATAATTTGCGATTTGCTTGTGGCGAGCTGTCGCGCCAGGAGGTTGGGTCGGTAGCCAATCTCTTCAATTGCTTGGAATACCCGATCCCGCGTGGTTTTACTGACGTAGTTATTCCCTGTCAGCACGCGTGATACGGTGGCCTTGGATACACCGGCTTTTTTCGCTACATCGAGCATGGTTGCCATCGTACTTCCCGTTCTTCTTTTGCACCGCTTTATGTCGTCATTATAGGGAAAAACCCTCCGTTTTTATCATCAATGGCGAGTATAGGGATAAAAATATGCCTCGATTGCGCTATTTATGATCGCCTTCAAAAAACAGTAAAAACAATATGAAACCGGTTGCATATTATTTTATGTCTTGCTTGAATAATAAAAAAACGGACGGTGAGGTGCAGTATGAATAAAATTTTACTCTGTTGCGCAGCAGGAATGTCTACCAGCATGCTGGTACAGCGAATGGAAAAGGTCGCCGAGAAAAATGCGATCGCTGTTGAGATAAAAGCCGTGGGTTTTGAAGAATTTAATGAACTAATTGATGAGTATGATTGCTGCCTTTTGGGGCCGCAAATCAAATATAAACTGCCTGAATTCAAAGTGATAGCCGACGAAAAAAAGAAGCCGATTGCAGTCATTAATATGGTTGATTACGGCATGATGAATGGGGAAAAAGTCCTCAATGATGCCTTGGCGATGATCAATTAGTGTAACGGGAGGAATAATGAGTAAATTAAGTGAGTCATTATTCAGCGTTATCGAAAACCGTATTAGCCCGATTGCGGCAAAGCTCTCCAGCCAGCGCCATGTTGTGGCAATTAAGGATGGGTTCATTGCATCCATGCCCTTTTTAATTGTCGGTTCTTTTATGATGTTATTCGCCCATCCGCCTTTTAGCCCGAAAAGTGAATGGGCTTTCGCGCAGTGGTGGCTGGGAATGGTGGAACGCCACGGCGAACAGATCATGATGCCCTACAATATGACGATGGGCATTATGGCGGTGTATATCACCAGCGCCATCGCTTATAACCTGGCACAGAGCTATAAAATGAACGGTTTTATGGCTGCCAGTCTGGCGCTGATGTCGTTTATGGTGGTAGCCGCGCCACAAATCGACAAAAGCCTGCCAGTCGGGGCGCTGGGCGGTGAGGGGATTTTTACCGCGATTATCGTGGCCATCTATTCGACGGAGCTGATGCATTTTTTGCAGAAGCGTAATATTGGTATCCGCCTGCCGGAACAGGTGCCGCCGAAAATTCGCCAGTCTTTCGATTTACTGATCCCGATTCTTGCCATCTTCCTGACGCTTTTCCCGCTTAGCCTGTTTATACAGAGCCAGTTCGGCATGCTGTTACCGCAGGCGATCATGGCGATGTTTGCGCCGATTATCTCAGCATCTGACTCGCTCCCTGCCATTCTGATCGCGGTATTGCTCTGTCACCTGCTGTGGTTTGCCGGGATTCACGGCGCGGTTATTGTCGGCGGTATTTTGCAGGCGTTCTGGCTGACCAACTTAGGGATCAATCAGGAAGCGTTTAACGCAGGCGCACCGATCACCAAAATCTTCATTGAACCCTTCTGGCAATTCTTCATTACGGTCGGGGGATCGGGGGCGACCATGGGGCTGGTCTTTCTCTATCTGCGCAGTCGTTCTGCCCATTTGCGCTCCATCGGCAAGCTGGCCGTGGTGCCGAGCATGTTCAACATCAACGAGCCGGTGATTTTTGGTTCACCCATCGTAATGAACCCGCTGTTGTTTATCCCGTTTATCACCGCGCCATTGGTGAACGCCACCCTTGCTTATATCGCGTTAAAAACCGATTTGGTACACCGCGTGATCTCTCTTGCGCCTTGGACTACGCCGGGTCCGATTGGCGCAGCCTGGTCTACGGGATGGGACTGGCGGGCGGTGGTGCTGGTGGGGGTACTGATTATCGTGTCGTCCTTAATCTATTATCCCTTCTTCAAAATGTATGAACGTCAGCTGATTGCACAGGAAGTAGGTACAGCAGAGGAGGCAGTAAGTGATGCTCGATGAAACCATTCTTGATGAAACTACAGTGATGGAACTAATTATTTATGCGGGAGAGGCGCGCTCAAGCTCGATGGAAGCACTGAGCGCTGCCAGAAAATACGACTGGGACAAGGCCGAGGAACTGCTGAATGCGGCTTCTGTGGCGGCGCGCAAAGCCCATCAAATTCAGACGGCCTTGATCGGTGCCGATGAGGGTAGCGGAAAAATCCAGGTCAACTTGATTCTGGTTCACGCGCAAGATCACCTGATGAACGCGATGTTATGCCGTGAACTGGTTGAGGAACTGATTCAACTGCATCGGGAAATATCCTCCCTGAAACAACATGTAAACCTGAAATGAGAAGGAAATAAGATGTCTATTGAACAATTACCGAAAGACTTTCTGTGGGGCGGCGCGGTAGCGGCGCATCAAGTTGAAGGTGGTTGGGATCAAGGTGGCAAAGGCGCGAGCATTTGCGATGTCCTGTCTGGCGGTGCACACGGCGTTGACCGTGTGATTACCGATGGCGTACAGCCTGGTGTCAGTTATCCAAACCATCAGGCGGTGGAGTTCTATTCCCACTATAAGCAGGATATCGCCCTGTTCGCCGAAATGGGCTTCAAATGCTTCCGCACCTCGATTGCCTGGACGCGTATTTTCCCCAATGGTGATGAACTGGAGCCGAATGAGGCAGGTCTGCAATTCTATGACGACCTATTCGATGAGCTGCTGAAGTACAACATTGAGCCAGTGATTACGCTGTCTCACTTTGAGATGCCACATCACTTGGTTAAGCAGTACGGCGGTTGGTTCAACCGCAAAGTAGTGGATTTCTTTGTCCGCTACAGCGAAGTGGTCATGAAGCGTTATCAGTCCAAAGTGAAATACTGGATGACCTTCAATGAGATCAACAACCAGCGCAACTGGCAGTATCCTCTGTTTGGCTACTGCTGTTCCGGCGTGATTTTTACCGATCACGACAAGCCGGAGCAGGCGCTGTACCAGACGCTGCACCACCAGTTTGTCGCCAGTGCGAAAGTGGTGAAGCTGGGTCATGACATTAACCCAGATTTCAAAATTGGCTGCATGCTGGCGCTGGTACCGCTCTATCCGTGGTCATGCCACCCAGATGACGTGATGTTTGCACAGGAAGGGATGCGTCAACACCATCTGTTCGGTGACGTACAACTACGGGGGTATTATCCGTCCTACATCCTGAACGAGTGGGCGAGAAAGGGCTACCACATTGATATGCAGCCGGAAGATGAACAGACACTGCGTGAAGGCTGTACGGATTATCTGGGCTTCAGCTACTACATGAGCAATGCGGTGCAGTACGCGGCAAAAGGCCGGAAAACCGAAGATGTCATCGCTGGGTTTGACGGTGGCGTGAAAAACCCGCATGTGAAGGCATCAGAATGGGGCTGGCAGATCGACCCGGTCGGCCTGCGCTATACGCTGAACAGCTTCTACGAGCGCTATCAGAAACCGATGTTCATCGTTGAAAACGGCTTTGGTGCGGTGGATAAGGTGGAAGCGGATGGCAGCATTAATGACGACTACCGCATCGACTATCTCAAAGCACACATTGAGCAGATGAAGAAAGCCGTTGTGGAAGATGGCGTGGAACTGATGGGTTACACGCCGTGGGGCTGCATCGACTGCGTGTCGTTTACCACCGGCCAGTACAGCAAACGCTACGGTTTCATCTACGTGGATAAACACGACGACGGCACCGGCACGTTCAATCGCTCGAAGAAAAAGAGCTTTGACTGGTACAAGAAGGTGATCTCCAGCAACGGCGCCGAGCTATAACTGCGATTGTAGGAAACATTTTTCACAGAGCCGAGATTGCTGACAAAGCCCGTAGAGCGGAGATCGTAAAGACGCTGTAAACATCCCTGTGCGCTCGGCTTGCGCACATCGGCGATCCCCCTTAACCTGCCTCTTAATACTCAGATCCCCAGTTCATTGGGGATTTGTACTGTTGCCAGCTATCACTCTGGCGTCACATCGAACCCGCCACGTGAGCAAAGACGGAATTAGCCTTCTGAGATATCCACATGGTTAGATAGCATATTGAATTAATTAAAATAATTATGATGATAATCAATTGGTTTGCTTACTTTTAGCCCTTTCTTTGTGCCATTGGCTCTCAGCTTACCTTGCTATCCTTTACACGTACTGTCTTTCTCACAAGAAATATCGTCAAGGATGCCACATGGAACGTTTTCATCATTCTGCCTACCCTCCCAGCTCTATGCCCAACCAACCGCCTGGCATGAACACATTACGGTTAACGTCTAACCCCTGACCAGCCGGTGTTTTCTACATTTTTATCAGCACGGCGCTTTAGCCAACATGGATTGTGGTGTGAGCAGACTCAGACCTCAACCTGAGTATAGGAGTAGATTAATGGCAGCAGATCCCTACTGTATTCCCTGTGAACACTACGATAATTGGATAGAGATTGAGGTTCGTGATGAACACAATCGTTCGTTCAAGGGGCTGAAAGCGACACTGACCGACGATACCGGCAAATCCGAAACGGTCACTCTCAAAGAAGGGCCTGTGTTAGTACACGGTTTTGCCGTTGGCCCGATAGCCGTCAAGCTAGAGACGCTTCCCTGGCTTAAGGCGGCGCAATCGCGTGAAGTATTGAAGAACGGGCAAAGTGCCGTCCCTGCCTATGTAGCAGAAAAGGTTGGGTATGATGAAACGCCACGTGAACATATCAAGGCGACCACCGGTGACCTGTGCCTGACCGCACCTGAGCAACCGTTGCCAGAGGCGCATCAGGAAGGAAAAGCCGGTAGCGTCCGTTTCTTTACCAAACATTCCTACGTTATCGAGGTAAAAGGCTACCAGATCAACGTATTGCGCATCGGTGTATTCTTCGATGGCACGGGAAATAACACTTATAATGCCGAATCTGGTCTTAAAAAAGTGGAGCAATGGCTGGCTGAAACCTGCTCCGATCCGGCGCAGCGGGAGAAAGAGCTGCGTGGCTGCCAGATGGGGCGGCTTCCGGTGAGTGACAGTGCGGCGAACGATATTACTAATGTGGGTAAACTATTTAACCAATACGATCTGACTGCTGGCCCGCTGGTCGCCCATAGCTATATCAGCGGCATTGGCACTCGAGATCCGGTTGCAGGAAAAGAGGGGCTGGAATATCAACCAGACGATATGTTAACCAAAGCGCTGGATGTCGACTTTAGTGGTGAAGATTCCTCAATCGTTGGTAAGGTTAACCTGGCTTGTGAACAAGCGATCACACAAGCGATTGATGATGACCTGAAGAACGTATTACCCAACATTGACTGCATTCACCGCATTATGTTCGATGTGTTTGGCTTTAGCCGCGGGGCGGCGGCGGCACGCCATTTTGTGAATGTCATCGACCAAAAAGCCGATCATCCGCTGGTGCAGGCTGTGGCTAATACTCCCACTATTCGCCTTAAGGCTGGGTTTGACTGGGCCAGGCGGGACGATGTACGTATCACGTTTGTCGGGATTTTTGATACGGTCGCCTCATCCTACCATCCGAGTGTGAACATCCGTTTACATGCGGATAGCGTCGAGCGACTGGTGCATCTGACAGCGCTGGATGAGGTGCGGAAACACTTTCCCTTAACGCGCGTCACTCCCACTCCGATAGGCACCAGCATCCCACCACACTTCACCGAACTGGCTCTACCAGGTGCACATTCGGATCTTGGCGGCGGCTATTACAGTCGCTGGAGCCTGCGCAACCCCAATAGCGACCCAGCGCTGACCGAGTGCCTCGAACTGGAGCGCTTTATGAGTGAAGAAGAGAGCTCCATGCCGGATACAGAAAGCCGCGCTTATCGTCAGGCCCGCGCCTATGCCGAGGAAAAAATTGCGCAGGGCTGGGTCGGACGTCTTCATCCGCATTTGCTGCGCACTGCCACGCCACCCGTGGGGGCGATCAGTTTGATCCCCTATTCGTTTATCCGACGGCGTGGCAAAGATGATTCGTGGCCGAAAAAGGCCGTGTATGTGGAGGTGGTAATGAGCCGCGTGGTGGAGGGGGAATATTCGCGCATTCCGCTGCACATGATGGTAGAAGCGGGACTAGCCGCCGGGGTGCCGTTTAAAGTGTGGGATCCAACAATAAATGGGCATAGGCTTGAGTCTGGAGCCGTCAAATTGCCGGTGGTCAATCTGGCTAAATTGGATGAGCTCTGGGTGTTGGCGGCTACCGAACAGGGGGTGGTGAAAAACCAGAGCCAGCAACTCTCCGCGGAGGTTCATCGGGCATTACGTCGTGACTATGTGCACCACAGCGCCAGCAATCAGGGCATCGCCAGCCCGGCCAATACCAGCAAATTTGAAACTACCGAGAGTAAAGAGCGGCGGCACGTAATAGGCAATGAGGAAGCATGATGTATAGACAACTAATGGTGTTACTGGGACTTTGTGTTTCATTAGCCGCCTGTGCGACGTCACCCACAAAATCGGCTTTTTCATGGCGATATGGCACGGGCAGCAACATTGATATCACTAACAATACGCAAACGGAGTTTTATCGTGATGGGAAACTCATTTACGCCGATCGTGAAGCGGGCGGTGGGGCGGGTGGACTTCTGAGTGACAGAATCACAGGCAGGCGTTATTACTGGGCAGGGGGCGGGGGGTTACCTACCGATGGTGTTCCCGTCCCTGATAGGGCTTCGATAGAGATGGTGTCCCTCTACGATCGCAAGCGTTACCGAATCAAGGTTGATTTACCTGCGGATTTAGAACGGAGAATGAGAGCAGTTTATCAAGTTCAGGGGCGCTACGATCGCCGCGAACGTTTGTATTTTGGTCTGGCCCCAGGCGGCTATTATGAAGTGGTCTTGATGGGACGGGGGCTTGGCGTTAGCCCAGATCTGTTGCTTGCCCGTGGCATCGCCGAAGAAGTCACAGACAATTGGTATGATAAAAAATTCCCAATTGGTGTGAGCCAATACACTGTGACGCTCCAAGACTTTGACAAAAAATACGGCGAGTTGTTTAAGCAACACCCTATCCCATTGGGAATGGACTGGGCGCCGATCATGGATGCCTACCGCGCCAAGCAGCCTAAAACGGACCAGCAGCCGATGAAATAATATGCTCTGGCGGTGTAACAAATTGGGTGATGGGCTCCGGCGGTTCCGCAAGCTGACGAAAACCAAAGGAACCTTCTCGAACGAAAACAGCCTGCTAAAACTGCTTTATCTGGGGCTTATGGATGCGCAGGAGAAGTGGACAATGCCGCTTCAGAACCGGAATTTAACATTGTTGCAGTTAGCCATTTACTTTGACGGGCGACTGAATAACGTGATTACGCTGTAATGATTTTACCGTGACACAGAATTCTGAACGCTCCCTGCAAGCGACGTTCAAAAGCGTTCCTGACGCTTTTGTCCCTGGCGCGGACGCTTTACTCTTCTATCCCATGACCACCGTTTTCGCTCAATAAGTAGATTTGTTAATGGTCTAAGCCGTGTTCAACCGCACGGCTTTTTACGTTATACCCGTCATACTTCAAGTTGCATGTGCGTTGGCTTCATTCGGTCACCCGAATCACTTACTTGAGTAAGCTCATCGGGATTCTCTCATTCGCCGCCTTCCTGAAACTCGAATTATTTAGGGTATATATGTCATACGCCTGTCACCCTGCCGTATTTCACTAACGACTTCATCGCTGAATCGCGTTAGCATGAAAACAGATAACTTGATGCTGGAAAAACTATGTCTGTAAAACTGATCGCTATTGATATGGACGGGACGTTACTGACGCCCCAAAATCAAATTTCACCTGCGGTAAAGGCTGCGATTGCTGCTGCCAGAGAGAAAGGCGTGCAGGTCGTGCTGGCAACTGGTCGGCCCTACATCGGCGTCGAACGCTACTTGATGGAACTGGATTTGCAGCAGGAAGGCTGTTACTGCATCACTAACAACGGTGCGCTGGTTCAGCGTACGGTCAACGGTGACTGTGTGGCGCAAACCGCGCTGAGCTTCGACGATTATCTCTATTTCGAAGCGCTGGCCTGCAAATTAGGCGTCCATTTCCACGCGCTGGACTTCAATTTCGTCTATACCGCCAATAAAGACATCAGTCCTTACACCATTCATGAATCTCACCTGACCGGGATGCCGTTGAAGTATCGTGCGGTAGAAGAAATGGATCGCAGCCTGACGTTTCCGAAAGTGATGATGATTGATGAGCCAGAGATCTTGGATCGCGCCATCAGTCAACTGCCACCGGAAGCCTTTGAACGCTACACCATCATGAAGAGCGCCGAATACTATCTGGAAATTCTGGATAAACGCGTGAACAAAGGTGAAGGCGTGAAAATGCTGGCGGAACACCTCAACATTCCACGCGAAAGCGTCATGACGCTGGGCGACCAGCAGAACGATCTGGCAATGATTCGCTATGCGGGTATCGGCGTCGCGATGGGTAACGCCATTGATGAAGTGAAAGAAGCCAGCCAGTTCGTCACCAAAACCAACATGGAAGACGGCGTCGCTTATGCGATCGAGAAATTCGTGCTGAATGCCTGATTATTTATAGATAAAGCCGAATAGCCATCATCGATGGCTATTTTTATATAAATTAATAACCTTGCTATTTATTTTAAATAAATCTATTTCCTGACATTTATTATTCAATAAATATATTAATAAAAATAAAGGCTTCGGCTGGAAGTTATTTTAATTCCAGACTATCCGCTATTTTTTCTTTCATAACCTGAGTGATGTGATTAACCACTTGGCTGCGGGGGATTTGAGGTGGGTAGACCGCGCAATACGCCATTTTTATATCAGGATTGAAAGGCTTAACGATAACCGGAGAAGGGCTGTTCAGAGCAGTAATAAAATCCACCACGCCAATGCCAACGTTTCTTGAAGCCAGTACACAGCAGTTAACCATCGAGGTTTCGATAGGGTTGTGCAGATAGATTTGCTCTTTTCTGGTGGAAATATCGATCTGCGCCCGCAGCGGTGTGGTTCTGCCGGGCAGAATAGCGCGAGTGCTGGCCAGATCGGCGAGTGTAATTTCATCCGCCGTTGCAAGGGGATGATCCATCGCTAACACCGCGACAGCACTGGCGTCTGCCAGTGGTTCGGCTTCCAGCCCTTTGATGCCCGGCTGGCCAAAAATAAAACCAACGTCATAGTGATTTTCAGCAATCGCGTCCGTAATACGGCTGCTGCTTTCGATGTCTAAAAACAGGGAAAGATCGGGGTATTTCTTGAGTAAGGTAGGCAGAACCTGATCTGAACAAAGAAACGAGAGCGCCTGAACGGCGGCGATGCGCAGTACGCTGCCCTTGGCGTGGCGAATTTCATCGGCAATCAGCCCGATATGATCTAACCCTAAATAAAGGCGCTCCACTTCCCGATATAGCTTCATTGCCTCGGCGCGTGGAACCAGGCCGCGCCCGTCCCTATCAAACAGCTTAAGATTCAGCGCGTCTTCAAAGTCCTTAATGAGGCGACTGACCGCAGGCTGGGTGATGAACATCATGTTGGCAGCAGCAGTGATGCCACCGGTAAGGATGACTTTATGGAAGGCTTCAACCTGACGGGGATTGATACGCATGCTAGCCACCTTAAAACATAACATTTAGTTATCAATTTAACACAAAATGCAATTTTTCATTATCCAATCTAGCGCATAGACTCACAATCATAAGATTTAATACACTTCATCAGTACTCAATCATGGAATAGAGGGTTAGTGAATGAAGAAATCAACGCTAGCGTTATTGTTTACGGTTTTATTTTCATCTTCACCTTTGGTTTATAGCGCGGACCTGAATATAGGTTTGGCTTCCTCCACCACATCAATGGATCCGCAGTTTTATGTGAGTGGGGCGAATAGCGCAATGGCGCGCAATATTTTTGACGGTTTGGTTGTACAGGATGAAAAACAGCAGATTGCACCTGCCCTGGCAACCAGTTGGAAAGTGATTGACGACAAGACGTGGGAGTTTGTATTGCGTCCTGGCGTTAAGTTTCACGACGGCAGTGATTTTACGGCTAAAGATGTGATTGCCAGCATTAAGCGTGTTGCGCTGGCATCAAAAAACAGCCCTAGTTCTTACGCACCTTACGTCAGCGACATTGCTGAAGTAATAGAAGTTAATCCACTAACGGTGCGGATAAAGACAAAAGAGGCTTCGCCACTGCTGCTGAATAATTTAAGTCGGATTTCCATTTTACCGGCCCGACTTGAGAACGTCCCGACGGAAACGTTGAATTCAGGAAAAGATGTGATTGGTACAGGGCCATTCAAATTTGTTTCCTGGGTGCCGGACGACCGGGTAGTCCTTAGTCGTAACGATGATTACTGGGGAGGAAAAGCAGAGTGGGACAACGTTACTGTCCGTGTATTTAAAAACAGTAGTGCACGTGTAGCAGCAGTATTGTCCGGTGATGTGGACATGATTGAAAACGTTCCAACAGCCGACAGCAGTAATATTGAAAAAAATCAGCAGTTAAAAACGATTTCAACACCAGGGAATCGTGTTATTTACCTTCACATGGACCAGCAGCGAGATGAATCACCGTTCGCTAAAGGTCCTGATGGTAAAAACCCATTACTAAAAAAAGAAGTACGCCAGGCGATGTCTTTAGCTCTTAATCGTCAGGCAATCGTCGACCGTGTGATGGAGGGGCAGGCTGTTGTCGCCTCTCAGCTTGTACCGAAGGGGTATCTCGGGTATTCCGCTTCCATTCCTGCGCCGGTTTATAATCCGGAGAAAGCCAAACAGGAACTGGCGGCGGCGGGTTACCCCAACGGCTTCACGCTGACCTTCCACGCGTCGAACGATCGTTATCCTAATGATTCTAAAATTGCTCAGGCCATTGGCCAAATGTTCACACGCGTCGGCATCAAAACCGAAGTGGTTACGATGCCCGGCAGTGTGTACTTCTCACGTGCGTCCCGTCTCGAATTCAGTTTGATTATGGGCGGGGCCGCGATTGAAACCGGGGAAGCTTCTGGAGTATTGGGGCCATTGCTAGAAACCTTTGGCCCCAATGCAGGACAGGGTAATCGTGGTCGCTATTCCAATCCTGTCTTTGATAAAACGCTGAACGAGGCACGTGTCACGCTGGATGAAACCAAGCGTGAGGCGTTGCTGGCAGAAGCGATGAACATCGGTATGAACGATTTAGGTGTCATTCCGGTGATGTTCCTGTCCAACACCTGGGCGATGAAAAAGCAGTATACCTATGTGGGCCGTTCCGATGCCTACACGCTGCCGTACTTCGTCCGTTCCGCGAAATAGTTACCTGTCAGTCATGATCCAAAAGGGGTGAGGCTTCACCCCTTATTACCGATAACAAGGAGAGCGGTGTGAATACGTTTAGCGGTGTTTTTCCCTATCTGGTGTCACCCGTCAGGCCCGATGGTCAGGTCGATAAGCCCGTGCTGGCGCAACTCACTGAGCATTTGATTCAATGTGGTGTGCATGGCGTCGTGCCGTTAGGTAGCACCGGTGAATTTGCCTATCTCTCTGCGACTCAGCGTCTGGATGTGGTCAAAACCGTGATTGAGACGACGGCGGGTCGCGTGCCAGTGATCGCCGGTGTCGCTTCCACAACGATTCAGGATGCCGTTGAGCAAACGAAACGCTACGTTGAACTCGGTGCGGATGGCATTCTTGCGGTACTCGAAGCCTATTTCCCACTGAAAGACGAAGGCGTCGAACAGTATTTCCGCGCCATTGCCGAAGCTGCACAGGGCAAACCGGTCGTGCTCTACACCAATCCTCAGTTCCAGCGCTCCGATTTGAGCTTGCCCGTTATCGAACGCCTGAGTCATGTCAGTAATATCCGCTATATCAAAGACGCCTCGACGAATACCGGGCGTTTGCTGTCCATCATTGAACGTACCCGTGGCCGGATGGAAGTGTTCTCCGCGTCCGCTCATATTCCCGCCTGTGTGATGCTGATTGGCGGCGTGGGTTGGATGGCTGGCCCGGCGTGTATCGTTCCCAAACAGAGTATTGCTTTGTATGAAGCCGCCCGCGCGGGTGACTGGAACAGAGCAATGGAGCTTCAGCGTCCGCTGTGGCGTATCAATGAAATCTTTGCCCGTTATTCCATTGCTGGCTGTATTAAAGCGGCGCTGCAATTGCAGGGATTTGCCGTTGGCGACCCGTTGCCGCCTCAGCAACCGTTGGATGAAAAGGCGCGTAAGGAGATCGCTGACGTTTTGGCGTCTGTCGATTCCCTTTAATGTAAACCAGATTTGTTAGTTTTCACGCTGTAGAGGTGTGGGGTTTTCTGCACCTTGAAATTTGGTAGTACCGATTAATTGGCAGTACCGATTAAAAAGAGAAAAGGAATCATCAGGGGATGAGTGCGTTACCTATTATTATTGATTGTGATCCGGGGATAGATGACGCTATTGCGTTATTAAGTGCATTCGTGGCACCAGAGTTGGATATTCGCGGCATCTGTACGGTGTGCGGTAACCAGGCGCTGGAAAAGACGGTGCGTAATGCGCTGCAAATTGTTGAGCTGGGTCAGCGCACGGATATCCCCGTTTTCGCAGGCTGCCATCGGCCGCTGTTGCGCGAACCCATTCATGGCCAGTTTCACGGCGAAAGCGGACTGGGCCAGACGGTGCTACCTGCACCGCAAAAACAGGCCGAAGCGCAGCATGCGGTGAGTTTTATTATTGAGCAGTGTCGGCAGGCGATAGCTGACGGCACGACGATCACGCTGTGTACGTTGGGGCCATTAACCAATGTGGCGACGGCGCTGCGTATGGCACCCGAGATTGCCGACGGTATTGCGCGCATTGTGATGATGGGCGGCGCGTATCGGGAAGCGGGCAACCGTAGCCTGACATCTGAATTCAATATGATTGCCGATCCGCAGGCCGCGAAGGTGGTGTTTGACTCGTCGATTGCCCTTGTTGCGCTGCCGCTGGATGTTACGCATCAGGTGATTTTAACACCGGAATTAGTGGCACGTTTCGTTGTGCTATCCGGGCGAATTTCCGCGCCGCTGGGTGAAATGATGGCGTTTTGGGATCGTAATGATATCCGTCGCTACGGTTCACGCGGTGGTCCGCTACACGATCCGTTGGTCATTGCCTGGGTTCTGGCGCCGCACTGTTTCACGACGGAAAAAGCCAGCGTTTACATTGAGCAGGAAAGTGAGCTGTGCATGGGGCAAACCGTTGCCGACTGGTATGGAAAAACCGATCGTCAGCCGAATGTGGATGTGGTGACAGGGGTTGATGCCAAACAGGTTGTCGAGCTGTTTGCTGACCTATTGAGCCGCTACAGAGAGGGGGTCTGACATGGTTCGAGAGCGCATTATTATTGATACCGATCCCGGCGTTGACGATGCAATCGCCATCTGGCTGGCATTGGCGTCGCCCGAACTGGACGTGCTCGGCATTACCGTTGTGGCAGGTAATGTGCCGCTTGAAGCGACGTTGCCGAATGCTTGCAACGTTGTTGGGCTGACGGGCAGAACCGATGTGCCCATTTTTGCTGGTGCCTCGCGTCCGCTCATTCGCGATCAGGTTTTCGGTAAATACGCCCATATCGGCAAATTTTCCTCTGAGTGGGTGCCGCAGAGCACGCTATCGCCGGAACAGGAACACGCCGTCGATTTTCTGGTGCGGATGACGCGTCAGGCCGCTGCCGACAATAACCCGATCACCATTTGTTCACTCGGGCCGATGACGAATCTGGCGTTGGCGCTGTGCTTCCACCCTGATGTTGCACGCGGTATCAAACAGATTGTTTCCATGAGCGGAGCCTTTACCGCGATGGGGAATCGCGTGCCGTGGGCTGACTTTAACGTCTATGCCGACCCGCATGCAGCGGAAATCGTATTTTCCTCCGGTGTTCCCGTTGTCATCATGCCGTTGGATGTGACCTTTCAGGCGCTGATTCAGACGGAACAGGTTGATGCCATCGAACGCAGCGGCGGTGCGCCGGGTAAAGCGATGGCGGCACTGCTGCTCATGTTTGACCGCAACGAGGTAGAACGCTTTGGTCGCGAAGGTGGACCGATTCATGATGCGACTGTCATCGCGTGGCTGTTGAAGCCAGAATTGTTCAAGTCAAAATATGCGCGTATCGGGGTTGAAGTTTCCGGTAAGACCGCAGGTTACGTGTTTGCCGATTTTTATCACAAACTGGGTGAGCCAGCGAATGCGCTGGTCATGCGGGAAATCGACGAACAGGGATTTCTTGGGCTGATTGCTGACCGCCTGCGCCACTACGATGTTGATACATTAAACGGTTCAGGGGGGCGCTGATGATAGCCTACCTGCTGAGCCGAATCGGACAAACGCTGCTGACGCTTGCTGTTATGTCGGTGCTGGTGTTTGTGGGTGTCTATCTGGTCGGTAACCCGGTCGATATGCTGTTGGGCGCGACGGCCACGCCAGCGGAACGGCTGGCGGTTATGCAGTCCTTTGGTCTGGATAAGCCCGTCTGGGAACAGTATGGGCTGTTTGTCTGGAACGCCTTTCAGGGCGATATGGGCAAGTCTTTTATCTTTAACCAACCCGCACTGACGCTGATTTTTCAGCGGATGCCCGCAACGCTCGAACTGGCGATGGTGGCGTTCGTCATGGCGCTGGTTGTTGGTATCCCGCTGGGGATTTACGCTGGCCTGAAGCCGGACAGCGCGGTGTCCAAATCCATCATGACCTTCTCCATTCTGGGCTTTAGCCTGCCCACGTTCTGGATTGGGCTGGTGATGATCATGCTGTTCAGCGTAAAGCTAGGCTGGCTGCCCTCGTCGGGCAGGGGCGATACGCATGAGCTATTGGGTATCCCGTTCAGCTTTCTGACTCGTGACGGTCTCGAACATCTTCTCCTGCCTGCGTTTAACCTCGCGCTGTTTAAAATCTCGCTGGTCATCCGCCTGATGCGTGCGGGGGTGATGGAATGCCTGCAACAAGATTATGTGCAGTTTGCGCGCGCGAAGGGGCTGTCAGAAACCCGTATCGTGCTGGTGCATGTGCTGCGCAACACGCTGATTCCCTTAATTACCGTGCTGGGCCTGGAGCTGGGATCGCTGATCGCGTTCGCCGTCGTCACGGAAACCATTTACGCCTGGCCGGGTATGGGCAAGCTGATTATCGACTCGATTGCTGTGCTCGACCGTCCGGTCATCCTTGCTTACCTGATGATTACCGTCGTGATGTTCAGCGTGATTAACCTGCTGGTCGATTTGCTGTATGTCATGGTCGATCCGCGTGTGCGGCTGGAAGGAGACAAGGGATGACAGGCAATACGATACACCAGCCCGCCGTCGTGCAAAAAACCGTACATCCAGTGATGCGCGTGGTGATGGCGCTGATCAACGATCGGTTGGCGCTGTGTGGGCTGATTATGTTGGCGATTTTTGTGCTGCTGGCGCTGCTTGCCCCACTTCTGTCGCCGCAGAATCCCTACGATCTGATGCAACTCGACATCATGGATGGTCGGCTTGTGCCGGGTTCCTCCAGTATGGCGGGCATGACGTACTGGCTGGGGACGGACGATCAGGGGCGCGACCTGTTCAGCGCCATTCTTTACGGCACTCGCATCAGCCTGATAGTCGGCTTCTCTAGTGCGGTGTTTGCGCTGCTGATTGGTGCCTCACTGGGCCTGATTAGCGCCTACGTCGGTGGAAAAACGGATGCCACGATCATGCGCATCGTTGATATCCAACTCAGTTTCCCTCCCATCCTGATTGCCCTGATCCTGTTGGCAGTGTTGGGGCAAGGGGTCGATAAAATCATTATGGCGCTGGTGGTAACCCAGTGGGCTTACTACGCGCGGACGATTCGCGGCTCGGCGCTGGTGGAACGTCGCCGCAGCTATGTGGACGCCGCGCGCAGCATGGCGTTGTCCAACCGCCGCATTCTGTTTCGCCATATTTTACCGAACTGTCTGGCACCTCTGATCGTCGTCGCGACGATGCGCATCGCTTACGCCATCATGTTAGAAGCCACGCTCTCGTTTCTGGGGATTGGGCTGCCTGTGACGGAGCCGTCGCTGGGGCTGCTGATCTCAAACGGTTTTGAGTACCTGATGTCGGGCGATTATTGGATCAGCTTCTTTCCGGGGCTGACGCTGTTGCTGCTGATTGTGGCGATCAATCTGGTGGGGGATGCGCTACGCGACATCCTCAACCCACGGAATTAATCAGTGGGAACGCCCATGGAAATAAGGGGTAACGAACACATGACAGCGCCGATTATGTCCGTTTCGCATCTGACCACTGCCTTTCAGGTGAACGGCGAGTGGATGAATGTGGTGCGGGATTTATCCTTCACGATTGGCGAGAAAGAAACGGTCGCCGTGGTGGGGGAATCCGGCTCAGGAAAAAGCGTGATGGCGAAATCGATCATGCGCTTGCTGCCACCCGGCCAAAGTCGGACTGAGGGGCAGATTTATTTCGGCGACACTGAACTGTTGTCGCTTCCCAATAAAGCGATGCAGGATGTGCGCGGCAACCGCATTGGCATGATTTTTCAGGAGCCGATGACCAGCCTGAATCCGGTCTTGCCGATTGGCTACCAGATTACGGAAGTGCTGCGCCGTCATCGCGGCATGGGGAAAGCCGAAGCACGCGCCGAAGCGATACGACTGCTGGAAAAAGTACGCATTCCGGCGGCCAAATCACGGCTGAACGAATATCCGCAAAGTTTCTCCGGCGGGATGCGCCAGCGCGTGGTGATTGCGATTGCGCTGGCCTGTCACCCGAAGCTGTTGATCGCCGACGAACCGACAACGGCGCTGGATGTCACCATTCAGGCACAAATTCTGACGCTGATAAAAACCCTTCAGGAAGAAGAAGGGATGTCGGTGCTGTTTATTACCCACGATATGGGCGTGGTGGCGGAAGTCTCTGACCGCACGCTGGTGATGTATCAAGGCGAAATGGTAGAAAATGCCGTCACGCGGGAAATCTTTCATCATCCGCAACAGCCCTATACCCGCATGCTGCTGTCTGCCGTGCCCAAGCTTGGCTCGATGTCCGGCAGCGCATGGCCGCAGCGCTTTCCGCTAGTGGATCTCAAGACAGGCGAGCGCCAGCCAGTGCCGGATGCGGTGAATACGGTGTCGGGCGAGGAACCGGTGCTGACGGTAAAAAATCTGGTCACCCGATTTGATATCCGATCAGGGTTTTTCCGTCGGCTGTCTGGGCGGGTTCATGCGGTGGAGAATGTTTCGTTCGATCTTTGGCCGGGAGAAACGCTCGCGCTGGTTGGCGAATCGGGCTGTGGTAAATCCACCACCGGTCGGTCGATTATTCGTCTCAACGACGCCGTTAGCGGCGATATTCAGCTTCTGGGAAAAAATATCCTGACGGCGGATAAGCGTGAGCTGATCGATTCACGGCGGCAGATTCAGATGGTGTTTCAGGACCCGTATGAAAGCCTGAACCCGCGCATGCGGGTAGGGGAAGCGATTGCCGAACCCATGTTGCTGCACGGGCTGGCGACCCGACAGAATGTGAATGCAAGAGTCAGTGCTCTGTTGGAACAGGTGGGTTTATCCGGCGATATGGCTACGCGTTTCCCGCATCAGTTCTCTGGTGGGCAGCGGCAGCGCGTATGTATTGCCCGCGCACTGGCGCTGGAGCCGAAAGTGATTATTGCCGATGAATCGGTGTCGGCGTTGGATGTGTCCGTCAAGGCGCAGGTGATCAATCTGATGCTGGATCTCCAGCAGAAGCTCGGGCTGTCATTCCTGTTTATCTCGCACGATATGGCGGTTGTCGAACGTATCAGCCACCGTGTAGCGGTGATGTATCTCGGCGAAATTGTGGAGATCGGCCCACGTTCGGCGATCTTCGACAATCCGCAGCATGACTACACCCGGCGTCTGATTTCTGCGGTGCCTGTGCCTGACCCGGACACCCGTCCGGTGCGTAATATCACCAATGATGAACTGCGCAGCCCGGTACGCGCACCTGATTTCCATCCTCCCGTACGTCGCTATAAGCAGGTCGGAGAGGGACATTTTGTACTGGAGTGAAACGAATCGCGTTTACTGAAAACCCAGTTCGGCTTAATTACAACGTAAGCGCGATACGCTTACCATTAGGTAGGGTCACATCTAGCGTAAGCTTACCGCCTAGGGCAGTTACATAGCGTTTCAGCGTTGACAGTTTTGGGTCATTTTCAACCTTTTCCATCTTAACAATAGATGGCTGCTTGACCCCCAATGCTGCTGCAAGCTGCGTCTGCGACATTTTCAGTTCTTCGCGTAGTTTCGCTAAAGTGATTTCCTGGCGGATCTCAGCCGTGCGCGCCTCAATACGGGCACGGCTCTCCGGTGAACGTTTAGCCATCATTTCTTTAAGCGTCGCCATCTTCTTTTACCTCCGGTGATATCAGATGCGATGTAAACTCAGCGTCTGCGATCTTAATCATACGTTCGTAGAACAATTTTTCATCCTCGCCTTTCTTATCTCCTGCACATAAAACAATCGCTTTACGTGTCCGGTCAAACGCGAAGAATGTTCGGAATGGGTGGCCTCCAACCTGAACCCGCAGCTCCTTCATATTTTTGTATTTTGAACCTTTAATCTGATCAACCTGTGGTCGTCCTAGCTGTGGGCCATCCTCTTCGAGTATTGCGAGGTGTGCCAAAACCTCTTCCTGTACCGCTTCGGTTTGCTCATCAAACCAAGTATCGAATAGATCCCGTGTTACTATTTTCCATGCCAATCGGTAAGCCTCCCTGTCCTACACACTATAAATACAATATAACCTACAAGCTATATTGGCAAGCGTTCCTAAATAGCTGTTCCAAATAGTAGATCACCAGAAGGGAACTCAGTCCGATTTAAGCGATCTGATCAATCGCTGAATATCCCAAATCACCAACCGGACTGAGTCATGCCGATCATAGCACCGATACCCGACGCCGAAAGGTGTCTGATGCAAAAAACCATCCATAAAACATGTGATAAAAACTATGCCCGCAGACTCACCGCGATGTTGATGCTTCATCGTGGGGACAAGATAAGTGACGTTGCCAAAACGCTTTGCTGCGCACGTTCATCGCTGGGGCGCTGGATTAATTGGTTCACACTTTACGGGCTGGAAGGCCTGAAATCATTACCCTCAGGTCGTGGCCGACGCTGGCCGTTTGAGCGCATTTGTGTGCTGTTGCGTCAACTGATTAAGCATTCGCCGGAAGATTTTGGTTATCAGCGTTCTCGCTGGAGTACTGAACTGTTAGCAATAAAAATCAACGAGATAACCGGGTGCCGTTTGCATGCTTCAACCGTTCGCCGCTGGCTTCCCTCTGCTGGACTTGTCTGGCGAAGAGCGGCCCCCACGCTGCGCATTCGCGACCCGTATAAAGAAGAGAAAATGGCCGCTATCGCAGAGGCGCTAAGCGAGTGTAGCGTCGAACATCCCGTGTTTTACGAGGATGAGGTCGATATCCATCTCAACCCCAAAATAGGTGCTGACTGGCAGCTACGTGGTCAACAAAAGCGAGTTGTTACGCCAGGGAAAAACGAAAAATATTATCTGGCTGGCGCGTTGCACAGCGGCACAGGAAAAGTCAGTTACGTCGGCAGCAGCAGTAAAAACTCGGGGTTATTTATCAGCTTGTTAAAACATCTAAAAAGCACGTACCGGCGAGCAAAAACGATCACGCTGATCGTTGATAACTACATCATCCATAAAAGTCGTGAAACGCTTCGTTGGCTGAAGAATAACCCAAAATTTATTGTTATTTATCAACCAATTTACTCACCGTGGGTGAACCACGTAGAACGGTTATGGCAGGCATTACACGACACAATAACTAGAAATCATAGCTGTCGTTCGATGTGGCAATTACTGAACAAAGTACGCTATTTTATGAAAACGGTAAGCCCATTTCCTGGCAGGAAGCACGGTCAGGCAAAAGTGTAGCGATATTAGGATCAGCTATTTAGCTAGCAATAATGGAAATATGACTAAGCGAGTAGACTCATATTATAAAATCAGCATTAGCCGTATGACATCACGTAAACAGCATTACCCTGAATCCCACCTCGCACGCTCAATTCCTCTGGATGTTGAAGTCCGGTAACACATGATGTTGCCAAATTGTATTTATTGTCCGTTTTGTGATCCAGATTGTAGTACAACATATATTAATGGTACTACAATTAAGCCAAGAAAAGAGGGAATGATGCGGTTATTGTGCAACAGTTCGACGACGTCAGGCGGCATGGCGGGTAAAGTAAGTGCAGTGATATCAATCCGTTTTGTCTCGTTGAGGTGATGATGAATAAGCAGGAATTAAGCAAAACCGACCGCATCATTCTGGATATTGGCCAACAGATCGTTGGTGGAAAATACGCTCCGGGCACGCCGTTACCCGCAGAAGCTGAGCTGTGTGAAGAATTTCAGACCTCGCGCAACATCATTCGTGAAGTGTTCAGAGCGCTGATGGCGAAAAGGCTGGTGGAAGTGAAACGGTATCGCGGCGCGTTCGTGGCTGCGCGTAATCAGTGGAATTACCTGGATACCGACGTTCTGCAATGGGTTCTGGCAAGCGACTACGACCCACGTCTGATCAGTGCGATGAGCGAGGTGCGTAATCTGGTGGAGCCGACGATTGCTCGCTGGGCCGCAGAACGCGCGACTTCAAGCGAGCTGGCGGTGATTGAAGCGGCGCTGAACGACATGATTTCCAACCATCAGAATCGTGATGCGTTCAATGAAGCGGATATTCGTTTTCATGAGGCGGTGTTGGCGGCGGTGCACAATCCGGTGCTACAGCAGTTGAGTGTGGCGATCAGTTCGTTGCAGCGTGCGGTGTTTGAACGCACCTATATGCCAGACGACGACAACATGCCACGGACATTGCGTGAGCATCAGGATCTCTACGATGCCATTCGGCATCAGGATATTGAAGCAGCAGAGCGGGCGGCGTTGACCATGATTGCCAGCTCGACCAAACGGTTAAAGGACATTACATGAGTGAAAGCTATATCGCCGTTGACTGGGGTTCGACCAACCTACGGGCGTGGCTGTATCTGGATGGCGTTTGTATCGACAGCGTGAAATCTGAAGCGGGTGTGACGCGTTTGAACGACCAGACGCCGCAGCAGGTTTTTCAGCAGATCGTTGCGCCGTGGCAGCAGCACAATGTGCCTGTCGTGATGGCGGGCATGATCGGCAGCAATGCGGGCTGGCTTTCCGTGCCTTATCTGGCATGTCCAACCCGTCTGACTGAAGTCGCCCATCGGCTGACGCGCGTGGAAGAAGCCCAGCCGCTAGCCGCCTGGATTGTGCCGGGGTTGAGCATTGCGCAGGACGATAACTGCAATGTGATTCGTGGTGAAGAAACCCAGTTGATTGGCGCATATAGCGAATGTCCTTCCTCTCTGTATTTGATGCCGGGAACCCACTCGAAATGGGTGCGGGCCGATGACAGCACCGTGCTGGATTTCCGCACGGTGATGACTGGTGAACTGCACCACCTGCTGATGACGCAGTCGTTAATCGGCGTGGGGCTGACTGAACAGCAGCCGTCTCCCGATGCTTTCCTGCAAGGGCTGGAACTGGGCTTTGCCGATGACAACATTATCCGCTGCCTGTTTGAAACCCGCGCGGCGCATGTGCTGGGGCGTCTGGATAAAAGCACCGTTAGCGACTGGCTGTCTGGGTTGCTGATTGGCAACGAAGTCTCACAAATGCAGCGCCACTATCAGGTGGCGGCGGGAGACACCATTACATTAATCGGCTCCCCTGCGCTGACGGCGCGCTACGAAAAAGCATTACAACAAGCTGGATTGCGCTGGCAGCAGCTGGACGGCGATCGGGCTTTTCAGGCAGGAATAAGGAGCATTGTTAATGAGTTGGAATACTAATCTTCCCTTAATTGCGATTCTGCGCGGTATCACGCCGGATGAGGTGCTGGAACATATCGCAGCGCTACTGGATGCCGGATTTGATGCGGTAGAGATCCCGCTGAATTCGCCGAACCCGTATGACAGTATTCAACTGGCCGTGGAACATTTTGGCGATCGCGCCCTGATTGGCGCAGGGACGGTGCTGAAAGCCGAATATGTCGACAAGTTACAGGAAATTGGCAGCAAGTTAGTGGTCACCCCTAATATCTCTCCCGAGGTGATTCGTCGAGCGGTGGGTTACGGCATGACGGTGTGCCCAGGCTGTGCCACCGCGACGGAAGCCTTCACGGCGCTGGATGCGGGTGCGCAATCTCTGAAAATTTTCCCGTCATCGGCGTTTGGGCCGGACTACATCAAGGCGCTGAAAGCAGTATTGCCAAAGGACGTTCCCGTCTTTGCCGTCGGTGGCGTCACGCCAGAAAACCTGAAGGATTATCTTAGTGCGGGCTGCATCGGTGCCGGGTTAGGCAGCGATCTGTATCGAGCCGGTCAGTCGGTTGAGGTTACTGCACAAAAAGCACATGCATTTGTTAACGCCTATAAGGATGCTGTTCAATGAAAATTACCAAAATCACCACGTATCGGCTGCCGCCACGCTGGATGTTTCTGAAGATTGAAACCGATGAAGGGATTGTCGGCTGGGGCGAACCGGTTATCGAAGGCCGCGCACGCACCGTTGAAGCTGCCGTTCACGAGCTGTCTGACTATCTGATTGGGCAAGACCCGGCACGTATCAACGATATCTGGCAGGTGCTTTACCGCGCGGGCTTCTACCGCGGCGGCCCGATCCTGATGAGCGCCATTGCCGGTATTGATCAGGCATTGTGGGACATCAAAGGCAAGGCGCTGGGTGTACCGGTTTATCAGTTATTGGGCGGGCTGGTACGCGATAAGATCAAGGCCTACAGCTGGGTTGGCGGCGATCGTCCTTCCGAAGTGATTGCGGGCATCAAGAAGCTGACCGAAATTGGCTTTGATACCTTCAAGCTGAACGGCTGTGAAGAGATGGGCATCATTGATAACTCGCGCAAAGTAGATGCGGCGGTGGCCGTGGTTGCTGAAATCCGCGAAGCCTTTGGTAACAGCATCGAGTTCGGTCTGGATTTCCACGGTCGTGTCGATGCGCCGATGGCGAAAATCCTGATCAAAGAGTTGGAGCCGTACCGTCCGCTGTTTATTGAAGAGCCGGTGCTGGCTGAACAGGCGGAATACTATCCTCGTCTGGCTGCACAAACTCACCTGCCGATTGCAGCGGGCGAGCGCATGTTCTCACGCTTTGATTTCAAACGCGTACTGGCTGACGGCGGACTGGCAATTATTCAGCCTGACCTGTCGCACGCGGGCGGTATTACCGAGTGCTTTAAAATTGCTGCAATGGCGGAAGCCTATGATGTTGCGCTGGCACCACACTGTCCATTAGGTCCAATTGCACTGGCTTCCTGTTTGCATCTCGACTTTGTTGCGCGTAATGCCGTATTGCAGGAGCAAAGTATGGGCATTCATTATAATAAAGGTGCCGAGCTGTTGGACTACGTCATTAATAAAGAAGACTTTACTATGACTGACGGCCATTTCTATCCATTAAATAAACCGGGCCTCGGCGTGGAAATTAATGAAGAGCTGGTTATCGAACGTAGTAAAAATGCGCCAGACTGGCGTAATCCGGTGTGGCGTTATCCTGACGGTGCTGTCGCCGAGTGGTAAGACCCGTCATACCTCAAGCTGCATGGGTGTTTAATAACCGGTAATACATAACGCATTTCCCCGGCACAATGGAATAGAACAGTCATGGATTATCACGAAATCGATTATTTCGTGAGGGATTACTGTTTATTTTTTCTGGGTCGGGGAATGTAATCTTCCACTTATCATGAGTACGCCACCACCGGGATTTCAAAATAAAACGCCATTATAAATAGGGAAATATAGTGAGCGTGCGCGGTTATTTATTTCATTAGAAAAAATAAAGCATACCAACTGCTGGTGTTGTTGAACATTAAAAATAGCGGGCAACAAATGTATACCCTAAATAATTCGAGTTTCAGGAAGGCGGCAAGTGAGGGAGTCCCGATGAGCTTACTCAAGTAAGTGATTCGGGTGACTAAGCGAAGCCAACGCACATGCAACTTGAAGTATGACGGTTATGACTGTCCGTTTAATAAATAACAGGAACATAAGATGGATATGACATTAACTACCCGTCCTACAAAACGGCGTTATTTCACCTTGCTGATGATTTTTATTACTGTCGTCATCTGCTACGTGGATCGGGCCAACCTGGCTGTGGCGTCGGCACATATTCAGGAAGAGTTCGGCATTACAAAAACACAAATGGGCTATATCTTTTCCGCGTTTGCCTGGACTTATACGTTATGCCAAATACCCGGTGGCTGGTTCCTTGACCGCGTCGGTTCAAAGGCCACCTATTTTATTGCCATCATGGGATGGTCAATTGCCACGTTACTGCAAGGTTTCGCTACAGGTCTGGCATCGTTGATTGGTTTACGCGCCGTGACCGGGCTGTTTGAAGCGCCTGCGTTTCCGACGAATAACCGTATGGTGACCAGCTGGTTCCCTGAGCAAGAACGTGCTTCTGCCGTTGGATTTTATACGTCAGGGCAGTTTGTTGGTCTGGCATTCCTTACGCCATTGCTCATCTGGTTGCAGGAAATTTTGAGTTGGCACTGGGTGTTCATTGTCACTGGTGGTATCGGTATTGTTTGGGCAACTATCTGGCATTTTGTTTATCAGCCACCGAAGAAAAGTAAAGGTATCAATCAGGCTGAGCTGGATTACATTGCCGAGGGCGGCGGTATTGTCGATGGTGATGCGCCGAGCGACAAAAAAACACGCACGCCATTGACGGCGGCTGACTGGAAACTGGTGTTCAACCGCAAACTGGTGGGCGTATATATCGGGCAGTTTGCCGTGACCTCTACGCTGTGGTTCTTCCTGACGTGGTTCCCTAACTACCTGACGCAAGAAAAACATATTAGCGCACTGACCGCTGGCTTTATGACGACGGTACCTTTCCTGGCGGCGTTTGTTGGCGTACTGCTGTCTGGATTTGTAGCGGACCGTCTGGTGCGTAGCGGAAAATCGATTGGTCTGGCACGTAAAACGCCGATTATCTGTGGCCTGTTGATTTCAACCTGCATCATGGGAGCGAACTACACGAACGATCCGGTATGGATTATGACCCTGATGGCTGTGGCGTTCTTTGGCAATGGCTTTGCATCCATCACCTGGTCGCTGGTGTCGTCACTGGCTCCCATTCGTCTGATTGGCCTGACGGGCGGGGTATTCAACTTTGTCGGTGGCTTGGGCGGTATCACGGTGCCATTGATCATTGGCTATCTGGCGCAGGATTACGGTTTTGCTCCCGCACTGACCTACATTGCTGGCGTGGCGCTGGTCGGCGCACTGTCTTACATCTTGCTGGTGGGCGAAGTGAAGCGTGTAGGGTAATTCATCTGGGCGCTTTAGAGCTCAGGTAAAAAGCCATAAAAAAACGGACTTTCCTCTTGGGTGAGGAAAGTCCGTTTAATTTTTTGATTGTCTATCGACAGACATTATTTGTAGATAACGGCGGTGCCGCGCAGTTGGTTGTCACCTGTTGCAGACGTGATGGTGAAGGCACCCGCACCTGCTTTTTCTGCTTTCTGAGCTAACTGTGCTTGCAGTGAATCCAAGCTGTGTGCAGTCGCGGTGATTACGCCGACTTTCTCCAAACTCTGTGCCTGTTGTGAAGACACTTGATCCGCTGCGAAGGCACCGAAAGACAGAGTAGAAAGTACGACAGCAGCGGCGAAGAATTTTACGTTTTTCATGTGATGTATCCTATTCAATGTTGTTTGGAGTGAAAGGTTATTCCCTTTCGATGAAGAGGATACTACGCTGATACTTTGAGGAGATAAAACGGAGTGTTTTGAGAATATTTGTCAATATTTTTGATGTTAATTCTGGCGATAAGATGCACAGTCTCGCTCGCCAGAATGAAGGTTATATCGCCGCCTGCTGAGGTAAGGGCGATGAGGTCGGAGCCAGTACGCGCTCCAGCACGCGGGCTTCCAGTTCCGCTAGCTTCGCCGATCCACGGCGTCGTGGTCGTGGCAAATCAACCGTGATATCCAGCCCCACGCGTCCTTCTTCGATCAGAATAACCCTGTCGGCCAGCGCAATGGCTTCGGAGACATCGTGCGTGACCAGCAGTACGGTGAATCCGTGCTGGAGCCAGATATTTTCGATCAGGCCTTGCATCTCGATGCGGGTCAAGGCATCCAGCGCGCCCAGCGGTTCATCCAGTAACAATAAGCGCGGATGGTGAATGAGCGCACGTGCCAGCGCGACGCGCTGTTTCTGACCACCGGACAACGCTGCTGGCCAGTCGTTAGCGCGATCCGCCAGCCCGACAGAGGTCAGCGCATCCTGCGCTTTCTCACGCCAGTTGCCGCGCAGCCCCAGCCCGACATTATCGATCACCTTTTTCCACGGCAGGAGTCGCGCTTCCTGAAACATCAGCCTCGTGTCGTCTTTCGCGCTGCTGAGCGGTGCGGTGCCGGTCAGTAGTTCGCCGCTGCTGGCCGCTTCCAGCCCGGCGAGCAGGCGCAGCAACGTGCTTTTGCCACAGCCGCTGCGACCGACGATGGCCACAAATTGCCCAGAAGGAATGCGTAACTGCACGTCATTCAGCACGGTACGGTGGCCGTAGTGCTTGGTGATGGCATCCAACGCCAGCGGCGCCCCTTTGGTGAGCGGTGACGGCGAATGCGTGTGCGTTGCAGAATCGGTAAAAGCGGTCATGATGCGTCCCCCGATGAGGTTTGATAAGCCGGATTCCAGCGCAGCCAAATGCGCTCCAGCCCCTGAGCGCTGACATCGGCTAGCTTGCCGAGCAGGGCGTAAAGGATGATGGCAACCACTACCACGTCCGTTTGCAGGAACTCGCGGGCATTCATAGCGAGGTAGCCAATGCCGGAGTTGGCAGAAATGGTTTCCGCGACGATCAGCGTCAGCCACATAAAGCCCAGCGCAAAACGGATGCCGACCATGATGGACGGCAGCGCGCCGGGCAGTACCACCTGATAGAACAGGCTAATGCCGGACAGCCCGTAACTGCGTGCCATTTCCAGCAGGCCGCGATCGATATTTTTAATGCCGTGGTAGGTGTTGAGATAAACTGGGAACAGCGTACCCAGCGCGACCAGAAAGATTTTGGCCGCCTCATCAATGCCAAACCACAGAATCACCAACGGAATCAGTGCCAGATGAGGAACGTTGCGAATCATCTGCACTGAACTGTCCAGCAAGCGCTCTCCCCAGCGTGACAGCCCAGTGATAAAGCCGAGCACCAATCCGATACTGCCGCCAATAGCAAACCCGATCAGCGCGCGCCAGCCGCTGATAGCCAGATGCTGCCAAAGCTCACCGCTATAGATGAGCGACCACCCTGCGGTAATCACCGAACTGGGCGCAGGCAGAATCCGATTGGATAGCCAGCCGAACTCGACGGAGATCTGCCACGCGACCAGCAGCGTCACGGGGAGCAGAAAAGGTGCCAACCGCTGTGCCAGTGAAGAGAACGTTCTTGCCATGATCGGTTCCTCAGCTTTGCGAGACTTTGCGCGGCACATAGCGGTTTGCCACCACTTCACCCGCATTGCTCACGGCATGCAGCGGCGTGGGCTGTTGCGCCAGATCGAGGTGCGGGAACAGCAGTTCACCCACGCGGTATGCCTCTTCCAGATGCGGATAGCCAGACAGGATAAAGGTATCAATCCCGAGGTCGGCGTATTCCTGAATGCGTTCTGCAACCGTCGGGCCATCGCCAACTAGCGCTGTACCTGCACCGCCGCGTACCAGACCGATGCCTGCCCATAGGTTCGGGCTAATCTCCAGATTGTCCTTTTTGCCGCCGTGCAGAGCGGCCATGCGCTGTTGTCCGACAGAATCGAAACGCGCCAACGCCGCCTGTGCATCGGCGATAGTTTTTTCATCCAGATGGGAAATCAGCCGATCGGCAGCCTGCCAGGCCTCTTCGGTCGTTTCCCGCACGATGACGTGCAGGCGAATACCGAAGCGAACCTCACGCCCCTGTGCTGCTGCTTTAGCGCGGACTTCCGCCAGCTTTTCTTTAACCTGCTCAGGTGGTTCACCCCATGTCAGGTAGAGATCGACCTGTTCTGCCGCCAGATCCTGCGCTGCCTCAGAGGAACCGCCAAAATAGAGCGGCGGACGCGGCTGCTGCACGGGCGGGTAAAGCAGTTTGGCGTCTTTTACCTGAATGTGTTTACCCGCGAAATCGACAGTTTCGCCTTCCAGCAGCCTGCGCCAGATATGGGTGAATTCCGCTGAGGCTTCGTAGCGTTCTTCATGGCTGAGGAACAGCCCTTCGGCGGCCAGCTCTTCCGGGTCACCGCCGGTCACCAGATTGAACAGGGCCCGACCGTTAGACAGCCTGTCCAGCGTGGCGGCCTGACGCGCGGCGATAGTGGGGGAAATCACACCGGGGCGCAGGGCAACGAGAAATTTTAGCCGCTGCGTCACCGGAATCAGCGATGCCGCGACCAGCCAGGAATCTTCGCAGGAGCGGCCAGTCGGCAGCAGCACGCCGCCAAATCCTTGTCGTTCGGCGGCTTGCGCCACCTGTTGTAGATAGCTGTAGTCAACATGACGTGCGCCCTCGGTGCTACCAAGATAGCGACCGTCTCCGTGGGTGGGCAGAAACCAGAATACGTTAAGACTCATGGTATTAACTCCTTGAACAGTCTTGTTTGGGGTAAACAAAATGTGTGTGGTTAGCGGGTTAAGGCGTTTGGGGATGCCAGACGCGCTCCGCGATATTGACCTTCACCGGCACCAGACGGTTTTCATAAAACAGGTCGGCTGTGGATTGCTGTGCCTTGATTGTTGCTGCATCCAGCGGTTCTATGGTGGTCGGCGGGCGATGGTCGAGTGCCGTTTCAATCACTTTTTCTGGCAGTCCTACCGCGTTTGCCAACAGCGTGACGCTTTGCGCCCGGTCGCTGATCGTTAAGGCATCGGCTTTGGTCAGTTCATCCAGTACCTGACGAATAAAGGTGCCGTGCGCTTCGACGTAGGGGCGACCCGCCAGATAGAAGGAACCGGTTTTCTCCAGCCCGCTGCTATCGACCAGCACGCGGACGCCGCCTTCCAGCAACGCGGCGGAATAGTAGGGATCCCAGATAGCCCATGCATCGACGTTGCCTTGCTGGAATGCCGCGCGGGCGTCAGCGGGGGTTAGGTAGGTCGGTTTGATATCGGTGAATGTCAGCCCGTCGCGTTGCAGCGCTCGCAGCAGCGTGTTGTGCGCGCTGGAGCCTTTCTGGAAGGCGACTTTGCGACCTTTCAGGTCGGCGACGGTTTTCACCGGGCTGTCTTCTCGTACCAGAATCACTTCGGCCTGCGGTTTAGGTGGCTCCACGCCGACATACAACAGATCGGCTCCAGCGGCCTGAGCAAAAATAGGGGGGATATCGCCAGTGCCGCCCAGATCGATGCTGCCAACATTCAGCGCTTCCAGCATCTGCGGGCCGGCGGGGAATTCAATCCAGCTGATTTTGGTATTGGGGAACTGCTTTTCCAGCAGTTGGTGTGATTTTGCCAGCACCAGACTGACCGAGCCTTTCTGATAACCGACGCGAAGCTGCGTGGGTACGCTGTCCTGCGCGTAAGCGGTGGACATGAACAGCACCGCGCTGGCAGCCAGAATCGTCGGGATTCGGCGTAGCTGTGCCGTCACGTTCCTCCATAACGGCGTGCGTTTCCCACGTCCTTCCTTGACCGATCGTTTCATCATTAATGGCATGTTTATGATCTCTCCCTTATAACGAAAAATTAAAATGCAGCGAGAAAATTCAACATCAGGTGATAAACATAGCAGGGGCGCGCAAGGCTTTTTAAATCTCAATTTGTCGCTTTTATAGCCAAAAAGAAGAAATGCCTGAAATCAGTACACTTAGCGTAATAAGCGCGGCGATAGTGCGTTTTACCCGTCATTCACCTCTGAAATACGTTTTACATGACCTACCTCACATTGTTTCCGTCAATGTCTACCATTTCGTGAACCTATTCTCATATCTGGATTTTTTTCATGGAAAACGGTTTCCGTTTTGTTTCCAATGATGATGTTTCCAATGATGGTGTTTCCATGAACATGTTTCCAATGGACGTGTTTATTCACGACGCTTTTTATTCATGACGTACGACGGGGTGTTGAAAATGAAAAGGATCATGCTTTGTTGTTCCGCTGGGATGTCTACCAGCCTTTTAGTGAGAAAGATGAAGGAAGTGGCCAGCGCACGTGGTCTGGACGTTGAGATTGCCGCCTATGCCGCCCATGAATTTGACGAACAAGTCGGGAAGTATGACGTTGTGCTGCTGGGGCCGCAGGTGAAATATATGCTGGCATCATTCAAGGAGAAAGCTGAGGGAAAAGGTGTGCCCGTGGCAGCGATAGACATGATGGATTACGGTATGCAGCGCGGTGACAACGTGCTGGATTTTGCATTTTCACTGATCGAAAAATCAGGACAACCGCTATGAGTGGTCTCTATCAGTCGATGGTCGATATCATCGAGCAAAAAATTACCCCGTTGGCAGGTGTGGTAGGGCAACAGCGCCACATCATCGCGATTCGTGATGGCTTCATCGCCGCGCTGCCTTTTATGATCATCGGTTCATTTATGCTGGTGTTCATCTTCCCACCGTTCTCGCCGGATACCACGTTGGGGTTTGCCCGCGCGTGGCTCGATTTCTCCGTTGCCTACCGTGAACAGCTGATGCTGCCGTACTACCTCAGTATGGGGGTCATGACCTTCTTTATCTCCGTGGGGATTGGTGCCAGCTTGGGTAAGCATTACAAACTGGATCCGATCATGACCGGACTGCTGGCGCTGATGGCGTTTTTGCTGGTGGCTGCGCCTTATCACGATAAGCAGATTTCCACGCAGTACTTCTCCGGTGAGGGAATTTTCACCGCAATTCTGACTGCAATTTATGCAGGTGAAGTGTATGCCTGGCTGAAGAAACGCAACATCACGATTCGTTTGCCGAAAGAAGTGCCGACTGGCGTAGCGCGTTCGTTTGAGATTCTTATCCCGGTGTTGGTGATCGTCGCGACATTGCACCCGTTTAACCTGTTCATCCAGTCCGCGACCGGCATGATTATCCCGGAAGCCATCATGCACCTGCTGGCACCGCTGATTTCTGCATCGGATTCGCTGCCCGCGATCCTGATTTCGGTATTTATCTGCCAGATTCTGTGGTTTGCTGGGATTCACGGTGCGCTGATCGTCACCGGAATTATGAATCCGTTCTGGATGACCAATCTGGCGCTGAATCAGGCCGCACTCTCGGCAGGCGCGCCGCTGCCGCATATTTATTTGCAGGGCTTCTGGGATCACTACCTGCTGATCGGTGGGGTCGGTTCCACGCTGCCGCTGGCCTTCTTGTTGCTGCGTAGTCGCGCGGTTCATTTGCGGACGATTGGCCGCATGGGCGTCGTGCCGAGCTTTTTCAACATCAACGAGCCGATTCTGTTCGGTGCCCCGATCATCATGAATCCACTGCTGTTCCTGCCGTTTATTTGCGTGCCGATGGTCAATGCCGTTATTGCCTATACGGCGACGAAACTCGGCTGGATCGCGCAGGTGGTTTCCCTGACGCCGTGGACGACGCCTGCGCCGATTGGTGCATCATGGGCGGCGAACTGGGCTTTCAGCCCGGTGATCATGTGTCTGCTGTGCATGGTGATGTCGGCCGCGATGTACTACCCGTTCCTGAAAGTCTACGAGCGCACGTTGCTGAAACAGGAGCAGGAGAAACAACAGCAGGCAGCGGGCGAAGCCAGCGCCAGCGCATAAACACGAGTGAAGCAGAGAGGAACGTATGCACGATCATCTTCAGAACGATTTTCGCTTTCCAGCGAATTTTTGGTGGGGTAGCGCCAGCTCGGCACCGCAAACGGAAGGCGAAAGCCTTAGCTATGGTAAAAGCGCTACCGTGTGGGATGAGTGGTTTGCCACGCAGCCTGGCCGCTTTCATCAGCAGGTTGGGCCAGCGGACACCTCTACGTTTTATCAGCACTGGCGTGAAGATATCGCGCTGCTAAAAACGCTGAATCACAACACGTTCCGAACGTCGATCTCTTGGGCGCGGCTGATTCCCGATGGCGTCGGTGAACCTAATCCGCAGGCGGTCGCATTTTATAATCAGATCATTGATGAAATGCTGGCGCAGGGCATCACGCCGTTTATCAATCTGTTCCATTTTGATATGCCGATGGTGATGCAACGGCTAGGCGGTTGGGAAAATCGGGCGGTGGTGGCGGCTTACGCGGGTTATGCGGCGACCTGCTTCCGCCTGTTTGGCGACAGGGTAAAACATTGGTTTACGTTCAATGAGCCGGTGGTGCCGGTGGAAGGCGGGTATCTGTATGATTTCCACTACCCGAACGTGGTGGATTTCAAACGAGCCGCGACGGTGGCGTACCACACGATGCTGGCGCACGCGCTGGCGGTGAAAGCCTATCGTGAACAGTCTCAGGGCGGGGAAATTGGCATCATCCTCAACCTGACGCCTTCCTATCCGCGCTCCCAACACCCAGCCGATGTCAACGCTGCCAACATCGCCGACCTGATGTTTAACCGCAGTTTCCTCGATCCTGCCCTGAAGGGGGAATATCCGCAGGAACTGGTCGATCTGCTGCATCGATATGGCCAGCTACCGAACTGTCAGCCTGACGATCGTGCGCTGCTGGCTGATGGTGTTGTCGATCTGCTGGGCATTAACTATTACCAGCCGCGCCGTATTCAGTGCCGCGACAGTCTGGTCAATCCCGATAGTCTGTTTATGCCTGAATGGTTCTTTTCCAGCTATGAGATGCCGGGACGGAAAATGAATCCGTATCGCGGTTGGGAAATTTACGAACCGGGCATCTATGACATTCTGACTAACCTGCGGGTGAATTACGGCAATCCGCGCTGCTTTATTTCGGAAAACGGCATGGGTGTAGAGAACGAACAGCGTTTCGATGCCAACGGCCAGATTCAGGATGATTACCGCATCGATTTTGTCCGCGAACACCTTAAGCATGTACACAAAGGCATTGCGGAAGGTAGCAACTGTCTCGGCTACCATATGTGGACGTTTATCGATAACTGGTCGTGGTCGAATGCCTACAAGAATCGCTATGGTTTTGTGCAGCTGGATTTGGCGACGCAGACGCGCACGGTGAAGAAAAGCGGGGAATGGTTTGCGACCGTGGCGGCCGAGAATGGCTTTTAGCCAAAAGCACGCATAAAAAAACGTAGGGAACGTTTTTCAACGTCGCTTGCGACGGCCCGTCATAAAAAAACCGGCTTGCCCTGATGAGGAGGCAAGCCGGAAAGAGGGTAATACGTGATGTCTTACTGGTCTATCTATGATGGCTATCGGACTAGGGTAGCTATCGGGGTCAACAACGCTTAGTTGAAGATTACTGCAGAGCCACGCAGCTGATCGTTACCGGTCGCAGACGTGATGGTATAAGCTTTAGCGCCTGCTTTTTCTGCTTTCGCTGCGAGCTGAGATTGCAGTGAGCTCAGGTCTTGAGCGGTAGCGGTAACGACGCCCGCTTTTTCCAGATTCTGTGCCTGTGAAGGAGATACATATTCAGCAGCAGAAGCACCGAAAGTCATGGTAGCGAGAACAACAGCAGCGGCGATGGTTTTTACGTTTTTCATGATGTCTTATCCTTTTTGATTTGATAGGTGAAAGGGGGCTGCCCTTTCGATATGAAGAATGTTACGCCGATGCTAATGAATTAAAAAACGGATGTTATTGAGATAGTCTTTCTATTTTTTTGAATGATATATATCGATGTTGTTTGTTTTTTTTAAATTAAAAACAATAAGTTATACAAAAAACTGAAATTGATTTACAAACTATTGACTGATAATGAATAACTGGGGTGATGTATTGTCTGTTGAAGTTCAACTAACGTTTAATGCTATAGGTCATCAACTTACCAATATTAATTGCTGGTCATGTGATGGAAACTGGCTGGTTTATGACATAAGACCCTATGGATCTTCATTCACAGGGCTGACCATTGAGCGCATAGACCTGAAAAACCTGAAAACCGAGGTGATTTATCGGGCGACGGCGGGTGCGCATGTGGGTGTGGTGACCTGTAGCCCGCAGGAACCGCTGCGCTATGTCTTTATTCACGGGCCTGAAAATCCAGACAGCGAGTGGCGGTATGATTTTCACCATCGCCGTGGAACGATAGTGGCAGACCGCCAGCGCGATGAGGCGATCACGCTCGATGCCTTCTCTATTACGCCGCCTTATCAGGCTGGTGCGCTGCGCGGCGGTACGCATGTCCACGTCTTCAGCCCGGATGCGAGTCGCCTGAGCTTTACCTATAACGACCATGTGCTGCATGAGCGCGATCCGGCATTAAACTTGCGCAATGTGGGTGTGGCCGTCCCGCTACAGGGCGTTGCCGTTGAGAAACACCACCTGCGTGAATATGACGGTAGCCACTATTGTGTGCTGGTCAGCAGAACGACGCCGCAGCCGCAGCCCGACAGTGATGAAATCAATCGCGCCTATGAAGAAGGTTGGGTGGGAACCACGGGCTATATCCGACAGGACGGTTCGAGGCAGCGCTGGGCGCTGGCGTTTATCGGCGACACGCGTGCGGCGGACGGAACAACCATCCCCGAGATCTTTATCGTTGATTTGCCGGATGCGCTGGAAGATTACGCCAAAGAGGGTGATGCGCCATTAGCGGGCACGGCAACGTCCATGCCTGCGCCGCCAGCGCGTGTGCAGCAGCGGCGGTTAACCTTTACGCATCAGCGTCGTTATCCTGGATTGGTCAATCAGCCGCGCCATTGGCTACGTGCTTCGCCCGATGGCAGCGAGATTGCGTTTTTGATGCGTGATGAGATAGGTGTGGTGCAACTGTGGACGATTTCTCCGAATGGCGGTGAGCCAAGACAGGTAACGCGTACGGAACACGGCATACAGTCTGCCTTTAACTGGCATCCGGATGGCGGTTCTCTGGCATTTGTGTGCGACAACAGCATTATGCTGTGTGATGCGAAAAGCGGTGAACTTGTTCGACTGTCGGCGCGAACGGACAGCGCACCCAGTGCGGATGCCGTGGTCTTTTCCCCTGATGGGAAACACATTGCGTATATGCGGGAGATTGACGGTTTTAATCAGCTTTTTGTCGTGGCCTGCTTGTCATCATGACTGCGGCGTAGCGAGCTTACGCGGGTTCACGGCGAATGCGGTGCTATCAAAGCTGATTATGCGGCATGGTGTTGTTATTAGGCATAGTGTTGTTATTAGGCATAGTGGCGAGCTGTGAACTGGCGGTCTGGTTTTGTTCTTCGCTGTGTAAAATGCGTTCGCGTGTCGACAGCTTTTTCCTATCGCTGCCTGCGCGATAGTAGTCGTAAGGCAACAGCAACGTGTCAGCAACTGCTGAGAACGGCAAATCGATAGCGACCAGCGGCATCATAGCCCAGCTGGTTTCGTCGTCACCCAACATACCCACACTGGCGCGAGTGCCGGAATAGTACCCCTGATCGCTTCCTGTATGCGTCATGACGCTGGAGCAACCGCTGGTTGCTGCCGCGCCGCTACCGGTAATAATGAAAGAGAACAATGCACTTTTCAGTAAGGTCATATTACCTGTCCGTTAAGAACCTGCTGTCAGAGCGGGTCGAAGCCTAATACTGGTCACTTAAGTCCGTTGTTAGGGGAAACATAGGGGGAGGTTCCCGCAGGGACGCCTCACCCCTGTGGTCGCCCCGTGTATCTCGATGCTTAAACGATCGGCACTAACCAAAAACTGCCTATCTTGAGTGTATGTGATAACACCCACGGTGTGAGTGAATATTGCATGAAACATAGTGATTTTTCTTTTTTGCCTCTTGAAAGTCTGAGAGGGGTCACCATATTGATTACAAGCCGGAGGAAAACGATACGCCGTCAGGGTATCTGTCCCGGCTGTGAGCCTGTCCTTGTAGGAAGGCAAAGAATAAATCCTCGCTGCATGTTTAGGAGGCTGTTTTATGCGTAACCCCGATTTTTCCCCACTGTATCGTTCCGCTATTGGTTTTGATCGCCTGTTCAATCTATTAGAAACCGGTCAGACCCAGAGTAACGGCGGCTATCCACCCTACAACGTCGAACTGGTTGACGAGAACCAATACCGCATCGCGATTGCCGTCGCTGGTTTCGCCGAGCAGGAGCTGGACATCACCGCGCACGACAACTTATTGATTGTAAAAGGTGCCCACGCTGGTGAGCAGGTTGCCCGCAACTACCTGTATCAGGGCATTGCCGAGCGCAATTTCGAGCGTAAATTCCAGCTGGCCGAACATATTCAGGTAAAAGGCGCCAATCTGGAAAACGGGCTGCTGTATATCGATCTCGAACGCATCGTGCCGGAAGCGATGAAGCCGCGTCGGATTGAAATCAAGTAAATCAACATTAAGTCCATGAATGAACACTTCGTCTGCCGAATGGGGACGACTCCAGCCATTGAACCGTGGCTGGAATAAACTATGCCCACAGGGGCACATTACTCTCGCTTCTTAGAAGGAGTCATATTATGCGTAACTACGATTTATCACCTTTACTGCGTCAGTGGATCGGTTTTGACAAATTAGCTAGCTCAATGCAGGGCAGCCAGGAACCGATTGATTTTCCTCCGTATAATATCGAGAAGAAAGACGACAACCACTACCGCATTACGCTCGCGCTAGCAGGTTTCCGGCAAAGCGATCTGGATATCGAAGTAGAAGGCCCGCGCCTGACCGTAAAAGGTAGCCCGGCACCGTCCGAGAAAGCCGTGGAATATCTGCATCAGGGGCTAGTATTTAAACCCTTCACGCTGAGCTTTACGCTGGCCGAGCACCTGCATGTGTCCGATGCCCATTTTGAAAATGGCCTGTTGCACATCGATCTGGTGCGTGATGTACCGGAAGCCTTGCAGCCGCAGCGCATCGCCATCGGCGGTGGCCGCCCGGCATTGAACCAGCAGTCTGCTGAAGATGCGTCATAACGCGACATTCACGTCATTAACCTGCGCGTTAGTAAACTAAGCGTTAGCCGCGCCCGTATCGTTACGGGTGCGGTTTTGTGTTGCCCGCCACGTTTCTCTCCCCAGCATTCTGCCAGAATCAAAATATACTCGTCATAGAGTATAGCGTCATTGGCATTTCCCAATAAAAACGTCCGCAAAGGATACGGGTATGAGTGATATCGCACTTACCGTGAGTATGCTGGCGCTGGTTGCCGTTCTGGGGTTATGGATCGGCAACTGGCGGATTTATGGCGTCGGTTTAGGGATTGGCGGGGTCCTGTTCGGTGGGATCATCGTCGGGCATGTTGCCCATCAGTACCAGATCCAACTGAATGATGACATGTTGCACGTCATTCAGGAGTTCGGGTTGATCCTGTTTGTCTACACCATTGGCATTCAGGTTGGGCCGGGCTTCTTTTCCTCTCTGCGTGTATCTGGCCTGCGCCTCAATGCGTTCGCCTTGTTGACGGTATTTCTCGGCAGTGTGGTGACCGTCATGCTGCACAAACTGCTCAATATTCCTCTGCCTATTATTCTCGGTATTTTTTCCGGTGCGGTGACTAACACGCCTTCGCTTGGCGCGGGTCAGCAGATTCTGACCGATCTGGGTTCGAGTACAACCTTAGTGAACCAAATGGGGACGGGATACGCGATGGCGTATCCACTGGGGATCTGCGGCATTTTGCTGGTGATGTGGCTGATGCGCGTCCTGTTTCGTGTCGCGGTGGATAACGAGGCAAAGCAGTTTGAGACCAGCAACGGTCAGCACCATGAACAGCTGCTCACGATGAATGTGTCGGTAACGAATACCAATCTGCAAGGGCTGGCGATTCAGGACGTGCCGATTCTGAACCGTGACACGATCGTTTGCTCCCGTCTGAAACGCGGCGATGAACTGATGGTGCCGTCGCCGCATACGCTGATCCAACTGGGTGATTATCTGCATTTGGTTGGTGCGAAAAACGATCTGGAGCAGGCGCGTCTGGTCATCGGTAATGAAGTTGAGACGTCGCTCTCGACGCGGGGCACCGATCTGCATGTTGAACGTGTGGTGGTGACGAATGAGAAAGTGCTGGGACGCAAGATTCGCGAGCTTAACCTGAAGCAAAATTATGATGTCGTGATTTCGCGCCTGAACCGTGCAGGTGTCGAGCTGGTCGCCAGCAATCAGGCCAGCCTACAATTTGGCGATATTCTGAATCTGGTCGGACGGAAAACGGCGATCGATGCCGTCGCGGATATCGTGGGGAATGCGCAGCAGAAGCTCCAGCAGGTACAGATGCTGCCCGTCTTTATCGGCATTGGGCTGGGCGTACTGCTGGGCTCTGTGCCGCTGATGGTTCCTGGGTTTCCGGTGGCGCTGCGGCTCGGGCTGGCAGGTGGGCCGCTGGTGGTGGCGTTGGTGCTGGGGCGCATCGGCAGTATCGGGAAACTTCATTGGTTTATGCCGCCCAGTGCGAATCTGGCGTTGCGTGAGCTTGGCATCGTGCTGTTCTTATCGGTGGTGGGGCTGAAATCCGGTGGTGATTTCGTTGATACGTTATTGAACGGCGATGGGGTGTGGTGGATTGGCTATGGTGCGCTGATTACCATTGTGCCGCTGCTGGCTGTCGGCATACTGGCGCGCACGTTAGGCAAGATGAATTACCTGACGCTCTGCGGCATGCTGGCGGGTTCCATGACCGATCCACCCGCGTTGGCGTTTGCCAATGGGCTACACCCGACCAGCGGTGCGGCGGCGTTGTCTTATGCGACGGTTTATCCGCTGGCGATGTTTTTGCGAATTATGTCTCCGCAGCTTTTAGCTGTGTTGTTCCTGACCCTCTAAATGTTATCAGCTGGATAAAAAATAATATTTTTTCGCCGAATAATGGTTATTTGTTTTTTTATTTTTGAATAAAAAAATACCTGAGTGAATAAATAAGGAATAGATAACTCACTGTCTGGGAAAGAGTTATATTATCCCTATTGGGTATATGGTTTTTCTATCATTGATTTGTCGTTAAATTCGTTAATTTTATGTTCACTAAATGTCAATTATTATTGAATTATAAGGATTTTTTATCGGGAAATTAAAACCACGATAGTTTCTTAAATAAATTAATAAACCACTTTAGTAACTAAAGTAACGCTATTTTGCAGGCGCATTATAATACTATCTCTTCATTAAGCACTTGATTGATCAGACGAGAGAAGCACCCTGAACCCTTGTTTTCTCGTCTTTTTTTCCGCAGATGATTCCTGTTGCGTTGTATCAGCAGGGTGACGAAGGAAGAATAACGAAATACCCACTCCTTCGCTCGGACATCCGTCGTGAATACAGAATTCCGTTTTAATGAAGAGTGGTGTTTCTATGTCTGCGAATAACAGCAGGTTGATAAAGCTTCTAGTTATCCTTTGTATTGCCGGTGGCTTATGGTTATTACCGGTTCCTGATGGCGTTAAACCCGATGCTTGGCACCTGATGGCGATTTTTATTGCCACGGTTGTCGGTCTGATTCTCTCTCCTTACCCGCTTGGCGCGATGGCGATGTTCAGCCTGACCACGGTTGCCATATTAGGGTTATTATCCATTAAAGATGTGTTGGCGGGTTTTAGCGATCCTACTATTTGGATGATCGCCTGTGCCTTCTTTATCTCTCGCGGCTTTATCAAAACCGGCTTTGGTAGACGTATTGGCCTGCTGTTCATCAGCAAGTTGGGGAATAGCTCTCTCGGTCTGGCGTATGGTCTGGTGTTTACCGACCTGATGTTCGCTCCGGCGATGCCTTCCACGTCTGCACGCTGCGGCGGGATCATCACTCCGCTGTTCCGGTCGATTGCCGAAGCCTACGACTCCACGCCGGAAAAAGGCACGCAGCGTCGCATTGGTGCGTTTCTGGTTCAGTCCATTTTCCAGTGTAACGCCGTGACCTCCGCGATGTTCATGACCTCCATGGCCGGTAACCCGATGGTGGCGAAGCTGGCTTCTCAGTTTGGTATTCATATCAGCTGGACGGACTGGGCGTTGGCGACACTGCTACCGGGCTTCCTGTCTCTGGCGCTGATTCCTTACCTGATCTACCGCTTCTATCCGCCTGAACTGAAGAAAACCTCAGAAATGCGTGCGATCGCCGTCGAAAGATTGCGTGAGATGGGCAAAATGACCCGCAATGAGTGGGTCGTTCTGGGCGTGTTCCTGGGGCTGGTGACGTTCTGGGTATTGGGCTCTACGCTGAATATCGACGCGACCTTGACCGCGCTGGCGGGTCTGAGCGTGCTGTTGCTCAGCCGTGCGCTGACCTGGGACGACGTGGTCAGTGAGAAGGAAGCTTGGCACACCGTGGTGTGGTTTGCTGTACTGATGACGCTGGCGGGCCAGCTCAACAAAATGGGTCTGATTGCCTGGCTGGGCGGGTTGGCTGGTAATGCGGTCAGCGGGATGCACTGGCTGCCGATGTTGGGTCTGCTGCTGCTGGTTTACTACTACAGCCACTATCTGATGGCGAGTGCGATTGCACATATCAGCGCCATGTACGCGATTTTCGTCTCTATCGCACTGGCAGCCGGCGCACCGCCGATGCTGACCGTACTGGTGTTCGGTATCTTCAGTAACCTGTTTATGTCCACCACTCACTACTCCAGTGGCCCGGCACCCATTTTGTTCGGCACAGGCTACGTACCGTTGGGAACCTGGTGGAAGATCGGCTTCTTGGTCAGTCTGGTCATCATCCCTATCTGGCTGGGTGTTGGTGGCATGTGGTGGAAACTGCTCGGTTTCTGGTAAAACGTGGGCTAACCGCTGGCTTTCATGATGCGAAAAACATGTAAGCCCGATTTCCTTTCTTCAAGCCTACGCCCTGTCCCTGTGACGGGGCGTATGCATCACGACACGCGAAACGCAACGAAACAGTATAAGATAACGGTGTGATGATGGTGGTTTTGGAGAGTGACATGGGCAAGAAAAAGGCACCGCTAAAGCTCGGGACATCGGTGTTTCTGATGGTGTCGGTTGTGCTTGGCGCGGTGCTGCTGGTGGTCTATTCCCTGCTGTTTTTTCGTATTAATCAGCTTTCAGAAGATCATCTGCGAGAAAAAGCCTTTGCCATTGCTCGTACATTTGCAGCTTCTCCCGTTGTTATTAATGAACTTAAAGGAATTGGCCGACCGGAGGATGTGCAGATTGCTGCGGAGACAATCCGCCAGCGTAATCAACTGCTCTTTGTCACTGTCACCGATATGGATACGGTGCGCCATAGCCACCCTGAACCGGAAAGAATTGGCGAGCATTTCGCCGGTCGGGATATCTATCCGGCGCTGCTAGGGATGGAAAATACCGCCATCAATCGGGGAACGCTCGATCCCGCACTGCGGGTATTCACTCCGGTGTTTGATAATAACCACAAACAGGTTGGCGTCGTCGCGTTGGGGATTGCCTTAACCAGTGTGCAGAAGGTAATCAGCGATAACCGCTGGATGATTCCCTGGACGCTGTTGGCGGGGGCGCTAGTTGGCTGGCTCGGTACGTTGATTTTGGTGAAGGTTCTCAAGCGCATTATGCTGGGGTTCGAGCCGTTTGAGATCTCGAACTTGTTTGAACAGCGTAACGCGATGCTCAAACACATTAAAGAAGGTGTTATCGCGGTCGATCAACATGGTCGGATTACGGTAATCAATGATGAGGCGCGACGACTTTTCCGGCAGAATAAACCGCAGGGCAATGAAACGTCTGCCCCGAAGCCAGCCGAACGCGTTAGCGAGCAATGGCTTGAGCATCTGCACCTGAAACAGGTATTGGAGAGCGGTACGCCACGGCGCGATGAAGAGATTAGCTTTAACGGCCACCTGCTGCTGACCAACACCGTTCCGGTTTTTGTGAAAGGCGATATTATCGGCGCGATTGCGACGTTCCGTGATAAAACGGAGATCAGCCAGTTGCTGCAACGGTTGAGTGGGATGTCCTACTATGCCGATGCGTTGCGTGCGCAGTCGCACGAGTTTATGAACAAGCTGCACGTCATATTGGGGATGTTGCACTTAAAATATTACTCGCAACTGGAAGACTATATCCTGAAGACCGCCAATAATTATCAGGCGGAAATTGGTTCGATTATTCGTAAAGTGAAATCGCCAGTGATTGCCGGCTTCCTGTTGGGTAAAATCAACCGCGCGCGCGATCTCGGCATTACGCTCTCCATCAGTGAGGAGAGTCTGCTGCCGGATACCGATGATGTCGATGCCACGAATGAACTGATTACCGTATTGGGTAATCTGATTGAGAATGCGATGGACGCGATTGATGGGCAGGAAAACTGCGAAATTAGCGTGAGCTTCCATCATCAGAATAGCCGCCTTCACTGTACCGTGGGGGATGACGGCCCCGGCATTTCGCCGGAGAGCCAGTCGCGCATTTATGAACAGGGATTCTCTACCAAAGGCAGCGGGCGCGGTATCGGCCTGTACCTGACCAAACAGAGTCTGGAGAAGATTGGCGGCACTATCGAGTTTGAATCAGAACCTGAGGTGTACACCCAGTTTTTCGTTACTATTCCTTATCAAGCAAGGCTGTTTGACCATGATTAATGTACTGATTGTTGATGACGATGCCATGGTTGCAGAGCTTAACAAATCTTATCTGAACCAGGTTTCTGGATTTAGCTGCTATGCGACCGTCCCCACGTTACAGCAGGCGCGAAACCTGCTGATGCAACCTGACTCGGAAATTGATTTGGTACTGCTGGATATTTACATGCAGCAGGATAATGGATTGGATCTGCTGCCGACTATCCGTGAATTCAGTGAAAAGACGGACGTTATCATCATATCCTCTGCTAGTGACGTGTATACCATCAAAAAAGCGCTGCACTACGGTGTGGTGGATTATCTGATTAAGCCTTTCCAGTTCTCGCGTTTCGAGCAGGCGCTTACCGCCTATCGCGAAGAGGCTAATCTGTTCAAGCACCGCGATTTTGTCGCGCAGTCTGATATTGATAACCTGATTCGCCGTACTAGCGGCAGCACGGCTAGTGAACGTAAGAAATTGCCGAAAGGGCTAACCAGCCTGACGCTGCGTACCGTCTGCGAGTGGGTTGAAGGCAATCAGGGCATTGAGTTCTCTACCGAAATGCTGGCGAATGCGATTGGTATCTCTCGCGTATCATGTCGTAAGTATCTGATTTATTTATCAGAAACAGGAATTCTGACTACTAATATCCTGTACGGTTCTACGGGGCGACCGGTCTACCTGTATCGTCTGTTGCCGGAAAAGCAGGACTCACTGCGTCAGTACTGTGAGTGAAGAGCAGTGAATAGCTAGCGGCGAATAAAGCTGACAGAAATGGAAACGAGGCGGGAGAGATCCCGCCTCGTGCTATATACAATTCAGTGATGATGAAACCAGATGGAGTTGGTTGAGTGGAACACGATAAATTTATGCAGTACGGCCGCGGATTAGGGCTGTGGCGGAATCCTCGGGAAAATATTAAGCCCGAACCAGTAAATTACTTCAGGGATGACCCGATTTACCTCACGACCTCAAAAGGGGAATGGGTTAATCAAATTCAAGAGTGCAAAAAAGAAAATAACCTGTTAGAAAACGGTGTATTTATTTGGACAGAAATTAAGGGGACGGGTCACGCATTTGTTTCCACTCATGAGGGAAATAATGCATCTGTTTTTACCTATGGCCGCTTTGGTAGACGGTTTGGTGTTCTCGGGGCTGTCGGTGATGGCATCTTAAATTTTTTGCAGTTTGAAGATGCCAGAACATATTACCGAGAAGAACTGTACAAGATGGAGGCGAAGGCATTCGTCATTACAGATGCAGATCCTACGATTGCTCGATTGTACTTTGAAAAGCTATGGCGCTCAGGGGGCAAAGTGAAAGAAACAATCAAGATGGGAGAAAGCACTAAAAGAAACGGTCGTACAGTCGATCAATATGATGTGACAGGCGTGAACTGTACAACCCATGCAACAAAAGGCGTGAAGATCGCGGGATCACAGATATTTGAGGGAGAATATACAACTAACTCTCAGATACGGATTAATTACGAAGAAGATTTTGCCGTGCCGGTATCGCTACAGCGGTATTTAGAACAAAAAAGCGCTGAATCATCGATGCTTGTTGTTGATATGACCAGTGAGTTTAGAAAGCAGTACCCGAATACTGATAGCTACACACCGATAAGTGAAGATACCTCTTTAAGAGTCGTGTCCGAGGTTGTTTCTGGTATAGGTAAAATTTCACCTTATTCTGGTGGTTCTGCCGGTGGGTTATTAGAAGGGATGCATGATGTTAACAAGTAAGTGCAAGACGTTTATTCGATGGTTCAGTATTTGCGTTGTTTCTTTTTTTTATTTGATAAGCATTGCTCTTTTTTCTTTTGGGCATGTTCAAGATAAAGAAAGAATGGTTTTTTTATCTGATAAAACTGTGCCAGTTGAATACCATTTTGCGATATTAGCTGATATGCGAGAATCTATGGATTCCATGTATTCAGCCGTATTAATTGGTTTCCCCATCTGTATGAGCCTGATTCTGATCATTTTCAAAAAGGTTAGATAAGAACGCGGTTGACGGGGGATTAGCGTAGTTCTGCATTCAATAAGGTTTCCCCCTGATTGGGGGAAACCGTGATACTGAGATTAGGCAGCCCAGCTCAACAGTAGCGTTGCGGCGATGACGGTAGACGCGCCGCCGATACGGGTGGCGATCTGTGCGAACGGCATCAGAGACATACGGTTAGAGGCGGACAGAATCGCTACGTCACCCGTACCACCCAGCCCGCTGTGGCACGTGGTCACGATGGAAGCTTCAATAGGGTACATATTCAGATAAGGGGCAATCAGGAAGCTCACCAGCGCCATGGATAGCACCACAGAACCACAGACGATGACGTAACCCACGGAGAATACGGCAACAACGCTCTCCAGCGGAATATACAGCATGCCAAGCCCGATCATCAGCGGCCACACCAGAGAACTGGATACGAACTTGTAAACGCTATGCGCCCCAGTTTCCATGACGGCAGGGATAACACGTCCGTATTTGCAGAAGACGGCGATCAGAATCATCAGAACTGGGCCAGGGATGTGTACCAATTTCTCAAACAGGCCACCGACGATGAAGAAGGCGCAAATCATCAACAATCCGCCGCCCATCAAGTGAAAATCGACCGGCTTTGGTGCTTCGTTTACGGCAAACATCGCGTTGTCTTCATCGCTGCGAACCAGACGGCCTTCACCGTTCAGATCCTTACGGCGCATACCCAGACGGGACAGCACACCAGCACACAGGATAGCGAAGATGTTGCCGACGACGGCAGCTGGCGCTAACTGAGCCACATAAACATCTGGGCTTTGCCCCAGAATGGCAGAATAGGCTAATGATAACGGCAGGATGCCTTCACCAATACCGCCGCCGATGATTGGCACAATAATGAAGAAGAAGGTGTGATAGACGCTGTAGCCGCATAGTTTACCGACCAGTAAACCGGTTGCCAGCGCTGTGGCGGTGCCGATGACCAGCGGGACGAACATGCGCACCATCCCTTGAATCAGGATTTTGCGGTTCATTCCCAGGATACTGCCGACCACTAGACAGGCGATGACGAAGTACAGGAAGTTCGCCTCTTTCATCAACAGGTGTACGGTTTTCATGGTGTTGTCATTGAATAACTCAAAATACACCATAACGGAAGGCACCATCAGGCACAGAATCGCCGGGCCACCGATATCTTTGAACACGGGAATGTTGCTGCCAATATGCGCCAGTAAAAACCCCATCGTCATGATGACGGCAAAACCGCCAATCATATTCTTAGGTAAATATCCCTCATAGGCAGATATAGCGACAATGGCGGCAATTGCTATAAAAAGTGCAACGGGAACGGAGCCGATTTTCTTTTTAAAAAAACCTCCGATAAACGATGTCTGTGTTTCCAGAGCGAGATCGTTCTCACATAAAATATCAGTTTCAATTTTTTTCATTATATTCACCCTGCTAGGACAGTTGGTACAGAAAGAAATTACATACCTGCCGTTACGATATTGATGGTGCATCATTATCGGCGTGGCTTATTGACGTTTTTTGCATCGATATTTATGTGTTTATCGAGCGTCATTAATGCCAGTGGCGGCGGGATGTTTATTATCAGAAAGCAGAAAAATACGTTTTTTTGTTTTTTTATCAATTAGTAACAAAAATATAAAGAATGATAGGTGTTATTTAACAATGAATCACGTTGGGAGGTAATCTAGCATGAGGGAATGTTAAAAATAATACGTTAATTACGTATTTGTGAACTTATCAGCAACTCCATTTTAAATAACTTATATTATTTTTTTGTAATTAAAATAATTTATTTTTGCAGTGAGGGGGAATTAAAGCAGAAGGAGAGGTAAGTCACAGGATGAAAAATACCACTTTATGAGAATAAGTAAATAGCGTGTTTTCATTTTAATGAAAATATTTATTTAACTAAAATAGCTAAGTAATTATTGAGCAATATCATTTTCTCGCAGCTAGTGCCCTTGCCGAAGATACCGTGGGCAGAATGCGTCCCCGATCCTGCTTCATCGGCCTTTTTATGTGTGCTTTTATCTAGTTAATGGTATCCAGCAACGGGCATCTCACAGAGACAGACAAAGAATGCAGTGGAGTACGCTTTCGGTCAGTCGAGAGGGGAAAAAAAAGTTTTTTTATGTAGCGTAGATAGTCATTCCTCTGCTTATGGCGTCATGGGAAATATCAGAATTTCTTATTACCCGTCAGGATTTTCACCTGTTGTTAACGTTTTTAACAAAAAATAGTGCTCAGATCTTGGACACGTAAGACCAGATGACTATAGTTTTTTTAATGGTGATAATTTCTTTAAGTGGCCGTTATGATGGGTTTTATCGCTGTTTTTTAATAAAAAAGTGGGGAATCCATCTTTCGTGGGTCGGTTGGCTTGTATTTTATCTTTTAAGGAAATGTAAGGAAATTTTGTAAATCCTTACAGCTTATATTGACGTCACCGCCATCTGTTGAGAAATTGAAGGCGTCATAGGGATATAAGGAGGAAAGCAGCGGCTTGTCTGAATGATTCTACGTCTTCATCCAGCATCCGTGAGCGGGTTGTGGCGCTTCAAGGTATACGTTGTAGTTATTATGACTATCTTCAATAGCGTGACGGCTGTTTGTTCTGATAACCACCATTCCTCTCCCCATTATTTTGATTTTGCCTTCGGGCGACAGGGTACAGACCGCAGCACATAAAAATACAGGTCTGGCCAACCATACCCAATTGATTTCGAGATGCAGGACAGAACATCGGCGTTGTTAATCACTGTATTTTTAACCGCAGTGTTTTAACAACGCGTATGCAGCTTGGAGTAGGGCGGGTATAGCACACAACATCATCCACAATGGAGCATAAGTAATGGAAAAATCCCTGGTTAAATCAAGGGTGTTGAAGTTCGGCCTTGGCTTGCTCGCCATGTCCATCGCCGCGGGCGTTCAGGCAAAAACACTGGTTTATTGTTCAGAAGGCTCCCCAGAAGGTTTTAACCCACAGCTGTTCACCTCCGGTACAACGTTTGATGCCAGTTCTATTCCTATTTATAACCGTCTGGTGGAATTTAAAGACGGCACCACGGACACCGGTCCGGGTTTGGCTGAAAAATGGGATATTAGCGAAGACGGCAAAACCTACACCTTCCATCTGCGCAAAGGCGTGAAATGGCAGGACAGCAAGGATTTCAAACCTTCCCGTGAATTCAATGCCGATGACGTGATTTTCTCCTTCATGCGTCAGCAGGATGCCAACCATCCGTACCATAAAGTGTCTGGCGGCAGCTATGAATACTATCAAGGTATGGGCATGCCGGAACTGGTCAGCAAAATCGAAAAAGTAGACGATTACACCGTCCGCTTTGTACTGAACCGTCCTGAAGCACCGTTCCTGGCAAATCTGGCGATGGACTTCGCTTCCATCTTATCAGCGGAATACGGTGATAAGATGCTGAAAGCCGGTACGCCGGAGAAGATTGACCTGAACCCAATCGGTACAGGCCCATTCCAGCTACAGCAGTACCAGAAAGACTCCCGCATTCTGTACAAAGCTTTCGAAGGCTTCTGGGGCACCAAGCCGGGCATTGACCGTCTGGTCTTCTCCATTACGCCTGATGCTTCTGTTCGTTACGCCAAGCTGCAAAAAGACGAATGCCAGATCATGCCGTATCCAAACCCGGCCGATCTTGCCCGCATGAAAGAAGACAAAAACATCACGTTGATGGAACAGCCGGGCCTGAACGTTGGCTATCTGGCTTACAACGTTGAGAAAAAACCGCTGGATAACGTCAAGATTCGCCAGGCGCTGAACTATGCGGTTAACAAGTCTGCCATCATCGAGGCGGTCTATCAGGGCGCGGGCCAAGCGGCTACCAACCTGATCCCACCGACCATGTGGGGCTACAACAACGACGTTAAAGACTACAGCTACGATCCTGAGAAAGCGAAAGCCCTGCTGAAAGAAGCGGGTATGGCTGACGGCTTCGCTATCGACCTGTGGGCAATGCCGGTACAGCGTCCGTACAACCCGAACGCGCGTCGTATGGCAGAAATGATTCAGTCCGACTGGGCGAAAGTTGGCGTGAAAGCCAAGATCGTCACCTACGAGTGGGGCGAGTATCTGAAGCGTGCGAAAGACGGCGAGCACCAGACCGTACTGATGGGCTGGACTGGCGATAATGGGGATCCAGATAACTTCTTCGCAACCCTGTTCAGCTGCGATGCGGCTAAAAATGGCTCTAACTACTCCAAGTGGTGCTACAAGCCGTTCGAAGATCTGATCCAACCGGCGCGTGCCGTTTCCGATCACGAAAAACGTATTGAGCTGTACAAGCAGGCTCAGGTTGTGATGCACGATCAGGCTCCGGCGCTGATTGTCGCGCACTCCACCGTGTACGAACCCGTGCGTAAAAACGTGAAAGGTTATGTGGTTCAGCCGCGCGGCGTGCATAGCTTCAACAACGTGACGTTGGATTAAGTCAGCCACTAGATTTTCATGGACATTGAAAACCCCGACCTTGCGGTTTCTCGTTAGAGGAGCCGTGGAGGCGGGGTTTCTTGCCCGTTAAATTTTTATGGCAGCCTTCCCCGCCCGCTACCCTGCGGGCCGTCGCACACGACGTTTAAAATCGCGTCTGGCGATTTTTTAGCTGTGAGCAATGATAAGCCTGATGGCCAATGAGCCAACGGGCATGAATAGAGAGTTCGGGATATGTTGCAGTTCATACTCCGGCGTTTGGGGCTCGTTATCCCAACGTTTATTGGTATCACCCTGTTGACCTTCGCCTTCGTGCACATGATTCCGGGAGATCCGGTGATGATCATGGCGGGGGAACGTGGTATTTCCGCCGAGCGCCATGCGCAATTGCTGGCTGAAATGGGGCTGGATAAGCCACTTTGGCAGCAATACATCCACTATATCGGCGGTGTGTTGCAGGGCGATCTGGGAATCTCCCTCAAGAGCCGCATCCCCGTGTGGGAAGAATTTGTACCTCGCTTCAAAGCAACGCTGGAACTGGGTACCTGCGCGATGCTGTTTGCTATCGCGGTTGGGATTCCGGTTGGCGTGTTGGCTGCGGTCAAACGCGGTTCTATTTTCGATCATACCTCTGTTGGCCTGGCGCTGACGGGCTACTCCATGCCTATCTTCTGGTGGGGCATGATGCTGATTATGCTGGTTTCCGTTCAGCTCGACTTGACGCCCGTTTCGGGACGCATTAGCGATACGATTTTCCTCGATGACAGTATGCCGCTCACCGGCTTTATGCTGTTCGATACCCTACTCTGGGGCGAAAAAGGCGATTTTATCGACGCGGTTGAACACATGATCCTGCCTGCTATCGTGCTGGGCACCATTCCGCTGGCGGTGATTGTGCGTATGACGCGCTCCGCGATGCTGGAAGTGCTGGGGGAGGATTACATTCGTACCGCCCGCGCCAAAGGGCTGAGTCGTCTGCGTGTGATTGTCGTGCATGCGTTGCGTAATGCGATGCTACCGGTGGTGACAGTGATTGGTTTACAGGTTGGCACCATGCTGGCTGGGGCGATCCTGACGGAAACCATTTTCTCCTGGCCGGGGCTGGGACGTTGGTTGATCGATGCGTTGCAGCGTCGTGACTATCCGGTGGTTCAGGGCGGCGTGCTGCTGGTAGCGACCATGATTATTGTGGTTAACCTGCTGGTGGATGTGCTCTACGGTGTGGTTAACCCACGCATCCGTCATAAGAAATAAGGGGAAGGCTAAGATGACACACGTCACTGAACCTGTTGTAAATAGCGCACCTAAGCCGATGACCCCGCTACAGGAATTCTGGCACTATTTTAAACGTAACAAAGGGGCAGTCGTTGGCATGGTGTATGTCGCACTGATGCTGATTATTGCCATTGGCGCCAACGTGTTGGCACCGCATGCACCCGCCGAGCAGTTCCGCGATGCGCTGCTTCGTCCGCCAGTCTGGCAAGAGGGCGGAAGCTGGCAGTTTATTCTGGGAACGGATGATGTCGGGCGTGATGTCCTGTCCCGCCTGATGTATGGCGCCCGCCTGTCGCTGCTGGTCGGCTGTTTGGTGGTGGCGCTGTCGCTGGTGCTGGGGGTGATCTTCGGTCTGCTGGCCGGGTATTTCGGCGGCGTGGTCGATGCGCTCATCATGCGTATCGTCGATATCATGCTGGCATTGCCAAGCCTACTGTTGGCGCTGGTGCTGGTGGCCGTCTTCGGGCCTTCGATTGTGAATGCGTCGCTGGCGCTGACCTTCGTGGCGTTGCCGCACTATGTCCGTTTGACTCGCGCGGCGGTGCTGGTGGAAGTTAACCGGGATTACGTCACCGCTTCACGCGTGGCGGGTGCCAGCTCGGCGCGCCAGATGTTCGTCAACATTCTTCCTAACTGCCTGGCACCGCTGATTGTGCAGGCTTCTCTCGGTTTTTCTAACGCCATTCTTGATATGGCTGCTTTGGGTTTCCTCGGTATGGGCGCACAGCCGCCAACGCCAGAGTGGGGCACTATGCTGGCGGACGTTTTGCAGTTTGCGCAAAGCGCCTGGTGGGTGGTGACATTCCCTGGTGTGGCAATCTTACTGACGGTATTGGCGTTTAACCTGATGGGGGACGGCTTGCGTGACGCTCTCGACCCCAAACTCAAGCAGTAATAGAGGTAGAGAGATGGCGTTGCTCAATGTAGATAAACTGTCGGTTCACTTTGGTGATGAGGATCTGCCGTTCCGTGCGGTCGACCGTATTAGTTACCAGGTCGAACAAGGTCAGGTCGTCGGTATAGTCGGGGAATCCGGCTCCGGTAAATCCGTCAGCTCGCTGGCGATTATGGGACTGATTGATTACCCCGGCAAAGTGATGGCCGACAAGCTGGAATTTAACCAGCGCGATTTAACGAAAATTTCTGAGAAAGAACGGCGTAATCTGGTGGGTTCGGAAGTCGCGATGATTTTCCAGGACCCGATGACTAGCCTGAACCCGTGCTACACCGTGGGCTACCAGATCATGGAAGCCATCAAGGTGCATCAGGGGGGCAACCGCAAAACCCGTCGTCAGCGTGCGATTGACCTGCTGACGTTGGTCGGGATCCCCGATCCGGGCTCGCGTCTTGACGTGTATCCGCACCAGCTTTCTGGTGGGATGAGCCAGCGCGTGATGATCGCGATGGCGATTGCCTGTCGGCCGAAACTGCTGATTGCCGATGAACCCACCACGGCGCTGGACGTAACCATTCAGGCACAGATTATCGAACTGCTGCTCGAATTGCAGCAGCGCGAGAACATGGCGCTGATCCTGATTACACACGATTTGGCGCTGGTGGCTGAAGCGGCACATCACATTATCGTGATGTATGCCGGGCAGGTGGTGGAATCCGGCAAAGCAGCGGATATTTTCCGCGCGCCCCGTCATCCGTATACTCAGGCACTGCTGCGTGCGCTACCGGAGTTTGCGGTGGATAAAGCGCGTCTGGCATCGCTGCCGGGTGTGGTTCCGGGTAAATATGACCGCCCCAACGGCTGTCTGTTAAACCCGCGCTGCCCCTATGCGCATGATCGTTGCCGTCAGGAAGAACCTGAACTGCGTGATATTCCTGGTCGTCAGGTGAAATGTCATACACCGCTAGATGATGCGGGGAGGCCGACCCTATGAGTGAACTGAATGCAACATCGCAACCGTACTTGCTGCATGCGATCGATTTGAAAAAACACTATCCGGTGAAAAAGGGGTTTTTCGCGCCGGAGCGGATGGTGAAAGCGCTGGATGGTGTGTCCTTTACGCTGGAACGCGGTAAAACGCTGGCGGTGGTGGGGGAATCCGGCTGTGGGAAATCCACGTTGGGCCGCCTGCTGACGATGATCGAAACTCCGTCAGAAGGCGAGTTGTACTATCAGGGTCAGGATCTGCTGAAGCCGGATCCGGTAGCGCAGAAACTGCGTCGACAGAAGATCCAGATCGTTTTCCAGAATCCTTACGGATCGCTGAATCCGCGTAAGAAAGTCGGCCAGATCCTGGAAGAACCGCTCCAGATCAACACCGAACTGTCGAAAGCTGAGCGTCGTGAAAAAGCGCTGGCGATGATGGCAAAAGTGGGGCTGAAAACGGAACATTACGACCGCTACCCGCATATGTTCTCCGGCGGTCAGCGTCAGCGTATCGCTATCGCCCGTGGGCTGATGCTGGATCCGGACGTGGTGATTGCTGATGAGCCTGTTTCTGCACTGGATGTGTCGGTACGTGCGCAGGTGCTGAACCTGATGATGGACTTACAGCAGGATTTAGGGCTGTCTTACGTTTTCATCTCGCACGATCTGTCCGTGGTCGAACATATCGCTGATGAAGTGATGGTGATGTATCTGGGGCGCTGTGTCGAAAAGGGCAGTAAAGAGGCTATTTTCAACAACCCGCGCCACCCTTATACGCAGGCGTTACTTTCTGCGACGCCGCGCTTGAATCCAGATTTACGCCGTGAGCGCATTAAGCTGACCGGTGAACTGCCTAGCCCACTGAATCCACCGCCGGGCTGCGCGTTTAACGCTCGCTGTCAGCGCTGCTTCAGCACCTGTACGCAGTTCCAGCCGCAGTTGAAAACCTACGGTGAACAGCAGGTTGCCTGCTTCGCCGTCGATCAGGACGAACAGGGCACCGCAGTCGCCTAGCTTGCCTTCGATGCCCCCACGTCGCTGAAACGTGGGGGCTAACTATACCCCAAATAATTCGAGTTTCAGGAAGGCGGCAAGGGAAGGAATCCCGATGAGCTTACTCAGGTAAGTGATTCGGGTGAGTGAACGCAGCCAACGTACATGTAACTTGAAGTATTACCGGTATATTTTGACACTTACCGAGTTTTAACCGAGGGCCGAGATATTTTTTTCCACCACATTTCATGCCGATCGCGGATTGTTGTGAAGGTAATATTAATGCGTGATGGTTGTCACAATAGAAAAAAGTTAAACACATCGCGCTTGCAAGTCTTACTGGTTTATGATGTATTTCCTTATATGGATTGTTACTGTTTTAATAACAGGCAAAACCGAGAAGAGATAAAACTCTTTTACGTTTTGCCTTTTTTTATGGGTGAAATATGAGAATACAACGGGTTCTGAATAACAACGTTATCGTTGCTCGCGAATTGAGCGGCAAGGAATGTGTTGTTATTGGAAAGGGCGTCGGTTTTAACAAAAAAGCCAATGACCTGGTTGATGAATCCTGTATTCAAAAAATATTCCGACTCGATGAAGAAAACAGCCTCGATAAAACCAGCGAAGCGTTTAATGATGTTCCCGAAATGTTGTTTAATATCGTCCTCGATATAGTCAAACAGGCAACGAGCAAACTCGACAGAAAAATTCATAAAAGCGTTTATGCTTCCTTACTCGATCACTTAAGTTTCGCTCTCGAAAGAACTAAACAGGGAGCCTATATCGAGAATATGTTGCTCTGGGATATCAAACGCCTTTACCGAAATGAATTTATTATTGGGCAATGGGCAATTAATGAAATTAGCGAGAAGCTTCACGTTAAGCTGCCTGAAGATGAAGCTGGGTTTATTGCCCTGCACCTGTTGAATTCGCAGCAAGATGGCGCTATGCCAGATATTAAGGCTGTTTCGAGAGTTATTCAGGACATTCTGAATATCGTTAAATATCATTTCAAAATTGAATATGAGGAAGACTCAATCAATTTTCAGCGTTTTGTTACCCACCTGAAATTTTTTGCTCATCGGTTATTGAGTAATACTTATGTTACCAGTGATGATAGTTCTCTGCATGACGCCGTGATGTTGAAATATTCTGCGTCTTACGAATGTGCTAAACGGGTCAACAAATTTATTAGCCGCGATTATGGTCGTTCATTAAGTGATGACGAAATGATGTTTCTTTCTATACATATTGAGCATGTAAGGAAGTAATTCGCTAAAGAAAATTTTCACAACGGTTTTAGGATTCGTACTTAAGTAATAACCAATTTATTCCATAATAAATGATGTCATTTATGGTTCCACATAAATGATGCCAATATGACTATTATTGAGGTCAGCCCATGAGTGATTTCCGTTTACTTGCCAGGGAAATTATTGAGCTTATTGGTGGGGAAAAGAATGTAGTTTCTTTAACTCACTGTATTACGCGCTTGAGATTTTCACTGAAAGATAGCTCTAAATTTAATAAATCGGCATTGGATAAACTGGATGGCGTTATTCTGGCCGTCGAAAGCAATAGCCAATATCAGGTGGTGATTGGCAATGATGTCACTGCTGTTTATCGCATTTTGGTGGACGAATTCGGTATTAAAGGTGATGCCCTCTCGGACAGCGAAGATGAGTCTTCAGGGAAAAAGGGCAATGTTGTCGGACGCGTGTTCAATAAAATGTCCTCCATTCTTGTTCCGATTGTTCCTGCGCTGGCCGGTGCCGGGATGCTGAAAGCGTTTCTGGTGATCCTGTCTACTTACCACTTTATCGATACCGCAGGGAGCACCTATAAAATCCTGGCGGCGGCGAGCAACAGCGTGTTCTATTTCCTGCCGTTGCTATTGGCGTTTTCCTGTGCGAAGGCGTTCAATGCGCACCCGTTTGTTTCCGTGGCGATTGTTGGGGCGTTGCTGGAACCGACATTCACTGGGTTGATGGCGAAACCGGGGGATATCGTCCAGTTTATGGGGATTCCCGTTGTGTTGATGAAATATTCATCCACATTGATCCCGGCGATACTGGCTATCTGGGCCTATTCCTATCTGGAACGGCTGTTAAAACGCGTGATTCACCAAAGTATTGAGATGGTGGCCGTGCCGATGCTGGGGATGCTTATCATGGTGCCGGTGATTGTTATCGCGGTCGGGCCAATTGGCGTGTACTTCGGAGATGGCATCGGTGCAGGTATCGCCTACATGAATGGCGTGAGCGGGATGCTGACCGGAGCGATCCTGGGCGGCGGCTGGACGCTGCTCGTGATCTTTGGTCTGCACTGGGGAATGGTGCCAGTGATGCTCAACAACCTGGCGCTGCGTGGTTTTGACACCATCAAACCGGCGACGGCCGCAGCAACTTTTGCTCAGGCGGGCGCGGCGTTCGGCGTGTTCCTGAAAGCCAAAGACAAAAAGCTGAAATCCTTTGCGTTGTCCAGCATGGTGCCCGCGCTGTTTGCCGGTGTCACTGAACCTATCGTCTACGGTATCTCTATCAAATATAAGCGTCCGCTGGTGGCTTCGCTGATTGCCGGGACGGTGGCAGGCGGCTTTATCGGCTCAATGGGCACCACGGTCATGGCCTATGTGTTCCCTGCGTTGACGACCTTGCCTGCTTTTATGACCACGACCTTTGCCTATTACCTGATTGGTATCGGTATGTCGTTCACACTTTCTGCCCTATTGACCTATCTGCTGGGCTTTGATGAGTCACTCAGTGAACCATCGGCAGCAACGCCAAAAGCAGCAACGTCTTCTGCACCGCAGACGACGACCGCCAGTAGCCAAAATGGGTTATCCGGCATCATGTTGGCGGCACCACTTAATGGCACGATTGTACCGTTGACTTCCGTTAACGATGCGGTATTTGCCAGTGAGGTCATGGGAAAAGGCATTGCGATTTATCCCTCTGAGGGCGTAGTGACCTCTCCGGTGAACGGGACGGTATCAAAACTGTTCCACAGCAAACATGCCATCGGTATTACCTCCGATGACGGCGTGGAAATACTGGTGCACGTTGGAATCGACACGGTACGGCTTAACGGCGAGTGTTTTGCCAGCCATGTCAATGAAGGCGATCGCGTGACCACGGGGCAACTGCTCCTGACTTTCGAGCTAGAAACCCTGATTGCTAAAGGCTTTGATGTCACGACACCGGTGGTGATCGCCAATACCGATGACTATCAGACGATTTCCGCTACAGAACAACACCGCGTGAGTAACCATCACACCTTAATGACCCTGTTTAGCGCTACGGTTTAACCATTAATGGGAGAGATAGAATGAAAGATTCAGCAATTACCGGTTTTCCAAAAGGATTTCTGTGGGGGGGCGCACTCGCGGCCAACCAGGTGGAAGGTGGATGGGACGTGGGGGGGAAAGGTCTCTCAACGGCAGACATGGCGATTCATAAAAAGAACCTGAAGCGTGAAGAATATGAAAAGCACTATAAAATTACCGATCAGCAGATAGAAGAGGCTATCGCGGCCACTGATGCCAGCCCATACCCTAAACGTCGTGGTATCGGTTTCTATCACCACTTTCGTGAAGATATTGCTCTGTTTGCCGAGATGAACTTCAAGGTGCTGCGCGTTTCTATTGCCTGGACGCGTATCTTCCCCACCGGCATTGAAGAACAACCGAATGAAGAAGGACTGCGTTTTTACGACGCGCTGTTTGATGAGTTACACAAAAATGGCATCGAGCCGCTGGTCACGCTGTCTCACTACGAAATGCCCATCTATCTGGTCAATAACTTTGCCGGTTGGAATGGCAGAAAAACGGTGGATTGCTTTGAGAAATTCGCGGTTACCGTTCTGGATCGTTACAAAGATAAAGTGAAGTACTGGCTCACGTTCAATGAGATAGACAGCATCATCCGCCACCCGTTTACCACTGGCGGTATTGTGCCGGAGCGTTTCTCGGATGATGAAATCGAAACCGTGATTTATCAGGCGCTACATCACCAGTTTGTTGCCAGTGCGCTGGCGGTAAAACACTGCCGTCGTCTCTGCCCGGAGGCGAAAATTGGCTGTATGCTGACGCGCTTGCTGACCTACCCAGAAAGCTGTGCGCCTGAGGATATTTTGCTGGCCTATCGTGAGAACCAGCTCAATTACTTCTTTAGTGATGTCCAGATTCGGGGCCGCTATCCACGCCATATGACTCGTCGTTTTGCCGAGAAAGGGATTCACATCGAGATGTTGCCGGGCGATGAAGAGATCCTGCAACAGCACACGGTGGATTTCCTCTCGTTCAGTTATTACATGTCGCTGGTCACCAGCGTCAATGCAGACAAGATGGATAAAGTGGGCGGCAACATTGCGGGCGGTGTGAAGAACCCCTACCTGAAAACGACAGAATGGGACTGGCAGATCGATCCGGTTGGATTGCGGGTTGCGCTGAACGACATGTACGATCGTTATCAGATCCCCCTGTTCGTGGTGGAAAATGGCATGGGGGCTGTGGATCAGATCGACGAAAATCATCAGGTGAATGATGATTACCGCATTGCGTTCTTCCAGTCGCACTTGAAAGAGATGAAAGAAGCGGTGAAAGACGGGGTAGAGCTGATGGGCTACACCTCCTGGGCACCGATTGATCTTATCAGTGCATCAACATCGGAAATGAACAAGCGTTACGGCTTTATCTATGTCGATCAGGATAACGACGGCAACGGCACGCTGGCTCGTTACCGTAAGAAGAGTTTTTATTGGTATCAGAATGTTATCGCCACCAATGGTGAAACGCTCTAACACGTAAAAAGAGCCTGCACATACTTGTATTGCCTTATTTTGATCGGTTCAATCGAGCATCAAATGAAGGCTAATTTATGGACAAAAAGTGGTTGCAGGCTCTGTCTAACGAACGGGAAATTAGCCTTCCTGTATCGCCTTTTCGACTTCTTCCGCCAGAATCGCAATACCGCGTTCGATTTTTTCCGGCTCTGGTACATAGTTCATGCGCATGCACTGATGGGCGTGTTGCCATTCCTGCTCCAGACCGGGGAAGAAATAGTGACCCGGCACCATGAGGACACCGCGTTTTTTCAGGCGCTGGTACAGGATTTCTGTCGTGATAGGCAGATCCTTAAACCACAGCCACAGGAAGATCGCGCCCTCCGGTTTATGAATCAAGCACTGCTCGGGAGAAATATAGCGGCGAATAATCGCGATAGTTTCCGTCACGCGCTGCTGATAGAACGGGCGTATGACGTCGTTAGATAAGCGCAGCAGATCGCCGCGTTGAATCATCTCATACGCCAGTGCTGGGCCAACCGCGCCTGGAGACAGGCTAATGATGCCGTTCATGTTGCCGATAGCCGAAATCACCTTTTCATCCGCAATCACGATACCGCAGCGCGAGCCGGGCAGGCCCAGTTTGGATAGGCTCATGCACAGGATGATATTCGGGTTCCACAGCGGCGTGGCATCGCTAAAGATGATGCCGGGGAAAGGCACACCATAGGCGTTATCAATCAGCAGGGGGATATTGTGCTGCTGTGCCAGAATATCCAAACGCATCAGCTCGTCGTCGGTCAGCACGTTGCCGGTCGGATTGGTCGGGCGTGATACGCAGACTAGCCCAATATCATCGGTAATCGACAGATGATCGAAATCGACGTGATATTTAAATTGTCCTTCGGGCAACAATTCGATTTGCGGACGAACGGAAACGAACATGTCTTCGTCCAGTCCAGAGTCTGAATAGCCGATATATTCCGGTGCTAGCGGAAACAGTACCTTTTTCAGGCTGCCATCGCTGTGGCGACCAGCAAACAGGTTAAATAAGTAGAAAAACGCACTCTGGCTGCCATTTGTTAGCGCAATGTTCTGTGGTCCAATCTGCCAACCTAATTCATTACTCAGTAGCTCGGCCAGCGCATTAAGCAGCGTATCCTTGCCTTGCGGGCCGTCGTAGTTGCATAGCGCTTCCGTTAATTTCCCTTGTTCCAGCATATCCTGACACAACTGTTGGAAGTATCTGTCCATCTCCGGAATATGTGCCGGATTGCCACCGCCCAGCATGATTGCGCCTGGCGTGCGCAGTCCTTCGTTCAGGTCGTCCATTAACTGAGTGATGCCAGCGTGTCGCGTGAATTTCTTGCCGAAAAGAGAAAATTTCATAGTTTATTTATCAGTGGCCGTACACAGGTTAGCGGCAACCATAGCGCTTGCGCTAAAAGGGTGCAATGTGGTCAAAAAACAATCTGGTAACTTTTTGTCCTGTCGCGTGCGGAAAAATCAGCATGAATTACTGATGCACTCGTTGTCGGGAAAATGCGTTTAGGTGGCATGCTTTATTTTGCTGAAACGATGTCAGCTTTTTCCGATCAATATCTCAATAATGCTGCAAGAATTGTTTCTATTTACAGGTTATGAGTGAAGTTAGTCAGATAAATAACGCATCAATGCTGAATTTTTCCATCTGGTGATAGCTATCACATTCTGACCATCCGCTGATTTGTAGTCTTTAGCTCGCATTAGCTAAAACAATTCAGCAACGAGGGATGGTTAACATGAAAAAATTACTGGCAATGGGCATTACACTGGCGCTGACATCATGGCAACTATCGGCGCAGACGTTTGTGCTGACAGATGCTGAAAGCAGTGTGGAAAAGGGAAATTGGCAAATCAGCAGTGATGCACTGAAGATCAAGAATCAGCACTTCAGCATTGAGCAAAAAGTCCTGCACGGCGGACGTCAGGAAGGCAGTAAAGTGATTACGATTACCAGTCAGGACGGACTGAAAATTGCTCTCAGCCCGACGCGAGGGATGAATTTACTGCATGCAGCAGGTAAAAACATCCGTTTGGGATGGGATTCGCCGGTTGATGAGGTCGTCAATCCGAATACTATCAATCTGGAAAGCCGTAATGGACTGGGCTGGCTGGAAGGTTTCAATGAGATGATGGTGCGCTGTGGATTTGAATGGACGGGGCATCCGGTCGTCAGCGATGGCATGATCTACACCCTGCACGGTCGTGCGGGTAACACACCTGCCTCAAAAGTGGTGGTTGAAGTCAGCGATAACGCGCCGTATACCATTACGGTACGGGGTTTGCTGAAGGAAAACAGCTTTAAGAAGTCGAATCTGGAAACCTGGACCGAGCTGCGTTACGTCCCCGGCAGCGAGTCGTTTACCGTGCATGATGTACTGACCAATAAAGCCGACTACCCGCGCGACTACCAAATTATCTACCACAGCAATTTCGGCACGCCGATTCTGGAAGACGGCGCGCGTTTCCTCGCACCCGTAAAAGAGATTTCTCCGTTTAATGACCACGCCAAAGCGGGTCTGGCAACCTGGCAAACCTACAAAGGGCCGACAAAAGACTTTGATGAGATGGTGTTCAACATTACGCCGTATACGGATGCACAAGGCAAAACGCTGGCTGCGTTGGTGAATAAAGCGGGAGATAAGGGGGTGTCGATTGCCTTTGATACCCACCAACTGCCGCTGCTGACGCTGTGGAAAAATACGGATACGGAAAAACAAGGCTACGTCACGGGGATCGAACCCGGCACTAACTACGCCTATCCCGTCACGATTGAGCGTGAGCAAGGGCGAGTCAAAAAGCTACAGCCCGGCCAGAGCACCACGTTTGAGCTGACATACAGCCTGTTGAGTAGTGCGGATGCGGTACAAAAAACGGAACAGAAAGTGAAAGCCATTCAGGGCGACAACAAAACCACGCTGACGGAAAAACCGATCGCCGTCGAGTAATCGCCATCTATGCCGACCACTGATGTGGTGGTCGGCCATTTCACGTCATGATCACGTTCAGTTATCATCACGTAACGTCATAATTATCTTTTCTTATTCGTTCTCTCATTTTACGCGTACCTTGAGGAAGGTATTTGTTACGTATTTGATCAGGGGATGAGGATGTCGTTGAAAGATGCGCTGCTCGCGCTTTGTGTCGTGGTGTTATGGGGTGTGAATTTTGTCGTGATCAAGGTCGGGCTGAATGACATGCCGCCTTTTTTACTGGCAGGGCTACGTTTTTCGCTGGTAGCGCTCCCAGCTATTTTATTTGTTCCTTTCCCGCGTATTCCTCTGAAATGGCTGATCGCCTATGGCATGACGATCAGCTTTGGTCAGTTTGGCTTCTTGTTTCTCGCCATCAAGTTAGGCATGCCTGCCGGGATTGCATCATTGGTGTTGCAGGCTCAAGCTTTCTTTACGCTGCTGGTTGGCGCGGTATTGCTGTCGGAAAAGCTGCGTTGGAATCATGTCGTTGGCATTCTGGTGGCGGTGATAGGGATGGTGGTGCTGGCAGAAGGGCGTACGGCGCTGCAAACGTCATCCGGTATGACGACCACGACACTGCTACTGACGTTAGCGGCGGCGTTGTCATGGGCGGTGGGTAACATCACCAATAAGATTATCATGAGCAAAAACAGCGGGGTGCGCATTATGTCGCTGGTGGTGTGGGGCGCACTGGTGCCTGTCGTGCCGTTTTTCATCAGTTCTTGGCTGTTTGAAGGCAAGGACGTGATTGTCCATAGTTTAACCACCATTCAACTGCCGACGATCCTATCTCTGATGTATCTGGCGTTTGCGGCAACGATCATTGGCTATGGGATTTGGGGAAGCCTGCTGGCACGTTATGAAACCTGGCGCGTGGCCCCCTTGTCACTGCTGGTGCCGGTGGTTGGGCTGGTTAGCGCCGCCGTTTTTCTCGGTGAATCCCTCTCGCTATTACAAATTGCCGGTGCGTTGCTGATTATGGTCGGTCTGCTGGTGAATGTGTTTGGCGCACGGCTGCGTGCATGGCGACCTGCGCGGCAGTCGTAGCGGTGCAGTCGAACAATGTGGGTCTGCATTATCTGGCAAGGGAAAACAGCGCCCGTCGGGCGCTGTCGATCATCATTTTTCAAGTGCTTTCACCGCCTGACGCATACCTTGCGCCAAAATATTGTCCAGATTGGCGGCCACCTGCTCCACTAAACCTGACCGCTGAGTGAGATCCTCCCCCCAGTGTGCGGTATCTGCGAGTACCTCTTTGACCAATTCATGCACGGTCAGATCGGTCCCCACGCGTGGCCATAGCTGGCGGTAGCGGATGAGCCACTGCTCATCATCCTGTAAAGGGTAGGTTTCACCTGCTCGTTCTCCGCGGTAGAAGGCAATCAGTGCGGCCAGAGCAAACGTCAACCGTGCCGGAAAGCGCCCGTTGCAGTGGCCTGCCAGCAATTGCGGCAGAATACGTGTACGGAATTTGGTCATGCCATTGAGCGCGATGGAGAGCAACTGATGGCGAATGTAGGGGTTCTGAAAACGTCCGGTGACGGCATCGGCAAATTCACGCAACTCATTGGCCGGTAAATCCAGCACCGGGATGATCTCTTGATGTAGCGTGTTTTCTACAAAGCGACGCATATCGGCATCCTGCATGGCTTCACCTACCGTTTCCAGCCCGCAGAGCCAGGCAACCGGAACCAGAGCGGTGTGCGCACCGTTCAGAATTGCCACTTTACGTTCTTTATACGGCCTGATGTCGTCAACAATACGGATATTCAGCGGGCATTCCGCAAGTTTCAACTCATCTGCCAGCCAGTCGGGGCCTTGAATCACAAAGAGGTAAAAATGCTCGGCGGTATCCAGAAAGGCATCGTGATAGCCCAGTTTCTCTTCCAGCGCTGACGATTCTTCACGCGGATACCCCGTTACGATTCTGTCCACGAGTGTGGAACAGAAGGTATTTGCTGTCTCAATCCAGTCGATAAATGCCGGTGAGAGTTGCCATTCCTGAGCATAGCGCAGAACCAAGGCTTTGAGCGCCTCTCCGTTATAGTCGATCAGTTCACAGGGAATAATGACCCAGCCTTTATCGTTCTCACCGTTAAAATGCGTAAAGCGTTCCAGCAACAGGCGTGTCAGCTTGGCAGGAAAACTGACTGGTGGCGTATCGTTGACGCTGTCGCCAGCGTGATAGCTGATGCCCGCTTCTGTGGTGTTTGAGAAAACAAAACGGATGGCGGCGTTATGGGCCAGTGCCAGGTAATCGGCAAAATGTTGATACGGGTTAATCTCGTTATTGACCGAGCGGATCAGGCGCGCATCGCTGACGGCCTCACTCTGTTCGTTAAGTCCGCGAATGACCGTGGTGTAAAGCCCATCTTGCGTATTGAGTGACGGCGGAAAATCCGTATCAATGGGGCGTACAATGGTTACGCCCGCCTGGAGATCGGTCTTCTCATTCAGAATATCCAACTGCCAGTCCACAAAGGCGCGTAGGAAGTTACCTTCACCAAACTGAATCACTTTTGTTGGATAACATGCGCCGGGAAAGTCTTTCCGATTCAATGTCTTCATGATTATTCCCTCATCAGAATGTGATGACGCCTTTGATCAGCTCACGGTTGTTAATGACATCCCTTTCATAGATGTCAGCCAGTGTGGAAAAGGGATAACGGTGCGTCAGCATCATTTCTGCGGTGAGTTTACCTTCAGACATCAGACGTCCTACTTTGGCGAAGTCTTCCGGTGTGGCGTTACGGCTGCCCATCATCGTAGTTTCTTTCTTGTGGAACTCAGGGTCGGAGAACTGCAAATCGCCTTTAAACAGACCGACAAACACGATGCTGCCGCCGTGGCGGATCAGGTTAATGGTGTTGTTCATCGCATGCTGATTGCCCGTGGCATCAATCACTTTTTCTGCCAGTGAACCGCCAAATTCGGCGCGTAGCTGGGCTTCAAAGTCCTCGGCAGAGGGATCGACTACCGATAAACCCAGGTGGGCAATAACGTGTTCGCGGCGGGCTGCGCTGGTATCGGCGACAACCACGTGAGCGCCCTCTGCTTTGGCGATGGCTGCCGCGCCGAGGCCAATCGGTCCGGCGCCGACGACCAGCACCTGTTCACCCTGTAACACCTTTGCCCGACGGACGGCGTGCGCACTAATGGCGTATGGTTCGATTAATGCTGCCGCTTGTGGATCGATCCCTTCTGCGAGCAGTAAGTTTGTGGCGGGAACCGCCAGATACTCGCTGAATCCGCCGTCCTGATGTACACCTATCACTGAAATTTTCTCGCAGCAGTTGGTACGACCGCTCTTGCAGGCTGGACATTGCTGACAGGCGACATAGGGAATGACGGCAACCTGCTGGCCTTTTTTAAAGACATCTACATTTTTTCCGGTATCGACAACTTCACCACATATTTCGTGACCTAATACGCGTGGATAGCTGAAAAAAGGTTGGTTCCCTCCCCAGGCATGAATATCTGTTCCGCAAATACCCACAGACTTAATTTTAATTAATGCTTCACCCTCACCCGGAATAGGTATTTCACGTTTTTTCCAGACTAATTTTTTCGGTTCCTGGCAAATCAAGGTATTCATTGTTGACATGATTATTCTCTCCTGTTTTTTGTTTTTTCAGATATTGATGAAAAAAAATATTGATGAGAAACAGGAGGTGTAAATTGTGAATGCGGACTCATAAAAATGTTTTAAATCGGTTTTTAATGTGTGCAAAAAGGAGATCTCTCATGAGCCGTTCGCAAAATTTACGTCACAATGTCATTAATCAGATTATCGATGATATGGCCCGCGGTCATATTCCGTCACCTCTGCCGTCGCAAAATGCGCTGGCGGAGATGTATAACATCAGCCGCACAACGGTACGCCATATTCTGGCTCATCTGCGCGATTGCGGCGTGCTTACGCAGGTTAGCAGCGATTATGTGATCGCCCGAAAACCCGACCACGACGATGGGTTCACCTGTATTACCGCGCCGATGGACGAGCAAAACCGCATTTTCGAGCAGGCATTTTTCACCATGATCAACCAGCGTCAGCTCCGCGTGGGTGAGACATTCTCAGAGCTACAACTCGCGCGTGACGCCGGTGTTAGCCCAGTGGTAGTGCGTGAATATCTTTTGAAATTTGGGCGTTACAACCTGATTCAGAACGAAAAACGTGGGCAGTGGAGTATGAAAGAGTTCGATCAGGCCTATGCCGAACAGCTGTTTGAATTGCGGGAAATGTTGGAGACGCATGCTCTGCAACACTTCCTCAATCTGCCGGATGATGACCCCCGCTGGCTACAGGCTAAAACGTTGCTGGAACACCACCGCATGTTACGTGACAGCATTGGTAACAGTTTTCGTATGTTCTCGCAGCTCGACCGTAACTTTCATGCGCTTTTACTTTCTGCTGCCGAAAATGTCTTTTTTGATCAGTCGCTTGAAATTATCTCCGTGATATTTCACTTTCACTACCAGTGGGATGAAAGCGATCTCAAACAGCGCAACATCATCGCGATTGACGAGCACATGACCATCCTCAGTGCGTTGATTTGCCGAAGCGATCTGGATGCCACGCTGGCACTTCGTAACCATTTGAATTCAGCTAAACAATCGATGATTCGCTCAATTAACCAGACTGTTCGGACTGACCATTAAAAACCAATTAAAAACCGTAAACCATTATCAGGAGCACGGTTTTATAAAAATAAAAACGCCTGAGAAATATCTCTTATCTATGCTCACGAGAAGTCGACTGTAGTAATAAAAACTCGTGAGTAGTGATTACGTATTTCATTGCTTTTCATTTAAAGCCACTTTACTCAACCCTACGTCGAGTAAAGATAAAATTATAATGTCCAGGAGCCAGACGTGGAAAAAAATAATATAACCCTAGACCCGCGTTCTTCGTTTGATACCCGTTCTTCAGCACCGCCAGAAGGAATAGTTCAACGCAGTAGTCGAATTAAACGTATTCAAACCACGGCAATGATTCTTCTATTTTTTGCTGCGGTGATTAATTATCTCGACCGCAGTTCTCTTTCAGTGGCTAACTTAACTATTCGTCAGGAATTGGGGCTGAGTGCGACAGAAATCGGGGCATTGCTCTCCGTTTTCTCTCTTGCCTATGGGATTGCACAGCTCCCTTGTGGCCCGTTGCTGGATCGTAAAGGCCCGCGCATTATGCTGGGCCTTGGGATGTTTTTCTGGTCACTGTTTCAGGCGCTGTCTGGCATGGTGCACAGCTTTACTCAATTTGTACTGGTTCGTATTGGCATGGGGATTGGCGAAGCACCGATGAACCCATGTGGTGTGAAGGTGATAAACGACTGGTTTAACATCAAAGAACGTGGCCGCCCGATGGGGTTCTTTAATGCGGCTTCAACTATTGGTGTTGCGATGAGCCCACCCATTCTGGCTGCGATGATGTTGGTCATGGGCTGGCGCGGTATGTTCATTACCATCGGCCTATTTGGCATTTTCCTCGCTATCGGCTGGTATATGTTGTACCGCAACCGTGAGCAGATCGAACTCACCGCTGATGAGCAGACTTACCTGAACGCAGGCAGTGTAAACGCTCGTCGCGATCCGCTGAGTTTTATTGAATGGCGTAGTCTGTTCCGTAACCGCACGATGTGGGGCATGATGCTGGGCTTTAGCGGCATCAACTATACCGCATGGTTGTATCTAGCCTGGCTGCCCGGTTATCTGCAAACGGCTTATAACCTGGATTTAAAAAGCACGGGTCTGATGGCCGCGATTCCTTTCCTGTTTGGTGCCGCGGGGATGCTGGTGAACGGCTATGTCACGGACTGGCTGGTGAAAAGGGGAATGGAACCGATCAAGAGCCGTAAAATCTGCATCATTGCCGGTATGTTGTGCTCTGCGGCTTTTACTTTTGTGGTACCACAGGCGACAACCTCAATAGAAGCGGTGTCACTGATTAGTATGGCGCTGTTCTGCATTCACTTTGCTGGAACATCATGCTGGGGGCTGATCCATGTTGCCGTTGCGTCGCGTATGACGGCATCGGTTGGCAGTATCCAAAACTTTGCCAGCTTCATTTGTGCATCGTTTGCCCCGATCGTGACCGGTTTTATTGTGGACACCACGAATTCTTTCCGTCTGGCTCTGATCATCTGTGGCTGTGTGACGGTATTGGGTGCTCTGGCCTACATCTTCCTGGTTCGCCAACCGATTAGCGATCCCCGTAAGGATTGATTCTCCGCCGCCCCGCATCTTTACCCCTTCCTTCTGCGGGGCGGTTTTTTGTCACGTTGCTTTATGACGGTGCGTATTGATCGTGCCGTGTCGCAAAGGTGGCACGACATGCTCGCAATTTCTCATGCCTTTCCTACGCTTTTTACTGCCGTTAGCGAGTCTGTTAAACCGCTGCCGTTTGTTGGCGCGGACTTTGCAAGTTAGCTTTGCAAAAGGATAGAGATAAAGCAGTCAGTAAAATCAACGGGATAAAGGGGTCTTCATGAAAATAAAAAACACAACATCGGGAAAATGGCTGTTGTCACTGAGCGTGACGGCGCTGCTGGTGAGTGGAACCGTGCAGGCGGCGTCTGCTCCTGCGGTGGAAGCAAAAAACGGCATGGTGGTCAGCTCGCAGTATCTGGCTTCGCAGATTGGCGTCGATATCATGAAAATGGGCGGCAATGCGATTGATGCCGCCGTGGCCGTGGGTTATGCACAGGCGGTGGTGAATCCCTGTTGTGGCAATATCGGCGGCGGCGGGTTTATGACGCTGCATCTGGCCGATGGGAAAGACACCTTTATTAACTTCCGTGAAACCGCACCCGCGGCAGCCAGTGCCAACATGTATCTGAACGCGGATGGGAGCGTGAAAAAAGACGCGAGCCTGTACGGCTATCTGGCCGCTGGCGTACCGGGAACGGTGTTGGGGCTGGATACTGCGTTGCAAAAATATGGCAAATTGACGCGTGAACAGGTGATGGCGCCAGCGATTAAACTGGCGCGTGAAGGTTTTGAACTCACGCGTGCGGATACCGATATTCTGGACACCACCATCAAACGCTTCAAAGCCGATCCTGAAGCGGCGCGTATTTTCCTGCGTCCTGACGGCAGCCCGTTGCAGCCCGGCGATAAGCTGGTGCAAACCGATCTGGCGAATACGTTGGCGGCGATTTCTGCTAAAGGGCCAGACGCTTTTTACAGAGGCACGATCCCGCAGGCAGTGGAGAAGGCGGCGAAGCAGGGCGGCGGCATTCTGACCGCGGCTGATTTTGCCGATTATCGCATTACCGAAACGGCACCGGTAACCTGTAACTATCGCGGTTATCAGTTTGTCTCTTCACCGCCGCCCAGCTCTGGGGGCGTCACGATGTGTGAAATTCTCAATATTGTCGAAGGTTACGACATTAAATCGACGGGCTTTAACTCGGCAGCCACCATTCATGTGCTGACGGAAGCGATGCGTCACGCTTACATGGACCGCAACACGTACCTCGGCGATCCAGCGTTTGTCAGTAATCCGGTCGAGCGCCTGTTGAGTAAGGATTACGCTGCCGAAATACGCAAGCAAATCGAACCGGAGAACGCGACGCCGTCCAAAAACGTACAGCCGGGAGTTGGCCCGCACGAGCGACCAGAAACGACGCACTATTCCATCGTGGATAATCAGGGCAACGCGGCGTCCACGACTTATACCGTTAACGGGCGTTTTGGTTCGGTAGTGATTGCGCCGGGTACGGGTTTCTTCCTCAATAACGAAATGGATGACTTTACCGTTAAAGTTGGCGAGAAAAACCTGTATGGATTGGTGCAAGGGGAACGGAATTCGATCGCCCCCGGTAAGCGCCCACTTTCGTCCATGAGCCCGTCACTGGTGACGAAAGACGGCAAAGTCTTCATGGTGCTCGGCTCGCCTGGTGGTTCACGCATTATCACCATCACGTTGCAAACGGCGCTGAATATTATCGACCACGGCATGGCACCGCAGGAAGCGGTAGATGCGCCACGTATCCATCACCAGTGGTTACCGGATGAGGTGTATTACGAACAGCGCGGGCTCTCTGCCGATACACTGAACCTGCTGAAGCAGCGCGGCTACAAGATGGTCGAGCAGACTCCTTGGGGCGCAGCGGAGCTGATTCTTGTTGGCTTACCGGGTGCGGTGGGCGTGACGCCAGCGGATTCAGGCAATGACTCGGCGGTATCTGGCAAAGTCCGTGAAGGTTACCTGTACGGTGCAAATGATATCCGCCGCCCAGCGGGGGCAGCGATAGGGTATTGATAAGGGGCTTCAGGAGCTTATTTCGGTAGGCTCCTGAGTTTGCCCGTTCATTGCGGTGGTGTTAAAGCAATCTGATGTGAATGAAAGCAAAATCAGTCGTGGGTTAGTGCCCCCAGACAGTCATCCAGCGCGCCGACCAACCAGTCAATGTCCTGAGTTTGGAACGCCAGCGGCGGGCGCAATTTAAGCACGTTGCCATAAGGGCCTGCGACGGATGTCAGAACACCACGGTCGCGTAGCGCTTCCGTCAGATTTAGCGCCAGCGTTTTATCCGGCGTTTTACTTTCTCTGTCGCTCACCAACTCAAACCCGATGAATAACCCGGCACCGCGCACGTTGCCTACACTGGCGTATTTGTCTTGCAGAGTGGTCAGTTCCGCCAGCAGCTGTGCGCCGACTACGCGGCTGTGTTCCTGAAGTTGCTCATCGTGGATCACTTTTAGCACCGCCTGTGCTGCGGCCATTGCCACCGGATTTCCACCGAACGTGTTGAAGTAGGGGATCTGGTCGCTGAAGGCGGCGAGCACGTCGCTTTTTGCCAGCAGCCCGGAAACCGGGATGCCGTTGCCCATCGGTTTTCCGGTGGTGATGATATCTGGCACCACGTCATGTCGTGCGAAACCCCAAAAGGCGTCGCCGGTGCGTGCGAAGCCGGGCTGAACTTCATCAGCAATGAAAATACCGCCGTTGCGGTGCACGACATCAACCACGGGACGTAAAAAACCGCGTGGGTTGGGATGGACGCCGTCAGAAGAGAAAATGGAATCTGCGAGAAACGCGGCGAATTTGATGCCGTGAGCCGCCATATCGTCGATCTGTTTCTGGATTTCATTGGCAAACCACACGCCCAAGTCCGGCGTATTAACACGATAGGCGTCCGGCGGTGGTACCAGTCGGGTCGTCGCTGCCAGTGGCTGACCGCTGCCTAATGCTGGTGATACACCTGAGGTCAACTCGCTGGTGCCGTGGTAGGCCTCGCGCGTTACGATCACGCCCGTGCCGCCGCTCCAGGCGCGCGCTACGCGGATCGCCAGATCGTTGGCTTCTGAACCGGTGCACATATACATGGCCCGGTTAATCGCCGCCGGTGTGGTGGCGAGGAGCTGCTCCGAATAGTCCAGAATACGTTCGTGCAGATAGCGCGTGTGGGTATTGAGCATCGTCATCTGCTGGTGCACGGCTTCTATCACCGCAGGGTGACAGTGGCCGATGCTGGCGACATTGTTATACACATCGAGGTATTTTTTGCCGTCGGCATCCCACAGGTATTGCCCTTCACCGCGTACCAGATGAACGGGTTTGCGGTAAAACAGCCGATAGGATTCGCCCAATATCTTGCTGCGTTTATCGGTCAGCGTGCGGATATCCGCGCTCAGCGCGTCGGCATGCTCGGCGCGGAAACTGTTGGTATCCATGATGGTTGAACGTGTTGCCATAATCTCTCCCGTTATAAAATGTGCGCCTCAGCGTTAGTTGGCATCGGCGACAAGCGGCTCAAGCAGATGTTCCCGTCGTGCTTTGGTGGTCAGGAAATAGAGGTAGCCGAGCAGCATAAAGGTGCAGAACAGCCCACCGATCACCGGGTTGAACCAGAGCATCGCAATCAGGCAGATGATGGCGCAGATGAGTGCGAACGCGGGGATGATAGGGTAACCGGGCGCGCGATAGCTGCGTGCCATATTGGGTGCGCTGCGGCGCAGGCGAAACAGGCTTAACATGCTCATGATGTACATGACGATGGCACCAAAAACCGCCATGGTAATCATCGCTGCTGTCAGGTTCATGCCTTGTAGGTTAATCCCGTCGCAGAAGATGGCGGCAATCCCGATCGCACCACCAGCCAGAATCGCGCGGTGTGGCGTGTGGAAGCGGGACAGCTTGGCAAGTCCCGGCGGGAGATAGCCCGCGCGCGCCAAGGCGAAGAACTGGCGCGAGTAGCCCAGAATAATGCCGTGGAAGCTTGCGATCAGGCCGAACAGGCCAATCCACACCAGCATGTGCATCCAGTTGGAGTTTTCCCCAACGATGAGCTTCATTGCCTGTGGCAAGGGATCGTTAAGGTCGGAGAGCTGACGCCAATCGCCTACCCCACCAGCCATCACCATCACGCCAATTGCCAGCACCACCAGCGTAAGGATGCCGCTCACATAGGCGCGTGGGATCGTGCGTTTCGGATCCTTCGCCTCCTCGGCTGCCATTGCCGCGCCTTCGATAGCGAGGAAAAACCAGATGGCGAATGGTATTGCTGCAAACATGCCGGAGATGGCACTTGGCGAAAACTCATTCTGTCCCGCCCAGCCGTGTGCCACGAAGTTGCTCAGGCTGAAACCCGGTGCGACTACGCCCATGAACACCAAAAGCTCCATGACGGCCAGCAGCGTAACCACCAGCTCAAACATCGCCGCCAGCTTCACGCCAAGAATGTTCAGGCTCATGAAGATAAGGTATGCGCCAACAGCGGCGAATTTGGGATTCAGCTCAGGATATTGCACGTTCAGGTACGCACCAATCGCCATCGAAATAGCGGGCGGCGCGAAAACAAATTCAATCAGCGTGGCCATACCGGCAATCAATCCACCCAGATCGCCGAACGCGAGTCGGCTGTAGGCAAAAGGGCCACCGGCATGTGGGATCGCCGTCGTGAGTTCGGTAAAGCTAAAAATAAAACAGGTATACATGGCGGCGATGAACAGCGTCGTGACCAAAAATCCTAACGTGCCCGCGACGCCCCAGCCGTAGCTCCAGCCAAAATATTCACCAGAAATTACTAGTCCTACCGCGATACCCCACAAATGCAGGGCGCCCAGCGTGGGCTTTAATTTGCTCGTCATCACATTATCCCCGTCAGTTTGCTCATGGTTATTCGGGGCCAGTACGGCAACCCCTGTTGGCTTGTGTAGCGATAATGCCCACGCTTTCCGGTGGAAAACTTGACGCGGGCGTATCGAATGCTGCGCGCTGAAGTCAACTTTTATGGTGGGTATCGCCCCCACGCCATCTGGGGTCAAACATGGGTTCTGGTGCGTCAAGTTTCTCTGTACGACACACGCCATGCTGAACGCTCGTTGACTCGCGTCGGAGTGGAAACCATGAGTGCTAAGCAATACGACACCTTAAATAATGCGGAAATTACCTCGCTGGCGCACCGGGCGCTTGCCTGCTATCCGGCGGCGCTGCAAGGGGAAGTGCGGCTGCTGTGCCGCTCGGAAAATGCGACGTTCCTTGTTACGTCAGCGGGTAAACGCTATGCATTGCGGCTACATCGCAGCCACTATCACCAGAAAGCAGAGATTGAAAGCGAGCTACTGTGGTTGGACGCGCTGCGTGAGACGGGAATTGTGGTACCAGAAGCGGTACGCGATGCGAGTGGGGAGCGGGTGCAGTCGCTGGGTTTATCGGATGGTTCCTGTCGCTATGCCGTGTTGTTCCACTGGATTGACGGCGAGATGCCGACCACCAGCATTGATCCGCGCACGTTTCAGCAACTGGGCGAGATTACCGCTCACCTGCACCAGCATAGCCGCCAGTGGCAAAAACCTGACGGCTTCCAGCGTATTGTCTGGGATCATCACACGATGGTGAGTGCGCAGAGCCACTGGGGAAGCTGGCGTGACGCGCCGAACCTATCGCGTGACGAACACGGTATTGTCGAGGAGGCTATCGAGCGCATGGGGACGGAAATGGCGGAATTTGGTAAAGCGCCGCACCGCTATGGGCTGATTCATGCCGATCTGCGCCTGACCAATCTGCTTCTGCATCGCGGTGAAACGCGGGTAATCGATTTTGACGATTGCGGCATGGGGTGGTATCTGCACGATCTGGCGGCGGCGATTAGCTTTGTGGAGCATCATCCACGCGCAGCCGAATGGGTTGAAAACTGGCTATGTGGCTACGAACGTGTGGCCCACGTCAGTGATGAAGAATTGGCGCTGCTGCCGACGCTGCTGATTCAACGGCGTATCCAGCTTACCGCGTGGGTGGGGTCGCATGCGGAAACGGAGATGGCGCAGAGTCTTGGGCCCGACTGGGCGAGCCACAGCGTTCGCCTGTGTCGGCGCTATTTGGAAACCCGCGACCTGCCGCTTGGGGTGGCCTGAATGCACCACTGGCGGGCAACTTGCGCTATGGTAATGCCTGTTCGCCTCGTGCGTTGTTTGTAATTCATTGATTTTATGTCATTACGGACTGGTACGAAACTTGCTGGTATTACGCTTGCTGATCGTTTCATGGCCCGTTGGCGGGCCGTGTGGTACGGCGAGGTGAAAGGCAATGGAAAACGTGACGTACTCTTCGGCGCTGAATGCGGCGTTCTCCCGCAACTGTGGTGTGCTGGCGGCGGCGGCAAGCGGGCTCGGCGAGTTTATTCATGATAGCGGTGGCGATGCTGACCGTATCTTTGGCATCAGCGGCGTCGATCCTGAGCAACTCGCCAGCCCGACACTCAGTCTGGGGCTGGTGAATTATTGCCGTGTGATGGAGGAAGCGGCGCGTAATTCGGGCGTTGATAATTTCGGTTTACGCTACGGCAAGCAGTTTAAACCGCAGTCATTAGGCCTGATCGGCTATATCGGTTTATGTTCGGATACGCTGGAGCAGGCGCTGCACAATGTGGTGAAGGCGTTTCCCTGTCATCAGCACGACACGCTGACGCGCATGGTCGATAAAGGTGACTGCTGGCGGCTGGATTATCAGGTTCGGCACGGTGCCATTCTGCACCGCCGTCAGGATGCCGAACTGACGCTCGGCATGTTGCTCAACCTGATTCGCCATGTCTTGGGCAAGCACTGGGCACCACGCGAAGTGCATTTTGAGCATCCACGTCCTGAAATGTGGCATGAGCATTGTAAGGTGTTCGATGCACCGGTTTACTTCGATCAACCCTATAATTCTCTGCTTATTCCCAAACACCAACTGACCCGCACCATGCCGGATCGCGATATGACGCTGCTGCTGGTGATGCAGGATGCCATTCGCCGCCTGAATGAAACGTCGCCGCAGCAAAGTATTGTCGATCAGGTGCGCACGCAGGTTCATCTGTTATTGATGCAGAAAGAACCGACGCTGGAAGAGGTGGCGGATAAGGTCGGCTTGTCCAGTTGGTCGCTCCAGCGCCGCCTGCGAGAAGAAGGGCTCAGTTTCTCACTGCTGGTGGACAAGCTGCGCTGTGAAATGGCGACGCACTATCTTCAACAAAAACAACTGCCGATTTCGGAGATGGCGCTGTTGCTCGGCTATTCCGAGGTGAGCGCCTTTTCCCGCGCCTTCCGTCGCTGGTTTGGCATTAGCCCGCGCCAGTGGCGCAAAGGCGAAGCCCTCAATCTTTCCTGATGTCCGTTATTTAAAGTCCGCATACGGCGTAAGCGGCTGTGGTGGGCTGTCGAGATCGCCCTGCCAGCCGGAGACGGAGTAGCGCAGGTAGAGGAGACCGTGGCTTGGGGTGTAGTCCTTCGCTTGCTGAATGTCGATACCCACACCCAGCGTCCAGTGTGAGCTGAGGCGGCGTTCGACGATGGCACGCGCCGTATAGCCGAATCCGGAACTGCTGCTGCCCTGTTCGATGTCGTCTCTGTCAGTGAGCGCGGCGTTGCCGAGCAGGCCGACAAGCGGGTAGCGACGCTGGTTTTTGGTGGAGGAGCGTGACCACGATAGCGATCCGCCGAGTTCCCATGACCAGTTTTCTGTCCGCTGCCGATAGTTCACCGGCACGCCCAGCGAGAAATATTGCTGTGGGCTGTAGTAGCCGCCCTGACCGAGTGAGTAGCCGCTTAAGTCTTTCTGGTGGCGCCACCACATGCTGTTCAGACCGATCGTGACGCGTTGGTTATCTTCGTTAATCAGCTTGTAATAGTAGCCCGCCATCGCACGGGCGCGATCGTTATCGGCCACGTTTTTACCCGTAATCTGGTGAACGCTGAAATCACTCCAGACGCCGTGTGCTTCGCCTCGGTCATAGCTTAGGCCAAGGCTGACGCCCGTCGCGCGCACGCCACCCCAGGTAATGCCCGTGCCTGGATCTTTGGTGCCGCCGAATGCCAGTAATGAGCTGGAGATCGGACGGCGCGATGCCGTCGCGGTCCAGCCGATTTGTCGCCAGTCGCCGCGATAGCTTGCACCACCGACGACATCGACCACGTCAAAGCCGAGCGGCGTGGTGCCGACATCCGCTGACCAGCGGTCGTTCTTCCAGCCTGCGGCAACGCTGGTGCCAGTGGCTTTCTGCGATTTACCGTCGAAGCAGTCCCGCGTGGCACAGGTGCCGAAGGTTTCCCGGTAAGCGCCGTTGCTGTCCGTAGAGAAGGAACCGGCGTTCATCTGCACGGTATCGGTGCGGAAGAAGGCGCGGCCATCGTACAGCGGCATATCCACCTGCAACATGGTGTCGTGAGCGCTGAGGTCGGAAATCCCGCCTGTCCCGCTTGAACTCCCATAATCGTGATCGAGGGTGACGGTAATATCCTGTTGGCGATAGAGGTCTGCGGCATCAGCGCGGATGCTGCGTTGCAGCCAGTCATCGCTGCTTTTATTACGCGTTAGTTGGGTGTAGTCATCGTCGCTTTGTGGCAGCGCGGGGGTGATGCTGCTGGCGACCATTGCCTGTTTATAGTCCTGCTGCGCCTGCTCAGGCTGCGATTGCTGTTGTTCAACGCGTGCTGCATCGCGGTAGACCAATGCTTTGCCCTGACCGACGGGCTCTTTCTGCGCATCGATTTTTAGCTGACGGAAAAGCGCGGTCGATTTTTGCGGATTGCCTACCGCTTGCCAGGCGTTAGCGACGCGCCGCTGGCCGTTGAGTGTATCAACCGCCTGCACGGGGAGTTTGTTCAGGCGCTGGCGCGCCTCATCTTGTTGCCCCTGCGCGATAAATGCATCGATCTCACCCAACTGTGCATCGGGGTTCTGCGGTTCGCGCGTGCGGATACGTTGATACTCTGCCAGCGCCGTTGTGTATTCACCCTGAGCCAGCGCCCAGTCTGCCAATAGCAGATCGATACGCGTGTCGGTCGGTTGCTGACGCAGGAACGCCATCGCTGCGATTTCGTCACCCGCATCACGCATCGCTTCTGCTTTCGCCAGTGTGGTTTGACTTGTCAGACGCTTCGATAAATCGCGCATGTCGTCGTTCCACTGTGCCGCCGGTAGCGTGTTCAGGTGAGCGAGTGCTTGCTCATCGCGATTGGTGGACGACAGGTAAAGTGAGTAAACGTAGTTCTTCTCCGCGCTAGCGGGCGGTACGGCGGTAGCGCGCTGCACTACGCTGTCTGCCAACTGCGGTTTCCCCCGTTGGCGCAGTACTTGGGCATAACGATAGGCAAACCAAATATCGTTTGGATCCTGCTGGTTTACCTGACGATATTTTTCCTCCGCCAGTGCCCACTGCTGCTGTTCCAACAACTGGTCTGCCTGCTGTTTCAGGATATCGAGTTGCAGTAAGGCAAGCGTTTCCCGCATCGTATTCTGCTGGCTGCGTGGCAGGCTGTTGAGGTAAGCCAGCGCTTTCTCCGGCGATTGCCGCTGATAAATACCGACCAGACCGCGCAAGGCGTTGTCATTGCCGGGTTCAAGTTGTAAGGCCTGTTGATAGAGCGGCTGTGCGGCAGCATCATTTTTGCTGGCAACGGCCACGTCGCCCAGACCAATCAGCGCATAGGCATTGGTATTATCCATCTGGCGTGCCTGCTGATATTTCTGCCGCGCTAGCGGTAGGTTGTTAGCTTTTAGCGCGTTGTCACCTTCCGTAATGGTGGTCCAATACTGGGTGCTTTGGATGAGTCCTTCCCATTTGCCGCTGTTCAGGCGATTTACATCCGCCTGTAATGCTTTTTGGAACTGCGCCAGCGCTTTTACCCGATCGCCAGCACGCAGGTAAACCAGACCAATCGCGCCGATCAGTTCGGGGTCGTTTGGCGTGGCGGCCAGCGATTTATTCAACTCGCCAAGCGTGGCGCTATTGCCGCCGCCATCTTCAATCTGTGCCAGCGCGCGCAGCCGCCCCTGATAAACGGGATCGGCTAATATTCCCTGCTGACGACTGAGTTCTTTACGTGCGGTTTCTGCCTGTTCACCTTCATCAAACACGGTCAGAAAACGGTTTAGTTCAGCCACACTTTGTGGCGTGACCAGCATCCGGCTAATAATTTCCAACCATAGCGATGCCGCCTGACTACGTCCGACGGGGTCGTTAGAAAGCTGTTTCAGTAGAGGATAGGCTTGTTCGCTACGATTCTGGCTAAACAACAAGCGCGCCAGCGCCATGCGCAGCGGCACATTATTAGGGTAGGCTTGATCCAACGTCTCCAGTTGCTTGATTGCAAGAGGTTGCTGGTCGGGCAAGCGTGAAACCAGGCGCCAATACTCTACGGCAAGATCGAGCGTTGGCGGATCGCCGTGAAAGAGCGCGTCGTACTGCGCTTTGGCTTCCGCATAGCGTCCGGCGGTAGATAGCGAACGAGCCTTCTGTAGCTGTTGGCGGCTCTCTTCCTGCGTCAGTGCCAGTATCATGCTTGCGTGGCGATAGGCGGTGGAGTCGGGTGCCAGCGTTTTCAGTTTCTCCAATAGCTGACGGGCCTGCGTTTGATCGCCGTAACGCATCGCCAGCCGTATTTTGGCGGCGATCACTTCGGGATTATTTGGCGCGATCAGCTCCAGTCGATAGAGCGACTGACGCACGATATCGTCTTTGTTGTTGGCTTCCCCCAAGCGCACCTGCTCCATTAGGAACTGCTCTGGCGACGCGGTTTCTGCACTGTATGCCTGCGGTGCAGTAACCAGCAATAACGGGAGGAGGCGCAGCCAGTTCAGCGCCAGATTATTGGCTTTCAATGCGTTGTCACCTTTCGCAATCGTGGTCCAATCTTGCGTGTTTTGGATGAGTCCTTCCCATTTACCGCTGTGCAGACGACTCATATCCACCTGTAATGCCTTCTGAAACTGTTCCAACGCTTTTTTCCGATCGCCTTCGCGTAGGTAAACCAGACCAATCGCGCCGATCAATTCAGGGGCGTTTGGCGTGGCAGCCAGTGCTTTATTCAGTTCATTGAGCGTGGTGCTGTGGCTTCCACCGTTTTCAACCTGTACCAGACTACGGAGGTGTGCCTGATAGGTGGGATCGGATAACATTTTCTGCTGGCGGTTGAGCTCGTTGCGCGCGGTTTCTGCCCGTTTTCCTTCATTAAATAGGGTCAGAAAGCGATTTAACTCCGCCACGCTCTGCGGTGTGATAGGCATCCGCCGAATGATTGCCAGCCATAGCGAGGCTGCCTGACTACGTCCGACTGGGGCATTAGCCAACTGCTTCAGCAAAGGATAGGTTTGCTCGTTACTATCCTGACGGAAGAGCAAGTATGAGAGCGCAAGGTGCAGAGGAACGTTGTCAGGGTAAACCTGATCCAGCGCTACCAACTGCTTAATCGCGACCAATTCCTGATTCGGTAAGTGAGAAACCAGACGCCAATATTCAACGGCGAGATCGAGCGTTGGCGGATCGCCTTGAAAGAGCGCGTCGTACTGCGCTTTGGCTTCTGCATAGCGTCCGGCGGTAGATAACAAGCGAGCCTGCTGTAATTGTTTACGCGGCTCTTCTTGCGTCAGCGCCAGCGTTATTGCTGACTGACGGTAGATGGCAGAGTCCGCTGCCACCGCTTTCAGCTTTTCCAACTGCTGGCGTGCCTGCGCCTGATCGCCTTGACGCAGCACCAGCCGGAATCTGGCGGCGATAACTTCTGGGCTATCTGGGTCGATCAGCTCCAGTCGATAGAGCGACTGACGCACGATGTCGTCTTTGTTGCTGGCTTCTCCCAAGCGCACCTGCTCCATCAGGAACTGCTCTGGCGACACGGTTTCTGCGCTGTAGGCCTGCGGCGCAGCAATCAACAATAATGGGAGGAGACGCAGCCAGTTTAAGGTGTTGTTGTGCATTGGCTGCCCCGCGATGGTAAAAGTTGGCCTTGTGACGTGAAGCGGTAGCGCTTTTCATCCCATCCCTGACCAAAGAGCGTCAGAGAAGCAGAGAAATAGGCATCGTCACCCGGTGGATTCGCGGCGAGCCGTTGTCGCTGAGCGGCTAGCGCATCCGGCTGGCGGGATAGTATCGGAAGTAGTGAAGCGGAAAACCCGACGGGCCCCTGTCCGGTGACCACGCCTGTCGCGGTGTCCGCTTTTTCGGGCGGTAAACCCTGTTGGAGCGTCTGTTGAATCATCGGTTGAAACTGTTTGAGCAAGTCGGCTTTCCCTCTGCTGCTGTCAGCCATCATCCCTGCCCACAGGTAGACGCGAATGGCGTCATAGCTACCGATATTGGGTTTGGTGGTATCAGGTTGCCAGCCTTTGCCTTTTTGCCAGATGACCCAATCGGGCGAAAATCCTTTCGGTGCAGTTTCCAATAGCAGGCGCTGCGTGGTGCGTTGCATGGATTTCCACGTCTCACCCAGCGGAGCAAAACGGGCCAACAGCTGCGGCGGAAGGTTACGCGCCAGCTTTCTTTCTCTGCGAAGCCCACTTTGCCGGGCAATAGCATCACGCCTAACCCTGGAATGTTAACGACTTCTTCCTTGGCAATACGCGCGAGCAGCGTGGTGCCTAGCGTCTGATAACGCGCTTCTTTCCACAGTCGGCCGGCTTCAAGCAGGTTATAGGCAATCCACAGATCGGCGTCGGATGCGGAGTTCGGATCCAGCACCGCCCACTGCTTATCTTTGCTTTCTCCCCACAGCCAGGCCGGCAAGTTAGCGCGTAAATCGCCAGCGGACAGGTTGTCTTCCGTCCATTTCAGCAGCCTGTCAAACATCGCCCGATCGTTGGCGACCAGTGCAAAGAACATGGCGTAGCTTTGCCCTTCGGACGTGGTGATTTTATTGGGCGTGGAGGTATCAATCACCCGCCCTTGCTCACTGATGTAATGCTGTTTGTACTGTTCCCAGGCGGGCCAGTCACAGACGGCCGCGGTGGCTAGGGAAGCCCATAGCCACAGCAGCGTGAGGATCAGGTAGCGCAGCACGCGTGGCATGACGCACTAATCCCTTTCATCCGGCGACAGACGGCGGCGGCTGAAGAATTTCAGTCCACGCCACAGCAGCCAGGCAATAATGATGACGGTAAGGGTCGATATGATGGCCAGCCAGATAGGATGCTGCGCCAGTGCATGCCAGATACGTTCCCACCACGGCAGGTGGCCGACGTAATAAACGTCTCCGACTCGCAGATTATTGATGCCCGATTCACGGATGACGGAAACGGAACCAAACAGCGAGGCTCTTTTTTCGCTGTCGATCAGCGCGTTGTTGAGTAGCGTATAGCCCTGCGGGCTATCGGCTAATAGTGCGACAACGCTACGCTGGTCGTGATACGGAGACTGGAAGCCGATAATCGCCGACATCGCGCCGTCACCGCTGACGGTGGTTTTGCTGTCTGGCTTCGCATCAGATTCGGGCGAGCCCATGTCTGGGATAACGGTTTGGCGTGTGGGTTGCTTGATCCAGCTTTGCGTTTGCTCGACCAGCAGGTTGATTTTGCCATCGTCGTGCAGTTCAGGCGGGATAGCGCCGATCATCAGAATGTCGCTGTCCTGCTTGTCCACCTGCGTCCAGTCATCGCTGAGTTGCATCGCTAAAGCAGGGTAACCGGTTTGTGCCCCAATGTTGCCGATGGCGTTCAGTAGCGCACTGACCTGATCGGGCTGCGGCTGTTTGCTCACCAGCACCAGCGTTTGTGACAGATCAGCCAGTCGGCTGAACGGGTAGCCTGCATTGGCAAAGGCACGCAGATCCGGCATCGCCATAAAGTGACGATAGCCAGAGAAGTTAATGGTTGAACTACCGTCGATGACAGCGTGATTCACGACCGGCGTATAGGTTTCGCAACGGTCAGCAGTGCCGCTGGAAAGCAGTGTGGTGTAGTTGAAGTCAAAGCGCAGTTGGTTGGTGGTACCCAGCTTCAGCGCCGGAATGGACAGGCTCTTGTCTGAATCCCATAACCCCTGCGTCAGCGGCAGGCGCATCAACAGGGAGCTCTGGTCGTGCTCCGGTGCCAGCGAGAAAGCTTGTACAAACTGGTTGTTTAGATTGATGCTCAGACGCGAACCGTCCTGAATCTGCGGCGCGGTGTAGCGATATTTCAGGCGCATATCGATGCCCTGACTGCGGATCAGGAACAGGTCGGGCGGCAGATTCATGGTCAGGGAAATCGGCCGGGGAATAATACCGTCGGTTTGCAACTGTTCGTTATATTGCTGAAGCTCGGCGAAGGTCATCGGGCGGTCGGTGCGCACCCAATTTGGCGCATCATACGGCTGGCGTGGGGCGAGTTGTTCGACCTTATCGATGGTAACGGTTTGCCCACGGAACAGCGTGTTCCCCTGTGCGATGCCCTGCACGGCGGTGAGCAATTCATTGTCATCACGACCCTGCACCAACAGCAGTTTGACGTGAGGGTCGTCAGGGTGGCTGATGATAGACACCGTCGGCCCATTCACTGCGGGAGTATCGCGCAGGAAATCCGGTCGCTTATCGTTGGTGGCGAAAACAATGCCGTGGCGATCCGGCAACTGGTTGAAGAGAGCAGGGAAGGACTGCCCGCGCCATTGCGCTTTGCTGCCAAACCAGGAAGCGAGCATGGCGGCGGCACGCTGTTGTAGCAGATCCGGCTGGCCGGCAAAAACGATGGGCAGCGTCAGCGGGCGAGTATCGCGGCTGTCAAAAAATGGTGCAGGGAACGGCGACAGATCATCCTTCAGCGTCAGCTTCTGGAATTGCAGATTGAGCGCGCTGGCTTTGCTGACATCCAGCCACAGGCTGGTGCTGGCTGGGTTTTCACAGATATTCTGATAATGGCCGACGAACACCAATTGCAGGCGGTTGAAGTCCGTGATGTAGCGCGGATCGATAGGAATACGGACGCGATTCGACTTACCCATCTGCTCTTTGCCAATCGCGGTGACACCCATTAGCTCATTGTTCAGATAAACCTTGATATGGGACTCTGTGGGGATTAGCGCCGGTGAGGGGGTAAATTCGAGATCGAGCGAAGCCTGCGTCACCACTTCGTCGCTGCGAACGCCGAACTCAATCTGCCCGTCGGGATTGATGCCGCGTAGTGCAAAGTTGCCCGGAGCTGGCGCGATTTTCGCAAAGGGCATGACTATGTTGCGCACGGCGGCATTGGTTGCCGGCTGCATCAGTGGGATCGCGGGCAGGCTCGTTGTAGACATGTCAGTCACAGATGTGGCCGTCGCAGGCGGTGCGGTGACAGCCTGAGATAATGAGCTGACGCCTAAAGCCAATGCGGTGAACCAGATTATTTTTTTCGTCATTGTGTCATCATCAATGTTAAGGGTCTTTTTCTTTGTCGGGAAAAAGACCGTTGATCACGGCCTGTGAATGGCAATCAAGCCACCGTCTTTTCTGTAAACAGGTTCTCTTGTGCAAATCGCGTTTCATGGACAGACGGTGTCTTGCCCTGATGTCCGGTTTTTTCCGTCAGCGCAGTGCCCGGCTGTTCTGTTGCGGCGCGTCTCCCCACATAGCGCGGGATGAATGACACGACCCACACCACGATGTTGAGGAAGGCCAGAATAATATTGCGTATGACTGGCGGTGCGTAATCCGCCAAGCGCAGGTAGCCGCGAAAGCCGAGTGCCAGTACATCAACCAGACTTTCGACTGGTTTATCCTGCGGGAAGCTGTCTTGCCAGAGCGCCCAGGTATCGGCGCGGGCAAAGGTACATTGAATGAAATCAATATGCTGGCGGATGGTCAGGTTGATCATGCGCAGGCCAATCTTGTTGTCGAATGCGCGGGTGACGCTGAAAGGGAAGGCGTACTCCTGCTGGCCGCGTTTTAGCAACAGCGAGACATTGTCCCCGACCTGAAGAATGCCTGACTCGCGAGCCTCAACGCCGACGCCCCCATCAGAGTAGTCGCGCAGAACACAAGGGAAAAGATGACCATCGGCGCGGAGGATGGCAGCGGACATCGACATCTCCACCCGGTGTGCCTGACGTACCTGCTTGGCTTCGACCGCAACCGCGACGGCACCGCCTAAAATCGTCATGTTATACACGACCCAGAGCAGGCTGATGAACACCGTCATGATCTCTTCCGACGGTCCGTAAATCAGGCGCCAGATGCCATACAGCACCCCGGCAATATTCAGCAGCACGAGTACCAGATAAGGCCGCGTAATCACCCAGTCGACATGCTGTTCTTCAACCAGCCCACCCTTGGCCGTCACGTTGAATTTCCCTTTGTGCGGGTTAAACAGCGCTACGGTGGTGGGACGAGCGATATACCACGCCAGCACGGTTTCATAGATTTCACTCCAGAAAGAGTGGCGGTAGCGACCCTGAATGCGCGAGTTGGTCAGGCTGGCGTGCACCATGTGCGGCAGCACGTAGAGCGCAATGGCTAACGCGGGGGCGAAAATGATGTAAGCGTGCATCAGGAGAAACGCCAGCGGCGCTGTCAGGAAGATCAGCCGGGGAATCCCGGACAGAAAGTGCATCATGGCGTTGGCATAACACAGTCGCTGCCCTAGCTTCAGCCCTTTGCCGAATAAGGGATTATCCAACCGGAAAATTTGCACCATGCCGCGCGCCCAGCGAATACGCTGCCCGATGTGGGCTGAGAGACTTTCGGTTGCCAGTCCCGCCGCCTGCGGAATGCGGATATAGGCCGAGCTGTACCCGCGGCGATGCAGACGCAATGAGGTGTGGGCATCCTCCGTCACTGTTTCGACCGCAATGCCGTTAATCTCATCCAGCGGTTTACGCCGTAGGATGGCGCAGGAACCGCAGAAGAATGTGGCATCCCACATGTCGTTACCGTCCTGAACCAGACCGTAGAACAACGTACCTTCGTTGGGCGTGCGGCGGAAGCGTCCCAGATTGCGCTCGAACGGATCGGGCGAGAAGAAATGGTGCGGCGTTTGTAACATCGCCAGCTTTTTGTCTTTGAAAAACCAACCCATGGTTAATTGCAGAAAGGAGCGGGTAGGGACATGGTCGCAGTCGAAAATGGCGACGAACTCGCCTGTTGCCTGTTTCAGGGCGTTGTTGATGTTCCCCGCTTTGGCGTGCTCGTGCGTGACGCGGGCGATGTAATGGACGCCGACCTCCTCTGCGAAGGCTTTAAATTCGGCACGACCGCCGTCATCCAGAATATAAATGTTGATCTTGTCTTTAGGCCAATCGATACCCAGCGCCGCATACACCGTCGGTTTTACGACGCTCAACGGTTCATTGTAGGTTGGAATCATGAGATCGACGGTTGGCCACGTTTTGCTGTCTTCCGGCAGCGAAACAGGGTAGCGGTTGAGCGGCCAGATCGTCTGGAAATAGCCCAGAACCAACACGACCCAGGCATAGGTTTCCGCTGCCAGCAGCAAGAGTCCGCAGACCAAACTGACGGGATCGTCCCAGTTCAGCGTTTCGGTGTAGCGCCACCACAGATAACGGCAGGAGACTGTGAAAGAAAGCGCGATCATCATGAGCGTCGGCATGCGTCCCGGCATATTGCGCACGAGCATGGCGATGCCCCACAGCAGCGTCATGAAAATAAATTGCGACAGCAAATCAAACGGCTGCGTGATGCACAGCAGCGCCAGTGCCGCACACAGCAGGCTCAGCGTCACCGTCACCAGCGTCTGTACGCGGCTCATCCGGGGGGGGCTGATTCACTGCCTTCGCGATCGTCGGTATTCGCGTGGCTAAAGCGGGTAAACAGCTCTTGCTGCGCGTTCATATAGCGTTGCCGCCAGCGCGGTAACGCAGAGAAGTAGTTACGGCGTGATGTGGGCAACTGGCCATTTTTGATGGTCAGCAGCCAAATACCCTGCGTCAGATAGCGAAGGACATCGGCTGGACGTGGGCGCTGAGGCGAAATGTGTGGGAACCAATAGGTTCGTTGCGCTCGAATCTGTTGCCAGCCGTCAGATTCCAGCCGCAGGAAGATCCAGCCAAGTATCGCAAACAGCGTGGCGAAAAAGGCGGCAAATGCGGAGGCACCCTTCTGACGATAGCCACGGTAGCGCTGCTGTATCGCCTGTCTGGCGGGCGGAACGAGGACTACGCGCAGGATGCCACTCATACGCCGCTTTCCTTGACGTGAATCAGGCACCAGTTTGCCAGCGTCATGATCTCTTCCGCTGCCACGCTGTCTGGGCGGCATTCGCCCAGCGGCTGTTTCAGCATCAGTGATTCTGACAATGCTTCGTCACGATGTACCACTAGCGGCAGTAAGTGTGACAGCGTGTGCAGCCAGAGCTGGTGTAAATCCTGCTGAAGCGTACTGAGGGTAGAAAATTGATTGACCAGAAAATGGCACTGACGCGGTAACGCCTGTTGATGTAGACGTGAATGGCAGTTGGCATCCGCCACCACCACCTGAAAAACGGTATTTGCGGTGGCCAACGCTTGTCGTGTCAGTGGGCTATTGCCCGCCGGTACATCGATCAATACCCAGCGATGCCGGCCCGCAGCGCTGAGTTTTGTCAGATTGTTTTGCCATATCGCGGGGTGCTGTTGGTAATGCTGTTGCAGTGTTGCGACTTCCTGCGTGTTCAGGCGACCAAACGGCAGAAAATCCAATCCGGGGATATATTGCATGGCACCGGTTTGCCACGGTGCGCCGTCGGCTTCCGCCCGTGCCCAACCGCGGCGTTGCTCAAACGGCATATTAAAGTTAATGCGTAGCAAATTGTCCGGCGAGAAATCAATCACCAGCGCGGATTCGCCCAGTCGTTGAAAGGCCCATCCCAATGCTGCGGCTATCGAGGTTGTTCCCACGCCTCCACGGATTCCCTGCAAGGCAATAACGGGCATCGTCAGTCGCTCCCAGCCGGTTCTTTTAATTCATCCAGCAGCGGCCAGCGAGCCATCATTTGGCTCAGACGCGTCTGACGGGCGATATCGATATAGTTTATTTCAGGTAAAGAAAAAGCCTGACTGAGAACGCGTAAGTCGTCATCAGATCTTGCATTCTCGGTTAAATCGGTGCGTGCGCTGGTATCTATACGAGTCGATTCGTTATTCATTCCATGCCTCTGAAATAGGCTATCCGTTATTGATATAGATAAAGGGAAACATCTGAATAACAGATGTGGTGCTTCTTTTGCCCCATGACAGACGGTCTGGCAGATGAAGGCTTGCGCCTCTGCTGTTTTTAATAAAATAGTGGGCAGGCCAATTAACTATAGCAATGAATTGGTGTTTGTAATGTTGAACGCTAAAAATAGTAAAAGAGGGAATTTATTAAGGGAACGGAATAATTAAGGGTGCGACATTGTGATCCTACAAGGGGCTGCTAGAGTTTATTTTGATTGGTTAGTTGCCGCCATTAACGGAAAAGAAAATCAGTCTATGAAGCAGAACTTTTCATTAGGCATTCGTCACCTTTGGGATGAGCTGGCTACGCTCCAGCAGGCTGGATTTTATTGGGTGAATATTGATCGGCAGGTTGATTCCGCATTATTTTGCCAGCAGGTTATACATAGCCAAAATAACGACGCAAGAGTGGCGTTAATAGGCTGTGGGGAACGATCTGATGCATTTCTGACTACATTATTTAACACCGAAATAAAACAATTAACTTGCTATGCATTACCGGAAAATAAAGCCGCGTTGCTGAATTTAACCGATGATTTAATGCGAGCATTACGCCCGAAAAATCGTCTTTTAGTGCTTTATGCCCCCGCTAGCCTGTGGCGAGATATTTCGCCGGAGAGGCTACAGCGTTGGGTAGATGACACGTCGGTATGGCTACATCAGCGCCAGTGTACGCTGGTGGTTCTCAGTCATAGCAGCGGCGTAACCCGCCTGAGAAATATGCTGATCGCCCAACATCGCGGGCTTTACGGTTTGGCTAGCCTGCAATGGCAGCAGGATCGCGCGCAGTATCTGGTGTCGTGGTGGGCAACGGAAAGAGGCGTGCAGGCGAATCAGGTACAGATGTTGCAATCCGATAATGACGGATGGCAAATGCTGACGGAAGAACAACCCGGCCTCACGCCGTCTCTGAATGACGATGGGCTCTTTCTGATGGAAAGGAGCGTGCTGGAAGGCGCGCCTGCGCTGTCAGAAAACTGGCAGTTAATGGACGACAACGCCATTTTGGTACAAACCGGCATGCTGACACATGCGGCAACCCTCGTTTTCGCACTCAATCAGACTATTCAGGTGGATACGCTCGCCAAACAGGTTCATAGCCTGCGTCGGCAACGCGGCGAACTGCTGAAGATAGTGGTGCGGGAAATGAAGCCCTGCCTGCGTGCCAGCGACGAGCGCCTGTTATTGGCGTGTGGCGCAAATCTTATTGTCTCCCATTCAGAGCCGTTATCGCGTTTCCTGACGCGGATTGAAAGCGTGCAAGGGCAGCGCTTTACTAAACATGTTCCTGTCGATGTCGAGGTTCTGCTGACCACCATGCGGCCGCTGCAGATTAAGGGCTACCAGCCTCCTGAGACATTTCGGCAGTCTGTGCAGATGTTGATTGATAGTACGTTGATGCCCGAAGGCAGCAAAGGCGTGCTGGTGGCATTGCGTCCTGTGCCGGGAGTACGAGCGGCGCAGTCGTTGACGTTGTGCACGTTGAGACGCTTTGGCGATGTCGTCACGATCGCGCAGGGTCGTCTGTTTTTATTCCTGTCCAATTGTCGTCTGAATGAATTGGATATTGCGTTGAAATCTATCTTCCGTCTGCCGGTGGATGAAGTGTTCAGCAATCGGATCGTGTGGTCACAAGACTTACAGATTCTGGCGGAGATCAAATCGTTGGCGCAGGAGAACACTTCCGGGCAGGAACAGCAGATTAACGATTATGTGCAATTGCAACGGACCGAATCTGCGCCACGCAGCCAGACGCCTCGGCGTGAACCTATTGCTATAGATTTACTGGCCCGCGCACCGGGAGAACCATCATGATGAACCTGATTGATATCGTTCAACTGGTGTTATTGAGTGCGGTCATCTTCTTTACGCTCGGCTATCTAGCACACCGTGTGATTCCCCACTGGATTCAGTACTGGAAAAACAGGCTATTGTCGCCGCGTTACCTGAAGCCCGCGAGTGTCTGGATGCGTAACCCTTCTTCAACAAAGACGGTCTCAACCAAGCCGACTTCAGCAGAGACTAAAAAATAAAATGGACGAAAAAACACGTACGCAGCAACAGCAGAATATATGGCGTTACTGGCGTGGGCTCGGTGCCTGGAATTTGTATTTTTTGCTGAAATTTGCCCTGCTATGGTTTGGCTACCTGAATTTTCATCCGCTGCTTAATCTCGTGTTTCTGGCGTTTCTGCTGTTTCCTATCCCCAATGTTACGCTGCACCGCTGGCGTCATATTATTGCTATCCCGCTCGGTATCGGGCTTTTTTACCACGATACCTGGCTGCCGGGCATCAACAGCATCCTCAGTCAGGGAACGCAGGTTGTTGGCTTTAGCTCAGCCTATTTGTTGGAGCTGTTAAATCGCTTCATTAACTGGCAAATGATCGGTGCAGCGGTGGTTATTACCGTGGCCTACCTGTTTTTCGCGCAGTGGATTCGTATTACGGTGTTTACCGTGGCGGCGCTGGCGTGGCTAAACATCGTCAATCTGGCGGGTCCTGCCATATCGCTGATGCCTGCGGCATTGACGACGCCAGCACCTTCTGTTGCGGCTTCTCCGAAGGATGGCGGCGCTGCACTACCTGAGGCCACCTTACCGCCAACGAACGCGAATCTAACCGCTTACCTGAATCAGTTTTATACGCGAGAAAAGGCGCGAACCACGGTGTTCCCCGCTACGCTGCCGCAGGATGCCCAGCCTTTTGATCTTCTGATTATCAATATCTGTTCGCTGTCGTGGTCGGATCTGGAGGTGGCGCAGTTAGAAAACCACCCGCTGTGGAAGAAGTTCGATATCCTGTTCCGCCAATTTAACTCTGCCGCTGCCTACAGTGGGCCTGCGTCAATTCGCCTGCTACGGGCAAGCTGCGGTCAGCAGTCTCATACTGATTTGTACCAGCCGGTGAACGAACAGTGTTACTTGTTCAGTAATTTGGTAACGCTGGGCTTTGAAGAGCAACTGATGCTCGATCATTCCGGTATCTTTGGCAATTACCTGCGTGAGGTGCGTGAAGAGGGCAACATTCAGATCCCGATGTTGTCGCAGGAGGGGATTAGTCACCAGATTACCTCGTTCGACGGTGAGCCGATTTATAACGATCTGGAGCTGTTAAATCGCTGGCTGGGCGAGCGGGATAAAGCGACGACGACGCGTAACGCGACCTTCTTTAACCTGCTTCCGCTGCATGATGGTAACCGCTTTGTGGGAAGCAACCAGTCGGCTGACTATGCGCCACGCGCGAAGATTTTGTTTGACCAACTGGATGCCTTTTTTGACGTTCTGCAAAAATCTGGTCGTAAAGTGATGGTTATTGTCGTGCCGGAGCACGGCGCGGCACTGGCTGGGGATAAGATGCAAATGTCCGGGTTACGTGATATTCCCAGTCCGAGCATCACGCATGTTCCCGTGGGCGTGAAAATGTTTGGTCTACAGGCTCCGCATCAGGGTGACACGCTGGAGATTACATCACCGAGCAGCCATATGGCGATTTCGGAGCTAGTGGCGCGGATGGTTGACGGTAAAGTGTTCACCGCACCTTCTGTGGACTGGCAAGCACTGACGAGTGCACTGCCGCAAACGGAAGCGATCTCGGAAAATGAGAACTCTATCGTGATGCAATATCAGGGGAAACCCTATATTCGTTTGAATGGTGGAGACTGGGTGCCTTACCCGCAATAGCGTCAACCGCCATAACATCATGCTAATCGCTTAAGCATCGAGATACACAGGGCGACCACAGGGGTGAGGCATCTTGCGGGAACCTCCCCAGTGTTTCCCCTAAAAACGGGCAGTATTAGTCCGTCACAAACACGTCCTATCGAGTAGCAGCAAGGTTGCTGCCGCCCGCCTTTCTTCATCGCTTGTTATATTCGCTCAGCCCTTAAATAGCCTCGCTGGCTTATGCAGGGGATATATCCTATTCTGAGGCCGCGTTACGGCTGCCGCCAAGGGTCGTCTAGGATTAAGATGAAATCCCCAGAGCATCAGCAGAAAACAGCGTTGAGGCGACGATAAGCTGCCTTATACTATTCGCCGCGTGTAACTTGCGCGTGTCGCGGCGTGGTTTTCGCGCTGTGTATTGCCTGCCTGTTTTTATCCGGTGGGTCAGGTATTCAGATCTGCATAAAAGGTTGACGGAGAAAGCGCTTGCGGCTCAGACGTTCATTAACGATTAAACAGATGACAGCCGTGTCTGCCGTGGCACTGGTGACGATCAGCCTGTTTATCGTCATACAGCTCTTTCACTTCGTTCATCAGCGCCGTGAAGATTATGCCAAGCAACTGGAGAGCATCGCCTATTCCGTGCGTCAACCGCTGACGGATGCGGTGTTACAAGGGGAGGTTCAGCGAGCTGGCAATATTCTGGATAGCTTGCTGCCAGTTGCCTTTCTTAGTCGTGCAGATGTACTGCTGCCGGATGATTTCCAAACGCTGCACGCTAATTTCCCGGAAGAACGTCCGGTGCCGGACTGGATCGCCCGCGTTTTTAAGTTGCCGATCCGCATCTCTATTCCTCTCTATTCGCCGCCGCAGACGCAATATTCGGCACCGCTGGCACATCTGGTCTTGCAGGCGGACTCCTACCGGATGTATCAATTTATCGTCAGCACGTTTTCAACCATGTTGGCGACGTATCTGCTGCTGGCGTTGATTATGTCGATTGCCATTACCTGGTGCATTAATCGGCTGCTGATACACCCACTGCGTGGGATTATTGTCGAGTTACAGAATCTACCGCCGGATGCCATGCTTCACCGTCCGCTCACGCTGCCGCCTTGGCATCAGGATGATGAGTTGGGGGCGCTGGTGCGCAGCTATAACCGCAATCAACAACTGCTGGAGCAGTCGCTTTCTGCAGGAAATGCAGGCGCGGGGCTGCCGGATAAAGCGCATTTTATACGACGCCTCGAACAGCGTTTGGCCGATGGCATTCCGTTCAGCCTGCTGGTTTTCGGGCTTGATTCTTCAGCTAGTCAGAGCGATATGGCCACGTTGGCTAAGCAGCTTCACGCCGTGATAGCAGAACAAAATGAGGCTGGACTGATCTATTTGGCGCGCCTCGATTGTGATGAATTCGCCATCATCGGGAAGACGCTGGAATCTGCTGAACAAGCGCAGGATTGGGCGCAAAACGTGATGCTGGCGATTAACTCTCCCTTTTTACCCGCGGGCTCCCAGCCTGCTCGGGCTATCAGCGCCGGTATCCTGACAATTACCGCCCCTCGACCCGAGGAGGCGGCGCTGTTGTTGTCGCAGACGCGTTTTGCGATGCAACAGGCGCGGCATGATAAAAAATGCGGTATTCATCGTCTCACCACGTCCTCCTGAGCATTCACAGGTAACGAAAATGTTATTTTTCGTAGATGTGTTTCCTGAACGCTACTTCCCCGTATGGCGGGGGTTTGAGTGCTTTTGAACGAGGATCGCCTGCTGTAAAAACGTGCATCTGTTACAGATAAATTGCACTGATGTTTCTTTGTTATTCCTGCTGACGTGATTCAGCTCTTGTTTTTAACCTATCGTTCACAAACTAAACTTATAAAACATTCTCAGCTTGTTATTGCAATGTTATTTTTCGGCGCAATCACAGGCGGCATTTTCGTACCCTATTCCCTTCCTGTGTTTTCCCCACCATAGGACGTATGTATGAAAACATCAATTTTTAAAAGTCTTTATTTTCAGGTTCTTGCCGCCATTACGATAGGGATACTGTTGGGGCATTTTTACCCCCAGCTTGGTGAGCAAATGAAGCCGCTGGGCGATGGGTTTGTTAAATTAATTAAAATGATTATTGCGCCGGTTATCTTCTGTACAGTAGTAACCGGTATCGCAGGCATGGAAAGTATGAAGTCGGTCGGTCGTACTGGTGCTGCCGCCCTGCTGTATTTTGAAGTTGTGAGTACGATTGCGCTGATTATCGGCCTGGTCGTGGTCAATGTCGTACAACCTGGCGTAGGTATGAACATCGATCCGAGTACGCTTGATGCGTCTGCGGTGGCGGTTTATACCCAACAGGCTTCGCAACAAGGCCTGATTCCGTTTCTGATGGACGTGATTCCGGCGAGTGTGGTTGGTGCGTTTGCCAGCGGTAATATCTTGCAGGTTCTGCTGTTTGCTGTGATGTTCGGCTTTGCACTGCACCGCTTGGGGCCAAAGGGCAAAGTCATTTTTGATGTGATCGAAAGCTTCTCCAAAGTCATTTTCGGCGTCATTAACATGATCATGAAATTGGCTCCGCTGGGTGCGTTCGGTGCTATGGCCTTCACTATCGGTAAATATGGTGTCGGTACGTTGGTGCAGTTGGGGCAACTGATTCTCTGCTTCTATCTCACCTGTATTCTGTTTGTATTCCTGGTGTTGGGCAGTATTGCGAAAGCAACGGGCTTCAGTATCTTCAAATTCATCCGCTACATCCGTGAAGAATTGCTGATCGTGTTGGGCACGTCTTCTTCCGAATCCGTGCTGCCACGAATGCTGGAGAAGATGGAGAAGGTCGGTTGTAAAAAATCGGTCGTTGGTCTGGTTATTCCTACTGGCTACTCGTTCAACCTTGATGGCACCTCTATCTATCTGACAATGGCGGCGGTGTTTATCGCTCAGGCGACTAACAGCCACATGGATATCTGGCATCAAATTACGCTGCTGGTGGTGCTGCTGCTGTCCTCTAAAGGTGCAGCTGGCGTGACAGGAAGTGGGTTTATCGTGCTGGCAGCAACGCTGTCTGCGGTGGGCCACCTGCCTGTTGCTGGTCTTGCGTTGATTCTGGGTATTGACCGCTTCATGTCAGAAGCCCGTGCGCTGACCAACCTGATTGGTAACGGTGTTGCGACCATCGTGGTAGCAAAATACTGCCGCGAGCTGGATGAGAAGAAACTGGATGCTGAGCTGTCTGGTAACAATAAGAACGATAACGCGGCCACGCCGACGGCGCAGTCGTAATTCCAGCATAGCGTCTATATCCTAGATAATTCCCTGCGGTGTTCTGCTCCGTGGGGAATTTTTTTGTCTGTAAGCTTTTTATCTGTAAACACGTCGAACCAAATCGTTTTCCCCTCTTTTCCTACCGATAATGAAACGTAAAAATATTGTTAAATATGACTATTTTTACCTTTTTTGCAGATTATTTCGCCTCTTGAAGTGACATAGATAAAAGCGCGCTGTCCAATGGAATGGTACACTTCGCGTCTTCAATTTTTTCCGTGATATATCCACGAGAGTGTGCGGTGGCAGACGCAAGGCCACCATAATGATCAACTATAACCACATTATTATGTTGGATAGCTATTAGCAGGGGTTCACATGCAGGGCACCAAAAAGGCGCTTTTCGTTGGTGGTTTGTTGCTGGCCGTGGTCAGCAGCAGCGTGCAGGCTGAAACACTACAGCCCGATCCTGCCTGGCAGCAGGGTAAACTTGATAATGGTTTTACCTGGCAGTTATTAACAACGCCACAGCGCCCCGGCGATCGGGTTGAGCTGCGTCTGGTTGTTAATGCCGGATCGTTGTTGGAAAACGCCCAGCAAGTGGGCTTTGCGCATTTCCTTCCTCGTCTGGCCTTAGCGCCTGGCGATAAGCTGTCCGCAGCTCAGTTACCGTCCATGTGGATTCGGGATGCTAACGGCTCGCGCGTCCTGCCTCCGATAATTATTTCGTACGACTTCACGTCGTATAACCTGAGCTTGCCGAATAACCGCCCTGAACTGCTGAAAGAAGCGCTGACGTGGCTGGCTGAAAGTGCAGGGCAGATGACATTCGACGAAAAAAGCCTACATGCCGCGTTGAAGGTTCCCGATCAGGTTGTCACCTTTCCGGTTAACCCACAGGATCCGAGCTGGCGCTATCGCCTGAAAGGGTCGCCACTGCTGGCACACGATCCTGCTCAGGACGTCAAATTGCCGCTGAATGGCGAGCAGCTCCAGCAATTTTATAAAACCTGGTATACGCCAGATGCGATGACGCTCTACATCGTCGGTCATGTGGATAATCGCAGCGTGATCGAGCAGATCGGTAAAGTGTTCTCCCCGTTGGAAGGGAAACGCGAAGCGCCAGCACCGGTACCGACATTAAGCCCGCTGCCGCCGCAGGCGATCAGCCTGATGAATAACAACGTCCAGCAGGATACGCTGTCGCTGATGTGGGATACGCCATGGCATCCTATTCGTGAATCGCAGGCACTGGTTCGCTACTGGCTGGGCGACATGACGCGGGAAGCGATGTTCTGGCATCTACAGCAGGCGCTGGAGAAGAGCCCGCTGAAGGGTAACAATCTCCGTTTCGACTGCAATGTGTTTTATACCCGTTCTCAGTGCGCGATTCATATGGATGTTCCGGGTAGCGAGAGTGTTGAACCGGGCGTGACGTTTATGGCGCGTGAGCTGGCGACGCTGCGTGAAAAAGGGCTGACACAGCAAGAGTTTGATGCGCTGATTGCGCGCAAGACGGACGAACTGAATAAGCTGTTCGCCACCTATGCACGAACCAGCACGGACATCCTGATGGATCAGCGTTTACGATCCCAGCAAAATGGCGTCGTAGACATTGCTCCCGAGCAGTATCAGAAACTGCGCCAGACTTATCTGTCCGCATTGACGCTTGATATGCTGAATCAGGAACTGCACCAGCAGCTAGTACAGGATACGACGCTGATGCTGATCCAACAGCCCGGAGAGCCAGAAGCGAATATGAAGGCGTTACAGGAAACCTACGACCAGATTATGACGCCAACTGCCGAACCTGTTGCCAGCGCGGCGGCACCTGAAGGAACAAAACCGCAGGAAACCGCGCCCGCCGCACAGTAAATCCGTTATCAGTAATAGAAACAGCAATAGAAAAGGCCGCGATTGCGGCCTTTAACTTATTATCATGCTACGTACCGTTTACGCAGGCATTGCCTCAAGCGGGATAATCGCGCCACGGTATTGAATGACCGTGCTGGCTGTCAGGTGACCGCGTTGTGCGGCTTCCTGCGTGCTGCCGCCATTCAGGCGTACTGCCAGGTAGCCTGCGCTGAAAGAGTCGCCCGCTGCGGTGGTATCGACCACTTTCTCTTTTGACAATTTTATCGCAGGGACATCGACCAGCGCTTGCCCGCGTTCTGACACGATGCAGGAATCGGCACCGCGTTTGATGACCACTTCGTTAACGCCCAAACCGTGCGTCCGCTCGAGCACCGCTTCCAGCGGCTTCGTGCCCCACAGCATGTCTTCATCATCCAGCGTCAGGAAAGCGATATCCGTACAGGACAGGATGTCGGTGTAGGACTGCTGCGTCTCTTCTTTGCTCTGCCACAAACGTGGACGGTAGTTATTATCAAAAATCACTTTACCGCCGTTAGCGCGGCAGGCACGCAGCAGCGCGAGAAGACGCTGACGGCTTTCGGCGTTCAGAATTGCCAGGCTGATGCCGCTCAGGTAGAGATAGTCAAACTGTGCCAGCGCCTGACCGATCTTTTCTGCTTCTGGGCTGTCCAGCCAGTAGCGGGCAGCCGCGTCATTGCGCCAATAGTAGAACGTACGCTCGCCGCTATCGTCGGTTTCAATGAAGTATAAACCGGGTAATTTATTGTCCAGTCGCTGGATCAGGTCGGTTTTCACCCCTTCTTTTTGCCAGGCGGCAACCATCTCGGTACTGAAGCTATCGGTGCCGAGTGCGGTCACATAATGTACGCCCAGCTTATCGGCATTCACTTGACGCGCAATGTAAACAGCGGTGTTCAGCGTATCGCCACCAAATCCACGGTTAAGATCCGTGCCTTTCTGCGACAGTTCGATCATGCATTCGCCGATTACGGCAATGTTAGTAGTTGTCATCACTTTTGGCCTGTTTGAAAAGGTACCCTAGCACGTGAATTATTAGGGAATAAAAAGGAGGATATTAACGTCAGTCTCAACATTACGTGAGACTGAGTCAATAGTCTTGAAACGATGTTTTATTTTTTCATGACGCAGATCGGAAAACCAGTGCTTTCCCTCTGCTTTTAGCGATCGGGGGACGGTTCTTTCTCCTGCTCATTCTTGTCTGTCGAGGTGTCGCCTTTGTAGTTCGCTGTTGCGATCCAGGCGGCGCAAAAGAGCGTCAGGCGAGCGAAGAAATAGAAGAACGCCATCAGGCCAATGACCGAGCCGAATGCGGCTCCGGAAGGGGAACTGGCCAGTTTAGGCAGCGCGACAGTCATGGCGAATTTGATCGCTTCAAAACCGACGGCGGCAATCAACGTACCGCGAAAGAGCGCTTTGCGTTTGGGTTTGTGCCGCGGTAACACGAAAAATATCCACAGGAATAACAAATAGTTGGCGAAGATGGAGATTGACAGCGCAATCAGCGTTAACGCGGGGCGCAACCACTCGATGCCATCCAGTCCCAGCGCGGTCACAATCATGTTTTGCGCGGTGCCGGCAACGGAAGTCAGGAAAAGCGTGATGATTAGCGCAATAACCAAGCCGGTCAGCGACAGGAAATCCCGCGTGTACTGAAAGTAAATCTTCTCTTCATCTTTTGGATTCCGTTCCCAGACGTCGCGTGATTGGGCGCGAATGGCTTCACGCAGGTTTCCCATCCAACTGATGCCGGAATAGAGTGCGATCAGTAACCCGGTAAGCCCGACGGTGGTACGCTGCTGTACGGCGGTGTTGACGGTACTTTTTAGCGTATTGGCTAAATTAGGATCGCTGATACTGTTAACGATACGGTTTATCAGCCCCGTCAGTAGGTCGGGGTTGGAGGCCAACACGAAACCCACGGCGGCAAAAGACACCATGAGAATGGGGATCAGCGACAGAAAGGAAAAATAGGTAATGGCCGCGCCAAACTGGTTGCCCATGCGATCGTTGAAACGTTCACCCGCGCGAATCAGGTGCGCTATGCTGGGGATCGCCTGAATACGGGCGACCAGACGTTTGCTCTTGCCCAGTAGCGAATGGGATGTCTGCGGTGATTCGTCCCCTTCTGGGGTTGACGATGTTGACTGGCGATCCGGGTCTGCCGGTACAGGCATTGCTTTTCTCCTGTGTTCGGGATTATAAGTTTGATTATAACCAACAATATAAGAATGTGACTTTTCGATGTTTTTTGAACGTACGTCATACACGGACGTTAAGCGAGTGAATTTTCCATGCCAACACCTTCCCCATCCGAACCGGCGCTGAGCGGCCTGCGCCTTAACCTGCGCATCGTTTCCGTTGTGGCGTTCAATTTCGCCAGCTATCTGAATATTGGCCTGCCGTTGGCGGTGCTGCCGGGATATGTACATGATCATCTTGGCTATAGCGCATTCTGGGCTGGGCTGGTGATCAGCCTGCAATACTTCTCCACGCTATTGAGCCGCCCGCATGCGGGTCGTAGCGCCGATGAAAAAGGGCCGAAGAAGATTGTCGTCTGGGGGCTGGCTGGCGTCATGCTGAGCGGGGTGTTTTACCTGCTGGCTGCCTTTAGCGATGCGTCGCCCGCGATCACGCTGCTGCTGCTGTGTATCGGGCGTGTCGTGCTAGGTGCGGGGCAGAGCTTTGCCGGTACAGGTGCAACGCTCTGGGGCGTTGGTGTGGTGGGCTCTCGACATATCGGGCGTGTGATTTCGTGGAATGGTATTGCGACATACGGCGCGATGGCGATTGGTGCTCCGCTCGGCGTCTGGCTCAACCATATCGGTGGGCTAAAGCTGCTCTCCGTGTGCATTATTCTGATTGCAGCTGTGGCGATTATCTTCGCGCTGCCGCGTCCAGCAGTGCAGGTCGCACCCGGTAAAAAGATTCCTTTCCGCGAGGTGCTGGGTAAAGTCTGGGTTTACGGCATTATTCTGGCGATCGCCTCTGCGGGTTTTGGTGTGATCGCTACCTTTATCACGCTGTTTTATGCCGATCACAACTGGGAAGGTGCGGCGCTGACGCTGACCATTTTCAGCGGTGCTTTTGTTGGTGCGAGGCTGGTTTTCCCCAACAGCATTCAGCGGTTTGGCGGATTGCGCGTAGCAATGGCGTGCTTTGTGGTTGAGATCGTGGGTTTACTGCTGGTGTGGGGCGCGACGCAGCCGCTAATGGCGGAAGTGGGCGCATTCCTCGCGGGGGCAGGTTTCTCTCTGGTATTCCCAGCATTGGGTGTTGTTGCCGTCAAGGCCGTATCACCACAGAATCAGGGCAGTGCACTGGCAACCTATACGATATTTCTCGATCTGTCGCTAGGCGTAGTCGGGCCAGTGGCGGGCGTACTGATGGGCTATACCGGTATCGCCTCTATTTATCTGGCGGCGGCGTTGCTGGGGCTATGCGGTCTGGCGCTGACGTGGCGACTGACTCAGCGCCCTGCGGGAGGATGGAGTCATCAATAATAAAATACCTGAACATCATGCTTTCTCATTGCCTATTACGTGCCGCCGCTCTTTACTCACGGTGGTTTCAAATTTGCTGGTATTAGCCGGGCTGGCGATGTACTCACAACCCGATCACATTACTTCACCGGTTGCTGGTCCGCTTTAGGCTGTTTGGCGCGGTAGGCATCCATGATCGGTGCCCAGTCCATTCCCAATGGGATGGGGTGCTGCTTAAACAGTTCGCCGTATTCTTTGTCGAAATCTTGGATCGTTACGGTGTATTGGCTTACGCCGATTGGGAATTTTTTATCATACCAATTGTCCGTCACTTCCTCGGCGATGCCACGGGCAAGTAACAAATCTGGACTGACGCCAAGTAAATCCCCCTGCAATAGCACTTCATAATAACCGCCGGGAGCCAGCCCAAAATAGATCCAGTTGCGTTGGTCAATACGCTTGCCAATCTGATAGCGCTGCTGCATTTGCTGGGCTAAATTTGCTGGTAAATTGACCTTGATACGGTAGCGTTTGCGATCGTAGAGGGACACCATCTCTATTACTGCCCGATCGGGAACGGCCATTCCCTCTACAGGCAAACCACCACCGCCGGCCCAATAGTAACGCTTCTCCGTAATCCGTTTTACACTGGCACCGGGTCCTACTCCACCCCCTGGGTAGCCGCCAATAAATGCTCCGCCACGATAAAATTCAACGTTGGTGGTCCACGTTTCATCGATATTGCTGCCAGTGCCATATCGCCATGAAAAAGCCGATTTTGTGGGGGCCGTCGCACAGGCAGTCAATGAAAAACAAAGCCCCAGCAACACAATACATTGTTTAAACATCATACCTCCTGATTGCCTATCACATGCCGCCGTTCCTTGCTCACGGTGGTTTCCTGTTTACTGATATTCGCCGGGCTGGCGATACCCTGATTGCTGGCGCTGCGGTGCACATAATCGCGGCGCAGTGCCCGATAAACCTCCGCAGAGAGCTGCTGGCTCAGATTTTTCACCACCCCCGGTTCGTTGGCCGCGAATGCCCACATCTCATCTAATTTAGTTAGATTGATCGCTGGCAGTTTGACTGCGCCAGATTCAAGCCTATGCGCACTGATTGTTTTATCCCACACCTTAAACGGCACTCCAGCAGCTCGACCCGCTTCCACCATCATATGTAGCGGAATACGCGAATACTCTCCCTCCACCACGCGGCTCATCACCACCTCCACATACACGGCCTTTTTCGGCCACAAATCATCCTTGCCACGCCGTCGGATAAACGAATAGGGGATCAAACTGATCGCCCCCACGGGTGGTGTGGCAGCGTGCAGCAAATGCGGGTGAAGGCGTCCGACCCAGCCCTGCGCAATTTTTTCCTCGGCATAGGCGCGGGCCTGACGATAGGCGCGGCTTTCTGTATCCGGCGTGGAGGCTGCGTCTTCACTCATAAAGCGTTCCAGTTCGAGGCACTCAGTCAGCGCCGGATCGCTGTTCGGATTAGACAGGCTCCAGCGGCTGTAATAGCCGCCGCCAAGATCCGAATGCGCGCCCGGCAGCGCCAGCTCGGTAAAGTGTGGCGGAATGCTGGTGCCTATCACTGTAGGAGTGATGCGCGTTAAGGGGAAGTGTTTTCGCACCTCATCCAGCGCCGTCAGATGTAGCACTCGTTCGGCACAATCATCCTGCAAGCGGATATTGAGACTGGGGTGGTACGATGAAGCGACCGTGTCAAAAATCCCGACAAACGTGATACGCACATCGTCCCTATTGGCCCAGTCAAACCCAGCCTTAAGACGGATAGTGGGCGTATTGGCGATCGCCTGCACCAACGGGTGATCGGCTTTCTGGTCGATGACATTGACAAAATGGCGTGCCGCCGCCGCCCCGCGGCTAAAGCCAAACACATCGAATACAATGCGATGAATGCAGTCGATGTTAGGTAATGCCTCCCTTAAATCACGTTTGACCGCAGCGACAATTTCCTGCTCACAGGCCTGATTCACCTTGCCAACGATTGAGGTATTCTCACCACCAAAATCGAGGTCCAGCCCTTTTGTCAGCATATTGTCCGATCGGTATTCCAGCCCCTCTTTCCCTGCGACGGGATTGAGCGTCCCAATTCCGCTGATATAAGCATGAGCACTTAACGTTTCGCCACCGACTTTAAATTGCTCATAGAGTTTCCAGATATTGGTTTTATCATTCGCGGCACTATCCCCAACCGGGAGCCGCCCCATCTGGCAGCCACGCAGCTCTTTCTCCCGCTGCGCCGGATCGGAGCAGGTTTCAGCCAGCCATTGCTCCACTTGTTTAAGACCAGACTCGGCATTATAGGTGTTATTCCCCGTGCCATCGAAGAATACACCGATGCGCAATACGTTGAGCTGGTAGCCTTTTACCTCGATAACGTAGGAATGTTTGGTAAAGAAACGCACGTTACCGGCTTTCCCTTCCTGATGCGCCTCTGGCAACGGTTGCTCAGGTGCGGTCAGGCACAGGTCGCCGGTAGTTGCCTTAATATGTTCACGTGGGGTTTCATCGTTCCCAGCCTTTTCTGCTACATAGGCAGGGACGGCACTCTGCCCGTCCTTCAATACTTCACGCGATTGCGCCGCCTTAAGCCAAGGAAGCGTCTCTAGCTTGACGGCTATCGGGCCAACGGCAAAACCGTGTACTAACACCGGCCCTTCTTTGAGAGTAACCGTTTCGGATTTGCCGGTATCGTCGGTCAGTGTCGCTTTCAGCCCCTTGAACGAACGATTATTTTCATCACGAACCTCAATCTCTATCCAATTATCGTAGTGTTCACAGGGGATACAGTAGGGATCTGCTGCCATTAATCTACTCCTATACTCAGGTTTAGGTCTGAGTCTGCTCACACCACAATCCATGTTGGCTAAAACGCCGTGCTGATAAAAATGTAGAAAACATCGGTTGGTCAGGGGTTAGACGTTAACCGTAATGTGTTCATGCCAAGCGGTTGGTGCGGCATAGAGCTGGGAGGGTAGGCAGAATGATGAAAACGTTCCATGTGGCATCCTTGACGAAATTTCTTGTGAGAAAGAAAGTACGTGTAAAGGATAGCAAGGTGAGCTGAGAACCAATGGCGCAACGAAAGGGCTAAAAGTAAGCAAACCAATTGATTATCAACATAATTATTTTAATTAATTCAATGTGCTATCTAACCATGTAGATATCTCAGAAGGCTAATTCCGTATTTTCTCACATGGCTGATCTAATTTGACATCATTGTGATAGCTGCCAGCAGCACAAATCCCCAGTGGGCTGGGGATTTGTGTATTAAGGGACGGCTTAAAAGGGAAGGGGATCGCCGATTATTTTAGCTTCAGCGTGTGGATGATGCCTTCCGCTTCGCTCTGTGCCTGTTGCTGATTGCTGGCTGGCAGGGTGATCTGCAAGGTCAGCAGTTGGTTTTCCACTTTGCCCAACACCACCGAGGAATAAGCTTGCTGTCCGCTGCTGGTGATAATGCTGTCGAGCTGTTGCAGCTTCTTGCCATCAACGTCGATGGTTTTGTTGGTGACGACCTGAAGGTTGGCGTCACGTGTGCGCTGCTGATCTTCCAGACGCTGTGCCAGCACGGTCAGCTCTTCTGTGGTGTTGTCGCCCAGAATCACGATGACCGCTTTCTGCCCGTTGTCATTGGCGTAAACGTGCATGTTGTTTGCCTGCGTACCCACTTTACCGCTTTGGTCACGCATATCGGCTGGTAGAGTAAACGCAACCTTTCCATCCATTAATTCAATGTTCTGGCTCGCGGTAGCTTCTGCTGCAGGTTTATCTTGTGCGCCCGCTTTTGCGGCGTCATCCGTTTTGCCATCACAGGCGGCAAGCAGGCCGACAAGCAAGCCGACACCGAGGTATTTGATTACATTCGACATAGGTTCCCTTTCTCTCGTTTTTTAACAGGTAATAACAGTATGGCACCCTATTCAGATAGCAAAAACAAGCATTTTGTTGTTGCAAGCCGTTGTTGGAGCCCGCATTTTTTTACAAAACGATGAGTGTATGCCCTAAATAATTCGATAAGCATTAATTGTGGCTGCTGGCGGAGTGATAGTCGGCAGTGCCTTTCTGTTCGCTCAGACGTTTGAGCACCATGTTCAGCATGACCCCGTACATCGGCAGGAAGAAGGCCAGGCTGATCAGCAACTTGAATGCATAATCCACCATCGCAATTTCAACCCAGTTTGCTGCCATGAAAGCATCGGTGCTGCGGTAAAACGCGATGAAGAAAAAGGCCAGCGTATCGCTAAAATTACCAAACACGATTGAAACGGCGGGTGCCACCCACCACGCGCGTTTCTGACGCAGCCGGTTGAAGACGTGAACATCCAGAATCTGGCCAAGAACATACGCCATGAAGCTGGCGCAGGCGATACGCGCCACGACGATATTCACCTGGCTTAAGGCCCCGAACGACTGCCATGCGCCCTGATAAAACAGTGACGAAACCAGATAGGAAATCACCAGCGCAGGTACCATCACGGTCAGGATGATACGACGCGCCAGCGGCGCACCGAAAACTCGGACTGTCAGGTCAGTTGCCAGAAAAATAAACGGAAAGGTAAACGCGCCCCAGGTGGTATGAAAACCGAAAATCAATACTGGGAGCTGAACCAGATAATTACTCGACGTAATGATCAGCACATGGAACAACGATAGCCAGAGCAGCGCCGTAAGCCGCTGCTGGGGAGTAAAACGATACATAATGTGACCTTTTTGGTTATTGGGGTTAGGGAACCCAAGGGATAACGTGCAGATTTATGCTGCAACGCGGCGGCATAATACGCAATTGTTTCGCCAATGCAATGTGTTTTGCCGAGAAAGGATGGTTGTTTTATACGCAAACGTTGTCGTCGCTTGCGTAGGGGAATCCTCCGCGTAAACTAAGGCAGTTTTTTGATTCCAGCACTGAGAACGTTGATGACCGATCCCTTTACCAACCCAGATAAAACCCTTGATGCCCAGGGACTGCGCTGCCCTGAGCCTGTGATGATGGTGCGTAAGACAGTACGCCAGATGGAAACCGGGCAAACGCTGCTGATTATTGCCGACGATCCGGCCACTACTCGCGATATTCCCGGTTTTTGCGTGTATATGGAGCATGAGCTTCTGGCGCAAGAGACTGAACAGGTTCCCTATCGGTATCTGCTGCGCAAGGGTCGCTGATACTCAGTGCGTTATTAGGAGAAACACGGGGATGAGGTTCCCGTAGGAAGGCCTCGCCCCGTGGTCGCTCCGTGTATCTCGATCCAACAGCCAGCAACGGTAATATTAGTCCTGTTTTCTCAGCAGCCGCAGCGCGTTGGCAGTGACTAATGCCGTTGCGCCGGAATCCGCCAGCACCGCCAGCCACAGTCCGGTAATGCCAAGAATACTGGTGACCAGAAATACGGCTTTCAGCCCCAGCGCGATGGTAATGTTCTGACGAATATTACGCTGCGTCGCCCGCGACAGGCTGATCATGGCCGCCAGCCCGGTCAGGCGGCTGTGCGTTAATGCCGCATCGGCGGTTTCCAGCGCCACATCCGTACCGCTTCCCATCGCAATCCCGATTGTTGCGGCTTTCATCGCTGGCGCGTCGTTGATACCGTCGCCCACCATCGCCACGGGGTGCTGCTTACTCAATTCGCTGACTGCCGCGACCTTATCGGCAGGGAGCAGGCTGGCTCGGTAATCGATCCCCAATGTTGCTGCGATGGCCGCTGCTGCGCGGGGATTATCTCCCGTGAGCATGACGCACCGAATCCCTAACTGCTGCAAGGCATCCAGCGCTTCACGCGCATCGTGGCGTAGCGTATCGCTCAGTGCCAACAAGCCTAGCAGAGTGTCGTCTTCTTGCACTACCACGACGGTTTTCCCTTCGTTTTCCAGCGCATCAATTTGTTGCAGCCAGTCGGCGTCAAGCAAACCGGGCGCGACGCGAGTCGGTGCGCTAACCTGAATCCGCTTGCCGCCTATCGTGCCTTCAACGCCGACACCCGCCAGCGCTTTGCGGTTTTCCGCCATCGGGAGGAATGTGCTGCTGGATAACGCATGTTGGATGATGGCCTTGGCGAGCGGATGGTGCGAACCCGACTCTACTGCGGCGGTACGTGTCAGCAGCGCTGTTTCGCTAATGCCCGCTACGGGTAACACGTTCGTCACCTGCGGCTTGCCTTCCGTCAGCGTACCCGTCTTATCAAACGCAATAGTCTTGATATTGCCCAGCGATTCCAGCGCTGCACCGCCTTTAATCAGCGCACCCCGACGCGTTGCCGCAGCCAGCCCTGAGGTAATCGCCGCAGGCGTTGAGATTACCAGCGCACACGGACAGCCGATTAACAGCAGCGTCAGACCGCGATAAACCCACTCTTGCCACGGCTGTGCCAGCAGCAACGGCGGCACCAGAATCACCAGCAGCGACAGCAGCATGATAGCTGGTGTGTAGTAGCGGCTGAACTTATCGAGGAAGCGTTCTATTGGGGCGCGGCGCTCTTCTGCATCTTCTATCAGTTGCAGAATGCGGTCGATGGCGCTGTTACCCGGCTGTGAAACCACTCGCAGCTGCACGACCCGATCGACACACAGGCTGCCAGCGGCAATTTTTTCACCGGGTGTGCGCTCAACGGGAACTGATTCGCCGGTCAGGGCGCTTTCATCAAAGCTGGCGTCGCTGTTCAATAGCTCCGCATCGGCAGGGAGTCGTCCGCCAGGGGCGACTTCAATAACATCGCCGGGAACCAGACTTGCAACGGGAACGAGGCGTCGCAGCCCGTTGCCGATAACCGTAGCATCTTCAGGAAGCAGCGCCATCAGTGCCGTTACGCCCCGTCGTGCGCGATTTGCCGCGTAAGATTCAAGGTGTTCGCCCAACATAAACAGCAGCAAAATGACCGTGGCTTCCGTGGTGGCGCCAATCAGGAGCGCCCCGATGGAAGCCACGCTCATCAGCGTTTCAATCGCGAAGGGCGTACCCGTACGAATGAGCTGCACTGTTTTTTTCAGGATTGGAATCAGCCCGACAATGGTGGTCGCGATAAATGCGATCTGCCCGCCGCGCTCGCTTAAGAGGGAAAGTCCCCAGCTTGCAGCAGCCAGCAAAGTGAAAAGTATTAAGAAACCATATTCATGCACGAAACGACGTACGGTAGAGGTGTCGGGTGGTGCGATGGGGAGTGCGGTGTCCTGCAAGGTGAAGCCAGCTTGCTGAACGGCATGTTGAACCTGAGGGCGAATATCGGAGTAGGCGTCAACAACCAGTTTTTCGGTGGCGAACAGCACTTTGGCCTGTTCAATTTCGGTGATATTTTTTACTGCATTTTCGATTTTACGTGCGCAGCTGGGACAATCCATCCCGCTGATTTTCCAGCTGAAACGCTGGTGAGATCGGGGCCTGTCGCTGTCTCCGCCGTCGGGGTCGTCTGAATCAGCGCTACCGCCGCTGTCTGACGAATGTTGCTCTGTACCACACGCGGTCTGAACGGCGGCATCGGATGTGTGCTTGGTTGAACAGCAGCTGTGGTCTGCGTGGTTCGAATGCTGCGTGTGCTCGTTGCAGCAGCTTTTTGCGCTGTGCGCGGTACTGCGTGGCGCGTTGTGAACGCCGTTATTGCAGCATGCTGATTTCTCAGTGCTGTGGTGCTGATGAGAGTGCATATCTTCCTCCTGTGTTATTAGTGATTGCCATTCTCATCAGAAACTTTACACCGCCGCTCAATGCTTAGCCAGCCTTTCGTGAGCGTCGCGAGCGTTAGAAATACAGGGAGCGAACGATCAGGAAATGACCGCCAAAATAGCCCGCGGCCACAATCGCCTGATGGGCGCGGAACGGGAAACGATAATGGTGAATCAGCCAGGCTGCATGGGCGATAAACAGCAGTACGGTGCCCGTCAGCAAGGAGAAGTTCGCATTTGTCCCCAGCGCAAAATACCGTTCACCTGCAATCCAGACCATCAGCGTCGTCATGATGATAAACGCGCAGGCGGGCCAGCGCTGTGCGTCCAATCGTCCCCAGATGATGGCGATCAGGATCGCGGCCAAAATGACGAGCGTTAGTGCCAGTGGCCAGAAGAACGTGAGCGTGATTTGTCCGGTAAAAAAGCTAATGGTGTACAGCAGATGGGAGATGAAATAGGCACCGAACGCGTAAAGCAGGCGCTGAGTCGGGAGCAACAGTAGCGTGTCTGCAACCAGCGTTGCCAGTAACCCCAGAACAATCAGATAGCCTGGCACGCCAAGCAGCGGCATCTGCCATGCTAGCGCTAGCAGCAGTAGCATCGTGACCGGTTTGAATAACCAACGCTGCCACGTTGGACCACGATAGCTGGCGTCTACGTACAACCAACCAGAAAAAAGCACAGCAATAAATGACCAAAGCATAGCGTGTCCTTTTTGTGTTTTTGTTTGTATCAGGATAAAAATAAACCGTTCTTTATTTAGTGTAGGGGATTGTGAGGAAGTTAAACAACACGGTGCGAGACGGATGCGCCTTTCGTGATCTTCATGTTATGTTATCGCCCGTTTTCACGCCGTGAAGTCTCTGAAGGGAGCATTGTGTTGAATGAGTAATGAATCTGCACTTTATCGTATTCAATTTATAAATAACGGTAAGAATTACCAGCTTTACGTGCGTGAGTTGGTTCAGGGTAATCTGTTCGGTTTTATTGAAATTGCCGATTTTGTGTTTGATAGCCAATCTACGGTATTGGTTGACCCGTCAACCGAGAAACTGAAAACGGAATTCTCCGGCGTTAGCCGCAGTTTTATCCCTCTACAGGCGATTATTCGTATTGATGCCGTGACGGAAAAAGGCAGTGCCCGTATTTCTGATTTAGGCGATAACGTTACCGCGTTCCCTTATCTTCCCGGCAAGAAACCCTGATGCATGATTTTCCCTGGCTGTTGGCTTTGGCCGTTGGCGCTATTTTAGTGCTGGCGGCGGGGCAGTATCGACGCCAACGTCATCGGGAAGCGCAGAATGATGCGGCTCCGCTGCGTATTGTGGCCGCAGAGGTGAAACACAAACGCGAATTTCCCCGTACTCGTCGGCGTGCGCGTGAGCATCAGGTGATGGTCGTGGAGGATATGCTGTATGAAGTCACGTTCAGGCCAATTGCTGGCAGCGCGACTATCACGCTACGCCTCGAAAACGCAGATTATCACCAGCTTGATACCGGTATGCAGGGATCGTTGCAGCTAAAGGGCACGCGCTTTATTCGCTTTGTGCCCCAGCAGAAGTAGCGGTTACGGCTTCGGTGGCTTCGGTTGCTTTTTCTGCCACGCCAGTAGTTCAAACACGCCAAAAAGGAAAATACGCGCCTGAAGCGCCCGGTCCAGCGGTGGGCTGTCCTTCGGCTGACTGGATTTTAACAGCAGCAGTTGAAAACCATGCATCAGGATCATAAACACCATCGCCACGGTCATGAAGATATTCAACGGCTTGGGAAACGGCTGAATCAGGTTAAGCAACAGAAATCCCCACACGCCCAGCATCAATAATCTGCCAAGGTTAATCAAAATCATCTCTTACCCTTACGTTGCTGCAAAGATCACTGACGGATGTACAAACGGTAGGCTACCTGACCCGCAATCTTTTCACGGTGCAACTGCCAATTCTCCGGGATGGTCAACTGCGCATTTTCCGCTTCTGTTTCCACGTAAATCCACGCGTCTGGTGCCAGCCAGCCCTGTTGTTCCAGCAGAGCAAGCGTGTTATTCAGCAGCTCTTTGCGGAACGGCGGATCGAGAAACACGACGTCAAACGGCGTGCCCGGCTTCGCCAGCCAACTCAGGGCATCAGTATTGACCACCTCGGCGTTTTCCGCCCGAAGCAGTGCCAAATTCTGCGTTAATTGCTGGGCGACTGCACGCTCCATCTCCAATAATGTGGCATGGGCAGCATAACGAGATAAGGCTTCCAGACCGAGCGCCCCGCTGCCAGCAAAGCAGTCCAGACAGCGAGCCTGCTGAATGACGGGGGCGAGCCAGTTAAATAACGTTTCACGTACACGATCGGTAGTGGGACGTAAACCGGGGCTATCAGGAACCGGAAGTTTTCTGCCGCGCCATTGACCACCGATGATTCGGATTTGTCCGGCGGCTGACGATGCATTTTTTTTAGCCATAGCTCACAGGGTTATTGTTGTGCCGCATCATCATGGTGTGGATGCGGGCAGGAAATTTCTGGCGCTATTCTAGCGGCGGTTGCGTGTAGAGGGAATGTTAAGATGGACGTTAAAGTGCTTAAGCCAAAATTTTGTGCTGTCTGCGGCCTTTCTATCACGCGCGGCGTTTGACACACTTCGTAACGGACATTGCCTTTCGTTACGAAGATTGTCGTTAGCACGGAGAATTGTCTGTCATTGCTCCCGTTGGCTGCGTGTTGCTGTCGGCAGGAAAGTGTTAAACTTGTTGTTTAAATATGATTTTCATTGATTGATTCGCTGCGGTGAGCAGCGTGGAGCGCGATTACACATGTCAAAAGAAAAGAAGCGCGGTTTTTTTTCCTGGCTGGGACTTGGGAAACAGGAAGAAAAACAACAAGAGCAGCCGCAGGAGAAGCCGGTCGTTGACGATGCGCCCGCTGCTGAATCGGATGCCGCCGCATCGACTCACCAGACCGTTGAGCCTACGCCGGAGCTCGTAGCGCAACCGCTGCCGGAAGAATCTGTCGTTGAAGAAAAGATAGTAGCTGAAGAAAATATAAAGGTTGAAGCGGAAGAACTGGCTCCATCAGTCGCCGAGCATGAGGTTACCGTTGCGGTAGACGATCGTGACCCGATCGATCATGACGTACTCGATCGGGATATCACCGATCCGATCGTGCAGGTCGAGATCGCAGAGAACGCGACGGTGGTTGACGAGGCGCTGGATGACGCGCAGCAAGAAGAACAGGAAAATGAGCAACTGGACGACGTTCCAGTCGTTGTGCAAGAGCAAGAACGCCCGATGAAAGAAGGTTTCTTCGCTCGCTTGAAGCGCAGTCTAGTAAAAACGCGTGAGAATCTCGGTTCCGGATTTATCGGATTGTTTCGCGGTAAGAAAATCGACGACGATCTGTTTGATGAACTGGAAGAGCAACTGCTGATTGCGGATGTCGGGGTCGAGACCACCCGTAAGATCATCGACAGCCTGACGGAGCACGCCAGTCGCCGCCAACTGAAAGATGCTGATACGCTTTTTGTTAAGCTGAAAGAAGAAATGGCAGAGATTCTTGCTAAGGTGGACGCCCCGCTGAATATCGAAGGCAAAACGCCGTATGTCATTCTGATGGTTGGTGTTAATGGCGTGGGTAAAACCACCACCATCGGTAAAATGGCACGCCAGTTCCAGGCACAGGGCAAATCTGTAATGCTGGCGGCGGGTGATACCTTCCGTGCAGCAGCAGTCGAGCAGCTTCAGGTCTGGGGACAACGCAATAACGTGCCGGTGATAGCGCAGCACACAGGGGCGGATTCGGCATCGGTGATTTTCGATGCAATTCAGGCAGCGAAAGCGCGTGGCGTGGATGTCCTGATCGCGGATACCGCCGGTCGCTTGCAGAACAAAGCGTACCTGATGGAAGAGCTGAAAAAGATTGTGCGCGTGATGAAGAAGCTGGACGAAGACGCGCCGCATGAAGTGATGCTGACGCTGGATGCGAGCACCGGACAGAACGCAGTGAGTCAGGCCAAGCTGTTTAATGAAGCAGTCGGGCTGACAGGCATTACCTTGACTAAGCTGGACGGGACCGCGAAAGGCGGGGTGATTTTCGCCATTGCCGACCAGTTTGCTATTCCTATCCGCTATATTGGGGTAGGTGAAGGCATTGAAGATTTACGGCCATTCAAGGCCGACGATTTTATTGAGGCACTTTTTGCCCGAGAGGATTAAAACGGATGATTCGTTTTGAACAGGTCAGTAAAGCTTACCTCGGTGGGCGTCAGGCATTGCAAGGGGTGGATTTCCATCTGCGCCCAGCGGAAATGGCGTTCCTGACCGGCCATTCCGGCGCAGGGAAGAGCACCCTGCTGAAACTGATTTGTGGTATTGAACGTCCCAGCGCGGGTCAGATTTTGTTTGGCGGTCACAATATTAGCCGCCTGAAAAAACGCGAAGTCCCGTTCTTACGGCGTCAGATCGGCATGATTTTTCAGGATCACCACCTGTTGATGGAGCGCACGGTCTATGACAACGTCGCGATGCCGCTCATTATCGCGGGCGCCAGCAGTGAGGATATTCGTCGTCGGGTATCGGCCGCGCTGGACAAGGTTGGCCTGCTGGATAAAGCGAAGAATTATCCTATCCAGCTGTCCGGTGGTGAACAACAGCGTGTGGGTATTGCACGCGCTGTGGTTAACAAACCCGCCGTGTTGCTGGCGGATGAGCCGACGGGCAATCTGGACGAGGCGTTGTCAGAAGACATTTTGCGCCTGTTTGAAGAGTTCAATCGCGTCGGCGTCACTGTCCTGATGGCGACGCATGATACCGGGCTGATCGCCCGCCGTAATTACCGTGTGCTGACGTTGTCGGATGGCCGCATGGTGGGGGGAAACCACGATGGCAAATAACGTCCGTAATGCGAAAAAGCCTGTCGCAAAAGCGAAAGCACTGCGCGGCGGTTGGCAGGAACAATGGCGCTATGCCTGGACAAATACGCTGGCTGATATGCTGCGCCAGCCGCTGGCCACCTTTCTGACCGTGATGGTTATCGCTATCTCGCTGGCGCTGCCCAGCATCTGCTATCTGGTGTGGAAAAACGTCAGTCAGGCTGCAACACAGTGGTATCCATCGCCTCAACTGACGGTGTATCTGGATAAATCGCTGGATGACAACGCGGCGCAGGCGGTTATCACGCAGCTTCAATCTGAAGATGGCGTCGATAAAGTTAATTACCTGTCGCGCAATGAAGCGATGGGCGAATTCCGCAACTGGTCCGGTTTTGGCGGCGCGCTGGATATGCTGGAAGAAAACCCGTTACCCGCGGTGGCAATCATTACGCCAAAAATGAGTTTTCAGGATTCCACCACGCTGACAACGTTGCGCGATCGCGTGGCATCGACGCAGGGCGTGGATGAAGTTCGAATGGACGACAGCTGGTTTGCTCGTCTGGTGGCGCTAACTAATCTGGTTGGGCAAATTTCCGCGATGATTGGCGTCCTGATGGTCGTTGCTGTATTTTTGGTGATCGGCAACAGCGTGCGTCTGAGTATTTTCAGTCGCCGTGAAACCATCAACGTGATGAAGCTGATTGGTGCGACGGACGGCTTTATTCTGCGTCCGTTCCTGAATGGCGGAGCGGCAATGGGCGTGGGCGGTGCGGTGCTGTCGCTGATTTTATCGCAGGCGCTGGTTTGGAAGCTGGATGCGGTGGTGGCACAGGTTGCTGCTGTTTTCGGTACGACGTTTGCCGTCAAAGGGTTGAGCTGGGACGAGTCCCTGCTGCTACTGCTCATCGCTGGCATGATTGGCTGGCTGGCCGCCTGGCTGGCAACAGTGCAACATTTACGCCGTTTTACACCACAGTAAGCGTTTTCTGGTATAATTATCCCCTGTAATTCAGACCGTATTGCAGGGGAAACCTCCTCAGCGACATCTCTTATTTGCACTTTCCGCTGTGTTTTTCCCTTGGTTTCTTGTGCGTTAACGTCTTGTTCGTCTCCTGCTTGATCTCTGGCATCAGGTGAATAAAATGATAGGAACTTGCGAGCGAAATCACAGTCTGAATAAACAGATTTTAAGGTTTCAATAAATACGCTTAAAGGTGCCGCATTTTGCCATTTTCGCGCAAAACGATGCGGCGAAGCAGTGCTAAGATAGCTGACTGCAATATGACGAGTAGAGTAACAGAGAGGGTTGAATGACCAAAGATATGCAAACTTTCACCTTAGTTCCCCAGGGCAGTCTGGAAGGGTATATTCGTGCCGCCAATGCCTATCCGATGCTGACGGCGGAGGAAGAGCGGGCGCTGGCTGAACGACTGCATTATCAGGGCGATCTGGAGGCTGCTAAGCACCTGATTCTTTCACACCTGCGTTTTGTTATTCACGTTGCCCGTAACTATTCCGGCTACGGCCTGCCGCAGGCGGACCTGATTCAGGAAGGGAACATCGGCCTGATGAAAGCGGTACGTCGCTTCAACCCTGAAGTTGGCGTGCGTCTGGTTTCTTTCGCCGTGCATTGGATCAAGGCAGAAATTCATGAATACGTGCTGCGTAACTGGCGTATCGTGAAGGTAGCCACCACTAAAGCACAGCGTAAGTTGTTCTTTAACCTGCGGAAGGCGAAAACACGCCTCGGCTGGTTTAACCAGGATGAAGTCGAACTGGTAGCGCGTGAACTTGGTGTGACCACCAAAGACGTGCGCGAGATGGAATCCCGCATGGCGGCGCAGGACATGACCTTCGATCCGACGCCGGAAGAGGACTCGCACGACGGCAAAGCGATGTCGCCAATGCTTTACCTACAGGATAAATCGTCTGACTTTGCCGATGGCATTGAAGAGGACAACTGGGATACGCATGCGGCCGATAAGCTCACCTACGCGCTGGAAGGGCTGGATGAACGTAGCCAGCACATTATTCGCGCCCGCTGGCTGGATGATGACAACAAATCCACCTTGCAGGAACTGGCCGACCAATACGGTGTTTCCGCAGAGCGTGTACGTCAGTTAGAAAAGAATGCGATGAAAAAACTGCGAGCGGCGATAGAAGCGTAATCGCTCTCATCGTCTCTTTCTGTAGCGACCGGGTAATGCCCGGTCGTTTTGTTTTTATCCAACGTGAATGTCAGGCCGTAGAGATGTGTTTATGGTTTCTCTGGGTTGAGTTCGTCAAGAATCAGCGGCGTTTCTTTTCTGCGAATATAGCGCCAGCCGCCGGATACGGGTGAGAAGCCGCAAGACACCATAAATCGCGCCAGCACTTCCTCTTTGATCGAAGCATGATCGGCCGTTGCCAGCCACCATTCTTTAACCTCAGGAAGCTGACGACGTGCTTCATCAATCAAAAGTTGCCCTACGCCACGTCGCCGCGTGACTTCTCGCACCATCAGATCGCTCAGTTCCGCATATTCCCCTTCAATTTCGACCAGCACACCACCTAACAGTCGATCGTTAAAACGGGCGGCGAATAGCCGCTGATCGAGCGTGAGCCCTTCTTCGAGTAAATCAATGTTCTGATGCGGCCAAATTTTCGCCAGATCAATTTTATCCTGAGGGCTGAACTGGGTGAGGCATTCAATGGTTAGTTTCATTTTTATCGGCACTCCATCATGTGAGTGAAGAATAATGTAGTTGTCTTGTAGTGGAACGGTTGTGTAATTTGAGCGTTATGGTTAATAGAGCAAATGTTTTTCTCATTCTTTGTTTTTCGAGTAATCCATCAACAATTAATGCATAAAGTAGAATATCTGACTATATATAAATTGAATGCTGGTTTTTACATCTGGTGTTTTGTGCTGTTTGCTCCGCTTGTTTCTGACAAGGTGAGTTGATTTGCAGCATAAAACTCCTGTTTAATAATATGAAAAATAAAGCCTTATTAGAAAACATTACTAATAATAACCTAAGCCTTTCTTACTTATAAGAAAATAGCAGGTTATGGCAGAAGGCGGTCAGGTTTTCGGCAATATCCATAATGACAGATGGGGTAAAAAAAATGAAATTCAGTAAAGGTAAAGTATTGCTGATGGGTTGTATGGCTGCGGCGTTCAGCCATGCGGTCAACGCTGCCGATATTAAGGTTGCGGTTGTTGGCGCAATGTCTGGGCCCGTTGCGCAATATGGAGATATGGAGTTCATTGGCGCGCGTCAGGCTATTGCCGATATCAACGCAAAAGGCGGCGTAAACGGCAACAAACTGGTTGGCGTTGAATATGATGACGCGTGCGACCCTAAGCAGGCGGTTGCCGTAGCGAACAAAGTCATCAATGACGGTATCCGTTATGTGATTGGCCATCTGTGTTCCTCCTCCACGCAGCCTGCGTCTGATATCTATGAAGAAGAAGGCGTGATCATGATTACGCCTGCGGCAACCAATGCCGATTTGACCACGCGCGGCTATAAAATGGTGATGCGCACGACGGGGCTGGATTCCGATCAGGGGCCAACCTCAGCAAAATACATTGTCGAAACCATCAAACCTCAGCGTATCGCCGTGGTTCATGACAAGCAGCAATATGGTGAAGGTCTGGCCCGCTCTGTTCAGGATAGCCTGAAAAAAGCCGGTGCGAATGTTGTGCTGTTTGAAGGTGTGACGGCGGGTGATAAAGATTTCTCTACGCTGGTTGCGCGTCTGAAGAAAGAGAACGTCGATTTCGTTTATTTCGGCGGCTACTACCCAGAAATGGGACAGATTCTGCGTCAGGCTCGTCAGGCTGGTATGACAACCAAATTCATGGGCCCGGAAGGCGTGGGTAACTCTTCGCTGTCTAACATCGCAGGCGATGCCTCTGAAGGCATGCTGGTGACGCTGCCTAAGCGTTACGATCAGGTTCCTGCTAACCAACCGATTGTAGATGCGCTGAAGGCCAAGAAACTGGACCCAACAGGCCCGTTCGTCTGGACGACCTACGCTGCGCTGCAATCACTGACCACCGCGATGACACGTACTGGTAGCGATGAGCCGGAAAAACTGGTCGCGGATCTGAAAGCGAAATCTGTGGATACCGTAATGGGACCATTAAGCTGGGATGCAAAAGGCGACCTGAAAGGGTTTGAATTTGGCGTATTTGAGTGGCACAAAGACGGTACTTCCAGCGCAGTGAAATAATCATCATGCAGGGGAGGCAGAAGCGGGTGAATGTACCGCTGCCTGCCCCTTCGGCGTGGAGAACATTTTCCGCTTTCTGAGTGTGTACCACTACTATCCCTCAATACCGAAGCCCCCGTTGCCGCAAGGCGCGGGGGCGGCATTTAAGGTTAAGGTATGTCCGAGCAGTTCCTCTACTTTCTTCAGCAGATGTTCAACGGCCTAACGTTGGGCAGCACCTATGCGCTGATCGCCATTGGCTACACCATGGTTTACGGCATTATCGGCATGATTAACTTCGCGCACGGCGAGGTTTATATGATCGGTAGCTATGTCTCCTTTATTGTTATTGCGGCCCTGATGATGATGGGCATCGATGCTGGCTGGCTCCTGATTAGTGTCGCCTTCGTTGCTGCGGTGGTGATTTCCAGCGCCTACGGCTGGAGTATCGAACGGGTAGCCTACCGCCCCGTGCGAACGTCAAAACGTCTGATTGCACTGATTTCTGCCATCGGGATGTCGATTTTCCTGCAAAACTACGTCAGCCTGAATCAGGGCTCGCGTGATGTTGCGCTGCCGAGTCTGGTGACCGGCCAGTGGGTGTTGGGCGAAAGCAATGGCTTTGCGGCCACCATTAGCACCATGCAGTTGACCATCTGGATTGTTACGTTCCTTGCCATGCTGGCGCTGACGCTATTTATTCGCTATTCCCGTATGGGACGCGCCTGCCGCGCCTGTGCTGAAGACCTGAAAATGGCAAGCCTGCTGGGTATCAGCACCGATCGCGTTATCTCACTGACATTCGTCATTGGTGCGCTTATGGCTGCTGTTGCAGGCGTGCTGTTGGGACAATTTTACGGCGTAATCAACCCCTATATCGGCTTCATGGCTGGGATGAAAGCCTTTACGGCTGCCGTTCTGGGCGGGATTGGCAGTATTCCTGGCGCGATGATCGGCGGGCTGGTCTTGGGTGTAGCCGAAGCGCTGACGTCCGCTTACCTGAGCACGGAATACAAAGATGCGGTGTCATTTGCGCTGCTGATTGTGGTGCTGCTGGTGATGCCAACCGGCATTCTGGGTCGCCCGGAGGTTGAGAAAGTATGAAACAGCTCAACCTGCTTAATGCGTTGGTTTCCGCGTTCATGCTGCTGGTGCTGGCCTCGTTTTTAATGGGCATGCAACTGTCGCTGGATGGCACCAAACTGGTAGTGCACGGTGCCGGTGAAGTTCGCTGGTATTGGATTGGTGCGGGCTGCATCGTGGTGTTCTTCTTCCAGTTGATTCGCCCCTTTTTCCAACAAAGCATCAAGAAATTTTCCGCACCGTCACTGGTGCTGCCGAGTTTTGATGGCAGTACGGCACGACAGAAGATAGTCGCGGCGGCGTTGATTATCGCTGCTATCGCTTGGCCGTTTCTGGTCTCGCGCGGTACGGTAGATATCGCCACCCTCACGCTGATTTACGTGATGCTGGGCTTGGGTTTGAACGTTGTGGTTGGCCTGTCTGGTCTGCTGGTCTTGGGCTACGGCGGGTTTTACGCCATTGGCGCGTATACCTATGCACTGCTGAATCACTATTACGGATTGGGCTTCTGGGAAAGTTTGCCGCTGGCGGGCATGGCGGCGGCGCTGTCTGGCTTCCTGCTAGGGTTCCCTGTGCTGCGTTTGCGCGGTGATTATCTGGCGATTGTGACGCTTGGGTTCGGCGAAATTGTCCGTATCCTGCTGTTGAATAATACCGAAATTACCGGTGGTCCGAACGGCATCAGCCAGATCCCTAAACCGACCTTCTTTGGTCTGGAGTTTGGCCGCAACGCCCGCGATGGCGGTTGGGATACGTTCCATAATTTCTTCGGTCTGCAATACGACCCCAGCGACCGCATTATCTTCCTGTATCTGGTCGCGCTGCTGTTGGTCATATTAACCCTGTTTGTGATTAACCGCCTGCTGCGGATGCCGCTGGGACGCGCCTGGGAAGCGCTGCGTGATGACGAAATCGCCTGTCGTTCTCTGGGCCTGAGCCCAACGCGCATCAAGCTGACCGCCTTTACCATCAGCGCCGCGTTTGCTGGGTTTGCCGGTACGCTGTTTGCCGCGCGTCAGGGATTTGTTAGTCCGGAATCGTTCACGTTTGCTGAGTCTGCCTTTGTGTTGGCTATTGTTGTGTTGGGCGGAATGGGCTCGCAGTTTGCGGTCATCCTCGCCGCGATCCTGTTGGTGGTGTCCCGCGAACTGATGCGCGACCTGAATGAATACAGCATGCTGTTGCTGGGTGCATTGATGGTTCTGATGATGATTTGGCGTCCGCAAGGCCTGCTGCCGATGAAGCGTCCTGAGATGAAGCTGAAAGTCGCGAAGAAGGAAGATCAAGCATGAGCACGCAGCCACTATTATCAGTCAGAGGTCTGATGATGCGTTTTGGCGGCCTGCTGGCGGTCAACAATGTTGAAATGGACATTCATGCTGGCGAAATTGTCTCGCTGATCGGCCCGAATGGGGCGGGGAAAACGACGGTCTTTAACTGCCTGACCGGTTTTTATCGCCCGAGTGGTGGCACCATCATGCTGCGCGATCGTCATCTGGAAGGGTTACCCGGACAGGCCATTGCCCGCATGGGCGTGGTGCGCACGTTCCAGCACGTTCGCCTCTTCCGTGAAATGACGGTGATCGAGAACCTGCTGGTCGCGCAGCATCAACACCTGAAAAGCGGCGTGTTTGCCGGGCTGTTGAAAACGCCGGGCTTTCGTCGTGCGGAAGCGGATGCGCAAGCGCGTGCCGCGGTGTGGCTGGAGCGTATCGGCCTGCTGGATTTAGCGAACCGTCAGGCGGGGAATCTGGCTTACGGTCAGCAGCGCCGTCTGGAAATTGCCCGCTGCATGGTGACGCGACCTGAGCTGTTGATGCTCGATGAGCCGGCGGCAGGTTTGAACCCGAAAGAAACGGACGAGTTAAATCAGCTGATTGCGGAACTGCGCGATAGCCATCAGGTGTCCGTGTTGTTGATTGAACATGATATGAAGCTGGTAATGGGGATTTCTGACCGGATTTATGTCGTCAATCAGGGAACGCCGCTGGCACAAGGCACTCCAGCTGAAATTCGTAACAACCCAGATGTCATTCGTGCATATCTGGGTGAAGGATAACGTTTATGCTGTCATTACATCAGGTTTCCGCCCACTACGGAAAAATTCAGGCGCTGCATCAGGTTAGCCTGCATATTAATCAGGGCGAGATTGTCACGTTGATCGGTGCGAACGGTGCCGGTAAAACGACGCTGCTGGGCACGCTGTGCGGCGATCCGCGCGCGTCGGAAGGTTCCATTACGTTTGACGGTAAGGACATCACTCACTGGCAGACGGCGCAGATTATGCGCGAAGCTATCGCGATTGTGCCGGAAGGCCGTCGCGTCTTTTCCCGTATGACGGTAGAAGAAAATTTGGCGATGGGTGGGTTCTTTGCCGAGCGCGATCAGTATCAGGAGCGCATTGCGCGCGTCTACGATCTGTTCCCTCGTCTGCATGAGCGACGCGCCCAGCGTTCCGGCACCATGTCCGGCGGTGAGCAGCAGATGCTGGCGATAGGCCGTGCGCTGATGAGCCAGCCGCGTTTGCTGCTGCTGGACGAGCCGTCGCTGGGGCTGGCACCGATTATCATTCTGCAAATTTTTGATACGATCCAGCAATTGCGCGAAGAGGGGATGACCATCTTCCTGGTAGAGCAAAATGCCAATCAGGCGCTGAAACTGGCTGACCGGGGTTATGTACTTGAAAATGGTCATATCGTGTTGGAAGATACCGGTGCGGCATTGTTAGCTAATGAAGCGGTACGTTCGGCCTATCTGGGCGGATAATTGAAGTTTTGTTGAAAGGTTAAGAATACATGGCCATTGAAGGGTTGTTAGCGCACCGCATCGCTCAGTTAAAAAGTTCCGCCATCCGTGAACTGCTGAAACACAGCAAGATGGAAAATATTATCTCGCTGGCTGGTGGGATTCCGTCAGATGCATTGTTTGATTTCGAAGGCTTAAGTCAGGCCACGCAGTTAGCAATTACCGAACAGCCAAAAACGGCATTCCAGTATGGCTTAACCGAAGGCAGTGGCGTGTTGCGCGATCGCATTGCTGAGCTGTGTGCTGTGCGTGGCGTAAAAACACGCGGCGACGACATTGTCGTGACGGCAGGTTCGCAGCAGGCGCTGGACTTGATTATGCGCTCGATGATCGATCCCGGTGATGTGTTCGTCGTTGAACGCCCGACTTATCTGGCAGCGCTGCAAACGCTGGAACTGGCGCAGGCGAATGTGATGTCTGTATCGTCCGATGCCAACGGCATTGTGGTTGATGAGCTGGAAGAGCTGCTGAAGAAACAGCGCATCAAGGGCGTTTATATTGTCCCGAATTTCGGTAATCCGAGCGGTGTTACGCTGAGTTATGAACGTCGCCTGCAATTGGTTCAACTGGCGGAGCGCTACGGTTTTGTCATTATCGAAGACGATCCCTATGGCGAATTGCGTTTCACTGATGAGCGTAACCCGACGCTGTTCCAGCTGGCGCAGGATAAACTGGGCAGCACGGAATACGTGCTGTATACCTCCACGTTCTCGAAAGTGTTGGCTCCGGGTCTGCGTCTTGGTTGGGCGATTCTGCCGGATTGGCTGTTGCACAAGGTGGCGATTATCAAACAGGCCGCTGACCTGCACGCTAGCGCACTGTCGCAGACCGTCGCAGAATGCTATCTGGGGCTGGGACGTTTGGAGACGCAGATCGAGAAAATTCGCCACGCTTATAAGCATAAAGGCGAACTGCTGGCACAGCTGGTCGAGAAGGAACTGGGTGATGTGATCACCTTTAACCAGCCGAAAGGTGGGATGTTCCTGTGGGCGAAGTTCCGTCAGGACGATTTCAACACGACGGAATGGCTGAAAAAGACGCTGGAACAAGGCGTTGTCTTTGTGCCGGGCGAATTCTTCTTCCCAGACAACATCGACTACTCAACGCTGCGTCTGTCCTTTGCGACCGCAACGGATGAGCAAATGCATGAAGCAGTCGCTCGCCTACGCCGTGCGTTGTAATCGCCGATAGCAAGCAACCCGTTGATGTAAAAAGCCGCTGATATTTCAGCGGCTTTTTTGTATGTAGGCAACGGTTCTTGGTCATTGAGACGTTGTATGGGAGCAAAGGTGTGCGATTTCGCCCCCCCTTCCTCATGGGCGTAAAATGAATTTGCGGCTACAGATTCGACCGCTTCCATTTTTTAAAAGGAGCTCTCAATGGGAATACATTTAATTCATGCAGTTTTATGTGCTTTAAATAACTCAGAGGTACACATCGCGTACACATCGTGGTTCTATGCCCCTGATTTGTTATCAATAGTCATGTTTTTTACCGCGGCACTGATGGCGACGATTCAATTGATGCCGTTGGGTAAAAAAGTTTAGCCAAAAGCCGCCCTGGAGGGCGGCTTTTTACCAGTTGTACCGAAAAGTGACGTGGGTTAAAAGGTTTCCCAGTTTGTGTTACTCGAATTACCAGCTAACGCTAATTTCGGTCTAGACAGCGTAGCCACTGGCGGTGCGGCTCGTTGTGTCTGGATACCGTCGATTTTGAACACGCCCATCAACTCAACCAGATTTCTGGCCTGTTGGCTCAGGCTGTCTGCGGCAGAGGCGGATTCTTCAACCAGTGCGGCATTTTGTTGGGTTACCTGATCGAGCTGATTCACCGCATCATTGACCTGGGAAACGCCCTGTTCCTGCTCATGCGTGGTCAGGCCGATCTCATTGATAAGGTTGGCGACGCGCTGCGACTGATCCACGACTTCTGCTATGGTCACCCCTGCTTCGTTAACCAACAGACCACCCGTTTCCACTTTTCCTACGCTGATGCCAATCAGGTCTTTGATTTCACGCGCAGCAGAAGCGGAACGTTGAGCGAGTGAGCGAACTTCTCCGGCAACGACCGCGAACCCGCGTCCCTGTTCCCCTGCTCGTGCGGCTTCGACGGCGGCGTTGAGTGCCAGAATATTGGTCTGGAAAGCAATACCGTCTATTACGCCGATAATATCGCCGATTTTACGTGAACTCGCGGTGATCTCTTCCATGGTCCGCACAACGTTGCTGACGACATCGCCTCCTTTACGGGCTGCGGCACTGGCCGAGTTGGCGAGCTGTGCAGCGGTGCGCACGGTATCGGCATTCTGCTTAACCGTGGTGTTCATCTCTTCCATAGAGGCAGCGGTTTCCTGAAGGTTGGCGGCCTGTTCTTCCGTGCGCTGACTGAGATCGGTGTTGCCCATCGCAATCTGGTTGGCTCCCGTGGCGATAGATTCGCTGCTTTGATGGACTTGTCCGACGATATTGCTCAGGCTTTGGCGCATTTCCTCCATTGCAGCGAGAACGCTGGTGGTGTCTCCATCGCGCCGTTCAATGGCGATGGCAAGATTCCCTTGTGCAACTTGACGGGTAATCTCCAGCGTATAAGCGGGTTCTCCACCCAGTTGGCGTTTGATTTTCCGGGTGATCCACCAGGCAACAACGCCTCCCAACAGGGCAGAACACAACGCGATGATCAACATTAGGGTGCCAGCGTGTAACGCATTATTCTCGGATTCATTGGCGAGCGTGACGGTCAGTTGTTTTTGCATTCCAACCATTTTATCCAGAATGTCGAATACGCTTGCTTGCGTGGTACGCACTTCCGTCAGCAGAAAATTGCGAAATGCGTCGTGTTCGTTGGACATAGCCAGGTCGATGGCTTTTTTCATGCTGTTGGTATAGGCCGGGCGAGCCTGATCCAGCGTGGCGAGCAACGTTTTAGCCTCGTCATTTACTGCATTTTTACGTATTTGCACGAGCAAATCGCTATTACGTGCGATGGTTTGCTCAATGCGATCTTTTTCCACCTTCATTTGTTGTTGGTCGGTCAGAAGTGCAATATTTCTGATAGAGCGTGCCGCTATGTTGACGTTGTCTTTAACTTCCTGCATGAGCAGAAGATTGGTAATACGCATCTGTGACAGAATCTGAATGTTTCCCCCAAGTTTTTCTAACTGAACGCGGCCCAATATGGCGACTAAGAATCCAATAACGATAATTAGCGTAAAGCCTGTTCCTAACATTTTTCCCAAACTCATATTCTTCATGATATTCCTTTTTTATTTATTGAAGTCTGACACGGCAGGTGTCGTTATTTTATGTTAGGGGTGATGTACAGACGCGATTTCCCCCACGAACTCCATTGCTTTCATCATTCCGCTTATCTCCCAGTGTTTCTCCGATACAGGAATGCTGGCGACGTTTATGCTCCAATCGCTGCCTTGGCGAAGGGAATGGTCGTCGCTTTCATACCTATCGGGAATACCTGTTGAGAATATTTACAGGCCAAGGGAATGACAAATGAAGTGTAGACAATAACGTAGTATATTGATGGCGGAATAAACGTAACAAAATCCCTTAATTTATTCATTGCCCGGGTGATTAATATTATTTTCTTATAGCAACTAAGATGGGTAATAAATATTAATCAATAGAGAAGTACCCAATAAGGATTAGATCCTTTTCTTATCGTTTATTTTTTTGTAATTTATTATTTTCAATTGTGACATTTATTAATTAATGTCGATTTTTTAACCTTGTTATTTATTTTTTTCTACCCCGATATCATAAAAAAGCCGCTGAGAATTCAGCGGCTTTTTTTACGGTAAGAGACCGAAGGATGCTATCGATCGGTCACGCTCGTTAAAAGGTTTCCCAATTATCACTGCTTGTGCGGCCTGATTTGCCTGCCAGAGCCAGCCTTGGCGCTGTCGGCTGCTTCACTTGTGACGTCAGCCGTGGCGCTTTAGTCTGGATACCGTTGAGTTTGAAAACACCCATTAATTCCAGCAGCGTTCTGGCCTGTTGGCTCAGGCTATCGGCGGCGGAGGCGGATTCTTCAACCAGTGCGGCGTTCTGTTGGGTCACCTGATCGAGCTGATTCACAGCATCATTGACTTGAGCAACGCCCTGTTCTTGCTCGTGCGTGGTCAAACCGATCTCATTGAGCAGGTTAGCAACGTGCTGAGACTTCTCGACGATTTCTTTGATGGTGATACCCGCGTCGTTAACCTGCTTCTCACCCATTTCCACGTTGGCGACGCTCACGCTAATCAGATCTTTGATTTCACGTGCGGCAGAGGCGGAGCGCTGTGCCAGAGAGCGTACTTCGCCCGCGACCACGGCAAAGCCACGACCTTGTTCGCCAGCTCTGGCCGCTTCAACGGCGGCGTTGAGCGCCAGAATGTTAGTCTGAAAGGCAATGCCGTCAATGACACCGATAATATCGCCGATCTTACGCGAACTGGCGGTGATATCTTCCATGGTACGCACAACGTTACTGACCGCATCGCCGCCTTTCTGCGCCGTGGTGCTGGCGGAATGGGCTAACTCCGTTGCGGTGCGCACGGTTGCCGCATTCTGCTTCACCGTGGTATTCATTTGTTCCATAGAGGCGGCGGTTTCCTGAAGATTCGCGGCCTGTTCTTCTGTACGTTGGCTCAGATCGGTGTTGCCCATCGCAATCTGTGTCGCGCCTGTGGCGATCGATTCGCTACTCTGATGCACCTGACCGACAAGGTTACTCAGGTTTTGACGCATATCTTCCATCGCTGCGAGTACGCTGGTGGTGTCTCCGTCGCGCAGTTCAATCGTAACGGCCAGATTCCCCTGTGCAACCTGACGTGTCACTTCCAGCGTGTAGGCGGGTTCTCCCCCGAGCTGACGTTTAATAGTTCGGGTGATCCACCATGAGATCATCGCTCCCAGCGCCACAGAAAGCAGGGCGATGATGACCATCAGCGAGCCCGCGTTAGTGGCGTTTTTTAAAGACTGGTCGGCGATTTCAACGGTGAGCTTCTCTTGCCAGTTGACCATATCATTCAGGGCCTTGAAAACAGCATCTTGCTTAGCCCGCACGTCTGTTAATAACAGATTTTGAGCTTCACTGTTCTTGTTCGCCATTGCCAGCGTGATGGCGTTTGCCATGCTGCTGCTATAGGCCGGGCGTACGCGCTGGAGTTCGGCGACCAATTCCTGAGCATGTTTCTCGGCGGTACTGTCATGTATTTTCGAGAGTAACGCGTTATTGCGGGAGATCATCTCCTCGATACGCGTTTTCTCTTCCTGCACTAGCCGATCGTCTTCCTGCATCGTCAGGTTTCTGACGGCGATCGCGTTGGTGTTTATGTTGTCTTTAAACTCTTGCATCATCAGGAGGTTGGTAATACGGACCTGCGACAGCACCTGGATGTTTTCCCCGAGCTTGTCTAACTGGATACGACCAAATATCGCTACCAGAAAACCGATGGCGATGACCAGAGTAAAGCCAGTCCCTAGCATTTTACCCAGGCTGCTATTTTTGATGAGATTCATTGTGTCCCTAATTATACGTTGAGAACGAATATGGTGAGTACTGGCATGCTATTTATGTGAAATCGACGTTGCGAAAACGTATTTATTTTGCGAATACCGTGGCGTTACGATTTTAGGTAAATCCTTTCCTTCAATCATTGCCCATTTCCTTTAGGCTATAAACGTATTCCGCGTTTACTGGTACCTGTCATGCACTTCGCTAAGTGATGGCCGTGTCTGGTGCGGAGGAGCATCGAGTAATAAGAGAGAAACGATGGCGCAGGAGTATAAGAGGCGGCGGTAAAAGCCGCAATATCTCTATGGATTAAGAAGGGAATAAACTGATGCCCTGCTGTAATGCTAAATTGACAGTCATGCTAATAAACGTTGCAGCTATGATTTTTTGCCTATTTATTCAACCATAAAGAAGTGTTTGTTTTTTATTCATTGCTTTTTTTGAACAAGATGATGTTTTTACCATCATATATTTGATGGTTTTATAATCGCAGACTGACATTGTTTTGGTTTTTTATTGATTTTATTCAATCTCTATTAATATAAAGCCAATTATTAATTTTTATTAATTGCCTCTTCCTATTGAAAATAGTAGCCAGTTTCTTCAACGCGTGGCGGAAAAGTACTGAACGCTGATGTGAAGAGTTCAGGTTAGAAATGAATAAAAAAACCGCTGAGCGATCAGCGGTTTTACGTTTCTTTTTACTACTAATCGTTAAAAGGTTTCCCAGTTTTGGCTGTCGCTTTTTGTTCTGCCTTTAGGGCTTGCGAGAGAAAGCTTTGCACTGGAGGGTCTTTTCAACTCTGGCGCGGTGCGCTGTGACGACCCGCTTTCAACAATGAAGACTTTCATCAGTTCTACCAGATGAGCAGCCTGATCGCTCAGACTATCGGCGGCGGATGTGGATTGCTCAACAAGTGCCGCATTCTGCTGTGTGACCTGATCGAGCTGAGTGATGGCATCATGAATCTGCGAAACGCCGGATTCTTGCTCCTGTGTGGTGACGCCAATTTCGTTGATCAGATCGGCAACGTGGCGCGCCTGACGTACCAATTCTTCGATTGTCGTTCCCGCATCGCTGACCAGTACGGAACCCACCTCGACTTTCTCAACGCTGTGGCCGATCAGCTCTTTAATCTCTTTGGCGGCAGTTGCGGAGCGCTGTGCCAGCGAGCGAACTTCACCTGCTACCACGGCAAAACCACGGCCTTGCTCACCTGCTCGTGCGGCTTCTACTGCGGCGTTGAGCGCCAGAATGTTGGTCTGGAAGGCGATACCGTCGATAACGCTGATGATGTCGCCAATTTTGTGCGAGCTATCGCTGATCTCTTTCATGGTGACAACGATATTGCTGACAGCTTCACCGCTTTTAGCGGCGGTATTGCTCGCGGCCTGTGCCAGCTGAGCGGCGTTACGTACGGTATCTGAGTTCTGGCGTACGGTTTGGCTCATTTCTTCCATGGAGGCTGCGGTTTGTTGCAGGTTAGCCGCCTGTTCTTCCGTACGCTGGCTGAGATCGGTGCTGCCTGCGGCGATCTGGCCTGCACCGGTCGCGATAGATTCACTGCTTTCACGCACCTGCTCAACAATACCACCCAGACTTTTGCGCATGTGATTCATCGCAGACAACAGGCTGCTCGTGTCGCCTGCCGCCAGTTCAATCGGTATAGCGAGATTGCCCTGCGCGATTTCCTGCGTTACCTGCGTGGCATAGGCGGGTTCACCACCCAATTGCTTCTTGATGTGACGAGTAATCAGCCAGGCGATGCACACACCGATCAATGAGGCGATGCCAGCCAGTATCAGCAGTGAATTGCCATCATAGTAGGACTCTTCAATCGCATTGGTTGCGGTTTGCGTGGTGTAGTCTTTCTGCAACTGAATCATCGTGTTCAGGTTGTTAAAAAGCTTGGTTTGTATCGGCTCAAGCTGGGTTCTGACTAACTCGATGGATTCTGCCTGTTTATTGTTGAGCGACAGGGCAACGGACTGACGGCCCACGGTGGCAAATTCAGTACGATTTTGCTGAAGTTCACCCAGAATATTGCGAACCTCTTTTGCTTGTAAATTTTCTTCCAGTTGAGTGACTAGCTTTGCGTTTCTGGCGCTCGTGGTTTCAATCAGTTTTTGATTGTCCTCCAGAACCTTTTTTTCCGTTGTGATAAGCATGCGCAAAGTGGCTTTGATCGTCACGTTCAGGTTGTCTTTCAATTCTTGCAGCACGATAAGATTGGCAAGATGGTTTTTGGCAAGGTTGTCAGTCGTATTCCCGAGGCCAACCAGATGCGTTCTACCGAAGATGGCCACCAATAGGCCGATAATAATAACAATGGCAAACCTTGAACCAACCTGGGTACCCAGTTTCATTTTTTTTGTACGCTGCATGTTATCCTCATGACTTATTGACAATATTTATTGTTATTAAGCTGATTTTTCTTTTGTGCTAAGAAAGCAATGTGCTGGCGCGGTCCCCGATCCCTTTGATGAATAACTAACCAGTCCATACTGGAATATCGGCATTTTTTGGGAAAACATTGATTTTAATTCTTGCTGCTGCGGGCAGGCTCACGATGATGAAAAAAACAGAAAGCGTCGTGCGTTGGGGGCTGGCGGTGAAGAGATGTGAACGTAAACTGGGAGAGGCATGACCCTCCCCCTGCCTGGAATCAGAACTGTTCCCAGTTTTGGTTATTGCTTCCCGCGCTGCCTTTAGGGTTGGCGAGAGAGAACTTTGCGCTGGAAGGTCTTTTCAGCGGTGGTGCAATACGCTGTGACGACCCGCCTTCAACGATGAAGACCTTCATCAGTTCTACCAGATGGGCAGCCTGATCGCTCAGACTATCGGCAGCGGAAGCGGATTGCTCAACGAGTGCGGCGTTCTGCTGTGTGACCTGATCGAGTTGGTTAACGGCATCATGAATTTGCGAGACGCCAGATTCTTGCTCCTGCGTGGTGACGCCAATTTCGTTGATCAGATCGGCAACATTGCGCGCCTGACGGACCAATTCTTCGATCGTCGTTCCCGCATCGCTGACCAGCGCAGAACCCACTTCGACTTTCTCGACGCTGTGGCCGATCAGCTCTTTAATCTCTTTGGCGGCGGTGGCGGAGCGCTGTGCCAGCGAGCGAACTTCACCTGCGACTACTGCAAAGCCACGACCTTGCTCACCTGCGCGAGCGGCTTCCACCGCGGCGTTGAGCGCCAGAATGTTGGTCTGGAAGGCGATACCGTCGATGACGCTGATGATGTCGCCAATTTTCTGCGAGCTGTCGGTAATTTCTTTCATGGTGACAACGATATTGCTGACGGCTTCTCCGCCTTTCGCGGCGGTATGACTGGCGGCTTGTGCCAGTTGAGCGGCGTTACGTACGGTATCCGAGTTCTGGCGTACGGTTTGGCTCATTTCTTCCATAGACGCTGCGGTTTGTTGCAGGTTGGCCGCTTGTTCTTCCGTGCGTTGGCTAAGATCGGTGCTGCCTGCGGCGATCTGGCTGGCACCGGTCGCGATAGATTCACTGCTTTCGCGCACCTGTTCAACAATGCTACTCAGGCTTTTGCGCATACCGTTCATGGCTGCCAGCACACTGCGGTCATCACCGGAACGCAGGTTGACGGCTACCGCCAGATTTCCTTGTGCGGCCGCTTGGGCGATCTGTGCGGCGTAGGACACTTCGCCACCCAACAAGCCTTTGATCGTACGAGTAATCAATACGGAAACCAGAATGCCAACGAGAACCGCAATCGCCGCGTAGAAGATCAGAGTGTTACCATCTGAGCGAGCTTCCTGCATGGCGCTTGCCGTCATCTCCATCGTCCGCTTCTTCTGCAATTCCGTCATGCTGTCCAGCGCGGCGAAAACGGGTGCCTGCGTAATTTGCATTTCATTGACCATGAGCTGCACGGCTTGCGCTCTTTCTTCGGCGTTTTCAGATACGCCAAGTTCTACGGCTTTATTCACTGCGTCCCGATAGGCTGGGCGAGCCTGCGTCAGGCGGTCCAGCGAGTCACGAGACTCTGCTTCAGACAGGTTAGAATACAGTTTGGTCAGGATGTCGGTATTGCGGACAATTTGCTGATCAATCAGGCGTTTTTCTTCCTGAATGCGGCTGCTGTCGCTTGTCAGGCCGATAGTACGCACTGAACGGGCCACGGCATCAAAACCGCTTTTGGCATCCTGTATCAGGATCAGGCTGGTCAGGTTTTTTTCGGACAGCGACTCAATATCTTCGCTCAGATCGAGCAGATGCACACGTCCCAGAACGGCGACCATCAAACCGATGATGATGACAGAGGCGAAGCCAGAACCCAGCATGGTGCCAAGCTTCATTTTTGCTAAAAAATTCATAGTGTTCCTTTATTATTTTTCATCGGCTGATGCAGGCTCATGCCGTATGGATTTGGCATCTTCTACTTCTACTTCCACGAGAGGTCAGGAATAAGGCGTATTTCCGATTACATCATGTATTGGCATGCGAACTTGTGTCGTGGTGATAAGGGAACGCGTGGTTTCTTACCCCGTATGGATTATAACGGCAGCGCTTGGATATTCAGATGTGGAATATAAGAATAAAACGGGCGTATTTTCTGGCATAAGGAGGAAAACCGCTGAGTGTCAGCGGTTTTCCGTGGCGGAACGCGGTGACGCTTACATGACCAGCCAAAGCGCCCAAGTGAAAAGGAACCCAGCCAGTCCGAGGATTGTTGTCAGTACCGTCCAGGTGCGCAGGCCATCGGCGACGGACAGCCCCAGATATTTGGTGACAATCCAGAAACCGGAGTCATTGACGTGCGACAGGCCTAATCCGCCAAAACAGGCAGAGAGCGTCACCAACACCAGTTGCATTTGGTTCAGGCCACTGACGGCTTCACTTAGCAAGCCGCAGGTGGTGAGAATAGCGACGGTGGCAGAGCCTTGTGAGGCACGTAGCGCTAGCGACAGGATAAATGCGGCAGGCACCAGCGGCAGATGAATGCTGGTCAGCGTATCCGCCAGCGCTTTACCGATGCCCGATTCCACCAGTACTTTGCCGAATACGCCACCCGCACCGGTCACCATGATGACCATCGCAGCAGCAGGCATCGCATCGCCCATCACACCGCTAGCTTTTTCCAGCGACCAGCCGCGACGCAGGGCAATCAGCCAGAATGCCAGTGCCAGAGCGATCAGCAGCGCTACGGCGGGAGATCCAACCAGCGACATGACGTTACGCACCGGATGTCCGGCAGGTAAAATGGTCGCAGACACGGTGCCAAGCATAATGATGGCGATAGGAATGGCGATCAGCGCGGCAATCAATCCAGCTGAAGGGGCAGACGCGGGAGCCGTGTCCGGCGTGCTGTCTTCCGGTTTCGCCAGCTGTAACTGCTCTAACACTTCGACGGAAAGCGCATATTTACGGCGGTTCATAGCCTTGGCTGCCCAGTAGCTGATGATGCCGACAGGAATCGACACCAGCAGACCAATGATGGTCAGCCAGCCGATATCGGCATTCAACAGGCCAGCAGCGGCAACCGGGCCGGGGTGGGGCGGCAGCGCGACGTGCACCGTCAGCATTACGCCTGCGACGGGCAAACCGAATTTAATCGGAGAGACTTTAGCGACTTTTGCAAAGCCGTAAATAATCGGAGCGAGGATAATAAAGCCGACATCGAAAAAGACCGGAATACCCAGAATAAAGGCGGCGATGGTTAATGCTGCCACCATCAATCCCGGCCCCATTAATTGGGCAAAGCGGTGCGCTAAGGATTCCGCGCCGCCGGACACTTCGATCATTCTGCCGAGCATGGCACCGAGGCCGATAATAATTGCCACCGAGCCAAGAATACCGCCCATGCCGGAGGTAATCACCTTAATCACCTCACCAGTCGGAATACCCGTAGCTAAGGCAACGAGTAAGCTAACGACCAGCAGGGCGACAAAGGGCTGAATTTTAAATTTGATGACCATCAGCAGCAGGAGTAATACCCCGGCGATAGCGATGCAGAGTAAGAGCGAGGTGGCCATATTCTTATCCTCATTGACCCATTGTTTTCAATTCAGAGGCTGAAAAGGTATTGGGTTATTGTTTTATTTGAAGAAAAGGGTGACCTGACTCCCGCATTTGAATAATGCGGGAATCTGATCTTTTCTTTTTTATTTATTCGCGTCTAACGAATATGTCTCTGGTGTTAATATTATTTCTTGGAATTAGTGAGTTAGTGTTTTTTCTCCAGCCAGGGTTCAGCCCAGCCCAATCCGTCTTCGGTTTTACCACGCGGGTTATATTCACAGCCAATCCAGCCGGAATAATTCACGCGATCCAATTCGGCAAAGATGAATGGATAATTAATTTCTCCTTCATCGGGTTCATGCCGTGCCGGAACCGAAGCAATTTGAATATGTCCGATGCGGCCATCTAAATCGTGAATAATTTGCGTCAGGTTGCCATCGACAATTTGTGCGTGAAAGAAGTCCACCTGAATATAGATATTCGGCCGGTCGATCAGATTGGCTAATTCCAGCGCCTGATACTGACTGGCGAACAGGTAATTCGGTTTCACCTTCGCACTCAGTGCTTCAATCATGATATTGATGCCATGCGGCGCGAATTTATCAGCCGCGTAGCGCAGGTTATCGATGAAGGTTTGCTGATAGGCGTCACGGTCTTCACCGGGCGGAACGACGCCTCCCATCACCAGTACTGAAGGACAATTCAGCGCCAGTGCATATTCCAAGGCGTTATCGATGTCCCGACGGGCATCTTCAATACGGTCGGGCAGGGCAGACACGCCCCATTCACCCGCGGCGATGTTGCCGGGCGCAGTATTGAACAACACCTGCTTCAGGCCATTCTCCCTCAGCTTTTCCGCCAGCAGCGGTGCCGGATATTCATAAGGAAACAGGTACTCGACCGAGGTAAAACCCGCATCGGCAGCGGCTTTAAAGCGATCGAGAAACGGAACGTCTGTAAACAGCATAGAAAGATTGGCAGCAAACTTAGGCATGGTAACTCCTTGGCTCATCAAGAGAGCTCGGCAATATCGTCAGCGGTGAGGTAGCGAATTTTTCGGTCACCGAGAATAAAAATCAGCTTGGCGGTTTCTTCCAGCTCTTCCATGTTGTCCGCCGCTGCCCGCAGATTCTTACCGGTGACGACCGGGCCGTGGTTAGCCAGCAAGAAGGCTTTATAACGCGAGGCCAGCTTCGCCAGATCTTCACCGAGCCGCGCATCGCCGGGGCGGTAATAAGGCACGACGGGTACTTTACCGACGCGCATCACCACATAGGGTGTGAACGGCTTGATGGCATCCTGCGTATCCAACCCTTCCAGACACGAGAGCGCCGTCAGGTAAGTGCTGTGCAGGTGAACGATCGCTTTGCATTCGGGATCGTTACGGTAAATCGACAGGTGAAAACTGACCTCTTTCGATGGTTTATCGCCGGAAATCCACTCGCCGCTCAGGCTAACTTTGGACAGCCGCTCGGCATCCAGTTCGCCGAGGCAAGAGCCGGTCGGCGTTGCCAGCAGTGTACCGTCGTCCAGTAGAAGGGAGAGATTGCCAGCAGAACCGGTGGCGTAGCCGCGCTGGAAAAAGGATGCGCCCAGCTTGACCATTTCCGCGCGTGCTCGCTGCTCGCTGCTCAGCGACGCCTCTGTGCCGTTGTGATGTTCACTCATGCGGCAAACTCCTTTTGGGCGCGGGCAAAAAAGTCTTCATCGCCGAAGTTACCGGATTTCAACGCCAGCGAGAGTGGATGAGTGGTGGAACGCACCCACGGCACGCCGGGGGAAATGGACGGCCCAATATGGAACGCGTGAATACCCAGCGTTTGCACCACGATGCTGGACGTTTCACCGCCCGCGATGATGAAGCGCTTAAAGCCGTCTTCTTGAAGCTGGCGGGCGACGGCAGCAAACAGTTTCTCTACTGCATGGCTACTGGCTTCCGCACCCCAGCGCTGTTGAATCTGCGCCAGTTCGTCGGGTGAAGAGGTGGCGTACAGCAGCGGTGCGAGTGCATCGTCACGGTGTGCTTTCACCCAGTCGGCCAGTTCCTGCGCGTAGGATTGCTGAGCATCATCGCTTTCTAAGCAGCGAGCGACATCAATGGCACGACCCGCCGCCTGTTTCAGGTAGTGAGCGACCTGCTTGTTGGTCATCACTGAGCAGGAACCGGATAGCACAACGCCTGCGCCGGACTGCGGCTTACCTGCCTCGGTTGCGTAACCGGTTTGTTTTGTTGAGTCTGCCAGCTGGCGCGCCAGACCAATCGCTAGGCCGGAACCGCCAGTGACCAGTTTCATGTCGCGCAGTGCCTCGCCCTGTGTCAGCAGGTGCTGTTCGTTCAGCGTATCCAGCACCACATAGCGGATACCCTGTTCTTTCAACTGCACCAACCGCTGTTTGACGGCATCCGCACCCTGATCCATCACGGCATACGGCACCAGGCCGCATTGTCCCGCCGCCTGCTGTTCCATGACGCGCATCAGGTTGCTATCCGTCATTGGCGTAACCGGATGGTGGCGCATCCCAGATTCGGACAGCAGCTGATCCATCACGAACAGGTGGCCCTGATAGACGGTTCTGCCGTTCACCGGTAGTGCTGGAGAGATGATGGTTTGCGTTTCACCCAACTGCTCTAGCAGCGCGTCGGTCACCGGGCCGATATTGCCTTTCGCGGTGCTGTCGAAGGTGGAACAATATTTAAAATAGAACTGCTGGCAGCCCTGTTGTTGCAGCCACGCCAGTGCATTAAGTGAATCCGCCACAGCCTGTTCCGCCGAGCAAGAACGTGATTTCAGGCTAATTACGACGGCCTGTGTGTCGACTTTAAAGTCGGACGGCGGCACACCGTTGAGCTGCACGGTCGGCAGCCCGTTGTTCACCAGAAAGCTGGCGATATCCGTGGCACCGGTAAAATCGTCGGCAATCACACCTAGCTTAATCATGGTGCCTCCTTCTTTTCCGGCAGCGTAATGCCGTTAAAAATCTTGATGACCGCGCTGTCGTCTTCTTTACCGAACCCAGCGTTGCTGGCGGCGGTGAACATGTTGAACGCGGTAGAGGCCAACGGCAGCGGGAAATGAAGAGATTTGGCGGTATCGGTGACCAACCCCAGATCTTTGACGAAGATATCAACGGCCGATTTCGGCGTGTAATCGCCATCGACAACGTGGCGCATACGGTTTTCAAACATCCAGGAATTCCCGGCGGCGTTGGTTACCACGTCGTACATGATATCCAACGGGATATCGGCGCGGGCGGCCAGCGCCATCGCTTCTGCACCCGCGGCGATGTGTACGCCCGCCAACAGTTGGTGAATAATTTTAACCGTTGCGCCCAGCCCAATTTCTTCACCGATGCGGTAGACCTTGCCCGCGACGGCGTCGAGTACCGGTTTCAGTTTCTCAAACGCCAGATCGGAACCCGATGCCATTACCGTCATGTCGCCTGCGGCGGCTTTCGCGGCACCGCCGGATACCGGCGCATCCAGCATGACGAGCTGATGTTCCGCCAGACGCTGCTCGATATTTTTGGCATCCTGCGCGGAGATCGTTGAGGACACCATGACCACGGTGCCGGGCTTGAGCTTCGCTGCTACCTGCGGCTCGCCGAACAGAATCCCGTTCACCTGTGTAGCGTTCACCACCAGCAGTACCACGGCATCCAGCTTGTCAGCGAAAGCATCAATGCGCGTGTCAGCCTGCGCCGCACCCGCCTGACGTAACTTTTCGAGTGCCTGCGGATTGATATCGACGCCGTATGTCGTCAGGCCCGCATTGATGCAGGACGCCGCAGCGCCAAACCCCATGGAACCCAGACCGATAACGGCGACAGCATAATCAGAAGTCTTTTTCATCGTGGTTGCCTTGTTAAAATTAGTGATTTTTTGTGCTCTGGTGTTAAATATAAGGACTATCAGAACAAATTGTGGTGATTTTTATCACATAAATTAACATTTAAATCGTGATGATTCAGTGTAGTTGAACACCGTTTACTGCGTGATTTTCGTTATTAGTTTTATTTATCAGATGATTATGTCTATTTTGACGCTGGGGGATGATGAGAACGGTCATGTCTGGCGTGGTTTGTGGCGTGAATTTATGGTAATTATCGTCATTAAACGGGGTGTTTCTCACAATCTTTACCAAACTGACTTTATCAGACCAGCATTATCAAACAGGGAACGGACAGCGTGATACCAGTAGAACGTCATCAACAGATTCTGGCGCTGATCGCCGAGCGCGGCGCGGTAAGCATTAACGAGCTGACTGAGCGGCTGGGCGTGTCGCACATGACGGTGCGGCGCGATGTGCAAAAACTGGAACAAGACGGCCTGCTGCTGAGCGTCTCCGGCGGCGTGCGTTCACCTGAACGGCTGGCGACTGAGCCGTCGCATCAGGATAAATCCGTGATGTTCAGCCAGCAAAAAGCAGCGATGGGTAAACTGGCCGCGCAGCACATTCCGTTGAATAGCTGCATTTATCTGGATGCGGGTACCACCACGCTATCGCTAGCGCGCGAACTGGCCGAGCGTGACGATCTCCTGATTGTCACCAACGATTTTGCGATTGCCGCTTTTCTGATTGAGTCCAGCCAGTGCCGTATGATCCACACGGGCGGCACGCTGTGTCGGGAAAATCAATCCTGCATTGGTGAAGCGGTGGCACAGGCGCTGCGCAACCTGTTTATCGATATTGCGTTTATTTCTGCATCCTCATGGAGCCTGCGCGGGCTGTCCACGCCGAACGAAGACAAAGTGGTCGTGAAACGTGCGGCGGTGGAAGCCAGCAGAAAACGCGTCTTGCTGTGCGACACCTCAAAATACGGCCGCATCGCCACCCATCTGGCCACGCCGCTCGACGTCTTCGACAGCATCATTACCGATGACGGCCTGCCCGTCGCCGCCAAAGAGGCGCTGAGCAAAATGGGTGTGGAGGTGCTGGTGGCGGGGTGAGGAGGATAGCCAAATTGGGACGGCCTAACTATCGTCTTGAGTCCAATGTGGAAATAAACGTATTATCGTGATGTCGTTAATTAAATAAACTCATGAAAAACAAAGGAATGTAAATAATGAGCGTGCGTAGTGAAATTATTGATGGCCGACAAGCCTCTGGTGTGACATATGGCTTGATTTATACCGAGGTGCTAGGTTGGATTGATTTAGGCCATGCGAAAGGGGACGACATTAAGGATATTATTCAACAAATGTATGTCGGAGAGAATACTGAAGATGGAATGCCATACTACGATGTGACCTATAAACAAGGCATGATTGGGCTCAGAAGAAGTGTCACTATCAACCGGTTTATTAAATGGCGGATAAGAAAAGGAAGATCTCTTCAGGAAAGACAGAGTATTGCACTTGCTATGATGCTCACCGTTGCGAAACGGTTTGAATCTATGCAGGCCTCTTTTCCATTCAATTTAGTTACAGATAGTGGATTTAGTGGGGAAGATCTTGTTTCAGATTTATTAGGTTTTTACCGAGTGGTTTCTACTCCTAACCCTTTTTATTTATTACGGCCAGTGAGTAAAGAAGAAGCATTAAACCGATGGGATTTTTATGGCCCTATCGGAAATTTCAAAAATATAGGATTCCGCCCTATTTTATTTCCAGACCCTGAGAAGATGCCGCATGCTCAACCTCGATTGGGATATCTCCCCTCTTTTATGCAAACAATACAGCCCTATAATGATTTTAAGTCAGGAAATGTAGGTATTGCATCCTACGATGGCACTGAAATTATAACGCATTTCTTTGAATAAAATGAAAAAAAAGATAATTATATTACTCGCCGTATTACTCCTAATTGCCTTGCCACTTATCTATTATTGGCCTGCAATAGTCATTCTGACAGAGGGGAGTTCTCGTTATTCGGAACAGGACACCCGACGATATGAAATGCTGACGGACGAGATCATTAAAAATTGCCCGCGCATTTCTTCTGTCTATGATTTTGGCTATGCCACGGTTGATGGCCCTGCGTTGGAAGTCAGCAATATTACGTTTCAAAATACCAATGATGCGACAAATATACGCGCTTATTTGAAGTCGCTTGGTTTTACCCTGAGTTATACAGACACGACAGGTGAGTATTGGAAGTCTACAGATTCAGATAAAACGATACATATAGGAATCATCAGAGATCCTAAAACCGTTGTCGTTGATGTTATTCGAAAATAGCCCTGTTCGGGGTAGCCAGTGCGTTTGAATAGATACGTAGCTCTCCACTTGTGACACCTGCCGTCATCCACGTGTAGTGAAAACCTGTAAAATCTACTTCACCTAGGATAAGTGAGTTTTTACTTATGCCTCTCCTTTCCTTGTAATTTTTCCGTCATCTCCCAGTTATTTTTCTGTCATGCGCCCGTGTCATGTTTACCTTCGCATAAAAAACGCCGTGATGATGGCGAACTTAATTGATTGCAGGAGACAGGCATGTTCAACAACACAATTCGTAAAACACATGCTATTCGCACCGCAGCGGCGTGTGTGGCATTCGCGCTGATGAGCGCCGGTGCGCAGGCCGCGACAGATATTCCTTTCTGGCATTCCATGGAAGGCGAGTTAGGGAAAGAAGTGAATTCTCTGGCTGACCGTTTTAATAAAGAACACACCGACGTAAAAATTGTACCGGTCTATAAAGGTAACTACGAACAGAACCTGGCTGCCGGGATTGCGGCCTACCGTGCTGGGAATGCGCCCGCTATTTTGCAGGTCTATGAAGTCGGTACTGCGACCATGATGGCAAGTAAAGCCATCAAGCCAGTCTATGAAGTCTTCAAAGACGCTGGCATTAATTTCGATGAGTCGGTGTTTGTACCGACCGTCTCCGGTTATTACACCGATGCGAAGAGTGGTCACCTGCTGTCGCAGCCATTTAACAGCTCGACCCCCGTGCTGTATTACAACAAAGATGCTTTCAAGAAAGCCGGTTTAGATCCAGAGCAGCCGCCGAAAACCTGGCAGCAAATGGCTGACTACACCGCCAAATTGCGCTCAGCCGGGATGAAGTGCGGCTACGCTAGCGGCTGGCAGGGCTGGATTCAGATTGAAAACTTCAGCGCCTGGAACGGTCTGCCCGTTGCGACCAAGAATAACGGCTTTGACGGCACCGATACGGTACTGGAATTCAACAAACCTACGCAGGTCAAACACATTCAGCTGTTGCAGGACATGAACAAGAAAGGTGATTTCACCTATTTCGGACGCAAGGATGAGCCGACCGAGAAGTTCTATAACGGCGAATGTGCCATGACGACCGCGTCTTCCGGCTCGCTGGCGAACATTCGGGAGCATGCCAAGTTCAACTATGGCGTCGGTATGATGCCGTATGACGCCGATGCTAAAGGCGCGCCGCAGAACGCCATTATTGGCGGAGCTAGCCTGTGGGTGATGGGCGGTAAAGATGCGGCGACCTACAAAGGCGTTGCTGAGTTTATGCAATTCCTGGCGAAGCCAGAAAATGCCGCTGAATGGCACCAGAAAACCGGTTACCTGCCGATCACCACGGCGGCGTATGAGCTGACGCAGAAGCAGGGCTTCTATGAGAAAAACCCCGGTGCGGATATTGCTACGCGTCAGATGCTGAACAAGCCACCGTTGCCGTTCACCAAAGGTATGCGTTTGGGCAATATGCCGCAAATTCGTACCGTCGTGGATGAAGAATTAGAAAGCGTATGGACAGGTAAGAAGACGCCACAACAGGCGTTGGATAGCGCGGTAGAACGCGGTAACGCGCTGCTGCGTCGCTTCGAGCAGTCAACGAAGTAATACGCTGCTGTTGAGTCATATCGGGCCGAAAGGAATCGGCCTGTTTCTTTTCTGTTTGCAATGAGTTACCGCATGACATCATCCCGCCCCGTTTTTCGCAGCAGCTGGTTGCCCTACGTGCTGGTGTTACCTCAACTGCTGATTACCGTGATTTTCTTTATCTGGCCTGCCGGTCAGGCGCTGTGGTATTCGGTGCAGAATCTGGATCCGTTTGGGCTATCCAGTGAATTCGTCGGCATGGAAAACTTCCGGCAGCTGTTCAATAACCCCTACTACCTTGATTCTTTTTACACCACGCTGATATTCAGCTTTCTGGTGGCCGGGTTTGGCATGCTGATTTCACTCTTTCTGGCCGCGCTGGTGGACTATGTCATCCGTGCCAGCCGTCTGTATCAGACCTTGATCATTCTACCTTATGCCGTGGCACCCGCTGTCGCCGCCGTGCTGTGGATGTTTCTGTTTAACCCTGGACTCGGGCTGATTACCCATTTTCTTGGGCTGCTTGGCTATACGTGGAACCACGCGCAGGACAGCGGGCAGGCGATGTTTTTAGTCGTACTGGCGTCGGTGTGGAAACAGATTAGCTATAACTTTTTGTTCTTCCTTGCTGCGCTGCAATCGATCCCCCGTTCGCTGGTGGAAGCGGGCGCGATCGACGGGGCAGGGCCGGTACGGCGGTTCTTCAATCTGGTGCTGCCGATGATCTCGCCGGTGAGCTTCTTCCTGTTAGTCGTCAATCTGGTGTATGCCTTTTTCGATACCTTCCCAATCATCGATGCCGCGACGGCCGGCGGGCCGGTGCAGTCGACAACTACGCTGATCTACAAGATTTATCGCGAAGGCTTTGCAGGGTTGGATCTGTCCAGTTCGGCGGCGCAGTCGGTGATACTGATGCTGTTGGTGATCGGGTTGACCGTTATTCAGTTCCGTTTTGTGGAACGGAAGGTGAATTATCAATGAAGGTGAATCTATGAAGGTCAATGGCAATGATTGAGAATCGTCGCGGGTTAGATATTTTCAGCCACGTCATGCTGATCGTCGGCATTCTCGCCGTATTGTTCCCTCTGTACGTGGGGTTTGTCGCCGCCACGCTGGATAATCAGGAAGTCTTTCAGGCTCCGATGACGCTCATCCCCGGTTCGCACCTGTGGGGAAACCTGCGTGATATCTGGTTGCACGGTGCGGGCAATAACACCACGCCGTTCGGGCTAATGCTGCTCAATAGCTTCGTCATGGCGCTGGCGATCACGGTAGGCAAAATTACCGTATCGATCCTATCCGCTTACGCCATCGTTTATTTTCGTTTTCCACTGCGCAACCTGTTCTTCTGGATGATTTTCCTGACGCTGATGCTGCCGGTAGAAGTGCGTATTTTCCCGACGGTGGAAGTGATCGCGCGGCTGGACATGATGGACAGCTACACCGGTTTAACGCTGCCGCTGATGGCGTCGGCGACCGCAACTTTCCTGTTTCGCCAGTTCTTTATGACGCTGCCGGATGAACTGATGGAAGCGGCGCGTATCGACGGTGCCAGCCCGATGCGTTTCTTCTTCGACATGGTGTTGCCGCTGTCGAAGACCAATCTGGCGGCGCTGTTCGTGATCACGTTCATTTACGGCTGGAACCAGTATCTGTGGCCGCTGCTGATAGTTAGCGATGCCAATCTGGGCACCGCGGTTGCGGGGATTAAAAGCATGATTGCCTCCGGTGATGGTGCAACCCAGTGGAATCAGGTGATGGCCGCGATGCTGTTGACCATGCTGCCGCCGCTGCTGGTGGTGCTACTGATGCAGCGCTGGTTCGTTCGCGGTCTGGTCGACAGCGAAAAATAAATCGAGACTAATTTCGGAAACGCTTATGGCATGTTTAAAACTTCAGGCTGTCACCAAGTCTTACGATGGCAAAACACAGATTATCCAACCCATCGATCTGGACGTCGCGGATGGCGAATTCGTCGTGATGGTGGGACCGTCGGGCTGCGGTAAATCGACGCTGTTGCGCATGGTGGCGGGCCTCGAACGTACCACCAGCGGCGATATCTATATTGATAACCAGCGGGTCACCGATCTGGAACCGAAAGATCGCGGTATTGCGATGGTGTTCCAGAATTACGCGCTTTATCCGCACATGAACGTGTTCGACAATATGGCTTACAGCCTGAAAATTCGTGGCTTCGGTAAGACGCAGATTCGTGAGCGTGTGGAAGAAGCGGCACGTATTCTGGAACTGATGCCGCTGCTGCAACGCAAACCGCGTGAGTTATCGGGCGGCCAGCGTCAGCGCGTGGCGATGGGGCGGGCGATTGTGCGTGAACCGGCGGTGTTCCTGTTTGATGAACCGTTGTCGAATCTGGATGCCAAACTGCGTGTACAGATGCGGCTGGAATTGCAGCAACTGCACCAGCGTCTGAAAACTACCAGCCTGTACGTCACGCACGATCAGGTCGAAGCTATGACGTTGGCGCAGCGCGTCATCGTGATGAATAAAGGTATCGCTGAACAAATCGGCGCACCGTCTGATATTTACCGCCGTCCAGCGTCACTGTTCGTGGCCAGTTTTATTGGTTCACCGGCGATGAACCTGTGGGCAGGGCGCATTAGCGATGACGGTTGCCGCTTTGACATCGGTGAAGACATCGCGTTGGTGCTGCCTGAACCGAAGCCGCAATGGCGTGGTAAAGCATTGACGCTGGGGGTGCGGCCGGAGCATATTCAGCTGGCGACGCGTGAAACCGGCGGTATACCGTTGCAGATCTCAACACTCGAACTGCTGGGCGCGGACAATTTAGCGCACGGTAAGTGGGGCGGGCAAAACGTGATTGCGCGGCTATCTTATGAGCACTGTCCCGCCATTGGCTCGACGCTCTGGCTGCATTTGCCGACGTCATCATGGCACCTGTTTGATTCGCAAAGCGGATTACGGATGGAATAATGGAAATAATCTGGCCTTACCCGACCATTGTCGCCCATCGTGGCGGCGGTTCACTGGCACCGGAAAACACGCTGGCGGCGATTGATGTCGGCGCCAGCCTCGGTCACAAGATGATCGAGTTTGACGCCAAGCTGTCGCAGGACGGCCAGATTTTCCTCTTACACGACGACACACTTGAGCGTACCAGCAACGGCTGGGGTATCGCGGGAGCGTTGCCGTGGGACAAACTGGTCGGGTTGGATGTCGGCGGCTGGTACGGTCATAAATTTGTCGGAGAACGTCTGCCGCTGCTATCGGAGGTGGCAAAACGCTGCGTGCAGTACGGCATGGCGGCCAATATCGAGATTAAACCCACCACTGGATATGAAACGGAAACCGGGCGCGTGATTGCGCTGGCAGCGCGTCAGCTATGGGCCGATCATCCGATCGCGCCGCTGCTATCCTCGTTCTCTATCGACGCTCTGGAAGCGGCACAGCAGGCCGCACCAGAACTGCCGCGTGGGCTGTTGCTGGATGAGTGGGAAGAGGAGTGGCTGGCGTTAACGCAGCGTCTGGGCTGTGTGTCCATCCATCTGAATCACAAACTGCTGACGGCAGAGCGCGTTGCGGAACTGAAAGCTGCGGGTTTACGCATTCTGGTTTATACCGTTAATCAACCTGATCGCGCGCAAACTTTGCTGGATTGGGGCGTTGACTGCATCTGTACTGACCGGATAGATTTAATCGGGGCACACTTCGCGACCGGCTGAGGTCTGCCTTTATACCCGTCATACTTCAAGCTGCTTGTGCGTTGGCTTCTCTTGCTCACCCCAGTCACTTACCTGAGTAAGCTCCTGGGGATTCACGCGATTGCCGCCTTCACGCAACTCGAATTATTTAGGGTATGCCCCGCATTATCTTTATTGCGGCGGACCTTCTTTCTGACTCGGTGCCGGTAATAAGGAAGTGGCTTCATGCCTGCATTTATTGTTTCGCTTTGGCACCAGATTTTTCTGTCGTTACCTCTCTTTGTTCTTATCGCGCTCGGCTATAGCCTGATTCGCTACGGTAAATGGCCGACCACCGTGACTGACGGCATGACGCGCTTTGTCTTCTCTGTCGCAATGCCCGCGATGCTGTTCCGCCTGATGTCGGATTTCTCCAAACGGCCAGTGGTGGATGCCCGGCTGCTGATCGCCTTTTTCGGCGGCTGCCTGCTGGTGTTTGTTCTCGGCCGCATTGTGGCGCGCAAAGTCTTTCATCTCGATGGTGTCTCCGGCTCGCTTTTCGCGCTGAGCGGTATCTTCTCCAACAACGTGATGCTGGGGCTGCCGATTGCCACGCTGATGCTGGGTGAAGAGGCGATTCCGTCCGTCGCGCTGGTCGTGGTGTTTAACGGGCTTATTCTGTGGACGCTGGTAACGGTGTCGGTGGAATGGGCGCGTAACGGGGCGTTGTCGCTACAGGGCTTTACCAAAACCGCGTTGGGCGTGCTGAAGAACCCGCTGATTATCGGCATTTTGTCCGGCACCGTCTTCAGCCTGACGGGCCTGCCGCTACCATCGTATGTTGACCAGCCGCTTGCCATGCTGGGGCAGATTGCCGCACCGCTGTCGCTGGTGGCGCTGGGGATGGGGCTGGCGGAATACCGCGTGCGTGATGGTTGGCAGATCAGCACGGCGATTTGCACCATCAAACTGCTGGTCCAGCCGCTGGTGATCTGGGGGATTGCTATCGCGCTTGGCCTGCCGGAAATGGAGACGCGTGCGGTCGTGCTACTGGGGTCGATGGCGGTGGGCGTCAACGTCTATCTGATGTCGCGCCAGTTCGACGTACTGGGTGGCCCGGTGGCGTCTAGTTTACTGCTATCAACGGCGATGGCGGCATTAACCACGCCGTTGATTTTGACACTGATGGGGGTGCGGTTATAGGCCGCACACCCATCAAGGGTTCTGTTGAATTGGCGGTGGTGGGGTAGTTCTCTGCGACCGCTGTAAATCCTTCTGTAGCTGCTGCTGACGTTGTTGCTGCAACTGCTGGTTACGCTGCTGGAGCTGCTGATTCAACTGTTGTTGCTGCAACTTCTGGCTCTGCTGCATATTCTGCTGCAACTGTTTCTGACTGCTGATGCCGCTTTCAAACTGCTGCTGAGGCGTAGGCGCTTGCGTTGCGTTGGCGCTCGCCAGAAGCGGCAGGCAGAACAGGGCAGCACAGGCTAATAATGTCTTAGGGTGTTTCATTAAACCTCCACACAGGCTGTATGCCTGCATCGTGTTTTCATCAGTACATTACCCTGACGTGTTTCCTTAAGTGTAATCGCTGCGAATGAAAACGTCGTGCGAAGTAAGCTGATGTTGATTACTTAAGCTCATTTTTAGGAGAAACACGGGGATGAGGTTCCCGCAGGGATACCTCGCCACGTGGTCGCTCCGTGTATCTCGTTTCTTAAACGATCGACATGAGTGCAGAATCATCCGCATTCCTGTGCGCCTTGCTTTTGGGCACGTGCTGGGAATGCGTTATACTGCGGCGGAATTTTTCTTCGTGGTTGACGCTATCTCATGTTCCATATCGCGCTCTATGAGCCTCAAATTGCACCGAACACCGGCAATATTATCCGACTGGTTGCCAACAACGGCTGTATGCTTCATTTGATTGAACCGCTGGGGTTTGATTTTGAAGAGAAGAAACTGCGCCGCGCAGGGTTGGATTACCACGATCTGGCGAACGTCAGTCGTCATAAAAACTATCAGGATTTTCTGGCTGCGGTTCCCGGAAAACGTATTTTCGCCTGTACCACCAAAGGCAGCCGCCCCTACGATCAGCCGACCTACCAGCCGGGCGATGTGTTGCTGTTTGGATCGGAAACATCCGGCCTGCCAGACGAGATTCGCAACGGCTTCGAGTCAGATTTCCGTATCCGCATTCCAATGCAGTCCGACAGCCGCAGCCTGAATCTGTCCAATGCGGTGGCAATCATCAGCTATGAAGCCTGGCGGCAAAATGGCTTCGGCGATTGCCTGTAGTTAGCTGTATGTAGTTATATGTAGCTACTCTGTTCTACTGCTGCGCGATGGTGATTTCTTTGACGGCGGATTCACCAAAAACACCACTTCCCCACGATAATACGGTGAAGTGGCAAGGCGCTGCTGCCACCGCTTTTCCCACTTGCCGTTTTGCACCAGCCCTAATCGGAAAGGAAGCGTTAGCTTCATCAAGGCGGGTAGATACTCGGCGTAGTTGGTAATGGTGCTGCGCCCCTGATAGGTCTGCACCACCACTTCATCCAGCTTGCCCTGTAAGCGGTTCAGCGTGGAGACATCACCGGTTTTAGACCAGTCGAGCAACCCTGTAATGCTGAGCTGACACTCTTCGGGTAAACGCTCGCGCAATTGCGTCAGAAATGCGACATAGCCTGCCAGTTGGTAGCTTTTCGCGTCAAAATCGATCTGAATCCCGACAACCTGATTACCGTGGCGTTGCCACTTTTCCCGTAACTTTAGCATTCGGTTCAGGTGACGATCGGAAAGCTCCAGCGTGGTCATGCGGAAAGCCAGCCAGACGCGGTTAACGCGCAGCTGGCTGGGCGGAATCCCCTGACGCAGGAAAACGACCTTGCCCTGACGGCGGGCGATTTCTCCCTGATGCAGATACAGAGTTTTTGCCTGATGCAGAATTGGCTGTGGCCGCACCGCTGCCCACAGCCAGAAATCCTGATAGCGTGTCGCATCGACGATGGGGAGTGCAGCGTTGACGGTTGAAGGTTCAGCGTTAACGGAAGTGGCCTGCGTACAGAACGAGAGCAGGCAGGCCAGCACCATTAGCGGCGTTACCAGTAATAATCGAGCTTTTCTGCCCACTCGCTGCCTTTGTATTTGGTCTTCAATTGGGTAAACCAGGCTTTGCGGGTTGCCTTGCTGATTTCCTGTGGTCCGCAGTCGTTATAGCCACTTGGCGCATAGCAGTAGACCGCGCGATACAGGGCATAGGTTTTGTCTTCCGGTGGCGCTTTGGGATCGGCGATCACTCGTACATAACCATCCAAACGGTTATATTCGGTGCCAACGAATTGCGCTGGCGCATTGGTTAACCCACTCAGCATGTTGCTTTCACCCCAGTCGAAGCCCACGCTGTTATTGGTGCGTAGGAAAAACTCGCCGAGGCAGTTAATCGCACGGGCATCATTGGGGTGTTGGCTCAGCGTCGTGACCACGTTTTCCAGCGCTGGACATTGGTAGCCTTCTTCGGTGTCGCTACCGTCCCAGTCAAATGCCGTCAAATCTTCCTGATTCCAACTCTGGTTTTCGCTGCTGACCAGCGGCGCGATGTCTTTTCTCAACTGAACATCTTTGAGATAGCTGGTGTAATCACCGTGGGTCAGCGATTTAGTTAACAGCGTATGCAGCGCGATAGCCCGTTCTTCATGGGTTTGTTGTGGACCCGTTTGCTGACGGAGCAGATCGGCGTTGGCGCTGGTTTTCAGCACCGCAGAACGAAAACGCAGATTTTTCACCGGACTGTCAGCGGCAAAGATGCGCTCTGGGTGTCCCGCTTTGGCCAGCGTTTCCGCTAGTGCCAACTGTAGGAACTGATTTTGGCTATATCCCATATTATGCGTTAACAACTGGCGCCAGTGCGCTTCAGCCTCATCCCAACGCTCCAGACGCACCAGCGCCCGACCGCGTAATACTTGCAGGCTGAAACGCACGGTATCTGTTAGGTCACCTGCCTGTATCGCGGGAACGCGGTTAACCACGGCGATGTAATCTTTTTGATCATAAAACAGCTGTGCTGCCTGAAGGTAGCTGAACGCTTCCTGCATATTGTCTTGCTCAAACAGCGGTTTCTGCGCGGTCAGCTCATCAGTGGATAATGCGGGTAATGCCATCCATCCCTCATCTGAACGCAAGCGCTTAAGATCTTGCACCATCGTCAACGGCGCGCTGCCCGGTGCGCTGGTGAACTGACGATTTTCCAGCAGCTTGTTGTCGATCTCGTCGCTCAACTCAAGGAGGGTTTCGACGTCGGAGGTGTTGTCCAACTCGTGTTGGTACGTTTTCGCTAAGGCATTCACATCGTCCATGATCCAGTAAGCGCGGCGGTATAACCCGTTAGCGGATTCGATGTATTGCCCGTCTGGATACTGTTTCAGATAGTCGCCAATATGCTGAATGGCCAGCTGTGCCGCGGCTTTATCGGCTTTACTGGCATCGAACATGTTGTATTCATCTAGCGCGTTTTCCATGGCTTTATTGATTGCCACGCGAATCAACATATAGCGTGAGGTTTCCGCGACCCATGGCTGCGGTGACGCCGTTAACGCCTGAAAGCCGCTTTCCGCCTCATCGAAGTGGCCTTGATAAAACGCCAGAACCGTAACCAGATACTGCTTGAGTGCACCAGCATGCCCCTCATCCGGCAAACTGGCGAGACCCGCTACCAGCGCCTCTTTCGCATAAAGCGCATTGAGGAGATTCACACGCTGATGTGCCAGCAACGTGCGCTGCTCATCGGTGAGCTGTGTGTCAGCCAGCAGGACGTCGAAAAATGCTTCCAGCGTGGAGAGCTCATTGGAAATATGCCGTCCTTCGTTATCGTCAGGCGAAAACGTGGAAATAGTGCCCTGAACGGGTAAAGGAAGATTGAGCCGCTTTGCTTTATTGAGCGTTGAAAGGTAAGGCGCATCTGCTGTGACATCTTCCCCCGACGGCGAAACCGCTTCCGTGGCCGCAATCCCCATGACCCGGTAGGCTGTGAAAGGGTCGATACGTGAACGCGTTTGGTCGGGTAAAGGATGGGGTAACGGAAGCGACATGCTGTGGAGACGGCTTTGCAGCAGCATCAGGTTAGCACGCGTGTCGTTGCCCGGCTGCAAATAGGGCAAGGCGGATACGCCACATTCTGAGTCGGAAAAGCCGCAAACTCCATCGCTGGAACTGAATGCCTGACTGCTCATTAACGCGGTCAGTACGCCAGCCAGCAGCGTTACTCCTTTCATGGTTAGTATCCTTCATTCAACACGGGTCTTGCCTGTTTTCGGCATGAGTGGGATCACTCTACGCAATCGCGTAAAAAACTCAATGCTGGGGAGATAAGCATTATGTGACAGGTGCCCGTGCGGGCACCTGAGAGGATGTTGCGGTAGGAACGATTTTGCCTGATTTACCGCTGATGTAACGGTAGCCAGATGATTAAGCGTAACCCGCCCAGTGGACTGTCCTCCGCTTTTACCCAGCCTTTGTGCTGCATAATGGCGGTTTCCACGATGGCGAGCCCTAAACCGCTTCCGCCGGATGCGCGGTCACGTGCTTCATCCGTACGGTAGAAGGGGCGGAAAATCTGTTCACGATCTTCCGGGCTAACGCCGGGGCCATCGTCATCCACTTTGATGGTGATGCCCTGATTATCCACCGAGAAAGCCACTTCGATGTGGTTGTGGGAATAACGTAGCGCGTTGCGCACGATATTTTCCAACGCACTGTCGAGTGAGGCAGGGTTGCCAAAGAGTGTCCACGGTCCCGGAGGATAAGGTACTTCCAGCGTTTTGCCCATTTGCTCGGCTTCAAAGGCGGCATCATCCAGCACATTGCCCCACAGTTCATCGGCACGCAGGAACTCACGGGTCAGCTCGTTCTTGTGTTGATTACGTGAGAGCACCAGCAGATCGTTAATCATGCTGTCGAGCCGCTGAGTTTCCATCTCAATGCGGTTCAGCTCATTGCCTTCACCCTGACGCCGACGCAGCAGTGCCGTCGCCAGCTGCAAGCGCGTCAGCGGCGTGCGCAGCTCATGAGAGATATCCGACAGCAGACGTTGCTGTGCGGTAACCATCCGTTCCAGCGCGCTGACCATCTGGTTAAAGCTGACGCCCGTAGCCAGAAACTCCTGCGGGCCGGACTCTAACTCAGGGTGTTGGCGTAAGTTTCCTTTGGCGACTTCGTCGGCAGCGTGTTTGAGCTTACGTGCGGGTTTCGCCAGGCTCCAGGCGAGCCAGAGCAACAGCGGTGAACTGATCAGCATGGTGAAGATCAGCAGCAGTAAAGGACGGTCAAATAGCAGACTAATGAAATCTGACTGCGGACTGCTGGCAGGACGAATCAGGTAAAGCTGGTAGTTGTCATCACCATCGCGGATTGCAAAAGGACCGAGAAGCTCAATGCGGCCGTAATTTTTCTTTTGCGGGTGGTCGGCGTTATCCGACAGCCCGATAAAATTACGCACAATCGGGGTTTCATGCTTTTCTGCGCCGAAAATTCGACCTTCGCTGGTGACCAGAAAAAGACGTTGCCCCGGAGGAGCCCACTTTTCCAGCACCCAGAACAGCCGCAACCACCAGCGCAGATCGTTAGCTGGTGTGTTGGCGAGGTCTGCTTCAATGTGCTGTTCCAGCATGATGCCCTGCCGCTGCTCGTTTTCCAGCAAGGCGGTAAGCTGGCGCGAGTCCAGCTTGGGCACCATCAGAACCAGCATAAGTACCAGCGCCAGCGTTAACCAAAAAATGGCAAAGATACGGGCAGTCAAACTATTGATCATGCAGCCGATACCATCAAATAGCCTCGTCCACGCAGCGTTTTAAACCAGGGTAAGCCATCCTTACGTTCTGGCAATTTACGCCGCAGGTTCGAGATATGCATGTCAATCGCACGGTCAAACGGCGTCAGTCGTTTCCCCAGTACTTCCTGACTTAAATGTTCGCGCGAAACCACCTGTCCCAGCCGCTGTGCCAGCAGATAGAGCAGCGTGAACTCCGTGCCTGTCAGGTCCAACACGATATCGTCAAAGCTGGCTTCCTGCCGTCCGGGGTTCAGACGCAGGCCATCGACTTCCAGCGTCGGCGCGCTGTTATCACCTGCCTGCTGTTGATCGGTCCAATTGGATCGGCGGAGAATCGCGCGAATCCGCGCCACCAGCTCCCTGTCGTTAAAAGGCTTCGGCAGATAATCATCTGCACCCAGTTCCAGACCAAGAACGCGGTCCAGTTCACTGCCGCGGGCGGTCAACATGATGACCGGCGTTTGATGCTGCTGTCGTAGTTCTTTTAATGTATCGATACCGTTTTTCTTCGGCATCATCACATCCAGTAATAACAGGTCAATGGTGTTATCTACTATCTGTAACGCCTGCTCGCCGTCGTAGGCGACAACGACGTTAAAACCTTCCATTTCGAGCAATTCTTTCAATAAAGATGTCAGCTCTCTATCGTCATCAACCAGCAGAATTTTATTCATGTTTTCTCTACCTCCAAGGGCAAAATACGACATAGATTAGCGCTATTCCATGACTTTACGTAGTTTTACATCCTCTGACGCATGTTTGCAGCAAGATGCGTAGACTCATGCTCATTGATTCACAAAATGACGTACCGCTCTGGAGAGTTATTGATGCAACAGTTCGCAACCTTATCTCTTGCTTCACTGCTTATGTTAGGCACTTTTACCGCCTTTGCAGCAGAAAATGGAGACGCCCCAGCGAGCGGCTGGCATATCGATGATTCCGCCACAAAGGGCGCATCAGGCCAGCAAGGTATGTTCGATGGCGTGAGGCTGACTGAGCAACAGCGCCAGCAAATGCGCGATTTGATGCACCAGAGTCGTCAGGACAAGCCAGCGTTTAACACCGAAGATGTTAAAGCCATGCATAAGCTAGTGACGGCGGAAACGTTTGATGAAGCAGCGGTGCGAGCGCAGATAACCCGAATGATGAGTGTGCAGATTGAGCGTCAGATTCAGATGACCCGAGTGCGCAACCAAATGTATAACCTGCTGACGCCAGCGCAGAAAGAGATCTTAGAGCTGAAGCATAAGCAACGCATGAAAGAGATGCAGCAACAGATATCCATGTTTAACCAGATGGTTGCGCCGTCATCAGGAACGACAAACCATACTGAGACAGATAGTCCCGAGTAGTAGTGCGAGTGTAGTAAGTCGTAACGTAGTGCAGTCCGAGTAGTAATGTGTAGTAGGTACACACCCTGTTTTTCCTTGCCATAGACACCATCCCTGTCTTTTTGCCCTCCATGATGGAGGGCTTTTTTTTGGGGTTTTTCAGGAAAACCCTTTAAAAACAATTGCATGTTAAGCGATTACAAGCAATTGCAAGCGGTTAAAATGTGGTCAAAAATGGGACATTTTCCGCTAGTGTGGACAACATGTGGACGTTTTTAAATGCCACTTTTCCCCCGTAATGGGTTGAGAGTAATAGCATTTTGCAAGTACTCCGGCGCAAGGTGCGCGTAAGTCATGGTTTGCTGAATGCTCGCATGGCCTAAAATCTGTTGCAAAGCGACCAGATTCCCGCCGTTCATCACAAAATGGCTGGCAAAAGTGTGACGCAAAATGTGTGATGCCTGGCCTTTTGGAATGTCTGGCTTTACTGCCCTGATTTGCTCACAGAACGCCGGATAATCCACTTTAAACAGCTTTCCGGTTTCACGAGTTTTGATGATCTGTGAAACCTCCTCTGATATGGGGATCGTTCGGTTCTTGCCGTTTTTCGTTTCCATGAATGTTACCCTGCTGCTTACTACCTGTTCAGCCCGTAATGTGCTGGCCTCGCCCCATCTTGCCCCTGTGCTCAGGCATAACACGGCCAGCCTGTAGGCATCGCCATCCAACACCGATAAAAGCCTGGCGATCTCTGCTTCCGTCAGAAACGTAACAGCAGGCTGTTTTTCTGGCAGGGGTGGCAATCCTTTTAACGGGTTTTCTCCCGCGTAGATTTCCAGCTTTATGAGCGCTGAAAACATACCTGAGAGCCGATACATATCACGATTGATGGTTGATGAGCTGATGCCACCTGTTAATCGCATCGTGCGAAATTCCAGTATCGAACGCTTGTTGATGCGGCAGATCTCCGGGTCGTTCATCTGTGCAATCGTTCGTTTTAAATGGCGGTGCTCAATCAGTCCGTTCTTCACATTCTGGCCGTGGTAGAGCCACCATAGCGCAACCAGTTCGCTTAACTGGCGATGCTCAACACCGTAACCGTGCTGCCACTCTTTTTTGTCCGTCCTGGACAGCGTATAGCGCTCAAAGGCTACCGCTTCCGTCTTTTTATCAAACCGCCGCCGGATACGTTTTCCGTTACGTCCGATAGGGCGAATGTCCACTTCAAATCGACCATCATCGAGCTTCTTAATTGCCATAAGAAAGCCCTCCGGCGGTCATTTCACTGTCTTGGTAACAAATAGTGAAAATGTAATGTTTATAAAGCGTTAACCAGTCTGTTTCTCTGAGTGGCCTGATTGTGTTGAGTCTGGCCCAATGTGTGCGAGGGCCGGTGCGATTTGCCCAGCTTCCGGTGCTGTTTTATCCGTCATAAGCCACAGTGTGTATTTTTGAAATCGTGGGTGTTGAGTGATTTTGCTAAGGATGGTCCATCCAGGATCGTGATATCCAGCTTCAACCTTTTTTAAGGTGCTAACAGAAATCTCAGTTATAACAGCGAATTGGCTCTGGCTTAGATGCTCCGCGCTGCGTATGGCTTTCAGCTTTTCATCAAATGTCATTGACATGGTTCTCTTTCGGAACTAAATTTACGCCATTGGTTCATATACGGAACCAAGTGGAGTGCGAAAAGCCAACCGCAAACACAAGCCTTAATAAGCAAATGTAAGCGGTTGGCGATCGAAAGAGAGTATCACGGAACGTGTGATCAATTAACGAAGCACGTAACTGAGATTGCTAATAGGGGGGAGGGATGGAAAGAAATGACAAAGCCACCGTTATTAGCAGCCCTGTCATATTTACTCAGAACGATGATGGATTAACGGGGTGTACTGCCAGCCAAAAGAGAAATAGCCTTTTCAGCAAAGGAAAGGGTTTCCCTGTGCTTGAGCTTGAGAGAAATAGACGCCCCATTTCTTGCTGGGTTGCAGAGGCTATTAAGGGCTGCACTATCAAACTCCTCAAGCATTGCCAGCCTTGCACGAGCTTCATCGATCGTAATGGCGGGGAGATCATCAATAAGTGCGGAATATCTTTTTACTTGTTGTTTGGCCGATTCGGCTTTTTGCCCATATTGCCAAGCGATACGAAAACCACTAAGAACGGCAATAATGCCGCCAAACAGCCAACTGAAATGACTAGTCGCAAATATTGCGGAACCAAGCGTGAGAGTTATCGCATTAATAGACACATCAATTCGCCGATTAAGTGTTTCAGTCATGCGCTCCAGCCAGTAGCTGTACCAGATGCGGAAGTTAATTTCATATTCAGTTGGCTGCTTGTTCATAGTAATTATTCCTCGTCGTCTTTTTCCTCTGGCGGCGCAGGCTTATGCAAGACATGAAAATCATCAGTGTCTTTATCAGGCGTTACCAGAGATCGGATATTTATTTTATTTGGGATCATATTAATTCCTTGTGTGGTTGGCTGATTGTTCGCACTTTAAGCCTACCACAAACCACGCGCCGGACGTGGCTAAAAACTCCGGCACAAATTCCATTAATTAACAATAGGGAGTCGAAATAATGGCTGATGGTGTTTATGAGGTTCGCTATCCGGTTGACGCTGTGCCGTATCAGAAATTTGCAGAGCTAATCGGCAAATCTGACGCAGCAGTGAAAGGGATGATTGATGCGGGTAAGTTGCCGCTGGTTCCGTGGGTTAATCCAGAAAACCCCAACCCGCGCCGTGCCGAAAATTGGGTATTTATACCGGAGTTCAATCGCGCAATGCGTGACGCGTATATGAACCGACCGAAAGAACAGCGTGATGCCTGGCTGCTGTGGCTGGGGCTGTAATATGGGGGAAGATAATAAAGGTCTGGTATTTTTAGGTATTGATAATGCATTAATAAAATTAAGCGAACATACCAGCATTTATCGCGGCTTTTCTATTATTCGCTGCCCAAGAACAGCAACTAATCCGATTACTCGTTATCGCATAAGTCAGGGCGATCAATCATTCGGTTTGTTTGATGCGCTAGGGCAAGCGACTTCTTATATTAACGAACTGCACGGCATGAGGGATTAAACATGATTAGCACCGCGCGTTTATTAAAAGAAAAATCACCATCCCCGCAAGAAAATAAAGGCTGGCTGGAATTACCAAACGGCCAGCGTTTCCAGCCTACTCCCGCGCAGGCTTATTTTGCGCCGTGGAGCAAAAAGCCATATATGCCAGCGCCTAAGCAAAAGCGCCGCTGGTTTGCCCGCTTGATGGGTATTGCGGCGTAACTGTCATGGCTAACACCGAAGCCGTCCGCGCAGTTCCACTGAGTATCGCGGCTAGAACTGACGGGCTGAATCACATAGCTATGCTGAGGGGAAAACACTTCAACACAAACAGTGAAAAAGACATGTGCCGCTTTATTGACGATATGCGAGATAAGATAGACGGCGATTATCATCAAAATATGCGCGTACTGTCAGCGATATTTGAATTAGCAGATATTGATAAGGAACGGCGTAACCTGAAATTTAATGAACTGATAACTGAAGAAAAAGCAAAGCTGATTAAGGCGATGAATAAACTTAAAGCAGTTGTGAGTTTATTCCCCAAACATTTAATTCTTTAACCGTAATAAATTCCGTTTTTAAAGGCGTAAACCCGCCGGGATTTCTATTACCTGAAAAAAGGAAATAACGATGAGAAATGCAGAAGTTAGAGAGATAAAAGTAGATCTCAATGAAGCACTTATCGAGCTGCTAAAAAAAGCACGTCTGGAAGAAAAAAAAGACCAGCACTGGTCGTTTGCTCAGCGTCTGGCAGCGCTAGCCATTCACGCGCAGCAAAAGGAGCTTTCAGCAGCAGAAGTGATCGAACTGCTGCACAAAGAGGCAGAACGCTTCGAGCACTCGTCGCAGGAGATAATTGTATGATCCGCCCGTTCATCAAATGGGCGGGGGGTAAAACCCGCGTCCTGCCTGATTTACTCCCGCTTCTACCGAAAGGGGATTGTCTTATAGAGCCGTTCGTTGGCGGTGCGTCTGTGTTCCTGAATACCGACTATCCCAGCTATGTGCTGGCTGATATCAACCCCGATCTGATTAATTTATATCAGTGCGCCGCTTATGATACAGAGCGGTTAATAGCCACTGCGCGTGAGCTATTTAATAGTGGCAATAATGCAGATGCGTATAACGGTAATCGGCTGAGCTTTAACTATCAAAAATCAAACCCCAGCACAGTTACAGCCGCGCTATTTTTATATCTGAATCGACATGGCTTTAACGGGCTATGTCGTTATAACAATGCAGGGGATTTCAATATCCCATTTGGCAAGTACCGTAAACCATACTTTCCTGAGCATGAAATACGGTTGTTTGCTGAAAAAGCCAACGACACTAAAACCGTTTTTTCCGTGGCAGATTTCCGCAAGACTCTGACAATCAAAGGGATAAACAAAAGTACCGTTATCTATTGCGACCCGCCCTATTTGCCAGCCAGCGACACGGCCAATTTTACGCAATATCACCATGCTTCTTTTACCCACGACCATCATCGAGATTTAGCGGCGGTGCTGTTGAGCGTAAACCTTTCACGCGGCGTGCCGGTTGTTATCTCAAATAGTGACACCCCCGCTACGCGCGAGATTTATCAGCACTATCAATTCCATGAAATCGCCGTTCAGCGCTCTATCAGTGCAAGCGGCATCACGCGTGGTGCTGCAAAAGAAGTGATCGGCGTGCTGAAAACCTGCGACGGCTGCGGAGATGAATCCGATAGCGATGTACTCCCCGGCTATTGGGAATCCGAAGAAAACCCGATTCCACTGTGAGAGGCATTCTGATGATTGATCCACGTTGTTTTTATGATGACACAATCAATGTTATTAGCGTCTCAGGCGGTAAAGATAGCCTTGCTCAATGGCTATTAGCCGTGGAGAACGGCGTTAGCCACATTCCCGCCTTTGCTGATACTGGTCACGAACATCCTCAGACCATGGAATATTTGGATTATCTGGAATCCAAACTAGGGAAAATCAGGCGTGTCCATGCCGATTTTTCTCGGCAAATCGCAGGTAAAAGAAAATTCATTGCCGAAAAGTGGCCTATCACGCTTGTTTCAGAATGTGGTTTTACTGATGAACAGGCCGCAAACATTATCGCTACTGCGTTAGATACCCTGCATCCCACCGGCATCCCATTTCTTGATCTGTGCATGTGGAAGGGTCGCTTTCCATCAACGAAACGCCGTTTTTGTTCAACTGAGTTAAAGCATGAACCTATCCGGCTACAAGTTGTTGAACCGATCATTGATGCGGGGTTTGAAGTTGTCTCTTGGCAAGGTGTTCGTGCCGAAGAATCCGCGTCGCGCGCCCTTTTGTCAGAATGGGAAAACGGTTTTGATCTTGGCCCTCGTCTGAGCATCTATCGTCCCATTCTTCACTGGAAACACGCCGATGTTTTCGCATTAGCTAGGCGGTATGGCGTCAAGCCTAATCCACTTTATGAGCAAGGCTGTAGCCGTGTCGGCTGTATGCCGTGCATCCATGCCAGAAAGTCAGAGCTTGCAGAAATCTTCCGTCGTTGGCCTGAAGAGGTTGAGCGAGTAGCGCGCTGGGAACGCCTTGTTGCGGCATGTTCTCGTCGTCAGAACTCAACATTCTTCCCCTCAACAAACGATCCCAAAAAATCAGAGCGCCGCATTGAGTGTATTAGCGTCGAGTCTCACGGTATCCACACCTACAGAGATTGGGCATTAACAACCAGGGGGGGGCGACAGTTCGATTTATTGGGCGAAGTCGTCGATCCGATGGTCTGCAACAGCGTTTACGCTGGGGTTTGTGAGTAATGTCCGAACAGTGGGCCTACCCGTGGAATGCACCACGTCCAGCGATCTCGCCGTATCAGGGGATCGCTGAATCTTTTACTTCTTCTGTCGTAAATACCCCTGAGCCGCATCCAGCCGTCGAGCAGCATCTTAAGCGGCTGGTATCACGCGCCGCTTTCTCCGATCTGGATTTCGAGCAGGCCGTCGCGCGGCTGGACTACTTCGAGCCTAATTCAACGTTACTGACAATGCGCCGCCAGTTCGCAGAAGCTGTACGGGACGAGCATCAAGCGGCATTACAAAACTGGATGGAAACGCCGGAAGGTGTTGAAGCACGCTTACTCGAACAACCGTTTTTTATCCGCGATACCTACCGGAAAAAAATAGAATGGCTGCGCGCCAACCGCGAGCCGCGACACGTCAGCGCCTTTTTCATGGGAACCGTGAAAAAAGCCCTGCTGCGTCTTGATGCTGTGCGTGCCAAGCAAGGTGTGCGTGACGGTTTTACGTCAGAGCTTGCCAGCTACTGGCGCGCACGCTGGCAGCATTTGGCAGAGTTTACGAAACATGAGGCGATTAACGCCGGTCATGCTATTGCGGCCAGCATCACGGAAATGTTTGAAACCGAATGCGGCAACACATTGCCCGCCGATATGACCAATGATGAGATCCAGGCGCTTTTCTGGCATTTGGGTTATGAAATGCTGGCGCTACGGGTAACGCCGCCGTGCTGGGGCGTGATCATTTGCGATAACGAATCAAAAAAACGTATTTGCTCCGCCATTCTGCGCATCATCAGCCCTGACTGGTGGGGGCGTAAGTTGTGGCGTTTGCGCTGCGAATGGCGAGAAAACCAGTTCCGCGCCATCGGCGTGATCCATAAAAAACGGATGCCTTACGTCAGTATTGATGCACTGAATCAGTGGCAGGAGCAGCGCCGCAAAAACCGCGAATTCTTTAAGGCGCATGAACTGGTTGATGAAGACGGTAACGTCGCATCGCTGGAAAATATGGTTTACGCAAGCGTCAGCAATCCGGTTATTCGCCGTCACGAACTCATGACGCGCATGGCGGGTGTCGAAATGGTTGCAATATCGCGCAGTGACGAGGGTGTTTTTCTTACTATCACTTGCCCATCGCGTTATCACGCCACTATTCAGAGTGGTCATCAGAATCCCAAGTGGGATACGTCATCCCCTCGGCAGGGGCAGCGCTATTTATGTAAGACATGGGCTAAAGCCATGTCGAAACTGAACCGGCGCGGCCTGCGTCCGTATGGCTTCCGCGTCGCAGAGCCGCATCACGACGCTACGCCGCACTGGCACGTATTGCTATTCATGCCGCCAGAAGACCGGAAAGAAATCACTGAAATTCTTCGTGAATATTTCATCGCTGTAGACCGCGCGGAGCTGGGCCGTAATACCGGCGCACGCTTTAAAGCGAAAAGGCTCGATCCCAAGAAAGGCAGTGCAACGGCCTATGTTGCCAAATATATCAGTAAAAACATCGACGGCTACGCACTTGACGGTGAGCGTGATAACGAAACCGGAAAGCCTCTGCGCGAAACCGCACGGTTTGCGATGGCTTGGGCGTCTCAACATAACATCCGGCAGTTTCAGCCGTTCGGCCTGCCGCCGGTCACTGTCTGGCGCGAACTACGTAAGCTGGCGAACCAGCTTACCGCAGTGCAGAAAGAGGCCGGAACCTTCAGGCGTGGTGCCGCGCAGCTTGGTGATCCTGCAATGGATGCCGTACTAGCCTCTGCGGACGCAGGCTGTTTCGCTACCTACATCGAAAAGCAAGGCGGCGTGTTAATCCCGCGTGAGCTATACACCGTGCGTATCGCGTATGAGGATGCAGACGAGCAAAACGACTACGGCGAGACGCCAGAAAAAATCTTTGGTGTTTTCTCGCCGCGCTTAGGTGAGCTATCGCGTATCTGTACCCGTCTCGTTAAGTGGAAAATCCGCAAAAAACAAGTAGCAGACGCAGGCACTAATGATAGCGCTGGGCGTGGGTTGGTCGTTACGTCGCCAACCGGCGACGCTTGGAGTTCTGTCAATAACTCTACGGGCGACGAAAAAATAAGCATTTCCGAACCCGCCGATAGAGAGATTGGCAGTGCGTCAGAGCCAGAAATTACGGACTTTGAGCACATTACCGACACGGAACGGCGTGGATTGCTCAACCGTCTTCGATCAAAGCCACCGGATCGGCGACATAAAGAACACTCGTCCACAACTCAGACCATTAAAGCGACTGAAAAACAGACTGTTAGTAAACGGTCGGACGACTGGCGCGCCAGTATTGCCGATTTCGCCTGTTCGCTGGGCTGGGATATCAGCGCCGGTGAGCTGCGGCGGTTGGAAACAGGCAACGCGATCACGCTCGCAGGTTATGCCTACGTTGCCAGCGCTGACGGCTGTCTATGTCGAACACCTACAAGTAAGCAAAAAGACGTGGAATATCAGGATAAAGCGGCGGATCTGCTGCAACGCATCGCCGTATTGCGTGAGGCTTCATAGCCATGTCCATAGAATGGCTTCTTCATTCATTTGATCTGGGTAATGATATGAATATGCCGATTTTTCAGTTAAGGCACTACATGTAGTGGATAAAGCCAATTTTGATTTATAAATGGATAAATTTATTGCTATAGAGGCATCTTTACTATACATAAACACTAAAATACATTAGTTATCCACAGAAAAGATCTATAATAGAACTAGGATAACTTACTTGTTGATAATGCTGTGGATTGTTTTTTTCGTTAAGTTTCCTGTGGTTAACGAAAATCATGTGGGAGGACAACATGTCAATTATTACAACAGACTTAATTTTCAGTTCCAAAGATCGATTGAGAAAGGCTCTGCAAGAGAACGTAGGTAGCTATACCATAAGTCAAAATGGGCATGTGCAGTTAAACCTTAATAATGATGCAGTTATAGAAGCTATAAGGCATCAGATTGAGAGTCTGCCGGATGTCGAAGCTAACGATCCCTGCATAAGAGAGCGTGAGGCTGGATGAATACTCTCGTTTTAGCTTTGGCGTTGATTAGTGGTTATCTATACGTTGTTAGCTCGGTTTCAGCTAGATACATTTTTAAGCGCTCCGAAGGTTGGAGCGCTTATTTTTATGTTGCGGCTTGGGGCGTTGTATTTACAGTTTGTGCTTGGATTTTTTGTTCTGCGTTAAGCGTCTTAGGGGCGTTTCGATGGCTTTATAATTTGCTTTTATTTAATGAATTTTTTGATAAGGATTCATTAAATAAGGTTTTCCCATTGTCCCCAGCAACTGAATTTAAGTTTACGGATTTCAAGTTTGCTTTGTTTTGTATTTCCTCAATGTTACTTGCATTCGGTTCTGGCCGAATGATGCGGTGGTATACATGCAAAAATGCAAATCGGCGGATCGAGGCATTAATAAAAGCTGTTCACAGCGATCCCTATGAAAGTATGTTAATTGAAGCAGCCGTAAGAAAATTCCCCGTTATTATTACACTTAGCACAAGAAAGTTTTATGTAGGTATAGTTTCCTGCCCCGAATTTGAGCATGGACGGGCTGAATATCTGCAATTGCTTCCTTTGCTTAGTGGCTATCGTGATAAAGATGATTTAACGATTACAGTGACGACAAATTATAGACGTCACTATATTGATAATGGAATCGGTGGCGGTTTTGATGATGGCAGGCTGTCTTTGGATGATTTCAGAGTGTTGGTACCAAAAGATACAATTGAAGGTATTTCTTTTTTTGATACAGCAACTTACGTGAAGCTTAAAGAGAAAGAGCAAAGTGATAAGGCGCAATCTGCCTAGCGAAGACAGCCTTCATATCAGAAGAGCAAAAAAGAAGTAATTAACAGGCTATGGAATCCTTTTTTTCAAAAAGCCACCGCAGTTTTTTACAATGAACAAAATCGCAAAACTCTGCACAAATTTTTCACATCAGTAAACCCTATTCCGCGCCCGCCCAGGCGCGGCTTCCTCTACCCTGAGATATTGCACAAAAAGAGGCGAGTTTAGCGCGCGGGCGTGGCGGGGGAACCCTCGCGCGCTGAGGGGGATAAGATGGGTATGCTGGTTCATATGCTGCTGCATCCTCATCACGTCGTCATTGTGTTGTCTCGATCTCAGTCAATCACGGCATCATTCGGCTGATGCGTCGCTCAGAATCGCATTCAGGTGCGTTTACGCAGACGTAAAAAAACCGGGCAACCTTGCGGCTGTCCGGCTTGATGTTTGATGGCTAGGTGAATGGTTTTGAATGACTTTCGCGGTTACATTGCACTGTCGGCCAGAGCATACGGCTTGAACCGAAGTACCTCGATCCCTAGCCAGTCGTTAAGCTCTTTCAGGCTTTCCATTATCGGCATGAGCTCGTTTATGGCGAAGACCTTAGCCGCTTTCTCCACGTCACCAAATCCCCCTGCATTGTTCGGCATAATCCCCATTAAATTAGGTGGGACACGGTGCGCGGCTAACATGTCGTCACGGGTCGCGTCCTTGATGCCGGTAAACTCATCTTTGGCTGCAATCTGGCTGAATGGCAGGATTTGAAGGCCGTCTTTCTTCCCGCCTGCCGCGTAAACAAACAGGTTTTTAAATGCCCCGCCGCCACGTGCATCTTTCAGCGACTTCTTCAGTTGTTCAACGTCAGCATTGTTGGTGATGGGATCGGTGAGATAGACGATCACCCCTGCATGGCTACCGTTGATGTAGTAATTACGCCGGAACAGCGTGGCCTCACCATTCAGCATCGCCGATTGGATCACTGCCATGTATTCCGGTGTACCGTATATTTCCTGGTGAATGCTAGGGCTTTTAACGTGAAACACGCTGCCTGGCTCAAATTCGTGATCGTTGGCGTAGTACGTCACAAACCAGTATTGATCCAGGTTCTCCCCGCGTCGGGTGTACTTGGCATGGGTATGCTTTAGTTTCAGTGGCTGGCCGATGCGGTTCTTTCTCAGTTCCAAATACGCATTACCGAATACCAACCAGTCGAGTACAAAGGCGCTGGCATCCTGCCGTGATAACAGGGGATGTGGTTCGTAGCAGGACATGATGACATTGCGCTTGAACAGTATCGGTGACTGATGATGCACGGCAACGTCAAACATACGGGCCAGACCGTAGGTACTGATCGGTGGCTCGTACCAACGGCCATTTCTGGCGCACTCCATGCAGTCCAACAAGTCGCGTCTGTCCATGATGGGTTGGGCATCGCCAAATGAGAAAGACTGTAGCGACTCAATCGGCTGCTGGATCAGTTCCCCTGTTACGGGTGTCTGTGCCGCTGGGCTGCGTTGGCTGGCTGTGTGCGAGTAATGTTTCTTGCGTGACATGGTTAGAACTCCTGAATAAATCCATCATTACCGCCCGACTCGCTGCCGATTGGTTCATTGTGTAAGGCGTGCATGGTTGCCCACGCTATGTCGCCGTGGCTGCTGCCTTTTGTCCTGTCTGATGCATACGACGTCATGCCGCCCTGCGTAACAAATTTCCGTACCGTCATGAAAGACCGCGCCAGTTCCATCATCCCCGCGTCGTACTCAAAGCGCCCCGCACGGATCAGCATTTGGGCTTTCAGTACCAGTTCGCGTTTAACGCTGGGCGAGTATTGATATTTCACGGCGGCGGGGAAAAATTTGACGACAAGTTGATGCACCGCGCTACCGTTTCCGGTGCTATCAATGCCGATAAACTGCACGTTGTATTGGTGGGTCAGCTCTTTGATGACTTCAGCCTGTTTTTCAAAGGTCATGCCGCGTAACTGCCGTACCTCAATCACGCGGAACTTACCGCCAGGAACGGCAGGCGGTGAGACAATAGACAGACCAGCGCTGTCACCCGTGCCGCTGTCGCCGCTCGGATCGTAGCCTATCCAGACAGGGCGATTACCTAACGGTCGCTGCGTGTAGGGTCGCCAGTCCGGCCATACGTCATCGTTGTAGCCATCCACGCCACAGTTAATCAGCGCGGTATAATCAAAAGCCCGCTCACCGACGCTGACAAAACGGCAGGCGTAAAGGTTTTCAAAATCGTCAGGGCTGTTTTCAGACTTAATTTCATCCAGATCAACCAGGTCAAAACCTTGCTCTAACGTGTCATGAATGGTGACGATCTGCCGCCAGATATTGTCGCCGCACAGTAGCCCTTTTTTCAGCACCTTGTGGGTAACGTCGATCTCTACCCGTTCCGCTTTAGGGCGGCTTTTGTTAAAGAAATCACCTGTCCAGAACGTATAGGCTTCATGTTCTTCACTGGATGGCGTGGAGAAGTACGTGCGGCGCAATCCTTTTTGCGTCGCCATCCCCGCCGCGACTTTACGCAGGTTAAGAAAGTTGCTAACCCAAAAGAATTCATCAAAGTACAGATTGCCGGTGTAACTCTGTGCGGTTGCCGCTGACGTACCGAGAAAGTACAGAGTTGCGCCGTTCGACAGCACAATAGCGTCCCCGCCTTTCAGCTCCACACCGATGCTTGATGCCAGCAGTTGAATAAACCGCTTGAACTGGTACGCCTGCGCGCGGCTGGCCGACAGAAAGATTTGGTTAGTGCCGGTTTCCAATGCATCTAACAGCGCCTCACGCGCAAAATACCAGCTAGCGCCTATCTGGCGGCTTTTCAGTATCGCGCGGTTACGCTGCTTGCGCTTTTTGTACCAGCGCTTTTGGTGCTCGTAGAGTGATCCCAGTACCAGGGCGCGGAGCTGTGCGATCTGTTCGTCGGTAAAATGGTTCTTCGGCGCTTTCTTCCGTGTCTCCTTTTCCTGATCCTTTCGTTCATCGCGTGAAAAACGCGCCATCTGACGCCCTAACAAGTCGATGGTTTTAAAGTCATGCGGCGTGAGGTCGTCTTTCTCGATCAATCGTAAATAGCGCACTTCCGTGCGCTCCTGCGCCCGCTGGATCGGCGTGCTGTCATCCCACTTATCGCGCCTCCGCCATGAATACAGCGTGTTGTTACTCACCCCCAGCCGCTGAGCGATTTGAGGGATGCTATAAGCCTGCCAGTAAAGGCTTTTGGCTTCGTTGCGGATATCGGAAAGTAGATTCATGCATACAGGCTATCGCGCCCGCGCGCGGCAAAATATCGGCTCCCGTTGTCGTGGTTCCGCCACAAACGGCACCGATAGCGCCTGCGGTGAAGCATGGTGATGATAGGGGTATCAGACAGTCACCCTGTTATCACCGGAGCATTAACATGCCGATTTCAAAACCGTTTCTTGCCGCTGTTGAGGGCGCGACCTGCGACGGCCGCATGCTCGAGCGCGTGCATATTTCACAAATGGCGAAAAACTTCAACAAGCAGGTGCGCGGTGCGCGCGTGAACCTTGAACACATTCGCGGTTACTCGCCAACCAGCGATTTTCGGGCGTATGGCGATGTAGAAGAAGTCAGTGAGTTTGAAATTCAGGATGGGCCGCTCAAAGGCAAACTCGCGTTACAAATCAAGATTGATGCCACTGATGACATGGTGGCATTGAACACAAAGCGCCAGAAGATTTACCCCAGTATTGAAATTCACCCCTCTTTCGCTGACACCGGCGAAGCCTATCTGATGGGGTTGGGAATGACGGACGATCCCGCCAGTCTGGGCGTTGGCATTCTGGAGTTTAACGCCAAGTGCGGCGGAAAAGGCCCGTTGGATGGGCGAAAAACCAGCCCTGAATGTTTCTTCACGGCCGCTGATACGCCGATCACGCTGGAATTTGAAGACGGTGCGCCGACCGGCGACGCTGGGCGAAACTTCTTTTCCCGCATCACGGAACTGCTAACCGGCAGTCAGCAGCGGTTCAATAAAGAAAACGGTGAGCTGAAACAAGCCGTTGAACTGATCGCACAAAGTCAGCGTGATTTGTTGGATAAAACTGAAGCATTCAGTGCGTTGCAAACGCAAAACACCGAACTAAAAGGCAACGTGTCAACGCTGACGCAATCATTAACCGAGCTGAAAGCACAGCTTGCCGGACAGGATGGCAACTTTAGCCAGCGCCCGCCTGCCTCTGGTGGCAATCAGCAATCCAACGTTGTGTTAGCAGACTGCTAATCACCCTTTAAACCGAATATCGCAGGAACCTAACATGAAGAACGAAACCCGCGTGTTGTACGACGCTTACATTAATCGCCAGGCTGATCTTAACAGCGTCCAGCCTGCGCACGTTACCCAGCAGTTCAGCATCTCACCGTCAGTACAGCAGAAACTGGAAGATAAAGTTCAGCAATCCAGCGAGTTGCTGCAAAAGATCAATATCACCGGCGTATCCGATCAGGAAGGTCAAAAACTGGGGCTGGGTATCAGCGGCCCCGTATCCAGCTCGAATACGTCAACCACGGATCGGCGTGAACCGAAATCCGTTCACACGATGGATGATGATAAATACCGCTGTGAGCAAACCAATACGGATACCTTCATCAGCTACCCGCAGTTGGATATGTGGGCCAAATTCCCCGACTTCCAGCAGCGCATTAGCAACCAGATCATCAAGCGTAAAGCGCTCGATCGCATCATGATTGGTTTTAACGGCACCTCGCGTGCGGATAAATCCAATCTGGCAACCAACCCGCTGTTGCAGGACGTGAATATCGGCTGGCTGGAAAAATATCGCCGCCATGCCGCACAGCGCGTAATGAAAAATATCAAAGTCACCAGCCGCGATGATGAAAATAAAGTCATCGCGAAAGGCGATTACGGCAACCTCGACGCCGTGGTCTATGACGCCATCAATTCACTGCTGGATGAATGGTTTAAAACATCACAAGACCTGGTGGTTATTTGCGGCCGTCAGATTCTGGTCAGTAAAGAGTTCCCGCTGATTAACGCCATCAATACCAACAACCCCAATTCGGAAGCGCTGGCTGGTCAGTTGCTGGTATCGCGTAAAGCTATCGGTAACCTGCCAACCTTCATCGCGCCGTTCTTCCCTGATGGCAGCATGTTGATTACCCCGTTTAGCAACCTGTCGATCTACTGGCAGGAAGACAAGCAACGCCGCGCCGTGCGTGATGAGCCTGAACGCAACCGTATTGCGACCTATGAGTCATCCAATGACGCCTATGTCATTGAAGACTACGGCACGGGGTGCCTGATTGAAGGCATTACGTTTGCTGAAGCGGCACCAGTTGCACCAGTAGAAGGCTAATTTCAACGACAGCGGGCCGGATAACGTTCGGCCTGCGTCAAGGGGGCATCATGCTGACACCTGCACAGCGACATTTTCAAACTGTCATGGCCCAGCGCCACGGCAAATCAAACGGCGGTGACGTTGAGCACACCGCCTACGAACAGCAACTGCATCGGCTGAGGATGGATAAATCCCGTTTAAGCCAGGTGCAATCTGCCGCGACAAAGGCCGAACTGAAGCGGGAACTGCTACCCGATTATCAGGGCTGGGTTAATGGCGTCTTGGCGGCAGATAGCGGCCAGGCTGATGAGGTGCTGACCACCATCATGATCTGGTCGATCGATGCCGGATTGACTAGCGATGCGCTGCGTATTGCTGATTATGTCCTGCGCCATCGCCTGCCGATGCCCGACCAGTACAAACGCACAGTCGCCACCACGCTGGTTGATGAGATTTGCGATCCGGCACTGGCGGTCTTCAAGGCTGATACCAGCCGTGCGCCTTTGCCCGCTGCGCTGCTGTTGCAACTGGAACAGCTTACCGCTGGCGAAGACATGCCAGATCAGGTGCGCGCCAAACTTTACAAAACGCTGGGCTACACCTTGCGTCTGGATGCTAACGAACTGAGCGCCGCGCGCGACTGGTTGCAACGGGCGGTTACCTTGTTTGATGGCATCGGTGTTAAACGCGATATCGAGTTACTGGGGCGGGCGCTCAAGAAAGCAACCGAGGCAGAAACAGAAAACACGGACGCGCCTCCGACACCGCCTGCGGATAATCCAGCCGACAACCCCGTCGCCAAAGCAGCAAGAGCGCCGCGTAAATCGACGGCGGCGAAAGCATCACGAACTACGACACCACGCGCCCGAAAAAGCGCGTCGTAACCCAACGTGCCCCCGCGCACCAGGCGGCACGGCGTAATATGGGCAATTTATTGTGTCGTGTTACGTCGTCCACCGCCTGTCTTTTGAGGTAACGCCATGAGCCTGATTGCAACAGAGCCGGTAAGGCCGGCCACGCAGGACACCATCAACGATGGGGATGCGAAAGTGACGAGCCAGGCATTTTGGCCGGTGATTGTTCTGTCAGCCCTGCGCCGTGCGATGCGTCTCGATGGTCAGGTGACAACGGATCGCCTGATGGATAAAGCCATCGAAGCGGTAGCGCATGTTAACGGCCAGTTGAGCGACTGGCGAGGCAGTCAGGAGCAACGCGGCTTTGCCTCCCTGTCTGATGTTAAGTCAGAAGGCGCTGACGAAATCGACCAGATCAATGGCGAGTCCGTGCTGGTCTGGCGCTACCGCCGTGCGGTGTATTCCATCACCAAAGCGCTGTTGATTGAGGGTTATCGCGATATCGACACCACGCGCGAGGGAGAAAAGCACGCAGAAGCGTTGAGTTCACAGATTGACACGCTGTGGCGCGACGGACGCTGGGCTATTCGCGACATCCTCGGCGTTAATCGCGGCATGGCTGAGTTGGTCTGATGGAGGTTCGTGCGCAGCAAAATGACACCGTCGATCTGCTGTGCTGGCGCTATTACGGTAGAACAGACGGTGTAACCGAAGGGGTTTATGCGGCAAATCCAGGATTGTGTGAACGTGGGCCATTGTTACCGGCTGGCTTGCTGGTCACGCTGCCAGACGTTACCGCAGCAACACAACAGGAAATCATACAGCTATGGGACTGACAACGGATCGCGTGGCGTCAGCCATCACCTACCTGCTTGCCACGCTGATCGCCACCGCAGGACGAATGACGTTGAGCGACTGGGCAACGCTAATAGGGATTGCTATCGGGCTGCTCACGTTTTGGGTGAACCGGAACCACAAAAAGAACATAGAGCGTGACCAGGTACAACGCACAGATTTAATGCGTGAGTTGGTCAGGAAAGTTGATCATGAAAACCTGCCTGAAACGCTGGACGCTTTGCGCGTGATGAATGGGCAGGACACAGGACGCAGAGGCCGTGATGTTACCTGAAGCACTGAAACAGAAAATCATTCCCGTCGTTACCGCGTGTGCATTGGTGATAGCAACTGTGTTCGTTGGCTTTTTTGAGGGAAAAGAGAACGCCGCTTACCGTGATATTGCGGGAGTCTGGACGATTTGCTACGGCCATACCGGTGATGTAAAGGCGGGTGACTACAAGACAAGCGCTGAATGCGAAGCATTGTTACAGCAGGATTTAAAGCCCGCGTTTCATGCCATCGATCGGTTGGTTACGGTTCCACTCAGTGAGTTACAGCGCGCTGCACTAGCCAGTTTTATCTACAACGTGGGGGCGGGAGCATTTGAGCGTTCGACCCTGCTTAAAAAGCTGAACCGTGGCGATCTCACCGGCGCATGTAATGAATTACGCCGCTGGAATAAAGCCGTTGGTCAGGTCTGGCAGGGGTTAACCAACCGCCGCGAGGCCGAGAGAGTGCTATGTCTGGAAAAGTTATAGCGACATTAGCCGCCGCGCTGCTGTTTATCACTGCTATCGCACTGGCTGACCACTACCGACAAGAATCACAGCGCCTTTCCGGTGAAGTGGCAACCTTAATCAACGAGCGGGACAGTACCAGTCGCATTATCAGTAATCAGCAACGTACCTTCCAGATATTCAACACGCTGTCCCGTGAGGCTGAGCATGATAAACGCCGGATACAACAAGATGCCGATACACGCAGCCAGACCATTAATCAGGCACTGGCCGGTCAAGTCTGTAGTGATGAGTTTGTGCCTGATGGCGCTGCTGTGCCGTTGCTCGACTACGCGAACCGTTTACGTGCCGATAGCGTGCGTTCCCCTGCCAGCGAACCTAACCGAACCGACAGTAATACCGCTGCCGCAGGGCGCGATAGTCAATAATCGGCTGACCTACGGCCAGTCTGTTAACTGGAATAGCCTGCTGCTGGCTGCGCTGGAGAGCGCCAACCACGACAAGGCACTAATTCGCCAGGCCGAACAACAGAGAGAGAAATAACATGCTAAAAGCGGAGCTGCTGAGAAAAGCCATTAGCGAACAGGTGCCGTGGTTACGCGAAAATCCTGATCAACTGGTCGTCTATGTTCAGAAAGGTAATGCAATCAGTACCGGTGCGCGTTCCGCCTCCTTTGAATATCGCTACACGCTGGAAGTGCTGGCAATGGACTACCCGCATTCTATCGATACGCTGATGGTGCCAATACTAATGTGGGCGCGAATCTATCAGCCGGATTTATTGCTTAACCCAGAACGGCGTAAAACGGGTATTACGTTTGAGGCCGATTTACTGAGTAATAGCACTGCCGATTTACTGATCCGCATTCAGGCCGATGAGGCGGTGATCGTCACTCGCAATGACGCTGGCGAAATCAACATTCGTCATCGTGCTGACCCGCCTTCCGACCCGATGGAAGGTATGGACGGATGGTCACTGCTGACAAATGGCGATGTGGCTAACATGGTTGTTCATGACTCGACAGCAGGTCAATGATGAGCCAGAACGATGCACTGTTTCAGGAGTTGGATGGGTATCTGCAATCTGTTGTCGAACACCTGGCCGCTAATCAACGACGTCGCTTATCACGACAGATTGCAACGGGGCTACGTAAGCGCCAGCAGCAACGGATTGCACAGCAAAAGAATCCCGATAGTTCGTCGTACGAAGGGCGTAAAAAGCAAACGCGCCGCACACAAGGCGGTGTCCGATTTATGTGGAAAGGTGAGGCGCGAGAGCTGCGTAACTGGCACAGCAGCAAAGGCCGCAGCGGTGAGCGAATGATTACCGGCTTTGATGTTGGTCGCGGCGGTTTGCGCTCGTTCCTGCGTGCTGACATCGATCGCTATCTCAGTATTAACGTAAGTAGCGTCTCCGCCGCACCGGCACGTAAAGAAAAGATGTTCCGCAAGTTGCGTACCGTCCGTTTTTTACGCATCGAAACATCACCCAATAGCGCGGCCGTTGGTTTCAGCGGTCAGGCAGGCATCATCGCGCGTATTCACCAGTTCGGCGAGGCTGACAAAATAGGACGCTCGTCCGTGCGTTACCCCATCCGTGAATTGCTGGGCCTTACGCCCCCCGATCTCGACTGGGTAGCTGATATCATTACGAACTTCATTCAGCCCGATTAGTTGTTACCGCCCCCCTACAATCCCCTTTCGTTGTGCGCCCGCGCGCGACATCTGAAACTGGCGCTATGAATTAATTACCGAGCGCCAGCCATGACCACCAATGAGTTTGACCGCCTGCTGCATAACCTGATCCGTATCGGTACGGTTATCGATGTCGATCATGCGCGTCATTTAGCCCGCGTAGAAACCGGCGGGAATACGACTGACTGGATACGCTGGGGTGTGGCACGCGCAGGTGATGCAAAAACGTGGTGGCCGCTGTCGGTTGGTGAGCAGGTTGTTATGGTCGCACCAGGCGGCGATCTGGAAATAGCGGTGATCGTGTTCAGTTTGTATTCCAATCAGCACAGTGCGCCCAGCAACACCCCAAAGGTACACACTACCGTTTATCCCGATGGAGCCAGCGAAACATATGATGCAAACACCTCAACGATGACCGTTAAAGGCGTCAAAAATGTGATCGTTGAAGCGGCTGAATCTATCACGCTGGACACTCCTAAAGTGATTTGCACCCAGCATCTCAGCACGCAAACGCTCAGCGTAGAAAAAGGCGGCACGATGCGGGGTGATATCACCCACACCGGCGGCCAAATATCATCAAACGGCGTGGTTGTAGACAGTCATACACACGGCGGCGTACAGCGCGGCGGTAGCAAAACGGACGGCCCGCAATGAGTAATGAAAAATACATCGGCATGAATGCCAGTACCGGTCGCGCTATCGCTGATGATGAGCATATCAGCCAGTCAGTACGCGATATTTTAATCACCCCTGTCGGTAGCCGAGTGATGCGTCGTAGCTACGGTTCGCAGCTTTTTTCTCTAATTGACGAACCTCAAGAACTCGCAATAAAGCTAAAGATAACGTCAGCCATCTACAGTGCATTAATGCGCTGGGAGCCACGTATCACACCGACAAAAATCACGCTGGAAACCCGTGGTGCCGGACTCGTTGCCGTCACACTTCAGGCGAAGCGTACGGATAATATGGCGGCATTTAGCGCCACGGTTTCACTACAGGGGGCGTGATGAGCGGATTGATTGATTTATCCCTATTGCCTGCGCCTGATGTCGTGGAAGCGCTGGACTATGAAACGTTGTACGCGGAGCGTAAAGCGATGTTTATCGCCCTGTTTCCGTTAGAAAAACGGGATGCCATCACGCGCACGTTGGCGCTGGAATCCGACCCGATAACCAAGTTGCTGCAACTGTCCGTCTATCATGAGTTGTTATTGCGACAGCGGGTTAACGAAGCGGCCAGCGCCAACATGCTAGCCTACGCTGCCGAAAGCGACCTTGAACAGCTTGCTGCTAACTTCAATGTGCAGCGTTTGGTTATCACAGCAACAGATACTGAAGCGATCCCCCTCATTGACGCGGTCATGGAGTCTGACGCCGATCTGCGTACACGCGCGCAGCAAGCATTTGAGGGGTTGAGCGTTGCGGGGCCGACTGCGGCCTATGAATTTCATGCGCGTAGCGCCGATGGTCGAGTCGCTGACGCCAGCGCCGTAAGTCCCAGCCCTGCCACCGTCACTGTCACCGTGCTGTCACGTGACGGTAATGGCAGTGCCAGCAATGCGCTGTTGCAGGTCGTTAATGCCGCACTAAACGCCGAGAACGTGCGGCCGGTTGCCGATCGGGTAACCGTTCAATCCGCTGTCATCATCCCCTATGACATTACCGCCACGCTGTATTTCTACCCAGGGCCGGAAGCCGAGCCGATTCGCATCACAGCAGAAGCGCGCCTACAGGCCTATATCACCGCGCAGCATCGGTTAGGCCGAGATATTCGCCGCTCTGCGATATTCGCTGCGCTTCATGTCGAAGGAGTGCAGCGCGTTGATTTGGGAAGCCCTGCCGAAGATATCGTGCTGGATAAAAGCCAGGCCTCCTACTGCGCTAACTGGACACTGAATAGCGGGGGCTCGGATGAATAACAGTCTGTTACCTGTCGGTTCATCCGAGTTGGAGATTGCCGCAGCAAAAGCCTGTGCGGAATTATCCCGCACGCCAATCCCGCTGCGCCAGTTATGTAACCCTGATTCGTGTCCGGCAAACCTGCTGCCCTACCTCGCATGGGCATTCTCTGTTGACCGCTGGGATGAAAAATGGCCTGAAATCATCAAGCGTCAGGCGATAAAAGATGCCTACTTCATCCATCGACACAAAGGCACCATCGGCGCACTGCGTCGCGTTGTGGAGCCGTTCGGCTATCTGATCAGAATTATCGAATGGTGGCAGTACGGTGGCGAGCCAGGCACGTTTCGGCTTGATATCGGCGTGCAAGACAGTGGTATTACCGAAGAAGTTTTCAACGAGCTTGAGCGGCTGATTGCTGACGCTAAGCCTGCATCACGTCACCTGCTGGGGCTGAATATCAACCTGGACACGCAAGGCGCAGCGTACGTCGCGGCAACTAGCTACAGCGGCGACACGCTGACCGTTTACCCCTATTTCCCTGAGACTATCACTGTGTCTGGTCTGGAAGTGACAGTCGCGGCATTACATTTAATCGATAACGTGAGCGTAAACGCATGAGTGCAAAATATCTTGTCCTGTTAACGAACATTGGCGCGGCAAAGCTGGCTAATGCTACGGCGTTAGGGAGTCGCCTGAATATCACACAAATGGCCGTTGGTGATGGTGGCGGCATCTTGCCGACACCGAGCCCAGCACAACTCACGTTAATTAATGAAAAACGCCGCGCAGCAATCAATACCTTGAGCACTGACCCACAAAACCCCAGCCAGATCATTGCCGAGCAGGTCATTCCTGAAAATGAAGGCGGGTGGTGGATACGTGAAATCGGTCTTTTTGATGACGACGGCAATCTGATTGCTATCGCCAACTGTCCTGAGACGTACAAACCCCAATTGCAGGAGGGCAGCGGACGCATACAGACCGTGCGTATGATCCTGATTGTCAGCAGCACTGATGCCGTGACGCTGAAAATCGACCCATCTGTCGTGCTGGCAACGCGTAGCTATGTTGATAACGCTATCGACACCCATGAGAGAGGCCGAAAACACCCAGACGCCACGCTAAACGCAAAAGGTTTTGTACAACTAAGTAACGCAACGAACAGCGACAGTGAAGCTCTGGCCGCAACCCCCCGGGCAGTGAAAGCCGCCGTTACTACTGCGAATAATGCCGCTACCGCAGCAGATAACGCCAACACGAACGCCAATGGCCGTGTGCCGTCAGGAAGAACGGTAAACGGCAAAGCGCTGACCGCCGATATTGCATTAAATGCCGTAGATATAGGAGCTTACACAAAAGCTGAAACCGATAATCAGGTAGGCACAGCACTCACCGCAGCGAACAACGCCAACACAAACGCCAATGGACGTGTGCCGTCAGGGCGAACAGTAAACGGCAAAGCGCTGACCGCCGATATTGCATTAAATGCCGTGGATATAGGGGCTTACACAAAAGCTGAAACCGATACTCAGGTAGGCAAAGTACTCACCGCAGCGAACAACGCCAACACAAACGCCAATAGCCGTGTGCCGTCAGGGCGAACAGTAAACGGCAAAGCGCTGACTGCTGATATTGCGTTAAGTGCCGCAGAAGTTGGAGCTTTAGCAAAAGACCAGAACGGCGCAGACATTCCGAATAAGCCATTATTTTTATCCAATATTAATGCAGTGAGTACGGACACGTTCCAGGTCATTACGGGGAAAAAATTACTATCGGCTGATGACGATGCGCTGACAATAAAGCCAAAAGCGCAAGGACAACGTGCATATATACAATTCAACAATGCTGCGAGTGATACAGCGATAGCGTTCGTTGGTCTGCGCTACGGTGCAGATGAGCAAGGGCTGACGCTCGAACATCGGTCAGGCGCGTCAATTAGAATTGCCGACGGCGCAATCAACTTTTATGGATTGCCGCATGGTGCAACGGCACCAACTGGCACAAACACAACGCAGCTCGCATCAACGGAGTTTGTGCAAAACGAATTGGCGGCGACAGCTGGAATGCCTCGGCCGTGGCCGCGCGCCACTGCACCAACCGGCTGGCTAAAATGTAACGGTCAATCGTTTGATATATCCGCATTTCCGCGTCTGGCCGCAGCATATCCAGCAGGTGTTTTACCAGACTTGCGCGGTGAATTTATGCGGGGTTGGGATGACGGGCGCGGCGTCGATTCTGGTCGTGCTCTGCTTAGCGCTCAAAGTGACGCGATCAGGAACATAGTCGGCGAAATCTGGACTAGCGCAGCAAGCCAGCAATTTCTTGGTGAGACATTGTCGTCGAGTGGTGTATTTGAACTGCTATACGAATTCGCAGTCGGCGCGATTCCTGATGCTGCTGGTAACTCATGCCCGACTCGCATGAAATTTGACGCAGGACGCACAGTACCGACAGCAAATGAAAACCGCCCGCGTAACATCGCATTTAACTACATCGTGAGAGCAGCATAATGAGCAACTATTCAACACAAATCAAAAACGCAGAACTGAATGAGCGCGGGTTAGCAATCAACACGGGCTGGATTACGGTTTATCACGTTAATCCTGCTACACGCGAATATCAGAGTGCAAGTTATGAGTATGTCATGCAGGGCGTTGGCCTGCCTGCTGACAGCTACGCAGACGAGCCAGCGTTACCGCCCGTTGGTCAAGCCCTGCGCCGTTCCGTTGACGGGAAGACATGGGAAGTCGTACAAGACTATCGCGGCCAGACGGTCTACAGCACCGAAACCCGACAGGCGCAGACCGTGGCGCAGTTCGGCGATCTGCCGGAAGGTGTCACGCTGCTGAAACCTGTTACCGAATTCGACATGTGGAACGGTAAAAAGTGGGTGATCGACAAAGCCGCGAAAGCCGCAGCCGCGCTCAAGACGGCACAGCAGGAACTGGCAGCACGCAAAGCCGCTGCCACGGCACGCATCAACGAACTAACGTATGCGGTCAATCTGGACATTGCGACAGATGACGAGAAAGCGGCACTGGCAGAGTGGCAAAAATACGCCGTATTGCTAAGTCGGGTTGATGTAAGCGCAACGGCTATTGAATGGCCGATGGTACCGGATGAAGAATTGATCGTTACAGCCGATCAATAACGAAAAATTGATCTGTATAAACGTTTATAAAATAGTCAACCACGATGTCATTATGTGTATGGTTTTAAAACAATAATGATACATCGGGGAAAGCGAAGCCCACTGTTTGCCAGGCAGTGGGCTTTTTTCATCGAGCACAGTTAAAAGCGTCGATGTCACAAGGATAATCCGATATCCATATCACCCAGCATTTCCCGTAAATCCTCGCTAACACGCTCAAGATTTAGCGTGAATGAGATATGCCGTGCTTTCCCGTCCGTGAAAAATTCAGAGCGGGTTTCATTGATGTTGGTAATCACGTACATACCGTAGATATTCCCCGTCCCCTCGATCAAGGGCCAGGCTTTCCCTGTGTAAGCCATCGTTTGCAGCACGTTTAACGACACGTCACCGCCGGTTATTTCTGGATACAGCTCACCGGACAGCGTGATCTTATCTTCGCCTGCCCCGATGTACTGATAATGCGGGGATTTACCTACTCGGTCATTTTTAACGTGCCGCCAAGTGCTGTCATGGCTCAACGACTGATACGGCGTAGTTTGCCGCATGAAAACGAACATACCCAAAATCATCATCATGATAAAAACCCTATACGTGATCGGTCAGTTGTGAGCGCTGGCGACTCTGCTTGCGGCGTTCAATGTCATCAATTTCCCGTCGCAATCTGGCGACGAGTTTGTCTTCATCCAGGCTGCGTGCATCCTGAATCGTGATATTGATTTCATATTTGTCTGTGTTGGCCATACCGGCAGACATCGCCGTTCTCATCTGTGCTGCAGGTGAATTGATGGCCGGAACGTCTGCCCCAACGGGTTGCACAGTGAACGGCAGGACGGAAGCGGCCAGCAGGCCGGCGGTTTGCTTCACGCGTTCCAGTAATGGGATTTTGGGCTGTGCAGGCATAACCTGTGATTCACGGTAGCCGTTCGCCAGCATGACGGCGGGCGGTACATTTTTAAAAACGATATCTCCCAGCTTGTTGGGATCTTTTTTCTCTTCTGTGGTTGCCTTGCTGCCTGTTTTTGCTGTCGTTGGGTTGCTGCCAGTCAAATCCTGCAATGCACCTTTGGGTTTAGGGGTATTGCTTTCACCCGCCGGCTGTTTTGCTGCTTCACCGGTTTTAATAACCGCATCGGCTTCTTTGGGGGGCTGTGGCTTCCACTCCTGCGCCACCATTTTCTTTTGTTTCTTATCCCACACATACATAACAGGCTTTTTAGGCTCATCACCTTTTTGTGGGATCGCCCCGTTCATGGCATTTGATGCTGAGACGGCGGCGTTTGCGGCTTCAGGGATAACACCTAGCTTTTCCAGTATCCAGCCAATCCCTTCGGCCACTTTCAAAATAACCGTCACTACGCCGCCAATCGCCACCCCGACCACTTCACCGAATACCCGCCCAGCGTCCGTGCACTGTTTCAGTGATTCAGATGAGGCATTGACCGGTTCAAACAGTTTGGTGAACCAATCCCATACGCCACTAATCGCCCGCCCGATCCCGTCAAAAATAGGTGATAGTGCTGAGAAGGATTGCTTAACCGGTTCAAGGCCAGCAACCAGACCGCTAAAGTAGCCGCTGAAAAACGCCTTGATCGGCTCCCAGTATTTGTAAATCAACACACCAGCAGCAATGATTGCTACGCCGATTAACCCGATGGGACTCAACAACAACATGAGGCCAGTACGTAGAATGTTAAATACCGCCATCCCTGATCCGCTCAGTGCCGAAAATCCCGATGTCGCCAGCATCCGCACGCCATTCCCCAGCGCAGATAACGCAGCGCCTGGCTGAGTGAATGCCATCAGCAAGGAACGGCCAGCGCTCTGGGCAATACCACCGATTCCACCGATGCCACTGCGTATACTGGTAAGGATGCCACCCCACGCGCGGGTGCTGGACAGGCTACCGGTCATAACGCCACTAAGCCTGCTGAACATACTTGTAACGGTGCCAATACCCTTACCACCGCTTAACAGGGATAGGCCAAGTTGCAGTTTGGAAAATGGCCCCATCAATATGCCAGTCGCAAGAGAGACGGTGCCGATGGCTGCGGTGAGCGCCAGTGCACCGCCAACAACAACGAGCAGCGTTTGAGCCAACTCAGGGTTAGCCGTTACCCACTCGCGGACGCTATTCACTAACGCCGTCGCGCCCTGAGCCAGTTTGCGCAAAACGCCAGAGTCATTTTCAAAGATGGCAAAACGTAACCCACTCAGTGCGCCACCCAGCTTGTCGATATCCCCCGACAGGTTATCGCGTAGCGTGCTGCCCATGCGATCCGCTGTTCCGCTGACATTGCTAAACTGGTCTGTGGTATTTGCCAGTGCTGACAGAAAGTTAGGGATCTGATCGATAGACAGGTCTTCTATTGGCGTGCCAAATAAGGCAATAGCCGCATTTGCTCGCTCGGCGGGGTCTTTAATCTTCAATAGCCCCTGCGCGGTTTTCTGCATCGCGTTACGCGCCTGTGCGCCGCCACTGGCGATGGCCGACGCGACACGTTTCGCATTCAAGCCGATGGTGTCATACGCCGCTACGCTGGCCTTGGACAGGTCAGAGCCACGGATTGAGAACTCTTTGACGGCATCGCCGGTCTTATCCAGCGCAAATTTCCCCTGCTGCGCCATATTGACCAGCAGCGTCATAGCTTCTGATCCGCTGTAGCCCATATTCCTGAAATGCGTCGAATACTCATGCAGTATTTCGGGCAGTTCGCCCCGCATTTGTGATGACACGCGCTGCATTCCCGCTGCCATCAAATCAAATGCCTCGTCGCTGCTGGCTGCAAGGCCATTTTTCATCATAATGGCAGCAATCTGGATATGCTCAGCCGTATCACCGCCGAGCACGGATTGCATATCCAACGCCTTGCGCGTGATCCTGTCTAACTCAGCACTGCCTACTTCCCCCAATGCGCCCAGTGAGCTACGCACCGCAGACAGGGTGTTTGCGATATGGGCAAGGTCATCACTCACCCCGTCGCTATTGATGCCTTTAATCATGCGTGAATACTGCGTACCCATTGATGAGGCTTCAGCATTTTGCGCAGCAATCACTGCGCCGCTTTTATCTGATTGCAGGCTGGGTGCCATCATTCGAGCGCCGACATAGGCACCGGCAGCGCTCGCACCGATCGCCATTGTGCCTGTGCTGCGCAGGTTGCTTGCCGTCTGCTGCATCCGATCGTAGCGCGTGCGCGCCTGTGTCACTGCCGCCAGTCGCCGTTGCTGTTCCGCTAACTGGCGGTTATAGCGCGCAGTTTGATCGCTAATCTGGTCTGTCGCTCGGCGACTGCGATCCAGTATCACGCCATGCCGTGCCAGCTCTGTCCGTAATTGCTTTAGCTGTTCGGTTTCGTTTGTCTGAGCGGTTGATAATTGCCGGATAAGCTCACGCTGCCGCTTCAGTGCCGCGTTTTGTTCATCCGTTCGTGTACTGGCTGCGCCAAATTCGGCGCGCATCGCAGCGGCTTTGGCTTTCGCTTGTTCCAGTTCGCGGGTTGTTTTAGCGGATGCGGCGCTCAGTCGGTCAAAGCTGCTGGCCTGCCGTCCTAGTCCGTTGAGGGTGTTTTGTGTTGCTCTGATTTGATCGGCCAGCGCCGCCGTGCCGCTGCGTGCAGCACTGACGGGCCGAGCCATATTATTGATCGCGCTGAACGCCACGCGAATATTGAGATTGCGATCTGTCATTCCGAGTTTCCGCTTCTAACGGCCGCTCGGCTGCGCCATGCCAGTAATTCATCTACTGGCATGGCATCCATCGCCGACGGCAACCAATGGAAAATTGCTGCGATGTCGGCCATCACCTCTTCAACACAGTTAAACGGGCACTGAATTACGCCGTTACCGCGTCCGTCTCGTTCGCTGGGGAAGAGGGTTGCAAAAAAGTGGCCACCGCGTTGGATAGCTGGCAAAAGTCCCAGGTGTCCATCGTGGTCAGTTCTTCTTTCGTCAGCGCCGGACTGGTGATGCGCGGGAGCAACGTCAGCAGGCTGTCAACATCGGACGTCATCACATCGTAGACTTTCAACCCACGCAGCGATCCGGCCTGTTTCAGTGCACCGGTGATCGTGACTTTTTTCACGTCACCGCCTTTACGCGTAATCGGGTTTTGCAGAATGACGATGTTATTTTGTTTCTCGGTCATGATAAAAATTTCCTGTTATAGCCCAACGTTAGCGCGGTGTTTTTCCAGCATATCGACACCGGCCACTTTATAAATCATGTTCAGCACATCCACTTCCATGACCTCTTCACCGCTGATCGTCAGCTTGAAGTAGGTATTTTTCAGCGTGTATTTATGTGCCGTATCTTCACCCACTTTGGCAGAGCCTGGGTCAAGATCGGTAAACCGGCCGCGCGTCTGGATTTCACACGGCACGGCTTCGCCTGTGGTTTCATCCTGATACGAACCTGCAAAGCGCGTTTGCATACCGTCAGCTGTGGCGACACCCCATTTTTTCAGCAAGTTGGCATCCAGCCCGCCGAGCGTGATTTCCATATCCAGCGCGCCCGCATCAAAACCGAAGTCAATCGCGACAAAGCCAGGCATGCCGCCCGCCTGATAGTCTTCTGTCTTGCGCGTGAGTTTGGGCGGTGTCACTTCCGGCACCTGGCCGAAATAGTTGTCACCGTCGATAAACAGATTGAAGTATTTAAGTTTTTTTGGCAGAGACATGATTTACCCCTTACCCGCTGAACGTGTTGGCAAACGTCGCGAAGTATTCGTCAGTAAACTCCTGCACCAGATCCAAATGCTCTAATGGCGGAACGGGTGTGTAGTTGTACTTGATGGTTAATTTTCCAGTGCGTAGCGTTTCGCCGGTGTTGGTTTCTTTGTCATACCAACAATTCGCACCCAGCAGACGGCCAGCGGTGACCAGCGCCGTTAACTTGCGGTTGATGCCGTCCACAATATCCTTTGCCAGTGAGGGCGTAAGCGGCTTATCGATGTAGAAGAAATGCGCTTCTGCGATGGTGTCTGCGAGGATTTGCGCCGTACGGGTGTAGCTTTCAAAAAGGTAGGTTTCACGATCACAAGTGCGCGATCCCCAAAAGCGAAAGCCGTTTTGCTTAATCAGCGTAGTGATACCGTTGCTGTTCAGCTCGTCGGCGTCGGTATCGGTTCCCTGTAGCGTGAAATACACATCCTTGCTCAGACCTAGCACGCCGTTTACCGCAACGTTGGATAACACCTTGTGCCAGCCGGTTTCCGCATCAATTTTGGCACGTAGACCAACCGCAAACGCTGGCGCGGGTACGGTAACGCTTTCCCCTTTGGCCGTGTCATAGGCGATAAAATCAGGCCAGATCACCATAAGTTCGCGCTGGGAGAAGTTTTCACGGTACGTTTTTGCCGCCGCGATGGTCGCGCAGTCATGCGCGCTGACATAAGCGAACGCGTTTAGCTTTTCAGCCATGACGGCCAGTTGCGCGGCAACGGCTTGGGTATCCAGTTCCGGTACAGCCAGTACGCGCGGGCGAACACCAATTCGTGCCTCTGCCGACAGCAGCGCATACAGCCCCGTATAGCGCCCGTTGGCATCGGAACCGCCGATCACTAACTGATCTTGCGTCGGTTTAGGTTCATTGCCTTCCGCCTGCGCATTCGCCGCATCTGCCACGCGGATCACCACCGTTTGAGGACTGGCTTGATCGGAAATGCATTTCAGCGTCGTGTGTAACGTACCGGTTTTTCCTGCCTTGCCTAACACGCTGGCAACGCGGGTTAACAATACGGGTTCGTTTAACGGGAACGTATCAGCGTCGGCATCATCGGCAGTGCACACCACGCCGATCACTGCCGAGTCGATATCGTTAATGATGGTGCTGAGATCCGTGGTTTCTCGGACGGTCACACCGTGATGATAATTAGTCGCCATGTTTGTTGCCTCAATGCGTCAAATGTCCGGCTTCATGATTGCGGGATTTCGTGGGCTGCGCACGGCGTTTGCTGTGTCTTAGAAACGTGACAACGAGCGCTGATTGTTCCTACGCGCGCGTAACGCGAGTATTCAGTCAGAGATCAGGGGGTAACAATGTCAATCATGGACACGGTAGGGGTTATTTCTGGGCGGTTGGACGAGTATTCACCCCGTCCGGCGTTTATGGTGAGGGTCGGCGATAAGCAGGTTACGGAGCTGAATGATCGGCTGATGTCGTTATCGCTGACAGATAACCGAGGCTTTGAAGCGGATTCACTGGAATTGGTGCTGGATGATGCAGACGGAAAATTAGCCCTGCCGGAGCGTGGCGCAAAGGTCACAGTGGCGCTAGGCTGGGCTAATGGGCCGCTAATCAGCAAGGGGACATTTACGGTTGATGAAATTGCGCATCGTGGCCCGCCGGATCAGCTAACAATTAGCGCCCGCAGTGCCGATTTCAGAGAGACATTCAACGTTAAGCGTGAATACAGTTGGCACAATGTTACCGTCGGATTTTTGGTATCTGCCATCGCTAGCCGCTACGGGTTGAAAGCAGGCGTGACAGAACGGCTGGCTAAGCTGGAACTTGACCATGCTGATCAGACCAATGAATCAGATATCAGCTTCCTTACTCGCATGGCAGAAATGGTTGGGGCAATCGCCACGATAAAAAACGGTATGTTGCTGTTCATTGTTCCAGGGCAGGCGGTATCACAAAGTGGCAAGCCGTTACCGGCCATCACCATTACCCGCAGCAGCGGAGACAGCCACAGTTTCCGTGTTGCTGATCGTGACGCCTATACCGGTGTTACAGCGTACTGGCTGGATCTGAATTTTGGTAAAACCAAGACCACAAAGGTAAAAAATAAACGTAAAACCAGTACGCCCACTAAAAAGAAAGCACCTGCATCCAGCAGTAAAGAGGGGAATTATCTGGAGGGTACGGAAGGTAATGTTTATGTCATGCGCTCGACATTTAAAACCGAGCAAGCTGCAAAACGCGCCGCCGCGGCTAAATGGTCGAAGTTACAACGCGGGGCAGCAGAATTCAGTATGACGTTAGCGCGAGGTCGTGCCGATTTATATCCCGAATTACACGCCCGTATGTCTGGGTTTAAAACGGTTATCGATAATGCCGACTGGATAATTACGCGCTGTGTACATGATATCAACCAATCGGGATTTACTACCTCGCTGGAATTTGAAGTGAAAATAACGAACTGGGCAGCAGACGATAATGATGATTAATGCAACGTCTGTGTATAATACCAGTAACACCAACAGTTTGAGGGGTTGTCATGGCGATCAAATGTCCAAAGTGCCGCGCAACTGCAAAAACACGTACCAGCGTAGAACTCAGCCCATTGGTTCGACGTAGCTATCACCAGTGCCAAAACATGATGTGCGGTTACTGCTTCACCAGCATGACGCACATCGACGAACCACTAAACGAAACCCGCCCTGCACCAGGCGCCCGCGTCCCGCCCAACGTGTTTCCCCGCAGCCACTGCGGGGAGAATCAGCTGGATCTGGGGGTTTAAATCAGATGAAAGAAAAGCTCGCGATAGTGATATATCGCGAGCTTTTAGTTATATCAAAAAAGGTATAAAAACATGAATGTTGATATTATTGGTGATTTAGATGATTCGGTAAGATTACAAAGATATATGAACTTTGCGAAATTTATTTCGCTGCTTGATAATCGAGAGATTTTTTTATGTAAAACATCTTTATTCGAGGATGAGCTGGAAGGTGGATTTACTGTTATTGATGAAATGTTGAGTGATGGATCTGCCGCTATACTTGACAATGTTGTTAACAATCTATTGCCTACTGTTAATAAGCAAACGCTTGAAGAAAGAGAAGAAAGAAATAAAATCAGTGCTGATGTAATGAAGCATGTTGAAGAAGAGCCGTATCATACTGTTTTCGGAGATATTGAAAAAAAGGATTTTAGTCATCAAGAACTTCATGAAAGAATTAAAGATTTTATTGATGTATGCTGTTGGCATAGTAATGAAAAAGAAAGCATGGCAATGTGGAAAATTTATGGAGAGGATGATTTTGCTGTTTGCGTCATTACTGATGTTGGGAATATAAAAAGAAGTATAATTAAAAATAAAGAGTATAAAATTTTAATTGCTAAGGTGAAATATCTTATTTATGAAGATGAACACTTTAAACAAGAACATCCGCTTGCTCAATATATGCATAAAACAGATTTTTACTCTTATGAGAATGAAGTAAGAATCATAGGGTATGACCCAACATCAAATATTTATGAAGAACGAAAGGCGTCAGGCACACGTATTGGCGTCAATCTTCAAGAATTAGTACAAGAGATCAGAGTATCGTCGACGGCTCCTGACTGGTTTCTCGGCCTTGTCCGTTCAATATGCAAAAAATTTTCCTTAGATGTGCAAGTTTGCAGATCAGGAATAAATATAAAACACTCCTATTATAATAAAAAATAATATATACAGACGCATGTAAGTCTACCCTGTCACTAGCTTATGAAAAACCCCGCAACCAAACGCGGGGTTTTTGTTTCGATGTGGTCAATGTGTGGACATTGTGAGAAATAAATCCTTTTATTTCTATGTGTTACGGAAATGATGTCTACACCATCCCTGTCTTTTCGCCCTCCATGATGGAGGGCTTTTTTTTATCTAAAATTCGGCACGAAAAAAGACAGCGTAAGGGAGTGGTAACGCGTAGAATATGAGCATCAAAAATGATGCTCATGAATGTTCCCTGACCTGTCTTCAGGCTTTTGGCGACATCCTCATAAAAGCACGCAGAAACACCGTTGGCCGCTCGCCATTACATGGCGATGACATACTTTCCCTGTACCATTGCTTCACCGCGTTAGCCTCTGCCATGACAGTGGGCGGCGCATTCTTTTATTTTAACTTTTGATATCAATACCATGACCCGTTCTCCCCGTTCGACCGCCTGGTTACGCGTCGTCAGCCTTTCTCTGGCGGCATTCATTTTTAACACCGCTGAATTTGCCCCTGTTGCGTTACTGTCAGACATCGCTGCCAGTTTTTCCATGAGCGCTGCGCAGGTTGGGCTGATCATCACGATTTATGCCTGGGTAGTTGGGCTGATGTCGCTGCCCTGCATGCTGCTGTCCAGTGATATGGAACGACGTAGCCTGCTGATCAAAATCTTTATCCTGTTCGCCATCAGTAATGTGCTGTCCGGCCTCGCCTGGAATTATTGGGTGCTGATCATGGCCCGTATCGGCGTGGCGCTGTCTCATGCGGTGTTCTGGTCGATTACGGCATCGTTGGTGGTGCGTCTGGCGCCTGCGGATAAAAAAGCACAGGCGTTGAGCCTGCTGGCGACCGGAACGGCGCTGGCGCTGGTGCTAGGGTTACCGCTGGGGCGTGTGGTCGGGCAGTATCTGGGCTGGCGCGTGACGTTTGTCCTTATTGGCCTGATCGCTGCGGTGATTATGGTGGGCCTGATGAAGCTCCTGCCTGTGTTGCCGAGCAGCAATTCCGGTTCGTTGAAGAGTTTACCTCTCTTGCTTAAGCGTCCGGCGTTGCTGTGTGTGTACGGCCTGACGGTCATGATCGTGACGGCGCATTTTACCGCCTACAGTTACATCGAGCCGTTTATCCTGAAAGTGGCGTTGTTGAGTGAAAACTTCACGACCATCCTGTTACTGATTTTTGGCGGTGCCGGAATCATTGGCAGCATGTTGTTTAGCCGCTACAGCAGCAAGTATCCTGCCGGCTTCCTGATTGTGTCGTTCGCGTTTCTGGCGGTGTGTTTGCTGCTATTGCTACCTTTGTCATTCAGCGGATGGAGCTTGTCGACGCTGTGCATCGTCTGGGGTATCGCCATTATGGCGCTAAGTCTGGGCATGCAGGTCAAGGTATTGACGTTGGCATCGGATGCAACTGATGTAGCGATGGCACTCTATTCGGGGATCTATAACATCGGGATCGGCGGCGGCGCGCTACTCGGTAATCAGGTTATTACCCATTTGGGCCTGCCCGACATCGGCTACATGGGTGCAGCGATGGCGATACTGGCGACGGTGTGCTGTATTTTTACGTTTGTTCGCTATTCCCATGTGCTAAAAACATCATTAACGAACTGAGTACGGGCAGCGACCCAGACGATCTGTTTTCTGTGAGGGCATGATGAATCCACACTATGCGCGTCTGGTGACGCTGGCGGCGGTGAGCGCAACGGCCGTTGCGCTGGTGCTGTTTGTGATGAAAGTGTTTGCCTGGTGGCATACCGGTTCGGTCAGCCTGCTGGCATCGCTGGTTGATTCGCTGGTGGATATCGCCGCATCGCTGGTGAACCTGCTGGTGGTGCGCTATTCGTTGCAGCCGGCGGATACTGAGCATGCGTTCGGCCACGGTAAGGCGGAATCGCTGGCCGCGCTGGCGCAGAGCATGTTTATTTCCGGTTCGGCGCTGTTCCTGATCCTGACGGGTCTACAACATTCGCTGGAGCCACAGACGCTGCACGCGCCGGAAGTCGGCATGTGGGTGACGCTCATTGCGCTGGTGGCTACGCTGCTGCTGGTGTCGTTCCAACGCTGGGTGGTCAAGCACACACACAGTCAGGCGGTACGGGCGGATATGCTGCATTATCAGTCCGACCTGTTGATGAACGGTGCCATTCTGGTGGCGTTGGCACTCAGTTGGAAAGGCATTACTCGCGCCGATTCCCTGTTTGCGTTGGGTATTGGCGTCTATATTTTATATAGCGCATTGCGTATGGGTTACGACGCCGTGCAGTCGCTGCTGGATCGCGCACTGCCGGATGAAGAACATCGCGCCATTGCTGAGGTGATCGTGAACTGGCCGGGTATTCGCGGTGCACATGCGTTGCGCACCCGACGTTCTGGGCCGACGCGCTTTATCCAACTGCATTTGGAAATGGATGACGCCCTGCCGCTGGCTGAGGCGCATCAAATCGCCGACGATCTGGAACAGGCATTACGTAAACAGTTTCCGGGTGCCGATATTATTATCCATCAGGATCCGGTTTCCGCCGTGCCGGAAAATCAACGTGGCAGGCTGACGGCGTAGTTGACGGTATTTTCAGCATTTTATGTTAAAAACGTGATAGGCCATGAAAATTTATGCACAATTTAGCCTGACCTGAATCAATTCAGCTTCGGGTGTTTGTTATAATATGCTAATAAAAGAATAAGGCGTTGCTGCCTGCGTAACGGCGGCGGTGAATTTACGATAGAAGAATCCTGCAAAATTACATCTACAAGTCCAGAGGTTGTCATGATTAGAAGAATCGGAGTGTTGACGAGCGGTGGCGATGCACCAGGTATGAATGCGGCAATTCGAGGTGTGGTTCGTGCTGCACTGTCGGAAGGGCTGGAAATCTACGGCATTTATGATGGCTATCAGGGCTTGTACGAAGATCGCATGGAGCAGTTGGATCGCTACAGCGTATCGGATGTAATTAACCGCGGCGGTACGTTCCTTGGTTCCGCACGCTTCCCACAGTTCCGTGATGAAGCGGTGCGTCAGGTCTGCGTAGAAAACATGCAGAGACGCGGTCTGGATGCGTTGGTGGTTATCGGCGGTGACGGTTCCTACATGGGTGCTAAACGTCTGACGGAAATGGGTTTTCCCTGTATCGGCTTGCCGGGCACGATCGATAACGACGTGGCGGGTACAGACTACACCATCGGCTACTTTACCGCGCTGGAAACCGTGCTGGAAGCGATTGACCGCCTGCGCGATACCTCCTCTTCCCACCAGCGTATTTCGATTGTTGAAGTCATGGGACGCCACTGTGGTGACCTGACGCTGGCGGCGGCAATTGCTGGCGGCTGTGAATTTATCGTCCTGCCGGAAGTGCCGTTTAGCCCGGAAGATCTGGTTAGCGAAATTAAAGCGGGTATCGAAAAAGGTAAAAAGCACGCGATTGTGGCAATCACCGAGCTGGTGTGCGACGTCGATGAGCTGGCGAAATACATTGAGAAAGAGACGGGACGTGAAACCCGTTCGACCGTACTCGGTCACATTCAGCGCGGCGGTTCGCCGGTCGCGTACGATCGTATTCTGGCCTCCCGTATGGGTGCCTATTCGATTGAGCTGCTACAGCAAGGCTACGGTGGTCGCTGTGTCGGTATCCAGAATGAAAAAATGGTGCACCACGACATCGTGGACGCCATCGAGAATATGAAGCGTCCTTTCAAAGGCGACTGGTTGGAGACGGCGAAGAAATTGTTCTGACCTAGGAACGTTGATGTTTTCTGTCTCTTCGTCCATTTTTATGCGGATGCTGAGACGGTTTCGTGCGCGATAATGTCGTTATTTTCATGCTACCTCGTAGCACGCGCCCGACACGGGACGGCTCAAGCGCCGCTCGCCCCGTGACCCCAGGCTTTCGGCGTGAATTATGCCGCTACGCGGTGCCTTCGTCGGTATCTGACTTAACGGACCGCTTGCGACACGTTCCGACGTGGCGCAAGCTCTCGCCGCGTCCCTGCGGCTCATCCTAAGCCAGCTATCTCCTCAGCATAATTTTTTACGCCGGATAACGGCAAAATTCGCGATGCATCTGGATTGGCGTATAAGAGACTGCGCTAGGCGTCGAAGATGTATTTCTCCCCCTCGTTGCTTCCCCATCACGTCAGCCGTGTTAGATATATAACCAGCAAGAATATAAACAGCGGTTTTATTATTTTTTCTGCACGACCAGACCTGCTAGCCTGCAAATTCCTTCCGTCCTGATGACACGCTGATTGCTGCCATGAATATCGATCTTCGCCAACTGCGCCACTTTATTGCTCTGATTGAGCATCGCAATTTTACGTCGGCGGCACAGGCGATGAAGTTATCTCAATCCGCTTTCAGCCGCAGTATTCAGTCGCTGGAGCAGACTGTTGGCACCCGCCTGATTGACCGTATGAACCAACTGGAGCCGACGCCTAAAGGGCTGGTAGTACTGGATCACGCCCGTCGCCTGATTAATCAGACGCACGATCTGTTTAACGATATTCAGCAGTTCAATGAGAAAGAGGCGGGCGAAGTGAATTTTGGCTGCGGCCCAGCCCCCGCCGCCTGGCTGATGCCGCAGGTGATCGGGGCTTTCTCCCAACTGTATCCCAAGGTGCGAATGGTCTTTCGCGTTGATAATTGGCAGGCGCTAGGGCATCGACTCATGGCCGAAGAGCTTGATTTCATTGTGGCGGATATGCGCAACTTTGAATTCGATACCCGCTATCGGGTTCAGCCGCTGAGCCAGCATCGTTGGGGATTCTGCTGCCGCAGCGGGCACCCGTTAGCGGTGCAGGAAGAGATTACCGTTGAGCAATTCTTTTCCTATCCGCTGGCGGCAACGATCCGCCCACCCAACCTGCATCGCGCACTGGTGCAACTGAGCGGCAAGCTGGATATTCGCACCAATATTGAGTGTGAAAATGGCTACAGTCTGCTGGATGTAGTGCGCCATTCGGATGCTATCGGGACGACCAATCATTTCAACGAGCCCGATCGGCACGGTATTCATATGCTGAAGATTGCGGGTTTGGACGACAACACCGACGAATTTTATACCCATTACGGCATCATTTATCTGGCGGACGCCCGTCTGTCTCTGCTGGCGCGTAAGCTGATCGACACCTTCGTGCAGGTCGATGGTGACCTGCACGGCGCGCCAGCGTCGCTTACAGCGGAGTAATGCTGAACTCGCTGATTTCCTGACGTGAAAATACCGTCCTAAAGCCGAAATAACCCGGAGCAGGCGTATTCGGGTAGCTCGCGTGGAAATAGAGCACATCATCGACCCAGAAACGTGTTTCCCGCCGATCCACTTCAATCACGATGCGATAGCGATGATTAGGGCGTAGCAGATGTGCGGCGTCAGTGTATTCGCCAAGCAGCAGACGCTCGCCGTGGCCATCGTAATAACGAAAGCGCGTGGTGCTGTTCCAGTTACCGCCCATACCGACATAGTACAAGTTCAGGCTGTCATATTCGTTGAGCTTACCGTGCCGGGTAAATAGGTTCGGGTGGTGCAGGTCGCGTGCAGCCCAGAACTGATTCAGGTCTGACACGCGGTCATAGGGGCGATCCGCGACCAGAATTTCCCGCGTAAAGGCGATGCGATAGGTGCCTGATAGCGGGGCATCCAGCCAGAGCGTTAGCCCAGCGGCGCTCTCCAACGTCAGACGCTCTGGCGTGGTCTGGATCGCCGCGCGGTCAGGGTCTTCCTGCTCCACCTGCCACTGTAGCGGCTGACCGGTGGAATCCGTGGACCAGATTAGCGCCGAACGGTGCGGGGAATCTGTAATGTCACGTGTTCCGTTTACCTGCGGCGAGAGGATGAGCGTGTTTTCAGTACAGCTAGGGTCAATCATGATGGTGTCCTGTAACGTACCGTCGGGTGACGGCATTAAGAAGAAGGAGAAATGTCATCCAGCAAGGCCAGTAGGGCGATGGCGGTTAATCCCCACTGGGCAACGGCGTTGGTCGCTAGATTGGTTGCCGTAGTGCTGCCGGAATGTTTATCAATGGTGGAGTCAATCACCGGCTCGTTGATCGGGGAGAGCACTTCAGGTGGCGTCAGGCGTCGCTGCATGAGCGTCGGGTTGGCAATGCCGCCGCTGCCTGCGGTAAATTCTGCCCACGCGCGCTGCGCCAGCGTGCGGTCATTCAGTTGTCGTGCGGCAAAGGCAGTCAGTCGGGCATGGCCTTGAGCCAGATTGAGCTTTTTCACCGTTTTACCCACGGCAGCGCTTAACGCGACCGGATCGTTATACAGCCGACAGTAGTCGAGCCACGCGCGTCTAAAGGCGGGATCGGGCAGCACTTCAATCAGTTCGCTACAGATTTCTGTCAGACCAAATACGGCGCTGAGGTGTGAGATTTCCACCTGATCCGCTGGCGCGGAAAGAAATCTGCCGGTATCGGGATCGATGGCGGCGTTGCCAGTGAAAAAACCGTGCGGCTGAGCGGCCAGCGTCTGCATACTGTTGAGCAAGCGTTCGCGCATCGTTGGATCGCCGTGGCGTTCCCAGGCGGTGAGCCACGCGGCAGCGACAGCACCCCAGTCGGTGCCGAAACCCAGACTGATATGGTTTGGGTTATCGGGATGCGTCTGGCCGATTTTGCGGCCGGGCAGCACCGCGCTTAGCGTGCGCAGCGCCTCAACTTGTTCATCCATCAATTCACCGATGCGTTCATCGGCGGTGAGGTAGTAGAGAAAACGGCGATTGGCGACGGTAGAAATACGCAACTGTTTGGCGCTGTCGCCCCAGTGGCGCACATTGTGCCGGGATCCTAACGGACTAAAGCGTCCCAGATGGTGCACGTCGACCTCACCGGTGTGGCGTGTCATGGCTTCCGCCATACGAAACACCTCGGCGCGTCCGCTGTGCAGGAAGTCATACCAGAGCCACAGATCGGTACTCAGCTCCGAGTTATCCCACGCATAGCCGCCCACGTCATAACGCCAGACGTGACGGTCACTGTCATAGGTATGCATGACGTCACCGAAATCCCAGAAGCCATACCATTTTCGCTGCTCGACCTCCTGCTGGTAGGCGTCAAAGTACGCCCCCAACTGCTTCTCCAGACTGGCTCGGGCCGGTGTTGCGGCAGAGGCGGGGGCCCACATCGATCCAAACGCTTGTGCGCGGTACAAATCCTGTGCATCTGCCACCAGCAGCGGCGGTTGCTGCATACGTCGTGCTCGATTCACCAGATTTTCCGCGTCGGGCGTCGCGGGCAGAATATCGATAAACAGTTCGCTGGTGCGTGCTACGCCGACTGCCGAGCCGAAGCCCGGCTCGTAATCTTCATAGGTGATCGCCAGTCCTTCGCGCTGTTTGTCATGGGTATCCTGACCCAAGCCGTCATGATAAAAGCGCATATCCATCGGCTCTGCCCACGGTGACCACAGCCACAGCGTGACGGTCGCCACGTCGGTGTGGGCATTGTCGATTTCCAGACAGGCGGGGTAACTCTGCCAGAAATTGCGCAGGCCGAACGCCACGCCGCCTTTCGGCGTGCCGAGATAGCCGACGCCTGCCGCCCGCTCGCCCGTGGCGGAGAGTAGCCAACCCTGTCCGGCCGCAGTGCGTTTGTGGATCTGAAAACCATCGGGATGATGCTGAGTCAGGCGGTAGCTGCCAAACGCAGGGATGTAATCCAGCCGTTTGCCGACTTCCGGTGAAAAATCTGCTATTGGCGGCGTGGCTTGCCCGGCCAGCTGTGCTGCGATAACGGCTGTACCGGGATCGCGACGTAGCCCGCTTAGGCCGCGTACCGCTTCACGAAAGAGCCCGCCCTGATCCGAGACGAAGCGGACGTGCCGATCGTGCAGTTCCCCCTGTAGTGGAATGTCGAACGCCAGCCCAAGTCCTTTCAGGCTGAGCCGATCGTCATCGTTGTCATAGATCAGGGTGTGTACCACGCGCAGCGAGTCGGTATTCGCATAGTTATACAGCCGGATAACAAAGGGGATGCGCGTAACCCCCTGCTGCTGTGTGTGATGCGTGCCGCGTAGCGCAATCACCGTACGTTGTGGCCCGCTTTGCTCCACCGTGACCGTGTCGATCACGCCCTGATACGTGTCCTGCGTCAGCGTACTGCCCGTCTCCGCCCCTCGCTGCATGCGCAACACCAGTCTGCCGTTGGTTAACGCCAGCCGCTCATCTCGCCAGACTTCTTCGATCAGACGGGAGCCCGAACGTGGAATTACGCAGCGAATATGGCCGGTATCGACGGTCCAGCCGTGATCGTTTTCGCTGACCATTCCGACACCCGATGGTACGCCCGCTTTGGCTGTCGGCCGCAGAAGGAGTTTGTCTGCCGGCGGCGTGACGCCGCTCAGAGCATGTGCCGACCATTTAATCGAGCCGTCCGGCCAACGTGCCAACGGCCAGCTTTGCAGGTCGTAAACCTGCTGCTGGGTGCCGTGTAACTGGAAGTCGCTATCGCTGCGCACTGTCCCCTGCGGCCAGGGTACGCCCCAGGTGACGCCACTGAAGGCGCGAGGCACCTGTCCGTCTAGCCAGCGCAGGCTCACCTGCGGTACGGTGTCGCCTGCACGGTTGGAGGCCGTAGCGAGAGGTGCGGCGATCGCAGGTTTCCAGAACGGTGCCGACAGCGCCAGCAGCGTGCTGTCGCGCAGGAAGCGTCGGCGTGAGTAAGCCATCTTGTTCATGACATTAGCCCTTGAAGTCGTAACCGACCGATATTCCGACCATGCGCGGTTCGCCAATCACACCCGTTGTTGCACTGGAGCCTCTGACGGAGCGGTAGTAGTCTTTATCCAACGCGTTTTTTACCCACAGCGACACGTTCCAGCGGTTATCGCCTTGTTTGCCGCTCAGGCCACTAGACAGGTTCAGGACGCCATAGGCCGGAATACGGTTGCTCTCGGAATCATCGAGCGTACCGTAGGCCCAGCTCCGCCATGACCATTGACCGGAAACCGAGGCTTGTAGGTTATTTGGCGTATCCCATTGATAACGCACGCGTGTGTTGTAGCTCAGCGTGGGTGATTTGAAGACGCGTTTTCCTGACATATCGCACGAGACGGCGGAGATTTCTGCCGGGCAGCGGGCGTTGGGGAAGTTCAGGTAACTGGTATCCAACAGCGTACCAGCCAGACTGATGCTTAGGCCGTCAAGCGGGCGCAGCGTCAACTGAGATTCCCCGCCGCGTGAGCGGAATTTCCCTGCGTTAATCAGGTAGCTGGTATCCGTTTCTTCGTCATAGGCGTTATTCTGGAAATCTTCGACGACGCTCCAGAACAGCGCGGTATTCCATTCCACTTTGCGCTGTAGCCAGTGGGTTTTGACCCCCAGCTCCGCCGAGCGGGTTTTCTCTGGATCGACGTACAGCGAGTCGATCCCCAGTTGTCTTGCGGCCCCGGATGACACGTTCAGGCCGCCGGATTTTTCCCCGTAGCCCAGCGTTAGGTAAGGGGTGACGTTGGGTGCCGCAAACCAGTTCAGGCTGATGGAACCCGAAGGCAGGTGGTTGGTTTGTGAGAGTGGCCCAGAGTCAAAGGTCGCGCGGTTCCTGCGGATAAACGTTCCCTCTTTTTTCTCGTAGGTCTGCCGCAGACCTACAATGACGTCCAGCTTATCGGCTGCGTGCCAGGTTCCGCGGCCATACGCGGAATAGACGGTGTCATCTAACGTACCAAAGCGCTGAACGTTAATGCCCTGATAGCCATTCCCTACCCACGTCCGCACGCGATTGTCGTTGTAGTAGCGACTGTTTGCCTCGGTATCGAGGTTCTCTCCCCAGTAATCGACGCCCAGTGAATAATCAACCTTATTGCCTTTGGGCGAATCCAGCCAAAAGCTTTGCGACCAGACGCGATCGCGTACATTGGCACCGCTATCGTTATAGAGCGGGATATTCCAGTTATCCGCCGTGCTGGGCAATACGCGGAAATAGCGCAGTGAGGAGAGGGAGTTGACGCTATAACCGCTCTGCAGTCTCCAGTTGGCCTCTACCGAACCGCCGCCTTGTGCGACACGAATGACGTTCTCGTCATCCATGGCGACCTGACGACCGCCGACGACCTTGAGGCCAGTCTGTTGTGCGCGGGTGCGGAATGCGTCGGTTGCACTCACCAGAACTGAAACGGGACGCTGGGTGGCATCGCTGTAGTCGCCGGTGATTCTGAGGCTAAAGCTGTCATTCGGCTGATAAAGCAGTTGGCCGCGCACGCCGTTATTGGTGCTGCCCCCGAGCTTATGGCCGTTTTCGATATTCGTGACGTTTCCACCGCGTTCGGTACGTGACAGGTTAATGCGGCCTGCCCAGTGGTCGCTGAGTGGCCCGGATGCCATCAGTTTGGATTGCAGATAGCCACGCTGTCCGAATGATTGTTCCAATGAATATTCGGGTGTGAAGGTCGGTTTGCGGGTGCGAATATCAATCGCGCCGCCGGTGGTATTAAAGCCGTAGGCGGCACCCTGCGGGCCTTTCAACACTCGGGTGCTGTCGATATCCAGCAAATCGTTAGAGATAACGCCGGGGCGGGACAAGTAGACGCCATCGACAAACAGCCCCACGCTGCCCGGCATACCGATGTTGGTGCCGCTCTCACCGCCGTCGCCAATCCCACGGATAGTCACTGTGGTATCCATCACATCGACGGTATCGACATCCAGCCCCGTCACGAGCTGTGACAGATCTTCAAAGCGGTATATCCGCTCTTCTTCGAGCGTTTTGCCGTCGATCACTGATGCCAGTGTGGTTGGCGGTTGAACAGTCGCACGCTGAGCGTTTACTTTCACGCGTTTCAACTGGACGGGGGCGGTGGTTGTTGCCTCGGTGCCGGGGGGGATCCGCTGTGATGAGTTATTCGTTGTGATTTGCGGATCGGCTGCTCGCGCTATAGCGGGAAGCGTTAAGACGCAGCTCATTAAAATGCCCGACGTTATTTTGCGTTGGTGTTTTTTTAAATACTGCTGGTGTTTTTTAAAATACATAGCTTCTTCCGAATGTCGTCAATAGGCTGCCAATTGCCGTGAATTTCACGGCAATACGCGGGTTATAATTTTTTTGGGGAAATAAATTACTGCGTTGCTTTTAGATAAGAATCATCCAGCCATTTATCGACATCAAAAGGTTGTCGAATAAGACGCGATTCATAGGCCAACGTGACGGCACGTTTTAATTTTTCTACGAAGGCAGGATCCAATTCGGGCGAAAGACGCTCCGTTAATGGCGGTAATGTATCCCATTCGACGCGTAATATATTTTCCGGGTAGCCCGATTGGGTAGCTAAGAGTTGAATAAATTCATCTTTATTTTTATTGTCGCTAGCCCAGTTTGCCGCTTCTCGCTGAACCTTGACTAAGCGCCGCAGAATATCCTCGTTGCCTTTGGCAAATTTCTCATCGACTAACAGGAAGCCGCTGAGTTGACCCGCACCGTTCAAATCGCGGCTGGATAGTGGAATGTCTGCCAGCCCTTTATCCCGTAGTGAAAGCGTATTGCTGCCGCCCCAGGTGGCATCAATCTGTCCGGCAGCTAACGCTGCGCTGGCCGCCGCGAAATCGAGATTGATCAGCTTAACGTCAGAGGGCTTCAGGCCTTGCGAATCAAGCGCGCTGACGAAGGAAAGTTCACCCGCTGTTCCACGAAAGATCCCGATGCGTTTACCTTTCAGGTCGGCAATTTTCTCAATGCCGGAGCCTTTCGCCACCGCCAGATAGTGATTGATGCCGCGTGATGCCACGGCGATCACACGGGTATCCAGACCGCGTGAACGGCCGATAATGCTGGCTAAATCGCCCAGATAGGCCACGTCAACCTGATGGTTGCCAAACGCTTCGTTAATGACGGGGCCGGCGCCTTTGATGAACGTCCAACGCACGCTGATTCCATCTTTGCTAAATTCGCGCTCTAGCAGCTTCTGGCTGTGGATGACGTCGAGCAGGCCGCCGCCGCTGGGTTTTGTGCCCGCACCAATGTCTGGCGCGGCAATACGAATTTCAGTGATTGCTGATGCGATACCTGACCAGGCCATCCCCATTGCCAATAAGCTAGTCACTAACCATTTTCGTCCTGATGTCGTCATTATTTTACCCGCCAGTAATGAAATCGATGAATAGAAATTATGTTATTGCGCCTGTTTCGAACGGCGTCATATCGTGTGCAGCACCACATTTAAAGGCTTGGCAATAAACTGACTAATACAAAAAAAGCATTATTATTTTTAGTAAATAGCTAAGTCAGCATTCATCATCTATTTCATCGATATGCAACGAACGAAAAAAAACTATTCCAACTATGCATTAGCCTGACGGCAATTTTTACCTTTAGTCTGAGTGTCGATTATTAACGCTATCGTCTTATTAAAGAAATAAAGAATGAAATGAATATCGATATGCAGATACATACGTTGACTTTATTAAATAGTCGGGAAGAATCGATTATCAAAACGCTATTTCAGGCGACATAAACACCTGCAACGCGAAATAGAGCGATAAAGATATATTGTCAGGAGCAACCCATCATGACGGAATTACTCTATGCGGGAGCCGCGCCGATACCCCGTCCTTATTCACCGGAACCAACACCGCATGCTAGCCGGGTAAATGGTTCGGTGCAGCAGCGATTATCGCATCTGAATACGACGCGCTCATCCCGGCCGGAGCGCTGGCTGGCCGTAATAGCGACGTTGCTATTGCATGCGGCGGTGCTGGCGTTACTCAACAGTACATCGACACCGCCGGTGACGGTGCCTGCGCGGCCACAACCTGTCAGCGTTGAGTTGGTGTCTATGGTGGCAGAGCCAGTGCAACAAGCCCAGCCTGCTGAACCTTTGGAGCCTGAAGTGGTGACGCCTCCGCCGGAACTCGCTCCACCTCCTGTGGACAAGCCGGTGGATGACAACGCGCTGTTGCCGCCAGAGCCGGAAAAAAAAGTGCCAGAGAAAAAGCCTGAGCCTGTACCGAAAAAGACGCCGGTGAAAAAGAGCACTACCGCGCCTAAACCGACGCCGCAACCACAGAAGGAAACCGCATCGGCATCGGCACCGATAACGCCCGCTCCGGTAGCACAAAAGGCTGTAGCACTGCCCGTTGATGCGCCGTTGACGCCGCCGCTCGCTAATGCTGACTACCTGCATAATCCCGCACCGTCTTATCCCGACGTAGCGATTAGCCGTGGTTATGAAGGCACCGTACTGTTGAACGTGCAGGTACGTGCCGACGGCAAGGTGCAAACCATTCGTATTCATCAATCAAGCGGCTATCCGTCACTTGATGAGGCCGCCAGAGATACAGTGCTGCGCTGGTCTTTTGTTCCGGCGCGTCGCGGCAGTCAGCCGGTTAGCGGCTGGGTCGTTGTACCTGTCGATTTTTCGCTGAACTCATGAGGTATTGGTTATGACGCTTGGACACATTGAACTCTTTTCTGCGGAAGGCGCTGTGATTCTGTTGCTGTTGCTGTTTTCTCTCGTCACTTGGGGGCTGGGGCTACTGAAGCTCGTCCAATATGGGCGTGCGCAGCGGCGCGATCGACACTTTCGCGCGGCTTTCTGGCAGCAAGATGACGTCAGCCAGACGCCAGAAACCAGCGCAAAGCAGCCCGGTTCACTCGCCAATCTGGCGCTGGCTGCGGTCAAAGCGCCGGAGCGGATTAGCGGGCAGCTTGCTCTTAATATTCATCTGCCCGATCGGGTTGAGCGCGCGCTGCAACAGCAGATTCAACGCGAACGTCGTTCGCTGGAAGGCGGACTGGCGGTGTTGGCCAGCATTGGCAGTACGTCGCCGTTTATCGGCCTGTTTGGTACTGTTTGGGGCATTATGGCAGCGTTGCAGGAGATCGGGCTTTCTGGTTCTGCCAGTCTCGACACTGTCGCAGGGCCGATTGGTAATGCGCTGATAGCTACCGGCGTCGGGATCGCTGTCGCGGTTCCTGCAGTGCTGATCTACAACTACTTTTTGCGTCGTCTCAAGCTGGCCGTCGCGGATATGGATGACTTCGCTCATGATGTCTACAGCGTGATGCAGGCGCACGATTTTCATGTCAGCGCACTTCATACCAGTGTGGAGCCATCGTCTGCCGCTTTCTCCGTGAAGAACCTGAGAGAGGTGGTCTGAGATGGCGTTTACCTCGCGTAATGACGACGACGTGATGAGTGAAATGAATATCACGCCGCTCGTGGATGTCATGCTGGTATTGCTGGTGGTGTTTATCGTGACCGCGCCGATGCTGACCAATGCCATTCCTATTCAGCTACCAAAAACGGCGGCGGTGTCCCCGGTCGATCGCACCGATCCGGTTGTTATTAGCATTGATAGTGAGCGGCGTGTCTTCATCAATAAAGAAAACCTGGCGCGGGAACAACTGGTGCCGCGCTTGCAGCAGGCGAAAGCGGGTAATGCAGATTTGGTGGTGCAGGTGCAGGCGGATAAAGAGGCAAATTACGGTGATGTCGCCGCGCTGCTGGCCGATGTCGAGCAGGCAGGGATTACCCGCCTATCCCTGCTGACGCAAAAATAATGCTGTGGATACTGACGATCATGATGCCCAAATATCCTCTGCGGATACGCTCCGCCCCTGATACTTATCTGAGCGCAGCCACGCTGTCGGCGGGATATTCTGCGCTGGTCATTTCACTGATCGTATCGCTCGTCGTGCCGCTGCTGGTACTTGCCAGTTGGTGGCTTGCCAGTCGATACGGGTGGATGTCTGAACAGATCCTGCCTTCGCCGCTGACGGTGATTGGCAGCGCACGGGCTTTTATCCCCGAAGAGCTAATTCACCAGTTACCCATCAGCCTGATGCGGCTTGTGATTGGTTTTAGTGGCGGCATTGCGCTGGGTCTGGTTTTGGGCAGTCTATTTGGTCTGAACAGACGCTTGAATGCGCTGTTTATGCCGCTATTTACCGTCATCGCGCAGATTCCTACGTTAGCTTGGATCCCGCTTTTGATGCTGTCACTGGGGATCGGGGAAGCGCTGAAGCTGGTGGTGTTGGTGAAATCGGTAACGGTGCCAGTGACGCTTTACACCTGCGCCGGTATTCAACAGACGCCACAAAAGCTGCATGAAATGGTGCGTAGCCTGCGTTTACCGCCCGTCGCCTTCCTGCGTTACCTGATTCTGCCTGCCATGTTGCCTTATGTGATGACGGGCGTTCGGCTGGCGTTTTCCACCGGATGGGTGGCGTTGATTGCGGTTGAGCTGTTGGCTTCCAGCGAAGGGCTGGGTTATCTGTTGGTACAAAGCCGCCAGCTGTTCATGTTGGATCTGGTGTTCGTCTGCATTTTGATCATTGGAATACTAGGGTTTACCGGGGAACGCGTGCTGCTGAAGCTGGAGCGTCGCTGGATTCACTGGCCTGCGCCGGTGCTGGGGCGAGATAGCCTGAGCTATGCGCTGCCGAGTCTGTCGCTGACACCTTGGCTAGCGCCATTGATGTTGATTGCACTGTGGCAGATTAGCAGCACGCGCGAGTGGGTGAACGTGGCTTTTCTTCCCGCGCCGAGTGATGTGATTGAGGCACTGTGGTCGGGGTTGATTCAGGGTGGGCTGCTGGCCGATCTCAATGCCAGTCTGCTGCGTGCGCTACAGGGCTTTATGCTGGGAAGCGCAATCGGTGTGCTGGTCGGTGCGTTGCTCGGCGGCTGGCGCATCGCTGACAAGTTGTTTAATCCGGCGTTGTCCGCACTGCGCTGTGTGGCACTATTCGCCTGGCTGCCGCTGATCACGGCCTGGTTCGGTTTAGGGGAGAGCGCCAAAATCGTATTTATCGCTGTGGCGGCATTCTTTCCTGTGATGTTGGCAACCCGTCAGGGAATCGCCCAGCTTCCTCCTGCGCTATTAGAGGTTGCGCAGGTTCTGCGACTGACGCCGATGCAGACGCTCCGCACGCTGATATTGCCCAGCGTGTTACCGCCGCTGTTTTCAGGCCTGCGACTCGCGTTGATGCATGCGTGGACGGGGGCGATTGGCGCAGAGTATTTCATGCCGTCGGGAGAGGGGCTGGGTGGCATGATGATTCGTGCACAACAGCTGCTTGAGTCCGATCGCATCATGGCCGGTGTAGTGCTGATTGCGGTGGTGGCCGCACTATTTTCCCGGTTGATTACTTTGTCTGAACGGCGGCTGACCCGCTGGCGCTTTGCATGACGGATAACGGAGAATCTATGTCCCTGCATTTTCAGCATATTACCAAGTATTTTACTGTCAACGGCGCACCGCTGACGGTGTTACAGGACATCGACCTGTCGTTGCATGCTGGCGAGCTGGTTGCGGTCATCGGTGCTAGCGGCTGTGGTAAATCGACGCTGCTGCGTTTGGCTGCTGGGATTGATACTACCCGACGCGGACGTATTCTGATTGGCGATCGGCCTGTTCACGGCATTCCCGACGAGGTCAGTCTGGTGTTTCAGGAGCCGCGTCTGTTTCCGTGGCTCACCGTGACGGACAATATTCGCCTCGGTATGCTCAATCTCAATCTTTCCCCTACGGAAGTTGCGCAGCGAATTGCACACTATCTCCAGATGATGGGGCTGGAAGGCTTTGCCGATGCATGGCCGCATCAGCTGTCGGGTGGGATGGCACAGCGTGTGGCGATCGCCCGTGGGCTGGTGTCGACGCCACGTATTCTCTTGCTGGATGAACCTTTTGGCGCGCTTGATGCGCTGACCAAACAGCAGTTGCAGGAACGTCTGGCAGATATTCGCCGACAAACGGATCTGACGATCTTGCTGGTGACGCATGATGTGGAAGAGGCCGTTTTTCTGGCTGACAGAGTGGTAGTCATGTCACCCCGGCCCGGCCGGATTAGTGCAATTCTACCGGTAAATCTGACTTATCCTCGAGATCGCACCAGCCCAGCGTTACTGGAGCAACGGCAAGCTGTCAGTCAGGCGCTGCATCAGGCTTGATAGTTGATATATCAATGAAAATTGAGTTGTCCTAAGGAATCACTTCATCTAATGACGTCGCCGTTTTGTCATCAGCAGGCGTTTGGTAACCAGAGAGGGCCGAGTATTTAAGGGCAGTAGCGAACATCGTTCAAATCTGCTCCCGGTACATCTGTCACTTCACGTGACCGTTTTACGGGGGCATCTGCCCAGCGCTCACCCGTTGGCGTGTCCACCACTCTGAGCTGGTTACGACTGTCCCAGCGGTAGTGCCACACCTGTGCTGAGGTGATTACAAGACAGACATCACGGCAAATAAATCAAAAAATAGCGCGTTACTACACGGTGGGATATGCCTTGAAAAACGGTAAACCCAACCCGCCGCCAGCGATTGACCTAAAGTGCCGCTGGCTGGAATCGTCGGGCTTTATGACCGGGATACCAATCACCGTTACCGTTGAGCGGAGGAGACTGGTGATTGAGACGGAGATTAATCTCTGATGCCGCACACGATAAACAGCAGATAAAAAATAGCCGGAAGGATCGTTGGGATCGCTTTCGGTTTTGTTTTAATAACTTTGTCGGTTACATGAGTACTGCTGGATCGAAAACAATAATAGAATCACGTTTCATACCACATGGCCATCCACCACTTTTATAAATACTGAATAATCTCTCAAGAAAACCATCATCAATAAAGTTATTCAGATATCTGTTAATTGCTATGGTGGACAAGACAAAATATGCATCCTCTTTTGACTCTGAGAAAATAAAGTCATCATGCTTACTATTTGATTTTTTTATTTTTTTCTTTCTGTATTCAAGGTGAAGGGATGAGTTTTGATGCTGAAAAAATTCCAACTTATTATTTATAAAATCTAACGCATTCTGAAAGTTAGTGTGTTCTCTTAATTCTTCACGATAACTCTCAATTATATCATTCCAAACTTTATAGTTGGATGGCAGGTTTTGTTCGAAAGCAAACTCGATAGCATCATCAATATTTTTAATGATTACTACATCATTAAATGAAACATCACACAATCCCTTGAAGAGTCCTTTTGTAAATGCAAACTCTATAGGTTCAACTATAAATTTGTCATTCATTACCAGCCACCTTTACCAAACACATTATTCCAAAGAGCATTAACTTTAGAGTTGCCTAATGCACCACCGGCTTTATCCATGTCAAGAGGTCTAATTGGTATACCATTTCTTAATCCACCCCTTGCAATGTTCTGTATATCTGAAACTTGTTTTGAAATGGAACTGGCAGATTGATTAAGATCTATTTTACCAAGAGCACTCCTAATTGATTCAGTATATCCACTATGGTTGCCTTGATGTCTTGCCATGGCGCTTATAGCATCATCTTTCGTCCTTAAAAATATACCGTTTGACGCATCATCAATATAATAGTTAATTTTTTTCAATGCAGGATGATTTGCCAGTTCTTTGGGAATAACATGATGTGCTTGATACCCTTTCCAGGTAGTTGACCGAGGAAGTCCCATCTTTTCCATCATATTTTTGCCTAAAGTGGCTGAGCACCCAGCCAACCCAAACGGATCGATCCAGCAGACTGGATTCTGGACGTAACCATAGTTACTCTCTCCTCCCGCTATCCCTATCTGGTCATAGGGATTATCCGAGGCGCGTCGTACTTTTTAACGCACTTAAGCCATTGAAGAAACAACCTTTTAAGGAAGTGCTTTCGGGCACATTAAAGCGCCCGTAGCCCAACACCCCGGCGCGTACTTTTACTCCCAGACACGCTACCGCCATGCTCTGACTTCCCTGTCAGCCGCTGCCATTACTCGTTTTGTTGCTGAACCGAGGTTTATTGTGGGACGGCTCGCACCACGCAGGATATCCGCGAACTCTGGGGCAACCTGCAAGCCCTAAGTATCGCGCTGTTCGATGAGTATGCCGTCACGCAGTGGCTGAATCGTTTTCTGGGCGTGCTTAATCTGGAAGAGATTAAGCACGGGCGGTAAATTACCGCCACTGAACAGCAGATAACATAAAGCCGGAAGGATCGTTGGGATCGCTTCTGGGTATTTTATCTGACTACAAATTGTACTTTGTCCACTTATCTTCAAATGAGCTAAATCGTTCTTTTTTATCAATACGCCATTCGCCATCTTTAATATTAAGGGTGTAACGAAATTTACTTTTAGCTTCGGTATACTGCTGCGTTACAAATATCGCTTTGTTTTTATTTACTTCCCTGTTTAATATTTCTTCATCTGGTGAGTACTCCGGTGGTTCACCACATGATAGTGATATTTGTCTGCCTTGTTTTCGCTCTTTCTTTGTGCAGAAAATATCATATATATCATCAAGATATTTTCTTGCCGCATCTTTATGCACAGTCATTCCTTCATTTCTAAATAATGGGTAATATTTCAACTCCCATTTATTCATTTGGATGATAAATTCTTTTAGAACCTCTTCTGCTTTAGATAATTCAGCCATAAAGACACCTTAGTTATTAAATATTCTACCAAAAACCTTCTGCCCATTTTGATAGACGTCATAGTAGATTTCTGTAGGGCGGGTTCCGCTATTACCGTATTTAAAGGCCCACTCGATATCAACCGAACCATTCTGACCTATATAATCTTTGACAACTTTCTCGAAATCTCTGTATTGCCCACGGTTAATACCAGGTAATTGTGGGAACACGTTACCTTTACCGCCTTGCCCACCAAGAACGTTGCCTAATATATGCCCAGCATCATCGGTTTGATCACCTAATGAACGAGCGTAGTCTCTGGAGCTTTGATTCGTTGCAGAACCCGTTCTAAGCTCAGCTTTTGATACGGTAGCCTTGGCCGATAATATTTCCCCGTTAGCACCATGAGTTAACGTTGGACACTTCGCCAACCCAAACGGATCGATCCAGCAGACTGGATTCTGGACATAACCATAGTTACTCTCACCCCCCGCTATCCCTATTGGGTCAGGTGAGATATAGCAACCACCGCTTGGATCATAATACCGAAATCGGTTATAGCATAAGCCACTTTCTTCGTCACGGTATTGCCCAGCAAATGCCAGCCCCGGATCGAGACTTTCAGTATTATCTGTAGTCCGGTGCCCCCATAAGTTCGTGCGCGGCGCCTGCCAGCGAAGCTCACCAGCCTGATTAAAGATAGCCTGCGGCTCGCCGTTATGGCTGCTGGTGACAAAATCCGTCTCCCAATTCCCGTCGGTATTCTGGCGCTGTTGCACCAGCAACTCCCAGCCATTGTGTACCCAGTGGCGGCGGCTGATAAGCTGGTTTTCGCGGTAATGCCGCACTTCAGCTATCTGGTCGCCGTCCCAGAGGTAACGGATGTCTTCTGCTTTCTGGTCACAGCGTTTGCCGGTGCGTCGCCCGAATGGGTCGTAACGGTAGAACCAGCGCTCACCCGTTGGCGTGTCCACCACTCTGAGCTGGTTACGACTGTCCCAGCGGTAGTGCCAAACCTGCGGCCGGTAGCCTGGCTGTACCACCTGTTTGCGTATCAGCCGTCCGGCTTTGTCGTACTGATAGTGGGTATCGTCACGCTGAATAAGCCTGCTCGCTTGCCACTCGGTCAATCTTGTGGCGTCCTGCGGCAGGCCGGTGCGGGTGTAGCGGTATTCTTCTTCGGTATTGACGGTACGGCCTGTGCCGCCGCTCAGGACGGTTAGCACTCGTCCGCTGGCATCCAACCGGTAGCCTTCGGCCTCGCGGTTGTGCCGGGTGCCCGTTAGGTTGCCTGCGCCATCATACAAATGTTCACGGCTCTGTTCGGCCTGTAAACGACCATCCCGCTGCTGCCCACTCATCTCGCGCGTCAGCCAGCCCATGGCGTCGTATTCGCGCTGCTGCATAAAGCCGCCGTTGCTATTTCGGGCGGCTTCTCGTCCTGCGGCGTCGTGAGCCAACGTTAGCTCTGCGTCATCCGGCAACTGCACCTGCCGCAGTTCACCCGTGGCACTATAGCGGAAGGTGCTGGTGAGTGCCGCGCTGCTCTCTTCGCCTTCCCAGTACAAGCTGCGGGTAACGGCGTCAGACTCTGCCTGATAGTGGCGTCGGATTTCTGTTCCGCTGTTCCGTTCCTGCACCACTCGGTCTCGTACGTCATACGACAACTGGATATAGCTGGTCGCAGACGTCACTTCAGTAAGTCGGCCTGCCCCATCGTAGCGGTAGTGCAGCGTATCGTCCGGTGCGGTTTCTTTGATGAGTAGCCCGCGTCCGTCGTACAGGAAGTGGCGGGTTTCGCCTTCGCCGTTGTGGATGCTAATGCAGTGGCCATCCTCGTCATAGCCGTAGCGAGTTTCGGTGCCAGCCATATCCTGCTCGCGGATAACCCGTGCATCGGCATCCAACCACCATTGCCAGCGGTTCCCATCTGGGGCGATAACAGCGACGAGTTGTTGGCTCTCTTTGTCGTACTCGTAACGCCAGGTGCGGCCTTCCGCATCGGTACGGGACGTCAGAAGATCGAATGGGCCATAGGTTTGCCGCCAAACCGCGCCGTTGCCATCAGTGTAATTCAGTAGGTTGTTGTGTTTGTCGTATTGACGCTGTTCTTGCTTGTCGTCTGGGCGTAGCAGTTGTTCCGGCAGTTTCCAACTGGCACGGCGATAACCCAAGCGATAGGTGGAACCGTCCGGGCGTGTCCAGGTGGTCAGTCTGTCCTGTTGGTCGTAGCGTAGTTGTTGAGTGCGGGACTCCGCATCCGTGGCACTGAGCAGGCGCTGTCGATGGTCGTAAAACAGACTGGCCTGCACCTGTCCACCTTGGTCACTGACTTCGGTCAGCAGGCCGTAGCGGTTCCACGCAAAATGCACTTCGCTGTTGTCCGGCCCGGTCAGGCTTTGCGGATTGCCCTTCGTGTCGTACTGCCAGACCCAGTTGCGCCCGAGAGGGTCGGTGATACTGGTGAGGCGATCGCTGTCGTCATAGTCGTAATGCCATTGATGGCCACTGCCATCGGTGAAGGTACTGACCAGCCCGCTGTCGCCCAGATAGGCAAATTCCACCATCCGGCCCGCAGGGGAGATTTCCCGTAGCAGATTACCGACATCGTCATACTCAAAGCGGGTGATATGGCCGAGCGGGGATTTCTCCCATGTCATCAGGTACAGGTCATTAAAGCCATATTCATGGCGTTGTCCCAGCCCGTCTGTCATCACCACGCGGTCTGCCAGATACTCGAAGTTGGCGGTCAGGTAGCCGTCGGCGCAGGTGGTGTAAATGCAGCACCCCTGATGGTCATATTCATACTGTGCCCAGGTCTGGTCGTTGTCGTGCCAGCGCGCCAAGCGGTTGTGGTTATCGTACTCGTAGAACAGGTGATAGGCATGCGCCGCATCGGCCTCGATCAGTCTCCCTTGTTCATCCTGCCGGTATTCGGCCAGCACGGTTTTCTGCCCGCCGTCGATACGTTGCACCTGGCGGAGAAATTCCCCTTGCCATACCAGCAGCAGCTCGATGCCGTCGCTGTGCTGCACCTTGCGCAGGTAGCCTTTGGGGTCGCGGATAAAATCGATTCGGTTGAAATGGTTGTCAGTGATGGCCGACAACAATAGCTGGTCATCCTGCCTGACGGTAAACGCACGCCAGGTCTGGCTGTCACGGTGCCACAGGTGAAAGCCGTTATGCCGCCTAACTAGTTTGAACTCCGGGTATTCGGCGCAGTACACCACCGTAGTGCCCACCCCGAAGGTGAAATCGATGTTGTAGCCCTGTGCCAGTGTAATGACTACATGGGTGTCGCCGTCATCACGGCTGACGGTAGCGACTTCGCTCCAGCTATCCTGCCAGCCATGGCCTAATAATCCGACATGTGAAGAGGCGGTACGGTAGGTGCGTTCGAACACCAGTGGAAGAGTCTGCCCCAGTTCGATATCAGTGCGGTTTTCAATCACCTCGCCGCTGGCGATATACACTGGGTCTTTCTTGAAGGCTTTGGCCGCTTGGGTCACCCGCGCCCGGCCTTTGTTCGCCTTAAATGCGCGGGTGGCACAGCGTGTCTTTTGCTTAAAGCGTTTACCCGCCCAGAGAGCTCCGGCACCCAGCCCTTTCATGACCGCTTTAGGGCCGCGAAAGAATAATTTCCCCAGCCCGCGAAATAACCCACGCGTCGGTGGCACAAGAAATTCCACCGCAATCAGCAGCGCTTTCTGCCAACCGCTGAACTCATCTTGTATCTCCAGTACCGTAGCCTGTCCGGAGCCAAAGAATACGGTAGATGCTCCTTCCTTGATGGTAGCACCACACACGGTTTTATCGCCTATCCGCGCGGCCGGATGACCGTTAACGAAGACGGTTTCGCTGCCCTGTGCAATGAGTTGCGGGCCGCTATGTTTGGTACACGCCACTGCATCGACTTCCGCCCGGGATACAGGGTTGCCTTCAACAGACACGTTAGGTGAACCGTCAGCCACCGCTCCGGCGGGCGGCGAGGCGCTGTCTACCATGGCGGATACCCGGCCACTTACCGCAGATATCAGACTACCCGCCCCCAGTACCGCCAATCCGCCTACCAGTGCAATCGCCAGCCCGCCCGTCACCCCGACCAACGCGACCGCGACCGCGGCAACTGCTGCCGCCACTAGGGCCCCGGCAACGGCACCGAGCAACGCCCCCAGAAAGCTGCTGTGTTTGATGGGCTTGTCCGGTGAAGTGGGGGGAGAACCACTGCCGGGTGCGGGTAAATCGGGCGGCAGCGTGGGGCGGTTGCCGGCGTGCATCGCACCCACCCGCGCAATACGAGCCAGAATTTCATCACGCATTGCTGCCTGCCTTACCCTCCGGGGCGGCGGCAGGCTCCGCAGCGTTGAACGTTGCAATCACCGCCAGCAGTTCCGCTTTGTGGGCATCGCTCAATGCATCGGCTGCGGTAATCGTGAAGGTCAGCAGCAAGCTACCGCGTACCTGCATCACGACCACCTGGTGCATCAGGCCTTCAGGTGACCGCCAGGTGTACTCCAGCGCTTGTGCGGGGGCGCCTGCCAACGTCAGTTCCCAAGCCTGCACTTCTTTGTAGCCATTCAGATGAGCGGAAAACTGCTCCAGCGTTTTTTGGTAGACCGATTCAGGTGTTTGACCGGGTTCGGTGGGCGTACGGTTGACCACCAGATTGGTGGTTTCATCAGGCAACACAAAAACGTGCAGGGATTCATCACGCCATTGTGCCGGAACCACCAGCGTGCCTTCGTTCATCTGGTACATGTTCACGTATCCTTGTTGTTTTTGTTATTCAGTTCAGGTCGATTTGCTGGCCATTTACCACAATGTGGCTGCCCTTGATGTTGATGACGCCATCGGCGCTGATACCAATAAAACCGCCTTTGGTGGCAATTAGGATGTCGCCCTCCTGTGATTGAATGGCGATGTTGTTTTTCACCTGCAGGGAGTCGTTGTCATCCACGGTGGTGCTGCGGTTTTTGGTGACGGCGATATTCTGATGCCCTTGAATCTCGGTAGATTGGTCTTTCACCACCGACATTGCCTGATTTCCGCCGACGCTTTCGGTATGGTCAGCTGCCACACTGGTTGTGCGGTTATTCAACACAACGGTGTTCATGTCCTTCTGGGCATGAATAAACACCTCCTCCTGACCGGCCTGATCTTCAAAGCGCAATTCGTTGAACCCGGCCCCTTTGTGCGTTGAGGTACGCAGCGAGGTGCGTGTCTTATTGGCGGGCAGCGGGTACGGCGACGGATTGGTGGCATGGAACGTCCTGCCAGTGACAATTGGCTGGTCTGGGTCGCCTTCGAGGAAGCTGACAATCACTTCATGGCCGATGCGTGGAATGGCAATCAAGCCGTACTGGCCGCCTGCCCAACCCTGACTCACCCGCACCCAGCACGAACTCTGGTCATCACTGGAGCCGTAGCGGTCCCACGGGAATTGCAGTTTGATTCTGCCGTATTCGTCGCAGTAGATTTCTTCCCCTGCGGGGCCGACGACCGTCGCGATCTGCGGGCCGTCTACCATCGGTTTGTACGGCAAATCCGCACGCCAGGTGCTTTTGGCACTGATAACCTCAAAGCTGTTGCTGTAGGTGGTCGGTTCGCCGCCGCTTTCTTCTTCCAGCGCTTGTGGCTGTTGCCCGCTGTGGATAATGGCCACCAACTGCCAGCCGGTATTGAGCACGGGGTTGGGGTGTTCGGTGAGGGTAAAGCTGTTGCCTGGCATCAGCATCGCGGCATTGGATTCGCCTGAACCCGCCATGGCATTCGCGCGTAACGCGTCCAGTCGGTAGCCGGTAAACGCCTTGCCGCTCGGGTCCTGTTTGAAGCGCCCTGGGTAGTCATAGTGCTGGTAGCTTTCGCGCTGATGGTCCAGTTTGCCACTTATCTTGCTGTGCAGCAGGCTGTAGGCGGGGGTTTTGAAGCTATAGTCTTTGAGTGCCACTTCTGCGGTGCTGACTGTTTCGGCGTAGCGGAAACGACGCACATAGTCGCCTTCGCTTAGCCCCTGGTTGGCGAGGTTGAAGAACAGCTCTGGGCCTTTTGCCAATGCGCCTGCATCATCGGCAAAGATGACTCGGTGTTTGCCTTCTTCAAACTCGTGAAAGAAGTACAACCCTTCCTCTGCGGCCAGTCGGGTGACAAACGCCAAATCGCTTTCCCGATATTGCACGCAGTATTCCCGGGGCGCGTGCTCATGACGCAGCGCAAAGGCGTAGTCGGTAATCCCTGCTTCTTCCAGCAGTGTGCCGATAATCGCTTCCGGCTTTTGCGCCTGAAAGATGCGGGCGTTGGTACGTAATCCCAGTCGCCACAAGGCCGGACGGACTTCCATCTGATAGCGCGTGCGACGAAAGCCCGTGTCCCCCTGCGCAAAGGCGCTGATAATCCCGCTCACTCGGCGCTTTAGTTCGCCTTCGTACCACACCAGCAACTCACACGGTTGGTCGAGCACCGCACCGAAATCCACATCCGGCAAGGCACTTGCCAGATTCAGCGACAAGGCAAATGGCCGGTTAAGCGCCTCGCTGAGCTGAAAATCCACCACCGCAAACGTCGGGGCGGGCAATGCACCGACCTTTACCGTGAACTGTAATCCTGTACTGTTTGCCACGTTTATTCCCTCGCTTCCCGTGATGAAAATCGTGTTGTCTGCGCTCAGGTCTGGGGGAGTCAGACCTCAGAACAGCGTGATGCAAAAAACCCGGGGCAAGCCCGGGTTGGAGACAGAACGATTACGCTTCGACCGGCGCACGCCAGTCATCGGAGCCGGACGTGCCGGCCACGGTGTGTTCCCAGTCGATTTTGCGGTAAGCCAGCGACACTTCAATCAGTTGGGTGTAATCCAGCTTGGACGGATCCTGGCAGTGTGGCATTTTGCAGTCGATATCCACGATGGTGGCATCGGTCAGGATGGTAGAGAAGAAGTGCTCCTGCTTGCCTTCCACCGAGGTGCGATACCACTTCAGGGTTGTGGTCGGCAGCATTTCACCGGTAGACAGTGCGTTGTACAGCAGTGGAACGGCTTTGTTCAGCGCGACGGTGAATTTGAACGGCTTGTGCACGCGCTGGCCAGATGGCTGACCAGACTGCGGGTCGGTCGGCACGGTAACCACGTGTTTGAATTCCTGCACCAGCATTTCGTCTTCGTGGCCTTCGACATAGATGTTGCCGACAGAATCAGACGTGAAGGCACCGGCGGTGATGTTGCCCTGAGTTTTCCCTTCGATGCTGATATAGCATGGAGTTGGCATAGTGTTGCTCCTTGTTGTTGAACGGGTTTAGTAACTTCACCGTCTGTATAGCAATTCGTATGCCAATTCATATCTGATTGTTTTTAATGATAAATATCTTAACTAAAATTCCCCCTAAGCAAAATTTGAGCAAAAAATTGCGCAGACCTCGCGAAAAAACGGCATCCATTGCGCAAAAAGTGATTTCCACCAGAAAGTGAGCAAGAAGTTGCGCAGAATGCGCAGTTATTCTGAAAGTTTGAGTTAGTACTAAATTATTGAAATGAATAACCAATCGAAACGGTGGTTATCGATAGTAAAAAGCTATATCTGGCGATAATTTGCTCGCGTTTATAAAAATGTAAGTGAGTAATTACTTATATTTGCTATGCATATCTTGCATAGCAAAAGACGTCATTCGGGTAACAAAAGTAAAAGCTAGCGTTGGCATGATTTTACGTAAGTGGTTTGTCAGTGCGGCTCGATGATTTTGATAGGCCATTAAGTATGGGCGATTTTCCCTATGGAGCCCGCCACACGAGATCATTCATTTTTCAGCATAGTGAAGTGCTGCCATTAACTGGCATAATGCGTATGTCATTCTCGGTCAGGATCTTAACGGGATACGCCTATTGGGCATGCGCTGGCGTGTTGTCCTACACTCGTTAAGGCTGCGCCGGTTAGCGGCGATAGATAATCGTGACCGAGAGAAACACTTATTGCTGATACTTGCCGGTGAGAAAGGGCGGGTATATATCGTTATTATTGAGGTTTTCGCATGAAAAAAGTTACCGTTGCCGCAACACAAATGGCGTGTTCTTGGGATCTGCCCAAGAATATCGAAAACGCTGAAAAACTGGTGCGACAAGCGCATGCAAAAGGCGCGCAGGTTATCCTGATTCAGGAACTGTTTGCCGCACCGTATTTCTGCATCGATCAAAGCCCAGAGCACTATGCGCTGGCGCAGGAGCTGGAAACCAGCCCGCTGATTAAGCATTTCTCTGCACTGGCGGCGGAGCTGAACGTGGTGCTGCCGTTGAGCTTCTTTGAGCGTGCTAATAACGCCTATTACAACTCGCTGGTGATGATTGACGCGGATGGTTCCGTGTTGGACGTTTACCGCAAAACCCACATTCCGAACGGTCCGGCGTATCAGGAAAAGCAGTTCTTCATTCCTGGCGACACTGGCTTTAAAGTCTGGCAGACGCGCTACGCGAAAATCGGCGTGGGCATTTGCTGGGATCAGTGGTTCCCAGAAACTGCACGCAGTCTGGCGTTGCAGGGCGCAGAACTGATTTTCTATCCGACTGCCATTGGTTCCGAACCGGCCTACCCGGACATCGACAGCCAGCCTCACTGGACCCGCGTTCAGCAAGGGCACGCTGCAGCCAATCTGGTGCCGGTTATTGCATCCAACCGTATCGGTACGGAAGCCAGCAAATATATCGACGGTCTGGAAATGACGTTCTACGGTTCTTCTTTTATCGCCGATCAAACCGGTGCGCTGTTGGCTCAGGCCAATAAGACGGACGAAGCCATTCTGGTGCATGAATTTGATTTAGAAGCGATTGCCGCCCAGCGTGCCTCATGGGGCCTGTTCCGCGACCGCCGCCCGGAAATGTACGGCACTATTGCCAGCTCAGACGGCAAGACTCGGAGATAAGTGATGTCACAGTTAGCAGCTCCTCATGTCACCACGCCACATCAGGATGGTTTTGCGATGCCCGCTGAGTGGGCACCGCATGATGCCGTGTGGATGATTTGGCCGTATCGTACTGATAACTGGCGCGAGCAGGGCGTTCCGGCGCAGAAAACGTTCGCGCGCGTGGCGGAAGCTATCGCCCAGAATACGCCCGTTATCATGGGCGTTCCTGCACGCTACATGGCGGATGCGCAAAAAGTGATGCCGGTAAATGTCACGCTGGTGGAAATGGAAAGTGACGATGCCTGGATGCGCGACACTGGCCCAACCATCGTGCTGAATCAGGCCGGTGAGCGTCGGGGTATCGACTGGCAGTTCAACGCCTGGGGCGGCGAGCTGGGTGGTCTGTATGAAGACTGGCGTCAGGATGAAAAAGTCGCGGCGCAGGTGCTGGATTATCATCAGGCCGCAGGCTACGCCGCTCCGCTGATTCTGGAAGGTGGCTCGATCCATGTCGATGGTGAAGGCACGCTGCTGACCACGGCGGAATGCTTACTCAATCCGAACCGTAACCCGCACCTGAGCAAAGCGGAAATCGAACAACTGATGCGTGATTATCTCAGCATCTCGACGATTATCTGGCTGGAAGAGGGCGTGTACAACGACGAAACCGATGGACATATCGATAATATGTGCTGTTTCGTGCGCCCCGGTGAAGTGGCGCTGCACTGGACTGATGATGAAAACGATCCGCAGTATGCACGTTCCGTCGCGGCCTATGAGGTTCTGTCGGCAGCGCGGGATGCGCAAGGGCGTGAGCTGAAAATCTGGAAACTACCTGCTCCCGGCCCGCTCCATGCGACCAAAGAGGAAGCGCAGGGTGTGGACAGTGGCGATGCGGTTGAGCGCCTTGCCGGTTCTCGTCTGGCAGGGTCTTATGTGAATTTCCTGATCAGCAACCAGCAGATCATTTTCCCACTGCTGGATGAGAAGACGGATGATGTTGCACGCGATCTGCTGCAACAGATGTTCCCTGACTATTTGATTAGCGGCGTGCCTGCGCGGGAAATCCTGCTGGGCGGGGGAAATATCCACTGCATTACGCAGCAAATTCCTACGGCGAAGTAAGTATTGAGCCGTTAACAGACGACTTGAAAGAAAGGTAGTGAGTGTCCTGCTCGTCATAAAAAAACGCCGGGAGCGTTTTTCAACGTTGCGTAAGCGATGGCCCGAAGGGTGACGGAAAAGGATGTCCGTCATAAAAAAAGCCGGTTGGCGCAATAGCGTGAACCGGCTTTTTATTAGACGACCCGTTGTCCGTCCGTTTTCGATAAAAGCTTAGCCGCGTTTAGCGTCGGCTGCGGCTTTCACGATGACAGCAAAAGCGTCGGCTTTCAGTGATGCACCACCGACCAGCGCGCCGTCGATGTCTGGCTGGGTGAACAGCTCTGCGGCATTCGCAGCATTAACCGAACCGCCGTACTGGATGATAACTTGTTCAGCAACAGCAGCATCTTGCTTGGCGATGTGGTCACGGATGAATTTGTGAACGGCCTGAGCCTGTGCTGGAGTTGCAGATTTACCGGTGCCGATAGCCCATACGGGTTCGTAGGCCACAACGGTGTTTTCAAACGCTTTCGCACCCAGCGTATTCAGTACGGCATCCAGTTGACGTGCGCACACGGCTTCGGTTTGGCCTGCTTCGTTTTCAGCTTCAGTTTCACCAATGCACAACACCGGAATCAAGCCCGCGTCTTTCAGCACGCCAAATTTCTTCGCAATGAATTCATCGCTTTCTTTATGGTAGGTGCGGCGCTCAGAGTGGCCAATGATGATGTATTTCGCACCGATATCTTTCAGCATCTCGGCAGACGTTTCACCGGTGAAGGCACCAGAAAGGTTCACGTCAACGTTCTGCGCGCCCAGTGCAATGCGGCTGCCCGCCAGTTGGTGATTAGCCTGATCGAGGTAGATAGCTGGGGGGGCAATGGCTACGCCACAACCGTCAACGGTGCTGAGCTCTTTACGTAGGCCTGCGATCAATTCGTTGACCAAGTTGGTGCTGCCGTTCAGCTTCCAGTTACCCATAACTAATGGATGTCGCATCTTTTTTCCTCCAGCCGGAATCGCGAATGAATCAATGTGTTTGTGTTAATGAAGTAAACCGTACTGCCCGTTAGGCAATATAACTTGCCACCAGTATAGAGACGAAATGTGACCGTGGCTCTGTTTTTTGTCATTAATTACGGTATCGATCACGGTTCAGATAGCGTTAGCTTAATCGGTTCAACAGCAAAAGTTAGCCCTTTTTCGCCGTCATCTGCAACCACATAGCGCAGGGCACCTTCCGTTTGCTGGTAAACGCGTTGTCCTTTGCCTTTTCCCAGCAGTTCGGTGACTTTTTTCACACTCTGTTCCTCCGTCAGTGACGGTGCGAACGTGCGAGCCAGTGCGGCCATATAGTCGATGGCCTGTTTACGACGCGCGGCGGTTTCTTGTTCGTTCTGCGGCTGCGGTAGCCAGGTGATTTGCAGCGTTTTGATTTTCCCTGTGCCTTTCTCTAGCGCGGTTGAAGCATAGAGGTGGTCGTTGATCCGGCTGGCTGCACGGGTCAACATGCTGATGATAGTGCCGGTATCGACAACCCGAAATTCACCGATCGGCAGCGTCGGGTTGCTCAGGTTGTAGCGAGAACGGAATTGCGTGATGGTTTGATCGAAGGTTGGGGCACCAGCCAGCAGATACGGCGCATTGGCTGAGGTTTTGGGCGGAAACGTTGGATCGGCTCCCGCGTGAGTCTGGTACAGCACCAGCGATGATAAAACCAAAAGTGAAGCGATGCGTTTTCGTGTCATAGGGGTTCGGGTCAGCCACTTCAGAAGATGTCCAGGCCGATAACGGCAGAATACGTTTGATTAAAGCGGCATTTGTACGTCGTTGTCAAAAATCGCGTAAAGATTGCAGGTAAACATCTTGGTTGAGGTAAAATCGCTCAGACAAAAATACAGATTAATTCGGCCAGACAGGCTACTAATTCAGGGCGTTATCGTTAATGACATTACAGCAATGGTGCTTCTCGTTTAAAGGCCGTATTGGCCGTCGTGATTTCTGGCTCTGGATGGCTATTTGGGTGGCGCTGATGGCGGTATTGTTTACGCTTTCAGGTCAAAACTGGTTGGATACGCAATTGACGGCGTTTGGTTTGGTGGCATTGCTGTGGCCGACGGCGGCGATGATGGTGAAGCGGCTGCACGACCGTAATAAAAGTGGCTGGTGGGCGCTGCTGTTAGTGGTGGCGTGGGTATTGGCCTCGGGGAATTGGTACATGTTTTCCGCCATTTGGCAGTGGGGCATTGGCCGCTTCTTGCCGATCCTGATTGTCGTGATGACGTTGCTCGACTGCGGCGTTTTTCTAGGGACAAAAGGGGAAAACCGATTTGGAGCAGAGGCGGAGCCGTTTCGCTTCCGCCGCTAATTGGGAATAATATGCTGTTTACCAATAGTTCTCAGCAGTCATATGACCGGGCCTGCGGCGCAGGTGTTTGGTCATTTGCCGCTCTTCTTTTAGCAATGCTTGGGTATCGCGCACCATCTGCGGGTTACCGCACAGCATGACATGGCTGGTGGCCGTATCCATCGGTAAGCCTACTGCGGATTCCAGCGTACCGTTGCTAATAAGCTGCGGGATGCGTCCTGTCAGCGAGCCTGCTTCCTCTTCCCGGCTGACCACCGTTTGAATATGCAGTTTGCCGTGGTAGCGCTGCTGTAACTGCTGCATCAGCGGCAGATAACTCAGATCGCGTGAGAACCTAGCGGCATGAACCAGCACGATGTTCTTAAAGCGTTCCAGATCTTTGCCTTCCTGAAGGATGGACAAATAGGGGCCGATGCCCGTGCCTGTTGCCAGCATCCACAGTGTTTCACAATCAGGAATCTCTTCCAGCACGAAAAATCCGGCGGCCTCTTTGACAATCATGACTTCCGACCCAGGCTGCATGGCATGCAGATGAGGGCTAAGTTTGCCTTCTGGCACGGTCACCAGATAGAACTCAAGCGTAGGATCGCTGGGCGCATTCACGTACGAATACGCGCGTTGCACTTTTTCACCATCAATCTCCAGCGCCAGCTTGCCATACTGCCCAGCAGTGAATGAATCAGCGGGCGCCTGAACCCGAATGCTAAACAGACTTTCTGTCCAGTTTTCCACCTGAATCACTCTGCCTGTCACCCATTCAGCCATAATTTTCTGCTCCTGTTGTACCCGTCATACTTCAAGCTGCATGTGCGTTGGCAATACTCGGCTCATCTCTGAGCCTCGCCCTGAGGGGCCGCCGCAAACGGCGTTCAAATTGGCTAAGCCAATTTGTTCTTACTCACCCCAGTCACTTACTTGAGTAAGCCCCTGGGGACTCGCGCGATTGCCGCCTGCCTGCAACTCGAATTATTTAGGGTATCGACGCCACTATTTGTGCATGTAAGTCGGGCGTCTAAGATACGCCATTTATTAACAACTGTGAAACAATCAGTCAGTCTGTGGAGTGGTCTGCTACAGCAGGAATTCGTGCAACGCACGATCCTTACGATCCAGATAGTGTGTCGATTTAATACGGCGGATCGTACGAGACTTACCGCGGATCAGCAGCGTTTCTGTGGTAGCCATGTTGCCTTTACGTGCGATCCCATCCAGCAAGTCGCCTTTGGTGATGCCTGTTGCGGAGAAAATCACGTTGTCGTTGCGCGCCATGTCATCGAGCTTGAGGACCCCACCGGCTTCGATGCCCATTTGTCGGCAGCGTGCCAGCTCGTCCTCACCGATGCTGCGGTTTTCAGCGCTATCGCCTTTGACTTCATGACGTGCCAGCAAACGTCCTTGCATGTCGCCGTCGAGCGCCCGGATAACCGCTGCCGAGATCACGCCTTCTGGCGCACCGCCGATACCGTACAGTACGTCAACTTCGCTGTCCGGCATGCAGGTGAGGATCGATGCAGCCACGTCTCCATCTGGAATCGCGAACACTTTCACCCCCAGTTGCTGCATTTCCGCGATGCAGGCATCGTGGCGTGGTTTAGCCAGCGTAGTGACGGTTAACTGGCTGAGCGGTTTACCCAGCTTCAGCGCGACATTACGCAGGTTGTCTGCCAGCGGCAGATTGAGGTCAATTGCCCCCTTTGCTCCGGGCCCGACGATCAGCTTTTCCATGTACATGTCTGGCGCGTGCAGAAATGCACCTTTTTCGCCGACGGCCAGCACGGCTAGCGCGTTCGCCTGACCCATTGCTGTCATCCGCGTGCCTTCAATCGGATCGACGGCGATGTCCACGGCATCGCCCTGACCAGTGCCAACCTGTTCACCAATGAACAGCATAGGCGCTTCGTCGATTTCCCCTTCTCCGATGACAATCTGACCGTTGATATTGACTTGATTCAGCATAATCCGCATCGCCTGTACGGCGGCATTGTCAGCGGCATTCTTATCGCCACGGCCTAACCACTTATAGCCTGCTAACGCGGCTGCTTCGGTGACGCGCGAGAACTCTATGGCTAATTCACGTTTCATAAATACCTGTCTGTTGTCGATCGGAAGGGGGAGATATGGAGTGGGATTTTATCACAACGGGGAAGGGTGGCGGTTAAGTGATGCGGAAAAATCGGGCGCGACAGGCGCGCCCGATATAGGGGGGATTAGGCGTCGTGATCTTCCCAGTTACGAGCACGAGCAACGGCTTTCTGCCAGCCGCTGTAACGAACGTTCCGCTCCACCGTTTCTATGCTGGGGCGGAATTCACGCTCAATAGTCGCTTTGCTCTTCACTTCATCCAGATCGTTCCAGAAGCCAGTGGCAAGGCCAGCCAAGAACGCGGCACCCAATGCGGTGGATTCACGTACTTCCGGACGTTCCACGCGCGTGCCGAGGATATCGGACTGGAACTGCATCAGGAAGTTGTTGGCGACTGCGCCACCGTCGACACGCAGTGATTTCAGACGCGTCCCCGCGTCTGCCTGCATGGCATCCAGCACGTCACGGGTCTGGAAGGCGATGGATTCCAGCGTCGCACGGATGATGTGGTTAGCGTTCACGCCACGGGTCAGACCGAAGATCGCGCCACGGGCATACGGGTCCCAGTAGGGGGCTCCCAAACCAGTGAAAGCGGGGACGACATAGACGCCGTTGGTGTCCTTCACTTTTGTCGCGAAGTATTCGGAGTCCATGGAGTCGCCGATCAGCTTCAGCTCGTCACGCAGCCATTGGATAGATGCGCCGCCAACGAACACGGAGCCTTCCAGCGCGTAGTTCACTTCACCGCGCGGGCCACAGGCGATAGTGGTCAGCAGACCGTGTTTGGACTGCACGGCTTCTTTACCGGTATTCATTAGTAGGAAACAGCCAGTGCCGTAGGTGTTTTTCGCCTGCCCAGGGTTGACGCAGAGCTGGCCGTAAAGCGCCGCCTGCTGGTCACCCGCGATACCGGCGATAGGAATACGCGTGCCGCCTTTACCGCCGATGTTGGTCTGGCCGTAGACCTCTGAAGAGCCGCGTACTTCCGGCAGCATCTCGTGCGGGATATCCAGCGCTTCCAGCATGCGGGTATCCCATTCTAGCGTATGAATGTTAAACAGCATGGTGCGGGAGGCGTTGGTGTAATCCGTTACGTGAACACGCCCTTGCGTCATTTTCCAAATCAGCCAGGTATCGATAGTACCAAATAGCAATTCGCCGCGTTTAGCGCGCTCACGGGAGCCTTCAACGTGATCCAGAATCCATTTCACCTTGGTGCCAGAGAAGTAGGGATCGACCACCAGCCCGGTGGTGTTGCGAACGTACTCTTCCAGACCGTCTTTCTTCAGTTTCTCGCAAATTTCAGCGGTACGACGACACTGCCAGACGATGGCGTTATAAATCGGCTTGCCGCTCTCTTTTTCCCATACGACGGTGGTTTCACGCTGGTTGGTGATACCAATACCCGCGACTTCATCCGCACTGATATCGGCTTTCGCTAGTACTTCGACCAGCGTTGAGCTTTGTGTTGCCCAAATTTCCATCGGGTCGTGCTCTACCCAGCCCGCTTTTGGATAAATCTGGGTGAATTCACGCTGTGAAACGCTAACGATATTTGCATCGTGATCCAGTACGACGGCGCGAGAGCTGGTTGTGCCTTGGTCGATCGCGACAATGTATTTTTTTTCCGGGTTCATAAATCCAATCCTGTAATGATTAACCGTGAAATAGGATGGTCGTGGCGTTAAGTTTAACGGCTTTCACGACGCGTGGTAGCTTCTGCCTCGGGTTCGCACACATCGCATGGCAGATTACGGCCAATCAGTGCGCGATAACCGAAGGCACCCAGACAGGCACCGATGATGGGGCCAAAGATAGGAATCAGGAAGTAAGGGATTTCGCGTGCGCCAGTAAAGGCGACGTTGCCCCAGCCCGCCAGAAAAGCGAATAGCTTAGGACCAAAGTCACGCGCCGGGTTGAGGGCGAAGCCAGTCAGCGGCCCCATGGACGCACCGATGACTGCAATCAAAATACCGATCAGCAGGGGAGCAAGTGGCCCGCGTGGGATACCATTGCCATCATCGGTCAGTGCCAGAATCAGGCACATCAGAATCGCGGTGATGACGGTCTCAACCAGCAGCGCCTGCATAACGGAAATGTGCGGGTTCGGATACGTCGAGAAAATGCTCGCTAAGCTCAGGCTTTCCGTACTGCCGCGCACCATATTGTTGGTTTGTTCAAAATCTACGAACAGATTGTAATACAGCCCGTAGACCAGTGCGGCGGCACAAAATGCCCCTGCAATCTGCGCCACAATGTAAGGCAGAACCTTGCGTCCATCGAAACAGGCAAACAGCCACAGGGCGATAGTGACGGCTGGGTTGAGGTGAGCACCGGAAATGGCTGCGGTCAGATAGATTGCCATCGCAACCCCCAGACCCCAAATGATGCTGATCTCCCACTGTCCGAAGCTGGCTCCCGCCAGTTTCAATGCGGCGACGCAGCCGACACCGAAGAAAATCAGCAGGCCAGTGCCGAGAAATTCGGCGATGCACTGGCCTCTTAGCGTTGAACGTTCTGCTTGGCTCATATTTTTTTCCTGCTGGGTAACGTACAGAGTGGTAGGTCTAAGGATACCGTCTGGCGGCATCCCCTGTTTTAAATGTATTTATGATGTGAATTTATCGTTAATGAGCGAAAACGAGAAATATCGAAATTGAAATGTGTGTTGCGCGTCAAAAAAATGAGCGCATTCGCTTATAAAATGACTCGTAGTGGTTTTTCGTCCAGGGTTGATAGTAACGCTCAGGTTAAATTTATTAACACAATAGACGTAACGGGGAAGCGAACGGGGGCGTTTGCAGTTTGAGTCGCTTGTTTTTCGGTTTGTATTGCCCGTTTTTCAGTTTGTACTGATAGTGTTAAGTAAGAAAAACTGCGACACTCGCGTAGTGGGGGACGTGCGCTAGACAGGGGGCCATTGGCTACATACAATTTCGTTATGGTCTGTCTTGCCAGCCGTCCCGCGGTCAGGATTATGTTTGCGGGCGGATGACGCGACACCGTGAGTGTTGGTTACAGAGTCTGAAAGCCAGCGTTAACCGATCTTTGCCTTGTTGCGATTAAAAGGGGTTTGAAGAATGTCATTTGAAGTGTTTGAAAAGCTGGAAGCGAAAGTTCAGCAAGCGATTGATACTATCACGCTATTGCAAATGGAAATTGAAGAGCTGAAAGAGCAGAACAACACGTTGTCGCAGGATGTTCAGGCGGCAGCGGGTTCACGTGAATCGCTGGTGCGCGAGAACGAACAGTTGAAAGAAGAGCAAGTGGTGTGGCAAGAGCGTTTGCGCGCGCTGTTAGGCAAAATGGAAGAAGTCTAATCGGGCTTGCTGGCTCAGGCGAAAGAACGGCTTATCGATTGAGCCAAATAGAAAAGGGCGTATATCGCCCTTTTTTTGGTGATGTTACCGCAATAAAAACGCAGAAACTCAACGATATTATTCAATATCCAGCGGATCTTCCGACAGAATAATGCCCGTGTTGTCGGCATACAGATGGTCACCGGAAAAGAAGGTTACGCCGCCGAAGTTGACGCGAATATCGCTTTCGCCAATGCCTTCGCTACCCGCGCCGACCGGAATGGCTGCCATCGCTTGAATGCCGATATCCAGCTCCGCCAAATCGTCAACCTGACGCACGGCACCGTACACGACAATACCTTCCCACTCGTTTTGGGTCGCCAGCCGAGCGAGCTCCGCGTTGATCAACGCGCGGCGCACTGAGCCCCCGCCATCGATCAGAAGCACGCGCCCGAGGCCGTTTTCTTCAAAAAGATCGAAAAGTAGGCCGTTATCCTCAAAACATTTCACCGTGGTGATTTTGCCACCAAATGAAGTACGCCCACCAAAGTTGGAGAACAGAGGCTCAACAACATTCACCTCTTCGTGATAGATATCGCACAGTTCAGAAGTATCGTATTTCATAGGATTAACGTCAGGTTGCCGCCGGAATCATGAGTATATCCCTTTCTGGCCGCTGTTGGCAAAATCATCAAATGTTAACTTGATTCGCATCAGTAAATGAGTGCCGCTTTTTGCCTGTTCTCAATTTACCCGCACTAACTCAGTATCACGCCAACGGCGAACAAAATGTTAGTCAGCAGCGCGCCTTTCACCGTTTTTTCCAACATCGGACGCATACTGAATGCGCTGGTTTCACGCAGTACATAGCGCGCCTGTTTAATCAGCAAAGGGAGCGCCAGAATAAAGAGCCAGCCCGCCAGACTGTGCAGATAAAACGTCGCGAACAGGCCAAGACAAACCGGTGCTAGCAGCAGCAACATCGTGTGGTAGAAGCGTGCTTTTTCCGCGCCAAGACGCACCGCCAGCGTATTTTTTCCGCTGATGCGATCGTTGTCGATATCGCGCAGATTGTTGATGTTCAAAACGGCCGTCGCCAGCAGGCCGCAGGCTGTTGCAGGCAGCATTACGACGCTGTCGAAATGACCGGTTTGTAGGTAATACGACCCTGCGACGCTGAGCCAGCCGAAAAAGATCAGCACCGAGATATCGCCAAGCCCGATGTAGCCATAGGGTTTGTTGCCGACGGTATAGGTGATCGCAGCGAAAATTGCCAGCAGCCCCATAATCAGGAAACCGAAGATATCTGCTGGTTTTTCACAGGCGAGAATCACCAGGCTCACACCAGAAATGATGGTGAGTACCACGGTTACGATTAGCGCATTGCGCAGTTGCGACAGCGTAATGGCACCCGTTTGGATGCCACGCAACGGCCCGATGCGTTCCTCGGTATCGCTGCCTTTTATCGCATCCCCATAGTCGTTCGCCAGATTGGAGAGGATTTGCAGCAGTCCGGCGGTTAACAACGCCAGTAATGCTACCCCCGGTTTAAAGCTGCTATGCCAGCTCGCAATCGCCGAGCCGGTGACGATGGACGCAAAAGCTAATGGCAACGTTTTTGGACGAAGACTATCCAGCCAGGCTTTGGTTTTGCTGCTATGGGTCGATAATGTCATGGTGTGCTTCAATTTTATTGACGATTCAATTGCGTGAATCATCCGTTTATAAACAAAAAAAGTCAGTGATGGCGGCGTCAGAAACAAAAGTGGGAGGCCAACGCCTCCCACTTTATCGTTAATAGTGCGATCCGCGAAAACGGATTATAAGATAAATCGACTCAGATCTTCATCTGCTACTAATTCATCCAGATGACTACGTACATAATCTGCGTCAATGATAACGCTTTGACCATTCATTTCGCTGGCGTCGTAAGAAACGTCTTCGATCAGACGCTCCATAACGGTATGCAGACGACGCGCGCCGATATTCTCGGTGCTTTCGTTCACCTGCCAGGCGGCTTCGGCAATACGACGGATACCATCGGCGGTGAATGAAATATCCACGCCTTCCGTCGCCATCAGCGCTTTGTACTGTTCGGTCAGCGAGGCGCTCGGTTCTGTCAGGATGCGCTCGAAATCTTCCGTCGTCAGCGCCTGCAATTCCACACGAATCGGCAGACGACCCTGCAACTCTGGAATCAGATCGGACGGGCTGGCAACCTGGAATGCGCCGGACGCGATAAACAGAATATGGTCAGTTTTGACCATACCATGCTTGGTCGATACGGTGCAGCCTTCAACCAGCGGCAGCAGGTCGCGCTGAACGCCTTCACGAGAGACATCTGGGCCAGAGCTTTCGCCACGCTTACAGATTTTGTCGATCTCGTCGATGAACACGATACCGTGCTGCTCAACGGCTTCAATCGCCTGCTGTTTCAACTCTTCCGGGTTCACCAGCTTGGCCGCTTCTTCTTCTATCAGCAGCTTGAAAGCATCTTTAATTTTGACCTTATGGGCTTTCTGCTTCTGACCAGCCAGATTCTGGAACATGGACTGTAGCTGATTGGTCATCTCTTCCATGCCCGGCGGTGCCATGATCTCTACGCCAACGGGAGAGGCAGCCAGATCGATCTCGATTTCTTTGTCGTCCAACTGGCCTTCACGCAGTTTCTTGCGGAATGCCTGACGTGTTGCTGATGGCTCCTGAGTGCCTTCTGCCTGTCCCCAATTGTTTTTCGCCGGAGGAATCAGCACGTCCAGAATGCGGTCTTCCGCCATCTCTTCCGCACGGAAGCGATTTTTTTCGATGGACTGGTGACGTACCATTTTGATCGCGGAATCCGTCAGATCGCGAATGATGGAGTCAACTTCCTTACCTACGTAGCCAACTTCGGTGAATTTGGTCGCTTCCACTTTGATGAACGGCGCATTGGCGAGCTTCGCCAGACGGCGAGCGATTTCGGTTTTACCTACGCCGGTCGGGCCGATCATGAGAATATTTTTAGGCGTCACTTCATGGCGGAGTGCTTCGTCTAACTGCATACGGCGCCAGCGGTTACGCAGCGCGATGGAAACGGCGCGTTTTGCTTTGTGCTGGCCGATGATATAGCTGTCGAGTTCGCTGACTATCTCGCGCGGGGTCATTTCAGACATCGTTGATCCTTACGCCTTGGAGGCTAATTCTTCTATCGTGTGGAACTGGTTGGTGTAGATGCAGATGTCGCCAGCAATCCCCAGAGATTTCTCGACGATATCGCGTGCACCCAGTTCGGTATTTTCCAGTAAAGCACGGGCTGCTGCCTGCGCATAAGGACCGCCGGAGCCAATAGCGATCAGATCGTTTTCAGGCTGCACAACATCGCCATTACCGGTAATGATCAGTGAGGCATTTTCGTCCGCGACGGCTAGCAAAGCTTCCAGCCGACGCAGCATACGGTCGGTACGCCAGTCTTTCGCCAACTCGACAGCGGCTTTCACCAGATGGCCCTGATGCAATTCCAGCTTGCGCTCGAAAAGTTCAAAAAGGGTGAATGCATCCGCGGTGCCGCCTGCGAAACCAGCGATGACGCGATCATGGTAGAGGCGACGTACTTTACGCACATTGCCTTTCATCACGGTGTTGCCCAAAGTGGCCTGTCCATCACCGCCAATGACCACCTGGCCATTGCGGCGTACGCTTACAATTGTTGTCACGAGTCAGTCCCCGTTTGAAGAAAAAGACCCCCGCATCACGCGCAATGTTGTTCGTTTAAGTTTGATGCCAGAGAAAATACGGTGTGAGGTAATGAAGACGATACCTCGCACCGTGCTAGCCCAGTCTCTTGATCCTTAACCGATCGGCATTGCCCACATTACTCGGGGCACATTGATGTTATAGATGGGGGAAAGCGTGGGGTTTTTCAACCCCCGCTGGCAAGAGGAATACAGTTTGATGCGCCCGCGCCTTTAAGACGTTGGAGCATGCCGTCTGCGGCAGCGCGGTTGTTGTATGGCCCCAGCATGATGCGGTTCCAACCACCGTTAGAGGTGATGCGGCTTTCGATACCCGCAAACGCCAACTGTGCTCTCACGGATTCGGCAGGGTCCATGGTTTTGAAGGAGCCGCACTGAATCGCCCAGCGTTGTGTTTTTTCGACTTTTGGTGCTTCAGGCTGTTTGACTGGCTGTTGTTTCGGCGCTTCCTGCTTTGGTATTTCTTGTCTTGGAGTGTCTTGTCTTGGAACAACAGGCGTCGTTTGGGTGACCGCTGGCGCACGCGTTGCAGGTTGTGTCGTCACGACAGGCGGCTGCTGCATTGATTGGGTCGGTGGTTTAATGGTCACCTGTGAGCGCGGAACCTGCGTCTGGTCGTTATACGGCACTTCGGAAAGCTGTGTGGGCTGACGGCGCATATCAGACTGCATCTGCTCCAGCAACTGGCGCTGCTCATCCGTCAACTGTACCGGCGAGCGGACCTCTCCACCCGCGGACGGTTCAGTCGGTGTCGTGACGCCCAACTGACGATTTTCCAGCTCTTTGATATAGCGCCAACGCTCTTCCGGCTTGGGTGGCAGCCCGTTACCTTTGCCCGTGTTTTGATGCGGAAGGACGGGGGACTCGTCGGGTTTATTATGGGCGATAAAGTACAGACCGCCCGCGAAGGTGACCAAAACGGCAACAGCGAGCGCAACCATGGTTTTGGACGCGCCTGAAGCGTTGCCTTTTTTTCGGCTATTTGTCGTTTTCCGACGCGTTCCTGATGAACGTCCCCGGCTCACGTAGTCTCTTTGTGCCACTGTCGTTTCGCTGTGAATTGATAGGTAAATGTACCCGTCATACTTCAAGTTGCATGTGCGTTGGCTGGGCTACTCGGCACACTTACGTGTGCCTCGCCCCGTTGGGGCCGCTGCAAGCAGCGTTCAAATCTGCCTCCGGCAGATTTGTCACTCACCCGAATCACTTACCTGAGTAAGCTCATCGGGATTCCTTCCCTTGCCGCCTTCCTGAAACTCGAATTATTTAGGGGATAACATAATTAGGGGGCCATGTTACTGAACCCTCAAATATTTGACCAGCACCTGAAGTCTTAAAGCCTGTTACGGGCGTAATTCGGTGCGGCGACACTGTCGCGTATGACCAGTTCACTGGACAACAGACGGGAACCGCTTTGTACCGTGTTACCTTGCAACTGCTCTAAGAGTAGCAGCATTGCCTCGCGTCCGATCTGATAACGTGGTTGGGCGACAGAAGTCAGAGGAGGCCAGCAGTATTGCGCTTGTTCTATATCGTCGAAACCGATAATGGAGAGATCACGCGGGATGTCCAGCCCCATTTTTCTGGCCTGCGTCAGTACGCCCAGCGCCATGAGATCGCTATGACAGAAGATGGCGCTAGGCGGCTGTGGATGTTGCATCAGCGCAATCAGGCCGTTGATCCCGGTTTTGTAAGTGAAATCACCCCGAAAGATGTATTGATTATCGATGAGAATTCCATTGCGTCGCAGGGCCTGAATATATCCCTGTAGGCGATATTGACTCAGATGCATGTGCTCTGGGCCCGCAATGCAGGCGATGCGCTGATGACCTGCCTGATGTAAATAGTGTACGGCTTCAAAGGCGGCGGTCAGATTATCGATATGCACGGTTGGTAGCGCCAGATCCGGTGAGAACTCATTCGCCATCACCATCGGTGGCAAATTACGCTGCTCTTCCTGGCCTGCATCAAACGGCAGATTCGAGCCGAGCAACACCATGCCGTCGATCTGTTTGGTAATAATTAGATCGACGAAGGTTTTTTCCCTTTGATGCTGGTGAGCGCAATCGCCAATCAACACGAGGTAGCCGTGTTCGGCGGCTGTTTCTTCGATCCCACGAAATATTTCGGAGAAATAAGGATCACAGATATCTGGCACGATCGTCAGGATCGTACGTGATTCGTTACGCTTGAGATTTCTGTTGAGTGCGTGAGGCGAATAGCCAACGGCGATGACAGCCTGCTCGACCTTCCTGCGGGTGGTCGCAGAGACTTTCTCTGGGTTCATTAACGTTCGGGATACGGTGGCGGTGGAAACGCCCGCCTCATCCGCCACGTTTTTCATCGTCGCCGTGGTGACGCCTTTCTTCTGCTTCAACGCTTTTCTCCTTGCGTCAGCGTTAACTGGCGCTGACTGTCAGCAGAACGTTCCTGTCTGTTGACGCTATATGATTACGGGTAACGCTTTTCGGCGCAGTATGCCGACTGACTGGCACCGGACCCCAGCATACTGCCTGCGCAGACAGTGATAACAGATTGAACGCAGGTTTTGTTGCTTAATTTGCACAGAAAGTGTGATGAATATCGTGTTCCCGACGCCGCTCGCAAAAAATGCGTGGCAAGAAACCGAAATGACCTAACGGGAAACGCTAACCGTCTGTGGGGTCGACATCCAGCATCCATTTCACTTTACGTGCTTGCGGTAGCGTACCGATCAGCGCCAACGACGTTCTGACCAGTTTCTGTAACAACGCTCTGGAGGGGTGCTGTAGCAAAAGCTGCCAGCGGAAGCGCCCCGCACGTTTTGGCTGCAAAGCAGGCACCGGACCCAGCAGCCAGAGTGATTCATCTCGCAACGGGCTAGCCTCCAGCAAATTACGCAGCTGCTGGAGGAATAAAGCGGCCTGCTGATTATCGTGATCGTCAGCGCGGAAGATGATATGGCTGGTAAACGGCGGCAGAAAAACACTTTTTCGTTCGGTAAGCGCCTGGCTGGCAAAGGCATCATAGCCTTGCCGCAGCAGCGTTTGTAATAGCGGGTGTTCCGGGTGATGAGTTTGCAGCGCCACCTCGCCAGCCTTGCCTGCACGCCCTGCGCGACCTGCTACCTGAGTGTAGAGCTGGGCAAAACGTTCGGCTGCGCGGAAGTCGGCGGAGAACAGCGAACCGTCAACGTCCAGTAAGGCAACCAGCGTTACGTCAGGGAAATGGTGGCCTTTCGCCAACATCTGCGTGCCGATAAGAAGGCGTGCGCCTCCCAGCCTGACCTGTGAGAGCTGCTGCTCAAGCGCGCCTTTACGGCTAGTGGTATCACGGTCGATGCGGGTGATCGGGACATCTGGAAAGATCGGGGCAAGACTTTGCTCCAACTGCTCGGTGCCCAGACCGACGGGCACCATATTGGTCGAGCCGCAGCCGGGGCACTGTTGTGGAACCGGACGCTGGCTGTCGCAGTGGTGGCAACGCAACATCTTCTGATGCTGGTGGTAGGTATAATAGTGATCGCAGCGCTGACACTCGGCGATCCAGCCGCACTCATGGCACATCACCACGGGAGCGAACCCGCGCCGATTAAGGAACAAAATAACCTGATTATCGTTCGTCAGATGGTGACGGATACGGGTAATCAGCGGCTGAGATAATCCTGCTGTCAGCGGCAAGCTTTTCAGATCGATAACATGCTGTTTGGCCAGTGCGGCATTACCCGCTCTTTTGGTCAGATTCAATCGGCGATACTTGCCGACTTGGACGTTATACAGCGTTTCCAGTGCGGGCGTCGCCGTTCCCATGACGATCGGAATATCTTCCTCTCTGGCACGGAAGACTGCTAAATCACGGGCGTGGTAGCGCCAGCCCTCCTGCTGTTTGTAGGAGCTGTCGTGTTCTTCATCGATCACAATCAGCCCCAAACGCGCAAAGGGGGTAAATAATGCCGACCGTGTCCCGATGACGATCGCGGCTTCTCCGCTGCGGGCGCGTAGCCAAACGGCGAGGCGTTCGCTGTCGTTGAGTGCCGAGTGCAGTACATCAACCGGCACGTTAAAACGTTCGCGGAAGCGGGCAATGGTTTGCGGCGTCAGGCCAATTTCTGGCACTAATACCAGCGCCTGTTTGCCCTGTGCCAGCACGTTTTCCAACACGCTGAGATAGACTTCAGTTTTACCTGAGCCAGTGATACCCGCGAGCAGCCAGGCGGCAAAGTGGTTGTCTTCGCTGCGGATAGCACCGACGGCGGTGGCCTGCTCAGTGTTCAGGCGCAGGCGGTCAGTGGCCATGCTAAAGCTTTGACGCCAGTCATGAGGCGTTTGCTCTGCTGCTTTTAACTCGCACAATCCTTTGCTGCGTAGCGCCTGTAACGCCGTCTCCGTCAGCCCGATTTCGCCCACCTGATGGCGATAAAGTGGCGACTGAAGTAAGGCCGCCAGCGCCTGCTGCTGTTTAGCGGCGCGTTTTAGCGTGCTGAGCGGTGTCGCCCGGCCTTGTTCGGTGGCAAACCACTGCCAGAGCGGCGCGCGGTGCGCGGGTTTCCCCTGACGCAGTAATATCGGCAACGCATGGAACAGCACTTCGCCAATTGGGTAGTGATAGTACTCGACTGCCCACAGTAAAATGCGCCACAGACTGGGTGGAAACAGCGGCTGTTCGTCCAGCACGTCATGCACGGGTTTTAATTGTTCAAGCGGAAGTGCGCTGGTGTCGCTCAGTGCGGTAATAATGCCGATGGCTTTGCGGTTACCAAAAGAGACGCTGACGCGTGTGCCGACCTGCGGAGTCACTCCTCCTACTGGTAGCAAATAATCGAATGTACGCGCCAGTGGCACGGGCAAAGCGACCTGAGCGACAGACATAACTTCTCCGTGGTAGTGGACGTGATTTGCGCGGCGATCCATGACATAACCGAGCGGTCTATATCATGTGCGACGCAGGGTGAAAATAATGCAAGGCGCTAGTGTACATGCTGCGAGGGATAATGTGTGGATGCGATTGCATCGGGGTATCAGATTCTGTATGATCCGCCGCCATTGTGTCGTTAGAAGAAATGATCGTGTTGTTCGCGCAAATGATGATTTCGTTCGCATAATGAACTTAACTTACTCAACTTTCGTGTGGTGTCTGGCGGAACAGGGCTGGATAGCGACACGGCCTTAACAGAGGTTTCCCATGAAAAAAGGTATTCACCCGAATTATTCTGAAGTTACTGTAACTTGCTCTTGCGGTAACGTGATCAAAACCCATTCTACCGTGGGTCGTGACCTGAACCTGGACGTTTGTGGCGAATGCCACCCGTTCTACACCGGCAAACAACGTGATGTTGCAAGCGGTGGCCGTGTTGACCGCTTCAACAAGCGTTTCTCCGTACCAGGCGCTAAAAAATAAGTTTTACTGGCCAATTGGCATTGTCCCTTTTGGCATAGTAACTTTCAACAAAGGCACCTATCGGTGCCTTTGTCGTTTCTGGCGTATCAATATCCCTGCTGACGTTTTACCAGCAGCCCCAGAACGAAGATGCCGCCTAATCCTGCCGTAATAATCCCGATAGGTAATTCCTGCGGCGCGAGTAGCTGCCGGCTGAGCCAATCGCCACCGCACAGCAGTATCGCACCGAGCACCGCTGTCAGCGGCAGAAGCTTCTTGTGCAGTACGCCGCTCAATGGGCGGGCCAGATGGGGAATCATCAGGCCTATAAAGCCGATCACGCCGGTCAGCGCGACCAACAGCGAGGTGGCGAACGCGCAGCAGATGAAGATTTCCACTCGTACGCGAGCCAGATTAACGCCCATTGACGCTGCGGTTTGCCCGCCTGCCAATAGCGCGTCGAGCGCACGCCAGCGCAGGGCGGTGAGGCTAAATAGCAGCAGGACGCTGAACACCGCGAAAGGTAAGGTATCCCAACGGGCAAGGCCCAGCCCGCCCAGTGACCAGAAAAGAATTGAGCTGGCAGCGCGTTGATCGCCGGAAAACACCAGATAATTCGTCAGCGCACCGAACAGAAAAGAGATCGCCAATCCGCAGATGATCAGGCGTTCTGCGCCACGCGCCTGTTGCAGCAGAAACAGCACGGTTACGGCGACGGCGGACAAGATTCCGCCACTGAAGGCCGCTACCGGCAATGCCCAGTCACCGAGTTGTTCACCAAAACGAGTGATGACGGCTACGGCACCTGCTGAGGCTCCAGCAGACAGGCCGAACAGAAAAGGGTCAGCCAGATCGTTGCGAGTCGCCGTTTGCAGAAAGGCACCGACCATCGCTAAACCGGCACCGCACAACGCTGCCAGCAGGCTGCGGGGAATGCGCAGCTCCAGAATGATGCGTGAGGTCATCGGCGAGACGTCTGCTGACGATAACCCCAATACGCTGGCGACCTGCGTAAGGGGAATCGTCGTGCTGCCTGTCGCAATATTTAACAGCATCAGCCCAACCAATATCAGCAGCGCGATAACGAAGGTTGCAGCATAACGTGAAGACATTGGGTTCACTTAAAGGCATCCGGGTAAAGGGCGTGCGCCAGTTTATCGATGGCTGTCATGTTGGCGGGCCCCGGCGTTAGCTCTGCATATTGCAGCTTCAGATAACGATGTTGCTGTACGGCAGGGGTAAATTTCATCAGCGGGTGCGATTCCAAAAAGCGTCTTAACGCTTCTGCGCTGTTGCCCGTCTGGTAATCCAGCAAAATGATAACGTCGGGCTCGCGTGCCGCCACGCTTTCCCACGATGTGGAGGCCCAGCTCGTTTCCATATCGTCCATCACGTTCTTGCCGCCCGCTGCCTCAATGATGGCGGTTGGCATAGCGAATTTCCCGCTGGTAAAAGGCTTATCGTCGCCAGAGTCATACAGAAAAATCTTCTGCTTTGGCCGATTGCCGATACGTGTTTGCAGGGTGGCAAGGTGCTGTTTCCAGTCATCGACCTGTTCCTGAGCTTGTTCCTGCTTACCGAAGATTTTCCCCAGTTTCAGCAGGTCGCCATAGAGGAGATCCATGCTGGCTTGAGGTCGCTGCTGTTGCTGTTCGGTGAAAACACAGCTTTCGCTAAGAACGAGGGTCTGAATACCGTATTTTTTCAGAGACTGCGGTGTGACTTCTCCGCCTACTTTCATGCCGTAGTTCCACCCGGCAAAGAAGAAATCTGGATGTACGGCCAGCAGGTTTTCCAACGTCGGGTATTTTGCTGCCAGTTCAGGGATCGTGCCCTGCCGCTGGATAAAGTCTGGGGGCGCCTTATACCAGCCAGTGATTCCGGTCAGCCCGACGATATTTTTTTGTAAGCCCAGTGCAAACGCCATTTCTGTCATATTCAGGTCATGAATAACGGCTCGCTGCGGCGGCTGGGTAAAGGTTAGCGGTTGTCCACAGCTGTCGACCGTGACCGGAAAACCAGAGGCGTGCGCCCCGTACGACGTCAATACCAGCAGTCCAGACAGAAACGTTATTTTCATCAGGGTTCCTTAGTGCAGTTCAGGGGCTTCAAAGATGCGAATGGGTGAGCCGTTTAGCGGATGTGGCACCGTAAAGCTCTCCATCCCAAATACTGATTTCACACAGTCAGCGCTCAGCGCGTGTGCAGGCGTTCCCCAGCGGAGTAGCGTTCCCTGCTGCAAAACGGCAACGCGATCGGCAAAGGGAGTAATCAGTGGCAGATCGTGCAACACCGCCAGCGTTGAAATACCGCGTTTCCGCACGAGGGACAGTAGCTGTGTGCGTGCTAGCGGATCGAGATGGTTGGTTGGCTCATCCAGTAGCAGGAGTTGCGGCGTTTGTGCAAAAGCACGCGCCAGCGCGGCGCGCTGACGTTCCCCGCCGGAGAGCGTACCCAGCAGGCGATGGCGCAGCGGTAGTAATCCGGTATCGTCCAGCGCTTCGTCAATGAGTTGGCGATCGTGCGCAGGTGTGCTGAACCCATGGTGTGGAATTCGTCCTAAAGCGACATATTCCGCTACCCGCAGGCGCAGATCTGGCGTATCGCTTTGCGCCAGAATCGCGATGCGCTTTGCTCGTTCATGACGGTTGAGTGCGTTCAGAGGTTGGCCGTTCAAATGGACATACCCTGCCGTTGCGCTAAGTTCGCTGGTCAGCACGCGTAACAGTGTGGATTTGCCGCTGCCATTGGGCCCAACCAGTGCTAAACGTTCACCTGCGTGCATAGAAAGCGAAATATCACTGAGTCTTGGAGCCCGATTGGCGTCGGTAACGGAAACATGGTGAAGTTGTAGCAGCACGGGGCTGTTGGCGAGAGGTGCTGTCATGAGGCGGAATATCACCGTTATAGGTCAATGATGGTATGTTATAACATACCAAATTAAATGCAATCCTGATTTATAACGTGAGCGGAAAAGGAAACGAGCGGAAGAAGAGAGAGCGGTTGGCGTTAATAAGGGGTGGTGTGTTTTTGCATAACAAAACCCCGCCAGAAAAAGCGGGGTTTTGTTAGAAAGATAGATTGCAACGAGCGATCAGTATTCCCACGTATCCGGGTCGATACCCATTTCACGCATGATGATTTTCGCTGCTTCAGGAATTTCATCGCTACGTTCTTTACGCAGGTCTTCATCATTCGGTAACGGTTGACCTGTGAACGCATGCAGAAACGCTTCGCACAGCAGTTCGCTGTTGGTGGCGTGGCGCAGGTTGTTCACCTGACGACGTGTGCGTTCGTCGGTCAGTATCTTCAATACTTTCAGCGGGATAGATACTGTTATCTTCTTGACTTGCTCGCTTTTTTTACCGTGTTCAGCGTAAGGGCTGACATACTCGCCGTTCCACTCAGCCATGGGATACCTTAAAAATTAATCTAATGAAGACAGCATCTGTCATGAAATGCCACAATTCTAGCGGTTATTATGCTTATGCTCAATCTATACGCAAAGAAGTTTAGATGTCTAGATGTGTTGACGTCTATTAAAACTGCGTTTACTCTTAAGTTCCTATCTTTCAGCCTCCAGCCAGGAAAAGAGCCGATGACGCGTAAACAGGCAACGATCGCAGTCCGCAGCGGGTTAAATGATGATGAACAGTATGGCTGCGTCGTCCCCCCTATTCACCTTTCCAGCACGTATAACTTTACCGGATTCAACCAGCCACGCGCACACGACTATTCGCGTCGCGGTAATCCCACACGTGATGTGGTACAGCGTGCGCTTGCCGAACTGGAAGGCGGTGCGGGTGCGGTAATGACGAGCAGCGGGATGTCGGCGATTATGCTGGTTTGCACGGTGTTCCTACGTCCCGGCGATCTGCTGGTGGCTCCGCATGACTGCTACGGTGGCAGCTATCGTCTGTTTGACAGCCTGAGCAAGCGCGGCGCGTTTCGCGTCAAATTTGTCGATCAAGGTGATACTCATGCGCTCAACGCGGCGTTGGCAGAAAAGCCGAAGCTCGTGCTGGTGGAAAGCCCGAGCAATCCGCTGCTGCGCGTCGTCGATATTGCTGCGATTTGTCAGGCCGCGCGGGAAGCGGGTGCGGTCAGCGTGGTGGATAACACCTTCCTTAGCCCCGCGTTGCAGAAGCCGCTGGAACTGGGAGCCGATCTGGTGGTGCATTCGTGTACCAAGTACCTGAATGGTCACTCTGACGTGGTTGCTGGGGCTGTGATCGCCAAGGATGTTGATACCATCACTGAACTAGCCTGGTGGGCAAACAATATTGGTGTGACGGGGGCGGCGTTTGACAGTTATCTGCTGCTACGTGGCCTGCGTACCTTATCGCCGCGCATGGCGGCCGCGCAGCGTAATGCGCAACAAGTGGTTGAATTCTTACAGACGCAGCCGCTAGTGAAGGCTCTGTATCATCCTTCACTGCCGAACAATCCCGGCCATGATATTGCCCGTCGTCAACAATCTGGTTTTGGCGCTATGCTAAGTTTTGAGTTGGATGGAGATGAAGACACCCTGCGACGTTTTCTGGCCTCGCTGGAGCTGTTCACGCTGGCGGAATCGCTGGGCGGGGTTGAGAGCCTCATCTCTCATGCTGCAACGATGACGCATGCGGGTATGGCGCCAGAGGCGCGTGCCGCAGCGGGTATCTCTGAAACATTACTGCGTATTTCCACCGGCATTGAAGACGGCGATGATCTGGTTGCCGATCTGGATCGTGCGTTTCAAGCCGCAGCCAAGAGGTAAGAATGAGTGCATTAGGAGTAGCGCCATCGGTAACGGGCCGACAGCTGCATAAGTTTGGCGGTAGCAGTCTGGCTGATGTGAAGTGTTACCTGCGCGTAGCCGGTATTATGGCGGAGTATAGCCACCCCGGTGATTTGATGGTGGTGTCTGCCGCAGGCAGTACCACGAACCAGCTGATTAGCTGGTTGAAACTGAGTCAGAGCGATCGTCTGTCGGCGCATCAGGTTCAGCAGGCATTACGCCGTTATCAAAGTGAATTGATTGCCGGGCTTTTGCCTGCGCAAGATGCAGAGGCGCTGACAGCACAGTTTATTCGCGATCTGGAGCGTTTGGCTGCGCTGCTGGATGGCAAGATTACAGATGCTGTCTACGCCGAAGTGGTTGGGCACGGTGAAATTTGGTCGGCTCGTTTGATGTGCGCCGTGCTGAATCATCGGGATATGAATGCAGCCTGGTTGGATGCGCGTGATTTTCTCTGTGCGGAACGCGCCGCGCAGCCTCAGGTTGATGAAGGGCGCTCCTGGCCGCTGTTGCAGCAATATCTGACGCAACATTCAGGGCAGCGTTTGGTGGTAACTGGTTTTATCAGCCGTAATGACGCGGGTGAAACGGTATTACTGGGGCGCAACGGGAGTGACTACTCCGCGACGCAAATTGGTGCGCTGGCGGGTGTTGAGCGCGTGACCATCTGGAGTGACGTTGCCGGCGTTTATAGCGCTGACCCGCGCAAAGTGAAAGATGCCTGCCTGCTGCCACTGTTGCGGTTGGATGAAGCCAGTGAACTGGCACGTCTGGCCGCTCCGGTGCTGCATACGCGTACTTTGCAGCCCGTTTCTGGCAGCGATATCGATTTGCAACTGCGTTGCAGCTATCAGCCTGAACAGGGTTCGACGCGCATCGAACGCGTGCTGGCCTCGGGTACGGGTGCCAAAATTGTTACCAGCCACGATGATGTGTGCCTGATTGAAGTTCAGGTTCCTTCCGAACATGATTTCGTGCTACTGCAAAAAGAAGTCGAACAGATTCTGAACCGTGCGCAATTGAAACCGCTGGCGATTGGCGTTCATCAGGATCGTAGCCTGCTGCAACTGTGCTACACCTCCGAAGTGGTGGAAAGCGCATTACAGTTGCTGACACAGGCCGCGCTGCCCGTTGAACTCAGCGAGCGTGATGGGCTGGCGATGGTCGCCATGGTCGGTGCGGGCGTGGGTAAAAACCCTCTACATAGCCACCGTTTTTACCAGCAGTTGAAAGATCAGCCGATTGAATTTGTCCGCCAGGCCGATGATGGCATCAGTCTGGTGGCGGTTTTGCGTGTTGGCCCGACGGAACATTTGATTCGCGGTTTGCACCATTCCCTGTTCCGCGCGGAAAAGCGTATCGGTCTGGTGTTGTTCGGTAAGGGAAATATTGGTTCACGCTGGCTGGAACTGTTTGCGCGTGAGCAGAGCAACCTTTCTGCACGTACTGGCTTCGAATTTGTACTGGCTGGCGTGGTGGACAGTACGCGCAGCCTGTTGAACTATGATGGGTTGGATGCTAGCCGCGCATTGGCTTTCTTCGAAAGTGAAGCGCAAGAGCGGGATGGCGAAGATCTGTTCTTGTGGATGCGTGCGCATCCCTTTGATGATTTAGTGGTATTGGACGTTACCGCCAGTGAATCGGTCGCCGATCTGTATTTGGATTTCGCCAGCTACGGTTTTCACGTCATCAGCGCCAACAAACTGGCGGGTGCATCCGGCGGCAATAACTATCGCCAGATCCGCGATGCATTCGCCAAAACCGATCGCCACTGGCTGTATAACGCGACCGTTGGTGCGGGTTTGCCGGTCAACTTTGCCGTACGCGATTTACGGGAAAGTGGCGACAGTATTCTGTCGATTAGCGGGATTTTTTCCGGCACGCTCTCTTGGCTGTTTTTACAGTTCGACGGCACCGTACCGTTCACCGAACTGGTCGATCAGGCTTGCCAGCAGGGGTTGACCGAACCGGATCCGCGCGTTGACCTCTCCGGTCAGGATGTCATGCGTAAGCTGGTGATTCTGGCTCGTGAGGCGGGATATGATATCGAACCTAGTCAGGTTCGGGTCGAGTCGCTGGTTCCACCGAGCTGTGAACAGGGATCTGTCGATTACTTCTTTGAAAACGGAGATTCGCTGAACGAACAGATGCTGCAACGTCTGGAAGCCGCACAGGAAATGGGCTTGGTTCTGCGCCATGTCGCACGCTTTGACAGTAACGGTAAAGCACGCGTCGGCGTCGAGGCGGTCCGTCCCGATCATCCTCTGGCTTCGCTGTTGCCGGGTGATAATGTATTTGCGATTGAAAGCCGTTGGTATCGGGATAACCCGTTGGTTATCCGTGGACCGGGTGCGGGGCGCGATGTGACGGCGGGTGCGCTTCAATCTGATCTAAGCCGTTTGGTGCAGTTACTGTAATCGCAACATCATCGTTGGCCGTTTCCACGCATTGGGGAGACGGCCAATACTAAAAAGATCCGCCCCTTCATTTCCCTACCTTTCAAAAGTTTTCTGCCGCTATTTTCCGTCAGTCGTGTCATTGAAATGTCATGGTGACAACACGCCACTGACACGATCTCACCGCACAATCTACGCATTGTTTGTTTATCGTGGAATGCACAGCTGTGCAAAAAACAACGTCCTCTGCGGTAGCCCCGCACATTGTCATTGACCATCTACATGTTGGATACGGCACGACAGACGTATTGAACGATATCCATCTGGAGATTGCGCAGGGCGAATTCGTTGCGTTACTCGGTTCATCGGGATGCGGCAAAACGACGCTATTACGCACGGTCGCTGGGTTCTCTTCACCGCGTTCGGGAGCGATTCGCGTTAACGGGCAGGATATGACACAAGCGCCGCCAGAGAAACGCGGAATGGCGCTGGTGTTTCAGAGTTATGCGCTGTGGCCGCATATGACGGTAGCGCAGCATATTGCGTACGGGCTGCGCTTGCGCCGTGTACCGCGTGCGGAAATAGCCAGTCGCGTAGCGGAACTGGAAACGATGCTGGGTTTGACGGGATTGAGCGCCCGTAAGCCTGCGGAACTGTCCGGTGGGCAGCGCCAGCGCGTCGCCCTGGGTCGCGCACTGGCGGTACGGCCCGATATTCTGCTGCTGGACGAACCACTCTCCAATCTGGATACCCGTATTCGTCTACAACTGCGAGATGAAATCCGTGCGCTGCAACAGCGGCTGGGGTTGACCGCGATCCACGTTACGCACGATCGGGAAGAAGCGATGGTGATGGCGGATCGCATCGTGATTTTGAATCAGGGTCGCATCATGCAGGCGGGTAGCCCACAAGAGGTGTATCACCATCCAGCCAGCTCGTTTGTCGCGGCGTTTATGGGCGCGGAAAATCGGCTTGTGCTGGACGCTCGCTATGACGGCGATACGCTGATGATTCCTGGGGATGCAGAAAGCCACTCACTGGTGCCTGCGAACACGTCGCTACAGCCCGGCCCGATAGAGGCGCGCTTCCGTGCGGAGGCTGCTCAGCTTTACGATCCGGCAGACGTTCCTCTCATCCAGCCCGGCATGTTGATGCGCTACGGCACGGTGCTGTCACAAAGTTATCCCGGTGGATACTGGCTGCATACGATTGCCAGTGGATCGTGGCGGATACAAGTTCATGCCACTCATCCTTATGCCATTGGACAGCGGGTTGCCGTGCAGATCCCCGCCGAGGCACTGTTTCTTTTCCCGCTGGCAGAAGAGCCCACGTCGCTGACGGCGGAACCCAATACGACTTCACTTTATTCCCCGCTTCCTGGCCTGACGGCCTGACACTGAATTGGAGACAAATGATATGAAACGCATTTTTGCTGCAACGCTGATGATGAGTACGCTGCTGGCTGCTGTTCAGGCACAGGAATTAACCGTGTTGACGGCGGGCGATCAGAATATGGTCGACTATGTAAATGAATACTTAGGGCCGCTGTTTGAGAAGCAACATCCCGGCGTAAAAGTGCGCGCTGTTGGCACTGGTCCGGGTGATGCCGGGTCGCAGAAGATTCTTGAGCGCTTTAATGCGCAGCAGGTTGCTGGTGCCAAAGTATGGGACACCGATGTCGCGGTTGTGCATGAGAAATTTGTCGGCCCGATGGTGCAAAAGGGCGATCTGCTGAAGTATCGCGATGATATCGCCAGCGGCAAGCTGGTCAGCATGGCCGCAGCGGATAAAGCCATGGGGACGGATGTGAAAGGCTATGTGATGCCGATGTTCAGTAGCCAGACGGCACTAGCTTATAACCCTAGCATGGTGGCTAATCCGCCTAAAAGCTATGACGAAATCCAGCAGTGGGCGGCCGCCAATCCGAAGATGTTTGGTTATAACGGCATTAAGGGCGGCGCATCGGGCGTCAGTTTTGTGATGGGCTGGATTTACGCTTACGGCGGTGATGCACAGAAGCTGATGAACGGACCGTTTGATGACGCGGAAGCGAAAAAATGGCAGCCAGCGTTTGAACGCCTGAAAGCCTTTAACAAGAACGTGACGCTGACGCCGGGCAATGCGGGCACGCTCGATATGTTGAGCCGTGGTGAAATCGCCATGGGGCCAGTGTGGGTCGACATGTTCTATTCCTGGAAAGCGAGTGGACAACTGCCAGACAATTTCAAACTGCTGCTTCCTACACCGGGTATGCCGGGACAACCGATGCACTATGTCATCCCCGCGCAGGCACCGAACCGTGAACTGGCTAAACAGTTTGTCGAACTGGCAACCAGCGCCAAAGTACAGGCCGAAGGGATTGTAGAGCGCTTTAACTGGTATCCGGGGATTGATGCCAAGTACGTTCAGGCTGAGCTGAAACCTGAAATTTGGCAACGCCTGTTTACCGATGTGACGCCCGATGAGCTGGCAAGCAAAGGCAAGACGTTCCCTATCGCGCCTTATCACACCGCGATTTTGAACGCCTATGAGCAGGCGATGGCGAAGTAATTCACTCGCGGTATATACACTTGTACTACAGGCGCTCTGGCGGGATGAAGCCAGAGCGCGGAGGCCTTCATGTTGCAAGTATCCCAATTCTCTTCCCGACTGGCGGGGATCGCGCTTGTGTTACCCGCGCTGGCGGTGGTGGCTGTCTGTTTTATTGCTCCGCTGGGGCTGTCGGTTGGGGGCGCTTTCGTCAGTCAGAATGGCGTGGGCATGGATAATTTTGTCACGGCATTGACGCTGTATCTGCCCGATATCCTGTTTACCTTGATTATTGTGGGCCTCGCTACGTTGCTAATCGGCGTGCTGTCCGTTCTGATCGGCGGTTACCTGACGCTGGGGGAAAACCCGCATATGGTCGCGCTGTTGCGCTGGGTATATCGCTGGCCGCTGTTTATCCCTTTTATCGTGACAGGGCAAATTTTACGCACGTTTCTGGCCAAAAACGGCTGGCTGAATGGCGCGCTGGATGCGCTTGGCATCGTTGATATTGCCAGCGCCAGCAATTGGCTGGATTGGCGCGGCATCGTATTCGCCTTCGTCTGGAAACAGACGCCGTTTGTGGCGCTGCTGGTTGCGGGCGCGATGGCGTCGCTGGATCGCACGATGATAGAGTCCGCCCGTAACTTAGGCGCATCGCGCCTGCGTATTCTGTGTGAAATTGTGGTGCCGCAGGTTGGACAAACGCTGCTCACCGGACTCATTCTCTCCTTCGTCACCATGATGTCGGTACTGTCCGTACCGATGATGATCAATGCCCAGTCGCCGACGATGCTAACCGCCAATATTGCTTTCCGCATTAACGCCTATGGCGATTATGGCGTGGCGAATGCGTTGGGGGTGATTTCGTTGCTGATGACCGGCCTGTTTGCTGTGATTTATCTCCGCCTGAACATGAGGGAGAGGGTATGAAGAACGTACTGTGGTGGATCCCGAGAATGCTGATTCTGGGGACACTGATCTTCTTGATCTTCGGGCCATTGGCTAACCTCCTGCTGTGGTCGGTAGCGGAAAAATGGTTCTATCCCCACCTGTTGCCTAATGACTGGGGTTTTGCCTTCTGGAAACGAGTGTTTTCACCGCGCGGCGTGGCCTGGGAAGCGTTGGGAAATAGCGTACTGGTCGCGGTGTTTACGGTGCTGGCTTCACTCGCGCTGGCGATTCCGGCTGGATATGCACTGGCGCGTCTGGCGCTACCCGCTCGTGGGCTGATACTGCTGGTATTCCTGATCCCACAGGCGTTTCCGAATCTGACGGTGTACGTCAATATCGCTCGCCTGTTTTATCAATGGGGGCTGAACGGCACGTTGCTGGGGGTTGTGCTGGTTCACACGGTGCACGGACTGGTGTTTGCCGTCTGGATTGCTTCAGCGGCGTTCTCTGCGGTGGGACGTGAAATGGAACAGGCAGCACGTTCGATCGGTGCCGGACCGTGGCGCGCCTTTGTCGATATTACTCTGCCGCTGGCTATGCCGGGTCTGATGGCGTCCGCCATTTTCGTCTTCCTCGAATCGCTGGACGAATTTACCGGCAGCTATTTCGTGGGTGCGCCGGATGTACAGATGATGCCACTGCTGCTCTATACCGCAGGCGCGGGCGGTAACTATCAAATCGCTTCCATTACTGCGCTGGTGCTGCTGATTCCTTCCGTTTTGTTCATGCTGGTCGTGGAGCGTTTTTTGAAGGCTGACGTCATGGCAAGGATAGGGAAATGACGGTGAGTAAACCGGGTTACGTTAGCGCACAGGATGTCGCGCGTCGGGCTGGCGTATCGCGCTCGGCGGTGTCCCGTAGTTTTACCCCCGGTGCAAGCGTGTCTGCTGCCACCTATGCCAAAGTGATGACCGCAGCGCAGGAACTGGGATATCAGGTTAACGATCTGGCGCGTGGTCTATTGGCGAACAGCAGTCGTCTGGTTGGGCTGGTGGTGACGCATCCTGAGGTCGGGTTTCGGGCCAATTTGGTCGCGGAGCTATCGCAGGCGTTAATTCAGCGTGGCTCTATTCCTGTTCTTATCAACACCAGCCATGTGCGAGAAGCGATGGTTGCAGCGCGTTCAATTCTATTCGGCCATCGGGCAGAAGCGACGATTGTGCTTTCCGGCTCGCCGCCTAAAGAGTTTGTCGAACTGGCACAGCTAAACGGGCAGCCACTGATTGTCATCGGGCGGCATGAACCGGTATGTGACAGCGTACATATCGATAATGACACCGCCGCGCGTATGGCAGCGCGGCTGTTTGCCTCATCGGGCAGAACGCGTCTGGCTCTGGCCGGAGCAACTTCGGCAACGCCCAATATCATTGAGCGTGAACAGGCATTTTGTGATGAGGCGCAGAGGCTAGGGCTGCCTGTGACCGTGGTGCGCGGTGGTGATACGGATTATGACGACGGGCTGACGGTGGGACAGACGCTGTTTTCGTTCCCAGAAGCGGCCAGACCGGATGCCGTGTTCTGTGTTAACGATTTAGTGGCGTTTGGCGTGATCGATCGTGCAAAGCAGTGTGGGCTTACCGTGCCGCAGGATCTCATGGTTATCGGGTTTGATGATATTCCTGCCGCAGGATGGGATGCCTATGCGTTGACAACGTTTCGTCAGGATCCTGCAACGATGGCGGCACAGGCGTTGGCGTTGCTCGATCGACGCCAGTCTCAGGTACAAGAACCCGCGTGCCGAGCGAAAGTGGCCGCTCCGTTAATCCGCCGCCAGTCTGCGTAACGGCATTGATGGGCGATAGCGCGTGGATAGCAAAACCGAGGATAACGATGAAACTGATTCAACTTTCCGACCTCCATCTGACCGCAGAAGACGGTACTTTGCACGGTCGCGATCCCGAGCGGCAACTGAAAGCGGCGATTGCCGATATCAACGCACACCATCGCGATGTCGATCTGGTGGTCATCTCTGGCGATCTGTCTGATGACGGCAGTGCGGCATCCTATGCGTTTCTGGCATCGGCGCTGGCTGAATTACAGACTCCCTGGCGTGTAACGATGGGGAATCATGACGATCGGGAGAGTTTTTTGGCCCAGTTCCCGACGTTGGCGGATGAAAACGGATTTGTGCAGAGTGTGACGGCGGTAGGAGATGATTACGTCATTCTGCTGGATTCGCTACACAGCGGCGAAGTAGCCGGAACGCTGTGCTCCGTGCGATTGGCATGGCTTGAGCAACAGCTTCTGGCTGCTGAAGGAAAGAATGTGTTCTTGTTCCTGCATCATCCACCGATGTCGATTGGACTGCCAGCGCTTGATGACGTCCGGCTGGCACCTGAGGCGGCAGATGCGCTGTCTCAAATATGCCACCGCGTCGGTAATGTGCGGCATATTTCGGCGGGGCACGTGCATCGGCCTGCTAGCGGTGGCTGGCGAGGAATATCGTTCAGCACGATACGCGGTACCAATCATCAGTCTGCCCTACGTTTCGCTCCGGGGTTTGAAGTCAGTCTGGAAGCTCCGCAGTACGCTATTTTTCTGACGACGAAAGACGGGCATACCGTACATTTTCATGATTTCCCTTGTTACTGACGGCGTATTTCCTAGGTTATCGTGATTGCACACAAATAATGCAGAACTCTGTGGGTTTTGCTGTTATCCGGCGTAAAAAATTATGCTGAGGAGATAGCTGGCTTAGGATGAGCCGCAGGACGCGGCGAGAGCTTGCGCCACGTCAGGAACGTGTCGCAAGCGGTCCGTTAAGCCAGATATCGACGAAGGCACCGCTTTAGCGGCATAATTCCCGCCGAAAGCCTGGGGTCACGGGGCGAGCGGCGTTTGAGCCGTCCCGTGTCGGGCGCGTGCTACGAGGTAGCATGGAATAGCAATATTGTAACGCACGAAACTGTCTCCGCGTTGACATAACAATGTGATGAAGAGACAGCACTTTTGCGAGAAACCCATCATGAACTTTTTTCATTTACCGTGAGTAATCATCACCTCCTGTTGTGCTGAAAATCGTTGACTCTTTAAGCGGATTACGTCATTTTCTATATAGACGTCTAAACGTATAGACGTGTGTCGAATGATGATAACAGTCACGGTCAACGGGGTAGCAGGTATGAGCTTTTTTCACGCAAACCAGCGGGAAGCGCTGAATCAAAGTCTGGCGGAATTGCAGGGACGAATTAATGTGTCATTCGAATTTTTCCCGCCACGTACCAGCGATATGGAAGAGACCCTGTGGAACTCGATTGATCGACTGAGCAGCCTGAAGCCCAAGTTTGTCTCCGTGACCTACGGGGCGAATTCTGGCGAGCGTGACCGTACTCACAGCATTATCAAAACGATTAAAGAGCGTACCGGTCTTGAAGCGGCACCTCACCTGACCTGTATTGACGCTTCACGTGAACAGCTACGTGAAATCGCGCAGGATTACTGGCAGAGCGGTATCCGCCATATTGTCGCGCTGCGCGGCGACTTACCCCCAGAAGGTGGCAAGCCGGAAATGTACGCGGCGGATCTGGTTTCTCTGCTGAAAGAAGTTGGTGATTTCGATATTTCGGTTGCCGCCTATCCTGAAGTGCACCCTGAAGCTAAAAGCGCGCAGGCTGACCTGATTAATCTGAAGCACAAGATTGATGCTGGTGCGAATCGTGCCATCACGCAGTTCTTTTTCGATGTAGAAAGCTATCTGCGGTTCCGCGACCGCTGTGTAGCGACGGGCATCGATGTAGAAATTGTGCCGGGTATTCTGCCAGTATCGAATTTCAAACAGTTGCAACGATTTGCCACAATGACAAACGTACGTGTGCCAAACTGGATGACCAGCGTATTTGACGGCCTGGATAACGACCCAGAAACCCGCAAAATGGTAGGTGCGTCTATCGCGATGGACATGGTGAAAATCCTGAGTCGCGAAGGGGTAAAAGATTTCCACTTCTATACGTTGAACCGAGCTGAGCTGAGCTACGCTATTTGCCACACGCTGGGTGTCCGCCCTGACGTGGCACGCTGAGGCGACGCGCAAGATTTCAGGAAGAAAAATGGCTGTCACGTAGTTGCGGTAGATTCAGGTATTGGAATTCCTGAATCTACGGCTTGTGGGAGCCTTGAAAGGGAGGAGTCTCAAGGATGAGATTCCAATTCGTAAGGTTCTGCTGACAGTCACTGATCTGAACCACCGTTTATCTCCCGAGCCTGTTTTCATCGCTAATAGTTTTTATTTCTAATAACACGATGATGGCCGCTCGGCGACGTTATTAGCCATTCCCTCTGAATATTCGAATCCTATTTTTTCTACTCGCTTATTTTCCATATCGTTAGTTGCTTTGTCTTCTGGTCAGCTTTCCAGACATCGGTCGTGAGGGTATCGCTGACCGACGCACACAAAATGCTGTCGACGCCAAATCGCTTGAAGATATCAGTCCGCTTGTTATAGCGTGGCTGAGGGCTGGTAGGTATGCCCTGATGGTACCGAAACCGTAAAAATATTGTTTTATTCTTGTAGAAATAAATAGATACGCTTCGGTGGGATATATTATTCATTTTGGATGTTGATAGGGATTGTCGTTCATTGGTATCCTATCTATCGCTGTTAGCTATCATGATAAGGAGAATAATAATGAATATTCGGGACTTAGAGTATCTTGTCGCGCTGGCGGAGCATCGCCACTTTCGGCGTGCGGCGGATTCCTGCCATGTAAGTCAGCCAACACTCAGTGGACAGATTCGTAAGTTGGAAGATGAGCTAGGCGTGATGCTGCTGGAGCGCACCAGTCGCAAGGTACTATTTACGCAGGCTGGGCTGCTGTTGGTCGAGCAGGCGCGGACGGTATTACGCGAGGTCAAGGTATTAAAAGAGATGGCTAGCCAGCAGGGTGAAAGCATGTCTGGGCCACTGCACATTGGCCTTATCCCCACGGTGGGGCCTTATCTGCTGCCGCAAATCATTCCGATGCTGCACCGTACATTTCCCAAGCTTGAAATGTATCTGCACGAAGCGCAAACACACCAACTGCTTGCCCAGTTGGACAGCGGAAAACTGGACTGTGCCATTCTGGCGATGGTGAAAGAGTCCGAAGCCTTTATCGAAGTTCCCCTGTTTGACGAGCCGATGAAACTGGCGATTTATCAGGACCACCCTTGGGCGAACCGCGAACGCGTGGCGATGTCCGATCTGGCGGGTGAAAAGCTGCTGATGCTGGAAGACGGCCACTGCCTGCGCGATCAGGCAATGGGCTTCTGTTTTCAGGCTGGGGCTGATGAAGATACGCATTTCCGGGCGACCAGTCTGGAGACACTGCGTAACATGGTCGCTGCCGGAAGTGGTATTACGCTGTTACCAGCGTTATCGGTTCCGCGTGAGCGTGAACGCGATGGCGTCTGCTATCTACCGTGCTATAAACCGGAACCTAAGCGTACTATCGCGCTGGTGTATCGCCCCGGTTCACCGCTGCGCGCACGCTATGAGCAGCTTGCTGATACCATCCGCGAGCATATGCAGGGCTATATGGAAAACCTGTCAAAATAAGCGGTTAAGTCCGTTCAACGCCGCCACGCGGTAAGCTTCTGCCATGGTTGGATAGTTGAAGGTGGTATTAACGAAATATTCGATAGTATTACCTTCACCTTTCTGTTCCATGATGGCCTGCCCGATGTGGATAATCTCAGCGGCGCGCTCTCCAAAGCAGTGAATACCCAAAATCTGTTTCGTTTCGCGGTGAAACAGAATCTTCAAGCTCCCCACATTCATCCCAACAATCTGCGCTCGTGCCAGATGTTTGAACTGTGCTCGACCAACTTCATAAGGCACTTTCATCGCGGTGAGCTCTTGCTCGGTTTTCCCCACAGAGCTGATTTCTGGGATGGTATAAATGCCGGTGGGAATATCTTCTATCAGATGTGCGCTGGCGTCGCCTTTAATGATTGCTTGCGCGGCGAGCCGACCCTGATCGTAAGCGGCTGATGCCAGACTGGGATAACCGATAACATCACCGATGGCATAAATATGTGCCAGCGCGGTCTGGTACATACTGTTGACCTTGAGTTGGCCGCGGCTGTCGGTGCTCAGGCCGATATTTTCCAGCCCCAGCGTTTCCGTGTTCCCCGTGCGTCCGTTGGCATAGAGTAGACAATCCGCCTTCATCTTTTTGCCTGATTTCAGATTGACGATGACGCCGTCAGACAGCCCTTCAATACTGTCGAATTCTTCGTTGTGGCGGATAACTACGCCGTTGTTCCAGAAATGGTAGGACAGCGCATCCGACATTTCCTGATCGAGAAAGGCCAGCAGCCTATCGCGGGTGTTGATTAAATCGACTTTAACGCTCAGGCCGCGAAAGATAGAGGCATACTCGCAGCCGATAACGCCCGCGCCATAGATGATGACGTGCTGAGGCTCGTGGTCGAGTTGCAGAATAGAGTCGCTGTCATAAATGCGCGGGTGGTTGAAGTCGACTTCTACCGGATGGTACGGGCGTGACCCCGTGGCGATAATGATATTCGCGGCAGTCAGCGTTTCATGGGTATTGTCTGGGTAGTGAACGGCAATCGTATGCGCGTCGATAAAGCTGGCTTCACCGGAGAATAACTCGCACTGATTACGCTCATAAAATCCTTGTCGCATACGGGTTTGCTGACCAATGACGCTGTCGGCATGGCGTAGGATGTCGGAAAATGAAGAGCGAATAATGCGGGAGTTGTCACTGTAGAGGGGGTTTTGATTGAACTCGATAATACGGCTGACGGCGTGGCGGAGGGCTTTGGAAGGAATTGTACCCCAGTGGGTACAGCCGCCGCCGACATTGTAGTGGCGTTCAATCACCGCAATTTTAGCACCGTGCTTGGCCAATCCCATTGCTGCACCTTCACCGCCGGGACCGGAACCAATAATGATGGCATCATAATCGAATTGGTGTTCTAGAGTCATGGTAGGTTAACCCTGTTTTTATACAAATTAATAACGCAACTGTAACATTGTGCGATTGTAGCATCGACTGCGGCAGAACCCAATCATCCCTGCCTTTACTATGGAAACAGATTCTCACATTCTTAATATGGCAAACTTTGTCTCATTCTGTGGACAATAAAGTTTGCTATAGTGCCCCTCTGGAAAGGGGAGAGATCATTTGGGCAGCATAATGGGTGTCAGAGCACAACAAAAAGAACGGACTCGTCGTTCCCTTATTGAAGCTGCATTTAGCCAGTTAAGCGCTGAGCGCAGCTTTGCCAGCTTGAGCCTGCGTGAAGTCGCCCGTGAAGCGGGTATTGCGCCGACATCTTTCTATCGTCATTTTCGAGACGTGGATGAGCTGGGGCTGACAATGGTTGACGAAAGCGGATTAATGCTGCGCCAGCTAATGCGGCAGGCCCGGCAACGTATCGCCAAAACGGGTAGCGTAATCAGGACGTCGGTTTCCACCTTCATGGAGTTTATCGGCAATAATCCGAATGCGTTCCGGCTATTACTGCGTGAACGTTCAGGGACGTCGGCGGCTTTCCGTGCGGCGGTCGCGCGTGAGATTCAGCATTTTATCGCTGAACTGGCGGATTATCTTGAGGTGGAAAACCATATTCCCCGCAGCTTCGCAGAAGCGCAGTCGGAAGCGATGGTGACTATTGTTTTCAGTGCGGGAGCAGAAGCCTTAGATGTTTCGCTGGAACAGCGTAAACAGCTGGAAGAACGACTGGTACTGCAACTGCGGATGATCGCCAAAGGTGCCTATTACTGGTACAGAAAAGAACACGACAGTAGCTTTACTGTGCCATAAACCCTCTATACCAACATGAGAAGGGAGAAACCATGACAGAAAAGCCTCACCAAGAAAAAGGTACGCTGGTTTTGGCGCTGATTGCGGGCTTATCCGTCAACGGCGCGTTCGCTGCCTTGTTCAGCAGTATTGTTCCGTTCTCTATTTTTCCTCTGATTGCGCTGGTATTGTCCATCAACTGCCTGCATCAACGTTATTTGCACCACAGTATGCCGGAAGGTATTCCGATGCTGGCGGCGGCCAGTTTTTTGCTGGGTTTATTGATTTACAGCGCCATCGTGCGCGTTGAATATCCCGCCATCGGATCGAACTTTATTCCTTCAATCCTGTGCGTGGCATTGGTTTTCTGGATTGGTTTGAGACTGCGTCGCAGAAAAACGACGGAGTCGGTATCAACAGAAGAGAGCGAAACGCTGTAGCGGGTGAATGCTGGCGGGGTGGCCCGCCAGTTTGTGTGCGTTACTGACGTTTTTCCAACAGTACGCCACACTCCATATGATGGGTGTAAGGGAATTGATCGAACAGCGCCAGACGGCGAATGTCGTGGGTTTCCGATAGCGTTTTCAGGTTGTTGCTCAACGTTTCCGGGTTACAGGAAATATAAAGAATACGCGGATACGCCTGCACCAATTTCACCGTTTCGTCATCCAGTCCGCTGCGCGGCGGGTCAACAAAAATGGTCTCGCACTGGTAGCTCGTCAGATCGATACCCTGTAAGCGGTTAAACTGACGCACACCCTGCATAGCTTGCGTAAATTCTTCTGCCGCCATGCGGATAATCTGCACGTTCTCTATCTGATTCGCGGCAATATTATATTGTGCAGCCGCGACGGATGGCTTGGCGATTTCGGTCGCCAGCACGCGCTCGAAGTTTCTTGCCAGCGCGAGTGAAAAATTGCCATTACCGCAATACAGCTCCAGCAAATCTCCTTTCGAGCCCGCCGTGGCATCCAACGCCCATTCCAGCATCTGAATATTTACTGCAGCATTCGGCTGTGTGAAGCTGTTTTCTACCTGTCGGTAAATCATATTCCGACCTGCAACCGGCAGGCATTCATCGACATAATCGCGATCGAGGCAGATTTTGGTTTTTGTCGCGCGACCAATCAACTGTAGGTTGAACCCTTGCGCCGTCAGGCTATCGCGCAGTGCGCGGGCATGTTCCTGCCATTCTTCGTTCAGAGCGCGGTGATACAACAGAGAAACAATCACTTCGCCGCTTAGGGTCGACAGATAATCTATCTGGAATAGCTTACGGCGCAGTACGGGGTCAGGCTGAATTGCGGCAAGCATCTCCGGCATCAGGCGGTTAATGAGTTCGCTGGCTGCAGGGAATCGATCGACTCGGATGCGTTGTTTGGTCTGCTGGTCAAACATGATGTGGTAAAGCTCGTCACCATCGTGCCAGATACGGAATTCGGCGCGCATCCGATAGTGACTGACGGGAGAACGGAAGACGGCAGGCTCCGGTGCGTTGAAAGGTGCCATCATTCCACGTAGACGCTCCGTTTTCTCCGCAAGCTGGTCGTCATAGTCTTCGATGGGCAGGATTTCTGGCGTCATGGATTTCTCGTCTGAATAGCGTCTAAAAGGGCGTTATTGGCCGGGAATTGTAGGGAATCCGGTCAGAAAGTCCAGTTTTGTTACGTTATTATCCTGTAGTGAAGTAGAAGTCTAGACTTCCGTAACTCGCGATTGTAGGATGAGCGTCCGGCCTTGTATCACAAGTCAAAAGGGAATCCAGTGTAAATCTGGAGCTGACGCGCAGCGGTAAGGAATGCCCGAGCGATAGCATTATTGCAGACACTGTTATGTACTCTAAATATTTCGAGTTGTAGGACAAAACGTTAACGTTTTGAACAGCGCACATGCAACTTGAAGTATGCTGGGTATCGATGGGAAGTCATCGCTTTCGTTGTATCCCCTACTGTTGTTGACGGTTTGTGGTAACAACGGCATCCAAGCCCGAAGACCTGCCGGAATACGTCGCAATTGGTTCTGCATATCGCGTGCTATTAACAGAATCTGCGGCATCCTTATTATCTCTCGGATGCATTAACAATGATTAAAAAAATTTCGCTGCTGACGGCGCTTTCCGTCACGGCATTTTCTGGCTGGGCGCAGGAAACGGATAACAATGCCATGGTGGTTACTGCTAACCGTTTTCAACAGCCAGTAAACAGTGTCTTGGCACCGACAACCGTGGTTACTCGTGAAGAGATCGACCGCTGGCAGGCAAAAAGCCTAACTGATGTTATGCGTCGTTTACCTGGTGTGGATATCGGACAAAATGGTGGATTAGGGCAAAAAAGCTCGTTGTTTATTCGTGGGACTAACTCTAGCCACGTGCTCGTACTGATCGATGGTATTCGGCTGAATCAGGCAGGTATTAGTGGGTCATCTGACCTCAGCCAAATTCCTCTCTCACTGGTGCAGAAAGTTGAATATATTCGTGGTTCACGCTCTGCGGTTTATGGGTCTGACGCTATTGGTGGTGTGGTAAATATTATCACCACCAGAGAGAAGAACGGCACCACATTGAACGCTGGTGTGGGATCAAAAGGTTATCAATCCTACGATGCTGCAACGCAGCAAGCATTAGGCGACAGCACAACAGCGACATTGGCCGGTAATTACGTTTACACCAAAGGATTTGACGTGGTTGCTTACGGTACTGCTTCGCCTGCGCAGCCTGACCGTGACGGATTTATGAGTAAATCGTTGTATGGTACGGTTGAACATAAATTTGGTGATCAATTCAGCGGTTTTCTTCGGGGCTATGGTTATGACAACCGCACTGACTACGACAACTTCTCTTCGGTAGATACTCGTCAGCTTTATAGCCAAACATGGGATACCGGCCTGCGCTATCAGAGTGGTATTTACTCCACACAGTTAATTGGAAGCTATAGCCATAGCAAAGATTATGACTACGATCCGCTCAGAGGTCTGCATAGCAGCGGTTCGACGTTAGTTGATTCCCAGCAATACAACGCACAGTGGGGCAATGTGCTGCAAGTGGGCGCGGGTACGGTGAGTGCTGGAGTTGATTGGCAGGATCAGATCATTAAGCCGGATTCAACCAGCGTGAACCGAGAAGAAAGTCAAAATAATACAGGTATTTACCTTACTGGACAGCAACGCTTTGCCTCCATAGTGCTTGAAGGATCTGTTCGTGGTGACGATCAATCTGAATTCGGTTGGCATAATACTTGGCGAACAGGGGCGTCCTGGGAGTTTATTGAAGGTTATAGCTTGATTGCTTCTTATGGCACTGCATTTAAAGCGCCAAATATGGGGCAATTATATGGAAGGTTTGGCAGCAACCGTGACCTTCAGCCAGAAGAAAGCAAACAGTGGGAAAGTGGAGTTGAAGGTCTTACTGGGCCAGTTATATGGAGGGTTTCTGGATACCGCAATGACATCGACAACCTGATTGATGCAACAGGCAGCACTGGTTACGTTTATGAAAATGTCGGTAAAGCCAAAATCAAAGGGATTGAAGCCACCGCTAGTTTTGACACTGGGCCTGTCGGCCATCGTATTAGCTATGATTATGTTGACTCGCGCAATGCCATCACTGATGAGCCGTTGGCTCGCCGTGCAAAGCAGCAGGTAAAATATCAACTGGATTGGCAGGTGTACGATCTTGATTGGAGTGTAACGTATCAATATCTGGGAAGCCGTTACGACAAAGATTATGGCAATTATATCCCAGCGGTTGATGACTATCAGACAGTCAAGCTTGGTGGTGTAAGCCTATGGGATCTCGCCGCATCATATCCAGTCACCTCTCATCTGACGGTTCGTGGTAGAATCGCCAACCTGTTTGATAAAGATTATGAGACGGCATATGGCTACCGCACGGCAGGGCGAGAATACTATCTCACTGGAAGCTATACCTTCTAACCTGCCATCCCGTCCTACGATTCTGGTGTTTGATTCCGGCGTAGGCGGGCTGTCTGTTTATGATGAAATCCGGCAACTCCTGCCGGATCTTCACTATATATACGCATTCGATAATGAAGCGTTTCCTTATGGTGAGAAATCACAGCAATTTATTATCGAGCGTGTGGTTGAGATTGTCAGTGCAGTTCAACAACGCCATCAGCTCGCATTGGTTGTGATTGCTTGCAATACGGCAAGTACGATTTCCCTTCCTGCTTTACGTGAACGTTTTACTTTCCCTGTCGTGGGCGTCGTCCCTGCGGTTAAACCTGCGGCTAAGCTGACGCGCAACGGCGTTGTTGGCCTACTGGCGACGCGGGCAACCGTTCAACGCCCGTATACACACGAGCTGATTACCCGTTTTGCTACGGATTGCCAGATTTTGTCGCTGGGATCGTCGGAACTGGTTGAGTTGGCAGAGGCTAAATTGCAGGGGGAGGCGATCTCAATTTCTGAACTGCAAAAAATTCTGCGTCCTTGGCTACGTCTGACAGAGCCACCAGATACGGTTGTGCTTGGCTGTACGCATTTCCCATTGTTGGCAGAAGAGCTGAAGATGGTTTTGCCTGAAGGGACGCGTCTTGTGGATTCTGGCGCTGCTATAGCCAAAAGAACGGCATGGCTGATTGCTAATCTGGATAATCCTCCGCTTTCTACAGATAGGAATCTGGTTTATTGCCTGAAGATTACGCCTAAAGTGGCCACGCTGTGGCCAATATTGCAGCGTTATGGCTTCAATTCGCTGGAAAAACTGCCACTTTAATCGCATTGTGGGTGAATAGTAGACAAGCGATAATTATTTTGCATTTAGCGCTTGTCAGCGGGCGAGAAGTCCCTATAATGCGCATCCACTGGCACGGCAACAGCGACTTACGAAGTTGGTGTGACAGAAAAGATTCAACGAAGGCGGTCAGTAATGACTTGACTTCACAGCGGAAAAGCATAATATATGCGGCCCGCGCCACGGAAGACGTGGCACTGCTCTTTAACAATATAATCAGACAATCTGTGTGGGCACTCACAAGACCGTATCTTAAACGATATAAAAAGTCTTGAAGAGTGAACAACAGTGAAATTCATTACGAATAAACAGTTTTAATTCTTTGAGCATCGCTGACGAGTTCAGCAAATCAAACAAATCTTAAATTGAAGAGTTTGATCATGGCTCAGATTGAACGCTGGCGGCAGGCCTAACACATGCAAGTCGAGCGGTAGCACAGAAGAGCTTGCTCTTTGGGTGACGAGCGGCGGACGGGTGAGTAATGTCTGGGAAACTGCCTGATGGAGGGGGATAACTACTGGAAACGGTAGCTAATACCGCATAACGTCTTCGGACCAAAGAGGGGGACCTTCGGGCCTCTTGCCATCAGATGTGCCCAGATGGGATTAGCTAGTAGGCGGGGTAATGGCCCACCTAGGCGACGATCCCTAGCTGGTCTGAGAGGATGACCAGCCACACTGGAACTGAGACACGGTCCAGACTCCTACGGGAGGCAGCAGTGGGGAATATTGCACAATGGGCGCAAGCCTGATGCAGCCATGCCGCGTGTGTGAAGAAGGCCTTCGGGTTGTAAAGCACTTTCAGCGGGGAGGAAGGCAGTAAGGTTAATAACCTTGCTGATTGACGTTACCCGCAGAAGAAGCACCGGCTAACTCCGTGCCAGCAGCCGCGGTAATACGGAGGGTGCAAGCGTTAATCGGAATGACTGGGCGTAAAGCGCACGCAGGCGGTCTGTTAAGTTGGATGTGAAATCCCCGGGCTTAACCTGGGAACTGCATTCAAAACTGACAGGCTAGAGTCTTGTAGAGGGGGGTAGAATTCCAGGTGTAGCGGTGAAATGCGTAGAGATCTGGAGGAATACCGGTGGCGAAGGCGGCCCCCTGGACAAAGACTGACGCTCAGGTGCGAAAGCGTGGGGAGCAAACAGGATTAGATACCCTGGTAGTCCACGCTGTAAACGATGTCGACTTGGAGGTTGTGCCCTTGAGGCGTGGCTTCCGGAGCTAACGCGTTAAGTCGACCGCCTGGGGAGTACGGCCGCAAGGTTAAAACTCAAATGAATTGACGGGGGCCCGCACAAGCGGTGGAGCATGTGGTTTAATTCGATGCAACGCGAAGAACCTTACCTACTCTTGACATCCAGAGAATTTGGCAGAGATGCCTTAGTGCCTTCGGGAACTCTGAGACAGGTGCTGCATGGCTGTCGTCAGCTCGTGTTGTGAAATGTTGGGTTAAGTCCCGCAACGAGCGCAACCCTTATCCTTTGTTGCCAGCGCGTAATGGCGGGAACTCAAAGGAGACTGCCGGTGATAAACCGGAGGAAGGTGGGGATGACGTCAAGTCATCATGGCCCTTACGAGTAGGGCTACACACGTGCTACAATGGCGTATACAAAGAGAAGCGAACTCGCGAGAGCCAGCGGACCTCATAAAGTACGTCGTAGTCCGGATTGGAGTCTGCAACTCGACTCCATGAAGTCGGAATCGCTAGTAATCGTAGATCAGAATGCTACGGTGAATACGTTCCCGGGCCTTGTACACACCGCCCGTCACACCATGGGAGTGGGTTGCAAAAGAAGTAGGTAGCTTAACCTTCGGGAGGGCGCTTACCACTTTGTGATTCATGACTGGGGTGAAGTCGTAACAAGGTAACCGTAGGGGAACCTGCGGTTGGATCACCTCCTTACCAATAAAGATGTGTGTTAAGTGAAGTGCTCACACAGATTGTCTGATGAAAATACTGAGCAAGCGCACCTGTTGATGTCATGAGTGTAGACTCATGCTGACGCGATAGTGCCGGATTTTTAATTCGGTACGGATTTTTCGTGTCCCCATCGTCTAGAGGCCTAGGACACTGCCCTTTCACGGCTGTAACAGGGGTTCGAATCCCCTTGGGGACGCCAATCCGATAATGAGTGAAAGACATTATCACCGAATATCTTAAAGATGATTCTTTTGAGTCATGTTTACGATATTGCTCTTTAACAATCTGGAACAAGCTGAAAATTGAAACATGACAGCTGAACATGCATGACTGCCTTCGGGCGGGTCGTGATGAATCAGCATGTCAATGAGTCTCTCAAATAATCGCAGCGCGAGGATGAATCGAAAGAAACATCTTCGGGTTGTGAGGTTAAGCGACTAAGCGTACACGGTGGATGCCTAGGCAGTCAGAGGCGATGAAGGGCGTGCTAATCTGCGATAAGCGTCGGTAAGCTGATATGAAGCGTTATACCCGACGATACCCGAATGGGGAAACCCAATGTGTTTCGACACATTATCATTACGTGAATACATAGCGTAATGAGGCGAACCGGGGGAACTGAAACATCTCAGTACCCCGAGGAAAAGAAATCAACCGAGATTCCCCTAGTAGCGGCGAGCGAACGGGGAGGAGCCCAGAACCTGAATCAGTTTGTGTGTTAGTGGAAGCGTCTGGAAAGTCGCACAGTAAAGGGTGATAGTCCCGTACACAAAAATGCACAGATTGTGAGTTCGATGAGTAGGGCGGGACACGTGACATCCTGTCTGAATATGGGGGGACCATCCTCCAAGGCTAAATACTCCTGACTGACCGATAGTGAACCAGTACCGTGAGGGAAAGGCGAAAAGAACCCCGGCGAGGGGAGTGAAATAGAACCTGAAACCGTGTACGTACAAGCAGTGGGAGCCTTGATTAATCAGGGTGACTGCGTACCTTTTGTATAATGGGTCAGCGACTTATATTCTGTAGCAAGGTTAACCGAATAGGGGAGCCGCAGGGAAACCGAGTCTTAACTGGGCGTTAAGTTGCAGGGTATAGACCCGAAACCCGGTGATCTAGCCATGGGCAGGTTGAAGGTTGGGTAACACTAACTGGAGGACCGAACCGACTAATGTTGAAAAATTAGCGGATGACTTGTGGCTGGGGGTGAAAGGCCAATCAAACCGGGAGATAGCTGGTTCTCCCCGAAAGCTATTTAGGTAGCGCCTCGTGAACTCATCTTCGGGGGTAGAGCACTGTTTCGGCTAGGGGGTCATCCCGACTTACCAACCCGATGCAAACTACGAATACCGAAGAATGTTATCACGGGAGACACACGGCGGGTGCTAACGTTCGTCGTGAAGAGGGAAACAACCCAGACCGCCAGCTAAGGTCCCAAAGTCATGGTTAAGTGGGAAACGATGTGGGAAGGCACAGACAGCCAGGATGTTGGCTTAGAAGCAGCCATCATTTAAAGAAAGCGTAATAGCTCACTGGTCGAGTCGGCCTGCGCGGAAGATGTAACGGGGCTAAACCATGCACCGAAGCTGCGGCAGCGACACTTAGGTGTTGTTGGGTAGGGGAGCGTTCTGTAAGCCGTCGAAGGTGACCTGTGAGGGTTGCTGGAGGTATCAGAAGTGCGAATGCTGACATAAGTAACGATAATGCGGGTGAAAAACCCGCACGCCGGAAGACCAAGGGTTCCTGTCCAACGTTAATCGGGGCAGGGTGAGTCGACCCCTAAGGCGAGGCTGAAAAGCGTAGTCGATGGGAAACAGGTTAATATTCCTGTACTCGGTGTTACTGCGAAGGGGGGACGGAGAAAGCTAGGTTATCCGGGCGACGGTTGTCCCGGTTTAAGCGTGAAGGTGGATGACTTAGGTAAATCCGGGTCATTATTAACACTGAGGCGTGATGACGAGTCACTACGGTGATGAAGTAACCAATGCTACGCTTCCAGGAAAAGCCTCTAAGCTCCAGGTAACATCAAATCGTACCCCAAACCGACACAGGTGGTCAGGTAGAGAATACTCAGGCGCTTGAGAGAACTCGGGTGAAGGAACTAGGCAAAATGGTGCCGTAACTTCGGGAGAAGGCACGCTCCTGTCGGTGAAGTCCCTTGCGGACGGAGCTGACGGGAGTCGCAGATACCAGCTGGCTGCAACTGTTTAATAAAAACACAGCACTGTGCAAACACGAAAGTGGACGTATACGGTGTGACGCCTGCCCGGTGCCGGAAGGTTAATTGATGGGGTCAGCCGCAAGGCGAAGCTCTTGATCGAAGCCCCGGTAAACGGCGGCCGTAACTATAACGGTCCTAAGGTAGCGAAATTCCTTGTCGGGTAAGTTCCGACCTGCACGAATGGCGTAATGATGGCCAGGCTGTCTCCACCCGAGACTCAGTGAAATTGAACTCGCTGTGAAGATGCAGTGTACCCGCGGCAAGACGGAAAGACCCCGTGAACCTTTACTATAGCTTGACACTGAACCTTGAGCCTTGATGTGTAGGATAGGTGGGAGGCTTTGAAGCGAGGACGCCAGTTCTTGTGGAGCCAACCTTGAAATACCACCCTTTAATGTTTGATGTTCTAACGTAGGCCCGTGATCCGGGTTGCGGACAGTGTCTGGTGGGTAGTTTGACTGGGGCGGTCTCCTCCCAAAGAGTAACGGAGGAGCACGAAGGTTAGCTAATCCTGGTCGGACATCAGGAGGTTAGTGCAAAGGCATAAGCTAGCTTGACTGCGAGAGTGACAGCTCGAGCAGGTGCGAAAGCAGGTCTTAGTGATCCGGTGGTTCTGAATGGAAGGGCCATCGCTCAACGGATAAAAGGTACTCCGGGGATAACAGGCTGATACCGCCCAAGAGTTCATATCGACGGCGGTGTTTGGCACCTCGATGTCGGCTCATCACATCCTGGGGCTGAAGTAGGTCCCAAGGGTATGGCTGTTCGCCATTTAAAGTGGTACGCGAGCTGGGTTTAGAACGTCGTGAGACAGTTCGGTCCCTATCTGCCGTGGGCGTTGGAAGATTGAGAGGGGTTGCTCCTAGTACGAGAGGACCGGAGTGAACGCACCACTGGTGTTCGGGTTGTGATGCCAATTGCATTGCCCGGTAGCTAAGTGCGGAAGAGATAACCGCTGAAAGCATCTAAGCGGGAAACTTGCCTCGAGATGAGTCTTCCCTGGGCACTAGATGCCCCTGAAGGGCCGTTGAAGACTACGACGTAGATAGGCTGGGTGTGTAAGCGTAGCGATACGTTGAGCTAACCAGTACTAATGACCCGAGAGGCTTAACCTTACAACACCGAAGGTGTTTTGTGGGTGACTCATATAAAACGATATTCAGCTTGTTCAAAGATTGGTTCTGATGGTTATACGACACAAGAAAAGTGAAGTGTAACGGTTGGAATGAAACAGAATTTGCCTGGCGGCGATAGCGCGGTGGTCCCACCTGACCCCATGCCGAACTCAGAAGTGAAACGCCGTAGCGCCGATGGTAGTGTGGGGTCTCCCCATGTGAGAGTAGGGAACTGCCAGGCATCAAATTAAGCAGTAAGCCGGAGCAATCTGGTGGTTGTAGAGAAATTCGGTGGAGCGGTAGTTCAGTTGGTTAGAATACCTGCCTGTCACGCAGGGGGTCGCGGGTTCGAGCCCCGTCCGTTCCGCCACTTATTAAAAATTATGCCTGCTAACTTTAGCAGGCATAATGTTAAGAATAATTTAGGGGCGTAGCTCAGTTGGTAGAGCACCGGTCTCCAAAACCGGGTGTCGCGAGTTCGAGTCTCTCCGCCCCTGCCAAATAAAACCCTTCACGTTATCGTGAAGGGTTTTTTTTGATTTGTACTCTATGCTAAATCCTGCCTTGTATACCTCCCCTCGATTTCTTCATTATTCCTCTTTTTTGAATAGCCATAAACTCTAAGGTATTGTTATTTAATAGATAAAGACCTTTGATGTCCTTCTGAACGATCGTGCTTATTTAGCTGTAAATATGCACAAAATCACCGTAATACCAGGTTGTGAACTTGCTCATCTACCTTGTTCGATATTTGAACTAAAACTATCTACAACCTGAGTGAGGGTAAATCGTTTTTCACAGCGATCCTTCAGGTTGCATTCACTTGCTAGTTATACCTGCCAACATTACATCGGCAGCGCTATAGCATAAATTCGTAGCGCTACGCTGTACCTGAAATCTGACTAAGTAGCTGTAAGACTACACAGAAGGAGTTTAAGTATGTACAGACGTTTACTGGTAGCTGTTGCTGTAAGCACGGCATTATGTGGTGCCGTACAGGCAAAACCCTTGACGGTTGGGTTTTCTCAGATTGGTTCAGAATCAGGATGGCGCTCTGCAGAGACTAAAGTGTCGAAGCAAGAAGCAGAGAAGCGTGGAATAACGCTAAAAATTGCTGATGCTCAGCAGAAACAAGAGAACCAGATTAAGGCTGTACGGTCATTCATCGCTCAGAGTGTTGATGCCATATTTATCGCACCGGTCGTTGCTACAGGCTGGGCACCAGTCTTACAGGAAGCTAAAGAAGCAAAAATCCCGGTATTCCTGCTTGATAGAACGATTGAGGTTAGCGATCCATCGCTGTACACCGCTGCTATTGCCTCTGACAGTGTCTATGAAGGAAAAGTGGCAGGGGAATGGCTTGTGAAAGAGGCTGCAGGTAAACCGTGTAATGTTGTCGAATTGCAGGGAACGGTTGGGGCTAGCGTTGCGATCAACCGCAAGAAAGGGTTTGCTGAAGGTATAGCTTCAGATCCACAGATAAAAATTATTCGATCACAGTCAGGAGACTTTACTCGCAGTAAGGGTAAAGAGGTCATGGAAAGCTTTATTAAAGCTGAGCAGAACGGAAAAAATATCTGCGCGGTTTATGCACATAATGATGATATGGCTATAGGTGCTATTCAGGCAATTAAAGAGGCAGGCCTAAAACCTGGCTCACAAATAAAAGTTGTCTCTATTGATGGTGTTCCCGATATTTTCAAGGCCATGATGAATGGTGAAGCCAATGCTACCGTTGAGTTAACACCCAATATGGCTGGACCTGCTTTTGATGCTTTATTAGCGATGAAGAAGGACGGAAAACAGCCAGAAAAATTTATTCAGACAGAGTCTCGTTTATTGCTGTCCGATACGGCAAAACAGGAGTATGAAACCAAAAAAGATCTTGGTTATTGATCTTTATATTGTGAACTTATCATTTATATAAATTTTGCTAAATACCTAGCAGAAATATGAATATGGAAAAGTGGGTTTACCCTATTTTCTGCTCCTGTAAACAAAAGGGCAGAGAATATTGTTAGCCTACTTACCATAATATTGCTCAGGTATGACGTAGCCTTGTTAAGTTGTCGTATAGGTGATGCTGATGGAAACGACACGGTTGTTAGATATTCGGAGCATGAGCGTTGAATTTCCAGGGGTGAAAGCATTAGATCAGGTGGACTTTACGCTTAATCGCGGCGAGATAGTTGCTCTACTGGGGGAAAATGGTGCAGGGAAATCAACGCTAATTAAGGCGCTGACTGGTGTTTACCATCGCTCATCGGGTGACATTATCCTCGATGGCATAGCGATTAATCCTGTTAATACGGCCCATGCTCAGTCATTGGGCATCGGTACGGTATATCAAGAGGTTAATCTATTACCGAATCTGTCTGTTGCGGCAAATTTATTTATTGGCCGTGAACCCACACGATGGGGCATTGTTGATCAACACAAAATCCTGCTTCAGGCCGAGGCCCTGTTATTGAACTATGGGCTGGCTATTGATGTTAGTCATCCGCTTGGAAATTATTCCATTGCAGTCCAGCAAATTGTAGCGATTGCCAGAGCTGTCGATCTTTCCGCTAAAGTCTTGATTCTCGATGAACCTACCGCCAGCCTCGATGCAAAAGAAGTCGATATGCTGCTGGATATATTGCGGAAGCTACGCGATCGTGGAATCGGCATGATATTTGTCACGCATTTTCTGGATCAGGTTTACCGCATTAGCGACAGAATTACCGTTTTACGCAATGGACGGTTAGTCGGGACATTACCAACTGCAGAGCTACCGCGTATTGAATTAGTCCAAATGATGCTGGGGCACAGTTTTGATGAAACGTTACTTAAACGTGGTGAACACAGTGACGTCTCGGGTGAACCCATTGTGCAATTTAAACATTATGGTCGGCGTGGTTCGATTAACGACTTCGAGCTTTCCGTGCGTCCGGGAGAAATTGTTGGTCTGGCTGGTCTGCTGGGATCGGGCAGGACAGAAACCGCGCAACTGATATTTGGCATCAACGTGCCTGACGCCGGTGAAGCGTGGGTTGATGGTAAAAAAATCAACATTCGCACGCCGCGTGCAGCAGGAAAGCTGGGTTTTGGCTATTGCCCAGAGGATCGCAAAACTGACGGCATCGTCGGTGCAGCAACGGTACGAGAGAACATTATTCTGGCCCTTCAGGCGCAGCGCGGCTGGCTGAAGCCTATTTCTTTACGCGAGCAAACCCGTATAGCTGAAAAGTTTATCAGCCTATTGGGGATTCGCACGCCTAGTGCTGAGCAGGAAATTCAGTATCTATCGGGAGGGAATCAGCAAAAAGTACTGTTATCACGCTGGCTGGCAACAGAACCGCGTTTCTTGATTCTAGATGAGCCAACGAGAGGTATTGATGTCGGCGCGCATGCTGAAATCATTCGCCTGATCGAAAAACTGTGTGAGCAGGGAATGGCGTTATTGGTGATCTCCTCTGAACTGGAAGAGCTGACCGGTTATGCCGACCGCATCATTGTGCTGCGTGACAGGCAGCATGTTGCGCATCTCGAACATAGCGAGATCTCGGTTGCCGCAGTGATGCAGGCCATCGCAGTACAAACGGGAGCGGCTGATGACAGACAATAAAATCAAACCTGCCAGAAAAGTACGTCTAACGTTCACCAAAGGGGCGCCACAACTTCTGGCTCTCGTTGCTATCTTGCTGATTGATAGTATGGTCGCACCCAATTTTTTCTCCCTCCATATTCAGGATGGGCGCTTATTTGGGAGCCTTATCGACATCCTTAACCGCGGTGCGCCTGTTGCGCTGTTGGCATTAGGTATGACGCTGGTGATTGCAACGGGTGGCATCGATTTATCGGTTGGTGCGGTGATGGCGATTGCCGGCGCGACGGCTGCAACGCTTACTGCTGCTGGCTATCCACTTCCTTCCGTATTGCTTGCCTCATTATTGGTTGGTGCACTGTGTGGGCTATGGAATGGCTTTCTGGTTGCGGTGTTGCAGATTCAGCCGATTGTTGCGACGTTAATGCTGATGGTTGCCGGACGGGGAATCGCTCAACTGATTACCGAAGGCCAAATTATCACGTTTGATAACGCTGGGTTGGCTAAGCTGGGTAGTGGAACCCTGTTCTATCTGCCGATGCCAGTGATTATTGCCTGCGTGATGCTGCTGGTGTTATGGGCGCTGACTCGTAAAACGGCGCTTGGGCTATTTATCGAATCAGTCGGCATTAATCTGCGTTCAGCTCGCAATGCTGGCGTGAGCACGAAGCTGGTATTAGTCGCGACTTATGTCATATGCGGCGTGTGTGCCGCCGTGGCGGGCGTGATCGTAACGGCGGATATCCGAGGTGCGGATGCGAACAACGCGGGACTCTGGTTGGAATTAGATGCGATTCTGGCTGTGGTGATCGGTGGCGGTTCGCTACTCGGGGGGCGCTTTAATTTGCTGCTCTCTGTCGTCGGCGCATTGATTATTCAAAGTATGAATACCGGAATCCTGCTATCTGGTTATCGGCCGGAATTTAACCTTGTCCTGAAGGCACTCGTCGTTCTGCTGGTTTTGATTATGCAATCTCCACGCATTTCGCTGCATCACCTGTTCAGGAGGAAAACATAATGTTGAAACGCCACTTCCCCCTGTTGATGACGATTCTGGTATTTATTGCTGGTTATCTGTTTTGCCTCAGCCAATTTCCCGGTTTTGCTTCGACGCGAGTTTTCTTTGATTTACTGACGGATAACGCCTTTCTGGGGATCGTGGCGGTTGGGATGACGTTTGTCATTCTGTCTGGCGGGATCGATCTCTCCGTTGGGTCAGTTATTGCATTTACTGGTGTGCTATTGGCCAAATTGATCGGTACGTATGGAATTGATCCTTTCTTTGCGTTCGCAATTGCACTGGTAATGGGAGCCATGTTTGGCGGGTTGATGGGATGGATTATCGATACGCTGAAATTGCCTGCATTTATTATCACGCTTGCCGGTATGTTCTTTGTCCGAGGGATGAGCTTTATCGTTTCACAGGAGTCGATTCCCATCGATCATCCGGTCTATAGCCAATTGGCGGGTTTAGCATGGCGCATGCCTGATGGGGGACGATTTACCTTTCTGGCGTTAGTTATGTTGGTTGTGGTGCTACTGGGGATTGTAATGGCGCATCGTACCCGCTTCGGTAACCGTGTTTATGCTATAGGCGGTAACAGCTATTCTGCGGAGCTGATGGGAGTGCCTGTTAGGCGAACGACGATTCATATATACATGCTTTCCAGTATGTTAGCGGTGCTGTCAGGCATTGTTTTTTCGCTCTATACCTCAGCGGGTTATGCTCTGGCAGCAAGCGGTGTGGAGTTGGACGCCATCGCTGCTGTCGTGATCGGCGGTACGCTACTGACCGGTGGTGTCGGAACGGTATTGGGAACCCTGTTTGGCGTACTGATTCAGGGCCTGATTCAAACGTATATCACATTTGACGGCACCTTGAGCTCATGGTGGACAAAAATCGTCATCGGTTTCCTGCTGTTTGCTTTCATTGGGTTACAGAAAGCGTTAAGCACATTCTGGTTAGCCAGACGTGCTTAAGTCGGGTGTGAGCATAATCGGTCATGGATTAATCACAATAGGCGTTTTCAGCAATTGACGAATCATCGTCTGCTGATCGCTGTTTTGTAACCAAACGGCGTAAAACGGGCGTACGACGGGCTGGCTGTCGCCGACTATCCGCAGATTGGAGTACGTTTGTAACCAATGACTGGGTAAAAATGCGCAACCGCCAGTTGTTTCAAGCAGTTGGCGTGTCAAATGGGCCGATGTTGTTGTCAAAATAGGAAGCTGATCGCTGGCCAACAGGCGTGTTTCTTGCTGATGAAAATCTGCGCCCCATTCCAATTTTATATAGGGTAGTTCCTGTCCAGGTGGATGTGCTTCCGCTGCAAACAGCGAAAGGGAAAAATTACCCAGTAACTGGCTCGCCAATTCTTCCATTTTGGGTTGTTCGGTCGTAATCAACAGGTCCAATTGGCGCTCATGGAGCTGTTTTACCAAAGAGTGACGTAAGGCAATGCGTGCTTCTAACTGGAGCAACGGGCGCTGCTGGTAGAGCGATTGTAGCCAAGGCGTCAGGTACGCTTCCCATAATGAAGCGGTTGCCCCCACTGAAAGGAGGCTGTGTTGCTGTGAGCGAGCGACCTCTTTTTTAGCAATCTGCCAGGTACCGATAAGGCTTTCTGCATAGGGCAGAAGCCGTTCGCCTGCGGGGGTCAGGCGTATATTGTTCCGATGGCGTGTGAACAGGTTGGCACCAAGCTGCGTCTCTAACTGGCGAATCCGAAAACTCACCGCTGACTGCGTCAGATACAGGGATTCGGCGGCACGGCCAAAGTGTCTTGTCCTGCTGACTTCCAGAAAGGTTTTTAGTAATTCGGTATCCACGTTCATCTCCAAAAAATTTTTGTCGTAATGATTTAAATGTTTTGTTTTACACAATGTCAAGCCTATCTAATACTCCGCGCCATAAACAACACGACCATAGAAGAATTAGGAGCGTGTAAGATGGCAGAAAGCTTCTCTACCACTAATCGTTTTTTTGATAACAAGTTCTACCCGCGTGGTTTTTCCCGACATGGCGACTTTACTATTAAAGAAGCACAACTGTTGGAACGCCACGGTTACGCGTTTAACGAGTTGGATTTGGGTAAACGTGAACCAGTAACTGGGGAAGAAACATCGTTTGTTGCAATGTGTCGCGGCGAACGTAAAGCGGAAACGGAACTAGAAAAAATCTGGTCCAAATATCTGGAACGTGTCCGTCGTCCTAAACGCTTCCATACGTTGTCTGGTGGTAAGCCGCAGATGGATGCAGTAGAAGAATACACTGAAAGCGATGATTAATTAAGAATGGGGCGTTAGCCCCATTTTCTTTTGTAGCGAAAACGTATCGTGCTCCCGCTATTCAAGGCTTTTGTGGAGCTGGATAAGCAATCGATCCATACAACGGTAGCTCAGTGCTTCGGCAAGATGCTTTTTCTCAATGTTGTCCCGATCGCCGAGGTCAGCGATCGTGCGAGCGACTTTCAATATCCTATGCCAGGCGCGTACGGATAAGCCAAGTTTATTCATCACGTCTTCCAGATAGGCCGCATCGGCCATCTCCAATTTGCAGTGTCTTTCTATTTCGCGTGAAGTTAGCAGCGCATTGATTTTATTTGCCCGCTTCAACTGTATCTGCCTTGCGATCAGCACGCGCTCACGAATCGTCGCGCTGCTTTCGCCTTGATAATGTTGTTGAGATAAAACCCCTGGTGGTAGCAAAGGGACTTCGATAGAAAGGTCAAAGCGATCCAAAAAGGGGCCAGAAAGTTTGCTGAGATAGCGCAATATTTGTTGTGCAGGTAACCGGTTATGAATGCCCTGATAATGGCCCGACGGACTGGGGTTCATCGCGGCGACGAGTTGTACGCGTGCCGGATAGCACACTTTGGCGCGAGTGCGGGAAATGATAATTTCACCAGATTCCAGAGGCTCTCGTAGTGAGTCCAGAACGCGTCGCTCAAACTCTGGTAATTCATCTAGAAACAGTACACCGTTGTGTGCGAGCGAAATTTCGCCGGGTTTGGGCAGCGACCCTCCACCCACGAGTGCAGCCATGGAAGAGCTATGGTGAGGCGCTCTGAAGGGTCTTGCTCTCCAGCGCGTCATTGTGGCATCAATGTTGATTAGGCTATTGATCGCGGCGCTTTCTAACGCTTCTTCATCGCTCAATGGCGGCATCAGATTGCCTAGCCGACTTGCCAGCATTGTTTTCCCTGTTCCAGGTGGCCCTAGCAACAGCAGATTGTGGCCGCCTGCTGCCGCGATTTCTAGCGCGCGTTTAGCTTGCTCCTGACCGATAATATCCTTCAGGTCGAGCGTATCTTCCGCAGGCTGCGGAACGGGCGTCATATCGGAGCAACTGAGTAGTTCCTCTTCTCCGCTGAGAAAAGCACACACCTGCAACAGATGCCCAGCCATTAGCGCTTCTCCCTGCGGTATCAGCGTCATCTCCCGTTTGTTGTCATCTGGCAGGATAAGCTGACGGCCTGCTTTTATGGCTTCTAATGCGGCTGGAATCGCGCCATTTACGCCACGTAACGTGCCTGAGAGGCCGAGTTCGCCGAGAAACTCATAGCGGTTTAGCTTTTCACCATCGATTTGTTCTGATGCTGCCAGAATCGCCAGAGCAATGGGCAAGTCGTAGCGTCCCCCTTCTTTGGGCAAGTCTGCCGGTGCGAGGTTGACTGTGATGCGCTTTGCTGGAAACGTAAACCCGCAATTGATGAGTGCGCTGCGCACGCGATCGCGCGCTTCTTTGACGGTGGTTTCTGGTAACCCCACCAGCGTTAATGCAGGTAACCCGCTGCTGATGTGAACTTCGATGTAAACATCCGGAGCTTGTACACCAATCATTGCCCGAGTGTAGGTAACTGCCAATGACATGCTATTTCCCCTTTGCTGATGATTTGCATCATGTCTGGCAAGGGAGAATAAGTAGAGGACGTTGTCTCCAGTCTGCGCGGCGACGTCAGAATATAATTCTCTGTTTCAATAATGGATAAAAGTTGTGCGTAATGGGTCGCAATTATTCAGGGGACGCGGCCCTTTTAAGATAGCCCGACGATCGGTAATGCTCGTTGTTTCCCGCGAAGCGCTCATTTTTACGTCAACGAGAGAAAATAATTTAGCGTACTTCTACCTTATGATTACGTTGTATTTTTCCCCGTATCATAGGTAATCCTTAGAGGTGGCAATGAAAAAAAATTGTTGTCATGCCATGACTGACTGTGATAACTCTGTAGGTATTCGTTCGACAGAAGATTAATGAACAACCTATTATGAAAGCCCTATCCCTAGTGATTAGCCTAGTCGTGATTAGCGTGGTGGTGATTATTATCCCACCGTGCGGGGCTGCACTTGGACGAAGAATGGCTTAGAAATCAAGGCCTGATTCAAGAAAACCCCCGCACCGAAAGGTCGGGGGTTTTTTGTTGGGCGTAATCTATAACGGAAAGGAACAGAAAATGAACATCAGCATAAAATTCTGTTATTCCCATAAGATGTCGGGGAAATAACTATGAATGGAGCACAGTGGGTGGTGCAAGCGTTGCGAGCACAGGGAGTGGAAACCGTTTTTGGTTATCCGGGCGGCGCGATAATGCCAGTCTATGATGCACTTTATGACGGTGGCGTAAAACACCTGCTGTGTCGCCATGAGCAAGGCGCAGCAATGGCAGCGATTGGTTATGCTCGCGCGACGGGTAAGGTGGGCGTTTGTATCGCGACATCTGGCCCCGGTGCGACCAACCTGATCACCGGTTTGGCCGATGCACTGCTGGATTCGGTGCCTGTGGTGGCGATCACCGGACAGGTGGGGTCAGCGCTGATTGGCACCGACGCTTTTCAGGAGATCGACGTATTAGGATTGTCACTGGCCTGCACGAAACATAGTTTTCTGGTTGAGTCTCTCGAATCATTGCCGGAAGTGATGGCAGAAGCGTTCGCGATTGCCAACAGCGGTCGCCCTGGCCCTGTTCTGGTTGATATCCCAAAAGATATTCAGCTGGCTGTCGGCGATTTCATCCCGAACTTTGCACCCGTTGCTAACGATGTCGATTTCCCTGAGCAAGATATTACGCTGGCGTACGCTCTGTTGGCGAAAGCACAAAAACCGGTGCTGTACGTTGGCGGTGGTGTCGGTATGGCGAATGCAGTTCCGGCGCTGCGTGAATTTCTGAATGTGACGGATATCCCTTCGGTTTCTACGCTGAAAGGGCTGGGTGCCGTGGATGCCAATCATCCCTATTACCTCGGAATGATTGGTATGCACGGCACGAAGGCGGCGAACCTGATTGTGCAGGAGTGCGATCTGTTAATCGCAGTCGGGGCCCGTTTTGATGACCGCGTGACCGGCAAACTGAATGCCTTCGCGCCTCATGCCAGTGTTATTCACATGGACATCGACCCAGCAGAGCTGAGTAAATTGCGCCATGCTAATGTCGCACTGCAAGGCGATCTGAAGGCGGTATTACCTGCGCTGCAACAGCCACTGAACGTCAGCGCGTGGCGTCAGCAGTCCACCATGATGAAGGCGGAATATCCGTGGCGTTATGACCACCCTGGCCAGGCGATTTATGCGCCTGCTCTGTTGAAAACGATCTCCGAAAGAATGGATGCGGATACCGTAGTCACGACCGATGTGGGCCAGCACCAAATGTGGGCTGCACAGCATATGACGTTCAGCCGCCCTGAGAATTTCATCACCTCCAGTGGTCTCGGTACGATGGGCTTTGGCGTACCGGCTGCGGTAGGTGCTCAGGTAGCACGTCCAGACGACATGGTTATCTGTATTTCAGGTGACGGCTCTTTCATGATGAACGTTCAGGAATTGGGCACCATCAAGCGAAAACGGCTGCCGTTGAAGATCGTGTTGCTGGATAACCAACGGTTAGGCATGGTACGCCAGTGGCAGCAGTTATTCTTTGATGAGCGCTACAGTGAAACCGACCTCTCCGATAACCCTGACTTCCTGACGCTGGCAAGTGCGTTTGATATCCCCGGCCAGCGCATCACCCGTAAAGACCAAATTGATGTCGCGCTGGATGCCCTGTTTAACAGCGAAGGACCCTATTTACTGCACGTCTCGATCGACGAATATGAAAATGTCTGGCCGCTGGTTCCGCCGGGCGCGGGCAATGAAACGATGCTTGATAAAACCAAGTAAGGCTCGATAAAACCAAATAAGCTCGACGAAACCCACTAATGGCTGATTTACACAGAATAAGTGCTGGAGATAACAGAATGACACACCATCAACTTTCGATTCAGGCACGCTTTCGTCCCGAGGTCCTGGAGCGTGTATTGCGTGTTACCCGTCATCGCGGCTTCAAAGTGTGCGCTATGAATATGGTGCAAACGACCAATACCGATCACATTAATATTGAACTGACCGTTGCCAGCCATCGTTCGGTGGATTTATTGTCAACCCAATTGAGCAAGCTGTTGGATATCGCCTGCGTTGACGTTCAACCGATGACGACATCACAGCAGATCAGCGCCTAACGCAGAAGAGTAAGGGAAAAAAGAATGACAAAAAAAGCGGATTATATTTGGTTCAATGGCGAGATGGTTCCTTGGGCTGAAGCCAAAGTACACGTCATGTCACATGCCCTGCACTATGGCACCTCCGTCTTTGAAGGCGTTCGTTGCTACAATTCACATAAGGGTCCGGTGGTTTTCCGTCACCGTGAGCATATGCAGCGCCTGCGTGATTCGGCAAAAATTTACCGTATGCCGGTCGCGCAAAGTGTGGATGAGCTGATGGAAGCCTGCCGTGAAACGCTGCGCAAAAATAACCTGACTAGTGCCTATATTCGTCCATTGGTGTTCATTGGTGATGTGGGTATGGGCGTTAACCCGCCAGACGGTTATCAAACCGACGTTATTATTGCGGCTTTCCCGTGGGGCGCATATTTGGGTGAGGAGGCGCTGGAAGCAGGCATTGATGCGATGGTGTCATCCTGGAATCGTGTCGCAGCGAATACTATTCCAACCGCCGCTAAAGCGGGTGGCAACTATCTGTCCTCCCTGCTGGTGGGTAGCGAAGCACGCCGCCACGGCTATCAGGAAGGGATCGCGTTGGATGTCCACGGCTATGTTTCTGAAGGGGCGGGCGAGAATTTGTTCGAAGTGAAGGACGGGATTATCTTCACGCCGCCGTTTACCTCTTCGGCGCTGCCGGGCATTACGCGTGACGCTATCATCAAGCTGGCGAAGGATGCAGGGTATGAAGTGCGCGAGCAGGTGCTGTCCCGCGAGTCACTGTATCTGGCGGATGAAGTTTTCATGTCCGGTACCGCAGCAGAAATTACCCCAGTGCGTAGCGTAGACGGCATTCAGGTCGGCATTGGCAAACGCGGTCCGGTCACCCAAGCCTTGCAGCAGGCGTTCTTTGGCCTCTTTACGGGTGAAACCGAAGATAAATGGGGCTGGTTGGATCCGGTAAATCAGTAATTAGTTAAGACAGACAGTCAGGCGGTGACGCGTTCCGTCATCGCCCAATTCGTAATTTTTGGAGTAATAGAGCATGCCTAAGTACCGTTCAGCCACAACCACACACGGCCGTAATATGGCTGGTGCACGAGCCTTGTGGCGCGCCACCGGGATGACCGACGACGATTTTGGTAAACCGATTATCGCAGTGGTCAACTCCTTCACCCAATTCGTGCCCGGCCATGTGCACTTGCGCGATCTGGGTAAATTGGTTGCCGAACAGATCGAAGCCTCCGGCGGCGTCGCGAAAGAATTTAACACCATTGCGGTCGATGACGGTATCGCTATGGGCCACGGCGGTATGCTCTATTCTCTGCCTTCCCGTGAACTGATTGCCGACTCCGTGGAATACATGGTCAATGCCCACTGTGCGGATGCGATGGTGTGTATTTCCAACTGCGACAAAATCACCCCGGGGATGTTGATGGCGTCACTGCGCCTGAATATTCCGGTGATTTTCGTGTCCGGCGGTCCGATGGAAGCAGGGAAAACCAAGCTTTCTAACCAAATTATCAAGCTCGATCTCATCGATGCCATGATCCAGGGGGCGAACCCTAACGTCAGCGATGCCGATAGTGAGCAAATTGAGCGTTCCGCCTGTCCGACCTGCGGGTCCTGCTCGGGGATGTTCACAGCAAACTCCATGAACTGCCTGACTGAAGCGCTGGGGCTTTCTCAGCCAGCGAATGGCTCATTGCTCGCGACGCATGCCGATCGTAGAGACCTGTTCCTGAATGCAGGTACGCGTATCGTGGGTCTGGCAAAACGTTATTACGAGCAGGATGACGCAAGTGTATTGCCGCGCAATATCGCCAATAAAGCCGCATTTGAAAACGCCATGATTCTGGATATCGCGATGGGCGGTTCCACCAATACTGTATTGCACCTGCTGGCTGCGGCACAGGAAGGTGAAATTGATTTCACCATGTCGGATATCGACCGCCTCTCACGTAAGGTGCCACACCTGTGTAAAGTCGCGCCAAGCGGTCAGAAATACCATATGGAAGACGTGCACCGTGCCGGTGGGGTTATCGGTATTCTAGGCGAGTTGGACAGAGCCGGTCTGTTGAACCGTGAAGTCAACAACGTGCTGGGTAAAACGCTGCCGGAAACGCTGGAAGCCTACGACGTCATGCTGACGAAGGATGAAAGCGTGAAGCGTATGTATTCTGCTGGCCCGGCAGGTATTCGCACGACCAAAGCGTTTTCTCAGGATTGCCGCTGGGATTCACTGGATACCGATCGTCAGGAAGGCTGCATACGCTCACGTGAGTATGCTTACAGTCAGGATGGCGGGTTGGCGGTGTTGTACGGCAACATCGCGGTAGATGGTTGCATCGTGAAAACTGCTGGTGTTGATAAAGAGAGCCTGATTTTCCGCGGCCCGGCAAAAGTCTACGAAAGCCAGGATGACGCGGTAGAAGCGATTCTGGGCGGTAAAGTGGTGGCGGGCGATGTGGTCGTTATCCGCTACGAAGGGCCGAAAGGTGGCCCGGGCATGCAGGAAATGCTGTATCCGACCACCTACCTGAAATCGATGGGCTTGGGTAAAAGCTGTGCACTGATCACTGATGGCCGCTTCTCCGGTGGGACTTCGGGCCTGTCCATCGGCCACGCGTCTCCAGAAGCAGCAAGCGGTGGCATCATTGGTTTGGTGCAGGACGGCGACATGATTGCCATTGATATCCCGAGCCGCAGTATTGTATTGGACGTGGCGGAAAATGAATTGGCAAGCCGTCGCGAAACAGAATTGGCACGAGGCGATGCCGCCTGGACGCCACATAATCGTGAACGTCAGGTATCTTTTGCGCTGCGTGCGTACGCTATCCTGGCAACCAGTGCGGATAAAGGCGCTGTGCGGGATAAAAGCAAGCTGGGAGGCTAATGCTGATGGCTGTGTCACAACCTCTTCCTGCCGCGCCGGGAGGCGCGGAGTACCTGCGCGCGATCTTGCGCTCGCCAGTGTATGAAATCACGCAGGTCACGCCGCTGGAGAAGATGGATAAGCTCTCTTCGCGGCTGGGTAATGTCATTCTAGTAAAACGTGAAGACCGACACGCGGTGCACAGCTTTAAGCTGCGTGGCGCGTACGCAATGATGGCGGGTCTGAGCGATGAACAGAAATCGCACGGCGTGGTGACGGCGTCAGCCGGTAACCATGCGCAAGGTGTTGCACTCTCCTCCAGCAAGCTGGGGATTAAATCGCTGATTGTGATGCCGGTGGCGACAGCCGACATCAAGGTGGATGCGGTGCGTGGTTTTGGCGGAGAAGTGCTGCTACACGGCGCTAACTTTGATGAAGCCAAAGCCAAGGCGATTGAGCTGTCAGAGCAACAACATATGACTTTTCTGCCGCCGTTCGATCACCCTGCGGTGATTGCCGGGCAGGGCACGCTGGCGATGGAGTTGTTACAGCAGGATGCGCATCTGGATCGCGTGTTTGTGCCAGTTGGTGGTGGTGGCTTGGCGGCAGGCGTTGCCGTACTGATTAAACAGCTGATGCCGCAGATTCAGGTGATCGGCGTGGAAGCGGAAGATTCCGCCTGTCTGCGCGCGGCGCTGGATGCTGGGCAACCAGTCGATCTGCCGCGTGTCGGGCTGTTTGCCGAAGGCGTGGCGGTGAAGCGCATCGGCGATGAAACGTTTCGCCTATGTCGGGAATATCTGGATGACGTGATTACCGTCGACAGCGATGCCATCTGTGCGGCAGTGAAAGATCTGTTCGAAGATGTCCGCGCGATTGCTGAACCGTCTGGTGCGCTGGCGTTGGCGGGGATGAAAAAGTACATCCAACAGCATCAGATTCAGGGTGAGCGCTTGGCGCATGTTCTGTCCGGTGCGAACGTTAACTTCCACGGATTACGTTACGTTTCCGAACGCTGCGAGCTGGGCGAACAGCGCGAAGCCTTGCTGGCTGTGACGATCCCTGAGCAACAGGGAAGCTTCCTGAAGTTTTGCCAACTGTTGGGTGGTCGTTCTGTCACGGAGTTCAACTATCGCTACGCGGATGCCAAAGACGCCTGCATTTTTGTCGGTGTGCGCTTGACGCGCGGCTATGCGGAACGGCAGGAGATCATCGCTGAGCTTTCCGCAGACGGTTATGAAGTAGTGGATTTGTCCGATGATGAAATGGCGAAGCTACACGTTCGCTATATGGTCGGCGGACGTCCTTCCAAACCGTTGCAGGAACGTCTGTACAGCTTTGAATTCCCAGAGTCGCCGGGTGCATTACTGAAATTCCTGCATACGCTGGGGGCGCACTGGAATATTTCTCTATTCCATTACCGCAGCCACGGCACGGATTTTGGCCGCGTTCTGGCTGGGTTCGAGCTGGAGGCGGGCGATCGGGAGTTTGAGCAGCACTTGCTGGCGCTGGGCTATGAATGCCATGACGAAACCAATAACCCGGCATTCCGCTTCTTTCTAGCGGGTTAATTGCTGGGTGTCCCCCTAACGCCGCCGATGGTGTTTCACCGTCGGCGGCGTTATCTTTATGTCATCTGATAGCAACAGGGATGGCATTTCTTTATGGCAACGCAGTTCACGGGTTTTTCTCAAGCGGGTTTAACGTTTCTTCAGCAGGTGCGTCAGTACAACGATAAAGCGTGGTTTGACGAGCATCGTGCGGTTTATGATGAGCAACTGGTTGCGCCATTCCGCACGCTGGTGGATGAACTCAGTCTGACCATGTTGCAAATTGACGACCATTTTGAAACACGCCCCGCCATCGGCAAGACCCTCTCCCGTATTCACCGCGATACGCGCTTTTCTCACGATAAATCACGCTATCGCAGCCATATGTGGCTGACCTTCAAGCGCACTCGTAAAGACTGGACGGACGCGCCGGTGTATTTCTTTGAAATCACGCCGGATACCTGGCGCTACGGGCTGGGCTATTACAGTGCGACGCGTAATACGATGGATCTGTTTCGTCAGACGCTGCGCGGTAATTCGCCGCAGTTTCTTGAAGTGGTAAGCTGTCTGGGGAATACCTTCACGCTGGAAGGCGACAGCTACAAACGCCCGCTGATTAAAGACCAAGAGCCGGAATTAGCTAACTGGTATAACCGCAAATCGTTTGCCGCGATATGCACCCGACAGGATATGGAAGCGCTGTTTTCCGGTGATTTGGTGGCGGTTCTGTCTCAGGGATTTACCCAGCTTGAACCGCTCTATCATTACCTGATGAACATCGAAACCATGAAGAAAGCCGCGCAGGAAGCAGAGTCCGATACGCGGGTATTTTCGGCGGATAAGTGGTTTGAACGCTAGAGCCAGAGATCGCTAACGCTACGGTGTTTGTTCCTGCTTCAATGGGATTTGATCGCGCTCCAACAGATAGTTAAACAGGTAGCCTTCCTCCTGATTGCTGCCGAAGGTGGCGATTTGCAGATGATCATCGTCAATGCAGGTGAGCAGTATTTTCACCTGCTGACCGAAGCTGCTTTCACCTTTGCCAATGGCTTGCATATCGCTCATCTGACGGGCCGTGAAGTCAGAATCATCCAGTTTGTTACCGTAGCGGAATGCAATGGACGCGCCGCCCTCAATCTTGCCACGTTGGTTGGTCATGGTCAGGCTGACGGCATGGTAGGGCGCTTTCTGATCGTACATCTCTCGAAAATAATCCCCCAAATCGCGGTACTCCTCGGCGGAAAGCCCCGACATCACATACTCATAGCTGAACGAACCGTGGAAACAAGACGTGCTTTTCACCGGGGTAATCGGCGAAGGGAATGCGTGCTGCGCGATGTCATTTAGGTAACGCAGTCGGTTTAACTGCTGCTGATAACGCTGTCGCAGGCAGTCCTCGTCTTTGCACTGGTCGCGTGTGGTAAGCCAGCTGCGCTGAAACTGGTTGAGCGTTTTCTCCCACGGCGCGCTGTTGTCGTACGCCGTCAGGAACGTGCGGGATGTCTTCCATGCCTGCGCCAGTTCTTTATCTAGCTGCCCGAGCAACGGGCTGGCGCAAATCAGCTTTTCCTGCACAGAGGCGGCTTTTTCGCAGGGGAAGCTGGCGGCTTGCGCAGGGTGGCAGAGGGAGGCGAGCGTTACCCCTGCGGCAGCGATGGCAGTGAAGGCTATCTTCATGGCGTGTCCTGTAATATGTCCCAAAAGGCGGCAATCAGCGGTTCGCTAAGCCGTTTTTTCTGTACGCAGACGCCCAGCTCCAGCGGTTCCATCACCTGTTCGACAAAGACAGAGACACGGTTGCGTACCGGCTCCGGGCTGTTCTCTAGTACCACGTTGGGAATCAACGCGATACCACAGCCCAGCGCGACCATTGATACCATCGCTTCATGTCCGGAGATGGTGGCGTAAATCTGTGGATTGATGATGTGATTGCGGCGGAACCACTGATCGATGCGCTTACGCACCGGGCCGTGTTCCGGCAGGATGAACGGAATCTGCGCCCAGTCCGGTTCGGGTTGTCGCACCAGCGACTGAACCGGGCAGGGAAGTGCTGGGATGATCAATGCCAGAGGCAGTTTATCGAGCGGCATGAAATCAACGCTCGCAGGCAGCGCTTCCGGGCGTCCTGCAATCCCCAAATCCCCATCATTCGACTGAATTTTCTCAACGGCATCGGCGGCATCGCCGGTTGTCAGTTTAATTTCAACCAAAGGATGCAGCGCCCGAAAGCGATCCAGAATCGGCGGCAGATGGCTGTAGGCGGCGGTGACGGAGCAGAAGATCCGCAGTTCACCGCTTAATGACGGCCCGTGTTGGTCTATCGTGTGGCGTAGCTGTTGGTATTGCAGCAGCGTTTGCTGCGCGAACAGCTTCAGATGCTCTCCGGCATCGGTGAGCTGTACGGTACGGTTATCGCGCAGAAACAGCATCTGTCCTAAATCCTCTTCGAGCCGCTGAATTTGCCGCGACAGCGTGGATGGGCTGATGTGCATCGCCTTGGCGGTACGGCCAAAGTGTCTGCTTTCCGCGAGGTGCAGGAATAATTTGAGATCACGTAAATCCATGCGATGCAGGCCCCGTTTTTTATCTTGCAGATAGTGCAATGTCACGTTGTTAATATATCAATTTAAGCAACGCAATTCCTGTCATATGATGGGGTCATAGTGAATTCCCATCTGGCGGGAATCCTTTTCTGAATAACAGACAAACAAAACCGTATACGGAGCACGACATGGCTAACTATTTCAACACATTAAACCTGCGTCAGCAGCTGGATCAATTGGGCAAGTGCCGCTTTATGGGGCGTGATGAATTTGCCGATGAGGCGAGCTACCTGAAAGGGAAAAAAGTGGTGATCGTCGGTTGTGGTGCTCAGGGTCTGAATCAGGGTCTGAACATGCGCGATTCTGGTTTGGATATCGCTTATGCTCTGCGTGCTGAAGCCATTGCAGAAAAACGTGCATCATGGCGCAAAGCGACCGAAAACGGCTTCACCGTTGGCACTTACGAAGATCTGATCCCGCAGGCTGATTTGATCGTTAACCTGACGCCGGACAAACAGCACTCCGCAGTGGTTCAGGCGGTACAGCCGCTGATGAAACAGGGCGCAGCGCTGGGCTACTCTCACGGCTTCAACATCGTTGAAGTCGGTGAGCAAATCCGTAAAGACATCACTGTCGTGATGGTGGCACCGAAGTGTCCAGGTACGGAAGTGCGTGAAGAATACAAACGTGGTTTCGGCGTACCGACGCTGATCGCGGTTCACCCTGAAAACGATCCAAAAGGCGAAGGCATGGCAATCGCCAAAGCCTGGGCTGCGGCCACTGGCGGCCACCGTGCTGGCGTTCTGCAATCCTCTTTCGTTGCAGAAGTGAAATCTGACCTGATGGGTGAGCAAACTATCCTGTGTGGTATGTTGCAGGCCGGTTCTCTGCTGGGCTTCGACAAACTGGTTTCTGAAGGTACCGATCCTGCTTACGCAGAAAAACTGATTCAGTTCGGCTGGGAAACCATCACCGAAGCGCTGAAGCAAGGCGGTATTACGCTGATGATGGATCGCCTGTCTAACCCGGCGAAACTGCGCGCTTATGCACTGTCTGAGCAACTGAAAGGCATTATGGCTCCGCTGTTCCAGAAACACATGGATGACATCATCTCCGGTGAATTCTCCGGCGGCATGATGGCTGACTGGGCGAACGATGACGTGAAACTGCTGACCTGGCGTGAAGAGACCGGTAAAACCGCGTTCGAAAACGCCCCGCAGTTCGACGGTAAAATCGCTGAGCAGGAATACTTTGATAACGGCGTGCTGATGGTTGCGATGGTAAAAGCGGGCGTTGAGCTGGCGTTTGAAACCATGGTGAGCTCCGGTATCATCGAAGAGTCAGCTTACTATGAATCACTGCATGAGCTGCCGCTGATCGCCAACACCATCGCGCGTAAGCGTCTGTATGAAATGAACGTGGTTATCTCTGATACCGCAGAATACGGTAACTACCTGTTTGCTAACGCAGCGGTTCCGTTGCTGAAAGGTGCGTTCATGGCATCTCTGCAGCCGGGCGATCTGGGTAAAGCGGTTGCTGGCACCGAAGTAGACAACGCGCAACTGCGTGATGTTAACGAAGCTATCCGTAACCACCCGATCGAAACCGTAGGCCACACGCTGCGCGGTTACATGAAAGACATGAAGCGTATCGCTGTCGCGGGTTAATGTTCGCTTTTACGTTTAGCGGAACGCGATGATTGCTATGCTGCTCTTTTGGGAGCAGCATTTTTTTTATCTGCGATTATCTCTCAGCTTGCGTTATCTACGTCACGTATCGGCGGGGCTTTAACGTGAGGAAAGTGCCAGCGCAGTGGTTAATTCAGCTTTTGTCATACGTACACAGTAAGACGGCATGTTCCTTTCAAAACGCCATCCTTCAGACAGTTTTCCCGCATCAACGACATCAAACCCGAAGGCATCATAGAGTTCGGCCACAATGGTTTTTTCCTGCTCATGATCACCCGCAAGCGGTAGCGCCCGGCGATGGGCAGAACCCGCAGGCAAACCATCCCTTTCAAGCTGCGTCATGGTGATAGCATTGAACGCTTTGGTAATCTTTGCGCCCGGTAAATAACCAGCCAGTAGTTCGCTGGTGGTAGTGCTGCGCGTATCCAGTGCAGCTACCTTGCCATCTCGCTCGGTATAGTAGTTGACGGCATCGATGACGGATTTGCCCTGTAAAGCCTGTTCAGGGAGCTTATCGATGGCGGTAAAGGGAACAGCGATCACGATAATGTCGCCAAATAGCGCTGCCTGAGTGGCGGTGCCGATATCGCAGCCGATCATGGGACGGAGGCTGAAAAGCGACTGGGGATCCCGTGAGTTGCTGAGCATGACCTGATGACCGTTCTGAAGCGCTAGTTTAGCGATCGCCCGGGCGACAAAGCCTGCGCCAATGATGCCAATTTTCATCTTTTTCTCCTTAATGCTTTTGAGAAGAGAATTTTAATTACCTACAATTTGAAGATAAATTGTGCTTTTAAGAGAAAACAAACAACAAATATGAGCGAATCATGGATCGACTGACCAGTATGAAAATCTTTGTCAAAGCGTCGGAGTTGGGGTCTTTTGTCGCTGCCGCAGAGGTACTGGGCATCTCACCACAGATGGTGGCGAAGCAAGTGGCATGGCTCGAAGCGAGGCTTGGGGTCCGGTTACTGAACCGCACTACGCGTAGGCAGAGCCTGACGGATATTGGTCTGCGCTATTATGAGCGCTGTAAGGTTGTCTTGGCTGAAGCGGAAGATGCCGATGCGATTGCCCGTGAAATGCAGGTGACCCCTTCTGGCGTTATTCAGGTGAATGCACCGGTTACCTGGGGTTCACATCTGCTCGCGCCGTTTATCACGCGCTATCTCGCGCGTTATCCTGACACGCAAATTGCGCTGACGCTGAATGATCGCATTGTCGATCCCATTGAAGAGGGGTTTGAAGTCATCATTCGCATCGGTGAATTGGCGGATAGTTCAATGGTAGCCTGGCCGCTTCAGCCTTACTCGTTGATCGCTTGCGCGTCGCCTGACTATCTGGCGCGTGAAGGATCGCCGGATACCCCATCGAGTCTCTCACGCCACGCGTGCCTTATTTATGGTGCACGCGCCGTCGCCACGTCTTGTCGGTGGGTATTTCAGAAGGATGGGAAGCCTGAAGAAGTTAGGCCAGAAGGTAGGCTTTTTGCTAATGACTGGAATGCGCTGCTACATGCTGCGATAGCGGGCTATGGTATCACGCTTGGGCCAGAGGCTGTATTACGTAAGGAGATTGACCGCGGGCGTCTGGTACAGGTGCTGTCTGACTATAATGGGCCTGCCCGTCCGGTGCATGTTATGGTGCCGATGGGACGGCGATCGGCGGTTAAAATTAAAACCTTTGTCGACGCTGTCAGAGCCAATTTCGGATAAAAATGAGCCCGTGGCACAGCGATTGTGCCACGAGTGTTATGACTAAACGGACTGGTATTCCGCTTCCGCCTGATTGAAGCGGTCGGTAATCGTTTTTGATGGCGCTTTACCCAGCAGACTGACGATGAAAATGGTCAAGCTGTTGAAGATGAACCCAGGGATGATTTCATACAGTCCCAGCCAGGCGTACTGTTTCCAGATCAGCACGGTTGCCGCACCTACGATCATACCCAGCAGTGCGCCGTTGCGCGTCATACGCGGCCATAGCAGAGAAATCAAAATCACCGGTCCGAAGGCGGCACCGAAACCTGCCCAAGCATAGCTCACCAGACCCAGTACACGGTTTTCAGGGTTCAGCGACAGCGCAATAGCAATGATAGCGACTAATAGCACCATCGTGCGGCCCACCCACACCAATTCTTTCTGACTGGCATTTTTGCGCAGGAATGGCTTGTACAAATCTTCGGTGATGGCACTGGAGCACACCAGCAATTGGCAGCTCAGCGTACTCATGACAGCAGCTAAAATCGCAGACAGCAGAATGCCGGCAATCCACGGATTGAACAGCAGCATAGATAGCTCGATAAAGACGCGCTCGCTATTTTGCGCCACGTTACCCGCCTGATCCGGGTTATTGTTGAAGTAGGCGATGCCAAAGAAGCCCACCGTCACCGCACCGGCCAGACAAAGAATCATCCAGGTCATACTGATGCGGCGCGCGCTGTGAATGGTGTGGTGTGAGTCAGCAGCCATAAAACGCGCCAGAATATGCGGCTGGCCGAAATAGCCCAAGCCCCAGCCCATCAGCGAGATAATGGCGACAAAATTCAGCCCTTTGAACATATCCAGATTGGCCGGATTTTTCGCTTCAATTACCATCAACGAGCTATCGATTCCTCCAAGAGATAGGACGACCATAACCGGTGTCAGGATCAGGGCGAAAATCATCAGGCTGGCCTGAACCGTGTCCGTCCAGCTTACCGCCAGAAAGCCGCCGATAAAGGTATAGGCGATGGTCGCTGCGGCCCCTGCCCATAGTGCGGTGCCGTAGCTCATCCCAAAGGTGCTTTCAAACAGACGAGCCCCCGCGACGACGCCGGATGCGCAATAGATGGTGAAGAAAACCAGAATGACTAACGCGGAGATCACACGCAGCAATTTGCTGTTATCTTCAAAACGGTGGGTGAAATAGTCAGGCAGGGTGAGCGCGTTGTGGTTTATTTCGGTGTGTACGCGCAGGCGTCCAGCGACCCATTTCCAGTTCAGGTAGGCGCCTAGCGTCAGACCAATCGCGATCCAGCTTTCAGAAATACCGGAAATGAAAATGGCACCCGGTAACCCCATCAGCAGCCAGCCGCTCATATCAGAAGCACCAGCCGACAGGGCCGTCACCACGCTACCCATCCGACGTCCGCCCAGAATGTAATCGCCAAAGTTATTGGTAGCGCGGTAGGCAAACAGGCCGATGAGGACCATCCCGAAAATGTACACCAGAAACGTCACCAACATGGGTGTGCTTATTGTCATTTAACTCTCCACATTTTTTTCGTGCCGCCGTCGCGGCGACGCTGTGTTTTATAGTAATCATTCAGGCCGGAACGAGGTCTGAAAATGATTATGGGCAGCAACCATTCCATTTGTTAACAAGGTTGCACAAAGTTGCAACATGATTGATATTGACGGTATCCCGATGTGCATCTTCTCATTACAGGAGTGGACTCTATGGGCTCTACCACGATGGGTGTAAAACTCGATGAGGAAACGCGCGAGCGTATCAAGGTCGCTGCACAGCGTATTGATCGCACACCGCACTGGTTGATCAAACAGGCTATTTTCCATTACCTCGAACGCCTCGAAAGTGGCCTCGACACTCCTGAAACACCGCAATCGGCGAACATCAGCCGCATTGAAGCGGAAGAGATTATGCCGCAATCTCGGGAAGAAGAAACCCACCAACCCTTTCTTGATTTCGCCGAACAGGTTCTTCCCCAGTCAGTTACCCGCGCCGCGATGACTTCTGCTTATCGCCGTCCTGAAAGTGAACTGGTGCCGATATTGCTTGAACAGGCAAGACTTACCGACGAAATGTCGCAGTTAACCCAGAAACTGGCTTATCGACTGGCAGAGAAATTACGCAGTCAGAAGCTCGGAAATGGTCGTGCTGGCATTGTGCAAGGGCTGCTGCAGGAATTTTCACTTTCTTCTCAGGAAGGCGTGGCGCTGATGTGTTTGGCCGAAGCGTTGCTGCGTATTCCTGATAAATCCACGCGCGATGCGCTGATCCGCGACAAAATCAGCCGAGGGAACTGGCAGGCGCATCTTGGCCACAGCCCATCGCTTTTTGTGAATGCTGCAACCTGGGGGCTACTGTTCACCGGAAAGCTGGTGGCAACACACAATGAAGCGAATCTATCTAATTCACTGAACCGCATCATCGGTAAACGTGGTGAGCCGCTCGTCCGCAAGGGTGTCGATATGGCCATGCGGCTGATGGGGGAGCAGTTTGTCACCGGGGAAACTATCGGTGAGGCGTTGGCTAACGCCCGTGAACGGGAAAATAAAGGCTTCCGCTACTCTTACGATATGTTAGGCGAAGCGGCGCTGACGGCGCACGATGCTGCCGCCTATCTGACGGCCTATCAGCAGGCGATTCATGCTATTGGCAAAGCCTCGAACGGGCGTGGAATTTACGAAGGGCCAGGTATCTCCATCAAGTTGTCGGCACTGCACACGCGCTATAGCCGTGCGCAGTATGATCGTGTAATCGATGAGTTGTACCCACGGTTGTTATCACTGACGCTGCTGGCGCGGCAGTACGATATCGGGATCAATATTGATGCAGAGGAAGCAGATCGACTGGAGATCTCACTCGATCTACTGGAAAAACTCTGTATGGAGCCTCAGTTGGTGGGGTGGAATGGCATTGGATTTGTGATTCAGGCTTATCAGAAACGCTGCCCGTATGTTATCGATGAGCTGATTGAGCTGGCACAGCGTAGCCATCGGCGGCTGATGATTCGTCTGGTGAAAGGGGCGTACTGGGACAGTGAAATCAAACGGGCGCAGGTTGACGGGCTGGAAGGCTACCCGGTCTACACGCGCAAGGTTTATACCGATGTGTCTTATCTGGCCTGCGCCCGCAAGCTATTGGCTGTGCCCAATCTGATTTACCCGCAGTTCGCCACGCATAATGCACAGACGTTAAGCGCGATTTACCACATGGCGGGCAACAATTATTATCCTGGTCAGTATGAATTCCAGTGCCTGCACGGCATGGGGGAACCGCTCTATGATCAGGTCGTTGGCGCTGTTGCGGATGGCAAGTTAAACCGTCCATGTCGCATCTACGCCCCGGTCGGAACCCATGAAACGTTGCTGGCTTACCTGGTGCGACGCCTGTTGGAAAACGGCGCGAATACCTCATTTGTTAATCGCATTGCGGATACGTCAATGGCGCTGGAAACACTCATTGCCGATCCGATTAGCGGCGTAGAGGCGTTGGCAAAAGTGGAATGGAGCATGGGCGCACCGCATCCTCGCATTCCTCTGCCGCGTCAGCTATATGGCCAGGAGCGGAAAAATTCGAGCGGGCTGGATCTCTCGAATGAACATCGATTGGCTTCGCTCTCCAGCGCGTTGCTGAGTCATGCGGTGCAGTCGTGGTATGCCGAGCCGATGATTGAGGGTGAGAGTGAGGCGAGCGAACAAAAACCTGTGGTGAATCCTGCCGATGTTCATGATGTGGTGGGCTATGTACGTGATGCCTCCACCGCCGATGTTGAATTGGCGCTAGCGGCGGCGGTACGTGCCGGTACCATTTGGTTTGCGACACCGGCCACAGAGCGTGCGGCAATATTGAATCGAGCCGCATCGCTGATGGAAGGGCAGTTGCAAAGCCTGCTGGGGTTGCTAGTGCGGGAAGCGGGTAAATCCTTCAGTAACGCGATTGCGGAAGTGCGTGAAGCGGTAGATTTCTTACGCTATTACGCGGGTCAGGTTCGGGATACCTTCGCCAATGATACTTATCGTCCGCTGGGGCCAGTCGTCTGTATTAGTCCGTGGAATTTCCCGCTGGCGATCTTCACCGGACAAATTTCTGCCGCATTGGCGGCAGGAAACAGCGTATTGGCGAAACCGGCTGAACAAACGCCGTTGATTGCGACACAGGCCGTGCGTATTTTGCATGAAGCGGGTGTTCCCACGGGTGTATTGCAACTGCTGCCGGGACAGGGGGAAACGATCGGTGCTGCGTTGGTGAACGACGAACGGGTACGCGGCGTGGTGTTTACCGGTTCGACAGCCGTGGCCAAAATTCTGCAACGCAGCATTGCGGGTCGGTTAGATCCACAGGGACGTTTGACGCCGCTGATTGCCGAAACGGGGGGCCTGAATGCCATGATTGTCGATTCGTCCGCGCTGACGGAACAGGTGGTGAATGATGTGATTGCTTCAGCGTTCGACAGCGCCGGACAGCGTTGTTCGGCACTGCGTCTTTTGTGCCTGCAAGAGGATATCGCGGATCGCACGCTGACTATGCTGCGTGGCGCGATGGCGGAGTGCCGAATGGGGAATCCTGAGCGGTTATCAACCGATATCGGCCCGCTGATTGATGCCGAGGCGAAAGAAAACGTGGAGCGGCATATTCAAACGATGCGGGCGAAAGGTCATACGGTGTATCAGGCGGTGTATCCGCAGGATGACGCAGCGTGGCTGCGGGGGACGTTTGTGAAGCCGACGCTGATTGAATTGAATGACATTAGTGAGCTGGAAAAAGAAGTTTTTGGTCCAGTTTTACACATCGTTCGTTATCAAAGCCAGCAGTTGGATACGCTAATTGAACAGATTAACGCAGCGGGCTACGGCCTGACGCTAGGCGTGCATACACGCATTGATGAAACCATCCAACGAGTGACGAACAGGGCAAAAGTGGGTAACCAGTACGTGAACCGCAATATGGTGGGAGCCGTTGTCGGCGTCCAGCCTTTTGGCGGGGAAGGCTTATCAGGAACTGGGCCAAAAGCAGGAGGGCCGCTTTACCTGTATCGACTGCTGGCACACCGACCGGACGACGCGCTTGCGGCAGAATTCGCCAAGCAGAACCGTGAGCAGGCACCAGATACCTCTGCCCGAGCATTGCTGTTGGCGGGACTACAGGCGTTGGAAGACTGGGCGATTAGCGGAGAGCATCAGGATCTGGCGACCCTGTGTCAGCGTTATAAAGAATATAGCGTCAGCGGAACAACGCGACGGTTGCTCGGTCCGACAGGAGAGAGTAATACCTACACGCTGCTGCCGCGCGAGCGGATATTGTGCCTGGCGGACAATGATGAGGATCGCTTGATTCAGGCGGCTGCGGTGCTGGCAACGGGTGGGAAACTGCTGTGGCCGGAAGGTGAACAGGAGAAAACGCTCTATGCTCGCTTGCCGGAAGAGTTGCAGTCGCGTATTCAGTTCACACATGGCTGGCAACGGCACGAGGTGTCTTTTCAGGGCGTTATCTTCCATGGGAATGCCGATCGGTTACGTCAGATCAGCGAGGCGCTCGCAGAACGCGATGGCCCGATTATTCTGCTGCTGGGCTATTCGAATGGTGATACCCATGTTCAACTGGAACGTCTGTTGATTGAACGCTCTCTGAGCATTAATACTGCTGCCGCGGGCGGTAATGCCAGCCTGATGACGATAGGCTAGAGTAGGGTGTTCAATATAAAAAACGCGCCAAACCGAAAGGTGGGCGCGCTTTTTATGTGTAGATCTGTCGGGTGATGACTTAGTTGCGGTATAGCACTTTGATTACATGGTAACCAAACTGGGTTTTCACTGGGCCAAACGGTTTCAGCAATTCACAGGAAAACACTGCCTTATCGAAAGCGGGTACCATGTCGCCTTTACGAAACTCACCTAAATCGCCGCCGTTACGTTTTGACGGGCAGGTTGAGTGTTTCTGCGCCAATTTTTGGAAATCGGCACCTTTTTCCAGTTGAGCAAGAATGTCGTTAGCCAGCTGTTCAGTGTCCACCAGGATGTGCAGGGCTGCTGCGGTATTTGCCATGTTGTTACCTTTTTGCAAAAGAGATTCCTGCGCGCAATGTAACATTTGCAACGCAAGATGTGGACAGTGACGTGCTTTCCTTAATAACAAATCCTCGGTCAAGATCGGTACCGCTTTCTGCTACAATCGCCTTCCGTTTTATGAGTGAGCAAGATCGTTATGCGCTTAAACCCCAGCCAACAACATGCCGTCGAATTCGTCACTGGACCTTGTCTGGTTCTGGCGGGCGCAGGCTCAGGCAAGACCCGCGTTATCACCAATAAAATTGCGCATCTTATCCGTCAGTGTGGCTATCAGGCGCGGCACATAGCTGCTGTGACGTTTACTAACAAAGCGGCGCGTGAGATGAAGGAACGTGTGGCGCAAACGCTGGGGCGTAAAGAAACACGTGGGCTGATGATTGCGACTTTCCACACGCTGGGCTTGGAGATTATCAAACGTGAATATGTCGCGTTGGGTATGAAATCTAATTTCTCCCTGTTCGACGATCAGGATCAGATGGCGCTGCTGAAAGAATTGACTGAGCAGTGGCTGGAAAACGATAAGGTTCTGCTGCAACAGCTGATCTCGACGATCTCAAACTGGAAAAACGATCTGATCGATCCGGCCGGAGCCGCGGCGACCGCTCGATCCGAACGTGACAAGCTGTTTGTACATTGCTACTCGCTTTATCACGAACATCTGCGTGCTTGTAACGTGCTGGATTTCGACGATCTGATTCTGCTCCCTACGCTGTTGCTGAAGCGGAATACCGAGGTGCGTGAACGCTGGCAGAACCGCTTGCGCTACCTACTGGTGGATGAATATCAGGACACAAACACCAGTCAGTATGAGCTGGTTAAGCTGCTGGTCGGCCCCCGTGCACGTTTTACCGTCGTGGGGGATGACGATCAGTCGATTTATTCCTGGCGCGGTGCTCGACCACAGAATCTGGTGTTGCTACAGCAGGATTTCCCCGCGCTTGATGTGATCAAACTAGAACAAAACTACCGCTCATCCGGGCGTATTCTGAAAGCAGCCAATATTCTCATCGCCAATAATCCGCACGTCTTTGAAAAACGGTTGTTCTCGGAGCTGGGTTACGGTGATGAACTTAAAGTGATTACCGCCAATAACGAAGATCACGAAGCGGAGCGGGTTGTGGGCGAGCTGATTGCCCATCACTTTATTAAAAAAACCCAGTACGGCGACTATGCCATTTTGTATCGTGGCAACCATCAGTCACGCCTGTTTGAAAAGATGCTGATGCAGAACCGTATTCCGTATCGTATCTCCGGCGGCACGTCCTTTTTCTCCCGACCTGAAATCAAAGATTTACTGGCTTACCTGCGCGTACTGACCAACCCGGATGATGACAGCGCGTTTTTACGCATTGTGAACACACCCAAACGTGAGATTGGCCCAGCGACGATGAAGAAGCTGGGCGAATGGGCAGGACAACGCAATAAAGGCCTTTTCAGCGCGAGTTTTGATCTCGGGTTGAGCCAGTCGCTGACCGGCCGTGGATTGGAATCCCTACAACGGTTTACACAGTGGATGGAGGAAATTGCTCGTCTGGCGGAGCGGGAGCCTGTTGCCGCCGTGCGTGACCTGATACATGGGTTGGACTACGAAAGCTGGCTTTATGAAACCTCGCCCAGCCCAAAAGCTGCAGAAATGCGGATGAAGAACGTGAATCAGCTATTCAGCTGGATGACGGAAATGCTGGAAGGCTCCGATCTGGATGAACCTATGACGCTGACGCAGGTGGTGACGCGCTTCACGCTGCGGGACATGATGGAACGTGGAGAGAGTGAAGAGGATCAAGATCAGGTACAGCTGATGACGCTGCATGCATCCAAAGGCCTGGAGTTTCCATATGTCTTTTTGGTTGGGATGGAAGAAGGCCTGTTGCCGCACCAAAGCAGTATTGATGAAGATAACGTCGACGAAGAGCGGCGTCTGGCATACGTGGGGATTACGCGTGCTCAGCGTGAGCTGTTCTTCACGTTGTGCAAAGAACGCCGGCAGTATGGCGAATTGATACGCCCTGAACCGAGCCGCTTCCTGCTTGAACTGCCGCAGGATGATGTCGTGTGGGAAACGGAAAGAAAAGTCGTTAGCGCGCAAGAGCGGATGCAGAAGGGTCAGACGAACGTCGCCAGTATCCGGGCTATGTTAGCGAAAGCAAAAGGGGAATAACCATCCCTTTTGTCCCGTTAAGCTGGGGCCTCTTCCAGCATCAGCGGCCAGTGTACGTAGCTCTGCCAGCGGCTTTCCTGTTCCAGCATTTCTGCTCGTAACGGGTGTTGAGCCAACCAGCCAGCAGGCAGAATCAAACGCAATGCTTCGCCTTCCACACGTAACCGTACTGCTGGCAGCGTGTCATCACGGCGGCGGCTGGCAAAAATAATCGCCAGACGTAACAGGCGGCACAGGTGCTGTGCCTGATTCACCGGTAGCGCATTCTGCTGACTGAGCGGCATTAAATCGATGGGGTTAATCTGGTTTTGCAGGAGTGTGGCTAACAGTTTTTTCTGGGCTGGCGTAAAGCCGGGGAGATCGCTATGGCGAATCAAATAGGCTGCATGCTGGGGTGACTGACGAAAATCAATGCTCAAACCGATTTCGTGCACCATACAGGCACTTCGCAGTAACTCGCGACATCGGCTATCTAACTGCCAGTCACGGGCAACCTGTTGCAGGAAGTTGTCTGCCAACGTACTGACGCGTTTAGCCTGTTCGGTATCCAGCAGATAACGGCGTTGCAGAGTCGCCAGCGTGCGGTGGCGGATATCCTGATCGACAGGCAGATGCAGCATGCCATAAACCAGTCCTTCACGCAGCGCGCCTCCGGCCAGCGTCATCGTCTTAATGTCGAGCTCTTGGAATATCGCCAACAGAATGGCGAGCCCGCTGGGGAAGACCAGCGCGCGTTCCAGCGTCAGACCATCAATTTCCAACTCTTCCAGCTTATCACACTGAATAGCATGCTCTTTAAGCTGTCTAAGCTTCGGCAGGGTAATGTATTCATCCATGCCCTGCGCAACCATAATTTCCTGTAGTGCTTGTACTGTGCCGGAAGCTCCGACGCAGATTTGCCACCCCTGTTCTCGTAGGGAGGCGGCGACGGGACGCAGCATTTCACGCGCTGCGTTTTCAGCGCGTTCAAAGTTACCCGCTTCCAGATTGCGGTCGCTGAAATAGCGATCCAGCCACGTTACACATCCCATTGGGAGGCTGATCAACTGGGTCGTTTTTGCGCCGATCCCCGTTGCCAGTTCGGTACTACCACCACCGATATCCACGACTAAGCGTGCATCTGGGCCGCCCGTGGTATGTGCCACGCCTTGATAAATCAAGCGTGCTTCTTCTTCACCGCTGATAACCTGAATCGGCAAGCCCAGAATTTCCTGAGCCCGTTGCAGAAATTCGTCAGCGTTCGTTGCCAGCCGTAGGGTTGCGGTCGCGACGACGCGTACCTGATCCTGCGGAATGTCCTGTAACCGTTCGGAGAACAGTTGTAGACACTGCCAACCACGCTGCATCGCTTCCTGCGAGAGCCGATTCTGCTTATCCAGCCCTGCTGCAAGGCGGACTTTACGCTTTATTTTCGCCAGCGTCTGAATGCTACCTGCGGTTTCCCGGGTGACCAGCATATGGAAGCTGTTCGAGCCGAGATCGATGGCAGCGTAAAGTGAAGAAGAGCTCAGCATCGACGGTTAGTCCGCTCGTTTACGGTTATTACGGGGCGCTCCGCTGCGGCGTGGCGCACTATTGTGTCGGCGCGGGCCATTATTGGAACGCGGTGGGCGCGTTAAACGCTTCGGCGCAGGTAAATCATTCATCAGCGCGTCGCTGTTGTATTTGCTGAGTGGGATACCGTGACCGATATAGGTTTCGATAGCTGGGAGATTCAGCGCGTACTCTTCACAGGCCAGACTGATAGAAAATCCGCTTTGTCCCGCACGGCCAGTACGACCAATACGGTGAACGTAGTCTTCGCAGTCATCCGGCAGATCGTAGTTGAAAACGTGAGTTACAGAAGGAATGTGTAAACCGCGTGCTGCAACGTCCGTTGCTACCAGAATATCAATACTACCCTGGGTAAACTCTTCCAGAATACGCAGGCGTTTTTTCTGTGCTACATCGCCCGTCAGCAGCCCAACGCGATGGCCATCGGCAGCCAGATGACCCCAGACGTCTTCGCAGCGATGCTTGGTATTGGCGAAAATAATGCAGCGATCCGGCCACTCTTCTTCCAACAAGGTCTGGAGCAGACGCATTTTCTCTTCGTTGGACGGATAAAACAGTTCTTCTGTAATGCGGTGGCCGGTTTTCTGTTCCGGTTCGACTTCCACGTACTCTGCGTTATTCATCTGTTCAAACGCGAGTTCACGCACTCGGTAGGAGAGCGTAGCGGAAAAGAGCATATTCAGACGCTGTGACGTTGCCGGCATGCGGCGGAACAGCCAGCGGATATCTTTGATGAAGCCGAGATCGTACATGCGATCCGCTTCGTCCAGTACGACGACCTGAATCGCGCCCAGATTGATGTGGTTTTGTTTGGCATAGTCGATCAGGCGGCCGGTGGTGCCGACCAAAATATCAACGCCGTTTTCCAGCACTTTAAGCTGTTTGTCGTAGCCATCGCCACCGTAGGCTAAACCCAGTTTTAACCCAGTCAGGTGAGACAGCGCTTCTGCATCAGAGTGAATCTGGACAGCCAGTTCACGGGTTGGTGCCATAATTAAGGCACGCGGTTGATTGGTTTGACGCTCTGCGTTTGCAGGGTGTGAAAGCAGATAATGGAAAGTAGACGCGAGAAAAGCCAGCGTCTTGCCGGTACCGGTTTGCGCCTGACCCGCAACATCACGCCCTGACAAAGTTAATGGCAGAGCTAACGCCTGAATAGGCGTGCAGTAATGAAACCCTTTACTTTCAAGAGCTTCTATAACCTGCGGGTGCAGGGCGAAGTCGGAAAACTTCTGTTCAGTTAAGTGTGTTTTGCTCATAGTGTGGTAGAATATCAGCTAACTATTGCTTTACGAAAGCGTATCCGGTGAAATAAAGTCAAGCCATTGTTGGTTAATGCTACACCAACAAGCTAGAAATAATCCTGTGGAGTAAAATATGAGCGATAAAATAATTCACCTGACTGATGACAGCTTCGGTACAAAAGTATTGCAGGCTGAGGGCGCTACCCTCGTTGATTTCTGGGCTGAGTGGTGCGGTCCTTGCAAAATGATCGCTCCTATTCTGGATGAAATTGCTGAAGAATTTGAAGGTAAACTGACGGTTACCAAGCTGAACATTGATGAAAATCCGGCTACTGCACCGAAATATGGTATCCGTGGTATTCCTACTCTGTTGCTGTTTAAAAACGGCGAAGTCGCTGCGACGAAAGTCGGCGCGCTGTCCAAAGGGCAACTGAAAGAGTTCCTGACGGCGAATCTGTAATTAGCTTGATCCCCTTCAAAAGGGTATTGCTGGCGGGCGCAATCGGGCAATATGCAATTCTCATATTGACTGCTTGCTGCTCGTCGGGAAGCGTGCTAGATTCTTTAACACTGCATATCGTACTTGCCTATGTTTAAGCCCTTAAGCTTGAGCCTGAAAGTTAGAGTCTAAAGTATTATTCTGTGTCTAAATCAAAAAGTCATTGTTTTATAAAATGATTGTTTTGCAAAGTGGTTGTTTTACAACACGTTTGTGATCCGATTTGGGCAGTCTACTAGTTTTACAATAATTGATTTTATGTGTCTTCGATCTCCTGCCGTTGATTTATGCGGATATCATTTGTGTGGATCTTGTTTTGCGCGGATTTAATGCGCTTCAGGTGTGAAACCAGACAGGAATCCGGTGGTCGAAGGCTGTTATAGAGGCACGGATGATCCTGCCATACCATTCACGTAGTAGTTCGAGATTTACCCCGAGTTAAAGAACCCACCACTATGAATCTTACCGAATTAAAGAATACGCCAGTTTCTGAGTTAATTACTCTTGGCGAAAATATGGGGCTTGAAAATCAGGCCCGCATGCGTAAACAGGATATTATCTTCGCTATCCTGAAGCAGCATGCCAAAAGCGGCGAGGATATTTTCGGCGACGGTGTGCTGGAGATATTGCAGGATGGCTTCGGCTTTCTTCGCTCCGGAGACAGCTCCTACCTCGCAGGCCCCGATGATATCTACGTTTCTCCTAGCCAAATCCGCCGCTTTAACCTCCGCACTGGTGACACCATTTCTGGCAAGATTCGTCCGCCAAAAGAAGGTGAACGTTACTTTGCGCTGTTGAAAGTTAACGAAGTCAACTACGACAAACCTGAAAACGCCCGCAATAAGATCCTGTTCGAAAACTTAACACCGCTGCATGCAAACTCTCGTCTGCGTATGGAACGTGGTAACGGTTCGACAGAGGATCTGACGGCGCGCGTGCTGGATCTGGCTTCGCCTATTGGCCGTGGTCAACGTGGCCTGATTGTTGCGCCGCCGAAAGCGGGTAAAACCATGCTGCTGCAAAACATCGCGCAGAGCATTGCTTACAACCATCCTGACTGTGTGCTGATGGTGCTGCTGATTGACGAACGTCCGGAAGAAGTTACCGAGATGCAGCGTCTGGTGAAAGGCGAAGTCATTGCGTCAACGTTTGACGAGCCAGCTTCCCGTCACGTTCAGGTTGCTGAAATGGTGATCGAGAAAGCGAAGCGTCTGGTTGAGCATAAAAAAGACGTTATCATCCTGCTGGACTCCATTACCCGTTTGGCGCGTGCATATAACACCGTTGTTCCGGCCTCCGGCAAAGTGTTGACCGGTGGTGTGGATGCTAACGCCCTGCATCGTCCGAAGCGTTTCTTCGGTGCGGCACGTAACGTTGAGGAAGGCGGTAGCCTGACAATCATCGCCACCGCGCTGGTTGATACCGGTTCCAAGATGGATGAAGTGATTTACGAAGAGTTTAAAGGTACAGGTAACATGGAACTGCACCTGGCTCGTAAAATCGCAGAAAAACGCGTATTCCCAGCGATTGATTACAATCGTTCTGGTACGCGTAAAGAAGAGTTACTTACCACCTCTGAAGAATTGCAGAAGATGTGGATTCTACGTAAGATCATCCACCCAATGGGCGAGATTGATGCGATGGAATTCCTCATCAATAAGTTGGCGATGACGAAAACCAACGATGAATTCTTCGATATGATGAAACGTTCATAAATCCGGGCGGTCATCTATATATACCCTAAATAATTCGAGTTGCAGGACAAAACGTGTTCGTTTTGAATAACGTGAAGCCAACGTATATGCGGCTTGAAGTATGACGGGTACATTACGGATAACTCGGGGAACGCCACGCTGGGTCGTGGCGTTTTTTTATCCCCCAATTGACCAGATGTGATGCGTGTTTTCCGCTGGGAAGCCGCGGTTATCACTTCAATTTTTACTGGCGATCAATGTGGGCGATAGGATATAAGGCGTAAACCGAGTCTATACTGAACAGCTACAGCGAAGCTGTTAACGGTGAACTTACTCACTATGAGTACCGAATTACTATTTATTTTCTTGTTTTCTCTGGGCTTTCTTTTTTTTGCTCGCAGCATCGCGGGTAAAATAGGACTTGTCGATCGTCCCAACTACCGTAAACGTCATCGGGGTCTTGTACCTCTGGTTGGCGGTATCTCCGTGTATGCAGGTATCTGCTTTACCTACTTCATTACCGATCAATATATTCCCAACTTCCGTCTTTACCTGATGTGCGCGGGTGTGCTGGTTTTTGTCGGCATGCTGGACGATCGTTTTGATATCAGTGTGAAAATTCGCGCTGTTGTGCAGGCGTTTGTCGCTGTGGTGATGATGGCCCTTGCGGGCTTGACGATACACAACCTAGGGCATATTTTCGGCCCGTGGCAGATGGGACTGGGGCCATTTGGCTATCTGGTGACACTGTTTGCCGTTTGGGCGGCTATCAATGCGTTCAATATGGTGGATGGGATCGATGGACTGCTTGGCGGGTTGTCTAGCGTCTCGTTCGGGGCGATGGGAATTTTGTTGTATCTGAGCGGCCATACGAATCTGGCATTGTGGTGTTTCGCCATGATCGCGGCGACGTTGCCTTATATTCTGCTTAATCTCGGCATGTTTGGACGACGCTATAAGGTCTTCATGGGCGATGCGGGTAGCACGATGATTGGCTTCACGGCTATCTGGCTTCTGATTCAGACGACGCAAGGTCCGCAGCATCCGATTAATCCCGTTACGGCATTGTGGATCATCGCTATCCCGCTGATTGATATGATCGCCATCATGTATCGGCGCTTGCGCAAAGGGATGAGTCCGTTCTCGCCTGATCGGCAGCATATCCATCATTTAATGATGCGGGCGGGCTTTTCCTCTCGTCAGGCATTTTTGCTGATTACGCTCGCCGCTGCTTTATTGGCTGCGGTCGGTGTGTTGGGAGAATATTTCTTTTTCATACCCGAATGGGTCATGTTGGCATTATTCTTGCTTGCATTTCTACTGTATGGCTACTGCCTGAAACGAGCATGGCGGGTCGCCCGTTTTATCAAGCGAATCAAACGCCGTATGCGGCATTCCGATGAGCAAAAGCAGTCATCCTGACCAAATAATTTTGGGGAAGTAATGAAATCAGAGAACTTGTCTACCGGGAATGCGTTGATTGATAACGAACTGGATATCCGTGGTTTATTCCGCCTGCTGTGGCGTGGAAAGGTGTGGCCGATAGCAATCGGCCTGCTGTTTGCCGTCGTGGCATTAGGCTATTCCTATCTTGTTAAACAGGAATGGGGTGCAACATCGATTACCGACAAGCCGACGGTTAATATGTTGGGCGGCTATTACTCGCAGCAGCAATTCCTACGTAACCTCGACGCTCGATCGTTTTCCTCTCCTCAGCCAGAACAACCGTCTATTTCGGCTGGTGCTTATGATGAATTCATCATGCAGTTAGCGGCTTACGATACCCGCCGCGATTTCTGGTTGCAGACTGACTATTATAAGCAACGTCTGGAAGGTGATGAAAAGGCTGATGCAGCCTTGCTGGATGAGCTGGTCAACAACATTCAGTTTACGGCGCGTGATGACGGGAAAAAAACCAATGACTCCGTGAAGCTGGTGGCGGAAACCTCCTCAGATTCCAACACGTTGCTTCGTCAGTATGTGGTTTTTGCCAGTCAGCGTGCAGCCAACCACTTGAATGAAGAAATCAAGGGAGCCTGGGCTGCCAGAACCATTTTCATGAAGTCGCAGATTAAGCGTCAGGAAGCGGTAGCAAAAGCGATTTACGATCGTGAAGTCCGCAGCGTTGAACTGGCGCTGAAAATCGCACAACAGCAAGGTATTAGCCGTAGCCAGACGGATACGCCAGCAGATGAAATCCCCGCATCGGAAATGTTCCTGCTCGGCAGGCCGATGCTTCAAGCCCGACTGGAAACGTTGCAGACCAGCGGCCCGCATTATGAACTGGATTACGATCAAAATCGCGCGATGTTGGCGACGCTGAACGTTGGCCCAACGCTTGAGGCCAGTTTCCAGACGTATCGTTATTTGCGTACACCGGAAGAACCGGTGAAACGCGACAGCCCGCGCCGGGCATTCCTGATGGTGATGTGGGGTGCGATTGGTGTGCTAGTGGGAGCGGGTGTTGCCCTGGCTCGCCGTCTGCGTTAACCAGCTTGCTGATTTGCGTTTGATGCTCAGCGAGCGCCTGCGCCTAACCTGATTAAAGAGATTCAATGTGAAAGTGTTGACTGTTTTCGGCACCCGGCCGGAAGCCATTAAAATGGCACCGCTGGTTCATGCCTTGGCTCAGGATGGAGCCTTTGAATCGAGAATTTGCGTAACAGCCCAGCACCGGGAGATGCTGGATCAGGTGTTGCATTTGTTCGATATTACACCGGATTACGATCTAAATATTATGCGACCGGGGCAGGGGCTCAGTGAGATATCCTGCCGGATTTTATCGGGACTTGAACCCGTCATGGCGGAGTTTAAACCAGATTTAGTGTTGGTACACGGTGATACCACCACAACGTTGGCAACCAGTCTGGCGGCTTTTTATCAGCGTATCCCTGTCGGCCACGTGGAGGCGGGATTACGTACTGGCAATCTCTATTCGCCCTGGCCGGAAGAGGCTAACCGTAAGCTGACCGGGCATCTGGCGATGTACCATTTTGCTCCGACGGAGCATTCCCGCCAAAATTTGCTGCGTGAACATTTGTCCGATCGGCATATTGTTGTGACTGGCAATACGGTGATTGATGCGTTGTTTTGGGTGCGCGACCGTATCCTCGGAGATGCCTCACTACGCCGCAGCCTCGACGAGAAATATGCCTTTTTGGACAGCAGTAAAAAGCTGATTCTGGTTACCGGACACCGACGCGAGAGTTTTGGTAGCGGCTTTGAGCGTATTTGTGGCGCGCTGGCGGATATCGCTCGTCGACACCCTGAAGTGCAGATTGTGTACCCAGTCCATCTGAACCCTAACGTCAGTGAGCCGGTGAATCGTATCCTGAGCGATATTGATAATGTGATGCTGATTGCGCCGCAGGATTATCTGCCTTTCGTGTATTTGATGAATCGTTCTTACATGATTTTGACCGATTCGGGTGGCATTCAGGAAGAAGCACCGTCGTTAGGAAAGCCAGTATTGGTGATGCGTGATACGACGGAACGGCCGGAAGCGATAGAAGCGGGTACGGTCAAACTGGTCGGCACGGAAGTGGTGAGCATTGTCGATGCGGTATCTATGCTGCTGACGGATGAAGGGGCGTATCAGGCAATGAGCCGAGCCCACAACCCCTATGGCGATGGCCAAGCCTGTCAACGCATTGTGGATGCTTTAAAAAATCATAGGAAATGATTTTTAGCGCTGCTTTTGCAGCGACCCGAAGGGTGTCGGACAGGGATAGCTCGACATGAAAAATCGCCAGGAGCGATTTTAAACGTCGCCTTACGGCGGCAGACATAAAAATATCAGGTGACACTATGAGCTTTACTACCATTTCAGTAATCGGTTTAGGCTACATCGGTTTACCCACCGCAGCGGCATTTGCGTCGCGTCAGAAAAAAGTCATCGGTGTCGATGTGAACAAACTGGCGGTTGAGACCATTAATCGCGGTGAAATTCATATTGTCGAGCCCGACTTAGATACCTTGGTCAAGGTCGCGGTGGAAAATGGCTACCTTCAGGCGATGACAAAACCTGTGCCAGCCGATGCTTTCCTGATCGCAGTTCCTACCCCTTTCAAAGGCGATCACGAACCCGATCTGGCCTACGTTCAGGCTGCAGCAGCGTCCATCGCGCCAGTGCTGAAGAAAGGCGATCTAGTGATCCTTGAGTCGACGTCCCCCGTGGGGGCGACTGAGCAAATGGCCGAGTGGCTAGCCGATGCGCGCGCGGACTTGACGTTTCCGCAGCAGGTTGGGGAAACGGCGGATATCAATATTGCCTATTGTCCTGAACGGGTGCTGCCCGGTCAGGTCGTGGTTGAGCTGATTAAAAACGATCGCGTTATTGGTGGTATGACCCCAGTGTGCTCTGCTCGCGCCAGCGAACTGTATAACATCTTCCTGGAGGGTGAGTGTGTGGTCACTAACTCCCGCACCGCCGAGATGTGTAAGCTGACCGAAAACAGCTTCCGCGACGTCAATATTGCTTTCGCCAATGAACTTTCGCTGATTTGTGCCGAACAAAACATTAACGTATGGGAACTTATCCGATTGGCAAACCGCCATCCTCGCGTCAATATCCTGCAACCCGGTCCCGGCGTAGGTGGGCACTGTATCGCGGTCGACCCTTGGTTTATCGTGGCGCAGAATCCTCAGCAGGCTCGGTTGATTCATACCGCCAGATTGGTGAACGATGGCAAGCCACTCTGGGTGGTGGATCGGGTCAAAGCGGCCGTGGCGGATTATCTGGCACAAACGGATAAACGCGCCAGCGAGGTCACTGTGGCCTGCTTTGGATTAGCGTTCAAGCCGGATATTGACGATTTGCGCGAAAGTCCTGCCGTGGGAATTACCTCCATGATTGCGCAGTGGAATACGGGTGTGACGTTAGTCGTCGAACCGAATGTCAAACACCTGCCGTCCGTCTTGGCTGGGCAGGTAAAACTGGTCGATACCAGCAGTGCATTAAAAGAAGCCGATGTGCTAGTGATGCTGGTAGACCACCGTCAGTTTAAGGCGATTAACCCAGACGATGTGAAACAACAGTGGGTTATTGATACCAAAGGAGTATGGCGTTGAAACGTATTTTAATTACCGGTGGTGCAGGGTTTATTGGTTCCGCGTTAGTCAGATACATTTTGGCTGAGACGCAGGACAGCGTCGTGGTTGTCGATAAACTGACTTATGCGGGCAACCTGTCTTCACTGGCACCGGTTGCCGATAGCTCACGCTTCGCATTCGAGCAGGTAGATATCTGCGATCGTGCTGAACTGGATCGTGTCTTTACGGCTTACCAGCCTGCGCTGGTGATGCATTTAGCGGCAGAAAGCCATGTTGACCGCTCTATCGACGGCCCTGCGGCGTTTATCGAAACCAATATTGTCGGCACCTATACGATGCTGGAAGCAGCACGCCACTATTGGCAGAACCTGGCTGATGCGGACAAGAATGCGTTCCGCTTTCACCATATTTCTACCGATGAAGTCTTTGGCGATCTGCATGGGACGGACGATCTGTTTACAGAAACTACACCTTATGCGCCGAGCAGCCCTTATTCGGCATCGAAAGCCTCCAGCGATCACCTTGTTCGCGCCTGGTTGCGCACCTACGGGTTCCCGACCGTTATCACGAACTGCTCGAATAACTACGGCCCTTACCATTTCCCTGAGAAGCTGATTCCGTTGGTGATTCTGAACGCGGTCGCGGGCAAACCGTTGCCGGTTTACGGCGATGGCGCACAAATTCGTGATTGGTTGTTTGTCGAAGACCATGCCCGCGCACTTTACAAAGTCGTGACGGAAGGCGAAGTCGGTGAGACGTACAACATTGGCGGCCACAACGAACGTAAAAATATTGAAGTGGTGCAGACCATTTGCGCGCTGCTAGAAGAGCTGGCACCGAATAAGCCTGCTGGTGTGGCGCATTATCGCGATCTCATCACCTATGTGAAAGACCGGCCAGGCCACGATATGCGTTATGCGATCGATGCTGGGAAAATCGAACGTGAGTTGGGCTGGCGTCCAGAAGAAACGTTTGAGACGGGCATGAAAAAAACCGTCAGCTGGTATCTGAATAACGAAAAGTGGTGGCGCAGTGTGCAGGACGGTTCCTATACCGGCGAGCGTTTAGGACTGAACGACTAAACCTGTATTGAGATGACAGAAAAGCCAGATGGCGGAAAAGAAAGGAGCGAAACGATGTCCAATTCCATATCAGCAGGAAAGGGAGAAATTCGCGCCACGGTTGAACCGCTGGGCTGGGAGAGTGAATTCTTCCAGATTGACAGCGGTAAGCTGAATTTTTCGCCTTCTTCGCCTGTGTTGACGCCTGATGTGTTGAACGTATTTGCGCTGACGCAGGCCAAAATCGCGGCGGACAATCTGGTACTGGCGGATGCGCTGGCCGATCTCGGTTTTCGCTTGGTGGAAGGCGAGGTCGATCTCAGTTTGCCGCTGCATCCGACGACAGTCGTTACGCCACTACCGCGCTGGCGTGAAGCCACGCTCGATGATATTCCTGCTCTGAGGGACGCGGCATCACGTGTTTTTGCGCTGAGCCGTTTCCGTACGCCGTGGTATCAGCCGGAGGATAGTGGGCGTTTTTACGCTCAGTGGGTTGAAAATGCGGTATGCGGTACGTTCGACCACAGTTGCTTGATGATGGAAGATGCCGCGGGTCATCCACAAGGATGGGTCACGCTGCGCAGACTGGATGACTCGGATGCCCGTATCGGGCTGCTGGGCGTCTGGCCGGGCGTTACGATACGCGGTATTGGTTCACAACTGATGGCGCTGGCGGAAGCGTGGTGCCGACAGCAAGGGTTGATACGCCTCCGGGTTGCGACGCAGGTTGGCAACGTGGCGGCTCTTCGTCTTTATCTTCGCCGTGGTGCCACGATTGAGAGCACGGCGTATTGGTTATACAGGTGAATACATGATTCCATTTAATGCGCCACCGGTTGTCGGTACGGAACTGGATTATATGCAGGCTGCCATGAGCAGCGGCAAATTGTGCGGCGATGGCGGATTTACTCGCCGCTGTCAGCAGTGGCTGGAACATTACTCCGGTAGCAAGAAAGTCCTGCTTACGCCTTCCTGCACAGCGTCGCTGGAGATGGCCGCTATCCTACTGGATATTAAGCCCGGCGATGAAGTGATCATGCCGAGCTATACCTTCGTCTCTACCGCCAACGCCTTTGTGCTGCGCGGTGCGAAGATCGTGTTTGTCGATATCCGCCCAGATACGATGAATATTGACGAGACGAAAATCGAAGCGGCAATTACGGAAAAAACACGCATTATCGTGCCGGTTCACTACGCGGGCGTCGCCTGCGAGATGGACGCGATTATGGCACTGGCGAAAAAATACGATTTATATGTCGTGGAAGATGCGGCACAGGGCGTGATGTCCAGCTACAAAGGCCGCGTTCTGGGGTCTATTGGTCACATCGGCTGCTTCAGTTTTCACGAAACCAAAAACTACACCTCGGGCGGTGAGGGCGGGGCCACGTTGATTAATGACGCGAGGCTGGTGGAACGAGCGGAAATCATCCGTGAAAAAGGCACCAACCGTAGCCAGTTCTTCCGTGGACAGGTGGACAAATACACCTGGCGTGACATCGGCTCAAGCTATCTGATGGCGGATATTCAAGCTGCTTATCTCTGGGCACAGCTGGAAGCCGCGCGACCCATCAACGAGCGTCGCCTGAAACTGTGGCAGAACTACTATGCGGCATTCAAATCGCTGGCCGATGCGGGGCGTATAACACTGCCGACCGTGCCTGCCAATGGGATCCACAACGCGCACATGTTTTATATCAAACTGCGCGATCAGGACGACCGCAGTGCGTTTATCAATTACATGAAAGAAGCCGAAATCATGACAGTCTTTCATTATATCCCGCTACATAGCTGCCCGGCGGGTCTGAACTTCGGTCGTTTCTCCGGTGACGATCGCTACACCACGCAGGAAAGCGAACGGCTGGTACGTTTACCGCTGTTCTACAACCTGTCGGACGTCAATCAGCGCACCGTCATTAATACCATTCTGAGCTTCTTCTCCTGATATGTCGTTGGCGAAAGCATCGATATGGACGGCAGGCTCCACGCTGATAAAAATTGGCGCGGGGCTGGTTATCGTCAAACTGCTGGCGGTCACGTTTGGTCCTAGCGGTGTGGGGATGGCAGGGAATTTCCGCCAGTTGATTACGGTGCTGGGCGTATTAGCCGGGGCGGGGATTTTTAACGGCGTCACCAAATATGTCGCGGAGTATCAGCAACAGCCGGACCGGCTGAAGCCGCTGCTTGGCACGTCCATCACGCTGGTGCTGGGGTTCTCAACGCTGCTGGCGGTACTCTTTCTGGCAGCCGCAACGCCTATCGCTAATCTGCTGTTTGGGCATGACGATTATCACGATGTGGTTCGCGCACTGGCGTTTATCCAGATGGGGATTGCCTACGCCAACCTATTTCTGGCGATCCTCAAAGGCTATCGGGATGCGATAGGCAACGCGCTGGCCGTGATCGGCGGTAGCCTGATCGGGCTAGCGGCTTTTTGGCTCTGCCTGCGTCTGGGTGGCTATGTTGGCGCGCTCGCGGGGCTGGCGTTGGTGCCTGCGTTGCTGGTGATTCCGGCAGGAATTATGCTACTGCGTCGTACTCCGTTGTCGCTGGCGTCGCTAAAACCAGCGTGGGATCGCGCCATCGCTGGGCAGTTGGGCAAGTTTACGCTGATGGCGCTGATGACTGCCGTGACGCTACCCGTGGCGTACATCATGATGCGTAACCTGCTGGCAGCGCATTACAGCTGGGATGAAGTGGGCATTTGGCAGGGCGTCAGCAGTATTTCCGATGCTTATCTGCAATTTATTACCGCCTCCTTTACCGTTTATCTGTTGCCGACGCTTTCGCGCCTGACGGACAAGGCTGCGCTAGCGCAGGAGATTGTTCGCTCGCTGAAGTTTGTGCTGCCCGTTGTGGCGTGTGTCAGCTTGTGTGTGTGGCTGCTGCGCGATTTTGCAATCTGGCTGCTGTTCTCCAGCCAGTTTACGGCAATGAGAGATCTCTTCGTTTGGCAGTTGGTAGGGGATGTGATGAAAGTGGGCGCTTACGTCTTTGGCTATCTGGTCATTGCGAAAGCGGCGCTGCGCTTTTATCTGCTCACGGAAGTCAGCCAGTTTCTCCTGTTAACCGGTTTTTCTCACTGGTTGATTCCGCTTTATGGCGCACAAGGCGCAGCGCAGGCCTATATGGCAACCTACCTGGTCTATTTTTTGCTTTGTTGTTGCGTATTCATTATTTACCGTAGGCGAGCATGACGACACTGATTCATGTATTGGGATCTGATATCCCGCATCATAACCAGACCGTTTTACGTTTTTTTAACGACGTACTGGCGACGGAACTCCCCGAGCATCAAATTCGGCATTTCATCGTGGCTTCCCACGACGGTATTTCGCCGGCCGATTTTCCTGCATTGCGTATCGAAACCTGCGTGGATAAAAAAACGCTGGCTGAGGCGGTCATCGCCAGAGCAAAATCGAACCGCAAGATGCGCTTTTTCCTGCATGGGCAGTTTAATCCCACGCTGTGGCTGGCGCTGCTGAGTGGGAAAATTAAACCTGAGCAGGTTTGCTGGCACGTTTGGGGTGCGGATTTGTATGAAGAAGCCAATGGCCTGAAATATCGGCTGTTCTATTGGCTTCGGCGTATGGCGCAAAAGCGTATCGGGCATGTTTTTGCCACGCGTGGCGATCTGGCGTGGTATGAGCAGCGTGCCCCTCGCGTGCCGACGTCATTGCTGTATTTCCCTACGCGGATGGATCCGGCGCTGACGAGCATGAAGGTTGATAAACCACTGGCTGGGCCGATGACGATTCTGGTCGGCAATTCTGGCGATCGCACGAATCGTCATCAGGAAGCGCTGCGGGCGATCCACAAGCAGTTCGGTAACAATGTGCGGGTCATTGTGCCAATGGGCTACCCTGCGAATAATGCGTCCTACATCGCACAGGTGGAAAAGGACGGTCTGGCGCTGTTTGGTGTGAAAAATTTCCAACTGCTGAAAGACCAACTGGCGTTTGATGATTATCTCAACATGCTGCGCACTTGTGATTTGGGCTATTTTATTTTCGATCGCCAGCAGGGAATCGGGACGCTATGCCTGTTGATTCAGTTTGGTGTGCCGTTTGTGATCAGCCGGAAAAACCCGTTCTGGCAGGATCTGACAGAACAAAGCCTTCCTGTGCTGTTTTACGGTGACGACCTGGACGAAGCATTGGTGCGTGAGGCTCAGCGCCAACTGGCATCGGTAGATAAACACCAGATCGCGTTCTTCAATCCCAATTATCTGCAAGGCTGGCGGGATGCGCTGGCGTTGGCGACGGGAGAACCGACATGACGCTTGGGCAATTTGGAGGGCTGTTTGTCGTCTACCTGATTTCAGTCATCTTCATCCTGAGCTTGACCTGGATGGAGTTTCGGCGCGTACGTTTTAACTTTAACGTGCTGTTCTCGCTGCTCTATTTATTGACGTTCTATTTTGGTTTTCCCTTTACCTGCGTGCTGGTGTTCCGGTTTGGCGTTGAAGTCGTCCCCGTGCAGTATCTGCTTCAGGCGATGTTGTCCGCAACGGCGTTCTATGCTGTCTATTACGTCAGCTACAAGACGCGACTACGCCAGAAAACCTCCGTGCCGCGTGCTCCACTCCTGACGGTGAACCGAGTTGAAGCTAATCTGACCTGGCTGCTGCTGGCGTTGATTGCGGTAGCCACCGTCGGTATTTTCTTCCTCAACAATGGCTTCCTGCTGTTTAAGCTGCGCTCTTACAGCCAGATATTCTCTAGCGATGTGTCCGGTGTGGCGTTGAAACGCTTTTTCTACTTCTTCATTCCGGCAATGCTGGTGGTGTATTTCCTGCGCCAGACGCAGCGAGCGTGGCTACTGTTCCTCATCGGAACGGTCGCATTTGGAATGCTGACATATGTGATTGTCGGCGGGACGCGCGCGAATCTGATCATTGCCTTCGCCCTATTTCTGTTTATTGGCATTGTGCGTGGTTGGATTACGCTCTGGATGTTGGTCGCTGCTGGGATATTTGGTATTGTCGGGATGTTCTGGCTGGCGCTGAAGCGCTATGGGCTGGACGTCAGCGGTGATTACGCATTTTATACCTTCCTCTATTTAACTCGTGACACCTTCTCGCCCTGGGAGAATCTGGCGCTGCTGTGGCAGAATTATGACAAGATTGAGTTTCAGGGGCTGGCACCGATTGCTCGTGATTTCTACGTCTTTATTCCCTCCTGGCTATGGCCTGACCGTCCGAATCTGGTGTTAAACAGCGCGAACTATTTCACCTGGGAAGTGTTGAATAACCACTCTGGGCTGGCGATATCCCCTACGCTGTTAGGCTCGCTGGTGGTGATGGGCGGCGTGCTATTTATCCCGTTGGGTGCGATTGCGGTAGGGCTGGTTATCAAGTGGTTCGACTGGGTGTACGAGTTAGGGAAGAACGACAGCAATCGCTATAAGGCCGCCATTTTGCAGGCGTTCTGCTTCGGTGCGGTGTTCAATATTATTGTGCTAACGCGCGAAGGCGTCGATTCCTTTGTTTCACGTGTGGTGTTTTTCTGTCTGATATTTGGCCTGTGCCTGCTCGTTGCCAAACTGCTTTACTGGCTGCTGGAAAGCGCCGGACTCATCCGGCAGCGTCTGAGGCGCATGCGCGCCACGCCGCTCGCGCCGACACCCAATACCGTACAGGATCCGGTGATAAAGGAGCAGATATGACCGCGTTAAAAACCACAGAGACAATCCCTCTGTATACCATTCGTGGTTTGCCCATTCACGGTTTCCGCAATATGGGGACGTTTGTTGACTACCTATTTGCGGGAGAGCGGGTTGAAACGGGGACGCTTGTCGCGATTAACGCTGAGAAGGTGCTAACGGCGGAAAAAGAGGTGGCGCTGCGTACGCTGCTCGATCGCGCAGAATATAAGTATGCGGACGGCATCAGCATTGTGCGCTCCATTCGACGCAAGTACCCACAGGCTGACGTCACACGTATTGCGGGGGCTGATCTGTGGGAAGCGCTAATGGAACGGGCTGGCAAACAGGAAACGCCGGTGTTTCTGGTAGGGGGCAAACCTGATGTACTGGCGCAAACGGAAGCGAAACTGCGTGCGCAGTGGGATGTGAATATTGTCGGTAGTCAGGATGGCTATTTTACACCAGAGCAGCGTGATGCGTTGTTTGAGCGCATCCGTGCCAGCGGCGCACAAATCGTCACTGTCGCGATGGGGTCGCCAAGGCAGGAAATCCTGATGCGCGATTGTCGCCACCACTATCCTGATGCGCTGTATATGGGCATCGGTGGAACGTATGACGTCTTTACCGGACATGTTAAGCGTGCTCCGCTCGTGTGGCAAAACTTAGGGTTGGAATGGCTGTATCGCTTGCTGTCCCAGCCGAGCCGTATTTTTCGGCAGCTGAGGTTGTTGAAATACGTTGCTTATCACTACAGCGGTCGTCTATAGCTTCATTGAATTGGCGCGTTGGACGCGCCAACCTTTTCTCGTCGTCTTTTCCCACTGCCTTTCCCTCGTCGCCTTTCTCTACAGTAGATAACCCTGATTTTTCATTCCTATTCGACTTCAATTGTCTGTTTGCCAAACAATCGGAAAGACAGAATTCTATCTTTGGCGGATTCGTCATCCTTGATGTGTTATTCAAACCGACATTACGGTATTTTCATGACCGCCAATTTGAGGCGAGGACACAGTCTTTCTAACAGATAGCATTTCTGAAATAAGAACAATAACCGGCAACAGCCGGGATAAGCACAACATAAAGACAGAGGGATATATGGCAGAAGATGTAAAGCAGGAAAAACTCCATCGAGGGTTGGAAGCCCGACATATTGAGCTGATTGCGCTAGGTGGCACGATCGGCGTCGGGCTGTTTATGGGCGCAGCGAGTGCGTTGAAGTGGGCGGGACCGTCGGTATTACTGGCCTATATTGTTGCTGGAATCTTCGTTTTCTTCATCATGCGTTCAATGGGCGAAATGCTCTACCTAGAGCCGGTCGCAGGATCGTTTGCCGTCTACGCACATAAATACATGCATCCCTTTTTCGGTTATCTCACCGCATGGGGCTATTGGTTTATGTGGATGGCGGTCGGGATTTCGGAAATTACCGCCATTGGCGTGTATGTTCAGTATTGGTTCCCTGAACTGCCACAGTGGATACCGGCGATTGTCGCTGTCGCTTTGGTCGCGGGCGCAAATCTCGCTGCGGTAAGGCTGTATGGCGAAATCGAATTCTGGTTTGCGATGATTAAAATCACCACCATCGTCGTGATGATATTAGTCGGCGTCGGTATTATCTTCTTCGGCTTCGGTAATCACGGTCAGGCGACCGGATTCAGTAACCTGACCGAGCACGGCGGCTTCCTTGCGGGAGGCTGGAAAGGTCTGCTGTTCGCGCTGTGTCTGGTGGTGGCGTCCTATCAGGGCGTTGAGCTGGTGGGGATTACGGCAGGCGAGGCGAAAAATCCGCAGGTGACGCTGAAGCGCGCGATCAATAACATTCTGTGGCGCATCCTGATTTTCTATGTGGGCGCTATCTTCGTTATCGTCACGATTTTCCCCTGGAATGAAATCGGTACATCCGGCAGCCCGTTTGTGCTGACGTTTGCGAAAATCGGTATTGTGGCGGCGGCAGGCATCATCAACTTTGTGGTGCTGACGGCCGCGCTGTCTGGCTGCAACAGCGGCATGTATAGCTGTGGTCGCATGCTGTATTCGCTGGCTAACAACCGTCAACTTCCTGCCTGGCTAGGTAAAGTGACGGCCAGCGGTGTACCCGCAGCAGGCGTCATGATTTCTATTCTTTGTCTGGTGGCTGGGTCGCTTTTGAATTACGTCATCCCTAACCCGGAAAAAGTGTTTGTTTATGTTTATAGCGCCAGCGTGTTGCCGGGTATGGTGCCGTGGTTTGTGGTGTTGATCAGTCAACTACGTTTTCGTGAGCAGCATCGTGTCGCGTTGGCCTCACATCCGTTTAAATCGATACTGTTCCCGTGGGTAAACTACCTGACGATGGCATTTTTGCTGTGTGTACTGGTGGGAATGTATATAAATATCGATACGCGAATGTCTTTATTGGTCGGTGTCGCCTTTTTAGCCGTGGTCAGCCTGTGTTATTTCGCGCTGGGATTGGGTAAAAAAACGTCGCTGGCAGGGGGTAAATAGTCGTATTTGGGGGCGGGAAGAGCGGATTTGTACGTTATTTAGCTTGAAATGGACAAAGCATAAGCAAACGCATCATTTCGATAAAAAAGCACTAGACAGTCAGTCGCTAAGTCCGTAATATCCCGTCCCGCAACGGCGCTAAGCGCCCGTAGCTCAGCTGGATAGAGCGCTGCCCTCCGGAGGCAGAGGTCTCAGGTTCGAATCCTGTCGGGCGCACCATTATATTGTGTAAACGAGTATGTTGTGTGCAAGAGCTGCGGTGGTACACTTACCTTCGTAAAGAAAGTATCCCGTAAAAAGGATGTACCGCGTAATAAGATGTAAATGTGGTGATGGTGGCTATAGCTCAGTTGGTAGAGCCCTGGATTGTGATTCCAGTTGTCGTGGGTTCGAGTCCCATTAGCCACCCCAGATTTAGCAGTTCATTAACGTTTTTCGTTAATAAAAGTTTGTGAGTTATGCGAAGGTGGCGGAATTGGTAGACGCGCTAGCTTCAGGTGTTAGTGTTCTTACGGACGTGAGGGTTCAAGTCCCTCTCTTCGCACCACACACAAGCTAGAACATCAGTGATGTTCAAAAAGCAGTACATTCGGCGAGTAGCGCAGCTTGGTAGCGCAACTGGTTTGGGACCAGTGGGTCGGAGGTTCGAATCCTCTCTCGCCGACCAATTACAGAAAAAAGCACATCGAAAGATGTGCTTTTTTTCGTCTTAAATCTGCCTTCTCTTGCAAACGTCCTATCGGATTCATCAACCCGACAAGACGTTGCTTCTCCTCAGGAGATCGAGCTACGGCGCGTAATGTACCGTTGCCAGCGCACTGCTATCGATACTTTTCCGCATGGATTCCAGCGTCGTATCAAAAGGACACAGCGTGCCTTTTTCTGTCTGCTGACAGCTCTGAGACGTAAATTCCTCTTTCAGCAACGGCTGTTGCTCGCCCAGCGGCGTCAGCGAACGAATCTGATCCAGCGACTGTGTCTGGAAATAAATACGCAAAAAACGCTGCTGAGTCGTGGTATCGCGCCAGCGCTCAAAGACCAGACTGCCTGCGGGTGGGATGTTATCGGCGGTATCGCCGGGTAGTTGCCAGTGAAACTGCAACAGCGTGCGCAGGTAGGCAATGTTGGTGTCATGCGCGACATACAGCAAGTAAGGGGCTGTCGGCGGCTCGCCTTGTGTGGTGTCCTGCTCTGCTTGCGTCCCTTGCGCGAGTGCCTGTGCGATTTGCTGCATCAATAGTGAACCGCCACGCTGTGCAATGTAGGGAACATCATTGGTGAAGTCGTATTTGGCGGTCATCGGAGCCATCAGGGGAATAAGATCCTGTGCGCTGCGGACGTGACCAAAAGCAACCTGTGCCAGTGGCAAATTTTCGCTGTACTCCAGCAGGAAAACTTCACTCATATTCGCCAGCGTATTCAGGCCGCTGATAGAAGTCGAACCGTCTTTATCCTGTTTGAGCGCCCACGGTTTATCAAACACCGGACAGGGTTTATCTTCTCCACATACGATCTGTTTTAGCTGCTCAATACTGGGCTTCAGACGTTGATAAGCGAGATCCAGATCGCCTCCCATGGCTTTCAGTACAGCAGCTTTTGCCTGTTCAGGATCAAGCGTGCCAATCCCCATTTTATCGCCGTGGAACAGCGGATCTTGCTTTTCATCCTCAACGGCATGTGTAGTAACGCCGCAGCCGGGAAACATGCCGTCCATATAAGCTTGCGCGGTTGCGCGGGTGCGCTGTAACGGGCTGGCAAGTACATAAATCTGCTGTTCCGCTGGGCAACCTGAAGCGAACAGATGCTGTTGGCGATAATACTCGCCCTCATAGTGTCCTTTTATCACGGTGGCGGCATAGCCATGTCCGGTTAATTCACCCTCTCGCGTGACCCACTGCGGCCATTGTCGTGCCGTGCCGGACTCCAGTGCGGTTGTGTTGGATTCTGTCGGGGGACGAACGCCATGACGGCTAACTTCAACCACCTTTTCCATCAGGTAGCGATCCTGGGCTCGTGCCTGAGCAGCGAATGTTGAAATAATGATCATGGTAATCAATAAGGTACGGGGCATGCGTAATGTCGTGTGGAAAAGCATGATAATCCTTCGTCAGCAGTCATACGGATAAGGAGTTTCATTGTAGGAAGGAAAAAGTGACAAGCGGGTTTTTCAATACGGGAGAGAGTGTTAGCGAACATTTCCAAATGCATAGTTTGCAATCAAACTTTTTGATCTAAGATAGATCCGAAAGGTATAAAGCGCATAATTACCGCATGTTATATTTTTAAAAATTAAAAAGACGACATAAACCCCCGCCTGATAAATCCAACACTAACGAGTTAATTATGGCATCACATCTTATTGATTTTCTTCTTATAGGGAATAATTTTGGCACGCCTGAAATGCGCGGCGTCTGGTCCGAGCATAACCGTCTGACTAAGCAGGTCGAGGTAGAAGTTGCCTTGGCGCTTGCCGAGGGTGAACTGGGTGTCATTCCGCTGGATGCGGCAAAAACCATTGCAGAAAACGCTGACGCAAGCGCGCTTAACGTTGAAGAGATTGCAAAAGATGCGGCACGCATGAAGCACTCCCTGATGCCGACGATTGCAGCGATTCAGAGACAATGTGGCGCGGCGGGTGAATTTATTCATTACGGCGTGACCACGCAGGACATCGTTGATACCGCGACAGTGTTACAACTGAAACAATCTTTTGATATTGTCGTCAGAGATACACAACTGCTGGCCGTTGAACTGAAACGTTTGGCGAAGAAACATCAACACACGCTGATGGCTGGCCGTACCCACGGCATGCAAGCGCTGCCCACCACGTTTGGCTTCAAACTGGCTGTCTGGCTGGATGAATTTATCCGTCACCTCGAACGCCTGGGTGAAATCAAAGAGCGTGTTTTGGTCGGCAACATCAATGGTGCCATTTGTACCTATGCCTCTTTTGGCGAGAAAGGGCCAGAAATTGAGCGCCTGACGCTGGATAAACTGGGGCTGAATACACCGAATATCGGCTGGCAGTCTGCCCGCGATCGCTTCTCCGAATATGCCTCCGTTACGGTTCTGATCAGCGGTACGCTGGGCAAGATTGGCAACGAGCTGTACAACCTGATGCGCACCGAGATTAATGAAATCGAAGAGCCGTTCTCTGAAGGGAAAATCGGTTCTACCACGATGCCGCACAAACGTAACCCTGCCGCGTTGGAAGGGCTGGCGAGCTTGACTGCACCGCTGTTTAAGAGCGCCGCGCTGATTCACGAATCCATGAAAGTTGAGCATGAACGTGATGCGATGAGCTGGCGTGCAGAGTGGATCGCGCTGCCAGAAATCAACATCTATCTGTCTGCTCAGCTTCAGAATGCGCTTGGCATCCTGCGTGGAATGTCCGTCAACGAGAAGCAAATGCTGGCGAACCTCGATCTGCAAAATGGCCTGTTGTTATCCGAGAAAGTGATGTTTGAGATTGGCAAACGTCTCGGTAAGCAGACCGCCCACCATCTGGTTTACGAATGCTCTATGCAGGCATTCGAGCAGAATCAGCCTTTTAAATCGGTACTGTTGGCGCATCCAGTCCTTTCCGAGCAGGTGACTGCCGCCGATCTGGACGAATGGCTGAACCCAGCCAACTACGTCGGCAGTGCACCGCAGAAAGTCGATGAGGTGATTCGCTATGCGGATAACTCCGGTCTGCTGCCAGCATAAGGTGAAATCATGAGTATCGTATTTCGTCAGGCTACGCTTGCGGATGATGAGACTTTTTTGGCGCTGGCATTGGCCGCGTTTGAGCCGATTCGCCAGTTGGGCATCAATTTTTCTGCCGCCCATGCAGATATTGGCATGGTGCGCACGCACATTGCCTCACACGGCGTTTATGTGATGGAAAAAGGCGGGGAGATGGTGTCGTCATTTACCATCCGCTATCCGTGGGGGCCTGAGCCGGGCCCGCTCGGTCTACCGCATCTGGGTTGGTTTGCGACGCACCCTGGCTATAAAAAACAGGGATTGGGTAAGCAAATGATGAGCTGGTTGGAAGAAGAAATTCTGATTAACCAGCTCAAAGCGCCTGCGGTGTCGCTTGGCACAGCGCAAAACCACCCGTGGCTGATTGAGATGTACAGAAATTATGGTTTCAAGGAAGTCGGGCAGACGAATCTGGGAAAAGGACACCTGACCATCTGGATGGAAAAAATTCTTGATAACCAATTGTATGACCAGTGGAAAGATAAAAACTTAAAAAGAGAGGCAGTAAAATGATGAAAAAAGTAACGTTGTCTGTTCTGGCGCTGACGACCGCCTTTCTTGTTGCTGGCTGTGATTCTGGGAAGAGTGGCACCGAGCAGGAAAAAGTATTGAAAGTGGGTTCAACAGGCCAGAGTTATCCAAGTGGTTTCAAGCAAGATAACAAGCTGGTTGGGTTTGACGTTGAAGTCACGGAAGCTATCGCGAAAGATCTGAACTACAAAGTTGAGTGGGTCACCGCTGATTTCAGCGGCCTGATGGGGCAGTTGGAAGCGAAAAAGCTGGATACTGTAGCGAACGTGGTGGCAATTACCCCCGCGCGTCAGGAAAAATACAATTTTGCCCAGCCGTACAGCTTCTACGGCAGCCAGATTGTGACGCACAAAGACAACACCACGATCAATACGTTGGCTGACCTGAAAGGGAAGACGGTTGCCGGGGTCCTGGGTTCCAACCACGTCAACAACCTGAAGAAAGCATTTGCCGACGGCAGCGTCACTATTCGCACCTATGAAACACGTGATGGTGCGATGAACGATGCGCTGTCTAAGCGCGTCGAAGGCTACGTGAATTCACGTCCGATCCTGTTGGCGGAAATCAATAAGCGTAACCTGCCGTTCAAGCTGGTTGGCGAACCGCTGGTGATTGAAGAAGTCAGCTTCCCGTTCCATAAGGACGAGAAAGGCGATGCCTTGCGTAAACAGTTCGATGCACAATTGACGAAAATGCGTGAAGATGGACGTCTGAAATCTATCTCCGAAAAATATTTTGGCGAAGATATCACGGTATCACCGGCTAAATAACCTCACGCCGTCATTCTGGCAGAGTCGTCATTTAGCGTGATGACTCGTTATGTAGCCAGATGATTCGTTATATAGTCAACAGTCATAACCCTGTTCCACCGGCGCAATATGGCCGGTGGAAGCATTAATGGTATTACTCATGAATATCGATCTTGCCTACCTGTTAAAAGTCTTTCCCCAGGTATTAATGTATTTGCCAACCACGCTGTTTCTTGCCGTGGTTTCGATGTTTTTTGCTATGGTTCTCGGCCTTATCTTGGCGTTAGTCCGTGAAAGCAAGATCGTCGTCGTAGTAAAAATCGTCGAACTGTATATCTCGCTGTTCCGCGGCATTCCATCGCTGGTTCAGCTGTTTATCATCTACTTCGGCCTGCCACAGCTATTCCCTGGCTTATCCAATCTGGATGCGATGACGGCCGCAATTATTGGCTTTAGCTTGAAAACCTCCGCCTATATGGCTGAGATTTTCCGTGCGGGCTTGGCCTCGGTGGATTTCGGCCAGACGGAAGCGGGCCTGTCCATTGGCATGAGTAAAGCGCAGGTCTATCGCCGCATCGTGTTGCCTCAAGCAATGCTGAATGCGCTGCCAGCGACGGGTAATACCTTTATTTCTCTGATTAAAGATACCTCAGTGGCCTTTGCGCTGGGCGTCTCCGAACTGTTCGCAGAAGGCAAGATGATTGCCGCTGAATCTCTGCGTTTCTTTGAGACCTTCTTGGTTGTGGGTCTGATTTACTGGATGGTGATTGTGGTTTACGCTTGGCTGCAAAAACAGCTTGAGAAGAAACTGAATCACTCGCTACAGCGATAAGGGGCTGACATGATCAGTGTAAAGAATCTTTCTAAACGCTTTGGCGATCAGGTGGTGTTGGACAACATTAGTCTGGATATCGCGAAAGGCGAAGTCGTGGCGATTATCGGTCCATCGGGTTCGGGTAAATCCACGCTGCTGCGTTGCCTTAACCTGCTGGAAACGCCAGAGTCAGGTACGATCGAAATTGGTGAACAAACGCTGGATACGCGTCGTTACTCCTCCAAGGAGGCCTACGCGCTGCGCCGTCAGACGGCGATGGTGTTCCAGAGTTATAACCTGTTTAAGAACAAGACGGCGCTGGAGAATGTAACGGAAGCGCTGATTGTCGTGAAAAAAATGCCGAAGAAGCAGGCGACTGAAGTCGGTCTGGCTTTGCTGGAGCAGGTTGGCCTGCTGCCACAGGCGGCACAGTATCCGGTGACGTTATCCGGCGGTCAGCAGCAGCGCGTGAGTATTGCACGTGCGCTGGCGGTGGATCCGAAGGCTCTTTTGTTTGATGAACCAACTTCGGCGCTTGACCCAGAAAGGGTACACGAGGTGCTTCAGGTGATTCAGAAGCTGGCGAAAAATGACACCACGATGGTGATCGTCACCCATGAAATGCAGTTTGCGAAAGAAGTGGCTGACCGAGTGATCTTCATGGCGGACGGTCACATCGTCGAGGAAGGCCCTGCGGAGCAGGTGATTAGCTTCTCAGACAACCCGCAAACCCAGCGTTTCTTGCGTCAGTTGACCAAACTGCCTGAGCCGCTTGAGTACGATATTTAACGCACACGTAGACACACCTGCACGCCTGAACAAGGCCGTCCTGTCAGACAGGGCACGATAATGTGGAGTAAGAATTGATGAGAACAGCACCTCAGCACGAGCCTCTGGCTCAATTTATTCAGGCGTTTCGCCACGATTTACACCGCAATCCTGAACTGTCGAATCAGGAGTTCGAAACGACGAAAAAGATTCGTGCGGTATTGGAAAAAGAAGGGATTCGCGTCCTCGATCTGCCGTTGAAAACCGGTCTGGTCGCGGAAGTCGGCGGCCTACAGGATGGCCCACTGGTCGTGGTCCGTTCGGACATCGATGCCCTGCCAATTGAAGAAGAGTCTGGCGTAGAATTCACGTCGCTCAACAAAGGGGTGATGCATGCCTGCGGTCATGATTTTCACTCTTCCGCAGCGCTGGGCGCGGCGATTCTGCTGAAGAAAATCGAGCCGGAGCTGAAAGGCACGGTGCGAATTTTGTTCCAGGCGGCCGAAGAGACAGGGCTGGGTGCACCGGAAGTGATTGCGGTTGGCGCGTTGGACAATGCGGTGGCGATTTTCGGTATCCATAACGATCCGACGCTGCCCGTTGGCGTCATCGGTGGGAAAGACGGTGCGTTGACGGCGGGCGTTGACCGTTTTGAGATCAAGATTGCAGCGAAAGGCTGTCACGCGGCGAAGCCGCATGAAGGCAACGATCCGATTATTATTCTGGGTCAGCTGATTTCCGCGGTGCAAACCATCATCAGCCGCACGGTGTCGTCCGACAATAACGCAGTGGTGTCGATTACTCAGGTCCATAGCGGTAGCACTTGGAACGTTATTCCCGACACGGCCTACGTTGAAGGCACGGTCCGAACGTTCAATCAGGACACGCGTGATTTGATTGAACAGCGTTTCCGTCAGATCGTCTCGGGTATTGCCAGCAGCTTTGGCGCGGAAATTGAGTTCCTGTGGCACGCAGGGCCGCCATCAGTGATCAATACGCCAGAATGGGTTGAGTTTGCGCTGAACGTGGCAAGTGATGAAGGTTTTGAAGCACGCCGCGTCGAAGCCAGCCCGATTGGTGAAGATTTTGCGTTCTATCAGCAGAAACTGCCGGGTACTTTTATGATGGTTGGCTCCGGCGGACCCTATGCGCTGCACCACCCGAAATTCCGCGTTGACGACAGTGCACTGTTCCCGACCGCACACTATCTGTATCAGGTCGCTAAACAGAGTTTAGAACAGCTGTCCTCCCGTTAAGTCCCACCTGTTACTTAATGCTATCCGCGTCGACTCCTCGGCGCGGATATTTTTTTATTTTTTAAGCTGAATCAACAGCTTTGACAGGACTGTCGGAAAAGAACGACACCTGCGGTGATCTGCTGTCTCAAAAAAGAGACATTTAATTTATTGATTAATAATGATTAATATTTTATCTGATAAATTCGTCTCTGAATGGCGACAGGTTTTGTGAGTTCGCTCTCGTTTTTACCACCCAGCGTGTTGTTGCTTCCCCACTAGCGGATAAATAAAAATAGTATTTACTATTAGCTAGTTAAATTGAATTGATGAGGTCGTAGCAATAAAATTATGCATGTTGGCATAATTTGTGCTTAAATAAGCGTGTAGATGCTCATTCCACCTTCTATGCTTGCTTCGGCTTCATAATCCTGGGAATGACGCAGAGCCAATTTTGAGGTGCCTATCGTCCAACTCCAGATGAAGATGCAAATCTCCATCGGGCTTTCCGGACATAACGTTGAGTGAGGCACCATTCTGTTGTCTGACAGACCTGATATTTTCAACGCTTACCGTTTATCGGTAAGCGTTTTTTTTCGTCTGATGAAAATGCTGGGTCACAGCCTGCGATTGAAACATAAAAAATAAATAAGGCTCCAAAGAAGGAGCCTTATGAAAGAGATGATGCAGTGATTAGTTGGCTGGTTGCTGTAGCGTGAGTAACAGCCCCTCACGCCGCATTTGCGCCGCTTCATCCGGCAGATGCAGCCGCTCTAGTGCGTCGGCGCGCCAGGCGTAATCATAAGCATCTGGACGTAGCTCCAGCGCCGTGCGGAAGGCATCGCTGGCCTGTTGCCATTCGCCGTGTTTCATCAGTAGTTGACCTAACGTGCTGCTTAACAGCGGCGTTGCGCCATGTTGCTTGATGTACTGATGCAGCATTTTTTCCAGCTGTTCCGGATTGCCAGCTTTTAGGCGGGGCATTAGCAGAATCAAACGCTCGTCATACTGACGTTTGAGACCATCAAGAATGATCTTCTGTGCTGTATCATGATCGTCACACTCGATCAAATGCTCAGCCATTGCGATCTGAAGTGGGATCTCATGACGCACTTTGCGGCTCTGATTATTCCACCATGATTTCAGCCCTTCGCTGCCGCCATCCGCCATCGCCTGATTCATCAGACCGATATAGGCCCGCTGTTGCAGATCCAGCAAACGCGCTTCAGGGTACAGATTAATCTTGCGCATCGCAGGCAGAATATCCAGCAAGGCACCGTAGGCATGGGTACGCAGGAAAGCCTGCTCAGCCAGACGCAGCACTTCAGGGTGGCGAGGTGCGACTTCCAGCAATTTGTCCACGCCGTGACGTGAGGCATGATCTTCATTACGTGCTAGCTGAATACGTACGCGCGTAATATCCACCGGAAGCTGATCGGTATCTGCAACCTCGGCGGCACGCTCCAGGTATTGCTTGGTGCGGAATTCGTCACCGCGCTGCTGGGCGGCTTCGGCTGCCAAAAGATAGTTAACTACGGGCTGCTCGGCATGATCGGCATTGCGAGTCAGCAGTTTCTCTACCTGTAAATAATCACCTTCGGCCAGCTTGAGCAGCGCGGCTTTGGTCTGTTTTCTGGCACGGCTGCGTTTGCGGCCGAGGAACCAGCCGCGTGTGCGTGATCCTGTTCGAAGGATTCGGCGTAGCACCCACTCCACCGCCAAAAAGGCGAGGAAAAACAGCACCAGCATGATGACCAAACCCGTCACGCTGGTTTGAATGTCATAGTTATCCGTCTGGATCAGGACGTAGCCTTGGTGGCCCGCGACGATCGGGCCGATCACAACGCCTGCGATCAGGATCAGGAACAGCAATAAGACTTTCAGCATGTTCACTCTCCCTGCTGTGTGGCTGGCGGCTGAGCCAGTAGGTTACGAACGCGCGTTTGCATCAGCTTTTCCAACAGCGCCTGACTTTGTAGCTCCGTTGGAACATCCAGTGAAACCGACTGCTGGCTTAAGGCATCAAGCTGATCCAAAAAGGCCTGCGTCGTGGAGTCGGTGGTATCGAAGTAGGCGCGAACCCAGGTTGCTGCCGTTTCCAACGACTGTTTGTACACTTCATTCTGATGGCGAGGAATCGCCTGTGCGGCAACCAACAGACGTGAGCGGATGTTCTCACGCAGATACACGTCCTGATTCGGTGCCAGCAAAGGCTCAGCAGCGCTGTCGCGACGACGAATGGTGATAAAGTCAGCCAGGAAATTGTGCCAGCTTTTGCTCAGATTTTGTCGCCATTCGCTCAACGAAGCGGACAGCTCTGTGCTGTTGGCATCCATTGGCGCTTCATCGGTGTTGTTGTCGGCAAGCTGCAAGTTGTCAAGTTGATCGGTGAGCTGGTTCACTTTCAGGATGATGCCGTCAAAATCGACTTGGCTAACGCCTGCCAGTGCACCGATATCGTTGGTCAACGCGCGGCGAATTTCTATCAGGCTAGGGTCGTTCATTTCCGCGAGGCTGGCATCTGCGCTTTTCAACAATGCGCCCGCGGTGGTGACATCTTTGTCGCTCCACAGCTTACGCCCTGCCAGTTTTACCAGAAAATCTGCCTGAGCGATCAGCCAGGTATTGGTGTCATGGCTGGAAAGCGCCGCCAGTTTATCGCGTAGCTCGTCTGACTGACGCGTTAGCGCCTCAAGACGCTGTGTCGCGGTGTCCTGTATTTTGCTTTGCTGCTGTTGAGCATCCAGCCATTGCTGTTGTTCCTGCTTATGCTGTTGCTGCAAGGCGTTTAGCTGTGATTCCAGACGTTGAAGCGAGGCGGTTTCTCGCTGTGCCTGCTGGTGGCCGTGGTAATACAATCCCGCGCCTATTGCCAGCGCAATCACGATGGCGATCGCTCCCAGCACAGCACCACTGCGCTTGGGCTGCGGTGCGGGATCTTGCTGCTGATGCGCGGGTTCAACCCGTTCAGCAACCTCATCGGATGGAGCTGTGGGGGTATTGTGTTCCGTCATAATGGTACATCCCATGATCAGGTTTATTGTAGTGCGCGCACGAGCGCATCGTTATCGGCGTTATCAGCCACTCGGATATCGCGCCAGCCGAGCTGACGAGCCTGTTCTGCCAGTCGTTCGCTGACGACGATCAACTGGCAACCGAGTAGCCAGGAAGCCCGATAGTAATCAGGTACTAAAGTATAGATCCGTTGTAGCATTTCTCCGCTGGTAATCACCAGTTTGTCGATGCCTATTTGCTGCCAATGGCGGCTTTGCTCCGGCCCATCATAATGAACGTCTCTGCGTTGATAGCATTCACAATAGGTTACCTGAGCGCCCCGTTCAATTAGCGTTTCTCCCAGTAATTCTCTTCCGCCGTTGCCGCGCAATAATAGTGCACGTTTCCCTGCAACATCTTGCAGCTCAGGCAGTTGTAGAAGTGTTTCGCTGGTTTCACGCTCGGGTGGATAGGTAACGGGGTGCGCGCTGATTTTATGCAGCGCCAGTGCCGTGGTACGGCCAATGGCATAATAAGCGAGGTGAGCAGGCCAGCTTGTGCCTGTGCGCGCCAGCATGGGATCGGCGTAATGAATCGCGTGTTGTGAGAGAGCAAACACCAGATCGTCGGCGTGCAGCGCGTGTAATTGTGCAGGCAGGCCAGCAAGTTCTCGTCCAGGCGAAAACTCGATCAGCGGGCTGTGCCAGGCGTGATAGCCGAGCTTTCTTAAACGGGTCACCAGTTGTTCGCCAGTTGGTGACGGACGGGTAACCAGAATAGTCATGATGAGCTTTGCCCTTGATAAACGGCCTGAAGGATCGCGCTGGCCCCTTTTGCTAGCAGCTCTTCAGCCAGTGCAACCCCGATTTTTTCGGCGTCTGAGACGCTCCCTTTCCGCTCACCGACGATCATTTGGCTGCCATCCGGTGCGCCAACCAGCGCGCGTAACCACAGCGTATCACCTTCCAGTTCGGCGTAGCTGCCAATCGGCACCTGACAGCCACCTTCAAGGCGCACATTCATAGCACGTTCAGCCAGTACGCGGGCGGCGGTATCGGTGTGATTGAGTGGGGCAAGCAGTTGGCGAATGCGATCGTCATCCAAACGGCATTCGATGCCGATAGCGCCTTGTCCGACGGCAGGCAGCGATTCTTCCGGGCTTAACGCGCAGCGGATACGTTCTTCAAGGCCGAGGCGTTTCAGGCCAGCGACAGCAAGAATAATGGCGTCATACTCGCCGTTGTCCAATTTTGCCAGACGCGTTCCGACATTGCCGCGCAAATCACGAATCACCAGATCGGGACGTCGGGCGCGTAGCTGGCACTGGCGGCGCAGGCTGGACGTGCCGACACAGCTGCCTTCCGGTAATTGTTCGAGGCTGTCGTAGCGATTGGAAACAAAAGCATCGCGCGGGTCGTCGCGTTCGCAAATAGTGGTCAGGCCTAGGCCATCGGGAAATTCGACAGGTACATCTTTCATGGAGTGGACTGCGATATCAGCGCGCCCTTCAAGCAGCGCCAATTCCAGCTCTTTAACAAACAATCCCTTACCACCGACCTTTGCCAGCGGCGTATCCAGGATGATGTCGCCACGGGTCACCATCGGCACCAGTTCTACGTGTAAATCGGGGTAGAAGTGGTTCAAACACTGCTGAACATATCGTGCTTGCCATAGGGCTAGCGGGCTTTGTCGGGTGGCAATTCTAATAATATTGGCTAACATGCTTGATACCGTTTTTATCATTTTTCGCCATCGTATCATTGATGGTGCGTTGGTGTCAGGTTGTGGGCATTAGCGGTGCGCCTTTAAAACGGACTGAAATTTGGGTGCCGCAAATCTAGATATACTCTAAATAATTCGAGTTTCAGGAAGGCGGCAAGGGAAGGAGTCCCGATGAACTTACACAAGTAAGTGATTCGGGTGAGTGAACGCAGCCAACGCACATGCAACTTGAAGTATGACGAGTAAGGAAGCCGTGCTGATGACGTCGGTTAGAGAAATTCGTAATAAAGCAAGATAGGTAAGTCTAACTTTCTTTACTTTCTTTACGCCCAATCAGCAAGGTGTTAAATTGATCACGTTTCCAGCAATAATTCGCTAAACATTCTTCTAATTTTATCATTGGCGAATTTGGAACATGGGGTTTTTCTAGGCACTGGGATAAATCAGGCGAAACGTCTTGTACTTCTACATCGAGACTTTGAAGCAAAGACTGGATGCGATCAACCAACTGCGTGTTGAGCGTGCTCTGGGAGCAATGAAGCCCGCTTTTCAGCAGGTTTACAGTCTTCTGCCCATTTTATTACATCATCATCACCCGTTGATGCCCGGCTACCTTGAAGGCAAAGTGCCTCACGGTGTCTGCACTCACACGCCTGATGAAAAGCAACAACAATACCTTGATAGCATCGCGCTGCGCTGGGGCCAGTTTGACGGTTCTCATCCGCAGGGCGAGCTGCCGATCACCGGCATCTATTCAATGGGGAGCACCTCGTCTATCGGGCAGAGCTGTAGCTCCGATCTCGATATCTGGGTGTGCCACCAATCCTGGCTGGATAGCGAAGAGCGCCAACTCCTACAGAAGAAATGTACGCTCCTGGAGCAGTGGGCAGCAGCGCAGGGCGCTGAGGTTAGTTTCTTCCTGATGGATGAAAGCCGTTTCCGCCACAATGAAAGCGGCAGTCTGGGCGGTGAAGACTGCGGCTCCATGCAGCACATCCTGTTACTCGACGAATTCTACCGTACTGCCGTGCGCATGGCCGGTAAACGCATTCTGTGGAACATGGTGCCGGTCGAAGAAGAATCCCACTACGACGATTTTGTGCTGTCGCTGTACTCGCAGGGGGCGCTGGCACCGAACGAGTGGATGGATTTAGGTGGCTTAAGTACGCTGTCGGCGGAAGAGTATTTCGGCGCGAGCCTTTGGCAGCTCTATAAAAGTATCGATTCCCCTTATAAAGCCGTACTGAAAACGCTGCTGTTGGAAGCCTATTCCTGGGAATACCCAGATACCAGCCTGCTTTCGACCGAAATTAAAAAACGCCTGCATGACGGCGAGATCGTCTCTTTTGGTCTCGATCCTTACTGCATGATGTTGGATCGCGTAACGCACTACCTAACGGCGATCAACGACCCAACGCGTCTCGATCTGGCGCGTCGATGTTTCTATTTAAAAGTGTGTGAAAAGCTCTCCAGAGAACAAGCCTGCGTCGGCTGGCGTCGCCAGATTCTGAGCCAACTGGTACAAGAGTGGGGCTGGAGTGACGAACATCTGGCGATGTTAGATAACCGTGCTAACTGGAAAATCGAACAGGTACGCGAAGCGCATAATGAGCTGTTGGATGCGATGATGCAGACTTATCGCAACCTGATTCGCTTCGCCCGCCGCAACAATCTCAGCGTCAGCGCTAGCCCGCAGGATATCGGTGTGTTGACCCGTAAACTGTATGCCGCGTTTGAAGCGCTGCCGGGCAAAGTCACTCTGCTGAACCCACAAATTTCGCCCGATTTGTCGGAGCCGAATTTAACCTTTATTTATGTTCCGCCTGGTCGTGCGAACCGTTCCGGCTGGTATCTGTACAATCAGGCGCCGTCGATGGATGCGATCATCAGCCATCAGCCGCTGGAATATAATCGCTATCTGAACAAGCTGGTGGCGTGGGCGTATTTTAATGGTCTGCTGACGCCGAGCACGCGTCTGTACATTAAAGGTAACGAGCTGTGTGACATCACGCGCTTGCAAGCGCTGGTGGACGATGTAGCCAACCACTTCCCGCTTCGCGTGCCTGCACCGACGCCGAAGGCGCTGTACAGCCCGTGTGAAATTCGTCATCTGGCGATTATTGTCAATCTGGAACACGATCCGACAGCGGCTTTCCGTAATCAGGTGGTGCATTTCGATTTCCGTCATCTGGATGTGTTCAGTTTCGGCCAGCAGCAGCAGTGTCTGGTTGGCAGTATCGACCTGCTGTATCGCAACTCGTGGAACGAAGTGCGTACGCTGCATTTCAGCGGTGAGCAGGCGGTGTTGGAAGCGCTGAAAACTATTCTGGGCAAAATGCATCAGGATGCCGCGCTGCCGGAATCACTGGAAGTGTTCTGCTATAGCCAGCACCTGCGCGGGCTGATTCGTACTCGCGTGCAACAGCTGGTTTCCGAATGTATTGAGCTGCGTCTGACCAGTACGCGCCAGCAGGAGCCAGGTCGCTTCAAAGCGGTGAAAGTGGCAGGGCAAACCTGGGGGCTGTTCTTTGAGCGGCTGAGTGTGTCAGTGCAAAAGCTGGAGAACGCGGTCGAATTTTATGGCGCGATCTCCAACAACAAGCTGCAAGGCCAGCCGGTTCAGGTCGAAACCAACCATGTGCATTTACCGCCGGTGGTCGATGGTGTCGCCAGCGAAGGGATCATCCAATTTTTCTTTGAAGATCTGACGGAAAATCAGGGCTTTAATATCTATATTCTGGATGAGTCGAATCGTGTTGAGGTGTATCACCACTGTGAAGGCAGTAAAGAAGAGCTGGTGCGCGATGTCAGTCGCTTCTATTCGTCTTCGCACGATCGCTTTACCTATGGTTCCAGCTTTATCAATTTTAACCTGCCGCAGTTCTACCAAATCGTACAGTTGGACGGCCGCACTCAGGTGATTCCGTTCCGCAGCAGCGCGCTTTCTCATCTGTGCATTACGCCCGTGGTGGATGATGAGGCGATGACGATGGAACAGCGGCTACAAATCTTATAGTCACTTCCTGACACTTGGCTTTCAGCGCATTCAGAAAGGGATGTATTGATGGATTCGTTGCAACGCCGAAATCTGATACTGCTGGCGCTCGGACAAGGGCTGACTGGCAGTATTATTTCCCTTATGACGCTGTGTTCTACGCTGGTTGGCGTATCGATGACGCCCGTTCCGCTGCTGACCACATTACCGATTACTGCGACGGTATGCGGCGCGGCGCTGATGATTTACGCCGTTTCTTCATTGATGACGAAATACGGCAGGCGCAATACGTTCATCATCGGCACGCTGTTGGGGCTGGTGGGAGCGCTTTTGGCGGCGTTGGCTATTGTGCTACACAGCTTTCCACTCTTTGTGTTTTCAACGTTTGTTCTGGGGATGTCCTGCGCCTTCAATCAATATTATCGTTTCGCGGCTGCTGAAATTTTTACCGATAATCAGCAAAAAAACCGGGCGATATCATGGGTGATCAGCGGTGGTGTCCTGGGCGGTTTCCTTGGCCCGTTTGCGGCTAGTCAGGCTTCTCAGCTTTGGGCGTCATACCCGTTTCTCGGCAGTTTTATCGCCGCGGGGTTCATCTGCGTTATCACGTCACTGCTGCTGCTTGGCCTTAAATTACCCCCGATGCCGATTGTTACGGCTAGCGCTCAGCGGAGTGAACCGCTGGCGGCGATCCTGAAAAATCGAGCATTTGTGTTAGGCACGGCAAGCTGTTCCGTCGGATTTGTGGTGATGACGCTACTAATGAATTCAGCGCCGCTGGCGATGCATCAGCACCATTTTTCCGTCAGCCATAGCGCGACGGTTTTGCAATGGCATTTTGTCGCCATGTATGCCCCCGCGCTGTTGTTAGTGCTGCTGGCGAAACGGTTGACGCCGGTTCAGGTCGTGGCGATCGGCATGGTGTGTAACGTTGTCGGTGTGGCGGTGGCGTTGAGCGGTTTAACGTTCTGGCACTTCCTCTTTGCGCTGGTGCTGTTTGGCGTAGGGTGGGCGTTTATGTTCAACGGTGGGACATTTATGCTGAACGCTTTTACCCATTCGGTGCATAAATCCCGTTTGCAGGGCATTAACTCACTGGTGGTTTATGTGCCTAACGCGTTGGCCTCGCTGTCTGCCGGTAGTCTAATGGCGCTGACCAGCGGCTGGCCGCTGGTGAATATGTTTGGCATCGGTATACTGTTACTGATGATACTGGCGCTGATATTACTGGGACGGCGCTGATGTACGAGGCATCGAAATGCCATGAGTTGCTGTGCCATGAAGACAGGGAACGCTACTCGAAGTGAACAGTTTCCCCAGCCTGTGCCGAACAGGCTGATGACAGCAGTGCGATAAAATCTTCACTGCTGCGATCGCATACCCAGCGTTCTTCCCGAAGGGTAAAGTGATAGCCGCCCGTTTTGGTTGCCAGCCAGATTTGGTGCAGTGGCTCCTGCCGATTAATCACGATTTTGCTGCCGTTCTCGAAACTCAGCGTCATCACACCGCCGTTAATCTCGGAATCGATGTCGGCATCACCCTCAAATCGATCCAGCGTTTCTTCCAACTGAAGCATGAGTTCGTCGGCTAATTGGTGGAACTCGCTATCGTTCATTTTCGATTCCTATTGATTTTCATGATCCACCTGCGATTATAGAGAGCATACAAGTATTAATGACAGGTCTTCACGTGATGAAAAACGTATTTCGCCCATTTTTTCTGGTGCTATCAGTAGTCAGCTTATTGGGCTGTGGTCTGAAAGGTCCGCTTTATATGCCAGCCGATGGTAAGTCTGGTGCGTCAACGACTCAGCAAAATGAGAACCAGCAGCCACAAAAGAAACCGTCAATACGTCCTTAATGCGTTACGGTAATAATAAATAACAGGTCACGTATACGTTTATCGCGCCCGGTTAAGCAAGCGGGGGAGTCAGGATAATGCAGTTCGCTAAGATGCACGGGTTAGGCAACGATTTCATGGTTGTTGATGCCGTTACGCAAAACGTTTATTTTTCACCCGAACTGATTCGCCGTTTGGCGGATCGGCACTGTGGTGTGGGATTTGACCAACTTTTGGTGGTCGAACCGCCTTACGATCCTGAACTGGATTTTCATTACCGTATTTTTAATGCGGATGGTAGTGAAGTGGCGCAGTGCGGTAATGGCGCGCGCTGCTTTGCTCGCTTTGTTCGCTTGAAAGGGTTAACCAACAAGCGTGATATCGCTGTCAGTACGCAGACTGGCCGGATGGTGCTGTCTGTTACGGACGATGAATTGGTGCGCGTTAACATGGGCGAACCGAATTTCGAGCCGCAGCAGGTGCCTTTTCGCGCGGTCAAAGCGGAGAAAACCTACATCATGCGTGCTGACGAACACACGGTACTTTGTGGCGTAGTGTCGATGGGCAACCCGCATTGTGTGATTCAGGTTGAGGATGTGGAAACGGCGAAAGTGGAAACACTGGGGCCGTTACTGGAAAGCCACGAGCGTTTTCCCGATCGCGCCAATATCGGTTTTATGCAGGTCGTCGATAGCCAGACAGTCCGTTTGCGAGTGTACGAGCGCGGTGCGGGAGAAACGCAGGCGTGTGGTAGCGGCGCGTGTGCTGCCGTGGCGGTAGGGATCCAGCAGGGATTATTGTCCGCGAAAGTTCGCGTATCGCTGCCGGGCGGGGAGTTGGATATCCAGTGGGATGGGCCTGGACATCCGTTATTCATGACCGGGCCTGCAACGCATGTCTACGATGGATTTATTCATTTATGAAGAATGTCGAGGAACAGGCAGAACGCGAGATCGCACTCAGTGACGAGATGGTTTTGCAGTTCCTGCAACAAAATCCTGATTTTTTTATCCGCAATGCGCGTCCCGTCGAGCAGATGCGCGTTCCTCACCCCGTTAGGGGAACCGTGTCGCTGGTGGAATGGCAACTGGCACGCCAGCGTAATCACATCACTCAGCTTGAGGAAGAAATCACGCTGTTGATGGAGCAGGCGGGTGCAAACGAGGTGTTGTTCAATCGCCTGCTTGGGTTACAAACTGAATTGGCGTCGGCGGAAAGCCTGACAGATATGTTGGATCGCTTGCAGCGTTGGGCGCGTCAGCTTGGCCTGGCGGGGGCAGCGGTTCGTCTGTTTAGCGACAAATGGCGCATTGGCGCGCCTTCCGATTTTACCCACCTTGGGTTAAATCGCTCCTCGTTTGAGCCGTTGCGCATTCAGCGCTTCGGACAACATAACCACTATCTTGGCAGCCTGAACGGGCCGGAACTGTTACTGCTGCTACCGCAGGCCAGACAGGTCGGTTCGGTCGCGCTGTCGCTGATGGGAAATCATCATGATTTGGGGGTGCTGATTTTCAGCAGCCGTGACAGTCACCATTATCAGAATGGTATGGGAACCGTGCTGCTTCAGCAAATGGCTATGATGTTGCCTGCGATGCTGGCGCGCTGGGTTGAGCGGGTATGAGCCGACAGCCTGCGCCATCGGAGGCAGCTTCCTCTTCTCCTCTACAAACCGATGTTGATGCGTTCCTGCGCTATCTGAAAGTAGAACGCCAGTTAAGTCCGTTGACATTGACCAGCTATTCGCGCCAATTATCTGCGGTTATCACGATACTCTCCGCTGCGGGTATCGCTGACTGGCGCGCACTGGATGCCTCTAGCGTGCGCTCCGTTGTGTCCCGCAGTAAGCGTGATGGGCTACATTCAGGAAGTCTGGCGCTCCGTTTATCGGCATTGCGCAGTTTTCTCGACTGGATGGTGTCACGCGGTGTACTGACGGCAAATCCAGCTAAAGGGGTATCCACGCCGCGGGCCGGACGTCCATTGCCAAAGAATATGGATGTGGATGAGATGAATCGCCTGCTGGAGATCAATCTGGACGATCCCCTTGCGGTGCGTGACCGTACAATGCTGGAAGTGATGTACGGTGCGGGGCTGCGTCTGGCAGAGCTGGTCGGCATGGACTATCAGCATATCGATCTGGCAAGCGGCGAAATCTGGGTGATGGGGAAAGGCAGCAAGGAGCGCAAATTACCGATAGGAAAAACAGCGGTAACTTGGCTGGAGCGCTGGCTAGCGCTGCGTGAACTATTTGGTCCACAGGATGATGCCGTGTTTATCTCCAATCAGGGGCGACGCATTTCGATGCGTAATGTGCAAAAGCGTTTTGCCGAATGGGGTGTTAAGCAAGGTATCAATAGTCATGTTCACCCTCATAAGCTGCGCCACTCCTTTGCGACGCACATGCTGGAATCCAGCGGTGATTTACGTGCGGTCCAAGAGCTGCTCGGCCATGCCAATCTGACTACGACGCAGATTTATACCCATCTTGATTTTCAACATTTAGCCTCCGTGTACGATGCAGCGCATCCACGCGCCAAACGAGGGAAACCCTGATGCATTTTTACCGATCTCTTGGTCCGATCCGTGCGATCACGTTCGATCTGGATGACACGCTATACGACAACGCGGACGTCATTCGACGCACAGGGCAAGAGTCAATCCGCTTCCTGCAAGAGTACCATCCTGCGCTTCGTGATTTTCAGGCAGATGATTTCCAGAACTTACGCCAGACCTTGCTGGAGCGCGAACCGGACATCTATCACGACGTCACTGAATGGCGGCGCCGTGCAGTTGAACTGGCGATGTTAGATCGTGGCCTGAGTGCCGCAGAGTCTAAGGATGGCGCAAAAGCGGCAATGGAAAACTTTGCCCACTGGCGTAGTCAGATTGCGATTACCGAAGAGACGCACCAGACGTTGGCAGCATTAGCTGAGAAAGTGCCGCTGGCGGCGATCACCAACGGCAACGCCGAGCCGCATCGGTTCGGCCTCGAACGCTATTTTTCTTTCATCCTGCGTGCCGGCCCGCACGGTCGTGCCAAGCCGTTTGATGATATGTACCATCTGGCGGCGGAAAAACTCAATCTGCCTTTGCATGAGATTCTGCATGTCGGCGACGATCTCACAACCGATGTGGCGGGGTCGATCCGCTGCGGTATGCAAGCCTGCTGGATTAACCTGCGTGAAGGCAGCCTGACGCAGATTGGCGACGCCCGACTGCTGCCGCATATTGAAATTTCGCGGTTGGCATCGCTGTCGGCATTGCTATAATCACCGCATTAGTCTGTATAAATCACCAGTGGAAATGCCCCTGATATGCGCGGCGTTTCCCGTCACCGGATAACCCGTACCTATGGACGTTTCTGATCTGCTCGATGGCCTCAACGACAAACAGCGTGCCGCGGTAGCCGCGCCGCGCAGCAATTTATTGGTGCTGGCAGGGGCGGGCAGCGGCAAGACTCGGGTACTGGTTCATCGTATTGCCTGGTTATTGTCCGTCGAAAACTGTTCGCCGTACTCCATCATGGCGGTGACGTTTACCAACAAAGCCGCGGCAGAGATGCGTCATCGTATCAACCACTTGATCGGCACCAGTCAGGGTGGCATGTGGATTGGCACCTTCCACGGATTGGCGCACCGTCTGCTGCGCGCGCACCATATGGATGCCAATCTGCCGCAGGATTTCCAGATTCTGGACAGCGACGATCAGCTGCGCTTGTTGAAGCGGCTGATTCGGGCGCTGAATCTGGATGAGAAGCAGTGGCCTCCGCGTCAGGCGATGTGGTTCATCAACGGTAAGAAAGACGAAGGTTTACGTCCGCAGCACATTGAAAGCTACGGCAACCCTATCGAGCAAACGTGGCAGCGTGTCTATCAGGCTTATCAGGAAGCGTGCGATCGCGCCGGACTGGTGGATTTCGCCGAACTGCTGCTGCGCGCACATGAACTGTGGCTGAACAAACCGCATGTGCTGAACCACTATCGTGAGCGTTTTACCAATATTCTGGTGGACGAATTTCAGGATACCAACCGTATTCAATACGCCTGGATCCACATGCTGGCGGGCGATAGCGCCAAGGTGATGATCGTTGGAGATGACGATCAGTCGATTTACGGCTGGCGTGGGGCGCAGGTCGAAAATATTCAGCTGTTCCTGAAAGATTTCGCCGGAGCAGAAACAATCCGTCTGGAGCAGAACTATCGTTCGACCAGCAATATTCTGAAAGCGGCGAATGCCCTGATTGCCCACAACGGCGGGCGGCTCGGCAAGAACCTATGGACGGAAGGTGTCGAGGGCGAACCTATTTCGCTTTACTGCGCATTCAACGAACTGGATGAGGCACGTTACGTCGTTAACCGAATTAAAGCCTGGCAGGAAAAGGGTGGTGTGCTGAAAGATAACGCCATTCTGTATCGGAGCAACGCCCAGTCGCGCGTATTGGAAGAGGCGCTGTTGCAGCAGAGTATGCCATACCGTATCTACGGCGGGATGCGCTTCTTCGAACGTCAGGAAATTAGAGATTCGCTATCTTATCTGCGTCTCATCTCCAATCGTAATGACGATGCGGCGTTCGAGCGTGTGGTGAATACGCCGACGCGCGGCATTGGCGATCGCACGCTGGACGTGGTGCGTCAGACGGCGCGCGATCGCCAACTGACGCTGTGGCAATCCACGCGGGTGCTGTTGCAAGAGAAAGTGCTGGCTGGGCGTGCGGCGGCATCGCTGCAACGCTTTGTCGAATTGATCGATGCGCTGGCCTATGAAACGTCTGAACTGCCGCTGCATGTGCAAACCGACCGAGCGATTAAAGATTCTGGCCTGTGGAGTATGTACGAACAGGAAAAAGGCGAGAAAGGGCAGGCACGAGTAGAAAACCTGGAGGAACTGGTGACGGCTACGCGCCAGTTCAGCTATCAGGAAGAAGATCAGGATCTGATGCCGCTTCAGGCATTCCTGTCACATGCCGCGCTGGAAGCGGGTGAAGGTCAGGCGGATGCAAATCAGGACGCGGTGCAGCTTATGACGCTGCACTCTGCGAAAGGGCTGGAATTCCCGCAGGTGTTTATCGTCGGTATGGAAGAAGGCATGTTCCCCAGCCAGATGTCGCTGGATGAAGGTGGGCGTCTGGAAGAAGAACGTCGTCTGGCTTATGTTGGCGTCACGCGCGCAATGGAAAAGCTGACGATAACCTACGCCGAATCCCGCCGTTTATACGGCAAGGAAGCCTATCATCGGCCTTCCCGATTCGTCGGTGAACTGCCTGAAGAGTGTGTTGAAGAGGTGCGGTTACGTGCCAGCGTCTCCCGCCCGGTCAATCACCAGCGCCTTGGCACGCCGATAACGGAAAATGACAGCGGCTACAAGCTGGGACAACGGGTTCGCCATGCGAAATTCGGCGAAGGCACCATCGTGAATCTGGAAGGTAGCGGTGAGCACGCCCGTCTTCAGGTCGCGTTTCAGGGGCAGGGTATCAAATGGCTGGTTGCCGCCTACGCCAGATTGGAAACGGTGTGATCGTCACGCGTGTGACTGCATATCTTATAAAAATCCTGTATTAATCTTTCTCGTCATTTTCGACAATGCTAGGTGGCCTGCCGCGTATCGATGGATGTGTGGTATCACAATAAAAAAGGAGCATGCCCATGACGCTAGACCAGATTATTGCGGAATTACAGAATAAAAAATGGGTCGATCTCACGCATACGATTACGGAGTCGATTCCTATTTTTGGTGCGTTTGAAGGCGTGTTGCAGCGCAAGACCTTATTCAATGTCGAAGATCACGGGTTTTATGCGCAGGCCGTGACGTTTGCGACGCAAACGGGGACGCACATTGATGCGCCGGGGCATTTTGTGGCGGGTAAGCGTTATCTGGATCGTATTGATAATAAAGAACTGTTGCTACCGCTGGTTGTGATCCACAAACAAGACGCCGTCGCGCTCGATCCCGATTATCGCCTTTCTGTCGAAGACATTCTGACATTTGAACGTGAACACGGGGACATTCCGTCAGGAAGCTTTGTCGCGTTTGCCAGCGGCTGGAGTACGCGCTGGCCTGATATTGACGCCTTTGCGAATAAAGACGAACAGGGAAACAGCCATACGCCGGGGTGGTCGCTTGAGGCGCTAACGTTCCTATTTGAAAAGCGCGGCATTAGCGCGGTAGGGCATGAAACGCTGGATACGGATTCTGCCGCCGATTTCCGTCGCAACAACGGTCTTATTGGCGAGTTTTTCGTACTGAACCAGAATGCCTGGCAGGTTGAGGTGCTAAATAATCTGCATCAACTGCCGTCTACCGGCGCTTATATTCACGTCAGCTACCCTAATTTCGCCGGTGCGCCCGGTTTCCCCGTCCGTGCAATCGCTTATTTACCGGACAACGCCTAGTACATATACGCGGTTCCTTTTTGTTTTGGGGACTGCGTTTTTTATCGGTTCCAGCGACGGATTTATTGGATAAAGCTTATCCATTTGACCAATATTTTACAGTGTGTTTCAGCCGCGGTTTTAAAGTTGAAGTCTTTTTCATCTCAGCGTAACATGCGCGCATCATTATTCTTGGAGGACTAACGCCTTGGACACACCCAGTCGATACTGGCTCACGAACCTGTTCATTAGGTACAACTTCTAAGGCTATCTTCCTCTGCTGATACCCTTCGTGGTTGTCAGCGATGCTGTTTTTGTCGCTATGAGTCAGATCCGTCGAACGGACTGAAACCTGCTGGTGACACCTCACCTCTGTTTCTGTGCTTCAATCGCGTTGTCCATCTCTGCTACTGAAAGGGGAGCTATGGCCCATGCTGAGCGCATTTAAACTGGATAATTGCCGTTTATCTCGTCTGGAATTGGATGACTCCGATGATCTTACCGCGTCAATTTGGGTCGATCTGATCGAGCCGGAAGACGATGAGCGTGAGAAAGTACAAACCGAACTGGGACAAAGCCTGGCAACCCGTCCGGAACTAGAAGACATTGAAGCGTCGGCACGTTTTTTTGAAGATGAAGACGGCCTGCATATTCACTCCTTTTTCTTTTTTGAAGACGCTGACGATCACGCCGGTAACTCTACCGTGGCGTTTACCATTCGCGATGGTCGCTTGTATACCTTGCGCGAGCGTGAACTGCCTGCGTTCCGCTTGTATCGCATGCGCGCCCGTAATCAAACGCTGGTGGACGGCAATGCTTACGAACTGCTGCTCGATCTCTTTGAGACTAAAATTGAGCAACTGGCGGACGAAATCGAAAACATCTACAGCGATTTGGAATCGCTGAGCCGCATCATTATGGAAGGGCGTCAGGGTGACGAGTACGACGATGCGCTGTCTACGCTAGCGGAACAGGAAGACGTGGGCTGGAAGGTCCGCCTGTGTCTGATGGATACCCAGCGCGCGCTTAACTTTCTGGTGCGTAAAGCTCGTTTGCCATCCGGTCAGTTGGAGCAGGCGCGCGAAATTCTGCGCGACATCGAATCTCTGCTGCCGCACAACGAATCTCTGTTCCAGAAGGTCAACTTCCTGATGCAGGCGGCAATGGGTTTCATCAACATTGAGCAGAGCCGGATTATCAAGATCTTCTCGGTGGTATCCGTGGTGTTCCTGCCACCGACGCTGGTGGCATCGAGCTACGGGATGAATTTCGAGTTTATGCCGGAACTGAGGTGGTCGTTTGGCTATCCTGGTGCGATCGTACTGATGATTCTCGCCGGACTGGCGCCTTACCTCTATTTCAAACGTAAAAACTGGCTTTAAGTTTTCACCGATGCGCCTGACGGAAATTAACCATCAGGCGCATAACGTTTCCTCCCTTTGATACAAAATCCCTTTCCTGCTTGATCGTTTGCGACCTTACTATTCCTGTTTATTCTCCAACTATTCTGTTTAGAATGGTGAATCGCTTTTCTATCCTTACTTTCTATTTTTTATTCTTGTTCTTACTTTTTATTCTTACTTTTTATTCTTAAATACAGGTCGTGTACATGAAAGGGATGTCACCGTGGGTGCAATGGGGAATCCTGCTGTCGGTCTCATTAATTCTGGGGTTTGGGCTACAGGTTTACCACGTTCCTGCTGCGCTGTTACTGGGGCCGATGATGGTCGGCGTCGTCATGGGGTTAAACGGTGCGACGATCCGTATCCCGCCTGTCGGCTTTGCGGGCAGTAATGCCGTTCTGGGCTGTCTGGTTGCACAAAGCCTGTCATTTTCTATCCTGACGCCTTTGCTGAACGAATGGCCGCTGGTGCTGTTCATTTTGTTGGCTACGCTGGCCGCCAGCGGATTATCTGGCTGGCTACTGGTCAAATTTAGTGAGCTGCCCGGAACGACTGGAACCTGGGGAGCATCGCCGGGCGGTGCGTCTGCCATGGTTGCCATGTCTGGAGAGTTCGGCGCGGACGTGCGGCTGGTTGCCTTCATGCAATATTTGCGGGTGTTGATGGTGACTGCTTCGGCGGCGTTCGTGGCGCGCCTGAGTTTGGGTGACGACGCGGCGGAAAACAGTGCGATGCTAGTGTGGTTTCCTTCGTTGGACTGGCGTTTTCTCGCGACGCTCGGTGTGGCATTCGGTAGCGCATGGTTAGCAAGGCGCTTACGTATTCCATCTGGGGCGTTACTGGGGCCGATGATTATCGGTTCGATGCTGCATGCCAGTGGCACATTACAGCTGCAAACGCCGGAATGGCTGCTGGCTTTGGCCTACGCCGTGATTGGGTGGAGCGTGGGTTTATGTTTCACCCGCCCAATCTTTTTGCTGGCGATACGCACGTTGCCTTACATGATGACGTCGATTATCGGATTGATGCTGCTGTGTGGCGGGATGGCATGGATGGTGACGAAAATGATGCCGGTGGATATGCTGACCGCCTTTCTGGCGACCAGCCCCGGCGGGCTGGATTCGATTGCGATTATCGCCGCAGGCAGTCGGGTCGATATGGCGTTTGTTATTGCCATGCAGACGCTGCGGCTGTTTTCGACACTGTTGTTCAGCCCGATCTTATCGCGCTTTATTTCCCGTCGTGTTGAGGCCGGGACGCTGTAGCTGGCGTGCGCCGTAGCTTACGCTGCGTATAAAGCGCATCCAGAATAAACAGCCCCAGCGCACCCCAGATGAAGGCAAAAGCCACCAGCTTGTCACTGCTGAATGTTTCACCATAGAACACCACTGCCAGCATAAACATGATGGTGGGGCCGAGATACTGGAAAAAACCGAGCGTCGACAGGCGCAGGCGCATGGCCGCCGAGGTAAAGAACAACAGCGGTACTGTGGTGACGATACCTGCCGAGAGCAGCAGCAGATTCAGCGACCATGGATTGGCTGTCAGATGGCTGCTCGGTGTGTCGGCAATAAAAAACAGATAAATGACGGCTACTGGCAGCAACCACAGTGTTTCTATCAGCATGCCGGTTTGGCCGTCGATGCCAATCTTTTTGCGCAGCAGACCGTATAACGCGAAGCTGAATGCCAGCCCGAGCGCGACAACTGGCAGCGAGCCGAATGTCCACAGCTGAACCAGTACGCCAGTCACGGCAAGTAGCACGGCCAGCCATTGCAGGCGGCGAAAGCGTTCACCCAGAAAGATCATGCCCAGCATGACGTTGACCAGCGGGTTGATAAAATACCCCAGACTGGCTTCCAGCATGTGATGGTTGTTGACCGCCCAGATATACAACAGCCAGTTCCCGCCAATCAGCACCGCCGTTAACGCCAGCAGAAACAGGTGCTTGATGTTACGGCAGGCAAGACTCACCTGACGCCATTTCCGACCGACCGTCAGCAGAATCAGCATAAAGAAGAATGACCAGATAATACGATGCGTCAGTATTTCATTGGGTGGAACATGCTCAAGCAGCTTGAAATAAACAGGAGCAATTCCCCAAATGAAATACGCGGCGAGGGCGAAAAAAATCCCCTCACGGGTTTGTTGCGCGTTCATGGGTAACTCGATAAGGACGGCGGGAAAACGCTAAGTCTACCCAAAACTGTGAGCGCTTTCACGTAAAGTGTTCATGACACGGTTTGCCAACGATAAATGCTATCCGACAATATAGGTTGCGGTGGCGCTGGCCAGATGCGAACCCTGCTCGTTATGCAATTCGGCGCGTGCGACGGCGATTTTATTACCACCGCGCAGCAGCGTGCTGGTAATGGTGAAGCGCTCCCCATAGCCCGGACGTAGATAGTCCACCCGCATGTCAATGGTCCCCATGCGCGCGAGCCGGTGATGAAATTCCTGATCGCTGATCGTCTCATGGCGCAGCAGTGTGTTGCCAACGCAGACTAATCCAGCGGCAACGTCCAACCCCGCAGCAATCACGCCGCCATGCAGAATCTTTTGTGCCGCATTGCCGATGAGCTTATCTTGCCGAGCGAACGTCAAGACTGCTTTGTCGGCTTCAAACTGCTGTAACTCAAGGCCTAGCTCGATGTTGAATGGCATCTTGTAAATGAAAATATCGCTAACGAGCTGGCGCACGGTATCTCTGGTTAGTGTGGTTCCCTGAAATGATGGTATGTCAGCCATAGTTGTTTCCCGCCCAAATAAGAGATACGCGTTAAATGTAGTTAAGTTGATTCTTTTAAGTTATGTAAGTGTTTATTTTATGCGCTGCTTTTGTTTCTTTCCAGAAAAGACTAAGAAACGGGAGAACGATAATTCAAACGTCGTTGAACTGTGTAGAATGGCGGGCTTGAATGGGGAAATACTCACCACAAGCTGGTTAAACGAACGTCGGTTAAAACGAACGTCGTATAAAAAAATGGCGGAGAAAATGAATGCGTAAAATAGTACTCGTACTGGCAGCATTACTGATGGCACAGGCTCATGCTGAAGATATAACAAACGCGCCTGCGCCGAATCAACCGGCGGTACGTGGCAGCATTATCGACAGCCTGTTACAAGAGCACGACACCCCGTTTATTCTCTATCCTTACGAAAGCAACTACTTACTGTATACCTATACCAGCAACATCAATAAAACGGCGATACAGAGCTATAACTGGGGCGACGAAGCGCGTAAAGATGAAGTTCACTATCAGTTGAGCCTCGGGTTCCCGATCTGGCGTGGCATTCTGGGTGATAACTCGCTGCTGGGTGCGTCCTATACACAGCGTTCTTGGTGGCAACTGTCTAATAAAAGCGAGTCTTCTCCGTTCCGTGAAACCAACTATGAGCCACAGGTCTTCCTGGGCTGGGCAACCAACTACACATTAGCAGGCTGGACGCTGCGAGATGTGGAAATGGGCTTTAATCACCAGTCTAACGGCCGTTCTGATCCAACGTCACGCAGTTGGAACCGTGCTTATATGCGTCTGATGGCGCAGAACGGCAACTGGCAGGTTGATGTGAAGCCGTGGGTGCGTTTCTCCGACAGTCAGGACGATAACCCAGATATCATTAAATACATGGGCCATTACCGGTTACGCGTCGGTTATGTGTGGGGCGACAGCGTGTTTAGCGCGGAAGGCCGTTATAACTGGAATAGCGGTTACGGCGGTGGCGAACTGGGCTGGAGCTATCCATTGACGCGTCATGTCCGCTTCTACACCAAGGTCTTTAGTGGCTACGGCGAATCCTTGATTGATTACAATCATCGTCAGACCCGCTTCGGTGTTGGGGTGACGCTGAACGATATGTTCTAACTAACGTGTGTTTTAGCGATTGCGGTTTTTAACCATTGCAGTTTTACCCGACGGCGCTGAAAATAGCGCCTGTTTGATTTCATTGAATTGGGGAAGGCGTGTCTACGGCGGAAGTATTGAATAAGGAAGCGCTGGCGGTTCAGGTTCTACGGGACACGTTCGGCTACCAGCAATTCCGACCGGGTCAGCAGGAAATTATCAGCGCGACGCTCAGTGGGCAGGATTGTCTGGTTATCATGCCGACAGGCGGCGGTAAATCGCTGTGCTACCAAATCCCCGCTCTGGTGATGGACGGGCTGACGCTGGTGGTATCCCCGCTGATTTCTCTGATGAAAGATCAGGTTGATCAGCTTCAGGCCTATGGTGTCTCCGCCGCTTGCCTCAATTCGACGCAGACGCGTGAACAGCAGTTTGAAGTGATGGCGGGCTGTCGTACTGGTCAGATTAAGTTGCTTTATATTGCGCCGGAACGCCTGACGACAGAAAGCTTTCTCGATCATCTCGCCCACTGGCAGATTTCACTGATCGCGGTGGATGAAGCGCACTGTATTTCCCAATGGGGCCACGATTTCCGCCCTGAATACCGAGCGCTGGGGCAGATTAAACAGCGTTTTCCTCACCTTCCTTTCATTGCACTGACGGCCACCGCCGACGAGACCACGCGGAACGATATCGTTCGCCTGTTGGATCTTCAGTCGCCGCTGATCCAGATCAGCAGTTTTGACCGCCCGAATATTCGCTACACGCTGGTGGAGAAGTTCAAACCGCTCGATCAGCTCTGGATGTTCGTGCAGGCGCAGCGCGGAAAAAGCGGCATCATTTACTGTAATAGCCGTTCCCGCGTGGAAGATATCAGCGCCCGTTTGCAGGCCCGTGGGCTGAGTGCGGGGGCTTATCACGCCGGGCTGGACAATGAACGACGCGCACAGGTACAGGAAGCGTTCCTGCGTGACGATCTTCAGGTGGTGGTAGCGACTGTCGCGTTTGGTATGGGTATCAACAAGCCTAACGTGCGGTTCGTAGTGCATTTTGATATTCCGCGCAATATCGAATCCTACTATCAGGAAACGGGACGTGCCGGGCGTGATGGCCTCGCCGCAGAAGCCGCGCTGTTTTACGATCCGGCGGATATGGCATGGCTGCGTCGCTGTCTGGAAGAAAAACCCGCCGGGCCGCAGTTGGATATTGAACGTCATAAGCTCAATGCGATGGGCGCGTTTGCCGAGGCGCAGACCTGCCGCCGTCTGGTGCTGCTGAACTATTTCGGTGAAGGGCGCCAAGAGGCCTGCGGTAACTGCGATATTTGTCTCGATCCGCCGAAGCGTTACGATGGGCTGGTTGAGGCGCAAAAGGCGCTCTCCTGCGTGTATCGGGTCGGGCAGCGCTTTGGCATAGGATATATCGTCGAGGTGTTGCGCGGTGCGAATAACCAACGTATTCGCGACTTCGGCCATGACAAATTGCCGGTTTATGGCATTGGTAAGGATAAATCGCAGGAACATTGGGTCAGCGTGCTACGCCAACTGATTCATCTGGGGTTGTTGAACCAGAATATTACGATGCATTCTGCCGTACAGCTTACCGAACCTGCGCGCCCAGTATTGCGGGGAGAAATGCCGCTGCAACTGGCCGTGCCGCGTGTGATTAACCTGAAGCCCCGCGCTAATCAAAAATCTTACGGCGGAAATTACGACCGCAAGCTGTTTGCCAAATTGCGTAAACTGCGTAAATCCATCGCGGACGAAGACAATATTCCGCCTTACGTGGTGTTCAGTGATGCCACGCTGCTGGAGATGGCGGAACTGATGCCGATCACCGCGGGCGAACTGCTGAATATCAACGGGGTAGGACACCGCAAACTCGAACGTTTCGGTGCACCTTTCATGAACATGATTCGCGATCATGTCGATAATGACGACGAGTGATGCTCGTCTTGTCTGATTGCATTTAAAAAAACAGGAAAACCAACATGTTGATGCTATTTCTGACGGTGGCGCTGGTGCATTTTATTGCGCTGATGAGCCCGGGGCCGGATTTCTTTTTTGTTTCACAAACTGCGGCTAGCCGTTCACGCCGTGAAGCGATGATGGGCGTGCTGGGCATTTCTCTGGGCGTAGTGGTCTGGGCGGCTATCGCACTGCTGGGACTGCACCTGCTGTTGCAAAAAATGGCCTGGCTGCATACGGCAATTACCGTCGGTGGCGGACTGTATCTGTGCTGGATGGGCTGGCAGATGCTGCGTTCTGCGCGGAGTAAAGCACAGTTGGAAACCACGCAGGAAACGGCTGTGGTATTGCCGCAGCGCGGTAAAACCTTTATGCGTGGATTATTGACGAATCTGGCGAACCCAAAAGCGCTGATCTACTTCGGCAGCGTGTTTTCACTGTTTGTCGGCGACAGCGTCGGCAGCGGTGCGCGTTGGGGCTTGTTTGCGCTGATCTCGATTGAAACGCTGTTGTGGTTCAGTCTGGTCGCGATAGTGTTCGCACTACCTACCATGCGTCGTGGCTATCAGCGTCTGGCGAAGTGGGTGGATGGCGTGGCGGGCGTATTGTTTACCGGTTTCGGCTTGCACCTGATCTTCTCTCGCTAACCTTTCTCTCAGAACGTTTCCGATGGAGAAACAAAAGCGCGCGGTGATTCGACACGGCGCGCTGTCTTCATCAGGCCTTTCTCGCTGTGGCGAGTAACGCGCCGACCAGCACGAACAGCGATCCAAATATCCGGTTGAGTGTCTTCATCTGCCGTGGGCCTTTCAGCCACCCGGCGATACGCGTGGCTAGCGTAGCGTAACCAATCATCACGATAATATCGACAACAACGGTGGTGATACCCAACACCAGATACTGTGCGGCCTGCGGCTGGTGAGGGATAATGAACTGCGGGAACAGCGCTGCCAGAAACACAATGCTTTTCGGGTTGGTCAGGTTCACCAGTATCGCACGTTTAAAGAGTTTACGACGCGGCATGACGCTGGCGAGTGCCTGAAGGTTGAGTGCGCCAGCGGCACGCCACTGCTGAATCCCTAGCCAAATAAGATAAGCCGCGCCCAGCCATTTCAGCACATCGAAAGCCAGCACAGACTGGTTAAGCAACGCACCCAACCCAATGCCTACCAGCACGATATGAATAGCCAGCCCGACTTGTAAACCACAGATTGACGCTGCCGCGCCGCGATAGCCGTGACTAATCCCCGTACTCATGGTGTTGATGGCACCCGAACCGGGCGACAGGCTGAGAATAAGTGTTGTGAGTAAGTAGGTTAACCACCAATCCAATGTCATGAAATCCTGCTCCTGAATCACGTTCTGTATTACGAGAGTCTGTCTGTTTTTTATGTCACAATACGCTCGTGATCCACCGCTTGTCATGTTCTTCCGCTAGCTTTGTTTTCCCTGTGTCACCGGAGAGGTGTGATGATTCAACGCCACAATACGTTGTTTACGTCGGAACGGTTAACACCTGAATCGTTAACGGCAGATCTGTTAACGCGAGAAGCGCAGTTTGCCGCTTTTGCTACCGGAGAATTACTGAATTTCTGGCGTCAGCGCGAAGAGGGCGAATTCTCTGGTGTGGATGATGTGCCGATCCGGTTTGTTCGCTTTACCGCGCCGCAACACGACAAGATTGTCGTGGTTTTTTCTGGCCGCATCGAAAGTTACGTCAAATATAGCGAAGTGGCGTATGACCTCTTTCATCGCGGCTATGATGTGCTCATCATGGATCACCGTGGGCAAGGGCGGTCTGGGCGGGTGCTGCAAGATGGCCACCGCGGACACGTGCAACGCTTCAGTGATTATGTCGATGATGCTGAAACACTGTGCCAGCAGCACATTGAACCTACGCGATATACCCGTCGGTTTGCGCTGGCGCATTCAATGGGCGGCGCGATTCTGGCACAGCTTTTGGTTCGTCAACCTGCGATGTTTGATGCGGCGGCGCTGTGTGCGCCGATGTTTGGCATTCGTTTACCGCTTCCTCATTGCGTTGCCGAGTGGATCGTCGATTGGGCGGAGCGTCACCCAGCGATACGTGATTATTACGCTATAGGCACGGGACAGTGGCGTCCTCTGCCTTATCGAATGAATGTGCTGACGCACAGCCGCGAACGCTACCAGCGTAGTATTCGATTTTACGCGGATTCGCCTGATTTGCGCGTAGGCGGCCCTACTTACCACTGGGTGCGTGAGGCGATACTGGCGGGGAAGTACCTGCTGACACAGGCCAGCGCCGTGACAACGCCGCTTCTGCTGCTACAAGCGGAAGAGGAGCGCGTGGTGGATAATCGCAGTCAGAATGTGTTTTGCCAGACACTGACGCAGAGCGGTGATGCCAATTCGAACGGCGTTTTGCAGGTTATCCACGGCGCGCGGCATGAAATTCTCTTTGAGACGGATCGTCTCCGCGCTCAGGCATTTGCGCTGATTTTTACGCACTTTGCGCGCTATCATTAATTTTAGACTGTTGGCACATCGCTCAACGGATACTGCCATCAACCTCGTTAATTTTTTGCGGCACGTGCCGCCAATACACCAGAAGTGAGATCTCATCGTTATGTACCATGTCGTTGCTTCCGATTTAGATGGCACACTGCTGTCACCTGACCACTCGCTGTCCCCGTATGCGAAAGAAACCCTCAGGCTGCTGACGGAGAAAGGGATTCACTTTGTGTTCGCTACCGGACGGCACCACATGGATGTCGCGCAGATCCGCGATAATCTCGGTATCAGCGCGTTTATGATTACCTCGAATGGTGCGCGTGTGCACAACTCGCAGGGTGAGCTGATTTTCAGTCACAATCTGGATCAGGACATTGCCCGCGACCTTTACAGCGTCGTACACACGAACCCCGATATGCTGACGCACGTTTACCGTGATGACGAGTGGTTTATGAACCGTCCGCGTGCGGAAGAAGAACGTTTCTTCAAAGAGTCGATCTTTAAATACAAGCTGTTCGAGCCCGCACTGCTCGAAACCGATGGCGTTAGCAAAGTATTCTTTACCTGCGATTCGCATGAACAACTGCTTCCGCTGGAAGAAGCGATCAACGCGCGCTGGGGCGACCGCGTCAATGTGAGCTTTTCGACCCTGACCTGTCTGGAAGTGATGGCGGGCGGCGTGTCTAAAGGCCATGCGCTGGAACAAGTGGCAAAGATTATCGGCTTCTCGCTCAAAGAGTGCGTGGCGTTTGGTGATGGCATGAACGACTACGAAATGCTGTCGATGGCCGGAAAAGGCTGCGTCATGGAGAACGCGCATCAGCGCCTAAAAGATTTACTGCCGGATCGTGAAGTGATTGGTTCTAACGCAGACAGCGCGGTGCCGAATTACCTGCGAGAACTGTTTCTGAAGTAAGCAGTGCATTATCGAACTGAGGTATTATCGGGTACGTCTGTACCCGATGGGAAAGCTGAACTTCAGCGATCGTTTAAGGATCGAGATACCGAGGGTGACCACGGTGCGAGGCATCCCTACGGGAGCCTCATCATCGTGTTTCCCTCTCAATCCATGCTTAAATGACTAGCATGAGAACTTCAGCGCGGCTTTTTCAGAAAATCGACTGCTTTGTCGGGAAAATCGGTGAACAGGCCGTCAACGTCCGCTTGATGGTAGAGAATGTCATAGAGTTGATCGATATCTTTGGCGTACGTCGGTAGCCTGTCGGCTCTTGCCGTAAACGGGTGCACCTGAAGTTTATGTTGATGCGCTTCCTTCACCATATTGGTAAAGGCGATGCTGTCAGGCGTCGAATCTTTCTGAACGAGCATGTGGTAGTCCGGGCCGATACCGTCTGCATAGGTCGCAATCTGTTTCATTGCACCGGGCTTTTGCATCCAATCGTAGTTGTAATTCACCCACGACCCATCGGCCTGTTTTTCGTAGGTTTCATTCCAGTCGGTATAGGCGATCAGTTGAATCAGGTTCAGATCCATTTTCATCTGCGGCTGCAATTCGGTTTTGATACGCTTTAACTCTGCAACATCAAACGATTGCAGGAAGACCCTATCGCTTTTCTCCGTATAGCCATACTGCTTCAGCACCGTCAGCGTTTCGCGGGCGATATCTTTCCCTTCCTGATGGTGAAACCACGGTGCTTTGATTTCAGGATAGAGGCCAATGTTCTTGCCGGTTGAGTGGTTCAGACCCTGAATAAATTCAATCTCTTCCTGAAAAGTATGAATACGGAAGTCGGATTTCCACATCGGGAAACGGTTTGGGTAGCTCTGTACCTGCTTGCCGTCTTTGATGTCGAACCCTTCGGTGAATTTCAGCGACTTGATCTCTTTTAGCGTGAAGTCGATGGCGTAAAAGCGTCCATCTTTACGGGCACGCTGAGGGAAACGCTCTGTCACATCGGTAACGCGATCCAGATAGTGATCGTGCAGGACAATAAGCGCGTTGTCTTTGGTGAGTACCAGATCCTGTTCCAGATAATCGACACCCTGAGCGTAGGCCATCGCCTTCGCCGGAAGCGTATGCTCGGGCAGATAGCCACTGGCACCGCGGTGGGCAATGACGATTTTGTCAGTTGATGAAGTGGAAATACTCGAGTGACTAGAAACACTAAAGGAAACGGAGAGCGCAAGGGCGGAGATCAGAGATGTTACGGTAACGTTCATGCGATCAAACCTCTTTCTGTCGAGAGAAAGGCGGCGTCATCAGGACGCCGCCAGAGGGATGCTTACAAGAGCGGGTTAGGCGCGATTGGCTAACTCTGCTTTATGCTTTTTCTCATTCAGCATAACAACAACCAGCAGAAGCACAGCCATAATGCTGCCGCCGATCATCACCATGAAACCGCCGTCCCAACCGAAGAAGTCAACGGTGTAGCCGACGATGGCGCTGGCGGCAACGGAGCCACCGAGGTAGCCGAACAGGCCGGTGAAGCCCGCCGCAGTACCAGCCGCTTTCTTCGGTGCCAGTTCCAGCGCGTGTAGACCAATAAGCATAACCGGACCGTAAATCAGGAAGCCGATGATGATCATACAGGCCATGTCCACACCCGGATTACCGGCTGGGTTCATCCAGTAAACGACGGTGGCGATGGTGACAAGTACCATGAAGAACACGCCCGTTGCACCACGGTTACCTTTGAACACCTTATCAGACATCCAACCGCACAGCAGCGTGCCCGGAATACCCGCGTATTCGTACAGGAAGTACGCCCAGGACGATTTATCCAGTGCGAAGTGTTTAACTTCTTTCAGGTAAGTCGGTGACCAGTCGAGGATGCCGTAACGCAGCAGGTAAACGAACACGTTGGCGATAGCGATATACCACAGCAGTTTGTTCGGGAAAACGTACTGCATGAAGATCTGCTTAGCGGTCAGCTCTTCTTCTGCTTTTTCATTGTAATCAACCGGATAATCGTTTTTGTACTCTTCAATCGGTGGCAGACCACAAGATTGCGGTGTGTCACGCATCAGTGCAAAAGCGATCATGGCAACCAGAATGGCGGCGAATGCCGGCATATAGAGCGCCGCTTTCCAGTCGTTGAACCAGGCCATACCCAGCAGGAACAGCAGAGGGGGAAGCCCACCACCGACGTTATGCGCACAGTTCCATACAGATACGATGCTGCCACGTTCTTTCTGTGACCACCAGTGAACCATAGTACGTCCGCACGGCGGCCAGCCCATGCCCTGGAACCATCCGCACAGGAACAGTAGGACGAACATAATCGCAATGCTTGACGTTGCCCACGGTACGAAGCCCATGAACAGCATGACCGCAGCTGACAGAATCAGACCGGCGGGCAGGAACACTCGCGGGTTAGAACGGTCGGATATCGATCCCATGATGAATTTGGAAAAGCCGTAGGCGATGGAGATACCGGACAGCGCAAAGCCAAGGTCACCACGTGAGAAGCCCTGTTCAATCAGATAAGGCATCGCCAGTGTGAAGTTTTTACGTACCAGATAGTAGGCGGCGTAGCCAAAAAAGATCCCCATGAAAATCTGCCAACGCAGGCGACGATAGACGGGATCGACGTGATCTTGCGACACGCGTGGCTGGTGGGCGGCGGGCCTAAAAATACTCAGCATAGATATCTCCAATGCGAAAAAAAACGATAGCTTTTTTGTTCTATTACGAACGTTATTGTAAGGGGCTAGCGTACAAATGAGTGTGATTCATGACGCTAATGTTACACTTTTATGAAACTGTGACGATTTTTGCGCTCATGTTAACAGAATCGGAAAATCTCACAGTGTGGTTTTAGTGATACAAATCACACTTATGGTTTTTAAACTCCCCTTTATTTTCGTTTAGTGTTCGTTTTTGCTCTTTATCAAACATTAACCCTTCTTTTTGTGTCCCAATAGCAACATACATATCCTCTATATCCCCGCCTGGAGCGAGAACATGAAGCAAAACACTGGGAACTGGCGTGAAACTGACGTGGTTGTCATCGGTGGTGGTGCGACAGGGGCGGGTACGGCACGAGACTGTGCCCTGCGCGGACTGCGCTGCTTGTTGCTTGAACGTTATGATATTGCGACTGGGGCTACCGGGCGTAATCACGGCTTATTACATAGCGGTGCCCGCTATGCGGTGACGGATGGTGAATCTGCCCGCGAATGCATTGAAGAGAACCAGATTCTCCGGCGGATCGCCCGACACTGTATTGAGCCTACCGACGGTTTGTTTATCACCTTGCCGGAAGACGATCTCGGCTGGCAGGCGCAGTTCATTACCGCTTGCCAGCAGGCGGGGATTGGCGCGCAGGCGCTGGATCCGCAGGAAGCGCTGCGGCTGGAACCCGCAGCAAACCCGACGCTGATTGGCGCGGTGCGCGTGCCGGATGGCTCTGTCGATCCTTTTCGCCTGACGGCGGCCAACATGATTGATGCCTGTGAGCACGGCGCGGAAGTGTTGACCTATCATGAGGTCATCGGGCTAATTCGTCAGGGTGACCGTATTACCGGTGTGCGCGTTTTCGACCATAAAAAAGGTGTAGAAACAGAAATATACGCGCAGGTGGTGGTCAATGCCGGTGGTATCTGGGGACAACACATTGCGGAATATGCCGATCTGCGCGTGCGCATGTTCCCGGCAAAAGGCGCACTGCTAATTCTTGGACATCGCATCAACAATATGGTGATCAACCGCTGTCGCAAACCGGCAGATGCCGACATTCTGGTGCCGGGCGATACCATTTCGCTGATTGGCACCACCTCAACCCACATCGACTACGATCAGATCGACAATATGCTGGTGACGCCTGCTGAAGTGGAAACGCTGATGCGGGAAGGTTCGATGCTGGCTCCCGCGCTGGCAAGCACGCGAATTCTACGCGCCTATGCGGGTGTACGACCTTTGGTTGCCAACGATAGCGATCCCAGCGGGCGTAGCGTGAGTCGCGGCATTGTGCTGCTCGACCATGCTAGCCGCGACGGGCTGGAAGGATTTATTACCATCACCGGCGGCAAGCTGATGACCTATCGCCTGATGGCGGAATGGGTGACGGACGCTATCTGCAAAAAGCTGGGTCATGATGTTGCCTGTTCGACTGCACAGACGCCGCTGCCCGGTTCTGAATCGCTGGATGAAGTGAAAACCGTCCCCCACGCCCTGTCAGCGTATCCCGCGGCAAAACCGCTCTCTGCGCCGCTACGTGGTTCGGCGATTTATCGCCACGGTGAACGCGCTGGGCGAATGCTGTCCGGTGAACGTCTGGACCGCAGTTTGGTGTGCGAATGTGAGGCCGTGACGGCGGGTGAAGTGCGCTACGCCGTGGAGTCATTGCAGGTGAATAACCTGATTGATTTACGCCGGCGTACTCGCGTTGGCATGGGCACCTGTCAGGGTGAGCTGTGCGCCTGCCGCGCGGCAGGGCTGTTGTGCCGTCTGGGCACCGCGACGCCAGAGCAGTCGCTTACGCAGCTTAGCCAGTTTTTAAACGAACGCTGGAAAGGCATTCGCCCGGTTGCGTGGGGCAATGCGCTGCGCGAAAGCGAGTTTACCAGTTGGATTTATCAGGGATTGTGCGGCCTAACGGCCAGCGACAGTCAGGAGGATCGTCATGCGCTATGACGTTGTGATTATCGGCGGCGGGCTGGCAGGGCTGACCTGTGGTATCCGCTTGGCAGAGCAGGGAAAACGCTGCGCGATTGTCAGTGCTGGGCAGAATGCACTGCATTTTTCTTCCGGGGCGCTGGATTTGCTTTCTCATCTCCCTGACGGACAGCCCGTTAGCCAGCCGCTCGATGCGCTGGACGAGCTGGCGCGTCAGGCCCCTCATCACCCTTATTCTCGTATGGGTGCGGCGGCGGTTGCCGCACTGTTACCACAGGTCGAGGCGTTGTTGGAACGCAGCAATATCTCCCTGTTGGGCAATCATCAGCAGAACCACTGGCGTATGACGCCGTTAGGTAAGTTTCGTGCATGCTGGCTAAGCCCGGTTGACGGTGTCACGCGTGGCCTAGCGGATTCGCATTTTGGCGACAATCCGCTCATTGCCGGTATTGAAGGCTTTCTGGATTTTCAGTCCCGAATCGTGGCTGGCACGCTTCAGACGCAGGGGATCGCGGCACGTAGTGATGAACTCAAGCTGCCCGTGCTGGATCGGTTGCGTCAAAATCCCAGTGAATTCCGTGCGGTAAATATCGCTCGTCTACTGGATCGACCTGAAAACCGCTCGGCGCTGGTGGAAGAGCTATCGCTTCTGGCTAACGGTAATGATGCCATCATCATGCCCGCCTGTCTGGGATTGGACAGCCCCGAGATCGTGAGTGAACTCGCTGATGCGTTAGGTAAACCGGTGCTGCTGCTGCCGACATTACCGCCGTCAGTACTCGGGTTACGTTTGCATCAGGCGCTGTCACAGCGTTTCCGCCAATTGGGTGGCATGGTGATGCCGGGCGATCGCGCGGTGCGCGCCTCGTTGTCTCCGCAGGAGATCGCAGTCCATAGCCACCATCACCGTGATATTCCGCTGCGGGCGAAGCACGCGGTGCTGGCGAGCGGTAGCTTCTTCAGTAACGGGCTAGTGACACAGTTCGATCGGGTGACTGAACCGGTCTTTGGGCTGGATGTTCGGTTTGCTGACCAGCGCGAAGGCTGGAGCCAGCAGGACGTGTTTGCGCCGCAGCCCTATATGCAATTTGGCGCGATTGTCGATGAACACCTGCACCCGCGTATCGCGGGTGAGACAGTCAACAATCTGTACGCGATTGGCGCGGTGCTGGAAGGCTTCGACCCGATTGTGCAGGGATGTGGGGCTGGCGTTTCCTTACTCAGCGCGCTCCATGTTGCCGAACAGATCCTGAAGGAGGGCAATCCATGAGCCTGCTTAGCGATAACAGTTTTGAAGATTGCATCAAATGTACGGTCTGTACTACGTACTGCCCGGTTTCGCGTGTGAATCCGCTTTATCCTGGCCCGAAACAGGCTGGGCCGGACGGCGAGCGCCTGCGCCGCAAAGATCCGGCGCTGTACGATGATGCGCTGAAATACTGCACCAACTGCAAACGCTGTGAGGTTGCGTGCCCATCGGATGTCAAAATTGGCGACATTATTCAGCGTGCGAAAGCGACACACAGCAATCATAAGCCAACGTTGCGCGACGCGATTCTGAGCCATACCGACTTCATGGGGTCGATTGCCACGCCGTTTGCGCCGTTGGTCAATACGGCTACCAGCCTGAAACCAGTGCGCCAACTGCTGGATAAGGCGTTGAAAATCGACCATCGTCGTCAATTGCCTAAATATTCGTTCGGCACCTTTCGGCGCTGGTATCGTCAGCAGGCTGCAAAGCAGCAGGCTTATGATGAGCAGGTCGCTTACTTCCACGGCTGCTATGTGAACTACAACGACCCACAGCTGGGGAAAGATCTGGTTCAGGTCTTCAACGCGATGGGCATTGGCGTCCAGTTGCTGAATAAAGAGAAGTGCTGCGGTGTACCGCTGATCGCGAATGGTTTTCACGACAAGGCTAGAAAGCAGGCGCATGCGAATATCAAATCGCTGGATGAGGCGATCAATCAGAAATCCCTGCCAGTGGTCGCGACGTCATCTAGCTGTACGTTCACGCTGCGGGACGAATACCCACATCTGTTGGGTGTGGACAACGGCCATGTGCGCGATGGTATCGAACTCGTGACGCGTCAGCTCTATCGCCTGTTGGAAGAAGAAGGGCGAACGCTGCCGCTGCGTAAGTTACCGCTGCGGGTGGCGTATCACACGCCTTGCCACTTGGAACGGATGGGCTGGACGGCGTATACCTTAGCGCTGCTGCAACGCATCCCCGGTCTTGAACTGGTGATGCTGGATTCCCAGTGCTGCGGTATTGCGGGTACTTACGGTTTCAAGAAAGAGAATTATGCCACGTCGCAGGGCATTGGCGCTCCGCTGTTCCAGCAGATTGAAGAAAGCGGTGTCGATATCGTGGTGACGGATTGCGAAACCTGTAAATGGCAGATTGAGATGTCGACCAGCAAGTTATGTGAGCACCCGATCACGCTGTTGGCGAGGTCATTAGCGCAGCCAGAGTAAGAGCAGAAGGGGAGCAAAGCGGGCCGTTCTTCAGTCCGTATTGAGAATAAGAATTTATCGCAAAAAGCACTTTACAAGTGCGAATGATAATGATTATTATTGCTGTGCGTTCCGGGGAACGATGTCATGTACCTGTGTTAATGATGAATTGTTTAACGATAAATTGTTTAACGATGATTTGTTAAGGGTGTTTATGACGATCCAGCTTCCCTGCGAAGGCACGACATTGCTCACATTGCTTCCAGTATTATTTAGCCAGCTCGGGTGCTGGCTTTTTTTTTGCTATTTCCTCGCTCCAGAGTCCTTCATCCCGTTCTGATTTTTCGAACAGAGCGGTGAGTTTTTTGCGCTATCTTATTTACCGCCGCCCGTTACACTTTCCTTATCAGAAACTCAGGAGGAAAGAACATGATCTATTTACGTCAAGCGCAGGATCGCGGACATGCGAATCACGGCTGGCTCGACAGTTGGCACACGTTCTCATTCGCCGATTATTACGATCCTGATTTCATGGGATTCTCAGCACTGCGCGTGATTAACGAAGACTTTATCGACGGCGGTCAGGGCTTCGGCACGCACCCGCACAAAGATATGGAAATTTTGACCTATGTCTTGTCTGGTGCGGTTGAGCATCAGGACAGCATGGAAAATAAAGAGCAGGTGCCTGCGGGCGAATTCCAGATTATGAGCGCGGGAACGGGCATTCGTCACTCTGAGTACAATGCCAGCAAAGATGAACAGCTGCACCTGTATCAAATCTGGATTATCCCGGAAAAAACCGGGCTGACACCGCGCTACGAGCAGAAGCGTTTTGATGTGCTTCAAGGGCGTCAACTGGTGCTGTCACCGGATGCGCGTGAAGGCTCGCTGAAAGTCTTTCAGGACATGACGCTGTGGCGCTGGGCGCTGAAAGCGCAGGAACAATCGGTGTATCAGATTCAGGCTGACCGTCGCGTTTGGGTTCAAGTGGTGCGCGGCAGTGTAGAGATTAACGGCCAGAAAGCGGAAACCAGCGATGCGTTCGCTGTTTGGGACGAAACGGCTATTTCTGTACACGCCAGCGAAGACAGCGAAATTCTGCTGTTTGATTTGCCGCCAGTATAACGACGACGAAGAAATAACGGATAAGCCCGCGTAGGAAAGGACGCGGGCTTATTTCTGCCACATTACCAGCTCAGTCCAAACCCTCTGGGAAATGCCACCGTACCGGTATTCGTTTCCACATCGTAGTTTTGCCAGATATTGACAGGGAGTTTCCCCTGTGGAGCGCGCTTACCTGTCAGTACCTCTGCCAAAGATCTCATCGAGTGACCACGCCAGATACCGTTGTCATACCCGTAATAGGAATAGGTTGCGACAGCAGCATTAACGTCGCCAGCGTAGTTGATAATGTCATACGGTGCGCGTAAAGAAAGGTGAACGCGTTTTTTCCCCAAATCGGTAGCATGTCGTAACCAGCTAGGGTAAGGATTATTAGCGACACCGTCTTTTGCTTGTGCGGTGGCGATGCCATCCAGCTCAACTGGCGTAAAGCTGGTTGACAGCGTCCCGAGAAGAAATATGTCACAGTTGGAAATATGATCTCTGACTTGGGCATCGGTCAGTTCCGTTTCCTTTGCAGCAACCACATTCAGATATCCCTCCTGTGTCATCACGGCTGCAATGCCTTTGGCCTGCTCTCCCCAGGGCGTCAGGATAAAATAGCGCAGGGTTTTGTCTTTTAATGGCAGCAGTGATTGCTGGTTGATCACCACGGTTATGGAACGATCGGCAATGTATTTTTCTACCTCGTATCCCTGTGTTGCAGAGGCGTCAGCGACGGTTTGTTTTTTCTCACATAAAAGGTGATACCGTGCTTTGAGGGTTAAAATTCTCTCTACCGATGCATCAATCTCGGCTTCTCCGATGTTCCCTTTCTTCACCATGTCCACAATGTGCTGGATCAAGTCTGGCAAGAGTTTTATCTGATCCGGAGATGAAATACTGATGGGCATCAGGGCTATATCTACGCCAGCGGTGAACACCTGTCGAACGGCTTCTTCCTGACTGAAGTGATCGGCAATTGCGCCCATATCCAGTGCATCTGAAATCGTCACGCCAGCATAACCCAACTCACCGCGTAGGATATCAGTCTGGATCGCATGTGACATGGTCGCAGGCACCGTAATTTTCTCACCACTACGTGTAGTAACCTGAGAGTTATCCAGTGACGGATACTGAATATGAGCCGTCATGACCATATCCGGTGCTGCCTGGTTATCAATAGCCCGCTTATAAGGCATGATATCAATGGCAAAGGCGTCTTTTCGTGTGCGGTCGACACGAGGCAGGCCAGTATGAGAATCCGTGGATGTACTACCGTGCCCCGGAAAATGCTTGTAAGCGGTAATCAATCCTTGCTGTTTCATGCCTGCCGTCATTTTTTCCGCCAAACGATAAACGGTGTCCGCATCGTCGCTGAAAGCGCGCACGTTAATGACTGGGTTGAAAGGGTTAGTGTTGACATCAACGACCGGTGCAAAGTTGGTATTGATATGCATAAAAATCATGTCTTGTGCCATCAGACGGCCCTGTTCACTGGCAATCTGTATATCGGAACCCCCTTCAATCGCTGAAGATAGCGCCATATTACCGGGAAATGATGCATAATCGCTGCGAGGTAGGCGGAAAACGTTGCCCCCTTCGTTATCTGTGCTAATGAATAATCGGACGCCGCCACGGGTTTCCATCGCGGCATACCAAGCTGTCAGTTTTTCAATTTGCTGCTTATCTTTCAGATTGTTTGCAAACAGGATCACGCCACCAATATGGTGATCCGTGATTAATTTGCCTACCGTTTCATCGGGAACTGTCATGTCCTGATTGCTTTTTCCCGTTGGATCCCAGTAGCGAAAGTCCAGCATGAGCTTTTGTCCTATTTTCTCTTCCAGCGTCATTGCGTTTATTTTCTGTTTAATATTCATAAAATATTTCCTTATTCAGGCCAAGGTTTAATGACAGAGACATAATATTTAAGTGCTATAACGTCACCTGTCATTTTTTACATGCACTTATCAGACAGTCATATTCTGAAAATCTATTAAATAAGGTATAAAAAAGAGTAAATATTAATTTTCATTAGTAATGTTTTTAATATTTAGGCGTTGGGGTAATTGATAGGAAGCGCTAAAATAAGCTAAATCATTATTATTAAAGTGGATAATTAAAGGACCTTCCGTATTTTCTGGCACACTTAAATTATTTTAATCCCCTCCACCTTTACTTTCTTTTCGTTTTTTTTTGCTAGACTTAGGTTATTGTTTTTCAGGAATTTTTAGTCGACGATGAAGAAGAAAAGACCCGTTCCCCAGGATGTTGCTGACCGCGTTGGGATTACCAAAATGACGGTAAGCCGCTATTTGCGTAACCCCGCTCAGGTGTCCGCCGCCTTGCAGGAAAAGATCGCCATCGCGTTGGATGAGCTGGGTTATATCCCTAATCTTGCACCTAATATGCTCGCTAGCTCTACCAGCCGGGCGATTGGCGTATTGTTGCAATCATTAACCAATCAGGTTTTCGCTGAGGTATTGCGTGGGATTGAACGCACGGCGGAAGCGCACGGTTACCAGACCATGCTGGCGCATTATGGCTATCATCCTGACAGAGAAGAACAGCGTTTGACTTCACTGCTGTCGTATCACATTGACGGGCTTATTCTGGCTGAACGCACCCACACGCCGCGAACGCGTCAGATGCTGGATGTTGCTGGCATTCCGGTGGTGGAACTGATGGATTCCGTTTCACCCTGTCTGGATATGGCTGTCGGGTTTGATAACGTCGAAGCCGCCCGTCAGCTGTAGGCGACATCGCTGATCCGCTCCAACCACGGTGCGCGGTCGTTATCATTCAACGGTGTACCGCTGGCCATTTTCTGGATATTGGCGCGTGGGTGCAGATCGTCGCCATCAATAAATTTTGCCTCAATGGCGCGGCCAAGTTCAGTGCCAACTGAGGATTTTCCACTGCCTGATACGCCCATCAGAATAATGCTTCGACCTGACATAATTTGATCTCTATCCCAAATTGTAAATCAAATGATACTTAATGGTTCCGGAATTTAACATGTTACCCGTATCATATTGCCGGTATCAAATGATGGCGCGATACACCTCACAAACAATCAGCCAATCCAGACCGGTGCCCTAAAGAGATTATTAACGATGACAGAAATAACATCCGCTTATAGTGCTAGTGTGCTATTAACCATCGCCGCAGGTTCGGTCGCACTGTTACTAGTGCTGATTATGCGCTTCCGCGTTCACGCGTTTCTGGCGTTGACGCTGGTGAGCCTGATCACGGCGCTGGCGACAAAAACACCTTTCGAGAAACTCGTTCCTACGCTGCTCAGTGGTTTCGGCAGCACGTTGGCATCCGTTGCCCTGCTGGTTGGTTTGGGGGCAATGATTGGCCGCCTGTTGGAAGTTACCGGTGGTGCGAATGTGCTGGCGGATACGCTAATCAATAAATTTGGTGAGAAACGTGCGCCTTTCGCGCTGGGTCTTGCCTCGCTGCTGTTCGGCTTCCCGATCTTTTTCGACGCTGGGCTGATCGTGATGCTGCCGATTATTTTCAGTGTGGCGAAACGTTTTGGCGGTTCAACGCTAACCTATGCATTCCCTGCTGCGGGCGCTTTTGCCGTTATGCACGCCTTGCTGCCGCCACATCCCGGCCCGGTTGCCGCTAGCGAACTGCTGGGGGCCAACATTGGTCTGCTAGTGCTGGTGGGTGCCGTGATTGCTTTCCCCACCTGGTATTTTGGCGGTTATCTGTTCGGCCTGTGGGCGGGTAAAAAATTCCATTTGCCGTTGCCGTCAACGTTCCTGACTGAAGTCAAAGCGGATGAGCAGCATACGCCGCCTCCGTTCAGCGTGGTGATGTGGGTGCTGTTGCTGCCACTGATCCTGATTTTCCTCGATACGGGATTGAATACCCTGACGGTAATGGGCGTCATCAGTGGTGATAGCAGTCTGGTGCAGTTCCTGCGGATGCTTGGGAAAACGCCGGTTGCGCTGCTGATTACCGTCTTGTTCGCCATGATTATGTTTAGCGGCCAGCATAGCCGTAGACATCTTGAGAAGATTTGTGAAGGCGCACTGGGGCCGGTTTGCTCAATTATTTTGGTCACCGGTGCGGGCGGTATGTTCGGTGGTGTTCTACGTTCTAGCGGTATTGGTGATGCATTGTCTGGCGTGTTGGCTGATACCGGTATGCCAGTGATTGTGGCCGCGTTTGTAGTGTCTGCGGCGCTGCGTGTCGCGCAGGGTTCGGCGACGGTGGCATTGACGACCACGGCGGCGCTGATGGCGCCTGCGGTTGCGGCGACTCCCGGCCTGAGCCAGTTCGATCTCTGTTTTATCGTGGTGGCAATTGCGGGTGGTGCGACCGTGTTGTCGCATGTGAACGACTCAGGCTTCTGGCTGGTTGGCCGCTTCCTCGAAATGGATGAGAAAACGACCCTGAAAACCTGGACGGTGATGGAAACGCTGCTCGGCACCATCGCGTTCCTGATCGCGTTAGTGGGGAGCATTTTCCTCTGATGTGTTTAACCCTCCTCTTACAAGGGAAGGTTTTGACATTAATCCGGCGTAAAAATTATGCAGCGGTGATCATGAGCACCGAGTGAGCGGCATGGATGCCGCGAAAGCCAGTGCCGCGTATGGAACGCGTCACTGGTGGCTCGAAGGGTGATCATGAACGCCGATGGCACCGCGTAGCGGCATGATTTAGCCGGAAGCCTGGGTTCGCAGGGCGGCGGCGACTGAGCGCCCTGCGTCGGGCGCGTGCTACGGAGTAGCATGGAAATTACGGTATTATCGCGCACGAAACCGTCTATTAGTCGGCATAAAAAATGTGACTAAGACATTGGGGACAACGACGCGTCTATAACTTCATGTAAGCACGTATGCCGTCGAGGAACATCTGCGTCGATAGCATCACCAGAATCAGGCCCATCAATTTCTCCAGCGCGCTCACGCCTTTCTCACCCAGCAAACGCAAGAACAAATCAGACATCAGCAAGATGATGAAAGAGATCGTCCAGGCGATAAACAGTGCCAGCGTCAGATGGGATAACTGATTGGGATACTGGTGGGAAAGCAGCATCAGCGCAGCCAGAATCGACGGCCCCGCCACCAATGGAATCGCCATTGGCACCAGAAACGGTTCTTCTCCAGCTGGCAGTCCGCTGCTATTGCCTTCCTGCGAGGGGAAAATCATCCGAATCGCAATGAGGAACAGCACGATACCGCCGGAAATAGATACCGTTTCGGTGCGCAGATTCAGGAACGCCAGAATGTGTTCACCGGCGAACAGGAAAATCAGCATCAGCCCGAGCGCAATCAGCATTTCGCGGATCAGCACCACACGTCGGCGTTTAGGGTCGAGGTGCTTGAGTACGGACATGAAAATCGGCAGGTTGCCGAGTGGGTCCATTATGAGCAACAGCAGTACTGTTGCAGAGATCATTTCTGTCATGTTGGTTCTTTACTCCCAAAACAGTGTTTCCTGACCGGGGCCATCTTCATGGACTGACCAACGTTATTATCCTGTGCCAGGTTGATGATATTAGAATGACTGCTGAAAAATGCCGTACTATCGAATAAATTCACTTGCGACTTTATGTACATTTTGTAAGGTTGAACGACACGATAATTTACAGGTTTACGACACGACACGCGCAGCCTCTGCGGCAGATCACTGAGTCAGCAATAACTAAGCGCTATCGACGTTAGCCAGAATTCTTTTTGTTACCCCCAAAGCAGGACAGTTACCATGAAAAATGTTGGTTTTATTGGCTGGCGCGGTATGGTCGGCTCGGTTCTCATGCAGCGCATGGTCGAAGAACGCGACTTTGATGTGATTCACCCGGTATTCTTTTCGACTTCTCAGCATGGCGAACCTGCACCCGCGCTGGGCGGCCATCAAGGCGTGTTGCAGGATGCTTATAATATCGAAGCACTGCGCGCGCTGGACATCATCATTACCTGTCAGGGCGGCGATTATACCAATGAAGTCTACCCAACGCTGCGTGAAAGTGGCTGGCAGGGTTATTGGATCGATGCCGCGTCCTCACTGCGTATGAAAGATGACGCGATTATTATTCTGGACCCGGTTAACCACGGGGTGATTCAACAGGGTCTGGATAAAGGCATCAAAACCTTTGCGGGCGGTAACTGTACCGTCAGCCTAATGCTGATGTCATTGGGCGGCCTGTTTGCTAACAATCTGGTGGAGTGGGTTTCTGCTGCGACGTATCAGGCTGCTTCTGGTGGCGGTGCGCGTCACATGCGTGAACTGCTGGCTCAGATGGGCGCACTGCACGGCGAAGTCGCGAAAGAGCTACAGGATCCGGCCTCTGCGATTCTGGATATCGAACGTAAAGTCACGGCGCTGACCCGTAGCGGTTCGCTGCCGACCGATAACTTCGGCGTACCATTGGCAGGCAGCCTGATTCCTTGGATCGACAAACAGCTGGATAACGGCCAGAGCCGCGAAGAGTGGAAAGGTCAGGCAGAAACGAACAAGATTCTGAACACCAGCAGCGTCATTCCTGTTGACGGCCTGTGCGTGCGCGTCGGCGCACTGCGCTGCCACAGCCAGGCGTTCACCATCAAACTGAAAAAAGACGTCGCGCTGCCGGAAATCGAACAACTGCTGGCAACCCATAACGACTGGGTGAAAGTGGTGCCGAACGATCGCGACATTACCATGCGTGAACTGACGCCTGCTGCGGTAACGGGCACGCTCTCTACGCCAGTGGGTCGTCTGCGTAAGCTGAACATGGGGCCGGAATACCTGTCCGCCTTCACGGTCGGCGATCAGCTGCTGTGGGGAGCCGCTGAACCGCTGCGCCGTATGCTGCGCATCCTGCTGTAGTTATCTTGCTGTAGTTATCTGGCTATAGCTCTCCTGCTTTCTGGCGCAACATCGTTTGGTGTTGCGCCAGTTTATAAGATCAAATCCTCTCTATTAGTCGCTTCTTTGGCAATTTACTTTCGTTTATTTTATCTTGCTTCGGTATCGCGTTTATCGGTGAAATTAACGCCACAACTCTGTCGAACACTAATAAATAAATCTATAATATTGGGTGTTAAGTCCACTTTAAAAGGATAACTCACGATATGATGGATTTATCTATGAGTAAACCTGACGAAATCGTCAAACTGCTCTGTGAGCGACTGCGCAAGGAACGGCTGTCACAGCAGATGACTCAGTCAGATGTGGCTGCCCGCTCAGGGATTGGCGTCAACACCGTATCCAACCTGGAATCTGGGCGTAATGTTGGGTTTGAAAATCTGGTCAGAGTAGCGATGGTTCTTGGACGCAGCAATGAGCTGGCGGCACTGTTTATGCCAAAAATAGACAGCCTTGATGATTTGCTCCGTTACGAAAAAAACGCCACCCGCCGGCGTATAAAAAGGAGCTCCAACGATGGTGAATAACGTTGATGTTTACTACGAGGGGTGGGGGGAACGCTGGCAATGGGGAAGGCTGGCCTCTTCTACCGCGCTGACTGGCCGTCCACTGATCATGTTTGAGTACAGTGAGGAGGCAATTCGCCGTGGACTGGAATTATCTTCACTTCGGCTGCCTCTGAACGGTCCCAGACTATCCCGGGGCTTTCCCTCGTATCAACTGGGTCTGCCGGGGCCTGTCTATGATGCGCTTCCTGATGGTTGGGGCATGTTGCTGATGGATCGTCTGTTTAGGCTCCGTGGTCTCAATACTGCGCGTATTGGTCCCTTGGAACGGCTGACCTATATCGGCAGCAATGCGATGGGGGCGATGTCGTTCGAACCGTCTCAGCCTGAAGCCTCCGCAGTATCTGAGGATATTCCGCTTGCCCAATTGTCTGCTGAAGTTCAGGAAGTGCTTGATGGAGAAGGTGGTGAATTCCTGCAAAGGCTATTGCAGATGGGGGGATCGCCTCAAGGGGCGAGGCCCAAAGCGCTGTTGTATTGTGACCCCGATACCAAAACATTGACGACATCTGCGGCATCAGGTCTGGATGCCTGGCTGTTTAAGTTTCCAGCAAAACAGGAACATCCAGAAGTTTGTGCTATCGAAGCTGTCTATGCGCAATGTCTACGAGAATGCCATATCCACACGCCGGACACCGAATATATTGAGTTGCCCAACGGGCAAGCAGCGTTTGCCAGCAGGCGATTTGATCGACAAAACGGTTTACGTATCCCGATGCAAAGCCTAGCTGCTTTCACTGAGGCAAACTATCAGAGCCCAGGCTCGCTGGACTACGCTAATTTTCTGCGCGCAACTCAGATATGTACCAATGATGTCCGAGAGAAAGTGCTGGCTTTTGAACGGGTTGTCTTTAACGTTATCTTCAATAATCGAGATGATCATACAAAAAATTTCGCCTATATCATGTCATCGTCCGGGCAGTGGAAACTGGCACCAGCATACGACGTAACCTACTGTGAAGGCCCAGGGGGATATCATCAAATGGACGTGATGGGCGAAGCATTAGAAATCTCGCGTGAGCTGATCCACAGGCTTGGCGTGCAGGAAGCCGATCTGACCTCATCACAAGTGGATATCATCATAGAGCAATACGGTGAGGTCGCTGCCAGTTTCGCGAAGAGAGCCGCAGGTATGTTCCCTGGATGCATCACGCAGGATACGCTCCGTACTATTCAGGATCGCATCAACGACAATATTCGTTGTTTGCAGAAACGTTGACGTTATGGCGTGTCGCAGATTCATGCTGTGTTTAATCTGCGATACCCAACCCGCAACGCTTCTATCTCCCCGTCACGCCACGCTATCCAGTTTTTCCAATGCCTTGCGCGCTGAAATCAGCGGGACGCGTACTTCGACCCGAGTGAATTTATCTGTTTCGCTGACTACCGTGATGCCATAGCGGTTGCCGTAGCGCGCTTTAATACGGCGGTCGACCAGATTCATGCCTAGACCATCGCCACCGCTGCGGGGCTGATAGGTGCCAGCATTATCTTCCACTGACAGTTCCAGCGTGTTGGCGTGCAGACGTCCGCTAATGTGGATGTGTCCGTGTTCAATCATCTGCGAAGTACCGTGCTTAATCGCATTTTCGACAATCGGTTGCAGAGAAAACGCCGGTAGTCGCGCTTCGCGCAGCGACTCCGGTAGCGAGATTTCTACCGTCAGGTGATCGGCAAAGCGCGCCTTTTCGATTTCCAGATAGGCGTTAACGTGCTCCAGCTCATCATTGAGCGACACTTCATCGTTACTGCGCTTGAGATTTTTACGGAAAAACGTCGACAGAGACAGCACCAACTGGCGGGCGTGGTCGGGGTTGCGTCGTATCACGGCGGACAGCGTATTCAGTGCATTGAACAGAAAATGCGGGTTGACCTGCGCGTGCAGCAGCTTGATTTCCGACTGCGCCAGCAGCTGTTTCTGTTGTTCAAAACGGCCTGTCAGAATCTGTGCGGAAAGCAGGTGGGCGATCCCTTCTCCTAGCGTACGGTTAATGCTGGAAAATAGCTTATTCTTGGGTTCATAAAGCTTGATCGTGCCGACAACACGCTGATCTTCGCCCCGCAGTGGGATCACCAGCGTGGAGCCGAGCTTGCAGTGCGATGAAACCGAACAGGTATAAGACACCTCGTTGCCGTCGGCGTACACCACCTGATTGTTGTCTATCGCCCGGCGCGTGTGTGATGACGTGATGGGCGCACCGACGTTGTGGTGATCGTCGCCTAACCCGATGAAGGCCAGCAGTTTGTCGCGATCGGTAATCGCCACGGCACCGACACCCAGTTCTTCATACAAAATACGGGCAACGCGCATACTGTTTTGCGGATTGAACCCCTGACGCAGCGCCCCTTCGGCGCGTGCCGCGATTTGCAGCGCCTTGGCGGAGAATGCAGAAGTGTATTTTTCAAAAATGGCGCGCCTGTCGAGCAGGATGCGCATGAACATAGCGGAACCGATGGTATTGGTGATCATCATCGGTAGCGCAATATCCCTCACCAACTCAGCGGCGTTATCAAACGGTCGGGCGACCAGCAGAATAATCGCCATTTGTAGTATCTCCGCAACCAGTGCGGTCAGGCCGACGACGAGTGGTTTAAAGAGCAGATCGATACGGTTACGACGTGCCAGATAGCGATGCAGCAACCCGCCGAGCAGGCCTTCGGCAATGGTCGACAACATACAGGCCAGCGCAGTCATACCGCCCATCGAATAGCGGTGTAGTCCGCCAGTCAACCCGACGAGAAAGCCCACAGAAGGGCCGCCCAGCATGCCCCCGAGCACCGCGCCTGTCGCGCGGGTATTGGCAATCGAATCGTCTATATGCAGGCCGAAGTAGGTTCCCATAATGCAAAACACGGAAAAAACCAGATAGCAGACCAGCTTGTGCGGCAGGCGAATGGTGACCTGCATCAGCGGGATAAACAGCGGTGTTTTACTGAGCAGATAAGCGATGACCAGATAAACACACATCTGCTGTAACAGGGAAAGAATTAGATCAACCTGGCTAACCATGAGCGGGGTCTCAACATACACAATCGCCAAATTGTACTGCTTTTTGCTAGCGGACGAATCGATCTTTAAACAAAAGATGCTAATTATCCCGCGTCATAACTTATTCATATAAATATAAACGGAAAAACTTCATCAGTTCTCAGATATTTCTCCGTTCTTTGACTACGCTAAATTAGGCGGTGTGGTTCAAGAACTCTTTCATAGTATTCATTATTTTTACACGTCGCCGTTATTCATTAGCAAGCTAATAACTCATTATTTTTATTGGCTTTTTGTTAAAGATAAGTGACGAAAGAATATAAACGCAGCGTAATACACTTTTTATATAGTTTATTTATTTAATTCAAATGGTTAATCAGAGGATGGATACCATGTCAGCGTTTTCTGAGGCGATTAATTCACTTTTTTCCGGGCATTATGCCGATCCGTTTTCGCTGTTAGGTATGCATCATTCCTCCAAAGGCCTTGAAGTTCGAGCATTGCTGCCGGATGCGGACGCAGCTTGGGTTGTTGATGCTAGCAATGGACGAAAAATTGTTGAGCTGGAACGTGTAGATGGACGCGGTTTTTTTTGTGGTCTAGTGCCGAATCGGAAACATGATTTTCACTATCAATTAGCCGTGACCTGGCGTGAAGAAACCTGGGTGATTGAAGATCCTTACCGTTTTGGCCCGCTGTTGCAGGATATGGACATTTGGCTTTTGGCTGAAGGCACCCACTTACGACCTTACGAGCGGCTAGGCGCACATCTGGAAACGCTGGACGGGGTTGAGGGCACGCGTTTTGCCGTCTGGGCGCCGAATGCTCAACGTGTTTCGGTGGTGGGGCAGTTCAACTTCTGGGATGGCCGACGTCATCCGATGCGGTTACGCAAGGAAAACGGCATTTGGGAGCTGTTTCTACCCGACGTGAAAGCGGGGCAGCTTTACAAATATGAAATGATCGACAGCCACGGCAGCGTCCGGTTGAAGGCCGATCCGTATGCGTTTGAAGCGCAAATGCGCCCGGATACGGCATCGCTGATTACGCCGCTGCCCGAGAAAGTCCCGACTAATGAGGCGCGTCGCGAGGCGAATAGCCTGCGTTCCCCTATCTCCATTTATGAAGTCCATCTCGGTTCCTGGCGACGGCATACGGATAACAATTTCTGGCTGAGCTATCAGGAGCTGGCGAATCAACTGATTGATTATGTGCAATACATGGGCTTCACGCACGTTGAGTTAATGCCGATTAACGAACACCCGTTCGATGGCAGTTGGGGTTATCAGCCGCTAGGGCTGTATGCGCCAACGCGCCGTTTCGGTACGGCATCAGATTTTAGAGCGTTTGTTGACGCGCTCCATGGTGCGGGCATCAACGTCTTGCTGGACTGGGTGCCGGGGCACTTTCCCGGCGATGAATACGGTCTGGCACAGTTTGACGGCACCGCGCTGTATGAATACTCCGATCCGCGCGAAGGCTATCATCAGGACTGGAATACGTTGATTTATAATTATGGCCGCCATGAGGTACGTAACTATCTGGCGGGTAATGCGCTGTTCTGGATGGAGCGTTATGGCATTGATGGGCTACGGGTAGACGCCGTGGCTTCCATGATTTATCGCGACTACAGCCGCAGTGAAGGCGAGTGGGTGCCGAACCATTACGGCGGTAAAGAGAACCTCGAAGCCATCGCGTTTCTGCGCTACACCAACCATACGCTGGGCCATGCTGCGCCTGCGGCCATCACGCTTGCCGAAGAGTCCACCGATTATCCGGGCGTCACGCTACCACCCGACTGCAATGGTTTAGGATTCCACTACAAGTGGAACATGGGTTGGATGCACGACACACTGACCTATATGCAGCTCGATCCGGTTCACCGTAAACACCATCACGATCTGCTGACATTCGGCATGTTGTACGCCTATAGCGAGAATTTTGTGCTGCCGCTGTCTCACGACGAAGTGGTGCACGGTAAGCGTTCGCTGCTGGATCGTATGCCCGGTGATGTATGGCAGAAATTTGCCAATTTACGTGCCTATTACGGCTTTATGTGGGCCTATCCCGGCAAGAAGCTGCTGTTTATGGGCTGTGAGTTTGCGCAAGGGCGTGAGTGGAATCACGACGCCAGTCTGGATTGGCATCTGCTGGATGAACCAGAAGGGTGGCATCGGGGCGTGCAGGCGCTGGTGCGCGATCTCAACCATTATTATCGCCAGCAACCGTCGCTGTATCAGCTGGATTTTCAGCCACAGGGCTTTGAATGGCTGGTGGTGGACGATCGGGAAAACTCAGTCTTCGCCTTTATCCGACGCGATGAACAAGGCAATGAAGTGCTGGTGGTCAGCAACTTTACGCCTGTGCCACGTTACGGCTATCGGATTGGCATTAACCAGCCCGGTGGCTGGCGTGAAGTCATGAACACCGATTCTGTTCACTACAACGGTAGCGATCAGGGCAATGTCGGGACGATTTATAGCGAGGAGTGGGGCAGCCATCAGCGCCAGCATTCTCTTGTTCTGACTATTCCGCCGCTTGCCACACTGTATCTGGTGAAGGAGGCGTAAATGGCGGAATTGCAGACGGGCAAGCCGACGCCGCTGGGGGCAAGTTTTGACGGCAATGGCGTGAATTTCGCGCTGTTTTCGGCGGATGCCGAGCGGGTAGAACTGTGTGTGTTTGATGAGCGCCAGCAGGAACAGCGGATCGTGCTAACCGCGCGCAGTGGCGATATCTGGCATGGCTATCTTCCCGATGCGCAGCCTGGCTTACGCTACGGTTTCCGAGTTGATGGGCCATTCGAGCCGTCACAGGGTTTACGTTTCAACCCGCATAAGCTGCTGTTAGACCCGTGCGCCCGTCAGCTTGATGGCTGGGTGGTGGATGATGCTAGCTTGCAAGGCGGAATTGACCAGCGGGATGAACGCGATAGTGCTGAGATTATGGCGAAGTGCGTCGTCACGGCAGAGGATTACGACTGGCAGGATGACCAACATCCGCAAACGCCTTGGAACCAGACGGTAATTTATGAGGCGCACGTTCGCGGGCTGACGCAACTGCACCCTGATATTCCCGAAGATATTCGTGGCAGCTATGCCGCCTTGGGTCATCCGGTGATGATTGATTATCTGACATCGCTGGGCATCACCGCGCTGGAACTGCTTCCGGTGCAGCAGCATGCCGATGAACCCCGGCTTCAACAGATTGGGCTGCGTAATTACTGGGGCTATAACGTACTGCTGCCGTTTGCGGTGGATAACAGTCTGGCCGCAGGCGACGACGCGCTGAATGAATTCCGGGATGCGGTGAAGGCCCTGCATAACGCGGGTATTGAGGTCATTCTGGATGTGGTGTTCAACCATAGCGCCGAACTGGACGTTGAAGGCCCTACGCTCTGCCAGCGCGGCATCGACAACCGCAGTTATTACTGGCTGGGCGACAGCGGTGAATACCACAACTGGACCGGCTGCGGCAATGTGCTGCGCCTGAATCACCCTGCGGTGATGGACTGGGTGATGGACTGCCTGCGCTTCTGGCGCGAGGTTTGCCACGTTGACGGTTTCCGTTTCGATCTGGCAACGGTGTTGGGTCGTACTCCCGATTTTACCGCCGCTGCACCGCTGCTGTCTGCCATGAAAAACGATAACCGCTTACAGGGCTGCAAGCTGATCGCCGAACCGTGGGATATCGGGCATGGCGGCTATCAGCTGGGTCAATTTCCGACGCCGTTCGCCGAGTGGAGCGACCGTTATCGTGACGACATGCGCCGCTTTTGGCTGCATGGTGATATTTCTCTCGGCGCATTTGCCCGCCGTTTTGCCGCCTCCAGCGACATCTTCCAGCAGCGCGACCGCCTGCCTTACGCCTCTATCAACAAACTGACGGCCCATGACGGCTTTACGCTGCGCGATCTGGTGAGTTTCAACCATAAGCACAACGACGCCAACGGCGAGGGTAACCGCGACGGCACAGACAGTAACTTCAGCAATAACCACGGCACGGAAGGTCTGGAAGCCGATGACGACATCCATCAACGCCGACAGGCTAGCCAGAAGGCGCTGCTGACGACGCTGATACTGTCGCAGGGAACACCGATGCTACTGGCGGGCGATGAACTGGGGCACAGCCAGCAGGGCAACAACAACGCCTACTGTCAGGACAATGAATTGACTTGGCTGCATTGGGATCATGCGGATCGTGGCTTACGGGAATTTGTCGCCGGATTGATCCAACTTCGTCGCACGATCCCGGCGTTACAGCAGGAAACGTGGTGGCAAGAAGGGGACGGTGCAGTGCAGTGGCTGAACAGAGAAGGGCAGCCTTTGACGCCGCCGCAGTGGGAACAGGGGGAGCATCAGCTACAGATTTTACTTTCCGGTCGTTGGCTTGTGCTGGTCAACGCCAGCCTGCATGCCGGCGCGTTCATGTTGCCAGAAGGCCACTGGCAGGTTTCACCGCCGTTTGATGAGACGAACCCGCCTGAGGGCGGAATGTGGCACGGACAAGCGCAGGCGGTATGCGTCTTGATAAAACAGACCGCCTAAGCGCAAGCCATTAAAAAGAATAATCAGGAGATAGCCATGGTGAACAACGACAAGCATGACCCTCTGATGTTGGCAAGACAGCTCCCTTTAAAATCCGTGGCATTAATTTTGGCCGGAGGCCGTGGGACGCGACTGAAAGGGTTGACGGCGCTGCGTGCCAAGCCCGCCGTCCACTTTGGCGGCAAGTTTCGCATTATTGATTTCGCGCTCTCTAACTGCCTGAACTCCGGCATACGCCGCATTGGCGTGATTACGCAATATCAGTCGCATACGCTGGTGCAGCATATTCAGCGCGGCTGGTCGTTTTTGAATGCGGAAATGAACGAATTTGTGGATTTGCTTCCTGCGCAGCAACGCTATTCTACCGATCACTGGTATCGGGGAACGGCGGATGCGGTTTGCCAGAATCTCGACATTATTCGGCGCTACCGTGCGGAGTATATGGTGATCCTCGCGGGCGATCACATCTACAAGATGGACTACTCACGTATGCTGATTGATCACGTGGAGAAGGGGGCAGAATGCACGGTCGCCTGCCTGCCCGTGCCTCTGGAAGAAGCCAGCGCCTTTGGCGTAATGAGCGTGGACAAACAGCATCGCATCCTCGATTTTGCCGAAAAACCGGATAACCCGACGCCGATGCCGGATAACCCGGATATGGCGCTCGCGAGCATGGGGATCTATGTTTTTAATGCGGACTATCTTTATCAATTGCTGGAAACAGATCGTAACGCGTCGGATTCTGCCCACGACTTTGGCCAGGACCTGATCCCGAAGATTGTCTCGCAGCGTTTGGCCTGGGCGCACCCTTTTACCCTGTCGTGCGTTACGTCAGGTGAAGATGAGCACCAGTATTGGCGGGATGTCGGCACGCTGGAAGCCTACTGGCGCGCCAATCTCGATCTGGCGTCAGTGACGCCGGAGCTGGATGTGTACGATCGGCACTGGCCGATTCGCTCTGCCATTGAATCGTTGCCGCCAGCCAAATTTGTTCAGGACCGTTCCGGCAGCCATGGCATGACGATGAACTCGCTGGTATCGGGAGGTTGCATTGTTTCCGGCTCGGTTGTCACGCATTCGGTGCTGTTCCCGCGCGTGCGGGTCAATTCGTTTTGCAGTATAGATTCGACGGTGATCCTGCCGGATGTCAACGTGGGGCGCTCCTGCCGTTTACGCCGTTGTGTGATCGATCGCGCCTGCCACTTGCCGGAAGGCATGGTGATTGGTGAGAACGCGGAAGAGGATAGCCGCCGTTTTTACCGTTCGGAAGAGGGGATCGTGCTGGTTACGCGATCGATGTTGGAAAAGCTATAAACACCATCGGAACAAAACGGGAGTAATAATGCGGGTCTTACATGTTTGTTCAGAGCTATTTCCACTATTGAAAACCGGCGGACTGGCGGATGTGGCTGGTGCGTTGCCCGGCGCGCAGATTGCGGCGGGGATGGATGTTCGCGTCATCTTGCCTGCCTTCCCCGATCTGAAAAAAGGCATTGCTAACCTACAGGTTGTGCGTGAGCTGGATACCTTCGCCGGACACGTGACCTTGCTGTTCGGCCATTTTAACGGCGTCGGTATTTATTTGATTGATGTGCCCGAGCTATATGAACGCGCGGGCAGCCCTTATCACGACCCGGCGCTTTACGCTTATGCCGATAACTACCTGCGGTTCGCGCTGCTGGGGTGGATGGGATGCGAAATGGCGTGCGGGCTGGACCACTATTGGCGGCCCGATATTGTGCATGCCCATGACTGGCACGCGGGGCTGACCTGTGCTTATCTGGCGGCTCGCAACCGCCCAGCGAAATCGGTCTTTACCGTTCACAATCTCGCCTATCAGGGACTGTTCGCTGCCGGACATATGGCGAATCTTCACTTGCCGAGCGACTTCTTTCAGGTCTACGGGCTAGAGTTCTACGGTCAGATTTCCTACCTCAAGGCAGGGTTGTTCTACGCGGATCATATTACGACCGTGAGCCCGACCTACGCGCATGAGATCACGCTGCCAGCCTATGGCTATGGTATGGAAGGCTTGCTGAAGACGCGTGAAGAAGAAGGGCGCCTGTCCGGTATCCTCAATGGCGTAGACGAGACGATTTGGAATCCGACGCACGATCCTTTACTGACTAACCATTACAGCCGCGAGGCGCTGGCGAACAAAGCCGAAAACAAGCGACATCTGCAAACGGCGATGGGCCTGAAAGTGGACGATAAGGCGCCGGTTTTCGCTATCGTCAGCCGCCTGACCAGCCAGAAAGGACTCGATATCGCGTTAAGCGCGATACCCGATCTGTTGGAGCAGGGCGGCCAACTGGTAGTGTTGGGCGCAGGGGATGCCGATTTGCAGGAAGGTTTTCTGGCTGCCGCTGCGGAATATCACGGTCAGGTTGGCGTACAGATTGGCTATCACGAAGCCTTCTCGCACCGCATCATTGGCGGCGCGGATGTCATCATGGTTCCCAGCCGATTTGAGCCTTGCGGGTTAACGCAGCTCTACGGCTTGAAGTATGGCACGTTGCCGCTGGTGCGCCGAACTGGGGGGCTGGCGGATACGGTATCCGACTGTTCGCTGGAGAATTTGGCGGATGGTCTGGCAAGCGGGTTTGTCTTTAACGATTGCAGCGTGGGATCGCTATCCCGCGCGATTCGTCGTGTGTTCGTGTTGTGGTCCCGACCTACGCTATGGCGCTATGTGCAGCGTCAGGCGATGGCAATGGACTTTGGTTGGCAGGTTTCTGCTCAGGCTTATGGTGCGCTATATCAACGCTTGCATACCCACTAGTTTTCGCACTGCGCGTCATCCTTGTGCAATCTGAAAACGACAGGGTAGGGTAACACTCACTTGGGAATGAATATTATGAACTCGCCGTTTATCTATACTTCGCCAACGATCAGTGTGGAAGCGCTGAAACACTCTATTGCTTACAAACTCATGTTTACCGTGGGGAAAGATCCCTCGATTGCGAATAAACATGACTGGTTGAATGCCACGCTGCTGGCCGTGCGCGACCGCATGGTGGAACGCTGGCTACGCTCGAACCGGGCACAGCTGTCTCAAGATGTGCGACAGGTGTATTACCTGTCGATGGAATTTTTGCTGGGGCGGACGCTGTCGAACGCGCTGCTGGCGATGGGGCTGTATGAAGATCTGAAAGCGGCGCTGGATGGCATGGGGCTGGAACTGGACGATCTGCTACAGGAAGAAAATGACCCCGGCTTAGGGAACGGCGGTTTGGGGCGTCTGGCTGCCTGCTTCCTCGATTCGCTGGCGACGATGGCCCTGCCGGGGCGCGGCTACGGTATTCGCTACGAATACGGCATGTTCAAACAGAACATTGTTAACGGCAAGCAGGCAGAGTCACCGGACTACTGGCTGGAATACGGTAATGCGTGGGAATTCCCGCGCCACAGCACGCGCTATAAAGTGCGTTTTGGGGGGCGTATCCAGCAGGAAGGCAGCAAGTTACGCTGGCTGGAAACGGAAGAAGTTATCGCGTGCGCCTACGACCAAATCATTCCGGGTTTCGATACCGATGCCACCAACACACTGCGCCTGTGGGGTGCGCAGGCCAGTAACGAAATCAATCTGGGTAAATTCAATCAGGGCGACTATTTTGCGGCGGTGGAAGATAAAAACCACTCGGAAAACGTGTCGCGCGTGCTGTATCCCGATGATTCCACCTACTCTGGTCGCGAGCTGCGCCTGCGTCAGGAATACTTCCTGGTTTCCGCTACGGTGCAGGACATTCTCAATCGCCACTGGATGATGCATAAGACTTACGCCAATTTGGCGGAAAAATTTGCCATTCACCTAAACGATACTCACCCGGTGCTGGCCATCCCTGAGCTGATGCGTTTGCTGATCGATGAGCATAAATTCAAGTGGATAGAAGCGTGGGCCGTAGTGAAGAAGGTCTTTTCCTACACCAACCATACGCTGATGCAGGAAGCGTTGGAAACCTGGTCCGTCGATATGCTGGGTAAAATCCTGCCGCGCCATCTGCAATTGATTTTCGAAATCAACGAGCATTTTCTGGAATACGTGCAGAAAGAAATCCCCGATGACAACGAGCTGCTGGCGCGGGTTTCCATCATTGATGAAAACAACGGGCGTAAAATACGGATGGCGTGGCTGGCGGTGATCGCCAGTCATAAAGTGAACGGTGTATCGGAGCTGCATTCGGATCTGATGGTGCAGTCCTTGTTTGCCGACTTCGCCCGAATCTTCCCCAACCGCTTCTGTAATAAAACCAATGGCGTGACGCCGCGGCGCTGGCTGGCGCTGGCCAACCCGTCGCTATCCAAACTACTGGACGACACAATAGGGCAGACCTGGCGCACCGATCTGAGCCAGTTGAGTGAACTTAAACAACACATCGATTATCCGGCGTTTGTGCAGAAAATCAGTAAGGTAAAGCTAAAGAACAAAGTGCGTTTAGCGACCTATATGGCGGAAAATCTGAATATTGTGGTTAACCCTGAGTCCTTGTTTGACGTGCAGATTAAGCGTATTCACGAATACAAACGGCAGTTGTTGAATGTGTTGCACATCATCACGCTCTATAACCGCATTAAGGACGATCCCGAGGTTGAACGTGTTCCGCGCGTCGCCATCTTTGCGGGCAAGGCCGCATCGGCCTATTACATGGCGAAGCACATCATTAACTTGATCAACGACGTCGCGAAGGTGATCAATAACGATCCGGCACTGCACGATCGGTTGAAGGTGGTATTCATCCCAAACTACAGCGTGAGCCTGGCACAGCTGATCATTCCGGCTGCGGATCTTTCTGAACAGATCTCGCTGGCGGGGACGGAAGCGTCCGGGACCAGCAACATGAAGTTTGCACTGAACGGTGCGCTGACGATCGGCACGCTGGATGGGGCGAATGTCGAAATGCTGGAACATATTGGCGAAGAGAATATGTTTATCTTCGGCAACACGGCCGATCAGGTCGAAGCGCTACGCCAGAGCGGTTATAACCCACGGCAATATTACGATCAGGACGAAGAGCTACACCGCGTGCTGACGCAAATCACCACGGGTGTCTTCAGCCCTGATGATAGCCGACGCTACAGCGATCTGTTTGATTCACTAGTGAATTTTGGTGATTACTACCAGCTACTGGCAGACTATCGCAGCTATGTGGATACGCAGGATCGGGTTGATGAGCTGTATCAGAATAAGGACGAGTGGGCGCGCTGTGCTGTCCAGAATATTGCCAGCATGGGCTATTTCTCGTCTGACCGTACTATCGGCGAATATGCAGAAGATATCTGGAATATCAAACCGATACGGCTGTGATGAGAAAAGGGTTCTGCTATTGATGGCTAGTTCTTAAAAAGACAACAGGCGTTCAATGAACGCCTGTTTACTAAGGAGGGGATGTGGTATATCAGCCTATATTCACACTTCCCCCACGAATCAATACGCCACCGCAACTTACTTCATCCCCAGAACGTGCAGCGGGTTTGCTATCAATGAACACACAGGATGAACCACTGCTGATGGTCCGAGTATGACCGTGAGAAGGCAGAGGGTCAGGCTTGTTGCAACGCTCATGCTGCGGCTTCGTCATCGACAGCCAATATCTCTATTCCACGCGGGACGAAGAAATTATTGTTCCTCAACATCGTATTCGCCTGCTCGTTCAGCGTAGCGAACTTGAGTTCCTCAGACGTAAAATCGTGCATAAAATAATTGAAGAAGATATCCGCCTCACGAGGCACCCGCTTAATGCCATTAAAGAACTTCACCAAATCGGCCCCCCGATACATCTGCCGACTCAGCCCTCTGCTTCTCAACACGTTTTCCGCATCGCGCCCGACCTGTATTAGCCATCCCCACTGCGCGTTGAGTTTATCCCGCTCGCTTCCACTCACGTTTTGGCGAAGTATTTTATAGTCATGCAATTTTTCCCCCAGCCAAAAGCAGTAGTGGATCATATGCAGTTCGAACGCTTCCGGTGTCGGGTTCATTTTCCCCACCCATTTGCTGTAGTACTCACTGTATTTTTTCGCGGAGTAACCCAGCCGACTATCCTGCATGATGAAATACTGGGCTACTCGTGGGTTTTTAGCATCAAGGATGGAGAAGTTAGGAAAAGGCACCTGAGCCCGACGTGCGGTTTCATACATCTGTCGTAGTGGTACCCGACACAGTTCGGCACTGGGGCGCTGTTCGTCGGGTAACAGCCCGCCCGTCACATCTTCACTGATGCCGGGGCAGAGCACTTCACGCCAGCCGGACCGGAGCGGTCCCAAAGGCAACAGAGGACGATATTCTCGCCGTTCATGTGCCGCGATCAGGTGCAACGCTTTTTTTACGGCGGGATGAAGGGGTTTATCGAACGTAATCACTTTCGCGCCAAAGGCCGTGGTGATAAGCCCAACAACAGGGTGTCGGGCAACTAATCCCGCCCCGTCAGAGATGGTAGCTACGGTATCACCCATATCCATCGAACTGCGGCGCGTGCAGTCGAACAGGCCAGCAAAAATTACTTCAACCTTACTGTCTTCGTAGCGGTATTCGTTTCCTACTTTGGTACAGACCGACTCCAGCAGCTCATCGATAAAGCGTCGGGCTAACGCGGCACCCAGATCGGCACCGAACACCGAAATCTGGACCAGTTTGATGGGCAGTTGATTCTCTTTTTTACTCAGTACGATGCTTTCTTTGAACTTGTTTTTAGCCAAATCCACCCGCGCATCGACGCCGGTCATTAGCAACTCGGCCACTATCGGGTTATCCCGAATCGGTTCGGTTGCTTCGAGCAGTGCGCGGGTCGCCGCCTTTTTGGCCGCAGATACCGTGGCATCGAAGCCACTCTTCATGGTCACCAGGTCGCCCAGCTTATTGGAGAGCACCTGACTCCAGTCCTCTTTGAAAACGCCCTTAACAGTATCGACCGCCGTTTCTTTGCCCTGCTCAACCAGTGCATCGGCATAATCTTCAGGCAACGCCTGCTGTCTGGCGTCCAGAATGCTGTCCAACCTTTCGGACGGCGTATCGTCAAGGAGGGTACCTAAACCGGGAACATAGATTTTGGCAGATGAATATGCAGATGTGAGGCTGGCTTTGATCTCAAAAGAGTGAGCACGAAACAAGCGCCCTACGTTAGTCAGACGCTGGCTCTCTTCATCCACATTGATATTGCGTTTCAGGCCATCGAAGAAAAAACCGATCTGTAACGCCAATGAACAAGTACCTATCCCTGCCTGATGACGGCTTTCTTCACGCGCAACGCGGCATTCCAGATCATCCCAATCGATCATTACAACTTCCTTGTCCGATAAGTATCAATTACATCTTTCATACCAGGGATACCCCATCCAACCCAGCGCACCATCACCTGGTTATCCGGCAAAAACAGCACATAGAAATTATCTTGCCCTTTTTCCCTCTTAGGCATGGATAAAATAACTGTATGAATCTCAGGGCGATAGCCCAGCTCATCATATTGTCGGCGGGTCATCGCAAGTTCCCATTTGATCTTTACTGTATCTCCCTCTATACGATAGGGGCCCGCAGAACTGCCTCCCGTATTAAGCCCATCAAACGCATCGGTATTTCCTCCCATATTGCCGTTGACATACACATAGCTAATGGGACGATCGATCACTGAATGAACCACGATCGACGCCCCACCGTGCCGTTCCTGAATCAGGAACGTCCAGCCCAGCCAGAGCACCAGCAGAATGCTCGCCAGCCACCGCCCCCAGCGCGGTAATATCTGCCATATCGCCGTTATCAGCCCCGAAATTGCTCTTATCAAACCGTTTGCCGCACTCATGTTCGTCCCTTTTGCTCTTGCTGATTCAATTCCTTTGTTACGCGCCGGGTAGCCATCACGCCTGCCTGATGACGGCTCTCTTCACGCGCAACGCGACACTCCAGATCATCCCAATCCACCATTACAACTTCCTTGTCCGATAAGGATTTATTACATCCTGCATATCAAGGTGACAACGATAGGCCCAACGTATCATCGGCTTGTTATCTGGCAAAAACAGCACACAGAAATCATTCTGCCCTTTCTCTCGTTTAGGCATCGGTAAGACTACAGCATGGATCTCTGGACGATATCCAAGCTCGTTATATTGTTTGCGAGTCATCGCAAGTTCCCATTTAATATTGGCCGTATCTCCGCCTATCCGGTAAGGGCCTGCGGTTTTTCCCCCCGCATTTCGTCCGTCAAATGCATCTGTATTTCCCCCCATATTACCGTTGACATAGGCATAGCTAATCGGGCGATCCATTACTGACATAACAACCAATGACGCCCCGCCATGTCGCTCCTGAATCAGGAACGTCCAGCCCAGCCAGAGCACCAGCAGAATACTCGCCAGCCACCGCCCCCAGCGCGGTAATATCTGCCATATCGCCGTTATCAGCCCCGAGATTGCTCTTATCAAACCGGTTGTCGCGCTCATGTTCGTCCCTTTTGCTCTTCCAACGCCTGACGGCCACCTTCCAGATAGGCTAATGCCCACAGCCGTCGTTGTGCCTCTGTCGCGCCAGCTTTTTCGGCTTTCTCCAATGCCTTGCGGACCATGCGCATTCTTTCACAAGGGGGAAAATGCCTGATGTTTTCCCCCTCTTGCCACAGGGCCAGCAGGCGATGTTCATCAGGTGAGCCCTGCAACGCTTGATATAACTCAGGCGTCAATTTAACCAGAACAGGTTCAGTGGGAGGGATCGACAGACTCAGTTCGCGCCAACTGCCGTCATTCTCTCGTAACCACCAGCGGTCGATCCCCCCAAAAAGCCCACCGAGCCACGGGGCGTCGTATTGCTCGATAAGCAGAGGCAACGCCTGCGGTGTGTAGAATCGCAGCAGTTGGCTAAATTGCCCTTCGGGTTCAATCACCCTCACACCCAAAGCCAGTTGCTTTTGCAAGGTACTGAGGGGTTGGTCGCTCTCCAGCAGGCCAACCACATGCCCCTGCTGAACGAGCGTAGCCAGTAATCTCTCTTCCGATTGCGGACAATGCCAAAGCCAGGGTCCAAGATTGATCAGTTCAAACACGTCATCATGAAAATAGAGCGGTAAAAATGGCCTTTCACTCAACCGTACCCGCTGCTCTGGGGTGAGGTAAGCCCCTTCCAGCAGGACGACACAGGCATTCTGGTGCCAGATTGCTTTGGGTAGCATCTTATTCTCCCTGAACCAACGCATCGCCCTGCGCCATGGCGCGTAGCAGACAGGGAATACAGACTGGTTTTTCAAGAGGTGGCACCTGTGGCGGTTGGGGCGCTTTAACCACCTCAACCGCCCCCGGAAAGGTGGGCATTTGACCTGCCCAGCCAGAACCAAAACCGGGGCTGCCGCCTGAATTCATCTTGATGCTGGGGCCAACCAGCGTCACGCCACTGGGATCAATCTTCACGAAGCTGCCACCCACTTTGAGCGTCAGTTCAGCCCCGGCTTCCAGCACTATCTTGTTGCCAGATGTAAGATGAACCTCTTGTCCGGCCTCAACCAGCAAAGCCTGCCCCAGTTTCTGGTGCATCGAGGCATCGACGCTCAGTGAGTAATCCCCTTTAACATGATCACGTTTCTCGTTCTCGACCGTCAGGTGATCGTTGGCTTTGATTCGCGTTACCCGCTCATTATCAATATCCGTGTGGGCATCATGTTTGATGTGCCAGACAACATCGTTCTCAATCAGGCCGTTCAGGTCTTTCTGCCCGTGAATATAAATTTCTTCCTGCCCGGCCTGATCTTCAAAGCGCAGCTCATTGAATCCTTCACCCTGATGAGTTTCCGTGCGTAGCACGGTACGCGTCTTGTGCGCAGGCAGGTCGTAAGGAGGACGGTTGGTCGCGTGGAACGTACGCCCGGTGATAATCGGCTGGTCTGGGTCACCTTCGAGGAAGCTGACAATCACTTCATGGCTGATGCGTGGGATAGCGATCATGCCGTATTGGCCACCCGCCCAGCCCTGACTGACGCGCACCCAGCAAGAGCTTTGGTCGTTGCTCGCGCCATAGCGATCCCACGGGAATTGCAGTTTTACCCGACCGTACGGGTCGCAGTAAATCTCTTCACCCGCCGGACCGACCACCGTCGCGATTTGCGGGCCGTCCACCATCGGTTTGTACGGCATCGCAGCGCGCCACGTCGTTGTGCCCTTCACCACCGCAAAACTGTTGCTTATGGTTGTCGGTTCGCCGCCGCTTTCCTCTTCCAGCGCCTGCGGCTGCTGCCCGACGTGCGTCACGCTCGCCGTCTGCCACACCGCGTTCAGCGTCGCATTCGGGTGCTCCGTCAGGGTAAAGGTATTGCCCGGCATCAGCCCCGCGCAGTTGGATTCCCCTTCGCTTGTCACCGCCCCTGACCGCAGCGCATCCAGCCGGTAACCGCTGAACGCCTTGCCGCTCGGGTCTTGTTTATAGCGCCCCGGATAGTCGTAATGCTGATAACTTTCACGTTGGTGCGCCAGCTCACCGCTCATCTTCTTGTGTGACAGCCCGTAAGCCGGCGTCTTGAAGTTGTAGTCCTTCAGTTCCACTTCGGCCGTGCTCACTCGCTCCGCGTAGTGGAAACGCCGGACATATTCGCCCTCACTTAACCCCTGTGTCGCCAGATTGAAGAACAGCTTAGGCCCTTTGGTCAGCGCCCCCGCATCATCGGCAAACACGACCCGATGCTTGCCTTCCTCGAACTCGTGGAAGAAGTACAGACCTTCCTCCGCCGCCAGTCGGGTGATAAACGCTAAATCACTTTCCCGATACTGTACGCAGTATTCCCGCACCGCGTGCTCATGGCGCAGCGCAAAGGCGTAGTCGGTAACGCCTGCTTCTTCCAGCAATGCACCGATAATCGCTTCCGGCTTCTGCGCCTGAAAGATGCGGGCGTTGGTGCGCAGACCCAGTCGCCACAGCGCCGGACGGACTTCCGCCTGATAGCGCGTGCGCCGAAATCCGGTGTCACCCTGCGTGAATCCACTAATAATCCCGCTGACTCGGCGTTTTAACTCGCCCTCATACCAAATCATCAGCTCGCACGGCTGGTCCAGCACCGCACCAAAATCCACATCCGGCAACGCGCTCGCCAGACTCAGCGACAGGCTGAAGGGGCAATTCAACCCCTCATCCAGCCTGAAGTCCACCACCGCAAAAGTGCCAGCCTCCAGAGCGCCAACCTTTACGGTGAACTGTAATCCTGTACTGTTTGCCATCGGCCTCTCCTTGTTGTTTTTGTGTTGTGACCATGGCTACTGCACGCCTCAGGTTCCCTCGGAGCGGCACGTCGCTATCCTGATTAATATGAAAATCTGAGTTCTGGTCTGGGTCTGCTCACACGACAGCTCACGTTGGCCAAACACCGCGCGAGAAAGAGCGCGGCTTCAGAGAAAAGTGCAGAGAATTTAGGTTGAACAGCGATTCGGTGTTTCACACCGTAGAAAGCAAGCAGAGCGCGTGTCTTAGGCGGTAGGCAGAATAATAAAAACGATCCCTGTGACATCCCTGACGATATTCCCTTTGAGAAAGAAAGTACGGGAAAAGGATAGCAAGATGCTCATGGAACCAATAGCACAAAGAAAGGACTAAAAATAAGCAAGCTTATTGATTAATATTGAAATAATATCATTAAAAATAAGTTAGGCGGCGAATAAAAAGGCCTGATCATCATCTGAGGGCAGGGTACGATATGAGTATGTTGCGGATGTTTGACGTCTGCTATTTATAGTGGGGAGGCTTCTCGATCAGGGTGCCTGATCGAGAAGTAAAGATAGGAACGATTAACCCGCTTTTGCCATCTGTTGTTGGCGGTAGCTGACTAACCAGTCGCTGATGCGTTGTTTCTGCGCGTCATCAAAGCGCATGCCCAGTTTGGTGCGGCGCCAGATGACGTCGTCCAGCGTGACCGCCCATTCTTTCTCGACCAAATAGCGCAGTTCGGCTTCATACAGGTCATGACCGAAATCTTCACCCAGATCGCTGAGGCCTTTCACGTTTGCCAGAATCAGTTCGCTGTTTGAACCGTAGGTACGGCTGTAACGGCGCGTCAGTGATTCAGGCAGATTGAAGCGGCGACGCAGCGCGGCGGCGTAGTCATCACGCGTGCCAGCGATATCACCGCCCGGCAGTACCGCATCTTTCGTCCAGGCTTTACCCGCCTGAGGATAGTATTTGTGGAGCTTGTCCAGCGCGTGCTCTGCCAGTTTACGGTACGTCGTCAGCTTGCCGCCAAACACGGAAAGCAGTGGAGCCTGACCGTTGTCATCGTCTACCGACAGCGTGTAATCACGGGTAATCGCCTGTGGAGAATCGGACTCGTCATCGCACAGTGGGCGCACGCCGGAGTAAGTCCAGACGATATCGTCACGCGTAAGTTGCTGTTTGAAATGGTCGTTATACACATCCAGCAGGTAGCCGACTTCGTTGTCATCGATCTTCACATCGTGCGGATTACCTTTGTACTCTACGTCGGTCGTACCGATGATCGAGTAGTCATCCTGCCACGGGATCACGAATACAATACGGTGATCTTTGTTTTGCAGAATATACGCCTGCGGCTGGTTATGGACTCTTGGCACCACGATGTGGCTGCCTTTGATCAAACGGATGCCGTAAGGCGATTTCAGCTGTAAGCCGTCATCAAAGAATTCTTTCACCCACGGGCCGGTCGCATTCACCAGGCCTTTGGCACGCCAGGTGAAGGTTTCGCCGGTCAGTGAGTCAACGGCATCCACAATCCACACGCCTTGTTCACGGCGAGCGCGGGTAACTTTGGTGCGGGTGCGGACTTCTCCGCCGCGTTTTGCCACTTCCTGCGCGTTTAACACCACTAGACGCGCATCGTCCACCCAGCAGTCAGAATATTCAAAGCCTTGCTTCAACTCAGGCTTAAGAACGGAATCTGCACCGAATTTCAGTCCCTTACTGGCAGGCAGGCTGACGCGTTTGCCAATGTTGTCATACATGAACAGGCCGATACGAATCATCCAGGCTGGACGCAGGTGCGGCTGATGGGGCAAACGAAAGCGCATTGGGAAAATAATGTGCGGAGCCATTTTCAGCAGCGTTTCGCGTTCAGACAGTGCTTCGCTGACCAAACGAAACTCATAGTGCTCAAGGTAGCGCAGGCCGCCGTGAATCAGCTTAGAGCTGGCAGAGGACGTGGCACAGGCAAGATCCTGCGCTTCCAACAACAGGACTGATAGCCCTCGCCCAGCCGCATCTGCGGCGATGCCTGCACCGTTAATTCCGCCGCCGATAACGATGAGATCTTTGGTTTCCACGTTTCTTCCTCCACCCTCGAATAAATCAAAATGTTCGTTTTCGAGCATTATAATAATCGAAAACAAACAAATCAGCTAATGGTTAACCAAATAAAAACATTTATGCGTGATGAAGCTAACAATATGATGATAGTTGTCACATTAAAGTAAGGGTTATTAGGGCTATTTTTGGCGGCATAGCCGGGTAGGGAGCTACGGTTGCTCGATATACTGGCTGAAGCGTAAGAGATAACCATCGGGATCCTGAACTAAAAACTCTCGCTGGCATGCTTCGCGTGGTCCTGTCGCGTCTTTGCTGGTTTCTATTGTGTAATAGTTATCTTTGAGTGGTCGGTAAAGCGGAATGTGATGATGCGCCAGACTGTCCAATAACGGCATCACGTCGTCCACCTCTATCTGAAGATTGATACCCCGTCCCAAAGGTTTGACGAGATCTCCCGTATTCCATCCTCCATCGTGAAACGCTTCCAGCATTAGCTGTGCTTCGCCCAGACTGAGATAGACAAAATCTGGATTCTCACGGCGGATCGTTATGGTGAAGCCGAGTATGTGCACGTAGAAATGCAGCGAGGTGGAAAAGTCTGTCACTGTAAGTTCAGGCACCATGCGGTTCCAGTAGGTCTGTGTCATATCGTTACCATTTTTTGTCGTCATGACTCACGTTAATGAACCCCTGTTTTTATAAATAACCTTATAATCACATAGGTTTTATGCCGCCGAAGGCGGGTTACAATGACGCCAGTTGTTACTAACACCCTGTCCATTATTAACAAGGTTGTCACTTTCGATGGAACAATTTGAAGCTATTAGTATTGAGCAAGCCCATTCCCGCTGGCAGGAAGGGGGCGTTGTCGTTGATATTCGCGATCCACAGAGCTTTGCCGTCGCCCATGTTCCCGGCGCGACGCACCTGACGAACGAAACGCTGCCTGACTTTGTGCGTGGAGCTAACTTCGAAGCACCCGTCATGGTGATTTGCTACCACGGGATTAGCAGCCGCAATGCCGCACAGTACCTGATTAGTCAGGGGTTCGATTCGGTGTACAGTATCGATGGTGGCTTTGAAGCCTGGCAACATCGCTACCCGCAAGACACGCAGGCGCAAGTCTGATCGCATGACGATGAAATAATCATTATTATCATGTTCCTAACCCAACCTACCAACTGGCGCTTTCCGCTATGATGATTCGCGTTATTGCTCTCTCCAACCCGCGTCTGGCTCAGGCATTTGTTGATTACATGCGTACGCAGCAGGTCTATCTGGAGATGCGGCCTCAAGGGCATGAGGCTGAACTGTGGCTGGAAGATGAAACCCAACTGGGCAAGGTTCAGGAAGCGCTGGAGATTTTTCTGCGCGACCCGACAAACCCGCGCTATCTGGCGGCGAGCTGGCAAACGGGATCGATGGATACTGGTATTCAATACCAGCGTTATTCTTACCTGCAAACGCTGAAGCAAAAAGCAGGGCCGCTGACGTTATCCGTGATGGTCGTGACGATTGCGGTGTTCATCCTGATGCAAGTTTCAGGTTATGAGAGCGTGATGACGTGGCTCGCGTTCCCAGCAGAAGGACAGCAACTACAGCTGTGGCGCTGGTTTAGTCATGCTTTGTTGCACTTTTCTCTGCTGCATATTTTGTTCAATCTGATGTGGTGGTGGTATCTGGGGGGGCCGGTTGAAAAAGTGTTGGGAACCGGCAAGCTGTTGGTCATCGCGCTGGTTTCTGCGCTGGTTAGCGGCTGGGCGCAATCCTGGTGTAGCGGCACCTATTTTGGTGGCCTGTCCGGCGTTGTTTATGCCCTGATGGGGTATGTCTGGCTTCGAGGGGAAAGAGAGCCTGACGGCTATTTATCCATGCCGCGCAGTCTGATGGCCTTCGCTTTACTGTGGCTGGTCGCCGGATATTTCGATATTTTAGGCATGTCGATCGCGAATGCGGCGCATGTGGCAGGGCTGATTGTCGGGCTATTGATGGCCTTTTGGGACACGTATAATAAAACAAACCCTCGGTAAATCGGGGCGTCTTAGGGGATAAATGTGAAGCAGACACAACGGCATGACGCCATTATTGAACTGGTGCGTCGGCAGGGGTATGTCAGTACTGAAGAACTGGTGGATCATTTTGCGGTGAGCCCGCAGACCATCCGTCGCGATCTGAACGATCTGGCTGAACAGAATAAAATCCATCGTCACCACGGTGGTGCGGCTTTGCCGTCCAGTTCAGTTAACACGGCTTATCATGACCGTAAAATGATGTGGTCGGATGAAAAAGCGCGCATTGCCCGTCGGGTGGCGAGCCAGATTCCAGACGGGGCTACCTTGTTTATCGACATCGGCACCACGCCCGAAGCGGTGGCCTATGCGCTGATGCAGCATAAGGATCTGCGTGTGGTCACCAATAACCTGAATGTGGCAACACTGCTGACTGCAAAAGAGGATTTTCGCCTGATTTTGGCTGGTGGCGAAGTGCGGACCCGCGATGGCGGTATTATGGGGGAGGCGACGCTCGATTTTATCTCTCAGTTCCGTCTGGATTTCGGCATTTTGGGCATCAGCGGTATTGACATGGATGGGTCATTACTGGAGTTTGATTACCATGAAGTGCGTACAAAACGGGCGATTATTGAAAATTCTCGCTGCGTCATGCTGGTGACAGATCATTCCAAGTTCGGCCGCAATGCGATGGTGAATTTGGGTAACATGGATTTGATCGACTATCTTTTTACCGACCAGTCACCACCACCCAGCGTACTGAAAATCATTGAACAACATAAGGTACAGTTGGAGTTGTGTTAAGTCCGATGTGCCTTTTCCATGATGGACAAAGGAGGAGGCACGATGTCAGATTCTTCAAACAAGTCTGGTTCTTCAGAAAAGTCAGGATTGTCAAAACGTTCAGTGGCTGCAAAAAAGTCAGATGCTTTGACGCAACCCGTTTCCCCCACTCATTCTGCCATCGCTTTTGATGCACCACAGTTTGCCGCCTCGCTGCTTCGTCAGCAGCGGCTCGGTGGCGTTGCTTCCCTGAAGGCGATGACACCGGTGCAGTGCTGGCGTGCCGTCAGCCTTGCGCTGGCAGAACAGTTGCTGACGCACACCGCATCGCCAACGCCTCCTGCTTCCAATACACCTCAGCGCCATGTGAACTACCTCTCGATGGAGTTTTTGCCCGGCCGCCTGACGGGCAACAATCTGCTGAATCTGGGCTGGTATGACGCGGTAGCCACCGCGCTGGCCGAGCAAGGGCTGAACCTGAGTGATATTCTGGAGCAGGAAACCGATCCGGGTTTAGGCAACGGTGGATTAGGTCGGCTGGCATCTTGCTTTCTGGATTCAATGGCGACGGTGGGGCAGCCTGCAACGGGTTACGGCCTCAATTACCAGTATGGTCTGTTTCGTCAGCATTTTGCGCAAGAACAGCAGCAGGAAACGGCCGATGACTGGCAACGTGACACCTACCCGTGGCTTTTACCGCGAGCGGATCTGGCGGTGGATGTTGGGTTTGGCGGGCGTTTGCAACCCCAAACCGACGGGAGCCTGCGCTGGTTGCCTGATACGGTTTTCAGGGGTGAGGCCTGTGACCTACCGGTGATTGGCTATCACAACGGTGCCGCGCAGCCGCTGCGCCTGTGGCGTGCCACGCATCGTGACCCGTTTGATCTAACCTTATTCAATGAAGGTCACTATCTGCGTGCGGCGCAGGCGGGCATTTCCGCCGCCAGCCTGACTAGCGTGCTGTACCCGAATGACAATCATACGGCAGGCAAACGCTTGCGCCTGATGCAGCAGTATTTCCACTGTGCCTGTTCGGTAGCTGACATCCTGCGCCGCCACCTTAACGCGGGGCGTGCGTTATCTGCGTTGCCGGATTATGAAGTCATCCAGCTTAATGATACTCACCCAACGCTGGCGATCCCTGAATTGATGCGTCTGCTGCTGGATGAGCATCAGATGTCGTGGGATGAAGCCTGGTCGATAACCGGACGCACTTTTGCCTATACCAACCATACATTGATGCCGGAAGCGCTTGAGCGCTGGGATGAACGGCTGTTTAGCCGCCTGCTTCCTCGCCACCTGTCGATTATCCGACAGATTGATACGCAGTTTAGGGCGCAGGTCGAGGACAAGTGGCCCGGCGATCGGCTAGTATGGGCGAAGCTGGCCATCCGCCACCAGCGCCAGATTCGCATGGCGAACCTGTGCGTCGTGAGCTGCTTTGCCGTCAACGGTGTGGCGGCACTGCACTCGGCGCTGGTGGTAACAGATCTGTTCCCTGAATATCACCAGTTGTGGCCGACCAAATTCCACAACGTCACCAACGGTATTACGCCACGCCGCTGGTTGAAGCAGTGTAATCCGGCGCTGTCTGCGTTGATCGACGACACGCTGTATACGCCGTGGGTGAATGATTTGCCTGCGCTGCAAGGGCTGGAACCCTATGCTGACGATGCTGGCTTTCGTGAGCGTTATCGACAAATTAAGGCCGATAATAAAACGCAGCTGGCGACCTATCTCCGCCAGCAGTATGACATCGTGGTCGATCCACAGGCGCTGTTTGACGTGCAAATCAAGCGATTGCATGAATACAAGCGTCAGCATTTGAATCTACTTCATATTCTCGCGCTATATCGTCAATTGCGTGACAATCCGCATCTGGATATAGTGCCGCACGTCTTTTTGTTCGGTGCCAAAGCCGCACCGGGCTATGTATTAGCGAAAAACATCATTTATGCCATTAACCGGGTCGCTGCAGTCATTAACCAAGATCGCCGCGTTAACGATCGCCTAAAGGTCATCTTCCCGGCGGACTATCGTGTATCGCTGGCTGAACGGATGATTCCTGCTGCTGATGTGTCTGAGCAGATTTCGACGGCAGGTAAAGAAGCGTCCGGTACTGGCAATATGAAGCTGGCGCTGAACGGGGCGTTGACCGTCGGTACGTTGGACGGGGCGAATGTAGAAATGGCGCAGCAGGTCGGCGAAGACAATCTGTTCATTTTCGGCCACACCGTGGAACAGGTCAAAGCGTTACAGGCTCAGGGCTACAAGCCGTCTGACTACCTTGCTGTGACGCCGCTGCTGCGTGAAATACTGAACGAGTTGGCGAGCGGCGCGTTCAGTCAGGGTGATAAAGACGCGTTTGCCCCGCTGCTGGATAGCCTGCTGAAACTGGGCGATCCCTATATGTTAATGGCCGATTTTGCACCGTATTGTGAGGTGCAGCAGCGTGTTGATGCGCTTTACCGTGAGCCGGATGAATGGACGCGCCGTTGTGTGCTGAATACTGCCAGAATGGGGATGTTCAGTTCGGACAGAGCGATTCATGATTACCAGACGCGCATTTGGCAGGCGCATCGTTAGGAAAAGGAGAGGGTATTCAAGGTGGATAAACTGGCAAGCCAACAGACAGGCATCGCGGAAAGCTATACCGATGCCTATGGCAAAGAGCACATTGTTGCGGCCGCAATCATCAATCAGATTCAGGAAATGATGGACGTTTCTGATAGCGGCAATGCGCCCTTGCCGCCTGTTCGTGTCTTTTTGCAAGGCCGGGATGCGGTCATCAAGCTTGCTGGTCATGGTGAATACTTCTGGACGCTGATGTATGAAAATGGCGGGCAAATTCAAGGGCAGATAACGGGCGGCTCAACGCTGGCTCTGCCGGGCGTGCTGCCGCTGGGCTACCACTACCTGACGCTGACGCAGGCCGACCAGCGCTGGAGCTGCCGGATTATTGTCGCGCCGCACCGTTGCTATGAACCCGAAGCCTTACAGCAGGGAAAACGCTGGTGGGGCGTTACCGTCCAGCTTTACACCTTGCGCTCGCAGAACAACTGGGGCGTGGGGGATTTCGGCGATCTGCGCCAACTGGTAGAACAAATTGCCCGGCGTGGCGGTGCCTTCGTGGGGTTGAACCCACTGCATTCTCTGTATCCCGCGCTGCCAGAGGCTGCAAGTCCTTACAGTCCTTCATCCCGCCACTGGCTGAACATTATTTATATCGATGTGAATCGAGTTGATGATTTCCAGCAGAGCGCGGAAGCGCAGGCGTGGTGGCACCGTGAGGAGACGCAAAGTGCGATCACATCGCTGCGGGCGGGTCGCTGGGTCGATTATGAACCGGTTACGCAGCTTAAGCTGGCTGCCTTGCGGCTGGCGTTTCGTTACTTTACTACCCGTAGTACTCTGGATCCGCGTATTAGCGCCTTTCGTCAATTTGTCGTCAGCGGCGGGCAGAGCCTGCAACTCCAGGCGACGTTTGATGCGTTGCAGGCCTACCTGAAAAAGCAGGGCGAGAATTATGCGGACTGGCACCAGTGGCCCGCCAGCTATCATGATGTGCACAGTGAGACAGTGAAGTCATTCCGCCGTGAAAACAGCGATGAGATTACGTTCTACAGCTGGCTACAATGGATGGCGCATGAGCAATTAGCGGACTGTTATGCGCACAGTAAGCAGCTTGGCCTGCCGTTAGGCCTGTATCGCGATTTAGCCGTTGGCGTTGCACAGGGCGGCGCGGAAACGTGGGACGAACGACAGCTATATTGTCTTGATGCTTCTATCGGGGCACCGCCGGATCCGCTTGGGCCGCAGGGGCAAAATTGGCAGCTTGCACCGATGAACCCCACCATGATGCAGCTTCGGGGCTATCAACCTTTTATCGACGTACTGCGTAGCAACATGGCGCACTGCGGTGCATTGCGCATCGATCATGTGATGGCGCTTTTACGCCTGTGGTGGATCCCCAAAGCGGAGTCGGCGGGCAGCGGGGCTTATGTGCATTATCCGGTTGACGATCTGCTGGCGGTGCTGGCGCTGGAAAGCCAGCGTCATCGCTGCCTGATTATCGGTGAGGATTTAGGCACCGTGCCGCCGGAAATTGTCAGTAAACTGCATGACTACGGTATCTATTCCTACAAGGTGCTGTTCTTTGAAAAGGACGAAGAGAATCACTTCCGTGCACCCGAAGATTATCCACGTCAGGCGATGGCAACCATCACCACCCACGACCTTCCAACGCTGCGCGGCTACTGGCAAACGGTGGATTTATCGCTTGGGCGCGAGCTAGGGCTTTACCCTGCGGAGTCGTTGTTGCAGGAGCAGATGCAGCAACGTGAGAAAGCGAAACAGGGGCTGCTCAATGCGTTGCACGAATTTGGATTACTACCGCAGCGTGTTGGCCGCAACTCGGCGCTAACGACGATGGGCACACCGCTGAGCCGTGGTGTTCACCGTTATGTCGCGGATAGTGCATGTGCACTGGTTGGGTTTCAGCTGGAAGATTGGCTAGATATGGCCACACCAGTCAATGTACCGGGCACCAATCGTGAATACCCCAACTGGCGGCGCAAACTGACGCGTCCGTTGGAATCGATCTTTGCTGACCGCTGCCTTGAACGACTGGTTCGGGATGTGGATTTACGCCGCGGCGCGCCGATGAAAACGCAAAAAGCCTAACAACAGAACGAACACTTTTCCTCCCCTGAGTCTGGGAGGAAAAGCAAAGATAAATTAGCAGGGTAGAGGATTAATAGTAAGAGTGCTCGCCGCGCTGGTGTTCGGTGAGATCTCTCACGCCTTTCAGCTCGGGGAATTTCTCCAGCAGCTCTTTCTCGATCCCTTCTTTCAGCGTGAAGTCGACCATAGAACAGCCGTTACAACCGCCGCCAAATTGCAGGATCGCCAAGCCGTTATCGGTAATTTCCATTAACGTCACGCGGCCGCCGTGGCCAGCCAGCTGTGGGTTGATCTGCGATTGCAGCACATACTCAACGCGTTCCATCAGCGGGGCGCTGTCGTCCACTTTACGCATTTTGGCGTTTGGCGCTTTCAGCGTGAGCTGAGAACCTAACTGGTCGGTCACGAAGTCGATGTCAGCGTCTTCCAGATAAGGGGAGCTAAGCTCGTCCACGTAAGCGGAAATTTTTTCAAACTTCACTACGGTATCGCTGGCTTCTACGGCATCCGGTGGGCAGTAAGAAACTCCGCACTCGGCGTTTGGCGTACCTGGATTGATAACAAATACGCGAATCTGTGTGCCTTCTTCCTGTTTTGCCAACAGTTTCAGGAAATGCTCCTGAGCAGCATCGGTAATACGGATCATAATAGTAAGCTCGATAGTTGACTGCACTTATCGGTTATAATACGCCCATCCTCCCCCTGACTACAAGGTTCGGCACAAACACCAGACCTGAACGCCCGCCGCGCCTTGAGCCAGCAACAGCCTGCTGATTTCGGCTGCGGTGCTGCCCGTCGTCACCACATCATCCAGTAAAACCACCTGCTGCCCGGACAGCGGAACATCACAGGAAAATGCACCTCGCAGATTTCTTCGCCGCGCGCTGGCGCTGAGCGTTTGCTGTAACGGCGTGCGTCGCGTGCGCTGCAACTCGCGTGGGTCGTAAGCGCAGTTCAGCCAGTGCGCGAGAGGGCGAGCGAGCAGTTCGGTCTGATTGAAACCGCGATGCCACTGGCGATTTCGGTGCAGGGGAACGGTGAACAGACGATCGGGGCGGAATAGGGGAACCTGCCCAGTGAGCTTTCGCTCGCGATAGGTCATTTGCCAGCGTAATAACAGCTGTCGCGCGAGTACTGCTGCCAGTTCGGTTTTACCGTGAAACTTGAAATGCTTAAGCAGCGTGTTGAACGGCGGCGCGTAGTCGCTGATAAAGGTCATCGATTGCCAAGGCGGCGGGTCTTGCAGACAGCGCCCGCACTGACGTGTTATGTCGCCTGTGGGCAAACCACAACGCGGACAGCAGGTGGGAAAACGGGGAAAATGACGCTGACAGTACGAACAAATTCCCTGCTGGCTGCGGTGAAGCGGCAATAAACATAGCCAGCAGCGTGCTGCGATGGTTAACATATTCTTTCCCTAAATACGGTTTTTCCCTGAGAAAGGAAGATAACGGATGGCAGCGTTGTATTGGCAGACCGAAGGCGCAGGAAATACGGATCTTGTGTTGCTGCACGGATGGGGATTGAATGCGCAGGTATGGCAGAGCATGGTTGTGCGACTCGCTCCGCATTTTCGTCTGCATCTGGTCGATCTGCCGGGCTATGGCAGAAGTCAGGGGTTCGGGCCGATGCCTCTGAGTGACATGGCGAACATTGTGCTGACGCAGGCACCGGAACGTGCTGTTTGGCTGGGGTGGTCACTGGGTGGATTGGTTGCCAGTCAAATTGCGCTGAGCGCACCTTCGCGGGTGGAAAAACTGATTACCGTGGCGTCGTCGCCCTGCTTCAGCGCGCAGGATGACTGGCCGGGTATCAAACCGGACGTCTTACAGGGCTTTCAGCAGCAGCTCAGCGAAGATTTTCAGCGCACGGTCGAGCGGTTTCTGGCGCTGCAAACGCTGGGAACGGAGAACGCACGGCAGGATGCAAGACTGCTAAAAAGTGTGGTACTGGAACAGCCGATGCCGTCAGTTGACGTGCTGAACGGCGGACTGGAAATTTTGCGTGAAGCGGATTTACGCCAGCCGTTAGCCGACTTGACCGTGCCGCTCCTGCGGCTCTATGGCGCGTTAGACGGATTAGTGCCGCGCAAGGTGGCAGGGCGGCTGGATGATGAGTGGCCGAATTCGACGTCGGTGGTGATGCCAAAAGCCGCGCATGCGCCGTTTATCTCGCATCCTGATGCTTTTACCGAGCAGGTCATCGCGTTCGCTCAGGCGTAGCCGACGATAATTTACATTTTCTCCTCAATTTCTCCACGATTTAGCCGACGCTGGCAGTTAAGGTAATTCAGCACCCTATATACAGGGTTTTTCTCTGGGGTTAGTGAATCCAGTTCTGATCGAACATAAGTAGGCTGCTCATGAAGCAGCCACATTAAAATATGGCTGAGGAGTGTAGAAGAGATGGCGAACTTTTTTGTCGACCGTCCTATTTTTGCGTGGGTGCTGGCTATCCTTCTCAGCCTGTGCGGTATGTTGGCGATCAAGTCATTACCGCTAGAACAATACCCCGATCTGGCTCCGCCTAGCGTAAGGATCACGGCTAGCTATCCCGGTGCGTCGGCACAGACGCTGGAAAATACCGTGACACAGGTTATCGAGCAGAGCATGACCGGGCTGGATAACCTGATGTACATGTCCTCGGACAGCAGCAATACCGGGCAGGCCCGAATCATGCTGACCTTCGAAGCGGGCACCGACCCCGATGAAGCCCGTCAGCAGGTGCAAAATCAACTTCAATCCGCTACCCGTAAGCTGCCGCAGGACGTGCAGCAGCAGGGCGTCACCGTAAGTAAAACCGGCGACACCAATATCCTGATGGTCGCGTTTGTCTCTACTGATGGCAGCATGGACAAACAGGATATCTCCGATTATGTCGCGACGAATATTCAGGAGCCGATCAGCCGCATCAGCGGGGTGGGCGAGGTCGATTCCTATGGATCGCAGTATGCGATGCGCATTTGGTTGGACCCAGCCAAACTGATGGATTATTCGCTGACGACCAGCGACGTTGTGCGGGCTATCGAATCGCAAAATAGTCAGGTTTCGGTAGGGCAAGTTGGCGGTGTACCGTCGGTGGATAATCAGGCGCTTAACGCCACGATCAACGCACAATCTCTGCTACAGACGCCGCAACAGTTCCGTGATATCACGCTGCGCGTCAATCAAGATGGGTCTGCCGTCACGCTGGCCAATGTTGCGGAAGTGGAACTCGGTGCCGAACGCTATGATTTTCTCAGCCGCTTTAACGGTCAGGCTGCATCTGGGCTGGGCGTTAAGTTAGCGTCTGGCGCTAACGAACTGGAAACTGATAAGCGCGTCAGAGAACGCATCGAAGAACTGTCACATTACTTCCCCCACGGGCTGGAAGCCAAAATTGCCTTCGAAACGTCCCCTTTTGTGAAAGCCTCCATTACTGATGTGGTGAAAACGCTATTTGAAGCGGTGCTGCTGGTCTTTCTGGTGATGTACCTGTTTTTGCAGAATTTCCGCGCCACGCTGATTCCCACGATTGCAGTGCCGGTGGTGTTGCTCGGTACGTTTGCTGTGCTGTATGCCTTCGGCTTTAGCCTGAACACGCTGACAATGTTCGCGATGGTGCTGGCGATTGGCCTGCTGGTGGACGACGCCATCGTGGTGGTTGAAAACGTAGAGCGGGTAATGAGCGAAGAAGGGCTATCGCCACGTGAAGCGACGCGAAAATCGATGGGGCAGGTGCAGGGGGCGCTGGTCGGGATTGCGCTGGTGCTGTCCGCTGTGTTTGTGCCGATGGCTTTCTTTGGCGGCACCACGGGGGCGATTTATCGTCAGTTCTCCATCACGATTGTGACGTCAATGATTCTGTCGGTGCTGGTGGCGATGATTCTGACGCCTGCACTGTGTGCGACGCTGCTCAAGCCGCTCGCCAAAGGCCAGCACCACGGCCGTAAAGGTTTCTTCGGCTGGTTTAACCGGAGCTTTACCCGCACGTCGCTGGGCTATGAGCGTGGCGTCGGCAAGATATTGGTAAACAGCGGACGCTGGCTGCTGCTTTATATGGGTATTATCGGGATTATGGCTTTCCTGTTTTTCCGGCTGCCAACCTCGTTTTTGCCACAGGAAGATCGGGGCGTGTTCACGACTCAGGTACAGCTTCCACCTGGGGCGACGCAACAGCAGACCTTACAGGTGGTCAACAAAATCGAGCAGTATTACCTTACGCAGGAAAAAGACACGGTGACATCCGTGTTTTCCACCATCGGCTCAGGGCCGGGCGGAAATGGGCAGAACGTGGCGCGGCTGTTTGTGAGCCTTAAAGACTGGAACGAACGCACCACGCCGGAGAGCAGTTCGTTTGCCGTCATCGAACGCGCCACTAAAGAATTTCGCAAGATCAAGGAAGCTCGCGTGTTCGCCAGCAGCCCACCGTCTATCAACGGTTTGGGCAGCGCTGCGGGCTTCGCTATGCGGTTACAGGATCGCGGTGGGTTGGGGCACGATGCGCTGATGGCCGCGCGGGATCAACTGCTGAATATGGCTGACAGTAACCGTGAACTGACGCGTGTGCGCCATAACGGTCTGGATGACAGTTCGCAACTGCGGATTCATATCGATCAGCGCAAAGCACAGGCGCTGGGCGTATCGGTAGACGACATTAACAGCACGCTGAAAACGGGCTGGGGGTCGACCTATGTGAATGACTTCCTTGATCGTGGCCGCGTGAAGAAAGTCTACGTGCAGGCGGCAGCGAAATTCCGCATGCTGCCGGACGATATCAGTAAATGGTATGTGCGTAATAACAGCGGCGGCATGGTGCCGTTCAGCGCGTTTGCACAGACTGTCTGGGAAACGGGATCGCCGCGCCTTGAACGCTACAACGGCTATTCGTCGCTGGAAATTGTCGGCGAGGCCACGCCGGGCGTCAGTACCGGTACGGCGATGAATATTATGGAATCGCTGGTGGAGAAGCTGCCGGAAGGCTTTGGGGTGGAGTGGACGGGGATGTCTTTGCAGGAGCGCCTAAGCGGGGCGCAGGCTCCGGCGCTGTATGCGATTTCGCTGCTGGTGGTGTTCTTGTGTCTGGCTGCGTTGTATGAAAGCTGGACTGTGCCGTTCTCCGTCATGCTGGTGGTGCCGATGGGCGTACTCGGGGCGCTGGTGGCGACCTGGGCGCGCGGTCTGGAAAACGATGTCTATTTTCAGGTTGGGCTACTGACGGTGGTCGGGCTATCGGCGAAGAACGCCATCCTGATTGTGGAATTCGCCAACGAGATGAACCAGAAAGGAAAGGATCTGGTTGAGGCCACGCTGGAGGCTTCCCGCCAGCGGTTGCGGCCTATCTTGATGACGTCACTGGCGTTTATCTTCGGTGTGTTACCGATGGCGACCAGCAGCGGTGCGGGTTCTGCCAGCCAGCATGCGGTGGGAACGGGCGTGATCGGCGGCATGCTAGCCGCCACCTTCCTCGCCATCTTCTTTGTACCGCTGTTCTTTGTCGTCGTGCGCCGTCGCTTTCCGCTAAAGGAGAAGGTGACGGAGCAGGATTAGGTGCAGATGCAATAATTTATGGTGAAATTCATCAAACTGTAAAAAAAGGTAACTACGTTATGTCCTGCTAAACTACGCAACCAAGGACATAACAATGAAAGCTCGCTGGTTACTGCCTTTACTGATTTCTGCTGCGCTGCCGGGAATGGTCCAGGCTCAGGCCATTTATCCCATTGACCGCGCCACCATGCTGGCGGGCGGGAAATTCGATTTTAAAGTCGAGTTTGATGAAGTACTCAAGCCGGAAGATATTCGCATTCTGATCAACGGCAAAGATTACCAGCAGGTGCTGGGCAAAACAGCCTCGTTTGTTGAGCGTGAAGATGGCGGCAACGCTTCCACTGTCTGGCTGCGAGACGTAAACCTGCCAGAAGCAGGCAAGTACGTGGTAGAGGCGGAAGCCAAAGGCAAAAAGACCCAGGTGAACTGGGACGTCTATTCAGCGTCTGGTACGCGTAAAGCCAAGAACGTCATTCTGTTCATCGGCGATGGCCTGTCCGTTGCGCACCGTACTGGCGCGCGCATCCTGTCCAAAGGGGTGACGGAAGGGAAAGCTGACGGTCGTCTGGCGATTGATGACCTGCAATATATGGCGTTTGGCGGTACTTCCAGTACTGACTCCATCGCGGCCGACAGCGCCAACACCATGAGTGCTTACATGACCGGTCACAAATCCGGTGTGAATGCGCTGGGTGTGTACGTCAGCCGTAGCAAAAGCTCACTGGATCACCCGAAGCAGGAAACGCTGGGTGAGCTGCTAACGCGTTCTACCAAGATGTCTGTCGGTGTCGTCAGCGATGCTGAACTTCAGGATGCGACGCCAGCCGCTGTGGTTTCCCACACTCGCCGCCGTGCGGATAAAGCCGAAATTGTCGAGATGTTCTACAACGTGCAGCCTACGGTCATGTTAGGCGGCGGTTCTGCCTACTTCCTGCCGAAAAGCACGCCGGGTTCAAAGCGTAAAGACGAAACCAACTACGTTGAGAAATTCCAGCAGGCGGGTTACTCACTGGTTACCGATGCGGATTCACTGAAGAAAAACGCGTCACAGGCCACCAAGCTGCTGGGGCTGTTCCACACCGGCAATATGGATGGTGTGATGGATCGTCGTTTCCTGAAAAACGACGTAGCCAAGAAATTCCCCAACCAGCCTGACCTGACTGAAATGACGCAGGCGGCGCTGGATGTGCTGTCCAAAAACCAAGACGGCTTCTTCCTGATGGTGGAATCCGCGCTGATCGACAAAGCATCTCACCCGCTGGATTGGGAACGTGCGTTTACTAACACCATCATGCTGGATCAGTCTGTCGCGATCGCTAAAAAGTTCGTGGAGAAAAACCCAGATACGATGATTATCGTCACGGGTGACCATACGCACGGTCTGTCTATCATCGGTACGATAGATGACAGCAAGCCGGGCACCGAGATGCGTGAGAAAGTCGGTGTGTATGAAGACGCAGGCTATCCGAACTACAAAGACGCCAACAAAGACGGCTACCCGGATGATTTGAACGTCTCCAAGCGTCTGGCGGTGTTCTTCAACAACTACCCAGACTATTACGAAACGTTCCGTCCGAAGCTGGATGGTCAGTTCGTTCCTGCTATCAAGAACGAAAAAGATGAATACGTTGCTAACAAAGCCTACGAGAAAGTGCCGGGTGCGGTATTCCGTGAAGGGATCCTGCCACGCTCTTCCGATACAGGTGTTCATGCCGTTGACGATATGGTGATTCAGGCGAGTGGCCCCGGTGCAGAACGCATTCGTGGTTACATGGAAAACACCGATCTGTTCCGCGTGATTGTTGATGCACTGGCGGTGAAACCGCAAGACAAAAAGTAACCCTACGACGCTATGAATAATGCGAAATGTAGCAAAGCGGGGGCAACCCCGCTTTTATTCTCTTGGCTGCGTGCGGTGCTGGTGCTTCTGCTCCTCGGTGGTATCGCTCCGGTGAACGCTGCGCAGTCTGAACTCTCCTTCGATAAGCTGTATGCCTCTTACGGCGTGCTGGGTCTGGAATTCTCCAATGACGTCAAAGCGCTCTCCGGTAAACGGGTAAAGATGCACGGCTTTATGGCGCCGCCGCTCAAGGCGGAGTCACAATTCTTTGTATTAACTAAAATGCCGATGGCGCTATGTCCCTTCTGCTCGTCTGATGCGGACTGGCCCGAAGATATTGTCGTCGTCTATCTCGCCAAACGTCAGACCTTCGTACAGAACAACACCATGATTGAGGTGGAAGGTGTGCTGGAGCATGGATCGTGGACCGATCCTGAAACGGGTTTCGTCAGCCTGCTGCGACTGCGTGAAGCCACGTTCGATACCCTTTAGGAGCGCTGATGGCTGAGTTATTGATTCAACACCTGAGTGTGACCTTTCCTGATACGTCAGAGGCCGTGCTGGATATTCCCGCGTTGTCGATTCGTTCTGGCGAACGGGTCGCTGTGATGGGGCCTTCCGGTTCCGGTAAGACCACGCTGGTGAATGCCATAACTGGCATGGATCACAGCGGAACGGGTCAAGTGCAGTGGGAAAAGCAGGATATCTGGCAGTTGAAAGAAGCAGAACGCGACCGCTGGCGGGCGCAGCACATTGGGCTGGTGATGCAGGATTTCCACCTTTTTCCCGGTCTGAATGCAATAGAGAACGTCTTACTGCCTGCGCAGTTTCACCACTGGCGGATACCTGCATCGCTCAGGCAGCGGGCGGTAGATTTGCTGGCACAGGTCGGACTGGATACGGGAAAACGCCCGGTTGAGGTGTTATCACGCGGTGAGAAGCAGCGGGTTGCTGTCGCGAGAGCCTTGCTGAGCAATCCAGACATCATCGTTGCCGATGAACCGACAGCCAGTTTGGACGCGCAGAGCGGTGAGCAGATCGCTGACCTGCTGGTGACGCTGGCGCGAGAGAGCCGTGCAACGCTTATCGCCATTACGCACGATGCGCATTTGGCATCACAGATGTCGCGCTGTATTCAACTCGAAAAAGGACGCCTCGTGGCGGACACGCTGTATCAGGAGGATCCTGCATGATTCCATGGCGTCTTATCTGGGTAGACTGGCGTCGGCTATGGCCGGGTGTGCTGGTTGTGGTATTGCTGATCGCGATGGCGACAGCATTAAGTATTTCCGTGAGTTTGCAGGAAAGAGCGCTACGCATGGGCAGTGCCAAAGCGGCCGATCGTTTCGATCTGGTGATTGGTGCGCCGGGAAGCGAAACACAACTGGTGCTGTCGTCCGTGTTCCTGCAACCGTCTGCGTTGACCTTGATTCCTGCGCAGGTGCTGACTGATTTAGAGAAAAACCCGCTGGTGGCATGGGCGGCACCAGTCGCATTTGGTGATTTCTATCAGGGGATGCCGATTATCGGCACCACGCCGCCGCTGGTCACGGATAACGGCAAGCGACAACTCACTGCCGGACGCATGTTCAACGACGACTTTGAGGCTGTGGTCGGCGCGCAAACGGGGCTGACTGTGGGGAGTAAATTTAGCCCTATTCATGGTCAGATAGGAACGGAAGGCGCGCACGCGCACGATGATGTCATCTACACCGTGGTCGGTGTGTTGCCTGCCGACGGCAGCGCGTGGGATAAAGCGATTCTGGTGCCGGTAAATGCCGTGTGGCGGGTGCATGGGATCCATCCACCGCATGATGCAGAAGATGCACATCATGATGAACACGACCATGATGCGAGTGAGCAAGGAGCACATGATCACGACGATGAGCATCACGACGATCATAGTGATGTGGAAGCACATGAGCACAAACATCAGGCGGGACTGCCTGCGATTGTCGTGAAACCGAAAACGATCGCTGGCGCTTATCAACTGCGTTCTCTATATCGCAGCAACACAACGCTGGCAGTGTTCCCCGGTGAAGTGTTGGTGAAGCTGTACTCGATGCTGGGCGATATTCGCGAACTGCTGACCTATATCTCGCTGGGGACGGAGGGATTAGTGGGCGTAGCCGTCGCGATGGTGGCGGTTATCCATCTGCGGCAGCGGCAGAAACAGATTGGCGCACTCCGTGCATTTGGCGCACCGCGCTACGGCATTTTCACGTTGATTTGGAGTGGGTTGATGTCGCTGGTGAGTGTCGGCGTGCTAGTGGGTGTCGGTCTGGGCTACCTTGCTGCACAGGCTATTGCCGTAGTGATGAGCGAGAAAAGCGGCTTTGTCCTGCCGGTGACGCTGGAATGGGAAGACATCCACTTCGTTCTGCTCCTGTTGCTGGTGGCCGCTGTCGTCCTCACGATTCCGGCCATGCTGTCCTATCGTCAGTCTCCGGCAACGGCACTGCGTGGGGAATAAGTGCGTAGCGGAGAATAACGGCGTGCGCCGTCGGAAATGATGGGCACGCTTGCATCCATAGTGAAAATAATACGTTGCGTTGGAAAGGTATCTCGACAGACTGACACTGCGGGATACCTTATTATTCCGGCTTACCCCGCTCTTACTGCTCGAAATAGGTACGGATTTTCTCGATGTCGTCGCCGTTAGACAGCGCTAGCGAAAGCAGAATGCGTGCTTTTTGTGGGTTGTAGAATCCGCTGCCGATCGCACCGTCTTTCTTCTTATCGGTAACATAGCCGCTGCCGGTGCGCGTACTGATCACCACCGGAATGCCTTTGGCTACCGCTTTCTTGATGTCTTCTTTGATACGCGTGGGCGTCGCACCGTTACCGCTACCCGCGATAATGATGCCTTTTGCGCCCTGTTCAATGGCGGCATTCAGCAGACCACTGTCTTGATCCTGATAGCCGTAGAGAATGTCGACCTTCGCCAGCGTGTCCTTATTGCTTACGTCAAAGAACGGTTTGTTTTCGGGGGCAGCAGGCTGATAAAAGAAGCGCGGAACGCCGCCGTAGAATGCGCCCAGATAGCCTTGTTCATTGGCTTTGAACGTGTCCAGCGCCGTGGCATTGGTTTTGGTGGTGTAGAATGCGGAGCCGATGCGATCGTTCAGCAACACCAGCGCGCCGCGTTTTTCCGCGTTCTTACTGGTTGCCAGCGTGACGGCTTCCAGCAGGTTCATAGGACCATCCGCGCTGATGGCGGTGGCGGGACGCATTGCGCCGACGACAACCACTGGTTTCTCGCTTTTTACCGTCAGATCCAAAAAGAACGCGGTCTCTTCCAACGTATCGGTGCCGTGAGTAATGACGACGCCGTGCGTATTTGAATCGCCTAGCTGTTTGTTAATCGCTTTGGATAGCTTTAACAGAATCGCTTGATCGATATTTCCGCTGGCGGTATTGGCGATTTGCTCGCCTGTCACCGTAGCGACATCGCCAATAGCCGGAACGGCGTTCAACAGTTCCTGGATGCCGATAGCGCCCGCCTTATAACCTGTCGTGGCCGTATTGGATTCTGCCTTTCCAGCAATGGTGCCGCCGGTAGCGTAGATAGTGACGCCAGGTTTGGCGTCATCGGCTAGCAGCGCATGAGACGACAGCATCAGGCAAGCGGCGGTGATGGTGCGGGCGATAAATGAGAGTTGCATTTGCAGGTCCTTGTTTTTTGGTATGGGAATACAAGAACAAAAGCAACTTCTATACCAATGTTAACTTATCTGTTAGTCAGCTAATTAATTGCGGATAGTCTTTGGTTTGGTGCACGGCGTGGGGCGTTGGCGGCTATATTGCACCGCAATGGTGAGGGCTGTGGCATCGACGTGGAATGAGCGGTGCTGCCAAATGACAGGACGACTCCGTGCCGGTAGAACAGGATGACTACATCACGAGATTGCTGGCGCAACATAAAGAAGCAGGGTGAACGTGGTTCACCCTGCTGCATCTTACTCTCTTGGCGTAGCGCTAGAGAGGATTAGCGTAAATCCAACATCGCGATATGATCCATATCGTCAAACGTCAGGTTTTCGCCGATCATGCCCCAAATGAAGGCGTAGTTTTTGGTGCCGACGCCGGTGTGAATCGACCAGCTTGGGGAAATCACAGCCTGTTCGTTATGCATCACCAGATGACGCGTTTCATGCGGCTCGCCCATCATATGGAAAACAATGGTGTCTTCCGCCATATCAAAATAGAAGTAAACTTCCATTCTGCGTTCATGAGTATGCGTCGGCATTGAATTCCAGTTGCTGCCTTCCTCCAGACGCGTTAACCCCATGCTCAACTGGCAGGTTTCCACCACTTCCGGCACCAGATATTTGCAAATCGTCCTTTTGTTGCAGGTCGTGACGTCTCCCAACGGTGCTTTGATGGCGTCATCCTGTGTGATGATGCGTGTCGGGTAAACGGCATGAGCCGGTGCGCTGTTGTAATACAGTTTTGCTGGTTTTGCCTTGTCCAGACTACTAAATGCTAAAGCCTTGGCTCCTTTCCCGATATAGAGCGCTTCCTCGTTGCCAACCTGATAGCTTGTGCCGTCGATAACGATTTTTGCCGGGCCGCCGATATTGATCAGCCCCAGTTCGCGCCGCTCAAGAAAATAGTTCACGCCAAATTGTTTGCCGATGCCGTCATCAAACGTTATCTCGCCATCTATCGGCATGATCCCACCCACAACAATTCGGTCGATGTGGCTGTAAGTCATGGTGTAGTGGTTTGGCGTGAAGATTTTCTCAATGAGAAATTTCTTTCTCAGCTCGGTGGTATCAAGCGTTTTCGCATGCTCACTGTGTACACTCTGTCGTACGTCCATTCTGTTACCTTTTATGCGTGTTTAGGTGAAAAGCGTTTTGCCCATAATGCCGTAATGATGGGCACCAATACTGACGTCACAATGACGCTGGTGGCGACTAACGCTGTCGCCTGTTGAGCAACCGGAGCGAACTCTGGCGCCATATTCGCGATCAGAAGGGGAGTGGCAACGGCGGCACCCGCGCTGCTGGATGCGGCTATGCCCGCGGTTCCATTACCGCCGCCGATAAACTTATCGGCGAGAATCAATGGAATACCGGTAACAATAATGACCAATACGCCGAGGAAAATCCCTGCGAAGCCCGTTTGGAGGATCACCGATAAATTAATGGTGTTGCCCAATGCAAAGGCGAAGAAAGGGATCAGCGTTTGTACTGAATTACCGAACAGCTTTCTCAAGTCTGGGTCAAGGTTGCCCAGCGTAAAACCAATCAGGAAAGGCAGTACGGCACCGACAAATAACTGAGGTTCAAAGGTGGCGATACCGCTGGCACCCAGAATGACCATGGTCATCAACGGGCCGGATTCCAGAGACATCAGCACGAAGGCACCCGCTTCTTCTTTCGAACCGTATTGGTTCATCAATGCGGCGTACAAACCACCGTTAGTCATGTCCATTGCCGCGACCAGCGCAAGAACGGAGATCCCAGCCAGCAAGCCGTTTTGGATACCGTCTCCCGGTAAGAATGCGCCCGCAATCATTGCAACAACCCATGCCGTGGCGAGTTTGGTCACCACCAGAACGCCTGATTTTTTCAGCATCGAACCCGTCGCTTTAAGTTCAATGGACGCGCCCATGCAGAAAAACCAGACTGCCAGAATAGGGATCGTGCCAGTAATAAGACCGTTACTGAAAGAACCTAAAAATTTCCCAGCCCCCGGCGTAAAGGTATTACAGAACGCGCCCAAAAAGAGCGGAACCAGCATTAATCCCCCAGGGATTTTATCAATAGCTTGTTTGATTTTCATAACAGTTCTCATTGTAAAAATAGAAATATGTTCAGCCCGCCGTCAATAAAGACAGGTGGATTATTTGTATAATAAATAAATATACCGGTAATACTTCAAGTTGCATGTACGTTGGCTGCGTTCACTCACCCGAATCACTTACCTGAGTAAGCTCATCGGGATTCCTTCCCTTGCCGCCTTCCTGAAACTCGAATTATTTGGGGTATAGAGGGGGATAATAATCAAAGTGTTATTACCCGGTTTTATTAATTATTGAAGATGGTCGTCCTCATTATAAAGTTGATCGTTAATATTTTTCGTCACCGTAATGTTTATGCATTTTGTAATATATTTAGGTGATGGGAAGCCTTCCCGTAATGCTTAGCTAGCTTTTACAGGTAATTATGTCGTGACGTATCCGTCACGCTGATATTTTCATGACTATAGCTATAGTGAATTTCAATTAATTATGAATTGGCGTTCACTATGGCTATTTAGGATAAATTTATTATCTAATATCAATATTCCGACTGTTAATATGAGCTGTGATAGCTTTGCTGGTTTTAATCAGGCTTGCCAGATGCTTCTCTTTTTTTCCGTTAGCATATTGCGATTGCATACCGTTAACGCCGATAGCAGCAATGACGTCACCATTCTGGTTAAAAATCGGCGCGGCCATGCAGCAGATTTCTTCTATATCTTCGCCATCGTCTATTGCCCAGCCCTGTTCCTTGACGGTTTTCAGGTGCTGTAGAAAATCGTCTTTGTTGGTAATCGTCCGGGGTGTCAAATACTCAAAGCTGCAATCAGCAATCAGTGATTCAATTCTTTCCTGCGGTAGCCAAGCCACAAGCACTTTTCCCAGAGACATACGGTTAAATACAATTTTCTTACCTTCCCAGGATGTTTTTACGATGGCCTTGGGAGATTCTACTTTACTCAGAAAGAAACCGTTATCGCCGTCCATAATACCCAGATGGCAGGTTAACTCCGTCTCTTTGACCAGCTCGTGCATAAAGTTAATGGTGTCTTTACGCAGATCAATATTCTTTATTACCAGACCACCCAACTCAAACAGTCTCAGCCCCAAAACATAACGCCCATCAGCGCGCTGGCGTAACAGTTGCGTTACCACCAGCACTTCCAATAGATGATGCACGCTGCTTTTGGGTATAGACAAATCAGTACAAATCTCAGTGAAGCTGGCTTCGTCACGTTTGGCGATGTAGTCAATAACCATCACTAAACGGACTGCTGCTGGCGCTTTACTGTGTTCGAGTTGTTGGAATATATTCATGATTGTTCTATATGTAAAACTAGGGTTTCCTATATAGAACAATAATAACGCAACGGTAATTTATTTACCTAGATACAGATCACAAATTAATCGCAAATAGGTTGAATATTTCAATATAAATGAAACATAGTTTTATTAGGGAAACAAAATAGCGGTATTTTGGCAGGAAAGATCCCTGATCTCGTTTTCACAAGGTCAGGGATCTTTTAAATAATAACAGAACGGTAATTAACGTTTTTTAAGGGCGGCGGCCAGAGCATCGCCCATTGCGCTATTGCCTGAGGTTGGTGCGCTGGCCGGACGTGGGCGTGATTTACCGGCTGGCTGACGCAGCGAAGTCGTGTTATCCGCACGTGTATTACCACCGCCACGGCGTGATGCGGTGTCGCCCGGCTGTTCATCAAGCCGCATAGTCAGCGCGATGCGCTTACGTTGCAAATCGACTTCCATCACTTTCACTTTTACGATGTCGCCAGCTTTCACCACTTTATGTGGATCGTCGACGAAATGATCGGCCAGTGATGAAATGTGAACCAAGCCGTCCTGATGGACGCCGATATCCACAAACGCACCAAAGTTGGTGACGTTGGTGACCGCACCTTCCAGAACCATGCCCGGTAGCAGATCTTTTAAGGTTTCTACGCCATCGGCGAAGCTAGCCGTTTTGAATTCAGGACGCGGATCGCGACCCGGTTTTTCCAGCTCTTTGATGATGTCAGTCACCGTCGGCACGCCGAAACGTTCATCGGTGAAATCCGATGGCTTCAGGTTACGCAGCGCAGTTGGATTCCCCATTAGCTCCTGCAACGCCTGTTCGGTCGCGGCCAGAATACGTTCCACAATCGGATAGGCTTCTGGGTGAACGGTAGAGGCATCCAGTGGGTTATTGCCGTGATTGATACGCAGGAATCCCGCGCACTGTTCAAAGGCTTTTGGCCCCAGACGGCTGACTTTCAGAAGTTGTTCGCGGTTGTGGAAACGACCATTCTCATCGCGCCAGGTCACGATATTCTGCGCCATCATGCGCGTCAGCCCTGCAACACGTGTTAACAGCGCTACGGACGCGGTATTCAGGTCAACGCCGACGGCGTTTACGCAGTCCTCGACCACCGCATCCAGTTTCTTCGCGAGCTGGCTCTGGCTCACGTCATGCTGGTACTGGCCAACACCGATGGACTTCGGATCGATCTTCACCAATTCCGCCAGCGGATCCTGCAAACGACGGGCGATAGATACCGCGCCGCGCAGTGACACATCCAGATCGGGGAATTCCAGCGCCGCCAGTTCCGATGCAGAGTACACCGATGCGCCCGCTTCACTGACGATCACTTTCTGCGCGTTGATATCTGGGAACTGTTTCTGTGTGTCGAGGAAGAAACGCTCGGTTTCACGCGAGGCAGTCCCGTTGCCAATCGCCACCAGCTCAACCTGATATTTGAGGCACAGTGCGGCCACAATCGGAGCGGCTTTCGCTGCCTGACCGGTATGCGGATAAATGGTATCGGTCGCGACCAGCTTGCCGGTGGCATCGACCACCGCGACTTTTACACCTGTACGCAGACCCGGATCGAGACCCATGGTGGCGCGCATGCCCGCAGGGGCGGCCATCAGCAGGTCGTGCATATTGCGGGCGAAGACGTTGATCGCTTCGTCCTCGGCCTTTTCACGCACGCTGCCCATCAGTTCGGTTTCAAGGTGCAGCAACACCTTGATGCGCCACGTCCAGCTAATGACGGCGCGTCGCCAGCTATCTGCTGCCGCATTGCCTAGCCGCAGATTCAGATGGTCGATAATAATCTGTTCGCAGTAGCTCTCACGCGGTGCTTCTTCGTGCTGCGGATCGGCATTCAATACCAGTTGCAGCACGCCTTCATTGCGTCCACGGAACATCGCCAGAGCGCGGTGTGAAGGGACCAGAGTAATCGGTTCGTGATGATCGAAATAGTCGCGGAACTTTGCACCTTCTTCTTCTTTCCCTTCTACGACGCGGGAAACCAGATGCGCGTTTTTCCACAGATAATGACGCACTTTTGCCAGTAGTGTTGCGTCTTCGGCAAAGCGTTCCATCAGGATGTAACGTGCGCCGTCCAGCGCGGCCTTCACGTCTGCCACGCCTTTCTCGGCATCGACATAAGCCTGTGCCGTCAGCTCCGGCTCCTGACTTGGGTCTTGCCACAAGCCGTTAGCCAGCGGTTCCAGACCAGCTTCAATCGCGATTTGTCCGCGAGTCCGGCGCTTAGGTTTATACGGCAGGTAGAGATCTTCCAGCTCGGTTTTGCTCAGCGTGCCGTTAATCGCGGTGGCGAGCTGTGCGGTTAACTTCCCCTGCTCGTCGATGGATTTCAGAATAGTCTGGCGCCGATCTTCCAGCTCACGCAGGTAACCGAGACGTGTTTCGAGCTGGCGCAATTGGGTGTCATCCAGCCCGCCGGTCACTTCTTTACGGTAACGGGAGATAAAAGGGACGGTATTTCCTTCGTCCAGCAGGCGAACAGCGGCGTCTACCTGCTCCGTGCGCGCCTGCAATTCGCGGGCGATAAGTTGGCTTAATGAATCATTCATAGGTCTGATATCAGTCGTCATCAAGTTAGTGGAGTAAATAAGTAGTGGAATAAATAAGTCGTGGAGTAAACCAGTGAGGACAGTTATACGGATTGAGCGTGCAAAATGCCAGCCGCTGCCGTCTGGAAAGCGAGTGCGATAACGATGCTATTCTGCGCAACAATCTTTATCTAAATCAATATTCCGTCAGATTCTTGCAACCCACCCACGATTTTAGCGTATGAAATACGTTGGCTTGTTTCTTTATAAATTGAGTGTCGTTTTAATCTGGGCGTGTAGCACGGGATTACCTATCCAAAGCCTGTGAGAGCTGACGGGACAACATCATTATTCGGGCAGGAGAAAGGTTCATGACAGTCAGAACGTCCACGTTGACGGCAGAAGGGCAGGCGAGTATTGCGCTGGAAATGCGTTCCGGCGTACTGGGGAAAACGGCTGTGGATATTCGCCCACTCGGCGAACATGGGCTATGCAGCTATGACCCCGGTTTTGCTAACACGGCAGGGTGTGAGTCGGCGATTACCTACATTGATGCAGCGAATAGCGTGTTGCTGCATCGGGGCTTCCCTGTCGAACAGCTTGCCGAGCAGTGCGACTTTACTGAGGTTTGTTACATTCTGCTGCACAGCGACGCGCCTTCACCGGAGGCGTATGCGAAATTTGCTGACAACATTACCCGACATACGCTGGTTCATGAGCAGATTACCCGGATGTTCAGCGGCTTTCGTCGCGATTCCCACCCAATGGCGCTGATGTGCGCGGTGGTCGGGGCGCTGGCCGCGTTCTATCACGATGTCTTGGATATCAATAACGCGGAACACCGCGAGCTGGCGGCGGTACGGCTGCTGTCGAAAATGCCGACGCTGGCGGCGATGTGCTACAAATACTCCGTCGAACAGCCGTCTGTGTATCCCCGAAATTCTCTCTCCTATACCGGCAACTTCCTGCACATGCTGTTTTCGATTCCGGCAGAGAAGTATGAAGTTAATCCGGTGTTGGAACGGGCGATGAACCGCATCCTGATTCTGCATGCCGATCATGGTCAATGCCCGTCTACCATGGCGGTCAGAGCGTCTGGTTCTTCCGGCGCGAACCCGTTTGCCTGTATTGCGGCTGGGCTGGCGTCGATGTGGGGGCCGTTGCACGGTGGGGCGAATGAAGCCTGCATGCGCATGCTGGAAGAGATTAAAACGGTCGACCGCGTTCCTGAATTTGTACGGCGTGCGAAAGACCGCTGTGATTCATTCCGTCTGATGGGGTTTGGTAACTCTGTCTACCAGCATTTCGATCCACGCGCGGCGATTCTGCGTAAAACCTGTTACGAGGTGCTCAACGAATTAGGCATGGAGGACAGCCTGTTGCAAGTGGCGATGGAGCTGGAACATATCGCCATGACCGATGCCTATTTTCTGGAGAATAAACTCTATCCCAGTGTTGATTTCTATACCTCCGTCATTCTGAAAGCGATGGGGCTGCCGTCATCAATGTTTACCGTCATCTCTACCGTCGGTAGGACGATTGGCTGGATTGCGCATTGGGATGAAATGCACAAACAGCAGGAAATCAGCATCTATCGCCCACGGCAAATTTATACCGGGCAGCCGCAGCGGGACTATGTTTCTCAGAAGGGATAACGTTTCTCAGAAGGAATAATGTTTCTCAAATGAAGGACTAATACGATTACCCCCTGATGCCTATGCTGTGGCATCAGGGGGCAGAGGAAATACGTTAGAATTTTTCCCAGTTATCCTGCGTGTTGCCGACTGGAGCAAGCGCTAAGCGGGCCGTTTGCGCTTTCTTCGCCATCGGCGCTGGGCGGGCTGCTGGCGTGCCACGCAGGTGGAAATGGTTCATCAGTGTTACCAGATGGGATGACTGTTCGCGCAGGCTGGTTGCCGCATTGGCGGACTCTTCCACTAGCGTCGCGTTCTGCTGGGTGACCTGATCAAGCTGGTTCACTGCATCATGAATTTGCGAAATGCCGGATTCCTGCTCCTGCGTTGTCGTCCCAATCTCGCTGATTAAATCCGCCACGCTGCGCGCCTGACGTACCAGCTCATCAATGGTGCTGCCAGTGTCTTCGACCAGGCGATTCCCTGCTTCTACTTTCTCGACGCTGGTGTTGATCAGGACCGCGATCTCTTTGGCGGCGGAGGCGGAGCGCTGTGCCAGTGAACGAACTTCCCCTGCTACCACGGCGAAGCCGCGACCCTGCTCGCCAGCGCGAGCGGCTTCGACCGCCGCATTCAGCGCCAGTATATTGGTCTGAAAAGCGATGCCATCAATGACGCTAATGATGTCTCGGATTTTGTGCGAACTGGTGGAGATCTCTTTCATCGTAATGACCATGTCTCCGAGCGCCTCGCCGCCTTTCGTTGCCGTTTCGCTGGTTTGGCTGGCGAGACGGGTGGCGTTGCGTACCGTATCTGCATTCTGACGAATTGCCTGACTCATCTGCTCCATAGACGCGGCGGTTTGCTGCAAGCTGGCGGCTTGCTCTTCCGTGCGTTGGCTGAGATTTTCGCTGCCTGCCTCGATTTGGCTAGAGCCTGAAGCAATAGCTTCGCTGCTCTGCCGTACCTGCTCGACGATATCGCCCAGGTTATTATTCATGTGATGCATGGTGGCTAACAGACTGCTGTGGTCGTTTGGCTTGATGTCGATGTCGACAGCCAGATCGCCATCGGCCACCAGCCGGGCAATGTGGGTCGCATAAAGTGGTTCACCACCCAGTTGATTTTTCAACGTGCGGGTAATCAGCCATGCCACGACGGCGGCCATCGCGGTGGCGGCAAGGGAGAGAACCAGCATGATGACGCTGCCGGATTGCGCGCCATGCTGTGCGTGGCTGACAATCTCGTTAGTATCCTGCTGTTGCGAGGCCATCATCGCGTCCAGCACTTTGAACAGTGCGTTTTGCGCAGGTTGCATCTCATTAAGAATAATGGCGTTACCCTGCAGACGCAGTTGTGGATCGGTGGATTGCACCAGCTCCATGGCTTTCAAAAAGGCGGTAAGGTACGGCGGGCGGGTGTCTTGAAACTGTTTCAACAGCGCGCTGGTTCCTTCGGTATCCAGCTGTTGCCCCAGTTTTTTCAGGTTGGCGGTATTGCGAGCGATTTGCTCATCGACGAACTGCTTTTCCTGCTTGATTTGCGCAGGGTCGGTGCTGATCGCAATGTTGCGGATCAGGCGGGCATTAGCGTCAAAACCGGCTTTAACATCCTGAATCAATAACATATTGGCTAACGTAGTGCCGGAAAGCCGGTCGATGTCGTTACCCAGCCCAACCAGTTGGAGCCGTCCGAAGAATGCCACCATCAGACTGATGATGATAACCAGAGAAAATCCCATACCCAGCATCTTGCCGAGTTTGATTCTGTTCAGCATATTCATAAACATCCTTAATTTTTTGACATGCTATGAAGGCATAACGGAGGGAGCTTGCTATCGTAATCGATGCAAGTAATGACAAGGTATTATAGCTATCCTTCGCGTTTTCGGGATACATCAGCGACTCCCGCATTTAAAAATTGATAGATAAGAATATCTTTAATATCGGCAGAAAAAGCGTTCAGTTGATCACGTAAATTACGGCAAGTGGGATTTCGTATGAAATGTGTGATCTGAGAAACAAAATGCGGATTGTTACGACATTGGTTAACGGGGATGAGGTTCCTGTAGGGAAACCTCGCCCCGTGGTCGCTCCGCGTATCTCGGTTCTGAAGCGATTGGCACGAAGGGAAGTAGCGCGTTAGCGCTTCAGAGGCTAACGCGCCGGTCAATCAAGAGGCTTTATCGCCGACAAAAGGCGCGATATAGCGCTGATAGCGTGATGTTTTCAGCTGTTGCAGGTCGACAAGTACCAGACCGTCGATGCAGTTATTGAAATCGGGATCGATACCAAAATCGATAAATCGCACGCCTCCGGGTTCACACAGCTCCGAATACTGCTTGTAGAGCGTCGGGATAGCGCACCCCATATTGCTGAGCATGCTTTTCAACCGAGTGAGGTCCTGCTGGTAGTCCGTTCCTTCAAACTGTTTCAGCACGTCAGGCAGCGATGCCGGATAAGGGCGGCGCGACGTTGCCAGCGGCTGCTCAGGCGTGAAGTGCAGGCGATAAAAGGCGACCAGCAAATCGCGTGCATGCGGTGGCAACGTGCCGGAAAGCGATACGGGGCCGAACAGATAGCGGTGTTCTGGATAACGCGCCAGATAGGCACCAATGCCCAACCAGAGGTAATCCAGCCCGCGCTTACCCCAGTATTTGGGTTGAATAAAGCTGCGGCCTAGCTCAATGCCTGACGCCAGGATCGGATCCATTTCGTCGCCGTACTGGAACAGACTATGGCTGTAGAGACCGTTCTTGCCTTTTTTGGCGATCAGATTTGCCGTTGAGACAAAGCGATAGGCACCGACAATCTCCAGCTCGCGATCGTCCCACAGGATCAGATGCAGGTAGTCATCATCGTAGCTATCCAGATCGCGGCGCTGACCAGAGCCTTCGCCCACCGCCCGGAAAGCGATTTCTCGCAGGCGTCCGAGTTCACGCAACAGCGGCACGTAATCTTCTTCACCGCGACGGTACAGATAGACCACTTTGCCATCCGGCGTGGTACCCAGCGTTTCACACGCTGACAGCGCACGTTTCAGCAGCACGCGGTCTTCGGCCAACGCAATGGGTTTTTCACCGGCAAAGCAGCCGGGCTTTCCTTGTCCCAATCGATAAACGTGACGCCGGAAGCGGGCCGCCAGATCGTTAGCATTCCATTCACCCTGGCTCCAGGATGCATAAGGAATTCTGGCACCGATACGCAGCTTGAGCGTTTGCCCACGCTGGCCGAACATTTCTCTCACCAGAAGGAGGGTGGACAGCGGGCGATAAACCATGGAGGAGAGATAGAACAGCGTACTATTGCGTCCGCCGATATGGATGGGCACTACGGGCGCACGCGCTTTGCTTGCCATGCGGATAAATCCGTTGTGCCAATGACCATCACGAATACCTTGCAGGCTCACGCGCGAAACCTCGCCTGCTGGAAATACGATGATCGCGCCGTCGCCTTCCAGATGTTGCTGGATGGCGCTGATTTGCTGGCGTTTGGTGCGGTTATTGAAGTTATCGACGGAAAAAAACAGATTTTTGAGCGGGGCGACATAAGAGAGGAGCTGGCTGGCGACGATACGGACATCTGGCCTGACACTGGCGACGGTACGTAATAGCGCCAGACCGTCCAGCGAGCCAATTGGGTGGTTGGCAACCAGTACCACCGGCCCTTGGCTGGGGATATTTTCTAAATCCCCCTCGACCATTTCACAATTGAAGTTGAAGTAATCAAGAATCTGTTCGACCAGGTCCAATCCTTTCAGGTGCGGGTAACGCCGCGCAAATTGCTGCATTTCATTTTCAAATAGCAGAGAACGCAAAACTGTTTTCTGCCAGGGTGGCGTATGGCGATGCGGGACAAGATCTTGCAGAATGGCGTCTAAGCTAAACATAAATCGTTCTCCGTAGCTCTCCGTGGCTAAAAGTACGGGATAGAAATGACATATTTATGTCTGTTGATAGATTATTAGCCAAAACTGTAAATCTGTGTAATGAACGCGTGATTTTTTGAACGTGAACATATTGAAGAACGGCATATGCACTAAGCGCCTAATGGGGTTACTGACTTGAAAACCAATCTGATTACCCGTGAGGGGTATGACAAACTGCGGGCAGAACATGAGCATCTCTGGAATATAAAGCGCCCGGAAATTACCAAAATTGTTTCCTGGGCTGCCAGCCTAGGGGATCGCTCAGAAAATGCGGACTACACCTACAATAAGCGTTTATTACGTCAGATCGATCGCCGTGTGCGCTATCTGAGAAAGTGTCTGGCGGAATTGAAAATTGTTGATTATTCACCGCAGCAGGATGGCAGCGTATTTTTTGGTGCCTGGATAGAGATCGAAAATGAGCAAGGTGATGTGAAGCGCTTGCGGATTGTCGGTCCTGACGAGATCTACGGTGACAGTAAAGACTATATTTCGATCGATTCCCCGATGGCACGCGCGATGCTGAAAAAAGCAGTCGATGAGGAGTTCACCGTGAACACGCCAGACGGCCCGCGCGAGTGGTTCATCAACGCGATTGATTACGTTAAATCATGAGCGTAGCCCGGCTCACACCGGGCAGTTTCATCGCTGATGTGAAAAACGCGACGTCGCCTGAAACTGGTTTAGCCATCCGAATTTTGTGCTCGTAAGAGCTGTCTGGCCTGCTCAATGACAGGTAAGTCCACCATCTCGCCGTTTATCTGGAAAGCGTAGCTGTGTTCGGCCGCTTTCAAAACCTGTTTTGCCCAGTCTATTTTGCTACGATCTGCCGTGAAAGCCTGCTGAACGACCTCGATCTGCGAGGGATGGATACAGAGTTTGGCCGAGAAGCCGAGCGAGCGTGCATGTAGTGCGTCAGCTAGCACTCGGTCATGATGTGTGAAATCGGGGTTAACGCAATCTATTGGCGGCGGTAAATCGGCCAGTCTGGACGCCAGTACAATACGGCTTCTGGCATACAGCAATGCATGCAGGGATTGATCGCAATGGATATCGAGTGAGAAATCCAATGAACCAAATGCCACTCTTTCTACACCTGCGGCACAAATTTCTTCCGCATTATGTAATCCCCGAGCAGTCTCAATAATCGCAATAATATTCACGTTTTCCAATCTATTACGATTTATCATTTCCCGTGCTTCATTCAGCATTGCTGCTGACTCTATTTTGGGTAAGACAATTTCCTGTGTGGCTATTTTATGTCTGGCTGCGGTTTTATTTCTTAATCTCGCTTTGTTACTCAGTCTATTTAGAAGCTCGACATCTTGATTGAATTCCGATGATCCAAGTTTATTTAAACGTATATATTTTTTGCAATTTACTTCAGAGACGGGAGTATCGTTTTCATACCACTGGATAATATTTTCTCTGGCCTGGTTTTTTTCATCAGGATGAACAGCATCTTCCAGATCAAATATCACAGCATCGGCTCCACAGCGGATGGCATGTTCAAAGCGATGAGGCGCATTTCCAGGCACGAAGAGGTAGGTCTTAGCGTGTTCCATGCTGTTCTCCTTTACTTATTTCATTGATTAAAAATGAATTTATAAAAATGTAACCAATTAATTGCGAATAAGAATGATACCTATTTACATTGAGGTTAGTGGTATGCTAGCTTTCCTTTCATTATTTTTCAATCTATCTATCGCGACATTTTTATTAAGTTTCGGGATGTGTTAACCCGAGATCTAATGACACCCTTTTATACGTTACGGCAATCAATTCTTACTTGTTTTATCGGTATGGGGAGTGGTTATGAATATCAAGGCAGACGCAGTTGAACACAGGGATATACGGAAAATTTCAGATGACTTTTTCTCTGATTATTCAAATAAAAATGCGTTAAGGCGATTGATTCGCTGCTTTTTTGCTGAGGGTATTTTGAATAAATATAACCTGATTTTTACTGAGGTTAATTCCGGTCGTGCAACGTTTTCTTTGCGCGGAAGCAACGGTGAACTGAAGTTTGATGATATTTATTCGGCGCCGGCAAATACTTATATTAATAATGGAAATGTTTATCACATTAATTCCCAAGGGGCGTCTTTTCCCGTCACTGACCACGAACAGTTGATTGATTTACTCCGCGATAGTTTTGATTTCCATCCTGAAGAAAGCGGCATTAATGGCCTGAAAAAAGATGTTGGCAACAGTATCCGTAATGATACCAACGCCCGGCGCTATCGGTGCCAATGGCGTGCTGAAGTCGCTGATGCCATGCGGCAGGATGGGCAGGAATATTTCACGCAGTGGCTGCGTCGGCAGCGAAGTATTCGCGATGCCGCGATGTTGCTCGACCAGTGGGGATCGCTGGAAGGGCATCCCTATTACCCCACCTGGAAATCCCGTCCGGGCCTGAGTGACGAAGACGTCCAACTGCTGTCGCCAGAATTCAATGCTCGTGTGCCGTTGCGTATTACCGCGCTGCGCCGTGATATGGCGTATGTGGAATGCATGCCGCACGTCGATGATTTTCATCAGTGGTTTGCTCAGGCGTTCCCCGCGCTCTGGCAGGACTGGAAGCAGCGCTTGAATCAACAAGGGCTGGATGAGACGCAGTGGCTTCCGCTGCCAATCCACAGTTGGCATCTGGAAAACTGGGTGAAATCCCATTACGCGGACGAGATCGCTGAAGGGATTTTGCTCACCGATGGTCCCGATCTCATCACGCTGCCGGGGATGTCGTTCCGTACCGTCTTGCCCGTTGAGCCACCTTCTTCACCTTTCATCAAATTGCCTGTCGCCATCTGGATGACCAGTGAAATGCGCAGCCTACAGGCAAAATCGATCCACATGGGACCGCGCATTAGCACCATTATCGAAGCGATTCTGGCGCAGGAGGGCGGGTTCGAGCAGCGGCTGGCGTTTTTCCGCGAAGAGGCCGCATTCCACTACAAACATGCGGTTCATCAGGATGACGCACTGGGCAAACACCTCTCCGTCGTCTTCCGTGATGCGCGCGTCTATGAACGCTCCGACGGCGCGCTGCCCGTAACCGTCGCCACGCTGTTTACGGCGCTGCCTCACCGCGACCAACCATTATTCACCGAGCTGGTTACGCTGTCTGGGCTTGGTGCAGAAGCGTGGTTCCGTCAATACGTGCGTGCTGTGACCCGTCCTGTCATCGCTATCTATCTGCTGTATGGCATTGGGCTGGAAGCACATCAGCAGAACAGCCAGATCCTCTTTTCGCCTGAAGGCGTCGCGCAGGGGCTATTAATCCGCGATTTCGGCGACGGACGCACCTACGCGCCGCTGCTGAGTCAGCGCGGCTATCACCTGCAACCCTACATCTGGCCCGGCATTCTGCCCACGGTGTTTGAAGGCGATATCGAGCCGGTGCGGATGTTTGTCGTCGATGCCTGTTTTGTCAGTCACCTGCACGAATTGGCGCTGGCGCTCAGCGTGGAATACGGCTTTGCCGATGCCCGGCTGTGGCAGGTGATGAAAGAGGAAACCGCCGCGGCGTTTGACGCAGTGAAATCGCGCGTTGATGGCGATGTGTGGCAGACCGAACGTGACATGTTTTTGACCCAGCCTTGGTATACGCGCTCGCTATTGCGCATGCATATCCAGGAATACCGCGACTACCGGATTCAGCACGGCCTGAGCAACCCCTTCCTCACGGAAGGAGAAGAAACTCGCATCGAGCCGTGATGTATGGCGATGCTCCTGCCTCACAGGCTAAAAAACGGGAGCATCTTTTTCAATCCTCATTTTGAGATGGATAACTTTGTTGATGAACGCCAGGAAGAACTTCACGCCGTCTACCGGGAAGCGCCATTTTCCCATTCCTTCTACGTTGGGCGTCGCCATAACGGCGGCGATCGCTATGCTGAGCGGAATCGCGATACCCGTGCAGGCGGCAACGGGAGAACGCGATGATTCCACTATCGTGGTGGAAGCCAAAGACGCCGAGGCTGCACAGGGGCTGGTGGCGGGCGGCATGTCGGCGCGATCGTCCAGTACGGGGCTGCTGGGCAAAAAGGATGTCATGGATACGCCGTTTAACGTCAGCAACATGACCTCATCGTTTATTGAAAACAAACAAGCACAGACGCTGGGGCAGGTGGTCGCACATGACGCCTCGGTGCGCGTCAGCAGTTCGCAGGGCGGGCTGCTGGATTCTTACTACATCCGCGGTTTCCCTCTCAACGAAGGTAACCTGAGCGATATCGCCATGAACGGCGTCTACGGTGTCGCGCCCAACTATCAGTTGATGACCGACTACATTGAACGAGTTGAGGTGCTGAAAGGGCCGTCGGCGCTGCTATATGGGCTGTCCCCGAACAGCAGCGTGGGTGGCGTGATTAACGCCGTCACTAAACGCCCGACCACCGTAGGTAACCTGACTCGCCTCACCACCAGTTGGCAGTCTGATTCCCAGTTCACGCAGCATGCGGATATTTCCCGCGTTTATGCGTTGGACAATAACAATCTGCTCGGCGTGCGTTTTAACGGCAACTATGGCTACGGCGACACGGTGTGGGACGGCAGCGACAAGCGCACACAGGTCGGCGCACTTGGGCTGGATTTCTCATCAGAACGTTTCCGTGCCACGTTGGATCTCATCACTCAGCACCTGAAAACGCGTGCGCCGTCTCGCCCTTATTCGTTCGCGGCGGGGGTGACGGTGCCTGATGCACCAGATGGCAACACCAACATTTCTCAGCCGTGGGGCTTCTGGCATTCCAAAGATCAGTCGGTGTTGCTGCATACCGAATACGATCTGGCGGATAACGTCACCTGGTTTACCGATCTGGGCGGTTCCAGCGCGCACGTGAGCCGACTGTCGGAGCAGGTGCCGCAGGTCACGAATAACAACGGCGATGTGAGTTCCGCCGTAGGGAATTATCGCTTTACCACCAGCCGCTATACGCTGGCGACTGGTGTTCGGGCGGATGTGGAAACTGGCTCGGTGACGCACAAGCTGTCGGCACAGACCAGCTACTATCGCGATCGTCAGGCGACCGGCATTGGCAACGGAACAGCGATTAGCTCGAATATTTATAATCCGGTTTCTTCACCTGCACAAAATGTCGCTGCTCCGCCAAGCGCGTATAAACGCTCTTCTACTGCGCTTTCAGGTATCGCGTTGGCGGATACGCTCGGCTTCTGGAACGATGCGCTGCAGATTACAGGTGGGCTGCGTTATCAGCAGATCAAGTCGGATAACTTTGTTCCCGGCAATAGCGCACCTTCATCGTCTTACGACAAAAATGCGATAACGCCGATGGTGGGTGTAGTTGTTAAGCCCTGGCAGCACGTCTCGCTCTATGCCAACTACATTGAGGGGCTGAGCAAAGGGGATATTGCGCCAGCGAATGCAAGTAATCCGGGGCAGGTACTTGCTCCGTATAAGAGCAAACAGTATGAAGCCGGGGTGAAAGTGGATGCGTTGGGGACGATCTCTACGCTGAGCGTTTTCCAGATCACCAAGCCGAGCGGTGCGCTGGTTAACGGCACGTTTGTTGAAGCCAACGAACAGCGCAATCGGGGTGTCGAGCTGGATGTGGTCGGTTCACCGCTGGAGGATCTGCGTCTGACCGGCGGCGTGATGCTGCTGGATGCTGAGTTGACCAAAAGCGTGACGCTGGGTGCGCAGGGCAAGCGCGCGCCGGGCACGTCGCGTTTTCAGGCTAACGCTGGGGTGGAATATGACCTGCCGTTCCTGCGCGATCTGACGCTGAACGCCAACGTCATCCATAACGGGAAGCAGAACGTCAACACCATCAATACCCAGTCTATTCCTTCCTGGACCACCGTTGATTTCGGCGCACGTTACAAGACGCGAATCTATAACGCCCCTACCACGTTCCGTGCAGATGTCCTTAACGCTTTTGACCGCAATTACTGGTCTGGCGTGACGTCATTCAGCACGGTATCGCAAGGAACGCCGCGGACGCTGATGCTGTCCGTGGCGGTTGATTTCTAAGGATAGGTATTTTTCAGGAACCGAACGTTAAGGAGATAGCGATGAGCAACCTGTTTAGCTTTGCCGCAGTGTCTTCCCCCGCTGTCACGCAGGCCCACTGGCCTGAAAGACTGACGCCTTATCTGGATAGTGAGATTGAGCAGTTCCTTTTCAACTCGCCGCAAAGGCTGTCATGGCTGGTTGAGCAGTATGGGTCGCCATTGAATATTGTCTGGCCGCACACCGTTACCAACAATATCGCGGCATTGCGAACCGTGTTGCAGCGTCACGATGTGGACTGCCGCCTGTACTACGGCGCGAAGGTGAACAAATCACCGGGGCTGGTACAGGCGGCTGTCAACGCGGGCATCGGCGTGGATGTCTCCAGCTTGCAGGAACTGAAAGATGCCCTGCGAGCAGGCTGCGACGGCGCGCGGCTGTGCGCCACCGGCCCGGCAAAAACGCGCGAGTTTCTGACTGAGCTGGTTCATCATCGTGCGCTTATCGTGCTGGATTCACCGGAAGAGTTCGACGACGTGCTGGCGTTGGCGGCGTTGTTGCGCGTGACGAAACCGGTGCGGGTACTGCTGCGCTATCGCCCGTCGTTCGCACAGGCCAGCCGTTTTGGCATGTTGGCCGATGAAGTCGCACGCTGTCTGGAGACGTTAAGCACCAGACAGGATGTGCTTCATCTTGAAGGCTTCCATTTCCATCTGGGCGGCTATGCTCCCGATACACGCGTGGCCGCATTGGCTGAGGTGCTGCCATTACTGGAGCGGGCGCGGTCACGGGGTTTGCAGCCCACTATGATTGATATCGGCGGTGGATTGCCGATTCAATATCTTTCCGCTTCTCGCTATCAGGCATATTTGGCGGAGCAGAATGAGGCGGATTACCGCCACGGTCAGGTGCCGACCTCGTTTTACCCGTATGGCGGCGAGCGCTCGGCAGCCGACTATCTTGAGGCATTCTTGTCAGCCTCAATCGGGCAGCATTGCGTGGCGAACATACTAAAACAGCACGGCCTGATTCTGGCCATTGAGCCGGGGCGCAGTCTGGCCGACCAAAGTGCGATTACCGTGTTTCGCGTCACGCGAACGCGCCGTCAGCCGGATGGCAACCACGTCGTGTTTGTCGAAGGTAGCAGCTTTAGCGCGTGCGAGACTTGGTTTAACTCTGAGTTTTTGATTGATCCTCTGCATGTTTTTTCCGTCAAAAAAGACACACGTCCGACGCCTGGTAAAGCCTGGATCGCCGGACACAGCTGTCTGGACGACGATGTCATTACGAACCGATTGATTCATTTTCAAACCGTGCCGCAGCCAGGCGATTTACTGATTTACGCGAATACGGCGGGATACCAGATGGACCTGCTGGAGAACGCGTTTCATCGGCATCCGCTGCCTGCGCGCCTGTGTGCTTTCAAAGGTAAGAAAGGTGAGCTGATTTTTTCCAGTGATAACTGAATGGAGCAGAACCATGATCCTGAATAAAGTAACTGATTTGATTGGTAATACGCCCGTTATACAAATTCCCGTCCCCTATGGGGATACGCGTTTGTTTTTAAAAGTGGAGAAGAACAACCCCGGCGGCAGCATGAAGGATCGCATGGCGAGAAACATGATTGTCGCCGGACTGAAGTCAGGAAAAATCCGTCCCGGCGGCACGATTGTCGAGTCGTCATCGGGGAATACCGGTATCGGGCTGGCGCTGGCGTCGATTGAATACGGTCTGCGCTTTATCGCCGTGGTCGATCATCATGCGGCACAGGATAAGATTGCCATCATGCGCGCGCTCGGCGCGGAAATTCGCTATGTCTCCGGCGACTACGGCGAAGATGAAGTGGCGGTGGTGGAGCGCCAGCGTATGGCGGCACAGCTGGCGGAGGAAATTCCCGGCGCGGTGTTTATGAACCAGTCGGATAATGCGGCGAATGCGGGCGGCTATGCCGATTTTGTCCGTGAGCTGTTCAGCCAGATTGGCAAGATTGACGCGTTTGTCGGCTGCGTGGGCACGGGCGGCTCGATGACTGGTATCTCGCACGGCCTGAAAGTCCATAACCCGGATATTGCGACCATTGCCGTTGAACCGGTTGGCTCTATCGTCTTTGGCCACCCCGGTAAGCCTTATTATCAGTCCGGCACCGGTACGCCAGCAGGGGACACCGTGGGGTTAGTGCTGGATTACAGCTGCATCGACTGCGGCGAACAGGTTTCAGATGCACAAGCGTTTGAAACGGCACGCTATGTCGCACGGAATTACGGACTGCTGGTCGGCGGTTCGACGGGCGGGGTGATCTATAAAGCGCTGGAGTTGATCTATCAGGATCGTATCGGCGGCAACGTCGTACTGGCGATCGCCGACGGCGGTGAAAAATACCTGCACACGGTGTTTAACGAAGAGTGGCTGGCGGAGCGTAATCTCACGGACAGCAGTGTGTGGCACGATCTGGATCGCTGGCTGGGCAACGCGATTTCTCTGGAGCAGGCAAGCTAAGGAGTCAAGGATGCGCGAAACGCTAAGCGGGCAGCCGCTTAACGTGGTGATTTGCGGGGCCGGCAAGACCGGCCATCTCGCCACGGTACTGTTTAAGCAACTGCCGGACGTCAAGGTGACGCTACTGGGCAGCCATTCCCGTCTGTCGGAAGCCTACCAGCAGCACGGTAAACGGCTACACGCGCTGCTACCGGATGGCGAAATGCTGACTGCGACACCGGACTGCGTGACCTGCGACCCGGCGGAAGCCTGCCGCGACGCCGACGTCGTGATTATCACCGTTCCTGCCAACTTCCGTGCCGATCTTCTGGCGAGGATCGTTTCCCATTTACCCGCCGATAAGCCGGTTTACGTTGGGGCTATCCCCGGTTTTTGTGGCTTTGACTGGCTGGCCGAACGTGAGCTGGCTGCGCGGCCGAATGCGGTGATCTGGGGAATGAAGGACGTCGCGCACATTGCGTTTGATTTGCTGTCGGGTCAGTCGATCAAGATGGGCGGCGAAAAGGCCACGCTGTATGTCGCCACGCATCGGCGCGAAACCGCTGTGAGCCAACAGGCGCTGATGGCGCTGTTGCAACGATTGTATTCCGCGCCCGTGGTGCTGTTGCCGGATTATCTGGAGATCACACTGACACCGGGTAACCCGATTATGCACAGTGCAGTGATTTATGGCCTGATCGGTCCCTACGGTCAGTGGCATGCCCGATCATTTCCTCAATCGCTGTGCTGGTGGAACGATTGCCCTGAGCTGGGTGCATATTATCTGGAACGTATGGATGAAGAGAATCAGCGGCTGTGTACGGCGCTGGAGACGCGGCTCGGCGTGCGGCTGAATTCGGTACTGCCGCTCAAGCAGGAGATTATCGATGCCTATGGCGATCAGATTGCTGATGCGCACACGATGCTCTCTGTGTTGCGTACCAATCAGGCCTACCACGGCATCGGTCTGCCGTTGCGAAAGCATAACGCTGGCGGGTACGTGTTTGATACGCAGCACCGCGTGTTTCAGGAGGATATCGCCTACGGCCTGAGCCTGTTAGTGACCCTTGCGGAGAATTTGGCGGTTAGCGTTCCGTACATTGAAGAGGTTTATCGGTGGTGCAGCGATTACATGGGCGTGTCCACGCAGGATCGTCCCGACTATTTTCCGCCGCATGGGTTGAGATGATGGGATTGGGCGAAATGATGACAGTGGCTGAAATGTGGCAGGGTGACACCGTGGAACCAGAAGGAATTGACGCATGCGTTTGACCGGACAGGTCGCGTTCATCATCCACTTTATGTTTGTTGTACAACTGGTGGCGATGGGGGCGATGGAGATGAGCGGGCCGTTTTGGCCGCTGCATCTGGAAAGCATGTCGTCCGGTGCTGAACTGAGTATCGCGGGGATTGCCGTCTACATCGGGCCGATGCTGGGTATTATGCTGACCAGCGCCTTCTGGGGACGAATGGGCGATCGGTTGGGCAACAAGGCCATGATGATCCGCGCGCTGTTCGGGCTGGCGTTGACCCAGCTTGGGTTAGCGTGGGCAAATGACATCTGGACGATAATCGCACTGCGTTTTATTCAGGGTGCCTGTGCGGGTTATATTGCGCCCGCGCAGGCATATGGCGTCGCAGTAGTTAGTCCGTTACAGCGCACGCGGCTGTTTGCCTGGCTTCAGGTTTCCACCAACGTGGGATCGCTGCTGGGAGCGATTGTCGGTGGACTGATTCTCGATTATCTGAACTTCTTCTGGATCAACCTGAGTGCCGCGATCCTGTGCGCGCTATGTGGTATTACCGTGGCGCTGTTCTTGCCGCATGTTACACCCGTGATTTCTGCTGTTCCGAACGAGAACGCGCAGGCAAAAGACATTCCCCGCAAGCGGCTTTGGGCGCTGTCGCCGATTCCCGGCCTGTTGCTGATTTCTGGCCTTCTGCTGACCAGCCGCATGATTCCGCAAACGCCGTTTTCCCTCTACATGGACGGCTTCTTTCAGGTGGATAAGTGGGTGATCGGCCTGTGCTATGGCTTGCAGGCGACCGGCGTGATCGTCTCTGCGTCACTATGGGCGCGCTATTTTGAAAACCTCTCGCTGTCGCAGACGCTGAGCCGCCTGTGTGTGGTCATGCTGGCCTGCGCCATCGTGACATTGACCGCTGCCACGATGCTGAATGTTGCGATTTTCATCCCGCTTTATTTCCTGTGGGGTGTGCTGCTTGGGGCTACCACGCCGGTTCTGATGGCGCTGATTTCGCGTGCAGCGGGTGCCGGGCAGCAGGGTTATATACTCGGCGTGGCGCAAAGCGTCAGCCAATTTGCCTCGATTCTTGGCATTTCTTTGGGCGGATTAGTTCTCTATTCCCCCGGACTACGTTCGCTATTCTTCTGCGTTGGCGTCGCGTATCTGGTGACCTTCCTGGTCGCTCTGATGCTGCTACGACGTCTGCGGATACAGGCGGAAAAACATGACTCTCTCTCGACGAAGGGAAATATCGAAAATGTTTAATCGTTGGAAGCGGCAGCGTTGCCGTCCGTTATTCCTGAGTGCGCTGCTGATGGCATTCCTGTCGCCGCTGGCGGGACAGGCTGAGCAAACGTCAACCGTCATCAAGGATGTGTTGGGGCGTGAAGTGAGAGTCAACACGCCAGTGCAGCGTGTGATGCTGGGCGAGGGGCGTCAGCTTTATCTGGTCGCCATGCTCGACAAAGAAGATCCGGCGAAAAGGATTGTTGCCTGGCGGCGCGATCTGATTCAGTCCGATCCGGCAACGTGGCATCAGTATCGCGATCGTTTTCCTCAACTGGCGACGATTCCGACGTTTGATGGCACGGAGAAAGGCACGTTTGACGTGGAGCAGGCGGTGTCGCTGAAGCCGGACGTCATCATTATGAACATTGAGGCGCAGCGGGCGATTGTCGATGCGGGCTACGACCGGATACTGGACAGCGTCGGTATCCCGATCGTCTACGTTGATTTCCGCTATCACCCGCTGGAAAACACCGCGCCGACCATGCGCCTGCTCGGCACGTTGTTTAATCAGGAGGCCCGTGCCGAAGCCTTTCTCGCATTCCGTGAGGCGCAGCTAAAACGTGTTTCCGACGTGTTGGCAGCGAAACACCCGCGTTCTCCGCGCGTGTTCATTGAGCGACTGGGTGGCTACACCGATGAGTGCTGCCTGACGTTTGGCCGAGATAACTTCGGTAAGTTCGTGCAGTTGGCTGGTGGCGACAACGTGGCAGCGAAAAACGCGCCGAATACCTTCATGCAAATGCATCCTGAACAGGTGATTGTGGAAAACCCCGAGATCGTGGTGATCACCAGCGGCAACTTTGAAGCCTTTGTGCCCGGTGGACGTTGGATTGGGTTAGGGCCGGGGCAGGATATGACGGAAGGGCGAAAGCGGCTTGAATGGTTTCTAGGGCGTCCGGCTTATACCAACATTATTGCGAAACAGAAACGTGAGTTCCATGCCATCTGGCATCAATTTTACAACGGCCCGTATGATTTTATCGCGATTCAGCAACTGGCTGAGTGGTTTCACCCAGACTTATTTCGCGATCTCAACGCGGATGACACCTTCCGCCAGCTTCATCAGCAGTTTTTACCGGTTGACTACCAGCCGGGCTACTTCGTCAGTCTTGCGCCGTAAATGAGAGGCAGCGCCGGCGTCATGTCGGTGCTGCGCGTGACCGTTACGTCAGGAGGTGGAGAATGTTTGAAAGTATGACCTACCATATTGCCCTTACGCCCGTGCAGTTCCTGTTGCCCTCGGAAAATGTTGATATGTCGAACGTGGAATGTCTGATGGAGGACATTTGTCGCTGTGGTTGCTGGACGACGCCTGTGCCGATAGAAAAAGAAACGGGGATTATCATGGATGGCAACCATCGGTTACGTGCGGCCACCGAGCTGGGATTAAAGCATATTCCTTGTGCGCTGCTTGATTATGACGATCCCCGCGTGTCCGTTTACCACTGGAGGACTGGGCAGCCTTTTTGCAAGAATCTGATCATGCAGACGATTGTGACGGAAAAGAGCCTGTTTCCCTACAAAACGACGCGTCACCTTTTCCTGCCCGCACTGCCGTCGGTGAGTGTTGTGCTTGATGAACTCATGCGCTAATCACCTCTTGCGTTAAGCGCTTCACGCTGTCGCCCTGAATCCGGGCGGCAATACCCTCCCGCCTCTCTTTTCTCCTACTTTTGCCGCCACGGTGCCTTTTTATTGGCGGCAGCGTTACTATAATCTTCGTAAACGACAATCTTCGCTAACCACAACCTGCATAAATCGCCGATGATTTTATGACTGACAGCACAGGAAATGATTGATTACACGAATTTTAATATGCTTTGTAACAATTTTGCCTAGAATGTATACCAGAAACGACTGTCAGTAATTCGTGTGTTTCTGAACAATAGCAGCGTCGGCGCTATTACGCCTTTGGAGAAAGAGAATGCAAGAAAACTATAAAATTCTGGTTGTAGATGACGACATGCGTTTGCGTGCGCTGTTAGAACGTTATTTGACCGAACAGGGTTTTCAGGTACGTAGCGTAGCCAATGCTGAACAGATGGATCGTTTACTGACCCGTGAATCCTTTCACCTCATGGTACTGGACCTCATGCTGCCGGGCGAAGATGGGCTGTCCATCTGCCGTCGTTTGCGCAGCCAGAGCAACCCGATGCCGATCATTATGGTGACGGCGAAAGGGGAAGAAGTAGACCGTATCGTCGGGCTGGAAATCGGCGCGGATGATTATATTCCTAAACCTTTCAACCCGCGTGAACTGCTGGCTCGTATCCGTGCAGTGCTGCGTCGTCAGGCGAATGAACTGCCGGGTGCGCCGTCGCAGGAAGAAGCCATTATCGCGTTTGGCAAATTCAAGCTGAATCTGGGCACGCGCGAAATGTTCCGCGATGATGAACCGATGCCGTTAACCAGCGGTGAATTTGCCGTGCTTAAGGCGCTGGTAAGCCACCCGCGTGAACCGCTGTCTCGCGATAAGTTGATGAATCTGGCGCGAGGTCGTGAATACAGTGCGATGGAGCGCTCCATCGACGTACAAATTTCTCGCCTGCGCCGCATGGTGGAAGAGGATCCGGCGCACCCGCGCTATATCCAAACCGTGTGGGGTCTTGGCTACGTATTTGTCCCGGACGGCAGTAAGGCATGATGCAATGGCGCTTTTCTCCGCGCAGCTCATTTGCACGGACGTTGCTGCTGATTGTCACGTTATTGTTTGTCAGTTTGGTCACCACCTATCTGGTGGTGCTCAACTTCGCTATTTTGCCGAGTTTGCAGCAATTCAATAAAGTGCTGGCATACGAAGTAAGAATGCTGATGACGGACAGTCTGCAACTGGAAGATGGCTCCACGCTTGAGGTGCCACCTGCGTTCCGGCGTGAGATTTACCGCGAATTGGGTATATCGCTATACACCAATGCAGCGGCGGAGGAAAGCGGCCTACGTTGGGCGCAGCACTACAAGTTTCTGAGTGACCAGATGGCGCAACAGCTGGGCGGCCCAACGGATGTGCGGGTTGAAGTCAGCAAAAATACGCCGGTGGTGTGGCTGAAAACCTGGTTGTCACCCGATATCTGGGGGCGCGTTCCTCTCACTGAAATTCATCAGGGCGATTTCTCGCCGCTCTTCCGTTATACGCTAGCGATTATGTTGCTGGTGATCGGCGGTGCTTGGCTATTTATTCGGGTGCAAAACCGGCCGTTGGTTGAGCTGGAGCATGCGGCTTTGCAGGTCGGTAAGGGCATTATTCCGCCGCCGCTGCGGGAATATGGCGCTTCTGAAGTCCGTTCCGTGACTCGCGCCTTTAACCAGATGGCCTCTGGCGTGAAACTGCTGGCCGATGACCGTACGCTGCTGATGGCGGGCGTGAGTCATGACCTGCGTACGCCGCTGACGCGTATTCGTCTGGCGACCGAAATGATGGGCAAGGAAGATGACTATCTTGCGGAGTCGATCAATAAGGACATTGAAGAGTGTAATGCGATTATTGAGCAGTTCCTCGACTACCTGCGTACCGGTCAGGAAATGCAGACGGAAGTGGCTGACCTCAACGCGATTATGGGTGAAGTAGTGGCGTCGGAGAGCGGCTATGAGCGTCAGATTGACAGTGAGTTTGCTACCGGTGAACTGCTGGTGCGCATCAGCTCACTTTCGATAAAACGTGCGGCGCTAAATCTGGTTGTCAATGCGACGCGTTACGGTAACGGCTGGATCAAAGTCAGTACCGGACGTGAGCTACAGCGCATCTGGTTCCAGGTAGAAGATGACGGGGAAGGCATCGCAGCCGATCAATTACAGCACTTGTTCCAGCCATTTGTTCGCGGCGACAGCGCACGAACCACCAGCGGAACAGGGCTGGGTTTGGCGATTGTGCAGCGTATTATCGATGCACATAATGGTGTGTTGGATGTCGGTACGAGCGAACGCGGTGGGCTCTGTGTCCGCGCGTATTTGCCGCTGCTATCGGAAGCCTCGGTAGCGGATAACGGTGCCGTAAAAGAGTCATAAGCCTTCTCGCCAGTGCCGGTACTAAATCTGTTCCGGTATTAATAAAGAAGGTGCGGGTTCAGATCGTTGACAACTTATTTGCTGAATGAAAACGGGAGTAACGGAATAGAAGAGTAAAGCGTTTGCGCCAGGGATGGCGCAAGCCGAGCGCACAGGGATGTGTTTACAGCGTCTTTACGATCTATCCGTTACTACCGCTCGACAACCCTTGTAGCAATACGAAAAAGGCGCGGAATCCGCGCCTTTTTTACATACATTTGCTGGCGAGCGGTTTACCGCTTCGGTCCTGCTTTCACCAGCGCGGCACCTGCTGGTGCATCGGTGTATTTATCGAAGTTGGTGATAAAGCGTTGGGCCAGATCGTCCGCTTTTTCCTGCCACTGTTCGATGCTCGCGTAGGTATCACGTGGATCGAGAATGTCAGGATTGACGCCGGGCAGCGAGGTCGGGATCGCCAAATCGAAGACCGGCAGTGTCTGCATTTCTGCATCATCAATGCTGCCATTCAGAATGGCGTCAATAATCCCTCGCGTATCCTTGATTGAGATACGTTTGCCGCTGCCGTTCCAGCCGGTATTCACCAGATAGGCCTGCGCGCCTGATGCTTTCATTCGTTTCACCAGCACTTCAGCGTACTGCGTTGGGTGCAGCATTAGGAATGCCGCGCCAAAGCAGGCGGAGAAGGTTGGTGTCGGCTCCGTCACGCCGCGCTCAGTTCCCGCCAGTTTGGCGGTAAAGCCGGACAGGAAGTGATACTGCGTCTGATCGGATGTCAGGCGAGAAACAGGTGGCAACACGCCGAACGCGTCCGCCGTCAGGAAGATCACTTTGGTCGCGTGACCTGCTTTGGAGACCGGTTTAACAATATTGTGGATATGGTAGATCGGGTAAGAGACGCGGGTATTCTCCGTTTTGGAACCGTCGTTGAAGTCCACTGCGCCGTCTGCCAGCACGGTGACGTTTTCCAGCAGCGCATCGCGTTTGATGGCACCGAAGATATCCGGCTCTGCTTCTTTGGACAGCTTGATGGTTTTGGCGTAGCAGCCGCCTTCAAAGTTGAAGACGCCATCGTCGTCCCAGCCGTGTTCGTCATCGCCAATCAATTGGCGTTTCGGATCGGTAGAGAGCGTGGTTTTACCCGTACCGGACAGGCCGAAGAAGACCGCCACATCGCCTTTTTCGCCGACGTTTGCCGAGCAGTGCATCGAGGCGATGCCTTTTAACGGCAGCAGGTAGTTCATGATGGAGAACATCCCTTTCTTCATTTCGCCACCGTACCAGGTGCCGCCAATCAGCTGGATGCGTTCCGTCAGGTTGAACGCGACAAAGTTCTCAGAGTTTAGCCCCTGTTCCTGCCAGTTCGGATTAGTGCATTTTGCACCGTTCATCACGATGAAATCCGGTTCAAAACCTTCCAGTTCTTCATCGCTCGGACGGATAAACATGTTTTTGACGAAATGCGCCTGCCAGGCTACTTCCGTCACGAAACGCACGCTGAGGCGGCTGTCTGGATTGGCGCCACAGAAAGCATCGATGATGAACAACCGCTTGCCGGACAGTTGCGTGGTGACGAGTTCTTTCAGGTGCGTCCAGGTTTCCTGACTCAATGGGTGGTTATCATTCTTACCTTTGCCTTGATCGGACCACCACACGGTGTCGCGGGTAACGTCATCGCGCACGATGTATTTGTCTTTCGGGGAACGGCCGGTAAAGATGCCAGTATCGACGGCTACTGCACCCAGTTGGGTTTCGATGCCGCGTTCATAGCCTTGTAGGGTAGGGGAACGTTCTTCTTTAAAAAGCAGTTCATAGCTGGGATTGTAGACAATATCGCGGACATCATGGATTCCATAAGCAGCTAGGGCTTGCGGGGTAATACCGTTGATCTGCATGTTGCTACTCCTCAAGTTATAGTCGTACTACTAAACATTGTAGGGAGTGAGCTTATTTTAACCGCGATAGCAATCATAAAATTAAATAAATTCATTAATAACTTTGCTTATTCATGGTGTTTGAAAAATAACCACGGTGGTTTGCAGGCGGGAGAATAAGCAAAATAAAACGGGTACATCCGTACCCGTTAAAAAGATTAATGCAACAGGTTTCCTGATGAATCGTGCCGAATCGCACGGATGTCCAGTGAGTTAAACAGGTAGTGTGTGCCACAATAATCACAGTGCATATCGATTTCACCGTCCTGCTCGATCATCTCATTGATTTCCTGATCGGACAGCGTCATTAATGCATTAGCGCAGCGATCGCGCGAACAGTGACACTGGAACTCGACATCCTGCGGCTCATACACGGTTACCTCTTCCTGATGGTAAAGGCGGTACAGCACCTCGTTGGCTGGCAGGGTAAACAACTCCTCAGCTTTGACCGTCGCGGTGAGCTGGGCCAGATGATCAAAATCGTTACGCTCGGCATCCTGCGCAGGCAGTACCTGTAGCAGCATGCCAGCGGCGACCGGATTGCCTTCGTGCTGTCCGGTACGGATAAACAGCCGCGTAGGCAACTGTTCGGATTGCTGGAAATAGCTTTCCAGACATTCAGCAACGGTTTCACCTTCTAAGCCAACGACGCCTTGATAACGTTCGCCGTCGGTCGGCGTAATCGTAATGACCAGATAGCCATTGCCGACCATTTCTTTCAGCGAACTCCCCGGTGCGATATCGCCTTGCAGACGGGCAACGCCGCGCATCTGCTGCAGGTGGTTGCCGTTGATGACTGCCAGCTTCAGCGGGCCATCACCCTGAAGTTGAACGGTAATATCGCCGCTGAATTTCAGCGTTGCCGTCAGTAGACTGGTGGCAACCAGCATTTCGCCCAGCAGTGTTTGTACCGCAGCCGGATAGTCGTGGTTGGTCAAAATACGTTGATACGTTTCGTTAACTGTCACCAATTCGCCACGGACGGCATAATTTTCAAACAGATAACGATGTAGTTGGTCGTGAGCCATAATATTTTCTCGTTGTAGTGCGCAATGAGTGGTGCGGCGATGAGTTGTGCAGCGATCGCCGGAGCTTCTCTTAAGCGCAGCGCGTTAGTCTTGATCGCTGTATTTAAATTTAATCAGATCGCGTCGCTCTTTTTTATCTGGGCGGCGATCGGGGTGTGGCATCGTCAGCGCATTCATTTTCCGCGCCTGCGCCACCTTTTCTCGTTTCTCAATGCTTGCAGCCGTTTCCTGATACAGCGCCTGCGCCTCTGTCGCACTTCTACGCTGGCCGCTGACAGCCACAATGATCACCGTGCGTTCGTCATTTCCCTGACGCAGTTTAATCTCGGCATTCAGTTCGACCTGTTTGCTCGGTTTACCGCGTTGCCCGTTATAGTGCACTTTGCCGCCGTCGATCATCTCGCGGGCCATCGCTCGGGTTTTATAGAAACGGGCGGCCCAGAGCCATTTGTCCAGACGAACGGCGTCGTCAGCCTGCTCGGTAACTTTCGCCATAAATCCCCCTGATTACCCTATGCCAATCGTTTAAGGATCGCGTTACTGGGGGCGACCACGGCGCGAGGCATCCCTGCGGGAATCTCATCACCGTGTTTCCCCCTCAGGCCACCTGCATTACCCTACGTTAACGGAGTGACGCAGGGCTGGTAGCAATGCAAGATAGTCGTTCATTGACGGATGTTGCAGGAATGCCTTTTCCTGTTGGCCGGAATCTGGATTACGCACGCCCAGACAGTAATGGATACCGAACGTTTTCGCAGCATCCAGAATTGGCTCGCTGTCATCCACGAAGAGCGTTCTGGCGGGGTTGAAGCCTGTTTGCTGCTGTACCGCCTGCCACAGACGCTGATTCTCTTTCGGATACCCATAAGTATGGGTGGAAAGCAATAAATCAAGGTGCTGATCCAGCCCCGTGTGCTCGATTTTCACCGCCAGACTGTGTGGATGGGCATTGGTTAGCAGAATTGTCTCCTTGCCGTACTCGCGCAGCGCCGCTAAAAACGGCGTAGTGTCATCGCGCAATCGGGCTCGCGTGCCGATATCTGTCGTCATTTGATAGATATCCAGATCGAGACGTTCTGACCAGTAATCGAAGCAATACCAATTTAGCGTGTGTTGAACGGCCTTATACTCATGCTTGATAAGCTGATGTGCCTGCTCAAGGCTAATATGGCGTTTTTCACTGAGCGACTGCGGCACCAGTTGAAGCCAGAAATAGCTGTCAAACGCCAGATCGAGCAGCGTGCCATCCATATCCAGTATCACGGTATCGATGTCGTGCCAGTTAACGTGGGGATTCATAACGACTCCAGATGTCGCGTCGTGCCATAGAGGGTGATGAAGCAGGAGACGCGTAATGCAATAGTGGCAATAGTGACGAGAAACCGATTCAGCTAGGTTAGCATAACCGCAGAGAGGGCACGATGCCGTTAGCGGGGAAGCAGAGGGCGATTATCCGGGAGCGAATTCGTCATCATGTTGAAACGTGAGGCGTAATAACGCTGAATGTCGGTAACCCGTTTCTGGCTTTTACGCATTTTAATGCCAGTCAGAACCGCATTAATGATAAACGTCGCGGAAAAGAGCAGCAGCAGCAGGCAACTGCCGAGGTAGCGCCAGACGGTAATGACATCGGGTTCGCTGTGCAGGCTGATGTGCTGCGTTCCGTTAGCATCGGTATTGAGCTGAGTGATGACGCCCGCAGCATTAAACGGCGTATGCAACAGCATGGCTGAAAGCCGCTGGAGCTCCTGCCACTGATCCGATGGACGATATTCATTGAGCGGTATCGGCGGGAGCGGATGGTTAACGAACTGCCGACCTTCGTCGCTGCGAATCAGGAACCCGCCGGGCGGTGGGCTGTTCAGTGACTCTGCCGCGTTATTGATTTCCTGATAGAAGAATTGATCGGTGGAACTGTTGACCAATGACTCCAGCGTTTCTGCGCTGACGGCAGGCAGCACGACATTCATGCCTTTTAGTTTGCCGGAATCGGCATCTTTTACCAGCGTACTCCAGTTTTTGACGTCGCTCAGATTCACCAGCGCATTTTTTAGGCGGGAGCAATCGTTTTCCTGTTTACACAAATCTTGCGTTCTCAGAACGACTTCAGCGAAGTTCTTCATCAAAATCAGCCCTGATTTCTGGATCGTGGACGCTAATTGAGAATTGACCTGACCTTCTTTGTCCGCCTGCGGATGGAGCTGACTGTTGACTGATTTAAGCAAAGCGGAGGCTTTTTCAATGGTCTCAGATTCCGGTAATGGCAACGGCGCGGCTTTGTTCCAGTAAATGGCGGAGCAGTCAAAAGGGCTGAACGCATAGGACGACGGTGCTGAGACGGGATGAATCCCTGCGGGCACATAGCACATACCACTACTGCGAACCGCTAGCGTGTCACCAATGCGGAGCTGGGCTTTTTCCAGATCGCTGACCTGCGTCACCTCAATTCGCTGTGCGCCTTGAAGCCAGGCTAAGCTGAGTTTTAACGGCAGTTCAAGCTGCACGTTAGTGACTAACAAAATCAGGCTGAGCAGCGAACCCGCGGCCAGAAGCAGATTCCTGCCCCAGCGCTGTAGCGGGAAATTTTTCACTTCATCATGCAGTGAAAGGTGTTCTCCCTGACGGATCACCTGACGGTTGAGATAGATATCTACGTCCGTTTTTAGCCCCAGATCCTGCGTGATATAGGGTTGCCAGTGGGGCGGGTAAATCAGATCGATGTTGCCGAGCGAGATATTGCCGAGCGGCCCCTGATTGGATTCGCCAAACAGCCCCAAACCTTGCGGCGTGCCGTGGAGGCAATGTACATCCCGTAGTTCCTGGGCCGATGGTGACCGGAAAAGCTGCCACAGACTCCAGCCTGCTAACAATGATGCGGTGCCGATCAGCCAGGGGAGCAGGGCGATAGGGCTATTCAGGCTGATGAACAGGAGCAGAAAAGACAGACAGAGCACGGCCGTTTCTTTCAACCCTCTGGAGTGGTGCATGGCGTGCTCTTCACGCGTTTCTTTGCGAATGGTGACCAGTTCCGCATGTTCACTGCCTTCCTGATGGATAGAGGCATTTGGCACGGGGATTTCAGCTGGCAACGGAGCCAGCGGGCGATCGTCAATGCATTCGGTTAGCGAGTGTCCGTTCAGCGAAATAACCAGCGGGATCGAGCGTGTCTTAATCAGTTCGACGGTGTTGTTTTCGGTAATGAACTGTTCCCAACTAGGGGGTAGATGGATTTCTTGTGTATCAATATAGTAGCGCCACTTATTCTGAACATCGGTGCTCAGGCCGTAACGTGTAATCGTATGGGTGATGGGATAAACCCGATTACTCTGCAGGGAACGCGGCAGCTTTGGTTGTGTATTGGGGGTATCAAGCGGCGTGGTTTGCTGACTGTTTTCCTGAGCCAGATAACGTTCAACGGCGATCCGTTCATCTTCAGTTAACCGACGGGGAAGCGATTGCGAAACGGGTAATGGGGGAGCGGACAGGAAACGGCGTCGCATACGGTAGCCGACAAGACCTCCGATAACGATCAGACAGGCAAGCAATATCGCCAATAGGGTAAATATTGTGCTCATGTCATCTCCATTCCAAAACGCGATGCTCCTTGTTCTCGCCGGAGTTTAACAAAATTATACAATTGATGATAACCCGTATGGCATTGTTTTCTTAGATTAATAACGTAATTGTGAATAGAATTAATCGCATAAGGCGACGATAGTAACAAGCAAAAAATGTCTATTGAATGAGGATAATCCTATTTTTTTTAAGTTATTGACTTTTGGCGGCGGTTTCTCGCACAGGATGTATCTTGCATGTTGCTCACACGTAAATTCATCGTCACGATAGTTGCAGCGAAGGTGACTGTTAACGCACAATGTGAACAGAATCAAAAAAGAATATTTACGATCTCTTCTTATTCAACAGCATGCCGTATTCAGGTTACGGTAAAATTAATCTTTCATGCGCGTTGGACTAAGATGCCGTTCTGGTCGTAACTCTCTGGGGGCATCAATGAGTCATAACCTGCAAAAACCTAAAATCCTCAAGGTGGAAACGATAGCGCGCTCGCGCTTGTTTAACGTGGAATCCGTCGATCTTGAATTTAGCAATGGGGTACGCCGGGTTTATGAGCGGATGCGTTCAAGCGGTCGGCAGGCGGTGATGATCGTCCCGATCATTGATGATGAACTGTTGTTGATCCGCGAATACGCCGTCGGCATTGAAGAGTACGAACTGGGGTTTCCCAAAGGACTGATCGACCCCGGTGAAACGGTCTTTGAAGCCGCTAACCGCGAACTGATGGAAGAGGTCGGTTTTGGCGCGGAAAAGCTGGAATTGCTAACGACGTTAACCATGGCGCCTTCCTATTTTTCCAGCCAGATGAATATTGTTGTAGCGCGCGGGCTGTACCCGCAGAGCCTAGAAGGTGATGAGCCGGAGCCCCTGCCGCAAGTCCGCTGGCCAGTAGATAACATGATGTCGCTGCTGCAAGAGCCTGATTTCCGTGAAGCACGTAATGTCAGTGCGCTGTTTCTGGTTCACGACTGGCTGCGTCGCACACCCCGCTAATTTCTAGTTCATCGGAATAGTCAAAAGAAGAAGGCGCCGTTTTGGCGCCTTCTTTGTAATACGTGATGTCATCGCACGCTAGCTAAAATAGCTCTTCGCTTTGTCCGTTATCCATCAGCGTGGTGCCGACTTCATGCACTTCATATTCTTTCGGCTGGGTACCGTCAATGAAGTATTCGGAACGGCTGTTCCCGCCACCGTTGGACAGCTTGCCGCTGCTACGGTCAATGACCACGCTGACGACGCCGGGTGGCGGCGTTAGCGGCTGCTCTGGCACGCCATCCAGCGCGGCTTTCATGAAATCATCCCACGCTGGCTGCGCCGATTTCGCACCGCCTTCATAACCGGAGATCTGATCTTTGATGGCGCCAGATGCACTGCTAGCACCGAGATCGCGGCGGTGATCGTCGAAGCCGATCCAGACTGAAGTCACCAGATTCGGGCCATAGCCGGAGAACCAGGCGTCTTTAGAACTGTTCGTTGTACCGGTTTTACCGCCGATGTCACGACGTTTCAAATCACGACCTGCACGCCAGCCTGTTCCCATCCAACCTGGTTCACCAAAGACGTTACTGTTCAGTGCATCTTTAATCAGGAAAGACAGCGGCGTGTTGATCACGTGCGGTGCATAAGGCTGTGCTGCGCTTTGCTGTGCGGCCTCTGGTGTAACAGGCTCCAGCTCTGGCTGCGGCAGGCCTAGCGGCGGTGCTTCGTTTGACGTGGCAACATCTTCAACGTTAGTGGTTGCCAACACTGGTGAGCGTGGCGTATCACCGTAGACCAGCGGTAGATTACAGGTATCGCAGACCACTTTTGGCGTCGCGGTAAAGACCGTACCACTTACTTCGTTCTCTATCTTGCTAATCAGATAGGGATCGACCAGATAGCCGCCGTTTGCCATGACGGCATAACCACGTACGACCTGTAGCGGCGTGAACGAGGCGGCACCCAGCGCCAGCGATTCGGTATGAACGATATTCTGCGCCGGGAAACCGAAGCGTTGCAGGTATTCCGCTGCATAATCGACGCCCATCGCACGCATGGCACGTACCATCACCACGTTTTTGGATTGACCCAGTCCCTGACGCAAACGGATCGGACCGTCATAGGTTGCCGGGGAGTTTTTCGGCCGCCAATCAGATCCTGCACCAGCATCCCAACGGGTGATCGGTACGTCGTTCAGAATCGTTGCCAGTGTTAAGCCTTTGTCCATCGCCGCGGTGTACAGGAAAGGTTTGATGTTGGAACCAATCTGACGCAGTGCCTGTGTCGCGCGGTTGAATTTGCTTTGGTTAAAGTCAAAGCCGCCAACCAGCGCCTCTATGGCACCATTTTTCGGATTGAGCGAGACAATGGCCGAGTTGACGTCCGGCACTTGTGCCAGCCACCAGTCATCGTTCACTTTGCGCACCCAAACCTGTTGGCCTGCTTGTACAACGTCTGTTACGCGCTTCGGCATTGGCCCTTGTTGCGTATCAGAACGGTATGCGCGCGCCCAGCGCATGCCCGCCATCGGCAGGGCAATGTTGCTGCCATCAGACAGGATCGCAATCGCGTTGTCTGCCGTTGTGCTGGTGACGATGGCCGGATAAAGCGGACCGTAGACTGGCAGCGCTTTCAGGGCAGCCATCATCTTCGCCTGATCCCATACACCTTCGCCCACTTTCCACAGCACTTTGCTCGGGCCGCGGTAACCGTGGCGCATGTCATAGGCGAGGATGTTATTACGCAATGCATCCTGCGCGGCGGTTTGCAATTTTTTGGTGACAGTCGTGTGGACCTTATAACCGTCGTTATAAGCATCTTCGCCGTAGCGTTTGACCATCTCCTGCCGTGCCATTTCTGCAACATACGGCGCGGAGAACGAAATTTCAGGGGCGTGGTAATTCGCGACCAGCTTTTCGTTACGTGCCGCATCGTATTGCGACTGCGTGATGTAGTTTTCATCCTTCATACGCGCAAGTACTACGTTGCGGCGGGCAACGGCACGATCGTAGGAATAGAGCGGGTTGAACGTCGAGGGAGCTTTTGGCAGACCAGCGATCATCGCCATTTCGCTCAGCGTTAACTGGTCAACAGGGCGGCCAAAGTAAACCTGTGCCGCCGCGCCAACACCATAGGCGCGATAGCCGAGGTAAATCTTGTTCAGATAAAGCTCAAGGATTTCATCCTTGGTCAGCAACTGCTCAATACGGATAGCTAAAAACACTTCCTTAATCTTACGAGTCAGGGTGCGTTCCGGGCTCAGGAAGAAATTCCTGGCGAGCTGTTGCGTAATGGTACTCGCCCCTTGAGAGGCGTGACCAGACGTGAGCGCGATAGACGCGGCGCGGATAATCCCGACGGGATCGACACCGTGGTGATCATAGAAACGGCTATCTTCGGTCGCGATAAAGGCATGTATCAACTCAGGTGGAACTTGGTCCAGTTTGAGCGGGATACGGCGTTTTTCACCAAACTGAGCGATCAGCTCGCCATCGGCGCTGTAGACCTGCATAGGCGTTTGCAGCCGAACGTCTTTCAGCGCGGCGACATCGGGCAGTTGGGGTTCGATATAACGGTACAAACCATATATCGAGGCAGCTCCCAGCAGAATGCAAGAGACTGCAAGGATGAATAGATACTTTACGAACTTCACCTGGGATTTTCCATTCAGTAGCGTTTGGACAGTTTATAAACAATCGGGCGCTAGTATAAAGATAACCCAGCACTGTGGATATGTTTATTGGATAAGGAAATCGGGTTGAACATGGCTTATCACATCTGGCGGGTTGGATTAGATATACAAAACGGCTTCATGCGTGCGCTAGCGGTTCAGCGTCGCCGCTATGGCTGGCAGCTTCGTCACTGGTGGCAATGTCCGCTACCAGATGACACGTTGCGCTCGGGTAGTCTACACCATACTGAGGTGCTTTGTGAGGCCTTACGAACATGGCGTCGTTTACTGCCTAGGCACATTTCGCTACGGGTGGGGTTTCCTGCTCAACTGACTTTGCAACAGCATTTATCGATGCCCGACCAACGTTTACAGGAGCCAGAGCGTAGCCTCTATATTGAAACTATAGCGGCTCGTAAGCTGCCGATCGGCAGCGAGTCACTGGCTATAGACTATCGGGAAGACCCGCAGATGCAGGGTTCGTTGCTGGTGACGGCTGCGCGCCGACAGGAGATTGATAATTGGCTGGTATGCCTGAATCACGCGGGATTGCACCCTGATGTTCTTGAGGTTTCAACGTGTGCGCTTCGAGTGATGGCGCAGCGGGCAGGGCTTGAATCTAACCGTCTGTTTCTGCATCGCCTGTTGGATAGCTGGCTGTGGGTATCCCCGCTCAACCACGCTTTCCACTCGGGTGTGATACACCTTGATGAGCTGAATGACGAGGCCGATATCTTATCATTTGTAAGCACTCGCTATCAGCATGATGTCGATAGCATAGCCTATTACTCTAGCGTCTCACCCGATTTACCCTGCCAACTGACAGACGTACTACAGCCGTGGTCGCCGTTAACGGTGTTTAACCACATGCAGCCGCCGCTACCGAATTTCCCCTCGGCTTTTGCGATCGCGGGTGGGCTGGCATTGCGTCCAGAGGATGTCTGACTATGCTGCTGATTAATCTTTTACCCTGGCGTAAAACTCAGATGTATCAGCGGGCACATCGTTGGTTAGGGCTGCTGTGGCTCCAGACGGTGTTGATGTTCTGCCTTATCGCAGCGATTTATCTATTTTGGCAGCACAGGCAGCAACGTGCGCAGGATGTACTCAATGTGGCGCTGGCCCAGCAGCAGCAACTGACGACGTTGTATCAGCAGACCCACCAGGCGCGGGAAACACTACGTCGCTATCAGGCGCAAGAACGCACCGAGGCAATAATCCTGTATGACAATCGTCGTAACCTCCATTTATTAGAGCAGCTTGCCGGCATGATGCCCACGCGTCTGTGGTTGACGGAAATAGCCGATCGCGGATCGCATCTGCTGCTTTCAGGTGTGAGTGAAAATTACCACGATATCATTATGTTACAGCATACATTATTGCGTCATGTTTCAGTCGAACGTGTACAACTGCTGCATACGTCCCGAGAGCGCGGTGTGAATACCGGGCTGCGCTTTTCCTTTCAGGTCGACTGGCATGGCACTACCGCTTCCTCACTGGGGCAAGTTCATGATTAATCAAGCGATTGTGATTGATGTCATGCTGAACTGGCCAAGGCTAATTAATAAACCGTTATGGCAGCAGCTCGCTCTTCAATTGGCGTTGGTTGCTACTGCTGGACTGCTATCAGGTTGGTTACTCATCGGCGAAGTACGGAGAGTTGCTATTGGCATAGAAGCGCAAACCGTTCAGGCACGCCTGGATATACAGGAGGTGCAGCAACAGCTAGACGCGATGCCGCAGTTGTCGCTGCTACGTGAACAATTAGCGGAGAAAACTGCACAAGCCGTTCCCTTCCAGCCCGACAGATTGGCACAGCTTATCGTCGAACCTTTATCGCAGGCTGGTGCTTCGCTGCTGTCCTTGCAGCCGGCTCAGCATAACGCAGGTGAACCTCATCAGGACCGTTGGCAGTTGGCATTTAGCGCCGATTACACGGGTGTGTTGCAGGTGCTTCGCGAGTTGACGGGGCTGCCTTATGTACTGCGAATCGCGCAACTGACCGTAAAGCCTGATGCCACTCAAACTGAGCCGTCATCAGAAATACCACGGTTACAGGTTGAACTCTTGCTAATCAGGCCTGAGGTGGTGCCATGAGTCACATCACGTTTCGTACCGCTTTGATGCTGCTCTTCGTAACGCATAGCGTGCAGGCAGAAAAGCTCGCAGAACGCGCAGAACGCATAGACCCTTTTCATCCTTTGGCTGCTGCGCGTTGTTTGCCTTCGGCGACATTGCCACCGTGGCAGCTAAAAGGCGTGATTGGCTCTGGCGAGCGTTGGATTGGTTGGCTCGCGCAGCCAGAGGTCGGGTGGATCAGGCTGGCAAGTGGCGAGACGATCCCGCCAGGAAACTGGTTGGTCAGTCAACTGGATAAATCAGGAGCCAAGCTGGTTCCGACGGCGCGAGAGGCAGGTTGTGACGGCCTGCCAGATAAGCTGTTGCTGGCTTCTCCATTTATCAATAAGCCAGCGGAATAGGTGAAACCTGCTTAGCGATACATATTTTGAAAGCCGTTTTTTGACAACGATTTTTTGACAACAACGAATCTCAATAACAAGGAAGGTTATGAATATAAGGATGTTATGCCGGGTGGTGGCGTGGAGCTGGTTGCTGCTTCTCAGTGTGCCGTATCAGGCCAGTGCGGAGAGTTCGGTATCGATGGCATTTGAGGACTCACCAATATCTCGCGTGTTACAGGCCTTAGCCGATCACCAGCAGCTCAATGTGGTGATCGCACCGGGTGTGACAGGGAATCTAAGCCTGAGACTGGCAGATATTCCCTGGCAGCAAGCGCTGGATATTGTTTTACGTATGGGGAAACTTAGCGTAGAGCGCAACGGTAACGTGCTGCTGGTTTTCCCTGCTGATCATCTTGAGTCTTTGCAGAAGGAACGGGATGAGCGCATAGCGGAGCAGGCGCAGAAATTGCCGCTGCATAATCTTTCTGTTGCCTTACAGTACGCTGATGCCACGGAGGTTGCAGCCAGCGTTCAGGCGCAACGTGGGACGCTGCTTTCTACGCGTGGCAGCGTAACCGTGGATAAACGGACGAATACCTTATTGATTCGCGATACGGAAGAGGCTCTGTCACAGCTTGAACCGTGGGCGAAAGAGCTCGATCTGCCGTTAGCGCAGGTACAGCTGGCGGCGCATATTGTCACCATCAGCAGTGAGCACCTGCAGGCATTGGGTGTTAACTGGGGGTTGGGCGAGGGGGACGCGGCGAACAAAGCGCTCAGGCTGAATAATTTTAATGTTGGCTTGCCGGTGGATACGCCAGCGATCAATGCCGGGTTCCATCTGGCGCGGCTGAACGGTCGCTTACTGGATCTGGAATTAATGGCGCTGGAGCAGGAAAGTGAGGTCGAAATTATCGCCAGTCCTCGACTTTTTACCGCACATCAGCAAACCGCCAGCATTAAACAAGGGACGGAAATTCCGTATCAGGTCTCCAGCGGTGCCAGCGGGTCGACGTCTATCGAATTCAAAGAGGCGGTATTAGGCATGGAAGTCACGCCTGATATTCTGCGTGCTGGGCGTATTACGCTGAACCTGAAAATTAGTCAAAACATGCCGGGGCAGACGATTAAGCAAGGTGATAATGGCGAAGCGTTAGCGATCGATAAACAGGAAATCCAAACTCAGGTGACGGTCGCTGATGGAGAAACCATCGTATTAGGCGGCATTTTCCAGCAACAAAAAAAGAATAGCGACAGACAGGTGCCAATATTGAGTGAGATTCCCGTATTTGGTCATCTGTTCAGAAACCATACTCAGCAGCACACGCGACGAGAATTGGTCATTTTCATTACACCGACGCTGATCCCTGCATCATTATGAGCAAACCCAGGCTAGCTCTGATGTTATAGGGTGTTTTTGGCCCACATAGGGGGCAATATTTTGTCACGTTTGGCGCTGCGGCGGATTTAGCTTACAAGGGTTAGCGAATTGAGCACTGAAGTGTTGTTCCACCGAAAATGTCGATAAAACATACTACATTGGCCACCTGTGGTCGGTGTGACATTTTATTCGGTTGCCAAACTACCCTGAGTCTTGAGATAATTTTTTGTCTGATTCTCGCACTATCGCTCATGAGGTTTCAGTTTAGGTCCCGCCGCTGGGTTGATTGGCGGGGCGGGTTATCATTAACGAATTGTCTTAGTAATACCAAAAAACATGGCAGAGAAACGCAATATCTTTCTGGTTGGGCCTATGGGTGCCGGCAAAAGCACTATTGGCCGTCAATTAGCTCAGCAACTCAATATGGAGTTTTTCGACTCCGATCAAGAAATTGAGCGACGCACTGGGGCTGATGTGGGCTGGGTATTCGATGTGGAAGGCGAAGAAGGCTTCCGCGATCGTGAAGAGAAAGTCATTAATGAATTGACGGAAAAGCAAGGCATCGTACTGGCGACAGGCGGTGGCTCAGTCAAATCACGTGAGACGCGCAATCGTCTTTCAGCGCGCGGCGTTGTCGTTTATTTGGAAACGACAATCGAGAAACAACTGGCCCGCACGCAGCGTGACAAGAAACGTCCGTTACTTCAGGTTGAAACCCCTCCACGTGAAGTATTGGAAGCGTTGGCGAAAGAGCGGAACCCGCTTTATGAAGAAATCGCTGATGTTACCATTCGGACTGACGAGCAAAGTGCCAAGGTCGTTGCTAACCAGATTATCAATATGCTGGAAAGTAACTAAGAGCATACCTTATCCGCATTGAGCGGATCCTGAACGGGTTGTTTAACGAGCATGGAAAGAATTACCGTAACACTTGGGGAACGTAGTTACCCCATTACGATAGCTGCAGGATTATTTGATGATCCGGCTTCTTTTATGCCGTTGAAAGCGGGGGATCAGGCCATGCTGGTGACGAACCAGACGTTGGCCCCTCTGTATCTCGACTGTGTTCGTGGTGTGTTGGAAAACCATGGCGTGCATGTCGATCAGGTTATTTTACCTGATGGCGAGCAGTACAAATCGTTGACCGTCTTGGATCAGGTTTTTACCGCGTTGCTGGCGAAGCCGCATGGTCGTGATACGACGATTGTTGCTTTGGGTGGCGGTGTTATCGGCGACCTAGCCGGTTTTGCCGCAGCCAGTTATCAGCGTGGCGTCCGATTCCTTCAGGTGCCGACAACGCTGTTATCGCAGGTAGATTCTTCCGTCGGCGGTAAAACCGCCGTCAATCACCCGTTGGGTAAAAACATGATCGGGGCGTTCTACCAGCCCGTATCGGTTGTGATCGATCTGGACTGTCTGAAATCTTTACCGGCACGGGAATTGTCATCCGGGCTGGCGGAAGTCATTAAGTACGGCATTATTCTGGATCGCGATTTCTTTCTTTGGCTCGAAGAAAACATTGAGGCAGTGCGTGAGCTACAGCATGACGCGCTGGCTTACTGCATTCGACGCTGCTGTGAAATCAAAGCGGCAGTGGTTGCAGCCGATGAACGTGAAAATGGCATGCGTGCGTTGCTCAATCTGGGCCATACTTACGGGCATGCCATTGAAGCTGAAATGGGCTACGGTAACTGGCTTCATGGCGAAGCGGTTGCGGCAGGTATGGTGATGGCTGCGCATACGGCACGTCGTCTCGGGCAGTTCTCCGATTCGGACGTCGAGCGAGTTAAGTCTCTTCTGGTTCGTGCTGGTCTGCCGGTGAATGGTCCGACGCAAATGACGCCTGAATCCTATCTTCCTCACATGATGCGTGACAAGAAAGTACTCGCGGGTGAGTTACGTCTGGTACTGCCAACGGCAATAGGTCAGTCAGAAGTCCGTGGTGGTGTAGCGCATGACATGGTGTTGGCCTCGATAGCAGATTGTCTTGCCTGATACGTAATGCTAGCCGGTTATGAAACAGAAGTATTAACGACAGACAAGCCCTGATGGGTTATGGTTAATAAAATACAATGCGTTACGATTCAATGATTCGCCTTGGCGACCGCGTGGCGGATTCGAGCTTTTTAGTGGGGAGATGTTAAATGGATGAGTTCAAGCCGGAAGATGAGCTGAAGCCTGATACCAGTGACCGTCGACCTACTCGTCAGCAAAAAAGCAGCAACTTCGCGGTACCTAAAATCGCGCTTTCCAGACAGCACCTGATGATTGGCATCGGGATCGTGGTGCTGGTGCTGTTGATCGTGGGTATCGGATCTGCTTTGCAGGCACCTTCTCAGCCACAAACGTCACAGACGCAGAATCAAGCGGGTGGAGAGCGCAATATCGATCTCTCTTCATCGTCCCCCATGACACAAAGCGCGCAGCCTTCCTCGCTGGGTGAGAGCCCTACGGCGGTTCCTGGCGATGCAAGTCATGGTCAAACATCGGCGCAGACGTCTTCTCAAGCGCCGATGTCGCCTCAAACATTAAGTGCCCCACCGATTTCCGGTACACCAACGGATGCGCAGGTTCAACCGCCGGTGACAGGCCAGCAGCGTATCGAGCTGCCGGGTAATATCACTGATGCGTTGTCGCAACAGCAAGGGCGCGTTAGCGAATTCTCTCAGGGTGCGACAGGAAACTCGACGCTGCCGACGGCACCTGCGACGGTTGCTCCAACGGGGAAAACGCCTGCGACATCGTCCGCTAAAAATACACATAATACGGCGCCTGCACACGCTAGCAACGCTAAGCCTGCTGCAAACAATGCGTCAAAATCGCCAGTAGCAAGCAAGCCCGCAGCTAATGCAAAAGCTGGTCCAGCGACTGCCGGCCAGAACGTTTCCGTACAGAATGCGCCAGCCAGCCACTTTACTTTGCAACTGAGCAGCGCTTCACGCTCGGACACGCTGAAAGCCTACGCGAAACAACATAACCTCGCCCATTCGTGGGTGTATGAAACGAAACGAGACGGAAAATCCTGGTATGTGTTAGTGACCGGAGTCTATGCTTCTTCTGCGGAAGCGAAACAGGCAATTGCTGCGTTGCCCGCAGAAGTACAAGCGAAAAAACCATGGGTTAAGCCGATCCGCCAGGTGAAGCAGGACTTGAATAAGTAACACCAATTTTAGCCCTGATGTGCTGTCTGACACAGAGTACAATCCGCGGCTCTGAAACGTATGAGTAACTAACGACGGCATGAAGAAGAACCGCGCTTTTTTAAAATGGGCTGGTGGTAAATATCCGCTGGTCGAAGAGATTCGTCGCTATTTACCCGCAGGAGACTGTCTTATTGAGCCCTTTGTTGGCGCGGGTTCCGTATTTCTGAATACGGAATACGATCGCTACATACTGGCTGATATTAATAGCGACCTAATTAACCTCTACAATATCGTTAAATCGAATGCAGATGAGTTTGTTACCGATGCCCGTAAACTTTTTACGGATGAGGTAAACACCTCTGAGACGTTCTATCTGCTGCGTGAAGAATTTAACCTTTGTCGCGATGCCTATCGGCGCGCGCTGCTGTTTCTCTATTTGAATCGCCACTGCTATAACGGCCTGTGCCGTTACAACATGCGCGGTGAATTCAATGTTCCTTTCGGGCGCTATAAAAAACCCTATTTTCCTGAAGAAGAAATTCGCTGGTTCGCCTTGAAAGCGCAAAATGCCACTTTCATCTGTGAGCATTATCAGGACACGCTGGAAAAAGCAGAGAAGGGGTCGGTTATTTATTGCGATCCACCTTATGCGCCGCTGTCTGCTACCGCGAATTTTACGGCCTATCACACCAATAATTTCAGCCGTGCCGATCAGCAGAGTTTGGCGCTATTGGCACGTCGTTTGTCGGTGGAAAGCCAGATTCCCGTGCTGATTTCCAATCATGACACGTTGCTGACCCGTGAGTGGTATCAGGAGGCTGTGCTGTATGTTGTTAAAGCGCGCCGAACGATTAGTCGTAATATTTTAGGACGTAGTAAAGTAAGCGAGTTACTCGCCCTATATCGGTAATACCATTTAGTGTACAGGTGGGGTAAACAGAGCGCAGTGAATCGGTTAATGTCGTCAGAGAGGCGTCATTAGTCGAGAATAGGTTACCCGCAGGCATTCAGACTTTACCGTTTGGAGAAATGAATGAAACCGTTTTTAATTGCGCCGTCCATTTTGTCGGCTGATTTTGCCCGTCTTGGTGAAGATACCGCTAACGTATTGGCTGCCGGAGCTGATGTGGTCCATTTTGATGTCATGGATAACCACTATGTGCCCAATTTGACGATTGGCCCATTGGTTCTGAAATCCCTGCGCGATTACGGCATTACCGCGCCGATTGACGTTCATCTGATGGTGAAACCCGTTGATCGTATCATCCCCGATTTCGCCAACGCGGGGGCCAGTTTCATTACCTTTCATCCCGAAGCCACGGATCACCTCGATCGTTCACTGCAACTGATCAAGGATCACGGCTGCAAGGCCGGGTTGGTGTTTAACCCGGCGACCCCGCTAAGTTATCTCGATTACGTCATGGATAAGCTGGACATCATTCTGCTGATGTCGGTTAACCCTGGATTTGGCGGCCAGTCCTTTATTCCCAGCACGTTGGATAAACTGCGTCAGGTTCGTCGCTTGATCGACGACAGCGGTTACGACATTCGACTGGAAGTCGATGGTGGCGTCAAAGTGGAGAATATTGGCGCGATTGCTGAAGCGGGCGCGGATATGTTTGTGGCGGGATCGGCTATTTTTGGTCATCCAGATTACCGAGCTGTCATCGATCAAATGCGTAATGAAATTTCAAGGACGAAACATGGCTGAATTAACCGCGATTCGCGGGTTGGCTTTTGATTTGGACGGTACGTTGATCCACAGCGCACCGGGTCTGGCGGCGGCTATCGATCAGGCATTGGTCGCACAGTCGTTGCCTGCGGCGGGCGAAGCCCGTGTCTCAACCTGGATTGGTAACGGTGCGGACGTGATGGTTGAACGAGCGCTACGTTGGGCTGGCGTTGAGCCGACTGCCGCACGCGTGCAGGAAACCCGTGAGCGGTTCGACAGCTATTATGCGCAGACGGTGGATAGCGGCAGCACGCTGTTCCCGCAGGTAAAAGAGACGCTGGCGCAGTTGGCACAGCAAGGCGTTCCGATGGCGGTGGTGACTAATAAACCCACGCCGTTTGTTGCGCCGCTGCTGGCAGGATTAGGGATCGGCGACTATTTTTCGCTGATCATCGGTGGCGATGACGTCATTGTGAAAAAGCCTCATCCCGCGCCACTCTATCTGGTACTCGGTAAACTCGGGCTACGCACTAGCGAACTTTTGTTCGTCGGCGATTCCCGCAATGATATTCAGGCGGCACAGGCGGCGGGTTGCCGCAGTGTTGGCATGACGTATGGTTATAACTATGGTGAAGCGATCGAGCTGAGTCAGCCGGATGTCGTTCTGGATCGTTTTACCGATATTTTGCCCCTGATCGGGCATTTTTCTTCACACAATCAGGAACCCTTAGTATGAGCAAGCCCATTGTATTTAGCGGTGCGCAGCCGTCTGGTGAATTGACCATTGGTAACTACATGGGGGCGTTACGTCAGTGGGTCAACATGCAGGACGATTATGACTGCATCTATTGCATCGTGGATTTGCATGCCATCACGGTACGTCAGGATCCGCAGGCGCTGAGAAAAGCGACGCTGGATACGCTGGCACTGTATTTGGCCTGCGGCATCGATCCGAAAAAGAGCACCATTTTTGTTCAGTCCCACGTGCCTGAACATAGCCAACTGAGCTGGATATTGAACTGCTACGCGTATTTCGGCGAACTAAGCCGCATGACGCAGTTCAAGGATAAATCTGCACGTTATGAAGAGAACATCAACGCTGGTTTGTTTAGTTATCCGGTGCTGATGGCGGCGGATATCTTGCTGTATCAAACGAATCAGGTGCCGGTGGGTGAAGATCAGAAGCAGCATCTGGAATTGAGCCGTGATGTTGGTCAGCGCTTCAACAGCCTCTATGGCGATATTTTCAAAGTGCCTGAGCCGTTCATTCCGAAATCGGGTGCGCGCGTGATGTCGCTGCTGGAACCTACCAAGAAGATGTCCAAGTCCGACGATAACCGCAACAACGTTATCGGGCTGCTGGAAGATCCGAAAGCGGTGGTGAAGAAGATCAAACGCGCTATGACGGATTCTGATGAGCCGCCAGTCGTTCGCTATGACGTGGCGAACAAAGCCGGGGTATCGAACCTGTTAGATATTCTGTCTGGCGTGACGGGAAAAACCATCCCAGAGCTGGAGCAGGAGTTTAATGGCCAGATGTATGGTCACCTGAAAGGTGCAGTAGCAGATGCGGTATCCGGCATGCTGTCTGAGCTGCAAGAACGTTATCACCGTTTCCGCAACGATGAGGCTTTCCTGCAACAGATAATGCGTGAAGGCGCTGAAAAAGCCAGCGCTCGCGCACAGGAAACGCTGAAGAAAGTGTACGACGCAGTCGGTTTTGTTTCCCGCCCGTAAGTCTTAATCACCGTCAGGAGGTTCTCTCCTGACGGTTTCCTGATACGTTTATTTATCCCTTCGAGTCAGCTTCTTATCCCTGCGGGATAGGCGCGAACACGTCGTCTGGAATCGGGTTCTCAAACGGTGTGTGCTGCAATCTTTCCTGATGGTCGGCTTTTGCCTGTGCAATCAGTTCAGGTGTTGCCAGCAGATCGATGGCTAGTGATGCCATAGCTTTTGCCGCATATTCCATGCCTTTATGCGCTGCACCCGTTTTCCCCTGTGCAACCAACTGCCACGAATGCGCTGGTGTACCGATGGCGTAGGTGGCGCTGCGGATCTGCACGGTCGGCACAACCCAACTGACCGTTCCTACATCAGTGGAACCGATGAAGGCTTCATTCGGGCTATACAGCGGATAAATTCCGTCGTGTAGCGTTAAACCCGGTTGAGGTTTGACGCCGAAACGTGCGTAAGATTCGGCGATGTCTTCGGCGCTTAGCGCCGTCTGGAACATTGCCGCGACCTTGCGATCTTCATCATCGAACGCTATCGGGCCGAGCGCCAGCAGATGTTCGTGCATACGCGCTTCCAACGGTGGGTTTGCCAGCAGATTGGCATCACCGCTAATCACTTCGCTGCTGACTTCGGTTTCTGTCATCAGCGCCGCGCCTTCGGCAATTTTTTTCACGCGTTTGACCAACTGGTGCAGTTCTGGCAACTGGCGTGCTCGTACGAGGTAACGCACGGTCGCGTTGGCCTGTACGACGTTTGGTGCCTGACCGCCGCTGTCGGTAATCGCGTAGTGAACGCGCGCGGAGGAAGGCATGTGTTCGCGCATGTAGTTCACGCCAACATTCATTAATTCAACGGCATCCAGCGCGCTGCGACCTAAATGTGGGCTGCTGGCAGCATGCGCGGCACGGCCTTTGAAGTAAAAATTCAGTTCGTTGCAGGCCAGAGATACCGGGCTGTTGACGCCGGTGAAGGTCGCCGGATGCCAGCAGATAGCGATATCGACGTCATCAAAAACGCCTTCCTTGACCATAAAACCTTTGGACGACCCGCCTTCTTCGGCAGGGCAGCCGTAAAAACGTACGGTTCCGGCCAGTGCGTGTTTTTGCAGATAATCTTTCACTGCCGTCGCTGCCTGTAGCGCTGCGGTGCCGAGTAGGTTGTGCCCGCAGCCGTGGCCATTGCCACCATTTTCTAGTGGCTTCGGTTCTGCGACATTTGCCTGCTGGCTCAGGCCCGGCAACGCATCATATTCACCCAGAATGGCGACAATCGGCAGACCTTCACCGAATTCCCCCAGTAGCGCGGTTGGCATGTCGGCGATGCCTTTCGTCAGGCGGAAGCCTTCTGCCTTCAGGATGGCTTCGTGCTGTGCTGCTGAACGATGTTCTTCATAGTTCAGTTCTGGCGTGTCCCAGATCCCGTCGCTCAACGTACAGAATTGTTGCCGCTTGGCTGCAATCAGGCTGCAGATTTCTTCCACGGTCTGATGATTGACGGCTGGCAGCGTTCCTTCATTGTGTGTTGCATTCATGCGTGGTGTGCTCGTTTGATTTCTCAGATGCATTTGCGAGGAGCGTGTCACAGCCCGCTGGCGATGACACGCGATTCAACTAGAGGGTCACACTCAGAGTGGCGTGGTGTCCATACCGAACCATTTTTCACTCAGTTTCCTGATGGTGCCGTCTTGCTTGGCCTGATCGATTGCCTTGTCGAACATGGCTTTCAGCTCAGGATCGCTTTTACGCAGGCCAACGGAGGAGCCGCTACCCAGAATGCCGCCGATGAACTGTGGCCCTGGCATCACGATGTTGTCATTGCCCGGCTTGTCCGTCGTGCTTTTCAGGTAGGGTGCGGAAGCGATGACCAGATCCACTCGGCCTGCTTTCAGATCCAGATCGTGTTCCTGTGTGGTTTTATATTCGCGTACTTTCATCACGCCTTTCATATATTTATCTAAAAAGGCGCTGGCGATAGAAGCAGACTGCACGCCGATGGTTTTGCCTTCCAACAGAGGTTTTAGTTTCTCGACTTCTGCCAGCGCAGTGGCTTCATCCGCTGGGTTAATGGAGAAACGCACGCCTGCATCTGGGAAATCTTTGGCGAGTGAGTTGGATTTCAGTACGGCGAAAGTCTGCCCTGCCTGCGTGTACGGCTGGCTGAAATCGATCACCTCACGGCGTTTGGCTGTGGCAGACATACCTGCAATGATCGCGTCATATTTACCGGCATTCAGCGCAGGAATGGCGCTGGCGAAGGGCTGAACCATGATTTCGCATTTCACCTGCATGTTGTTGCACAGTACTTTATACAGTTCGATCTCCATGCCATCCAGCGTACCGTCTGGCTTGGTGAAGTTATACGGGTGGTAAGCGCCTTCGGTCGCGATGCGGACGGTTGTCCATTTTTTCTCTTCCGCTGATGCGGTGAATGAGGCGGCCAGCGTTCCTGCCATACACAGCGAACAGGCGAGCAGAGTGAGTTTTGATTTGATCATGATGGTGTTCTCCCGGCGTTTTATATCGTTATATACCCGTCATACTTCAAGTTGCATGTGCGTTGGCCGCGTTCAGTCACCCGAATCACTTACCTGAGTAAGCTCATCGGGACTCCTTCTCTTGCCGCCTTCCTGAAACTCGAATTATTTAGGGTATGTTTTGTTTATTCCCTCTGAATTTCGTGGCAGAGGTGGATGTCTGAACACGAAATCTGCGGGGCTGTGTTTACCAACTGGCAATAAATTGCCGGAAGCGAGCCGACTGGCTGGCGGTGAAAACCTGCTCCGGCGTTCCCTGTTCTTCAATTTCCCCCTGATGGAGGAAGACGATGCGGTTCGAGACTTCGCGGGCAAAATCCATTTCGTGAGTCACGACCAGCATGGTCATCCCTTCGTCAGCCAGTGTGCGCATTACGCGCAGTACTTCGCCAACCAGCTCTGGGTCGAGCGCAGAGGTTGGCTCATCAAACAGCATCACTTTCGGTTCCATCGCGAGCGCACGGGCAATCGCTGCGCGCTGTTGCTGACCACCGGACAGGTGAGCGGGATAGTAGTGACGCTTATCCGCCAGTCCGACCTTCTCCAGCAACTGCTCGGCGTGCTCCACACACTCCGCCTGCGGACGTTTTAAGACGTGTACGGGTGCTTCGATGATGTTTTCCAGCACGGTCTTGTGTGACCAGAGGTTAAAGTTTTGGAATACCATGCCTAACTGGCTGCGAATTCTGTCGATCTGTTTGAGGTTCGATGGACGATTCTGCCCTTTACGGTTCGGCTTCATTTCAATCGCTTCTCCGCCGACGATAATCTCGCCCTGATCGGGAAGCTCCAGCAGGTTGCTACAGCGCAGCAGCGTCGATTTTCCTGAACCGGACGATCCCAAAATTGAAATGACTTCCCCTTGGTTGGCCTCAATCGAAATCCCTTTCAGGACGTCCAGAGAACCGAAGCTTTTATGAATGTTGCGCAGGCTAATGGCGGGTGTCGTCATTGCAGATCTCCCAATTTCTTAATTTTTTTCGCTGCCGGTTGCGCACCCGGCGCACGGAGATGAGGTGTAAGCGTAAATTCTGTCCACATCAGTAAACGTGTCAGAATAAGGTTAATAAACAGATAAATAGCACCGGCGACCAGAAAGACTTCGAGCGCCCGGTAGGTTTCTGCAATAAGGCGTGCGGCGATACCGGTGATTTCCATCAGCGTGATGATGGAAGCCAATGAGGTCGATTTGACCATTGAAATCAGCTCATTGCCGTAAGCAGGGAGCGCCTGACGGATTGCCAGCGGAAAAACGATACGCTTAAAAATCATGAATGACGGCATGCCGCAGGCGCGTGCAGATTCGATCTGGCCGACGGGAACGGACTGCAATCCGCCACGGATAATTTCACTGGCATAGGCACCGGTACACAGGCTGAGCGACAGCAGGGCGCACCACTGGGGCTCCCGCAGGAACGGCCAAAGTATGCTTTCCCGAACCCAGGGGAATTGCCCCAGCCCGTAGTAAATCAGGAACAGCTGCACCAGCAGCGGTGTGCCGCGGAAAAACAGCACGTAGGTCCGTGCAATTGAGCGCAGTACGGCAAAAGATGACAACTGCATCAGTGCTAAGCCTAGCGCTAGAAAGAAGCCCAGAAAAACAGAGCTGATCGCCAGTTGCAGGGTCAGCGGAATACCGGGAATAATTTCCAGAAACGTTTCGTACAGAAAAGGAAAATCCATCAGCGTTTCACACCCCGGGAATAATGAGACTCAGCACGGCGCATAATCCAGCCGGAACAAATTGAGATCAGCAGATACAGCAGCGCGGCCGCCATGAAAAAATCAAACGGTTTGCCGGTAGAACCGGCGCCGGTTTGCGACTGCGTCATCAGCTCTGCGACACCTGTAACGGAAACCAGCGCAGAGGTTTTCAGCACCAACTGCCACACGTTGCCGAGTGGGGGGATCGCGTGGCGCAGCAGGAGCGGGACGATGATGCGGCGCAGGCGCAATAGCATTGGCATACCACAGGCTTTGGCGGCTTCAATTTCCCCTTTGGACACGGCGTAGAAGGCACCGCGGTAGACTTCCGTCTGCTGCGCACCGGAGGAAATACCGACGGCGAGTACCCCGGCGAGGAAGCCCGGAAAGCCAAAGAACTCATTGCTGCCAAACAGTTTGGCGAGCAGGGTTAACGCAGAGCTGCCGCCGAAATAAAGCAGGTAGATGATGAGCAGATCGGGGACGCCACGGATGAGAGTGGTGTAGCCATCGGCCAGATAGCGCACGGGGCGATTGCCGCAAATTTTGGACCAGGCACCGATCGTGCCGATCGCTGCCCCCAGCAGGAAGCCGCAGATCGCCAGCGCGAGCGTCATTCCTGCCCCAATCAGTAATAATTTCCCCCAGCCGTGCTCACCAAAACTGATGAGCTGCCAGAAAGTAACGTCTTCCACAAGTGACTCCAAACTGCTTGCTTATTGTTCTGCTGAACAGAACTGTTTTTGTGATGAGAGGACTACATACTCCGTTCAGAAACGAGAGTAGAAATACGTAATGACGCGATGTATCTGTACTAATGCGATGTATCACCCTTCGATATGTACTAACTCGATGAAGCACTTTTAATGAAACACGATGGTTTGACGATGAAATCGATTCGATATGAACGATTCAGAGGTCGTGCCGCGAATCTATTAGAAAGCTAAGCAATAGTCGGGCCACGTTTTACGTAAACTATTATTGATTATTTATTCATATAGTCTGCTTATTAATGAGTTTTATTTTAGTCAAAATAAGGCAGATATGGCTTGTGGTAAAGCATTAAAGTGACATTTTGTAAGGGGGGATGTTCAAAATAGTGCATTGTTATGCTATTTGATGGGGCATTGCATTATGATGGTGCAATAACCGCTATCCGGCAGGACGGATAGCGGTTGAGCAAGGGGATAGGGAGAGGATTATGCTGTCTGGTCAGAGAACCAGCTCAATTTTTCCCGTAGTCCGACGACGTTGCCGATAATGATCAAGCTCGGACTGCTGGCTTGTTGGGCTAATTCGCCCAGTTGTGAGAGCTGTCCACTCAGAACGCGTTGTTTGGTTGAGGTGCCGTTTTCGATAATGGCGACCGGCACGGTTTCCGGTAGTTGCTGTTCGATTAGCTTATTTTGAATGTGTTCAGCTTGCTGAAGCCCCATGTAAAACACCAGCGTTTGCTTTTCTGCTGCGAGACTGGACCAGTCGAGATCGGTGTCATGCTTGACGTGCCCGGTGATCAGTCTGACGCCCTGCGAGTGATCGCGATGGGTGAGCGGGATACCGCTGTAGGCGGAGCAGCCTGATGCGGCGGTAATACCGGGAACGACAGAGAAGGGCACGCCCGCCTGTTGCAGATACTCTAGCTCCTCGGCACCACGACCGAAGATAAAGGGATCGCCGCCTTTTAGTCTGACGACCCGATGGCCCGCTCGTGCCTTTTCTTCCAGCAGCTGATTGATTTGATCTTGAGGAACGCTGTGATAGCCAGACGCTTTGCCGACGAAGATACGCTCGGCATCACGGCGTGACAGGTTGAGAATCTCTTTCGATACCAGCCGGTCGTAAACGACGATGTCGGCCTGCTGTAGATGCTGTAGACCTTTCAACGTCAGTAACCCTGCGTCGCCCGGCCCGGCGCCAACCAGCGTCACTTCACCTCTGTCATCCAACGGCGCGGAGAAAAGTAGTTCCGTCAGTTGTTGAACGCGCTCGCGGTCTTCACTGGCCAGCGCCTGTGCCAGTCGATCGTGTGCGAAGAGTTTTTCCCAGAAGCGACGGCGCGCGCTCATCTTACAGAAACGAATTTTTACCCGACTGCGCAATTCGCCTGCGAATGCTGCCAGTTTACCGAGATTTTGCGGCAGAATACTTTCTAGTTTTTCCCGCAGTAGCCGAGCTAATACCGGCGCGGTGCCGCCAGAAGATACGGCAACCATTAGCGGTGAACGGTCGATGATCGACGGCATAATGAAGCTGGCGCGTTCTGGTGAGTCGACGACATTGCAGAAAATTCGGCGCTCGCTGGCGCTGGCATAAACGTGATTGTTGACGTCCTGATTGTCTGTAGCGGCAATCACCAGCCACACCTCGTTCAGTAATGCGGGATCGAAGGTGCTGTGTACCAGTGTTAATTGAGCATCCTTCGCCCACGCCCGAAACTGATCGTTAAAATCGAGCGCATTGACGGTAAGCACTGCGCCAGCATCCAACAATAGCCGAGCTTTGCGCTCGGCTATTTCACCGCCCCCTACCAGCAGACAAGGTTTATCGTGTAGCTGACAGAATATTGGCAGGTAATCCATGTAACGCCTCTTGAGAACTCAGATTGTGGTGTGTCCTGCGGTGTACACAGGACACTGCCCATTAGGGCTAAGGTAATGGTTGGCTATTATCAACCGCTACGTCACTGTCTGCGATGGATATTTGCACATTACCGTTTGTTACCTGAGTATCATAAGCTGTAACAGAATAGGCACCATCCTCCAGACAGAAACCATCATAAAGGCGAAAATGCTGTTTTTTCAATGGGCTTGCGACCCAAAGCTCTTCATGATGTTCGCCCACTATCCCGCGACTTAATACGCTAGCCTGTGCGAAGGGGTCGATATTACTGAGGGCGTAAACCTGCTCATCGTTACGTGGCCGGAACACGGCGATCTGTTGCTGCTCGACCAGTGCACAAACGCCAGTACCGGGCAGGATGTCGTCTAGCTTACATACGGTAGTCCACTGGTTCATGCGTTTTCTCCCTCCAGCTCGCTATTTTTTATCTGATCAATGAGTTTCACCGGAATGCGCTCGGCAGGACGCGCTGGACGGTGTTGTTGACGTTCACTCACCATTTGTACGTTCGGGTCACGTTCCGGGCTGTTGATAAAGTGGGTAAAACGTTTTTGTGCTTCCGGAGATTCCAACGTGGCTTGCCATTCGCAGACGTAGCCTTCTCGCAGCCGTGCGATATCGGCTTCAAGCTGATCGTTAATGCCCAGTTTGTCTTTCACGATCACATTACGCAGATAGTCGATGCCGCCTTCGAGATTATCCAGCCACACGGACGTACGCTGGAGCTTATCGGCCGTGCGGATGTAGAACATCATGAAGCGGTCCAGATAGCGGACTAAGGTCTCGCGGTCCAGATCGGCTTCCAGCAGGTCGGCATGACGCGGTTTCATCCCGCCGTTGCCGCATACATAGAGGTTCCAGCCTTTTTCGGTGGCGATAATTCCCACGTCTTTACCCTGTGCTTCTGCACATTCCCGCGTGCAGCCGGAGACGCCAAATTTCATTTTGTGCGGAGTGCGGATACCTTTGTAGCGGTTTTCCAGCTCGACGCCAAAGCCCACGCTGTCGCCGACGCCAAAACGGCACCAGGTGCTGCCGACGCAGGTTTTTGCCATACGTAGCGCCTTGGCGTAGGCGTGGCCTGTTTCAAATCCGGCTTCGATGAGCTGAGCCCATACGTCAGGGAGGTCGTCTTTTTGTACGCCAAATAGCGCCATGCGCTGAGAACCGGTCATTTTGGTGTACAGATTATATTGCTTCGCAATGCGACCAATGGCGATCAGCCCGTCTGGTGTGATCTCTCCGCCAGCGGAGCGTGGGATGACGGAATAGGTGCCGTCTTTCTGTATATTACCGAGGAAGTTATCGTTGGAATCCTGCAACGGCGTGTGCTGCGGCTTGAGCACGTATTCGTTCCAGCAGGAAGCCAGCAGAGACGCGACGGTCGGTTTACAGACCTCACAGCCGTAGCCTGAACCGTGTTTTTCCAGCAGTTGATCGAACGTTTTGATTTTTTCGATTTGGATCAGGTGGTACAGCTCTTGGCGTGAATAGGCAAAGTGCTCGCACAGGTGATTATTGACTTCAATCCCTTGCTTGCTGAGTTCCGCATTCAATACCTGTGTCAGCAGCGGAATACAGCCGCCGCAGCCGGTACCGGCTTTGGTGGTTTCCTTAAGCGCCGCGACGGTATGACAGCCGCCGTTAATCGCTTTGATGATGTCGCCTTTGGACACGTCGAAGCAGGAGCAGATTTGCGCACTTTCCGGTAGTGCATCGACCCCCAGCGTCGGTTTCGCACTGCCTGCCGTAGCCGGAAGAATCAGTGCTTCAGGGGAATCCGGCAGCGGGATCTTGTTCAGCATGAATTGCAGCAGGTTGCCGTAATCCCGCGTGTCGCCGACCAGTACGGCACCGAGTAACGTTTTGTTATCAGCGCTGACGATCAGACGTTTGTAGGTTTCTTTGTTTTCATCCAGCCACATATAGCTGCGTGCGCCTGGCGTATGGCCGTGTGCGTCGCCAATCCCACCGACATCGACACCCATTAGCTTGAGCTTGGCGCTCATATCGGCACCCTGGAATCGGTTTTCATGCCCTAACAGGTGGTCGACAGTAACCTGTGCCATTTTGTAGCCGGGCGCAACCAGACCAAAGGGTCTTCCCTGCCAGGCGGCACATTCGCCGATGGCGTAGACGTCAGGGTCGGAAGTTTGGCACCAGTCGTTAATGGCGATACCGCCACGTGGGCCGATCTCTAGCGCACACTGGCGTGCCAGTTTGTCCTGCGCACGGATACCGGTAGAGAACACGATAAAGTCGACTTCCAGCGTGCTGCCATCGGCAAACACCATCGTCTTACGGTTTTCCAGACCAGAATGCTGAATGGCCTGCGTATTCTTGCCGGTATGCACTCGCACACCCATGTTTTCAATCTTGCGTTGCAGCAGGGCACCACCCTGTGCATCCAACTGCTCAGCCATGAGCACAGGGGCGAACTCAATGACGTGAGTTTCCACGCCAAGGTGTTTCAGTGCGCCAGCCGCTTCCAGACCTAATAACCCCCCGCCGATCACCGCACCGCGTTTGCTGCGGCGGGCGCAGTTTTCGATGGCGTTTAGATCTTCAATGGTGCGGTATACGAAACAGTCTTGTCCGTTTGATCCTTTGATTGAAGGGATCCAGGGATAGGAGCCGGTTGCCATGATGAGCTTGTCGTAATACACGGTACGGCCGGAATTGGAGTGAATGGCTTTTTCGCTGCGGTTGATGGTGATGGCGCGCTCACCTAGCAGGATTTTAACGCCATTCTTTTCGTAATAGCCTTCGCGTACTAAAGAAAGCTCTTCTACCGTGTGGTGGGCGAAGTAAGAAGAGAGGTGGACACGATCGTAGGCGACGCGGGGTTCTTCACAAAAAACGGTAATATCGTAGGTGGACGTTGGGGCCTTATCCAGCAACTCTTCGATAAAACGGTGGCCAACCATCCCGTTACCGATAACAGCGAGTCTGACTTTGTTCATTTTTGCCTCAAAATTGCTTCTTCTGAGGTTACCTTATCGCGCTACAAGGGCCGCTTATTGATGTATATCAAGTTGTCTTTTATATACTTCTTTGTGGGTATCTTGATGATTTTGCTTATTTTTTATTAAGTCTTGGTTTTTGTTAGGTTTTTCATGACGGGTAAAAGTGAGATCTATAGCACGCTTTTGGTCAGAAGCCGACTGATTAGCGGCCAATCCGCTATCAGAGTAATCGTCCCCTTCATCAATCATTCACATTTCAGAATGCTTAAAAATAAAACTAAGGGATTATCCATTTGTTTAATAAGGATATGAATATTTCTGGTGATAATGCTCACAACTTTGTGTGCAATTGCACAATTATCCGCAGCATAATTTCTTCATATGAAAGAAATTGCCTAATGACTAACGGCGTAACAACCTTAATAATTGAAAATAAAACGCTATTTTTTTTTAATTAGCACATCATTTCTTTTTTGTGATGCCGATCGACTTATAAGGTCGTACCAGAAAGATATCGGTGTTTTTTATCTACCGCCCCAACACAGTCAGTGGAGTTCTTCTTTAATTATTTATGTGGCTTACATTCGCAATCGCGTACATGAGTTGTGTTAAACATCAAGGCAGGTAACAACGTGAAAATAGAATCAATTGATGTCACCGTCTTCACTTATCCCACACGTCGAGTTTCTGACAGTGCGGGTCATTCACACCCGGGAGCCGAGAATCAGGCCAAGATGGCGCTGTTGACCATCACGGCGGATGGCGGCCAAAAAGGTTACGCTTTCGCTCCGCCGGAAGTGATTCGTCCTCATATCGTTAACGCTTTCTTCCGCAAAGTGCTGATTGGGCAGAACCCGTTCGACCGTGAGCGCCTCTGGCAGGATCTGGTGCACTGGCAACGCGGTAGCGCCAACCAACTGACCGATCGCGCGCTGTCGATTGTGGAATCCGCACTGTGGGATCTGCAAGGTCGCGTGCTGAACATGCCAGTGCATAAACTGCTCGGCGGCTATCGTGAAAAAGTCCCTGCTTACGGCAGTACCATGTGTGGCGATGAGTTGGAAGGCGGTTTATCTACGCCAGAGGAGTTTGGCCAGTTTGCAGAAAAGCTGGTGCAGCGCGGCTACAAAGCCATCAAGTTGCACACCTGGATGCCTCCGGTGTCGTTCGCACCCAGCCCGAAGATCGACGTGAAAGCCTGTGCGGCGGTGCGTGAAGCGGTTGGCCCAGATGTCTGCTTGATGCTGGATGGCTACCATTGGTACAGCCGCAGCGATGCGCTATACATCGGTCGTGAACTGCAAAAGCTCGATTTCACCTGGTTTGAAGAGCCAATGGAAGAGCAGAGCATGGCATCCTACAGCTGGCTGACCAAGAGCCTGGATATCGATGTGATCGGGCCGGAAAGTCTGTCAGGTAAATATTTCAGCCGTGCTGACTGGGTTAAAGAAGGCGCATGCGACATTTTACGCGCCGGCGTGCAAGGCGTAGGTGGTCTCTGGCCGTGCCTGAAAGTCGCGAGCCTGGCGGAATCCTTCGGTATGGATTGTGAAATTCACGGTAACGGTGCGCCAAACCTCAACGTGGTTGGAGCGATCAAAAACTGTCGTTGGTATGAACGCGGATTGCTGCATCCTTTCCTCGATTACGACGAACCTGCCGCTTATCTGAATTCGATTGTCGATCCGATGGATGACGAGGGCTTTGTGCATCTGCCGCAACGTCCAGGGCTGGGAGAAGATATTAATTTTGACTGGATTGAGGAGCACACCCTAAGTAAAGAATAGTTTTTTGTTCGATCTGAAAGATAGCCTTACCTAAAAAATAAAAAGTTGTCGTCTTCCATGCTCCCACACCTGGAGAATAATGATGAAAGCACGAGCAATACTCCGTACCCTGCTGTTAGGTTCACTCTGTATGGCCGCTACACCAGCCATTCTATCGGCAAAAACCCCTGACGATCAGCTGATCGTTGGGATGAACATGAACAACATGCTCTCACTCGACCCGGCCGCCATGACCGGTAATGAAGTGGTGGGCATTATCGTCAATCTCTATGACTCGCTGGTGGTGCTCGACCCGGCCAACCTGAGTAACATCCTGCCTTCTCTGGCGAAAAGCTGGAGCGTCAATGATGCGGGCAATGTCATTACCTTCAATCTGGTAGACAACGCCAAATTCCATTCCGGTAACCCCGTAACGGCACAAGATTTCGCCTGGTCGATGAAACGTTTGCTTAGCCTCAATATGGCTCAGGCCACGACGTGGAAATCCTACGGCTTCACCGCGGAAAACGTGGAGAAAATGATCCGCGCCAAAGACGCTAACACCGTTGAAATTGAACTGCCTAAACCGAACGACCCCAAACTGGTGATCTATTCGCTGGCAACGTTGGGTAGCGGCTCAGTGCTGGACAGCAAAACGGTCATGCAACATGAGAAAAACGGTGACTGGGGTAACGGCTGGCTGACCACGAACGAAGCCGGTTCTGGCCCGTTTAAGCTGGATGTGTGGCAGGCGAAAGACGTGCTGCGCATCAGCAAGGTTGAGAACAACTGGCAGGGCGACGCGAAAATGCGGCGCGTGATTTTCCGCCACATGACCGAATCACAGGCGCTGCGTCTGATGATTGAAAAAGGCGATATTGATGTTGCCTCTGGGATGTCTGTGCCAGATATCAACGCGCTGAAACAAGACAAAGACGTTGTGGTTGATGAGGTGAAAAAAGGCACGCTGTACTACGTTGCAATGAGCCTGAAAAATGAATACTTCGCTAAACCGAAAGTGCGCGAAGCGGTTCGTTACCTGATTGATTACGATGGCGTCAATAAGACGGTGATGCTTGGCTATGGCTTCTATCATCAGCGCCCCATCCAAAAAGGGATGGATGCGACGTTGCCGGATCCTGGCTACAAGCTAGACGTGCCGCGCGCCAAAGCGCTGTTGGCCGAAGCGGGCTACCCGAATGGATTTGAAACCACGCTGCGTGTCTTGTCCGATCAGCCGTTCCTGAATCTGGCGACGTCGGTACAGTCCACGCTGGCACAGGCGGGTATCAAAGCCAAAATCATCTCCGGCACCGGTAATCAGGTTTACGGCGCGATGCGCGATCGTAACTTCGATATGCTGGTTGGCCGCGGCGGCGGTGGCGTCGATCCGCATCCTCACTCCAGCCTGCGTTCTGTTGTCTATAACCCCGATAACAGCGACGAAGCCAAACTGACCAACTTCCAAGGCTGGCGCACGTCTTTCTACGACAAACCCTTGAACGACATGATCGATCAGGCGCTGTTGGAGAAAGATCCTCAGAAACAGAAGCAGATGTATATCGACATACAGAATCGCTATGAAGAACTGTTCCCGGCCATTATTCCGGTGTCGCAGATGATCGATTCTGTGGTGTTGCGTAAGGACGTGAAAGGCTATGTGCCGCATCCGTCCTCCACGACGCATCTGCGCGAGGTGTATAAGCAGCGCTAGTGTCCACACGTTAAACCGGATGATTAGCCTGCGTTCCCGGCTAATCATCCCGATCAGATACGCTAAAAAGAGATGACCGCGTGAGTGGCGATTTGCTGTCGTCGTTAACCGGGATATCAGGAGAAAGAACATGGTTTTCTCTGATTGGATCAAGCCGGGTGGAGTACTGCGTCGTTTGGCAAAACGTCTGTTTCAGGTCGTCATCACGCTGTTCGGGTTATTAATCCTGACCTTCGTGATCGGCCGCGTGATGCCAATCGATCCAGTCCTGGCTATTGTCGGGCAGGATGCTGACCAAAGTACCTATCAACAGGTTTACCAACAGCTGGGGTTGGATAAGCCACTGTATGTCCAGTTCTTTATTTACTTCAATTCACTGATGCATGGGGATTTGGGCAATGCGCTTCTGACTGGGCGACCGGTCGTGGATGACATTATCCGGGTTTTCCCCGCCACCATCGAGCTGGCCACCATGGCGATTATCGTGGGGGCCGGCTTGGGCGTACCGCTAGGCGTGCTGGCTGCGGCACGGCGCGGTAAGTGGGCGGATTATGTGGTGCGTTTTATCAGTCTGGCCGGTTATTCCACGCCGATATTCTGGGTCGGGATGATGGGGCTGCTGGTGTTCTATGCCTGGCTGAACTGGGTTGGCGGCGCTGGGCGGGTTGATATGGCCTACGACGGTCTGGTGGAGAACCGTACCGGTCTGCTGTTGGTGGATTCGCTACTGGCAGGCGAGTGGGATGTGTTCCGCAGCGCGCTGAACCATCTGGTGTTGCCAGCCACGATTCTCGGTTTCCATTCACTGGCCTATATCAGCCGTATGACGCGTAGCTTCATGCTGGCGCAGCTTTCGCAGGAATACATCATTACTGCGCGAGTGAAAGGGCTGTCTGAGTTTCGTGTCGTCTGGGCGCATGCGTTTCGCAATATTCTGGTTCAGCTTCTGACGGTGGTGGCGCTGGCGTATGGCTCTCTGCTTGAAGGGGCGGTACTTATCGAAACGGTCTTCTCATGGCCGGGCTTTGGTTCCTATCTGACGGGCAGCCTGCTGCTGGGCGATATGAATGCGGTTATGGGGTGTGTGCTGCTGGTGGGGTTGATCTTTGTGACGCTTAACCTGCTGTCGGACATGTTGTATCAAATCTTTGATCCGAGGACGAACGCATGAATATTTCCTCTGAGCCGCCGGTCAGTCGTGAGTCGGTAATGCGGACGCCGCCGGAAAAACGCGTGAGTCGTCTGCGGCTACGCGGGGCGCGAATCGGCGGGTTTTTATTGACGATGCTGCGCAATCCACTGACCGCGATTGGTTCCGCGATTGTGCTGATGCTGATGCTGGTTGCCATCTTCGCACCGTGGATCGCCACGCACGACCCACTGGTACAGGATTTGGCCAACGCATTACAGGCACCGAGTGCGGCACATTACTTTGGCACCGATGAGTTTGGTCGTGATGTGTTTAGTCGTCTGGTCTACGGTTCACGCATCACGCTGTATATCGTTGCGCTGGTGTCGGTCACCGTTGGGCCGATCGGGCTGGCGCTGGGTGTGATTTCTGGGTATTACGGCGGTATCGTCGATACCATCCTGATGCGTATCACCGATATTTTCATCTCTTTCCCCAGCCTGGTATTGGCGCTGGCGTTCGTGGCGGCGCTCGGCCCCGGTCTGGATCATGTGGTGATCGCGATTACGCTGACGGCTTGGCCGCCGATTGCTCGTCTGGCAAGGGCGGAGACGCTGTCGCTGCGTCACGCGGACTTTATTTCTGCAGTGAAGCTGCAAGGAGCATCGTCTGTCCGCATTCTGCTGCACCACATTGTGCCGCTCTGTCTGCCGTCGGTGATTATTCGTATCACCATGAATATGGCGGGCATTATTCTGACAGCAGCGGGTCTGGGTTTTCTGGGGTTGGGGGCACAGCCGCCCGATCCTGAATGGGGCGCGATGATCTCTGCGGGTCGTCGTTACATGATGGAGTGCTGGTGGTTAGTAACTATTCCGGGGCTGGCGATTTTGATTAACAGCCTGGCGTTCAACTTCCTTGGAGACGGCCTACGTGACATCCTCGATCCCAGAACTGAATAAGTTTTCTCAACGTGCGCCGGGAAGCTCGCCCCTGATGGAAGTGGAAAATCTGCGGGTAGGTTTCGTGAACCGTGGTGCTGTGACGGATGCCGTGCGCGGTGTCTCCTTTACGCTGGGCTGTGAAAAGCTGGCGATTGTCGGTGAATCCGGCTCCGGTAAATCGACGGTTGGCCGTGCGCTGTTGCAACTGCATCCGCACAGCGCGCGGATTACAGCAGACAAACTGCGCTTCGGTGATACCGATCTGCTGAAAGCGGATGAGGCGCGGATGCGTCAGATTCGCGGCAAGCGCATATCCATGATTATGCAGGACCCCAAATATTCGCTGAACCCGGTGGTTTGCGTCGGCGATCAGATTGCCGAAGCCTATCTGGCGCACCATAGGGTGTCGCACCGCGAGGCGAAGGAGAAGGTCATGGCGATGCTGGATGTGGTGCGTATTCGTCAGCCAGAGCGTGTCTACAATCTGTATCCCCATGAGATTTCGGGCGGGCAGGGGCAGCGCATCATGATTGCGATGATGCTGATTACCGAACCCGAAATTGTGATTGCCGATGAACCGACCTCCGCGCTGGATGTATCCGTGCGCTTGCAGGTGTTGGCGATGTTGGACGATCTGGTGAGTGAGCGCGGTCTGGGGCTGATTTTTATCAGCCACGACATCAATCTGGTGCGTAGCTTCTGCGATCGGGTGCTGGTGATGTACGCCGGGCGTGTCGTGGAGTCGATTGCCGCCGCCGATCTGGACAACGCACAGCATCCGTATACGCGTGGGTTGCTGAATTCGCTGCCGGATATCGACCACCGCCGCCCGCGTTTGCCGGTGATGAATCGCGATCCAGCCTGGATCAATGGATAAAGGGGATAATCATGGCAACTGAAGCAATAAGTCAGCGCAAGCCGATGATCGAAGTGAATAACCTGAATCTCTCTTTTGGGCATGGCAATGCAAAGAATCAGGTGTTGTACGATGTGAATCTCACAGTCAACGATGGCGATATTTTTGGTCTGGTAGGGGAATCGGGTTCTGGCAAAACCACGGTGCTGAAGTGTCTGGCCGGACTGTTTAATCACTGGGAAGGCACGCTGCACATTGACGGGAAGAAGCTGGCGCACCGGATCGATCAGGCACGCTGTCGTCGGGTGCAGATGGTGTTTCAGGATCCGTATGGATCGCTGCACCCCCGTCATACAGTGGAGTCGATTCTGGAAGAACCGCTGTCGATCCACCGCTTTGGCGATCGTGACGATCGTATTGATACCTTGCTGGAAAAGGTCGGGCTGGGAACGAACTTCCGTCGCCGCTATCCGCATCAGCTATCGGGTGGACAGCGCCAGCGTGTGGCGATTGCCCGAGCGTTGATTCTGGAGCCGAGAGTTCTGCTGCTGGATGAGCCAACGTCGGCGCTGGATGTGTCGGTGCAGGCGGAAATTCTCAATCTACTGACTGACTTGCAGCAGCAGGAAAAGCTGACTTACCTGATGGTGACGCATGATTTGGGCGTAATCTCCCATCTGTGTCATAAAGTGGCGGTGATGCAATACGGCAAGATACTGGAAACGCTGGAAACCGACGATTTGACCAGCGATGTGCCGAAGGATGCTTACACCTCGATGCTGGTGGAGGCCAGCCGTCAGTACAGTCGCGATCTGGCGGTACGTTCGGAGCGTATGGGCTGAGTTTGCTGAGCGGTGATAATGGGTAGATCGTAAAGACGCTGCAAGTACGTCCATGTAAGCTCGAGCCGCGCCATCCTTGGCGCGGACGCTTTACTCTTCTATCCCATTCCCCCCGTTCTCGTTCCGTACGGTCTGAGGGCTGAGCAATCGGCCCTTTTTTTATCTTTCATGCAGGTTTTCGATCACAGTTGGTTACGAACAGACTTTTATACGTAAAAAAAGGTAAATGGGTAGCGTTGAAGAGTGCGGAAACTTACAATCATTACGCTTTCTGTAGTCAGCCTCTTCCAAAAGGAATTCTTATGTTTAAACGTACTCTGGTTGCTGCGGCGGCCCTTATTTCACTGACGGCATTTTCCCCAGCCTTTGCGGCTTCCGGCACTACTCATGTGCTGTTGACGACGTCCGCAGGCAATATCGAACTGTCTTTAGATAATCAAAAGGCACCGATTTCGGTAAAAAATTTCGTCGAGTACGTTAACAACGGCTTTTATAACGGGACGACATTTCACCGTGTGATCCCAGGCTTTATGGTGCAGGGTGGCGGTTTTTCTGGCGAAATGAACCAGAAAGCGCCGAATGCGCCGATCAAGAATGAAGCCGATAACGGTTTGCGTAACCAACGCGGCACGATTGCCATGGCGCGCACGTCCGACAAAGACAGTGCGACTAGCCAGTTCTTTATCAACATAGCGGACAATGCTTTCCTCGATCACGGGCAGCGTGATTTTGGCTATGCCGTGTTCGGTAAAGTGGTGAAGGGTATGGAAGTCGTGGATAAGATCTCTCAGGTACCAACGAAAAACGTCGGGCCTTATCAGAACGTACCGACTACGCCGATCGTGATTCAGTCAGTGAAAGTGTTGCCTTGATTAGCGTGATAGAGAAGTAAGAAACTGAGAATATGAAAAAGGCCACGAGAGTGGCCTTTGCGATCTTAACGTCTCTGCTAGCACGTTACTCCAGCGCTTTTGCCATCTGCTGTAGCCAGGTGTCCACGCCGGTACTCGGTACGTTCAGTTGACGGTAGGTTGCCGTTGCTACGGGGTAGCCGCCAACGTCTTCCTGGCTGTTCACGAAACCACCTTTCCGCTGTTTGACGTTGTCCACGATACGCTTATCGACGGCGTCACGATCTTTAGGACGTGCGCCTGCACTTTGCAGTACCTGATTGGTGACGGCGCTGGCTGATGCCGCCGTTAAGCCCGCAGGCCAAATAGGGGACACCTTGAGTAACGTAATCCCAGTGCCTGACGTTTGCGGGGCGGCGTTGCCCTTGGCATCGTATGCGAGGTTATCCGACATCCAGACATCGCCGGCGCTGTTGCTCCCTACCAGCCCTAAACCCGCTTTGGTATTTGCGCCGTAGTGCATCACGTTACCCGCGACGGAAACGCGCGGGCTGGCGGGCATGGTTTTCCCTTCCCATTCTCCTTTTACGCCACCAACGCGAACGCCCCAGATGCCGGGGTTGTAGATCAGGTTATTGACCATGACGCCCGTTGAGCCTGCTTTGAACCAGGCGTTGCGTTCGTTGTTGTGGGCATACAGGCTGCCCACGATCGACACGTCAGTCACGTTATCGTGAACCAGCGTCCCCATCGAGTGAATACCTTTGGTATGAGCCGAGTCGTATAAGCCTTCAGCAACGATATTATTTGAGAGCGTGATTCGGTGCGCAGTGCCCTGAGGCCCGTCGTAGCGAGGGCCGGAGATAGACAGGTTCTCGTCCGTCCCCCAGGCAAAGCTACTGTGGTCTATCACGACGTTATAGGCATCTTTGCCGTTGATTGAAACGTCGCGTTCAAAGCCACTTTTTTTACCCGTACCGGCATCGCCGATACGAAAACGCAGATGCTGCATGAGCACATCATGCGTGCTAATCCCCATCCCGCCGCGAATGATTGTGATACCGGGAGAGGGAGCGGTTTGGCCAGCGATGGTGACAAACGGTTCCGTTAATCGAAGGTCACTTTTATTCAGGTCGATGATGCCGCCAACCTCGAAAACGATAATGCGTGGCCCTTTAGCGGCCAGTGCTTCTCTGAGTGAACCTGCCCCGGATGAAGCCAGCGTTGTGACGCGAATAATGCGTCCACCACTGCCTGCCACGGTATCCGTTCCGAATCCTTTCAACTCTGGTGCTGCCGGTGTGGCGGCGCTAGCCATCGGTATGCCGACACTGAATACTGTGCAGGTACTGAACAGTGCGGCGAACAGAAGAGAACGTTTCATTTCATTTCCTTGAATATTAACGATAAAAATGAGCGAGCCATTAGGACTCGCTCAAGTGCTGCCCGAACGATAAATCAACGGGCGTTAAGCTCGCTTGCAGGCTCCTGCTAGCACAGGACAATGAGGGTAGGAGCCTGAAGTCCGCTTATTACACTTTACACTTCGTGATTAGTTGCAATTTGCTGCCGTCAGCACGGCCAGGTTTTTGTTCACGCCAGCATAGTTCGCCAGTTTATCTTTCACGCACTGTGGTGAAACTGGAGAGTAGCTGTAAGGAACAGAAGCGAACGTGCCGGTACTTTTCCAGTCTTCAGCATTCACGTAGGCTTTGGTGTCTTTATCCCAAGTGATATTGTATTTAGCGAAGTCGGCTGGGCTCATGATGTTGTTATTACGCAGTTCCCAGGTACCGAAGTTGGAACCGTCGTAACGTGAGGTCACCGGGTTTTTCGCATTCTCGAACCAGTTACGTTCGATCAGCGCAATCCCTTTCTGGCGTACGTTCAGGCCAGAACTGGTGATGCCGGTATACAGGTTGTTGTAAGCGTGAACCTGACCGCCGCGTTGCAGTGGGAGACGGGCGTTAACGTCGTCGTAAATATTGTGATGGTAAGTCAGATCACGGCCCGTATCGCTGCTGCTGAAGCCGCTCAGTCCCACCTTTTTGATGCCGTGAATGTAGTTGTACGACACCGTCACGTTGGTAGAAGCTTTCTTGATATCAATCGCAGATTCGAAGGTGGTGTCACCGTCTTTTGTGCCCTGACATTCAAAGTTTTTAGCGAAGATCTCGTTGTGGTCAATCCAAACGTTCGGCGTGTTATCGATACGAATGGCATCACCGTCCTGCGCGCCACCCGGCATGTAACCAAAGCGCATGTTGCGTATGATGACATCAGATGATTTTGTCAGCCAGATCCCGAAGTTAGCGGAAGATCCGTTGGTACCGATGATGGTAACCCCTTTGGTAAACTCTTTGATTTCCACACCGCGAGCGTCTTTACTCCACTGGCCGCAGATATTGTTTTCAGCAGCTTTGATCAGCGCGTCTTCATTACCGTTATAGGTGATGATGAGTGGGTAAGCCCCACCTTTGACTTTCTTACCTTTAGAATCCAGCTTCGCCTCTTCGATAATATCAATGATATCTTGCATAGAGCGCGCAGTTTTGTTCACGGCACCGGCAACGTTACCACCGTCAGTGGTAGCGTAACCCCCCGTATTTGCCGCCATCGTCGGTTGGGCTGCAAGTAATAACAGCCCAGCGGCTGTAGAAGGCAGTAGGTATTTCATTAGGGTACTCTCCTTGGAATAGAATTTTTTGGGTATTAATGTTCCACATCACCCAGATTATATTATTTGATGTTTCAATAAAAATGAAATCAAGGTTTATTGAAACCCCGATTAAGTGTTATCATAAAAATAAAATAATTCAATATTTAGATATTAAATATATCGACTGAATAACACAGAGAAATATGTGTGATTAATAAGTCTCTATTTTAAATGATGATATTTTTTTCATTTTTTATAAAATCAGTGGGTTGATAGTTTTTATGAAAAATAAAATTATATTTCGTTTTATTATTCTGCACTGGAAGCGTTTTGATATAGGTGATAACTGTGAGCGGTATCAAGAAATAAGTAAAATTTCTCATTGAGATGAAAGTATCAAAAAATAATTGATTCCGATCAAATTATTAATTAATCCCGTGTTGTGAATTGTTTCCCATTACATCAGTAATTAACCATTAAAATAATTAGCATGATAGTTAATTTATTACTTCTTTATTGAGATGAATATTCATGCTCACATGTCGGCCCTCATAAAAAATAAGCGAGCGCTTAGCGCTCGCTTGAGGGTAAATCTGACCGTGTTTATTTGCAGTTAGCTGCTGTCAGTACCGCTAGGTTTTTACTTACACCCGCGTAGTTCGCCAGCTTATCTTTCACACACTGTGCCGAAACTGGGGAGTATTTGTAAGAAATGGAAGGGAACTTGCCGGTGTTTTTCCAATCATCAGCATTGACGTGAGGCGTGGAAGGACGACCCCAGGTGATGTTGTATTTGGAGAAGTCTGCCGGTTTTGTGACGTTGTTGTTACGCAACTCCCAGGTACCGAAGTTGGAGCTGTCGTTACGTGCAGTCACCGGGTTGAGCGCATTTTCGAACCAGTTGCTTTCGATCAACGCTATCCCTTTCTGACGGACGTTAAAGCCGGAGCCAGTGATACCGTCATACAGGTTGTTGTAAGCATGAACCAGACCACCACGCTGTAGCGGCAGACGTGAGTTAACATCGCGATAGATATTGTGATGGTAAGTCAGATTGCGTCCTGTATCCGTATTGCTTGCGCCGCTTAGGCCGACTTTCTTGATGCCATGAATGTAGTTGTAGGATACCGTGACGTTAGTTGAGCCTTTCTTGATATCGACGGCCGATTCAAAAGTCGTGTCATTGTCTGGCGTGCCTTTACACTCAAAGTTCTTGGCAAAGATCTCATTGTGGTCAATCCAGACGTTTGGAGAGTTATCAACACGAATGGCGTCACCGTCTTGCGCACCGCCCGGCATATAGCCGAAGCGCATATTACGTACGACGACGTCAGAGGAGTTCACGATCCAGACACCGAAGTTGGCCGATGAACCATTGGTACCGAGGATGGTAATCCCTTTGGTGAACTCTTTGATTTGTACGCCGCGAGCATCCTTACTCCACTGGCCGCAAATATTCTTTTCAGCTGCTTTGATTAATGAATCTTCATTACCGTTATAGGTGATGATGAGCGGGTAAGCACCGCCTTTGACTTTCTTGCCTTTTGAATCCACTTTCGCAGCTTCAATAATATCCACAATTTCTTGCAAAGAACGTGCGGTTTTTTTCACGGCGCCGGAAGTTTCTCCACCATCTGTGGTGGCATAGCCGCCCGTATTTGCTGCCACCGCTGGCTGAGCCGCGAGTAATAACAATCCAGTGGCTGCCGTAGGCAATAGGTATTTCATTATGACTGTCTCCTTGGAATAGAATTTTCATGGGCATTTATCGCTCCATATGCCCGATGTCACATATACCCGTTATACTTCAAATTGCATGTGCGTTGGCTGCGTTCAGTCACCCGAATCACTTACTTGAGTAAGCTCATCGGGACTCCTTCTCTTGCCGCCTTCCTGAAATTCGAATTATTTAGGGCATACACATTTTTCAACAAAAATGAATCATCAATTTTGATGAAAAACCAAGGGGAGTGTGGTCAAAAAATAAGTTCAATTCAAGGGTGAAATGTTAAATGTATTACGGTGGAAACATTTTGTAATGCTGATGATTGGATTATTTGGACTTTATAGGAAACGATATTCCTTTAAAGTAATTGAAAATCAGTAGGTTATTATTTAAATGGATAGTCGATTTATTCTGGTTTCTTTATCTATTTGATTTTAAATGGCTACTATTCTTGCTGTGAGCGCTGAGACTAACGTAAATAATTCAGCTTAAGCCAAAATATAATATCACAGGCGTATTAAATTTTGGTTATGGGTTAATTTTATATTGAATTTTAGTTTGTTAAGAAATAATTATTATTAATCTCTATGTGCTGTAAAAAATGAGCGAGCCTAAACAGCTCGCTCAGGAAGAACCCGGCGCAGAGTGAATGCGTCGGGATTTACGCGTTTATTTACAGTTGGCTGCTGTCAGTACTGCCTGATTTTTACCTACGCCAGCATAGTTCGCCAGTTTATCCTTCACGCACTGTGCGGAAACTGGGGAGTAGCTATACGAGACTGCAGGGAATTTGCCGGTGCTCTTCCAGTCATCCGCATTGATGTGCGGTGTGGATGGTTTACCCCAGGTGATTTTGTATTTAGCAAAATCAGACGGGCTGGTGATGTTGTTGTTACGCAGTTCCCAGGTACCGAAGTTGGAGTCGTCATTACGTGCAGTTACTGGGTTGAGTGCATTTTCGAACCAGTTGCTTTCGATCAGCGCGATCCCTTTCTGACGGACGTTAAAACCTGAACTTTTGATGCCGTCATACAGGTTGTTATAAGCATGCACCTGACCACCACGTTGCAGCGGCAGACGTGAGTTAACATCGCTGTAAATATTGTGATGATAAGTCAGGTTACGACCCGTATCCGTGTTGCTTGAACCGCTCAAACCCACCTTTTTCACGCCATGGATAAAGTTGTACGATACCGTGACGTTGGTTGAGGCTTTCTTGATATCGACAGCCGATTCAAAAGTGGTGTCGTTGTCTGGCGTACCGGCGCATTCGAAGTTCTTAGCGAAGATCTCGTTGTGGTCGATCCAGACGTTTGGTGAGTTATCAATACGGATAGCATCGCCATCTTTTGCGCCACCCGGCATATAGCCGAAGCGCATATTACGCACGACAACATTCGAAGAGTTAACCACCCAGATGCCGAAGTTAGCAGAAGACCCATTGGTACCGAGGATGGTGATCCCTTTGGTAAACTCTTTGATTTCTACACCGCGTGGATCTTTGCTCCATTGGCCACAGATATTGGCTTCAGCCGCTTTGATCAGCGCATCTTCATTACCGTTATAGGTAATCACGAGCGGGAAGGCTCCACCTTTGACGACTTTACCGCTTGAATCTTTTTTCGCTGCCTCAATGATATCGACGATCTCTTGCAAAGAGCGTGCGGTTTTTTTCACAGCGCCGGAAACGTCGCCGCCGTCAGTGGTGGCATAACCTCCCGTGTTTGCCGCCATTGTCGGTTGGGCTGCGAGCAGCAACAGCCCAGCGGCTGCAGAAGGCAGTAGGTATTTCATTGTGTACTCTCCTTGACATAGAATTTTTTGGGTATTTATCACTACACACCCTGTGTAATAAAATGGCTGTTTCAACAAAAATGAAATTAAGGTTTGTCTATAAAGCCGAGCTAAGTGTTAACAGAAAAAATAAACAATACAAGATGGGGCATTAAATATATTAATGAAATAACAGAGGACAACTGAGATGTTTTGTGTTTATTTCTTTTAAATAGAAACTGATTTCTATTTAAATCCTTTAAATTCATGTGGTTGTGTTTTTTAAAATTTGCTATTTCAATCTGGATTCTTTATTTATTATCCGTTTTATACGTCAGGGTTATTCGCTATGAAGCAATTGTGATCGCCGTCAAAATTTAAAAAAACTACCACTTAAAAAGATAAATCCCGTGAACTAACCAGGCAAATTTAAAAAACGTAATTAATTCATGAGGAATTTGTATTTATTATTTTTTTTGTTAAAAATGATTTCAGAAAAATCGGTTTTTATAGGGGGTAAATAATAAAGGTTACCTATTAATAAAGGTGTTTGTTGTAGAAATAAATCATTTGTGATCTGTATAATTATTATCGTGCTAATTTATTGCGTAGAAATGGTGAGCTATTTGTTTTTGCGGGTGACAAGGGCTGGGTGCCTGACGCGAATTTCATGTATGTTAGTACGGCTTTTCCGACTAACTGTGCAATGACTATGCTGCTAATTATCGATAACTACGACTCCTTTACCTACAACCTTTACCAATATTTTTGTGAGCTTGGCGCACAGGTTGTGGTGAAGCGTAATGATGAACTGACACTGCGTGAGATTGAGCTGCTTGCGCCTGAGCGATTGGTGATTTCTCCGGGCCCCTGTACGCCAGATGAGGCAGGTATTTCACTGGCTGTTATTCGTCACTTTGCCGATAAATTGCCTATTTTGGGTGTGTGCCTTGGCCATCAGACTATGGGGCAGGCGTTCGGCGCACGTGTGGTGCGGGCACGACAGGTCATGCACGGGAAGACCTCAGCGATTGCGCACAGCGATACGGGGGTTTTCACTGGGCTGGCTCAGCCTTTGACGGTCACCCGCTATCATTCACTCATCATTGATTCCGCTTCGCTACCTGATTGCTTTGAGGTCACAGCCTGGAGCGAATATGAAGGACAGCGTGACGAGATTATGGGGATACGCCATCGCTCATTGCCGCTGGAAGGCGTGCAGTTCCATCCAGAGAGTATTCTCAGTCAGCAAGGGCATCAGCTTTTGGATAATTTCCTTAAAATTTAATCGCATAGAAACTTATTCTCCTCATTGGCTGATTTAATATTGCCTGAGAGTGATTTTTTATGCATATTTATTGACTATATTTTCATTTCTGACGTAATGGACAGCAGAGTGAGGCAGCAAATGGCAGCAGAGCAGAAAGCGGTGACACGGGATACTCACGATAAGGTGATTTTGCCGGTTTATGCACCCGCGAAGTTTGTACCAGTGAAAGGTAAGGGGAGCCGCGTCTGGGATCAGGACGGCCGCGAGTATATCGATTTCTCCGGTGGCATTGCGGTTACGGCGCTCGGTCACTGCCATCCTGCGCTGGTTAACGCATTGCGGCAGCAGGGTGAAACGCTGTGGCATACCAGCAATATTTTCACCAACGAACCTGCGCTACGCCTCGCGAGCAAATTGATTGATGCCACTTTTGCTGACCGTGTGTTCTTTGTTAATTCCGGTGCAGAGGCTAACGAAGCCGCATTTAAGCTGGCGCGTCACTATGCGGTTAAACGCCATAGTCCATATAAAACCAAGATTATTGCTTTCTACAATGCATTCCATGGCCGAACGCTGTTCACCGTTTCGGTTGGCGGACAGCCTAAATATGCCGATGGTTTCGGGCCTAAACCTGCTGATATCGTGCATGTTCCGTTCAACGACCTAGCTGCCGTTAAAGCGGTGATGGACGATCACACCTGCGCGGTCGTGCTGGAGCCGATTCAGGGCGAAGGCGGCATTACACCCGCTACGCCTGAATTTTTGCAGGGCGTCCGTGACTTGTGCGATCAACATAAAGCGCTGCTGGTATTTGATGAAGTGCAGAGTGGAATGGGACGTACCGGTAAATTATTTAGCTATATGCACTATGGTATTACGCCGGATATCCTTACAACGGCTAAAGCGTTGGGCGGTGGTTTCCCGATTAGTGCGATGCTGACGACGGAAGAGATCGCATCGGTCATGACGGTTGGGGTACACGGCACCACCTATGGCGGCAACCCGCTGGCCTGTGCAGTGGCGGAAGCTGCGCTGGATATCATCAATACGCCGGAAGTGCTATCGGGCGTAGCGGATCGTCACGATCGCTTTGTCAGTGAGCTTGATAAAATCAACCAGCAGTATGGCGTATTTGATCAAGTCCGCGGTATGGGGCTTTTGCTGGGGGCTGAGCTGAAACCGCAATGGCATGGTCGCGCGGGTGAGTTCTTGGCTGCTGCAGCGGCTCAGGGGCTTATGGTGTTGATGGCTGGGCCGAACGTGATCCGCTTTGTGCCGTCTTTGATCATTGATGAAGATGATATTGCGCAGGGGATGGAGAAATTCGCTAAAGCTGTCGCTCAAGTGGTTAACACGGCGAACTGAGTTCACGTTATTTTGTGATAAACCGTTATTTGATAAACCATTTTTTTGTGATAAGCATTGTGCGATAAAAAAAAGCGTGAGGCCGAGGCTTCACGCTTTTTTATTGGTAGGGTATCGCGACAGGGGTTTAGCGAGTGCCGTAAACGACAATCGTTTTACCGTGCGCAGAGATCAGGTTCTGGTCTTCTAACATTTTCAGAATGCGGCCCACGGTTTCACGCGAGCAGCCAACGATTTGCCCAATTTCCTGACGGGTAATTTTAATTTGCATGCCATCTGGATGCGTCATGGCATCAGGTTGTTTTGCCAGGTTGAGTAATGTTTGGGCGATACGGCCAGTTACATCAAGGAAGGCGAGGTTGCCGACTTTTTCTGAGGTAATCTGAAGTCTGTTTGCCATTTGTGCAGACAGACGCATGAGGATATCTGGGTTAACTTGAATGAGCTGGCGGAATTTTTTATAAGAAATTTCAGCCACTTCACAGGCGGTTTTTGCCCGAACCCAAGCACTGCGTTCCTGACCTTCTTCAAACAGGCCGAGCTCACCAATAAAATCGCCCTGATTGAGGTAGGAAAGAATCATTTCCTTGCCTTCTTCATCTTTGATTAGCACTGCGACAGAGCCTTTCACGATGTAGTAAAGCGTTTCTGCTTTTTCACCTTGGTGAATCAGCGTGCTCTTCGATGGATACTTGTGGATATGACAATGGGAAAGGAACCATTCGAGAGTCGGGTCTGTCTGCGGTTTGCCGAGAACCATTCGCTATCATCCTCTGTTGTAATTCACTGCGCAAATTACAGGGGTCAGAGTTCCCTGTACGGCGTGTTTAACTGCTAAAAAAATAAAATTCAGTCTAGGCAGAATGACGTCAGGGAATATACTGGAACCACTGTACCCTTGGTTTTTCGGTTGCTGCTTTGCCGCACCGTAAACGTGGCTGGGTATTTCTGGCTACGTCATCATCTTCTTCGTTTCTGGGTTTGTCCAGAAAAGGTCTATTCTATTTTCGTTTTAACACAGCTTTAAGGATGTGTCTTGTGTTGTCTCGCTTCAGCATGACAAAGCTCTGATTAACGCTGGTTTTTGTACAGTAACGGTATAAATTTTCAAAAAAATTTTAGTGGAGAGACATCATGCAGGCTCGGGTAAAATGGGTTGAAGGCTTAACGTTTTTGGGCGAATCCGCATCAGGACATCAGGTATTGATGGACGGTAATTCTGGCGATAAAGCGCCCAGTCCGATGGAAATGGTGTTGATGTCCGTAGGGGGATGCAGCGCGATTGATGTGGTGTCGATTCTGCAAAAGGGCCGTAACGATGTGGCGGATTGTGAGGTGAAATTAACCTCAGAGCGTCGGTCTGAAGCGCCGCGCTTATTTACCCATATCAATCTGCATTTTATCGTGACGGGGAAAGGGCTGACCGATAAAGCTGTCGAGCGGGCTGTCGAGCTGTCAGCGGAAAAATACTGCTCTGTGGCATTGATGCTGGGCAAAGCCGTTGAAGTGACGCACAGTCACGAAATTAGAATACTGCCGTAATTCCTTTCTCTGAGCATTAATGCTGGTCGCTTAAGCCCGTGTATCTCGATGCTTAAACGATTGGCATTATCCTCTTGGCACGTCTTGCCGTGCTCAGTGTCGGTTATTCGATCGTTTTCCCTTCTATCAACCGCTGCACCAGCGGTGCCATGATTAATTCCATTGCCAGCCCCATTTTCCCGCCGGGAACGACTAACGTATTGATGTGAGAAATAAACGAGCCCTGCAACATGGCGAGCAGATAGGGGTAATCAATATTATCTAATCCCTGAAAGTGGATGACGACGAAACTTTCATCCAGTGAGGGAATCGACTTGGCAGCGAACGGGTTGGAGGTGTCCACGGTTGGTACGCGCTGGAAGTTGATATGGGTGCGAGAGAACTGCGGCGTGATATAGGTGATGTAGTCTTCCATGGAGCGGACAACGGAATCCATTACCGCTTCACGCGAGTGGCCGCGCTCATTGACGTCACGAATCAGCTTTTGAATCCACTCCAAATTGACGATCGGTACTACGCCGACGAGCAAATCGACATGCTGTGCCACGTCGTTTTGATCGGTGACTATGCCACCGTGCAATCCCTCATAGAACAGGATATCGGTAGGTTCCGGCATCGGTTCCCACGGCGTAAATGTCCCAGGAACCTGATTATAAGGAATGGCTTCATCGTAAGTATGAAGGTATTTACGCGTCTGGCCGTGTCCGTGCAGGCCATATTCGATAAACGATTGTTCCAGCAGGCTGAAGTCATTCGCTTCTGGGCCGAAATAGCTGATGTGTCGTCCTAAATCACGCGCTTTACGAATCGCCATATCCATTTCTGGGCGGGTATAGCGGTGAAAGCTGTCACCTTCCAACTGGGCTGCGCGCAGGTCGAATTGTTGGAAAATCTTACGGAAAGCCAGACTGGTGGTCGTGGTTCCCGCTCCACTGGAACCCGTAACTGCAATAATCGGATGCTGATGTGACATAAGGTGCGTGACTCCGTGATCGCGATGCCCGCATAGGCTGAAAGCCTGCGCGCATTCTCAAAAATGACGTAATTGCTCTCATTGTTAGCATGTTTGGCGCGCTCTTTCACGCCTTTCGCCATGCTCAATAAGGGGCATGTCCTCCGGCATTGAGCTGGCTGCGCGGCATAATGTTTAGCGTTTCATGTAACTCAGACCACACCAAAACGACCTCGCCAGATTGGAGTTGGCTGCGGATATCTTCTACTTTCTGCGCCAGCGAGCGCTCCTGTTCGCCGTAATCAGTGCCTTCCCGCAGGACGAAAGATTCAATGATGCTATCCAGCGTTTCTGGATCGAGCTGTTGCCAGGGAATAATCACGCTATGTTTCCTGAGTAAAAATTGTTTCTGAATAAAAAGAACCGGTGGCGTGGTCCAAAAATGGACTAAGCCAATTGGGAATGCGCTGTTCCAGCCACATTTCCGGTTTCAGCAATGTTCCACCGACGAAGCCGACATGCCCGCCGTGTTCCGTTAGCTGATACTCAATATTAGACGGTAACTGCGACAGATCGGGAATGACCTCCGGTGTCATGAAAGGATCGTCCTTCGCATGGATGATCAGCAGCGGCTTGCGTATGTGAGGTAACAGCGGCAGGGCGCTACAGCGTCGATAGTAGTCAGCGGCATCACGAAAGCCGTGGATACGTGAGGTGATGATGTCATCAAACTCCCGTAGCTGGCGGATTCTCTTCAACTGCGGCAACTGAATTGGCAGCGTATCTGGATAAGCCGCCAGCTTGCGACCGGCGTTTTGTTTCAATAGGCGCAGCAGGTAGTGCTGATAGACGCGCGAGAAGCCTTGTTCCATTCGACGGCTACAGGGTTCGAGCATCAAGGGGGCGGAAACAATGACGGCGGCGGACAGAGAACAGGCTTCGCCCTGCTCACCGAGCAGATAGGCCAGCATGTTGCCGCCGAGAGAAATGCCGATGGCGGCGGTAGGAACTTCGCCCAGCGTCTCTTGCATCCAGTGCAGAAAATAGCTGGCATCGCTGGTTTCTCCTGAATGATAAATACGCTTCATCCGGTTGGGCTTACCGCTACACCCGCGAAAATGCATGATGACGGCCAGCCATCCGCGCTGTTTGCAGGCGTGTAATAGGCCGTGGGCGTAGGGGCTATGAAAGCTGCCTTCTAATCCGTGAAACAGCACTACGCGCGGTTTATGCCGAGCCTTCTCGGGCGCTTCGCTCCACGCTAGATCGACGAAATCACCGTCTGGTAATTCGAGCGCTTGCCAGACTGGTGAGAACTGTGCGTGACGGCGAATCAGACGCGGCAATAGCGTTTGCAGATGCGGATTATGGGCGCCGCTCAGCGGACGAAAATGGTCATGCATAAAGGATATGAAAATCTTGTTGTCGGCTCTTGTACGATCAATATCACACTGTTAGCTTCAATGCTGCCAGTTGGTACGACATTTGGGTCAGGAGCGCCCACAAATAATGGAACTGAGTTTATTTCTTTCGATGTTGGGGTTTTTGTGGGTAGCAGCCATCACGCCGGGGCCGAATAATATGCTGCTGACCACCTCGGGCGCGAATTTTGGCTTTATGCGTTCACTGTGGCTGATGGTCGGCATCATGCTCGGGATGCAGAGCATTTTGCTGCTGGTGGCATTCGGCGTCGGTGGTTTGATTCTGATTTATCCTTCGCTGCACGTTATCCTGAAAGTCCTCGGTAGTGCCTATCTGCTCTGGTTGGCGTGGAAAATCGCCACGGCGGCTTACGAACGGCTGGAAACGTCCGTCGCTCCGCCTCAGCCGATACGGCTTTATCAAGGGTGGTTGCTGCAATTTCTGAATCCGAAAGCGTGGCTAATGGCGCTGGGTGCAGTTGCCAGCTTTAGTCTGGCAGGTGAGGGCTATAACCATTCTGTCATCGCCATAAGCATCGGGATTGTGCTGGTGAATCTGGTTTCCGGTGTCATCTGGCTCGGGTTTGGTACGATGATTGGGCGACTGCTGCGCAGTAAGAAAGCGTGGATTATCTTTAATGTGTCAATGGGGCTTCTGACCGCTGCCTGTGTATTATTGATCTGGCATTAATGCTGATTTTGCGTTGATGCTGCATTGATAAAGTCGCGAGCGGTTTTTCGCTCGCGACTCTTTTCAGGCATACCAAATTTATTCGCTCTGCATGATCTGTTCTAGCTGTTCCTGCGCGTCCAGCCAGGACATCTCTGTATCTTCCAGCTCGATTTTAACTTTGGTTTGTTGTTGCAGGCAGTCGGTGAGTTCGGCTTTGCGGCTGATATCGTAAATTGCACTGTCCGCCAGTCGGGCTTCAAGCGCTGCCAGCGTTTCACCCAGCTTTTCCATCTGCTGCTCAAGCTTGGTTATCTGCTTACGCAGCGGCTGAGTTTGTGTTCTCAACTCGGCTTCGCGGCGTTTCTGATCTTTTCTACCCTGCGCACTGTTGGCGACATTCTCTTTTGGCGTTTCATCGGCCGCATTTTCCTGACGTTGCAGGCCGACCAGCCACTGTTGGTAATCTTCCAAATCACCATCGAACGGCTCCACTTTCTGGTCGTGTACCAGATAGAGATCGTCCGTGGTTGAACGGATCAGGTGTCGATCGTGCGAGACGACAACCAGCGCGCCTTCAAAATCGATTAACGCTTCGGTCAACGCCTGACGCATATCCAGATCGAGGTGGTTGGTCGGTTCGTCGAGCAGCAGGAGATTCGGACGCTGCCAGACGACTAGCGCCAGCACCAGACGGGCTTTTTCACCGCCGGAGAAGCGCTCGGTGATCTCTGTGACTTTGTCGCCCTGAAAACCGAAGCCGCCGAGGTAGTCGCGCAGCTGCTGTTCCGTTTCCCGCTCTGCCAGACGCACCAGATGTTGTAATGGTGACTCGTCCGCACGCAGGAACTCCAATTGATGCTGGGCGAAATAACCGAGTTTAACGCCTTTCGCCAGCCCGATTTCCCCTTTCAGCGGAGCAAGCGTGCCAGCAAGCAGCTTGATCAGCGTGGATTTACCTGCGCCGTTATGGCCGAGGAGTCCGATGCGGGAACCCGGCACTAAATTGAGTTTGATGGATTCGAGAATCAGATTGTCGTTGTAGCCTGCGCTGACCTTTTCCATCTTCATGAGTGGATTGGGCAACGATTCTGGGGTGCGAAAGCTGAAGCGGAAAGGGTTATCGACGTGCGCTGGCGCAATCATCTCCATACGTTCCAGCATTTTTATCCGGCTTTGGGCCTGCTTGGCTTTGGTTGCTTGCGCGCGGAACCGATCAATGTAGTTTTGCAGGTGCGCGACACGCTCCTGCTGGTGCTCATAGAGCGATTGCTGCTGTGCGAGACGGGTGGCACGCTGGCGTTCAAATGAGGAGTAGTTGCCGGTGTACTCGTTGAGCGACTGCTGTTCGATATGCAGAATCTTGGTCACCACCGGATCGAGGAAATCACGGTCGTGCGAGATCAGGACTAGCGTACCAGCGTAGTTTTTCAGCCACTTTTCCAGCCAGATAACGGCATCCAGATCGAGGTGGTTGGTCGGTTCATCCAGCAGCAGCAAGTCTGAACGGCAAATCAGTGCCTGTGCCAGGTTTAGACGCATCCGCCAGCCGCCGGAAAAGGCGCTGACAGGCTGTTGCAACTGTGGCTGAGAAAACCCTAACCCATTGAGCAGGCTTGAAGCTCTGGCCTGAATTGTCCAGGCTTGAATGGCATCCAGCTTGCCGTGCAACGTAGCAATGGCGTTGCCGTTGTTCTCTTCGTTGGCGGTCTGCAACGCGGCTTCCAGTTGGCGAAACTCACGGTCGCCGTCAATCACGTAGTCCAGCGCGGGTTTGTTCAATGCAGGTGTTTCCTGATTGACCCAGGCCAGTGACCAGTTTTGCGGGAATGTCGCGCTACCACCGTCGGCGCTGATTTCACCTTTCAGTAATGACAGCAGTGTAGATTTACCACAGCCGTTCTTGCCAACCAGACCCACTTTCTGGCCGGGATTAACCGTTGCTGTCGCGTTGTCGATCAGAACGCGTACACCACGTCGAATTTGCAGCGAAGAGAAAACAATCATAAAGCGCCGTATGTTCAGAGTATGTTAAATTATGGACATATCAGGACACGAGGTGTCCTGTTTTTAGTCGTTGCGCTGCATGGTAACGGAAAACGATTATCATGACGACGCTTTGGAGGGGAATGATGTCGCAGCCACCGAAAATTTTGCTGCTGTATGCCCATCCGGAACCACAGGACTCGGTAGCAAACCGAGTCTTATTGCAACCGGCGCAGCAGTTGGCAAATGTAACTGTGCACGATCTTTACGCGCACTATCCTGATTTTTTTATCGATATCCATCATGAACAACAGCTGCTGCGTGAGCATCAGATCATTGTTTTCCAGCATCCGTTTTACACCTATAGCTGCCCGGCGTTGCTGAAAGAGTGGCTTGATAGGGTGTTATCCCGCGGTTTTGCCAATGGAATTGGCGGCAATGCGCTGGCGGGTAAATACTGGCGTTCGGTGATTACGACCGGTGAACCGGAAGATGCCTATCATGCTGATGGCAACAACCGTTACCCCATGGATGATTTGCTACGCCCGTTTGAACTGACGGCCGCCATGTGTCGGATGCACTGGATGCGCCCCATGATTGTTTACTGGGCACGCCGTTTACAGCCCGATGTGTTATCGAGTCAAGCCAGAGCTTACGGTGAATGGCTATCCTCCCCTTTACCTGAAGAGGAACGCTGATATGGAGAGTTCTGCGCTACTGACCGCCGGAGTCTTGTTTTTGTTTGTGGCGGTAGTAGCTGTACCGATCGCTGCCCGATTAGGGATTGGCGCCGTATTGGGCTATTTGATCGCCGGGATCGCCATTGGCCCTTGGGGGCTCGGCTTTATCCGTGACGTGGAAGCTATCCTGCACTTCTCGGAACTGGGCGTGGTTTTCCTGATGTTCATCATCGGCCTGGAATTGAATCCCGGAAAGCTCTGGACGCTACGTCGTTCAATCTTCGGCGTTGGGGCGGCTCAGGTTGGTCTTAGTGCGCTGATTCTGGGCGGTGCCTTATATCTGACTGATTTTTCATGGCAGTCCGCGCTGATTGGTGGTGTGGGGCTGGCGATGTCGTCAACGGCCATGGCGCTGCAACTGATGCGCGAAAAAGGCATGAACCGCAATGAATCGGGGCAGCTTGGCTTTTCTGTGCTGCTTTTTCAAGATCTTGCGGTGATTCCCGCGTTGGCGTTGATTCCTATTCTCGCTGGGGTGCAGGGTGACTTCGGCGATTGGGAACGGATTGGACTGAAGGTTGCTGCGTTTCTCGGCATGCTAATCGGTGGCCGCTATCTGGTACGCCCGCTGTTCCGTTTTATCGCGGCATCTGGCGTGCGCGAAGTGTTCACCGCCGCCGCGCTGTTGCTGGTGCTGGGTTCTGCGCTGTTTATGGAAGCATTAGGTCTTTCTATGGCGTTAGGCACCTTTATCGCCGGTATTCTGCTGGCGGAAAGTGAGTATCGGCATGAACTGGAAATCGCGATTGAGCCGTTCAAAGGTTTGCTGCTTGGGCTGTTCTTTATTTCTGTAGGAATGGCGCTGAATCTTGGGATCCTCTACACCCACATCGTGAAGATTATGATTGCGGTATTGGTGCTGGTGGCCGTCAAAGGGGCGGTTTTATACTTTCTGGCGCGGATTAACCGAATGCGCCGCTCCGAACGTTTGCAGTTTGCCGGCGTGCTGAGTCAGGGTGGCGAGTTTGCTTTCGTCCTGTTTTCCGCTGCGGCTTCATTCAATGTATTGAAAGGTGAGCAACTGCCGTTGTTGCTGGTGACGGTGACGCTATCGATGATGACGACACCGCTGCTGATGCAGGTCATCGACCGCGTCCTTGCGCGTCGTTATAACGTGCAGGATGTGCCGGATGAAAAACCGTACGTCGAAGATGATGAACCGCAGGTGATTGTGGTGGGCTTCGGGCGTTTCGGGCAAGTGATCAGCCGTTTGCTCATGGCGAATAAAATGCGGATTACGGTTCTTGAGCGCGATATCAGCGCCGTCAGCCTGATGCGCAGCTATGGTTATAAAGTTTATTATGGTGATGCCACGGAGCTGGAACTGTTGCGTTCGGCGGGAGCCGACAAGGCACGGTCAATCGTGATTACCTGTAATGCGCCGGAAGACACGATGGAGATCGTACATTTATGTCAGCAGCATTTTCCGAATCTGGAAATTTTGGCACGAGCGCGTGGGCGTGTTGAAGCCCATGAGCTGTTGCAGACGGGCGTAAGGCACTTCTCGCGTGAAACCTTTTCCAGCGCGCTGGAGCTAGGGCGGAAAACGCTGGTAACGCTGGGCATGCACCCACATCAGGCGATGCGTGCGCAACAGCATTTCCGCCGTCTTGATATGCGCATGCTGCGTGAACTGATGCCGCAACTGACGGGGGATGTCGCACAGATTTCTCGTGTAAAAGAGGCCCGACGTGAGCTGGAGGATATTTTCCAGCGCGAAATGCTGCGGGAGCGCCGTCGGCCAAGTGTGTGGGATGAGGACGACGAGTAAGAACCAATAACGCCTATCTGAATAGGTTCTGGGTTCTAGGTTACAGGTGCTGGAACGGAGAGGAGTGGGAGCTATCATGCGTAAACGCTTTATTGCCGGGGCGGTGTGCCCGACGTGTCAAGCTCAAGACACGCTAGCGGTTGGACGAGAGGATGAGGTCGAGGTGGTAGTGTGCGTGAAGTGCGGATATCGCCAGAGTCGGGCAGATGAGCCCGCGACGGTAGCTGCTCCACAGGCCAGCGATATTATCGGGATTTTTCGGCCAGAATGATGGAGGGGTAGCATGATGGCATTGTCATCAACCGTTGACGTTTTTTGATTCCAGACGGTACATAGGGACATTTTTCAGCTACAATTTGCGCCAATTTGATTTCCAACGGTAGGAGATATCATGAAAGTAGTAAAAGATCTGGTGGTCAGCCTGGCCTATCAGGTACGTACAGAAGACGGTGTGTTGGTTGATGAGTCTCCGGTGAGCGCGCCGTTGGACTATCTGCATGGTCACGGTTCCTTGATTTCAGGTCTGGAAACGGCGTTGGAAGGCCGTGAAGCTGGCGAAACGTTTGATGTGAACATTGGCTCCAGCGACGCTTACGGCAACTATGATGAGAATCTGGTTCAGCGCGTACCGAAAGACGTTTTTATGGGCGTTGACGAGTTGCAGGTTGGCATGCGTTTTCTGGCTGAGACCGATCAGGGTCCAGTTCCGGTTGAAATCACCGAAGTTGAAGACGACCACGTTGTTGTCGACGGCAACCACATGCTGGCAGGCCAGAATCTGAGCTTCCATGTTGAAGTGATTGCTATTCGCGAAGCGACGGAAGAAGAATTGGCGCACGGTCACGTTCATGGCGAACACGATCATGAACACGGCGACGGCTGCTGTGGCGGTCACGGCCATGACCACGATCACGACCATGATCACCAACATGGTAAAGGCGGCTGCGGCGGCAATGGTGGATGCGGCTGCCACTAAATTTAGTTGTAGCGCATAAAAAAAAACCTCAGATTGATGAATATCACCTGAGGTTTTTTTATTTCAAGATAGCACCAGCACGGCCAAAGCTTCTACTCATGCCGCACCGGCAGTTAAGGATCATCAGCGGGTCGGTTTCAGCCCACGCACATCGGGTAACGAGTTTTTGGCCCCGTATTGCCTGTCATTTTTCGTGCCGCCTATACGGTTGGAATCGTGCCACCATCAATCACGTACTCTGTACCTGTGATCGTTGCGGCGCGTGGCGATGCCAAGAAGGCAATGAGATTGGCTACCTCAATCGGCCTAGACGGCCGACCCAATGGAATGCCTCCAAGCGAATTCATGATGATCTGCTTACCACCCTCATAGTCAGTTCCCGCCTGCAAGGCGAGCCGCTCTGCCAGAGCAACAGATGCTTCGGTTTCAATCCACCCTGGTGCAACTCGAACGACGCGAACACCTTGAGGTGACACTTCTTTCGACAGGCTTTTACTGTATGTCGAAAGCGCGGCCTTCGCGGCGGCATAAGCGGTAGTCGATTCAGGCAAGGGAAGTTCACGCTGGATCGATGTGACGTGAATGATAACGCCAGAGCCTTGTGCCAGCATGCCAGGCAGCAATATGCGATCTAGGCGAACGGCAGGCAACAGATTGAGGTTCAGTTCGCGCTGCCATTCGTCTTCTCCCAATGCTGCGAAGCCTCCCCCGGGTGCTGTTGAGCCACCCAGGACATGGATGATGATGTCCACGCTTCCAAAGTTGGCAATGACTGCATTTGCCACCGTATTGCAGCCTTCGGCCGTCATCAGGTCGGCAGCGACAAAGATGTCTGCTGATTCATCGGTTGGCTGCTCCCGTGCCGTTGTGAGCACTTTTGCTCCGAGTTCGCGAAACAAACCAACGACAGCTTTTCCGACCCCCTTGGTGCCTGCTGTCACAAGGACGCGTTTATCTTGTAATTCCATGCGCATGGACATCAGCCAATCTCCAGTGACGTGATCTTGCCGCCTGCCAGATCAAACAGATGGTCAAGCTGTACAGGGCTACCGGGGAAGTTGCCAACAACATTGGCGGTGATTGATAAACGATCGCCGTCTCGGGTCAGGCTGACAAGCTCAACGGTGTACTCAAATTTTTTCTGAGTCTCACGCTGCCAAGACTGGATGGCAGTGTGACCTCGGTATATCTGGCCTTCGTCAACGACGGCGGCATCCTGCGTGAAGCAATGAACTATTTGAGCAATGTCTGATCCGTTGCTGATTTCGAAATAGGTAGAAACAGCGTTTGGTAGTGAAAGGGACATGAGCGTGTTCTCGCTATAGTTTGCCGTACAGGTATTTTCACCATAGACTATCTATTTATCAAGAACGCACAAAAAAGTAAGTTACTGAGTTATGAGAAAAGTATACACACCAGACACCGCTGCACTTGGCGTGGAAGAAGTTCTCCGACTGCTTGAGGGCCGCTGGAAACTCATCATTCTTTTCCACCTTTTCGATGGAAAAGTACAACGCTATTCGGATTTAGAAAGGTTGATTCCGGGTATTTCCCAGAAGATGCTGGCTCAGCAACTGCGGCAACTAGAGGCCGATGGCATCGTTTCAAGGAAGCTGTATCCTCAGGTGCCGCCCAAGGTTGAATATCGGCTCACAGAATGGGGGCAAGCCTTGTGCCCAGCACTGGATGCAATGCTGAAATGGGCAGAACAGCGCGACGATTTCCTTTCGAAGGCAGCCGAGGACGAGAAGGTCATCGACTGATGCTTGGCGGATCGACGATCCGCTTTGCCATTAGGACTGAACGCTCCGAGTGTTGCGCCAGATCTCGCTGCATCGCCTCGGGGTGAGACAACGCGCTACGCGTCTCAGTAATGCGGCGGTGGCGTTTCTTCCGACTGTGGGGCGACGAGCGACGTTTGCTGGTTGCGCAGCCTGTCGGTGAGTAGACGGACGTGCTCACGCAGGCGGCTAATTTCCCGCTCGTGTTGAATAACCGTTTGGTTAAGGTCTTCTATGGTTAATTCCTGAAAGGCCTGTCGGCTTTCCAACTGTTCAAGTCGTTCTTCGAGTGCTGATGGTGACATCGGTATTCCCCTTACTTCTTGTTACCCGCGAGTTTGTCAGAAAGCGGAAACTTCTGGTAGTAAAAACGGTCGCAGTAAGGCGCAATGAAGTATCCGGAATGGGGCATATCGTTGCCAGATGGCCTTAGGACGATACAAATGATGTCGGAAAAGCTTCCTGACGTTTTTTATCAAAGGATTGTCGAGTGCGTCGTTGTGTTGTCTTCGTCCGCACAGTTATAGTAGGCGCGAATTTATTTTAATGATGGCTGGAGCGTGTCGCTCCAGATGCTGGAGAAATGGATGAAATCACTGTTTAAAGTAACGCTGTTAGCAACAACGATGGCTCTGGCTCTGAACGCGGGCCAGGCTCTGGCAGCAGACAAGGCACAGGCGTCTGAGAGTACTACGGCAGCCAAATTCAAAAACGATGAGCAGGCAGCGGCTTACGCGTTAGGTGCATCTTTAGGGCGTTACATGGATAACTCTCTGAAAGAGCAGGAAAAATTAGGTATCAAGCTGGATAAGGATCAGCTGATTGCTGGTGTTCAGGATGCCTTTGCTGATAAGAGCAAGCTGACTGACGAAGAAATCGAAAAAACACTGCAAGGCTTTGAAGGTAAAGTTAAAGCTGCTGCTGAAGCCAAGATGAAGCAAGATGCGAAAGATAACGCTGATAAAGGCGCCAAGTATCTTGAGTCCTTTGCTAAAGAAAAAGGCGTGAAGAAAACTGAATCTGGCCTTCTGTATCAGGTTGAGAAAGAAGGTAGCGGCAACGCGCCGAAAGACAGCGATACTGTAGTGGTTAACTACAAAGGTACGCTAGTCGACGGTAGCGAGTTCGACAACTCCTACAAACGTGGTGAGCCGCTTTCTTTCCGTCTGGACGGTGTGATCCCTGGCTGGACTGAAGGTCTGAAGCACGTTAAGAAAGGCGGCAAAATCAAGTTGGCTATCCCGCCAGCACAGGCCTATGGCGAAAACGGTGTACCTGGTATCCCGGCTAACTCTACGCTGGTGTTTGACGTTGAACTGTTGGACATTAAATCTGAAGCTGACTTGAAAGCAGCGGATGATGCGAAAGCTGAAAAACCAGCTGCCGCAGAGAAAACCGCTAAATAAGCATCGCTATCATTGCGATATGACCGCAGGCATTGCCCTGCGGTTTTTTTTTGTTTCACAGCTACTCCCTGCGATCGAATTCCTTTTCCCGCTCATCGTCTTTCAATGACGCTTATCTTCAGTCTGACAGCTATTTTCCAACTGACTGTGACGGTTCCATACCTATCACTTACCGCTTACCGCTTACCGCTGATTAGCGGCACAGCGCACGTAACACCTTCGCCAACGTCTTGACGGCAATTTCCAGTTCATGCGGAGCGTGGGCGGCAAATCCCATAAGAAAGCCTGCTTTATGGAGACCCGACGCATGCAGCGGTGTCAGCCCTAGCAGATCGATACCGGCCCGGCGCGCGTATTCCACCGCATCGTGTTCTGAGATGTCACGGATGAAGATACAGGGCATCTGCATGCCTCCGGTCGGCACCCGCGGTTCTACGAAATCAGCCAGATGCTGGCGCACCAGTTGTGCCAGCACATCGCGGCGTTCCGCGTAAATGGTGCGCATCGTGCGTACATGGGCACCGAAGTGGCCGCCTTCGATAAAGCGTGCTAGCGTAAGCTGTGGAATCGGCGCGCTATGCCCATCCATAAGGGTGCGGGCCACGGTCATAGGAGCAACCAACTGTGGCGGTAATATGATGTAGCCGATGCGCAGACCGGGAAACAATGATTTGGTGAAGGTGCCGATATAGATCGTGCGATCGTGCGGGTCGAGTCCCTGTACGCAGGCGGTGGGTTTACCTGCGTAGTGAAATTCACTGTCATAGTCGTCTTCAATAATCCAGCTTTGGTTCTGCCAGGCCCATTCGATCACTGCCAGCCGCCGATCCAACACCAGCGTCGCGCCGGTTGGAAACTGGTGTGAAGGGGTCAGGAATACGGCTTTAGCAGGTGCATTGTGTCCGCTGCTTGCTTCAAGTAGGTGATCGACCTGCAAACCATCGGCATCTAACGATATCGGCACGCACGCGAGCCCGGCGGCCTCGAATGCTTTACGTGCGCCGTGGTACACAGGATCTTCAAGAAAGATCCTATCGCCAGCATCCATCAGCACATTCGCGCACAGGGTTAGCGCTTGCTGGGAACTGGTCAACACTAACACGCGGTCGGGCGTAGCGCGGGCTCCTCGTTCGAGATTGACATAATCTGCGATGGCTCGTCTCAACACTTCCATACCCTGTGGTGGACTGTGTAGCAGCGCCTGAGTGCCATATTCTTTTAGCACCTGCCGTTCCAGCCGTTCCCACGTCTGGAGAGGAAAGCTGCGTGTTTCCGGCACGCCGGGCGCGAAGGCTCGCGGTATGATGAAATCACGTACACCGCCATTCTGGAACATGGCGCTACCGCGTTGGCTGAGACGCAGCTCTGCTTTGCTATCTCCTGTTTTCCTGGCTTTACCTCGTCCTGACAGACGTTTTGCCCGCTCTGACACGAAACTGCCGCTGCCAACGCGACGCTCAATGAACCCTTCGGCATGCAGCTGGCTGTAAGCTGATTCGACCGTATCACGCGAAACCCCCAGTGATGTAGCCAGCGCACGCGATGCGGGTAAGGATTTTCCCACGTCGAGAATGCCATCAAGAATGAGCTGGCGAATCGCCCGCTGTATACGAGCATGCAGGGGCAAAGCGCCGTGTGCGGGATCGCCAATCCAGGCTTTGACAGATTCAAGCTGGGCGTGTTTGAACAATTGGTCTGCCTCTAGTGAAGGAAATGGTGGGGAACATCCGGCTATTTTAAATCTATAAATACGTTTCACAACCCATTCATCCTCTTCATCAGGAGTTAGGCTGATGCCGATATCTTCCGATACACCCACCCGCCACGACAGCCACGGTCGCTATCCCGACGCTGCCACGGTTGAGGATTTTCAATTTAATCTGGCAGCGGTGCAGATGCGCATCGCGGCGGCCTGTCACCGCGTCGGCCGCGATCCTGCAACAGTGCGCTTGCTGCCAGTCAGCAAGACCAAGCCAGAAAGTCGCCTGCGTATGGCCTATACAGCAGGTTGCCGGATATTGGGTGAGAACAAGGTGCAGGAGGCGTACGGCAAATGGGAAGCCATGCAGGACTTAGCCGACTTACAGTGGTCGGTCATTGGTCACCTGCAAACCAACAAGGCTAAGCTGGTGGCTCGCTTCGCTAGCGAATTTCAGGCATTGGATAGCCTGCGACTGGCTGAAGCGTTGGATCGCCGCTTACATGTTGAAGGACGCTCATTGGACGTCTTCGTGCAGGTTAACACCTCCGGCGAGGCGAGTAAGTACGGCCTTTCTCCTGAAGACGTACCCGCTTTTATTCAGGCGCTTCCCGCATTTTCTGCGCTACGTGTGCGTGGACTCATGACGCTGGCATTGTTCTCCAGCGAGGCCGAACGTGTACGACAGTGTTTTATTCGACTGCGTAACCTACGCGATAGGTTGCAGCAAAACGCGCCTGTCGACATCCGGCTGGATGAATTATCCATGGGGATGTCCGGCGATTTTGAGATCGCGATCGAGGAGGGTGCCACCGTAGTACGCGTCGGTCAGGCGATCTTCGGTGCGCGCCCTTTACCGGATAGTTACTACTGGCCTGATGAAACCACCACAGAAGTACACCTTTAAAAAACCAACGATTAACGCATAGGATGATGCCCATGTATGACACCTCTTTGACTCTTACCGACTTCGACCCCGAATTAGCCGATGCCATCCTGCATGAAGAAGACCGTCAGGAAACCCACGTTGAACTCATCGCTTCAGAGAATTATGCCAGTCCGCTGGTGATGGCGATCCAGAATTCTGTGTTCACCAACAAATATGCAGAAGGTTACCCCGGCAAGCGCTATTACAGCGGCTGCGAGTATGTTGACGTAGCCGAACGCCTTGCTATCGAGCGAGCCAAAGTGCTGTTTGACTGCGATTACGCTAACGTCCAGCCCCATGCCGGTGCTCAGGCGAATGCGGCCGTGTTTCTGGCATTGACTAACCCAGGCGACACCGTGATGGGTATGAATTTGGCTCAGGGCGGGCATTTGACCCACGGTAACCCTTCCAACTTCTCTGGTCGCCACTACAAGATCGTGCCTTATGGGCTTGATTCTAAAACAGGGCTTATCGATTACGACGAAATGGAACGTATTGCCTTGGAAAACCGGCCAAAAATGTTAATAGGAGGATTTTCCGCCTATTCACGCCATAAGGACTGGGCGCGTATGCGCACTATTGCTGACAAAGTGGGAGCTATCTTCTGGGTGGATATGGCTCATGTTGCTGGTTTAGTGGCGGCGGGTGAATACCCGAACCCGCTCCCTCACGCTCATGTTGTGACCAGTACAACGCATAAGACCCTGCGCGGCCCGCGCGGTGGCATTATTTTGGCCAAGGGGCAGAGTGAGGATTTTTACAAAAAGCTCAACGCCGCCGTGTTCCCCGGTATTCAAGGCGGCCCGCTGATGCACGTTATTGCGGCCAAAGCGGTGGCCTTCAAGGAAGCGCTACGCCCTGAGTTCACGGTTTATCAGCGTCAGGTGGTGGCCAATGCTCGAACAATGGCGCGTATTATCCAGCAGCGTGGTTACAAGATCGTCTCCGACGGCACTGACAACCATTTGCTGCTGATCGACCTGTCCGCCAAGCCGTATACCGGCAAGGATGCCGACGCCGCGCTGAGTGATGCTTATATCACGGCAAATAAGAACTCAGTGCCTAACGACCCGCGTTCACCTTTTGTTACCTCAGGCCTGCGTATTGGTACACCAGCCGTGACGACACGTGGTTTCGGTGTGACAGAGTGCGAGCAACTGGCGGGGTGGCTATGTGATGTGCTGGATGGGCTGGGTGCCGGGAATGAAGAATTAACGGTGATACGCGATCGTGTTCGCGAGCAGGTAGTAGCACTGTGCCACCGTTATCCTGTGTATCAATAAGGCATGCGCACAGGGATGTGCCGTCGTGGTGTTATTTTGACGTATATTTTCTATTGTTGTTATTCAGGCTGAATCTGGGTATTCGTTAGGAGTGGTTAATACTACCCGCGCGAGTGCACCAGAACCTTGCGGTCGGTTGCTGAGGAAAAACTGTCCATCGTGCAACTGAGCAATGCGCGTCACGATACTCAGCCCGAGGCCGATACCACCATAGCGGCTGTCCATGCGAACAAATGCCTTACTTAATTCACCAACCTTACTTTCATCGATACCCAGCCCTTCATCTTCGATCTGTAGTTCAATGTGTTGCTGTGTGGTCAGGCTAACTGTGATCTGGCTTGCTTCTGGGCTATAGCGATAGGCATTTTCTACCAGATTGCGTAACAGCAATTGAAGTAATGTGGCATCACCGTGAAGAGTTATATCTTCTTGCGGTAATACCCATTTCAGCGTTTGCTGACGCTTTTGCAACATTTCATCCAGTTCATCCTGCATGGGAAAAATAACGTCTTTCAGGAATGCGACATTCTCGTGGTGGCCTGCCGAAAACTCTTGTCCGACACGCGCAAGCTGTAAGAGTTGTTCCACCGTCTTCGCCATCTTATCAATACGTTTGATGAGTGGGCTACAGTCAATCTGATGTTGCTGCTGGTGTAATTCAAGATGCAACCGAATACCGGCTAGCGGAGTTCGTAACTCATGGGCGACATCGGCAGTAAATTGCCTGTCGCGTTTCAACGTTTCGTCAAGGCGTTGAAAAAGCTGGTTTATGGTATGGGTGACAGCGGCGATTTCTTTAATATCACTCTGCTGTGGCAGCGGTTCCAGATTTTCGGCCGTGCGATCCTGCAATTCTTCCTGTAGACGGGAAAGCGGGCGGGTGATCCAAGTGACAGCCTGAAAGCACATGAGCAATGTTAGGATGACCATGACCAGACTTGGGATACTGAGGGATGCTATAGCCTCATTAATCTCTTGATCGATCTGCATGTTCTGGGCGCTGGCGCTCAGGGATTTATCAACCAGCAGGCCGATCTGTTCTTCGCTTTCGTGCCAGAGCCAGAATACGCTGATCATCTGGCAGACGAGGAGGATGCCGCCCAGTGCCAGCACCAAACGGCGACGCATGCTGGTGACGGCGTCGGTGTCGCCCTTCATGGTTGTTCCCCTTTGGTCAGCAGGTAGCCAAAGCCTCGCAGGGTCCGGATACGGTCTTTGCCTATCTTTTGACGCAGGTTGTGGATATGTACCTCAAGCGAATTCGAGGACGGGTCGTCGTTCCAGGCATAAATATCCTGATGCAGAAGCTCTCGGTGTACCTGAGAACCGGCTTTCAGCATCAAGCGGGAAAGTATCGCGAACTCTTTCGGCGTCAGTACCACCGGCTTTTCGTCCAACAATACCTGCTGGTTGTTTAAATCCAGCGTAATGTTGTCGACCTGTATCTTGCTGTTGCTCGATCCCTGATTGCGGCGAATCAGCGCGCGTACGCGCGCCTGTAATTCCGTCAGTGCAAAAGGCTTGGCGAGATAATCGTCTGCACCGACATCCAACCCGCTGACGCGATCGTTGACCTTATCCCGCGCCGTTAAGATGAGTACGGGATGTTGGTAATTATTCTTACGCCAGCGTGATAACAACGCGAGCCCGTCGTCGTCCGGTAAACCAAGATCGAGAATCACCAGACTGTAGTGCGCGCTGTTGATGAGCGCGTCCGCTTCTTTGGCCGTGCCTGCGCAATCGCAGGCATAACCTTCATGACTCAGTGCCAATAATAATCCTTCCTGCAACAGCTTATCGTCTTCAACAATCAATAATTTCATGTTGTCTTATCCCTGCACGGCTGGAGGATATCGAGCTGAGGCTGATATTCTTTCGTGGCGATAGTAAACATCCCCAGTATGGTATGGAAAAGATTATCTTGCGAGTAATCCTGCTGCTTCGCGTTCTGGCGCAGACAGGTGTCTTGAATCGCCTGTTGCTGCTGGTAATCCGTTGATAACCACATCAACATCGGTACGTGCGTTTGCTGCTTCGGCGCAATAGAGTAGGGCATGCTGTGCAGGTAGATGCCGTTCTCGCCTAACGATTCGCCGTGGTCGGATAGATAAACCAGTGAGGTATTAAATTTATCCTGATGCTGTTTCAGTAAACCGATCGTTTTATCCAGAAAAAAATCGACATACAGAATGGTATTGTCATACGTGTTAGTCAGTGCTTCCTGCGTACAGGTTTGAATCTGATTGGTATCACAGGTTGGGGTAAATTTCTTAAATGAGTCAGGATAGCGCTGGTAATAGCTCGGGCCGTGGCTGCCTATCGTATGTAATACAATAATCCCATCATTATCGAGCTTGTTAATATAGTCCTCTACGCCGTGGAATAACGCTTCATCGTGGCACTCGCCGGTGGTGCATAACCCCGGTAGTTTCAGCGATGTCACATCAACCGTTGGCACACGTGTGCAGGCATCTTTGCAGCCACCGTCATTTTCCTGCCAGAGCACGTTAACTTTTGCCCGTTGTAATATATCGAGTAGCCCTTCCTGATGGCTGGCTAAGCCACCATCAAACCCTTGGCGCGGCATGTTGGAAAACATGCATGGAACGGAAACACCTGTTGATGTGCCGCACGATGACGTGTTTTCAAAATAAATAACGTTGTCCTTCGCCAGAAGCGGATTGGTTTCCTTCCCATAGCCACCCAGCGAAAAGTTTTGCGCCCGAGATGTTTCGCCGACCACCAGAATAACCAGATTCTTTTTTGCAGTAGGGGATGACGGCGGCACCTTGTGGGCATCCAGACCAATTTGCACCAGAGGCAAATTAGCCAGCGCGCTATGCTTATGGTAGGACAAACTGGCTGCCACAATATTGCTGGGCGTAATTGCTTTTACCAACTCTTTGTTATTACGCATGAACGAGGCGTAATCTTTATAAAAGAATGCTGCGACAGATAAAATAGCGAATAACGAGATAATGACGCTGAGAACGCGCAGGCCAATATAGAGCGTTGTTGGCTTGGCGGGTTTTATTTTTATCCATATGGCGAGCGCAGCCGGAATGACGCCAGTGAAAAATACCCAGACGATAAGCTGTGGCGTAAGAAGCGAAAAGGACTCGCTGGCCGTCGTCTCAACGATATTCTGGATCATGGTCCGGTCAATGATAATGCCGTAGTTCAGCATAAAGTATTGCACTGCAGCGCCGGACAGCAGGAAGAAAACAATGGCGGCCTTACGCAGATAAGGGGCGGCCAGAAGCGTGAAAATGATATTCAGCACTGCGAAAATCACTACCGGCATACTGAGGAAGAAAGGGATATTGATCCAGTCTGTCATATCCAGCAGTTGCAGCGTCTGACGGTAGTAGGCGATGTTCTGGACCAGAGTAATAAAGGCAGAAAATATCAGCACAAACGTGATGCTGCTTAGGTGTGGTCTGCCCATTGGTATTAGATTTTTCATACACGTCTCTCGTGATTTCCATTATGGAGAGGAAAGAAGACGCAGATTCTAGCGGGATTAAATTAATACAACCTTAAGAGGTAACCCGTGAAATTCAGGGACGCGAGAGTGGACATTTGCTAGACTATGTCCCCTGTCAATACAAAATAAATATATCCGTCATACTTCAAGCTGCTTGTGCGTTGGCCGTCCTCACTGACCCCAGTCACTTACTGATGTAAGCTCCTGAGGATTTGCGCGGTTGCCGCGTTACAAGGCTCATAAATGGGCCTTGTCCTAAAGGGCCACGCAGAGCGTTGTTCAAAACGCTAACGTTTTGTCACGCAACTCGAATTATTTACGGGATAAATGACGTTGAGGGTGGTGTCTGCCATGTCTAATTCGCTTGTATCTGGCGAATCTTATGAGCTTGATTTGCTGGATGAACGGCCGTTCAGTCAAACGGACTATGAGATCCTGAAATCGTATGAAGCAGTGGTTGATGGCTTGGCCATGTTGATTGGCGAGCACTGTGAGATTGTATTGCATTCGCTTGAGGATCTTAAATGTTCCGCCGTGCGTATTGCGAATGGAGAACATACCGGCAGGAAAATTGGCTCGCCGATTACGGATCTTGCATTGCGCATGCTGCATGATATGGCAGGCGAAGATAGCAGCGTGTCGAAGGCCTATTTTACCCGCGCAAAAAGCGGCGTGTTGATGAAATCAGTGACGATTGCGATCCGTAATCGCGATCAGCGCGTGGTTGGGTTGTTGTGTATCAACATGAATTTGGATGTACCTTTCTCCCAGATCGTGCAGACCTTTATTCCACCTGAAACGCATGACGCTGCGTCTTCTGTTAACTTCGCATCATCCGTTGACGATCTGGTGGCACAAACGCTGGAATTCTCTATTGAGGAAGTCAATGCGGATCGCAATGTCTCCAATAATGCGAAAAATCGCCAAATCGTACTGAGCCTGTACGAGAAAGGCATCTTTGATATTAAAGACGCCATTAACCAGGTCGCCGAACGCCTTAATATCTCCAAACACACTGTTTATCTTTATATTCGTCAATTCAAAAGCGGCGATTTCAGCGGGCACGAACGTTGATGCTGAGTTACTGCTTGCTGGTGACTGGCCCTGCTTACGGCACACAGCAAGCGAGTAGCGCGTTACAGTTTGCTCAGGCGCTGTTGGCTGAGGGACATAAGCTGGAAAGCGTGTTCTTTTATCGGGAAGGCGTACTGAATGCTAACCAACTGACATCACCGGCTAACGATGAGTTTGATCTTGTGCGTGGCTGGCAACAGTTGGGCGACGTGCATCAGGTAGCGCTGAATGTTTGCGTTGCCGCCGCGCTACGCCGAGGCATTGCCGACTCTCAGCAAGCTACCCAGCTCAACCTTGTGGGAGCGAATTTGCAACCCGGTTTTATTCTGAGTGGACTGGGTGAGCTGGCTCAATCGGTGCTGACCTGCGATCGGGTTATTCAGTTTTAAGGTAGCGTTATGAAGCGAGTCGCATTTGTTTTTACGCATTCTCCACATGGGAGTACGTCTGGGCGCGAAGGGCTGGATGCGCTATTGGCGATGTCGGCACTGACGGAAGAGATTGGCGTGTTTTTTGTTGGCGATGGTGTGCTTCAACTGCTGCCGCATCAACAGCCGGAAAAGATTCTGATGCGTAATTATATTGCAACGTTTGGCGTACTGCCGTTGTACGATATCGAATGTTGCTATCTGTGCGAGGCTTCCGTGCGCCAGCGCGGGTTGAGTATAGATACGAATTGGGTTTTGGATGTGGAGTTGTTAGCGCCAAAAGCATGGCGCAGCAAGCTGGCCGATTATCATTCCATCCTTTCATTCTAGCGACGGGCCTTTCCATTTATGTTGCATACGCTCTCATGTTCTCCTTATCACGCTGACCTGGATACGCTTTTGCGTAGTTTGGAGCAGGGTGATGCTTTAGTCTTACTACAAGATGGTGTGATTGCTGCTCTGGTTGGTGGAGACATTATTCACCGTCTTCTTGATTCAGCGGTTCTTCTCTATGCGCTCCGGCCTGATACTGAGGCAAGAGGTATGACTGAACAAATTTCAAACAGTGTCGTGCTCATTGGCTATAATGAGTTTGTTCAACTGACAGTGGAACATCCGCAGCAACTCGCGTGGTAACGCCGAATTTTTGTATATTTCTTGACTCCTTCCACTGCCAGCCCTAGAATTCTGCGTCCTCATACTTTGCCTTGCGCAAACATGAGGCGATTTATTACGTGTTTACGAAGCAAAACCCAGGAGCTTTTTGAATGGCAACGATTAACCAGCTGGTACGCAAACCACGCTCCCTGAAGGCTGCTAAAAGCAACGTTCCGGCGCTGGAAGCCTGCCCGCAGAAACGTGGCGTATGTACCCGTGTATATACTACCACCCCTAAAAAACCGAACTCCGCACTGCGTAAAGTATGTCGTGTTCGTTTAACTAACGGTTTTGAAGTTACCTCCTATATTGGCGGTGAAGGTCATAACCTGCAGGAACACTCCGTGATCCTGATCCGTGGCGGTCGTGTTAAAGACCTGCCAGGTGTGCGTTACCACACCGTTCGTGGCGCGCTGGACTGCTCAGGTGTTAAAGACCGTAAGCAATCCCGTTCCAAATACGGCGTGAAGAAGCCAAAGGCTTAATGGTTCTCCGTTAAGTAAGGCCAAACGTTTTAACTTAAATGTCAAACTAAACTCGTAGAGTTTTGGACAATCCTGAATTAACAACGGAGTATTTCCATGCCACGTCGTCGCGTCATTGGTCAACGTAAAATTCTGCCAGATCCTAAGTTCGGATCAGAACTATTGGCTAAATTTGTAAACATCCTGATGGTAGATGGTAAAAAATCTACTGCTGAAGCAATCGTCTATACCGCGCTGGAGACCCTGGCTCAGCGTTCTGGTAAAGGTCATCTGGAAGCTTTTGAAGTAGCTCTGGACAACGTTCGCCCGACTGTAGAAGTTAAGTCGCGCCGCGTTGGTGGTTCTACTTATCAGGTACCAGTAGAAGTCCGTCCGGTTCGTCGTAATGCGCTGGCAATGCGTTGGATCGTAGAAGCTGCTCGTAAACGCGGTGATAAATCTATGGCTCTGCGCCTGGCGAACGAACTTTCTGATGCAGCAGAGAACAAAGGTACTGCTGTTAAGAAACGTGAAGACGTTCACCGTATGGCCGAAGCTAACAAGGCGTTCGCTCACTACCGTTGGTAATCCCTTCGCTGTAGTCATGCTAACCAAGCGGGCGCTAAAAATAGCCAACCCGCTTGGGTTAACTAAATTGAACGCCCTAGTAAATAGAGGATACAAATGGCTCGTACAACACCCATCGCACGCTACCGTAACATCGGTATCAGTGCGCACATCGACGCCGGTAAAACCACTACTACCGAACGTATTCTGTTCTACACTGGTGTAAATCATAAAATCGGTGAAGTTCATGACGGCGCAGCTACCATGGACTGGATGGAGCAGGAGCAGGAACGTGGTATTACTATCACTTCCGCAGCGACTACTGCATTCTGGTCTGGTATGGCTAAGCAGTATGAACCGCATCGCGTAAACATCATCGACACCCCAGGACACGTTGACTTCACTATCGAAGTAGAACGTTCCATGCGTGTACTGGATGGTGCGGTAATGGTTTACTGCGCAGTTGGTGGTGTTCAGCCGCAGTCTGAAACCGTATGGCGTCAGGCAAACAAATATAAAGTTCCACGCATTGCGTTCGTTAACAAAATGGACCGCATGGGTGCGAATTTCCTGAAAGTTGTTGGTCAGATCAAAGCTCGTCTGGGCGCGAACCCTGTTCCGCTACAGTTGGCTATTGGTGCTGAAGAAGGTTTCACCGGTGTTGTTGACCTGGTGAAAATGAAAGCCATCAACTGGAACGATGCCGATCAAGGCGTTACCTTCACTTATGAAGATATCCCTGCTGAGATGCAGGAACTGGCTGACGAATGGCACCAGAACCTGATCGAATCCGCAGCTGAAGCTTCTGAAGAGCTGATGGAGAAATACCTGGGTGGTGAAGAACTGACTGAAGAAGAGATCAAAAAAGCTCTGCGTCAGCGTGTTCTGAACAACGAAGTCATCTTGGTAACCTGTGGTTCTGCATTTAAGAACAAAGGTGTTCAGGCGATGTTGGATGCGGTAATTGATTACCTGCCAGCACCGACTGATGTTCCTGCGATCAACGGTCTTTTGGATGACGGTAAAGATACGCCGGCTGAGCGTCACGCTAATGATGACGAGCCATTTTCTGCACTGGCGTTCAAAATCGCTACTGACCCATTCGTGGGTAACCTGACGTTCTTCCGTGTGTACTCTGGTGTAGTTAACTCCGGAGATACCGTACTGAACCCAGTTAAATCAGCACGTGAACGTTTTGGTCGTATCGTTCAGATGCACGCTAACAAGCGTGAAGAGATCAAAGAAGTTCGTGCGGGCGATATCGCTGCGGCTATCGGTCTGAAAGATGTAACGACGGGTGACACGCTGTGTGATCCGAACAATGTTATCATTTTGGAACGTATGGAATTCCCAGAACCGGTAATTTCCATCGCGGTAGAACCGAAAACCAAAGCTGACCAAGAAAAAATGGGTCTGGCATTGGGCCGTCTGGCTAAAGAAGACCCATCTTTCCGCGTATGGACTGATGAAGAATCTAACCAGACCATCATCGCTGGTATGGGTGAACTGCACCTCGACATCATCGTTGACCGTATGAAGCGTGAATTCAACGTTGAAGCAAACGTGGGTAAACCACAGGTTGCTTATCGTGAAGCAATTCGCTCGAAAGTTACCGATATTGAAGGTAAACACGCCAAGCAGTCTGGTGGTCGTGGTCAGTATGGCCATGTTGTTATCGACATGTACCCACTGGAGCCGGGCTCAAATCCGAAAGGTTACGAGTTCGTCAACGACATCAAAGGTGGTGTAATTCCTGGCGAATACATCCCTGCCGTTGATAAAGGCATCCAGGAACAACTGAAAGCGGGTCCGCTGGCTGGTTACCCAGTGGTTGATCTCGGTGTGCGTCTGCACTTCGGTTCTTACCATGACGTTGACTCCTCTGAATTGGCGTTTAAACTGGCTGCTTCTATCGCCTTTAAAGATGGCTTTAAGAAAGCAAAACCTGTTTTGCTTGAGCCGATCATGAAGGTTGAAGTTGAAACGCCGGAAGAGAACACTGGTGACGTCATCGGTGACCTTAGCCGTCGTCGTGGTATGCTGCGCGGTCAGGAATCCAACGTTACTGGCGTTGTGATTCACGCTGAGGTTCCGCTGTCTGAAATGTTCGGATACGCAACTCAACTGCGTTCTCTGACCAAAGGCCGTGCTTCTTACTCCATGGAGTTCCTGAAGTACGATGATGCGCCTAACAACGTTGCTCAGGCCGTAATTGAAGCCCGTGGTAAATAAGCCTCAGGGTTAAAACAAAATCCCGTGCTCTCTCCATAGGGGGAGAGCATTTGAGTAAGGAATATCGCCGTGTCTAAAGAAAAATTTGAACGTACAAAACCCCACGTTAACGTCGGTACTATCGGCCACGTTGACCATGGTAAAACAACGCTGACCGCTGCAATCACTACCGTTCTGGCTAAAACCTACGGTGGTAGCGCGCGTGCATTCGACCAGATCGATAACGCACCAGAAGAAAAAGCACGTGGTATCACCATCAACACTTCTCACGTTGAATACGATACCCCGGCTCGCCACTATGCGCACGTTGACTGCCCAGGACACGCCGACTATGTGAAAAACATGATCACCGGTGCTGCTCAGATGGATGGCGCGATTCTGGTTGTTGCTGCGACTGATGGCCCAATGCCTCAGACCCGTGAGCACATCCTGCTGGGTCGCCAGGTTGGCGTTCCGTTCATGATCGTATTCATGAACAAATGCGACATGGTTGATGACGAAGAGCTGCTGGAACTGGTTGAGATGGAAGTGCGTGAGCTGCTGTCTCAGTACGATTTCCCAGGCGACGACATCCCGGTTATTCGTGGTTCTGCACTGAAAGCGCTGGAAGGCGAAGCTGAGTGGGAAGCAAAAATCATCGAACTGGCCGGTTACCTGGATTCTTATATTCCAGAACCAGAGCGTGCGATTGATAAGCCGTTCCTGCTGCCAATCGAAGATGTATTCTCCATCTCCGGTCGTGGTACCGTTGTTACCGGTCGTGTAGAGCGCGGTATTGTTAAAGTCGGTGAAGAAGTTGAAATCGTTGGTATCAAAGATACCGTGAAATCAACCTGTACCGGCGTTGAAATGTTCCGCAAACTGCTGGACGAAGGTCGTGCAGGCGAGAACGTTGGTGTTCTGCTGCGTGGTATCAAGCGTGAAGAAATCGAGCGTGGTCAGGTACTGGCCAAACCGGGTTCAATCAAGCCGCACACCCAGTTCGAATCAGAAGTGTACATCCTGAGCAAAGATGAAGGCGGCCGTCATACTCCGTTCTTCAAAGGCTACCGCCCTCAGTTCTACTTCCGTACCACTGACGTAACGGGTACCATCGAACTGCCAGAAGGCGTAGAGATGGTAATGCCGGGCGACAACATCAAAATGGTTGTAACCCTGATCCACCCAATCGCGATGGACGACGGTTTGCGTTTCGCAATCCGTGAAGGCGGCCGTACTGTAGGCGCGGGCGTTGTTGCTAAAGTTATCGCTTAATCGCTGATAAACTAAAGCATGAAAAAGGCACTTCGGTGCCTTTTTTTACGTCTCAATGATTAGGTGGGAATTGAAATAAAAATAATTCTTATTTACAATGACTGGGTTGGTTAAAAAATCGCTAGGAGCGGTTTAAAATACCGTTTGCAGTGTCTCGAAAGGCAGTACGAAAGACACCCGCAATAACGATGAGTCATTCTGGTATGTATGTTTGTTTATGCAACGCAATTTCTGACAAAGCCATTCGTAATGCTGTTCGTCAGCACCAGCCTCAATCTATGCAACAATTACGCAAACTCGTTCCTATCGGGACAGATTGCGGTAAGTGCATTCGTCAGGCGCGTGTTATTTTTGAGGAAGAGCAGGCTAAAATTCCTGACATGTATAAAGTAGCATAAAATGTAGGGTCGTTTTTTTGACTCTCTGCTGACCAGTTCTACACTTTAAGAACTGGAGCGGAGGAGCATGTCATGAAAGGCGATAAAAAAGTCATCACACACCTGAATAAGTTATTGGGCAACGAGCTGGTAGCTATTAACCAATATTTTCTTCATGCCCGAATGTTTAAAAACTGGGGCTTAACCCGTCTTAACGATCACGAATATCATGAGTCTATTGACGAAATGAAGCACGCTGATCGCTACATCGAACGAATCTTGTTTCTCGAAGGTATCCCGAATCTACAGGATTTGGGTAAATTAAATATTGGCGAAGATGTCGAAGAAGTCTTACGTTCTGATCTTCAACTTGAGTTAGATGGCGCAAAGAATCTGCGTGAGGCGATTGCCTATTCTGATTCGGTGCATGACTACGTCAGTAGGGATCTAATGATAGAGATTCTTGCCGATGAAGAAGGGCACATTGACTGGTTGGAAACTGAATTAGATTTGATTGCGCGTCTTGGTATACAAAACTATCTTCAGGCTCAGCTAAAAGCTGAGTAACATAGCACCGTAATCTACTATGTGCTTTGTGCCTCAATTCGGCCGGACTAATGGACGTCGTTCCGGCCGCGTTTAAAATCATTTCATCCTGCCTGTTGCTTCCCCCTCCAATTTGCGTATAATGCGCGAGCTTACTTGAACAAGGTAAGCCTGATTCAATGCGAATCAGAGAGTCAATATTCATTTATTGACCAAAACAATACTCCCGATATGGGGGTTATGTGCCAACGATTACACTCCCCCATCAATCGAAATGGGTGTGAGGAGTAGTTATTTACGTTTATAAATAATTGGAGCTCTGGTCTCATGCAGAACCAAAGAATCCGTATCCGTCTGAAAGCGTTTGATCATCGTCTGATTGATCAATCAACTGCGGAAATCGTCGAGACTGCTAAGCGCACTGGTGCGCAAGTACGTGGTCCTATCCCGCTGCCGACCCGCAAAGAGCGCTTTACCATTCTGATTTCTCCGCACGTCAATAAAGATGCGCGCGATCAGTATGAGATTCGCACTCACAAGCGTCTGGTTGACATCGTTGAGCCAACCGAGAAAACCGTTGATGCTCTGATGCGTCTGGATCTGGCTGCTGGTGTAGACGTGCAGATCAGCCTGGGTTAATCAGGTCATTGAGCGATTGAGAGGTTGAAACAATGATTGGTTTAGTCGGTAAAAAAGTGGGAATGACCCGTATCTTCACTGAAGATGGCGTATCTATCCCCGTAACTGTTATCGAAATTGAAGCAAACCGCGTAACTCAGGTTAAAGACCTGGCTAACGACGGTTACCGCGCTGTGCAAGTAACTGCTGGTGCTAAAAAAGCAAACCGTGTTACCAAACCAGAAGCTGGTCACTTTGCTAAAGCTGGCGTAGAAGCTGGCCGTACCCTGCGTGAATTCCGTCTGTCTGAAGGCGAAGAGTTCACTGTAGGTCAGAGCATTAGTGTTGAAATTTTCGCAGACATTAAAAAAGTAGACGTTACTGGTACATCTAAAGGTAAAGGTTTTGCTGGCACAGTTAAGCGCTGGAATTTCCGTACTCAGGATGCTACGCATGGTAACTCCTTGTCTCACCGCGCCCCAGGTTCTATCGGTCAAAACCAGACCCCGGGTAAAGTGTTCAAAGGCAAGAAAATGGCAGGCCAGCTGGGTAACGAACGTGTAACCGTTCAGAGCCTGGACGTAGTGCGTGTTGACGCTGAGCGCAACCTGCTGCTGGTTAAAGGTGCTGTTCCGGGAGCTACCGGTAGCGACCTGATCGTTAAACCAGCTGTGAAGGCGTAAGGGGATAGCAATGGAATTAGTATTGAAAGACGCGCAAAGCGCGCTGACTGTTTCCGAAACTACCTTCGGTCGTGATTTCAACGAAGCGCTGGTACACCAGGTTGTTGTTGCTTATGCAGCAGGTGCTCGTCAGGGTACTCGTGCTCAGAAGACTCGTGCTGAAGTAACTGGTTCCGGCAAAAAGCCGTGGCGCCAGAAAGGTACCGGCCGCGCTCGTGCAGGTTCTGTAAAGAGCCCAATCTGGCGTTCAGGTGGTGTGACCTTTGCTGCGAAGCCACAGGACCACAGTCAAAAAGTTAACAAAAAGATGTACCGCGGCGCGCTGAAAAGCATCCTGTCCGAACTGGTACGTCAAGATCGTCTGATCGTTGTCGAGCAGTTCTCTCTGGAAGCGCCTAAAACGAAGCTTCTGGTAGAAAAACTGAAAGAAATGGCACTGGAAGACGTGTTGATCATCACTGGTGAACTGGATGAGAATCTGTTCCTGGCTGCGCGTAACCTGTACAAGGTTGATGTGCGTGATGCAGCAGCAATCGATCCAGTTAGCCTAATCGCCTTCGACAAAGTCGTTATGACTGCTGATGCAGTTAAGCAAGTTGAGGAGATGCTGGCATGATCCGTGAAGAACGTCTGCTGAAAGTACTGCGCGCGCCGCACGTATCTGAAAAAGCATCTGCTGCGATGGAGAAAAGTAACACCATCGTTCTCAAAGTTGCTAAAGACGCGACCAAAGCAGAAATCAAAGCCGCTGTTCAGAAACTTTTCGAAGTTGAAGTCGAAGTCGTTAATACCCTAGTTGTTAAAGGGAAAACTAAACGTCACGGACAGCGTATTGGTCGTCGTAGCGACTGGAAAAAAGCTTACGTCACCCTGAAAGAAGGCCAGAATCTGGACTTCGTCGGCGGCGCTGAGTAAGTCGGAGGAGAAGAACAATGGCAATTGTTAAATGTAAACCGACATCTCCGGGTCGTCGTCACGTAGTTAAAGTGGTGAACCCAGAGCTGCACAAGGGCAAACCATTCGCCCCACTGGTAGAGAAAAATAGTAAATCCGGTGGCCGTAACAACAATGGTCGTATCACTACCCGTCATATTGGTGGTGGTCACAAGCAGGCTTATCGTATTGTTGACTTTAAACGCAACAAAGATGGTATCCCGGCTGTTGTTGAGCGTCTTGAGTACGATCCGAACCGTTCTGCGAATATCGCGCTGGTTCTGTACAAAGATGGCGAGCGTCGTTACATTTTGGCGCCGAAAGGCCTGAAAGCCGGCGACCAGATTCAATCTGGCGTTGATGCTGCGATTAAAGCGGGTAACACCCTGCCGATGCGTAACATTCCGGTCGGTTCAACGGTTCACAACGTAGAAATGAAACCAGGTAAAGGCGGCCAATTGGCTCGTTCTGCTGGTACTTACGTTCAGATCGTTGCTCGTGACGGTTCTTACGTTACCCTGCGTCTGCGTTCTGGCGAAATGCGTAAAGTCGAATCTGACTGTCGCGCTACGCTGGGCGAAGTTGGCAACGCTGAGCACATGCTACGCGTTCTGGGTAAAGCTGGTGCTGCTCGCTGGCGCGGGATTCGTCCTACCGTTCGCGGTACGGCAATGAACCCAGTCGACCACCCACACGGTGGTGGTGAAGGTCGTAACTTTGGTAAGCACCCAGTTAGTCCATGGGGCCTTCAGACCAAAGGTAAAAAGACCCGCAGCAACAAGCGTACTGATAAATTTATCGTACGTCGCCGTACTAAATAATCTTAGAGGATAAACCATGCCACGTTCTCTCAAGAAAGGTCCATTTATTGACCTGCACTTGCTGAAGAAGGTAGAGAAAGCGGTGGAAAGCGGAGACAAGAAGCCTTTGCGCACTTGGTCCCGTCGTTCAACGATCTTTCCAAATATGATCGGTTTGACCATCGCTGTCCATAATGGTCGTCAGCACGTTCCGGTGTTTGTTTCCGATGAAATGGTCGGTCACAAACTGGGTGAATTCGCGCCGACTCGTACTTATCGCGGCCATGCGGCCGACAAAAAGGCCAAAAAGCGCTAAGGTAGGAGGAAGAGATGGAAACTATCGCTAAACATTGCCACGCTCGTTCTTCTGCTCAAAAGGTTCGCCTAGTGGCAGACCTGATTCGCGGTAAGAAAGTGTCGCAAGCTCTGGAAGTTCTGACCTACACCAACAAGAAAGCTGCTGGTCTGGTTAAAAAAGTGCTTGAGTCTGCTATTGCTAACGCAGAACACAACGATGGCGCTGACATTGATGATCTGAAAGTCGCGAAAATTTTCGTTGACGAAGGCCCAAGCATGAAGCGCATTATGCCGCGTGCTAAAGGTCGTGCGGATCGCATCCTGAAGCGTACCAGCCACATCACTGTGGTTGTGTCCGATCGCTGAGACTCTGGAGACTAGCAATGGGTCAGAAAGTACATCCTAATGGTATTCGCCTGGGTATTGTCAAACCTTGGAACTCTACCTGGTATGCGAATACCAAAGAATTCGCTGACAACCTAGACAGCGATTTTAAAGTTCGTAAATACCTGACGAAGGAACTGGAGAAGGCTTCCGTTTCCCGTATCGTTATCGAACGTCCTGCAAAAAGCATCCGTGTGACTATTCACACTGCTCGTCCAGGCATCGTGATCGGTAAAAAAGGTGAAGATGTTGAGAAACTGCGCAAAGTCGTAGCGGATATCGCTGGCGTACCTGCACAGATCAATATCGCAGAAGTTCGTAAACCTGAACTGGACGCAAAACTGGTTGCTGACAGCATCACTTCGCAGCTGGAACGTCGTGTGATGTTCCGTCGTGCTATGAAGCGTGCGGTACAGAATGCCATGCGTCTAGGCGCTAAAGGTATTAAAGTTGAAGTAAGCGGTCGTCTTGGCGGCGCTGAAATCGCGCGTACCGAATGGTACCGTGAAGGTCGTGTTCCGTTGCATACACTGCGTGCGGATATCGACTACAACACCTCCGAAGCGCACACCACTTATGGTGTTATCGGTGTGAAAGTGTGGATCTTCAAAGGTGAGATTCTGGGTGGTATGGCTGCAGTTGAACAACCGGAAAAACCGTCTGCTCAACCTAAAAAGCAGCAGCGTAAAGGCCGCAAGTAAGGAGAGTCGCTGATGTTACAACCAAAGCGTACAAAATTCCGTAAGGTGCATAAAGGCCGCAACCGTGGTCTGGCGCAGGGTACGGATGTTAGCTTCGGCACTTTCGGTCTGAAAGCTGTTGGCCGCGGTCGCCTGACTGCTCGTCAAATCGAAGCTGCACGTCGTGCCATGACCCGTGCTGTTAAGCGTCAAGGTAAGATCTGGATCCGTGTATTCCCGGACAAACCGATCACCGAGAAACCGCTTGAAGTTCGTATGGGTAAAGGTAAAGGCAACGTGGAGTATTGGGTTGCCTTGATTCAGCCAGGTAAAGTCCTGTACGAAATGGACGGTGTGCCGGAAGAGTTAGCCCGTGAGGCATTCCAACTGGCAGCAGCGAAACTGCCTATCAAAACCACCTTTGTAACTAAGACGGTGATGTAATGAAAGCAAATGAGCTGCGTGAAAAGAGCGTTGAAGAGCTGAATACTGAGCTGCTCGGCTTGCTGCGCGAGCAATTTAACCTGCGTATGCAGGCTGCCAGTGGTCAGTTGCAACAGACTCACATGGTAAAACAAGTGCGTCACAATATTGCACGAGTTAAGACTTTACTGACTCAGAAGGCGGGTGCGTAATGACCGATAAAATCCGTACTCTGCAAGGTCGTGTTGTAAGCGACAAAATGGAGAAATCCATGGTTGTTGCTATCGAGCGTTTTGTGAAACACCCGCTTTACGGTAAATTCATTAAACGTACGACTAAGCTGCACGTACATGACGAGAACAATGAATGCGGTACCGGTGACGTGGTTGAAATCCGCGAATGCCGTCCGCTGTCTAAAACTAAGTCTTGGACACTTGTTCGCGTTGTAGAGAAAGCGATTCTGTAATAAAGTAGCGCTCTTCTCTTATGATAAACGGCTCTGCAAAGGGCCGTTTATTTTTTCTACCCATAATAAGGAAGCGGTGTTATAATGCTGCGCCCTCAATTATGGGGTATTTAATGGCCCGAAAGGGTCCTAAAGTGGTAGTTGACATTAGCGGAGCACTAAAATGATCCAAGAACAGACTATGCTGAACGTGGCCGATAATTCCGGTGCACGTCGCGTAATGTGTATCAAGGTTCTAGGTGGCTCGCACCGTCGCTACGCAGGCGTTGGCGATATCATCAAAATTACCATCAAGGAAGCAATTCCTCGCGGTAAGGTGAAAAAAGGCGACGTGCTGAAGGCGGTAGTGGTGCGCACCAAGAAGGGTGTTCGTCGCCCGGACGGTTCTGTCATTCGCTTCGATGGAAATGCTTGCGTTATTTTAAACAATAACAGCGAACAGCCTATCGGTACGCGTATTTTTGGGCCGGTAACTCGTGAACTGCGTAATGAGAAGTTCATGAAAATTATCTCTCTGGCACCAGAAGTACTTTAAGGAGCGAATCATGGCAGCGAAAATCCGTCGTGATGACGAAGTTATCGTGCTAACCGGCAAAGATAAAGGTAAGCGCGGTAAAGTAAAAAATGTCCTGTCTGCTAGTAAGGTCATTGTTGAAGGTATTAACCTGGTTAAAAAACATCAGAAGCCGGTTCCGGCCCTGAACCAACCAGGTGGCATCGTTGAAAAAGAAGCTGCAATTCAAGTTTCTAACCTTGCAATCTTCAATGCGGCAACTGGTAAGGCTGACCGTGTAGGCTTTAGATTCGAAGACGGGAAAAAAGTCCGTTTCTTTAAATCTAACAGCGAAACTATCAAGTAATTTGGAGTAGTACGATGGCGAAACTGCATGATTACTACAAAGACGAAGTAGTTAAAAAACTCATGACTGAGTTTAACTACAATTCTGTCATGCAAGTCCCTCGGGTCGAGAAGATCACCCTGAATATGGGTGTTGGTGAAGCGATCGCTGACAAGAAACTGCTGGATAACGCAGCAGCTGATCTGACAGCAATCTCCGGTCAAAAACCGTTGATCACCAAAGCACGCAAATCTGTTGCGGGCTTCAAAATCCGTCAGGGCTATCCGATCGGCTGTAAAGTAACTCTGCGTGGCGAACGCATGTGGGAGTTCCTTGAGCGACTGATTTCCATTGCTGTACCGCGTATCCGTGACTTCCGTGGCTTGTCCGCCAAGTCATTCGATGGTCGTGGTAACTACAGCATGGGTGTGCGTGAACAGATCATCTTCCCGGAAATCGACTACGATAAAGTCGATCGCGTTCGTGGTTTGGACATTACCATTACCACTACTGCGAAATCCGATGATGAAGGCCGCGCGCTGTTGGCCGCCTTTAACTTCCCATTCCGCAAGTAAGGTAGGGTTACTAATGGCTAAGCAATCCATGAAAGCACGCGAAGTTGTTCGTGTGAAACTGGCTGAAAAATACCGCGCTAAACGCGAGGAATTGAAAGCTATCATCTCTGGTGTGAACTCATCCGACGAAGATCGTTGGGATGCAGTTCTTAAGCTGCAGACTCTGCCGCGTGATTCCAGCCCGTCTCGTCAGCGTAACCGCTGCCGCCAAACTGGTCGTCCGCACGCTTTCCTGCGGAAGTTCGGGTTGAGCCGTATCAAGGTCCGTGAAGCCGCTATGCGCGGTGAAATTCCGGGTCTTAAAAAGGCTAGCTGGTAATTGTCACCAATTGAATCACGGGAGTAAAGACAGATGAGCATGCAAGATCCGATCGCGGATATGCTGACCCGTATCCGTAACGGTCAAGCCGCGAACAAAGTTGCGGTCACCATGCCTTCCTCCAAGCTGAAAGTGGCAATTGCCAACGTGCTGAAGGAAGAAGGTTACATTGAAGATTTCAAAATCGAAGGCGACACCAAGCCAGTTCTGGAATTAGAACTTAAATATTTCCAGGGTAAAGCTGTGGTAGAAAGCATTCAGCGAATAAGCCGTCCAGGTCTGCGCATCTATAAAAGAAAAGATGAGCTACCAAAAGTTATGGCCGGTTTGGGTATCGCTGTTATTTCTACCTCTAAAGGTGTTATGACTGATCGTGCAGCTCGCCAAGCTGGTCTTGGTGGCGAGATTATCTGCTACGTAGCTTAATCGGGAGGAAAGAATGTCTCGTGTTGCAAAAGCACCCGTCGTCATTCCTGCCGGCGTAGAGGTAAAACTCAACGGTCAGGATATTTCGATTAAGGGTAAAAACGGCGAGCTGAGTCGTAAGATCCATAATGCTGTTGAAGTGAAACAAGCTGACAACGCTCTGACTTTCGCCCCGCGCGAAGGTTTCGTTGATGGATGGGCCCAAGCGGGTACCACTCGTGCTCTGTTGAACGCAATGGTTATCGGTGTTACCGAAGGCTTCACTAAGAAGCTGCAACTGGTTGGTGTTGGTTACCGTGCTGCTGTTAAAGGCAATATGGTTAACCTGTCTCTTGGGTTTTCTCACCCAGTAGAACATGCACTGCCGGCAGGTATTACTGCAGAATGCCCAAGCCAAACTGAAATCGTACTGAAAGGTGCTGATAAGCAGGTTATTGGTCAGGTTGCTGCGGAATTACGCGCCTACCGTCGTCCTGAGCCTTACAAAGGCAAGGGTGTCCGTTACGCCGACGAAGTCGTGCGTACCAAAGAGGCTAAGAAGAAGTAAGGTAACACTATGGATAAGAAAGCAGCTCGTATCCGTCGTGCGACCCGCGCACGCCGCAAGCTCCAGGAACTGGGTGCGACGCGTCTGGTGGTACATCGTACTCCACGCCATATTTATGCGCAGGTCATTGCACCGAACGGTTCTGAAGTCCTGGTAGCCGCTTCTACTGTAGAAAAAGCTATCGCTGAACAACTGAAGTCGACTGGTAACAAAGACGCAGCAACCGCAATAGGTAAAGCTATTGCAGAACGCGCGTTAGAAAAAGGCATCAAGAATGTCTCTTTCGACCGTTCCGGTTTCCAATATCATGGTCGAGTCCAAGCACTGGCAGATGCTGCCCGTGAAGCTGGCCTTCAGTTCTAAGGTAGAGGTGTAAGATGGCTCACATCGAGAAACAAGCTGGCGAACTGCAGGAAAAGCTGATCGCGGTAAATCGCGTATCTAAAACCGTTAAAGGTGGTCGTATTTTCAGCTTCACCGCACTGACTGTAGTGGGTGATGGCAACGGCCGCGTTGGTTTTGGTTACGGTAAAGCTCGCGAAGTTCCAGCAGCGATCCAGAAAGCGATGGAAAAAGCCCGTCGCAATATGATGAATGTCGCGCTGAACAACGGCACCCTGCAGCACCCGGTTAAAGGTGCTCACACGGGTTCTCGTGTGTTCATGCAGCCAGCTTCCGAAGGTACCGGTATTATTGCCGGTGGCGCAATGCGCGCCGTTTTGGAAGTTGCAGGGGTTCACAACGTATTGGCTAAAGCCTATGGTTCCACTAACCCGATTAACGTGGTTCGTGCAACGATTGATGGCTTGGCCAACATGAAGTCCCCGGAAATGGTCGCTGCCAAGCGTGGTAAATCCGTTGAAGAAATTCTGGGGTAATTGACCGTGGCAAAGACTATTAAAATCACTCAAACCCGTAGTGCAATCGGTCGTCTGCCGAAACATAAGGCGACACTGCTTGGCCTGGGTCTGCGTCGTATTGGTCATACTGTTGAACGTGAGGATACTCCTGCGGTTCGTGGTATGGTCAACGCGGTTTCCTACATGGTTAAAGTAGAGGAGTAACAGATGCGTTTAAATACTCTGTCTCCGGCCGAAGGTGCTAAACATGCACCGAAGCGTTTAGGTCGTGGTATCGGTTCTGGCCTGGGCAAAACTGGCGGTCGTGGTCACAAAGGTCAGAACTCTCGTTCTGGTGGTGGCGTACGTCGTGGTTTTGAAGGTGGTCAGATGCCTTTATATCGTCGTCTGCCGAAATTCGGTTTTACTTCTCGCAAAGCGATGATCACGTCAGAAGTTCGTCTGTCTGATCTTGCTAAAGTAGAAGGCGACGTAGTTGACCTGAATACGCTGAAAGCCGCTAATGTTATTGGCATTCAGATTGAATTCGCGAAAGTGATTCTGTCTGGTGAAGTTGCTCGTCCGGTAACGATTCGTGGTCTGCGTGTCACTAAAGGTGCTCGTGCTGCTATCGAAGCTGCTGGCGGTAAAATTGAGGAATAAGTAGCAGATGGCTAAGCAACCAGGATTAGATTTTCAAAGTGCTAAAGGCGGAGTTGGTGAACTGAAGCGCAGACTTTTGTTTGTTATCGGTGCGCTAATTGTTTTCCGTATTGGCTCTTTTATCCCGATTCCTGGTATTGATGCCACTGTGCTTGCCAAATTGCTTGAACAGCAGCGAGGCACCATCATTGAAATGTTTAACATGTTCTCTGGTGGTGCTCTCAGTCGTGCTTCTATCTTTGCACTGGGTATTATGCCTTATATTTCGGCATCGATTATTATCCAGTTGCTAACGGTGGTTCATCCCGCCTTGGCTGAAATAAAGAAAGAAGGGGAAGCTGGCCGTCGTAAGATCAGCCAGTATACCCGCTACGGCACCTTGGTATTGGCTATATTCCAATCTATCGGTATTGCTACCGGTTTACCGAATATGCCTGGGATGCAAGAATTGGTAATAAATCCAGGTTTTGCTTTCTACTTTACCGCTGTTGTAAGTCTGGTTACTGGGACAATGTTCCTTATGTGGCTGGGAGAACAGATTACGGAGCGTGGTATCGGTAACGGTATCTCGATCATAATCTTTGCTGGTATTGTTGCGGGTTTACCGCCGGCCATTGGCCATACCATCGAGCAAGCTCGGCAAGGCGACCTGCACTTCCTCCTGTTGCTGTTGGTTGCAGTTTTAGTGTTTGCAGTAACCTTCTTCGTTGTTTTCATTGAGCGTGGTCAACGTCGTATTGTCGTTAATTATGCAAAACGTCAACAAGGTCGTCGTGTTTATGCGGCACAGAGTACGCATTTACCGCTGAAAGTGAATATGGCCGGTGTTATCCCAGCGATCTTCGCTTCCAGTATTATTCTGTTCCCTGCCACGATTGCATCCTGGTTTGGGGGCGGTACCGGTTGGAACTGGCTGACAACTATTTCGCTGTATTTGCAGCCCGGACAACCGCTTTATGTGTTACTCTATGCGTCTGCAATCATCTTCTTCTGTTTCTTCTACACTGCGTTGGTTTTCAATCCGCGTGAAACAGCAGATAACCTGAAGAAGTCCGGTGCATTCGTGCCAGGAATTCGTCCGGGAGAGCAAACGGCGAAATATATCGATAAAGTAATGACTCGTCTGACTCTGATTGGTGCGATGTATATTACTTTTATCTGCCTGATCCCGGAGTTTATGCGTGACGCAATGAAAGTGCCTTTCTATTTTGGGGGTACATCTTTATTGATCGTTGTTGTCGTCATCATGGACTTTATGGCTCAAGTGCAAACTCTGATGATGTCGAGTCAATATGAGTCTGCATTGAAGAAAGCAAACCTGAAAGGCTATAACCGTTAATTAGGTGAGCTTGAGAAGTTACGGAGAGTAAAAATGAAAGTTCGTGCTTCCGTCAAGAAATTATGTCGTAACTGTAAGATTGTTAAGCGTAACGGTGTCGTTCGTGTGATCTGCAGTGCCGAACCGAAGCATAAACAGCGTCAAGGCTGATTATCTCGCATATTTTTCTTGCAAAGTTGGATTGAGCTGGCTAGATTAGCCAGCCAATCTTTTGTATGTAGCTGCAACATTATTTGAGTATCCTGAAAACGGGCTTTTCAGAATGGTGTTGCCGTATAAAATTGTAGGAGTGCATAGTGGCCCGTATAGCAGGCATTAACATTCCTGATCATAAACATACCGTTATTGCGTTAACGTCAATTTTCGGTATCGGTAAAACTCGGTCGCAGGCTATTTGTGCTGCAACGGAGATTGCCGAAAATGTTAAGATCAGTGAGCTGTCTGAAGAGCAAATCGATAAGCTGCGTGACGAAGTTGCCAAGTTTGTTGTAGAAGGTGATCTGCGTCGTGAAGTTACCCTGAGCATCAAGCGTCTTATGGACCTTGGTACTTATCGTGGTTTGCGTCATCGTCGTGGTCTGCCGGTTCGCGGTCAGCGTACCAAGACTAACGCCCGTACCCGTAAGGGTCCGCGCAAACCGATCAAGAAATAATCGGGGTGATTGAATAATGGCAAAGGCACCTATTCGTGCACGTAAGCGTGTAAGAAAGCAAGTCTCTGACGGTGTGGCTCATATCCATGCTTCTTTCAACAACACCATCGTAACCATTACTGATCGTCAGGGTAATGCGCTGGGTTGGGCAACTGCCGGTGGTTCCGGCTTCCGTGGTTCTCGTAAATCTACGCCGTTCGCTGCTCAAGTAGCTGCAGAACGTTGCGCAGAGGCCGTGAAAGAATACGGTATTAAGAACCTGGAAGTTATGGTTAAAGGACCTGGTCCGGGCCGTGAGTCTACTATCCGCGCATTAAACGCGGCTGGTTTCCGCATCACTAATATTACTGATGTGACTCCGATCCCTCATAACGGTTGTCGTCCGCCGAAAAAGCGCCGCGTATAACGCCGCTTTTAGGATTGTTGGAGAAAGAAAATGGCAAGATATTTGGGTCCTAAGCTCAAGCTGAGCCGTCGTGAAGGCACCGATTTGTTCCTTAAATCTGGTGTTCGTGCGATCGATTCCAAGTGTAAGATTGAACAAGCTCCTGGCCAGCATGGTGCGCGTAAACCGCGTCTGTCTGACTATGGTGTACAGTTGCGTGAAAAGCAAAAAGTTCGCCGTATCTACGGTGTTCTGGAGCGTCAGTTCCGCAACTATTATAAAGAAGCTGCACGTCTGAAAGGCAACACAGGTGCAAACCTGCTGCAACTGCTGGAAGGTCGTCTGGATAACGTTGTTTATCGTATGGGTTTTGGTGCTACTCGCGCTGAAGCACGTCAGATGGTAAGCCACAAAGCTATCATGGTAAACGGTCGCGTTGTTAGCATCGCTTCTTATCAGGTATCCCCGAATGACGTAGTCAGCATCCGTGAGAAAGCGAAAAAGCAATCTCGCGTGAAAGCCGCTCTGGAGCTGGCTGAACAGCGTGAAAAGCCAACTTGGCTGGAAGTTGATGCTGCCAAGATGGAAGGTGTGTTCAAACGTATTCCTGAACGTACCGATCTGTCTGCGGACATTAATGAACACCTGATCGTCGAGCTTTACTCCAAGTAAAGCTTAGTACCAAAGAGAGGACACAATGCAGGGTTCTGTGACAGAGTTTCTAAAACCGCGCCTGGTTGATATCGAGCAAGTGAGTTCGACGCACGCCAAGGTGACCCTTGAGCCATTAGAGCGAGGCTTCGGCCATACTCTTGGCAACGCACTGCGCCGTATTCTGCTTTCATCCATGCCAGGTTGCGCGGTGACCGAGGTTGAGATTGATGGTGTACTGCATGAGTACAGCACCAAAGAAGGCGTACAGGAAGATATCCTGGAAATCCTGCTCAACCTGAAAGGGCTGGCGGTGAGAGTTCAAGGTAAAGATGAAGTTATTCTTACCCTGAATAAATCTGGCATTGGCCCTGTGACTGCAGCCGACATTATCCATGATGGTGATGTCGAAATCGTCAAGCCGCAACACTTAATTTGCCATCTGACCGATGAAAACGCATCTATTAGTATGCGTATCAAAGTTCAACGTGGTCGTGGTTATGTGCCGGCATCTGCCCGTATTCATACGGAAGAAGATGAGCGCCCGATTGGTCGTCTGTTAGTTGATGCTTGCTATAGCCCTGTAGAGCGTATTGCCTACAATGTTGAAGCGGCTCGCGTAGAACAGCGTACTGACTTGGACAAGCTAGTCATCGAAATGGAAACCAATGGCACGATCGATCCTGAAGAGGCGATCCGCCGTGCGGCAACCATTCTGGCTGAACAACTTGAAGCTTTTGTTGACTTACGTGATGTTCGTCAGCCAGAAGTTAAAGAAGAGAAACCAGAATTCGATCCGATTCTGCTGCGCCCTGTTGACGATCTGGAATTGACTGTCCGCTCTGCTAACTGCCTTAAGGCAGAAGCTATCCACTACATCGGTGATCTGGTACAGCGTACCGAGGTTGAGCTGCTCAAAACGCCTAACCTAGGTAAAAAATCTCTTACTGAGATTAAAGACGTACTGGCTTCCCGTGGTCTGTCTCTGGGCATGCGCCTAGAAAACTGGCCACCTGCAAGTATTGCTGATGAGTAACCAGATCACAGGTTAAGGTTTTACTGAGAAGGATAAGGTCATGCGCCATCGTAAGAGTGGTCGTCAACTGAACCGTAACAGCAGCCATCGTCAGGCTATGTTCCGTAACATGGCTAGTTCTTTGGTTCGTCATGAAATCATCAAGACGACCCTGCCGAAAGCGAAAGAGCTGCGTCGCGTTGTTGAACCGCTGATTACTCTTGCCAAGACCGACAGCGTTGCTAATCGTCGTCTGGCATTCGCCCGTACTCGTGATAACGAGATCGTGGCAAAACTGTTTAATGAACTGGGCCCGCGTTTCGCGAGCCGTGCCGGTGGTTACACTCGTATTCTGAAGTGTGGCTTCCGTGCTGGTGACAATGCGCCGATGGCATACATCGAGCTCGTTGATCGCTCAGTCTCTCAGACAGAAGAAGTAGCTACTGCAGAGTAATCTGTAAGAGCGTAAAAAAGCCGGGGAAACCCGGTTTTTTTATATCTGAAATAAACTATTTTTCGCATGAACATTCATGGTAAGAAATTGCCTGTATTTGAATCAGTCGAAAAACACATACCTATCTGTTCTCATCCATCCATTTCGGCTATATACTCTGCACGTTTTATTTATGCACATACCATATCGACTTTATTAGGAGTGATGATGACCACATACCGTCATAAGCGTGGGAAAATTCAGAACAACGCTATTGAGGCGTTGCTACATGACCCACTGTTTCGTCAACGAATTGAAGTGAATGAAAAAGGGAAAGGAAGTTATCGTAGAAAAGACAAGCATATGAAGAAAGGGAGTTGGGAGGCCAGTGGTAAGCAATCAAATGATTATTTACCACTGGCCTTTCTATTTTCTGCGTAATACAGCTGTATTTGAAGAAAAATTCAATTTTTACTGTTTGTGTTGTTCTTTAAGCAAATCGCGAATTTCAGCTAATAGCTTCTCTTCAGCACTAGGTTTCGGTGCAGCAGCAGGCGTATCTTCCTGTTTACGCCGCATTTTATTCATAAGCTTGATGGCTATAAAAATCGCGAAAGCGACGATGACAAAGTCAAAAATATTCTGGATGAAAGCACCATAGTTCATGACAACGGCAGGGATTTCGCCTTGAGCGTCACGAAGAATAAGGCTGAGTTGTTTAAAATCAACACCACCAATCAAAAGTCCAAGTGGCGGCATAATAATATCTGATACCAGAGAGGAAACAATTTTGCCGAAAGCGGCACCAATAATGACACCCACGGCCAAATCGACAACATTACCACGCATGGCAAACTCTCTGAATTCTTTGATGATGCTCATATCCGTTCTCCTTGCCAAAAATATAAATTAATTCTAACCAATAGCTGTAACTTTGCCAGATTATCTGGTTGGCAGTGAATTTGTTCCTACATTACAAAAAGAAGGGGCTTGGTTGAAATAACCGTTCAACATCAGGCACAAATTTTTTGTCAGCCAAGAACATGATGACATGATCGCCTTGCTCAATTTTGCTATTTGCGTTGGCAATAATGACGTCATCACCGCGAACAATTGCTCCGATGGTGGTACCTGGTGGAAGCTTAATGTCTTCAATCATTCTGCCGACGACTTTCGATGTGCCTTCGTCACCATGGGCGATCGCTTCGATCGCTTCGGCTACACCTCGCCGCAAAGAGGATACGCTAACGATATCTGCCTTGCGTACGTGGCTGAGTAACGCAGAGATTGTTGCCTGCTGTGGCGAGATAGCGACATCAATGACGCTGCCCTGAACCAGATCGACATAAGCTCGACGCTGGATGAGCACGATTACTTTTTTCGCACCCATGCGTTTAGCCAACATTGCTGACATAATATTTGCTTCGTCATCGTTGGTAATAGCGATGAATACATCGATCTGCTCGATATGTTCTTCAGCGAGAAGCTCTTGATCTGAGGCATCGCCATGGAACACTACCGTATTTTGCAAAAGCTCAGCGAGCTCCGCCGCCCGGTCCGCATTTCGTTCTATCAGTTTGATGCTGTAATCTTTTTCTAATCGCTGTGCCAATCCTGCGCCGACGTTCCCTCCACCAACGATCATGATCCTTTTATACGGTTTTTCAAGGCGCTGCAATTCGCTCATTACTGCGCGAATATGCTGGGAAGCAGCGACAAAAAACACCTCGTCACCAGCTTCGATTATGGTAGAACCCTGTGGACGAATTGGACGGTCGTGGCGGAAAATAGCGGCAACTCGGGTATCCACATGGGGAATATGTTCACGGAGAGAGGTTAGGGCATTACCCACCAATGGGCCGCCATAGTATGCATTAACTGCTGCAAGGCTCACTTTACCTTCAGCGAAATTGACGACTTGAAGTGCCCCAGGGTATTCGATCAGTTTATAAATATTATCGATCACCAACTGCTCTGGAGAGATCAGGTGATCGATGGGAACCGCTTCTGGTAAAAATAGCTGTTCTGATTCACGGATGTATTCGGCAGCGCGAATACGTGCAATCCGGTTTGGTGTTTTGAAGAGGGAATAAGCGATCTGACATGCTACCATATTCGTTTCGTCCGAATTGGTAACAGCGACCAGCATATCAGCATCTTCTGCCCCCGCTTCACGCAATACACGCGGATGAGAGGCATAGCCCGTAACGACACGCAGATCAAACTTATCCTGAAGCTGGCGTAACCGATTTGCATCAGTATCAACGACAGTGATGTCATTGTTTTCACCCGCTAGGTTTTCAGCTAGTGTTCCGCCGACCTGACCCGCGCCAAGAATGATAATTTTCATAATAAGCCATGCCGTTTATTGATCGCTGCTTGTTGCAGACAATATTGGGTTCAATATCAGTTTTTTACCAGCTTCGCATAAAAGAAACCATCACCACTATCAGCATGGGGGAGAATTTGTATACCCGGTATTTCACTTGTACCGGTATCAACAAGCGCGGCATCGGCATGGCGAGACAGGAAACCCGTAACTTGTTGAGTATTTTCTTGCGGCAGAATTGAGCAGGTAGCATAAACCATCGTGCCGCCTGTTTTGAGGTGTGGCCAAATGGCATCAAGAATCTCTTTTTGCAGTGCAACTAATTCTTCGATGTCTCTGTCTCGGCGTAGCCATTTAATATCAGGATGACGACGAATCACGCCAGTAGCGGAACAAGGGGCGTCCAACAGAATGCGATCAAATACACGCGCTTCACACCATGAGTCGGGGTAACGTCCATCGCCTTGTTTGACTTCAGCATGCATTTGTAGCCGAAGTAAATTTTCTTTTACTCGGCCTAAACGTGTTTCATCAACATCGACAGCGAGCACATGAGATTTTGGTGCTGCCTCTAAAATGTGTGTCGTTTTTCCACCGGGAGCGGCGCAGAGATCGAGGATCTGCTCACCATCTTGTGGATCAAGCCAATAGACGCAGCCTTGGGCTGAAGCATCCTGTACGGTTGCCCACCCTTGTGAAAATCCTGGCAATTGATCGACGGCACATGGAGAAGCAAGCCGTATCGCATCGCTGTATTCGGTATGAGGAAATGCTTCAATTCCCCCTTGCATCAACAAGTTTAAGTACGCTTCTCGCGTATGGTGTAACCGATTCACGCGTAGCCACATCGGAGGACGTTGATTATTTGCCTCAACGATGCCTCGCCAGTTATTTGGATAAGCATGTTCAATGCGTGCCAACAGCCAGCTTGGGTGCAGGTAGTGAGATGAGTGAGTTGCCTCACGCTGAAGGAGTTCTTCCTGCTGGCGCTGGAATTGGCGTAATACGCCGTTAATCAGTCCCTTGAGTTGTGGCCTTTTTAACGCCACGGCACCTTCTACTGTTTCTGCCAGAGCAGCGTGTGGCGGGATCCGCGTATAGTGCAGTTGGTAGATACCTACCATGATGAGGTAATGCAACGTGCGTTGTTTGCCCGTCAGGGGTTTAGCCATTAGTTGTTGGATACACCATTCCAACTGCGGTAACACGCGTAATACGCCGAAGCAAAGCTCTTGTAAAAGCGCGCGATCTTTATCGGAAACGTCACGCTGATGAATAGGCAATAAGGCGCTGAGCGATTGCCCCTGATCCAGAACTTGTCCCACCACTTTTGCGGCAATACTGCGTAGGTTGTATGAGCTTTTCATGTGTTAGCGATGACGTATACGTAAAAGGGAGAGGATATACCGGCATGACGCCGGTATGAAAAATAGATTAGTTCAGTGTATTACCGGGAACGAACCACTCACGACGCGAGTTAAGCAGATCCTGCGCACTCATTACTTTTTTGCCTGCCGGCTGTAATTCCTGAATATTCAAAATGCCATCGGCGGCTGCTACCTGAATACCCTGCTTATCTGCCTGTAAGATTGTGCCTGGCTGTGAGCCATGTGATTTGGCGATGACCTCAGCTTTCCAGACTTTCACCGGTTGTTCATCCACGATGAAATAGCTGACTGGCCAAGGATTAAAAGCACGAATACAGCGCTCAAGCTGCTCGGCAGATAACAGCCAGTTTAGACGTGCTTCTTCTTTGCTGAGCTTTTCTGCATAGGTGGCAAAGGCATCGTTTTGCGCTTCAGCGACAGCGCTGCTATCTGCAAGCCGTTCCAGCGTTTCCAATAAGCCACGCGGCCCTAGTGCAGCAAGTTTGTCGTATAGCGTTGCGCTAGTATCCTGTGGCAGGATGGGGCACGCAATTTTGTGTAGCATAGCGCCAGTATCGAGTCCAACGTCCATTTGCATGATCGTCACGCCCGTTTCACTATCCCCAGCCCACAATGCACGTTGTATCGGTGCAGCTCCACGCCAGAGAGGCAGTAGAGAACCGTGTACATTAATACAGCCAAGGCGAGGCATGGATAGCACGGGCTGCGGCAAAATTAATCCGTAAGCGACAACAACCATAACATCGGCATCTAACGCTTCAACCATCGCCTGATTTTCTGCTGGTCGCAGAGATTTAGGCTGGAAAACGGGGATGCTATGTTGCTCTGCCAGTACTTTTACCGGGCTTGGCGTGAGCTTGTTACCTCTTCCGGCTGGTCGGTCAGGCTGTGTGAAAACGCCAACGACCTCATGCCCTGATGATAAAAGCACGTCAAGGTGACGTGCTGCAAAATCAGGGGTTCCGGCAAAGATGATACGTAAAGAGTCAGACACGGTGCTTCCTGTCAGGATGAAAATTATCAGGTCCGGCTATTTTGCTTAGCCAGCTTTTCCAGTTTTTGACGAATGCGCTGGCGTTTCAGAGGGGAAAGGTAATCGATAAACAATTTCCCAACCAGGTGGTCCATTTCATGCTGAATGCAAATGGCAAGCAGTTCGCTTGCTTCAAGTTCGAACGCTTTACCTTCACGATCCAATGCGCGCACTTTCACATGCTCTGCTCGAGGAACTAGCGCTCGGGTTTCAGGGATCGACAAACAACCTTCTTCGATGCCCGTATCGCCGCTCTTTTCAATCAGCTCGGGATTGATTAGCACCAGTCGTTGGTCCCGCTCTTCAGAGACGTCAATAACAATAATGCGCTGATGAATGTCCACTTGTGTCGCGGCTAGGCCAATACCTTCTTCTTCGTACATGGTATCGAACATATCATCCACGATACGTTGAATGTCTGCATTGACTTCTTTTACGGGTTGCGCAGTGATGCGGAGCCGCTCGTCTGGAAAATGTAATACCTGCAAAACTGACATATATGTTTAGATCTGTATCTGAATAGTGAGATAGCTTTAGTGCCCATTCTAGACATTTCCTGCCCCGATTGACAGCATCAGCACTTAATTACACCACTTATCAGAACAGAGCAGCATAAGGGACGCGGATGCTATCAACGGAAATCTGGCTACGCATGACGGGTGTGCGGCACTTGGGTGTCAGGCGCCTTCGAGCTATTGTCAGAAAGCTTATTGGTTTAAATACGTTCGATAACGAGACGTTGGGGGCGTTAGGTCTGTCTGATGCTCAAATAGCACAATTTTGTACCTATGACCGCAGGATCCTAGAAGACACGCTCAACTGGTTGTCTCATCCCAATCATCATATCGTGACGTGCGAAGATGCCCTTTATCCCTTTCTGTTGAGTAACATTCGTGATTTTCCTCTGTTGCTCTTTGTCTCTGGTTCCCCTGAGTTATTGGCATCGCCACAAATATCGATTATTGGTAGCCGGGGTAGCAGTGCTTACGGTGAACGCTGGGGATGTTTTTTCGCTCAGGAACTTGCCGCGAATGAACTCACGGTGACAAGCGGGCTAGCAATTGGCATCGATGGTATTGCTCATCGTGCCGCTTTGGATTCGGGAGGGAGAACAATTGCAGTGCTGGGAAGTGGATTGGGGAATATTTACCCCAAGCGCCACGTCAAGCTTGCTGAGCGTATTTGTGGCGACGGTGGCGCTTTGGTCTCAGAATTCCCCCTCGCTATGCCGCCTTTCCCAACCAACTTCCCTAGAAGAAACCGTATCATTAGCGGGTTAGGGCTGGGTGTCCTGGTCATTGAAGCATCTATCCGCAGTGGGTCGTTGGTTACCGCGCGTTATGCGCTAGAGCAAGGACGGGAAGTTTTTGCTCTGCCGGGGCCTATCGGTAACCCTATGACGGAGGGGACACACTGGTTAATCCAGCAAGGGGCCAGTCTGGTTACACATCCGAAGGATATTCTTGAACAGTTGGTGAGTGAATTACAGTGGCTACCAACGGAAAGCGGGCAAACTATTTCTAACGAAGAAGAGGATGGCGAATTGCCATTTGCCGACGTGTTGGCTAACGTAGGAGATGAGGTTACACCTGTTGACGTTGTCGCTGAACGTGCCGGCCAACCTGTGCCAGAGATAGTCATTAAGCTATTAGAGCTGGAGTTAGCAGGATGGATCGCAGCAGTACCCGGCGGCTATGTCCGATTAAGGAGGGCAGGCCATGTTCGACGTACTCATGTACTTGTTTGAAAGTTACATCCACAATGAAACTGAAATGCGTGTCGATCAGGATACGTTAACTGATGACCTCACCCGCGCTGGATTTCATCGTAACGATATCTATAGCGCGTTGAGTTGGCTGGAAAAATTAGCCGATATTCAGGAAGGGCAAACTGCGCCGCTTTATTTGGCGAGCGATCCTCTGGCTATGCGGATCTATACGCAGGATGAAGAGTTACGTCTTGATGCGGAATGTCGTGGTTTTTTATTGTTTCTTGAGCAAATGCAGGTTCTGAATCTTGAAACGCGGGAAATGATTATTGAACGCGTTATGGCATTGGAAACGCAGGAGTTTGATCTGGAAGATCTAAAGTGGGTCATTCTCATGGTGCTTTTCAATGTGCCAGGTTGTGAGAATGCCTATCAGCAAATGGAAGAATTACTCTTTGAGGTCAATGACGGTTATGTGCAATAGCCTGAGGAATAACAGTTCGAATGGTTAAGCCTGCACTGTTTGCTGAAAAAAAACTGGAAATATGTCCAGACTGTGGGTCAGAGCTGGTTATCCGTTCTGGTCGGCATGGCCCATTCCTTGGCTGTTCTGCGTATCCAGAGTGTGAGTTTATTCGCCCGCTGAAGGCGCAAGCGGATGGGCATATCGTCAAGGTGTTAGATGGGCAGCAATGTCCGCTTTGTCAGTCGACATTGGTACTACGGCAAGGCCGCTATGGAATGTTCATCGGCTGTGGCAATTACCCTGAATGCCACCATACCGAGACTATCGATCGTCCTGATGAAACGGCGATTCGATGCCCACAGTGCAATGAAGGCACGCTGTTACAGCGTAAATCTCGCTACGGCAAGGTATTTCATTCTTGCGATCGCTATCCTTATTGCCAGTTTACGTTAAACCATAAGCCGATAGCGGGTGAATGCCCTTCTTGCCATTACGCTTTATTGTTTGAGAAAAATACGGCACAAGGCACTAAGCTATTTTGTGCGAGTAAATTATGTGGAAAACCGATAGCGGCAGAAGTTGATAAGAATGATGACGTGTCTGATGAACTAATGATTCCCGTTTTGCGGGAATTACATAATGAGCAGGTTATTGCGTACCCGACTGAAGCGGTATTTGGATTGGGGTGCGATCCTGATAGTGAGGTGGCAGTTAATCGCCTGCTGGCGTTAAAACAACGCCCTTGGCAAAAAGGGCTGATCCTTATTGCGGCAAATTTTAGCCAATTGGTGCCTTACATTAATGACAGCGCGTTATCCGATGAGCAGAAGGCGATGATGTTTTCTACATGGCCAGGTCCGGTTACTTGGGTATTACCTGCAAAACCTACGACACCGCAGTGGTTAACGGGGCAATTTTCTTCGCTTGCGGTACGCGTTAGTGATCACCCATTAGTTAAGGAACTGTGCCAGCACTACGGTAAACCGTTGGTGTCGACAAGTGCCAATTTAAGCGGTCAGCCTCCTTGCCGCACTGCTCAGGAAGTGTCTCTGCAGTTTGGTGGTGATTTCCCTGTGCTAGTTGGGGACGTCGGTGGAAGAATGAATCCATCAGAAATCAGGGATGTATTAACAGGCGAGCTCATTCGTCAGGGGTAACGGCAAGGTGGAAGGAAACGTGTCTGAAGTAACGTCTTTTGCGGTTTTTGGCAATCCGATTGCACATAGTAAATCACCTCGCATACACGAGCTATTTGCGGCGCAAACGGGGATAACGTTGACGTACCAGCGTGTGTTAGCGCCTTTGGATAATTTTGAGCAGATGCTGCGCCAGTATTTTCACGATGGTGCTGGTGGCGCGAATGTAACTGCGCCCTTTAAAGAGCGAGCTTTTGCTGAAGCCGATGAACGCAGCGAATGTGCTGCGCTTGCGGGGGCGGTCAATACATTGAAGAGGCTGAGTGACGGTCGCCTGTATGGTGATAATACTGATGGCATCGGTTTGCTCAGCGATCTGCAACGATTGGCGTTGGTAAAACCTTTGGATCGTGTTTTGCTCGTTGGTGCGGGTGGCGCGGCGCGTGGTGTTATCCAACCCCTGCTGGCCTCTGGTTGTACTGTTGTGCTGACCAATAGGACCTTTTTCAAGGCTGAAGCATTAGCTAAAATCTTCTGTGATATTGGTGATATTCAAGCTACTGCTCTTGACGGTCTGCATGGTCAATCTTTCGATCTGATCATTAACGCCACATCTTCTGGGATGTACGACAGCATTCCTAACTTACCGGCAGAACTCATTTCGCCGGAAACGAGCTGTTATGACATGTTTTACTTACCGCAGCTAACGCCCTTTTTGTCATGGTGCGTACAACAGGGGGCTATCCACTATGCAGATGGTTTGGGAATGCTGGTGGGGCAAGCGGCACATGCGTTTAAACTTTGGCATGGTGTGATGCCAGACGTGGAGCCAGTGATTGATCTACTGAAGCAGGATCTCGCTAAATGAATCAGGCGATCCAGTTCCCAGATCGTGAAAGTTGGGATGATAAGATCATGGCGATCCGATTTCCTGTTTTGGTAAATGGTTTTCAGCAAGAGTGCCTTATAACTGCGGAACGTCTTCAGCGCCGTTATGGCGGTGATAGCCCCGAACAGTGGCTGGCGCTGTTCAGGGTACATCGATGGGATCTTGAAGATGAATTGGAAAAAATGATTCTTGCTGAAGAATGGGATGATGAGGGCTATTACTCATTATCCTGAGCAAGGTATTCATCTTTCCAACGAACATAGTTATTTGCTGAGTAAATCAGCCCCTCTATTTCCTCTTGTGTCAGTGGCCGAATTTTCTTCACTGGGCTGCCAACGTATAGATGTCCCTTCTCTAAGCGTTTTCCTGGCGGGACCAAGCTACCAGCACCAATCATCACATCATCCTCAACAACGACTCCATCGAGGAGTATTGACCCCATTCCGACTAGAACTCGACTTCCTATTTGGCAACCGTGCAGCATTGCTTTATGCCCGACAGTGACATCTTCCCCAATAATAAGTGGGTTACCTTCAGGTTTTTTCTCTGAACAGTGGGTGATATGAAGTACTGATCCATCCTGGATATTACTCCTGGCACCAATAGTGATGTAGTTAACATCACCGCGTATGGCGACAAGGGGCCAGATACCGACATCATCGCCTAGTGTTACCTTGCCAATCACCACACTGGAATGATCGACCATGACTCTTTCGCCTAAAACGGGAGAGATACCCTTATAACGACGGAATATTTTTGCACTCATCGACAACCTCGCAGTTATTTGCCACATGCTGATTATTCGCATTAATAGACAAAATATCGACAGATATGCGGCTGCGGCAACTGAAAAGTGACACGGATCGAGTAAGATCTCATCGAAAGGGTTGAAAAACACGCGAACAGAAAAAAAGATCAAGAAAGTTGTTGTGTAACGAAAACGGATCCCTATAATGCGCCTCCATCGACACGGCGCTGTGACTCACAACCGGGTCGATAAAAAAAGAGAAAACGCTTTAAAATAAACGTTGACTCTGAAGGTGATAAGCGTAAAGTACGCCACCTCGCGAAGCGGTTAAGGCCGCAACGCACTGCTCTTTAACAATATAATCAGACAATCTGTGTGGGCACTCACAAGACCGTATCTTAAACGATATAAAAAGTCTTGAAGAGTGAACAACAGTAAAATTCATTACGAATGAACAGTTACTAATTCTTTGAGCATCGCTGACGAGTTCAGCAAATCAAACAAATCTTAAATTGAAGAGTTTGATCATGGCTCAGATTGAACGCTGGCGGCAGGCCTAACACATGCAAGTCGAGCGGTAGCACAGAAGAGCTTGCTCTTTGGGTGACGAGCGGCGGACGGGTGAGTAATGTCTGGGAAACTGCCTGATGGAGGGGGATAACTACTGGAAACGGTAGCTAATACCGCATAACGTCTTCGGACCAAAGAGGGGGACCTTCGGGCCTCTTGCCATCAGATGTGCCCAGATGGGATTAGCTAGTAGGCGGGGTAATGGCCCACCTAGGCGACGATCCCTAGCTGGTCTGAGAGGATGACCAGCCACACTGGAACTGAGACACGGTCCAGACTCCTACGGGAGGCAGCAGTGGGGAATATTGCACAATGGGCGCAAGCCTGATGCAGCCATGCCGCGTGTGTGAAGAAGGCCTTCGGGTTGTAAAGCACTTTCAGCGGGGAGGAAGGCAGTAAGGTTAATAACCTTGCTGATTGACGTTACCCGCAGAAGAAGCACCGGCTAACTCCGTGCCAGCAGCCGCGGTAATACGGAGGGTGCAAGCGTTAATCGGAATGACTGGGCGTAAAGCGCACGCAGGCGGTCTGTTAAGTTGGATGTGAAATCCCCGGGCTTAACCTGGGAACTGCATTCAAAACTGACAGGCTAGAGTCTTGTAGAGGGGGGTAGAATTCCAGGTGTAGCGGTGAAATGCGTAGAGATCTGGAGGAATACCGGTGGCGAAGGCGGCCCCCTGGACAAAGACTGACGCTCAGGTGCGAAAGCGTGGGGAGCAAACAGGATTAGATACCCTGGTAGTCCACGCTGTAAACGATGTCGACTTGGAGGTTGTGCCCTTGAGGCGTGGCTTCCGGAGCTAACGCGTTAAGTCGACCGCCTGGGGAGTACGGCCGCAAGGTTAAAACTCAAATGAATTGACGGGGGCCCGCACAAGCGGTGGAGCATGTGGTTTAATTCGATGCAACGCGAAGAACCTTACCTACTCTTGACATCCAGAGAATTTGGCAGAGATGCCTTAGTGCCTTCGGGAACTCTGAGACAGGTGCTGCATGGCTGTCGTCAGCTCGTGTTGTGAAATGTTGGGTTAAGTCCCGCAACGAGCGCAACCCTTATCCTTTGTTGCCAGCGCGTAATGGCGGGAACTCAAAGGAGACTGCCGGTGATAAACCGGAGGAAGGTGGGGATGACGTCAAGTCATCATGGCCCTTACGAGTAGGGCTACACACGTGCTACAATGGCGTATACAAAGAGAAGCGAACTCGCGAGAGCCAGCGGACCTCATAAAGTACGTCGTAGTCCGGATTGGAGTCTGCAACTCGACTCCATGAAGTCGGAATCGCTAGTAATCGTAGATCAGAATGCTACGGTGAATACGTTCCCGGGCCTTGTACACACCGCCCGTCACACCATGGGAGTGGGTTGCAAAAGAAGTAGGTAGCTTAACCTTCGGGAGGGCGCTTACCACTTTGTGATTCATGACTGGGGTGAAGTCGTAACAAGGTAACCGTAGGGGAACCTGCGGTTGGATCACCTCCTTACCAATAAAGATGTGTGTTAAGTGAAGTGCTCACACAGATTGTCTGATGAAAATAACGAGCAGAAATACCTTAATAGGCTTGTAGCTCAGGTGGTTAGAGCGCACCCCTGATAAGGGTGAGGTCGGTGGTTCAAGTCCACTCAGGCCTACCAACTCTTCCATGAGTGGTATCTAAGGTAACTGTAAGTAGAGATGGGGCTATAGCTCAGCTGGGAGAGCGCCTGCTTTGCACGCAGGAGGTCTGCGGTTCGATCCCGCATAGCTCCACCATTAAAAAAGACTTCAGAGCGTATTGGAAACAGTATGCTGCGAAGTATTTTGCTCTTTAACAATCTGGAACAAGCTGAAAATTGAAACATGACAGCTGAACATGCATGACTGCCTTCGGGCGGGTCGTGATGAATCAGCATGTCAATGAGTCTCTCAAATAATCGCAGCGCGATGATGAATCGAAAGAAACATCTTCGGGTTGTGAGGTTAAGCGACTAAGCGTACACGGTGGATGCCTAGGCAGTCAGAGGCGATGAAGGGCGTGCTAATCTGCGATAAGCGTCGGTAAGCTGATATGAAGCGTTATACCCGACGATACCCGAATGGGGAAACCCAATGTGTTTCGACACATTATCATTACGTGAATACATAGCGTAATGAGGCGAACCGGGGGAACTGAAACATCTCAGTACCCCGAGGAAAAGAAATCAACCGAGATTCCCCTAGTAGCGGCGAGCGAACGGGGAGGAGCCCAGAACCTGAATCAGTTTGTGTGTTAGTGGAAGCGTCTGGAAAGTCGCACAGTAAAGGGTGATAGTCCCGTACACAAAAATGCACAGATTGTGAGTTCGATGAGTAGGGCGGGACACGTGACATCCTGTCTGAATATGGGGGGACCATCCTCCAAGGCTAAATACTCCTGACTGACCGATAGTGAACCAGTACCGTGAGGGAAAGGCGAAAAGAACCCCGGCGAGGGGAGTGAAATAGAACCTGAAACCGTGTACGTACAAGCAGTGGGAGCCTTGATTAATCAGGGTGACTGCGTACCTTTTGTATAATGGGTCAGCGACTTATATTCTGTAGCAAGGTTAACCGAATAGGGGAGCCGCAGGGAAACCGAGTCTTAACTGGGCGTTAAGTTGCAGGGTATAGACCCGAAACCCGGTGATCTAGCCATGGGCAGGTTGAAGGTTGGGTAACACTAACTGGAGGACCGAACCGACTAATGTTGAAAAATTAGCGGATGACTTGTGGCTGGGGGTGAAAGGCCAATCAAACCGGGAGATAGCTGGTTCTCCCCGAAAGCTATTTAGGTAGCGCCTCGTGAACTCATCTTCGGGGGTAGAGCACTGTTTCGGCTAGGGGGTCATCCCGACTTACCAACCCGATGCAAACTACGAATACCGAAGAATGTTATCACGGGAGACACACGGCGGGTGCTAACGTTCGTCGTGAAGAGGGAAACAACCCAGACCGCCAGCTAAGGTCCCAAAGTCATGGTTAAGTGGGAAACGATGTGGGAAGGCACAGACAGCCAGGATGTTGGCTTAGAAGCAGCCATCATTTAAAGAAAGCGTAATAGCTCACTGGTCGAGTCGGCCTGCGCGGAAGATGTAACGGGGCTAAACCATGCACCGAAGCTGCGGCAGCGACACTTAGGTGTTGTTGGGTAGGGGAGCGTTCTGTAAGCCGTCGAAGGTGACCTGTGAGGGTTGCTGGAGGTATCAGAAGTGCGAATGCTGACATAAGTAACGATAATGCGGGTGAAAAACCCGCACGCCGGAAGACCAAGGGTTCCTGTCCAACGTTAATCGGGGCAGGGTGAGTCGACCCCTAAGGCGAGGCTGAAAAGCGTAGTCGATGGGAAACAGGTTAATATTCCTGTACTCGGTGTTACTGCGAAGGGGGGACGGAGAAAGCTAGGTTATCCGGGCGACGGTTGTCCCGGTTTAAGCGTGAAGGTGGATGACTTAGGTAAATCCGGGTCATTATTAACACTGAGGCGTGATGACGAGTCACTACGGTGATGAAGTAACCAATGCTACGCTTCCAGGAAAAGCCTCTAAGCTCCAGGTAACATCAAATCGTACCCCAAACCGACACAGGTGGTCAGGTAGAGAATACTCAGGCGCTTGAGAGAACTCGGGTGAAGGAACTAGGCAAAATGGTGCCGTAACTTCGGGAGAAGGCACGCTCCTGTCGGTGAAGTCCCTTGCGGACGGAGCTGACGGGAGTCGCAGATACCAGCTGGCTGCAACTGTTTAATAAAAACACAGCACTGTGCAAACACGAAAGTGGACGTATACGGTGTGACGCCTGCCCGGTGCCGGAAGGTTAATTGATGGGGTCAGCCGCAAGGCGAAGCTCTTGATCGAAGCCCCGGTAAACGGCGGCCGTAACTATAACGGTCCTAAGGTAGCGAAATTCCTTGTCGGGTAAGTTCCGACCTGCACGAATGGCGTAATGATGGCCAGGCTGTCTCCACCCGAGACTCAGTGAAATTGAACTCGCTGTGAAGATGCAGTGTACCCGCGGCAAGACGGAAAGACCCCGTGAACCTTTACTATAGCTTGACACTGAACCTTGAGCCTTGATGTGTAGGATAGGTGGGAGGCTTTGAAGCGAGGACGCCAGTTCTTGTGGAGCCAACCTTGAAATACCACCCTTTAATGTTTGATGTTCTAACGTAGGCCCGTGATCCGGGTTGCGGACAGTGTCTGGTGGGTAGTTTGACTGGGGCGGTCTCCTCCCAAAGAGTAACGGAGGAGCACGAAGGTTAGCTAATCCTGGTCGGACATCAGGAGGTTAGTGCAAAGGCATAAGCTAGCTTGACTGCGAGAGTGACAGCTCGAGCAGGTGCGAAAGCAGGTCTTAGTGATCCGGTGGTTCTGAATGGAAGGGCCATCGCTCAACGGATAAAAGGTACTCCGGGGATAACAGGCTGATACCGCCCAAGAGTTCATATCGACGGCGGTGTTTGGCACCTCGATGTCGGCTCATCACATCCTGGGGCTGAAGTAGGTCCCAAGGGTATGGCTGTTCGCCATTTAAAGTGGTACGCGAGCTGGGTTTAGAACGTCGTGAGACAGTTCGGTCCCTATCTGCCGTGGGCGTTGGAAGATTGAGAGGGGTTGCTCCTAGTACGAGAGGACCGGAGTGAACGCACCACTGGTGTTCGGGTTGTGATGCCAATTGCATTGCCCGGTAGCTAAGTGCGGAAGAGATAACCGCTGAAAGCATCTAAGCGGGAAACTTGCCTCGAGATGAGTCTTCCCTGGGCACTAGATGCCCCTGAAGGGCCGTTGAAGACTACGACGTAGATAGGCTGGGTGTGTAAGCGTAGCGATACGTTGAGCTAACCAGTACTAATGACTCGAGAGGCTTAACCTTACAACACCGAAGGTGTTTTGTGGGTGACTCATATAAAACGATATTCAGCTTGTTCAAAGATTGGTTCTGATGGTTATACGACACAAGAAAAGTGAAGTGTAACGGTTGGAATGAAACAGAATTTGCCTGGCGGCGATAGCGCGGTGGTCCCACCTGACCCCATGCCGAACTCAGAAGTGAAACGCCGTAGCGCCGATGGTAGTGTGGGGTCTCCCCATGTGAGAGTAGGGAACTGCCAGGCATCAAACATGTGGAAAGCCCCTGTCGAAAGACGGGGGCTTTTTGCTGTGGGGCATTTGGGGGGGAGGAAAATGGAACTGTTAGGAAGATGAATTATGAATCCCTATATCCAAATCCGTAAAAATAAAATCACAATAGGTAGCTTTGCCACACTGCGTGAAGCCACTACACAGAGTGCATTTAGCAATAACAGAATCTTGGTTGCTGACTATCCACGCTCTGGAAATGAATGAAGTGGGGCTCCTGTGATGTAGCGGATACTTCAGGAAATAACAGCTATGAACTGTCGTAAATCCAGGCTTATTGTTATTTCTAGCGCTGTTCCCCTGAGTGATTCTGACGTACTTAAACGTATTTTGCAGATGATGCGGATCCGTGTCTCGTGAAACATTTTCACCTTATGTGTTGAGCACTCGACATTAGTACGAAAATTCGCTATCTTCAGGCATCTGGATGTCTAAACGTTTAAACGTATGCTTTGAGGATATAAGGTTATGCCAATTCGGGTTCCTGATGAGTTACCAGCCGTTAATTTTCTGCGTAATGAGAACGTCTTTGTTATGACATCCTCGCGCGCTAAAACGCAGGAAATTCGCCCACTTAAAGTGCTGGTTCTGAACCTGATGCCTAAGAAGATTGAGACTGAAAACCAGTTTCTGCGTCTGTTGTCCAATTCTCCCCTACAGATCGATATCCAACTGCTACGTATCGACAGCCGTGAATCAAAGAATACACCAACCGAGCATTTGAATAATTTCTACTGTAATTTCGACGATATCCAGGACGAAAACTTTGATGGCTTGATTGTTACTGGCGCCCCGCTGGGGTTAGTCGATTTCTGTGATGTTGTTTATTGGCCGCAGATCGCGCGTGTTATCGAATGGGCAAAAGAGCATGTTACATCCACATTATTCGTGTGTTGGGCTGTACAGGCTGCTCTCAATATCCTCTACGGTATTCCCAAGATGACTCGGAAGGAAAAGCTGTCCGGTGTTTACTTGCATCAAACGTTACAACCCCATGCTTTGCTGACCCGCGGCTTTGATGAAACGTTCCTGGCTCCACATTCTCGCTATGCAGATTTTCCGGCTGATGTGATTCGGCAGCATACGGATTTGGATATTCTGGTTGCGTCGGAGCAGGCCGGTGCTTACCTGTTTGCCAGTAAAGATAAACGTCTGGCGTTCGTTACTGGGCATCCCGAATATGACGTTCTGACGCTGGCAGGAGAGTTTTTCCGTGATTGTGATGCTGGGTTGGATCCGACCGTTCCGGTTAACTATTTCCCGGATGACAATCCTGAACTGGAACCGAAAGCGAGCTGGCGTAGCCATGGGCATCTGCTTTTTGTTAACTGGCTGAATTACTATGTTTATCAGATTACGCCTTACGATTTGCGCAAAATGAATCCTACGCTGGACTAACTCTCATCTTAATCCTTTTCTCTGAGGCACCTTTAAGGGTGCCTTTTTTTTGTGCTGAATGATTCCATTTCTGTTAGTTGGTGAAAGTTATTTCTCTTATTTTTTAATTTTAATCTTCATTTTTATTATGTGGTTATGTTGATAATTTTTTTAAAATGGAAATTGTTTTTGATTTTGTTTTTTCTTGTATTACGCTTAATCCTGTCGGCTAAGAAATATACATACTGGTTTGCCGATCTGGCGGTTGTTGATGAATGAAGCGGAATCTTGAAAAGGAACCACGAATGATGCAGCAGACGATAAACGGAGAGTTGGCGTTTAGTCAGCGTTTTGGCGAAGGTGAGAAGCACATTCTTACGGAGGAGGCGATTGATTACCTAACGGAATTAGTCACGCATTTCACTCCCGCACGTAATCAATTACTTGCTGAACGACAAGTACAGCAGCGCAATATCGATCAGGGTAAGTTGCCTGATTTTATTTCAGAAACGGCTTCCATTCGAGATAAAGCATGGACGATACGCGGCATTCCCGATGACCTTCAGGATCGCCGTGTTGAAATTACCGGCCCAGTTGAGCGCAAGATGGTGATCAACGCATTGAATGCCAATGTGAAGGTTTTCATGGCGGACTTTGAGGATTCACTGTCACCGGGATGGGAAAAGGTGATTGATGGACAAATCAATTTACGTGATGCCGTACGCGGTACGATTTCCTATATCAACGAAACAGGAAAAATCTACCAGCTGAAACCCAATCCTGCTGTATTGGTTTGCCGCGTGCGCGGGTTGCATTTACCTGAAAAACACGTGTCCTGGCAGGGGGAAGCCATTCCCGGCAGCTTGTTTGATTTCGCGCTGTATTTTTTCCACAACTATCAGGAACTGCTGAAGAAAGGTAGCGGCCCTTATTTCTATTTGCCAAAGACTCAGTCATGGCAGGAAGCAGCTTGGTGGAACGATGTCTTCTGCTATACAGAAGATCGCTTTGACCTTCCGCGTGGAACGATCAAAGCAACGGTGTTGATTGAAACGCTGCCTGCTGTTTTCCAGATGGACGAAATCCTCTATCACTTACGCGATCATATTGTTGGGTTAAACTGCGGGCGCTGGGATTATATTTTCAGTTATATCAAAACATTAAAGAACCACAGCGATCGCGTTCTGCCCGATCGTCAGTCGGTAACGATGGAAAAACCTTTCCTTAGTGCTTACTCGCGGCTGTTGATCAAAACCTGCCATCGCCGTGGCGCGTTTGCCATGGGCGGGATGGCGGCGTTCATTCCGAGTAAGGATGCTGAACGTAATAATTGGGTATTGGATAAGGTTTGTAAAGACAAGGAGTTGGAAGCGAATAATGGTCACGATGGCACTTGGGTCGCTCATCCGGGGCTGGCAGATGCCGTGATGGAGGTGTTCGATCGGGCGTTGGGTGAGCGCAAAAATCAGCTTGATATCAGCCGTGAACACGATGCGTTTATCCGTGCTGAGGAATTACTGGAACCCTGTCCGGGAGAGCGCACGGAAGTCGGTATGCGTGCGAATATCCGCGTTGCCGTGCAGTACATCGAAGCGTGGATATCTGGTAATGGCTGCGTCCCGATTTATGGGTTGATGGAAGACGCTGCGACGGCAGAAATTTCCCGAACCTCTATCTGGCAGTGGATTCGTCACGGCAAGACGTTGAGCGATGGTCGTGTGATCACCAAAGCGCTGTTCCGCCAGATGTTGGCCGAAGAGATGTTTGTGATTCAGGAGGAATTAGGTGATGCCCGTTTTAGCGGAGGGCGCTTCGATGAAGCCGCTCGGCTGATGGAACAAATCACCACGCAAGATGAACTGATCGACTTCCTGACGTTACCCGGCTACGCATTGCTTGATTAATCCTGACTAATAATAAAAAGGAACCTCTGCTATGACGACCTCTCGTACCCAACAAGTCCAGCATATCGAAAAAGAGTGGAAAACCGCGCGCTGGGAAGGTATTACGCGCCCCTACAGCGCAGAAGATGTGATTAATCTACGTGGATCGGTGAACCCGGAATGCACGCTCGCGCAGCTCGGCGCGGCGAGATTATGGAGCCTGCTGCATGGTGAAGCCCGCAAAGGTTATGTTAACTGTCTGGGCGCACTGACGGGTGGGCAAGCCTTACAGCAGGCGAAAGCCGGTATTGAGGCGATTTACCTTTCCGGTTGGCAGGTGGCGGCGGATGCCAATCTGGCGTCCAGCATGTATCCCGACCAGTCGCTCTACCCAGCGAATTCCGTGCCTGCGGTGATCGAACGCATTAATAACACCTTTCGGCGTGCCGATCAGATTCAGTGGGCGAACCACATTGAGCCGGGTGATAAACGCCATACCGACTACTTCCTGCCGATTGTTGCGGATGCGGAGGCTGGATTTGGCGGCGTGCTTAATGCGTTCGAGCTCATGAAATCAATGATTGAAGCGGGCGCCGCGGCGGTTCACTTTGAGGATCAATTGGCATCGGCGAAGAAATGTGGGCACATGGGCGGCAAAGTGCTGGTTCCCACTCAGGAAGCCGTTCAGAAGCTGGTCGCAGCACGTCTGGCGGCGGACGTAATGGGCGTGCCCACCTTAGTGGTTGCGCGAACCGATGCGGATGCGGCGGATTTAATGACCTCCGACTGCGATGAATATGACCGTGATTTCATCACTGGAGAACGCACGGTGGAAGGTTTCTATCGTACGCGCGCTGGGATCGAGCAGGCAATCAGCCGTGGTCTGGCCTATGCGCCTTATGCGGACCTGGTGTGGTGCGAAACCTCAACGCCGGATTTATCGTTGGCGCGTCGTTTTGCTGAGGCCATCCACGCTAAGTTCCCCGGTAAGCTGCTGGCGTACAACTGTTCACCTTCCTTTAACTGGAAGAAGAATCTGGATGACAGCACGATTGCGCGTTTTCAGGATGAGCTGTCGGCGATGGGCTACAAGTATCAGTTTATTACGCTGGCTGGCATCCACAGCATGTGGTTCAACATGTTTGATCTGGCGCATGCCTATGCACAGGGCGAGGGGATGAGGCACTACGTAGAAAAAGTGCAGCAGCCTGAATTTGAAGCGATTAAAGACGGTTATACCTTCTCATCGCATCAGCAGGAGGTCGGTACTGGCTACTTCGATAAAGTGACGAACATCATTCAGGGAGGCCAGTCTTCAGTGACGGCGCTGACGGGATCGACGGAAGAACAGCAGTTCTGATCCTAACCCGGCTAGTTTTCGGCTGGCCGGGTTTCATCTGGAGATCATGATGACGCGTGACCTTGAAAAGCTGGTGGCGCAGACGATCCTGCAAGGATTTGATGCGCAATATGGTCGTTTTCTCGAAGTCACCGCGGGCGCACAGCAGCGTTTTGAACAGGCTGACTGGCCCGCTGTGCAACAGGCAATGAAACAACGTATTCACTTATACGATCACCATGTTGGTCTGGTTGTCGCACAGTTGCGCTGTATTACCGGCATCCGCTGTGATGATGCGGATTTTTTGGCGCGGATGAAGCATATCTACACCGGCTTATTGCCGGACTATCCGCGTTTCGAGATTGCGGAGAGCTTTTTCAATTCCGTCTATTGTCGGCTGTTTAATCATCGGGAACTCGCTCCCGATAAACTGTTTGTTTTCAGTTCTCAGCCAGAAAAGCGCTTTCATGAAATTCCCCGGCCGATTGCCAAGACGTTTGTGCCAACTGACGGCTGGCAGCGTATGTTGGAAAAATTGCTGGGTGATGTGCCGCTCCGTTTACCGTGGGAAGATTTGCCGCGTGATATTGATTACATCGTTACGTATTTACAGAGTACCTTCTCTGCTGAGCAGCTTGATCAGGCGACGTTACAGGTAGCGAATGAGCTCTTTTACCGTAACAAAGCGGCTTGGCTGGTGGGGAAACTGTCGCTGCCTGACGGTGTTTTTCCATTTCTGCTGCCGATTCACCACAACGAACGTGGTGCGCTATTTATTGATACTTGCCTGACCGCTCAGGCAGACGCCAGCATGGTGTTTGGTTTCGCCCGTTCTTACTTCATGGTATATGCCCCGCAGCCATCCGCGCTGGTGGCCTGGCTACGTGACATTCTACCGGGGAAGACAACGGCGGAGCTTTATCTGGCTATTGGCTGCCAGAAGCACAGTAAAACCGAGTATTACCGCGAATATCTGCATTACATTGCCGAGTCAGAAGAGCAGTTCATTATCGCTCCTGGGGTGAAAGGTATGGTGATGCTGGTGTTTACACTGCCTTCGTTCGATCGCGTATTTAAGGTCATCAAAGATCGTTTTGCGCCGCAGAAAGAGGTGAGTGCGGAGCGAGTAATAGCGTGCTATCAACTAGTTAAAGAGCACGATCGCGTCGGGCGTATGGCGGACACGCAGGAATATGAAAACTTCGTCATCGATAAGCACCGCATCAGCCCGGAGTTATTGGATGAACTCTGGCGGGAGGTGCCGGAAAAACTAGAGGATTTGGGAGATCAACTGGTGATTCGACATTTGTATATGGAACGCCGGATGACGCCGCTTAACCTCTATCTGGAACAGGCAAACGCACAGCAGTTGCACGATGTGATCGAAGAGTATGGCAATGCCATCAAACAGCTGGCGGCGGCGAATATTTTCCCCGGTGATATGTTGTTTAAGAATTTTGGCGTCACGCGTCATGGGCGAGTCGTATTTTATGATTACGATGAGATCTGCTACATGACCGAGGTGAATTTCCGCAAGATTCCGCCGCCGCGTTACCCGGAGGACGAACTGGCCGCAGAGCCGTGGTACAGCGTCGCGCCGAATGATGTGTTTCCCGAAGAATTTCCGCATTTCCTGTGCAGCGACCGCCACATTCGCACGCTGTTTGAGGAAATGCATGGCGATCTGTTTTGTGCGGACTACTGGCGGGCATTACAGCAACGCATCAGGGAAGGTCATATCGAAGATGTTTACGCCTACCGGCGTAGGAAGCGTTTTAGTCAACGTGCTGAGCCGCTATATATCACTACTGAGAATGATTCTGGTCTTTGCCGTTATCCGGCGTGAAAAATTATGCAGCGGTGGGCTTGACCGCCGAGTGAGCGACAGGACGTCGCGAAAGCCAGTGCCGCGTCTGGAACGCGTCACTGGCGGCTCGACTAGCGGTCACGAACACCGATGGAACCGCGTAGCGGCATAATTCCCACCGAAAGCCTGGGTACACAGGGCGGCGGCGATTGAGCGCCCTGTGTCGGGCGCGTGCTACGAGGTAGCATGAAAATAACGGTATTATTGCGCACGAAACCTTCCCACAGTCTGCATAGACATGCGCCTAAAAGGCCTGACGAGGAATACACCTTGTTTATAGCCCGCTGTATTCCTGCATGACCTGCTTCGCTGCCTTGATCACCAGTGCGCCGAGTTCTGTGACGCGGTCGTCCGTGATGCGCGATACCGGGCCAGAGATGGAGATGGCGGCGAAGGCTTCGTGGTGTTCATCCAGAATACAGGCCGCGATGCAGCGTAGCCCCAGCGCGTGCTCTTCGTCATCGAACGAATACCCCTGCTTGCGAATCAGCGAGAGATTTTCCTTCAGCGCTTGTGGCGAACTGAACGTGTGTGGCGTGTAGCCATGCAGCCCTTTCTTGTGCAGCAACTGCGTGACCTGAGCATCAGGTAAATGCGCTAGAAACGCTTTCCCAGCACCGGAAGCATGCATCGGCAACTTACCGCCGATCGGTGCAGACATACGCATTAGCGCCGTACATTGCACCTGATCGATGATGATCGCCTGACTATCCGTTTGATCGAGAACGGCCAGATTGACCGTCTCGCCCGAGTCTTCCATTAATTTGCGTAGTATCGGATGCACAATCGCCAACAGGTTGCGGCTTTGCAGAAAGCTACTACCGACGATAAACGCATGCGATGCGATCGTCCACAGCCCCAGATCGCCCACCTGACGGACAAAGCCCTGTTGCTGCATGGTGGTAAGCAGTCGGTGGGTCGTGGAATTCGGTAGACCGGCCTGCTGAGCTAGATCGGTTAGCGCCACGCTGCCGTTTGCCTTGGCGATATATTCAAGCAGCGTCAGGCCACGGGTCAGCGACTGAACCTGCCCGGTTGGCTGCACGGTGGTGCCCGTACTGGCTCTAGGTTTCTTCCCGCGTTTGGCTGGCTCTGGTGGCGTCATAGCGTCGATTCCTTTTTATGGTAATGGAATTGATTTTCGTTTTTTTACCACAGAATGCAACTCTTCTTTCTCTGTGTTTTTTATCGGCAAATTACCTGAAAAAGTCTCATGCTGATGCGCCGCGCGATAAATGCGGCACATCCTGCGCGATAAATGCATCGCTTTAACTATTTCACATATCGTAAAAAAATTACAAATTTCCCATTATGAACTCGGTACTGGCGGCCGGACGACATCAGCAGCGTTAACATCAACACGGCTCAGCAATACCACGTATTTCTGCCACTCAACCAACGCTGCTTTCTCGTCATCCGTCGCAATATCAAGATTAACGGCATAGGTCAGTTCATTGATGCGTGTCGTTGCAGCGGCCTTGCGTGCAGCCAGTTCCTGCTGTGCTGCTTTGAGCACGGCGGCAGCCTGCGCATCTTTATCTAGCGCCCACGCTTTACCGTTCCACACATCGAATGTAGCTGCGGGTTTCAGCAATGTGAAATTGCCAGGTAATTCGCCGAACTGCGTAACTACCTGAGATTGACGCGTCTCGGTGCTGTAAACAGTCTGGCCGCGGTAATCCGGCACTTGCTCCCACGATCTGCCATCAGCGGAACGGCGCAAGGCTTGGCCCACAGGCGGCAATTGCGGTTCGTCGGCATAGCTGTCGGCAGGAATGCCAACACCTTGCATAACATATTCATAGCTGGCGCTTTGATACTCCCGCGTAGCCGGGTTCACGTGATAAACCGTAATCCAGCCCGTGTTGATGGCTAACCCACGCTCATTCAGTTCTGCGTTTTTAATTTGTGTTGAATAGTTGCTCATTATGCTGCTCTCACGATGTAGTTAAATGCAATATTGCGGGGACGGTTTTCGTTAGCTGTTGGGACTGTTCGCGACGCATCAAATCTCATGCTAGTCGGGCATGAAGTCCCGGGGGCATCTGGAATCGCACCGACCGCGAATTCATATAACAACTCAAATACACCACTCGACGACAATGCCTCACCCAGAAATTGCTGGTTTGCTGCGCTAGTCCATATTTCACCGACAATATTCCTGATAGCGTCACTTTGAGCGCTAAGCAGAGCACGACCAGAATCGACGCCGCGCCCGTCATCCCAACCCCGCATAAACTCACCGCGCAAGTCGGGTAAAGCACCAGTTGGATATGCTGCGGCCAGACGCGGGAACGCGGATGTATCAAACAACTGTCCATTGCATTTAAGCCAGCCTGTCGGAGCGGTCGCACGCGGCCATGGCTGCGGTATACCTGTTGTTGCAGCAAGTTCGTTTTGTACAAACGCCGTTGATGCAAGCTGTGTCGTTTTTGTACCCGCTGGGGCTGTTGCGGCGCTGGGAATGCCATAAAAATTAATTTCGCCGTTATCAATACGTATTGATGCCCCGGATCGATGCTCCAGCGTCAGCCCCTGCTCACTCGCACCGTACCGCAAACCGACGAATGCAATAGCTTCGGTGCTTGCAGCGTTGTTAAATTGTATATATGCACGCTGTCCATCAGCCGCGGGTTTTATTGTGAGCGTGTCGCTATCTGCTGAGAACAGTTTTTTCCCCGTAATGACCTGAAACGTGTCCGTACTCACTGCATTAATATTGGATAAAAATAGCGGCTTATTCGAGATATCCGCCCCATTCTGGTCTTTTGCCAGTTTCCCAGCCAGTGCATTCAATATCGTTGTGGAGAAGTTCGGATCATTGCCTAGCGCATACGCCAGCTCTTGCAGCGTATCCAGTGCGGCTGGTGAACCGTTTACCAGTGCAGCAATAGCCACCTTTACAAATGCTGTGGTGGCCAGTTGTGTATCATTAGAACCGGTTGCTGCAGTTGGGGCAGTTGGCGTTCCGGTGAATGACGGACTCGCTTTCGGCGCATATTGGGTATGTGCATCAAGAGTTGACACATGGGCATTGAGCTTATTGGTCGCGTCGGCTTTAGCATCAGCAATCGCATTAAGCACAGTGGTTCTGAAGTCTGGGTCATTACCCAGCGCGTTCGCCAACTCCTGCAGCGTATCCAATGCGGCTGGTGAACCATTGATTAACGTAGTAATCGCAGCTTTTACGAATGCCGTAGTCGCAATTTGATTGCTGTTAGCGGTTTGAGCAGCAGTGGGAGCGGTTGGCGTTCCGGTGAGTGCTGGACTCGCTTTCGGCGCATATTGGGTATGAGGATCAACTGCACCGACATGAGTGGCCAAATCATTCCCCGTTTTTTCCTGCTCACTCTTCAGATAAGTCGTGCGGCTGGCCAACTGTTCAGCCTGTCGGTTTGAAATACCTCCGGGGCCGCCGACAACGGGGTCAGATGTTTCCAGTTGGTAGATGCCGTCGATCCATGTTTTTTGTTCAGGTAAGTTAGCCATTTATGCACTCCCGTAATTGTAGCTGCCGTCATGTGACGCGGTTTCGTTGTAGCGAATAGGCACCCCCAGATATTCTAGGCTGGCTAATAGGCAGCGGGCGGGGGCGATCATTTCCAGTGTGTTACGCAGCATGTGCGCCTGATCATTGGTAATAGGTTGTTGCAGCAGGACCCGATAAACAGGCCATTTGTTGCTATCGCCGTAAACCATGTGACCGTTATAACTGCGGATGCCGTTGTAACTGAGGCGTCCGATGTGTTCGATTAACTCAACATCGCCAAATCCGAGACTACGGATAACATCACGCACAGCCCATTCCGTTCCTTTGAAGCGATGCCGCTCTATCGCTGACTTAATCATTGCGCGGCGGGCATCTTCAGATTCAGCCAGTTGCCAACCGTCCTCCTTCAGTGAGAATTGCTCAGCAAGTGCATCCAGTGCGCTGCTGTCAACGATATCGACCAGATAGACAATGACGGCTTCAACCTGCAGAGCGTCGAACCCATCCAGTAACGATGCCAACACACTAAATCGCAGATCAGACGCCAGCGAAGGCGGGAGAAGGTCTTTACTCATCAGCCGTACCTGTAATGGTTATTGCGATGTCTGTACAGATAGCGAGTTGCCAGTCATCAAGAACCAGCAACGCAGGGGACAGCAGCTCAACGCTGTAAACCCCATCGAGCAACAAGGCGGCATTAATCTGACTGGGCACGATGTCCTGCCCCAATGTTGCCCGACGTTGTTCTGTCCAGGCTAACGCAGCCTGTTGTGCTGCCTGTTTAACTGGCAATGCCTGCACATCGCGTTTGAGCGTCAATCTGGCATGCAGTGAGTATTCAATCGGAACCGGGGATTTTGCCGCGACGGTGTCCGTGAGTGGCCGGATTTTTTCATCAGAACAAACGCTGATCACTTGCGCCAGCACACTGTCATCAGGCAGGCCTGTGGACAACAGCGGATATAAATGAACGGTGCCAGGCTCGGCTCTGACTACCGCAACGTCAACAATATCGGGGTGAGCGCTCAACGCATGATAGCGGTACGCTAATTTTGAGCCTGCCGTGCTGAAGGACTCAGGGGCTAACTGGATGCGTTCGCGCAGCCGGTCATCTGTTTCCTCATCAGAACCACCGACGCTGGCGGTAAGATTCCTCACCGTGAAGTCGATATCGTCAACCTCATCCACCAACGTGCTGATTTGAGCCGGTTGCCAGTTGTTGCCCATTAACCCCGCCTGCGTACAGGTCGCTGCCACTGTTGCGCTCAGTGTGCCAGCCTTCATTATCACATCACTGTCGGTTGCAAATAAGACGCTGTCAGATGCGCTGACGCGGGTTCCCGCAGGGATCAGCGTATCGGTCAACAATGCGCTTTCGACGCTAAACTGCAACGTCGTTTGTCCGGCCAGTGCAGCGAGACGGTACGTTCCCACCAGTTCGCCGAGGTAATCCAACATCGGCGCGCGGGCATAACGCACCAGATTCTGTTTGGCCGCATCCTGAATCGCACTGCGTACCAGCATTTCACGATAGGTCATCAAATCAATTAGTAGACGTTCCGCCTGGGCGGGATACAGTGTCTTACCGCTGTCTGCCTCATATTTTGCAATCAATTCAGCGGCAATCTTTGCCGCATCGCGTTCAATGAAGACCGGTTCAGCCGTTACCGCCATAGTACCTCCGTAGCCTGTAGCACGCCGCTGGTTGTTTCCCAACTCAGGCGCAGTGTCATATGTGTGCCATCAATCAACGGCTTCACGGCCAGCAGCTTGCAGCGCGGTTCCCAGCGTTTGATCGCTTCGACCGTCTCCCGCACGACGTGCGGAATTGCCCGGTCAATCGGGTAGTCAATGTAATGATGCAGGTTGCTGCCGAATTCGGGACGATGCGGATCGCTGCCGCGTGGCGTGCGCAGAATGATGTGAATGGCCTGTGTGATATCGGCAACCCCCTCGACGAGTTCGCCAGGGTGTTGCAGGGCCGGTTGCCAGTAAACAGAATTAGTATTCATGGGGGCAGTATCGCCCCCGACAGGATGGTTGGTTATTAAAGGGGATGAAAAATAGATTTAGCGGTTTATTGACCCTTTTCAGCCATCTTAGTCCATAAAAAATTACAGAATGCGCAGCAGGCAACCAGCATAAATTTGGCATCGGCAAAAGAAGGATGCGCTGATTCATCGGTTAGCGCATGTCGGATGCCGCCACTGTCGCTGGTATAGCCATAGAGGTTAGAAAACGCATTTTTCAGGCTGGGGTGCAGGCCGATAGAGGTGTCAATTTGTTTAAGGCTTTTGCCTAACGTACCTTTCTCATCGCCGGAAATAGCGTTACACGCTGACTCAACGGCAGAAATCGACTCTTTGATTGAGTTGCGATAATCAGGCTGTTTACGGTCAGAAAGAAGCTCTAATGCCCGCTGAAGATGAAATTTCGTTGATTGGGAACCGTTGACTATTGCGCCTTCAACAGCCTCGATTTCTTGATTATTAGTAATTTCAACAAATTCTTTTCCTATAATACGGTAAGCTGCATTTTCTCTTTCAAGCACAATGTTTAATGCACTGATTAACCCCTGAGTCCAATCATCAGGAAGGTCATTTAGCATAAACTCAACTAAATCATATACGTAATACCATTCATCTTGAAAAATAATCTCTCGCAAATTAGTGTAAACATTTTTCTTATTAGAATCGTAAGAGAGAAAACCTGGATACCGATCTACAGGCATTTTTAAGAAAGAAACCCATATTTCTTCGGATAACGAATCTAATGTAGATAAACGAGCTATACTGCCTTTCCATTTACCAAGTACATAAATTTGTAGTGCATTCCAAATCCCTGTTCGTAACTCATTATCCATCAACTCACGCTGAATTACTTTCTGCATAGGGCGGATTCCCATCCGCTGAGAAAATGACGGCATATGCTCACCTGAAAAGTAGACAAGATTCAGTGAGTATGATGATTTGAGTTGCCGCTCTTGTCCATGACCTTACCATCGGCATCAATATCACCCTGAATGCTGACATTGCCCTGAATGGTTGCTGCTGAGCCAACCCCGCCAGACCCTGCCATGCCGCCCTGATAAGTTAGTTTTCCTTTAACCAGTAAATTTCCAGTGACTTCCGTCTCAGGTGCCTCAATGGTGGCTCGCTGTGTTTTCACCGTCACGTCCGCGCCGCAACTAATCACGATATGCTCAATACCACCGTTGATGGTTAATGTATGCGCCTTACGGTCGTAGTAAAACGCGGCGCTGTCGGAATAGGTAACGCCGCGTGCGTCCGGGTTATTGACCGGTGGCTTATCGATGCTCGAATAGACCGCGCCCAAGATAACGCCGTCCTCGCCATTTTCATCCAGCAGCACGACAACCTGCTCACCGACGTCGGGCAGCCAGTAGTCCTTATTGTTCTGGGTATTATGTTGCAGCACATCGAGCCAGTTGGTGCGCATATTATCGCACTCAGGCAGACGAACGCGGGCGCGGACGTTCTGCGGGTCAACGGCGCTGACGGTGCCTACCTGTCGGGATACGCTCATTTTTTCTTTTCCGTCGTGGTCGTTGAGGTCGTGCCATCCGCTTTGTAAACTGTCAGCGTCTGCGTTTTCTTCTTTTTCTTGCCATTGGTCACCGCGCCACGCGCCACCTCCAGTTCGGTCACATAACCGCTGCTGCGATCAAATGAATGCCGGGCGCTGGTGATAAGCCATTGCCCGGATAACTGGCCAAATTTCACCAACTCTATTTTGTTGCCGGCAGTGAGTTGCGGCGTTCCCATCACCGTCAGTGAACCGGTCTGCTGATATTCGTTATGTGAATCCAGTGCAGCATCGGCTTTGAGTTGCGCACTGTCCTTGTCCGATGAACGACTGGTGACCTTGAGTGTGTCCGCACTGGTGGCTTTGCCGCTTTCTTTTCCTGTGGCTGTCGTCGCACTCCCATCGGAATGATACGTCACCAGTTTCTTATCGCTGGCTTTCTGGTGCTTCAGCTTTGCCGATTTATAGACCTGGTTGATGGTGTCACGCAGAGAATAACGGGCGACGTCGGTGGGTGATAACTGCTTAACGGGATCAAGCTGTCGCAAGGTGGCCAGATGGGAAAATATCAACTGGTCGCTGACGACTTTAACGGCATAGCCGTACTCGCTGGCCAGCCGTTTCAGGAAGCCGACATCGGTTTCCGCATACTGCGTGACGCGATCGACCTTTATTGACTCAATACCGCCAACCAGCTTCAGGCTGTGCTTTTTGGCGATACGCCCCGCGATAGCAGCCAGTGTTGTGTTCTCAAACCCCCTGCTGGATTTGGTGCGCAGGGCGGTGTTAACCGACGTGGCCACACCGCGAATGGATACCGTTGACGGCGGCGCACTGACCTCAATCTCATCAATAGAAAATGACCCACAAGACAGCAGTTTCTCACCGTTGTAACCGAGTTTCAGCGTCAACGTATCGCCTTTACCCGGATACCACTTGTCCAGCCAGCGACCGTCAGTGTCATCCAGTGCGACCTCGATGGTGTCCGACTCAGACTTGATATTGTCGCTATAGCTGACGCGGGTAACGTAAGGCGCGATATCGCTGGTGATATCTTTCTTCAGATACCACAGGGTAAATACCGGCTGCAGGACGTCTGAGGTGCCAGGCAGCGGCGCTGTTTGTTGAATTAACGTAGCCACGGTGCGACCTCCTCGGCGTTTTCTACTTCATCTTGTTCAATTATTGGGATCAAGAGAACGATGCCGGACGGTAGCGAGGGCGTAACGGCCACATGCGGGTTTGCCATGATGATCCGGTCATAGCCCATAGGATCGCCATAATAATGTTGTGACAACGAATCCCAGCGGTCACCCATTTTTGTCACATGCTCGATGTACATCATGCTTTCCTCGCCACAATGGTCGATGTCATTTTACTGAGTGTCGTGGAGTTATTTTTTAGCAGCACGCCTGCGGCATCAAACTGCCCGGAGACGGTATTCAATGCGGCGGCCAGATTGCGGCTGTCAACGCCTGCCAGCGATTGTCGCGCCGATGCCACAAACGTTGCGGCCTGACTGGTATCACGGGCTAACCGCACCGCATCAGGAAAGGTATCTTTGACGGCATTCAGCGCAGGAATAGATGACATTAGTGGCGCAGTCACGCCGCCTATCTGTGACATCAGACCGGGAATACGGGTTAGTGCAACCGTCGGATTGGTCGCCATCTTCTGCACCGCCCGTACCGTACTGGCGGCAGTGGTGAGGGCCGATTGTGCTTTCTTCGCATAACTCACAGCATCGCGTACCGATTGCGCCATGCCACTGGGTTTGGTGACGGCACTGGTGACAACGCCCGTACCAGGAATGGCGCTATTAATCGCGGGCGGTTTGAGCGGGCTTTTCGGGTCGCCGATGTACTCGCGCAACGTCACTTCCGCCGTCATGGCCATCACGTTCCCGGACGAGTCGGTCTGCTGGCTGCTGGCCGTCACCGCAGTAATCACAAACCAGCCGCGATAGTCGCCATTGCCGAATACCAGCGCCAGCGCCTGATGCGCCTGCATCGCACGGCGTAAACGCGACAGCTCGTTATCTGGGATGCAATACAAGCTGTGGAATACCAGGCTAATGCGGAACTCATCGAGCTGTTCGCCGACGAACTGCAGTCCTGGCTTCCCCTCAATACGGCTGTGTTCGGCATAATCAACGCCGAACGTCGATTCAAAACCGTCCCAGTAGGTAATCAACTCAAACTCAATATCACCCAATACGGCAAACATCAGGCATACCCCCGTCGTTGTTGTTGCGCCACAATACGCTCCATCATCTTCTCCAACTCGTGCAGAGACAGGTTTAATGCGCTGGCAATTTCCGGTGTGGCTGGCGTTTTCTGCCCATTGAGGTAGATATTGGGTGAGAACGTGACATGGATACCGTTGCTGGCTCCATTGGGTGTACTGCTATTGGCTGAGCCGCGGCGAACCGAGCCATCAGCATTCAGTAACGGAACAGGGATATCGGGAACGTCCGGCGTCAACGCACCGGCTAACCGCTGCCCGGCTTTTGCGGCCAGCGGTGTAGTGCGGCTAATTCCTATCGCAGCCCCCTGCGATATATTATCGCCGAATGACGCAAATACCCGACTAGGGGAATGAATACCTAATTTCTCAGCAAACCAGCCCTTAATATTATCGCCTAATTCACCGACGACCTTTTTTGCACCTTCCCAGGCATTTCTAATTCCGTTCACCAGACCGCTGATAATATTTGCGCCAAAGTCAGTAAACTTGCTTGGCATATCGATGCCTAAATATTTCATCACTTCGGAAAATACGGTGTAAAAAATACCGATGGGTGACCAGTTCAGAATCAACTTTGTTACGCCGCCAATGCCACCGCTAAATGCGGTTGTAATATCATTCCAGCGTGCTCGGAACCAATTACTGATAGGCTCCCAGTAGCGATAAACCAAATAGGCTGCGACGGCGATCCCCGTCACCAATAGTCCTATAGGGTTCATCAATAATGCGCGGCCCATAATCATCACGGCACGGCCCACTAACGTAATACCGCGTATTAAGCCGCCGCCGAGAATTCGTCCCAGCGATAGAGCACCACGGCCAAGTCGGGTAAACATTCCCAGCCATTGACGTGCGCGACCACCGTCCCCGAATGATGCCCGGAGCAATAGCCATTTGGAACGCAGTAGTGCTGCTCCTTTCCAGAGGTCAACAACAGGGGACAGCAGCAGATTTAAGCCCGGTTTGGTGCCGATAGCCGCCGCTTTAAAGGCCAGCAGTCCGGCAGCGGCCATCACCACGCCTTTCACAATTTCAGGATTTGCGGCGATCCATTTCCCAGCCTGATCGATAAGCGGGATGATGGTTTCGCCCAGTGAAATTAGAGCGGGCTTTAATGACTCGCCAATGCCGATAGCCGCTTCATTCATGCGTATTTGGGTTTGTCGCCAGCGTGCCTCTAACGTATCGTTCTGCTTGGCTGCGTCTTTATCTAGCGTTTGTTGGGATTCAGGGCTATTCATTTCCGTTTTGTTGGACTGATATTTCCCCCAATCCTGACGCATTGAAATCAAATGCTGGGCAGTCTGAATATCAGTAAAAATCTCTGCCATCCCGAATGACTCAAATAACTTTTGCTGCGTATCCTTATCACCGACTGCCCCTGCTTTCTGCCATTGTTCGGCAAACGCTTTACCCTTGCCATCAATAAAGCGGTTGGCAATCATGAGCGAGGCTTCATATTGTGAAAACCCTTTTGCAACGTAATCCTGCATGGACTCCTTATAGTTAATCCCTGCTTTCTCATATTTCTGGATCGTGTCACTGCGGTTCATTGCTGCCAGCCAGTTGGTCATATTGGTGACGGCTTCTTCCGCTGAACCAGAGCCTTTGGCTACCTCCAGACTGGCTACAATCTGAGTAATTGCGTCTTTACCAACAATACCTTTGGCCGCAAAAGATTTTGCCAGGCCAGGTAGCGCTTTTGCCATATCCTTCAACTCAAACGAACCCAGCTTTGCCCCCGTCGCTGCGATTGAAAATGCCTCTTCCATTTCTTTGGGGTCAGTGATTTGCAGCGCTGAACTGAAGGCATACGTCATTTTTGCCAGTTCAGTCATATCGCCCTTCGTCGCCGTGGCGGTTTTACCCAGCATTCCGGCAAATTTTGCCGCTTCCACTGGGTTCATCCCATCGGCAACCAGTTGCCCGACACCGCCCAGCAAGGCTTCCTGTGTCTGGTTGACTTTCAATGCCACCTGTCGAATCGCCGTCCCAATCGCCTGTTCTTGCGTCTTATCCAGATCGCCCGTCACCGCAATATCCCGTAGCCCCGATTCAAAGCTGGCATATTGTTTTACCGAACTCACAATCGGAGACGCTACTGTCCTGGCTATCGCATAGGTTTCTGCGCCTTTTGCATAGAGCGCCATTCTGTTAGCGCGTGCCGCATCGCTGGTTGCCGATGCTGCAGCGAGACGGTTTTGCTGTCGCTGTAGCTGCTCTAGAGTGCGTCCGACGCGCTGGAGATCTGCATTAAGGCGCTGACTGGCGCGTGAACCGATATTGCCATAGCGCTCCATCGCCCGCGTCAGTGCGGCCTGCCGTTCTTGCAGCCTGCGGGTGCTTTCACTCATCCCATCAAGTGTGCGGCGGGTTCCCGTTACAGCGCTGCGGAACGCACCGGATATGGCCCCGCCAATAATCACGCCTATGGAAAATTCTGTGGCCACGATTTATGATTCCTTTTAACGATGCGAAACAAGGATACGGATATGGAAAACGCACTGACGGTATGTAAGGGACTGCTGATAACGGTATTTGGTGGGGTGTATCTTTATCTGCTGGCAAAACTGGCTATCTATACCGTTAACAGCAGCAGTGAGCCGTTTGTCTGGGTGCTGATGATTGGCGGCGGTGCGGCATTATTATCGCTGGCAATGGCAGTTGCCGCGTTTCTCCTGCAACCCGCCGTCTATTTACTGGCCGCGCTATTGGCGGGCGTTGGTGCCCTGATTAGTCGCTATCGCCGTTCTCACGTTTAATCTGTTCGCTGGCTGTTTCCAGCCAGCTTTCAAACTCATCCAGATCCAGCTCGTTCAGTTCACTCGGCTGAAACCTAAACCACCTCGCCAGCAGTGCCTGCGCCTGAATCAGCGTTTTCGGATGATGTAACCACCCCTGTAAGGTGCTGAAATCGTTTTTGTAGCGCCAGATAGTCAGCCAAATCCATCCCGTCCAAATCTTCAGGCGGCAGTCCGCTGGAACGCGCAATCAGCAGGTCATCCCAGTCTTCGGCTTTATCACTGATTTTGCGTACGGCTTTCAGGTCTTTAACCTGCAAGCGGCGCAGGGAAAGGGATTCCAGTTTGACGCCAGCGGCAGTGGAGTACGGGATCGATAACGTAAAGGTTTCAGACATGTTGATGCTCCTGATGACATTAATGTGAATTAGCGTTCAGGGGCAGTATGGTGCGGGGCGGGGAGAATCAATATTAATGGCAGTTAACGAAAAAAGGAGAGAAAACCATCCCTCCTTTATAAGAAAAATACAGCAGTTGCTTAGTTTAGTTGCAGCACGCCATGCTGCTCAGACTCGGAATAGGCAATCAGCCCGCAATACTCCGGCACGAAAGTGCCATCATTGGCCTCAAAGGCGGGAATGGTGCCATGGGTGATGGTATACGCTGGCTGGCCTTCCGATTCTGCAAAATTAGCCAACGCCTTGATCTGATCTGCGCGTAATACGATTTTCTCACTCATAGTATTTTAGCCCCCGATATTCATACGATAGTCCGTCAGTTGGTCAATGCCACCCACGCGGAAGATATTGGCCAGATAATCCAGCTCCAGCAGCTCTTCGCCGTCCAGTACCTGCTTCAGGTAGGAACAGGTAAAGGAGCTGGAGAACTCGGCGTTCTCATGCTGCTTGAACGTACCCAACGGGTTCTTCTTGAACATGATGGTCATGTACGTCACCAGCGGGATTTCATCAATACGTCCCTGAGAACTGTAACGTTCAACGCTGGAGCGGCACTGCAACGCCAGCGTCTTGTACGGGTTTGCTGCGCCAAGCATCGCGTCCCGGTAGAACGAGTTCCACTTGATCTCGCCCTCCAGTTTGTCAAACCCGGCAGGTAGCTCGACCTTACCCACCATCCCCAGCGCCTTATGCTCCTGCATCACCATACTGACATCCGGCAGTTTCACCTCTTCAGCACGCCCCAGCAGGTTCACCCCATCCAGATAGATGTTGGCGTTGGTGATGCGGTTTACTTCAATTTTCCCGGCCATCAGCTATTGCCCTCCAACGTGACCAGATATTCGGAGGTGATCTCCGTCTCGAACGTCAACCGCTCCAACGGCGGTGGCGGCGTGTATTTGTAGCTCAACAACAGGTGACCCGCTGCCAGCTCCGTTTCTTCATTGCGTGCCGGGTCGTACCAGCATTTAAAACCCAGCAACGCACCGTCACCAATCAGCTTGCGGCCGTAGCCGTTAACCGATTCGGTCAGCGCGTCGATCAACGCCTGGGTGATCGGCATATCGATGTATTGCTGGCTGAAGTAGCGGATAGACTCGTTGATCACATCACCGGTGCGTCGCACGTTCTCAAAGTTGCGCATATGGGTCACGGTTGGCCACGCCGCACAGCGATTGCCCCACAGGCGTAGCCCGGAGCCGTAGCTGTTGAACACGGTGGTAATGCCTTGTTCGTTCAGCAGGTTCACTTCACTGTTCGGGTCGTCGATCATCGCCGAGAGCTGACGCTCCACGCCGGTGATGCCCAGCAGTTCCTGATTGGAAGACGACCACCAGAAACCTCTCTCCAAGTCGACTTTGGCACGCAACCCCGCCGCACGCTGTGACAGCGGCTCCAGCCGTTCGCTGTTGGTCTGTGCGTCATAGACTTTGACATGCGGATAGCACAGCCGCACGCGGTCAGAGCTGGTATTGAAGTTGATGCTGCCCCTCGGCCCACGGCCCGCCAGTACCTGCGCAAACGTGGTGCCAATCGGTGCATCAATATAGGTGATGGCATCCAGTTTATCAGCCAGCGCAATCAGCTCCACGCTGACGCTGTTCTGGGTACAGAACACCGGCGCAATGAGGATTTTGGCAAAGAAACCGAACTGGTTATAGGTATCGTGCAGCAGCTTCATGCCGGTACGGTTCCCCGCCGCATTGACCGCCCCGATAATCTCCGCCGCCGTCACTTTAGTCGGGTCAGCGTAATCGTAGCTGGCCAGCACCGCGTCATCTGTCGGGATGTTGCTGTTAAGTCGGGTAATCACACCGGTTTGCGCATCGAGCTGGTAGTCGGTGCCGTTAATATACGGTGTGGTTTCCAGCGACTGGCGTAACACCACATTAGCGATGGCACGGTGTGCCAGTTGGGCTTTTCCTGTCGCGGCTACCACCGTCACACTGACATTATCGACGTGGGTTTTATGCACTTCTGGGTCAAGTACGTTGATGACCAGCACCGTTCCCGCGCCGTGGTCATAGATAGCATCCAGCGCTTGCGGAATGGTGAAACCGCTGTACTGGCTGCCGAACTGTGCCGCATCTTTCTCCGACAGGCACAACGTGACGGTATTGACCAGCCCCGTTGGCGCGGTGCCGATGAGGCCGATAACAGCAGATTTAACGGTTTTCACCGGGCGTGCGCCGTTTTCCACTTCCGTGGTTTCGACGCCGTGTAAATAGTTAGCTGCCACTGTTCACCTCCACTTTCTCTTCGCCTGCATTTTTACGGCGAGAAGCGGATACAGCGGTGGCATCCGGCTCGGCGTGTAAATGCTTCAGCGCAACCAGCGTTTTGACGTAATCGTGCTCTTCCGGGAGGGAGACCACGCTGTCTGGCCACAACAGCACCTCGGTGCCGTCAGCCAGCGTGACGCCGCTGGATGGCCCGGTATAACGGTATTTCATGATTCGCTTTCCTCATAATTGACCAGGGACAGTAACGGCCCATCGGGTAAATCGGTGTCTTCCAACTGGACGGATTCAGTGGAGAAATCCAGCGCGTACTGCCACAGCCCACCGACATTGCCCAGGAACACATCACGAACCAGCCAAATTTTGCGGCGGCAGTTCGGCGGTTTGTAACCGCACAGCACCAGACGCACGACATCGAGCACCGCCACCGCGCCCTGACGTCCATTCAGTTGACGAAACACCACGGTGGTGTTCAGCGTAATGGTGTGGGACTGCATCACCGCACCGATATCTTCCGGTTTGCCAAAGCGGGAACCGGCGTAACTCACCAGTACCGCGCCAACAGGATGATTGAGGCGAAAGTCAGCAGGCTTTTCCGGGAAATACTCAATCTGTAGCTGAGGCAGTTTTTCCTTCAGGCGAGCGACAACCGCTTCGATAACCGGATTAACATCCATCAGTATTTCTCCAGCATGCCCTTGTGGCCGCCAAAGGTTGGCCGACGCGCCCGTACCCGAAACTCGCCGGATTCAGGTACATCCTGACTGGTTGACGGTAAGGCCAGCGTCAGCTTCGCATCACGAATATCCACCAGTTGACGCGTGGCCACTTTGTTGTCGTCTTTTACCGTATCCGGCATCGTCCCTTCCGGGCGACGGGCATATAAACGGTAGCGGGTCAGCGTGACCGCAATGTCGCGTAGCACGGTGGGGATTTCAGTCAGCGGCAAGTTGTAACGCCCGCGCAGATGGGCGTCGATCAGCTCATCGGCGTAGCGAATGCAACTGTCCACTACCGTGGTGTTAACCGGAGGTGGCGCATCAAATCCCACCGTTTCATTGGTCAACTGGATCAGCGTGGACTCCGGCACCTGTTCAAGTAAATCCGCCAACGTGCAGTACATGGTTACACCCCGCGCAGGATACGGATGACGTCGCCTTCGGTGAGGGCTGCATCCAGTGCGATGCCATTCGATACGCCCGCGTCCGTCAGTAGAACGGCGCGGGCGGACTCGTCCGACTGGACAGACATACCACGCCCGACAGCCGCCCCAGCTTCGACGACAACAATACCCAGCACATTGACCGGTACGGCGTCACCCGTAGCACCATCCACCTCGGCAACGCCCAATGCGGCAGCACCCGCCTGACACGGGGCGTTATCCGCGCCGACAAAACGCTGCTGTGCCAGGGCAGCAGTGGCCAGAACCGTGGTGGTCAGAATGACCTGTTGTGTGGCTCCCATAATGCCCCCGTTATTTCAGGATATTGGTGATGAGATACCCGGCATCACCACCAACCACGGCGACTTTGTAGATATCAGTGAAACGTGCGTAGGAGACTTTGCCGCCCACGCCCGGATATTTGTCAGAGACAGGCATCCCTTTACGCCGAAACGTATAGCCAAACGAGGGTTCGTTTTCGTCCGCACTCTCCGTACCTGGCTGCGGCGGTGAAACGTAATGCAGCATCAGGTTGTCAGCCCAGACATCGATAGGGGCTTTCTTACCGTCCGGGCTAGACACCGGTTCACCGATCAGCACCTTATTGATTTGGAAAATGTCTTGCAGGATTTCCGCTGTGATCCGTTTACGCTCGTTAGCCCCAATTTGTGCCTGAATCGCCGGGTGATAACGCAGTACCGACATGACGCTGGCACCCATCGTCAGCAGATTCGGGCGTAAGCCCGTTGCATTACGAACAGCTTCGATACCCGCCTCAATCACGGTGACGGGTTCACCCTTGCCATTTGCCCAGCGCTCCGCAGCAGCCAGTGTTTTTTTAGACGCTGCCAGATAAACCTTCGGGTCTTGCGCCAGTCGGGCGGCATACAGTTCTCGCTTCAGGTTGACGCCGTTAGTCGCACGACGAATGGCTTTTGCCTCTTCATTGAACAGCGATTCAGCTTGTTCCCTGTAGTCCACTGGTGCAGCCAAATCATGCTCATTGAGCACTAAATCCATCGAACTGGACTTCTCACGCAGCAGCACGTTACTTTCTGCGCCGACCGCACGTTCGGTGTCGTATTCAACGAATGCGCCTTTACCGAACAGCGGCACCACAATGCCTTCCTTTTCCACCTGAACGATGGGGAAGATGCTCTCGCCGACAAACGCGGCATTCTTGTAACCCCGTGCCACACTGGTCAGCACAGGGTCAACGACGCGTTTACCTCTTAAATAATCAGACATGATGTCTCCTTTTCTTACGGTTACGGATTGCTGCGGTTACAGGCAGCGAGCGACAGCGGCGTCGTAGCTAATGCCTTCTTTCTTCGCCAGCGCTGTGGCTTTTTGGTGCAGTGCCAGGCGATCAGGATCGGCTTCAGCAAATTCCGCTGACGTCGTGGTGAGATCGACGTTGACGCGATCCTTGGTGGCGTGCTCACTGAAATCCAGTACAGGTGTCGCACCGCCTAACAGCTTCTTAAACGCGCTAGCCAGCGGCTTTTTCACTTCCCCTTCAGCGAATTCAACCGGCTGTTCGCCTTTGGATACTTCATCCAGCAGCGCGATGACAACGGCCTTTGCCGCAGGAACCAGACGGCCTTCCGTCACCAGTTTTTCAGCAAAGGCGACGTTGCCGGTATGCACCGTTTCCTGCCGCTGCTTCACATCAGCAGCCAGTCGGGTGGCAGCATCTGCCTTCAGGCGAGCGTTCTCGGCCTGCAGGGCCTCAATTTCTTCTTTGGTCACAGTGGTGTCCTCATGGGTAGATGTGGGATTAGCGGGGTTGGGTTCCTGAAATGCCGGAGCGGTTTGTACGGTTTTGTCCTCCTGTGCGGCTTCATCACGCAGCGTGTCGAGTTGCCATGAGGGCAGGACGCTATCGGCGTCTTCCATGCCGAATTTGCTGATGATGAACTCACGCAGGCGACTGAACAGGCTGGCGCTGGTCATCATTCCCCAGTCGGCAAACTCGACCACGCCATCTTCCTGTTCATTGAAGGCCACCTGTCGCAGCCCTTTAATCGACGGCGGCTGTGCGCCGAGGAACCCTACATGGCGCAGATAGAGCGTGCCGGGCTTTGGATTATTGGGTGAATCAGGCAAGTAGAACGAGGCGGAAACTTTCTTGTAACGGCCGGCATCCACCAGTTCTGCGAACTGCGGATCGACCTGCTTAGGCTCAGCCAGCAGATCGCCGCCGCTGGTTGACAGTGAGGCCACCCAGCCATAAGCCGGTGCATCCGCTTTCGGGTGGCCGATCACCATCGGGGCCTCATGCACGGCAGGGTCATACGCCGCCGCACAGGCTGCCAAATCAGCGAGCGTAAACGGCAACTGCGTGCCATGCATGTCGGTATGGGTGCCGGATTTAAAAATGTGGAGTGGCATAGTGCTGTCCCGGTTTGGAAAACTCAGGACAGTGTCAACGGAACCGTTAAAGTTGGCTGTTAACCCCCATTAAGAAAAACGGGGAGCAAAGCCGGTTTGGTATGATGGGAATAGTGCGGCTGTAAAGCCTTTATAAAGGAATTTAAGCCATTTTTCAGGATAGGCGGCACATTGGCTTAACCGTGCTGCGTGAAATCAACGCTGAGCCGCAGATTCAAGATGGCGTTGAATGGTGTCCAATACCGAGTTGACCGCCTCAGATTGCAGGTTGCCGTCTTCATCCATCGGCAGATACGGACGGGCGGGTAGTTCTACGGATTCATTGCGCCCGGTCTTGCCGCCAAACTGGTGGATAGCACCATAAATGGTGTTGGTGCCGATCATCGCCGTGCTGGAATCATATTCGGTTGATACCGATCCCTGCAGCCGTCCGGTTTTGCGCAGTGTCTGGCCGTACCGGTCTTCCGCTGCCTGAGACACAATCCATTCAGGTCGTCCGCTCTCATCAAAATTGATATCGGTTTCCGCGTGCAGCGTGCCGGCAATCTTGCGCATCGCCGGGATCATATCCGCCGCTGCGCTCTCCAGCGCACGCAGTCCACGACGCAGATCGCTGTCGTTAATCGTGATGCTGACGGTACTCATGACGATAACTCCTGTTTAGCCAGGGACGTGAGGCCGCCCTGATAACGGGCCAAGTCCGGGCGATACGCCGCGCCCGGCGCATACGACCATCCCAGGTCGGTGCTGATCTTGGTGCTGCCGGTGTTGAACGTGGCCACGCGCTGCATCTCGCTGGTTTTCTCCGAGACCAGTTTCAGTTCCCAGCCCATCGAATTAATCGCGTTGGCCACCTTCAGTCCGCGCCGTTCGATATCGTGCTGACTCAGGGCGATCACACTGCAGCGGCAGCGCCAGCCGTTCGGCGGGTAGAATGCCTGCCAGAAGGGATCATCGAAACGAAAAACCAACCCGTGCATTGATAAATGGCTTTGCCGCGTATGCTTGTCACGGATAGCGCTGTACATCCAGTAAGGCCGGTCATCGACGTTTTCCATCTGCGCCGCCCAACGGCCCGCGCTATAGAGCACTGACATATTTGTGCGGAAGATGGTATCCAGCCGCCACGGGCTACCCTGCTGGATAGTGACCGGTTCACCCGTCACCGGGTCAGTGGTATCGCGCGGCCCCCACCAGCCCTTTTTCTGCAGCACCGGCTCCAGCTCTTTACGAAACCAGTGATCGGTCAGCCCCTCGTCCAACGACTGCTGCAACGCACGGCGGATGTCCTCCAGGATATCCAGCCGAGTCACTTTAGCAACGGTAAAGGCGCGGGTATGGGATTCTTGCCAGACTTCTTCCCAGTCCCAGCTTATAACGTAGCCCTTTGCCTGAAGGTAACTGATGGCTCGTTTAGGCGGCAACGTCATGCAGTAGGCTAATTCAGTCGCGGTGATGCTCATGCAGACGCCCCCAAATAGTGGCAACGAACAGGATACGCGCCAGGCGCTCTTGCAGATCGTCGGCCTTCATCTGCGGATACAGTTCCGCGAGTTCACCCAGCAGCTCGCCGGGACGAACGCCGGACTGGAGGCGTTCAAACAGCGGAGCCAGCAACGGCTCCAGTGTGTCGTCGAGCTGTCCACCATTCATCACAACATCCAGCGCGGCATCGAGCGCGTCCTGTGCGTCAACGTCAGCATTGACGGCTTCCGCGAACGCCAGCGATTGACCAGGGAGCGTCTCTTTGGGCGTTTCGTCGATATCGCCGTCCTGCAACTGGTACTCACGCTTCCAGTATTGCGGGGTGAAGACCACGCCCGCGCTACTGAGCCGTTCATCACGTTCAGCTTGTACTTTATCGACGGATTCCTGTTCCCACAGCTTATACACCGGCGCGGCAACGTTGCTGCCGAAATTAAGGTCAACCACCCAGCGGATGAGTTGGTTGATAGCGCTGGTCACAATATCGCTGTCTCCATCCCGGATATCGTCAGTAACCTCTAGACCCGCTTGCGCAGAGGCTTTGTTCGCTGTCGCTTCGGTGGTCTGGTTTTGCCCCAGCAAGGCGATAGCGATTTCGCCACGCGATACGGCGATCAGATTCTGGTAAATCTCGCTGCTGTCGGCTTTGCCTGCCGCTTCTTTGATATCAACAGACGAGTCATCAGGAATCGCGGCAACGGCATCCTCGATCATTGCTTCCAGTGAATCCAGCAGGTTGTCAATTTCCCCCTGCGGCGTGCCGCGAGGATGTTTGCCGATCACCCACGGCGAGCCGTATTTCTCGGCAAACCGTACCCAGAATTTCATCCCGCCTTTTTTAAAGGTGACGGGCCAGAAGCACATCGACAGGTCGGGGAAGCCATACGGGTTGTCATAGGTCGCATCCTGACGCGGCACCAGAAACTTATAGTCCGGCACGGCTTCGCCCTCAAACCCGCTGTCACGGGAGCGAAAGCGCAGCCGGTTGTCGGTGTCGAACTGGAACCAGTCAGAGGGTTTACCGACGATGTCGCTAACATGCCAGCTTGTCCCGGAGCGTTGCCACATCACTTCACAGGGCTGGTAGCCATATAGCACCGCATCGGTCATTTCCCCGATAATGCGCGACATATCCATATCCGTCAGCATATCGCGGATAAAGCTGAACACCCGGACAGGGGCGCTCCCTCTATCGACGCCGCGCTCCAGCGTTTTCACCGCAGCCTTACGGCGACGGATACAGCCGCCAACCAGCGGATCGGTGCGTAGCTCACGATAAATACGAATATCCTTTCCCTGCGCTTTCAGGATCGGGTCGGGGTTCGGCAGATACATGCCCAATCCGTAGAAATCCATGCTGCGGTCACGTGAGGCGATCTGTTCGCTGAGTGATTTCTTAGGCTCGGAAAAGGAAACAAATTCGGTAGGGGAAACCCAGAGTCCGCGTGCCATTAGTAGTTCTCCAGTAACCGTGCAGACGTTCTGCGTCTGCGGGAGGATGCCGTCACCGGCCCTTTGTTAATTTCCCGGCTGGCGTAGTAGGCCAGCGCCAGTGCAATGGCTGCGTCACCGTGACGTTTACCTCCATCTGATTTGGCTTTTGAACGCTGCTCCGGCACACGCGGAACGCCATTCACCACCTGAACAGCCCGCAGATCATCCAGCGTATCTTCATCCTTTGGCAGGTCGACCAAATTGCCGTCTTCCAGCGCGGCTTTGACAGGCGGCATATTGTCCCGATACCAGCCCTCCGTAGGCATGACCTGCTGCACCCGGCTGGCACCGTAACGCTGCATGGCGTACTCAGCCAGATATGCGCCGTTGCCCCGAGCATCGAATGCCGCACCCAGCAACATCGGCAAGCCATCCATCAAATACCAGGTGATCTGCTCCTGCTGTTTGAAAGGGACGTTACGCAGTTCCAGCCCGAACGGCACTTGCCGCACCAAATTCTTCTGTTGCAACAGGGGATAATCTACCGACAGGTCGCCACTGCGGCCAAAATCACGCCCCAGAAACGAGCGGGCACCTCTCGGTAGTGCATCCAGCAACGGTTTCAGATGGGTGTCCAGCCAGTCCTGTGTTTCGCTCCAGCGCGTTTCATCGGATTGCAGCTCATAGCCTTCCGGGCAGGTCAGACGTAAAACAGGGGTATCGGCTGACATGCGGGATTCAATCAGGGCGCGGGACAGCCAGGCTCCACCGCCATTAGCAGGGATGCAGTCCAGCTCTTCAGATGCACCGGTGCCGTAGAACTTGTACACCGAGGCCATCCATTCTGCTTCTGCAGCAGCAGACCATTCACGCCCGGTACGCAGGCATACGCGGCTGAATAACCCCTCCGTTACTGCCTCTTTAAAGGTGATGCGTTGGACACTGCCGCCCTGACGTTCCGCCCGGATATCCCCGATCAGCGTATTGAAAGGGTTGTCATCACCGTCATGGGTGGAAATAACGCGCACCTTACCACCCCAAATCAGCATCGCCAGTGCGGCCTTCAGCAGTTCATCCAGTTGCTCATGGAATGCGGCCTCATCAATCACAATGATGCCCTGACGGCCACGCAGGTTAGACGGGCGGCTGGAGAGTGCGACAACGCGAAAACCGGAGTCGGGGAACTTGATGGTGTAGGTCTTGATGAACTTGTCGTCTTCGTCCTCTTCCCAGAAACCTTCTTCAATCTCGCTGGCCGCATAGTTAAACGCCCGCGCCCACATCGCACACGCCTGGATATACTCAACCGTCATGTCCTGGTTATAGGCGATGTAATAGACGTTCATACCCCCAGCAGGGGCTGAAGAGGCTGCGGTCAACACGTTATCGGACGCCTCTGCCCAGGTAATACCGGTACGGCGGCTCTTCTCAATCACCTTGAGCGGGGACATATCAGCCACCCAGAGCTGCTGGTACGGCATCAGAACGGCAGGTGCGTCCATCTGCGAGGTATCGGGTAACACCGGAGCAATCTTTCCAGATGAGGTTGTCATGACGCGATCCCCAGAATCTCCCGGCGCAGCGCCTGCACCGCGTCAGTTGACAGGCCACCTTTACGGGCAATTTTCTCAGCATTGCTTGCCGCTTGTTGCGCTTTGGTTCTGACTTCAGCCTGAAACTTCTTCAGGTTGACACTGGCCCGCGACAGCGTAGCGACGTTCTTGGCCACTTTGGACAACAGCGCCACGCGCTCCTGTGGGTCAACTTCACCTTCGTCGGCTTCCTGCAACTGGACGATGCTCTCAAACAGTTCAGTCTGGATCAGCGCGATGACTGCCTCCGAACGTGCATCCTGATCGTCCGCAGCCCCTTCGGTCAACATGCGGGCGGCGTCTGTTGCGGCACGAATGGCACCGAAACGCTTTTCAATCTTCTGGCCATAACGGTGGATCGCCGATTTACTGATGAGGTAACCCTGCTCACGCAGCAGGCTTTCCAGTTCGGCATAACCGCTGAAACCGGATTCGGTCAGCGCCCGTTCCAGCCAGCGGCGAGCCTCTTCAGGCAGTTTGTCGATAGTGCTGCGACGGGCCATATCATTCGCTCCAGTATTTTTCAGGCCGGGCGATCCCTGGGCCGCACTCAACCGTGTACTCCACAATGTCAACGCCCAGCCGCGTCAAATCGGCAAACCAGTCACCGCTGGGGCGTTTGGTCAGATCCACCATCTTGCGGTCAGACAAATAGTCCAGTTCGCGTCGCAGCTCCAGCGGTGTGGTATCCGGGTAAATAGCCCGTGCGATATCCAGTAACAGCGTCTCACTGGCGGTATACGGGCGGGTTTTATTGAGCGCGACCAGCAAACTCCAGCGCAGCCCCTCACGGCGCACGCGGGTGATATCAACCATGTTGTCCTCCGTTAATTCGGTGCTGTTGCACCAATTCCAGCTTGTTGTAAACCGCATCCAGCTTAGCCTCGATCACAGTCTGCCCACGGATGTAGTCCTCACGCCGGACATAGGTCACAGGAAGATCGGCTCGAAATTCCAGAAACTCTCGCTCCAATCGCTGCCAGCCTTTTTCGCTTTGAGAGCGTGCCTGCTCCAGTGCGCCAAAACGTTCGTTCAGGCGCTGCTCTATCTGCGCCAGCAGAATTTTCCCGGCAGCAAAGACGAACCCTAAAAAACCCAGCAACAAACCCACCAGTTGCCAGAACTCCACTTCAATTTTCATTATTCCTTCCCGTTCTGTAAGGCAGCGAGGTAATCCAAGAGGCCATTTACCTGCGCGGCAAGCTGCTGGTAACGTTCTCCGACGTCGGTGCTGTGGGCGAGGATGTCTCGCTGGGTAACGCCGGAGTCGCGTAGCCTGGCGTCAAGGGTGGCAGTGTCTGCGGACGTATCGCCAGCCCTGCTGGCAGCGGTGGTAGCGGCTGTTCCTGCAACGGCATCAAAGGCGGCGTTGTACTGCTGCACGAAACCAACAGTAAACACGCACTCAATAGGACGGCTCTGGCCGCGTTCATCAATCCAGCGTTGCGTGACATCATCAATTCTCCGCTTCAGGTTTTCATTTTGCTGGCGCAATGACGCCGTGGTAGCGAGGTAATGCTGCTCGGCGGTATTCGCGGATGTGACTAGTTGCTGATAGCGCTGCTGCCATGCCTGTAAGGCAGCGTTGGCCTGTTCCGCCCGTTGCTGTTGCTGCTGAGCGATATCTGCCTGAAGGCGTGCGAGCGTTGCATCGGATGCCGATTTCTGTTTCTCCAGTGCAGTATTACCCGCGGATTCCGCTCTGGTGAATCCGCTCTCATAACCTTTCTGGTAAATCAGCCACAGCGCCAGCAATACGGCAGCAACCCATAGCAAGGTTTTCCACGGCAGCGTTTTAAGCAGGTTCAGCACAGCTACGGCCTCCCCATGTCAGATAGCGCGGCGCTAACTCCTGCACGATGCGCTGTGGGTAATGACGGTTCTCACGCCAGTTAGCCGCAGAACGTCCGGCGTTGACGGTAGCGACATGCCCAAACCAGCGCTGACGATCTAACCCACGTTGTGCCGCCAGTTTCTGATCGCGCTGTACCCAACCCAGCCCACCGTTATAGCCGGAGAGCGTCATCGCCATCCGTTGGCAATCATCAGCCGCAATAACACGCTGCCAGATCCAGCGGTCATATTTTGTCAATGCCCGTATCGACCACGCGGGATTAAACGGCTGGTTGGCTTTGAGTTCCGGCATGATGCCGCTAATCCACTTAGCCGTAGCTGGCATAAACTGCGCCAGTCCCTGAGCGCCAACGGGCGACACCGCGCGGGGGTTCCAGCCGGATTCCTGATGGAGTTGTGCTGCAAAATCGGCCACCGGCGCATTCAACCCCCAGTCCAGCCGGGCATTACGGATAAGGTCGCTGCGGTACTGCTGGGCGACAGCAGGCGGTTGAGCGGCATCACTATCCAACGCACCGACTAGCAACAGGATGAATAGGAGTAACAACAGCCCTGTTCCTGGATCGTTATTACGAATCCGGTTAGCCATTTTTATAGCCCCATCGCCACGGCCAGACAGACCGCCGCCACGATAATGGCGCGACGGATCAAGGCCGCAGCAAATACCCGTTGATAGCCATTTTTGACCGGGTATTCACCGCACTTCATCAGTTCCGGGTCATGCACCAGGTACTGGCCTAGCGCTGCTTTGGGGAACAATGAACGGTCAAGCCAGTAGCCCAGCACCGCAGCGAGCGTGATTAGTGAGATTTTGTAGATGACGACGGGGAGTTGCTGCGGTGATACCAACGCGATAACAGCCAGCAGTAACACGGCAGTCAGTTGCCAGCCTAAAAGGCGCTTCAGGCGTGTGAGTCGAAAGAGGTTGAGTTTCATTGCTGTCTCCTTATGTAAGTGAAGACAGCATGGCGCATTACGTCATGTGGCGATTTTAAACGGCGTTAGAAGTGGCAGTAGACGGTGAACGCTGCTCGGCGACGGGAGCTTGTTATTTGGAGTTTTTGACAGTAAAAAACAGATAAACTACATGCACTCAAAGAAGGACAGTACCCAGTTAAAAACGGGTTTTGTGTACCAGCAATAAATCGTAATTGCTGTAACGATACCAATAACCAGCACACCGCGAATGATCCTAAAGGTGCGTTTCTGCGTTTTCAATCGCGCAGTAATACTGTTAAACACCCCCTCCACATCATCTTTGATGAAAGAGAATTCCTTATTTATCTGCTTTTTTTTATATTCGATTTCTTCGCCCAGTGCCTTCATGGATTGCATTTGATTCGACAATGCCAGCCAGATTAGTGTCGCAGCAAAAATACACCCCAGCAGGATTATTGTGTTTGTTATCCCCTGGCCTGACCAACCTGCGACTTCTTTGAATTGGGTGGCCACAACGACCGATGCCACAGGAATACCAAGGATATGGTTCTGAATATCTGAAAACGTCTTGTGGATTTTACCCATTTCTTCAACTTTTGCGGCACGCAGCTGATCCATCACCTTGTCATAGGAGAAGCCAGAAGAGTAGATCCGATACCCTTTAAGGAATTGTTCATGTAGGCGCTGAATATTGTCCAGACAAAATGCAAACATGTCCTGCGAATCAACGTCTTCGCTGACCGCCTGGATACTTTCAATCAAAATGTCCAGCTTCTGATCCTTGTGCGTATCGTCGTTGAAACAAGCCATCAAGTTATCCAGATGTTCACGTTTCAGATTTTGCACGGTCTCTGCTGTAAAGCGCGGCAATAGCTTAATAACTTCTTTTTTCAAAAAAACCAACTGACAGGCAGTATTGTCAAAATAAGCCGCAGCCCCTTTCAGCAGTTCAACAAACTTTAGGATCGCCCGGTAGTTCTTGATGAAGGCCGGAACCTCTGTATCATCGTTGCAAAATTTTGTCTCAAGAATGAAGTAATTAGCGGGTTCCTGGCACTGATGCTTTGGTGCGCTCAGCAATATGCTGTGCGTGGCAAACACAACTCCAAGCCCGCTCCGTGGTGGTGTTACGCGAAGGGTGATGGCACAACCTGGCTCGACCGTTCCGGTATCAACAGAAACTCCGTACTCACGTGGATCTTCCAGCAATGTGTTAATCAGGTCGCAATCGGACTGGTCAGAGAGCAACAGCGAACCGACACGGAACTCCTCCTGGAATTCCATGCGACGGTACAACTCTGTTAGCGTCTCAAACGAAATCGTCACGATTAAACCTCATTTAGCCACATATCCCTGAATTCATCAGGCACATTGCGCAGGGTGATGATATTTGTTTCTGGGTCATAGTCAATGTCACCGGAAGTTGTCCCTTCCCGATCAAACTTGAGTTCCCAATATTTGGATTTGCCTTTGAAAGACACTAACGCCCGGATAACGCGCCCGTCAGGCACAAAACCATCTGACAGACCGAGTTCTTCAGCAGCAAGTTTACTTGATAATTCCTCAGGCGCATGGGGCCAGACAGCATTAACAAAGGTTTCAAGACTAAGTGGCTCACCGGCTTTGCTTAATGCCTGTAAATGCTCAAATGCTCCCTTAAGAAACGCGTCTTTTTCTGCACCTTCAAGATTTTTCTCTGCCGCAAACGCTGTCAAAGTATCGCGTAATTTTTCAGACTCACGTTTGGCGATTAGAACATCATTACAGCCGAGGAACTGCTTAAAGTAGTTTGAAACATTTCCCTGACCTTTAAGGAAACTGATGTAACGCTCCGCACCACTTTCCCACGCGGTTAAATCAATACGCCCAGCCATACGCAACTTAGCGATGTCCAGATAGGTACTGTCCTGAATGTTAAAATCGTCAGTGACGGTTGACCCGATGGTGGCACTAACGATTGCGATCAACAGATGTTCGTTGTTTCCTATCTCAATGTGTGCGAACAGAACGTACCCACCGGTAGCCATATTTTCTCGTTGTGAGCGTTCTGTTAGGTGATGCATCATTCGACAGGAACTTCGGTAAAAATCATCAGTGTCGTCCAGATAATCACCGGCCATTCGTTCCATCGGGTAATTATCCGTATCCCCTTCAAAATAGCCGTAACCTTTGCCTGTCCGGCCTGCGTATTTGGCACAGATATCGTTGATCAAGCGCTGGGAGGCTTCAGTGACCATACCCTCTTCAGGACTCAAGCGCTCCGATGCATCACCATTCTGTTGTTTATCCAGAATATGAACTACGACGTGTTTGACTTCAATGGCCTGCTCAGACATTCGTTATCCACCTTGTTTTATTTGCTGTTTGTAATCTTGCAACCAACTGCACATGAAAAACACTTATATTGGGAAGACCTATTCCGCGACGGGAACTGGTGATCTGTAGTTTCTAACTCTTATTTAATTGGACAACTCCACTCCGTCGTATTATCTGGCGTAAACACCATAAGACACCCTGGACGGGGTGGTTTGTTGTCCGGGGTGGGTGGCAATCTCTCTGTTGGTTTAGGTTTTTCTGGTACTGATTTGATGTCCTTTGAACATTCCGCCGCACTTATTTTGTAATCGTCATAGATCTTTTTAATTCGTTGCATGGCGGATGCCATCTTTTGTGGATCATTAGAGTCAGGGTCTTGAGCAAAACTTACTTGTTCAGACCACCAACTTTGTGCGTTAAACCCTACCATTTGGCAGGAGCTATAGGGTTGGATGATATCCTGAGTTAGAAAGCGTTTTCCTTCATACACAATATGCCGGAATTGCCGCCCATAATTTGGGAAGTCGTAACCAATCCAACTATCTTTTTGTTGAACACTCTCAATAGTTTTAGCCACCTTATTGAGATAGTTTTTCGCTATATCAATACGTTCTGCATTCGACATTTTAGCGAAATCATGCGGCGTATAGGTCAAATCATCTGGGTAGAAATATACCCAGTAATCGCTGTTGATCTGAACATCCTGGCGATCAAATAAGGTGGACTGACAGGCACTTTTGGGGATTTTCATGCCTGTCCGATCATCATTGATTTCAATGAAGCAATTATGCCCGGTAGCAATATATTCAGCAGGAATAGTGGCGTTATCAGGGATGTGGAACTTGATGGTTAAAAACCGGTTATGCTCAATAGCCTTTTCCTGAAATTGTTCGGAGTATTTATCCAGGCCAGGAAGCAAATGACGGATTGCGGGTAACAATTGATTAATAACGTGATCATCGGTTGTTATTGAGAATGTAGGGGCTGGGGCCTGTTTTGGTTCAGGTTTAACACTGTTTTCTGGTTCATCGCCGCACCCAGCTAGTATCAGCACCATAGGGATAGCAAATTTTAATTTGTGCATAGTCCATATCCTTATATGAAAGTAATTATATTTTTCAAGAATTCCTTCGTCGTAAAATTACATCAATGGTATCGATAACATTCTGATTTTCATCTATTATTCTGTTTTCGATTTTTCTATGTTTATCCATCGCTTTCCCACAAAACATAACAATCACACCCCAAGAAACAAAAATCACCATTGTTTTTTCATTAAGTACCAGTAAGTTAGTAAGCCCACCGCCGAATAGCATCATATAAGCGTTCCATAGGGCAAATGCGAATGCTATAAGAACAAGGCTTAGCAATAACAAACAAGGAATATTGAAATAACAACGCCATTTGGCATCTTTGTTTTTTGTAAGTAACTTTCGTTTTATAGTAAGTAATTCGTGACTATCTCTCTCATGAAGTTCTCGAGAGCGAGTTGGTGCGGGATTAATATTGACGACAGATCCGACATGAATAGAACCAGGGTTATTGCCTCCAACACTAATTGTTATCTGCCGCTCTTGACCATCTTGGGGAAGGTGTTTAAGGCTATCCATAACTTGTTCAGCTAAAGAATGTAGTTCTTGTTCTCTTCTATCCATGGCGAATCCTATATTTTTTTAATTATTAACAACCAGTTTAAGCACGTTATCGATCCTATCGTCATCAACTACCGACTCGTTGATTAAAAAGTTATATATTTTCGATGACTGTAAAACGAGTTCGCTAGGTGTCCATCTGCGATTGGCATGTTTCGCTAATAAGTCCAGTTTATGAACAATCTTACCCAGTAGAATTTCATCTATTTCACTACTTTTTTGTGTCTTTGATGACGATTTCTGAGCTTGCCCAGTGATCAGATACAACACGTCTAAGCCAACATTGGCCCACAGACTTATTGAATCAGCGCTAGGAGCTGATTCAGCTTTTTCCCACCTTATTTGCGATTTCCTTGATGCACCAACTAACTCAGCAAAATCAGCTTGGCTGAATCCTAGTCGTTCACGCTCTTCTCTTAATCTTTCGCCAAGGGACATTTTTGTCACCAAAACCTTTACAAGTCCCATTTTTGGGACAATAATCTATCACGAATACTACAAACATCATTGCATAACCGGAGGCCGTAGCATGACACCTGAACAAGTTAAAAGTCGCTTCCAGCAGCGCGGTATCACCATCACCCAATGGGCGCAGGAGAATGGTTACTCTCGTGAAGCGGTCTATCGCGTACTGAACGGCATCACCAAAGCCAGATACGGCCAGGCACATGAAATTGCCGTCAAACTTGGTCTTAAAACCACCGCCCGTGCCGCCTGATACCTATCAGCCTGTGTAACAGATTATCACATATCGCAAAAAGGGGAATGACATGACTAAGGCAAATGTTTCCAGCGCAGGCGCTCGGATCTTGCGCGTTCTCAAAGCCCTGCGCGGCCATACCCTGAACGGGGTATCAAACGGTGAACTGGCAGCGGCTCTGGATGATTCTCCGGCCAACGTTAACCGCGCCTTGAACACCCTTATTGAGGAAGGGTTGGCGCAGAAACTGGATAACGGCAGATTCGCTCTCTCGATGCAGGCACTACAAATCGCACAGGCACATGCGAACGAAATCTCCCGTGCGCAAGACCGTATTAACGAAATGAATCAACGCCTGCTGGCTGGCAGTCGCTAAGGATAAGAAATGGCACGCACCAAATCACAAACGGTTGAATTAGTAGAAGATGCCCCGTTAGCGGGCGATCTAAATGTGAAACTCAATGCACTGACCGAGCACCGTATACAGGTAATGGCTCAGTTCGGTGACAGCCTGCCGTATGAACGTGATCGCATAGTTCACGAAGCACGGTTTTATATGGTCCAAAGTGCTGAGGCTATGCTGGAGGCGGGTAAGCGTTTGGTTATTCTGAAAGAAAACGAACCACATGGTGAATTTATTGAGATCGTTGAGAATAGCCTAGGTATTGCCACACGTATCGCACAAAAGATGATGCAAGCCTCATTGAAATTCCTCTCCCCAACTCTTGCTTCAAATGCGAAAGCGCTTTCGCATTTAGGGAAAACAAAACTCTATGAGTTGATGCTGGAAGATGATGAAGATCTCGCTGAACTGGCTGATGGCGGCACAGTTGCTGGCATGACGCTGGATGACATTGGCCGCATGACCTGCCGCGAGTTGAAGGCCGCACTGCGCGAAGCCCGCGAAACCAATACCGCCCAGCAGCGTGTTCTGACCGACAAAAACCAAAAGATAGATGACCTTACCACTAAGCTGGATAAGAAATCCCGTATCCAGCCACCACCACCCGATCAGGAAGCCGAGAAACTGCGCAAAGAGGTTAGCGCCATTGCGTATGAAGCAGAAGCGGCTATCACCGTTCGTCTCCACACTGCCTTTTCAACATTAACCGCCTTCACATCCGATAACAATGTAGAGCCACCGTATGACTTTATGGCGGGTTTGGTGTGCCAGATAGAGCGGGCGTTACACCATATCCGCGACGTTTTCGACCTGGAGGCAGCGCCTACCGGCAGCGAGCGTCCGACATGGCTGGATGCGCCGGAACCTGCGATTCCGCGCACAGACGCATAAGGGGACGCCATGAGTGCCGCCCTGACAGAACGATTAGTGGCTGTAGCCCGCGCCGCACGGCAGGCCGGGCATGGCGAACGCGGCGCTATCTATGACGCCGCCTGTATTGAACTAGGGCTATCTCGCGCCACGTTGCTACGCAAGTTAAAGGAGGTTGCCGTGACTGACAAACGCAAAAAACGTGCCGATGCCGGGCAAAGTGCCTTGACGCGGGATGAAGCCGCCATGATTTCCGCTACGTTGATGGAAGCAACCCGTAAAAACGGCAAACGTCTGTATTCCATCGCTGACGCAGTCGAAACACTACGGGCAAACGACATGATCGCTGCCGGGCGTATTGATGAAACCACGGGCGAATTTTATGCCCTGTCAGAGACCGCTATCAGCCGCGCTCTGCGCAATTATGGCCTGCATCCCGATCAGTTAAGCCAGCCAGCGCCCGTTACCGAGTTGGCCAGTCTGCATCCTAATCATGTGTGGGAAATCGACGCCTCACTTTGCACCCTTTATTACCTGAGCAACGGGCATAAGGGCTTACAGGTGATGGACAGCGCGAAGTTCTACAAGAACAAACCGGCCAATGTGGCACGTATCGCCAGTGACCGCGTCTGGAGCTATGAAATCACTGACCACACCAGCGGCTGGATCTATGTCGAGTATGTGATGGGCGCTGAATCTGGCGAAAACCTGTGCTCTGTGCTCATCAACGCCTTGCAAGAGCGCGGAGGCGCGGACGTGCTGCACGGCGTGCCTAAGCTGCTGTATCTCGATCCCGGTTCTGCCAACACCGCAAGCATGACAAAAAACCTGTGCCGTGCATTGGGTATCGATCTGAAGGCGCATAAAGCCCATGCGGCACGCTCAACAGGCAGCGTTGAGAAGGCCCGCGACATCATCGAACGCAAACTGGAGCCGGGCCTTAAGTTCCAACCGGTTCATAGCCTGGAAGAGCTGAATGCACTGGCCGTGAAATGGCGTTCTCATTTCAACGCTACCGCCGTTCATAGCCGCCACGGACAGACCCGCACCGATATCTGGCTGAAAATCAACGCCGAACAGCTAGTGAAAGCACCGTCTATTGAGGTTTGCCGCGAACTGGCCGTCGCTACACCGGAAGAGCGCAAGGTCAAACCGAAGCTGCGCGTATCGTTCCGTGGCATTGAATACGATGTGTCTACCGTACCCGGCGTGATGGTCGGCGAGAAGTTGCTGATCACCCGAAATCCGTGGCGTACAGATGCCGCACAAGTGGTGCTGACTGGTGAAGATGGCCACGACACCTTCTTCCTGATCGATGAAGTCACCAAAAATGAATTTGGCTTTGCCGATTCTGCCGCAGTGATAGGCGAAAGCTACAAATCACACGCCGATACGCCAGCCCAAACCGCAGCGAAAGAAATTGAACAGTTAGTGACGGGAACGGATAACGCTACGGATGCGGCAGCGGAACGTAAAGCGAAGGCGTTGCCGTTCGGCGGCAAACTTGACCCATACAAACACATTGATGACACCACGTTACCTGCGTTTATGCCACGCCGTGGCACGGAGTCTGATGTACGTAGCCCGCGTATCGAACAGCGACCACTGACGCAAGTTGAAGCAGCTAAGGCGCTGCGTGAGCGGTTTGCAGCCCGTAACCAGACATGGACAGCCGGACACTTTCACCAGTTGGTTCAGCTTTATCCCGCTGGCGTGCTGGAAGAACAACTGGATGAGGCTGTCGATGCGCTGCTGACGCCGGTTTCCGGCAATGTCATCAATATCGTCAACGGGAATTAAGGGGGGAACATGCTGGTACTGAAACAACAGTTAAAACAGGCACGGCTCTCGCAGGCCGTTGTCGCCAGACATATCGCTGTGTCAGAGGCCACGCTGGCACAGATTGTTAATCACGACCAGTGGCCACGCACCAACACCGGGGAAATTCGCCAGCGTCTGACAGCCTTTCTGTCGGCTAATGGTATTGAAACACAACGTAGTTTTGATGCTGTGCAGGACGGCACATCCCGCACAGCAGATACAACAGACCTCACAACGGAGGAAAACATGTTACTCAAAAAACAGGTGTTATTTCCAGCAACAAAAAAGGCATTCGGGCTGTTCCGTGACCCATTTTCCGATGATGCCATTCAGGGCGCGGAAGACGTTTTTACTACGCCGGATAGCCGCTATGTGCGTGAGTCACTGTATCAGACCGCGAAACATGGCGGGCTGATGGCGGTTATCGGCGAGTCTGGTGCGGGTAAATCGACGCTGCGACGCGACCTTATCGAACGCATCAATCGCGAGAACGCGCCCGTTATCGTCATTGAGCCGTATGTGATTGCTATGGAGGACAATGATGTGAAAGGTAAGACGCTGAAAGCCGCAGCGATTGCCGAGGCGATCATCAACACTATCGCCCCGCTGGAAGGCGTGAAACGGTCGCAAGAAGCACGCTATCGCCAACTGCACCGCGTACTAAAAGACAGCAGCAATGCGGGCTACAGTCACGTTCTGGTGATTGAAGAAGCGCATAGCCTGCCGATCCCTACGCTGAAGCATTTGAAGCGATTTTACGAGTTGGAAAGTGGGTTTAAGAAGCTGCTGTCTATCGTGCTGATTGGTCAGCCGGAGTTAGCCGTCAAGTTGAGCGAACGTAATATGGAGGTGCGCGAGGTTGTCCAGCGCTGTGAAGTGGTCGAGCTGCTGCCGCTGGATAACAGTCTGGAAGCGTTTCTGACGTTTAAAGTCGAGCGCACAGGCAAGAAGCTAACCGACATTATGGACGGCAGCGCGATTGAAGCTATTCGCGGACGTCTCAGCAGCAATCTCGGCGGCAGAAAGAACGTCAGCCTATTGTACCCGCTGGCCGTTTCCAATCTGGTGATTGCGGCAATGAATCTGGCCGCTGAGATTGGTGTGCCAGTGGTTAATGCTGATGTGGTTAAGGGGGTTTAACGGTGGCCAAAATCATTATTTCTGTACAACCGCTGCCTGCTGCACAGGTGAAAGAAAATCAAGAACTCAGTCAGTCTATTAGTATTTCGTTTGAGAATGATAAGGACGATCTCGTCGTGACACAGCTACTGGCGACAATGATTAAATCTGAGATTGCCAACGCAATTAGTGTGGCAAATACAAAACTGGTGAAGCAGCTCAATTCATCAGGGATGAAAATCTATAGCAAAATGATGCGTACTCATCGGGAACTGCACTGATCACCTTATATTCTGGAGGGCTGAAATATGACGTCTGTTTTGAATATTGACGAGCAATTATCCAACGTGCAAGCCGTTATGACGGCATTACGTGCCATGAATGCGACGGTTCACAGTGTAATGCTCAAGGGTAGTCAACCGGTTATCCGTATTGCCAGAAATGGCCACTGTGCAAAATTGATTGAAAACGGCGTGGCGCGTTATGTGCTGAATGGTGTGAATAACAATGGTCGATTCCGACAAGGGGAATTTGAGCAGCATGGGTGCCGTATTATCTGGTCTGAGTCATTACATTGAGGGGAAATAAACGTGGAAATTAATAAAACTGAATACATGACCGATCGCAAAGGTCGGTTAGTTCCAATTAGCCACGTCTCTGATTACGATCTGGCAATGGACGCATTTGTAAATGACGGCGTTGCGTCAGCAGAGATCAAAAGCGCCGATTTGGGTGATTTCAAAAAACACTCATTTGATGAGTGCTACGCATTCATGGACTTGGTAGCAGAGAAGTATGGCCGTACTCGCGGTGGTGTAAAAGGCAACGTGACGTTCTCCAGCTTTGACGGCAACAAGCAGATCACTATCAAGGTGCAGGAATCACTGACATTCGGGCCAGAGTTACACATTGCAAAAGAACTGATTGATGAATGTGTTAAGGAGTGGTCACAAGGAGCCGACGAAAAGCTGCTGGCGCTGATTTCTGATGCCTTTCAGGTTGATAAAGAAGGCAATCTCAGTACCACCCGTATTTTGTCTCTGCGCAGGGTAAAAATTGACGACGAGCGCTGGAAAAAAGCGATGGAAGCAATTTCAGAATCGTTACTGGTCGCTGTATCGAAAACGTATATCAATTTTAGAAAGAAAGACGAGTCAGGGAAACTGGTTAATATCCCGTTAGATATCGCTGCCATTTAATTATTAAAAAATGAAATTTGCTTTTATTTCGGCGTCAACGCCGGGGAATCCTGCACGCGTAATTCAGCATAACCACTATTCGGAGAGCACATGATTAAAGGTATTGCACACAATAGATCAACGCTGTATAGCATGGCGTTAAAGCACTTTGGCCCTGAGTCTCAGACGCTAAAACTTATCGAAGAAGCAGCAGAGTTAGGTGCTGCCGCATCACGTAACCTGAACGGCCTCGGTAACGAGGTCGCTTTAGCGGAGGAAATGGCCGACGTTGAGATCATGATCGAACAGTTCCGGCTGAATGGCATGGATAAGTTAATCGAACTGGCAAAGCACAATAAATTAAAACGACTGGCTGAGAGGCTTGAGGTGAAATATGTCGGCGACAAATAAAGATATACCGGTGAAATGCACTCGTTGCCGTCATAAACATCTGACATCAGAACGGTTAGAAAAGCGCAATTTCAAAAATAGATCTTTCCCAATTTATGATGTGGTCTGCCCGCGTTGTGATGGCAAAAACTATTACGATCTCACGCCACAGGTTGCATGGTGCTGGGCCAGCGGTCTTATTGAGATAGGCGATATGTTGCCTACAGATAAGGCAGATGGCTCAGGCGTTATTCAGATAGCTACAGGGCCAAAACACGCATTAAAAGGCTGGCTGGAAGTTGTTGCCCGCCACGGTAAGGGGGAAAGTACTGGCAAACTGCTAGTTCCCGGCGTACCCGAAGAGCCGGATGGTGATGCTGCACTGGAGGCATTAGAGGCATGGTTAAAGTGGTGCAAGCCAAAAGCGAATAAGCGCGATGGTATTACTGTTGCCTGCGGAGGTGACGCATGATTATTGGTTTCGTATTACTGGTATCGGCTTGCGGTACTGATTTCTGCGATGCAATGCCTGTGTCAGATGACATCTATCTGAACCAAGAGTCATGCCAGTTAGTGTTGGATGCTATCCATGAACGCCGCCCTGAAGCCATATTGCTGTGCGGCGAAGTCTGGCGGGAGGAAAGCGATGACAAAGAATCAACTGATTAAGTTGATCCATATAGCCAAACGCGATCTGCAACTGGACGATGATACCTATCGCCAGTTGCTAATCACCGTTACAGGCAAAACATCTACGCGGGACATGACAGTCCCGCAGTTAGATAATGTGCTGAGTGCCATGAAGAAACGCGGGTTTAAGATCAAAGCGGCAAAAAAGGCTAACAGCTCTCGTCCATTGGATGATTCTCCCCAGTCCCGAAAAATCCGCTCATTATGGTTAGAAATGGCTGATGCAGGCATCATTCGTGACCGTTCTGAAGCAGCGCTGGCGCGTTGGGTAAAACGTGAAACAGGCGTTGATAGCCTGCAATGGCTGAATTCAGAACAGGCCAGCATCATTATTGAGAAGCTGAAGCAGTGGCAACGCCGCGTAAGGAAGCCAGAATGAACAACGGCAATAATTTCCGCAGCAAAGGGCCTGAGCTATTGGTGGAACTGGCGCAGCATACTACAAGCACAATAAAGGAGGTTGTCGAGATCGACACTGCTATCGCTGAACAAATCGGAGAGGCAGTGGCCAGCCGCATGATGCAGGTGTGGGGTGGGCAAAGCGTCTACTTTCCTATGGGAACGTTATGGCGTATCTCTCAGCGCGACCACGACATCTTCAACGACTTTAATGGCCGTAATCATCATGACCTGGCACGTAAGTATGGCGTTTCCCTACAGTGGGTTTACAGCGTGATTAAACGCGTCAGAAAGTCTGAGACAGACAGGCTGCAGAGACGCCTGTTTGATGATGGTGAATTTGATGACGAACCACAGCAAGGGGAGTAAAATTTCACAGGCCGAACAGAAGGATTACTAAATTTTTCGTCCGGCCTGTTTTTTCACATACTGTAAGAGAATTACAATTACCATCCAATCTCTTCCCTGTTCACCCCACGTAGTCCCACAATTATCTCGCAGACTCTGTATTATTTATCTCACTTCTAATCATCATGCTGCCTCTCGTTAGGGTGTTCATAACTTATGCTAGGATAGACGCAATATATATCGTATTTATTGGCTGGGAATGGGGTTCGCGTGAGTAATCGGGTAGATGAATTGCGGCGTCAGTTGGCGCAACGCATTATGGTGCTGGATGGTGGTATGGGTACCATGATCCAGGGTTATCGCCTGCAGGAAGCAGATTATCGTGGCGAGCGCTTTGCTGACTGGCCGAGCGATGTGAAGGGAAATAACGATCTGCTGGTGCTGACCAGGCCGCAGGTGATTAGTGAAATTCACAACGCCTATCTGGAAGCCGGTGCCGATATTCTCGAAACCAACACCTTCAACTCCACCACCATCGCGATGGCGGATTATGATATGGCATCGCTGTCGGCGGAAATCAATACCGTCGCCGCCCAGCTGGCGCGTGCCAGCGCAGACAAATGGACAGCATTAACGCCGGATAAGCCGCGCTATGTAGCCGGTGTGCTTGGCCCGACGAACCGCACCGCATCGATCTCCCCCGATGTTAACGATCCTGCGTTTCGTAACGTCAGTTTTGATCAGTTGGTCGAAGCGTATCGTGAATCCACTCGCGCACTGATCGCCGGTGGTGTCGATCTGATCATGATCGAAACCATTTTCGACACGTTGAATGCTAAAGCGGCGAGTTTTGCCGTCGAAAGTGAGTTTGAGGCGTTAGGGATCGTATTGCCCGTGATGATTTCTGGCACGATCACGGATGCATCAGGACGTACGTTATCTGGCCAAACCACAGAAGCCTTTTATAACTCCCTGCGTCATTCCCGCCCGCTTTCCTTCGGTCTGAACTGTGCATTGGGGCCGGATGAGCTGCGCCAGTATGTCGCCGAACTATCCCGTATTTCAGAATGCTATGTGAGCGCACATCCAAATGCGGGGCTGCCTAACGCCTTCGGGGAATACGATCTGGATCCTGCTGATATGGCGAAACATATCGGAGAATGGGCGCGATCGGGCTTCCTGAATATCGTCGGCGGTTGCTGTGGATCGACGCCTGCACACATTGCCGCGATGGCGAAAGTAGTGGAAGGCGTGCCGCCGCGTAAGCTGCCGGAGATCCCGGTGGCTTGTCGTTTATCCGGTCTTGAACCGCTGACTATCGATGCCAACACCCTGTTTGTTAACGTGGGGGAACGGACGAACGTTACCGGTTCTGCACGTTTTAAGCGTCTGATCAAAGAAGAGAAATACAACGAAGCGCTGGATGTCGCCCGTCAGCAGGTGGAAAGTGGCGCGCAGATCATCGATATCAACATGGATGAAGGTATGCTGGATGCGGAAGCGGCGATGACCCGCTTCCTGAATCTTATTGCCGGTGAGCCTGATATCGCCCGTGTGCCGATTATGATCGACTCCTCAAAATGGGATGTGGTTGAGAAAGGGCTCAAATGCATTCAGGGCAAAGGCATTGTTAACTCGATCTCTATGAAGGAAGGCGTTGAGGCCTTTATCCATCACGCTAAGCTGGTGCGGCGCTATGGCGCAGCCGTGGTGGTAATGGCTTTCGATGAAGTCGGACAGGCTGATACCCGAGCGCGTAAAATTGAAATTTGTCGCCGGGCGTATCGCATCCTGACGGAAGAGGTCGGTTTCCCGCCGGAAGACATTATTTTCGACCCGAACATTTTCGCCGTGGCAACGGGGATCGACGAGCACAACAACTACGCGGTGGATTTCATCGAAGCCTGTGCAGATATTAAGGCGCAACTGCCGCATGCGATGATCTCCGGCGGCGTGTCTAACGTGTCGTTCTCGTTCCGTGGCAACGATCTGGTGCGTGAGGCGATCCACGCCGTCTTCCTGTATTACGCGATCCGCAATGGTATGGACATGGGGATCGTGAACGCCAGTCAGTTGGCGATCTATGACGATCTTCCTGCTGAGCTGCGTGATGCGGTTGAGGATGTGATCCTTAACCGTCGCAGCGATGCTACCGAGCGCATGCTCGAACTGGCGGAAAAATATCGCGGTAGCAAAACGGAAGATGAAGGTAGTAAAACGCAGGCGGAGTGGCGCGGCTGGGATGTGAAGAAGCGTCTGGAGTACTCGCTGGTTAAAGGCATTACCGAGTTTATCGAGCTGGATACAGAAGAAGCACGTCAGCAGGCGTCACGACCGATCGAGGTTATCGAAGGTCCGCTGATGGATGGTATGAACGTCGTCGGTGACCTATTCGGTGCAGGCAAAATGTTTTTACCGCAGGTAGTGAAATCTGCCCGTGTGATGAAGCAAGCGGTGGCTTACCTCGAACCCTACATTGATGCCAGTAAAGACAAAGGTTCATCTGCTGGGAAAATCCTGCTGGCGACGGTAAAAGGTGACGTTCACGATATCGGTAAGAATATTGTCGGCGTGGTGTTGCAATGTAACAACTACGAAATTATCGATCTGGGCGTGATGGTGCCGACGGATAAAATCCTGAAGACCGCGCGTGAAGAGAAGGTCGATATCATCGGGCTGTCTGGGCTAATTACACCGTCGTTGGATGAAATGGTCAACGTGGCGAAAGAGATGGAGCGTCAGGGCTTTACGCTGCCGCTATTGATTGGCGGCGCGACGACCTCTAAAGCGCATACCGCTGTGAAGATTGAGCAGAACTACAGCGGCCCGACCGTCTACGTGCAGAATGCCTCACGCTCTGTTGGTGTGGTGTCGGCTCTGTTGTCTAGTACGCAGTATGGCGACTTTGTTGCGCGTACCCGTAAAGAATACGAAACCGTGCGTATTCAGCACGCGCGTAAAAAGCCGAGAACGCCGCCCGTGACGTTAGAGGCGGCTCGCGCTAATGCCTCAGATCTGGATTGGGAAAACTACACGCCGCCGATTGCACATCGGCCGGGTGTGCAGGCGGTAACGGCTAACATCGAAACGCTGCGCAACTACATCGACTGGACGCCATTCTTTATGACCTGGTCGCTGGCTGGAAAGTATCCCCGCATTCTGGAAGATGACGTGGTGGGGGAAGAAGCCAAGCGCCTTTTTGCTGATGCTAACGCGATGCTGGACGATTTGTCCGCGCGCGGTGCGCTGAATCCTCGTGGCGTGGTTGGCTTATTCCCGGCGAACCGTGTTGGGGATGACGTGGTGATTTATACCGATGAACGGCGTGAAACGGTGCTGTCAGTCAGCCATCATCTGCGTCAACAGACGGAAAAACCCGACTTCCCTAACTACTGTCTGTCCGATTTTGTTGCGCCGAAATCCAGTGGCAAGCCGGATTATCTGGGCGCCTTTGCGGTGACCGGCGGGCTGGAGGAGGATGCATTGGCCGATCTGTGGGAAGCGCAGCACGATGATTACAACAAGATCATGGTGAAGGCGATCTCTGACCGTCTGGCGGAAGCCTTTGCGGAATACCTGCATGAGCGTGTGCGAAAGGTTTACTGGGGCTATGCGCCGAATGAGAACCTCAGTAATGAGCTGCTGATTCGTGAGAATTATCAGGGTGTTCGCCCTGCGCCAGGCTATCCGGCTTGTCCAGACCACACGGAGAAAGTACAAATCTGGCAACTGTTGGATGTGGAAAAGCATACCGGCATGAAGCTAACCGAATCCTATGCCATGTGGCCGGGCGCATCGGTATCTGGCTGGTATTTCAGCCACCCCGACAGTAAATATTTTGCCGTCGCGCAAATCCAACGCGATCAGGTAGAGGATTACGCGGTGCGTAAAGGTATGAACGTGGGTGAGGTTGAACGCTGGCTGGCGCCGAATCTTGGCTATGATGCGGATTAAGTGATTGAGTAAGGTGCTTACAGATATTGTTGTCTGAGTTATGCATGACTGGTGGCGTTTCGGGCGTGAGGGCAAAGGTTATATTTTGTGACGAATACGCCACGCCCGACATAGGGCAGCTCAAACGCCGCTTGCCCTATGTACCCAGGCTATTGGCTGAAATCCTGCCGCTACGCGGTGCCTTCGGAATCATTGAACGCTTATCGAGTCGCCAGTGACGCGTTCCCTACGCGGCACTGGCTTTCGCGACGTCCTGTCGCTCACTCGGCGTTCACTGATACCTCAGCATGATTTCTGATGCCAGTCAGAGAACCTTACCTACGCGAGCGAAGGTGTTCAGGATTTAGAATACACATCAATGAGAATACTTATCAGTCTTATTGATGCGATTTCATGGTAATGGTAAGGTGAGTATCAATTAAGCAGAAAGTGCTTTTCTGTTTTTATTCCACGCTATTCCCGATAACCGCAGGCCTGATTCTGGGCGTTAAACAGGATGAGGGTATCTTCCAGGCTCATGTTAAAACGACTCTTTTCCATTGAGGATTTCTTCGAAATCGGTGAACGTTACGGGATTGACTACCATTTCCCGCAGCTGTCATCTTGCCGCGATCGTACGAAAGAAAAGCGTATCGTTGTGCAGGGCGATGTCGAAGAGATGACGTTATCCTCCGGTATTTGCCTGACGAACTCTAACGTGCGCGTGTTGCAGCCTTACGAATCAACGTCTTTACACTGCTGCCCATTTTATACGCTGGTGGTGCTGGAAGGGTGCGTCGCGCTGCGCCTGAATGGTAAAGAGTTTGTCGTGCGGTCTGGTATGGCATTCAGCACCCGGTTGGGCGAGCCGCTCGTCATGAACGCCAGCCACCTTGCAGATCACCATCTCCGTACCGTGTCTCTGGGAATTTTCCCCGCGACTTTTGCTTTGGAACCGCTGTTGGGCTTGTTGTTGAACGAATGGGAGCAGAGCGGTAATCCGGCCTTTTTATGGCAGGTTCCCGGCTATTTGTTATCTGGGTTACAACATGCGCTTGAAAACACCACGCCGGGATTATCGCGCCAGCTTATGCTGGAAGGGGTGATGCTACAACTGCTGGGGCATGGTTTGTCATTTGGGCAACGTGGGGGAGAGCGACGCATATTGCCCCCGCCCGGCGAACAGGATCGGCTGGAGAATGTTCGGCGACTTCTGGCGCAACAGCCTGAAAAAGAGTACACCCTCAATGAACTGGCGCAACTGGCTGCGATGAGCACCAGTAGCCTGCGTACCAAGTTTCGTCAGGTATATGGTCATTCTGTCTTTGACTATCTGCGTGACTGCCGGTTGGAGCTATCCCGACGCTATCTGGCGCAGGGATATAGCGTTCAGCAGGCCGCCTGGATGTCGGGTTACCAGCATGCGACCAACTTTGCTACGGCTTTCCGGCGACGTTACGGCATTGCACCGAGCGATGCGCGCATCGCCAGCTAACACTCCCTTTCTTAATCAATGCATTGACCCTTGTTTACGCCAGGCATTGCCACTTTGCTGCCCGCCGCGCGTCTTCCCGCTGAGTTCCCATTTTGTCATTGCGCATACGTAAGCCGTCACTGCGCATAGCTATCGTTAGACCAAAAACAGTAATAATTCTTATTTACAATAATAAGGTCTGTGGAGATTCCCATGTTTAGAAAAACGCGGCTGGCGCTGGTGGTTGGCTGTTTCACCAGTGGATTCACTGTGTCGGCACTCGCGCAGGATACGCCATCCTCCCCTTCTCAGGGCGATACGTTAGTCGTGACGTCTCAAATGCAACGCGGTGCGACCAAGCTGGAAACGCCCGATATTGAGACTCCTCAGGCCGTTTCTATCATTACGCGCGATCAGATTCAGGAGCAAGGGGCGACCAGCGTTCGTCAGGCAGTTGGCTATACGCCGGGCGTGTTCAACAACCAGATTGGTGCCTCCAACCGCTTTGATTACATGGTACTGCGCGGCTTTTCTGACGGCAGTCTGGATAACGTCTATCTCGACGGCCTGAAGATGATGGGGGATACCAACTCCCATAGCTCGCTGGTTATCGATCCGTGGTTTCTTGACAGTATCGAAGTGGTCAGAGGCCCAGCGTCCGTACTCTATGGGCGTTCTTCACCGGGCGGGATTGTGGCGCTGAATTCACGTCAACCATCGTTCGAACGCAGCGGCCAGATTAAACTGTTTGCGGGCAATAATGCGCAGCGCGGTGCGGCATTTGACGTTACCGGTCCGCTGGACGATGACGAGCGGTTTGCGTTCCGTCTGGGCGGGATCGTGCGCGAAGCCGATACGCAGTTCAAAAAAACCAAAGAAGAGCGCTATGCGATCGCGCCTAGCCTACTGTGGCGGATTTCCGACAAGACGCGTCTGGAATTGATGGCTTACCTGCAACGCGATCCTGAAGGCGGTAGCCACTCAGGTTTACCGTATGAAGGCACTGTGGTGGCGCATAACGGGCGGAAAATCTCTAATACCTTCTATGAAGGGGAAGAGAATTATGAGAAATACGACCGTAAGCAAAACATGGTGGGATACAACTTTGAGCATGGTTTCGATAGCGGCTGGGCAGTGCGTCAAAAGCTGCGTTACCTGCGTACCAAAGTCCATTTGGATCAGGTGTACGCCTATGGTTGGACGCAGCCGAGCGCCGATACGCTGACTCGCTACTACTCGGGTTCCCGTGAATCGCTGTCCGCATTAACGTTAGATAATCAGCTCGATGGCAGCGTGGATACTGGCGCGGTCAACCACCGTCTGCTGGTGGGGATTGATTATCAGCAACGCCACAATGACGTGGACTGGCCTTCTGGCTCATTCCCGGCAATTGATGCTTTTAGCCCCGTTTACGGTTCTGGACCAACAGCAATGTCTGGCACGTTGGAAAAACACAAGCTGCAACAAACGGGCATTTATGTACAGGATCAAATGAGCTGGGAGCGCTGGCGCTTAACGTTGGGTGGTCGCCACGATCAGGTGAAAGTGACCCACATTGACCAGACCAAAGGGACACGCAGCGAGTTGGATAAAAACAATTTTAGCTCTCGTGCCGCCTTACTCTATCTGTTTGATAACGGCTTTGCGCCGTATGTCAGCTATTCCACTGCCTTTACGCCGACCAGTTTCGCCGATGATAACGGTAACGTGCTGGATCCAATGAAAGGCAAGCAGTGGGAAGCAGGGATGAAGTATCAACCTGAAGGTTCTCAGGATCAGTACAGCCTGTCGGTGTTCCGTATTAATCAGAAAAATGTGGCGACAAAAGTTCAGCCTAACGACCCTTACCGTTCCATTGGTGAAATCGAATCGGAAGGGGTAGAGCTGGAGGCAGTGAGCCATATTACTGATAACTTGCGTCTGCAAGCGGCTTATACCTATACGGATATTCGCTACAAGAAAAGCAGTGCAGCTGAGCAAGGAAAACGTGCGGTGTATGCGCCACGCAATCAGGCCAGCGCTTGGGCCAGCTATGATGTGAAAAGCGGTCCTCTGGATGGCCTGACCATTGGCTCCGGCGTGCGTTACGTGAACGGTGTGACCTCCGATCGTGCCAATACCCATACGTTGCCTTCTTATACGCTGGTGGATATGGCGGTGGGATACGACCTCTCGAAGGTGGGTCTGAAAGGACTGAGTGCACAGCTTAACGTCAACAACCTGACCGATAAACGCTACGTAGCGGCCTGTAACTCGCTGGAGTTCTGTTACTTCGGTGCAGAGCGCAGTGTGGTCGGCAGCGTTTCTTATTCATTCTGATAGTGTGCTTGTGGCGATAAAATGAAAAGCCGAGGAAACTCGGCTTTTTCACATCATCTATTAGCTAGCGATCAATACAGGTCGATGGCTTTCCACCACAATAAACCCGCTCCCATAAAGATCGCCTGATTCACCAGACTGACGACAAAGCCAGTGCGCCACCAGACGGCGGTGGGCACGTAGCCAGCGCCGAATAGGATTGGGCCGCGAGCGTGAGTATATTGCGTCAGCGAGCAGTACAGGCTGCTGGTAAACGCCAGCATGAACGCCATCGGTACGGCTGGAATGTTCAGATTGATCCCGACACCGAGGAACACTGCAAAAAGCGCGGCGATCTGCGCATTGCCGCTGGCGAAGAAATAGTGGGTGTAGAAATAGGCGGCGTTCAGCAGTAGCAGCACCAATACCCAGCTTGTTCCCTGCATCAAATGGCCAATATTGCTGCCGATGAGATCGCCGAACCAGTTAGTGAAGCCGAGCTTTTTCAACTGATTCGCCATCATCAGCAGGGCGGCAAACCAAATCAGCGTATCCCAGGCACCTTTCTCGTTCTTCACGTCTTCCCAGCTTAGTACGCCGGTTAGCAGCAGGAAGGAAAGCCCGACGAATGAAGCGGTCGTGGCATCCACACCTAAGCGGTCGCCAAAAATCCACAGCACCAGCAGCAGGATAACGGTGAATGCCATGAGCCATTCGCCACGACTTATACTACCCATCTTTGCCAACTCAGCGACGGCCAATTTTGGCGCATCCGGCGTATGGCGAATTTCTGGCTTGGTCAGCCAGTAAACGAGCAGCGGGACAATCGCTAAAGAGATCAAACAGGGGACGAGCGCCGCCAGAAACCAGCTTCCCCAGGTAATGGTAACGCCTGCGTTGGCTGCCAGTTTTACTGCTAGCAGGTTGCCGGTGTAGGCGGTCATAAACATTGCCGCCGTCACGTCGTTAACGTTACCGATACAGGTGATTAGGAAGGTCCCAATTTTACTGCGCGACGCGTCTTCCGGCTTGGAATCGAAGCTGCGCGACAGCGAATCGGCAATGGGATAAATAATCCCGCCACAGCGTGCAGTGTTGCTCGGCATCGCGGGAGAAAGCACCAGATCGGCAAAGGCCAGACCGTAAGCCAGTCCGAGCGTGCGCTTCCCAAGTAGGCGAATCATCTGCAAGGCGATGCGGCGGCCCAGCCCCGTTTTGATAAAGCCGCGTGCGATCATGAAGGCCACAACAATTAGCCAGATTAACGAGCTGTTCAGATCGCTGAGTGCAGTTTGTATCGCGCCGCTGGCCGTTTTATCACCCGCTGCGTACGTCAGGGCAAAGAGCGTGATACTGATAATACCGATAGCCCCAATCGGGAGAACGTTAGCGACAATGCAAACGATTGTTGCCACAAAAATGACGGCGGAATGCCAGGCTGCGGGGTTTAGGCCTGCTGGGGGTTCCATTTGCCAAAAAAAAGCGGCGATGACAAGGATAACGATCATCGCGAGCCAGTTCAGTCCATACGAGGTTTTGGTCTTCATCCATTTTCCTTAATCGGGATCAGCAGGGTTGTACGGATATCTAACCCATAATGGTTATAGCGATAAAAAAGAGCATAGCGTTAACGGGGAAAGGCATGAGGTGAAATTGTCGGCTTATTGATTTGGATTCTGTTTTTTAAATATTGTCAGTTAATTAACTTTAATCATTAATTGATGTTACGTGATTTTTCTCTGACGCGGGCTGACTCGCAGTACCGCCAGCCAACATCTGGTAAGATGGTTGTTCATTACCTCATCAATACACTGTATTTCATCAAATCATGGTTTAACTGGAGGCGCGGACTTTTTGTTAACACTGTTGAATCTCCTCTCTGCAATTGCGTTACTGGTGTGGGGCACTCACATTGTGCGTACCGGTATCATGCGGGTTTATGGCACTCAATTACGGCGGGTTCTCAGCGATAGCGTTGAGAAAAAACCATTGGCTTTTATGGCCGGCATTGGCGTAACCGCGTTGGTGCAGAGCAGCAATGCGACCGCTTTGCTGACCACCTCTTTTGTCTCACAGGGCTTGGTGGCATTAACGCCTGCGCTGGTGATTATTCTCGGGGCGGATGTCGGTACGGCACTGATGGTGCGAATTCTGACATTCGATCTGTCCTGGCTTTCTCCGCTGCTGATTTTTTTTGGCGTGGTATTTTTCCTCAGCCGTAAACAGATGCGAGTCGGCCAGATTGGTCGCGTGGCGATTGGGCTTGGGCTGATTTTGCTGGCGCTGGAAATGATTGTCGTTGCCGCGGCCCCGATCACGCAAACATCGGGCGTGAAGGTACTGTTTTCGTCATTGACGGGCGACGTCATGCTGGATGCTTTGGCTGGCGCGCTATTCGCGGTGATTACCTATTCCAGCCTGGCGGCGGTGTTGTTGACGGCAACCTTGACGGCAAGCGGCGTGATTTCGCTGGAAGTGGCGATGTGTCTGGTCATCGGCGCCAATCTGGGTAGCGGATTACTGACGATGATGAACACCTCGACGCAGAATGCGGCAGGTCGACGCGTGGCGCTCGGCAGCATGCTGTTCAAGCTGATAGGCTGTTTGGTCGTGCTGCCGCTGGTTGAGCCGCTTTCGCGCTGGCTGACGCGCATTCCGTTAAGCGCTGAAGAGTTGGTGATCTACTTCCACCTGTTCTACAACCTGATTCGTTGCCTGCTGCTGATTCCGCTTACCGGCGTGGTCGCACGCCTGTCCTGCGCGATGATTGCTGACTCGCCACAGGTCGACCTCCAGATGAAGCCTCGTCATCTGGATACCAGCTCACTGGATACACCGGCGTTGGCGCTAACCAATGCCGCGCGAGAAACGCTGCGAATTGGCGATGTGCTGGAGCAGATGCTGCGTTTGTACCGCGAAGTCTTGCAGGGCGACCATATGCAGCGGCGGGAGATTCGTCGGCTTGATGATGATGTCGATATCCTTTATACCGCGATTAAGCTCTATCTGGCGCAGATTCAGAAGGACGGGTTGGATGAACGAGATTCCCGACGCTGGGCTGAGGTGATTGAAGTGGCGCTGAATCTGGAACAAGCGGGGGATATTATCGAACGCATGGCTGATGACATCGCCAATCATTCATCTGGTGTACGTATGGCGTTTTCCGCACAGGGGCTGGAAGAGTTGAACCAATTGCATGAACAGCTGCTGGCGAATCTTCGTCTGGGGCTGTCGGTTTTCCTGTCGGAGGACGTCGCCAGTGCGAAACGCCTGCGCCGTGCTAAACACCGCTTCCGCATTATGAACCGCCGTTATGCCCATGCGCATGTCGACCGCTTACATCAGCACAACGTACAGAGTCTGGAAACCAGTTCGCTCCATTTGAGCTTGCTTGGGGACATGAATCGACTGAACTCCCTGTTCTGCGCGGTGGCGTACAACGTCTTGATTGTGCAGCAGGATGGGGACGAAGATCGCGAAGAATCACCGCTGACATTGTGATCCCTTCGGGGGAAGGTGACAGTCATCTTTATGCAGACTAAGAGACGGTTTCGTGCGCCACAATATTGCCATTCCATGCTACTTCGTAGCACACGCCCGACACGGGGCGGCTCAATCGCCGCTCGCCCTGTGACCCCTAGGCTTTCGGCGGAAATTATGCCGCTGACGCGGTGCCTTCGTCGATATCAGGCTTAATGGACCACTTGCGTCACGTTCCCGACGTGGCGCAAGCTTTCGCCGCGTCCATGCGGCTCATCCTAAGCCTGCTATCTCCTCAGCATAATTTTTGACGCCGGATAGGGGCAAAATTCGCGCTCACATAAAACGTGACTAAGAGACAGATAATTTACTCGAACAGGCTGCGGTGCAGCGTCTGCACCACCCGCTCGGCGTCGTCACCAGGTACCAGGAAGCACAGGTTGTTGCTGCTGGCGCCGTAGCAGATCAGGCGAATGCGGAAAGGCTCCAGCACGCCAAACACTTCTTTCCCTACGCCACAGGCCTGAGACAGCTTGTTGCCGATCAGCGCGACCAGCGACAGATTCTCTTCAACCTCGACTCGACATAGCGATGACAGCTCGGTCAGCAAGGCGCTGGACAGCAGACTGCCGCCCGTTGAGGTGGAGCCGGTCGTATCGAGCGTGAGCGCGACGTTGACTTCTGACGTTGTGATCAGGTCAACGGAGATGTTGTGGCGTGCCAAAATACTGAACACTTCGGCCAGAAAACCGCGTGTGTGCAGCATGTTGAGACTGTGCAGCGTGAGCAGCGTTTGCTTACGACGTAGCGCCAGCGCGCGGAACAGCGGTGGATTTTCGGTTTTATTGCACACCAGCGTACCGCCAGCAGCCGGATCTTTGCTGGAGCCGACGAACACCGGAATGTCGCTGCGAACCGCAGGTAACAGCGTGGCTGGATGCAGGACTTTCGCGCCAAATGTTGCCATTTCAGCGGCTTCTTCAAACATGATTTGATCGATGCGTTTCGCCGTCGGCACCACGCGTGGGTCGGTGGTATAAATGCCGGGAACGTCGGTCCAGATATCAATCCGGTTGACGTTGAGCGCTTCGCCTAGCAGCGCCGCAGTATAATCGCTACCACCACGGCCCAGTGTGGTCGTGCGGCCTTTCGCTTCGCTGCCGATAAAGCCCTGAGTAATCACCAGACCTTGTTCAAGGCGCGGCTGCAACAGGCTACGAGTCAGCTCACCCAGCACGTCGCAATCCGGCTGCGCACGGCCAAAGTGATCGTCTGTACGCATGATTTTGCGCACATCAAACCACTCTGCAATGACATCACGCTGGCGTAAAATTTCGACAAACAGCAAGGTGGACATCAGCTCGCCATGGCTGACCAGTTCATCGGTTAGCGCATTGGAAGTAGCCAGCGCTGCTGCTTCAGACAGCGTGGTGACGCTGTCTAGCATGCGGTCAATCTCATCGCGAATAACGCTTTGATTGGTCAGCCTGTCGATGATGGCGTATTGAATCTGGCGGATCTTCGCCAGATGTTCAGCGCGCGTTTCTGGAGTTTGACCTTCTGCGAGCGCGACCAATAAATTGGTAATGCCAGCCGATGCCGACAGCACCACAACGCGTACATTTGGATTAGATAACACCACATCAGCGCTGCGGTTCATGGCGTCAAAGTCCGCGACGCTGGTGCCGCCAAATTTGGCAATAACGGTAGCGTTCGCGTTTGCGGATACTTCAGTTGCAGACATGTCAAAAAACCTCGTGTCAGGGGTAGGCTGTTTTCAGTAAACAGCATTCCATTAATCAGCCTTGGCACAGGGGGAGAGCAGAAGTAGGGGGCAGGCGTAGAAAATGACTACGATACACCCAGAAGCGCTCCACCTTGCTGGACGTCCATCAGGACGAATCCGGTGACAACCCAGAGGATTCAGCCTCTGTAGTCGATAGGGTGAAAGCCGTATTTCACCGCATCTCGGCGTCGCTCCCCCTCGGATATCATCAGCGGATTACGGTTCCTCCGATATCTTACCTGGGCGACGCGCCTCTTCTGGCTTGCACACCGAGTGTGCAAGTACGGTGTTAGAAATAACGGGTTATGCGGTTTCTGTCAATAAACAATCTGTCAGTAAACTACAGGTCATGAACCGCATTTAGCAAGAAAAGGGATCTCAATTGGGATTTTAAGGGATACAATCGATTCAGTCACTTTGAACTCATGCTTAGAGAGAAAGTCGCATTATGAAAAATATCAATCCAAGCCAAACTGCTGCCTGGCAGGCATTACAAACCCATTTTGACGCGATGAAAGACGTGAAAATCAGCGAGCTGTTTGCGCAGGATAGCGACCGTTTCGCGCATTTTTCCGCGACGTTCGACGATCAGATGCTGGTGGATTACTCCAAAAACCGCATCACGGCGGAAACCATGGAAAAACTGCACGCGCTGGCACGGGAAACTGACCTGCCTGCGGCGATTCACGCCATGTTTGCGGGAGAGAAAATCAACCGCACGGAAGATCGCGCCGTTCTGCACGTTGCCCTGCGTAACCGTAGCAACACGCCGATTCTGGTGGATGGCAAGGATGTGATGCCGGAAGTCAACGCGGTGCTGGCGAAGATGAAAGATTTCAGCGAACGCGTGATCGGCGGTGAGTGGAAAGGCTATACCGGAAAAACGATTACCGATGTGGTTAACATTGGTATCGGCGGTTCCGATCTGGGGCCGTTCATGGTAACGGAAGCGCTGAAGCCTTATAAAAACCACCTCAACATGCACTTTGTCTCCAACGTTGACGGCACGCATATTGCTGAAACGTTGAAGCCGCTGAACCCAGAAACCACGCTGTTCCTTGTTGCCTCTAAAACCTTCACCACGCAGGAAACCATGACCAACGCGCATAGCGCGCGCGACTGGTTCCTGAAAACGGCGCAGGATGAGAAACACGTTGCCAAGCACTTTGCCGCGTTGTCTACCAATGCGAAAGCCGTCGGCGAATTTGGTATCGATACCAACAACATGTTCGAATTCTGGGATTGGGTCGGCGGACGCTACTCCCTGTGGTCGGCGATTGGGTTGTCGATCATTCTTTCTCTGGGCTTTGATAATTTTGAAAAGCTGCTTAGCGGCGCGCATGCGATGGACAAGCACTTTGCTTCCACCCCTGCGGAGAAAAACCTGCCCGTGTTGCTGGCGCTGATCGGCATTTGGTACAACAATTTCTTCGGTGCAGAAACCGAAGCGATTTTGCCGTATGACCAATACATGCACCGCTTTGCTGCCTATTTCCAACAGGGAAATATGGAATCCAACGGGAAATCTACCGATCGCAACGGTAATCCGGTGGATTACCAGACTGGGCCGATTATCTGGGGTGAACCGGGTACGAACGGCCAGCATGCTTTCTACCAGTTGATTCATCAGGGCACCAAGCTGGTTCCGTGTGATTTCATTGCGCCAGCGACCAGCCATAACCCATTGAGCGATCACCACAGCAAACTGCTGTCGAACTTCTTTGCGCAGACGGAAGCGCTGGCGTTTGGTAAGAGCCGTGAGGTTGTTGAAGCGGAATTTACGGCGGCAGGCAAAAGTGCAAAAGAGGTGGAACACGTTGCGCCGTTTAAAGTTTTTGAAGGCAACCGTCCGACCAACTCCATCCTGCTGCGCGACATTACGCCATACAGCCTAGGCGCGTTGATCGCACTGTATGAGCACAAGATCTTTACTCAGGGCGCGATCCTGAACATCTTCACGTTCGATCAGTGGGGCGTGGAGTTAGGTAAGCAACTGGCAAACCGTATTCTGCCAGAGCTGGAAAGTGACAGTACGATCGACAGCCATGACAGTTCCACCAACGGGCTGATCAACCGCTTCAAAGCGTGGCGTAACTAATCGGGCCTGTGCCCTTTGTTTTTTCAATCGCAAGGAGGAAGACATGCAGGTTCGTATTTTGTTGGGTCTATCAGCGGCAGTTTTACTGGCTGGATGTAGTAGCAACAGTCAACTCAGTACCGCTGGGCAGGCCGTGACGTTCACGGATACCAAACCAGGAAGCGAATGTCAGCTGTTGGGGCAAGTTAGCGGTAGTCAGTCTAACTGGCTGGCGGGCAACCATAGCGACGGTAGTTCTATGCGCGGTGCGGCAAACGATCTACGTAATAAAGCGGCGGCGATGGGCGGCAATACCATCTATGGTGCCACCAGCTCGAGTGAAACCTTCTGGTCAAGCTTTGCACCGCTAGACAGCAAGATGAACGGCAGCGTTTACAAGTGTCCTTAAGCTAAAGAGAAACCGGGTGAGGGTGGGGAAACAACCTGCTCTCGCCTCGTTTTTACCCACTCGATCACTCAGCGTCGTCCTGATGCTGTTTCATCCCTAAATCAAGCGGTGTTTTACTGGCTTCGCCACCGATTTCCCGCGCTAGACGGGGCACGAGATAGCCGGATACCTTCTTCATTAGCGCTTTGACTAAGACGCGAGCTTCGTTGTCATCCACCAGAAAATGAGCAGCACCCTGTACCTTATCCAGTACGTGCAGGTAATAAGGCAAAATTCCTGCGTCAAATAATGCATTGCTGAGTCGAGCCAACGTCTCTGCGCTGTCATTCACTCCGCGCAGTAGCACGCTTTGATTGAGCAACGTCACGCCTGAGCGGCGCAAACGCGCCATACTTTGTGTTAAATCAGGATCAATTTCCTGCGGGTGGTTAATATGCGTCACCAGCAGCACCTGAAGTGAACTGCGGGACAAACGATCGCACAGTGCATCGGTAATGCGTGCGGGGATCACCACAGGCAAGCGACTGTGAATGCGCAGGCGTTTCAGATGCGGGATGTGTTCCAGTTCGGTGATCAGCCAGTCCAGTTCGTGGTCTTTGGCCATCAGCGGGTCGCCACCGGAAAAAATGATTTCATCCAGTTCAGGGTGTTGGCGGATATAATCCAGCGCCTGAAGCCAGTTTGCCTTGTTACCCTGATTATCCTGATACGGGAAATGGCGGCGGAAGCAGTAGCGGCAATTTACCGCGCAGCCGCCTTTAACTAGCAGCAGGGCGCGGTTGTGATATTTGTGCAATAGCCCTGGGACGACGCTGTGTTGCTCATCAAGTGGGTCATGAGTGAAGCCCGGGGTGACAATAAATTCCGCACGCGCGGTCAGAACCTGTAGCAATAACGGATCGTCAGGATTACCTTTTTGCATCCGGGCGGCGAATGCGCGTGGTACTCGCAGAGCAAAAAGCCTACGTGCATCATTGCCTTGCCGGAGTTTAGCGTGATCGTTCAGTGCCAAAAGTTGCAGTAATTCATCAGGATCGGTAATTACGTCTGCAAGTTGCTGCAACCAATCTTCTCTGGAAGGTATATTTAGGGTTACAATGTGTGCCATTTTTTGGCTTCGTACCAGTATTAAAATTATAGAGGGCCTTTATGGCGACTTATTCTAGCAACGATTTCCGTTCCGGTCTTAAAATCATATTCGAAAGCGAGCCGTATGCCATCGAATCCAGTGAATTTGTGAAGCCGGGTAAAGGCCAGGCTTTTGCTCGTGTAAAAATGCGTCGTCTGTTGACGGGCTCTCGCGTTGAAAAAACCTTCAAGTCTACCGACTCACTAGAAGGTGCAGACGTAGTAGATACCAACATGAACTACCTATATAACGACGGTGAGTTCTACCACTTCATGCACCCTGAGACGTTTGAACAGCATCAGGTTGAAGAGAAGACCGTTGGTGATTCTGCAAAATGGCTACAAGACAACGCAGAATGTATCGTTACGCTGTGGGATGGCCGCCCGATCACCGTTCTGCCGCCGAATTTCATCGAAGCTGAAATCACCGATACCGATCCGGGTCTGAAAGGCGATACCGCAGGGACGGGTGGTAAGCCAGCGACGCTGAGCACCGGCGCCGTGGTTAAAGTGCCATTGTTCGTACAGATCGGCGAAGTTGTCAGAGTTGATACGCGTTCTGGCGAATACGTTTCACGCGTTAAGTAATTAATGCGAAAAAAGCCGGCCTTCAGTGAAGGCGGCTTTTTTAATTCATATTTTCCTCTCTAAAGTTCCCCGTTGCTTTGCTCTTCATCCGAAAAAACCTCCACAAGAATCAAAATTGGCTACGCTTAAAAAGCAGTCCTTTCGTACCGTTGAAATCCTATTCTCATAAAGAAGGAACCGAGTATGTTGAAGAAAGCATTTGTTGCCATTTTCTCTCTGGTTATTCTCTCCGCAGTGGTTGGGTGTAATACCACCCGAGGTGTTGGGGAAGATGTTGAAGCGGGTGGGAAGGCCATCCAGCGCAGTACCCAATAGCCCTACGTGGGAAATAAGTCGTAATAACTTTTCCGAGTGGAAGAAAATGCCGTGATGGTGTTTTCTTCCCTGCGGCGAGATAATGCAAGGGTGGATCACTCGGAGAAGTAATAATGTCGCCTCTTTTCATTACTGTCGGCATGCTGACGTTGAGCAATATATTTATGACGTTCGCTTGGTACGGGCATTTGCGCTATTTCAGCGGCCGAACCTGGATAATTGCTGCGTTGATCAGCTGGGGGATCGCATTATTTGAATACCTCTTGCAGGTACCGGCAAATAGGATTGGTTATCAGGTAGCCTCCGCGGGGCAATTGAAAATATTGCAGGAAGTGATCAGCCTTTCCGTATTTATCCCTTTCTCCATATACATTTTAAAAGAGCCGTTCCGAACCGATTATATCTGGGCGGGCTTGTGCCTGCTTGGCGCGGTTTTCTTTATGTTCCGCGATAAGATTATGGGATAACGCTATACCCGTCATACTTCAAGCTGCTTGTGCGTTAGCAATACTCGGCTCATCTCTGAGCCTCGTAACGCGAATTATTTAGGGTATAACCGTTTCATCTACAGTCAATATGCTCAGATTACTGATTGACCCAGATCAGTGCCTCTGTCGGGAAGCCGTAGCGTTTGGCTGTGGCGACCAGTTTGTCGCGCGTCGCCGCATCCAACGTTGGCGTGCGTGAGAGAATCCATAGGTAGTCACGGTTTGGCCCACAAATCAGGGCGTAGCGGTAGTCGTCATCCAGTTCAATAATGTTGTAACCGCCATAGAACGGCCCGAAGAACGACACTTTTAGCGCGCCACGCTGAGGTGACCCCGTGAAATACGCTTTCCCGATACTTTCTTTCCATTCCTGTTTTTCGATGTTAAAGCCACGATTAATCACCTTGATACCGCCGTCATCCCGTGGGCTGTAGGTTGCCGTCACACGTTCCAGATTGCGCTCAAAGCGGTGATCGAGGCGGGCGATTTCATGCCAGGTACCGAGGTAACGATTAACATCAAAATTTTCCACGACGGTGACGTTATCGGGGGGCGTCACGCTACAGGCGACGGAAAAGAGTGCCACTAGCACAGCAATGCATGCTTTCCCGCATCGTCTGATTTTAAGGGTAAGAAGCTTGAGGAAAGTGGTGTTAAAGCGAATAGTGTTAAAGGGAATCATATTGACGTCTCATCATTTTCATCTTTGTTCCAGTGTAGACGATGGACGTGGTCAGGCGGGGAAATAATACGGCCTGCATTGCGCAGGCCGTTAAGTACGGTGTTACATTTGCAGCGTTATACCTACAGCGTGACGACACCGATGACGGTAACCACGGTCAAGATTGCTGCCAGACCATAGAACACCCATTTCCCAGCAGGAACGTGGATTTTCAGGTCGTGCATCGCGTGGTGGATACGGTGCAAGCCACACCAGAGCGGTAACACAATCATCAGCAGCAAAAATACGCGGCCGATAAAGCTCTGGCTGAATGCAGCGATGCGCTCATAGGTTAACGCGTCCGGGAACATCCCCAGAGGTAGCATCACACCGACCAGCAGGATGATTACCGGAGCGAAGAATGCGCTCCACATCCCACCAGCGCCGAACAGGCCCCAGAAAGGAGGTTCGTCAGAACGTTTTGGCGTTGGGTTAATCACGTTATTTCTCCTGCTCAGAATAGTAAGGCGATCGCCAGAACGGCTACGGTTACCACCACGGTGACAGCCCAAAGCCCTTTAATAATTGGCTCCGGCCCCATTTTTTCGTCTTTAATGACGATAATGCTCGCCTTCGGTGCCAGCTCAAACCAGGTTTTGGTGTGCAGCGCAGCAGCCAGCAGGGCAACGATATTGATCAGCAGTACCAGCGGGTTTTGCAGGAAGCTGACGAAGTTTGCCCAGCCTTCTGGCCCATTTTTCAGTGCGAAGATCCCGCACATCAGTATGATGCTGAACCAGACGGCAGGAACGGCAGTCCCTTCACGCAACATATAAAAGCGGTAAAACCCCAGATTTTTCCACCAGGTCGGCGACATGCCGCGAACATACGCTTTACGTTTAGATGTCATCATTGTCCCTCCCTTATTGTGGTTTCAGCATGGCGATCATGAAGTCTTTAGCGCTTTCGACTTTGCCTTGCTGGATGGCAGCAGCAGGGTCGACGTGCTTCGGACACACTTCTGAGCAGTAGCCCACAAACGTACAGGACCAGACGCCGTTATTGCCGTTCAGCTGCGCCATACGCTCTTTCTTGCCGTGATCGCGATTGTCCAGGTTATAACGGTGCGCCAGCGTAATCGCAGCCGGACCGATGAACTCAGGGTTCAGGCCGAACTGCGGACACGCCGCATAGCACAGACCGCAGTTAATACAGCCGGAGAACTGGTGATACTTCGCCATTTGCGCTGGGGTCTGGTTATTCGGGCCGTCAGCGGGTTTACGATCGTTGCCGATAATATATGGCTTGATGGCTTCCAGACTCTCGATGAAGTGGGTCATATCGACCACCAGATCGCGCTCGATAGGGAAGTTGCCCAGCGCTTCGACCTTCAGACCGTTTGTGTATTCACGCAGGAAGGTTTTACAGGCCAATTTTGGGACCTTATTCACCATCATGCCGCAAGAGCCACAGATCGCCATACGACAGGACCAGCGGTAAGAGAGGTCCGGTGCCAGGTTATCTTTGATATAACCCAGGGCATCTAGCAGGGAAGTCTGCGTGTTGTACGGGACGTCGAATGTCTCAAAATACGGTTCGCTGTCCTGTTCAGGGTTATAGCGCATGACTTCCATTTTCAGGGTTTTGATCATCTCAGCCATTCGCCTGCTCCTTCTTGCCAGCTTCCTGCACATCGCCTTCTGCACCGTATACGCGTTTGGCCGGTGGCAGTTTGGTAATCTTCACATCGCTGTACTCCAGACGAGGTGCCCCTTCCGGGTTATAGAACGCCAGCGTATGCTTCAGGAAGTTAACGTCATCACGCTCGGTGCAGCCGTCATCCAGACGCTGATGCGCGCCGCGAGATTCTTTACGGTTGATTGCCGAGTGCGCCATACATTCCGCAACATCCAGGCTGTGACCCAGTTCAACGGTGTACAACAGATCGGTGTTGAACACGCTGGAGCGGTCGGTGATTTTCACGCGTTTAAAGCGTTCTTTCAGCTCCGCCATCTTATCGACGGTTTTTTGCATCAGATCAGTGGTGCGGTAAATACCACAGCCTTCTTCCATCGACATGCCCATTTCGTCGCGGATTTTCGCCCAGCTTTCGGTGCCTTCCTGATTCATCAGGTCATGCAGACGCTGTTCGATGTCGCGCGTTTGTGCGTCCAACGCTGTACCGTTGGCTGGTGCAGTTGCCTGTGCGCGTTGTACGGCTTGCTCACCAGCAACGCGCCCGAAGACCACCAGTTCGGCCAGCGAGTTGGAGCCCAGACGGTTCGCCCCATGCAGACCAACAGAAGAACATTCGCCGACGGCGAACAGACCTTTGATGCGGGTCTCGCAGTTCTGATCGGTTTCAATGCCGCCCATCGTATAGTGCGCGGTAGGACGGATAGGAATCGGCTCTTTCACCGGATCGACGCCAACATAGGCTTTTGCCAGTTCGCAGATGAACGGCAGACGTTCCTTGAGTTTTTTCTCGCCGAGGTGGCGCAGATCGAGGTAAACCACATCGCCCAGCGGGGTTGAGACGGTACGGCCTGCGCGCCATTCGTGCCAGAACGCCTGCGACACTTTATCGCGCGGCCCTAGCTCCATATATTTGTTTTTCGGTTCGCCCAGCGGCGTTTCCGGGCCCATGCCGTAGTCTTGCAGATAGCGGTAGCCGTCTTTGTTGACCATGATGCCGCCTTCGCCGCGGCAGCCTTCGGTCATCAGGATACCGGAACCGGGCAAACCGGTTGGGTGATACTGCACGAACTCCATATCACGCAACGGTACGCCGTGGCGGAACGCCATGCCCATGCCGTCGCCCGTGACGATGCCGCCATTGGTGTTGTAACGGTACACGCGACCTGCGCCGCCTGTTGCCAGTACCACGGCGTTAGCACGGATCTGAATCAGTGAACCTTCCATCATATTGATGGCAACGATACCGCGCGCCTGGCCGTCATCGACCAGAACGTCGAGGACAAAGTGCTCGTCGAAACGTTGGATTTGTGGGTATTTGAGGGAAGTTTGGAACAGCGTATGCAGCATGTGGAAGCCGGTTTTATCGGCGGCAAACCAGGTGCGTTCAATCTTCATTCCGCCAAAGCGGCGAACATTGACAGAACCATCCGGTTTACGGCTCCAGGGGCAGCCCCACTGTTCCATTTGAATCATCTCTTCTGGGCAGTGTTTGACGAAGTGCTCAACAACGTCCTGTTCACACAGCCAGTCGCCACCGGATACGGTGTCGTTGAAGTGATAGTCGAAGCTATCGTGTTCCTGAGTCACTGCGGCTGAGCCACCTTCTGCAGCCACGGTATGGCTACGCATTGGGTAAACTTTTGAGATCAGCGCGATTTTCAGTTGGGGGTTGGCTTCCGCGGCAGCTATTGCTGCTCGTAGGCCAGCACCCCCGGCCCCGATAATGGCCAAATCAGCATTAAAGGTTTGCAATGCATTCCTCCAGTTATTTAAGTTAATTAAGTTAAAATAAAAAAATAATATCTATTCGTTTCTGTCTTTATATCTGAGCTTAATATCAAACCCACTTAAAATTGTGTGATAGACGTATAAAGAATAGATAAACCTATAATTTTTGTGTGGGAATGATTATACCGAATTATAGGTAGGTGAAATTTGATGTGATCCTGCATTTTGTGGTTTTTTCAGCGAGTACCGTATTTATTGATAAAAACGTGATCGAAAGGCTTATTTACGGGGAAACGATGCTTTTATTTCTTTAATAACCCTTTTGAGAGGGATATAAAAAAATGATTCACTGGATATAATTTACGGATGCTATCTTTCTGCTGCCCCAGAAAGGGTAGGACATGCCTTGTTGAAAAGCGCATCTGGCTTTTTCCCGCTGGAAATTTGGGCTGATGCGGGTAGACTGCACCCCCTGTTTGACTTTGGAGTAAGAACCATGAGCGAGACGACAAGTTGGCAACCTAGTGCTTCTGTCGCTAATTTGTTGAAACGAGCGTCGATAGTTGCTGCTGTTCGACGTTTCTTCACCGATCGTGGAGTGTTGGAAGTCGAAACGCCAGCGATGAGCCAGGCGACGGTGACGGATGTTTTCTTATACCCGTTCCAAACCCGCTTCGTTGGTCCTGGGGCTGCGGATGGCATGACACTGTATTTGATGACCAGCCCGGAATACCATATGAAGCGTCTGCTGGCTGCTGGCAGCGGGCCGATCTTTCAGCTGTGTCGCAGTTTCCGCAACGAAGAATCGGGCCGACACCACAATCCAGAATTCACCATGCTGGAATGGTATCGCCCTCATTATGATATGTACCGCCTGATGAATGAGGTCGATGACCTGTTACAGCAGGTGTTGGATTGTGAAAGCGCGGAAATGCTCTCCTATCAGCAGGCATTTTTACGCCATCTGGAGATCGATCCTCTGTCTGTTGATAAAGCGCAACTGCGCGAAGCGGCAGAAAAACTCGGGCTGGGCGATATCGCCTGTCGTGAAGACGATCGCGATTCGCTGGTGCAGATGTTGTTCACCTTCGGCGTTGAACCGAACATCGGGCGCGACAAGCCAGCGTTTGTCTACCATTTCCCGGCCACGCAAGCCTCGCTGGCAGAGATCAGCTCGGAAGACCATCGCGTTGCTGAGCGTTTTGAAGTCTATTTCAAAGGGATTGAGCTGGCGAATGGCTTCCGCGAATTGACCGATGCCGATGAGCAGCGTCAGCGCTTCGAGCAGGATAACCGCAAACGTGCTGCGCGTGGTTTATCGCAACAGCCGATTGATGAAAACCTGCTGGCGGCGCTGAAAAATGGTCTGCCAGAGTGTTCCGGTGTGGCGCTGGGTGTGGATCGTTTGATCATGCTGGCGCTGAAGGCTGAGAAGCTGAGTGACGTGATTGCGTTCTCCGTAGAGCGCGCGTAGCAATCGTTATGTAATCAATCTGTATGTAATCACAATCCTGATGCAGGGCGGTGCCACATCTGGCCGCCGCCCGTTTTCCTCTCTTATAAGCTGCCCGGCGTCCGCTGCCGTGGTGTCAGCGTTTTTCCACTGCGCGACAGATTGTCCATTTTCACCTGGAACGGTGGGAAAGGAAGTTCCAGATTATGCTTGCGGTAGTTTTCCAGAATCAGCTGATGAAGTTCGTGGCGCAGCGGCATACGGTGCCCCATTTCGGCGGCGAAAACACGCAGCTCGAAAATCTGAATTCCCTGTTGCAGGTCAACCAGGAAAGCTTCGGGTTCTGGTGTATCGAGGATTAGTGAACAACGCTTCACTGCGTCCATGAGCAGCTCTGTGACTTCCTGACTGTTCGCATTCGCCGGAGCAGGCACCGTCATCACAACACGCGTAACCGAATCCGACAGCGACCAGTTGATAAACTGCTCGGTGATAAACGCCTTGTTCGGAACAATGATCTCTTTGCGATCCCAGTCGGAAATCGTAGTGGCGCGGGTATTAATGCGCATGACGCTACCCGTGAGATCGCGAATCGTAACCGTATCGCCGATGCGGATCGGTTTCTCGAACAGAATGATCAGGCCGGAGATAAAGTTGGCGAAGATTTCCTGCAAACCAAACCCAAGCCCTACACCCAGCGCAGCAACGAGCCATTGCAGTTTCGACCATTCGATCCCAATGAGTGAGAACCCCATCAGGCAGCCGATCAGCATCAGAATATATTTGCTGATAGTGGTAATGGCATAGCCGCTGCCCGGCGACAGATCCAGATGTTGCAGGATCGCCAGCTCCAGCAGGGCGGGCAGGTTACGCACCAGCTGCGCGGTAACAATGAAAATCAGAATGGCGATGAGCACGGACCCCAGCGTAATCGCCTGCACGCTCTCCACGCCTTTGACCGTGCTAGAGACATCCCACAGGCTGATATTTTCCAGGAATGCGAAGGCCGAATGGATTTCTGACCACAGCGCGATCACAGAAACCAGCGCGATCAGCGTCAGAATGGATCGTACTAACTGCAAGGATTTGGCGCTGATAGCATCCAGATCGACAACAGGTTCTTCCACGGCTTCCGAGCTGCTTTCATGGGATGATGCAGACTGCGTATCTTCTTCACCTTTGGCACGCTGCGCCAGAATTTCCGAACGCCGTTGCTTGGCGCGGTCGAAGGCGATGCGACGTCGCTGAATCAGCATCCAACGGCGAATAATGTGGTAAACCACCAGCAGGAAGAACCAGATGGAGACGGAGGTTTCCAGTCGCGCTAACAGCGCCTGTGCGGTCGCCAGATAGCCGATGCAGGAGGCCAGCGCGGCAACCAGTGGCACACCAATGAGGATGTTCCACATCGCGCGGTTAACGGAATTTTCTCCCGAGCCTTCTTTATCCAGATATAGCGGGATACCGGCGCGTTTTAATCCGGCGGTGACCAGACTCAACGCCATACAGAGAAGGATGAAGCAGAGCCGCCCCAGCGTGCTGGAGAATTCGCGATCGTTGAGTTTATCGAAGGTAATCAGCGCCATAATCAGCGGCACGATAAAGGCGATGGAGAGGCGATAATAGCGCATCGCTCTGGCTACGTGCTCTGGCGACCAGCGGAAGTGGACAATAAACAGCCCCTGTGGGTGCGAGAACGAGGCGCTGATCATCACCAGCCACATTAACGGCACGGTGGCGGTCACGCTGTCGCCGATGGCAACAGCAATCGGGTAAGGCCAGGCGTTTTGCAGCCCGTATCCTAACGCCGCCCAGAGCACCGGCAGCGGCAGGGCAGTAAGGAGGGACCAGAATACGGTACGCAGCGTCAGCATAAAGTGATCGAGCGTGACCTTGCCGACACGGCTGCTGGCGCGTTCCATAAAGGCATGATAATGACGGCGGGAGCTTATGCTGAAGCCCACCAGCAGCAATGCGCCCATCAGCGGCAACACGGTTTCCTGACTGGTCACCATCATCACGAGTGCGCTACCCAGTTGCGTCAACGTATCCAGTGACAGCAGACGCGTCAGATCCTGCACCAGGTTGAGCGGATAGGCGAACGTCACGGGCTCAACATCAGCGACCCAGAACAGATCGCGGTGGGCCGCTTCGCGTGTTTCGGTCAATGCATCCGCCAACTGGTTATTGGCGACTTTAAGTTTGGTCAATTCGAGTATCTGTGTGTCACAGCCGGAGATCAGCGAAGTCAGCAGATCGCGCTGGGTGCGCATCTGATCGGTCAGAATACGCTGCTGTGCACTGGTCAACGGATCGCCGTTATCTTGTTTGACGTTATCAATATCTTGCGGTTTATTGATCAGGTCTTCGAAGTGCAGGCGCTGTACGCGCAGCTGCGCCATGTCGCTATCCAGCAACTGAGGTTTAGGCATTTCCGGCAGGCGAGCGATCTGGGCGCGTAATGTTTCTCCCAATATCGGTGAAACACCGAGCCACTGTGCCTGTTCGCGAATGGTACTCAGCGCCTGACGAACCTGAATTGTATGCGTCGCTGCCTGACGTTGCTGAGAGGCGATAAGGTCCATCCGCTGCGCCTGTTGATTCAGTGCGACGGAGAGCTCACGGTTAATCTGTAACTGCTTGCTGATGACGGCGGGTAAATCACCACTTTGTTCAGCGAGGAGCTCTGTGCGTTCTAATGCCTGCTCGGCTTCACGCTGGCGCAGGTTGTTGAGTCGGCTGCGTAGATCCTGTTGCAGCAGATCCAGCCTGTCGTGACGCTTTTTATACAGCTCGACGCGTAAACGAGACAGCTCCTGACGGTTACTGGCTGAAAGCTGCGCCAGCTCCAGTTCATCCACCCGGCTTTTGCGCAGTGCGGATTCGGCCTGAAGTGCGACGAGCTGCGCTTGCCCCAGCGGGGCAGCGGGCGTACCGAGAGACTGAATACGGCGTTCCGCATCGCTTTGCATTCGGCTAGCTTCAGTTTGCTGCTGCGGAAGCTGGCTCAGTGAATCGCCAATTTCACGCAGCCGATCCTGTTCCTGCTGGAGCTGGCGGGCCTGTTCCAACAACTGGCTGCTTGTTTGCAGCAACTGCTGTTCGAGATCGTTGCTGGAGAGATTCTCTGAAATCGACGACGATTTGCCATCTTCTGCATTAAGCTGGCGACGTAGCTCTTGAACCAGCTTGGGGAAATCATCAATGACGCGCTGATACTGTGTGGCGCGTTCCTGCGCCTCTTTGCGATCCTGTAAGGTATTCAGTGCAGACTGATATTCCTCGACGATTTTCGCCTGATCGGCCGCGCCTTTATTGGCTTCCGCCTGCTGTAGCTGCTGGCGTAACTGAGCCTCATTGGGCACAGAGGCAGCCAACGCGGCGGTTGATAATAAACATCCCAGAAGAAAAGTCAGAATCAAACGCACGTTAGCTACCTTTTACAAACAACACTTTTACAAGCGACTAAAGTCGGACATTATTTACGGTGCATCGGGCTTGTGGCCCGTCTGACCGGATACTTCTGCCGCAGGATTTTGCCCATCGGCCTGAACAGGCTCAGACGTTGCAGCGACAGGCGGTTGTGCTGCATCGTTTTCTTCCAGCTCGGTTCCTTCTGGGAAGACAACAGGCGTTTGCTCATCCTGACGGACTTCGGCAAACGGTTCACCCATACGGGTCACGCTCATGGTATTAAGATGTGCGGCAAACTGAAGGTCGCCTGCGGTAAACAGGTTAATCACGGTTGAGCCCAGTTTGAAGCGACCCATTTCTTCGCCTTTCGCCAGTACGACCGCGCCTTCTTCGCCCGCCTGCGGGTAAGTCCAACGCTTGATGATGCCTTCGCGCGGTGGCGTCACCACGCCTGCCCATACGGTTTCGATGCTGCCGACAATGGTTGCACCGACCAGAATTTGTGCCAGTGGGCCAAATTCAGTATCAAACAGGCAAATGACACGTTCGTTACGAGCGAACAGATTCGGCACATTATCTGCCGTCAGCAGGTTGACAGAGAACAGGTCACCCGGGACGTAAATCATTTCGCGCAGCACGCCGTCACACGGCATGTGGAGGCGGTGATAATCTCGAGGCGAAAGATAAATGGTAGCAAATAGGCCGTCGCGGAACAGATCGGCCATCATATAGTTGCCAGCCAGCAGCGCTTCTAAGGTGTAGTCGTGATTCTTCGCCTGAATCAGCTTGCCGTTGGTAATCGGGCCAAACTGCGACAGCACGCCGTCTGCGGGCTGCACCAGACGATGCGCATGTGGATCGACAGGGCGAATGCCAGGACGCAGTGGGCGAACGAAAAATTCGTTAAACGTGCGATAGGAGGCGGTATCCGGTTGCAACGCTTCCTGCATGTTGACGTGGTATTGGCGGACAAACAGGTCGATCACCAGCTTGGTGAGTTTTCCTGCACGCTTATTTGCTCCCCAGCCCGCTAAGCGGGTCAGCCAGATCTTGGGAAGCCAATACTGTAATTTGATTTTGATATTATCCAGCACAGTGAGCCTCTTGGATTAATAGTGCGCCATAAAAAAGCTGTCTGGGGAACACGCTTGACACTGCCAGCGGTAACCCAGAAAGGGAGTAAGCGGATTCACTTACCCTCAAAGGGGGCGCATTGTACCGATGGTCATGATAAATGTCAGTTATCTGTATCCGAAAAGCCTTTACGCATTTTTACTTGCGTCATACTTTCCAGAATCCGGTGATAGTTATCAAAGCGCTCTCTAGCAATATCTCCGCGCTCACGTGCGGCATTAATCGCGCAGCCCGGATCGTTTTCATGTTTACAATCGCGGAACTTACATGAGCCGATGTATTCACGTAACTCAATGAAACCACTGGTAACCTGTTCGGGTTCCAGATGCCACAAACCAAATTCACGCACGCCCGGTGAGTCGATCACGTCGCCGCCGTGCGGGAAGTGATAAAGTCGGGAAGCGGTGGTGGTGTGTTGTCCCAATCCTGAGTTATCAGAAACCTCATTGACCAGAATGCGTTTTTCACCCAGCGCGAGCAGCGCGTTAAGCAGGCTGGATTTCCCTACGCCTGATTGTCCGGCGAAAATACTGATACGGTCGGTTAAGGCCTGCTCCAGTTCGGGAATACCCTGTTGGGTATGGCTGGAAACCATTAACACGCGATACTTGAGCGCGCGGTAAATATCCATCGATTTATCAACTAACTGGCGGGATTTTTCATCCAGTAGGTCAATTTTGTTCAGCACGATAAGCGGTTCGACCTCCAGCGTTTCGCAGGCGACCAGGTAGCGATCGATGATGTTCAGCGACAGTTCGGGCAAGATCGCTGAGACGATCACGATCTGATCGATATTGGCGGCGATCGGTTTAATGCCATCGTAATAGTCAGGGCGTGTCAGTACGGAATGACGAGGGTGAACGGCTTCCACGATCCCGCTGATGCCAGCGAGCGATTCATGGCCGGGGCGCCAGACGACGCGGTCGCCCGTTACCAGCGATGAAATGGTCCGACGAATGTTGCAGCGGCGCACCACGCCATCGGTGGCTTCTACATCGGCATGCATGCCGAATCGGCTGATGATAATGCCTTCCTGCGCATCGCCCAGTTGGCTATCTTCCCATTCAACTTTGCTTTCCGTTTTTTTCAGGCGACGCTGGTGGTTGGCGCTAACCCGACGCTGCTGACCTTTCGACAGTTTCTTTTTGCTCACTGAGCCTCACTTAAGACGATTTATCGTTCGCGGCAGTGCGTTATCGCCCGCTGCGTTTTAACAGACTATACCCGTCATACTTCAAGCTGCATGTGCGTTGGCTTCCTCGCTCCCCCCAGTCACTTACTGGTGTAAGCTCCTGAGGATTTACTGTGTCGCCGCCTTCCTGCAACTCGAATTATTTAGGGTGTATAATACACCCTATTTGATTTTAATTAACTGATACCACCTTGTCGGTATCAGCATTGAGATTGATACTGGTATCCTTGTATCGACGACAAGGCACAATGCAACAGGAACTCCCACGATGGTAGATGAAAATAACCTGATCTGGATCGATCTTGAGATGACCGGCCTGAACCCGGATCACGATCGCATCATTGAGATCGCAACATTGGTTACGGATGCAAATCTGAACGTGTTGGCCGAAGGACCGGTACTGGCGGTGCATCAGTCGGATAGCCAACTGGCGCTGATGGATGACTGGAATGTGCGCACGCACGGTGCCAGCGGCTTGACGGATCGCGTCAAAGTCAGCACCGCAGATGAACGCGCCGCCGAGCTGGAAACGCTGGCGTTTCTACAAAAGTGGGTGCCTGCGGGTAAATCACCGATCTGCGGTAACAGCATCGGTCAGGATCGCCGTTTCCTATTCCGCTATATGCCAGAGCTGGAAGCCTACTTCCATTACCGCTATCTGGATGTCAGCACGCTCAAAGAGCTGGCACGACGCTGGAAGCCGGAAATCATGGCGGGTTTTAAGAAGCAAGGCACGCATCAGGCAATGGACGACATTCGTGAATCACTGGCGGAACTGGCCTATTACCGTGAGAATTTTCTGCGGCTGTAGGTTAAGCAAGACGGGCAGGGCGTGATATGCCGCAATTTTGCTGCTATTTACGCCATGATGTCGGTTTTATCAGCAGTCAGACGATTTTTCATTTTCGGGGGCTTGCGGTTAAACGGATTTCTCGTATAATGCGCACCCCATACCGATGAAGAATTTCAATTAAAGAACTTCAACATCGTATGTAGATTTCCCGAGCGGGAATAGCTCAGTTGGTAGAGCACGACCTTGCCAAGGTCGGGGTCGCGAGTTCGAGTCTCGTTTCCCGCTCCAAGTTTTCTCACTGCTTGTCACCATACAAGCTGTGTGCAGTAATCAGACATAACGCCTGTTATTGTCTGTCCGATATGCGGGAATAGCTCAGTTGGTAGAGCACGACCTTGCCAAGGTCGGGGTCGCGAGTTCGAGTCTCGTTTCCCGCTCCAATCTTTTAGTCTCTCTTTTTGATTACATCATCACTCTCCTTGCCGTGTATAAAACCTGTTCAACTCTTTTTTGTCATGCATTTTTCGTTGTGTAAAAATACAGATCGTACGCTACGTCGCATACCGACCTTGTGGTATCCCCAATCTTCTACTCGATGAGCATTCTTGGCTTTACATTCGAGTTGCGCCTTGAACGTTGATATTATAGATAAATAATTTCATCAAATGCTTAGCTTGATTATATTTATTCTGATATTCGTTTTTATTTTATTTTTGCGTCGATTTGATTTTGACGTAATATTTAAATTTGACTATGTTTATAACCAGAATGCATTTGTAAAAAACACATCATTCAAAATTAAACTGGCTGTTATCATCTTTTTTTTGTTATTTGTTTTTTCTATTCTATTTTTCCTGGGAAATATCATTTAAATTTCATGAAGCATTCCAGTTGTTTATTTAATAACTAACGGATTTATTTAATAACTAACAGATTGTTATCATGGATCATAGGGTTTCCCTGTAGATAAAAGAGGATAGAAAAATGAATGCAATGAATCGCTCTATTTTACACGTTGTAGCAACCGCGGCTTTGGTGATGAGCGGGTTTGCTCAGGCTGATGATATGGCAAAAGCACATACCGGAAAAGAACAACTTGAATTAAAACATATCCATGCCGTCCTGCAAAATGGAACGTCCAGCCCGCAGCACGATGTAATGTGTGAGAAACAGCTGAATATGCCTGAATCAAAATATATGGGCATGAAAGTGACAACAGAATATAACATTAATACCCAATCAATGATGATGTCAGCGAAGTCTATGTTCCCTTCACCTCACAGTACACAGCCAATGGAATTAACGGCGGATTTATCAGCCTTGGGTCTATCTGATAGCTATTCATTTGGCGCATTTAGCCCCAGTGTTTTACCCGACTCTTATATTCTTTTCTCTCTTGATAAAAAAATGAAAAACCCAGTGAGTACTTTCATGATTATTAATAAGAATGAAACTTACAATTGTGTTATTAGCAGCTCAATGAATGGGTTAAGTAAAGATGAAATGAAAAGCATTGAGATGAAGAAATAATAACTCTTTATTTTCTACCGTAAATTGCAGGCGATAACCTGCAATTTACGTCTATTCACACGCCTCAGGCAGCCATTCAGAGGGCGAACAGATATCACCGTGCCAAATGTATAACGCGAGCATCGGCTCTTCTTGTGCCTGAGTCGCATGTGTAATACCGCTAGGGTGAAAAATTAACTCACCGGGTTGGCGCGGAAAATAATCCTCATTCCCCATCGACCATAAACCCGTGCCAGCCAGAGGAAGGTAAATCTCCGTTGCGGGGTGGCAGTGCGCTGGATAATGCGTTTCTGGCGCAATGAGCGTCAACCCTATCGCTAAATGAGAAGATACCCAGAGATCGTCAGGTCCGACGAATTGCGTAAAGGCGACTTTTTCGTCCAGATACGGAAACTCGGGATGCGGGGTGTAATCAAAGTTCCAGCTTAATTCTGGGGCTAATAACCTGATCATTGAGCATATTTCTCTGTCTCCCAATGTTTCCCCGATTTTCAACGTTTGTTCAAGATAATCAACCGCAGGCAGATGCACAGCGGTACTCGGTCGCATATTTTTTTCTGGTCGGGAAGGCCAGCCGTTGACGGTTGGGGCGACATCCTTACGTAAATGCGGATCTATGAGTATCGAGACTAACCGCTTATGTATCGTGAAGAGTAAGCGTTCGAGAATGTTGTCACTGCTGCTCATTAATGCCGCCTTATCGTGAGGATGACGTTCCCGCCCGTTTTAGCAGCAAGGAATACATAGATTGAACAATGGCTTCGGGGGCATCTTCCTGTACAAGGTGCCCTGCGTTTTTGACGATCTGTAAAGGCGAATCGCCAAGTCGATGTGCTAGACGTTTGCCGACCTCAAGTGGTATCCACTCATCCTGCTCGCCCCATAACATATTCACTGGACAATCAAGCTCGGTGAGCAAGGGTTCAATGTCGTTGGTATAGCATTGATCCATCTGCGCTATTTGCCGATAAAAAGCGGCTTGCCCGACTTCTCCCTGCCACGGTGACATGTAAATGTTCAGCGCTTCTTCCGATAACGGCTGATAAGCCGCGCCCTGCAAATAAGCGCTGAGTAACGCATCGTGAGCGTATTTCGGCAGGCCGGTGAAGGCATCCTGATGTTTTCTGACATGTGTCACAAAGGGCGAGCCCCACGGGGAAATCGCGACCGCATCAAACAGCGTCAGCGAGGCATAACGGAGACCTTGCAGGAAATAGCCACGTAGCGCCGTCGCTCCGCCGAAATCATGGCAAAGTATGTCGGGTCGCGTCAGCTTCCATTCTTTCAGGAGTGCGGCCAGTAGTCGGTCCTGCACGCCAAGCGATACCTGCTGTCCGGCAGATTTATGTGATTGCCCGTAGCCCACCATGTCGTAGTAATAAACGGTCCAATGGGAGGAGATCAGGGGAGCGATACGTCGCCATACCTGAGAAGAAAAGGGTGTACCGTGAATCAGCACCAGCGCGGGTCCTTGACCCATGCATCCCCAGGCAACAGGCTGATCTTCGAAAATAAAGTTATGTTTCAGTTCAAGCATGTTATCATCATATTCAATGTTAGCTATGTGACTATATGATACAAAAGATGAGCGAGAGATCAACCCAAGTCAAAGCATTAGCCAGTGAACCACGATTGGAAATCCTCCGGCTGCTTAAGCATCCGCAACAATATTTTAGTGGGCAGACGTCAGCCGATCCGCAGGAATTTGGTGTGTGTATTACGTTGATCGCCGATGCGTTGCATATCGCCCAACCGACAGCCAGCCGACATGTCGATCTGTTGCGGCAGGCAGGTTTCATTACGGTAAAACGCTATCAGAAATGGACGTACTGCCAGAGAAATGAAGCGGCTTTGGCGGATTACATTCAGTGGCTGGCTGAAGAACTGTGCGGGAAAACAGAAGGTTGATCGCTGCCTGACTTAAGGCTTGGCTGGATGGCGTTCAACACGTCATAGGGCGTTTCCTCGCGACAATGCCAGCCCGTGTCGATCATCATGTTATCTGTTTGTATAAGGATGTGATGCTATCATCGCTATTCAGGTGGAAAAAAATTAGTGTGCCACGACAGGCCTGCGTTACAGGTAAATAATAATTTTGAGTGCAAATCGAATCCAAACTCCGTCTCTCCCCGTGTCAAAGCTCCTCGCTCTTGCGACAGCCGCGTTTCTGACCTTACTGACCGAGATTATGCCAGCAGGGCTCCTTAGTTCGATCGCTACGGGCCTGGACGTTTCCGAAAGTCTGGCTGGTCAGTTCATCACCGCGTTTGCTCTGGGGGCGCTTTTATCCGCGATTCCCGCTACGGCACTGACGCGGGGAATGCGGCGTAAGCCTCTGTTGCTTGTAGCAATTAGCGGATTTGCCGTCGTTAATGCGGTGACCGCATTTTCGGACAACTACGTTTTATCACTGGCCGCCCGCTTTGTTGCTGGTCTGTTTGGCGGCGTGGTCTGGTCGATGCTTGCCGGGTACGCATCCCGTATGGTTCCCCGTTGGTTACTCGGGCGTGCAATCGCTATTGTCGGTGCGGGCTCTACGGCTGCGTTGGTTCTCGGCGTACCGATTGGCGGCCTTCTCGGGTCAGCGATCGGCTGGCAGGGGGCGTTTGGATTAGTGTCGATTATCGCGGTGTTCCTCGTCGTTTGGATCGCGCTTTTTGCTCCCGATTTTCCGGGTGAATCGGCTGATCAGCGGCTATCGCTGCCTCAGGTTGCCTCCAAGCGCGGCGTAGGGGCGACGCTTGCATTGATCCTCACTTATATCGTCACGCACAACATTCTTTATATTTACATCGAACCTTTCCTCGTAGCTTCTGCCATGGGGGACTGGCTCAACGGGGTACTGTTTATTTTCGGGGCTGGTGCGGTTTTTGGCCTTGTGCTGTCAGGCATCATAGTCGATGGGAACCTCAAGCGTCTCGGCCCTGCCGAAGTGCTGTTATTCGCTGCCGCGACCCTCCTTCTGGGCCTTTGGTCCGATGTACCGATCATTCTGGTTCTAGCAGTCTTTATGTGGGGAATGTCTTTCGGGGGATTCTCTGTTGTCACGCAAACGGCGATGACCCATCTTTCGTCTGATGCCGTGGACGTCGCACAGTCGATGTCTACTACATCGTGGAACACCGCCGTCGCTTCTGGAGGCGTCATCGGCGGATTGCTCCTCAGCAACGCAGGCCCGGGCGCGTTTCCGTGGGTGATGATCGGGCTATTGACGCTATCATTCATCGTTGTGATTCTGGGCGTTAACCGCGCGCTGATAGCCGCTAAGCCCGCGCAGTCCGTCTCCACCAAAAGCGATTCCTTGATTTCGAGTAACCAACATTTATGAAATACCGCCACTTCCTGTTTGACCTTGACGACACGCTGTTAGACTTCAAAGCCTCTGAGCGTCTTTCGTTCGCACGCACGCTGACAAACCTTGGTATCGATATTGAAAACACGACCCTGTTTGCAGACTATCAGCGTGAGAATTCCCAGCTATGGAGCAAGTTTGAGAAAGGGGAAATCACCAAAGATTTACTGAAAGTAGAGCGATTCCGTCGCACGTTCTGCCTTCATGGCATTGATATCGATCCCCATAAAGCGAGCAGCCTCTATTTGGAGTGCTTGCCTGAAACCGTGGTGTTGGTCGATGGCGCTGTCCAGATATGCGAAGCGCTTGCCGAGATCGGTGAGGTTGGCATTATTACCAACGGCATTGAGTATGTGCAGGCGAAGCGGGTAGCGAACTCGGGGCTGGCAGATTGGCTCACGTTTGTTGCTACCTCTGAGGCTTGCGGATTCGCGAAGCCGGACGCGCGCTTCTTTGAGTTCTCAGTCAGCAAGTTCAGCGCGTTTGAGAAAACCAAGGCGATCATCGTGGGAGACAGGCTTGATGCCGATATCCTGGGAGCGAACCTGTACGGCATAGACAGCTGCTGGTTCAATGCAAACGGAGCCGCCAACGATTCGGATATCGCGCCAACCTATGAGGCTGCAACGCTACGGGAGGTATTCACGCAGCTCAGCGCCAAGTCTTAAGCCGATACAAAGTACCATCGACGGCAATCAATTAATTTGCATTGGTTTGTCGTCGCTCTCCTCCACGAACCCAGCTTGCTGATCAACATTACCTCGCTTCTCTCTGGCCTGCTCGTCTCACTGCTCCCTCCATTCACTGCATCACTCGTAATGCATTTTTGTAACGTTTTGCCTTTTTTTGGTGCGCGCGATCCTGTCAGAACGGCGTGTTTACTGCGTTTTCACGGTGTCGGGAATCATGGCACGGCCTGTGCTTAGTCTTATATACCATCTTGTGTACAAGATGGCGCGACTCAGGCAATCGACCTGATCGGTTTTTTCAGGCTGGTGATTATCAGCTGTTGTTAGCTCACCGTTGAAGGGGAACACAATGAAAAATAACAATGACAAGATCGATCGTAAACGCAGGCAGTTAATGAAGTGGTCAGCCGTTAGCGCAGGGGCGCTGACGCTAAGCAGCTTGCTGCCGGGCATCGCTTTAGCCGCAGAGGGTGAGGAGATCCGCATTGGTTACTGGCCGATTGTTGGCGGCTTGCCTTTATATGTGGGCGTTGAACGCGGCTTTTTCAAAGAGGCGGGATTGAATGTTCGCGCCGTGAAATTCGCCAGCCCGCAACAGATTGTCGAAGGGATGATCACGGGGCGCATACACGGCTGCGCCAACGGTACGGCTACTGGCGCGTTGGGATTAGGGGAGATTACTTCCCCCGGTCTGTTCAAGATCATTTGCTCAAACCCTTCTAACCATCGGATGGTGTTGGATGAATTTCTGGTGCCGCTAAACAGCGACGTAAAAAGTATCGCAGAGCTGAGGGGCAAGCGTATCGCCTGTGGGCCGGGTATTCAGAATGTGGTCATGACCAAAATCATTCTGGAGAAGAATGGTTTTACGGCGGATGAACTGCGGGTGACGGAATTGCCCGTCGGACAACATGTAGCGGCGCTGGCCGCTGGACAAATTGACGGTGTTTATACTCTGGAACCTACTGGGACGGTCGGGCGGCTGAAGGGGCTGTCGCGTACGCTGGAAACGGGAGTGATCTCACGCTATGTGCTCGGTAACCCAGATGCGCCGTGGTTTGGTGGTGCGGCGGCGTTAAATAGTGGTTTTATCGAAAGTCGTGCTGCTGAGGCGAAGACCTTCACACAAGCCTATGCCAAATCGGTGCAGTTTATTCAGCAGAACCCTGATGCGGCTCGCGAAAACATTACCGGTTACACCAGTATTGAAGCCGAACTGAGTAAAGAGGTGCCTTTGCCGGGGTTCGTTATGTACGACGAACTAAAAGGCGACAATCTAGCGTGGTTCCAGAAGTTTTATGACGTGTTCACTGAAAGAAAAATCTTCCGGCAGCCGGTGGATGTTAGCAGCCTGATTTATCAGCCTTAAGGGAGGTGCGCGATTATGCGTGAGCATTGGACGTCTAAATTACTACCCGCTGTCGGCCCGATTCTGCTGTTTCTCTTTTGGCAATTGGCGGTCAGTGCGAAATGGTTGAACCCCATTTTATTACCTTCGCCGGTCGACACGTTGAGCTATATGTTCCAGTCCTTCGCGGATGTCAGCATGCGTACGGATATCGGCGCGACGCTATACCGTACGCTCGCCGCATTTGGTTTTGCTGCACTGATTGGCGTGCCGCTAGGCGTTATTCTGGGCAGTAATGAAAAGATTTACCGCAGTCTGGAGTTTCTGATCGATTTCTTCCGCTCAACGCCATCGTCAGCGCTGATTCCGCTATTTTTGCTGATTTTTGGGATAACCGACGCGAATAAAATTGCCATTTCAGCTTTTGCCGCCGTGCTGGTGATTCTGTTCAACAGCGCTTATGGCGTGATGAATGCAAAGAAAACCCGTCTGATGGCGGCACAGGTGATGGGGATCTCCCGCTGGCATATTTTTAAAGACATCATGCTGCTCGAAAGCCTGGCACAAACCTTTGTCGGCCTGCGTACCGGCGTGTCGATGGCGTTGGTGATCGTGATTGTCGCGGAGATGTTTATCGGTTCCGAAACGGGGTTGGGGCACCGCATCATTGATGCTCAGCAGGTATTCAATATTCGGGATATGTACGCTTCTATTCTGATTACCGGCGCACTGGGATATCTGCTTAACGTGCTGTTTTTAATAGCAGAAAAACGAATTGTTCACTGGAGTGGCAAAGCATGATGACACCTCGTACTGCGCAAGTGGAAAAATTGGATACGCCGTTGCCGCCTTACCCGGCACCGAACACTCACGTTACCATCCGCGGCTTGAACAAGTCGTTTGCGGGTCAGCCGCTTTATACCGACCTTAATCTGGATTTGCCGCGCGGCAAGATCGTGTCTATTTTCGGGCCGAACGGCTGTGGTAAATCGACGCTGATGAACATGATTGCCGGGCTGATTCCCGTCGATAGTGGCGATATCTTGTTTGACGGCAAAACGCTGGCGGAAACCAGAATTGGGTATGTGTTTCAAAACTATCGTGATGCGCTTTTTCCCTGGATGAGTGCCTGGAAAAACATTGCTTACCCTCTGGTGCGCAGTGGAATGCGCAAACAGGATGTTCAGACGCGCATGGATGAACTGATTGCGATGTTTGATATTCGTTTCGACCTTCAGCGCTACCCGTATGAACTGTCGGGCGGACAGCAGCAGACGGTGTGTATTATGCGGGCGCTAGCGACGGGGCCGGAGGTCATGTTTCTGGATGAGCCGTTCTCGGCGCTGGATTTTGAAATGACGCTGTTCATCCGCGACAAGCTGCAAGAGGTTCAGTTGGCAACCGGCGTGACGATGGTCATCGTGTCACATGATTTGGAGGATGCAGTGTTTCTGGCGGACGAAATTCTGCTGCTGACGCGTCGGCCAACGACAGTGTCGGAGATTGTTCCTTTCGATTTAGTGCGTCCGCGCGGCGCGGAGGTGATGAGCGATCCAGAGTTTATTCGCGTCAAGGCGCACACGCTGGAAGTATTCAAACGCGAAATGGCCGCATAGGGAACACCGATCTGGCCTTCTGCCTCCCAAACTGCAATGGGTTTGGGAGACAGACCGCGAACATTCACTCCTCACTCTTCACTCAGCGAACGCGGTATGTGTTCTTTTCTTAATACGCTCTGTATGCCGACAAACAACACGCCGATGAGTAGCAATAGGACGATGAGGCCGTCGTAACCGTAAAACGTCATCGCTGCGCCGGAGAACAGCGGCCCGGAGATACTGCCCGCAGACCACACCAGCCCCAGAAGAGCATTCATCATAATCAGCCGCTGACCGGCAAATCGTTGACCGGCCCGAACCAGAGATAACGTGTAAAGCCCGCCCGCTGCCGCACCCAGCGCGATGCAGGCTGACGCCAACAGTGAGGGCGAGGAAAACGAGAAGGCGGTACTTATCAGCATCACACAGAAAAGGACGCCGCAGCAGATGTGGGTTTTTATGATGCCGCATTTGTCCGCCAGCCAGCCAATCGGCATTTGAAACAAGGCATCACCGAGAAAGATGAGTGTGACTAATAAGATCGCGGATTTTTCGTCCAGCCCCTGCGCCATGCCGTAGAGCGGAAAGAGCGACAATATGCTGGCGTCAAAGAAGGAGAAGCAGAGTACGCCAGAAGCCATCGCGGGTAGAAAAGGGATAAAGTCCCGATAAGACGCCGAGGACGGATCATCGGCTCGAACCATGCTGGCGCAATTCCTCAGCATAAGCGCACAGGCGCCACATATGCCGCAAATCAGCCATAGCGCATAGGTTTGAATAGTCTCACCAGCGGCAATAAGCAGCGGCCCTATCAGCTGACACCCCGTGAAAACGGAGGCATACAGCCCCGTCAGTGTCGCTTTATGTTTGTCTGACGCTCGGCTGGTGACCCAAGTTTCTCCCAGTACCACAAGGATCCCCGCGGCAAGACCGGTTAACAGGCGGGGCAAAATGAGCGAGACAGGATGCGATAGCAGGAATGAAGCTACGGTTGCTGCTGCCAGAACCATCAGGCTGCCGGATAACAGATATCTGGCGTGCAGGTGACGGCTGAGCCACGGCGTAACAAAGGATGAGAGCATCATTCCCGCCGCTGGGAGTGCAGCCAGAATACCCAGCGTCGTCGTGCTGTGCCCGTGCTCGGCCAGCTTCAAACTGATTAGCGGCAGTGTGTATCCAGTGACTAACCCCACGAGGGAGGCGGCAATAATCATGTTCAGTGTCGTGAAATTAGATTCACGGGAATGGGCAGTCATTGTGCTTCCAGTACGCGTGTTAACAAGGGTCTTCAACTCCAGAAAGGCAGGTGGAAACCTCCTGCATCAGCCACATGTGAAATCGTGCATATTTTTCATTTTGCTCAATGGGAACGGGCGATAACAAGTAATAAGCAGAGCCATCCCGCGCAAATCCATACGGTGCATGCAATTGTCCGCTCCCAATCTCGTCTTGCACCATCAGGAAAGACGCCATTGCCATGCCTAACCCTGAAACCGCAGCCTGAATGCACAGATAAAAATGCTCATAGTCAGCTCTGACGCTGCCTTTGAGGGAGATGTGAGTCTGTCGCTGCCACGTTGCCCACGCTCTTGGGCGCGTTCCGGTATAAAGCAAACGCACTCCCTCCAGACTGTCCTTACGCTCGGCTTTATTGCGACTTACTGGCCCCATCCATTCGTCACACACTTTTATTCCATGCGTGTGCGGCTCCCAGTGAAAATCGTCACGCCGCAGGGCGAGATCAACGCGGCTACGCACGAAATCAATCGGCCCGCCCGCTGCGACCAGATGAAGTTTGATATCGGGATTCGCCTGATTAAAAGCAGGCAGTCGCGGAATCAGCCATTTCATGGCAATGGTGGGTTCGCATGACAGCGTCAGTACATCATCCTGCGCACCTTGCTGTAGCCGATATACCGCCCCTTCAAGCTGCTCAAAGACGGACTGTGTGACCGTGTGCAAAGAACGGCCTGCCGCGTTCAAAAAGATCGCTCGATTGCGTCGTTCAAACAGCTCAACCCCTAGCGCGTCTTCCAGCAACCTAATTTGTCTGCTGACTGCACCGTGCGTGACATGCAGGGACTCGGCGGCTTTAACAAAGCTACCTGTTTGTGCGGCTGCTTCAAAGAAGCGAAAAGAGGCTAATGAGGGAAGTTTCATATACACGATGAAATTTGACAGATTTACACCAAGATAAATCGCTTTTTTGACACATGCAAACGCTGAATAATCACACTGTCTTCAAGCAGGAAGAAGCGTAATAGCTTAAATAGTGAGGCGATATTGTGGGAGTAGTGCGGTTGATAGCCGTATGGCAACTACAGTCGCTGTATGTCTCTTCTAATCCACCCGCTACCCATCTGTGCAAAATCATCGTGAAAGATGATGGTTTACCGAACAAGGAAAACGTGAATGAATGAGTTAATTGCCGTCGCGACGATCACTATTTTGGCGGTTATCAGCCCTGGGCCAGATTTTGCTATGGTCACCCGAAATAGCTATGCGTTTGGCTCGCGTGCCGGGTTACTCAGCGCGTTTGGCATTGCCTGCGGCGTCCAAGTTCATGTGATGTATACCGTTTTTGGCATCGCGGTATTCATTGTTAACTCCCCGATGATATTTATGGCGATGAAAATTCTGGGGGCGTCATATCTGATTTATCTGGGGTATAAATCATTAACCAATACGACAAAAATAAAATTAGAAGAGGCATCCGGTCATGCACCATCATCGCTGGCTGCGTTTCGTATGGGCTTTCTCACCAATGCGCTTAACCCGAAAACGATGCTGTTTGTCGTCGCCACCTATACCCAGGTCGTGCAGCCCGGCAGCCCAATGAGCCATAATTTTGGCTACGGGTTATTCATGTCGGTGGCGCACTGGGTCTGGTTCAGTATTGTTGCGCTGTTTTTTGCTGCACCGGCTATGCGTCGTCGGCTGATCGACCGCCAGCGTCTGGTCGACAAAGGTATTGGTATTGCCCTGATTGCTTTAGGTGCTTCTCTGGCGTTTACCAAAATGACTCTCTGAGGGATAACAGCGGGAAATAAAACGGCCTGCAATAAACGCGACTTCTAAGTGCGATAGCCTGCGCATAAAGAAATGGAGGATCGGGCAAGAAAACAGTCGGAATGCTATACCTGTTTGCAGAGAGGATTTAGGAAAATAGCGTGTTTCTCGACATAACCTGTTTTTCAACTTGATCGGTTTCTCAACAGAAAAGGAAATAGCCATGCTTGTACACGCGTATGGAGCCCATGCGGGCGACAAACCTCTTGAGCCGTTGAAGATCGTCCGACGTGCGCCGGGAGCTCATGATGTTCAGATTGAGATTGCGTACTGCGGTATTTGCCATTCGGACCTGCATCAGGTGCGTGCTGAATGGGCTGGAACGCAGTTTCCCTGCGTACCTGGACATGAAATTGTCGGAAGGGTGTCTGCGGTAGGGCCACATGTTTCCGCTTTTAAGGCTGGCGATCTGGCCGGGATCGGCTGCATCGTGGACAGTTGTCGGCACTGTGAAGAATGCGATGAGGGTTTAGAGAACTACTGTGACGGGATGGTCGGCACGTATAACGGCCCGACAGCAGACGAACCTGGATGGACGCTTGGCGGCTACTCCCAACAAATCGTCGTGCATGAGCGCTATGTGCTGCGTGTCCGCCATACTGAGGCAGAGCTGGCTGCCGTCGCGCCTCTGCTGTGCGCCGGAATTACCACCTATTCACCGCTGCGGCACTGGAATGCAGGGCCGGGTAAGAAGGTTGGTGTTGTGGGGATCGGCGGGCTTGGCCACATGGGGATCAAACTGGCGCATGCGATGGGGGCCTATGTCGTGGCGTTCACCACGTCTGAATCCAAACGTGAAGATGCAAAAGCGCTGGGGGCAAACGAGGTTGTGGTGTCTCGTAATGCCGAGGAAATGGCGGCGCATGCAGGCAGCTTCGATTTAATCCTGAATACCGTGGCCGCTCCGCACGATCTGGATGCATTTCTGGTCCTGCTGAAACGAGATGGTGCGTTGACGCTAGTCGGTGCGCCTGCGTCGCCACATCCTTCTCCCAACGTGTTCAATCTGATCATGAAGCGTCGTACGGTGGCGGGATCGATGATTGGTGGCATTCCTGAGACGCAGGAGATGCTGGATTTTTGTGCCGAGCACGGGATTGTTTCAGATATTGAGCTGATCCGGGCTGACGAAATCAATGAGGCCTACGAGCGGATGCTCAAAGGTGATGTGAAATATCGCTTTGTCATTGATAACGCCACGCTGAGTGCCTGATTAGCCTGTGTCCCACAGCACCCACTTCTCGGTGCTGTGGGGTTATCACAGGATGATTGATCACGCCTTCTCTACATCTGAGAAAAACCAACCCATCGTAATTTCCTGTCACTAAAGAAATGTGGATGCGCTACTATCCGTCGGTACTATCCATCCTTACACCAACACGTTGATTTTCCTTATCTATAGCAACGAAAAGGATCAGTTAAAACGGACGTTTATCTTGGTTTAGCTCTCCTGCTATCTTCGCTACACCTCACTGTTATGGGATAACGGGAAAGGCAAAAAATAGCGTGCTTCGTGCTACCTTCGGCGATTGGTAAACACCATCAATACTGTTTTTTGGGGTAAAGTTTCATCTGCGATAAAAAGGAAAAAGAGAGAAATGGCGGATAGTTACTCAAACGAAACCGGGGTATCACCACAGCACGAACTACCTTTGCGGGATGAATCGCTTAAGGCTATCAGCGAATGGTTTGACGCGTTGGAGAAAAGAGTCGGTGTGGATAAGATCGTATCGCGAACAACGCTGCAAGCGGGTATCCATAACGATGTGGTACTGGATTATGCGCCGGGCCGGACGTCAATATCCTCTGAATCAAAAAGTGACGCAGACGGGCTGTCGCCCGGTAGCCGAAAAGGGGAATTGAGTGTTGCGCAGATAGAGGAATATGTGGTTCCTGCGCTGACTCAGGCTATTGCCCTGCGGGTACAGAAACTGGCAGATACTGCGGTGATTGACTATCGGTTTTGCTTCCGTGCCGTACTCCCGGCAATCGAAGGTCGTCTGCTGGTTACGCTATTTACGTTCACCAACGAGGTGAAAAAACAGCAGCTACTTGAGTCTATTTACGTCTATATCGAGCAGCATCTTACTCATGGCAATGCGCCGACTGAGACGCTGCAAACTTTCTTTCTGGCTCGCCACCTGCTTGATGTACAGCTTTTCCCCTCGCAGGATATCCATTGGATCATGACTCAGTTTGAAAAAATTCAGCAGCGAAATGCAGGACATGCAGAATTGTTGGAACATCGGCGCAGAATCGTCGGTGCGTTAAAAGGATGGGTCGATCAGCAGTTTTTGTTGCGCTATTGCGACGTGTCTCAGTCCGAATATTTTTCCGAACCGGAAATCTATACCCTCAAACCCGGTATCGCATTGGATTTGCAGGATCCACAAACGCTTCACCCTGTTGAATTAGTGCTTTATGCGGCAGTCATGATTCTGCGTTATGAACCTTCCTACAGTAAATCCCAGGCTCTGGAATATCTGGATATCGCGAAGCAGTTGGGCCATCCGCGTGCGGTAAGCATGATGGAAGAGGGAAGCGGCACATTTGAACAAGCGCTGATCAACCTGAAAAATGAATGGGTGGAATGCGTGGCGAATGATGTGTTTTCTACCATCACGATACGTGTTCGTAAGGAAAGTACTGAAGCGTATGAGCAGTCGCTGCTTTTCATCACGCGTTTACTGATGTTTGGTTTTCCAAAGAGTTACAAGATTATCCTGAAATCGTCGGCGCGACAGTACCTTCCCATCAAAGGGTTAGCAAAATCGGATACCCATCGCTTTTTTGCTAACGCGTTGCAGTATGCATCGATCCATCCGCCTCTTGAGGATTATGCGCGTGCTGCGATTGAGAAATTTGAATGGTATGCCGATTCGGAAGGCGAGAAGTGCAGCATGCCGGGAAGCTATGCGGTATTCGGACTGGGTCTGACCGATGCAGGGTATTTCCCGCTCGTAAAAGATTATATGGAAAGCGTGGATGACGAGCACCAATCGGTACACGTTGGCTTCATCCATGCGTTTTTCGATAAGCATGGCGTGATGGCACAGAACGTGGTGGCGCTGGTTGCCTGTCTGAGCCACGCGACGGAAAGCCTAAAGTTGAACATGTTGCCCGCACTAGAAGGTGATGCTTTGTTCGAACAACTGGTCGAAGAGGTGCGGAGGCGAGAACCTGCTGTGATAGAACATATCTTATATCTCATCTGGGGCAATGCCAAAAAGCTCGCCGCACTGGTGAAGAAATCAGAATCGAAGCGCGGCGCGTTATTGACGTCGCTCATTCAGGCTTCGGCCGAATCTTAAATGTAATGATGACAATATTGGGGGGCGGCGCAGGTGCCTCACCCCGTAAAGGAACGTGCTTATGACCGCTATTCTGCTGCTGGACTCGCGTGCTGATGAAATCGGCTCCATCTTAAATCATGGGGCACCGGAGCTTGAGCTGGTGCTGTCAAACGGTACGGCAGAGCAGGCCGCGAGTTGTCCGATTTGGTTGGGGGAACCTGACACCGCAGCAGCATTACTGGCTCAGGGAGCCAAGCCGAAGTGGCTACAGTCTACCTGGGCAGGGTTCAAGCCGTTGTTGGCTGATGGGCTACCGCGAGATTATCGTTTAAGCCGCGCTGTTGGCGTGTTTGGGCAACCGATAGCCGAATATGTGATTGCCTATATGCTCAGACATGAGTTGCGTCTGGGGGAACGGCAAGTCAGTCAGGAAGAACGGCGCTGGGATCATCGCTTGCCGGGCTCGCTGGCAGATAAAAACGTGCTGATTGTTGGTGCAGGGGAGATCGGCTGTGAAGTCGCAGGTTTTCTACGGCCTTTTGGCGTCGAGCTATACGGCATTGTTAGTACGCCAAGACTGCGGCCTGATTTTAAACGGATCATGAGCCTTGCGGAACTGCCCGCCGCGGTGCCGGAGGCTGATTATGTCATCAACCTTCTGCCAGATACCTCGGCGACTACCGATATCTATGATGCTAATTTTTTTGCGGCCATGAAGCCTTCGGCACTGTTTATCAATGTCGGGCGCGGTAGTGCTGTCGTTGATGATGATTTGCGATCGGCGCTACGTGATGCGCAGATTGCAGGCGCGGTACTGGATGTATTCAGGCAAGAGCCGTTGCCTTACAGCCACCCGTTCTGGAAAACACCGAACCTGACGTTAACGGCACACATTGCCGGACCGATGGTGCCGGGGCTGATGGGAAGGTTATTTCTCGATAATTTCTCTCGCTTCCATGCTGATAATACGCTGCGTGGAGAGGTAGATTTTAGTCGTGAGTATTAAATGATTATCTGGAAAATTAAAACGAGTGAATTAATTACCTTAATAATAATTGTAATTCACTCATTTAAAATAATTTCATTTTAAATATTTTTGTAAAAATTCATTGAGATTATTTTTCATGTCGATGCAATACTATGCTCGCTTAAAATCCAATGTTTGTTAATTTATAAATAATAAGTCTGCTTTTTATTTGAAAATACTCAAAAATAAGGAAATATTGGGATGAAATATCATCGTTTAAATTTATACCTCGCGGCAGCCGGATTGGTATTCTGCATGGGTTCTGCGTTTGCAGAAACCAGCGTTTCCGTGGAAGTGAAGGATATCGGGAAACTGCAAAAAAAAGGCACAGTTTCTCTCTTTGATGCACCAAATAGTATGCAAGCGGATGCCGGAAGTTATTATAAGTTTCACAAAGCCGAAAATGAGGGGGTTGTCGTTATTACCCCTAATGCATCAAGTGCACAGACTGATGCCAAAAGCGCACAAAAAAAGTCATTATCAAGCAATCAGGCTCTGGCCAATGACAGTTCATTCACTCCTCTGTGTCCGACACTTTCAGTAAACTCAATTTATACGCTGGATGGGCTGCAAAGTGGGGGTAGCGCTTGTTATCATTTTGAAATTACCCAGCGTTCTAAAACAACCGCTTTCGTCGTAGGAATGAGTCCTGAAACAGATATTGCGCTCAGTTTGATGCGGGACGATGGCCAGAATAATGTGACGGCAATTAATTATTCTGATCAAGAAGGGAATGCTGATGAGGCTACGCTGGATTTAACACAACCGGGACACTATTATTGGTTCATGGAGGCCAAGACAGCAGATGGTTCTGGTTTTAATTTTGGTGCCATCGTTAATACAGATGTCGATGCGTATGAGTTAAATGATATTCCCTCTCTGGCCTTCCCGCTGCCTGATAACCTGAATAAAATTGAAGCTAATTCTGATAGCGATTCTGATGCGGATTACTATGTATTTACTGCAATACGTGGCCAGCAAGTTTTACTTAGCTTGAATGGATTGACGAGCGGAACCAATAACAACTGGTTACTGGCGTCTTCCGCTGATGGAGGGAACACCTGGACAACCCGTAATACCGGACAGGAAATTACCATCACTCCATCTCAACTGAATGAAAAGATTTTGGTTAGAGTATTGCCTAATCCATCACGATTACCGACCGTTTCTCAGAAATATAAGCTGACTTTAGGCTCCAAAATTGCCAGGTTTAGCCATTCTGTTTCGGGGGAAAGCACCGTTCTGCGTATTCCAAATGCAGCACCAACGGCTTATGGTTTTATGACCACGCAAGCCTATCGGGATGTTACCTGGCAAGTTACACTGGCTGATTCAACCGGGGCTGGTATTCCAAATATTGTTGTAATTCTTAGACTCAATCAACGAGAAAATAATGGAATTCTGGACTTTGGCCCGAACACTGACCACGGGATAATAACGGGTGCAAACGGGAGTGCTTCGGGATCTGTGAAATTGGATAACTGTTATGCCGATTACACTACACAGTTCCAGGACTACAGTCAGGGCTACATCAATACGTGGAGAACAACCTACGATGTGGGTGGATGGCGCATTGAAATCCCAGATCAGAGTGGCGTTGGTGTGGGTGGCAATAACTCAACTCACGTCACATTTGGGCATATCTGCAAGCAAACTTTGTTGAAAAGCGTAAAATCTTGATACGCAAGCAAATGAAAGATCGGGCCGCCTTACTTTAGGCGGTCTGGTTGTGGAGGCGGGCTTATGGTTTTGCCTCCATAGCACTGAGTTGGTTGAGGCTGTACGTGTACGGCAATGTTTTTCAGTGAAAAGGGGTTGCCACGTTAGGTTGATTGGTACATAATGCTGACCGTCGAATCGCCATGTCAGTAAATAGTGATGTAATTCATTAGGTTACATGCGATTTAGCAGGGTTAATTAGTTTTGGTTTCAGCAGGGTTTGCTTTTTGCTGAAAGTAAAAGATAATAAATCCGATTCTATGCGGGAATAGCTCAGTTGGTAGAGCACGACCTTGCCAAGGTCGGGGTCGCGAGTTCGAGTCTCGTTTCCCGCTCCAAAGTTTTTGTACTATAGACGTCAATGAAAGTCTGTAGCTCTCCGATTCAACAAGATAATCGCTCCTTTAGCATCCAGCAAAGTCCGCTTAAAACCACCGTCTAGCACGCCGAAGTACTAAAAAATTACTACAATAAAGTCAGACGGTTATGGGTTGGGGTGTTTGCTGAGCCCCTTCCCTGTGCGCGTTACACTGTCCGTGACCTCTAGAGCCCCGATTCGGGCATAGTGTCAATAAAGAGAATCGACAACTATTACCATGAAAAATTATGTAGATTATGAATACACGATATAAAGTGTCGTTATTTACTCAACACCATTTGTTCCCACTCAACGACTGATGCCGCAATGCATTCCATCTTGGTCGATGGAGTAGTGGTTGATTTTTCACTTGATGCTACAACTTCAACGTTAACCAAACAATCAGTTGTCGCCGTTTGAATATTATAAACCGATGGTTCTGAACTTTTTTTCTCATAACGAACTGAACTACTTAAGTTAGATTTTTGTGATTTGAGAAGAATGGATGATTGTTTAGGAAGAAATATCCCCCCTTTTTCTATAACTACTTCATTGTTGATGTTTTTATAATCAGGTACGGTTATAAAAATTCTTTTTATTGCAATATCGATCTGCCCTGTATTAGAAATAAGCAATGACATATCAGATGATGTGCTAGAAACGGTAGATAATGACACCGAAACCTTATTGCTGGCATAGAAATAATCCCAGCAATAAGCTCCTGCAGATACAACTATCGCTGCTGCTGCTAAAAGTTCTGATACAAATGTAGCAATTTCTGTTTTTGACATAAGTTCACTTTTTTATGTGATTACATGGTTTCCCATATTAATGGGAGATGCCGATAAAAGATAAATACTCATTACTATTCGTAGTGTGATTTGTTAATTATTATCGCTTTTTTATGTGTATATACATATCTCTGACGAGCACTGTAAATATCCTTTCTTGTGGGAAATAATATATTAACGACATGCCAGCTTCAACATTTTCTCAATTATCAGTGCCGTTTAATGTGGTAAGTGTAGAAAATTTGGTTATTATTTGAATTGTATTTATCTCTCTACCTCGCATCATTCGAGCGGTGAAAAAAGCAGTACACCAATAGCTCGGTACATGACGAGTTCATCGATAAAAGGATTTGCCATGCCTGTTCGTTCCCCATCGTTAAGGTTTTATCTGGTTATTGGCCTGCTTCAGGGACTTTTGCTTGTTGCCGCGCTCGAAATGAAAGAAGGCGTTCTTCAGGCAATGTTGATAACGATGGCGACGGTTGGCGGAATCAGTCTGCAATGGCTGGAGCGTACGCTCTTCTTGAAAAAGACGTGGCTATTGGCCAGCGTGCTAACCGTGCTGATGACTGCAATCAGCGGCTGGGTTCTTTCTGAAAGTGGATTATTCCGGCTGCTGGATTCTTGGATATTGTGTGGCACTCTCCTCGGTTATATCGCCTGTACGTTTATTTGCTGTTGGCCAACCCAGGAAGGGCGATGGCCGTCCTATGAAGCACTCTGTAAACACGCTTGGATCGCTATTTTTACTGTGCTATTGGCCTGGCTATTAGTGCTGGTAGTCGTGCTGCTGCTCGTACTGTGCGGCATGCTGTTTAACATGTTGGGTTTCCCGCAGGTTAATAAAGTATTCGGTCATTATCGATTCTATATGCTGCTCTTGCCGGTGGTGTTTTCTATCGGCATGTATATCGGAATGAGCAAGGAAGCGGTGATTGGGTTGTTGCGTGGAATCCTGTTATCGGCGTGCCGTTTCTTGTTGCCGTTTAGTGCGTTGATCACGGTGGTTTTTACCTTGACGCTGCCTTTTAGCGGATTGGAGCCGATATGGAATACCGGTCGTTCCACCGTCATTCTGCTGTGCTTGGTGGGCGTGAACCTCTTTTTGATCAACTGCACGTCTCAGGATGATAACGAAGGGCGCACTTATCCGACGATGCTGCGCGTGCTGGTTAGTGTCAGCGTGCTGTGTCTGCCTGTTTTGGTCGCGTTGGCGGGCTATTCCAGCTGGCTGCGCATCGAACAGTATGGCCTGACGCCTTTCCGCTTTCAGTCGATCTTCGTGGTGGCAATCGTGATGCTTTACAGTCTGGCGATGGTGTGGGCTGTCATTCGTCGCTCAGATGTCTGGTTGGGACATTTGCGCACGAGCAATCCGCTGCTCGCTGCCGTCATCTGCGTTCTGGTGATATTGCTGCATACGCCGTTGTTAAACCCAGAGGCGTTTAGCGCGAGAAATCAGGTTCAGCGCCTGCTTAGTGGAAAAACGCCGGTCGATGAGTTCGATCTATGGGCGCTGCGCGATGAGCTGGGAACTGCGGGCAGGAAGCAGTTTATCTGGCTGAATAAAGAATTGGAGCAAGACCGAATACTGGATGCTACAGGGCGTCAGGCACTGCGCGATCGGTTGCAGGGGCGAGCAGCAAAAGTTCGTCCTGTTCAGGTTGAATGGGTGGGTCCGTTGGAAGACGGGGTTGAAAGCATGTTGCAGAGCAATAATCTGGGTAACCGATGCAGAGAGGAAGCTTGCCTGCTCTTTGCGATTGATTTGACGGGTGATGGCCATAACGAAGTGCTCATTTTTCCTCGGGCTGGCTGGGGAGGCGGTGGCAAGATCCTTGCTCGCGATGAAAAAGGACAGTGGCAGATTGCAGCCAACCTGTTTGGCACCATAGGTACGCAGCAGCTGATTGAGCTGATTAAGGACGGTGAGGTTGAGGTTGTTACGCCACGCTTCAAAACCGTCAGAATCGGCGACCAGAATATGGAGATCACGTATCCCTGATTCGGCGTCAAGTTAGGTATTACTTATTGATTCGATAAAGACAACGGATTGGTGATAGCGATCACATTTCTGTACTTTAGTCACATGCGAAAACACATGAGGATAAAGTGATGTCAGTAATTAATACCCAAGTTAAACCATTCAAAAATATGTCTTTCAAAGACGGTCAATTCATCGAAGTGACTGAGAAGAACATCGAAGGCAAATGGAGCGTGTTCTTCTTCTATCCGGCTGACTTTACGTTTGTCTGTCCGACCGAACTGGGTGATGTCGCTGACTACTACGACGAATTCCAACAGCGTGGCGTGGAAATTTACTCTGTTTCCACCGACACCCACTTCACGCACAAAGCGTGGCACAGCACCTCTGAAACCATTGGTAAAATTAAATACACCATGATCGGTGACCCAACGGGTCAACTGACGCGTAACTTTGAAAACATGCGCGAAGCAGAAGGTCTGGCCGATCGCGGTACGTTCATCGTTGACCCACAGGGCATCATCCAGGCAGTAGAAATCACGGCTGAAGGTATTGGTCGCGATGCCTCTGACCTGCTGCGCAAAGTGAAAGCGGCTCAGTACGTTGCTTCTCACCCAGGCGAAGTGTGCCCAGCCAAGTGGAAAGAGGGCGAGGCTACGCTGGCTCCTTCTCTGGATCTGGTTGGCAAAATCTAAGCTAACACCACGGAAAACATAGCTGTTTTGTCGGGTGCATTGCACCCGACTTTTATGGCCCGGCTCCTTTTCGGGCCAGCACCCTGCATGATTTTGCCTTTGTACCAATTTGCCTAATTAAGGACGACCGATGCTCGACAATACGATGAAAGTCCAGTTGAAAGCCTATCTGGAAAAATTAACCAAACCTGTTGAGTTAATTGCGACTCTGGATGATTCCGCTCAATCTGCTGAAGTCAGAACCTTGCTGACCGAGATCGCCGAGTTGTCTAATCAGGTAAGCTTTATTGAAAATAATACAGTGGTTGAAAAGAATGGCCAGCCAGCACGTAAGCCTTCTTTTTTGATTACTAATCCAGGCTCCCAAAGCGGCCCGCGTTTTGCCGGTGCACCGATGGGACACGAATTTACCTCCCTGATTCTGGCGTTATTGCAGGTGGGTGGACATCCGTCGAAAGAAGCGAAAGAATTACTCGATCAAATCCGTAATCTTGACGGTTCGTTCCATTTTGAAACGTATTACTCGCTGTCCTGCCACAACTGCCCGGACGTGGTGCAGGCGCTGAATTTAATGGCGGTTTTGAACCCAAATATCACCCATACCGCAATAGACGGTGGCGTGTTCCAGGATGAGATTCAAAGCCGTAATGTCATGGGCGTCCCCACCATTTTCCTGAACGGCGAACACTTCAGTCAGGGGCGGACAAGCCTCGCAGAGATTGTGACTAAAATCGATACCGGCGCGGGCGCTAAGCAGGTTGATAAGCTGAACCAGCGTGATGTCTATGATGTGTTAATCATCGGTAGCGGCCCAGCAGGCGCGGCTGCGGCGGTCTATTCGGCGCGTAAAGGCATCCGCACTGGGTTAGTCGGCGAACGCTTTGGCGGTCAGGTGCTGGATACCGTTGATATCGAAAACTATATTTCCGTCCCGAAAACGGAAGGTGCCAAACTGGCGACCGCGTTGAAGAGCCATGTTGACGACTATGATGTCGATGTTATCGACGCGCAGAGTGCAGAAGCCTTAATTCCCGGCGGCGAACCGGGTAAACCGCATCAGGTGATCACCGTATCCGGCGCGACGCTGAAAGCGCGTAGCGTGATCATTGCGACTGGCGCGCGCTGGAGAAACATGAATGTCCCTGGCGAAGATCAGTATCGTACGCGTGGCGTAACGTACTGCCCACACTGTGATGGACCGTTGTTTAAAGGCAAGCACGTCGCGGTGATTGGTGGCGGAAACTCCGGTGTAGAAGCGGCTATCGATCTGGCTGGCGTGGTGAAACATGTCACGCTACTTGAGTTTGCACCGGAACTGAAAGCGGATTCGGTATTGCAGGAGAAAGTACGTAGCCTGCCGAACGTTGATATCATCCTGAATGCGCAAACCACAGAAGTGAAAGGCGATGGACAGAAAGTGACGGGTCTGAGCTACAAAGATCGTATTACCGATGCGGTACACGATTTACCGCTGGAAGGGATCTTCGTGCAAATAGGCCTGTTGCCTAACACCCACTGGCTGGAAGGTACCGTGGCCAGAAACCGCATCGGTGAAATTGAGATCGATGCCAAGTGTGAAACCAGTGTGAAAGGTGTCTTTGCTGCTGGCGACTGTACTACGGTGCCGTATAAACAGATCATCATCGCGACGGGTGAAGGAGCAAAAGCGTCCTTGAGCGCATTTGATTACCTCATCAGAACTCGTGCGTAATATCGGCCTATGGGTGAGGGGCACATTCGCCTCTCTCCTGCTGCTCTGACGACGATCTTTACTTTCCGCGCGGCGATGTCTCATAAAAGAGACATCGCCGCGTTTTTTTTGCTTTTCATCGTAGAATTTTTCTTTTGATCATAAAAAGTAGAGCTCAGCCCTTGCCAAGGGACAATAAGAAATTCATAATGCTGGCCGCTCTGTGTTGTTGTCCGTTTTTACTCTCTACATAACACCGTATTTCGAGCGCTAGCGTTACCTCAATTCACATCATTTTTTATCAATTGATACAAAAAATAATATTCTTCTTAACAGACTTATCCACAGATTGTTTGCTGGTTATTTATTAATCACGCTATATTATTGATAAAATGCTATAGAATATCTTATTGATATTTATCCATAAATTTTACCTATAAAACGTTATAACGATCACTTGTACTTTTTGTGACAGTTGATTGGCAACGGTTTTTTTTATTTATGCACAGCGCGTACGACAAACTGATGACAACCCTTTGAGCCACTCACGCATCGCGCGGTAATCCTTTCTCTACTGCACGAATAAGTCGCTTTTTCTGCGTGGATTGGACGTCAATTTCCAGTGACGCGCGGCGTTCCAACTGCTGGTGAATCGCCCAGTGGATATGTTCATCCAACAGTTCGCTTTCACCCAGACGGGTTTGTAGTGCCAGCACGATACTATCCTGATAGGGTGCATTTCCCAGTGCGACGGCAATATTGCGTAGCCAGCGGAGATGTCCGATGCGCCGGATCGGCGATCCTTCCGTAATTCGCAGAAATTTCTCTTCATTCCAGCCAAATAATGCCAGCAGCTCCGGCGTATGCAGCACGGCACGTGGGCTGAAGTCGGCCTCGTCGGTGAGCTGTGAAAATCGGTTCCACGGACAAATAAGCTGACAGTCATCGCAACCATAGATGCGGTTGCCCATCAGCGGACGGAACTCTTCGGGAATCGGACCTTCCAATTCGATGGTCAGATAGGAAATGCAGCGGCGGGCATCAACGGTATAAGGTGCGACAATCGCGCCGGTTGGGCAGGTCGTCATGCAGGCGACACATCGGCCGCACTGTTCTTCCTGTGGCCGATCAACGGGCAGAGGTAAATCGATCAGCAGTTCACCGAGAAAGAACCAGGAGCCTGCTTCTCTATTTAGAATTAGTGAGTGTTTACCAACCCAGCCAAGCCCGGCTTTTGCGGCTAAAGGACGCTCCATAATGGGAGCAGAATCGACAAATGGGCGAAAATTCAATTCACCGCAGTATTCCTGAATCTGGTCGCCGAGCTTTTTCAGGCGCTGACGTAATAGCTTGTGGTAATCGCGACCCAGCGCATAACGGCTAACGTAGCCGAGTTCTGGGTTCTTTAAGGTACTCGCAAATGCCGCTTTGGCGGGCAGATAATTCATACGAACGCTGATGACGCGTAGCGTACCGGGCAGCAGTTCGTGCGGACGCGCCCGCAGCATGCCATGGCGTGCCATCCAGTCCATTTCTCCGTGGTACTGCTTATCTAGCCAAGCCTGAAGCCGAGGCTCTTCTGCGGACAAATCGGTGTCACAGATGCCGACCTGCTGGAATCCCAATGCCTGTCCCCATTGTTTGATGTGTTGCGCTAATTCATTGAGATCGTAGGGGTATGACATGATGGGCCACAGAAATAAACAAGACGCGCTGATGTTACCATATTCGCGCCGCAGAGCCGATGCTTGCTGAGATGCGCGGAATGCTGGCGGTCGTTTAGGTTGCTTGCTAATTTTAAGTCATTGTCATGAAAACTAAGAGCAAATGATGAAGGGTCACGATCGGAAGCGAGAGGGTGATTTGCCTGACTCGGTGTTTTACGCCGAATGGGTGCGCCGTGAAGAGGCTAGGGCAGCCCGCGAATCAGGGATTTCGCTGTGGGAACTCATGCAGCGTGCGGGAGAAGCTGCATTTGAGATGGCTCGCCAGTGCTACCCCTCGGCCCGACGTTGGCGGGTGCTGGCTGGACACGGCAATAACGGCGGCGATGGATATGTGGTTGCCAGTTTGGCGCTGGCGGCGGGCATGGCCGTGGATGTTGTTGCCTGCGCCAGCGATAAGCCGCTGCCTGCTGATGCCAATCTTGCTCGGCAGCGCTGGTTGGATCAAGGTGGCCGTGTTGAAGAAGTTCGTGCGCAGGATGATGTTGATACGCTGTGGCCGGAAGGGATCGAGCTCATTATTGATGGTTTACTGGGAACAGGCCTTTCTGCTGCACCGCGTGCACTTTATGCGGCGTTAATTTCTCAGGCGAATGCCTATCCTGCGCCCATTGTTTCACTGGATATTCCCTCTGGCTTACATGCTGAAACCGGTGCCTGCGCTGGCATCGCGATCTGTGCGTCGCAGACGGTGACGTTTATCGCGCTGAAACCGGGGCTACTGACTGGCCGTGCCCGTGAACAGGTTGGGAAACTTAATTATCACTCTCTGGGATTGCAAGCGTGGCTGAACGATCAAACCGCGCCGATACGGCGACTAACTGCGGCGCAGCTTCCCGAATGGCTGACGCCGCGTTCAGCCGGACAACATAAAGGGGATAACGGCAGGTTGCTGGTGGTGGGGGGAAATGCGGGTTTAGGTGGTGCGGTATTGATGGCTGCCGATGCGGCGCTACACAGCGGCGCAGGCTTAGTGCGAGTACTTACTCACAAACAGTACCAATCGGCGTTTCTGACGGTGCGACCCGAGTTGATGGTGCAAGAATTGACGACAGATACGCTGCGGAAAGGACTCGAATGGGCTGATGTCGTGGTGATTGGGCCGGGTTTAGGGCAGGATGAATGGGCTAAAAACGCGCTACGTTTGGCAGAAAATTGTAACAAACCCATGTTATGGGATGCGGATGCACTCAACCTGCTGGCAATCAATCCGCATAAGCGGCAGAATCGCGTGCTGACACCTCACCCTGGCGAGGCGGCACGTTTACTGAATTGCCGAGTGTCTGATATTGAAAGTGATCGCTTACTTGCGGCCACAAAGCTGGTAAAACGCTATGGTGGCGTTGTCGTATTAAAAGGTGCGGGAACGGTGATTGCCAGCGAAAAAGAAGAGGTCGCTATTGCTGATGTGGGAAACCCCGGCATGGCGACAGGTGGCATGGGTGATGTGCTGTCGGGTATCGTTGGTGGTTTGCTGGCGCAAAAGCTCTCGCTGTATGATGCTGCTTGTGCTGGGTGTGTCGTACACGGTGCGGCGGCCGATTGGCTGGCTGCACAGCGCGGTACCCGAGGTATGCTGGCAACCGATTTACTGCCTGTGTTGTTCCGCTATGTGAATCCCGAGCTGATGTTTCCAGAGCCGATATTTTTAGAACAGTAGATATTCTTAGAACAATAGAATGAAAAAAATAGTCTTACTTCTGCCTGATGAGGCAGCAACCATTTCATTAGGCACTGCGCTGGCGAAAGCCTGCGATGGTGCTTGTGTTATCCATCTTTATGGCGATCTCGGTGCCGGGAAAACGACGTTTAGTCGTGGATTCCTACAGGCGCGCGGTCATCAGGGCAATGTCAAAAGCCCCACTTATACGCTGGTAGAGCCTTATGCGTTATCGCCACTGACCGTCTATCACTTCGATCTCTATCGACTGGCTGACCCGGAAGAGTTGGAGTTTATGGGGATTCGCGATTATCTGACGCAAGATGCCATTTGTCTGATTGAATGGCCGCAGCAGGGGGCAGGCGTGCTGCCCGATGCGGATATCGAGCTGCATTTGCGCTATCAGGATGAGGGCCGACAGGCTGAGCTGTCTGCAGTCTCCGCGACGGGAGACGCGATGTTACAACGTTTTTCTCTTCAGCCAGGAACAACAGAATCATGATGAGTCGTATGGTTAAGCTGTTCATCGGCATATGGCTGTTGCTAGCAGGATCGGCGTGGGCGGCCAATTTGTCGGATATCAAGGTGGACAATGCGTCAGGTCAGGCCACGGTGCGTCTGAGCTTTAGCGGGCAGCCTATTTATGCTTTTTTCCCGCTCAGCAACCCGGCCAGAGTGGTCATCGATATTCGCCAGACCGGCGTTATTCAGGGGTTGCCGTTGGATTTCAGCGGGCAAAATCTGATTAAGCGTGTGCGTACCAGTAATGCTCAGGACGCACAAAGCCTGCGTCTGGTACTGGATTTGACTCAGGCAGCCAAGACACGAGCGGTTACGCAAAAAGAAGGGGCTGGATACGTTGTTGTTTTCACCATCGCCGGTGATAAAGCGAAAACGGTACAAGCTTCAGCGCCTCCTGCTACACGGCAGCAAAATAGCGCGCCAGCAGAACCGGCAAAAAACCCGTTTATCAACAAACCGACTGTTGTCGTAAATAGCAGTTCGTCGTCTACCCGAGTACCAGCCCGACAGAGTAATGAACGGATCGTTGTGGCGATTGATGCCGGCCACGGGGGACAAGATCCTGGTGCGATTGGCACGAACGGGCTGCGGGAGAAAAATGTCACCATTTCTATCGCTCGTAAGTTACAAACTTTACTGAATAACGATCCTGCCTTTAAAGGCGTATTAACGCGCGACGGTGACTACTTTATCTCCGTCATGGGGCGTTCAGATGTGGCGCGTAAGCAGGGTGCGAACCTGTTAGTGTCGATTCATGCGGATGCCGCGCCGAACCGTAATGCCAAAGGCGCGTCTGTTTGGGTGTTGTCCAACCGCCGGGCGAACAGCGAAATGGCAAACTGGCTGGAACAACATGAGAAACAGTCTGAACTGTTGGGTGGGGCGGGCGATCTGCTAGCGAACAGCAGCGCGGATCCTTATCTCAGTCAGGCGGTGCTGGATCTGCAATTTGGCCACTCCCAGCGGGTCGGATATGACGTCGCGACCAAGGTGCTGCGTGAGCTCCAGCGCGTCGGGGGGCTGCATAAACGACGCCCTGAGCACGCCAGTCTGGGCGTATTGCGCTCGCCAGATATTCCTTCTCTGCTGGTGGAAACCGGGTTTATCACCAATGTCTCGGAAGAGCGACTGTTGGGGAGTAACGACTATCAGGAAAAAATCGCCAATGCGATTTATCAGGGGCTGAGGGGGTACTTCCAGACGCATCCGATGCAATCTGTTCCCAAAAACGCTCTCCCAAAGCAGGAAAGCCGGCCTCTACAGCCGGCGGCAAATGATACAGCGGCATCGGACAGCAGCGTAACGGTGGCGAAAACGAGTGCGGGCAGCACGCGTCATACCGTCGCACGTGGCGAAACACTTTCTTCCATTGCCCGGCGTTATAGCGTCAGTCTCGCGGCTATGCGTGATGTGAATAAGCTGAATAAAGACATCGTCTGGGTTGGACAGCGTTTGAATATTCCGGCGACAGGGTCGAAGCAGACGGCATCAACGCCTGTTCCCAAAAAGGCAGCACCGGTGAAGCATAAGGTCATAAAGGGTGATAGCCTGAGTGCGATTGCTGCGCGTTACGGTGTCAGCATGAAAGAGATCCAGCAGGCGAATAATATGCGCTCCGGTTCGGTACAACTGGGGCAAACGCTGATTATACCGTCCGCCTGATTCTTCATGCTGGCGATGTCGATAGATTGAGGATAGTAAGAGGGATACGCCATGCCGATTCAGGTGCTGCCACCGCAGTTGGCTAACCAGATTGCCGCCGGAGAAGTGGTTGAGCGTCCGGCTTCGGTCGTGAAGGAGCTGGTGGAAAACAGTCTGGATGCAGGGGCGACCCGAATTGATATCGACATAGAACGCGGCGGTGCGAAACTGATCCGCATTCGTGACAATGGTTCGGGCATCGGAAAGGATGAATTAACGCTAGCGCTGGCGCGTCATGCGACCAGTAAAATTGCCACGCTCGACGATCTGGAAGCGATCGTTAGCATGGGGTTTCGTGGCGAAGCGCTGGCGAGTATCAGTTCCGTCTCCCGTTTAACCCTCACATCACGTACAGCCGAACAATCCGAGGCCTGGCAGGCCTACGCCGAAGGGCGCGATATGGCGGTGACGGTCAAGCCAGCAGCTCATCCTGTGGGCACCACGCTGGAAGTGCTGGATCTGTTTTACAACACGCCCGCCCGCCGTAAATTTATGCGCACGGAAAAAACCGAATTCACCCATATTGATGAGGTCGTGCGCCGCATTGCACTGGCACGTTTCGATGTCGCCATCACGCTGCATCATAACGGTAAGCTGATGCGGCAGTATCGTGCAGCACCGGATAAAAATCAGTATGAACGCCGTTTAGGCAGTATCTGCGGTGCGACCTTCTTACAGCATGCGCTCGCGGTGTCATGGCAACACGGCGATCTCACCATTCATGGCTGGGTTGCCGATCCGGTTGGAGCGAAACAGCTGCCTGATATGCAGTATTGCTACGTGAACCAGCGCATGATGCGCGATCGGCTCATTAATCATGCTATCCGGCAGGCTTATCAGGATCAGCTTAGCGACGAGCAGCAGCCCGCCTATGTTTTGTATCTGGAAATTGACCCGCATCAGGTTGATGTCAATGTTCATCCTGCCAAGCAGGAGGTGCGGTTCCATCAGGCGCGATTGGTGCATGATTTCATCTATCAGGCCGTGATGTCCGTTCTACAGCAGGCCTCTGCGCCACGGCTTGATATGACAGAACCAGAGACCGGAAAGCCCGTGCAATGGCAGCAGGAAAATCGTCCTGCCGCAGGCGAAAACCATTTTGCCCAGCCGCCGCGTACCACTAATTCGCCGTCGTATAGCGGGAAAGCACCGCGCACAGGTCAGGCGCGAGAATCCGCGAATTCGGGCTACCAGCCGGAGAATCCGTATCAGAAAAAGCAGGATGAGTTGTATAAAGCACTGCTGCAACCGACGGATAATGGAGCAAGTACACCGCCGTCTGGCATTGCTGCGCCATCCACGGTATTACATGATTCGTGCCCGAATCGAACCGCGACGAACACAGCAGCCAGCAATAATAAGCAACGCGCGCTGGTTGAGTCACCGCTGGAAAGTCAATCGACTGGGTTTGGGCGAGTACTCACGGTTTATCCACCGTGCTACGCGCTGTTGGAGTACCATAAGGGGTTAGCGATACTGTCGCTTCCCGTTGCTGAACGCTATCTAAAAGTCGTGCAGTTGACGCCATCCGAAGAGGGCCTGCGGGCACAGCCGTTACTGATTCCGCAGCGCCTGACGCTGAGTAAATCTGAACTGAACGTCTTGTCTACTCATCACACTTTGCTGACGCGTTTTGGTATTGATGTATTCGTTGAGTCACAGCGAGCCACATTGCGTGCCGTACCTTTACCATTACGCCAACAAAATTTACAAAACTTGATCTCTGAACTGATAGGCTATCTGGCCGACTATCAGACGGTTGAGACACAACAAGTGGAACCTGACGCGTTGGCGTCGTGGATGGCAACGCGATTGCAGAGCGAGCAGGAAAACTGGAGCCATTCTCAGGCCATACAATTACTGGCGGATGTCGAGCGGCTTTGTCCGCAGTTGGCGAAAACGCCGCCGTCTGAACTTTTATATATGATGGACATCCATGATGCCATCAAGGCTTTAAAGCATGAGTGATGTAGAAAACGCGTCGTTGCCGCCCGCCATTTTTATCATGGGGCCGACGGCGTCAGGAAAAACGGCATTGGCGATGACGCTACGAGAATATTTGCCGGTAGAGTTGATTAGCGTAGATTCCGCCCTCATCTATAAAGATATGGATATTGGGACGGCGAAACCGAGTGCGGATGAGCTGGCACGGGCACCGCATCGGCTAATCGACATTCTCGATCCGACGGAGTCCTATTCTGCGGCCGATTTTCGCCGCGATGCGCTACGTGAAATGGCGGACATTACCGCTGCCGGGCGCATTCCCCTCTTGGTGGGGGGGACGATGCTGTATTTCAAGGCGCTGCTAGAGGGGCTTTCTCCTCTGCCACCAGCCGATGCCGCAGTGCGCCAGCGCATTGAAGAGCAGGCAAAAGAAATCGGTTGGGAAGCGATGCATCGGCAGCTTAGTGAGATCGATCCGACAGCGGCAATTCGGATTCATCCAAATGATCCGCAGAGACTCTCGCGAGCACTGGAAGTTTTTTTCATTTCAGGTAACACTTTAACTGAACTGACAAAAACGTCTGGCGACGCGCTGCCCTATCAGGTTCATCAGTTTGCTATCGCTCCGGCGATGCGTGAATTGTTGCATCAGCGAATTGAACAGCGTTTTCACCAGATGTTGGCGGCGGGTTTTGAGACAGAAGCCCGGGCATTGTTTGCCCGGCACGACCTTCATACGGATATGCCCTCTATTCGTTGCGTGGGTTATCGCCAGATGTGGTCATATTTATCCGGTGAAATTGATTACGATGAGATGGTTTATCGGGGAGTTTGTGCGACGCGTCAGTTGGCGAAGCGGCAAATGACCTGGCTGCGCGGTTGGGATGATGTCTGCTGGCTGGATAGCGAAAACCCGACTGAGGCACTGGACAAGGTAATACAGGTTGTTAGTGCATAGGTTGAGTGATTGTGTACAATCGGTGAGTCTCAGCGTGCAAGTTTTTTACACCGTTATTTTAGAGCCGTTGGGCTCTTTGTTACAAACAACATACAAATAAGGAAAATATAGAATGGCTAAGGGGCAATCTTTGCAAGATCCGTTCTTGAACGCTTTGCGTCGTGAACGTGTTCCGGTTTCGATTTATTTGGTGAACGGTATTAAGTTGCAAGGTCAGATCGAGTCTTTTGATCAGTTCGTGATTTTGTTGAAAAACACGGTAAGTCAGATGGTTTATAAGCACGCCATCTCTACAGTTGTTCCCTCTCGCCCAGTCTCTCACCATAGCAATAATCCAGGCGGCAGCAACAACTATCACGGTAGTAACACGACTGCTCAGCAGCAGTCGCAGGATGCTGATGACGCCGAATAAGGCGTATTGTCAATTCACCACGGCGCGGGAGAGCTGGACGCATCGCTCGGCTCCTTCGCTGTGGTGTTTTTTGCTCGTTTGAGAGGTTACTCGCTTGTTTGACCGTTATGAATCAGGTGAACGGGCCATATTAGTTCATGTTTTTTTCTCGCAAGATAGAGATACTGACGATCTGCTGGAGTTTGAATCTCTGGTTTCTTCTGCCGGTATTGAGTCCTTGCAGGTTGTTACTGGTAGCCGTAAGGCTCCTCACCCCAAGTATTTTGTCGGGGAAGGCAAAGCCGAAGAAATTGCTCAGGCAGTAAAAGAAACTGGCGCGTTTGTCGTGCTGTTTAATCATGCGCTGACGCCTGCTCAAGAACGTAATCTAGAGCGTTTGTGCGAGTGCCGAGTGATCGATCGTACCGGATTGATTTTAGATATTTTTGCCCAGCGTGCGCGTACTCACGAGGGGAAATTACAGGTAGAGCTTGCACAGTTGCGCCACCTTGCAACCCGACTGGTTCGCGGTTGGACGCACCTTGAACGCCAGAAAGGCGGTATCGGTTTGCGTGGCCCAGGTGAAACCCAGCTTGAAACCGACCGTCGTTTATTGCGTAATCGAATCAGTCAGATACTGTTGCGTCTCGAACGGGTAGAAAAACAGCGTGAACAGGGGCGCCGGTCACGAGTTCGCGCCGATGTTCCCACTGTTTCGCTGGTGGGCTATACCAACGCGGGTAAATCCACGCTGTTTAACAAGATTACATCGGCGGGCGTCTATGTCGCCGATCAGTTATTTGCCACACTGGATCCAACATTGCGCCGCATTCAAGTGGATGATGTCGGTGATACAGTGCTGGCGGATACCGTAGGTTTTATCCGACAGTTACCCCACGATTTGGTGGCTGCGTTTAAGGCTACATTACAGGAAACACGTCAGGCCTCACTGCTACTGCACGTTGTTGATGCCGCCGATCCTCGTCTTGACGAGAATATCGACGCGGTTAATGACGTGCTGGCGGAAATCGAGGCGGATGAAATACCTGCGCTGTTGGTAATGAACAAGATTGATATGCTGGATGATTTCGTTCCGCGTATCGATCGCAACGAAGAGAATCTACCGATACGTGTCTGGCTTTCAGCACAGACAGGTGACGGTATTCCGTTGCTATTTCAGGCATTGACTGAGCGGCTTTCCGGGGAAATCGCACAATATACCTTGCACCTTCCCCCGCAGGCAGGACGCTTGCGTAGTCGTTTTTACCAGCTTCAGGCAATAGAAAAAGAATGGATTGAAGAGGATGGGCAAATTGGTCTGGTTATTCGTATGCCGATTGCTGACTGGCGCCGCCTCTGCAAAAAAGAGCAGGAACTGATGGACTATATTGCCTGACTGGCAAAAAACAGTCTGAACGGCGAAATAGTTTGACGGACTCTGGGATATTGAACCTGAAGAACACCTATCATAAAGAATGGAGCTAAAACATGGCGTGGAATCAGCCCGGTAATAACGGACAAGACCGCGACCCGTGGGGGAGCAGCAGCAATAATGGCGGCAACTCTGGCGGAAATAACAATAAAGGTGGCCGAGATCAGGGGCCACCGGATCTGGACGACATCTTCCGTAAGTTGAGCAAAAAACTCAGCGAACTGGGTGGTGGAAAAGGTTCTGGCTCAAGCAATAGCGGAAATTCTGGCGGCCCAGCACTGGGTGGCCGGATCGTCGGTATCGCTGCCGTCGCTGCGGTTGTCATCTGGGCCGCTACTGGTTTCTATACCATTAAAGAAGCCGAACGCGGTGTCGTAACACGCTTTGGTAAGTTCAGCCATTTGGTTGGGCCAGGTCTTAACTGGAAACCAACCTTTATCGACTCTGTTCGCGCGGTGAACGTTGAGTCGGTACGCGAACTGGCGACGTCGGGTGTGATGTTGACATCGGATGAAAACGTCGTACGCGTTGAAATGAACGTACAGTATCGTGTCACACAGCCTGAACAATATCTGTTCAGCGTAACCAATGCTGATGACAGCCTGCGTCAGGCAACTGACAGTGCGCTGCGCGGCGTTATTGGTAAGTACACGATGGACAAAATTTTGACGGAAGGCCGTACCATTGTGCGTACGGATACCCAACGTGTACTGGAAGAGACCGTTCGTCCGTACAACATGGGGATCACGCTGCTGGACGTCAACTTCCAGACCGCACGTCCGCCGGAAGAAGTGAAGGCCGCGTTTGATGATGCGATTGCTGCGCGTGAAAATGAACAGCAATATATTCGTGAAGCGGAAGCGTACGCGAACGAAGTACAACCGCGTGCCAACGGTCAGGCCCAACGTATTCTGGAAGAGTCTCGCGCTTATAAAACCCGTACCGTTCTGGAAGCTCAGGGTGAAGTCGCCCGTTTTGCCAGAGTATTACCGGAATATAAAGCGGCACCGGAAATTACCCGCGAGCGTTTGTATATCGAAACGATGGAACGCGTGCTGAGCCATACTCGTAAGGTTCTGGTCAATGACAAGGGGAGTAACCTGATGGTGCTGCCGTTGGATCAGATGCTACGCGGGCAAGGCGGTGAAAATACGCAAAGCAACAGCAGCGCTAACCCACTGCGTTTGCCTAGTAACAGCACCGGTGCAGCGAATAGCACCCAAACGCGCAGCAGTAACAATGGAAATATCATGGATCAGCGCAAAGCAAATGCGCAGCGTGATGACTTCACTCGAGTAGGGAGAGAATAATCGATGCGTAAGCCCTTACTATTTATCCTGATCCTGGTACTGATGGTGGTCTATGCGTCACTGTTTGTGGTGCAGGAAGGCCAGCGCGGCATTGTGATGCGTTTTGGCAAAGTATTGCGTGATGACGAAAACAAGCCGCTGATTTATGTACCGGGATTGCAGTTCAAGGTTCCGTTTATCGACTCAGTGAAAATGCTGGATGCACGTATCCAGACTATGGAAAATCAGGCTGACCGCTTTATCACTAAAGAGCAGAAAGACCTGATTGTCGATTCTTACCTCAAATGGCGTATCAGCGATTTCAGCCGCTACTATCTGGCAACGGGCGGTGGTGACATCTCTCAAGCTGAAGTGCTGCTGAAACGTAAATTCAGTGACCGTCTGCGTTCTGAGATTGGTCGTCTGGATGTGAAAGGCATTGTGACCGACTCACGTGGTCAACTGATGTCTGACGTGCGTGAAGCGCTGAATACCGGTACCGGTGAAACCACCGAAGCCGATAATGCGATTGCTTCTGCCGCTGCGCGTGTTGAGAAAGAGACGACGACCAACGAACCTCACATCAACCCTAACAGCATGGCTGCGCTGGGTATTGAGGTTATCGATGTGCGGATTAAGCAAATCAACCTGCCAACCGAAGTGTCTGACGCAATTTACCAACGTATGCGTGCAGAACGTGAAGCGGTAGCGCGTCGCCACCGTTCACAAGGCCAGGAAGAAGCAGAAAAGCTGAAAGCGACGGCAGACTATGAAGTTACCCGTACACTGGCTGAGGCCGAGCGCCAAGGGCGTATCACCCGTGGTGAAGGGGATGCTGAAACGGCTAAACTGTTTGCGAACGCATTCAGTGAAGATCCTGATTTCTATTCTTTCGTTCGTAGCCTGCGCGCGTATGAAAGTAGCTTCAGTAATAATCAGGACGTGATGGTTCTCAGCCCGGATAGCGACTTCTTCCGCTACATGAAGTCACCGGATAGCAGCATGGCACCACGCCGCTGATAGTCATTAACTGACGTCTTTCATCAAGCCCGGGTTATTTCTCCGGGCTTTTTTTTGTCATTTTCTGGCAGAGATCACTCAAAGGGTTTGGTTCTGCTCGTACTCGAAGCAGGAAAAGGGGCTGTTATGAATTCAACGATTTGGCTGGCGCTCGGGCTGGTTTTGGTACTTGAAGGGCTGGGGCCGTTACTGTTTCCTCGTCTCTGGCGGCGTATGATTTTGGGAATAGCACAGTTACCAGATACGATTTTGCGCCGTTTCGGCGGAGGAATAGTCGTTGCAGGGTGCGTGATCTACTACATGTTGCGTAGCCGGATGGGTGGCTAAAATTAAGCTGAAAAATGTGCGCAACCGTGTGCTAAAAGTACTGAAAGCATCCAAATGAGATGGTAGAATCCTTTTTTAAGCAACCTGGTGATTCTTGAAATGGGTAAGAACGTCGTCGTACTGGGCACCCAATGGGGTGACGAAGGTAAAGGCAAGGTCGTTGACCTGCTGACTGAACGGGCTAAATATGTTGTGCGCTATCAGGGTGGTCACAACGCTGGCCACACGCTGGTTATCAACGGTGAAAAAACCGTCCTTCATTTAATTCCTTCTGGCATTCTGCGTGAAAATGTTGTCAGCATCATCGGTAACGGTGTTGTGCTGGCGCCTGACGCATTGATGAAAGAAATGACGGAGCTTGAAGCGCGTGGCGTCCCGGTACGCGAACGCCTGCTGCTTTCTGAAGCCTGTCCGTTAATCCTGCCTTATCACGTCGCATTGGATAACGCGCGTGAAAAAGCGCGTGGCGCGAAAGCAATTGGTACGACGGGTCGCGGTATCGGTCCTGCGTATGAAGATAAAGTTGCTCGCCGTGGCCTACGTGTTGGCGATCTGTTTGATAAAGAAACCTTTGCCGTCAAACTGAAAGAAATCGTCGAGTACCATAACTTCCAACTGGTTAACTACTACAAAGTTGATGCTGTCGACTACCAGAAAGTTCTGGACGATGTGCTGGCGATCGCTGACATCCTGACGGCTATGGTCGTTGATGTTTCCGATCTGCTGTACAAAGCGCACCTGCGTGGCGATTTCGTCATGTTTGAAGGCGCGCAGGGTACGCTGCTGGATATTGACCACGGTACCTATCCGTACGTGACCTCTTCAAATACCACTGCGGGCGGCGTTGCCACCGGTTCTGGCTTGGGTCCACGTTATGTCGATTATGTGCTGGGTATCGTTAAAGCCTACTCTACCCGTGTGGGTGCAGGTCCATTCCCGACTGAGCTGTTTGAAGAAGTGGGTGAGCATCTGTCTCAGAAAGGTAACGAGTTTGGTGCGACTACGGGTCGTCGTCGTCGTACTGGCTGGCTGGATGCGGTTGCTGTGCGTCGTGCGGTACAGATCAACTCGCTGTCAGGTTTTTGCCTGACCAAGCTGGATGTTCTGGATGGTCTGAAAGAGATTAAGATCTGCGTCGGCTATCGTTTGCCGAATGGCACTGAAGTGGATACTACTCCGCTGGCTGCTGAAGGTTGGGAAGGTCTTGAACCCATTTACGAAACTGTGCCGGGTTGGTCTGAAAGCACATTTGGCGTGAAAGATCACAGCAAGCTGCCGCAGGCTGCGCTGAATTACATCAAACGTATCGAAGAAATTACTGGTGTGCCGATTGATATTATTTCAACTGGCCCAGATCGCAGCGAAACGATGGTGTTGCGCGATCCGTTCGACGCTTGATTTCATCACCTTTAACTGGTGATGCGCATATGAAAAAGGACGGGAATCCCGTCCTTTTTGCTATCTACCGTTTAGCCGTCGTAGAGCAGTGACGGTTTCTTACAGTGATTCTTGAGCGTCTTTCACCTTCTGCTCTTTTTTCTTCAGGCCTTCCAGCAGTTTATTGTGAATGTTACTGAACCCGCCGTTGCTCATGACCAGAATATGGTCGCCTGGTTGTGCGGTCTTGACGATGTTTTCTACCAGCGTATCAATATCCGCGCTCCAGTGAGCGGGCTGTACACAGGCTTCCGCAACTTCTACGACCTGCCACGGAATATGCGTCGGCTGAAAGAGGAATACTTCATCGGCACGGCCTAATGATGGAGCCAGTTCGTTTTTGCACATCCCCAATTTCATGGTGTTCGAACGAGGTTCCAGTACGGCCAAAATACGGGCTGTACCACCCACTTTGCTGCGTAGTGCCGACAGCGTAGCCAGAATTGCGGTAGGGTGGTGTGCAAAATCGTCATAAACTGTGACGCCATGCTCCGTACCGCGTAACTCAAGGCGACGGCGCGCGTTGATAAATCCACCCAGCGCGCGGCAGGCATCTGCGGGTAGTACGCCGACGTGATGTGCGGCAGCGATGGCCATCAGCCCGTTGTGCATGTTGTGTTCGCCCACCAGTTTCCAGTGGACTTCACCGACGAGTTCATTGTTCAGGTAAACCTGATATTGGCTGGCATCGATGGCCACTTTCTGTGCCCGCCAAACGCCTTCTTCGCCGACCAGTTCCTGTTCACTCCAGCATCCCATCGCCATCACCTGTTTGAGAGTAATGTCGTTGGTTGGCAGGATGATCTTCCCGCTGCCGGGCACCAGTCGAACAAGATGGTGGAACTGTTTCTGAATGGCTTTCAGATCGTCAAAGATGTCGGCGTGATCGAACTCAAGGTTGTTGAGTACCAGCGTTCTTGGACAGTAATGGACGAATTTGGAGCGTTTGTCGAAGAAGGCACAGTCGTATTCATCGGCTTCAAGCACCATGAACGGGCTGTCACCCAATCGTGCGGAAACGGTGAAGTTGCCGGGAACGCCGCCGATCACAAAGCCGGGCTGGTAACCGCAATCTTCCAGAATCCAGGTGACCATCCCTGCCGTGGTTGTTTTGCCATGCGTTCCCGCAACGGCAATCACCCAGCGATCGCGCAGTACATAATCATGCAGCCACTGTGGACCGGAAACATAGGGTAGCCCCTGTTCCAGTACGGCTTCGACGCACGGGTTTCCGCGCGTCATCGCATTACCGATGATGACTAGGTCGGGGGCGGGAGAAAGTTGTGCGGGGTCGTATCCCTGAATCAGTATGATTCCCTGCTCTTCAAGTAAGGTACTCATGGGAGGATAAACATTCGCATCTGAGCCCGTGACGTCATGCCCCAGCGAGCGTGCGAGTAGGGCAAGGCCACCCATAAAGGTGCCGCAGATACCTAAAATATGAATACGCATACATTTTCCATCTTCACTGTGAGTCTGCGTCACATTCTAACGCTATGAATCCGCCATAAGAAATGGATTTGACTAGGTACTCACTTTCTCTTTGGGCTACACTGCATGCGCAAACGTTGGCGGTGCAGAAATGAAACCGCTTTTCATCCGTAGATTTTGGAATAGTGTTATGAAAACGTTAGGCGAATTTATCGTCGAAAAACAGCACGATTTCTCTCACGCCACAGGTGAGCTTACCGCGCTGCTGTCTGCTATTAAACTGGGCGCCAAGATTATTCACCGTGATATCAATAAAGCAGGTTTGGTTGATATCTTGGGTGCCAGCGGTATTTCTAATGTTCAGGGCGAAGTGCAGATGAAGCTCGATCTGTATGCCAATGAGAAACTGAAAGCTGCATTAAAAGCGCGTGGTGAAGTAGCAGGTATCGCTTCTGAAGAAGAAGACGAAATCGTCATCTTTGAAGGTGATAAGGCAGAAAACGCTAAATATGTGGTTCTGATGGACCCGCTGGACGGCTCGTCGAATATTGATGTGAACGTCTCTGTCGGTACGATTTTCTCTATTTATCGCCGTATTACGCCGCTGGGAACCTCCGTCACGGAAGCTGACTTCTTGCAGCCGGGTAGCCAGCAGGTTGCTGCGGGCTACATCGTTTACGGTTCTTCCACCATGCTGGTGTACACCACGGGTCACGGCGTTCACGCTTTTACCTACGATCCGTCGCTCGGTGTATTCTGCCTCTCGCATGAAAAAGTTTGCTTCCCAGAAAAAGGGAATATGTATTCCATCAACGAAGGAAACTACATCAAGTTTCCTTCCGGCGTGAAGAAATACATCAAATACTGTCAGGAGCAGGATGAAGAGACGCAGCGTCCTTATACGTCGCGTTATATCGGTTCACTGGTAGCGGATTTCCATCGTAACCTGCTGAAAGGCGGGATTTACCTGTATCCGAGCACGGCGAGCTATCCGAAAGGCAAACTGCGTTTGCTGTACGAATGCAACCCGATGGCATTTCTGGCGGAGCAGGCGGGTGGTAAGGCTAGCGACGGTAAACACCGCATTCTGGATATCACGCCAGAGAAACTGCATCAGCGCTCACCGTTCTTCGTGGGAACAGAATCCATGGTTGATGACGTCGAACGTTTCATCCGTGAATTTCCAGATGCTTAATTAGCACTATTCCGTGTTGTCGGGTTATCTGCCAACGCGGGATGACTTCTTATGGCGTGCTGCCCAGTACGCCATCTTTGTGGTCCATCGCAAACCGCGTTTTTTAATGTTGTGCTTCGAACCAGCTTTCCAGAATAATCACCGCAGAAGCCGCATCTACGCTACCTTTATCCAGCGCTTTAAAGCCGCCGCGTTCGAAGAGATCGGCACGTGCTTCCACTGTACTCAGCCGTTCATCGTGTAGCTCAATAGCGACGCCGAAACGACCATGCAGTCGATTAGCAAATTTCCGCGCCCGTGCCGTCAGCGGTTGCTCGGTGCCATCCATGTTAAGCGGCAGGCCGACGACGACCAGATCTGGCTGCCATTCTGACAACAGCTTCTCCACTTTTTGCCAGTCGGGTATCCCTTCCTGCGCTTTGAACGATGTCAGTGCACGTGCCGTCCCGGTAATTTCCTGACCGATTGCCACGCCGATACTTTTTGTCCCAAAATCAAAGGCAAGAAGGGTTCTGTTGCTCATCAGGCATGTCCTGCTTCGGTGGAGATATTATGAATATCGATGCCCAACTTTCTGGCAGCCGCTCGCCAGCGTTCTGCAATGGGCGTGTGGAACAGAATATCTTTATCGGCCGGCGTCGTCAGCCAGGCATTCTCTAGCAGCTCTTCTTCCAACTGCCCGTTCTCCCAGGCGGAATAGCCTAAGGCGACCAGCGTATTTTTCGGCTGTTTGAGGGTGCCTAACGTTTCCAGCACGTCTTTTGAGGTGGTGATCATGGTGTCCTCAGAAATACTGATGCTGGAACCAAAGTCGGAGCAGGGCGTATGCAGGATAAAGCCACGGTCATCCGCCAGTGGGCCACCGATAAAAACGGGCTTATCTAACCGTATGGCAGGATCGCGCGGTGTTGGATCTATTTTTAGCTTTTCCAGCACATTCTCCACAGAAAACTGATCCATCGGTTTGTTGATGATCAGCCCCATGGCTCCGTCTTCATTATGTTCGCAGATATAGACCACCGAACGTTTAAATACAGAGTCCTGTAGTGCTGGCATAGCAATGAGGAAGTGATGCTGTAAATTCATTGTGTATTTTTATCGATATTCGTCAGCGTTGGAGAAACGGCCCGTGTTGCACGGGCCGGATGGCGTATCTGGTGTCTTTTGTATTAGTGAGTACGTGCAGCCAGACGTTTTTCAATGGCGTCCATCAGCATGCCGGTGATAGAAACATCCGGGTAGGCAGCTTCGATTTCACGCACGCAGGTCGGGCTAGTGACGTTAATTTCTGTTAGACGGTCACCGATGATGTCCAGACCGACGAAAATCAGGCCTTTCGCCTTTAACGTCGGGGCGACGTCGCGGGCAATTTTCCAGTCGCTTTCGGTCAGCGGACGCGCTTCACCGCGACCACCGGCGGCCAGATTACCGCGTGTCTCACCGCTTTTAGGGATACGTGCCAGACAATAAGGAACGGGTTCGCCATCGACTACCAGCACGCGCTTGTCGCCATCTTTAATCGCAGGCAGGTAGTTTTGCGCCATGCAGTAGCGGCTGGCGTGTTCAGTCAGGGTTTCGATGATGACTGAGACGTTGGCGTCATCCTGCTTCAAACGAAAAATAGATGCGCCGCCCATGCCGTCGAGCGGTTTGAGAATAACGTCGCCGTGTTTTTCATGGAACTGACGCAGTTTGTCTGCGCGACGCGTAACGAGCGTATCGGGTGTTAGATGTGGGAACCAGGCGGTGAAGATCTTCTCATTGCAATCGCGCAGGCTTTGCGGCTTGTTGACGATCAGCGTGCCTTTCTCTTCCGCGCGTTCCAGAATATAGGTGGCGTAGATGAACTCCGTATCGAACGGTGGATCTTTACGCATCAACACTACATCCAACTCTTCCAGTGCAATATCCTGCTCGCCGGAGAAATCGTACCAGCCGTCGTAATCGTACTGGACGCTCAGGCGACGTGTTGTTGCACGCGCGACGCCAGCGTGCATATAAAGATCGTTCATCTCCATATAATGCAGTTCCCAACCACGGCGCTGTGCTTCCAGCAGCATGGCAAAGCTGGTGTCTTTCTTGATATTGATGGTGTCAATCGGGTCCATCACGATACCGAGTTTGATCATTCTTTTCTCCTTTACCCCAAATCGCCGAAACGTACCTGTAAGGCGGTCATGGCGGTGAGTGCAGTGGTTTCTGTGCGCAAAACGCGTGGCCCCAACAGGATATCAGTGAATCCATGTTCTGAGGTCATGGTAATTTCAGTGGCGGTGAGCCCGCCTTCCGGGCCGATCAGTAGTCTGACCCGATCTATCGGCAGCGGCAGCGTATTGATGCTTTGTGTGGCGCGCGGATGCAAATTTAATTTCAGCGCGTTGTCTTGCTCTGCACACCAGGCTTCCAGCGTCATCGCTGGCCGAACCAGCGGCACACAGTTACGGCCAGATTGTTCACAGGCGGCAACCGCGATTTTTTGCCACTGGCTAATTTTTTTCTCCATACGGTCTGCATCCAGTTTGACGCCACAGCGTTCAGAAAGCAGTGGAGTAATAACATTGACGCCCAGTTCGATGGATTTCTGAATGGTAAACTCCATCTTTTCGCCGCGCGACATCACCTGTCCCAGATGCAAATGTAGAGGCGATTCTTTATCTTCCAACTTACCTGCTGTGAAGCTAACGCGCACACTCTTTTTTCCAGCCGCGATGATTTCTGCATCAAAGACATGGTTGCTGCCATCAAACAGCTGCAATGACTGACCGGTATTCATGCGTAACACGCGACCAATATGGTTGGCGGCATCGTCGCTTAGTTCGGCTTCACCGCCGTTAAGGGGGAGCGTCTCGGGATGAAAAATGCGTGGTACTCGCATACTGAATTAAGACCTTTGAATGAAATTAATCGGCACAGTAGTAACGCCAGAAATAGGTAAAACCACCGTCATTTAATAGTGGCCGAGTACGCTGAGCGGTGATAATGGGTAGATCGTAAAGACGCTGCAAGTACGTCCCTGTAAGCTCGGATTGCGCCATCCATGGCGCAAACGCTTTACTCTTCAACCCCATTACCCCCGTTCTCGTTCCATAAATAGATTTGTCAACAGTCTGAACCACCGTCATTTGACGGTGGTTACGCTGGAAACTGATTCGCTATAGTAGGTAGACGAACTAGCGCTGGCAAGCCTGTTGAACGTAGGGATTTGGGTTTCCCTGCTTTGCGGCGATGCGTTGATTGCGGGTACATTCCCACTGCGTGACGGGGTATTGCTTATCCCAGGCTTCGAACAGCTGAGTCTGCTGGCTGGAAAGGCGTAACTGATAGCGGTCGCGCATGTAGAAATAGGTACGAGCGATCTGGCCGCGGGCGCGAGCTGGCGGTTCTGCCAGATTGTTTTTGAAGTCGACCTTCATCTCGCATTGACCATATTGGGATGCACCGCCGTTCCACTGCCCATACATGGCATTGCCGCGATCGCCGTTGACCTCGCCGATAGCGGGTTGCAGGTTATGCAAATCCGTTTCTATCTCTCGGTAGACGGGGTCGCTGTTACAGTTCTTTCTGCCGCCATCCTGCCAGCATTGGCGTTGGTGGCCGAACTGCCAAGCGGGCACAACATGCTCCCACTCAATACGGCTGGCACGTTGTTCATTCTTTCTGACCTGATAGCCGCAGGACTTAAGATCGGGTGTGCCTTTCTTGCCCTGCCACGTAATCTTACAGCCGCAGTAGAACGAACCCGGTGCGTCCCGATTAATTTCGACAGCGGCGGCTTTTGCCTGCGAAAAATTATTGATGTTTTGGCTCAGCGCGGCAGCTGAAAATAGACCCGCGCCAACGGCGGCGATAGCGAGAATTTTGCGTACCATATTCCAAATAATCCACAGGCAGTAAAGTTGGCAGACTACCGGATGTCTCGTCGGCAGGCAAATGCAAAAGCAGTTTTTAAAACTGGAAATTTCCTTTTAAATAGAACTTTTTACATCATGACGTAAGGTTTTCCCGCAACGACGGCAGCGATATTCTGTTTCGCCGCGCAGCACCCGATTGTGTCGACGGATCGTGAGCTCATGCCGTTGGCAATCGCAGAGGTAGGTGAAGGTCTTCCCCTGCACGGATTGCACTGCAAACCGATGCGTGCGCTTCGCCGGAACGTGCAGGACGTTTTCCATCATCCAACGCCACTCTTTGCCGTGGGGGGCGACACGGCCAAAGCGCGCGTAGACCAGCAGATGGGCCAGCTCATGAGGAACGACTTCATCGATAAAGGTTTGCTGGTTTTCCTGCAACAAAACAGGATTCAGCCGAATTTCCCAGTGTTGTAGCCACGCCGTGCCTGCCGTAGCGCCGCGCTGCTGGTAACTTACCGCGGGTTCGGTGTAGTCCGTCTGCAAGGTGAGGTTGGCCTGCTGCAACTTATCACGCAGACAGCGCATCACAGCCTGATGGCTGGCAATGGGAATTCGGGGAGTGTTCATTTCTGTGAGCATAAATTGAGTGGCAGGGAGACGCAATAGGCGAAGCGGAGGGATATGTGGAGAGGTCAGAATGAAGAACGGCGAATTTTCATTCGCCGTTTGGTGTTTGCCATGCTGATATTTACCGCGCTGGTATTTATCTCGGAATAATATTACAGACCTGCAGCTTCACGCAGCTGCGCGGCTTTGTCTGTTTTTTCCCACGGGAAATGCTCACGGCCAAAGTGACCATAAGCTGCCGTTTCCTGATAAATCGGATGCAGCAGATCCAGCATCTGGATTAAGCCGTAAGGGCGCAAATCGAAGAATTCGCGCACCAGCAGCGTCAGTTGCTCGGTGGACACTTTCTCTGTGCCGAAGGTTTCGATCATGATGGACGTTGGTTCCGCCACGCCGATAGCGTAGGACACCTGAATCTCGCAGCGATCGGCCAAGCCAGCAGCAACGATATTTTTGGCAACATAGCGTGCGGCATAGGCAGCAGAACGGTCTACTTTAGACGGATCTTTACCGGAGAATGCACCGCCGCCGTGACGTGCCGCGCCGCCGTAAGTATCAACGATGATTTTACGACCCGTCAGGCCGCAGTCACCCATTGGGCCGCCGATAACAAAGCGTCCAGTTGGGTTGATGAAATATTTGGTGCTGGCAGACAGCCACTCTGCAGGCAGAACCGGTTTGATGATCTCTTCCATCACCGCTTCATGCAGATCTTTCTGGCTAACGTCTTCTGAATGCTGGGTAGACAGCACTACAGCATCAATACCGGCAATCTTGCCATCGTCATACAGGAACGTAACCTGGCTTTTCGCATCAGGACGCAGCCACGGCAGAGAACCGCTTTTGCGGACTTCTGACTGGCGATGAACCAGACGGTGTGCATAAGTCACAGGGGCTGGCATCAGTACGTCGGTTTCGTTGGTTGCGTAACCGAACATCAGACCCTGGTCGCCTGCGCCTTGTTCCAACGGATCGCGGCGGTCAACGCCCTGATTGATGTCAGGAGACTGCTTGCCAATTGCGCTCAGTACGGCACAGGAGTTGGCATCAAAGCCCATTTCAGAATTGACATAACCGATATCACGTACGGTACGACGGGTAATTTCTTCAATGTCGACCCAGGCGCTGGTAGTAATTTCACCACCGACTAACACCATCCCGGTCTTTACATAAGTCTCACAAGCGACACGCGCTTTTGGGTCTTGCTCCAGAATGGCGTCGAGAACCGCATCAGAAATCTGGTCAGCAATTTTATCAGGGTGTCCTTCAGAGACTGACTCGGACGTAAAAAGGTGTTTAGCCATGAGTTTCTTTACCTTCAAATCAAAGCCGTTAAGCAGTGTATCAGTTAATCAGTATAGACGGATTAACATCTGGATGGCTATTCTAGGTCACCTTTTGGTCTCAGTGCCAGTAGTTTTTCGCATTAGCTCGCCATCGTCCTTTTATCATCGGCCGTTTTTTCTTTTACAAGAGATGACTGGCAGTAATTTTCATTTTGCTTTTCCAGTAGCATGTAGGTATAAACGGCGAACTGTAGCGTATAGGGTATATGCTGCGACATGTGAATGTCTTATTGATAGCTAACCGCACAGCCTGCGGCGCACGTGGAGGTGATTGGATTAATGATCCGTTGTTTACTGAGTGTATTGCCTTCGCAATACGTCCCTTTTGACGCCATCGCGTCAGCGACTCAACCCTTCTTTTCCGTTTCCAGACGTAGTCTGTCGTTAAATTCGACACAGGACTCCAGGGCTGGTTAATCTGCCTGTTATTCTTTCTGCCAGAAGCGTTTACATCTTTCTGGTCACGTTCGCCCGGTGATTTTCACAACGAGTTTTATCGACCCGTAACACGGAGCCCGACAACGTGTTTTACACTAATAAGAGTAATAAAGTGACGGCATACTTCACTACGCCGGTTTTTTCACTGTCGATGCCGCATGTTGCAGGTATGCTCATGTGGGCTGTTTATTCAGGTACTGATGTGATCAGCAGTCTAGAAAAAGAAGAGGTTCGTTATGTCTGACGACATGATTCATCACGGCTCGTCAGCGACGGGTAAACATGAAAATTTGCGCTCTATGCAGGAGGTTGCCATGAATGACCGTAATGCCAGCGAAATGCTTCGTACCTACAATATTGCCTGGTGGGGCAATAATTACTATGACGTCAATGAACTTGGCCACATTAGCGTGTGCCCGGATCCCGACGTCCCAGAAGCGCGCGTCGATCTGGCCAGACTGGTCAAAGATATGCAGAAAGAGAACCATCAGCGCCTGCCTGCGCTGTTCTGCTTTCCGCAAATTCTTCAGCATCGCCTGCGTTCTATTAACGCTGCGTTTAAACAGGCTCGCGAATCGTTTGGCTATGAAGGCGGCTACTTTCTGGTGTATCCGATCAAGGTTAACCAGCATCGTCGCGTCATTGAGTCACTGGCCAATTCCGGTGAGCCGCTGGGTCTGGAAGCCGGTTCAAAAGCTGAGCTGATGGCGGTACTGGGTCATGCCGGCATGACCCGCACTGTGATTGTGTGTAACGGCTACAAAGACCGTGAATACATCCGTCTGGCGCTGATTGGCGAAAAGCTGGGCCACAAGGTTTATTTGGTCATCGAGAAGATGTCCGAAATCCGGCTGGTGCTGGAAGAAGCTGAGCGCTTGAATGTGGTGCCGCGCCTCGGCGTCCGTGCGCGTCTGGCCTCTCAGGGATCGGGCAAGTGGCAATCCAGCGGCGGCGAAAAATCCAAGTTTGGCTTGGCGGCGATTCAGGTTCTGCAACTGGTTGAGATGCTACGTGAAGCTGGAAAGCTGGATAGCCTGCAACTGCTGCATTTCCATCTGGGATCACAGTTGGCAAATATCCGTGATATCGCGACGGGCGTGCGTGAATCCGCGCGCTTCTATGTCGAGCTGCATAAACTGGGTGTGAATATCCAGTGCTTTGACGTTGGTGGCGGTTTGGGCGTGGATTATGAAGGAACTCGTTCTCAGTCCGACTGTTCAGTCAACTATGGCCTGAACGAATACGCCAATAACGTGATTTGGGGTATCGGCGATGCCTGTAATGAACACGGGTTACCGCATCCAACGGTGATTACTGAATCCGGCCGAGCGGTCACCGCGCACCATACCGTGTTAGTTTCCAATATTATCGGGGTTGAGCGTAACGAGTTCAGCGAACCTACTGAGCCGGAAGAGGATGCCCCGCGTGCGTTGGAAAGCCTGTGGTCAACCTGGAAGGAAATCAAGCAACCAGGGAAACGCCGTTCGCTGCGTGAGTGGTTGCATGACAGCCAGATGGACTTGCACGATGTGCATACCCAGTACACGCACGGCATGTTGGATCTGACACAGCGTGCGAAGGCAGAGCAGCTTTATCTGAGCATCTGTCAGTTGATTCAGGAACAGTTGGACCCGAGCAATCGTGCGCATCGGCCAGTGATTGATGAATTACAAGAGCGGATGGCTGACAAGCTGTATGTCAACTTCTCTCTGTTCCAATCTATGCCGGATGCATGGGGTATCGATCAGCTGTTCCCAGTAATGCCGCTGGAAGGGCTGGATAAACCGCCTGAGCGTCGTGCTGTACTGCTGGACATCACCTGTGATTCTGATGGCACGATCGATCATTATGTCGATGGTGACGGAATCGCGACGACGATGCCGATGCCGCCTTACGATCCAGAAAACCCGCCGCTGCTGGGCTTCTTTATGGTCGGTGCCTATCAGGAAATTCTGGGTAACATGCATAACCTGTTTGGCGATACGTCGACCGTTGACGTGTTTGTCTTCCAGGACGGTACCGTTGAGATTGAAGAGTCTGACGAAGGGAATACGGTTGCTGACATGCTGGAATATGTGCAACTTGACCCTAAAGTACTGATGACTCGTTTCCGCGATCAGGTTAAAGAAACCGACCTGGATGCTGAACTTCAGGCGCAGTTCATGGAAGAGTTTGAAACCGGGCTGTACGGTTATACTTATTTGGAAGATGAGTAAGTGTGATTGACTAAGTGAAAAGGGATGCGAGTGTGCATCCCTTTTTTTCGTCTATCGATCAGATAAGCGAATTAATCATATTGATATCGGCTGCTGGTTTTGGAAGGGAATCAAATTCTTCAATGACGTTGTCTTTGAAGATAATTTTAGCAATAAGCAGTAAAGAGTTTTTATCCTGAACGCCATATTTATTCAGTAATCTTGATTTACTGTTCAGTACTGATTTCTTATTTAACCCGATGAGATCGGCAATCGCTTCCGCTGTGTAGCCCGCACACCAATACTGGAATACGGCATATTCAGATTTTGATAGCCTGACGGGACTGAATAAACGGCGGTCGTGGAGGTGGACGAAATCGAGTAATTTATAAAACGAATCGATGGCTGCTGACTTTGAAATAAGAATCGTTTTTTCGTCAATGCACACGGGGGGGTGATTGGGGGAATTATTGATGATAACGAACGATGACGCCATATTATAAAAGTGAGTTCTTATCGACTCATAGTATTCCTCAAAGCCCTCGCTACTGCCGTCAATGATGAAAATACATTTTTTCTTTCCTTGTTGCAGCGTAAACCTGTTGACGGGCTTTATCGAGAGTATAGGAATACTCGATAGGATTTCCCGTAATCCTACCGTGGTAAAATTGCATTTACTGAAAATTCTCACATCCATGATTTTTAACACATATGAGTTTATTGTCTGAAAGTGGCCACAAACCAATAATCGTTGCTGATGTTATCCAGTTATTAAGAAATTGCGATCCTGAAATGCATTTAAATCGCTAAAAGATGGAGCCTCTAGAGAAACCTGCGGGAGCGGCAACAGGTTTTATCATATATCTATATGATTAAACTGGAAGAAATTTTATTGGTTTAACATAGTATGCTTGATTTACTGGTTTGTTTCTATCTTTAAATACATGGGGTTATCCATCCTTACTGTTATTACGACGTGTATGTCTGCGTTAATCGTGGTTGCCTGTTTTTCCGTATACCGCCGCATTCATTCTCTCAGTTGCGTTCCTACATCTGGAAATCTGCTGAGTATCGTTTCTTAAAAAGAGAACGGAGGGTAAATATGATTGAAAATAGCTATCTATTTATATCTATTAATTCTTAAATCCTATCATAGTGATGATGGCGGTGATTGAAGGTCGCTGTTTTTTAACAGCTTACAGCGAATATGACGGGGATGATAGTGGTCGGATGACTAGCGGGCAATTGAGATTTTTTCAATTGCCCCAGTGCGCATTTTTTGCGAATAATCAGCGTGTGAGATTATTTCTCGGCAGTAATGCGTTCACGGATGTGTTTGGCGCGCCCTTCAGAGGAAGGGTGGGAATCAAACATGCTACTCTCATGGCTAGCATCCAATTTGGCGAGTTTCTCAAAGCTGCTCGCCAGACCTTCCCGGTTGATGCCGCGTTTCTTCAGCAAATCAAAGGAATAGTCATCAGCCTGACTTTCCTGGGATTGAGAGAATTGAGAATTAACCAGTTTTTCCCCCAGATCGGCTAACTGTGATTGCGATAATGACGCTGCTACGCCGCCAGCGGAGGCGATTGCGGTCCGTGCGGCAGTCGCAGCATAGGCAACCTGCATCGCTTTACGCGTGTGTCCCAGCGCAACGTGGCCCATTTCGTGGCCGAGTACGCCTTCCACTTCATTGTCGTTCATCATGTCCATCAGACCGCTATATACTCGGATGCAACCGTTAGCCATTGCCCAGGCGTTAACATCCTTCTCTAGATAGACTTTGTAGTTTGCTGGCGTGCCGTTGATATCGTGGCCCAGCGCATCCGCAATTTTATTCAGGCGCTGCGTGTATTTGCTATCGGCAGGGGCAATCTTTGCTTCTTTATCCATTTGTTCACAGGACTGGTCGCTGAGCGCTTTAACCTGAGCATCGCTGAGTGTTGCAGCTTGGAAAGCCTGTGCGCCGGATTGCATTAAGGTATTGGTGTTTAAATTCTGGCAGCCGGTCAGCAAGGTTGCTACACACAGGGCCAGTACAGAAGAACGAATTGCCATAAAAATCATCTCCCTACGATTGTGTTTGTTTTTTAATACGAAAGAAAAGCGGCTATAAACTACCCGAAAACAGCATTGAGAAATAGATCTGAAGATCTGATTTGTACTCTTTTCAATAGCCAACAGGCAATGAGTTTTGTTTTCGTGCGTTCCAAAAAAGTACGGTAGATAAAGGTGAACCCACTGGAAAACATGGCGTATGGCGCTGCAATCAACTGCACAATTGATAAAAGAACCGCCATTGACTTGTTAGCCGATAAATCCCTGTTTTTTGCTCACGGTTCCATGTGCATTCGCTACATTTTTCATGTACATTTGTAATCATATTTATTTTGTCATTCCTGTTTAACTTGTTGAATAATATGGATTATACAGGAATGGCATTCGTTCAATCCGATCTGGAGTCAAGCATGTCCTCTCGTAAAGAACTTGCCAATGCTATCCGCGCGCTGAGCATGGATGGGGTGCAGAAAGCCAAATCCGGTCACCCGGGCGCACCGATGGGCATGGCCGATATCGCCGAAGTGCTGTGGCGTGATTATCTTAACCATAATCCGGCCAACCCCAACTGGGCCAACCGCGACCGCTTCGTGCTGTCCAACGGTCATGCGTCCATGCTGATTTACAGCCTGCTGCATCTCTCCGGCTACGACCTGCCGATTGAAGAACTGAAAAACTTCCGTCAGATGCATTCCAAAACTCCGGGTCACCCTGAATACGGCTACACCGCCGGCGTTGAAACCACCACCGGCCCGCTGGGTCAGGGTGTTGCCAATGCGGTCGGTATGGCGATTGCCGAGCGCACGCTGGCGGCGCAGTTCAACCGCCCGGGCCACGACATTGTTAACCATCACACCTACACCTTCCTCGGTGACGGCTGCATGATGGAAGGGATTTCTCACGAAGTCTGCTCGCTGGCAGGCACCATGAAGCTCGGCAAACTGACCGCGTTTTATGATGACAACGGCATCTCCATCGACGGTCACGTAGAAGGCTGGTTTACCGACGATACCGCCGCCCGCTTTGAAGCCTACGGCTGGCACGTGGTGCGCGGCGTGGACGGTCACGATGCGGACGCCATCAAACGCGCTATCGGCGAAGCTCAGTTGGTGACCGATAAACCGTCGCTGCTGATGTGCAAAACCGTGATTGGCTTCGGTTCACCGAACAAGGCCGGCACGCACGACTCGCACGGTGCACCGCTGGGCGAGGCGGAAGTCGCGGCTTCCCGCGAACAGCTGGGCTGGACGCACGCGCCGTTTGATATTCCGGCGGATATTTATGCCGCCTGGGACGCCAAACCGGCCGGTCAGCGTAAGGAAGCGGCCTGGGATGAGGCATTTGCTGCCTACGCCAGCGCGTACCCTGAACTGGCTGCCGAATTCACACGCCGTACCGGCGGTGAACTGCCGACCCACTGGCAGGCAGATGCACAGAAATTTATCGAGGATTTGCAGGCCAATCCGGCGAAAATCGCCAGCCGTAAAGCGTCACAGAACGCGCTGGAAGCCTACGGCAAACTGCTGCCGGAATTCCTGGGCGGCTCTGCCGACCTGGCCCCGAGCAACCTGACCATCTGGTCCGGCTCGGTATCGCTGGATAAAGACCACGCGGGTAACTATATCCACTACGGTGTGCGCGAGTTCGGTATGACCGCCATTGCCAACGGGATTGCGCTGCACGGTGGCTTTGTGCCGTACACCGCGACTTTCCTGATGTTTGTGGAATACGCGCGTAACGCCGTGCGTATGGCGGCGCTGATGAAAATCCGCAGCATCTACGTCTACACCCACGACTCCATCGGTCTGGGCGAAGACGGCCCGACGCACCAGCCGGTTGAACAGCTGGCCAGCCTGCGCGTAACGCCGAACATGAGCAACTGGCGTCCGGCAGACCAGGTGGAAACCGCGGTGGCGTGGAAATACGCGATTGAGCGTCAGGACGGCCCGACGTCACTTATCCTGTCGCGTCAGAATCTGGCGCAGCAGACGCGTACCGCTGAACAGCTGGCGAACGTGGTGAAAGGCGGGTACGTGCTGAAAGACAGCGACGGCCAGCCGGAACTCATCCTGATTGCCACCGGTTCTGAAGTCGAACTGGCTGTCGGTGCGTATGACAAGCTGACAGCCGCTGGCCGCAAGGTGCGCGTGGTGTCCATGCCGTCAACGGATGCGTTCGACAAGCAGGACGCGGCCTATCGTGAAGCTGTGCTGCCGAAAGCGGTATCGGCGCGCGTGGCCATTGAAGCGGGTATCGCAGACTACTGGTTCAAGTACGTCGGCCTGAACGGCGCGATTGTCGGTATGACAAGCTTCGGTGAATCTGCGCCGGCTGAGCTGCTGTTCGAAGCGTTTGGCTTCACTGTCGATAACGTGGTCGAAAAAGCGCAGGCGCTGCTTAAGTAATCACGCCTCTAATCCTGATATGAGAAGCCGTCAGCTAACATTGGCGGCTTTTTTTCATCTTTAATTTGTCCCTACCGCTCGACACATTTTGTTAGATCCCCAAGTCCAGATTTTTTATTTTTATGACGCAGGTCACTCTTCTCGCGTGTGCCAGACGAGAATATTTCTTTTATGCGTTAATTCGTTTATTCTAGCTGAAGCGTTTCAGTTGTTGTGCTGACGGCGTTTTTCCAGGGGTTCTCTGGTGTCTAAGAAGGGTATATTCTATGCGTTGGGTATACCTGCCATGACATAAGGAACCACAAGGAACGCCATGACGATCCGTATTGCGATAAACGGTTTTGGCCGCATAGGCCGCAGTGTTTTACGTGCATTGTATGAATCGGGCCGCCGAGCCGAGATTACCGTGGTGGCGATTAACGAGCTAGCGAGCGCGGAAGGCATGGCGCATTTGCTCAAGTATGACTCCAGTCACGGCCGTTTTTCGTGGGATGTTCGTCAGGAGTGCGATCAGCTTTATGTCGGTGATGACGATATTCGCCTGTTGCATCAGGTAGAGATCCAGCAGTTGCCCTGGCGAGAACTCGGTGTAGATATCGTACTGGATTGCAGTGGTGTCTACGGTAGCCGAGAAGATGGGGAAGCCCATCTGGCGGCAGGTGCGAAGAAAGTGCTGTTTTCTCATCCGGGAACGACGGATTTGGATGCCACGGTGGTGTTTGGCGTCAATCACGATCGGTTGGAAAGCGGACATCGCATTGTTTCCAATGCGTCCTGCACAACCAACTGTATTATCCCGGTGATCAAGCTGCTGGATGATGCCTTCGGTATTGAGAATGGTACGGTGACGACGATTCACTCATCGATGAACGATCAACCGGTGATCGATGCTTATCATCACGATCTGCGGCGTACTCGCGCTGCCAGCCAGTCGATCATTCCGGTAGATACTAAACTGTCGGCGGGGATCACCCGTATTTTTCCACAGTTTGTTGATCGCTTTGAGGCGATCTCGGTGCGGGTGCCGACGATTAACGTCACGGCAATTGACCTGAGCGTCAGCGTCAGGAAAGCCGTAAATGTGAATGAAATTAATGCACTATTGCAAAAATCAGCGCATGAGTCGTTTCGTGGTATAGTTGATTATACTGAGTTGCCATTAGTGTCAGCTGATTTTAACCACGATCCGCACAGTGCCATTGTCGATGGCACGCAGACACGGGTCAGTGGTCAGCATCTGATTAAAACATTGGTCTGGTGCGATAACGAATGGGGCTTTGCCAACCGGATGTTGGATACAACACGTGCGATGGCGGCCTGCGGTTTCTAGTACGACGGTGGCGATCAGGGGTCGCTATCTCGCTCAAGCAACTTTAAAAGAGAATCAACAAGAGGATTCACCATGTCTGTAATTAAGATGACCGATCTGGATCTGGCTGGTAAACGTGTTCTTATTCGTGCGGATCTGAACGTACCAGTAAAAGAAGGGAAAGTGACGTCTGATGCGCGCATCCGTGCCTCTCTGCCGACCATCGAAATCGCTCTGAAACAAGGCGCTCGCGTTATGGTCACTTCCCACTTGGGACGTCCGACCGAAGGCGAGTACAACGAAGATTTTTCTCTGCTGCCTGTTGTTGACTACCTGAAAGAGAAACTCTCTTCTCCCGTACGTCTGGCGAAAGACTACCTAGATGGTGTTGATGTCGCCGAAGGCGAGCTGGTTGTACTGGAAAACGTCCGCTTTAACAAAGGCGAGAAGAAAGACGACGAAGTGCTCTCCAAGAAATACGCGGCACTGTGCGATGTGTTCGTGATGGACGCCTTCGGTACGGCGCACCGTGCACAGGCTTCAACCCACGGCGTAGGTAAATTTGCCACTATCGCTTGTGCGGGCCCGCTGCTGTTTGGTGAGCTGGAAGCGCTGGGTAAAGCACTGAGCAAACCAGCCCGTCCGATGGTCGCCATTGTGGGCGGTTCTAAAGTTTCTACCAAACTGACCGTACTGGATTCACTGTCTAAAATCGCCGATCAGCTGATCGTGGGTGGCGGTATCGCCAATACCTTTGTTGCCGCACAAGGCCACAATGTAGGTAAGTCCCTGTATGAAGCAGACCTGATTTCTGAAGCGAAAAAGCTGCTGGAAACGTGTGATATTCCTGTTCCGAGCGATGTGCGTGTAGCGTCAGAGTTCTCTGAAACTGCTGCTGCAACGCTGAAGTCTGTTACGGAAATTAAAGACGAAGAGCAGATTCTTGATCTGGGAGATGTTTCCGCTGAGCGTTTGGCTGAAATTCTGAAGAATGCCAAAACCATCCTGTGGAATGGCCCAGTTGGCGTCTTCGAATTCCCGAATTTCCGTAAAGGAACCGAGATTATCGCTCGTGCTATCGCGGATAGCGACGCATTCTCTATCGCAGGTGGCGGCGATACGCTAGCTGCGATCGATCTGTTTGGTATTGCAGACAAGATCTCCTACATTTCTACTGGTGGTGGCGCATTCCTGGAGTTCGTTGAAGGGAAAAAACTGCCAGCAGTCGTTATGCTGGAAGAACGCGCCAAGCAGTAATTTAAGGTAAGGGGTGCTTTTTCCCTTTCCTGTGGTTGTCTCGACAGGTAGTTATCACAATATCGTGTTGGGACAACCTGTCGATTTAACATCGATTTCTTTAACCCCTCCACGGCCAACGAAACGGGACACGTAACATGTCTAAAATTTTTGATTTCGTAAAACCCGGTGTCATCACTGGTGATGACGTTCAGAAAGTTTTCGCAGTAGCAAAAGAAAACAAATTCGCTTTGCCAGCAGTGAACTGTGTCGGTACCGACTCAATCAATGCTGTGCTGGAAGCTGCAGCCAAAGTGCGCGCGCCGGTAATCGTTCAGTTCTCTAACGGCGGCGCAGCATTCACCGCGGGTAAAGGTCTGAAAGCAGAAGGCCAGCAGGCGGCAATTTTGGGTGCGATTTCTGGCGCTCATCATGTGCACCAAATGGCTGAGCATTACGGCATTCCGGTAATTCTTCACACTGACCATTGTGCGAAAAAACTGCTGCCGTGGATCGATGGCCTGCTGGACGCGGGTGAAAAACACTTTGCTGCTACCGGCAAACCGCTGTTCTCTTCTCACATGATTGACCTGTCTGAAGAGTCTCTGGAAGAGAACATCGAAATTTGTTCTAAATATTTGGCGCGTATGGCCAAAATCGATATGACCCTGGAAATCGAACTGGGTTGCACTGGTGGTGAAGAAGACGGCGTGGATAACAGCCACATGGACGCTTCTGCTCTGTACACCCAGCCAGAAGATGTTGATTACGCGTACACCAAACTGAACGCGATTAGCCCACGTTTCACTATCGCCGCCTCTTTCGGTAACGTGCATGGCGTATACAAGCCAGGTAACGTGAAGCTGACCCCGACCATCCTGCGTGATTCTCAGGAATATGTTTCCAAGAAACATAACCTGCCACACAACAGCCTGGATTTCGTGTTCCACGGTGGTTCTGGTTCCAGCGCTCAGGAAATCAAAGATTCGGTCAGCTACGGCGTAGTGAAAATGAACATTGATACCGACACCCAGTGGGCAACGTGGGAAGGTATCCTGAAATACTACAAAGAAAACGAAGCCTATCTGCAAGCTCAATTGGGCAACCCGAAAGGCGACGATCAGCCGAACAAGAAATACTATGATCCACGTGTGTGGCTGCGTTCCGCCCAGACAAGCATGGTTGCTCGTCTGGAACAAGCCTTCAAAGAGCTCAATGCTGTTGATGTGCTCTGAGTAAGACGACAGACATAGTTTGATGCTAAGGCTCCTGCGGGAGCCTTAATTTTTGGGGCGATGTTGCGGTTTCAGTGGTGGACGTTATGCTTTCCCAGTGATTAAAAAACAGGAGCTTTTAAATGGAAGAACTTAATACGGGTTTGGATCAGGCAGGGAACTGGTTGGTGACTCATCAGGACTTGTTTTTGCAGTATGCCGTGAATATTGTTGCAGCATTAGTGATCCTCATCGTTGGTCTGGTGATCGCACGGATAGTCTCCGGCACCATTAATAAACTGATGATTAACCGTTCTATCGATTCAACCGTGGCAGATTTCCTGTCTGCGCTGGTTCGCTATGGCATTATCGCGTTCACACTGATTGCAGTATTGAGTCGGGTTGGTGTACAGACGGCATCGGTGATTGCCGTGCTGGGTGCTGCGGGCTTGGCTATTGGTCTGGCATTACAGGGGTCGTTAGCCAACTTTGCCGCAGGCGTTTTATTGGTGATTTTCCGGCCTTTCCGTACTGGGGAATGGGTGGATTTGGGCGGCGTGTCCGGTACGGTCACGCAGGTGCAGATCTTCTCGACAACGCTGCGCACGTCTGATGGCAAAATTATCGTGGTTCCAAATGGCAAGATCATCGCTGGCAACATCATCAACAGCTCGCGTGAGCCGGATCGCCGTACCGAAATTATTGTTGGCGTGGCGTATGATGCCGATATTGACGTAGTGAAAAAGCTATTGGGCGATATTGTTGCGGCGGATGAGCGTATCCAGCATGACAAAGGCGTCACTATTCGCCTGAATGAAATGGCGGCGTCATCGCTGAATTTTGTGGTGTGGGTATGGACGACCAACGGCAATGCGCAGGCGGTGTACTGGGATCTGTTAGAAAGCTTTAAACGCGTGCTGGATGAGCACCGTATTGGCATTCCTTATCCGCAGATGGATGTGCACCTGCACAGCATACAATCCGCAGCGAAACAGCCAGAATAAACTCGCTGACAAAAGCCTCTAGGTATGCACCATGTCCCGATATTGGCATGGTGCATCGTCAGAAATCGTCCTCTCAACTAACATTTCCTCCCCTCCATCCTCAGCACATTAGCGTACCTAATGTAGCGTTAGAATATTCAATTTCACTTATTTAATCGGCTTTCATAAACTCCTCGCGACAACAATAAATAGCGTAGGAGAGAAGTATGTGGGCGGTCTATTTACAGGGCGTTCTGTTAGGGGCAGCGATGATTCTGCCACTGGGTCCACAGAATGCATTCGTAATGAATCAGGGAATTCGCCGACAGTATCACCTGATGGTGGCGCTGCTATGTGCCGTGAGTGACATGGTGTTGATTAGCGCGGGTATTTTTGGCGGTAGCGCGTTGCTCAACCAGTCTTCGTTATTGTTAGGAGCGGTGACTTGGGGCGGCGTTGCGTTTTTGCTCTGGTTCGGCTGGGGAGCAATGAAAACGGCCTTCAGCAAGAATATTACGCTAACCAGTGCTGACGTGATGAAGCAGAGCCGCTGGCGGATTATTGCCACTATGTTGGCAGTGACCTGGCTTAACCCCCATGTTTATCTGGATACTTTCGTGGTCTTGGGGAGTTTGGGGAGCCAGTTTGCGGATGACGCCCGACGCTGGTTTGCGCTGGGGACGATGACCGCTTCCTTCACTTGGTTCTTTGCGCTGGCGTTATTGGCAGCTTGGCTGGCACCGTGGCTGAATACACCTCGGGTACAGCGAGTTATCAACTTTTTTGTCGGTGTGGTGATGTGGGGAATCGCTTTGCAGCTGGCGCGTCACGGCTGGCAATAGTGGTTAGAAATAAATAACACCGCTTTACGCTGCGTTTCAGAAATTCACCTATATTGTGTGGAGTCAGTAATACGTTATGTTGTCTGGTAAAAGATACCCTTCTTGTATCTTTCATTCTGGAACATGCTGTGCCGAAGCAGGATAAATCCGCTGAGCCACATGCGTGACGAAACATAAGTAAGGAGAGAGTGTGAAGCGAGGTATGATGAAGCTCAATGCACTGGCGCTGGCCGCCGCAGTAGGGTTTGGTGGCGTGTCGATTGCCGCACAGGCTGCGGAACTGCCGGATGGCCCGCATATCGTGACGTCGGGGACATCCAGCGTAGACGCGACACCCGATATTGCGCGTCTGGCAATTGAAGTGAGTGTGTCATCAAAGGATGCGGCGGACGCGAAAAAGCAGGTCGATGCTCGCGTTGCACAATATTTTGATTTTCTAGGTAAAAACGGCATTGAGAAAAAAGATATTAATGCTGCAAATTTACGCACGCAGCCAGAATATGATTATCTGAAAACGGGTGGTTCAGTGCTGAAAGGCTATCGTGCGGTGCGTCAGGTGGAAGTGACGCTGCGTCAGTTAGATAAACTGAACGAACTGCTGGATGGTGCGCTGAAATCAGGGCTGAATGAAATTCGCACGGTAGAACTGGGCGTTGCTAACCCGGAAACGTATCGTGATGAAGCGCGTAAGAAAGCCATCGAACAGGCGACGAGTCAGGCTGCATCGCTAGCACAGGGCTTCAACGCCAAGCTGGGACCGATCTACAGCGTTCGCTACCATGTTGCCAACTATCAGCCGATGCCAATGGCACGGATGTTTAAAACAGCAGATGCGGCAGCACAAAGCGAAGCAGCGCAAACGTATGAACAACAAACCATTCACTTTGACGATCAGGTGGATGTCGTATTTGAGTTGCAGCGCACGCAATAAGAAATGTGCTAGCGAGTTGATCGTACCAACAGGCCTGTTTAGACAGGCCTGTTGGTTTTTATAACGACATCAATATCACTTTCTCAGTACGTTATGACTGTCTCAGTACCTGATGGCCGTGTGATAGCAGGGCATCCGTCACTTTTCTCATCATCCGACTTTCCGGCGCGAAGCGATGCCAGTAGAGCATCCGGCGCTGAAACAGCCCCGGCGTCAGATCGACTAATTCGTTGTTGGCAAGCTCTCTCTCGATTTGCAGATGCGGGATCATGCAGCAGGTCGTGCCCTGTCGTGCCAGCTGTACGAAGGCTTCCGATGAATTCACAATATGGCAGGGAACACTGCCCGGCGACAAATCAAAGTTCTGCTGTAAAAAAGCCTGATGCATATCGTCCAGATGGTCGAAGGCAACCGCAGGGGCACGCAGCAGCGCAGAGCGCGTCACACCATTCGGGAAATAGCGGGCGGCGAACGCTGGCGACGCAACGAACAGATAATCCAGCGCACCCAGTTTATCCACCAGACAACTTGGTAGCGGCTGAGACTGAATACTCACCGCACCGACCACTTCACCCCGACGCAATCTTTCCTGGGTGCGCGTTTCATCCTCGACCTGCAAATTAAGACGAATGGGAGAATCCACCAACACCGACTGTAACGCTGGCAACAGCCAGGTCGCCAGACTGTCGGCGTTCACCGCCAACGACAGCAGCAGTGGAATATCGCTGTTGGTTTCATTACCCAGCCACTCTTCTTCCAGTAATTCTACCTGATGAAGCAGAGCCAAGAGCTTCTGCCCTTGTTCCGTTGGGCGGGGCGGGATGGTTCTGACCAACAGCGGTTGGCCGAACAGATTTTCCAACTGTTTAATACGCTGCGAAACGGCAGATTGGGTAATACACAATTTTTGGGCAGCGCGTTCAAAACCACGTTCGCGGATGACGGCATCCAGAGCCTGAAGCGTTCGATAGTCCGGGCGTTTCATGAAAGTCAAAATCCCCTGAATGAGTCTGTTTTTTTTCACTATGCCACATTTTGCTGGTTTGCCATGCAGAAATCTTATTTTGGCTATCGTGTGAAATCACGATTCAGCACGGTACGTGTGACATTGCACGCGTGAAATAATGCATCGGTGGTGAGGTGAATTGCACGCTTTCCCCAACGCGCATGTTCTATAATACGCACACGTTTTCGTATATCGATTCTACAGGCCAAAAGCAGATTATGACGCAAGATGAACTGAAAAAAGCAGTGGGATGGGCAGCGCTTGACTATGTTCGCCCTGACACCATCGTGGGAGTAGGAACCGGATCGACGGCAGCACACTTTATTGATGCGCTGGGTTCGATAAAACATCAAATCAAAGGCGCGGTTTCCAGTTCGGATGCTTCAACGGAAAAATTGAAAAGTCTGGGCATTCCCGTTTTTGATGCCAATGATGTTGATTCGCTGGATGTTTATGTGGATGGCGCGGATGAAATCAACGGTCATATGCAGATGATCAAAGGCGGTGGTGCTGCTCTGACCCGTGAGAAAATCATTTCGGCACTGTCGCGCCAGTTCATCTGCATTGTTGATGCGTCAAAGCAGGTTGATGTACTGGGTAAATTCCCGTTGCCAGTTGAAGTCATTCCAATGGCGCGGTCTTACGTGGCGCGTGAACTGGTGAAGCTGGGTGGTCAGCCGGAATATCGTCAAGGTGTAGTGACGGATAATGGCAACGTCATTCTGGATGTACACAACCTGAATATCATGGATGCGGTCGCGGTAGAAAACCACATTAATGGTATCGCTGGCGTCGTGACCGTTGGGCTGTTTGCCAACCGCGGTGCGGATGTGGCGTTAGTCGGTACGGCTGATGGTGTAAAAACCGTCACTAAATGAGTGTATGATCGTTCTGACGTGGTGGACGGTCATGTCAGAAATTTTTTAGCTAAAAAAATCTATTTAGTTAACGGCTCATTTTTGGTACTTAATATCACATTTTCTTATTTTGTTTATCGCCGATATGGCGATGCACATCTTTGGCAATATTTTTTGCCATAAATCAGGTGCGCTTCTCTGTGGCGCGATTTGGGCGAAGCAATCGTTTGTATTGCTGACTGCGTAATTTTTGTTATGTTGGCAGAGGCTATTTAGCACTCTGTCACATTTGAAGTCTGAAAATAAGGTCGGGAAATGGCAAAGGTATCACTGGAAAAAGACAAGATTAAGTTTCTGTTAGTGGAAGGCGTGCACCAGAGCGCGCTGGATAACCTGCGTGCAGCGGGTTACACCAACATCGAGTTCCACAAAGGGGCGCTGGATCCTGAAGCATTGAAAGCTTCTATCCGCGACGCGCATTTTGTGGGGATCCGCTCGCGTACCCATCTGACAGAAGAGATTTTTGCTGCTGCGGAAAAACTGATCGCGGTAGGGTGTTTCTGTATCGGGACTAATCAGGTTGAACTGTCGGCCGCGACCAAACGCGGTATCCCAGTGTTTAATGCCCCTTTTTCCAATACCCGCTCCGTGGCAGAAATGGTGATCGGCGAAATGCTGCTGATGCTGCGCGGTATCCCGGCAGCGAACGCGAAAGCGCACCGTGGTATCTGGCACAAACTGGCTGTGGGATCGTTTGAAGCTCGCGGCAAAAAGCTCGGAATCATCGGCTACGGCCATATCGGTATGCAGTTGGGTATTTTGGCTGAAAGCCTGGGTATGCACGTTTATTTCTATGATATTGAAAGCAAATTGCCGCTGGGCAATGCTCAGCAGGTGCGCCACCTGTCCGATTTGCTGAATATGAGCGACGTGGTGAGCCTGCATGTGCCGGAAAATGAAAGTACGCATAATATGATGGGCGCGGAAGAACTGGCACTGATGAAACCAGGTGCAATCCTGATTAACGCCGCTCGCGGTACGGTGGTTGATATTCCCGCTCTGTGTGAAGTGCTAAGCAGCAAGCATTTGTCCGGTGCAGCGATTGACGTATTCCCACAGGAGCCGGCAACGAACAGCGAGCCATTCCTGTCGCCGCTGTGCGAGTTTGATAACGTGCTGTTGACGCCGCATATCGGTGGATCCACGCAGGAAGCACAGGAAAATATCGGTGATGAAGTTGCAGGGAAACTGGCGAAATATTCAGACAACGGCTCTACGCTGTCTGCGGTGAATTTCCCAGAAGTGTCGCTGCCCGTTCATGGCGCACGCGCTAGCCGCCTGCTGCACATTCATGAAAACCGTCCTGGCATGATTACCAAAATTAACCAGATCTTTGCTGAGCAGGGCATTAACATTGCTGCGCAGTATCTGCAAACGACACCTGAAATTGGTTATGTGGTGATTGATGTAGAAACCGACGGTGCGCAAACGGCACTGCAACTGATGAAGGCGATTCCCGGCACTATTCGTGCCCGTCTGCTGTTCTGATGTCTGATTGATCAGTGAATGCACTATCAGCCCATTGACAAGTCTATTTACTGAATGAAAACGGGAGTAACGGAATAGAAGAGTAAAGCGTTTGCGCCAGGGATGGCGCAAGCCGAGCGTACAAGGATGTATTCACAGCGTCTTTACGATCTATCCGTTACTCTCGCTCTACGGGCTTTGTCAGCAACCTCATTTATTAAAGCGCGATAACGATCTTACCGCGCATATGCCCTTCCAGCACTTTATCATGAGCCTGCTTCAGCGTTTCTACCGTTAACCCTTGCAGCGTTTCGCTGGCGGTACCCTGAAGTTTTCCTGCATCAACCAGCTGTGCGACTTCGTGCAGAATGTTCCCCTGTTCCGCGATATCCGGTGTGGTGAACATGCTGCGGGTAAACATGAGTTCCCAATGCAGCGCCGCACTTTTGAGTTTTAGCGCCGTTTGGTCGAGCGGGGTTTTGTTTTCCACGATAGTGCAGATGTGGCCCATTGGCGCGATCAGTTTGCTGATGGCGTCCCAGTGTCCGTCGGTGTCGTTCAGGCAGAAAATATAATCGACCTGTTTGATCCCTTCCTTTGCCAGTTCCTCGACCAGATTACGATAATCCACGACTTTATGTGCGCCGCGCTGGCGGCACCACTCTGCCGAGTCAGGCTGTGACGCAGTGGCGATGATGTTCACCGAACTGCGTAATGCCGCCAGAGAAATCGCGAGCGAACCTACGCCACCCGCGCCGCCGATAATCAGCAACGTTTTCTCGCTATCGGCCTGCTGTATTTTCAGGTGCTCGAACAACCCTTCCCATGCGGTCAGCGCGGTGAGCGGCAGTGCAGCAGCCGCAGGCCAATCCAGAGACACAGGCTTACGCGCCACGATACGTGAATCAATCAATTGATGGGTAGTATTGCTGCCGGGTCGGGTGATATCGCCAGCGTACCAGACTTCATCACCTACCTGAAGGTGGCTAACGGCGCTGCCGGTTTTCAGCACGATACCGCTGGCATCCCAGCCGAGAATTCTGGGTTGCTGTAACCCATTTTGACGTAACCCAGCATGAACTTTGGTATCAACCGGGTTGACGGAAATAGCTTTTACACCGATCAACAGATCGTATTCACCGGGCTCGGGAATGTCCTGCGTGATGGTGATGAAATTTTCTGGCTGTTGTGGATCAACGGCTATCGCATGAGCGGTCATGGTGTGTTCCTCATTATTTTCAGAATAGGGTCTTGTGAATAGGACAAAGTGTAGAACACTGAGATAGGGCTGATAAGATGGACAATAAATAATGAAGTGTTCGGCTGAGATGAACAATGATGTTTAAACAATTGCAGGATATGGCGCTCTTTGCGCTGGTGGCCGAGTGTGGCAGCTTTACACAGGCGGCGCGAAAAGCGGGATTAGCAAAATCCAGCCTGAGCCTGCGTATTAGCCAGCTCGAACAGCAGATCGGCCTGCGACTGCTTAACAGAACGACGCGCCAGCTAAATCTGACGTTTGCTGGTGAACGTTACCTGATTCACTGTCAGGAGATGCTACAAGCCAGTGAGCGTGCCGATCTCGCCATACAGCGCTTGCGTGATAACCCCAGCGGACGACTACGTATTACCAGCCCTGCGGGGTTAGGTTCCACACTGCTGGCGCGACTCACCGCTGAGTTTCAGCAGCGCTTTCCGGCGGTATCGCTGGATGTTCTGATTTCAGATGCGGTGATCGATCTGGTGCAGGAGGGCTTTGATGTCGCTTTTCGCACCGGTAAACCTCACGATTCGTCACTCATTGGACGTTCACTCGGGCAGACTCCGCGATATTTGCTGGCATCGCCTGACTATCTTGCACGGCATTCGGCATTACTTCATCCGCAGCAGCTCCAGCAACACCGCTGTATTGCGCATCATGCCTGGACAGAATGGCTCCTTCATCGCGGTTCAGAACTCTACCGTTGGCTATTACCTGACGCACACATTACAGATAATCTGCTTTACGCCCGCGAGTGCGCTATTGCGGGGGCTGGGATTACGCTATTGCCGGACTTTCTCTGCCGAGATGAAGCTGTGTCTGGAAAGTTGGTTAGGGTTCTGCCGGATTGGCAGGCGGAAGCCAATGAGCTTTATCTGGTGTACCCCAGCCGCAAGTTAAATTCGCCCGCATTAGCGTGTTTCATCGACTTCGTTTTACAGCATCGCGCGTTAGATGATTACTCAATACTTTTGAAAAAGTAACAGTGATATATTGCGCAGAGATTTTTGTTTCATTTTTACGTTCAATCGTAAATTTTTATTGAAACGTGATTTCTATCAACTTATTTTAGGTGCGTTTTAGATTGGGAATGCCGATAACAATCTTGGTTCCTTTTGACTTTTTTATGAAAGGCATGTCCTGCGTGGCGTTTTGTCACGGTGATATTCGGGCTCTGTCACATTGATTAGTGATAGAGATAATGTAGACCAGTGATGGTGAAAATGAGAATGCAATCGATGTCTGTTCAAAAAGAGAAGTTGAGTTACATCAACAATATACGTCTCGTATCGTTATTTATTACTCTTTTTTCAATTATCCTGATTCTCTTTGCGCTTTCTATTGGCACAGCGAGCTATTTCTTAAAGCAGAGTAATGATTCACTGGATAAGGCAAATGAGCTGTCTGATATTCGCGCGGGTATCAGCAGTAGTCTCGATCAGCTGCGTGTTGCCAGGCTGCTGCTCATTCAGGCTGGTGCGGCAAACCGTATTAGCGATCACGAAGTATTTAAAGCTGCTTCAGACCAGGCCTCTGGTCGGGTCAGAGCCTCACAGAAACGCCTTGATGAATATCTCGCGCGTCCCGACAGACTGGAGAGTGAAAAAGCCTTGGACGAGGATATCCTCAAGGCTTATACCAACTATCGCGATAATGCGATTGTCTTGATGCAGAAAGCCACAAGTGATGGTGAATTTGAAGATCTGGTGTCGTTAGAAAGTACGCTGGCGCGCACGTTAGATGAAGAGTTTAGCGTTCCTGTACGTAAAAAAGTGACTGAACTGACAAAAGCCGCGCAGGATATCAATCAGCGGGCGGAACAGAACGCCCAACTGGGATACTGGATGATGGCGGGCTCGTTTGCCTTATCCGTCATTATGGCAATCATGGCGTACATCATGGTGCGCAATGTGATCCTTGCACCAATCAATAGACTGGTTGAACGTATCCAGAAAATTGCAGCAGGTGACCTGACATTGCCACCGATGGCGATGGGGCGTAATGAGATAGGCACCCTGGGTACGAATATTCAGAACATGCAGGCGGAACTGACGAATACGGTTACGATCGTGCGCGAAGGTGCGGATTCGATCTATCAAGGATCGTCAGAAATTACGGCGGGTAACGTCGATCTCTCTTCACGTACCGAGCAGCAGGCAGCCGCTCTGGAAGAAACCGCAGCGAGCATGGAACAGCTGACCGCAACGGTGAAACAGAACTCTGACAATGCTCATCATGCCAGCCAGTTGGCGAAAAATGCTTCTGAAAAAGCAGAGAGAGGCGGGCAAATTGTGCAAGGCGTGGTGGACACGATGCAGGATATTTCCACTAGTTCAAAACGCATTTCCGAGATCACTTCCGTTATTAACAGTATCGCCTTCCAGACCAATATTCTGGCGCTGAACGCCGCAGTAGAGGCGGCGCGGGCAGGCGAACAAGGGCGTGGTTTTGCCGTCGTTGCGGGTGAAGTTCGCAATCTGGCGCAGCGTAGTGCGCAGGCGGCGAAGGAAATCGAAACGCTGATTGGCGAATCTGGTAGGTTGGTGAATACCGGCTCTGGGCTGGTGGCTCAGGCTGGGACAACCATGGGCGAGATTGTCCGTGCGGTCGTCAGCGTGACTGATATCATGGGGGAAATTGCTTCCGCTTCTGACGAACAGAGTCGTGGTATTGGGCAGGTCAGTCAGGCCGTGTCTGAAATGGATAGCGCAACGCAGCAGAATGCAGCGTTAGTGCAGGAAGCATCGGCGGCTGCTGTTTCACTTGAAGAGCAGGCTGCGCGTTTGACGCAGGCTGTCGCGGTATTCAAGCTGTCCGGTATAGTCCAGCAAGTGAGGTCATCATTGCCGAAATCTGCGCCGCAACCGCGTTTAGCGCCAGCGATGGCTATTGCCGGAAGCAGCAAAGGCAACAGTAATCAAAATTGGGAAACGTTCTGATTCCCAGTAGATGAAGCATGACTGGAAAGAAAAATGGCCCGCAATACATTGCGGGCCATTTGTTTATGACGTCTGGTGACGGCTTATTTAGTAATCTTCTTGTATTTGATGCGGTGAGGCTCCAGCGCCTCTGCGCCCAATGTACGCTTCTTGTATTCTTCGTACTCGGTAAAGTTGCCTTCGAAGAATTCCACTTTACCTTCATCCTGATAATCCAGAATGTGCGTGGCGATACGGTCGAGGAACCAACGGTCATGCGAGATCACCATGGCGCAGCCAGGGAATTCCAGCAGGGCGTTTTCCAGCGCGCGCAGGGTTTCGATATCCAGGTCGTTGGTAGGTTCATCGAGCAGCAGTACGTTGCCGCCTACCTGCAACAGCTTAGCTAGATGCAGACGACCACGCTCACCACCAGATAGCTCACCAACGCGTTTGCCCTGATCAACCCCTTTGAAGTTGAAACGGCCAACGTAGGCACGGCTAGGCATTTCGGTGTTGCCGACACGCATGATGTCTTGCCCGCCGGAGACTTCTTCCCAGACGGTTTTGCTGTTATCCATCGCGTCGCGGAACTGGTCTACTGACGCCAGTTTCACCGTTTCACCCAGCTCAATTGTGCCGTCATCTGGCTGTTCTTGACCAGACATCATGCGGAACAGCGTCGATTTACCTGCACCGTTCGGGCCGATAATCCCGACAATCGCGCCCTTCGGTACGGAGAAAGAAAGCCCGTCGATTAACTGGCGCTCACCGTAAGATTTACTGAGGTTGGTGACTTCCACCACTTTATCGCCGAGGCGAGCACCAGGTGGAATAAACAGTTCGTTGGTTTCGTTACGTTTCTGGTATTCCGTGCTGTTCAGCTCTTCAAAGCGCGCCAGACGAGCCTTACCTTTGGACTGACGGCCTTTAGCACCTTGACGAACCCACTCCAGCTCTTTCTCAATGGATTTACGGCGTGCCGCTTCCTGAGAAGCTTCCTGTGCCAGACGCTGATCTTTTTGCTCCAGCCAGGAAGAGTAGTTACCTTCCCACGGAATGCCTTCGCCACGGTCCAGCTCCAGAATCCAACCTGCTACGTTATCGAGGAAGTAACGGTCGTGGGTAATCGCCACCACTGTGCCCTCGAAGTCGTGCAGGAAGCGTTCCAGCCAGGCTACCGACTCGGCATCCAAGTGGTTGGTTGGTTCGTCGAGCAGCAGCATGTCTGGCTTTTCCAGCAGCAGACGGCACAGCGCAACGCGGCGACGTTCACCCCCAGACAGGGTCGCGATTTTCGCATCCCACTCTGGTAGACGCAGGGCATCCGCCGCGCGCTCTAACTGGTTATTCAGGTTATGGCCGTCATGCGACTGAATGATCTCTTCCAGTCGACCCTGCTCGGCAGCCAGTTTATCGAAATTTGCATCCGGGTCGGCGTACAGCGCATAGACTTCATCAAGACGTTTCAGCGCAGTCACGACTTCTGAAACTGCTTCTTCCACGGACTCACGCACGGTGTGCTCCGTGTTTAACTGCGGTTCCTGCGGCAAATAGCCGATTTTGATTCCAGGTTGTGGGCGAGCTTCACCCTCGATGTCCGTATCAATGCCAGCCATAATACGTAACAGCGTTGATTTACCGGACCCGTTCAGACCCAGTACGCCGATCTTGGCACCGGGGAAAAAACTGAGGGAGATGTTTTTCAGAATGTGACGCTTCGGCGGAACGACCTTACCGACGCGATGCATGGTATAAACATATTGAGCCACGTTGCGACTTCGCCTCTCTCTTATCTCTATGATTTGTCACCATAAGCGGGTGACCATGGGTAATTAATAGCGCTGCTGAAGGATATGCTTTAGCAGCGGCTCGATTATTCTAAGCACATTATTCTAAGTACGAAGTGTAGCGGGTTTCAGCCCGCGATCCCAGCTATCCGGCGATTTGCCATGGCCGATCTGAGACGTATGCCCGTCTGATGAATTTCAGGATCGGTTTGCGGATCGGCATACCGTTGTCTGGCATGATGTGCCACACTAGATCTGCCCGATATATCCGTCATACTTCAAGTTGCTTGTGCGTTGGCTGCCCTTACTCACCCCAGTCACTTACCTGAGTAAGCTCCTGGGGATTCATGCGGTTGCCGCCTTCATGCAACTCGAATTATTTTGGGTATAGGATAGGGGTATCGATACGATGAAGGATGCCGATAGCAAGTTCGATAACGGATGAGGTTAATGCAGGTGATGAAAGCAGGTCATTGGTGGTACGCCGTTGCGGCGGTTTGTCTGGCTGGGGCTTCCGGTCATGTGCTGGCGGATTCTTTAGACGAGCAGCGTCAGCGCTATCAGCAAGTTAAGCAGGCATGGGACAGTAACCAGATGGACACGGTAGTGCAACTGATGCCGACGCTGCGCAGTTACCCACTTTATCCTTATCTTGAATACCGCTCGCTCACGCAGGATCTGAGTCAGGTCAGTGCGACGCAGGTGAAACAGTTTATAGCCACCCATCCCACGTTGCCGCCCGCCCGCAACCTCACCACCAGCTTTGTGAATGAACTGGCGCGCCGTCAGGACTGGAACGGGCTGCTGGCATTTAGCCCACAGCCGCCGAAGCCGGTCAGTGCCCGCTGTAACTTTTATTATGCCCAGTGGGCAACCGGCCAGCGTCAGGGCGTGTGGGAAGCCACGCGTGATATCTGGCTGACCGGGCGTTCGCTCCCTACCGTGTGCGATAAACTCTTCTCTGTATGGCAGCAAGCAGGCGAACAGACGCCGTTGACGACGCTGGAGCGCGCGCGTCTGGCCATGGATGAAGGCAGCGGTAGTCTGGTGAGCTACCTCATCAAGCAGTTACCTGACGATTATAAAACGATGGGCGATGCACTGCTGAAACTTCAGAACGATCCTAATTCGCTGGAGAGCTTCGCCCGTACCGTGGGGCCCACAGATTTCACCCGTAAAGTCACGCTGTCGGCTTTTACGCGCACAGCGCGTCAGGATACGGATAATGCCCGTTCGATGTTGCCGATCATTGCCCGTTTGCAGAAGATGAGCGCCGCAGAACGTCAGGATATGGAAGAAACCATCGCCTGGCGTTTGATGGGTAACGACGCTACGCCAGAGCAGGCAGAGTGGCGGGATGATGTGGTGCGGCGAAGTACGTCGACTACGTTGCTGGAGCGTCGGGTGCGGATGGCGTTGGGTGCTGGCGATCGTCAGGGGCTGACGAGCTGGATGGCACGCTTACCGGCGGAGGCGTTGCAGAAAGACGAATGGCGCTATTGGCGCGCAACAGCGCTGTTGGATCAAGGTAAACGTCAGGAAGGCGAGACGATATTACGTGGCCTGATGCAGGAGCGCGGGTTCTACCCTATGGCGGCGGCGCAGAAACTGAACGAGCGCTATCCCATTACTATCATGACGGCGGTGAAGCCAGACCCTTCTCTGTCTCAGCTACCGGAAATCACCCGCGTGCGGGAATTAATGTTCTGGCAGATGGATAATTTGGCACGGAGCGAGTGGGTTGGGCTGGTGGCGAATCGTAGCAAACCGCAGCAGGAAGCGCTGGCTCGCTATGCGTTTGAACAGCGCTGGGCGGATTTGAGCGTGCAGGCGACGATTGTTGCGAAGCTGTGGGATCATCTGGAAGAGCGTTTCCCGCTCGCCTGGAATGACGAATTCCGCCGTGAAACGCAGGGGAAAGGGATTAGCCAGAGCTATGCGATGGCGATTGCCCGTCAGGAGAGCGCATGGAATCCAAAAGCGCGTTCCCCTGTTGGTGCATCGGGCCTAATGCAGCTGATGCCCGCGACGGCGCAGCATACCGCTAAAATGAGCAATATCACGTTCTACACGAACAGCAGTCAGCTATTTGATCCTGAGACCAACATTCTGTTGGGAACAAGCTATTTGGAGTACGTGTACCAGACATTTGGCAGTAACCGCATTCTGTCTTCCGCGGCTTACAACGCCGGGCCGTCGCGCGTGAATACTTGGTTGAGAAACAGCGCTGGGCGTATCGATCCCGTTGCGTTTATCGAAAGTATTCCGTTTTCGGAAACACGGGGTTACGTGAAAAATGTGCTGGCCTATGACGTCTTCTATCGCAACTTCCTTCATCAGCCAGCCAATGTGCTGACGGATGCAGAATGGCAGCGGCGTTATTGAGACGAGGCGTTGCGATTGCTTCCCGAAATTGTGTTATGCTGCCGTACTAGTTAAATAGTATGGCAGCCCGTTATGACTCCGTTATCGCTTATCGACCCGGCACTCTCTGAACAAGACAATGAGCATTGGTTACGCTTTGTCGCGCTATTACAGCAGTCTATTGCAGAGGATCTCCAATTGCCGCTGCTTCAACTGCTTCTTACGCCGGATGAGCGTACCGCGTTGGGAACGCGGGTGCGAATTGTGCAAGAGTTAATGCGGGGTGAAATGAGCCAGCGTGAGCTAAAAAGCGAGCTAGGTGCAGGAATTGCCACGATTACGCGCGGTTCAAATAGCCTGAAAGCCGCGCCCCCCGCGTTGAAAATCTGGCTGGAAGCGCAGTTGCTATCGGCAGATAAACCGTAAGGTGACGACGCGTAATCGTTACTGTGTCGTTGTTTGAACGGAAATCTGATAGATCGGGTTATGAAACGGTACAAGCGCCAGCAGCAGCGCCTGATGGTACACGCTGGTACGTGACAATTTGCCGTCGGTGAAGACGCCGATGGCACCACCTTTATGTTTTATATTCTGAACGCCCGTCAAACGCTCCATTTCATCGCCTAATTCCCGCCCTTCACGAATACCATGTAATATACTTTCAGGAAGAACCAGGCTTGCAGAACGTGATTCGCCACGCAGATTGGCATTTTCGATCACCATCCAGGCGAAAGTCATGCTTTCTTCAATGCCCGCTTCTACACCGACCCAAAAATTGGCTTCTGGTCGCACCTGGCGTGCCATCATGACGCGATTTCTGGCACCGGTACGGGTTTCGATAGAACCGAGAGGCTGACGTGGGACGCCGCTATCGACGTCAACACCTTCGATGCGACAATTTTCTGCACCAAAGACATCGATGAATGCCAGGCTAATAGCCTTAATTTTTGCTGGGTTGGTAGTTGCAGCGACAACGTGATACATAACAGTTTCGTACCTTTAGTTAATTTGACGCAGTATAACGGAAAATAACCATGTTACAGGTATATCTTGTTCGCCACGGCGAAACAGAATGGAATGTGGCTCGACGTATTCAAGGCCAATCTGATAGTGCGCTGACGCCAAGAGGTGAGCAACAGGCACAACAGGTTGCTGAACGAATCGGGACGTTAGGGATTACGCATATTTTTACCAGCGATCTCGGCAGAACGCGCCAGACGACAGAAATCATCGCTAAATATTGTGGTGATTGCCAGATAATCCTGGAGCCCGGCTTACGCGAATTGAACATGGGCGTATTGGAAGCTCGCGATCTGGATTCGTTGACCGCCGAGGAAGAAGGGTGGCGTAAACGGCTGGTGGATGGCACACCTAATGGGCGAATCCCGGAAGGGGAATCGATGGTGGATGTCGCATCACGTATGCACGGTGTCTTAGAACATTGTCTGGCATTGCCTGCTGGGAGCCGCCCGTTGCTGGTTAGTCACGGCATGGCGCTGGGGTGTTTACTCAGTACGGTTTTGGGGCTACCAGCATCGGCTGAGCGGCGTCTGCGACTACGCAACTGTTCCTTATCGCGCATCGATCATCAGCAAAGCCCGTGGCTGGCATCGGGTTGGGTGGTGGAAACGGCCGGAGATATTTCTCATTTGGATATCCCGGCACTGGATGAGTTACAGCGCTGAGGTCGGCTCTGCATGCTGGATGGGGATGAGATACTCGCAGCGTATGATGTCAGGAATATCATCACGCGCTGTGCCGTCTGGATGGAAGCGCTCGGCATCGAATCCTTTGCGGCGTGTGAGCTTGAAGGTCGGCAGACAGGTGTCATACAGCGTGATAATAAAGTCCTGTAACTCGTCTGTTGGCCCTTCAAAAACAAACATCGCGTAGTCGCCACCCGGTAGCGTAATGGGCTCGCCAGTGTGGACGTCATCGGGCAGGTACTGCGGCTCCAGCGCGGTGGTGTAGAGCACCTCGTGTTCGTCGTCTTTCTCTTTGCTTGGGCGCGAATGATGCAGCCCGTAAAGTACTGGCGGAACGGAGCAGGTCTCACCCAAAAATTGGCGCCAGTAGTGGACGCGGATTTCCGTACGGAAGTTACAGATCTGCTCAAGTCGACAGTTATAGGTTTGCGTTAGCCCAAGCAATTGCGTTTCTGGCAGTTGCACAAACTGCGGCTGTGGTAGGGTAAATTCACCGAGCCGAATCGGCGGACGAATGCCGAAAGTATTCCAATTATCGGAACGACGATAAGACGCCGGCGTTTGGGAAAACTGCTTTTTAAACGCGCGGGTAAACGTTTGTTGTGAGTCAAAACGGTATTGCAGAGCAATATCAAGGATGGGACGGCTGGTCAGACAAAGTGCAACCGCCGCTTTGGTCAATCTCCGCGCTCGGATATATGAACCAATAGCATTGCCCGTTACGTCTTTGAACATTCTTTGCAGATGCCACTTGGAATAACCTGCTTTCGCCGCCACATTATCCAGTGATAGTGGTTGGTCGAGATGGCTTTCTAGCCAGTTAAGCAAGTCACGTATGATACCGGCTTGATCCATAATCTTCCTCATCAAACACATTGAGCGCGAGCGTATTGAGATCACGCATCATAGCAATATTTTCACTTTGGTACTGCTGAAGATTTTTGAAAATATTCAGCAGGTAATTTGGATGAGTAGGATGATCATGGCGGTTTATTTTGTACATCCTCTTTTTAATTGTGGTTATTAATTGTTTGTCATGAATTATCACAGAGCCTGAAATTATGAACATAAAACGAATCATGAGTGTGGGTCTGCTAGTGCTATCTGCGGTTGGCACCGCCAGTGCGGAAGAGGTTGGATCTGTCGATACGGTCTTTAAACTGCTGGGGCCGGATCATAAGATCGTAGTCGAGGCGTTTGACGATCCTGATGTATCAAACGTGACCTGTTACATAAGCCGAGCCAAAACAGGCGGCATCAAAGGCGGATTAGGGTTGGCGGAAGACACGTCAGATGCGGCGATCTCTTGCCAGCAGGTTGGGCCGGTTACGCTATCCGATAAGATCAAAAACGGCGGTGACCGCGGATCTGTGGTATTCCAGAAAAGAACGTCGCTGGTTTTCAAGAAGTTGCAGGTTGTTCGGTTTTACGATCAAAAGCGCAATTCTCTGATCTACCTTGCTTACTCCGATCGATTGGTCGATGGTTCGCCGAAGAATGCGTTAAGCGCGGTGCCAGTTATGCCGTGGGGAAAGAGTGAATAACGTGCGGTAAGAAGGGAAAAACAGCCGGAACAGGAGCCTGCTCCGGCTGAGTGGGATTAATTTTCCAGATCGCCACAGAAGCGGTAGCCTTCACCGTGGATCGTCGCGATGATTTCCGGCGTATCAGCTGTCGATTCAAAATGCTTGCGGATACGGCGGATGGTGACGTCAACGGTACGGTCATGCGGCTTAAGTTCACGACCTGTCATTTTCTTCAGCAATTCTGCGCGAGATTGAATCTTGCCTGGGTTTTCGCAGAAGTGCAGCATCGCGCGGAATTCACTACGCGGTAGCTTGTATTGCTCGCCAGCCGGGCTGATCAGAGAACGGCTATTGATATCCAGTTCCCAGCCGTTGAAACGATAGCTTTCCACCAGACGACGTTCTTCAGTGCCACTGCCCAAATTCATGGTTCGTGACAGCAGGTTACGTGCGCGGATCGTCAGTTCACGTGGGTTGAACGGTTTGGTGATGTAATCATCCGCACCGATTTCCAGACCGAGGATCTTATCGACTTCATTGTCGCGACCGGTGAGGAACATCAAGGCAACGGTGGCTTGCTCGCGCAGTTCACGTGCCAGCAAGAGACCATTTTTCCCTGGCAGATTGATGTCCATGATCACCAGATTGATGTCATTCTCGGACAAAATATGGTGCATTTCTGCGCCATCGGTGGCTTCGTGAACAACGTACCCTTCTGCCTCAAAAATACTTTTGAGGGTGTTACGGGTTACCAACTCGTCTTCAACAATAAGAATGTGCGGCGTCTGCATGTTTGCTACCTAAAATTGCCAACTTAAATTATAGAAATCGGAAGTACAGAAGTCGCTGTCATACCCTGCTGGCCCGCTGGCTACAACGCCAGTTATTCCGGGTATTTCCCTGGAGCTTATCGAGGTAAATATACGCTCTCGCTCAACATCAGACTCAAGTACGTAAATGCGTTACTGGTGTTCATTCTCTACCCGCTTAGAGGTACTGCTAGCGGGTGAGTGTGGCGCTAATTTAACTGCGCTCAAAGTGGCGCACAGTTTAACCTTATTAACAGCAACATAACAGTAAGCACTGATTTTGCCTGCTGATAAATCTACGGTTCTGTTGACATATATCAAATTTCATTTTAGCACGTTAACTATTTTGTGATAAACACTTATAGGATTGCTAGTTTACGTCACAATTTAGCACTTTTTATGAACGATTTAGCATAGCAAATGCCAATAATCATAATTGACGCTGCACATATGTTGGTGTTTTTATAACTTATTGAAATAAAATAATTTACCTTGTCTTTCTTGTGGTTTTCTCTTCCCGTTCATTTTTGGACATCACTGATGTTTCCTACCGAAGGTTGAGTTGATGTCAGAAATTCTGTTGGTTTATTGTTAATTTTCCATCGGTAGTGATGGCAGGATAGCTATTGATGAACCGTTATCAACAAATCGTGATCGATTACACGTCCGTGTTATTTAGCTGCTGGCGAAAATATTGCCAGAGCGTACGTAACCCATACTGGGGAGTCTATGCAGTTTCATATTATTTTGGTTGAGCCCGCCCGGGCAGAGAACGTAGGGGCAGCAGCCCGCGCGATGAAAACGATGGGATTCAGCAGTTTGCGTATTGTCGGTAGTACAGTACATCAGGAACCCGCAGCCCGTTGGGTGGCGCACGCATCTGGGGATATTCTGGATAACGTACAGGTATTTTCCACGTTGGCTGAAGCATTGGTAGATGTTGATTTTACTGTCGCGACCACCGCGCGCAGTCGGGCTAAATATCGTTATTACTGCACGCCAGCGGAGCTGACAGGCGTATTGCAGGAGAAGGTGCAATGGATGGCGTCTGCGGCGTTGGTGTTTGGCCGAGAAGATGTCGGCCTGACGAATGATGAACTCGAACTGGCAGATGTGCTAACTGGCGTGCCGATGAAAGCGGATTACCCTTCGTTAAACCTGGGTCAGGCGGTGATGGTGTATTGTTACCAGTTGGCAGAATTCATGCAGGTCAAACCGGAAGCGGTGCAGCCAGCGGTGGCGGGCCAATTGTCGGCGCTGCGCGATCGTCTGGATCGGCTATTGGTCAACTTGGCGGTTGAGGACGACGAAAAGCTGCGGGACTGGCTGCATCAGCGGCTGGGACGCTTAGAGCAACGCGATACGGCGATGCTCCATCGGTTGCTACACGATATTGAAAAAAGATTGCCGAAATAAGATAGCAGAGATGGTTTTTGGGGTGGTCGAACATATTGAGTTTCTTTTTTTGACAATGATTTATCCGGATTATCCCTGTTTTGGTAGTGTGTTCTGCGGTGGGTGTTTTTTGTTCAGCGAGAAGAAAAAAAAGAAATCCGTTGACTTCAAAGGGCGATTAACCTAACTAATAGGGCAGATAACTCTACTTCTAATGAGACTCGATTTTAGCATGCGCACTATCAGCCTAATCACCACGATTATTACCATCACCGATACAACCAGTAACGGTGCGGGCTGACGCATACAAAGATTCCAGAAAAAGCCCGCACCGAACAGTGCGGGCTTTTTTTTTATGGCAGGTTATCCCTCAACGTCGTCTGTAAGCGGCATACAAAAAACGTTTTTAGCGTTTTGGTTGGCAGAAATTCAGGAGAAAAGATAAAAATGCGAGTGTTGAAATTTGGCGGGACTTCAGTAGCGAATGCGGAGCGCTTTGCCCGCGTTGCCGACATTATCGAAAATAACGCGCGCCAGGGACAGGTCGCTACCGTATTGTCCGCGCCGGCGAAAATTACCAACCATCTGGTTGCCATGATTGAGAAAACCGTCGCCGGACAAGATATCCTGCCTCATTTAAACGACGCCGAAACTATCTTCTCTTCGCTGCTGCAAGGTCTTGCTGCATCCCAGCCGGGTTTTGAACACGCCCGCCTGAAGGCATTCGTGGAACAGGAATTCGCACAGCTGAAACACGTCTTGCATGGTATCGCTCTGCTGGGGCAGTGTCCTGACAGCGTGAATGCCGCGATCATCTGCCGAGGGGAAAAACTGTCTATTGCCATCATGGAAGCGGTCTTTCAGGCGCGCGGCTATGGGGTATCCGTCATCAATCCGGTCGAAAAACTGCTAGCGCAGGGACATTATCTCGAATCTACCGTCGATATCACTGAGTCGACTCGCCGTATCGCTGAAAGCGCGATCCCGAAAGATCATGTGATCCTGATGGCAGGCTTTACTGCTGGCAACGACAAAGGCGAGCTGGTGGTGCTGGGCCGCAACGGTTCAGACTATTCCGCTGCGGTGCTGGCTGCGTGCCTGCGTGCGGACTGTTGTGAGATCTGGACCGATGTTGACGGCGTTTATACTTGCGATCCTCGTCAGGTGCCGGATGCCCGATTATTGAAATCAATGTCCTATCAGGAGGCGATGGAGCTGTCCTATTTCGGCGCCAAAGTTCTCCACCCTCGCACCATTGCTCCTATCGCCCAGTTCCAGATTCCCTGTCTCATCAAAAACACTGAAAATCCTCAGGCTCCCGGTACGCTCATCGGCATGGACAGTACCGATACACAGTATCCGGTGAAGGGCATTACCAACCTGAACAACATGGCGATGGTTAACGTATCCGGCCCCGGCATGAAAGGTATGGTCGGCATGGCAGCGCGCGTGTTTGCCGCGATGTCGCGTGCGGGTATCTCTGTGGTGCTGATCACGCAGTCATCTTCTGAATACAGCATCAGCTTCTGCGTATCGCAGAACGAGCTGGCGCGTGCCAGAAAAACGCTGGAAGACGAGTTCTATCTGGAACTGAAAGAAGGCGTGCTGGAGCCGCTGGATGTGATGGAACGTCTGGCGATCATCTCTGTGGTGGGCGATGGCATGCGCACGTTGCGCGGTCTGTCTGCTCGTCTGTTCTCTGCGCTGGCGACGGCAAACATCAATATCGTGGCTATCGCACAGGGCTCGTCCGAGCGCTCTATCTCTGTCGTAGTCAACAATGATGTCGCCACGACTGGCGTGCGCGTTGCACACCAGATGCTGTTTAACACCGATCAGGTGATCGACGTGTTTGTTATCGGCGTCGGCGGCGTGGGTGGTGCACTGCTGGAGCAAATTCACCGCCAGCAGCCGTGGTTGAAAGACAAGCATATCGACCTGCGTGTGTGTGGGATCGCCAATTCTAAAGCCATGCTGACCAACATTAACGGCGTTTCGATGGACACCTGGCGTGAAGATCTGGCAAAAGCTCGTGAGCCGTTCAATCTGGGCCGTCTGATTCGTCTGGTTAAAGAGTATCACCTACTGAACCCAGTGATTGTCGATTGCACCTCGAATCAGGCTGTTGCCGATCAGTATGTGGATTTCCTGGCCGACGGCTTCCACGTGGTGACGCCAAACAAGAAAGCCAACACCGGGTCGATGAATTATTATCATCAACTGCGTAGCGCCGCATCGAAATCCCGTCGTCGTTTCCTGTATGACACCAACGTCGGTGCAGGTCTGCCGGTGATCGAGAACCTGCAAAATCTGCTGAATGCGGGTGATGAGCTGATTCGCTTTACCGGTATTCTCTCTGGCTCGCTGTCCTTTATTTTCGGTAAACTCGATGAAGGCATGTCACTGTCGGAAGCGACGACGCAGGCGAAAGAAAAAGGCTATACCGAACCCGATCCACGTGACGATCTGTCTGGTATGGACGTGGCGCGTAAGCTGCTGATTCTGGCGCGTGAAGCGGGTTATCAATTGGAGCTGGGTGATATTGAGGTGGAGTCCGTTCTGCCTATCAGTTTCGATGCCTCCGGCGATGTCGCCAGCTTTATGCAGCGCCTGCCGGCGGCAGACGATGAGTTTGCCAGCCGTGTTGCACAAGCGCGTGATGAAGGTAAAGTATTGCGCTATGTCGGCGTCATTGAAGAAGGTCGCTGTAAGGTCAAAATCAGTGCGGTTGGCGGTAACGATCCACTGTTTAAAGTCAAAGATGGTGAGAATGCGCTGGCGTTCTACAGCCGTTATTATCAGCCACTGCCGCTTGTATTGCGCGGGTATGGCGCGGGTAACGATGTTACCGCTGCTGGTGTGTTCGCCGATCTGCTGCGCACCTTGTCATGGAAGTTGGGAGCATAATTATGGTTAAGATATATGCACCTGCATCAATCGGTAACGTCAGCGTCGGATTTGATGTGCTGGGTGCGGCCGTTTCACCTGTAGACGGCTCACTGCTGGGGGATTGCGTCTCTGTTGAGGCCGCCGATCTGTTCAGCCTGCGTAATGAAGGGCGTTTTGTTAGCAAACTGCCGGACAACCCGAAAGAAAACATTGTGTACCAATGTTGGGAGCTGTTCTGTCAGGAAATTGGCAAAACCGTGCCCGTGGCGATGACGCTCGAAAAGAACATGCCGATTGGCTCGGGGTTAGGTTCCAGCGCCTGTTCTGTCGTTGCTGGACTGATGGCGATGAACGAGTTTTGTGGCAAACCGCTGGATGACACTCGTCTGCTGAGGCTGATGGGCGAGCTGGAAGGGCGCATTTCCGGCAGCGTTCACTACGATAACGTTGCGCCGTGTTTCCTCGGCGGCGTCCAATTGATGTTGGAAGAAAACGGCATTATCAGCCAGCCAGTGCCATCGTTCGATGACTGGCTGTGGGTTATGGCGTATCCGGGGATTAAAGTCTCAACTGCCGAAGCGCGTGCGATTCTGCCTGCACAATATCGTCGTCAGGATTGTATTAGCCACGGTCGCTATCTGGCGGGCTTTATCCACGCCTGCCACACCGGACAGGCCGAGCTGGCGGCGAAACTGATGAAGGATGTTATCGCAGAACCTTATCGCACTAAACTGCTACCCGGCTTTGCTGCCGCTCGTCAGGCTGCTGAAGATATCGGCGCGCTGGCCTGTGGTATTTCCGGCTCTGGCCCAACGTTATTCTCCGTCTGCAACGACATGGCGAGCGCACAGCGTCTGGCCGACTGGCTACGGGATAACTATTTGCAGAACGATGAAGGTTTTGTTCATATTTGCCGTCTTGATAAGACTGGCGCACGACAACTGGGATAACGCATGAAACTGTACAACCTTAAAGATCATAACGAGCAGGTCAGTTTTGCTCAGGCTATCAAGCAAGGGCTCGGGAGCCAGCAGGGTCTGTTCTTCCCGCTGGAGCTGCCAGAATTTGAGCGTACTGAAATTGATGCTTTGCTGGATCTGGATTTTGTGACCCGCAGCAGCCGTATTCTGTCCGCTTATATCGGCGATGAAATTGCGACAGAAACCGTGTTTGAGCGTGTAAAAGCGGCCTTTGCATTCCCAGCACCTATCGCGCCAGTTGAGGACGATGTCGCAGCACTGGAGTTGTTCCACGGCCCGACGCTGGCCTTTAAAGATTTCGGCGGCCGCTTTATGGCGCAAATGCTGACGGAAGTCTCTGGCAACGAAAAAATTACCATTCTGACGGCAACCTCTGGCGACACCGGCGCTGCCGTGGCGCATGCCTTTTACGGTCTGGAAAATGTCCGCGTCGTGATCCTGTATCCGCAGGGCAAGATCAGCCCGCTGCAGGAAAAGCTGTTCTGTACACTGGGCGGCAACATTCACACCATCGCTATCGACAGTGATTTCGATGCTTGTCAGGCGTTGGTGAAAAAGGCGTTTGATGATGAAGAACTGAAAAAGGCGATTGGCCTGAACTCAGCGAACTCCATTAACATCAGCCGTCTGCTGGCGCAAATTTGCTACTATTTTGAAGCCGTTGCACAACTGCCACAGGAAGCCCGTAACCAACTGGTCGTTTCTGTGCCAAGCGGTAACTTCGGCGATCTGACCGCCGGTCTGCTGGCGAAATCGCTGGGTCTGCCGATTAAGCGTTTCATTGCGGCGACTAACGCCAATGACACCGTGCCGCGCTTCCTGAGCCAGGGTAACTGGGAACCGCATAAAACGGTGGCAACGTTATCCAACGCGATGGATGTGAGCCAGCCAAACAACTGGCCGCGCGTGGAAGAATTGTTCCGCCGTAAGAACTGGCAGTTGAAAACGCTGGGCTTTGGTGCGGTGAGCGATGACACCACGAAAGAAACCCTGCTTCAGTTGGATGCGTTAGGCTATGTCTCCGAACCGCATGCTGCAATTGCTTACCGTCTGCTGCGCGATCAGCTGCAAGCTGGTGAGTTTGGCCTGTTCTTGGGTACGGCGCACCCGGCGAAATTCAAGGAAAGCGTAGAAGAGATTCTGGGCAAAGAACTGGATCTGCCGGAAGCGCTGGCTGAACGTGCCGATCTGGATCTGCTGTCGCACAACTTCCCGGATGATTTCGCACCGTTGCGTGAGTTCCTGATGTCCCTGCCAGAATAAGATTGTAGCGATAAAGAGCGAATGAGAAGGGCGGAGAATTCCGCCCTTTTTACGTTTCCGACTTACTGCTCGTGGCGCTTAAACACCAGCTCATCAGCCGAAGAATCTGCTGCTTCAAAAGCGTAACCTTCCAGATTAAACGCTTTCAGCTGCTCTGGTTGGGTCAGGCGGTTTTGAATAATGAAACGGCTCATCAGGCCGCGCGCTTTCTTCGCGTAGAAACTGATGACCTTAAATTTACCGTTTTTCTCATCCAAAAAGACGGGTTTGATCAGCCGGGCATTAAGATTTTTCGGTTTGACGGCTTTGAAATATTCATCCGATGCCAGATTAATCAGCACGTCGTCGCCTTGAGCATGTAACGCTTGATTCAGTTTTTCGGTGATGGTGTCGCCCCAGAAACTGTAGAGATCTTTACCGGCTTTATTTTCCAGTTTGGTGCCCATTTCCAGCCGATACGGCTGCATCAAATCCAGCGGCCGCAACACGCCATACAGACCTGACAGCATACGCAGATGCTGCTGGGCGAAATCGAAGTCATCCTCGCTGAAACTTTCTGCGGCTAATCCGGTATAAACATCGCCCTTAAATGCCAGCAGCGCCTGACGCGCATTCTCTGGCGTGAAATCGGGGTGCCACTCGCTAAAGCGGCCTGCGTTCAGGTCAGCCAACTTATCGCTGATGCTCATCAGAGAGGCGATGTGTGCTGGCGTCAGTTTTTTACACACGCTAATGAGCTGGCTGGAATAGTCCAAGAGCTCTGGCTGGGTATAGCGCGTCGTTGCCAAAGGACTGGTGTAGTCGAGCGTTTTTGCGGGTGAAATAGTAATAAGCATGCGCCATGTCCTGTCGGTCTGATTTTTGATGTGCCCACTATAGCAAGAACCCGATAAGAAAGTGGCGATGGCTACAATAGCCTCATCTTCCAAGACGCTTCGTTTTTCAGACGCTATGATTTCAACTGGGTAATAGATAGGGCTGTGCGGACAGGGTTAACAGCTGGCTTGCACGGGAAAGTGCGCGTGTTATTATCAGATTTCGGCGCGAAATAGACGGCCACCAGATTAGATAACAAGTGGATTCATATACGAGCTATTTTCATTCACGAGCACCACGTATAAACAACGAGACATGCCAACATGACGGATAAACTGACTTCCCTACGCCAAGTGACCACGGTTGTAGCTGATACCGGCGATATTGCGGCAATGAAACTGTACCAACCGCAAGATGCGACCACCAACCCTTCACTGATTCTGAACGCTGCGCAAATTCCTGAATACCGCAAGCTGATCGACGAGGCTATTGCCTGGGCGCGTGAGCAGAGCAGCGATCGTAAACAGCAGGTGGTGGATGCCACGGATAAACTGGCGGTCAATATTGGTCTCGAAATTTTAAAATTGATCCCCGGCCGTATCTCTACAGAAGTGGATGCGCGTTTGTCTTATGACACCGAAGCCAGTGTGGCGAAGGCGAAGCACCTGATCAAACTGTACAACGATGCGGGTATCAGCAACGAGCGTATCCTGATTAAACTGGCCTCAACCTGGCAGGGCATCTGCGCGGCAGAGCAACTGGAAAAAGAAGGCATCAATTGTAACCTGACGCTGCTGTTCTCCTTTGCTCAAGCGCGTGCCTGTGCTGAAGCTGGGGTGTTCCTGATTTCACCGTTTGTTGGTCGTATTCTTGACTGGTACAAAGCCAATGGCGATAAGAAAGAATTCGCGCCGCATGAAGATCCAGGCGTGGTTTCCGTCAGCGAAATCTATGACTACTACAAAGAGCACGGCTATGAAACTGTCGTGATGGGCGCGAGCTTCCGTAACGTTGGCGAGATTCTGGAACTGGCAGGGTGTGACCGCCTGACTATCGCTCCAGCCCTGCTGAAAGAACTGTCAGAAAGCGAAGGCGAAGTGGTGCGTAAACTGTCTTATGTTGGTGACGTGAAAGTTCGCCCAGCGAGAATGACGGAAGCTGAGTTCTACTGGCAGCACAACCAGGATCCAATGGCGATTGATAAACTGGCTGACGGGATCCGTAAATTTGCTATCGACCAGGAAAAACTGGAAAAGATGATTGCAGATTTACTGTAAGCATTCTGCTGATAAAAATAGCCGGGATTCCGGCTATTTTTTTGTCTGCGATTTAGTGTCGCTGAGGGGGGAAACCTATTTTGCCGTCGCGTTACGGGTTTTCTTCGCGACATAAAGATTATCATCGGCACGTTTCATCACTTCGATTAAATCTTCTCCAGTGGCATGGTATTCAACCAGCCCGATACTGACTGTTAGCCTGATTTTCCCTGTGGTTGTTTCACAAGGTGTCTCGCTAACGCGTTCTCTTGCTTTATCAACGATGGTATATGCATCGTCTAATCCGGTATTCGGTAATACGATTGCGAATTCATCACCGCCAATACGACCAAAAATATCTTCGCGGCGAAAGGATTTTTTGAAGGTGTCAGCAACAAACTTCAGGGCATCATCACCGACGCTATGGCCGAAGCTGTCGTCCACTTGCTTAAAATAGTCGATGTCGATAAGAATAACGCAAACGGGACGCTTGGTCAGATTAGCGATACTAAACGCCTTATTGGCTGCCAGAAAGAATGCGTCTCGCCGTAAATAGCCAGTGAGATCGTCATATCTGGCAATGATGGGTAATTCTATCAGGTATTTTTTCGCCAGCAGCGACAGTAAACTGCCCAAGATAGCGGAAAGTAAGACGATGCTCAGAATGATTATCGCGGAACCAGGGGATGTGAGCGTATAAAAAAATGAAGGGGACGGTGTCTCTGACGTAGTTCTAATCCGAATACCCAATAGTTCGTCCGTGGGCGATAGCACTGGAAATATGATAGTAAGGGTGCCTTTCCCTGCATATTCACCAATTGATGGCAGTTTATTCTGGCAGATGCGAATAATTGCCATATCATTAAATGTGAGATCGGATGATGATAGTCGATTAATACATTCGCTACGAACATCACGCGTATTAAATACCCATGCCCTCATCCGTGCAGAGACATAGGAGCCTGTTTTTCGCGTGATATCGCTCTCCGTTACCTCCCCGCCTGCATTATAGGATTCATAAGTCTTGATGGTGATGTCCAGATTTTGCCGTTCTACTTTCCATGCGTTTCTGCTTGCTTCATGAGTAAGAAAGATAGCGATAAAAAAGGAAATAAATCCAAACAGGAAGAAAGCTGAGGTAGGGTGTGAAAATAGCTTTAATATCTTATATTTAAGATCATTCATGGCGACTTCCTTGATAAGGCTTTTTTACTTATTGTGATACTAAAGAAGTGCTTTAATTTTATCATATTATTTGATTTTACGTGATGTTCTGTCGTGGCGGATCTCATCCTTTTTCTCTTTAATATATCGGCTTATTTCATCCGCTCTTAATGGGTAAGCGATCTTTTTTATTTGCCTGCTATTTTTAAATTTTAATTGCGTCGCGGTATTATTAATTTAAGTAATTTTATTGCTTTTTTTTGAGACGACAATTAATAACTATTATCAAGTTTCGTATCACACATGGCGTGAAATCACGGATGTTGTGTGAATTTCCTCATGAGAGATAATTGTTTGTTAAAAGCCTTCAATATCCTGATAAAATTGGTTTTTTGTTTAAACTGAGGTGCTTATGAACGTATTGCGTATTGGTTTGGTCTCCGTATCCGATCGCGCTTCCAGCGGGGTTTATCAGGACAAAGGCATCCCAGAACTGGAATCCTGGCTCAGTAGCGCCCTGACCACGCCTTTTGAAGTGGAAACTCGACTGGTGCCGGATGAACAGCCGATGATTGAACAAACGCTGTGTGAGCTGGTGGATGAACGCGGCTGTCACTTGGTGTTGACGACCGGAGGCACAGGGCCTGCGCGTCGTGATGTGACGCCGGATGCCACACTGGCCGTTGCCGATCGTGAAATGCCGGGGTTTGGTGAGCAAATGCGGCAAATTAGCCTGCGTTTTGTTCCTACCGCAATCCTCTCCCGTCAGGTTGGCGTGCTGCGCAAGCAGGCGCTGATTATCAATTTGCCGGGGCAGCCCAAGTCGATTAAGGAAACGCTGGAAGGTTTAAAAGATGCTGATGGCAAGGTGATTGTGGCCGGTATTTTTGCCAGCGTACCGTATTGCATCCAACTGCTGGAGGGGCCTTACATTGAAACCAATGTGGATGTGGTAGCAGCTTTTCGCCCTAAAAATGCCGTGCGCGAAATAAAAGACTGAAGTTAGGCGATTTGAAACATAAGATTCAGCTTTGCTGGTGTATAAAAATTTTGCCGATATAGTAATTTATACTTTACATACTGCGGTGACGTTCCTCTTTTCTCACTCTGGCAATGCACGGTAACTTATGACTCAGGATCAACACGCCCATCCTCGCCGGTTGAATCGGCAGGACTATAAAACGCTGTCTCTGGCTGCGCTGGGTGGCGCGTTAGAGTTTTACGATTTTATTATTTTCGTCTTCTTTGCTGCTGTGATTGGCGATCTCTTCTTCCCGCCGGACATTCCTGAATGGCTGCGGCAGGTACAGACGTTCGGTATTTTTGCCGCAGGCTATCTGGCTCGCCCGCTTGGGGGCATCATCATGGCCCACTTTGGCGATAAGAGCGGACGTAAGAAAATGTTCAGCCTGAGCATATTGCTGATGGCGTTACCGACGCTGGCAATGGGCCTGTTGCCGACCTATGAAGCCATAGGTATTGCGGCCCCGCTTTTGCTGCTGTTAATGCGTGTTTTGCAAGGGGCAGCAATCGGCGGGGAAGTCCCCGGTGCGTGGGTCTTCGTTGCGGAGCATGTGCCTCGCGCCCGTATTGGATTTGCCTGCGGTACGCTGACTGCCGGTTTGACCATGGGGATCCTGCTGGGTTCGCTAATTGCGACGCTGCTGAATACGGCGCTCACACCAGAGCAGATGTTGGGCGGCGGTTGGCGTCTGCCGTTCTTCATTGGCGGGGTATTTGGCCTTGTGGCGATGTATCTGCGCCGCTGGTTACAGGAAACGCCCATTTTTATGGAAATGCAGACGCAGAAAAAACTGGCAGAAGAGTTGCCGTTGAAATCGGTCGTCTTAAATCATAAACGTGCGGTTGTGGTTTCAATGCTGCTGACCTGGCTGCTGTCTGCGTGCATCGTCGTCGTTATTCTGATGGCCCCGACCTACTTGCAAAAAGTTCACGGTATTCCTGCTGCGCTGGCATTGCAGGCAAACTGTCTGGCAACAATTGCGCTGATGGTGGGCTGCGTCGGTTCTGGGCTGTTGGTTGATCGTTTTGGTGCCAGTAAACTGTTTATTGTAGGTAGCCTGTTGCTGGCTGCATGTAGCTGGTTTTTTTACAGCTCGGCGGCAAGCAGTACGACGTTGCTCTTTGTCAGCTATGCGATTGTAGGGCTCAGCGTTGGCGTGGTTGGCGGCGTGCCTTATGTCATGGTGCGGGCGTTTCCGGCTGCCGTGCGGTTCTCGGGGATTTCTTTTTCCTACAACGTTTCCTATGCCATTTTCGGTGGCCTGACGCCCGTCTTCGTCACGCTGATTATGAAGGTGACGCCGATGGCACCGGCATTCTATGTTTTGACACTGGCCGCTGTGGGATTACTGTTGGGTGTTTATTTGCAACGCGATCTGGATGCTGATTCGCGTACTTCTGCCGATAGCAACGCGCACGATCGTTCACCCGTCGAAGTTTAATCGTACTTTATCGTCATCGAAAACAAACGAGCCCTGTCAGGTTGACAGGGCTCGTTAGCATTTAGCGCGAATGAGTGCTTACAGACGCGTCAGAACTTATATTGCATCAAAACTCAGTGGGACGCGCCACGTGCACCAATTGGCAGTACGGTGCGGCCAAACTTCTCGTTCAGCACTTCAGCCATTGCCAGATAAATGGCGCTAGCACCACAGATGATGCCTTCGTAACCCGCGAAGGTCAGCATTGCGTGGTTGCCAGTAAAGTTACCCACGGCCAGCAGAGCAAACAGCACAGTCAGGCTGCCGAAGACAAACTGCAGTGCGCGGTTGGTTCCGAATGTACCGAAGAACATAAACAGCGTGAATATGCCCCACAGGCCAAGGAATACGCCGAGGAACTGAGCGTCGCTGGCTTCCGCCAGACCCATTTTTGGCAGTACGAGAATGGCAACCAGCGTCAGCCAGAATGCGCCATAAGACGTAAACGCGGTCACGCCAAACGTATTCCCTTTTTTATATTCCAGCAGGCCAGCCAGGATCTGGGCAATACCGCCGTAGAAGATACCCATGCTGAGAATGATGGAAGAAAGTGGGAAAAAGCCTGCGTTGTGCAGGTTCAACAGAATAGTGGTCATCCCGAAGCCCATCAGTCCTAATGGACCAGGATTTGCCAACGTGTTCGTGCTCATAAATCCTCTGCAATAACAGATTATTAATAGTCCCTTCGCGTCGGGCGCGGCATTAAGGTTAGCGGATGCGCCAATCACGTTGGGATAGGTGTCGTTTAGGTGTTATTGCCCGCCATTGTGTAGGAAAATGTTCCCATTTCTGCGGCGAGCGCGGCATCATATCGGGCGTTTGGAGTGGACACAACATGGGGAAGGCAGAATAGTTTGATCGTACGAGGGATAAAGGTCATTTTTTTTCATCTTCCCCCTTGATGATAGAAATGTTGGCCCCATCTTATTTCCAACCGAAACAGTTTGACCTGCCGCAAAGGCAAGTGTTGGGCCGTTACATCGGTGGTTAGCATGAAAATGAAACGTGTGCTGCTGATGAAAAACGAGAAATCTTGTTGAAAAACGACATTTCGCCCGCACAGTAGGTTTAACCACCATACCGAATATGACTTTTTAGTGGAGATGTTTAGATGGGTAAGATTATTGGTATCGACTTGGGTACAACCAACTCTTGTGTCGCGATTATTGACGGTACTAAAGTAAAAGTACTGGAAAATAGCGAAGGCGATCGCACCACGCCTTCAATCATTGCTTATACGCAAGATGGTGAAATTCTGGTTGGCCAACCGGCTAAACGTCAGGCAGTGACTAACCCTCAAAATACACTGTTTGCTATCAAGCGTTTGATTGGCCGTCGTTTCAAGGATGAGGAAGTTCAGCGTGATTCCAACATCATGCCGTACAAAATCGTCGCAGCTGATAATGGCGATGCATGGCTGGAAGTGAAAGATCAGAAAATGGCTCCGCCACAGATTTCAGCTGAAGTGCTGAAAAAAATGAAGAAAACGGCGGAAGACTATCTGGGTGAGACAATCACCGAAGCGGTTATTACCGTACCGGCTTACTTCAATGATGCACAGCGCCAAGCAACCAAAGATGCTGGTCGTATTGCTGGTCTGGAAGTCAAACGTATTATCAACGAACCGACAGCGGCAGCACTGGCCTACGGTCTGGATAAAGAAGTCGGCAACCGTACTATCGCGGTTTACGATCTGGGCGGCGGTACGTTCGATATCTCCATCATCGAAATCGATGAAGTTGATGGCGAAAAAACTTTCGAAGTTCTGGCAACCAACGGTGACACGCACCTGGGTGGTGAAGACTTCGATAGCCGCATGATCAACTATCTGGTTGACGAATTTAAGAAAGAGCAAGGTTTCGACCTGCGCAACGATCCGCTGGCAATGCAGCGTCTGAAAGAAGCCGCAGAAAAAGCCAAGATCGAGCTGTCTTCTGCGCAGCAGACCGACGTTAACCTGCCGTACATCACGGCGGATGCTACCGGTCCTAAGCACCTGAACATCAAAGTGACGCGTGCGAAACTGGAATCACTGGTAGAAGAGCTGGTGAACCGTTCTCTTGAGCCGTTAAAAGTGGCGTTGCAGGATGCTGGCCTGTCCGTTTCTGAGATTCAGGACGTGATTCTGGTTGGTGGTCAGACGCGTATGCCTCTGGTGCAGAAGAAAGTCGCTGACTTCTTCGGTAAAGAGCCACGTAAAGACGTGAACCCGGACGAAGCCGTTGCCATTGGTGCTGCGGTTCAGGGCGGTGTCTTGTCTGGTGACGTGAAAGACGTTCTGCTGCTGGATGTGAGTCCGCTGTCTCTGGGTATCGAAACCATGGGCGGCGTGATGACCGCGCTGATCGCCAAGAACACCACGATCCCGACGAAACACAGTCAGGTGTTCTCAACGGCGGAAGACAATCAGTCTGCGGTAACGATTCATGTTCTGCAGGGTGAGCGTAAGCGCGCGCATGACAACAAATCTTTGGGTCAGTTTAACCTGGATGGTATTCAGGCTGCACCGCGCGGTATGCCGCAGATCGAAGTCACTTTTGACATCGATGCGGATGGTATCCTGCACGTTTCCGCGAAAGACAAAAACAGCGGCCGCGAGCAAAAAATCACCATCAAGGCATCTTCTGGTCTGAACGAAGAAGAAATTCAGAAAATGGTACGCGATGCAGAAGCGAATGCTGAAGCTGACCGTAAGTTTGAAGAGCTGGTTCAGGCACGTAACCAGGGCGATCACCTGCTGCACAGCACGCGTAAGCAACTGGAAGAAGTGGGCGATAAACTGGCTGCTGATGACAAAACTGCCATTGACGACGCACTGAAAGCGCTGGAAAGCGCGCTGAAAGGCGAAGATAAAGCAGAAATCGAAGCGAAAATTCAGGCACTGGTTCAGGTTTCCGGCAAGCTGCTGGAAGCGTCTCAGCCACAGCCTGGTGCTGAAGGTGCCGCTGATGATGCCTCTGCTCGTCGCGACGACGATGTCGTTGATGCTGAGTTTGAAGAAGTAAAAGATAAAAAGTAATCGCCCTTAAGCGGGCGCAATAGCAGCTACAGGGCTATTGCTGGCAATCAGCACGGGCGTCGAGGAAACTCTGCGCCCGTGCACGCATGTTGAGGGGCAGGAAAAGAAATGGCGAAGCAAGATTATTACGAAAGCCTGGGCGTTGCTAAAAGCGCGGACGATCGCGAAATAAAGAAAGCGTACAAGCGTCTGGCGATGAAGTACCACCCGGATCGTAATCCTGGTGATAGCGAAGCAGAAGCCAAGTTCAAAGAGATCAAAGAAGCTTACGAAATCCTTATCGACTCGCAAAAACGCGCAGCCTACGATCAGTACGGTCACGCGGCGTTTGAGCAAGGTGGTATGGGTGGAGGCGGCGGTGGTGGCTTTGGCGGCGGCGGTGCCGATTTTGGTGATATTTTTGGCGACGTATTCGGGGATATTTTTGGCGGTGGTCGCCGTCAGCGTGCGAGCCGTGGATCCGATTTACGCTACAACATGGAGTTGTCGCTGGAAGAAGCGGTACGTGGCGTCACCAAAGAGATCCGTATTCCCGCACTGGAAGAGTGTGATGTGTGCCACGGCAACGGTGCGAAGCCGGGTAGCTCGCCGATCACCTGTCCAACCTGTCATGGCAACGGCCAGGTGCAGATGCGTCAGGGCTTCTTTACCGTGCAGCAGGCGTGTCCGCACTGTCATGGGCGCGGTAAGATCATTAAAGATCCGTGCATCAAATGCCACGGTCATGGTCGCGTAGAGAAAAGCAAAACGCTGTCGGTGAAAATTCCGGCGGGTGTGGACACGGGCGACCGTATCCGCTTGTCTGGCGAGGGCGAAGCAGGCGATCACGGTGCACCGTCAGGTGATTTATACGTTCAGGTGCAGGTTAAAGCGCACCCGATCTTCCAGCGTGAAGAAAACAATCTGTACTGCGAAGTGCCGATCAACTTTGCGATGGCAGCATTAGGCGGCGAGATTGAAGTCCCGACGCTGGATGGTCGCGTGAAGCTGAAAGTGCCTGCAGAAACGCAAACCGGGAAATTGTTCCGTATGCGTGGAAAAGGTGTGAAATCAGTTCGCGGCGGTGCGCAGGGCGATCTGCTGTGCCGTGTGGTTGTGGAAACCCCAGTTAATCTGAACGAGCGCCAGAGACAACTGCTGCAAGAACTCGACGAGAGCTTCGGTGGCCCGTCTGGCGAAAGAAACAGCCCGCGCTCGAAAAACTTTTTTGATGGCGTGAAGAAGTTTTTCGACGACTTGACCCGTTAATCGCTTATCGTTAACGCGTGATAGAAAGACCGGTGGGTAAACCCGCCGGTTTTTTTTATGACGGACATCCTTGTTCGTCATCCTGCGGGCGTTGCTGCGCAACGTTGAAAAACGCTCCCGACGTTTTTTTATGCTTCCCTCTAAGCAGCTTCAATTCAATAAATCGGTTTTTCCGAATATTAAGTCAGTTTTAATCTGCTTTTAACGAGTGATTGGATTGCGTAATCTTGCTAGCAAGAAAGCGGACGTTTGGTATTAACGTTCGTGCTGATGGGGAGATTAAGTCAATGATAACAATGATTCGTCGCTTTATTCGATTAGATGCGGCAGCGGGCATGATGCTAATGATGGCAACGGTTTTGGCGATCGCACTTGCCAATTGGTCTGTTACTGCTGCGGGCTATCAACAATTTCTGATGATTCCAGTGGAAATGCGGTTTGGCGCACTGGAGATCAATAAGAACCTACTGCTGTGGATTAATGATGGCCTGATGGCGATTTTCTTCCTGCTGATTGGTCTGGAAGTGAAGCGTGAGCTAGTCGAAGGCACGTTAGCCAGCCGCCAGCAGGCGATGTTGCCACTGGCAGCCGCAGTAGGCGGAATGATTTTTCCCGCCTTGCTCTTTCTGCTTTTTAACGTGAATGATGACGTGACACGTGCAGGGTGGGCTATTCCCGCCGCGACAGATATCGCGTTCGCCATTGGTGTGTTGACGTTATTAGGCAAGCGTGTTCCCGCAGGGTTAAAAGTCTTCCTGTTAGCGTTGGCGATCATTGACGATCTGGGCGCGATCCTGATTATCGCCCTGTTTTATACACAGCAGGTCTTCTGGCTTGCGCTGGCCGGTGCGGTGCTGGCTATTGCTGTCCTGGCCTATATGAACAAGCTGCAGGTTGGCAAAACGTCCGCCTATTTATTAGTGGGGGGCGTCTTGTGGGTCTGCATTCTGAAATGTGGCGTTCATGCAACGTTGGCCGGGGTCATTGTCGGATTTTTTATTCCCCTGCGTACGTCCGACGGGGAACCTTCTCCGGCAACCTCGCTGGAACATGGCTTACAAACGTGGGTCGCGTTTCTTATTGTTCCGCTGTTTGCCTTCGCCAACGCAGGCATTGTATTGCAGGGAATTGTGCTGGAAAAACTGTTTTCCCCTTTGAGCCTTGGTATCGCCGCTGGGTTGTTGCTTGGTAAACCACTGGGCATTACCTTGTTCAGTTGGCTAACTATACGATTGGGCTATGCGCGCCTGCCGGTTGGTGTGCACTTTAACCAGATCGTGGCAGTCTCCGTGCTGTGTGGTATCGGTTTTACCATGTCGATATTCATTACGCTGCTGGCATTCTCTGGTGGTGATGCGGAGTTGATTACCTATGCCAAGCTGGGAATCTTGCTGGCGTCAGGGCTGGCAGCATTACTTGGCTATCTGGCATTGCGCGGAGTATTGCCAGCGCTGGACAAGGCGGTTCAGCCGTGTAAGGGTTGAACTATGCCAGAGGCGCGAAGAGGGGGCGGGTGTGTCTCATTTGAATTTTAATCATCTCTATTATTTCTGGCAGGTTTATAAGTCGGGCTCCGTTGCCGGTGCGGCAGAAATGCTGTTTTTAACGCCGCAGACCATTACTGGGCAAATCAAATGTCTGGAAGAGCGTTTACAGGGCAAACTTTTCAAGCGCAAAGGGCGAGGGTTGGAGCCGACGGAACTGGGGCAACTTGTTTTTCGCTATGCGGATAGCATGTTCCAGCTCAGCCAGGAAATGTTAGATATTGTGAACTACCGCAAAGAATCGAACCTGTTATTCGATGTTGGCGTGGCAGATGCGTTGTCCAAACGGTTGGTGAGCCGAGTGCTAGAAACGGTTGTGACGGAACAGGAACATATCCATTTGCGCTGTTTTGAGTCGACGCACGAAATGCTGCTGGAGCAGTTGAGCCAGCATAAGCTGGATATGATCCTATCAGATTGCCCAGTTGATTCAACTCAGCAGGAAGGGTTGTTTTCACTCAAGTTGGGCGAGTGTGCTGTGAGCTTTTACTGTAAGCGTCCGCAGCCTGAGCTGCCTTTTCCAGCCTGCCTTGAACAACGTAAGCTACTGATTCCCGGGCGGCGAACCATGCTGGGACGAAAGCTATTGAATTGGTTTACGGCGCAGAATATTCAGACGAACATTTTGGGTGAATTTGATGATGCGGCGCTGATGACGGCATTTGGCATTAATAACGATGCGATTTTCGTTGCGCCGTCGCTGTATGCCAATGAAATTTATCAGCAGGGTGATATCGTCGAGATCGGCAGGATCGAGAACATTCAGGACGAGTATTATGCGATTTTTGCGGCCAGAATGATCCAGCACCCTGCGGTGCAGCGTGTCTGTAACGCGGATTTCTCCGCGCTCTTCTGTGATAGAGCAGAAGGTCTGTCGCGGGGTGATGGATAAGTACTTGTCGTGAAATAACAGACGCAAAAAAACCGGCCTAAGCCGGTTTTTTTTAGCAACTACACGCAGATGCGTGATTATTGCATGGCGTTGATGCGCGCAACCAGATTGGATTTATGACGTGCAGCTTTGTTCTTGTGAATCAGACCTTTACTAGCCTGGCGATCCACGATCGGTTGCATGTCATTAAATGCTTTCTGTGCCACTTCTTTATCGCCAGTAGCGATCGCCGCGTATACTTTCTTGATGAAAGTACGCATCATCGAGCGACTGCTTGCATTATGCTTACGGCGCTTCTCAGATTGTACGGCGCGTTTCTTAGCTGATTTGATATTAGCCAAGGTCCAACTCCCAAATATATTCAATCGAGGACAATTCAAAGGCCGTGGAATATGCTCGTTTAGCCTTCGTTTGTCAATGGATTTGTGCAAATAAGCGTCGTTTGTACGTCGACACTTGTTACGTTGTGATGGCGCAGGATTTTAGCAGCTTCACGCGGTGGAATACAGCGTTTCACATCATAAATTCATCCTGAATTTGATAAAGCCCTGTCTGGCATCGGTAAAGTCGGATTGTATAGGGCATCCGCTACCTGGATATTCTGCTTGTGGGCGTCATCTATCGATGATTCAGCTAAAAAACATGCAAATATTGGCACGATTTACAGGGTGGCTGCAAAAGGCGCGAATCGCGGGTTAACCTTACTCGCTGTACAAGGTATAATCCGCCGGTTTCCATAATATTAACCCTTTGTTCTGGGCCAGCCATGCAGCTAATTCGCGGTATACACAATCTTCGAGCACACCATTATGGCTGTGTGCTCACTATTGGTAATTTTGACGGCGTGCACCTTGGACACCAAATGCTGCTTGAACGACTGAAGCAGGAAGGTCGTGCTCGTGGGTTGCCGGTGATGGTCATGATTTTTGAACCACAGCCGCTGGAACTCTTTGCTGCGGAAAAAGCGCCCGCACGTTTGACGCGTTTGCGTGACAAGGTGAAATACCTGGCGCAGGCTGGTGTGGACTATCTACTGTGCGTCAGATTCGACGCGCGTTTTGCCGCCAATGATGCAGAGACGTTCGTTTCTTCTCTGCTGGCGAAGAAATTGGGCGTGAAGTTTTTGGTTGTCGGAGATGACTTCCGCTTCGGCGCTGGTCGTCAGGGAGATTTCCTGTTATTACAGAAGGCTGGGCGTGAGTCGGGGTTTGATGTCATTAGTACCGATTCGTTCTGTAATGGCGGTAAGCGGGTCAGCAGCACTGCGGTACGTGAAGCGCTCAGTCGTGATGAGCTTGAACTGGCAGAAAGCCTGCTGGGCCATCCTTACTGCATTTCCGGACGCGTGGAACATGGCAAAGAATTGGGGCGAACCATTGGGTTCCCTACCGCCAATTTACCGCTGAAACGTCAGGTTTCCCCTGTCAGCGGCGTGTATGCCGTCAGCGTTTATGGGCTGGGGCAAGAACCGCTGCCGGGTGTCGCCAATATTGGTACGCGCCCAACCGTAAACGGTGACAAACGCCAGCAGCTTGAAGTGCATTTGCTGGACGTGACGATAGATCTCTATGGTCGTCATATTGAAGTCGTACTGCGTAAAAAAATCCGTAATGAACAGCGTTTTGCTTCGCTCGATGCGTTAAAACAGCAAATCGCCGATGATGTGGTGACAGCCCGGACGTTCTTCGGGTTAAAGACACCGGTTTAATTTTTCTAGCCGAAACGAAATCGAGAATCTAATGAGTGACTATAAGACTACCCTGAACTTGCCGGAAACAGGGTTCCCGATGCGTGGCGATCTGGCCAAGCGCGAACCTGACATGCTGAAACGTTGGTATGAGCAGGATCTGTACGGGATTATTCGCAATGCGAAGAAGGGAAAAAAGACCTTCATTCTGCACGATGGCCCTCCATACGCGAACGGCAGCATTCACATTGGTCACTCAGTTAACAAGATTCTGAAAGATATTATCGTTAAATCGAAAGGCCTGTCTGGCTACGATTCCCCTTATGTGCCGGGCTGGGACTGCCATGGTCTGCCGATTGAACTGAAAGTAGAACAGTTGATCGGTAAGCCGGGCGAGAAAGTCAGTGCGGCAGAATTCCGCGCTGAGTGCCGTAAATATGCGGCAGAGCAGGTTGCCGGTCAGAAAGCCGACTTTATTCGCCTCGGCGTGTTGGGCGACTGGGATCGTCCTTACCTGACGATGGATTTCAAAACCGAAGCGAACATCATTCGTGCGTTGGGTCGCATCATTGAAAACGGCCATCTGCACAAAGGTGCCAAACCGGTTCACTGGTGCGCCGACTGTGGCTCCGCGCTGGCGGAAGCGGAAGTTGAATATTATGACAAAACGTCCCCATCCATTGATGTGACGTTTAACGCCAGCGATGTTGCGGCGGTATTAGCCAAGTTTGGTGTGAGTCGCGTAGACGGCCCTGTCTCGCTGGTGATCTGGACGACGACGCCGTGGACGCTGCCGGCAAACCGTGCGATCTCGTTGAATGCAGAGTTCGATTATCAACTGGTGCAAATTGACGGTCAGGCACTGATTCTGGCGGCCGATCTGGTTGAAAGCGTGATGAAACGCGTGGGTGTGACTCAGTGGATAGTTCTGGGTGACTGTAAAGGCGCCGATCTTGAGTTGCTGCGTTTCAAGCACCCGTTCCTGGACTTCGACGTACCGGCAATTCTGGGCGATCACGTAACGCTGGATGCGGGTACGGGAGCGGTACATACCGCAGGTGGCCACGGTCCTGACGACTACGTGATCAGCCAAAAATACAATCTGGAAATCGCTAATCCCGTTGGGCCGAATGGCTGCTACCTGAGCGGTACTTACCCTGAACTGGATGGTAAATTCGTTTTCAAAGCTAACGATCTGATTGTTGAAATCCTGCGTGAAAAAAGCATGTTGCTGCACGTAGAAAAATTACAGCACAGCTACCCGTGCTGCTGGCGCCATAAATCGCCGATCATTTTCCGTGCGACGCCGCAGTGGTTTGTCAGCATGGACCAGAAAGGTCTGCGTAAGCAGTCGCTGTCTGAAATTAAAGACGTGCAGTGGATCCCCGATTGGGGTCAGGCGCGTATCGAAGCGATGGTTGCCAACCGCCCTGACTGGTGTATTTCCCGTCAGCGTACCTGGGGCGTGCCGATGTCGCTGTTCGTCCACAAAGAGACGGAAGAGCTGCATCCGCGTACCGCTGAGCTGATTGAAGCGGTGGCGAAACGTGTTGAAGCCGATGGCATTCAGGCATGGTGGGATCTCGATCCGGCTGATGTGCTGGGCGCAGAGGCGGATAACTACGTCAAAGTACCAGACACGCTGGACGTTTGGTTCGATTCTGGATCGACGCATGCGTCAGTGGTAGATGTTCGTCCTGAATTCGGCGGCCACGAAGCAGATATGTATCTGGAAGGTTCCGACCAGCATCGTGGCTGGTTCATGTCTTCTCTGATGATCTCCACCGCGATCAAAGGCAAAGCGCCTTACCGTCAGGTACTGACCCACGGTTTCACCGTTGATGGTCAGGGCCGTAAGATGTCCAAGTCGATCGGGAATACCGTTAGCCCGCAGGATGTGATGAACAAGCTAGGTGCCGACATTCTGCGTCTGTGGATCGGTTCAACAGATTACTCCGGTGAAATTGCCGTATCCGATGAGATCCTGAAGCGCTCAGCCGATGCCTATCGTCGTATTCGTAACACCGCGCGTTTCCTGTTGGCGAACCTGAATGGATTCGATCCACAGAAAGATAGCGTGAAACCAGAAGACATGGTTGTGCTGGATCGCTGGGCGGTTGGCTGTGCTAAAGCCGCGCAGGACGAGATCCTCGAAGCGTATGAAAGCTATGATTTCCACCGTGTCGTACAGCGCCTGATGCAGTTCTGCTCGATCGAGATGGGATCGTTCTATCTGGATATCATTAAAGATCGTCAGTACACGGCAAAAGGCGACAGTGTTGCACGCCGTAGCTGCCAGACCGCGCTGTATCATATTTCAGAAGCGCTGGTGCGCTGGATGGCACCGATTATGTCCTTCACGGCAGATGAACTCTGGAACTATCTGCCGGGCGAGCGTGCGCAGTATGTGTTTACCGAAGAGTGGTATGACGGTCTGTTTGCGCTGGATGCCTCTGAAACGATGAACGATGCGTTCTGGGCGGATGTCCTGAAAGTGCGTAGCGAAGTGAATAAAGTGATCGAACAGGCGCGTAATGACAAGCGCATTGGTGGATCGCTGGAAGCTTCCGTCACGCTGTACGCCGATGCCAATCTGGCGGACAAGTTGAACCAGCTACGTCAGGAACTGCACTTTGCGCTGTTGACGTCAAAAGCGCGGGTGGAACGTTATGAAAATGCGCCGGATAGCGCGCAGGCAACGGAACTCACCGGACTGAAAATTGCCTTAAGTGAGGCAGAAGGGCACAAGTGTCCACGCTGCTGGCATTACGAGACGGATATCGGTAGCAATGCCGATCATCCTGAAGTCTGTGGTCGCTGTGCGACCAACGTGGGCGGCAACGGCGAAGAGCGTAAATTTGTCTGATGAATAAGATCTGTTCGAGTGGACTGCGCTGGCTCTGGCTGGCGATACTGGTTTTAGTTATCGATCTTGGCAGCAAGCAGTGGATTCTTGCCCACTTTGCGCTGGGGGACACGGTACCCGTGATGCCTTCTCTGAATCTGCATTATGCCCGTAACTACGGCGCAGCATTCAGCTTCCTGGCGGATAAAGGCGGCTGGCAACGCTGGTTCTTTGCCGGCATCGCGATTGCTATCGTGGTTGCACTGCTGGTGATGATGTACCGTGGTAGCGTCAAGCAGAGGCTAAATAACATTGCGTACTCGCTGATTATCGGCGGCGCATTGGGCAACCTGTTTGACCGCACATGGCACGGATTTGTCGTCGATTTCATCGATTTTTATGTCGGTAACTGGCATTTCGCCACCTTTAACCTAGCCGATACTGCCATCTGTATTGGTGCGGCGCTCATCGTACTGGAAGGATTTTTCAGTACGCATGATGATACTGATATCGCTAAGAAAAAGGGTCACTGATGTCCGAGACTGTGCAGCACAACAGCGCGCTGCTGGTGCATTTTATTCTGACGCTGGAGGATGGTTCTACGGCCGAATCCACACGTGAGCGCGGCAAGCCAGCGCTGTTTCGTCTTGGCGACGGCAGTCTGTCTGACGCGCTGGAACAAAATCTGTTGGGGTTGATGCGTGGCGATAAACGCAAGTTTACGCTGTCGCCGGAGTCGGCCTTTGGGCCGACCAACCCGAACCTGATCCAGTTCTTCTTGCGTCGTGATTTTGCCCAGACTGGCGTGCCGGATGTTGGCACCATCATGCTGTTCAGCGGCGTTGCCGGAAATGATATGCCGGGAATTATCCGTGATGTGACTGAAGAGTCAGTTACGGTGGATTTCAATCATCCTTTATCCGGTCAGGCGATTACCTTCGATCTCGACGTGCTGGATATCGATCCCGTACAACAGGAGGTGTCTCATGCAGATCCTGCTGGCTAATCCACGTGGCTTCTGTGCCGGTGTCGATCGGGCTATCAGCATAGTGGAGCGTGCTCTGGAGCTTTTTGGTACGCCGATCTACGTCCGTCATGAAGTGGTACATAATCGTTATGTGGTCAACGGATTACGTGAACGTGGCGCAATTTTTATTGAACAGATTGAAGATGTGCCGGATGGTGCGATTCTGATTTTCTCTGCACATGGCGTTTCGCAAGCGGTGCGTAATGAAGCAAAGAATCGTGATCTGACGGTATTTGATGCGACCTGTCCGCTGGTAACTAAGGTGCACATGGAAGTTGCCAGAGCCAGTAAGAAAGGTGTAGAAGCGATTCTTATCGGGCATGCTGGACACCCTGAAGTTGAGGGAACGATGGGGCAGTACAGCAATGCGGATGGTGGCATGTATCTGGTCGAGTCCCCCGATGATGTCTGGCAGCTACAGGTAAAAGATGAAAAAAACCTGTGCTTTATGACGCAAACCACGCTTTCTGTTGATGATACCTATGCGGTGATTGATGCGTTGCGTGAGCGTTTTCCTCGAATCATTGGCCCGCGTAAAGATGACATCTGCTATGCCACGACCAACCGTCAGGAAGCTGTGCGCCATTTGTCGGATAAGGCAGATGTCGTTTTTGTCGTGGGCTCTAAAAACTCCTCAAACTCCAACCGTTTAGCTGAGTTGGCACAGAGAGCGGGGAAAGCGGCTTATCTAATTGATTCCGCCGACGATATCCAGGAGTCGTGGTTAACGGGCGCTTCACATGTTGGAGTAACCGCAGGCGCATCGGCACCCGATATTTTGGTACAACAGGTGATTCAGCGGCTGAAAGAATTAGGCGGCAAGGTTGCGGTTGAAATGCAAGGGCGTGAAGAAAACATCGTCTTTGAAGTGCCCAAAGAGCTGCGTGTTGAAGTCAAACAGATCGATTAGTCTGTTTCTGCGATAGGGCTTCGGCCCTATCGCTGTTATTCCTTTCAGTTTTTCCCCCACTGTATTCACTCATGAAAATGTTAATGCATAAAAATGAATTTTTATGCGTTATGCCATGTGATTTATTTTTGACCTTTCCTACGTATCTCTAAACACCTTGTGGTTTTTCAGCATTATAACGTGCGACTCTGATGCTTGCGGTTAGACAGTTTTGCTGATTTTCTGCGGCTTCAAACAGTATTTTCTAATCTGGCCGTAAATCCGCTGGCGATAGTGCGCGGTGCCCGTTAACCTGATGTTATTTTTATGTCGTCAGGATCAAAAAGAGAGAGACATTATGAAGGATTCATCCATCCGTATTGCTGTTGTAGGCGCGGGCGGCCGTATGGGACGTCAGCTGATTCAGGCTATCGAGCAAATGGACGGCGTAGTATTGGGCGCAGCGCTGGAACGTTCTGGTTCGTCTCTGTTAGGGAGCGATGCTGGTGAACTTGCTGGGCTGGGTAAAAACGGCATTACCGTGAATGAAAGCCTGGATGCCGTACAGAATGATTTCGATATTTTGATCGACTTCACCCGCCCGGAAGGCACATTAGCGCATTTGGCATTTTGTCGTCTGCATCGTAAAGGTATGATTATCGGGACAACCGGTTTTGATGATGCAGGCAAGGCGGCAATTAAGCAGGCTGCGCAAGATATCGGGATTGTGTTTGCGGCGAACTTCAGCGTCGGCGTTAATGTCATGCTGAAGCTGCTGGAAAAAGCCGCCAAGGTCATGGGCGACTATACCGATATCGAAATCATTGAAGCACACCACCGCCACAAAGTGGATGCACCGTCTGGCACCGCGCTGGCGATGGGTGAAGCGATTGCTGATGCTCTGGGACGCGATCTGAAGTCCTGTGCCGTGTACACGCGTGAAGGTCATACAGGCGAACGCGATCCGAAAAGCATTGGTTTCGCTACTGTGCGAGCGGGTGACATTGTCGGTGAACATACGGCGATGTTTGCTGATATTGGTGAGCGCGTTGAGATTACCCACAAGGCATCCAGCCGCATGACGTTTGCCAATGGTGCAGTAAGAGCCGCTATCTGGATTAGTTCGAAGGAAAGTGGTGTTTTTGATATGAGAGATGTGCTTTCTCTGGATGATTTGTAGTATTTTATTTTGTTATAAAAATAACATCTAGCTGAAAAAGGTGGATATTTTAACGTTCACCTTTGTTTTTACCTCATTGGCTTCTTTTTTTTTATCATTATCTTCTTTTGTTTGTGTTTTATTCCATTTTTTAGTGATGAGAAACCCTCTGTACTCCCTAAATGCCCTTTGCTGGTGATTTATTACCCTTATTTTAACAATGTTGCTTAGCAACCGTTTACTTATCTGAGTTGATAGGGATTTTTACGTCAGTGGACGATTATTTATTTCGTAAAGCATAAAAATAAGAGAAAAAAAGCGGTTTGGGTAGACAATCGGGAAGACCATCATTAAAATGCGCCCAATTTGCCAAAAATTGGCCTTACAGGTAGTTTTTGCATTGATTTAGTGGCTCGAATCTGAATTAATATGCAAATAACGTGATTTTTTATTCCTTGGAGGGTGTTTTGATTAAGTCAGCGCTATTGGTTCTGGAAGACGGAACCCAATTCCACGGTCGGGCCATTGGGGCAGAAGGATTGGCAGTGGGGGAAGTGGTCTTCAATACGTCGATGACCGGTTATCAAGAAATCCTTACTGATCCTTCCTATTCCCGCCAGATTGTCACTCTCACTTATCCCCATATCGGTAATGTCGGCGCTAATGCCAACGATGAAGAATCCCCCTCAGTACAGGCTCAAGGTCTGGTTATTCGTGATTTACCTCTGATTGCCAGTAACTACCGTAGTGAAGAAAGCCTGTCTGAGTACCTCAAACGCAACAACATCGTCGCCATCGCAGACATCGACACCCGTAAACTGACCCGTCTGCTGCGTGAAAAAGGCGCACAGAATGGCTGTATCATCGCGGGTGATGCGCCGGATGCTGTTGTCGCACTGGAGAAAGCGAAAGCCTTCCCAGGGTTGAAGGGGATGGATCTGGCAAAAGAAGTGACAACGGCGGAAAGCTACAGCTGGTTACAGGGAAGCTGGATGCTGGAAGGCGAATTGCCTGCGGCGAAAAACGAAAGCGAACTGCCTTACCACGTAGTGGCTTATGACTACGGTGTGAAACGCAACATTCTACGTATGCTGGTGGATCGCGGCTGCCGCCTGACGGTCGTTCCGGCGCAGACATCTGCTGAGGACGTACTGAAGCTTAATCCAGACGGTATTTTCCTCTCTAACGGGCCGGGCGACCCGGAACCGTGCGACTACGCGATTCGCGCGATCAAAACCTTCCTGGAAACGGATATTCCGGTATTCGGTATCTGTCTGGGTCACCAACTGCTGGCACTGGCGAGCGGTGCGAAGACCATCAAAATGAAGCTGGGTCACCACGGCGGCAACCATCCGGTAAAAGATCTGGATAACAACTGTGTGATGATCACCGCGCAGAACCACGGCTTTGCGGTTGATGAAGATAACCTGCCTGACACGCTGCGCGTCACGCATAAATCCTTGTTTGACCATACGGTTCAGGGGATTCACCGCACTGACAAACCGGCGTTTAGTTTCCAGGGACACCCAGAGGCAAGCCCCGGCCCGCATGATGCTGCGCCGCTGTTCGACCACTTTATTGACTTGATTCAGACTTACCGTTCTTCAGCTAAATAATCAGGAGCGAGAAAATGCCAAAACGTACAGATATTAAAAGCATCCTGATTCTAGGCGCCGGCCCGATTGTCATCGGTCAGGCGTGTGAGTTTGACTACTCGGGGGCACAGGCGTGTAAAGCGCTGCGTGAAGAGGGTTACCGCGTTATTCTGGTGAACTCCAACCCGGCAACCATCATGACCGACCCTGAAATGGCCGATGCGACCTACATCGAGCCGATTCACTGGGAAGTGGTGCGTAAAATTATTGAAAAAGAGCGTCCAGATGCTGTGCTGCCGACGATGGGCGGCCAGACGGCGCTGAACTGTGCGCTGGAGTTGGAACGTAAGGGCGTGCTGGCGGAATTCGGCGTCACCATGATTGGTGCAACGGCGGATGCGATTGATAAAGCAGAAGATCGTCGTCGTTTCGATGTGGCGATGAAGAAAATCGGTCTGGATACCGCACGTTCCGGTATTGCACACAATATGGAAGAAGCGCTGGCTGTAGCGGCTGACCTCGGCTTCCCGTGCATTATCCGTCCTTCCTTTACAATGGGCGGCACCGGTGGCGGTATCGCTTACAATCGTGAAGAGTTTGAAGAGATCTGTGAGCGCGGACTGGATCTTTCTCCAACCAAAGAGCTGCTGATCGATGAATCGCTGATCGGTTGGAAAGAGTACGAGATGGAGGTGGTGCGTGATAAGAACGATAACTGCATCATCGTCTGCTCAATCGAAAACTTCGATGCCATGGGGATCCACACCGGAGACTCCATCACCGTTGCGCCAGCGCAAACGCTGACGGATAAAGAATATCAAATCATGCGTAACGCCTCGATGGCGGTACTGCGTGAAATCGGTGTAGAAACCGGTGGTTCTAACGTTCAGTTCTCGGTGAACCCGAAAACAGGTCGCCTGATTGTTATCGAAATGAACCCGCGTGTATCACGTTCTTCCGCGCTGGCGTCTAAAGCAACGGGCTTCCCGATTGCGAAAATCGCGGCCAAACTGGCGGTGGGTTATACGCTCGATGAGTTGATGAACGACATCACTGGTGGTCGTACGCCAGCGTCTTTCGAACCGGCTATCGACTATGTTGTCACCAAGATCCCACGTTTCAACTTCGAAAAATTCGCCGGTGCCAATGACCGCCTGACCACGCAGATGAAATCTGTGGGTGAAGTGATGGCGATTGGTCGCACACAGCAAGAATCCTTGCAGAAAGCACTACGTGGTCTGGAAGTCGGTGCGACTGGCTTCGATCCAAAGGTAGATCTGGACGACCCTGAAGCGCTGACTAAAATTCGCCGCGAGCTGAAAGATGCCGGTGCCGAGCGTATCTGGTACATCGCTGATGCTTTCCGCGCGGGTATGTCAGTCGATGGCGTATTTAACCTGACCAACGTTGATCGCTGGTTCCTGGTGCAAATTGAAGAGCTGGTGCGTCTGGAAGAGCAGGTTGCAGAAAAAGGTATCACCGCGCTGGATGCGGATTTCTTACGTGCACTGAAGCGTAAAGGCTTTGCTGATGCGCGTCTGGCGAAACTGGCTGGCGTGGCGGAAAGCGAAATTCGCAAGCTGCGCGATAAATTCGACCTGCATCCGGTGTATAAGCGTGTCGATACCTGTGCGGCAGAATTCTCGACCGATACCGCTTATATGTATTCCACGTACGAAGAAGAATGTGAGGCTAACCCGACTCAGGATCGTGACAAAATCATGATATTGGGTGGTGGGCCAAATCGTATTGGTCAGGGGATCGAGTTTGACTACTGTTGCGTCCATGCTTCGCTGGCGCTGCGTGAAGATGGCTATGAAACCATCATGGTTAACTGTAACCCTGAAACCGTTTCAACAGACTACGATACGTCCGACCGCTTGTACTTCGAACCGGTAACGTTTGAAGATGTACTGGAAATCGTCCGTATTGAGAAGCCAAAGGGCGTTATCGTGCAGTACGGTGGCCAGACGCCGCTGAAACTGGCTCGCGAGCTAGAAGCCGCTGGAGTACCGGTTATCGGAACTAGCCCAGACGCGATTGACCGTGCAGAAGACCGTGAGCGCTTCCAGCATGCCGTCAATCGTCTTGGGCTGAAGCAACCGTCTAACGCCACGGTAGCGACGATTGAGCAGGCGGTAGAGAAAGCGCGTGGCATCGGCTATCCGCTGGTCGTCCGTCCTTCTTATGTTCTGGGCGGTCGCGCGATGGAAATCGTGTATGACGAAATCGACCTTAAGCGTTATTTCCAAAACGCGGTTAGCGTATCCAACGATGCGCCCGTTCTGCTGGACCGTTTCCTTGACGATGCTATTGAAGTTGACGTCGATGCGATTTGCGACGGTGAACGTGTACTGATTGGCGGCATTATGGAACACATCGAGCAGGCGGGGGTTCACTCCGGTGACTCGGCTTGTTCACTGCCTGCTTACACACTGAGCAAAGAGATTCAGGATGTGATGCGTCAGCAGGTTGAAAAACTGGCGTTTGAACTTTGCGTTCGCGGCCTGATGAACGTGCAGTTTGCGGTGAAGGATAACGAAGTTTATCTGATTGAGGTGAACCCGCGTGCCGCGCGTACTGTCCCATTTGTCTCGAAAGCGACCGGTGTTCCATTGGCGAAAGTCGCTGCGCGAGTGATGGCAGGCAAAACGCTGGCTGAGCAGGGTGTCACCAAAGAAATCATCCCGCCGTATTACTCGGTGAAAGAAGTGGTGCTGCCGTTCAACAAATTCCCTGGCGTTGACCCGATTCTGGGGCCAGAGATGCGTTCGACCGGTGAAGTCATGGGCGTTGGCCGCACGTTTGCTGAAGCGTTTGCCAAAGCGATGCTGGGCAGCAGTTCGCACATGAAGAAAACTGGACGTGCGCTGCTGTCGGTACGTGAAGGCGATAAAGCCCGCGTGGTGGATCTGGCGGCTAAGCTGTTGAAGCACGGTTTTGAGCTGGATGCGACGCACGGCACGGCGATTGAACTGGGTGAGGCTGGCATTAATCCGCGTCTGGTGAATAAGGTGCATGAAGGTCGTCCGCACATTCAGGACCGCATCAAGAACGGCGAGTACACCTACATCGTCAACACCACCGCAGGGCGTCAGGCGATTGAAGATTCCAAGCTGATTCGCCGCAGCGCGCTGCAATACAAGGTGCACTACGACACCACGCTGAATGGTGGTTTTGCTACGGCAATGTCGTTGACGGCAGATCCGACGGAGAAGGTCACTTCCGTGCAGGAAATGCATGCGATGATTAAAGGCTGATAGGACCGACTTCGGTAGGTTGTAAGCTGATAATAAAAGCCAGCGTTGGTAACAGCGCTGGCTTTTTCATGGGGAACGTTTTGAGTTTTATCCCAACGCCACTTTGATACCCAGCGCGATCAACACCGTTCCCAGCAGCTTATCTACCAGTTTCTGCACTTTAGCCAATCCTCGGCGTACCGGCTCACTTTGGAAAAGCACCACCAACAGCGGCCACCAGACGAGAGAAAGCAGCCAGATAATCATGGCGTACCACAGTTTTTCACCGATGCCGGAGTGAATGTTCAGAACCTGGGTGAACATCGCCAGAAAGAATAGTGTGGCTTTCGGGTTAAGCAGGTTGCAGAGATAGCCTTGCAGGAATGCTTTTTTCAGGCTGACACTTTGCTGTGTCAGGTTTGATACGTCCATTTTGCTTCCGCCGCGAGCGAATAGTGCCTGAATACCGATCCAGATTAGGTAGGCGGCGCCCGCATATTTCAGTACATTAAACAGCCACGGCGTGGTGGTGATGACGACGGCTAGCCCGGCGACGCAGTACGCCATGTGGGTTGCTACGCCGCAGATTACGCCAAAGGCGGTCATCATTGCGGCAGCACGTGGGTAGCGTGCCGCATTCCTGATGACGAGGAAAAAGTCGGGGCCGGGAGAAAGCATCCCCAGCGTGGCGATAGTCGCGACAAACAGCGATGTTTCTAGCATGATCATTCCAGACAGTGAAAAAGAGAGGGACGAGGGAAATCATAGCGCCAGAATAATGAATTCGCATCACACTTATTGGTTATTCGGCGGCGATATGTTAACAATTGTCCTTTCATTTTTTGTGGTTAATTTCAGGGGCAGGTTGAGATAATAACATGGTCAGTGAACGTGAGAACCGTGAACGATTAAGTGGCGCAAAACGGATGGATGAAGCGCCACAGCAGCGGGAAATAACCCGATTGTGCATCCAGTGTGCGCTGCTGCTGTTACAGCATGGCGCAGAGAGTATGGTGGTAGAACAGCTGTCCTCACGACTAGGCATGGCGCTTGGCGCCGATAGCGTTGAGAGCTCAATCTCGGCAAACTCGATTGTGCTGACCACCATCATGCAGGGGCATTGCCTGACGTCAACGCGGAAGAATGCGGATCGCGGCATTAATATGCACGTTGTCATTGAGGTTCAGCATGCGGTCATCATGGCCGAGCATAAACTGCTGGATGTGGCAGGGGTGGAGAAGCGTTTGGGACATATTAAGCCACTGCGCTATCCGCGTTGGCTGATGGTTTCCGTTGTGGCGCTCTCCTGCGGCTGTTTCAGCCGTTTGAACGGCGGTGGGTGGGATGCCTTTATTGTCACACTGATTGCCAGTGGTCTGGCGATGTATGTCCGTCAGGTCTTTACCGGACGACATCTGAATCCGTTGATCAACTTCTGTATTACGGCATTTGTCGCCACGTCAGCGTCAGGGCTGTTGATGCGTTTGCCTGCTTTTTCTCAGACGTCGACGGTGGCGATGGCGGCAAGTGTGCTGCTGTTGGTCCCCGGTTTTCCGCTGATTAACGCCGTGGCAGATATGTTTAAAGGGCACGTGAATACCGGTTTGGCACGCTGGACGGTCGCGAGTTTATTGACGCTGGCAACCTGTATTGGTGTTGTGATGGCGATGTCGCTGTGGGGGTTACGCGGATGGGCTTAAGTTTACTGTGGGCACTTTTGCAGGATATGGTGCTGGCTGCGGTCCCTGCGTTGGGATTTGCGATGGTCTTCAATGTGCCGCTGAAAGTGCTGCCTTACTGTGCGCTGTTGGGCGGCGTCGGGCACGGCGTACGATTTCTGGCGATACATTTCGGCATGAATATCGAATGGGCATCTTTTCTGGCGGCAATCCTGATTGGCATCATTGGCATCCGCTGGTCACGCTGGTTGCTGGCGCATCCGAAAGTCTTTACCGTGGCAGCCGTCATCCCGATGTTTCCCGGTATCTCTGCCTATACGGCGATGATTTCGGTGGTGGAGATATCACATCTTGGCTACAGCGAAGCGCTGATGAGCGTCATGATGACCAATTTTCTGAAGGCCAGCTTTATCGTCGGTGCGCTCTCTATCGGCCTGTCTTTACCGGGAATCTGGCTCTATCGTAAGCGGCCAGGGGTATAAAACTCTTATATTACATTTCCGCCGAGTCTTAATATCGACGAGCGAAAGGGCTTTCCGTATAGTGTCAGCAATTTTCTGACCTACAGGGTTTTTCACCATGGTTATTAGTTTGATTGCTGCACTGGCAGTGGATCGCGTGATTGGCATGGAAAACGCGATGCCGTGGCATTTGCCCGCCGATCTGGCATGGTTTAAGCGTAATACGCTTAATAAGCCGATTATTATGGGGCGTAATACCTTCCGCTCTATCGGTCAGCCGTTGCCCGGCAGACTGAACATTGTCGTCAGCAATCATCCGGGTGATGACGAGCGCGTGGCCTGGGTCTCTTCGCTGGACGCTGCGCTGGCGGCGGCAGGTGAGGTTGAGGAAGTGATGGTGATTGGCGGTGGCAGCGTCTATCAGCAGATGTTGTCGCAGGCTAACCGCCTCTACCTGACGCATATTGATGCCGAAGTGGAAGGCGACACGCATTTCCCTGACTATGAGCCGGATGAATGGCAGTCTGTTTTCAGCGAATTCCATGATGCTGATGAGCGCAACTCACACAGTTACTGCTTCGAAATTCTGGAACGCCGCTAGGAGCACTTTCCTGCAATAACGTTCCGTCGGTAATACGATGAATAGCCAAACCCGCCTCGCTGCGGGTTTTTTCGTTTTCTGGGCCAGATGGTTAATCCACAACCTGACAGCTCTCCCAAATGGCTTTTCTCAGCCAGCGATGTGCAGGATCGCTCTCGCGACGCGTATGCCATACCTGCTGGAATGCAAAATTGGGGATTGTGAATGGAGGCGGAAAAATGTGCAAATCTGGTGTATTGATTCGGGTCATGCTACGCCGTGCTGCGGTCAAAACCAGATCGGTACCGGCAATAAGATTGATGGCGGCATGCCAGTGGGGCAATGTCAGCACAACATTGCGCGCTCGGCCGCTTGCTGCCAGCGTGCTGTCAATTTCATTAGCCGAATCAGGATGCATCGTGACCAGAATATGTGGCCGCTCCAGCCACGCGTCAAACGACAGCATACCGTTTTCCGGCAGCGTGTTACGGTCCGCCAGACAGGCAAAATGCTCTTCAAAAAGAACTTCGGCGTGTACCTCGGGTGGGCGTTCAGGGAATACACCGAGGCTCAAGTCGATTTCTCCATCGTTCAACTGTGCCAGCATCATTTCACGGCCAGCATGGCTGATAGCCAGTGAAATGCCGGGAGCCTGCATGCGCAAATGCCGCATGAGCGTTGGCAACACCGCATTCGTACCGTAATCAGAGAGGGCCAAACGGAAATGTCGCGTGCTATGGCGCGGATCGAATGATGGGGTTTGTATCAACACATTCAGCTGTTCAAGCGCGTGTTCCAGCGGGCCGAGTAGCGCCTGAGCCCGGGTCGTTAGCGTCAAACCAACCTCACGCCGGACTAATAGCGGATCGTTAAAAATCTGACGCAGCTGTGATAATGAATGGCTGACGGCAGGCTGGCTGCGGTGCAGGCGCAGCGCAGCTCGCGTGACGTGTTTTTCCGTCAGCAAAGCATGAAGCGTTAGCAGCAGATTCATGTCGATACGACGCAAATCATCCATTCTATGAATTCCTTCTGTATGAATTACGAATTTCCATCAGTTTAATGGATGCTTGAGTATTGGAACATCCCAATGACGTTGTGCATTTCATATTGTGAGCCAGGGGGTTCCATGTCGTTATTTTCTTCCTTTTCTCTCTCACTGCTGTTGCCACTGGGTATTGCTGTGCTTGCCGGGAGCATTGTGCCTTTTCAGGCTGCCAGCAATGCGGCGCTGGGGCGTTCATTAGGCCATCCGCTTTGGGCAACGCTGGTATCTCTGTTGGTTAGCATTTGCGTGCTGTTGCCGATCTTGTTTGCGGCTCGGGTACCCGTTCCAGCGGTTGGTAATGCCTTACAGGGATCGTGGTGGATCTGGTTGGGTGGGGTGGCGGGCGTTGTTTATATCACCGCTGCGCTATTGCTGACGCCACAGCTCGGTGCTTCAGGCTTTATTGTCTGCGTGATTGTCGGTCAGGTTGTCGCATCGCTGATTATCGATCATTTTGGTTTGATGGGGCTGGCGGTGAAGCCCGCGACTCTGGGACGAATAGCCGGTGTCGCGTTAATAGTCATGGGTATGCTGGTGGTGCAATGCTCCGCGACTTCTCAACCGCGGGTGACACATGTTGTTGAACCTCATAAGCCCCCACATTGAGGGGTACCTCCGAATGTTGGCCATTTAAGCTCGTTTTTAGGGGAAATACAGGGGGAGGTTCCCGTAGGGACGCCTCAGCCTGTGGTCACCCCGTGTATCTCGATCTTTAAACAATTGGCGGTTAGGGCATCTCTTCACTTTCCAACGTTTGCCGGTCACATTTCCGTCACCTGCCATTGCTAGTATAGAAACACGCTGTCGCTCGCGTAGTTAAATTGAAATGTGGTTAATTCGAAATACATGTAAATCACTGTGTTTGATACGAAGGAGGCAGTACATATGGCGAATAAAAACAGTAATCTGAATACTGACCGTTTGAGCGATCCGCGCCGCCGTGAATTACCATTGGGTGGAGTAGAAACTGTGGGTCTGGCTGGGCTTCTTGGCGGTGGCGTGTGGTCTATTCCCGCCGAGGCGTTAGCCGTTCCGTCATCCAAAAAGAGTCAGTCTGGGACGACCTTCCCCTTTCTGTGACACTTTCCCTTTCTATGACAATAGTACGGCTGGTGATGAGGTGGATGCATCCGTGCATCTATTCACTGAGTCAGAGCGTGATATCACCTGAGAGTTCGGTATTTGATGAGAGTGACGGTTGCGTGAAATAGCGCTTGTCGTCCCAACGTAGCATAGTCAGTTCTCCCCCCCAACAGCACCCGGTATCTAGCGCATAAATGTTTTCCGGCGTGCCTTTCCCTTCCAGTGATGCCCAGTGGCCGAATGCAATAGCGTATTCCCCAGCAACTTGGCTCGGCAGATCAAACCACGGTTTTAGCAGTGAAGGTGCCTGACCCGGCTGCTCTTTGCAGAGCATATCTAACTGCCCGCCAGAGAAGCAGTAGCGCATGCGGGTAAAGACATTGGTGCTAAAGCGTAGGCGAGCCAGACCGCTGAGTTCCGGGCTCCAGTGGTTCGGCATATCGCCATACATGGCATCAAGGAAGAGCGGGTAGCTGTCGCTGCTCAGGATCGATTCGACTTCGCGTGCACACACCAGTGCCGTCGGCAGGTCCCACTGTGGTGTTATGCCCGCGTGTGCCATGACCAGCTTCAGATCTTCATCAACCTGTAAGATCGGTTGGCGACGTAGCCAGTTGATTAGCTCGTCTGCGTCCGGTGCAGTGAGGAGATCATTGAGACGATCTTTCGGCTTATTGCGGCTGATACCGGCATAAACGGCCAGCAGATGCAGATCGTGATTGCCAAGCACCATACGGACAGATGAACCGAGAGAACGAACGAAGCGCAGAACCTGAAGCGAGTCCGTCCCGCGTGCAACTAAATCGCCAGTTAGCCAGAGCGTATCTTGCTCAGGATTAAAGGAAACTTGCGCCAATAGCGCTTTAAGTTCAACTAAACAGCCGTGAACATCGCCAACTAAATAGGTAGACATAATTAATGTATCAGTGAGGGGATTGCCAGTCGGAAGACGGGGATTGGGACCTGAAACGCTTTACTCTGATGGTCAACCATATGGTAGTGGCCTTCCATTGTGCCGAGGGGCGTTTCCATGACTGCACCGCTGGTATATTGGAACTCGCCGCCAGGCTCGATAATCGGCTGTTCACCGACTACGCCTTCACCCTGAACTTCAGTCTGACGGCCATTACCGTTGGTGATCAGCCAATAACGCCCCAAAAGCTGGACTTCATGACGCCCCAGATTGCGAACCGTAACCGTGTAAGCAAACACGAAACGTTCTTCATCAGGCTCTGATTGTGATTCCACATAGAAGCTCTGAATTTGTACACAAACACGGGGCGCATTAATCATGATGAACTCCAGTTATTCCTGTTTTGCAGGATGCTCGCTCAACCAGTTTGCCAATCGACAATATTGCTCAACGGTCACATTCTCTGCGCGGCTGGTGACATTGATACCCAGCTCGGTGAGCGTTTCTGGGGTGAATAGGTTGCCCAGACTGTTACGCAATGTTTTACGGCGCTGGTTAAACGCTTCCGTGGTGATGCGGCTCAGCATTCGAATATCGCTGACTGGGTAGGGGAGCTCGGCATGAGGGACGAGTCGCACTACGGCGGAATCAACTTTAGGTGCGGGCTTGAATGCCTCTGGTGGCACTTCAAGCACCGGAATTATCTGACAATAATACTGTGCCATAACGCTCAGGCGTCCAAAGGTTTTACTGTTTGGCCCTGCTACTAAGCGGTTAACCACTTCTTTCTGCAACATAAAGTGCATGTCACGGATAGATTGAGTATAGGTGAATAAGTGGAACATTAGCGGTGTGGAAATATTATACGGCAGGTTGCCAAAAACGCGCAGCGGTTGCCCAGCCTGTTCAGCGAGCGCGGCGAAATCGATCGTCATGGCGTCTTGCTGAATAATCGTCAGCTTATCTTTCAGCGTTGGGTGTTTTTCCAACCGTGCTGCCAGATCTCTATCCAGCTCAATAACGGTAAAACGATCCATCCGTTCGCCAATGGGCGCGGTCAGCGCGCCGAGGCCTGGGCCGATCTCTACTACTGCTTGACCCGGCTGAGGATGAATCGCCGATACGATGCTATCGATCACGAAGTGATCGTTTAAAAAGTTTTGCCCAAAACGTTTACGGGCGAAGTGACCTTGGTGTACGCGATTATTCATTACTATTCTTTATCATTTTAATGGCAAGATTTAATGCCGTGATGAAACTACCGGGGTCAGCGCTGCCGGTTGCGGCCAGCTCTAGTGCTGTGCCGTGATCGACCGATGTGCGGATAAACGGTAACCCCAGTGTGATATTAACAGCGCGCCCGAAGCCCTGATATTTCAGAACCGGGAGCCCCTGATCGTGATACATCGCCAAAACGGCATCAGCGTGTTGCAGATACTTTGGCTGGAAAAGTGTGTCGGCAGGCAACGGCCCAATCAGCGTGATGCCCTGTTGCCGTAGCTCGTCCAGTGCCGGATTAATCACATCCAACTCTTCACGGCCCATATGGCCGCCTTCACCAGCATGAGGATTCAGTCCACAAACATAGATCTGTGGTTGAACGATGCCGAATTTTGTCTGCAAATCATGATGCAAGATCGTGATGACTTCATGCAGGCTCTGGCGGGTAATTGCCGCAGAAACGGCAGCAAGCGGTAAATGCGTGGTCGCTAAAGCGACGCGCAATTCTTCCGTCGCTAGCATCATGACAACACGCTCACGGCTGCTGCGATCGGCGAAAAATTCAGTGTGCCCGCTGAAAGGAACACCGGAATCGTTGATAATGCCTTTATGTACTGGGCCGGTAATCAGCGCGGCGAATTCGCCGTTTAGGCAGCCATCACATGAACGGGCTAATGTCTTAACGACATAAGCGCTGTTAGCCACATTCAATTGACCTGCAATGACGGTTGCTGATGCGACGATCGGCAGGATGGTGAGGCTACCTGCCTGTTGTGGTTGTGCGGGCTGGCCGGGTTGATAGTCACGCAGCGTCAGCGGCATAGACAGCTGCAATGCGCGAGTTAATAATAGGTCAGGATCCGCACAGATCACTAGCTCTACAGGCCAGGCCTGCTGTGCCAGAGCAATCACCAGATCGGGGCCAATCCCACCGGGCTCGCCGGGGGTGATCACAACGCGTGGCGTATTGCTCTTAGTCTGCATTAGTTAGTGGCACCATTAATCACTTTGACATAAGCCGCTGCACGCTGTTCCTGCATCCAGGTTTGCGCTTCTTCAGCGAATTTACGATTAAAGATCATACGGTACGCTTGCTCTTTTTGCGCCGCGTCGGTTTTATCAACCTGACGAGTGTCCAGCAACTGAATCAGGTGCCAGCCAAAAGAGGAGTGAATCGGTTGGCTGATTTCGCCTTTCTTCAGTTTCAGCAACGCATCGCGGAAAGCCGGATCGTACATATCTGGAGAAGCCCAACCAAGGTCGCCGCCCTGATTCGCCGATCCAGGATCCTGAGAAAGCAGTTTGGCTTGTGCAGCGAAATCGGTGCTACCGTTTTTGATCTGCTGTGCTACGTCGGCCAGTTTGGCTTGCGCCTGACTGTCCGTCATCACCACAGACGGTTTGATCAAAATATGGCGAGCGTGCGTTTCAGTTACCGATACGCTTTTGTTACCGCCGCGAATATCGTTAACTTTCAGAATGTGGAAACCCACACCAGAACGGATCGGGCCGACGACTTGGCCTTTCTGCACCTGTGTTAAGCGTTCAGCAAACAGCGTTGGAATTTCCTGCAACTTGCCCCAGCCCATTTGGCCGCCTTTCAGCGCCTGAGAATCAGATGAATAGGTGATGGCCAGCTTACCGAAATCCGCCCCTTCGTTGATTTGTTTCACCAGAGACGTTGCCAGATTTTCCGCTTCATCAACCTGCTGTTGAGTCGGGTTTTCCGGCAATGGGATCAGAATATGGCTCAGATTCAGCTCATCATTCTCGCCGGTCTGGTTCGCAATCTGCTTAGCCAGCGTATCGACTTCCTGTGGCAGTACGGTAACGCGACGACGGACTTCATTGTTACGCACTTCCGAAATCAGCATCTCTTTGCGAATCTGGCTACGGTAGGTGTTGTAGTTCAGACCTTCATTAGCCAACTGACTCTTTAACTGATCGATAGACATCCGGTTCTGAGCGGCAATATTAGTAATTGCCTGATCCAACTGCTCATCCGTCACCTGGATACCCATCTTCTGCGCCATTTGCAGGATGATATTATCCATGATCAGACGGTCGGTAATCTGATGACGCAACGTGGCATCATCTGGCAACTGCTGCCCGGCCTGCTGGGCGTTCAGTTTTACCGACTGCAAAAGACTGTTTACATCGCTTTCCAATACGACGCTGTTATCGACGACTGCTGCGACCTTATCAACCACCTGTGGTGCTGCGAACGCGGTAGAGGCACTCAGTGCCAATCCGAGAATAAGCGTTCTCCAGTTCTTCATACCTTTCCCATTATTTCATCCGCAAGGCGGGTTAAAAGTTCCAACGTTTCAGTGAAACAGCCTGTTTACTATCCTTATCGACCCAGCACTCTGCATGACATCAGAATGCGCGCTGGTAAGGCAAAATACCCGAGCGCAGCATTTTGTCAGAACCCAAGCCGTAATTACTGCTTAAACCACGTAACTCGATATTAAACGACACTTTGTTGTCGTATTCACTGCTGCGGCTGGCGCTGTTCCAGTCGGTAATTTTACGTTCATAACCGACGCTCACGGCCCAACAGCAGGTATTGTACTGTAAGCCAATAAGCTGATTTGCCGGCTGATTGGCCTTGGTGTCGTAATAATAAGCACCCACAACAGCCCAACGTTCGACGATCGGCCAGCTAGCGGTAACACCTACCTGCGAAATACCTTGCTGAGAACCTTGGTTGGTCACGTTCGGCAGCATGTCGCGGATATATTCAGGGCTAGCGTAGCGGTAGTTTAACTGCACCAGACGTTCCGCATCACGACGGTATTCTAACACGGCGTCGCCCAGCGCGACTTCGTTCAGACGATTGTCATATTGCAGACCACCGCGAACGCCCCAACTGTCATCGATTTTCAAGAAAGAATCACCGGCCCATACCTGACTGCCGTTATTATCACTTTTATCGAGCGACGTGTTGCGGTCACCGGTGCGAGGACGATCGAAGTAATAGATTTGACCAATAGAAGCGTTAAAACGTTCAACCAGCGCATCATCATAAATACGCGTGGTGACACCGGTCGCAATCTGATTCGCGGACGCGATGCGATCCAGACCGCTGTAGCTGCGATCGCGGAACAGGCCAGAATAGTCGGTCTGCATCAACGTCGAGTCATAGGTATGGATGCTGCTCTGATCGCGATAAGGTACGTACAGGTATTGCGCGCGAGGCTCCAGCGTCTGGGTATAGGCTTGAGACCAGTCCATTTCGCGTTCAAAGACCATTTTGCCATCGACTTTATATTGTGGCATGACGCGGTTAACGGAACTCTGAAGCGCGTTTTTATTAACATCGCTGACAGTCGGGTCGGCACGGTAACGATCCAGATTATCTTGTTGGTAGTGCGTCGCTAATAGTTTGGCTTCGGTATTCAGGCTGGCCCAGCGGTTTGCCAGCGGGAGATTTAGCGTTGGCTCAACGTGCAGACGTGTCGCTTCCGGCCGATTGTCGTTGACGTTGGTAAATTTTACCGCCTGACCATAAAGGTGCATATCAACTGGGCCGATATCATTCTGGTAGTAATTGATATCAAGCTGTGGCTCAGCGCGGTAGACATCACGACTGGTCGCATTGGAAAAGACCTGGAACTGTCTGGTGGACAGTGTGGTATTCCAGTTTTGGTTCGCATAGCCCGTACTGAGTTTTTGGGTAACGTAACCATCGGTGGTTGAACCGTAATGCGAATCCAGATCGGTGAAGTAGCGGTCGTCGCTGACTTTTGTATAGTCTGCGTCAAAACGCCACACCTGATCCATTACGCCGCTGTGGCCCCAGTGGAGTAGCCAGCGGGTATCATTATCGTCTTGCTGTGAGGTTTTGGCGTATTCACTGTCGCTAGGTAGCCAGTCGAACTGAATAACGCCAAGGCCCGGTGTGGTCAAGTAGCGGAATTCGTTCTGCCACTGCATGCCACGTTTGGTTTGCAGATGCGGCGTGATGGTGGCGTCAAAATTAGGGGCGATATTCCAATAATAGGGCGTCAGCAGTTCAAAGCCATTGCTGCTACCATATTTCGCATTGGGGATCAGAAAGCCAGAGCGTCGTTTATCGCCGATAGGAAGTTGTAAATACGGGCTGTAGAATACAGGCACGCCACCAATCTTGAAACGCGCGTTCCAGATTTCAGCAACCTGTTCTTCTCTGTCTTGAATCACTTCCGAACCGACGACACTCCAGCTATTATCTCCCGGCAGACAGGACGTGAAGGAGCCGTTTTCCAGAATGGTGTAGCGATTGCTGTCACGCATTTTCATTTTGTCGGCGGAACCACGCCCTTGACGGCCCACCATCTGATAGTCGCCTTCATAGACGTCGGTATCTTTGGTGTTCAGGTTGGCCCAGGCTTTAGGGCCTTTTAGGATGACCTGATTATCGTCGTAGTGGACCTTTCCCGTCGCGGTAATAGTACGCGTAGGCGTGCTACCCTGCGTTGCCGGATCCAACTGGTTCAGCTCCACCTGTTCGGCGGTCATGATGCTGTTACCCTGCTGGATGTTAACATTGCCGATGAATTTGGCATTGTCGGGATAGTTGGCTTCGGTTTTGTCGGCCTGAATATTGACCGGCAGCTGATTGGGATCGCCTGTTACCAGCGGCCTGCTGTACGTGGGTACACCCAGCATGCACTGTTCAGCGAGATCGGCCAGCGCGTGCTGGCTGTAAAGCGCCGACCAAACCAGAGTGGCCAGCAGAGTTGGGAAACTTTTTTTCATACGTGTTATCAGGTGTTCCGTCATCAGGGGCATCATGTCGGCAAACGGTCAGAGACTATATCACTCGTTAGCGTTGCGCCAGTGTTAAATCCCCACCGCTTATATACGCACCGCCGTTAGGTGCAAAGATAAATGACAGGTATGATAAAGCAATTTTTAGCTGACGGCATGAGGATTTGAGGAGTATATGCGGTATTGGGGAAAGTTGCTGGGGTTGGCGCTGGGAATCGTCTCAAGCACTGGCATCTGGGGAATGATCATGGGCTTATTGATGGGGCATTGGATTGACAGAGCCCGGGCATCGCGTCGCCGTGATTATTTCTCTGCTCAGTCTACCCGTCAGTCATTGTTCTTTCTCACGACCTTTCAGGCCATGGGGCATCTGACCAAATCCAAAGGCCGGGTGACGGAAGCTGATATCAATATAGCGACCAAAATGATGGATCGCCTCGAGCTGTTTGGTGACGCTAGAGCTGCCGCCCAACGGGCTTTCCGCGAGGGAAAGGCTGGCCAATTCCCTTTGCGAATAAAATTGCGCAAGCTGCGTGACGCCTGTCTGGGGCGTTTTGATTTAATTAAGATGTTTCTGGAAATTCAGCTTCAGGTCGCGTTTGTCGATGGTGTTCTGCATCCGAATGAACGTCGTGTGCTGTATGTGATTGCTGATGAACTGGGCGTGACGCGTGAGCAGTTTGAGTTTTTCCTGCGGAATATGGAAAGCCCCACTGGGCAGCAGTCTCGGCAGAATCAGTCACGCCAAAACGGGAAATCGCAACAACGCCGTAATAACGGTTACTCCAATGGACACTCTTATGGCGGCCAACGCCCGCCCTCACCGCTACGTGGGCCAACGGTCGAGAGCGCCTGTCGTACGCTGGGTGTGCGCAGTAGTGATGATGCCGTGACGATTAAACGCGCCTATCGCAAACTCATGAGCGAACATCATCCCGATAAGCTGGTCGCCAAGAAACTTTCGCCGAGAATGATGGAGATGGCCAAGCGCAAAGCGCAAGATATTCAGGCCGCTTATGAATTGTTGAAAAGCGCGAATCAGACAAAATAATCCGTATCCTTCCCCCTTCATTGCTTCCCTCTTTTACCGCTTCACATTTTATCGTGCCATCAAGCCAGATTTGAAAACACCAACAGCGTGTTGATCTCAGAAATCCGCTTCGCAACGAAAGTGCATCGGGGTATTGAAAGCCGGATGCGTGATAGCCAGCTCTTGTGCGTGCAGTAAAAGGCGGGGTGCCATCGCTTTGGCATCAGGATGCGCATAAAACCCATCGCCGAGGATAGGGTGGCCGAGTGCCAGCAGATGGACGCGCAGTTGATGGGAGCGACCGGTAATCGGCATCAGCTTGACGCGTGTTGTACCGTCATCGTCACGCGAGAGTACCTGATACTCTGTCTGTGCTGATTTTCCTGTTTCAAAGCAGACTTTCTGTTTCGGGCGGTTTGGCCAGTCGCAGATCAGTGGCAGATCGATGACGCCTTCATCCTGTGCCATATGTCCCCAGACGCGGGCAAGGTAGGATTTCTTGGGCTCGCGCTCGCGAAACTGACGTTTTAATTCGCGCTCGGCAGCTTTCGTGAGTGCGACGGCGATCACGCCGCTGGTTGCCATATCCAGACGATGAACGGATTCGGCCGTGGGGTAGTCAGCCTGAATGCGGTTCATTACGCTGTCTTTGTGTTCTGGCGCGCGGCCGGGAACCGACAGCAGACCGCTGGGTTTATTCACCACCATGATGTGCTGATCCTGATACAGAACATGCAACCAGGGATCGGTAGGTGGATTATAGGGTTCCATTCACGCTCCAAAATACGCAAAAGACAGGGACGTCGTTGCTGTTTGATCGAGATACACGGGCCTATCACGGGGCGAGGTGTTCCTGCGGAAACCTCATCCCCGCGCTTTCCCTAATATGCTGCTATCCGTACGCTGAAAAACCTAGCTGCCCATACTACGCATAACGCATAACGCATAGGACGGGCGACGGGCGGCACATTACTGATGCGTTACCACGACCAGACGGATCGCATCCAGACGCCAGTTGGCCTCGTGCAGATTGCTCAGCACCTGCTCGCGCTGATTTTCCAGCGCGGTCAGCTCATCTTCACGAATGTTAGGATTGACGGCTTTCAGCGCTTCCAGACGTTCCAGCTCGCGGCGCAGTTGCAGATCGGCCTGCTGTTGCGCTTCAGTGATTAGCTGGCGCGCCTGCGTTTCCACCAACGCTTCTGCCTGTTGCAGCATAGCGTGAACATCGGATTGCACTGCATTCACCAGCTTGCTGGAAGTATGGCGGTTCACCGCATTGAGCTGACGGTTAAAGCTCTCAAACTCCACCTGTGCGGCCAGATTCGTGCCTTTACGATCCATCAGCAGTCGAACCGGTGTTGGTGGCAGGAAGCGGGTCAGTTGCAGGTGTTTTGGTGCCTGAGCTTCCACAACGTAAACCAGTTCTGCCAACAGTGTACCGACCGGCAGCGCTTTATTTTTCAGCAAGGAAACCGCACAGCTTCCGGTATCGCCGGACAGCACCAGATCGAGCCCGTTACGGATGAGCGGGTGTTCCCAACTGATAAACTGCGCGTCTTCGCGTGAGAGAGCCTGATCGCGATCGAAGGTGATCGTACAACCGTCCTGCGGCAGACCGGGGAAATCCGGCACCAGCATATGATCGGATGGTGTCAGAATGATCAGATTATCGCTGCGATCTTCCTGATTGATGCCAACGATATCAAACAGGTTCAGGGCGAATGTCACCAGGTTGACGTCATTATCCTGTTCGGCAATGGCTTGTGCCAACAGCTGAGCCTGTTCGCCGCCGTTAGAATGCATTTCCAGCAGACGATCGCGACCTTGTTCAAGCTGTTGCTTCAGGCTGTCGTGCTGTTGGCGGCAGGTATGGATAAACTCATCCAGTCCCTGCTGTTCACCGACGGTCGTCAGTCGCTCGATTAACTGTGCATGGTGCGCATCATAGATGGTGCGACCTGTTGGGCAGGTGTGCTCAAACGCATCCAGCCCTTCGTGATACCAGCGTACCAGCAGAGCCTGGGCGGTGTTTTCCAGATACGGCACCAGAACCTGAATTTCTTTTGCCTGCCCGATGCGGTCCAGACGGCCAATACGCTGCTCCAGCAAGTCGGGGTTGAACGGCAGATCGAACATCACTAAATGGCTGGCAAACTGGAAATTACGGCCTTCGGATCCGATCTCTGAACAGATCAGCACCTGTGCGCCTTCTTCTTCAGATGCAAAATAGGCGGCGGCGCGGTCACGTTCCAGAATAGACAGCCCTTCATGGAAGACGGCGGCGCGAATGGCTTCACGCGTGCGCAGCACTTGCTCCAACTGGAGCGCTGTCGCTGCCTGTGCGCAGATCACCAACACTTTTTCATCACGGTTGGTGGTCAGGTAGTTCAGCAACCATTCCACGCGCGGATCGAAGTTCCACCAGGTGGCATCGTCCCCTTCGAGCTGTTGATAAATTTGCTCAGGGTACAGCATATCGCGCGCGCGGGTTTCCAGTGGCTTGTTCGCATTCATAATGCCGGAAACTTTGATTGCCGTTTGGTACTGCGCTGGCAGCGGCAGGCGGATTTGATGCAGGACACGCTGCGGGAAGCCTTTAACGCCCTGACGCGTATTGCGGAACAACACACGGCTGGTGCCGTGGCGATCCATCAACATGGTGATCAGTTCCTGACGCGCCTTCTGATTGTCATCGCTGTCGCTGTTGATGGATTTCAGCAACGGCTCAATGTCCTGTTCGCCCAGCAGATCGCTTAGCACATTCAGTTCAGCCGCTTGGGCTTTTTCACCCGCTAACAGCAGTGTGACGGCATCGGCGACCGGACGGTACTGCTGCTGTTCGGCAACGAATTCCTGATAGTCATGGAAACGGTTGGGATCGAGCAGGCGTAAGCGTGCAAAGTGGCTCTGCTGGCCAAGCTGTTCCGGCGTTGCGGTTAATAGCAAAACGGCCGGAGTGGCGCGTGCCAGCGCTTCAATAGCCTGATATTCCGGGCTGGGGCTTTCTTCACTCCAGACCAGATGGTGGGCCTCATCCACGACCAGCAGATCCCAGTCGGTGTTAACTAACTGCGCAAAGCGCTGGGCGCTGCGTTGAACAAATCCCAGCGAGCAGATCACCAACTGTTCAGTTTCAAACGGATTGCTGCTGTCCAGCTTGGCTTCGGCATAGCGCTCGTCGTCAAACAGTGAGAACAGCAGGTTAAAGCGGCGCAGCATTTCAACCAGCCACTGATGTTGCAGGGTTTCCGGTACGACAATCAGCACGCGACTGGCACGACCCGCCAGCAATTGCTGGTGGATGATCATACCGGCTTCAATGGTTTTCCCTAGACCGACTTCGTCCGCCAGCAAAACGCGTGGCGCATGGCGTTGGCCGACTTCATAAGCGATGTGAAGCTGGTGGGGGATGAGGCTGGCGCGCATGCCGCGCAAACCGCCCCATTGTTGCAGCGCCTGCTCGTTCTGATGCTTACGGGCGCGATAGCGCAGCGCAAAGCGATCCATACGATCAATCTGTCCTGCGAACAGGCGATCTTGCGGTTTGTTGAACGTGAGTTTGCTGTCCAGAAAGACTTCACGCAGTTCCGCTGGCGTTTCGTCGTCCAGGCGTTGGCCGCAATACACCAGCAACCCTTTTTCTTCTCGCACGTCATCAATCTTGAGCTGCCAGCCTTCATGGCTGGTGACGGTGTCGCCGGGATTGAACATCACACGGGTGATGGGGGCGTCACTGCGGGAATAAAGTCGGTTTTCACCGCTGGCAGGGAAAAGCAGCGTTATCATACGCGTATTGACGGCAACAACCGTTCCCAGTCCAAGTTCGCTTTCCGTATCGCTGATCCAGCGCTGACCAAGTGTAAAAGGCATAAATTCTTAGCTCGATGTTCGTCTGTGTCGGGGGAATGTCTGATTACATTATCGAGTGCTGATAATGCTGCGATGCAAATTCAGAAAGGGCGTTATGGTAATGGATGACGGCGCATTCGTCACCTCTCAAAACTTGCTGTACCGTGAATTAACCGCTTTGATTTAAGATCATCCGATCTAGGCATTTAAAATAATCCCATCTGACCTGTCACCAGTGTAGCAAAATCATCATGCAGGAAAGGAAGAATGGCGTCCGCAACGGGTTGGAGCTGGCGTTCTACATAATGCTGATAATCCAGCGGTGAATGTCGGGTTTCCAGCGGTTCGGGGCCGTTGACGGTCATCACATAGCTGATCCAGCCACCGTTTTGGTATTGCAGTGGCCGCCCTTGCTGGCGGTTATAGTCATCGGCGATTTTAGCGGCTCTGGCGTGTGGCGGCACGTTGCGCTGGTAATCGTCAAGCTTGCGGCGCAGCCGTTTACGGTAGATTAGCAGATCGTCAAAATCACCGTTCAGCGTATGGTCAACATAATCCCGCAGCCAGTCCTGATAAGGCTGTTGTTGAAAAATCAGCAGATAGAGCTGTTGTTGAAACTGCTGCGCCAGCGGTGTCCAGTCGGTACGCACGGTTTCCAGCCCTTTGAACACCATCTTTTCGCCCTGTGGCGTGTCGATAAGTCCGGCGTAGCGTTTTTTACTGCCTTGTTCCGCGCCGCGAATCGTCGGCATCAGGAAGCGGCGAAAATGCGTTTCAAACTCTAACTCCAGCGCGCTGGTTAACTGCTGGGTGTCTTGCAGATGCTGTGTCCACCACTGATTAACGTGTTGCACCAGTGATTTGCCAATCTTTGCGGCTTCCTCTGCACTGTGCGCATGTTTAAGCCAGACGAACGTGGAGTCGGTATCGCCATAAATCACTTGATAGCCTTGTTCTTCTATCAACTCGCGCGTTTTACGCATGATTTCATGACCGCGCAGGGTGATAGAGGAGGCGAGGCGTGGGTCGAAGAAACGGCAGCCTGTGGCACCCAGTACGCCGTAAAAGGCATTCATGATGATCTTCAACGCCTGCGACAGTGGCTTATTGTTGGTACGCTTCGCTGCTTCACGCCCTTGCCAGATTTGCTCGACAATGGCAGGCAAGCAGTGCTGTTCACGGGAGAACCACGCACCACGAAAACCGGAGACAGCGTGCTGAGCGTCTGGATTCTGTGTTCCCACTGCCAGCCCGACTGGGTCGATCAGAAAGGTGCGGATAATCGAGGGATAGAGGCTCTTATAATCCAGTACTAAAACCGAATCATAGAGGCCGGGACGCGAATCCATCACAAATCCGCCGGGACTGGCTTCAAGCGCGACCTCGCCCAGGTTGGGGGCGACATAACCCATGCGGTGCATGCGCGGTAAATAGAGGTGAGAAAATGCCGCGACGGAACCACCGCTACGGTCTGCTGCCAGCCCGGTGACGCTAGCGCGTTCCAGCAAGAAGGGCAACAGCTCGGTCTTGTCGAAAATACGCGTGACCAATTCGCAGTCTTGCAGGTTATAGCGAGCGAGTGCAGGCTTATCTTCGGCAAAACGGCGGTCGATTTCATCCATCCGCTGATAGGGCGTGTCGATGGCTTTGCCTTCTCCCAGCAGCGACTGCGCGACAAACTCCAGACTGAATGAGGCAAAATTCCACGTTGCAGATTTGAGTGCTTCAATACCGTCAATAATCAAACGACCCGTTGCGCTGGCAAAGAAATGTCCCTGTTTAAAACCGTGTTCTCGCCATTCCAACGCCTGCCCGTTGCGCCCCAGCTTGAGTGGGATGTGGTAGCGTTCGGCATGTTTCTGCAAAACGCGCAGGTCAAACTGCACCAGATTCCAGCCGATGATGGCATCGGGATCGTGCTGCTGCATCCAAGTGTTCAGCTTTTCCAGCAGTAGCGGGCGGCTGGCGACGTACTCAAGATTAAAATTATCGTGTTCAGGCGTACCGTTAGGCGGGCCGAGCATGTAAACCTGGCGCTGTCCGCAGCCTTCCAGCCCGATGCAGTAAAGCTCACCGTGGCGGTTGGTTTCGATATCCAGTGAGACCAGCCTGAGCGTCGGGCGATAGTCAGGATTGGGTTTCATGCGGGCTTGCGTCAGCAGGTTGTCTGATGTGGGTGTACCGTTCAGCCATACGGGCGCGGTGATAAAGCGCTCCATAAGGAAGCGTTCCGGCGGGCGAATATCCGCTTCGTAGACCTGAACACCTCCCTCTCGCAGTAACTTTTCCAACCGCAGTAGCTGACGGTATTGCGGACAATACAGCCCCAACAGCGGTTGATGATGGAAATCCTGCATGGCGAGCGGCTTTAACTGCCAGCGTTTTTCCTGCTGTAAGAGTGTTCTTGCAAGGGCTTCCTGCTGTGCGGGAATAAAGGCAATAGCCTCTTGTACTGGCAGCCGTGCGAGCAGCGGGCCCTCATCGGTGGCCAGCCAGAATTCAACCTGCGTGCCTGCTGGCGTATCGTTCCAGTGGCGGGTCAGTAGAAACCCCTGACGAACCTGAGTCACTAAGCGGCCTTTTATAGCAAGCGAGATAAGGAAGGAGAATAACGCTAAGTATGGTTATTTATACAGGTAATGTCCAGCGGCATCACCTGTTATAAAGGCAGGGGAAGTTGGGGTTAATACTCGTCGTGTACGGCTGAAACCACGCGATTGCGGCCTTCTTGCTTGGCTTTATACAGAGCCTCATCCGCTAGCTTGAAGGTTCGCTCGATTGATATATCGTTGACGGCCGGTTGCCACAGCGCCACGCCCAAAGAGATCGTAATACTACCCACAACAGGAATGGTTGATTCCTGCGTGCGTTGCCGCAGACGTTCGGCAATGTCGAGTGCCACATCCAGCGTGGTTTCCGGCAGCAGGATCAGGAACTCTTCGCCACCGCTGCGGCACAGAATATCGGAATCGCGCGAGTTGCTACGAATCAACTGCGACAAATCACGAATGACGTTGTCCCCCACGTCGTGCCCGTAGGTATCATTGATGCGTTTAAAGCGGTCGATATCCAGCGCGATGACGGCAAAACTTTTCTGCCCCATCTGCCAATAGCGGAGAGCGCTATCCAACCCACGACGATTGAGCAGTTCAGTCATCGGGTCTGAGTGTGCTTCAGAGCGTAATTTACCAATCTTACGCTGGAGTAAATCGATACCCAGTAACATCGCCTGTTTGAGCTGCGAGGCTTCAAAATACCAAGAATGGATATTTCTAATATCATCGGAGACGTCTGTTGCATCCATCTTATTCGCGCTGCGTGCCAATAGCCAAAGCGGCTGCGCGATGAGCCGGGCAAGCAGCCAGACGCAGAATATGGTTAAAAGCGCTAGCGGAAGCGTGTGGCGCAGAACGTTTAGCATCAGGCCATCCAGTGGTTTCAGCGTAATGTCTGTCGGGCGGAGTGCGACAATCTCCCACTGCGAGGTGGATTCAACGGCATAGCCCGCTAACATTTTCTCACCCAGATAGTTCACCATATGCTGACTGCCATTATCCTCGTGCAGCGCGTCGATCTTCAGGTTATTGGTTTCTGTTTTGTCAATACGCTCTATATCGCGGTGATACAGCATTTGTTTGTTTTTATCGGTGACGTAGATATAAGAGCCGTCGCGGTAATAGTGTTTATCTAATAGCGTATTGAGAACACTAGGCTGTTTAAGATAGATCGATCCACCGACAAAGCCTTTGTAGCGCCCATCCCGTGTGAAAATCGGTGTAGATATCAGCACGATGAAGTTATTGGCGGCAGAAATATAGGGTTGGCTAATGAGAGAGCGCCTTTCTTTCAAGGCTTCGAGTGCGCCGTCTGTTGTCAGGCTTTTTCCGATTAGCTGGAAGGTATCGGGTGATGTTGCTCTGACGATACCTTTTTCATCGGCAATGACGACAGAGTTGAAATTGCTGGTCTGTAGCCGTAAACGCTCAGCTTCTTTAAATAGACTCGCTTTATCATCCATCTGGGTGGCGACGATATTGGCGCTGTAGGCTAACTGTTGCTGAGATTCTTTAAAGAAAGAATGAGTCATTGCCGCTAGCTTGGTGGCGTAAACGCGATTGGCTTCAAGTGTGTTATCAATCAGAAGCTCTCGTTGGACGCGGTAGCTGGCATAAAAACTGTTTGCCAGCGTCACTAATGCGCTTGCCACTGCCAGAAGTAGGATAAGGCGTCGTAACCCGAGATGGTTGAGTAGTTTAAAAAACATAGTGGCAGTGCGGCACGGTGGCAAAAAATGACCGCTATCATAAGTGTAGATGCCCGTCGGTGCAAAAGAATTGACCAGTAATCAGGAGTTGACGGCTTCTGCTATGATCCAGACAATCTTTGTTTTTATAAAGTACGGGTAGGTTTTATGGAAGCGTGGCTGGATCATCTGGTTACTCAATCACTCGCGTATTCACTGATCGCCGTCATGCTGGTTGCCTTTCTGGAATCTCTGGCTCTGGTGGGCCTGCTGCTGCCGGGCACGGTAATGATGGCAACGCTGGGGGCGCTGATTGGCAGCGGACAAATGGGGCTGTATCCAGCGTGGGCGGCTGGAATTATCGGTTGCCTGCTCGGGGACTGGATTTCTTATTTTATTGGCATGCGCTTCAAAGCGCCGCTGCATAATTGGTCTTTCCTGAAAAAGTATCAGGCGTTACTGAATAAAACCGAATATGCCCTGTATCAACACCCGATGCCGACGATATTGATCGGGCGTTTTGTCGGCCCGACGCGGCCATTAATCCCGATGGTGGCGGGAATGTTGGGCTTACCGCCTTATAAATTCGCGGTGCCGAATATCATCGGCTGCCTGCTGTGGCCACCGGCCTATTTCTTACCCGGTATTCTGGCTGGGGTTGCGATTGATATTCCCGCAGGGGCCAACAGCGCGGGCTTTAAGTGGTTGTTGCTGGTAACCGCCATCGTGGTGTGGGTCGCAGGCTGGTTAAACTGGCGCTGGTGGCGCAGTGATAAGCGTAAACAGCATGATTGGTTTAGCAAAAAGGTGCCGCTCAGACGCCTGCGTTGGGTGGCTCCAGTGATATTTGTGGCGGCGGTTGCATCGTTGATCGTGCTGATTCAGCACCCGCTGATGCCGGTTTACCGGCACCTGTTGTGGCAGGTGCTCAACGGGTGAGATTGGGCAGGCCGGGGAAGACCCGGCCACGCCATCTAGCAGTAAAACTCGGCGACCTGCTCGAAAATACGCATTTCTTCCCCGTGACGACGTACCTGAAGGACGTCTTCCAGTTTCTCCACCTGACTGATCATCTGCTGTAGTCGTTGGTCATCTTTGACAAGTAGCCAGATTCGGCTTTCTTCACCGTTTGCCAGTGGCATACAGAGAATGCCTTCTACGTTAAATGCCCGGCGGGCAAACAGGCCGCAAACGTGTGACATCACGCCGGGGTGATTGCGTACTGAGAGTTCTAGCGTGACCTGATTTGACGTTGGTTGAGTTTGCATAGTCATTAATCTCCGATCATATCGATGTTCGCTGCGCCCGGTGGCACGATGGGGAAAACTTTTTCATTGGCGTCAATGCGTACGTGGATCAACGCTGGACCGGGTTGATTGAGCGCTTCTTTCAACGCGGCCTGCGGGTCGGCTGCCGCATTCAGATCGCAGGTTGCAAAGCCGAAACCTGCGGCAATGGCGAGAAAATTGGTGTTGTAGCGGTAATCGGCGGCGAAGATACGCTGCTGGAAAAACATATCCTGCTGCTGGTGAACCAGACCGAGCGACTGGTTGTTCATCAGGACGATTTTTACGTTGAGCCCTTCTTCTGCCGCGGTCGCCATTTCCTGAATATTCATCATCAGGCTGCCATCACCTGAGAAGCACACCACGGTGCGATCGGGTTCAGCCAGCGCTGCGCCAATCGCCGCAGGCAAGCCAAAGCCCATCGTGCCAAACCCGCCGGATGTCAGCCACTGGCGCGGACGACGCAGTGGATAAGACTGAGCGACCCACATCTGGTGTTGGCCGACATCGGTCGTGATGATGGCATCATCCGTCAGCGCCTGCGCCGTGGCCTGAACCAGTCCATAATGGCTTAATGGGTCGTCAGCATTCGGCATGCTGAACGGAAATTCCTGTTGCAGCCCGCTAACGGTTGCACGCCATACGTCACGCTGCTGTGGGGTGATATGTGGCAGCAGATGATCCAACGCCTCGGCGACATCGGCATTGATCGCCACGTGCGGTTGGCGGATCTTGCCTAACTCGGCCGGATCAATATCGATGTGAATGATGCTGGCCTGTGGGCAGAACTGTTCCGCTTTACCAATGGCACGATCGTCAAAACGCGCACCCAGCACAATTAACAAATCCGCCTGTTCTAAGATCAGATTGGTTGATCGTGCGGCGTGCATCCCCAACATACCGAGCGACAGCGGATGATCGACTGGCATAGCACCCAGGGCCATCAGCGTCATGGTGGTTGGCAGGCTAGCGCGTTCCGCCAGTTGAACCGCTTGTTCGTGTGCGACACCGCTAATAATTCCGCCACCCAGATAGAGAATCGGACGCTGGGCTGCGTTAATCATGGCCGCAGCCCGTTCAATTTCCTGCTGAGCAATAGTCGGTGGCGTATCGAGAGGGAAAATGTCTGGCAGTTCGCTCAACTCAATGGTCGCGTTCTGAATATCTTTTGGAATATCGATCCACACCGGGCCGGGACGGCCCGATTGCGCGATGCGAAAGGCTTCTGGGATCACGCGCGGCAGTTCGTTGATATCACGAACCAGATAGTTATGTTTGGTGACGGGAATGGAGATGCCGTAAGTGTCGACTTCCTGAAACGCATCGGTGCCGATCATGCTGGAAGGCACCTGACCGGTGATGCACACCAGCGGGATTGAATCCAGTTTGGCATCGGCGATGGCAGTAATCAGGTTGGTCGCCCCTGGGCCGCTGGACGCCATACAAACCGCGGCGCGTCCGCTGGCTCGCGCCATGCCTTGTGCCATAAACCCCGCGCCTTGCTCGTGGCGGGCAAGAACATGGCGGATAGTCTTACTTTGGCTCAGAGCATCATATAACGGCAGTGCTGCGCCGCCGGGGATGCCCGCTACGGTGGTGATACCCTGCTGTTCGAGCAGCCGAACAATTAACTGAGCGCCTGTATAACGCATGCTTACATCCTTCATCAGGGCCGGTGCAGTGTCGGAGCGGGGAGGGTAAAAACAAGAAACCCCGCTCGGCTGGCGCCGGCGGGGTTTGAGAATCTTCGATTCGGAACCCGTTACGGCGCGCTGCCGACGACGACGACGACTGCCACGAGCACGACGACGACCGCGTCAATATGCGCGGTGTTTAGTAGTGCTGAAGTGGAAGAAGAGTAGTGCGTCACGGGAATCCTAATTTATGTTCGGGTTATTTACATTCGAGCGCTTTATGGTCGAGCGTTGTGTTCGAATGTGTCATCAATCACCAATCCATATAAGCACAGCAGTACAAAAAGACACAATACCCACAAGGGATAAAAACTAAAAATGTCTCATTGATCACAATATATTGATATTTCACCGCGCTATTACCGCTTGATTTTTCATCCAAAAGCCAGAGAAGCGTGACTGTTTTCACAACTGGAACACGGTTTCAATGTTATAAATTATCAAATAATCATTGAGATAATGGGGTGGTAATAAATGAGTATCTCCCGAACGGTGGGGAAAGGCGCGCTGAGTGGCATCTTGCTGATGGCGATGGGTATAAGCCAGGCGATCGCCTGTCAGGCTGGCCCCGCCAACGAGTGGATGCGGGGTATTGAGCAGCAGCGTCAGGCGGATTTGGGTAATGGCTGCTATCTCAACCCTATCATTGCGGGCGATCATCCCGACCCTACGATTATCAAAGATGGGGAGGATTACTACATGACGTTCTCGTCATTTGACGATATCCCCGGACTGCTAATTTGGCATTCGCGCGATTTGGTGAACTGGCAGCCGCTTGGCCCCGCGATAACGACGCCCGTTGACGCAATTTGGGCTCCAGATCTAGTGAAGCACAACGATAAATATTACCTCTACTTCACGACGAACCGGATTATCGATGCCAAAGGGACGAAAAAGAAAACGCTGTATGTGATCACCGCCGATGATATTCGCGGCCCGTGGACGCCGCCGAAAGATACTGGCTTGAAAAATCCGGCCAGCGATCCCGGCCATGTGGTGGGGGAAGACGGTAAGCGTTACATCTTTATGTCTGGCGGCAACCGTGTGCAGTTAACGGATGATGGGCTGTCGACGGTCGGTGAAATGGAGGTGGTTTATCAGGGATGGCAGTACCCGGAAGCGTGGGATGTGGAAAGCTTCTCGCAGGAAGGGCCGAAGATGTTGCGCCACGGCGACTACTTCTACATGGTGCTGGCGGAAGGTGGCACGGCTGGGCCACCAACGGGGCACATGGTGATTGCGGCTCGATCGAAGTCGATCAACGGGCCGTGGGAAAACTCACCGCATAACCCGATTATCCGCACGCAGGATCGTTCAGATAAGTGGTGGTCGCGCGGTCACGCGACGCTGATCGAAGGGCCGGATAAAAATTGGTACATGGTGTATCACGGTTATGAAAACGGCTTTATGACGCTGGGACGGCAGGCGATGCTGGAGCCGATTGTCTGGGGCGATGACGGCTGGTTTACCTCTGCCGGATTCGATACTGGCAAACCGATTCGTAAACCGGAAGGGGGCGAGGCGGTGCCTCACGGTATCGGTTGGTCTGATAGCTTCACTGACGAGAAATTTCCAGCCCGCTGGCATTTTTACCGCGCCAATGCGGAAGAGCTAAAGCGGGTTACGCTCACCGATGGCAAGCTGCACCTGAAAGCAAAAGGAACATCGCCAAAAGACAGTGCACCGCTGACGATGATCCCCGGCGATCAGGCTTACCAAATTGAAGTCACGGCGAATTTCGCCCCTGGAGCACAGGCCGGTTTACTGCTGTTCTACAATGCGAAACTCTACGTCGGGCTGTCGTTTAATCAGGATGGCATTGTGATGCACCGCTATGGGCTGGAAAGGGCAGAGAAGAAATTGCCGCACATCACGGGTAATGAGGTGCAAATTCGGATGAAAAACGATCGCCACATCGTGACGTTTTACACCCGAACCTCGGATCAGGAACCGTGGAAGAAATATCCGGTGCAGATGGAAGTGTCCGGCTACCATCACAACGTCGCGTATGACTTCCTCAGCTTGCGGCCAGCGTTATATGCGTCGGGCGAAGGCGAGGTCACGTTCAGTAACCTGCGCTATCAGGCTTTACCTTAACTCTTTAATCGGAAGACGGGCGTGAAATTCCCAGGATGGCGGCAGCATCGGCGCTGCCATCCTGTAACGCCTGAGTCGGCCCATCATAATAAATCTGCCCGTCCACGATCAGTACCGTACGTTTTGCGATCCGCATGGCATCATCCAGATTGTGGGACACCATCAATAGCGTGAATTGGCGCTCCTCACACACGCTTTCAACCAGATCGAGCATCTCCTGACGTAGTGCGGGATCGAGTGCCGAGAAAGGTTCATCCAACAGCAGAATTGGCTGGTGACGCACCAGACAGCGTGCTAATGCCGCGCGCTGACGCTGTCCACCGGACACCTGCGAGGGCAGACGATCAAGAAGATCGGTTAATCCGACCCTGTCAGCAATCTGCCGCAGCGTTTCACGCTGTGCGGCATTGAGCCGCAGGCCGGGGTGCAACCCCAGCGCGATGTTCTGCCCAATCGTCAGGTGAGGAAACAGGTTATTTTCCTGAAACAGAATCGAAACCGGCCGTTTGGCGGGGGGCGTCTCGCGGTGAGATTCACCGTTAAGCCTCAGTTCGCCGCTGTCTGCCATCAGGAAACCCGCCACCAGATTTAACAGCGTGCTTTTTCCCGCACCGCTGGGGCCGAGGATAGCGATGCGCTCTCCCGGTTTGACGTGAAAATCAAAACGCATGGGTAAGTGCTGATAGAAGTAGGTTAATTTCTCAAGCGCGATCATGACGGCCTGCCAGTTTCTCAATCAGGGTAAATAACATAAAGCACAGCAGCATCAACAACAGTGCCGTGACTGCGCCGTCGGCGCTGCGATAGGAGCCAATTTGTTGGTACAGATAGAACGGCAGCGTGCGGAATTGCTCATTGCCAAATAGCGCGATAACGCCGAAATCCCCGATCGACAGCACACAGGCAAAGGCTAACGCTTGCGCGAGCGGCTGTTTCAGCGCGACGAGTTCGATCAACTTCAATCGCTGCCAGCCGCGAATATCCAGTGAAGTACAGAGCCGGTTGTAGCGCTCGGCAACGTCCAACATGGGGTTTTCCAGCACCTTAATGGCATACGGAATTGCCATCAGCGCATTCGTGAATACGACCAGCACATAGGGGGATTGCGGCAACCCGATGCTGTTATTCAGCAGCAGGAAAAAACCCGTTGCCAGCACAATACCCGGCATGGCGAGGATGAGCATACCGCTCAGATTCATCAACTGCCCGTAGAGTGGCTTCTGGCGTAACTTGAGCTCGCGGCTGCTCCAAAGCAGCATCATGGTCAGCACCAGACACAGCAATCCTGCGCTTAAGGCAATACGTAGCGAAGTAAACAGCGTTTGCCAGAGCACAGGCTGTTGCAGCACGGAAACCAATGAGCGGTTCACGCCATCAACCACCACGGCCAGCAAGGGGGGAACAACCAGCAGCAACAGCGCACCGATCAGAAGGCCGTCAGTGAGGCGGCTTAAGGCGCTATCCTGCGGGTTACGCCAGGCAAGCTGCTGCGTACTGCCGACAGGCAAAATACTCCCCAACCGCTGGCTCAACAGCACCAAACCGAGACAACAGACCATCTGAATTAATGCCAGCAGTGCCGCGCGTGCCGGATCGTAATCAAAGCTCAATGCCTGATAGATAGCTAGTTCAATCGTGGTCGCCTGCGGGCCACCGCCTAGCGACAGAACGGTGGCAAAACTGGCAAAGCAGAGCATAAAAATCAGCGCGCCGGTGGGTAAAATTTGCCTGCGCAGGGCAGGCCATTCCAACAGACGGAAATGCTGCCAGCTGTCCATGCCCAGATTGGCGGCTAACTGACGCTGCTCGGTGGCGATCCCTTCCAGTGACTGCAACAACAATCGGGTTGCTAGCGGCAGATTGAAAAACACATGCGCCAGCAGGATGCCTTGCAATCCATAGGGCGAAAAGGTGTATTTCAGGTCAAGCCAGCCCAGCGCAGAGGCCAGCCAGCCTTGTCGGCCATACACGCTGAGCAGGCCAAAAACGGCTACCAGTACGGGCAGCACTAGCGTCATCGCGCACAGGCGTAGCAGCCAGCGGTGGCCGGGGAAGCGCCGCCGATATAGCGCTCTGGCAAGAAAAATTGCCGGAACGGTAGAAAACAGCGCAGAGAGAAAGGCCTGCCAGAAGGTAAACCGAATGACATGCCAGAGATAGCTGTCATGCCATAGCGTGCGCCACTGGCTTTCTGGTGCCTGTATCCACAGTGCGCCAAAAGCCAGTACGGCAACGGAAATTAACAGCGTGGTGGCCAGTAGCCCTGGCCACAGACGTCCGCCGATCAGTGGCTGACGGCGCGTTGCCATGCCTGAATCCACTGCGTCCTTTGATCGGCGACTTCCTGCGCGCTGAACTGCATGGCTTTTTCAGGAACCGCGAGCGTCGCGAAGCCTGCTGGCAGTTCGGTTTTCACCGCCGGATACATCCAGTTGGTGGTGGGGATCGCCTGCTGGAAGGTTGGGCTCAGGATGAACTGCATAAAGCGTTTTGCCAGCTCAGGATTTTTGCTGGAAGCCAACTGCCCGGCGATTTCAATTTGCAGGTAATGCCCTTCGCTAAAGGTGGCTGCCGCGTAGTTGTCTTTCTTCTCTTCGATGATGTGATAGGCCGGTGACGTGGTATAGCTCAGTACCAGATCGGCTTCCCCTTTCAGAAACAAACCGTAGGCTTCACTCCAGCCTTTGGTCACGGTAACGGTTTTTTTCGCTAGCTTCTGCCAAGCTTGCGGCGCATCGTTGCCGTACACTTTCTGCATCCACAGCAGCAAACCTAATCCCGGTGTGCTGGTGCGCGGGTCCTGATAGATCACTTTCCACGGCGCGTTGCTGTCCACCAGTTCATGCAGGCTTGTCGGTGGGTTCTTCAGCGTGTCTTTGTTATACACAAACGCGAAATAGCCGTAGTCGTAAGGGATGAACGTTTTATTGCTCCAGCCGCCCGGCACCGTAACGGCGCTAGTGTCCTGACCGTGTGGCGTAAACAGGCCGGTTTGCTCAGCAGCCTGCAACAGGTTGTTGTCCAGCCCCAGAATGATGTCCGCTTTGCTATTTTTGCCTTCCATACGCAGACGATTCAGCAACGATGCGCCATCCTCCAGCGCGACGAAATTCAGTTCGCACTCGCACTCTTTTTCAAACGCGGTCTTGATGACGGGGCCTGGACCCCACTCGGAAGCGAACGAGTCATAGGTATAAACGGTAAGGGCGGGCTTGGCGAAAGCGGATGCTGAGAGCAGTAACAGACAAGGCAGGCTGGTTTTCAGCACGATGGCTGAACGTTGTAATAATTGATTTAACACTTTGCACTCCTGAGAATCATAGGGTGGCAAAGGACTTCGAGGCAGCAATAAGCCGCACTCTCAAATCCCTTCGCCGGTATTAACCGGATCAGGTTCGACGGGTATCTTCTCAGCGAAAAATTCTCCGCACCCCGTTGAGAACGGCTCATTGTAAAGGGTTAAGTCGGGTAGCGAAAGGCTCTCAGTGTTCCGGCGGCGCGAACCAAGCTTATATGCACACTTGGACGCTGTGGTGTGACCGCAGTACGTGCACAATTTCGTTTAACGTAATGACCTTGGTTGTTCTGTTTGTGGACATTCACCATTTCACGGCTTCCTTCTCGATTAGCGCGGTACACCAGTCGATAAAGGCGCGGATAGCAGGCGAAAGGTGGCGGCTTTGCGGGTAGAGGATGAAAATAGGTTCAAGCGGTGATCCGATATCAGGAAGCAGCCTGACAAGATGTCCATCAGAGAGTTGCTGGCGTACCATATAGCTGGCAATGCGTAGTAGGCCCAGACCGGCTACGCCTGCGGCGACATACGCATCGGTGTCATTTACGCTGATCTGTCCTGCTCGCGGAATCGCTACGGTGTGTGCCTCATCGTGAAACCCCCAACTCGTTGAACGACCTGTCCGGCTGTGGGTATATCCCACTGCGGTATGCTCTTTGAGCGAGTCCACCGTTGTGGGGTGTCCATGCTGTTCAAGATAGCGTGGGGAAGCGCAGATATGCCACTGGAACGTACCGAGTCGCCGTGCGACCAGTCGCGATAACGGCGGTTCTCCGGTTCTGATGACACAATCGATACCTTGCTGGACAATATCCACAGTGGCATCACCCAGGTGGAAGTCCAACCTTATTCCAGGATGACGTTCACAGAAGTCGGGTAGTGCCGGGATAAGGAAATTTTTGACCAGAGAAGGTGTCGCCCCGATTCTGATCGTTCCCTGTAGTTCCTCCTTTTGCTGTGCCGTTACGCTTTCCGCCGCGTGCACATCCCGCAAGATCGCTTTGCAACTGTCGTAATAGCGCAGGCCAACATCCGTAATACTGAGTGCTCGCGTCGTTCGGTTGAGTAACCGAGCGCCGAGATGTGATTCGAGTTCTTTGATGCTACGGGTGACGGTGGATGGCAGAACATGCAGGGTTTCCGCCGCTTTTTTGAAACTACCCGCATCGACCACACGGATAAATGTTTCCATGGCCTGAAACCGATCCATACGATGATGTCTCCCCATTTGCGATGAAACGTTGATAAGACGTACTGCCGTATTAGCAGCTATATCACCTTATCGTTTGATTTTTTCAAATTATGAAGTGATGGGGCTGAATCTTATCATCTTCACATTTTTGTATAACATGACACTCGAACTCTAAATATCCTTGTGCTGACAAGTATTATCAGACCAAGGGCATGTTAGCACACTGAATGCATAGGGACGTTCATCACTCCCTGTGATAGAGATAATTTGAAATTTTGAAGGAATTAAGGCGTGAATGACAGCGGAACAGTATTGAAAGATATTCTTGTACTTGGCGCAGGGCAACTCGGTATGGCGGTATTGCGTGCTCTTGCACCGCGTGCGCGAGCCTTGCCGTTGTCGGTCACGGTACTCGTCTCACCGGACACCGTTAACGATCCGTCGGAGCAGGGTATGGCAACACTGAGCGAACTCCGTGCACTAGGGGTTGACGTTATCGGGTTCGATCTGGCCTCTGATGAATACGCTCTGACGGGGCTTTTCAAGCATTATAAGACGGTATTGAACTGTTCGGGATTCGTAGCAGGGCCGGGCACTCAAATGAAAATAACCAGAGCTGTGTTGGCTGCCAATGTCACGCGCTATTTCCCTTGGCAATTCGGTGTTGATTATGACGTCGTGGGGCGAAAAAGTGGCCATCCGGTTTTTGATGAGCAGTACGACGTGAGACAGTTGCTACGTAGCCAACTGGGTACCGAATGGGTGATCGTTTCGACCGGTATGTTCACGAGTTTCCTGTTTGAGCCCGCCTTCAATGTGGTGGATCTGGAACGCGGAATCCTTCACGGTCTGGGAAGTTGGGATACGAAAGTGACCGTGACGATCCCCGAAGACATTGGCTGGCTCACGACTGAAATCTTGTTGGCCGAACCACGATGGGTTAATGAGGTTGTCTACGTGGCAGGTGACACGATCTCATACGGGCAACTTGCCGATGTCGTTGAACGTGTCACGGGGAAGGTCTTTGAGAAGACACTATGGACTCTGGACAAATTGCGCAGGGATCTGAAAGTGGCTCCAGATGACGCAATGGCACGCTATCGGGCCGCGTTTGCTTTGGGAGAGGGGATGTGGTGGGACAAATCCGGCACGTTCAATGAACGTAAGGGTTACGAGACGGTCGACGTCGAGCATTTCTTACGGATGCAGTTGCAAAAATAGACAGAAACGTGCGGAGCTATTCAACGTGCCCCGCACTTTTTCCAAATGCAGTCAGCGTTCCGGCGGCGCGAACCAGGCGGATTTAAAATCAAACCAGCCCAGCATATTCATCCTGACGCCGCGCATGCTGCGCTGCCCTTGAAGTTGCAGCCAGTGGTGCAATAACGGATGCAGTTGCCCACTCTTGATGAGCTTTTCACACCATTCCGCCATTGGTAACGTATGGCTACGCCACTGCTGTGCATCAGTATCTAGGTCGTCATTCAGGCAATGTTGCACCAGTGGCAACTCATAGAGCATGGCGAACAGCGAGAATTCGAGCGGCAGATAACAATTCAGGCTGCCAAACCAGATATCGCTCTCGGCATTGCCCTGATACCAATCTTCGTAACTGATGGTCTGAAGATGTAGGGTAACGCCCTGTTGTGCCAGCAGCGTGCGCATAATCTCGCTTAATATCCGGTACTCTGGGTGTTCCTGATAGAACGTGAGCGTGACGTCGGTTAGTCCATCGGGAATGGACTGTGGCGTATCGGGATGATGGTGATGCCAGCGTGGCAGCAGGCTATAGGCGGGTGACCAGTCGCGCTGGTTGCTGGTATTGGCGTGGCTGAGTAGCGAAATAGGGTTAAATACCTGTCTTAGCCATCGCAGCGCTTCTGGACGCTGGTTCAGCGGCGATCGTTTGTCGAATAACAGGAAATAACCGCCTTCTTCCATTCGGCTTTCCAGCTGTTCATGGTGGGAATCATCAGACTGGAATTGGACAGACACTGGCATTTCTTCCGGCTCGTCCGGCAAAACCCAGATGTTGACCTCATCAATCAGCGCCCGATAGCCAAAATAGTCGTCGAAGGCGCGGATTTTCAACTGGCTGCTGTTATTGCGTACTACAGCGTAAGGCCCAGTGCCAATCGGGTGTTGGGCGAAATTCGGCAGCGTTTGCCACTCCTGCGGCAGAATCATGGCGTGCACGCTGGCCAGGAGCCACGGCAGCCATTTATCTGGGCTACTCAGCCGGATATCAATCACAAACGGCATCGGTGAATTCACCGCTTCAATATGGGAGAAGAGTGGAAGCGGAATGAGCCGTGATAATGATGTGGTGATGTCGTCCATCGTGAGTTCACGACCGTGATGGAAACGGATAGCCGGTCGCAGATAAAAGCGCCAGTGCAGCGGTGCTAGCATCTGCCAGTGATGAGCCAGGTCGGGTTTTAGTTCCCCATTTTCCTCATTTATATTAGTCAGGCCGCTAAAAATTTGTCGCGCAATATGCATTTCTGAGCGCCGCAGTGCCGAACTGGGCAGCAAATTGCGTAATGGGCGGTAATAGAGGATGCGCAGAATGTGCTTTCCTTGCCGGAAACTCCGGCCAAGGTGGGAGAGTAGCATCTGGCGCACCGCTTCTTTGTCACCGACCAACTGCACCAGTTGCTCAATACGATCCTGTTCTAGCAGATCCTCGGCACGCTGTTGCTGTAGCGCTAATCCGGTATACACAAAGGAGAGCTGCGAACGCTTTCCTCTTCCGGCTTCTGCCTGCCAGATGAGCCAGCCTTCCAGCTGCATCGCGTTCAATAACGAGCGGATATGGCGGCGTGAGCAGTTCAGCCCCCCCGTCAGCTCTTGCAGCGTGGTGTCGGTGGTTTGTCCCTGAAAGTGTTGCCACAGACGGATGAACTGTTGTTGCAATCGAGGAGAAGACATAAAAGAGGAACTCCCTGCACTAAAGTCATCAATTTATCTTTCCCTATATTACGTCGATACTTTCTAACAAGGAAAGAGAGGAGGTGGCTCATGACAATTTCCCGTTTGTCCCAGTTCTATCGAACCTACTTATCGACCTGTAAAGTGAAGTGGTTGCGATGGATGTCTACCCAACAGCGCGTTGCATTATTGCAGCAGGCGACGCAGTGGCACCTGAACGAAATGTCCGACGACGAATACCGTCATTGGCTCTAGGTGGTGCGAGGAAATGTATTCTGAGTAATGGTGATGTTTCACCAACCAGCGAGTTTTCTCGCTGGTTTTTTTTATGGTGCAGATCTGCTTACCGCGTTTGAGTTGTCGCTGATGGTTTACCCTAAGGAGATATCAGCGGTAGTTTTCACGTAATGGTTTACCCTCGCTGAGCAATGCACAATAACGCGCCAATTCGTCCTGCTGGTGTGCATTGCGTATCTGCAAGGCCAGATTAATCGTGGCAAGCTGCCGAGCGTTGTCGGCCAATTCCTGTGGTATTTTTTTTTGTTTGGCTAGCCAGTCGGCGACATCACTCCACTCCCATAGCGGCGATGTACCGCGTAAGCGTTGAACCGGAGAGGGGAAATCGCCTGCGCCACGTTTTCCATCTTTTAGAAGCGCAATGGCTTGACGCGACAGCGCGGCTAAGGCGGCGATGTCACTAATCCCAACCCAGGCCGCATCGACGGAGTGGACTCTTGCCTGAATATCTGCGGACTCAATATCATGAATAGCGCTGATGACTGCGGTAGAAAAATGCGGGCTTTCTCGATCAAATTCGAGATAGACGGCGTTGCCATAGAAGCAGATCAGAGCATCGTCGCAGCCGCTGGCAAAAAGTGCATCTTCTAGTCCTGCGGTGTCTGCACAAACGCCCGATAGCGTGAGAGAGAAGTGATACGTTGCCATAAATTCCTCAGTAAGCCGTATGTGTCTTCTACTGTTTCTGCATTGCCAGACAGCTATCGACGTTGCGGCGGATTTGCTTTGCGTGGTTTTCCGAGACTGATGGCGTGGACCAAATACTCATTATATGAGTACTGTGGTCTGGCGTGCTGCAGATAAGCCTGCCAAATGCATGTCCGTTACTGGAATAAAAACGCCACCCCCGCGTTAATGCGTATTCAATAGCTTCCTGTATATGCTTATTTGGATGTTTTTTCATCGCTATAGAGGGCCATGGTAAATTTTTATGTTGACGAATGTCAACGCTTCCATTGGTGGAGCGTGAAATATACCCGCTTATTTCTCTGAAAATTAAACGACGTGATGAGGCTGCGTGCGGTTTCGCAAAAGTAGGTTGAGAAGAAGAGGGAAAGCCTGCCTGCAGAGGGTGGTATGCAGATAATGCTAACGTGAAGATGATTTAATACCAAAAATAAAATATTAGAATGGAATTCATTGTCATTAAAATTAAACAATTCTATGAATGTGTTTCTATACTAATAATGAATGGTCACGTAAGTGTGGTGACCAAGATGATTCACTAACCTTATGTAATAGTTTACGTTTTGAATTGTTTTTAATTGAAATGATTTTCGTTGAAATGACGCTTTTCCGTGATGGCGATCTTGTAGATAAAATTATTTTTAGAGGTTCCTATTTTTTCTCTCGTACTTAACGCACATTGTTATAATATTTAAATGCTATGTAACATGTGGTGGCGTTTTATTTTTCCTTGTTTACCTGAAATTCACTTCACAGCAACTTTCTGAATAACTCGACGGATGTAAAAATGAGCGATGTACCGTATCAGTCAATAGCACTTTACGAAAAATCAGAACCTTGGCATTCCTCCCCTGGGGTGCATAATATTAAGTTAACGCCTCTTTTTATTATTGTTTTTTCTGGTGTTTTACTGCTCTTTGCCGTTGCTGTCGCAACATCATCCTACTTTCTGAAGCAGGCAGAATTGTCATTAAATGAATCAACGCTGGAATTGAATGTTCGGATGGAGTTAGTTGATAGCGCTAACCATATGCGTGCGGCACGTATGAATTTGCTGCATGCCGTGAACCATTTACATAATGGTCTTACGAACAATTACAACGCCAGTATGAAAGCCGCAGAAGAACGGCTGGTGATGTCGCAGCAAATGTTTAACGGATATCAAAATAGAGCGGCCCGTTCTGATGTTGAACTCGCCCGTGATAATGAGCTAAAAGCGCGTTATAGCGATTATGTTGAGCGGGGTACCAAGCCCATGTTTGACATAGCGAAAAAAGGTAATGTTGAAGAACTCAATGCGTTTGAGTCGACGACGATGTCTAAATTGGATGATGAGTACGATGTGCCGCTGAAAGCGTCCTACCTTTATCGGGTTGAGATGGCCAAGAATATTAATGTGACGGCTGAGAGACATTCAACGCTGGGATACACGCTCATGACCGGGGCATTTATTCTTGCCATCGTGTTAACCGGCATGACGTTCTTATTAATTCGCCGAGTTATTATTAACCCAATACAGTATTGGGTGTCGCGTATACAGGCGATCGCGCAGGGGGACTTAACGCGTGCGCGTGCGGATGTGGGGAGAAATGAAATAGGCATTTTGGGTAACAATATCCAGCAAATGCAGGATTCACTCTCAGAAACGGTTGGCTCGGTGCGTGATAGCGCGGAGTCTATTCACAGCAGTTCGACGAAAATCGCCGTTGGCAATACAGATTTGTCCGCACGAACGGAACAGCAGGCTGCGGCGCTGGCGGAAACGGCTGCCAGTATGGAACAGCTCACGGCGGCGGTGAAACAAAATACCGATAATGCGCATCATGCTAGCAAGGCGGCGACGGATACGTCGTCTAAAGCGGTGAACGGTGGCAGCATTGTTGAACAGGTTGTGGGTTCGATGGCGGACATTGCCAAAAGTTCAGGCAAAATTTCGGAGATTATTGCGCTTATTAACGGGATTGCATTCCAGACCAATATTCTGGCGCTGAATGCGGCGGTGGAAGCGGCCCGAGCGGGTGAGCAAGGCAAAGGGTTTGCGGTGGTTGCAGGAGAAGTGCGTAATCTGGCACAGCGCTCTGCTAACGCAGCGACGGAGATTGCCGCACTAATTAAAGAATCGGCAACCAGAGTGACGGAGGGGACGACGCTGGCGTCTGAAGCAGGTAAAGCGATGGCTGAGATTGTCGCCGAAATTAATAACGTCACCCGGATCATGAATGAGATTGCGTTGGCTTCCGATGAGCAAAGCAGCGGTATCAATCAGGTGTCGTTAGCGATATCAGAAATGGATCGGGTTACGCAACAAAACGCGACGCTGGTGTTGGAGGCTTCCTCGTCTGCCTCATCGCTGGAGCAGCAGGCTGAGAGGTTGAATCTTGGGGTGTCCAGGTTTCACCTGATGTAATCCCGTTGGTAAAAAAGCCAGAGCGGTAAAAAACAGGGATGTATCATTGATCGCCAGCGGCTTGCGTCGCTGGCTTTTTTTTCGACGTTTTTTCCAGCATGGGATGTTAATCCACTTCTGATAGAATCAATGAAACAGGTTCACTGCTTCTGGATGATAACGCTCGCATGTTGCTTCTCCGCCAGAGCAATTTTGTACAAACGATAAGAGGATTGATGCGTGCATAAAAAGCCGGTTGCGCAAGAGCAGACAAACTTCAAGCACCTTGACGCACTCGGCGGTCTGGATATGTTGCAGGCGCAGTACTACCAGCAGCGTTTTCCTCGGCATGTTCATGATACCTATTGCATCAGCGTGATTGAGCAGGGCGCTCAGCGCTTTTATCGTTCAGGTGCAGAGCATGTTGCGCCCAAAGGTGACATCATCTTGGTGAATGCGGACGATGTGCATACGGGAAGTTCTGAGGTTGAAACTGGCTGGGCCTATCGAGCCATTTATCCGCATCCTGACCTTTTTTGTTCGATTAATCAGGATCTTCAACGCTCAAAGGATTCCATTCCGTGGTTTCCTGATGCTGTGGTGCACGATCCGGGGTTGGCGGAACAACTGCTCATGACGTTTAATATGCTTGCTCAGCCGGGCAACATGCTATTGAAAGAAACGCTACTGTTATCTTCACTGACCTGGCTAACAATGCGCTATAGCAAGACTCGCCTGACGCCACAAATGTTGCCCATTGCGACCCAAAAAATATTGAATGTTAAAGCTTTTATGGACAGCTATCCCGAGAAAGAACTCGCTCTCGTTGAATTGGCAGAGCTTGCTGAACTGAGTGTATGGCACTTCCTACGACAGTTTAAAGCGGTTGTCGGTATTACGCCCCACGCTTATTTGATTCAGGCTCGTCTGCGCAAGGCTAAAGACCTATTGCGTAAAGGTAGTTCTATCCTCGATGTCTCTGTGTCGTGTGGGTTTACCGACCAGAGCCACTTCCATCGTCATTTCAAAAATTCTTTAGGGCTGACGCCAGGCGAGTTTGCTAAAGGCAACGCATAACCCGTCATACTTCAAGTTGCCTGTGCGTTGTTTAAAACGTTAACGTTTTGTCCTGAAACTCGAATTATTTAGTGTATTAATAGGCTCGTTCTCTATTCTGATGCGCAGCAACTTTATCCAATACTATTAAAAAGCGTTTTGTTAATTTCCCGCTATCGATTTATTTATGGTAGTGCAATGTTATATGGAAAACACCGTAACTCGTTCATCGTCGGCAGCTAAAGACACGGTTAGCTCGTGGAAGCACTTTATGACCGGCGTGGTTGAAATGCTTCCTCTCTGTTTATCTGTTGTGCCCTGGGGGATTCTTGCTGGCTCGATGGCTATTCAATCCGGCTTGTCTATTGGGCAAAGTATCGGGATGTCCGCCATTATTTTTGCGGGAGCGGCGCAATTAGTTTCGTTAGGATTGCTTATGTCTGGGGCGAATGTTGCGACGCTATTAATCTCCGTTTTCTTTATCACCGCACAGCACCTGATATACGGCCTGACACTACGCGAATACGTTTCAACCTTGAAATTAAGAAAACGGCTGCCTATTGGTTTTTTATTATCAGATGAACTATTTGCGCTCAGTGAAAAGAAAGATAGGAAGAACAATGTCAGCGCCAGCTATTTAATCGGTGCGGGCGTCACCTTTTATATCTTTTGGAATATCTTTAGCATTCTTGGTGTGCTCATGGCGTCTTCTGTGCCTGACCTGGATAAATATCACCTTGATTATTCTATCGTTGCCACGTTCATCACCATCGTTGTCCCGATGATCAAGAAAATCAGTACCTTTTCTGGTGTCCTTTTTTCCCTACTATTATCGATGCTATTGAGCTATTTCAAGATAGAAGGTGCCATCGCTATTGCCGGTGTCGGCGGTATGTTTTTCTCTGTATTCATCGCATCTGTGCTTAAGGAAGAAAAATGAGTTGGTTATTGATATTCGTTCTGTCGGGGATCGTGTTTTTTAATCGCTATATCTTTCTTGAGCCTGCTGTTCCGGTAAAAATTCCTGTTTTACTCCATCGTGCTTTAAAGTATTCCGCGCCATGTTTACTTACTGCGATTTGTGGGCCGATTATTTTAATGGAACACGGCGTTATTCGTGTATTTCCTGATAACCCTTATTTCCTCGGCGCGATGGTGAGTGTCGTGATTTCATTTTTTATCAGAAATATTGTGATCGCAGTGCTCCTGAGTATGCTGGCTTTTTATCTCATTGCTGCCTTGCTTTAGCGCTTAATTTAAAAAAGAAAAAGCCCGCAAAAATGCGGGCTTCATACTATCCGTAATCTCAAACTATCCGTAATCTTAAATCAGTTCAGAAACGCTGGCTGATTCTTTTCATACTCGGTAATCGATGCTTCGTGTTGCAGCGTCAGGCCGATGCTGTCTAATCCGTTGATCATGCAGTGACGGCGGAAGCTGTCGATTTCAAACGGATAGCGTTTGCTGCCCGCCTGAACAACCTGATTTTCCAGATCGACCGTGAAAGTAATACCTTCCTGCCCGTCCACCAGCTTGAACAGCTCGTCCACTTCCTCGTCGCTCAACTTCACTGGTAACAGTTGGTTGTTAAACGAGTTGCCATAGAAAATATCGGCGAAGCTTGGGGCGATAACGACGCTGAAGCCGTAGTCGGTCAGCGCCCACGGTGCGTGTTCACGGGAAGAGCCACAGCCGAAGTTTTCCCGCGCCAGCAGGATACTCGCCCCTTTGTAATGCGGTTTGTTCAGCACAAATTCAGGGTTAGGCTGTTGACCGGCATCGTCCAGAAAGCGCCAGTCGTGGAACAAATGTTGGCCGAAACCGGTACGCGTAACTTTTTGCAGAAACTGCTTGGGAATGATGGCGTCAGTATCGACGTTAGCGGCATCCAGAGGAACCACCAGACCTGTGTGTTGGGTAAATTTAGCCATGTCGGTTTCTCTCTTAATTCAACTCGCGGACGTCGGCAAAGCGACCCGTCACCGCAGCCGCAGCAGCCATCGCCGGGCTGACCAGATGGGTGCGTCCAGCGCGCCCCTGACGGCCTTCAAAGTTACGGTTGCTGGTTGATGCACAACGCTCGCCGGGGTTCAGGCGGTCATTGTTCATCGCCAGACACATGGAGCAGCCCGGTAAGCGCCACTCGAAACCGGCTTCGATGAACACTTTATCCAGCCCTTCCAGCTCCGCCATGGTTTTTACCGGGCCGGAACCGGGTACGACGATAGCCTGCACGCCTACGGCAACTTTACGCCCTTTGGCGATTTCTGCCGCCGCACGCAAATCTTCAATGCGTGAGTTGGTGCAAGAACCAATGAAGACTTTATCGATCTTCACATCGGTCAGTTTAATGCCGGGTTGCAGGTCCATATAGGCCAGTGCTTTGACGGCAGAGGCACGTTCTACTGGATCGCTGAAAGAATCAGGGCTAGGGATTTCCTGATTGACGGCGATAACCTGACCGGGGTTGGTGCCCCAGGTAACCTGTGGTGCAATCTGCGCAGCGTCCAGCGTGACGATAGTGTCGAACTGCGCGCCATCATCCGATTTCAACGTGCTCCAGTATGTAACAGCAGCGTCCCAGTCGGCGTCTTTCGGTGCAAACTGGCGACCTTTCAGATAGTTAAACGTGGTTTCATCTGGTGCAACCAGACCGGCCTTCGCGCCCATCTCAATGGCCATGTTGCACAGCGTCATACGGCCTTCCATGCTCAGCGCACGAATAGCCTTACCACAGAATTCAACCACATGACCGGTGCCGCCCGCGCTACCGGTTTTACCGATGATCGCCAGCACGATGTCTTTCGCGGTGATGCCGTGTGCAGCATCACCGGTGACTTCAATCTTCATGGTTTTGGCGCGACCCTGTTTCAGGGTTTGCGTCGCCAGCACATGTTCCACTTCCGACGTACCGATGCCGAAGGCCAGTGAGCCAAATGCGCCGTGCGTTGCGGTGTGTGAGTCACCGCAAACGATGGTCATACCCGGCAGCGTCATCCCTTGTTCTGGGCCGATAACGTGAACGATGCCTTGATACGGGTGGTTCAGGTCATACAATTGAACGCCAAACTCCGCACAGTTCTTGATTAGCTCCTGCATCTGAATGCGGGCCATCTCACCACTGGCGTTGATGTCCTTGGTCTGCGTGGACACGTTGTGGTCCATGGTCGCGAAGGTTTTCCCCGGTTGACGAACCTTGCGGCCCATCGCACGCAGGCCGTCGAACGCCTGCGGAGAGGTCACTTCATGCACCAGATGCCTGTCGATATACAGCAACGGTGTTTCGTTCGGCGCTTCATGAACGATGTGCGCATCGAACAATTTTTGATATAACGTCTTACCCATGGTTATGCCCCTTGCGCCACGAAACGCGCAATAACGTCGCCCATTTCACTGGTACCGATCGCGTTGCTGGCGCTTGCCAGATCGGCGGTGCGGTAACCTTCAGCCAGCGCAGTATTGACGGCTTTTTCGATTGCCTCTGCGGCATCATCTGCCCCCAGACTGTAACGCAACAGCAGCGCCAGTGACAAAATCTGTGCAATCGGATTGGCAATGTCTTTACCCGCGATATCCGGTGCAGAACCGCCAGCAGGTTCGTACAACCCGAAGCCTTGTTCGTTGAGGCTCGCGGAAGGCAGCATGCCCATTGAGCCGGTAATCATGGCGCACTCGTCGGACAGAATGTCACCGAACAGGTTAGAACACAGCATCACGTCAAACTGAGACGGGTCTTTAATTAATTGCATCGTCGCGTTATCGATATACAGATGAGACAGTTTTACATCTGGATAGGCTTTAGCGACTTCAGTAACGATCTCGCGCCACAGAATGGAGCTTTGCAGCACGTTGGCTTTATCGATGGAGGTCACGATGCTGCGACGTTTACGTGCGGATTCAAACGCGATGTGCGCGATACGTTCAATTTCGAAACGGTGATACACCTCGGTATCGAAAGCGCGCTCATATTGACCGCTACCTTCACGGCCCTTCGGCTGACCGAAGTAGATTCCGCCCGTCAGCTCGCGAACGCACAGAATATCAAAGCCTTTCGCGGCGATGTCGCTACGCAGCGGACAAAACGCTTCCAGCCCCTGATACAGACGTGCAGGACGCAGGTTGCTGAACAATTTGAAGTGTTTACGCAGAGGCAATAATGCACCGCGCTCTGGTTGTTCTGCCGGTGGCAGATGTTCCCATTTCGGGCCGCCAACGGAACCGAACAGGATCGCATCGGCCTGCTCACAGCCTGCGATGGTCGCCTGCGGCAACGGTGTGCCCTGACGGTCAATGGCGATACCGCCAACGTCGTATTCGCTGGTGGTAATGCGAATGCCAAAACGCTGACGTACCGCATCCAGTACTTTATGGGCCTGTGCCATTACTTCTGGGCCAATGCCGTCTCCGGGTAAAACGGCGATATGGTAGCTCTTTGTCATCACACTGTTTCCTGACTGTTTTGTTGTTTGCTATCGTTTTGTTGTTGGTTATTGTGCTGCTGCAGACGCTGAATTTCTTTTTCTACCTGCTGAGCACGTTTGATGTTGTTTAATACATTTACCATTGCCTGTGCGGAAGATTCAACGATATCCGTTGCCAGACCAACGCCGTGGAAACGACGTCCCTGATAATCCGCGACAATATCAACCTGACCCAGCGCATCGCGCCCCTGACCTTTGGCCGTCAGTTGGTATTTGACCAGCGAAACTTGATAACCCGTGATGCGGTTGATCGCCTGATAAACGGCATCCACCGGGCCATTACCTGTCGCCGCTTCTGACTGCGTTTCTTCTCCGCAGATCAGTTTGACTGAGGCCGTTGCCATCACGCTAGAACCAGACTGAACGCTGAAATAATCCAGATGGTAGAACTCAGGTTCTTCCTGCTGGCGGCTGATAAAGGCCAGCGCTTCCAGATCGTAATCAAATACTTGGCCTTTTTTATCCGCCAGTTTCAGGAAGGCAGAGTACAGATCGTCCAGATTATAATCGTTATCCTGATAGCCCATCTCTTCCATACGGTGTTTCACCGCCGCACGACCAGAGCGGGAAGTCAGGTTCAACTGCACTTCTTTCAGGCCGATGGATTCCGGCGTCATAATTTCGTAGTTTTCACGATTCTTCAGCACGCCATCCTGATGAATACCAGAAGAGTGGGCGAAAGCGTTGGCACCCACGACCGCTTTGTTAGCTGGGATGGGCATGTTGCAAATCTGGCTGACCAGTTGGCTGGTGCGGTAGATTTCCTGATGGTTGATGTTGGTATGGACGTTCAAGATCTCATGGCGGGTTTTTATCGCCATGATCACCTCTTCCAGTGAACAGTTGCCGGCACGTTCACCGATACCGTTCAACGTACCTTCTACCTGACGCGCTCCTGCGTGAACGGCTGCCATTGCGTTGCCGACGGCCAAGCCCAGATCGTCGTGAGTGTGAACAGAAATGATGGCTTTATCGATATTCGGAACATGTTGGTACAGCGAGGCGATGATATTACCGAACTCATGGGGCATGGTGTAGCCGACGGTGTCTGGAATATTAATCGTGCGAGCACCGGCATTGATTGCGGCCTCAACCACGCGACACAAGTCTGGAATGGGTGTCCGGCCCGCATCTTCGCAGGAGAATTCAACATCGTCTGTATAGTTACGTGCGCGTTTTATCATGTAGATAGCACGTTCAATCACTTCGTCCAGCGTGCTGCGCAGCTTCGTGGCGATGTGCATCGGTGAGGTCGCGATAAAGGTGTGGATACGGAAGGCTTCTGCGACACGCAGCGCTTCTGCGGCAACATCGATATCCTTTTCTACGCAGCGAGTCAGACCGCACACACGACTATTTTTGATGTTGCGGGCAATGGTTTGAACGGATTCAAAGTCACCGGGAGATGACACGGGAAAGCCAACCTCCATGACATCAACGCCCATACGCTCCAGAGCGAAGGCAATTTGCAGTTTTTCTTTTACACTCAAACTCGCCTGTAAAGCCTGTTCACCATCGCGTAATGTGGTATCAAAAATAATGACTTGCTCGCTCATCGGTTTAGTTCCTTGTCGTGTCTACTTGTACTTAGCGCTCGGCGAGTAAAAAAAAACCCGCGCATCAGCGCGGGTTTTTGTATTGTGTGGCGAGAAACTTAGTTCTGAAGTCTGCCCACAAACCTACCGCGCAAGAAGGATGCGTTTAGTAGTAGGCTTAGTAGGACAGTAAACTTGAACATAGTGTCGTGTCTCGTCATCTAAAATTCGGTATTGCATTATTGGTACGCGATTATCAGGGTTATGTCAACTTTTGATTGGTGTGACGTGCGTCAAGTAAACCAGCGATAGCCAACGGCGAATGAACGAAAGATCGTTGCGGTTTTGAACAATGACGGTAGACTGCACGCCAAATAATGTACAGCTGTACGCTGAAACGCTGTCAAATTCATTCCCCTTAGAAATTCTTTTACAGATGAATAATCATTTACAGCCATACCATGTGGTTCACCGGGTTCAAGATCAGATCAATCACTGCGCAGGTCGTATTACCTTGCGCGAGTGGACGCCTGCGGGCGAACAGCAGCTCACCTGGACACAGGCTGGGCAGCGCATTCAACGCATTGCCAGTGGGCTATTGGCGCTGGGGCTGGATGTTCAGGAACGGGTTGCGATTTTCTCGCATAACTCAATGAATTGGTCGCTGGCTGACCTGGCACTGCTGCACCTGCGGGCGATCAGCGTGCCAATCTATGCCACGAATACGACAGCGCAGGCGGCATTCATAATCAATGATGCCGATATCCGTACGATATTCGTCGGCGGTCAGGAACAGTTGGATGCACTGCTAGCGCTACGCGATACCTGTCCACAGTTGCGAAATATCATTGTGATGGATAAAGACGTCAATCTGCGTGGTAGCGATATTGTGCAATCGCTGCATGAGTTTGAAGCGCAGGCCGTAGACGATTTTTGGCGTGATGAATGGCAGACGCGCATCGACAGCCGCGATCTCAACGATCTGTTTACGCTGATTTATACCTCTGGCACCACCGGTGAGCCGAAAGGCGTCATGCTGGATTACACCAACATGGCGATGCAGCTTAAGCTACACGACGATCGCTTAAGCATGTCGGCAAATGATGTCTCACTCTGCTTCTTACCGCTTTCCCATGTGTTCGAGCGTGCCTGGAGTTTCGTTGTTATGCACTGTGGCGCACAGAACGTGTACCTCAGCGATACGAATTTAGTGCGTGGTGCGATGCTTGCGGTGAAACCTACTGTGATGTGCGCCGTACCGCGTTTTTATGAGAAAGTTTACAGCGCAATCCATGAAAAAGTGGCACAGGCTCCCTGGTATCGCCAGCGGTTGTTCAACTGGGCTATTGCGCAGGGGCAACACGCTTTTCTGGCTAGCAATACGACGAAAAAGGGCGGACTTTTTCGCCGCGTCATGCATCACTATGCTGACCGGCTGGTGTTAGGGAAACTGCGTCAGCTTCTGGGGGGGGAGATTCGTTTTATGCCCGCAGCGGGCGCACGGCTGGATGACAACATTATTCTGTTTTTCCGGTCGATCGGGATTCGCATCATTTATGGTTACGGCATGACCGAAACCTGCGCGACGGTTTCCTGCTGGGAAGAAGGCCGATTCCGCTTGGGCTCTATCGGTACGCCGCTACCGGGTATTGAGGTACGCATTGGTGAGGAAAAAGAGATCCAGGTGCGTGGCGCGACCATCATGCGGGGTTATTTCCATCGTCCGCAGGAAACCGCAGAAACCTTTACCGAAGACGGCTGGCTGAAAACCGGCGATGCGGGAGAGCTGGATGCCAACGGTAACCTGTTTATTACCGAACGGTTGAAAGATCTGATGAAAACCTCAGGCGGTAAATATATCGCACCGCAGCATCTGGAAGGCACGCTTGGACAGGATCGTTTTATCGAACAGGTTGCGATTATTGCAGACACGCGTAAGTACGTGTCTGCACTGATCGTTCCGTGTTTCGACGCGTTGGAAGAATACGCTCACTCCATCAACTTGAAGTACCACGATCGTCTGGAGTTGCTGCGCCACAGCCATATTATTGAACTGTTCGAGCAGCGCCTGCGGGAGATGCAGAAAGAGCTTTCCCGCGTTGAGCAGGTGAAGAAATTCACGTTGTTGCCAGTGCCGTTTTCGATGGCGGAAGGGGAGCTGACGCCAACGCTCAAGCTACGTAGGAAGATCATCAACCAGCGTTATCAGTTGGAAATTGATGCGATGTACGTAGAGTCTTGATGATGTCGTAGGCCGAGACGCTCGTTTCCTGAAAAGAAATGTGGTTTTTCGGCCTCAAAATTTCGCTCTGTAATTTATGGCTTTTATGGACGATCTCTCAGGTCTGAAGGTTCCCAGTTAGTATTTTATCTCAGTTATTTTTCCCCTCACGTTCGATTTCCTCTGGGCGCAATTAAGGGCGGTGGTTTTTTGCCGTTTGTCTGCGTCATAATCTGGCGTTATGTTAATGGGTTATCAGTAATCCCTATAATATTTCGTATTCTTGTACTAAAAGTTAACAGTATTAACACAACGTGAGCGCGGGGAGTTCCCCCGGTCAATACAGAAGCGGATTCCGCATTCTGAACAAAAGAGGCAGATCCATGGAGATGTTGTCAGGCGCCGAAATGGTGGTCCGATCGTTGATCGATCAGGGCGTAAAACATGTGTTCGGTTATCCGGGCGGTGCGGTGCTGGATATTTACGACGCCCTGCATACGGTTGGCGGTATCGAACATATTTTGGTGCGGCATGAGCAAGGTGCGGTACATATGGCGGATGGCTATGCGCGTGCGACGGGTGAGGTCGGCGTCGTGCTGGTCACCTCCGGTCCTGGTGCGACAAACGCCATCACCGGTATCGCTACTGCGTATATGGACTCCATTCCTATGGTGGTGTTGTCCGGTCAGGTGGCCACCTCGCTGATTGGCTATGATTCCTTTCAGGAATGCGACACGGTGGGAATTTCCCGCCCTATCGTAAAGCATAGCTTTCTGGTCAAGAAAGCTGAAGATGTCCCGACGATCCTGAAAAAAGCCTTTTATCTGGCATCAACCGGACGTCCGGGGCCGGTGGTCGTCGATCTACCAAAAGACATCATGAGTCCGGCGAATAAACTGCCGTACGTTTATCCCGAAAGCGTCAGCATGCGCTCCTATAGCCCAACGGTTCAAGGGCACAAAGGTCAGATTCGCCGTGCGTTGCAAACCCTGCTGGCGGCAGAAAAGCCGATTATCTACAGTGGTGGTGGCGTGATTAACGCAGAGTGTCACGAAGAGCTGCTGACGCTTGCGGAAAAACTGAACCTGCCAGTGACAACCTCCCTAATGGGGCTGGGCGGATTCCCTGGAACGCACCGTCAGTGCCTCGGCATGCTGGGAATGCACGGGACGTATGAAGCCAACCTAGCTATGCATAACGCTGATGTGATTTTCGCCGTAGGGGTGCGCTTCGACGACCGTACGACGAACAATCTGGCGAAGTACTGTCCGAATGCGACGGTATTGCATATTGATATCGATCCTGCGTCGATTTCCAAAACGGTAAACGCGGATATCCCTATCGTTGGCGATGCCAAACAGGTACTAAGCCTGATGCTGGAGTTGCTGGCACAGGATGGCGCACAGCAGCAGTTTGATGCGCTACGTGACTGGTGGCAAGGTATCGAGCAGTGGCGTGGGCGTCACTGCCTGAAATACAACACCGAAAGCGACAAGATTAAACCGCAGGCGGTGATTGAAACGCTGCATCGGCTGACCGAAGGTAAAGCGTATGTGGCATCGGATGTCGGCCAGCATCAGATGTTTGCTGCACTGTATTATCCTTTCGATTTGCCGCGCCGTTGGGTGAACTCCGGTGGACTGGGCACGATGGGCTTTGGCTTGCCTGCGGCATTGGGCATTAAGCTCGCGCTACCGGAAGAAACGGTAATTTGCGTAACGGGTGACGGCAGCATTCAGATGAATATTCAGGAGCTCTCTACAGCACTGCAATATGATCTGCCGGTTGTGGTGATCAACCTGAACAACCGTTTCCTCGGCATGGTGAAGCAGTGGCAGGACATGATTTATTCTGGCCGCCATTCCAGTTCTTATATGGAATCGTTACCGGATTTCGTCAAGCTGGCTGAAGCGTACGGTCACGTCGGGATTTCTATCGATACGCCGGACGAACTGGAAAGTAAGCTGTCTCAAGCACTGGCGCAGAAAGATCGTCTGGTATTTGTTGATATCAACATCGATAGCAGCGAGCATGTTTACCCTATGCAGATTCGCGGCGGGGCGATGGATGAAATGTGGTTGAGCAAAACGGAGAGGACCTGATCATGCGTCGGATTTTATCAGTATTACTTGAGAATGAATCAGGCGCCTTGTCCCGTGTTGTCGGCCTGTTTTCTCAGCGCGGTTACAATATCGAAAGCCTGACCGTAGCGCCAACCGAAGACCCTACGCTATCCCGTATGACTATCCAGACGGTAGGCGATGAGAAGGTGTTGGAACAGATCGAAAAGCAACTGCACAAACTGGTGGATGTCCTGCGCGTCAGTGAACTCGGTCAGGGTGCGCACGTTGAGCGTGAGATCATGTTGGTGAAGCTACAGGCCACAGGTTATGCCCGTGAAGAAGTGAAACGCTGCGCCGATATTTTCCGCGGTCAGATTGTGGATGTCACTGCCTCGCTTTATACCGTACAACTTGCTGGCACTAGCGATAAACTGGATGCGTTCCTCAGTGCCGTGCGTGAAGTGTCCGAAATTGTTGAAGTGGCGCGTTCTGGAATCGTCGGCGTATCGCGCGGCGATAAAATCATGCGTTAATCGACTTTCCGCTGCTTTTTCCTTTAAGAGGCCCGATATAATCGTATCGGGCCTTTTTATTTCTCTTATCTTATATACCCGTAATACTTCAAGCTGCATGTGCGTTGGCTGCGCTTACTCACCCGAATCACTTACCTGAGTAAGCTCATCGGGATTCCTTCCCTTGCCGCCTTCCTGCAACTCGAATTATTTGGGATATAGTAGGCGTAATATATTCAGCTTAAAAGACGTCCATTATTGATGTGGCAGCTTGAAATATGTGGGTAACGTGATAAAAGCAGTTGCCGTGCAAAAGCTTCTGCTGTTAGATCTACGCCATATCCATGATGATTTTATGGTCATCATATTATTTTATTTAGCCGGCCTACTTATTTCCGGCCTACTAAGGGGTTACCGTGAAACTGGATGAAATCGCGCGTCTTGCGGGTGTTTCACGCACGACAGCCAGCTATGTCATTAACGGGAAAGCCAAACAATATCGCGTGAGCGATAAGACCGTTGAGAAAGTCATGGCTGTCGTCAGGGAGCACAATTATCATCCCAACGCCGTCGCGGCTGGATTACGTGCCGGGCGCACACGTTCAATTGGTCTGGTTATTCCCGATCTGGAAAATACCAGCTATACGCGCATCGCTAATTATCTGGAGCGTCAGGCCAGACAGCGTGGGTATCAGTTATTAATCGCATGTTCCGAAGATCAGCCGGACAACGAGATGCGCTGTATTGAACATCTGTTACAGCGCCAAGTTGATGCGATTATTGTTTCTACCGCGTTGCCACCTGAGCATCCGTTTTATCAGCGTTGGATAAACGGTGGCCTGCCGATTATTGCATTAGACCGAGCATTAGATCGTGAGCACTTTACCAGTGTGGTGGGGGCCGATCTTGAAGATGCTGAAATGCTGGCGCAAGAATTAAGGAAAATGCCTGCGAAATCGGTACTCTATCTTGGTGCTTTGCCTGAACTTTCAGTCAGCTTCCTGCGTGAACAAGGGTTCCGTCAGGCGTGGGCGGGCGATCCGCGTGAAGTGAATTATCTTTATTCCAATAGCTATGAGCGCGTGGCTTCTGCCGCCGCGTTTATGGATTATTTGCAAAATAATCCTATGCCAGAAGCGTTATTCACCACCTCATTCCCGTTATTACAGGGCGTGATGGACGTTAACCTGAAGATTAACGGGCGTCTGCCGAATAATCTGGCTATCGCGACCTTTGGGGATAATGAGCTGTTGGATTATCTGGAGTGCCCAGTACTATCTGTCGCTCAGCGCCATCGTGAAGTTGCGGAGCGCGTACTGGAGTTGGTGCTGGCCAGTCTGGATGAACCGAAAAGGCCGAAGCCTGGCTTGAATCGTATCCGGCGTAATCTGTATCGTCGTGGCTCACTGAGCCGGATGTAATCTCTCTCTGCCTTTCTGCGCCATAGGTTGCTATGGCGTCTCTTCTTTATCCGATCTCAATTCATTGTTATGGCAATGCGACTCGAAATAGCCGACGGCAATATTCCAGAAAATAGCCATACGTTACGCCCATCACCATTGATATCACCAGGTTGCTGGTGACTGCGGTCAGGATTTGTGCAGGACTTGCCCCGATAACCCAGAGAATCGCAGCATAAACAGGGGATTGAAAACTGACATACGCAAACAGATCGGCAACGCTGCGCACGAAGAAATGGTCACCACCGTGGCGTTTGGCAACATTCAACACGCGATCGCGATAAAGTCCGTATGGCCAGGCAATAGCAATATTGACGGGGATAGACAGCAGACGTGAAGACAGTGACTGCTCAAAGCTCATCCCGGAAAGCATGATTTCAATCGCCATACCGATGATGAAACAGTAGACAACGAGCGCAAAGGTATCAGCGGTGGCGCTTCGCAATCGTGACGTCGGGGAAAACATACCTGGCTGCTCCATTCTTAGGGCGGATAAACTGGTTAGGCTGAATTATGTGGTTTTTTGTCATGCCTTATTTTATTTGCGTAGTTTACATCACTGAATGATTGGCTTGATACTAGGTAAATATATTTATTTGTGAGCGTTTTTTATACTTTTTCGCTACTTTATTTCTATCCGGCAAATTTCTCGTTTTTTTATCGCGGCAAAGAATTTAAAGTTTTTAAAAACAATCAGTTGAGTTTTTTAGGACGCGTGGCGTTTCTTCGAAGATTTAATGCTTCTCTGGAAATGTGGGATGCACAATTTATTCGGCATGTTTTCTGAGCCTGCTTTTCTTTTCAGGAAGCCCGATCCGTCGGTGAGAGTGCTTAACCTAAAGTAAATTGGCTGATTAATACAAAATCGATGATGTTGATGTTAAAAATGTGACATTGAGCAACTGTTAACCGGCGCAGTAGGATTTTGCAGGCTCGGCAATCCTTGGTATTCAAGGTGTTTGGTCTGGTGAGACTATTCTGAAAACCTTTATCTTTAGTATCAGCATGTGACAATAAAAATAATCGAGATACTGGAGTTGGTCGCTATATGTTTGCAATGATCCCGTTTTGCTATGAATTTCTCTCAAATTATCATGACGTTAATCTTTATTAATTCTGACTCCTTATTCTTTTTACCTCTATATCGGCCCCAATTCATTCAGGAATAATCCCAAAGCGCGTCCGCTCTGGCTTGACAAGGTTTTCATACCCTCCGTACACTCTTAATAGTGGGATTTTGTGGGGTAAAGTGGTGAAAAAGGTTATGGAGGGGTAACTCAGGTATGTTTCGTGGGGCTACGCTGGTTAACCTCGACAGTAAAGGGCGCCTTGCCGTGCCTACCCGATACCGGGAAATGCTGTACGGGGAATCGCAAGGTCAAATGGTTTGCACCATTGACCTGCATCAGCCATGCCTGCTGCTTTATCCCTTACCTGAATGGGAAATTATTGAACAAAAGCTGTCTCGTTTGTCGAGCATGAACCCCGCTGAACGTCGCGTTCAGCGTTTGTTGTTGGGGCATGCTAGCGAGTGTCAAATGGATAGTGCGGGACGTTTGTTGATTGCGAATACGTTAAGGCAGCATGCGGACCTTAAAAAAGAAGTGATGCTAGTCGGACAGTTCAACAAGTTTGAACTGTGGGATGAACAGACTTGGTATCAACAGGTCAAGGATGATATTGACGCTGAACAATCGACTCAGGAACCCTTATCTGAGCGGTTGCAGGACCTATCGCTATAGTCATGCTGGAAAATTATAAACATACCACCGTCCTGTTGGATGAGGCAGTAAATGGCCTGAATATTCGCAGCGGCGGCATATACATCGACGGTACATTTGGCCGTGGTGGTCACTCTCGTCTGATTCTTTCCCAACTGGGGCCGGAAGGGCGTCTGTTAGCTATCGATCGCGATCCTCAGGCTATTGAAGCCGCTAAGGCAATTGACGATTCACGTTTCTCTATTATTCACGGGCCGTTTTCCGCCATGGCGGATTATGTCGCGGAACTCGGGCTTACTGGGCAAATCGATGGCGTTCTGCTCGATCTTGGCGTTTCCTCCCCGCAGCTTGATGACCCTGAGCGTGGGTTCTCATTTATGCGTGATGGCCCGCTGGATATGCGTATGGATCCGACACGGGGTTCGTCCGCTGCTGAATGGTTGATGAAAGCGGAAGCTGACGACATTGTCTGGGTCTTGAAAACGTTCGGTGAAGAGCGCTTTGCCAAGCGAATTGCCCGCGCGATTGTAGAACGTAATCGTACTGAGCCGATGACGCGGACAAAAGAGCTGGCCTCGTTGATCGCTGCCGCCAGTCCGATTCGGGAAAAACATAAGCATCCGGCAACGCGCAGTTTTCAGGCAATTCGCATTTATATCAATAGCGAATTAGAAGAGATCGAGCGTGCGTTAGAAGGCGCACTGAGCGTACTGGCTCCGCAGGGGCGTTTGTCGGTGATCAGCTTCCATTCGTTAGAAGATCGGATTGTAAAACGGTTTATTCGCCATCAAAGCCGTGGGCCACAGGTACCAGCTGGCTTGCCGTTAACGGAAGAGCAGTTGCGCAGCCAGGGCGGACAGACGTTAAAACCTGTTGGAAAGAAACTGATGCCTTCGGAAGCGGAAGTGGCAGAAAACCCACGCGCGCGCAGTTCCGTGCTTAGGTTCGCTGAGAGACTGCCTGCATGATCGGTAACGAGCGGCATACTCTGGTCGGTGTCATCGGTGAGGATCTGCTGCGTAATGCAAAGCTCCCGGTGTTGCTGATGGTTGCCGTGCTGATTTCTGCGGTCTTTGTGGTAACGACGGCGCACCGCACGCGCTTGCTAACAGCAGAACGCGAACAGCTTCTGCTGGAGCGTGATGCGTTGGATATTGAATGGCGAAATCTGATCCTGGAGGAGAACTCACTAGGGGATCATAGCCGCGTTGAGCGGATCGCGACGGAAAAACTGCAAATGGGGCATGTTGATCCGTCACAGGAAAATATTGTGGTTAAACAATGAACTAAATAGGCAGCCAGCTAAGTATGAAAGCAGCACGTACAGGAAAGTTAAAGCGCCAGGAAGATCAAGCCAGCTTTGTTAGCTGGCGTTTTGCGTTGCTTTGCGGCTGTATCCTGTTTGCGATGGCTGGCTTAATGGCTCGCGCAGCTTATCTTCAGGTCATCAACCCAGACAAACTGGTGCGCGAAGGGGATATGCGTTCCCTGCGAGTGCAGGAAGTGCCAACGGCGCGCGGTATGATAAGCGATCGCGCTGGCCGTCCTTTGGCCGTCAGCGTGCCGGTGAATGCCGTCTGGGCTGATCCGAAAGAAGTCAACGAGCGTGGTGGCATTACGCTGGATACACGCTGGAAAGCACTTTCCGATGCGCTTGATATCCCGTTAGATCAGCTGTCAACCAAGATCAATGCTAATCCTAAAGGGCGCTTTGTTTATCTGGCGCGTCAGGTGAACCCCGCTATTGGCGAATACATCCATAAGCTGAAATTGCCGGGCATTAATCTACGGCAGGAGTCCCGCCGGTATTATCCTTCTGGACAAGTGACCTCTCACCTCATCGGCTTCACCAATATCGATGGGCAAGGTATCGAAGGGGTAGAGAAAAGTTTTGACCGCTGGCTGACTGGGCAACCCGGTGAACGAACCGTGCGTAAAGACCGGTTTGGCCGCGTGATTGAAGATATCTCCTCCGTTGACAGCCAGGCTGCACATAATCTAGCGCTCAGTATTGATGAGCGTTTACAGGCGCTGGTTTACCGCGAACTCAATAACGCTGTTGCGTTTAACAAAGCTGAGTCAGGAACGGCCGTACTGGTTGATGTGAATACTGGCGAAGTGTTGGCAATGGCGAATAGCCCGTCTTATAACCCGAACAATCTGTCGGGTACGCCGCAAGACATTATGCGTAACCGCGCGATTACCGACATTTTCGAACCCGGCTCTACCGTTAAACCGATGGTGGTGATGACGGCGCTGCAGCGCGGGGTGGTGAAAGAAAATAGTGTCCTAAGCACCCTGCCGTATTACGTCAATGGTCATGAAATCAAAGACGTAGCGCGTTACAGTGAATTAACGCTGACGGGTGTGCTTCAGAAGTCGAGTAACGTTGGCGTATCTAAGCTGGCGTTAGCGATGCCTTCCTCTGCGCTTGTAGATACTTACGCGCGCTTTGGATTAGGAAAAGCGACCAATTTGGGGTTGGTTGGAGAAAGCAGTGGCTTATACCCTCAAAAACAACGGTGGTCTGACATAGAGAGGGCCACCTTTTCTTTCGGCTACGGGCTGATGGTAACACCGTTACAGTTAGCGCGAGTCTATGCCACGATCGGCAGTTTCGGTATTTACCGTCCGCTGTCGATTACCAGAGTCGATCCACCCGTTCCAGGCGAGCGTGTCTTCTCGGAAGCGCTGGTACGTTCCGTGGTGCACATGATGGAAAGCGTTGCGCTGCCCGGCGGCGGCGGTACTAAAGCGGCCATCAAAGGTTACCGTATCGCGATTAAAACCGGTACGGCCAAGAAAGTTGGACCGGATGGCAAATACATCAACAAATACATTGCCTATACGGCGGGCGTGGCGCCAGCCAGTAATCCACGCTTTGCTCTCGTTGTTGTGATCAACGATCCGCAGGCAGGAAAGTACTACGGCGGCGCGGTTTCTGCGCCAATCTTTGGCGCCATTATGGGCGGCGTTCTGCGTACGATGAATATTGAACCGGATGCGTTGCCGACGGGCGACAAAAACGAGTTTGTAATTAATAGAGAAGAGGGATCACGTGGCAGATCGTAATTTGCGCGATTTACTTGCGCCGTGGGTGCAAGACGCCCCGGCGTGCGCGCTGCGGGAAATGATATTAGACAGCCGCGTCGCGGCTGCCGGGGATCTGTTTGTCGCAATTGTTGGGCACAAAGCAGATGGACGGCGCTATATTCCGCAGGCAATTGCGCAAGGCGTAGCAGCGATTGTTGCTGAGGCAGACGGTGAGGCCGCTGATGGTACCGTTCGCGAAATGCACGGTGTGCCAGTGGTGTATCTCAGTAGTCTGAATCAGCGGCTTTCCGCACTGGCAGGCCGTTTCTATCAGCAGCCTGCGGAAAAATTACAGCTGATTGGGGTAACGGGAACCAACGGGAAAACGACGACGACTCAGCTTCTGGCGCAGTGGAGCCAGGCATTAGGCGAAATGAGTGCAGTGATGGGCACGGTAGGCAATGGCCTATTGGGTCGGGCTATTCCAACAGAAAATACGACGGGTTCCGCCGTCGATGTTCAGCAGGTTTTAAGCCAGTTAGTAGAACAAGGTGCGACGTTTGCCGCAATGGAAGTGTCCTCCCACGGGCTGGTACAAAACCGCGTGGCTGCGTTGCCATTTACGGCGGCAGTGTTCACCAACCTGAGCCGTGACCATCTTGATTACCACGGTGATATGGAAAGCTATGAAGCGGCCAAATGGTTGCTGTTTGCCGAGCATCGCGTTGGGCAGATGATTATCAATGCTGATGATGAGGTCGGGCTACGTTGGTTAGCAAAGCTGCCTGATGCTGTTGCTGTGACGATGGAAAACAATTTAGTTCCCGGCTGCCGTGGGCGCTGGTTGAAAGCGACACAGATTGATTATCACGACAACGGCGCCACGATTGCGTTTGATTCAAGCTGGGGACAGGGCGAAATTGAAAGCCGCCTGATGGGCGCGTTTAACGTCAGCAATATGCTGCTGGCGCTGGCGACGCTGCTGTCTCTTGGCTACCCGCTCGACAAGTTGGTTATCGCGGGATCTCAACTGCAGCCCGTGTGCGGTCGTATGGAAGTTTTCCACGCTGAAGGAAAACCAACGGTTGTGGTTGATTACGCTCACACACCAGATGCGCTGGAAAAAGCGCTTGAAGCGGCACGTCTGCACTGTCAGGGCAAACTCTGGTGTGTGTTTGGCTGCGGTGGCGATCGCGATAAAGGTAAGCGCCCACTTATGGGTGGCATCGCAGAACAGCTGGCCGATCGCGTTGTAGTGACTGATGATAACCCGCGTAGTGAAGAACCTCAGGCGATCGTTGCCGATATTCTCTCTGGGCTGCTGGATGCCGGACGGGTTCAGGTGATTCACGGACGTGCCGAAGCGGTCACCAGTGCGATTATGCAGGCTCAGGAAAATGACGTTGTGCTGGTTGCGGGCAAAGGACACGAAGATTACCAACTGGTTGGCAATCAGCGTCTTGATTATTCGGATCGTATCACCGTTGCTCGTCTGCTGGGGGTGATCGCATGATTCGCGTTTCCTTGCAGCAACTCGCCACGGTGCTCAATGCGCAGTTGATTGGTGAAAACATCGATATTGAAGACGTTTCAACCGATACGCGTAAGTTGTCATCCGGCTGCTTATTTGTCGCGCTGAAAGGCGAAAAATTTGATGCGCATGATTACGCCGCTGATGCGGTAAAAGGCGGCGCGGCGGCTCTGTTAGTCAGTAAGCGCTTACTTGTTGATGAACCACAACTGCTGGTGAGCGATACGCGTTTGGCGTTGGGACAATTGGCGGCCTGGGTTCGTCAGCAGTCAACGGCGCGCGTTGTTGCACTGACAGGCTCTTCCGGAAAAACCTCGGTTAAAGAGATGACGGCGGCGATTCTTCGCCAGTGTGGTTCCGTGCTGTATACCGCCGGTAACTTTAACAACGACATCGGTGTACCGTTAACGCTGCTGCGTTTGACGGCGGAACACCAGTTTGCGGTCATTGAACTGGGGGCGAATCACATTGGTGAGATTGCCTATACCACCGATCTGGTGCGTCCGGAAAGCGCGCTGGTCAACAATCTGGCCGCTGCGCATCTGGAGGGTTTTGGTTCACTGGCTGGTGTAGCGCAGGCAAAAGGTGAGATTTTTTCTGGTTTGCCAGTAGACGGCGTAGCGATCGTGAATGCGGACAGTAACGATTTCCCGCACTGGCAGGTCATGCTGAATCATAAAACTGTCTGGCGTTTCTCGCCGCAGGCCGCTTGCGACATCGACTTTTTTGCCAGCGACGTAGACGTGTTGGCGCAAGGTACGCATTTCACGCTGCACACGCCATTTGGTGAAACGCAGGTTCTGCTCCCTTTACCCGGCCGGCATAATGTGTCGAACGCACTGGCGGCGACTGCACTGGCAATGTCCGTTGGGGCGACGTTGGAAGCCGTTAAATCTGGATTATCCCAGCTTCAGGCAGTGCCGGGGCGGCTGTTTCCGATTGCTTTGTCTGAAGGCAAGCTGCTGTTGGATGACAGCTACAACGCTAATGTGGGTTCGATGACGGCTGCCGCACAGGTACTGGCGGAAATGCCAGGCTACCGCGTGATGGTCGTCGGTGATATGGGTGAACTGGGGGATGAAGCCCCTGAGTGTCATCGTCAAGTGGGCGAAGCGGCGCGTGTTGCGGGCATCGATCGCGTATTGAGTGTGGGAACGTTGAGTGAATTGATCGGCACTGCCAGCGGCAATGGTGAACATTTTCAGGATAAAGCCGCGCTGGTTTCACGTTTGAAGGTGCTGATGTCAGAACATAACGTCATCAGCGTATTGGTTAAAGGCTCACGCAGTGCTGCGATGGAGCAGGTTGTACATGCATTACAGGAGAATGCGCAATGTTAGTATGGCTGGCCGAACATTTGGCCAAACTTTATACCGGTTTTAACGTCTTTTCTTATTTGACGTTCCGCGCCATTGTCAGCCTGCTGACCGCATTGGTTATTTCCTTATGGATGGGACCGCATATGATCGCCTGGCTGCAACGTTTGCAGATTGGGCAGGTTGTGCGTAACGAAGGGCCAGAATCACATTTCAGCAAGCGCGGTACCCCGACGATGGGGGGCGTGATGATCTTGGTGGCGATTATCGTTTCCGTTTTGATGTGGGCGAATCTGTCTAATCCATATGTCTGGTGCGTACTTCTCGTGCTAGCAGGCTATGGCGCGGTCGGTTTTGTTGATGATTACCGCAAAGTGGTCCGCAAGGATACCAAGGGGTTGATTGCCCGCTGGAAATATTTCTGGCAGTCAGTGATTGCGTTAGTGGTGGCCTTCACCATGTATTCCATCGGTAAAGATACGCCAGCCACACAGCTTGTCGTGCCGTTTTTCAAAGATGTGATGCCGCAATTGGGTCTGCTCTATGTTGCGCTGGCCTACTTTGTCATTGTCGGCACCAGTAATGCCGTAAACCTGACCGATGGTCTGGATGGCTTGGCAATCATGCCGACCGTGTTTGTTGCTGCTGGTTTTGCGCTGGTGGCATGGGCAACAGGGAACATGAATTTTGCCGGTTATCTGCATATTCCATATATCCGTCATGCCAGTGAGTTGGTGATCGTCTGTACTGCAATTGTTGGCGCGGGGCTTGGATTCCTGTGGTTTAACACCTATCCGGCGCAGGTGTTCATGGGTGACGTTGGTTCACTGGCGTTGGGCGGCGCGCTGGGGACGATTGCGGTCTTGCTGCGTCAGGAGTTTTTGTTAGTGATTATGGGCGGTGTGTTCGTGGTCGAAACGCTGTCGGTGATTCTGCAGGTTGGGTCCTTTAAGTTGCGCGGGCAGCGGATTTTCCGCATGGCGCCAATTCATCATCATTATGAACTTAAGGGCTGGCCGGAACCGCGCGTAATTGTGCGCTTCTGGATTATTTCGTTGATGCTGGTGCTGATTGGCCTGGCAACGCTGAAGGTACGATAAGACATGGTGGACTATCAGGGTAAAAAAGTCGTCATTATCGGGTTGGGTCTGACCGGGCTCTCCTGTGTTGATTTCTTTCTCGCGCGTGGTGTCGTACCGCGCGTGGTGGATACCCGTATCAGTCCACCGGGTCTGGATAAGCTGCCGGAGCAGGTAGAACGACATCTCGGTAGCCTGAATGAAGACTGGCTGATGAGCGCGGATTTGATCGTCGCCAGCCCCGGTGTTGCGTTGGCGACGCCGATTCTGTGTGACGCCGCTGACGCTGGCATTGAAATTGTTGGTGATATCGAACTGTTCTGCCGTGAAGCGCAGGCACCGATTGTGGCGATTACCGGATCTAACGGTAAAAGCACGGTGACGACACTGGTCGGTGAAATGGCGCGTGCCGCAGGCTGGCAGGTTGGCGTCGGTGGCAATATTGGCCTACCTGCGCTGCAATTGCTGGAACATCCCGCTCAGCTGTATGTACTAGAGTTGTCGAGCTTCCAACTGGAAACGACGACTAGCCTGCACGCTGCTGCGGCAACGATTCTGAACGTGACGGAAGATCACACTAACCGTTACCCGTTTGGTTTACAGCAGTATCGGGCGGCGAAATTGCATATTTATGAACACGCAGATTTGTGTGTTGTGAATGCTGACGATGCGCTGACCATGCCGGTTCGCGGGGCGGATGCGCGCTGCCGCAGTTTTGGCGTTGATGTTGGCGATTATCACCTTAACCGCCAGCAGGGCGAAACCTGGCTGCGGGTGGACGGTGAACGTGTGCTCAACACCCGTGAAATCAAGCTTGTCGGGCAGCACAATTATACGAACGCATTGGCGGCGCTGGCGCTGGCTGATGCTGTGAAGATTCCACGCGCGTCTGCGCTGACGGCGTTGACGTCATTTACCGGGCTGCCGCACCGTTTTCAAATGGCCTTTGAGCGCAATGGCGTGCGGTGGATCAATGATTCCAAAGCCACCAATGTAGGCAGCACCGAAGCCGCATTGAGCGGTTTGGCTGTAGACGGCACTTTGCATCTGCTATTAGGTGGTGACGGGAAATCTGCTGATTTCTCGCCATTGGTGCCGTATTTACAGGGTGAGCGCATTCGTTTGTATTGCTTTGGTCGTGACGGGCAACAGTTGGCAGCGTTACGCCCAGAAATTGCCGAGCAGACAGAAACGATGGAACAGGCGATGCGCGTTATTGCTGAACGTATAAGGCCGGGCGATATGGTGTTGCTGTCGCCGGCTTGCGCTAGCTTGGATCAGTTTCGCAGTTTTGAACAGCGAGGCGATGAGTTTGCTCGTCTGGCGGAGGAGCTAGGCTAATGCGGTTCTCCGGAATGGCGTTTATCGAACGCATCAAGAGCTGGGTTATGGGGACGCGCGAAAGCGATACGCTCAGCATCGTTCTGTACGATAGAACGCTGGTGTGGCTGACGCTTGGACTGGCTGTGATTGGTTTTGTGATGGTAACGTCGGCTTCCATGCCTGTTGGGCAGCGTCTTGCCAGCGACCCGTTTTTATTTGCGAAGCGTGATGCGATTTATTTGGGTTTGGCATTTGGCTTGTCGTTAATCACCCTGCGCATCCCAATGGAGATATGGCAGCGTTACAGCCCAGTGCTGCTATTGCTTGCCATGGTCATGCTGCTGGTTGTACTTGCAGTGGGAAGCTCGGTCAACGGTGCATCACGCTGGATTTCACTGGGGCCATTGCGCATCCAGCCTGCGGAATTGTCCAAGCTGGCGCTGTTTTGCTACCTGTCTAGTTACATGGTGCGCAAGGTTGAAGAAGTCCGAAATAACTTCTGGGGCTTTTGCAAACCGATGGGCGTGATGGTGGTGTTGGCTGTGCTGTTGCTGGCTCAGCCTGACCTCGGCACTGTAGTCGTGCTGTTTATTACGACGCTAGCAATGTTGTTTCTGGCTGGTGCCAAGATGTGGCAGTTTCTGGCGATCATTGGTTCCGGCGGGTTTGCCGTTGCCCTGCTGATTGTGGCTGAACCCTACCGTATGCGGCGTGTGACGTCTTTCTGGAACCCGTGGGAAGATCCGTTCGGCGACGGCTACCAGTTAACACAATCTCTGATGGCGTTTGGGCGTGGTGAATTCTGGGGGCAAGGTCTAGGGAATTCAGTACAGAAACTGGAATATTTGCCGGAGGCGCATACCGATTTCATTTTCTCTATTTTAGGTGAGGAACTGGGGTATATCGGTGTGGTTTTGGCGTTGTTAATGATATTCTTCGTCGCTTTTCGCGCGATGTCTATCGGAAAGCGGGCGCTGGAGATCAATCAGCGCTTTTCGGGCTTTCTAGCGTGTTCGATTGGCGTTTGGTTCAGCTTTCAGACGCTGGTGAACGTTGGCGCAGCGGCGGGAATGCTACCGACTAAAGGGTTAACGCTACCGCTGATCAGTTACGGTGGTTCCAGTTTGCTCATTATGTCGACGGCGATTGTTTTGCTGTTACGCATTGATTTTGAAACGCGTCTGACAAAAGCGCAGGCGTTTACGAGAGGTGCCCGATGAGTGGCGAAGGCAAGCGTTTGATGGTGATGGCTGGTGGCACGGGCGGGCATGTCTTCCCCGGGCTGGCGGTTGCACACCACCTGATGGCGCAGGGCTGGCAGGTTCGCTGGTTAGGTACGGCGGATCGTATGGAAGCCGATTTGGTGCCTAAGCACGGTATCGAAATTGATTTTATCCGCATTTCTGGCTTGCGCGGTAAAGGCATTCGGGCGCAGTTAAGTGCTCCGATCCGTATTTTTCAGGCAGTGCGTCAGGCGCGGGCGATTATGCGTCGTTACCAGCCTGATGTGGTGCTGGGTATGGGCGGTTACGTTTCTGGCCCCGGCGGTCTGGCTGCCTGGCTGTGTGGCATTCCGGTTGTACTGCATGAGCAGAATGGTATTGCAGGGCTGACCAATCGCTGGTTATCCCATATCGCTAAAAAAGTATTGCAGGCATTTCCGGGCGCGTTTCCCAAAGCGGATGTCGTGGGTAACCCGGTAAGAACCGATGTGTTGGCACTGCCTGCGCCAGAAACACGATTAGCCGATCGCTCAGGCCCTGTGAGGGTGCTGGTTGTTGGTGGCAGTCAGGGCGCAAGAGTGCTGAACCAAACGCTACCCGGCGTAGCAGCACAGTTGAGCGATCGTATTACGATTTGGCATCAGGTCGGTAAAGGCGCGTTATTAACCGTTCAGCAGGCTTATCAGGATGCTGGGCAGACGCAGCACAAGATTACCGAATTTATTGATGATATGGCTGCAGCCTACGCTTGGGCTGACGTTGTAGTGTGCCGTTCCGGTGCTTTGACCGTCAGTGAAATTGCGGCAGCCGGGTTGCCGGCGCTGTTTGTGCCGTTTCAGCATAAAGATCGGCAGCAGTACTGGAATGCGCTGCCGTTGGAAAAGGCCGGTGCAGCAAAAATTATTGAGCAGCCACAGTTCAGCGTGGCGGCTGTCAGCGAGGTGTTGTCCGGTTGGGATCGCACTACATTGCTGAAAATGGCGCAAAAAGCCCGTGCAGTGGCGATTCCAGATGCAACCGAGCGGGTTGCGGCGGAAGTCAGTGCAGCGGCAGGCAGTCGGGCCACACATGTGGCTCATGGTTAATTAATACAACGTTGTCGGGCAGAAGGCTGTGCGACGGCGCTACAAGGTAGCGATAGAATAAAGTGAATACTCAACAACTGGCGAAACTACGTTCAATCGTGCCCGAGATGCATCGCGTCCGGCACATACACTTTGTCGGCATCGGTGGTGCTGGCATGGGTGGTATCGCCGAAGTGTTGGCCAACGAAGGTTATGAAATTAGCGGTTCCGATCTGGCACCGAATGCGGTGACGCAGCAGTTGACCAAACTTGGCGCGCAGATTTATTTCCACCATCGTGCAGAGAATGTTCTGAACGCCAGTGTGGTTGTGGTGTCGAGTGCAATTACTGCGGATAACCCCGAGATTGTCGCCGCACATGACGCACGTATTCCGGTGATCCGTCGTGCAGAGATGTTGGCAGAACTGATGCGTTTTCGTCACGGTATTGCGATCGCGGGTACGCACGGTAAGACGACGACAACGGCGATGGTCACCAGCATTTACGCGGAAGCGGGATTGGATCCGACGTTTGTGAACGGCGGCTTAGTGAAAGCGGCAGGAACACATGCGCGTTTGGGATCAAGCCGTTACCTGATTGCAGAAGCCGATGAAAGCGATGCGTCTTTCCTGCATTTGCAGCCGATGGTGGCGATTGTGACCAACATTGAAGCCGATCATATGGACACTTATCAGGGCGATTTTGAGAACCTGAAGCAGACGTTCATCAATTTTCTGCACAATTTGCCGTTTTACGGTCAGGCTGTGATGTGTATTGACGATGCTGTTATTCGCGAACTGTTGCCGCGCGTTGGCCGCCATATCACTACGTATGGTTTTAGCGATGATGCGGATGTGCGCGTTGCTGGATATCGCCAGACAGGCGCGCAAGGGCACTTTACGCTGGAGCGAAAAGACAAAACGTTGCTCAATGTCACGCTGAATGCACCGGGGCGTCACAATGCGCTCAACGCGGCGGCAGCGGTTGCTGTAGCGACCGATGAAGGTATTGATGACGAAGCAATTCTACGTGCACTTGAGCGTTTTCAGGGCACCAGTCGTCGTTTTGATTTTCTCGGCGAATACCCGCTTGAACTAGTGAATGGGCAAAGTGGTACAGCGATGTTGGTGGATGATTACGGTCATCATCCGACGGAAGTCGATGCCACGATTAAAGCGGCCCGTGCTGGGTGGCCGGATAAGCGGCTGGTCATGATTTTTCAGCCGCATCGTTATACGCGAACCCGCGATTTGTATGACGATTTTGCGCACGTGTTATCACAGGTTGACGTGTTGCTGATGCTGGATGTGTATTCCGCAGGAGAATCGCCGATTCCAGGTGCAGACAGCCGTTCGCTGTGCCGTACGATTCGCGGAAGAGGTAAGATTGATCCGATTCTGGTGACGGATATGGATACTTTACCGGAACTGTTGTCACAGGCGCTACGAGGTGAAGACCTGATCTTGGTTCAGGGTGCCGGCAATATCGGTAAACTGGCGCGTAAACTGGCTGATTCCAGATTACAGCCGCAGATAAGCGAATGAGGAACATCATGACTGAGAAAGTTGCTGTATTGCTTGGTGGAACCTCTGCCGAACGTGAAGTGTCGTTACTTTCCGGTCAGGCGGTTTTGGCTGGCCTGAAAGAAGCGGGCATCAATGCGCATGCGGTTGATACGCGTGACTTCCCTGTGACGACGTTGAAAGAAGAAGGTTTTACCAACGTTTTTATCGCCTTGCATGGTCGTGGTGGTGAAGATGGCACATTGCAGGGTGTTCTGGAATTTCTGGGGTTGCCTTATACCGGTAGCGGCGTCATGGCATCTGCACTGACGATGGATAAGCTCCGAACCAAACAGGTGTGGCAAGCGGTGGGGTTGCCGGTGTCGCCTTATGTGGCGCTGGATCGTCGCCAATATTTAGATACGGAAGCGAATACGTTATTGGCGCAGTTCACCCATCTCGGGTTGCCGCTGATCGTCAAGCCAAGCCGTGAAGGTTCCAGTGTGGGTATGAGCAAAGTGAATACGCTTAGCGACCTGCCTGCCGCACTGGAAGAAGCATTCCGCCACGATGACGATGTTCTGGTCGAAAAATGGCTGAGCGGTCCAGAGTATACGGTTGCTATCCTAGGTGATGAGGTATTGCCTTCTATTCGTATTCAACCCGCGGGTACGTTTTACGATTATGAAGCGAAGTATTTATCGGATGATACGCAGTATTTCTGTCCGAGTGGTTTGTCAGACGAGCAAGAGCAAGCGTTAGCTGCATTGGCGATGGCGGCTTATCGTGCGGTAGATTGCAGCGGATGGGGACGTGTCGATTTTATGCTGGATAGCGACGACGCTTTCTACCTGCTTGAAGTGAATACCTCTCCGGGGATGACGAGCCACAGTCTGGTTCCTATGGCGGCGCGTCAACGTGGCCTGACTTTCTCGCAATTGGTCGTGAAAATTCTGGAGCTTGCTGGCTGATATGTCGCAGGCAGCGCTGAATACACGCGGACGAGAGCCAGAACCGACGAAAGGAACACGTCGCAGTAATGGAGGCCAATTAGCAGGAGTAATTTTCCTGCTGATGGTGATAGGGACGATCGTCTGGGGAGGCTGGATGGTGGTGGGGTGGATGAAAGATGCCAGCCGCTTGCCGCTCTCCCGCATGGCAGTAACAGGGGAAAGGCAGTACACCACCAACGACGATATCCGTCAGGCAATTTTGTCGTTGGGGTCGCCTGGAACGTTCATGACACAAGATGTGAATGTGATCCAGCAGCAGATCGAGCGTCTATCGTGGATAAAGCAGGCTAGCGTGCGTAAGCAGTGGCCGGACGAATTAAAGATTCATCTGGTTGAATATGTTCCGGTTGCGCGTTGGAATGATCAGCTAATGGTTGATGCGGAAGGAAATTCGTTCAGTGTACCTGCCGAACGCATTGGTAATCGCAAGCTGCCACTGCTGTATGGCCCGGAAGGTAGTGAGGCAGAGGTGCTGGAAGGTTATCGCACAATGAATCAGACGCTGGCTGCTGGAAAGTTTACGTTAAAGATGGTTGCGATGAGTGCGCGACATTCGTGGCAGCTAGGATTAGATGATGATACTCGCCTTGAATTAGGGCGGGATGATAGGGCTAAACGTCTGCAACGCTTTATCGAGCTGTACCCGCTGTTGCAGCGGCAGGCTCAGAGCGAAAACAAACGTCTCAGCCATGTGGACTTGCGGTACGACAGCGGGGCCGCGATAGGTTGGGCTCCAGCCTTGCTTGATCAACAAAACGTTGATCGGCAGCGAGTTGGTCAGCAACAAGACATTGATCAGCAACAGAACAGTAACCAGAAACAGGCACAGGCTAAACAACAATGATCAAGTCGACGGACAGAAAACTGGTAGTTGGGCTGGAAATCGGTACAGCAAAAGTGGCTGCGCTGGTAGGGGAAGTTCTGCCCGATGGCATGGTCAATATTATTGGCGTGGGCAGTTGCCCGTCACGCGGTATGGATAAAGGTGGCGTAAACGATCTGGAATCGGTCGTTAAATGTGTTCAGCGCGCTATTGATCAGGCTGAGTTGATGGCAGACTGCCAGATCTCTTCCGTGTATCTGGCGCTGTCGGGAAAACACATCAGTTGCCAGAATGAAATAGGGATGGTGCCTATTTCAGAAGAAGAGGTTACGCAGGACGACGTAGAAAGCGTGGTACACACCGCCAAGTCTGTGCGCGTGCGCGATGAGCACCGAGTTCTCCATGTGATCCCACAGGAATACGCGATCGATTATCAGGAAGGGATTAAAAACCCGGTTGGCTTATCCGGCGTGCGCATGCAGGCGAAAGTCCACCTGATAACCTGCCATAACGATATGGCTAAGAATATTGTCAAAGCTGTTGAACGCTGTGGCTTAAAGGTCGACCAACTGATTTTTGCAGGGCTGGCATCCAGCTATGCGGTGCTGACAGAAGACGAACGTGAGCTGGGTGTGTGTGTAGTCGATATCGGTGGCGGTACAATGGATATCGCGGTCTATACCGGCGGCGCATTGCGACACACTAAAGTGATTCCGTATGCTGGCAATGTAGTTACAAGCGACATTGCCTATGCGTTTGGCACACCGCCGACGGATGCCGAAGCGATCAAGGTACGCCATGGTTGTGCATTAGGCGCAATCGTCGGCAAAGATGAGAATGTGGAGGTCCCGAGCGTTGGAGGACGTCCACCCCGCAGTCTGCAAAGACAGACATTGGCGGAAGTGATTGAACCACGTTACACCGAGCTGTTGAATCTGGTGAACGATGAACTTTTACAGTTGCAGGAGCAGTTGCGTCAACAAGGCGTGAAACACCATCTGGCGGCAGGGATTGTGCTGACGGGCGGTGCCGCGCAAATAGACGGTCTGGCGGCCTGTGCGCAGCGTGTGTTCCACACACAGGTGCGTATTGGACAACCAATGAATATAACAGGGCTGACGGATTATGCCCAAGAGCCTTATTACTCAACGGCGGTTGGGTTGCTCCATTACGGAAAAGAATCTCACCTAGGTGGTGAGCATGAAGTCGAAAAACGTGCCTCAGTGAGCAACTGGTTCAAGAGAATCAACAGCTGGTTGAGGAAAGAATTTTAATTTTATCAAAGAGATCACCTGGCACAGTTTTATGATCTCGCAGTTACAGGCACAAACGGAGAGAAATTATGTTTGAACCAATGGAATTAACCAACGACGCGGTGATTAAAGTCATCGGCGTCGGCGGCGGCGGCGGTAACGCCGTCGAACACATGGTGCGCGAGCGCATCGAAGGCGTCGAATTCTTTGCGGTCAACACGGATGCGCAGGCATTACGTAAAACGGCTGTTGGCCAGACGATTCAGATCGGTAGCGGCATCACGAAAGGTTTGGGCGCAGGCGCTAACCCGGAAGTTGGCCGTAATTCGGCTGAAGAAGATCGTGAAGCACTACGTGCAGCACTGGAAGGTGCAGACATGGTGTTTATCGCCGCAGGTATGGGCGGTGGTACGGGTACAGGTGCTGCACCGGTTGTGGCCGAAGTAGCAAAAGACCTGGGCATTCTGACCGTTGCTGTGGTGACCAAGCCTTTCAACTTTGAAGGCAAAAAGCGCATGGCGTTTGCGGAGCAGGGTATCGCCGAGCTGTCTAAGCACGTCGACTCGCTGATCACGATTCCAAACGACAAGCTGCTGAAAGTGCTGGGGCGCGGTATTTCCCTGCTGGATGCATTTGGCGCGGCAAATGATGTACTGAAAGGTGCGGTGCAGGGTATTGCCGAGCTGATCACGCGTCCTGGCCTGATGAACGTCGACTTTGCAGACGTACGTACCGTGATGTCCGAAATGGGTTATGCCATGATGGGATCCGGTGTTGCGCGCGGTGAAGACCGTGCAGAAGAAGCAGCAGAAATGGCGATCTCCAGCCCACTGCTGGAAGATATCGATCTGTCTGGCGCACGTGGCGTGTTGGTCAACATCACTGCGGGCTTCGACCTGCGTCTGGATGAGTTCGAGACGGTAGGTAACACCATCCGTGCATTCGCATCCGACAATGCGACAGTAGTGATCGGTACGTCGCTTGATCCTGAAATGAATGATGAACTGCGTGTGACGGTTGTTGCAACGGGGATCGGCATGGACAAACGTCCTGAGATTACTCTGGTGACGAATAAGCAAGCTAGTCAGCCTGTGATGGATCATCGTTACCAGCAACACGGTATGACACCGCTGGCGCAGGAAAAACCGGCTGCCAAAGTGGTTAACGACCAGAATCCGCAGACGAATAAAGAGCCAGACTATCTGGATATTCCGGCGTTTCTGCGTAAGCAGGCAGACTAATTTGCTGCCAGATAACGTTGGAATCTCCGCTCTTTGTGCTAAACTGTGCCCCCGAGCTTGGTCTATACTAGGTCGGTAGGTTCAGTAACATGCGAGATAAAATGATGATCAAACAACGTACATTAAAACGTATTGTTCAGGCGACTGGTGTCGGGTTACATACTGGCAAGAAGGTCACGTTGACCATGCGTCCTGCACCGGCAAATACCGGGGTCATCTATCGCCGCACAGACTTGAATCCCCCGGTTGATTTCCCGGCTGATGCAAAATCCGTGCGTGATACCATGCTCTGTACTTGCCTGGTTAATGAGCATGACGTGCGTATTTCTACGGTGGAGCATCTTAACGCTGCGCTTGCAGGGTTGGGCATTGACAATATTGTCATTGATGTTGACGCACCGGAAATTCCAATTATGGATGGCAGCGCCAGCCCGTTCGTTTATCTGCTGTTAGATGCGGGTATCGAAGAGCTGAACTGTGCCAAGAAATTCGTACGCATCAAGCAGTCAGTTCGCGTTGAAGATGGCGACAAGTGGGCCGAAATGAAACCGTTTAACGGCTTTAGCTTGGATTTCACTATCGACTTCAACCACCCGGCGATTGATGCGGGCAACCAGCGCTATCGTTTGGATTTCTCTGCTGATGCGTTTGTTCGCCAGATTAGTCGTGCGCGTACGTTCGGCTTCATGCGCGATATCGAATACTTGCAGTCTCGTGGGTTGTGCCTGGGCGGCAGTATGGATTGTGCCATCGTCGTTGACGATTACCGCGTACTGAATGAAGACGGTCTGCGTTTTGAAGATGAGTTTGTCCGCCATAAAATGCTGGATGCCATCGGCGACCTGTTTATGTGTGGTCATAACATCATCGGTGCGTTTTCTGCATTTAAATCAGGCCATGCTCTCAACAACAAATTGTTGCAGGCTGTGCTGGCAAATCAGGAAGCGTGGGAATACGTGACCTTTGAAGATGAAGCTGAAATGCCGCTGGCGTTTAAAGCACCGTCTATCGTGCTGGCGTAACACCTGAAGTAGTCACTTCTTATTACGACTGGTTTTACTGGTACTCTCTCCGGCCAGTGAAGCCAGTCGTTCTAATATCTTTCTGAGTTTTTCTGGGCTATTGCCTGCTAACGTCCTCAATGTCTCCGCACTTTGTTCACTCAACTGACGCAACGGTTTGCTGTCGGTGTTCCCTGTCGCTGAAATGTCACTATTTTTCACGATTTCATGCCCTTTTGCGGCAAGCGTTGGATTAATCCTGATGTCGATTGAAGCCAATGATGGTAATATTTGTGCGCGTAATGCAGAGAGCAACGCAGGCTGTTCGTAACGTAACCGCATCAGCCAACTGGCGTTGGCGGTTTCCAGTATCAGCAAACCTTGCCGGTAATTAGCGACGCGGCACCATGGGTGCAACGGTGCAGGCAGTAATCCGCGTACGGCACGGTTGAGTTTTAATAAGGCGATAGCGCGCTGTTGCACATCTTGTAGCGGGCCTTTACCCGACATTGATGCGCTATCAAACAGAAATTCCAGTGATTGTGGGCGGCTATCACGCATAGACCTGGCTCCGGTGGATGTTAACTCGTGATTGGTATTCTAAATCGTTGGCGACAATTTGGCAGACGTTATTTCTGGCCGCATCTCTTATTAGGGATGGTTGCGGCGAGTCTTGGTCTGCCGACAAGCCTGAATGAATCACAGGATATTGTCTCACACCCTAATTCAGCCTCCAGTGTTAGTCGCCAGAATAGTGTATCACTAAGCCTTACCGATCTGGTGGCGCTAAAGGAAGCGCATCGGCGCTCGTCCTATAGCGTTGATTACTGGCATCAGCATGCGATTCGTACGGTAATCCGCCACCTTTCCTTTGCATTGACGACGCCACAGACGGCCAATGCCCAACAGGTTGACGAACTACAGCCCCATTCTCTGGTGTTACTGGATACGCTAAATGCGTTGCTGACGCAGGATTCCCAGTTTCCCTTTGTGATCTCCCCCCATGCTGGACGAGTCACTTTTTATCCTCAGGCACATCATCAAATCGGCATCTGGCTTGCCCAAATCCGCGGCATCCGTGCAGGACCCTACCTTCTCAGCTGAAAGTGTAATAGATAATTAGCTGAAGAAATTTCTCTCGTTTTTGCTGAGTTTCTCAGGTTTTCGATATTGTGTTGCCACTGGATACGTGGCACTTGTGAGATTAAAATTATTATGGTCATGAATATCCTAACCAAAATTTTTGGTAGCCGTAACGATCGTACGCTGCGTCGTATGCGTAAAAATGTCGATGTTATTAGTCGTTTAGAACCAGAAATGGAAAAACTTTCAGATGAGGAGCTGCAAGCGAAAACGCTGGAGTTCCGTGTTCGTCTGGAAAAAGGCGAAAAGCTGGAGAACCTGCTGCCGGAAGCCTTCGCCGTGGTGCGTGAATCCAGTAAGCGTGTCTTTGGCATGCGTCACTTCGACGTGCAGCTTCTTGGCGGTATGGTGCTGAACGAGCGGTGTATTGCGGAGATGCGTACTGGTGAAGGTAAAACGCTGACAGCAACGTTACCTGCGTACCTGAACGCGCTGACTGGCCGTGGCGTACATGTGGTTACCGTGAACGATTATCTGGCACAGCGTGATGCCGAAAATAACCGTCCTTTGTTTGAATTCCTTGGCCTGAGCGTGGGTATCAACCTGCCGGGGATGCCTGCACCAGCGAAGCGTGAAGCTTATGCCGCAGATATTACCTACGGTACCAATAACGAATACGGTTTTGACTACCTGCGTGACAACATGGCTTTCAGCCCGGAAGAACGTGTGCAGCGTAAATTGTACTATGCGCTGGTGGATGAGGTTGACTCCATCCTGATAGATGAAGCGCGTACGCCACTGATTATTTCCGGCCCGGCTGAAGACAGTTCCGAGCTTTATATCAGCGTCAATAAAATTATTCCTCACCTGATTCGTCAGGATAAAGAGGATTCGGATACTTTCCACGGCGAAGGCCATTTCTCTGTTGATGAGAAAGCGCGTCAGGTGAACCTCACCGAGCGTGGTCTGGTTCTGGTGGAAGAGCTGCTGGTGAAAGAAGGCATTATGGAAGAGGGGGAATCACTGTACTCTCCGACGAACATTATGCTGATGCACCATGTTACTGCCGCGCTGCGTGCGCATGTGCTGTTTGCCCGCGATGTGGATTATATTGTAAAAGACGGTGAAGTTATCATCGTTGATGAACACACTGGACGTACCATGCAGGGGCGTCGCTGGTCCGATGGCCTGCATCAGGCTGTGGAAGCGAAAGAGAAGGTGGCCATTCAGAATGAAAACCAGACGCTGGCTTCCATTACCTTCCAAAACTACTTCCGCTTGTATGAAAAACTGGCAGGTATGACGGGTACGGCAGATACCGAAGCTTTCGAGTTCAGCTCCATTTATAAGCTGGATACGATTGTGGTGCCGACCAACCGTCCGATGATTCGTAAAGACTTGCCTGATCTGGTCTACATGACCGAGCAGGAAAAAATCGATGCCATCATTGAAGATATCAAAGACCGCTCCGTAAAAGGTCAACCGATTCTGGTTGGTACGATCTCCATTGAGAAATCAGAAGTGGTTTCTCAGGCGCTGGAGAAAGCGGGCATCAAACACAGTGTGTTGAATGCGAAGTTCCACGCGATGGAAGCAGATATCGTTGCTCAGGCCGGGCAGTCTGGCGCTGTCACTATCGCAACCAACATGGCCGGTCGCGGTACGGACATCGTCTTGGGTGGTAGCTGGCAGGCAGAAGTGGCACATCTGGAAAACCCAGATGATGAGCAAATTGCAGAAATTAAAGCAGCCTGGAAAGTGCGTCATGATGCTGTGCTGGCGGCGGGCGGCTTGCACATTATCGGTACTGAGCGCCATGAATCTCGTCGTATCGATAACCAGCTTCGTGGCCGTTCCGGTCGTCAGGGGGATGCGGGTTCATCACGCTTCTACCTGTCGATGGAAGATGCGCTGATGCGTATTTTTGCGTCCGATCGTGTTTCTAACATGATGCGTAAACTGGGTATGAAACCAGGTGAAGCCATTGAGCACCCGTGGGTCACCAAGGCTATTGCTAACGCACAGCGTAAAGTGGAAAGCCGTAACTTTGATATTCGTAAACAGCTGCTGGAATATGACGATGTAGCGAGCGACCAACGTCGTGCGATCTACACGCAGCGTAACGAACTGCTGGACGTGTCCGATATCAGTGAAACCATCACCAGTATTCGTGAGGATGTGTTTAAAACGACCATCGACAGCTATATTCCGCCGCAGTCTCTGGAAGAAATGTGGGATACGGAAGGCCTGGAACAGCGCCTGAAGAACGATTTCGATCTGGATATGCCTATTAAGGCGTGGCTGGATAAAGAGCCTGAACTGCACGAAGAAACGCTGCGTGAGCGTATTTTCCAGCAGGCGCTTGACGTTTATCATCGCAAAGAAGAAGTGGTTGGCGATGAAGTCATGCGCAACTTCGAAAAAGGCGTGATGTTGCAGACACTGGATTCCTTGTGGAAAGAGCATCTGGCGGCAATGGATTACCTGCGTCAGGGCATCCATTTACGTGGTTATGCACAGAAAGATCCGAAACAAGAATATAAGCGTGAGTCGTTCTCTATGTTTGCCGCGATGTTGGAATCACTGAAATATGAAGTGATCAGTACGTTGAGCAAAGTTCAGGTGAGAATGCCGGAAGAAATCGAAGCGTTGGAGCTGCAACGCCGTGAAGAAGCTGAGCGTTTAGCGCAGCAACAGCAGTTTAGTCATCAGGAAGAAGACAGCCTCAATACGGGTTCACCGGCGCAGGCAGACCGTAAAATTGGACGTAACGATCCTTGCCCATGTGGTTCAGGCAAGAAATATAAGCAGTGCCACGGTCGCTTACAGAAATAATTGACTGCTAAATCCAGTGATTAAAATGTGATAAGTACAAGGGCGGTCATTGACCGCCTTTTACTTGATAAGAATCTGATAGGAATGGTCATGACGCAAAAACAGTTATCCGTCGCGGTGGGCATCATCCGTAATACGGAACAGCAATATTTCATTGCTCGTCGCCCTGATGGTGTTCATATGGCAGGGATGTGGGAGTTTCCCGGCGGTAAAATTGAAGCGGGCGAAACCCCTGAGCAGGCTCTGATTCGTGAACTGCACGAAGAAACGGGTATCGAGGCCATCGCCCCCCAGCCGCTAAACGATAAAACGTTTTCTACGCCGGAGAGAATCATCACGCTTCATTTCTTTCTGGTTGAAACGTGGCAAGGAGAGCCCTATGGCCGAGAAGGTCAGGAATCTCGCTGGGTGAGCGTGGAGGCGTTGCGTGAGGACGAGTTTCCGCCAGCGAATGCGGAGGTGATCCGCTGGCTGAAATCGCTTTAATCGAATCTTGCCTGTCTGAACTCGTTATCGCGAAACGTGGCTGTTAGCGCGTTTCGCTCCAGTCTTCACTGTCTGAAACCATATCATCACTCGGAATACACTTTTCTTCATCAGCCCATTCTCCCAAATCGATGAGCTGACAACGCTTGCTACAAAATGGGCGATAGATGCTGGCTGCGTCCCAAATGACCGCCTGCTTGCAGGTTGGGCACTTTACCGTCGTAATCTCTGTTGTCATAAAATTTCTTCACTCTATTTATACTTAATATCTATTTGATACTTAACACGTTTTTGTTTGTTAGGGCTGAGCCTAGCAGCAGGCCAGTTCAAACGTTAAACGAGGAGGAATGTGGCCGTTTTCGCTATCTAATGGCAGAAAACGGATGGCATAGCGTGTCTTATGGCCGGATATTTGTGGATAGAGCTGATGCATCTGTTCAAGACGTAAACGCAGCAGATCAGCATCAGAGGCATTGTCCTGAAAGAAACCATTCAAGCTGGTCTGCGGCCGGAATGTGCCGGAGTGGCGGATCAGTTCCAGGATCATATCCAGCGCTTGTTTGAGCGGCGACAAAGAATTAAGCCAGCTGAAAACCAATTGCTCACGCAGTTCCTTAGGCTGATGCAGCCAGCTATGCAGAGTAGGTAGGTCGAAACTGCAACAACCGCCGGGAATACCGAGTCGCTGACGTACCATGCCAATCAGGCGATCCTCTCGTAAGAACTGCCCCATCCGTGGTGCTGCCATCAGCGTACTGGACAGATCTTTCAACTGACGTCGCAGCGAGTGGATGCGTTCCATGTCAACGCCCGGCACATCACTCCATTGCAGCAGCTTTTGCTGTTGGCGCTCGAGTTCTTTCAGCAACTCGGTACGCACGTCTCCACGTTCCAGCACATCAAGCAACTCGGCGATAGCGCGAAAAAATGTCAGAGCACTTCCCATATCGGTAAGGGAATGGTTTTGATGCAACTGCTGCGATAATGATTCGATACGCAACCAGGTACGCGTTTTTTCGTTCAGCGGATATTCAAATAAAATTGTTGAGGAAGCGTCACTCATTCTTAGCCATCCTGTCGGCTGCGGAGGCGGCTAGCTCTAGGTAATGGCGGTGTAATTCCGCAACCTGTTGAGCCAGCGCGTTTGGGCAGCGACTGTTATCAATAATATCATCGGCACAAGCCAGGCGCTGTTCTCGGGTTGCCTGTACTGCCAGTATGTTTTCTGCTTGCTGCAGACTGATACCATCGCGGGCCAGTGTGCGTTCAAGCTGTGTTTTTCTGTCTACATCAACGACCAGAATACGTTGTGCTCGCTGTTGTAAACCGTTTTCCACCAGTAAAGGGACGACCCACAGAATGTACGGTGTGGATATGGCTCGAAACTGGGCCTGTGTTTCCTGATGGATCAACGGATGGAGCAAGTTATTCAGCCACTGTTTCTCCTCTGGCGAGGAGAAAATTCGTTGGCGTAGCGCAGAACGGTTCAATGAGCCATCGGCATTGAGCACGGCGTCGCCGAACCGGAGCCTGATGGCATCCAGTGCGGGTTTCCCTGGCTCGACTACCTGACGCGCGATGATATCCGCATCAACGATAGTGGTCCCTAATTTGGCAAATTCATCGGCTACGGTGCTTTTCCCGCTGCCGATACCGCCTGTTAAGGCTACGATGTATGTCATTGCACCTGTATTGAAAAATTAACATTTCTACTATTTTCAAGGAAAAGGAATGGATTCCTATTCCCCTGAAGCCAATCAGGCATAAGCCGTAGTTTGCTCCACGCTATCATCTTGTTAGGCGATAGGTAAATTTTTCTGATTTTATCCCAAATAAAGTGAAAATCGCAGTCTTGCCGCAGGATTATTCCTGCGTATGATAACGTCACTGGTAAAGGGCATTATTTTTTTAAACACGATTATGCCCAGTAACGATACTGAGCATTCCGCCGTCACTCACCAGGAACTCGAACCTCATGCGTATTGAAGAAGATTTAAAGTTAGGCTTTAAAGACGTTCTCATCCGGCCAAAGCGTTCGACGCTGAAAAGCCGCTCCGACGTTGAACTAGAACGTCAATTCACCTTCCTTCACGCCGGAGGCAACTGGTCCGGTGTTCCGATTATCGCCGCCAATATGGATACCGTGGGTACGTTTAGTATGGCGGAAGTCCTGGCCTCTTTTGATGTTCTGACGGCTGTCCATAAACACTATTCTGTCGAACAATGGTCCCAGTTTGTGCAACGCGCCCCAGAATCGGTATTACGCCATGTCATGGTCTCAAGTGGGACCTCTGATGCTGATTTCATCAAGTTAAAGCAAATTCTGGCGCTGTCGTCTGAACTGAAATTTATCTGTATCGATGTAGCAAATGGTTATTCTGAGCACTTTGTCACGTTCCTACAAAAAGTGCGTGAGGCTTGCCCTGACAAGGTTATCTGTGCGGGAAACGTGGTGACGGGCGAAATGGTGGAAGAACTCATTCTGTCTGGCGCGGACATCGTGAAAGTCGGTATTGGCCCCGGCTCTGTTTGCACAACGCGTGTCAAAACGGGGGTGGGTTACCCTCAGCTTTCCGCCGTGATTGAGTGTGCCGATGCGGCTCATGGTCTCGGTGGGCAAATTGTGAGCGACGGTGGTTGCGCTATGCCGGGCGATGTCGCGAAAGCATTCGGTGGCGGAGCCGATTTTGTCATGCTGGGCGGTATGCTGGCAGGACACGATGAATGTGAAGGAACCATCGTTGAAGAAAACGGTGAGAAAATGATGTTGTTCTACGGGATGAGTTCCGCATCTGCGATGGAACGTCATGTCGGCGGTGTGGCTGAGTACCGTGCCGCAGAAGGCAAAACCGTGAAACTGCCACTGCGCGGTCCGGTAGATAATACCGTACGTGATATTCTTGGTGGCCTACGGTCTGCCTGTACCTATGTCGGTGCATCCCGTTTGAAAGAGCTGACGAAGCGCACAACATTTATCCGCGTAGCCGAGCAGGAAAACCGTATTTTCAATGGGTAGTTACCGTTGTTATGCGCGATCTTTTCGCTGTTAACGGTGGTGGTGCGATCTGATTTGTAGACGTGTCGTGTTGTATTGGTCGGTTCAGGCTCCGGCCAATACATTCCCCAGTTGGAAGATAGGTAAATACATGCCAATCACTAGCGCCCCGACCATTCCCCCGACGACCATCATCAGTAACGGCTCTAGCGTTTGTGTCAACATGTCCGCCTGCTGTTGTACGCGCCCCTCGTGCCATTCTGCCAGCTGTGTAAAGATCGCATCCAGCGCACCGGTTTCTTCCCCAACGCGAATCAATTGCGGACAAGGTGCGGGAAACAGCGCGGCGTGATGCTGTGTGGCATCGTATAGCGACGTGCCCTGATGCAACTGCGCCTGTATCTGTTGAATCGCGGCTTGATAAAGCGGGTGACGGATCGTCGCGGCGGCATCCAGCCCTTCAGGAAGCGTCAAACCAGCATGTTGCGTCATAGCCAGGATAGTAAATATCTGGTTCAGCGATTTACCGCGTAGCAGACTGGATACCACGGGAAGCTTCAGCAGCCATTCTTGTTCCCTGATTTTCCATAATGGCCTTTTCTCCCTCAATTGGGCGTACCCTAGCATCAGAAAACTTAGTACCAGCAACCCAATGAATCCGTAACCAGAGATTACCTCTGCCAGATGAAGCAACTGTCGGGTAAACCACGGTAATGGCGCGTTGAACGAGGAATAGAGCGTCGCGAATTCGGGTAAAACCAGAATCAACATCATCATACTGACCACTATTGCGATTGTTAAAACAAAACAGGGATAGCGCAGCGCCTTGATGACTTTCTGTTGCAGTCTGGATTGTTTTTCTTGCTGTTGTGCTAACTGTAGGCAGCATGTGTCTAGTTTCCCTGTTAATTCGCCGACGGCAATAAAGGAGCGATACAGAACGGGAAAGATGTGGGGATAGTAGAGCAATGCTTCGGATAGCGAACTTCCCTGAGCAACATGGGTGCGAACGTCTCGTAATACGCAGCGCCAGCCGGGGCGATCATGCTGTTCCGACACCAGTTTTAATGCATCTAATAGCGGCAGCCCTGCTTGTAGCAGTGCTGCAAGCTGTTTGATTAATTCGCCGAGTTGTTCGCGCTTCCAGTAGCGGAGCGATAGATAATGACCGACTTTTACGAGAAGAGGCTGGTAGCCTTGTGCAATCAGGCTAGCATAGACGTGCTGGCGGCGTGTGCTGATGAGCTCACCTTCGGCAAATTCTCCCTCGGACGTGATTGCCTGCCAGTGATATAAGCGTTCTAGCTTCATTGCGCCTCCTGATTCATCGACCACTCATCACCAACAACTCGATAGACTTCAGCAAGCGAGGTCATACCGTCGTTAACCAGCTCCAGCCCTGCAGCCAGCAACGTTGGGAAACCTGAGTTACGTGACAGAACGGATAATTCCCCTACGCTGGCGTTGCCCGCTAACGCTGCCTGAAAATCCGGCGTGATGGGCAGTAATTCATAGAGCGCGACACGGCCATAGTAGCCAGAGAAACAGTGGCTACAGCCGTGAGCTTGCCAATGGTGTAATGGCCCTCGCCATACGTCGTTTGGCAGTGAGAGTAGTGGTTCTCCCTGGGTTTTACAGTGCGGGCATAATCGACGTACAAGACGCTGTGCGACGATGAGCTTTAGTGCTGCGGCTAACAGATAGCCGGGGATACCCAGATGACTGAGGCGAGTCAGGGTTTCTACGGCAGAATTGGTATGTAACGTGGACATGACCAGATGGCCAGTTTGTGCGGCCTTTACCGCAATTTCTGCGGTTTCGGTATCGCGAATTTCACCAATCATAATGACGTCCGGATCCTGTCGCAGCAGCGCACGTAAGATTCGGCCAAATCCCAGCTCGGCTTTAGGATTGATGGCTGTTTGGTTGATTCCCTGTAAGGGGATTTCGACCGGATCTTCTACGCTACAGATATTGCGGCTGCTATCGTTCAGCCAGCGTATCGCACTGTAAAGTGTCACCGTTTTTCCACTGCCTGTTGGGCCAGTGACGAGCATCATCCCCTGTGCGGCGCTCAGCACGCTAATAACCTGCTGTAATGCCTTTGCGGTGAGCCCGAGCTTATCCAGCGCCAACTCTTGCTGGTGCGTCTGCAAAATACGCAGTACGACTTTTTCTCCTTGCTGCACGGGGAGGGTAGCGATGCGTAACGAGTAGGGCTGTTGATCCAGCATCAGGCTGAATTGACCGTCTTGCGGTAATCGCCTTTCGGCAATATTCAACTTGCCCATGATTTTCAGCCGCGCGGTAATTCGGTTTGTCAGCTCGGGAGGGGGCGCGGATATTGACTGCAACACACCGTCAATCCGTAGCCGCACACGATAGCTGTCTGACAGCGGCTCAAAGTGGATATCAGAGGCGCGGCGCTGAACGGCGAGGCGCAGCGTTTGATGGATAAATTGCGCGACGGGGGAGGCGTCATCCTGATCCTGTTGCCCAGTGCTGGAGCGATCGGTGCTGGCATGGTAAGTCTCTGCTGGCTCGGCAACGGCATTCACCGGATTAAGCTGTTGTTCCATTCTGGCCTGTGGCCATTGTTCCACCATAATTCGGCGATTGCTGGCGAAACGCAGCGCGGCAATCATCTCCGCAGAAGGGGACGTCGTGACGGCGACCGACAGCGTTTGTTCATCGAGGTTAAGCAGCAATGCCTGATAACGTCGGCACAGTGTTTGTAACTCGCTGAGCGTATGCTCGGAGGAGAAGGAAGAATCCGTCATAATTAACCCGCCGTATTATCGAAACGGAAAACGTCCTGACAGGCGGATTGCAGGCTCTCTGCGTTGTCATCCGTGGCACAGTTTTTCGTCCAGCGTGAAGCGCCCGTTTCGGCATCCCACACTGGCGTCAGAACAACACGCAGGCCTTGCAGAGTGGCTTGCCCTGTCAATGTAATTACCCCTTGGGCGACGCTAACGGCGCTGACGTAGCGTGAAGATTTACTGCCCGGAATACTCTGATTACCTGCGTTGCAGGCGGTAAATGCGGCATTTTCCAGACCGCAGAGATCGACTGGCGTTTTATAAGACACCATCGTTTGTAGCATGTCCGTCAGTGCCGCTTTTTGCAGATAGCCTTGATAGGCGGGGACGCCAATAGCGCTGAGGATGGCGATGATCGCAATGACGATCATCAGCTCAATCAGTGTGAATCCCTGTTGTTTTGTCATGTTGATTTCCCTGTTGTTGAATATAAATTTTGTGGCGCACAAATATGGCGATGCATAAATCCATATGAATGGCTGGCAGCATAGAAAAGGGAGTGAAGGCTGACGAGCGGGAAAAATGAAAACAGGAAAGCGCTACGACATGTTTTTAGGCATTTGCAGAGAATTAAAAAATTTTTGCAGGCAGGTACGCATTATTCACATTATCAAGACCGAACGTCCGTGTGGGACAGAAAGTCCGTATTGTTACGATGTTATGGGGAGGATGAGATGAAGAAATGCGAACGAGGTGCGGAATGGCACCTCGTCGGTAGAAATAGGGAAGCGATTAGATAAAGCGCATGGATAAGTCCATTGCCTGCACGTGCTTGGTTAACGCCCCCACTGAGATATAGTCCACGCCGGTTTCCGCATAGCCACGCAGCGTGTCTAGGGTGACATTGCCGGATATCTCCAGCAGCGCATGGCCTTGCGTTAAGCTCACGGCTTCCCGGATGTTATCCAGACTAAAATTATCCAACATGATGATATCTGCACCCGCTTCTAGCGCCTGCTGTAATTCATCCAGCGACTCGACTTCAACTTCTACCGGAACATCGCCGCGTAAAGACTGTGCTTTTTCTACCGCATTTTTGATTGAGCCCGCGGCGATGATATGGTTTTCCTTGATCAGGAAGGCATCGGATAAACCAAGCCGATGGTTGTCTCCGCCGCCGCATGATACGGCGTATTTCAGTGCAGTTCGCAGCCCCGGTAGCGTCTTGCGCGTATCTAGCAGCCGGGTGCGTGTTCCTTGTAGTACTGCAACATAGCGGCTGGTTTCGGTTGCGACGCCGGATAGCGTTTGCAGGAAATTTAGCGCCGTGCGTTCGCCCGTCAGAAGCTGTTTGGCTGGCCCTGTGATGTCACACAGCGTTTGGTTGGGGGTGATGGTTTCGCCATCGGCGACGTGCCAGACGATCGTTGTCGTGTTGCCCAATTGAGAAAAGACTTCCTCAAGCCAGCGCGTACCGCAGAATATACCCGCTTCACGCGTGATAATGCGTGCGCTGACGATCTCGTTATCGGGTAGCAGAAGCGCGGTAATGTCTTGGTTAGCATCGACGATGCCACCTAAATCTTCACGTAAGGCCAGTTGCACGCTGGTAGGGATATCTTGTGCAATACGAGCAAGCAAGGTTTTTTGGCGTTGTTCCTGACTGTAGCGACGCGTTGACATGGCAAAACTCCGAAGGGGGATTCGGAGGTCTATGCTACCTTGTTTATATCCGGACATCCAGAATGAATAATTATTATAATTCAGACTGTTACTGTTATTAACCTTCCGACGAACATGTGCATTCGCCGGAAAGAAAACATGATTTTAGAAGTTGTAACCGACGACCAGGTAGTAGCCCCAGCCGGTAGATTTCACTTCAAACGGGCCTTTGCCGAAATTGAGTTCTGCGCCATCAGCCCATTGGCCGCCATTGTGGAAATAACGTGCGACGAAAGAGTAGTGCCAGTGGTCGTAGCCCAGCGCCAAAATATGGCTGGAGGCAATGGAGTTGTTAGTGCGGCTTGAATTCGATTTATCACGCAGTTCTGAACCGAAATCGAAATTGGTGAAGCTGATATAAGAGACGTTACCGCCCATCAGAGAGCCCAGCGGGTAAGAGTATTTCACTTTTACGCGGTAGCCATCCCACTCATTTTCGTTCGCTGCGCCGTAGTTCTGCCATTGGTATTTGGCATAACCGTTCAATGAGAGAGACAGATCGGTGCCGGTATCAATATCGGTGCCTAAGCCCATGTACCAGGTGCTCTGGCGTGAACCACTATTGCGGCCCTGATCGTAGATAACGTTATTGGCGATGTACCATTCTTTAAACGGACCAAAGCTGAGGTCAGCTCCCGTCAGTTTATCAATAGAGAAGCGCGGTTCGATCTCGACAAACAGCGGAGAGCCTTTGTCCCAAATGCCGCGGCTGTCGGGATCACCACCGAAAAATTTAGGCACATCGGCGTAGCCGTAGAAATCGAACCAGTCTTTACGCGCAAATGCTTCGTATTCCAGGTAGGTCGTGCTGCTCAACTGCGGTCCGAAGCGCGTGTGGGCGCTGCCGACGACGTTAATGCTCTGATGCCACCAGTCGGACAGGTATTCGGCTTTATTGTCGTCAGCAAGGGCTGGCATTGAGCATGACAGTGCGAGCAAGGCACCTGCGGCGAAAGTTTTTTTCATGTTAAGTACCATAGTGTTAGACGTTATTTATGTCGTGCGTAAGACCGAAAAATAAGTTTTGGTAATATCTAAAAAAATCAGAAGATAATTTTGTCATGCATTCTAAGTAAAAATAGACGCAATGCACGAAAACGGTTGCCTTTTATTGCGCTATTACATTTGTTATGTGATTTTAATCACATAATGGTGTTGGGGATTTTACTTTGATAAAAAGGGCATCGGTATTAAGTATAGGCAGAAAGGCGACGGGAATATCACAAAACGAACGGTAAAACCTATTGATATCCAGTTGGATAGATAGGATGGTGTGAAACATGGTATCTTTGATACAAGGACTTTTGGCTCCAATTGTTTTACTCCTGAAATAGATTTTTCGCCTGATTCAGCCGGCTAACGATACGATGCGAGGTTATCGCCGATGCTTTTGGAAAATGGCTGGTTATCCGACATTACACACACGCCTTCGCCGCATTATGATGGTCGCCCAAATAATGAGGTGCCTTCCTTACTGGTGATTCACAATATCAGTCTGCCGCCCGGTGAGTTTGGTGGCCCGTATATTGATCAACTGTTTACCGCTACCTTGGATCCTACGGCGCATCCCTATTTCGCCGATATTTCCCATTTACGCGTAGCAGCCCACTGCCTGATCCGCCGCGACGGACAAACCACACAGTATGTGTCTTTCGATGAGCGTGCTTGGCATGCTGGTGTCTCGGTGTTTGAAGGACGTGAACGCTGCAATGATTTCTCTATTGGTATCGAGCTGGAAGGCACAGATACGCTGCCTTTTACCACGGAGCAATATCACGCTTTGGCTGCGATTACGCACCTATTAATGCGGGATTATCCCATCACGCCGTCGCGAATTACCGGGCATAGCGATATCGCTCCAGGCCGTAAAACCGACCCCGGCCCTGCATTTGACTGGGACGGCTATCATCGTTTGCTACAAGAAAACTGGACAGAGAACAAAGGGAGCCTAGACCAATGACGCTGTTTACACTGTTGCTTACGCTGGCATGGGAACGGTTGTTCAAACAGGGAGAGCACTGGCAGATCGATCACCGGCTTGAGGTGATATTTCGGCATGTTTCGCCTCCGTCTTTATTTCAAACGCTGTTCCTGACGCTGTGTAGTATGGGCGTGGTGGCTGCTCTGCTGTGGCTAACGAGCGGTATTCTGTTTGGCTTGATTTCTCTTTTGCTGTGGATCGTCATCAGCCTAATGTGCATTGGCGCGGGTGAAATTCGTCAGCACTATCGGCGTTATTTGCAGGCGGCGCAGCGCGGCGAGTCGGACGCCAGCCGTGAAATGGCGGCTGAACTGGCGTTGATTCACGGTCTGCCAGTGGGCACGAGCGAAAGTGAGCAATTGAAAGAACTGCAAAATGCATTGCTGTGGATAAACTTCCGGTTCTATTTAGCCCCGCTATTCTGGTTCGTCGTAGCTGGGCCTTACGGGCCGATTACGCTGATGGGATACGCATTTTTACGTGCCAGACAGAGTTGGCTGGCACGGCACCACACGCCGCTGGAACGCGCACAGTCCGGTGTTGATAGTTTGCTGCATTGGCTTGACTGGATTCCCGCTCGTTTGGCTGGTGCTGCTTACGCTTTGCTGGGCCACGGCGAAAAAGCGCTGCCAGCTTGGTTCGCATCGCTGGGGGATGCCCGCAGCTCGCAATACTGGGTGTTAACTCAGTTGGCTCAATTTTCTCTGGCGCGTGAATCCCACATTGAGCCTGTAGAAACGCCCAAAGCTGCTGTAACGCTGGCGAAAAAGGTGACGTTGGCGCTGGTGGTCGTGGTCGCACTCCTGACGATATACGGTGCGCTGGTCTGATTTCCCAACATACGCTCCAACGCACCCGTTTCTCGTTTATTGCCTGTCTGCGGGAGGTTCACCGAACGCCGGCATGCCGTTACGATCCCAGCTGAATGTTTTAATCCGGGTGTGGCGGTTCGGGTCATACAGCGGATCGCCTTCGATCTCTGTGTAATTGCGGGCATGGTAAACCAGCACATCCTCGCCCGTTTCTGTTTGGGTAAAGCTATTATGCCCCGGCCCAAATTGCCGGTTTTCCCAACTGGTGGTAAAGACCGGCTGCTGCGATTTATGCCAGCTTGTCGGGTTCAACAGATCGCTATCCGCATTCGCCCACAGTAAGCCGATACAGTAATTTTCATCGGTGGCACTGGCTGAATAGGTGATAAAGAGGCGTTCGCCGTGCTTAATGACGGCGGGGCCTTCGTTGACTTTAAAACCTATCACTTCCCACGGCAGTTCCGGTTTGCTCAACATGACGGGCGTGCCTTTCAGCGTCCACGGGTTTTCCATTTCCGCCAGATACAGATTCGAGTTGCCCGCAATGGCGGGATCTTTTTGCGCCCACAGATAGTAGCGCTTTCCACGATGTTCAAAGTGCGTGGCATCCAGTGAGAAGGTATCGAATTGCGTGTAAATCCGGCCTTTTTCAACCCAGTGGCCTGTAAGTGGATCGCTGTCTGCACATTCCAATACAAACATGCGGTGCTGGAATAACCCCTCCTTGATTTCCTCCGTCGGTGCTGCGGCGAAATAGATATACCATTTGCCATCAATTACATGCAGTTCCGGTGCCCAAATCAGTGCGCTTAAGGGGCCGTGTTCATGCTTGCGCCAGATCGTCACCGGGGTAGCGTGGGGAAGTGCTTCCAGCGAGCTGGCCCGACGAATTTCGAGCCGATTGTATTCGGGGACTGAGGCAATAAAATAGTACTGACCATCTGTATGACGAAGAATAAAAGGGTCTGCCCGTTGCTCAATCAGTGGGTTAGGCCATTGATGTGGGTTCATCATTCTTTCCTCCTGTTTTTACGTTGAGTGCCGGACCGCCGTGGCTATCGCTCAGTTCTCGATAGTTATTACGGCGCTTTTCCAGATCAATTTGTATTTGTTGCATGAGCTGGCGATCGACTTTCAGTAAACGCACAATGCCTGCGGTGATCAAATAACCTACGCCGGGAATGATGGTGAACAACATAATGATGCCATTCATTGCCTCTGCATTTTGCTGTTTGGCATTGGCATCATAGCCATAGTAGGACAGTAGGAAGCCCACCATGGCCCCCGCAATCGCCAGCCCGACTTTCAGGAAGAACAGATTGCCTGAGAAACTAATCCCCGTGATGCGCTTGCCCGTTTTCCACTCGCCATAGTCATCCACATCAGCCATCAGAGACCAGTGGAGCGGTGAAGGGATCTGATGCAGGATATTCAGCAGGAAGTACATCACCAGAATAAAACTGGTGAGATGAGGGTTGAAGAAATAGAAGGCGCTGGAAAAGATCGCCAGTGCGATGTTGACCCAGAAAAACACTTTCAGCTTGCAGAAACGGTCGGTAAGCGGCTTTGCTAACGCGCTGCCGAACATCATGCCGACTACGCCGAGACTGATAAACAGGCTGGCGAATGAGACTGATTTTTCCATCACCCAGGTGACGTAGTACATCGTGGCCGCCATGCGAATAAATCCGGGGCAGACGTTGCACAAGGTTAACAGCAGGATCCGCGGCCATTGGTCGTTTTTCCAGACGTCTCTCAGATCCGCTTTCAGTGCATCATTGGTAGGGATGGCAGGTTTGATCCGTTCCTGAACCGTGGCAAAGCAAAACAGAAACATGAATAAGGCAATAATCGCCATTACGCCCATCGACATTTGGTAGCCGCGTGCTTTGTCCTCACCGCCGAACCACTCGACCATTGGCAGTAACGTTGAGGAGAGAATGAGCGTGGCGATACCGACCATAATGAAGCGGTATGATTGACAGGAAACCCGCTCATGCGGGTCCGCGGTGATCACGCCACCCAGCGAGCAGTAAGGGATGTTGATCGCGGTGTAGGTCAGCGACATCAGGAAATAGGTGACGAAGGCATAGATGACTTTGCCGTTGTAGCTCCAGTCCGGTGTGGTAAACATGAGTACGCTGAACAGAACGTAGGGTACGCAAACCCAAAGCAGGTAAGGCCGAAAGCGACCCCATCGACTTTGGGTTCGATCGGCGATCGCGCCCATAATCGGATCCGTGACGGCATCGATAACGCGGATGGAGAGTAGCAGGGTGCCGACCAAGGCGGGCGATAGCCCATAGATATCCGTGTAGAAATAGCTCAGAAATAGCATGATGGCTCCGCCAATCATGTTGCATCCTGCGTCACCCATTCCGTAGCCGATCTTTTCTTTAACTGACAGTGCGTTGTTCTTCATGAATACGACTCCTGTGCTTAACGTGTAAACACGATTATTCCCTTCGCTAGGGATAAAAGAGCGTATGAAATCGGTTGCAAAAATGGACAAATGGGTCGGGTGGGGCAAAGTGTGATGGATATAGCAAATATGAAAATGGCCGACAGAGTCGGCCATGGAAAAGAATGGGATAGGGTATGAACGCTGAGGCTTACTTCGCCTGATTTTTCTTTTTGATGAAGTAGCCCACGCCCAGAATAATCAGCCAGACTGGAATCAGCATGACGGAAATCTGAATGCCCGGCGTCAGGAACATGATGACCAGTATACCCGCCAGGAACAGCAGGCAAATGTAGTTACCCAGCGGATAAAGCAGCGCTTTAAACTTGGTCACTGTGCCTTCTTTATCCTTCTGCGCACGGAATTTCAGGTGCGCTAAGCTGATCATCGCCCAGTTAATCACGAGAGCAGACACAACCAGTGCCATTAATAGCTCGAACGCTTTGCCGGGAATAAGGTAGTTGATCAGTACACAGAGCGCCGTCGCCAGCGCAGAGATACCGATAGCAACAACGGGAACGCCACGGCTATCGATGGTTTCCAGTACTTTCGGTCCATTCCCCTGTTTCGCCAGCCCGAACAGCATGCGGCTGTTGCAATAAACACAGCTGTTGTACACCGATAGCGCTGCGGTCAGTACCACGACGTTCAGTATTGTCGCCACGACGTTGCTGTTCAGCTCATGGAAGATCATGACGAACGGACTACCGCCTTCCACCACTTTGCCCCATGGGTAAAGTGACAGCAGGATAGCGAGTGAACCGATGTAGAAAATCAGAATACGGTAGATAACTTGATTGGTGGCGCGCGGAATGCTTTTCTCTGGGTCATCCGCTTCTGCTGCGGTAATCCCGACCAGTTCGAGGCCACCAAATGAGAACATGATAACGGCCATTGCCATAACCAGACCTAGCCCGCCATTGGGGAAGAATCCGCCCTGCGCCCACAGATTGGTTACGGTTGCTTCCGGCCCGCCTGTACCACTGATTAGCAGCCAGCCACCAAAGGCGATCATGCCAATAATCGCTGCGACTTTGATGATGGCAAACCAGAACTCCATCTCACCGTAGACTTTGACGTTCGCCAGATTGATGGCGTTAATCAGCAGGAAGAAGACGGCGGCGGACACCCAAGTCGGAATGTCTGGCCACCAGTACTGAACGTAAATCCCTACGGCGCTGAGTTCGGCCATGGCGACCAGAACATACAACACCCAGTAATTCCATCCAGATGCAAAACCAGCGAAATCGCCCCAATATTTATAAGCAAAGTGGCTGAACGATCCGGCTACCGGCTCTTCCACCACCATCTCACCCAGTTGGCGCATAATGAGAAACGCGATCAGGCCGCCAATTGCATAGCCTAACAGGACCGATGGCCCAGCCATTTTAATTGTTTGCGCAATACCCAGAAAGAGGCCAGTACCTACCGCGCCACCCAAGGCAATCAACTGAATATGACGGTTTTTTAAACCACGCTTTAGCGTGCCGTCCGTTTGTTGATTATCCATCAAATTTAACCCTCTGCCAGTGCAAGTAAAAAACACGGTGTGAACGAACACACGTATTAGTGACTGTACGTTTGTGTAATTTTATTTTTACGGAATGGTATTTCTTAAAATAAGAAAATATCTACCGTTTGCCAGAGAATAGTGGTAAGTGCGCAAGATTGCACTGATTTCTTATAGTCTGATAACTAAAAACTATCGTGACATCAAAATTGTTATTCCTCCTTAATTGAACCCCTAATGATGAGAGAACCGATGGAGAATTTGAGGGGTAATACCTCTTTGGGCTTACTCCCTTTTATTATCTCTTTATCCCCGCGGTAAGAATGATGTTTACCCTGTTAGGGAGCTATTGGTAATTCCGCTATCTTTGTAAGAATAAAAAGTCTTATTTTTTGAATAATAATTCACTATTTGTGCATTTAAACGGTTCAGCATTGCCTGCTTTACGTTTCAAAAAAGTTAAAATATAGACAGGGGGGATTAATGGTCATACCACAGGCGGGCTATCACTTTGCCGCATGTTTCTCGTGCAATTGTTAAAATCTGTTGGGATTGGTGATTTAGCTCAAGGTCCTTATGGACAGAAGGTGAATACTTTGTTACTTTAGCGTCACGTTTTTGAAATTGGTATTACCAATTGACTCCGCGCCATTCGCAGAGAAGAATTCACTATGGCATACAGCAAGATCCGTCAGCCCAAACTGTCAGATGTGATTGAACAGCAGCTGGAGTTTCTGATCCTTGAGGGAACCTTGCGCCCCGGCGAGAAGCTCCCACCGGAGCGCGAACTGGCAAAACAGTTCGATGTTTCCCGCCCTTCTCTGAGAGAAGCCATTCAACGCCTGGAAGCCAAAGGTCTCCTTTTGCGCCGTCAGGGTGGTGGTACCTTCGTTCAAGCCAATCTATGGCAAAGTGTCAGCGATCCGCTGGCAGAATTACTGAGCACACATCCCGAATCACAGTTCGATCTTCTGGAAACGCGTCATGCGCTGGAAGGCATTGCTGCCTACTATGCTGCGTTGCGTGGCACAGAGTCGGATCTGCAACGTATCCGGGATTGTCATGCCGTGATTGAGAAGGCGAGGGAAGCGGGCGATCTGGACGCCGAGTCAGAAGCCGTTATGCAGTATCAGGTTGCTGTAACAGAAGCCACGCATAATGTGGTTTTGCTGCATTTGGTGCGCTGTATGGGGCCGATGCTCGAACAGAACGTGAGGCAGAATTTTGAATTGCTTTATTTGAGCCGTGAAGTGCTGGCTCAGGTGAGCGTTCATCGCGCCAGCATTTTTGAGGCTATTGTTGCCCGTGAGCCAGAAAAGGCGCGCGAAGCATCACATCGCCATCTGGCGTTTATTGAGGAAGTATTGCTGGATCTTAACCGGGAACATAGTCGGCGCGAGAGATCGCTGCGTCGGCTCCAGCAACGCAGGGATTGAGCATCCGTACTTTGGGGCTCTGAATGCGGCAATGACGACGATGAGCCTGTCTTCATGCGTTTTGCTTATGGCGAAACCTAAGCCAGAATGCAGGAAGACAGGCTCCAATAAACTAACTGATTAAAGAAGATAAGGAATAACCATGTCAGATCGTTTAAATAATGACGTGGATCCGATCGAAACCCGCGACTGGCTGCAGGCGATCGAATCGGTCATCCGTGAAGAGGGTGTTGAGCGCGCTCAGTTCCTGATAGATCAGGTCTTGAGTGAAGCACGTAAAGGCGGCGTAAGTGTTGCTGCTGGTCTGGCTGCGCGTCAATACGTCAACACCATCGCTGTGGAAGACGAACCGGAATACCCAGGTGATCTGGATCTGGAAAGCCGTATTCGCTCAGCGATTCGCTGGAACGCGATCATGACTGTGTCGCGTGCCTCGAAAAAAGATCTGGATCTGGGCGGCCACATGGCTTCTTTCCAGTCTTCCGCCACATTCTACGAAGTGTGCTTCAACCACTTCTTCCGTGCTCGCAATGCGCAGGACGGCGGCGACCTGGTCTACTTCCAGGGCCACATTTCTCCGGGCGTTTACGCTCGTGCCTTCCTTGAAGGCCGTCTGACTGAAGATCAGATGAACAACTTCCGTCAGGAAGTTCACGGTAAAGGTCTGTCTTCTTATCCGCATCCTAAACTGATGCCGGAATTCTGGCAGTTCCCGACCGTTTCTATGGGTCTGGGCCCGATTGGCTCGATCTACCAGGCTAAATTCCTGAAATATCTGGAACACCGCGGCCTGAAAGACACCTCTAAGCAAACCGTTTATGCCTTCCTGGGCGACGGTGAAATGGATGAACCAGAATCCAAAGGTGCGATCACCATCGCGACCCGTGAAAAACTGGACAACCTGGTCTTCGTTATCAACTGTAACCTGCAACGTCTGGATGGCCCAGTTACCGGTAATGGCAAAATCATTAACGAACTGGAAGGCATCTTCAGCGGTGCTGGCTGGGATGTTATCAAGGTTATCTGGGGCGGACGTTGGGACGAACTGCTGCGTAAAGACACCAGCGGTAAACTGATCCAACTGATGAACGAAACCGTTGACGGTGACTACCAGACTTTCAAATCCAAAAATGGTGCCTATGTGCGTGAGCACTTCTTCGGTAAATATCCGGAGACGGCTGCACTGGTTAAAGACTGGACCGACGATCAAATTTGGGCACTGAACCGTGGTGGTCACGATCCGAAGAAAGTCTACGCTGCACTGAAAAAAGCGCAGGCGACCAAGGGCAAACCTACAGTTATTCTGGCGCATACCATTAAAGGTTATGGTATGGGCGACGCGGCTGAAGGTAAAAACATCGCTCACCAGGTTAAGAAAATTAACATGGAAGGCGTGCGTTACTTCCGCGATCGTTTCAACGTGCCAGTTAGCGATGAAAACATCGAAAAACTGCCGTACATCACCTTTGATAAAGATTCTGCAGAGTACAAATACCTGCACGAGCGTCGTCAGGCACTGGAAGGCTACCTGCCAACCCGTCAGCCTAACTTCAGCGAAAAGCTGGAACTGCCAACGCTGGAAGATTTCCGCACGCTGCTGGAAGAGCAGAATAAAGAAATCTCCACCACGATCGCTTTCGTTCGTGCTCTGAACGTGATGCTGAAGAACCCGTCTATCAAAGATCGTCTGGTTCCAATCATCGCCGATGAAGCGCGTACCTTCGGTATGGAAGGTCTGTTCCGTCAGATCGGTATTTACAGCCCGAACGGTCAGCAGTACACCCCGCAGGACCGTGAGCAGGTTGCTTACTACAAAGAAGACGAAAAAGGTCAGATCCTGCAAGAAGGGATCAACGAACTGGGCGCAGGTTCTTCCTGGCTGGCGGCGGCAACGTCTTACAGCACCAACGATCTGCCAATGATCCCGTTCTACATCTACTACTCCATGTTCGGTTTCCAACGTATCGGCGATCTGTGCTGGGCAGCGGGTGACCAACAGGCGCGTGGCTTCCTGATCGGTGGTACTTCTGGTCGTACAACGCTGAACGGCGAAGGTCTGCAGCACGAAGATGGTCACAGCCACATTCAGTCTCTGACTATCCCGAACTGTATTTCTTACGATCCGTCCTACGCTTATGAAGTGGCTGTCATCATGCATGACGGTCTGAACCGTATGTACGGTGAAGCGCAAGAAAACATTTACTACTACATCACCACGCTGAACGAAAACTACCACATGCCTGCGATGCCGCAGGGTGCGGAAGAAGGTATCCGTAAGGGTATCTACAAGCTGGAAACGGTTGAGGGTAGCAAAGGTAAAGTTCAGCTGCTGGGCTCTGGTTCTATCCTGCGTCACGTTCGTGAAGCGGCTCAGATTCTGGCGAAAGACTACGGCATCGGTTCTGACGTATTCAGCGTAACCTCCTTCACTGAACTGGCACGTGAAGGCCAGGATTGTGAGCGTTGGAACATGCTGCATCCGACCGAAACGCCGCGCGTACCTTACGTGGCTCAGGTACTGAGCGATGCGCCAGCGGTTGCATCTACTGACTACATGAAGCTGTTTGCTGAGCAAATCCGTAACTTCATCCCGGCGAGCGATTACCGCGTACTGGGTACTGACGGTTTCGGTCGTTCTGACAGCCGTGAGAACCTGCGTCACCACTTCGAAGTGGATGCGTCTTACGTCGTGGTTGCGGCTCTGGGTGAACTGGCTAAACGCGGTGAAATCGATAAGAAAGTGGTTGCAGATGCCATCACTAAATTCAACATCGATGCAGATAAAGTTAACCCGCGTCTGGCATAAGAGGTAAAGATTACATGGCTATCGAAATCAACGTACCGGACATCGGTGCAGATGAAGTTGAAGTCACCGAAGTGCTGGTGAAGGTTGGCGACAAAGTTGAAGCTGAACAGTCGCTGATCACGGTTGAAGGTGATAAGGCTTCTATGGAAGTCCCTTCTCCGCAGGCGGGTGTCGTGAAAGAGATTAAAGTCTCTGTCGGTGACAAAGTTGAAACCGGCAAACTGATCATGATTTTCGATTCCGCCGACGGTGCAGCTGACGCTGCACCTGCTAAGGCAGAAGAGAAGAAAGAAGCCGCTCCGGCTGCTGCACCTGCGGCCTCCGCGGCGAAAGAAGTTAACGTACCGGATATCGGCGGTGACGAAGTTGAAGTGACCGAAGTACTGGTTAAAGTGGGCGACACTGTTGCTGCTGAACAATCTCTGATCACTGTAGAAGGCGACAAAGCTTCTATGGAAGTTCCGGCACCTTTCGCCGGTACGGTTAAAGAGATCAAAATCAGCAATGGCGATAAAGTCTCTACCGGTTCTCTGATCATGGTCTTCGAAGTGGCGGGCAGCGCACCTGCAGCCTCAGCAGAGAAAACTGAAGCGGCACCTGCTGCTGCACCAGCGGCCTCTGCGGCGAAAGAAGTTAACGTACCAGATATCGGCGGCGACGAAGTTGAAGTGACTGAAGTGATGGTTAAAGTCGGCGATAAAATCGCGGCTGAGCAATCACTGATCACCGTTGAAGGCGACAAGGCTTCGATGGAAGTCCCTGCGCCGTTTGCGGGTACGGTTAAAGAAATCAAAATCAGCACCGGCGATAAAGTTAAAACCGGCTCACTGATCATGGTCTTCGAAGTCGAAGGCGCTGCACCAGCTCCGGCTGCTAAGCAGGAAGCGGCTGCACCGGCTCCGACGGCAAAATCTGCTGCTGCACCGGCAGCGAAAGCGGAAGGCAAGGGCGAGTTCGCTGAGAATGACGCTTACGTTCACGCGACGCCGGTTATCCGTCGTCTGGCACGTGAATTCGGCGTGAATCTGGCGAAAGTGAAGGGTTCTGGTCGTAAAGGCCGTATCCTGCGCGAAGACGTTCAGGCTTACGTGAAAGATGCCGTGAAACGAGCTGAAGCTGCGCCAACTGCTGCCGCTGGCGGCGGTCTGCCGGGCATGCTGCCATGGCCGAAAGTCGATTTCAGCAAGTTTGGTGAAGTTGAAGAAGTGGAACTGGGCCGTATCCAGAAAATCTCTGGTGCTAACCTGAGCCGTAACTGGGTGATGATCCCGCACGTTACGCACTTCGATAAAACTGACATCACCGATCTGGAAGCGTTCCGCAAACAGCAGAACGTGGAAGCTGAGAAGCGCAGACTGGATGTGAAAATCACCCCAGTTGTCTTCATCATGAAAGCCGTTGCTGCTGCGCTTGAGCAAATGCCTCGTTTCAACAGTTCACTGTCTGAAGATGCTCAACGTCTGACGCTGAAGAAATACATCAACATCGGTGTAGCAGTTGATACCCCGAATGGTCTGGTGGTTCCAGTGTTCAAAGACGTGAACAAGAAAGGTATCGTCGAACTGTCTCGTGAATTGATGGCGATCTCCAAGAAAGCACGTGACGGTAAGCTGACCGCTGGCGAAATGCAGGGCGGGTGCTTCACTATCTCCAGCCTGGGCGGTATCGGGACTACGCACTTTGCGCCGATCGTCAATGCGCCGGAAGTTGCTATTCTTGGTGTGTCTAAGTCCGCGATGGAACCGGTCTGGAATGGTAAAGAGTTCACTCCGCGTCTGATGATGCCGATGTCTCTCTCCTTCGACCACCGAGTCATTGACGGTGCTGATGGTGCTCGCTTCATTACCATTATTAACAATACGTTGTCTGACATCCGCCGTCTGGTGATGTAATCGAAAAGCCGGCCTGACGGCCGGCTTTTTTCTGATAAGCTGTTATTTGTTACAGCTGTCAGTGATCAAGGACAAATCGTTAGTCGCTTGTTGTTTCAAAATTGTTAACGATTTTGTAAACTACAGTGGCAAAGACACGTCCCGGTGGAAGAGGGCGTTATTAAAAATGCGCCCTAAATCTGAATGATGACGGGTGTGACGTCACAGACCCGCCGGAAATCAATTAAGAGGTCATGATGAGTACTGAAATTAAAGCTCAGGTAGTGGTACTTGGTGCCGGCCCCGCGGGTTACTCTGCTGCATTCCGCGCGGCGGATTTGGGTCTGGAAACCGTACTGGTAGAGCGCTACTCCACGCTGGGTGGGGTGTGTCTGAATGTGGGTTGTATTCCTTCCAAAGCCCTGCTGCACGTCGCTAAAGTCATTGAAGAAGCCAAAGCACTGGCGGAACACGGTATCGTGTTCGGTGAACCTAAAACCGACATTGATAAAATCCGTCTGTGGAAAGAAAAAGTCATCAACCAACTGACCGGTGGTCTGGCTGGTATGGCGAAAGGCCGTAAAGTTAAGGTCGTTAACGGTCTGGGCAAATTTACGGGTGCCAACACGCTGGAAGTTGACGGTGAAAACGGCAAAACGACAATCAACTTCGATAACGCGATTATCGCTGCGGGTTCACGTCCGATCCAACTGCCTTTCATTCCTCATGATGACCCGCGTGTATGGGATTCTACCGATGCGCTGGAGCTGAAAAGCGTCCCAGAACGTCTGTTGGTTATGGGCGGCGGTATCATCGGTCTGGAAATGGGTACGGTTTACCATGCTCTGGGTTCACAGATCGACGTCGTTGAAATGTTCGATCAAGTGATTCCGGCCGCTGACAAAGATGTCGTTAAGGTCTTCACCAAGCGTATCAGCAAGCAGTTCAATCTGATGCTGGAAACCAAAGTGACGGCAGTAGAAGCCAAAGAAGACGGCATCTATGTGACGATGGAAGGCAAAAAAGCGCCAGCCGAGCCACAGCGTTACGATGCAGTTCTGGTTGCTATCGGTCGTGTACCGAACGGTAAAAATCTGGATGCAGGTAAAGCGGGCGTGGAAGTTGACGATCGCGGCTTCATCCATGTTGATAAACAAATGCGCACCAACGTGCCGCACATCTACGCTATCGGCGACATCGTCGGTCAGCCGATGCTGGCGCACAAAGGCGTGCATGAAGGCCATGTTGCTGCCGAAGTGATCTCCGGTAAGAAACACTACTTCGATCCGAAAGTGATTCCTTCTATCGCCTATACCGAACCGGAAGTCGCGTGGGTGGGTCTGACTGAGAAAGAAGCCAAAGAGAAAGGCATCAGCTACGAAACCGCGATCTTCCCATGGGCGGCGTCTGGCCGTGCTATCGCGTCTGATTGCGCTGAAGGTATGACCAAACTGATTTTCGACAAAGAAACACATCGTGTTATCGGTGGTGCGATTGTCGGTACTAACGGTGGTGAACTGTTAGGCGAAATCGGTCTGGCGATCGAAATGGGTTGTGATGCGGAAGATATCGCGCTGACCATCCATGCGCACCCGACGCTGCATGAGTCTGTTGGTCTGGCTGCTGAAATCTTTGAAGGCAGCATCACTGACCTGCCGAACCCGAAAGCGAAGAAGAAGTAAGCTCTCTCAGGTTCGAATAGCGTAAATCTAATCCGGTACCGTAAAGGTGCCGGATTTTTTTTGCCTGTGGCACTGGATCATTGGGTTAACTGTTTCCCAGCTCTGCCATGGCGCAATGTTTGTTTGGGAATGCTACCGCGTAAATTGGCTAATAAATACGCATGATGTTTGGTATTATAGGCCCCAACGACGAGCAACAGGCTATGCTTACAATGTCACCAGTACTCAACGATAGCGGGAGTTTTGATATGGCGATTCTTCCAATGTCATATAGCCCCGCCACTATGGCGCGGGAATATCGGAAAATTGGCGAAACGAGTGTGAACGGTCGCGCTGTGGATATTTATATCCATAATGAGCGGCATCACGGCGTTGCCATATATGGAGAGCCTGATGACGTTAACGGTGATTTACGGCATGTTGTCGTCGCAAAAATTGACCTGAAATCCCGTAACAGCGATGACGAAACTGAAACTATTTTGGCGGTCATCGGTTATTACGAGAACCTGCAACTGGTGGATGACAACCTTGCTCAGGTTGAAGGTGTGATTGTCACTAAACGTGAACGAAACGCCAATGTCGCTAGCGCTATGTATAAGGCGCTCATTAATGACGGCATCGTGCTGGTGAGTGATAACGTTCAATTCCCTGGTGGGAAGGCGTTGTGGGCACGTATGGCACGTAAAGAGGTTGGTATTCAGGTATTTGTATTCGACTCAGAACAGCGTGCTTTCTGGCCGTATGACGGAGAACGAATCCGATACGATGGTCGTAGTATTCCCGAAAGCGATATCTGGAGCCTTGCACCGAATGAATCGCGAAAAGGGGTTGTGCTGGTGGCTGAACGCAAACGAGACGAATCAGTAGCCTGATGTCGTCCTACTACTGCGATAAATTTTTTTGCCTATGGCTTCGCAGAATACACGTTCCGTCCGTTTATTTTTAGCCACGTCAATTACAATCAAACCTCAAAAAAGAAACGATGTTTTATTTTTGAGGTTATGATGAATCTTAATGTCTTACGCTCTTCTGTCTTGCTACTGGCGGCGTTGCTTGCCAGCCCTTCACTGATGGCTAACGATATGAACCCTCACTCTCAAATAGCGGCGGATCAGGCGGTGACGGATGAAGGGCTGCCTTCATTTTATCCGCAGCTTAAACAGCAGATGACCTACTCCGACTCCTGGCTATCTGGGAACTTTGCAGATTTTAGCCAGTGGCAATCCCAGTCGAGAAAAACGCTACGTTCGCTGCTTCTGACGCCTGACTCTACTAAAGACTTTGCGCCTCAGGCGATTGAAAAACAGGATCGCGGCAGTTACACTGCAGAGAAAGTCGCCTTCAACCTCACTGATGAAAGTCGTGTAGACGCACTGCTCCTAACACCAAAAAGCGCGGGGCCGCATCCGGCGGTGATCCTGCTGCATGACCACGGCGCCAAGTTTGATATCGGCAAAGAGAAGATGATCAAACCATGGGGCAATAACGAACAGCTAGCTTCTGCACAGGCGTGGGCCGATAAGTTTTTCACCGGTCGTTTTGTCGGGGATGAACTGGCGAAGCGGGGCTATGTGGTATTGGCGGTGGATGCGCTCGGCTGGGGAGCGCGCGGCCCGATAAAATATGAGCAGCAGCAGGCGCTGGCGAGCAATTTCTTTAATCTTGGGCGTTCACTCGCCGGTCTGATGGCCTACGAAGATATGCGGGCGACGGATTTTCTGGCATCGCTTGAACAGGTTGACAAACAACGTATCGGCGTCGTTGGTTTTTCAATGGGTGCGTATCGTGCCTGGCAGCTAGCAGCGCTGTCCGACAAGGTAGCGGCAACCGCGGCGGTATCTTGGATTGGTACATACGACGGGTTAATGACGCCGGGTAATAACGTACTCAGAGGGCAGTCGGCATTCTATATGCTGCATCCGGGGCTTTCGACGCGCTTTGATTTCCCGGATGTGGCGAGCGTGGCGGCACCGAAGCCGATGCTGTTGTTTAACGGTGGTAAAGATAAGCTGTTCCCGACGATCTCGGTTGAGGATGCCTACGCCAAAATGCACAAGGTGTGGCAATCCCAACAGGCGGAAAGCAAGCTGCAAACCAAGATCTGGCCTGAACTGGGACATGTTTTCTATCAGGAACAGCAGGACGAAGTCTTTAGCTTTCTGGATCAATGGTTAAAGCCCGCATCCCGTTAAACCAGTATTTTGTTAAAACAACAGCCCAAGTAAATAGCGAAGATCGCCTTCTTGCCGTAATGTGCAACGATCGGCGATCTGGTTACTGTCGAGATGCGCCAGAGAACCGATGGTTTGCTGCAATTTGGCTCGCAGATCGGTGGGGCGTGCCGATGTTTCCTGACGCGTTGTGCGCTGAATTAGGGCGCTACCGTCACGCAAATGCAGCGTAACTTCATGAAAACGCGCTTCTGGGTCAAGCTCATCGGGTGGCGCGGTTTCATCGGTGCGGCGTATGACTCGATTCGCCAGTGCGGCGATCGCTGCTTCAACTGGCGCTTCTGAAAAATGCGTCAGCTTTAGTTCCCCTTCAATCAGTGCCGCCGCAATCACATATTCCAGACTGAATCGTGCCTCGACGCCGTTGGTCGCGTTACGGATAAAAGGAGCAACGTCGCCACCCGGTGGGAAGGTCACCGTGATACTTTCGATGGCGTCTGCCAGATCGGCATCCGCGCCGTTCTGCTTATGCCACTGCTCCCGTAGTGCAAACGCGGCTTCGGCGGCGCTGTGGGTTCCACCACAGGTTGGGTAGCGTTTGAATTCCAGACCGGGGGAAAGAATGCGCCACGGCGCTCCCCAGTTTTCAACCAGCAGCGCTGGCTGCTGTTTTTGATCGCCATGCGCGGCAAGAAACGCCTCAATTACCAACTGCTTGTTGCCCTCGAAGCCTGCTAATCCCATCTTAACGGCGGTTAATCCTGCTCTGGCGGCAAGTCCGGCGTGTAGCGGTTTGACCGCCGAACCAAACTGCGCTCTCAGCCCTGCGGCCTGTGTGGCGGCTAAGCCAAGAATGGTTTGTGTCTGTTCTACCGACGCGCCAGCCAGACGTGCAGCGGCGGCGGCGGCGGCGATAGCGCCGAGCGTTGCTGTGTTGTGGTAACCGAGGCTGTAATGGCGCGGGCCGCATGCCAACCCGATTCTGCCAGCGGCTTCTACGCCTATCACATAGGCCGTCAAAAATGCGTCTTCCGTAACGGACGAATCCTCCGCGGCAAGGGCAAACAGCGCGGGAAGAATAACGGTGCTGGGGTGGCCGCGAAACGCCGGATGATAATCGTCAAAATCCAGTACGTGGCCGGCATAACCCAAAATCAGACTTCGCGTCAGGCTGTCCGTGCCGCTGAATACCTGCTTTAACGGCGCGAGCCCGCTATCGGCAATCGCACCCTGTGCGATCGGGAGCGCGGTGGAGATGAAGTCAGTCACCCCTTCACGGGCGGCATCAATCGCGTCTTGGTTTGGCTCGCTATGGATAATGTGGTGGGCAAGCGTTGCGGTGATATCAGTCTGATTGGTCATGAGTTGTCAGGCATCTTGGCAGAAAAATACTAATTTACTGTGTATCGCCAAATGGCGATTAATAACCAAACGGAATAATAAATTCCATTTGGTTATTAACGAGCGGAATCAGAAGCGGTCTTTTAGCTGCCCGGGTGTAATGCCGAATGCACGGCGTAGCGCGGTGGCAAAGTTGGCGGGGCTGTTGTAACCCGCGATGCTGGCCGCCTGTGCAATACCGATGCCGTCTTTTTGCAAGGCTAGCATGGCGCGTTGTAGGCGACAGTTACGCAGGTATTCGAAAACGCTCATATTGAACGTTTGGCGAAAATGGCGCTGCAGCGTGCTTTCACTCATGTTGACGCTTTTAGCGATTTCACTCATTGAAAGATGATCGGCGCTACCGCTCTCCAGCATGTCTCTGATCTGCTGGATACGATGGTAACCGCGTAAGGTGACACCGCTGCTTTTCTCCTGTGCCACGCTGGCGGTCAGTGAAGTAAAGGCTTCGATAATCAGGCTCATGCACTGCGTTTCCAGATAAAGGCGCTGGAGCGGCGTTTGGCAAGGATTAGCATCCAGCGTTTGTAAGGCAATTGCCCGCGCCTGCCGGGACGGTGTCCATAAGTGTGTCGCAAGGTGGGTCTGCGTGAAATCGTGGATGGCCTGCCAGTCGCCAACGGTATCCATCATATTGCCGTACAACCATTCCCTATCGAACGTCAGCGTAATGGTGCGTTCATATTCATCACGCTTACCGATGCGGGTAAACATCGTCGGTTCCGTCAGCGCAATCAGCGAAGCTGGCTGGCTCTCTCCCAGATGCAGTTCCTGATGGCCAAATGAAATATGCGCATTGCCGCTCACCACAATGGCTAGCTTGATCGCGCTATCCAGCAGGTTTTGGGTTTTCATGTTGTGACGATTAATCACATCCGCAGTATGCAGGATCAGATGCGGATTGAGCTGCACAACCGTGAAAGACCCAAATAGCACCGGCGTGTTATCGATCAACCGGGGACCAATAAAACGGTAATTATTCGCGACCAGACTCGATTGCTGAACGATGTGATCTTTGAAGATCGGCTTTGATGACTGAGTGAAGCTGCGCACGTGATTACCTACCTGATTAAACCCTTCGACCTGCGCCTTCCATTTTGATGCTTTGGCAAAACATTTTGCTGCTAGAGCAAACCCCGTCCTGAATGACAAATGTAACAATGACCGCGCCAAAATGGTAATGCAAATACTTCTCAATAGCATTTTTCGTTGGAGAGGTCACATTGCACGATAAATGTATTTTCCATTTCCGGCAATGCGGAGAAAAGGGCTGATTGACTACACACAGTATTTCATAACAACGATACGTGATGCCCCGTTTGTATGACGCTTCTCTCCCGATAACCGCCATGTCTGCGCGTTTTATCTCCGCCGTTATTCAGCGCCTTTGCTGATGGTCGTTAGGTGTCGCTGCACCAATCACGATGCTGAACCTTTTTCAGGCTACTTATTCATTTCTTACAGGGCAGGATAATTTTGATGAAATTACCACAATCGCGCCGTTATCTGGCGACGCTCATTGGCGTTAGCTGCGGGATGACTTCGTTTCTGAGTGCGGCGCAGACCTCGACCATTCCTTCAACAGAACCTGCCCCTCAGGTGCAGAATCAGGCCGAAAGCAGTCCATCGGGCGATACGATGGTGGTGACGGCTGCGGAGCAAACGCGTCAAGCTCCAGGTGTATCGGTGATTACGGCTGAGGATATCAGCAAGCGCCCGCCCGCTAACGATCTGTCAGAACTCATTCGCACCATGCCGGGCGTAAACCTGTCCGGTAACTCAACCAGCGGCCAGCGTGGTAACAATCGCCAGATCGATATCCGCGGCATGGGACCAGAAAACACCCTGATTCTGGTGGATGGCAAGCCGGTGTCGAGCCGTACAGAAGTGCGTTATGGCTGGCGTGGCGAGCGTGATACCCGCGGTGACACCAACTGGGTGCCTGCTGATATGGTGGAGCGCATTGAAGTGCTGCGCGGCCCAGCGGCGGCGCGCTATGGTAACGGCGCAGCGGGCGGTGTGGTCAACATCATCACCAAACAGCCGATGCAAGAATGGCACGGTACCTGGAATACTTATCTGAACGCGCCGGAACATAGCGCGGAAGGTGCGACCAAGCGTACCGATTTCAGCCTGATGGGCGGCCTGACCGATAGCCTGAGCTTCCGCCTCTACGGTAATCTGAATAAAACCGAGGCTGATGCGCGCGATATTAATGAAGGACATCAGTCAGCGCGTGCCGGTAATCAGTCCGCTTCACTGCCTTCTGGGCGTGAAGGGGTGCGCAACAAAGATATCAGCGGCCTGCTACGTTGGGATATGACTAAGCAGCAGTCGCTGGAGTTTGAAGCCGGCTCCAGTCGTCAGGGCAATATCTATGCGGGCGATTCGCAAAATACCAATACTAATCCGCTTGTCGTAAGCAATTATGGCAAGGAAACTAACCGTATGTACCGCCAGAATTTTGCGGTCACGCATCGCGGCTACTGGGACAGCGGCGTCAGCTCTACGTCGTATCTGCAATACGAGCGTACGCACAATACCCGCATCCTTGAGGGACTGTCTGGCGGTTTAGAAGGTATTTTTGATACGACGAGTCCGAACCAATATGGCACGATAAAGCTGGATAATTTCACTGCGCATAACGAAGTGAATCTTCCGCTCAATGTCTGGGTCGATCAGGTGCTAACGTTCGGGGTTGAGTGGAACGAACAGAAGATGAAGGATCCAGTTTCTAACTCGCAGACGACAACTGAAGCGGGCAGTGTGGGTTCTCTTAGTAGTGGTGGCCGTAGTGAGCGATCCTCTGCTCGTCTGGCTTCCGCTTTCGTGGAAGATAATATCCAACTGACGCAAAGCACCATGTTGACACCGGCGCTGCGTGTCGATAATCACAGCACGGCAGGCACCAACTGGAGCCCGTCGCTCAACCTAGCGCAGGAATTGGGTGACGATTACACGTTGAAGCTGGGTATCGCCCGCGCTTACAAAGCGCCGAATCTGTACCAGACTAACGAGAACTACATCCTTTATAGCCGTGGACAAGGTTGTTCTGGCGGTACTGCTTGCTACCTGATCGGCAATGAAGACCTGAAAGCGGAAACCAGCCTGAATAAAGAGATTGGTTTAGAGTTTCACCGCGACGGTTTGATTGCTGGTATCACCTACTTCCACAATGATTACCGCAACAAAATTGAATCAGGAAACAATGTCATTGGTAACGCTGTAGGTGGAAACAATACGGGTCGCAACAACGCCAATATCTTCCAATGGGGAAATGTACCGAAAGCCGTCATTCAAGGATTGGAAGGTAACCTGACCGTTCCTGTCACAGAGACGATCAACTGGCGTAATAACCTGACCTGGATGCTGGAATCAAAAAATAAAACCACGGGCGATTATTTGTCGATTACGCCGGAATTTACCCTGAATTCATCGGTGGACTGGCAGGCGACGGAGAAGCTTTCCTTCTTGGCTGATGTGACCTGGTATGGTCGTCAGAAACCGAAGATGTATAACTATAAAGGCGATCGCGTAACCGGTAGCGCAACCAATGAATTAAGCCCTTATGCGCTGTTCGGATTAAGCAGTAGCTACAAATTTAATAAGAATCTGAGCGTGACAGGGGGGATCGATAACCTGTTTGATAAGCGGCTGTTCCGTGCCGGTAATGCGCAGGATGTGGTGAACAACAACGTTGTCACCATTGCGGGTGCAGGTGCGGCAACGTACAACGAACCGGGACGGACTTTCTTTGTCAGCGTGAATACGTCGTTCTAGATCTTATACCCGTCATACTGAGTCGCAAACGCTACGGGAAATCCCGTGGCGTTTTTTATGGCGCGCCATCCCTGCGAGCCGTTGCGGCGCAACGTTAAAAATTTCTCCCAGAAATTTTTTATTATCGCTATCAGGGACAGAAAAGGGCTTTTAAGGTGGCGACGATTTTTTCTACGTCGTGATTTTCGATGCGGTAGTGCAGCGTTTGTGATTCGCGTCGATAGCTAATCAGCCCTTCCTCACGCATTTTCGCCAGATGTTGCGAGAGAGCGGACTGACTCAGCGGGATGTGTTCAAGCAGCGCACCAACTGACATTTCTCTGTGCTCGATAAGCAAGCAAAGTACCAGCAGCCTGTTTTCGTTGCCAATCGCGCGCAGCAATGCCGCGGCTTTTGCCGCACCGTCCTGCATGAATTCCCGATCCGCATTGCTCAACGCCATATTCATACCATCCTGCGCGACTGACTAATTTAGTGATATCTAATGTATTGAGCTTACCATATCATTGCCACATTTCTCCCCAACTTGACTGGTAACGTCAGAGAAAAAATGCAGGCTAGGGCTTTTGTTTGATGACGTTATTGGCGCCGCTAGACGAGAATTGCGGCTCTGTTCCGCCCCATGATAGGCGGTTACTGATGCCATTGAAGGAGACCAGAGCAGGCCCTTTAAAATCCAAATCGAGATGATGTTCTGTGCCAGTTACGTTCACCTTTACTGGCTTATCATCGGCAATAATGTGAGTGCGGATCGTGTTTTTATAGGCGGCGACGGTCAGGTCTCCGGTTGATTGACCTGTAACGGCAATCTCGGAACCGGTCACGGTAAGGGATGTCGCGGTATCGAATGTTACGTTGTGCTCGGAACCCGTGACGGAAATAGCGGCACATTTGCCTGTGAGTGCGATGTTATTGCCGTTGCCTGAAATACTGACATCATTGCCATTGCAAGGAATATCGCGTGTTAAGCCGATACCCTCCAGCTCAATAGGTGCGGCATAGACAGATGCGGTGAACGCCAGAAGTGTGGCAGAAATCACGTGCATATATCGTTTCATCTTCATGGAGTCTTTCCTGTTATCAATGAAGCCATCCGGCATCATTGCCGTGGGGGCACCTATCATCTGTTAACACTTATTCAGACTCTATTGCGAACATTCTGATTATCGCTGCGTCTTTAGACGATGCTTAATCACGTTATATTGTTAAAAACCCACATATTGCATGGTTAAATCAGCATAGTTAGTGTGCGCTGTCAGGGGCATGCTATTCTGCTGATGTCGGTATTTTTCAGTGATAGTGACATTGGACACATAGCACAGTTGAATAAAAATTAATGTTGCTATTATGTGAACGAATTAACAATCGATTCAAATCCTGATATGCTGACGAGGCTGGACCGGACACTCTACTACCTTACATCCACACCCTGACACCCAGGCATGGACACCATAATGGGGAACAAGGGCGCCGGGCATAATGAAGACAATGAGAGCGAGGAAAACGTCGTGCTAGAAGAATATCGTAAGCACGTAGCCGAGCGGGCTGCGCAGGGGATTGTTCCTAAACCGTTAGATGCCACGCAGATGGCCGCGCTGGTTGAGTCACTCAAGAATCCCCCGGCAGGCGAAGAGGAAGTATTGCTTGATCTGCTGATTAACCGCGTTCCACCCGGTGTTGATGAAGCCGCCTACGTGAAGGCCGGTTTTTTGGCTGCTGTCGCTAAAGGCGAAGCCACTTCCCCCTTGGTTACCCAGGAAAAAGCGATTGAGCTGTTGGGCACCATGCAAGGTGGTTATAACATTCATCCGCTAATTGATGCGTTAGACAGCGACACGCTGGCACCGATTGCCGCGAAAGCGTTGTCCCAGACGCTGCTGATGTTTGATAACTTCTATGATGTGGAAGAAAAGGCGAAAGCAGGCAATGCGCACGCCAAGAAAGTGATTCAATCCTGGGCTGATGCCGAGTGGTTCCTGTCCCGCCCGAAACTGGCGGAAAAAATTACCGTTACCGTCTTTAAAGTCACTGGTGAAACTAACACTGATGACCTGTCTCCGGCACCTGATGCCTGGTCGCGCCCTGATATCCCGCTGCACGCGTTGGCGATGCTGAAAAATGCCCGTGAAGGCATTGATCCCGATCAGCCTGGCAACGTGGGTCCGATCAAACAGATCGAAGAACTGAACAAGAAAGGCTTCCCGCTGGCGTACGTCGGTGACGTCGTTGGTACGGGATCGTCGCGTAAATCTGCGACCAACTCCGTGCTGTGGTTCATGGGTGAAGACATTCCTCATGTTCCGAACAAACGCGGTGGTGGTGTGGTGCTGGGCGGCAAGATTGCCCCAATCTTCTTCAACACCATGGAAGATGCTGGTGCGTTGCCGATCGAAGTCGATGTGAACGATCTCAATATGGGCGATGTGATCGACATCTACCCGTATGAAGGTGAAGTACGCCGTCATGACACGAATGAAGTGCTGGCGACATTTGCCCTGAAGACCGACGTATTACTGGATGAAGTGCGCTCCGGTGGCCGAATTCCACTGATCATCGGACGCGGGCTGACGTCTAAAGCGCGTGAGTCACTGGGCTTGCCGCACAGCGATGTCTTCCGTATTTCTAAAGCCATTGAAGCCAGTAAAAAAGGCTTCTCACTGGCGCAGAAAATGGTCGGTCGCGCCTGCGGCGTCGCGGGTATTCGTCCTGATGAATACTGCGAACCTAAGATGACATCCGTGGGTTCACAGGACACCACCGGGCCGATGACTCGTGATGAGCTGAAAGATCTGGCTTGTCTCGGTTTCTCCGCTGACTTGGTGATGCAGTCGTTCTGTCACACTGCGGCCTATCCTAAGCCGGTTGACGTGACCACGCATCACACGCTGCCTGATTTCATCATGAACCGTGGCGGCGTATCGCTACGTCCGGGCGATGGCGTTATCCACTCCTGGCTGAACCGTATGCTGCTGCCGGATACCGTGGGTACAGGCGGTGATTCCCACACCCGTTTCCCAATCGGTATCTCTTTCCCTGCAGGTTCTGGGCTGGTGGCGTTCGCTGCGGCTACGGGCGTGATGCCGCTGGACATGCCGGAATCTATTCTGGTGCGCTTCAAAGGCAAAATGCAGCCGGGTATTACTCTGCGCGATCTGGTTCACGCCATTCCGCTGTATGCCATCAAACAAGGTCTGCTGACCGTTGAGAAGAAAGGTAAGAAGAACATCTTCTCTGGTCGTATTCTGGAGATCGAAGGTCTGCCGGATCTGAAAGTCGAGCAGGCGTTTGAACTGACAGACGCCTCGGCGGAACGTTCTGCAGCCGGTTGTACGATCAAGCTGGATAAAGCGCCGATCATCGAGTATCTGAACTCCAACATTGTTCTGCTGAAGTGGATGATCTCCGAAGGTTACGGCGATCGTCGTACGCTGGAACGTCGTGTTCAAGGTATGGAAAAATGGCTGGCCGATCCGCAACTGTTGGAAGCCGATGCCGATGCCGAGTACGCGGCGGTGATCGACATCGATCTGGCTGACATCAAAGAGCCGATCCTGTGTGCGCCGAACGATCCAGACGATGCGCGCTGGCTGTCTGACGTGCAGGGCGAGAAGATTGATGAGGTCTTCATCGGTTCCTGTATGACCAACATCGGACACTTCCGTGCGGCGGGTAAACTGCTTGATAGCCACAAAGGCCAGCTGCCGACCCGTTTGTGGGTTGCGCCGCCGACCAAAATGGACGCGGCACAGCTGACGGAAGAAGGCTATTACAGCGTATTTGGCAAAAGCGGAGCGCGTATCGAGATCCCAGGCTGCTCGCTGTGCATGGGTAATCAGGCGCGCGTGGCGGATGGCGCGACGGTCGTTTCTACGTCGACCCGTAACTTCCCGAACCGTTTGGGAACCGGTGCTAACGTGTATCTTGCGTCTGCTGAACTGGCTGCGGTTGCCTCGCTGCTGGGCCGTTTGCCGACGCCGGAAGAGTACCAGACCTATATGTTGCAGGTGGATAAAACCGCGCAGGACACCTATCGCTATCTGAATTTTGACCAGTTAGGTCAATATACCGAGAAAGCGGATGGCGTGATCTTCCAGACGACTGTCTAACTCGCTATAGTTCGCATCCCTACACCGAAGGAGGCCTTGTGCCTCCTTTTTTTCTGCCTGCTCCATTCCACCTTGTGCATCTGCAACATCAAAGGTGAAGGTGCATCACGACGATAGGGTGTGTAGGCGACTAAACTAAACAGAAGAGACATCACAGTGAGGATGGCATCATGGACTATGAATTTTTGCGGGATGTGACGGGTCAGGTCATCGTTCGTATGTCGATGGGACATGAAGCGATTGGGCACTGGTTCAATGAAGAAGTAAAAGGCCAACTGACGGTATTGACTGACGTAGAGGATGGAGCGCGTTCCGTCGCAGGTAGCGAACGGCAGTGGCGGCGCGTGGGCCACGAATACACGCTATTGCTGGATGAAGAAGAAGTCATGGTTCAGGCGAATCAACTGTCTTTCACCACGGATGAGCTGGAGGAGGGCATGAGTTATTACGACGAAGAGAGCCTGTCTTTATGCGGTCTGGATGATTTTCTGACGCTGGTGGAAAAGTATCGCGAGTTCATCCTGCATTGATCGTTTTAGTCATTCGATCGTTTTAATGACACGATCGTTTTGAAAACACCACCCACCAGACGGATGGTGTTTTCCATCAATCAGCCAAGGTCGGCATGACCGAAGCGTGCCTGCCAGTCATGATCGAAGCGATTAAGTGCATCGTCAACCGCAGGATCTTGCAGGAACAGCTCGGCAACGGCTGGGTCAACCGTAATAGCCTGACACCCCGCTAGCAGGCAGTCCAATACCTGACGCGGTGTGCGAAAGCTGGCTGCCAGCACCTGAGTCTGCGGGCTGTGCAGGTTAATCAGGGTTTGTAGCTCTTTCACTAGCGCAATCCCGTCGCCACCCTGTGCATCAATGCGGTTGACGTAAGGCGCGATATAACGAGCGCCCGCCAGCGCGGCATAAAACCCTTGCCCTGCACCGTATACGGCAGTGCCGAGCGTGGGAATATCCAATTCTGTCAATTGCTTAATGGCACGTAAGCCTGCATGTGTTACCGGCACTTTGACGACCAGAGAAGGAATCACCTCTCTGAGTTTCAACGCCTCTTCCACCATCACGTCAGGATCGCGTGACATCACCTGAGCAAACAGCTGTCCTTCTGCGCCGATAACGGCCTGCATGTCTCGCAGCACGCTATAAATATCGGATTTTCCGCGTGCGACAATGCTCGGGTTGGTGGTCACGCCTTTAATCGGTAACACGCCAGCGAGTCGTTCCACTGCGGCTACATCAGCCGTATCTAAATAGAATTCCATCATTTTCTCCGTACTGAAATCGGTGTTTCGGATGACATCAATACTGTGGCGCTTAGCGCACAATAATACCCAGCAAAATACCCACCGCGCCGAAGTCGGAATCACTGAACGTGGTGTTTGCCAGCCCGATACTGCCCAACACTGGCAGCAGGAAAACAGGTATGAAAGTAATCAGCAACCCGTTGGTAAAGGAGCCTAAAATTGCGCCGCGACGTCCACCGGTAGCGTTACCGAAAACCCCAGCCGCCGCGCCGACAAAGAAGTGCGGCACCACGCCGGGAATGATCACCGTCATACCCAGCAGGTAGAGCAGCACCATACCGATAACCCCAGCGGCAAAGCTGCTCAGGAAGCCGACCAGAACGGCATTCGGCGCATAGGGGAAGACGACAGGGCAATCTAATGCTGGTTTAGCGTTGGGAACGAGTTTGTCAGAAATGCCTTTAAACGCGGGCACGATTTCCGCAATCACCATACGCACGCCTTGCAGCACGATATACACACCAGCGGCAAAGGTAATGGATTGGATCAGCGAAAACATGAACCAGTTTTTCCCACCCGCGTTCATTGTTTTCACCGCTTCTGGGCCAGCAAACAGGCAGGTGAAAATGAAGATGAAGAACATGGTAAAGGCGATGGCGACTGGTGTATCACGCAGGAACAGCAGGCTCTTCGGTACTTCCATGTCTTCTGTTGATTTCTCTTTATTACCAAATTTGCTACCAATAAACGCTGACAGCAGCTGTGATATCGCAGAGAAGTGACCAAAGGCAACGTCATCGGATCCCGTTACTTTCTTCATATACGGGTGAATAATGGCAGGGAACAGCACCATCGATACCCCAACCACCAACGATCCAACGGTAATCAGCAGCACACCTTTCATGCCCGCCGTTGCCAGAATCACGGCAACCATCATCGACATAAACAGCGTGTGGTGACCCGTTAAGAAAATGTATTTCCATGGCGTAAAGCGTGCGATCGCGATATTAATGACCATCGCGAAGAACATGATCATCGCCATCTCGGTGCCGAAGTTTTTCTGGGCGACCGCGACAATCGCCTCATTGTTAGGCACTATACCCGCGATACCGAACGCATGGTGGAAAATCGCGGCGAAGTCGCCTAGCGATGAGACAATCAGGCTCGCGCCCGCGCCGAGGATCAGGAAACCCATTACGGTTTTCACCGTCCCTTTGATGCATTCCGTGGCAGGTTTTTTCTGGGCAATCAGACCGATAAGCGCAATCAAACCAACTAATATTGACGGTTCAGACAGCACATCACTCATTAAAAAACGGAAGAATTCCATTTTTGATCCCTCTGCTTATAAGGCGCCAAGTTCTGTCAGAGCGATCGACAGGCGTTCTTTCATCGCCACTTTGTCGATCATATTATTCAGGGACACGATTTTTCCCCCTACCGCCTGCGCGACGAGCTGTTCGGCAATGTCTTTGGTTCCGACAAAAATGTCGCTGTCCGTTCCTTTCGCCGAACCTAAGTCCACGTGATCGACGTCCGCAACTACGCCGAGTTCTTTAACGATGTTTTTAATGCTCATTTCCATCATCAGGCTGGTACCCAGGCCGTTACCGCATACGACTGTAATTTTCATAATCTGTGTCCTCTGGTGGCGTTTAATAACGAGAAATAACGGAAAGCACCTGTTCTATCTCTGTCGCGTTAATTAACGCGGCGACGTCATCAGGCGTGTCGAACAACTGAGCGAGCTGTGAAATAATATCGATATGGCTATTGCTGTCCGTGGCGGCCAGAACAATCAGCAAATGTACGGGGTCGTTACCGTCAGAATGGAAAGCCACGCCGTCACGAATCAGCGTCAGGCTGACGCTGAGTTTGTTCACGCCGTCTTCCGGCCGAGCATGTGGCATGGCGATTCCAAGGCCGACAACATAGTAAGGGCCGATTGCCTCATGGGAGCGATAGATCGCCTCAATATAGGTGGGCTCAATCGAGCCATTATCTAATAATGGCTTACAGGACAAAGCGATAGCATGACGCCAGTCGTCGCAGGCTGGTAAGATTTGAACAACATCTGGTGTTAGTAAAGTGTTAAGCATTAGAGTCACCTCTGTATCATTCTGAACGCAGGATAGTGTGCTGGCGTCGAAAATAATGTGATTAACATCTAAAAAGGTAGCGCTAACTGATATGCCTATCATTAACTGTGACCGGCTTAGCACAAGCGGGGCTAAGACGTGTTCCCCGCGAGCAGACAGAGGCACACTGTGGATGGCACGGCATAAGTGATGCAGTCACCGGAACGTTGTGGTGTCTGTACATTGCCTGAACGCAATGAATTAACAGGTTTTTATCGCGGCTGTGCGCTGAGAAAAATGACGAATGGAATGGAGAGGAAGTGAGCATGCGTAAGCGTCGCAGTACCGGTAAGGTTACGCTACAGGATGTCGCCGACTACGCGGGCGTAGGGACGATGACGGTGTCGCGCGTGATGCGCAAGCCCGATCTGGTCTCTGAGAAGTTACGCAGTAAAGTGGAGCTGGCCGCCAGAACATTAGGCTATGAGCCCAATCAAGAGGCCAGCCTGCTCACCGAGAGCGCTAACCGCGTGACGCTACAGGACATTGCGAACCATGCGGGTGTCGGCGTGATGACGGTTTCTCGTGCATTAAGGGAGCCGGAGCTAGTTTCTGATACCACGCAGAAGAAAATCGACGATGCGATAAAAACGCTGGGTTATGTACCGAACCGTGCGGCCGGTGCGTTGGCATCCGCCTATCAGCCCACGATTGCGGTGCTTTATCCTTTTCAGCAAGATCGTGCCAGCGTCCGTTTTGTTCAGGCATTACAGCAGGCGGTTGGCAAACATAACGTGTCGTTAATCATGGGTTGCCATGAGTATCGTCAGCACACTGAAGCGGGAATGGTTGAAAAGCTCTTGCAGCAGCGGCCAGCGGCGCTGGTGTTATTCAGTGCGCAGCTTTCACAACGTACCCAAGATCTCATTCAGGCCAGTAACGTCATTACGGTGAACGTTTCCGGCGCTGCCGCGCTGAGTGCGAATATCAATATTGATATCGCCCTTGCCGATGCAGCTGAGCAGTTAACCCTTTCGCTGCTGGAAAAGGGGTATCGTCACGTCGCCTATATCGGTGCGCATACCGATAACCGACTGCAAAAACAGCAGTTGAACGGCTGGAATAAAGCCATGCTGGCGCATTATCACAATGCGGATTTGAAGATTACGATCCCGGAAGCCCCCAGTTTACAGTTTGGCCGCTATGCCATGACGGAACTGCTACAAAATCAGCCGGAACTGGACGCGATTATCTGTAGCCATGAGGAAATTGCGTTGGGCGCGCTCTTTGAATGCCAACGCCGCCTGATGAAAGTCCCTTACGATCTGGCGATCGCCTGTCTGGATGGTTCTGAGCAATGTGAACACACGTTCCCTGCACTGACCGCGATGCGGCTTGACTATGAAAAGCTGGGTGCGGAGGTTGGGCGTCTGGTGTTAGCCATGATGGATAACGCCGATCGCCCACCCGTACTGGAAAAAGTGAAATTCATCTTCGAACCCCGCGCCAGCAGCTAGCAAGGGATAGAAAGTAGAATGGCTAATCCGTCAACGTGTTAGGTCCGTACGCCGCCGGGGTGATTTATGTACCTCGGCTCTGAGTTCGTGCGAAGAAAGCGATGTCTGACGATTAATGAGTTAGCGGACAGCAGTAAAAGGAAGCGTATTGGATACGTTTTACATGCTTGAATATAGGTTCATGATAACGCCCCCGCTGATAATCAGCACCATTGAAAATACAGCGGGTAAATCCGGTTTTTGTTTATAAAGCAGCATCGAAATAAATGTCACGCCGATGATGCCAAAGCCGCACCATAACGAATAGGCAATCCCCACGGGTAAATAGCCCATTGCACGGGTTAACGAAAAATAGCAGAGGCAGTAAGCGAGAATAACGATAATGGAAGGCGTGCGTTTTTTAAAGCCATCGGTTTTTTTGATCATCGATGTGCCAGTAATTTCCGAACCAATCGAAAGTGCCAACCATAAGAATCCGTTGAACATGATGAGTATCCTTATTTTCAGTGAATGATTTTTGTCTCTAATGGCTGACTCTGGTTACTGCTATCCAATTTTTCGGGCGGTTCATCCACGCCCATTTTAGAAAAGAGATTCATGATCGTTATGCCTGTAGCAATCACGATCATTCCAACGATTGCTGGGATATCAGGGTGCTGTCCGTAAAAAATAATACTGAGCGTTGAAACTAATAAAATACCTGTACCAGACCAGGTGGCATAAGCTAGCCCAACGGGGAGATGCCTTACGGCTTTTGAGAGTGAATAATAACAAACGCAGTACAGCAGAATAATAATCGCCAGTAATGCTGCCTTTGTCATTCCCTGACTATTATCAAACATTTTTAACGTGGAGGTAGCGGACGTTTCTGACAAGATGACCAATAACATCCACAGCCATGACTGCTTTCTGAGTGACATAGTATTGCTCCTGATTTATCTGCTGTTAAGAATACGTGGTCTATACCCGTCATACTTCAAGTTACATGTGCGTTGGCTACGCTACTCGGCACACTTACGTGTGTCTCGCCCCGTTGGGGCCGCTGCCAGCAGCGTTCAAACCTGCCTCCGGCAGATTTGTTACTCACCCGAATCACTTACTTGAGTAAGCTCATCGGGATGAAATGAGAGACATCCTGTCTCTCACCGGAGGCCAGCCAGCGGCTGGTCAAATTCGTTCCCGACGAATTTGTCCTTCTCTTGCCGCCTGCCTGAAACTCGAATTATTTAGGGTCTAGTTTTTTCTTTAATGACGAACCAGCCGAATGTCGAAATCAAACTCGTCAAAGAAAGCGTCCAAACGGTTTAACTCTTCCTCGTTGTAGCTGGGGTCCGCTTTTATTGGATAAATCATGCCTAGCCTTTCATACTTTTTACGGCCTAGCTGGTGATAGGGCAGGATGTCGATGCGTCGCACATTGCCGCGTTTCGCTAGCTTTTGTACATAGTGAATCGCACCCATGATGGCGTCATATGAATCGTTGTATCCGCGAACGAGCGGCATACGAATAACGATATTGGCACCCAACTCGACCAGATGTTCCAGATTACGCCGTATGTTCTCATTTCCTATGCCAAACAGCGCTTTATGCTGATTCGTGTCGATATGTTTAATATCGAAGAGGAACATATCCGTTACCGCTGCCAGTCGGTCATAGTGGGATATTGACGTTGTCCCCTGTGTTTCTACTGCGGTATTGATCATCTTTTGTTTGCACGCCTGAAGGAGTGCAACGGCAAAATCCGTTTGCAGGCTTACCTCTCCGCCGCTGAGCGTCACGCCGCCGCCGGAAGACTGATAAAAGCTGTAGTCCTGCATGATGACGGCCATCAATTCTGCGACTGTCATGTCTTTCCCTACGATATCGAGGGCATTGGAGGGGCATGCCACCTCGCATTTTCGGCAGCCTGTGCATTGAACAGTGCGATCGATATGATGAAATCGCGAGCCACATTCATCCGCGATCAGCGTGTGGATACCGCGGGGACACGCCTCGGCACATTTGCCACAGTGCAGGCATTTATCAGGGGAGAACAGGATTTGGTAAGCGCGACGTATTCCCTCTGGATTGGCGCACCAAGGGCAGCGAATATTGCAGCCCTTCATAAAGATCAGCGTACGAACGCCATCCCCGTCGTAGATCGAATACTTCTGAATATTGAATATTCGGCCTGTGATGTCTTTTGCTGGCTCCATCTCTCTCTCCACATGTCACCCGCCCATGGCAAGATAAACGTCCTTGTTCAAGGCGTGCGCCTTATTCATGTTCGCTGCTGATGGTTCAGAATTTCTCAATCATGGTGCGGCTAATGATTTCATCCTGAACCTCTTTGCATAGCTCAACGAAGTACGCGCTATAGCCCGCCACGCGGACGATTAAATCACGGTATTTCTCCGGCGCTTGCTGGGCTTTTCTCAACACCTCATCGTCAACGTAGCTGAATTGCATCTGACCATTGCCCAGAATGGAGGACGTTCTCAGCAGGGTGATAAGCCCGTTACGACCTTCTGGCGTGTCCAGCATGCCTTTAAGGAATTTGAAGTTATGCACCATGCCTATATTCATGCTTTCCACATTCATTTTGCTGACCGATTTGATGCTTGCCGTCGGCCCTTTTTTGTCTGCCCCTTGGGTTGGGCTGATTCCATCGGAGAGCGGCGCCCACGCCAAACGCCCGTTTGCACTGGCTGCGGTCAATGCGCCGATCGGCGTATTGTTGGAGATAGATAAGGTGCCGTGGCTAAAGGTGGAATAGAGCATCTTGTATTGGCGGCATTCGCGTTCTGTCCATTCGGTGATATCGCGCGCGAGTGGGTCAACGGCGTTGTCGTCATTACCGAATTTCGGCGCATTCAGGCACTCTCTGTGCAGCATTTCATAGCCTGAAAAGTTAGCCAGTAGAGCGTCACGCATCTGCTCCAGTGTGTACTTACGATCCTCATAAACGAGTTTCCGAATAGCCATCATGGAATCGACGTAGGTGGCTAACCCAGAGAATATGAGTCCAGGCCCATGATTGATTAATGCACCACCGGCAGCCACGTCCTGACCTTTTTCCATACAGCCTTCCACCAGCAGCGACATCAGAGGCTTGGGTGCGATATCGCGATGTACGCGCTGGCTGATCACAGTGCCAATCGCCGACAGGCGGATAATGTGTGCGATCTGTGTTTTCACTGCGCGATCAAAAGCCTCAAACGTGTCCAGCGAGCTTAACTCGCCAGTGTCCACCCCCTGAACGCGATCGAATAGGATCATGCGTCCACGGTTTAAGGCGAATTCAATGGCGATGGGCCACTGTGTATAGCCCGTTGATGTCCACTGATAAACTCGGCCCGATTTTTGCGGTTCTACACAGCCCATCAGGCAGTAATCGCGTGCATCGTCAAAATCGAAGCCTTTGCGCAGCATCATCTTGATATGGGAATCATCGAAGTGACATGCCGGGAAACCCATACCGGATTTGACCACATCGACAATTTTTTCCATGTACTCGTGCGGCGATTGATTATGAATCCGGCAGGCAAGTGAAGGCTGATACACTTTCACAAAACGCACTGCATCCATGATCAGGTAGGTCAGATCGTTACAGGCATCGCCTCCGCTACGTTTCTGACCGCCTACCGTCAGGTTGATGAACGGCTGATAGCCCGCGAAATATTTCGCGCCGCTTTCGCTGGACATCCACATCAGTTCCGCACATTTGATAATGAACATCTGTAGCAGTTCCAGTGCCTGCTCGCGCGTCAGACGACCGGATTGAATGTCGGCTTCATACATTGGGTAGCAGTATTGATCGACGCGTCCTAACGAAATACCGGTCTGGTTTTCTTCAATTTCAAATAAAGACTCCAGCGTCCAAATACTTTGCAGAGCTTCCTGCAACGTTTTGGGGGGATTGGCCGGCACGTTCTCGTTTACGTCGGCAATCATCAGCAGTTCAGCACGTCGTAAGGCATCGTTTTCCTGTGCAGCCTGTTCACGTGCATGTGCTGCGATGCGGCTGGCATAGGCCATGACGCCGTCGCAGGTTTCAATCGCCGCCTTATAGAAATAGATACGATCGATATGAGCCGGGTCTTCCATACCCAGCTCAGCAAGCTTTGCCTGTGCATCGGCTTTGATGCCCTTCATCCCTTTAGTAAAGAGCAGCACGTCGTAACCCGGACAGGTATCGCCGCCGCCGTTGATTTGGTGATAAGAGAGATCGCTGACGAAGGTTTCTCCGCTGAATTCCCAGAGACCAGCTTCACGATATTGTGCTTCGCACACTTCATCCAGCGAGCGACCTTGCCAAAATGGGGTAATTTCTTCGCGGATCGTTTTTTTATCTTCTTCTGAAATCTGAAATGGATCCTGAGGCCGCGTGCTCATGGTGTCCAGTTCGTCCCGTACCCAGCGCCAGGCAATATCAGGAGAAAAGGCACCTGCTCGGGGTTTACCGCAGGGATGCCCTACGATCAGTTCTTCATCCTGAATCAAGATGGGGGCAGTTTCGCAGGCTCTACGGAAGGATTTCGCACGTAGCAGAATCGGTGGCAATCCGGGGTTGTTTTTTGCGACCTCGGTAAAGGCTAACGCACGATAAATAGATATGCTGGGACGCGCTTCCAAATAGCGTGCGCGCAGGCGCTGCATACGTGGCGTAAGCATTTCTTGCTTCGCTACTTTTTCCTCCGCGGAGGATTTTTTGCTGCTATCCCGTCTGGCCATTTTTTCGGTATTCACTATGCTGTTACCGAATGAAAAATGGTTTGTGTCTGGCGCTAACGTGTCATTATCCATACGAAAGTCTCCTGCTGTTATTTTTTCTGATTTAATAGAAGGCAATAAGGGAAGTACTCTGTGTAATATCCGAAAGGTGGAATAGGCAGGGGGAATATCAGCCTGAATGTTGATATTTTTATTAATGGCGTGTTTTTATGATGCCGATCCTTCTCTATTCTATAAAAATATTCAATGATTTTTATATTACATTGCTATTCCATTGCGTTATTAACTGAATTCTAATTATATGGTGATTTTGTTTTTTAGTTTATTGGTTATCTAACGCTGTCTTTTAATAATTAATTTAGGCATCTAAGGTAGTGTAGCCACTATTTTAACGATGGTGGGATAATAATTTGATTGAGATCAATTTATTCTATTTTATTATATTGGGTTTTTTATTATTATTTTATTATTAATTATTTCGAATGAGTGTATTAGTAATAAATTAAAGGGGGTTGTATATTCTACATGGTTTTAATTGCAGGAAGGCAGCAAGAGAGGATGAGATAGTTCAGGCCAATCTACGCTTCAGATAATTGGCCTGTAATCGAAGGAACAGATAGTGCTACAGCGATGCACCGCCGCACATCACCAACTGCTGGCCGGTCATGGCTGCGGCAGACGGGGAGAGCAGGTAACCCACGAGATCGGCCACTTCCTGCGGCTGGATGAAGCGCCCGATCGGCGGTAGCTTCGGAGGCGAACTCTGGCGACCTGGCATCGTCAGCATTGGGGTTTCTGTTGCGCCCGGTGCAACGATGTTTACGGTAATACCGCGCGGAGCCAATTCCGCGGCCCAACTTCTTGCCATGCCGATCATCGCGGATTTAGTCGTGACATACTGGCTGCGTCCTGCCGAGCCACTAGATGTGCGACTGCCCAGTAGTACGATTCTGCCACCTTGCGGCAGCTTATCGACCAGACGGTCGGCAAGTACCTGCGCTGCATTGATATGCAATCGCCACAGCGTTTCACCGTCCTCCAAGGAAAGCTGGCCGAGCGGGGCGGCCTTCATGATGCCCGCGGCATGGATGATGGCATCAACCTGCACAATCTCGTCCAGAATGGGAGTCAGCGCGGGCGTATCCATGATATCCACCGCACGGTGGGTAAAGTGTGGATGTGAATAATCCCCCGGCTTGCGTGACAGGCCGGTTACCCGCCAGCCTTCTGCCAGTAATTTTTGTGTGATGGCTGCACCGATCCCCGAGCTGCTACCAGTAATCAGGGCGTGTTTAGGGGCTGTCGCTGACATGCAATGTCTCCTTAATACCCGTCATACTTCAAGCTGCATGTGCGTTGGCTTCTCTTACTCACCCCAGTCACTTACTTATGTAAGCTCCTGGGGATTCGCGCGGTTGCCGCCTTCCTGCAACTCGAATTATTTAGGGTATAACTGTTCTAATCACAACAACGTGACGGGGATTTTAAACACGGCTTTTTTGACCGGAGCAGGGCTGTCGTTAATCGCACACAGCGCCTGATGGGCTTCTCCCGGATAAAAGGTGACGAAGTCGCCTGCCCGTAGGTGGATCTGATGCGGCACCTGTGGGTTCTCCAGAATATAGAGATCTGGCTTACGTTCAGTCGCGGGCTGCCCATGCACATCATTCAGACCGTAACCGATAATCTCCTCGCCTTCCAGAATCAGTTGGATATCGAGATAGTTGCTGTGGAATTCGGTATGTCGTGTGGCGCGCGGCGCGGTATTCACGGTGCCGATGTTGTAAAACCATTCGGCCCCTTCTGGCTGATAACGGCCTTCGGGTAGCGCATTCAGTTCAGCCAACGACATGCCCGGCGCGGACAGAATGGCCCACAGCTCATCGGGCAGCGTGGCGAGTTTGAGGGTGTTGAGGTTTCCTGCAATCATAATAGTGTCCTGAAGGAAGATAGCGGGGGAGAGCCCCGCAGGAAAAGAGAAAAAGCAGCGCGGTTTAACCTTAAGCCTATTTTTAGGAGAAACACGGGGATGAGGTTCCCGTAGGGAAGCCTCGCCCCGTGGTCGCTCCGTGTATCTCAGGCTCTAAAGGAGCGACAGCCTTAACTCGCCTTGACCCACTCTTCACTCACCACGACGTGCTTGATCGCCTGACGGAAGTAGGTGAACGCGACGTGTAGCTTACCGTCTGGCGCTTGCTTGACGCTGGGGTAAGAGAACTCGCGGTTCAGCTTCTCCGTTGAGTTATTGGTCATGCAGTAACCGTCACCCACTTCGATATTGCGCTGCCACGGCCAGCTTTTACCGCCGTCTTCCGAAATGGCGAGCGTCATCGGTGCGCGCGGTGCGCCCCAGAAGGCGCTACGACCACCGGTTTGCACTTCCGGCATTTTGGCACCGCTGGCTTTGTCTTCTTCATCCTCGATTTCATCGTACAGTGATAGGCGGCGATCGGTGGCATCGGCGGCGCTCATGTGGTTGAACACCAGCGCCAGATGACCGTTTTTCAGCGTAGTCACCTGAATAGACGAGTTGTTGTTCGGCAAATCGGTTGCTACCGGCTCTGACCAGGTTTTACCGCCATCCGTTGAACGGCTTTGGTAGATGAAATCAGCCCAGCGGCTGCGGTACAGCGCCAGCAGCGTGCCGTCCTGCAATGGGGTGATATTCATATGTACGCAGCCCGTGCTGTTTGGCACCGGATATTCGCGCCAGGTTTTACCCCGATCGCTGGAGATTTTCACGGCGCTGTCATCATCGTTACCGACCCATTTCTCTCCCGGCTGAACGCGGCAGTAGAACACCGGTAGCAGCCAGTCACCGTTTTCCAGCACGGTGATGGGCTGGCGGATGAAGGTGCCCGGCTGATCGAGCAGCGTGCCGATCTCGCCCCAGGTAGCACCTAAATCGGTGGACTGGCGGTAGCGCACAATCGCGGTATCCTGATTACCGGATTTCTGCGCGGTGTACAGCAGCCACAGCACGTTATCCGGCGCGAGGAACAGCACAGGGTTCTGCTCAGAACGCGTGGCATCCTCAGACAGCTTGGCGGCTTTACTCCAGCTACCGCTGCCGTTCACAAGGCGGGACATATAGATAGAGATATCCGCAATCCCTTCTTGTGTACCACCGAACCAGACGCACAGCACATCGCCGTTCGGCAGATGGAGCAGGTTGGCCGCATGATTCTGCGGGCATTCCGATGGAATGTAGGCATCCAGACGCGTGGCATCGCCTTCTGCGTGATGGACTTTTCCGCTACGTTCCACAGTAATGGTTTCGCTACTCATTACTCAAGCTCCTGATTTATTTTCAGTTTGAGAAATTTTGATTTTTTTCGCTTTGTTCGGAATCATGCGATCGATCAGTATGACAATAGCTGGGGTAACCAGCGCGACATACATGTTATCGATGCCGTATGGGTTGCCGAGAATATACCAAACGGAGGTGACCACACAGGCTGAGATCAGGCTGGCGTTCGCCCCGCGAGTGCTGCTGAAGAACGGCAGGTAGAACGCAATCATTGCAACGACGGAAATCGACAAGCGAATGGCACGGGTAAAGAACGATAGCTTCAGAACTTCAGGCACCAGCAGGACGAAAATTAACGGCGCGAATCCGATAATGAGCGAGAATACACGCGTCATTTTCATCTCTTTTTCCGGTGTCGGATTATAGTACGGGACGTAAAAATCCTTCACGATCAGTGAGGCGATTGCCAGTGCTACGGTACTTACGCTGATGAAAATCGATGCGACCAATGAGGTTGTCACCAGCCCAGCTAACCACGGGTTCATATCTTGCAGGAAGATTGGCATTGCATACAGGCTGTTGATTTCAGGGTGAACAAACTTCGCTGCGACGCCGATGACGGCGATAGCAATCGCGATCGGCATACAGAAGAAGAAGGCGACCCAAGTGGCGCGTTTTGCAGAAGTTGCATCCTTGGTAGCTGAGATGGCTTGAATGACGAATTGTGTACAGAAGATAGATCCAATGGTGCCAATCAGCCAAGCGAAGATAGTGCCGGCACCGAGTTTCCCATCCCATGTCCAGTAGTAATCCGGCATTTTCTCAATCATCGGTGTGATGCCACCGGTCATTTTCAGCGCCACGAACAAAATGATCATTACGCCGACGTATTTCAAGGCGCTGTGAATCAACGTTACATAAGCAACACCTTTTAAGCCGCCAAAGTAAAAGTAGAAAGTACTGACGATGGCGGTGATCAATGCTGCCACGGGCAGGGAAATTTTTAACACGGTTGAGATGGCTGCTGCGCCGCTGACGTAGTTGCCCACGTTCACCAGCAACAAAGCATAGATCATGATGATTGAAATGATGTTCTTGGTCGATGTCCCGTATTTCTCGGCAATTGCGCCGGAAATGGTGACTTTACCCGTGTTGTAGATCTTTTTGACCAGAATCATCCCAAACAGAAGGAAGCCGATGGCCGCGCCAATCACTGACCAGGACGCGGCGATACCGTTTTCGAACGCGGACTGCGCCGTACCTACTGTGGATTTGGCACCGATGAACTCGGTCATCAGCAGAACACCGACGATAAACGCCGGTAGCGCACGCGATCCTTCCATGAACTCGGCGCTGGATTTACTGCGTAATTTGAGCGTCAACCATGAGGTGAATGCGATATAAAATACAATCATCCCAATGATGATGAGGGTGTCGGTAAAATCAAAATGGTTCATATCTTCTCGGCCTATAAGTGGAAATTGAAATTTCTCTGTTACTGCGAGAATTGACTAAGTATGTTGCGGATGTTGTCTTCATCCTGTGCGGAAAACTGGATCGGATAGCGGCTGACGCCGACGTCTTCACCCATAATTGCCAGCGCTTTCTTCACCACAGCCGGTGAGAACGCGATGGCATACAGTGTCTTACGCAATTCGGCGACCTGTTCTTGTGCCTGACGGGAGCCTTCAATGTCACTGGCATGGAAACGGTGCCAAATCTGGCTGATCGCTTCCGGTGCCACGTTAGCCAGCCCGGAAATACAGGCGGAGCAGCCGTCAACAAAGCCCTGGTGAATGAGCGAGTCTGGGCCATTCAGTACGTTAAAGCCCTGCACACCTTTCACCGCTTGCACATAACCGCTCAGGCTTTCATAGCTGCCTGCGCTGTCTTTGATGCCGATGATGTTCGGGTGATCCGCCAGCGTGCGGACGGTTTCCGGTGCCAGCGTATTTCCCGTGCGTGCAGGAATGTTGTAGAGAAACACCGGCACGGTCAGCGCATCGGCGACGGCGGTGTAGTGGGCGATCAGCTCTTCCTGTTTTAGTGGAATGAAATACGGGGTGATGACAGAAACGGCATCGACACCCAGCGCGGCGATGCGCTTGCCGAGCTTGATGGTTTCCCGCGTGGAGATTTCACCGATGTGGCCGACAACCGGCACTTTTCCGGCAACTTCATCAACGCAGGTTTCAGTGACGGCGACTTTCTCATCGGTGTGTAGAACGAAAAACTCACCGTTGGTGCCGTTACAGAAAATACCGTTGCCATAGCGCATCTGGCGTTGAACCTGAAGACGCATGGCAGCGGGGTTAAATTCGCCCTGGTTATCAAACGGCGTGACGATGGCGGTCAGGACGCCGGTAATGTTCTTACTCATTATTCTTCCTCGTTACACGTAATCAAAAAGGTGGAAACTTAAAATCGTTCTATTCAAAACCGCTCTGTTAAAACAGAGTCAGGTACACCTCACGGACATCGTCGGCACTGACTTGTGTCGGTACGTTTTTCATCAGACGCTGAACCTGTAACGCGGCATCGACCAGATAGGGCAGGTGATCTTTTTCCACGCCAAGCTGCTGTAAGGTGTTGGGCAGATTGAGACGTTTGACCAACTCACTGAAATAGGTCACCAGCGCCTGCGCTTTTTCCGCGGTACCGAGCCTTAGATCGGCATCCGGCAGCAGGTCATACGCCTGAGCGAATTTGTCCTGTGCGGCGTACTGCACGAAGCGCATGCAAGGGGCGAGCAGGATGGCGTTCGCCACGCCGTGTGGGATGTGGTACTTGCCGCCTAGCGGGTAAGACATGGCGTGAACCAGATGCGTACCAGAGTGGGCAATGGCGGCACCGCCGTAATAGGACGCCCATAGCATATTCAGCTTGGCTTCCAGATTGCCCGGTTCGCGCACAGACGTTTCAAGGTTGGCAAACAGCTTCTTCAGGCCAATCAGCGCGTAGTTGTCGCTGACTGGGTTGGCAATCGTCGAGGTGAAACACTCGATCAGGTGGCAGAGTGCGTCGATACCGGTTGAGGCGGCAATATGTGGCGGCATGCTGATGGTCAGCTCCGGCACCAGCGCAACATAGTCCGGCAGCATCACTGGCGTAATAATGCCGACCTTGGTCTCTTTTTCCGGGATCGCAAGAATGGCATTTGGCGTGGCTTCTGAGCCGGTTCCTGCGGTAGTCGGGATGAGCAAGGATGTCGTGCGGCGAGTCGGCTTTTCTCCTGCCAGCAGGCTATCCAGCGTGACGGTTTCATCACCTGCGCACAGCACGGAAAGCAGTTTGGCGACATCCAGTACGCTGCCGCCGCCTACGCCAATGACCAGATCGGTCTGGGTTTGTGTGAGCTGACTCAGTATGTGGGCAACGTCGTGCTGGCTCGGCTCGGCAGGCACATTATCAACCAACAGAACCTGCGGAACGGCTTGCTTAACTTGTGCGATCAGCGCCTGAACGTCAGGCAGCCCGACGATGTTTTTGTCGGTGACAAATAAAACGTGCTGTTTCCCTGTCAACAGGTGACTAATGTCCTGAAGTACCCGGTAACCGCTGAGGATAGTGCTATTGATATTCATGCTTATTACCTTGCCTTTTATCTTCTTCGCCAGAGCGTTATCGCGATGATAATGGTTGCGATGGTGATTACTTTCAGTCAAATGGCGTGGTGTTAGTCACTGCTAAACGCCATTTGCCACATCGTGGTGATAATTTATAGGTGAAATTCCTTTTAAATAATTTGATATTGCTCACATATAATCAAATGTGATTCAATATAATCATTGTCAGGTAATCATGAACCGAGGATGAGGTATGCCAAACGTGCAGCAATCAGCAGGACAGGTATTAGTTGTCGCTGATGACTTTACGGGTGCCAATGATGCGGGCGTCGGTCTGGCGCAGCATGGTGCTCGGGTTAGCGTCGTATTTGACGTTAATACACTGCATGCGGATTTACTGGGCGATGCGGTGGTCATCAACACCGATAGCCGTGCGGCGCGTGACGACGTGGCGTCTCAACGTACTGCAGCCGCGGTAGCCGCTTGGCAGGCCGTGGGCGGGAAAGGCTGGATTATTAAGAAGATTGACTCGACGCTGCGTGGGAATCTGGGGGCGGAGGTAGCCGCTGCGCTGTCTGCGGCTGATGTGCCTGTTGCACTGATTGCTGCGGCGTCGCCGACGCTGGGGCGCGTTACCCGACAAGGTGAAGTCTGGGTTAATGGTCGTCGGCTTACCGACACGGAATTTGCCAGCGATCCAAAAACGCCGGTGACCTCAGCGTCTATCGCCGCCCGTCTGGCGGAACAAACTGCTTTACCGGTAGCGGAGATACATCTTGATGAGGTGCGTCAGGCCAATTTAGCCCACCGTTTGCAGCAGTTGGCGGACGAGGGTACACGCCTGATTATTCTCGATACCGACGTGCAGGACGATCTGACACACATCGTTAACGCCGCCAGAGCATTGCCGTTTCGCCCCTTACTGGTCGGCTCGGCAGGCCTGAGCGACGCGCTGGCGACTGCGCAGGATTTTACGCGCAAAACTGAAAAGCCGCTGCTGGCTGTCGTCGGGTCAATGAGCGATATTGCTCAAAAACAGATTGCAGCCGCCAGATTGCGCAGTGATGTCACGCTGGTTGAGATCGACATCAATGCGCTCTTTTCACCCGACTCATCCACCGTCATGGCGTCCCAGTGTGAGGATGCGCTGAAGGCGCTGACGAACGGCCACCATTGCATTATTCGAACCTGTCACAACGAGAATCAGCGCTTCGAGATCGACGCGCGCTGTCGGGAGCTTGGGCTTAGCCGCCAGCAGCTTGGCGAAACGATCAGCCACTATCTGGGGGAACTTACGCGCAACATTGTTCAGGCACTAGATAGCCTAGCGGCGGACGGCACTCGCCGACGCTTACCGGGGGGATTGTATTTATCGGGTGGTGATATTGCGATTGCCGTGGCAACCGCACTGGGCGCTACCGGTTTTCAGATTAAGGGGCAAATCGCATCCTGCGTGCCTTGGGGATACCTGCTGAACAGCATTGTCGGCATGACCCCTGTGATGACTAAAGCGGGGGGTTTTGGTAACGAAACTACTTTGCTCGATGTTTTACGTTTTATTGAGGAGAAGGTCAGTGAGTAAAATTATTGCGGTAACGATGGGGGATCCGGCAGGGATTGGACCGGAAATTATTATCAAATCTCTGGCCGAAGGCGAGCTTTCCGGCGCATCCGCTGTGGTGGTGGGCTGCGTACAGACGATGCGACGCATTCTGGCGCTGAACGTGGTGCCAACAGTCGAGCTGAAAATCATTGATAAACCGGCTGACGCGGTATTTGCGCCGGGCGTCATCAACATCATTGATGAACCGTTGGAAGATCCGCAGGCGCTAAAGCCGGGTATCGTTCAGGCACAGGCGGGCGATTTGGCTTACCGCTGCATCAAGAAAGCGACCGCGCTGGCGATGGCGGGTGAAGTCCACGCGATTGCGACCGCACCGCTGAATAAAGAAGCGCTGCACTCGGCGGGCCATCTTTATCCGGGCCACACCGAACTGCTGGCGAAGCTGACCAACAGCCGTGACTATGCGATGGTGCTGTATACCGATAAGTTGAAGGTTATCCATGTTTCAACGCACATCGCGCTGCGTAAATTCCTGGATACGCTGAACCGCGATCGCGTGGAAACGGTGATCGACATGGCAGATGTCTTCCTCAAACGCGTCGGTTTTACCCATCCGCGTATCGCCGTTGCCGGAGTTAACCCGCATGCGGGTGAGAATGGCCTATTTGGTGACGAAGAGATCAAGATCGTGTCGCCGTCGGTTGAAGCGATGAAAGCCAAAGGCATTGATGTTTATGGCCCGTGCCCGCCGGATACCGTCTATTTGCAGGCGTATGAAGGCCAGTACGATATGGTGGTGGCGATGTATCACGATCAGGGGCACATCCCGCTCAAGCTACTAGGCTTTTATGATGGCGTGAATATTACTGCTGGGTTGCCGTTTATCCGCACGTCGGCTGACCACGGTACGGCGTTTGACATTGCCTGGACGGGTAAAGCGAAGCCTGAAAGCATGGCGATCTCTATTCAGCTCGCGATGCAACTGGCCTGATTTGCGGTGACGACCGGCGCTGTTAGCGCGGTTTTGTAAGCGAATAAAACGCGATACAGTGCGCATTGCAGGATATCTTCCTTCCCGCGATTGGGAAGGTTTCTGGTATCCTGCAACCAAGAATATATCGCTAACAACAGCAAGATGGATATCGCCGTGGATCCTACATTAACCGATGCTTTCCGCATGAGCGGGGATAAAGTAAGAGGGCAGAGCCGTCTTGATCAGATTATGGATTATCTAAAAAGCCATAATCTGGTGACGGTCGATGAACTGGTGTCCGTGATCGACGCTTCCCCGGCGACGATCCGTCGTGACTTGATCAAGCTGGACGAGCAGGGTGTGATTAGCCGCAGTCACGGTGGCGTGACGCTCAATCGTTTTATTCCTTCCCAGCCGACCACGAATGAGAAATTACATCGTAGCCTTCAGGAAAAACAGGCGATAGCGCGCTATGCAGCGACGTTGGTTAAGCCGGGCAGCGCGGTGGTGCTGGATGCGGGAACGACCATGCTGGAGCTGGCGCGGAACCTGACGCACCTGCCGCTGCGCGTGATTACCGCCGATTTGCAAATTGCGCTGTTTTTGTCTGAGTTTAAGCAGATCGAAGTGACGATCATCGGCGGGCGTATTGATGACAGCAGCCAGTCCTGTATTGGTGAACATGGCCGTCGTCTGCTACGCAGCATTTACCCGGACATTGCATTTATCAGCTGCAACTCGTGGAGTCTGGACAAAGGTGTCACCACGCCGACGGAAGAGAAAGCGGGCGTGAAGCAAGATCTCGGCGCGAATGCCAGCCGTCGAATATTGCTGGCTGACAGCAGTAAATATGGCGCGTATTCCCTGTTCTGCGTCACGCCTTTATCGGATCTGACGGATATCGTTACCGACAGCGCGTTAGCGCCCGAGGTGCAGGAGCAACTGAAAGGCAAAGCGTTCAATCTGACGCTGGTGTAAGCGAGGATGCCATCCGTGGCATTTTCTTTCCTACATCCCCGAGCGCTGGCTAAAGGTAATACACTTACTTCATGCTGGCGGCGAGGGTATCGACGTTGTGTTTAAACGCGGTTGTATAGGTTGCTGCCGGGCCGGACGCGTCGGTTAGGGCTTCTGGATACAGTTCACCACCCGGCTGTGCGCCGCTGGCATTGGCGATTTGCTTCACCAGACGTCCATCGGTCTGGTTTTCAATGAAGTAGCTTTTCACCTTCTCTTGTTTGATTTGCTTAATCAGCGCGGCCACTTTTTTGCTGCTGGCTTCGGATTCGGTAGAATAGCCCACAGGCGACAGGAACTTCACATCGTAGGCTTGGCTAAAGTAGCCGAATGCATCATGGCTGGTGAGTACTTTACGTTTTTCCGGTGGAATGTCGGCAAAGGTTTTCTTCGCGTAGCGATCCAGATCTTGTAGCTGCTTGATGTAGGCTTCACCCTGCTGACGATAGTAATCGGCATTCTGTGGATCTGCTTTTGCCAGCGCGTTGACGATGTTGTGCGCGTACACCACACCGTTGCTCATGCTGTTCCAGGCATGCGGGTCGGTTTCGGTTTTGCCGTCTTCCACCATCGAGCGTGTTTCAATGCCGTTGGATGCCGTGATGACGTCGCCATGGTAGCCGGAGGCGGTGACCAGACGATCGATCCACCCTTCCAGACCCAGCCCGTTAACGAAAACCAGATCGGCGTGAGCCAGCGTTTTGCTGTCTTTTGGCGACGGTTCAAACTCATGCGGATCGCCATTCGGCTTGACGAGATCGGTCACGGTGACGCGATCGCCACCGATGTGGCTGACCATATCGCCAAGTACGGAAAAGCTGGCAACAACATCAAGATTCTTTGCCATCGCCAGTGGGCTAAGCAGCAGGCCGGATAACGCGATAGCTAACAGTGAACGTTTCATTCTTCCCTCACAAAAGTTGCAAATAACGAGATTAATCAGTCAACGGCGCAGGCGTAACAGCCCACCGTGGTGACCAACACAGACCGAGAAACAGAAAAACAGCGTCATCGTCAGGATGATGGCGGGGCCAGCAGGCAGCTCGGCATAGTAAGACCACAGCAGCCCGATCAGGCTGGCGACCATTCCTTGCAGCACCGCAATACCGAGCATGACGGGCAGGCGCTGCGTCCAAAATCGGGCGCTGGCGGCAGGCAGCATCATCATGCCGACCGTCATTAGCGTGCCTAACAGCTGAAATCCGGCGACCAGATTCAGCACCACTAGCGACAGAAACAGGCCGTGGATCAGCGCCCGATAGCGCCCTGAATTGATGCGCAGGAAGGTCACGTCAAACGATTCAATCACCAGCGCCCGATAGATCACTGCCAACACCAGCAAGGAGGCGGATCCGATCAGCGCAATATCGATCAGCGCGGCGCGATCCACCGCCAGAATCGATCCGAACAGCACATGCAGCAGGTCGATGTTGGAACCGCGCAGTGAAACCAGCGTGACGCCAAGCGCTAGCGAGCCGAGGTAAAATCCGGCAAAGCTGGCGTCCTCTTTTAATTCCGTGTGGCGCGTGACGAAGCCGGAGAGCATGGCGACGGACAGCCCGGCAATAAAGCCGCCGATTCCCATCGCCAGCAGTGACATCCCCGAGATGAGATAGCCGATTGCCACGCCGGGTAATACCGCATGCGACAGCGCATCGCCAATCAGGCTCATACGCCGTAACAGTAGAAAACAGCCCAACGGCGCGGCGCTCAGCGTTAGCACCAGACAGCCAACCAGCGCGCGGCGCATAAAGCCGAATTCTGAAAAAGGAGAAGTAATAAGGTGAAATAGCATCATGACGTGACGATCCTGAGCGTTGGCGTATCACTTTCGGCCTTGCGCAGGCTATGTAATATGGGTTGAGCATCTCCCCAGCGATGGCCGTACGGGGTGAGTTGTAAAACAGCCGGAAAGTGCTGCCCAACCAGCTCCATATCGTGCAATACGGCCAGAATGGTTCTGCCTTCGGCATGAAGCTGCTCGATAATCTGCAAGAGTGTCTGTGTGGTTTGGCTATCGACGCCGGTAAAGGGTTCATCCAGCAGAATGATTGGAGCCTGCGTCAGTAATAGCCGCGCGAAGAGCACGCGCTGTAGTTGTCCACCGGACAGGACGCCAATATGGTGGTCGGCAAAATCTCCCATTGAGACGGCGTCGAGTGCGTTAATGGCTTTGCGGTGCCAGTTGGCGTTAATACTCCGTAACAATCCGCGATGGGGCAGCGACCCCATCAGCACCAGATCGCGTACGTTAATCGGAAACTGCCGATCGAATTCGGAGAGCTGCGGTAAATAGCCGATAGCATTCTCTTTGCCGCCGTTACCGAGGCTGAATGTGCCGTAAAGCGGTGGCAGCAAACCCGCTAGCGTTTTCAGCAGCGTAGATTTCCCCGTACCGTTCGCACCAATAACCGCCGTCAGCGATCCCTGATGAAAACAGCCGCTGAGCGTCGCGAGTGGCGGTTGACCACGGTAGCCAAAGGCCAATTCCTGTAGGGCAATCATGGCAACATCACCGCCCACCCGACCATCAGCCACAGCAGTGCCAACAGCAGCGAAACCAGTAACACGCGCTTCAGCGCGGAGAGAGAGTAAAAACTTGTCATTATCATCGGTAAAAGATTAATTGTTATATTATAACGTATCACTTTTTAGCGGCGACGATAGAGGCAATAGGTAAAAAAGTATGTAAGACGATTGGGGAGATTTGGTGTGATTGCTGTGATTGCTGAAAGGTGTGCAATATTTCGTGCGCTTCGAGCACTGCTGACAAACCCCAGCCAACGCATATCGCGATGGTTCTTCTTTTCACGGCGTAAAAAATTATGCTGAGGAGAACATGAACGCTGAGTGAGCGGCATGGATGCCGCGAAAGCCAGTGCCGCGTAGGGAACGCGTCACTGGCGGCTCGAAAAGCGGTCATGAGCACCGAAGGCACCGCGTTAGCGGCATAATTCCCGCCAAAAAGCCGGGGTTCATAGGGGGCTGGCGTAGCCCCCTATGTCGGGCGCGTGCTACGACGTAGCATGAAGATAACCGTGCTCGAAGCGCACGAAACACCCTCAGTACTCACAGATAAAACCGATTAGCGTGCTTGAAGATGGGAACACATTACACGGCTGATAAATTCCCCTGCATATCAACAACAAAGCGAGTAGCGGGCTCATCGTTGATATAGCCCGCGAGGATTTTCAGCATCAGGCCGAAGCGGTGTTGCAGACTGTCCGGCGGTAGCGTAGTCGTCGGTGTGTAGGCCGCCAGCAGTGCGCGATACTGTTTCACCCGCGCCTGCGGAATATCTCGCCAGGCGAGATCGCTGCCGTTGCGCAGGCAATACCAGTCGGTCACCAGCGTGAGCAGAGAAATATCCTGTAACCCATCGGTGCCTGCTACCGCGCTCGGTTTACGCTCGGCGGCATCGGGCAGTGCTTTGGCGTTGAGCGGTTCCTGTTGCTGCGCGATCCACAGTAGATCGGCGCAGTTCAGTGTGTTGATAAGGGGCGATAAATCTTCCGGCCAGTCTTTCACCAGAAAACGCTGACGCACCAGCAGCGCCAGATGATGATGCAGGAAGTCGTAGTAATCGCGGCTTTTCAGAATGTCGCCCAGCGGTTCGCCAGTGCGATCCAGCTCTTTCTGATAAAACGGGAACAGGTGGTTGAACTGCGGCACGTTGCGCAGTACCAGCGTATCAATATCGACTCGGTCGCTATGCAGCGTCGCCAACTTCATGGCGGGCGGATAAGCGGCCAACGATGGCACCGCCACATTCACCAGCGTCCCCTGTGAACCGCGATACACGCCCGTGTCGTTGACGTGCAGGTGGCCGCTGAAGTGCAGACGGATACCTGCGGCCAGCGCCTGTTCGGCAACCTCCGGCCGCGGCGTACGCTTGATGAAGCTGTTGCTGCCAAAGAGCTGTTTTTCGTCCTCCACTGTGCCATCGAGGAAATCGACCAGCGGATAATGCGAGAACACCAGCAGCTTCTTATTCTGCGCTTTCGCCCGCTGTACTACCGATTTCACCCACGGGAGCATGAAGGGCTTTTCCGTCAGCAGGGCGTTCCAGCCAGTGTCACTGCTGGTAGAGTAGCCTTTAATCTCTTCACGTTTTTCCGGGCCGTCTTTGACCTGATACACGTTGGCATCGATGGAAAGTAGCCACAGCCCCGTTTCCGGTTCCACCAAATAGGAGGCATCGACAATGTTCCACTGTTTGCTGCCGTCCGGTGAACGGGCGAGATACTGGCGCTGGCTGAGTTCATCGCTGCCACCAAACGGTGTTTCCCAGTGCAGAAAATCGTCGCGCTTAAAGAAACCAAACGGTTTCATCAGCGGCAGGCCGCGCTCATAGCCGAGCGCCTGCATCTTGGTCGTGACGATCAGTGACTGTGCATCACCGAGCTTGACGTCGGATTTGCTGCTCAGCATGGTGTTGCTGCCGTCAGCATTGAGCATTCTCTCTGAAGAATCATCACCCTGCGGGCGGTTAACGTCGTGGTTGCCCGGTGTGGCGAAAAAGCGCATGCCGTGACGCTGTTCATACTGCGTCAGGATGGCGGCAATGCCTTCAACCGTAGGCTGTTGGCCGTCATCAGAATAATCGCCGGACAGCACCACGTATTTCACCTGCTGTTTTGCCAGTTCGTCCAGCGCGGCCAGCAGCGCAAAGTAGGGTTCGTTGAAGATGCGGGTCGAATTCACCGAATCTTTCAGCGTGCGAATGGTCAGCTTCTTTCCAGTCTGCGCATCGGCCAGGCCGTCAAAATCGTAGTTGCCGTAGATATTGTGGACGTGAACATCCGAAATAATGGCAATGCGCAGCGGCACTGCGGGCGTTTCTGCGTCGGCGTTCGCGTGAAAAAAGCCGCCAGCTAGCGTAATGGCGCTGCCTGCACCGAGCTTGACGAAGGTTCTACGAGTGAGTGATGTCATTGATGTCTCCGGCATTATTTATTTTTTATAACGGATGGCTGTATAGCGCATAATCATGACAGGCAATCAATCGTGCGCCGTCGAGCGCATCACCCATCGGAACGGCGAGTTGGGATTGCCACTCGTCTGGCAGCCAGGGCCGCATGTGCAGGCCGATGCTGCCCATGAGCGATAAGCGAGGTGAGGCGTGACGTGCCACGGCGGCCAATAGCAGGCAGATTTCACTGGCCGTCTGTGCCAGCAGCGCGTGAGAAACGGCATCATCCTGCTGAGCGCAGTCAAATACGTGGCGGGCGAACTGTGCGTAGTCGCCCGGCTTCGCCTGCTGGCTAAACGTCTGTAGCGCGTCAAGCGTGTTCACGGCCTGCGCGTGTGCTGCGCTGGCGCAAAAGAAATCGTCAATGCTCTGGCTGATCGCAGACGGTGCGCGCCAGCCTTGCAGCACATCGTGGGTATGTTGCAATGCCGCCAGTCCGAGACGTGCGCCGCTGCCCTGATCGGAAATCGGGAACTCATGGCCGCCGTAGGCAGTTATCGTCTGGTTCTGCCACGCCAGCCCGCAGGAGCCCGTTCCGGCGATGACCACACCTGCATCTTTCCCTTGATTGACGGCCAGACAGGCACCGAGCGCATCGGTATTGAGGACCTGAATGGCATAAGGATGTGGCAACGCCAGGAAGGCATCATAGGCGGTGCGATGTTCCGCACTGGCGAGGGCCAGTCCGACTTTCAGCCGAGATACGTCATCCGGTGAAAGCCCGCTGTGTTTTAATGCCTGTGCAATGGCATCGTCCACCGACTGACGTACGTTCTCCACGCCGAGCAGCAGATTGGCGCGACCGCCGTGTCCTTGTCCGAGCGGCGTACCGTCGGCCTGATAAATTCGTGCCCGACAGCCTGTGCCGCCGCCATCCACACCCGCATAGAGCCATGTCGTCATGATGCGCTCGCTTCTGAATCCAGATAGGGAAGGCAGGCAATTGCCAGATCGCCGCTGAGACTGACAATTTCAGTCTGTGAGTCCGGCAGGCTGTTCAGCAGCAGGGTTAACTCGCTGGCGCAGCGTGTCAGTAACTGCACTGCCAGTGCGTCGTGTGGGTGCGTGAGCACAACATGCCCAAGCGTGGTGTAATCGGTCGCCTGCGCCTGCTTTGACCAGTCGATCACGCGATCGACATGCTTATTGAAGTGTTGAAACAGCGCGTCGCTGAGTGGCGTAAGCGGAGTGATGCCCTCAACGGCCTGAAGCATCTCCTGCACCGCCCACAGGCCCAGCCGCGAGAGGCTGGCTGGGTTGCCGATGGGAAAACTATCGCCGCCGCGACAGGTCAGGAATCCGTCATGCCAATGCAGCAGCCGGGTAAAACCGCCCGTAACCAGAAGATAGCGGTTTTCCCCCAGCCAGCGCTGCTCACACAACGTGTGCTCCTGCGCCCGATCAAAGGGGCGATCGCCATCAATGTCGATCTCCCTCAGTTGCCATTTCACGGTGCATTTTTCCGCTGTTGTTGATTGGTCGCGATCGTTTCGTTGAGGCGCTTCACATCGTTTGACGTCAGGCGCAGATACTCATCAAACGACACCTGATCGTTCAGGTATTGGGTAAAGCGCGTCAGGATGATGGGGTACAGTTCGTTCGCCCCCAGACTTTCCATGCGTTCCCAATCAAAGACGTAAGACGGTATCTTTTTGATCTCTTCACGCGCGGTGTTCAGGCCATCGATCACGTGTTTATCTTTGGTCTGGTAGTGCAGATCGGCAATATCCGCACCGACAATGATATTGAAGTGCTCGGCGATCTCACGTTGCAGCGGTTCGCTGCCCAGCCACTCCATGAACTCGGCGACTTCCTGCGGGTGTTTGGTGGTGGTGAACGGCATGATGAAGGTCGCACCGCCCATCGAGATACACTTCTCTTTGCAAGGCGCAGGCAGCACTTTCCAGTCAAAACCGTCGCCAATTTGCTTACTGAACTGGTTCAACAGCCAGTTGCCGGAGAAGTAGGTCACGATGTTGCCGTTCACAAAATCGTCCGCCATGCTCTTGTACTGACCGCCGCCCGCCGCGCCCCACATTTCTCGTGGGAACACGCCTTCATCTGACCAGCGTTTCAGATCTTTAATCCACAGCTGCGCCGCCGCATCTGGGAAATTGATTAGCCCGTCTTTATCGTAGCGTGCGCCGTAAGAGTAGGCTGGGCCGGAGAAGCGGAAGCCGCTGCGGTCGATGGTGAAGGGAATATGCACACCCGTTTTTTCCGCAACCAGCTTCGAGGCTTTCATCAGGTCATCAATCGTGTAGCCCGGCTGTGGGATCGGAACGCCTGCTTGTTCAAACAGCGTCACATTAATAAACGGCAGGTCGGCGGTCCAAGAGGCGACAAAACCCGGTAGCGCATCGGCTTTATGCACACCTTTCACACGCATAATCTTTTCGATCCCTGCGTTGTAGCGTTTCTCAAAGGCGGCAGGATCTTTCAGGTAGGGGCGCAAATCCAGCGTATAGCCAAGCAGCCCCATCTGCGTAGTTTTTGCAATATCGGGACCTAAGCCCGCCGCCAACTGCATCGGCAACTGTGTTTGCAGCGCGTTATAGCCGGTGCTGACGAAATTCACATCGATGCGTTCATTACTTTGGGAGAAGGATTTAACTTTCTGCTCCATGAAATGCACTAATTCGGGATCGTCGTCACTATATAAAAATGTTATTTGCGTTTTGGCGGCTAACGCGCTGTTGCTGAATAACCCCAGCGCAAGGGCGGAAAAAAATAACGCGGTATTGGGACGCATCATAAACATCTCCACATCATAGGTTTGATTAATGGCTGAAATACCATGGCGTTGCCTGCGAGGTTATTTTTATTTCCTGTGATTTATTCCATGTCCTAATTAATGCAAATTTGCATTATTCCGTTATTTTCATCATGCAATCATGGACAGAAGCCTGACTGATTTATGTGAGGCAGGTTAAAGATATTTTAAATGTTGATTTAAATAAAGTATTTTTGTGATATTAATCACATATATAAATATGAGAATCTTATTTATTAATGCGAAAGGTCAATAAATGAATGCAAAAGACAATTTAATGCAAATTTGCATTGTGATTGTTAATTCTTAGTGCAGAGAGATGCCCATTGCCCTAAATGTTGGCAGTGCATGCACAGCGAAAGTGCAAATAAGTTCAGCCATATCTTTTCGTTATTTTATTCGTCAAAACTGTAAACAGGATTGCGCATGAATATCGGTTGGAAATTAAAGAAGAACGGTGTCATTAATCGATTTCTGATTACCGAACTGACGGAAAAACGTTATTTCGCCGAACCGGATACGCTGCCGGATAAGGTGAATTACCGCTTTATCAACGGTTTTGTCGATGTCGGCGTTTTACCCTGCCGCGTGCGCTTTTTGCAGGAAGAGGCAAAGCGCGAAGTGACGTTACCCGACGATCTTAATTTCCCGCTGATGTGGAGTGGCGGCGATGAAAGTCGCAGCGTGAATTTCAGTGATTTCTGGCCGTGTCCGGTTCACGTTCAGCGCTTTGCCCACTGTGTGATCCACAGTGATATAGCGCAGACGGCACCCTTTACCCTTAGCACCTGCGGCGGCGTAACGTTATGGCTCAACGGCGAGTCGATTACCCGTTTTACGCCCTTTACCCGCAATACCGAAAAAACCTGTGACATTACGCTGCCGCTGCAAGCAGGCGCGAATACGCTGGTGGTGCATAGCGAAGAGCTGTGCGAGCGCGATACGGATTACCTGTTCAGCCTGTGCTATCAGGGCAAAGATACGCTCTTCTGGCAGCTTGACGACGATGCGGCACTCAGCGAACAACTGACCGCACTGGATAGCTGGGTTAATGGACTGACGTTGGAAAACAACCTGATCCAACCGCCCGTGCTGGTGCTGAACAGCATGCAGCCGCTGCCGGAGTCCGTGACGATGGCGCACCGCCTGATTGGCAACGTCAACGAGTCAGTTCCTACGTGGCAGCAGCAACAAAGGCTGACCGCTGGCAATCTGGGCTGGCAGGTGGATTTACCCTCTGCTCTGGTCGGCTACTACGATCTGGTCTGCGCGGCGACCTGCAATGGCATAACGCTGACGCGTACCCTCAGTTTTGGGCGCTTGCCATCGCAAACGCTGCCCGCATTGCCGACACTGGCAGCGCGGCGTGAAGCGGTACTGCGTCATACGGCATTACACGGTTTTGAGCGCCTTGGTCGGTTGCTGGCGATTGTCGCGACAGGCGAGGGCAACGATGCCGCCGCACCGATTCTCAACAGCGCACTGCAAAAAATTAGCCGCCGCGAAGACTGTGCGGATTTCCAACTGGTGCCACTGATTTGGCTATGGCAGCGCTATCAGGGGCAACTGCTGCTGCCGCAGGACTGGCGGCGCGTGCGCAGCGCTATCCTTGGCTTCCGTTACTGGATTGATGAGCCGGGCAACGACACCATGTGGTTCTGGAGCGAGAACCACTGCCTGTGTTTCCACGTCGCGCAATACCTTGCCGGACAAAACTTCCCTGATGACATCTTCCCGTGCAGCGGCCGTCGCGGTCTGGAGCAGAAAGCCATTGCCCACGAACGCCTGACGCGCTGGTTTGATTCCATTCTGGAACACGGTCTGGTGGAGTGGAATTCGGCGGCCTATTACCCTATCGATCTGATTGGGCTGGTGGCGCTGTATGAACTGGCGCAGGACGCCGATCTGCGGGAGAAATCTCGCGTAGTGATTGACCGCATCATGCTGATGACGGCGTGGGTGCATCAGAACGGTGTCGCGGTTGGCACCATGGGACGCGCCTACGATAAAGAGCTACGTTCTGGCATGTTGACCGAGCTGTCCGGCCTGTGCGCGCTGATGTGGGGCGAAGGCTGGCTGATTCCACACTGCGCCGCGCTGCCACTGCTGTGCCTGAGCGACTATCAGCCGCCGGAAGCGACAGATCGGATTGCGCACTGGTCACTACCGCACGGCGCAGAAGCCCGCTGGGTGCAGGGGCTGAACCGCAGCGCCCGCATCATTGCCTGGAAGCAGCGCGATGTCGCCTTTTCCTCCGTTTTCGACCATCACCCCGGCGAGCCCGGACATCAACAACATCTGCTGGATGTGCGGCTGGGGACACACTATGCCGCTCGTCTGTGGGTGAACCATCCCGGCGAGGATCGCCCTGACGGCGTGCACCGTCCTTCTTATTGGGCGGGCAACGGGCGTTTACCGCGCCTGATGCAGCACCGTAATCGCGCGCTAATGGTGTTCGATCTGCAACAGGATATTCGCCCGTGGACGCACCTCTATCTGCCACAAACTGCGCTGGATGACGTCATCGTTGAAGGCGTCTGGTGCTTCGTGCGCGGTGGCAACGGTTATGCCGCCTTCCATAATCCCGCAGGGCTACAGCCGTTTGCGACCGCAGGCCAGCAGGCAGAAGGCGAGCTGCGGGCATATGGCGAACAGAACGTCTGGTTTGTTGCCGTGGACAGCGGCGATGGCGCGGAAGGATTCGCCGCATTCGCTGCCCGCTTCCGAGAGCGCTCATTGGTACAGGATAGCGATGGCGTGCGTTTCGACGACCCCGACTACGGTGAATTGGCTTTTAGCCACGAGACTGGATTCAGCGTAGCGCAGCGGCCTTTCATTTTTCCCGACGATGTCTCGGTCGTCCCGCAGTTCAACACAGGAAACCCATGACATGCAGACAGGTTCACTTAATCGACAACAAACCGAAGCGCTGTTGGCGCAGGTAGCGCGGGCATTTTGCCGCCTGAAGGCGATTGACAGCGTAACGCAGGACGACGCACTGGATGCTGGGCTGACGATTCAATTTGAAGAGTGGGATTGGGAAGTCGGCGTCGGGCTGTACGGTTTCTGGAAGCTGGCGCATCTGATGCAGGACGACACCATGCTGACGACGCTGGCAAACTGGTATCAGCAAAAGCTGGATGCTGGGCTACCGCCGCGACAGATCAACTCGACGGCACCGATGCTGGTGCTGGCACTGCTGTGTCAGGATAAGCCGGATGCGCCTGCACAGTGGCGTGAAACCGTGAGCGACTGGGCGGACTGGCTACTGCACTCGCTGCCAAAAACCGAGGATGGCGGCTTCCAGCACACGGTGAAAGAGCGACCGAATACCGGGCAACTCTGGGACGACACGCTGTTTATGGCCGGTCTGTTTCTGGTGGTCGCGGGGAAATTACTCTCTCGTCGCGATCTGATTGAAGAGGCGGAATATCAGCTCGTTACGCACGCGCGCTATCTGGCCGACGTGCGCAGCGGGTTGTGGTATCACGGCTGGACGTTCGTTGGTCGCCATCACTATGCCGATGCGTTCTGGGGGCGCGGCAACGCCTGGATCACGCTGGTGCTGCCGGAAATGCGCGTACTGGCGGAGGATCAACTGTCTGCGCCGGTATTGCGCACGCTGGACGCGATTCTGGAACAGCAAACGACAACGCTGGCGCGCTGCCAGCATGACTCTGGCCTGTGGCACACGCTGCTGGATGACCCGGATTCACCGCTGGAAACCTCCGCTAGCGCGGGATTTATCGCTGGGATTTTGACGGCACGTCGGCTGGGGATGCTGCACGATTTCCCGCAGGACGTGCTGGAAAAAGGCTATGCCGCCGTGGTGGCGCAGATTGACGCACAGGGTGTGGTGCAAGGTGTCTCGGACGGCACCGCGATGGGACATGATTTGCAGTTCTATCGCGATATTCCCAATGTTGCCGTGCCTTACGGGCAGGCGCTGGTCATGCTGATGTTATTGGCACAGTTAGATTCTGTTTGCGAGGGCTGACAATGGCGAGTCTGGAACTGAAAAACGTCCACAAAAATTACGGTGCGGTGAGCATCATCAAAGGCGTGGACTTAACGATTCATGATGGCGAGTTCATGGTCTTTGTCGGCCCGTCGGGCTGTGGAAAATCCACGCTGCTGCGCATGATTGCCGGTCTGGAAGAAATCAGCAACGGCGAGCTGCTGATCGACAACCGCAAGGTGAACGATCTCACGCCAGCAGAGCGCAAGATTGCGATGGTATTCCAGTCTTATGCGCTCTACCCGCACCTCTCGGTGCGCAAGAACCTTGCGTTCGGGCTGGAAAATTTGCACTTCCCCAAAGACGAAATCATCCGTCGCATTGATGAGGCTGCGCGCATGCTGGGGCTGGAACCCTATCTGGATCGCAGGCCGCGTGCGCTGTCGGGGGGACAGCAGCAGCGCGTTGCCATTGGTCGCGCTATCGTGCGTGAGCCTGACCTGTTCCTGTTTGATGAACCGCTCTCCAATCTCGATGCCAAGCTGCGCGTGCAGACGCGCGGCGAGCTGTCCCGCCTGCATCAGAAACTGCGTACCACCATGATTTACGTGACTCACGATCAGGTAGAAGCGATGACGATGGCACAGCGCATTGTGGTGCTGAATGCCGGTCGCATCGAGCAGGTTGGTACGCCGCTGGAGCTGTTCAATCGGCCGAAAAACAAGTTCGTCGCGGGCTTCATCGGCTCACCGCGCATGAATATGTTCCCGGCGCAGATTGTCGCCACTTGTGCCGACGGCGTCGAGGTGCAGTGCCCGTCCGGCAATCGTCTGGTGCTGCCGTTTATCGGCACCGTCGGGCAGAACGTCACGCTCGGGATTCGTCCTTCACACTGTGAAGTCGTGGAAGAAGGCGAGGGAATTGCACTGTGTGTCGATCGCTGCGAGATGATGGGGCATGAAACCTTTATCTATGGGCGGATGGGCGGCATTGACGACGAGATGATCGTCCATCTGGCGCAGCACCGCGAGTTCGCTGCGGGCGAGTCGGTGTTTGTGCGCTTTCCGCCAACGTATTGCCATCTGTTCGATGGTGAAACGGATGACACATTGCCGCGCTGCACCGAGCATTAATTATCGCGACGGGAGAGGACGACATGAAAAAGATTGCCTTACTGCCCGCAGGATCGCTGATCGATAAGCTGGTGACGCCAGTGGAAAAAGCGGTGAATCTGCTACAAAAATTTGGTGGCCGCAAAGTGATGCCGTGGTTTTTTATCGCGCCCAACATGCTGCTGTTCGCCGTTTTTGTCTTTATTCCGATTCTGCTGTCGGTGTGCTACGCCTTCACCGGCGGCACCAATATCCTGCTGTGGGAGCGCCCGTATGTGGGCGTGGCTAACTTCTCCACGCTGCTGAGCTGTGGCAACTACGCCGACCCGTCGAGCTGTGAACAGGATCTGTTCTGGACCGGCGTCTACAACACGGTGTCGTTCACCTTTTTCAACGTGCTCTGCACGCTGCTGGTGGCGCTGGTGACGGCACTGATCCTCAATCGCAAGATTGTCGCTCGGGGCTTTTTCCGTGCGATGTTCTTCTATCCGGTACTGTTGTCACCGGTGGTGGTTGGCCTGATCTGGCAGTGGTTTCTTAATCGTAACGGCTTGCTGAATCTGGTGCTGTCGTCGCTGGGCGGACAGCCGATTACCTTTCTGCTCGATCCAACACTGTCGCGTTTCTGGGTGGTGTTTGTCTCTGTCTGGTTTCACGTCGGATTTTATACCTTGATTCTGCTGGCCGGATTGCAGGCGATCCCGCGTGATATCTACGAGGCGGCGGCGGTGGATGGCACCTCGCGCTGGCGCGGTTTTTATCGGCTGACGCTGCCGCTGCTGGCACCGAACATTCTGGTCGTGGTGATTCTGCTGACCATCAACAGTGTGCAGATCTTCGATGAAGCCTGGGTGTTAACCAACGGCGGCGGCCCGGGCACGGCCAACAGCTTTATTGTGCAGTACATCTACCAGACCGCCTTCTCGTCGAATGCATCACTCTACGGGCTGGCGTCGGCAGCCTCGGTGTTGATGGGCGTAGTATTGATGATCCTGACGGCATTGCAGTTCCTGCTGACGCGTCGGCTGGAAGGGAAAAAATAACGGGAGCCATGATGAAGATAATCGCCTTTCTTACCCGCACCCGTCATCCGGGGCGCATCCATATTACGGATATCATGAGCTGGGTCTGGCTGGTGGTTGGCACGCTGCTGGTGATGATTCCGGTCATGTGGGCTGCCATGTCATCGTTCAAAACACCCGCGGAGATTAACCGCTTTCCGCCGAGTTTTCTGCCGCAGGCGGCGGATACCATCACGCTGCCGGAGTACCCGAAGCCGCTGGAACTGTGGCAGGTTAAGCAGGAAGACGGTGAAGCGAAAACCATGGCGCTGGTCAGGCGTATCGGGCTGATCGCACAGCTGGTGAACCCAGATGTGCCGAGTGAGGTGGTGCGTGTGTCGACCAAAGATCTGGTGCCGATGAAAGCGCTGCATCTGGAGACGGAGAACTACACGACGCCGATCACGAAGTTCCATTTTGCCACTTATCTGAAGAACACCGTATTCGTGACGGTGATGGCAACGCTGCTGACCCTGTTGCTCAGTTCGATGGCAGCCTTTGCGCTGTCGAAATACGAGTTTTGCGGTCGTGGTACGGTGCTGACGCTGTTTCTCTCGACCATGATGATCCCGCTTTCGGTGGTGATGGTGCCGACGTTTCTGGTGGTGATTGGCCTGAACATGGGGGATAACCTGTGGGGCGTGATTATCCCCACAATAGCGACGCCGACTGGCGTATTCCTGCTGCGGCAATACATGCTGACGATCCCCGATGAGCTGATCGAGGCGGCGCGGATCGATGCCGCCAGCGAGTTCCGTATTTACTGGAAGATCATCCTGCCGCTGACCGCACCCGCGCTGGCAGTGCTGGCGATCTTCTCGGTGATCTGGCGCTGGAATGATTTCCTCTGGCCGCTGATCGTCCTCTCCAGTCAGGATAATTTTACGCTGCAAATCGGTCTGAATGCGTTTCAGGGGCAGTTCTCAGTGCAGTGGCACTATATACTGGCGATGACGATGCTTTCGCTTCTGCCGGTGACGGCGGTGTTCGTCTTCCTGCAAAAATACATCACGACGGGGATTGCCAACACGGGGATGAAATAATGGCGACACTCAAGGATATTGCCGACCGCGCGGGGGTTTCTATCAGCACGGTTTCCCGCGCGCTGAACGGTACGGCACCGATCAGTGCCAAAGTCAGGCAGCACATCATGGCGATTGCGACCGAGCAGGGTTATCCGCTGCATAAAGTAGGCAAAGCGACCGCCGCACCGACGGAACCGCTGCGCCACATTTTGCTGGCGACGCCGCGCAACCTGATGCTGGAAAGTGAGTACAATCTGGTGTCGCTGACGTTGATTAACGCCCTGAAAACGCTGTGTTTACAACGTAATATCCAACTGCGTCCGTTTCTGGGGGAACACGACACCATTAACGAACAGCAGCTGTTGCGTGAACTTCAGGGCGGAAAAGAGAGCGGCATTCTGATCGTGAATGATGATCACCCAACGCTGCTGAACGCCGTCGCGGAAAGTGGAATTCCGGCGGTGCTGATCAATGGTGAAGATCCCTCAATGCGTCTGAGTAGCGTCACGCCAGCCAACCACTATGCCGCCGCCGCCGCAGTGCGTTACCTGATCGATCAGGGCCATACGCGGATCCTGCATTTGACCTGGACGTCGCGCATGACGATCAAACAGCGTGAACGTGGCTATCGTGATGCGCTCGCACAGGCGGGTATTGCGGTGGATGACGATCTGATTCTGTCACTGCCGGATTTCCACCCGCGCACGGCACGTGATGCGCTGTTGCGCTGGCTGACGGCGAACCCCGATAGATTAGGCGTCACTGCGATTTTCTGCGCTGCGGATAATCAGGCTATCGGCGTGATCGACGCGCTGTATCAGCACGGACTTCGGGTGCCGGAAGATATGTCGGTGATGGGCATGGACGACATTCTGCCATTCGACATGCTGCCGGTTTCGCTCACCACGGTACATCTGCCGTTTGAAACGATCGCCCGTGCTGCGTTACAGCTGCTGGCGCAGCAAATGACGCCCTCACAGGCGCTCGGTATTGCCCAACGCACCGAACTGGCGGGGCAGGTGGTCGTCAGAGAATCAGTGCGGCGAGTGGGGACTACTACCGGTTGAGCTCACGGGCAGCAGCACGATCCGGCTGTGGATAACCCTTTCACGATAATCCGATGGCCGCTGCCAGTCGATGCACCAATGCCTTTGCCATCGCAGGTTCGGTCACATTAGTGAATCCCATAAGAAGCCCTCCACGTGATGTTTTGCTCGTTCGCCAGTCATTCAACGCCTGAATGGCAAGGCCATGAGATTGAGCGGCGGCTGCCAGAGACTGGTCGTTGCCACGGGCGGTCAGCGTAGCTAACACATGAATGCCGCCTGCCTGTGGCTGGACGGTCAAGTGTGAACCTAATGCCTGCAAAAGCTCATCAACGAGATAGCCGCGCCGAATGGCATACAGTGAACGCATCCTGCGCAAATGGCGAGCAAAGTGACCTTGCTCCATGAAATTCGCCACTGTGGCTTGGGGTAGGATCGATCCCGCGCAGCAAAAATGATTTGCCGTATCCCTGAAGCGCTCGATCTGCGGTTCAGGGACAACCAGGTAAGCTAAGCGTAGGCCGGGAAACAGCACCTTGCTGAAGGTGCCGGTGTAGAGCACGCGCCCATCGCGATCCAGGCTTTTCAGCGCAGGTAATGGCCGGCCGTGGTAACGGAACTCGCTGTCGTAGTCGTCCTCAATGATCCATGATCGGTGGTGGCTGGCCCATTCCAGCAGTTGCAGTCGTCGGGGCAATGACAACGCCATCCCCATGGGGCTTTGGTGCGTGGGAGTTACCACGGCAAAACGTGCCTCTGCGGCTCGCTGTTGACCGATGTCCACATTCAGGCCTTCCTCATCCACCGGAACGGGTTCCAGATGCATACCTGCTCGCGCCAAGAACTGGCGAGCGAAGATATAGCCGGGATCTTCGAACCATCCAATGTCGCCAGGTTGCAACAACGTGCGGCACACCAGTTCCAGCGCTCCCCGATAGCCAGCGGTGATGAACACCTGCTCGTGTGTGCAAGTGATGCCGCGCGAGATCCCCAGATAGGTAGCGATGGCTCGACGAAGCGGTTCATAGCCCGCTGGATCTGGAGAGATCATGGCTGCCGTATCCAGAGTGCGTAAGTTGTGCCCGGCTAGGCGCGCCCAGGTCTTGCGGGGAAAGGCATCCAGTGCAGGCAAGCCAAGTTGGAAAGGTTGTACTTGAGCGGTCTCGATTTGCGGGCGTGAAGGTATTTGAGAAAGGGATGTGGTGCTGTATCCCGATTCGGTCAGCTTTTCCAACTGGGGTGAGACGATGGTACCCGCTGGGCCGCGAGTCAGGAAATAGCCTTCACTGGCTAGCATCTGATAAGCCATTTCAACCGTGCCTCGTGCCAGATTCAGTTCACTGGCAAGGCTGCGTACGGACGGTACGCGATCGCCTGGATGAAGTTTTCTGGCGATAATAGCGTCTCGGTAGCGTCGATACAGCTGTAAATAGAGCGGTGCATCGTGTTCCCTGCTTGGCTTTAGTTGCTGCATGTCCATACGTTATGTCCCATTCATTTACTCAATTCTTGCACCTTTCTTATGGGTCATGATTTTCCTAACATACTGGCTTCATTACAAGGAAATTGGCATGAGCACCTTTCGATTAAGCCTCATTGAGAGTGATCAGGACTACCTGGCTTGCTTCGATGTTATGCGGGAGCTGCGGCCTCATCTTCCTGATGCAGCCACATTCACTGCGCAGGCCCGTCGTCAAGCTGGGCAAGGCTATCGTCTGCTGGCGGCATGGCAGGACGATCTCGTCATGGGGTTGGTGGGCTACCGCGTTCAGGAAAATCTATTGTATGGCCGATTCCTCTATGTTGATGATCTTGTGGCCGCTGTAGGTGTCCGTGATCAGGGGCTTGGCGGTCAGCTGATCGAGGCAATGCGCGAGGAAGCGCAGCGGCAAAACTGTGCTCATCTGGTGCTCGATACGGCCTTGAGCAATGCGCTGGCGCAACGCTTCTATTTTCGTCAGGGCTTACTTTCCAAAGGCCTGCATTTCAGCCAAGCGCTATAGGTGTGAAGAGCCATGAACCCACTGCTTTGCGGTCACTTTGGGTGGCAAGGTCGGGTTACTCCGACGGTTGAAACATGGACTCAGACACACCATGCGCTGACTTATTTTCTCGTTCTTTCATTTCTTATTGGAGATCTTCTATGAGTATGCTTCGCTTGCCCTACCAAACCCTTTCGGCAGAAGCCTATCAAGGGTTCGGCATTGCCAAGAAAGCTCTGAACAAGAGCAGCCTTGGAAAACAACTGATCGAATTGGTCTATCTGCGTGTTTCGCAAATTAATGGCTGTGCTTTCTGCCTGGAGATGCATGCGTCGGCTCTGCGTGCTGATGGCGTGCCGGATGCGAAGCTGGACAGTCTGGCTGGCTGGCGTGTGAGTGAACAGTTCAATGAACGCGAGCGTGTGGCGTTGGCCTGGACTGAATCGCTTGTGGATGTGGCTCGCAGCCACGCGCCTGATGAAGATTTCGAGCCGCTGAAGGCGCATTTCAGCGATGCAGAGATCGCCGATCTGAGCTTTGCTGTCGCGCTGATGAGTGCCTTTAATCGTTTGGCGATCGGCATGCGCCAATAAGGTATGGAGCCTGCTTTGCAGGCGCAGCAAATGACGTCATCACTGTATTGCCCAACGCGCCGAACGGGCAGGGCTGGTGGGAGTCTGAGAATCAGTACGGCGACTGAAATAGGCAGGATGCTATTTCAGTGACAGCAGTCGTTCAAAAACCGCGACACGGTAGTCGCGGAAATCGATATATCCGCCGTACCACTCACTTTGGCTGGGAGAGATGAGTTTCTCGATAAACCAGCGATCTCTCATAATTGAAACGAGCTCAATCACGGTCATGGCAAGCGCATAAGCAAACCACAGCGCGACAATAATCACGCCAAGATAAAGCCACGGCCAGTTGATTGCCATAGCCTGTTGCACCAACAAGATGACGGCGCAGATCTGAATCAACAGCTTTCCTGTGTAGGCTCGTAGGGAAAACGTCCTGATGCTTTCGGCGCTAAAGAAATACGGATTGGTTAATGATGTTCTGGTTTCACGCACGGGGATACCGTGTACATAGACCATCCATTCGCTCTTTTCCTTAGGCAAGAAAGCGATGCCTTTTTCACTCAGACTGTGTAATCGCAGAGAGAGGATGACGGGGTAAGCCAGTTTCATCGCCAGAAGGTAGAAGACCGGGGCGCTGATACCGGCAACTGCCAGCGCGCCACAGAGGCAAATCGTAAAAAAGATCCTGACGGTGTAGATAAAAAGGGGGGTTGATTGGTAGTTCATTTTATAAATCCATTTATACACGGCGTGTGTGCCGCACGCCGTCACTTTACTGCCGAATGTTTGATAATTAAAGCGGCATTCTATATTCGATAACGCCCGGTTTTTCCGCAACCCAATCATAAAGACGCTGCGCTGTTTTATTGGTTTCCTGAGTATGCCAATACAGACGAACGCAGTGCTTTTCTTGCGCCTTTTCTCTCACGTACTCAATGAGTTTTTTCCCCACGTTTTTGCCGCGCGTGGTGGGATCAACAAAAAGATCCTCAAGGTAACAATAGCGGTTTACGCCCCATGTGGAATCGTGAAAAACAAAGTGTACGAAGCCGATAATGCGTAAGCCTTCTCTCGCCACGGCGCAGTGCACGGGAATATCCGCTTTAAAAAAGCGATCCCAGGTTGTTTCCGTTACTTCATCGGTAAGCTGGACGTTATAGAACGTTTGATAACTTTCCCAATAGGGCAGCCATTGATTGTAATCATCTGGTTCAACGGGGTTAACCATAATTTCCTGATCTGAATTCATTATTTTTACTCTCATGTTGTTAGGCGACAGGTACTGAAAATCAGGTTGGTATTTATAGCAATGAAATAGACGGATATACCCCTCCACTTATTAAGAGAGGTGCAGACCAATTAGGAGAAAGTGAAGGCGGGATTAAAGAGGCGTCCGCATCGACGCCCCTGATATTTATCTCATGTTACTGACAGCGCCGCGCATTAGGACTTCTCTGGCGCTGAATGGACGAGCTGGCCTTTGAAATACGTTTTGACCACGTTGGCACGATGAACCTGTTTGATCGGGACGTTAAACAAATGGCGATCCAACACGATCAAATCGGCGGATTTACCCAGCTCAACCGATCCCGTTTCTTTCTCTATGCCCATCGCTTTCGCACTATTGATAGTATAGATACGAATCGCTTCAGGCAGATCGACGGCCTCTTCGGGAGCCAGTGTTCCGGGCGCATCACCCAGCGGATTCTGCCGCGTCACCAGCCCTTCAATTCCGATCCAGGGAGATGGCGTTGGGCCACCCGCTGGCCAGTCAGAACCGCCAGCGACCACCGCACCAGAACGTAGCAATTTAACCGTGGGGACAAAATCCTTCATGCGCTCTTCGCCAATGGTCACTACGCTGGCGTTTGTCATATCGGAAGGAAACCACAGCATCGGCGAGAGATCGGCGGCAACCCGCAACTGTGCGAAACGTGGCATATCTTGCGGTGAGATCAAATGCGTATGCGCGATTTGATGCATCGGGCCATTTGGCCCATTAATTTTACGCACTTGCTCAACGGCATCCAGCGCCAGACGGAGTGAACCATCTCCCGCAGCATGAAGCTTGGTAGAGATCCCTTGTTTATCCAGCTTGGAGAGAATCTCAACGACTTGCTCTGTGGTGTAGTGGGTATCGCCGTGATAGTGATCGCCGTGTGCTTGAGTTGGCAGATAGGGCTCAATCAGCTTTGCGGTATGAGCCGGTGGAACACCATCCAACACAAATTTAAAACGATCGGGGAAGAAATTTGTGGTGCGGTAGACATCACGTCTGGCAACCAGCTCCAGACCCGCAGCGCCTTCATCCAACAGCGGAGTGGAGACGATCGAGCCGATAATACGCAGAGGCAGACCTTCTGCTCGGTCAATCTTGCTCCAGATGCGCAGATTGACTTCTGAGCTGACCGCTTCCTGCACGCCAGTAATACCTAATGACACCATCGTTTTGGTGGCTCCGCGCCCTGATGTCAGCCGTTGCTCTTCCGTGCGCACGGGGACCAGACTTTGCACATGCTGGAACGCGGGGAATTCTTGCAACAGGCCGGTTGGTTCGCCTGTTTTTGCATCTTTAACAATGACGCCACCGGCTGGGCTAACGGACTGCGCGGTGATAGCGGCCAGACGCATCGCTTCGCTGTTAATCCAGCGGTTATGGTAAGAATCATCACGCAGAATGACCGGACGCCCGTTACTGACTTTATCCAATTTCGCCAGCGCTTCAGTGGTAGAAAGCTCCGCCATACGTGGGCTGCCCCAGGCAGAACCGATCACCCATTCTCCCGGTCCGGCTTTTTGCGCGCATTCACTGACCTGGCTCAGAATGTCATCCAGTGAACTTTTTTGTGAGAAATTACAGGAGTAAATATCTTCATAGCCACCGTCTAACGGATGAGCGTGGACATCATTAATGCCCGGCATTGCCATGCTGCCGTTGAGATCAACCACCTGCGTTTTCGGGCCGATAAACTCTGCTGCCTGTGCATTTGAACCGATGAAAACGTAGCGACCATCACGTACTGCAACAGCTTCTGCCCACGGCTGACCTTGATTGACGGTGTAAATATTGCCGTTACGTAAAACTAAATCGGCAGTCTCTGCCGTTTCTGCCGCCATTAGCGTAGATGAAGAAAAAAGCAAACCTGAGACGGTGACAGCAAGTGCTGCGAGCCTGAAAGAAGTGTTTGGTGGCAAAGAATAATCGGTTGTCGCGTTGCCAGAAGATGGCGAGGGTGCCTTATTGGCGGTGTTTTGGGATAGGTTTTTGTTAGCGGTGCGGTGTGCACTATTTTTGTCCATACGTTATATCTCCATATATAGCGTTTATTCCTCATTGATGAGGCGCTGCTATTTTTCGGCAGCGATGGATAAATAACTGTACAGATTGTGCTCTGATTATCTCGATGAGCACGAAACGCACATGCTGTGATGATTTCCTTGGTTGATTGTTTACTGGTGACTTTTCTGTACGCTATAAAATGAAAAACCTCCGATAAATCGGAGGCTTATAATGGAATTATTGACAATAATCTCTAAGGTTAGCCTTAGAAAGGAATATCGTCGTCGAAATCCATTGGTGGTTCGTTGCTTTGTGCCGGGGCATTATTTTGTGAGGAAGATGCGTTCTGAGCTGGGCGCTGCTGAGCTTGTGCGCCGCCGCTGAACTGGTTTCCGCCCTGCGGTTGCTGAGGTTGACCCCAGCCGCCTTGTGGCTGACCGCCACCTGCATTGCCACCGCCTGCTGGTGCGCCGCCGCCCTGACGTCCACCTAGCATCTGCATGGTGCCGCCGACGTTAACGACGACTTCGGTGGTGTAGCGCTCTACGCCAGCCTGATCGGCCCATTTACGGGTTTGCAGTGCGCCTTCGATGTAGACCTGAGAGCCTTTACGCAGGTATTCGCCCGCGACTTCTGCCAGCTTGCCAAACAGAACCACACGGTGCCATTCGGTCTTCTCTTTCTGCTCACCGGTTTGCTTGTCACGCCAGCTTTCCGACGTAGCCAGCGTGATGTTGGCAACTGCACCACCATTCGGCATATAGCGGACTTCTGGGTCTTGACCCAGATTCCCGACAAGAATCACTTTATTAACGCCTCTGCTGGCCATGCTCGTGTCTCCTGATAAATCAATTTATGTAAGTCTAAACGATCAATTTTATCATGATACACATTTGTATCATACCTGCGAAATGGCTTCAGAAATGAAAGTAAGATTTGCAGCGTTTGCAAAAGTAAACGGGTTTAATACTGGATATTCATTCAGTTTTTTTTGTGCCATAATTGTTCGTTTCGTACCGGTTCTCTCCGTTCGGGAGACGATGACAAACCGTTTTTATTCCGGGAAGTGTGTGAATGGATAAGATCGAAGTTCGTGGTGCTCGTACCCATAATCTCAAGAATATCAATCTGATAATTCCCCGTGACAAGCTGATCGTCATCACCGGTCTGTCTGGTTCGGGTAAGTCATCGCTGGCGTTTGACACGCTGTATGCCGAAGGGCAGCGACGCTATGTGGAATCACTCTCCGCCTACGCCCGTCAATTCCTGTCACTGATGGAAAAACCGGATGTCGATCATATAGAAGGGCTGTCGCCCGCGATCTCTATCGAGCAGAAATCCACTTCACACAACCCGCGTTCCACGGTCGGGACGATTACCGAAATTCATGACTACCTGCGCCTGCTGTTTGCACGCGTGGGTGAACCGCGCTGCCCAGATCATGATGTGCCGCTGGATGCGCAGACCGTCAGCCAGATGGTGGACAACGTGCTGGCGCAGCCGGAAGGCAAACGCCTGATGCTGCTGGCACCGATCGTGAAAGACCGCAAAGGCGAGCACAGCAAGACGCTGGAAAACCTGGCCTCACAGGGCTATATCCGTGCTCGTATCGACGGCGAAGTGTGCGATCTGTCCGATCCGCCGAAGCTGGAATTACAGAAAAAGCACACCATTGAAGTTGTCGTCGATCGCTTTAAAGTGCGTGAGGATCTGGCTCAGCGGCTGGCGGAGTCGTTTGAAACCGCGCTGGATCTGTCTGGTGGTAGCGTGGTCGTGGCCGATATGGATGACCCTACTCAGCCTGAGCTGCTGTTCTCGGCGAACTTTGCCTGTCCGGTGTGTGGCTACAGCATGCACGAGCTGGAACCGCGTATGTTCTCGTTCAACAATCCGGCGGGGGCGTGCCCAAGCTGTGATGGTCTGGGCGTGCAGCAGTTCTTTGATCCGGCTCGCGTGGTACAAAATTCGGAGCTGTCGCTGGCGGGCGGGGCGATTCGCGGCTGGGATCGCCGCAATTTCTACTATTTCCAGATGCTGCGCTCACTGGCGGAGCACTACAAATTTGACATCGACGCCCCGTTTGAGGGCCTGAATGCCGAGGTGCAGAAAGTGATTCTGTATGGCTCCGGTAAAGAGAACGTCGAATTCAAATATATCAACGATCGTGGCGACACCTCGGTGCGTCGTCATCCGTTCGAAGGCGTGCTGCACAACATGGAGCGCCGCTATAAAGAGACGGAATCCACGGCGGTGCGGGAAGAGCTGGCGAAATTCATCAGCAACCGCTCCTGCGCCAGTTGCGGAGGGACACGTCTGCGTGAAGAAGCGCGTAACGTGTTTGTCGAACAGACCACGCTGCCGCAGATTTCCGATATGAGCATCGGCCATGCGATGACGTTTTTCAAGAACATGAAGCTCAGCGGGCAGCGCGCCCAAATCGCCGAGAAAGTGCTGAAAGAGATTGGCGATCGACTGAAGTTTCTAGTGAATGTCGGGCTGAACTATTTGTCACTCTCCCGTTCGGCGGAAACGCTGTCCGGCGGCGAGGCGCAGCGCATTCGTCTGGCAAGCCAGATCGGTGCCGGGCTGGTTGGCGTGATGTACGTGCTGGATGAGCCGTCCATCGGCTTGCACCAACGCGACAACGAGCGGCTGTTGGAAACGCTGGTTCATCTGCGCGATCTGGGCAATACCGTTATTGTGGTGGAACACGATGAAGATGCGATTCGTGCCGCTGACCATGTGATAGATATCGGCCCCGGAGCGGGTGTGCACGGCGGGCAGATTGTCGCCGAAGGCACGATGGACGAGATTATGGCGGTGCCGGGTTCACTGACGGGTCAATTCCTCAGCGGCAAACGCAAGATTGAAATACCGAAGCAGCGCGTACCTGCGGATCCGACCAAAGTGCTTAAGTTGATTGGCGCAAAGGGCAACAACCTGAAAGACGTCACTCTGACGCTGCCGGTTGGCCTGTTTACTTGCGTCACCGGGGTGTCGGGATCGGGTAAATCTACCTTAATCAACGATACCTTGTTCCCACTGGCGCAGCGTCAGCTGAACGGCGCAACGCTGGCAGAACCTGCTGCTTACCGTGAAATTCAGGGGCTGGAGCATTTTGACAAGGTGATCGATATCGATCAAAGCCCGATCGGTCGTACGCCGCGTTCCAATCCCGCAACCTATACTGGCATTTTCACACCGATTCGCGAGCTGTTTGCCGGCGTGCCAGAATCTCGTACCCGTGGTTATAACCCCGGCCGTTTCAGCTTTAACGTGCGCGGTGGACGCTGCGAAGCCTGTCAGGGCGACGGCGTGATCAAGGTAGAAATGCACTTCCTACCGGATGTCTATGTGCCGTGTGACCAGTGTAAAAGCAAACGTTATAACCGTGAAACGCTGGAAATTAAATATAAAGGCAAAGGCATTCATGAAGTGCTGGATATGACCATCGAAGAAGCGCGTGAGTTCTTTGATGCTATTCCGGCGCTGGCGCGGAAGCTACAAACGCTGATCGATGTCGGCCTGTCCTACATTCGTCTTGGGCAGTCGGCAACCACGCTGTCCGGCGGGGAAGCGCAGCGTGTGAAACTGGCACGTGAGCTGTCAAAACGTGGAACTGGGCAGACGCTGTATATTCTCGACGAACCCACGACCGGCCTGCACTTTGCTGATATTGAGCAGCTTCTGACCGTTTTGCATCAGTTGCGCGATCAGGGTAATACCATCGTGGTGATTGAACACAATCTGGATGTGATTAAAACGGCAGACTGGATTGTCGATTTAGGGCCGGAAGGTGGCAGCGGCGGCGGAGAAATTCTGGTTTCCGGCACGCCAGAAACGGTGGCAGAGTGCGAAGAGTCTCACACAGCACGTTTCCTGCGACCTATTCTGGCACGCGAAGCCTGATAGCGAGAGGCCAAATCATGTGGACGCAATATGAAATCCGCCTGAAGCCGAAAGCCAGAGGCTTCCATCTGGTGACTGACGAAATACTGGCGCAGGTTGTCGCACTGCGCCAGATAAAGGTCGGGTTGATGCATGTGTTCATCAAACATACTTCGGCGGCGCTGACGATTAATGAGAATGCCGATCCCACGGTGCGGCAGGATTTCGAGAGCTTTTTTAATCGCTTAGTGCCGGAGGATGAACCTTACTACCGCCATACTTATGAAGGTAGCGACGACATGCCCGCGCACCTGAAAGGCAGCCTGCTAGGAAATAGCCTGACGATTCCCATCACCAACGGACGCCTGAACATCGGCACTTGGCAGGGCATTTACCTGTGCGAACACCGCAACCACGGCGGCAGCCGCTCGCTGGTTGTCACGCTGAATGGGGAATAACTCCCTTGAGGTGAGCCGTGCTAGAGACTTATCTCGATAAACACTGAACTGCCTGCACGGCAGTGAACGCATGGTCATCACAACCCATTTTTTTCAGGGCTTTCTAAGCTGCCTATACGGCAGTGAACGTTGCGTTCGTCAGACAGAGACTATCCGTCGTTTTCTAAGCTGCCTATACGGCAGTGAACTTCTTTATGGACAGTGTCCAGGTGGATATTTCTTTCTAAGCTGCCTGTACGGCAGTGAACGCGCGTTATGACGTTTAACGAGTGTCAGAACTTTTCTAAGCTGCCTATACGGCAGTGAACTTTATCGTACCAACACGATCCTGAGTACTGGATTTCTAAGCTGCCTATACGGCAGTGAATGGTCACTGAGCGGTTAACGGTGCCAATCGCAATTTCTAAACTGCCTATACGGCAGTGAACGTTATCTTTGAGTATTTGTTATATGGCCTACATTTCTAAGCTGCCTGTACGGCAGTGAACATGCAATATGATGCTTAGTTACAATATCTGCATTTTCTAAGCTGCCTGTACGGCAGTGAACTCGCCGCCTTTAAGCGCATGTCGGTCGGAGCTTTTCTAAGCTGCCTGTACGGCAGTGAACCGTTCCTATTTTACGGTAGTTACCTAATTTTAAAAGAAAATAAACCATTTCTCCCGAAAAACCCTTTTTTATCATAGCGCTTAATCGATATTAAAAATCAATGAGTTACAAGCGTCCATGAAAAAAGGGTGCCAACCCTGTGGTAACGATTTTATCTATTCTCGGTAGACCTATGTTAGGTGCGTACATATGCCGCGGATATACAAGAGAACGATTCAAATCTATACTTAACCTATGTTTTAGTCAGGCTAGCGGCTTGCTGAATTCTGTATTAAGAGGAGGTGCATTATGCGTATTGTCTCAGTATTTAAAAATGGTAATAACCGTGCTATTCGCTTGCCGCGTGATATGGACTTTGAAGGCGTCAATGAACTGGAGATCGTGCGTGAAGGGGATACCATCATGTTGCGCCCAGTCAAACCCAATTGGCATTCTTTTCTGCAAGAAGAGCGTGCTGACGCAGACTTTATGACAGAACGTCAGGATGTAGTCGAAGAGGGGAGATTCGAACTGTGAGCCGTTTGTTCATGCTTGATACTAATATCTGTTCTTTCATTATGCGTGAACACCCGTCTGCGGTGATTGAAAAGTTGCAGCAATGCACACTGCGACGAGATCGAATCGTGGTATCAGCTATCACGTACGCTGAAATGCGTTTTGGGGCGGTTGGCAAAAAAGCTTCGCCGCGCCATATGCTGCTGGTTGATGCTTTCTGCCGCCGACTTGATGCGATATTACCTTGGGATAGCGCAGCGGTAGACGCCACCACAAAAATTAAAATTGCACTAGCTGCAGCTGTCACACCTATTGGTCCAAACGATACGGCCATCGCTGGTCATGCTATCAGCGCTAAGGCCATACTAGTCACCAATAATCTGAGAGAATTTGAGCGAGTACCGGAACTGATACTGGAAGATTGGGTTAAATAATTGCTCTGATTGGCTGGGCGTGTTCCAACGCAATGGAAGCCCAGAGGCTTGTTAAACTGCCTGTGCGGCAGTGAATACGCAAAAAGCTGATCTGAACCAAGGTGCATGTTTCTAAGCTGCCTATACGGCAGTGAACAACATTACGCCTCAGAAAGCCGACTTCAATCATTTCTAAGCTACCTACACGGCAGTGAACTCAACTGCTGGCAAGGCCTGTTTGAACTGAAATTTCTAAGCTACCTACACGGCAGTGAACTGTTAAATTTTCACACTAACAACCAGATTATTAAAGAGAATATGTTGTTTTTGCGAAAAACCCCTTTTTTATTAAAACGACCAACGGCAATTAACAATCAATAGCTTGCAGTTGGCCGTTAAAAAAGGGTTAGAACCACGGAACGGTGGCTGCCGTGCTTAAACCGTAGGAAGAGAAACGGCCTGCGGTAGGGGCGTTCTGTAGCGGGCCATGTTCCACAAACACAAAAAACATTTGCCCGTTGGACAAGCTCTTTATTTGCACAAACGGCAGTGCGCTGCGTTTTTCCACCGCGTCGGGAATTCGTGCTGCGGCTTCCGCCGCCGTCAGCCAGCCTTTGCTAACGGAACGTCGACGTAGACGTTCTGCGCTGCTCTTGAGCTGAACGCGGCGCACGGTACGAAACTTCACGCCATTGGGTACGACTTTACACTCAGAAACCTGCGTGTAATCCCGTAATCCTTTCAGCCAGGACGTTTTTTCTAACGTAGAGAGCGCGTCTTCCGTACCGTGTAGCCGCAAGCATTCCCCCAGCGTTTTACCCACTTCGGGAAAGCTAATCCCAATCTTGCCATTCGCCAGTTGCCCTAGCACCCGGTGCAGTTTGGCAAACAGCGCGTTCAATAGCTGAGACGCAGTGAACTCGGGATCGGGTTGGACGCGAATATCAATGTAGTGATCCATACCGCCACCTTATTCGCCTTTTTCACCAAACACACCGCCGCGAATCAGCGTGGCGATCACGTAATGCTGCTGTTCAGGCATGGGAACATCGCCTTTAATCACCCAGTTATCCAGCAGCGTGTAGAAATCCATTTTCTCTCTGGGCTGGCGATAAGCTTTACCGCGACTGGTTACGGAGCCGTAAGGTTCGACGGCAATCGGACCCGCTTCATCAGCCGCCGGATACCAGTCGTCGATGGTGCGCAATGCATTGCCAATTTTCTGCGAATGAATGGCCGCGACATCATTCACCTGATAGAGAATTTTGCTCTTGCCGTTACGCGCTTTTTCGTCGAGCACCAGTTCCTGAGAAGGGAAGACTTCCTGACCGTTACCTAGCTGTACATAGGCTTCCACGGTAAAAAGCGCCGAGGCGTCACCCGCCAGCCCTTTCTCAATCGCTTGTGTCAGTGCGGCAAGATCGCCTGCCGGCTGGCTGAACTGGCGCAGCGAATAGTCTTCACCGTTGAATTCCCAACTTCTTTCACCTTTCTTGGTGACGACGACGCGGATCGCTTCTGCGCCAACGCGGTTGCGCCACAGAAAACGACCGTTCGCGATGTTCTCTGCATAGCGTGCCGCTAATGTGCTGAAACCTTGTTCCTGAGCGTATCCGGTGATGATGTCACCCAACGCGGTTTGATAATCCTGATCGTTACATACCGATGGCTGCGCCAGATTACCCAGTACCCGCAGAGTGAACACGATTTTCAGGGTATCGGCTCCGAAGGGAAGGGCGGCGACGTCCACTTTTTGCAGGTTGGCTTTCTGAATTTCTGCATCTAGTTTGGCCGGGTCGCTAGTGAGGGCATTTTTCAGGCGGTTAGAGATCGTCCCGCGTACCGATTTCTCCTGAATGGCAATGGCCGTCCAGTTGTCCTGCTGCGCCCAGTTGCCTGCATACATCAACGCATCCGAGTTAGCCAATTTACGTTCAAAAGCCAGTACTGATGCGGTCTTCAACGTCGTTGCTGCTTTTGCCATGATGTTGTCCTTTTTAGTAATCGAATTCGTAGGAAGTGTCTTCAGCTACAGAATGGGTATCCGCTACTTGGCGGCAGTGATAATCGCCGTTCTGATAATCATATTCCCAGAGTATCTGGCTGATATCGCTGATGCGGTGCGCGCCTTGCCATTCCCCGATGCCGTAGGCGGCTTCGGCAAAACAGAACGGCGTGTGCGGATCGCGGGTTTTATCGACCTCACCGGGCGCATAAAGTGGCGAAATGGCACGGTAGCCAATCATCAATGGCGTCAGAAAACCGCCGTCGCCGGGTTTGGGAAGGTATTTCCACTGTACGGTTTCATCGCTAGGATCGCGTTCTGCCTGCATCTTCAGCGCGGCGAAGTCCAGCCAGGCATCGATCATTTCTGCTTGCGGTTTGGCTTGCTGTAACGTCTGAAAATGGCGATGCAGTAGTGAGGTACGATCTCGTAGCACAAAGCCCGGTAATAGGCGGCGCATGACTCCACGGGTTTCTGCTTCGTCTACCGGTAACGATTGGACGGTGACCCGCTCGATATCAATAACGGTTCCTCCTGCCAGACGTTGGCATTGCGCCTGCTGTTTCAAATGTTCACATAGCGCTGTCGTGTCCGCCGGGATCTGTCCGTCGCAGCGTATTAACAGCGAGACGGTCATATGCATGCGGCCTTCTTCATTAAAAGCGGCAGTTTTGGCTTCTTTGGTCAGCGGATTTCTGGTCAGGGCAAAACTCCGTTCCCAACTGGAGCCATAAGCGTGTAGCTGATGCTGATGGCTTACCACGCCGCAGCCCTCCAGCGTCAGCCCGTGGCTGGCTTGTAACTTACGCGATAGCGCATGGGTAAAACCGAGAAAGTGCGTAATCGCGGGGAAGCCGTAGGTCAGTCCGGCAATGGCGTTGGCGTTTTCGACCTGGATACGGCGGAGGATAATCAACGTACTCATGCCAGCTCCTCTTTCAGTGCGCTTTCCATTTCACGCATACGACGTTTGAACAGGGCTGCGGTAGACCATTCCCGACGTTCGACCTCGCCGAAAATCAGGTTTTCATGTTTGAGGCGACGGTTTAGCCAGCGGCCAAAATCGTAGGCTACTGCCTGTCGCCAGTCTCCCGCTTCGCGTTCACGGCGGAAAACCGTATCCGTTTCTGCACGATAAGGATCGAGCCATAACTGCTGGGGGCGTTTCAGTTCAGACTCTGCGCTCCAACCAACGGGCAGATTCTGCACGCTAGCGACATAGAAGAAGAGCTGATCGATTAACTGGTCGAGGTAACGCAGGCGCTGTTGACGAATGTCGCGATTGTTTTCTACGTCTTTGACGCTGAGTAAAAAGCGCTGCATCTGCGCTAACGTCGCTCTGGTGTGATAGTCCACCTCGCCGTGTGGCCGGAAAATGGATTCATGCTGCTGTGGCGGTTTTTCAATACTATTCCACTGCGGTGGCGCGCTGCTGAGCAAGTAAGAACGACCGCTGCGGCTGCTGTTTAGCGCAGAAATATTTTGCGGCTTAGTGCCACCCATATTCTGTACTGCCAGATTGGGATAGCTGATAGAGAGTTGGTCGTGCCACTGATTTGTTCTTTGCGCCTGACGAATCGCTTTTGCTTCGTCGCCAAAACGCACGGCATTAATCCGCTGGTAGAGAGCCTGTGCTAGTGAAGAGGAGTAAAGCGGGCTGAGCAGATGGTATTCGCCGCTTGCTAGTGGGAAATAGATCTGTTTGGCTAGCTTATGTGAGCTGGGTTGGCGATTGGTGAACACCTGTTGAAATCCTGTTAGCCACTGTGCAAGCTGCTCTGGGTTTTCAGCCAGCGCTTCCAGTGCGCTGTGGTCGCCACGCTGTAAGGCGGCGACCAGCGAATCTCCGTCATGTTCGGTTTGTAGCAGCTTGGCAACGTCTAATGCAGCTGCGTTGCCGACGGCATCAATGGCGGGTTGTTCCAACGTGGCGGTGGAGAGTGTTTTAGCATCCGCTACCGTTTCGGCGCTAAAGACGCTGCTGCCTTTGGCATCGCTGTGGGTAAACTTCAACGCGTGCGTGACCAGACTGATTTGTCCGGCGCGGCTGGCGGCATCGGTTAACCAGTTTCGCACCTCGTGCTTCAGCTCTATCTCCCGCCGCGCTTGTGCCAGTTCTAGCTCTGCTACAGCCAGCGCTTCACCGCTGAGTGTCGCACGTTTCTTCTCCGCTTCTTTATCGAAAGCATCCAGCTTGGCCTGCTTTCGATTGTTGATGTAGGAGAGTATGAATTCGGGTAGTCCATTTCTCATTGCTTACTCCCTAATGATTGAATGGGTTATCTCATATAAGATTTGTCTTCAATACGCTCAACGATACTGATGGCTGTGGTTGATTAGCTATATCAATATAAAAATTAAAAGTTACTGACGGTGGTGATAGAAGAAGGAGCACGACTATAACCACCGTTTTTTTTCTTTGACTCTGCTTCATGAGCATTTCCCCTCTTGATGGTGTTCAATAAGGAGAATAGTACACTTTTTTATCCTAGGCAAAATGGTATTTAAATATTAAGTTTGAAATACAATTCTCCTCAAATTACTATCGCCTACACAGCCGGATAGGCTGCTTAGAAGTAGGCTAAATGAAGTAAACTGCCGTACAGGCAGCGGCGCACTCAACTGAGTGCGCCAAACACCCCTAACAGCGGGTGCCAGTACCAGTCCTCTTCTTCCCGCAGACGAATTTCGCCGAAGCGGGCGCTCACCCAGCTCAGTTCCCACTGCTTTTCTTCCGCCAGCCGTTGGTACAAGGCGTGGTAATCCTGTTCTATCCAGGCACTGACGCCTTCTGCCATGTCCAGCGTGACGGGGCGAGCAATATCGCTTTGCTTCCAGCCACTCGGGCCATCGTCCTGCACCATGAAAACCGGTTCTTCATCGTCATCGGCGATCCACAGGTAGTACGCTTCATCTTTCGCTGATTGACGAAATGGTGTACGCCGCTGTAGTTCGCCATTCCAATGCGGGTGCGCGCGCCACCAAAAGGCAGCGGGAGGGCGTTTCAGGTCATCGAGTTTTTGATTTTTGAGGCCAAGCAGCGTTTTCCCCAACACGGCATGCTCTAACGCCACCAGTGAAAGCGGCTTTGCAAACGATGTTGGCTGCACGATACGCGGTGCGGCGCTGAGGTGGCGGTACTCTTTTTCCTGCAATAGTTGGTGGAGATCGTGTGTATCCAGACTGTCATCCTGCGACTCAAAGCCAGGTTTACAGTACGCGATGTCTTTCCCCCTAAGCGCTCGAATGTTGTGGCTAAGCAGATAGATATTGGGGGTTTTAGGCACATACTGCTTATCCTGCCGGTGGCGCAATATTCGTCCGGCAAGCTGGATAAGCGAACGCATCGAGCTAGGCTCGACAATCGCCCAGTCGTAATCATGATCGCGACCCACCTCAGCGACTGAGGTTGCCAGAACAACAAAGACGTGATGCTGTTGCGGCGAGTTTTCTATCGCCTGACGAATTTCCTCCACTTGCCACAGCGCATTGATATCGTTACGCATCAGCGCGGCATCAAGCCGCTGTTCAATGTGGGAGCGCATCGCTAGTGGGTGTTGGCTGTGATAAATGCAGTAATGAATGCAGGTATCCGGTGGAGAGGGGATAGCGATCAACTGTCGAGCGACGGCAACCAGCGGATCGATGTTTGCCATTCTGACCAGCCCCAGTGAGACAGTTTTCCCGTTTTCATGCTGTTGGTGATGCTGAGAATGCAAATCGAACATCCGGGGATGGATCGCTTGCGCGACGGACAGATGAACATCATCTTTGTTTTTGCTGGAGCTGCTTACCGGTACGATAGTGGCGAAGCGTAGCGGGAGTTCATCTTTCGTCAGATTTTTCAGCCGCTGATGAACGAACGCATCGTGGCTGACCATGAAATCTTTCACGTCGCCATATTGCTCATGCTGACAGTCAAATTCATCAAACCAGCCACAGCACACGTTCAGTGGCGTATTTGGCGTACCGTAAGCCTGTTGCCAAGCGGCGCGGCCATCAAGATAGGCATCGAACAACGCACGAATTAACGCAGGCGGCAGCGTGGCGGACGACAGCAGCACGCGTGAGCCCAGCATTCCCGCCCAGTTAACCAGTCGACAAAGTGCAGGAAGATCCTCCAGACCAAAATCATCCGGTTCATCGAGTACCAGATCGGAGGTCAATAGCCGTAGCATTGGGGCAATTTGGTGACCGCCGCGTAGCCCTTCTGTTGCGGGCATCAGGTGATCGATGGTGGTGATCAGCACTGGCGCACTCAGTAATTGATGCAAAGTTGGGCTGCGTTCCAGCCATGCTTTTAGCCGACCATCATCCAGCGAGCCATCGTAGCGAACATATTGATGTTCAGAGAACAGCGGGTCGGCGGATTCACTGCCAGTTTGCGGCGTGTTTTGTTGGCGAGCCTCATTTTCTTGCCGCATTTCATGGAGATCTTGCACCGCCTGCGAACCAATCAGCACCGCTAAGTCGTCTTCGTCTAGCTTCAAACGCTGCCGTAGTGCATCGCCGGTTTGCAGCGTCAGCGTGCGTAACCCCAACGCGACGGAGAAGCGGCAGCCGATGGATTCATCCGACAGGCCATACATAATTCGTGCATTAGCGAACGTTTTTCCCCTGCCTGTCGATGCCATGTTGACGCCGAAGAAGCCGTGCTGCTTGCTGGCATCACGAATGGAACAGGCAAGGTCGAACGCGCGATCTTGCCAGCGAAAGCGCGGGTGCGTGCTACGTTGTCGGAACCCTTTGTGGCGAGTGATGGCGGGAAGCGTGTCACGCAGGTGCGGCAGGCTTCGCCCCAGCAGTAAGGCATTTTGCCCAACGCCGACGCAGTGTTCATCCAGCCTCTGCTTATATACCCCAGTCTTGCGATCGGTATTGGCCCACACCGGATAAGTGATGTCCTGCCAGCCAATCGTTGCCGCTCCTGCCGAGTAGTGGTGGTCTGCCAGCATTAGCGCGAGACGTGCCAGATGCACGGTCAACCGTTGCTCTAACTGGCTGAAATGCATGAATGACGGCAGCTTCAGTGCGCGACCCGCAAATTTTCGTGCCTTATCGCGCCAGACCGCACTGCGCAGCGGTGTCCCGTTAGGAAACTGCCAGTTTTGCTCTCGCTCGTACGGTGAGCAATCGGTCTTATAATGGTTGAGTGCATTCCATTGTGGAGAAAGATGGTCGGTTAACCATGTCTCCGCATAGTCGAGCTGGGGAGGGCGGCTGTTTGGTGCAAGCTCTGTCGATTTGTTAAATACGGGCAGCCGATGGTGAGAAACAATCAGCCAAGCGATGGTTTGCGCCAGCGGTGGTAAGGTGCTAAATGGACTATCGCTGAACGTCGGTTTATCCCGTTGCAGGCCAGCCAGTAGTTCTGTTTCTGCTTCAGAGGTAATCATGCTGAGCGTGGTTAGCCAGGCTTTATCGTCCTGCTCACCAACAAAGGCCTGAAATAGTCGTAGCGATACCCATTCATGTCGATAGGGTTGGCTGCGTGGGGCAGTACCGCTCAGGCCAGCCTGAAATAGCATATTGGCTTTGCCAACATCGTGAAATAACCCAGCAATGGCGGCTAGCAGGCTGAATACTTCTGCGCTGTGCCAGGGGTTTTCATCTTTCGTGCGCAGAACATCTCGGCTGGTGGTATTGGTAGGAACACTTCCTTGCGCATTAAAACGTCGCAGATTACCGACGACCCACAGTAGCTCGGTGTGGTTTGTGCTACGAACCCAGTGGCAGGCAACTGCCGTATTGCGACGCGCCGTTTTACGCAGCAGCTTGCGTAGCGTGTTCAGCCCTTCCAGCGTGATGGCGGTTTGCCAACTGCGCTCGCCTTTGCGTTCAGCAAACTGATCCAGTATCCGGCGGGTTTCGACCAGCGCGCGCTTATTGCATTCTGAAATCAGCAGAATGTTCATCGCGCTACCTGACTCAGTTTGCTGGCGACATCCTGCAAGCTGCCGATCATAACATCCAGCGCTTCGGATTGTTGAAATGCGGTCAGGCAGCGCTGACGAAATTCTTGATCATCTTCGCCTTCCATCGCGGCAATAAAAGCCTGCGGCAGCACGAGCGCATCTTTAATTAAATCGGCGACGTCGAATACCAGCCCGCCACGGCGAGTTTTACCGTGTAACACCGCTAATCCGTGCGGCAGGCCCAGCACCCACGTTGAGACGGCAGCCAGCCCATAAGCCAGATAGTTACCGTGATCGAGAAAGCGGTTCGCCAGATCGGTACCGCCGCCGCGTTTGGCGCGGGTAAAGTCACCATAGCTCACGGCATTAGCGGCCAGTCTGTACAGGGCTTTAGTCATCATCGCTTCCTGTACCAGTACGTCATTGCTGGTGCGGCAATCGGTTAACCCTTTTTGATAACGATCCAGAAGCGCCTGAAGATGCTCGGACTTAAAGGTAAAGCGCGATTCACGGGACAGACGAGAACCCAGCCAGTGCTGACGAATTTGCGCTATTCGCACTTGTTGGAAGGCGATGGCGGCGGCCAGCCTTTTCTCATCATCGAACCAAAAGCTGACCCAGTCCTGCAAATACTCGGTTGGTCGATATTCGCTCTGTGGCGATAGCCAGGATACCGCGATTTCAGCTTCATTGGCCGCAAACAGCGGCGTACCGCCGCCGCCACAAAAACCAATCATCACACCTGCTCTGGCGAACTCTCGCATGGCGGCTTGAGTTACGGAGGTACCCGTTCCCAACATCACCACGCTGGTATTGGCGATGGGAATATTCCAGTACAGAGACTGGTTTCCTTCCTCCGTGACATATTCGACACGGCCACCGTTGACGAGAATGCGGCAATGTTGGAGGTAATAAACATTGGCACGTTTGGAATGCAGAATGGTTTTTAAATCCGAAGGGCTAAAGGCGTTATCCATAATGTATTTTCTGCCGTAATAGATAATAACCATGACGCCAGCGAAATAAATCGCAAGCTAACTATTTGATAAGGAAAAATATAATATTCAGAAAACTGATGAAAATCAGCCTATCACAGTTGTATGTGAAAAATGATGACCGCAAAAAATATTACCCAAACGTAGACCCTTTTTATTTGGCCTATTTCACAGGATTAAAAATCAATGAGTTACAGATAGGGTTAAAAAAAGGGTTTTTACGAAGAAAATGGCAATTGCTGCTAATAAAACAAATCGTTAGAGTGATCGGGCTACAGTTCACTGCCGTACAGGCAGCTTAGAAATGAAATGATCGCTGCACGTCCGCAAGGTCATAAGTTCACTGCCGTACAGGCAGCTTAGAAATGTTGAAGCTCGATCGATACTGGAAGGTACTTGTTCACTGCCGTACAGGCAGCTTAGAAAGAGGTAAACCCTGATGAGTTGCTGGCTGATTTGTTCACTGCCGTACAGGCAGCTTAGAAATGATAAGCCAAAGACCACGCATACATGGCCTTAGTTCACTGCCGTACAGGCAGCTTAGAAAGCAGGGTGTTCTGCGTTATCTGCGCGTCAACTAGTTCACTGCCGTACAGGCAGCTTAGAAATGCATCTTGCGTTGAGTCGAGTTTATTCAGTTGTTCACTGCCGTACAGGCAGCTTAGAAATTATTGAGTACGCCGCAAAACTAATTAAATAAGTTCACTGCCGTACAGGCAGCTTAGAAAAAACTTCTAATGTCGTTCATAGTGGATAGCGTGTTCACTGCCGTACAGGCAGCTTAGAAAAGAGAAACCGTAAGGAGTCGCCATGTTCCATTGTTCACTGCCACAGGCAGCTTAGAAATTGCTGATTGGAGTAAGCACAACGTGCATCATGTTCACTGCCGCACAGGCAGCTTAGAAAAAGCGTAGTACAGAGCAACCCCGAGGCGGACGGTTCACTGCCGCACAGGCAGCTTAGAAAACAGACAGAAGGTGCATAAAAAGGAAGCCTCACGTTCACTGCCGTACAGGCAGCCTATTCACGGTACTCAGCGCTGCTGTCTGGTTATTATCGAGGCTGCACTGCGCCATCGCTCAATGCCTGTAGCTCTTAAATAACGTATTGTTGATGGCTTATTTTCGTAATATTTTCAAGTAACGGGTTTCTTTTGGTGCGAATGGAAAATTGCAGATTGGACGTTATTAACATTTAAAAATCATCATTTTTCCGTTAAAGTGACCTTACAGGGAAATAGTTCGTTGACTTAAGTAAAATTCAAAGGAGTGAGTCACTTGTGAAATACGATCCGGTTTTAAAAACGCTTGTTGATGATGACTATCGGTTAGAAGATCATCTTGATTTTAAAAAACAGCATGCAGATATTAACTATCAGAAATTACATGCTCAACTAAATGAAATAAATAACGATAACATTCATGCCATATTGACTGCGCAGGAAGCGACGTATTTCTTACAAACGTTATGCACACCTAATCCTAATCAATCGTGGAAAACAGCCATGTTTGGCTGTACCGATCCTCTCTCATCGTTTGCTGGGAATATTGCAGAAGCGGTGTCTGTTAGCAGAATCGTGATAGAAATTAAAGGATTTGGGGTAACGGCAACGGAATATGTCGGGAAAAATGGCAGTAAATACATAAAATTATCTGGCTATCCGGGGGTAAGAAAGTATTTAGACGCCACCCGATATTTAGTCGGGAACCAAAAAATATTAGATATGGGGATTGGTACGAAAGGTATTGAAAGTGGTATTGCGACTGGGGCAAGGTTCTGCATTATTTTTTCAGCCGCTTATCGAGCCGTTGAGTTGATGTTGAAAGATGAATACGCACTAACCGATTTCTTTGTTAATTTAACGATGGATGCGGCAAAACTAGCAGTATCTATCGGGGCCGCTTGGGGAGCGAAAACATTAGCTACTACAGCGATGGTCACTGGAGGTAGTGTTGTTCTTATTGCTTGCGGCATATTTTTAGTTGGATTTGCCGTTGGTTTTTCATTATTTTGGTTAGATAATGAATATAAAATAAGTGAGACTATAATAAAAAATTTAAAGTCACATAAAAAACAATATACTCCATACCATCCTGATCAGTTTTTTCAAGCTTGGGGGAGATATAGTCGTGGTTAAAATAAATAGGCCATTTTTTTTCATATATTCGGTTTTTCTTTTCTTTTTGTCATGTTTTATTAGTTGGTTTTCTTTAAGCGGATATGTGGATTTTTTTCAATCAAGTGATACGGTTATTTTCTCATGGAAGCTTGGTCTAATGGTGTTCGGTTCACCTATAATATTTTATTTTTCTTATTTTGGTTTTTTATCTGCAATAAAAAACAGACCTATTAAAACGAATAGTAAATTATCAAACTTATTAGTGGCGATTTTTATCTTTGGTGCGATAATTAGTTTTATTTCATCTGTATATATATCGTATAGCCTGAATGAACAGGGATATGCGACCTGTCCTAAAAAATCCTGGATAGATCCCAATAAATATGTAAAGAATATTGCTATTTGTAAAGAGTAAATATAATTATTTTATGATTTAGGGGTTATTCGTGGTTAAGGTAAATAGACCATTAGCTGGTGCATTTGCAGTTTTTATTTTTCTATTGACATGCTTTACTGGTTGGTTTTCTTTTAATTCATATTTGGATATTTTACAGTTAAATGATACGATAGTCTTTTCATGGAGAGTCGGGTTAATGGTATTTGGTTCTCCTTTGCTATTCTATTTTTCATATTTGTTTTTTTATTCTGCAATAAATAATGAAGTGGCGAAAATAAATAATAAATTTGGAGGGGGGCTATTTATAGTAATGATAGCTGGTGCTATAATTAGTTTGCTCTCATCTTTCTACATATCTTATAATTTTAGAGCTTATGGTTATGAATTATGTCCTAAAGTATCTTGGATGGATCCCAATAAGTATGTGAAAAATATTGCTCTCTGTGATGAATGGTAAATAACAAGAATATCTAGTGGTTTTTATTTTCCTACCAAGGAAGAATCAATCGTGGTTAAGATAAATAGGCCATTATTTGGTGCATTTGCGACGTTGGTTTTCCTCATGTCCTGCTGGGGGGGCTGGTTTTCTTTAAGTGGGTATTTAGCTTTCGTTAAATTAAGTAATGTAATAATTTTTTCTTGGAAAGTTGGTGTTTTAGTATTTGCAGTGCCACTATTGTTCTATTTTTCATACTTGGCATTTCATTCCGCAATGAAAAATGAAATGGCGAGGATGAATAATAAACTAGCTAATGTATTGGCTGTTATAGCTATATTTGGCGCAGTGGTTAGTTTTTTTTCATCAATGTATATATCGTATAGTCTGGATGATAGAGGTTATTTAGTATGTCAAAAAATATCCTGGATGGATCCCAATAAGTATGTGAAAGACATTTCTCTTTGTAAAGACTAGAAATGGTACGAGAGTATGCTTTTTCATGTTTGGGGTAGGGAAATTCATGGTTAAGATAAATAGACCGTTTTTTTTCATATACTCGGTTTTTATTTTTATTCTTTCATGCTGGGGAGGATGGTTCTCTTTAAACGGGTATATCGATTTCTTTAATCTAAATGATGTTATTTCATTTTCATGGAAACTCGGGGGTGATAATTTTTCTAGTTCCAATAGTGTTCCAGTTTTCTTATTTTGGTTTTTTTTCTGCTGTAAAAAACAGACCAATTGAAATGAATAATAAATTTTCAAATGTATTGGCTATATTTGCTGTTTTTGGTACTGCGGTGAGTTTATTTTCATCTATGTATATCTCTTATAGTCTTAATGAGCAGGGTTATAAAATCTGTCCCAAGAACTCATGGATAGCTCCCAATAAATATGTAAAAAACATTGCTCTTTGTAAAGAATGAAAATAGTACTAATTATGTTATTTCATTCTTGGGGGGGAATTAGCCGTGGCTAAAGTAAATAGACCATTAATTGGGGCATTTTCTGTTTTTCTTTTATGTCTTTCCTGCTGGGGAACTTGGTTTTCTTTAAGTGCATACTTGTCATTTTTTAAATTAAATGATGTAATAATTTTTTCATGGAGAGTGGGGTTTGCTATATTTGGAGTACCTTTGTCATTCTATTTTTCATATGTTTGTTTTTTCTCTGCTATAAAAAATAAACACATAAAGATAAATAATAAATTAGGTGAGTGGTTGATTAAAATCCTTATATTTGGTGCTGTGGTTAGTTTTTTTTCATCATCGTATATATCATACAACCTTAATTTTCATGATTATAAAATCTGTCCAAAAATATCTTGGATAGCTCCCAATAAGTATGTGAAAGATATTGCTCTTTGTGATGAGTGGTAATAACAAGCACAACTGATAAGATGCGCTTGTTATCAGCGGTCATAAATATTAGAGACTCATTTCCTCCCAAATGCTGTAACCCGACGTTCCTGCGATCTTATGGTTCCATGCTATGGTTTTATATTTCAGCTGGACTTTTTCATACGGCATGATGTCGTTGTTATCGATGACGTGTGGGTAGACACAGGTGACATCTACAATGCTCGCATCCGTTAAGGCAACTTCATAATAAAGCTCTAACTGCCCAGCGGAATTTACGCGATAAAAATAGAATGTCACATCTACCTTTTCATTATAAGAGATCGCCATTCCTAATAACGGGGATGATTTATCGATTGGCTTAATAAAATTAATGGGGTGATGAGAAACATTTTGATCGCGACTAATGCTGTGGTTTAAGCCTAATACTTGTATTTGGTCTTCATGACCGGCTTGATAACGATTGCCAATTGAGTCGAGCGTTGAGCAACCGGATGAGATTAAACCCTGTTTCTGACCATTAATGCTGGCGTAAATCAAATTAGCCATATCAAATCCTTATGAGAAAATTTATTAATAGACTGAATGATAATATATCGATTATCAGCGCAGAAATAATACGGCTAACGCAACATCAAAGCAAACCCTCATAAAAGTCGGGTGTGAAATCTAACCTGCATTTATTTCTCGCCAGTTTAGCCAGATTCGCATATCAAATTCTAACTGGTGATAATCAGGATCCATATGGCAGCAGAGTTGATAGAAGGCTTTGTTGTGGTCTTTTTCTTTGAGGTGGGCGAGTTCGTGTACCACGATCATACGCAGGAAATCTTCTGGCCCGTCACGAAATAACGTCGCTATTCTGATTTCGTTGTTGGACTTTAATTTTCCGCCCTGTACGCGTGCTACAAATGTATTGGTTCCCAGCGTCCCTTTTATCGGGTTCTGTTTATTGTCGTAAAGCACCTTTGATATTGCTGGTGCATTCTTCAGATATCGCTGCTTGAGTTCAGCGACAAATTGATAGAGCGACTTATCACTCTGAATCTGATGGCGGTCAGGGTATCTTTTTTCCAGCCAGAGGCCGAGTTTACCTTGATCAACGAGCGTCTGCGCTTGTGCAACAATCGTTGGGGGGTAGCCGTTCAGGTAGCGTAATTGGGTCATGGTGTTTTTATTCGTTGGAATAATTCAGGTTAAGCACGGGTGATTGATTGGTACTTTCTCGCTAGTTCGAATGTGGAAAACCGACCGTACTGCTTTGATGGTTAGCTGGAAACATAAGCCACCGATTTAACCGAGTTTATACACTATCACGTCGATTAAATCAGTGGCTTTGTCATTTTACGGTTTACTGAATGGCGGCGAAAGCGGCAGCGACGCGTTGGACGTTGCTGTGGTTGAGCCCCGCCATACACATACGGCCGCTGGCGATCAGGTACACGCCAAATTCTTCACGCAGGCGGTCAACCTGCTCCGGGCTGAAACCCGTGTAACTGAACATACCGCGCTGGGTGAGCAGGTAGTCGACGTTGCGGTTCGGCAGTGCGTTTTTCAATGCGGAAACCAGCTCCTGACGCATGCTTAGAATACGCGTGCGCATCTCTTCGACTTCCGCTTTCCAGTCGGCGTTTAACTGCACGTCGTTCAGGACTTTAGAAACCACTTGTGCGCCGAAATTTGGTGGGGAAGAGTAGTTGCGGCGTACGGTCGCTTTTAACTGACCCAATACGCGCTGCGCGCTGTCGGCATCGTCACACACCACGGAAAGGCCACCGACGCGCTCGCTATACAGTGAGAAAATCTTGGAGAACGAGTTGGCGATCAGTGCCGGAACGCCTGCGCTGGCAACGGCGCGAATTGCATACGCATCCTGCTCGATGCCGAGGCCAAAGCCCTGATAAGCGATGTCCATAAACGGAATCAGCTCACGCTGGATGATAACCTCAATGACGCGATCCCACTGTTCGGTGGTGAGATCGGAACCAGTCGGGTTATGGCAGCACGGATGCAGCAGCACAATGCTGCGTGCTGGCAGCGTTTGCAGGGTGGCGAGCATGGCATCAAATTTCACGCCCAGGCTTTCGCCATCGAAATACGGGTAGGTGTGAACCTTAAAGCCCGCGCCCTCGAAGATCGCAATATGGTTTTCCCATGTTGGATCGCTGACCCACACTTCTGACGCTGGGAAGTAGCGTTTCAGGAAATCTGCACCGACTTTCAGCGCACCGGAACCGCCCAACGTCTGGATGGTCGCGATGCGACCTGCTTCCAGCGCCGCGTGGCTTTCACCGAACAACAAATGCTGGATAGCCGTGCGGTAAGGCTGTAACCCTTCCATCGGCAGATAGGAATTCGCGCTCTGAGCAGGCTGCCGCAGGCTGCTTTCCGCTGCGCTGACGGATCGCAACTGAGGGATAATATTCTGCTCGTTGTAGTACAGCCCGATACTCAAATTGATCTTATCTGCTCTTGGATCCTGTTTGAATTTTTCCATCAGAGACAGGATAGGATCTCCGGCATAGGTATCAACGTTTTGAAACACAGTGTAGCTCTCCTGAGTGTGTCATTTTTATGGGTACCGCACCCCGACGATGATGGGGGACAATCAGGCCGCGTAACGGCCAGGGCGATGATTCATCGCGATAATCAGGTTCAGAATGGTTGCCCCTAGAATCGAAGCAATCAACATCGGTATGCTTACCACGAACAGGGAAGTCAGCACAATCACAACGTCAACGCCCATCTGGAGTTTCCCCGCCCGCAGGCCATATTTGTCCTGAAGGTAAAGCGCCAGAATGTTAACGCCGCCGAGGCTGGCTTTATGGCGGAACAGCACAACGAAGCCTATTCCGGTGATGATATTACCGAACAGCGTGGCGTAGAACGGGTTGAGCTGATCGAAATGAATGAACAGCGGATGCAGATCGGAAAACAGAGAAACCAGCCCGACAGCGCTGAACGTTTTCACTGTGAATTCCCACCCCATGCGGCGTACGGCCAGATAATAGAAGGGCAGATTCAGCAGGAAAAACGCGACGCCAAAGGAAACGTTTGTCAGATAATGGACAAGAAAAGCGATGCCTGCGGTGCCACCGGTGAGCGCGCCAGCCTGACGCAGCAGAATGATGCCAAATGACACCATCAGCGTGCCGATCAGTATTGCCAGAACATCTTCCAGCAACGTATGTGATATTTTTTGTGTGGGAATAACGTTATCCATGATGAGCACTCGATAGACTGACTGTCGTAAAAACATGTGCTTACCCAAGCAAGAATCACACCAGATGATACCGCTTAGCGGCTGGTTTGCGCGAAAGACCTACGGTAATAAGAGCAACGTATTGAATTATATCGATGAAAGTAACGCATGATTCGTGCGTTTTTCATAATTCATGTGGCTGAGTCGTGCGATAAGTTGTGATTTTTTGCGTGAGTTGCTCGTTTTTCTGCACCAAATAGACGCGATTGCCCCAATTCAGGGCAATGCAGGCGTGATCAAACCGTTCTCTTTGAGGCGGTTCAATACTACCGAGGTTTTCAGGTGTGCGACGCTCTTGTTCTGCGACAGAATCTGACTAATCAGCGTGCTGAGTCCAGGCAGATCCGCGACGGCGACTTTTAACAGATAATCGGCATCGCCCGTGGTTTTATAGGCGTCAATAATCGCATCCACTTCCCCCAGCATTTGGTGAAAGCGTTCAACGTATTCGCTGGTGTGGTTGATCAACCGGACTTCAATTAACCCCAGACATTCCAATCCAACGGCATTCGGTGACAGGCGAGCATGGTAGCCAAGAATGAGCTGTGCCTGTTCCAGCGCGATGCGGCGGCGTGAGCATTGCGAGGCGGAAAGACCGACCAGTTCGCTCAATTCCTGATTAGTCAGGCGACCGTTGGTCTGTAGCAGCGTCAGGATTTTCAGATCGAAATCATCAATGTTGTACATCGCGTTCCTTAAACCATGTCAGTAGTCAGTCAAACAGACTACCAGCTTTTTAAGCCGCGTTGCCTATGAGTTTTTTATCGCTGCTATATGTTACAAACAGCTATATTCAAATTAGTTTGTATCTGTCAGGAATTGGAGTTTATCGAGCATTTTACCGTTTCTAATGCTTGAAGCTGAGTTAGCCTTGCCTGCGCTTTTTTACGAGCTTCTCCTTTAGCCATACCGTTACCTATTCCGAAATCACCAAGAACGCCAAGCACTGTTCTACCATCAAACTCTCCTGTGGATTCGATCTCGTTTTGGATGCTGCGGGTTTTAGCGATTTCTTGTTTTATAGCCTTGCAATCAAAAATCCCTGATTCTTCTCCTGTTACGGTTGCTGCTTGGGGATATTGTTTTGTCGCACAACCAGCCAGAGCTATTATTCCAAATGTCAGCACGATCATCTTTTTCATTATTTATTCCTACTTATTTTCTGTCATTAAAATGGGAAGTATCTTGGAGCTGAATCATAGTCATTTAAGAGCCAAAAATGCTTAGCTTAGAGTAATCTGAAGAGTAAAAATAAGAGACGCTTTACCTAGGTAGTGGACTAATGTTTGGGGATATTTTATACCATCACTCCACAATGATCCGCTCGTCACTCTCTCCCAAACATACCGTTAACTGTTGTCCGCTGGGGCTAAAGGCGCAGTAGGGTAGAGGTTCACGCAGATAGAGGTACAGCGGAAGTGCCAGGTAAAGCGCGATCAGGACGAATGCGGTGATTGTTTTTGTGGAGATCGTTTTTGTGGCAACTGTTTTGGTCTGCGTTGAGCGGGGATCTATCGGGTCGTGCTGAGCGTGCCGGTACTTCACGACGCCGATAGTGGTCATCGCTACGCCTACCAGCATGGAAACATACAGTTCGCCAGTCGTCGGAGAAAGTATCAGTTCCTCATTTTCATACGCCTGCCAGTATTGAATGCGCCACAGGACGCTGATACCGATTTGCACCAGCCCGGCGAGTATCCAGGCAATGCGCCATCCCGAGAGCTTAAATAGCGCCAGAAAGCAGAATCCCGATGCCGCGCAAGACCAGTAGATCAGATCGAATATCGCACCGAACATACCGCCAAACAGCGTACCGCCGACATCCGTAGGTTTCAGGGTATAGAAATTAATGAGGGCAAACAGCGTCAGGATAGCGGATACGGCAAGCCAGCTTGCCGTATAGTAGATAGCCAGCCTGAAAGTTGGCAAGCCAGTGGCTTGCCGATAAAAACCAATCAGTCCGTTTTTACTCACCGTCGACGTATTCCAACGCCGTGCGCTGTGTTAAACGGGTGATCAGCTCGTAGGCGCTGGCACCCGTGTGTGCCGCAATGCGTTCAACCGATAGCGTTGGCCCCCAAAGGATGACTTCATCGCCGACCTTATCCTGAGCATCCGGCCCTAAATCAACCGTAATCATATCCATCGATACGCGGCCGGAAAGCGGTACTTCGCGACCGTTGATGAGCACGGGCGTACCTGCGGGGGCGCAACGCGGGTAGCCATCGCCGTAGCCGACAGCGACGACGCCCAGACGGGTATCGCGCGGGCTGGTCCAAGTGCCGCCATAGCCGACGGTTTCACCCGCTTTGTGTTCACGAACGGCGATAAGGTGAGACGTAAAGGTCATGGCAGGCTGGAAGCCGAAATGCGCGGCGTCTTCGTTATCCAGCGGCGACACGCCATAGAGGATAATGCCGGGGCGGACGCGATCGCGGTGCGCTTGCGGCCACAGTAGAATACCGCCGGAAGCCGCGATGGACTGTGCGCCGGGTTTACCTTGGGTAAAGGCATCGAAGCAGGCCAACTGGCGTTCGGTGGTTCCGGCCTCGGGTTCATCGGCGCGGCAAAAGTGGCTCATGATATTGACCGGCTGCACGACATTCCGACATTCGGTCAGGCGTTGCCAAAACGCGTCGGCATGTTCCGGCAGAACGCCAAGGCGGTGCATGCCAGTATCGAGCTTCATCCACACGCGTATCGGCTGCGGCAACGTGGCTTGCTCCAACGCAGCAAGCTGTTCGAGGCTGTGAACGGCGGTTTCTAGCTGGTGTTCCACCAGAAGCGGGAGATCGTCGGCGGAGAAAAAGCCTTCCAGCAGGACGATAGGTTTGGTGATGCCTGCGGCACGCAGCGCCAGCGCTTCGGAGAGTCGCGCGACGCCGTAACAGTCAGCATCGCAGAAGGTATGAGCGGATTCGATCATGCCGTGGCCGTAGGCGTTGGCTTTCACGACGGCAACGATCTGGCTGCCAGGCGCTAACTGGCGGATTCGTTGCAGGTTGTGGCGTAACGCACGCCGGTTAATGACGGCAGTTGCCGTTTTCATTCTTGTTCCTTAGTGCAGTGTTGTCATTGCTGAGCGCTGCGTTATTCATCGTCATATTGTGGGCCGGCATAGTTATCAAAGCGCGACCACTGCCCGTTAAAGGTTAAACGAACGGAACCAATCGGGCCGTTACGCTGTTTCCCCAGAATGATTTCAGCGATGCCTTTCAGGTCGCTGTTCTCGTGATAAACCTCATCACGGTAGATAAACATAATCAGGTCCGCATCCTGCTCGATGGAGCCGGATTCACGCAGATCCGAGTTGACCGGACGCTTATCGGCGCGCTGTTCCAGACTACGGTTAAGCTGCGACAGGGCGACGACAGGAACCTGCAATTCTTTTGCCAGTGCTTTGAGTGAGCGAGATATTTCTGCGATTTCCAGTGTACGGTTATCCGACAGCGACGGCACGCGCATCAATTGCAGGTAGTCGATCATGATCATGCTCAGGCCATCATGTTCACGGAACACGCGGCGAGCACGGGAACGAACGTCGGTTGGCGTCAGGCCGGAAGAGTCATCAATGTACATGTTGCGCTTTTCCAGCAGGATCCCCATGGTACTGGAAATACGCGCCCAGTCTTCATCGTCCAACTGACCCGTACGGATGCGGGTCTGATCCACGCGAGACAGAGACGCGAGCATACGCATCATGATCTGTTCGCCGGGCATCTCGAGACTAAATATCAGTACAGGCTTTTCTTGGGTCATGGCTGCATGTTCACACAGGTTCATCGCAAAGGTGGTTTTCCCCATTGATGGACGCGCTGCCACGATGATTAAGTCAGATTTCTGCAAACCGGCGGTTTTTTTGTTGAGATCCTGATAGCCCGTATCCACACCTGTAACACCATCGTGTGGCTTCTGGTAAAGCTGCTCGATACGGGAAACGGTATCTTCCAGAATACGGTCGATGCTTTTTGGGCCTTGATCTTTGCTAGCGCGGTTTTCGGCGATCTGGAATACGCGGGATTCCGCCAGATCGAGTAGATCCTCGCTGCTGCGACCTTGCGGATCGTAGCCCGCATCGGCGATCTCATTGGCGACGGAGATCATTTCACGCACTACGGCGCGCTCACGCACGATGTCAGCGTAGGCACCAATGTTGGCGGCGCTCGGCGTGTTTTTTGCCAGTTCAGCCAGATAAGCGAAGCCACCGGCAGATTCCAATGAGCCTTGCAGTTCGAGTGATTCGGATAACGTAATCAGGTCGATCGGTTTGCTCATTTCCAGCAAACGATGCATTTCGGTGAAGATCAGGCGGTGGGCGCGGTTATAGAAGTCGTTAGCGACAACACGCTCAGCGACATTATCCCAACGTTCATTGTCGAGCATCAGGCCACCCAATACCGATTGCTCCGCTTCCAGCGAATGTGGCGGAAGTTTCAGACCTTCCATCTGGCGGTCACGAGGCTCATTCGATTTATTGGTGGGTCTTTTCTCTGCCATGAAACGGATTCTTTACCGGTTGATTTGCCATTGGATAAGGGGGCATTGTATATGCCGCACGTCCGAAATAACACAATATACCCGTCATACTTCAAGTTGCATGTGCGTTGGCTACGTTTAGTCGCCTAGGGTATATGTGTTATAGAGAGACGATGAACCTGTCACGATTAAGGAGATAACATGGCAAAACGCATTCAGTTCCGAGCTTATGGTGGCCCAGAGGTTCTGCAATATGGGGATTTCACGCCTGCCGAACCCGCAGCGGGAGAGGTTCAGGTGGAGAATCACGCCATCGGCATTAATTTTATCGATACCTATATTCGCAGCGGCTTGTATCCCGTACCCGATTTGCCTTCCGGATTGGGAACTGAGGCGGCAGGCGTCGTAACGAAAGTCGGCGCGGGTGTTAGCGTGCTGAAAGTCGGCGATCGCGTCGTGTATGCGCAGTCTGGGCTAGGGGCGTATAGCGAGGTGCACAACGTGGTGGCGGAGAAGGTTGCGTTGCTGCCGGACGCTATCAGCTTTGAGCAGGCAGCGGCCTCTTTCCTGAAAGGGCTGACGGTTTACTATCTGCTGCGCCAGACGTATGAGATAAAACCAAATGAAGTCTTCTTGTTCCATGCTGCTGCGGGCGGCGTTGGGTTGATTGCCTGCCAGTGGGCGAAGGCGCTGGGGGCGAAGCTGATCGGGACGGTAGGTTCCGATGAGAAAGCGGAGCGTGCAAAACAGGCGGGCGCTTGGGCAACCATTAATTATCGTACCGAGAATATCGCGCAACGCGTCGCAGAACTGACCGATGGCCAGAAGGTGGCGGTCGTGTATGACTCGGTCGGGAAAGATACCTGGGAAGCCTCTCTCGACAGCCTGCGCCGTCGCGGATTGATGGTCAGTTTCGGTAATGCATCTGGGCCGGTGACCGGTATCAATCTGGGCATTTTGAACCAGAAAGGGTCGCTGTACGTGACCCGTCCTTCACTGTTTGGTTATGTGACAAACCGCGCTGAACTGGAGCAGGCCAGCAACGAACTGTTCTCATTAATTGCCAGCGGGGCGATTACTGTAGACGTGCCGCAGAATCAGACATTCGCACTGGCAGATGCACAAGCTGCCCACCGGGCGCTGGAAAGTCGCGGTACGCAGGGTTCATGCCTGTTGATTCCGGGCTAATGACTTAGGAAGGTTATCGTGCGTGTCGCGGTAACCTTGCCTTTCCTCGTTTGGCCGTGCTTCGGTTTATTTGCCGCATCCTTCCGTAGAAGAAAAGACCGCTGTCCGTAGTCTTACTTATTAACAAAAAAACCAAATCAACATGTTTGTTTTTTAAACACCTCTCTGTAGGATTTGACGAAAAAATAGGCTCCGACGTTCATCCAAATTCTCTGTTTTGCTTGTTGTCTGCATTTCTATACCTCTTCGCTATCTCGATTGTTGTTTTCACAGGTGATGTATTCATCTGCTTTTGAACATACATAAAGAAGGATGCGAATATGAGATCTATCAAACGCCTGCCAATGCCCCCAACCCGAGGTGTTCTCGGGCATGTTGATTACTTAAAACGAAGTGACATCCACTTACAGATGCTGCGGTGGAAAGCGCAATATGGCTGTTTTTTCCGATTAAGGCTGGGGCTTAGTTCAGCGGTAGTGATTGCCGACACGGAATGGATTCGCACCATAATGAAATCCCGTCCCGACGAGTTTCGGCGCATCAGCAGCATTGAATCTGTTTTTCAGGAAGCCGGGTTAAACGGGGTTTTCTCATCTGAAGGGGAACGGTGGGAACTCCAACGAAAACTGACGGAGCCGATGTTTCAGCCCGCCCATCTAAAGTATTTTTACTCCAGCCTCAGGAAGGTTACGTCTCGATTATCTGAGCGTTTTACGATGCTGGCTGAAGCTGGAGAAGCGATTGCTCTGGTAGATGAATTTAAGCGCTATACGGTTGATATCACGTCATTATTGGCTTTTGGCGAAGACGTTAATACCCTCGAACAAGGCGATAACCCGCTATCGCAAAGCTTACGTCACTTATTTCCCATCATTCATGAGCGCTGCGAGTCCCCAATACCCGTATGGCGCTACATCCGGAGGGCGCGAGATAAGCAGTTTGATGCAAGTCTGAACCTGATTCGCGAATATGTTGATGGATTTATTTCTCGCCAGCGGCAACGCATCCAACTGAACCCGCAGTTACTGGAGGCGCCTGAAAATATGCTGCAAGTGATGCTCGCTGAGCAGCAAAAAGACGGGACGCTGAAAGACGACGATATTGTGGCGAATGCGATTACGCTGCTTATTGCAGGGGAGGACACGACGGCGAATACGCTTACCTGGATGAGTTTTTTACTTTGCTCGGCGCCTTCGGTAGAAGAGTGCGTTTTTCAGGAGTGTAAAGAGGCGGCTGAGGGGGTTGGGGCGATCCTTCCGTGGCCGCTGCCGCGTATGGCCTGGCTTACTGCGGTGATGTATGAATCGATGCGGCTTAAGCCCGTCGCGCCGTTGCTGTACCTTGAGCCAACCAGAGACACCGTCATTGATGATTTCCTGATCAAAAAGGGCACGCCTCTACTGCTAATGCTGAATGCGAGCGGATTCAATGACGAGCTATTTCAGCAGCCCTATGATTTCATGCCTGAGCGGTGGCTTGAGCGCGGAAAGGCGGCTTTTTCCGATCTCCAGCCCTTTGGCGGCGGGCCGCGTATGTGCCCCGGACGGTCGCTGGCATTAATGGAGATCAAACTGGGTTTTCACGCGCTGTGTAGCGGGTTTCACGTAGAGGCACTGCAGGTTGCGTCGGCAGTCACCGAGAGCTTTGCTTTTACGGTGACGCCATCAGGTTTTCGCGTGAAGCTACATAAACGCGAGCTGCAACAGTAGTGAGGCTGGTGTGGTGTGAGTCTGCTGAGGTGAAGGTTGTTGCTGAGAAGTAGAACCTGACAATAATACCGACTCGTGAAGAGTCGGTATTATTGCCTGAAAGGCCTTGGCCGTTCTAATTTCATCAGACTGTATGTAGGGTACAGCATGGTGATCGTCACGAAAGTGCCGCTGTGCGGCTATTATTTCCCTGACGATGATGAAATTGTGTGGCTTGTTTGCCACTTAGCATGGTCACCCTTTAAACGGCAATAGGGTGTCAAGCTGTGGCGTCATCCTAGCAGCCAGATCAGGGAAAAAATATCTGCTGGCGCACACTTTTGTACTAAAACAGATCGTATTAAAATAAAGTAGAGCGAATACAAAGTATTACTAAAACAAGGTCGTGTTAAATACGGTATTGCCCGTCATTTTCGCGCGTAATTCAGGTTTTTCCCTTTTCTGGCATTACCACTCATTTCGATTGCGCTGGCGGTAGGTGTCTTTCCGATAGGTATTACGGTGCGAGTCGTATACAGGTCGCCCGCTAAACTTGCGCCATAGCCACACGGCTGCGACAGCTAGAATCAGCCATGGCAACACTTTTATCGCCATAGTAAAAAGCCCACCAATCAGCATAAAAAGGGACGCTACAAACAGTGCTGCAATCACGCCCAGTAGTGACACGCCCGTCAACATCAGCATGATAAAAAAGCCAATAACGAAGAAAATTTCCAACATGGTGCGCTCCTGTAGCGGTTAAACCGCAGAAAAATGAGTCTGCGTGCTACATAAGCTATAACAAGAATCGTGCCAAGATGCGTCGCTGATAAGTGATTGATTTATCAGCGACGCGAGGAAGAGAAAGAAAAGAGTGTTGATGAAAAATACTAACTATTAGTGTTTTTTAAACCAGATTAACCAACGCCAGCGCACGTTCTACCACTGCAGAATCTGCTCCAGGTTTGTGGGCATTCTCGCTCAGGTAGCGTCGCCACTGACGAGCGCCGGGGATGCCCTGAAACATGCCAAGCATATGGCGCGTGATGTGGCCTAAAGAGGCATCGCCAGAGAGTTCACGCTCGATGTAGGGATACATGGATCGTACTACACCAGCCAGATCTTGCGTGGCGGCATCGATACCAAACAGTTCGCGGTCAACCTGCGCCAGAATTCCGGGGTTTTGGTAGGCTTCACGCCCCATCATCACGCCGTCGAGATGCTGCAAATGCATTTTGGCTTCTTCCAGCGTTTTGACACCGCCGTTGATAGCGATAGTCAGTGCTGGGAAATCACGCTTGAGCTGGTAAACACGCGGATAATCTAACGGTGGAATTTCCCTATTCTCTTTCGGGCTAAGGCCCGATAGCCAGGCTTTGCGCGCATGGACGATAAAGGTATCGCACTCGCCGCGTTCGGCTACGGTTTGAATAAATTCGCACAGAAATTCATAGCTGTCTTGATCGTCGATGCCGATGCGGGTTTTCACCGTAATCGGAATTGAGGTACTGTCTTTCATCGCTTTGATACAGTCAGCCACCAGCGCCGCGTCGCCCATCAAGCAGGCGCCGAAACGGCCATTTTGCACACGGTCAGACGGACAACCGACGTTTAGGTTAACTTCATCATAGCCGCGCTGTTCTGCCAGTTTGGCACACTGCGCCAGCGCTTGCGGATCGCTACCGCCGAGTTGCAGCGCCAGCGGATGTTCTTCTTCGCTGTAGGCCAGATAGTCACCTTTTCCGTGAAGAATCGCGCCAGTCGTCACCATTTCTGTATACAACAGCGTCTGGCTAGTCAGCTGGCGAAGGAAGTAACGGCAATGACGATCGGTCCAGTCGAGCATCGGCGCGATGGAAAAGCGGTTAAGGCTAGAGGCGCGAGAGTCGGCGGATATTGTGTTGTTTTTATCTGATTTTACGTCGGTCATGGTTTGTCAGTCATCGTTTCGTGTGTTTCTGGCGGTGTTGTCTGAGGTTATCTTTGCTGGCGTCCGACTATAGCACAGGGAACATGCGCCCCGCATGCGCGATAATCGGAGTTCAATAAATATGAATTATGACGCTATTGGCTACCTATTACGTGTATTGGCTTAGCTGTGTTCGAACACGATTAAATTTGACTGTCGGTAATAAGAACTGAGCGGCATACAGAGATACAATCAGGTAGATATGAGCAGACCTACCAGCAAAGGCTGATAGGTCGTGCAGATATTTATATTAGTTAATGAGAGAAGGTCAGTTTACAGAGCCACGAATCTGTTCAATTCTATTAATTTATGAAAATATCACATCTAACTTCCAGTTTTCCTTACATAATTCAACTAAGTTTAGTTGTCGTCTTTCCAGAACCGACGGTATCCATTCAGACTCATTTAACACTTGAGTTGTTAAAATGTATGATGACACACCACTGCTTCCCACAAAGTACGCTTGTTTTTTACGTGAGAAATCAAAATTTGATGCTTGGGAATTTCGTCTTTGTGTTAAGGGGACAAGATTAGCTAAACGGTGCGTCCATATTTCTCGTTGCTCCTCATCAGGCCAATTAGCTTGCCATTCGCTCCCGTCCTCCACAGTCTGTGGGAGTACATGTTCAATAGTCAAAATAGAGTGATCATATTTTGCAGCTTTATCCGTCAAAAATGAGTCAACGCGTAAAATAATATAATTACGTCTTCGAGCTGTCAGGTAATAAATGTTTCCATCAATTTCTTTAATAAAATCATTTGCTTCCTGAATAGACAAGTTTACTGATTCAATACTGGGGCGTGAAGATGTCTCTAACTCAGTAAGTACTTTTGCATACCGATCAATACGCTCATTAATATTAGCTGAACAAATATGTAATTTTGCAGCTAACCTCTCTAAACGGAACATGAAATCCAAAAAAGCAGAACTATTAGAACCAAATTTAGCTAAGAACTGGATGGCAACTGGTTGCCAATCTGAATTATCTATTCGATTAAGCCAATACAAAATCTGATTAACATTTTCTGCATTCGTAGATGCAACATAGTTGCTATCTCGTACTATCAAGTAAGCATCTGCATAAGGTGAAATTACCTTATCGATCAAAATTTCAGGATCATTTATTTTTGATTGAACATGCTCTTTGAACTCCTCTAATAATACTCGTTTTGCTTTAGTTTTAGCATATATCATTCGAATGTAGGTAAGAAGATCATTTAGCCCACTTCGTCCGGTATTGACTTCAATTTCTTCCCATTTGTCATTGAATATATCGCGTTTTGACTCAATAATTTTACCGATTGCATCAGCCTTTATCAGATCGGACGGTAGTAAATCCATGCCTCGATTATTCAGTACCGAAAATACCCTGAATGCAGACTGCTGACTTGGTGATGTCACTGCCACCAAAAAACAGCGTGTCATCAAAAAAACACCAAAATTGATTAAGGTTTCTGTATTAGAAAATGTCTGCTGTAATTTCTTTTGTAGCAATAAAGCATTCAGTTGAATATTAACTTGCGATTCATTCTCTAATTGGGCAGTGTCAATATTTGCAAGATTTTCAAATTCGAGTGCCTGAACTGTTGTTGCAAAAAACGTCCTATCACGCTGACGCAGCGCTAAACGAGGTTTAGCTGGAATGCCTTGTAGACGTTTGCCCGGCTCTTGAATATAAGAAAAACATTCATCTTTAGCCTCTTTATCGTCAATTAATGAAGTAAGTGCTGCGATTAAAATCGTCAGTGTCGTCAAACGCTGTTGACCATCAATGACTTGGGAATGAGGTTTGTTCTCTTGCTTGATGAGTACAATGCTACCAAGAAAGTAACTTTCTTCTTTTTCGTAGTGATAAAAATCGTTCAAATCATCAAACAACTCGCCAGCCTCTTCGGGTGTCCAAGCATACGGTCGTTGATAAGGTGGTATTTCATAGTCAAAATCTGAACTGAATATTTTAGATAGGGAATATTCAGCACCTGTAATATTTTTTGACATCCTATAATCCTTTATCGATATGGTTTTTTTGACTTTATGAGTACTAAGTAATGTATATTGATCCGGCCAAATCTTTACCATCTTGTTAAAGTATAAGGCAATTTAAAAGTGAAGAATCTGTATTTATGTCATGGGTAATTATTTAATAAAAATACCAGTAAATTACGCTCCTAGCACTAAGTATTTTGTCAGATTAAGTATGAGATTAGTAAAAATATCATCAGCCAAACTCTGATTTAATAAATATGTTAATAAATTTATTGATGCTCCATTATTTGGTGTCAGAGACTTGTCCATCACCAATTTCTATCAGGCGAAGATCACCAGAAACGTTTTCAGTCATATCAATCGAGAAAAGGGTGAACTGATATTCTGTGCTATTTCAACAACAAGATCAGGAACAATGTCGTCAGAAGAATACACGTTATTTCTAAATAAAAATAGCGTCTTTCACTGGTTTTTATAATATCTTCAACCTTCCTTAGGCTAATTTCTTCCTCAATGTTTCCACGAAATTTTTTAATAGAGGATATTATTTCTTGGATCTCTTCAGCATTTGTAGCGATAGAGACTCTGGATGTGGTTAGCGATTTAACATAGTCTTTAACGAAATAAGCAGGCCATTTTAGCTGGTTAATAATCTGCTCGAAGCCATCACCTTCTTTTAGGAAAAGTGTGTCCGGCGTGTATTTCTCACATGATTTATACCATCCCGTAATATGATGGTTTGAGAGGTAGTCTTCTAAGGATACGAGCATGTTACGGCCATTTTGATCCACCGCATTGCTCAAACTCTTATACTCATCCGATTTGAGCATCCTGCCTCGCCAAATGACAGGTGCGTTCAGTTCAAAGCCTTTTGAAAATTTGTCTTTTCCATTGGATGCATGTTGTGTGGATAACAATAGACACGATAAGCCACTTTCTTTCGCAGAATGATATTCCGCCTCAAAAATCTCATCCGCTTTTGAACTATCGAAGTAATCACTGGGGTAAATTATATTCATGTAAATGATCTCAAAAGAAAAAGGATGACATTGAAATTTAAAATAACGTATCACATATCTTATTCTGCTGGTGGTCAACAGCGCTTTTCATTTGAAGACGTCCTCTGGATAAATCAATGCAGCTCAACTTCCCAGTCTTCATAAGGGGGTTCAACGGTGAAACTGGGGTCGCAGTATTGTCGTAAATAGTCTGTAGCTCGTTTTTCGGCATATTTGGCGTTCAGTACGTTGCCATCTTCATCCAGCTCTAACACATTGGCGTAGATCGCGAAGACCTGTTCAAACGCGCTGGGCTCTTCACCGTACAGTGAAAGGTAATCAATGCCTTCGAGCGTATTTTGGGTACCGCTAGCCATGAAATAGGCGAAGGTTCTTAATGCGCTGCTAAAACTGTGGCTTAATTTCATGGTAATTTGCTTCCGTTATTGACTACGTTGCGCATCCTCAACGAGATTGATGAATAAACGCGGTAGCACGCTGATTTATCACGAAGGAAATACTTTAGCGGTTTAAGGGTATGAGATACAGCCGGTATCAGGAACGAAAAAACAAAGGGAGCAAACTGTTGGCTTGCTCCCTTGATAAGGTCGATGAGAACGCTTATGCGGCTGCGCGGTTTACCATCTGTGTCAGCACCTTGCGCCACGTTTCTACCTGACCGAGGTAGTTTGCCGCTGGGATTTGCTGGAAGTTCCCGTTGGCATCTTCTAGCGCAAACGTGGGGAAGCCTTGTCCGCGCACTTTCGCCAGTAATTCTCGGCTGGCGTTGATATGCTTGGACAGCGCTTCTGCCTGAATAAAGGCGAATTCCGTGCAGAAGGCGTCGCCATCCAGACCGATTTCTTCCGCACACTGACGCAGCACGGCGGCATCGACGATTTTAAGTCCGGAAACGTAGTGCGCCCGCTCAATCTGGTGCAACATCTCCATGCCTTTGTCATCCATCGCTTCCGCAGCGAGCACGGCAGCCGTCGGCGGCGCGGAATCCAGTACAACGCTAGTGTCGCGCAGCAGCCCTTCGTAATAATCTTCCCCGAAAGTTTGCCCGGTCAATTGCGCTATACGGCGATCGTGCGGGATCACATAATCGTGCCACTCTGGGGTGATGGTTCGGCTATTGCTGCCCGTCATCATACCGCCGCCGTGGAGGATCAGTTCCAACCCGTCGATTTCCTGCGCCGCTAGCGCGAGTGGGGCGGCGCCGTAGCACCAGCCGCACAAGGGATCGTAAATGTAATGCAGTCTTACTGTGGCCACTTCATTTCACCTTTCAGGACCTGGGCACTCAGTTCAAGGCCAGATTCTTCCTTCAGTGTCGGATAATGTTTCTTCATTGCGGCGATCAGCTCGGCAGAATCTTTACTTTTCGCCAGCTCTTTTTCCACCGTATCCAGATATTGCAGCGTGAACGTCACGTTCTTCAAGGTGTAATCCGTTGGCGCGATGAAATGGCCCGGTACGACGGTGGTCGGCTTCAGCGCTTCAATAGATTTCAGCGTTTCACGCCAGTGAACGCGAGATTCTGGCGTTTGGGTATCAGCAAGCCAGACGTGGATGTTCGCAGACACGGGAATACCGCCGACAACGGCTTTCAGCGACGGGATCCAGACGAAAGTCCGATCCGGCGTTGGCCCTTTCAACCCTTTCACTTCCAGTTTTTTGCCGTCAACGGTAAAGCTATCGCCTGCCAGTAGTTGAGGAACGACGATTTCTTTCGGCGCGTTTTCTTTCAGAACGGGGCCCCAGTGTGCCACTTTGCCGTCTTTGCTCGCATTGATGGCGTCGATGGTTGCTTGGGTCGCAACAATTTTAGCGTCTGGGAATGCGGCTTTGATCACGTCCAGACCGAAGTAGTAGTCAGGGTCGGAGTGGCTGATATAGACGGTGGTCAGTTTTTTGCCGGTGGCTTTGATGCGATCAACCAGCGTTTGGGCATCGTTACGCTGGAACTGGGCATCGATCAGGGCGACTTCTTTATCGCCGCTGATAATTTCAGAGGAAACGGGGAATACACTGGCTTCACCTGGATTAAACACATCGATTTTTAACTCAGCGGCGTTAGCAACAGACGCCAGGCCCAGCGATGCAGCGAGTAAAGATACGGTAAAAGCGATAGATTTAGACATGGTGATACTCCACGGGTATGACAGAAAGTGGCTTCATGTTATGTTGCATTAATCGTACGAAAAACCGCAAAAATGGCAATTGTTTGTTGCATAAAACGGACTAATTTATGGATCGCATTACGGCTGCTGAAGTGTTTGTGACTATTATAGACCGCGGTAGCATGATTGCGGCGGCAGAGACGCTAGACATGTCTCGGGCGATGGTGACACGCTATCTAGCGGAAATGGAGGCATGGGCAGGGGCGCGATTATTACATCGCACCACGCGCAAGCTGAGTCTGACGGATGCGGGTGAAAAAACGCTGGTGCGCTGCCGGGAGATGCTGGCGCTGACGGCGGACATGCGCGTCGAGGCCAATACCGATGATGCCACGCTAAGCGGCTTGTTGCGTCTCAGTTGCTCGCAGTCGCTGGCGCAGGGGGCTCTCGGTATAGCGATAACCGCTTTCCTACGACGCCATCCTCGGGTCGCTATCGATCTGCAAATGAATAATCGATCGGTGAATCTGGTCGAGGAACGTATCGATCTGGCGCTGCGCATTACCAACGAGTTGGATCCCAATCTGATCGCTCGACCGCTGGCAAACTGTGAGTCAGTATTGTGTGCTTCCCCCTCTTATCTGAATGAGCACGGTATTCCACGACAGCTGACTGACCTCTCTATCCATAACTGCCTGACCTACACCTATTTTGGCAAAAGCCTGTGGCATTTTTCCCGTGGTGATGAAAAATTTACGATACCGGTAAGCGGAAACCTCAGTGGCAATGAATCGCTGGTGCTGCTGTCGGGCGCGTTGGAAGGCGCAGGGATTGCGCTGCAACCGCGCTATTCTGTGACGTCTTATCTCGCCAGTGGGCAGTTGGTGGCGCTGTTACCGGAATATCGTCCACAGATGATGGGGATTTATGGCATCTACACGTCACGCCGTCAGATGCCAACCGCGCTGCGTACTCTGTTGGATTTTCTGGTGGAATGGTTTGCTCACGATCCGCGCTGGCGGGGGTTAACACAGTGATAAGTGAGCAAATCAAGATCGGATCGTCACTGCTGCAAAACCTGTTCTAGACGCGAAGGCACGCCTGCGGCGTACTGTTTAAGTTGATCAATGACAGTATCGACCAGTGACGAAGCCGGGCGGTGCAGAGGACGAATCAGGCTGACGGTAAAAGGCACATCAATACTAAAAGGCCGCACGACCACGCCAGACACCGCGTAATCCAACGCAGTGAGTGGATTGACGATCGAAAGCCCAATACCCGCCCGTACCATTGCACACACCGACGCTGCGCTGTGGGTTTCCAGCACCATCCGGCGCGACACGCCCTGTTCCTGAAACAGCGTGTCTAGCAACTGGCGATAGCTGTCGGCGCTCGACAGGCTAATAAAAGGTTCATTGGCAAAATCCTGCGGCGTAAGCACGGATTTTTGCGCCAGCGGATGCCCGACAGGCAGCACGCAGACTTCATTTAACAGCATCAATGTTTGTCGTTCTGTACCGGCTGGCGTGAGGCTATTTTCCGTTAAGCCTAGATCGTGACGCTGCGCGGACAGCCACTCTTCCAGCAGTGGCGAATCCTGCGGAATAATGTGCAGATTAAGCAGTGGGTAGCGCACTAGCAGCGGCTTGCAGGCATCAGGCAGTAGCGACTGTGAGAACACGGGCAGACAGGCGATAGAAAGCTGAGCCTGCTGAAAACGGCGAATATCGCTGGCGGCGTTGATGATCCGATCTAATCCATAATAAGAACGCTGCACTTCTTCAAACAGCTGTAACCCCTGTGCTGTCGGGTAAAGCCTGCCGCGCAGCCGCTCGAACAGCGTCATCTGAATCAGTTTCTCAAAGCGCGCCAGCTCGCGGCTAACGGTCGGCTGCGACGTGTTCAGCAACGCGGCTGCTTCCGTCAAATTACCCGTGGTCATGACCGCATGGAAAATCTCGATGTGTCGTAAGGATATTGCTGCCATATCGCCTCCTCGATTCATTGAGATAAACCATATCAGAAATGAATAAAGTCTGCCTAAAACGATATTTGTTTACCTTTAAGGTTATTTTTATAGTGATGTTCAATCACGCTTAACCCTGTAAATCGGTAATTATTTATGCCTCATGATCTGAATGACGTAACACACGCTCTCAACGCGCAAAGTTTGCGTGAACTGCCTGTCCGTTTTGGCTGCCCGGTGTGGGCCTATGACGCCCAGACTATCGTTAATCGCATCACCCAACTGCGCCAATTCGATACGATTCGCTTCGCACAGAAGGCGTGTTCCAACACGCACATTTTGCGCCTGATGCATGAGCAAGGTGTGAAAGTCGATTCGGTATCGCTGGGGGAAATTGAACGGGCTCTGATCGCAGGATTTGTGCCGGGCACCGATGCTCACGAGATCGTCTTTACTGCCGATCTGCTGGATCGCCCGACGCTGCAACGTGTTTCCGAATTGAACATTCCGGTGAACGCCGGTTCGGTCGATATGCTGGAACAGCTTGGGCAGCAGTCGCCGGGGCATCCGGTGTGGCTGCGCGTGAATCCGGGTTTTGGTCATGGTCATAGCCAGAAAACTAACACCGGTGGCGAGAACAGTAAGCACGGTATTTGGTACGGCGATTTGCCGCTGGCGTTGGCGCACATTCAGCGCTATCAGCTGAAGCTGGTGGGAATTCACATGCATATTGGCTCTGGCGTCGATTACGGCCATCTGGAGCAGGTGTGCGAGGCGATGGTGCAGCAGGTCGTTGAGCTGGGTCAGGATATCGAGGCGATTTCAGCGGGCGGCGGGCTGTCGATTCCGTATCGTCACGGTGAAGAAGCGATTGATACTGAACACTATTACGGGCTGTGGAACGCGGCGCGTGAGAAAATTGCTGCGCATCTCGGTCATCCCATTACGCTGGAAATTGAGCCAGGGCGTTTCCTGGTCGCTGAATCTGGCGTGCTGGTAGCGGAAGTTCGAGCGATAAAATCCATGGGCAGCCGCCACTTTGTACTGGTTGATGCTGGGTTTAACGATTTGATGCGTCCGGCGATGTACGGCAGCTATCACCATGTTTCTCTGTTGTCGGGCGATGGCCGCGATATCAGCCAGTCCACGTTGCGCGACAGTGTGATTGCGGGGCCGCTGTGTGAATCCGGCGATGTGTTTACCCAGCAGGCGGGCGGTGGCGTGGAAACTTTCTCGTTGCCGGATGCGCAAGTTGGCGACTATCTGGTCTTCCATGACACCGGTGCGTACGGTGCATCTATGTCCTCTAACTACAACAGCCGTCCGTTGCTGCCAGAGGTACTGTTTGAAAATGGCGAACCGCGCTTGATCCGCCGTCGCCAAACGCTGGAAGAGCTGCTGGCGCTGGAAGCGCTTTAATCGACATGGTTCGACTGTGTCGGGGGAAAGGCGTCCTGCTTTTCCCCTGAACGTGGTGCATGACGCAGATTATTCCCTTGTCGGTTGAACCTGATGCGCCAGCCGAACGTCATCCCTGCGGCGGACAGCAGAATCGCAACCGCTCCGGCAAGCTGCATCCCATCCAGTTTATGTCCAAAGGCTGCCCAGTCGACCAGCGCCGCAATGACGGGATAGATAAACGACAGTGCGCCAACCAGCGCGGTCGGGATCTTCTGGATCGCGCTGTATAACAGTGTCGACATCAGGCCGGTATGGATCACGCCGATAGCCACGAGAATTCCCCATTGCGACACTGTCGGAGAGGTGGAAATAGCGGCAAAGGGGGCAAGAACAACAACGCCAACGAGTAGCTGTATCAGCACAAGCACGTGCGGCGGGATCCCTGAGAGCTTTTTCGTAATGGCGGCTGCTACGGCATAAAAAAATGCCGCACCCAGTGCCATCAGTACGCCAGACAGATAGTCTTTGTCATCGCTGTCAGCCCCTGTTTGAGCGCTGACGATCAGGACGATGCCGCCAAAGGCGCACAGTAGCCAGCAGGTTTTGTTGAGGGTCAGTGTTTCCCTGAAAAAGATCGCGCCAAGTCCCACCAGCATAAAGGGCTGCGTGTGATAAACCACGGTGGCGACGGCAATAGACGCCTGTGAGTAAGCGCCAAACAGCAACGTCCAGTTGAGTACCAGCGCCAGGCCGCCGAGTACGGCAATGCCGGTCTGCTTCCTGTTAATGATGCCTCGCCGCAATAAGCCCAATAGCCCGCATACCACCAGCATCGTCAATGCGCCGAACGCGCAGCGCCAGAAAACCACTGTCATCGCGGGTTGCCCTGCCGTCAGGACGAACCAGCCAACCGTACCGGAAATGATCATCGCGATAGCCATTTCTATCGTGCCGCGAGTCTGTGGTGTCATCTTTTTCCTGCCTGTCAGTGTGAAAAAATCAGTGCGAGAGTGCTGTTATATCGAACGAAATTTTTTATAATGAACAATAGAGTGAAATAATGAACACGAATCGATTGTTCGTCAAGTCGAACAATCGGCCGTTATGGTGAACGATATGATGATTGATAATCAGGAAAATAGCGCACAAGAGGGTATGCAGGTCGCTACGCCTATCGCACGGCTGGCTGTCTCTATCCGGCGTGAGCGTGAGCGGTTAAACCTGTCAGTAACCGAGCTGGCAAAGCGTGCGGGGCTGGCTAAATCAACCCTTTCGCAACTGGAAAGTGGAATCGGTAACCCGAGTTTGGAAACGCTCTGGGCGCTGGCGATGGCGCTCGATGTGCAGGTGAGCCAGCTGATTGGGCAACCTCGCCAGCATGTGCAGGTGATTCGGGCTAACGAGGGGGCGGCGACCTATTCAGAGCAGGCAAACTATGCCGCGACGCTGCTGGCCGCGTGTCCGGCTGGCGTGCAGCGTGATATTTATCGGCTTAAAGTGCAGCCGGGCGAGGTCAGACTCTCCCAGCCGCACAAACCGGGAACGATAGAGCATGTGATTCTGGGCCACGGTCGCGCCAGAATCGGGCCTGTTGCACAGCCCATTGAACTCAGCGCGGGGGATTACATCAGCTATTCCGCTGATGTGCCGCACCTGTTTGACGCGCTGGAGGCGGACACGACAGCGGTAATGTTGATTGAACACGGCTGATAACACGGAGAAGGCGATCGGTTTTACCGCGAGTTTTGCTGTCCGTAATACGGCCCTTTCTGTACCGATTCGCGCAGCTTAAGTTCGCCGGTAAAAGGTTGCAGCGGTTTGACGTCTTTGCCTGCAATCAGATCCAGCACTTGCGTAATCGCGGTAGCGGCCATTTCTTCAATCGGCATATAGACGGTGGAAAGTGAAGGGTGCAGGTAGGTCGCGCAGGGTTCATCGTCAAAGCCGAAGACGGAGACATCCTGCGGCAATCTTTTCCCCGCTTCGTATAGCGCTTTCATCGCGCCAATCGCCATATCATCGTTGCTGACGAACAGCGCGCTAAAGCTGATGCCGTTATCCAGCAACTGGCGTGCGGCCTGATAGCCACTGGCGACCATGCTGGTTCCGTGCGCCACCCGGCGCGGGTCAACGTCGATCTGGTGGTCGATTAATGCCTGCTGATAGCCCGCGAGGCGTGCTCGTGCCGTCGGCGTTTGCATCGGTGCGGTAATGCAGGCGATTTCGCGATGGCCTTGTTCGATCAGGTAATTCACCACGTCAAACGCGGCCTGCTGCTGGCGGAAGAAAATACAGCGTTCCCGCGCCTGCGGCAGATCGCGATTCATCACCATGATTGGAATGGTCTGCGTGTTGAGCAATGTCATGAGATCCGCTTCGGACATATAGCGGGTGTAGAGAATAATGGCGTCACACTGTCTGTCAGACAGAAGTTGCACCGCGCGCATTTCGTCTTCGGGCGTATCGTGCCCGTCGGTGACGATCAGGTGCTTCCCGCTGCTTTCCGTTATCTCTGCGGCACGACGTAGCAGGCGGCCAAAATAGGGGCCGTCAAAATTGGAGATAACGAGACCGATGCTGTTTGAGGTACGGCGAGCCAGCGAACGCGCCAGAAAATTAGGGCGGTAGCCGAGCTCATCCATTGCCTGAAATACTGCATCGCGCGTTGCCTGTTTGACCTGGCCGATGCCGTTTAGCACTCTGGACACGGTCGCTTTGGACACGCCTGCGCGTTTCGCCACTTCAAGCATGGTTTTCATGGCTGCACCTTAATTGAGTATGATGACGGGCTGAAAAAGCCAATCCATCCTTGTTACGAACATCATGCGACATGATACCACAGGCATATTGTCGGATTTAACGGCTGATGCTCGTTTCTCAACCCGATTTTTGTCAGTTTTGTGATGTAGCCATTTCTCGCCGTAACAAGACAATCTCTTCCGCCAAATCCCGGCATAGCATGGCGGTCATCAGATGATCCTGCGCATGTACCATGATCAGGTTGACGGGCACCTTTCCTTCTCCTTCATCCAAACCGATTAGCCGTGTTTGAACGCGGTGAGCGGCACGCGCCGTCTCTTGTGACGCGGCAAGCAGCGCGTCGGCCTGTTGCCACTCTCGCTGACGCGCGGCCTGAATTGCCATCATGGCGTTTGAGCGGGCTTCACCCGCGTTGATCAGCAACTCCATCACGGTTTGTTCCATATCGAATTCAGGGAGGTTCTCTGTGTCTTTCATCGTAGGTTTCCTTATCGCGGTCAGGAAAACAGCCTAAGTTGGCTGAGAATTTATGTAGCTAAGAATTTATATAGCCAAACGCTTATGGTATGCCAAAAATCACATTTTCATCATATTGGAATTCCAATATTGTCTTGTGAGAATCATGTCACAGAAAAATAATTCATTATGGTTGATTTTTGGTATGCCAAACGCGAAAGCGCGGTACCTGCATTTACCCTGCGCGTAACGGCCATCCCGCGTATAACACGCGATATAACAATATGATGATCAAAGAGGTGGTGTTATGTCATTTAAGGACCAACTGATTGATTCATTGGGCTCATTTGCCAATAAATTTAATAGCCTGCGGTACATCATGGCGATTAAGGCATCCTTTATTACGCTGATGCCCGTCATTATCGTCGGCGCGTTTTCCGTTCTGATTTCCAACATGGTGATGGACCCTAAAAATGGTCTGGCCAGTTTCTCCATGTTCTCGTTTCTGGCGGAGCTCAAGCCGATCATGAGCGGCATTAACTACGCCACGCTCAGCTTTTTGACTATCGGTGCCGTCTTCCTGATTGGTATCGAGCTTGGGAAGATTAACGGTTCACGCGGGCTGTTTCCCGGCCTGCTGGCGGTGATCTGCTTTATTGCCGTTACGCCAACCACGATCGAAATGGCCGTCAACGGGCAGATGATGGTGGTCAAAGACGTGCTGGCGAAACAGTTTTCCGATACCAAAAGCCTGTTTCTGGGGATGTTCATCGCCATCCTGTCGGTAGAAATGTATACCCGGTTAGAAAGCGTCGATCGGCTGCGGATTAAAATGCCTGACAGCGTGCCGCCTAATGTTGCAGCCTCTTTTTCTGCGCTGTTTCCTTCCATCATCACGGTGGTTGCTATTGCCACCTTTGGGTTTGTGTTTCACCGCGTGACGGGCATGTACCTGTATGACGCTGTTTATCAGGTGGTGCAACAGCCGCTTGAATCCGTCGTACAAAGCCTACCCGGTTTATTGGTGCTGATGTTCGTCGCCCAGCTGTTCTGGGTGATTGGGATTCACGGTAACCAGATGATTAAACCGATTCGTGAACCGCTGCTGCTGGGGGCGATTGCCGTCAACATGACGGCGTTCGAACAGGGACTGGAAGTGCCGAACATTATCACCATGCCGTTCTGGGATGTGTACATGAGCATCGGTGGTTCCGGTTTGACGATTGGCCTGCTGATGGCGGTGATGATCGCGTCTAAACGCAAAGAGATGAAAGAGATTGCCAAAATCTCTTTCGGCCCCAGCGTGTTCAATATTAATGAGCCAGTGATTTTTGGTATGCCGATTATGCTCAACCCGATTCTGGCGATTCCCTTCATTATCACACCGTTAGTCACCGGTACGATTGGTTATTTCGCCACCAGTATGGGGTTTGCCGGTAAAGCGGTGGTGATGGTGCCGTGGACGACGCCGCCAATCATTAACGCCTGGCTGTCGACGGCGGGCTCCATGGGGGCGGTCGCGACACAGATCGTGTGCATCATCGTTGCGATGCTGATCTATCTGCCGTTTGTCAAAGTTGCGTCTCGCCGAGCTGAGTTAGCGCAGTTGGAAGCGGAAAAGCAGGCCGCAGCGAAAAAAGCCTGAAACGGACGAGAAGAGAGGTAACGCATGAGTAAGGTTTCACTGACTATTCCCCCAGATTTTATTCTGGGTGCGGCGGCATCGGCATGGCAAACGGAAGGATGGAGCGGCAAGAAGGCAGGGCAGGATTCCTATTTGGATCTCTGGTACAAGCAGGATCGTCAGGTGTGGCATAACGGGTATGGTCCGGCGAAAGCGACAGACTTCTTTAACCGTTATCGAGAAGATGTGGCGCTGATGAAGCTGGCGGGGCTGACGCACTATCGTACGTCGATCAACTGGTCACGTTTTATGCTGGACTATGAGAAGGGCATCGTCGATGAGGAGTACGCAGCCTACATCGATAATCTGCTGGATGAAATGCACCGGCAGGGGATCGAACCGATGATCTGCCTTGAACATTACGAACTGCCCGCCTGCCTGCTGGAGAAGTATCAGGGCTGGTCATCAAAGCAGGTAGTGGAATGGTTTGTGCTGTATGCCGATACCGTTTTCGCCCGCTATGCCGGAAAAGTGAAGCGCTGGTTTACCTTCAATGAGCCGATTGTGGTGCAGACGCGCGTTTATCTGGACGCGCTACGCTACCCTTATGAGCAGAACACGCACACGTGGATGCAGTGGAATCACCATAAGAATCTGGCGACGGCAAAGGTGGTGCAGCGGTTTCGGCAGAAGGGTTATGACCGAGAGGGCGGCTCGATCGGCGTGATCCTCAACCCTGAAGTGACGTATCCGCGATCTCGTGCGGCGCATGATGTGAAAGCGGCACACCTTTACGATCTGTTCTATAACCGCGTTTTCCTCGATCCGGCGCTAAAAGGGGAATATCCAGCGGAACTGATCGCGCTGCTGGCGCAGCATCAGGTGAAGTGGGATTACACGGAAGAAGAGCTGGCGATCATTCGCGATAACACGGTCGATGAGGTGGGAATCAACCTGTATTACCCGCACCGGGTAAAAGCGCCTAGCCGTGAATGGAACAAGGAAACGCCTTTCCATCCTGCTTATTACTACGAGCATTTTGAGTTGCCGGGACGCCGTATGAACACCTCGCGCGGCTGGGAGATCAATCCCAAAATCATTTACGACATGGCGAAGCGTATAGAGCGTGAATACGACAATGTGCCGTGGTTTGTGGCGGAAAACGGCATCGGTATTGAGAATGAGGCACGCTTTAAAGACGATGCGGGCGTGATTCAGGATGATTACCGCATTGCGTTTATTGCGGAGCATCTTTACTGGACGCTGAAGGCGAAGGAAGAGGGGGCAAACTGCCGAGGCTATATGCTGTGGGCGTTTACCGACAATGTTTCGCCGATGAATGCGTTTAAAAATCGCTACGGATTGATCGAAATCGATCTGGAACAGGATCGACAACGGCGGCCGAAAAAATCCGCCGCCTGGTTTCGTCAGCTACACGACACACGTCAGCTTGAATTGACGTTGGATGATGAAGAGAAATAGACGCAGATAACCAAAATGAGGAACGGAATATGAAAAGAATCGTACTGGCTTGCTCGGCAGGCATGTCGACCTCACTGGTGGTCACCAAAATGGAGAAGGAAGCAGAAGCGCGGGGAATGGTGTTTAAGATCTACGCGATCCCGGAACAAAATCTGCGGGATGAATTGCAGGAGTTCGGCAGCGATATTATTGCGGTTCTGTTGGGGCCGCAGGTGCGCTTCAAACTTAACGAAAATAAAAAGCTAACGGACAGCTATCAGATTCCTATCGCGGTGATCGACTCTGTCGCCTATGGCACATTAAATGGCGCAAAAGTACTGGATCAGGCGCTGAGTTTGGTAGACTAATGCCCCACCGCGACGTCAGTACGTGTGGCTGGGCGCATGCCCTAAATAATTCGAGTTGCAGGAAGGCGGCAAGCGCAGGAATCCCCAGGAGCTTACTCAAGTAAGCGACTGGGGTGAGTAAGAGAAGCCAACGTACATGCAGCTTGAAGTATGACGGGCATAAATCGGTGCGGGCCTGACGTCCGCATTCAGTGCGACAGTGTATGTAGGGTGAAAGCGTGGCGAAGGATGTGGTTCTGCAAGAGAAGAAGCAATATCAGGAAATCGGCTGTGATTTGCGCCAGAAGATTCAGTCAGGGGATTACCCTGTCGGATCGCGTCTTCCTCCTGAACGAAATATTGCGGAAACCTATGGCGTTAGCCGGACGATAGTGCGCGAAGCACTATTGATGCTTGAGTTGGAAGGTACGGTTGATATTCGTCAGGGCTCCGGGGTTTATGTCCTGCGTATTCCCGATGAAGACGATGCGGCAGACAGCGCCAAAAATCATATCGGCGCGTTTGAAATGCTACAGGCGCGCCAACTGCTGGAAAGCAATATCGCTGCATTTGCGGCACGCATGGCAACGCGGGCAGATATCGAAAACCTGCGTAAAATACTGGAGCAAGAGCAGGCCGCGATTGTCGTAAAAGATTACCGTGGTGATTTCGATCGCCTGTTCCACCTGCAAATTGCTGGCGCGACGCAAAACCAGATGCTGCTGGAAACGGTCAGCAATATTTGGGCGTGCCGGGACGATAATGCGCTCTGGCAGCAGCTTTATACCCACGTTGGTACGCAGGGTTATCGCCTGAAATGGCTGGCGGATCATCAGGCTATTCTGGCGGCACTGCGGCGTCGCGATGTGTCGGGCTCTTATCAGGCGATGTGGCAACACCTTGAAAATGTCAAAAATACGCTGATGGAAATCTCCGACGCCGATGCGCCGGAGTTCGACGGTTATTTATTTGATTCTGTGCCGATTTTTCAAGGGAAACTGGTGTAGTCATGGCGGACACGGCTTTGGCGAATATTGTTTATCTGGCGGATTATCCCCAGCATCAGGAACAGGTGATCGACTGGATATGGCAGGCATTCGGTAGCCAGAATAGCCGTGAATTCTTTGCCAGTGTTGTACGCAATAGCCTGAATCCTGCGGCGCTGCCGCTGACGTTTATCGCGCTGGATGGTGATCGTTTAGTTGGGACGGTAGGGCTTTGGCGCTGCGATTTAATCAGCCGACAGGATCTGACGCCTTGGCTGGCGTCGCTGTATGTGGAAGAAAGTTATCGTGATAAAGGTCTGGGCGTGGCACTGCAACGGCACGTACTGGATTTCTGCCGCCGCGCAGGTTTTGAAGATCTTTATCTGTACGCCACGTTTAGAGGCTATTACGAAAAGCACGGCTGGCGTTACATCGGCGATGGGCTGGACTACCCAGACAAAGCCGTGCGGCTGTATCACCAGCCGCTGTAGGCGGTCTCTTAGTTTGCATAAAAAATGACTCAGAGACAGCAAACCCGAGAAGTATCGGGGACATCAGAACGATGTCCAGTCTCCTTCACCAGCTGCGATACCGCTCTTGCCCGGTGCTGCCAGCGCAGGCCTAAGGGTTAACGGCGCCGCCGCTGGTGTACGGGCGATCTGATGGCCGTTGCCTAAGCGGAACTGGCTGACCGTCTCGGCCAACTGTGCGGCCTGCTGTTGTAGAGACTGCGTGGCGGCCGACGCTTCATTCACCAGCGAGGCATTCTGTTGGGTGGTCACTTCCATCTGGTTCACCGCAACGTTCACCTGCTCAATGCCCATCGTTTGTTCATTGCTGGCAGAACTGATCTCTCCGACCAGATCGCTGACTTTGCGCACGCCATTGACGATATCTTGTATCGACACACCCGCTTGTACCACCAATCGGTTGCCCGCTTCGACGGTTTGAACGGAGCGATCGATCAACTCTTTGATCTCTTTGGCCGCAGAGGCGCTGCGCTGTGCCAGACTGCGCACTTCACTGGCGACCACGGCGAAACCACGACCTTGCTCACCGGCTCGTGCGGCTTCTACAGCGGCATTCAGCGCCAAAATGTTGGTCTGGAACGCGATGCTGTCGATGACGCCGATGATATCGACGATCTTCTTCGAGGAAGAGTCGATCGCGCCCATCGTTTCCACTACTTCTGTCACCAACTGGCCACCCGATTGCGCTTGCTGTGTGGTCGATTGTGCCAGTTGATTGGCCTGACGGGCGTTATCGGCATTCTGCCTGACCGTCGAGCTTAACTGCTCAATGGAGGCGGCGGTTTCCTGTAACGCACTGGCCTGCTCTTCCGTGCGGCTGGAAAGGTCGATATTACCTGCGGCAAGCTGTGAAGAAGCCCCCGCGATGGATTCAGACCCTTGGCGAACTTCGCCAACGATAGAACGCAGACGCACCGTCATATCTTGCAGCGCGTGCAGTAGCTGGGCTGCTTCATCGCGTCCTTCCGGCTGAATATTGTGCGTCAGATCGCCCGCCGCGACGGCCTGTGTCGCACGGACGGCACGCGCCAGTGGCTGCACGATACTGCGGGTGAGCACCCAGGCGATCAGGACGCCGATGATGGCGCTCAGCACGCCCGTGACGGCAAGGATGAGATCGCCACGGCTTGCGCCAGCGTTAATGTTTTGCCCCATTTTATCGATGCTGGCGCGTTGGTGGTCTCGCAGCGCTTCCACGCTAGCCAGATAACCATTGGAAGCCGGAACGAACTCATTGTCGAAGAGCGTTCTGGCGCTGTCGAAATTACCCGCGCCTTTTTCTGTGATAATCGCATCGCGCTTTTTGATGTAGGACTGACGATATTCGCCAACTTTGTCGAATAAGGCTTTTTCTTCTGGTGTAGAGATCAGGCTGGCAAAATCCTCCTGCCGTTTACCGCTTTCTTTACTGGCCCGAGTGTTTTCTGCGGCAAATAGCTCAACCAGCGAATCGTCATTGCTGCGTGCTACCGCCATACTGCGCTGGACACCAGCGACGAGCGTGGCATGCCAGTCCGATGCCAGCCGTTCTTTGCGTAGCGGCTCTTGCATCATCTGTTGTGTACTGCTGGACACCTGGTTAAGTTGGTAAATGCCGCTGGTCAGCATGGCCAGCGAAAGCGCAATAAGTAGGCCAAAGCCGCCGGCCAGTCGGGTACCTATTTTGTAGTTCTTCATTATTCGTTACACACACCTGGTTAAATTCAGCGTCTGCCCTATGCAGACTCCGCGATCCTACTCCTCACTTTCTGATTGATTCTGTTGAAAAAGTGGACTAATACCCCTGTGTTTGAGTGGTCATTTATACATAAAAAATCAGGAAATGTGATCGGACGGGAAAAGGGTGAAAAAGAGGGATCGGAGAGAAAAGGAGTCTTTAAGGGAAAATAGCGGTATTTATCTGGTGAAAAGGCGGTAAGAAGGTGGTTGGCTTACATGATTCGCTAGAATTTTACAGTTGGTTGCACTTATAGAATAACTCTTTCGATTCATCGCTGGTGAAGATAAGTCGCGATCCCTAGAGTAACAAGTCCCAGAGGTATTGATTGGTGATACATCGATGTACTCTGTACATTGAAATCATTTGATTACACCAACCTACGCGGATGCGTAGGTTTTTTTTTGCCTGAATTTCCCGCTTTTGCTATCTCCAGCGATTTTAATGCTATGCGAATGATGTGCTGACGACAATCTTCGCGTTAAGCCGCGCACCGTCGCTTGAACTATGGCGTGTATATAGTATTTTGACGTATCGTTTGGTGGTTTTGCGCTTTAGCAAGCTGCCCGTTTATCTGTCTATTGGGAGAAGGCATGATTCATACCCTGTTACGTTGGGTGTTCCAGCGTCTGTATCGCATCCGGATCGAGGGCGACAGCAGCCAGTTTCAGCAATCCAAATTGCTCATCACCCCCAATCACGTCTCTTTCCTTGACGGTGTCCTGCTGGCGTTATTCTTACCGATAAAACCGGTTTTTGCCGTGTACTCTTCTATTTCCGATCGCTGGTTTATGCGCTGGTTGAAGCCTTATATCGACTTTGTGCCGTTGGATCCCACCAAGCCTCTGGCGATCAAAGGGCTGATCAAGGTGATCGAGCGCGGCCAGCCTGTCGTGGTTTTCCCCGAAGGGCGTATTAGCGTAACGGGATCGCTGATGAAGGTTTACAGCGGCGCGGCGTTTGTCGCGGCGAAATCCGGGGCAACAATTATTCCCGTGCGTATTGATGGGATCGAGCTTTCGCCGTTTGGTCGGCTGGCGGGCGTGTTTAAACGCCGTTGCCTCCCACAGGTTACTATCACCTATTTGCCACCGACCACATTGCCGATGCCGGAAGCCAGCAGTGCCAGAGCGCGTCGCGCACTGGCCGGTGAACGTTTGCACCAGATTATGATGAAGGCGCGGATGGAAACGCGTCCGCAGCATACGCTGTATCAGGCATTTCTGGCGGCGAGATCCCGCTATGGACGGCATTCTGCCAGCATTGCGGATATTTCATTTAACGAAGACAGCTATCAGGGCTTATTGAAAAAATCGCTGGGCGTGTCGCGCATTTTGCAGCGCTTCACTCGCGCCGATGAACATGTCGGCATGCTGTTGCCCAATGCGACCATTACTGCGGCATCAATCCTGGGCGCATCGCTGCGTAACCGTATTCCCGCGATGCTGAACTACACCGCTGGCGCGAAAGGGCTACAAAGCGCAATGAAAGCGGCAGGGATCAAAACGATCGTCACGTCTCGCCAGTTTCTTGAAAAGGGCAAATTGACGGATCTGCCGAAGCAGGTCAGCGAGGCCAACTGGGTTTATCTGGAAGATTTGAAAGACACTGTGACGCTGAAGGATAAGCTGTGGATCCTGTTTCATCTGCTATTTCCTGCCCGCGCGATGCTGCCGCAGAAACCCGATGATGCGGCCATCGTGCTGTTTACCTCCGGCTCTGAAGGGAATCCGAAAGGCGTCGTGCATTCTCATGACAGCCTGCTGGCAAACGTTGAGCAGATTCGTACCGTGGCGGATTTCACCCCGCGCGATCGATTTATGTCTGCACTGCCGCTGTTCCATGCGTTTGGCCTGACGGTTGGTCTGTTAACACCGCTGATGACAGGCGCTCGCGTGTTCCTCTATCCCAGCCCGCTGCATTATCGCATCGTGCCGGAACTGGTTTACGACCAGAACTGTACCGTGCTGTTTGGCACGTCTACGTTTTTAGGCAACTATGCGCGTTTTGCCCACCCGTATGATTTTGCTCGTCTGCGCTATGTGGTCGCTGGGGCTGAAAAGCTGTCTGAGACGACGCGTCAGGTCTGGCAGGACAAATTCGGTATCCGCATTCTGGAAGGATATGGCGTGACCGAGTGCGCTCCGGTAGTGGCGATCAACGTGCCGATGGCGACGAAAATCCATTCCGTCGGCCTGCTGCTGCCGGAAATGGAGTCGCGTTTGATTACGGTGCCGGGTATTACGCGCGGTGGTCGGCTGCAACTGCGCGGGCCGAATATCATGAAAGGCTATTTGAGGGTGGAAAATCCCGGCGTGCTCGAGACGCCTGCTGCAGAAAACGCAGAAGGTGAATTGCAGCAGGGCTGGTATGACACTGGCGATATTGTCGAACTCGACGAAAGAGGGTTCTGCACCATCATCGGTCGCGTGAAGCGCTTTGCCAAGCTCGCGGGGGAGATGGTCTCGCTCGAAAGCGTGGAACAGCTGGCGGTTAAAGTGTCGCCGGAGGCGCAGCATGCAGCCAGTGCGAAAAGCGACAGCAGCAAAGGCGAAGCGCTGGTGCTGTTTACAACGGACAGCCAGATAACCCGTGATGTGCTGCTTGCACAGGCCCGCAGCAGCGGGGTGCCAGAATTGGCAGTACCACGTGATATTCGCTATGTGAAAGCGTTACCGTTACTCGGCAGCGGCAAGCCTGATTTTGTCACGCTACGCCAAATGGCTGAAGAGCCTAATTCCGAGCAATCGATCATCGAACAATCGATCGTCAAACAACCTATTACTAACGCGTCGGAGCCTCGTGCATGAGTCAACAGACTGAACCCGCGACGCCTTTGCTGTCGCGTAGTATGAGCGCGGTGATTATCGCGCAGTTCTTCTCCGCGTTTGGTGATAACGCGTTGCTGTTTGCTACGTTAGCGCTGATCAAACAGCTGGTGTATCCCGACTGGAGTCAGCCGTTTTTGCAGATGGGGTTTGTGGCCGCGTACATCGTGTTAGCGCCATTTGTCGGACAAATAGCGGATAGCTTCGCCAAAGGGCGGGTGATGATGTTCGCCAATACCCTGAAACTGGCCGGAGCGCTGCTGATTTGCGTGGGTGGTAATCCGTTTCTGGGATACACGCTGGTGGGCATTGGTGCCGCTGCGTATTCACCCGCGAAATACGGCATTCTGGGTGAGATCACGCGTGGCGATCAGTTGGTCAAAGCCAATGGCTTGATGGAAGCCTCGACCATTGCGGCGATCCTGACCGGATCTGTGGCGGGGGGCGTGCTGGCGGACTGGAATATTTACGCGGCACTATCGATTTGTGCGGTGGCTTATGGCGTGGCGCTGGGCGCGAATATGTTGATTCCACATCTCAACGCCGCACGTCCAGGGCAGCCGTGGCATCCGGTGCAGATGGCGAGCAGCTTCTTTTCTGCCTGTCGTGTGTTGTGGCGCGATGGCGATGCCCGGCTTTCGTTGATTGGCACCAGCATGTTTTGGGGCGCGGGCGTGACGCTGCGTTTTCTGCTGGTACTGTGGGTGCCGCATGCGCTCGGCATTACCGATAACGCGACGCCGACGCTGCTTAATGCGATGGTCGCCGTGGGGATCGTGCTGGGGGCGGGGGGCGCTGCCAGACTGGTTACGCTCGATAATGTACGACGCTGCCTGCCTGCGGGATTCCTGATCGGCGTGGTCGTAGTGATTTTCACTCTTCAGCATAATCTCCTTAGCGCCTATTCCCTGCTGATTTTGCTGGGGGCGTTGGGTGGATTTTTCATTGTTCCGCTTAATGCACTGTTGCAGGAACGGGGAAAAGCCAGCGTCGGTGCGGGTAATGCGATTGCCGTACAGAATTTGGGTGAGAACGGCGCTATGCTGTTAATGCTGGGGCTCTATTCTCTGGTGGTGAAACTGGGCGTCTCGGTTATCGCGATCGGGATTGGTTTTGGCGTTTTGTTTGCGCTGGCGATTGCGCTGCTGTGGGCATCGCTAATCCTGACTAAGCGCCGTGCACGTTCCGCCGGTGCAAAATAGGGAAGGGTGAAAATGAGTCTGATATGGCATGACTGGGATGTGGCAGACCTTAACGTGTATTCACTGCATGACATATTGGCGCTGCGCAGTCAGGTATTTGTGGTTGAGCAAACCTGCCCCTATTTGGATATTGATGGCCGCGATCTGGTGGACGGTAATCGCCACATCGCAGCATATCGCGACGGCAAGCTGGCCGCGTATGCTCGGTTACTCGCTCCTCATCCGAACAACGATGTGGTGACGATTGGACGCGTGATTGTGGCTCCTCACGCTCGTGGGCAACATCTGGGCCATCAGTTGATGGAGCACGCGTTGATTGCCTGTGCACGCCACTGGCCGCAAAAGCATCTTTTCCTGTCTGCGCAGGCTCATCTACAGGCGTTCTACGGCGCGTTTGGCTTTGTGGCGACCGGTGAGGCATATGACGAAGACGGTATCCCGCATATTGATATGCTGTCGGCGTTCTGAGGGATATTGAGCCAACTGCGGAAAGAGTAGAGATCGCGGCGTAAACGAAAAAACCGGCTGAGTATGGCCGGTTTTTTGTTATTTTACGGTGGGTTAGCTAGCGGCGTGTGAAATTTTACTACCCAGTTTCTGCACGTCTTGGCCAAAGCCGCGCGTGGTGTTACAGCCGCTCAATGCTGCTGTGACCAGCAGCGCTACTACGATTGTTGTTATACGTTTCATCATCGTTACCCGCAGGTGGTTGATAAACAGGTGTGATAAATAGAGTGTGATAAGTTTCTACTGTGTCATAACCGCAGGTAAAAATTCAATCCTCGTATAGCCTGAACCAGCTGATATCGTTTGAAATTATGTTGCTGTTGATGGGTATGAGCTCTGATCTGACTCTGTTAATGCACAGAGCTAAACCTAATTTGAACGGCAGCTATTGCCTGGAGCGGATGTTGCTAACATCTGAATGTACTAATCTGCGGGGGCTGGTCAGCTTCTATAATCGATGATTCGTATTGACAGATACAAACAGGTAAAATATGGTTAACACTTTGTAAAAAATGGAATCTAAAATTAGCAACCCCTTTAATATTATGAGGATTTTAATGAAAAAAATTTTACTGTGCGGGCTTGTACTGGCTACTTCCTCATGTGCTGACTTTCCGAAAAATATTGGCGATCAGATGAAAGCAGTGAATGAGGCACTCACGCCTAAAACGTCGAACGCTGTACAGACGACGTCCACAAGAAAAGTCGGCACTATCACTAATGACCAATGCAAAAACAGCGTTGGGCAAACGCGATCTTACTTCGAACAATTAGTTGGATTTAAGCTTAATGAAAGTAATTCATCCGGCTACACGTCCTTCTCTGAGACTTACAATCTTAAAATATCCGATCGTAAAGATCGCTTCGGTGGTAACTTAGCAATTTGCATCATCTCTATCGATCCACAGTCTAATAAAGTCACGACATTCTCGATGCCGACATAATATCAATACAGACATCTAACCGGGGCATATTATTTTCCCCGGATATTTTTTCAATCTCTTATACAAAATTAAAATAACTATTCAACGGCATTGACCCTTATTTCATTGGGCATAGCTATCGCGTTGTTGTTTTCTGTACATCCGCCAACAGATAGCATATTACGGAAATTCCCTAAACGTTGTATTTAAGCTGTGCAGGTGGGAGACATTTTAACAAAAGCCAATATATATCAGCAGCCCTGATATTCTTACATTCTTTTTCCGCTTAGTGCCAGGAGCAGATGTAGTAGTCATTTATAATGTGTTCATTAACAGAATAGGTGTGTGGCTGGCCAGCCACACTCTTGAAAAGTTGATAAACTTCAATACTTCCTTCTGGGACTTCATTTCCCTCCCCGCGCCAGTTGCAGGGCAAAGGAGATGAAATTTACTGCCAACGCTAAAACTGTGGTTTAGTCGCCTTTTGCTGATCCATATATTTGCTAGTAGCATTTTGCCAGGCAGGATCAATCAGCTTAATTTTTGTATTTCCCATAGTAAGGCTTGCCGTGCCACTCTCACAGCCCATTCCTGAACTAGGCATCGGTTTTTCACACCACACAGGAAATACTCCACCAGTTGATACTGGTCCGTACTTTTTCAGGGCAGCCTTGACCATGTTGTCTTCATTTTCTTTCGTCCAAGGTATTTCATAGATGACCTGCGAAACAGCCATCGGATTAGATTTATTATAAGGAATACGAGGATCGAAACTCACCTGCATGCGGGTGCCATTGTTTTCATATACAAGATCCTGAATCTGCGGGCTACCGTAAATAATGGTAGCATACTGATTTTTCATGGACTTAGAGGCTCGAATTTTATCTGCTGAAACACCGAAATTTTTTTGCATTGCCGTGCGAGCTTCTTCAACACTCATTCCGGTCTTTACGCCGCCGACATCGAAGGATTTTACATCAACAGAACGAACGGACGGCGCGGAATAGGCTGGAGGAACAAGATAGGGCAGAGCTATTAAGATTGCTGGAGACAATGCTAATAAATTTTTTTTCATCTTCTTTCCTTTGAGATTGATTTCAACATTCATTTTCTGCATCAAAATTGCGGGAACCCTCCACGACTTGAGGCAATGTTAAATAATTTAACATAAATGAATGTTTGTTTGAAGACGATCGCATAGAGGCATAATTTTGTTGAGATTTATTAAAGATTATTGCATACGGAATGTCCGCTTCCGCTCAACGCTGTCCTTAAGCTCAGTGAGCCTGTGTCCTTCGCGCAAGAGCGGACGTTATGCTAATCAATGATGGGGCGGTCAGGCTGGAGAGTACGTTTAGCCAGTTTCTTTTGAAGTATTATGACCATTACGGGAAATCCAGATGCGGCTAATGCACTTACAACCAACAGTCTGTTTAGATTTTGCGTTGTTATTCCCTGATCAGGTAGTAATAAGGAAGACAAAAAGAATGCGAGAGTTGTTATCAGGAACATCATTGCTGTCTGTAGTGAAGAAAAACTGGCTCGTTGTTCATTCTCAGGATACTGGACAGCAACCGACGAAGCGGAAACCAGTCGGCTATATGAGGCTCCAAGAAATAAGGTTATAAATAGAACGGCATTATGATAGCCCATTGCAGGAATCAGCAAACTTGCTACAAAGAATAGCGTTGAAATTGTTGCCAACATCAGAGCAGATAAATGCGATGTCAGAACACCTGTTATTTTTGTAGACAGATAACCTGCAATCCCCCCACTTAAGAACAATAAGGGTAATAGGGTTTGTTGTGCTCCCATATACTGCAACATTAATGGAGTCAAAATGGGAATAATGAGCATTGGACTAAATTGTACCAGTGCAGAACAAGAGGCGAAAAGTAAGGTTTGAGCATCAATAGATAGTTTGGCTTTCACGCCTGATTGAACCGTATCCTTGGGAATAATAAATACTATCAACGGTAAAGACAGCAGGCAAAGTGAACTGATTAACCACAACGCAGTATGCCAACCATAGTGTGTGCACAAAAATAATATAGCTGGCATTCCGACGATACTTACCATCGAAAATGATGTAATCACCGTTGCCAGTATTTTTCCTCGCAAGTTTGCTGGGGCACAATTTATCAAAATACTCGTACCCACACCCATTGTCGTACCACCAACCAACCCTGCGCAAAATCGTAGTACCAGAAGCGTGCCAAAATGAGTAGTGAGTGTGGACAAAAATGTTAGTGCTCCCAGGAGCACCATATTCTTGATCAAGAATTGTTTTTTATTAAACAGGTCGATCCAATAAAAAGCAATAATTCCAGAAAGGACGGCACCCAGTGTGTACATACCAGAGACATAACCAGAAAATGATACAGGAACCGAAAACTCGTCTGCCATAAAAGTAAAAACAGGCGTTAACGCCATATACTCCAGCGCATTAGTGAACTGGATAAAAGCCATTACAATAGCTATCCGCATGAGGGCTTTATGATTAAACGTTTGTGTGACCAGTGGCATAGCAAGCAACCTGTGGATGAAAGATATCTGAGTTTAATCGATATCAATGGCGTGCATTACATGGTAAAAATGGTGCTCATTATTATCATATATGGGATAATTGATGCGTCCGGCTCTTGATTTTAATACCCTGAAAGTGTTCACTGCTGTGGTTGAAAGAGAAAGTTTTGTTGGGGCATCGAAAGTCCTTGAAATGCCGACATCAAATGTTAGTCGTTGTATTTCTCAGTTAGAAGAAAAACTGAATCTTCAGCTTATTGAGCGCAGCACTCGACATATGAAACTCACCCAAGCGGGGCACTTACTCTATACCCGAGCGAAGCCATTACTGGAGGCGCTTGAGCAAACTGAGACAGAATTAACGTTGCGGCAAATGCAACTCAAGGGCCCATTACGTATCTGTATTCCCAATGAAATAGGTCCTGCATTGCTGGGTTCTGTCGTTGCCGATTTTGCCTGTCAGTACCCGGATCTAGAGATTAGCTGTGTCACAAATTTGTCTGGTTTCGAATCCCTGCGGGATGATCTGGATTTAGCTATCATTATTACCCGCGGTCAGATGGATGACAGTGACTACATAGCTCGTCATCTGGTGACTATTCCTTGCACCATTGTTGCAGCCCCCTCCGTTATTCAGCGTTATGGCACCCCTTCTCATATCCAGCAATTTGAAGAATTACCCTGTATTACAACGGTAAGTGCGCTGAAAGGCGCTCCCTGGCAGTTTGTCAATACAAAGGGGGGATTCGAGACAATTAAGGTTAAAGGGCATTATCGGGTAAATAGCGGAGAGATGGCTGGACGGGCTGCGGTATCAGGTGTCGGTTTTGCAATTCTATCGAAACAAGCCTGCCAACCCTACATTGACGATGGACGGTTAATCGAGGTTGAGTTTGAACAATCGGTAGCCCCATTACAATTGTTCGCAATTTATTCAGATCGGCGTTACTTGCCCGCCAAAACAAGATCGCTCATTGATTTCATACATCAGAAATTGAGCAATATATCCTTAGCAACATAAGGCAGCATTGAATCGCCACAGAGAGTACAGTTGTCACAATGAATCCCTACTTAACACGGAACGCCCGCTGTTCGCTCATTACGGCCTGCCAAATTTGATTGTATTCTGTCCGCGAAAATTGTTGTGCCTGATAGCGATAAATGCGTGTTCGATGGTTTCCAGATAGGCTTCAGCCCTTTCTTCATTAAAATTCCGCAGGCCATAAAGATAAATGTCTTCCAGATCGCGCTGTGCTTGCGGTGTTAGCTTGATTTTATCGGGTGGCCGTTCGCGTCCTGTTTCTGATTTTTTGCAAGAATTCATCTTTATCCCACTCCTGTGGCTCTCCGCTGTTTATCCCTTCAGCGATTAAATGACGCAACGTTTGCAGATCTGACTCCGCCTGTTTTTCCCGTAGCATTCTCAGCGCTTCCCGAATGACTTCACTTTGCGTGCGGTAATCGCCTGATTCCACCAGCGATTCCACGTAATGGCGAAGTTCATCGCCAAGGTCAATTGTCATGGTTCTGGCCATCATGCCTCCGATTCTCAGATGTAAGATTTATTCTTATCAGAAGCGAGTAGCGTACTTAAAGATGAAATCGTCGTCTAGTACAAGGAAAAAGGATTTTCGCACCGCGTACAAGCGGTGCTTGATGGGAAAGGGAGGCGGTTCGCAATAAGCGTTGTAAACGTTGCAAAAGAGAAACAGAAGGGAAAGCAATGGGCAGGTTTACCAGAGAAAACGTGCCCACTGAATTGTTGCTACTCTTCCGCCAGAAACAGCTCCAGCAGAGAATTCAGAAACAGTTTACCGTGTTCGGTGATTTGCCAGTGGGTGGCGGTTTCCGTGAGGTAGCCTTGTGCCAATGCCTGATCCAACTGCGGACGGATGCTGTGTTCTTCCAGACCGGTATAGGCCGTGAAATCCGCGCGCGGGGCGGCTTCCAGCAGGCGAAAGCGATTCATGAAAAACTCAAAAGGCCGATCGTCGTTGGCAACATCGTGTTGCTTATCCATGTACGTGCCCTGCATATAGCCACGTGGATGACGGACTTTTACCGTGCGCAGAATGCGGCCGTCGCTGAAGGTCAGCTTGCCGTGTGCCCCACAGCCAATCCCCAGATAGTCACCGAAGCGCCAGTAGTTCAGGTTGTGCTGGCACTGGTAGCCCGGTTTGGCATAGGCGGAGGTTTCATACTGCTGGTAACCCGCTGCGCTCAGTAGTGCGTGACCCTGCTCGTAGATGTCCCACAGTGCGTCATCATCCGGCAGTGTTGGCGGACGAGAGCTAAACAGCGTGTTGGGCTCGATGGTCAACTGATACCACGATAAATGCGGCGGATTGAGCGCAATCGCCTGACGCAGGTCGTCCAGTGCTTCGTCCAATGATTGATCCGGCAGGCCGTGCATCAGATCCAGATTAAAACTGCGTAATTTCAGACCGGTTGCTAGCTGTGCCGCGCGCTTGGCCTCTTCTGGGCCGTGAATACGCCCAAGACGCGTCAGCTTTTGCGGATCAAAACTCTGTACGCCGATGGAGATACGGTTAATCCCTGCGCGTTGATAACCGCTGAAACGGTCGGCTTCGACTGTACCGGGATTGGCTTCCATCGTAATTTCAGCATCTGGCGTTAACGGAATTCGCGCCCGAACGCCGTCGAGCAGTGCCTGCATCGCTTCCGCGCTTAGCAGGCTAGGTGTGCCACCGCCGATAAAAATTGAGTGCAGTGCGCGGCCACCCGCGAGTGGCAAATCGGCATCCAGATCCGCCAGCAGATGATCGACATATTCCTGATGCGGCACATCGCCTTTCAGCGCATGCGAGTTGAAGTCGCAATACGGACATTTCTGTACGCACCACGGAATATGGATGTACAGGCTGAGCGGGGGGAGCTTAAGCATTGCGTAGCGCATCCAACAGCAGGCGTAGCGCCTGACCACGATGGGACTGCGCGTTCTTCTCTTCACGCGTTAATTCTGCTGCCGTTTTACCCAGCTCAGGGACGAAGAAAATGGGATCATAGCCAAAGCCACCGTTGCCAGAGGCTTGGTGTGTCAGTACTCCCTGCCAACTGCCGTGGCAGACAATCGGTGTCGGGTCTTCCGCGTGGCGCAGATACACCAGCACGCAGTGGAAGCTGGCGCGGCGTTGCTCATCCGGTACATCTTTTACTGTCAGCAGTAGCTTATCCAGATTTTGCTGGTCGCTTGCTTCTACGCCCGCGTAGCGTGCCGAGTAAATGCCCGGTGCGCCGCCCAGCGCATCGACAGCTAGCCCTGAGTCATCGGCAATGGCTGGCAATCCGGTGATTTTCGCCGCATGACGTGCTTTCAGGATGGCGTTTTCGATGAAGGTCAGGCCGGTTTCTTCGGCGGAATCCACGCCCAGCTCGGTTTGAGCCACAATATCCAGACCGAAATCGGCCAGCAAGCTGGCGAGCTCGCGCACTTTACCGGGGTTTCCGGTAGCCAAAACCACTTTTTGCATCGTCTTGTCCTGCGTGTTTATTCAATGAATTCCGCGACGTCAGCCGGGATGTGCTGCGGATGGGTAATTCTAATCTGTTTATGCCGTCCGAGTTCGCCTTTTTCAATCACAACCAGACTCTTGGCGACCCGAAACTGTTTGGCGAGGAATTTGGTTAGATGGGCATTGGCCTGCCCATCAACCGGTGGAGCGGTGATGGCGACTTTCAATTCGTCGCCATGCAAACCCACGATCTGATCGCGGCTGGCTTTCGGCTGAATATACAGCCGAATCACCAGCGCATCACCGTGGCGGGTAATCGCACTCACAGCAGGAACCACAGCCCCGGAAACAGGTCCATGCCCAGATAGTTGAGCATATACAGAATCAGAATGACGGCCATGGCAGAGAAATCAATGCCGCCCATCACGGGGATAATGCGACGGAGCGGTGCCATTAGCGGCTCGGTCAGCTGATGCAGCAGGTACTCAATGGGGCTACGGCCCTGGCTGACCCAGCTCATGATGGAACGAATGATGATGACCCAGAAGACCAGATAGCCCGCGGATTTAATCAGCGAAATGAGCCCGACCAGCAGGTTCATTGGGCTAAGAGAGATGGCGCCAACCTGAATCAACAACAGTAACGGGTATTTGATCGTCGTCAGGATAAAGGCCAGCAGCAGTGAGGCGCTGTCAATCGGCCCCAGCGACGGCAGAATCCGGCGCAACGGCCCGACAATCGGCTGTGTGATTTTGACGACAAACTGCGACAGTGGGTTATAGAAATCACTGCGTGACCACTGCATCCAAATGCGTAGCAGCAGGACCATTACATAGAGGTCGACCAGCGTTTTGACCAGAAAAGTCAGGGTGAGCATAAGTACGTCTTTTCCTTAATAAGATAAAGAATCGGGGATGCCGCTTTTGATTAAAAAAGCGTTTCCATTTCCTGTGCGCGAGCAATTGCCGCCTGCATGGCCTCGGCCACGGTTTGCGTCAACTGCTGTTCGTTAAACACCCGTAGTGCTTCTGCCGTGGTGCCACCTTTGGAGGTGACATTTTCCCGCAAGGTCGACAGCGGTGTATCGGGATTAGCCTCAACCAGCGCAGCAGCGCCCGAGGCGGCCTGTTGTACCAACAGGCGAGCGGTTTCTTGATCGAACCCTTGGCGAATGGCTTCCTGCTGCATCGCTTCCATAAACAGGAAGAAATAGGCCGGTGCGCTGCCCGCTGCGGCGATCACGCCGTTAATGCCGGATTCGCTATCTACCCAGCAAATTTTACCAACGCTCTGCATCAGTTGTGCGGTGAAGTCTTTATCATCCTGACTGACGGATGCGGGGGCGTACATTCCGCTCATCCCTTTTCCGACCAGAGACGGCGTGTTGGGCATAATGCGCACGATATTCAGCGGCTCACCCAGCAGCGCCTGGAAACGGGCGATGTTGATTCCCGCGGCAATCGAGAGCACCAGCTTGCCCGCGAAATTGACCTGTTCATGTAACGGTTCGCAAACCGTCGCCATCATTTGCGGTTTGACGGCCAGAACAATGACGTCCGCTTCCTGAGCGCAGCGTGCATTATCTGCGCTACTGATGACGCCATATTGTGCAGCCAGCGCATCGCGGTTTTTACCCGAAGGCGCGCAAACGCTGATGTGTTGAGCGGGATAACCGCCGTTGACCAACCCGGCGATAATGGCCTGCGCCATATTTCCGGCACCAATAAACGCTATTTTACGTTGCTGCATCTGCATTATCGCTGATCACCTGTTCCGTTTGTATTCTGTCTAAAGATGACGTGTTGTTCAGGGCATGCCTGTTGTTTATGCGCTCTTGGCTGACTGTTCATGCCTTTGGGGATGAATAGTCTCGCGCGCCAAAGACTGCCGTACCGATGCGCACCAACGTGCTGCCTGCGGTAATCGCCGCACGCATGTCATCCGTCATCCCCATAGAGAGTGTATCAATATGCGGATAATTTACTGACAATGTTTGGAACAGCGCTGTCATTTGTTTAAAAACAGCAAGCTGCCGTTCGTGATCCGTTTCCGGTGCCGGAATGGCCATTAACCCGCGCAGGCGTAGGTTAGGCAAAACGGCGACGCTGGCGGCGAGTTCTGCAAGTTCATCCACCATAATGCCGGATTTGCTCGGCTCATTGCTGATATTAATCTGCAATAGAACATTTAGCGGCGGCAAGGTGGCTGGACGTTGTTCACTCAGACGCTGTGCGATACGCAGGCGATCCACGGTGTGAAACCAGTCAAAGTTCTCCGCTACCAGCCGACTTTTATTTGACTGTAACGGGCCGATAAAGTGCCATTCCAACGGTGTGTTCGGCTGGTTTTCCTGGAAATAATGAATCTTCTCCACGCCTTCCTGGACATAATTTTCGCCGAACGCACGCTGACCTGCCGCAATGGCTTCTTCGATCGCGCTCACAGGTTTGGTTTTACTGACTGCAAGTAGCGTAATTTCTTCTGGCGCTCGTGCGCAATGCGTCGCGGCGGCTGTGATTTGCTGCTGGATGTCCTGTAGATTCTGCTGGATTGTCGTCATGGTTATTCAGGAGGTTAATCTATGGAGTTGGATGAGTGGATGGCGCGTAGTGTAAAACATAATGCCTCGGATCTGCACCTTTGTAGCGGGCATCCTCCGGTGTTGCGTGTGGATGGGCGGCTACAGCCTGAAAATACCTTACCATGTTTAACGCCGGAGCAGGTGGCACAATGGTGCGATGTCTGGCTAGAACCGACTCAGCAAGAGCAACTGCGGCAGGCAGGGCAGGTGGACGGCGCCTTAATGTTGCCTGACGGACAGCGCCTGCGGGTAAATGTGTTTCGTCAGCGGGAAGGACTGTCTGCGGCGCTACGCATTATCCCATCTGTTCAACCTTCATTGGATGCGCTACATGCGCCACCCGTGCTCTCGACGCTGCTGGAGAAACCAAACGGACTGATCCTGATTACCGGCGCGACGGGCAGCGGTAAATCCACGACGCTAGCGGCGATGGTCGGGGCGTTAAACGACAGCAGCGATCGCCATGTGATTACGCTGGAGGATCCGATCGAGTTTATTCATGTCAGCCGACGTTGCCTGATTCAACAGCGAGAAATCGGTGCGCACAGCGCTTCTTTTGCGCAGGCGCTACGGGCGGCATTGAGGGAAGATCCTGATGTCATTCTGCTGGGAGAACTGCGCGATACGGAGACGATTCGGCTGGCGCTGACAGCAGCGGAAACTGGCCACTTGGTGTTATCAACGCTACATACGCGCAGTGCATCACAGGCAGTCGACCGTTTGATTGATGTTTTTCCCGGTGAAGAGAAAGCCTATGTTCGTAGCCAGTTATCGACCTGTTTGCAGGCGGTAGTGACGCAAAAGCTATTGCCCGCAGCGCAAGGCGGTCGAATTGCACTTTATGAAGTGCTGACTGCTACAGCGGCAGTCAGCAACCTGATTCGTGAGGGAAAAACGCACCAGCTTCCTGGCCTGATTCAAACCGGAGCCGCTGCGGGAATGCAAACGTTCGAGCAAAGCTACCAGCAGCGCTGCCGGGATGGGCTTATTTCACACAGTTGCGTCCTTGCCGTTTAGCTGCGTAGAGATTTTCATCGGCTAACTGAATCCAGTCTTCAACGGAAGCGAGATCGGAACGGTAAGCTGCGATCCCTGCACTGATCGTGAAATTCAGATTCTGGCGATCGTATTCCAGCGTATGTTGCTCAATCGCTTTGCGAATACGCTCGATAGCCATGACGGCGGTTTGATAAGGGACATCTTTTAGCAGGATGATGAATTCTTCTCCCCCAATACGGGCGACCAGATCTTCCTGACGTAATGACATACGCATCAGCATCGCCAGTTCTTTGAGGACGGCATCGCCAGCCAGATGGCCGAATTGGTCATTAATGTTTTTGAATAAATCGATATCAATAATCGCCAGGCAGCTTTTATCTGCGTGCTGGTTTTGCTGTCTGAGCAGGAAAAATGCGCTGGCTTGCTCGAAGAAGCTGCTGCGATTTGGCAGGCCAGTCAGAAAGTCATGTCCTGCGTTAAAGCGGAGAGACGCTTCTATCTGTGTGCGTTCATCCTCAAGCAAACGCGCGTGAATGATGATACCGAGCGTTTTTACCAGCGGAGCCAGTAACTCGATCATCGTTTGATCGTAACCTTCCCGGCGGTTGGCCAGTGCGATCATCCCGACCGTTTTGCCGTTGTGGGTGATAGGAATACCGAGCAGGGAATGTAGTGCAGGATGTATGGGGGGAAGGTCCCGACCGGCCTTTTGCCTCAGTAGGCTATTGGTGCACACCACCGTGTTGTGAGTCACAACATGGCCAAACAGGTTATCAAGTTTACGCAGCCTCAGGCCGCCGTGGGTTCTGCGCTGGTGTCTGTACCATGTCAGGGTTTCTTCATCCCAGGCAAGGTTGGAAATCGCAGGAAGGTATAGTGATTGGCCGTCTTCATCTTCCTGCAACGTGGCGATAAAACCGAAGCTGCTGTTGGTCACGTCAAGCAACCGCTCGAAGACTTTATCGCAGGCTGAAGGCAGATTATGGTCGAGCAGAAAGCTGTCATGAACTGACAGCAGGATATCGAGAATGATACCTTGCTGATGGGCTTTCTTTTCGGTTTCGACGTTTTGCGTGATGTTGTGAGCATATTTAATGATTTTTCTCACATTACCATCACTATCCATGACCGGACTATAAGTTGCCTGTATCCAGAATGAATGGTTGCCTTTGCCCAGTCGGTGGAAGCGCCCGCTGATAGGGTGGCCGCGATGCAAGGTTTCCCAAAATGTTTGATAGTCGGCCTGTTCGGTATAAATGGGATCGCAGAGTGATTTGTGATGTAGACCGAGAATTTCCTTTGCTTCATAGCCTGTCAGTATCAGGTAGTGTTTATTGACGTGAGTGATATAGCCGTCTTTATCAAATTCGATCACGCCCTGTGCATTTTCAATCGCATCTAGCTGTGCTCGATGTTCCGACATCAGACGTTTTTCCTGAGTAATATCAAGCGCCAGTTTTATTACACCAATCCGACGACCTGAATGATCAATAATTGGCGTATATGCGGCGTGGAGCCAAATAATGTCCCCTTTTTGGGTTTTTCGTTGAAATTCCCCCGCATTGATATTCCCTTTGATGACATCGTGCCAGAAATGGTCGTGTTTTTGACGTTGTGCTTCTGGCAGGAAAAGCGTGTGGCTTTTCTGAATAATGTCTTCTTTTTTATAGCCCAGCATTTTGCAAAAAAGAGGATTGGCTTCAATCAGTTTCCCTGCCAGATCGAATTCGGCGATAGCATAGACGGAATCGAGCGCGTGCAGTTTGGCTTCATTGTCAAACCTGGTAATCAAATCAACATCGACTGACTGATTATTCATGTTTATCTCTGCCTATATTCTTTCTGTCTTTACCCTTGATTCGCTGTTGTCAGAGGCATTTGTTTTACCATGATGCCGTCTGCGGTGTTATCGGGTGATTGGCGGTCCCCCTTTTTCTTTGCGCTGAAATCAATGGGCAGAATTAATAAAATAGCGTGCTATTAATTAATATAATAAATATATTATTAATAAGTAATTAATGATCTGAAACGCATGACTACTGTTATCAATAAGAAATTTATCTTATTGTCTTTTTATTCAATGCATTGACGCGATTATTTTGATCGCTTTTATGCCGAAACCCTATTTATACGCTTATATGTAAAAACAGAGAATAGCGGTAAAAAAATAATACTCAAATTATCTGAAAGTATAACGTGTGAAATGTGTTTTTTTTAAAGTGTCTTTCTGCCTGTTCTCATTATTTATTCGGTTTTTTAGGCGATGTACGGAGGGAATAAAAGGGGAACGGAGGCTATTCTGCGTCATGCTGGTGGTCAGCATGGGAGTTGACCACCAGCGGTGCAAAATTAGGAAAGGCGAGGTTCTACCTGAAACAGCGCCATGGACCGCATTAGCTGTTGAGACTGCTGCTCCAACGACTGCGTAGTCGCGGATGAGGCTTTGACGAGTTGCGCATTGTGCTGAGCGACCTTGTCAATCTGCGTGAAGGCGACATTCACCAACTCGATACCGCGATGCTGTTCTTGCGTAGCGGTAGAAATGTCTCGCATCAGTTGCGTAATACGGATGATTTCATCGGTCACGTCGTCCATGGTTTCACCCGCTTTGGAAGCCAGCTCAAGTCCTTCAGATACGCGCGTCTGGGAATCCAAAATCAGCGAACGGATCTCTTTCGCCGCCTTCGCGCTGTGCTGCGCCAAATTACGCACTTCTCCGGCGACGACGGCAAAGCCTCTGCCTTGTTCTCCTGCGCGGGCAGATTCGACAGAAGCGTTCAGCGCCAGAATGTTGGTCTGAAACGCGATGCCGTCAATTACGCTGAGGATGTCATTGATGCGTTTGGCGCTGGTAGCGATCTCCTGCATTTTTTCAATAACATAACCGACAGATTCGTTGCTGCGGCTGCTGGTGTTCGAGACGTTATTGGCGAGTTGATGGGCCAGTTCGGCGTGATCGGCATTGAGTTTCACGGTCGCGCTCAATTGCTCCATGCTGGCCGCGGTTTGTTCCAGTGCTGCAACGGATTCTTCAGTACGTTGGGAGAGCTGGACGTTTTCTTCAAACAGTTCTCGGCTACCGAGATCGATTTGCGTGCTGGCATCGCGCACTTGGCTAACCGACTCCAGCAGCGCACCCTGCATGCGGCCTATGGCATCGTTGAGTCGGCCCAGTTCGTTGTCTCCGCCTTGAATCAGACGGCGCGTCAGATTCCCAGCGGCGACCTGCTCCAACTGCTCAATGGCATAATCCAGCGGTTTGAGCAGCATGTGCCGCAGTGCGACCCAGGCTAATGCGACCAGTGTGATAGATAACAGGCTGGCAATCGCAATCAGTAACAGCATAATGCGTTCATTACGTTCGGACTGTGCCAGACCCTGTTCGGAAAGCTGCTGGGCATACTGACGGAAATTTTGGATCGATAAATCAAAGGCTTCACTCAGCGTGCCGAGCTGTTTTTCCAGGACTTCATAATATTCGTCGGTATACTGTTTTTGCAGCGCGTTCAGCATCGGGGTCATGCCCTGCTGAAAATAGGCCTGATAGGTTTTCAGCACTTCCTGCGCCAGCGCTTGCTGCTTCGGATCGGCCTTGGCCGATTTGATCACGCGTTGAATGTCTTCCTGTGACTGGCGGAGATGTTTTTCTACGAGCCCAGTTTCCTTAACGCCGTCGTCCAGCAGGCCGATTTCGATTTTCCTGACGGCGAGCGTTGCAGAGGCGCGCGCGCTGAGCGTTTGGTTATAGCCACTCATCAGATTGCCCAGCTCAATGCCTTGAATCTGGTTTTGTGCTGTCAGCGTTTCCCTGTCTTTCTTAATGGCAACCACGCCCATGCCGCTGACGATAAGCAGCAACAGGGTGGTTAGCAGCAACAACGTTAATAAGCCGGTACGAATAGAAATATTTTTCAACCCCATGGTGTCCTTTTCCTTACGCCGCCTTCGTGGGTGATAGCATATCGATCGTTAGATTTGGTGAGTGCAACTAAAGAGAATACGTTATCTGTGTTGCGGTGAGATAAAATTAAAAAGATATGGCAGATGTAAAAAGGGTTGAGTGAGTAGGGTACAACTAGACAATCCCTCGTAACGCAAAGGGTATAAATAATTAGCCGTAGTGTTTGTGCCTGGTTTATTATCTGTCAATAGCGTTGGTTTTTCAGTGGCGTACTCAATACGCCTGTCAATGATACCCAGAGGTATCCGAGGTTTATGTGCAGTTAACAAGTTTCACGGATTATGGCTTGCGGGCGCTGATTTACATGGCGTCACTGCCGAGCGGGAAAATGACCAGCATTTCGGAGGTAACGGAAGTGTATGGCGTGTCTCGTAATCATATGGTCAAAATTATCAATCAACTTAGTCGTGCTGGGTTGGTGATGGCCGTGCGCGGTAAGAATGGCGGCATCCGCCTTGGAAAACCGGCAGAAACAATCCGAATTGGCGATGTCGTGCGCGAGTTGGAGCCGCTCACGTTGGTCAACTGTAGCCATGAGTTTTGCCACATTACTGCAGCCTGTCGCTTGAAACAGGTGCTCCAACAGGCGGTACAAAATTTCCTGCATGAGCTGGATCAATACACGTTGGCTGATATGGTCAAAGAAAACCCGCCGCTTTATAAATTATTGTTGGTTGAATGAGTTTTGTTCAGCCTCCTGCTGATGACAACGGAGGAACCGCAATGTCACAAGATCCATTCCTGGAACGAGAAGCAGAAAAATACGAATCTCCTATCCCCAGTCGTGAATATATCTTGGCGCACATCGCCAAGCGCGATACCCCGATCAGCCGAGAAGAATTGGCCACCGATCTGCAATTAACTGGAGAAGAAGCCCTCGAAGCGCTGCGCCGCCGTCTGCGTGCAATGGAGCGTGACGGTCAGCTTATTTTTACTCGCCGCCAATGCTATGCGTTGCCGGAAAAGCTCGATCTACTGCGTGGCACGGTTATCGGCCATCGCGATGGCTTCGGTTTCCTGCGTGTGGAAGGCCGCAAAGACGATCTTTATCTGTCGGCTGAAGAGATGAAACGGGCGATTCACGGCGATGTTGTGCTGGCGCAGCCGCTGGGTGAGGATCGTAAAGGTCGTCGCGAAGGACGCATTGTGCGCGTGCTGGAACCGCGTACCGGACAAATTGTCGGCCGCTATTTTGTCGATGCGGGTATCGGGTTCGTTGTACCGGATGATAGCCGCCTGAGCTTTGATATTCTGATCCCGAAAGAAGAAATTAACGGCGCTCGTATGGGTTTCGTGGTGGTGGTTGAGCTGACGCAACGCGCCACGCGCCGCACGAAAGCGGTCGGTAAGATTGTCGAGATCCTCGGTGACAACATGGGCACCGGTCTGGCAGTGGATATCGCTCTGCGTACCCACGATATTCCTCACACCTGGCCACCTAAAGTGGAAGATCAGGTGAAGGATCTTTCTGAAGAAGTACCTGAAGCCGCGAAAAAAGGCCGTGTGGATCTGCGTAAGCTGCCGCTGGTCACGATTGACGGCGAAGATGCCCGCGATTTCGATGATGCCGTGTACTGTGAGCCGAAACGCGGCGGCGGCTGGCGTTTGTGGGTTGCGATTGCTGACGTGAGTTATTACGTTCGGCCGAATACACCGCTCGACCATGAAGCACGGGCGCGTGGCACGTCGGTGTACTTCCCATCGCAGGTGGTACCGATGCTGCCGGAAGTGCTGTCGAACGGGCTCTGTTCGCTTAACCCGCAGGTCGATCGCTTGTGTATGGTCTGTGAAATGACCGTTTCGACGCAGGGTAAGCTGTCGTCTTACAAGTTTTATGAAGCGGTGATGAGTTCACACGCGCGTCTGACCTACACCAAAGTGTGGAATATTCTGCAAGGCGATGCCGAGTTGCGTGAGCACTACAAGCCATTGGTTGGCGGGCTGGAAGAGTTGCACCACATGTACAAAGCGCTGGAACATGCGCGTGAAGTACGTGGCGGCATCGCGTTTGAAACTGAAGAGGCGAAGTTTATTTTCAACGCCGAACGCCGTATCGACCGTGTGGAAGCGGTGGTGCGTAACGACGCGCACAAGCTGATCGAAGAGTGCATGATTCTGGCGAATATCTCGGCCGCGAAATTTGTGGAGAAGAACGAAGAGCCCGCATTGTTCCGCGTGCACGATCAACCGAGTGAAGACCATGTATTAGCCCTGCGCAGCGTGCTGGGCGAGCTGGGTCTGACGCTGAAAGGCGGAATGAAGCCGCAGCCGAAAGACTACGCCGAATTGATGAATGAACTGGCGGACCGTCCCGATCGGGAAATGCTGCAAACTATGCTGCTGCGTTCAATGAAACAGGCGATTTATGACCCAGAAAACCGGGGACACTTCGGGCTGGCATTGACGTCTTACGGCCACTTCACGTCGCCAATTCGTCGTTATCCTGACCTGTCGCTGCACCGCGCCATTAAGTATCTGTTAAGCGATCGTCATGAACGTTGGACGTCAACGGGCGGCTGGCATAGCGACATTAACGAGATGCTACAGCTGGGTATGCACTGTTCGATGACGGAGCGTCGTGCGGATGAAGCAACGCGTGACGTCGCGGATTGGCTGAAGTGCGACTTTATGCAGGATCACGTTGGTGAAGTCTTTACGGGGATTATTGCCAGTGTCACCGGTTTTGGCTTCTTCGTGCGCCTGAAAGATTTGTTTATCGATGGACTGGTACACGTTTCTACGCTGGATAATGATTACTACCGCTACGATAATATCGGTCAGCGACTGATCGGCGAATCGCGCGGGCAGGTTTATCGTCTGGGTGATGAAGTGGAAATCCGCGTTGAAGCCGTGCATATGGACGAGCGCAACATTGATTTCGCCTTGATTTCCAGCACGCGCAAGGTGCGTGGCGAAGGGAAAACCGCGCGTGACCGTACGAAGAAACCGGATTCGCGTGAGGCTAAGCCAAGTCGACGCCGCCGTAGCCCAAGCAAAGCGGCCGCAAATTTTGAGCCGGATGCTGCGGTCCGTAAAGAAGGCGATCGCAACGCGACGTCGGATAAGCCAAAAGCCAAACCGAAAAAGAACCGCGATAAAGCGAAAAAGAACGCGGAAAAGACGAATAAAATCGCCGCCGCGACCAAGGCTAAACGCGCGAAGAAAAAGTCTGCTGAGTAAGGTTAGTTAATCTGCTTCCTCCTCGATGAAGAGGAGGAGTAGGGTAAACCTCTATCTCTAATGAACAGGTTCTGCCTGTTATGGTTAATTTGAAGAGTATCAATGAGCGAAATTATTTACGGTATCCACGCGGTTAAGGCACTACTTGAGCGCGATCCACAGCGTTTTCTGGAAGTCTTTATTCTCAAAGGGCGCGACGATCGTCGCCTTCAGCCCGTTATTGCCGAGCTGGAAGCGCAGGGTATCGTCATTCAAGTGGCGAGTCGTCAATGGCTGGATAAGCAGGCTGAAGACGCGGTGCATCAGGGGATCGTAGCGAAGGTCAAAGAGGGGCGGAAATATCAGGAAAATGATCTGCCTGCGATGTTAGACAATCTGGAAATGCCTTTCCTGCTGATATTGGACGGCGTGACCGATCCACATAATCTGGGCGCTTGCCTGCGTAATGCGGATGGCGCTGGTGTACATGCGGTGATTGTGCCCCGCGATCGTTCTGCGCAGTTGAATGCGACGGTGAAGAAGGTGGCCTGTGGCGCGGCGGAAACCATACCGGTTATCAGCGTGACCAATCTGGCCCGTACGATGCGCCTGTTGCAAGAGCGTAATATCTGGATCGTTGGCACGGCCGGTGAAGCGGATCATACGCTGTACCAAAGTAAACTGACCGGTCCGTTGGCGCTGGTGATGGGCGCGGAAGGGGAAGGCATGCGTCGTCTGACCCGTGAGCACTGTGACGAGTTGATCAGCATCCCGATGGCAGGCAGCGTGTCTTCACTGAATGTGTCTGTTGCTACCGGTGTGTGTTTGTTTGAAGCTGTTCGCCAGCGTGGCGGATGAATTTTATTCATTAAGAGGAATTTATGCCGATACTCAATGCGTTGTTAGCGTTTGCATCCTATTTCTTTATCGGGTTTGCCATGGTGCTGGCCTTTTTATTTATCTACACTCGCGTTACGCCGCATGATGAATGGGCGTTGATTAAAGAAAACAACGGCACGGCAGCTATTGGGTTTGGTGGGGCGTTGATTGGCTATGTGATCCCGCTTTCCAGCGCGGCGATTAATTCGGTGAGTCTGGTGGATTACATTACCTGGGGCGTGGTTGCGCTGGTGGTGCAATTGCTGATTTATTTCGCGGTGCGTCTGTATATGCCGCGTCTCAGCCAGCATATCCAGAATAACGATATTGCGTCTGGCGCCTTCCTCTGTGCCGCTTCGCTTAGCGGTGGGATCCTGAATGCGGCGTGTATGTCGTATTAATCTGTCTCAGCATGATGATACCGGGAATCTTCCCGGTATTTTTTTACAGCATACCCTGCGGATTCAACGATACAGCACGGCACGTGCGGACCACAAACCGGGGAGCGTTGCAGCCTCGGATTTCAGTACAATCACATAATAGTGCGCACCAGAGGCATCGGCTTTTTGCTGAATGGCTCGCTCGGCGTCGTCTCCATTCCCGCGTACGGTAACAGAGATCGTACCCACCTTTTCTAACAGGCTGGTTTGCGCGTAACGAATTTCGAGTGCGTGCCCCGCAGGTGGAGGTGCCGCGACAGGCTTCCCTTGTATGAGCTGACAGCCAGACAGCGCCAATATTAAGGGTAAGAAAAGTATCCGTACGATGTTCATCGCTTCAGCCTGACAGGAATAGATAACGGGAGTGTAGCACCGTTACAAAATCTACGATAAAGGCTTAATTTGGGTTGACCAGATTATTATTAATTGTTTATTTTAATTTTTTCATGAGTATGAGTACGGGAATAAACGATCCGATTTTTGTAATCATTTACTTGGATGGAGTAGGGCATGGGAATTGCCACTTGTCAGATCAAGGAACTCACCTTAAGTGCTCGTTCGGTAGAAGCTATTGAACAAATCAACACACTAGTTGATAGCGCAAACCGACTAGCATTCGCTGTTTCAACAACCCCTCTTTACAGTATTTTCAGCGATCCTCGCAGTGCTAAAGACGTAACTTATAATATTAGCGATTATGATTGGGAACTTTACGGCCAAGCGATGGCGGGTATACCAAATATTCTCAGGCATAAATTGGATCAAGTTGTGGAGCCAATGGCATGGTCTTCTGTAGGAGACGAGTCCGAATTCTGGAAGTGTGTTTATGCATCGTACAATAAGTAGGTTTATCTTTTTCTTCTTCTTTATTACTGGCTATACACACGCTGTCGAATCTTCATTACACGAACTAGATTCGATTTATCAGCAGTGCCGTGAGCGAGGAAAGAAGAGTCCCGTCACGCTTCCGTCTGCAAACGATTGGTTCTGGACATTAAACAATGATGATAAAGCCACTGCTCTTATTTATTTGAATGAGAAAGCGATGAATCGCTGTACCGAAAGTGAGGTGGATAAACTGGCGATAAAAGCATTCCATTTGGCAGTGGAGGGGAAGCGGAGTTTTTTGGATACGCTAATTGCGGCGCGAACAACGACGTTGCAGCCCTTGCAGCAGCAATGGATAGAGTCGCATCGTGATGAACTTAATCGACTCGGCGAGCTGCCTGGTCTACAGGTGCCGTTCAGTTTATCCCAATACTTTAAGGTCATTTCTGAGAAAAAATAACGAGCGGGCAATGAGATGCCCACCCGTTAGTTGAGGTTAGCGCGAGGTGGCCAACGTAAAATCTTCGCCCTTGAAGACTTTTACCGGATTGCCGCGTTCTATCTGATGATGGAACAGACGCCGCTGTGCCCGTAGTTCGGCGTGCTGCTGCTGTTGTAACGCTTCCAGACGATAGGCGATGAGATAACACGCCAGACGCTTGTTAGCGTGCTGGCTGCGTTCACTCTGCACCTTCACCGTGATACCGCTAGCGACATGGGTAGCGCGGACGGCAGACTCGGTTTTATTCACATGCTGTCCGCCGGGGCCGGAGGATTTAGTGGTTTCAAAACGAATCTCGTCATCGGCAAACGCCTGTTCCTGATGAAAACGTGCGACGCCGATAAACCAGTTCTTACGTCCGCCACCTTTGCGCCAAGGGCTATTGCACGTCCACTGAAGCGTACCGCACCAGCTTGCAGCCAGCGGTTCTGCCTGCTCACCGTTTAACAGAACCAGTGCGGAACGTAATGTACCGGCACGTTTCCCTACTTCTGTTTCGATGATTTCGCACTCGATGCCTTGCCGCGCGGCATCTCGCGTCAGAGCGTGCAACGCTTTTGCCGTTGCCAGCATGCATTCGTCCGGTCCCTGCGCGGCGGAGAGTTGAAGTAATATCATTTATCTTCCCCGCGCGTTTTGTAGGTGAGCACCGGTTTCAGGCGGGCAATCAGCGTGATTAATCCCGCCTGCTGCATCGCGCCGATCACGCTGTCTATCGGTTTGTAGGCTTCCGGTGCTTCCTGAAAGATCAGCTGCCTGTCCTGACAAATCACCCGACTGCCGAAACGCGTGCGCGCCAGTTGCTGGACGCTATAACGCGAAGACAGTCGATCTTTACACTCCGTACGCATCCACTTTCTGCCCGCGCCATGTGCCAGCGAATAGAGGCTGTCTGCGTGGGGAATGGGTTGCACAATATAGCTGTAGTCGCCGCGTGAACCGGGAATGATAACTGGGCCGCAGTCGGCGGGTGTCGCGCCTTTGCGGTGCAGCCAGCCGGAAATGCTTTCAATCGTTGCCGATGTCACCAAATTATGGTTCACGTCCAGTGCAGCATCGCCCTCCGTATGCCAACGTTCCAGCATCCGCTGCGCGATCAGTCGCCGATTGTGGGTGGCAAACGTCAGCGCAAATTGATGTTGTTCCAGATAGGCCTCAGCAGCTGGCGTGTTGGCTTCAATACCCTGATGACCGAATTCCCGCACGTGGGCTTCCAGTATGGTTTGCCCTAATCCGCGTGAGCCGCTATGCACGAGCAACAGCAGCTGTTTAGGATCAATGTGCAGAGTATTCAGCGCATCTGGCTGATAGATTTCATCAAGCTGCTGTAATTCTGCAAAGTGGTTACCGCCGCCGATGGTGCCCAGCGAATAGCGGAAATCCGCCAGTGCGGGTGGAATATCGATATCGTCTTCCAGTGGCCCATCGATATTGCCAAGCCGTTTTTCCAGCTTATCCAGTGAGATTTTTTTGGCGTTCAAGCCAGTACGCCATAGCGCCATACCGCAGCCGATATCGTTTCCGACTAGCGCCGGATAGAAGCGCTGTTGTGAAAAAAAGGCGGCACCGATGGGATAACCACGGCCCGGATGCAAATCTGGCATACCGGCCACGCGTACCATATCGGGAAGTTGTGATGTAATTTGAAGCTGTTGGATTGCTTTATCTTCAATCCAGGTATTTTCCGTCGCGATCACACTGACGCGCGCCGAAATAGAGCGAATAGCATTGCCCATAGATCATCCTGCTGATCAATTTAAAAATAGGGTAAGGCAGGCTACAGCTGGGGGGATAACGCAAAGCGGAAAAGAATGCGGAATTAGTCCCGAGATGTCCTGCAAAGAATCAGAGTAATTGTTGTCATGATGTCGTCTCCTTTGTCAGTGGGGGAATAGTGGAAAATCGCGGGCATAATACTCAAGTGGTGGCCATCGTGCAATACTGGCAACACGATGACCGCTGTGTGGATGTTAAATACGGAAGACGCTGACCAGCTCGCTGAGATGGTGGCCTTTCTGACGTAGACTCTGCGCGGTATCTTCCGAATTGTTGACCAGAATGGCGTTTTCCTGCGTTGCCTGACCAATCTGTACCATCGCGATGTTTACCTGGTTGATCCCAGCGGACTGCTCGCGTGAGGCGATATCAATATCGTTCACGATGGTGCTGACCTGCAGGATGCGGTTACGTAAGTCGTCCATTACAGCCTGCGTTTTTTCTGAGAAATGATAGCCCGCTTCGATCTTTTCCAGCGATTCATCAATCAAGGTTTCGATCTCTTTCACTGCGGTAGAACTACGCTGTGCCAGTGCTCGCACTTCAGCAGCAACGACGGCGAAGCCCCTGCCGTGTTCGCCCGCACGAGCGGCTTCTACCGCAGCATTGAGCGCCAAGATATTGGTCTGGAAAGCGATAGATTCGATCACCGTCGTGATATCGGCAATCCGCTGAGATGAGTTTTTAATGTCGCTCATCGTAGAGACCGAATCGGTGACGGTCTGGCTGCCGTTTCGCGCTGCGGCTGCGCTCTGCTCCGCCAGATCTTTGGCGGCAGAGACGTTATCGGCGTTCTGCTTCACGCTGGCGGAGAGCTGCTCCATGCTGGCAGATGTTTCTTCGACGCTACTGGCCTGACGGGCAATCTGCTCACTGATATTTTCGCTATCAGCAGCCAGCGCATCGGTGCTGGCACTGATTTCTTCGGAGGAGCTTCTGACCTGTGACACAATCGTTGTTAGCCCCTGTCCGATGCCGTTAATCGCATCGATCAGGCGGCCGACTTCATCGCCGCGATTGCTGGAAAGCGTGGCCGTCAGGTTACCGGCAGAAAATTGCTCCGCCACTTTGACGATTTCAACCAGCGGCTGGCTCAGCCATTTACGCGTCAGCACGACAAAGAATGCCGCGAAGAGCAGAACCAGAATAATGCCACCGCCCAAAAACAGATTGCGGGTGCGGTTAACCTCCGCCATCAGACTTTCTTTGCTGATGGTACCTGCCACAATCCAGTTCCATTGTGGAATACTGCGGTACACCATGATCCGGGTTTTTTCTTCGCCTTTCATCGTGTTGTTGTCGTATTCGATCGTACCATTACCGGTTGCCAGCACTTTCTCTAACGCACCTTCTGACCAGTCAGGGCGTTGGTTGGCATTGCTTTGGTGGTAAAGATAGTTACCTGCATCTTTTCCTTTTTTCGCGCTAAGTACAAAGAAATGGCCTGTCTCACCCATTTTCTTGTTCAGAATAGTTTGCTGCATCTCGGTAAATTGCTTCGTGATGTCGACGCCGACGAACAGAATACCGATAACCTTATTTTCACCATCGTGTATCGGTTGATACTGGGTGATGTACTGTTTGCCGAACAGTGTTGCTAACCCACTGTAGGTTTCACCTTTAATCACCAGTGCATACGCTGGGCTTTCACGATCGAGTTTGGTGCCCATCGCGCGCGATCCATCTTCTTTTTTCAGTGAAGTGGTGATACGCGTAAAATCCTCTCCATCGCGGACAAAAATCGTTGAGATCGCGTGGGTACGGCTCAGAAAGTCATCCGTCACGTCGGTGTTGAGGTTCAATACCGTATCGCCAGCCTTTAGTGTTGGGTGAGAGGTGTTGCTGAAAGGGGTGCGGTTAACGGTATCCAGTGAAAACTGTGTCGGCAGAAAGCTCGCCAGCAGCCGCGTATAGTTGCTGACCTCGGCTTGTAGGCTGGTATCGTACATGTTGATCATGTCAGTGACTCCATTCACCTGACTCTGCATGTCGTTGAGGGTCAACGCTTTCAATTGATCGCCTGCGGAGCGGGTAAGGGTGAGAGTGAAGGCAATGAACAATATCGCCACGCTCAGGGAGGCGATAATTGATAACTTGATACCCAAACCCCAGTGTTTAAAGGAAAGTCCCAACATATGTGTGTCTCTTATAATAAAAAGGTTATTTTTTAGTCTTGCTTCACATGCGTTAACGGCAGTAAATGAAAAAAAATTAATCACGGAGTGTAAACATTCATTTCTGTTATTGATCTAGATCAATGTGATTTTTTTATTTACATAAATATGCCGATTAAACCAGTAAGGAATTAATGAAAACACTGAGATAAGAGGGTGGCTGTAAGTGAATTTATCGTAAAAGGTTGTCCCCTTTTTGCTAAATACGATTTCGCTACATAAAAATAGGCTGACAGAACTGGAAACGAGGGAAATATGGTCGAAATGTCACTGGATAAACTCGGTAGCGGTATCGAAGCGATTCACGCGGCGCCTTTGGGAAGAAGGGAACAGCCTCTACCGACGATTTTTTTCTTCCATGGTTACATGTCGTCAAAGGAGGTGTACTCATATTTTGGCTACGCGCTGGCTCAGGCTGGGTTTCGGGTGATTTTGACTGATGCGGCAATGCACGGTGCCCGCTATAACGGGGATGACGCGCATCGATTGGGGCATTTCTGGGATGTTTTGCAATCGAATATTGAAGAACTTCCCGACTATGTTGCGGAATATCGGCAGCGTGGGCTGATCGACGGTGAACGTGTTGGCGTTTGCGGTGCGTCGCTTGGTGGAATGAGTGCTCTTGGGTGCATGGCTCGCTATCCTTGGATTACTGCGGTGGCTGCATTTATGGGTTCCGGCTATTTCTCCACGCTATCATCAACGTTATTTCCTCCGGTTCCGGCCGATCACGAGGAAAATCAGGCGGTGTTGCAGGCGTTAGCGACCAAACTGGCTGATTATGATGTCACTACACGTCTTGATGCGCTGTCCAATCGGCCGCTGCTTGTGTGGCATGGCGAAGCGGATGATGTCGTGCCAGCGGCAGAAAGTGCACGTCTCCATCAGGCACTACAGGCACGCGGTACACTCGCCAATCTGACGTATCTGACCGAGCCGGGTGTGGCGCATCGTATTACGCCGACGGCGTTACAGGCGGGTGCTGATTTCTTCCAGCGGACGCTGTAATCCCACGCTAATTCTGCAAATATCACAACGTAGAAAACTCCTGTGTTTCTTCCTTGTGTTCTTTAATGTCGAGCACTATACTTACGCGTCATTTTTTCAGCCGCACACATACACGTTCCTTGCCTCCACGGGCCGCGGTTGACCCAGACAGGAGGCTGAATAATCCGTAAGGAGCAATTCGATGCGTCATTACGAAATCGTATTTATGGTTCATCCTGACCAAAGCGAACAGGTTCCGGGCATGATCGAGCGCTACACTGCTACCATCACTGGTGCGCAGGGCACGATCCACCGTCTGGAAGACTGGGGCCGCCGTCAGCTGGCTTACCCGATCAACAAACTGCACAAAGCTCACTACGTTCTGCTGAACGTTGAAGCGCCGCAGGAAGCGATCGATGAGCTGGAAACAAACTTCCGCTTTAACGATGCCGTTATCCGCAGCATGGTTATGCGCGTTAAGCACGCGGTAACTGAAGCATCTCCAATGGTGAAAGCGAAAGACGAACGCCGTGAGCGTCGTGAAGATTTCGCTGAAGCTGGCGATGATGTGGAAGCAGGGGATTCTGAAGAGTAATTGTTGTGGTGACGATGAATCGTCTGGTGTTGTCCGGCACAGTGTGCAAAACGCCTATTCGTAAAGTCAGTCCGTCAGGTATTCCTCACTGTCAGTTTGTGCTTGAGCACCGCTCGACACAGGAGGAAGCCGGATTAAGTCGGCAAGCATGGTGTCGTATGCCCGTGATTGTCAGCGGACTATCGTCACAAGCAGTTACCCACAGTATAACGGTCGGCACGCAACTTACCGTGCACGGATTCATTAGCTGCCATCAAGGGCGTAATGGTCTGAGCAAGATAGTGTTACATGCCGAGCAGATTGAATTGATAGATTCTGGAGACTAGCCACATGGCACGTTATTTCCGTCGTCGCAAATTCTGCCGTTTCACCGCGGAAGGCGTTGTAGAGATTGATTATAAAGATATCGCTACGCTGAAAAACTATATCACTGAAAGCGGCAAGATTGTTCCGAGCCGTATCACCGGTACTCGTGCAAAATACCAGCGTCAGCTGGCCCGCGCTATCAAGCGTGCGCGTTACTTGTCTTTGTTGCCGTACACTGACCGTCATCAGTAATCGGCCACTGTCCATTAACGAGACTTTGAGAGGATAAAGTAATGCAAGTTATTCTGCTTGATAAAGTAGCAAACCTGGGCAGCCTGGGTGATCAGGTAAACGTTAAAGCGGGCTATGCTCGTAACTTCTTGGTTCCGCAGGGCAAAGCTGTGCCGGCAACTAAGAAAAACGTTGAGTTCTTCGAAGCACGCCGTGCTGAACTGGAAGCCAAACTGGCTGACGTTCTGACTGCTGCTGAAGCTCGCGCCACCAAGATCAAAGAACTGGGTAGCGTTACCATCGCGTCTAAAGCAGGCGACGAAGGTAAACTGTTCGGTTCCATCGGTACTCGCGATATCGCTGATGCGGTAACGGCTGCCGGTGTTGACATTGCTAAGAGCGAAGTTCGTCTGCCGAACGGCGTTCTGCGTACTACCGGTGAGCACGTAGTAAGCTTCCAGGTACATAGCGATGTATTTGCTGAACTGAATGTAGTTGTTGTTGCTGAAGCGTAATTCACGTTTATCGTTGAATTAACACTTTAGTTAGCATGTGAAACGCTGGCCTTGTGCCAGCGTTTTGCATTTTAGGGATACGGGAATGATCTATCATTACCTTATTACCTAGAAAAGAAGGTGCCATATGTCTGACTTGATTCACCTCACCCGCGTGTATGACGCGCAAGCCCCTTTCTCTTCCCACACTTTTCTTATTGACCGCCTGTGGCCGCGTGGCATCAGTAAAGCACGTCTGGAGGGTGTTGAGTGGTTTAAAGACATTGCGCCGAGTAGCGAGCTGCGGAAATGGTTTCACGCCGAGTCTGAACGCTGGGCGGAATTTGCGGACTATTATCGTAATGAGTTGGCGCAGAGCGATGCGAGCGGCAGGCTGATGACGTTACTCGAGCAAAAGAAAGCAATCACGCTGCTTTATGGCAGCAAAGACGCGCAGCACAATCATGCTATCGTCCTGCGCGATTTTCTGTTGGAACAGCTGGCTCGTTAGCGTGTTCGGGTAAACGCGCCGTCTGCACCGCGGGTGAACCGAATCGTCTGGTTTGCCGTGGTTTCGATTTCCAGCTCTGCGACCATGCCTTGTGCATTCAACTGCAATTTGACTTCCTGACCCGACCGTAAATTGCTGAGCGGCTTATCCCTGCCTTCCACCTGAGCCATAGCGAACACATCGCTGACGGGCAGATTGTTATCGCGAAAGAGCTGTGCCAGCGTTTGCCCTGAGGCTATTTCATACTGTCGCCATGGCGCCGATGACTGTGTCGGCGGCGGCGTAGCGGCAGGCTGCTGTTGTGGTGTTGAAGGCTGGCTTTCAATAATCACGGCCTGCATCGCAGCCTGATTATCTGCCTGCGTAAGAGGAACGGGCATGGTAAGGGCAGGTTGCGGATGTTGCGTATTGTAAGGCCAGAGCAACACAATCAGCAGCACTGCGATAGCGATTAAAATCCAGCGACGATGGAGCAGCGGCAACGGTTCCATCCAGTGGTAGCCGTCAGGTAAATGCCAGACTTTTCGCAGCGAGACACCAATACGCTCACGCAAGGAGGGGGGAGACAGTCGCTCCTGCTCTTCGCGCTCCTCGTCGTTTTCTACCGCTACAGCATTTGAGGGCTGCCGCTGGATAATTCGCTGACAGAAGCGTACTAGCGTTTGATAATCCCAGGTGGTTTTCCGCTTCCTGGGCGCAATTCTGCCCATGGTGACCTCTCTTACTACAATTCAGAATAAAAATAGTCAGTATAAAAACATCAGTATAAAAAACAGTGCCGGTGTAAAAAACGCATCAGATAAAAATGATGTGATTAACCACGTCATGCCAAACCAAGCTATACCAGTAGCAAGGCGGCGTCGGCATAAAAACAGTATCAGGATGATAACGCAATCCAGTATACCGATAATCTGCATGAACTGACCAGTTAACGCGTTGATGATTAAGGCAAGCCGTGCGCCAAAAACATCAGAACTACCAGTATAGGCCAGCTTCCGGTAATGGTTTGGCTAGCGTCCAGTTAACGTGATTGCCTGCACACAGGATTTTACCCCAATCCCTGTCGCTGTTATGCTGCGCTTTCAGTTTTTTACAGATTAAAAGGAACATCCATGACAACTCCTTCTTTTGATAGCGTCGAGGCGCAGGCAAGTTACGGCATCGGCTTACAGGTTGGTCAACAGTTACAGGAATCAGGTCTTGAAGGCCTGATCCCAGAAGCTCTGCTTGCTGGTCTACGTGATGCGCTGGAAGGTAATGCGCCAGCGGTGCCTGTGGATGTGGTTCATCGTGCGCTGCGCGAAATTCATGAGCGTGCTGATGCGGTGCGTCGCGATCGTCAGCAAGAGCTGGCGGTAGAAGGTCAGCAATTCCTGGCTGAAAACGCACAGAAAGAAGGCGTGGATAGCACGGAGTCTGGTCTGCAATTCCGCGTGTTGACACAGGGTGAAGGTGCGATTCCGGCTCGTCAGGATCGTGTACGTGTGCATTACACTGGTCGTTTGACTGACGGCAGTGTGTTCGATAGCTCTGTTGAGCGTGGTCAACCTGCTGAATTCCCTGTAAGCGGCGTGATTCCAGGCTGGATTGAGGCGTTGACGCTGATGCCAGTCGGTTCCAAGTGGGAACTCTATATTCCACATAATCTGGCGTATGGTGAACGTGGCGCGGGTGCTTCCATTCCGCCGTTCAGCGCCCTGATTTTTGAAGTGGAACTGCTGGAAATTCTGTAAGTTCCAGACAAAACAAAGGCGCTCACTGAGCGCCTTTGTTGTTTTTACTAAATGGTTTTTACTGACTTTCTTATTTTTTGGACTTTCTTATTTTTTACTACAGCGACATTACTCACCGCGCAGCGCGCGTGGGAACAGCAAATTGTTTTCCAGATGGATGTGTTCCATCAGATCGGTAATAAACTCGTTAATACCGGAGTACAGTGCACGCCAGGTGTTGCAGGCACCTTCCGGTGGTACGACGCCGTGGGTCAGTTCTTTGACCACTTCCACATCACGCCCGGCGTCATCGTGCTCATGCTCCATCACTGAAATCGGTGCGGCAGCATTCGCGCCCATTCCCTGACCGATCATTGGGAAGAGGATGCGCTCTTCTTTCATCATGTGCTGAGACAGCTCGTTGTAAATCGCGGTCAGTTGGTTTGCAAGGCCGTGCGGGCAGTCTGCTTTGTCGTGATGCACGCGCTCGACTTTTTTTGCCATCAGAATCAGCTCCGGCAATTGTTCACGGTGGCGGTCATGAAAACGGGGGATAATGTACGCGATGATGTCAGCCAACGGTGCTTCACGCCAGTCTCGTGCGTCAGAAGGCTGTGCGGCCAGTTTCTCTAACTGCGCTTCCAGTTCGTCGATATTGAGATCTTTTTTGCCAGCTGCGCGGCTTAGCGTTTGTTTTCCGCCGCAGCAGAAATCCAGATTGAGTTCACGAAAGAGTTTAGTGGCGCGCGGAATAGCGATAGCCAACTCACCCAGGGATTGATCGCGGTATGCCATGATGATGCCTCTCAATAAATGCAGTTTATAAATTGCATTTTAAATGCATCTTTTAGCGTTGAATATACCGCTTACGAGGTAGGCGGTAAAATGCATTCCGTATTACTGCACGGTGTTGCGTGTCTCAAGCGATTGCGTGATGGTGTGTAAGAGCGCTGGGATATCCATTCTCGGCAATACCACCTCTATGAGTGACAAGCGAGATTCCGCGTTCACTTGCTCAAGTACCTGCGCGAGCGCGATGGGTGAACGCACCTGCTTGCAGAGTATCTCGTTTTCATTTGCGCCCAGCGCGGTAGGAAGTTGTGTCCAGTTCCAGGCCGCAATATCGTTATAGCGCTGTTCCGAGCCGTGAATAGCGCGTTCGACGGTGTAGCCTTCGTTATTCAGCACCACAATGACCATATTCAAGCGATCCCGAATGATAGAACCCAACTCCTGTACGGTGAGCTGAAGTGAGCCATCGCCGATCAACAGAACCACGCGTCTTTCGGGTTCGGCAATCTGTGCGCCGAATGCGGCTGGCAGAGAATAGCCTATCGACCCCCACAGCGGTTGGACGATGAAATGACAGCCCGCTGGTAACCGGAGCGTAGCGGCACCAAAACAGGAGGTGCCTTGATCGGTGACGAGGATATCGTCAGGGCGGAGGAAACGCTGTATCTGTTGCCAAAACTCGCGCTGACTGAGTGCGCTTCTGTGTTCCGATTGCGGTAAAACCGGAGGCGTAATGGTGCAGTGATCCCAGCGGGAGGCGAATTTTTCTGTGATTTTTTCCAGCACTGCGATAGCGTCTGACATGGGAACGGAGGGGAAAACCTGATTCCCTACGCGAGCCAGCGTTGGCTGAATATCGATATTTTTTTCGATCGGAATCTGATGGCTAAAACCGGTGGTAATCGTATCGGTATAACGCACGCCGATGCTGATGATGGCATCCGCATCTTCGATGTGCGCTCGGATTGATTCGTGACTGCCGCTGCCTGAGTAGGTTCCGGTAAAGCTGCGGTGCTGTTCGTTTAGCGTGCCTTTTCCCATCAGCAAAGTGGCGTGGGGAAGCGGTGTTTTATCAAGCCAGCGTTGGATTTTCCCCGCGAGGCTAAAGCGTTGAGCCAGAAAATCTGCCAGCAACGAGACTGATTTTGCCTTGCTCAGCATATCGGTGGCAGCGGTGGTAAAGGCGCGTAGCGAATCATCAGAGTGTAATGGTTCAGGGATAACCAGCGGATAGGGTCGTGCACCGACAGGTGCTGCCGCCACGTCTACTGGTAGAAACAGGTAGACCGGTTTGTGCTGAGCGAGGGCTTCACCAATCACTCTGTCGATCTCTGCGGTTGCGTTTTCGACGGTGAGGCTGGCTTGGGCAACGGTGACTTCTGCCGCCATGCGGGAAAAGTGGCTAAAGTCACCGTCTCCTAATGTGTGATGGAGTAATTCGCCATTGCGTTGTGAAGCGAGACAGGGCGCTGCGGCAATGTGGATGACAGGTAGGCATTCCGCGTAGCTGCCCGCAATGCCGTTAATCGCGCTGAGTTCACCGACGCCGAAAGTGGTGAGCAGCGCCGCTGCCGGGCGACATCGTGCATAGCCATCAGCAGCGTAAGCTGCGTTTAACTCGTTCGCGCAGCCCACCCAGGTAATATCTGGGTTTCTGATGACATGATCGAGAAAGTGCAGGTTGTAATCACCCGGTACGCCGAAGAGATGCTGAATGCCGATCTGTGTCAGGCGATCCAGTAAATAATCGCCCACCGTATAATTTTCGCTCATGGCTATTCCCTCTGTGCATGATGGATATTCTGATATTAAGTATTAGCGCTAAGATGAATATTTCTAATATTTATTCCCTATGGTTAATCCCTGAGTCTTTATTTATTCGTGCCTGATGAAGCTTGATTCATTAAATTAATTAATAGGATGCTGATGAATAGCCTCTATTAGTGTTAGCGAAACGTTAAGAACGGTAAAATCAGGAAAATGCGTATTTATCTGATAGTGGCGCACAGGAATTCCCCGTATATCTTTGCTAGGCCGCAGTCGCGGTGAGCCAGGAGTTACCCTATGTTTAAGCCACTCGTCATCAGTGCCCTGTTTGTGGGAATGTTTGCGGTTATGCCAGCGCCAGAGGCGAAGGGTGCCAGCATCGATTTGATGCCTGGCGTCACGTTGAATATCGGCGAGCGTGACAGACGAGGTAATTACTGGGATGGCTACGACTGGCGCAGCGAGCGCTGGTGGCAGGAACACCGAGGTTACAATCGTGGTGAACGTAATCGGCATGGCTACTACTGGGATGGCTGGCGCTGGCGGGATGCCCGCGAGTGGCGTGAGAGTCAGCGCGACAGACGCCATTATGACAATCGTCGTTTTGATCCGCCGCGTTATGTTGAGGAACGTGGGCCACGCCGAGGTGATTGGGACAGGCGCGGACATGAGCGAGGAGATGGGTACTACCGCAATGGGCGAGGCTCGTTCCGCGACTAGTCAGATAAAAAAAGCGCCGCGAAAGGGCGGCGCTTGTTGATCGAGATATGATGTGTCTTTTAACTAGTTTGCCAGTTTCGCGGCGATATCAGCGATGCGCTGGCCATACAGTTTACCGGTCGCCAGATCGCCAGCGACCACTTCATCTGCGCTGGCGTCGGAAGGTGTCTGCGCCAGCAGACCTACTGATCCACCAAGGTTATTCAGATCGTCGCGTTTCGCCGCTTTGGCGTTGGACGGCAACTGGTTCAGGCTGACCCAAATCCCACCGTGCTGTGAAGCCAACGTTTGCAGATAGATCAGCGTGACCTGCTTGTCCCCGTTTAGGCTGGCGCTATTGGTAAAACCGCCAAATACTTTGTTGCTCCAGGTGCGGGAGAACCAGGCTTTAGAGCTGGCATCCGCAAATTTCTTGAACTGCCAGGTCGGGCCGCCCATGTAGGTTGGTGTACCGAAAATAATGGCATCGGCAGCGTTGAGTTTCTCCCACTCGGCGTCGCTGATATTCCCTTCTGCATCAATTGCGATGAGCTCGGCATTTGCACCCTCTGCGACGGCAGCAGCCAAACGTTGCGTGTGACCATAGCCTGAATGATAAATAACGACGGTTTTTGACATTCTTGTCCCCATTTTTCTATGTTGTATCGGTATGTAGATAACCTACTGTACACCGAGAAGAGATTACCCCTGTTTCATTACTCTGTAACAGTATGATACTGGGGTGAAAATGGAGGATTTTCTGGTTTGAATAACCGATCGTTCAGGCTCCCGCCGAAGCAGGAGCCTGCGCATAATAGGCGTTAAGCGCTTATTTAGCGTGTTGCAGGTCGAGGCGGTAAACCGCAAAGCCCGTGTCATCATTACCGATGGACGTCATCGGGTACTGTGCTTTCTCTTTGATAAACGCGGTGGCTTTCTCTGACGGCGACGTTTCAAAACGGATATCCAGCGGCGTATCGCTGACGATAGGCGCCAAACGCCAGTTGTTATCCGCCTGCGGCTTCACTTCTCCCGACTTTTGCGTTTCCGCACTGATGTAAGCCGCCAGCACGGAACGGTTTTCATCCGGCGATGCAAAGGCCACATACTTTTCACCCGTACCGGCAAATTTCTCGCCGTAGGCGCGGTAGTTATTGGTGGCGATCAGGAAAGTTGCTTTAGGATCGATCGGTTTGCCGTTGAACGTCAGCGCTTTGATACGGTGCGATTTATCGTTGATTAATGCGCACTCGCTGTCATAGCGGGCAGGTTGCGTCACATCAATCTGATAATTGACGCCATCGATCACGTCGAAGTTATAGGTACGGAAGCCGTCCCAGTTGAGCAGCGATTGCGGTTCACGCTTGCTCGTATCGATTTGTTTGAACTGGCCCGCAGCGCACTCCAGCCACTCCTGCACCTGTTGTCCGTTGACTTTCACCACCACCAGCGTGTTCGGGTAGAGGTATAAATCGGCGGCGTTGCGGAAGGTGAGCTGGCCTTTTTCCACCTCGACATAGCTGGCTGGATCGTTTTTACGTCCACCGGCTTTAAACGGTGCGGCGGCGGAGAGCACCGGCAGGTCGGCCAGATCGGGATCGCCCTGAATAAAGTGTTCGACATAGGCGCGCTGAGCATTGTTGACGATCTGCACGGTTGGATCGTCCTGAATCAGCGACAGATAGCTGTACATGTTATCTGCGGATTTGCCGATCGGCTTGCTGACGAACTCGCGCGTGTCCTTGTGCGCATCGGAAAGCACTTTCACCAGCTTGTCGTCTTCCGCCGCCAGTGATTTCTTCTGTGCTTTGTCATAGATAGGTCTGGCTTCCGCTTTCGCATTTTCCACCTTCCATGTGCCGCTGTCGTTATTCAATGTGAAATCGACGACGCCGAGATGGTCACCCCATTGTCCCGGCATCACGGCAGGCACACCGTTAAGCGTTCCCTGTTTGATATCCGCGCCTTTGATGTTGGCAAAGTCATTGCTGGGGAAAACCGCGTGAGCATGACCAAACATGATGGCATCAACCCCAGGAATTTGGCTGAGGTAGTAAACGGAGTTTTCCGCCATCGCTTTATACGGCTCGGCGGACAGGCCAGAGTGGGGGATAACAATCACCAGATCGGCACCTTGCTTACGCATTTCCGGTATCCATTTTTTGGCACTCTCCGTGATGTCTTCCACGGTGACTTTTCCTGTCAGATTGGCTTTATCCCACACCATGACCTGCGGCGGGACGAAGCCAATGTAGCCGATGCGCAGGGTATGCTGCTTACCATCGCGATCTTTAACCGATTTATTTTCAATGTGGTAAGGCGTAAACAGCGGTTTGCCCGTTTTTGCATCCAGCACATTGGCGTTCACATAAGGAAATTTCGCGCCAGACAGCGCCTTGTGCAGGTAGTCCAATCCATAGTTGAATTCGTGATTACCGATATTGCCGACGGAATAATCCAGCGTGTTCATCGCCTGATAAACTGGGTGTACATCGCCAGTCTTCAACCCCTTAGCCGCCATGTAGTCGCCTAACGGGCTACCCTGAATGAGATCGCCATTATCTACTAACACGCTGTTGGTCGCCTGTTCGCGCGCGGCGTGAATCAGACTGGCGGTGCGCACCAGACCAAATTTATCGGTTGGGGTATCCTTGTAGTAATCGAAATCCATCATATTGCTGTGCAGATCGGTGGTTTCCAATACCCGTAAATCAACGGTGGCGGCATGAACGGTCGTGGCGACCAGCGTAGCAAGCAGGCTGAGTGCCAGTGAATGCTTCATTGCGTAACTCCTTGTGCGGTGATTGTCGACGCGTGAGGCGATCGGGGTGTCTTTCATATCATGATGAAGTTAAAGTGATTATCGTCTCTAAATTCTGAGGATGACATCAGTAATGGCGATAATCGTAGATTGCCTCACAGATGTATACCCGTAATACTTCAAGCTGCATGTGCGTTGGCTGCGTTCACTCACCCGAATCACTTACTTGAGTAAGCTCATCGGGATTCCCTCTCTTGCCGCCTTCCTGCAACTCGAATTATTTGGGGTATATAATGAATGACAGAGATGAAGTCTGCGTTACGCGCAACCAATAACGACGAGGTAGATCATGCTAGAACCTATTTGCCATCTGGCCCGTGATGCCGGTGCTGCCATTATGCAGGTTTACGATGGGCAGCAGCCCGTAGATGTCGCGCACAAGAAAGATGATTCGCCAGTGACCGCAGCCGATCTCGCGGCTCATCGGGTCATTAAGGAAGGACTGGCGGCGGCGTTTCCTGATATTCCTTTGCTGTCAGAAGAAGATCCGCCGGAGTGGGAAGTCCGTCGGCACTGGCAGCGCTATTGGCTGGTCGATCCGCTGGATGGCACGAAAGAGTTCCTCAACCGCAACGGCGAGTTTACGGTCAATATTGCGCTGATCGAAAACGGCCAAGCCGTGATGGGTGTGGTTTATGTACCGGTCACGGGCGTGATGTATTCCGCGGCGGACGGTAAAGCCTGGAAAGAAGAGAACGGTCAGCGCCGGCAAATTTCGGTGAAGCAGGCGTATCCGCCGCTGGTGGTAGTCAGCCGCTCTCATGCCGATCGTGAACTGAAAGATTATCTTAGCCAGTTGGGTGAGCACCAGACGGTGGCGATTGGGTCATCGCTAAAATTTTGTTTGGTGGCAGAAGGTGAAGCGCAGCTTTACCCACGCTTCGGGCCGACTAACATTTGGGATACAGCGGCGGGCCATGCGGTGGCGGTGGCTGCTGGGGCGCAGATTCACGATTGGCAGGGGCAGCCTCTGTCTTACACGCCGCGTGAATCTTTCCTCAACCCCGGTTTTCGCGTCTCTTTATTTTAGCGCTATTTCTCTTCCAGTAACTGACGCAGCAGGGACATCACCTGCTGCACTTCCTGCCCGCTCAACGCGCCATCTTTCACGAAACGGACTTTTCCCTGTTTATCCAACACTGCGATAGCTGAGCTTTGCGGCTGTAGCCGCCAGGTTTTGCGCATGTTGCCGTTGCTGTCGACAATGAATTGCGACCATGGAAAGGCTTTCTTGTTGTCCTCAAGGCTACTGCGCACAAACATGCTGGTGCCGATGATGGCATCGTCGGTATTCACGATTGTCGTCGTTTGGTAATAATCATGCGGTAGGTTAGCGGCCTTCAGTGCGGAGATGAGGGGATCGTTCATCTCTTTTGCCGAGGTTCGGCCGGCGATGTGTTGTATCACCCGTACTTTCCCAGGCAATTGCGCGCTGTTCCAGTTTTTATAACTAAACTGATTATTAAGGTACTGAAGTTCTCCTCTGTCCGCGACACCGACGGGGGGAACCGATTGGTTGAGCACTAGCGTATGGGCCGAGGCTGGGAGTGAGATAAGCCCCAGCAAGGAAGCGGTAGAGAGCGCGAGGAGCAGGTGGCGTATTTTTATCATGGTATGTCCTTCCGTGTGGGGGGCCTGATGCGATGTCTATTATGGAAAATGTCAGGCTATGGAATAAGCGTAGATTCAGGAAACGGGTCTGTCCTGCTCCGCGATAACACGGTTTATGCCGGAGTGCACAAAACCCTTATTTTTGAAGGTTTATACTGATGACTAAATATTTACTTAAACACTATTCTGTAAAAATCCGTAAAAGCAGTTAAGAATACTAAATGGTAGGGAACTAAATGCCGTTTTACAGTACTAATTAGCAGTATCCGTTATCTCATTAGCGCTCCAGAACCTCAACCATGTTGGCGAAAGGGAGAGCGTAGAAAAATAAAACGGGAGAGTAAAACGATGAGGATCTTCGAACGTTACAATCCTTCGAAAGTCGCCAAATATGTGAAAACTCTGTTTCGCGGGCGGCTGTACATAAAAGGGGTTGGTGCTTTTGAGTTCGACTACGGCAAAATTCTATTGCCAAAGAAACAAGATAAGCAGCATCTTCTGGTGATGTCAGAAGTGAATCGCCAGGTCATCCGGCTTCAGGCTGAGATGGGATAAATGATAAAGAAACGGCCCGTAGCGGGCCGTTCTGGTTTGTTATCTGGCTTTGCCAGAGTAACGGTTAGTCTGTGCTATCAACTTTCGCACTTGACGCGATAATCGGACGATCTTCCAGACGCGTCACCAGCAACTGATCGATTTTGTAGCTGTCGATATCCACCACCTCAAACTTATAGCCTGAGAAGCGCACCGCATCGGTACGTTTCGGGATTTTCCGCAGCGTATACATCATGAATCCGCCGATAGTTTCGTAGTTGCCGGAGTGTGGGAAGTCATCAATATTCAGCGCCCGCATCACGTCTTCTATTGGTGTACCACCTTCAACCAGCCATGAATTCTCATCACGCGCCACAATCTGCTCTTCCATTCCCTGGCCGACGAGATCGCCCATCAGTGTCGTCATCACATCATTAAGGGTGATGATGCCGACGATCAGAGCGTATTCGTTCAAGATGACCGCGAAATCTTCGCCCGCGGTTTTAAAACTTTCCAACGCTTCGGACAGTGTCAGCGTATCCGGAACGATCAGCGCCTGACGAATCTGTACGCCGCTGCTCAACGTCAGGCTCTGGTTTCCCAGCACCCGAATCAGCAGGTCTTTGGAATCCACGTAGCCGACGATCTGATCAATTGTGCCATCGCAAACCAGAAACTTTGAGTGTGGCTGCTGGGCAATTTTTTCCTTAATGCTGTCTTCGTGCTCGCGTAGATCGAAGTAGACCACACTTTCACGCGAGGTCATGGAAGAAGGCACGGTACGGGATTCCAGCTCAAACACGTTTTCGATCAGTTCGTGTTCCTGCTTACGCAGTACGCCAGCCAGCGCACCGGCTTCCACCACGGCGTAAATGTCATCGGACGTGATGTCATCCTTACGCACCATCGGCAGCTTGAGCATGCGGAAAATGACGTTAGCCAGACCGTTAAATATCCAGACCATCGGGCGGAAAAGGAACAGGCAGAAGCGCATGGGGTTGATTATGCGGACCGCTACGGTTTCCGGCGCAATCATACCAATGCGTTTCGGGGTGAGATCGCCAAACAGAATGAACAGGCTAGTGACAAGGACAAATGAGCAGATGAAACTGACTTTATCTGCGGATTCGGGTGACATGAAGCGTTCAAACAGCATGGAAAAGGTAGGGGAAAATGCCGCATCGCCGATGATACCGGCCAGAATCGCGACGGCGTTGACGCCAATTTGAATCACGGTAAAGAAGATGCCCGGCGTTTCCTGCAACTTGAGCACCAGATTGGCGTTGATATTTCCCTCATCAGCCATCAGTTTGAGTTTAATTTTACGAGACGCCGCCAGCGAGATCTCCGACATCGAGAAAAACGCACTGATGGCAATAAGAAAAAGAATCAGTAATAGACTGTTTAACATAGTTTTTACTTTAGGTAAGTTTTCGCATGAGCCGAGATTGACGCAGCGATCCTCAGAAAGGTGAACACATAAAAGTGAACACATTATGATCGTTATTGAAGGTCAAAACCGGGCGAGGATTAGCCCGGTTCGGGGGCATTATAGCAGGAGCGGTGAAATTACCGCCAGCGGTCAACGCGGAGGCGGCAGACAGACGCCGATGCCGCCTAATCCACAGTAGCCGTTCGGATTCTTGTGCAGATATTGCTGGTGATCCTCTTCCGCATAATAGAACGGGCCCGCAGGTTCGATTTCTGTGCTGATCGCACGACCGTCGCTGTTCTCCCTCATCGCCTGTTGAAAGCGCTGAAGGCTCGCCTGCGCGGCCTGTTCCTGCTCGGGAGTGAGCGTATAAATGGCGGAGCGATACTGGCTGCCGATATCACCACCCTGACGCATACCCTGTGCGGGGTCGTGATTTTCCCAAAATAATTGCAGCAATTGGCTGTAGCTGATAGTCGCAGGGTCGAAAACGACACGCACTGCTTCGGCGTGGTCGGTTTGCCCGCTGCACACTTCACGGTAGGTCGGATTGGGCGTGTAACCACCGATATAACCCGCAGCGGTGCTGTAGATGCCCGGCTGTTGCCAGAACAAACGCTCTGCGCCCCAGAAGCAGCCCATCGCAAAAATAGCGACAGACATGTGGTCCGGCACATGCGTCATGGAATGTTCATGCACGACGTGCAGCCTGGCTACTGGCATAGGGGTGGAACGCCCCGGTAAAGCATCGGATTGCGTAATCCGCTGCGTCTTATCAATCGAATTCATCACGTTGTTAACTCCAGCTAGACTGGGTAAATAACCCGCTTTCATTGAAAGCATAACCAAGAAGCATTGGGCTGTCTTTATATCTTAATGGTGTTTAATGTTAAGGTAATGTTTATCTGTAATGCCGCACACTGATGTTTGTAGGTGAAAATCTATTTTTAAGATAGAAAATTAGTATTTATCACTAATATCATGCAAAGTTGGCAGAAGATTTCAGCGCTACATGGCGGATTGTCAGGTAAGCGTACAGCGGCGGCCGTCAACGCGGCGGGCGAAGTGATAAAAGCCATGCTATAGGTTTTAGGCGACAGACCGATTTATCAGGGAGCTCAGTGACTATTTTCATTGCAAAAAGACGTTTCACTTCAAAGAACCGTTTCATTGGAAAAAAAAGTGTTACCGGGCAAAAAGGCGTAGCAGAACAAAAGAACGTCCTTGCTGGCTGCGGTGCACCACGATACCGGATTCTTGGCCTGATGTGCGCGCTGCTCATGTTGGCGCCAGATAGCCAGGCGGCGAGTGTGCGTCTGCAAGTCATGGGGCTGGAAGGGCAGTTACAAAAAAATGTGCGGGCAGGTTTATCTACCATTGCGGTCGATGAGGTTAATGCTGACGGGCGTTTCCGGTCACGCGTTGATGAGGCGATCCGTCAGGGGTTGCGTGCGCTCGGCTATTACGATCCACAGATTGGTTTTGAATTTCGACCTGCCGTTAATGGTGGGCGACCTGTATTGATTGCGACTGTTACGCCCGGCGAACCGGTAAAAATTGCTGGTGTGAACATCACCTTGCGTGGCGGTGCGCATGACGATAAAGACTATCAGCAGCTGGTTAAAGACGATCGTCCTGAAATTGGTTCTGTGTTGAATCACAGTGATTACGATCGCTTTAAAAGCGGGTTGAACGGCTTGTCATTACGCAAAGGCTATTTTGATGCACGCTTCCAGCAAAGCCAGCTCGGCGTGATGCGCGAAGAGAGAGAAGCATTTTGGGACATCGATTTTGATAGTGGGGAACGCTATCGTTTTGGCGCTGTGAATTTTCAGGGCGCACAAATCCGCGATGATTATCTGCAAAATCTGGTACCGTTTCATGAAGGCGATGTTTACACCAGTGAGGATCTCGGTGAGTTAAACCGTCGCCTCTCTGCGTCGGGATGGTTTAATTCCGTCGTGGTATCGCCCAATTTCGAACAGTCAAAAAGCACCAAGGTTCTGCCGCTTGACGCTGTGGTGACGCCGCGAACCCGCAACCGCATCGAAACTGGGGTGGGTTATGCCACTGATGTTGGCCCTCGTTTTAAAACGACCTGGAATAAACCTTGGGTGAATTCTCGGGGCCACAGTCTGGAAAGCAGCCTGAGCGTGTCTGCGCCGGAGCAATCACTCGATTTTAGCTACAAAATTCCCTTGTTGAAGAACCCGCTTGAGCAGTATTACCTGTTGCAAGGCGGTTTTAAACGCGAAGATCTCAACGATACCAAATCCGATGGCACCACGGTGAATGTTGCACGCTACTGGGATCTTTCCAGCGGCTGGCAACGGGCGATCAACCTGCGCTGGAGCCTCGATCACTTTACGCAGGCGAGCGTGACGGATACCACGATGCTGATCTATCCGGGCGTGAGCATTAACCGAACTCGTCAACGCGGCGGGCTGATGCCGGTATGGGGTGATACGCAGCGTTATTCTATCGATATTTCCGACACTACCTGGGGATCGGATATCGATTTTGCCGTGGTTCAGGCGCAGAACGTCTGGATTCGTACGCTGGCGGATAAACACCGTTTTGTCGCGCGCGGCAATCTGGGCTGGATTGAGACCAATAATTTCTCCCGCGTTCCTCCCTCACTGCGTTTCTTTGCCGGTGGCGATCGCAGCATTCGTGGGTATAAATACAAATCTATTTCGCCGCGTGACAGCGACGGCAAACTGACCGGTGCGTCCAAGCTGGCGACTGGCTCGCTCGAGTACCAATACAACGTGACGGGAAAATGGTGGAGTGCGGTTTTTGTTGATTCAGGTGAAGCGGTGAATGACATCAAACGGAGTAACTTCAAGACTGGCACGGGTGTCGGTGTGCGCTGGGCCTCGCCGATTGGCCCAGTGAAACTCGACGTTGCCATGCCGATCGGCGATGCAGAGAAGAAGAACGATGTTCAATTCTATATCGCACTGGGGCCTGAATTATGATGGATGATAAAAACGAAAAAAAAGTACAGGATCCGGTGCCAGAAGAAAACGTCATGCCTGATAGCGCGCCGACGCCGCCAGTGCGGAAAGGACGCTGGTGGAAAAAGATAGGTATCGGGATCGTCGCCTTCTTATTACTGCTCATTGTCGGGCTGGGGCTGTTGGTGGGAACTACGCCGGGCCTGCATCTGTTGCTGAATACCGCCGCGCGCGTGGTGCCGGGACTCGATATTGCCAGCGTGAGCGGTGGCTGGCGTGATTTAACGCTGAAAAATGTCAGCTACGAGATGCCGGGCGTGACGGTAAAGGTTGATGAATTTCATCTGTCGCTGGCGTTAGGGTGTTTACGCAAAAGCCAGTTGTGCATCAATGATCTCTCGGCGAACCGCGTGGATGTCGTCGTGGATACCAAAGCCTTGCCAGCGGCAGAAGAATCACCGCCTCCTTCGACGCCAGTCACGGAAATCTCAGCACCTTTCCCTATTTCTCTGCGTCAGTTGGTACTCAATAGTGTTCAGGTTACTGTCGATGATACGGCGATTTCACTGGGCGAATTCCGTACGGGAATGCAGTGGGAAGGACGCGCGCTGACGCTGTTGCCGACCAAAATTAGTGCGCTGCTGGTGGCTTTACCGAAAACACCTGTCGATGTGCTGGAAGATGGCAAAGTGACGGCGGCTGAAATGGCATCCGTCATCAAAGAAACAGCGGCGAACGTACGCGAGGCGGTTGAGCAAGGCTCCTCGCAAACGCTTCAAATCGATAAAGTGCTAGAGGCAAATAATACGGTCGCGGCAGCCACCACCACGACACCGATACTGACAGCATCGACACCCAAAACGGATAGCGCATCTGACAAGCCAGCAGAGCCTGAACAGCCTCTGGGTGAACGCCTAAGCGAATTGTTCTCCAAACCGCTGCTGCCGAATCTACCGCAGTTCACGTTACCGCTGGATCTGAACATTGTCGAGATTCATGGCGAACAACTGCGGCTGACAGGCGATCAGGACATTTTGATTAATAACCTGTTCGTGCAGGCGTCGACCCAACAGCAGCATTTGCGTCTGGACAAATTGATCGTGCAATCGCCGCAGGGCGGATTGAATGTGCGCGGTGAGGCGACGCTCAGTGATAACTGGCCCGTTTCGCTAACGGCGAACGGCATGTTGAACGTCGATCCGCTCAAGGGCGAAAAGCTGAAACTGACGGTCGACGGCGGCCTGCGCGAACAGCTGAATGTGGCATTGAATCTCTCGGGGCCGCAGCGTGCGCAGGTAGACCTACAAACTAAACTGGCGGAAGCCGGGCTGCCGCTGGCGTTGACGCTGCAAACCGAGCGTGTGCGCTGGCCTCTGACGGGGGCAACACAGTATCAGGCTAGCAACGTCAGGTTGCGTTTTAACGGCAAAGCGACCGACTACGCGCTGTCGCTGCGTGGCGACCTCAGCGGAGCGGACATTCCCCCCGCGATGCTGTTGCTGGATGGCAAAGGCAATGAGCAGCAGTTTACGCTGAGCCGTCTGCGGCTGGCAGCGTTGCAGGGCAACGCCGATCTGAGTGCACTTATCGACTGGAGTAAAGCGATAAGCTGGCGCAGTGAACTCCTGCTGAACGGGATTAACACCGCGAAACAGTGGCCCGAATGGCCCGCGAAAATAGACGGGAAAATAACGACACGCGGCAGCGTCTATGGCGGTAGCTGGCAGTTGCAGGTGCCTGAATTGCGGCTGGACGGTAACGTGAAAGCGAACAAGCTCACGGCCAGAGGCGAACTACGCGGTAACGCCGCGGGCCAGTGGACAATACCTGGGCTGAATCTGGCGTTAGGCCGTAACCAACTGAACGTCAAAGGCGACCTGAGCGACAAGTGGCAGTTGGATGCGGACATCAATGCGCCGTCGCTGGATGGTATGTTGCCCGGCCTCGCGGGGCGCGCCATCGGCACACTCAAACTACGCGGCAATCTGCGTGAACCGCAGATGTTAGCGGATATCACGGCTTCCGGGCTGCGCTGGCAGGCTATCACGATTAGCCAGGTGAGGGTGGAAGGTGATGTCCGCTCTGAGCAGCAGATTCAGGGCAAGCTCGCGGTGCGTCTTGAAGATCTGAAGCAAGATGGCCTGAATATTAGTCTGTTAACGCTGGATGCCAGCGGCAACGAGAAACAGCACCAGCTCCGATTGAATATGCAGGGTGAGCCGGTCGCGGGGCAATTAGCGCTTTCAGGCAGCTTCGATCGTCAGGAACAACGCTGGCGTGGCACGTTGAGCAATACCCGTTTCGACACCCCTGTGGGGGAATGGCGTCTGACACAGGATATGGCGCTGGATTACCTGAATACGCAGCAGAAGATCACAATTGGCACGCACTGCTGGCGTAATCCGAACGCAGAACTTTGTGTACCAAAAGCGATTGAAGCGGGGCCGAGCGGACAGGCAAGCGTTCGACTGAACCGTTTCGATCTTGCCATGTTAAAACCGTTCCTGACGGAGGATACGGTGCTGGCTGGGACGTTCACGGGCGGTGCCGATATCAGCTGGCAGGCGGGACAAGGCTTACCGCAGGCGAAAGTATCGCTGGTAGGGAACGGCATCAGCGTTCGCCAACAGATGCAGGGCAATACGTTGCCGATTGATTTCGATACTTTTACGTTGAATGCCGGGCTCGATCGCGGGCGGGCGCAGCTTGGCTGGCTGATGGCGATTCGCGAAAACGGGCGCTTCAGCGGTGATATTCAAGTGACCGATCCACAGGGTCGGCGCAATCTCGGCGGCAGCGTCACGATCAATAATATTTCGTTGGCGTTGCTCAACCCTGCATTGAGCAAAGGAGAAAAAGCGGCGGGGATACTGAATGCGAACCTGCGTCTCGCGGGAGATGTCGCTCGCCCGCAGTTATTCGGCCAGATGGTGCTGGAACGGTTGGATATTGATGGCAACTGGATGCCGATTGACCTGACCAATGGGCGACTGGCGGTGAACTTCAGTGGGATGTCGTCAACGCTGCAAGGTTTCCTGAAAACGGATAATGGACAGTTAAATCTTGGTGGGAACGCGGACTGGTCGCAGCCTGATGCCTGGCGTGCGCGAATTGCCGCGAAAGGCCAGAAGTTGCGGGTGACGATTCCGCCTATGGCGAGGCTGGATGTTTCGCCAGATATTGTTTTCGAGGCCACGCCGCAGCTGTTTGCGTTAAACGGATCGGTCAGTATTCCGTGGGCGCGTATCGTGGTTAAAGATATGCCGGAAAGCGCGGTGGCGGTGTCGTCGGATGAAGTGATGCTCGATGCTCAGCGCCAGCCGCTGAAAAAAGCCAGCGCTGCGATTCCTATTAATAGCAACCTCACGATCCGCGTTGGTAATGATGTACAGCTAGATGCATTTGGGCTTGCCGCCCGTCTACAGGGTGACCTGAAGATGGTTCAGGACGAGCGCGGACTAGGGCTAAACGGCCAGATCGATATTCCGTCCGGCCGCTTTAAAGCCTATGGACAAGATTTGATCGTCCGTAAAGGACTGATTTTGTTCTCTGGCCCGCCCGACCAGCCGATCCTGAATATCGAAGCCGTGCGTAATCCAGACAACACTGCTGACGACGTTACCGCAGGCGTGCGCGTCACTGGCATGGCTGCTACACCGAAGCTGGAAGTCTTCTCCGATCCGGCGATGTCGCAGCAGGAAGCGCTCTCTTATCTGCTGCGTGGACAGGGTTTGGACAGCGGCGGAGCAGATAGCTCGGCGATGACCTCAATGTTAGTAGGTTTAGGGGTTGCACAAAGTGGTCAAGTTGTGGGTAAAATCGGCGAGGCCTTTGGCGTAAGTAATTTAGCTCTGGATACACAGGGTGTTGGCGATAATTCTCAGGTTGTCGTCAGCGGTTACGTCCTTCCGGGTCTGCAAGTGAAATATGGAGTTGGCATATTCGATTCTTTGGCAACGTTAACGCTGCGTTACCGCCTGATGCCAAAGCTATACTTGGAAGCGGTGTCTGGAATTAGTCAGGCATTAGATGTGCTCTATCAGTTTGAGTTCTAGCGATGCGAATTATTGTTTACGGCAGTTTACGACGCAAACAGGGAAATAGTCATTGGATGACGAATGCGCAATGGTTAGGGGATTGTCTGCTCGCTGGTTTCGAGCTGTACGATCTCGGCCATTATCCGGCAGTCGTACCTGGCGATGGAGAGATCCGTTGCGAGGTCTATCGCATTAGTTCGTCGATTCTGACGGAACTGGATGCGTTAAAACGGGACGGTCACGAATACCAGCGTGAGTTGATTCCCACCCCTCTGGGCAATGCCTGGATTTATCTGTACAAACACCCTGTTGTAGGGCTAATGCGTATTGCCAGCGGCGACTGGCTGAAGCGCAATGAAGAAGAGGCTTGAAGTCGAGTAACCAATCAAGTCATTATCTCCATAAATAAAAACACCGCGTAAAGCGGTGTTTTTGATCGTGCGGTGTCTTTGATCGCGTAGCGCTTATTTGTTTTTCGCGCGCTCGAAGGAAGCAATGATTTCGGCTTTTGCCGCTTCAGCGTTATCCCAACCTTCAACTTTCACCCACTTGCCTTTTTCCAGATCTTTGTAGTGTTCAAAGAAGTGGCTAATTTGTGCACGCAGCAGTTCGGACAGGTCGTTAACGTCTTTAATATGATCGTATTCTTTAGTCAGCTTGCTATGCGGAACGGCAACCAGCTTGGCATCTTCGCCCGCTTCGTCGCTCATTTTCAGCACGCCAACAGGACGGCAGCGGATCACTGAGCCCGGCTGCAACGGATACGGGGTCGGTACCAGCACGTCAACTGGGTCGCCATCCAGAGACAGCGTGTGGTTGATGTAGCCGTAGTTGCATGGGTAGAACATGGCTGTAGACATGAAACGGTCTACAAACAGCGCACCGGTATCTTTATCAATTTCATATTTGATTGGATCGGCATTCGCGGGGATTTCAATCACTACATAGATATCTTCTGGCAGATCTTTACCTGCTGGAACATCGTTCAGACTCATGTCAGTTTCCTTCTCTTAAAACCTGAATAGCGTGGCCGTCATTATAGCCAAAAAGCGTTTAATGTCCCTGACTTTTAGCGCACCGAGGCGCCATACGTTAGCGTGAGCAGTTTAAGTAAAAATACTTTCGTTACTAAAGTTTCTTTAAAGAAAGCAGGCTTGCTACCGATAGAAACATGATCGAGATCACGTTATGTGGAGCATTTCTCCGCATTTATTTACTAGTTGTAATTCCAGGGAAACAAAAATGTTAAGAAACATCACAATCAAGACGAGCTTGATTGCTTTGTTAGGAACGATGGTACTGCTCTTATTGCTGGTCTGCGGAATTGGCATCACTTCCATTAATCAGGGAATCACTTCGCTTACAACAATCGACAAGATTCAGGGCAAAGAGGTTACTGCGCTGGCTGGGAGCTATACCGCCTCGCTGCGTGCAAGAACAGGGGCGGCTTTGGCTGCTCGTCAGATGGAAAACGGGCTGACCGATCTCGCAAATGCGTCGGTAGTGCGAGCGGAAGCCTATACGGCGCTCTCCCACAAAGAAATGACGCGTTTTCTTTCCTATGGAACCGTAACGGAACGCGGCGCCAAAATGGCGGCAGAGGTCAAAAGCAACTACGAGCAATACATGAACCTTGGCGTTCAGCCAATGGTCGATGCGCTGAAACGTGGTGACGTTGCTGCTTATTACGTGTTACTGCAAGACGTGCTACCACCGCTTAGCGTTAAGATGGATAAAGTAGCGAATGAATTCCGCGACTTTGGGCTGGAAGTTGGGGAAAACATGCTCACAGAAGCAGAAAGCTTTGCGTTTGACCGTCTGGTGATCATCGGTATTGCCTGCGTATTTGTTCTGCTGCTGGTATTAGCTGCATGGATTGCACTGAAGCGTTCCATTTTGTCTCCGCTTGAAGATACCGTCGTCCAGTTGGAGTTTATTGCCCACGGTGACCTGACCCAGCGTATTGCCGATGGTGGCAATAATGAAATTGGCCGCCTGATTCAGGCGATGAAGGCAATGCAGCATTCGCTGGCAACCGCCGTTGGCCGCGTCCGCGATGCGGGGATGCAGATTGACGTTGGTACTCGCGAGCTATCATCCGGTAATACCCATCTGGCTGCTCGTACGGAAGAGTCGGCATCATCGCTGGAAGAAACCGCAGCCAGTATGGAGCAGTTGACCGCCACGGTAACGCTAAACGCTGAGAGTGCGGAACAAGCTCATACGCTGGCGCAAAACGTGTCTGACATTGCCACTAAAGGCAGCGAGACGGTGGGGGGCATGATTGAGAAAATGCAGATGATCTCCAGCAGCTCCGCACGTATTGGCGATATTCTGGCAGTGATTGACGGCATTGCGTTCCAAACCAATATTCTGGCGCTAAATGCGGCAGTTGAAGCCGCGCGGGCGGGTGAGCAGGGACGTGGCTTTGCGGTCGTTGCGGGGGAAGTCCGTAATCTGGCGCAGCGCAGTGCGCAATCGGCGAAAGAGATCAAAACGCTGATGGAGGAATCCCAGAGCCGCGTCAGTGAAGGCACCGTTATGGCAAAAATGGCAGGTGAAACAATGGACGACGTTTCTGACGCGGTGGCACGAGTGACGTCGCTAATGCGTGAAATCTCAACGGCAACGCGTGAGCAGAGCAATGGCATTGGACAGGTGAATCTGGCGGTATCGCAGATGGATGAAGTTGCACAGCAAAATGCGTCTCTGGTCGAAGAATCCGCGGCCGCTACACGCTCACTGGAAGATCAGGCGCGTCTGTTAGCTGAAAGCATGGCACAGTTTAAAGTGCAGTCGCAGGAGTTTGCCGCTATCGGCCGATTCTAAATGCCTGCAATTCGAATTATTTAGGGGAGTCCCTCATAAAAAATTCCCGTGAAAACGGGAATTTTTTTGCCTTACTCTTCACTCTTCGGGGGACGTATCCTCGTCTTCCGGTTGCTTCTTCTTGCGCAGCTTATCCCAGATTTTACTTTCCTGTCCGCGCCATAGGCGTTGGATATTGTCGTGGTGACGCATCAGTATCAGGCAAGAGAGCATCGCGACGGGGAAGGTAAATTGTGGCTTGAACCACCAGACATAAAACGGTGCGATAAGCGCACTGACAATGGCACCGAGCGAGGAATAGCCGCTTAACAGTACGGTTAGTAGCCAGGTGCCGGTCATCAGACCCGTCAGATCCAAGCCGATTGGGGCGATGGCGCCAAGAGCGGTTGCCACGCCTTTACCACCGCGAAAGTGGAAAAAGACCGGATAAATATGGCCGAGGCAGGCGGCGATGGCGGTTAACCCGAGATACAACGGGGTAACGCCTAATGCATAAGCGCCCCAGACAGGCAGCATGCCTTTCAGGACATCAAAGACCAATACGGTTGCAGCGGCAGCCTTGCCGCCAATACGCAATACGTTCGTGGCTCCAGGATTCCCAGAACCATGCAGACGCGGATCGGGCAGCCCAGTAATTTTGCAGAACAAAATCGCACTGGAAACAGAGCCACACAGATACGCGATTAACATCATACCAAGCGCGGTAACACTCATAACGCCATTCCGTTTAATAAGGGTCGTTTTACTCTTCTCATCTGTGGATAATACGCATATTCCGTCGGAAGTGGTATCCGACAGCGACAAAAACAGAGAACGGCGTGATGGATATCGTATTTATTGAAGAACTTACCGTAATCACTACGATTGGTGTTTACGATTGGGAACAGACCATCCAGCAGAAACTGGTGTTCGATATCGAAATGGGCTGGGATAACCGTCAGGCTGCGGCCAGTGACGATGTGAATGATTGCCTGAGCTATGCTGATGTCAGTGACGCGGTGATTGCCCATGTGGCAAACCAACGCTTTGCTCTGGTGGAGCGTGTTGCTGAAGAAGTTGCACACATGCTGATGCAACGCTTCTCGATTCCCTGGCTGCGCATCAAGCTTAGCAAGCCGGGCGCAGTCGCGCAGGCGCGTCAGGTTGGGGTCATTATTGAGCGCGGTGCGCGATAAATCTGATTTAACAGAATAAATACGGGTTTACGTGCAACTAAATCGTAACCTGAATAGTCTATAAGCCAGTTATACCCGTCATACTTCAAGCTGCATGTATGTTGGCGCGCTACTCGGCCCACTTACGTGGACCTCGCCCCGTTGGGGTCGCTCACCCGAATCACTTACTTGAGTAAGCTCATCGGGGTTTTTCTCTTGCCGCCTGCATGCAATTCGAATTATTTAGGGTGTGTAGCGGCTCGCTGAAGTGCGTGGCCGCTTTTTTATGGGCTGCATTTTCGTTTTTATTAGAGGCAAGGATTTTTAGATGACTGACCTGCATTCGTTGCTAATCGCATTTATTCTTGGCGTGGTCGAAGGGCTGACCGAGTTTCTGCCCGTATCGTCTACGGGGCATATGATTATTGTTGGTCATTGGTTAGGGTTTGTTGATGAGAAAGCCAAGACGTTTGAAGTTATCATCCAGCTTGGATCGATTCTGGCGGTTGTCGTCATGTTCTGGCGTCGCCTTTTTGGCCTGATTGGGATTCACTTCGGCAAGGTGCCGCATGAGGGGAAAACCTCTGGGCGTCTGAAGCTGACGCACATCCTGTTGGCGATGATCCCTGCGGTCGTGCTCGGTCTGATTTTTCATGATGTCATCAAATCGCTGTTTTATCCGCAAAACGTGATGTACTCGCTGGTTATCGGTGGCTTTCTGCTGCTAGCCGCGGAATGGTTTAAGCCAAAAGAGCCGCGCGCCGTTGGGCTGGATGACATTACGCATCGTCAGGCATTTATGATTGGCTGTTTTCAGTGTTTGGCGCTGTGGCCCGGCTTTTCACGTTCGGGAGCGACCATTTCCGGCGGGATGTTGATGGGCGTCAGCCGCTATGCGGCCTCTGAGTTCTCTTTTATCCTGGCGGTTCCTATGATGATGGGCGCGACCGTTCTGGATCTGTATAAGAGCTGGCATTTCCTGTCGTTGGCTGATGTGCCGATGTTTGCCGTTGGTTTCGTGACGGCGTTTGTTGTGGCGCTGATTGCGATTAAAACTTTCCTGAAAATCATCAAACGAATCTCGTTTATTCCCTTTGCGATTTACCGTTTTATCGTCGCAGGCGTTGTTTACATGGTATTTATGTAAGACTGAGCGTTTAGCTGTAATTATAGAGAAGAGGCCACGCATGAGCGTGGCCTCTTTTTTTAGGACGTGCTTGATACATCAGGCTGTTGTGCTTTCCAGTCTGCTAATGCATGAATACGGCGGCGTGCCAGTTCATTGCGCACATCAATGCTCTTAAAGCCATCGGCGACGACGCTTGCACTGCTTACCTGACTGGCGACGCGGAAGGCTTCACGCAGGTAATTGCCTTGCGGATAAGGGTTTTCTTCGAAACCGGCTCGGCCTCTGGCATCGGCTTCGCTAGTCAGCGCTAACTGTTCCAGACGCTGCGGCTTGCGCCAGACGTCAATCGCATCAAATAACTTCAGCAGGGTTTTGGGTTGCAGCACCTGCACGGTATGAACCAGGTCATGATATTCCGCAACCAGCTTCGCCAAATCACGAATCGGATTAGGTACGCGCAGGCGCTGACAGAGTGCTTCAACCAGTTTGACGCCCGCCGGGCCGTGGCCAAGATGACGCGGCCATAGTTCAGGTGGCGTTAGCCCTTTTCCTAAATCGTGGCACAGCGTAGCAAAACGCACGTCAATGTCAGGGCTGAGGCGTGCGGCCATTGCTACCGTCATCATGGTATGAATGCCCGTATCGATTTCCGGGTGCCATTTGGCAGGGGCAGGTACGCCATACAGATTATCGATTTCAGGGAACAGCACGGCCAGTGCGCCGCAGTCACGCAGCACCTGAAAATAGACATCCGGCGACGACGTGCCGAGTGCTTTTTCCGTCTCTTTCCAGACGCGCTCTGGCGTCAGGTAAGCCAGTTCGCCTTCATGCGCCATTTTTTGCATTAGCGCCATGGTTTCTTCTGCAATCTGGAAGCCGAGATGAGCAAAACGCGCGGCAAAACGGGCGACACGCAGAACCCGTAGCGGATCTTCGCTGAAGGCATCCGAGACGTGGCGCAGTACGCGATTGTCGAGATCGCGACGGCCATGATAAGGATCGATCAGATCGCCACGCTCGGTACGAGCAATGGCATTAATGGTCAAATCGCGGCGCAGCAAATCCTGCTCTAACGTAACATCCGGTTCAGCATGACAGACAAATCCGGTATAGCCTTTACCGGATTTACGTTCGGTACGCGCGAGGGCGTATTCATCGCGGCTGATGGGGTGTAAGAAGACGGGAAAATCTTTTCCGACCTGCTGGTAGCCCTGCGCAAGCAGATGCTCTGGCGTAGCGCCGACCACCACCCAATCTTTCTCAGTGACGGGCAAACCCAGCAGGCTGTCCCGAACAGCGCCGCCGACAAGGTAAATCTTCAACGTCGGGCTCCTGAATAAATAACCAATACTTCACAACATTCTACCATCTTTGCGCCGCTACGTTGGCCGCAAAGAAAAATGCCTGCAAGAAGCAGGCACGTATTTCGATTAGCTCATCCAGCGGTCATTTTTCTTTTTGCGAGGGATGATGTGCGGCAACAGCAGACCCAGCAGCAAGCCTATGCCAGCAACACCGCCGCCATACATAAACCACTGTAGAATGATGGTGCGCTGCTTATCGTCAAGCTGGACATTCGCCGCACTAACTTTCTTCTGTGCGACGATAAGCTGATTTTTTAGATCCTGATTTTCCTGACGTAACCCGTTGATAACACTATCACTGGCAGCGACTTTCTGCTGCATATCAGCGGTACGCTGGTTCCAGGTTTGATCGATATTATTCAGTTTGTCAGTCAGGTCTTTTACCTGTTTTTCCAACTCTGGCACTCGTGTGCGCAGGCTTGGCGTATTGCTAAGCTGGTCGAGAGGAATCCAGGTGGTGCGGTTTTTATCGTCACGAATCTGTGCATAGCCCGCACTTTCATTAACGCTGAGTAGTGTGACCTCAGTGCCAGCGTTCACAGTACCGACGATACGATATTGATTGCCTGGCCCACTGTGGACATACGTCAATAACTCGTCGGAAATGTAGCGTTTTTCTTCCGCCTGTGTGGTCCAGCTCAGCGTGAGTGAAAATAAAGTAAAACAGAGTAAGCCTAATTTCTGCATAAGATCATCATGTTGCGTTAATGGTGGTCTGATAGTAGAGGCTTAAGTCTGACGAGGCAATCTATAAACCGAAATGAGAACAGTCTTAGAACCTATCCCATTAGGGCTATTTTATTTGCCATTTTGGACACGGACAGCGCGAATAACGCCTACTGGGGCAGGTTCTTGGAAGACGGCATGCTGCCTGTTTAAGCACGGGAAAGTGGCATTGCTGATAAGTAGGTTTGCATAAGAAATGCGCGCTTGTTCGCAGCTGAAAAAGAGTGTGTACGGTAAGGGTAGTCAGGTGAAGTAAAATGTTATTTACTGACATGATAATGAACGTGGTCTTGGTATTGTGAATGCTATGAGTGAAGAAATTGAGCTGAAATTTATTGTTCATCCCGACAGCGTTGAATCGCTGCTGACACAACTGGCTGAATGGGAGAGCGATTATAGCCAGTATGAGCACATGCGTGCTCAGCGTCTGAGCAATATCTATTATGAAACGGCGGATAATTATCTGCGTCGTAATGGCATTGGGCTGCGTATTCGCGGCGAGAATGAACGCTACGAAATGACGGTGAAAACAGCCGGCAAGGTGATTGGCGGGCTGCATCAGCACCCTGAGTATAATGTTGCGCTGGAGACAGCAGAACTGGATCTTAGCCTGTTTCCTGCGGAAATCTGGCCGGAAGATTGCGATGTTAAAACGCTGCAACCGTCGCTTAACCCGCTGTTTAGCACAGATTTTACGCGTGAAAAGTGGGTGTTTACTTACTATCAAAGCGTGATTGAGGTTGCGTTAGATCGCGGCGAAATCCGCGCTGGCGATCTGAGTGAACCTTTGTGCGAACTGGAGATGGAGCTTAAGGTGGGGCAGACCACTCATCTGCTGGCCTTGGCAAAGGAAATCGCGGAGTTTGGTGGTATGCGCCAGGGCAGCCTCAGTAAGGCGGCACGAGGATACCATCTGGCTAAAGGCAATCCGGTTCGCGAGTGTCTTCCTCTCAATCGGTTGGTTGTGGACTCCAAAACCAATATCGATCAGGCGATCCGCGCGGCGCTGGAATTGGCCTTAAGTCACTGGCAATACCATGAAGAACTGTGGGTAAGAGGGGATTCCTCTGCTCGTGAAGCTCTGCCACAGGCCAGCGCGTTGATGCGCGAAATGCTGGTGCTGGTGGGGGGCGTGGTGCTGCGTAGGGTCACCACGCTTTTCCGCTCTGCACTCGCCACGCTGGAAAATCGGCTACAAGGCTCCGGCGGGTCGGAAATCTGTTACAGCACCGACTACCTGCAAAGTAAGTTGGTACTGACTTCCTGGCTGGTCGAGTCTGGCTGGCGCGACTACATGGATAATAAAGATCGCATTAAGCTACAGGGATCGTTCAAACGCTTTGCCGACATTATGCTAAGCCGCAGCACGGCGGAGCTGAAAAGCGCCTTCTCTTCTAAATTGACGGAAGAACAATACGAACAGCAAATCCCTCGTCTGCAACGTAATCTCTACGCTTTTCTTCTTTTATCCGGTGCCTATCCGGCGGATCAAGTGGAAGCCTACGTTGAACACTGGCAGACGTTGCTACAGGAAATTGAGCACCTTGCTGTCGATCAGGCTCCTTCTGTTTATCTGGAAGCCTATCGCAAAGAAGTGTTGACCCTGCCTCCGTTCTGGCTGCATAGCGGTGGACCATCACAGTAACCGTTAACTGCCGCTTGTCAGTGAGGATAGGCGGCGTATCAAGGGAACCCCCATGTCGATACTTCCTTTGCCCGCTTTACCTGTGCTTCTGACGGAACAATCTCAGCGTGCTTTGTCGCGTTTGCGGGAGGCCGCGCCTGATGAACCGATAACAGACAACGACTCGGCTGTTCTGGCATTGAGTGATTTTGTCAGCGATGCGCTTGCGCTGCATCCTGACTGGTGGCAGGAGATTCATCAGCAGCCGCCACAGCCTGAAGAGTGGCAGCACTACGCCGATTGGTTGAGCAACGCACTGGTTGACGTTAACGATGAAAATGCGTTGATGGCGGCATTGCGCCGGTTTCGCCGCCATATGCTGGTGCGAATTGCGTGGTCGCAGGCGCTGCAAACCAGTACGACGGAACACTCGCTGCGTCAGCTTAGCGAGCTGGCCGAGGTGATAATTGTGGCGGCGAGAAGCTGGCTATATCAGGCCTGTTGCCGTGAGTGGGGGACACCTTGCAATGCGCAGGGCGTTGCTCAGCCTCTGCTGATTCTTGGCATGGGAAAATTGGGTGGGGGAGAGCTTAACTTCTCTTCAGATATCGACCTGATCTTCGTTTATCCCGAAAATGGTCATACGCAAGGCGGACGGCGTGAGCTGGATAACGCGCAGTTCTTCACGCGCTTGGGACAGCGGCTCATTAAGGTGCTGGATCAGCCGACCGTCGATGGCTTTGTTTACCGTGTGGACATGCGGCTACGTCCCTTTGGCGACAGCGGGCCACTTGTGCTCAGCTTTGCGGCCATGGAGGATTATTATCAGGAACAGGGCCGCGACTGGGAACGCTACGCGATGGTTAAAGCGCGTCTGATGGGCGGAATGGACGATGCCTACAGTCAGGAACTGCGCAGTACATTAAAGCCCTTCGTCTTTCGTCGTTATATTGACTTCAGCGTGATCCAGTCTTTACGCAATATGAAGGGCATGATTGCCCGTGAAGTGCGTCGCCGGGATCTGCGCAATAACATCAAGCTGGGCGCGGGTGGGATTCGTGAGATCGAATTTATCACGCAGGTTTTCCAACTGATTCGAGGCGGACGTGAACCGGGGTTACAGGGACGTTCACTGTTGCCTACTCTCCAGCATGTGGGAGCATTGGGGTTATTAACCCCGCAGCAGGTGCACGATCTCAGTACCTCTTATCTGTTTCTGCGCCGTTTGGAAAACCTGTTGCAGGCGATTGCCGATGAACAGACACAAACGCTGCCGAGTGATGAACTGAATCAGCAGCGGTTGGCATGGGGAATGGGGTTCGACAGTTGGGACACGTTGCAATCCATGTTGTCACAGCATATGCAGGCGGTGCGCCACGTATTTGATGAACTGATTGGCGATGATGCACCGGACAATAATGATATCCCTGAACATAGCAGCTATAGCAGCCTATGGCAGGACACGCTGGATGACGGTGACCTGGCTCCGCTGACGCCGCATCTTACGGAAACCGTGCGTGAGAAGCTGATGCGGACGATTGTGGAATTCCGTAATGATGTGGCGAAACGCACAATAGGGCCACGCGGGCGAGATGTGCTGGATCAGCTCATGCCGTGTTTGCTGGCGGAGGTCTGTGCTCGTCAGGAGGCCGATACGGTGCTGTCTCGTTTGACCCCGCTGCTGCTGGGGATTGTCACTCGAACCACCTATCTCGAACTGTTACTGGAGTCTCGTGCCGCGCTGGCCCAACTGATTCGCCTGTGTGCGGCTTCGCCGATGGTTGCCAGTCAACTGGCACGTTATCCCCTTCTGTTGGATGAATTGCTTGATGCGTCAACGCTGTATCAGCCGACGGCTCCGGGCGCGTACGCTGACGAGTTACGTCAGTATTTGATGCGCGTCCCTGAGGATGATGAAGAACAACAGTTGGAAGCCGTTCGCCAGTTTAAGCAGTCACAACAGTTACGCATCGCCGCAGGAGATATCGGTGGCGTACTGCCGGTAATGAAAGTGAGCGATCACTTAACGTATTTGGCAGAAGCGATTATCGCGGCAGTGGTTCAGCAGGCGTGGGGGCTGATGGTGGAGCGCTACGGCCAACCCTCCCACTTGCAGCATCGTGAAGGCCGTGGCTTTGCCGTCATTGCCTATGGCAAACTCGGGGGATGGGAATTGGGCTATAGCTCCGATCTGGATCTGGTGTTCTTGCTGGATTGTCCATCGGACGTGATGACGGATGGCGAGCGCAGTATTGATGGTCGCCAGTTTTACCTGCGGCTTGCACAACGTGTGATGCATCTGTTTAGCACCCGTACGTCATCAGGCATTCTGTATGAAGTGGATGCCCGTTTGCGGCCATCGGGCGCGGCTGGCATGTTGGTCAGCACGGTTGAAGCATTTGATGATTATCAGCGCAATGAGGCGTGGACGTGGGAGCATCAGGCATTGGTGCGCGCGCGTATGGTGTACGGCGAAAGCGGTGTGCAACAGACATTTGAGTCTATCCGCCGCAGTATCCTCTGTGCAGAGCGTGATGCAGATACCTTGCGAACTGAAGTGCGGGAAATGCGGGAAAAAATGCGTCAGCATTTGGCGAACAAAGATAAATCACGCTTTGATATCAAAACTGATGCGGGCGGTATTACGGATATCGAATTTATCACCCAGTATCTGGTGCTGCGCTACGCCGCGCAGGAACCACGTTTGACTCACTGGTCAGACAATGTGCGTATTCTGGAGCTGATGGCGCAGTATGGCGTGATGGAAGAGAGCGAAGCCAATGCGCTCAAGCTGGCCTATGTCACGATGCGCAATGAACTGCACCATCTGGCTTTGCAGGAACTGTCCGGGCGGGTTAGCAAGGATCGGTTTGTTGCTGAGCGGGAACAGGTGCTGGTGAGTTGGAATAAGTGGCTGATGGGTGCGTAAGTTTCTCCACCCGTCATACTTCAAGCTGCATGTGCGTTGGCTTTTCTCGCTCACCCCAGTCACTTACTGATGTAAGCTCCTGGGGACTCGCTGCGTCGCCGCCTTCCTGCAACTCGAATTATTTAGGGTATATCTATATGGTCAAAATGTGCCGTGCGGTTTAGAGCCGCGCAGCAGTGGCGTGTATGATACGTGCCTATGATATTATTACGCGCATTATGCGAAATAAGCCTGGAGTAGAGGATGAAAGTGACGCTGCCTGATTTCCGTCAAGCGGGTGTGTTAGTGGTTGGTGATGTCATGCTGGATCGTTACTGGTATGGGCCAACCAGCCGAATTTCACCAGAGGCACCGGTGCCTGTGGTCAAGGTTGATACGATCGAAGAGCGCCCGGGCGGCGCGGCGAACGTCGCAATGAATATCGCAGCATTAGGGGCGGGATCGCGTCTGGTCGGGTTAACGGGGGTTGATGATGCTGCACGCGCACTGAACGCCAAACTTGGCGAAGTGAATGTGAAGTGTGATTTTGTCTCTGTTCCTACGCACCCGACGATCACCAAGCTGCGCGTACTGTCGCGCAATCAGCAACTGATTCGACTGGATTTCGAAGAGGGCTTTGAGGGGATTGATCCTCAACCGATCATTGAGCGTATCCAACAGGCGCTGCCAGAAATTGGCGCGCTGGTGCTGTCTGACTATGCAAAAGGCGCCTTGGCGCATGTGCAAACCATGATTCAGACGGCAAAAGCGGCTGGCGTTCCGGTGCTGATCGACCCAAAAGGCACCGATTTTTCCCGTTACCGTGGTGCGACGCTGCTGACGCCGAATCTGTCTGAATTTGAAGCAGTCGCAGGGCGTAGTAAAACGGAAGAAGAACTGGTCGAGCGCGGTATGCAACTGGTGGCTGATTACGAGCTGTCTGCGTTGCTGATTACGCGTTCCGAGCAAGGGATGACGTTGCTACAGCCGGGCAAAGCCCCACTGCATTTGCCGACGCTGGCGCAGGAAGTGTATGACGTCACTGGTGCTGGCGACACGGTGATTGGTGTGCTGGCTGCTGCGCTGGCGGCGGGTAATTCGCTGGAAGAGGCCTGTTTCCTGGCGAATGCTGCCGCAGGCGTCGTCGTTGGCAAGCTGGGAACTTCAACCGTTACTCCGATTGAGTTGGAAAATGCTATCCGTGGCCGTGCCGACACTGGATTTGGTGTGATGACCGAAGAACAGCTGAAACATGCCGTTGAGTTGGCGCGTCAGCGTGGCGAAAAGATTGTGATGACCAACGGCTGCTTCGATATTCTGCATGCTGGACATGTGTCTTATCTGGCAAATGCTCGCAAACTTGGCGATCGGCTGATCGTTGCGGTAAACAGCGATGCTTCAACTAAACGCCTGAAGGGGCCGACTCGGCCTGTCAACCCGCTGCCGCAGCGGATGATCGTGTTGGGCGCATTGGAAGCTGTCGACTGGGTCGTGCCATTTGAAGAAGGTACGCCGCAGCGTCTGATTGCCAGTATCCTGCCGGATATTCTGGTGAAAGGCGGAGACTACCAGCCACATGAAATCGCCGGTAGTGAAGAGGTCTGGGCCAACGGCGGTGAAGTGAAAGTCCTGAATTTTGAGGACGGTTGCTCCACGACAAATATTATCAACACGATTAAAGCCAGCACGTCTCAATCTTAAACGAAATAAAACTGACGGCGTCGATGCCGTTCAAGCTGCAAGTTAATGATTCTCGCCTAGGCCTATCACGGGCGAGAATCATAAAAATCATGACGCCGACAGGGCGACACGTCAGATAAAACAGGTATGAAACCAGTGAAGAAAGAACCAGCCGAAGTGAATGCGGTCGCACTGCGGGTAGCGGAGTTGCGCCGGGTCTTACGCCATCACGAATACAAATATCACGTTGAAGATGCGCCCGAAATTCCTGATAGCGAATATGACAAACTCATGCAGGAACTGAAGGCGTTAGAAGCCGATCACCCAGAACTGGTGACGAGCGATTCTCCTACACAGCGCGTTGGTGCGGCACCATTGGCCGCATTTGAGCAGGTCCGCCATGAAGTGCCAATGCTATCGCTGGATAATGTGTTTGATGAAGAAAGCTATCTGGCCTTCAGCAAGCGAATTGGTGACAGGCTGAAGAACGGTGACGATCTGACATTCTGCTGTGAACTGAAACTGGATGGCTTGGCTGTCAGCCTGTTGTATGAAGAGGGTGTTCTGGTACAGGCAGCCACGCGAGGGGATGGAACGACTGGGGAAAATATCACCAGTAACATCCGTACCGTTGGGGCGATCCCATTGCGTCTTGAGGGTGAAAATATTCCGCGTCGTGTTGAAGTGCGCGGCGAAGTGTTTATGAAGCACGGCGGCTTTGAGAAGTTAAACGAAGAGGCTCGCCGTACAGGGAGCAAAGTCTTTGCCAACCCGCGTAACGCCGCTGCCGGATCGCTGCGCCAGCTCGATCCACGCATTACGGCTAAACGCCCGTTGACCTTCTTCTGCTATGGTGTCGGCCTGTTGGAAGGCGGTGAACTGCCCGCGAGCCACTGGGAGCGGTTGATGCAGTTCAAGGCGTGGGGATTGCCGGTTAGCGACAGAATCAAGTTATGCACTGGTCCGGCTGAGGTACTCGATTTTTATCGTCAGGTTGAACAGACTCGTAGTTCATTAGGCTTTGATATTGATGGCGTCGTCGTCAAAGTTGATTCGCTGGCGTTGCAGGAACGATTAGGGTTCGTTGCCCGTGCGCCTCGCTGGGCGGTGGCGTTTAAATTCCCCGCGCAGGAACAGCTGACCTGGGTGCGCGATGTCGAGTTTCAGGTGGGGCGGACGGGGGCGATTACGCCCGTTGCGCGTCTGGAACCCGTCGCCGTGGCGGGTGTGATCGTCAGCAACGCTACGCTGCATAATGCCGATGAAATTGAGCGGCTAGGTTTGCAGATTGGCGATCGCGTGATTGTGCGCCGAGCGGGGGATGTTATCCCGCAGATCGTCGGCATCGTGGAATCTGAACGGCCCGAAACCGTGCAACCGATCGTTTTTCCTGCGGCCTGCCCCGTGTGTGGATCTGATGTTGAACGTGTGGAAGGGGAAGCCGTCACGCGTTGTACCGGTGGATTGATCTGTGGTGCCCAGCGTAAAGAGGCGCTGAAGCACTTTGTTTCTCGCCGTGCGCTGGATGTCGAGGGCATGGGCGATAAGATCATCGATCAACTGGTGGAAAAAGAGTACGTCAAAACACCGGCCGATCTGTTTCGTCTGAGCGCCGGGATCATGACGGGTTTGGATCGCATGGGGCCGAAGTCCGCGATGAACTTGGTCAATGCGCTGGAAAAGGCGAAGAGCACCACGCTGGCGCGCTTCCTGTATGCGCTGGGGATCCGTGACGTTGGCGAATCGACGGCTGCCAATCTGGCTGCGCATTTTGGTTCGCTGGAGACGCTTTTTGCTGCCGATGAAGACGCGCTGCTTGAGGTGCCGGATGTCGGTAAAATCGTTGCCGCGCATGTACGCCATTTCCTTGAAGAAGAGCACAACCAAACCGTGATCCGCGAGCTGACCGATCCTGCCGGTATCAACATCTACTGGCCAGAGGTTAAGGTCGTCAATGCTGAAGAGATCGACAGCCCGTTTGCGGGGAAAACGGTAGTATTGACCGGATCGCTGAGTATTCTGTCCCGTGATGAAGCCAAAGATCGACTAACGGCCTTAGGGGCAAAAGTGAGCGGCAGCGTCTCGAAGAAAACCGATATGGTGATCGCTGGTGAAGCCGCAGGCTCTAAACTGGCGAAAGCGCAAGAGTTGGGGATCCCAGTGATCGATGAGGCGGAAATGATCCGACTATTGAATAATCACGGTGACGTAAGCACGTTATAGGAGAAACACGGGGATGAGGTTCCTAAATGGGGCCTCGCCTTGTGGTCGCTCTGTGTATCTTGAACCTGAAACGACTAAGCTATTGGGAGTGAAAGCGGGTGGAAAAAGAAGACCTGATAGATATTGCCAGGATGCAGATGCCTTTTGGGAAATATAAAGGGCGGGTGTTGATTGATTTACCGGAAGAGTACCTGCTGTGGTTTTCCCGTAAGGATGAATTTCCTCAGGGGCGCTTAGGGGAGTTGATGCAAATTACGCTGGCAATCAAGATAGAGGGTCTACAAGGGTTGGTAACGCCGCTGAAGCGACCTCGTTCCTGATTATCCCTCTCTCGGCGTAACCCGTGATGAAAAAAGGTCGTTTCAATGAAGCGACCTTTTGCGTTTACTGACTACTCCATCCCTGACGCAGACTATACGTAGATATTAATCTTGTTGTCTGCGGTTGGACGATTAACGCCTTCTTGTTTAGCATTTTGCGTCGTAGAAGAGGAATCAGACTGTTGCTCTGATTTCTCACTCTGCAAACGAGCAATTTGAGCCTGTAATGCCTGGATCTGGGCCTGAATTGCCTGCTGCTGCTGTTCGATCAGTTTACGTTCTTCATCGCTTTCTGCGCTGGAAGCCGATTCGGTCAGCTTACTCACCTGTTTGGTGAGCGTCTGGACCTGCTTGGTTAACTGCGCAATCTGCTGCTCTGACGTGTTGCTACTTTTACTGCTGCTTGCCGTTGTTGTCGATATGCTAGTACTGCTTATTGTGTTTGACATTTTCCCTCCTGAAAATATGCCGTCATACCCAAATTATTAGGGGTACAAGCCCTTATATCGGCAATTTAAACACTTTCTCGAAGGTGACATTGTTGGCAATGAAACATGAAATACTCACTTTCCTGACAGCTAATGTAACGGAATGTATCAGCCAGGAAAGAGAGATAAATAATGGGGGAATGCGTCAGAGATTGCGGTCAGACGTAGATATCAACACCGTCTTTTTTTTCATTTTGTTGTGATGTTGTTTCTGATGCCGCGCTAAGCGCTTGCTTTTCTGCTTCTTCTTTTTGGATGCGGGCAATCTCGGCATAGAGTGCCTGTATTTGCGCCTGAATCATTTGCTGCTGCTGCTTAATGAGTTTGCGCTCATCTTCACTTTGCGCATTGACGGCTGATTCGCTCAATTCTCTTAGCTGTTTGGTTAGAACTTTGATTTGATTTTGTAATGCGGCAATTTTTTGTTGAGCGCCATTACCACTACTGGCCGCGGGTGCAGCATTACTCTCTGTAGTTGATGTAGCCTTACTCTTACTGGCCGTAGGTGCCACCGCTACTTTTGACAACGTATTCATGGTAATCCGGCTGATATCGTTGGACATCACTTCCTCCTGAAATAAGTCAGTTCTCCAATCACTATCGGCTGTGCCGCTATTTTCTTTACGAAAAACTTACAAATCAGTGAGGGACTGCCGGGCACTTGTTAAAGGAAAAAAGGGGGGCTGACAAGAGTGTTTCCTTACTCTCTTGCCAGCAATAGTGATGACATGACGCAGTTAACTACCGTACACGTTAATCGCGCTGTTCAGTCGCTTAGCCTGAATGTTTAGCCCTTCTGCGGCTTCTGTTGAGTGCGTGACCATATCGGTATTGCGCTGCGTCATTTGTTCTATCTGTGCAATAGAGGTATTGATCAGGCCCAGTGCAGAAGTTTGCTCATGCGTTGCGTTGCTGATCTCTTTGATCATGGTGGAGACCTGCAAGACTTCATCAACGATGTCGCTGATATGTTTGCCCGCGTTCTCTACCATTGTGCTGCCTTTTTTCACGCTTTCTACGTTGGTGTCAATCAACGTTTTAATCTCTTTGGCCGCAGAGGCGGAATGCTGTGCCAGATTGCGAACTTCAGCGGCCACCACGGCAAACCCCCGTCCCTGCACGCCAGCACGGGCGGCTTCAACCGCTGCGTTCAGCGCAAGGATGTTCGTCTGGAAGGCAATACTGTCTATCACGCCAATGATATCAACGATTTTATCGCTGGCGCTGGAGATGGAATCCATCATGCCGATGGTTTCCTTCATGATATTGCCACCTTTAAGGGCGGTACTGCTGGCTGCTTGTGCCATTGTTGTGGCTTGTGCCGCCGTTTCTGCACTTTGTTGTACGGCAACGGTGATTTCTTCAATGGCGGCGGCGGTTTGTTGCAGATTTGCTGATGTTTCTTCTGTGCGCGTATTCAGGTCGACATTGTTTTCTGCCAGTTTGTGACTGACATTGGTGATGCCGTTAACCTGCGTACTGACGTCATCGACAAGCGAGTGTAGGTTCAAGCCAAACTGGTTGACGGAGCGTAGCAGCAGGCCAATTTCGTCTACCCGATTCATATGGGTATGGTTTACTTTACGACCGGATACGACATGCTGAGCCTGCTTGAGTATCATCCTGATTGGCTGTGCAATTTGCTTTTGCAGAAACTGATCCATGATGACGATGAGTAACAGCGTCAGTGCCAATAGCCATAGCGGATTCATTCCACTGAAAGCACATAGTGCAGGGATCAGCCCCACAGCCAATACCGCGATACGCAAGCGCCAACGGACTGACAATTTTTGTAAGAGCGACAGCGGAGAAAAGAGTCCGGTGCGAACGACCAGCCCTTTATAGAACTTGCGGCTGCCCGCCTGTTTTTTCTGCACGGCGCTATACAGCATTTCGGCCGCTTTTATTTCTTCGGCATTGGGCGTGTTACGTACCGAGATATAGCCCGCAAGCTGCTCTTGCTGGTAAACCGGTGTAACGTTGGCGCGAACCCAATAGTGGTCGCCGTTGTTACGACGATTTTTAACTAATCCAGTCCAGCTATCACCTTGTTTCAACGTAAACCACATGTCGGCATAGGCTTCAACGGGCATATCTGGATGACGCACAATATTGTGAGGCTGGTTGATGAGCTGCTCTTCAGAAAAACCGCTAACCTTAATGAAGGCAGAGTTGGCATAGGTAATGTGGCTGTGAATATTTGTTGTGGACATCAATATGGTGTCCATGTCTAACAGATACTCCTGCTGTGTTACAGGTGTATTCAATCTCATTAGAAACCCCGGCGTACGTATCCCGCTCAGTTTCCAGGTTCAGCCATGTTGGCTGCTTTTCTCGCCTCAGCCGTTCTGGTTATTCCAGAGGCTGAAACGTTACAGGGCTGCCGCGTGACGATACCGTGAAATCTGTCAGGCATATTGCTGTGTAAATATTCAAGTTATTCAAATAGGTATACTGAATTTTTTTGGGCGATTTACTCGCTTATATAAAACAATGCTATGCACTATTTTTAATGAGCGGGCTATTGACCCTATATTGTGCGTGATGGCGTTTTGTAACTATATATTTGTAACAAATGTTTCATCAGTGTTAGCACGCTTTTTCAGCACGCGTAAATTTATGATGAGGACGATTACCTGTCAATTGATTCATTTTATTGGCAATAAATAATCAGAGAAAAAATGATGAAAAATAGGTGAGGGGCACATAGTAGATTTACTAAGAGAGTGTTCTGGATGGGAGTAATTGACAATAAGAAGAACTTATTGTTAACTTTTTTTTATTTTTTCTTTGCATGAATGAAATGAAATGTTGCTGCATTGATGTTTGTTCTTTTAATTACTGCTTTTTCTATGTTTTTATTGAAGCTGAATTTATTGTAGATCAAATAATGCCATCCGCAGGCCAGATAATGGCTCTGGCCTGCGGAAAAATATAATCAGGTTACTGGGGCTGGGTTGAAAACGGCAAGGGCATTATGAAGCCCCCATTGATCGGACCAGGTTTTTTTCTTGCTGCTAGCGATATCCAAAATGAAATGAAAAAGCTGCCAGCCGACGTCTTCGATCGTGGCGTCTCCGGTTGCAATCGTACCGGCATCAATATCCATCAGATCGTGCCAGCGGTTTGCCAACGCGGTACGGGTCGCCATTTTGATCACGGGTACGGCCAGCAGACCATAGGGCGTACCGCGACCGGTGGTGAAGACCTGTACGGTGATGCCGGAAGCGAGCTGCTGGGTACCACACACAAAGTCGCTGGCTGGTGTTGCTGCGTAAATCAACCCGCGTTTGGTGGGGCGCTGGCCGGGGGACAGGACTTCGACAATTGCGCTGGTGCCGGATTTGGCGATAGAGCCGAGTGCTTTTTCCACCACGTTCGCGAGGCCACCTTTTTTGTTGCCCGGCGATGGGTTGGCGCTACGGTCGGTCTGGCCGCTGTCGAGGTAGTTATCGTACCAGGCCATTTCTTCCAACAGACGTTTACCGACCTCTTCATTGATGACGCGTGGTGTTAGCAGATGGATAGCGTCGCGTACTTCGGTCACTTCGGAGAACATGACGGTTGCGCCGCAACGTACCAGCAGGTCAGATGCAAAACCAACGGCTGGGTTAGCGGTGACGCCAGAGAAAGCATCGCTGCCGCCACACTGCATACCGACAACCAACTCTGATGCTGGACAGGTTTCACGTTGACGTTTGTTCAATCGTTGCAGGTGTTTGTCTGCCATCGTCAGAATGTCATCCACCATCGATCTGAAACCAACATGGTGTTCATCCTGCAAGCGGACAATGCTGGTGTCATCGAGGGAGATGGCCTGTACATCTGGCGTTCCTTCTAGCAGGCGTTCCGGCTGTAATTTTTCACAGCCCAGACCCACCACCAGTATCTCGCCGCCAAAATTCGGGTTCAGTGCCAGATTGTGAATGGTGCGGATAGGAACGACCGCCGCAGGGGCATTGATTGCCACGCCACAGCCATAGAGGTGATTGAGCGCGACCACACCGTCCACATTGGGATACTTGGGTAATAAATCTCGCTCGATAATTTTGACGACATAGTCCACTACGCCCGCGACGCAGTGTACGCTGGTGGTAATGCCCAACAGGTTTTTCGTGCCTACGCTGCCATCAGCGTTGCGATAACCTTCAAAGGTGTAGCCTTCCAGCGGAGGAAGAGAAGGGGGAATGTTGGTCGCCAGCGGTAAGGTTTCCAGCGCGGGTGCCTGAGGTAACTCGACAACGGATTCGTCAATCCAGCTTCCTTTGGCAATATCGCGCAGCGCATAGCCGATAATTTCGCCATAGCGGATGATTGCGCCTGATTTGGCGATATCAACAAGGGCAACTTTGTGACCTTGCGGAACATGTTCAATTAATTCCAGATTATCATTAAAACGGGTTCCGGCACGTAAGCCATTATTATTAACAACAATGGCAACATTATCGGAATCGTGAACCTTAATATAAAGTGGCTGCTCTTGTGCAGCATTACTTTCTGATTTATCTGACATGATGCAAGCCTTTATTATTTGTTTATCAGAAACGCTGTGGTAACTATTACTATACGAGTAACTTACCACATGACTACTTCATTGCTCGCTAATGAGTATACGTGAGGTTCCTTTCTCGTACATTATGCAATTGACCTAAGCCGGCGCTTTTTGTTTCTTATTTATCGGGTGAATGACTAGTTTTTGGTGAGTTTGATCACATTTTGTCTGCGCACTGTTTTTAGGCCGGAAATGAAAATAATATGTATGAATGTAAAAAGAGAATAACGGCGTTTTTCGTGAAATACCTCGCACTATATAGGGCAAGTGCACCAACATATTCCAAAGGACATTTTTAATGTTGTGCTTTTATCTAGTGAGCATCCAGCAGGTAAAAATTATAATGTTCCTGCGAGTTGAAGATGTCAGCTAATTACTCTGATGCTATATAGCCTGGCTATTCGCAAAAAAAAATAAAAATGGGAATGTTAACTATCCACCGATCTTCATTCTGATAACCCTACACCGTTATCTGTTATTCAGAATGAATGAGCGAACCGCGATTGAAGCAGGAGTTCATCATGAATACAGTAAGCTCAGCAGCTGGCGCGATACAAAAGAGAACAAACGCCCGCTACTGGATTGTCGTGATGTTGTTTATTGTCACGTCATTTAACTATGGAGACCGTGCGACCTTGTCCATTGCTGGTTCAGCAATGTCCAAGGATATTGGACTGGATGCGGTAGGGATGGGATTTATCTTCTCTGCGTTCTCCTGGGCATATGTTATTGGTCAAATACCCGGAGGCTGGCTGCTCGATCGCTTTGGCTCAAAGAAAGTCTATTTTTACAGTATCTTCACCTGGTCGATTTTTACCTTATTACAAGGCTTTGTCGATATCTTCAGCGGGGCGGGCATCGTCATTTCTTTGTTCCTCCTGCGCTTTATGGTCGGCTTGTGTGAATCACCTTCCTTCCCGGGAAATAGCCGAATTGTGGCGGCTTGGTTCCCCGCACAGGAGCGTGGAACGGCTGTCGCGATATTCAACTCGGCACAGTACTTTGCGACCGTGATCTTCGCTCCTATCATGGGCTGGCTGGTACACGCCGTAGGTTGGGCGCATGTGTTCTGGTTCATGGGCGGGTTAGGTATCATCCTCAGCTTTGTCTGGCTGAAAGTGATCCACGATCCCAAAGATCACCCTAGCGTGAATCAGGCTGAACTGGATTATATTGAAGCCGGTGGCGCACTGATTAATATGGATGCCAAAGGGTCGAAGAAAGCGACCGTGAAGGGTGAAAAATGGCATCAGATCAAGCAATTACTGCAGTCCCGTATGATGCTTGGTGTTTATATTGGTCAATATTGCATTAACGCAATGACCTACTTCTTCATCACCTGGTTCCCACTTTATCTGGTTCAGGCGCGCGGCATGTCGATCCTCAAAGCGGGATTTGTTGCCTCGGTGCCTGCTATCTGCGGTTTTGTGGGTGGCGTTCTGGGCGGCATCATTTCCGATTACCTGATGCGCCGGACCAATTCACTGACCTTTGCCCGTAAAACGCCTATCGTTCTCGGTATGTTGCTCTCCATGTCGATGGTGATTTGTAACTACGTTGAAACCGAGTGGGTCGTCATTGCTGTGATGTCTGCGGCCTTCTTCGGCAAAGGTATTGGTGCGCTAGGTTGGGCGGTTATGGCCGATACGGCACCGAAAGAAATCAGCGGGTTGAGTGGCGGGCTGTTCAATATGTTCGGCAATGCGTCTGGTATCGTAACGCCGATTGCAATTGGCTACATCATCGGGATGACCGGCTCTTTCAATGGTGGCTTGGTGTATGTCGGGATCCATGCGCTGGTTGCCATCGTCAGCTACCTGTTCATTGTGCAAGATATTAAACGTGTCGAATTGAAGCCATTCGTTAAGAATTAAAGTCGTTCGTTACAGCATTAACCTGCATGTAGGCAGTAACACAAAACGCTGTGCCGTCATACTGATGGCTCGGCGTTTTGTCCTTTATTTATGTCATGGAAAGTAGGGATTTACCTATTTGAAATCGGGCGCTAATGGTCTGTATTCCGGTGTTTATAAGGCAGAAATTCGCTTTTCCCGGTTTTCGTGAAACACCTCCCATTGGCCTGTGATAATGACATATTTAATCTGCATTTCGACAGGGAATGCTGTGCTATTGCCCAATGAGTTGTGAAATAAGAAAACTTATACTTTTTACTGAGGTTGGTAAGGCGGCACGGATTATGGCACCGCTTTCCCGATCGTTTTATTCCGGTATCAAGGTAGTTATACCTGTTTTTATTCTGATAACCCTACAGGCATTGTTCATTTCAAATCAGAGTAAAAACAAGGTCGCGCTAAAAAGTAGGAAAACAACATGAAATCATCTACTGGTGCACCATCTGTTTTTTATTTCTGTATGACTGAATTATTTTCATCCGCCTCAATGCGTACCTGCGTTTTGGCAAGTATCGGAAACCTAAGCGTAAATTCTGTTTGCTCTACTCATGACGGGAGCCTGTAATGACAAATTTTTCAGCGACTCCTGTAATTACCGACATGAAAGTCATCCCTGTTGCGGGCTATGACAGCATGCTGCTGAATATCGGTGGTGCACATGGCGCTTACTTCACCCGTAACATCGTGATTTTAACCGACAGCGCTGGGCATACCGGTGTTGGTGAGGCTCCCGGTGGTGAAGTCATTTACAACACGCTGGTCGAGGCCATTCCCCGCGTGAAAGGCGAACAAATCGCCCGTATGAACCGTCTGGTTCATGACATCCATGTCGGCAACCAATCTTCTGATTTTGATTCTTTCGGCAAAGGTGCCTGGACATTTGAGCTGCGCGTGAATGCGGTGGCGGCACTCGAAGCGGCTCTGCTCGATCTGCTGGGGCAATTCATGGGTGTCCCGGTTGCCGAACTGCTTGGGCCGGGTAAGCAGCGTGATGAAGTCACCGTGCTCGGTTACCTGTTCTATATCGGCGACCGCACGAAGACGGATTTGCCTTATTTATCTGGTGAGAAAGTATCAGGTGAAAAAGGTAAGCACGAGTGGTACCACCTGCGTCACCAACAGGCGATGGACAGCGAGGCGATTGTGCGTCTGGCCGAAGCCACCACCGACCGCTACGGATTCAAAGATTTCAAACTTAAAGGTGGCGTGCTGCCCGGTGAGCAGGAAATCGATGCCGTGAAGGCGCTGAAAAAACGTTTCCCAGATGCCCGCATTACCGTCGATCCAAACGGTGCCTGGCTGCTGGATGAAGCAATAGATTTGTGCAAAGACATGAAGGGCATTCTGACCTATGCGGAAGACCCGTGCGGTGCTGAGCAAGGTTTCTCCGGTCGTGAGGTGATGGCTGAATTCCGCCGTGCTACCGGGCTGCCAGTAGCGACCAACATGATTGCCACCAACTGGCGTGAAATGAATCATGCCGTGATGTTGCAAGCGGTCGATATCCCGCTGGCCGATCCGCATTTCTGGACGATGCACGGTGCGGTACGCGTCGCCCAGTTATGTGATGAGTGGGGCCTGACGTGGGGCTGCCATTCAAATAACCATTTCGATATCTCCCTGGCGATGTTCACGCACGTGGGTGCGGCGGCGCCGGGTAACCCGACGGCGATTGATACGCACTGGATCTGGCAGGAAGGGCAGCATCTGACCAAAGAGCCGCTGCAAATCGTCAACGGTAAAATTAAGGTGCCAGATCGTCCCGGTCTGGGAATTGAGCTGGATATGGAACAGGTCATGAAAGCTCACGATCTGTATAAAAAATTACCGAGCGGGGCACGTAATGATGCAGCCGCCATGCAGTACCTGATTCCTGGTTGGAAATTTGATCGTAAACGCCCGGTTTTTGGCCGCTAACCCTACATAGAAAAATTAGAGAGATAAGGATAAGAAAATGACGTTGCAAAATTCAACTCCGGTTATTACCCACATGCAGGTTATTCCGGTTGCAGGTCACGACAGTATGCTGCTCAACCTGAGCGGTGCACATGCACCCTATTTCACTCGCAACATTGTGATTCTGAAAGATAACGCTGGGAATACCGGTGTTGGTGAAATTCCTGGCGGTGAAAAAATCCGTCAGACGCTTGAGGATGCTGCCGCGCTGGTGGTGGGTAAAACGCTGGGCGAATACAAAAACGTGATGACGGCAGTGCGTGCGCAGTTCGCTGACCGTGACTCTTCTGGACGCGGTTTGCAGACGTTCGATCTGCGTATCACCATCCATGTCGTCACGGGTATAGAAGCCGCAATGCTCGATCTGCTGGGGCAATTCCTCAATGTCAGCGTGGCCTCGCTGCTGGGCGATGGCCAACAGCGTGATGCGGTAGAAATGCTGGGTTATCTGTTCTACATCGGCGATCGTAATAAAACCGATCTGCCTTACCAGAGCCAGACGAATGAGAAGTGCGACTGGTATCGGCTGCGTCACGAAGAAGCTCTGTCATCAGAAACCATCGTGCGTCTGGCTGAAGCCGCGTATGAAAAATACGGATTCAATGATTTCAAACTGAAAGGCGGTGTACTGGCTGGTAGTGAAGAAGCCGAAGCAGTGACTGCACTGGCTAAGCGCTTCCCGCAGGCACGTATCACGCTAGACCCGAACGGTGCCTGGTCGCTGGATGAAGCTATCGGTCTGGGCAAACAACTGCGCGGCGTACTGGCGTATGCAGAAGATCCGTGCGGCGCGGAACAAGGTTTCTCCGGTCGTGAAGTGATGGCTGAATTCCGCCGTGCGACCGGTCTGCCTACCGCGACCAACATGATCGCTACCGACTGGCGACAAATGGGCCACACGATTTCGCTGCAATCGGTCGATATTCCGTTGGCCGATCCGCACTTCTGGACGATGCAAGGTTCCGTTCGTGTGGCGCAGATGTGCCACGAATGGGGCTTAACCTGGGGTTCTCACTCCAATAACCACTTTGATATTTCACTGGCCATGTTTACTCAGGTCGCCGCGGCGGCTCCGGGCAAGATTACGGCGATTGATACGCACTGGATCTGGCAGGAAGGCAACCAGCGCCTGACGAAAGAACCGTTGCAGATTGTTGGCGGCATGGTGGAAGTACCGAAGAAACCGGGTCTGGGTGTTGAGCTGGATATGGATCAGGTAATGAAAGCACACGAACTGTATAAAAACATGGGATTAGGCGCACGTAACGACGCAATGGGAATGCAGTACCTTATTCCTGAGTGGACATTTGATAATAAACGTCCGTGTCTGGTTCGCTAACGTTCTGCTTTTCCGTTTTTGAGCGCGCCGCTTCAGCTAAGTGGCGCTGGAATGACCGAGGATAAAAAATGAAGACTCCGCTGTTACCTAACCGTTTTCGCCAAGATTTGCAGCAGGGGAAAACGTTGATTGGCTGCTGGTGTGCGCTAGGCAACCCGATTTCAACTGAAGTGCTGGGGCTCGCGGGATTCGACTGGCTAGTGCTGGATGGAGAACACGCGCCTAACGATATCGTGACGTTTATCCCTCAGCTAATGGCGCTGAAAGGTAGCCACAGTGCGCCCGTCGTCCGCCCGCCGTGCAATGAGCCGATCATCATCAAACGGCTGTTGGATATAGGGTTCAATAACTTCCTGATCCCCTTCGTGGAAACGGCAGAAGAAGCCGCGCGTGCGGTCGCTTCAACCCGTTACCCGCCTGCGGGTATTCGCGGTGTTTCTGTGGCGCATCGTAGCAATAGCTATGGCACCGAACCGGACTATTTCGCCAAGATTAACGACAACATTACCGTCGTGGTGCAAATCGAAAGCCAGGACGGCCTCGACAATCTGGATGCGATCATCGCGGTAGACGGCGTAGACGGCGTATTCGTTGGCCCGAGCGATCTGTCTGCGGCGCTGGGCTATCTCGGTCAGCCTAACCATCCTGACGTGCAGAAAGCGATCCGCCACATCTTCGATCGCGCTGCGGCGCATAACAAACCTTGCGGCATTCTGGCTCCGGTTGAAGCCGATGCGCGTCGCTATCTGGAATGGGGTGCAAGCTTCGTCGCGGTAGGCAGCGATCTGGGCGTATTCCGCAGCGCGACACAGGCGCTGAGCGACAAATACAAAAAGTAATTCAGTGATTCCGCTGCGAATCGGATCCGTCATGAGGCGGGTTCATCGTGAATTGAAGTGATATCTACATCAGACAATGAGGTTAGGGCGATGAAAATTGGTTTTATTGGACTGGGCATTATGGGAAAACCGATGAGTAAAAATCTGCTGAAAGCAGGTTACTCATTAGTCGTGATGGACAGAAATCTGGAAGCCGTCGCGGAAGTGGTTGCGGCAGGTGCGACGTCAGCTGAAACACCGAAACAGGTTGCGGAGCAGAGCGACGTTATCATCACCATGCTGCCTAACTCTCCACATGTAAAAGAGGTGGTGCTGGGCGAAAACGGCGTCATCGAAGGTGCGCGTGCCGGAAGCATTGTGGTGGATATGAGTTCAATCGCACCGCTTGCCAGCCGTGAAATTGCTGCTGTGCTGGCGGAGAAAGAGATCGCCATGCTGGACGCACCGGTCAGCGGCGGTGAACCCAAAGCGGTCGACGGCACGCTGTCCGTGATGGTCGGTGGTGACAAAGCGCAGTTTGAGCGCTGCTTTGAAATTCTGAAATCAATGGCAGGTTCTGTTGTACATACCGGTGATATCGGTGCGGGCAACGTCACCAAACTGGCGAACCAGGTGATTGTGGCACTGAACATTGCTGCCATGTCTGAAGCGCTGGTGCTGGCGACGAAAGCAGGCGTTAACCCCGATCTGGTTTATCAGGCGATTCGCGGTGGGCTGGCTGGCAGCACCGTGCTGGATGCGAAAGCGCCGATGGTCATGGATCGTAACTTTAAGCCGGGCTTCCGCATCGATCTGCATATTAAAGATCTGGCGAACGCGCTGGATACCTCACATGGCGTGGGCGCACAGTTGCCGTTAACGGCGGCGGTGATGGAAATGATGCAGGCGTTGAAAGCGGACGATCTGGGATCGGCCGACCATAGCGCACTGGCGTGTTATTACGAAAAGCTGGCTAAAGTAGAAGTCACGAGATAACCCGTGAAGCGATAGTCACGAGGCTGGCACTGTGTGCCAGCCGACTGGCAGATAAGCATTCTGATCTACCCAAGAGATTTCAGGATCTCTACCCTGAAAGCAGGTGGATATAAGCGCTATTTCATGAGCGCGCGGATTATTGATGCAATCGGAACGTTGATGAAATCGGATCGTTTATGAAAATAGTGATCGCACCGGATTCTTATAAAGAAAGCCTGTCTGCACAAGAAGTTGCCACGCAGATTGAAAAGGGATTTCGTGAAATATTTCCCGATGCCTGCTATGTCAAATTGCCCGTTGCAGATGGTGGGGAAGGGACAGTTGAAGCCATGGTTGCTGCGACCGATGGCAAGATTGTGAATGTGAAGGTGACAGGGCCGTTAGGCGATAACATTGATGCGTTCTTTGGCCTGTCTGGCGATGAAAAAACAGCTTTTATTGAGATGGCGGCGGCAAGCGGTCTGGAACGCGTGCCTTCTCAACTGCGTAATCCGTTAAAGACCACCAGCTATGGTACGGGCGAGTTGATTCGCTGCGCGTTGGATCACGGCGTTCAGCACTGCATCATCGGGATTGGCGGGAGCGCAACCAATGATGGCGGATCAGGCATGGTGCAGGCGCTAGGCGCGAAGTTGCTGGATAAGCAGGGCGAACAGATTGGTTTTGGTGGTGGTGAACTCGACAAGCTTGCCAGCATTGATATCAGCGAGCTGGATGAACGTATTAAAAGCTGCCGTTTTGAAGTGGCCTGCGATGTGACCAACCCGTTGACGGGGAAACTGGGGGCATCGGCTATTTTTGGTCCTCAGAAAGGCGCAACGGCAGAGATGATAGAACAGTTGGATAATGCGTTGAAGCATTATGCAGCGGTGATCCGTCACGATCTGGACATGGACGTGGAACACGTACCCGGATCTGGTGCGGCGGGCGGAATGGGGGCGGCGTTACAGGCCTTTTGCGGCGCTGAGCTTCGCCAGGGTATTGAGATTGTTACGGAAGCGCTAGGATTGGATGAACTGGTACGAGATGCCACTCTGGTGATTACCGGAGAAGGGCGTATCGACAGCCAGACGATCCATGGCAAAGTGCCGATTGGCGTGGCGCGAGTCGCCAAACAGTATAATAAACCGGTTATTGGTATCGCAGGCAGCCTGACGGCAGATGTCGCTGTGGTACATGAACATGGCCTGGATGCAGTATTCAGCGTGCTTTACAACATCTGCTCACTAGAAGAAGCGCTGGATAATGCGGCAGAGAATGTGCGAATGACGGCGCGTAATATCGCCGCCACGATCCGACTGGCGCAGTCAATATCGCGCTGAACGCCATATTGAGTTGATAATCGTACCGATCGTCAGTAAAGGCAGGTGTTCGTAATACGCCTGCTTTACTGCGTGTTCATGCTGACGCGTTCATAACGACGAATGCAGAGGTTTGATATGCGGCTGGGCGGCTTTGTTCACGTTATCGATCTCGTCCAGTAGTTCCAGCCATTCAGGTTCCAAATCGCTGGCATGAACGCCGTTACGTAGCTGTTGTTCCAGATAGCGGCAGATGCGTTTCAGACGCGGGACGCCGCTGTAGCTGCAACTGCCGTGCAGTTTATGAACCAGCTCGATAATGTTGTCATCCGTTTGACCATTCAGCACATTTTCTATCTTCTGCCGAACTTCCGGCAGGAAATCCAACAGCATTTGTAACAGGTCACGTGCCAGTTCCGGCTTGTTCGCCGCCTGTTGCTGCGCCAGCGCCCAGTCGAGTGAGAGTTGGCTATCGTCGTGCTCGTTCAGCAAACCCGCAATATTTCCCCGGTCGCGCTTCAGCGGATCTTTCCGCGCATGGCGTGTCAGCACGCTTTTTAGCATCTGCTCGTCTATCGGTTTAGCCAGATAATCATCCATACCTGAGCGTAACAGGTGCTCACGTTCGCCCGTCATGGTCTGCGCAGTCACCGCGATAATGGGCGTAGTGGCATGATGAGGGATCTGGCGGATCAGCTCGCTGGCGCAAATGCCGTCCATACCCGGCATCTGAATATCCATCAGGATAATGTCGATTTGATGCATTTTCGCCTGTGAAATAGCGTCTGTTCCGCTTTCGCACAGGATAATCGTATCGACCTGTTCTTCCAGCAGTGTACCGATCAGCTTCAGATTGGCTGGGTTGTCATCCACCGCCATCACACTCAGCGGCAGACGGGCTGGATGGCGAACGACACTCTGGTGCGATGTGGTGGCGTCAGGCAGAAAAGAGAGCTGGAACAGCGTGCTGTCCTGTAGCAAGGGCAGCAGGCGTGATGCGGCGAGCGGTTTGCTCAGGCAAGCATGCACGCCGAAGGTTTTCAACTGCTCGGCATCCATTTGCGCCAGACTGGGCAGCGCCAGAATCACGCAAGGCGCACGGCGGCAGATATCGCGCAGTCTGGGCGTGTAGTCGAGCAGCATATTGCGATATTGCACAGGAATACCGAGCAGCAGGATATCAAAATCACCTTCCGGCAATTGCTCAAACGTCGGGCTGTAGCTCACCATCAACGGCGTCTGGCTCAGGATATCCAGTGTGGCTTGGGCGGCGATTGGATGGTACTCGACATAGGCCAGATGTTTACCTTGCAGCATCGTATAGGCTGGCTCGGTCGGCATGGCGTGGGGGTTGAGCGGCAGCGTGATGTGGAACCAGAAGGTCGATCCCTTGTTGAGCTGACTTTGGAAACTGATATCGCCGCCCATCTCTTTGACCAGACGCTGGGTGATGACCAACCCGAGTCCTGTGCCGCCATGACGACGTGAAATACTGGTGTCTGCCTGTCGGAAAGCCTGAAACAGCTGTGACTGCTGCAATTCGGCGATACCGATGCCAGTATCGCGTATCTGCACTTCCAACTGAACCTGATGATGTTCCTGTCGGCGCTTTTCCACCCGAATATCAATATTGCCCTGTTCAGTGAATTTAATCGCGTTACCTAACAGGTTGGTGATGATTTGCTGTATCCGCAGCGGATCGCCGACAAACTGCTCTGGAACGTCATTCTGAATACTGAGCGTTAGCTCCAACCCTTTTTCATGTGCTGTATGCGCCAGCAACATCACGACGTCGTCCAGCGTGCTGTGCAGGGAGAATGGAATATCTTCCAGCACGAGCTTCCCAGCCTCCAGCTTCGAGAAATCCAGCACATCGTTAATAATATTCAGCAGGTTATTGGCGGATCGTTCGATGGTGAGCAGATAATCAGTCTGCGTCGTGTTCAGCGGGGTCTTCAGCGTCTGACGGGTGAAACCGATCACGCCATTCAGCGGCGTTCTCAGTTCATGTGACATATTTGCCAGAAACTCAGACTTGATGCGTGCCGCTTCCTGCGCCCGTTTTTTAGCCAGATCCAGTTCGACGTTTTGGATCTCCATCTGCTCCAGCGTTTCCCGCAGATCGTAGGTTGCCTGATCGATATTTTGCTGCATCTCTTCGTGGTAGGCAGTCAGCGACATCGCCATCGAGTTAATGCCATTTTTCAGCATATCCAGCTCGCCGAGCATGTAGCCTTCCACCCGGCTATCCAACTGCCCGCGGCGAATGCGATCGACGGTATCAACCATATTGCGGATCGGGGTAGTGACATCCCGCATCAGACGATAAGCAAAGAGGACGGCGGCGCCCAAAGAGAGCAGCAACAAGAGCGCGGCGATAAAAATTTCCTGATACTGCTGAAGCCGAATAGTGCTGGTATCCAGCTCGATCACCAGATAGCCGAGGGGCGTGGCGGTACCGGGCAGTACGGGCGTCGCCCCGCCAGGCATGAACTCGCTGTCATTGACGATCGGCATGTGCAGAATCAGCGCATCATTCGTGTGGTGCAGGTGCAACCTATTGTATGAAAGCGCATCGCTGCTGATCGGCTGTAATGTCACGCTGTTGCGTACATTGGTGGTGGCCAGTAGCTGATTACGGGCATCGAACACGCTAATGGTGCGAATAATCGCGGAATGGCGGCGATGAAGCGTGTTGATTAACGCAGGAATCGTGTCCATCTGGCGATGGGTAATGGCGTAAGCGCTGATGGTCGCCAGCGGTTCAATGATACTGGTGCCTGAATCGGCCAATTGCGCCTGCAACTGATTGTAACGATGGATGACGAAGAACGAGCTGAGCAGTAGCCCGATCATGAGCGTCGGTGCCAAAATCAGTATCAACATCCGTGCACGAAGACTGTATTTGGTCATGAGGTTCCAATGTGGGAGAATTAGAGGATGCTAGGCACCCTATTATTTAATTTAGTTATACCTTAAATAATTCGAGTACAGCCGTTCAACTCAAGAGATCAATCGACAGTACATTATGGCGCAATTCTACTCTCCAAACCGGCGTGTGACGACCCGGAAAGCGGTTCCAGCGAAAAACCTCACTGTCACGGTCGCATCACTTGACCCGTTTGGGCAAGGTGTAGCGCGTCACGAAGGAAAGACGGTTTTTGTCACGGGTGTGCTGCCGGGAGAGCAGGCCGAGGTGCAACTGACGGAAGAGAAGCGTCAGTTTTCACATGCAAAGCTTAAACGCCTGTTGACGCCAAGCCCGCAGCGCGTTGAGCCGCCGTGCCCTCATTTTACCCGCTGTGGCGGCTGTCAGCAGCAGCATGCAGACATTACGCTGCAACAGAGCAGCAAAACGGCGGCGTTGATGCGCATGATGACGCGGGAAACGGGTATTGAGCTGTCAGCCGCATCGCTTATTGCTGGCACACCTTATGCCTATCGGAGGCGCGCGCGGCTTGCGTTATACTTTCAGGCAAAAGAGCAGCGGCTGTTGATGGGTTATCGACAGTCAAATTCTCACGATCTGGTGGATATCAAAGCTTGTCCGGTGTTACGCCCCGAGCTTGAAGCGCTGCTGCAACCACTGCGCGACTGTTTAAGCCAGTTAAGCGCGGTGAAACGCCTTGGGCATGTGGAACTGGTGCAGGCGGAGAACGGTCCGCTGCTGGTGCTGCGGCACCTTGATCCACTGCACCCAGCGGACGAGCAGGCATTGCGTGATTTTGCCCAGCGGCAGGGTGTCTCGGTTTATCTGGCACCGGATGCTGAATCGCTGACGTGTTTGCATGGTGAAGAGCCGGTTTATCACGTCGCCGGGCTGACGCTGGCATTTAGCCCGCGTGATTTTATTCAGGTCAATGATGCGGTGAACCAACAGATGGTTGCGCAGGCACTGGCGTGGCTGGATGTGCAACCACAGGATAGAATATTGGATCTGTTCTGCGGCATGGGCAACTTCACGCTGCCGCTGGCACAGCGTGCCGCCAGCGTTGTTGGTGTGGAAGGGGTTACCGCGTTAGTTGAGAAAGGGCGTGAGAATGCCCGACGCAATGCACTGTCCAATGTCACATTTTTTCACCAAAATCTTGAAGATGACGTCACACAGCAGCCGTGGGCAGCCCAAGGTTTTGATAAGATATTACTTGATCCGGCACGTGCGGGCGCGGCAGGCGTGATGGAGCAGATTACCAGACTGGCACCGAAACGAGTGGTGTATGTTTCCTGTAACGCCACGACGCTAGCGCGCGACAGCAAAGTATTACTCGCAGCCGGTTATCGGCTGGCGAATGTCGCGATGTTGGATATGTTTCCACATACCGGACACCTTGAGTCGATGGCACTGTTTTTGCACGATACCGGCACGCGGAAGGCGCAATAAGCAGCAAAGTCGCGACGTTTGCAAGGTGAAGGGTAACGTAGGGAGAAATTATGGTTGCGGTAAGAAGTGCGCATTTGAATACGGAAGGTGAATTCGTCCCTGACGCGTGGATTGCTTCACTGGGTATTGCCAGTCAGCAATCGTGTGAACGTTTAGCCGAAACCTGGCGTTACTGTGAGCAGCAAACGCAAAATCAGCCCGATGCATCGTTACTGCTGTGGCGCGGCATCGAAATGGTGGAAATCCTGTCCACGCTCAGCATGGACAATGACAGCATGCGCGCGGCGCTGCTTTTTCCGCTGGCCGATGCGAACGTAGTCGATGAAGCGACGCTGGAAGCAGCGTTTGGGAAAAACATCGTTGATCTGGTGCATGGCGTGCGCGATATGGATGCAATCCGCCAGCTCAAAGCGACGCAGAATGATTCGGACGCGTCTGAGCAGGTTGATAACATCCGTCGCATGTTGCTGGCGATGGTAGAGGATTTCCGCTGCGTGGTGATCAAGCTCGCCGAGCGGATCGCACACCTGCGTGAAGTGAAGGATGCCCCGGAAGAAGAACGGGTATTGGCGGCCAAAGAGTGTACCAATATCTATGCACCGCTGGCTAACCGCTTGGGCATCGGTCAGTTGAAGTGGGAGCTGGAGGATTTCTGCTTCCGCTACCTGCATCCTGATGAATATAAAAAAATCGCCAAGCTGCTACACGAGCGCCGTATCGATCGTGCGCAGTACATTGATGATTTTGTCAAAACGCTGCGCGATGCTATGAAAGAAGAGGGCGTACAGGCAGAGATCTACGGCCGTCCCAAGCATATCTACAGCATCTGGCGCAAGATGCAGAAGAAAGCACTGTCGTTCGATGAACTGTTCGATGTGCGTGCGGTACGTATTGTCGTTGAGCGTTTGCAGGATTGCTACGGGGCGCTCGGTATCGTGCATACACACTATCGCCATATGCCGGACGAGTTTGACGATTACGTCGCTAACCCCAAACCGAACGGCTATCAGTCCATCCACACCGTGGTGTTAGGGCCTAGCGGAAAGACGCTCGAAATTCAGATTCGTACGCGTCAGATGCATGAAGATGCTGAACTGGGCGTTGCGGCGCACTGGAAATACAAAGAAGGCACCGCAGTCGGCGGGCGTTCCGGTTACGAAGGGCGCATTGCCTGGCTGCGTAAACTGCTCGCCTGGCAGGAAGAAGTGTCTGATTCGAATGACGTACTGGACGAAGTTCGCAGCCAGGTGTTTGACGATCGTGTCTATGTCTTTACGCCGAAAGGCGACGTGGTGGATCTTCCTGCGGGTTCCACGCCGTTGGATTTTGCTTATCACATCCACAGCGATATTGGGCACCGTTGCATCGGAGCGAAAATCGGCGGACGTATTGTGCCGTTTACCTACCAGTTGCACATGGGCGATCAGATTGAAATTATCACCCAGAAGCAGCCGAACCCAAGCCGTGACTGGCTGAACCCGAATCTGGGGTACATCACCACCAGCCGCGGACGCTCCAAGATCCAGAACTGGTTCCGTAAGCAGGATCGCGACAAGAACATTCTGGCGGGTCGACAGATTCTGGATGACGAACTGGCGCATTTGGGCGTCAGCCTGAAAGCGGCGGAAAAATTGCTGCTGCCGCGCTACAACGTGAATTCGCTGGATGAATTGCTGGCTGCTATTGGCGGCGGTGACGTTCGTCTGAACCAGATGGTGAATTTCCTGCAATCGCAGTTAAAACAGCCGAGCGCGGAGGAACTGGATCGCGAAGCCCTACGCCAACTGACGCAAAAAACGCATCAGCCGCCAGCGCGCAGCAATAACAAAGACAATGGTCGTGTGGTGGTTGAAGGTGTTGGCAATCTGATGCATCACATTGCTCGCTGCTGCCAGCCGATCCCTGGTGATGAGATCACTGGTTTTATCACTCGCGGACGCGGGATTTCGATTCACCGCGCTGACTGTGAACAGTTGGACGAACTGCGGGCAAGTTCGCCGGAGCGCATTGTGGACGCGGTATGGGGTGAAAGCTACTCCAGCGGCTATTCGCTGGTGGTAAGGGTAATTGCCAACGATCGTAGTGGCCTGCTGCGAGATATCACCACGATTCTGGCCAATGAGAAGGTCAACGTACTGGGCGTTGCCAGCCGCAGCGACACCAAACAGCAACTGGCAACGATTGATATGGATATCGAAATCTACAACCTGCAAGTGCTGGGCCGCGTTCTGGCGAAGCTCAACCAACTGCCGGATGTGATTGATGCGCGGCGCCAGCAGGGGGCATAAATGATGGTTTTGTGTTTTGCCTCAAGCGTAAAAATTACGCTGAGGAAACACAGTTATCTAGGATGAGTGGCATGGATGCCACGAAAGTCGCTGCCGCGTAGGGAACGCGTCAGCGACGGTCCGCCAGAGGACTGTATTTCCGAAGGCACCGCGAAGCGGCGTAATTCCCGCGCAAAAGACTGGGGTCACGGGGCGGCGTCGATTGGACGCCCCGTGTCGGGCGCGACGCAGTTGCGGAAATGATCGTTGGAATGTATCGCGCACGAAACCTCTCCAGCTTGTCTGCAATCTTCGTAAAAATAATTTTTGATTTTCAGGAATATTATGACTGTATCTTTGACGAACTTATCCTCCGTCGAGCGCCTGCTCGCCATCATGAAAACCCTCCGCGATCCCGAAAATGGTTGTCCGTGGGACAAGAAGCAGACTTTTGACACCATCGCGCCTTATACGCTGGAAGAAACCTACGAAGTACTGGACGCCATCAGCCGTCAGGACTTTGACGATCTGCGCGGTGAGTTGGGGGATTTGCTGTTTCAGGTGGTGTTTTACGCACAAATGGCGCAGGAAAAGGGACTGTTCGATTTCTCCGACGTGTGTAACGCCATCAGCGACAAGCTGGAACGTCGTCATCCGCATATTTTTGGCGAGCTGACGCTGACGGACAGCGATGCCGTGCTGGCAAACTGGGAGCAGACAAAAGCGCAAGAACGTGCGGAAAAAGATCGTCACTCGCCGTTGGATGACATTCCTGATGCGCTGCCTGCGTTGATGAAAGCGCAAAAAATTCAGCAACGTTGTTCGTCAGTTGGCTTCGATTGGGACAGTCTGGGCCCGGTGCTCGACAAAGTTTATGAAGAGATCGATGAGGTGATGTTTGAGGCGCGGCAAGCCGTTGTCGATGAAGAAAAATTAGGTGAAGAGATTGGTGATTTATTGTTCGCCACAGTCAATCTCTCTCGTCACCTTGGGCACAAGGCAGAGAGCGCGTTACAGGCTGCTAATCGCAAGTTCACTCGTCGTTTTCGTGAGGTAGAACAAATCGTTACAGCATCAGGAAAAACGCTGGAACAGGCAACATTGGATGAAATGGAAGCCGCGTGGCAGCAGGTAAAAAAACAAGAAATAAGCCATTAATCGATTTTTAACTACAAGCTGGTTTTTTATCTGTTTTAATGATTTTATTTTATTGTTTTTAAAGGTAATTGAAGGTTGTGGTAAGCGCAGTTTTACCTCATCTTCGCGCGTGTTGGGATCGCCACATTGTGTAAAACGAACATTTGTGGCGCTCATCAGGTTCAGGTATACTACTTTCCCGTCTTGGTACCTCCATCGTCTTTAAACCTAAACTCTCAGGTTCAGCATGACAACTAATTATATTTTTGTGACCGGCGGGGTCGTTTCCTCTCTGGGTAAAGGCATTGCCGCAGCCTCTCTGGCGGCTATTCTTGAAGCCCGTGGCCTCAACGTTACCATCATGAAACTGGACCCGTATATTAACGTGGATCCGGGCACGATGAGCCCGACGCAGCACGGTGAAGTGTTTGTCACCGAAGACGGTGCCGAAACCGATCTGGACTTGGGTCACTACGAGCGTTTCATCCGCACTAAAATGTCGCGCCGCAACAACTTCACCACTGGCCGTATTTACTCTGATGTCCTGCGCAAAGAGCGCCGTGGCGACTATCTGGGCGCGACCATTCAGGTGATCCCACATATCACCAACGCGATTAAAGAGCGCATTATTGAAGGTGGCGAAGGCCACGATGTCGTTCTGGTAGAAATCGGCGGTACTGTCGGTGATATCGAATCTTTGCCGTTCCTTGAAGCGATTCGGCAGATGGCAGTACAAGTGGGCCGTGAGCACACGCTGTTTATGCACCTGACGCTGGTGCCGTATCTGGCGGCAGCGGGCGAAGTGAAAACCAAGCCGACGCAGCACTCCGTTAAAGAACTGCTTTCTATCGGTATTCAGCCTGACGTGCTGATTTGTCGTTCCGACCGCACCGTGCCCGCCAACGAGCGTGCAAAAATTGCTTTATTCTGTAATGTGCCAGAAAAAGCAGTAATATCCCTTAAAGACATTGATTCGATTTATAAAATTCCAGCACTATTGAAATCACAAGGTCTGGACGATTATATTTGTAAACGATTCAGCTTGAACTGCCCCGAAGCAAACCTGTCAGAATGGGAACAGGTTGTGTATGAAGAAGCCAATCCGGGCGGCGAAGTGACTATCGGTATGGTCGGCAAATATGTTGCGCTGCCCGATGCCTACAAATCCGTTATTGAAGCGCTTAAGCACGGCGGGTTGAAGAACCGTCTGACGGTAAATATTAAGCTGATCGACTCACAGGATGTTGAAACCCGTGGTGTCGAAGTATTGAAAGATTTAGACGCTATCCTGATTCCGGGCGGTTTTGGCTATCGTGGCGTCGAAGGGAAAATCATGTCGGCGAATTACGCCCGTGAGAACAATATCCCTTATCTGGGCATTTGCCTGGGGATGCAGGTCGCATTAATGGAATTTGCCCGTAACGTTGCCGGGATGGAAGGGGCAAACTCAACGGAGTTTGTGCCAGACTGTAAGTACCCAGTGGTTGCGTTGATCACGGAATGGCGTGATGAGAACGGCGATGTTGAAGTCCGTGATGAAGCAAGCGATCTGGGCGGCACTATGCGCGTTGGCGGGCAGCAATGCCATCTGACCGAAGGCAGTCTGGTGCGTCAGATGTACGGTGAACAGACGATTATCGAACGTCACCGTCATCGTTATGAAGTTAACAACATGCTGTTGAAACAGATTGAAGCGGCGGGATTACGGGTTGCTGGCCTTTCCGCCGACCGCAAACTGGTGGAGATTGTCGAGTTACCCGATCATCCTTGGTTCGTTGCCTGTCAATTCCACCCGGAATTCACATCAACGCCGCGAGATGGACACCCCCTGTTTGCTGGCTTTGTCAAAGCCGCTGGCGCGTATCAGAAGCGTCAGGTGAAGTAAGAGTTATATCAGCAACGCGCGATTGTTATCGCGCGTTGCTCGTCTAGGGTTTTAGTTCTATCTAAAGTTTTAGTTTAACTTGTACTGAGGAAAATCTAATGTCCAAAATTGTTAAAGTCATCGGCCGTGAAATCATCGACTCACGCGGAAACCCAACTGTTGAAGCTGAAGTTCATCTGGAAGGTGGTTTTGTAGGTCTGGCTGCTGCGCCATCAGGAGCTTCTACTGGCTCTCGCGAAGCGCTGGAACTGCGTGACGGTGACAAATCCCGTTTTCTGGGCAAAGGCGTAACGAAAGCCGTTGCTGCTGTTAACGGCCCGATTGCTCAGGCTGTACTGGGTAAAGACGCGAAAGATCAGGCGAACATCGACAAGATCATGATCGACCTGGATGGTACTGAAAACAAATCTCAGTTCGGTGCTAACGCCATTCTGGCCGTTTCTCTGGCAGCCGCTAAAGCAGCCGCTGCGTCAAAAGGCCTGCCGCTGTACGCTCACATCGCTGAGCTGAACGGCACTCCAGGTAAATATTCTATGCCACTGCCAATGATGAACATCATCAACGGCGGCGAGCACGCGGATAACAACGTTGATATCCAAGAGTTCATGATTCAGCCTGTTGGCGCTAAAACTCTGAAAGAAGCCGTCCGTATGGGTTCTGAAGTGTTCCACACCCTGGCTAAAGTTCTGAAATCCAAAGGTATGGGCACTGCTGTTGGTGACGAAGGTGGCTATGCGCCAAACCTGGGTTCCAACGCCGAAGCGCTGGCCGTTATCGCAGAAGCGGTAAAAGCAGCAGGCTACGAGCTGGGCAAAGACATCACGCTGGCGATGGACTGCGCAGCGTCTGAATTCTACAAAGACGGTAAATACGTTCTGGCTGGCGAAGGCAACAAATCGTTCACCTCTGAAGAATTCACCCACTTCCTGGAAGATCTGACCAAACAGTACCCGATCGTGTCTATCGAAGACGGTCTGGACGAATCTGATTGGGCTGGCTTCGCTTACCAGACTAAGGTTCTGGGCGACAAAATCCAGCTGGTTGGTGACGATCTGTTCGTAACCAACACCAAGATCCTGAAAGAAGGCATCGATAAAGGCATCGCTAACTCTATCCTGATCAAATTCAACCAGATCGGTTCTCTGACCGAAACACTGGCTGCAATTAAAATGGCGAAAGATGCAGGCTACACCGCTGTTATCTCTCACCGTTCAGGCGAAACTGAAGATGCAACCATCGCTGACCTCGCAGTAGGTACAGCTGCGGGCCAGATCAAAACCGGTTCTATGAGCCGTTCTGACCGTGTTGCTAAATACAACCAGCTGATTCGTATCGAAGAAGCGCTGGGTGACTCTGCGCCGTTCAACGGCCTGAAAGAAGTTAAAGGCCAGTAATTGCGTCTCCGGCGTAATCGGGTAGCCGAGAAGGTGGCCTGATACGCGCCCAACGTGATTAGCTATAAAAATCCAGAAGCGTGAAAGCGTTTCTGGATTTTTTTATGGCAGACATCCCTGTCCGCCACCCTTCGGGCCGTTGCTGCGCAACGTTGAAAAATGTTCCTGACGTTTTTTTATGGCGGAAACCCTGTCTGTCACCCTTCGGGCCGTTGCTGCGCCACATTCTTACCGCTCAACACGTCCTTCAGTGGGTATGGCTGATGCTCATTTTTGAGTATCATTCATACACCTCATTTTTATATTTTAATTTTTAAAATTCAAAGTTTTATAAAATAAATCCCTCTATCGCTCTCCTTATTTTCTTCCTGTCATGTCTGTATAGTACGTATCGATATATAAAGAGTTATATATCGATTATTGACATAATATTGACCAACAGGGATATAGCGGATGAAAGCCCGAAAAAATAATAGAAAAAAAGCACAGTGGTTATTGCCAGTATTAATGGTGGTTGTTCCACCCGTATTGAGCGCCGAACCGGCAACGATCAATAACAGCGAAAAGGCAAAGGCGGCTGACGTTATGGTCGTTAAAGCCGATCGCAGCGAGGTGAATGTGAATCTGGCTGGCGCAGGTATGACGACCGATGAGGTGGAGATCGGGCCGCTGGGTAAACGCGCAAGGCTGGATACGCCGTATTCGACCACGACCGTAACGGAAGCCATGATTGCCAATCAGCAGGCGAAGAACGTTAACGATCTCCTAAAATACAGCGCCTCCAGCCAGATGCAGGCGCGGGGTGGCATTGACGTAGGTCGCCCACAAAGCCGTGGTATGCAAGGTGACGTGTTGGCGAACAGCCGATTGGATGGGCTGAACATTATTTCTACCACAGCGTTTCCGGTGGAAATGCTGGAGCGGCTGGACGTGATTAACAGCCTCACTGGCGCACTGTATGGTCCTGCTAGCCCAGCCGGGCAGTTTAACTTCACGCAGAAAAGGCCGACAGCGCAGACGTTAAACCGCTTTACCGTTGGCTATTCCGGTAAAGGTGCCGCGGTGGGCTATGCCGATCTAGGCGGGCATGCGGGGGATGAAAACCAGTTCGGCTACCGTATTAATCTGCTACACGATGAAGGTGAAGGAAGTATCAGCAACAGCACATTGAGACGGCAATTAGCCAGTGTCGCGTTTGACTGGAATCTTTCCCCCGACACGGTGCTGGAAGTGAACGCCAGCGAGTATCGTTTCCGAAAAATGGGTTATGCCGGTGGTTTTTCCTATGGGCCGACAATTCAGTTACCCAGCGCACCGGATGTGACAAAACAGGGATACGGGCAGAGCTTTGCGGGTCTCGATCTGGTAACGAAAACGACCAGCACGCGCCTGAAGCACTACTTCAACAATAACTGGTACGCCTCGGGTGGCGTGGGCTATCAAACTGCCGATCGCGGTATGCGCTCGCTGTCGAATGCTATTACTAACAATCAAGGCACAGTGAGTACCTCTCTGACGCAGCCTTATTCCGCCGGACGTTTTAAGGTATTGAGCAATACGCTGCAACTGAACGGCCATATCGATACGAATGGGCCTTCGCATGACGTGGTATTCAGTACTACGGGATACCAGTGGACAATCTATAACGGGCTAGGGAATAGCAGGCGCTTTCCGCTGGGAAACAGCACCATTGATTCACCGCGTCATTATACCGATCCCAGCGATGGGCGTTTCTATCTGGGATCGGGCCGCTATAAATCCAGCCGCACCAGCCAGCAGGCTATCACCGCTGGCGATACCATCACGTTCAACGATCGTTGGTCAGCCATGGGCGTAGTGAGCCAAAGTTGGATCACTTCACGCAGTTTTGGCTCTGATGGTGGGGTGACTCGCGATACAGGCACCAGCCCGACGGTGTCACTGATGTACAAACCCTTGTCTAACGTGATGACCTATGTCGCCTATGCCGATTCGCTGGAGCAGGGCGGTACTGCGCCAACGGATGACTATGTGGTGAATAAAGGGCAGACGCTGAAACCTTATCGCAGTACTCAATACGAGGCGGGGGTGAAATCCCAGTGGGATGGGTTGAATCTGAATGCGGCTATTTTCCGTTTGGAACGTCCCTTCGCGTATGTTGCAGCAGATAACGTGTTCAAAGAGCAGGGCAATCAGGTCAACACGGGTCTGGAGCTGATGGCGGATGGTGAAGTGCTTTCCGGTTTGCACCTTTACGGCAGCATGACGCTATTGGATCCCAAGCTGAAAGACACCGCATTAGCCGCGACGCGTGATAAGCGAGTGGTCGGCGTGCCGAAATTTCAGGCTAATTTGCTGACGGAATATAGCCATCCGTCTGCGCCCAATCTGGTCTATATAGCCAATCTCCACTACACCGGTAAACGTGCGGCCAATGACACCAACACATCCTGGGCGGATAGCTATGTGACGCTGGATCTGGGAACACGCTACGGCTTCAAGCTGTACGACAAGCCAGCAGCGTTTCGTGTGGCGCTCAATAATGTCACCAATGAACGTTACTGGGCTTCTATTTTCCCCGGCAGCACGGACGGCATTAACGGCGGCGCTAACGCTTTCGTTGGTGACCCGCGTGAAATCCGCGCTTCTCTGACCGTTGATTGGTGAGTGCGATGCTGAAACGTTATTTTGCCGCGCGATACGGTGAGCTTCTGCTTAATGCGCTAATGCTGTTGGCGGTGAGTTTCTCCGGTGTGCATTTGGTTCAGGCAGAAACGCCTGAGTCCGCGCCGCGGACGATTCACTATTACGGCGACCGTGCAGTGACGGTGCCCGCGACGGTTGAGCGGATAGCGACCTCATGGAATGCGCAAAACTCGATACTGGCTATGCTGGGCTATGGCGATCGTATTGTCGGGACGACGAAACTCGTGCGCGATATGCCGCTGTTCCGCCAGTTTATGCCGTCCATTACGCAGGCTTCGCTGGTTTCCCAGAGCGGAAACATGGGAATTAATACCGAAGCGTTGATTGCGCGCCGTGCTCAGGTCTTTTTCGTGTCGGACAGCGTGCCGGTTGCTGAAGCCGAAGCGTTGAATAAGGCCGGAATTGCCATCGTACCGCTGCGCTACAACTCGCTGGCGGCGATGGTGGAACGCACGTTGATCACCGGTGAGATTCTGGGGCCGGAAGCGTCGCGTCGGGCACAGGATTTTGCCGCTTATTATCAGGACAATGTCAGACGCGTGACGGAAGTGATCCAGAACATTCCGTCACAGCAGAGAGTGAAGGTCTACCATGCGGTTGGCGATCCGTTAACGACGTCGGGACGTCCTTCACTGAATCAGGACTGGATGGATCTGGGCGGTGCGATCAATGTGGCAGAACCGTGGTTTAGCCGTTCAGGTGTGACAACCGCACCCGTTTCGCTTGAGCAGATTTTTCAGGCCGACCCTGATGTGATTATTACGATGCGGGCTGCGGATGCGAGAGCGATTCGTCAGGATGCACAGTGGCAGCAGCTACGTGCGGTAAAACAGGGGCGTGTTTATGCCAATCCGCTGGGCATGTTCTGGTGGTGTCGGGAAACCTCGGAGCAGGCGCTGCAATTTCTTTGGTTGGCAAAAACGCTGTATCCGCAGCAGATGCAGCACATCGATATGGCAAAAGAGACGCATGATTTTTATCAGCGTTTTTACGGTTTCGATTTAACCGCGCAGCAGGTCGATTCAATTTTGTCTCCCCCCTGAAATATAGGGGACTTCACTTGATGACAGGGCCGCATCAGCGTTGCGATGCGGCCCTGTTTTTAGACACAGAAAAATGAGGTATAACGCGGATTAAGCCAACTGCTTGAGAATCGCTTTGGCGACCACTTCTGAGCTTGCCGGATTTTGACCGGTGATCAGCTTGCCGTCTTCAACAAGGTACGGTGCCCAGTCTGGGCCTTTTTCGTACAGGCCGCCGAGTTTCTTGAATTCATCTTCAATCAGGAAAGGCACCACGTCCGTCAACTGAACCGCCTCTTCTTCACCGTTGGTGAAGCCTGTCACTTTGCGGCCTTTAATCAGGGCATCGCCGTCTTCTGTTTTCACATGAATCAGCACGCCCGGCGCGTGGCAGACAAAACCGGTTGGCTTGTTGGCACGTACAAAGGCCTCGATGAGCGCGATAGAGACGGGCGATTCAGCCAGATCCCACAGCGGACCGTGGCCGCCGGGATAGAAGACCGCATCGAAATCCTGTTCGATGACGGTATCCAGTTTTACCGTATTAGCCAGTTCCTGCTGCGCAGCAGGGTCTGCTTTAAAGCGATGCGTCAGCTCGGTTTGAAAATCAGCCAGATCGCTTTTCGGGTCGAGGGGCGGTTTGCCGCCAGCAGGGGAAGCGAGAACGATCTCGGCACCCGCATCTTTAAAGGTGTAATAAGGTGCCGCAAATTCTTCCAGCCAGAAGCCGGTTTTATTACCGGTGTTGCCCAGTTTGTCGTGAGAAGTCAGGACCATTAAAATTTTCATCATTTTTCTCTCTATAGCTGCAGGATATTCGGGTGAATAGAGGCCATTTAGCCTTTGAGAACTGCGACAATCGCATTTTGTTTCTCATGGTAAGGCGCACGCAGTGTCAGGTTAGACGCGCCATCTTCACTTTGTATGACGATCGGTTTGGCGTGGCTGAAACGGCGAAATCCGTGGACACCGTGATATGCGCCGATGCCGGATGCGCCAACGCCGCCAAACGGGAGTGTGTCGATGGAGACGTGCGTCATCACATCATTGATAACCAACGCGCCTGACGTTGTTCTGCCGGCGAAGCGTTGCTGCATGGCTTCATCATGGCTGAACAGATAGGCCGCCAGCGGACGTGGATGCGCATTGATGTAGTTAATCGGTTCCTCTGCCGTTTGATACGTTTTGACGGGCAGCAGCGGGCCGAAAATTTCTTCCTGCATGATCGTCATATCATCGCGTACGCCGAACACCAGATGTGGGGCAATTTTGCGGCTTTTGGCATCGTAGGACGCTTCGCCTTCCGGTGCCAGACTAACGACGGTCGCGCCTTGCTGTTCAGCCTCTTTCAGGAGTCGAATCAGGCGATCGTAATGCCTATCAGCAATGATAGACGTGTAATCTGGGTTCGCCTGTAGTGTCGGGAAGCTTTTCTGCATAAAGGCTTTGGCAGCATCGCGGAAAGCCTGTTCCTGACCTTCAGGCAGCAGCACATAGTCCGGCGACAGGCAGATTTGCCCCGCGTTGAAAGTTTTTACCGTCAGCGTGCGTTCAGCAGCTTCTGTGATATCTGCACTGCTATCAATGACGACGGGTGATTTGCCACCCAACTCCAGCGTGACCGGCACCAGATTCGCCGCCGCCGCGCGCATCACATGTTTCCCCACGGCGGTGCTGCCGGTGAAGACCAAATGATCGAACGGCAGTTCGCTGAATGCCTGACCGATTTCCGCATCGCCCAACACGACGGCCAATTCCAGCGGGTCAAAATAGTGGGCAATCAATTCCGCCAGCAGTTCAGACGTGTGTGGCGTCAGTTCTGACGGTTTCAGAATCGCGGTATTACCTGCGGCAAAAATGTCAGCCAGCGGGCCGAATGACAGGTTTACCGGGAAGTTCCACGGGCTGATCACGCCGATCACACCCAGAGGCTGATGTTGAATCCATGCCTGCATACCGGGAGCGGGTTCATCAACCGGTTCTGGCTGCATCCAACGTTCAACGTTATCGATGGCGTTCTGTAGCATCTTTAGCGTGATGCCGATGTCGGCAGCGAACGAGTGATACAGGCTGCGATGGCCGAAATCATCACTCATGGCCTGCGCGAGCGCCGCATGGTTTTCACGGAGCAGATTGATGCTGCGCTGTAAGCGATCTTTACGTAGCGCGGCATCGGCGGGGCCAGATGCAATGTGAGCACGCTTCATCGTCTTCAGGATGGCTTGTAAATCCTTTTTGGATTGTTGTGTCGACATGTTTTGTCCCCTTTTAGTCGTCGAGTACCAGAGAAAACAGAAAGTTAGCCGGGGTTCCGGGTCACTCAAGATGGGATAAAGGATACGGCAGGGGTTGATCCGTCCGCCAACAAGATTATTATTCTAGGGGTATAAATAATTTTATATCTCAGGCTCTATAGGTATCTCATGTCACTCCTTCGTCTACGTACGTTTGTGGAAGTCTATCGACAGCGCTCAATTAGCGGGGCGGCGCGCGCGCTCAATCTGACTCAGCCTGCGGTGTCGCAGCACATTGCCGGGCTGGAGGTCGCGGTGGGGCGTCGTCTCTTTGAGCGTCAGGCAAACGGTGTGACGCCAACGTCGGCAGCAGATGACTTAGCGGCGGATCTCGGGGATAAACTGGATGAAGCCGAAGCGGCGTTGGCCTCCGCCCGTGCGAGGTCAATGGATGTCGCGGGGACGCTGCATATCATTGGTCATGCGGATTTCATGGCTGAAGTGGTATCAGAACAGCTGTTTCCGCTGCTTGAGGCGGGTGTCCGGGTGCATATGCATACCGGTGACGGCGACTTGATTAAACAGATGCTGCTGGAAGGGCATTGCGATCTGGGCATAACGGCGCATCCCGTGACGGATAAGCGGCTGAAAAGCGATCTGTTAAAGAGTGCGACGCTACAGGCCGTGGCGGCGCCCGCGATTGTCGAACGGTTGGTACAGGCAGACGATCTGCCGCAGGCGCTGGCACGGGAGCCGATGCTGGCGTATGACCTGGAGCTTCCTCTGATTGATCACTGGTTGAAGAAAAACCGCATACAGGATAAGGGACTGGTGCCCGCCGTGGTGAGCCAAGATCTGCGTGCGCTGCGTCGTGTGCTGACCAGCGGGTTTGGCTGGACGGTGATGCCGATATATTTATGTCAGGATCTGTTGGATTCGGGGGAACTTGTCATTATCCCGCCGCCTGTCGGCACCACGCAGCTTGATTACTATCTGGTCTGGGTGCCGGGCGCGCTGCGCCAGCCACGTTTAGCCCATGCGCGGCAAACTTTTCTGTGGCGCTTACAGCACGCGGAATAATCTCGTCCTCGATTAAAAAAATGCCGTTTTTCAAGACATAATGAGGCGTAGCCTGCTGCCAGCTCCGCCTTCCTTCTTGCTTGTTCCTCACTTCCTATCCTGTGATCGCCATAAACGAACTGCGAGTTTTGTTCAGTTAAAATGGCTTTTTATAAAATCTTTGAAGCGGATCGCACCAATCTTCCCTGTGCTGCCAGCGTAGGGGACGTGATGGCAAAAGCGCAAAGGTTTTCACGATCGCCGAGCGCTAACGTAACAGCGTGACACCCTCATAACTAGAAATGCTCGGGGAAGGATGGCGATGAAAACACGTAAGATCGGTTTGGCTAACTATTTAGCCTACGGTTCAGGGGACTTTCTTGGTGCGGGTACAACCGCGCTGACGGCCGCTTGGTTACTCTATTTTTACACCACGTTCTGCGGCTTAACGCCGATTGAAGCAACCTTTATTTTTGCGATGGCGCGCGTGCTCGATGCTGTTGTCAGCCCGCTGATGGGCTTCCTGACCGATAACTTCGGCTCAACCTGGCTGGGCAAGCGCTTCGGCCGTCGTAAGTTCTTTATTCTGCTCGGTATTCCCTTCGTGTTCAGCTACAGCTTCATGTGGGTCGGGGATATGAGCTATTGGTACTATCTGCTGACGTACCTGCTGTTCGATATCGTCTATACGATGGTGCTGGTGCCGTATGAAACGCTGGTGCCGGAAATGACCGACGATTTCAAACAGAAAACCAAGTTCTCCGGCGCACGTATCGCGCTTGCGCAGCTTTCCGCGATTTTAGCTGCTTTCTTGCCGGGCATTCTGCTGGGCTACTTCGGTAAAGACAATGCCGTGTCCTTCTTCTATTCGAGTCTGGTGTTCTCGATTATCTGCGCCCTGGTGCTGACGTTGGTCTATTTCTTTACCTGGGAGCGGCCACGCGATCAGATGTCGGAAGCGTCGCTACGGGCGGAAAAAGAGCGCCAGTCCCTGACGCTGAGCCAAAGCCTGAAACGGCTGAACGTTGAACTGGTTTCCACGCTGCGTATTCGTATTTTCCGCCAGCATCTCGGTATGTATCTGGGCGGGTATATCGCGCAGGATGTGTTCAACGCCGTGTTTACCTACTACGTAGTCTTTGTGCTGATGCAAAGCCCGACGATGGCCTCTAACCTGATGGGAACGATGGCGATTCTGCAATTTATTGCGGTGATTGGCATGATTCCGCTGTGTATCCGCTTTGGGCCAGCCCCCTCTTACCGCTTTGTTGTGTGCCTGTTTGGCCTGAGTGCGCTCTCCTACGCTGTCCTGTGGTACAGCGGCCTGCATGACACCTTCTCTCTATTGCTGCTGATCTCTGCGCTGGCGGGTATCGGACGCGGCGGGATCAACTACGTACCGTGGAACACCTACACTTACATCGCGGATGTAGATGAAGTGATCACCGCACAGCGTCGTGAAGGCATCTTCGCTGGGATTATGACGCTGACTCGTAAAGCCTCTCAGGCCGGTGCGGTGATGCTGGTGGGGATTGTGTTGCAGCTGTCCGGTTTTGTATCCGGGCAGAGCGTACAAGCGCCGAGCGTCAGCCACACGATTCTGATGATTTTAAGCTTCGGCACTGTGTGCGTGCTGGCGCTGGGCTTCCTGGTTTCTCTACGCTTTAAGCTCAACCTGCAAACGCACAGCGTGCTGCGGGAAGAGACGTTGAAAATGCGTGAAGCCGGGCGTCCTGTGCCGGAGAAGATTACGCCGCAGGCGCGGGCGACAGTCGAAATGTTGGCTGGTATGCCGTATGAATCGCTGTGGGGCAACAACAATATCGGCTATTTGAACCGTCATAACGGCGACAAGCCGGTAACGCACGCTACACAGCCGTAACTGTATTGAACTGTTAACTGATAACTCAATTGGATGAATGACTATGACCGTATTCAGTGTAAAACATAGCCCGCTTTTACGTCAGCCGGAACGCTTCATCTCCCGTGAGGATCTGAAGGCGCTGATTTGCCGTATCACCGACAATCTGGTGAATATTGAGGATAAAACCGGTGAGTTCTTGTTACGGCTGGACGATGGTCGGGTGATTGATACCAAAGGCTGGGCAGGGTGGGAGTGGACGCACGGCATCGGGCTGTACGGGATTTATCAGTATTATCAGCAGACGGGTGACGAGCAGATGCGCGCCATCATTGACGACTGGTTTACTGAACGTCTGGCGGAAGGCACACCGACGAAGAACGTGAACACCGTGTGCCCGTTCCTGACGTTGGCTTATCGCTATGAAGAGACGGGCGATGCCCGCTGGCTGCCGTATCTGGAGCGCTGGGCGGAGTGGGTGATGTATGAAATGCCGCGCACGGACAAGCAGGGCTTGCAGCACATTGTTTATAACAATGAAAACCATCAGCAGCTGTGGGATGACACGCTGATGATGAGCGTGCTGCCGTTAGCGAAAATCGGCAAGCTGTTAAATCGGCCGGAGTTTGTAGAAGAAGCGACATATCAGTTCATGCTGCACGTGCAATACCTGATGGATCGTGAAAGCGGCCTGTGGTTCCACGGTTGGACGTTTGAAGGACAGCACAACTACGCCAAAGCGCGCTGGGCGCGTGGTAACAGCTGGCTGACCATCGTTATCCCTGAATTTATCGAACTGCTGGATCTGCCGGAGCACAACGCGACGCGCCGTTTCCTGCTGCAAGTATTGGAAAGCCAGATTGAAGCATTGGCAAAATATCAGGATGACAGCGGCCTGTGGCACACGCTGATCGACGATCCCAACTCGTACTTAGAAAGCTCAGCAACCGCCGGTTTTGCCTACGGTATTTTGAAAGCGGTGCGCAAGCGCTATGTTGATCCGAGCTACGCTGAGGTTGCGGAGAAAGCGATTCGCGGCGTGATTAATCACGTCAATAAGGACGGTGAACTGACGCAGGTATCATTCGGCACCGCGATGGGCACCGATCTGGATTTCTACCGCAACATAGCGCTGACCTCCATGCCTTACGGTCAGGCAATGGCGATCCTCTGTCTGGCGGAATATCTGCGGGTCTATCTGTAAGAGGTCATCGCTACTCTTATATGCAAATGCTGCGAATTTTTATGGTTTGGCCGTTATCCGGCGTGAAAATTATGCAGCGGTGCGCTTGACCGCCGAGTGAGCGACAGGACGTCGCGAAAGCCAGTGCCGCGTCGGGAACGCGTCACTGGCGGCTCGAAAAGCGGGCATGGGCACCGATGGAACCGCGTAGCGGCATAATTTAGCTGGAAGCCTGGGTTCGCAGGGCGGCGGCGACTGAGCGCCCTGCGTCGGGCGCGTGTATATGTTACATATGAATGGCGGCAGTATGGCGCACGAAACTCTCTCTTAGCCTGCATAACAAATGTGATTAAGAGGAGGGGTGAGGGGGGGATTATTTCCCGCCTGCCAGATCGATAAAATTCCCTGTTACATAGGACGCCTCGTCCGATAACAACCAGCCTATCGCCTGCGCGACTTCCATCGGGTGACCACCCCGTTTCATAGGCAGCGAATGCTTGACGCGATCGACCCTTGCCGGTTCTCCACCGTCAGCATGCATATCGGTATAAATAAAACCGGGCCGCACGGCGTTAACCCGAATGCCCTGATCGGCGACTTCCAGAGATAAACCAATAGTTAAGGTATCGAGCGCGCCCTTTGATGCCGCATAGTCGATATATTCGTGTGGCGAACCCAGCCGAGCGGCTGCGGATGACACGTTGACGATGGCTCCGCCTTTTCCGCCATGCCGAAATGCCATGCGTTTGACCGCTTCCCGAGCACAAAGAAAACTGCCCACGGTGTTGGTGGCAAAAATATCGTTAAGCCGTGTGGCATCAAGCTGTTCAATAGTGGCCTGAGGTTTGAGTATCGCGGCGTTATTCACTAGGCCTGTCAGACGCCCAAGCATTTTATCGGTTTGCTTAAAGAGTTCGATAACCTGCTCTTCATCGGCGATATCGACCTGAACGGCGATGGCAGTTCCGCCGCTCGCGCGTATCTCTCTTCGAGGACGCTATTCGCACTATCCTGCTGGGTGCGGTAGCCGATACAAATCTTGTGGCCTTTTCCTGCCAGATAGCGCGCGGTTGCGCGACCGATGCCGCGCGAACCGCCAGTAATTAACGTAATGAATTCCATTCTGCCCCTTAGTTTTTTAGCCCCGCCATACTGTAATTCGCAGGGATCCAGCGATAGCCGTTTGGTTTACCGCTTGAATCATACACGGCTTTGACCTGACCTAAACCGGGGAAGGAAATGTGTGCCGCACCAATCCATTCATTATTCTGCGCTGCTTCTGCCAGAACCTGTAAACGCGCGTCTGCGGCTTCATCCATATTGCGATCGAAATCGATCGTAGTCATAGGGCGAGGAAATTGTACCGCTTCGGCATGGATCGTATCGCCCCATAGTGTCAGTTTTTGACCGTCACTTTCGATCTGATAAAGGCTATGACCTGGCGTATGCCCCGGCGCTGGAACAGCGGTAATGCCCGGAAAAAGCGGCTGCTTGCCGGAGAAGGTTTTCAGCCGTTTGGCCGCAACGACGGGCTGCAATGAGTCCTCCGACTGCCCGAACGTGTGTTTCTCGCTATCCCGAACATGGTTGCTGTTAGACGGATTGAGCCAGAAATCCACATCTTTCTGATTAACGTAAACGGTGGCGTTAGGGAAAACCAGCTTGCCGTCACGCGAGACGCCGCCAGAATGATCGGCATGAATATGGGTCAGCAAAACGGTATCAATCTTCTCCGGTGGATAGCCAGCGGCGCGCAGGTTGTCGGGTAATTTCCCCCCCTGTTTGCCGAATAGTGGCCCGGCCCCAGTGTCTACCAGTATCAGCCGTTTACCCGTATTAATGAGATACGCGTTAATTGAGGTTTCGACCTGCGGCTGGAGATTCTTTTGCGCCAGCAGGTGCAGTATGTCTTCGTGGGGAATGTGGGTGAGCAGCTTATCCAGTGGGATAGTGACCGTACCGTCAGAAAGGGCAGTAATTTCAAACTGGCCTAGCATCATCCGGTAATAACCCGGTGCCTGTGTTCTCAGTTGAGGCACCGATTCTGCTTCGGCGATAAGGGGCGTTCCCGCCAGCAAAACCACGGGTAATAACGTCTGTTTCAGAAGATTCATTTTCATTATGCATTCCAGGAAGGTGACCCTGCTCGTCAGGGACTGGAACGATTATTCTGCTGACGCTACTATTGTTCAAATTGATTAACTTGATACTAACTATCATGGAAAATGATTTTCGAGGCGTGGATTTAAATCTGCTGGTGACATTTCTGGTGTTGTATCGCGAAAAAAGCGTCTCCGCTGCGGCGGATAAGCTGCATTTGGGGCAGCCCGCCGTAAGTGGTGCGCTGGCGCGTTTGCGTACACTGTTTGACGATCCGCTGTTTATCCGCACGGGGCAGGTGATGCGCCCAACGGCGCGCGCGGATTATCTGGCGACCCAACTGTCACCTACTTTTGAACAGTTGCAGTCGGTTTTGGGCGATCCCGAGAGATTTGATCCGCGGACAGATTCACGTGTGATCACGCTGGGAATGACCGATTGGGTAGAAATATGGCTGATGCCGTTGTTGCTGAAACGGCTCAACGCGACTGCGCCTAATTTGCGCATCAACCTTGTTGCCACCGATCCGTTTTTAGATGTGGATCGGCTGGAAAATGACAGCGTCGATCTGGTGATCTCCGTTGCCAGCTCGCAGGCTAACTGGTTGAAGCAGCGCGCGTTGCTATCGTCAGGGTTCCGAGTGCTTTGGCATCCACAGCAGCTCACGTTGCCATATCCTCTTCCTCTGGCTCTATACAGCCAGCAGCGCCATTTACTGGTGACTTACCGTGAACGTGCACGTGGTGTTGTGGACGACATGCTGGAAAAACAGGAAATGACGCGGACGATTCATTACACCACGCCGCATTTCTCCGCTCTGCTGGGAATATTGCAGCAAACGCCGTCAGTCGCTACCGTACCGGAAAAGCTGGCGACGCTGTGGTGTCAGCATTACGGCCTGGTCGACAGCCCGGTTCCGCTTGATTTACCGAGATATACGCTCTCGGCGCTCTGGCATGCAAGGCAGGACAGTAATCCGGCGATCAAGTGGCTGTATGAGCAAATTGCGGAGGTGGTGGAGGAGCAGGAGGCGAATTCGCCCCCTGCTTGAGTGACGGCGAGGGGATTACTGTGACAGCCCAGCTATGCTGTAATTCGCCGGAAGCCAGCGGTAACCGTTGGTGGTGCCGTTGCGTTCCAGGCGTGTACCTACGTGGCCGATGCCGGGGAAGGGCAGGTGAGCACCCGCGACCCAATAACCCTGACTAGCGGCGTCGGCCAGTGCTTTATTACGAGATTCCGTCGCCTGATCCATATTTGAGTCAAAGCTGATGGTGGTGGCTGGTAAGCTCATCTGTACTGCTTCCGCATGAACGATGTCTCCCCATACCAGCAACTTTTTCCCCTCGCTTTCAACCATAAACGAGGTGTGTCCCGGCGTATGCCCTGGGCTTGGAATCGCGGTGATTCCGGGCAGAAGTACCGTCTGCGGGGCTGGGAAGGTTTTCAGCTTGTTATCTTTCTTAATAGCATCAAAAATATTTTGCACGCGTTGGAACGCCGCCTTTCTACCTTCTGGCGCATTCTTCAGATTTTCTGGGCTGAGCCAGAAGTCGGTTTCTGGTTGACTGACATACACGGTGGCATTCGGGTAGTTCAGCTTATTGTCCTGCACCAAACCGCCAAAGTGGTCACCGTGTAGGTGGGTCATCAATACGGTATCGACCTGTTCAGGCTTATAACCCGCCGCAATCAGATTCGGCAGCACTTTCCCTACCGTAGGGTTACTTTGTTTACCGTTGCCGGTATCGATCAGAATCAGGTGTTTCCCGGTATTGACCAAATAGGCGTTGATCGATGTTTCCACCTGTGGCGTTAGCGATTTTTCTGCCAACAGTTCGGTGATTTTTTCTGGCGGGGTGCGCTGCAACAGTTTGTCCATGGACATGGTGTTGGTGCCGTCAGACAGGGCGGTGATTTCAAACTGTCCGAGCATCATGCGGTAATAGCCTGGCTGCGTTTTAACCTGGGCGATATCCTGTGCCTGCGTAAACGCAGGCACAAATGCACAAGAGGCGAGTAATAGGGCTAATGGTTTCAATAACTTCATTTATTTTTGTCCTTGTTAATAATGAAACATGAAAGCAGGTGAAATCGTAACAACAGATTGATTATTGACGCACTCGTCGAATTACTCAACTGTCCTCGGCTTGGCGTGTTGCTGACGAATAGGTTGCTGAGCAGCTGCCGCCCTGCAACGCGAATGATTTAGGGTATAATGTGTTTTTTTAAGTCAGCGAGACAGTGAAAAACATGCAGTACCCGATTAATGAAATGTTCCAGACGTTACAGGGCGAAGGCTATTTTACCGGTGTTCCGGCGGTGTTTGTGCGCCTGCAAGGTTGCCCGGTAGGCTGTAGCTGGTGCGATACCAAACATACCTGGGACAAACTGGCAGAGCGGGAAACCTCATTGGATCAGGTGCTGGTAAAAACGGAAGAAAGCGACGCCTGGGGCGCGGCGAGTGCGGAGGATATTCTGGCACTGATGGCGCAGCAGGGTTACACCGCACGCCATATTGTGATCACCGGTGGCGAGCCCTGCATTCATGATTTGGCACCGCTGACGCTACAGTTGGAAAAGCAGGGCTTCAGCTGCCAGATCGAAACCAGCGGCACGCACGACGTGCGCTGTTCGCCCAAAACCTGGGTGACAGTATCGCCAAAGGTGAACATGCGTGGCGGCATGAAGGTGCTCGATCAGGCGCTGCAACGGGCAGATGAGATCAAACATCCGGTGGCGCGTGAACGTGACATCGAAGCGTTAGATGCACTGTTGGCGCGGCTTGATGATGATAAGCCGCGCATCGTAGCGTTACAGCCGATCAGTCAGAAAGACGACGCGACCAAACTGTGCATCGCAACCTGTATTGCCCGCAACTGGCGCCTTTCCATGCAGACCCATAAGTACCTGAATATCGCCTGATATCAGGAGGCGTGAGAGAGGGATCTTCACGCCAGACTACATACCACTTCTTACCACTTCCTCGTTACTCGCCTTTATAGACGCAGCCTGCGGTACAGGTTTCTTTCACCATCACGGCGCTGAGCAGCGGTAGTGTTGGCTTCAGCTGTTGCCAGATCCAGTGTGCCAGCACTTCGCTGGTTGGGTTTTCCAGACCGGGGATCTCATTCAGATAGTGATGATCCAACCGTTCCCATGTCGCCTTGAACGCGGCTTTCAGTTCAGAGAAATCCATCACCCAGCCGGTATACGGATCGACTTCACCGGTAATTTCCAGTCTCACCATGAAAGAGTGCCCATGCAGTCTCCCGCATTTGTGGCCTTCTGGCACGTGAGGCAAATGATGTGCGGCTTCAAACTGAAAATCTTTAAATAGTGTAGTGACCATAGCGATGTTCCCGGTTCCGTTCTGAAAAAGGGGCTTCCAGAACATAGTATGCAAAAAGCCGTCGCATACTACCCGAAAGTGCTTATTCTTCCAACTGCACGATCGCGGCGTGATGCCAGCCGGATGGCAGCGGATCGGGGCGGTGGATCGTCATGTGGCTGGTGGTCAGGTTCAGGACGCCACGGGCAAAGAGTGCAGGCATGCCGTCTGGATAATGCTCAACGCCGAAGGCGCGGCCCGTTACAGGATCGACCCGATATGCATTGTCCAGCCCCATTCCTGTTGGGCGTTCTGGGTTGCAGGGTGGGCGCACATCGTACATGCCCTGTTCCGGTGAATCGCTCTGCCGCTGTTCGAGATGCACCGCGTGGAAGTGGATATCGCGAATGTAGCCTGCGGGTGTGCTGTGCAGGTTAATCGCCCCCTCGCTGATCCCAGCGATCTGAGAAAATTGTACCGCTTCGATCCGGCCCGGCTCGATGGCGGGATCGCGATAGCGTACGGAGATAAAGATCGGATCGGCCTTGCCCCAGTGGCACGGATGTGCGGCAACGCACTGGAACGTGATGTTGCTGAATTGCAGGCGTCGGAATGCGCCACCATCACGAGAGATCAGGCCGATTGCGCGGTTGGTATCGTAAATAGCGCAGTTGCTGACGGAGATATCTTCGATATCGGCAAAGGTTTCGGTGCCGATTTTCAGCGCGCAGCTCTTGGAACGCAGCAGGCAGTTACTGATAACAACCTGCTGCACCTTACGTTGCAGATGGGGCGGCTTATGGGTGGTTTTGATGCACAGCGCATCGTCGGCAGCGCTCAATGAACAGTTACTGATTTGCACCTGCTGACAGCTGTCGAGATCCAACGCATCGGTATTCGCCATGCTCAGATCGTTATCAATCGTCAAACGTTCGACGATGATCTGGCGACAGCTGACCAGATGCACGGTCCACATTGGGGCGTGCTCAATCGTAAAATCGCACAGGCGAACGTGTTCGCAATCCTCGAAGACCACAATACGTGGGCGATGTTGTGCAGGCAGACGGTAGCCTTGATCGTCTGGTTCCGCAGAAAAATACGCATCGGCATTCCCCATGATCTTACCCTGACCGCAGATCGTGATATTGCGCTGTTGATAGGCATAAAGAAACGCACGGTGCGACAGTTCGGCCATGCTGATCGTCGTGGCCTGCGCAAATTGTTCATAGTCGCCGCTGACGATGAGCTCAGCTCCGGCCTCCAGTTGCAGACAAAAATTGGAAGGCAGCAATAATCCCCCTAACAGATAACGTCCCGGTTCCACCGTCAGCGTGCCGCCGCCCTGTGTCGCAATCTGATCGATAGCCTGCTGAAAAATGGCAGTATCCGGTGTGACGCCATCAGCGGCGGGGGAGTATGACTGAATAGAGTGTTTCATGATGAGATCCAATTTTGTCTTTCATGATCGCATTGCAGCATGTTTTGGGGTGTTCGGCAGGTCTGCCACGATGAAATCTGCGGAGCTTGGAACTGGCTTCACAGCGCAGGGCATACCGCTTAAGAGAATGTGAAAGGCATAACGAAGAGGGCGACACGGTGCTTCATGCAGTGTGTGTTTCATCACGCTTTTAGGCTGCTTTCTCTCTTTTGCCGGGTACGTGGAGTGATTTTGTTGTTTTTGTGTTTCTTATTTGTGAATTAAATCTCTTTTTGGTGTGGTGCGTCGGTTAATGATGTGAGGCGCCTCCCTACCGCGTCAGATAGGACTCATGCTGCGTGGTTGAAATGCCTGCCAACGCGACGCTGTCATCAACATTTCTTCCATCCGTCCCGCAAATCACGCGTTTTCCCGCCGTGGTGACTGGCGCGATAAAAAAGGTTCTGCCTATCTTGTCAGGGTCGAGAATACCCTACCTGTTCTCATCTATACGCCACACCAGACACACCACAATAATAATGTCGTTGGGGGAAAAATGAGATTACTTGGACTGATTGTCATCGCCTTCTCTGCGCTCTGTTCGCTCGCGCAGGCTGCTGAACCAGTGGAATTACGCCTCTCCTGGTGGGGAGGAAACAGCCGTCATCAGGCGACGTTGAGTGCGCTGGAAGCTTTTCAGAAACAATATCCATATATCAGCGTAAAACCAGAATATACCGGTTGGGACGGGCACTTATCTCGTCTGACGACGCAAATTGCCAGCGGTGAGGAGCCGGATGTACTCCAGGTGAACTGGAATTGGCTGCCGATTTTTTCCAAGACTGGCACTGGGTTTTATGACCTGAATAAGCTGACCGATACACTGAAATTGCAGGATTTCCCCGAAGATGCGCTGAAGCCAGCAACCATCGACGGTAAGGTGAACGCGATTTCCACCTCGCTGAATGCGTTGGTGATGTACTACAACACGGAAACCTGGAAGAAGGCTGGGCTGCCGTACCCCACCAATTGGGATGAGCTGTTCCATGCGGGCAAGGTATTTAAAGAAAAACTGGGTGATAACTATTTCCCGATTGCTTCGCCTGCGCAGGACAGCGGTGAAGGCATGCTGGAGTTGATCAACTATTACATGACACAGAAATATCAGATCGGCATGATCGATGAGAAGAACAAACGCTTTAACTACAGCGAGGCACAATGGATCGAGGCGTTCCGCTTTTACAAGCGTTTGATCGACGAACACGTAATGCCGTCTTCGAAGTATTACAACGCGTTTGGCAAAGTGGGTATGTATGAAACGCGCCCTTGGATTAACGGTGAATACGGTGGTGCGCATCTGTGGATTTCGGTCGTGAAGAAATACGCCGATCCGCTGGCGGCACCCGGCAAGCTTGAATTAGGGCCATATATCATGACGCCAGGTTCGGATAATTCAGGACAGTTCTTCAAACCGTCGATGCTGTTTGCCATCAGCAAAAACACCAAACACCCGAAAGAAGCAGCGCTGTTGCTGAATTTCCTGATGAACGATCCTGAAGGGGCGCTACTGATGGGGACCGAGCGCGGTATTCCGCTCAGCCGCATTGCCAGACATACGCTAGAAGAAAAGCAGAAGCTGGACACCAACGATCTGTCGGTTGCCGGATTATCGCTTGCGTTGCAAAAGCCGATGCAAACATCTGTTTCTTCCTATCTTGAAGATCCCCAGCTTGCCAGCCTGATCCTGCAAACCATCGAACAGCTCGATTATAGTAAAAAGAGCGTCGAAGAGTCGGCGAAAAACTTCAGCAATTCTGGGGAGCGAATTCTGAAACGAGTCATTCGCTAAGCGAATGACTGGCTAAGATAGTTGCTGACTAAGGTGTTTTACTGATTAAGGTATATTACTGGCCGGTGCGTTACGCGAGTTCAGCCAACTGCTGTTGCAGGCTATCGGCTAACGCGCGCGGACGCCCGGCATCAAACATCACATGCATGCTCACCGGGTAATCCCGGTGTTGCAGGCAGAAATCTTCCATCTCATGTCCAATGCCGTATAACGCCTGAATATTGGTTTTGGCGATTTCACGCAGCGTCCAGTTGTTCTCCACCTGTTTGCAGTAGTGCAGCGTAAAGAAGGCTTTCTGTGCGTGAACAAATGCGCGGCAATACAGCGTCAGCCCACGCCATTCCTGCTGCCAGCGCTGTCTGAGCGCCTCTGGCATTGTGTGTTCACGGGAAAATTGCAGTGCGGCCTGCTGGCACTGTTCCGCCAATTGCCACGCGACATCTTTCTCTTTCGCGATATGATAGAGGTTTTGCGATGCCAGCTCGGCATGCTGCGGGTCGAACGTAATATCTTGCCCAGAACCCGGCAGCCAGTGGTTACGGTTGAGCTGACCGTACAGACTCCAGATTGCCTGACCAAAGCTGGTCGGCAGCAGGCTGTGGCGATGAAAAACGTGGTGACGCGTATATAGCGACAGAGAAACGGCCTGATGCGCCTGATCTAATAAGGTCTGCATGGTGTGCAGTACGCTATCGTCCGGCTGCCACTGATAGCGCGTCATTAACCACTGTGCAAACAGCGTACTTTCGTTTGCTGATGCAGTCTGGTTAGTGAGTAATCGGGAGCAGGCGAACAGGGTGAACTCGCTTAGCGTGCCGATCACGCTGTGATTATCGACGCCCTCCCAACTGATACGGCACAGTGCGCTGACAATCGCGGGATTTTTCTCCCTGCACCACAGCAACCGCCCTTGTACCTCGGTGTAGCGTAGGAAGGGCAGATTGCCCCAGCCGACCTCTTCGCCAGCCAGATCCAGCTCAACCCAGACTTCGCGCCCGCTAATGTCCAGCAGTGCTGGATTATTGGGAAATTCAGGCCAGAAGCGCTCTGGCGTGACTTTGATAGCGACGGAGACGGATTCCGGCAGTGTACGAATGGCGTTCAGAACGTTACCGATATCCTGATGGCTGGCGGGAAACGCGCGCAACACCAGATGGCGCTGGTGATAGTGCATGACGCGGGCGACGGCGGAGAATAACCGGTGGTAGATCTGCTCGCTGTCGGCGTTGGTCGGCCAGTGGGTGGTGACAGGAACGACGCCGTTGATCTCATCGCCGGAAGGGGCAGAAAAGCGCAGCAGACTGTCGCTGTTGGAGATCGCCAGCAGCAGGCCACTCAGACGTGGTATTTGCTGTATCAGCAGTTCGACTTTGGCAGCAAGGTAGTCGCACCAAAAATCGGTATCCATGCGGAGGCTATGTTTGTCGCCGAGTAATTCTGGGTGATGAAGCAGTAGATCCGTGGGAAACGACAGCTCTTTGCATTGCAGATACAGCGACAGTCCCTGTTCGCGGCAGTGCGCCGCAATCTGATTCAGGTAAACGCAGCGGGAACGCTGCTGGCTGCTGATGCGATCGTCAAAACGCGCGTTATTGTAGGCTTCCGGCGTCACGAGTTTATCCAGTAAATCTGCCGCACCCAGCACCAGCGTATTGAAGCCGTGTTCACAGGCGTAATCGACGATCGAGATGGCCTGTTGCCAGTGCCATATATCCTGCGTATTGAGTTCCAGCGCGCGTCGTTGCCACATCATTTTTCTCCCGTTGCCACTGGCGTGAGTATCGCATTGATGCGCTAGCGCAAAGGATAAATTCCTGGGGAGAACGCCAGAAATGTGAGCGTGTTCGCTAATGTCGATCGCCTAAGGCGTTGTTGGCGGGGGATTTATCGTGGGAGTGAATATCGCAGACCGATTATGACGCGCTAACCTGCGAGGAACAGGGCAGCAGAAGCTGGGGTGCAAGCTACAAGCTAAAAACCTTCCAGTAGCCTTAATTGGCTGAACGTTAATGGACGATAGAAAATATATCCTTGAATACCAATGGGATGGTATTTATTTAATCGATTTAAATCGGTGGCTTTTTCAACACCCTCACAGATAATATTTACCCCAAGAGGAATAAGTTTATTCAATAAGACTTTTAGTTTTTGTGATTTTGTTTCTTCTTTACCAATGCCATCTATAATGGAGCGATCGATTTTTATCGTATCGAAGTTAAACAAACTCAAGCTGTCTATCTGTAGATTTCCTGCGCCAAAATCATCTAATGAAATCATAAAGCCATATTTTTTGGCTTGGTTTAAAAAAGGTATTCCATCAATTAACTGCTGTCGGGTCGTTTTTTCACTGATCTCTATTTCTATATTCTGTGGGCTAACATTATTGCTTAAGCATTTCTGATATAAGCTTTCCAGATAGAGAGTGTTATTAAAAAGTAAGTGCGACAGGTTGAATGATATTGTCATGCTGTTTTTGTTTTTTATTACCTGACAAACAACATCAAACATAAAATCTGTTACTTTATCGATTGCTTGACACTTCTCAATTTTATCTATTGTTTGCTGAGTTGGTGTGAGTATCCCTTCCGAGTTATAAAACCTGGCGAGGGCTTCATAGCGGAATATTTTATTTTTAGGGAGATGGATAATAGGCTGAAATTCTGCTGTTAGCCTAAGAATTTCTCCATCGATATTCAATGTTGTTGTATTCATTTTACTGATTACTCACCCTCTCCATAGAAATAGGAATTCCATAACATGGCTCGTTTGGATTCTACACAATAATTTGGAATATTTGGAAATTGTTTTAAATGATCAATAATTCCCGTTTGATAGTTTTTGGCTATCAACAAAAAACTAATGATCGTTTAAATCTATATTGATGTTTGTTTTTTATTCCATTAATGATATTTTTAATGGAATTTATTATTAATAATTCTCGTTTGTTTGGTTTTTATGATTATTTTGTTTGTATTTTGATCAATTTGATGGGGCGTGCGATCGTTGTGACTTCATGTCATCCTTGTTAGGATGATAAGCGATGTTAAGATCGTTGTTTCATAATGATATCGGGGTGAGAAGCAACTCGGAATTGTTCCTGAGTGACATTTACACTTAGTAATAATATACATTTTCTAAAGACTTTAATCCCACGTGATAATTCGTTTTTTAAAAAAATAGAAATCCTTTTTTGGGTTTTTGGGTATATCACCATCGCATTAATAGGTGGATTTTATCGTGGAACACTTTTCTCCTCCTCCCGCTAAAGTGATTAGCGCATTGCTGCAACATACCTATGTGATGTCTGTCTATGCCAAAGATATGCTATATGCATTGAAAGCAGATGTTGCGGAACTGAACCTGAATAAAGGTCGTATGGTATTAGATGTTGAATATTCTGGCTCGGATATCGATAAGTATCTTGTCGATGGTGGCTTGAATTTTGATCTGGAGGCACTCAAAGGCACGGAGAGCATAGAACGAGAAACCTACAGTCTTTGTAATATCCCTACCCAATTATTCAAGACGGACAGTATGTTTTATCGTCTGGAATGTCGCTTGCCAGAGTCTGTGTTTGTCACGGAAAACAGGGGGGCGATTCGTATTCCCTTTATTCTTGGTATGCAGGCCCGTGCTCGCATTGAAGTTTATCTACATGCGCTTAATGTGCCCGGGATGGTGCGTAATTTATCGACCGGTGGATGTATGGTTGAAATCGATCTGGTTGAGAGTATCGCGATTGAAGTGGGTCAAGATATTCCCGGAATCACGCTTGAATTCCCTAACGGAGAAAGTTTTTATGCCGAGGGGAAAATTCGCCATATACGGCCCTTTGGGAATAATGGCTATGCAGCCGTCGGCATCCAATTTATCAATTTGTCTTCATCCCAGTCGGAAGCCTTGCTTCACTACACGAATGAGTCTGAAAGAGAGGCGGCATACCGAACCGGCGTCACTGGCAGCATGGTGTATTCGTCCCCGTTGTTCATTCCGGGCACCAAGGAGAAAAACATATTGCTGCGAGAAAGTCAGGAGCGAGAGAAACGTACTCGTCAGACGTCCATGGAACGAGGAGTGATGGAGGTTGCTCATCGGCTTCAGATTGGGCTGATGTACATGAAAACGCGCAATCAACTGCCTATTGATATCTTTTACGACTGCGTTGACACCTTGCTCTATATGGTTAAAAAAGAGAGAAAAGCCTTTTTGTACGCGCTGTCGTTCCTGCGCGATGAGGCGGATTGGGTCAGACATGCGGTGCAGGTCGCGGGGAAGCTGGCTGATATGCTGTTAATTTCCGACCCACATAATCCTCAGGTGCGTGAGGCGGTGTTAGGCGCGTTACTCCACACGATGGGCAAGCCGCTGCTAGTAAACGCCCGTCTTCCGTCGCTGAAAGTGAATATGAACCCGGCGCAGAAGGCGATCCTTAGCGGTCATGTAGGCGTGCTGTGTGCGAAACTTCATGAATTAGGCTGGGTGCTCAGCCCCACGTGTTGCGATGTGATAGAAAATGCTAACGAGCGTTTGGACGGTAGCGGCTATCCGCAAGGTAAACGCGCCGATCGGCTATCGGAGTTAATCCGATTAGTGTCCGTGATTAAGGCAATTAATAAGCTGAGGTATGCGCGTAATGGCATTTCTCCTCGCACGCCATTGGCTACCTACCGCAAAGTCTATGAGGCGAGCGGTGCCTATGATAAGGCCGTGTTGGTCAAATACGTGCAAATTTACGGCCTCTACCCAATAGGCAGTCTGGCGAAATACTCGGGAGGCTTTCTTGGGTGGGTGATGGATATTGATAAAAAGGGCAAGCCTATCGTGGTGCATCTCATCAAGAACCTTCGCTTTCCTGATACCAATATCAGCAGTGTCGTTTCTAATGGCGACTTATTGCAGGTCGGTAAGCTCGAAAATATCGTCAATCCTGACGATTTCGGCATGAAAGTCCTAAAAATTTAGCCCACATCCTGTTTGTATGGGGCTGCGCGGCAGCCCCACTTTCCTCATGAGTTCCTACCTATACCGCCATGAAACGCGCACCCCATCGGCTATAACACTTTAAGCAATAAGGACTATCAGAAAAACCATTTAGTCATTTTGGTTATTTAATATTTCCATCATTTCTTTAATTGTTAAGATGCAGATCGTTACCCTTATCCTCCATCCATCTTTTTATTGCATGTTTTTGTATTAGCGCCGTTGGCTAACTGCACAGGCACAAGGAAACAGAAATCACAATGACTACTCCGGTTTCCCCCACTTCGTTGCTTCCGCTGAGTGCGGAGCAATTAACGCGTTTACAGGCGGCAACCGGTGATTTCTCATCGACGCAGCTGGCCTGGCTATCCGGCTATTTCTGGGGGCTGATACAACAGCCTGGGAACGTGCAACCTGGTGCAACGATCGACGCGGCGACCACCGCTTCTGCGGTAACGGTGCCGGTACAAACTATCACGCTTATTTCCGCCTCGCAGACCGGCAATGCGCGTCGGGTCGCGGAACAATTGCGTGACGACCTGCTGGCGGCCAAGCTGTCCGTCAATCTGGTCAATGCGGGTGATTACAAATTCAAGCAAATCGGGCAAGAAAAACTGCTGCTGATCGTGGCGTCGACGCAGGGTGAAGGGGAGCCAGCGGAAGAGGCGGTGGCACTGCATAAGTTTCTGCTTTCCAAAAAAGCGCCGGAGCTGAAAGACACCGCGTTTGCGGTGTTTGGGCTGGGTGATACCTCTTATGAATTCTTCAGCAAGGCGGGTAAAGATTTCGATGGTCGTCTGGCTGAGTTAGGCGCGGAACGCTTGCTGGATCGCGTTGATGCCGATGTGGATTATCAGGCGCTTGCCGCACAATGGCGACGTCAGGTGGTTGACATTTTGCAGGCGCGGGTGCCGGTTCAGGGCAACGCGGTGGCACAGCTTGCCGCTCAGGGCGCACTGGATGAAATTACCAGCAGCCCGTACAGCAAATCCTCGCCGTTGCAGGCCACGTTTGCCGTGAATCAGAAAGTGACCGGACGTGGTTCAGAAAAAGACGTGCGCCATATCGAGATTGATCTGGGGGATTCCGGTTTACGTTATCAGCCGGGTGACGCGCTGGGTGTCTGGTTCGATAATGATCCTGAGCTGGTACAGGAATTGCTGGAGCTGCTGTGGCTGAAAGGCGATGAATCCGTCAGCGTTGACAGCAAGACGCTGCCACTGTCGCAGGCGCTGAAAAGCCACTTTGAGCTGACGCAAAATACTGCGCCGATCGTCGAGAAATATGCTGCGTTGTCGCGCAATGAGACGCTGTTGTCGCTGCTGGCTGATAAGCCTGCGCTTCAGCAGTTTGCGCAGCGGACGCCGCTGGTTGATATGGTGCGACAAGCGCCAGTAGAACTGACGGCGGAACAGTTGCTTGGCCTGCTGCGTCCGTTGACGCCACGTCTTTACTCCATTGCTTCATCACAGGCAGAAGCCGAAAGCGAAGTGCATATCACCGTTGGTGTGGTGCGCTATGAATATGAAGGCCGTGCACGTGCCGGTGGTGCCTCCAGCTATCTGGCCGACAGGCTGAGTGAAGACGATGAAATCCGCGTCTTTATCGAGCATAACGATAACTTCCGCCTGCCTGCCAATTCGGAAACTCCTGTCATCATGATTGGGCCGGGAACCGGGATTGCGCCGTTCCGCGCCTTTATGCAACAGCGCGATGCCGAAGTGGCGGAAGGAAAGAACTGGCTGTTCTTCGGTAATCCACACTTTATGGAAGACTTTCTGTATCAGGTTGAATGGCAGCGCTACGTGAAAGAAGGGCTGTTGACGCACATCGATCTGGCGTGGTCGCGCGATCAAGCACACAAAATCTATGTACAGGACAAACTGCGGGAAAAAGGCGCGGAAGTCTGGCGCTGGATTCAGGACGGTGCGCACTTGTACGTGTGTGGCGATGCTAACCGTATGGCGAAAGACGTCGAGCGAGCACTGCTGGATGTGATAGTTGAGCATGGCGGCATGGACAGTGAACAAGCCGACGAGTTTTTAAGCGATCTGCGCCTTGAGCGCCGTTATCAGCGAGATGTGTACTAATGAGCGAAAAATACGTTTTCAGTGAAAAACACCCTGGCCCCTTGGTGGTAGAAGGGAAACTCACTGATGCAGAGCGCATGAAGACAGAAAGTAACTTTCTGCGTGGCACGATTGCTGAAGACCTGAACGATGGTCTGACCGGCGGCTTTAAGGGCGATAACTTTCTGCTGATCCGTTTCCACGGCATGTATCAGCAGGATGATCGCGATATTCGTGCCGAGCGTGCCGAACAGAAGCTGGAACCGCGCCATGCGATGCTGCTGCGTTGCCGTTTGCCTGGTGGGGTGATGACGCCGCAGCAGTGGTTACGGATCGACAAATTTGCTGGCGAGAACACGATTTATGGCAGCATTCGTATCACCAACCGTCAGACGTTCCAGTACCACGGTATTCTCAAATCGAACGTGAAACCGGTACACCAGATGCTGAATAGCATCGGTCTGGATGCGCTGGCGACGGCGAACGACATGAACCGTAATGTGCTGTGTACGTCTAACCCGAGAGAGTCCGAACTGCATCAGCAGGCGTATGAGTGGGCGAAGACGATCTCTGAGCATCTGCTGCCGCGCACGCGTGCCTATGCTGAGATCTGGATGGATCAGGAAAAAGTGGCGACGACGGATGAAGAGCCGATTCTGGGTTCAACGTATCTGCCGCGTAAGTTTAAAACTACCGTCGTGGTTCCGCCGCAGAATGATGTGGATCTGCATGCGAACGATCTTAACTTCGTGGCGATTGCCGATAATGGCCGTCTGGTGGGCTTTAACGTGCTGGTGGGCGGTGGGCTTTCTATCGCGCACGGCGACAAAGAAACCTATCCGCGTACTGCCAGTGAGCTGGGCTATATTTCTATTGAGCATACGCTGGCCATCGCGGAAGCGGTGGTGACCACGCAGCGTGACTGGGGCAACCGTACCAATCGTAAAAATGCCAAAACCAAATACACGCTGGAGCGTGTGGGTGTAGACAACTTCAAGCAGGAAGTGGAAGCTCGCGCCGGTGTGAAATTTGAAGCGGTACGCCCGTATGAATTCACCGAACGTGGCGATCGCATCGGCTGGGTAAAAGGCATCGACAATAAATGGCACCTGACGTTGTTTATCGAAAACGGTCGTATTCTGGATTATCCGGGTCGTCCGCTGAAAACCGGTCTGGCGGAAATCGCCAAGATCCATAAAGGGGATTTCCGCTTAACGGCGAATCAGAATTTGATCGTGGCGGGTGTTCCTGCACGGAGCAAAGCGAAGATTGATGCGCTGGCGCGTGAACATGGACTGATTGATGACAGCGTCAGTGAGCAACGCAAGAATTCGATGGCCTGCGTATCGTTCCCGACCTGCCCGTTGGCAATGGCAGAAGCTGAGCGTTTCCTGCCGGAATTTGTCACGAAGGTGGAAGGTATTATGCAGCAGCACGGCGTCGGTGATGAGCACATTGTCCTGCGCGTTACGGGCTGTCCAAACGGCTGTGGCCGCTCGATGCTGGCGGAAATCGGTCTGGTGGGCAAAGCGATGGGACGCTATAACCTGCACCTTGGCGGGAATCGCGAGGGGACTCGCATTCCCCGTATGTATCGCGAAAACATTAATGAAACCGAGATCCTCGCCGAAATCGACAGGCTTGTCGGGCTATGGGCGCAAGATCGTCTTCAGAATGAAGGCTTCGGCGATTTCGTTATTCGTACCAAAATCATTAGACCGGTGCTGGATCCCGCCCGCGATTTTTATGACTGATAGGAGATCCTGATGGCCGAATTTAACCTTAAGGCGCTCAACGCGTTACCGAAAGAGGAACAGGTGGCCGCGCTGGCGGCTGTGAATGGCCAGCTTGAACAGCTGTCCGCGCAGGAAAGGGTGAGCTGGGCGCTGGAGAATTTACCGGGCGATTTCGTTTTGTCGTCCAGTTTCGGCATTCAGGCTGCGATATCGCTACATCTGGTGACGCAACAGCGGCCGGATATTCCGGTCATCCTTACGGATACCGGCTATCTGTTTCCTGAAACCTATCAGTTTATTGATGCACTGACGGAACAGCTGAATCTGAATCTGCACGTGTATCGCGCCGCAGAGTCTCCAGCATGGCAAGAGTCTCGTTATGGCAAGCTGTGGGATCAGGGCGTGGAAGGTATTGAGCGCTACAACCTGCTGAATAAAGTCGAGCCGATGAATCGGGCGTTGAGCGAGCTAAACGCTGGGACGTGGTTTGCTGGCCTGCGCCGTGAACAGTCCGGCAGTCGGGGGGAATTGCCAGTGCTGGCGATTCAGCGCGGCGTCTTCAAATTCCTGCCGATTATCGATTGGGATAACCGGACGGTGTATCAATATCTGAAAGAAAACGGCCTGAGCTACCATCCGCTGTGGGATCAGGGCTATTTGTCAGTCGGCGATACGCACACCACCCGCAAATGGGAACCGGGCATGAGCGAAGAAGAAACCCGCTTCTTCGGCTTAAAGCGCGAGTGCGGGTTGCACGAAGGGTAAAGGCATCTGACACATTGTCGTTTGTCTCTTAGCCATATTTTTATGCAGATGAGGAGACGGTTTCGTGCGCCACAATATTGCCATTCCATGCTACTTCGTCGCACACGCCCGACACGGGGCGGCTCAAACGCCACTCGCCCCGTGACCCCTAGGCTTTCGGCGTAAATTATGCCGCTAACGCGATGCCTTCGTCGATATCTGGCTTAACGGACCGCTTGCGACACGTTCCCGACGTGGCGCAAGCTTTCGCCGCGTCCTGCGGCTCATCCTAAGCCAGCTACCTCCTCAGCATAATTTTTTACGCCGGGGAATAGCAAAATCTGCGAAGCCTGTGGATTTGTGTATAAGAAATAGTCTTTTTTAGGGGAGAGCCTCGCCCCAATCACAGTTGTAAACGTGGTGTTATTCCATTACGGAACTTGTCATTCCAATTCGGCATTTCATAAGTGTTCTGTCCACACCGTATAGTCGCATTATCTACTTTTTTGCTTAGTTAAGGCGATTGTGAACTATCTCCCTATATTTGCCGATCTTCGTCAGCGTCCAGTACTGGTCGTTGGCGGTGGTGAAGTTGCTACGCGCAAAATCGATCTGCTGCAACGCGCGGGTGCGGAGGTGAAAATTGTCGCGTTAGCGCTGGCGGAACCGTTGGCTGCACAGCATCAGGCCGGGCAGGTTGAATGGCTGGCGCAATCTTTTACACCGGAACTGTTATCTGGCGTGTTTCTGGTGATTGCCGCAACGGATGACGCCGAGCTGAATGCGGCGGTGTTTGAGGCGGCGAATCAGCGCCATTTGCTGGTCAACGTGGTGGACGATCAGCCGAAGTGTACGTTTATTTTTCCCTCGATTGTGGATCGCTCTCCGCTGGTAGTAGCGATTTCCTCAGGGGGACAGGCACCGGTGTTAGCACGGTTACTGCGTGAAAAACTGGAATCACTACTGCCTGCCAGCTTGGGGACGATGGCGCAAATCGCCGGAAGCTGGCGCGACAGAATTAAAACCCGGTTGCATTCGATGCCAGCACGCCGCCGTTTTTGGGAACGGCTGTTTGTCGGACGCTTTGCGTCGCTGGTTTCTGCCGGACAATTGGCGCAGGCCGAAGTAGAACTGCAACAGCAGCTGGTTAATCAGCAAGATGAACAACAACTGCCCGCGGCAGCACGAGGCGAAGTGGCACTGGTTGGTGCAGGCCCCGGTGATGCTGGGCTGCTTACGCTGCGCGGATTGCAGGTGATGCAGCAGGCGGATGTGGTGCTGTATGACCATCTGGTTAGCGCCGACGTGCTGGATTTGGTGCGCCGCGATGCCGAACGCATCTGCGTCGGGAAACGCGCCAGCACACACTCGCTGCCGCAGGATGAGATTAATCAGCTATTGGTGAAGCTGGCGCAGGAAGGCAAACGGGTCGTGCGTCTGAAAGGCGGCGATCCTTTCATTTTTGGCCGCGGCGGCGAAGAGTTGCAGGCGGTGGCACAGGCAGGGATCACGTTTCAGGTGGTGCCCGGCGTGACGGCCGCAGCGGGCGTCACAGCGTATGCAGGGATCCCATTGACGCACCGTGACTATGCACAGAGCGTGATTTTTATTACCGGACACTGTCGCCCTGATGGAGATTCGCTGGACTGGTCAACGCTGGCGCGTGGACGTCAGACGCTGGCGATTTATATGGGAACGATGAAGGCTGCGGAGATTTCACAGCAGCTTATCGCACATGGCCGCTCAGCGCTGACGCCTGTCGCGGTGATCAGCCGCGGCACTCGACACGATCAGCAGGTACAAATCGGTACGCTGCAAGAGTTAGAACATTTGGCACGGCAAGCGCCGACACCGGCGCTGCTGGTGATTGGCGAGGTGGTGGATTTGCATCACCAGATTGCCTGGTTTGGTCAGACAACGCCGACGGTGCCGCAAGACAGCCGCCCAGCGGTAGTAAACTTGGCTTAAGGAAAGGGTATGGACGAGAAACGACTCACGCATTTACGGCAGCTTGAAGCCGAAAGCATTCACATCATCCGCGAAGTGGCGGCCGAGTTCGGTAACCCGGTGATGATGTACTCCATCGGCAAAGACTCTTCGGTGATGCTGCATCTGGCGCGCAAAGCATTCTATCCAGGATCGCTGCCTTTCCCGTTGCTGCATGTTGATACCGGTTGGAAATTTCGTGAAATGTACGAATTCCGTGACCATACGGCGAAAGCCTACGGCTGTGAACTGCTGGTGCACCGCAACCCACAGGGTGAAGCGTTGGGGATTAACCCCTTCGTGCATGGTAGCGCCAAGCATACCGATATCATGAAAACCGAAGGGCTGAAGCAGGCGCTGGATAAATACGGTTTTGATGCCGCGTTTGGCGGGGCGCGTCGCGATGAAGAGAAGTCGCGTGCCAAAGAGCGTATTTACTCTTTCCGTGACCGTTTCCACCGTTGGGATCCAAAGAACCAGCGCCCGGAACTATGGCACAACTACAACGGTCAGATTAACAAAGGCGAGAGCATTCGCGTTTTCCCGCTCTCCAACTGGACCGAGCTGGATATCTGGCAATATATCTACCTGGAAAACATCGATATTGTCCCGCTGTATCTGGCCGCGCCGCGCCCGGTGGTGGAGCGCGATGGCATGCTGCTGATGGTGGATGACGATCGCATCGATCTGCAACCGGGCGAAGTGATCGAACAACGTATGGTGCGCTTCCGTACGCTGGGCTGTTGGCCGCTGACCGGTGCGGTGGCATCGCATGCGCAGACGCTACCGGAAATCATCGAAGAGATGCTGGTTTCCACGACCAGTGAGCGTCAGGGAAGGGTAATTGACCGCGATCAGTCCGGTTCAATGGAGCTGAAAAAGCGTCAAGGGTATTTCTGAGGAATCGTCGAATGAGCCAAATTTCTTTAAAAGACACAGTTGCAGAAAATGCGGCTGAGAAAGATGCCGTCGTCATCAACGATGCGATTGCACGGCAGATCGCCGAGCAAGGCGGTGTAGAAGCGTATTTACACGCGCAGCAGGATAAAACGCTGTTGCGTTTCCTGACCTGTGGCAGCGTCGACGACGGAAAAAGTACGCTGATCGGCCGTTTGTTGCACGATACGCGCCAGATTTATGAAGATCAGCTCAGTACGCTGCACAATGACAGCAAGCGTATCGGGACGCAGGGCGAAAAGCTGGATCTGGCGCTGCTGGTCGATGGGCTTCAGGCCGAACGCGAGCAGGGCATCACGATTGACGTCGCTTACCGCTATTTCTCGACGGAAAAACGCAAATTCATCATCGCCGATACGCCGGGACACGAGCAATACACCCGCAACATGGCAACCGGCGCATCGACGTGTGAGCTTGCGATTCTGCTGATTGATGCGCGTAAAGGCGTATTGGATCAAACCCGTCGTCACAGCTTTATTGCGACCCTGCTGGGCATTCGCGATCTGGTGGTGGCGGTGAACAAAATGGATTTGGTTGATTATCAGCAAACGGTATTTGAGCAGTTTAAGCAGGATTATCTGGATTTTGCCCAACAACTGCCTGCTGACCTGAATATTACCTTTGTGCCGATTTCCGCATTGGATGGCGACAATGTCGCGACGCCAAGCACGACGATGGGCTGGTATACCGGACCAACGTTGCTGGATGTGCTGGAAACGGTCAATGTGGCGCAGCGCACGCTGGAACAGCCAATGCGCTTTTCGGTGCAATACGTCAACCGCCCGAATCTGGATTTCCGCGGCTACGCTGGCACGCTGGCATCCGGCATGATCCGCGTCGGGCAACGGGTTAAAGTGCTGCCGTCCGGCGTCGAATCTACCATCAGCCGTATTGTGACCTTTGACGGCGATTTGCCGCAGGCGCAGGCGGGTGAAGCGATTACGCTGGTGCTGGCGGACGAGGTTGATATCAGCCGCGGTGACCTGCTGGTCGACAGCAGCGAATCGCTGAAAGCGGTGCAGCATGCGTTAGTGGATGTCGTCTGGATGGCAGAACAGCCGTTGGTGCCGGGACAAAGCTACGACATCAAGATTGGCGGTAAGAAAACGCGTGCTCGGGTCGAGAACATTCAGTATCAGGTTGAGATCAATACGCTGACGCAGCGCGTAGCGGAAAACTTGCCTCTGAATGGCATCGGTTCGATTGAGCTGGTTTTTGATGAACCGCTGGTACTGGACAATTACCAGCATAATGCGGTGACGGGGGGAATGATCTTTATCGATCGTCTGAGCAACGTCACGGTAGGCGCTGGTCTGGTACGGGAACCTATCGAACAGGTGTATCAAGAGCCGGGTGCGTATGGCGCGTTTGAGTTGGAACTGAATGCACTGGTTCGTCGCCACTTCCCGCATTGGGGTGCGCGCGATCTGCTGGGAGGCAAATAACGTGTCTTTACGTCACTCGCCAACTGACGATAACGTCGTCTGGCATACGCACAATGTCACCCGTGAGTCGCGCGAAAAACTGCGTGGCCATCAGGGCGTCGTTATCTGGTTTACCGGGTTATCTGGATCCGGTAAATCCACGCTGGCGGGGGCGCTGGAGCAAGCGCTGCACCAGCGTGGCGTCAGCACCTACCTGCTGGATGGCGACAACGTCCGGCACGGGCTGTGCCGGGATCTGGGCTTCACCGACGACGATCGGCGCGAGAACATCCGCCGCGTGGGTGAAGTTGCCAAGCTGATGGTCGATGCTGGTCTGGTGGTTCTGACTGCGTTTATCTCGCCGCATCGTGCCGAGCGTAAAATGGTGCAGGATTTACTGGGCGAAGGGCAGTTTATCGAAGTCTTCGTGGATACGCCGTTAGCGACCTGTGAAGCGCGCGACCCTAAAGGGTTGTACAAAAAAGCCCGTGCGGGGGAACTGCGTAATTTCACGGGGATCGACTCGGCGTATGAAGCGCCGGAAGCGCCGGATACTCATCTGGATGGCGAACAATTCGTAACAAATTTGACAGACCAATTGTTAGATCTGCTTGGCAAGCGAGCTATTATCAAGCTCTGATGTCCCCGCTTTTTTCACCGCGCTGTTGGGTGATGCAGGGGAATAATGGGAAAGAATATGCAAAATGCCACGCAGTTAACGATTAGCAAGACTCGGCCAGCGCAAGAAGAGGATGACGGCGTTTCCTACCTGTTTATGGGGGCGGTAACGGGGTTCTCCTTTTATTGGTTGGCCTTTAGTATCCCCTTTCTGGTATATGGCTCTAATACCACGTTTTTCTTCATGCTTTACACGTGGCCGTTCTTTCTGGCGCTGATGCCGTTTTCGGTGCTGGTTGGCGTCGGATTTAGCTTTCTGCTGAGAGGCTATCTTTTTTATACGCTCTTTGCGACGGGGCTGACGGTGGTGTGTTTATTCTGGATGGTGTTTTCTTTTCTGACCGGGTGGTAAAAGAAAGGCGGTAAGGGGAAAGGCTGCCAGCGCGGAAGAGGCTGACAGCCCGTTATTTTACAGCATTCAAACTATTTACAGGATCTTGCTCAAGAAAGCCTGCGTGCGGGGGTTACTCGGGTGAGTAAAGATCGCCTCTGGCGTTCCCTGTTCCTGAATAATTCCCTGATCGATAAAGATCACTCTATCCGCCACTTCTCTGGCAAATGCCATTTCATGGGTCACGATGACCATCGTCATGCCTTCGTTCGCCAGCGTTTTCATGACGGCCAGGACTTCGCCAACCAGCTCTGGGTCTAATGCTGATGTGGGTTCATCGAACAGCATGATCGCCGGTTCCATTGCTAACGCGCGGGCAATGGCAACACGCTGCTGCTGACCACCGGACAGGCTGTTCGGCCAGGCATCGATTTTATCCAGCAACCCGACCTTGCTGAGCAACGCTTTAGCGCGTTCAACGGCTTGTGTGCGGGATAATTTCTTCACTCCCATCGGGGCCATAATCACATTTTCCAACACCGTCATGTGTGGGAACAGATTGAAGCGCTGAAACACCATCCCGACGCTTTCACGCATACGGTTGATATCGGTTTTCTGATCGTGAATGGCAAAGCCGTTGACCGTAATCTCACCCGCCGACAGCGTTTCCAGTGCGTTGATACAACGCAGAAAGGTACTTTTTCCTGAGCCGGATGGGCCAATCAGACAGAGTACTTCCTGAGGCGCGATATCACAGGAAATACCACGCAGGACATGGGTATCACCAAACTGTTTTTGCAGGTTATTAACGTGAATCACTTTTGCCAAACCTCATTTCCATGTGCCGCACCAGCAGCGAGAGCAGGAAAGTAATAACCCAGTAGACGATAGAGATCGCCAGGTAGGGTTCCCAGTACGTGGCGTAAGCCCCTGATACCGTACGAGCGGCATAGGCGAGATCCGCCAATCCGATTGCCGAAGCCAGCGATGAATCTTTCACAATGGCGATGGCGTTATTACCCAGAGGCGGCAGCATACGGCGAAAAGCCTGTGGCAGGATCACTTTCCGCATGGTGCGGCCATAGCTCATGCCGAGAGAGCGTGAAGCCTCCATCTGACCGCGATCGATAGATTGAATACCGGCGCGGAATATCTCGGAGACATAGGCACCCGCATTCAGCGTAATGGCCACTACGCAAGAGAGGAACGCGCCGTAATCTGAGCGTAATGTGCGGGCAAAATCGACCGACATAATATTGCTGGTCACCAGCAACCCGTCACGCGGGTTGATTAACAGCGGCACCAGAGCGAAGTGCACCACCATGATTTGCACAAATAGTGGCGTACCCCGAAAGGCGCTGATATAGATCCGCACCGGCCATTGAATGCCGTAGTGCAGTATATATTTCCACGGCCCGTGCGGCGCCTGCGCTAAGCGGCCTAATCCGAGCGTTAATCCCCAGCAGGTGCCAAGAATGACACAAATAATGGTGCATTTGATGGTCATCCAGGTGCCTTCCATAAATAGCGGGGCGTACTCCTGAATGATCTCCCAACGAAATCCCGTCAAGATCGTTTCCTTTTTTGAATCGGCTAACGTAATGGTTTTTATAAATTAAACCGGACAGGCTAGCTGTCCGGTTGATGCGACGTCTCACATGAGGCGATTGAGACCAAGAGAGGTACGCGGCGTATTGCAGGCGTTATTCTGCGGGTAAAGTCGGCACATTGTTATCAAACCAGGTTTGATAGATCTTGGCGTAGGTGCCATCAGCAACGATTTTTTTCAGACCGGCGTTAATCTTCTCGCGCAGTTTATCGTTGCCTTTCGCTACGGCGATCCCGAAATACTGACGTTCGAATTTGGCATCAGAAACCAGGTTGAACTGTTTTTCAGGGTGAGTCTTAATGTAAAACTTCACCACGCCCACATCGCCAACTGCGGCACCCACACCATCTTCATACAGCTCTTGTAACATTAACGGGGTGTTATCAAAGCGCTTAATCGATGTACTGTTTTTGCCTAATACGTCGGAGACCACGATATCGGCGGTACTGGAGTTTACGACACCCACTTTGTGATCTTTCAGCGCGGCAATTGAGTCGATCGTCGACCCTTTAGGAATCACGATGGACTGTTCGGCAGGGAAATAAGGCGCGGAGAAATCGACCATTTGCTTACGTTTGTCGGTAATCGTGATACCGGAGATAATAATGTCGCGGTCACCGGAGTTCAGGGTCGCGAAGATGCCTTCCCACGGTGTATTGATCAGCTTGATATTAAAATTCTCCGCTTTGGCGATCGCTTTAATAATATCAATATCAAAGCCTTCCAACTGTTTCTGCGCATTTTCAAACTCAAATGGGCGATAGGTTCCGCCAGAGCCGACAACGTAAGTAGGTTCAGCGGCGAAGGTGCTCATTGATAGTACGGTGGTGGATAGTGCGGTTGCGAAGAGCGCACCAACGCATAACAGTTTTTTGAACATGGTTTTCTCCTGGTTTAAATGTAAAATTTTCTTTTTTTATGCACTTTGTATGCATAAAAATACACAGATAGCATTAATGGTTCAACTGACGTTTTTCCTATGTCGATTTTACCCTGCGGGCTCCTGCTCGCTTTCGTCCTCTAAGAACGGTGGCGGTCGTAGCAAGTAAGAGGGGATGAATAGATGACGCGAGTGCTGCTCGGGAGCGCGTTTGGTGTGGTTTTCTGCCCGAAATATCCCCATTTGAGCATGCGGCAGGGTGAATATTGCCTCCCACTGCCGGACACAGTGGAGTCAAAACAAAAGTTATGGGATGATTAGGCGGTTTTTCAGGGGGCCGGATGGGAAAGCTTACGCTGTTATTATTGATATTGCTTGGCTGGCTTCAGTACTCACTGTGGCTGGGCAAGAATGGCATTCATGATTATGTTCGGGTGAAGGATGATGTTGTTGTCCAGCAGGGGAACAATGCCAAATTAAAAGACCGTAACGAACAACTGTTTGCCGAAATTGATGACCTCAATGGCGGACAGGAAGCGATTGAAGAGCGCGCACGCAATGAGCTGGGCATGATCAAACCCGGCGAAAGTTTCTATCGTTTGGTGCCAGAATCGAACCACCGTAACGCGAATACGCCTTCATCTACTAATACTTCATCCAACAATACACAACGTTGACGTATGCAGATATCGAGCCTTTCCCCGCCTGAAATTGTTGCTGTTTTGCCCGCCGCGGGTAACGGCAGCCGGATGCAAAACGATCGTCCTAAGCAATATCTGACGATTGGCAATGATGCAACCGGCCATAAAACCATTCTTGAACATACCATCGACGCGCTTTTACGCCATTCACGAGTACAGCGTGTCGTCGTTGTTATCAGTCCAGATGACACATTCTTTCATACTCTGGCGATTGCCAACGATCCCCGTATTTGTGCCGTAACGGGCGGGAAACTGCGTGCGGATTCCGTGCTGGCTGGGTTGGCTGTCGTTGCCGATAGCGCGTGGGCGTTGGTGCATGACGCGGCGCGTCCGTGCCTGCATCAGGACGATCTGACGCGCTTGCTGGCGATTGTCGAACAGAGTGATGTCGGCGGAATTCTGGCCGCGCCGGTTCGTGATACCATGAAGCGCAGTACGGACGGGTTTATCGATCGCACGGTAGAACGTAACGATTTGTGGCATGCGCTGACGCCGCAGCTTTTTCCTGCGGCACTGCTGAAACAGTGTCTGCAACGTGCGCTTCAGGATGGTGTTGCCGTCACAGATGAAGCCTCCGCACTGGAATATTGTGGCTATCGCCCGCAAATTATCAGCGGACGTTCAGATAATATAAAAGTCACGCGTCCAGAGGATTTGGCATTAGCTGAATTCTATTTAACCCGTTTGCAGTAACCTCATTTTATTCGCTAAATACATAAGGAGAATGCGCGATGCGTATCGGTCACGGTTTTGATGTCCATAAGTTCGGTGGAGAAGGTCCGCTGGTGATCGGTGGCGTGCGAATTCCTTATACTCAAGGTTTGCTGGCGCATTCCGATGGGGATGTGGTGCTGCATGCGGTGACCGATGCCCTGTTGGGAGCTGCTGCGCTGGGCGATATTGGTAAGTTGTTCCCCGATACCGATCCTGCTTTTAAAGGTGCGGACAGCCGTGGCCTGTTGCGTGAAGCCTGGCGGCGTATCAATGACAAAGGCTATCAGCTAGGCAATCTGGATGTCACGATTATTGCGCAGGCACCGAAAATGGCACCGCATATCCCGCAAATGCGTGTGAATCTGGCAGAAGATTTGCAGTGCCATATGGACGACGTCAATGTGAAAGCGACCACGACAGAACAGCTGGGTTTTACCGGCCGTGGTGAAGGTATTGCCTGCGAAGCCGTTGCCTTACTCGTGAAAAAAGAAACAGGCGAAATTGTCGCGTGGTAAGCCGTTTTTTATAAGTAATGTATTATCAACAATACCTTATCGATAATAGAAAATTAACAGTATAAGAAACAATGTCATGATCGCGCGTCATCCGGTCATGTACCTTGTAGGATAATGATGGAAAATAGCGAACAACTCGTCTGGCTGCACGGTGAACCACAGGCTACTGGCTCATTAAAATCCACTGCGGAAGACTTTCTGGTGGTGGAAGATCTGGGGTTTCAACCAGATGGTGATGGTGAGCAGGTCTTGGTACGCGTACGTAAGCGCGGCTGCAATACGCAATTTGTGTCCGAGATGCTGGCGAAATTTGCTCGTCTACCGCTACGTGCCGTCAGCTACGCAGGCCTGAAAGATCGCCATGCCGTCACAGAACAGTGGTTTTGCCTGCACATGCCGGGAAAAGAGACGCCAGATTTCTCCTCGCTGGAACTGGAGGGTTGTGACGTGCTTGAGGTTATCCGCCACCGTCGCAAGCTGCGGATCGGTACGCTGCGGGGTAACCATTTTGCTCTGGTGTTACGTCAGGTGAGTGACCGGAACGAGGTCGACGCCCGTTTAGCGCAGATCGCTGCGAGCGGTGTTCCTAATTATTTCGGTAGCCAGCGTTTCGGACGAAACGGAAATAATCTTGAGCAGGCTCGCCTTTGGGCCAATAACGATATTCGGGTAAAAGAACGCAGTAAGCGTAGCTTTTATCTTTCTGCTAGCCGCAGTGCGATGTTTAATCAGGTTGCCAGCGCACGACTGGCGGGACAGCAAGCGAAAACCGTTTTGTGTGGTGATGCATTGCAGCTGACAGGACGCGGCAGTTGGTTTGTTGCTAAAGCGGATGAACTGGAAACCTTGCAGGTGCGCCTTGACGCTGGCGAGCTCCAGATTACCGCGCCGCTGCCCGGAGATGATGAACTGGGCACGCAGGATGACGCACTTGCATTTGAAGAACAGGCGTTGACCGGGCAAGAAACGCTGTGGTCTTTGGTCAAGCGTGAGCGGGTCGAACCTGCCCGGCGTGCTGTGCTGCTATATCCGCAGCAGATGCAATGGGAATGGCAGGATGACGTGACGGTGGCAGTGAAGTTCTGGCTACCTGCTGGCAGTTTTGCAACCAGCGTGGTGCGTGAAGTGCTGCATTCACAGCAGGATATCGATATCGGCGCCTGATGTGCAGCAACGCTTTTTTGAAGAGAATAGAATAGAAGAGAATTAATGCTGGCAATCGTGCAATCGCGGTGGCTGGCTTATCCCTGTGCGGGAAAATTGCTGTATTGGTGACGAGGTTAACCAGAGCTGAGGTCGGCGGGGAATGGTAAACAAACGTATAGAAACGTTGTTGGCGCAGTTGCGCCAGCAGGGCATTGAGGACGAACGTCTGCTTACGGCGATAGAAGCCGTACCCAGAGAACGTTTTGTTGACGAAGCTTTCGAGCATAAAGCGTATGAAAACACCGCTCTGCCTATCGGTTCCGGTCAGACTATCTCGCAACCCTATATGGTCGCGAAGATGACGGAACTGCTTAACTTGACACCCGAATCCCGCGTGTTGGAGATTGGTACCGGTTCAGGTTATCAAACGGCGATTTTAGCGCATTTGGTGCAGCACGTTTGCTCGGTTGAACGCATCAAAGGGCTGCAATGGCAGGCTAAACGTCGCTTAAAGCAGCTTGATTTGCACAATGTTTCTACCCGCCATGGCGATGGGTGGCAGGGCTGGGCGTCGCGTGGGCCATTTGATGCCATTATCGTTACGGCGGCACCGCCGGAAATTCCTCAGGCGCTGCTGGAACAGCTTGATGAGGGCGGAGTGATGGTGTTGCCCGTCGGGGAACAGTCGCAAATACTGCAGGTCGTTCAGCGCCATGCTGGTGAATTTATTATTAAAACGGTTGAAGCAGTTCGGTTTGTTCCTCTGGTCAAAGGGGAATTAGCCTGATACCGTTGGCAGCGATATGCATGTGTTGTTAAGTCTTTAAAATTTCAATACAACTGTTTTATGGTGCGAACGTGTTGATATTGTTAGCATCTAATCATCGTGGTGCCTCTCCCGTTTTGCTTATGCGCCAGCGATGGTGAAGTAGCGATCTTTCTCGTTCCAGCTAACGAAAAAAATACCGGATATCGTTTACGCTACAATCATTTACGCTACGGTCAGTTAGGCTACGATTAGTTAAGTTACAGCGGATGCAAGGCACACATGTCCGGATTGAGTTCTGGATACGACTGTTTTTTGAATGTTATATACCCTAAATAATTCGAGTTGCAGGCAGGTGGTGAAGGAAAGCCAACATAATGCGGCCTAGAAGTCTGGCGGGTATAGTTACTTTTTTGAACGCTATAGGTATAGGGGAGTAAGGCGCATGGGAAGCCGAATGATGAATTTGCGTCACATTGCTGCGTGTATGGTGATTGTCTTAGGGGTGGCTGGATGCTCCAACAATAATTCCAAGTCCGCGCCGATCAGCAGCGTTGACGGAAATACGGGCAGCCGAGGGGGAATGTTATCTGCGCCACCATCACGCATTTCAACGGCGGGTGAAAGTGTTGCAGCTACGTCCGAAGGCCGAATTGTTTACAATCGCAGCTACGGTAATATTCCGAAAGGCAGCTACAGCGGCGGCAATGCCTATACCGTTAAACGGGGCGATACCCTGTTTTATATCGCCTGGATTACCGGCAATGACTACCGGGATCTGGCGCAGCGCAATAATATTCCTGAGCCGTATAGCCTGAATGTCGGGCAATCACTGAGTTTAGGCAGCGGCTCTGGCAACAACGCTTCTGGCGGTGGCATGATGAGCGGTGGTGGAATGTTGGCAACAACGGATGCGACCCGAGGTGGAGTACCAACGCCGCCATCAAGTGCTCAAATACAAACTACATCGGTTGATTCTCAGTCAACTAATGCGTATTCTGGTAATCAGGGTAAACAGAATGTAGGTAAGATGTTACCTACGGCAGGGGCAACAACTACCGCTCCTGTTTCCGCACCAGCGGCTGTTGCTAGCAGCAATACGGCTGCTGTCAGCAGTTGGCGTTGGCCTACCGATGGGAAAGTCATAGATAGTTTCTCCGATTCCGAAGGGGGAAATAAAGGGATTGATATCGCCGGCTCACGTGGGCAACCGATCACCGCAACTGCCAATGGGCGTGTGGTGTATGCGGGCAATGCGCTACGTGGTTACGGAAATCTGATAATCATCAAGCATAATGATGACTACCTCAGTGCCTATGCCCATAACGATACGATGCTAGTCCGTGAGCAACAAGATGTCACGGCAGGACAAAAAATCGCTACGATGGGCAGTACAGGCACCAGCTCAGTTCGCTTGCACTTTGAAATTCGTTACAAGGGGAAATCCGTAAACCCGCTGCGTTTTCTGCCGCAGCGATAAATCGGGCAGAGTATTTAGGTATTCTGCCAAGGGATCACGGGTAGGAGCCACTTATGAGCCAAAGTACGCTGAAAGTTAACGAGTTACATGAAGATACCGATTTCGAAGAAAATGGACTTGACGTTTTTGACGATAAAGCGCTGGCAGAGGAAGATACCAATGATAATGACTCGGCGGAAGACGAGCTATTATCGCAAGGGGTCCCACAGCGTGTCCTGGACGCAACACAGCTCTATTTGGGAGAGATTGGCTATTCGCCGCTTTTAACCGCAGAAGAAGAAGTTTATTTTGCCCGACGCGCGTTGCGTGGCGATGTCCCATCGCGCCGACGGATGATCGAGAGTAACCTGCGGCTGGTGGTGAAAATTGCCCGCCGTTACAACAATCGTGGTCTGGCGCTGCTGGACCTGATTGAAGAAGGTAACCTTGGTCTGATCCGTGCGGTTGAAAAATTCGATCCAGAAAGAGGATTCCGTTTTTCAACCTACGCTACCTGGTGGATTCGACAGACGATAGAGCGGGCGATCATGAATCAAACCCGCACCATCCGTTTACCTATTCACATTGTCAAAGAACTCAACGTTTACCTGCGCACCGCGCGCGAGTTGTCTCATAAACTGGACCACGAGCCGAGTGCGGAAGAAATTGCCGAACAGCTTGATAAACCTGTTGATGACGTCAACCGCATGCTGCGCTTGAATGAACGTATTACTTCCGTCGATACCCCGCTGGGTGGTGATTCGGAGAAAGCGCTGCTGGATATTCTGGCAGACGAAAAAGACAACGGACCTGAAGACACCACGCAGGATAACGATATGAAACAGAATATCGTTAAATGGTTGTTTGAGCTTAACGCCAAGCAGCGTGAAGTGTTGGCGCGTCGTTTCGGCCTGTTAGGGTATGAGGCGGCTACGCTGGAAGATGTGGGTCGTGAAATCGGCTTAACGCGTGAACGTGTTCGTCAGATTCAGGTTGAAGGCTTACGCCGCCTGCGGGAAATTTTGCAGGTTCAGGGTTTGAGCATTGAAGAACTGTTTCGTGAATAATTCGTAACGAGTTACTGATGTCTTGAAATAAAAAATGGTGGGGAAACCCACCATTTTTTTATGCTCGCGTTTGCCCTTTCGTATGAAAAGGCGGTCTGACGGCGATTAGCGTATGATATTCGCCAGCAGGAAATCGATGATTTCGCTGGTTTTAATCATTTGCTTTTCACCGACGCGGCGATTCTTGTATTCAATCTCTTCGCTATCCAGATTGCGATCGCCAATAACGATGGTGTGCGGTACGCCAATCAATTCCATATCGGCGAACATCACGCCCGGGCGTTCTTTACGGTCATCAAGCAGAACTTCAATGCCTTTAGCGCGCAGTTGCTGGTAGATATCCTCAGCCACTTCTTTTACGCGGAAAGATTTGTGCATATTCATTGGCAGAATGGCAACGTGGAAAGGTGCAATCGCGTCTGGCCAGATGATGCCGCGTTCGTCATTATTTTGCTCAATCGCTGCTGCGACAACGCGCGTCACACCAATACCGTAACAGCCCATCGTCAGCGTCTGGTTACGTCCGTCTTCACCTTGAACGGTCGCTTTCAGCGCTTCAGAATATTTGCTGCCCAGTTGGAAAATATGACCTACTTCGATACCGCGTTTAATTTGCAGCGTGCCTTTACCGTCTGGACTGATATCGCCTTCAACCACATTACGGATATCTGCCACCTGCGGCAGCGCAACGTCACGCACCCAGTTGATGCCAAAATAGTGTTTGCCATCAATGTTCGCGCCAGCGCTGAAGTCGCTCATGGCCGCAACGGTGCGGTCAACAACGACGGGAATATCCAACTTGACTGGGCCGAGTGAACCTGGGCCTGCACCAATGATTGCGCGGATTTCTTCTTCCGTTGCAAAAGTCAGCGGGCTGGCTACCTGAGCAATTTTCTCCGCCTTGATTTCATTCAGTTCGTGATCGCCACGAACCAGCAACGCAACCAGTTGATGGCCGCTTTCTTCTGTTGCCTTAACCAGCAGCGTCTTCACCGTTTTTTCTACTGGCAGTTTAAACTGCTCAACCAGCTCGGCGATGGTCTTGGCGTTTGGCGTATCAATCAGACGCAGCTCTTCCTTCGCTTCCGCACGGCCTAGCTTCGGCGCGACAGCTTCTGCCAATTCAATATTTGCCGCGTAGTCGGATTCCGTTGAGAAAACGATATCGTCTTCACCGCTGCTCGCCAGTACCTGAAACTCATGGGATGCATTACCACCGATAGAACCGGTATCTGCCTGAACGGCTCTGAAATCCAGATCCATACGGCTGAAAATCTTGCTGTAAGCGGCGTACATGGTGTCGTAGGTGGCCTGCAACGATTCCTGCGAAGTATGGAAAGAGTAGGCGTCTTTCATCAGAAACTCACGCGAGCGCATGACGCCAAAGCGCGGGCGAACTTCATCGCGGAATTTGGTTTGAATCTGGAAGAAATTTAGTGGCAGCTGCTTATAAGAGCTGACTTCATTACGAATCAGGTCAGTAATGACTTCTTCGTGTGTTGGACCGAGTACGAATGGGCGTTCACCACGATCGACAAAGCGCAGTAGTTCAGGGCCATACTGATCCCAACGGCCACTTTCCACCCATAAATCGGCAGGCTGAACAACCGGCATGGACACTTCAATAGCGCCCGCGTTGTTCATCTCTTCGCGCACGATGTTTTCAACTTTTCTCAAAACACGTAAACCGGTCGGCAACCAGGTGTAAAGGCCGGAGGCCAGTTTACGAATCATTCCTGCTCGGAGCATCAACTGATGGCTGATGACTTCGGCATCGGCTGGCGTCTCCTTGAGAGTGGAGAGCATGTATTGGCTAGTACGCATGGGGTTTTAGTTCCGTTAGAACGAGAAATAGCATAGGGCTGCCGCGCAGCCGAAGGCACATAAAAAGTGGCTTAGTTTACCAGCGTGGGAGGCGTGTCAAAAGAGAGCAGGGACAATTTTAGAATATATTGCTGTGGTTCGTGTATTAACACGTGTGGGACGGGTCAAGGCTTAATACTTCAGTTTGTTCCCCGCATACGCGCCAGCGCACATTGAATTCCAATAGTAAAACGGCATATTCCCGCGTGGCACTTTCCCCTTTGCGGTAAGCTGGGCGCGGATCTTGTGCCAATACCTGTGAGATAAAGCGTTTTAACTGAGGATATTTCTTTTGGTGTTCTGCGATCTGATTTTCTGCATTCGGCGAAAAAAATACCGGCATCGCGGCATCGGGTGCCATTTGGGCAAAACCCGCTTGCGCCTGAGGATGGCTTTCTGCAAAGGGTAGATAAGGCTTGATATCGACTACCGGTGTGCCATCAACTAGATCAAGGCTGCCTAGTTCGAGCGTAATCGTATCGCCTTTTGCACGGATCCCTTTTAATTCAACCAATGACATGCCAATAGGGTTGGGACGGAAGGTGGAACGCGTAGCGAAAACGCCCGTGCGTGTGTTTCCTCCCAGACGCGGTGGCCGAACTGTCGGACGCCAGCCGCCCTCCATCGTTTGATGAAAGATGAACAATACCCAAATATGGCTGAAATCCTCCAGCCCCCGGACACACTCCGCCTGATTGTACGGCGGTAATAGCTGAAGTTCCCCGCCTCCATCTTCAATCAGACCCGGTTGCCGTGGAATGGCAAATTTTTCTTTATACGGTGAACGGATAATCCCGATCTGATTGAAAACAAATTGACTCATTGTGCAGAGACTTTCAGCGCAGTGCCCTGGCAAACGACTTGGCTGTAGCAACCCGCTACGCCACTGACGGTTTGGCATTCATGCAGTAAAACCGCATTGGCTTTCATTACGGTTGCGCGGTTTTGCATTCTTTTACGCGCATTTGCTGCGTTGGGGGGAGCATCCTGAGCGCTGACCTGACATGAGGAACCTGAAACTTCGCCCATATCACGGAACGGTTTACCGACTAACTCTTCTGCACTTTTATACAACACGGCTGGCGTTGGGCGAGCCGGTGGCTTCGGTTTTGGAGCCGGTTCTGCGGTTTTGGTTTCAATAACAGGTTGAGGAGCAGGTGCCGGTGGCTTCTGAAATAAAGAACAGCCTGTCAGCGACATTGCCAACAATATAAAGGGAACAGCACGCATTAAGGATTCCTCTGCTTTTTCTCAAAGAGCGAGTATTGAAGCAAGCAATTGCACAAATAACAAGACGGGCATTAGCCCGTCTTGCAGATAAATGCGTTAGGGCAGGATTACCAGCCTTTCACCGCGCCGCCGTTAAAGATTTTATTTGCTGCGTCGTTCACTTCATCAGACTGGTAGGCCTGAACGAATTTCTTCACGTTTTCAGCGTCTTTGTTGTCTTCGCGTGAAACCAGCAGGTTTACATACGGAGAATCTTTCTCTTCAACGAACAGGCCATCTTTGGTTGGCGTCAAGTTAATCTGGCTAGCGTAAGTGGTGTTGATTACAGCCAGCGCAATTTGCGCGTCATCTAAAGAACGTGGCAACTGTGGCGCTTCCAGTTCAACCAGTTTGATATTTTTCGGGTTTTCGGTCACATCCAGTACGGTTGGCAGCAGGCCAACGTTGTCTTTCAGTTTAATCAAACCGACTTTCTGCAACAGCAGCAGCGTACGGCCTAGGTTAGTTGGGTCATTTGGAATGGCGACTTGAGCACCATCTTGCAGCTCATTCAGCGATTTGATTTTTTTGGAGTAACCCGCAATCGGGTAGACAAAGCTGTTGCCGACAGAAACCAGTTTATAACCACGATCTTTGATCTGTTGATCCAGATAAGGTTTGTGCTGGAAGGCATTCAGATCGATGTCACCTTTGCTCAGGGCTTCATTTGGCAACACGTAGTCGTTAAATGTGACTAATTCAACGTCCAGACCGTATTTGTCTTTTGCCACTTTCTGTGCGATTTCCGCAACCTGTTGTTCTGCGCCAACAATGACGCCGACTTTAATATGATTAGGATTCTTCTCTTCCTGACCACATCCCGCTAGCGCCAGAGCACCAATAAGTGCGCCAATGGTCGCAATAGATTTCAGTTTAATCGCCATATCCGTACCCCTAATTAGCTATTCTTGGCAGATGCCTTTAGGCAAATGCGTATTGTGATGATTACTTATGTGTGACAGCTTTTACTGCCCTGTCGCCGCAGAATTGAATCAGATAAACCAAAACAACCAGTAATATTAATACCGTATTCATGACCGTCGCGTTATAACCAATATAACCATACTGATAACCAATTTGACCTAAGCCGCCTGCGCCCACGGCACCACCCATAGCAGAATAGCCTACGAGCGTAATTAACGTGATGGTTGCGGCATTAATTAGCCCCGGTAACGCTTCTGGCAATAATATCTTTTTGACGATCTGCATCGGAGTCGCACCCATCGCGCGGGCGGCTTCGATCAGGCCAGTCGGAATTTCAAGCAGTGCATTTTCCACCATACGGGCAATAAACGGTGCCGCACCTACGGTAAGAGGAACGATTGCCGCTTGCAGGCCAATAGAGGTTCCGACAATGATGCGGGTAAAAGGAATCATCCATACCAGCAAAATAATGAACGGAATCGAGCGGAAAATGTTTACCAGTGCAGAAACGGTCCTGTAGATTTTTGGATTGGCGATAATTTGGCCCGGACGCGTGGTATACAATAAAACGCCCACGGGTAAGCCAAGCACAAAGCCAAAGAAACCAGAAACAAACGTCATCGCGACGGTTTCCCATACTCCCTTAGCCATTAACCACATCATTGCTTCAGACATAACCCAGGACCTCAATAGTAACGTGACTTTCCTGCAGGAATTGGATTGCGTCTTTGATATCCGCATTGTTGCCATGCATTTCTGCCAGCATGATGCCGAATTTGACGCCACCGGCATAATCCATCTGGGCGCTAATAATGTTGTTGTTGACGTTAAAGCGTCGAGCAACCTCTGACAGCAGCGGTGCATCCACCGATTTACCCGTAAATTCCATCCGTAATAACGGCGTGGTATCTGGGTGATAGTCAGGGGACAGACGAGTGAGGTAATCGTCTGGAATATCCAGGTGTAACGTTGATTGAATGAATTTCTGTGCCAGCGGCGTTTTCGGATGCGAGAAGACTTCGCTTACCGTGTCTTTCTCGATGAGTCGTCCGTCACTGATAACTGCAACCTGATCGCAAATGCGTTTCACCACGTCCATTTCATGTGTAATAAGAAGAATGGTTAGGCCCAGACGACGATTAATGTCTTTCAGTAATTCAAGAATCGAGCGAGTCGTTGCGGGATCCAACGCGCTGGTTGCTTCATCACACAGCAGAACTTTAGGATTGCTCGCCAATGCGCGGGCAATGGCGACACGCTGTTTTTGTCCGCCGGACAAGTTGGCTGGGTAGACATCGTGCTTATCTGCCAGTCCAACCAGCTCCAATAATTCGTTTACTCGCTTGGTAATGTCAGCTTTCGGCGTGTTATCCAATTCCAGCGGAAGCGAAATGTTGCCAAAAACGGTGCGTGAAGAGAGTAGGTTGAAATGTTGGAAAATCATGCCGATTTGCCGACGTGCGCGCGTCAACTGGCTATCTGACAGCTGAGTCAATTCTTGTCCATCAACCAGGACTTTCCCTTCTGTTGGTCGTTCCAATAAATTGACGCAGCGGATCAGTGTACTTTTACCTGCGCCCGATGCGCCGATAACACCATAGATTTGCCCTGTGGGGACATGAAGGCTGACATCAGCAAGTGCGGTAATGCTCCGCCCGTTCTGCTGAAAAACCTTAGTAATATTAGAAAGTTCAATCATATGTTTTTATCGTAAGTGCCTATGGCTGGATAAATCAGTTTCTGAATTAACAGAAGATGAAATGGATGTTAGGGCGTCTAGACGGCTAAGTCAATCGGGATTGTCACTGCCCTGCATTCTCTCTATAGGGGAAAACATGCGATACTGCCGCGTAATTTACGCCATTAAGGAGCAAAGTCAGTGGCACAAAGCATTCCAGCAATTTTTCTTGATCGTGACGGCACGATCAATGTTGATCACGGTTATGTTCATGAGATTGACCATTTTCAATTTATTGATGGTGTCATCGATGCCATGCGAGAGTTGAAGGACATGGGGTTTGCGCTGGTTGTTGTGACTAACCAGTCCGGTATCGCCCGCGGTAAATTTACAGAAGATCAGTTTATGCAACTGACGGAATGGATGGACTGGTCGCTGGCAGACCGTAGTGTCGATCTGGATGGCATCTACTTTTGTCCGCATCATCCTGAAGCTGGCGAAAATGAATACCGTCAGACTTGTGATTGCCGTAAGCCTGAGCCTGGCATGTTGCTCTCCGCACAGCGCGAACTGCACATTGATATGGCGGCTTCTTATATGGTGGGTGATAAGTTAGAGGATATGCAGGCTGCAATTGGTGCTGGTGTGGGGTATAAACTGCTGGTCCGTACCGGTAAACCGGTTACCGAGCAAGGTGAAGCACTGGCTGATGGTGTACTTGGAAGCCTCGCAGATCTGCCAAAATGGATAAAAACGCGCAGTTAACAGGCGGAACGAATGAAAGATGCGCAAACAGAAAAAACTTTACTAGATTTGCTTGCGCTTCTGAATTGGCTCCCTATAATGCGCATCCACTGACACGGCAACAGCGACTTACGAAGTTGGTGTGACAGAAAAGATTCAACGAAGGCAGTCAGTAATGACTTGACTTCACAGCGGAAAAGCATAATATATGCGGCCCGCGCCACGGAAGACGTGGCACTGCTCTTTAACAATATAATCAGACAATCTGTGTGGGCACTCACAAGACCGTATCTTAAACGATATAAAAAGTCTTGAAGAGTGAACAACAGTAAAATTCATTATGAATGAACAGTTACTAATTCTTTGAGCATCGCTGACGAGTTCAGCAAATCAAACAAATCTTAAATTGAAGAGTTTGATCATGGCTCAGATTGAACGCTGGCGGCAGGCCTAACACATGCAAGTCGAGCGGTAGCACAGAAGAGCTTGCTCTTTGGGTGACGAGCGGCGGACGGGTGAGTAATGTCTGGGAAACTGCCTGATGGAGGGGGATAACTACTGGAAACGGTAGCTAATACCGCATAACGTCTTCGGACCAAAGAGGGGGACCTTCGGGCCTCTTGCCATCAGATGTGCCCAGATGGGATTAGCTAGTAGGCGGGGTAATGGCCCACCTAGGCGACGATCCCTAGCTGGTCTGAGAGGATGACCAGCCACACTGGAACTGAGACACGGTCCAGACTCCTACGGGAGGCAGCAGTGGGGAATATTGCACAATGGGCGCAAGCCTGATGCAGCCATGCCGCGTGTGTGAAGAAGGCCTTCGGGTTGTAAAGCACTTTCAGCGGGGAGGAAGGCAGTAAGGTTAATAACCTTGCTGATTGACGTTACCCGCAGAAGAAGCACCGGCTAACTCCGTGCCAGCAGCCGCGGTAATACGGAGGGTGCAAGCGTTAATCGGAATGACTGGGCGTAAAGCGCACGCAGGCGGTCTGTTAAGTTGGATGTGAAATCCCCGGGCTTAACCTGGGAACTGCATTCAAAACTGACAGGCTAGAGTCTTGTAGAGGGGGGTAGAATTCCAGGTGTAGCGGTGAAATGCGTAGAGATCTGGAGGAATACCGGTGGCGAAGGCGGCCCCCTGGACAAAGACTGACGCTCAGGTGCGAAAGCGTGGGGAGCAAACAGGATTAGATACCCTGGTAGTCCACGCTGTAAACGATGTCGACTTGGAGGTTGTGCCCTTGAGGCGTGGCTTCCGGAGCTAACGCGTTAAGTCGACCGCCTGGGGAGTACGGCCGCAAGGTTAAAACTCAAATGAATTGACGGGGGCCCGCACAAGCGGTGGAGCATGTGGTTTAATTCGATGCAACGCGAAGAACCTTACCTACTCTTGACATCCAGAGAATTTGGCAGAGATGCCTTAGTGCCTTCGGGAACTCTGAGACAGGTGCTGCATGGCTGTCGTCAGCTCGTGTTGTGAAATGTTGGGTTAAGTCCCGCAACGAGCGCAACCCTTATCCTTTGTTGCCAGCGCGTAATGGCGGGAACTCAAAGGAGACTGCCGGTGATAAACCGGAGGAAGGTGGGGATGACGTCAAGTCATCATGGCCCTTACGAGTAGGGCTACACACGTGCTACAATGGCGTATACAAAGAGAAGCGAACTCGCGAGAGCCAGCGGACCTCATAAAGTACGTCGTAGTCCGGATTGGAGTCTGCAACTCGACTCCATGAAGTCGGAATCGCTAGTAATCGTAGATCAGAATGCTACGGTGAATACGTTCCCGGGCCTTGTACACACCGCCCGTCACACCATGGGAGTGGGTTGCAAAAGAAGTAGGTAGCTTAACCTTCGGGAGGGCGCTTACCACTTTGTGATTCATGACTGGGGTGAAGTCGTAACAAGGTAACCGTAGGGGAACCTGCGGTTGGATCACCTCCTTACCAATAAAGATGTGTGTTAAGTGAAGTGCTCACACAGATTGTCTGATGAAAATACTGAGCAAGCGCACCTGTTGATGTCATGAGTGTAGACTCATGCTGACGCGATAGTGCCGGATTTTTAATTCGGTACGGATTTTTCGTGTCCCCATCGTCTAGAGGCCTAGGACACTGCCCTTTCACGGCTGTAACAGGGGTTCGAATCCCCTTGGGGACGCCAATCCGATAATGAGTGAAAGACATTATCACCGAATATCTTAAAGATGATTCTTTTGAGTCATGTTTACGATATTGCTCTTTAACAATCTGGAACAAGCTGAAAATTGAAACATGACAGCTGAACATGCATGACTGCCTTCGGGCGGGTCGTGATGAATCAGTGTGTCAATGAGTCTCTCAAATAATCGCAGCGCGAGGATGGATCGAAAGAAACATCTTCGGGTTGTGAGGTTAAGCGACTAAGCGTACACGGTGGATGCCTAGGCAGTCAGAGGCGATGAAGGGCGTGCTAATCTGCGATAAGCGTCGGTAAGCTGATATGAAGCGTTATACCCGACGATACCCGAATGGGGAAACCCAATGTGTTTCGACACATTATCATTACGTGAATACATAGCGTAATGAGGCGAACCGGGGGAACTGAAACATCTCAGTACCCCGAGGAAAAGAAATCAACCGAGATTCCCCTAGTAGCGGCGAGCGAACGGGGAGGAGCCCAGAACCTGAATCAGTTTGTGTGTTAGTGGAAGCGTCTGGAAAGTCGCACAGTAAAGGGTGATAGTCCCGTACACAAAAATGCACAGATTGTGAGTTCGATGAGTAGGGCGGGACACGTGACATCCTGTCTGAATATGGGGGGACCATCCTCCAAGGCTAAATACTCCTGACTGACCGATAGTGAACCAGTACCGTGAGGGAAAGGCGAAAAGAACCCCGGCGAGGGGAGTGAAATAGAACCTGAAACCGTGTACGTACAAGCAGTGGGAGCCTTGATTAATCAGGGTGACTGCGTACCTTTTGTATAATGGGTCAGCGACTTATATTCTGTAGCAAGGTTAACCGAATAGGGGAGCCGCAGGGAAACCGAGTCTTAACTGGGCGTTAAGTTGCAGGGTATAGACCCGAAACCCGGTGATCTAGCCATGGGCAGGTTGAAGGTTGGGTAACACTAACTGGAGGACCGAACCGACTAATGTTGAAAAATTAGCGGATGACTTGTGGCTGGGGGTGAAAGGCCAATCAAACCGGGAGATAGCTGGTTCTCCCCGAAAGCTATTTAGGTAGCGCCTCGTGAACTCATCTTCGGGGGTAGAGCACTGTTTCGGCTAGGGGGTCATCCCGACTTACCAACCCGATGCAAACTACGAATACCGAAGAATGTTATCACGGGAGACACACGGCGGGTGCTAACGTTCGTCGTGAAGAGGGAAACAACCCAGACCGCCAGCTAAGGTCCCAAAGTCATGGTTAAGTGGGAAACGATGTGGGAAGGCACAGACAGCCAGGATGTTGGCTTAGAAGCAGCCATCATTTAAAGAAAGCGTAATAGCTCACTGGTCGAGTCGGCCTGCGCGGAAGATGTAACGGGGCTAAACCATGCACCGAAGCTGCGGCAGCGACACTTAGGTGTTGTTGGGTAGGGGAGCGTTCTGTAAGCCGTCGAAGGTGACCTGTGAGGGTTGCTGGAGGTATCAGAAGTGCGAATGCTGACATAAGTAACGATAATGCGGGTGAAAAACCCGCACGCCGGAAGACCAAGGGTTCCTGTCCAACGTTAATCGGGGCAGGGTGAGTCGACCCCTAAGGCGAGGCTGAAAAGCGTAGTCGATGGGAAACAGGTTAATATTCCTGTACTCGGTGTTACTGCGAAGGGGGGACGGAGAAAGCTAGGTTATCCGGGCGACGGTTGTCCCGGTTTAAGCGTGAAGGTGGATGACTTAGGTAAATCCGGGTCATTATTAACACTGAGGCGTGATGACGAGTCACTACGGTGATGAAGTAACCAATGCTACGCTTCCAGGAAAAGCCTCTAAGCTCCAGGTAACATCAAATCGTACCCCAAACCGACACAGGTGGTCAGGTAGAGAATACTCAGGCGCTTGAGAGAACTCGGGTGAAGGAACTAGGCAAAATGGTGCCGTAACTTCGGGAGAAGGCACGCTCCTGTCGGTGAAGTCCCTTGCGGACGGAGCTGACGGGAGTCGCAGATACCAGCTGGCTGCAACTGTTTAATAAAAACACAGCACTGTGCAAACACGAAAGTGGACGTATACGGTGTGACGCCTGCCCGGTGCCGGAAGGTTAATTGATGGGGTCAGCCGCAAGGCGAAGCTCTTGATCGAAGCCCCGGTAAACGGCGGCCGTAACTATAACGGTCCTAAGGTAGCGAAATTCCTTGTCGGGTAAGTTCCGACCTGCACGAATGGCGTAATGATGGCCAGGCTGTCTCCACCCGAGACTCAGTGAAATTGAACTCGCTGTGAAGATGCAGTGTACCCGCGGCAAGACGGAAAGACCCCGTGAACCTTTACTATAGCTTGACACTGAACCTTGAGCCTTGATGTGTAGGATAGGTGGGAGGCTTTGAAGCGAGGACGCCAGTTCTTGTGGAGCCAACCTTGAAATACCACCCTTTAATGTTTGATGTTCTAACGTAGGCCCGTGATCCGGGTTGCGGACAGTGTCTGGTGGGTAGTTTGACTGGGGCGGTCTCCTCCCAAAGAGTAACGGAGGAGCACGAAGGTTAGCTAATCCTGGTCGGACATCAGGAGGTTAGTGCAAAGGCATAAGCTAGCTTGACTGCGAGAGTGACAGCTCGAGCAGGTGCGAAAGCAGGTCTTAGTGATCCGGTGGTTCTGAATGGAAGGGCCATCGCTCAACGGATAAAAGGTACTCCGGGGATAACAGGCTGATACCGCCCAAGAGTTCATATCGACGGCGGTGTTTGGCACCTCGATGTCGGCTCATCACATCCTGGGGCTGAAGTAGGTCCCAAGGGTATGGCTGTTCGCCATTTAAAGTGGTACGCGAGCTGGGTTTAGAACGTCGTGAGACAGTTCGGTCCCTATCTGCCGTGGGCGTTGGAAGATTGAGAGGGGTTGCTCCTAGTACGAGAGGACCGGAGTGAACGCACCACTGGTGTTCGGGTTGTGATGCCAATTGCATTGCCCGGTAGCTAAGTGCGGAAGAGATAACCGCTGAAAGCATCTAAGCGGGAAACTTGCCTCGAGATGAGTCTTCCCTGGGCACTAGATGCCCCTGAAGGGCCGTTGAAGACTACGACGTAGATAGGCTGGGTGTGTAAGCGTAGCGATACGTTGAGCTAACCAGTACTAATGACCCGAGAGGCTTAACCTTACAACACCGAAGGTGTTTTGTGGGTGACTCATATAAAACGATATTCAGCTTGTTCGAAGATTGGTTCTGATGGTTACGGAGATGACAAAAAGTCATGATAAGTAACGGTTGGAATGAAACAGAATTTGCCTGGCGGCGATAGCGCGGTGGTCCCACCTGACCCCATGCCGAACTCAGAAGTGAAACGCCGTAGCGCCGATGGTAGTGTGGGGTCTCCCCATGTGAGAGTAGGGAACTGCCAGGCATCAATTTATACAGGTGCGCTGATATGGCTCAGTTGGTAGAGCGCACCCTTGGTAAGGGTGAGGTCCCCAGTTCGACTCTGGGTATCAGCACCAGTGATTTGGGTTAATGTTCGGCTTAAAAAGAATTTACCTGGCGGCGATAGCGCGGTGGTCCCACCTGACCCCATGCCGAACTCAGAAGTGAAACGCCGTAGCGCCGATGGTAGTGTGGGGTCTCCCCATGTGAGAGTAGGGAACTGCCAGGTTTCAATTAAAACAAAAGGCCATCCGATAAGGATGGCCTTTTGTTTATTCCTATTTCAGATTATTAGATCTTTTCTTTTATCCGAATAAAAACTTCTGCTTACCTTCTTATTAACCCATCTAATAATAACGTATTGTTTGCCACCATTTTATTTGTCCATATTCAAATTAAGGATAATTAAAGGCGCTGGATCACACTGTTGCATTAATAAATTATTACAATCAGGAACCTTTTGCCTCTGGGTGTAAGTACTGCTTTACTACAATGGGCATCGTTCTATGCCCGAAAAAATAGGAGAATAAAATAAGATGACTGATCTAACGGAAAGTGCGAAAGATACGCGTCAGCGTATCCGGGCTATAGTTGGCGCTTCATCGGGTAATTTGGTTGAGTGGTTTGATTTTTATGTTTATTCCTTTTGCTCAATCTATTTTGCTCATATCTTTTTCCCTTCGGGAAATACCACCACTCAATTAATACAAACCGCAGGGGTTTTTGCAGCAGGCTTTTTAATGAGACCGATAGGCGGTTGGCTTTTCGGTTACATTGCTGACAAGCATGGTCGTAAAAATTCAATGCTAATATCAGTTTGCATGATGTGCTTTGGATCTCTGGTTATTGCCTGTCTACCGGGATATGAAACTATTGGTACTTGGGCACCCTTTTTACTGTTACTAGCTCGTTTATTTCAGGGGCTTTCTGTCGGTGGGGAATACGGTACCAGCGCAACGTATATGAGTGAAGTTGCCGTTGAAGGAAGAAAGGGATTCTATGCTTCTTTCCAATATGTCACGCTGATTGGCGGTCAATTGCTGGCGCTGTTAGTTGTCGTGATATTACAGCAGATTCTGAGTGATGAAGATTTACGTGCGTGGGGATGGCGTATTCCTTTCGCTCTCGGCGCTGTTCTGGCTATCGTGGCGCTTTATTTACGCCGTTCGCTGAATGAAACATCTGATAAAACGACTCGCGGACATAAAGATGCTGGCTCCCTTGTGGGGTTGTGGAAACATCGTCGCGCCTTTATTACCGTACTGGGTTTTACGGCTGGGGGGTCTTTAGCTTTTTATACGTTCACGACTTATATGCAAAAGTATCTGGTGAATACGGCAGGGATGCATGCAAAAACCGCTAGTGGGCTAATGACCCTCGCACTGTTTATCTTTATGTTATTGCAACCTTTCTTTGGTGCAATGTCGGATAAGATTGGTCGCCGCAGTTCAATGCTCTGTTTCGGCGGATTTGCGGCACTACTGACGGTTCCCATTTTAACGGTTCTACAGAGTGTAACGAGTCCTGTGCTTGCTTTCTCGTTGGTGATGCTTTCTCTGGTTATCGTTAGCTTCTACACATCTATCAGCGGTATTTTAAAAGCAGAGATGTTCCCGCCTGAAGTCCGTGCGTTAGGTGTAGGTTTATCTTATGCGGTGGCTAATGCGTTGTTTGGTGGATCTGCTGAATATGTTGCGCTTTCGCTGAAATCTTTTGGTATGGAAACGGCTTTCTTCTGGTACGTATCTGCGATGGGAGCCATTGCATTTATTGTGTCGTTAACGCTGCATCGTAGAGGCAAAGGGATGAAACTTTAGTTTTCAGATAATTGCCATAACGCATAGCCGGTGGTTGCACCGGCTACATCCCAAACAAGATCTTGCCAGCTCCACCCTGTTCCGCCTTCCCGACTATCATAAAGCTCTTTTGCCATGCCTACGCTGATTGCCAGCATAATACCGAATCCTCCGCTACGATCTGAACTCCAGCGCTGGTGAGTGCCATATTCATACCAGGCGGCACTGATGGCGGCTGAGGCGAGGAAATGTTGGGCTTTATCTTGTCCTGTCCAGCGATCTTGTGCGATATGGCTACATCCAGAACAGCAAATCATTGCCGCAACACACAGTAAGCGCATAGCTTTCCCCATGATAATAAAAAACCTCGGAAGCCGAGGTTTTTCAAAGTATAGCGTGGGTTTTAGAGAATACGACTGATTAGCCGGTCTATACGAATACGGCGTAGACGTCGTATCAACTTGCGGACTTTCACTGGATATTGCGCGATGCTCTCCAGTTCCGTGTAGCTTTTTACGACGTGGGTGTGCGTCCTGATCGTATCCAATTCATCCAGACGTTGCTGCAATAGAACCTGCTGAGGATCGTGAATCAGGATAGCGTTTTCCAGATCTAGACGCCATGCGCGTGGGTTAAGGTTGTTACCCGTCAGCAACTGCCACTTGCCATCCACCCACATGCCTTTCAGATGGAAACTGTTGTCGCCGTCTTTCCATAGCCGTACAACAAGCTGTTGGTTTTCAATGTAGCGCTCCAGACGACTGAGGAAACGGCGCAGGTTGATCTCGTAGAGATACGGTAATGCGCCGATGATTTTGAAAGGCTGGTCTTCTGGAATATAAAAATCGTTAGCGGTCTTATCGCCAATAATAATTTCTACTTTTTTGCCGTCCCGCAATAGCCGAATGATATTTCTGACCAGCAGCGCGGGCATGTTGAAATAGGGAGTACAGATGACTAAATGCTCATCGGCGCAATACATCAGGTGATGTATGGTCTTATTCAGCGGGCTTTGTTTTCCTAACCCAACGAGCGGCGTGACGGTTAATTCGTTTGCATTTGCGCTGCATTCCGGTGCCTGATAACTGGCGGTACGTAAGGTTTGACGGAATTGCTTGATATCATTTTTGATTTCCAGGCTCTTCGGGCGATCGGTATGATCCAATCGCTGCACTGCTGGTGCGGACAGCATTGTCTGGATATATTGCACCATCGTATCAGCCAATACAGGGTTATGAATCAGCTGATAGCGATCATAACGGTATTTCTGATGCTGATGCAGATAAACATCATTCAGGCTGGCTCCACTGTAGATGACGGTGTCATCGACAATGAACCCTTTTAGGTGCAGGACACCCAACGCTTCACGTGTGTTGACTGGGATACCATAGATAGGGAAATGCGTATCTGGATGCTTTTTCGCCATATCGCAATACCAATCGGCATTGGTATTTTCTGCCGCTGTGCCGATCCTGCCACGCTGAGCACGATGCCAGTCTACCAAAACACGGACATCCAGTTCAGGGCACTGCCGTTTGGCTTCATAAATTGCGGATAGAATACCGATGCCGCCATCATCACGCTCAAGATATAAGGCCACAATATAGACGCGCTTTTTAGCACGTAGAATGGCGTTAGTCAGCGTCGTGCGGAAAAGCTCCGGCGAATGCAACGTCTGAACATCATCTGCGTTCTGAGAAATTCTGGGCAGTTGTGCAAGGTGCTGTTGGTATTTATTGCGTTTAAAATTTGACAGCATCACAGTGCGTTTCTTCTCTCATCAGTTTATACCCCCCATACTTAAAGCTGCACTAGGGTATATGACCTTCTGGTCATTATCAAAAGTTAAGGAGTAGCCGAATGGGCGATAGTACCATTACTTTCCGGCCGTTGTGAGCCTGTTTTGCCGTTGCAAGAGCCATATCACGCCCCGCGATCAGTCTTTCAGTGGCAATTCCAACGTCACAATACCCTCTTCTAATTGTACGTCGATGTGAAAACCAAGCTTTTTGGACAGCTGTATCATGCCTTGATTATGCGGCATGGTGATGCCAGTCAAGCGGGAAAGACCATGCGTCCGGGCGTAATCAATCAACTTTTCCAACAATCGTCTGCCAAGGCCGAGTCCTTTCAGATCGGATCGCACCAGCACGGCAAATTCCGCATCTGTATTATCAGGATCGGAAATTGCGCGCGTCACACCAATAATCTCCGTCTCTTCCCCAAGCTGTCGCACGGCAACGAATGCCATCTCACGATCGTAGTCAATTTGTGTCATATTGGCTAAGTCTTCGTGAGTAAATTCATTAATTTCGCTGAAATAACGGTAATACAGATCTTCTTTCGTCACTCTTGCGATGAACGAACTGAGCAGCGGTTCATCTTCCGGCAAAATGGGCCGGAACAGGCAAGTATCGCTATTTTTGAGGATGACCGTTTCTTCCAGTTCATGTGGATAGGGGCGTATTGCCAGCCTTGACTGCGGATCGCCACTGAACGGTGTCAGATGCAGCGTGACATCCAGCAGCGTAAAGGTATCCCCGGATGCCAGCAGAGGGTGGATATCTAGCCGGGAAATTTCAGGGCAGTCGAGAATCAGGTTGGATACCTGGACCAGCAAACGGCTAAGTGCGGGAATATCCAGCGGACGAAGAGCGCTGTATTCCCGAATCTTACCGCCTTTCACTGCTTGCAATACCAAATAGCGGGCCAGCGTCATATTTAGCGGAGGTAGCGCGACAGCAGCCTGCTTTTCTCGCCACTCCACGCCACCTTCTCCCAGCATAATCAATGGGCCAAAAACGGGATCCTGTTCAACGGCAATCCTGAGTTCCTGTGCACCCGCGCGATTTGCCATGCTCTGCACTAACAGGCCGTAAATGCGCGCCTGTGGATAGGTGCGTTTCACCCGGTCAAGAATCGCATCTGCCGCCTGCTGGACTTCTCTGGCGGTTTGCAGGTACAGCATGACGCCCTGAACTTCCGATTTATGCGGGATATCTGGCGATCTCAGTTTAATCGCGACCGGATAGCCAATTTGCTCGGCGATATGAACGGCTTCGGCACTGTCGCCAGCAATCCAGGTGGGTAACGTATCCAAACCATAGGCTTGCAGAATCGGTTGAACCTCATGCGTATCGAGCTGAGTCACACCATCCGACAGCGCCTGATGAATCAGCGCATGGGCCTGACTGGCGTTGATACCCAAATTCAGCGGCAGTGCCGGGGTTTCCTTGAGCTGTTTCTGGTTACGCCGATACTCGACGATATGCATAAATGCCGTTACCGCGCCTTCTGGTGTGCGATAGGTCGGAATGCCTGCATCGTTAAATAAGCGTCGCGCTTCCTGCGAGGAGAACTCACCACACCAATTGGTCAGGAGCGTAATTCTTTTCCCACGTGGATGCTGTTGGAAGAGTGTAATCAACTGCTCGGCGCAATCGGTACTAGGAGCGGCGGCGCTGGGTGCATGAATAATTAAGAGTGCATCGATTTCATCGCTATCTAGCAATACAGAGACGGCCGCGAGATAGCGGGCCGAGGTCGCGTCATCACGCAGATCGAGCGGATTGCCGATAGTGACGGTTTGCGGCAGCGCGTCCTGTAGCGCTTGTCGAGTCGCATCACTGAGCGGTGCGAGCTTGCCTTGCCGACTGAGGAGCTGATCCAGCGCCTGTGCGGCCGGTGATGCGCCATTGCTCACCAGCATCAAACGTTCACCGCGTAGCGGTCGCAGGTGGCTTAAGGTTTCCACGGCGGAAAAAAGCTCATGAGTGTCCCGTACCCGCAGTAAACCTGCACGTTGAATGGCTGCATCATAGGCGGCATCCAGACCGTGGCGTTGATCATTCAGCAACTGCTGTGCCTGCTGACTACGACCGCTTTTTATCACCAGTATCGGTTTATTTCGGGACGCGCTGCGGGAAGCGGAAAGAAAGCGGCGGGCATCGCTGATGTGTTCCAGATGCAGCAAAATCGCGCTGGTTTTTCCATCGCGAGCCAAAAAATCTAGCAGGTCGTCGACATCGATATCCAGGTTGTCGCCCAAAGCAATGAAATAGGAAAAGCCAATACCGCGCTGCTGTGCCCAGTCTAGTATCGTGTTGGAAACGGCGGCCGACTGCGAAATAAATGCCAGCTTGCCTTTCATTATGGGGACAGGGGAAAAGCTGGCATTCAGGCCTTGCCAAGGGGCGAGCAGCCCGAGACTGTTGGGGCCAAGCAGGCGCATGTTGTAGCGCACAGCACAGGTCTTTAATTCGCTGAACTGAGTCGGCGGTGCGGAGAGGATGATGACGGTTTTACAGCCTTTCTGCCCTAGCTCCTCTAACAGTGTTAGATTACGGCTGGCATTAGTACAAATCACGGCAAGGTCGGGCGTGATTGGCAGGCTGGCGACAGTAGGGTAGGCCAGCACGCCGCAAACGGCACGATATTTCGGCGTAACAGGTAGCACAGGGCCGCTGAAATGGCCGTCCAACAGGTTTTTCATCATCAGAAAACCGGCCCGTCCCGGTTTTTCTGACGCGCCGAGAACGGCGATAGACTTAGGGCGTAACAGTGCTTCCAATCCGCTCTGGCTCATGCGTCACTCCTTCACATCAATCCCCTTTGATACTAAACGTTTTCTGCGGGTTGTGTTGTGACGATGGGTAAAATTTCCCGCAAACTGTGGTGTGGTTTCCCCGCCAGATAGTGTCGCCGGAAACGATCAAAATGCTGTGATAGCGCGTCGGCTGCGACGATATCCCCCGCCTGTGCAAGCAGAGCGATGGCAATTTCGGCGGTGCAGTGCTGCCGTGGGCTGCTGGCTTCACGCAGTTGGTAGCGGGACAGCGCGTCTACATTTAGTGACAGGATCGGCAGAGTGTCCAGATAGGGACTTTTGCGGAACATTTTACGCGCTTCCGGCCAAGTCCCGTCGAGTAAGACAAACATGGCAGGCTTTTCTGTTGCGGGAAGCTGTTGAAACACCTGACGTCCTTCTTCCGCGGCATCGGCAAGGAAGACCAGATACGGCTGAACGTTCGGATCTTGCAGAGTAGCAAGCAACTGGGGATCGGGCTCGGTGCGTGACCAGCGAAACGCCTGCGTCTCGGGCAGAATATCGGCGATGAGGCGTCCGGTATTACTTGGTTTTAACGGCTCGGTATCAAACATCACCAGGCAGACACGGCTGCGGGATGGCTGCGCCTGAATGGTGTGGCACAGGCAGTTGATCGCGGGCAATAAACACTGTTGGCAGCGCACTACGCGGGAGCCGCGTGCGCGAAACGGTTTGGTTGACTGCTCAAGACGTTGCTGGCGCAGGCGGAGCACGGCATTGGTGCCGATGAAAGGATTGTTAACCGTGGAAGGGCGGTTGATCATGAAATTAAGGACGCCATGAGATTCTGCAACGAACCGGCTTCGTGTTAATTATTGGGAAGCTGGTTCAGAAAGACGACATTCTAATCGACAGACAGGTTGACCAAAAGAGGCGGGGCAATAATGCCCCACATTTCTACCGCGTTTCTCTACAGCGATTCATCCAGCCAGCTCTCAAACTGTGCTTTTGGTAGTGCACCGTTGAGGATGTCGACCATCTGGCCCTGTTTGAAGATCATTAGCGTTGGAATACTGCGGATGCGGAAACGGGCGCTGAGTGCCGGTTCGGCTTCGGTATTGACCTTAATAAAGCGGATTTTCCCACTGCGCTCTTGCGCGACGTTTTCAAATACGGGGGCGAAGTTGACGCAGGGACCGCACCAAGGGGCCCAGAAATCGATCACGATGGGAAGATCATCCTGTAACAGTTTATCGAGCGTCGCTTCTGTGGCATTGATGACGTCACCGCTGAATAAGGTTTCTCCGCAACGACCACATTTTGCATGGTCATCAACACGCTCTTCTGGCAGGCGATTGGTTGTTTGGCAAGATCCACATACCGTATTCATAACAGGGCCTCAGATAAAAGGGCTAAAATAAAGATGTCGCTGATAAAATGCGCGTAATGCTGCATTGGAAGGTCAACGGCATGGTGCTTAAGAGTGGATAAATTATGGTGGGGAGACATTATGGCAACAACGTGGTTTGCCCAATAGCTACAATAGCTTCTGACTGTTAGCGCTCTTTTACCACAAGCGTGTGGCTAAGCGGGTGTACATAAGGTAATCTTCGCGCCCAGCGCGTAGGTGGAGAAAACAATGAGCGATTCATTCAATAGTAAAAGCGGCAAAGTCCGTGTGATGTACGTCCGCAGTGATGATGAGGGCGAGAAAGACAATAAAAACAAGCGTCCTGCTGATAAAGATCGTCGTGGCGATCGACGTGATAGTGGTGGCTCTCGCGATCAACGTGAGAAACCAAAGCATCCGCGTGATGTTAACCCGCGTTATGCCCGTGAAAATCCGTCCCGCGACGGCGATAGCAGTGCGAAAACGCCGTGGGGCAATAAAGATCGTAACGAACGCGGCAGCGACACTACTCGTCGCCCACGTGGTGAAGATTCTGGTGGTTATGAATCACCGTGGAAAACCGTGTCTCGTGCGCCAAGCGAAAGCGACACGCCGGACCATGGCGGTATTACTGGCAAGAGCCAGATCGATCCTGAGCAACTGCGTCGCCAGCGTCAGGAAGAAACGCGAGTTTACGGTGAAAATGCCTGTCAGGCGCTGTTTAAAAACCGCTCAGAGGTGATTGTTCGTGCCTGGTTCCTGCAAGAAGTGACGCCGCGTTTCCGCGATGCACTGCGCTGGATGGCGGCAAACCGCAAGGCTTACCACGTTGTGGAAGAAGAAGAGCTGATTAAGGCTTCCGGCACTGAGCACCATGGCGGCGTCTGCTTCCTGATTAAAAAGCGTCAGGGAATGGATGTGCGTGAATACCTGAAAACGGCTGGCGAGCATGACTGTGTGTTGGCGCTGGAAGATGTGGGTAACCCGCACAACCTCGGCGGAATTATGCGCAGCTGCGCGCATTTCGGCGTGAAAGGTGTATTGGTTCAGGATGCGGCGCTGTTGGAATCCGGTGCTGCGGTACGCACGGCAGAAGGCGGTGCGGAACACGTTAAAGCGATTAACGCTGACGATTTCCTGTCCGTGCTGGCGGAGTTCCGTAGTGCAGGCTACACCATCGTGACCACCTCTAGCCATAAAGGTACGGTATTGTCGAAAGCAACGCTTCCGGCGAAAACCGTGATCGTGCTGGGTCAGGAAGGTGATGGTCTGTCAGATAGCGCCTGGCAACAAGGAGACGTGAAAGTCTCTATCGGCGGTACTGGTAAGGTTGAAAGCCTGAATATTTCAGTCGCAACGGGCATTTTGCTGTCCGAATGGTGGCGACAGAATCAAGCCTGATATCACGCGTGAATTCTCAGGGGGGATTTGCTCCCTGAGAAGGCATCACCATGGATGAGAGAACGTTCGATGAAGCAGAAAAAGCAGAAGGTTATCGAGGTATCGTTACTGTTGGGCGCATTGCTGGCAAGCGGCTGCAGTTCGCTGTCGCGCTCATCCACTGCTGTTGCCGCTGTACCAACCGCTGATGTGTGCCAGATTGGCGACAAGCAGGTACAGACCACGCTGTATTTTGGTTTGAATCGTCCTGCTGGCCCTGTGATTTCTGATGCCGAGTGGAAAGCGTTTTTGGACGGTGAGGTTACGCCACGCTTTAAAGAAGGGCTAACGGTGTTTGATGCCAAAGGACAATGGCTGGGGAACAATGGACTGGTTGCCCGAGAGAACAGCAAGGCGCTGATGTTGATTCACGGTGCTGATAAAGAGCGCGATATCGAAGCGCTGCGCACCGCCTACAAATCACGTTTCGCGCAGGAATCCGTCATGCGGATTGATGCTCCTGTCTGCGTCGCCTTCTGATTTTATTATCAGCCCCTTTTTCAGGGGCTGATTCATATCGTTTGTAATCCCATCGACAGAACAAGAACGGTGATAATGGGATAGAAGAGTAAAGCGTTTGCGCCATGGATGGCGCAAGCCGAGCGTACAGGCATGTATTTACAGCGTCTTTACGATCTACCCATTATCACCGCTCGACTGACTTTTATCTCATACGTACTACAGCACCAATCCCGCCACTGCCGCAGACAGCAAACTCACCAGCGTAGAACCATAAACCAGCTTCAGGCCAAAGCGTGATACCACATTGCTCTGTGCTTCATTCAGCCCTTTGATTGCGCCTGCGATAATGCCGATTGATGCGAAGTTGGCGAAGGAAATCAGGAAGACAGACAAAATCCCCAAACCGCGCGGCGACATTTCTGCGGCGATCTTCTTCAATTCGATCATCGCAACGAACTCATTGGCTACAAGCTTGGTTGCCATAATGCTGCCCGCGTTCAGGATATCGGAAGACGGAATGCCGATCAGCCAGGCCAGCGGTGAAAAGACATAGCCCATGATAGCCTGGAAGCTAATGCCAAAGACGGTGCTGAACAGCGCATTGACGGCGGCAATCAAGGCCACGAAGCCGATTAGCATCGCCATAATAATCATCGCGACTTTAAAACCGGCAAGAATGTATTCCCCCAGCATTTCAAAGAAGCTTTGGTCTTCATGCAGCTTTTCTAGCTTCAGTTCTGGTTCGTCGTCAGGCAGATAAGGGTTGACGATAGACAGAATGATAAAGGTGCTGAACATATTCAGAATCAGTGCCGCAACGACGTATTTGGCGTCCAGCATGGTCATGTAGGCGCTGATGATCGACATGGAAACGGTCGACATCGCCGTCGCGGCCATCGTGTACATCCGCCGTGGCGACATGTCGGCGATGATGCCTTTATAGACGATAAAGTTCTCTGACTGCCCGAGCATCAGCGTACTCACGGCGTTAAACGACTCCAGTTTTCCCATCCCGTTGACCTTGGACAGCAGAGTGCCAATGCCTTTGATAATCAGCGGTAAAATTCGCCAGTGCTGCAAAATCCCGATCAGCGCAGAAATAAAGACGATAGGGCAGAGCACATTGAGGAAAATAAAGGAAAGTCCCTGTGCATTCATACCGCCAAATACAAAATCGGTTCCTTGATTGGCGAAAGATAATAGCTTTTCAAACAAACCGGCAAAGGCGCTAATCGCGTTAAGCCCGATGTTGGAATGCAAAAGGAAATAGGCCAGCAAAACTTCAATCACCAGTAGTTGTACAATAAAGCGCAGTCGGATGCGTTTTCTGTCGTGACTGACGAGCAACGCTAGTAAAAAAATGGCAGCCGCTGCCAAAATGAAATGTAAAACCTGTGACATAGAAGAACCACTCAATCCCCGAATAAAAGAGGCGCATTGTAATCGGAATGTGAAAATATGTTTATCCCGAATCTGTAAATCCTTATTCACTACTGCGCTATAAGGGGTGAGCGAGAGGTATCCGATTAATCAGGGAAAGGTGGGAATATTAGAAGGAGGTTCCCCTTCGGCCAGTTATTGGCAGAAGGGGACAAAGTGTTTCTGCTTGGTTAGTGTGCGCCTCCGCCTCCACCGCCGGTGGTAAAGGGCGGCCTAGCGAACCAGACCAGCACCAGTAGCACCAGAAATACGGCGGCAGCGGCCCAGAAGATCTCGTTGGCGGAAATAATCAGCCCCTGAGCCGTAATCTGTTCTGCGATGTAAGCCGAAGCTTGTGTTTGACTCATCCCCATTGCCTGAAGCTGCTGGTACGTTTCCTGTGCTATCGGATTATACGGCGTGATAGATTCCGTCAAGTGCGCATGGTGCAGCGATTCTCGCTGTGTCCAGAGTGTGGTGGTCAGCGATGTCCCAATCGAACCCGCCAGCGTTCGGGCAAAGTTCGACAGACTTGATGCTGCCGCCAAACGTTCAGGCGGAAGACCCGATAGCGTGATAGTCGTCAGCGGCATGAAGAAGCAGGCGACGGCAAACCCCTGTACGAACTGCGGCCAGGCCGATGCGCCGAAATCCATACCTGGCTCGAAGGTGTACGCACGCCAGTAAAAACAGACCGCGTACATAATAAAGCTGAACGTCACCAGCTTGCGCATATCCAGACGTGGCGCGAATCGACCGATGATTGGCGACAGCAACACGGGCATCAACCCAACTGGCGCGGATGCCAGCCCTGCCCAGGTGGCGGTATAGCCATACACCTCCTGCAACAGCTGTGGCAAGAGCACTATCGCCCCAAAGTAGAACATATAGGCGAGGCTGATACACAGACAGCCAATGGTGAAGTTTCGCGACTTAAATAGGGATAAGTCCACCACCGGATGGTCGTCTGTCAGTTCCCAGACAATCAGGAACGTTATCGCAATCACCGCCACTACGGTTAGGGTGATGATTTCCGTCGAGTTAAACCAGTCCAGCTCCTTGCCTCGGTCGAGCATCATCTGAAGGCTACCGATACCGACGACCAACAACGCCAGCCCGATGGTATCGATGGGCTTGATCTCAGTTTTGGTTTCTCGCCCGCGCAGCGTTTGCAAGGCAATAAACACCACGGCGATGCCCAGCGGGACGTTGATGAAGAATATCCAGCCCCAGTGATAGTTGTCGCTAATCCAGCCACCCAGAATGGGGCCACAGATCGGCGCGACCACCACGGTCATTGACCACAGTGCCAGAGCGATGCTGCGTTTTGCCGGGGGATAATTACTTAGCAACAAACTCTGTGACAGCGGGATCAGCGGCCCAGCGACAATCCCCTGCAATACGCGGGCGAAAATCAGCATTTCCAGGCTGGTGGACATACCACACAGCCAAGAGGTCAGGGCGAAGAGTGCTGTTGACCATAGAAAAAGGCGGACTTCACCGAACCGTTTTGCCAGCCAACCGGTGATAGGAATAGAGATGGCGTTAGCGACCCCGAACGAGGTGATAACCCACGTTCCCTGTGAGTTGGACGCACCCAGATTACCGGCGATGGTCGGAATAGCGACGTTGGCGATGGTGGAGTCCAGCACCTGCATAAACGTTGCTAGCGACAGAGCAACGGTCATCCAGGCCAGACTCGCGCCTTTAAGCGGTTTTCTCTGCACGTTTCTCTCCTGGTCGATTAACCGGCATTCGCCTGAATAATGGCGCTAATGTCTTGGTTAACAGGGGTGAGATCCAGCGTCAGAGCATCACTTTGGTAGGCTGGCGTGGTGCGCGATGTTTCTGATAACGCACTGCCTTCTGTATTGGCGGTATCGACATTCACCAATGCAGACAGGCCGATGCGCAACGGATGCTCGGCAACCTGCTTCGGATCGATCTCAATTCGTACCGGCAGGCGCTGAACCACTTTGATCCAGTTGCCTGTAGCGTTCTGGGCGGGCAGCAGAGAAAACGCGCTACCGGTACCCATGTCGAGACCGACCACTTTTCCTTGATACACCACATCATCACCGTAGATATCCGCGATCACGGTAGCGGGCTGGCCGATGCGCATATTGGCTAACTGCGTCTCTTTGAAGTTAGCATCGACCCACAGATGATTGGCAGGAACCACGGCCATCAGTGCCGAAGTCGAGGAGATACGGGCACCAATCTGTACGCTGCGGCGTGAGATATAGCCGTCAATCGGGCTGACAATTTTGGTACGCTGTAGCGCCAGCCAGGCATCGCGCATTTCTACGGAGGCTTGCTGTATGGCGGGTTGCTTCTCAAGCGGTGTATCCAGAATCATCGCCTGATTCGCCTGATATTGCTGTCTGGCGACTTCCAACGCCGCTTTGGCGGTCGCGACGGCATCGCGCGCATGTTGCACTTCTTCACGTCCGATAGCATTCGCATTGCCTAGCGCTTCACGACGGCTCAAGTCGCTTTGTGCTTTGTTCAGTTCAGTTTGGCGCAGCTCGATATTGGCCTGGTATTGTTTGCTGTTGATAATCAACTGATGCGTTTGGCGCACGCTGTTGGCCAGTGCGGTTTTCGCGCGTTCAAACGTTTGCAGCGCATCGGTAGGATCCAGCTCCACCAACACCTGCCCTTGCTTAACGAAATCGGTATTGTCGACGTTAACATGGGTGACGCTACCCGTAACCTGCGCCATGATCTGAATCTGGTTGCCTGCGACGTAGGCGTCGTCCGTGCTTTGGTGATGTCTGAGCACGAGGAACCAGTAAACCAGCCAGGCACAGCCAATCACGACGAAAATAAATGTCAGCAGCGACAAGACCCGTTTACGCTGCTGTTTCTTGTTTCTTTGCGGCGTCTGTGGCACCTGATTTTCCACATTTTCACTCATGCTGTTCTCTCTCTTCTTATTTTCTTTGTATCGGCCATCGCACCAGACAGAGCCGCCTGGCGATAGTCGCAATGAATTCGTATTGCTGTGCAGTCCGGGGGAGTTTTCAGATGGCCCACCTGGAGCGTGAGATTGCCGTTGTGCTAAGCCGCAGGTTGCGGCTGCGGAAAGATCATGCGTATTTTTCGAAGCGAAGCCCATCTGCCCCGATACGTAAGCATCGGGTCATTCCGGGTGAAAAAGGAGCCGGTTGTGATTTTTTGTTGCTCTTCCGCTATACGCTGCCGAAATCGTCCATCTCATCCAGCCTACCCAAGAGTTTTCTCATCAGGGCTTCAAGCTGCTTCTGCTCTCCGGATTCAAGTGTTGAACAAAGCACATGGAGGCTTTCATGTTGTGGCGGAATCAGCTGACCAAGAAACGCTTTGCCTTCTTCTGTCAAATGCAAGTGCAGGCAGCGCCTGTCACTGCTGCTTTCGCGTCGCTCTATCCAACCTCTTTTCTCCAGATCGTCAGCGATGCGTGTTGCATTGGTGCGCGACGACCCCAGCGCTGCACTGAGCTCAGATGGCTGAATACTGTAAGATTCTTGAGATTCTAACGTCAGCAATGCCATGAAAAGGGTTTCGTTAATTCCCTGATCTTTCAGCATTCTGTTTCTGTGTTCCAGAATTTTGCCTTGAACGTGCATGAATAGACGCAATAGCAAGACTTCCTGACGCGGGAAGCCGGGTTTACGTGAAGCACGCAGATCGAGCATTTGTTCTATAGGAGTGAATGAACTGTCCATTTTTTATATAAACCTCATTAATCACGGTATGCATAGTAACTAATGTTACTAAATGGGTAAACGGCATTCAGGTGGGAAATTGTGCTTATTTCTGTGACAGAACGTAAGCGGAGAATAGCTTGAAGTAGGAATTATTCGCCGCTTACTTTATTTAAATCAAAATCTTATTTGATAATTTACACTGTGGATTCAAGCAGCTTAAAAGCAATGCCGTAGCAGAATGCTCCCAGTAACGTCGATAAGACGATACTGCGGGTTTTATAAAAGCAGGCGGTCAGCGTAATAAAGCCTACCAGTGTTGGCAGCAGCTTTTCGTGATGCGTGAGAATATCCGGCACGCTGGAAACAATCAGCAGCGCACAGATGGAAGCAATACCAATGCTATCAAGCAACAGGGCTTTTTTACCGCGTTGCAGCGAACCGGAAGCGCGTGAGGCGCTCAGCCGCAGAGGCAGATAGCGGAAGAGATAGTTCACCATTCCCACAATCAGCCCGATAAGAATAACTTCTGTGCTCATGCGTTCACCTGTGGCGTGGCGGAGTTAACCAGCGAAGCCAGACAGCCGCTGAGAATGCCGAGCAGTATCGCGGCTGGAATGGAGGAAAGCAGCAGCCCAAGCAGCGCGCCGCCTAGTGCGCACGCTACAACCAGACTCTGTTTCCGCTTGAAGGACGCGAGTAAAAAACTCAAGAAAAGCGCGGGCAGCATGAAAGATAACGCGGCTTCGACGGCAGGGTAATTATCCAGTGGGCCGTTACCGAACACGGCACCGATCACTGTGCCGAGCACCCATGAGAGCCAGGCTAAAAGCGATACGCCTATCATCCAGTTTTCTGACCAGCGCCGGTTGTCTTTCGCCAGCCGGGTGGCTGCCGCGGCAAATACTTCATCCGTCAGGCCGAAAGCCCACAGTGCGGTTTTCCGGGTCGGCAACTGTTGTACAATGCGATGTCGTAACGCAGGTCCATACAGCACATGGCGGATATCCATCGCCATGACGGTCAACGCCGCTACCCAGATGGACATACCTGCGCTGAGCAACGCGGTGATGACGAACTGGCTGGCACCGGCGTAAATGATGCAAGAGAGAAAAATGCCTTCCAGCGGGGTAAATCCTAGCTTGACGGCGTTCATGCCAAATGCGAATGCCACGGGCATGTAGCCGATAACAATCGGCAAACTGTCAAATACGCCCTCTCTAAAAGACGCAGACTTTGTCGGTGCAGGTGTGGTTAATGTCTTCACTGGCTTGATATTTTTTGCACTTAAAGGGAATTAACCGGTAACACTAGCAAAGCATTACCGGAATTTCACGCTATTGCGGAACGGGCGTGATGATCTCGTGCGTAACTTTCTCGTGGGAAACTGTCTCGAATAAGACGATTTCAATCGAGACAGCTGCAAATAAGCGCGGCTACAGCGCCGCCATCGCTTCCTGCGTTTTGTGATGATGGCTTCGCCACCACACCAGCAGGTTCAATAGGCTGATAATACTGCCCGCAGCACAAACGCCCAGCCAGCCCCACTGCTGATAAGCCGAAGCAGAGAGGAGCGATCCCAGTGCACCGCCGATGAAATAGCTGGTCATATAGCCTGCGGTCAGGCGATTACGTGCTTCGGGCATCATACGGTAAATCACGCTCTGGTTGGTCACGTGCACGCCCTGAACTGCCAGATCCAGTACGATGATGCCAATGAGCAGCGCCGCCACGGAATGAATACCGAGTGCGATAAAGCCCCACGAGAGCAAAAGCAGGATAATCCCAACGCTGGTGGTCGGCTTGGCTTTGCCTTGATCGACCAGACGACCAGCGCGCGATGCCGCTAATGCGCCTGCCGCACCGACCAGCCCGAACAGGCCGATAACGCCTTCGGAATATCCGTATGGCGGTGAAGCGAGCAGGAATGCCATCGACGTCCACAGAATGCTGAAGTTAGCAAAGGACAGACAGCCAAGAATTGCGCGCGTGCGCAGCAGCGGATTTGCAGAGAACAAGCGGAATATGGAGGCCAGCAACTGCGGGTAGTTCAGCGTGTTTTGTTGAGGAATGCGCGGCAATGCGCGCCACAGAATCAGCGCCATGATGGCCATCAGCGTACTGGCAACCCAGTAAACGGTACGCCAGTCACCGAGTGAAGCCAGCGCACCCGCGACGGTACGCGCTAGCAGAATCCCTAGCAGCAGGCCACTCATAATCGTGCCGACGACTTTACCGCGTGTTTCCGGCGTTGCCAGCGTCGCGGCAAGAGGAACCAGCAACTGCGCGACAACGGAGAACAAGCCGGTTAACGCCGTGCCAGCAATCATTATCCAGAGCGTGGGTGCCGAAGCGGTGATCAACATTCCACCAGCGGCGAGCAGCGTCATGCCGACAATCAGCGTCCGGCGTTCAAACATATCCCCCAGCGGCACCAAAAACAGCAGGCCAACGGCATAACCCAACTGCGCGGCGGTGACAATGAATCCCGCCTGATTAACGGAAAGCGCAAAGACTCTGGCAATCGTCTCCAGCAGCGGCTGGGCATAATAGTTACTGGCGACGGCAAGGCCAGTCGCGATAGACATAATCAGGGTCAAAGACAGGCTAAGCCCTGGTTGTGGTGTAGAGGATGCAGATTGTTGCTGAAGAGGCATAGTGTTTGAACGTTAATATGATGTTAAAAGCAGAGTCTATAGTATCCGGCAGAGCCTAGTGAGATGCCAGAATATCTTTCCGCTTCTTAAATATGACGGAGATGTTTCGCTTTTGCCGGGATTGATTTAGCTTATCCCCAGAGTCATAACACTATCGACAGGGGATATTATGTTTAAGCATTATCAGGTGTTTAAGAAAAACAGCATTGCAATGCTAATGGGATGTGCACTTCTGCCAGCCGCGGCACTGTGGTCTATGGGCGCACAGGCGGTCACGGCGGTTTATGTCTCTGCTGCCACTGACGGCGCGATCGATGTCTACACACTCAATACGCAAAGCGGCGAATTGACCGCCATCGGGAAAACGGCCGCTGGGGCGAAGGTAATGCCGCTGGCTGTTAGCCCAGATAAATCGTTCCTCTATGCTGCTACGCGCGGCATCCCCTACTCCGCAGTCAGCTATAAAATCGACGCCAAGAGCGGTGTATTGAGCCCATTGGGCAAAGCGGAATTACCGGACAGCATGGCCTACATCTCGACGGATCTTACGGGAAAATGGCTGTTCAGTGCGTCGTATGGCGGCAATAAAATCGCCATTAATGGCATTGATAAAGACGGCAAGGTGAACGCAAGTGCGGTCACAGTGGTGCCGACAGGCGAGAAGGCACACAGCATTATTGCCGATCGCAAAAATAAGTTCGTCTTTGCCAGCAATCTGGGCAGCGACCAAATTGTACAGTTCCGGTTTGATGCGAAAACGGGAACGTTGACGCCGAATGAGCTAGCCGAAATTAAACTGCCTGAAGGGAACGGGCCGCGCCATCTGGTGTTATCACCCGATAATAAAACGCTCTACGTGAGCAACGAATTGTCCGGCAAAGTTGCGCGTCTGGCGCTGGATGAAAAGACTGGGCAACTTACTCTGTTGGATTACACTGACACCATTCCAGCCGATGCGGGAATGCGGGCAGGAACGATCGCGCCGGATAAAAAGAACGCCGATAGTCGACCACAGATATGGAGCGCCGATTTACGTCTGACGCCAAATGGAAAATTCCTGTACGTATCGGAACGCACCAAAAGCACGATTACGCTGCTGCGGGTTGAGCCGAAAACGGGTCAGTTGAAATACATTACTCGCTATCCGACGGAAACACAGCCGCGTGGTATTCAGATCGATCCAAGCGGGAAATTCCTGATTGCCAGCGGTGAAAAATCGACGTCGCTGTCGGTGTACCGCATCAATCAGGACAGCGGAGATTTAGTGCGAGTAGGGCACTACCCGACCGGAAAAGGCGCGAACTGGGTCGAAATCGTTAAACTGCCGTAATGGTCGACCATCGATAAAAAACGCCCCTTTCCGCGAAAGGGGCATAGTAGAAACAAGGAAGAATGCCTCTACAGGATGTATAACGCGTACTTTTGACGTTTTCTCATGGTTAGCGTGAACGTTCATTTTCCCCTTGTCAGTCAGCTTCCTGCTTACGCGAGCGGAATGCCGCGACTTTCATTCTGTTGCCACAGAGCGCCATGCTGCACCATCGCCGACGATGTGATTTGGTGGTATCCAGAAAGAACAAGGTACAGTCGTGCGCCTCACACTGGCGAATATATTTTACTTCAGATCCGGAAATCAGAGCAGCGAACGCCATTGCTATCGGTTCGAGTAAGCTGGCACAGCTATTATCCCTCCTGCATTCAACAACGCTAAAACCAGCTTGCTGACTATCCCATTCCAGCATTCTTACCGGCCGTCCACTATCAAGAATATGGTTTATTTGTTCAGGGTGATATTCCTTACCCGATCGGACGGCATCTATTGTCCGAACCATTGTCTGACGCAATGCCAGAGTTTCATTAATCAGGCCGGTCGGCGTATCTGTAAAATTTTCAGATAGTTGCTTCGCCGCTTTAAGCCATGCGATGACACTTGCGTCATCCGTCAAACAGTCGTGGTATTCGTTTCCTGTTCCAAATGCACTGTTGATGAGGTCCAACGCGAGATTATTCGCGAGAAAGTGAGGCTGAGTTATCGGTGATGTGTGCATTGATGTAACCCTTAAAATGATATTGACAGGTTACACTAATTATTTGTAACCTTCAAATAACCACTTTATAGGTTACAAAGGAAAGAGACTGTGAATACTGATATAGCAATGACACCCGAGACCCAAGTCCACTATCGCTATGAGCAGGTGGGTAAAGTAAATATTTTCTATCGTGAAGCAGGAAAACCATCATCACCCAGCATTTTGCTACTGCATGGATTCGCTGCATCCTCGTACATGTTTCGAGAACTGATTCCGGCACTTGCTGATAATTATCACGTGATTGCTCCCGATCTGCCGTCCTTCGGTTTCACGGAATCGCCGGGAAGCGATGAGTATGACTATACGTTTGATAATCTGGCGAAGACGATCGATCAGTTCACTGAACAGCTGAAGCTCCCGCGTTATGCGATCATGGTTCATGACTATGGCGCACCGGTTGGATGGCGTCTTGCTACGGCTCATCCCGATCGCATCACGGCAATTATTTCGCAGAACGGTAATGCTTATGAAGAAGGTTTAGCGCAAGGATGGGATGCGATCAGACGGTATTGGCAATCACCGACGGCAGAGAATCGAGCTGCCCTTCATGATTTTCCAACCGCAGCCTCCGTGAAATGGCAATATTTAGAAGGTGTGAGTGATACCAGCCTTGTCTCCCCTGATGGATACACTCTTGAAGGTCTGCATGTGTCCCGCCTAGGCAATGCTGATATTCAACTGGATCTGCTGCTGGACTACGCCTCCAATGTTCAGCGTTATCCTGAATTCCAGGCCTACTTCCGTGAGCAGCAACCGCCGCTGCTTGCTGTCTGGGGCCGCCATGATCCTTACTTTTTACCTACAGGTGCGGAAGCGTGGAAGCGGGATATTCCCCATGCTGATATCCGTTTCTACGATACCGGGCACTTTGCTTTAGAAACGCATGGAAACGACATCATCCCCGTCATCCACGCATTTCTGGACGACAATATAAAATGATTTTCTGATTGGGTTTGGTGAGGCGTCAGCGAGGGAAGTGTTGTTGCGGGAACGGAGAAAACGAGCGCCCTTTCGTTAGAAAGGGCGCTCGTCTACAGGGGATTATTTCGCAGCATCGGCGGCGGTTTTCACCCAGCCGTCAAACAACTGCTGGTGGGCTTTGATCCAGCCATCAACATGACGTTCGATATCTTTCTGTGAACCCTGACCTTCATGCATACGCAGATTCTGCGCATTCACATCGGCAATCGGCAGCTTCATGATGGCGAACAGCTTCGCCGCTGCGGGATTTTTCTCGGCCCATGCTTTGTTCGCGGCAATCTTCATCGTGTTAACGGGGAAGCCATAATCGGCACCGTTTGGCAGTTTAGTGCTGATATCCTTCATTTCACCCGGTTGAGAAGAGAAAGGCACCTGCAACCAGACTACGTCACGACCCGGAACCAGCACATCACTGACCCAGTACGGCGTCCAGGTGTAGTACAGAATCGGCTTGCCTTCTTTGTAACGTGTAATGGTATCGGCGATCATCGCCGCATAGTTACCCTGATTGTGCTCGACCGTGTTGGTTAAGCCATAGGCGGGAAGGTGATGGTTGATGGCCGCTTCACATCCCCAGCCCGGCGTACAGCCCGTCAGATCGGCTTTGCCGTCGCCATTGGTATCAAAAATCTTGGCAATTTTCGGATCTTTTAGCTGCGCAATATTGGTGATTTTGTATTTTTCAGCCGTTTTCTTGTCGATCAGATAGCCCTGAGCGGCACCGGATACATATTCACCTTGGCGGTAGAATTTCGCATCCCCACCAGCCGCTTTATATTGGTCGGCGTGTAGTGGATCCCAGTTAACCGCGATAAACGTCGCATCGCCGGAAGCAATCGAGGTGTAGGCGACGTTGTAGTCCACTTCACGAGGCGTTTGCACGTCATAGCCCAGCTTTTCCAACGCGCGGCTGACCAGCAGCGTCTGGAACGTTTCCTCGGAGATGGTGCTTTGCACCGGAATAACGGAAATACCTTTACCCGGTTGCGCGGTGTCAGCGGCGTAAACCTGCGTACTCAACAGTGCGGTAGTCAGGGCGGCGGCCCAAAGTTTGGTGTTAGGCATCATGATTCCCTCTGTCTTTATACCCGTCATACTTCAAGTTGCATGTGCGTTGGCTGCGTTACTCGGCACACTTGCGTGTACCTCGCCCCGTAGGGGCCGCTGCAAGCAGCGTTCAAATCTGCCTTTGGCAGATTTGTCAGTCACCCGAATCACTTACCTATGTAAGCTCATCGGGATGCCTTCCCTTGCCGCCTGCCTGAAACTCGAATTATTTAGGGTAAATGGTAAGTGTGGCTAATAAAATTAACGTGTGGATAAAACGAGTAGTGAATGTCGCCGCTTGTCTGACGTATGCCAGACAAGCGAGACGAGTGTTACTGCTTGATGAAAGGACGGGTCAGCAGGCCGATTGGGCCGCTGGCGTACCAGCTTTTATTGCCCTTGCTGCGACGATCGCGCCCCAGAGACTGGGTAAGACGGTCAAGAATAATGGCCAGAATAACAATCCCGACACCACCGACGGCAGCCAGACCCATATCCAGACGGCCAATCCCGCGCAGCACCATCTGACCCAGACCGCCCACGGCGATCATCGAGGCGATAACCACCATCGACAGCGCCAACATCAGCGTCTGGTTAACACCGGCCATGATGGTCGGCATGGCCAGCGGGAGCTGAACCTTAAACAGCATCTGGCGCGGGCTGGCACCGAATGATTCAGCGGCTTCAACCAGATCGGCGGGCACCTGACGAATACCCAGAATCGTTAAGCGAATAATCGGTGGCAGGGCGAAGATAATCGTTACCACGACACCCGGCACGTTACCTATACCGAACAGCATGACGATAGGCACCAGATAGACGAACGCCGGCGTGGTCTGCATGGCATCGAGCAGTGGCCGGATAAACTTCGCGGCTCGTTCGCTACGCGCCAGCCAGATCCCCATGGGGAGCCCGATGAGCACGCAGAAGAACAGCGCGGTCAGCACCAGCGCTAACGTAATCATGGCCTGTGACCAGGCACCAATTGCACCAATCGCAATCAGAGACAGTAGGGTTGCTACGCCCATGCCGAGGCTGGACATCTGCCAGGCAATCAGTGAAAACACCAGAATGGCAATCGGCGCAGGCATTCCCAGCAGAAACTGTTGGAAGCCGCCCAGAATAAAATCGACCGGCACGCGAATGCCCTGGAAGATCGGTCTGAAGTGCAGCACAACCCAGTCGATACCGTGGGTGACCCAGCTGTCCAGCGGAATCAGCGTATCCTTAAACGGATCGAGCAGATTGAAATGCTCGGGTGTCGCAGGAGCCGCGCTGTTTAACCAGTCACTGCCGGATTGCGCAGCTTGATGAGCGGCATCGGTGGAGCCATCGGGAGCTGGCGTGCTGCTCCAAGCATCGCTGCCGTTAGCCGGTGCATCCTGAGTGGGTGCGCCGGTAGACCACGGATCGCTTTGCGCGGCGCTATTACCCTGCTCAGGCGTTGCGTTTTGGTCGGCAGGCTGATTTTGTGCCGTGGTGTTGTCCCACGGATTTGATGTTGATTTACTCATTGGTCACTCCTTCCTTATCCAGTGCCTGAAGCAGCATTCCTTTGGAAATGATGCCAATGTACTCATTGTTTTCGCCGACAACAGGAACGGCACAGGGAGCCTGTGCGACCTGAGAAATCAGCTCGTTGAGTGACATATCTGCGGGCACGGGAGCAGGTTCGGGCAGTAACGCCTGTTCCAGCGGCTGCTGTTCTTTCAGCGCCTGCTTTAGTGAATCAATAGACACGATGCCAATGAAGCGTTTCCCACCTTCCAGTACGTAGCCGTAATCACGGTCTTCGTCCTGAAGGATTTTCAGCGCGGAACGCGGTCCTACGCCGGGGGTTTTACGAATTAAGGTAACTGGGCGACGACGCGCGATATCTTTGGCGCTAAACACGTGGCTGATATCGACACCGCGGAAAAAGGTGCGCACATAGTCATTGGCTGGGTTATTCAGGATCTCATCGGGCGTACCGACCTGAATCACTTCACCGCCGTGCATGATGGCAATCCGGTCACCGATGCGCATCGCTTCATCCAGATCGTGCGAGATAAAGACGATAGTGCGTTGATGACGGGACTGGAGTTTGACTAACTCATCCTGCATTTCAGTACGGATTAGCGGATCGAGTGCGGAGAATGCCTCATCCATCAATAGGATATCGGGGTCATTCGCTAACGCACGCGCCAGACCGACACGCTGCCGCATCCCGCCAGACAGCTCATCCGGGTAAGATGCCGCGTAGGCTTCAAGGCCGACCTGCTGCAAGGCATCCAGCGCTTTTTGCTCGCGTTCCACTTTCGGTACGCCAGCCAGCTCCATACCAAATGCGGTATTGTTGAGGATATTCAGATGCGGCATGAGCGCAAAGGATTGGAACACCATACTGATTTTCTTACGACGCACGTCGCGCAGCGCGGTATCAGATATCTTGGAGATATCCTCACCGTCGATCAGTACCTGACCCCGAGTGGGTTCGATCAGACGATTGAGAAGGCGTACCATGGTTGATTTGCCGGAACCGGATAATCCCATGATGACAAATATCTCGCCTTCTTCAATGGCCAGACTGGCATCTTTTACCCCGACAGTAAGCCCTGTTTTTTCAAATACCTGATCTTTGCTCAGGCCTTTATCAATCAGTTTAAATGCTCTGTCTGGGTGCTCGCCAAATATCTTATAAAGATTCTTTACTTCAAGTTTAATTGCCATGAAATTATTGTTTTCCTGTGCCGTTTATAATTCTATAACGCAACCCTGATAATGATTAAACATAATCTACCCTACCATACTCAGATTCTGAGACAACCCTTTATTGCCTTCGAATAGCCTCTCGCTAGGCCAATATTAGCAATGGCGGTAACGTGATTATCGCTACGTTATCTTCATGATTTACGTGATCTTTATGGTTTTTGGTCTGAATGATAATTCTTTTTATAACAGTACGTTATCTGTCAGTTTTTACGTATTGGATTCGTGAGTGATATAACCTTTTCTGATTGTGAATAAATCACTTTTTATAGTGAATTTCACTAATCGAATAATATGGTAAATAAATCACAATTTTTGGCTTATAGACACTAGAATAGGCCGACGCAGGTACATTTTTTACTTATGATATCTGTCGGTATTTTATACAGTATAGCAAAGATATAATGGGTAAAATGATTGTGTTAATTACCACCAATAAATAGGAGTGTTCTGAATAATATATTCTTCATTTTTTCAGAGTAATAAAGTCGAGATGATGTGCCAATTTGGTGAGATGCTTCATGCGCTATCGTGGATTTGTATTTTGCCGATCGCGATCGCGTTATCCAGATAAAGTATAGGGTTATGATGGTTAAATATTATCCATAACGACTATCGAAAGAGGCCATCGTGTTAGATCACCTGAGCATCCCGGTACGGGATATTGCCCGTAGCCGACAATTCTATGCAGCGGCGCTTGAACCATTGGGCTACAGACTGATTAAGGACATGTCGTTTGCCGTCAGTTTTGCGGTGACGGAAGGATATGGACAGTCAAGCGATCCCGCTGGCGAATTCTGGATTTATCAGTCAAAGGGCGAACCTTGTCCGGCGGTGCACTTTGCTTTCAGCGCCGCCTCGCGAGAGCGTGTGGATGCTTTTTTTGCTGCCGCTATTGCGGTGGGTGGCATAGATAATGGGCCACCGGGGCTGCGTCCTAATTACCATCAGGATTATTACGCCGCATTCGTGCGCGACCCCGATGGATACAACATTGAAGCGGTATATCACCGCCAGCCTTGACGATCCGGATGTGGTGAGATGTAGCGATAGGGGAAATGCCCCTTTGTCATTCGCTCATCAGGCTGACGTGTGCGGCGACAATACGCCAGCCTTCGGGCATTTTTACCCAGGTTTGCATTTGGCGGCCAATCTTCGTGCTGCCTGTGCGGGTAAACTCGGTGCTGGCGACGGCCATATCATGACCGTAGGTCGTGATGACCGTATTACGCAGGGCTCTGTCCAGACCAGCAGAGGGACGAGCGAGGCGAAAGGCGCGGATTTCCTCGATCCCGTACAGATTCTCTCCCGCACCGTAGCGCACCGTTTTTTCATCGTGCCAGAACAACTCATCTAGCACCGCAACGTCGTTACCGGTTAAGGCTTTTTCGTAGCGATAGAACGCGGCAGTCACATCGGCCAGCACATCCGCTTGGTTGACATCATCAGGCAACATATTTTCTTTCCTCTTAGGGTATATACCCTAAATAATTCGAGTTTCAGGCAGGCGGCAAGGGAAGGAATCCCGATGAGCTTACACTGGTAAGTGATTCGGGTGACTGAGTGCAGCCAACGCACATGCAACTTGAAGTATGACGGGTATACGTTATGCCCTGCTGCTCAAGCGCCCACGCCGTCCGCAGACAAAGATCCTCACGCCACGGTGCGGCAATAATCTGAATACCGATTGGCAGGCCGCTGGCGGTTGCCACTGGCACCGTCACGACGGGTAGCCCGACGAAAGAGATCGGCTGTGTCAGCATACCCATGCTGGCGCGGACGGGCAGGTCAGTATCATTAATACGCATGGTTTCCTGCCCAATGAGTGTGGCGGAGCAGGGCGTCGCAGGGGCAATCAGCAGGTCGGTGTGTTCAAACAACGCCAGCGTCTGTTGACGAAAATAGTTACGGAAGCGCTGGGCTTGCACATACCAGACGGCGGGGATCATCGCCCCAGCCAGCAGCCGCTCGCGTGACAGTGGCTCAAAACGCTCAGACTGAGTGCGTAAGTCGGGCAAATACTGATTTCCTCCTTCACTGGCCGACAGAATAAAGGCGGCGCTGCGTGCCAGTGCGGCGTCGGTTAACGTCAGGCAGTCCTGCGCGCCCAGCGCCTGTGCGATCTGGTAGACGGCGGTTTTTGCCTCCTCGCTGCTCCACGTGGAAAAATAGCCATCAAGCACGGCATAGCGTAGTCCATCGCTGCCTGCTTCCAGCTGTTGGGCAGTATGCTGCGTTTCTCGCTCGGCCTGAAAACGATCGTGCTTGTCGCGACCTTGTAGTGCATCGAACACCAGTGCTAGATCGTCTGCGCTACGGGCTAACGGGCCAATGTGGTCGAGGCTGGCGACAAACGGGTGGCTACCGTGGCGTGATAAACGGCCAAATGTCGGCTTCAGCCCAAAAATGCCGCATAGCGACGACGGCACGCGGATCGAGCCATTCGTGTCGCTGCCCAATGTGAAGTTAACCAGCCCTGCGGCGACGGCTGCTGCCGATCCTCCAGACGATCCGCCGGCAATACGCTGCGTGTCGAGCGGGTTACGCGTGGGGCCATAATGGCTGTTCTCGGTGGTAAAGCCGTAGGCATAGGCATCCATATTCAACATGCCGGACAGCAGCGCACCCTGACTGGCAAGCTGACGGGTGGCAAAGGCATCTTGCGTAGCGGGCGGTTTCTGGCTGAAAAGCTCGGCACCCGCCAGAGTGGTTTCGCCGCTGACATCAAACAGGTTCTTTACGGCATAAGGCACACCGGCCAGCGCGGGTAAGGTTTCCCCACGTTGACGGCATGCGTCGATACGCTCTGCTTCTGCCAACATGCGTTTGCTGGTGACATGGGTATAAGCATTAATCGTGGGATTGGTCTGTTCAATCGCGGCTAGTGCCTGCTGTGCAAGCTCTTTGGCGGAGAACGTTCCAGCCTGCAAGCCTTGCTGAATCTGCCGGATAGATAATGATGAGGACTCGCGATTAGCATATAAACTCATAGCGTATAAACGCCAGCAATGTCCTGATGCTCATCAAGGGGGAACTCCATCAACGGCTGTGCCATGGCGTGGATGCGGCTGAATTGCACCAACAGTTCCTGACGCCGTTCCTGGCTGAGTTGCAGTGATAGCAGTGTTTCCATCTGCTGTAGATACGCTGTCACCGCGTCTTGTTCGATCATCGTCATTCTGTTTTCTCCCGGTTAAATAAGACTAGAAGCCTGCCGCGCTGCCGTTGCTGCGTGGATCGAAAGCGCCTTCCAACATGCCGTTGGTGTGGCGCACGATGGCACCTGCATGGCCGACGGTTTCGCTAAAGCTGCTCAACAGCTCGACGTCGTGCCCTAGCTGACGCAGCGCATCTACGGTGGCGGGTTTAAAGCGATCTTCGATCTTCAGGGTATCGGAGGATTGTCCCCACGTGCGGCCCAGCAGCCAGCGTGGAGCGGTAATCGCCTGTTGCAGCGGCAGCCCTTGCTGGACGTGACGGATAAAGATGGCCGCCTGCGTCTGTGGTTGTCCGTCTCCGCCCATTGAGCCGTAGACCATCGTGCGTCCGTCGGATAAACGTGCAGCGGCGGGGTTTAAGGTATGAAAAGGCTGTTTGCCCGGTTCTAACGCCAACAGGTGCGCCGGATCGAGGCTGAACGAGGCACCGCGGTTCTGCCAAAGCACGCCGGTTCCCGGTAGCACAACACCGCTGCCGAACTCGTGGTAAATACTTTGAATGAAAGAGACGCACAGGCCGCTGCTGTCGCATACGCCCATCCAAACGGTGTCGCCGGGGCCTTTGCCTTCTCCCCACGATGCGGCTTTTCGGGTATCGACCTGCCGAGCGAGCGCACCAAGCGCATCGTTTTCCAGCAGCGCCTGAATATTTTGTGTCATCAGTTTGGGATCGGTAATGAAGCGGTCACGCAGGCCAAACGCCAGTTTGGTCGATTCGACAATGCGATGGATTGTCTGACTATCGCTCAGATCTTCCATTTCTAAATGATCGGTCAGGCCGAGGATCGCGAGGGACACCAGACCCTGCGTTGGCGGCGCGAGGTTATAGATATCGCCTTTACTGTGTTTTAGCACCAGCGGCGTTGTTCGCTTGGCGCGGTAGCTCGCCAGATCGTCAGCCGTCAGCGGCATCCCGAGCTGCGCCATCTGTGCCGACAGCTGGGCGGCGACGGAGCCGCGATAAAAGCTGTCCAGCCCTTCAATGCTCAGCGTCGTTAAGGTCTCGGCTAAGTCAGGCTGCGTGAAACGGCTGCCCGCACGCGGGATATATCCCTGCGGCATGAAGAGTTGGCTAAAGGCTGGGAAATCGGTCAATTCGTGGTAGCGCTGGGTCAGCGCATCTTCCTGCGATTGCGTGACGGGAATCCCGTCCGCCGCATAGCGAATGGCATCGGACAGCAAACGAGCGAGCGGTAGCGGCTCTCCTCCCAGTTCTTGAGAGAATGCCAACGCTTCCTGCCAGCCGCCGACGGTGCCCGCGACCGTCAGCGCCGCCTTCGGGCCTCGATGTGGAATACGGCTTTCACCCCGATACAACTCGCGACAGGCCAGCGACCCCGCAGCCCCGCTGGCATCAATGGCAATAGGTTCGCCGCGTGGCGGCACAATCAGCCAGAAACCGTCGCCGCCGATCCCGTTCATATGTGGGTACACCACGGCAATGGTTGCCGCCGCCGCGACCATGGCTTCAATGGCGTTGCCGCCTTCGCGCAGAACAGCCAATGCGCTGGCGCTGGCTAAATGATGAGGTGCCACCGCCATGCCTAGCGGGGCGGTATTACTTTGCATCATTTCGATATTCCTTTTTTTAATATTGTGTAGGGTGAGTGTTATTAACCTTAGCTATAAGCAAACGGCGTTCCAGTTTTTCGGTGCGATGGGAAGTCCGTATGCGTGCTGGAAGGTGTATCTGTATCATCCTGACAATCCTGTGCTATGTTCTGCGCAATGAAACAAACGTTACAGCACGCGCAATGGATGAGAGATGATGATGCAAATCGATGAACGATTACGGGATCGCTATAGCGAGCTTTCACCGCAGGAACAGCGCGTCGCGAATTTCATCTTCGATCACTTTGACGATCTGATTAGCTACAACAGCGCCGAGCTAGCGCGGCTGAGCGGTGCTTCAAAAGCGACCGTCAGCCGCTTGTTCAAACGACTGGGCTACCCCAGCTACCGTGACATGCGCGATGAGCTCAGAACGTTGCGCCAGAGCGGGATGCCGCTGGCGGATAATCGTGATGCAGTGCAGGGGAATACGCTGCTGGCGCGGCATTACAAACAGGAAATGGCGAACCTGACGCAGTGGATAAACCAGATTGACCCCGTACAGTTTGGTGCCGTGATTCAGGCGCTGATGCAGGCGCAGCGCCTGTGTTTGATTGGGCTACGCAACAGCTATCCGGTCGCGCTGCACCTGCGCCAACAACTGCTTCAGATTCGCCAACAGGTCACGCTGCTGACGCAACCGGGGCAGACGCTATCCGAAGAACTAGTCGATCTCACCGCGCAGGATGTCGTGATTGTGGTGGCCTTTCGCCGCCGTCCACGCCTGATTCAGCCGCTGCTGGCTCAGTTGCAAAAACGCGGTGTGCCCGTGCTACTGCTATGCGAACCCCAAGTCAGTGCGCTGGTACCGCTGGCAACCTGGTCGCTGTGTGTTCCGCTGGACAGCGTATCAGCGTTTGACAGCTATTCGTCTGCCATGAGTTTGGTGAATGTGATCAGCAATGCGTTATTGCATGAAATGCTGCGCGATGGACGCCAACGCATCCATCAGATCGCGGATCTTTATGGTGAACTGGATGAGTTAGAGCAACGCTAATGGTGCGTTAGTGTGGTGCTGTTGCACTTTAATGGTGCGAATTAATTGGTGTTCTTATCTGTCATATGGCTTGTTTCTGGCGTGATAGCTCTGGATTATTTTTGTGACGCAGCGCTGTGGATTGTTTCTCGTTGTTATCTGTTCATAGGCGTAAAAAATTATGATGAGAAACGTGGGGCATCCCGAATGAGCAGCATGGACGCTGCGAAAGCCTGTGCCGCGTCGGGAGCGCGTCACAGGCGGTTCGACAGGATGACACGCGTTTCGAATGTACCGCGCAGCGGCATAATTCACGCCGAAAGCCAGGGTTCGTAGGGCTGCGGCGATTGAGCAGCCCTACGTCGGGCGTGGTGCATGAGTTGCATAAATTATCTCTCTGCAATCACGCACGAAATTTTTCACAGATATTGCATATCCATAATCATATTCATAGCTATCCCATGTTTTAGAAAAACTCTCTGACTCCTTATGGTGTTTTCTCATAACCAACAGCACAAAAAGCGTAAATGGAATCTGGCATGCTCCTTGCTTAGTATCTGTAACGATAGTTTCAGTATTTGTTTTTAAAGAATCTTTCGTTTCAATTACACTAACCGGGGGCAGAGACGATGTTGATCAATAAACTGAGCATCAAAAAAGGGTTACTGGCGGTGATGGGCGCGGCAATGTTACTGGTTCAGGCCGGTAGCGTGATGGCCGATCAGTTGCAGGATATCGAGAAGCGCGGTGTGCTGCGTGTCGCTGTGCCGCAGGATTTTCCTCCGTTTGGATCGGTGGGCACGGATCTGCAACCGCAAGGTTATGACATCGATATTGCACGCTATCTGGCGAAAGAGATGAAACTAACGTTGCAACTGGTTCCGGTAACCAGCGCCAACCGCGTGCCGTATCTGCAAACCAACAAGGTCGATCTGGTGATTTCTAGCTTGGGCAAAAATGCCGAGCGTGAAAAAGTGATCGATTTCAGCCGTGCTTATGCGCCGTTCTTTTTAGGTGTATTCGGACCGAAAGACAGCGCGTTAGCCTCGTCAGAAGCGCTGGAAGGGAAGAGCATTGGCGTCACACGCGGTGCGGTAGAAGATATGGTACTGACGGAGACGGCACCGAAGGCCGCACAAATTAAGCGCTACGAAGATAACAACACCACGCTGTCGGCGTATCTGTCAGGACAGGTGGAGTTTGTCGCCACGGGCAATCTGGTTGTTGCCGCTATCGCCGAGCAGAATCCGACTAAAGCCCCTGTCGCGAAGTTTATGCTGAAAGATTCGCCGTGCTACATCGGGCTGAGGAAAGACGAGCCCGCACTGAAAGCAAAAGTCGATGCGCTGATCGAACAAGCGCTGAAAGACGATACGCTCAATAGCCTATCGGAAAAATGGCTGAAAGCGCCATTGCCAGCCAGCATCAAAGCGTAACAGGAGCACGCCATGACCTATCAGCTTAATTTTTCCGCGCTGTTGCCGTTCTGGCCTGAGCTGCTGGCGGGGCTGTGGGTCACCATTGAGCTTACAGTAATGGCAACCCTCGGCGGCATCGCCATCGGCATCTGTGGTGCGGCCTTGCGTAGCGGCAAGCCAAGCTTGCTGAGCCGGCTGTGGGGGATCTACGTCGAGCTGATTCGCAATACGCCGTTTGTGGTTCAGCTGTTCTTTATCGTCTTCGGCTTGCCGAGTCTGGGTTGGAAGCTGACGGCCGGGGAGGCTGCGCTGTTAGCGATGTTGATTAATCTTGGTGCGTACAGCACTGAGATTATTCGCGCGGGAATTCAGGTGACGCCAAAAGGTCAGTGGGAAGCCGCTCGCGTGCTGGGACTGACGCGGATGCAAACTTTTCTGCGCGTGATTTTGCCACCAGCTCTCCAACGGATTTATCCGGCGCTGGTCAGCCAATGCATCATCGTCATGTTGGGATCGTCGGTGGTGTCGCAGGTTTCCTACGAGGAACTGACCTTTGCCGCTAACCTGATTCAGTCCCGTACGTTTCTGAGCTTTGAAGTGTATCTGGCGACCACGCTGTGTTACCTCGTGCTGTCGGTTCTGATGCGGCAACTCTTACTGCTGGCGGGTCGGCGTTTCTTAGGGAATCAGCAATCATGACATTTACCGACTGGGATATTGTGCGCAACTTGTTGCTGGCGGCGCGTTGGACGTTGCTATTGTCGCTGACGGCCTTCATCGGCGGTGCGCTGGTGACGTTTCCGCTCATGTTGTTGCGGCTGACCAAACGCAAATGGGCGACGCGCTTTGTCCATCTGTATTCCGAGTTATTTCAGGGCACGCCGCTGCTGATGCAGCTGTTTCTCGCGTTTTTCGGGCTGGCGCTGTTCGGTATTGATGTGAGCCCGTGGACGGCGGCGGCACTGGCGCTGACGCTATTTACCAGCGCTTTTCTGGTGGATATCTGGTGTGGCAGCGTAGAAGCGTTACCGAAAGGGCAGTGGGAAGCGTCGCGCTGTCTTGGACTGGATTTCGGTCAGACGCTCTATCGGGTGATTGCACCGCAGGCGATGCGTATCGCTATTGCGCCTACCGTTGGGTTTTCCGTGCAGGTGATTAAAGGCACTGCGCTGGCGTCAATTATCGGGTTTATCGAACTGACTAAAGCGGGAACCATGTTGAATAACGTGACCTATCAGCCGTTTAAAGTGTTCGGATTGGTGGCGTTGGGCTATTTCCTGATGTGCTATCCGCTCTCTTACTACAGCCGCTATCTGGAGAAGAAATTCAATGCCGCTCATCACCATTAATCAGGTTCAAAAATATTACGGCCAGAACCATGTCCTGAAAGGGGTGGATCTGGATATCGAAATGGGTGAGGTCATTTCGATCATCGGGCGCAGCGGCTCCGGTAAGAGCACGCTACTGCGCTGCATAAATGGTCTGGAAGGTTATCAGGACGGCAGCATCAAGCTAGGCGGGATGACGGTCACCGACAGGGATTCGCAGGCGCGAGAAATTAGCCGCTCGGTCGGGATGGTGTTCCAGAATTTCAATCTGTTTCCGCATATGACGGCGCTGGAAAACGTAATGCTGGCACCGCGTCGCGTGCTGGGTAAAAGCGCGGCGGAGTGTCAGGCGTTAGGTGAACAGATGCTCAATAAAGTCGGGCTAGGCGAACGTATTCATTATTATCCCGCCAATCTGTCGGGTGGTCAGCAGCAGCGTGTCGCGATTGCCCGTGCATTGGCGATGAGTCCGAAAGTCCTGCTGTGTGACGAAATTACGTCGGCACTCGATCCTGAATTAGTCGGCGAAGTGTTGAAGGTGCTGGAACAGCTTGCCGCAGAAGGCATGACGCTGATTCTGGTCACGCATGAAATGAATTTTGCCCGCGAAGTGGGCGACCGCGTGGTGTTTATGCATCAGGGCACAGTTTGGGAGCAGGGCGACAGTAAAACGCTGTTCGCTAACCCGCAGACCCGCGAGTTGAAACAGTTTATCGCCTCGGTCCGAGGATTATCGGAAGCGTAATGCTTTTCGAGTGTGTAGGTCGAAACAAAAGTCTGGAGCAATAACCATGAGCAGCGAACTGTACGCGCAAATTAACCCTCCTCATCGCTTACTGATGGGGCCGGGGCCGATCAACGCCGATCCGCGCGTATTACGGGCAATGGCCAGCCAACTGGTTGGTCAGTATGACCCCGCGATGACCCATTATATGAATCAGGTCATGGAACTCTATCGCCAGCTTTTCCGCACGGAGAACCGCTGGACGATGCTGGTGGACGGCACCTCGCGTGCCGGCATCGAAGCGATTCTGCTGTCGGCAATCCGCCCTGGCGATAAGGTGTTGGTACCGGTGTTTGGTCGTTTTGGTCATTTGCTGTGTGAGATTGCCCGCCGCTGTCGTGCCGAGGTTCATACCATTGAAGTGCCGTGGGGTGAGGTGTTCTCGCCTGACCAGATCGAAGATGCGATCAAAACGGTGCGCCCGCGTCTCTTGCTGACGGTGCAGGGCGATACGTCGACCACCATGTTGCAGCCGCTGGAGGCGCTGGGCGAGATTTGCCGCCGCCACGGCGTGCTGTTCTATACCGATGCGACGGCGTCTTTCGGCGGTAATCCGCTGGAAACCGATAAATGGGGTTTGGATGCCGTTTCCGCTGGATTGCAGAAGTGTCTGGGCGGGCCGTCTGGTAGTTCGCCGATCACGCTCAGTCCGCAAATGGAAGCGGTGATCCGCCGCCGTAAATGCGTCGAGCAGGGGATCAGAACCGACGCGCATCAGGACGGTGACGACGAGATGATCTATTCCAACTATTTCGATCTGGGCATGGTGATGGATTACTGGGGGCCGGAGCGCCTGAATCACCATACCGAAGCGACAAGCATGTTGTTTGCTGCACGCGAGTGCGCGCGGGTGATCCTCGAAGAAGGGCTGGATCGCAGCATTGTCCGCCATGCGCTACATGGTAATGCGCTGGTGGCAGGGATTCAGGGTATGGGGCTGGAAACCTTTGGCGATCTTAGCCACAAAATGAATAACGTACTGGGCGTGGTGATTCCTGACGGCGTTCACGGCGAGCAGGTTCGTAAGCTACTGTTGGAAGACTTTGCTATTGAGATCGGCACTTCGTTTGGCCCGCTTCAGGGCAAAATCTGGCGTATTGGCACCATGGGTTACAACGCACGTAAAGACTGCGTGATGCAAACGTTAACTGCACTGGAGGCGGTGCTGAACCGTCTTGGCTTCCGCACCGTGCAGGGCGAGGCTATGCAGGCCGCCTGGAACAGCTATGCGGCGAACGAGGAGCGTGCATGAGTGAACCTCTACTGTCACCTGCTGTTGCACAGGCTGCCGCTGAACTGATTATGTCGCGCTGCGATGCGCTGGCTGAAATGAGCGAAACGCCCGGTCAACTAACTCGCGTCTACCTGTCGCTGGAACACCTGCGTGCCAATATGCAGGTGGGGGAGTGGATGCGCGAAGCCGGAATGAACGTCTGGCAGGACAGCGTGGGCAATATTTGTGGTCGTTATGACGGGCTGACGCCGGATGCACCGGCGCTGCTACTGGGCTCGCATCTGGATACGGTGCGCAATGCCGGACGCTACGACGGCATGCTGGGCGTATTAACGGCGATTGAAGTGGTACGCACGTTTCATCAGCAGGGAATCCGGTTGCCCGTGGCGCTGGAAATCGTCGGCTTCGGCGATGAGGAAGGTACGCGTTTTGGCATTACCCTGCTGGGAAGCCGAGGCTTGACGGGCACCTGGCCGGAAAACTGGCTGGAATGTCAGGATGCAGAAGGCACCAGCGTGGCGCAGGCATTGACCATTGCGGGGCTGGATCCGCTACAGGTGGCACAGGCTGCGCGCCCGGTCAGTGACATCGTCGCCTATCTGGAATTGCATATCGAACAGGGGCCGTGTCTGGAACAGCAGGAGCTGGCGCTAGGTGTGGTTACGGCAATCAACGGGGCGCGGCGACTCAACTGCACGTTCCTCGGCCTGGCAGGGCATGCCGGAACGGTGCCGATGACGCAGCGGCAGGATGCGCTGGCAGCGGCGGCCGACTGGATGGCGCAGGCTGAACGGGTGACGCGGGAAAGCGATCCCCATCTGGTCGCTACATTTGGCACGTTGCAATGCTTACCTGGCGCGGCGAACGTGATCCCCGGTGAAGTGAAGATGACGTTGGATATTCGCGGGCCGGAGGATGCACCACTGGATGCGTTGCTACAAAAACTCCTGACGCTAGCACAGGCTATCGCGCACCAGCGCGGCTGCCAGTTCAGCGCCGAAGAGTATTATCGTATTGCAGCAACCCGCTGCGATCCCGCGTTGCAGTCGGCATTAAACGAGGCGGTGGCGCAGGTACAGGGGAAAACGCTGATGCTGCCGAGCGGTGCGGGGCATGATGCCATCGCGATTGCCGAGCGCTGGCCGGTGGCGATGCTTTTTGTCCGCTGTCGCGGCGGTATCAGCCATCATCCCGACGAATCGGTTATCACGGCGGATGTGGCGCTGGCACTACAGGCGCTCTATCAGATGGTGTTTCATCACGCATCAGCACGGTAACGCCCACCGCAACTATCACCTCACCGACGACGGCGGCAGTTGTTACAGCGTAAACCGATCTGCATCACGCCACGCGGGGAAGGATTCCCGGTAGCTCTGCAGTGCTTCCAGCGACAGTTCGGCGTCCAGTTGGGCAGGCTGGTTGGGGGCGGCAGAGGCCAGAATTTCCCCTTGAGCGTTAATAATCAGGCTATCGCCACGGTAGCTGTGGCCGTTGCCGTCGGTGCCAACGCGGTTGCAGCCTGCAACGTAGGCCTGATTCTCAATGGCGCGCGCGGCCAGCAGTGTTTGCCAGTGCGCTGCACGCGGTGCAGGCCAGTTGGCGACATACAGTGCCAGATCGTAATCCTGTCGATTGCGCGACCATACTGGGAAACGTAGGTCGTAGCAGATCATCGGGCAGATGCGCCAGCCGCGCCACTCAAGGGTGACTCGCTCCGTTCCTGCCTGATAGTGGTGGTGTTCATCCGCCATGCGGAACAGGTGGCGTTTATCGTAGTGATACACGTGGCCGTGCGGATCGACCAGCAGGAAACGGTTCACTGCACCTTTCGGCGTGTTCACCGCGACGCTACCGCCGATCAGCGCGTTGGTCTTTTGCGCCCACTGGTGTAACCACGCCTCGACGACCGACTGATCCAAACTACCTTTGGCCGCTTCCATCGCAAAGCCGGTGGTGAACATCTCCGGTAACACAATGACATCACGCTCGTTCATCTCCGCCAATAACGTATCGAAGTGGCGTAGATTCGCTTCCCCATCACGCCAGACGAGTGGCTGTTGCAGCAATGAAATCTTTAAAGTTGACATAAACGCTCCGCCGCGGCATCCAACGTTGCTTCCTGTTTAGCAAAGCATAGTCGAATCAACGTATGTGGGAACGGATCGGCGCAAAAGACGGAGAGCGGGATAGCGGCGACACCAACGTGCTCAGTCAGCCAGCGGCAGAAGCTGACATCGTCCAGATCGGAAATCGCCCGATAGTCCGCCAGCAGGAAGTAGGTACCTTCGCAGGGCAGAATCTCGAAACGGCTGCCTGCCAGCGCATTGATGAAGCGATCGCGGCGTGCGCGGTAAAAATCGGGCAGTTCGCGCCAGTGTTGCGGTTGTTCGCGCAGCATATCGGCGATAGCGAACTGAGCGGGCGTGTTCACGGAGAACGTCAGATATTGGTGAACCTTACGGACCTCCGCGCTCAATGCCGCTGGTGCGACGCAGTAGCCGACTTTCCAACCGGTCATGTGGAAGGTTTTGCCAAACGAGGAAACGGCGATAGCGCGTTGACGCAGCGACGGGTGTGCCAGCACGCTGGCGTGCCCTTCATTATCAAAGCAGATATGCTCGTAGACTTCATCACTCAATACGAAAATATTGCGCGCGGCAATCGCCTGCCATAGCTGCTCAAAATCGGTTTTCTGCCAGACGGTGGCGGACGGATTGTGCGGCGTGTTCAGAATCACCAACCGAGTGCGATCGCTCAGCAAGTCGGTAAAAGATGACCAATCCACGCGAAATGCGGGTGGCTGCAAGGCGATGCGTTTGAGTACGCCGCCAGCCAACGTAACGGCAGGCGCGTAGCTGTCATAGCTGGGATCGAAACAAATCACTTCGTCGCCGGGGCGTACCAGTGCGGCAATAGCGGCAAACAGCGCTTCGGTTGCACCCGCCGTGACGGTGACTTCACTATCCGCATCCGGTCGCCAGCCGTACAGTGCTTCCGTTTTCTCGGCAATGGCCTGACGCAGTGGCGAGACGCCGGTCATCGGCGCGTATTGGTTGGCGCCCTGACTGACGTGATACGCCAGCCGCTGCTGTAAATAATCCGGGCCGTCAAAATCAGGGAAACCTTGTGATAGATTGATGGCCTGATGCTGTTGGGCCAGTGCGCTCATCTGGGTAAAAATGGTGGTGCCCAGCGAAGGCAGTTTACTGTCGGGGATCAGAGCGGCGCTCATAGCGGATAGGACTCCTGCAAGCCTGTATTGCTTGGTAATATAACATGCTGTTAGTATTTGGCAATCAAGACGCTTGGACGTTTAAATGGCTAAATGCCTTTGCGTGCTAAGACATAATGAAAAGATCTAAACCTTGCAACTGTATGCTTTGAAACAGAAAGACCAAAAACGGGAAGCCTCATGACTGAAAATCAACAATTGACGGCGCTGGTTGCGGCCTGCCACTGGATCGGCGAGAAAGGCTGGTGTCCGGCGACGGGCGGCAATATGTCCGTGCGGCTGGATGACGCGCAGTGTCTGATTACCGAATCGGGTAAAGACAAAGGCAGCCTTCAGACAGAGGATTTCCTGCTGGTGGATATTGCCACTAACCATGTGCCGAGTGGCCGTACGCCGTCGGCGGAAACGGGGCTGCACACGCTGCTGTATCGCCGCGAACCGACTATTGGCGCTGTGCTGCATACGCACTCGGTGAACGCGACGGTGCTGTCCCGGGTGGAGAAAGGCGCTGAGCTGGTGCTGCACGGCTACGAAATGCAAAAGTCGTTGGCGGGGCAGACAACTCATTTGGATCGTGTGGTGATCCCGATTTTCGATAACGATCAGGATATTCCAGCGCTAGCGCAGCGAGTAACGGAGTTCGCTAGCCACACGCCGCTACGCTACGGTTTTCTGGTGCGCGGCCACGGTCTTTACTGCTGGGGTGCGACGGTGAAAGAAGCGCGTCGTCATCTAGAAGGGTTAGAGTTCTTGTTCCAGTGTGAATTGCAGCGTCGACTGCTGGAGGCTAAAGCATGATTAAGGCGATAGTCACTGATATTGAAGGCACCACCAGCGACATCCGTTTTGTTCACAGCGTGCTGTTTCCTTATGCTCGCGAGCGACTGGCCGATACGGTGCGACAGCACGACAGCGATCCTGAGATCGCACAGGTGCTGAACGCGCTGCGTCAGGAGTTAGCTCAGCCTGATGCAGATAGCGATACACTGATTGCCGCGCTGAATCAGTTTATGGATGAAGACCGTAAATCCACGTCGCTGAAGTTGCTGCAGGGCATTATCTGGCGTGCGGGCTACCGTAACGGCGATTTTCAGGGGCATCTGTATCCTGAAGTAGCGGCACAGCTCGCCGCGTGGCAGCAGCAAGGCCTGCACCTGTATGTTTACTCATCGGGTTCGGTGGAAGCGCAGCGGTTGCTGTTTGGTTACAGCAACGCGGGCGATCTGCGCCCGCTGTTCAGCGACTATTTTGATACCCGCGTCGGCGCGAAGCGGGAGACTGATTCTTATCGCACGATTGCACAAGCCATCGGGTTGCCTGCTGAGCAACTGTTGTTCCTATCGGACATTCGTCAGGAGCTGGATGCCGCGCAGGAAGCCGGTTGGCACACCTGTCAGCTTATTCGTGATGACGCGGATAGCGTAAGCCGTCACCGTCAGGCGGCTCGTTTTGACCAGATCGACTTACCGGAGTACGCCCAATGAGTGGATTAACCATTTTTAGCGACAGTGATGCAAGCCAGCCGATTTGGCAAAGCCAGGATGCCGATGCGATTCAGAAACAGCTGAACGATATCGGTGTGCGTTTTGAGCGCTGGGAAGCCAGTCAAAAACTGAGCGACGCGCCGTCCTCCGAGGAAGTGCTGGCGGTGTATCAGCATGAAATCGATAAGCTGGTGGCAGAAAAAGGTTACCAAAGCTGGGATGTGATCAGCATGCGTTCGGACAATCCGCAGTGTGCGGAGCTGCGCACCAAGTTTTTATCCGAGCATATCCATCACGAAGATGAAGTGCGCTTTTTCGTGGAAGGCGCGGGACTATTCTGCCTGCATCTGAACGGCAAGATTTACCAGATTCTGTGTGAGAAGAACGATTTGTTGTCTGTACCGGCAGGTACGGCACACTGGTTTGATATGGGGCCAGAGCCGCATTTCACTGCCATCCGCCTGTTCGATAACCCGGAAGGCTGGATCGCCCATTTTACCGGCGATAAGATCGCGGATGTATATCCGAAGTTGGAGTGTTAGCGCGTAGGGGGCTATGCCCTTATTCCATGAATAAAAATGGTTTATACCCTAAATAATTCGAGTTGCAGGAAGGCGGCAAGAGAGAGAATCCCGATGAGCTTACTCAGGTAAGTGATTCGGGTGAATGAACGTAGCCAACGCACATGCGGCTTGAAGTATGACGGGTTTATCAATAGGTTGAGAACAGGGCGAATGCCCTGTTCTCATATGATGATTGAGTCTTTTTGATTCGCTATCTAATTTATTCAAAATGATATTATTTTAATATTAATCAATGTGTTTACTTGGTTTTAGGCCTTTTTTTGCGCGATTAGCACTATGAACATCTTGTTATCCTTTATGCGTATTTTCTTAAAAGGAATAGCGTCAAGGATGCCACATGGAACATTTTCATCACTCTTCACACCGCCTCAACCCTGCGACCTTCTTGTTTCCCACGACGTGAACATACCGAATCGCTGCTCGATTTAAATGCTCTGCGCTTTTCACCTGCGTGGCATTTTTGCTCATGTGGCGTTTAGCCAGGATGGCGCATGCGGTAGCCGTGGCGGCAGAGCGAGAATAAAAATAAGGAGAAAGCCGATGGCAAACAGTACAGGATTACAGTTCACCGTAAAGGTTGGCGCGCTGGAGGCAGGCACCTTTGCGGTGGTGGATTTCAGGCTGGATGAGGGGTTGAACCGGCCTTTCAGCCTGTCACTGAGTCTGGCGAGCGCGTTGCCGGATGTGGATTTCGGCGCGGTGCTGGATCAGCCGTGCGAGCTGATGATTTGGTATGAAGGTGAACTGAAGCGTCGTGTCAGCGGCATTATCAGTGGGTTCACGCAGGGCGATACCGGATTCCGGCGCACGCGCTATCAGGCGGAAGTGCGTCCGGCGCTGTGGCGGCTGGGGCTGCGTACCAACGCCCGCATTTTTCAGGCGCAGAAGCCGGACGCGATTATCGGCGCGTTGCTGGAAGAGGCGGGTATTACCGACTACGCCTTTGCACTGCGCCATGAGCACGCGGTGCGGGAATACTGCGTGCAGTATCGGGAAAGCGACCTGGCCTTTATCACCCGTCTGGCGGCGGAAGAGGGATTGTACTTCTTCCACGAGTACGAGGAAGGTAAGCATCGGGTAGTGTTTGCCGACGATGCGGGGGCGCTGACCAAAGGGTCGGCGCTGTTCTTCAATCTGGCCACGCAGGGGCTGAGTGAAGGTGAATATGTCCGGCGTTTCCACTACGCGGAGCGGGTGAGCACCGCCGAAGTCGAGCTGAAAGACTACAGCTTCAAGACACCGGCTTACGGCCTGTCGCACAAGAAGATGAGCGGCGAGCTGGCACACCAGCGTGAAAGCTATCAGCATTACGACTATCCGGGGCGCTACAAACAAGACCCGAGCGGCAAGGCGTTCAGCGACTATCGTCTGGATGCGCTACGGTCAGGCGCAGTAACCAGCGAAGGGGAATCCAACTGCGCGGGGCTGATGCCGGGTAATACCTTTACCCTGACGGAGCACCCGAATGCGGCGCTGAATGCGGTGTGGCAGACGGTGAGCGTGACGCACGTCGGGCAGCAGCCGCAGGCGCTGGAAGAGGAAAGCGGCGGCGAACCGACGACCATGAGCAACAGTTTTGCCGTGGTGAAAGGCACGACGACGTGGCGTGCTGCCATGCCCTACAAACCGATGGTGGACGGCCCGCAAATCGCCACCGTCGTCGGCCCAACGGGGGAAGAAATCTACTGCGACCCGTATGGTCGGGTAAAACTGCAATTCCCGTGGGATCGCTACGGCGCGAGTAACGACCAGAGTTCCTGCTGGGTGCGGGTCAGTCAGGGCTGGGCGGGCGGTCAGTACGGCATGATTGCCATCCCGCGTATCGGCCATGAAGTGATCGTCAGCTTCCTTGAAGGCGATCCGGACCAGCCGATTGTCACGGGGCGTACTTTCCACGCCACTAATCCCTCGCCGTATCCGCTGCCTGCCAATAAGACACGAACCGTGCTGCGCACGAAGACGCATCAGGGAGAAGGATTTAATGAATTGCGCTTCGAGGATCAGGCCGGTCAGGAGGAGGTTTATATTCACGGGCAGAAAGATCTCAAGGCGCTCGTTGAGAACGATGTGGTCTGGCACATCAAACATGATGCCCACACGGAGATTGATAATGAGCGAGTCACCCGCGTTAAAGCCAACGATCACCTGGCGGTGGAGGACGAGAAACGTGACCACGTGAAAGGAGCTCTCTCGTTGACCGTTGATGCGTCGATGCATCAGAAACTGGGGCAGGCTTTGCTGGTCGAGGCGGGTGAGGAAGTGCATGTAAAAGCGGGGGCTAAGGTGGTTCTTGAAGCGGGCGCGGAGCTGACGCTGAAAGTCGGAGGAAGCTTCGTGAAGATCGATCCCAGCGGCGTGACGCTGGTCGGCCCCAGCATCAAGATGAATTCAGGCGGCAGCCCGGGTTGTGGCTCTGGTTGGGCAGGCCAACTGCCCTCATTACCAGGAACGGTTGAGGTGATTGCGCCGCCCCAACTGCCCAAAATACCACCCCTTGAAAAACCGGTCTGTATTCCCTGTCTGCTGCGTGCCATGGCGCAGGGCGATGCGTTAATACAGGGAGAATAAGATGCTACCTGAAACTATCTGGCACCGGGGTGCCTGTATCGCTCTGCTGGAAGGGGCGAATCTCACCGCTGAACAGCGCGAGCAGTTGAGCAAAAATCCGTTTTTACCGCTCTATTTTCATGATGACTTGTTTGAACTGATCAATCTGGGTCCCTGGCTTTGGCATTGTCCACCAGAGGACGAAAGATTACTGGCGACGCTTGTTCAGCAGGGGCTCGTGGTTGGCCTGTTGGAAAGCGACCAATCCCTTAGCGCTTTGCAAAAGCAACTGGCTTTGGGTGTGAGGGTGATTGAACCCGCAGGGCAATTTAGCCAATTGCTGCGGTTCTATACACCGCACGCGCTGCCTCTGCTTGTTGAACAGCACGATGCCCCGTGGCTCGGTGGGCTGTTTGGCGGGATCGACCGCTGGTGGTTGCGAGAATGCGACGGCAGTTGGCGTGAGCTGTCTTTGTCGATCCCGCCGTCGGAGCCGGTTCTGGTCAAACTGACGCCCGCATTGTATCAGGCTTTACAAGGATCGACTGACGAGCATCGCCTGCTCGCTCTGTGGCAAGAGGGGGATAGCATCAGACATTTCCCACCCTGTGAAAGAATGAACATGGTCCGCAAGGCATTGGCGAAAGCCGAGCAGGCTGGTGCGACAGAGTCTCAAGGACGGTTGTGGGCATTAGCCTATCTGGAAGGTGGTCAGCAAGCGTTGGAAGAACAAAAGGGACGAACATGAGCGTGGCAAGCGGTTTAACAAGAGCAATTTCGGGGCTGATAACGGCGATATGGCAGATATTACCGCGCTGGGGGCGGTGGCTGGCAAGCATTCTGCTGGTGCTCTGGCTGGGCTGGACGTTCCTGATTCAAGAACGACACGGCGGGGCGTCAATTGTCGTTATGTCAGTAATGGATCGCCCCATTAGCTATGCTTTTGTCAACGGCAATATGGGAGGGAATACCTTTGCGTTTGATGGACTTAACACTAGCGGCGGTACAGCAGGTCCTTATCGTATAGACGGGAATACGGTCAAGATAGATTGGGAATTGGATATGACTGAAGAACAGGAAAAAGCGGGGTATCAGTTTGAAAAACACACAATTAATTTACCTATGCCTAAACGACAGAAAGGCCAGGATGATTTTTGTGTACTGTTCTTACCAGATAACAAGTTGGTCGTGCGTTGGGTGAGCAGTTGCTATCTTGATATGGATGATGTTATTGCCCCCTATCGCACAAGGAGAGGACGATGAACGATTGGGATGATCTGGAGTGTCGCGTTGCGCGTGAAGAGAGCCGTCATCAGGCAGGCACGATGGCTACCCGACGCATGACAAGGAAAGTGAACCAGCAAGAGCCAAAGGGACAGTCATGAGTGCGGCAAACGGTTTGGTAAAAGCAATTTCGGGATTGATAACGGCGATATGGCAGATCTTGCCGCGCTGGGGGCGGTGGCTGGCAAGCATTCTGCTGGTACTTTGGCTGGGCTGGACATTCCTGATTCAAGAACGACACGGCGGGGCGTCAATTGTCGTCCATTCGGTGGTCGACCGCCCCATTAGCTATGTGTATGTCAATGGCAATATGGGAGGGAATACCGATGCATTCGATGGGCTTAACACTAGCGGCGGTACAGCAGGTCCTTATCGAATAAATGGTGACACTGTTAAGATCAAATGGGAACTTGCGATGACCCGCCGACAATATGATGAGCTTGGCTATCGTCCTGAAATTCATACTGTCGTCCTACCCATGCCTAAACGTGATAAGGGCAAAAATGATTTTTGTGTACTGTTCTTACCAGATAACAAGTTGGTCGTACGTTGGGTGAGCAGTTGCTATCTTGATATGGACGATGTTATTGCCCCTTATCGCACAAGGAGAGGACGATGAACGATTGGGATGATCTGGGGTGTCGCATTGCCCGCGAAGAGAGCCGTCATCAGGCAGGGATCGGCACTTGTTCTCTGGCGTTACAAATAGGCTTCTTCTTTGATGGCCTGAAACGCAATATCAATGTGGATGAAGAAAGCCAGCGTCTGACTAACGTAGGCCGTTTGTTTCGTGCCCATCCGGAAATAATTTTGGCTGAACTCACCTCTTCATATTCGTATTCCAAAGTCTATATCCCCGGTTTAGGTACCCCGCTGGAAGATACGCCCTCTGAAAGGCTGGACAGTATTCTGGATGCCAGACAGCAGGCGCTGCCTGAGGATTATGCCGATGCGCTGGTTGAACAGGGGAAAGAAACGGCGGTCGATACCGTCAAGGGCGTTTTCAAAGGGGACTGGAGCCAGGTGCTCGCCAATAAGCTGGGCGACTTAGTGACCATGAAGAGTGGTTTCGATGCCACGGTGTCTGCGGCCAAAAAGGCGGCGAGCCGTGCACTGCTCGAAGCGACCGAACCGATTCGGGATAACCCGATCGTGGCTGAATTGTTGATGACCGGGGTCGATGCGCGAGTGGATTTGGCTAAAAATAAGTTCAAAAAAAATCTGGCAGATATCAAAAAAGCAAACCAACTGCCCATCAAACTGATCCAGATTTCGGTATTCGGTGCCGATCTGGGTGCCGCGTTGGCTCGACGCTTTATCGACGAGTTACTGGAGTCGGTCTGTAGCAAAGTGGGAAATGAATACCGCTACGCAGACAGTAAGGTCGAGGTGGTTTTTGCTGGCCTGTTCGACTGCACGCGCCGTAGTTCGATGGATATGGGGGATACCGTGGCTTCTGCCTCTGACGGAGCGGGGCTGCTTGCCCGTCATCCCGCTGTCGGGATTTTTACCACGGCCTTTGGCGCGAAAGTGATTGAATTCGACAAGCCCCTTCACCCCGCCGTCAAAAACGCTCTGCACCTGATCGCGGCACATGAACGGCGAGAGTATCGCCCTCTGTTGCCCTTGGGGCCGCTACGGTCCGGCTGGCGTGAAGTGCTCTGCCCCGGCATCAGTGAAGATGTGACGGGCGGGCTGTTACCCGACGAACAGCGCCCCAGTGCCGAACTGTGTCGGGTGCCACTACGACAGATGTATGAAACCGCACGTCGGGCTCAGGTGCCTTTTCCTAACTTCTCCATCCTCGATGCTAAAAACCCACGAGTAGCCCAGTATTTCATCATGCAGGATAGCCGGCTGGGCTATTCCGTGAAGGCATACAGCGAGTTCTACAGCAAATGGGTTGGGAAAATGAACCCGACACCGGAAGTGTTCGAACTGCACATGATCCACTACTGCTTTTGGCTGGGGGAAAAATTGCATGACTATAAAATACTCCGCCAAAACGTGAGCGGAAGCGAACGCGATAAACTCAACGCGCAGTGGGGCTGGTTAATACAGGTCGGGCGCGATGCGGAAAATGTGTTGAGAAGCAGGGGACTGCGTCGGCAGATGTATCAAGGGGCCAATTTGGTGAAGTTCTTTGATGGTGCTAAGCGGGTGCCGCGTGAGGCGGATATCTTCTTCAATTATTTTATGCACGACTTTGCATCAGAGGAACTCAAGTTCGCTACCCTGAACGAGCAGGCGAATACGATGTTGAGGAACAATAATTTCTTCGTCCCACGTGGGATAGAGAGAGTCGCTGCCGATGACGACGTTGCAGCATGATCGTTGCAAACCTGACTATTGAGAGAAAAGGAGTAAAAAATGGGTAACGCCGTTAAAGTAGGCGATAGCGATACGGGGCACGGCAGTCATCCACCGACGCCTGTCGCTTCAGGCTCATCAACGGTTAAGGTTGACGGCATGCCGTTGGCCCGACAAGGCGATCCTTTGGCTCCTCACGGCCATGAGCGGAGCATTAGCAGCGGTTCATCCAGCGTACTCGTTGAGGGTAAACCCGCGGCGAGAACGGGTGATGCAGTGAGCTGTGGTGGCGTGGTGATGGGCGGGGGAACCGTTACCATTGGATGATAGATTCGCCGCGTCCGTGCGGCCTATCCTGAGTCTTTTGTCGATAGGTGGGGTTGTCGTTACGCCAACGCCGCTTTAAATATCCCTTCTTGAACGTCCTGTGGCGTGACTACGCCGGTGTCGAGTATCCAGCCGCTGATTAATGCGGTGGGGGTGACATCAAACGCTGGGTTGTAGACTGATGCATTCTGCGGTGCCCACTGGCAGTGGCCGAAGCTGCCGGAAACGCCAGTGACTTCGGCGGCGGCGCGTTGTTCGATAGGAATTGCCCGACCGTCTGGACACGCCGGATCGTGCGTGGTGTGCGGTGCCGCAACGTAAAACGGAATCTGGTGATAGTGCGCCAGCACCGCGAGACTGTAGGTGCCAATTTTATTGGCGACGTCGCCGTTGGCGGCAATACGGTCTGCGCCGACCCAAATCGCATCGACCTGACCCTGCGCCATCAGGCTGGCAGCCATCGAATCACAGATCAGCTGATAGGGAATGCCTAATTCACCCAGTTCCCAGGCCGTGAGGCGTCCGCCCTGTAGCAGCGGACGAGTTTCATCGACCCACACTTGCGCCACTTTCCCCTGTTGGTGTGCACGCAGCAGCACGCCGATGGCGGTGCCGATGCCCGCGGTTGCAAGACCGCCAGTGTTGCAGTGGGTTAGCAAATGGCTGTTTGGCTCCACCAGCGCAGCGCCATGATCGGCGATGCGTTCACACAGCGCGCGATCTTCTTCTACCAATCGCAGCGCTTCCTGCACCAGTGCAGCGACAAACTGCGGCTGTGCCAGCGCCAGCTTCATGCGATCCAAATTGTTCATCAGGTTGACGGCGGTAGGACGCGATGCCCGTAGCGTCTCCAGCGCTTGTGCCAGTTCGGCCTGCGATAAGCCTCTCTCCGCCAGCAGCGCGAGCAGCAGGCTGGCAGACAGGCCAATGAGCGGCGCGCCGCGTACCCGCAGCGTCTGGATATGCTCAACCAGTGATGCGACATCCGGGCAAGGGCTCCATCTTTTTTCTTGCGGTAACGCCTGCTGGTCGAGGATCCACAGTTGGTTATCTACGATTTTCAGGCTGGTTGTGTTAAGTGTCTGCATAGGTCGTTAAATCCATGTTGCATCGATATTCGTATTCTGCCAAGATGCCTGATAGATGTATAGACGTCCGAACGTTTTTATGTCCGTATCTTGAATTTAAGAATAGCGAGGAGTTGGAATGTCACTTTACCGCACTTTTACGGCGGATGACGCTGTTGAATATGCCCGCCAGTACGGCGGTGTCAGTCAGCCGCAAACGCTGGTAACCGCAGAAGAGATCGGCGATGGCAATCTGAATCTGGTGTTTAAAATTAAAGATGAAGCGGGCATCAGCCGGGTGATTGTTAAACAGGCGCTGCCCTACGTACGCTGTGTCGGGGAATCCTGGCCGCTGACGCTCGACCGCGCCCGTATTGAGGCCGAAACGTTGCTGACGCACGCGCGCTTTTGTCCGCAGCATACCGTGACCGTGCTTTATCACGATCCCGAACTGGCGGTGATGGTTCAGGAAGATCTCTCCGATCATCGCATCTGGCGCAGCGAGTTGGTTAGGGGGGCGGATTATCCTCAGGCGGCGGCGCAGTTAGGGGAATATCTGGCACAAACGTTATTCCATACGTCTGATTTCTATCAGCACCCGCATGAGAAGAAAGCAGCGGTGAGCCAGTTCACTAACCCTGAACTGTGTGAGATTACCGAAGATCTTTTCTTTACCGACCCTTATATCGATCACGAAAGAAATCAGTTTGATGCGGCGCTGACGCCGGATGTGCAGACATTGCGTGACGATCGAGCGCTGAAGCTTGCGGTTGCTGGGCTTAAGCACCGCTTCCTGAGTAAAGCGGAAGCGCTGTTGCACGGTGACATCCACAGCGGATCGATCTTTGTGGCGGAAGGGCGCTTAAAGGTGATTGATGCTGAATTCGGTTTCTACGGGCCGATGGGTTTTGACATCGGCACCGCCATTGGCAACCTGCTGCTGAATTATTGCGGCCTGCCGGGGCTGTTAGCCCCGCGTGAGGCGGCGGCAGGGCGTGAACGGCGTCTGGAAGATATCCGTACGCTGTGGCAGACCTTTTCCGCACGTTTCCTGGCACTGAGCGAAAGTGACTGCCGCGAACCGGCGCTGGCGGAATCGGGTTATGCCGCGCTGTTTTTACAGCAGGTTTGGCTGGATGCGATTGGATTCTGTGGAACCGAACTGATTCGCCGCACGATTGGGCTGGCGCACGTTGTGGATCTGGACAGCATTCAGGAGACGGATGCCCGTCTGGCGTGTCAGCGTCATGTTCTTTCGCTGGGCAGGACGTTGGTGCTGGCAGCCCCGCATATTGCAGATGTGGATGCGCTACTGGCGCGTGTACGACAGAGCGGTGCCTAATTAGGCACACTATTCTATGACCCGCTCCCGTCAACGAACCGGATGGGAGCGGCAATCCGATGATGTCTTATCTCTATTTCTTCCCTTTATTCATCATGGCCTGTAAATCCGCGAAAGGATTATGCGTGGCAACCCCAACATCCTTCTGCGCATCTTCACCTGCAACGACGGTCGAACCGTACATATCCGCATCGGTATATTTCGAATGCTCATGGTCGTGACAGTAGAGGCACAGCATTTCCCAGTTACTGCCGTCTTCCGGGTTATTGCCGTGATCGTGATCGATGTGGTGAACGGTTAATTCACGCAGGTTGGAATAGACGAATTCGCGTGAACAACGACCACACACCCACGGGAAAAGTTTGAGCGCTTTTTCGCGGTAGCCGCTTTCGAGTCTGGCGTAGTTCTTGGGGATGTAAGCCATGTGTAGGGTTTCATTCAGAAGGAAAGATGACGTCGATTTTACAACTGATGAGTATGTAAAGGAAAGATCAGGCCGCCATATTGGCGGCCTGATTCTATTTATGCTGCTTCGGTTTTTCTTTCCGACTGCGGTACGGACGTGGGCTTGTTGGCGGCCAGTGCGTCGAACGCAAAGTCATCCACATTAATAGAACGTAAGCGGCTGGCTTCGGCTTTGGTCAAAATGCCCGCTTCTTCTGCGGTAATCTGACCTTCGATCAGCGCTTGCTCTGCCAGTTGATCCAATCGCATGAATGGCAGCGGTTTATCGCTGGCCTTCGACAGGCGTTGGTAAATCGGCTCGGCTGCGATGATATCCCGCAAGGCTTCTTCCAGCAGCCCGACAGGGTTGTGCTCACTGGCAGCCAGATATTGGCCGCGTCCCAGACGACTGCGCGTTTCCGATGGCGTTTGCAGAATCTTCGCGACCTCATGGTCGAGGCGATCAGATGGCGCAGGGCAGCGTAGACCCAGTGGGAAGATAATGAAGGTCAGCAGCCCTGCCACTACGCGATTCGGGAAATTGCGCAGTAGATCGTCCAGCGCCTGCTCTGCCTGATGCAGACTGTCCTGCACGCCCCAGTGCACCAGCGGTAGATCCGCTTTCTGACGTCCTTCGTCCTCATAGCGTTTCAGCGTCGCAGAGGCTAAATAGAGCTGGCTGAGAATATCCCCTAAACGTGCCGAGATACGCTCACGACGCTTCAGGCTACCGCCCAGTACCGCCATCGACACATCCGCTAGCAGAGCGAGATTCGCGCTGAGTCGGTTGAGCTGTTGGTAGTAGTGGCGCGTTTTGTCGTTCACCGGCGCACTGCTCAGGCGGCCATTGGTTAAACCAAGCCAGAAGCTGCGCACCTTGTTACTGCCGACATGGCCGATGTGCCCAACCAGCGCACGGTCAAAGCGTGGCACATCGTTGTCCTGCGCGGCTGCCATTTCTTCCAGTACATAAGGATGACAGCGGATTGCACCTTGGCCGAAGATAATCATACTGCGCGTCAGGATGTTCGCCCCTTCCACGGTGATGGCAATCGGTGCGCCCTGATAGCTGCGCGCAAGGAAGTTGGACGGGCCGAGACAGATACCTTTGCCCCCGGCGATATCCATCGCATCCAGCACGCTGCGCTGACCACGGTGGGTACAGTGATATTTGACGATAGCGGAAAGCACCGCCGGTTTTTCACCCTGCATGATGCCGCTAGTAATCAGCGTTGCAGCGGCATCCATCACGTAAGCGTTACCCGCGATACGTGCCAGCGGTTCTTCGATACCTTCCATCTTACCGATGGAGATTTTGAACTGACGGCGGATATGGGCGTAAGCACCGATGCCGAGGGCAATCGATTTCAACCCGCCGGTGGAATTGGACGGTAGCGTAATGCCGCGCCCAACTGACAGGCACTCCATCAGCATACGCCAGCCCTGACCTGCCATCTTCGCACCACCAATGATGTAATCCAGCGGAACAAAAATGTTCTCGCCCTGCGTCGGCCCGTTTTGGAACGGAATGTTCAGCGGGAAATGGCGGCGGCCGATTTTAACGCCGTCGGTATCCGTCGGAATTAACGCACAGGTAATCCCTACGTCATCCTCATCACCTAGCAGGTGGTCGGGATCGTACAGCTTAAAGGCCAGCCCGAGCACGGTGGCGACCGGCGCGAGTGTGATATAGCGTTTATTCCAGGTCAGGCGCATGCCCACGACCTGTTCCCCGTGCCAGTTGCCGTAGCAGACAATGCCGGTATCGGGAATCGAGCCCGCATCAGATCCGGCCTCCGGGCTGGTCAGCGCAAAACAGGGGACTTCCTGACCGCGTGCCAGACGTGGCAGGTAGTGATCTTTTTGCGCTTCTGTACCGTAGTGTTGCAGCAGCTCGCCGGGGCCGAGTGAGTTGGGAACGCCGACGGTGATCGCCACAATACTGGAGACGCCCGACAGTTTTTGCAGCACCTGCGCTTGTGCATAGGCGGAGAATTCCAGCCCACCGTATTGCTTTTTAATGATCATGGCGAAGAAACGATGTTCTTTTAAAAACGCCCACAATTCCGGTGGAATATCGGCACGTTCATGGGTGATTTCAAAGTCGTTAGCCATTCGACAGGCTTCTTCAACTGGCCCGTCGATAAACGCCTGCTCTTCAGCCGTCAGCTGCGGGCGTGGGTAGTTATGCAGCTTTTTCCAGTCTGGCGCGCCGCGAAATAGATCGCCTTCCCACCAGGTTGTTCCTGCATCGATCGCTTCTTTTTCCGTGTTCGACATCGGCGGCATGACCTTCTGGAACATGCGCAGCGCGGAAGCGGAAACCAGCTTTTGACGCACGGCGGGAACCGTAATCGGAATCAGCAGAATCACGAGCGGAACCATCAGCCAGATGGGCCACAGCAGCATGGCGGACATGGCGGCGAAGTAGGCCAGCAGGATGGCGCTGCCGAGCAGCAGACTGAGCCGATGGTAAAACATCGCTCCGATGATAATCAGTAGGAGGAGGATACTGACAGCAACCATAACGTGTCTCCAGCATTGTGATCGAATTAAGGGTTTCCCCCCTTCCACCGAGTGATAGTGGAAAGCGAGAACCGTTTCATTAGTGAAATAAGGCGTAAGAGGTCAATGTTGTAAGAGGTCTGACCTGTTGCTTATATTTGTTGTAGTTTATCTGATTATTTTTATCAATTCGTTTACATCATAATTACAACTCACTTCACAAACCGAGCGGCAGTCGTAAGTTTTCTGACGGGCATCAGCGATCCTCTCGATCCCGTGATTACGCGCTTCTCGCTATTTGTTCAATCCGCTACACTGCATGCAGAAGATGATACTGTCACCAGACAAAATGAGAGGATTCCATGTACCAGGATTTAATCCGTAGTGAACTGAAAGAAGCAGCAGAAACACTGAATAATTTCTTGAGTGATGATGCAAACATTCAGTCGATTCAAAACGCTGCGGTACTGCTGGCTAACGCTTTTAAAGCGGGTGGTAAAGTGATTTCCTGCGGTAACGGTGGCTCACACTGTGATGCGATGCACTTTGCCGAAGAGCTGACGGGTCGCTACCGTGAGAATCGTCCGGGCTATCCGGCCATTGCGATTTCCGATCCAAGTCACCTGTCTTGTGTCAGCAACGATTTTGGCTACGATTTTGTCTTCTCCCGTTACGTTGAGTCGCTGGGACGTGAAGGTGATGTGCTGCTGGGGATTTCCACTTCTGGTAATTCTGGCAATATCATTAAAGCGATTGCTGCGGCAAAAGCGAAAGGCATGAAGGTCATTACGCTAACGGGGAAAGACGGCGGAAAAATGGCGGGATCGGCCGATGTGGAAATCCGTGTTCCGCACTTCGGTTATGCCGACCGTATTCAGGAAATCCATATCAAAGCGATTCACATCCTGATTCAACTGATTGAAAAAGAGATGGCGGATCAGTAAGCCGCATTAATAGGCTCCACATAGTTCGAGTTTCAGGTCGCCAACGCATAGGCAACTTGAAATATGACGAGAAGGGAAGGGTAGGAAGTCAGATGTGTGAACTGCTGGGGATGAGCGCGAATGTACCGACGGATATCTGCTTTAGCTTTACTGGGCTGATACAACGCGGTGGGAACACCGGGCCGCATCGGGATGGCTGGGGAATTACCTTTTATGAAGGGAACGGCTGTCGTACGTTCAAAGATCCGCTGCCAAGCTATAACTCGCCGATTGCCCGACTGGTGCAGGATTACCCGATCAAATCCTGTGCGGTGATTTCACATATTCGACAGGCAAATCGCGGCGCGGTGTCGCTGGAAAATACCCATCCCTTTACTCGCGAGCTATGGGGGCGAAACTGGACGTACGCCCACAATGGGCAACTGAAAGGTTACCATTCGCTTAAGACGGGTATGTTTCGCCCTGTCGGCCAGACGGACAGCGAATTTGCTTTCTGCTGGCTACTGTCCCAACTGTCCGAGCGCTATCCGCGCACGCCGGGTAACTGGCCTGCGGTATTCCGTTATATTGCTAAACAGGCGGATGTCCTGCGTGAGAAGGGCGTGTTTAACATGCTGCTGTCGGACGGGCGCTTTGTGATGGGATATTGCTCAACCAAACTCTACTGGATCACCCGCCGCGCGCCGTTTGGTAAAGCGACGCTGTTGGATCAGGATGTGGAGATTGATTTCCAGCAGCAGACGACACCCAATGATGTCGTCACCGTGCTGGCGACGCAGCCGCTAACGGGTAACGAATCCTGGCATCAGATTATGCCAGGTGAATTCGTTCTATTTTGTTTCGGCGAGCGCATACTTTAACGTCGGCTGGCTGGTCATTAACGGTGGATTAACGACGTATTGCCCGTTAAAAACCGTGATGGCCGGTGGCTGATTATGCTGATTAAAATAGGTGTACCCCGGCTGAAGCTGCTTCCAGAAGCTGGCGTAGGTAGAACTACGGTGGCGTTGCATGTTCTGTTCCGTCATGCGGAACGGATAGATGGCGATATCAATTTTCGCCTGACCGTGGCGTAGCGCCGCGTCGGCATAGCGATAAATCTCATCCATATAGTTGTTGGTCATGGCATAGCAGCCAACCGAGACACATTCACCGTGGATCATTAAATAGCGACCAGAATATCCCTGTGATTTATCATAGTCGTTGGGGAAACCGATATTGATCGCGCGGTAATATTGGCTGTCTGGCTTGAGCTGGCGCAAATCGACCTGATAGAAGCCTTCCGGGCTTTTTAAATCGCCTTCAACACGTTTTGGCCCTAATCCGCCCGAATATTTACAAATTGGATATTGTTCCAATAAACGATATTCGTTGCCGACTTTCGCATAAAGTTCGAATATTCGCTCTTCTTTAAAGATCTGAATATAGATCGGAGAGCCTAATAATTGCTGTTTTAATTCTTTTGCTATCGGCGCAAGCGGCGGTGCGATCTCGCTGGCGGCGCTGGTAACAACAAGAGAAGGCAAAAAAAACAACATCGCAAACGACAGCGCGATTTTTTGCATTATGGTTCCTGATAATAAAATTGCTGTGCTACACCCGTCATACTTCAAGTTGCATGTGCGTTGGCTACGTTCAGTCACCCGAATCACTTACCTGAGTAAGCTCATCGGGATTTCTTCTCTTGCCGCCTTCCTGAAACTCGAATTATTTAGGGTATACATGCGGCATCCCTGTAGCGCTACTGCTGTTATAGCGTAAATGTTGGGCGACCGTTATCGTTCTGTATTTCGTCGCCAAATAGATAACGACGAAAACGGAATCACATTATCATTGGTTTCATATTAATCAAGCGTTGAAAAGCGCTAAGAAATAACATTTACAAAAAACGGCCCGAAAGGATGCGGGCCGCCCAATTTGAGATCTTTTTTACGTCGCTAATGGCGGAGAAAAGCGAATCAGGCGCGGGTGGCTTCTATCATCATAATGTCGGTGACAAAGGAACCGTCTGACTGTACCTCAAAATGCTGTACAACCTCGTCCGCCAGTGTTTTCTGCAACTCGCGAATAGCGACAGTGAAATGTTCTGGCGTACGCATACGTGCGATCCAACTGCTGAATTCCAGCGTCAACCTGTCGCTGGTGACGTTACGCACGATAAACCCCGCTTCTGTAAACAGACTCAGCCATTCGCCCGGCGCGTAGTTGCGCACATGTGAGGTGTCGCGCAACTTCTCTACCGTCTGCAGATAGGTGTCCAACAACGGATGGCCGGGCGAAACGACATCCATCATGATCACGCGACCGCCCGGTTTCAGCACGCGCCGCATTTCACGTAATGCCTGCCCGACATCATGCCAGTGATGGGCGGAATAACGGCTGATGATGATGTCCGCACTGCCGTTATCGAACGGTAAAGACTCGGCTACGCCTTGTTGAACGCGGATATTGTTCAGTCCTTTTTGCGCAGCGGCCTGACTGACCACGTCCAGCATTTGGGATGACAGGTCATAGGCGACAACCTCCGCGACGGCCTGTGCGGCGACGAAGCTGGCATGTCCGGCACCGCAGCCAACATCGATCACGCGTGCCTGCGGGAAAGGGGCCAATAACGTGGCCAGCCGGGTTAAATCTTTGCCTTGCGCATGTACCGCGCTGGTCAGGTAGTTCTGCGCCTGTGAGCCGAACTGGTGTTCGACGCGACGATTATGATTCTGTTTCTCTTCCATTATTGCTCCCGCTTTATCTGAATTGTTCTCGTTTCATCATGGTTAAATGGCGGCGCGCCTGCCAGTAAAGAAGACCTTAGTCTAGGAACACTATAATCAGGGAAAAATACGGGTACAATATGAGCATTTATACGGGTATAAAATACTCCCTGTTTGATTAGCACGTTTTTCATTAATGCCGCTGTCATCCATGCAACTGTCATCGTAAGTCACCTAGACGAACGAGATGAAAAGGACACTTGGTTATGTCTACAAATACGCTGATGTCTGCCAATTCTCTGAGTGGTCCAAAAGCGCTGGGGGCTTTCTTACGGGCGCTGCGTGAGCGGACAACGCCGGAAATGGTCGGTCTGCCTGCCTCTGGGCGGCGGCGCACCAGCGGATTGCGCCGCGAAGAATTGGCGCAAATCGCCCGAATCAGCACCACTTGGTATACCTGGATTGAGCAGGGGCGTGATGTGTCTGCTTCGGCCTCCGCGTTGACCCGTTTATCTCAGGCATTAAAACTGGAACCCGCCGAGCATGACTACCTTTTTAGTCTTGCTGGCGTTAAAGATCCTCTGAAGCAGAATAGGGCAACGTCGCTGGATGCACAGGTTGCCGCTAGCCTGCACCACATTGCTTGCCCTGCGTATCTTCTGGATGGTTGCTGGAATATGCTCGCGTGGAATGCGCCGTCGGAACAGCTGTTTGCCGGGTGGTTGGGAAACGATCCCGAATCGAATCTGCTGCGTTTCATGTTTCTTAATCCACTGGCACGATCGCTGGTGGTGGACTGGCCGGAACGAGCAAAGCGCGTGGTGGCAGAGTTTCGTGCGGAATCAAGTCACTACGCGCCAACTGAGTCCGTTCGGCAAATCGTGATGGCGCTGTGTGAAGAAAGTCGCGAGTTCAACCTCTGGTGGTCACAGCAGGCGGTAACCGCCCGTGAAGGCGGCGAACGACGTTTTCATCATCCTTTGCTTGGTGATGTGGCCTATCATCAACAGACTTTCCATCCTGCCGGACATGGGGAAGTTAAGCTGGTGATGCTCATCATGCAGTAAACACGGCAAGCATCGCGCAACTTGTCTACACTGACTTTGATCTGTATATTCATACAGTATCGTCAGAGGGCCAGTATGCGCAAAATCATTCATGTTGATATGGACTGCTTCTACGCAGCAATTGAGATGCGTGATAACCCGCGCCTGCGCGATATTCCTCTGGCGATTGGTGGAAGCGCCGATCGACGTGGTGTTATTAGTACAGCTAACTATCCTGCCCGACGCTACGGTGTCCGCAGTGCGATGGCGACGGCAACCGCACTGCGCCTGTGTCCGCACCTCACGTTGTTACCGGGGCGTATGGAGGTGTATAAGTCCACTTCGCGCCAAATTCGCGAGATTTTCTCCCGCTATACCTCATTGATCGAACCACTTTCTCTGGATGAAGCCTATCTGGATGTCACCGATAGCCCGCACTGCAACGGTTCGGCGACGCGGATCGCGGAAGAAATCCGCCGAACGATTGCGGATGAGCTGAATCTCACTGCTTCAGCAGGCATTGCGCCGATCAAGTTTCTGGCGAAGGTCGCGTCTGAGTTAAATAAGCCGAATGGACAATATGTGATTACACCGGAGCAGGTGGATGATTTCCTTCTCGCGCTGCCTCTGGAGAAGATTCCCGGCGTCGGGAAAGTGACGGCGAAACGGCTGGAAGAACGTGGCCTGCATACCTGTGCCGATGTGCGGGTATATGCGTTGGCGGATCTGCTTAAAGCGTTCGGCAAGTTTGGCCGTGTGCTGTGGGAGCGATGTCAGGGGATTGACGATCGGCAGATTTCACCGGATCGGCAGAGGAAATCAGTCGGAGTAGAGAAGACGCTGGCGCAGGATATCCACAACTGGGATCAGTGTGAAAACCTGATCGAACAACTTTATCAGGAGTTGGAAGTTCGTCTGAAACGGGTGAAACCCGATCTGCATATTGCGCGTCAGGGGGTAAAACTCAAGTTTGATGATTTTCAGCAAACGACGCAGGAACATGTGTGGCCGATGTTGAATAAACAGGATCTGTTGAAGTTGGCGCAACAAACCTGGCAGGAGCGGCGTAAATCCAGAGGCGTCCGGCTGGTTGGGCTACATGTGACGCTACTCGATCCGCAAATTGAGCGCCAACTGGTGTTTGATTGGGGATAATGGTGACTGGCTGGGAATAAAAAGGCGACGGATATCCGTCGCCTCGGTTTTACAGCAATACGATTAGGCGCGTGGTGGAATCGCTTTCAGCAGTTCTGTGAGCAATTTCCAGTACAGATCGACGCTGCCGATATGAACTTGTTCATCCGGTGAGTGCGGTCCGGTGATGGTCGGCCCAATGGAGACCATATCCATGTCTGGGTACGGTTTTTTGAACAGGCCACATTCCAGCCCTGCGTGAATCACCATGATGTTCGGCGTCTTATTGAACTGCTTCTGATACGTTTCGCGAACCAGCGCCATTACTGGCGAATGCGCATCCGGCTGCCAGCCTGGGTAGCCGCCTTTCGGTGACGTTTTCGCACCAGCCAATTGGCCCAGAGCTGTCAGCGTACCGACTACGGCGTCTTTACCGCTGTCGATCAGCGAACGAATCAGGCAGATAATTTCCGCATGATCGTCTTCCATGGTGACAACACCAAGGTTCAGTGAGGTTTCCACCACGCCTTTGACGTCGTCGCTCATACGGATCACGCCGTTCGGCGTCGCGTTGAGCAGCCCCAGCAGACGGTCGCGGCTGTCTTGCGTCAGTGGATGTTCGTTGCTGTCGTTGGCTTCCACCAGCACGGTCAGGTTTTTCTCAACCGCAGACAGCTCATTCTTCAACACGGCCAGATAGTCCTGGCTCAGCGTCTTCAACTGCTCGACATTAGCGGCAGGCAGTGACAGCGTTGCGAAAGCTTCACGTGGAATCGCGTTACGCAGCGTGCCACCGTTCAGATCGAGAATGCGGATATCCAACGCTTCCGCCTGCTCGAACAGGAAACGTGCCAGCAATTTGTTGGCGTTGCCCAGTCCCAGATGAATGTCGCCGCCGGAGTGGCCGCCTTTCAGTCCTTTAATCGTCAGCTTCAGCGTTTGGTAACCGGCTGGTGGCACTTCACGTACCAGCGGCAGACGGGTAATGAAATCAATACCACCCGCGCAACCCATGTAGATCTCGCCTTCTTCTTCCGAATCGGTGTTGATCAGGATTTCGCCCTGAAGCCAGTTAGGTTGCAGGCCAAACGCGCCATCCATACCCGCTTCTTCCGTCATGGTCAGCAGCACTTCCAGCGGACCGTGCTCGACGCTCGGATCGGCCAGCACCGCCAGCGCGGAAGCCATGCCAATACCGTTATCCGCGCCCAGCGTGGTACCGCGCGCTTTCAGCCATTCACCGTCAACGTAAGGTTGGATCGGATCGGTGGTGAAATCATGCACGGTGTCGTTGTTTTTCTGCGGCACCATGTCCAGATGCGCCTGCAACACGACAGGTTTGCGATTTTCCATGCCTGCGGTTGCCGCTTTGCGCAGCAGAATATTGCCAACCTGATCGCGCTCGGCATAGATGCCTTTCTCTTTAGCCCATTCCAGAATGTGCGCGGCCAGCGCTTCTTCATGATAAGAAGGGTGCGGGATAGAACAGATCTTGGCGAAAATATCCCACAGAGGCTGGGGGGAAAGTTGAGACAATTCAGACACTATTTCAGTCTCCTTTTTAGCACCCTACTTATACTCGTCATACTTCAAGTTGCATGTGCGTTGGCTACGTTCAGTCACCCGAATCACTTACCTGAGTAAGCTCATCGGGATTCCTTCGCTTGCCGCCTTCCTGAAACTCGAATTATTTAGAGTATATAAGGGCTAGAGGTTAAAAGTTGATCGCAGTTAGCCACGTAACGTGGCGTGTCACAAGAGAATATCATTTTCCATCAAAGCAGGGGAAATTGCCGTCGTCTCCTCTTACTTTTCTTGTTGCAATATGAATCAGCAGGCTTGGCAGGGGCAGGTTGTCAGGAAAAACTCGGTTCTTGCGTTGAGAAAAACTGGTTTTTATGTTGTTGGCTATCTATAATCTCGCGCAACCTTTTTCCCCCTCTCAGACTCAACTTAAGCCGGTTTTTATTCGGCTGGGATATATTTTATGAGCGAAAAGTACGTCGTAACCTGGGATATGTTGCAAATTCATGCCCGCAAACTGGCACAGCGTTTACTGCCTGCCGAACAATGGAAAGGCATCATTGCTGTAAGCCGCGGTGGCCTGGTTCCTGGCGCGCTGCTGGCGCGTGAGCTTGGCATTCGTCACGTTGATACCGTTTGCATCTCCAGTTATGACCATGACAACCAGCGCGAAATGAAAGTGATCAAGCGTGCCGAGGGTGATGGCGAAGGATTTATCGTGGTTGACGATTTGGTTGATACCGGTGGGACGGCAAAAGCGATTCGTGATATGTATCCGAAAGCGCACTTTGTGACCATTTTCGCCAAACCTGCTGGTCAGCCACTGGTTGACGACTACGTCATTGATATCCCGCAGGATACGTGGATTGAACAGCCGTGGGATATGTGCGTGGTATTTGTTCCGCCTTTGTCTGGCCGTTAATCGCCTGAGCGATAATTCAATCGATTTCCTGCAATGCCCGGTTTAGCCGGGCATTGTTGTTTCTACTCTCTTATGATTTCTGGCGTAGGCTTGATCCGATCGTGTCTTTCTGTCGTTGGCATTTGTCTTCCCTAGCCTGAGTTCGTTACACTTTAGCAGGTGACGAAGAAGTCGTCTGATGTCCGCTAACGGCGGTTCACATTAACGGAGGCTGCTGTGGCGCAAGCTAACCTGTCTGAAACGCTATTCAAACCATCCTTCAAACATCGAGAAACCTCGACGTTAGTCAGACGTACGCGACACGATCAGGAAACGCAGGGGCTGCACTCTACGCTGGAAGGAGAAAAGACCAGCAGTTGGTATCGGATGATTAACCGACTGATGTGGATTTGGCGTGGTGTCAACCCGTGGGAAATTGAAGACGTACTGTCGCGTATCGCCGCCAGCCAGGCTGACCGAAGCAACGAACAGTTGCTCGATACGGTGATCGGCTACCGAGGCGGTAACTGGATTTATGAATGGGCGAAGCAAGGCGCAGACTGGCAGCAGCGGGCAACAGAAAGTGGTGATGACGCGCAAACCGGACAATTTTGGTTGAATGCGGCCAACCTCTACAGCATCGCTGCGTATCCGCATATTAAAGGCGATGAGCTGGCTGAACAGGCGCAAACGCTGGCAAATCGCGCCTATGAAGAAGCCGCTAAGTACCTGCCTTACGAACTCAAAGAACTGACCTTTCCTATTGCTGGCGGCGGCACGCTGACTGGCTTTCTGCATATGCCATCGCAAGGAAAAGCCCCTTTTCCGACCGTCCTCATGTGCGGCAGCCTGGAAACGTTGCAGAGCGATTATCACCGCCTGTTTCAGGACTATTTTGCGCCAGCGGGTATGGCGATGTTGACGATTGATGTTCCCTCTGTTGGGTTCTCTTCCCGCTGGAAGTTGACTCAGGATTCCAGTTTTCTTCATCAGCAAGTCTTGCGTGCGCTGCCGGATGTCCCGTGGGTCGATCACTGCCGCGTTACTGCATTTGGTTTCCGTTTTGGTGCCAATATTGCTGTGCGTCTGGCTTATCTGGAATCACAGCGCTTACGCGGCGTGGCCTGTCTCGGCCCAGTGGTGCATCATCTGTTAAGCGATCCTAATCGCCAGCAGCAGGTGCCGGATATGTTTATGGATGTGCTGGCGAGTCGGTTGGGTATGCCGTTCTCAACGGATGCGTCGCTGAAAACCGAGCTTGGACGTTATTCGCTGAAAACGCAGGGGCTGCTGGGACGTCGCTGCCCGACGCCGATGCTGGCGGGCTATTGGGAGAACGATCTGCTATGTCCGAAAGAAGAGGCCAGCCTGATTGTGAATTCATCCGCACAAGGTAAGCTGATGCCGGTTAATTTCTCTCCGGTGTATCAGAATTTTGATCGCGCACTACAGCAAATTAGCAGGTGGTTGCAGGATAAAGTGTGTTGATCATGATGAATAAACACTTGAGCACTGAACAGTAACCTTATGCCAGGTGGTTGATAAATTGCCATTCTCTGCTAAAAAGAATGTTCAACCAGAGGAGATCGTAGATGATGTTACCGAGTGGACACCCCAAAAGCAGACTGATGAAAAATTTTACGGCGTTGGGGCCTTATATCCGTGAAGCGCAGTGCGAGGATACCGCATTCTTCTTTGATTGCCTGGCGGTTTGCGTCAATATCAAGCCAGCACCGGAAGAGCGTGAGTTCTGGGGCTGGTGGCTGAATTTGGAAGATACCGGGAAAGCCTTTTCCTATGAGTATCACTATGGTCTGTTTGATAAACAGGGTAACTGGCGTGAGGAAAAAATTAAGGGCAAAGCCGTGATTGAACAGGTAGAAAATGCCAAACAGGCTTTCCATGTTCGACTAGAGAAATTGCTGCGCTCACTGGAACCCGCCTGTACCCTCGTCGCACGACCGTGATACTTCCTTGACGATCCCCGATTTATTCGCAGGTTTTCGCGTTATGCCTGTTGGCATAACGCGCCTGTCCTGTTACAACGTTTTCCTTATTCTTATTTTTTGACATCCAACGGCAGAGAAATTATGAGCGGCAGCCAGACTTTGGTTGTGAAACTGGGCACCAGCGTGTTAACCGGCGGTTCACGCCGTCTTAACCGTGCTCACATTGTTGAACTGGTGCGCCAGTGCGCGCAGCAACATGCGGCAGGGCACCGGATTGTTATTGTCACCTCAGGGGCGATTGCTGCTGGGCGCGAACATTTGGGCTACCCCGAACTCCCGGCCACGATTGCAACCAAACAACTGCTGGCCGCCGTGGGCCAAAGCCGCCTGATTCAACTGTGGGAACAGCTGTTTTCCATCTACGGTATCCACGTCGGGCAGATGCTGCTGACGCGTGCGGATATGGAAGATCGTGAGCGTTTCCTCAATGCACGTGACACCATGCGGGCGCTGCTGGATAACAACATCGTTCCAGTGATTAATGAAAACGATGCGGTTGCGACCGCTGAGATCAAGGTCGGCGATAACGACAACCTGTCCGCGCTGGCCGCGATTCTGGCCGATGCGGATAAGCTACTGTTGCTAACCGATCAGGCGGGGCTGTTTACCGCCGATCCGCGTAATAATCCTGATGCGGAACTGATCCGTGAAGTGACCGGCATCAACGATGCGCTGCGCAGTATTGCGGGTGACAGCGTGTCTGGCCTCGGAACGGGCGGCATGTCGACTAAGTTGCAGGCTGCCGATGTGGCCTGTCGCGCCGGCATCGACGTGGTGATTGCCGCAGGCAGCAAACCGGGCGTGATTGGCGATGTGATTGCTGATATTTCCGTCGGAACACGTTTTCATGCACTGGATACGCCGCTGGAAAGCCGCAAACACTGGATTTTTGGTGCACCACCGGCGGGGGAAATCACCGTCGATGACGGCGCGCTTTCGGCGATCCTCGAACGCGGTAGCTCGCTGCTGCCTAAAGGTATCCGCACGGTAGAAGGCAATTTCTCTCGTGGCGAAGTGATTCGCGTGCGTAGCCTAGCGGGCCGCGATGTGGCGCATGCCGTGACGCGTTACAACAGCGATGCGCTGCGCCTGATTGCCGGACATCATTCTCAACAGATTGCCGAGATTCTTGGCTACGAATATGGTCCGGTGGCTATCCATCGCGACGATATGATTATCAATTAAGGAGTTCGCGATGCTGGAACAAATGGGTAAAGCGGCAAAAGCGGCCTCTTATCAACTGTCGGTCTTGAGCACGGCTCAGAAAGATCGTGCGCTGCTGACAATTGCAGATTTGCTGGAAGCTGAGAGTGCAACGATTCTGGCGGCTAACGCGCTGGATTTAGCCGATGCACGCCAAAATGGCATGAGCGAGGCGTTACTGGATCGTCTGCTTTTAACGCAGGAAAGACTGAGTGCGATTGCCAGCGATGTGCGCCAGGTGTGTCGCTTGACCGATCCGGTAGGGCAGGTGATTGACGGCAACATGCTGGATAACGGGCTGAAGTTAGAGCGTCGCCGCGTGCCGCTGGGCGTGGTTGGCGTAATTTATGAAGCGCGCCCGAACGTCACCATTGACGTGGCTTCCCTGTGCCTGAAAACCGGTAATGCGGTAATTCTGCGCGGTGGCAAAGAGACGTACCGCACCAATGCGGCTACGGTAAAAGTCATTCAGCAGGCGCTTTCGCAGTGTGGCCTGCCAGCTGCTGCGGTGCAGGCGATTGAAAGCCCGGATCGCGAGCTAGTCAATCAACTGCTGAAGCTGGATCGCTACGTGGATATGCTGATTCCACGTGGGGGCGCAGGCTTGCATAAGCTGTGTCGTGAACAATCGACGATTCCGGTGATCACTGGTGGTATCGGCGTGTGTCACATCTATGCCGATGACAGCATCGATTTCGACAAGGCGTTGACGGTTATTGAAAGTGCCAAGGTGCAGCGCCCTAGCGCCTGTAACAGCCTGGAAACGCTGTTAGTCAATCGAAGCATTGCCGAGCGTTTCCTGCCTGAACTGAGCAAGAAAATGGCGGCGTCGGGCGTTACGTTACACGCTAGCCCTTCAGCAATGCCTTACCTGACCGGTGGCCCGGCTAACGTCGTTGCTGTGGAAGACGCCAACTACAACGATGAATGGCTCTCTAACGACCTGAACGTCACGCTGGTGGACGATCTGGATGCGGCGGTTGCCCATATCCGCGAACATGGTACGCAGCACTCTGATGCGATTCTGACACGCTCCTTGAGCAATGCGGAGCGCTTCGTGCGTGAAGTGGATTCCTCAGCGGTGTATGTCAACGCCAGTACGCGCTTCACCGACGGTGGCCAGTTTGGTCTGGGCGCGGAAGTGGCGGTCAGTACCCAGAAATTGCACGCTCGTGGTCCAATGGGGCTGGAAGCGCTGACCACCTATAAGTGGATTGGTTATGGTGATGATTTGATTCGTGCCTAATCGATGAATTGCTGCGCATCTCAAAGAGATGCGCAGCAATTATTTTTATTCCGATAAAAGTATTTATTTCAACTGTATTGCTCTGCTGCGCCATCGTTATTTAAATTGAAATTTAATGCGAAAATATAAATGCAATAAAATAACTGCATCAGAAAAATATCCTCCAATAGTAACAAACTATGCTTTGTGCGATATTTCACAGATCCATAGTCTGTCTTGCTATCGGAGGATAATTATTTATCCTTTGTTTCAAAAATACATTATTTCATATTAACGTTGATGCTTCTCTGTGGCGTTATGGATTGAGTTGGCAGTTTCGTGAGCCTGTTTTTCCGCTCGGCTGTTAAAATTATCTGCTTTCGTTTTGGCATCAGCCCAGCTTTTTTCGGCGTCTTTTCTGACTTCGGATTCTCTGGATTTTACATCAGCGTTGACTTTGTCTGCTTTTTCTCGGGCTTCTGGCTCCCTTGATTTTAGATCGGCTTTGAAATCATTCGCTTTTTCCCGCGCCTGAGTTTCATGCTCATGCGCTTTAGTTCGCGCTTCTGACGCTTTTTCTCTCGCTTCAACACGATCGTGGCTGAAGGCAGATTCCGCCGATGCTCGGGTTGAATCCAGGTCATTTGCTGCCGCCATGCCAATGTAACTGGTTCCCAGTATTAAGCCTAAAAACAATGGTTTCATATTCATGGTGTATTTCCTCTTACAGCGCGTTATGACTACGCTAACAATAATCTTGTCGTCGACAACGTATTATTGAGAGCTTCACGTTAAGACAACGTCCTTTTCGTCTTGGCTGCTTAAGTAGAGCAAAATAGAGAATAAAAAGAATAGGGAATTATCTTAAACCGTACAGGTGGGTATTGTTATGTGTTGCGGTTATAGTCGAAGGGTAAAAAGATATTTTTATTGTAAATATCACGCTGTATATAAAACTTAATATTTATCTCCACAGAAAGCATAGTTTTCACATAATCAGGTATTATCTTTTTGGTACTTCTCCCGAAGAGAATGGAGATTTAGGCCATGGGTTCTGTATGTGCATCTGTTAAGCCGAAAAGATATAGCGTATGACGTTATTAGCACTGAAAATTATCAGCACAGGGTGGATGATGATAAAACCAGCAGACGATCGCCAAACGCTTGACTTGCTGTACCATTATCACTAGTTTGTCACCCCGTAGTTCACGTCTGGCTCTCGCCACGACGGTCCCAAAGCCGATATAGCTCAGTTGGTAGAGCAGCGCATTCGTAATGCGAAGGTCGTAGGTTCGACTCCTATTATCGGCACCATAGTTTTCAATGACTTACCTTGCTTTCATATAAAACATGTTTTCCTTTTGTGCCATATTTGTGCCATTGCGTTCTAAAATCGCGTCAATTTTACTGGCATGCTCACTTAGATGTCCGGATGATAAATGCGCATAACGCTGAACCATTTCCAGCGTTTCCCATCCCCCAACTCCTTCAGTGCCAAAAGAGAAACGCCAGACTGAACCAGCCAACTCGCCCATGTATGCCTCAAGTCATGGAATCAGAAATTGCTAATGCCCGAACGCTTTAGCGCTCCATGCCTTGTTGCTGTCTGTTCTCATCTTGCGAACCGATGGGGATTCGGTGCCGTCAGGTTTAGTGCAGTTTTCTCGGTACACGAAAACTCAGCGGTGGTGATGACCTAATTGTTTTTTCAGCACGCGACATGCGGTATTGTTTAGTGCAAATAAAAAGCCCCTATAGTTAGGTAATGCCAGTCAGTTAAGCTTGGCTGGCATTTTTCTCCGTGCCGTTGCATACTTTTGGGGCCTTTCCTTCACTATTCGGGGAGGGCTCTTTCTCTGCACGGCGGAAGCTTCACCATCTGCACTATGCTCGCCACATCTTTGACCAACTCCGGGATCCTGCCCGGTGATGCCCCTTCCAGCGTCCAGAGTAGCTTCATTATCCATGCCGTCGACTCCCTGGGGCTCAGTTGATTTGTCCACATTACTTTTAGCGTCGCCGCCATCTTAATAATCTGATAACAAACTATATTATATGCCAGCAGTACGCCCCACAGTTCCTGTCGCACCAGGTCTGGTTTTTTACTTCTCAGCGTCAGCCTGCTGTCCTGAAGTCCCTGTTTTATTTCCCGGTAGCCCAGCTCTATTTCCCACCGGTAGCTGTACAGATCGGTTATTTCTTTACCCGGCCAGCGCATTGGATCCATCATTGAGGTCAGGAGGCAGATTGTTTTTCCTTTGATTTCACGTTCAGTCATCTGTACTGCTATTTTTTCAGTCAGATGTGGCCATTTTTTCCGCGCCTGCGGTGTCGTTTTCAGGCTTATCAGCGCGTCACCTTTACCCAGCTTTCTCACCACCTCATACTGAAGATCTTTCCGTGCTGCTATCATCCAGTGCCGGCTTTCTCCCGCCTGACACCAGGCATCCAGTAGTCCCACGGAGTAATAATCCCGGTCAATCAGCTCTTCTGCCAGTGTCATTTCGTTATCGCTGATTGTCCCCATTGCTGCAGCGGTGACCAGATGGCTGGTCAGTTCCATCTGACAGACCATCTTCACCTGCGGATAAAGTGATGCCTTCGACGAGTTGACCGTCCGCATGAACGCGGCATCGTTCTCAGGCGTATCATGCGTGCGCCAGATGACACCATCGACAGCCAGCAGGGTCAGCCCGCACCCGTGGGGATGGTTTGTTTGCCGGTTCCAGAGGTCAGCAGTCTGTTCAAAAACAAGCCTGACAGCCTCACTACCCAGACGCTGTCGCGCCTGTACCACTACGCTGGGTGCGACGAAGGGACGGTTACCGGGGAGGAGGATATCCAGTCGGTTAACTATCTGATGTAGTGGTTCTTTTCTTTCAAGCGCCATACCAATAAGGCACCAGACCATCATGTCGGTAGTGAGTCTGCGTTTACGCAGCGTAACGGTCCCAGTTTCTTCAAGGCAGCGCGCGACAAGTTCGGGGTCGAGGACCTCAGCTAGGGTGGAGAGGGGATTACGCAGGGTGTCATACTGGGAAATAACGTTGAGAGCCTGAGATAGTTGCATAAAAAATCCATAATCTTCCATGAAGACTACGGACTCTTACACAGCCACTGGATCGATCAACTGATCCTTAACTGATCGGCATTATCCTATTAGGAGCTTTCTAATTCAGTTTAGTCGCAATGACGCTTGACCATGCTCTGTATCCAGCGCCATTTAAGTGAGTTCCATCAGTTGTGTAATCAGATGATAGAAGACCATCTGATGTCATTGTTTCGTTAACATCAAACCACGTGCATTTACCTTCACTCTCACAAAATTCCTTCATTGATATATTAAGGACTTCAATTTTTTTGTTTATTATTGAGTCTCTTGTTTTTATTGTTGATTGCAAAAATACAGAAATGTCATTATTAACAAGAGAATTAATTAATTTTTTGTAATTATCAACTGCGCTTTCTACTGAATACTTCATCATTGACAGGTCATTAACTCCCGCCATCACAAATGCCTTTCTCGCCCCTGACTTTACTATCAAATCAGTCATTCCGACAATATTTTTAAGCGTGTTCCCACCGATACCAAAATTAGCTATTCGAGAGGCCGGGAAGATCTGGCCCCAGTTCGCGCCCTCAGTGAGGCTATCCCCAACAAATGCAATATCGCCAGATGGGTTAAACTCGCGGAAGAAGGTCATTCTGTCGTTAATGTGATATTCGCTCGGATTTTTGTATTCTATATTCAATGATGATTTGACAAATATCACAATTGGCTCAGTTATTTGGTATTTGTGACTAATAAAACCCAAAAAAAAGAATGCAAATGCAATTATTGTTGCTGCTAATGATTTGTTCATGACTGAACGCCATATATTGGTTTTTAAGAATTATCTCATTAATGGAGGGGGGGTTCCACTAGAAGCACGGGCTTATTGAAATTCTGGGGCATGTATGGGGCAAAAAATTGCCGCAAGGTAACTCCGTATCACTAAGTAATCGGAACCCGCTTGCGGCAATACTCTGCGAGTGGGACAACAATGGGTGAGGTATGCGCGGGCGGGATTTGGTGTGCACAGGCAAGTACAGGTGAGCTTCGGTGTGTGAACGCGGCAATTCACTGTAAGTTATTGTGTTTATGTGGGGTTCATGATTTTCGTAATGCGAAGGTCGTAGGTTCGACTCCTATTATCGCACCACTAACTCATCCGAGCACCTCCGAAAAACTCAATAAAACCATTTTAAATCAACGATTTTTTCTGATTTTACGTCCATATGTATCCAATGTTGTCCAGTGACATCCGGATGTAAATTTGTATAGGATTGTGTATAGACAGGTTAGATAAAGGATTCCTATACAAATGCCACTCAACGATATGCAGGTCCGCAGCGCGAAGCCTGAAGAAAAGCCCTATACACTCGGTGACGGTTTAGGGCTGTCTTTACTCATTGAACCGAGCGGCAGCAAAAACTGGCGTTTTCGCTATCGCTTCGGCGGTAAACCCAAGATGATATCTTTTCGGCGCTTACCCATTGGGGAGTCTGTCTGAAGCGCGTAAGCAGGTACTAAATAGCTGATCCTAATATCGCTACACTTTTGCCTGACCGTGCTTCCTGCCAGGAAATGGGCTTACCGTTTTCATAAAATAGCGTACTTTGTTCAGTAATTGCCACATCGAACGACAGCTATGATTTCTAGTTATTGTGTCGTGTAATGCCTGCCATAACCGTTCTACGTGGTTCACCCACGGTGAGTAAATTGGTTGATAAATAACAATAAATTTTGGGTTATTCTTCAGCCAACGAAGCGTTTCACGACTTTTATGGATGATGTAGTTATCAACGATCAGCGTGATCGTTTTTGCTCGCCGGTACGTGCTTTTTAGATGTTTTAACAAGCTGATAAATAACCCCGAGTTTTTACTGCTGCTGCCGACGTAACTGACTTTTCCTGTGCCGCTGTGCAACGCGCCAGCCAGATAATATTTTTCGTTTTTCCCTGGCGTAACAACTCGCTTTTGTTGACCACGTAGCTGCCAGTCAGCACCTATTTTGGGGTTGAGATGGATATCGACCTCATCCTCGTAAAACACGGGATGTTCGACGCTACACTCGCTTAGCGCCTCTGCGATAGCGGCCATTTTCTCTTCTTTATACGGGTCGCGAATGCGCAGCGTGGGGGCCGCTCTTCGCCAGACAAGTCCAGCAGAGGGAAGCCAGCGGCGAACGGTTGAAGCATGCAAACGGCACCCGGTTATCTCGTTGATTTTTATTGCTAACAGTTCAGTACTCCAGCGAGAACGCTGATAACCAAAATCTTCCGGCGAATGCTTAATCAGTTGACGCAACAGCACACAAATGCGCTCAAACGGCCAGCGTCGGCCACGACCTGAGGGTAATGATTTCAGGCCTTCCAGCCCGTAAAGTGTGAACCAATTAATCCAGCGCCCCAGCGATGAACGTGCGCAGCAAAGCGTTTTGGCAACGTCACTTATCTTGTCCCCACGATGAAGCATCAACATCGCGGTGAGTCTGCGGGCATAGTTTTTATCACATGTTTTATGGATGGTTTTTTGCATCAGACACCTTTCGGCGTCGGGTATCGGTGCTATGATCGGCATGACTCAGTCCGGTTGGTGATTTGGGATATTCAGCGATTGATCAGATCGCTTAAATCGGACTGAGTTCCCTTCTGGTGATCTACTATTTGGAACAGCTATTTAGAGGGCATCAATCCAAGCGAATAGCGTAAAGCACAAAAACTTAACCTGATGTCTGATTCAGAGAATGCTTTTCTCAAAAATATCGGCTAATGGCTGAGTATTGCCATGGTATCCCGCCACGTTAGCCGCTAACCATTCCTGAATGCCGATATTTTCGAAAGAGACACCATAGCCACAATTAATAATCATATGCTCGAACAATAAACGCTGAGAACGCCCATTGCCTTCCCGAAACGGATGGATCACATTCAAATCTGAATAATATTCTGCTAACTGAGTTATTAGAGCCGGACGTTCAAGACTTTGTAAAAAATCATCGTTGGATAGTTGCGTGAAAATTTTATTGGCTTCAATTTCAATACGGGATACGGTGCAAAAACGTGTTTGACCTTTAGAAATATCGATACGCCGTATTTCTCCTGCCCAATCGAATAAATCCCCGAATATTTTTCCGTGCAGCCCACACCAGTGATGTAGATCGTAAGGCGGTTCTTCAAATTCAATATCGAGAACGGCCAGTTCGGATAGCTGACGCTCCGCATCGTCGAATTTACTATCATCGTTGATGCCGAGCTTATTTATCAGAACATCGCTACTAGGGTAGGTATAAGGATCTTGCCCTGAGCCGTATTTATCAGACATAACCACTCGCTTTATACATGGCTATCAGGCTTTTTCTCAGCGCTTCCCTTTCCTGCTTGTCTGCGGGAAGCGGCGTATCCTCAACGCAAAATCCTTCAAGACGCATACTGTCCCGATAGTTTTTGAGTTTCACCTGATTGTAGTAATCACGCTTTTCTTCCAGCGTCACCATATGTGGGGATCGCGTTTTGTTTGGCAATGCTTTTGTCGTGATTTTCCGGTGCTGTTTAAATATCGACAGATCGGTATTTTTCAATTTCTCGATCAGCCGTTCCCCGTCACCAAACACGCCCCAAGACGAGATAGACAAGGCTTGCCGTTTGCCATTTCTTTCGCGTGATATGCTGATATCCATCGTTGACTGGAGCGCGTTTAACACTTCCTGTACTTTTCTTTCAGAGATACCTGTAGCGGCTACGATAGATTGCGTATTAGGGGAATCCTCTTGTACCAGAGCCGCGAGTACCGCCATTTCATACCGCATGGGCTTTCACCTTTAATCCGCATATATATGCGACAAAGAGTACCACAATTACGACCTAGGCGTATCTTACCTGCATGAGTGAGAGTCACTCATTACCTTTTCACTCGCTGTTCATCACTTAACTCGCTAAAAATAAAGATAAAAAATGAAAGGTGTAGAGGGTGAACCGTTTTTCGCAAAATCATTTTATTGGGTGAGATGTGTATAAACGAAATTCACATAACAAAAATTATATAATAAAAACAGTTTGTTACACCATTATGTTCGGCTCCGATTCTGTTCTAAAGGAGATGCCCCAAATGAAGCTCACTGAATCTTGCGGTTTAAAGAGCGCTCTTTTGCAGTAAGTGGCGCAGTAGCTACTGAGGTCGTTGGGCAACGAAAAATTAATGTTATGGTAAATAGGTGTTTCTTTTTTAACAGGAGAATCTGCTTCATGGAGTTATTTTTGCTGCGACATGGAAAGCCTGATATTAGACGTTCGACGGCAATCAGATCGGTCGATATGTACTCGTGGATAGGGGAGTATGATGCGGCTGGCATATTGGATTCGCCCGATGCTTCAACAGTCGCTGCTAGTGAGGGGAAATTTATAGTTTCTAGCCCAATGCCACGGGCTCTTGAGTCTGTAGCTGCTCTTGGGTTGGAGCCAGACATCATCATTGATGAGCTGCATGAAGCGCCATTGCCAGTTTTTAATATCCCCCTGCTAAAGTTAGCCCCACTTGTTTGGGCTGCTTTATTTCGTATTTTTTGGATGGCGGGAGGTAGTGGAGGAGTAGAAACTTTTTCTTCAGTAAAGATAAGAGCGAAGCTCGTTTCCTGTGAGTTGGATAAAATGGCAGAAACACATGGGAGTGTATTAAGTGTTGGGCATGGTTTTATGAATGCTTTGGTTGCCAGAGAGCTACAGAAAGCTGGCTGGAAAAGGCAGAAAGTGGGTCCGTCAGGATACTGGTCGGGCATTAAACTTGTGCGTTGATAGCTCAGACCGCCATATTTTCAGGGCATATCAAATGCACTAATCAGACAGTAGCAATCCAGATCATGCTGGGCGTTGCCAAACGAAGCCACATCGTTCCCGTGGCGTTGATGGAGAGGAGTGCTGGTTTCCCGCATGATGCTTTGAAAAGCAGCGCCAGTTACAAATGCTCCAATTTCGGAAGCTCACCAGAGAATAGTTCCAGCTATATCGGCTACGTTAAAGTCCAGCATTAACCCCACCAGTAATCGCGCTTTGCCGAAGTTGTTTACATATCGAGAGATCCGTATTTTTCAATCAGCCCTTCTCCGTCTCCGAACTTGCCCCATTAAGAAACATGGAATTAACCAGCGCTGCCATATCGACGGGTGCAATTTCGCCCCGTAATGCAGAATCAACGGCAGCATAAAGCATAGAATCGTAAGCTTTGGCGAGCCATCGAGCTGGCATATCAATGCGGAACGCCCCTTCCTTTTGACCCTTCTTGAAAAATTCTTCCAGTGCTTCACCATAAAAGGAAGGCATGGCTTCATCCACGGCATCTTTTCTGTCATCCACCATCTGCACCCACTGAGCCGCATTCCAAAACATGTAAAAATCACGTCCTACAATGACGTTCTCCGTGAGCCGAATCAATGCATCAGGGTAAGGTGCTCTTGCTAATTCCGCGCTAAAAAGAGCCTGTTCAAGGTGACGGGTAGCGCGTTCAAGCAAGAGTACGATGATCGCCTCTCTGGTCGGTGCGATACGATACAGAGTGGCTTTGCTAATCCCCGCTTTCTTGGCTATTTGTTGCAGATTTGCTCTGGGATTGCGGGCGATTGCAAGGGCCAGAGCGCCGGCCAGCTTGTCACTGATATTTTCAGACATCTTCTCTCCTTTTCTTGTTGTCAGCCCCGTCAGGGTGGCTGCATATCTTTCCATACCCGCAATGAAAAAAAAACACCTCATTAGAATCCATTTTGCGTCTAATGAATCTATATTGACTCATTTGATTCTTAAAAGTATTATTTCCGTCGCAAATTTAAGCAAAAGTTCCAGTGTGGATCAGGGGGTAGTATGGCTAAGTTAAAAATGAGTGCGCTCGTCTTGAGTTTGCTGTTGGCTGGCTGTGATGATGAAACGACGGGAGCTGAACAGCAGCAGTCGCAATCGGTAGAGGTTGAAGCCCAGACCGTCATCCCGCAGGTGAAAACCATGACGGCAGATTTGCCAGGGCGAATCGAACCTGTCCGTGTCGCACAGGTTAGGGCGCGCGTAGCAGGGGTTGTTCAGAAAAGGCACTTCACTGAAGGAGCCGTTGTGAAGGAAGGGGAGCTGCTTTTCACCATTGAACAGGCATCGTTTGAAGCTGCCCTTGCTCGTGCTAAGGCAAGCTTGGCGCGGTCGGAGTCACAGGTAAAGCAGGCCGAATCCCTTGTTCGTCGCTATACCCCGCTTGTGAAAATCGAGGCTGTCAGCCGTCAAGAATACGATGATGCGGATACTGCCCTAGAGACCGCGAAGGCTAATCGCTTGTCCGCTCGTGCGGACGTAAAAACGGCTGAACTGGATCTCAGCTATGCCACCGTCAAAGCACCGATCTCCGGCAGGATAGGCAAAAGTCTGGTGAGTGAAGGAAGTTTGGTGGGGCAGGGAGAAACCACGCCAATGGCTTTGATACAGCAAACCGATCCGGTTTATGCCGATTTCAATCAGCCCGCAAATACCGTCCTGCAATTGCGTGAGGCAATGGAAAAGGGGCAGCTTTCAACGAATAAGGATTCAGCGCCGAAGGTGAGCATTCATGTTGAAGGAACGGGTTATACCGCAACGGGTAAATTGCTGTTCACCGACATTTCGGTCAACAGAAACACTGGCGAAATCATGCTGCGTGGAGAATTCCCCAATCCGGATAACCGGCTCCTGCCTGGTATGTATGTGAGAGTGAGTACCGAGCTGGGTGTTGATCAGAAGGCTATTTTCATTCCACAGCGGGCAATAATCCGAGGAACGGATGGAACTGCAAAGGTTTTTGTCATCAATGCTGAAGGTCTGACTGTTGAGCAGAAAGTTACCACTGGTGTAATGGAAGGTAAGGACTGGCAGATAACGGAAGGGCTGAGCGCTGGGGATAAGGTCATTATCAGTGGCGTGGATAAAATTCAGCCGGGAATGTCGGTAAAAACCGCTGATACGCCCCAACAGGAAGTACAAACGCCAAAACAGCAGGATGGCAATGTCTCTTCTTAGCACTGGCGGGGACGTTATCTTGTTCGATTCGCACCATCAGTGTTTTTTTAATCCGCAAAAATCATACGTGCCGGAATAAATCATGCCTAACTTTTTTATTCACAGACCCAACTTTGCCTGGGTTGTGGCTATCTTCATCGCGATGGCGGGGTTGCTTGCCATTTCGTCGTTGCCTGTTTCGCAGTACCCAGCGGTTGCTCCGCCACAAATTGTGGTGACGGCAACTTATCCCGGAGCTTCCGCTGAAGTCATCAATAGCGGTGTCACAAGCCTGATAGAGGAAGAGCTTAATGGCGCAAAAGGGCTGCTCTATTATGAATCTCAGAGTAACAGTGCGGGCTCGGGAGAGATAACCATTACCTTTCAGCCGAGTACCAACCCCGATCTCGCTCAGGTTGACGTACAGAACCGTATTAAAAAGGTCGAATCCCGTCTTCCTGCCTCGGTAACCCAACAGGGATTACAGGTCGAACAGGCGAGTACCAACTTCCTGATGATTTTTGCTCTGACAGCAAAAGATAAGAATTCTGATGAGGTAAACCTTGCTGATTACGCGGCGCGAAACATTAACAACGAAATTCGCCGAGTCACAGGCGTAGGCCGTGTGCAAATGTTTTCCGCAGAGCGCGCTTTACGTGTATGGATAGATCCGACGAAGCTGATTAGCTATGGGTTGTCTATTAATGATGTAGATAATGCCATCAAAGCGCAAAACGCGCAGGTATCCGGTGGGAGCCTGGGAGAGCAGCCCAGTCCACCTGATCAAGAAATCTCTGCAAACATACTGGTTCAGGGGCAACTGTCCTCTATTGAGGAATTTTCTCGTATTGTGCTTAAGGCCGATGCAGACGGATCTACTGTCCGTTTGAGTGATGTTGGCCGAGTAGAAATGGGGCGGCAGGATTATCGTTTATCATCACGGCTCAATGGTGAACCCGCGGTTGGGATCGGTGTGCAACTTTCCCCTGGCGCCAATGCACTTGAGACAGCAAAAGCCGTCAAATCTCGACTGGCTGAATTGTCGATGAACTTCCCAGAGAATATCAGTTATAGCGTTCCTCATGACACATCGAAATTTGTTGAAGTGGCCATTAAGAAAGTATTAATGACGCTGCTTGAAGCCGTCGTGCTCGTCTTTTTAGTCATGTTGTTGTTTCTGCAAAATATTCGCTACACCCTTATTCCGACGATTGTTGTTCCTATCTGTTTGCTTGGCACGCTGGCGGTGATGTTGCCGTTAGGGTTTTCCGTCAACATGATGACTATGTTTGGCATGGTTTTAGCCATCGGTATTCTGGTGGATGATGCCATTGTGGTCGTGGAAAATGTCGAACGCATCATGGCCGAAGAAGGGCTGTCTCCTAAAGAGGCGACGATCAAAGCGATGACCCAAATCAGTGGGGCAATCGTGGGGATTACCCTCGTGCTCGTTGCGGTGTTCCTGCCGCTTGCATTCATGAGTGGTTCTGTTGGAGTGATATATCGTCAGTTCTCTGTTTCTCTGGCAATTTCGATTCTTTTCTCCGGCTTCCTTGCTCTAACGCTGACGCCTGCGCTTTGCGCCACTTTGATTAAGCCTATTGCTAGAGGCCACCATGCCGAGAAAAAAGGGTTATTCGGCTGGTTCAACCGTAAATTCAGCAGCTTGACGGAGCGTTACTCTTCTACCACATCAACATTGCTGTCACGTTCAGGCAGAGTGATGTTGGTGTATGTCGCTATTCTTGGTGTGCTTGCGGTGGCCTATACCCGGCTGCCATCAGCGTTTCTTCCGTCAGAAGATCAGGGTTATGTCATGACGGATATTCAGCTGCCTCCGGGGGCGACATATCAGCGGCTGATGACATCAACCAAGGAAATGGAAAACTACTTTCTTGAACGCCCTGCGGTTGCGGATGTACTGACGCTTCAGGGATTCAGCTTTTCCGGTATGGGGCAGAATGCCGGCATGGGCTTTGTCATGCTCAAGGACTGGTCAGAACGCTCCAGTGAGGAATCTGTACAAAATGAAGCGGATCAATCCAGCGGCGTTTTCCAGAACATAAAAGACGGCACGCTATTTTCTATCGTTCCGCCTTCGATTGAAGGCATGGGGAACTCAAGTGGCTTTGCGCTACGTCTTCAGGATCGTGCAGGCCTTGGTCGTGACGCGCTGCTTGCCGCAAGCCAACAGCTAATGGGCAGTGTGTATGAGTCCCCGACTTTTGCTTACATCATGGTGGAGGGATTGGCTGATGCACCACAGCTTGACCTGCGTATCGATCGTGAGAAAGCAGAAGCAATGGGGGTTCCTTTTGATGCCATTAATAATGCTATCTCGACCGCCTACGGTTCGGCGTTAGTCAATGAGTTCCCAAATCAGGGACGTATGCAGCGCGTTATCGTCCAGGCAGCACCTGAAAGTCGGGCTACGCCGGAAACGCTGCGTAAACTGAATATTCTCAACCGCAATGGGGAATTGGTTCCTCTGGAGGCGTTTAGCGAAATAGCGTGGAAGCATGGCCCTGTGCAAGTAGTCCGCTACAACGGTTATCCGAGCCTCAAACTTTCCGGTGATGTCGTTCCTGGCATGAGCTCTGGTGAGGGAATGAAAGAGATTGAGCGGTTGGCTGCACAATTACCACCGGGAATTGGGTATGAGTGGACCGGCTTGTCCTATCAGGAAAAAGCCGCCGGTTCTCAGGCTCCGCTGCTATTAGCTTTAGCACTTGTCGTGGTCTTTCTGGTTCTGGTTGCTTTGTACGAAAGCTGGAAGATCCCGTTCTCGGTCCTCCTGATTGTTCCTGTCGGGGCGTTGGGTGCTGTTGCGGCCGTAATGGCTGCGGGTATGTCTAATGACGTGTATTTCAAGGTGGGTCTGATCACTATCATTGGGCTTGCGGCGAAAAACGCAATTCTCATCATCGAGTTTGCAAAAGATCTCCACGCACAAGGGAAATCCTTCAGGCAGTCAGCTATTGAAGCCGCACGCTTGCGTTTTCGTCCTATCGTGATGACCTCGCTTGCTTTCATTCTTGGTGTGGTACCGCTTGCTATTGCAACGGGAGCGGGGGCACTCAGCCAGCGTGCTATCGGTACGGGTGTCATGGGGGGGATGTTGAGCGCGACCTTACTGGGTGTGCTGTTTGTGCCAGTCTTCTATGTCTGGGTCATGTCTTTGATGAACAAAAGCAAAGAAAAGACACCGCCTGATAGCCAGACAGATACCCGAGAGGTGGGAAAATGATAACGCCTCATAAACTCAGTCTGATCGCGGTTACGCTTCTGTTAGCGGGATGCTCTATGGCGCCCACCTATACCACGCCACCGTCACCGATAACGGAACAGTGGAAAAGCGATCGGCACTCATCTGCCACAACTGACTGGAAGACATTCATTCAGGATGAACGGTTACGACATTTGGTCGATATGGCGCTCGCCAATAACCGAGATTTAAGACAGACCCTGTTAAATGTGGATGTTGCTCGGGCCCAATATCGCATCCAACGTGCCGATCGATTGCCGGGGATTGAGGCTCAGGGATCGGGTTCACGCCAGCGTGTTCCTGGCGATATATCCCCAACCGGCCAAGCGGCTGTTCAAAGCGAGTGGCGTTCTGGCGTTGGTCTGGCGGCATTCGAGCTTGATTTGTTTGGACGGGTTAAAAGCCTCTCAGATGCCGCGATGGAAGAGTATCTTGCAACAGAGAACAATGCCCGCGGTGCGAGAATTACGCTGATAGCGGAGGTCGTGCAGGCTTATCTCACCCGCAATGGTGCGGCGCAGCGTTACGAGCTTACAAACAGCACATTACAGTCGCGGCAGGACTCCCTGAGGCTCATTTCAGAAAGACGTGCTGTAGGCGTAGCATCCGCTCTTGATTATCAGGAAGCTCTGGGGCTTGTAGAGCAAGTGCGGGCTGAAAGGGAGCAGGTAACTCGGCAGCTAAGGCAATCTGAAAATGCGCTGCGTTTACTGGTTGGAACTAATGACATTGACCGTTATCTGCCTCAGAAGTCAGTTGCTGAAGAGGCGATTCTGCAAAATATTGCACCGGGTACACCATCCCAATTGTTGGCGTACCGACCGGATATTGAAGCAGCGGAAAATCGGCTGAAATCAAGAAATGCGAGCATTGGCGCTGCGCGGGCAGCCTTTTTCCCCCGTATTTCTCTAACAGGAATGTACGGCAGTGCCAGTACTGAGTTATCCGATCTTTTCAGCAGCGGACAGCAGGCTTGGTCATTTTCACCGCAGATAACGCTGCCGTTATTCTCCGGCGGAAGCAATATGGCTAATCTGGATGTAGCAAATCTGCGAAAAGATATTGCTGTGGCAGATTATGAAAAAACCATTCAGACGGCATTTCGTGAAGTGTCTGACGCATTGGATGCAACGGATACCTTACGGCGGGAAGCGTTGGCACAGGAAAGCCTGACGAAGACCAATCTTGAGTCGTTGCGACTGGCTGAAGCAAGATATGCCGGTGGGGTGGATGGCCACTTGCGCTATCTTGATGCACAACGCAGGGCGTTTGGTAGTCAGATACAACTTATCGATATCCGAACACAGCATCAAGTTGCATTATCTACACTCTACCGCGCGCTGGGTGGTGGCTGGCATGAAGAAAATCGGCAAGAGCATTAATCATATTCGGTAACCTGCTAAATAGCTTGCTGCTGAATTATCATACGTGCCAGACAGTGAAAGCGCTGACCTCGTTTTTCAACGATAATCTAAAGTAATACAAACAAGGGCGTCCTGTCAGGGCGCCCTTACTCCACTGTATCGTCTGGAAGGTTCTCCAGCCGGATGACCGCTATTTTAACCTGAAAATGTCGTTTAAGAGATCATTTCACTGCTTTGCTTGGTAGTTTTTGTTATGAAATGCCGCTAATTTTATGCACTTGGTTAATATCACTGGTTAGGTGTTTTTTAATAGTATAAAAAACTAATAATTTTCATTAAAAATCAATGATTGCTAAACTATCTAATATTTATTTCTTAACACGGAAATAGTTTCCTAAGGTGATAGAGGTATTTATTCTGCCAAAAGTAAAAAATAAAGAGTGAATGTTTTTACTAAATTAAAATTAATGAGTTGTTTTTAATTTTCTTAATTTATTAGCGGGTTAAGTATTTCGTTGTTAACGAAATTAAAAGGCACGAAATATATTCTTTTTCAGTCAATTGAAACTCAATGACTTATTCTGTTTTTTTATGGATATTTTTACTTAGGTTTAATTTAATCTTTTGTTTTTATTGTATTTTTGCTTTAGTTGTTCTGTTTACTTGCTTTGCTATATAAGCATTGACCATGCGTTTGTGTTGTGTGTATGATCTAAACTCAAAATATAAATGTATTTAACTTCCTTCTTGGTGTGACTCTTTTACATCGATATAAACCGTAAATTTACGGTTTTATTATGGTTTTTTTAATTCGATTTAAATTTATTTCATCTCGCTGGTCGAAAAACAAATACGCTATACCCTAAATAATTCGAGTTTCAGGAAGGCGGCAAGATAAGGAATTCCGATGAGCTTACTCTGGTAAGTGATTCGGATGACTGAACGCAGCCAACGCACATGCAACTTGAAGGATGACGGGGATATTTGTTTGCCGAGTCGCTGCCGTGCTTATGGATTATGGCGGGCTTTTGGTAGGAATCGACTTTACTTCTCCGGGCCCGAGTGCCCTTACGTTGGTATAGACACATGGCAAAAGGAACTGATGGTGCATCTGTCGCACCAAAGGAACGTATTAATATCAAATATGTTCCGGCCACTGGTGGTCAGCAGGCGGAAATAGAATTGCCGTTAACGCTGATGATCGTGGGAAATATGAAAGGGCGCACAGAGGAAACACCGATCGAGGAGCGTCAGACCGTATCGATCGATAAAAACAATTTTACCTCCGTGATGAAAGAAGCAAATCTGGAACTGAATTTCAGTGTGCCAAATCGCCTTGAAGAAGAAAGTCAGGACGACCTGCCAGTGAAATTGAGCATCGGCGGTTTGAATGATTTCTCCCCTGACCGCATCGCCCAGCAAGTGCCTGAATTACGTAAGCTGCTTGATTTACGTGAAGCATTAGTCGCGCTGAAAGGCCCCCTCGGCAATATTCCCTCATTCCGTAATCGTTTGCAGGATCTGTTGTCCAGCGAAGAAGCCAGAGAGCAGCTTTTGAAAGAGCTCGAGCTGGTGAAACCCGCCGAATAATTGATGTTTACTGACGAAATAGGGAAATAATATGTCAATAATTGAAGAACAGGCTCAGACAGGGGCTGCCAGCACCTCTGGCTCGCTGCTTGATGACATCATGGCTCAAGCACGCATTAGCCCAGTCGATGAAGGTTATAGCGTGGCTAAGCAGGGTATTGCCGCGCTGGTTGCTAACATTCTTGATAGCGGTAATGCAGCAGAACCCGTGAATAAAGCGCTGGTCGATAGCATGATCGTCGAACTGGACAAAAAACTCAGCAAGCAGATTGACGTTATTCTGCATGCGAAAGAACTTCAGGAATTGGAATCTTCCTGGCGTTCGATGAAACTGCTTATCGATCGCACTGATTTCCGTGAAAACATCAAACTGTTGGTGTTGCATGCGACAAAAGAAGAGCTGTTGGAAGATTTTGAATTCGCGCCTGAAATCTCACAGTCTGGCTTCTATAAGCACGTTTATTCCAGCGGTTATGGCCAATTTGGTGGCCAGCCTATCGGTGGGGTGATTGGTGACTATGCGATGACGCAAAGTTCGCCAGACATCAAACTGATGCAGTATGTCAGCGCCGTTGGCGCGATGGCACATGCGCCGTTCATCTCTTCCGTTGCACCGACCTTCTTTGGCGTGGATCGCTTCACCGATCTGCCTTCCATCAAAGATCTGAAATCCGTTTTCGAAGGCCCAGCCTACACGAAATGGCGTTCTCTGCGTGAATCTGAAGACGGCCGCTATCTGGGGCTGACGGCACCGCGCTTTTTGGCTCGCCTGCCTTATGACCCGGTTGAAAACCCGATTAAGGGCTTCAACTACAAAGAAGATATCAGCACCGATCACGAACACTATCTGTGGGGCAATACCGCCTATCTGATGGGAACGGCGCTGACGGACAGCTTCGCAAAATACCGCTGGTGTCCGAACATCATTGGCCCGCAGAGCGGTGGTGCGATTACCGACTTGCCGGTGCATGTTTATCAAGCCATGGGCCAACTTCAGGCCAAGATCCCGACTGAAGTCCTGATCACCGATCGTCGTGAATATGAAATGGCTGAAGAAGGCTTTATCACGTTGACGATGCGTAAAGACAGTGACAATGCGGCGTTCTTCTCTGCTAACTCGGTGCAGAAGCCGAAGGTGTTCCCGAACACCAAAGAAGGCAAAGAAGCGGAAACCAACTACAAGCTGGGTACGCAACTGCCTTACATGTTCATCATCAACCGTCTGGCGCACTACATTAAAGTGCTTCAGCGTGAACAGATTGGCTCATGGAAAGAGCGTCAGGATCTTGAACGCGAGTTGAATACCTGGATTAAACAGTACATCGCCGATCAGGAAAACCCGCCGGCAGATGTCCGTAGCCGTCGTCCTCTGCGTGCCGCACAAATCAAAGTGCTGGATGTGGAAGGGGAACCAGGTTGGTATCAGGTCACCATGTCTGTGCGCCCGCACTTCAAGTACATGGGGGCGAACTTTGAGCTGTCGCTGGTAGGGCGTTTGGATAAGGAATAAGACTCATGCCGTCTCTTTCTGCCTGGGAAAGGGGAAGCGCGGCAAGTCTGTTTGATCGTATCCGTGGGGAGGAACGTCGTTCCTCCCCTGAAACGGAAGTTGAAGCACTGATCGAGTCCGTTAAGCGTCAACTGGACAACGTGCTCAACACCCGGCCCGGAAATTGCCGCAGTGCACCTGAGCTTGGCGTGATTGATTTTAATGACGCGACGCAGGGTGGTGCGGATATTCGGGGGAAAATCCGGGAGGCGATCCGACAGTGTATCTGTCGCTTTGAACCTCGAATTGTTCATGTAGATGTCAACACGTCGGACTATTTATCGAATCCGATGGAGATGTCGTTTCAGGTTACCGCCCGGGTCAGATTGGAAGATCTGGAGCAGGTCGCCTCTTTCAATATCCACATGGATAGCCACCGTCATTACAGAATGATCTGATTATGTCACTGGAACATTTTTTCAGGGATGAGCTGACCTACTTGCGCCTGCAAGGGCGTGAATTCGCCAAGGCGCACCCTGAGCTTACCCGATTTTTGTCAGAACAAACTACGGATCCAGACGTCGAACGTCTGCTGGAAGGGTTCGCCTTTTTGACAGGGAGCCTGCGGGCGAAGATCGAGGATGAATTTCCGGAACTGACACATGGTCTGCTAGGCATGCTGTGGCCTAATTACCTGCGCCCCGTACCAAGCATGACCATTATGCAGTTTTCGGTACACCCCGGTGCGATTGCCCAACCCGCGTTTGTGGCGCGAGGCTGTGAGCTTGATAGCCTGCCGATTGACGATGTAGTTTGCCATTTTCAGACCTGCCACGATGCCTGGATTTATCCGGCAGATATCCGTGAGATCAAGGTACAAAGCGGAAACGATCTTTCCACTATTACTCTGGATATTGGGCTGCATGGCCCGCTATCACTCAGCGATCTGCAACTCGACAAACTACGCTTTTATCTGGGCGGTGATACCTATACCGCCTACGAGCTCTATTTCTGGATCGCTAGCCAACTGTCGCATATTGAGCTGGAAGTTGATGGCCAACGTTTCCGTCAGGAAGCTAGCGTGCTGAAGACGGTCGGCTTTGAGCGTGAAGATGCCTTGTTGCCGTATCCTGGTAATGTCTATTCGGGCTACCGAATTTTGCAGGAATACTTTTGTTTTCCTGAAAGTTTTCTCTTTTTCCAACTTGCTGGCGCGGTATGGCCTGATCTCCCGCTAACGGTAACGGAATTTCGTCTGCATTTTTGCTTTGATCGTCCGTTGCCAGCGGAACTGAAAATCCGCCCTGATTCGTTCATGTTCAACTGCGTGCCTGCAATTAATCTCTTCCAGCATGATAGCGAACCGATCAACCTCAGCGGACGCCAGACCGATTACCCGCTGAAAGCCAGCTACCGTAACGCCGATAGCTTTGAAATTTTCTCTGTGGATAAGGTTGAAGGCTGGGTTGAAGGGAATTCAGGTCGTTCTCGGGGAATTCCACGCACGTATCAGCCTTTTGAGAGCTTTCAGCACCAAATTGAGCGAGCCAAAGGACGGCTGGCGCTCTATTACCGCATCCGGGTAAGAGAAGCCATCAATGGTAACGGTTTTGATCATATGCTCTCTTTTGTGCGCGGTGATGAGCAAGAAGTGATTGATTTAGATGAATCCATCTCGGTAACCCTGACTTGCACCAATCGATCGCGTGCGGCGCAGCTGTCCGTTGGGGCGATCTGTGTGCCAACCGGGAATTCACCGTCTTTCGCAACGTTTCGTAATTTGGTTCGCCCGACGCGGCCGCTGCGGCCAGCGATGGATGGCAGCCTGCATTGGACGCTGATCTCCAACCTGTCCTTGAACTACGTGTCGTTGCTGCGGCGTGATGCGTTGGTACAGATTCTGCGTACCTACGATTTCCCCGCGCTGCACGATAAGCAGGCAGAGCAAGCCTCGCGTAAGCGTCTGGCGGGTATCGAGTCTATCGAAACCACCCCTATCGATCGTCTGGTTCAGGGCATGCCGGTGCGCGGCTTGAAATCAATCCTGTCGGTACGGCAATCCGCGTTTTCCAGTGAAGGAGAACTCTATCTGTTTAGTACGGTGCTGGCGCACTTTTTCTCGCTATACGCCAGCGTTAACGCTTTCCACCTGTTGGAAGTGGTCAACATCGATAACAAGGAGCGCTACCGATGGCCGGTACAGATAGGTCAACACTCAATGATGTGACGTTCCGTCAGGATGTCTCACGCTTTAATTTTTTCCAATTGGTGGAATTGCTTAATCAACTGGAAGGCGTGGATCTGGAACAAGAACTGGATTTTCGTCCTGAACAGGAGCGTCTGCGCTTTCGCTCTACCGCCTCTATTGGCTTTCACCCCAGCGATATCTTGAAGGTGGGATGCGATGAAGAAGGCCGTCAGGAATTGGAGGTCGCGTTTCTGGGTCTGCACGGCAGCCAGTCGCCGATGCCCGGCTATTACCTTGAAGAGTTGGCTTGGGAGTACGCGCAGGGCGAACAGAAGCTGGGCGTATTTCTCGATTTCTTCCATCACCGCTTACTCACGCTGTTGCACCGCGCATGGCGAAAATATCGCTATCACGTCCGCTTTCAGAACGATGGGGAGGATGGATTCTCTCGGTTGATGTTTGCGCTTGTGGGACTAGGGAATGACGCCGTACGCGACAGCCTGCCGGTTAACCGCGCCAAGATGCTTTCCTACGCTGGGGTGCTGGCAAGCCCCAGCCGTTCACCGGAAGTGGTCGCGGGCCTGGTTATTCACTGTTTTGACCTGGACGACGTCGCTGTCATGGCCTGGCAGCACCGCCGCGTTCCTATTCATGAAGGGCAGCAAAATCGTCTGGGAAAAGGAAACATGATGCTGGGCGGTGATTTTGTTATCGGCGACAAAGTGAATGACTGTGCCGGCAAGTTTTTGCTCAAGGTCGGCAATCTCAGCTTTAGCCGCTTTCTCAGCTTTTTGCCCAACGGCGAGCATTTTCAGCCGCTGGTGCGTTTTGTCTCTTTCATTCTTCGCGATCAGTTGGCTTGGGATCTGCGTCTTGGTTTTGCGGAAGGCGAAGCCAAGGGCTTAAGCCTGGGAAGTGAACAAAGCAGCCGGTTGGGATGGAGCAGCTTTCTCGGGCAACCCCCAACGGATCCCTATGTGACGATTTGTGTGCAGGAGTAAATGTGAACGTAACCCATCCACTCACGTTGGTTGTGCTCAACAGTGAGCAGCTCGATATCAATTCTCAGGTACAGCACCAGTTTGATCACCGTGGTGGCACGCTGGGCGCATCGGAAAAAGATCAGTGGCAACTACGGGATCGGCTGGGCTCCGTGGTCCCGGCACACGCTCGTATCGACATGACCGATGGCTATTTCAGCCTGTGCGATCTGAGCGGTCAGTCTTTTATTAACGGTTCCCTGTCGCCGATTGGGCGAGATCGTAAAGTCATTCTGTCGCACGGCGATGAACTGGTGATTGGGCCTTTCCGGCTGGGCGTGTATATCGGCGATCCCACAACGGAACAGGATATCGATCAGGTATTAGGACAGCGCACGGACGATGTGCTGGGCGGCTGGCTAAGTGAAGATAAAAAAAGGCGCTCTACGGATCTTGCAGACTCTACCGTCGTGTTGAACGACCCGCTGTGGGCGCTACAGAAAGAACAGAGCCAGTCACTCTTGCTATCAGACAGTGAGACGGTCGGAGAATCACTCACGACTTCTCTTTCTTCTTTTTCTTCTGCTGAGGACACCATGGATCAGAAATTTGTCGAATTACCGACTATCAACACACGCTATGCGGGAGATGAGCTGGAAGGGTACAGCGACGGCACCTCATTGGCTCCGCTGATGCGCGGGCTGGGGCTGTCGCTTCAGCCGGGCGATGATGCGCGACTGCGTGAAATGCTGGAAGAGATGGGGAAAAGCCTGCGCGCCATGGTTGAAGGCTTGCTGGCATTGCAGACAGAACAGGCGGCACTGGCGGACACGCACTTACGCCCGATTGAAGATAACCCGCTGCGTCTGGGGCTGGGTTATGCGGATACGCTGTCGGTGCTGTTTGCCGAGGGGAAAAGCCCAGTTCATTTGTCAGCGCCCGCCGCGGTGGAAGAAGTGTTGAACAATATGCGAGTGCATCATATTGCGAATCAGCAGGCGATTGCCGTGGCGTTGGAAAACATTCTTCAGGCCTTTTCGCCAGCCGCGCTGCTTAGCCGTTTTGAACACTATCGTCGTAGTGGCGAACCGTTGGCTGCGGATGATGGCTGGGCGTGGCAGATGTATCAGCACTACTTCCGAGAATTGACGTCACCCCGTCAGCAGGGTTTCCAGAAATTGTTCCATCAGGTGTATGCGCAGGCGTATGACCGTGCCGTGCGTCAGCAGCAGGAGCAAAAATAATGCTGCGGGCACTGTGCTTATTTTCCCTGATGTTCCTACTGTCGGGGTGTTCCACACTGGGCAAGATGGCGCAGGTCGCGGCGAATCCTGATATCCAGGTGGGCAGCAACAATCATCAGCCTTCTACCGTGGGGTTTAGCCTGCTGGCGGAACCGGACGTGAATCCGAACGACAGCGGTGAAGCCGCCCCTATCGAATTCCAACTGGTTCTGCTGGCGGAAGATTCGCGTCTGTTAGCAACCGATTACGACCAGATCACGACGGATATCGAAAAAGCGTTGGCCAAGAATTACATCAGCCATCAGGACTACACGCTATTGCCGGGGCAGTTCAAATATCTGCCGCCAGAAGCATTGGATGAAAAGGTGCACTACCTCGGCGTGGTCGCTCGGTATGCAGATTCGGAAAGCGCGGAGTGGCGAAAAGTCATCAAGCTAAAAAATACCGGACAGACGTATCAGATCCTCGTGCACTTGCGCCGGGATGAAGTCGAAATCAAAAAAGACCAAGAAGAAGAATAATTATGTCGAGTCGCAATCGCATTATCTGGCGGGAAGGTTTGTTTATTAAACCGCAGCATTTTCAACAGCAGCAAAGACACACCGATTACGCACTGCATGCGCGTCTCAGCGCCCTCAGTGATTATTTCTATGGTTTGCAGTCGCTGGCAATTAATGAGGAATACCTCAATTTTGGCCGCATCGCGCTAGTTAACGCCAGCGGTGTGATGCCTGACGGCACCGTGTTCAATATTCCGGGTGATGATGCTCTGCCGCTGCCGTTGGAGATCACCGACGTCGCGCTGGCAAACCAGAAAGTGTATCTGGCGCTGCCGCTGGCGGTAAATGGCGTCAGTGAAGTCGGTCAGCCGGGGCAGGGGATCGCCAGTCGTCTGCAATCGCATCGGCATGACGTGCGCGATCTGCACAGCGACGGCGGTGATATCGTTTCTCTGGAAGTCGGCAAGGTCAGCCTGCGCCTGATGCTCGATCGTGACGATCGCAGCGCTTATGCCTCGCTGGCGATTGCCAACATTCTGGATAAACGCCCCGACGGCGGCTTGATCTTGGATCCTAACTTTATGCCGTGCAGCATCAGCGTCACCGCAATTCCAACCTTAAAACGCTTTTTGGGCGAATCCGCTGGTCTGGTCGCTGAACGCGCACGCAGTCTGGCACAGCGTATTGCCGCACCGGGACAGCAAGGCGTGGCGGACGTGGCCGAATTTATGATGCTGCAATTGCTTAACCGCGCTCAGCCTAAGCTGTCGCATTTGGCGCGTCTTGGTACGTTGCACCCTGAACGCCTTCACGAAACGCTGGTTGAGCTATGCGGCGAACTGATGACGTTTACCGATGAATCGCGTCTGCCACCGGAATTTCCCGCCTACCGTCACGAACATCAGCAGGCCAGCTTTGAGCCGCTGATGATGGCGCTGCGTCAAGCCCTGAGCACCGTGCTGTCGCCGCGTGCCGTCTCCATTCAACTCAAGAAACAGCCGTATGGCGTGATGGTGGCGATGGTTGGTGATGCGGAATTGATGACCAGCGCCGAGTTTGTGCTGGCAGTGCGCGCACGTATGCCGCAGGAGCATCTGCGTAAGCAGCTGCTGCAACAAACGAAGATTGCCTCCAGCGAGAAGATCCGCGAACTGATCAGCCTGCAGTTGCCTGGTATCCCGCTGCTGCCGCTGCCTGTGGCACCGCGCCAGTTGCCTTATCACGCGGGATACAGCTATTTCCAACTGGATAGACAAAGCCCTGCTTGGCAGGTGCTGGTGTCTGGCAATACGTTAGCGTTCCACATTGCTGGTGAATTCCCGGAACTGGATATGCAGCTTTGGGCCATCCGTGGTCAGTAGTCAGGAGAGTAAGAGATGAGCATCGAGGTTATTAAAAACGATCAACTGGGCGATCTGCTTTTTGACCACGCCCGACAGCTAGATATGGACTCCGATTACTGGTTCCGCCTGCGTGGACAAAGCATTAATCCGATGGTTGATACGGTCACGCCGCTGCTGGGCATGGTGGAGCGAGTACGCCAGCTCTCTGCTTATGAGGGCGTGGAGGATCTCTATCAGCGCGTGGTGTCTGAAATTCAGGCCATCGAGCAGGAATTGCATTCTCATGGCTATGAAAACGGCGTGATTTTGTCCTTCCGCTACATCCTCTGCACCTTCATTGATGAAGCCGTGATGGGACGGGAGTGGGGCGGGCAAAGCATGTGGTCGGCCCACTCCCTGTTGACCCGTTTTCACAATGAAACCTGGGGAGGCGAAAAGGTTTTTGTCCTGCTGGAGAAGCTGCTGGACGATCCCACCCGCTATCGCGACATCCTAGAGTTTATCTACCTTTGCCTCTGTCTGGGCTTTGAAGGGCGCTATCGGGTGATGACTCAGGGGCGTGAGGAGTTGAACCGCGTCGTGAGTAAGTTACATGACACGCTGCGCCCTGAGCCTGCTAATTCGCCGACGGTCTTCCACTTGAATCTGGGGCAGCAGGCCTCGCGTTACCATCTGCGTAGACAGGTGTCATTGCGCACGCTTTTTATCGGCGTTTTTGTGGTCTTAGTGGCCGCATTCGGCCTGTACCGTTACGAGCTAACTCATCAAACCCAGGACGTGCTGCGTCAGCTGGGAGAATTATTACAATAACAGGAGCTACACCGTGATTCGAATTGAACTGCCGACACTGGTTGAACGACTCAACCCCGTGTGCCGTCATATGCTGGAAGAAGCGGCGGCACTTTGTATTCAACATCAGGGAGCGGAAATCCGTATTGAGCACCTGTTGATGAAAATGCTGGAAACGCCGCTGTGTGATGTGCGCCAGATCCTTAAGCGTGCGGGTGTCGATGCGGATGAGCTGTCTTCGCTGCTGTTACCTTCTTCCGTGGATAAAGAATTTGATGCGGGCTATCCCTCATTCTCTCCTCTGCTGGTGGAATGGTTACAGGACAGCTGGCTGCTGGCCTCGGCTGAATTCCAACATGCGCAGCTGCGCAGCGGCATCTTGCTGCTGGTTTTGCTGCTGACGCCAAATCGCTATGTAGCAGGGGCGGTATCCCGCCCGCTGGCGCAGATTAACCGTGAGCTTTTACGTCAGCAGTTTGATGAGTGGGTCAAGGATTCCGTTGAAACGGAGGTGGCGACGCGCTCTGCTACAGCGGAGCAGGCTGCGGCGGCGACTACCCAGCTCTCTCGCTATACCCAAAACGTGACGGAATCTGCCCGACAGGGGCAACTGGATCCGGTGCTGTGTCGCGATCATGAAATCGATCTGATGATCGACATTCTCTCCCGCCGCCGTAAAAACAACCCGATTGTGGTAGGGGAAGCGGGCGTCGGTAAAAGTGCGCTGATCGAAGGGCTGGCGCTGCGTATTGTGGCGGGTGCCGTACCGGAAAGATTGCGGGATGTAGAACTGCTCACGCTCGATCTGGGGGCGATGCAGGCCGGTGCGTCAGTTAAAGGCGAATTTGAGAAACGCTTCAAAGGTGTGATGCAGGAAGTGAAAGATGCGCCACGCCCGATCATTCTGTTTATCGATGAAGCGCATACGCTAATCGGGGCCGGCAATCAGGCTGGCGGGCTGGATGTGTCCAACCTGCTCAAGCCTGCGCTGGCACGCGGTGAATTGCGTACGATCGCGGCGACGACCTGGAGTGAATACAAAAAATACGTCGAGAAAGATGCGGCGCTTTCCCGTCGCTTCCAGCTCGTCAAGGTCGGTGAACCGAACGCGGAAGAAGCCACCGTTATCCTGCGTGGGCTGCGCAGCATCTATGAAAAAGCACACGGCGTACTGATTGATGAAGATGCACTTCAGGCGGCGGCGCAGCTGTCGGCGCGCTATATCTCCGGTCGCCAACTGCCCGATAAAGCCATTGACGTGCTGGATACCGCGAGTGCGCGCGTGGCGATTAACCTGACGACGCCACCGCGTGCAGTCAGCCAGCTACAGACTCGCCTGCATCAGCAGAAAATGGAAATCACCCAGCTTGAGCGTCAGGCGCGCATCGGTCTGGGTAATACTGAAGAGCGGTTAGTCGAACTGCGTGACGCCCGCGAAGCGGGGGCGGCATCGCTGGCACAGCTGGAAGCCGATTGGCAGCAGCAGAAAACACAGGTTCAACGCGTGATTGAACTGCGTACGGCGCTGTTGGATGACGAGCAAACCGTCGACTTTGATGCGGTATCGGCAGCGGCGGAACTGGCTACCTGTGAGCAAGCACTGGAAATACTTCAGCAAGCTTCCGTGCTGGTCTCTCCCCACGTCGATAAAATGCAGATTGCGGCAGTGATTGCCGAATGGACGGGCGTGCCGCTGAACCGAATTTCACAGGGTGAAATGGATATCGTCACCCGCCTGCCTGAATTCCTGGGAGAGTCGATTAAAGGGCAGCAGTTAGCGATTGCCCAATTGCATAAACATTTACTGACTGCGCGTGCGGATCTCCGTCGTCCGGGGCGTCCGCTAGGTGCTTTCCTGCTGGTGGGGCCAAGCGGTGTCGGTAAAACGGAAACTGTGGTTCAGATTGCCGACCTGATGTTTGGTGGACGTAACTATCTGACCACCATCAATATGTCGGAATATCAGGAAAAACATACGGTTTCACGCCTGATCGGTTCGCCTCCGGGCTACGTCGGGTTTGGCGAAGGGGGCGTGTTGACCGAAGCCATCCGTCAGAAGCCGTACTCCGTGGTACTGCTGGATGAAGTAGAGAAAGCGCACCCGGATGTTCTGAATTTGTTCTATCAGGCGTTTGATAAAGGTGAACTGGCCGATGGTGAAGGCCGTGTCATCGACTGCCGCAACGTGGTGTTCTTCCTGACGTCCAATCTCGGGTTCCAGACGATCGTGAACTACGCCGAGCAGTCGGATGTGTTGCTGGATGCGCTCTATCCCGAGCTGGCGGCCTTCTTCAAACCTGCATTATTGGCGCGTATGGAAGTCATTCCTTATCTGCCGCTGGCGCATGACACCATGGTCGAGATCGTACAGGGCAAATTGTCGCGTCTGGTTTCTCTGCTGCAACAGCGCTTTGGTGCGGAAGTCATCATTGAAGACGAGGTGCCGGAAGAGATTCTACGGTTGGCGAACCGCAGCGAAAACGGGGCTCGTATGCTCGAATCAGTGATTGACGGAGCCTTGCTGCCACCGGTTTCGCTGCAGCTACTGCAACGCATGTCTGCGGGTGAACCCGTTAGCCGTATTCATTTCCGCGTCGAAGCCGGCCAGTTCCAGACTGAGGTGGAGGGCTGAGTATGCAACATGCCCTCGAACTGGCGTTAGCACTCACCCGACAGCATGATGAAACCAGTCTGTGCGACTGGCTGCTGGATACGATGCAGGCCGCCTGGCAACCGCAAGGAATGCTGCTGGGGATGGTGGATGTCAGCGGCAGACAGCTGATCTGTCAGGGGCGGGTGCATGAGACGCCGGTGGCGCTGAGTCTGGGGGTTGATGACTTTAGCCATCCGCTGGCTTATGCGCTGCATAAGAATCAGGCGCGTACCTGGGATTCTCTTTATGGCGGTGCTCGTATTGAGCACCGTGAATTTCGGCAGATGCTGGTCTCTGTCGGGACGAGTTGCGGGCTTCACGCGCTGCCGCTGTTGTCGGACAGCGGTAAGCCGCTGGCGGTATTAGCGCTGTTGGATACGCCGACGCGCCTGCAAACGCTGCATCAGCGAGGCGAATGCGAGCGGCTGGCGCAGGTGTTTTGCCGCCAGCTTATGCTGCTGCGTGAGCTGGTACACACCCGACGGGAACAGGTCGCCTTGAGAGATTCTCTCCGCCAGATTAAGGATGAAGGGCAAAGTCGTCGCAAGCAGGAAAAACGGGTGGAAGCCACCCTGATTGGCCGATCTGTCGTGATTAAAGAGCTGCATCAGCAGATTTATCAGGCGGCAAAACACCGTCTTTCAGTGCTGATTCAGGGCGAAACAGGTTCAGGGAAAGATGTGGTGGCACGCTTGCTTCATGAGTGTTCCGAACGCGTCGACAAACCCTTTATTGCTATCAACTGTGCCGCAATCCCCGAAAATCTGATTGAAAGCGAACTGTTTGGCTATCAGAAAGGGGCGTTCTCTGGCGCACAAAGTAACAAAATTGGTCTGGTTGAGCAGGCTAACGGCGGCACGCTGTTTTTGGATGAAGTCGGCGATATGCCGCAGTCCATGCAAGCCAAGCTGTTAAGGGTATTGGAGACACATAGCTTCCGCCCTCTGGGCGCGGAGAAAGAAGTTCATTCAGATTTCCGTCTGATTGCCGCGACGCACCAGCCGCTGGAACAGCAGGTGTCTGACGGCGTGTTCCGGCAGGATCTCTATCACCGCCTCTGCCAGTGCCTGTTGCTGGTCGCGCCGCTGCGTGAGCGGCCAGATGATATTCGTCTGCTGTGCGAGCACTTCATCGGTCAATTTGCAGATAAACCATTTTCGGATGAACGACAAAAGCCCATAGGGCCATTGAGTCGCGCTTTCCTGCGCCAGCTCGTGGGGTACGACTTTCCCGGCAATGTGCGGGAACTACGTAACCTGCTGGAAGTGGCGTGTGCACATACGCCGAGCGGTGAAGCGCTGTCCTTGACATCGCTGCCGCCCGAACTGCGTGACCGGCTGACGAGCAGCACGGCTGAGGAACAGGATTGTTATCAGCATATCCACGATTTGCGTATAGCCACACAGCGGTATGAAGCGGCTGTGATTGAGGCACGCCTGCGCCAGTTTCAGGGCAACCGCCTGCTGGTAGCCGATAGCCTCAATATCCCTAAACGCACTCTTGACCACAAATGCCAGAAGCTGGAGGTGAATTGATGTTTCTGACGATGGCTCCCCTACTGTTGGCAACTGCCGCGATGCCCGATCCCGCCTGGCAGTCGTTATGGGAACAGTGCCGCAATGAAACGACTTCAGAGCTCCGACTGGCCTGCTATGACGCACTAGGCCGAGAAGCTGAACGCACCGGTACGCTGTCCCCACAGGGAGATAGAGCGACTACCAGCGGAGCGTTTCAACTGGGACGTGAAGCGGATAGCGACGATATGACGCTCACCCGCGTGCTGGCCGATGGCAATACGCTGGTGATTAGCTGCGCCAGCAATATTACGCACCTGCGCTTAACGCTCAATGAACCTTGGGCAGGAGAATCTGTTACGTCACAGCTTGATGGTGTGACGGTATCCGACAGTTGGTTTATTCGTAACCGCGGGCTGCTGCTGGAGTCAGGGCGCGGCCTGCCGGCGATTGATACGTTAAAGCGCTGGATTGGGCATCGTGAGCTGGTACTTAACGGCACAGACGGTCACGCGCTGCGTATCGAACTGACTGGTCTGGGTGAAGCATTAGCGCCGCTGCGTCAGCAGTGTCACTGGTAAAGGAGGCGTTCATGCATGCACATCCTTGGTGTAAACGCCTGCAAACCTCGTTGCCGGATGAGAGGTTGCGCGCGGCGGTATTGGCTGACGATCCGCTCTGGGAAAAGGTAGAAACGGAGCTGGTCAAGCTAGGATCGCTTGCGCATAACCAGGTCGATCTTAACGTGGTGGCGGGTTATTGCCTGACGTTACTGGAAAGCAAAACCAAAGACATGCGGGTACTGGTTCAGCTACTGCGCTGCTTACAGCACCCCGCTAAAGCGACACCGTTTTCTACCGCGCTGATGCTGCTGGATAGCTGGCTGGAGAGTTACTGGGTTACTGCCTGGCCTGCCAGCCCGGTTCAGAAACAGAAGTTGATGATCCAGATTATTCGGCGTTTTGAGGGCGCGATCCCTCGTATTGCGGAGACGGCATCCAGCGCAGAATTAGAGCAGTTACAGAAATTAACCGAGCAGGTGGCGACCCGCTGGGGCGAACTGGCCAGCGACAAAGCGGCGCTGATGGATGAACTGGTGCAGAGCTTTAAGCGTGCCAGGCAGCGGCAGCAGGCGCAGGAACAGGCGAATCAGACGGCGAAACCAACCTCGGCAGCCAGCGGTAGCTCAGGCGGAAGTGAAACCAGTGCCAGCGCTGCCTCGACGCCAGTCAGTTCGGTGGAGATTAACTCATCTGATGAACGCAGTTGGCGACAAACTCAGTTGAACGTCGCCGCATTGCTGGTTGAGCGTCATCCTGATTCACCGATGGGCTATCGTCTGCGACGCCATGCTATCTGGTCCGGTATTGCTACTCCGCCGATGTCGTCGAAGGGACATAAAACTCAGTTGGCACCCGTCTCGTCAGACCGCGTGGATGAATACCAAAGTGCGCTTGCACAAGCCGATTTGGCGCTGTGGGAACGTATAGAACAAAGCCTGGTGTTGGCACCTTACTGGTTTGATGGCCACATGCTGTCTGCTTCGGTGGCATCTCGGCTGGGGCATACCTCTGTCGCCACGGCGATGGCTGAAGAGCTTTCTGCCTTTATTCAGCGTTTGCCTGAACTGCGGGAGCTGGCGTTCAGCGATGGCGCACCATTTTTGACTGGGAAGTGCAGCCAATGGTTGCAGTCCAGCCAGCCAGTGCGCGGCGGTGGCGGTGCGCGGCAGGACGATCTGGCAACAGAGGCTGCCTCCTGTCGGGATGAGAAAGGCATCGGTGCGGCGATGTTGTTACTGGATGAACGTATGCGTCGCTTGAAAGAGCCTCGCGATCGCTTTTATGCCGAGTTGGTACTGGCGGATTTACTCGCCGAAGAAGGGATGAAATCACTGGCAGCACAGCACTATCAGCACATGTGGCAGGAAAGCCAGCAATTGGGCCTGATGCAATGGGAACCGGGAATGGTCAGCCGCGTGGAGCGGTTGGCGGCAGCCCGTAAAAAATAAGACATTCGGAGTGAATGGTCACTTATGTTTAAAACAATCATAACCTTTCTACGCAAGCAGTTGCCTAAACTGAAACCCTCCTGGCTACTTTTGGGAGCGCTACTGTGGGTCGTAGTGTTGGTTCTAGCCTGGTGGCTGGGGCCGCGTTTGACGGTGGGCGAGTCACGCCCGTTGCAGGGAATCTGGGGCCGCGTGGTGTTCACGCTGGTCTGGCTGTGGTTGGCGTTCTCCTACAGCGCCTGGCTGGTCTGGCGTCGCGTGCAGCAGATGCGCGCAGAGCGCCATGAACATCAGGTGATTGAGCAGGATCCCTTACAGGTGTATGTCGACAGTCAGCAGACGTTTCTCGATCGCTGGCTGGAGGCATTTCAGACCCAGTTGGGTAAAAAAGCGTTGTATGCGATGCCCTGGTATTTGACGATTGGTCTGGCCGGTAGTGGCAAAAGCAGCCTGATCCATCGCGCCAATCCGGCAAACAAAATGAATCCAAAGCTGGATGCCGCGCTGCGAGACGTAGCGGCAGGCCAGCTGGTGAGTAGCTGGGTCGGGGAATCCGCTGTCATCTGGGATCCTAGTGGACAATTACTGGCGCAGCCTGAGCTGGCGGGTGATTCGCTCGGGCTGCGCCATGCCCGACTGTGGCAGCACCTGCTACAGTGGCTCAGTGAAAATCGTCGCCGCCAGCCGCTCAATGGTCTGGTTCTCACGCTGGATATTTCCTGGTTGGCACAGGCCGGTGTCGCGGATCGTAAAGCCTATGCGCAGGTCATGCGCGCGCGTTTGCAGGAAATTTCTGTCAACATCAATACGCGCTTACCGGTGTATATCGCGCTGACTCGACTGGATATGCTGAGCGGCTTCGATAAGGTCTATCGCCAGTTAAACCGCGATGCGCGTCAGGCCATTTTAGGCGTGACGTTTACTCCGCAGGCGAGCAACAGCAAAGGTTGGCTGGAAGAACTAGAGCGTTTCTGGGACGAGTGGGTCACGCACCTGAATGACAACCTGCCAGACATGCTGCTGACGCAATCGGACAGAAGTGTGCGCAATTCGCTGTTCTCGTTCGTCCGCCAGTTGGCTGGAGTGAAAGATTACGTGATGGAAGTGCTGACGGAAACGTTAGCGACGGGCGAGGATCGCGCGTTCCTGATCCGTGGCGTCTACGTCAGTTCTGTCTATCAACAGGGGGTGCCGTTCGATGCTTTTGCGCAGTCGGCTTCCCGACGCTATCAACTGCCAGAGCCGATTAACGCTGCGCTGCGCGGTGAGTCGAACACGTTCTTTGTGCAACGTCTTTTCCCTGATGTCATTTTTCCGGAGGCCAGTCTGGCGGGGGAAAACCGACTGCATAGTCTCTATCGTCGTCGTCGGCTCAGTATCGGCGTGGGCTGTATGCTGCTCGCCAGTCTGGCGCTAGTCGGCAGTTGGCACCATTTCTATCGGGTCAATGAAGAAGCCGGACGTAATGTACTGACGAAAGCGCAGGCGTTTATCGGCACCAATGAGCTGGAAGGGCAGCCGGGCTATGGCTATCAGCAGTTGCCGCGTCTGAATTTGATTCGTGATGCGACCTTATCCTTTGGTAATTACCACGAACGTACGCCGCTGCTAGCCGATCTTGGCCTGTATCAGGGCGGTAAGATTGGGCCTTATGTTGAAGGCACTTACCTGCAAATGCTGAACCAGCGCTTTCTCCCTGCGGTGATGCAGGGGCTGTTGGAAGATTTGAATCAGGCACCCGCTAATAGCGAGCAAAAGCTGACGATTCTGCGTGTGATGCGGATGTTGGATGATGCGTCAGGACGCAATAAAGTGCTGGTCGAACAGTTTATGGCGCAGCGCTGGCAGAAGGCGTTTCCCGCACAGGGCAATGTGCAGGAACAACTGATGCAGCATCTGGATTACGCCCTTGAGCATACCGACTGGCATAAGGCCCGTGAGCAAAAATATGCGGCGGCGATCAGTACCTTTACGCCATTTAATCAGCCGATTACGTTGGCTCAACAGGAGCTGAGCAAGCTGCCGATGTATCAGCGCGTTTATCAGAGTTTGGTGATGAAAGCGACGCAGGTGCTGCCGCCGGATTTAGCGATCCGTGATGAAGTCGGCCCGACGTTTGATCCGGTGTTTTCCTTGCGTAATGACAAAGCGGGAAGTGTGCCGCGGCTGCTGACGTATCCCGGTTTCAGTGATTATTACCTCAAGCAGGACAAAGCGCTGTTAGAACTGACGGCATTGGACGCCTGGGTTCTGGGCCAGCGTGAGCGTGCGCAGTTTAGCGAGGCAGACCGTCGGGAAATTCTGCGTCAGGTGAACGATCGCTACATTACGGATTACATCAACCAGTGGCAGAAAGTGTTGGCGAACATTGATGTGCAGACGCTCGATACGCCGGAGCAGGCGCTCGATATTCTCACGGATATTACCGGCAACGATCAGCCCTTCCAGCGAGTGTTGACCACGGTCAGTGATAACACCCGAATCCGTAAGCTGTCCGACGATGATAACGACACGGCGCAAGGTATCAACACGCGCACTGGTCGTCCGTTTATGACTATCAATGCGGCACTGAGCGGACGTGGTGAGCAGGGGCCATTGGTGCAAGAGGTTAATCAGAAGCTGACCGACCTCTATCACTACCTCGATCAGATCGTCAACGCGACCGATCCAGGGCAGGCAGCGTTGAAAGCGGTGCAGGCGCGGCAGGGAAATAAATTTGCCGATCCAGTCTTCGCCTTACAGCAATACGCCCGTAGCCTTCCCGCGCCACTGGATCGCTGGGTAGGACAATTAGCCGGAGAAAGCGCCAGTCTGGTGACTGGGCTTGCGATGTCGTCGCTGAATCAAGAGTGGCTGGATAAAGTTGTGACGCCATTCAATGAGAAGCTGGCGGATCGTTACCCCTTCGACCCGTCATCGAACAAGGATGTGCCGCTATCGGAAATGGAAATGTTCTTCATGACTGGCGGGACGCTGGACAGCTTCTATCAAACCAACCTCAAGGCGATGATGGAAAGCGGCATGCTGGAAGAAGGGATGGCGTCGCCTTTACAGGCTGAGCTGGTGAAACAGCTGGAGCGTGCTACCCGCATCCGCCAGACCCTGTTTAATGCGCAGGGTAGTCTGGAAGTGCACTTTGTTCTGGAGCCGCTGGAACTGACGGCGAACAAGCGCCGCAGCGTACTCAATCTGGACGGACAACTGCTGGAATACAGTCACGGTCGTCGTCAGAAAACGCCGCTGGTGTGGCCAAACAGTATGCGAGATGGGGCTGAGAGCAAGCTAACTCTGGTGCCGGACGATCGTGAGCGCTCACCACGTAGCCTGAGCTTTAGCGGGCCGTGGGCGATGTTCCGGTTAGTCAACAGCGACCAGCTAACGCAGGTTAATGAGAACACCTTCGACGTGCGCTTCTCGCTGGAAAACGGCGCGATGACGTATCGCGTATATACCGATGCCAGCCATAACCCGTTTGCTGGTGGTCTGTTCAGCCAATTCACGCTGCCTGACTCGCTTTATTAACTTAACTCTCGGGAGCCTGCTCAGGCTCCCTATTGCTGGATGATGTGATATGCAAGATGCACAACAGGCCCTGAAAGTGGGCCGAGATCCACGGATGCTGCCGGAATTTGACGCACTTCGGGCGGAAATTAACAAGTTGAGTCACGCGTCTCGTCCCGATGTGGATTGGATGCTGGTACACGATATGGCCACCACCATCTTTGAAAAACAGGGTGTGGATCTCCAGACTGCGATCTATTTCACTCTGGCGCGCTCACGGCTGGCTGGATTGACGGGCTTCACGGAAAGCTGTGAGTTTCTGGCGAACCTGATCGTGACGCAGTGGGATAACTTCTGGCCGCCGGTGCATCAGGAGCGGGCACGTATCGAGATGCTGGACTGGTTCATTGCCCGCATCAGCGAGGTGGTGCGGCAGTACGCCATCAGCCATGAACACAAGCGGCTGGTTTATCGTTGCGAACGTGCGCTGCAACTGATGAGTGAAAAACTGCATAATTCCGGCTTGAGTCGTATTCCTCGCGTCGAGAATTTGCTGCACTTCGTCGAAGGTTATACCCATTTGTTTGATGAAACCGAGATTGTCATTGTGTCGGACGATCAGGAACTGAGAAAGCAGGATATGCAGATTCCACCCATGGTGTTCTTTCATTCAGACATGGAACCCGGCGCAACGGTGCAAAGCGGTGGTTCATCAGGCTCGGGTCAGGCTGCGCTGCCCGCGGGTAGCATTCTCATCGGACGGGAGAAGGGGCAAATGAAACCGACGGTATTGAAAATTGAGGCGCATAAAAAGCAGAAGCCAGCTTGGTTCTGGTTTGTCTCCGGGTTGCTGACTTGCGCGCTACCTGTCGCCGCTATTACGGGGTGGCAGTATTGGCAGGAACAGAAAGCCGATGCGCTGGCATTGCTGCAACAGCCCGCGTACGCCTTGCCTACTGCCCCCGACCATAATGACATTCGCCGGGTGCGTATTGTTCTGGGTGAGCAGAAATTGCAGGGCATGGAAGGCGAACTGATCAACCGTTATCAGGCACAGCTGGAACAGGTGAAAAATGCGTCGCCTTTCTATCTGTACCAGTACGGCAATGGGTTGAAAAACGTGATGCAGCAGCTCTATCCCGATTCGCTGGCGGTGAAGGAGATGGAGCGCCAGTGGCAAATTGCGCTTGAACGCCAGCAGGGTGATGAACCGAAAACACAGGGTTACGAACAGGCGCGTGCCAGAGTCAACGAGACGTTGCAGCAACTGCTGGAACTGGAGCGTCAGCGGCGGACGGTGACGATCTCCTACCTGAAATCAAAACTCTACGATATGCAAAAAGATCTGATATCGGACGTCCCCTTTGGGATACGGCTGCGGGAACTTGAGGCGCGTAAAATCAAGAGCCAATCGCTGACGCCAGCGGAGCTACGCGGTATGGAAGATGAGCTGCGCGCCTTCAATATTCGCTTGTACCGTTTGCAGCAGGGTAATTCTGCCAGTTGATTATCGTGAAGGGAAAACCGCTGAGCCCATGATGAAATACAACAAATTATTGATAGTCCTGTCGGCCTGCTGGCTGGCGTCATGCCAGGCACCCGTGACGTCGCTGCCTGAATCGGAGTTAGTGGCGTCAGCGAACCGCGGAAATGGTGAAGCGCAATATCAGCTGGCAAAGACGCTAGCCACACGTTCCCAGTACACCGAGGCGATGCAATGGATGCAGAAGGCGTCTGGGCTGTCTGAACTCCCCGGAAATGCAGAAATGCGCGCAGCTGCTGCGCTTCAGGTCGGCGATTGGTATCAGGCCGGGTTAGGCGCGCCAAAGAATAGCCCGTCTGCCCGCCAGTGGTGGGGAACGTCCTCACGTCTGGGAAATGGTGAAGCGGGGCATCGGCTCGGTATGGACTGTCAGGTTCAGCATCAGGGAAAGCTGGTAGCAGCCTGCCTGAATGCGTTTGAGTCTGCAGCGGCGAATGGCTATCCCCCCGCGCAGCTGATTGTTGCTCAGTGGCATGCTACGCATGCGGGCGGTGAAAAAGAGGCTGTAGTGTGGTTGCTGAAGGCTTCTGAACTTGGCAATCGGGATGCGCAATATCAGCTAGCGCAGCGCTATGAGCAGGGCAACGGCGTGGTTATCCGTCGCGATCTGGCCGAGCGCTGGTATTTCCGTGCCGCGACGCTCGGTCAGGCACAGGCGCAACGGTGGATGGCCCTGCATGAAGACGGTGAGAATGCGTTGAACTGGTATCAAAAATCCGCGTCATCAGGTGATTCGGAAGCCCAGCTTTGGCTGGGCAAGGCATACCGCGAAGGTAAGCGCTTACCTTGGGATGAGCAGAAGGCGCGTTACTGGCTGGAACGTGCTGCGTCTGGAGGATCGGGCGAAGCAGATTATTTACTTAGCCAGAGTCAGACAACCCATGAAAAGCGTGAACATTATCTGGTTCAGGCATCCTCTGCGGGCTATATCCGAGCGCAACGTGAACTGGGTGAGCGACTATTTAAAGTGAGCGAATTCGCGCGTGCGCGTGAAGAATATGCCAAAGCGGCTTCAGCAGGAGATGCCGAGTCACGACTGGCCTATGGCGAGATGTTGCGGCTGGGACAAGGCGGTAAAGAGGATTATGTTGAAGCGATGAAGCAGTATCGTCTGGCGGCGAATGACGGTAACCGTATGGCTCAGTATCGTATGGGGATGATGCGTCAGGATGGGCTGGGGGCATCCCGCAATCGTATTCATGCTTACGCCTGGTATGCCATGGCGGCGACGGAGGGGATGAGCGAAGCCATCCATGCGCGTAACGATCTGGAAGCGACAATGCAGCCTGATGAAATCAAAGCCGGACAGCGGCTGGCGATGCACTGGTCGTCAGGAAAGACAGAGTAATCCACTGCGGATTTGTTGGTGGTAAATAGCTGATGAATAGTTAAGGTAGAACCGATAAATCATCACGGTTTAATGAGATCGTAATGACAATAACAGGCGGGTGTTGCGTGATAGCAGCACCCGCTTTTTTGTTGTTATTCCGCGATCTGCACGCCTATTTTTCATCATAAATGAAAGTGATTACTTACTTATATTCTTATAGGAAATGAACAAATTATCGCCATATATCGTTCTTTACTATTAATGATCACTATTTTAATTGGTTATTTATTTGATTAATTCAGCACTAATAAAAACTTTCAGAATAACTGCGCATTCTGCGCAACTTCTTGCTCACTTTCTGGTGTAAATCACTTTTTGCGCAATGTTTGCAAACGATTCGAGAAGTCTGCGCAACTTATTGCTCAAATTTTGCTTAGGGGGAATTTTAGTTAAGTTATTTTTCATTAAAAACAACAAGATAAAAATTGGCATGGGGATTGCTATACAGACGGTGAAGTTACTAAACCCGTTTAACTATTCCCCGTTTCAACAACAAGGAGCAAGACTATGCCAACTCCATGCTATATCAGCATCGAAGGTAAAACTCAGGGCAATATCACCGCTGGTGCCTTCACATCTGATTCTGTCGGCAACATCTATGTGGAAGGCCACGAAGACGAAATGCTGGTACAGGAATTCAAACACATTGTAACCGTACCGACCGACCCGCAGTCTGGTCAGCCATCTGGCCAACGCGTGCACAAGCCGTTCAAATTTACTGTCGCGCTGAACAAAGCGGTTCCGTTGATGTACAACGCCCTGGCGTCTGGCGAAATGCTGCCGACCGTGACCCTGAAATGGTACCGCACGTCAGTTGAAGGTAAACAAGAGCATTTCTTCTCTACCGTACTGACCGATTCCACCATCGTGGACATCGATTGCAAAATGCCACACTGCCAGGACCCGTCCAAACTGGATTACACCCAACTGATTGAAGTGTCGCTGGCTTACCGCAAAATCGACTGGGAACACACGGTTGCAGGGACTTCTGGCTCTGATGACTGGCGTACGCCGGTCGAAGCGTAATTCCTATCTAACCCGGGCTTGCCCGGGTTTTCTGTTTTTTCACTGATGTGAGTCGTGGTGTGAGCAGACTCAGACCACAACTCAGGTTTTCATGTTAATCAGGATAGCAACATGCCGCTCCGAGGGAACCCGAGGCGTGCGGTAGCCATGGTAACAGCACAAGAATAATAAGGAGAAGGCGGATGGCAAACAGTACAGGATTACAGTTTACCGTAAAGGTCGGTGCTCTGGAGGCCGGCACCTTTGCGGTGGTGGATTTCAGTCTGGATGAGGGGTTGAATCGGCCCTTCAGCCTGTCGCTGAGTCTGGCGAGCGCGTTGCCGGATGTCGATTTCGGTGCGGTGCTGGATCAGCCGTGCGAACTGATGATTTGGTATGAAGGCGAACTGAAGCGTCGGGTCAGCGGGATTATCAGTGGGTTTACTCAAGGCGACACCGGATTTCGGCGCACGCGCTATCAGGCGGAAGTCCGTCCGGCGCTGTGGCGACTGGGTCTTCGCACCAACGCCCGCATCTTTCAGGCGCAGAAGCCGGAAGCGATTATCGGCACATTGCTGGAAGAAGCAGGCATTACCGACTACGCGTTTGCGCTGCGCCATGAGCACGCCGTGCGGGAATACTGCGTACAGTATCGGGAAAGTGATTTAGCCTTTATCACTCGGCTGGCCGCAGAGGAAGGCCTGTACTTCTTCCACGAGTTTGAGGAGGGCAAGCATCGAGTGGTGTTTGCCGATGATGCGGGTGCGCTGACCAAAGGGCCGGAGCTGTTCTTCAATCTCGCCACGCAGGGGTTAAGTGAGGGCGAATATGTCCGGCGTTTCCACTACGCGGAGCGGGTGAGCACGGCCGAAGTGGAACTGAAGGACTACAACTTCAAGACGCCGGCTTACGGACTGTCACACAAGAAGATGAGCGGTGAGCTGGAGCACCAGCGTGAAAGCTATCAGCATTACGACTATCCGGGACGTTATAAGCAAGATCCGAGCGGCAAGGCGTTCAGCGGCTATCGTCTGGATGCGCTGCGCTCAGGGGCGGTGACAAGCGAAGGGGAGTCCAACTGCGCGGGGCTGATGCCGGGCAATACCTTTACCCTGACGGAGCATCCGAATGCGACGCTGAACGCAGTGTGGCAGACAGTGAGTGTGACGCACGTCGGGCAGCAGCCGCAGGCGCTGGAAGAGGAAAGCGGCGGCGAACCGACGACCATGAGCAACAGCTTTGCGGTGGTGAAGGGCACAACGACGTGGCGCGCGGCGATGCCGTACAAACCGATGGTGGACGGCCCGCAAATCGCGACGGTGGTGGGTCCGGCGGGTGAAGAAATTTACTGTGATCAGTTCGGCCGGGTAAAACTGCAATTCCCGTGGGATCGCTATGGCGCGAGCAACGACCAGAGCTCTTGCTGGGTGCGCGTCAGTCAGGGCTGGGCGGGTGGCCAGTACGGCATGATCGCTATCCCACGTATCAGCCATGAAGTGATCGTCAGCTTCCTCGAAGGTGACCCAGACCAGCCTATTATCACTGGGCGTACGTTCCACGCGACCAACCCGACGCCGTACGTTTTACCCGCACATAAAACGCGCACGACGCTGCGTACTGATACGCACAAAGGCAGTGGCTTCAACGAACTGCGTTTCGAGGATGAGGCGACGCGTGAACAAATTTACTATCACGCTCAGAAAGATATGGATGGTGTCATCAATAACATCCATCGGCAGAGTGTGGGGCGCGATCAGCATCTCAGCGTCGCTCAGGATCAGTTCCAACGAGTCGATCGTCACCGTCACCGAACGATAGGCAAAGATGACTTTGAAAATATCGGTCAGGATCATCATCAGGAAATTGGCCGGAGTTTTATTCAGAAAATAGGCTCTTCGTTCAAGCGCTTTATCGGTGGGGGAGAGATTACCCGTATCGAAGGGAGCCGCCAGACCACGATGTCCGGTTCTGAAGAGACGCTGATCGGGGCGCATCAGCGTATTCTGGTCAATACGGACAGCTACCTGAAAGCCGCAGATATCGTGCTGGAAGCGGGGCAGGCTCTGACTATTAAAGCGCCTGGCGGTTTTATCAAGATTGATAGCGCGGGTGTCACAATTTCCGGGACGATTGTGAAAATCAACGATGGTGGTGCGGCTGGCGTAGGGACTGCGCCGGTGTCGATTACGCCAGAAGACCCCTCGAAGCCTACGCTGCCGGATGCGCCAGACAGACGTTAAGGAGGAACTATGCCAGGTGCTGCACGTTTAGGAGACAGCTGCGTAGGTCACGGTTGTTTTCCTGCGACCCCAATTATTGAAGGCAGCGGTGATGTCATCATCAATGGCAAACCAGCGGCCCGTAAAGGTGATGGGGTTTTGCTCCATGCTTGCCCTTGCCCGAATATGCCTCACGGCGTACACAATCGAGCGATATCTGCGGGCTCCGGTACGGTCATCATCAATGGAAAGCTGGCGGCGCGTATCGGTGATGCGATCGGCTGTGGCGGCTCGGTTGCTGCTGGCAGCGGGAATGTGATCATTGGCGACTCGCCTTATCAGTCCCCGGTTAAACCGTGCGCCGAACAATCGGCCAAAAGCCGCGCGCCTCTGTTGGCATTGACGCCAATGCTGTTGCCGACATTAATGGAATGGGCTTCGGTCGCCGAGTTGCCCATTCTTGATGATCTGCTCTCTGTCGCACAGCGTAAAGAGCGCTATCTGGCTCGTGCCAAGTTGGCGACCGAGGCGGCGACGCTGCCGGGATTAGCCGATGCGGCAAAGCGGTTGGCGTTTAATAACGACAGCATCTTGCGCGCGGAGGCGGCTCAGTACGTTTATTCGGTCGATGAATTTCGACGAGGAGTGCTGGATAAACTGCCTAAGGCTCCGGTTGGTCTGGAACTGCTGGATGTCCAAAAACTTCCTGGTTTGACGGACAATGATTTTATGGATAAGAAAACAGGGTTTGGTTCTGCCCTGTTCAAATCAGCGATTAATGGTGAAACCATGTTGACCTATAGGGGTACCAATAATGCGGTGACGGGAGTGAAAGACTGGTTGACTAACGCCACTCAGGGTATGGGATTTGAATCAGCGCAGTACAAACAAGCAATGGATCTCGCGACTCAAGTCAAAGATCTGATGCCAAATCCTCCACCTGTTATTGTTGGCCACTCTCTGGGGGGCGGGTTAGCCTCTGCAGCGGTCAGTGCGACAAAACTTCCCGGCTATACGTTCAATGCCGCAGGATTACATGAGAATACTGCCTTGCGAGGTGGTGGTGCGACATTGGCAGAAACGGCATCATTGATTAAAACACAAGCGGTTGATGGCGAGATATTAACCATGGTGCAAACCTACGGTAAAGCTTTGATTCCAGGCTTGCTATCCGGTGCGGGCGCATTGATTGGCGGAACCGCCGGTGCGGCGCTAGGGGGCGTTATCGGTGTTGCAAAGCTACTGGGAGGGGGGCTGCCGAAAGCAAGCGGTGATATGATGGCGCTTCCCGCTGTTGGCGGTTCACCGATTGCGCGTCACGGTATGGATCAGGTAGTTGCGGGTATTGAAAGCCAGAAAAAGGAAGATATCGGGAAGATAACCAATACATTCAGGGGAATATAATGCAATGGTTGGCACGTATAAAATGGGTAGGCGTCGTTATTCTGGGATTATTAACCGCTTGTCAGGCAGGAGGACACAGTATGCGGGCGAGTGAACTTTTTGAACCACCAGTGGTGGCGGTGCTGGAAAGCATTCAAAAAGGTGACGAATCAGCAGCCCGTCATCAGCTGTCACAGGGCGTTAACCTGAATATTAAGGGAAAAGAAGGTGTTACTCCGCTGTTGTGGCTGATTTATGAGACGAAGGATAAAAAAGCCGTCACGCTGGCGCTTAAACTGGGTGTCGATCCAAACTATAAAGACGGATTTGGCGACAGCGCAGTTAATTCCGTGGCGGGAGCCAAAGATCCAGATTGGCTTCGCATTATTCTGGATGCTGGTGGCGATCCGAATGCAATTGGTCGTCGTGGTCAGCCGGCAATATTTAGTGCCATTAATGAGCAACGGTGGGCTGATATTAAGCTACTCGTTGAGAAAGGGGCTGATCTGAATTTAGAAGATCAAAATAAAAGAAATAGTGCGCTTTATGCCGCTTATGTAAATGAATACGAAATTGTGTATTGGTTGATTGAGCAGGGCGCAAGTTTCGATACCTATTCTTCAACCGGCAGTAGCTTGGCGTGGCGTGTACACGACAGCTTATCCATTATGTCCCCTAAATCACCTCACTATCCTTGGGCGCTGAAGGTAAAACAACTGTTACTGGATCACGGTGTTAAATTCCCACCATTGTCGCCTGCTGAAGTTCGGGAGCGTTGGGAAAAAGGAGAACCTCTTTGAGATGGTGGTATTGGCTGCTGGCTAGTCTGCCACTATTAACCGCTTGTCAGGCAGGAGGACACAGTATGCGGGCGAGTGAACTTTTTGAACCACCAGTGGTGGCGGTGCTGGAAAGCATTCAAAAAGGTGACGAATCAGTAGCCCGTCATCAACTGTCACAGGGCGTTAACCTGAATATTAAGGGAAAAGAAGGTATTACACCGCTACTGTGGTTGATTTATGAGACGAAGGATAAAAAAGCCGTCACGCTGGCGCTTAAGCTAGGTGTCGATCCAAACTATAAAGATGGATCTGGTGATAGTGCGGTGAATCGAGTATCTGGTGTTAAAGATCCTGATTGGCTTCGTATTATTCTGGATGCGGGGGGTGATCCGAATGCAATTGGACGCCTTGGGCAGCCAGCAATATTTAGTGCTATTAACGAAGAACGCTGGGCCGATATAAAATTACTTGTGGCGCGTGGAGCTGACGTAAATTTACCTGATGAGCAAAAAACCAATAGTGCTCACTATGCTGCCTATCTTAACCAGTATGAAATCTCACATTGGCTGATTGAGCAGGGCGCTAATATTAATACCTATTCGGCTACGGGAGCTAGCTTAGCGTGGAGTGTTGAAGACAGCTTATCTATTATGTCCCCTAAATCTCCTCACTACCCTTGGGCGTTGAAGGTAAAACAACTGTTACTGGACCGCGGTGTTAAATTCCCACCGTTGTCGCCTGCTGAAGTTCGGGATCGTTGGGAAAAAGGACTGCCGCTGTAATTTTATTTCGATTCGTGGTTTTTATTATCTATTTTGTGTCATAAAAAGAAACTGCACTTACCGACCAGATAATCAGTGTGATTAACTGGTCGGTGCTGTGACTATTAACAAAATAAATAGTCGCTCATCGTATTAAAAATTATCTCATTTATTTACAGGCAAATAGCGATGATGGCAAACGGTTATACTCTGTTTGAAATCAGCCAGTTTGATGCGCCTTTGTACGCTATTATCTCACCGCTGAGTTATCCCAAATTACCTGAATATTGGCAGGCCTTTCAACCTGCGGCGGCGGATATATGGCAACAGCTGCATTTTGGCAAGGATGCTGAAAACTGGCAGATGTGGGCACCTATTGTGGTGAAAGTAGAAGAAGCTAAGTCAGGAGAAACCTTGTTGCATTGGCTGACCGATACACAGCCAGAGCGGCATGGTGGTGTGATTCTTACGCATAGCGCACTGACATTACAGCAGGTTGCTGACTTTTGGCAGACGCGTATTTTCTGTCTCTGGCCTGATGGTACACGAGCGCTGTTTCGTAGTTATGTGCCAGACGTTTTATCGACCTGGTGGCCAACCCTTGACCTTGCTGCTCAAACTGATTTTCTCGGTCCTTTGAATAATATCTATTTGCCTGTAGCGAATAGTGAACGAGGGGAATATCAGCTATTCGCACAACAAGAGGGTAATAATAAAAATAAGAATGAAGTTAATAAAGAGTACCAAATTAATTTAACGAGTTATCAATATTATCTTCTCGCCAATGACAATCGATTACACCGATTAGCGAATGAACTCTTTCTTTTTGTCAGTGCGCAATGTGTTTTTCCTCTGGATGTCGAAGTAGTAAAGGCCCGCTTCATTAGCGGTATTGCATTAGCTGAAAAATATTACTCTAAAGCCAGCGAAGCGGAATGTGAAGCCTGGTCTGCTCATCGCTGGGTACTCGGTAGTGAATTCTATTTACACCCGATTTTTATTCATCTGACTGAACGTTATTCGATTGCGGACAGTATTCGGATTTTTAAATCTGAGCCTGAACGTATTGAAAGTGTACAGCTTAATTACCATCGCCCCGGTTGGATGCGGGGAGAGTTACCTGACATGACGGAGGTCACGCTGTGAGTGTATCGCAACCTTTCCTTGAACTGACGCCGGAAGATGATGCCGTCTGGCAAACGCGTGTCGCTCAGGGTGGCTGTTTTGTTATTGCTGAGGCATCAATGAATGATGCGGTGCCTTGGCTAGCCGAGCGCTGGGGAGGCAGCCTGGAACAGACGCGTTTGTACTGGGGGGAAACGGGGCGCGTTCATGCGTCGGTAGCGCCGTATTGCATCCCGCTTAACGCTGCTAACTGGTCGCAGGTGAAAGAACACATTATCACCCAGTCTGGTTGGGGCATGGGTCTGCAACTGGAATGGTTTATGCAGGCGTACTCGCCGCTCGATCAATTGCTTGAGGTAACGAAGCATCTGCGGCAGTGGAGCCTGGTGGCCTCACCTTCCGGGGAGAATGTCATTCTGCGCGTTGGCGACTGGCGGGTGGTGAATCAACTGCTATCAGCCAGCTCTGTACAAGAAGCCTGCGCGCTCTATGGCCCTATAGCCAGCTTCTGCGATATTTCACCTGATGGAACCGTACGTGCTTTAAATTTGACAGCCCGCGAACCCCACTCCATTCCTGACATCCTGCCGCGTCAACTGAGCGATGAACAATGGCAAGCCATCATGGTGCCTTCTGAACATCAGAATCTGGCACGCTATAGCGAACACCTGCGCGCTTACCATGCTGGCTGGCAACATGCGCCTGACGATGAACTACAGACATTTACCTACCAGCAGGCGGAACAGGCGCGGAACAATGGCTTTAACAATGACCGCGATATTGTGCGCTGGCTGGCATTGGCGACAGAGCTCTCGCCGGAATTCATTCATCAGCCCTGGGCAAAAAATATTCTGATACAGCCAGAATACATCGGCACGCAAAGCCGTATGGATCGCCTGTATCAGGCAGCAATTGACCACCTGGACGAAGCATAAAATAAAAAGGACGTCATTTCATGAGTCAGGATAAACAGGATTCATTACACCAAAGTAGTGCTGCTGCGGAAAAAAGGTTTTCAACGGATAAAATCATTCAAGGGGGGTGTAAAGAATGTGAGTGTGAAACCTTTGTTCAATATGTCTATTCGTCAGGGGATCCTGTACCAAATGCTCCTTTTGTTTTAACCGATAGCAAAGGGAATAAAACGGATGGGCAAACGGATGGAAGTGGGTACTTTAAAGTCCAAGATATGGCATGCAGTACTTATCAACTTGATATTAAAGAAGGTTCAGATGATTTTGATTCCCCTGATACCGTAGAAAATAATCCGGTACTTCAAGCTAATCCCGCTCATGCTGCATTAGCAGGAGAGTATTTTACCCTTTATTTACTGCTGCATGAAAAAGGGATTGTAGAGTACGACACTGAAGACAGTGAACGTTATGATGAAGTAAATGTTGATGATAGTACATTGAGTGGACGATTTTTTTCTAATGTTGAAGATAAATATCAGCTAGCCTATGACCGCTTTCAAACATTAAAAAAACAGATTAATGCAGGGGATCGTGAATTCAAGCGAGCAATTAATAAGATTCATCATAGTTTGTCGGCAGAGGTTGCCGATCAGACAACAGAAACAGCGGTTTTGTTGCTTTGTCAAATTATTCTCGGTTTTATCCCTGTTGTTGGTCAAGCACCCGATGTTTATTTTATTGGTGAGTGGTGCTGGGCCGCCTATAAGAAACCAGATAACTTGGAAGATAACTACTTTCTTGCTGAAGGTGCACTGAATGTCGTAGGTGTTATTCCTGGTCCAGGACATGCGCTAAAAATTGCAGGGAAATCTGTTGTCCGTGCAATGAAAGCATTAGAAAAAAGTGCGTTGGATAATCAAGCTGTTCAACTGGCTGTTCGTGAAATTAGAAATTTGTCTAATGGTAATATTGTTCGATGGTTAATGGACTTCGCAGAAAAAATTAATAAAGAGGCTAAAGAAGCTATAAATCTGCTCAATAAAATAATTACTGCTATTGAATTAATGGTAAATAATGCCGCAAGTTCAGCAAAAAGTTGGATTGTTGCATTTGCAAAAGATAGTTTTTCTGCGATTTGTGGTGTTATTAAAAAACTCATTGATAAATTTAAAGAAATTGTTGATGAGATTATCCTGAAGGTTAATGCATTTATTGGGAAAATAATTACCAGAAAATCAGGAGAAGCGATAGGTAAGGGAAAAGCTATAAAACCTGAAATTAAGGTAGCGGATAAAACACCATCAGACGTTGATGGGACTCCCGGCCATTCATCATCTACCGCTAACACAGCTGATGGAAATACCTGCTCTACATCAAATCAATGCAAAAGTGAAGGTGAACCGGTCGATATGGCCACGGGTTATATGGTGGAGTGGCGTACTGATTTCCAACTGGCAAGTATTTTACCGTTGGTGATGAAACGCTATTACCGATCTGGTGGTGATAGGAAGCCTAGTTTATTAGGCGCACTATGGCGTAGTAACTGGGATATGAGCCTTACACTTGAAGACGGTGTGGTGACGCTGACTGACGGCGAGTTCAATCAGGCGATCTTTGTTTTGCCTATTGAGGGGGAATCCACTCGTTCGCCATCTAACCCGCAATGGCGTCTGACCCGCCAACAGGGACGGTTGATTTTGCAAGATGCCGGTAGCTTGCGCTATCGGTTTGAGCACGCCAGAGGGATGGAATTATGCTTAACATCAATAGAGGATCGGCAGGATAACCAGATCTCGCTGATTTGGGAGTTTGGCATATTACGCTGGGTGGCTTTGCCTGATAATCGCTTGATTCATGTGGAAACTCATCGTCAACGTATTACTTGTTTAACGTTATGCGATACTCATCGCAAGCCTTTGAAAACACTGGCTAGCTATACCTATGACAGTCTCGGGCATTTACTGAGCGTGCGAGCGGATGAGGGGCGTAACTTTGATTATCGTTATTCTCCTGAAGGTTGGCTGCTGCGCTGGTCGGATTTAGCGTTGACCTGGGTTGAACACGACTACGATAAAAAAGGTCGTGTAATTCGTGATAGAACCTCGGAAGGTTACTGGCCGGGGCGCTTTGAATATGATGATGATACTCTGACCAGCCATTATTATAGCGGGTTTGGTGGAGTGATCAGCTATGTGCGCGATGAGCGTAATAATATTCTGTTAAAGCGTACGCCAGATGGTGGTGAGACCCTGTTCGAGTGGGTGGATAACCAACTGGTGGCGGAGACTGACCCGCTGGGCGGCCGTACGGCGTATCAGCGTAACGACTGGGGGCAGGTGACCGAGGTTGCTTTGCCGGACGGCGCCACACATCAGTATTTGTATGATGACAACGGGCAACTGTTGGCCTATACCGACCCGCTGTGCAGCGAATGGCACTACCAGCGTAATGCGGCCGGGCAGGTTGTGGAGGTGAACGACCCGGAAGGGCGTGAGTGGCTGTATTCTTATGGCGAAACGGGACAGCTGTCGACGGTGATAGGGCCGGACGGCGTGTTGCAGCGTTATCACTATAACCGCCGTGGCCTGCTGAGCAGTCTTGAACGGGATAATGCGCCACCGGTAACGTTCCGGTATGACGACCTTGACCGCCTGACGGAGCGACATATCGGGCATGAAGCGGGCGTGCAGGTCCGGCGCTGGGAATATGACGGTGTGCGCGAGTCACCGTCGAAGGTGGTGTACGAAGACGGGAGCGAGACTCGGTTTGGTTATGATGTGGAAGGTAACCTGACGGCAGTGACGGATGCGCTGGGTCAGCGCTACCAGTTCCGCTATGGGGCGTTTGATAACCTGCTGGAAGCGACGGACCCGTTGGGCGCAACCGTTCGCTACCACTACAATGCGGAAGCGGAGTTCGCCGGGGTGACGAACAGTCAGGGACGGGACTGGACGTACGGTTTTGACCACAGCGGTCGGCTGAGTGAGGAGCGGCATTACGACGGCCGGGTATATCGCTATCACTACGATGTAGCAGACCGTCTGGTGCAGCGAATGGCACCGGATGGCAGTGCTCTTCATTATGAACATGATACAGCAGGGCGGATAACGCGTATCACGGCGCGGAGAGCGGACGGGGAAACGGACGGCATCACCGAACTGGAATATGATGTTGCCGGTAGGCTGACCCAGGCCGCCAGCCCGGATGCGGTGGTGGAATACGCCTATAACCGGGCGGGCCAGGTGACGTCGGAGACGGTCAACGGCGAAGCGGTGCAGAGCGGTTACGACGCGGGCGGTCAGCGTGCCATTGTCGACGGCATTCTGGCACCACTGCAGCTGGCATGGCAGTCGGGGCGGCTGTCGTCGCTGGGTATCGGTTCACACCAGCCGTTGCAGTTCAGCCATACCGCAGCGGGTGAAGAGCAGCGACGCAGTAACGGCAGCGGGTTTGCATTACGCCACGAGTGGAGTCCGACGGGGCTGCTGCAGCGTCAGGCGCTGGAAGGGGCGGACGGGCGGGTGAGTGACGTGCTGGAGCGTCGTTATCAGTACGATGTGCTGGACCGTCTGACGGGTATCACCGACAGCCACTGGGGTGAGCAGGCATTCCGACTGAACGGGGCGGGTCAGGTGACGGCAGAGCGCCGTGATGAGGGACGTCGGCGTCAGGCGCGGCTGTTTGGCTACGACAGCGAACAGAACCTGTGCGAGGTGTCGCAGATAGCGCCAGGTCTGGGTGAGACGCTGAAGGTGCAGGATGCGGTGGTGCAGTCGTCGGCACGGTACGATGCGGCAGGCCGGGTAATCGAGCGGGGCCATACGCAGTACCGGTATGATGACTGCGGGCGTCTGGCGATGAAACGTGAAACGCGTCCGGGGTTCAGGCCGAAGGAAACGTACTTCGACTGGGACGTACAGGACCGACTGGTACGGGTGAGTCTGCCGGACGGGGCGCGGTGGCGCTATCGTTACGATGCGTTTGGTCGCAGAGTCAACAAGGTGCGCGAGGGGCAGGTGCCGTCGGCGCAGGCAGTAGCGCGGGTGGCGTACCGGTGGGATGGCGACCAGCTGATTGGTCAGCAGCAGTACCGGGCAGACGGCTCCGCAGCGCGGGAAGTGCAGTGGGTATATGAGCCGGGGAGCTTCCGGCCGCTGGCGCAGGTAGAAGCGCAGGGCGACAGCACACAACTGCACTACATCGTCACTGACCTGACAGGAACCGCGAGAGAGCTGTGCAGCGAGGAAGGGGAAGTTCGCTGGCGTGGGGAGCAGGGTTTGTGGGGTGCGCATCGTGAAGAGCGACGGCCCATCCCGCTGCGGCGCTACCTGGGTGATGCGGCGAATGAAGAAGTGTACTGCGAACTGCGCTATCAGGGGCAGCTGTACGATGCGGAAACGGGGCTTTACTACAACCGACATCGTTACTATGATGCGGAGAGTGGGCAGTATCTGTCACCGGACCCGATAGGGCTAGCGGGAGGGTTGAGACCGCAGGGTTATGTTCACAACCCGCTCACTTGGGTTGACCCATTGGGGTTGACTGAATCTGGATGTAAACAACCGACTTCCCCTGATATTGACCCTAAAGACGTAGCAGGTAAAAAGCCCGCTGAAATTGATAAAGTAGCAAGAGATGCGGGCCTTCAACCTAAAGGGCCAAACCCAATGGAAGGTAAAGGAGCTTATGTTGATCCTGTTACATCAAAACAAAGGGTACTAATTCATCCTGATGCATCTTGCGGTCCTCATTGTCATGTTAATAATCCAGCAGGAGAAAGGCTCGATATAAATGGGAAGCTCGTTCCTTCCGAATCTCCTGAAGCTCATCTACCCTTAGATATGGACCCATGATGAATATAAATATGCACGATTGGACATTGCTTTCTTTATTAATTGATTGGAGTAAAGGGGAGCTTGTTATCAAATTATTGAACAGTAACTCTGAACCAGTTGTCATAAAAGCCAGTGGTGTTAAGTTGATTAATATACCTAAGAGTGATGAGTGGGGAGAGAGCGTGAGTATTAATGAAGTTATTGAGTTAGATAGAAATTCCTATGGGTTTGAAAGAATGAAAATTGAAATTCAATCGGGTGATATCATAGAAATAGTTGCAGAGGAAATACTGCTGCCAAATTAATATCAGGTTTGCAATACGACATCTTATTTTAATGGCCGGAAGCGATCACACGATCCTTCCGGTTTTTTATTTTATTAGCGGTCAGGTCAGTTTTTATAAATTAATCTGCGTCTCAATAATAATCCTGCCGCGCTCCACTGTGACGGTCACCGGCATCCCGGTGATAAAGCCACACTCTTCCAGCCAGCGGCCTTTAAGGTTGATGGCAGAGGGCGGGTTGGGCTTGCCATTATGCGAAGCATATCCCACGGTGTAGTAACGCTCTGTTTTGGCTGCTTTATTAACGGTGACGCCTGACTTAGAATGTGCGTTAGCCATAGTAACTACCTCTTTTAGTTGCTTGCGGTGAGCGGCGGGGTGAGGTGCGAACTCATCTTCGCCGCGCTATTTATCCATCAGTTACGCGCCTGAGCAATCAGAGCGCTTAACATCTCCGAGATCATCTTCTGTTTTGCCTTCGGCAAACTGTCTATCTCTTCAATAAGCTGTTGCCATTTTGGCGTCGGGCCACGTTTACGGGCGGCCTTCTCTGCTTCCTCACCGAGTAAATCCTCAAGAGAAACTGATAACACTCTCGCCACGGCTGGGAGTATGGAAATCTGTATCCGTCTTCTTCCTGCTTCCCATGCCTGTACAGCCTGCTGGGAAACGTTCAGCGCCTGTGCAACCTGCGTCTGTGTCATCCCAGCTTCTTTCCTCAGTGCGGTTATCCGCTTACCCAGTTCGGTGATAAAGACCTGTTCTTCATTGCTTATCGGTGCGGCCATAGTCGTTTTACCTGAAATCCTTTGTGACCTGATGACCATAATCTACTCCATGCTTTACATTATACTGTTGTAAATACTACTAGCTGATGTATATACTTGTCGAGTTATTTTTAGCCAAACCCTATTGACAGGTTTTTAGAGGAAATCCGTTTATGGCACGCATCCCCGAGTCTGAGTTGCAGCACCTGAAAGCCGCCGTGTCACTGGTTGAAGTGGTGCGCTCTCAGGGGCGCAAGGTGGTGAAGCGCGGTAAAGGCTGGGTGGTGCTGTGTCCGTTCCATCAGGAAAAAACGCCGTCGTGTGTTATCAGCCCGGATAAGAACCTGTATCACTGCTTCGGCTGCGATGCAGGCGGCTCGGTCATTGACTGGGTGATGAAAACGGAGGGCTTAAGCCTGCCGCATACGGTCGATAAGCTGCGGCGTGAACTGGGTAGCGTGCCCACCACTGAGCCGTTGCCCCCTGTGGCGGACATCGCCGATGAACAGGAAAGGCAGGCGTTACTGCATCGTGTTACCGAGTTCTATCATCACACCCTGCTCAATGCGCCGGAGGCCGTCGCCTATCTGGAAAAGCGCCGCCTCAATCATCCTGAGTTAGTGGCGCAGTTCCGCTTAGGGTTCGCCAACCGCACGCTGGGCTATCGTCTGCCATCCAGCAAGCAGAAAGCCGGTGTCACTATCCGCAGTCAGTTGCAGGCGCTGGGCGTACTGCGCGACAGCGGCCACGAGCATCTGGCGGGTTCACTGGTTGTTCCGGTTATCGATATCAACGGTCAGGTGCGGGAGCTGTACGGGCGTAAACTGTGCGACAAGTTGCGTGCCGGCACGCCAAAACATCTGTACCTGCCGGGGCCACACGGTGGGATGTGGAACGAGCAGGCGTTAGTGGCAAGTAAGTCAATCATCTTATGCGAATCACTCATTGATGCGATGTCGTTCTGGGTAGCGGGTTATCGCAACGTCACCGCCGCCTATGGGGTGAACGGGTTCACGGAAGAGATGCGCACTGCCTTTATCCGCCACGGCGTGAAACAGGTGCTGATAGCGTTCGATAACGACGCGGCAGGCGATACGGCGGCGGTAACACTGGCTTCTGCATTAGCCGCTGACGGCATCAGCCCGTTCCGCGTGGTGTTCCCGGCGGGCATGGATGCGAATGAATACCTGTGTAAAGTCTCGGAGCCGGAAGCAGCGTTCGGGTTACTGGTTGACGGCGCGTTGCCAATGGAGGAAGCGGTCAGCGCTGAACTTGAATCCGTGCCACAACCGGCTTCTGCTTTAGCTGCGGTTCCGGTGGTTAAGGCAGCGCAGGCGTCAGAGCCGGGCGTGGTGGTTGAAGCCCTGCCGAACGGTGAGCTTGAGATAGCGTTATCCGGCCAGCAGTGGCGCATCCGGGGCATGGCGTCGGTGAAAGCGGGCAGTGGCACGATGAAGGTCAATGCGCAGGTTATCGACACGGCCAGCGGCGTGGTGTTCGCGGACAGCGTGGACATGATGAGTGCCCGAAGCCGTGCAGGTTATGCGCGGCTGGCCGCCTCGGAGTTGGGGTTAGCAGAAAGCGATGTTAAACGTAGCTTAGGCCGGGTATTGCTGGCACTGGAAGCGCGTCTGAGCCAGCCGGAAACGAGCGGTGAAACCGCGCAAGACATCACCGATGAACAGCGGGAGGCGGCGCTGACGTTGCTGCGTGACCCGAACCTTATCGGCAGGCTGACGGATGACCTTGCGGCCTGTGGCGTGGTCGGCGAATCGACCAACTTAGTGGCGGGGTATCTGGCGGCGGTATCGCGCAAGCTGGATAAACCGCTGGCCGTACTCATCCAGTCATCAAGCGCGGCGGGAAAATCCTCGCTGATGGAGGCGGTGCTGAATCTCATCCCACCCGAAGAGCGGTTGCAGTACAGCGCCATGACGGGGCAAAGCCTGTTCTATCTGGGTGAAACCAATCTCCAGCATAAAATCCTCGCCATCGCCGAAGAAGAAGGTGTCAGGCAAGCCGCCTATGCGCTCAAGCTGTTGCAGAGTGACGGGGAACTGACCATTGCCAGTACCGGCAAGGACGATGCCACAGGGAATCTGGTCACCAAACAATACACGGTGAAAGGCCCGGTGATGCTGATGTTAACGACGACGGCCATCGATGTGGACGAAGAGTTGCTGAACCGCTGTCTGGTCCTCACCGTGAACGAATCCCGCGAACAGACCGAAGCGATACATGCGTTGCAGCGGCACAAGCAGACGTTAGAGGGCTTGCTGATGGAGAACGAAAAAGGCTATCTCACCGAACTGCACCAGAACGCCCAGCGGTTACTGAAACCGCTAAAAGTGGTCAATCCGTTCGCCAGCCAGCTCACATTCCTGAGCGATAAAACCCGCACCCGCCGCGACCATATGAAATACCTGACGTTAATCCAGTCTGTCGCGCTGCTGCATCAGTATCAGCGGGAAGTAAAACAGGTTGAACACCGTGGGCAGGTTATCGAGTATATCGAGGTGGAACGCTCGGACATCGTGCTGGCCAACAAACTGGCGCATGAAATCCTTGGTCGGACGCTGGACGAAATGCCGCCGCAGACGCGCAAGCTGTTGCTGCTGATACAGGGGATGGTGAATCAGTTAGCGCATGCGCAGAACAAAAAACCGAGCGAGGTGCGCTTTACCCGGCGGGATATCCGCAACGCGACGCAGTGGAGTGACAGCCAGCTAAAGCTGCACTGCCTGCGACTGGCTGAAATGGAATACCTGCTGGTTCATGGCGGGAGCCGGGGACACCTGCTGCAATACGAACTGCTGTGGGATGGCACGGTGCCGGAAGGGGCGCATCTGTGCGGGTTAATCGAACCGGAAGGCAGTGAAAAAGGCGGGTGCGACGCACGCAAGTCTGGGGCTGGTAACCGCAAGTCGGGGTCAAGTCTGCCTCAAGTCGGGGCTAAGTCTGGGTCAGCAAAACCGCGCGACGCCGCAGCGGATAAGGCGTCACCTGTTGCAAGTCGGGTTAAAGCCAAAAGCCCTGTTCCGGTGGCAGACGATAAGCGCATCACACCGTAGCGCCGCTTCCTTAACGTCTCTTCTCACTTCGCAGGACGCGCCGCCATGACCAAACCGAAACTACCCAGCCCGGAAGCCCTTTACCTTAGCAGCCTGTCACAGACGCTGCGCCAGTACACCATGGCTTACCTTGCGCACCTGACGGCCACGAACCACAGCCCGCGCACGGTGGAAGGCTACGGTGAACGGCTGCGCCCGTTCGTGACGTGGTGTGAAGAGCGGGGACTCACACAGGCGGCACAGGTAAGTCTGGCAGTACTGGAAGCCTATCAGCGTTACCTGCACGGCTACCGCAAAGCAGACGGTAAACCGCTGGCGCAAGGGGGGCAGCTTAACCGCCTGTCAGCGATACGTGGGCTGTTCCGCTGGCTGCTGCACCGTCACCATATCCTGTACAACCCCGCCGAGCAGATGACGCTGCCGAAAGCAGAGAAACGCCTGCCATCACAGATACTGAGCGAGGAAGAAACCGAAGCGGTGATGGACGCGCAGGACACGGAAACGTTAACCGGACTGCGTAACCGTGCAGTGCTGGAAATGCTGTGGAGTACGGGACTCAGACGTTCAGAGCTGGCCGGGCTGATGCTGGCCGATATCGACGTAGGACGCGGGGTTCTGGTGGTGCGACAGGGCAAAGGCAACAAAGACCGGGTGGTTCCGGTTGGCCTGAGGGCGCTGGTCTGGGTGCAGCGCTATCTGGATGCGGTGCGGCCACGGCTGACGACGAAGCACGACAGCGGCACCCTGTTCGTGACGATATGGGGGAAGAAGCTGGGACGGGCGACGCTGACGATACTGGCGGGAAGCGCTATCCGCGAACAGGCGCATCTGAAAAAGGCGGGAGCGTGTCATGTGTTCCGGCACTCAATGGCCACGCAGATGTTAGAGAACGGCGCGGACACACGATACATCCAGGCGATACTCGGTCATGAGAAACTGGAAACGACGCAGATATATACCCGAGTGGCTATCGGTCATCTGAAACAGGTGCATGAGAAGACCCATCCGGCAGAGCGGAAGCCGAAACCCCGGCGCAGGAAGCGCAAGCCGGACAGCCCGAAAAAGTAGCTCACTCCCTTCCATCCCGAAGGACGGTGCAGGGCAAAAGGCGCGCCGTCCGTGGCGCACCGCTTGCCTTTATGTGGCTAAGGCGCTCCGGCGGTAAATGCCGCCCGGCCAGCGCCAGCCTCAGTCACACTCTGACCTTAACGTTGCTGGCCAGTCGTCATTCAACATAATGTGGCATTACGCGAAAGCCGCTGAACGCGGCCAACGCGCAACACACATTATATCGGCGCCGGGCAGGTTAAGGGCGCGCTGCGGCTACCTCAACCTCAGTGAGCGGCTGGCCGCCGGGGTTGGGTTCTTGGTGCGGTGTGGCGCACAGCTCGCCCGCTCGCTCTGCTGTCGGCAACGGCACTCGTTCTCGGCTCTTACGGTGTGGCCGCCCTCCCTGGCGGCACTGGCTCCGGCGTCAACCCTCGACCAACGTCAACCCCAAAGCAGAAGCCGCTCCTTCGTCACGGCGCTTAACGGCTTCACCTCGCCCCCGCCCCAACCCCGCTGCACTGGCTGTGCCCGGCTCGCAGTCGCAAGCTCCTTGCTCGTTCCCGTGCTCGCCATCTTCGCCCCGTGCGGCCCCCGCCGGGGGCCTCCCTGTTCAACGTCTTGTCTTGCGGGCCTCGCCAGCCCGCGCCCGGCAGACGCTTCACCGTCCCACAGCAAGCTGCGGAACGGCTCGCGCCACAATAAACCCCGGTTCAGCAACAAAACGAGTAATGGCAGCGGCTGACGCCGCTGCTATGATGTGGCGCAGGCAGACAGGGAAGTCACAGCGTGGCGGTAGCGTGTCTGCGGGCAAAAGTGCGCGTCGGGAGTTGTGGGTTACGGGCGTGTTAACATGGCCGAAAACGCTGTCTAAAAAGGCTGTTGCTTCAAGTGGTTGAGTGCACTAAAAAGTACGACTGCACCGGAGTTGTCCCTATGACCCGATAGGGTTACTGGGTGGAATCCGGCCTCAAGCCTACGTTCACAATCCGCTAACCCGTGTTGACCCCTTGGGATTAGCTGAATCTGCATGTGAACAGCGGAAAAGGGTGCTCGAAAATATAGAGGCAAGCCGTAGAGCCAGAGAATCATCGAATTTCTCAGATCATAATGAGTGGCCACCAAATCGAGGTTTCGATGGCGACTCATCTAAATTTACATTATTACCCGGTTCTACAATTGATAGATATGGTACTGAATATGGAACATTCGCCTCTCCTGAAGGAGTTCCATATAGAGATAGAGCCTTGAAACCGGGGTCAGATGGTAGACCTTATAATGTTTATGAAGTTGTTAAGCCAATTACTGTTGATGCCGGTGATATTAAAGGCTGGTTCGGATATGAAGGTGGCGGAACTCAGTACGAATTACCTGATAAGATAATAAATTTGGTGAGGGATGGTTCGTTAAAGAGACGGTGATTTTTATGAATAAAAAAGAGCTAAAAGATAGGCTTATCAAAGAGAAAGTGTCGAGAACTTTATATTCTTTGGATGGCGGCTTACCAAATGAAAAATTATGTCTTGATCACGAAAATGGTTGTTGGGTTGTTTATTACTCAGAAAGAGGGATTAAAACTGGGATGGTAAGTTTCCCGACAGAAGATGAAGCCTGCGAATATATATATGATCAAATTAATGCAATTGTTATTGGTAAAGTAAAATAAATAATAGCCGGAAGCGATCTCACGATCCTTCCGGCTTTTTTATTTTTAGCGGTTGGTATTATTACGCCAGCATATTCCCTTGTTCTGCCCGAATGGTTATCTTACCGAGCAGTACCTCAATGCTTAACGACTGGCCGAGTAACCCGCTCTGCGTCAGCCAGTCCCCTGCCAGCGTCAGTTCCCCGTTGTCCCCCACCCAGTCCGCGCCCTCCGTCTCGCTGCCGTCCAGTTCGTTTAGCAGCGCGGCGATGTCGGTATCCTCATCCAGTCGTGTCAGCATTAATCCATTGCGGTACAGGCCAATACGAAACAGCGCCTCAGCGGTAAAACCCGCCTGTGCCAGTTCGTTGCCTGTCAGCGTCAGTTCCGGCAGGTCGCCGTGCTGGAAAGCATAATGAAGACTCATCGTGCGCTCTCCATGTTCAGCCCGCCGGGAAAATGGTTCAGCCAGTGGGTCGCGGCACGTTCATCAAATGGCGCGATGCTCAGGGCGTGCAGGTTGCCCCACAGTTCATGGATATCCTGCGTGGTGATGACAATGCAGCCGGGCATAATGCGCAGCTTGAGCGATTGCCCAGTGGTAAATCCGGCGTCCTTCAGCCACTGCCCGGCAATGTTAATCGCGGGGGTGTCATGGTTGCCCTTGATGGGGCGATAGCCTACCCGCGTAAAGCGCTCGGCCTGAGAGATTTTAAAAACGGTGGTATCTGGCGTAGAATGCGCGTCAGCCATGGTAACTACTCCTATAGTTGCTTGTGGTGAGCGGCGTGGGTGAGGTGCAAACTCATCTTCGCCGCGCTATTTATCCGTCAGTTACGCGCCTGAGCAATCAGAGCGCTTAACATCTCCGAAATCATCTTCTGTTTTGCCTTCGGCAAACTGTCTATCTCTTCCATCTGCTGCTGCCACTTCGGGGCCGGGCCGCGCTTGCGTCTGGCAGGCTCCGGGGCTTCCCCGAATACCTCTTCAAGCGAAACTGAAAAAATCTGTGCTACAGAAGGGAGTGATGAAACCTTAATCCTTCTGCGCCCCGCTTCCCATGCCTGAACCGTCTGCTGGGAAACGCCAAGCTTCTCCGCCAGTTCAGCCTGTGTGATACCCCGCTCTTTACGCAGGGTGGTGATGCGTTCACCCAGTGCCATGAAGAAATCGCGCTCTTCGTTACTGATAGCCATAGCTGTTACCGATGTTGAATGTAATAGGACAGCCATAACTTACCTCACGTTTTACCACGATATGTTGTATATACTACATTATGTGGTATATTGGCGTCGAGTTATTTTTAGCCAAACCCTATTGACAGGTTTTTAGAGGAAATCCGTTTATGGCACGCATCCCCGAATCCGAGTTGCAGCACCTGAAAGCCGCCGTGTCACTGGTTGAAGTGGTGCGTGGTCAGGGAAGAACGGTGGTGAAGCGCGGCAAGGACTGGGTGGTGCTGTGCCCGTTCCATCAGGAGAACACCCCTTCCATGGTTATCAGCCCGGACAAAAACCTCTATCACTGCTTCGGTTGTGATGCAGGCGGCTCGGTCATTGACTGGGTGATGAAGACGGAAGGCTTAAGCCTGCCTCATGCGGTCGATAAGCTGCGGCGTGAGCTGGGTAGTGTGCCAGCGGCTGAACCGTTGCCACCGGTGGCGGATATCGCTGATGAACAGGAGCGGCAGGCGTTACTGCATCGTGTTACCGAGTTCTACCATCACACCCTGCTGAACGCGCCGGAGGCCATCGCCTATCTGGAAAAACGCCGCCTCAATCATCCTGAGTTAGTGGCGCAGTTCCGCTTGGGGTTCGCCAACCGGACGCTGGGCTATCGTCTGCCATCAAAGAAGCTGAAAGACGGTGCGGCCATCCGGGCGCAGTTGCAGGCCATCGGGGTGATGCGTGACAGCGGCCATGAACATCTGGCGGGTTCACTGGTTGTTCCTGTTATCGATAGTCACGGTCAGGTGCGGGAGCTGTACGGGCGCAAACTGTGCGACAAGTTGCGTGCCGGGACGCCAAAACACCTGTACCTGCCGGGGCCACACGGCGGGGTGTGGAACGAACAGGCACTGGTTGCGAGTAAGTCGGTCATCTTATGCGAATCGCTTATCGATGCGATGTCGTTCTGGGTGGCGGGGTATCGTAATGTGACGGCGGCGTATGGGGTAAATGGCTTTACCGATGAGATGCGACAAGCCTTTATCCGCCACGGGGTAAAACAGGTGCTTATCGCGTTCGATAACGATGAGGCAGGCAATACGGCGGCGGTAACACTGGCTGAGTCCTTAGCCGCTGAGGGCATCACCCCGTTCCGCGTGGTGTTCCCGTCTGGCATGGATGCGAACGGCTACTTATGCAGTGTGGCCGAACCAGAAGCAGCGTTCGGGTTACTGGTTGACGGCGCGTTGCCAATGGGGGAAGCGGTCAGCGTTGAACCTGAATCCGTGCCACAGCCTGAAAAACCGTCTCAACCTGCCGCCTCTTTAGCTGCCGGGGTTGTGGTTGACGCCCTGCCAAACGGTGAGCTTGAGATAGCGCTGTCCGGCCAGCAGTGGCGCATCCGGGGCATGGCATCGGTGAAAGCGGGCAGCGGCGCGATGAAGGTGAACGCGCAGGTACTGGATACGGAAAGCGGCGTGGTGTTCGCGGACAGCGTGGACATGATGAGTGCGCGTTCGCGTGCAGGGTATGCGCGGCTGGCCGCGAGTGAGTTAGGGTTAGCGGAAAGTGACCTTAAACGCACTCTGGGACGGGTGCTGCTGGCACTGGAAAGTCATCTGAGCCAGCCGGAAACCGCCAGTGACACCGCACCAGAACTGGACGATGCCGCGAAAGCCGACGCGCTGGCGTTGCTGCAAGACCCGAACCTTATCGGCAGGCTGACGGATGATCTTGCCGCCTGTGGCGTGGTGGGGGAATCGACCAACTTAGTGGCGGGGTATCTGGCGGCAGTATCGCGCAAGCTGGACAGACCGTTAGCGGTGTTAATCCAGAGCAGTTCGGCGGCGGGAAAATCCTCGCTGATGGATGCGGTACTGAACCTCATCCCACCGGAAGAGCGGCTGCAATACTCGGCCATGACGGGACAGAGCCTGTTCTATCTGGGCGAAACGAACTTACAGCACAAGATACTGGCGATAGCGGAAGAAGAAGGCGTCAGGCAAGCCGCCTATGCGCTGAAGCTGTTGCAGAGTGACGGAGAACTGACGATAGCATCAACGGGCAAGGATGATGCGACGGGAAACCTTGTTACCAAACAGTACACGGTGAAAGGCCCGGTGATGTTGATGTTAACAACGACAGCCATCGATGTGGATGAAGAGCTGTTAAACCGTTGTCTGGTTCTCAGCGTGAACGAATCCCGCGAACAGACGGAAGCGATACACGCCTTGCAGCGCCACAAGCAAACGCTGGAAGGGTTGCTGATGGAGAACGAGAAAGGCTATCTCACCGAACTGCACCAGAATGCCCAGCGGTTACTGAAACCGTTAAAAGTGGTGAACCCGTTCGCCAGCCAGCTCACGTTCCTGAGCGACAAAACCCGTACCCGCCGCGACCATATGAAATACCTGACGTTAATCCAGAGCATCACGCTGCTGCACCAGTATCAGCGGGAGATAAAGCAGGTTGAACACCGTGGCGCGGTTATCGAGTATATCGAGGTGGCGCGCTCGGATATCGTGCTGGCCAACCGGTTAGCGCACGAGATATTAGGCCGCACGCTGGACGAGATGCCGCCACAGACGCGCAAGCTGTTGCTGCTGATACAGGGCATGGTCAATCAGTTAGCACATACGCAAAACAGGAAGCCGGGCGAGGTACGTTTTACCCGGCGGGATATCCGCAACGCGACCCAGTGGAGCGATAACCAGTTGAAAGTCCACTGTCTGCGGCTGGTCGAAATGGAATACCTGCTTATCCACGGCGGCAGTCGGGGGCACTTGTTGCAGTACGAACTGCTGTGGGATGGGAACGGAAGCGATGATAATACGCATCTGTGCGGCCTTATCGATCCGCCGGAAGATAATCCGGCAGGACAGTACGACTCACGCAAGTTGGGGGATAAGGAGAGCAAGTTGGCCTCAAGTTGCCCCCAAGTTGGTGCCAAGTTGGAGTCTGGAAAATCCCGCCAAGCCACGCGGGGTAAGGGTTCGTCAGTCGCAAGTGGCGATAAGGCGAAAAGCCCTGTTCCGGCGAAGAGAAACAAACGCATCACATCGTAACCCCTCATCACCTCGCAGGACGCGCCGCCATGACCAAACCGAAACTACCCAGCTCGGAAGCCCTTTACCTTAGCAGCCTGTCACAGACGCTGCGCCAGCACACCACCGCTTACCTTGAATACCTGACGGCCACGAGCCACAGCCCGCGCACGGTGGAAGGCTACGGTGAACGGCTTCGCCCGTTCGTGACGTGGTGCGAGGAGCGGGGACTTACGCAGGCGGCACAGGTGAGCCTGTCGGTGCTGGAAGCCTATCAGCGTTACCTGCACGGCTACCGCAAGGCAGACGGCAAACTGCTGGTTCTCGGTGGTCAGCTTAACCGCCTGTCAGCGATACGTGGGCTGTTCCGCTGGCTGCTGCACCGTCACCATATCCTGTACAACCCCGCCGAGCAGATGACGCTGCCGAAAGCCGAGAAGCGATTACCGGCGCAGATACTGAGCGAGGAAGAAACCGAAGCGGTGATGGACGCACAGGACACGGAAACGCTGACCGGGTTACGTAACCGCGCGGTGCTGGAAATGCTGTGGAGCACGGGACTAAGACGTTCAGAGCTGGCCGGACTGATGCTGGCCGATGTGGACGTGGGGCGCGGGGTACTGGTGGTGCGACAGGGCAAAGGCAACAAAGACCGGGTGGTTCCGGTTGGCCTGCGGGCGCTGGTCTGGGTGCAGCGCTATCTGGATGCAGTGCGGCCAAGGCTGACGACGAAACATGACAGCGGTGCGCTGTTCGTGACGATATGGGGGAAGACGCTGGGACGGGCGACGCTGACGATACTGGCAGGCCGGGCAATACGGGATGACGCCCACCTGAAAAAGGCTGGGGCATGTCATGTGTTCCGGCACTCGATGGCGACACAGATGTTAGAGAACGGGGCGGACACGCGACACATACAAGCGATACTGGGTCATGAGAAACTGGAAACGACGCAGATATATACCCGAGTGGCTATCGGTCATCTGAAGGCGGTGCATGAGAAAACCCATCCGGCAGAGCGGAAACCGAAACCCCGGCGCAGGAAGAAACGCAAACCGGACAGCCCGAAAAAGTAGCTCCCTCTCTTCAAAGCCGTAGGGCGGTGCAGGGCAGAAAGCCCTCGTCCCTGCGGGCTTACTGCCTTGTTCAGCCAAGGCGCTCCGGCGGTAAATGCCGCCCGGCCAGCACCAGACAAAAGCGTTCTCTGTAACAATCGTTGCTGGCCGAACGTCATTCAACATAATGTGGCATTACGCGAAAGCCGCTGAACGCGGCCAACGCGCAACACACATTATATCGGCGCCGGGCAGGTTAAGGGCGCGCTGCGGCTACCTCAACCTCAGTGAGCGGCTGGCCGCCGGGGTTGGGTTCTTGGTGCGGTGTGGCGCACAGCTCGCCCGCTCGCTCTGCTGTCGGCAACGGCACTCGTTCTCGGCTCTTACGGTGTGGCCGCCCTCCCTGGCGGCACTGGCTCCGGCGTCAACCCTCGACCAACGTCAACCCCAAAGCAGAAGCCGCTCCTTCGTCACGGCGCTTAACGGCTTCACCTCGCCCCCGCCCCAACCCCGCTGCACTGGCTGTGCCCGGCTCGCAGTCGCAAGCTCCTTGCTCGTTCCCGTGCTCGCCATCTTCGCCCCGTGCGGCCCCCGCCGGGGGCCTCCCTGTTCAACGTCTTGTCTTGCGGGCCTCGCCAGCCCGCGCCCGGCAGACGCTTCACCGTCCCACAGCAAGCTGCGGAACGGCTCGCGCCACAATAAACCCCGGTTCAGCAACAAAACGAGTAATGGCAGCGGCTGACGCCGCTGCTATGATGTGGCGCAGGCAGACAGGGAAGTCACAGCGTGGCGGTAGCGTGTCTGCGGGCAAAAGTGCGCGTCGGGAGTTGTGGGTTACGGGCGTGTTAACATGGCCGAAAACGCTGTCTAAAAAGGCTGTTGCTTCAAGTGGTTGAGTGCACTAAAAAGTACGACTGCACCGGAGTTGTCCCTATGACCCGATAGGGTTACTTGGTGGAATCCGGCCTCAAGCCTACGTTCACAATCCGTTGGAATGGGTGGATCCGCTGGGGTTGACGGAATCGGGATGTAAACAGCCGAATAAGCCAGTAGCTGGAAAAATTACTGGTTATACGAAGCATGGTTTAAACCAAGCAGTTGGCCGTAATGGTGGTAAAGGGGTCAATGCTAAAGATATGCTCGATGCAGTGAAGAATCCTAAAAAAGTTGTAGAAAATGCAAATGGAACAACCCGCTATCAAGGTAAAAGAGCAACTGTCGTATTAAATCAGGACGGTAAGGTTGTTACAACATTCGGAAAATCTCGCGGGCCAGAAATTTGGGGTCAAGGAACTAGTCGAGTCTCGGGAAGTGGTTCAGCGCAGCGTCGAGCTAATGATCTTGGCTTTAGTTACAACCCCAGAATGGTAAGGTGAGGCTATGAATTTTAAGCTAAATCGTGAGGTTATAAATGATCTTCTTGTTTTTATTTCTGACCCTCATATAGCAGGGGTATTAAAAGAAAGTGTAGGAACGGGGGAGATAAAAATAAAAGATGTATATCCGACTGGTAGGTATTTTGTTGAGTTTTCTGAACAGGATGTTGATGTTATTTTAGATGAACTATCGAATGCTATATCTAATGTTGGTATAGGTAATGATGGGGAAATAAATGCATATGGAATCCGAATGGAAAAATTAATAGACATATTTAATGATGTTTAGATTTTATACATGAATGGTTCGTTAAAAAAGCTGGAAGTGATCTTACGATCCTTTCGGCTTTATTATTTTATGGTCTGGTCAGTCGCTACAGATTAATCTGCGTCTCAATAATAATCCTGCCCCGCTCCACAGTGACGGTGACGGGCATCCCGGTGATAAAGCCCGACTCTTCGAGCCAGCGGCTTTTAAGGTTAATGGCCGAAGGCGGGGTGGATCTGCCACTATGCGGGGCATATCACACGGTATAATAAAACCAGTTAATTGGTCAGCAGCAGTACCGGGCAGACGGGTCAGCGGCGCGGGAGGTACAGTGGGTGTACGAGCCGGGGAGCTTCCGACCACTTGCGCAAGTGGAAGCGCAAGGTGATAGCACACAACTGCACTACATCGTCACTGACCTGACAGGAACCGCGAGAGAGCTGTGCAGCGAGGAAGGGGAAATCCGCTGGCGCGGCGAGCAGGGGTTGTGGGGGGCGCATCGTGAAGAGCGACGGCCTATCCCGCTGCGGCGCTACCTGGGTGATGCGGCAAACGAGGAAGTGTACTGCGAGCTGCGCTATCAGGGGCAGCTGTACGACGCGGAAACGGGGCTTTACTACAACTGACATCGTTACTATGATGCGGAGAGGGGGGCAGCATCTGTCTCCGGATCCGATAGGGCTGGGTGGGGGTATCCAACCACAAAGTTACGTACATAATCCGTTAGAATGGGTTGATCCGCTAGGGTTGACGGAATCTGGCTGTAAGCAGCCGAACTCACCTGAAAACAGCCAAAAGCCAGAAGTTAAAAAACCAAATATTTCAACAAAAATTCATGACGGCGCACAAGGTAAACATATAGAAGGACATAATAACTACGTTGAGGGTAAGAGTGTTATAGATGCTAAGCCTCAAGAATTATTAGATAACTACCATGCAGGAAATGTTAATACCTCTAGGGTAATTAACGAAAATAAAATTAAAGTGGATTTTGGTGATGTGAACGGTACTCATAAAGATATGAATGGTACTAATACTTCCACATCATGGGGGCTAATCCATAGCCGTAAAAATGGTGCTCATATTGTTCCGGCGTTGCCTGATACAATTTAGGTAGGTTATGAGATGAATATGAATGAACTGAAATTAATAATATTTAATTCGCTTTTGGGTAACGTTAATGAAAATGTTAGAGCATTAGCTTATGATTTTTTTGATAAAAAAATCATAATGTATGGGTATTTGGACACTGAGCCTGATGATGATGAAATCATCGATGTTGCTGTAAGCGAAATAATGGCATCATGTCCTGAATTGGAAAATCAAGAGATCAATTTAGTCAAGTCATGTGAACCTGTAGGTAAGTTGAACTCTTATAAAGGCTGGGTGTTTGTTAGATATGAAAGTTAATTAAATACAATTTTGAATTTATAAAAAATCCGAAAAGATCATCTATGACCCTTCAGGTTTTTTATTTCTAACTGAATAACACGTTCTATATACGTGGTCATCGGATTTTTGGCTCTGTCAGTAATGACACTCATGGTTAAATCTGAATTTGTTACCCTATTGAATAATAAGGCTTTGGCTATGAGTGGGTTTGAAAAATATCGTATGTGCTATTGCATTGTCAATGCTATATGGTCTGGTCAGTCGCTACAGATTAATCTGCATTTCAATAATAATCTTGCCTTTTCCACCGTCCGCCACAATGGCGGCGCCAAGCACGGCTATTTGGCTACGACAGCGAACAGAACCTGTGCGAGGTGTCGCAGATAGCGCCGGGTCTGGGTGAGACGCTGAAGGTGCAGGATGCGGTGGTACAGTCGTCGGTGCGGTATGATACGGCGGGTCGGGTGGTGGAGCGCGGCCATACGCAGTACCGGTATGATGACTGCGGGCGTCTGGCGATGAAACGGGAAACGCGTCCGGGGTTCAGGCCGAAGGAAACGTACTTCGACTGGGACGTGCAGGACCGACTGTTGCGGGTGAGCCTGCCGGACGGGGCGCGGTGGCGTTTAATTCAAATGGAAGTTATTTCACTTCCATATTAATTGGTGGTAAGTGTTTTATGAATATAATGCCAGATGATTATATTATTATTAACGATATTGCAATAAACACTCTGAAGCTTAGGGTGAAAGGCGACGATTTAATAAATAAAATGAGGTTTCTTGGTTTTCTACATTCTAACGATTTTATGGTTAAAAGAGTAGAGAGTGAAAACGATCAATTAGATCTCGTGATATAATTAGTTAAAGTAGATGATTTATTCTTATTTGGTTACGGTTGGTATCCGTCATAAGTCGATGACGCCAGTACTTCGCCCTTTTCTGTCAATGAATATCCAACGACTGACTGGGTAGTCAGCCCATATATAATCTGCCTCCCTCCATAGTCAGTTCTCCGTTATCTACTCATCTCTTTTGCACTACTCTTGTCGCTAATGGTCTCAGTAATATGACTATCTCTCATTTTTAATACACAAACCACTCTCCATTTTACTATATTAGTTTTATATTCAAAGTTAATTATTAGCTATGTAAATAAAAATACTGAATATGTTATTCAGTATTTTCTTTGTACTCGTGAAGGGTTTTTATTCTATTGTTTCTACGCCATAGCTATGTGGTTAATTCTATTTTTAAATGAATGTAAATGAGTGAGGTTATTTTGGATATAATGAATAATGAATTAGTTTCATCGCTAATATTAAGGGAGTTAATTCAATATCGGCGTCGATTCACCCACTCGACGAAGTCAGTGAGTGAAGAGGAATCTCAGGTAACTCAGGTTCAATTACCCAGAATTCGTACTTTTGTTGACGAAGGTCGTCGGGTTGAACTTATTCTACCGGCGTTTCCCGTTAAATCTCCTAGCCCTTATAAGGTACTGGGGAGAATGCCAGACATGGCAGAGCGCTTGTCCCTGATATTTCTGAATTCGTTATGTCAGCGTATTCAGCTTTATTATCCGCCCGGCGCACATATCCGTATTTGCTCGGATGGGCATGTATTTGGCGATCTAATTGGGACCAGCGACGAGACCATTAACACCTATCAGGATGAGATCGAAAACTTATTGCATGAACTGGGAGCTGTTCATCTCAGCGTCTTTAATCTTAAGGATGTAGAGAATATGGCGGCACTCACCGCTGACTATGGCCATCTTCGCCAACGACTGGTTGAGGATTACGCCGAATCGGCAGAGGAGATCAAGGAGCAGCTTATGCAGAGCGAAGAAGGTTTACAGCTTTATCGTTCAATAACTCGCTTCCTCTATGAAGATAGTCTGCGGCCTGACTATACCGGCTCTAATGCGGCCTTACAGAAGGATGCTAAAAAACGCGCATGTGGCGTTATTCAACGTAGCTGGGCGTGGGGCAATCTGCTTGCTGAAAATTTCCCAGACGCTATCCGTTTGTCTATTCACCCTCAACCTGCGGACAGCCTGAAACTGGGTATTCATATGATGCCCACCAAAGATGACTGGTTAACGCCTTGGCATGGTGTTGCCGCCAATGTTAATGGGCAGTTTGTGCTTATGAAGAATACGGATGCGCAGCAGTTGGCCGGTGAGGTTGTGGAAATCCGTGGTACGCCTAGCCACTACTTAGTTAAACAGTCGGATGTGGCATAAGTGTGCACTTTTCTCACCTTATGATCTGCTGAAAACATCGATATTGTCATCTTATAAAGGAATATACACGATGGAAAATAGAGTGAATTGCAGCATCGAGCTGCTTTCTCCTTTTGGCGCGCTATTGACCCCTGTTGAAGCGGGGCAGGGCATCGCTACACTGCCGATCGACACACTGCGTGAGCTTGCTCGCGAGTATCATCTTCTGGTACTACGTGGTTTTTCTTCTGGCTTTTCCGATCCCGAAACGTTAACTGAGTATGCTGGTCACTGGGGGGAAATCATGATGTGGCCTTTTGGGGCAGTGCTGGATGTAAAAGAGCATGCGGATACCAAGGATCACATCTTCGATAACAGCTATGTGCCGCTACACTGGGATGGAATGTACAAGCCAACGATCCCCGAATTTCAACTGTTCCATTGCGTTTCTGCGCCGGGGCAGGATCAAGGTGGACGCACCACCTTCGTTGATACCACACGTTTGCTGGCTGGGGCCGATGCACCGTTAGTCGAGGAGTGGCGTCGTGTTTCAATCACTTATCGCATTAAGGCCGTTGTGCATTACGGTGGTGAGGTGACTTCACCATTGGTCATTCCTCATCCTAATGGCGTTGGTGAGATCATGCGTTATAACGAACCGCCGACCAAAGGGGAGCGTTTCCTTAACCAGCATGCGCTGGAATATCATCATATTGCGCCGGAAGCACAAAACACATTTAGCCAGACGTTACGGCAGCATCTGTACGATCCCCGTTATTATTATGCGCACCAATGGCTACAGGGCGATGTTGTGATAGCCGACAACTTCTCGCTACTGCATGGGCGCGAAGCGTTTACGGCTCATTCGGCTCGTCACCTGCAACGTGTGCACATTCAAGGCACCCCGATTTGCGTGAATACCTGTATTGATAACGCAGCATAAGGGAAAGCATCATGGCACATATTCTCATGGCGGCGATGGCAACGCCGGGGCACGTTTACCCGTTGCTGAGCATAGCTCGCTATTTGGTTGCGCAGGGGAACGATGTCACGCTGTTTAGCGGCGCGCTATTCCGTGAGCAGGCGGAGGCCGCTGGGGTAGGATTTATTCCTTTTAGCGATGACATTGATTTTGACTACAGGCACCTTGAGCAGCATTTCCCTCTGCGAGCCACGCTGCCACCAGGTAACGCGCAGATGGCTCTGGCGCTGAAAAATTTCTTTGCTGCGCCGATTCCATTGCTGGATCGCCAATTGCGTGAAGCGCTGACAAAAACCAATGCCGACCTGCTCATGGTTGAAAACTGTTTTTATGGTGTCTTGCCGCTGTTGCTCTCCAGGTTGCGGCCACCCGTCATCGTTATAGGTGTTACACCATTGTCCTACTCAACGCGAGATTCTGTTTTCTATGGACCCCGTATTCCTCCTAAATTGCTGCCGCCCGATCTAAGTCATGAGCAACTTGTCGATGAGGAAACGCGGGGATTTATGAGCGAAGTTCAGCACGCATTTAATCATGCGATGGTGCAGGCGGGAGGAAAGCCGCTTGAGCAACCTTTTATGGATACGCTGATTGGCCATTGCGATCGTTTCTTACAGCTATCCACCACTGAGCTTGAGTACCAGCGTGACGATTTACCACAAAGTGTGCGATTTGTTGGACCATTATCTCACCATGTTGCAACTGAGTGTGTTCCTGAGTGGTGGGCGCCGGACGACAGTCGGCCTCTTATTATCGTTTCACAAGGCACACTGGCGAATGTCGATCTCCAGCAACTCATTGGGCCAACGTTACGCGCACTAGCTGACTTACCCGTCAGGGTGCTGGCGACCACGGGAGGACGCTCAGTCGATTCCCTGCAAGCATCCTTACCTGAAAATGCCAGAGTGGTGAGCTTCCTCTCTTATGACGATTGGCTGCCGACGGCGTCGATATTAATAACCAATGGTGGATATGGCTCGATTAATGCTGGGCTGAAAGATGGCGTTCCACTCATTGTGGCTGGGGTAGGGGAAGATAAACAGGAGGGCGCTGCGCGCGTGGTGTTTGCCAGATGTGGGATTAACCTGCAAACCAGTACGCCAAGTGAACAGCAGATTAAGCAATCCGTTATTGAGATATTGGAGGGTCCCGGCTATCTACAGCGAGCAAGATGGATTCAGGCAGATTATGCCAGTCATGATGCGTTTGCTCTGATTAATGCCGAAGTTAATGCATTATATCTTCCAAAGGAATATCCGCCAAAGGAAGATGGCATAACATCAGGCAGGGATGTATCTCTGCTTCGCGCTTAGCCATTATTTCGTGATTATGCTCTGAAATCAGCCACGCGTTATGGGGTGAAATGGTGCCCCATAACGCTATTGCGTATCATGTTTTTAAAATAGAATACGTGTACGGATGTTCTATCGCAGGGCTGCAGTAAATGAAGCTATTTTTGGCCGTAATTTTTTCGGTATTGATGATTCCCCAGACCAGTTTTTCGGCAACAAAAACGGATGCGGTGACGTTGCTGAAGCATTTGGATGTGACTACTTTCCGCAGTTCTTTTGGGCCGAAGCATTTCCCTAAAGGGACGCTGCTGAAGGATACCGGTGAGTATGTATTTAGCCAGGAAAAAGACTGGGCAGAAGCAACAGAAACGGATGGCAGTTGGACGTATTCGCTACGCATTGTCTCGGAAAATGAAAAAGAGATAATTGCCTGTTTCGTGGATGATGCGCATGTGGGAAGTTACTTTTCGACAAGTCCTTTCCTGATAAAGAAAACGGGAAACTCTCAGGCGTATTCGGCGATCAAGCTTGATCACGACGTAGAAGGATGCGAAGTCAATCCCAAGAATCAATAACCGCGATCGCCTTTGGGCAATCAACAGCATCATCCAAATTTTGCTAAAAATAAGGAGCCACTATAAGCCGCTCCTTTGTTGTTTCTATTATTACTGTTTTACAGCGCTTTATCGGTCAACAACGCGACCTTGCTGGCTGTTGAGACACGCTCAAGGTAGGCGTGGACGTTAGGGCCAAACTGCAGGCCTTTCACGATCGTGAGCGATAGTAAAATAGGGAACAGAATAAAATCAGTGGTGGAAATAGCGTTGATGTTTGCCAAACGCGACTCCAGCGCTTCGAGTTTCTGCTCCACTTCCGCAATCAATTCCGGCGTTTTCGCTATCAGTCCATCCAGGTCGCCGAAAGCTTTTTCTTCACGCAGAATGTAGGCATGACGTGCCTCTGGCGTGGAAAGCTCTTTGAAGTCGGCTTTCGTGAAACGGGGAACCGCAAGGTTAAACACCGCGTTGGAAACGGACTTACACCAGGCTTCAATCTCAGCATCAACCGGTTTGTCGGCGATTAACGGGGCTTGCTTGCTGTCAACATAGTGGACGATATCCATGCTTTCCGGCATGAAGCTGCCATCTTCTTTCCGCAGGATCGGCACCACTTTGCGGCCTACCATGCGCGTTGGTGTGTCGGCGTCGCCTTCCATAATGACGGATTGCTCAACAGGCAGATTTTTCAGACCAAAAATCATTCTGGCTCTGACACAGAATGGGCAGTGTTCGTAAATGAAAAGTTTCATGTATTACCTCGTAAGATTTTGAAAAAGTAGGTAAAAAATTGCCAGTTCGGTCATGACAAGTCATACCATCAGAATAATACCTGATGCGGTTGGCGGTAAAGCGAATGTGGCTCACCTCTGCTGAGAGCAAGAAAAGGAGAGACGCGATGTGAATCCGCATGACTCATGCTGGATTGCGGTATGATGCGATGTAACCCTTTTTGCGGAAGAGAAAAAATGGATCGCCTAAGCGCGTTGGAAACATTTATCTGCGTTTTTGAAACGGGGTCGTTTTCCGCCGCATCCCGCAGGCTTGGTATTGGGCAGCCTGCGGTTTCCAAAGCGATTATGCAGCTTGAAAACCAACTGGTAACGCTGCTGCTGCTCCGCTCTACCCGAGGGTTGACGCCAACAGAAGCTGGGCAGCGTTTTTATGAGCAAATCGCCCCTGCATTAAAAATGCTGGGGGAGGCTCAAGATCATATAGTGAGTGGGAGCGCTTCGCTGTCCGGTCGGCTACGTATCTGTGCGCCAGTTACCTTTGCCAGACTGCATATTATGCCGCGACTCCATGAGTTTATGGCCGAGCATCCAGAGCTAAACGTTGATGTCATTCTTGACGATCGTCCGATCGATCTGATTGCTGAAGGTATTGACGTGGCACTGCGTTTGGGCGAGATGAAGGATTCAAGCCTGATCGCCCAGCGGTTGGCGTCGTGTTCCATGCGTCTGTTGGCAACCCCTGACTATTTCGCACGTCATGGTATACCAGCTTCTCCTGACGCACTGGCAGCGCATCCTGCCGTCATCTATTTGCAGGGAGAGAGAACCGATCGCTGGATTTTTTCTCAGGATGGAACACAGACCACGGTATTCCCCAATGGGCGTATCCGTGTTTCTGCGGCGGAAGGCGTGCGCGCGGCCGTGCTGTCTGGCGCAGGGTTGGCGGTGGCGTCTGAATGGATGTTTGCACCAGAGCTTGAGAACGTGCAGGTCGTTACTGCACTGGATTCATGGACGTTGGGTAAGATGGATTTGTGGGCTGTTTATCCCGGAGGTCGCATGACATCAGCCCGCGCCAGAATTTTTACTGGCTTCGTTCAGCGTCTCTTTTCCTGATTCATTCCCATTCGGAATAGCTTATATCCACTCTACCTCTCTACTAGGAATGATTTCGGCGTCTTATGCTGCACTCATCGCTTGCCGATTTCCGGCGGGAAATACATAAACAGGTATGATGATGAGTACATTATCCAGCGAGGCCAATGTCAGAACACCGCATGTTCCCGGCAAATTATTGATTTTCTCAATGGCGGCTGCCAGCGGTATTTCTGTTGCCAATATCTATTACAACCAACCAATGCTTGGCGTGATTAGTGAAAGCTTTACGTCGAGTGGGGCAATCTCGCTGATTCCAACCGTGACGCAACTGGGCTATGCGCTTGGGCTGCTACTTCTGGTGCCGCTCGGTGATAAATTTGATCGCCGTCGGCTGATTGTATGGCAATTCTTGATGTTGGCGCTGGCCTCAGCATTTGCTGCACTGTCGACATCGGCTTTCGCCTTATTAAGTGCCTCGTTGCTCATTGGTTTTGGTGCCACTGCTGCACAGCAGATTGTTCCGGTTGCAGCAGCACTTGCGGATGTGAAACAGCGTGGTGCTATTGTTGGGACGGTGATGAGTGGATTGCTGAGCGGCATTCTGCTTAGCCGTACTATTGCGGGCCTTGTGGCGGAAAGCGCAGGCTGGCGTGCAATGTTCTGGCTGGGTGTACCGCTGGCGCTGGCGGGCGCGTGGGCGATGGGAGGAATGTTACCGGCTTCGCCCTCGAATCAAACCGTTCGTTACAGTGAGCTGATGCGTTCGCTGGTAACGCTGTGGCGGAATAAACACACATTACGCAAAGCCACGCTGATTCAGGCACTGCTGTTTGCATCGTTCAGCGCGTTCTGGAGCGTACTTGCGCTGTATCTGGAAAGCGGACGCTTTCAAATGGGGGCGGCCGCAGCGGGTCTATTTGGTGTGATTGGCGTAGCGGGCATCTTTGCGGCTCCGCTGGCGGGAAGATTGGCCGATAGAATCGGTAGCCGTCCAGTTGTGATCGCTGGAGCACTGCTGACGCTGCTGTCATGGGGGATATTCATCGGCTTCGATTCTGTTATCGGCCTGATTATCGGCGTTGTACTACTCGATCTCGGCGTTCAAAGTGCGTTAATTGCCAATCAGCATGTGATCTACGGGCTTGGCGACGCAGCCAGAGGTCGAATCAATACGGTGTTCATGGGCGGTATGTTTCTAGGTGGCGCGGGTGGGTCCTCGGTTGCAATGGCTGCCTGGCATCAGGGAGGATGGTTGATGGTCGGGGGGCTTGCCAGCGCGTTGGCAATAATGGCACTGCTGGCTGCACTGATGAACACGAAAAAAGCGGTATTATGATCGGAAAAGCAGGCTGAAATAGCCAGATATTGCGACAGGGAAGCATTGCCAATGTTGTTTTACAACCGACAGATTAACCTTACTTGCTGATGACAATACTATACATTTGGCTTGCTATAGTCCTTGCATCCCTTGTTAGTACCTCACATCTCTGTGAGTGTTGTGTAGTTAACCATCCCTGTCATTAGAATTATTTTACCCGCCTCGTGCGGGTTTTTTTTTGCTTATATTCCAACTAGCTGGATTAGTTCCGGCGTGCCTACGCCGTATCATTTTTGATTGAGTGATCGGGGACTATTTTGGTGACGACTCGGTTTCTACCTTCATGCTTGGCCTGATAGAGAGCATCATCCGCGGTTTTCAAGACGCTATCGATTTGCTCCGTTCCGGGAATAAAACAGGTGACGCCTAATGAAATCGTGATGTATTCAGGAATTGGCAGCGGCATTTTTTCAACTTTTTTACGCAGCCGTTCGGCAATCTCAGCGGCTTGCTTCATGTCCGTATCAGGCAGAAGTGACAGGAACTCCTCTCCACCGGTGCGACAAATCAGGTCGGATCCGCGTGAGCTCTGTTTTATGTTTTTAGCCAGCAGCTTGATGACGTCATCGCCAATATTGTGTCCGTAGGTATCATTCACGCGTTTAAAATGATCGATATCGATCACGATGGCTGCGACCTGATTACTCTTTGACAGAATGAGTTCAATATTTTCATAGATGCCACGGCGATTGAGTAATCCAGTGAGTGGATCGGTGTGGGCTTGTAAACTCAGTTTTCCAATCCGCTTGTGCAGTAACACCGTACCGAAAAGAATGACGCGTTTTAGCTGATCGACTTCGAAGTACCATGAGGGAACTTTCTTGATTTTTTCAATGATGCCGTGTTCCTCCATTTTGCTAGCTGAGACTGCCAGCAAACGTAAAGGATTGGCAATATAAAAGGCGAGTAGGGTGAGGGCAATAAGCGTTAATGCCATTACCGGTGCACCTTCATATAAGACGGAACGCATGACGCCGTTAATTGAATCGATCACGTTTTGGGAAGGATGTAAGGTAATGATCACCCAGCCAGATGACTCTACTGTATCAAAACCAACCAGGGACGGAGTACCTTGCATGTCGGGCATGGAAAGAGTTCCACTCTTCTTGTTCTGAAATGCTTCTTTGATTTTCTTGTCACTGATGGATTTGCCGACCCACTGTTTATCCGGATGATAGAGAACCACTCCGTTTTTATCGATGACATAAACGCTGGAATAATCATTATAGAAATGGGTATTCATGAATTCGTTTAAGAAGCTTTTGCTTTTTAAATAAATCGTCCCGCCAATGTAACCGAGATAATTTCCTTGTTTATCTTTTATGGGGGACGAAATCAATACGAGTAGATTCCCCGTCACGGAAATATAAGGCTGGCTGATTAGCGGCTTCTGCTCCGTCAATGCCAACTTGCTGGCATCTGAGGTCAGCGTGCTTCCTTTCAGGTTGAGTGACGTTGGGTAAACCGCGCGTATGCGGTTCTGGCTGTCTGCAACAAAAATAGAATTAAAGCTTTGGCCCATGTGATATGCCTGTTCGCTTTTCTCCAACAGCGCATTATCGTTACTAAAATTATCCGCAATCCATGTCGCGCTGTAGGCCAGTTCCTGCTGCGCGGAAGATAAAAAACTTTCTGTGGTGGCAGCCTATTTGGTGGAATAATTAAGATTGGAATTAAGTATCTGATCGGTAATGAGTTTTTTTGTACGTTATAAATGGCAATATAAGCATTAGTCAGCGTAATCACCATGCTGATAATTGCGAGGGATAAAATGAGCGAACGTAAATTTATTGGCAACCGCTTTTTTATTTTCATGGTGTTCGCACCTACTTTCCGCTAGGTAAGCAAAATTAATCTTTCTTGTTTTTATGAAAGTTTGTTATGTAGAACTTGTTATGTAACACGGGCTGAACATCTCTTGCGGCCCTTGAATAAACTCACCCTATTCAAAGTTATAGACGCTAACTGGACTATCTTGCAACATGCGATATCTCCACTACTTCAACTTAATGGAGAGAATGCACGATCTCCAGTGTGCCGTTAATGATGAACTGCACACCCATGCAAACCAGCAAAAAACCCATCAGCCGTGAAATGGCTTCAATACCGCTTTTTCCGATCAGACGCATAATCAGGCCAGAACTTTTCAGACTGAGCCAGACTATCAGGCTGATCAACATAAAAGTGAGTACGGGGGCAACGGTAACAACCCATGGCGTGATGTCGACGCCGCTCTTGATTTGTGATGCAGAACTGATGATGAGGGCAATGGTTCCTGGCCCCGCGGTGCTGGGCATCGCCAGTGGAACGAAGGCAATATTGACTTCATTGGCGGAGAAACTGTCGTCAATTTCTTCTTTTTTACTTTTGACTTCAGGTGCGTGTTCTGGCTTTTGCTGGGGGAAAAGCATGCGAAAACCGATGAATGCCACAATGAGCCCACCGGCAATACGCAATCCGGGAATAGAAATCCCGAAAGTATTCATAACGATTTGGCCCGCGTAGTACGCGACGGTCATGATGATGAAGACATAGATCGAGGCCTGAAAGATCTGACGATTTCGCTCCCCTTGACTCATGTTGCCTGACATCGCCAAGAATACCGCTACCGTTGTCAGTGGATTCGCGAGTGGCAGGATTAACACCAGACCAAGGCCAATGGTTTGAATCAATTCCAGCATTCTACGTTCCTTTTATTGGGGCGATTTCGTCAGTTCAGGAAAACGGTCAATGATGACCTGTCGCTATGGTGTCTGGCGCGGGTTAGACCCGCTCATCCTCCGCTAATTTCTTAAAGCGATAGAGTGTTTTCGTCAGCATATCGCGAGAAAACATATCAAACATTTGGCCGATCTTTTTCCCTATCAAGCCTCCCGGTGGATTGTAGCGAATCGTCAGCGTCACGGCCGTACCCGCTTCCGACGCAGCAGGTTGAAAAGAAAGTCGGCCTTCATTGGGAACGCGTGCTCCTTCCAGAGAACGCCAGTGGATATACTCCCCCGGTTTTTCGTCAATGATGCGAGCCTGCCACTCAATGAGTGAGCCAATCGGTGTGTTAATTCGCCAGTTGGAATCGGTATGGTTCAGTATCTCTATACTGGCGAAATGGCCCATCAGGATCGGCAACGTTTCTGGTTTGCGCCAAAGATCAAACAAGCGTTCTGCCGGGCGATTGATAATAATGCTGCTGCTGATTTCATTGGCATAACTGCCGTTTTTCGCTGCGGTTCTTCTTAAGAAAGAGGGAAACACCCGTCATCCTCCAAACTGGATTGTTACCCCTTAATGGGCATATATACGCCATTCTGACCGATATTGACCAGCGAAGCAAAGTTGGAGAGGGTGACGATAGTGTCGGCACAGGCTATCGCAGCAATAGTCAGAATTTTTACACGCCTAATGTTGCGTTAATGTTCGTTCGGTACTGTAAGTATCAGACAAAAGCCGAATGAAGTGCCGCAAAACACCAGGGTTTTTACATAATGATAATAGCAGTACCCCGCCCACTATTTTTAGTGGGCTTTTTTATTTGTACTTCCCTGTTTAGGTATTTTATTTTTATGCGAATTGATATTGGTCAATTTATCGTTAATAGATTTGTACCTATTAAGATGTAATAGCGATTTATCCATATGTTCTGGGCTATAAATAACGTTCTGATTGTGGATGATTTACTTTATAGATATGCCGTGATAGGTTTATAGCCAGCTTTTATGCTGGTAGGAATAAAGATGAATAACCCATTTGTTGCCAAGTGGAGCCGCAATGGTAACCTGCTTTGCCACGGCCATTGGCTAATATCTTATAACGAAACAGATTTCATGTTGCCGGAAAAATATAAAGAAAATCATATGGGAACAATGGGGATCTACTCTGTCATTGATCCTGATGATGAAACCTACCGAGACGGATTAGATGAGGATGATTGGATTCTTGGAAATATCGACTGGCTTGCCGATAGTTTTGAAGAGAACAACGTCCCTATTGAAGAGTGTTATTTTAGATTTTTTTTTCAGGTTATAAATAAGCAGGACTGGCGATGCACCAGTTGTGCCGGTTGTATGTAAATTATACTATCATTATTAACGCCTCCAATCCTTCAGTATTCCCGTCGAACCTTAATCTATTAAAATAGAGCTGTTTTTTTCCTGATTATTCGACGGTGTTTTATACAGTTTTCCCTCGCTTTTCATTCCTTTTTCATCGCCTTTGCTATGCGCCTCGCATACCGTGCAGCGGGGCGTCTTTTTCGGGGAAAAGTGTTACCCTGACCAAACAATCCTTGATTAAGATGGGGCGGCAATGACGGAAGCTGACATTCTACGGTTGAGTGCTTTGGTGGGCGAGAAACTGAAAGCTCGTGGTGCCACGTTGACGTGTGCAGAATCCTGTACTGGAGGCTGGCTGGCTAAGTCTATTACCGATGTTGCGGGGAGCTCTGGCTGGTTTGACTATGGCTTTGTGACGTACAGCAATCTGGCCAAACAGCGTCTGGTAAATGTTAGCGCAGATACATTGGAACGACATGGCGCAGTGAGTGAATATGTCGTCAATGAGATGGCCGCAGGGGCTTTGCAGGCCGCGCATGCCGATTTTGCTATATCGATCAGCGGCGTCGCTGGGCCAGACGGGGGGACTGAAGAGAAACCTGTCGGCACGGTGTGGTTTGGCTTCACCGACAAGCAGGGTGGGGCATTCGCCCGGACAATGCGATTTAGCGGAGACCGAAACGCGGTACGTCTGCAATCGGTCCATTTTGCGCTGCAAACGCTGCTCGACGTGTTTTTGAAAAAATAACCTTGATGCTGTATGTGTATACAGTATAATGTCAGTAATTATTCAGCAATTCATGATTAAGCCGCCGCGTAGAGACAGTAACTTTACGCCGCATGACAGGAGCAGAAATGGCTATTGATGAGAACAAACAAAAGGCACTTGCGGCAGCACTGGGCCAAATCGAAAAGCAATTTGGTAAAGGTTCTATCATGCGGTTGGGCGAAGATCGCTCAATGGATGTTGAAACCATTTCTACTGGTTCTTTGTCCCTTGATATTGCTTTAGGTGCCGGCGGTTTACCTATGGGCCGCATCGTTGAGATTTATGGCCCAGAATCCTCTGGTAAAACCACGCTGACCTTACAGGTGATTGCTGCTGCTCAGCGCGAAGGCAAAACCTGTGCGTTTATCGATGCTGAACATGCGTTGGACCCTATTTATGCGAAAAAACTTGGTGTAGATATTGATAATCTGCTGTGTTCGCAGCCGGATACCGGCGAGCAGGCGTTGGAGATTTGTGATGCACTAACGCGCTCTGGTGCTGTTGACGTTATTATCGTCGACTCCGTTGCAGCGCTGACGCCAAAAGCTGAAATTGAAGGCGAAATTGGTGACTCTCACATGGGGCTGGCTGCACGTATGATGAGCCAGGCTATGCGTAAATTGGCGGGTAACCTGAAGCAAGCTAATACGCTGCTGATCTTCATCAACCAGATCCGTATGAAAATTGGTGTGATGTTTGGTAACCCTGAAACCACTACCGGCGGTAACGCACTGAAGTTTTATGCCTCTGTTCGTTTGGATATTCGTCGTACTGGCGCTATCAAGGAAGGCGAAGAAGTCGTCGGTAGCGAAACCCGCGTTAAAGTTGTGAAGAATAAAGTGGCAGCACCGTTCAAGCAGGCTGAATTCCAAATTTTGTACGGCGAAGGCATCAATATCCACGGTGAGCTGGTTGATCTGGGTGTGAAACACAAGCTGATCGAAAAAGCGGGTGCCTGGTATAGCTATAACGGCGACAAGATCGGTCAGGGTAAAGCGAATGCCTGTAATTTCCTGAAAGAGAATCCGACGATTTCTGCTGAACTGGATAAGAAATTGCGCGAAATGCTGCTGCATAAAGGCAATGAGTTGAAGCCGGCTGCTGCGGGAAATAGCCATGACGAGGATGAACTCGCTGGCGAAGGTAAAGAAGAGTTTTAATAGTGGCTGAATTATCTCTAACAGAGCACTTCAGCGGATAGATGGATGAATAAACCATTACACTATGCGATGAATGTGCTTTCTGTTCGCGATTATAGTGAAGTCGAAATACGCCGCAAATGTGCGGCGTATTTATATAAGTCAGAAGGTACGGAAAGTGAAGCAGACGAAGCCATAGCCCAAGCTGCGGCAGAAGATGTGGAAGCGGCGATTGCTTACTGCAAAGAACACGGTTGGCTGGATGATGCGCGCTATGCTCGCCGCTATATCAGTAGCCGGAGCCGCAAAGGTTACGGTGTCCAACGGATCAGAATGGAGCTAAGCCAGAAAGGAATCGATAAGGCAACGTTAACCACGGCATTGAACGAGAGTGATATCGACTGGTGCATGCTGGCGAAATCGGTTGTGGAACGGAAATTCGGGCATCCTCTGTCCGATGAATGGAAAGACAAAGTCAAACATCAGCGATATCTGCTCTATCGTGGTTTCTTTCATGAAGAAATCCAGTCAATTTATACGAATTTTTCAGATTGAACGCACACGGGATTTTACTTCCCATCGAAGAAAATTTATCTTATTCCCACTTTTTGTTCGTGAGTTGCTCGGTAATGTCAGCATGCTGGACTAACCTTGCCCGCGATCTGTTCTTCTAGCTTGATTCCAGGACAATTATGAGCAAGAGCACCGCTGAGATCCGTCAAGCGTTTCTCGATTTTTTCCACAGTAAGGGACACCAGGTTGTTGATAGCAGCTCTCTGGTGCCGAACAACGATCCGACATTGTTATTCACCAATGCGGGTATGAATCAGTTCAAAGACGTGTTCCTCGGGCTGGATAAACGCAGCTATGTCCGAGCGACAACCTCACAGCGCTGTGTGCGTGCCGGTGGTAAGCATAATGACCTGGAAAACGTAGGTTATACCGCACGCCACCACACCTTCTTTGAAATGCTGGGTAACTTCAGCTTCGGTGACTACTTCAAGCATGATGCAATTCGCTATGCGTGGGAATTGCTGACCTCTCCTCAGTGGTTCAATCTGCCAAAAGAAAAGCTGTGGGTAACGGTATACGCAACGGATGATGAAGCTTACGGTATTTGGGCTGATGAAGTTGGCGTACCGCGCGAAAGAATTATTCGTATTGGTGATAACAAAGGCGGACCTTACGCCTCTGATAACTTCTGGCAGATGGGCGAAACGGGGCCGTGTGGTCCTTGTACCGAAATTTTCTTCGATCACGGTGAGCACATCGCGGGTGGCCCGCCGGGAAGTCCTGATGAAGACGGCGATCGCTATATCGAAATTTGGAACCTGGTGTTCATGCAGTTCAACCGTCAGGTTGATGGCACAATGCTGCCGCTGCCGAAGCCTTCCGTCGATACCGGCATGGGATTGGAACGCGTTTCTGCCGTGTTGCAGCACGTCAATTCAAACTATGACATTGATTTGTTCAAAACGCTGATTGATGCGGTAGCGAAAGCAGTCGGTACGACGGATTTAACCAATAAATCGTTGCGCGTTATCGCCGACCATATTCGTTCTTGCGCGTTCCTGATCTCGGATGGTGTGATGCCATCTAATGAAAACCGCGGTTATGTTCTGCGCCGTATTATTCGCCGCGCAGCGCGTCACGGTAATATGTTGGGCGCTACGGATGCTTTCTTCTACAAACTGGTCGCGCCGCTGATTGAAGTCATGGGCCCAGCGGCTGAAGAGTTAAAAAAGCAGCAGTCTGTGGTTGAGCAGGCGCTGAAGATGGAAGAAGAGCAGTTTGCTCGCACGCTTGAACGTGGTTTGTCTCTGTTAGACGAAGAAATTAAAAACCTGAAAGGGAATACGCTGGATGGTGAAACTGCCTTCCGCCTGTATGACACCTATGGTTTCCCTGTCGACCTCACTGCGGACGTTTGCCGCGAGCGTGGCCTGAAAGTCGATGAAGAAGGCTTTGAAGCTGCGATGACGGCTCAGCGCCAGCGCGCGCGTGATGCCAGCGGATTTGGTGTGGATTACAACAGCCTCATTCGTGTGGATGAAAACACGCCATTCTGCGGCTATGAAAAAACGCAGCAGCAAGCGAAAGTCATTGCGCTTTATCATAATGGAAACGCGGTTGATCAGATTGCGGCAGGTGACGAAGCGGTAGTGATTCTGAACGAAACACCGTTCTATGGTGAATCCGGTGGTCAAGTTGGCGATCAGGGTGAACTGAAAAATGCAGGCGTCAGCTTTGCTGTTCAGGATACCCAGAAATACGGTCAGGCAATTGGCCACGTCGGCAAACTGACTCAGGGTACGCTGCGTGTTAACGACAGTATCGATGCAAACGTTGATAATCAGCGCCGCGATCGCATTCGTCTGAATCACTCTGCAACGCACTTGCTCCATGCTGCACTGCGTCAGGTTCTGGGCGTTCATGTCGCGCAGAAAGGTTCCTTGGTTAATGATAGCTATCTGCGCTTTGACTTCTCACATACGGAGGCGATGAAGCCAGAACAGATTCGTCAGGTTGAAGATATCGTCAACGCACAAATCCGCCGTAACCTTACCGTTCAAACGGATGTCATGGCACTGGATGATGCGAGAGCAAAAGGTGCGATGGCGCTGTTTGGTGAGAAATACGACGACCATGTCCGTGTTCTGTCGATGGGTGATTTCTCCATTGAGCTTTGTGGGGGAACGCACGCAAGTCGTACTGGTGATATCGGCCTGTTCCAAATCATTTCTGAATCAGGTACTGCTGCTGGGGTGCGTCGTATTGAAGCGACCACGGGTGAGAATGCGCTGTCCGCGTTGCATCGTCAGAGCGACGTTTTGCAAGACATAGCGCAACTGCTGAAAGGGGATAGTCACAACCTGACGGATAAGGTACGCTCTGTTCTGGATCGTTCCCGCGCGTTGGAGAAAGAGCTTCAGCAGTTGAAGGCTCAGCAAGCGGCGCAGGAAAGCTCGTCACTGTCCGGTAAGGCAACAGAGATTAACGGTGTGAAGTTGCTGGTTACACAACTGGACAACGTGGATCCTAAGCTGCTACGCACGATGGTTGACGACCTGAAGAATCAGCTTGGGTCTGCTGTTATTGTTCTCGGAACGGCGGCAGAAGGCCGAGTTAGCTTGATTTCTGGTGTAACGAAGGATCTGACCGATCGCGTAAAAGCCGGTGAGCTGGTTGGGTTTGTTGCCCAACAGGTTGGCGGGAAAGGTGGTGGTCGTCCAGATATGGCTCAGGCTGGTGGCTCAGACGTATCTGCGTTACCTGCTGCGCTGGCAAGCGTTGAATCTTGGGTTGCTGCGAAGCTGTAAAGGATAGATAACGTTTTATTCGCGTTATCCAACAAAACGCCATAACTTTCTGGTTGTGGCGTTTTTGTCTGCGGAAAAGGATCCGGCAAACAGGATAGAAAGTATGTTACCTTCAGATATTCTGAAGCTTTATATGCTCAGTCCTGTTGTTGTGATAACAAAAGCACAAGCTACTGATATCGACTAAACTAACAAGTAGTGACACCGGAGTGTGATGGTGGTTATACCATCGTCTAGGTTTACGTTTTCACGGCACATGATGGATAATGGCGGGGAGACAGAGAGACCCGACTCTTTATAATCTTTCAAGGAGCAAAGAATGCTTATTTTGACTCGTCGAGTTGGCGAAACCCTCATGATCGGCGATGAGGTAACGGTTACCGTATTAGGAGTGAAAGGCAACCAGGTGCGTATTGGTGTTAATGCGCCTAAAGAGGTTTCTGTCCACCGTGAAGAGATCTATCAGCGTATTCAGGCCGAAAAATCTCAACCGACGTCATATTGATTGACAATGCGTCTCGTGTTCGCGGGACGCAATTGTTATTTCCTGCATTTCCCCACACATTTATCGATTCATCTACTTTTACTATGCGCTTCTTGTCGCAAGGTAACCGCCTGTTTTTCTGTCGATAAAACAGACTTTTTGTTGTGAAAGTGTGCGTCTTGGATGCGAATTGCTCAAACGAGCGCAAGGTGGGAAAAATTGTTTGACTTATAAGTCTGGGAAAGTAATATGTGCGCCACGCAGTACCGGTGAGCACTAACAAGAAGTACTTAGTAGCGAAACAGGTAATGTAAGGTGAGGTGGCCGAGAGGCTGAAGGCGCTCCCCTGCTAAGGGAGTATGCGGTCAAAAGCTGCATCGAGGGTTCGAATCCCTCCCTCACCGCCATTTAATATGCATCCGTAGCTCAGCTGGATAGAGTACTCGGCTACGAACCGAGCGGTCGGAGGTTCGAATCCTCCCGGATGCACCATTAAAGACAGCCTTTGCAAGGCAAGTAGTGTTAGTGAAAGCAAGTTTTGTCGTAGATGAAGAATTAGTAATGCATCCGTAGCTCAGCTGGATAGAGTACTCGGCTACGAACCGAGCGGTCGGAGGTTCGAATCCTCCCGGATGCACCATATTTTGATATGGATAAGGTTGTTATCTTGCTCTTATAACCGATGTTCTTGGTTTGTAAGAACAAGGGAGGAAAACGTTGCTTTAGCAACGGCCCAAATGGCGAGGCGAAAGCCGAGTAATCCTCCCGGATGCACCATTCTTAAGTATCTCGTTTAATTGCTCACCCCTTATTTTTCTGCACCACACTCTGCATCCGTAGCTCAGCTGGATAGAGTACTCGGCTACGAACCGAGCGGTCGGAGGTTCGAATCCTCCCGGATGCACCATATTCTGATATAGTAAAAATATTTTCCTTACTCTTATAATGCACAGTCTTGGTTTGTAAGGACGAGGAAGGAAAACGTTGCTTTAGCAACGGCCCGCAGGGCGAGGCTAAGCCGAGTAATCCTCCCGGATGCACCATATTTCGATGTAAATAAATTATTATCTGTTCTTGTCTAGTTCCTAACTGAGATAGCTTCGCATAAGCGAAAGCATATACGATGCTTAATCAGACAATTCCCTCAGACGCACCATCTTTTTTACCACTCCTTCTCTGCCATGCTTTTTAGCGCTACAGCGACATTGCTCTCTTCCCTGCCAATTCAGACCGATATTTTTCTCAGCACGCTCGTGCATGAACTCTTATCTCTTCTCCTGCCTATATATTGAGATTGAACCTACGAATAAATGAAGGCGGCTTTACTCTTATGGTGGTAATAACCTGTTTTTTATAAGGTTATTGAGTAAGCGACAATGTTTTCACTTTACGATAAAGTAAGCTCTCTTTTCAGTGGTCATGGAGTCATGATGTACGATCGCTATCAAGGGCTGATCTTTGATATGGATGGCACCCTACTTGATACAGAGCCGACGCACCATAAAGCGTGGGATCTGGTTCTTGCCCGATATGGTATGAGTTATGATGCCAGTGCCATGACCGCATTGAACGGTTCGCCTACCTGGCGTATTGCGCAGCGTATTATCGACAGCCATCAGGCTGATATTGATGCTCACCAACTGGCCGCAGAAAAAACCGCCATTGTTGAGGAAATGCTGCTGGATACGGTGAAACCACTACCGCTGATTGATGTTGTTAAACATTATCGCGGGCGTCGTTCTATGGCGGTCGGCACGGGTAGCACGCATGGTATGGCTGACAGATTACTAATGCATTTGGGTCTGCATGATTATTTTGATGCGATCGTTGGGGCTGATGATGTCACGCAGCATAAGCCTTTCCCCGATACTTTTCTGCGTTGTGCGGCGTTGATTTCTGTCGCACCGGAACACTGTATCGTGTTTGAAGATGCTGACTACGGTGTTGAAGCCGCTAAGCGAGCCAATATGGCCGTGGTTGATGTCCGAACATTGTGAGTGAGTTCTGGGCCGTTTTTTCTCTTTTCTGGAGTAGCCTGCTCAGCGCAACATTGTTGCCCGGCAGTTCGGAAGTACTGCTGGTGACATTATTGCTGGCTGACAGCGCAAAACCCTATCTGTTGATCGCGGTAGCAACGGTAGGAAATACGCTGGGCGGGTTAACAAATATTTTTATAGGGCGCTTACTCCCTCAGCCAAAACAACAAGCTGGGCATAAGGTGGCCATGCGCTGGTTACAGCGCTATGGCTGCGCTGCATTGTTATTTAGTTGGGTGCCGGTAGTAGGCGATTTATTGTGCGTGTTAGCGGGTTGGTTACGTATGCCCTGGGTGAAATCGGCGTTTTTTATCGGAATTGGAAAAGCGCTGCGATATATCGTATTGGCAGGTATAACGTTACAGGGTATGGCGTGGTGGTCTTAGCCAGATTGCAATGCAAACTGGTGAGTGCCGCTGAGTTTCAATTATGCTTACAACCATTACATTTTAACAACGGGAGGTCGATTTGATCCCGGACATTTCAGAAGCACTTTCTTGGCTGGAAAAACACCCACTGGCGGTGAAAGGTATTCAGCGTGGAATTGAACGCGAAACATTGCGTGTAACAGCAAACGGAGATCTTGCTACGACAGGGCATCCTGAAATATTGGGCTCTGCGTTGGCACACCCGTGGATTACGACGGATTTTGCAGAAGCGTTGTTGGAATTCATTACGCCGGTCGACAAAGATGTCGATCACCTACTGACGTTCCTACGCGATATTCATCGTCACGTTTCTCGTAACCTGGGCGATGAACGGATGTGGCCATTGAGCATGCCGTGCTTTATCGACAGCGAGCAAAATATAGAGCTGGCGCAATATGGCTCTTCGAATGTCGGGCGCTTCAAAACGCTTTACCGCGAAGGGCTAAAAAACCGCTATGGCGCGTTGATGCAGACCATTTCCGGTGTGCATTATAACTTCTCTCTTCCGCTGTCATTCTGGCAGGCGCGAGAAGGCGTTGCTGACGCAGAAAGCGGGAAAAAGGCTATATCTGCGGGATACTTCAGACTGATTCGCAACTATTACCGCTTTGGCTGGGTGATCCCTTATCTGTTTGGTGCGTCTCCGGCGATCTGTTCGTCTTTCCTTAGAGGGCGAGAAACTGCACTGCCGTTTGAGCGTACGGAAAAAGGCATGCTTTACCTGCCTTATGCGACCTCTCTACGGCTCAGTGATTTAGGCTATACCAATAAGTCACAGAGCAATCTGGGGATTACGTTTAACGATCTGGATACCTATGTCGCCGCGTTAAAACGCGCGATAAAAACGCCGTCTGAGGAATATGCTCAGGTTGGTGTGAAGAAAGAGGGTCGTTATCTACAATTAAATACGAACGTCTTGCAGATTGAGAATGAGCTTTATGCGCCGATTCGTCCTAAGCGTGTGACGCGTGCAGGTGAAACGCCATCGGATGCCTTGCTGCGTGGCGGAATCGAATATATAGAAGTCCGCTCGCTGGATATCAACCCATTCTCTCCGACTGGGGTGAGTGAAAGTCAGGTGCGCTTCCTTGATTTATTCCTGATCTGGTGTGCGTTGGCGGATGCGCCGGAAATGAGCGCGGATGAGCTACTGTGTACACGTAAAAACTGGAATCGAGTGATCCTTGAGGGTCGTAAGCCAGGGCAAACTGTAGGTATGCGGTGTGAAACCATCCAACAGCCGATTGCCGAAGTGGGGAAATCCCTGTTTGCAGATTTACGTCGTGTTGCGGAAGTGCTGGACGCGGAAAACGATCAACCACACTACCAGCAGGTATGTGATGAGCTGCTCGTTGGTTTTGACGATCCTGAAACGACGTTCTCTGGTCGACTATTAACGTTGATGAAGCAAGAAGGCAATGGTAGCGTGGGTCTGAACTTAGCGGAGGAATACCGCCAAATGCTCAGTGGTGAACCATTGCAGGTGTTGACCGAAGAACAATTGGCAGCTGAGGGCGAGCGCTCTTGGCAGCGTCAACGTCAGATTGAGTCTGAAGATACGATGGGCTTTGACGATTATCTGGCGACGCAATAAAAAGAAAAGGCCACAGAAACTGTGGCCAAATAAACATCTCTAATAGGGATGATGATAATAAATGCGCGTCTTTCAGTAAGTCAGACTCGCATAAAAAGGAAAAGTTTCCCGGAAACGAGAAAAAATGAATTTTTTCTATGAGGAGGAGGCATTATGCCGTTACTAGATAGCTTTACCGTTGACCACACTCGTATGGCTGCACCCGCCGTTCGGGTTGCTAAAACCATGAAAACCCCTCATGGCGACAATATCACGGTATTTGACCTGCGTTTCTGTCGTCCGAACATCGAGGTCATGCCGGAGCGTGGCATTCATACTCTAGAACACCTGTTTGCCGGCTTCATGCGGGATCATTTAAACGGTGATGGCGTTGAAATTATCGATATTTCTCCGATGGGATGCCGTACTGGTTTCTACATGAGCCTGATCGGTACGCCGGATGAGCAGCGTGTTGCAGATTCCTGGAAAGCCGCGATGTCTGACGTCCTGAAAGTGACCGACCAGCGTAAAATCCCTGAGCTGAATGAATACCAGTGCGGCACCTATGATATGCATTCACTGGAGGAAGCACAGGAAATCGCCCAGCACATTGTGGATCATGATATCGGGATCAACCAAAATGACGATCTGGCGTTGCCGAAAGATAAACTGGCTGAGTTACATATCTAGTTTATTGGGTATGGGCAGGTAAAAGACCACCTCTAGAGAGGGGGTAACGCCTACAGTAAAAAAGAGAGCCGAAAGTTGGCTCTCTTTTTTATGCTCGTGAAGGGGGTTAGACCGCGAGAAAGTGCTGTATAACTCGGCTGCCAAAGTAGGAAAGTGTTAGCATCAGTGCACCAATTAAGCTAAACCAGACAACGCGCCGACCTCGCCAGCCTTCATGGTAATGCCCCCAGAGCAACAGAATATAGATGAACCAGGCAAACAGGGAGAATACAGCCTTGTGCAGGTTCTCTTTGTTATCGATGAGGTTGTCCATATAGAACAAGCCGGTACAGAGCGTCAGCGTGAGCAGGATGACGCCAATCTGCGTGATGTGAAACATCTTACGTTCAATGCTCATCAACGGCGGCATGTCAGCAGCAAACCCTAGCTTTTTGTTCTTGAGCAGATAATCAAGCCAGGCAAGCTGGAGCCCATAAAGTGCCGCAATCAGCAAGGTTGCATAGGAAAAAAGTGCCAGGCCGATATGGATCATCAAACCCGGTGACGCTTCCAGATGCGTAATAAATTCACTCGGCATGAAGCTGGCAAAGGCCAAATTGATCAGCGCAAAGGTATAGACGATAGGGAGAATAAACCAGCCGCGATCGCGGGCTGCGACAATCGTCATAACTGTACAGATGATGAGGCTGACAAGCGAACCGATATTCAACAGGCTAAGGTTTTGACCTGCCTGAACATCGAAAATGCGTTGATAGAGCGCCACTGCATGGCAGATTAGCGCAGCGCTGGCCGAGAGTATTGCCAGCCGACGATATGCACTGTTCTTGCGCAGCAGACTGGGGATAATCAGTCCGAGGCTGAGTGTGTAGGCGGCAAGCGCCACAATAGCGAAAACAGACATACAAATAGGTTATTAAATATCAACTAGGTAAAATAGATAATCAGTATAGCGTTAGTCGCCGTGGGTACCAACAGTTCTCCGTCAGCAGCGCTGAGATCGTTCTCGCTTTTGTGTATAATCTCTTCCATTCGTGTCGCGCTGGCGGCCTGTCTTACGTTGAGCATGAGATATGTTTGAAAATTTAACCGATCGACTCTCGCGCACATTGCGCAATATCAGCGGCCGCGGGCGGTTGACTGAAGAAAACATTAAAGAAACGCTGCGTGAAGTACGTATGGCATTGCTGGAAGCCGACGTAGCGTTACCTGTGGTGCGTGATTTTATCAATCGTGTAAAAGAACGTGCTGTTGGGCATGACGTCAACAAAAGCCTGACGCCGGGACAAGAGTTCGTCAAGATTGTTAAAAACGAACTTGTCAGCGCAATGGGCGAAATCAACGCCGAGCTGAACCTTGCTGCTCAGCCTCCAGCGGTTGTTCTGATGGCGGGTCTACAAGGTGCAGGTAAAACGACCAGCGTGGGCAAGCTGGGTAAATTTCTGCGTGAAAAGCAGAAGAAAAAAGTGCTGGTGGTTTCTGCTGACGTCTATCGCCCTGCGGCGATTAAACAGTTGGAAACGCTGGCACAGCAGGTGGGTGTCGATTTCTTCCCGTCAGATGCGCAGGAGAAGCCGCTTGCTATCGTAGAACGTGCGTTACAACACGCCAAGTTGAAATTCTACGATGTCCTGTTGGTCGATACCGCCGGCCGTCTCCACGTTGATGACGCGATGATGGACGAAATCAAGCAGGTTCATGCGGCGATTAAACCAGTTGAAACGCTGTTTGTGGTTGATGCCATGACGGGGCAGGATGCTGCGAATACGGCGAAAGCGTTTAATGAAGCACTACCGCTGACCGGTGTGATCCTCACCAAAGTTGATGGTGATGCCCGCGGCGGTGCGGCGTTATCTATCCGCCATATTACTGGCAAGCCGATTAAATTCCTTGGCGTCGGCGAAAAAACCGAAGCGTTGGAGCCGTTCTACCCCGATCGTATCGCATCACGCATTCTCGGCATGGGCGATGTGCTTTCACTGATTGAAGATATTGAAAGCAAGGTTGATCGTACACAGGCAGAGACGCTAGCGAAGAAGCTGAAGAAAGGCGATGGGTTTGATTTGACCGATTTCCTGGATCAGCTTAAGCAAATGCGCAACATGGGCGGCATGGCGAGCATGATGAGTAAAATGCCCGGCATGGGCCAACTGCCTGATAATGTTAAATCACAAATGGATGACAAGGTACTGGTACGTATGGAGGCGATCATTAATTCGATGACGATTCAGGAACGTGCTAAACCAGAGATCATCAAAGGCTCGCGTAAACGCCGTATCGCGCAGGGTTCAGGCATGCAGGTGCAGGACGTGAACCGTCTTCTGAAACAATTTGATGATATGCAGCGAATGATGAAGAAGATGAAAAACGGCGGTCTGGCGAAAATGATGCGCGGTATGAAAGGGATGATGCCACCTGGATTCCCGGGGCGTTAATCACTGAAATCGATGGTGCAGAGAAACTCTTGGCGAGATTATACGCTTTAGATTGCTTTTTGCGCCAAAATGAGTAAAATTTTCGGGCTTTTTATATGACATACTGGGCTCCGTTCCTCGATGGGGCCCGGTTGTTTTATTCACTAAAGAGGATGTTATGGTAACAATTCGTTTGGCACGTGGCGGCGCGAAAAAACGCCCCTTCTATCAAGTAGTCGTGACCGATAGCCGCAATGCGCGTGATGGTCGTTTCATCGAACGCGTAGGTTTCTTCAACCCAATCGCAACTGGTCAAGCAGAAGCACTGCGTTTGGATCTGGACCGTATCGAGCATTGGCTTGGTCTGGGTGCAACTGTGTCTGATCGCGTATCTTCGCTGATCAAAGACGCTAAAAAAGCAGCATAATCTGTTGCGGTGGTGATAATGAGCAATCAACTTAGCCCAAAACCTCCTGTTAACCCGATTGTGATGGGGAAAATTGGGTCGGCATATGGCATCCGAGGTTGGCTCAGAGTGTTTTCATCCACCGAAGATGCCGATAGCATTTTTGATTATCAACCTTGGTTCATCCAGAGTAAAAGCGGTTGGCAGCTTGTCGAGATTGAAGGCTGGAAGTATCACAATCAGGATCTGATCATCAAAGTGAAAGGTGCTGATGACCGTGATGCGGCTAATTTACTGACCAATTGTGAAATTGTCGTAGATTCGTCACAACTGCCCGATCTGGGCGTAGGTGATTATTACTGGAAAGATCTTATTGGCTGTCAGGTCGTGACCGTAACGGGTTATGAGTTGGGTAAAATCATCGACATGATGGAAACCGGCTCGAACGATGTGATGGTGATAAAGGCTAACCTGAAAGATGCCTTCGGGGTCAAGGAGCGACTGGTCCCGTTCCTCACCGAACAGGTTGTTAAGCGCGTCGACCTTTCTGCTCAAACTATTGAAGTAGATTGGGATCCTGGTTTTTGAACTCTGAATCGACCAGTAGTACCCAGCGGAACGAGACTATGTGGATTGGGGTGATTAGCCTGTTTCCAGAGATGTTCCGGGCAATTACTGATTTCGGAGTCACTGGCCGGGCAGTTAAAAATGGCCTGCTGAACGTACAGTATTGGAGTCCTCGCGATTTCACTTACGATCGGCATCGCACCGTGGACGACAGGCCTTATGGCGGCGGCCCCGGAATGCTGATGATGGTGCAACCTTTACGGGATGCGATCCACGCAGCAAAAGCAGCGGCAGGCGAAGGCGCGAGAGTGATTTATTTATCACCTCAGGGCCGTAAATTAGATCAGCAAGGCGTACGTCAACTCGCTACGAACCAGAAGATGATTCTGGTCTGTGGACGGTACGAAGGGATTGATGAGCGCGTAATTAAAACCGAGATCGATGAAGAATGGTCTATAGGGGATTACGTACTCAGCGGTGGGGAACTGCCAGCGATGACCCTGATTGACTCCGTCGCCCGCTTTATACCGGGCGTTCTGGGACATCAGGCTTCAGCAGAAGAAGATTCTTTTGCCGATGGATTGCTGGATTGTCCTCATTTCACTCGCCCTGAAATACTAGAAAGCATGGACGTTCCGGCAGTATTACTGTCTGGCAACCATGCGGAAATACGTCGCTGGCGATTGAAGCAGTCGCTTGGCCGAACCTGGCTTAGAAGACCTGAACTTCTGAAAAGCCTAGCTCTGACTGACGAGCAAACAAGGTTGCTGGCTGAATTCCAACGTGAATATCAGTCTGAGCAACAAGAGTATTAGGTGGTTACGCCAGTTTACTGTGCGAACCCAACTATCAGTTTACCTAGGGTAAGAGACATATTATGAGCAACATTATTAAACAAATCGAAGACGAACAAATGAAGCAGGACGTACCTGCATTTCGTCCGGGTGATTCCGTAGAAGTGAAGGTATGGGTTGTTGAAGGCAGCAAAAAACGTCTGCAGGCATTCGAGGGCGTGGTTATCGCTATTCGTAACCGCGGTCTGCATTCTGCATTCACTGTTCGCAAAATTTCTAACGGCGAAGGCGTGGAGCGTGTATTCCAGACTCACTCTCCAGTTATTGACAGCATCGCTGTTAAACGTCGTGGTGCCGTGCGTAAAGCCAAACTGTACTACCTGCGTGAGCGTACTGGTAAGTCTGCTCGTATCAAAGAGCGTCTTAGCTAAGATAGCGCTTTCGCAACATCCGAAAGTTGTTATGAATAAGGGTTTAGCCAAAGGCTAAGCCCTTTTTTTTCGCTTGATTGCAGTAAAAAGCCCACCATCTTGGTGGGCTTAGCTTTCCCTGGTGCCATCATTATTGTTTGAATTTCAGTATCATGATGACATTAGATGTGGTTATTTTATAAACGTTTATACAGATCAATTTTTCAATATTGATCGGTTATGACGATCAACGTATCGCGTTGGTGTCGATTTTCTACTCTGTTCAGAACGGCTTGTTAGCGATGACTGTTGGGTACATGTGCATACGATCGTTAATAAACTGAATATCTGTGAATCCTGCCAGCTCTAACTGCGACTGTGTTTGTTTGTGGGTACGAAATGCTGTCCATGTTGCGCCAATAATACGTGAGAAAAGTACATATTGAAGTGCTAGCAATTTCGGGTCAGAGTTTGTCCATGGGGAGTCTTGCGACTGCATTGGTGGAGGTGTCATAAAGCTGGTTATCAGTGTGCCTCCTGGCTTCAATCCAGAGTAGAACACGCGGTAAAGCTCGGTGACTTTGTCATCATCTTGCTCATAAACATTGAGTCCATTACTGGTAATCACATCGGCTTGTGCTGCTAAATCAATTGTCCAGGCATCAGCAAGAACTAACGATATCTGATTTTCTAACCCTTGCTGACTGGCAAGTTTGTAAGCTTCTTCCAGCGCTTGTTTATCCAGATCGATTCCGATTAATTTCACATCTCGATGCCGCGCATAGTCCAGTAGCAATAAATCTGCCATGACGCCGCAGGGAACGGATACCATGACGGCGTTGGGGCGTAAGAGCTCTTGAAGCAGGCGTTGGAAAATACCGAATCGTTCGCGTGTCGCCAAAACGCTGGGTAACTGCGTGTAGATGATTTCTTCGAGCGGGTTATCATAGTGATCTGGCTGATGTGCTATCACATTATGCGTCCAGTACGCATTTAACCCATGATGTTTTAGTAAAAACTGGCCTAGCTCAAGGTGGGAAAAGGCGTCCAGAAGCGCCAACTGTTCTTCTACGGAAATTCCAAGGTGATCGCCTGACTCGAGAATTTTGTTCTTTACCGCAGCGACCTGTTCATCATGGCTTTCCTTTGATGAGGCATCGTGTGACAAGAGTCTTGGGCTGTTATTCAGAGACAGGTTATGAGGCTTGTTTGAACCGGACATGTGAGCACTCCATAATATCAATCGCTATCAGGAATAATGGGATTAACTCGCTGTGATCTATGCTCTTTTGTTATCCCAGTATCAGGTTGTTAGTAACTTAAAGTGATTATTTGATGAGGCGATAATAGTTGCGAGGTATGTCTGGCGTATTTCTATGAGAGTACTAAAGTGAGTTGAATTGTTACCAGATGCGATGAGCCATAGCTTTCTGTCAGCTACGTTGCGTATTAGTATGGATCATCGTTATTCAGAAGGATGTTAAGGTAGATTCTGTTGCCAGTGGGTTCGCAGTGTCTCCGCCGCCTCTACGCCATCGCAGCTGGCGGGAAAATTTTTCCCTGCTTTCCCCCATTCTTCCATGTTATCTGCACGGCAAAAAGCCAATTGCCCAGCTTGATAACCACGCAGGTAGGTTTCACGCTCGACCTGTGGATTACCAAACCATTCCTGTAAGGTGCCGTCGTCTTTTACGACCATGCCAGAGGTCGCATCCTGATAGCCTGCTTCATACCAGAATCCTGACTCGTTTTTAGCCGGTAGCGACGGTGTGTTGCTTTGGCACGCTGTCATTAAAAGAATTACAGCCAAGACATAACTGTATTTCATCATCAAACCTTCAATATTTGCGGCCATTGGCCTGAATGAACATCGTTATCAGGCGATGCCCAGCTTTTCTTTCAGTAGCTTGAGGTAGCGACGACTGACGGGGATGTGTTTTCCCGTATGTGTCAGCACTTCTGCTGCGCCGTTCTCCATGAGCTGGATTTCTTTCAGTTGCTCCGTGTTAACCATATATTGACGATGGCAACGGACAAAAGGCGTTTTCTCTTCCAGCGTTTTCAGTGAAAGTTGAGTGTAGCCAGACTGGCTGACGCCCACTACGTGCACGCCACTGAGTTCCGAACAAAGATACTCGACTTCCTCAATCTTGAGCAAAAAAATACGATTGTGTCCGTTACAGGGAATATGGCGAAGCAAGGGTTCTGAAATTACCTGTACGTTTTTATTTACACTCGTGCCGCGACGTAAACGATTTAGCGTTTTGCTTAGCCGCTTTGCATCCAGTGGTTTAAGTAAATAGTCAAAAGCATGTTCTTCAAATGCTCTCACCGCGTACTCATCATAGGCTGTCACGAAGACGACGTATGGCATATTTTCTGGATTCAACATGGCAACCAACTCTAATCCGCTGACCTTTGGCATCTGTATATCCAGGAAAATCACATCCGGTTGCAGTCTGTGAATGGCCGGTATTGCCTCCAGCGCATTGCTGCACTGTGCAATGATGGTGATATCAGATTCATTTTCCAATAGCAGGCTGAGCTCTTCGCGTGCCAGCTGTTCGTCATCGATGATTATGGCTTTCAGCATCCTTCCCCCTTGTTGGCTGATTCTACCACTATTCATGTCAGGGATTAGCATGGTTGCGTTGGGAAGTTATAAGGCATGCATATATCTTTTTTCTGGCAATATTTAGGGTGGTAATTTTTTATTTACACCAAGTGGATTGAAATCTTTACGGTTCATGTTATGGTGTAAACATCACGCGTAGATAGGTTGTACAGACAGTAGGTTGTATAGACGATCGCGAACATACCGAACTTTTCAGGAATGGGATCATGCAAAAAGATTCGCTTAATAATATTAATATCAGTGCAGAACAGGTTTTGATTACTCCCGATGAATTGAAAGCCAAGTTTCCGCTTAACGACGTGGAGCAACGCGACATTGCGCAAGCGAGAGCGACCATTGCGGACATCATTCATGGCCGTGATGACCGGTTATTGATCGTCTGCGGACCTTGCTCTATTCATGATATAGATGCAGCGCTGGAATATGCGCGCCGCTTGCAGTCGCTTGCCGCTGAATTGAACGATCGTCTCTACATTGTGATGCGCGTTTATTTTGAAAAGCCACGTACAACAGTGGGTTGGAAAGGGCTCATCAACGATCCATTCATGGATGGTTCATTTGATGTGGAATCTGGGTTGCACATCGCTCGTGGGCTGCTTCTGCAACTGGTGAATATGGGGCTGCCGCTGGCGACAGAAGCGCTTGATCCGAACAGTCCGCAGTACCTGGGCGATCTATTTAGCTGGTCAGCTATCGGCGCACGTACGACTGAATCACAAACGCACCGTGAGATGGCTTCTGGCCTGTCGATGCCTGTTGGGTTCAAAAACGGAACGGATGGCAGTCTGGGAACGGCGATCAATGCGATGAGAGCTGCCGCGATGCCACATCGCTTCGTCGGTATCAATCAAACTGGGCAAGTTTGTCTGCTGCAAACGCAGGGGAATGGTGATGGCCATGTGATTCTGCGCGGTGGTAAAACCCCAAACTACAGTGCACAGGATGTCGCCGAATGTGAAAAACAGATGCAGGAAGCAGGACTGAGACCTGCGCTGATGATAGATTGTAGCCACGGTAATTCGAATAAAGACTACCGCCGTCAGCCACTGGTTGTTGAATCTGCGATTGAACAAATCAAGGCGGGAAATCGTTCGATTATAGGACTGATGCTGGAAAGCCACCTTAACGAGGGGAGCCAGTCTTCAGAACAACCACGTTCAGATATGCGCTACGGTGTATCAGTCACGGATGCTTGTATCAGTTGGGAAAGTACAGAAACGTTGCTGCGTTCCGTTCATCAAGATCTGAGTGCCGCACGTGTGAAACATTCAGGAGAGTAATAAGATATGGTAGCTGAACTGACCGCATTACGTGATCAGATAGATGAGGTAGATAAGGAGCTTGTCGCGCTCTTATCACGTCGGTTGCGTTTGGTGGCGGAAGTGGGTGAAGTGAAAAGCCGCTATGGTTTGCCCATTTATGCGCCCGATCGTGAAGCGGCCATGCTCAGCTCACGTCGTAACGAGGCGGCGTCGATGGGGGTTCCACCGGATCTTATTGAAGATATCCTGCGGCGCACCATGCGCGAATCCTATTCCAGCGAAAACGACAAAGGTTTTAAAACGCTGTGTCCACAATTGCGTCCGGTCGTCATCATTGGTGGCCGTGGTCAAATGGGCAATTTGTTTGAGAAGATGCTGACGCTATCGGGATATCAGGTGAGGATCCTGGAGCAAGATGACTGGCCGCGCGCTGATGAGCTGTTGTCTGATGCAGGTATGGTGATTGTCAGCGTGCCGATTCACGTTACCGAACAGGTTATTGCCAGTCTGCCTATCTTGCCGGATGACTGTATTCTGGTCGATCTGGCATCGGTAAAAAATGGCCCGCTTCAGGCGATGCTGGCGGCGCATAATGGTCCGGTACTCGGTTTGCACCCTATGTTTGGGCCAGACAGCGGCAGCCTTGCCAAACAGGTTGTCGTTTATTGCGATGGCCGACAGCCGGAGGCCTATCAGTGGTTACTGGAACAGATTCAGGTATGGGGCGCGCGTCTGCATCGCATTAGCGCAGTTGAACACGATCAGAACATGATGTTCATTCAAGCGCTGCGCCACTTCGCTACATTTGCCTATGGCCTGCATTTAGCGGAAGAGAATGTGCAGCTTGAACAGCTATTAGCACTGTCATCGCCAATCTATCGATTGGAATTGATCATGGTTGGTAGGTTGTTTGCGCAGGATCCGCAGCTTTATGCCGACATTATTATGTCTTCAGAGGATAATTTGGCGTTGATTAAGCGTTACTACAAACGTTTTGGCGAAGCCATTGAGTTACTGGAGCAAACAGATAAAGCGGAATTTATTAGCAGCTTCAAAAAAGTTGAACACTGGTTCGGCGATTATGCCAAGCGTTTTCAGGCGGAGAGCCGAGTGCTTTTACGTCAGGCAAACGACATTCGCCAATAAGTACGTTTGAGCGTTGAACTACATTTGTTCTTTGAGTCGTGCTTGAGAGGCCATCCTGATATTTATCAGGATGGCTTTTTCAATTATTCGTTCACATCGACTATTCGTTTACATCAACAGGTACGACGTTTTCACTGGGGTAGCAGCCTAACACTTTTAACGAGCGGGTAATGGGCGCTAATCCTTTTAGTGCTTTCTGCATGGCATCGCCGCGCAGATTGGCCTGCACATCAAGATAGAACATCTCTTCCCACGGGTTGCCGTTGATCGGTCTGGATTCGAGCTTGGTCATGACAATGCCGTTATCACGCAATACCAACAGTGCTTCCACCAGTGCACCTGATTGTTGGCCTGTTGCCATAATCAATGTGGTTTTCGCAGGTACTTGCTCGGTCACATCAATCGGTTTACGCGCTAATACAATAAAGCGTGTGATGTTTTGCGATTGATTTGCCAGATTGTGTTCCAGCATTTGAAGTTGATAAAGTTGACCACCGGCTTCGCTGCCAAGTGCCGCTGCTTTTGGTGAGTTGAGCGCCGCGACTTTTTCCATCGCAGCAGCGGTGCTCTCACAATATTCAATCTTCCAGTGCGGAAAACGATTGATGAAATGGCTGCACTGCTGGAATGGCTGAGGATGGCTATAAACCGTTTCGATTTGTGCCAATGACGTATCGGTGGCTACGAGGACGCAGTGATTTATCGGGTTGGTTAATTCGCCGACGATGGATAAACTCGTGTGTTGCAGCAGATCGTAAACGTCGTTGATCGAACCGGAGCTGGTGTTTTCAATGGGGAGAACGGCATAGTCAGCTTGCCCTGTTTCCACCATGTTGAAAATATCCTGAAATTTCTGGCAACCGCACTCAATAAATTGCTCGAAATGCCGCGCGCTATATTGGCGGGCTGCGAGATGGGAATAAGACCCTTTCGGACCGAGAAATGCAACGCGGGCAGAGTGCGATGTTGTTTGGTTGAGGTGATGCTGTAAGAGTGCCTGCTGCGTCAGTACCGAATCTTCAATGATGAGTTGAAATAAGCGAGTGATGTAGTGACCATCAAGATGATGTTTTTTCCCTGCTGCTGTCAGCTTGTCCAGCAAATCACGTTCACGCTCTTTGTCACGGATTGGGCGATGCGAATGCAACTTGCTGCGGGCAACGCCCAACGCGAGTTCTCGCCTTTGTGCCAACAGTTCAATTAATTGCAGATCCAATGCGCTGATGCGTTCTCGCAGTACCAGTAATGGGTTGTCTGTCATGATGCTATTACCTGTCTTATGTTCTTATATAAAAAAAGCCTCCTTGTCAGGAGGTTTTTTTGTTCGTCTTCGTATTCTTGCTCTTACGACGAATCGCCTCCCAAATCAGGGGAAGGTGAAAAAGAATACGAAGAAAAACGGTTTATTTATCATGTTTACTCGGTTAGTCAGAAAAATATCCAGATTCTGAACAGGTAAGGTAACTGTTGGCTTTTCATCCTGTCAATACAAAATCGCCGAGCGCAATTTTAAACCATGTATAACATTGGCTCTTTAGGTCGTGGATTCCGATGGTTGGCATACAAAAACGCGCCCTCAGGCGCGTTATATTGAGATGAAGAGAGTGGAGATTACTCTTCTTCTTGCGTCGGTTGTAGATTAGCTTCTTTAACACCAGCTACCGCGCGTCTGGCTTCACCTTTGTGTTGGAGTTTGTCCAACTGGCGTTCGAGCTTGGTAATTAACTCATTGATGGCTGCATACATATCGTCATGTTTGGCGCTGGCAACCAGTGGACCATTTGGCGTACTGATCGTGGCATCAGCCACAAAACCCTGTGGTTCCTTTGACAGAATAATATGTGGGTTAATCAGCTGGGTTTGCCACTTATCCAGCTTAGAAAGACGGTCTTCGACATGTTGACGAATTGCGGGGGTGATATCCATTTGCTTACTGGTAATATTAATAGTCATATAAACTTACCTCTCTGCCTATGTCCGTCTTGGATAATTTCAGCATACAGCGAGTTGTGGCAAAAAGCGTGAGATTGATCGCTTTTTTTCGTCACTTTTTGTCAAGAAAACGCGATTTGTGAGGCACCATCGGGAATGGAAGGGAAGTACTTGAGGGGCCATCTGGCCTGTGCCATTATTGATAGGATGTATTGACGTTACCGCGCTGTTGTTGACTCCCACCAAACTTGTTTTTTCTGTTCATCGAAGCATAACGAATTGATCGAACCATAAAAAAACGGCAACCGAAGCTGCCGTCTTATTAATGAGTGCCATTTACCGTTTATGCTGGGTTAGCGGCAATCACTTTTGCGACTTTGTCCGCCTGTGCGGCCAGTTGCAGTTCACGGTAGGCGCTTTCCATCAACGGCAGGGCATTTTTTGTTGCCTGGGTATCTGGATAATCACGCAGCATTTGCTCAACGCGATTAACTACTGCCACATAAGCGCCGCGTTTCGTGTAGTATTGCGCGACAGAAAGTTCATATTTGGCCAGACGCTCTTTTAGGTAAACCAAACGCTTGTTTGCGTCGGTGGCGTATTGACTGTTCGGATATCCCTGAATGAGCTTGCTGAAATCCCGGAATGCGGTGCGGGCATACTGCGGATCGCGATCGGAACGATCGACGCCGAAGAAGCCTTGTAGCGCGCTATCATCCAGCGCCATGTCGGTAAGGCCGCGCATGTACAGGACATAATCCACGTTTGGATGGGTCGGGTTGAGTCGCAGGAAGCGATCAATAGAAGCTTGGGCCAATGGCAGCTCTGCGGATTTGTAATAGGCGTAAATCAAATCCAACTGTACTTGCTGCGAATAGGGACCAAAGGGATACCGGTTATCCAGTGCTTCCAACTGCGTGATGGCTGCTTTAAAGTTGCCGTCCTGCAGTTTTTGTTGAGCATTGGCATAGATTTCAGATGGCGGACTATCAGGAACCGCATCTTTGGAATTGCTGGAGCAACCAGCCAGCGCCAGGCTCAACGTGGCGGCAGCCACCAGATATTTCATACGCGTCATGACGTTTTGATTATCCTCAGAATGTTATTCCGGGAAGCTGTCCGTTAAGCTCCCGATTTAGACCAGCTACAATAGTACATTATTTTAAACGGCGTCGCCGTCAAAACCCAACGTTAACGAAGAAGCTGCATAATATGGCACAACAAGTACAACTCACCGCAACGGTGGCCGAATCTCAACTCGGACAACGTTTAGATCAGGCTTTGGCCGAATTGTTCCCTGATTATTCACGATCCCGCATAAAAGAGTGGATTCTTGATAATCGGGTACAGATTAACGGCAATGTCATCAATAAGCCAAAAGAGAAAGTACTTGGCGGCGAATCGGTAGCCATTGATGCATTGATTGAAGAAGAAGCACGCTGGGAAGCACAGGATATCAAGCTGGATATTGTGTATGAAGATCAGGACATTCTGGTCATCAACAAACCCAGAGATTTAGTCGTTCACCCCGGTGCTGGTAACCCAGATGGCACGGTATTGAATGCCTTGTTACATTACTATCCTGAGATTGTCGATGTGCCCCGCGCAGGGATTGTGCATCGGCTTGATAAAGATACCACTGGGCTCATGGTGGTTGCGAAAACCGTACCGGCACAGACGCGTTTAGTCGAAGCATTGCAGGCGCGCGAAATTACCCGTGAGTATGAGGCTGTTGCGATTGGTTCGATGACTGCAGGTGGCATGGTCGAGCAACCTATCGCCCGTCACGCAACCAAGCGTACTCACATGGCGGTGCACCCGATGGGCAAGCCTGCCGTGACGCACTATCGCATTATGGAGCACTTCCGTGCGCATACCCGTTTGCGGTTGCGTCTGGAAACGGGGCGCACCCATCAGATTCGTGTGCATATGTCGCATATTGACCATCCGTTGGTTGGCGATCAGTTATACGGTGGTCGTCCTCGTCCGCCAAAAGGTGCGTCGGATGATTTCATTGAGATGTTGCGTGGGTTTGATCGTCAGGCACTGCACGCTACCATGTTACGCTTCTACCATCCTATTACCGGAATCCAAATGGAATGGCATGCGGCACTACCTCAGGATATGGTCGATTTGATTGATGCGTTGAAAGCCGATACCGCGGCGTTTCAGGACCAACTAAACTGGTAATGCATTCAATACGATAAGTGCTGACTATAGAGGTGACGGACTATGCTGATATACCCCGACTGGCCTTTGCCAGAAAGTGTGAAGTCTTGCAGTACGACGCGCATTGGCGGGCATAGTACGTCACCTTATGATTCGCTGAATTTGGGAAATCATGTGGGTGACGAGTCCGAACTAGTCAGCGCAAACAGGCAAACGCTGGTGGCGATGGCCGATCTTCCTGCTATGCCGCACTGGTTGGAACAGGTTCATGGTACCGATGTTATTCGCATTGGCGGAGTACTTCCATCGTCCGTTTGCGGTGATGCCGCTTATACAGATAAGAAAGGCCAGGTCTGTGCGGTGATGACGGCTGACTGTTTGCCTGTGCTTTTTTGTGCAACCAACGGCGATGAAGTGGCTGCTGCACATGCTGGCTGGCGGGGATTGCACTCCGGGGTGTTGGAAGAAACGTTAGCCTGTTTCCGAGCGAAACCTACGCAAATTATGGCATGGCTAGGACCCGCTATCGGGCCTGATGCTTTTGAAGTCGGCCCAGAAGTTAGGGACGCGTTTATTCAGCATAATGCGTCGGCGGCCTCTGCATTTAGGCCTGAAGGAAACAAATTTTTTGCCGATATCTACCAACTGGCAATTTTACGTTTACGCGCCGCAGGGATAACGCAAATTTTTGGTGGAAATTCCTGTACTGTGAGCGAGCCTCACAAATTTTTCTCTTATCGGCGTGATGGCGTGACTGGCCGTATGGCAAGTTTAATCTGGCTGATATAACCTATTGAATTAAGGCGATCCAAGATAAGTAACATTTAAATCCCGTCACGACTGGCAAAATAACCTTGAAATTTTTGAGGGATGACCTCATTTAATCTCCAGTAGCAATTTTGACCAGTGTACGGGAGGTGTTATGCGTCTGGATCGTCTTACCAACAAATTCCAACTTGCTCTTGCTGATGCCCAGTCTCTTTCCCTTGGGCGTGATCACCAGTTTATTGAACCACTTCATTTGATGAGCGCTTTGCTTCATCAGGCCGGAGGAACTGTTGGTCCACTTCTGACTGTCGCAGGAGCCAATCTTAATCACCTGAAAGCCGAAATCGACCAAGCAATCACGCGTTTGCCTCAGGTTGAAGGTACCGATGGTGATGTCCAACCTTCGAACGAGTTAGTCCGCGCATTGAATATGTGCGACAAACTCGCGCAAAAGCGTGGTGATACCTTTATTTCCTCAGAACTTTTCGTGCTTGCTGCTTTGGAGTCTCGCGGCACGCTGGGGGATATATTGAAAAAGGCGGGTGTCACGCAGCAAGGTGTAACAAACGCGATTGATCAAGTGAGAGGAGGAGATCAAGTGAACGATCAGGGGGCTGAAGATCAGCGCCAGGCATTAAAAAAATTCACAATTGACCTCACGGAACGTGCGGAACAAGGCAAGCTCGACCCGGTTATCGGGCGTGATGAAGAGATTCGCCGTACTATTCAGGTCCTACAACGTCGGACCAAAAATAACCCGGTATTAATTGGTGAGCCCGGCGTGGGGAAAACCGCGATAGTAGAAGGGTTAGCCCAGCGCATCGTTAATGGCGAAGTGCCTGAAGGCCTGAAAAACAAGCGCGTACTTTCGCTGGATATGGGGGCACTGGTGGCTGGTGCCAAATATCGTGGTGAGTTTGAAGAACGTTTGAAAGGTGTACTCAACGATCTGTCTAAACAGGAAGGTAATGTCATTCTGTTTATTGATGAGCTCCATACGATGGTGGGAGCGGGTAAAGCCGATGGCGCGATGGATGCCGGCAATATGCTAAAACCCGCGCTGGCTCGCGGTGAACTGCATTGCGTTGGGGCGACGACGCTGGATGAATATCGTCAATATATTGAAAAGGACGCCGCGCTTGAGCGTCGTTTCCAGAAAGTGTTTGTCGCGGAACCGACCGTTGAAGACACGATTGCGATTCTGCGTGGGCTGAAAGAGCGTTATGAATTGCATCATCATGTGCAAATTACTGACCCGGCGATTGTTGCGGCGGCAATGTTGTCCCATCGGTATATTTCGGATCGTAAGCTACCGGATAAAGCCATTGACCTGATTGATGAGGCGGCATCCAGTATTCGTATTCAGATTGATTCAAAACCAGAGCCTCTCGATCGGCTTGAGCGCCGAATCATCCAGTTAAAGCTGGAGCAACAGGCTCTGAAGAAAGAATCTGATGAAGCCAGTCAAAAGCGGCTTGAGTTACTAAGTACGGAACTTGACCAAAAAGAGCGTGAATATTCCCGACAAGACGAAGAGTGGAAAGCGGAAAAAGCGTCACTCACGGGAACGCAGAATATTAAGGCCTCTTTAGAGCAAGCGAAAATTTCGTTGGAACAGGCTCGACGTCAGGGAGACCTGGGGAGAATGTCTGAGTTGCAATACGGCAAAATCCCCGAGTTAGAGAAGCAGTTGGCAGCTGCAACGCAGCAGGAAGGAAAAACGGTGCATTTGCTGCGTAATCGAGTCACAGATGTTGAAATCGCTGATGTGCTGGCACGCTGGACTGGAATTCCTGTTTCTCGCATGCTGGAGGGCGAGAAAGAAAAATTATTGCGAATGGAGGATGAACTGCATCAGCGAGTGATCGGGCAGAACGAAGCCGTTGAGGCGGTAGCGAATTCTATTCGTCGCAGCCGGGCAGGGTTATCCGATCCTAATCGTCCGATTGGTTCGTTCCTGTTCCTTGGACCAACGGGTGTGGGGAAAACTGAACTCTGCAAAACGCTGGCAACTTTTCTCTTCGACAGTGACGACGCTATGGTGCGTATTGATATGTCCGAATTTATGGAGAAACACTCGGTTTCACGTCTGGTCGGTGCGCCTCCTGGATATGTCGGTTACGAAGAAGGGGGATATCTGACTGAAGCGGTACGCCGTCGCCCTTATTCGGTCATTTTGCTAGATGAGATCGAAAAGGCACACCCTGATGTGTTCAATATTCTGCTTCAGGTATTGGATGATGGTCGCCTTACTGATGGTCAGGGGAGAACGGTCGACTTCCGCAATACAGTGGTCATCATGACGTCAAACTTGGGATCTGACCTTATTCAGGAACGTTTTGGTGAGCGTAGCTATACCGAAATGAGAGATATGGTTCTTGACGTCGTTAGCCATAGCTTCCGTCCTGAATTTATTAATCGTATCGATGAAGTCGTCGTATTCCATCCCCTGGGAAGGGCGCATATTACGTCGATCGCACAAATTCAGCTTCAGAGACTGTACAAGCGTCTTGAAGAGCGTGGATATAGTGTCACGATCACGGATGCCGCTTTAGATATGCTCGGAGAGGTCGGATTCGATCCTGTCTATGGTGCTCGTCCGCTTAAAAGGGCGATACAGCAACTGATAGAGAATCCACTCGCTCAGCAGATATTAGGGGGGGAACTGATACCCGGTAAGCGGATCACATTAGATGTTGAAGGTGAACAGATAGTCGCACGGCAAGAATAATGTGAAACGGTAAATAATCAACGGGGGCATTTGCTAATAAATGTCCCCGTTTTCACACCTTAAGTTCGGATTATATTCATTTTCTGTATGGTTAGTGCGCTAAATACTGCTTTTTGGCTTGTTTTTGAACGCTTGGAAAGTATTATGCATTTAGCGCTTGTCAGCGGGCGAGAAGTCCCTATAATGCGCATCCACTGACACGGCAACAGCGACACGCGGTTGTGGTGACAGAGACAAGATTCAACGAAGGCGGTCAGTAATGACTTGACTTCACAGCGGAAAAGCATAATATATGCGGCCCGCGCCACGGAAGACGTGGCACTGCTCTTTAACAATATAATCAGACAATCTGTGTGGGCACTCACAAGACCGTATCTTAAACGATATAAAAAGTCTTGAAGAGTGAACAACAGTAAAATTCATTATGAATGAACAGTTACTAATTCTTTGAGCATCGCTGACGAGTTCAGCAAATCAAACAAATCTTAAATTGAAGAGTTTGATCATGGCTCAGATTGAACGCTGGCGGCAGGCCTAACACATGCAAGTCGAGCGGTAGCACAGAAGAGCTTGCTCTTTGGGTGACGAGCGGCGGACGGGTGAGTAATGTCTGGGAAACTGCCTGATGGAGGGGGATAACTACTGGAAACGGTAGCTAATACCGCATAACGTCTTCGGACCAAAGAGGGGGACCTTCGGGCCTCTTGCCATCAGATGTGCCCAGATGGGATTAGCTAGTAGGCGGGGTAATGGCCCACCTAGGCGACGATCCCTAGCTGGTCTGAGAGGATGACCAGCCACACTGGAACTGAGACACGGTCCAGACTCCTACGGGAGGCAGCAGTGGGGAATATTGCACAATGGGCGCAAGCCTGATGCAGCCATGCCGCGTGTGTGAAGAAGGCCTTCGGGTTGTAAAGCACTTTCAGCGGGGAGGAAGGCAGTAAGGTTAATAACCTTGCTGATTGACGTTACCCGCAGAAGAAGCACCGGCTAACTCCGTGCCAGCAGCCGCGGTAATACGGAGGGTGCAAGCGTTAATCGGAATGACTGGGCGTAAAGCGCACGCAGGCGGTCTGTTAAGTTGGATGTGAAATCCCCGGGCTTAACCTGGGAACTGCATTCAAAACTGACAGGCTAGAGTCTTGTAGAGGGGGGTAGAATTCCAGGTGTAGCGGTGAAATGCGTAGAGATCTGGAGGAATACCGGTGGCGAAGGCGGCCCCCTGGACAAAGACTGACGCTCAGGTGCGAAAGCGTGGGGAGCAAACAGGATTAGATACCCTGGTAGTCCACGCTGTAAACGATGTCGACTTGGAGGTTGTGCCCTTGAGGCGTGGCTTCCGGAGCTAACGCGTTAAGTCGACCGCCTGGGGAGTACGGCCGCAAGGTTAAAACTCAAATGAATTGACGGGGGCCCGCACAAGCGGTGGAGCATGTGGTTTAATTCGATGCAACGCGAAGAACCTTACCTACTCTTGACATCCAGAGAATTTGGCAGAGATGCCTTAGTGCCTTCGGGAACTCTGAGACAGGTGCTGCATGGCTGTCGTCAGCTCGTGTTGTGAAATGTTGGGTTAAGTCCCGCAACGAGCGCAACCCTTATCCTTTGTTGCCAGCGCGTAATGGCGGGAACTCAAAGGAGACTGCCGGTGATAAACCGGAGGAAGGTGGGGATGACGTCAAGTCATCATGGCCCTTACGAGTAGGGCTACACACGTGCTACAATGGCGTATACAAAGAGAAGCGAACTCGCGAGAGCCAGCGGACCTCATAAAGTACGTCGTAGTCCGGATTGGAGTCTGCAACTCGACTCCATGAAGTCGGAATCGCTAGTAATCGTAGATCAGAATGCTACGGTGAATACGTTCCCGGGCCTTGTACACACCGCCCGTCACACCATGGGAGTGGGTTGCAAAAGAAGTAGGTAGCTTAACCTTCGGGAGGGCGCTTACCACTTTGTGATTCATGACTGGGGTGAAGTCGTAACAAGGTAACCGTAGGGGAACCTGCGGTTGGATCACCTCCTTACCAATAAAGATGTGTGTTAAGTGAAGTGCTCACACAGATTGTCTGATGAAAATACTGAGCAAGCGCACCTGTTGATGTCATGAGTGTAGACTCATGCTGACGCGATAGTGCCGGATTTTTAATTCGGTACGGATTTTTCGTGTCCCCATCGTCTAGAGGCCTAGGACACTGCCCTTTCACGGCTGTAACAGGGGTTCGAATCCCCTTGGGGACGCCAATCCGATAATGAGTGAAAGACATTATCACCGAATATCTTAAAGATGATTCTTTTGAGTCATGTTTACGATATTGCTCTTTAACAATCTGGAACAAGCTGAAAATTGAAACATGACAGCTGAACATGCATGACTGCCTTAGGGCGAGTTGTGATGAGTCAGTGTGTCAATGAGTCTCTCAAATAATCGCAGCGCGATGATGAATCGAAAGAAACATCTTCGGGTTGTGAGGTTAAGCGACTAAGCGTACACGGTGGATGCCTAGGCAGTCAGAGGCGATGAAGGGCGTGCTAATCTGCGATAAGCGTCGGTAAGCTGATATGAAGCGTTATACCCGACGATACCCGAATGGGGAAACCCAATGTGTTTCGACACATTATCATTACGTGAATACATAGCGTAATGAGGCGAACCGGGGGAACTGAAACATCTCAGTACCCCGAGGAAAAGAAATCAACCGAGATTCCCCTAGTAGCGGCGAGCGAACGGGGAGGAGCCCAGAACCTGAATCAGTTTGTGTGTTAGTGGAAGCGTCTGGAAAGTCGCACAGTAAAGGGTGATAGTCCCGTACACAAAAATGCACAGATTGTGAGTTCGATGAGTAGGGCGGGACACGTGACATCCTGTCTGAATATGGGGGGACCATCCTCCAAGGCTAAATACTCCTGACTGACCGATAGTGAACCAGTACCGTGAGGGAAAGGCGAAAAGAACCCCGGCGAGGGGAGTGAAATAGAACCTGAAACCGTGTACGTACAAGCAGTGGGAGCCTTGATTAATCAGGGTGACTGCGTACCTTTTGTATAATGGGTCAGCGACTTATATTCTGTAGCAAGGTTAACCGAATAGGGGAGCCGCAGGGAAACCGAGTCTTAACTGGGCGTTAAGTTGCAGGGTATAGACCCGAAACCCGGTGATCTAGCCATGGGCAGGTTGAAGGTTGGGTAACACTAACTGGAGGACCGAACCGACTAATGTTGAAAAATTAGCGGATGACTTGTGGCTGGGGGTGAAAGGCCAATCAAACCGGGAGATAGCTGGTTCTCCCCGAAAGCTATTTAGGTAGCGCCTCGTGAACTCATCTTCGGGGGTAGAGCACTGTTTCGGCTAGGGGGTCATCCCGACTTACCAACCCGATGCAAACTACGAATACCGAAGAATGTTATCACGGGAGACACACGGCGGGTGCTAACGTTCGTCGTGAAGAGGGAAACAACCCAGACCGCCAGCTAAGGTCCCAAAGTCATGGTTAAGTGGGAAACGATGTGGGAAGGCACAGACAGCCAGGATGTTGGCTTAGAAGCAGCCATCATTTAAAGAAAGCGTAATAGCTCACTGGTCGAGTCGGCCTGCGCGGAAGATGTAACGGGGCTAAACCATGCACCGAAGCTGCGGCAGCGACACTTAGGTGTTGTTGGGTAGGGGAGCGTTCTGTAAGCCGTCGAAGGTGACCTGTGAGGGTTGCTGGAGGTATCAGAAGTGCGAATGCTGACATAAGTAACGATAATGCGGGTGAAAAACCCGCACGCCGGAAGACCAAGGGTTCCTGTCCAACGTTAATCGGGGCAGGGTGAGTCGACCCCTAAGGCGAGGCTGAAAAGCGTAGTCGATGGGAAACAGGTTAATATTCCTGTACTCGGTGTTACTGCGAAGGGGGGACGGAGAAAGCTAGGTTATCCGGGCGACGGTTGTCCCGGTTTAAGCGTGAAGGTGGATGACTTAGGTAAATCCGGGTCATTATTAACACTGAGGCGTGATGACGAGTCACTACGGTGATGAAGTAACCAATGCTACGCTTCCAGGAAAAGCCTCTAAGCTCCAGGTAACATCAAATCGTACCCCAAACCGACACAGGTGGTCAGGTAGAGAATACTCAGGCGCTTGAGAGAACTCGGGTGAAGGAACTAGGCAAAATGGTGCCGTAACTTCGGGAGAAGGCACGCTCCTGTCGGTGAAGTCCCTTGCGGACGGAGCTGACGGGAGTCGCAGATACCAGCTGGCTGCAACTGTTTAATAAAAACACAGCACTGTGCAAACACGAAAGTGGACGTATACGGTGTGACGCCTGCCCGGTGCCGGAAGGTTAATTGATGGGGTCAGCCGCAAGGCGAAGCTCTTGATCGAAGCCCCGGTAAACGGCGGCCGTAACTATAACGGTCCTAAGGTAGCGAAATTCCTTGTCGGGTAAGTTCCGACCTGCACGAATGGCGTAATGATGGCCAGGCTGTCTCCACCCGAGACTCAGTGAAATTGAACTCGCTGTGAAGATGCAGTGTACCCGCGGCAAGACGGAAAGACCCCGTGAACCTTTACTATAGCTTGACACTGAACCTTGAGCCTTGATGTGTAGGATAGGTGGGAGGCTTTGAAGCGAGGACGCCAGTTCTTGTGGAGCCAACCTTGAAATACCACCCTTTAATGTTTGATGTTCTAACGTAGGCCCGTGATCCGGGTTGCGGACAGTGTCTGGTGGGTAGTTTGACTGGGGCGGTCTCCTCCCAAAGAGTAACGGAGGAGCACGAAGGTTAGCTAATCCTGGTCGGACATCAGGAGGTTAGTGCAAAGGCATAAGCTAGCTTGACTGCGAGAGTGACAGCTCGAGCAGGTGCGAAAGCAGGTCTTAGTGATCCGGTGGTTCTGAATGGAAGGGCCATCGCTCAACGGATAAAAGGTACTCCGGGGATAACAGGCTGATACCGCCCAAGAGTTCATATCGACGGCGGTGTTTGGCACCTCGATGTCGGCTCATCACATCCTGGGGCTGAAGTAGGTCCCAAGGGTATGGCTGTTCGCCATTTAAAGTGGTACGCGAGCTGGGTTTAGAACGTCGTGAGACAGTTCGGTCCCTATCTGCCGTGGGCGTTGGAAGATTGAGAGGGGTTGCTCCTAGTACGAGAGGACCGGAGTGAACGCACCACTGGTGTTCGGGTTGTGATGCCAATTGCATTGCCCGGTAGCTAAGTGCGGAAGAGATAACCGCTGAAAGCATCTAAGCGGGAAACTTGCCTCGAGATGAGTCTTCCCTGGGCACTAGATGCCCCTGAAGGGCCGTTGAAGACTACGACGTAGATAGGCTGGGTGTGTAAGCGTAGCGATACGTTGAGCTAACCAGTACTAATGACCCGAGAGGCTTAACCTTACAACACCGAAGGTGTTTTGTGGGTGACTCATATAAAACGATATTCAGCTTGTTCGAAGATTGGTTCTGATGGTTACGGAGATGACAAAAAGTCATGATAAGTAACGGTTGGAATGAAACAGAATTTGCCTGGCGGCGATAGCGCGGTGGTCCCACCTGACCCCATGCCGAACTCAGAAGTGAAACGCCGTAGCGCCGATGGTAGTGTGGGGTCTCCCCATGTGAGAGTAGGGAACTGCCAGGCATCAAATTAAGCAGTAAGCCGGAGCAATCTGGTGGTTGTAGAGAAATTCGGTGGAGCGGTAGTTCAGTTGGTTAGAATACCTGCCTGTCACGCAGGGGGTCGCGGGTTCGAGCCCCGTCCGTTCCGCCACTTATTTGCAAAATCCCTAAGTTAACGCTTAGGGATTTTTGTATTTGTACAAATTAGAATTTTTTAGATGATTTCCTCTTTTTTCTTCCCCTTGTGTTTTCTAACCATTTCATCTTTTCCTTCGCTGCTCGCGAATATATACAGCAAGTCTGCGATAAAATTTTTATAACAGAGAGTGCTCTTTTTTGATAGGGTATTTGGTGTATTGAAACTGATAGTGGATGAGGCGTGCGGAAAAGAACCTATGCAATGAGGTATGTTGCCGGCCAACCAGCTGAACGTATCTTTCCTCCCGGGGAAATGCATTATCCGGGACAAGCTCTACCGACAGGCTCATTGTTGCTGGAGGGAGATGTCTTACGCGTAATGGTGTGGAACATTTTCAAGCAACAGAGACTGAACTGGCTTTCCGTATTGCAGAATTTCGGTAAAGGCACTCAATTAGTCCTGTTGCAGGAAGCGCAAAGTACGCCAGACCTCATCCGTTTTGCAACCACTAACTATCTCTCTGCCGATCAGGTGCCTGCGATTATACTCCCACAACACCCATCAGGTGTGATGACGCTATCTGCAGCCCAGCCGGTATATTGCTGTCCTTTACGTGAAAGGGAACCCTTGTTGCGTTTAGCTAAGTCCTCTTTGGTAACGGTCTATGCGCTTCAGAATGGGCAGAGGCTGATGGTTATCAATATCCATGCGGTTAACTTTAGCTTTGGTGTTGAGATTTATACCAAGCAACTGGCTGCAATAGGAGAGCAACTCCTACATCATCAGGGGCCAGCTATTATGGCTGGAGATTTTAATGCATGGAGTCAACAACGAATCAATGCACTTAATCGGTTTGCGGCAAGAATGGGGCTGCAGGAAGTGCATTTTGTTGATGATCAGCGGCGAAAGGCGTTTGGTCGACCGTTAGATTTCGTTTTTTACCGTGATATGACTGTTAACCAATCTTCCGTATTGGTGACTCAGGCCTCAGATCATAATCCACTGCTCGTCGAATTTAGCCTGATTTAATGCCCATAAAAAAAACAGCCCTCTACAACTGTAGGAGGGCTGTTTCTCGTTGCTGATTCTGATATGACGTTAAGAATCAGGTTTTATATTGCTGCTAACATATAGCGTCAGACGATCGCCTGGCTGGATGTTGGCATTCTTGTTGATAACCGTATTCCAGCGCATCACATCAGCGATATTTACGCCATGACGTTTAGCAATGCTTGCCAACGAATCACCCTTTCGTACTTGGTAGGTGATAGATCCGTTAGTTCCCGAAGCTTTCGCAACTTGCAGCGTCTGACCAACCTTGAGTGCACCTACGCTACGAAGATTGTTCCAGCTCTGCAAATCTTTCGTGCTGACATTAAGCCGCGTCGCAATCGCCGATAAGGTATCACCTGAGCGCACCTTATACTGCTGTGATGCTGGCGTTTGTTCTAAGCGCGTTGGTTGAATCGCTGCGATATCGCCATCAGCCAGTGAATCTTTCAACTGCTCAACGTGCGCTTTAGGAACCATAATGTAATGTGGCCCATTTGGTGCGGTAACATTACGTTTATAGCCCGAGTTATAGCTCTTCAGCTTATTTAACGACAGGCCTGCCATCTCAGCAGCTTGTGTCAACTCTATCTGCTGTCCCAATTCCACCTTCGCTAATGCTCGGCTTTCATTGGGCTGCGGTAGATTCACGCCATATTTCTTACTGTTTTTAAGAATGTCGCTTAAGGCCAGCATCTTAGGAACATAAATTGACGTTTCACGCGGTAACGCCAATGCCCAGAAGTTGGTCGGTTTTCCTTTCGCTTTATTCGCTTTCATTGCCTGCATGACGCGGCCTTCACCACTATTGTATGCAGCAACCGTCAATAGCCAGTCACCATCAAACATTGTGTTGAGTCGTTGCATCATATCCAGCGCAGCAGTCGTCGACGCAATCACGTCGCGACGCCCGTCGTACCACTGGTTTTGTTTCAAACCATAGTTACGCCCTGTACCAGGGATAATCTGCCATAGCCCAGCGGCATTGGCAGATGATGTGGCACTTGGATCAAAAGCGCTCTCCACTATGGGTAGTAGTACCAGTTCCATCGGCATTTTACGTTGCTTAATCTGCTCGACTATCCAGTACATGTACGGCTCTGCCCGTAATGTTACATCGTGGAGATAGCTCTTATTTTTCAAATAACGCGTTTTTTGCTCGCGGATCCGTGCGTTATCCGGAATCCCCATCTTCAGCTCGTCGCCAATGAAGTTCCACAGATCTCGTTGCGCGATGCTATCGTCATCTAGCCATCGCGCGGAGGTCTCTCGACCATCTGTGTACTTTCCTGCTTCACTTTGACTTGCCGAAGACAAACTCTGTGCATGCTGCTTAGGTTGCGAGGTGTCATGGGGTGAGACCTGACAACCGACCAGCAAGACTGAGGCGATGATGATCGCTTTAGCCTTCATATGTTGGTCAATAGTTGCTTAAAAGACGAGCAAGGATACGTTGATTAGAGGAATAGCACAACCTAAACCTTCAAAAGCAGTCTTTCTTGCTGCGTAGCATCTTAAAAACTTGCCAATTCTCTATATTTTCAGGTTCGTTTGATATTTTTCTTTTTAAATCAATTTCATGACAGCGAAGGAACAGGTTGATTCTTCTCTCCAGACCTAGTGTTGTGGGTAAACTAGACTGCGATTTTTCTCGTATCTGACTGATTTTATGAAGATAAGACTCAATATCTGGATCTTCAGGCCATATGTCATTAGAAAATCTTAAGTTTGATAGTGTATATTCATGAGCGCAACATACGACAGTATCGTCAGGAAGTTCTGCTATTTTTTGAATTGATTCATACATTTGCTTCGGTGTTCCTTCAAATATACGACCGCATCCCGCTGAAAATAGCGTATCGCCACAGAATAAAAATGGCGCATTATAGTAGGCAATGTGACCAGATGTGTGTCCTGGAACCTCAATTACAGAAAATTCCGAATTTAACAAAGAGACAGTATTTCCTTCCTCTACCAGATAGGTTGCGCCGCATTTAGCGGTTTCTTTCGGGCCAAAAACGGGCAAGTTAGGGTAATGATTAAGTATTTCACTGACGCCTCCCACATGATCATTATGGTGATGAGTGAGCAAAATTGCTTCGGGAAGAAGTGCGTTTTGATCGAGTGCATTAAGCACTGGGCTCGCCTCACCAGGATCGACGATCACACAGCGGTTTGCTTTATTGCTCAATAACCAAATGTAGTTATCCTGAAGTGCGGGGATACTGATAAGATTCATTCATCACCTCTTTTTGCTAGTAGCCTGAGGACGACAACAGAAGATGAAATCGGCACAAATACCTCAGACTATTGTTGCACCTGATTCATGGGATGATATCACCTGTGGGCAATTTTATCGTGAGTCGCTTGAACAGGCCTTGTTGCCATGGTGGCCAAAACTCTTTGGTTTTCATCTTATCAAGATAGGGGCGCTGAGCGCAGAAATCCACGTAACAGGGTGTGCGATCGCGCATCAGGTTAACGTTGCTCCACACGGTGATAATCTTCACGTTGCGGCTGATGCCCATCAATTACCTTTTTCTGAAAAGTCGATCGATGCCTGCTTACTCGCTCAAACGCTCTCTTATTCGTCGGATCCACATCGTATTCTGCGGGAGGTTGATCGTGTTTTGGTGGATGATGGTTGGTTAATACTGAGCACGTTTAATCCGATCAGTCTGGTTGGTCTTGGCAAACTGATCCCCAGGCTTAATAAAAAGCATCCCTATTGCAGTCGTATGTTTACTCAAATGCGCATCACAGACTGGCTGGGACTATTGAACTATGAGGTTATTCATCAGACCCATTTTCACGTTACGCCATGGCGGAGAAATAAAGGGAAACTGAATAAACATATTCCGATGCTGGGATGCCTGACGCTAATTATTGCCCGAAAGCGAACGATTCCGCTGACGTTTACACCGATGAGAGCGCGTTTGCGGAAAGCATCTGTGCGCCGCACGGTGGGCGCAACAAGGATATATCGGAGATGAGGGCGACGACTACAGTGATTTATTCAGCCTGATAACCGGTGTCATCAAGCGTTGGCGCACTGGCGGCAGCGCGAGCGAGTTCATCGCAGCGCTCGTTTTCTGGGTGACCAGCGTGCCCTTTTACCCATTCCCAACGCACGGAATGGCGTTGAATCGCAGTATCCAGCCTTTTCCAGAGATCGACATTTTTGACCGGCTTTTTGTCAGCGGTTTTCCAACTACGCTTTTTCCAGTTATGAATCCAACTGGTGATACCCTGACGAACATATTGACTGTCTGTGCTGAGTACGATGTCACAGTCGGTGGTCAGTGTTTCAAGCGCTGCAATAGCGGCCATCAACTCCATTCTGTTATTCGTCGTAAGACGATAGCCTGCACTCAACGCTTTTTCGTGCTGCTTGTAGCGCAGCACGGCGCCATAACCGCCGGGGCCGGGATTACCGAGACAAGATCCGTCGGTGAAAATTTCTACCTGTTTGCGCATCTCTGGTAGACTCTCCCTTATGGTAAAAACGGCAAGTCTGACATAAACGAAAACGATGAGCACTGAAATTACGCGACAAATCGTCCTGGATACAGAAACCACCGGTATGAATAAGCTGGGGGTTCACTACGAAGGGCATAAAATTATCGAGATCGGTGCGGTCGAAGTGATTAACCGCCGCCTGACTGGCCGTCATTTTCACGTCTACATCAAACCCGATCGTTTAGTGGATCCAGAGGCCTATAACATACATGGTATCAGCGATGAGTTTCTTGCTGATAAACCAACGTATGCTGATGTTGCGGATGATTTTCTCGATTTTATCCGCGGCGCGGAGTTGGTCATTCATAACGCAACGTTTGATATCGGCTTTATGGATTACGAATTTCGGTTGCTGAACCGGAATATTCCCAAGACGGAGACGTTCTGTAAGATCACCGATAGCCTGTTTATGGCACGGAAGATCTTTCCCGGTAAGCGTAACAATTTGGATGCGCTCTGCGATCGCTATCTGATAGATAACAGCAAGCGTACGTTGCACGGCGCATTGCTCGATGCCGAAATTCTGGCAGAAGTTTATCTGGCGATGACCGGTGGTCAAACTTCTCTGACTTTTTCGATGGAAGGTGAAGCGCAGCGGCAGAATGAGAGTAATGAAACGATCCAGAGAATTGTCCGCCCTCAATCGGCGTTAAAGGTGCTTTACGCTGATGAAACAGAGCTGCTCGCGCATGAACAACGTCTGGATTTGGTTGCTAAAAAAGGCGGTAGTTGCCTGTGGCGAACAGAATAATGTCGCTGAAGTGTTGCCCTTTGCATAGCAAAATGGATAGTTTGATGATGTCTTGGGTGAGAGAATAGTCAGTAAGATGAAATTATAAACAAACAGAAACGGTTAGTTATAAAAAGCATTGACGTAATAGTGTCATCATCTTAGTATTCACCCCGCTCAGTGAGCATGAGTGGAGCGGTAGTTCAGTTGGTTAGAATACCTGCCTGTCACGCAGGGGGTCGCGGGTTCGAGCCCCGTCCGTTCCGCCACTTATTGAAGACCCTGAATCAGCAATGATTCAGGGTTTTTTCATTTATAGCCCTTATAAAAAAGCGGTAGAAAATAGCTTGAAGAAAAAATGGCCACCCAGAACGCAGTGGCCGTTTTTTTAGAAATCCCAATCTTCGTCTTCGGTGTTGACGGCTTTACCGATCACATAAGACGAGCCGGAGCCAGAAAAGAAGTCGTGGTTCTCATCAGCATTTGGTGATAGGGCCGAGAGAATCGCGGGATTCACATCCGTCATGCTGGCGGGGAACAACGCTTCATAGCCCAGATTCATCAATGCTTTGTTTGCGTTGTAGTGAAGGAATTTCTTCACATCCTCTGTCCAACCCACGCCGTCATAGAGTTCCTGCGTATACAGCACCTCGTTATCGTACAAATCCTGTAGCAGGTCGTAAGCGAAGTTTTTCACCTGCTGCTGGCGAGCGGGATCGGCCTTTGCTAGTGCTCTCTGGAATTTGTAGCCAATATAGTAGCCGTGTACGGCTTCGTCACGAATGATAAGCCGGATCAAATCCGCCGTATTGGTAAGCTTGGCGCGGCTTGACCAGTACATCGGCAGGTAAAATCCAGAGTAGAACAGGAACGACTCCAGAAACACGCTGGCGACTTTCTTCATCAGCGGGTCGTCGCTGCGATAGTGCGACAGAATAATATCTGACTTTTTCTGTAGGGCCGGGTTCTCTTCACTCCAGCGATAAGCATCATCCACTTCGCTGGTCAGGCACAGCGTCGAGAAAATGGAGCTGTATGAGCGAGCGTGCACTGCTTCCATAAAGCTGATGTTAGACAGCACGGCTTCTTCGTGCGGCGTTACTGCATCGGGCATTAACGTTGGCGCACCCAGCGTATTTTGGATGGTGTCCAGCAGCGTCAGACCGGTGAATACACGAATCGTCAACTGACGTTCGCGGGTATTCAGCGTGCTCCACGACGGAATATCGTTCGAGAGCGGCACCTTTTCAGGTAACCAGAAGTTAGACGTTAGCCGGTTCCAGACTTCCAAATCTTTGTCGTCTTCAATTTTGTTCCAGTTAATCGCCTGGATGCGAGCGAGTGCGGTCATGTTTCGATTTCCTTCCGCGATGGCTTATAGCGCACAGGATACACAGCCCTGAACTTCAGTGCCTTCCAGCGCCATCTGCCGTATGCGAATGTAATAAATAGTTTTAATGCCCTTGGTCCAGGCGTAGATCTGCGCTTTATTGATGTCACGTGTCGTGGCGGTATCGCGGAAAAATAGCGTCAGTGACAGCCCCTGATCGACGTGCTGCGTTGCGGCGGCGTAGGTATCGATGATCTTCTGCGGCCCGATCTCATAGGCATCCTGGTAATACTCTAGGTTGTCGTTGTTCATGTAAGGGGCAGGGTAGTAGACGCGACCAATCTTGCCCTCTTTGCGAATTTCGATGCGTGACACAATCGGGTGGATGCTGGACGTTGAGTGGTTGATATACGAAATCGAACCGGTCGGTGGAACAGCCTGCAAGTTTTGGTTATAAATACCGTGTGCAATGACGGATTCGCGCAGCGCTGCCCAGTCCTGCTGGTTGGGAATGTGGATGCCAGCCTGTTCAAATAGTTCACGTGCGCGGGCTGTTATTGGTTCCCACTGCTGTTCGATGTATTTATCAAAATACTCGCCCGTGGCGTATTTAGAGAGTTCAAAGCCCGAGAAGCGTTGGTTACGCTCGATCGCTAGCGCATTTGATGCTCGAATCGCATGGAAAGCGACAGTGTAGAAATAGATATTGGTGAAATCGACGGCTTCTTCTGTACCGTAAAAAATCCGCTCTTTCGCCAAATAGCCGTGCAGGTTCATCTGACCTAAACCAATGGCGTGCGATTCGTCGTTGCCTTTTTCGATAGACGGCACAGAGCTGATATGGCTCATATCGGAAACGGCAGTCAGCGCGCGGATCGCCATTTCAACCGTCTGGCCGAAATCGGGCGATGCCATCGCGTTGGCGATATTCATCGAACCGAGGTTGCAGGAGATGTCTTTGCCAATATGGCGATAGCCGAGATCGTCGTCGTACAGGCTGGCGTCATTGACCTGCAAAATCTCAGAACACAGGTTGCTCATATTGATGCGGCCGTGAATCGGATTCGCGCGGTTCACCGTATCCTCAAACATCATATAGGGATAACCGGATTCGAACTGGATCTCGGCGAGAATCTGGAAGAAGTCGCGTGCCTTGATTTGAGATTTACGGATGCGCTTGTCATTGACCATTTCGTGGTATTTTTCGGTCACGCTAATTTCCGACAGCGGCACGCCATAAACCTGCTCGACATCATAAGGTGAGAACAGGTACATCACCTGATTATTCTTGGCTAGCTGAAACGTGATATCAGGGATGACTACCCCCAAAGACAGCGTCTTGATACGGATTTTCTCGTCGGCATTTTCCCGCTTGGTATCCAGAAAACGCAGAATATCTGGGTGGTGTGCATTGAGGTACACTGCCCCAGCACCCTGACGCGCGCCAAGCTGGTTAGCATAGGAAAAGGCATCCTCCAGCATTTTCATGATAGGAATAATGCCGGATGACTGATTTTCGATACGCTTGATTGGTGCGCCGGTTTCGCGGATGTTACTGAGCATGAAGGCCACGCCGCCGCCGCGTTTTGAGAGCTGAAGTGCGGAGTTTATCGCTCGACCAATCGACTCCATATTGTCTTCGATACGCAGCAGGAAGCAGGAGACCAGCTCGCCGCGCTGCTTTTTACCGCAGTTGAGGAACGTGGGCGTGGCGGGCTGAAAGCGTCCGCTGATGATCTCGTCGACCAGCGCGCTAGCCAGTGTGGTGTCCCCTTTGGCGAGGGCCAGCGCTACGAGGCAGACACGATCTTCATAGCGTTCCAGATAGCGTTTGCCGTCAAAGGTTTTGAGCGTATAGCCAGTGTAGTATTTGAACGCTCCCAGAAAGGTTTGAAAGCGAAACTTGTGAGCGTAAGCCTGCTGGAAAAGACTCTTGATGAAATCGAAGTGATATTGGTCCAGCACTTCGGCTTCGTAGTAACCCTCTTCAACCAAATAACGCAGCTTTTCTTCCAGATTGTGGAAGAACACGGTGTTCTGGTTCACATGCTGTAGGAAATAACGGCGTGCCGCGAGCTTATCCATCTCGAACTGGATGTTTCCCTCTGCGTCGTAGAGGTTCAGCATCGCGTTCAGCGCATGGTAATCGAGCGAGTGGGCATCTGTGTCGGCCTTGGTTGCCTTTGCACTCACGTGGTCTGTTGTTGCCAAAATTCAGTTACTCCCTTACGCACATTTGCAACGTCTTCTGCTGTGCCGAGCAATTCAAAGCGGTACAGGTAGGGCACCTGACACTTCTGCGCGATGATGTCACCGGCGATGCAGTACGCTGCACCGAAATTGGTATTGCCTGCGGCAATCACGCCACGCAGGTAAGCGCGATTGTGCGGATCGTTGAGAAAGATGATGACCTGACGCGGCACAGCCCCTTTCGTGCTGCCTCCGCCGTAGCTGGGGACAACCAGAATATAGGGGCGATCAACTTTCAATGCAGGCTGTTCTGTCGCTATCGGGATTCTCAGGGCGGGTAAATCAACCCTGCAAATGAAGCGATGCGTGTTTTCCGACTGGCTGGAGAAATAGACCAGCGGGTTCATATTGCCCCCTTACTGCAATTGCAGGGCGGCGTTCAGAGTACTGATCTTATCTGGGCGGAAGCCGCTCCAATGGTCATTAGCCGTCATCACGACGGGCACTTGCTGATAGCCCAACGCTCTTACCTGCTGTAACGCCTGTTCATCTTCAGTTAAGTCCACCAGTTGATAGTTAATTCCTTGCTTATCCAGCGCTCGACATGTGGCGTTGCATTGAACACAATCTGGCTTAGTGAAAATAGTAATACGCATGATTCGTATTTACCCTTTGGCGTGAAATAAGTATGTCGGAGCGGCTATCTTTAGTGCATGTGCACCCGAACCGATCCACTGGGTAGCGACCTGTTACGCGAGGGCTACACAAGGAATACTAGATGTAGATATTTAATATTTCAACCACACAAGATATATGATTTTTAGTTGACCTTATACAAATTCCCGCGAACCCAGATGTGGCAAGGCCGTTAGAGAATGCAAGTAAAAAATGCAGAAATAAATAAATGTGATGCGTATCATTCTTGACGAAATAGTGTGCGAAAAAAAGAAAAGGGAGGGAGGGGGAAATGGAAAGGGCGACTTTTGCTCTATCAGAATAAAACCGTGATTCTGGTTGATGACAATGTCTGATAGCCGCGGATGTCTCAGGAGATCTATTTACCAAAGGCTGTCGACAAACTTATTTACCGAACGAAAACGGTAGTAACGGAATAGAAGAGTAAAGCGTCCGCGACAAGGATGTCGCGGTTCGAGCGTACAGGGATGTATTCACAGCGTCTTTACGATCTATCCGTTATTACCGCCCGGCAGGCTTTGTCATCAGTATCAGACAGCAACGCTGCCTTTGGCGATCGATTACAGGACGGGCAGGTTTCTGCCGTAATAGATTTCCTGCATTTCGTGATACAGCAGATCGGTAATTCTTTTCCGCTCGGCAGCGCTGAGTTCTTCAGGGTTGACGTTGAACAGGTAATGCTTGAGGTCAAAGTCTTTCAATAACATCTTGGTATGAAAGATATTTTCCTGATACACGTTCACGTCCATCATGTGATAGAGCGACTTCATATCCTCGGACATGAAGTTTTGGACAGAGTTGATCTGGTGATCGATGAAATGTTTTACTCCATTGATATCACGGGTGAATCCTCGCACGCGATAGTCAATAGTCACAATATCGGATTCAAGCTGGTGGATGAGATAGTTCAACGCTTTCAGCGGTGAAATCACGCCACAGGTAGAAACTTCGATATCTGCCCGGAAGGTGCAAAGCCCGCCTTCGGGGTGGCTTTCTGGGTAGGTATGAACGCAGATATGGCTTTTATCCAGATGTGCAACGACGGAGTTGGGCAGCGGCCCTGGGTGTTCTGAGGTATCCACGTCACGTGGATCGATAGGTTCTTCGCTGACCAAAATGGTTACGCTGGCGCCTTGTGGATCATAGTCCTGACGCGCGATGTTAAGAACGTTGGCACCGATAATTGAGCAGGTTTCAGTGAGGATCTCTGTTAAACGGTTAGCATTATATTGTTCGTCGATATAGGCGATATAACCATCGCGATCGTCGGCCGTTTTGGTGTAACAGATATCGTAGATACAAAAACTCAGGCTTTTTGTCAGGTTGTTAAAGCCGTGTAGCTTCAGCTTGTGCAATTTACGTCACCCCCTTGTGGTTGTGTGATTACCCTAAGTGATGGGTTATTGCGCATTCTGTAGCGCACTCAACAGATACTGTGGCAGGGCAAAGCTGCCGATGTGAACATCAGGTGTGTAATAGCGACAGGTGATGCCTGATTGCGCGAAATGTTGGCGCAGAGTTACGATGTCCATCTGGCGCAGCGCCGGGTTATTGCTGGCCCAGGCGAAAGTCATAATGCCGCCGTAGTAAGTCGGGATTGCGGCCTGATAAAAGCTGACATCATTGAAATAGTGGCTGAGTTTTTTATGGCTGCCGATGGCTTCATCCTGTTGCAGGAAACACACGCCATTCTGAGCGACAAAAATCCCGCCTTCGTTCAGACTGCGGGCACAACCCTGATAGAAATCTGAGGTGAACAGGCTTTCGCCGGGGCCGATGGGGTCGGTGCAATCGGAAATTATGACGTCAAACTTTTCGCTGCACTGTCTGACGAAGTTAACGCCGTCATCAATCACCAGATTAAAACGCGGATCGTCATAGCTACCGGCGCTGTGGTTGGGCAAATACTGGCGACAAAATTCCACCACGCCAGCATCGATTTCCACCATCGTGATTTGTTCGACGCCGTGGTGTCGGCTGACTTCCCGCAGCATGCCGCCATCGCCGCCACCGATAATCAGTACGCGTTTGGCGTTGCCGTGTGACAGAAGAGGGACGTGGGTGAGCATTTCGTGATAGATGAACTCATCGCGTTCGGTGGTTTGCACCACGCCGTCAAGCGCCATCACGCGGCCTAATGCATCGTTTTCAAAGATGATGAGATCTTGATGATCGGTCTTCTCGTGATATAGCACGCGATCGACCGAAAAATACTGACCAAAGTTGGCATGCAGGGTTTCATACCAAATTTCTTTCTGGGACATGTTAGGGCTTCCTCCGCGATAACAGCCATGAAAATTGGCGCGCCATCATAGCCGACTCTTTTGCCGCTTGCACGGTCAAATTTCAGTCAGTGCGGAGGTGCAGGGAAATTACTGCGCGTAGGAGAGCAAACCAAGTGAATTACGTGCCAGAGACTGACATTTCTTCGGTGTCGGGATAGCGATTTTACTGAGGTCGCGATAGCTGTCTTCACCCATCGCCGTCATGTCGTAAGCGTTGTAGTTGCTGAGGTCCCAGCGATTCTGCTGAGCAAATGCAACCAGCGTTCGACGAATCTGTTCATTCGGCAGGTCTTGATAGCCACAGTGGTTTTTCAGATAAACAAAGATTGCGGTCAGATCGGCCAGATCTTCCGCTTCAAATTCATTCAGCGCCTTGCTGGCGGAAGAGAAGCTCATCAGGCTTAGCAGGAGCAGAGCCAGCGCAGAGTTTTTCATGGTTGAACCTGTTCCAAATATCGTCAGATGACGTTATCACAGATATCCCATGAGGTTCCAAATTTTCTTACGGGAAACATCTGATATCCCCCGTTATTCTTCAAGCTGTATGGGCGTTGGTCTTGTTACTTTACTCATCCGTGGACCTCATCTTGTCGGACTCACGCTTTGCGTTGTTCAAAATACTCACGTTTTACTCTGTAACTTGAATTATTTAGGCGATGGCGATAAAAAACGCGCGCTGAGAAGATTAAAGACGTACAAGCATAATTTGTTGAAATAAATAGTATTTATTTTATCGATGCTAAGTGATGAAAATCATCTTGGGTTAATCGCAGGATTAGAGCCTATTTATCGCTGTTTGATACGATGACGCCGCTGTCAGGCTCTGTTATTAATAACAGCGATCTCATCCAATACAGTTTTTATTCTATGATCTCCGGTGTCTGGCGCGTCAGTAGTTGGTTGTTGGCGGGACTGTTGCTGCTTCCTTTAGCGACGGTTTTTTATCAGGCTTTTTTTGCCGGCGGGCTGGGATTTACCCAACTGTGGCAACTCGGTTTACCCACCTACCTGATACATTCTGCGATCATCGCGATCGGCACGCTTTTCTTCAGTTTACTGTTTGGACTGCCTTCGGCTTGGTTTATCGCCATGTACCGCTTTCCCGGCCATCGCGTGTTGCAATGGGCGCTTTGCCTGCCGCTTGCGATGCCCGCTTTCCTGCTCGCCTACCTTTATACCGATGCGTTACGTCATCTTTCCTTGTGGTTGCGGGAAGGAGGGTTGTTGATTGCATCGCCGTGGGGAGAATTCCACGTTGCTGGGCTACCCGTTTCACTCGGCTGCGTGAGTTTGGTACTGGCGCTGGTGTTGTATCCCTACATTTACCTGTTGGTGCGTGAGGCGCTGGTGAAACAGCCTGCCAGTCTGATTCATTCAGCTCGTTTACTGAATCAGACGCGCGCTCAGGTATTCCGCCGCTTATGTTTACCTATTGCACTGCCGGCGATTGCCTGCGGTAGTGCGTTAGTCGTGGTCGAGACACTGGGCGATTATGGTGCGGCGTCTTATCTAGGTATTCCAACCATGACAACACAGGTGCTGGATATCTGGCAGGGACAGGGCGATTTGGGGGCGGCCGCGCGCCTTGGTGTGTTGATTCTGCCCGCGATCTTTATCTTGATGTTTCTGGTTAATCTCTGGCGTCGGAAGCAGAAAATTTATCAAGCTCAAGCAAATTCCTCTCTGAGCATTCCGCCTGCATTGGGCGGGTGGCGCAGCAGGGCGGTTCGCAGTTATTGCTGGGGTGTCGTTTGTCTGGCGTTCCTGCTCCCGGTTCTATATCTACTCTTTCTCGCTATCCGACACATGATGTCGATATGGGATATGGCGTTTCTTCACGCGGTGATGAATAGCCTGTTGGCGTCAGCCACGGCAACCATCATCATTACGCTAATGGCACTGTCATTTATCTTCTACACGCGCACGGCTGGCGTGTTTGCCAATCAGACGCCAGTTCGGTTGGTTAGTTTGAGTTTTGCTTTACCTGGTGCGGTACTGGCCGTTGGGCTATTTACCTTACTGTCGCTGGTGGATCGCGGGATTAATTTCCTTGCCAGCGCAGCTGGGCTGCCCACTGCGGATGCTTTGCTGGCCGGGTCGCTATTTATTCTCATGGTTGCCTACAGCGTTAAATTTGGACGCCTGATGCTGGACAGTCTTGAGCGCAGTATGGAAGCGATTCCAAGGTCGCTGGACAGCGCGAGTCTTGTTCTGGGGGCTTCTCCCCTTAGCCGCTGGTCACGCGTGCATATTCCGCTGTTGCGCCGCAGTGTGTTCATCGGAGCGTTGTTGATCTTCACGGAAAGCATGAAAGAGCTGAATATCTCGCTGCTGCTGCGTCCTTTTGGGATTGATACGTTGGCAACGTATGTTTTTCGCTTTACGGCGAGTGAGCAGGCTGCGTCATTTGCTTTTCCTGCGCTGGTGTTAGTCGCGGTGGGGCTGATACCGGTTTTCTGGCTGAATCGCGCACTGAATATAAAAGGATAATCACATGGCCGCGTCGATAGATATTCTGAGCGTTCAGGCGGTAAGTTGTTCGTTGCAGCAGTCTCCTGTGTTGGAGAACATCTCATTTGCCGTGCGCGATGATGAGACTATCTGTCTGCTGGGTAGGAACGGTAGCGGTAAAACGGCGCTATTGCAGGTGATCGCGGGCCTGCTGCCGATTACTCAGGGCAAGATCTTGCTGGAGGGAGAGCCCATCAGCTCACCGCAGGAATACGTCTTGCCTGAACGACGTCAGGTTGGACTGATTTTTCAGGATTACGCGCTTTTTCCGCATCTAACCGTGGAAGGCAACATTGCGTTTGGTTTATATGGCCGCCCGGAAAGCGAGGTGAAGCCAATCTGTGCGGAGATGCTGGCGCTGTTGCAACTGGACGATGTCGCTGCGCGTTATCCACACGAGCTATCTAATGAACAGCAACAGCGTTTGGCGATTGCCCGTGCGCTGGCCTGTGAACCAAAACTGCTGTTGCTGGACGAGCCATTTCCCGGTTTGGACAGCCAGACTCGTTATCGCCTGATCACTGAGTTGCGGCAGGTTCTCAAACAGCGCCATGTCGCGGCGGTTTTTGCTACACACAACCGAGAGGAAGCCTTTGCCTGCGCCGACCATCTAATTCTGCTGGATGAAGGGAAGATTATGCAGCAGGGTTATCCATCCGAACTGTACCACCGCCCGAACAGCCGCTTTGTCGCTGATTTTATGGGGAATACGAACTATTTACCCGTGAAAATTATGAGCGACCATCAATGGCAGAGCCCATTGGGCGATCATCACGCGACACATCCGCTCAACCAGTCGATCGATTCGCCGTGCGATTGGATGGTGCGTCCGGCAGATGTGGCGCTTGCGCTCGATCCCGATGGTCCTGCGTCGATCGAAGATCGATTATTTATGGGCACATCAAACTTGTATCGGGTGAAGCTGGGAGAACTGATGCTGCTGGTGCAGACCGGCAACTGGTTTGAACCAGGACAGCAGGTGCGTTTAAGCATTAAGACGGATCCTCCAGTCTTGTATCCTGCTTTACCGACCGTCAACAATACGGCTGAAAGCCCCGAAATGAAATGATTACGCCTCTGAGTGCAGATCTGATGCAGCCATGAGCCAGGCGCTGTTGTGCTTTTCAAATCCTAATTTCGGGTAGTAATCCACCGCCAGCGGTGCGGCCAGCAAAATGATTTTGCAGCCTTTCCCCAGCTGCTGAGCGGTTTGTTGAATCAGCTTCTTCCCTATCCCCGCATGCTGAAAGTCGTCTGACACCGCCAGATCGGACAGATAACAGCAAAAATGAAAATCTGTCACGCTGCGCGCAATGCCAACCAGTGTCTCCCCTTGCCATGCGGAAACCAGCAGGTTGGCGTGCTTAAGCATACCTGTAATCGCCGTCTCATCATCCAGCGGGCGACGCGGTCCCAATGAGGTTTTCGCTAATAGCTCAACGAACTGCTGGCTGGAAAGCGGGGCGTTCACTTTGTAGCAAACATCCACGGGTGGTGTGCTCATGATGTCTCCTTCATGGTGTGGTTTCTGATATACTTCGCGCGCTTGGGCACTGCCCAGACTGATTTAAACGTCAGCATTGGCGCATCATCGATAATGAGTTTGTCATTTTGTCGATGATGCTGAATACCTTACTTCAAAGAGTTATCAGTATGATGAAACATACCGTGGAAGTCATGATTTCTGAGCAGGAAGTGATGGCGCGGGTTACCGAACTGGGGCAACAGATCAGCGAACATTACCGTGATAGCGGCAGCGATATGGTACTGGTGGGGCTCTTGCGCGGATCGTTTATCTTTATGGCTGATTTGTGCCGGGCGATCGATGTCCCTCACGAAGTGGATTTTATGACGGCATCCAGCTATGGCAGCGGTATGAACAGTACGCGCGATGTTAAAATCCTGAAAGATTTGGATGAAGATATTCGCGGTAAAGACGTATTGATCGTTGAAGATATCATCGACTCGGGCAATACGCTGAGCCGAGTGCGGGAAATTCTGCAACTGCGTGAGCCGAAATCATTGGCTATCTGTACGCTGCTGGACAAACCAGAGCGCCGTGAAGTTGCGGTTAAAGTGGAATGGGTTGGGTTCTCGATCCCTGATGAGTTCGTCGTGGGTTACGGCATCGACTATGCTCAGCACTACCGCCATTTACCTTACGTCGGTAAGGTTGTTCCGCAAGAATAATGGTCAAGATAAGGCCGATGCGGTGAGCGACGCCCAGCGAGTGGGCGTCGGGCAGCGAATCAAGACAGGGTGGAAATCGCGCGGCGATAACGCTGTTCTAGCGTCTCCCGATTGGTCGCAGTCACTTCCAGATCGCGCAGACGGCCATCCTGAATACCGTAAACCCAACCGTGGATCGTGACTTTCTGCCCACGCTTCCATGCGGACTGCATGATCGTGGAGTGGCCGAGGTTATAAACCTGCTCGACAACGTTGATTTCGCAGAGTGTATTCAGGCGCTGTTCGGGAGGCAATTCCCCCAGCAGCGAACTATGCTTGTACCACAAATCACGGATATGCAGCAGCCAGTTGTTAATCAAACCCAACTCTGGGTTTTCCACCGCCGCCTGAACACCGCCGCAGCCGTAGTGGCCGCAGATGATGATGTGTTCGACTTCGAGAACTTCGACAGCATACTGTACAACTGACAGGCAATTGAGATCGGTGTGAATGACCAGATTTGCGACGTTACGGTGAACAAACAGTTCACCAGGCTCAAGGCTGGTCAGACTTTCCGCAGGTACGCGACTGTCCGAGCATCCAATCCATAGAAAACGGGGTCGTTGTGCCTGCGCCAGTCGTTCAAAATAGCCAGGATCCTCTTCCACCATCGTTTTAGACCAAAGCTGGTTGTTCGCGATGAGCGTTTCAATTTCTTTCATGAAAGTAAATGACCTGTGACAAACAAGGGGCAGTGGGGAGTAATATAAGGCAACATACGTCGTTTGAAAAACGATAGTTTATACTCGTCATACTTCAAGTTGCATGTGCGTTGGCTGCGTTCACTCACCCGAATCACTTACTTGAGTAAGCTCATCGGGATTCCTTCTCTTGCCGCCTTCCTGAAACTTGAATTATTTAGAGTATTTATTTGTCACACTTCGAATCTGTAGAACTCACTGATAATAAGGCAATCCATTTCTTATGACATATGCACTGGAACTGGCGCAACTAACCAAAACTTATGCGGGAGGCGTCAAGGCGTTACGGGGGATCGACCTGAACGTGGAGGCGGGGGATTTCTATGCGCTACTGGGGCCGAATGGCGCAGGAAAGTCCACTACGATTGGGATTATCAGCTCGTTGGTGAACAAAACCGCCGGTAAAGTTCGCGTCTTTGGCTACGATCTTGAGCTGGATAAAGTGAATGCGAAGCGCCAGCTGGGGTTGGTCCCCCAGGAATTTAACTTCAATCCTTTCGAGACGGTATTGCAGATTGTAGTTAATCAGGCGGGTTACTATGGCGTGAAACGTCAGGATGCGTTGCCGCGTGCGGAAAAATACCTTAAACAGCTGGATTTGTGGGGAAAACGCGACGAAAAAGCGATGATGTTGTCCGGTGGTATGAAGCGTCGCCTGATGATTGCGCGTGCGTTAATGCATGAGCCTAAACTGCTGATTCTTGATGAACCCACTGCGGGCGTGGATATCGAACTACGCCGCTCCATGTGGGGCTTTTTGAAGGAGCTGAATGCGCAGGGCACCACGATTATCCTGACGACGCACTATCTGGAAGAAGCGGAAATGCTGTGCCGCAACATCGGGATCATCCAGCGGGGAGAGCTGGTGGAGAATACCTCGATGAAGCAGTTGCTTGCTCAACTGAAATCAGAAACGTTTATTTTCGATCTGGCGGCGAAAAGCCCGCTACCACAGATTGAGGGTTATGCGTTCCGCCTGACGGATACGTCAACGCTGGAAGTGGATGTGATGCGCGAGCAAGGACTGAACGCGTTATTCAGTCAGCTAAGCGCGCAAGGGATAACAATATTGAGTATGCGCAATAAAGCTAACCGGCTGGAAGAGCTGTTTGTCTCGTTGGTTAATGGGGACGGGGTGAACGGTAAGGGAGAAAAGGCATGATGCATTTGTATTGGGTAGCGCTACAGAGTATCTGGGTTAAAGAAGTGACCCGATTTGGGCGGATCTGGATTCAAACTCTGGTGCCGCCAGTGATCACCATGACGCTGTACTTTATTATTTTCGGCAACCTGATCGGCTCACGTATTGGTGAAATGCACGGTTTCACTTACATGCAGTTTATCGTGCCGGGCCTGATCATGATGGCGGTGATTACCAACGCGTATGCCAACGTAGCTTCCTCCTTTTTCAGCGCCAAGTTTCAACGCAATATTGAAGAACTGCTGGTCGCGCCGGTGCCGACTCATGTGATTATTGCGGGTTATATTGGCGGGGGGATCGCGCGTGGCGTGTGCGTCGGGGTATTGGTTACCGCCGTGTCGCTGTTCTTCGTTCCTTTGCATGTTCATGCCTGGTGGGTCATTGTTCTGACGCTGTTACTGACGGCAACGCTATTCTCGCTGGCGGGATTACTGAATGCGGTGTTTGCGAAAACCTTTGATGATATCAGCCTGATTCCGACGTTTGTGTTGACGCCGCTGACCTATCTGGGCGGCGTGTTCTACTCGTTAACGCTGCTGCCGCCTGTCTGGCAGGCTGTTTCCAAACTGAACCCGGTGGTGTACATGATTAGTGGTTTCCGCTATGGCTTCCTCGGGATTCAGGATGTGCCGCTACTGTTCACGATGTCGGTGCTGATTGCCTTTATCGTAGTGTTTTATTTACTGGTCTGGTGGCTGATTGAACGCGGACGTGGGTTGCGGACGTAGTGTGTCAATTCTGTAAATGAGAAGGCGGTGGTGACACCGCCTTTTGCTTATCGATAAAGCGATCAGGCGACCTGGACCGGAATGGCTTTGGCCTGACGTTGTAGCTCATTCTCGCCAGAGAAATAGGCAACCTTAGGGCTGTGGCTTCTGGCTTGTTCGTCCGACATCTGCACGTAGGAACAGATAATCAGCTTGTCGCCTACGCAGGCGCAGCGAGCGGCGGCGCCGTTCACGGAGATAATGCGTGAGCCTCTTTCGCCTGCAATGGCGTAGGTAGAGAAACGCTGACCGTTATCAACGTTGTAGATATCAATCGCTTCGTATTCCAGAATGCCTGCGGCATCCATAAAATCCTGATCGATGGCGCAAGAGCCTTCATAATGCAAGTCAGCCTGAGTTACTTTCACCCGGTGCAGCTTGCCTTGCAGCATGGTACGTATCATCGCTTTGTTACCTCGGTTCATACAGTCAAATCGACCTGGTGGTTATCAATCAATCTAGCCTTGCCTAACCAGGCAGCCATCAAAATCACAGCACGCGTGCTGGCAGCGCTTAGCGGTTGCAGCGTATCAGCATCACAGATAAACAGTTCATCAGGCGTAAAGCCTGCTTCGCGCAGCTTCTCAGCTACCTGCTCCAGCAATATATCTATCTGGCGATCGCCGTTGTCCAACTGCGCCGAAAGCGCCATCATCAACTGATAAAGTTGTGGTGCCAGTTGGCGCTCTTCAGCACTGAGATAGCCATTACGTGAACTTAATGCCAAACCGTCTTTTGCTCGCACGATAGGGACGCCAACGATATCAATGTCATAGCCCATATCGCGGGCAAGCTGCCGAATCAGCGCTAACTGCTGGTAATCTTTCTCACCGAAGCAGGCTAAATCCGGCTGTACCAGATTGAACAGCTTGCTAACGATGGTGGCTACGCCTCGGAAATGACCGGGACGGCTGGCACCTTCCAACATAGAAGACAGGCCGGGGACATCGACAAACGTTTGCGACTCCAGTCCATTTGGGTATATCACATCTGGGCTCGGTGCGAAAACCAGATCGGCACCACGGCGGTTCAGTTTCTCGCAGTCTTCCTGCAACGTTCGGGGGTAGCGGGCTAAATCATCTGGCCGCTCAAACTGCATGGGATTGACAAAAACGCTGGCAATAACGATGTCGGCGCGCGCTCTGGCTTCATCGACCAGCGTCATGTGCCCATCATGCAAATTACCCATGGTGGGAACCAAAGCAATACGTTTCCCTTCCTGACGCCAGCGACGGACTTCGCGGCGCAGCAGCAGAGGGGTTTCGATAATCAACACACCGATACTCCTTAACAACAATAGCCTGACTAGTGGAATGAATGCCGATCGTTTAGGCCCGAGATCTCGGGGGCTACCACTGTGTGAGGCATCCCTGCAGGAACCTCATTACCGTGTTTCCCCCTAAATTCACGTTTCAGTAACCAGCATTAGATTAATGAAATGAATGTTCTTCGGCTGGGTAGATACCCTGTTCGACTTCTTGTGAATACAGGCGTACCGCCGTGCGAATATCACCGCTTTGCGCCAGAAAATTCTTGGCAAACTTAGGCGTGCTGTCGCCGGTAATGCCTAAAGCATCATGCATGACCAGAATCTGCCCGTCGGTGACGTTGCCTGCGCCAATGCCGATCACGGGAATAGACAGCGCTTCTGTTACACGTTTGGCCAGCGCGACAGGCACGCATTCCAGCACGAGCAACTGAGCACCTGCTTCTTCAAGCGCAAGAGCATCGGCCAGCAGCTGATTGGCATCGCTTTCGCTGCGGCCCTGAATTTTATAGCCACCGAAGATGTTAACGGACTGCGGAGTCAGACCCAGATGACCGCAAACCGGCACGGCACGTTCAGTCAGCATTTTTACCGTTGGGGCAAGCCAGCTTCCGCCTTCCAGCTTCACCATATTCGCCCCAGCGCGCATCAGTTCTGCTGCCTGGCTGAATGTTTGTTCCGGCGTGGCGTAGGTCATAAAAGGCATATCGGAGAGAACCAGTGCCAGCGGTGCGCCACGGCGGACACACTGTGTATGGTAAACGATGTCGTGTGTGGTCACGGGCAGTGTGGAGTCGTGACCTTGCACGGTCATTCCCAGAGAGTCACCCACCAGCATCACGCGAATGCCTTGTTCAAAAAACAAACGAGAGAAGCTGGCATCGTAAGCCGTTATCGTAGCGAATTTTCGCTGCTCTTGTTTCCATTGGCGCAAGTGGGAGATAGTCGTCGGTTTCATGACGGTCTTCCTATGTCAATAGGGCGAAGAATCAAGGGGAACATTCTAATGTAAGCCGACGTGTAGCGATATACCCGCCATGCTTCAATCTGCTTGTAGGCAGGCTTTAATATGGCTTAGGCGGGATTGCTGTTGTCCCACAATGTCAGACCATTGCGGTCGACATCGGTTAACCGTTGAGTGAGTGTTTCGCCGTCGGGGAACGTCAGTTCAGGGGCGATTTCTACGAGCGGATAGAGCATGAACTCACGATTTTTCATGTCGTAATGCGGCACCGTCAGGCGTTCTGTCTGGATGATGGCATCACCGAACAGCAGAATGTCCAAATCCAACGTGCGCGGACCCCAGCGGTGCGCCTTACGTTCGCGACCTTGTTCCAGCTCGATAGCCTGTGTGCAATCGAGCAACGACTCGGCGGCTAATGTAGTTTCCAACTCAACGACGGCATTAAGATAATCCGGTTGATCCTGCGGGCCGAGCGGGCGACTACGATAAAACGAGGAACAGCGAATGACGCGAGTCTGTAGAATCGCATCCAGCGCAGCCAGTGCGGCGCGTACCTGTTGCAAAGGCTGGGCAAGATTGCTGCCCAGCGCCAGATACACGCGTGTCATCAGGGTTGATCCCTGCGTGCTGTCGTAGGTTTACGCGGTCGACGAGGGCGGGAGCGACGATGTGGTGTCGGGCCATCATCCAGCGATTTAAGCATATTTTGCTGACGCGGCGGGGCCGCAACTTGGAATTCTCCCCACCACTGAGCCAGACGCAGCAGCTCCTGATGGTTTTCAATCTCGGCGCGCAGGCAAAGAAGGTCATACGCGGCGCGGAATTTAGGATGCTCCATCAGTTTATAAGCGCGTTTACCCTGACGACGAGACAGGCGCATTTGCAGTTGCCAGATATCGCGGACTAAAGAGGTAATACGCTTAGGGATCGCCAGAGAACGGCATTGTTCGTCCAGCACATCGTTCATTGCCAGCGCGAACGCATCTAAGTAGGCCAGACCACTTTCCTGTGCCAGCTTTTGCGCATGTTCAATCAGCGGATACCACAGCATGGCGGAGAACAAAAATGCCGGATTCACCCGCATATCGTTTTGCAGACGCTGATCGGTGTTTTTCAGCACTTGTGCAACCATGCGTTCCAGCGTGGAATCGCTGTTTGGTGTGAAATGGCGGCTCAGCAGTGGGAAAAGCGGCTGGAACAGCTGGTATTCACACAGCATTTTATACGTTGGGTAGCCATAGCCTGACTGAAGCAGCTTCAGCGATTCCTCAAACATCCGCGCCGCAGGAATATCATGCAGCAGCGCGGCCAGACGAGGAATCGGTTCGGCGGTTTCCGGGCTGACGGTCATGTTCAACTTGGCAGCGAAACGGACGGCACGCAGCATACGCACCGGATCTTCACGGTAGCGCGTTTCAGGATCGCCAATCATGCGAATGACACCCTGGCGGAGATCGTTCAGGCCATTGGTATAATCGCGTACGCTGAAATCAGAAATACTGTAATAGAGGCTATTGATAGAAAAATCGCGGCGTTGGGCGTCTTCTTCAACCGATCCGAAAATGTTGTCGCGCAGCAGCATGCCGCTCTGAGCCTGCTGAGAAGAGTTTTTGGCTTCTTGCTGTTCCTGATGCTGTTCATGGTGACCGCGGAATGTAGCAACTTCAATCACCTCGGGCCCGAACATAATATGTGCGAGACGGAAACGACGCCCTACCAAACGACAGTTGCGGAATAACTTGCGCACCTGATCGGGCGTGGCGTTAGTGGTGATATCAAAATCCTTCGGCTTTTTACCCAGCAGCAGATCGCGTACGCCGCCGCCAACCAGATAAGCTTCGTAGCCCGCTTTGTTCAGGCGATAAAGTACTTTCAGCGCATTATCGCTGATGTCACTGCGTGAAATAGTATGTTGGTCACGCGGGATTACCGTCAGATGCTGACGCGGTTCCTCTGATTGGACCATTTCGTTCTCACGATTCAGTACTTTACGACAAAAATTAGCAACTCGGGAAAAGATAATACACCTCGATAGTGATGGATAAATCAACGGCACAGTAAAAAACTTCCGGAAGGCGTCTTTGATATCGCCCCGGCGGCGGCCTGCAAAAGTGACGGTTAAGGATGCGCGTCACTAAAAATAGCGGCTAATCATAGCTCACCAAGGCCCCTTTGAGAATGCCGATGTGAACGTGGATGTGTTTATTGCCGCCTGTAACGGGACGATATTAAGGGACCAATGTGCGACGGACCATGCCAGAAGCGCTGAAAGCGTCATCTCTTGGCCATTTTCCGGCAGTGGTTGATTTAAAAATTGCAGCGCAGCAAGCAGCACGGGACGTGGATCGCTGTCCGGCAGTGCGGGTGCGTGATTCTGTTTGGAAAGCTTATTTCCCTCGGTGTTCAGAACCAGCGGCAGGTGGACATAAGTGGGAATTGCATAATCCAACTGTTGATAGAGCGAAATTTGCCGAACTGTCGGTTCGATAAGATCGGCGCCGCGCACGATCTCCGTAATACCCTGATCGTTATCGTCGATGACGACGGCCAGATTATAGGCAAACAGCCCGTCGCGACGGTGGATAATAAAATCCTCCTGAGCGAGGGTCTTGTCGGCATACAGGTTGCCTCGCAATTTATCGTGAAAGTGAAATACTGGTGTCGTCTGTCGCAGGCGTTGCGCGGCGTTGTCGGCTGACAGGTTGCGCGTTCGGCAATAGCCGTCATAGCGCCCACCCAACTGCTGAATACGGCTACGCGTACAGGTGCAGTAATAGCTCATTCCCTGTTGTTGAAGCTGCTGAAGAATTTCGCGGTAACGCGCATGGTGCTGTGACTGATAAACCACATCGCCGTCCCAGTACAGGCCGTAGTGTTCTAACTGTGCGAGTATGCGGGAAGCAGCCCCGGGAATTTCCCGTGGAGGATCGATGTCTTCAATGCGTACCAGCCAGCGCCCTTGTTGGGAACGAGCCTGAAGATAACTACCTAGTGCAGCGATCAGTGAGCCAAAATGCAGGTCACCAGAGGGAGAGGGAGCAAAACGCCCGACATAACGATGAGTTTCGGTAAAATGATTAATTTGGGTAAAACTATTAATTTGGGTAAAACAATCGGTCACAGACATAATAGGTTGGTGCTATCTCGTCAGCATTTATCCAGACAGAAGATAGAGTGATGAATGTCATTCATCAGCGGTAAATTATCCGAAGACGGCCCCTGCGAGTGGCAGGAGCCGATTCTGGACAGGAGAATTATCCCGCCATTTGCTTTTCGCGTATCTCTGCCAGCGTTTTGCAGTCGATACACAGATCGGCAGTCGGACGAGCTTCCAGACGGCGGATGCCAATCTCGACGCCACAGGATTCACAGAATCCGAAATCCTCATCTTCGATTTTCACCAGGGTTTTGGCGATTTTCTTGATCAACTTGCGCTCACGGTCACGGTTACGCAGTTCGAGACTGAACTCTTCTTCCTGCGCTGCGCGATCCACGGGATCGGGAAAATTAGCGGCTTCATCGCGCATGTGCGATACAGTCCGGTCCACTTCATCCATGAGTTGGTTGCGCCATGCTTCAAGAATACGCTTGAAATGAGCCAGCTGAGCGTCGTTCATATACTCTTCGCCCGGCTTCTCTTGGTACGGCTCTACTCCGGCAATTGCGAGAATGCTCAGAGAAGATGTCTTACGATTTTGCCCTTCTTGCATGTTGCTTCTCCTACATAACACGACACGCATAATACCCTTTTATGCAGTGAAGTTGCGGCGTTGTTGGCCAGAACTTCAGCTATCTGGGTATATCGGCCCCCAAAGGGGGGAAAAAACAGGCCGCTATAAATAGCAGATGAAGATGGGGTTGGCAATGCTTCCTGACACCGGCCTGATAAAGTGTCACGAACAACCTGCATACATTAAATAATAAACAATGTGTTACGCCTTTGGTGGTACGTTCGGCGTGTTATGTAATGCTTGTGCTTCATCCCAACAACGGTAGCTTATTCGTCAATTTAATACCGTCAGGGCATAATGTGGAGCCGTAACATAAAATTTCAACCCCTGCCTGTTGCGCTTCGATAAATAATTCCGCATAGCGTGAGTCAATATGCCGAGCGGGAGAAACCTGCTGGATCCCTGAATGGAGAACGGCGAAAAAAAGAACCGCGCGTTTTCCATTGGAAACCATTTGTTGCAGCTCACGCAGATGCTTTTGCCCTCTGAGTGTAACCGCATCGGGAAAGTAACCACATTCATGTTGCAATAATGTGACGGATTTCACCTCAATATAGCAGTCAATCCTGTCCGGCGCCTGTAAAAGCAGGTCTATTCGGCTGTTTTCCGTACCGTATTTCACTTCTGTTTTTATGTCCGAATAGCCCGCCAGCTCTTCTATGCGATTTTCCAATAAGGCTTCGTACAATAATGTGTTGGCACGCAGAGTATTGACACAAATCCAGTGATTTTGTTGCGTTTCAGTCAGTTCCCAACTTTGTGGATACTTGCGTTTAGGGTTATCGGACGTTGAATACCAGACGGTATCACCGGGCGTAGCACAGCCCGTCATTGCACCCGTATTGGCACAGTGCAGCGTGAGCGTCTCGCCTTCCGGCGTTACGACATCGGCCAAAAAGCGTTTGTAACGTTTAATCAACCGGGCGGGCTGTAAACGTGGGGTATAGTCCATAAGTATCCTGTTCTAACCGTCTATTTAATAAATGACCAACTTTCCAGCTTTTGATAGCGGGTTTTACCGTTGTCGAAAAGTGACTGATAAAGGGAAAAGTGTGTCATGTCGGCCTGCCAACTGAACGTAGCGGGGGGAATCGCCACGGGACGAGTCGCGCCGCGCAATAACGTAATATGTGGGTGAAAAGGTAATGCTGTTTGATAGCAGCCGTTGCGCGCCGCCTGAGAGCGCAATAGTTCCGCGAGCTGTAGCAATCCACGCGGTGCACGGCGGCAGCCCAGCCAGACAACACCGGGCCGCGGCCAGTGTCCTGCGTCATTCAGCGTGAGGGTAAACGCGGGCTGACGAATGCGGCTTGCTAAGGTCTGTAAGACTTGCGCCTTTTGCTCACTCACATCGCCTAAAAAAGCCAGCGTCAGATGAAGGTTGGCCGCAGCCACTGGACGGCCTGCTTCCAGTGGGAAATGTTCGGCACGCCAGCGGATAATCTCTTGCTGTGTGGTTTCCGGCAGTGATAAGGCAAAAAACAGGCGGCGGGTGGCTGACATGGCGATCTCTCTGTTCTGATTCCATCCGATGCTACATTCATCCAGATGCTACAATGCTCGCCGCTGAAAGTTAACCTTATACGGAGATGTCTGTGATTTTACCGCCCGTTAGCGCCGTGTTGGATGATGTGATAACGGCGCTACATACCGCGCCTCAGGTGCTGCTCAATGCCCCAACGGGGGCGGGGAAATCAACCTGGCTACCGTTGCAATTGCTGCAACAGGGCAACGTGAATGGGCGCATCATCATGCTGGAGCCACGCCGTTTGGCGGCGAAGAGTGTTGCCTGGCGTTTGGCGCAACAGTTGGGTGAAGAGCTAGGTCAAACGATAGGTTATCGCATGCGGTCGGAAAGCCGCGTGAGTGCAGCAACGAAGCTGGAAGTCGTCACCGAAGGGATGTTGACCCGTTTACTGCAACAGGATGCGGAACTGCAAGGCGTAGGGCTGATCATCCTTGATGAATTTCATGAACGCAGCGTGCAGGCCGATTTGGCATTGGCGCTGCTGCTGGATGTGCAACAGGGGCTGCGTGACGATTTAACGCTGCTGATTATGTCTGCGACGCTCGACAATGCGCGGCTATCAGCGCTATTGCCGGAAGCCATCTGCGTGGTTTCCGAAGGTCGCAGCTATCCAGTAGAACGGTGTTATGCACCGCTAAATAGCCAGGATCGCTTTGAAGAAGGCGTTGCGCGACAGGTGCGACGTTTGCTCAATGAAGAGGCTGGTTCGCTGCTGTTGTTTTTGCCCGGTGTGGCTGAAATTCGCCGCGTGCAGGCACTGCTGGAAAATAGCGTGTCGAGCGAGACCGACCTTTGTCCTTTATATGGCGCACTGACGCTGGCGGAACAGCAAAAGGCCATTCTGCCTGCGGAGCGGGGCCGTCGCAAGGTGGTGTTAGCCACCAACATAGCTGAAACCAGTCTGACAATTGAAGGGATTCGACTGGTGATGGACAGCGGCCTTGAACGCGTAGCGAGCTTCGATGTGAAAAGCGGCGTAACTCGGCTGGTGACGCAACGAATCAGTCAGGCCTCAATGGTGCAGCGTGCGGGGCGTGCGGGGCGTTTAAGCCCCGGTATTTGCTGGCACTTGTGCTCTCGCGAACAGGCAGAACGTGCGGCGGCTCAAAGCGAAGCCGAGATACTGAATAGCGATTTAAGCAGCGTCTGGCTGGATTTATTACAGTGGGGCTGTACCGATGTGGCGCAGTTAACCTGGCTGGATACGCCCCCCGCCCCCGCGCTTTATGCCGCACGACAACTACTATGCCAGCTTGGTATTACCGATGACCAAGGTCGGTTGACCGCCGAGGGTCGGAAAATCGCAGCACTCGGCTGCGATGCCCGACTGGCGACGATGCTGTATGCCGCGTCACAGCAGAGTGCAGAGGCGTTGGCGACCGCTGGATGTCTGGCGGCGATACTCGAAGAGCCGCCGCGTAGCGGATCGATCAATCTGGCTGACTGGCTGCATCGTCCATTACCGCACTGGCTGCGGCGAGCGAAACAGCTGACGCGCCGTTTATCGACGGCTTCGGGACATATTGCTGATTTTGGTCATATTGATAGCGGCGAAGCCGATTGGCTGCTGGCACAGGCTTTCCCTGATCGTATCGCCCGGCGGCGCAGTCAGGATGGACGTTACCAGCTCGCTAACGGTAGCGGCGCGATGATGTCGGCTGATGAAGCGTTGTCAGGTAACGAGTGGCTGCTGGCACCCGCGCTATTACAAAACGATCGATTAATGCAAAACAAGCAGAGCGCAGATGCGCGAATCCTGCTGGCGTTGCCGCTGGATATTGAGCGGCTGGAACGGCGACTGCCTGGATTAATAAATGAGCGTAACGTGGTGCACTGGGACGAAGAAAAGGGTACTCTGCGCGCCAGCCAGCGCGACCAGATAGGTTGCCTGATTCTGCGGAGGCGCCCGTTGAACAAGCCTTCCGATGAGGTATTGCAGCAGGCGATGTTATCCTGGATTCGGGAGCAGGGGCTCAAGGCATTAAACTGGGACGCTGCAGCGTTACAGTTACGCGCTCGCCTACAGTGTGCTCACCAGTGGTTGAATGAGGTTGACTGGCCGCGAGTGGATGACGACACACTGCTGGCGACGCTGGATATCTGGTTACAGCCGTCGCTGTCCGGCGTGCGGGATTTACGTGCGCTGCACCAGATTAATTTGAGCGATGCGCTGCTGCGACGGTTGGACTGGTCGCTGCGCCAGCGGCTGGATAGCGCATTGCCTACGCATTATACGGCACCTGGCGGCAGTCGCTTGCCTATCGCTTATTATGACGATAAGCCACCGGTGCTGTCGGTACGGATGCAGGAGATGTTCGGCGAGCAGAAGAGTCCGCTTCTGGCGGAAGGCCGTGTGGCGCTGGTGTTGGAACTTTTATCGCCAGCACAGCGTCCACTACAGATTACGCGAGATTTAGCGGCGTTTTGGCAAGGCACGTACCGTGAGGTGCAAAAAGAGATGAAGGGGCGTTACCCCAAGCATATCTGGCCGGACGATCCGGCAAATACGGCTCCAACGAGACGTACCAAAAAATATCAGAATCACTAATTTCAGACGTTTCCGCTTTCCCAAAAAAGGAGCTGGAAACAGAGTAGGCGGCTTGAGCGCAGAGCAGATAGCCGTGAACAACCTGATGGAGAAGTTATTGTAATGTCTCAGGATGACCGCGAACCTATCGGACGTAAAGGGAAAGCGCCAAAACGTAAGCCTGAACGCAAACAGGCCATACGACGTCGCAGGGATGACGACTATGATGATGACTATGACGATTATCAGGACGACTATGACGACGATGATGATGACGGCGATGACACCATGACGCGGAAATCGCAGAGAAGACGGCGCTGGCTGGGGCTGGCGATCAAGCTGTTCCTGATCTTTGCTGTGGCGATGGCGATCTATGGCGTCTATCTCGACAGCCAGATCCGCAGCCGTATCGAAGGTAAAGTCTGGCAGTTGCCTGCCGCCGTCTATGGCCGCATGGTCAACCTCGAGCCTGGCATGGCCTATAGCCAGAAAGAGATGATTAGCCTGTTGGAAGGTATGCAATACCGTCAGGTGAGCCGTATTACCCGTCCGGGTGAATTCAGCGTGCGTGGTAACAGCATCGATATGCTGCGCCGTCCGTTTGATTTCCCTGATGGGAAAGAAGGGCAAATTCAGGCGCGCCTGACCTTTGCCAACGATCGCCTGTCGCAGATCCAGAATCTGGACAATCAGCGTAACTTCGGCTTTTTCCGTCTCGATCCGAAACTGATCACCATGATGCAGTCGCCGAATGGCGAACAGCGTTTGTTCGTGCCACGTGCCGGTTTCCCCGATCTGTTAGTGGATACCTTAGTGGCGACCGAAGACCGCCATTTCTATGAACACGATGGCATCAGCCTGTACTCCATTGGTCGTGCGTTTTTAGCGAACATTACGGCGGGACGTGCAGTACAGGGCGGCAGTACGCTGACGCAGCAGCTGGTGAAGAACCTATTCCTGACTAACGAACGTTCGCTGTGGCGTAAAGCCAACGAAGCCTATATGGCGCTGATCATGGATTATCGCTACAGCAAGGATCGTATCCTTGAACTGTATCTGAATGAGGTGTACCTCGGTCAGAGCGGTAACGATCAGATCCGTGGTTTCCCGCTTGCCAGCCTGTATTACTTTGGTCGTCCGGTGAATGAACTGAGTCTCGATCAGCAGGCGCTGCTGGTGGGGATGGTGAAAGGTGCATCGCTGTATAACCCGTGGCGTAACCCAGATATTACGTTAGAGCGACGCAATCTGGTGCTGCGCTTGTTGCAGAATCAACAGGTGATTGATGCCGATCTGTACAACATGCTGAGTGCGCGTCCGCTGGGCGTGCAGCCGAAAGGCGGCGTAATCAGCCCTCAACCGGCATTTATGCAGATGGTGCGTCAAGAACTGCAACAGCGGCTTGGCGACAAGGTTAACGATCTCTCCGGCGTGAAGGTCTTTACCACGCTCGATCCCGTCTCGCAGGATGCAGCGGAAAGAGCGGTGGAGGTCGGTATACCGGCACTGCGTGCAGGCCGTAACGTCAGCGATCTTGAAGCGGCAATGGTGATTGTCGATCGTTTCAGTGGCGAAGTCCGCGCGATGGTTGGCGGTGCTCAAACACAGTACGCTGGGTTTAACCGTGCGCTACAGGCGCGTCGTCCTGTCGGATCGCTGGCGAAGCCGCCGACCTACCTGACGGCGTTGAGCCAGCCGGATACCTATCGTCTGAATACTTTGCTGGCGGATGAGCCACTGTCGCTCAAGCAACCTAACGGACAAGTGTGGCAGCCGAAGAACTACGATCGTGAATTCCGTGGCCGCGTCATGTTAGTCGATGCGTTGGCAAACTCGCTGAACGTCCCGACCGTCAATCTGGGGATGGCCGTGGGGCTGGATCAGGTCACGGCAACGTTGAAGCGTTTAGGTATCCCCGAAAACGTGATTCAGACTGTACCGGCGATGCTGTTGGGGGCGATCAGTCTAACGCCGATGGAAGTGGCGCAGGAATACCAGACGATCGCCAGCGGCGGCAATCGTGCTCCACTTTCCTCACTGCGTTCGGTGATTGCGGAAGATGGCACTATGCTGTATCAGAGCTTCCCGCAGGCTGAACGAGCGGTTCCGGCACAGGCGGCCTATCTGACGCTATACGGTATGCAGCAGGTGGTCGAACGTGGTACGTCACGGTCACTGGCGGTGAAATTCCCGAATTATCATCTGGCAGCCAAAACCGGTACCACCAATGACCTGCGTGATAGCTGGTTTGCTGGGATTGATGGTAAAGAAGTGGCGATTAGCTGGGTAGGACGTGATAACAACGGCCCGGCTAAACTGACCGGGGCGAACGGTGCACTGACGATTTATCGCCGCTATCTGGAAAACCAAACGCCACTGCCGTTGATGCTGACGCCGCCGGAAGGCATAACGACCATGACGGTGGATGCTAGCGGCAACTTTGTCTGCAACGGCAGCAGCGCCGGACGCGTATTGCCAGTCTGGACGGATAACCCTCAGGCATTGTGTCAGGCTAGCCAGCCGCAGCCTTCAGCGCAGCAGGACCAGCAAAACGGTGAAGGTGTCGCTGGCTGGATCAAAGAAATGTTTGGTCAATAATCTCTCACAGCCCCCGGTTAATCCGGGGGGTGTCTTTTGTGACGGTTATTTGTGGGTGATTGCCATTTTTAGGCTCTGTCATTTTTAGATAACCGTCACACCCTTTCAGATGTCGTTTTTCTTGCTATACCATTCCAGCGTTGACAGGTAAAAGTCTTGCGATTGGCATTCCGTTGCGCCTATCATGCTGCCTTTATCGTAATCATTATCGTTCTCTTTTAGCTTGATCGTTATGGGTCTGGTTCGATAGTTACGGGAATAGCGATCGCCGCTAATACCCCTTTCCGTCCGTGACATTAAAAATCAAAAGCACTATGCAAAATCAAACTGTACTGCCTGATACCACCTTCAGACTGGATGACGTCAGCTTTTCCGTCGCCGGGCGCACGCTGCTACATCCGCTATCTATCACGTTTCCTGTGGGGAAAGTGTGTGGTCTGATTGGCCACAACGGCTCAGGAAAATCGACATTGCTGAAAATTCTGGGTCGTCATCAGCCTGCCAGCAGCGGTACCGCGCTGTTGGGAGAACAGTCGACAGGAAGCTGGGACAGCAAATTGTTCGCCCGTCAGGTTGCCTATTTACCGCAGCAGCTTCCTGCCGCCGAAGGGATGACCGTGCGCGAGCTAGTCGCCGTGGGGCGCTATCCGTGGCATGGTGCATTAGGCCGTTTCGGTAGCGCCGATCGGGAAAAGGTCGAAGAAGCCATCACGCTGGTGGGATTAAAGCCGTTTGCTAATCGTTTGGTGGATAGCCTGTCCGGCGGTGAACGGCAGCGAGCCTGGCTGGCGATGACCGTGGCGCAGGATAGCCGCTGCCTGTTGCTGGATGAACCGACTTCCGCGCTGGATATTGCGCATCAGGTTGAGGTTCTGGCGCTGATTCAGCGCATGAGCCACGAGCGTGGCATCACCGTGATTGCGGTGTTGCATGATATCAATATGGCTGCCCGCTACTGCGATCATCTGGTGGCATTGCGCGGCGGTAAAATGATTGCGCAGGGTGAGCCTGTTGCGCTGATGCAAGGGGACGTGCTGGAAAATATCTACGGCATTCCCATGGGCATTCTGCCTCATCCGGCTGGTGGCGCACCGGTCAGCTTCGTTTGTTAACTCGGTTTACCTGCTAATGATGCCTGAATTTTTTTCTTCCCCGCGTTCTCCCGATCCGCTACGACGTCGTTTACTGACGGCGCTACTGCTGTCACCGCTGGTTTATTCGGCGGCGAGCAGGGGAGGGACAAGCGCTTTTCCTGATCTAAACCGTATTGTGGCGCTGGAATGGTTGCCTGTTGAACTGCTTCTGGCGCTGGGCATCACGCCCTTCGCGATTGCCGATAAGCACAATTACAATCTGTGGGTAAAAGAGCCCGCGCTGCCAGACTCGGTGATTGATGTGGGACTGCGTACCGAGCCTAATCTTGAATTGCTGACGCAGATTCGCCCGTCCATGATTCTTTATTCTGAAGGTTACGGTCCTTCGGTCGCGAAAATGTCACGTATCTCTCCGTTGCTGGGCTTTGGCTTCAGCAGCGAACAGGGAAAACCGCTCACATCGGCACAGACCTCAGTGATGAAACTGGCTGATGCGCTAAATATGAAGGCGGCCGGAGAACGGCATCTGACGGAGTTGGCGCAGTTTCTCCAGCAGGAAAAGATCACGCTTCAGCCTTACACGGAGCGGCCGCTGTTGCTCATCACGCTGATCGATAGCCGTCATGTACTGATCATCGCCAAGAACAGTCTTTTTCAGGAAGTGATGGATCATGTCGGGATAGAGAATGCCTGGCAGGGTGAAACCAGCTTCTGGGGCAGTACGATTGTGGGCATTGAACGTCTGGTGGAAATCGGTGATGCCAATGTGCTCTGCTTCGAACATGGCGATAGCGCCATCAGCGCGCAGCTTGATAATAATCCGCTCTGGCAGGCCATGCCATTTGTGCGTCAACAGCGTTTACAGCGTGTGCCTGCCGTTTGGCTGTATGGTGGAACGCTCTCGGCGATGCGCTTTTGCCGCATATTGAATCAGGCATTGGAGGCGAGAAATCATGCCTAATTCTTTGTCTATCGCGCACAAGCGTGCCGTGCACCCGTTGGTACTTCCCATTGTTTTAATTGGTTTTCTGCTGTTCGTGATTCTGGGGATGGGTAGCTACAATTTGCAGCAGCAATTGCCTGTGTCACAGTGGTTTGAGGCGCTGACACAACCCGCCTTGAATAATATGCAGCAGCTTCTGTTCCACTACAGCCTGTTACCGCGCATGGCGCTGGCACCGCTGATTGGTGCAGGGCTGGGGTTGTGTGGCGTGCTGTTCCAGCAGGTCTTGCGTAATCCGCTGGCTGAGCCGTCAACGCTGGGGATCGCCACAGGCGCACAGCTAGGCATCACAGTGGTAACGCTGTGGGCGCTGCCCGGCGGCGAATGGATCCAGCAGGCCGCTGCGATGATCGGTGCGCTAGTGGTTGGCGCACTGGTGTTTGGCGTTGCCTGGGGCAAGCGATTATCACCAGTGACGCTGATACTTGCGGGGCTGGTGCTGAGTTTCTACTGTAGCGCGGTCAATCAACTGCTGGTGCTCTTCCATCATGAACAGCTTCAGGGGTTGTTCCTGTGGAGCAGCGGCGTGCTGAACCAGCAGGACTGGAGCAATGTGCAGTTTGTTCTCCCGCGCCTTTTGGTGTGTTTCTGTCTGGCGCTGCTTCTGATTCGTCCGTTAACGCTGTTGGGACTGGATGACGGCGTTGCGCGTAATCTGGGACTTGGGCTGTCGCTGGCGCGTCTGAGCGCGCTTGGCTTGGGTATTTTCCTGTGTGCGCAATTGGTGAACGCGGCGGGCATTATCGGTTTTATCGGCCTGTTTGCGCCGCTGCTGGCGAAAATGCTGGGTGCGCGGCGCTTATTCCACCGCCTCTTATTAGCACCGTTATTGGGGGCGCTGCTGCTAGGCGTCACCGATCAGGGGGTTATCTGGCTGAGTCGGGTGTGGCTTGACGTACCAACGGGCGCGGCGACGGCGTTGATTGGCGCGCCGCTGCTACTCTGGCTGCTGCCGCGCCTGCGTAATAGCGGTCAACACGCGCTGGTCGACAGTAATAGCACGCCGACGCTCGAACGTAGCCTGTGGGGAAGGTGGCTGGTGCTCGGCATCATGCTGCTGGGAATGGTCGTTCTCATGGCACTGATGTTGGGAAAAGATGCGGAAGGCTGGCAGTGGGGCGGTGGTGATGTATTAGCGCAATTGCTTTCATGGCGCTGGCCTCGGGTTCTGGCGGCGCTAACTGCTGGGGTGATACTGGCGGTGGCGGGAACGCTAATCCAAAAATTGACGGGTAACCCGATGGGAAGCCCGGAGGTTCTGGGGATTAGCTCTGGCGCATCGTTTGGCGTCATTATTTTGCTGTTCTTCATTCCCGGCAATGCTTTTGTATGGTTGCTTCCAGCCGGTAGCGCGGGCGCGGCATTGACGTTGTTGGTCATGGTGATTATCGCCGGACGAGGCGGTTTCTCCACGCAGCGCATGCTGCTGGCGGGGATCGCGCTGAGTATGGCGTTTTCCACGGTGATCGCGCTGCTGTTAGCCAGTGGCGATCCACGTATGAGCACGGTGCTGACCTGGCTGTCGGGATCAACCTATGCGGTCGAACCTGTAGACGCGATACGTACGGCGGCGATCGCCGTTCTGTTGCTGTTGATCGTCCCGTTCTGTCAGCGTTGGCTGCGTATTCTGCCGCTTGGTACGACAACCGCCAGATCGCTTGGTGTGGCCGTCACGCCGGTTCGCCTGCTGGTTTTGCTGCTGGCCTCGGTGCTGACCGCAATGGCAACTATGATGGTTGGGCCGATGAGTTTTGTGGGTCTCATGGCACCACATATGGCGCGGATGCTGGGCTTTAGTCGTGTGTTGCCACAAATCGCCAGCTCTGCGTTGATTGGTGGAGCACTGATGGTAATTGCGGATTGGTTTGGTCGAATGATCCTCTTTCCGGCGCAGATTCCGGCAGGGTTGCTCGCGACGTTTATCGGTGCGCCTTACTTTGTTTATCTGTTGCGCAAGCAGGTGAAATAACGCGAGCGTCGGCGGGAAGCTCGCCGACGCCGTGTGATTAGCCGGAGACGTTGATGGCTTCGACCAGCATCCAGAACGTGGTGAGCACCAGAGAAAGCGCCATGATGCCGTTGAAGGCTTTCAGTTTCCACGGCTCCTGAAGATGTTTGCCGATGCGATCGCCGAGTAGCGCCCAGACTAAAATGCAGGGCAGATTGAGCGCCATAAAGGCGATCATAATGGTGAAAATGCCGTTGCTGGCGGTATAAAGCAGCGCGATGTTGCTGGACATCAGCCAGGCTTTCGGGTTCACCGCCTGAAATAATGTTCCTTGCAGTACAGTCATCGGCTGTACTCGCCCTTGTAATTCTGGTGCCGACGATCGCACGATTTTCCACGATAGCCACAGTAGATAGGCGCATCCCAACACGGTAAGAGGGAGGCGGATCATGCTCATCCAACTCAGCAAAAGCTCCAATGCCACGCCCATCAGCGCCGTTTGGAGCGCACAGCCAATTAAAATACCCATCAGCATCGGTAGCGTACGACGCAGGCCAAAATTGACGCCTGACGTCGCCAGCAGCAGATTATTCGGTCCCGGTGTGATCGACATGACGGTGACGTAGCTGAAAAAAGAAGGATCGAGCATGGTGTTATCCTGATGATGGGGAAGAACACTATAGTAGGCAGAAAAAATAAATGGTTACAGATACACAAAATGATTATTGTAATGGGTACAAAATGCATTAATCGTTAACTGTACTCATTGGCTGGCGGGGGAACTGTGTCCATCATCGACTCACAAGAAAGTACGCTCTATCAACAGCTCGCGGAAACCTTCGCAACGGCCATTCATCAAGGGACGTTAGCGCCGGGAAGCCGCTTGCCGTCGATTCGCCGTGTCGCCGGATCGCATCAGGTGAGTGTGAATACGGTGCTGAATGCCTGGCGTATTCTCGAAGATCGCGGTTTGATCGAAGCACGACCGCAGTCCGGCTATTTTGTCCGGGGGCGTCTGCCGTCGCTAACGGAAAGCAAGCCTCACCGTGCGCAGGTGATTGTGCCGGGCAGTGAAAAACTGGATCTGATTGATACCGTATTTGCTGCCCAGACTCACCCCGACTACACCAACATATCTCTGGCGTGCCCGCAGCATACCGATTTCTATCCTACCGAAAAGATCAGCCGTATTGCCGCGTCCTTGCTGCGGCGACAGCCTGAACTGATTGGTCGCTATGCGCTGCCGCCGGGCAGTGAACGGCTGCGGCGCGAAGTGGCGCGGCGAGCAATGGATTTGGGTATGACATTGACCCGCGAGGACATCACGATCACTCACGGCTGCATGGAAGCGCTGCAGCTGGCGCTACGCACGGTTACGCAGCCGGGCGACTGTGTGGGGTTGGAAACGCCAACCTATTTTTATCTCTTCCCTCTGCTAGCCAGTCTGGGCTTGAAAACGGTGGAGATTCCTACCGATCCGCAGCGTGGTCTCTCGCTGGATGCGCTGGAACTGCTGCTATCAGAAAATCGGTTACAGGCGATTATCGCCATGCCAAACGCACAGAATCCGTTAGGGTGTAGCATGACGCTGGCGGATAAAAAGCGGCTGGCAAAGCTGGTGAACGACTATCAGGTGCCGCTTATTGAGGATGGGCTATACAGCGAGCTTCAGTTTACCTGGCCGCTGTCGCCTACTGTCAAAGCCTTCGACCGCGAGGGGTGGGTCATTTACTGCTCTAGCTTCACGAAAACGCTGGCACCTGATTTTCGTATTGGCTGGATGGCGTCGGGGCGTTTTCGGGCACAGGTGGCACGGCTGAAAGCAGTATCGTCAATGGCGGAATCGGCGCTGCTATCGGAAACGCTGGCGCAGTTTCTGGAGTCCGGCGGTTACGATCACCATCTGCGCACGCTGCGTCGCCGCTATGCCGCGCAGATGGATGAGGCGCGTGGGCTGATTGCCCGACATTTTCCACAGGGTACACGTGCGACGCAGCCGCAGGGCGGGTTCGTCTTCTGGCTGGAATTACCGGGCGGTGTAGATGGGGTTGAGTTATTCCATCGTCTGCTGCAAGAGAAAATTTGCGTCACGCCCGGCGAACTCTACACGCTGAGCGGCCGCTGTAAGCACGCGCTTCGTCTGTCTTGCTGCTACCCGTTTGATGAACGCTACACGTATGCGCTTAAGCGCGCGGGTGCACTGGCGTGTGAAATGAGCGGTATCGGGCCGGGGAATGAAGGCTAACTGTAGGGTCTACTGAATCTGGTTTATGTGCAGACGACGGCGTCAGTGAGTGACGCCGTCGTATAGTAAATTCGCGTTTACAGACGCGAGAAGCAGATCTGTGCGGCTTCGATGGTGCGTTCAATGTCTTGTGGCGTATGCGCCAGCGACATGAAGCCTGCTTCAAAAGCAGACGGTGCGAGATAAATCCCTTCTTCCAGCATCATGTGGAAGAAACGCTTAAAGCGCTCGACGTCGCACTTCATCACATCCTGATAGCAGGTGACGCTCTCGGCATCGGTAAAGAACAGGCCGAACATGCCGCCCGCCTGATTAACCACTAGCGGAATGTTTTCGGCTTTCGCGGCAGCCAGCAGGCCATCGGCCAACTGATTGGTCAACGCGGTGAGTTTTTCATGTACGCCGGGTTTCGCCACTTCAGTCAAACAGGCAAAGCCTGCGGCCATGGCGATGGGGTTGCCAGACAGCGTTCCCGCCTGATAAACCGGTCCGGTCGGTGCCAGCGCTTGCATAACTTCACGCTTACCGCCGAATGCGCCGACTGGCATGCCGCCGCCGATGATTTTCCCCAGACAGGTTAGATCCGGTACTACGCCGTAGTGTGACTGTGCTCCTGCTAGCGCGACACGAAAGCCGGTCATGACTTCATCGATGATGAACAGAGCGCCAAACTCGTCACACAGGGCACGCAGGCCGGGCAGGAAATCTGGCAGCGGTGGAACGCAGTTCATGTTGCCCGCGACGGGTTCGACGATAATCGCGGCGATCTCGTCAGGGTATTGTTCAAACGTGGTGCGTACTGATGACAGATCGTTATAGACGCAGGTCAGTGTATGGCGAGCGAAATCGGCCGGAACGCCGGGAGAGTTAGGCTGGCCCAACGTTAGCGCACCGGAGCCGGCTTTTACCAGCAGACAGTCGGCGTGACCATGATAGCAGCCTTCAAATTTGATGATTTTATCGCGGCCCGTATAGCCACGCGCCAGACGGATCGCGCTCATGGTGGCTTCTGTACCGGAGTTGACCATCCGCACCATATCCATGCTAGGCACCAGCGAGGTGACCAGACGCGCCATCTGCACTTCCATTTCGGTGGGCGCGCCAAAACTCAGACCGCGTTCTGCGGCAGCAATGACTGCATCACGAATCGCTGGGTGATTGTGACCCAGTACCATCGGACCCCACGATCCCACGTAATCAATGTACGCCTGTTCGTCGACGTCGTAGAGATAGGCTCCGTCTGCCCGTTCGATGAACAACGGCGTGCCGCCGACGCCGTTAAAGGCGCGGACAGGTGAATTCACCCCGCCGGGAATAAGTTGCTGTGCCGCAGCATACAGGCTTTCAGATTTGTTCATTACGCGGTCCTGACTGGTCTTGATCGTAAAATGTAGGGGTATTCTAATGAACTGACCGCCGTTATGAAATCGCTGTGCAGGTTTTCACTTGAAAACTTACGCCATCATACCCACTGAGAGTACTGGCTGGGGGGAATATGAAGCGGCATAATGCGGCGATTATTTAGGGTATGGCTGTCAAATCTTGAACGTTTTCTAATCCTGCCGGATAATAAGCGTATGAATATGGGTCTATCACCTGATAAGCCCTGAGTTGGGAGTAAAAATATGAGCGACGATATAGCAGCACTGCCTCTGCAATTTACCGATGCGGCGGCAAGCAAGGTGAAAAACCTGATTGCTGATGAAGAGAACCCAGAGCTGAAACTGCGCGTGTATATTACGGGCGGCGGCTGTAGCGGTTTCCAGTATGGTTTTACCTTTGACGATCAAATCAACGACGGCGACATGACCATTGAGAAACAAGGCGTGGCGTTGGTGGTTGATCCGATGAGCTTGCAATATCTGGTTGGCGGTGCGGTAGATTATACCGAAGGGCTGGAAGGTTCCCGCTTCATCGTGACGAATCCGAATGCGAAATCTACCTGCGGCTGCGGTTCCTCTTTCAGCGTCTGATCTCGTATTGCGGTTATTCACCGACTAAAAAATAAAAACCGTGTCTTATTACCAAGACACGGTTTTTTTATATGCCCGTCATACTTCAAGCTGCTTGTGCGTTGGCTGCCCTTACTCACCCCAGTCACTTACCTGTGTAAGCTCCTGGGGATTCGCTCGGTTGCCGCCTTCATGCAACTCGAATTATTTAGGGCATAGTAACAAGCAACCTGTCATAAGAAGCGTTAATTAGAATAATGCGCCTTGTGTTTTACTGTGGTTACCATTCGACCGTAATCAAACGTGTTTCCATACCTTGCGTCGTTTTTGTCGCGGAGGATGAAAATTTTGCCTGATCGACCTGAATACGTGACTCAGTAATTTTAGGTTGAGGTACAGAGGCTACGTTACAGTTCATTTGATATTGACCGGATTGCGGCGTTACGCCACACGACGGTAATATCGTCAGTTGAGCGTTAATTTGCCCACCCTGACTCCCTGCATATGCCGTGCTACAGGCCGCCATTAGCAAGCCCGCATAAAGCAACGCATTTTTCATGTTTAAAGCTACCTGGTGTTAAAGGAACCGATACCGGTTCAAAATTTTCTAATTTCATTTATTACGAGTGGTAATCAACATCTTTATTGATGTCTATGATTCCATCGTTATGTTCAGATTATCGGCAAATTATGGCGAAATAAAAGTCTGCTAGTGTTACAACTTGTATACTAATAAAGCTATTGTTATCGAAATGGTTCTGTGGTGTTAATTAACAATCATTTTGCTGATGAAGGCGCGAGTTTTAATTCTGCTAATTGAGAACAAATTTGCTGTGCTGCCAAGAGCAAACGGGGGCCGCTGCGGCTAAACCAGTCCTCATTGACGGTAATAACCGGAACCGTTAATTGCGGCTGCCAAAACGCCTGCGTATTGGCAATTTTATCTGACGCACCGCCAATAATAATGGCCTGCGGCTGTCGTCTTAACACCTGTTCACGGCTTACCTGTGGCCAGGGCACAGTGCTGTCACTAAAGATATTTTCTGCGCCGCACAGTGAAACGATCTGGCTCTGTAGCGTCGCTTTTGAAGAGGTAAACAGAGGCTGAGTGCCGAATTGAATGAATACCCGCAATGGCGCTGTATGTGCCGCCTTATGCTTCTCATCCGCGTGCTGTAGTTCGCCTATTTGTTGCTGAAAATCTGTCGCGGCCCGTTCGGCTTGCTCAGGATGGCGGCTATATGTCGCCAACTGTCGCAATGACGCTGGAATATCGTCTAATGTTTTTGCATCCAGATAGACGATGGGAATCGAGAAATTAGCGAGCTGTTCCAGCGGTCGCTGCGGGTTACCCTCGCGCCAGGCCAGAATAAGATCGGGCTTGAGGGCGAGGATCCGCTCAAGGTTGATTCCCTGCCAGGAGGCAACCTGTTCCAGCTTTTTCGCTTCCGGCGGGTAATCTGACCAGGCGCTAACCGCAATCAGCTGTTCGCCCATGCCAGCAGCATAGGCCATTTCCGTCGCGTGTGGTGCGAGACTGATAACACGCTGCGGAATGGCATAAGCGGCGGTGCAGAGCAGCAGCCCGGTCAGCCAGCAGAGGAACCTGAAGGTCATCGATTAGCGGGCAGCCAGCTTGGCCAGAATGGCTTCTACCATCCGCGTTGATTGCTGTGCAGCAACGCTTAGGAACTCATCAAAACTCAGGTGTGAGGCTTTATCGGCCACATCAGAAATCGCGCGCACGACTACAAACGGTGTGCCAAATTGATGGCAGACATGTGCGATCGCGGTGGCTTCCATTTCCACGGCAATTGCTTTCGGGAAGGTGGTGCGGATGCGTGCTAACGGCTCTGCGCCGTTAATGAAGGCGTCACCGCTAACAACCAGTCCGCGCACGGCGTTCAGTTGTAAATCGTCAATGGCATCCTGCGCCAGCGCGATGAGCTTTTCATCGGCAGGGAAAGCGGCAGGGCAGCCCGCCATCTGGCCGGGTTCATAGCCAAAGGCTGTGACGTCGGCATCGTGGTAGCGTACTTCATCAGAAATCACGATATCACCGACGTTCAATGTGGATGCCAGTCCGCCCGCGGAACCCGTATTAATCACTACGTCCGGCTTACTATGTTCCAGCAGCAGCGTGGTACCCAGTGCGGCGGAGACTTTACCGATACCGGATTTCAGCAGAGCGACTTCTACGCCGTTGATTTGTCCGGTGTAGATTTCGCAACCTGCACGCTGAAAGGTCTGACGGTTTTCAATCCGATCGCGTAGCAGCGTTACTTCTTGTTCCATCGCGCCGATAATACCGACTTTCATAAGGTTCCCCGTAAATTCTGTTATAAATGGAAGATGTATACCTAATGCTGGTCACTGAAGTTCCATTTTAGCGGAAACACAGGGATGCCTCTCCCAGTGGTCGCACCGTGCGTGTCGATCGTTAAATGACCAGTATTAGGTGTATATCGCGGGAGCTAGTCTATCATGGCTAGCGGGATGAGATGGAGTGTGCATTATTGTGCTGTAGCGGGATGACAGGGAGAACCGTATGTCTGATATCGATTTCGCCAAAAAAATGAGCTTTCAGCGGCATTTTAGCCGACCTAAAACGGCCGAGAGTGAATATGCGATTGTGCGTCAGTTTGAGAGCGATCGCGGTCGTATCATTAACTCCGCCGCCATTCGTCGCTTACAGCAAAAAACCCAGGTCTTTCCGCTGGAACGTAATGCAGCTGTCCGTTCCCGCCTGACCCATTCGATGGAAGTTCAGCAGGTTGGCCGCTACATCGCAAAAGAGATTTTGCACCGCCTGCAAGCCGATGAGCGATTGGCATCGCTCGGGCTGGCCGACAGAGAAACGCCGTTTGAAAGTCTGGTTGAAATGGCTTGCCTGATGCACGACATCGGCAATCCGCCGTTTGGCCATTTTGGCGAATCCGCGATTAATCAATGGTTCAGGAAATTGCTGGATAGCCATTATCTGGACAATGAATCTCCGGAACGCGTCGATGATTGTAAAGTCCCTACGCTGCGGATGCAGCAGGATGGGCTGGACGATCTACGCGGGCAGATCCGACAGGATCTGAGTCATTTTGAAGGCAATGCGCAGGCGATCCGACTGGTGCATACGTTGCTGAAGCTTAATCTGACCTACGGTCAGGTGGCCTGTATCCTGAAATATACCCGCCCCGCGTATTGGCACGGCGAGCTTCCGGCAGATTACAACTATTTGATGAAGAAGCCAGGCTATTATCTGTCAGAGGAAGCGTTTGTCGCCAAGCTGCGTGAAGAACTGGATATGGGCGAATTTCATCGCCACCCTCTGAGCTACATTATGGAAGCGGCCGATGATGTCTCGTACTGTATCGCGGATTTAGAAGATGCCGTTGAGAAAGATATCCTTACAATCGAAGAACTTTACGATCGTCTGCGTGAAAATTGGGGCACAGGCGCAGAGAAAGACATCTTCGCCAAAACGATCGAACGTGCCTACAAAGAGCGTGAGCGCTTTCAATGGCGCAGCCACGATGACCAGTTCTTCATGAATCTCCGTGTTTATACCGTGGGGCAGATGGTGCCACATGCCGCGCTGCGTTTTATCGACAACCTGCCGGAAATCTATACCGGATCGTTCAATCAGGCGTTGCTTGAGGACGACAGCCCGCAGAATCGCCTGTTAGGCATTTTCAAGCATGTCGCCTTAAAGCACGTTTTTAATCACCATGAAGTTGAGCAACTGGAGCTACAGGGCGACCGTGTGATTCGCGGCCTGCTGGATATTTATAGCCCGCTGCTCGACATGCCTTATCAGGATTTCAGCCAGCTTGTCAGCGCTGATACGCATAAGCGTTATCCGATTGAAACGCGGCTTTATCACAAGTTATCCAGCAAGCATTGCCTGGCCTATCGTGAAGCGGTCACTGAGTTGGACGGCGTCGCTGAACCCGAGCGCATCATCCGTGAATATTATTATCGGGCGCGTCTGATTCAGGATTACATCAGCGGTATGACAGATTTGTACGCCTACGATGAATACCGCATGCTGATGGCGGCGGATTAGCGATGAACAGGCTGCAACGGAAATCGCGAGTTTTGTAAAGCCGTTCAATATTTCCTTACGCTTCACGCTCTTCCCCTCGGGAACATTGTTGGTTCATATTTATCTCATACAGCACGACCACTGAGTGTACCCGGTGTCGGGTACACGGGCCGTAAGACTCGCGTGTTGATTACTATGAGACATACTCCTATGAAAAGAAAATCACTGGTTCTGAGTGCGCTGGCGTTAAGTCTGGCGATGGCGATGGGCTCCACTACGGCAAATGCGGCTGAGTCAGCGGCATCTGCTGCGTCATCAGGTCAATTACCTAGTCTGGCCCCTATGCTGGAAAATGTTATGCCTTCCGTGGTGAGCATCTATGTGGAAGGGCATACCACCAATGCGGGTAAAGAAAGCAATGCAGGCAAAGAAGGTATACCGCCGCAGCTTCAGCCGTTTTTTGGTGAAAACTCGCCGTTCTGCCAAGAGGGATCGCCGTTCCAGTCGTCGCCGATGTGTCAGGGCGATAGTGACGACGATGACAGCGGCCAACCGCAACCAAAACAGGAAAACTTCCAGGCGCTGGGCGCGGGCGTAGTGATTAATGCGGAAAAAGGCTACGTGGTGACCAATAGTCACGTGGTGGATAACGCCGATAAAATTCAGATTCGACTCAGTGATGGCCGCAAGTATGACGGTAAAGTGCTAGGCAAAGACCCGCGTTCAGATATCGCGCTGGTGCAGTTGAAGGACTTTAAAAATCTGACGGCCATTAAGGTTGCGGATTCCGACCAACTGCGGGTCGGTGATTACACCGTAGCGATTGGTAACCCATATGGCCTGGGGGAAACCGCGACATCGGGCATTGTGTCCGCGCTGGGACGCAGCGGCTTGAATATTGAAAACTACGAGAACTTTATTCAGACCGATGCGGCGATTAATCGGGGTAATTCCGGCGGGGCGCTGGTGAACCTGAATGGGGAATTGATTGGGCTGAATACCGCGATTCTTGCGCCAGACGGCGGCAATATCGGGATCGGTTTCGCTATCCCCAGCAATATGGTGAAAAGTGTCGTCGCACAGATTATCGAATTTGGCGAAGTGAAGCGTGGCGAACTGGGCATCACGGGTACGGAGTTGAATTCCGAACTGGCGCAGGCGATGAAGGTTGATGCACAGCGCGGCGCGTTTGTGAGTCAGGTGCGGCCGAAATCGGCGGCAGATGCGGCGGGTATCAAAGCGGGCGATGTGATCGTCACGCTGAATGGCAAAGCGGTTAGCAGTTTCTCCGCGCTGCGTGCGCAGGTCGGTTCGCTGCCGGTGGGCAGCAAAGTCGCACTGGGGCTGCTGCGTGATGGCAAACCGCTGACGGTTGATGTGACGCTGCAACAGAGCAATCAGGCTCAGGTGGCTTCCGGTAATCTCTACTCCGGCATTGAAGGTGCTGAACTGAGTAATACTCAGATTGACGATAAAAAAGGCGTTAAGGTGGATAACGTTAAACCCGGTTCCGCGGCGGCTAAAGTGGGGCTGAAGAAGGACGACATTATTCTCGGCGTTAACCAACAGGTGGTTCAGAATATCGGCGAATTGCGTAAAATTCTGGACAGCAAACCGGCAGTCTTGGCGTTGAACGTTCGTCGAGGTGACAGCACGATTTATCTGCTGGCTCAGTAATCGAAATGTTCAGCGTGTAAGTTAATAATTACCTTTTAAGACAAACTATTACGTTGATTTTCTGGCCGGGTACTCAGGTGCCCGGCTATTTCTCGCTTCTCCATGAAAGTGCTTTTGTGAGTTCTTCCACAGATTTAACCTAATTCCCATTTCTTTGTTAATTTGCACAATGTGTGGCGCGCCATGTGGCGGTATGCTGGTGCAATTGTCAATGTTCCTCTCAGAGGTAAAAATGGCGTCGTATCATCTCAATGCCAAGATGGCACAGGATATTGTCTCGCGGACTATGCAGATCATTGATAGCAATATCAACGTGATGGATGCTCGCGGTAAGATTATCGGCAGTGGCGATCAGGAACGATTGGGGGAACTGCACGAAGGGGCGCTGCTGGCACTCTCGCAGGGGCGGGTTGTCGATATTGATGACGCGGTGGCGCGCCACCTACATGGCGTGCGGCCGGGTATCAATTTACCCCTGCGCATCGACGGTGAAATCGTCGGTGTTATCGGTTTGACGGGGAACCCTAGCCAGTTACGCCAATACGGCGAGCTTGTCTGCATGACGGCGGAAATGATGCTGGAGCAGGCGAGGCTGTTGCATATGCTGGCACAGGACAGCCGTCTGCGGGAAGAGCTCGTGTTGAACCTGGTCCGTACCGACGATCTGTCCCCTGCTCTCATGGAGTGGGCGCAGCGTTTAGGTATCGATATGAATAAACCCCGTGTTGCAGCGGTGATCGAAGTGGACAGCGGGCAGCTTGGCGTAGATTCGGCAATGGCAGAACTACAGCAGTTGCAGACGCTGCTGACTACGCCAGAGCGTGACAACCTGATCGCTATCGTTTCCCTGACGGAAATGGTGGTACTAAAACCGGCGCTGAATAGCCATGGGCGTTGGGATGCGGAAGAACATCGCAGACGCGTGGATACGCTGATGTCGCGCATGGCGGAAAGCAGTCGGCTGCGGGTGCGACTGGCGCTGGGGAACTATTTTGCTGGCCCCGGCAGTATCGCGCGTTCTTATCGTACGGCGCGCACGACAATGAGCGTAGGCAAGCAGCGAATGCCCGCACAGCGTTGTTATTACTATCAGGATCTGATGTTGCCTGTGCTGTTGGACAGCCTGCGTGGTGGATGGCAGGCAAACGAACTGGTGCGTCCGCTCTCGAAGCTCAAGGCAATGGATGGCAATGGTCTGTTGCGCCGGACGCTAGGTGCCTGGTTCCGTAATAACGTGCAACCCGGTGCGACGGCAAAAGCGCTGTTTATTCACCGCAATACGCTAGAGTATCGCCTTAATCGTATCTCTGAACTGACGGGCTTGGATTTGGGGAATTTTGACGATCGTCTGCTGCTGTATGTAGCCTTGCAGCTGGATGAAGAAGAGTAGGGCAGAAGAAAAACGGCTTTACGTCCACCGTTACTCCATCTGAATTTCTACCGTGTTCCCCTGATGCTGGTTGGCATCAGGGCTATCCCTCTCAGTCTTCAGTCGTAACAACATTACTTAGACTGAAAACTATGACATAACCATTAACAATATAACGCGATAGCATAAATTATCGCGAAACAATATTTTTGCCCCTTCCTTATATCCACTATTGTCACTCCCATGTTGTCAGCCTGATAGCCGCATCAACGGCGTCAATCGATCGCATTCATCATTATTTCATCTAAATACTTTCAAGCATTAAGGTTAGGGAGTGATAAGAATGTCAATACGTCGTCTGGGGTTATCTGTTGCTACGGCAGCGCTGTTGTTCTCTGGTGTGGCCTCGGCGGCTACCGAATTATTAAACGTGTCTTACGATCCGACGCGTGAGCTGTATCAGCAATACAATTCAGCGTTTATTAAGCATTGGAAAGCGACCACGGGTGAAGATATCACTATCAAAAACTCGCACGGTGGTTCTGGAAAGCAGGCGCGTTCGGTCATTGATGGCTTGCAGGCTGATGTGGTTACGCTGGCGCTGGCGGGTGACATTGACGCATTAAACCTGAACCAACCGCTGATCGATCCCAAGTGGCAGGCGCGTTTGCCTGACAACAGCACCCCTTACACTTCCACCATCGTTTTTCTGGTGCGTAAAGGTAATCCGAAGCAAATCAAAGACTGGAACGATCTGGTGAAACCGGGCGTTGAAGTTATCACGCCAAACCCGAAAACGTCCGGTGGAGCACGTTGGAACTTCCTCGCTGCATGGGCCTATGCCAAAGCGCAACCGGGCGGCAATGAAGAAACCGCACTGAAATTTGTCACCGAATTGTATCGTCACGCTCCAGTACTGGATACCGGTGCGCGTGGCGCGACCATCAGCTTTGTACAACGTCAGTTGGGCGATGTGCTGCTGGCATGGGAAAACGAAGCTTACCTGTCTTTGAAAGAGCAGGGCGGCGATCAGCTTGAGATCGTCACGCCGTCCTTGTCGATTCTGGCCGAACCGCCGGTAGCTGTTGTCGACAAAGTGGTCGAGCGTAAAGGGACGCAGAAACAGGCTGAAGCTTATCTGCAATATCTCTACAGCGATGAAGCACAACGTATCATCGGTAAAAACTTCTACCGTCCACGTAACGCTAAGATTGCCGAAGAGTTTAAAGATCAGTTTGCACCGGTGAACCTAGTTACGATCGATAAGGATTTCGGCGGCTGGAAAGCGGCACAGGACAAATTCTTTAACGATGGCGGCGTGTTCGACAAAATCTTTAAAGAGATCAATAAGTAAATTTATAACGTCTGACGGATTAAGGCCGCTATTACCCTAGCGGCTTTTTTCAGGTTAAAAAGGCAGAGGAACTGCCGCCTGAAACGTACTGTCAGGTAGCGCGCGTCGGCAAGCAGTTGTTGGCTGGATAGTGAGTATGAAAATTAAAGGCACGGTATGTCACAGCGTTCTCCCTCAGTGATTCCCGGTTTTGGGCTAACGTTAGGGTTTAGCCTGAGCTATTTAGGATTAGTTGTCCTCATTCCATTGGCAGGAATGTTTTTGTATGCAAGCCAATTAACGTTCGGCCAGTTTTGGGATCTGATCACCAGCCGCCAGGTGCTTTTTTCTCTGCGGCTTTCGTTTGGTACGGCACTGGCAGCCGCTTTTATTAACGGCATTCTCGGGACGCTGCTGGCGTGGGTGCTCGTTCGTTATACTTTCCCCGGCCGTAAAGTGATCGACGCCATGATCGACATGCCCTTTGCGCTGCCAACCGCCGTGGCGGGGATTGCTCTGACAGCGTTGTATGCGCCGAATGGCCTGATTGGTTCGCTATTTCCGTTCAAAATTGCCTATACCAGCATTGGTATCACGCTGGCGCTGATCTTCGTCACGCTGCCTTTCGTGGTCAGAACGGTGCAACCAGTGTTAGCTGATATTCCCAAAGAAGTGGAAGAGGCGGCCGCCTGCCTTGGCGCACGTCCGCTTCAGGTTTTCCGACATGTATTACTTCCCGCGCTGTTACCCGCATGGCTAACTGGTTTTGCTTTGGCCTTTGCCCGCGGCGTAGGGGAATACGGCTCTGTGGTGTTTATCGCGGGAAATATCCCCTTTAAAACGGAAATCCTGCCGCTGCTGATTGTCTCCAAGCTCGATCAGTATGACTACAAGGGGGCTACCGGGATCGGCGTGTTTATGCTGTTGGTTTCTTTCATTATGCTGCTGCTGATTAACGTGTTGCAGCGTCGCATTCAACCGAAACTGTAAGGGCTGGTCGTTATGGAACAGGTTATTTCCGCTCAGGCCAGTGCGGCTAAAAGAAAAAAACAGCCCGCAGCCTATTACATTCTGGTTTCACTGGCGTGGGTCGTCTTTTTCCTGATTCTGGTGCTGCCGCTGATGATGGTAGTGACTCAGGGTCTGGATAAAGGCATTGGCGCATTTTGGGACGCGATTAGCGAACCGGATGCGATCTCTGCGCTTAAGCTGACGTTACTCGCGACTGTCATTTCCGTGCCGTTAAACGTCGTGTTCGGACTGGCGACGGCGTGGTGTGTGACGAAATTCGAATTTCGTGGCAAGAGTTTTCTGCTGGCGCTGATCGATTTGCCATTTTCAGTATCACCCGTTGTTGCGGGGCTGGTGTATGTGCTGCTGTTTGGGGCGCAAAGCAAAATTCATCCCTTCCTGCTCGAACACGATCTGCAAATTGTTTACGCCGTGCCGGGTATTGTTCTGGCGACGATTTTCGTGACATTGCCTTACGTCGCCCGTGAGCTGATTCCGCTGATGGAAGAGCAGGGCTCGCAGGAAGAGGAAGCTGCACGGTTGCTGGGGGCGAACGGCTGGCAAATGTTCTGGCACATTACGCTGCCGAATGTGAAGTGGGCACTGATTTACGGCGTGGTGCTGTGTACCGCGCGCGCGATGGGGGAATTTGGCGCAGTTTCCGTCATTTCCGGCCATATTCGCGGCCTGACTAACACACTGCCGCTGCATATCGAAATTCTTTATAACGAGTACAACATCGTTGCTGCCTTCAGCGTGGCGATTCTGCTGCTGATGATGTCGTTGGTGGTACTGTTATTGCGCCAGTGGAGCGAAGATCGATTGACGAAGCAAATACAGAAACAACAGGAGTTGGCCAAAAATGAGCATTGAGATTCGCAATATTAATAAACAATTTGGCCAGTTTCGGGCACTGAACGAGATTAATTTGTCGATCCACAGCGGTGAGCTGGTGGCGCTGCTGGGGCCATCGGGCTGTGGTAAGACGACGTTGCTACGTATTATCGCCGGGCTGGAGCAGCCGGATAGCGGCAGTATTATCTTTCACGGTCAGGATGTGTCCGTCCACGATGTGCGTAAACGCAATGTGGGATTTGTATTCCAGCACTATGCGCTGTTCCGCCACATGACGGTGTTCGATAACGTCGCGTTTGGGTTGCGAATGAAGCCGAAAAATATCCGCCCGTCAAAGAGTGATATCGAAAAGAAAGTGCATGAATTTCTGAATCTGGTGCAATTGGACTGGCTAGGGGATCGCTATCCTGAACAGCTTTCCGGCGGCCAGCGTCAGCGTATTGCGCTGGCACGTGCGTTGATTGTTGAACCGAGCATTCTGCTGTTGGATGAACCTTTTGGGGCACTGGATGCCAAGGTACGTAAAGAGCTGCGTCGCTGGTTATCTCAGTTGCATGAAGATATCGATCTGACATCGGTATTTGTGACACACGATCAGGAAGAGGCGATGGAAGTGGCCGACCGTATTGTGCTGATGAATAAAGGCGTGATTGAGCAAATTGGTACGCCTGCGGAAGTGTATAACCATCCTGCCAGCGAATTTGTTTATCATTTCCTTGGCGACAGTAACCGGCTGAAAGTAGCGCAAACGGAAGAAACCATTCTGTTTCGTCCGCATGAAGTGTCGTTGTCTGTTCAGGCTCAGGATGGCTATCAGGCGGTGACGGTTCGCGATATTCGCCCGCTAGGAGCTTTGACGCGCCTGTCGTTGAAATTGGGTGAGCAGTCAGAGCTAATTGAAGCCGAAGTTGCAAAAGACGATGTGAGTCTGGAAGGGTTGCAGAAAGGTGACGTTATTCAGTTCAAGCCCAAGCGCTATAATCACGATTGGGAAATCTGATCGGTAGAGCATCAAAATAAAAAACCCGCGAAATTCGCGGGTTTTTGCTTTTGTCATCAATACCTGCCGGATCGCGAGGATTAACGATAAGCGGGGTTAGAGGCAACAGAGTAACGGCCGCTGCCAACCAACATGATGATAATGCCAGCAAAGAAATAGAGTGCTTCGACTTCCAGTGCCCATGCGCCGACATTGGTCAGCGTGAAGAATTTACCGGTGCCCACCATTAGCGTAGCGACAACCAGCGTCAGCGCGGCGATCAGGCCAGAAATACGGGTAAACACGCCCAAAATAATCAGAATCGGCGCAACCACTTCACCTACATAAACGCCATAAGCGATGAAACTTGGCAGGCCTGCGCCTTGCAGCATCTGTACGATCCAGCCTACGCCGTGCTCAACTTTTGCTACGCCGTGAAACAGCAGCAGAATACCCACGGTTAAACGCAGTAAAAGTTTACCTGCATCGGGGTGATCGGTTAAACGCGTGAACCACTGATTCAACTGAGAAATCATACTAAACAACCTCATGAGTAAGCGAAAAGTGCTATTGGATATAAGGCGGCAGTGTCGTCGATTTAGCGCCTGAATAGAAAACAAATAAATTTGATATTTTCTGTCAAAAAATTAGGTGAAGCGTGTCAACGCGGATAAGCATAGCACCGCAATTGTGGCGGTCTAATGATGGATGAGAATAACGCAATAACAATATGTTATGAAAAGCGTCTACAACCTGAACGGCTGAAGGTCAGGGAACGCGGTTTGGGGCTTACCACGGATGCGGTAGGCCCCTTTTCATAACCGGTTTATGCTTCGCCAAGCAGTGCTTTTTTAGCGGCCTTAAGAAAGTCGTCCGATAAGGGATCGCCAGCTGTTGCACGAGCTAAGGTTAGTGCGCCGGACAGCAGTGCGAATTGCGCCAGAGCATGTAGCCTACGCTGTTCTTTATCTTCTATCGCTGAGAGGGACTCCAGCCTGTCGAGCATAGCTCTGACGCCGCTGAGATAAACCTCACGTACTGGCTTGCCTTCACTTTCCCTAGCGATGTCGCTGGCTAACGCGGTGATCGCGCAGCCATCTTTGGCGCCATCACGGTGGTTGGGGGAGAGATAATGTTCTACCAGCGTTTGCAGGTCATGATGATTTGGCTGACGGCTTATTTCTTGCCAGCGGGAACCCGAATCTTCAAACGCTTTACGGCTGGCGATAGCGGCAAGTTCATCTTTAGAAGCAAAATGACCATAAAAGCCACCGTGGGTTAATCCAGCCGCCGCCATCAAGTCGTTCACGCTGACGCCGTTCAGGCCTCGTTCACGAAAGAGCTGTGAAGAAACTTGGATAATTTCCTCTCGGTTACGCTCCATCTGCTGTTTTGATACACGGGCCATTTTGTTCTCCTTTCTCTGTCAGGCATCATCTTAGAGTATGAAAAAACCAGACTCAATAGATGATGCCTTTCATCAATAGTCAGATCAGGCTCGTGGTGGCCACGGTGTAATGATATGAGCGCTGTCGCCTCCCTGAGCCCGTGGCAATGTCCCCGTGATCTGATCGTGCGGCGTTCCCAGCGAAATAGCACTGACTTCATCCAGTCGCGCGACCTGATCTTCGCTTAACGTCACATCTAATGCGAGTAGCGTATCGTCCAACTGCGCCAGAGTGCGGGAACCCAGAATGGGGATCAGGCTGGTGCTGGAGCGGGCGGATTTATATCTTAACCAAGCGATGGCAATCTGTATTGGCATGACGTTCACGTCGTTTGCAACACGAAATACCTCATCCAGCAAGGTCGTGTCTTGCTCGGTGTGTACTAATCTTCCGCCAAAACCGATCAGACGACCTTCTTTACTTTGACGGTATTTTCCCGTTAGCAGGCCGCCACCCAGCGGAGACCAAAGCGTTGCTGCTAACCCCATTGCTTCTGCCATCGGCAGCAGTTCTCGTTCTGCGGTGCGCTGCACCAGACTGTATTCCACCTGAATACCGGCAATTCGCGACCAGCCGCGCAGTTCCGCCATGGTGTCCGCTCGGGCAATACGCCAGGCTGGGAAATTAGAGAAGCCTGCGTACTGGATTTTCCCTGCTCGAATGAGATCGTCAAAAGCGCGAACAACCTCTTCAAGTGGGGTTAATTGGTCATCAAAGTGCGCCCACAGCACATCAATACGATCGGTTTGTAGTCGCTTAAGGCTGTTTTCTACCGATGAGATCATATTTTTACGGCTATTGCCGGTTCGTGAAATTCCGGCATCCGGCATGGCGCTTAAGGTGTATTTCGTCGCTACGACAAAATGATCGCGGTCTGCGGCAATGAATTCTCCGACCATCTGCTCAGATTGGCCGAATTGATAAGCATCTGCCGTATCGATAAAGTTGCCGCCAGCATTGGCATAACGATCAAATACCTGTTTAGCCTGTTCTTTTTCAGAACCGTAGCCCCAACCAGTGCCAAAATTTCCTGTTCCGAGAGCCAGTTCAGAGACGCGTAAGCCCGTATTACGTCCAAAAGTTGTGTATTTCATACCGTTTACCTTACATTTAAATGTTGATTGACATTTATTATATATGTCATACATCATCTATAAGTGCAAGCAGATGGCGTTCTCTTTACGAGAGGTCATGCTAATAGCAGTTGCTTAACTGCATGAATTGCGTTTTTAATCAATGTTCAACGTTAAACCTTAAAAGGAAATATCCATGTCTGACGATATTCTGTTTAGTCCCTTCACGGTGAAAGGGTTAACCCTTCCCAATCGCATCGTTATGGCACCCATGACGCGGAGTATGGCGGGAGAGGGGATTCCCGGCCCGGCGAATGCGGAATATTACCGGCGCCGCGCTGAAGGGGGCGTAGGACTGATTCTAACGGAGGGGACGGTGGTCGATCGTCCCGCTTCGCGCAACATGCCAGGGATTCCATTTTTCCATGGTGAGGCAGCGCTGGCAGGTTGGGATGCGGTGGCTAAAGCGGTTCATGCCGCTGGTGGTCGTATTGGCCCACAAATTTGGCATACGGGATCAACGCACGGTCGCGGCTGGGAACCTGATGCCCCTGTTGAGAGTCCTTCTGGGCTGGTTGGGCCGGATGAGCCTCGTGGTGTGGTGATGACGGAAGAAGATATTGCCGATACTGTGGCGGCTTTCGCCCGTGCAGCAGCTGATGCCAAACGGCTGGGTTTTGACACGCTGGAGCTGCATGGTGCACATGGCTACCTGATCGATCAATTCTTCTGGCCGGGTACGAATAAGCGTTCAGATGCCTTCGGTGGAGCAACGATCCGTGAGCGTTCCCACTTTGCCGCAGAGGTTATCCGCGCGGTCCGCGCCGCTGTTGGTGAAGATTTCCCGCTGATCCTGCGCGTGAGTCAGTGGAAACAGCAAGATTACAGCGCACGGCTTGCCACCTCCCCACAGGAGATGACGGACTGGCTGGCACCGCTGGTTGAGGCTGGTGTGGATATTCTCCACTGTTCCCAGCGCCGTTTCTGGGAGCCGGAGTTTCCTGAGATTGATGGGACTGAAGGACTGAACTTCGCTGGTTGGGCGAAGAAGCTAACAGGTGCGGCGACAATCAGCGTTGGCTCGGTGGGGTTGACCTCGGATTTCTTTGCTGCGTTTGGTGGCGAAGGTTCTGGTACGGCGGCGCTGGACAATCTGTATGCGCGGATGGAGCGGGAAGAGTTTGATTTGATCGCTGTCGGCCGAGTATTGCTCTCTGATGCGCAATGGGTGCAAAAAGTGCGTACTGGACAGACTGATAAATTACGCGGTTTTGATGCAGCGGATTTAGCCGTGCTGGCGTGACGTTTGGGTGCCGTGGCCGATGAGGTCGCGGTACTTCAATTGCGTATTGGAAAGGTTAATACAGAAAGATTAGCGCAAGTCTTTGCACGCACGATGCGTGCAATAGATAACTTGGGGTGAATTTACTTCAGATAGGAATCACTTTGCGGAAGTGGTGGGTCGTGCAGGATTCGAACCTGCGACCAATTGATTAAAAGTCAACTGCTCTACCGACTGAGCTAACGACCCGCAGAAGTGGTGGGTGATGACGGGATCGAACCGCCGACCCCCTCCTTGTAAGGGAGGTGCTCTCCCAGCTGAGCTAATCACCCAATCTCAAATCTTCTTACTCTACACAGCGAGATACTCTTACTTAAAATCAGTAAAGAGTGGTGGGTGATGACGGGATCGAACCGCCGACCCCCTCCTTGTAAGGGAGGTGCTCTCCCAGCTGAGCTAATCACCCAATCTCAAATCTTCTTACTCTACACAGCGAGATACTCTTACTTAAAATCAGTAAAGAGTGGTGGGTGATGACGGGATCGAACCGCCGACCCCCTCCTTGTAAGGGAGGTGCTCTCCCAGCTGAGCTAATCACCCCCGCTGTGTGGAGTCGCATTATAGGGATCCTTGAATATGAGTCAACGCTTTTTAAAACTAAAATGATTGTTCGTTGCAAAATTAGGCAAGGCGTCGTATTTATCGTCGTTGGCGCGTTATCCTTGCACAATTCAGTCAGCTACGTTGTCATTTCCGCCAGAATAAAAGCACGTGCGTCATGTTACGGCGTTGAGGAATCGAAGCAGAGTGATAGAATGTTACCCACTTTTGTTCTCTGAGCTTATGTCGGCCTATGTCGACAGCCGTTGCGTAATAAGGCTGTAATCCCAAATGAAAATCAAAACCCGTTTCGCCCCTAGTCCTACTGGCTATCTTCACGTCGGCGGCGCTCGTACCGCACTGTACTCTTGGCTGTTTGCTCGTCATCAGGATGGCGAGTTCGTGCTGCGTATTGAAGATACCGATCTGGAGCGTTCAACTCAGGACGCGATTGATGCCATTATGGATGGTATGAACTGGCTGAGCCTGAACTGGGATGAAGGCCCGTACTACCAGACTAAACGTTTTGACCGTTACAACGCCGTCATCGATCAGATGTTGGAAAATGGTACCGCATATAAGTGCTACTGTTCGAAAGAACGTCTGGAAGCGTTGCGCGAGCAGCAGATGGAAAATGGTGATAAGCCCCGCTACGACGGGCATTGCCGTGGTTCTCACGAGCATCATGCTGATAATGAACCGCACGTTGTCCGTTTCCTTAACCCGCAGGAAGGCTCTGTCATCTTCAATGACCGCATTCGCGGGCCAATCGAATTCAGCAATCAGGAACTCGACGACCTGATCATCCGCCGTACTGACGGTTCACCGACCTACAACTTCTGTGTCGTTATCGATGATTGGGATATGGAAATTACGCACGTTATTCGTGGTGAAGACCATATCAACAACACGCCGCGTCAGATCAACATCCTGAAAGCGCTGGGTGCACCGGTACCGGAATATGCGCATGTGTCGATGATTCTGGGCGATGACGGTAAGAAATTGTCCAAACGTCACGGCGCTGTCGGTGTGATGCAATACCGCGATGATGGCTATCTGCCGGAAGCACTGCTGAACTATCTGGTGCGTTTAGGCTGGTCATCTGGCGATCAGGAAATCTTCTCTATCGATGAGATGAAGTCTCTGTTCTCACTGGATGCCGTCAATAAATCCGCGAGCGCTTTCAATACTGAGAAACTGCAATGGTTGAACCATCACTATATTAACCATCTGCCAGCAGAATACGTGGCAACGCATCTGTCATGGCATATTGAGCAGGCTGGGCTTGATACACGCACCGGCCCGCAATTGAGCGAACTGGTCGGCCTGTTGGGCGAACGTTGTAAGACGCTGAAAGAAATGGCGGACTCTTGCCGTTATTTCTATGAAGATTTTGCTGAGTTTGATGCGGATGCCGCGAAGAAACATCTGCGTCCGGTTGCGCGTCAGCCGCTTGAGCTGGTACGTGAAAAACTTGCAGCGATTACTAGCTGGACGGCAGAGAACATCCACCACGCCATTCAGGGTACGGCGGACGAGCTGGGTCAGGGTATGGGCAAGGTTGGTATGCCGCTACGCGTTGCAGTAACGGGCGCTGGCCAGTCTCCGGGCGTTGACGTTACCGTACACGCGATTGGTCAACAGCGTTCGTTGGCGCGGATTGATAAAGCGCTGGCGTTCATTGCTGAGCGTGAAACCCAACAGTAATTGCTATCGTGTGAATGTATACAAAACGAACCCCGGCCGGAATGCCGGGGTTTTTTATTATATGGTATGAGCATTATTGACCAGCGATGGCAACGGCTTTACCGATGGCATCGGGAATCACGTCACCATGGCCCTTTCCTGGGAACAGAATAAAGTCCGCTTTTGTACCTTGTTCATTGAGCTGTGCGGCCAGAGTTGTTGCTCTTTCCACCATTTTTCTTTGACTGAGCCTTTCTGCCCGTTTTTCATCAACGGGTTTACCCGCCTGCGTTTTGACAGGTTCATCTTCATTTGCCCCTACTGTGATGGTAATGGACAGCGGCGGTGTAGCGAGCAACGGTGTTCTTGCCGGAATAACAACGCCATTTCCCCACCAGATAGACGGACTTGCAGCAACATAACGCTGGAAAGACTCGGTGTGGTTAAAAAGCGTATAGAGCGTGAACAGACCGCCGAAAGAGTGCCCGGCAAATGTTTGTTTTTGTTTATTGACGGCGTAGTTCGCTTCAACCCAGGGTTTTACCGTGGATTGCAGGAATTGATAAAACGTCTCGGCTTCACCGCCTGTGGCAAAATCTGGGTCGGTGAGCGTTGTTGGCGGTGTGTAGTCGCGTGTTCTGGCGGGAACATCGTATGGCTTATCGATCGGATAACCGATAGCGACAATCAGCGGAGCCGCGCCATTTTTCTCGTTATAGCTGTTTATGGCAACAGGAAACTGAGCATTGCCGTCCAGCATATACAGAACCGGATAGCCGCCTTCTGGTGCGGGTTGGCGGGGAAGCGCGATGAAAAGCCGATAGGCATGTTTTGCATCGCTTTGCACCTCAACGTGCCTGATCTCAAATTGAGCTTTTGCTTGTTCGGTAATATCAGGAATGGTTGGCTGTGCCCGAACGGGCAACATGCCAGAGGCAGATATCATCAGAGAAAATACAATCATAGGAAAATAGCGCATGTGCTGGGTGCTTAATAGAAGACAGAAGTGTAACGTGAATCGATGATAATAAATCGCGTTATCGTTGGCAGCTTTTTTTGTGCTTGTGATGATATTACACCGAAATTTGCCGCCTGTTTTTTCTTACCTTTGGCGTCTTTTTCAGCGGTTGATCGGATAACCGGATTTAGCCGTTGACACTGTTAATCGGGTTTCATATTATGCGACGCGTTCGTACGGTACTTGCCTTCGCGGTGATGCTGTAAGATACGGGGCTATAGCTCAGCTGGGAGAGCGCTTGCATGGCATGCAAGAGGTCAGCGGTTCGATCCCGCTTAGCTCCACCAAACACTCCCTCTGTTTGGTTAATTATCACGAACATTCCACACGTTGTGGGGCTATAGCTCAGCTGGGAGAGCGCTTGCATGGCATGCAAGAGGTCAGCGGTTCGATCCCGCTTAGCTCCACCAAACACTCCCTCTGTTTGGTTAATTATCACGAACATTCCACACGTTGTGGGGCTATAGCTCAGCTGGGAGAGCGCTTGCATGGCATGCAAGAGGTCAGCGGTTCGATCCCGCTTAGCTCCACCAAATCACCGCACTACTCCTTAGTTATCTCTTTTTCTCGATGAATACGTATTCAATCAACCTTGTTCATTTGCTTAATACTCTTGTAAACGATTTTCTATAAACGATAGTTGGCTGCCCCGCGCTTTGAAGGCAACCAAACCGTTACCGCTTAGGCCTCTTCTGGGAGCCTTGGCGTCCAGTCTATTGCCGACAAACCTTGCTGTTCCAGAAGCTGGTTAGCTTGTGAAAAATGCTTGCAGCCCAAGAAACCACGATGTGCAGACAGTGGGGAAGGGTGCGGCGATTTCAGAACATGGTGACGCTGTGGGTCAATGATGTTGCCTTTTTTCTGTGCATGCGATCCCCACAAGAGAAAGACTAGACCTTCCCGTTGTTCATTCAATGCCGCAATAACGCGGTCAGTAAAGGTTTCCCAGCCCAGATTGGCATGCGAGTGCGCTTGCCCGGCTTCAACGGTCAATACCGTGTTTAGCAGTAAAACCCCTTGCTCCGCCCAGCTTTGCAGAAAACCGTGTCGTGGAATTTCAAATCCAGGGATGTCGCTCGCCAGTTCTTTATAAATATTGCCCAGAGAAGGCGGAGCGGGGACGCCCGGACGTACAGAAAATGACAGCCCGTGTGCTTGATTCGGGCCGTGATAAGGGTCTTGCCCCAGAATGACGACTTTGACCTGATGCAGCTCAGTGAAGCGGAACGCATTAAAAACATCTTTCTGCGGAGGATAGATCGTCTTACCCGCAGACCGTTCCTTCCCAACGAATTCAAGGGTATTGATGAAGTAAGACTGCTGCTTTTCTTGTGCCAGTACGTCATGCCAGGTGAGAGAGGTCGCCATCATGCACTCTTTTTTTACAGGTTGAATGGTGTTGTGGGTAGCTTACCGATCTATCGTGTTGAGGTAAAACCGTAACCGTTGTTGTCGGGATGAAAGAGGCTTTTTTTCGAAAAAAAATTGAAAATTTACAAAAATATTTGCAATTTAGCGTGTTGGTAAAATTGATATAAAACAATATATTGCCCTAGCGCTGCTAAGTTGTGGGGGTTTAAAATTGATTTAAGTCAAAGATATCTGGTTATCAGACTGGTATATAAGAGAGTAGAGACGCAGAGTTTTATACGATCGTTACGACGTTTGGTAGTTTTTTGCCGATAGCGATTTTAACTAAATCAGTTTTTAACTACATCAGTTTTTAACTACGTCAATTTTCAATTAAGACGATAACACACCGTTTACGGAGGCAATTATGGTTACTGGTATTCAAATCACCAAGGCTAACGACAGCGCGCTGATCAATTCCTTCTGGTTGCTGGATGAAGAAAAATCACAGGCGCGTTGCGTATGTGCTAAATCTGGTTATAGCGAAGATCAAATCGTTCCGATGAGCGATCTGGGTCAGATCGAGTATCGTGAAATCCCACTGGAAATCAAACCTGAAGTGCGTGTGGAAGGTGGTCAACACCTGAACGTAAACGTTCTGCGCCGTGAGACGCTGGAAGATGCCGTTAAGCACCCGGAAAACTATCCGCAGCTGACTATCCGCGTATCTGGCTACGCTGTTCGTTTCAACTCACTGACGCCGGAACAACAGCGCGACGTTATCGCTCGTACTTTTACCGCAAGCCTGTAAGTTGTTACTTAAGCCTTAATAGAAAGGGAGCCGAAGCTCCCTTTTTTATATCTATGCTTTAAAGGAATTTTATTCAGCGGACGGTTCGTCAGTTTTCTGCGTTGCTTGACGACGCTTACCAACATTTTTACTGTCGCGATCGCGAACCTTCACTTTAACTTTTTCTTTTTCCTTCTCTTTTTTCTCTTTCCGCTTCGCGAGCACTTTTTTCGACGGTTTGCCCGTGGTTTTGGCGCTTGGCGCTTTGGTCTCTGGGCGAAGTTCCTCAATGACGCGCGGTTTTAGCGGCTCATTCAAGTAGCGGCTGATTTTTCCCAGCAGCAGGTGATCGTGTGCTTCAACGAAAGAGATGGCACAGCCTTTACGACCCGCGCGGCCAGTGCGGCCGATACGGTGAAGGTAAGTATCTGCTGTGCGCGGCAAGTCGAAGTTAAATACGTGGCTGACATCGTCAATATCGATGCCACGCGCGGCGATATCTGTTGCCACCAGCACGTTAACCCGACCGTCGCTCATGCGTTTGATTGCCTCGTTGCGCTTGGCTTGCACCATTTCGCCTTCGAGATAGCATGAGTTAATGCCAGCTTCATGCAGCCAGGATACGAGCTCATGCACCCGCTCACGCTTGCGCACAAAGATGATAGAACGCGTAACATCTGGCTGTTTTAACTGATGGCAGAGCAGGGTCGTTTTGTGTTTGAGATCGTCGGCACGGTAATACCATTGCAGAATTTTTTTACGTTCCCGACGTGATGGATCGGACTCGATTTCAACGGGTTCGTTGAGCAGACGCTCGGCGAAATCCTTGATCGCGTTTCCTTCCAACGTCGCAGAAAACAGCAGCGTTTGCTTGCGCCAGCGGGTTTCTCCGGCGATGTGTTCAATATCCTGGGCGAAGCCCATATCCAGCATTCTGTCCGCTTCGTCCAGAATCAGCGTTTCTACCGCGCGGCAATCGAAGTTTTCTTCTTTGATGTATTGCATCAGACGGCCCGTCGTCGCGACGACGACATCCTGATTTTCACTGAACACTTCCGCATGATTCATGTAGGCCACGCCGCCAGTGATTGTCGCGATATCCAGATGCGTATGCGCCGCGAATGCTCGCGCTTGATCCGCCACCTGCATGGCGAGTTCACGGGTCGGCGTGAGGATCAGAACACGAGGTGGACCTGATTTTTTACGAGGAAAATCGATAAGATGCTGCAAAACCGGCAGCAGATAAGCGGCGGTTTTACCTGTTCCTGTTGGCGCGGAGCCCAGTACGTCACGGCCTTCCATCGCCGGAGGGATTGCCTCGGCTTGAATCGCAGTCGGACGTTCATAACCCATATCACGCAGGGCGTCTAACAGGCTTTCATCAAGATCGAGCTCGGAAAAATTGGTTACAGTCATGGTCTACCTCTATTTGGGGCGCCGATTATAGACGGATTGGCCGGTTTCTTCACCTGTTTAAGCAGACATCGGCACTTTTCCTGCATTGATGTTTCGCCTATGCTACTGCGGTTTGCGTTTGGAATCTTATTTTCATGAGTCATCAGGCTGATTATAAACTGACATTGCGTCGGGATGGATTTACCTTCAAGCAATTCTTTGTGGCGCACGATCGCTGTGCAATGAAGGTTGGAACCGATGGTATTCTTCTGGGAGCCTGGGCTCCGGTGTCTTCAGCCACGCGGGTTCTGGATATCGGCAGTGGTTCTGGCCTTCTCGCGTTGATGCTAGCGCAGCGTTCCGAGCCACATGTTCGGATTGATGCCGTTGAGCTGGATAGCGCCGCCAGTCAGCAGGCGAAAGAAAACAGTGCTGCCTCTCCATGGGCTGACAGAATAACGGTTTATGCTGAGGATATCGTGAGTTTTTCCGCGATGCGAACTGCCGATTATTCGCTAATTATAAGCAATCCGCCTTATTTCCCACCTGGGATCGCGTGTGGTTCAGCTCAGCGTGAGCAGGCGCGTTACACGACCTTGTTAACCCATGAAGTGCTATTGCGTTGTGCTCATCAGTTGCTGATGCCTGAAGGACTTTTTTGCGTGGTGTTGCCCGTTCAGGTTGCTGAGCACTTTATTCCTCTGGCGCAGCAACACAATTGGCACGTCCAGCAGCAGCTCCGCGTATCTGAACAGGAAGATAAACCTGCGCACCGCGTTTTGCTGGCGCTGTCTCGCCAAGAAAAGGAGTGTGTGAATTTCTTATTGGCAATCCGTGATGCAGAAAGATGTTATTCGACGGATTTTCAGCAACTGACAAAAGATTTTTATCTTTTCATGTAGGTGGCAGACGCTTTGTAGCCGCGTCTGCCTTTCCTGAGTGAACTATTGTTCGTGAACTGCGGTTTTTGCGAATTATGATTTTTGTGAACTATGGCACCAGAATAGTTGGTGTCGGTGCCTCGAATTGTTCGGGATAATCCAAGTTATAATGCAGTCCACGGCTTTCTTTTCTTTCTAGCGCACAGCGGACGATGAGCTCGGCGACCTGCACCAGATTACGCAGTTCTAGCAAGTTGTTGGAAATACGGAAGTGGGCGTAGTACTCATCGATTTCCTGCTGAAGCAGATGGATACGGCGTTGCGCTCGTTCCAGCCGCTTGGTGGTCCGCACGATCCCAACGTAATCCCACATAAACAGACGTAGTTCGTGCCAGTTATGCTGGATCACCACCTGTTCGTCGGAATTATCGACCTGACTTTCATCCCAATCCGGCAACTTTTTCACTGCTTTGATTTGCGGTAAGCGCTGCAAAATATCTTCTGCGGCTGACCAGCCGTAAACCAGACATTCCAGCAGTGAATTGGACGCCATACGGTTTGCACCATGTAATCCGGTATAGCTGACTTCGCCAATCGCATACAGTCCGTCAAGGTCGGTACGCCCATGCTGGTCGACCATCACGCCGCCACAGGTATAGTGCGCTGCTGGGACGATCGGTATCGCTTCGCGCGTCAGATCAATGCCGAGAGACTGTAGCTTTTCATGGATGGTAGGGAAGTGCTGTTTGATGAACGCTTCGGGCTTGTGGCTGATATCCAGATACATACAGTCTGCACCAAGCCGTTTCATCTCATGGTCAATCGCTCTGGCGACTACATCGCGCGGTGCCAGTTCGCCTCTGGCATCGAAATCGGGCATAAAGCGTGAGCCGTCAGGGCGTTTGAGGTACGCGCCTTCACCGCGTAGCGCTTCCGTTAGCAGGAAGTTTCGCGCCTGCGGATGGAACAGGCAGGTCGGGTGAAATTGATTGAATTCCAGATTTGCTACGCGACAACCCGCACGCCACGCCATCGCGATACCGTCGCCAGACGAAATATCGGGGTTCGTGGTGTATTGATAAACTTTGGATGCGCCACCGGTCGCTAAAACTACCGTTTTCGCCCGGCAGGACTCTACGCGTTCCTGTTCACGGTTCCATATATAAGCACCAATAATACGGCGAGTACCGGGCAAACCCAGCTTATTGGAGGTAATTAAATCGACGGCGTTGCAGCGTTCCATAATCCGAATATTCGGATGGGATAACGCTTTCTGTACCAGCGTATTTTCCACTTCTTTTCCGGTTGCATCCGCTGCGTGCAGAATCCGACGGTGGCTATGTCCACCTTCGCGCGTCAGATGATAGCGTTCTTCGCCGCTGGTGCTGGTTTCGGTATCGAATAGCACGCCTTGTTCGATCAGCCATTGCACGCAGTGTTTGGCATTACTGGCGATGAATTCAACGGCTTCGCGTTCACACAGGCCATCGCCGGCGATCAGGGTATCGTCGATATGGGAGTCAATCGTGTCGGTTTCATCGAAAACGGCTGCGATGCCGCCTTGAGCATAAAACGTCGCGCCTTCATTGAGCGGGCCTTTGCTTAGTACTGTCACGTTGGCCTGTGAAGCCAGACGCAGCGCTAGTGAAAGCCCGGCAGCACCGCTGCCAATGATTAAAACATCACAGACGTGTTCAGTAGTCGTTTGCATGGTCGTGTCGTGGGTGCGAAAAGAAGAGGAATTCCGATGGTAGCACCCAACGGTTGATTGCCGTATTGGTTTTTAGCCCCTTATCTACGCTATAAAGAATAAGCGGATGATGGAGCATGGTGAATCGTGCGAATACCCCGGATTTATCGTATCATCTTCGCAAGAGCGTAGAAGCCTCAGATGAAGACCATATGTGATGAGACGGTGCGTCACGGTATGCATCGTAAAGACGAGTAACGGCGCTAAGTAAAAGAAAAATGATGACTCGGAACTTTATTGAATGTCTTGGTTCTAATGAGGAGCTTGCTCTAAATATGACTTATATAGCTGGCAGTACTATTTCATGTGTGGAGAACGGTTTGAGTAGAGATTACCTCGGATGAGCGAGCAACTGGCAGATCAGGTTCTGGTCGAGCGAGTCCAAAAAGGCGATCAAAAATCGTTTAACTTGTTGGTCGTTCGTTATCAGCATAAGGTAGCGAGCCTGGTATCGCGGTATGTTCCACAAGGGGACGTGCCGGATGTGGTACAGGAATCGTTTATTAAAGCGTATCGCGCGTTAGAATCATTCCGTGGCGATAGTGCGTTCTATACGTGGCTGTATCGTATTGCAGTGAATACGGCCAAGAATTATCTGGTAGCTCAGGGCCGCCGCCCGCCTTCCAGCGACATTGATGCCAATGACGCAGAAAACTATGAAAATGCGGGCGCACTGAAAGAAATATCGAACCCTGAGAATTTAATGTTGTCAGAGGAATTACGAAGCATAGTTTTCCGAACTATCGAGTCTTTACCGGAAGATTTACGTTTAGCGATTACGCTGCGTGAGTTGGACGGTTTAAGCTACGAAGAGATTGCCGTGATTATGGATTGTCCCGTCGGCACTGTTCGTTCTCGTATTTTCCGAGCGCGGGAAGCTATTGATAATAAAGTACAACCGCTTATTCAGCGCTAGCTAGCGTTTCCAGCTATCCGCATGACTAATGATGGATTTGACAAGGTAAGGGTGTCGGTATGCAGAAAGAGAAACTTTCCGCTTTAATGGATGGCGAAGCAGTAGATTCCGAACTGTTAGGCGCATTGTCACGTGATGACGCGTTGCAGCAAAGTTGGCAAAGTTATCATCTAATTCGTGATACGTTGCGTGGCGATATCAGTGAAAACGTGATTCACCTGGACATCGCTTCTCGTGTTGCCGCTGCAATCGAAAAAGAACCTGTTCGTCTGGTTCCACAAACGCAGCCTGAATCTCAGCCACAACCTGTCGAGTGGACGAAAATGCCTTTCTGGCACAAAATCCGTCCGTGGGGTAGCCAACTGACGCAAGTCGGTGTCGCAGCCTGCGTATCTTTAGCGGTAATCGTCGGCGTACAAAATTACCAACAGGGTAATGCACCTGAGCATGTTGTTGAATCCGGCGTGTTCAGTACCTTACCTGCCATGGGTACCGCTTCTCCTGTGAGCTTGGGCGTGCCGTCAGAAAATATTGCCCCTCACAGCGGCCAACAGAAATCTGATATTCAGCGTAACCGGCTTAACGCCATTTTGCAGGACTACGAATTACAGCGTCGGCTACATGCCGAACACGCTCTGCCGCAGGACGACCAGCAAGCGGCAATTCAGGTTCCCGGCACTCAATCATTAGGAACACAGTCACGGTAATGAAGCGTGTTTGGTCCGCCGCCTGTTTTCTGATTGGCAGTCTGTTTTATTCTACGTTCGCCCCGGCTCAGAATGTTGAGCCGGGCGCGTTGCTGCAGCAGATGAATAGCGCAGTTCGTTCTCTGAATTACGAAGTTTCATTTATCAACATCACCCTGCAAGGATTTGAGTCGGTACGGTATCGTCATGCCGTAGTCAACAATCGTTCCTTGGCGCAGCTGCTGTTTATGGACGGGCCGCGACGCGAGATCGTGCAGCGTGGTAATGAGGTCAGCTATTTCGATCCCGGTTTTGAGCCATTTACTCTCGCCAGCGATCATATTGTCGATTCTTTCCCTTCTCTGGTTTTCGCTGATTTCCAGAAATTATCGCCTTATTATGACTTTATTCCCGCCGACGGAAGGGTGCGCATTGCCGATCGTCTGGCATCAGGGATTCGGGTCATTTCTCGTGATGGCACGCGCTACAGTTACATGGTGTGGATTGATGCGGAATCGAAACTTCCCTTGCGCATTGATTTACAGGATCGTAATGGCGACAAACGGTTGGAGCAATTCTTAACGACATCGCTGATTGTTGACGATGATGTCGTTAGCGTGATGCGTCCGCTGGAAGGGATCAAACTGCCTCCCGTGTTACCCACGCCTGCCGCTGAAAAAGGTGATTTTACCTGGGAGCCAGAATGGTTGCCTGCGGGGATGAAAGCACTTTCGTACAATAAAAAAGTATTGCCCGGTTCGTCTATTCCGATTGAAACACGTCTGTACAGCGACGGTTTGTTCAGTTTCTCGATTAATATTAGCCCGTCTTCTGATGTGAGTGAGGAACAGTCTCTGCTCACGGGGCGACGCTCTATTCATACCGTCATGCGGGGAAATCGCGAGATTACCGTTGTCGGTGATATTCCTCCCTCTACCGCTAAGCGCGTGGCTGACAGTATCGTCTTGAAGGCTGAGCCATGATCAAAGAGTGGGCAACGGTTGTATCATGGCAGGATGGAATCGCAGAGCTGCGGTGTGAGCCGAGTGCGGGATGTGGCAGTTGTAAATCCCGCTCGTCGTGTGGAACGGGCTTGTTAAGCCAGCTCGGGCTTTCCGCTGAAAATACGCTGTATGTCCCTTACGATCGACCTTTAGAGATCGGACAAAAGGTGGAATTGGGTATTTCCGAAGGGCGGCTATTGCTTTCTGCCGCTCTGGTTTATTTCGTTCCGCTGGTTGGGTTGCTGTTTGGGGCTGCGATATTCCAAACGCTATTCGGTACCGATTTGGCTGCTGTTATTGGTGCGTTGTTGGGCGGCGGATTAGCGTTTATCGGCGTGAAGCTGTGGGCAAAGCGGTTAGGTAAGAATAAGCGTTATGAGCCTGTTATCCTGCAAATTGCGTTGCCTGGCACTCTCTTACAAAATTGATCTGTGTGCCTGAGCATCAATGGCGCGCAATGTGGAGACACTGTTCGCTATTTTGTTATCTTTCAACATGATGTTTGCCACGTAATGACACTTTACTTCCTGCTTTCCTCTTGTTGTTCTGCTATTCCAAATAAAACCGTCATAATCAAGGGGAATGCACCGGACATGACTAGGTTTTCACGCTTCTCGCATGTAGAATGCTGCGATTCAGGTGGAATAACATCGCTGCTGTTTTCACCTATGCGCATGCCCATGGGCAAGAATTTCAGGAATATCAAGGTAGAAAAATTTTTATAATGAAGCATATACGAAATTTCTCCATTATTGCCCATATCGACCACGGTAAATCGACGTTATCTGACCGTATTATCCAGATCTGCGGCGGATTAACCGAACGTGAAATGGCTGCGCAGGTTCTGGATTCCATGGATCTGGAACGTGAACGCGGAATAACGATTAAAGCGCAAAGCGTGACGCTGGATTATAAATCGCAGGACGGCCAAACCTACCAGTTAAACTTCATTGATACGCCTGGGCACGTAGACTTCTCTTATGAGGTTTCCCGCTCGCTTGCCGCCTGTGAAGGTGCGCTGCTTGTTGTTGATGCCGGGCAGGGTGTTGAAGCTCAAACGTTGGCTAACTGTTATACCGCGTTGGATATGAATCTGGAAGTGGTGCCGGTCCTAAACAAGATTGACCTGCCTGCAGCTGACCCGGATCGTGTTGCTCAAGAAATTGAAGATATCGTTGGTATCGATGCCACTGATGCTGTGCGCTGCTCCGCGAAAACAGGGGTTGGCGTGCCAGATATTCTGGATCGTTTGGTGCGTGATATTCCGCCGCCGGAAGGCAGCCCTGATGCGCCGTTGCAAGCGCTGATTATCGACTCCTGGTTTGATAACTACCTTGGCGTTGTGTCGCTGGTTCGTATCAAAAACGGCACGATGCGCAAAGGCGACAAAATTAAGGTGATGAGTACGGGTCAGGTGTATAACGCCGACCGTCTCGGTATTTTTACACCGAAGCAGATTGACCGCGATGTATTGAATTGCGGTGAAGTAGGCTGGCTGGTGTGCGCCATCAAAGATATTTTGGGTGCGCCAGTCGGGGATACCCTGACACTGGCACGTCAGCCAGCTGAAAAAGCGCTGCCAGGCTTCAAAAAAGTCAAACCTCAGGTCTATGCCGGTTTGTTCCCGATCAGTTCCGACGATTATGAAGCATTCCGTGACGCGTTAGGCAAGCTGAGTCTTAATGATGCCTCTCTGTTCTATGAACCGGAAAGTTCTACCGCGCTGGGCTTTGGTTTCCGCTGTGGTTTCCTAGGTCTGCTGCACATGGAGATCATTCAGGAACGTCTGGAGCGTGAGTACGATCTGGAACTGATCACCACGGCACCGACGGTAGTGTATGAAGTAGAAACGACGGCTAAAGAAACCATTTATGTCGATAGCCCGTCTAAACTGCCGCCGCTGAATAATATTCAGGAACTGCGCGAACCGATTGCCGAGTGTCACATGCTGATGCCTCAGGAATATCTGGGTAACGTGATTACGCTCTGTATTGAGAAGCGCGGCGTGCAGACGAATATGGTGTATCACGGTAATCAGGTTGCATTGACCTATGAGATCCCGATGGCCGAGGTGGTGCTCGATTTCTTTGACCGTCTGAAATCAACCTCTCGTGGTTATGCATCGCTGGATTACGGCTTCAAACGTTTCCAGACATCGGACATGGTGCGCGTTGATGTATTAATCAACAACGAGCGCGTCGATGCATTGACCCTGATTACTCACCGTGATAACTCACAATATCGTGGCCGTGAGTTTGTCGAAAAAATGAAAGAACTCATTCCACGTCAGCAGTTTGATATTGCGATTCAGGCTGCGATTGGTAACCACATTATTGCGCGTGCGACGGTTAAGCAATTGCGTAAAAACGTACTGGCCAAGTGTTATGGTGGCGACGTCAGCCGTAAGAAGAAACTGTTGCAGAAACAGAAAGACGGTAAGAAGCGTATGAAGCAGGTCGGTAACGTCGAGCTGCCGCAAGAAGCGTTTCTGGCAATTCTGCACGTCGGCAAAGACAGTAAATAAATTCTGAGGAGTTGGCATGGCCAATATGTTTGCCGTAATTCTGGCATTAGTGACGCTGGTCACGGGGATTGTCTGGTGTTTAGAGCGCTTCGTTTGGGAACCCGCTCGTCGGAAAAAATTTGCCGCTATGAGCGGTGCCGATCTGGCCGATGGAGCGATTTCATCGAAAGCCATTGAACAACCAGGCTGGATTGAGACGATAGCATCCGTATTCCCTGTCGTTGCTCTGGTATTGGTTGTGCGCTCTTTTATTTATGAGCCGTTTCAAATTCCATCCGGTTCGATGATGCCGACGCTGTTGATCGGTGATTTTATTCTGGTGGAAAAATTTGCCTATGGCATTAAAGAACCCTTCACGCAAAAGACGCTGATCGAAACGGGGCATCCGAAGCGTGGAGACGTGGTGGTGTTTAAATATCCGTCCGATCCTAAAGTGGACTTTATCAAGCGCGTGGTTGGTGTACCGGGCGATCGCGTTAGCTATAACCCGATTACCAAGCAGGTCACGATTCGTCCATCCTGTCAGGGGCTGCAGGCATGTGATACGGCATTGGCGGTCACATATAGTAATGTGCAACCTAGCGACTTTGTTCAGACCTTCAATCAGCCTGGGGGGGAATCGCGTGGCGGTTTCTATCAGGTGCCTGCCAATGACAACAGTGTAGATGGCACTCGCATGGGTGCGCGCAAAGAGTCATTAGGCAATGTCACACATAATATTTTGTTAGTACCGGGCCAGCAGGATCAGCTTGGTGGTTATTATCAGCAATCGCAGCAGCAGCTTGCGACATGGGTTGTCCCGGCAGGGCACTACTTCATGATGGGTGATAACCGAGACAACAGTCTGGATAGTCGCTATTGGGGCTTTGTACCGGAGAGAAATCTGGTCGGTAAAGCCACCGCTATCTGGATGAGTTTTGAGAAACAGGAAGGTGAATGGCCTACCGGTGTACGTTTGAGTCGCATCGGTGGTATTCATTAATCAAAAGTAAGCATTGATCAAAATAAGATACAGGCAGCATTCTGATGCTGTCCGTTGTAGAATATTTTCTGAAATGTTCTTTTTGAAAGAACGTGCCCTAAATAATACAAATTGCAGGATAAAACGTTATCGTTTGAACCACGCTAACGAACATGCAACGCGAAGTATGACGGGCAGAAAGGCAGGCTCCCTTATGGGAGCCAATGCAAACGAAACAGTTTTGACCGAGTTGGTAAGCAGGGCTGTTCCGTATGCTGCTGTTTTTGACGCATCGTTGATCTATTGGTAACACATGAATCCCATCCTGATAAATCGTTTACAAAGAAAGCTGGGCTATACTTTTCAGCAGTACGAGCTTTTGTTACAGGCGTTGACGCATCGTAGCGCCAGCAGCAAACATAATGAAAGGCTTGAATTCCTGGGTGACTCCATCCTGAGTTTTGTGATCGCCAATGCGCTGTATGACCGTTTCCCCAAAGTTGATGAAGGGGATATGAGCCGGATGCGGGCGACGCTGGTGCGGGGAAATACCCTGGCCGAAATCGCGCGTGAATTCGAACTGGGAGAGTGCTTGCGCCTCGGTCCCGGCGAATTAAAAAGCGGTGGTTTCCGTCGTGAATCGATCTTGGCTGATACGGTCGAAGCGCTGATTGGTGGTATTTTCCTCGACAGTGACATCCTGAATATCGAACGTTTGATCCTGAATTGGTATCAAACGCGTCTGGATGAAATCAGTCCTGGCGATAAGCAAAAAGATCCAAAAACGCGGTTGCAGGAATTTCTGCAAGGGCGCCACTTACCTTTGCCAACCTATCTGGTGGTGCAGGTTCGTGGGGAAGCACACGATCAGGAATTTACTATCCACTGTCAGGTGAGCGGCTTTAGTGAGTCGGTCATTGGCACTGGATCGAGTCGTCGTAAAGCCGAACAGGCTGCGGCTGAACAAGCGTTGAAAAAACTGGAGCTTGAATGAGCGAAGTACAGACACACTGCGGTTTTGTCGCGATTGTTGGTCGACCCAATGTCGGAAAATCGACGTTATTGAATCAATTACTGGGGCAGAAGATCTCTATTACGTCACGTAAGCCCCAGACGACGCGGCACCGCATTATGGGTATTCACACTGAAGGGCCTTATCAGGCTATCTATGTGGATACGCCGGGGCTGCATATTGAAGAAAAACGGGCGATTAACCGCCTGATGAATCGTGCAGCTAGCAGTTCGATGGGGGACGTTGAGCTGATCATTTTCGTTGTTGAAGGTACACACTGGAACGACGACGATGACATGGTGTTGAATAAACTGCGCGATCAGAAACTTCCTGTGCTGTTGGCGATCAATAAAGTCGATAACGTCACGGATAAAACCAAGTTACTGCCGCACATCCAGTTCCTCAGCCAACAGATGGACTTCCTTGATGTCGTCCCGATCTCTGCGGAGAAGGGCTCGAATGTTGATACGATTGCCAGCATTGTGCGTAAGCACTTACCACAAGCAACGCATCACTTCCCAGAAGACTACATCACCGATCGTTCACAGCGTTTTATGGCATCGGAAATTATCCGTGAAAAGCTGATGCGTTTTCTGGGTGAAGAATTACCATATTCCGTAACGGTCGAAATCGAACGTTTTGTGACTAACGAACGCGGCGGTTATGACATCAATGGCCTGATTCTGGTTGAACGTGAAGGCCAGAAGAAGATGGTCATTGGCAACAAAGGTTCCAAGATTAAAACTATTGGTATCGAATCTCGTCAGGATATGGAAGAGATGTTCGAGGCCAAAGTGCACCTTGAGCTGTGGGTCAAAGTGAAATCCGGCTGGGCAGATGACGAACGTGCCCTGCGTAGCTTGGGTTATAGCGAAGACTTGTAAGGTTCACGCCGATGGAAGGCTGGCAACGCGCATTTGTCTTACATGGGCGACCTTATAGTGAAACTAGTTTATTGCTGGATCTGTTTAGTGAAAGCGATGGTCGTGTTCGTGTGCTTGCCAAAGGCGCACGAGCTCGCCGTTCTAGCCTGAAAGGTTGTTTACAGCCTTTCACTCCGTTGCTGGTGCGTTGGAGCGGGCGGGGTGAAGTGAAAACGTTACGCAGTGCGGAGCCCGTCTCGCTGGCGCTGCCACTGACTGGCTCGATGCTGTATAGCGGTTTATACGTTAACGAACTGCTGGCTCGCGTGCTGGAACATGAAACCAATTATTCCGCTCTTTTCTTCGATTATCTCCACTGTTTACAACATCTTGCTGCACAGGATGCTTCTCCAGAACCGGCATTAAGGCGCTTTGAGTTAGCGTTATTGGGCTATTTGGGATACGGCGTTGATTTCTTGCATTGTGCTGGCAGCGGTGAACCCGTGGCAGATACCATGACCTATCAGTATCGAGAGGAAAGAGGGTTTACTGCCAGTTTGGTTGTCGATAATAAAAGTTTTACCGGGCATGAGTTACATTCACTGGCGTCGCGTGAATTTCCTGATGTTGGCACACTGAAGGCAGCAAAGCGTTTCACCCGCATCGCGTTAAAGCCGTATCTGGGTGGAAAACCGCTGAAAAGTCGTGAACTGTTCCGACAGTTCGTTCCTGCTGCTAATTTGTCCAAACCCACTTCTTCTGATAAATAATCCCCTTTCGTCAGTACCCTGACGCTGTGACATCGGTGTAAACTGCCACGTACCGTGCATGACTTTACCGAGGATTTATCATGGCTGAACTGTTGCTTGGCGTTAATATCGATCACATTGCGACACTGCGTAATGCACGTGGAACACCGTATCCCGACCCCGTTCAGGCGGCTTTTGTCGCCGAGCAGGCGGGAGCGGATGGTATCACTGTGCATTTGCGTGAAGATCGTCGCCATATTACGGATCGTGATGTGCGGATCCTGAGAGAGACACTCCAAACCCGTATGAATCTGGAAATGGCCGTCACGGAAGAAATGCTGAACATCGCCTGTGAAGTGAAGCCGCATTTTTGCTGTCTGGTACCGGAAAAACGCCAGGAAGTGACAACAGAAGGCGGGTTAGATGTGGCAGGGCAGCAGGACAAAATTGGTAACGCAGTAGCCAGACTTAGCCAGGCTAACATACTGGTTTCGCTCTTTATTGATGCGGATAAACGGCAAATTGATGCCGCCGTTGCCAGCGGTGCGCCCTATATCGAAATCCATACTGGGGCGTATGCTGATGCGCCAGATGATGAAACTCGTCAGCATGAGTTCGAGCGCATTCGTGATGCTGCGACTTACGCAGCGGCGAAAGGGCTCAAAGTTAATGCCGGTCACGGTTTGACGTACCATAATGTCCTGCCTATTGCGGCGCTGCCGGAAATGCACGAATTAAACATCGGGCATGCGATAATCGGGCGTGCGGTGATAAGCGGGCTGAAGGATGCGGTTGCCGAAATGAAGAGTCTGATGCGGGAAGCACGCCGCTGATGGCGATTCTTGGGCTAGGAACGGATATTGTCGAAATCGCCCGTATCGAGGTTGTGATTGAACGTTCAGGCGAGCGATTGGCTCGCCGTATTCTGACGGATGCTGAATGGGCGCATTATCAGCAGCACCAGCAGCCTGTCCGTTTCCTCGCCAAGCGTTTTGCCGTGAAAGAAGCGGCAGCAAAAGCGTTCGGTACGGGGATTCGCAACGGGCTCGCGTTCAACCAGTTTGAAGTCTTTAATGATGAACTGGGTAAACCCTGTCTGCGGTTTTTTGCTAAAGCGGCAGAGTTGGCTGAACAGATGGGTGTCAGACATGTACATGTGACACTGGCTGATGAAAGACGCTATGCCTGTGCGACGGTGATTATCGAAAGCTGACCGTTCGTCAATGGATTCTCAAATCCTGTCGGCGTGGTGCATTAGCACATATTTTTCCCACAGCTGCTCATTCCCTTCAACATGGTTTGGATCTTTGACGATCGTATTGTCGATGGGACAAACTTTCTGACATGTAGGCGTATCGTAGTGGCCAACGCACTCAGTACAGAGAGTGGTATCTATTTCATAAATGTCCATGCCCATGGAGATGGCCTGATTAGGGCACTCAGGCTCGCACATGTCACAGTTGATGCATTTATGGGTGATGAGTAACGCCATGATGTTCTTCTACCTTACAAACAGGGCGCAGATTATACCCGCTGATGCCCGTTTAGACACGCGTAACAGTTATTGATCGATAATATATTGTCGACTGCCCCCCTGTTGTCTTCAACGCACCTCTCTTTCGAAGCATCTTACTGTGAGTTTTTTGTGTTTTCGGAGATCTTCAGCATGCAACCTATTGGCTGCATAAATAGTGAGGTTACAGGGTAAAATTACCATCTGTTCGTTAAATTGGTTTTATACGTATGCTTTAGACTGTATCAATCAGCCAGTGCGACTGTGTTTATTGGGTTTTAATTTATTGATTTACAATTTAAATAAATTTAGTTGTGATATTGAACCACTTATTTTTGTAATATCGATGGACATCGATTTAATTGGTATTACCGATGACGTTTGCATCTGGAGAGTCAATGACGGTGCATGTCCATATGATATAATTTTATAACTAATAGTGTCAGTTTAATGGCGGAACTCATAGTGCAGCAGGAAGGTCATCTTAATCTGGTTGGGGCAGGATTTTTCCAACAGGGAAGCGCTGAAGCATTAGGCGCTGATTACTGGCACCAATGCCAACGGCGGTATACTTTTCAGCCCATTTACCGAACATCAGGTAAATTAATGGCTATTGAGTTACTGACTTCCGTTTTTTCTCCTACCCTGCCGCAAAAATTTATCTCTCCTGAAAAATACTTCGCAAATATTGATGTTGAAACCCGCCTTCTAATTATTGTAGAACAACTGCAACTTTTATCTCAGTGGAATTTTCGATTTATTCGCGACGATCTTTTTGCCTCTGTCAACATTGATGGCATGACGTTACTGGCGTTACAGAATAATTTGGAAGCCAAGCGCCTGATCGCAGCGATGCCCTGGATTCGTTTTGAAATGGTCGAAAATCAGGGAGGGCTGCCGAAAGAAATATTAACCAAGCTCCCTGAAGCACAAACCTTGTGGCTGGATGATTTTGGCTGCGGTATGGCGAATTTTTCATCACTTATGCTGGCTCAGTATGACTGTATCAAAGTGGCGCGTGAGCTTTTTATTCTCCTACAACAAAGTAGTGAGGGTCGGACCGTTTTTCCTGCTCTGATCGCTTTACTATCGCGCTTTTGCAATTATGTGGTGATTGAGGGAATTGAAACACAGGAGGAATGGGCGATTGTTCAGGCATCACATGCTTATGCCGCCCAAGGTTACTACCTCTCGCGTCCCCAGCCATTTGAGAATTTTGAAGCATTGAAGCCTGAACTATAGGTGATAACCTGTTGTTTAGGCTATCACTTTACTTATTAACGTACTGCTATCGGTTCCCCGCTCGCCCTTCGCCATATCAATTCATTATATTCCCTAACGTTTCATTTTTGTATAAAAAAAACGCAACTAAAGTATTTTGATTTTTCCTCTAGGTGACAAAGTAAAATGCTGTTTTTTGTTTTATTTTTGTTATTTGATTCTTATTTTATTTGTTATGACGGTGTTTAATTTTAAAGAGGCTAAAGAAAGGAGGGCTGCGGATTTTGCATCAAATTATGACATATATAATCGGAGGTTTGCGTTAATGATTTTATTTTTTTCTTTTAATTATTTGATTTTTAATGGTAAAAAAATATAATGTTTACTGTTAACGATCAAAAATCATTTTGTGATAGATTTTGTTGATTAAAACAATGATACTTATTGGTATAATTGATTTGCTTACAAAAAATTGACGTTCAGAATATATTGCTATGTACCTTTAGGAATATTCTTTTATTCCATTAGAGAAGCTTATAACCCGAACAATTACTACTATTAAATTAAGATACTCTTTTGAATTTGCTGTTTTTATTTGCGCACAGTGATATGCGAGGGCTTTATGCTGACGTTGCTATGTTTCTAAATACTCCTGCTTCATGGAGCGTTTTTTCTTTCATCCTTTCTGCTCTCCGGAAATGCACCAACCCTGAAAATCTACGGGGTGGGGGTTTGTTACCGAGATTTTTCGTCATCAGCGTTGTGATTTGTACGATCAGGACCACCCGGGCCTGAGGAGAGTGTTATTGTGTATGAAATTATAATAACCCTACTATTGCTACTGTTATTGTTTTCTTCTGTAAAAAATAGAAAAATTAAACAAAAGTTTAAAACTGAGCAGAAAAAACAAGATTTTCTCAACATGACTTTCTTTGCAATGGAATATAGTCCTGCCTCAATTATGATCGCAGATGAAAATTGTGAAATTATTTATGTAAATCGTCAGTTTATTACCATGTCTGGCTATATGCCGGATGAGGTTATTGGTAAAAAAACGAATATATTAAACTCTGGCATGACCAATGCCAGCGTCTATGAAGATCTGTGGGCTACCATAAATAAAGGTAATGTTTGGAGTGGTGAGTTCGTTAACCGACGTAAAGATGGGCAGTTGTATTGGGAAAAGGCCAATATCGTTAAAATATATAATAAGGCGAGTAACACGACCCAGTATGTCGGCATTAAATTAGATATTACGGAGCGAAAATCACAGGAGCATCATGATAATTCATACAATCGTGCGCTAGAGCTGTTATCAAGCGGTGCGCCGCTGAAGGATATCCTGGATGCGATCATTTTCAGCGTTGAGGAAAAAAATCCTGGCCGAATTGTCTGTTCTGTACTGCTAGTCGATAAAGACAAGAAATGTCTGACGCTTGGATCTGCGCCGAGCCTGCCGGGTTTTTATAAAAATGCCATTCACAACGTGAAAATTGCCGATGGTGTCGCTTCTTTTGGGACCGCGGCTTATACCGGTAAACGCGTAGTCGCTGATGATATCTCAGTTCATCCGCATTGGTCGCTGTACAAAGGGCTTGCATTATATGCCGGGCTGCGTTCCTGTTGGTCTGAACCTATCATCGGGCAGAACAAAGAAATATTAGGTGTTTTAAGTGTTTACCACCGCAAAGTGTATGTGCCGACCGAAGACGAAATTTTCTCTATAGAGAAATCGGCACAGCTGATTGCGATCGCCATTGAGCGCTATCATGCCATCGATATGCTGCGGCGCAGCGAGGAACACTATCGGCAACTGGCGCACTATGACTCATTAACATCATTGGCTAACGGCCTGACGTTCGCCGAGCAAATGGAACAGGCGATTTTGTTATCCAAACAAACAGGCAGGAAAATTGCGCTGATGTTCTTGGATCTCGATAAATTTAAACAGATAAACGATTCATTCGGACATGCTGTCGGAGATTTGCTATTAAAAGAAGCCGCTGCACGTATGCGTGGTGCGGTTAGGGATTCAGATACGGTATATCGCCGTAGCGGTGATGAATTCATTATTCTGCTTCAGGGCATTAAAGAAATTGATAATACACTTTATGTCGCAGATAAAATTCATAACGCGTTGAATAAACCTTTTGAGATCAATGGTAAAATGCTTGATATATCATGCAGTATCGGTATTGCTCTGTACCCAGAGCACGGTTCCGACTCTCTGACGTTGGCAATTAATGCCGATTCTGCCATGTATCAGGCTAAAGCTATGGGGCGGAGTCAAACTCAGATTTATCACAGCATGAACGATCATTAACAAATAGAATAGAAAAAGGGCGCTCAGTTGAGCGCCTTTTTATTATCTTTCTCGTAGTGCTTCTGCTTTTGCGCGAATAATCGGCTTTAACAAATAACTGAGGATGGTTTTCTTTCCCGTTATTATATCAACAGAGGCCACCATACCAGGAATGATAAGAAGGGGTTTATCGGCTGAACCTAAATAATTCTTATCAGTCCGCAGCCGAATAATATAAAAACTGTTCCCTTCTTTATCCGTTACAGTGTCTGGGCTAATTTGTTCCAACTGACCTTTTAAACCGCCGTAGATGGTGTAGTCATAGGCTGTCAATTTTATTATGGCATCCTGACCTGGGTGCAAAAAGGCAATATCCTGAGGGCGAATTTTAGCTTCGACTAACAATTTGTCATCCAGCGGAACAATTTCCACCAGATCACTACCCGGTTGAATCACTCCACCGATGGTATTCACCAAAACCTGCTGCACGATACCGCGAACAGGAGACACAACCAGCGTTCGGTTTACGCGATCTTCGAGTGCTTTACCCGTGGCTTCAATTTTGTTTAGGTTAGTTTGTGCTTCGCTGAGCTGAGATAACGCTTCGCTTCTATAGCGGCTGCGCGTTTCCTCTATTTTATTCTCGCTCTCTTTAGTCGCGGACTCCGCCCGTGGTATGGAGAGTTTGATAGAATCAAGCTGACCACGGGTTTCGACTTCAGCACGGCGCAGGCGTAAAACTTCTACTTTAGAAATGGCGCCTTCTGCGATCAGCGGTTCTGACATTTTAATTTCTTGCTGAAGCAGGCCTAGACTATTGCGGAACTGAATCTCTTTGGCAGAGAAATCCCTCAGTTCCTGACGGCGCTGAATCAACTGCTCTTCCAAGCCGGATATCTCATTATGAAGCTGCTGACGGCGGCTGTTATAAAGCTCTTTTTCTCCTGCCGCAACTTTAGGTGCTTGCGTCGTAATTTCTTCTGAAAGCACTAACTCCTGACCGCTGATTTCGGCAGTCAGGCGCTCAATTCGTGACAGTAGCGCAAGCCGATCGGCTTCGGTTTCACCGACGTTAGAAGCAAAACGCGTATCATCAAGGCGCAGTAAAGGGTCGCCTGCATTAACCACCTGACCCTCACGGATGAACACTTCTGTGACAATGCCACCTTCCAGATTTTGGATTTTTTGTAGCCGAGAAGAAGGGATCGCTTTCCCATCGCCCCGAGTGACTTCATCAATATTCGCAAGCCCGGCCCACAGGATGAAAAATAGAAAAAAAGCACCGATAGCCCATAGCGTGAAGCGAATAGAGCGTGGCGAATCCTCAGCCATTGCCCGGCTCACTTCTGGCATCGTTTGCAGGCTTTCTTCGTCTCCGCCGACAAAATATCGTTTGATTCGTTTGATATATTTACCGAGACGCATTGATCTGCCCCTTCTTCAACGCGTCCATCACGATCGCTTTCGGCCCATCAGCAATAATTTTACCTCTGTCGACAATCACTAAACGATCGACCAGCGCCAGCATGGAAACCCGATGGGTGACCAGCAAGAGCGTTTTCTCCGCAATCACGGGGGCCAGAGCCTGCTTTAGTCGATCTTCGCTGGTGTTATCCATCGAACTTGTGGGTTCATCGAGCACCAGAATCGGCGGATCGAGCAACAGCGCCCTGGCTATTGCGACAGCCTGACGCTGCCCGCCGGAGAGTTGTTGACCGCGTTCGCCAACCTGAAGGTTGTAACCATCGGGGTGCAGACGTGCAAACTCGTTCACCCCAGAAATTTCGGCGGCTCGCAACATAGCTTCGTCTTCGACATAGCGTGCGCCGCTAATGAGGTTATTGCGCAGCGATCCGCTGAATAACTGAATATCCTGAGGAACATAGCCAATATTGTGGCGCAAATCGCTGACATCCAACTGACGGGCATCGACACCATCGATCAGAATATTGCCCGCATCCGGCTGATAGAGATTCACGATCAGCTTTTGTAGCGAACTTTTACCGGAGCCGCTGCGGCCAATGACGCCCACTTTCTCGCCGGGAGCGATAGTCAGGCTGATGCTTTGCAGCGAACTGGTTTTTTGTTCTGGATAATTGAACGTCACATCGCGAAACTCGATACCACCTCGGATGCTTTCGCGCTTTAGTGGGCGTTCGTTATCGCTACGTTCTTGCGGTAGCTGCATCATCTGTTCAGTCGTTTGCATCGTTAAACGTGCCTGCTGGTAACGGCTGACCAAGCCAGACAGTTGGCCTAAAGGCATGAGCGCTCTGCCGTTCAACATGTAACAGGCAATAAGTCCACCCATGCTGAGTTTGCCGTTAATCAGCATATAGACACCGACGACAATCATGGCAACGCCAGCAAATTGCTGGAACCACTGCGTCAGGTTCACCGCCAGTGAGGATAGCGCCTTCACCCGCATTTCCAGCTTGCTTAGGCTGCCAATCGTCTGTTCCCACTGGTGCTGCCGTTCGCTTTCCGCATTGTTGACCTTGATCGCATCCAGACAGCTCAACGTTTCGATCAACGTAGCCTGCCGTTCACTGGCAAGGTGCATCGTTTTCTCGATCGTAGCGGACAGCGGTTTTTGCATCGCCCAACTCGCCAAGAGGGCAATCGGGTAGGCCAGTATGGAAACCCAGACCAGTGGGCCGCCGATGATGCCGATAACCAACAGCAGAAGCAGCGTAAAAGGAAAATCGATCAGCGTCGTCAGCGTCAGTGAAGAAAGAAAATCTCTGAGCGACTGAAATTCATGGATATTTTGTGCAAAGCTACCGACACGTGCTGGCCGAGCCTTCATCGACATACCGGTAATACGTTCAAATAACGTAGCTGAAATGATCAGATCGGTTTTTTTTCCCGCCATATCGAGACAAATGCCGCGCAGTGTTTTGAGTATCAAATCGAAAACAAAAGCACCGGTAACGCCGATAGCCAGCACCCACAATGTTGCTGTTGACTGATTAGGCACGACCCTGTCATAGACATTCATCACGAACAGCGGTGTGGCAAGCGCGATAATGTTCACCAGTAAACTGGCGAGAATGGCATCGAGATAGAGCGAACGTGAAAGCTTAAGCGTATCCTTGAACCAGGATTTGGTGCGAGGAATCAGAGATGGATTCTGTAGATCGAACTGATGGCGAGGCTGTGCGAACATCACCAAACCAAGGTAATTCTGTTGCAGCGTATTGTGCTCAACGGAAATTTCTCCGCCTTCTGTCTCACTGGGCATCAGGCGTGCACTACCGTCAGGGTTCCAACCTAACAGAATCGCCGCTCTTCCTTCCCGTAATAGCAGCATTGCAGGGAGCGACATCTCAGAAATTTTATTCAGAGAACGCTTGAGAACGCGTCCTTGTAACCCAGCACGTGCAGCGGCTCTTGGGAGTAACTTTACGGACAACCGCTGGTTAGCTAATGGTAGCCCAGCGGTGAGTGTGGTACGGCTGACGGATTTCCCCTGCAAGGTACAGAGGATCAGCAAACTATCCAATAAGGGATCATCGTGACGGCTGCGAGGGTCACTATTTTCATGGACGATGGGTTCATGAACGATAGACTCATGGGCGACCGATTCATCAGAACCCTTCGTCTCTTCTACTGAATGCAACTTCATTTAACTGAACGTTCCCTTACGCAACGTAATTCACTCGCATATAAACCATAATTTATCGCCGTCTGACTAATGAAATATATTAATTGAGGCTTGGCAACTCTGCGTGGGTTGTCATGTTTGTCAAGCTGGTACCCGCATCAGGAGCTGGGATCGCTAAACGGTTTAATAGCTCTCCCATACGTGATGTAATCCGGTATTCGGTATACAAGGCGATGAAGCGAACCTCGACCAGACGGCGTTGTGCGGTGAACAGCTCGTTTTCACTATCTAGCAAGTCCAACAGCGTCCTTTCCCCCAGACCAAATTGCTTCTGATAGGCGGTACGTACTTTCATACTGCGGTCCGCGTATTCAGCGGCAATCGGAACCTGCTGACGGGAGTTGTTTAACGCTGACCAGGCTAGCTTTAGTTCTTCATTCAGCAGGCGAAGGGCATTATTTCGGACATCCTGTGCTTCTTTTACCTGATAGGCTTTGGATTCCATGTTTGCTTTGCTGCTACCGCCTTCATACAGGTTGTAGCGCATCCGCAGCATTGCCTGCCACTCATTGTTTTGGCCGCGTGTCCCGTCAACGTTGCTATCCATTGTGCGAGAGAGTTCAACGTTGAGACGTGGATAAAACGTTGATTTTGAAGTCTCATATTGCTGCTGAGTCGCTTCAATATCCGATTCTGCGGATTTCAATGCTGGGCTGTTCGCCAGCATGATGCGCTGTGCTTCTTCCAACGAGGCGGGGAGTTTTACCGCAGACGTGTCGGGCATCACCAAACTCTCAGGTACTTTCCCCACAACGCTCATATAGTTGATTTTGGCATCATCAAGATTGGTTTTTTCTGTCAGCGTATTGTTGCGTGCTTGTGCCAGACGCGCTTCAGCCTGATCCAGATCGGCTAATCTCCCAACGCCTTGCTCGCTGCGCAGCCTTATTTGATCGTAAATGCGTTCATGGCTTGCAAGGTTGGCTTCTGCCAAACGCACGAACTCCTGACGTTGCAGCACATTGAGATACACTTGAACAGCATCTAACGCCGTAGCCTCACTGGTATTTAATACTTTATAGGCGCGTGAATTGACGGTGGCACGCTGTCTGCCCACTTCGCTGGAGGTAGCAAAACCATCAAATACCGTCTGGCTCAGATTGATACTTGATTCTTGGCGGCTGAGCTCAACGCGCTTATTGATGCTAGCGCGTGTTGAGGGACTATCTGTTTCTTCGCGACCAACACCTGCACTCAGCGTGATGGAAGGAAGGTATCCCCCTTTTGCTGCACGCAAATCGTGTTCGGCCGAAAAACGGCTATTAATAGATGCGCTCACTTCGGGGTGTGTGTAGAGCGTGCTTTTTATTGCTTCTTGGATCGTATCGGCATACGTCGCTGTGGAAAAAATGGTAACAAAAGGTAATAAAGCAAAACGGTATCGATGCATCATCAGCGGTTTTCCTTCACAAAAACTTTATTTGTGATTATTCCTATTAAAGTGTTTGAGTGTTATATAAACGACTAACGAATTTAATTTTTTTTATTTCTTTTATATCAATGAGTTATTTCGTCATTTCTGACGGCCCAATATAAGGGAAATAAAGGTTACTCTAAATGAGTAAAGTTCTGGAAAGAATATTCTGAATTTTTTATTATATCGCTCATTGAGTCAAGCGTTTGACGCATAACAGCAACACTATCGTAGCGTTTTTTTAAATGTCAGGACGACACACAGCAAATCAACTTTATCAGGATGATAGCCAAAATCTATAGCTGCAATATCTCAATATCACAAAAATAATTATAGATATCAAGGGGAAAGAATTTTGAATAGTGTGATTGGCGTCATTAAATTCGTTATTGGACAGGTTTTTATCGTCGCGCTTGATGGGAGCCAGAGACTGCTGGTTGCTGGCGATCGGGTTTACAGCGGTGAAGAAGTGGTGACCGGTGCTAACGGCGCGGTTTCAATCACATTGCCGGATGGCAAGACACTGGATCTGGGGCGTGATAGTCGCTGGAGCGATGTAAGCAGTGCGTCTTCTCAGAAAAATGCGGATGTCACCAATGATGTCGCTGCTATACAAGATGCTATCGCTCAGGGGGCCGACCCAACGCAAGTGCTAGAGGCGACTGCCGCTGGTAATGATAACACTGGCGAAGCAGGTGACGGTGGTGGCGGGCATTTCAATTCAACGGTGGTACTGGGCTTAACGGGTGATGTCGTGACGGCCCCGATTGGTTATGATACGGCAGGCATATCGTTTACTGACAGAGCTTCATCTGTTCTGGATGGCGCAGGTTCATCTACGTTGCTTACTGCCGCAACGGATACTACCGATACCACACCGCCTTCTGTCACCATTACCATCAATAGTGACGGCACAATCAGTTTTGTTTTCACAAGACCCCCCGTCGGTTTTGACCTCAGTGATGTCACTGTAACAAATGGCTCCATAACGAATCTGGTACAAGATCCTAACGATTCTACCCGCTGGACGGCGACATTGACGCCAGCCGCCAATTTTGAGGGAGAAGTCCGTGTCAGCATCCCTGACGGCAGTTACACCGATGCTGCGGGCATTCCTGGCACAGGGGGAAGTGAAGCGGTAACAGTTGATACCTTGCCCCCCGTTGCCTCAATTTCTATCGATAATGTCACGTCGGATAACGTGATTAACGCCAGCGAGTCGGGTCAGACCATTGCGGTGACCGGTAAGGTCGATAACGACGTGAAGGCCGGTGATGCGGTGACGGTCACCGTGGGTACCGAGACCTACCAGACCACCGTCAATACGGATGGCAAAACCTGGAGTGTGAACGTGCCGGGATCAGTATTGGCGACGAACGGTGATGTCAGTGCGACGGTCACCACGCGCGATGCCGCAGGTAATGTCACCATAGCAAACGCTACTCACGCATACGGCGTCGATACCGTGGCACCAACGGCGTCAATATCAATCGATAACGTCACGTCGGATAACGTCATTAACGCGACTGAATCGGGTCAGACGATTGCCGTGACCGGTAACATCGGCAATGACGTGAAGGCTGGCGATGCGGTGACCGTTAAAGTCGGTACCGAGACCTACCAGACCACGGTCAATGCTGACGGCAAGACCTGGATCGTGAATGTGCCGGGTTCGGTGCTGGCCGCCAATGGTGATATCTCGGCCACGGTCACCACCCGTGATGCGGCGGGTAATGTCACCACCGCCAATTCTACTCACGCTTACGGTGTTGATACGGTGGCGCCAACAGCTTCTATCTCTATCGATAATGTCACGTCGGATAACGTGATCAATGCCAGTGAATCCGGTCAGACGATTGCGGTGACGGGTAACGTCGATAACGACGTGAAAGCGGGCGATGCGGTGACGGTGAAAGTCGGTACCGAGACCTACCAGACGACGGTGAATACTGACGGCAAGACCTGGAGCGTCAACGTTCCAGGCTCCGTATTAGCGGCGAACGGTGATGTTTCTGCGACGGTCACCACGCGTGATGCGGCGGGTAATGTCACCACCGCTAATACCAGTCATGCTTACGGCGTGGATACCGTTGCGCCAGTTGCCTCTATCTCTATCGACAATGTCACCAGCGATAACGTGATTAACGCTGCTGAATCCGGGCAGACCATCGCGGTCAGCGGTAACGTCGATAACGACGTGAAAGCGGGCGATGCGGTGACGGTCACCGTGGGCCCCGAGACGTACCAGACGACAGTGAATACCGACGGTAAAACCTGGAACGTGAATGTTCCGGGTTCGGTGCTGGCCGCGAATGGTGATGTGAGCGCGACTGTTACCACCCGCGATACGGCAGGCAACGTCACCACGGCAAACACGAATCACGCTTATGGTGTGGATACGGTTGTGCCAACGGCGTCGATCTCTATTGATGATGTGACATCAGACAACGTCATTAATGCCAGCGAGTCGGGTCAGACCATCGCGGTGACCGGTAACGTCGGCAATGAAGTGAAAGCAGGCGACAGTATTACCGTTAAAGTCGGCACGGAAACGTACCAGACGACGGTGAATACTGACGGCAAGACCTGGAGCGTGAATGTTCCCGGTTCAGTGCTGGCAACCAATAGCGATATCTCTGCGACGGTCACCACGCGCGATCCTGCGGGCAACGTCACCACCGCCAACACGAATCACACTTACTCTGTGGATACGGTGGCGCCAACGGCGTCGATCTCTATTGATGATGTGACATCAGACAACGTCATTAACGCCAGCGAGTCTGGTCAGACGATTGCGGTGACGGGTAAGGTCGATAACGACGTCAAAGCCGGTGATGCGGTGACGGTCACCGTCGGTACCGAGACCTACCAGACCACGGTGAATACCGACGGCAAGACCTGGAGCGTGAATGTGCCGGGAACGGTGCTGGCCGTCAATGGTGATGTGAGTGCGACGGTGACGACCCGCGATACCGCAGGCAATATCACCACAGCAAACGCTACTCACGCCTACGGCGTGGATACGGTGGCACCAACTGCCTCAATCTCTATCGATAATGTTACCAGCGATAACGTGATTAATGCAGCCGAATCCGGTCAGACCATCGCGGTCACCGGTAACGTCGGCAACGAGGTCAAAGCCGGTGATGCGGTGACGGTTACCGTCGGCACCGAGACCTACCAGACCACGGTGAATACCGACGGCAAAACCTGGAGCGTCAATGTGCCGGGATCGGTATTAGCGGCGAACAGCGATGTGAGTGCGACAGTCACCACCCGCGATCCTGCGGGCAACGTCACCACCGCCAATTCTACTCACGCTTACGGTGTGGATACCGTTGCGCCAGTGGCGTCGATCTCTATCGATAATGTGACCAGCGATAACGTCATTAACGCGACTGAATCCGGCCAGACCATTGCGGTGACGGGTAACGTCGATAACGACGTCAAAGCCGGTGATGCGGTGACGGTGAAAGTCGGTACCGAGACCTACCAGACGACGGTGAATGTGGATGGCAAGACCTGGAGCGTCAATGTTCCCGGTTCAGTGCTGGCAACCAATAGCGATATCTCTGCCACGGTGACTACCCGCGATACCGCAGGTAACGTGACCACCGCCAATACCAGCCACGCTTACGGTGTGGATACGGTGGCACCCACTGCGTCGATTACTATTGATAACGTCACGTCCGATAACGTGATTAATGCCAGCGAATTGGGTCAGACGATTGCGGTCACCGGTAACGTCGATAACGATGTGAAAGCCGGTGATGCGATCACCGTTACTGTCGGTACCGAGACCTATCAGACGACGGTGAATACCGACGGCAAGACCTGGAGCGTCAATGTGCCGGGTTCGGTGCTGGCAGCGAACGGTGATATCTCTGCGACCGTCACTACCCGCGATACTGCAGGTAATGTGACCACAGTGAACACCACCCACGCTTACGGTGTGGATACGGTGGCGCCAACGGCCTCGATCTCTATCGATAATGTCACGTCTGATAACGTGATTAACACTGTTGAATCCGGTCAGACCATTGCGGTGACGGGTAACGTCGGCAATGAAGTGAAAGCGGGCGATGCAATCACCGTGACAGTCGGTACCGAGGCCTATCAGACCACGGTAAATACCGATGGCAAGACCTGGAGCGTGAATGTTCCGGGGGCGGTACTGGCGGCGAACGGTGATATCTCTGCGACCGTCACCACACGCGATACCGCAGGCAATGTCACCACGGCAAACACGAATCACGCTTACGGTGTGGATACGGTTGCGCCAACGGCGTCCATTTCTATCGACAACGTCACCTCCGATAACGTGATCAATGCCAGCGAGTCGGGCCAGACCATTGCCGTCACCGGTAAGGTCGATAACGACGTGAAAGCGGGTGATGCGGTGACGGTCACCGTCGGCACCGAGACCTACCAGACCACGGTGAACACCGACGGTAAGACCTGGAGTGTGAGTGTACCGGGAACGGTGCTGGCCGCGAACAGCGATGTGAGTGCGACAGTCACCACCCGCGATCCTGCGGGCAACGTGACTACGGCCAATACCAATCACGCTTACGGTGTCGACACCGTTGCGCCAACGGCGTCAATCTCTATCGACAACGTCACCTCCGATAACGTGATTAATGCCAGTGAATCCGGCCAGACCATCGCGGTGACCGGTAACGTCGGCAATGAAGTTAAAGCGGGCGATGCGGTGACGGTTACCGTCGGCATGGAAACCTACCAGACGACGGTGAATGCGGACGGCAAGACCTGGAGCGTCAATGTGCCGGGATCGGTATTAGCGGCCAATGGCGATATCTCGGCCACGGTCACTACACGCGATACCGCAGGCAACGTCACCACCGCCAACACGAATCACGCTTACGGCGTCGATACGGTGGCGCCCACCGCGTCGATTACTATCGATAACGTCACGTCCGATAACGTGATTAATGCCAGCGAATCGGGTCAGACGATTGCGGTGACGGGTAACGTCGATAACGACGTGAAAGCCGGTGATGCGGTGACGGTCACCGTGGGCACCGAGACCTACCAGACCATCGTGAATACCGACGGTAAAACCTGGAGCGTCAACGTACCGGGATCGGTGCTGGCTGCGAACAGCGATGTGAGTGCGACCGTGACGACCCGCGATGCGGCAGGCAACGCCACCACGGCGAACACCACTCACGCTTACGGTGTCGATACGGTGGCGCCCACCGCGTCGATTGCTATCGATGATGTCACCTCGGATAACGTGATTAACGCCAGTGAGTCCGGGCAGACGATTGCGGTGACGGGTAACGTCGGCAATGAAGTGAAAGCCGGTGATGCGGTGACCGTTACTGTCGGCACCGAGATCTACCAGACCACGGTGAATACCGACGGTAAAACCTGGAGCGTGAATGTGCCGGGATCGGTGCTGGCTGCGAACAGCGATGTGAGTGCGACCGTGACGACCCGCGATACCGCAGGCAATATCACTACTGCCAATACCAGTCATGCTTACGGCGTCGATACGGTTGCGCCAGTTGCCTCTATCTCTATCGATAATGTCACCTCGGATAACGTGATTAACGCTGCTGAATCCGGTCAGACCATCGAGGTGACGGGTAATGTCGGCAACGAGGTCAAAGCGGGCGATGCGGTGACGGTCACCGTCGGCACCGAGACGTACCAGACCACGGTGAATGTGGATGGCAAGACCTGGAGCGTCAACGTTCCGGGAACGGTATTAGCGGCGAACAGTGATGTTTCTGCGACCGTGACCACCCGCGATCCTGCGGGCAATGTCACCACCGCCAATGCCAGCCACACGTACGGCGTCGATACGGTGGCGCCAACAGCTTCTATTACTATCGACAATGTCACGTCGGATAACGTGATTAACGCCAGCGAGTCGGGTCAGACGATTGCGGTCACCGGTAAGGTCGATAACGATGTGAAAGCCGGTGATGCGGTGACCGTTACTGTCGGCACCGAGACCTACCAGACCACGGTGAATACCGACGGTAAAACCTGGAGCGTGAATGTGCCGGGATCGGTGCTGGCTGCGAACAGCGATGTGAGTGCGACCGTGACGACCCGCGATACCGCAGGCAATATCACTACTGCCAATACCAGTCATGCTTACGGCGTCGATACCGTGGCACCCACCGCGTCGATTACTATTGATAACGTCACCTCCGATAACGTGATTAACGCCAGTGAATCCGGTCAGACCATCGCGGTGACGGGTAATGTCGATAACGACGTGAAAGCGGGCGATGCGGTGACGGTCACTGTCGGCACCGAGACCTACCAGACCACCGTCAATACCGATGGCAAGACCTGGATCGTCAACGTGCCGGGTTCGGTGCTGGCCGCGAATGGTGATGTGAGTGCCACTGTCACCACACGCGATACCGCAGGCAATGTCACCACGGCAAACACGAATCACGCTTACGGTGTCGATACGGTTGCGCCAACGGCGTCCATTTCTATCGACAACGTCACCTCCGATAATGTGATTAACGCCAGCGAGTCGGGTCAGACGATTGCGGTGACCGGTAACGTCGGTAATGAAGTGAAAGCCGGCGATGCGGTGACGGTAAAAGTCGGCACCGAGACCTATCAGACCACGGTGAATACCGATGGCAAGACCTGGAGTGTGAATGTACCGGGAACGGTGCTGGCCGCCAATGGTGATGTCAGTGCGACGGTCACCACGCGCGATGCGGCGGGCAATGTCACCACGGCCAATTCTACTCATGCTTACGGTGTGGATACGGTGGCACCCACTGCGTCGATTACTATCGACAATGTCACGTCCGATAACGTGATTAACGCCAGCGAGTCTGGTCAGACGATTGCGGTCACCGGTAACGTTGACAATGACGTGAAAGCGGGTGATGCGGTGACGGTCACCGTCGGCACCGAGACGTACCAGACGACGGTGAATGTGGACGGCAAGACCTGGAGCGTCAATGTGCCTGGATCGGTATTAGCGGCCAATGGCGATATCTCGGCCACGGTTACTACACGCGATACCGCAGGCAACGTCACCACCGCCAACACGAATCACACTTACTCTGTGGATACCGTTGCGCCAGTAGCGGCGATCTCTATCGACGATGTCACCTCCGATAACGTGATTAATGCCAGCGAATCGGGTCAGACCATTGCGGTGACCGGTAACGTCGGCAATGACGTTAAAGCCGGTGATGCGATCACCGTGAAAGTCGGTACCGAGACCTACCAGACCACCGTCAATACGGATGGTAAAACCTGGAGCGTGAATGTTCCGGGCTCGGTGTTGGCTACCAATAGTGATGTCAGTGCCACGGTGACGACCCGCGATGCGGCGGGCAATATCACTACCGCCAATACCAACCATGCGTACGGCGTGGATACCGTGGCGCCAACGGCATCCATTACTATCGATAATGTCACGTCGGATAACGTGATTAATGCCAGCGAGTCGGGTCAGACCATCGCGGTGACGGGGAATGTCGATAACGATGTCAACGCGGGCGATGCAGTCACCGTGAAAGTCGGTACCGAGACCTACCAGACCACGGTGAATACCGATGGTAAAACCTGGAGTGTGAATGTGCCGGGTTCGGTATTAGCGGCCAATGGCGATATCTCTGCCACGGTGACGACCCGTGATACCGCAGGCAATGTCACCACGGCAAACGCTACTCACGCTTACGGCGTCGATACTGTTGCACCCACCGCGTCGATTACTATTGATAACGTCACGTCGGATAACGTGATCAATGCCAGTGAATCGGGGCAAACCATCGCAGTCACCGGTAAGGTCGATAACGATGTGAAAGCCGGTGATGCGGTGACGGTTACCGTCGGCACCGAGACCTACCAGACCACGGTGAATACCGATGGCAAGACCTGGAGCGTCAATGTACCGGGTTCGGTGCTGGCAGCGAATGGTGATGTCAGTGCCACGGTCACCACGCGCGATCCTGCGGGCAACGTGACCACGGCGAATACCAGTCACGCTTACGGCGTCGATACGGTGGCGCCAGTGGCGTCGATCTCTATCGACGATGTGACGTCCGACAACGTCATTAATGCCAGCGAGTCGGGTCAGACCATCGCGGTGACCGGTAAGGTTGATAACGACGTCAAAGCCGGTGATGCAATTACGGTAAAAGTCGGTACCGAGACCTACCAGACGACAGTGAATACCGACGGCAAGACCTGGAGCGTCAACGTACCGGGATCGGTGCTGGCCGCCAATGGTGATGTGAGTGCGACCGTGACGACCCGCGATGCGGCAGGCAACGCCACCACGGCGAACACCACTCACGCTTACGGTGTCGATACCGTTGCGCCAACGGCGTCGATTACCATTGATAATGTGACGTCGGATAACGTGATTAACGCCAGCGAATCGGGCCGGACGATTGCGGTGACCGGTAACGTTGACAACGACGTCAAAGCCGGCGATGCGATCACTGTTACTGTCGGTACCGAGACCTACCAGACTACGGTGAATACCGACGGTAAAACCTGGAGCGTGAATGTGCCGGGTGCGGTGCTGGCGGCGAACGGTGATGTGAGTGCGACGGTCACCACGCGCGATACCGCAGGCAATGTCACCACAGCAAACGCTACTCACGCTTACGGCGTCGATACGGTGGCACCCACCGCGTCGATTACTATTGATAACGTCACGTCGGATAACGTGATTAATGCCAGTGAATCCGGTCAGACCATCGCCGTTACCGGTAAGGTTGATCACGACGTCAAAGCCGGTGATGCGGTGACGGTTACCGTCGGTACTGAGAGCTACCAGACCACGGTGAATGTGGATGGCAAAACCTGGAGTGTGAATGTGCCGGGTTCGGTGCTGGCCGCCAATGGCGATGTCAGTGCCACGGTCACGACCCGTGATACCGCAGGCAATGTCACCACCGCCAATTCTACTCACGCTTACGGCGTAGATACGGTGGCGCCAACGGCGTCAATCTCAATCGATAATGTGACCAGCGATAACGTCATTAACGCGACAGAGTCCGGTCAGACGATTGCGGTGACGGGGAAGGTCGATAACGACGTCAAAGCCGGTGATGCGGTGACGGTGAAAGTCGGTACCGAGACCTACCAGACCACGGTGAATGTGGATGGTAAAACCTGGAGCGTGAATGTTCCGGGCTCGGTGCTGGCTGCGAACAGTGATGTGAGCGCGACGGTTACCACCCGCGATACGGCAGGCAACGTGACCACCGCCAACACGAATCACACTTACTCTGTGGATACGGTTGCGCCAACGGCGTCAATCTCTATCGACAACGTCACCTCCGATAACGTGATTAATGCCAGTGAATCCGGCCAGACCATCGCGGTGACGGGTAACGTCGATAACGACGTTAAAGCGGGCGATGCAGTCACCGTAAAAGTCGGAACCGAGACCTATCAGACCACCGTCAATCCTGATGGCAAGACCTGGAGCGTCAATGTTCCCGGTTCAGTGCTGGCCGCCAATGGTGATGTTTCTGCGACGGTCACCACCCGCGATCCTGCGGGTAACGTGACCACCGCCAATACCAGCCACGCTTATGGCGTCGATACGGTTGCGCCAACGGCGTCCATCTCTATCGACGATGTGACGTCAGATAATGTGATTAACGCCAGTGAATCCGGCCAGACCATTGCGGTGACCGGTAAGGTTGATAACGACGTCAAAGCGGGCGATGCGGTGATGGTGAAAGTCGGTACCGAGACCTACCAGACAACGGTGAATACCGACGGCAAGACCTGGAGCGTCAATGTTCCGGGAGCTGTTCTGGCAGCGAATAGTGATGTGAGTGCCACTGTCACCACGCGCGATCCTGCTGGCAATGTCACGACCGCCAATACCAATCACGCTTACGGCGTCGACACCGTTGCGCCAACCGCGTCCATTACTATTGATAACGTCACGTCCGATAACGTGATTAACGCAGCCGAATCCGGCCAGACCATCGCGGTGACCGGTAAAGTCGATAACGACGTTAAAGCGGGCGATGCGGTCACCGTAAAAGTCGGTACCGAGACCTACCAGACCACGGTGAATGTGGATGGCAAAACCTGGAGTGTGAATGTGCCGGGATCGGTGCTGGCAACGAACAGTGATGTGAGTGCGACCGTTACCACGCGCGATACTGCCGGCAACGTGACCACCGCCAATACCAGTCATGCCTACGGCGTCGATACCGTGGCACCAACGGCGGCGATCTCTATCGATAATGTCACCAGCGACAATGTGATTAACGCTGCTGAATCCGGCCAGACGATTGCGGTGACCGGTAAGGTCGATAACGACGTGAAAGCGGGCGATGCGGTGACGGTCACTGTGGGCACCGAGACCTACCAGACCACGGTGAATACGGATGGTAAAACCTGGAGTGTGAATGTGCCGGGAACGGTGCTGGCCGCCAATGGTGATGTCATTGCAACGATCACGACCCGTGATACCGCAGGTAATGTCACTACAGCAAACGCTACTCACACTTACGGTGTGGATACGGTTGCTCCGGTGGCTTCTATCGTTATTGATAATGTGACCAGCGACAACGTGATCAACGCCAGCGAGTCAGGGCAAACCATCGCCGTGACCGGTAAGGTCGATAACGACGTCAAAGCCGGTGATGCGGTGACGGTTACCGTGGGGACCGAGACCTACCAGACGACGGTGAATACGGATGGCAAAACCTGGAGCGTCAACGTTCCAGGTTCGGTTCTGGCTGCGAACAGTGATGTCAGTGCGACGGTCACCACCCGTGATACCGCAGGCAACGTCACGACCGCTAACTCGCACCATGCTTACGGTGTGGATACTGTGGCGCCAGTGGCGTCGATCTCTATCGATAATGTGACCAGCGATAACGTCATTAACGCGAACGAATCCAAACAGACGATCCCTGTTACTGGAAAGGTCGGCAACGAGGTCAAAGCCGGTGATGCGGTGACGGTCACCGTTGGCACCGAGACTTACCAGACCACCGTCAATACTGACGGAAAAACCTGGAGCGTGAATGTTCCGGGTTCTGTGCTGGTGAGTAATAGTGATATTAGCGCCAGCGTGACCACGCGCGATGCAGCGGGGAACGCTACCACGGCGAACACCCATCATGCATACGCTGTGGATACCATCGCTCCAGAAATTGATATTACGAATTTTGCCGGTAACGATGGATATGTCAGCCAGAGTGAGTCGAAAAATACCCTAGTCAGTGGCACCAGCAACGAGAATACGGTTGATCTGGTCTTTACTGATGTGAATGGTAAGTCGGTTACGCTGCATGACGTGTCAGTGACAAACGGCAAGTGGCAGACGAATGTCGATCTAAGCACGTTAGCGGAAGGCAAGATTACCGCAGGGGCAACGGCGACCGATGCGGCAGGTAATCAAGCCCATGATAACAGCCAAGCGATCATGGATATTACGCCGCCAGTTGCACATAACAATACGGTGTCGGGTGCGGAAGATACACCGCTACATATTGGTTGGAGCGATCTGGGCGTATCGAGTGATACCACAAGCATCGTGATTTCGTCTCTGCCGCCAGCCAGCGTTGGTACGCTCTATTTTAACGATAGTGGGAGTTGGAAAGCGGTCGCCGCAGGCCAAACCTTTACGGCGGGTAACACCGATCTACGCTTTACGCCAGTGAGTAATGTCTCTGGTGCATCGCTGGGTGACATTGCTTACAGACCTGTCGATAGTGCAGGGAATACGGGCGATAAAGCCGCGTTGCATATTGGTATTACGCCAGTTGCCGATGCGCCAGTCGTGAGCCTGAACACCAGTAGCGGTACCACGACGCCAGCCTCTGCGGAAGTTATTAAGGTGAATGGGGGAAGCGCTAACGGTGGTTTTGACGTGCAGAACGGAAAAATCGTCGCGGTCGGCAACGGTGTCCGCGTCTGGCTGACCGAAGGGGATTCGGCGCCTACCGTGGTCGGCACCGGAAAGGTGGCGTATTACAGTCAGGGCAATACCAGCGGCGACGGTAGTTACAGCGATATCTTCGTTGTGCACTCTAACAGCGGCTATTTTTATCGGCAGAGCGACTGGGCGGCCGATCGCAAGGATCACCGCGATTTGGATTCATTCAACGGCAACCGGACCAGTAACGGCAGCAACGCGCATTCTGACTACATTTTCGTCATCAAGGAAACGGGCTACACCTATAACGCGACCAACAGTACGAACAACAATGCGAACACGTCGGTCAACACTCTGGATGGGTTGAAGGTTAATTATACCGATAGCAGTGGTAAATCAGGCTCGTTTACGAATCAGGTTAGCAACAATATTGAAGGCGTGATTTACAGCGATGGTTCGACGTATACCCCCGGAACCAATAGCGCGACGGTGGAAAAAGTACCCGGTCAGGCGGGAAAACAGACCTATACGCTCGATGTTTCAGCCGCACTGACCGACCGTGACGGTAGCGAAACGCTGTCGGGGATTAGGTTGACGGGGATCCCGACGGGAACGGTGCTGACTGACCAGATCAACAATGTGAAGTATACCGTCGGCGCCGATGGTTCGTATCTGATTCAAAATGCGCACAATGCTCAGACGCTGGCCGGGAAGATTACGCTTGAGGTGCCAGCCGATGCGGGTAAATTGAATGTCGTGGCGCAGGCAACATCGACAGAAATAGGCAACCACGATACGGCAACAGGTTATTCGACGGAAGGCGCTGAGCAGTATGGATTGAGTGTCGGTGCGGCGGGTAATGACACTATATCCGGCACGTATAACGATGATGTTCTGTTCGGCGATGTCGTGTCGTTCCCTAATACCGATGGTAGCGGCATCGCTGCCTTACAAAACTACATCGGTAAGCAGCTAGCTATGCAAACGGGCGTACCGACCACGAAGGACATGCATAACTATATCGAGTCGCATAGTGCTGAGTTTGATCTCTCGTCAGCCAAAGGGGGAAATGACATCCTCAACGGCGGCGATGGGGATGACATCCTTTTCGGCCAGGGTGGAAATGATACCCTCTACGGTGGTGCGGGGAATGACCTGCTCTACGGCGGTAGCGGAGACGACATCCTGATTGGCGGCGCAGGGAGCGATACGCTCATCGGCGGGGCCGGCGCGGATACCTTTAAGTGGCAGGCTGGTGATATCGGCAATGATGTGATCAAAGACTTTAATGCCAAAGAGGGTGACCGGATTGATTTAAGCGATCTGGTTGGCGAACTGGAACAAGGAACTGATATCAGCCGCTATATTCGCATCACGGATAGTCATGGCTCGCCGACGATTGAAGTTAGCACTGCGGGGAACTTTACGGCGGATAAAGGCGGAACGGTTGCGGTGTCGATTACGTTGGAACATTATAACGGTGCATTACCGTCGCTGGAGAGTCTGGTCAGCAAACCTGAACCATCTAGCTGATAGAAAAGGGAAAAAGGAGCCTATTTGGCTCCTTTCTTTATCAAAAAATTAAAGGGGCTCCGAAAATGTTTTATATCCAGCGCGATAGTGATGGCCACCTGATGAAGGTAGAAGAGAGTCCTTTTCCTGAAATGAATGGCGAGTTATCCGATGATTCACGCGAGGCGCAGGCTTGGTTCCGTAGCCATCAGGCGGCGATGTCCAGCTTGCAGCAACTCCGGCAAAGCGATCTGGAAATGGTGCGCGTGCTGGAGGATTTAATTCAGGTTTTGATTCAGAAAGGCGTGGTCAGCATTACCGATTTCCCTCAGGCAGCGCAGTTGAAGCTGATCAACCGTGCGCAGGCGCGTGAAGCGCTGAATGGCGGATTGAACAAGCTGATTGGCGACGATGAAGAAACGATGTTCTGAAGCGATAATCTTTTGAAGACATGATGTTGTAAATAGATGATATTTTAACGTCGATCCCAGCTTCTCAATGAGTAGGGAGAAGCTGGGGTCGTTAAACACAGTTAACTCAAACGATGTTGTGTCAGGCCCTGACCGCGGGCATCGGTTCACCCAGCAGCCGTCCCATTGCGCCCTGTAATCCCATTTCCTGAAGCACTTTCAACTCACCTGCGGTTTCAACACGTTCGGCGATAAGCGGCAGGGCAATACTGTTGGTGGCGCGATACAGCGCTTCGATAAACATTTGCTTATCGCCTTCTTGGTCTATATTGCGGATGTAGCTGCCATCGACTTTCAGGTAAGCCAGCCCCCACTGGGACAGATTGCCAATCATATTAAACCGCCCACCAAAATGCTGTAACCCCAGTGCACAGCCATGTTCATTCAACAGCTTGATTAAGGTTTCCAATTGGGCACTGTCTGGCAGTTGATTCTCATCCAGTTCCAGAATGAGTCGTCTGGCGACCTCTGGCTGATGCTTCAATGGGGCGAGCAGATCGGCGAGCAGATGAAGATTTAGAACTGTGGTGCCGGACAAACTTAGCGCGAGGTTGCCGTCGTGCTGGCGGAGATAATCCAATACTTCGCGCAGCATGGTCTGATCCAGACGGGTATCCCAGCCAAAGCGTTGAATCCACGGCAGGAATCGACCTGCTGCGATGCTGTTCCCTTGCTCATCCTGAATGCGAGCCAGTACTTTGTGGTGCAGGACCTGACTGGGGTCGTCACACGCTACGACGGGTTGCAGGAAAAGCTGTAAACGCTCCTGTTCAAGGATAGGATCGAGCAGGTTAAACCACATGTGGCGATCGGTTTCGACCTGTTCGGCACCGGCCAAAGGAATCTCGTAAGGGGCAGTGGTATCGGTATCGCTTTCGGCCCGCGTGAGCGCCTGATCGCCCTGAATAAATAAGGATTGCGCGGTGTCGCCGGGTCGGAAAGGTACCATGCCGAATTGGGCGACAGGCGAAACGTCGGTTTCGCCTGTCAGATGTAAGGTTTCAATGTTACGCGTCAGTTCGCCAATCAGCGCATAGACTTCTTTATCGACCAGGCCCGGGCAGAACAGCGCAAATTCCCCTCCGCGGATACGTGCCAGAAGACTCTCCGTATTCGTGTGCTGCTTTTGCGTTTTGCGCAGGATATGCCCGACGGAGGCTAACAGTGCATCGGTACGCTGACCACCCAGCCGCTGGTTCATCCCGGCCAAATCCTGCACGCGAATCATGATAAGAAAGCCGGGGGCGGTTTCTTCATCGGCCAGTTTGTCGTTGAACTGCATGTCAAACGCACGGCGGTTATTCAATCCGGTTTGTGGATCCTGATAGGCTTCCTGACGTAAGCGCTCGCTCCGCTCCGCCTCCTCTTCAAACAGCGTCTTGAGTTTGCTGACCATCAGGTTCATCGCCTGCGCGACGCGGCGGAACTCGGGCGTATTGGGTAAATCCGGTTGGCTAAGAAATTCACGACGGGTAATCGCCAGCGATTGGTCGACGATATAGTCGAGCGGGCGTAGCTGGCGACGTAGGAACAACGCGCCGATGAGTACGCCCAACGTGCCGCAGCCAAGCAGCCACAGGAAGGTCGCTGTACTGCTGCGCCACAGTCGGGTTACTGCGAACATTGGGTGGCTGACCACTTCGACTTTGGCTGCCTGTTCCCAACCGCGCATGACGATGGCTTCGCCAGCGCCGGGCTGAAGATCTACTAACTGGACAAACCAGAGCGGCACGTCAGGGATATCCGGCGATGCGGTGCGTTCCAACGTGACGTTACCGGTTTTTAAATCTCGCACGCGAATACTGGAAAAATAGCCGCTGTCGAAAATTGAGCTGACCATCAGCTCCACCATCGCCGGGTCATCAATATTTGGCGTCAGGGAAAGCCCGAGTGCGGTAGCGGCATCCTGTGCGTGAGAGTGAAGCTGGTTATTGTACTGTTCACGCGAATTTTCCAGGCTGACGAAAAAACTTCCGCTGAAAATAATTAGCACAAACAGGCAGATGGCTATCAGTAGTTGTTTGTATAGAGACATAGCCTACCCTTACTCCTCAATTGAAAACCCTTCGGCACGCATTTTGGTTAAGACATCCTGCCAGCGTGAAAGTCGTTTACTGTCACCGACACGTTTGTTGCTGCCACTGGCTCCCGGTAGCCAGAGACCATCGCCATTAAAGGCGTACACCGGAAGTAAATCGTTGCGCTCTGTTGCAGGTTGGATCTTGTCGGTCAGATTATCCAGCACCAGCGGAATCGAGGTCGGTGTGGGATAATAGGTCACGACCATATGCGCTTTATTCAGACGCAGGGCTTTAACATAGGTGATGCGTAATTTGTCCGCAGAGACGCCTAAATGACGCAGCGTAAAATACTTGGCAAGCGCATAATCTTCGCAGTCCCCGGCGCCTTTACGCAGTGCTTCAATCGGGGTTGCCCAGTAATCTTCCTGATTCCAGATGACAATATCATCGCGAAACAGCATTCGGTCATTGAAAAATTGGTTCACGCTACTCAGTAGAGCCTTTTCCTCTTTATTACGGGAATTCACCAACAGCGTCTGCCATTCATCTATCCGGCGGCGAGCATCGGGCGTTGCTGGGCCATAAAGCTGCTCGGTCCGCTGATTAATGGTAATAAAATCCCAGTCCGCACGCAGGGAACCCGCCAGCAGAAACAGCAGACAGCTAATAAAGAAGAGCGTGTAACTGGAGATTCTGAACCCGGAGAGTCGCACTGAGGTTTCTGCTTACCTTGCGAGATGAATGTGGAGAGTGAATTCGATGCAGAATAGCGTACTTTCATAGGTCTCAAAAGCAGTATATACCTGTAATACTTCAAGCTGCATGTGCGTTGGCTACGTTCACTCACCCGAATCACTTACCTGAGTAAGCTCATCGGGATTCCTTCTCTTGCCGCCTTCCTGCAACTCGAACTATTTGGGGTATAGTGGTGAAAATAGTGGTTTGTCATAGGCGTGTGAAGAACGCTGACATAAAGCATGAGGTATCAGAATGAGTTCAGGGGTAGTGAATGGAGAGAACCTTAATTTAGGGACGCTGGTTTCTGAAACCCGGAACCCGGCAACGATGACGCTGGATCAGCTCTCTACGCTGGAGATGATGCAGGTGTTTAACCAGGAAGACCGGAAAGTGCCCGAAGCGATTGCGCAGGTTTTACCCGCGATTGCTGAGGTTGTCGATCTGGCAACGGCGTCTTTGCAGGCGGGTGGACGTTTGATCTATCTGGGTGCGGGAACCAGCGGCCGTTTGGGCGTATTGGATGCCTCTGAGTGTCCGCCGACGTTTGGCGTGCCGCACGGGCTGGTTATCGGCCTGATTGCTGGCGGGCCAGGAGCGTTACTCAAAGCAGTAGAAGGTGCAGAAGACGATCCTGCGCTCGGTGAAGCTGATTTGAAAGCACTGAGTTTAACGGCTACCGATATGGTGATCGGCCTTGCGGCATCAGGCCGAACGCCGTATGTGATTGGCGCATTGCGCTATGCGCGTGACGTTGGCTGCCGGACGGCGGCGATTTCCTGTAACCCGCATTCGCCTATTGCACAGGAAGCACACGTCGCGATATCTCCGGTCGTCGGTCCGGAAGCATTAACGGGCTCGACGCGGCTGAAGTCGGGTACAGCGCAAAAATTAGTCCTGAATATGATTTCTACCGGCGTAATGGTTAAGCTGGGCAAGGTGTACCAGAATTTGATGGTTGATGTGAAGGCAACCAACGTGAAGCTGTTGGATCGGGCTTGTCGCATCGTGGTGGAAGCGACGGGGGCCGATCTGGACAGGGCCCGACAGGCGCTGGAGCAATCGGATAACGACGTTAAGCCTGCGATTCTGATGCTTCTGGCTAATATTGACGTTGAAGCGGCGCGTGAACGTTTGAAGCAGCACAACGGCTATCTGCGTGAGGCGTTAATTGGCGGATAAGACTATTTTGGTGTCGGTCTATCTTGAGGTAAATCGGGGGAAACGTTTTGAGTGATAAGCGAGAGCAACGCATTGTTTTTTTTGATCTGGATGGCACGTTGCATCAGCAGGACATGTTTGGCAGCTTTTTGCGTTTTTTGCTTCGTCGATTGCCGTTAAACCTCGTCCTAGTTATTCCGCTATTGCCCGTTATTGGACTGGGATTATTGATTCGTGGTCGTGCGGCTCGCTGGCCGATGAGCTGGCTGCTGTGGGCGATTACGTTTGGGCGTGACGAAGACGACCTCATTCAGCTTGAAAAGCAGTTCGTCGGCGTGTTTCGTCGCGATGTTATACCGTTTCCTCAGGTTCAGCAGCGGCTGAAAACCTATCTTGAAGACAGCGATGCGCAGGTCTGGCTGGTCACCGGATCGCCACAGCGGCTGGTTGAGCGGGTCTATCACGATTCGCCTTTTCTGCCTGGTGTTCGTCTGATGGGGAGCCAAATTACACGCCGCTACGGTGGTTGGGTATTAACGCTGCGCTGTCTCGGGCATGAAAAAGTGACGCAGATGGAGCAGCGTCTTGGCGCACCGCTCAAGCTTTACAGCGGTTACAGCGACAGCAAACAGGACAATCCGCTGCTCTATTTTTGCGAACACCGCTGGCGAGTGACGCCGGAAGGTAGTCTGCAACAGTTGGAGTAACGCCTTCAATACGCCATCCATATAGGTATAATGCGCCGCCAAAATGTGAATGATTGAGAGAGGAAACGTGAGTAGCCTGCGTGATAATGAATAATGAATAATGAATAATGAATAATGAATAATGAATAATGAATAATGAATAATGAATAATGAATAATGAATACTGGATGCGCTATGCATTGACGCTGGCTCAGCGTGCTCAGGATGAAGGTGAAGTGCCAGTTGGCGCAGTGCTGGTGCTGGATAATGAAGCGATTGGCGAAGGGTGGAACCGGCCGATAGGACATCATGATCCTACCGCGCACGCCGAGATTATGGCGTTGCGGCAGGGAGGGCTGGTGTTGCAGAACTATCGCCTGCTAGAGACCACGCTGTATGTCACGCTGGAGCCGTGCATTATGTGTGCGGGTGCGATGATACACAGCCGTATCGGTCGTCTGGTTTACGGTGCGTCAGATGAGAAAACGGGGGCTGCGGGGTCGTTGGTGGACATTCTGCGCCATCCCGGCATGAATCATCAGATCGTGATTGAATCCGGTGTTCTGGCTGATGAATGCTCAGCGACGCTCAGCGCGTTCTTCCGTATGCGCCGTGAGCAGCATAAAGCCCGTCGTGCAGCCGAGAAAAACGCCGCGCAGGAGTAGCGTATACCCGTCGTACTTCAAGCTGCTTGTGCGTTGGCTGCCCTTACTCACCCCAGTCACTTACTTGTGTAAGCTCCTGGGGATTCGTTCAGTTGCCGCCTTCACGCAACTCGAATTATTTAGGGTATAGGTCCATTCTAGTATTTTTTATTCCGGCACTTTGGTGAGAGGAACGGCTGGATAGCCCAGTGCAATCTGTGTCTGCTGCTGCACTTTAGCTTCTTTCTCTATCAGATAGCCTTCCAGACTCACCATATATCGCCGAATGTTTTCTACGTAGTTATAGGCTTCATGTCCACGTGCGTAGCCGTAGGTGGTTTGGGTGTAATAGCGCTTTTGGCTCAGCATCGGCAGGCGCATTTTTACATCGACCCAGCTGTCGGGGTTACCTTTCTGTTTTTCAGTCAATTTACGCGCATCAAGCAGGTGGGCGTATCCCATGTTGTAGGACGCCAGCGCAAACCAGATTTTTTCATCTTCCGGGATGGTATCCGGCATTTTCTGCATCATATGCGACATATATTGTGCACCGCCGCGAATACTTTGCTCAGGGTCGACTCGGTCAGTCACGTTCAGGCTTTCTGCGGTATTACGCGTGAGCATCATTAGCCCGCGCACGCCAGTAGGGGAGGTTGCCAGCGGGTTCCAGTGTGATTCCTGATAGGAGATAGCCGCCAGCAGCTTCCAGTCGATATCGGTGGCGTATTTTTCAAACAGCGGGCGCAGATCCGGCAGCGTTTCATCAATCGCACTCAGGAATGTTGTGGTATCGACATAATCGAATTCACCAACGTGGCCGAGATATTTCTCCTCCAGACGCGCGAGCGTACCGTCTTCGACAAGCTGGCTGAAGAAATCCAACAGTGCAGCGGACAGGCTGTCATCGTGCGAACGGCGCATATACCAGATGACAGGCTCTTCGTCGCTGAGATCGAAGGCGACGGCGAGCTGCGGATGAATACGCTGCATCAAGCCGATGGTGACCGAATCACCCAGCGTATAGTCCAGTTTGCCGTCGGCAACCTGTTTCAATAATTCCTGCGTGCTCTGATCCGAGGCAGATTCCCAGTTCAATTGCGGGTACTTCTCTGCTTTTAAATCGCGCAAAGTAGCCGCATGGGCGGAGCCCGACGTAACAACAAGACGGCCTTGCAGCTTATCCAATGTTTTTGGGCGGGGCGATCCGAGGCGATAGACCATCTGTTGTGAAATGGAGTAGTAGGTCGGGCCAGCACGGAAACGTTCCAAACGCTCGTGATTGTAAATCAGCCCGGCAGCCAGCAGGTCGGCATCGTCACCGTCCAGATCGTCGAACAGTTCGTCAAGATTCTTACGTGACGAGACCACCAGCTTGACGCCGAGGTAATCAGCGAAACGTTTTGCCAGTTCATAGTCCAGACCTGTCGGGGATCCGTTGCTCATTGCATAAGTCAGCGGTGAGTTAACGGTGCTGATACGCAACTCACCGCGTGAGAGGATCTGCCTGAGCTGCACATCCTGACTACTGCGCCAGGGAATACTAGGCCATAGCGCTAATGCCAGAAGTAACGTGATAATCCCGATGAAAAAATAATTTAATTTTAAAGGCTTCAAATAGTTATCTCTCGGCGGCCGTGTGGCCAGGCTGTCTGTAACGGCAGTTTTTTTATACGTCATTTCCCAGAGTGGGGGCATTTTGCTTAACAAACCGCCAGTGTGCAACTTTTATTGATTTGGTCACCGATTAATCATTCGGTGGATGCGAAGTGAAATTATCGCCACGCAAACGGTTTCGTCCGAGGGAAGGATTCTCTATAATATGCGCGTTTCCCCCCTGTTGTGCCCAATGGCTGTATTGCAGCCAGTGCATCGAAGACGAGAGAACTTTAGATTATGGAAATACTGCGTGGTTCACCTGCTTTATCGGCTTTTCGTATTAATAAATTGCTGGTCCGCTGCAAAGAGCACCTTTTGCCGGTCAGCGATATCTATGCTGAATACGTACATTTCGCCGATGTCAGCACTCCGCTGAACAATGATGAACAGGCCAAACTGACACGTTTGCTGAAGTATGGTCCTTCTCTCGCGGAGCACGAGCCGCAAGGTCATCTGTTACTGGTGACGCCACGTCCCGGCACCATTTCACCGTGGTCTTCCAAAGCGACGGATATCGCCCATAACTGTGGATTAAGCAAAGTACTGCGTCTGGAGCGCGGTCTGGCTTTCTATATTCATGCGCCAACGCTGAACGATGAGCAGTGGCAGCAACTGGGGGCACTGCTGCATGACCGGATGATGGAAAGCGTATTTAGCGACCTGAAACAGGCTGCGGCCCTGTTCTCTCATCATCAGCCAGCACCTTTCAAGCGCATCGAAATTCTGCTGCAAGGGCGTCAGGCATTGGAAGAAGCGAACGTCCGTCTGGGGCTGGCATTGGCGGAAGATGAAATCGATTATCTGCTGGAAGCCTTCAACAATCTGGGCCGTAACCCAACCGATATCGAACTGTATATGTTCGCACAGGCGAACTCTGAGCACTGCCGCCACAAGATTTTTAACGCAGATTGGGTGATCGACGGCGTAACTCAGCCGAAATCACTGTTCAAAATGATCAAAAATACCTTTGAACACACACCCGATCACGTTCTCTCTGCCTATAAAGACAACGCCGCCGTTATGGAAGGCTCCGCCGTCGGCCGTTTCTATACCGATGCCAACGGACAATATGATTACCATCAGGAAGACGCACATATCCTGATGAAGGTTGAAACGCATAACCACCCAACCGCGATTTCACCGTGGCCGGGCGCAGCAACAGGGTCTGGCGGTGAAATCCGTGACGAAGGCGCGACAGGCCGTGGCTCCAAACCGAAAGCGGGTCTGGTGGGATTTTCCGTATCGAACCTGCGTATTCCTGGCTTTATTCAACCGTGGGAAGAAGAGTTCGGCAAGCCAGATCGCATTGTCAGCGCGCTGGATATCATGACCGAAGGCCCATTGGGCGGCGCGGCATTCAACAACGAATTCGGCCGTCCTGCACTGACTGGCTATTTCCGTACTTATGAAGAGCGTGTCGATAGCCACAATGGCGAAGAGCTGCGCGGTTATCATAAACCGATCATGCTGGCAGGCGGCATTGGTAACATCCGTGGCGATCATGTCAAAAAAGGCGAAATTATCGTCGGAGCCAAACTGATTGTGCTGGGCGGACCGTCCATGAATATCGGTCTGGGCGGCGGCGCGGCCTCTTCCATGGCATCGGGTCAGTCCGATGCGGATCTGGATTTTGCTTCTGTGCAGCGCGATAACCCAGAAATGGAGCGTCGCTGTCAGGAAGTGATCGACCGCTGCTGGCAATTAGGCGAAGCTAACCCGATCCTGTTCATCCACGATGTCGGGGCGGGCGGTTTGTCTAATGCTATGCCGGAACTGGTGAGTGACGGTGGTCGCGGTGGTCGTTTTGAACTGCGCGATATTCTGAACGACGAACCGGGCATGAGTCCGCTGGAAGTCTGGTGTAACGAATCGCAGGAACGCTACGTTCTGGCGGTTGCCCCTGAACAACTGGCACAGTTTGATGAGATTTGCCGCCGTGAGCGCGCACCTTATGCGGTGATTGGTGAAGCGACGGAAGAGCTGCATCTGACGATGAACGATCGTCACTTCAACAACCAACCTATCGATTTACCGCTGGATGTGCTGCTGGGTAAAACGCCGAAGATGCTGCGTGACGTTGAGCGCAAACAGGTAGAGGGTACGCCGCTACAGCGTGACGACATCTATCTGGCTGAAGCGGTCGAGCGCGTGTTGCACTTGCCAGTCGTTGCGGAAAAAACCTTCCTGATCACTATTGGTGACCGTTCTGTCACCGGTATGGTGGCGCGCGATCAGATGGTCGGGCCATGGCAGGTGCCGGTGGCTGACTGTGCTGTGACCACCGCCAGCCTCGACAGTTATTACGGCGAAGCGATGTCTATCGGCGAACGTGCGCCTGTCGCGCTGCGTAACTTCGCAGCCTCCGCGCGTTTGGCCGTGGGTGAAGCGCTGACTAACATTGCTGCTACGCACATTGGCCCGCTGACCCGCGTGAAGCTGTCTGCGAACTGGATGGCCGCAGCAGGGCATCCCGGCGAAGATGCTGGACTGTACGATGCGGTTAAAGCCGTGGGTGAGGAGCTTTGTCCGGCGTTGGGTCTGACGATCCCGGTGGGTAAAGACTCCATGTCGATGAAAACCCGCTGGCAGGAAGAAGGCGAAGATCGCGCGGTCACCTCGCCGATGTCGCTGGTGATTTCTGCGTTTGCTCGTGTGGAAGACGTGCGTAACACGGTAACGCCACAGCTGCGCACCGGGCAGGATAATGCGCTGCTGCTGATCGATCTGGGCGCAGGCAATAAAGCGCTGGGCGCGACGGCGCTGGCGCAGGTTTATCGCCAATTAGGTCGTAAAACGGCAGATGTTCATAGTCCAGAGCAGTTGGCAGGTTTCTTTAATGCTATCCAAGAATTGGTCGCAGCTAAGGCGCTCTTGGCCTACCACGATCGTTCAGACGGTGGCTTGATTGTGACGCTGGCGGAGATGGCATTTGCTGGCCACTGCGGTGTCACTGTTGATATCGCGTCTCAGGGCGAGGATACGCTGGCGACGCTGTTTAACGAAGAGTTGGGTGCCGTTATTCAGATTCCGGCCGCGCGTCGTGCCGAAGTGGACGCTATTCTGGCGCTGCATGGCTTGGCAGATTGTGTGCATTATCTCGGTCAGGCTGAGGAAGGAACGCGTTTCACCATCAATCAGGGTGCAGAAGCGGTTTATCAGGAAAGCCGTTCGACGTTGCGCCGCTGGTGGGCTGAAACCAGCTGGCAGATGCAGCGCCTGCGCGATAATCCACAGTGTGCCGATCAGGAACACATCGCCAGACAGGATGATAACGATCCCGGTCTGAATGTATCGCTGACCTTCGATCCGAAGGAAGATATTGCCGCACCTTACATTGCTAAGAACGTCCGGCCTAAAGTGGCTGTCCTGCGTGAGCAGGGTGTGAACTCCCACGTAGAAATGGCGGCGGCGTTCCACCGTGCAGGCTTTGATGCCATCGACATCCATATGAGCGACCTGCTGGCAAATCGCCGTAACTTGCAGGATTTCCAAGCGCTGGTTGCCTGTGGCGGTTTCTCTTATGGTGACGTGCTGGGCGCGGGTGAGGGCTGGGCTAAATCTATTCTGTTCAACGCTCGCGTGCGTGATGAATTTGCTGAATTCTTCCTGCGTCCGCAGACGCTGGCGCTGGGCGTATGTAACGGCTGCCAGATGATGTCTAACTTGCGTGAGCTGATTCCGGGAGCCGATCTCTGGCCGCGTTTTGTCCGCAATAAATCCGATCGCTTTGAAGCGCGCTTCAGTCTGGTCGAAGTGGATAAAAGCCCGTCGCTGTTCATGAACGACATGGCAGGGTCACGTATGCCGATTGCTGTTTCACACGGCGAAGGGCAAGTTGAAGTTCGCGACGATGCGCATTTAGCGGCGATTGAAGAGCACGGTCTGGTCGCGTTGCGTTATATCAACCACTACGGACAGGTAACCGAAAACTATCCGGCTAACCCAAATGGCTCGTCAAACGGTATTACGGCGGTAACTAGCACCAGCGGCCGTGCAACCGTTATGATGCCGCATCCTGAGCGCGTGTTCCGCACCGTCAGTAACTCCTGGCATCCAGAAGAATGGGGCGAGGATGGCCCGTGGATGCGTATGTTCCGCAACGCACGCAGACAGCTGGGCTGAGCTAACGTCAGTTAGGGAAAGGGGCTTCGGCCTAATACTGATCACTTAAGCCTCATTTTAGGAGAAACACGGGGATGAGGTTCCCGTAGGGACACCTCGCCCCGTGGTCGCTCCGTGTATCTCGGTTTTTAAACGATCGGCATTAGGGGCTTCGGCCCCTTTTTTACGTCTGTTTTCTCGGTTTGTCGTTTTTTTGCGACGGACTGGTTTTTCGCTGTCTCTAATTAGTGACATTTAAATGATTGATTTATATAGATAGCGTAATGATGTCATAAAGCTGTCTGTTTTTAGCGACATAAATCGTCTCTTTTACGCGTATTTTCGTTATTTGGATTCTGGTTAATGTGTTTTCTGGTGATTTTTAAAGTAAAAATCATTATTAATTAGTGTGTTATTTTTTATTTTTTGATGTTGGCATGATACGTGCATTTTAATCAGTGTTGCTCATTCAACTGGTTATGATTGCGTTGCTAACTGGCAAATATTTTCGCTCATAACATCTGGAATGATGCCAAAAGAAAGGGTGCCTATCGTCCACCAGACCGATAACAGGGCGTGAAAACGAACTTTATCAAGCATCGGACGACACGTTGAGTGAGGCACCGCCTATTCAGTTACGCGGCCAGAGGGAGCGATTCTTCTGGCCGCGTGATGCTTTCTTACCCGTCACATCTCCTCCAGTGAATCCCCCTGATTGCTTTTTACGGCGTTACTTTCTACAGCGTTACTTTCTACAGTGTTACATCGGTATTCATGCCGTATTGCGCATGCCGTAAGGGAAAACGTTGAACTTTTATAAGACTCAGTTAGCATCAAAGCGGATTCGATAGGTAACGAGATGATTTCTTTGAAACGATGGCGTTTATTCCCGCGTTCCTTGCGGCAATTAGTAATTATGGCGTTCTTGCTGGTGTTGCTGCCGCTGTTGGTGCTGGCCTATCAGGCTTATCAAAGCCTGAACATGCTGAGCGAACAGGCTGCAGATATTAACCGGACAACGCTGACGGATGCTCGCCGCAGTGAGGCAATGACCAGCGTCGCGTTGGCGATGGAACGCAGTTATCGGCAATACTGCGTATTGGACGATCAGACGCTGGCGACGCTCTATCAGAACCAGCGTAAACAGTATTCGCAAATGCTGGACTCTCACGCGCAGGTACTACCCGATCCCCGTTATTACCAGACGCTACGTCAACTCCTTACTCAACTCGGCGAAATACGCTGCCATAACAGTGGTCCGGAACAAACAGCATCCAGCCTGCTAGAAGGGTTCTCCCGCGCTAACGGACAGATGGTACAGGTGACACGTGATGTCGTTTTCTCCCGCGGGCAACAACTCCAGCAGGCCATTTCTGAACGCGGCCAGTTCTTTGGCTGGCAGGCGCTATTGCTATTCCTAGTCAGCGTACTGCTGGTGGTTCTCTTTACGCGGATGATTATCGGCCCAGTTAATGGCGTAGAGAGGATGATTAATCGCCTTGGGGAAGGGCGCTCGTTGGGCAACACCAGTACCTTCAAAGGGCCGCGTGAGATTCGGACGCTGGCGCAGCGCATTATTTGGCTGAGCGAGCGCCTGTCGTGGCTGGAGTCGCAGCGGCATGAATTCTTGCGCCATATTTCCCACGAACTCAAGACACCGCTGGCTAGCCTGCGGGAAGGGACCGAACTGTTGGCGGATGAGGTCGTCGGCCCGCTGACTGCCGATCAGAAAGAGGTCGTTGATATCCTCGATAGCAGCAGCCGCCACCTGCTGCAATTGATCGATCAACTGCTCGACTATAATCGCAAGCTTGCGGATACGCCGACCGAGCTGGAACGCGTTGAAATCGAAGAGATTGTCGATATTGTTGTGTCGTCCCACAGTCTGCCTGCTCGCGCCAAAATGATTCACACCGATGTGACGCTGGCCGTTGAACACTGTTGGGCGGAGACAACGTTGTTGATGCGAGTGATTGAGAATCTCTATTCCAATGCGGTGCACTACGGTAAGGAATCCGGTAACATTTGGATTTATAGCCGTCAGATTGGCAATCGCGTTCAGATTGATGTCGCCAACAGCGGTACGCCTATTCCTGATGCTGAGCGGAGCATGATTTTCGAGCCCTTTTATCAGGGAAGCCATCAGCGCCGTGGTGCAGTAAAAGGAAGTGGGTTGGGGTTGAGCATTGCGCGTGATTGCATTCGTCGTATGCGTGGTGAGCTTAGCCTAATTACCGTGGACTATGCTGATGTGTGTTTCCGCATCGAGCTGCCCTTATTGTCCGATAACGAATAGTCCGAGAATAACTAAATTCCGAGAATGAATAGATAATGAATGTAGGGCTTATGAAGGGATGGCTTACGAATAGCGTATTTTCCCGTCTGTTGAAAACGGTGGCTGTGTCGTCGCCGCTCGTTTTGGCTGCGTGTAATAGTCATGTGAACAGCGGTACCGCGTTGCTGGAGACAGAAGTGACGCCGCCTAAAGAGCAGGTTGCCGATTTCCGTATCGCACAATGCGAGCATCTCTGGCAGATAGACGATCGTGAATCCATGAACAACGCGCTGTACTGGTTACGGGCGATGGACTGTGCTGGGCGTTTGACGCAATTTCAGGCCCGTGAGGAAGCTGGACAGGTTGCGGGTGATGGCTGGGATAGCGTGTTTAAGCAGGGCATTTTGTTGGATAACGCCGGTATCACTCAGGCTGAACGGCGTCAGGTGTTGGCACAGATCAATTTATATCGCCTGGCTTTCCCTGCGGCGCTGCGTCCGCTGATGCAAACCTGGCGTGACAGACAAACGCTGTTTCTGGCGCTATCGGATGAACGCCTGCGCTATAAGCGTTTACAGGAATCCAGCGACAAACAGCTAGACACTCTACGAGTGCAACAAAGCCACCTGCAATACCAGTTAGAAACCACCACGCAGAAACTGGAAAATCTGACGGATATTGAGCGTCAACTGTCGTCCCGTAAGCAACTATCGGGAGATATGCCAGATAACGACGCCGAGCGTCGCAGCGGTGCTGGTGCGAATAGAGACGGCTCACGTAATTCGGCAACGAAATCCAGAAATGAACCCGTAAATGCGGATGACACCTATACGCCGCCGATGGAATCACATACGGACAAACCGACGACGAAGAAGGAGTCAACAAGACAATGACAGCCAGAAAAACGGCGAGTTTGTTGCTCGTGGATGATGACCCTAGCCTGCTAAAACTGTTGGGAATGCGTCTGACCAGCGAGGGATTCAGCGTGATGACAGCGGAGAGCGGCCAAGAGGCACTGCGTCTGTTAACGCGTGAGACATTCGATCTGGTGATCAGCGATCTTCGTATGGACGAAATGGATGGCATGGCGCTGTTTTCTGAAATTCAGCGTTATCAGCCGGGGATGCCGGTGATCATTCTAACCGCTCACGGTTCTATTCCCGATGCGGTTGCGGCTACGCAGCAAGGGGTATTCAGCTTCCTCACGAAGCCTGTTGACCGTGATGCGCTCTACAAAGCGATAGATGAAGCGATGGCGCTGTCTGCGCCGGCAGGTGATGAAAGCTGGCGTGAAACTATCGTAACGCGCAGCCCAATTATGCTGCGTCTGCTGGAGCAGGCCCGAATGGTCGCACAGTCTGACGTCAGCGTGCTGATTAATGGCCAGAGCGGAACCGGGAAAGAGGTGCTGGCTCAGGCTATTCATGCGGCAAGCCCGCGAGCGAAAAAAGCCTTTATCGCGATTAACTGCGGTGCGCTGCCAGAGCCACTGTTGGAGTCGGAGCTGTTCGGTCATGCGAAAGGGGCTTTTACTGGTGCTGTCAGCAGCCGTGAAGGGCTTTTTCAAGCAGCGGAAGGCGGTACGCTGTTTTTAGATGAAATCGGCGATATGCCGCTGTCTTTGCAGGTTAAGCTGTTGCGCGTTTTGCAGGAGCGAAAAGTCCGTCCGCTGGGGAGTAACCGCGATCTGGACATTGATGTGCGGATTATTTCCGCCACGCACCGTGATTTACCGAAGGCGATGGAAAAAAACGAATTCCGCGAGGATTTGTATTATCGGCTCAACGTGGTGAATATGAAGCTGCCAGCGCTGCATGAACGCGCTGAAGATATCCCGATGCTGGCAAACCATCTGCTGCGCGAATCAGCCAATCGTCACAAGCCTTTTGTGCGCACCTTTTCAACCGATGCGATGAAGCGTTTGATGACGGCGAGCTGGCCGGGTAACGTGCGCCAACTGGTGAATGTCATCGAACAATGTGTGGCGCTGACCAGCGCACCAGTGATCAGTGGCGCGTTAGTTGAACAGGCGCTAGAAGGTGAAAATACCGCGTTGCCGACGTTTGTTGAAGCGCGTCATCAGTTTGAGCTTAACTATTTGCGAAAATTATTACAGATCGCAAAAGGTAACGTGACGCAGGCTGCACGAATGGCTGGGCGTAATCGAACGGAGTTTTATAAACTGCTGGGCCGCCACGAGTTGGATGCCAACGATTTTAAAGACTAGCGCTGAGAGAACAGGCAGTGTGATGCGAGGTGGGTAAGAGCTCAACTCACAAACAGCGTAAAGTATGACGGATATAGATTGTCTGCCTGAGTTCTGACATGCTGTTTACTCGCTGATGCTCGGCTTTGGCCGCAACATAGATAACACAAAGGTTCCTCCATGAAGAAAATTGATGCGATTATTAAGCCGTTCAAACTGGACGATGTGCGTGAAGCGTTAGCTGAAGTGGGCATCACAGGGATGACGGTAACGGAAGTGAAAGGCTTTGGTCGTCAGAAAGGCCACACAGAGCTGTATCGTGGCGCAGAATACATGGTCGATTTTCTGCCGAAAGTAAAAATCGAAATTGTTGTATCAGATGATATCGTCGATACCTGTGTTGAAACCATCACGCAGACCGCGCAGACGGGTAAAATCGGCGACGGCAAAATCTTTGTCTTTGATGTGGCACGCGTTGTCCGTATTCGTACCGGTGAAGAGGACGAGGAAGCGATTTAATCGTTTCGCCCACTCTGTCAATACCGCTGCATACTCTAAATAATTCGAGTTTCAGGAAGCCAGCCCTCATCAGGCTGGCTTCTATACATTTACTTCCCTTTAGGCGCTGTCGGAACCCAACCCGCCAATACCTTATCTGCGGTATATTCAGCCGCTTCCGCCTCGCTCAACTGACGGCGCTGATCGTTTTTCTCTGTGCCTGTGCCACTGGATTTATACTCGAAAAAGCGCGAGTCCTGCGGATGGAACCAGATTTTCTCACCTTGTTTATCTTTGCCTGACATTTTGTCCCAGCCATAGATGTGGTCATCCATGCTGGTGTTCAGGAAGACAGTCTGGCCGATAGCATTAGGATCGGCATAGCGACCATCTTCAAAGGTGGTCGTTGGGTGCCAAGGGCGGCCCAGGCCGTAGCTTTTCGCCGGAACGTCTTTCTCTTTAATCACCCTGCTATTGATAATGACCAAACCATATTTTTGTTTAATGTCGGTGCTGGGGGCGGTGAGATAGCCAAGCGGCTGATCTTTCACATCGGTACGGTTACGCGCGACGATATCGCAATCGTCAAACAGCGCAGTACCGTTGCCAAAGATGAAATCAACGGTGCCGCTGATACGGCATTTTGAGAAGAAGCTGCGTCCACCTTTCACATATAACGTATCCTGATAGCCTGTCAGGCTGACATCATGGAACCACGCACGATCGCTATTTTCGGCAACTAATAATGCAACGGCCTGCGAGTCTTTTAATTTGGTTGGATCCTCATCAGCTTTTGCCTGATTGGCCGGGTAATCGAAATCGTTGCTAATGGTCAGTGAACGGGCGCTGAAATCGGGGGCATCGACTTTCACCGTGTTGCTGCCATAGGTTCCCCATTTGCTGCCATCTGGTTTGAGCATCCCAGCGGCGGTGGTTGCGGTGATCACGGTGCCGTCACGGCTTTCGCCCTGGAGATGAATGTTGGGACGCGTAACGGTGAGACGTTCGTGGTATACGCCATTTTTCACATAGATAACAAACGGAGAACTGTCTGCCGGGGCACTGGCGATAGCTTCAGTAATGGTTTTGTAGGCTTTGGCGTCCGTTACATTAGCGGAAACCAGCGCATTGTAGTCGGCTGCCTGCGCTAACGCCCAGGGTGAGGAAATTAACATGGCTAAGGTCAGCGTCTTGCCGAGATGTGAAGCATTTATCATGTCCAGAGTCCTGTAATCGGTAAGGGAAAGAGGAAGGTCTATAACGCGCGGCTACGTTACGCCGCGCGTGGTTCTGTCTTATTGTTTTTGCCTGACAGATGACTACTTGTGCTTGCTGGCCGTTTTTTCCGCCAGCGACGCTAAAGCGGGTTCCTGCCGAATGGCGTCAGCGACAATTCCGGCCACGGCAATCGCGCCTTTTTTCTGAAAATGAGTGGTATCCGGCTTGCTCAGGCTACCTAGTTGATCGTGATAAAAAGGGTATTGTTTGGGATCGATCGCCAGCCAGTATTGTTTCCAATGATCGCTGTTGCCCTGATTCGCCAGCGCGATAGTGGCAGGCTCAACGTCCAGTAAAATCACCTTGTTATCCGTTGCTGTGTTTTTGATCGTCTGGCTGTAATCACCGATGAAGGCATAACCCTTTTCTGAATTTTGCTTGGTGAAGTGGCTATGTACGGCCGGTGTACCCTCTTTGCCTTCAGCCGTTTTGACTCGGGTGGTTGGGGTCAGCAGAACCGGCGTGAGTTTGTGCTGACGGGCAAAGGCGACATAGCGTTCCAGCGATGTCTGGAATGACATATCGGCTTTCCCCTGCGGTGCCTGTTTTTTCCCTGCGGCATCGTTTGGATAAGTGCAGAGGTTAGCGACATCAGCAGGGCCGCGTACCGCTTTCGCCCCGTTGCAGTTTTGATCGTTGTGTCCCATCTGAATAAACAGGAAGTCACCTTCTTTCATCAGGGGCTGCATCTGGCGGAACCAGCCTTCGTAAAAGTAGTCGCGTGAGCTACGGCCTGAACGTGCGCCATTGACGACTTTTACGCCGCTGTTTTTACTGAACTGTTGTTCAAAAACCTGTCCCCATCCCATGCGTGGGAAGCGCCCCTTTTCATAGGTGGCTGCGGTTGAGTCGCCGACGATGAAAATGCGGGTTTGCGCTTTCTGAATCGCATCCAGATTCTGGCGGGCAGACCGATAATCCAATGGTTCATAGTCGCCTTTATCGTTCAGGCCAACAATCGGGTGAAATGCGCTATCAGTCAGCACCGCGTGGCCGGAGTAGCCCGTATTGTTGTGATAATTGCGGTTATGGTTAATAACGCTGACGATTTTGGTGACAGCTTCCTGCTGAGTGGCGGGGTAGGTCAGAGGGTCGAAGCGCGTGGGGGCGTTGATGCCTACCTGCTTCAACGCGCCATTAAAGCCAGCATGAAAATCAGCGTAGGCTTTTTTCCATGCTGTGGTGTTCAGTTTTGGTGATGTTGTGTCGTCCGTTAACTGCTGTGGACCAATGTAGCCTGATGCCACCGCGATATCTGAAGTAATGCGGTCGGTCAGCGGATTGATATTAGCGATATTTTCTTTGCCGTCATGCAGTGAAGGAGCGACAGCGGACAGACAAATTGCCCGAGAAATATTATTCAGCAGGCAGTTATTACCACCGGATTCGATGGCTAAAAGACGTAACGGTGGCGTGAGGCCAGAGATATCAAGATGATACTTTCCTTGCTCATCGGTCTGTGTCTGCCGTTTCTGGCCCTGTTGATCTCTAATAATGATGGTGGCGGGCAGATGAATATCCCGTGCGGTGACACTACCGGATAACCCGGTTTTCTCACCTAGCGTTGTACCTGACAGTAATTTAACGCTCTCTGGCGCGGCGGTCTGGTGCGCAGCGGCGGGAGTTTTAGCGTGTACCAGTGTGAAAGGGGCGGAAAGTATCAGAGCTAAAGCTACACTTTCTGAAAAACGTTTTGCCATGGTTAGACATATCCCTTGTTGGTTAATCGAAAACGGTTAATGAACCCAAGCGTTATCAAAGGAAGATCGCTGTTTTTTATCGTTCTTGTCACGACCTTTAGAGAAAACGTCTGGGGCTTTCATTGTGCACCCAAGCCGATTCAAGGGCGATGCCTAAACGCAGGTTCTTGTGGTGAAATGACAATTCATTAAAAGTGAAATGTTATTTTAATAATGCGTGATTTTTTGTGACCCAGCTCTTTTTTAGCGGAGCACTGCCGTATTGGCATATAGATTTGTGATCAATAAGGTGTTTTATACCCGTCATATTTCAAGCTGCTTGTGCGTTGGCTGCCTTTACTCACCCCAGTCACTTACCTGAGTAAGCTCCTGGGGATTAATGAGCCTCATAAATGAGACTCACCCTTCGGGCCAGCGCAGTTGCCGCGTTACAAGGCCATAAATGGGCCTTGCCCTAAAGGGTCAACGCAGAGCGTTGTTCAAAACGCTAACGTTTTGTCACGCAACTTGAATTATTTAGGGTATATGTTGGTGGTTTTCTGAAAGATGAAAAAAGGCCGCATAAGCGACCTTTGGGTTTCATCCGTCACCAATGAGGGTTAGACGACTTTATGTGGACCAAAACATTCGTAATGTAGCTGCTCTGCGGGAATGCCCATTGCCAGCAGTTGCTGTGCGACAAACTGCATGAAAACCACGGGGCCACACAGGTAATAGTGCATATCGGGCGTGGTTAATTCGCCTTTTAGCGAGGCCAACTGCATCAGTCCGCTGTGATGATAATCTTCACCCAGACGGTCGGCTTGTTGCGGTTCCCGATACCAGATGTGGTGATCGAAATGCCGCAGCGCCTGCCCCGTTTGTTCAATTTCATCAGCAAACGCGTGTGCTGTGCCGTTTTCTGCCGCGTGCAGCCATAGCACCTTCGCCTGATGAGCCTGTTGTTTTAGCGTATGCAGCATGCCGAGCATGGGGGTCTGCCCCACGCCGCCTGAAATCAAGGCAACCGGTGTGTCGGTTGGAATATCAAGGAAGAAGTCGCCGTGCGGAGCCGCCAGATGAACAATATCGCCTTCGCGAGCGGTATCATGCAGATAGCCGGAAACGGTGCCTTGTGCTTCACGTTTAACCGCAATCCGGTAGGATTTCCCATTCGGCGCATGAGTCAGCGAGTATTGGCGAATTTCCTGATTGGCAAAACTGTCATGCTTGATATAAATCGCCAGATACTGGCCCGGCTGAAAATCTGCAATAGGTTGGCCATCGGTGGGTTCCAGAGTGAAGCTGGTAATCACGGAACTTTGTAGCTGCTTGTTCACAATACGGAAAGGCCGCACGCCACTCCAGCCGCCGTTTTTCGTTTCGGTGCTGCGATAGATATCGTCCTCGCGCTGGATGAAAACGTTCGCCAGCACGCCATAGGCTTTACCCCAGGCATCCAGCACTTCTTGCCCTGGGCTAAACATTTCGTCCAGCGTGGCCAATAAGTGATTACCCACGATCTGATACTGATCTGCCTGAATGTTAAAACTGGTATGTTTCTGGGCTATGCGCTCAACCGCAGGCAGCAGCGCAGCCAGGTTTTCAATATTCGTCGCATAAGCACAAATGGCATTGAACAGTGCTTCCCGCTGATCGCCATTGCGCTGGTTGCTCATGTTAAAGATATCTTTGAGCTCAGGGTTATGTGTAAACATGCGATCGTAAAAATGTGCGGTTAGTTTCGGGCCGGTTTCCGCCAGCAGAGGAATGGTCGATTTAACGATGGCGATAGTGTGGTTATCCAGCATGGTGACTCCTTATTTATTGGCATATTTTATAAGTTGTATTTTATATGCATCTTATTGGGTTTGTCCGTCGCTGTAAATTACCTTTTTGGTGGTGGGGGTTTGTAGAGTGAGCCTGAGGGAATAACATGAAGAAATAGCAGGTTGAGAATGAAGAAAAATCTGCTTGCCGCCACGCGGTTTATATTTGCTGAAGCCTTGCGCTGCCTATAGCTAATCGTTTGCGTAAAAACCTCTGTCAAGACCTATCTTCATTAGGGAGAAACGGTTTACACTATACGCTATTCCCCAAAAGGGTAGCCCAATTCCCAAATGGGCCATTAATTCCCAGTATATTTATGTTAGCTGAGTCAGGAGATCCGGATGTTAAAGCGTGAAATGAACATTGCCGATTATGATGCCGACCTGTGGCAAGCAATGGAGCAAGAAGTGGTGCGTCAGGAAGAGCATATTGAACTGATTGCGTCAGAAAACTATACCAGCCCACGCGTGATGCAGGCTCAAGGTTCTCAGCTGACGAACAAGTATGCTGAAGGCTATCCGGGCAAACGTTACTACGGCGGCTGTGAGTATGTTGACATCGTTGAGCAACTGGCGATCGATCGTGCGAAAGCGCTGTTCGGTGCAGATTACGCCAACGTGCAGCCGCACTCCGGCTCTCAGGCTAACTTCGCTGTTTACACCGCGCTGCTGCAGCCGGGCGACACCATTCTGGGTATGAACCTGGCACACGGTGGTCACCTGACGCATGGTTCTCCGGTTAACCTGTCCGGTAAACTGTATAAAGTCATCCCTTACGGCATCGACGAAAGCGGTAAAATCGACTACGACGAAATGGCTGAACTGGCGCGTACGCACCAGCCAAAAATGATTGTCGGCGGTTTCTCTGCCTACTCTGGCGTGGTTGACTGGGCGAAAATGCGTGAAATCGCTGACAGCATCGGTGCTTATCTGTTTGTCGATATGGCGCACGTTGCGGGTCTGATTGCCGCAGATGTTTACCCTAACCCGGTTCCTCATGCTCATATCGTGACCACGACTACGCACAAAACGCTTGCTGGCCCACGCGGTGGCCTGATTCTGGCGAAAGGCGGCGACGAAGATCTGTATAAAAAGCTGAACTCCGCTGTTTTCCCTGGCGGTCAGGGTGGCCCGTTGATGCACGTTATCGCGGGTAAAGCGGTTGCACTGAAAGAAGCGATGGAACCTGAGTTCAAAGTCTATCAGCAGCAGGTTGCGAAAAACGCCAAAGCAATGGTAGAAGTCTTCCTGTCACGTGGCTTCAACGTGGTTTCTGGTGCGACCAGCAACCATCTGTTCCTGCTGGATCTGGTCAGCAAAAACCTGACGGGTAAAGAAGCCGATGCAGCACTGGGTCGTGCGAACATTACCGTGAACAAAAACAGCGTGCCTAACGATCCGAAGAGCCCGTTCGTGACTTCCGGTATCCGTATCGGTACGCCAGCGGCAACGCGTCGTGGCTTTAAAGAAGCGGAAGTACGTGAACTGGCTGGCTGGATCTGTGATGTGTTAGATAACATCAGCGACGAAGCGACCATTGAACGCGTGAAGCAAAAAGTTCTGGATATCTGCGCCCGCTTCCCGGTTTACGCATAATTCGGCATTTTTCTCTGACATCACTGTCGGAACATGTCTCAAACGCCAGCCTGTGTGCTGGCGTTTTTTATGGCGCGCCATCCTTGGCCGCCACCCTGCGGGCCGTCGCAAGCGACGTTGAAAAACGTTCCCCACGTTTTTTTATGGCATGCCACCCCTAGCCGCCACCCTTACGGGCCGTTGCTGACGCAACGTTAAAAATTTCTCCCGGAAATTTTTTATGTCAGTTGATCAAGCTGATACCTTCGTTCGCGTTTAATGACGAATAACGCGTTGCGCCGCCGCATGCACTCTGACACAGTAACCAGCAAAAAAAAGTAACCAGCAAAAAAATCACTGGCAAAAAGAATCGCCAGTAAAAAGCGTTGGCGCATTTTCAGCGGAAAATTATAAACGTCGTGTTTGCGACGGTTCGTTGGGTGGTGAACGGGCGTGTTCGCCGTCGAAAGGGAGAAATCATGGTTTTGCAATCGACGCGCTGGCTGGCGCTGAGCTATTTCACATACTTTTTTTGTTATGGCGTTTTCCTGCCGTTTTGGGGCGGATGGCTGAAAGGAGAAGGGCTCTCGGCAGAGTCGATTGGTATGCTGCTGGGAGCGGGGCTGGTGGCGCGCTTCGTCGGCAGTCTGGTCATTACGCCCAGTGTGAAAGATCCATCCAAATTGATTGCGGTGTTACGTGGGCTGGCATTGTTGTCATTGGCGTTGGTCGTCGGTTTTTGGCTGGGTAATGCCTGGCTGTGGCTGATGATAGTGATGATCGGGTTTAACCTGTTTTTTGCGCCGCTGGTGCCGCTGACCGATGCGTTGGCCGCGACCTGGCAGCGGCAGGTGGTGATGGATTATGGCAAGGTGCGGGTTTGGGGATCGATAGCGTTTGTTATCGCCTCTGCGGCGACGGGCGAACTGGTTGCTATCTGGGGGCATCCCGCGATTCTGGCGATCTTCAACGTGGGACTGGCTGTCATGCTGTTAGGCATGTTGCTCCGACCTAGCGTGATGCCGCAGGCGGCAGCCTCGACAGCGCAGTCGGCCAGCGTCACGCCGTGGAAAAGATTGCTGAGTGAGCCGGCTGTATGGCGTTTCCTGCTTTGCGTATCTCTGTTGCAGGGCGCGCACGCGGCTTACTATGGTTTCAGCGTGATTTATTGGCAGGATTCAGGCTATTCCGCCTCGATTATCGGCTATCTCTGGTCGTTGGGCGTCGTTGCGGAGATCGTCATCTTTACCTTCAGCCAGCGTCTGTTCCGACGCTGGAGCGCCAGACAGCTTTTATTGCTCTCTGCCGTATGCGGCGTGGTGCGCTGGAGCTTAATGGGCGCGACGGTGGCTCTGCCGTGGCTGATTGTGATACAGATATTGCACTGCGGTACGTTCACCGTTTGCCATCTGGCTGCAATGCGCTTTATTGCGGCACGTAGCGGCGGTGACGTACTGCGGCTACAGGCGGTGTATTCCGCGTTAGCGATGGGCGGGAGTATTGCGGTGATGACAATGGTGTCCGGCTTCCTGTTTGAGCATTTGCAGGGCGGCACGTTTTGGGTGATGGCGCTGTTGGCGGTTCCGGCACTGTTTATCCGGCCCTCTGTCAGCCACCATACTGCTGTCGAAAAAGCGTAAGCAAATGGTATGTACTGTCAATATAACGTATCGTGGTAAAAATAATGTTACATTATAACGCTTTGAAGCGAGAGTACGGTCGGATAACGTTGCTGGTGTTAGGTCTGGCACTTTGTCAGCCCGTGTTCGCCCACCCACACAGTTTTATTGATATGCAGACCACAGTTGAGAGCCAGAACGACAATATCACCGGTTTACGTATGCAGTGGACGATGGATCCCATCACGTCTGCCGACCTGCTGTATGACGCTGGAAAGGCGAAAAAGGATTCTGAAGTCTGGAAAAAGCTGGCGGCAGAAGTCATGGCTAATGTGTTAGGACAGCACTATTTCACCGATATTTATCGTGATAGTCAGCCCGTGAAATATGCGCCGATGCCAACCGAATATCATCTTTCCCGCAAAGGCAATCAGGCGATACTGGAGTTTGTGCTGCCGCTGGCACATCCACAGCCGCTGGCCGGAAAGCCGTTGCTAATTTCTACTTACGATCCTACCTACTTTGTCGATATGTCCTATCAGAGCGACAAGGCTGTTAAGCTGGCACCCGCGCTAACGTCACGTTGTAAAACCACGCTCGTCACGCCGAAACCTAACACTGAATTGCAATCTTATGCGCTGTCGCTAGATAAGAATGATGCGCCGGATGAAGACATGGATCTGGGGAAACAGTTTGCACAGCGGGTGACGTTGCAATGTCAGTAAATCTTGGATCGTTGCCGCGTCAACGTTCGTTGTTGAGCCGACTGCGCGATCTATGGCCGCTGTGGATATTTTTGGCGCTGCTTGCCTCGGCGCTGCATTACATCGTGAGATACTGGCCGCAAATCGTGCTGCAAAGCGCGATCTGGCAGAAGTCACTACACCAGCAAATGTCGAATTTGTTGCAGATGGTAGAACAGCAGCCGCATCAGGCTGGGCTGAGTTTGATGATGTTCAGTCTGGTCTATGGTGTGCTCCATGCTGTCGGGCCGGGGCACGGCAAAGTCGTCATCATGACCTATTTGGCGACGCATCCGTCGAAGCTGAAAAGCAGCCTGAAGTTAACGCTTGCTGCCTCGTTAGTTCAGGGGCTGATGGCGATAGCGCTGGTGACAGTCGTTCTCGGGATCTTGCAACTGTCGAGTCGAACGCTGCATAACAGCAGTTTCTGGATGGAGAAAGGAAGCTTTGTGCTGGTGGCGGGGCTGGGGCTGCTGCTCTGTTTCCGTGCGCTAAAACAGCTGTATATCGTGCTAGTTCGACAACCCAAGCCCGCGACTATTTTGCGCGTTATTCCTTTGCCTGTAACCCCGCTTAACGTGGCAGCTCATGGACGTATGACGCTTAGCCCGATTTATGCGCCGTCTCACTCCCTTCATCAGCATGATGCCGACTGCGGTTGCGGGCACCGCCATCTCCCTAGCAATGAAGAACTTGAACGTGGTAGCAGTTGGCGCACACGCCTGATGATTGTCTTGGCGATGGGGATGCGCCCGTGCTCAGGTGCCATCATGGTGTTGCTTTTCTCTAAAGTGATCGGCGTCTATCTGTGGGGCGTAGCTTCTGCGCTGGTGATGGCTGCCGGAACCGCGATTACTATCTCGGCACTGGCCGTGCTGGTCTTTTACTGCCGTCGCGTCATTGAACGGTTAGGTGCAAATCGCGCATCACCCGTGTGGCAGCGTGCTACTTTTTCTCTTCTGTCTTTTGCTGGCGGGATGATTTTGGTTGGCTCCGGCATTCTGCTTTACCTCAGCGCACAGCCCGCAATGATGGGCGGTATTCGACCATTCTCTGGCTGATTTCACTTTTTATTAACCTCACGTTAAAAACCCGTTGCCTCCGATAATCACGGCGGGATATCATTTCAATAATGATAACTATTATCATCTATAACCATAATCGCAGAAGGGAATAATAATGAAAAAATGGCTGTTCTCAGTCGTTGTTCTGTTGGGGTTGAGTGCGAGCGTTGCTGTCAGCGCTAACCCGATTGTTATTGAAGACGTCAGTGGCAGGAAGGTAGAAATCAAATCCGAAGTGAAGCGGATTATTTTAGGGGAAGGTCGACAGATTTATCTGCTGGCTGCCTTTGATACCGAAGCACCGTTCCAGCGCGTGGTTGGCTGGCGTGACGATTTGCCAAAAGCCGATTACGACGGCTATATGGCCTATGAAAAGAAATACCCAGAAATCAAAAAACTGCCGACCTTTGGTGGTGCGAAAGACGGCACGTTTAACGTCGAGCAGGCGTTGACGCTGAAACCCGATTTAGTGTTGATGAATCTGGAGTCCAAGGCCGCGACGGACGAAGGAAAATTGATTGAAAAACTCAGTTCGCTGGGTATTCCTGTCGTGTTTATCGATTTCCGCGAGAAGCCGTTTGAGAATGCAGAGAAAAGTATTCACATCATGGGGCAACTGGTGGGCAAACCAGAGCGTGCAGAAGCGCTTATTAAATTCCGCCGTGAGCAGATTGAAATTGTCACCGATCGGTTGAAAAACTATCAAGGGCCGCGCCCGAAAGTGATGATCGATCGCGCGGGTGGCTATGATGAAGAGTGCTGCATGTCATTCGGTGATGAGAACTTTGGCCGCATGGTTGAGGCTGCTGGCGGTGACAACATTGCCAAGAACATCATCCCTGGTACGTTTGGTACGCTGAACCCTGAGCAGATTATCAGCTCTCGCCCAGATGTGGTGGTGGTGACTGGCGCTAACTGGAAAAACTACAACACGGCGAATGGCTGGGTTGGCGTTGGACCGGGAGCCGATCAGAAAGAAGCGCTGCAACGCCTGCAAAAACTGATGGAACGCTCAGCATTCAAAACGCTACCGGTAGCAACCGATGGCAATGCCCATGCTATTTGGCATCAGTTCTATGACAGCCCGTATCAGTTTGTGGCGATTCAGGTATTAGCGAAATGGATGCATCCTGAACTGTTTAAAGATCTCGATCCTGATGCCACATTCCGTACCTTCCATGAGAAGTTCCTGCCGTTGCCGTATCAGCCAGGTTATTGGGTTACGCTGCCTGCGAAGAAATAACGCCGCCAGACAGTCAATCAGATAATAAAAAAGCACTGAACCTCATTGGTCAGTGCTTTTTTTATGCATTTTATCGATCGTTCCGCTTCATGCTCGACGCAAAGAGATATCAGCCGCTCATCACAACATAACTGGTGTTCTGTGCCATCAGATCGTTCGCCCACCGAGGTAGCAACGCAAACGTTTTTCTTTCACTTTATTTCATTACCGATGAATGGATGTTTCTGACGATCGATTATCTTTATTTGATAGTTTTTGGCTATTTATTTGAGATTATTGAATGGTTTAAGCGATCATTACTATCAAGCTGTTCGCTTCTGTGTCGATAATTGAGCGTGGTAAAGGTATGTCTGATTTTTACTCAAAATGCCATGTCTGGAGGACGATGGTGTTTATTTTGACATACCGGAATCAGGAAGAAAGATGCGGTATAAAAACTCAAAAATGGAGCGGTTATGAATATCACGCAACGCCTGCTGTTGACGTTTTCGTTAATGTCGCTAGCACTTATCTCATTGGTTATTGTTACTTTATCATTATTATCAGGGTTCCAGTCTCGTTTTGAATATGTTCAGGATAATGCGATTCCAAGTATCAAAGATCTAAATAATTTGGTGGATAAAAGCAATTCACTGGTGCTTTTTTTGTATCGTCATCAGACCACGGATGACGACAGTAAGTTACCGGCAATTGAGCAAGACATTACTAAAAATATCGAAGAGATGAAGGTACTCAATGAGTATTACCTGAAAAATAATGCTTCCAGCGAGGGGGATCGCCAACTGACCAATACGGCGATTGAATTGACCAAGAAATTACAGGCGTCTTTGCCCGTTTTTCTGAATGCGTCAAGAGCGAACCAGAATGACATCGCTCTCGGCCTGCTTCAGGGAATGGAAGGTCCGGGAAAGGTCGTTCGTGATCTGATCGCCAATTATCGTAAGCAATTCGATCTTAATGTCAAAATGGGCGACGATCTGCGTCAGGTTAATAAACGAATCTATGATCAAACGTGGTTTGGTTTGTTGTCTGGTGCGTTACTGATCGTGTTGCTAATTGGCTTTTTTGCTGTGAGGACTATTCTGGGCATCAGGAAAAGTTTGAATAATATGAGTCAAACGATGGAAAACGTCAGCACGCATCTCAATTTGACGATTCAAGCTGACGATCGACGCAAGGATGAAGTTGGGAATACTGCCCGCGCCTTTAATAGCCTGATGCAACGGGTATCTTCAGCGCTGGCCTCGGTGAGTGCTTCATCGCAGTCGGTGAGCAGTGCGGCAACGCAGATTGCGGCAGGTAATGAGGATTTGTCATCCCGCACTGAGGAACAGGCGGCTTCGCTGGAACAAACTGCGGCCAGTATGACGGAAATTAGTGAAACGGTGCGCCAGAACGCAGAAAACACGCAACAGGCCAGCCTGCTGGCAGGGAATGCCAGCAAAATTTCCATCGATAGCGCCGATTCAGTCAGCACCATGCTGAATACGATGGAACATATTCGCAATAGCTCAGGCAAGATCACCGACATCATTGCGCTTATCGAAGGGATTGCGTTTCAAACCAATATCCTTGCTCTGAATGCGGCGGTGGAAGCTGCGCGTGCGGGTGAGCAGGGGCGCGGTTTTGCGGTGGTAGCGGGTGAAGTGCGCACGCTGGCGCAGCGTTCGTCTACAGCGGCGCGTGAAATCAAGGACTTGATTGATGCTTCAAATTCGCTGGTGTCTTCGGGGGTTGAACAAGCCAGCGATGTAGGGAAAAACATGTCGGCGATGAAAGATGCGATCCAGCAGGTGACGGATTTAGTTAATGAAATCGCTGCGGCGACGGAAGAACAAAGTCAGGGTATCAGCCAGGTACATCAGGCCGTTAACCAGATGGATGATGTGACTCAGCAAAACGCCTCATTGGTCGAAGAGGCCTCTGCGGCCTCGCAGTCGTTACAGGAACAGGCGAGCACATTGAGCCAACTGGTGGGGCAATTTATTGTGGGACAAATCGCTTCATCGTCGCTGATCCCCGCTCTTGCTTCTGTACCGTCCGGCCTATCTGCACCTCGTCTTGCCTCCGCGAAGAACAAAAATGCGCTTGCTCAGGATGAAGCGGGCTGGCAGCGTTTTTAATCTATAGAGCCACGTGCCAAACGGCGCGTGGCCAAAGGAGTCGATGACGGATGGAGAAAAGAGAAGACCAAGGGAGATGACGGTATGGAATTGACCGAACATAGTGCGGAAAATCTGGGGAATTATGCGTCGTTACTGACGGAGTTCGAGCATATGACTACGCTACTGACTCAATTAATGAACAGCGATTACCGCACGCTTGATCTGTATCTCAATAATTGCAGCCATCTGATTTTGCGATTTACAGCTATTTATAAATTGATCGGTAAACCAGAGTTTGAGGATTATTTAAAGCATCATGACGCGGCGCTGTACTACAACGTAAACAGTGTAGGGTTGGCATTACGCTTGTTTGAGAACATGCTGACGAACATGCGCGATATGTTGGGAACTGAGCGTTTACACTAGCAGTATTATGCCTCCGGGGCACTTGCTTACCGGAGGCTATTTGAGCGGCCAATTGCCTAGATGGTAGGTTCGCTGACTAATCCGTCAATAATCACCTGCGGTACGCCCTGTGAACAGCGTTCGATGCGTCCACGTACGCCATAGACCGCTGACAGGCTTTCTGGGCTAATGACTTCGGCCGGCGCGCCATCTGCAATCAGATTACCGTTTTGTAGCATCAGTACGTGGTCGCCATGACGCAAGGCAATATTGATGTCATGCACCACCACAACGGTGATGATGTTGCGCTTACGCGTTTCCTTTCGTACCAAATCCATCACGTGGAATTGATAATTCAGATCCAACGCACTGAGCGGTTCGTCCAGCAAAAGCAACGAGGGTTGACGGATCAGCGACTGCGCCAGCCCAACCAGCTGTTTCTGTCCGCCTGAGAGCTGATCAAGATAGCTCAACGCCAGATGCTCGATGCCTAACTGACGCAGCAGGGTCATGACTTCATCCTGCTTTTCGGCGTTGTGCATGCCGCCGGACGCGCGCTGTGCGACGATAATGGATTCCAGTACGTGCAAGTGCACGCCGGCGGGCAACGACTGCGGCAGATAAACGACTTTTTCCGCTCGCTGAGCGAACGGGAGTGTCATCAGGTTAGTGTCATCCAACCACAGTTCACCTTCGGAAGCGTTCAGACCCGCCATCGCGCGCAATAGGGTTGATTTTCCACTGCCGTTGGGGCCGAGCAGCACCGTGATCTTTCCACGCGGCAACTGCGGCACGGACAGATCGCGGATCACCTGACGCTTAGGGTAGCCTGCGCGAAAGTGGGAAAGTCGTAATCCAGAAGCGGTTTGCTGGCTCATACGTTCCCTCTGTGGCGCAGGATGATACTCAGGAAGAATGGCACACCAACCAGTGAGGTGACGATACCCACCGGGATAATGACGCCGGGAATGAGATTTTTCGAGGCAACAGACGCCATCGATAGCACCAGCGCACCCGTTAGTGCACTGGCAGGCAGATAGAAACGGTGATCTTCACCGAAAATCATACGTGCGATATGCGGAGCAACCAGACCGATAAAGCCGATTGGGCCGACAAACGCGACCGAAATGGCAGACAAGATACTGATGCGCAGCAGCGTCGCCAGACGCAGACGGCGAACGTTAATGCCAAAACTAACGGCGCGATCTTCACCCAACCGCAGTGCGGTCAGTTTCCATGAGCTCATCAGTGAAATAGGCATAACGATGACCAGCACCAGCAGCAGGACGCCCAGTTTTTCCCACGAGGCACGGGCCAGACTGCCCATCGTCCAGAACACCAGACCTTGCAGCGTGTCTTCGTTGGCGATGAACTGGAGCATAGAAACCAGCGCATTGAAGGTGAACACCAGCGCGATACCGAACAGCACGACGCCGGAGGTGGCGACCTGCGTCCAGCGCGTAATGCCATCAAGCAGCAATGCTGCCAGCAGAGCAAAGATAAAGGCGTTTGCAGAAATAAACCACTGAGCCGGAATGCCGGGGATGCCGATTCCAAGGACGATCGCCAGTGCAGCGCCGAATGCAGCGGCGGAGGAAACGCCAAGCGTAAACGGGCTGGCCAGCGGGTTGTTCAGGATAGTTTGCATCTCTGCGCCAGCCAGGCCGAGCGCTAGCCCGACGATAATGGCCATCAACGCATAAGGCAGACGAATATCCCAGACGATCACGCGAGTGCCTGCATCGGCGCTGGCCGGGTCGGTCAGCGTGTTCCAGAGCACATCAAGCGTGAGTCCCGAAGGTCCCATCGTGAAATCCAGCAACAACGAGCCGATGATGATCAACAGCAGTATCGCCATAACACTCACACGGCGTCGAATGATGGCGCGATAGTTGTCCATAATGGTGTTGGCATCCACGGCAGTATTGTGGATACCCGGTTCAGTGGTTGTACTCATGAAAAATTACTCACCTTGTTTCCAGGCAAAGATAAAGTCGCTGTCAGGCAGCGAGGTGAAATTTTGAATGATATGGTGATACGTGTCATCAGGGTTCAAGCTGGCAAACGCTTGAGGATAAATATCTTTTGCCAGATATTCCATACCAACAATGTTGTAAGGATGGTTGTAGAAATGGTGGTAAATACCATAGACGTGCTTAGCCTGAACCGCTGGGATCTGGCTAATACCGGTGCGGCTTAGCAGCACATTAGCCTGAGTGCGAACGTCTTCGACAGTCGCGCCATAGCCTAACGGTAATACCTGACTGTTACCACGTTTAGAGCCCGTCATGATGTAGGCATCAGGCTCCATGCTGATGATTTTTTCCAGCGAGACAAAGCCGGATGCACCCGGTAGCAAACCCGAACCAATATTTGTCGCGCCGACGGCTTCAATCAATCCGCCCCAGCCGCTGTTGCTGTGCGTGAAGCAGCAGGAATCCGAATTTCCGGCAATCGGTTCAATAAAGACGCTGGGTTTTGGGGTTATCGCGGCGGTTTTCTGCTGAATGGCATCGAGGTGTTTGCGGTAGAAATCGGTATACGCTTTGGCGTTGGCTTCACGATTCAGAACCTTACCCAACAGATCGACACTAGAGGCGGTATCTTTAGCCGGATTCACTTCATAATCGACAAACAGTACGGGAATATTCAGTGCGCTGAGCTTGTCAATCACACCACTTTCCTTCAGCGCCGCCTTGGCACGCAACTGGGCAATCATCAGGTCTGGCTGTTTTGACAGCACGCTTTCCAAATCGACGTTGCCTTTATCACTGAAACCCATATCCAAAATGCCGACGGACTCAGGCCATTTTCCTTTCAGCATGTCCCAGGTTGCCGTGTCCTGTTTTTTCGCCAGATTGTTCCAGGCGACAAGACGCTGAAAGGGATTATCGCGGTCAAGTAATGCCATCGTCATAATATCGCGGCCGTCTTGCAGAATGATGCGCTGCGGCTCTTGTTTAATGGTGACACTTCTGCCGTCGAAATCGGTAACGGTGAGAGGATATTGGGTAGCGTAGCTGAAGAGTGGGGCGGAGAGTAATGCGGTCAGGAAGAACGATCTTGCTGATTTTCTTAACATGGTGGCGATCCTAATTCACAATTTATCAATGTGATGAAGTTATCAGTGTAATGAGTTTGATAATTATTATCGTATATTGATAAACAATGCGTATACAGGATTCATATGTAAAGAAAAATAACAACTCCGACCCGAGTTCATTTTTATGAGAGTGGGTCGGAGTGGGTCGAGATTAGCGTTTCAGCGCGTCGCTCAGTTCTTCACGGATGGTGCCCAGAATAGATTTCACCACACGCGGGTTGCCTGCAACCAGATTGCCGGATGCCAGATAGTTATGGCCGCCAACGAAGTCCGTCACGATCCCGCCAGCTTCACGTACCAACAGTTCGCCACCGGCAAAATCCCACGGCTTCAGACCGATCTCAAAGAAACCATCAACGCGACCCGCGGCCACATAGGCCAGATCCAGTGCGGCAGAACCCGTGCGACGGAAATCCGCACATTGGGTGAACAGTGCGCTAACAACGTTGATATAACTTTTGCTGTGTTGTTTTAATTTGAAGGGGAAACCTGTTGCCAGTACGGTGCCTTCAAGATCGCGGGCAGTACTGCTGCGCAGACGATAACCGTTCAACTGTGCGCCCTGACCGCGGGTAGCACTAAACAGCTCATTACGCATAGGATCATAAACAACGGCAACTTCGGTACGGCCTTTAATGCGGACCGCGATAGAAACGGCGAAGTGGGGTAAACGCTTGATGAAGTTGGTGGTGCCATCCAGAGGATCGATAACCCATTGTACTGCCGGATCTTCACCTGCCAGCTCACCACATTCTTCACCAATAATGGTGTGCTGTGGGTAAGACTTGCGGATGACTTCAATGATCAGACGTTCTGCATCCCGATCGACGTTGGTCACAAAATCGTTGCTGCCTTTCTGGCTAGCTTCGACGGCGTCTGGCGTTTCATAGTTTTTGGCAATCAAATTGCCGGCTTTACGCGCAGCGCGTATAGCGATGTTGAGCATCGGATGCATGGTATCGGTCCACTGGAATGTTAAAGAACGGAAAGCGGCGCAGAGTATAGCAGTAGAAAAGTAAAATAGCTAAGTTTGTGTTAAGGTATGGCGGTTTCCTTTTCGCATGACTTCCTTTCGCACAACAGAGTACATAATGTTAGACAATATTCGCATTGTTCTGGTTGAAACGTCGCACACTGGCAATATGGGATCAGTGGCCAGGGCGATGAAAACCATGGGCTTAAGCAAACTTTATTTAGTCAATCCATTGGTTAAGCCTGATTCGCAGGCGATTGCGTTGGCCGCAGGCGCCAGCGATGTTATCGGTAATGCCACCCTTGTTGATTCGCTCGATCAGGCGCTCGAAGGGTGCAATCTGGTGGTCGGCACTAGTGCACGTTCCCGCACTTTGCCTTGGCCGATGCTGGAACCGCGTGAGTGTGGCGTTCGCAGTGCGCAGGAAGCGGAGCACGCGCCGGTGGCGCTGGTGTTTGGGCGTGAGCGTGTGGGACTGACGAATGATGAACTTCAGAAATGTCATTACCACGTGGCGATTCCCGCTAACCCAGAATACAGCTCGCTAAATTTGGCGATGGCGGTGCAGATTATTGCTTATGAAGTCCGTATCGCGCATTTGGATCGGTTACAGGCTGGGCAGCCGGAGCATGAAGAATCGCCGTACCCGCTGGTCGACGATCTGGAACGCTTTTATCAGCATCTTGAACAGACGTTACTGCAAACCGGATTTATCCGACCAGCACATCAAGGGCAGGTGATGAACAAGCTGCGTCGCTTGTTTACCCGCGCCAGACCTGAAGCTCAGGAACTTAACATCCTGCGTGGAATACTCAGCTCGGTACAAAAAACACACGACGAATAATACTTGAGTGTTTTACTCGGTTAAATAGTTGACTAAAACACTCGGGAATGTCAGACTCGCGGTATGTTCTGCCAATACATGTTTTCATAATACATGTTTTACCTACAGGTACCACTATCATGAGACTGACATCCAAAGGCCGTTACGCCGTTACCGCCATGCTCGATGTGGCTCTGCATTCCCAGGAAGGACCAGTTCCATTGGCGGATATTTCCGAACGCCAAGGTATTTCACTGTCTTATCTGGAGCAGCTATTTTCGCGCTTGCGTAAGAACGGACTGGTTGCCAGCGTTCGTGGCCCAGGCGGCGGTTACCTGCTGGGTAAAAACGCGAATGAAATCGCTGTTGGTATGGTTATTTCTGCTGTCGATGAGTCTGTTGACGCAACGCGTTGCCAAGGCCGCGAAAGCTGTCAGGGTGGCGATCGCTGCCTGACGCACACGCTGTGGCGCGATCTGAGCGACCGTATTACTGACTTCCTGAATAACATCACGCTGGATGAGCTGGTGAATAATAAGGAAGTACTGAACGTTGCGGATCGTCAGGATACTGATACGCGTCGCACCGCGAATGGGCGCATCCAGGAAACGATCAACGTTAACCTGCGCGCCTGATACACCTTCAACGTGACAGGTTCCTTGTGACGAGTACCTTTACTCGTCACGTTTTGCCTTTCTGATCGCCGCCTAATCAATGACCACGTTGCCCAATGTGGATCGGGTGCTATGGCGACTGTCACAGTGTTGATCTGGCTATAAATTATTCCGACGATAAATTGTTCCGACTATAAAATAGTAAAACTTTGCACTGGCCCGAAAGGTTGCGGGTATAAACAACCTGTCAATAAAACAAAACGCATTGTACGTTTTGAAGTGATGTACGGAGTTTATGAGCAATGAAGTTACCTATCTATCTCGATTATTCAGCTACCACGCCGGTTGACCCGCGCGTCGCTGAGAAAATGATGCAGTGTTTGACGTTGGACGGTACGTTCGGTAATCCGGCTTCCCGTTCACACCGTTTTGGCTGGCAGGCGGAAGAGGCGGTTGATATCGCCCGTAACCAAATTGCTGAACTGGTCGGTGCCGACCCACGTGAGATTGTCTTCACGTCAGGCGCGACCGAAGCCGATAACCTCGCGATTAAAGGTGCTGCCAACTTCTACCAGAAGAAGGGCAAACACATCATCACCAGTAAGACCGAGCACAAAGCCGTGCTGGATACCTGTCGTCAACTCGAACGTGAAGGCTTCGATGTCACTTATCTGGCACCGCAGCGCAACGGCATTATTGATCTGGTTGAACTTGAAGCTGCGATGCGCGAAGACACCATTCTGGTTTCCATCATGCACGTCAATAATGAAATCGGCGTAGTGCAGGATATCGCAGCCATCGGCGAAATGTGCCGCAGTCGCGGTATCGTGTTCCATGTTGATGCCACGCAGAGCGTAGGCAAACTGCCTATCGATCTCAGCCAGTTAAAAGTGGATCTGATGTCTTTCTCCGGCCATAAAATCTATGGGCCGAAAGGGATCGGAGCACTGTATGTTCGTCGTAAACCCCGTATCCGCCTCGAAGCGCAGATGCACGGCGGTGGTCATGAGCGCGGCATGCGTTCTGGCACCCTGCCTGTGCACCAGATTGTCGGTATGGGCGAAGCCTACCGCATCGCGAAAGAAGAGATGACCGCAGAAATGGATCGCCTGAGTACGCTGCGCGATCGTCTGTGGAACGGTATTAATGATATTGAAGAAGTCTACCTGAATGGTGATATTGAGCAGGGCGTGCCCAATATCCTGAACGTCAGTTTCAACTATGTTGAAGGTGAATCGTTGATTATGGCACTCAAGGATCTGGCGGTATCGTCCGGTTCTGCCTGTACGTCGGCCAGTCTGGAGCCCTCCTACGTGTTACGCGCGCTGGGCATGAATGATGAGCTGGCACATAGCTCGATCCGTTTCTCGCTGGGACGTTTTACCACCGAAGAAGAGATCGACTACACCATCGAGCTGGTGCGTAAATCTATCGGTCGTCTGCGCGATCTTTCTCCGCTGTGGGAAATGTTCAAACAGGGCGTAGATATCAGCAGCATCGAATGGGCGCATCATTAATTCACCAGAGCGGGGACGACTATCATGGCTTACAGCGAAAAAGTAATTGATCACTATGAAAATCCACGCAACGTGGGTTCGTTTGACAACGCCGATCCTTCTATCGGTAGCGGCATGGTCGGCGCGCCAGCGTGCGGCGATGTGATGAAGTTGCAGATAAAGGTCAACAACGAAGGTATCATCGAAGATGCCCGCTTCAAGACATACGGTTGTGGTTCTGCCATTGCCTCCAGCTCGCTGGTCACAGAGTGGGTAAAGGGAAAATCGCTGAATGAAGCTGAAGCGATTAAGAACACGCAGATTGCCGAAGAGCTTGAACTACCGCCAGTGAAGATTCACTGTTCCATCCTGGCGGAAGACGCTATCAAGGCAGCGATTGCGGATTACAAAAGTAAACGCGACGCGCAGTAATCTCTGCGGCTGAGCTCGTCGGGTGCACCGTGGTTATCGGTGCCTGATTCCGTCGAGTTGGCGAACGATCGAGGTAACAGTATGTCGATTTCTCTGAGCGAAAGTGCGGCGCAACGCGTGAGCGCTTTCATCGCAAACCGAGGCAAAGGCCTTGGGCTGCGTCTTGGCGTACGGACATCCGGCTGTTCCGGTATGGCGTATGTGTTGGAGTTTGTTGATGATTTGAACGACGGTGACACTGTCTTTGAAGACAAAGGCGTCAAAGTCATCGTAGACGGCAAAAGCTTGGTCTATCTTGACGGAACGGAGTTGGATTTCGTTAAAGAAGGGCTGAACGAAGGCTTTAAGTTCAATAATCCTAACATTTCCGGCGAATGTGGTTGCGGCGAAAGTTTCAACGTCTGACCCCTCTTGGGTAGTGAGCGTACTATCGATTAATGACACGCGCTGCTACCCAACACTCCCAGAGTACCACTATGGATTACTTTACGTTATTCGGGCTGCCTATTCGCTATGATGTGGATGGTAGCCTGCTTGCATCCCGTTTTCAGGATTTGCAGCGTCAGTTTCATCCTGACCGTTATGCTACCAGCCCAGAGCGCGAGCGTATGCTGGCTGTACAGCAGGCGGCGACGATCAATAACGCCTATCAGGCGCTAAAACACCCGCTGAAACGCGCGGAGTACATGCTGTCGTTGCACGGTTTTGATGTGAACAACGAGCAGCACACGATGCGGGACACGGCATTCCTGATGGAACAGCTTGAACTGCGCGAAGAGTTGGATACGATCTCTCAGCGATCGGATGCCGATGAGGCACTGACGACCTTCGCCGAGCGGTTGCAGGTCATGATTGGCACTCGTCGTTCTCATATGCGTCATGAACTGGATAATGAGACGTGGACAGACGCTGCGGACACCGTGCGCAAGCTACGCTTTTTAGACAAACTCCAGCAACAGGTTGAAGAACTCGAAGAACAATTGCTGGACAGATAACTCGTTAATCCGGCGAGAAACCCGATGGTGATTGCCATACAGGGCTTTCGCCAGCCAATTGATGGAAGCTCAATATGGCCTTATTACAAATTAGTGAGCCAGGTCTCAGTGTGGCACCGCACCAGCGACGTCTGGCCGTCGGTATTGATTTAGGCACCACCCATTCTCTCGTTGCCACCGTGCGCAGCGGCGAAGCTCAAACGCTGACGGACAGCGACGGGCGCGATCTGCTGCCGTCGGTTGTCCACTATCGTCACGATGGCTACAGCGTCGGCTGGCACGCGCGCGACAATGCTGTCCACGATCTGGAAAACACCGTCAGTTCAGTCAAACGCCTGATGGGGCGTTCTCTGGCCGACATTCAGCAGCGTTACCCTCATTTACCCTACCGTTTTCACGCCAGCGATAACGGCTTGCCGCTGATTCAGACGTCGGCTGGTAACCTGAATCCCGTGCAGGTGTCTGCGGATATTTTGTCTGCGCTGGCTGCGCGTGCGGAATCTGCGCTAGGCGGCGTGCCGGATGGTGTAGTAATTACCGTTCCCGCATATTTCGATGACGCACAGCGTCAGGGTACCAAAGATGCGGCGCGTCTGGCTGGGCTGCACGTATTACGTCTGCTCAACGAGCCAACCGCAGCGGCGATTGCCTACGGGCTAGATTCCGGTAAAGAAGGCGTGATCGCCATTTACGATCTGGGCGGCGGTACTTTTGATATTTCCGTTCTGCGCTTAAGCCGTGGTGTCTTTGAAGTGCTGGCGACTGGCGGTGATTCTGCGCTGGGCGGTGATGATTTCGATCATCTGCTGGCCGAGTGGCTGCGCGAACAGGCAGGTGTTCACGATCGTGACGATCGCCAGTTGGAGCATGCGTTTCGTGACGCGGCGGTGAAAGCCAAAATTGCGCTCAGCAGCGCTGATTCGATAGGTGTGAATGTTGCTGGCTGGCTGGGGACTATCACCCGTGAACAGCTTGATGCACTGATTGCTCCGTTGGTGAAACGGACGCTGCTGTCCTGTCGTCGTACGCTGAAAGATGCGGGGCTGATGGCAGAAGACGTGCAGGAAGTGGTGATGGTCGGCGGATCGACGCGTGTTCCATTGGTGCGTGAGCAGGTGGGGACATTTTTTGGTCGTACACCGCTGACGTCTATCGATCCTGACAAGGTTGTGGCGATCGGCGCGGCGATTCAGGCTGATATTCTGGTCGGCAACAAGCCGGACAGTGAAATGCTGCTGCTGGACGTGATCCCCTTGTCGCTGGGGCTTGAGACTATGGGCGGGCTGGTGGAAAAAATCATTCCGCGCAATACCACGATCCCGGTTGCCCGCGCACAGGAATTCACAACCTTTAAAGACGGCCAGAGCGGCATGATGATCCACGTCTTGCAGGGGGAGCGCGAAATGGTGGCGGATTGCCGTTCGCTTGCCCGCTTCTCACTGCGTGGCCTACCGTCGTTACCTGCGGGAGGGGCTCATATTCGCGTGACTTTTCAGGTCGATGCAGATGGTTTACTGAGCGTTACAGCGATGGAGAAATCGACGGGCGTCGAGGCTTCTATTCAGGTTAAACCGTCGTACGGTTTAAGCGATACGGAAATTGCCACGATGATCACCGACTCGATGTTGAATGCGAAGGAAGATGTCGGGGCGCGTCGTCTGGCAGAGCAAAAAGTGGAGGCGGCACGCGTGCTGGAAAGCTTGCAAAGCGCACTGGTGGCCGACGCAGCGTTATTGAGTAATGACGAAAAAGGTATCATTGTCGCGGCATCCGAACACCTGCATACGATGATGCAGGGAAGCGATCCCGTGGCAATTGAAGCCGCGATTAAAACAGTCGATCAACAAACCCAGGAATTCGCCGCCCGTCGTATGGATGCCTCTATCCGTCGTGCGCTGGCAGGCCATTCTGTGGATGAGGTGTAACATGCCTAAGATAGTCTTTTTACCGCATCAGGATTTGTGTCCTGAAGGCGCGGTTTTGGAAGCGGAACGCGGTGAAAGTATACTGGAAGTCGCCCTGCGTAACGGTATTGACGTTGAGCATGCCTGCGAGAAATCCTGTGCCTGCACCACCTGCCATTGCATCGTGCGTGAAGGCTTTGACTCGCTTGCAGAAAGCACAGAAGAAGAAGACGACATGCTGGATAAGGCCTGGGGGCTGGAACCGGAAAGCCGTCTGGGCTGTCAGGCACGTGTCGCCGAAGACGATCTCATCGTCGAGATCCCGCGCTATACGATCAACCACGCGCGCGAGCATTGATCTGAATAGGGAGGAACCGTTATGGGATTAAAATGGACAGACAGTCGGGCTATTGGCGAAGCACTTTACGACCAGTTTCCCGATCTCGATCCGAAAACCGTGCGTTTCACAGATATGCACCAGTGGGTCTGCGAGCTGGATGAATTTGACGATCGACCGGACGGCTCCAACGAAAAAATTCTGGAAGCGATCTTACTGGTCTGGTTAGATGAAGCCGACTAAGTAATATGACGGGGCTACTAGGTTAATGCCGAGCGTTTGAGAACCGAGATACATGGAGTGACCACGGGGCGAGGTATCCCTGCGGGAACCTCATCCCGTGTTTCTCCTGGTATGAGACTTACGTGACCATTATTAGGCTGGTGGCCCATTTTATTTTCGTGCCAAAATTCGTAACATTTTCATGTCATGATGCACGGTTTATGTATCTGCAAACATGAAAAGCACCTGCAAACATGAAAAGTGGCAGGAATATCCATTATCGGAGAAGCACTATGACGAACAATACCATGCTGATTTCACTCTCGACTCAACCAGCTGACGCGCGCTGGGGAGAAAAAGCAACGCTGAGTGTGAATGAGCAGGGTTTTACCATTCATGTTGGCACGACGTCACTGAATGGCAAAGCTGCACTGGCAACGATCCAGCGTGCCGCCCGCAAAATCGACGGGCAGGGGATCAAACACGTTACGTTAGCGGGTGAAGGCTGGGATCTGGCAAACAGCTGGGCATTCTGGCAGGGTTATCGTGGGCCGAAAGGGCAAAGAACGGTTGAATGGGCGGAGCTGAACGATGCCGACAAGAAAGAGCTGAATGACCGCTTGAAGATTGTTGACTGGGTTCGTGACACCATCAACCTGCCTGCTGAAGATTTGGGGCCAGAACAACTGGCGACCCGCGCGGTCGATCTGCTGTGTGACGTGGCATGTGATGCCGTTAACTACCGCATCACCAAAGGTGAAGATCTGCGTGAACAGAATTATGCCGGTCTGTACACGGTCGGTCGCGGTTCTGAACGTCAGCCGGTGCTGCTGGCGTTGGACTATAACCCGACGGGTAACCCGGATGCGCCAGTGTTCGCCTGTCTGGTGGGCAAAGGTATTACGTTTGATACCGGCGGCTATAGCCTGAAGCCGAGTGGATCAATGGATTCCATGAAGTCAGATATGGGCGGTGCGGCTACTCTGACGGGGGCACTGGCGCTGGCAGCGTCACGCGGTTTGCAACAGCGAGTGAAACTGTATCTGTGCTGCGCAGACAACATGGTGAGCGGCAATGCATTCCGACTGGGCGACATCATTCGCTATCGCAACGGTAAAACGGTTGAGGTGATGAACACTGACGCGGAAGGGCGTCTGGTACTGGCGGATGGTCTGATTGATGCTTCCGAGCAGAATCCGCAGTGGATCATTGACTGTGCAACGTTGACGGGCGCAGCGAAAATGGCGCTGGGCAACGATTATCACGCGCTGTTCAGCTTTGATGATGAGCTGGTTGCGGCATTGCAGGAAAGTGCGAAAGAAGAAAATGAGCCGTTCTGGCGCCTGCCGCTGGAAGAGTTCCACCGCAGCCATCTGCCGTCCAGCTTTGCCGATCTGAACAATATTGCCAGTGGTGCACACACCGCCGGTGCCAGCACGGCAGCCGCTTTCCTGTCGCACTTTGTGAAAAATTATCAGCAGGGCTGGCTGCACATCGACTGTTCCGCAACGTACCGCAAAGGTGCGGTTGATCAGTGGGCGACGGGCGCGACGGGACTCGGCGTGCGCACGCTGGCGAATCTCCTGCTGAGCAACGCCAAGTAGTCGGTTCAGGCTTGTCTGCTATTTACAGAATGTGTTGAGAAATAAAACCGGCCTCAACGCGCCGGTTTTTAACGTAATCATGTTGAGGAAAGTATGGAGTTTTCGCCACGTAATAAACTGGAAGAAGTGCTGATTCTGGCCGCAATGGAGCCCGCGCATCGCCCTGAGTTTTTCAGCGAACTGATGGAAGCCACTGTATTCGTGCTGGGCAGTACTGATGACGGGGATGAATCCGGTGAGACGGTGTTGCATGCGGGCAGTAATGTGAACATTCAGCACTGGGAAAAAGACGATGGTTCGTCCGCCATTCCTTTCTTCTCTTCTCTGGAAGCGTTACAGAGCGTGATTACGGAAGAAGCGTCTTTTCTGGCACTGCCAGTGCGCTCTCTGTTTGAAATAACGCAGGGTGTTACGCTGTTCCTCAATCCTAAGCTTCCGTATGGCAAAGAATTTCTGCCGCAGGAAATTGAACATATTCTGTCTGGCGAAGGTAACGGCTTTGTTCAACAGCGCGTTGTTGAAGACGATATGCAGGTCATGCTGAGCCAGCCAGCTGAGATGCCAGCACAGATGATTGACTCTCTGACACAGCTTTTTACCAAGCATCGCCATGTAAAACGGGCGTTTCTGGCACAGATTCAGGAACCGGGTGAAGAACAGCCGCATCTGCTGATTGGTATTGATGTCGATCAGGATGAGGAAACCATCATTCGTGAAGCAGGCAGCGTCGCTAGCGATACCTTACCGGACGATCGTCCTGTCGACCTGTGTCTGGTGAAGGAAGGCGAGCCGGGCATCAGTCATTACATGATTAAACACACCACGCCGTTCTACGAGCGCAAGTGGGGGAGTTTCCTGAGGGAGTTTAAGGGAAGCGGCAACGCGTAATACCGAGTGTAGATCTAATGACGGCGACAGCGGATTACTATTTTTCCGCTGTTGCCTGTAACAACAGTAAATCGATCAGCATCACCAGATTCGATTCAAATGAGCTAATCTCGCCCGCTTCCGCTGCATAGTGAACCGCATCATCGTAGAGCCGGAAGTGCAAATCGGCTAACTCGCCTAATGAGTTCAACGACGCGCGGGTAAAGGCAATCACCTTCATACCAATGTTTTTGGCGATACGCGCCTTATCCAGCACTTGCTCGGTTTCCCCACTGCGAGAGATCGCGATAAACACCTGATACTTTGGCGCGTTATTGAGAAAAATACCTCTGCTGTCGCCTAACCCGGAAGAGAACGCATCTTTCCCCAGCACCTGAAGCTTCTTCGCCAAATATTCGGCAAACAAATGGGAAAACCCTGCGCCGTACAGAAAAAAGTGACTTTCCTGCCGCAGGATAGCGCCGAAGGCTGCTCTATCCTGATGGCTAATGTAGGCAAATGTGCGCTGATAATTGTCGATAAAATGCTGGAAAGCATCAGGCAGCGACGCATCATCGGGCGTGACGACAGGTGAGGGAGCGAGACGCGGATTGTCCGTGAGCAACGTTTTACAGTGATAGATGAATTCACTATAGCCACTAAAGCCGATTTTCTGGCACAGCCGCATGATAGTCGCCGTAGATACATAGGTTTTCTGCGCCAGTTCCCGCACTGTTATCTTGCCGATCAGCGATGAATGTTCGGCGATAAAAGCCAGCACGCGATATTCCGCGCGCGTCAGCGCCTGACCGTGCTGCATTAACGATGCCAGCCGATTATCCACCTGCTACTCCTGAGCGATTCCTGATAGACAAGGAATAAATAGACTGACAACAAAATACCGTGCGGGGCTAATCGCGCGCAATCGGGACATCATCGCGGCTACCCCAGTCGCTCCACGATCCGTCGTACAGTGTCACATTGGGGACATTTAACTGCGTCAGTGCCAACACCACGACGGATGCCGTTACGCCGGAACCACAACTGGCGACGATAGGGCGAGTGAAATCCACGCCGTGCTTATGCAGAATGGTCGCCAGTTCGGCATTAGGCTTCAGCGCACCATTATTCACCAAATCAGTCCACGGTACATTCAGGCTACCGGGGATATGACCACGGTGCAGGCCGGGACGCGGTTCGTCTACTTCGGCATTAAAGCGTTGAGCGGGGCGGGCATCGACAATCTGCTCTGATTTATTCCGACTGATTGAGAGCACGTCGTCGCGTGAGCGAATGGCGTTTTCATCCAACGTGGCGTGAAACGTGACGGGCTTACTCGCCACATCGCCCTGTTCCAGCGGCAGATTCTGCGCTTTCCAGCCAGCCAGACCACCACTCAGAATTGAAATGGATGCCGCGCCGAAGGTGTGCAGCATCCACCATGCGCGGGGGGCGGAGAAGAGGTTACCTTCATCGTAAATCACCAGATGCTGCTGGTTATCGATCCCCAGTTCACCCATCGCGCGTGCGAAGTTTTCGCAAGTTGGCATCATATGCGGCAGATCGGTGCTGTGATCGGATAGGTTTTCAATATCAAAAAAAACCGCGCCGGGCAGATGAGCGGCGCGGTATTCGGCATGAATATCACGGGTGTCGTTACCCGGTGGCAACATTCGGGCGTCAATGAGCGTGATACTGCTGTCATTCAGGTGGCTGGCAAGCCAATCAGCGGAGACAAACCGCTCATGAGAAACGGGCAAATCAGAAGACGATGCTGACATAGATCCTCCACGTTGGGGCCGATGAATTCGGCCCCGAATCTATCATTGATGTGCAATGATAGATTCATTGTCAGCGATTTTCCGTAATCCTACAAGTCGCAGATTATTGGGCGATACCGTCTCTATATGCTTGTTTTAATTGCGGCCAGTAATCCTGATTGGCCTCAATCATATCGTCCAGAATCGCTTTAGCGTGCTGCATGGTCGGCACTGTACGGTTCAGGGTAAATGCCTGCAACGCCTTCTCGTAGCTGCCTTCCAACGTGGCTTCCACCAGTAATTGTTCGGACGCCAACTGCTGTTCCAGCAAGGCACGATGGAACTGCGGTACATTCCCCATGCGCACGGGTTCCGGCCCTTGGGCGGTGATATAAGCGGGGACTTCCACCATCGCGTCGTAAGGCAGATTGGCGATGGCGCCTTTATTTTCGACGATGACCAGATGACGCTGACGGAGATCGAACGCCAGCGAGCAGGCGACGTCAACAATGAACGAACCATGCACGCCAACGTGGAACGCATCCGGCAGAATACCGGTTTCCTTGTAGCTGGCGGCGGCTGCAAATAGTTTCTTCTCACGTCCGTCCATCACTTCGTTGGCGCGTGTGTAATCCGGATCCTGATGTTCAACGATCTGGTTAGGCATCAGGTAATACTGCAAATACGGATTCGGCACGAACTCTGGGAAATGATCCATGATCGGTTTGATGTTACGCCATGTTTTCACCCATGACGGATCGGCATGCTGTGGATCGGTGTCGGCTGCATCGGCGGTCAACAGGCCGTAGCGGGCGATGTGTTCGCGCAGTTCTGGCATACGATCGACGCCGTCGACCAGTACACGGGTAAACCAGCCAAAGTGATTCAGCCCGAAATAGTCCACCGTGATGTCGTGGCGATCGACGCCCAGCACGGCAGCGATGTTACGCATCGCGGCAACGGGCATGTCGCAAATATTCAGCACGCGGGCGTTAGGTCGCAGGCGACGAACGCCTTCGGCAACAATCGCGGCGGGGTTAGAGTAATTGACGATCCACGCGTCTTTGTGTGCATAGCGTTCCACTAGATCGATCAGCTCGGCCATCGGTAGAATCGTGCGCAGGCCGTAAGCCAGACCGCCGGGGCCACAGGTTTCCTGCCCGACGACGCCGTGGCGTAGTGGAATTTTCTCGTCCTGTTCGCGCATTTTGTACTGGCCGACGCGCATCTGTGCAAAAACAAAGTGAGCGCCGGTAAACGCGGTTTCCGCATCGGTCGTGACGGTAAAGACGATGCTGTCACTGTGGTCGCGAATCACCTTTTCCACCACCGGTGCGATGATGTCCTGCCGCTGGCCGTCGATGTCATACAAACGAATCTCAGCCAGCGGGAAATCCGCAAGACGTACCATCAGACTTTTTACGATGCCCGGGGTATAGGTGCTGCCGCCACCGGCAATTGTCAGAATAAATGGGGGTTTCGTCATGGTCAGTCTCCTGTTAAAGCGCGTTTTCAACTGCTTCGCGTATAGTTTTGACGTGAAGTCCGTAAACCACCTGTACGTTGTTACCCTGTCGGATAACGGCTTTCGCACCGGTGTTCTTAAGCTGTTGTTCGTCTACCAAAGCTGGGTCGATGAGCGTGACCCGCAGGCGGGTGTAGCAGTTATCCACCACCTCGATATTGGGTTTGCCGCCCAGTCCCGCGATAATGGTGGCCCCGACAAGCTGGGCATCACCTTTCACGGCGTCCTGCGCTTTTACCTGATGCTCGGATTTGGTCTGATATTCGTTTTTAGAATAGAGACGCGTCTCTTCCTCATCGGTTTCACGCCCTGGTGTTGGCATGTCGAAATACAGAATAAGGAAGCGGAAGACGAAGAAGTAAATCACTGACATGGTCAGCCCGACCGCGATGTACATCGGCCAGTTAGATTTCTCGACGCCTAGCGGCAGGTTATAGAGCAGGAAGTCGATGACGCCATTGGCACCGATCGCATGCACGCCCATGATGGAGAACAGCATCATGCCTATGCCGGTGAGCACCGCGTGGACGGCAAACAGCATAGGAGCGACGAACAGGAAGGAGAACTCCAGCGGCTCGGTGACGCCCAGTAAGAAAGAGGTAAAAGCGGCCGGAATCAAAATGGCTTTCGCCGCCAGACGTTTTTCTGGCTTCGCCGTGATGTACATCGCCAACGCTGCGGCAGTGAGACCAAACATTTTACTGATGCCGCGTGCATCCCAGACCACGGTCGAGCTCAGCTGTTTGACGTCCTGACAGGCCATTTCAGCAAAGTAGATGTTGCGTGCGCCCTGATACAGCTTGCCGCATACCTCGGCCGTTCCACCCAGTTCGGTGTATAAGAACGGGGTATAGACCAAATGATGCAGCCCGGTGGGGATCAGAATGCGTTCCAGAAAGCCATAAATTGCGATGCCAACAGGGCCTGCACCTTTGATGGCGAAGGCCAGCCAGGTGATGCCGTGCTGAGCAAATGGCCACAGGGTGCTCATTGCAAAGCCCAGCGCAATCGCTAACGGAATAACCAGAATGGCGACGAAGCAGTGGCCAGAATAGATCGCCATGACGCCGTTAAACTGTTTACTGGAATAGCGGTTATACAAATAGCCAGCGAATCCTCCGATCAGAATACCGGCGAAAACGCCCATTTCCAGCACCTGAACGCCCAGTACCATACCTTGCCCTGCGGGGCGCATCTCGGCGGCTGACACGAGCTTGCCCTGTAACTGCAGCGTGATATTCATGGCATTAATGAAGATGATGAACATCACTAGACCGATCAGTGCGGCATAACCCTTGTCGCGCTTTGCCAACCCGATAGGAATCCCAACGGCGAACACTAACGCGAGGTTAGCCAGAATCGCCACGGCAGATTTGGAAACCAGTTGACCAAAATCCTGAATTAAGGGGTGATTAAGTAAAGGGACATAGCCTGCTAAGTTGCCGTTACCGAATACGTTCCCAAATGCGATGAATAGCCCGACAATCGGAAGTATCAGCACCGGCCCATACAGGGACTTGCCGAAATTTTGCAATGCGTTGACCGCTCTTTTCATTATCAGCCCTCTTACTGGCCATTATGGTGGGTACAGCAGCAAGGCTAGCAGTGAATGCCAAAAGGATTCCAGTTATCTTATTGTTTTAAAAACAAATAACCTATAACGTTACAAGTAACCTTCAGAACTGTGATCGCCGATGATTTGTTACATTCAGTACAGGTGCGGTGGGGAACGAAAAAGCGCGATGCGCAATCGTTAATGAAGAGAAAATGAGAGGTAATATTTTTTTAATAAAATGTTATCTCCTTGGTAGGCAACAAAGGTCTCTGCCCCTATAATTTGCGCCACTTTCACCGGTCGGATAACAATTATTATAATCCGGCTGCAATCTGACAGTTTAGTTAATGAGGTCAATATGACGATAGAACGTACCTTCTCCATCGTAAAACCTAATGCGGTTGCCAAGAATGCTATCGGTGCGATTTATGCACGTTTTGAAAGCGCAGGTTTTACCATTGTTGCGTCTAAAATGCTGCGCCTGAGCCGTGAGCAAGCGGAAGGTTTCTACGCTGAGCATAAAGGCAAGCCGTTCTTTGATGGCCTGATTGAATTTATGATGTCTGGCCCGATCATGGTACAGGCGCTGGAAGGTGAAAACGCCGTTCAACGTAACCGTGACATCATGGGTGCCACGAACCCAGCCAACGCGCTGGCAGGAACGTTGCGTGCTGATTACGCGGACAGCTTCACGGCGAACGCAGTACACGGTTCAGATTCTATCGAATCTGCTCAACGTGAAATCGCTTATTTCTTCAGCGACGACGAAATCTGCCCGCGCGCGTAATTTTGCGTGTGTGTCATGTTACGCATGATTGGTTTTGTGTGTAATAACAGATGAGCACTTGTGATGTTGCCCTTTTTCACCGAGCCAGTGCGCGGCACTGAAGCGATGACACAGAAAAAAAAGCGGTGATGGTAGCTTACCTGTTTTAAACTTTGTACAATGCTGCGCCCCGGATGAGCCTGCACTTGCCCGGGGCGTTTCTTTGGTCATTACCATCGAACTCAACCCTCTTTTTTTAGCGCCATAACGTGTAACAACGAGGCCAGGATCTACAATGTCTAAGCAAATCGCGTCTGAAATCATCGTGTCTGAAACTATCGTATCTGAGCAAACCGTGTCTGAATTCTCTCCGGCGTCTGCTGATGCCTCTCAATCCGTCAAAGCCAGTGTGGGGAAAATTAACCTGCTGGATCTTAATCGTCAGCAAATGCGTGACCTCTTCATGTCGATGGGAGAGAAACCGTTCCGTGCCGATCAGGTCATGAAGTGGATGTATCACTACTGCTGTGATGACTTCAACCAGATGACGGATATCAATAAAGTCTTCCGCACTAAATTGCAGGAAATCGCTGAAATTCGCGCACCCGAAGTGGTGGACGAACAGCGTTCTTCCGATGGCACTATCAAGTGGGCGATTCTGGTGGGTGGCCAACGGGTCGAAACGGTTTATATTCCAGAAGAAGAGCGCGCCACGCTGTGCGTATCGTCTCAGGTCGGCTGTGCGCTGGAGTGCAAATTCTGTTCAACGGCTCAGCAGGGTTTTAACCGTAACCTGCGCGTATCGGAAATCATTGGTCAGGTGTGGCGTGCAGCGAAGATCATCGGTGCTTTTAAAGTTACCGGTCAGCGCCCGATCACCAACGTAGTGATGATGGGAATGGGCGAACCGCTGCTGAACCTGACTAACGTGGTGCCAGCGATGGAAATCATGCTGGATGATTTCGGCTTTGGTTTGTCCAAGCGTCGCGTGACGCTGTCCACGTCAGGCGTCGTGCCTGCATTGGATAAACTGGGCGATATGATCGATGTTGCGCTGGCGATTTCACTGCATGCGCCGACCGACGACATTCGCAACGAAATCATGCCGATCAACAAAAAGTACAACATCGAAATGTTCCTGAGTGCGGTGCGTCGCTATCTGGAAAAATCCAATGCGAATCAGGGCCGTGTGACCGTTGAGTATGTGATGCTGGATCATATCAATGACGGCACTGAACATGCGCATCAGTTGGCTGAATGCCTGAAAGATACGCCGTGCAAGATTAACCTGATTCCGTGGAACCCGTTCCCCGGCGCGCCGTATGGCCGCAGCTCAAACAGCCGCGTTGACCGTTTCTCCAAAGTGCTAATGGAGTATGGTTTCACGACGATCGTACGTAAAACCCGTGGGGATGACATCGATGCTGCCTGCGGTCAGTTGGCCGGTGAAGTCGTGGATAGAACCAAGCGTACGCTGAAGAAGAAAATGGCGGGTGAACCTATCGCAGTGAAAGCGGTCTGATAACGAATGGCGCGGGTTAACGCGAAAGCGCTAACCCGACGTCTTGCCGCCGATGTCCTTTTACCAACGTAATTTGCAGGGCAAAAGCGGGCAAACTGCGAAGTGCGCCGCGTTGTTGTCAGGTACGACTGCCACTCTGTTCATATTCAGGTAACCTCTTTGCCAAGGACGACAAGCGAGGGAGAACAGGGATGACGAAGCCTCTAGCACAGGGACTGTCTTTATTACATGGAATAGCGTTATCACAGGGAATGTATTGGCTGAGTAGCCTGTTTGCGATGTTGCTGCTGGTAGGGTGTGTACCTTCGCCTCAGCAGACGACAAATCCAGCGGTCGCCCAAACCCGTTTGCAGCTTGGGTTGGCGTACCTCGCGCACAATAATCTGGATTCGGCTCGGCAAAATCTTGAGAAGGCGGTAGCGATTGCTCCGCAGGATTATCGAACGCAATTGGGGATGGCGCTTTACGAGCAGCGAATAGGTGAAAACCGTCTGGCTGAACAGCGTTATCAGCATGTGTTGAACAGGGCGCCGGAAAATGGCAGCGTCATGAATAATTACGGTGCGTTTCTGTGTAGTTTAGGGCAGTATGTAGCGGCACAGCGACAGTTTAGTGCGGCTGCACAACTTCCTGATTACAGTCAGGTTGCTGATGCGTTGGAAAATGCAGGATACTGTTTTTTCAATGCTGGACAGACTGAAAACGCGCGCAATTTATTAAGTCGGGCGCTGAAACATGACCCGACGAAAGGCAGTGCTTTGCTGGCAGAAGCAAACAAACAGTTTTCTGCCGGGAAAAATGAGCAAACGCGGCTGCTGCTTGATGTTTATCAGCATATTCTTCCGGCCAGTGCCGAAAGCTTATGGTTACAGATTCGTTTCGCCGCGTTAGCGGGCCATGATGGCGATAAAGAACGTTATGGCAACGTGCTGGCGCGAAGTTTTCCACAATCTAAACAGTACCAGCATTTCTTAGCTAATGAATACTGAAACCACCCAAGATACAACAGAAGCAAAACTACCTGGCGAACGTCTGCGTGAGGCGCGTGAACGCCTTGGGCTGACTCAGCAAACTATTGCCGAGCGTTTGTGCCTTAAAATCACCACCGTTCGAGATATTGAAGACGGTACAACCCCTGCCGATTTAGCGCCGACCTTTTTGCGCGGCTATATCCGTTCTTATGCCAAGTTGGTTCATTTACCTGAAGATAACCTGCTTCCCATAATGGATAAACAGGCCGTGCCTAAAGCGATCTCGGTCTCACCGATGCAGAGTTTTTCGCTGAAAAAAAGCCGCAAAAAGCGTGATGGCTGGCTGATGATAATCACCTGGCTAGTCGTGCTGGTTGTTCTGGGGCTGACGGGCGCGTGGTGGTGGCAAAACCATCAGGCTCAGCAGGCAGAGATCAACAGCATGGTCGATCACGCCAGTTCTATGCAGTCGCAAACGGAGGGGCAGTCCGTTCCGCTGATGGATAACAGTGCTCCGCAGGAAACGTTGACGGCGGGTTCTGCAGCGACACCGCCTTCAACGCCAGTCGATCTCTCCGCCACTATCGCGGCGACACCGTCAACGCCTCCTTCTTCCACAACCTCATCATCTGCTGTACCGTCCAGCCAATCACCTTCACAGGCGAATGCCACACAGTCGCAGGCTGCGGGTAACGCATTGTTAGGCGCTGGGGCAGTCGCACCTGCGGCTACGGTAGCGGATAGCAATCCGGTCTCTGCAGCTCATGCATTGGTGATGACCTTTACGGCCGATTGCTGGTTGGAAGTCACGGATGTCAGCGGTAAGAAACTGTTCAGCGGCATGCAGCGTAATGGCAGCACGTTGAATCTGGATGGTCAGTCACCCTATCAACTTAAAATTGGTGCACCTGCTGCGGTACAGATTAAATTTCAAGGTAAGCTGGTTGATTTAAGTCGATTCGTGCGCAGCAGTCAGGTTGCACGCCTGACGTTGACCGCAGAATAACGTGTTGTTTAGGTAAGACTGCAATGCTGGAGATGAAGTAATGCATAACGCTGCACCCATAACCCGTCGAAAATCAACACGGATTTACGTCGGCAAGGTGCCTGTTGGTGATGGTGCGCCGATTGCGGTGCAATCCATGACCAACACCCGAACCACCGACGTTGAAGCAACCGTCAATCAAATCAAAGCGCTGGAGCGTGTTGGCGTCGATATCGTCCGCGTTTCCGTGCCGACAATGGATGCGGCGGAAGCCTTTAAGCTTATCAAACAGCAGGTGAATGTCCCGCTCGTCGCCGACATTCACTTTGACTACCGCATCGCGCTTAAAGTCGCGGAATATGGCGTAGACTGTCTGCGCATCAATCCCGGTAATATTGGTAACGAAGAGCGCATTCGCTCGGTTGTCGACTGTGCACGTTACTACAATATCCCGATCCGCATTGGTGTTAACGGCGGTTCGCTGGAAAAGGATATACAGGAAAAATACGGTGAACCCACGCCGGAAGCATTGCTGGAATCGGCGATGCGCCATGTTGATATTCTTGATCGTCTGAACTTCGATCAGTTTAAAGTCAGCGTTAAAGCCTCGGATGTTTTCCTTGCGGTGCAATCTTATCGCCTGCTGGCAGCACGTATCGATCAGCCTCTGCATCTTGGTATCACCGAAGCCGGTGGCGCACGTAGTGGTGCGGTGAAATCGGCTATTGGCCTCGGCCTGCTGCTGTCTGAAGGTATTGGTGACACGCTGCGTATCTCATTGGCAGCCGATCCGGTTGAAGAAGTTAAAGTCGGCTTCGATATCTTGAAATCACTACGCATTCGCGCACGCGGAATCAACTTTATTGCTTGCCCGACTTGCTCTCGCCAGGAATTTGATGTGATCGGTACGGTGAACGCATTGGAACAACGACTGGAGGATCTCATCACGCCGATGGACGTCTCGATTATCGGTTGCGTGGTTAATGGCCCCGGTGAAGCGCTGGTGTCTACTATTGGCGTAACGGGTGGACACAACAAGAGCGGCTTTTATGAAGACGGCGTGCGGCAGAGAGAGCGATTCGATAACGAACAGATGATCGATCAGTTAGAAGCCAAAATTCGCGCGAAAGCCTCCATGATGGACGAAAGTCAGCGTATTACCGTCAATCTGGTGGATAAGTAACCCTGACGGCGTGACGGTATGCCGTCACCCGCATAATTCACGATTCCTTAACCCGATGGGGATGCTCCGCATTGAAGATGCGACGACAATCCCTCTATAATCGGGTTTATTTTTTGAAAAACGCATAGAGAACTGACGTGGCAAAAAATATTCAAGCCATTCGCGGCATGAACGATTACCTGCCAGCCGAAACGGCATTGTGGCAGCGTATTGAAAACAGCCTGAAACAGGTGCTCAGCGGCTACGGCTATAATGAAATTCGTTTGCCGATTGTCGAGCAAACGCCGCTGTTTAAGCGCGCTATCGGGGAAGTGACCGATGTCGTCGAAAAAGAGATGTATACCTTTGACGATCGCAATGGCGATAGTTTGACTCTACGTCCGGAAGGGACGGCAGGCTGCGTCCGCGCCGGTATTGAGCACGGTATTCTCTACAATCAGGAACAGCGGCTGTGGTATGTCGGCCCGATGTTCCGCTACGAGCGTCCGCAGAAAGGGCGCTATCGCCAGTTCCATCAGTTGGGTTGTGAAGTTTTTGGTCTGCAAGGGCCGGATATTGATGCCGAACTGATCCTGATGACGGCCCGCTGGTGGCGGATACTGGGCATCGCCGATCATGTGAAGCTGGAACTGAACTCGATTGGTTCGTTAGACGCACGTGCCCGCTATCGTGAAGCGCTGGTGGCGTTTCTCGAACAGCATAAAGATCAACTGGATGAAGACTGCCTGCGCCGGATGTACACCAACCCGTTGCGCGTTCTGGATACGAAAAATCCACAGATTCAAGTTCTGCTGAATGATGCGCCGGTGCTGACGGACTATCTGGATGATGAATCGCGAGCACACTTTGAAACACTGGGTGAACTTTTAACGCAGTCCGGTATCCCATATACCGTTAATCCGCGTCTGGTCCGTGGTTTGGATTACTATAACCGCACCGTATTTGAGTGGGTGACCACCAGTCTGGGCGCTCAGGGCACGGTCTGTGCCGGTGGGCGTTATGATGGTATGGTGGAGCAACTAGGTGGACACGCGACGCCAGCGGTCGGTTTTGCGATTGGTCTGGAACGTCTGGTTCTGCTGGTGCAGTCTGTGAATCCGGATTTCAAAGCACAGCCAGGCGTAGATGCTTATCTTATTTCTTCCGGTGCAGGAACGCAGATTGCCGCAATGCAACTGGCGGAGAAATTACGTGATGCGTTGCCGCAGTTGAAATTGATGACCAATTACGGCGGTGGCAACTTTAAGAAACAATTCGCTCGTGCTGATAAATGGGGCGCACGCGTCGCATTGGTATTAGGCGAAAATGAAGTGGCGGCCGGTCAGGTTGTGGTTAAAAATCTGAGCAACGGCGAGCAGGATACATTGGCACAGGCCGACGTCGCATCGCGGCTGGCAACGTTACTGGATTGAGGAGAGAGACACCGTGGAAGTCTATACCACAGAGAATGAACAGGTTGATGTACTACGTCGTTTCCTCGCGGAGAACGGAAAGGCGTTAGTTGTCGGTGTTGTGTTGGGCGTTGGCGCATTGGTTGGCTGGCGTTTCTGGCAAAGCCATCAAAATGATAGCGTGCAGGCTGCATCTGCGTCTTATCAGCAGGTGACGGAGCAATTGGCCGAAGGTAAAGCTGAAGCGATTGCTTCAACAGAGAAATTTACGGCCGAGAATAAGAATACCTATGGTGCGCTGGCTTCTCTGGAACTGGCTCGTCATTACGTTGATCAGAAAAATTTTGCTAAAGCAGTACAACAGCTGGTGCAAGCGCAGTCACAAACTAAAGACGCTGACCTGCTAGCCGTCGTGAATCTGCGTTTGGCGCGGGTTCAGCTACAGGAAAATAAAGCGGATGACGCGCTGAAAACGTTGGATGCCATCAAACTGGAAGGTTGGGCGTCACAGGCTGCTGAAGTTCGTGGTGATATCCTGGCTAGCAAAGGGGATAATCAGGCTGCGCGTGATGCCTACAACAAAGGGTTGTCTTCCAACCCATCGCAGGCACAGCAAGCGTTACTGCGTATGAAACTGAATAACCTGTCCAGCTAAGAGGAATTCCATGCAATTGCGTAAAACACTTTTGGTAGGACTGGTTTCTATTGCCCTGCTGAGCGGATGCTCGCTGTTTAACAGCGAAGAAGATGTTGTCACTATGTCTCCACTGCCGCAGGTGGAAAACCAGTTCACACCAACCAAGGTATGGAACAGCTCGGTTGGGAGTGGGATTGGTGAGTTTTATTCCAACCTTCACCCAGCATGGCAGGATAACCACGTTTTTGCCGCCGATCGTCGTGGCACCGTGAAAGCGATGGATCTGAGTGACGGCAAAGAGATTTGGCGTGCCGACCTGTCAGAGAAGACCAATTTCTTCTCCCGTAATAATCCGGCGCTGCTGTCTGGCGGGGTAACGGTTTCTGGCAACCATGTCTATGTCGGCAGCGAAAGGGCGCAGGTCTATGCGCTGAATGCCGAAGATGGTACGCCAGTATGGCAAACGAAAGTAGCAGGTGAAGCGCTATCTCGTCCTGTCGTCAGCGATGGCGTCGTGCTGATTCACACCAGCAACGGTATGTTGCAGGCCTTGAATGAAGCGGATGGCGCAATCAAGTGGAGCGTTAACTTGGATATGCCGACGCTGTCTCTGCGCGGTGAATCTGCACCGACAACCGCATTTGGTGCGGCGATTGTCGGCGGTGACAATGGTCGTGTGAACGCTGTGATGATCAATCAGGGTCAGCTCATCTGGCAACAGCGTATTTCACAGCCGAGTGGCGCAACCGAAATCGATCGGCTGAACGATGTCGACACGACACCGGTTGTCGCGGGCGAAGTAGTTTATGCGCTAGGGTACAATGGCAACATGACCGCGCTGGATCTGCGTTCTGGTCAGGTTCTGTGGAAGCGCGAGCTGGGTTCAGTGCATGATTTCATCATTGACGGTGACCGGATCTATCTGGTCGATCAGGACGATCGCGTTGTTGCGTTGAACACCAATGGCGGCGTGAGCCTGTGGCGCCAAAGCGATCTGTTGCACCGTAACCTAACGGCTCCGGCGCTGTATAACGGCTATCTGGTTGTGGGCGATACCGAAGGGTACCTGCACTGGCTGAATACAGCAGATGGCCGCTTTGTCGCACAACAAAAAGTAGATAGCTCTGGTTTCCTGAGCAAGCCTGTAGTTGCCAGCGATAAGCTGCTGATTCAGGCGAAAAATGGTGACATCTACGCGTTCACCCGCTAGGTAACACCGTATTGATTTGGATCGCAGCGTTTTTGGATGCGTTCCCATAACGGCTCCTGACACTATCAGGGGCCGTTTCGTCTTTTTATCGTCAGCGAGTGTTTCGCTGTAACGTATTGAAATATAAGTAATGAGGTTGTAACAATGATACCTGTCGTCGCGCTGGTCGGGCGCCCGAATGTGGGGAAATCCACGCTATTTAACCGCTTAACGCGCACTCGTGATGCATTGGTGGCGGATTTCCCTGGGCTGACTCGTGACCGCAAGTATGGTCGTGCAGAAGTGGAAGGGCATGAATTTATTATCATCGATACCGGTGGTATCGATGGCACGGAAGACGGTGTGGAAACGCGCATGGCGGGTCAATCGCTGGTGGCGATTGAAGAGGCGGACATCGTGCTGTTCATGGTGGATGCTCGCGCGGGGTTGATGCCTGCGGATGAAGGCATTGCCAAGCATTTGCGTAGCCGCGAAAAGATGACGGTGCTGGTCGCTAACAAAACCGATGGCCTTGACCCAGATATGGTCACGGCAGATTTTTACTCGCTCGGTATGGGAGAAGTCTACGCGATCGCGGCATCTCATGGCCGTGGTGTGACGTCGCTGCTGGAAACCGTTCTGCTGCCGTTTGTACAAGATGAAATAGAAGAGCCGGTCGAGTTAACCGAAGAAGAAGAGAACGCGGCTTACTGGGCTGCGTTAGAAGCAGAAGAGCAGGCCAGCGAAGAAGAAGCGGAAGACGATTTCAATCCTGAAGATTTGCCGATCAAGCTGGCTATCGTAGGGCGTCCGAATGTCGGTAAATCCACGCTGACTAACCGAATTCTGGGTGAAGAGCGTGTGGTAGTGTACGACATGCCAGGCACGACGCGTGACAGTATCTATATCCCGATGGTGCGTGACGAACGTGAATATATTCTGATTGATACCGCTGGGGTGCGTAAGCGCGGCAAAGTCACGGAAACGGTAGAAAAATTCTCCGTCATCAAGACGTTGCAGGCGATTGAAGATGCCAATGTGGTACTGTTGGTTATCGATGCGCGTGAAGGCATTTCCGATCAGGATCTCTCGCTGCTGGGCTTTATCCTCAATAGTGGGCGCTCACTGGTAATTGTGATGAATAAGTGGGATGGCCTGTCGCAGGAAGTGCGCGATCAGGTGAAAGATACGCTGGATCTGCGTCTCGGCTTTATCGATTTTGCCCGCATTCACTTCATTTCTGCGCTACACGGTAGCGGTGTCGGTAACCTGTTTGAGTCGGTTACCGAAGCCTATTCTTGTGCAACGCGTCGTGTGAGTACGGCGATGTTGACTCGTATTATGCAAATGGCGTCAGACGATCACCAACCGCCGCTGGTGCGCGGTCGTCGTGTGAAGCTGAAATATGCACACGCTGGGGGTTATAACCCACCGATTGTGGTGATCCACGGTAATCAGGTGAAAGACCTGCCGGATTCCTACAAGCGCTACCTGATGAATTACTATCGCCGTTCGCTGGAAGTGATGGGCACGCCGATTCGTATTCAGTTTAAAGAAGGGGAAAACCCCTTTGCAGAGAAGCGCAACAAGCTGACGCCAACTCAGCTACGCAAGCGCAAACGGTTGATGTCGCATCTTAAAAAAAGTAAGTGATTTATTAACGGGGCGAATAGCAATATTCGCCCCGTTTTGTCAGAGACGAAACGAACTGTAGTTAACAAAACAAATAATACTCAAGGAAAGTCATGTCCTGGGAAACCTGGAGTTTTGCGTTCAACGTCACGATGCCTAATCTACTTATGCTATTAATCGGTGTGGCATTGCGTAAGCTGAATTTGTTGAACGATGCTTTTTGCGATACCGCGATGCGGTTAGTGTTCAACCTTTCTCTGCCTTGCCTGTTGTTTTTCAGTGTCGCGACCACTCATCAGGCATTCTCAGAGCAGTGGCCGCTGGTGGTGTATGGCACCGTGGGGACGTTGGCAACTTTCCTGCTATTGGAGATAGTGGCGATTCGTCTGGTCAAGGAACCCACGGAGAGGGGTATCTTCGTTCAGGGTGGTTTCCGTTCCAACACGGGCATTATGGGCATGGCGTTTGCGATGAGTGCTTATGGTGAAGAGGGCGTGGCTGTCGGATCCATGTATCTGATGGTGACGGTGATTATGTTCAATGCGCTATCCGTTATCACGTTAACGCGCAGTTTGCAGCGGCAGTCTCCCGAGCAGCGTATTCCGGTGCGTACGCTGCTGCGCGGTATTTTCACCAACCCGCTGATTATCGGTTTACTCTGTGGTGCCGCATATGCGCAGAGCCATTTACCGATACCTGCCGTGATTAAGCAAACTGGCAGCTTTATTTCCTCAATGGCGCTACCGCTGGCGTTACTCTGTGCCGGAGCGAGTCTGGAATGGCGCAGTATGTTTCGTTCGTCCAACGTCGCCATGCTCTCTTCCGTAGCTAAGCTATTGGTCGTTCCGGGACTGTTGACGTTTGGGGGATGGCTGGCTGGTTTCCGAGGCGTTGAACTGGGTATTATCTTCCTGTTTTCCTCAACGCCGACAGCATCGGGAAGCTACGTGATGACGCGTGCGATGGGGGGGAACGCTACGCTGGCGGCGAATATTATTGGGCTGACGACGGTGGGGGCGTTTTTCATGATCGCCATTGGGCTATATGTGCTGCGTTCGCTCAGTGTTATTTAGTGTCTGATAACCGTTAGTTAGCTATCGATATTCCTTACTGTTAATAGGAATACGCCACTATGGAATGGTGTATTCCTTTTTTATGGAAGCATATTCGCCAGTATTAGATTGTCTGCCCGCCTGACACTTCGATTCGCTGTGCGGTAACCCAGCGATTATCTTCGCGTAACAGACTGGCAATCATCGGGCCTATATCATCGGGAACACCGACTCGTCCGAGAGCAGTCATCGTTGCAAATTGTGCGTTAACATCAGCATTGTCCCGAACAAGCCCGCCACCGAAATCGGTTTCGATCGCACCGGGTGCAACGGTATTTACGGTGATACCACGTGGGCCCAGTTCACGGGCCATGTAGACACTGAGCATTTCAACAGCGGCCTTTGCCGCAGAATAGGCCGAAAAACCTGGATATGATACGCGGGTCAGGCCAGACGAAAAGTTGATGATACGTCCGCCATCAGCCAGCAAAGGCAGAAGTGTCTGCACGAGGAAAAACATTCCTTTAACATGAACATCAAATAGCCCGTCAAACTGCGCTTCAGTTGTGTCTGTTATCATGGAGAATTCTCCATGGCCCGCGTTATTGACCAGATGGTCGAATGTGTCACGGTCCCAGATTTCAGAAAGTAGAGGACGTAGGGATTTGGTAAATGTCGGGAAGCTAGCGCTATTACCCACGTCAAGCTGAACCGCCACAGCCTTGCGTCCCAGAGACTGGATTTCATCTACGACCTCTTTTGCCTGCTCAGTGTTTCCTCTGTAGGTAACAATGACATCACCTCCACGCTCTGCGATGGAGAGTGCGGTGTTACGACCTAGGCCCCTATTAGCCCCCGTTACGAGAGTAATTTTGCTCATGATATGTCCTTACTGTTCTGTTGGTGCATCTACAATATGACAATTCATCTGGGTTGCATTGCCTGATCTTTGTTATTTTTTGCCTAATAATATTTTTATTGAGTTGTTTGTGCTGGTTGCCAGCATAATATAAACACTTATTCTTGTCTGAAAACGTTCGATGAATGACACTCTGCTGAATCTTTGCCGCCGCTATGCCGATGCCTGTGCTGACCATAACGGCGTTACTGTCACTCCGGTTCCGGGGCTGACTATCGTACGTTCCCTTCATCCTGGAGAGTTACAGGCTGCAGTGTCAAAGCCGCTGATAGCCATGCTGTTACAGGGCCGAAAACGCGTTACAACAGGCCCTGACAGCTTTGAGTATGGTCCCGGAGAAGCGATGGTTATATCCGCCGACATCCCGACAGTCAGTCAGATAACTCAGGCCAGTAAAGGTGCCCCCTATTATTCACTTGTACTTGAGTTGGATATTGAGATCCTCCGTGAACTCCAGGTGGTTATGCCGACTAAAATAAGTAATGCTTCGGGCAATATTCATATCGAATCGATTTGTGACGACTTGGCAGACACCGCATACCGTCTGGTAAAGTTGTTCGGACAGCATGAAGCGCTCAATATCCTCGGTAAGGGACTAATACGCGAGCTACATTACTGGCTGCTCAGAAGTAAGCATGGATCAGCAATCCGGGCCCTTGGCGCTGTTGACAGTCATGCCGGACGAGTCAGCCGCGCAATAGCCATACTGCGTAAAGATTTTATGCGCTCGATTAGAATCCAAGAACTTGCCAGTGCGGCTGGTATGAGTGTGTCGGTATTTCATCAATATTTCCGGTCACTCACCACACTCACCCCCTTGCAGTTTCAGAAGCAGCTCCGTCTGATTAATGCCAGAAATCTGATGTTGACAAATGGAGTGGGTATTACTCATGCGGCTTCTGCTGTCGGCTACGCCAGTGTATCGCAGTTCACCCGTGAATATGCCCGAATGTTTAATATTCCACCAGGACGTGATATTCGTCTGATCAGATCGAGTGCCTCTCAGGAATGAAAGAGAGCATTACCCTGTAAATTATCAGTTAGAGCAATAAATTGATGGTGTTAACGCGAGTTTTCGCTCCACTGAGCGTCACACTCCATATTTACCAATTAACTATATGCTCACCGATTAACTACACGCGTGCCGATTAAATTCGTCGTACTGCTCATCCGTTGTCACTGAGGTAGGCCGTTGCGCCACAGCTCAGCCAGCTCCGGTGGCGCGCTGTCTTCCGGGATCAGCAATATGATATCGGCATACTGATTCTGCTGCGGGTGGCTGTAGCTAATACTGATACGGTAATAAAATTGGTCGCCACTGCCCGGACCATCTGGTTTGTCGGGCTCGCGAGCCTGAGGGAAGGCATTGCGGATCGCACTACAAATGCGCTCCCGTTCGGATGACGGCACACTGGCGAGCGCGAAACGTCGCGTCCCCGCCAGCTTGGGAATCCAGGCGAATCCTCCTTCACGTGCCAGCTCAATAGTGGCGTCGTCGTTGAGATCCGGCAACGTTTTCATAAGAACTCCTTCCGTACCTCCACGCCCACGGTTTCCCACGATTGCTGAACGATGTCGGCAACGGCATGGTTAAAACGCTTAGCGGCGTGTTGAAGGGTGTGGCGCGCGAAAATCTCGAAATCCGCATTTTGCGGTAGCGTTTTATCACACAGCGTGTCGTACCAGATTCGGCCCGCTCTTTCCCAAGAGTGGCCTCCTAGCGCGATGGCCGTCAAATAGAACGCTCGGTTGGGAATGCCCGAATTCAAATGTACGCCGCCGTTGTCTTCACGCGTGTTGACGTATTCATTCATGTGAGAAGGCTGGGGATCGATACCCAATAGCTCATCATCATACGCAGTACCCGGATGGGACATAGAACGTAGCCCCATACCATGGATGCCGTCTGCCAGAAGTTCAGCGCCGATAAACCAGTCGGCCTGCTCAGCGGTTTGCCCTAAATGATACTGTTTGACCATGGAACCAAAGACGTCGGACAGTGATTCATTGAGTGCGCCGGACTGTCGGAAATAAATCAGCCCCGCTTCATGTTCGGTGATGCCGTGAGCGAGTTCATGTGCAATCACATCAAGTGCAATCGTGAAACGATTGAATATTTTGCCGTCGCCATCCCCGAATACCATCTGCTGCCCGGTCCAGAAGGCATTCTGGTAATCCTGACCGTAATGCACTGTGCCAGCCAGCGTCAGCCCTTCAGCGTCCAGCGAATTACGTTGGAAAACCTTCCAGAAGAAGTCATAGGTTACGCCTAGATAGTCGTAGGCCTCATCTACGGCGACATCACCGTTGCTGGATTGGCCTTCAGCGCGTACCAGCTTGCCGGGTAACTGTTGCAACTGTTCTGCATCATGGATACTGCGATTTGCCTGCCCAGCGGGCAATTTCTCATGAGGTTCTGGGCGCGGATTGTGGCTGACCATTAATGACTGAACGTGCATCAGTGTTTGTTGCGCGCAGTGGCGCTGCTCGTCGGTGCCGTTTGTGATAATACGATGCAAAATATAAGGGGGTATCACGCTACAAATCGGTCTGGACTTCATACCTCATCTCCTTGAAAACGTTCATCAGGGGTAACACAGACGATCAATAAAGCTCACTGTATTGTTATCCGATCCGCTTCACCGTGCAGAGGCTGGAACCTGTGCGGTGAAAACGATGAATACAAGTTTTAGTGAGCTGGAAATGAGTATAGTTCAGATATCAGGGGCAAGAATGGGGGATCGCCGTCGTTTTAGGATAAATCCCCATCCCATGAGTTTTTGTGATGATCGCGCGATTTTTATGACTGAGATGAGGATTTTCGCCGCTTTTTCACGGAACTTGGGTTTGGAGCCAGCGTTGTGACCTGACTTTCCACCCAGCCGTCCTGCAAGCGGGTTTTCAGTGTTTCACCGGGGGTGATTTGCGCGACATTTTTCAGCACCTTACCGTCCGGTGCCGTGGTGACGTTATAGCCGCGTGCCAGCGTTGCCAGCGGGCTAACGCCTTCCAGTCGCGAACAGGCGACGCCCAGCTTCTGCTTATTTTGATTTAACTGACGATCCACTGCGCTCTGCATCTGATAGCTAAGTTGCTGTAAACGCTGTTGTGCACGATGTATACGAGTCTGCGGCTGCTGTTGCATCAAGCGCTGTTGTAAGCGTTCACTTCGGCGCGAAGTCTGCCGAAGCTGCTGCTGCATGGCATCATCCAGCCGCTGGCGCAGTTTGACCAACTGGGCCTGCTGACGTGCCAGCCGCAGTTGCGGATGCTGCTGCTGTAAGCGATGGTGCAGACGAGTAAATTCTCGATTGCGCTGGGCAAGGTAGTAGTCCATCGCCATTTCCAGACGCTGGCGCTGGGACTGGATCTGGCGCAACAGCTCAAGTTGGTTACGACTTACTAACTCGGCAGCGGCCGACGGCGTGGGCGCGCGCAGGTCACCCACGAAATCAGCGATAGTGACATCGGTTTCATGGCCGACGGCGCTGACGATAGGAATGCGGCTGGCGAAGATAGCGCGGGCTACGCGTTCATCGTTAAAACTCCAGAGATCTTCCAGCGAACCGCCACCGCGCCCGACAATTAACACATCACACTCATCTCTCTGGTTAGCCAGTTCGATGGCGCGAACAATCTGTAGCGGCGCTTCCGCCCCTTGCACCGATGTGGGATACACGATAACCGGCAGTGACGGATCGCGGCGCTGTAACACCTGCAAGATATCGTGCAGGGCAGCACCGCTGACTGACGTAATCACACCGACCTGTTTGGCGGGAGAGGGGAGCACTTGCTTAAACTGCTGGTCGAATAGCCCTTCGGCGGCGAGACGCTGCTTGAGCTGTTCAAACTGTTGCTGTAACAGGCCGTCGCCAGCGGGCTGCATGCTTTCCGCCAGCAACTGATAGTCGCCACGGGGTTCATACAGTGTGATGGTTGCGCGAATAATGATCTGCTGGCCGTTTTGCGGGCGGAACGTCACTCTGCGGTTACTGGTGCGGAACATCGCGCAGCGCACCTGCGCACGCTCGTCTTTCAGCGTGAAATACCAATGGCCGGATGAGGGCTGAGAAAGGTTGGAAATTTCGCCGGAGAGCCAAATTTGGCCCATTTCCATTTCCAACAGTTGTCTAACCGTCTGATTCAGGCGGCTAACGGTAAAAATTGCAGAGGAGGGAAATTGAGACATTGTGAGCCAGATCAAATTTTAAAACAGTCACTTAATCGATTGATACTACCTACCTGAAACAGGTAATCAAGCATTTTAGTAAAATAATGCTGGAGGCAATCGATTACGCTCTGTATAATGCCACGGCAATATTTTATCTATTCCTAACATCCACCTTGGTGAGATATTGCCCATGCTACGTATCGCTAAAGAAGCACTGACGTTTGACGACGTCCTCCTGGTTCCCGCTCATTCTACTGTTCTGCCTAATACTGCCGATCTGTCCACGCAGTTGACGAAAAACATTCGCCTGAATATTCCTATGCTGTCCGCAGCGATGGATACCGTTACCGAATCCGGCCTGGCCATTGCGCTGGCGCAGGAAGGCGGTTTGGGCTTTATCCACAAAAATATGTCGATTGAGCGTCAGGCTGAAGAAGTTAGCCGCGTGAAGAAATATGAAAGCGGCGTTGTGGTCGATCCACAGACTGTGGCGCCAGAAACGACGCTGCGTGAAATGAGAGAGCTGACCGAGCGTAACGGCTTTGCTGGTTATCCTGTTGTGGCAAAAGACAACGAATTGGTCGGTATCATCACTGGCCGTGACGTGCGCTTTGTTACCGATCTGGAAAAACCCGTCAGCGCGTTCATGACGCCGAAAGAGCGTCTGGTTACTGTCAACGAAGGCGAAGCGCGTGATGTTGTGCTGCAAAAAATGCACGAAAAACGCGTTGAAAAAGCGCTGGTTGTTGACGACAAATTCCACCTGATCGGCATGATCACGGTAAAAGATTTCCAGAAAGCAGAACGTAAACCGAACGCCTGTAAAGACGAACACGGTCGTCTGCGCGTAGGCGCGGCGGTTGGCGCTGGTGCAGGTAACGAAGAGCGTGTTGATGCGCTGGTTGCCGCAGGCGTTGACGTACTGCTGATCGACTCCTCACACGGTCATTCCGAAGGCGTATTGCAGCGTATTCGTGAAACACGCGCCAAATACCCGAACCTCGAAATCATCGGCGGCAACGTTGCGACGGGCTCTGGTGCGAAAGCGCTGGTTGAAGCCGGTGTTAGCGCAGTGAAAGTCGGTATCGGCCCTGGCTCTATCTGTACTACCCGTATTGTTACTGGCGTGGGCGTACCGCAGATTACTGCGATCTCCGATGCGGTTGAAGCGTTGGAAGGCACGGGTATTCCGGTCATCGCCGACGGCGGTATCCGCTTCTCCGGCGACATCGCTAAAGCCATCGCAGCAGGCGCAGCCTGTGTCATGGTCGGTTCTATGCTGGCGGGTACGGAAGAATCCCCGGGCGAAATCGAACTGTATCAAGGACGTTCATTTAAATCTTATCGCGGTATGGGTTCACTGGGCGCGATGTCCAAAGGCTCATCAGACCGTTACTTCCAGACCGATAACGCTGCCGACAAACTGGTGCCGGAAGGTATCGAAGGCCGCGTAGCCTATAAAGGCCGCCTGAAAGAGATCGTTCACCAGCAGATGGGCGGCTTGCGCTCCTGCATGGGTTTGACGGGTTGTGCCACCATCGACGCGCTGCGTACGCAGGCTGAGTTTGTGCGCATCAGTGGCGCCGGCATTCAGGAAAGCCATGTTCACGACGTTACCATCACTAAAGAGTCACCAAACTACCGTATGGGTTCATAAGGTAATTTGCGGGCTGATTTAACCCGATAAACCCGGTACTATTCCTATCTTTTTAGGGCTATTCGCCGGGTTTACTTATTTTTTAGCTTTTTGGAACACGCTCCTCATGACTCAAAACATTCATCAACACCGCATTCTTATTCTGGATTTCGGCTCGCAGTACACGCAGCTGGTTGCACGTCGCGTGCGTGAGCTGGGCGTTTACTGTGAACTGTGGGCATGGGATGTCACGGAAGCGCAGATTCGCGGCTTTAATCCGAACGGGATCATCCTGTCTGGTGGCCCGGAAAGCACCACCGAGTTTGGCAGCCCGCGTGCGCCAGAATACGTTTTCAACGCTGGCGTACCGGTATTAGGCGTGTGCTATGGCATGCAGACGATGGCGATGCAGCTGGGTGGCCACGTTGAAGGTTCCAACGAGCGTGAGTTTGGTTATGCGCAGGTAGAAGTTAAAACTAATAGCGCGCTGGTGCGTGATATTCAGGATGCGTTGAGCGCCACGGGCGCGCCGCTGCTGGATGTCTGGATGAGCCACGGCGACAAAGTAACGGCGATCCCAGAAGGGTTCGAGACCGTTGCCAGTACGGATACCTGTCCGTTCGCTATCATGGCTAACGAAGAGAAACGTTTTTACGGCGTGCAGTTCCACCCGGAAGTGACGCACACGCGTCAGGGCCAGCGCATGTTAGAGCGTTTTGTCCTTGATATCTGCCAGTGTGAAGCTCTGTGGACACCAGCCAAGATTATCGACGATGCGGTGAACCGTATTCGCGAGCAGGTGGGTAACGACAGCGTGATTTTGGGTCTGTCTGGCGGCGTGGATTCTTCCGTTACCGCGATGCTGCTGCACCGTGCGATTGGTGACCGCCTGACCTGCGTGTTTGTCGACAACGGCCTGCTTCGCCTGAACGAAGCCGATCAGGTTCTGGAAATGTTCGGCGATAATTTTGGTCTGAACATTGTTCATGTGGCGGCAGAAGATCGCTTCCTGAACGAGCTGGCGGGTGAAGATGAGCCAGAAGCCAAGCGTAAAATCATTGGCCGCGTGTTTGTTGAAGTGTTCGATGAAGAAGCCAACAAGCAAGCCGAAGTGAAATGGCTGGCTCAAGGCACCATCTACCCGGACGTGATCGAATCTGCGGCGTCTGCGACGGGCAAAGCGCACGTGATCAAGTCACACCACAACGTGGGTGGCCTGCCGAAAGAGATGAAGCTGGGTCTGGTCGAGCCGTTGAAAGAGCTGTTCAAAGATGAAGTGCGCAAGATTGGTCTGGAACTGGGTCTGCCGTACAACATGCTGTACCGCCATCCGTTCCCTGGCCCAGGCCTGGGCGTGCGTGTACTGGGTGAAGTGAAGAAAGAATACTGTGACCTGCTGCGTCGTGCGGATGCGATCTTCATCGAAGAACTGCACAAAGCTGACCTGTATAACAAGGTTAGCCAAGCATTCACCGTCTTCCTGCCGGTCCGGTCCGTAGGCGTAATGGGTGATGGCCGTAAATACGATTGGGTTGTCGCGCTGCGCGCAGTAGAAACCATCGACTTTATGACTGCGCACTGGGCACACTTGCCATACGATTTCCTCGGCCGTGTATCCAACCGCATCATCAACGAAGTCGACGGCATCTCCCGCGTCGTTTACGACGTATCGGGCAAGCCGCCGGCAACGATTGAGTGGGAATGATTGGGCGTCCAAAACTGATCGGCCCCCTCTAGCAAGAAATCCCCTGAAGCCCGCGTAATCGCGGGCTTTCGGCTTTTTAGGTCTGGCACTTCGCTACAACGACTCGATCCACCGCAGATAAGAAACTATCACTTTTGGTCGATATGATGTTGGTGGAATGACGCTTTCAGAGGCATGTGAACGGCTGAATGAAGCAAAGAAGATGATCTAAGCGGGGAAGTCATGTTGATAAATGGGGAACATGTCGGCAAAATTGGGTAATTATTGGTAAAATTAAAATCTTTCTTCAGACTCTGCCATTTTTTCCAGTATCACAGTCTTTGTTATTGATACGAAAAGCGGCTGAAATAAGGTATAAAGCCGCATGAAAATCCCAAAAAGACTCCAACCTCTGGTCGATGATGGCCTCATAGACGATGTGCTCCAACGCTTGAAAAGCGGCAAGGAGGCGGACGTTTACACTGTTTTATGTGGTGACAAAATCCAGTGTGCCAAAGTTTACAAAGAAGCAATGCAACGTAGCTTTAAACAGGCAGTGCAGTACCAGGAAGGACGCAAAGTCCGTAATACGCGTAACGCCCGTGCAATGCAAAAAAGCTCAAAATTCGGACGCAAGCAACAAGAAGAATCCTGGCAAACGGCGGAAGTTGAAGCATTGTTCCGTCTTGCTAATGCCGGTGTTCGCGTACCACAACCCTATATTTGCATTGACGGTGTGTTATTGATGGAGCTGGTCACTGATGTTGACGGCGCTGTTGCCCCACGCCTTAGCGATGTGATTCTGACGGAAGAAAGCGCAATTGCTGATTTCGATACGATGATCCGCAATATCGTGCGCATGTTGTGTGTAGGTATTGTACATGGTGATTTATCGGAGTTTAACGTGCTGATCGATGCGCAAGGACCGGTAATTATCGACTTGCCACAAGCGGTGGACGCCGCCGCCAACAACCATGCTGAATCAATGTTTACACGTGATGTTAATAACATCACCGCTTACTACGGCCAGTTCGCGCCACAATTATTGCAAACACGGTATGCGCAAGAAATCTGGATGTTATATGAAGACGGAAAATTAACACCAGAAACCGCGCTAACCGGTCTCTTCGTCGAAGCGGTGCATGAAGTGGATATGGGTTCACTGATTGATGAAATCATTGCAGCTGAAGATGAGTTCTACGAACGTCAGCGGGCAAAAAAAGAACGCGACGATGAATAATGGTTGGAACGACATCAGTCGTTGATGGCGCTTTCAGGGATTCAGTGAAAACTGAATTCCTGAAAGTCACCAGACGCCAGTTTTCTATGTTGTTTTAATTCCAGAGATACACGGGTCTACCGTGAGACGGATCACGGGAACCTTATCCCCGTGCTCCGCCAAAGCTGCAACAGCTGTTTAGCTAGTCATAAAATAACCCGTTAAAGATGTGACTCATCGTCCGTGGTCTTACTCATCAGAAGAAGCGATTCTATCCACTCGGAAATCAAAAATAATTTTTGATAGGTGGAGGAAAATGGAATGAATCACACTGACTGGCACCCGGCGGATATCATCGCGGGATTACGGAAAAAAGGGACGACGCTGGCGGCGGTTTCCAGAGCGGCGGGGCTGGCATCATCTACGCTGGCGAATGCGCTCACCAGACACTGGCCGAAAGGAGAGCGCCTGATTGCAGACGCTATGGGGAAAAGGGCGGAAGAGATTTGGCCGTCGCGTTATTCAGGCGTGAAGTGAAGGCAGGGAGTAGGGGATATAAACGAGAAAGCGCCACGGGATCATGGCGCTTTAAAATTATCTTAGGATAAATAGGGACGGGAAAATCATTTCCCCATCTAGAGCCCCGCGAATTCAAACGGTTGGGCAGGTTTAAAGTGTCCTGAAGCCTGACCGGAATAGATCGTGCTTTGGTTTGGCCCCAAATCCAGTTTAGCGGCGCTACCACCGCGTGGCGCAAAATTGATCTTCTTCAAATCGACCCAAAAGATGTTGGGCGAAACGGCAGACTCAAAGAAATATTGCAGTGATTTATGGTCGACAACGGTACGCCAGCGAGTTGAGGCAATATTCGGCATATCTGGTAAGGAATAACCATAAGGGACTGAAGCATTACGTATGATACTGAATGCGGTGGCTAAGTCTGCTTTATCTTTTTCTATTTTTCCTTTTTCTGCTACACCAGGAATGAGTTTATTGGGGTTAACATTTTTCACATAAAATGAGGCGCGAACAAATCGGTCGGCAGCGTGGTTCGTTCCTGGCAGCATCACATTGCCACCGATCTGATCCCAATAGGCATTAAGCGTCAACTGCTGATCGAAAGTTGGTGAATTGGTCATTACCTGATAATTCTTACTATGGTGAATGACCTGCTTACCGTCGATATATTCAATAATCGCACTGTCGCCAGACGAATCAGATAACGAAAGATGCAGCGTTGCTAGCCTCTTCTGCCCTTCCACTTGCTTGGTAACCAGTATAAATTTTTCCTGTTGTAGCGATTTCACCGCTTCATCGACGGTAGCGAAATTATCCAACACGTATTGTGCCCATGCGGCGACACTTAATCCCGGTTTTTTCGCTGTCGGCTTGGTTTTGGGATATTCAGACTCCGCCAGCCAAAGCACATTGGCTGCCAACCCTTTTTCATTAACCCCATCGGTTGTGGAAGCCATTCCTTTTCTACCATCGAAAGCGGAGGCAATGACACTGCCGTATTTTGATGTCCACTCCAGAGAATATTGACCGGCTCCGCCAGAGCGCTTTAGTTCTTGAGGGAAAATCCAGAGATTGGTCTCGGTATCATCGGCCCAGTCCATTGAACGGGCGGTAATGGGGTAATCAGGGTTATGTGGATCCAGATAAACGAACCGCGTACAGGCGAGTGAAACCGCGGAGCCTAACGTTAATGCCACTAATGATAATGCACATACCGTAGACTTAATACGCTTATTATTTTTTATCATTTAATTTCTCCAATTTTACTGTTTTTAAAGGTGAGTAATAAGAGATTTTTTTATTATAGATGGTGGTTTTTTTATTGCCTTTAATTCTTCTTGGTAAATAGAGTGGTGTTTATTTATCCTTAATTAATTATTTTTAATGAAATGTATTCACTGCAATGGATTTTCATTGTCGCCATTATTTTTGCAATGAAATTTCACAGTAAAGTGAAGTTTGAATGAAAATTTTTTCTGAAAGCGGTTTCTTTCTCATGACAATAAATCAAGACTGGAAAGCGGTGGCCACTGTGTGACTTGTCACCGTTCCATACGTTATCCCTGTTGGTTTAATAAAGGTGAATTGTGATGAAAGACATATCAGCACTGTTTATTTTATCTGTTTTGTTCCCCGTTTATATTCTGGCAGCAACGCCGACTGTTTTGCCGTATCAGGAAGAGGGAACAGGTTACCACCCTAAAAAAAAGCATTCACATCATCATTACCCTGAAGCAGGGCGAAGCCATGGTGCGAATGGGGGTAACGGCGGTGACGGAGGGAGTCTCGAGAATGCACCGGGTGGGCGGGGTGGTAACGGCGGAAATGGAGGAAATGGTGGTAACGGAGGGAAAGGTGGATCGGGCGGAAAAGGGGGGATTGCGGGTAAAAATGGTGCCGATGGAAAAAATGGAATCGATGGTGCCGATGGGAATTAGTACTCATTCGGGCATGGATGCTCGCAAATCTTCTGCCTGTTTCAATACAACGTAAAAGTAGGTCAAGGTTTCACCCAATGCTTTAACCTTACTGCCAACTGGCAGTAAACTGGTGGAATGATTTTTTGACCGATTTTCACTGTGGGCGCTCGCCTGCATGTGCATCGATTCCGTTCCATCTCTTTTCAGTGAGCTATTTGGCCTATGACGTACCTCAAATTCTTGGGGATTGGGTTTATTTGTGTGTTGTTGCTGTCTTTTTGGCAAAGCTGGGCGCAGTCGACGCGTAACGGCGAGACGTTTAGTGGGCAAACCTGGTGGTCTGCCAAACGTGATTCTTCTGGGCTAGCGCCGAACCCTGTGCAATTTCGCCAGACTGCTATCGTGCAGGTCTATGCTGCGCCGACTTACGGCTGGCGCGGGCTGGTGGCGGTGCATCCGTGGATCATCTTCAAGAAAGCAGGGGAAACCCAATATCGCCGCTACGAGGTTGTAAGCTGGGGAAGTGATAACGTTGTTCGTCTGAATCGTTCGGCGGCAGATGCTTACTGGTACGGGGCTATGCCGAAGCTGTTGGTGGCGCACCGTGGCGACAGGGCGGAAGCCATGATCCCGCAGATTGAGGCCGCCATTAAAAGCTATCCGTGGCCGAATACCTACCACGCCTGGCCTGGGCCGAATAGCAATACGTTTCTGGCACACATTGGCCGTGAAGTACCTGCGCTCAAGCTGGATATGCCAGCCAATGCGATTGGTAAAGATTACCGCCCGATAACGCGACCGGTTGGGCTGTCGCCATCAGGGAGTGGCGTGCAGATTTCACTATTGGGCGTACTAGGTATTACGATGGGCGTCGAAGAGGGCATTGAAGCCAATATTCTGGGGCTGAGCATGGGTGTCGATATAAATCCGCCCGCGCTGCGTTTACCTTTTATTGGTCGCCTCGGCTATGAAAAAACGGGTAGCAAAGAAGGCTGAAAGTAGATTTCCGCCTTACGCTCCGCATTGCCGCAGATGCGTCAGCAGATTGGTCACTTCGGGTTGCAGAATTGCGCCGGATTTCACGCCCAGCCAGAGCTGGCGTGAAGCCCACTCGTCGGTGAGGTTGATGGCACGTAACCCGGTGCCAAGTACTTCCGGACGAATTGCTCCTTCCGGTAAGACGCTGATGCCCAGCCCCGCTTCTATCATGCGGCAAATACCGTCAAAACTGCTGACTTGCACGCGCAAGCGCAGCACTCTTCCCAGTTCATCCGAGGCGTCTTTCAGCTGTTTCAGCAAAGAGCTACCGCTATTGAGGCCGACGTAATCGTAGCCCAATGTGTCGTTAAAACTCACGTCTGACAGTGCGGAAAGTGGGTGCTGGGGCGGAACGAGTACGACAAGTTTGTCCTTACGGTAAGGAATCTTCTCGACCCCTTGCGAGCCGACATTATCCACGAAGATGCCAATATCGGCTTCACCCATCGCCAGAGCCGTCACTACGGTTTTGCTGAGCTTTTCCTCTAGGTTAATACGAATGAGCGGTCGTGTCGGAAGGAATGACGCGAGATCCTGCGGAAGGAACTGAATAATCGCCGAGGTATTCGCCCACATGTGTACGTGACCACGCACGCCAACGGCGTAGTCATTCATTTCGCTCGCCATGCGTTCCACGTTGCTCAACACATTGCCTGCGAGATTGACCAATTCCTTACCTGCGGGCGTTAGCGTCAGGCCGCGCGGCATTCTGATAAACAGCGCACAGTCCACGGTACGTTCCAGCTCGGCGATACGCTTGCTCAAAGCCGAAAGCGTGATGTGAAACTTTTCTGCGGCTTTGGTCAGGCTACCCGACTGGGCAACCTGCAAAAAGATACGGAGCGACTGAAGGTCAAAATGCGCAGGATTAATCATGGTTTATCGAGAGTCCTCTGCAGGGCTGGAAAACTGCGCAATAGCTGGCAGTTTGATTCCGCGCAGCATGTCGTCGCATATCTTATGTCAGGCTGTAAGTTAACACATTCGGAGGTTTTCCTGACAGGAAAGGGTCATTGACTATTCAGGGATTATCAAAATGCGTCTCTGCACCTAGGATGGTGTCGTTCTCTCTCTATTTTTGCCTTATGGGTTATTTGGTTACGTTATGTTTAGCTTAATGATGTTCAGCGATATTTTGTTGTGTTTGCTTTTGGGTATCGGACTGGGATTTTGCGGAGGAATGCTGGGGATTGGCGGTGGGCTTATCGCGATTCCGATTTTGGGAGTGCTCTTCGGGATGGATCAGCATATGGCACAGGGAACCGCGCTGGTGATGATTACGCCTAACGTACTGATTGGTTTTCTGCGCTATCGCCAGCGTAACCGTATTGATACGCGGGTGGCGCTGACGATGTGTGCTTTTGCGACGGGCTCTGCCTACCTTGCTGCTCACATCGCTTCATCGATTGATGTTCACCACCTTCAGCGCGCCTTTGCCACTTTTCTGCTGGTGTTGGCGGCGTACTATATGTGGCAGTGGTATAACAAAAAGCGCAGCCAAAGGTCGGAGATTGTCCTGTCGACCAAATATCTGCCGCTACTCGGTGTAGCGAGCGGGTTTATGTCCGGTATTTTTACCGTCGGCGGCGGTCTGGTGGTGGTGCCAGTACTGGTTACGCTGTTTGCTTTTGCACAAACGCAAGCGCAGGGTATGGCGCTGATTCTTGTAGTGCCGGGCGCACTGGCGGCGCTGCTATCCTATTCGCAGGCGGGTAATGTTGACTGGAGTATCGGCTTACCACTGGCGCTGGGGGGAATTGTCAGCGTGTCCTGGGGCGTCGCCGTTGCCCATAAACTGCCGGTGGCTTATCTACGCGGCGCGTTTTGTCTGATGCTGATCGGCGTGGGAATCGCTATGCTGGTGCTGAAATAACCGCTAAAGCAATGCGCTTTTGCAGCGAAATGAGAACCAGATAGATGAAAAAATGGAAAGTGTGGATTGTAGTACTGTCGATTGCCGTTATGGCCGCGCTGTTTACGCTTTCCGGGCTATCTGACTTCGAGTTGGATAATGCCACTGTGTCACCGTTTCGCTTTCCGTCTGGGCAGAATGTTTTGGCTGGTTCTCTGATTGTGCCAAAAGGCGTGATGTCTCCGCCTATTGTGCTGATTGTTCATGGTGATGGGGCGCAAGATCGATTCTCCGAGTCTGGCTATCTTCCTTTAATTGACCAGTTTATCGACGCTGGGATTGGTGTTTTTACCTGGGATAAACCCGGCGTCGGGGAAAGCTCAGGTGATTGGCTGAATCAATCCATGCAGGATCGTGCTGATGAAGCGGGTGCAGCGCTGAATGCAGTCAGAGCACTTCCTGAAATGGATCGGCGCAAGATCGGATTTCTCGGGTTTTCTCAGGCAGGCTGGGTCATCCCATCTGCTGCCAGCCAGTTTCATCCTGCGTTCTCGGTGATGGTGGGTAGTGCGCTCAACTGGAGAGAGCAGGGTGTCTATTATACTCGTCAGAAACTGACGCGCGCCGGAATGGCGGAAGCGGAAATTGAGCGGCAGGTCAGCGCCGAGTTAACAGCCAATGACGCCGTTTTTGGCCAGCCTGAGATCGCTGACCCGGCCCGACGGCCGGATATCGAACCGCGCCGATTTGCCTTCATTGCCCGTAACTATCTGGCGGATGCGACGGAGGACGTTAACGCAATGCCCGGCCCGGTGTTAGCACTATGGGGGAGCGACGATCTCAATGTCGATCCACAGCAGAATGCAGCGAGGTATCAGCAACTCTTGACTGTCCGTCTTCATCAGCAAGCGGTGATTGTGCCAGACGCGACGCATGGATTACTGCGCGCGCCGCTGTTCAATGACCAACTGACGGCGGAATGGCCACAGTGGAAGAAGGTGGCTTTCATGATTCTGGGCAGGAAGGCCTATGCACCTGGAGCCATTAGGCAGATGACAGAGTGGATAACGGCTGAGGTTAGTAATGACGGGTCACGCGGCTCTCACTTGCCTGAGTGAAAACGTGTAAATGCATCCAACGTTCATATTTAGTGCTTTTCATTCCTACTTACTCCTTTAAATAGATAGGCATTAAGCCTAAATTTTTCAGTACTTTCTCCGTTGATAGGTAGGAAGTCATGCGGCCAGACTGATGGTTTTTCTCAGATTCCTGACCGTTGTTGGAACGGCCCGAACGAATCAGGGTCGACGTCCTCTCTGAAGCCCAATCCGCCCAGGCCATAAATGGCGATCCACTGCCCCAGCTTGATTTGCGAGACTTTCACCGCTTTATAAAAGAGTACACGCTGGTCAGTGAGTTGGTTGATCAGGAAGTGTTTAATTTTGTTACAGAATGATAGGTGGCTAGAAAGATGGTTTTCTGTGGCGGGAATGCCGATTTCAGTAGTTTTTATGATGATTAAGGGAGGGGGCGCGTCCGTGCGGCCGTGTTATCGGATGAGGTTGCGTTGAGTTACTGCGTTTTTTCTTTCGGCTCCAGAGCCCATTCCACTTTGCCTTTACCGGTATTTTTGGCTTGGTAAAGTGCAACATCCACGCGTTTCATAAAGTGTTCTGTGGGTTCCTGAGGTTGCTTTTTACCCGCCCCAATGCTGACAGAAAGATGATGCATATTTTTAATAATGATTTTGTTCGCATTTTTTAATACTTCTCTTGCCAGCTTCTCTGCCCGATCCTGTGTCCCGGCATACAAAATAATCGCGAATTCTTCGCCACCTATTCGGGTTGCGACCACTTCACTGTTATCAAAACGGGAAAGGATATGGCCGAACTTACTTAATATTTCATCACCTTTCGTATGCCCATATTTGTCATTGATGACTTTGAAATTATCGATGTCGATAATAAATAAATAGGGCGTTTTCGCTTCGGGTTTTTTTAATTCATTAATAAAAAACCGGCGGTTAGGGAGCTGCGTGAGTTCATCGCTGAATGACTGTATTCTGGCTTCAACATACTTATTATTGATTTGCTGTATCAGGGTATAGACACCGAATCCGACGCCAAACATACCAATAATTCTCAGCATATCCTCAACATAATACCCAACTAGTTTGGGCTGATAGATAAACTCATCCATGAAGTCAAACGTGGCTGAGCATATCCAGACATGTAGTCCGAGTCGAATAGATAAAGCTGAGGTATGGTTAAGTGATATTTTACTGGTACACGACAAAATAAAAAAAAGAAAAACCAGTGCAATCAAATCGGTATAAGACCCTGGATTATTGTGCAACTGCTCCTGAAAGTCGCGGTGCTTGAAGAACAGGAGATTAAATATAATGATTAACACAGACAATAAAAGGGCAAGCCTTACTGACGAGGACGCCTTCTTATTTTTATCGATAAAATCATGGTCATACTCTTTAAAAGGCATTGCGGATCTCCTCTTGTATCACCTTTCAATCCTATCATGAAACCTGTTGAATACATTCAGTAGCGTGGTGCCGAGCGGTGTTGCCAAGAGAATGACGTTAATCTGACTCATGTGCAAAAAGCAGACGCCCGATCGCTCAGGCGTCTTTACCGATTAAAAATCAGCTTTCAGTACAACGCGATAACGGGCTTTGCCGTCACGTACGTGCTGGATAGCATCGTTGATTTTCGACATTGGGAACAGTTCCGTCTGTGGCTTCACGTTGGCACGTGCGGAGAGCTTCATCAGAGAACGCAGCTCATGCGGTGAGCCAGTAGAAGAACCAGAAACGCTGCGGTCGCCCGCGATGAGCGTAAAGGCTGGAACGCTAAATGGCTTCATTACTGCGCCGACGGTATGGAACTTCCCGTTGTAGGCGAGCGCGTTGAAGTAGGGTTGCCATTCCAGATCGACGCTCACGGTGTTGATGATCAGATCGAACTGGCCTGCCAGTGCGGTCAGCGCCTGCGGATCGCGACTGTTGACGACTTTATCGGCACCCATCGCCAACACTTCCTGCTCTTTGGACGGGTTTGAGCTGAACGCCGTGACCTCACAGCCCATCGCATGCAGGAGCTTAATCGCAATATGCCCCAGACCGCCGATACCGATCACGCCGACGCGGCTGGTCGCAGTGACATGGTGCATTAACAGCGGTTTGAAGACGGTGATGCCGCCGCACAGTAGCGGACCCGCCGATTCGATATCAATGGAATCAGGAAGCGGGATAGCCCATTGCCAGTTCGCTCGGATCTTATCGGCAAAACCGCCTTTGTTCAGAATCGTTGGCACGCTGCCTTGCTGACAGTTGGTTTGGCTGCCGCTGATACAGGCATCGCAGTGCCCACAGCTGCGTGCCGTCCAGCCAATGCCGACGCGCTGACCAATCTTTAATCCTTTGTTCTTCGCCGCGTCACCCAACGCGTGCACACGACCAATTACTTCATGCCCGGCAACCAGCGGATAGCTCGACATTCCCCATTCGTTATCGATCATCGAGAGATCGGAATGGCACACGCCGCAGTAATCAACCACGACTTCGACATCTTCCGCCTGCAGTTCACCCGCATCAAACTCATACAACTCCAGCGCTGCGCCTGCTTCCGGTGCGGCATAACTCTTGATTATCGTCATCACAATTTCCTCAGTATGGGTTTGATTAACCAGTCTAAAGGGTTATGACGTTTTTCTCTATGTCACAACGTGCCTGTGGTTTTTCATTTTGTGTCAACGCCGGAGTAGAGCGGGCTAGCGCTTGCTTTACGGGGGGCACTTACTTATGCTGCAAAGCGTAAGATCCTATCCCATTAGGGCTATTTCGTTTGCCATTTTGAACCTGGGCAGTGCTCGCACAAACGCAATTGCGTTTGAACGCCCCTTGGGGCGGCCCGAAGGGTGAGTGTAGCGAATAATCCTCACGTACTACGTGTACGCTCCGGTTTCTGCGCGCTGTCCGCGTCCAAACTGGCTGCACCAATAACGCCTACTGGGATGGCTCTAAGTACATGACTCGGGGTGCCCTTCTTTGTGAAGGCTGAGAAATACCCGTACCACCTGATCTGGATAATGCCAGCGTAGGGAAGTCACGGTATCCCACCGGTTGCCGCCTTCTTCCACGCCGGTTGGGAGACCTATGAACACGCAACCCGCCGACTTTTCTGCCGCTCAGGCAGCAACATCACTTACCCAATTTCGTTCTGCTGCTCCGCTGGTGCACTGCTTGACCAACGATGTGGTGCAATCTTTTACTGCTAATGTGCTGTTGGCACTGAATGCGTCGCCTGCAATGGTAGTCGATCCTGAAGAAGCTGCGCAGTTCAGCGCGGTGGCGGATGCGCTGCTGATTAATGTCGGGACGCTAGAGCGTACGCGCGCTGAAGCGATGCGTGCGGCCGTAAACAGCGCACATCAGGCGGGTACGCCGTGGGTGCTCGATCCGGTTGCCGTAGGCGGTTTAACCTTTCGTACTGAATTTTGCCGAGAATTGCTGACATGGAAACCAGCGGCGATTCGCGGTAATGCGTCTGAAATCATGGTGCTTGCTGGGTTAGCTGCACAAGGACGGGGCGTGGATAGTGCTGATGATTCACTGGTAGCACTCCCTGCAGCGCGAGAGTTAGCTCGGCAGGTGGGGACGATTGTTGCGGTGACCGGCGCGGTGGATTATGTCACGGACGGTGAGCGTGATATCGCGGTAACCGGCGGCGATAGCATGATGACGCGCGTGGTCGGTACGGGCTGCGCACTGTCGGCGGTGGTCGCGGGGTTTTCTTCTCTGGAAGGTGACCGCTTATCCCACGTGGCGGCAGCATGCTATGTCATGGCATTAGCGGGGCAGCAGGCGGCTTCAGTGTCACAAGGCACAGGAAGTTTTATCCCTAATTTCCTCGATCGACTCTATACCCTACGCGCGGAGGAGCTGGCATGAAGCGTATCAATGCGTTGACGATTGCGGGTACCGATCCGAGCGGTGGGGCGGGTATTCAGGCGGATTTAAAAGCGTTTTCCGCGTTGGGCGCTTATGGCACGTCGGTCATTACCGCACTGGTGGCACAAAATACGCGTGGCGTGCAGTCCGTCTACCGGATTGAACCGGATTTTGTCGCAGCGCAGTTAGATTCCGTGCTGAGTGATGTGCGTATCGATAGCGCCAAGATTGGGATGCTGGCGCAGACTGATATTGTCGAAACTGTTGCTGAACGCCTGCGCCATTACGCCGTGCCTTTCGTGGTGCTGGACACCGTTATGTTGGCGAAAAGTGGCGATCCGCTACTCGCGCCGGAGGCGGTAGAATCGATCCGTCGTGAGCTGCTGCCGCTGGTTTCTCTGATTACGCCCAACCTGCCGGAAGCCGCAGCGCTGCTGAATACGTCACCCGCCGCTAACGAGCGGGAAATGCGTGAGCAGGGGGAAGCGCTGCTGGCGATGGGTTGTCAGGCGGTGTTGATGAAAGGCGGTCACCTTAGTGAAGCGGAAAGTCCGGACTGGCTGTTCAGTCGACAGGATGAACCGCAGCGCTTTAGCTCCCCGCGCGTGAATACGCGTCATACGCACGGCACTGGCTGCACGCTTTCTGCCGCGCTGGCGGCACTGCGGCCACGTCACGATAGCTGGGGCGAGACGGTTAAGGTGGCGAAGGCGTATTTACAGCAGGCGTTACAGCAGGCCGACACGCTGGAGGTCGGGCACGGAATCGGCCCTGTTCATCACTTCCATCACTGGTGGTGAGCCCTAAATAATTCGAGCTGCGGCTTTCCTATCGTTTGACGTATGACGGGTATAAGTAAATCGACTTGTACTTTGCGCGACATCTTTGTCAGTAATTTCAAACTAAATTAAGCGTATTTCGGCGTGACAGTGCGAGTGTGTCCGGTTATTTTGCTCTGAAATCTTGGCGTTAATATGAAATAGGGTGTGGGGATAACATATGGCAGGTTCTGCTCGCAGTGCGATGGCTGCCAAGGCGCTTCAGACGATACTCAATATCGGCCTGTTGGCGCTGGCAACCATTCTGGTGATTTTTTTAGTTAAGGAAACGTTTCATCTGGCGAAGGTGTTGTTGATCTCCAGCGAGAAAGATTCCTCCTATCAGCTGATAGAAGGCATCGTGATCTATTTCCTTTATTTTGAGTTTATTGCGCTGATCGTGAAGTATTTCCAGTCTGGCTATCATTTCCCGCTGCGCTATTTTATCTACATCGGCATTACGGCCATCATTCGCCTGATTATTGTCGATCACAAAAGCCCGTCGGATACGCTGGTGTATTCCGCGGCGATCCTGTTGCTGGTAGTGACGCTGTATCTGGCAAACAGTAATCGCCTGAAGCGAGAGTAATCTAAACGCGCCGCTATTCCAGCAGCGAACACTGGGGCGGTAACCGACAGTGAATCGCTGCGGGAAGCACCTCAATGCGGAAGCGTTTGGCGGTGAGCGGCTCGCCGTCCAAATTAAATGTCATATCGTCCGGGGCGGTGATCTCCAGCCAAGGCAGGGTCGCGGAAATCATGTTCTGGTTTTCGCTGCCGGTAAACCAGGCCTGAAGCATATTAGGCAGCAACTCCGTTGCCGACAGCACGCTCAGTTCCAGCAGCCCATCGTTGATCAGCGCCTCAGGGCAAAGCTGCTGTCCGCCGCCTGCCTGACGGCCATTCCCTACCGCGATAACCAGTGTATCGCCCGACCAGTGAAAATCCGGCCCGTGAATCTCACAGCGCTCGGCTTGCAGCATATCCATGCGAAAGAGCGCGTGTAGCACGTAAGAGGCACTCCCCAGCGCGGCTTTCATCTTGGCGGGTGTTTCAGTGGTAATGCGCGTGGCAAATCCGCCCGTCGCCATATTGATGAAATAGTGGCTGTCGTTCACTTTAGCGATATCAATCGCCGTGGCGCGGCCTTTGATCGCCAGCGTCAACGCATTGTGCATCTCCATCGGAATCTGACAGCTGGTGGCGAAATCGTTGGCTGTGCCCAGCGGCACAATTCCCAGACATGGGCGAACCGCTTCCGGCTGCACGGCTAACGCTGCGGCAACTTCATTGACGGTGCCGTCGCCACCCGCCGCGATCACGTTATCGGCTTTGAGCTGGATAGCCTCTTCCACATAGCGTTTGGCATCGCCGTATTCCCAGGTTACGCGGACATGTAGCGTATAGCCATCCTTGCGTAGCTCGCCGATGGCTTCGCGAAGTTCGTCATTACCCGCACTTTTCCCATTCAAAATCAGCAGTGTGATTGGATTTTTTTCCATGTCGTCTTTCTCTGGCTACGATGTTGTTAATACGGAAACGTTGCAGTTAATCATAGTCATTAAATCGGCATGTAGACATCAGAAGAATCGGTGAATATACCCGTCATACTTCAAGTTGCATGTGCGTTGGCTGCGCTACGTCACCCGAATCACTTACCTGAGTAAGCTCATCGGGATTCCCTCTTTTGCCGCCTTCCTGAAGCTCGAATTATTTAGGGTATGTTTGCGGTGGGGAAATACGTGATCGACAGAAAAAGAAAAGCCAGCTCAAGGGAGATTGAGCTGGCCAAGGAGGTGGTTCCTAGTAGTATCACTACGCTTATTTTTTGTTCTATGTTTTCTCAGCGACGCAATATTAACCACAAGGCTAGCGAATTGATGTGATCTGTTTCTAATATTCGTTAAAAAACCCTGAGCTTTGTAACGATACCCGCTGGCTGTTAGCGCGCTTATATGTGACAGAGAAAAGGCGATGGTGGGGGGGCATACCGTAAGGAAGCGGCGTTTTGCTAAGTGTACCGCCGGATGGTTGTGCATCCGGCAGTATGACTAATTTATTCCGCGTTAGGATTGCGCGTGGTGGTGGCGCCCGGTAGATTGCGCAGCAATAGTGCATAGTCCAGCGAGACATCGTCCGGCACCGGCAGATAAACGATATGGCCGTTACCTGGGGCAACCTCGGTCGGCTGTCCTTTGACATTCTGCATCGATTCGATGGTGAATTGAATATTGCCGTTTGGCGTCATCATTTCCACGCTGTCGCCGCAGGAAAACTTGTTCTTCACCTCGACTTCTGCCAGCCCGTCGCGACGAACGCCGGTGAATTCACCGACAAACTGCTGACGATCGGAAACGGAATAGCCGTAGTCGTAGTTCTGGTAATCTTCATGCACATGGCGACGCAGGAAGCCTTCGGTATAACCACGGTGCGCCAGACCTTCCAGCGTTTCCAGCAATGTCGGGTCGAATGGTTTACCCGCGACAGCATCGTCGATGGCGCGGCGATACACCTGTGCAGTACGAGCGCAATAATAGAATGACTTGGTGCGGCCTTCGATTTTCAGCGAATGGACCTGCATTTGCGTCAGGCGCTCAACGTGTTGGATCGCACGCAGATCGCGGGAGTTCATGATGTAGGTGCCGTGTTCGTCTTCAAATGCGCTCATGTACTCGCCGGGGCGCATACTTTCTTCCAGCATAAAGACTTTGTCGGTCGGTTGGCCGATGCCCAACGCAGGTTCAACATTTTTTACCGCGATAGGTTCGTGCTGATGGACGATGTTCCCGACCTCATCCACTTTACCTTCCTGAACCTTATATTCCCAGCGGCAGGCATTGGTGCAGGTGCCTTGGTTTGGATCGCGTTTGTTGATGTAGCCGGACAGCAGGCAGCGGCCAGAATAGGCCATGCACAGCGCACCGTGAACGAAAATCTCCAGTTCCATCTCTGGGACGTTCTGGCGGATTTCCGCAATTTCTTCCAGCGACAGTTCGCGCGACAGAATCACACGCGTTAGCCCCATCTGCTGCCAGAATTTCACTGTCGCCCAGTTGACCGCGTTGGCCTGAACGGAAAGGTGAACATCTATCTGTGGGAAGTTTTCCCGCACCAGCATGATCAAACCCGGATCGGACATGATCAGCGCATCCGGCCCCATTTCGATGACGGGTTGCAGGTCACGCAGGAAGGTTTTTAGCTTGGCGTTGTGTGGTGCGATGTTAACGACCACATAGAATTTCTTGCCCAGTTCGTGCGCTTCGTTAATGGCTTGCGCCAGCGTCTGATGGTTGAATTCGTTATTGCGCACGCGCAGGCTGTAGCGAGGTTGACCGGCATAAATAGCGTCCGCGCCATAGGCAAAGGCGTAGCGCATATTTTTCAGCGTACCGGCCGGAGAAAGCAGTTCCGGTTTAAACATGGTATCTCTCGATTCTGATCACAAGTCAGGCTGCTCCACGGTGGGAACAGTAAAGGCGGAGGATTCTAGCGCTAATAGGGGGGAATTGCAGTAGACGACACACGAAAAGTGGGCCTATTGTTTGACGTAAATCAATTTTTTTGACCTAAATAAAGAATGGCCTGCCATAAACGGATCAGGCCAGATCTCATCGTATTAACGCGTGGCGATACGCGATGTACCGAGGATTTCTCGGTTGTGTGGCTGGTATAAATCAACCTGTGGGCCAACCGGCACAATCTGTGTCGGATTCAGCCACGCAATGCTGTAATAACCGGCTTTGATATGGTCGATATTGACCGTCTCTGCAATGCCTGGCCACTGATACAGTTCGCGCAGGTAATTCGACAGATTGGGGTAGTCGGCAATACGTTTAAGATTACATTTGAACGCGCCGTGGTAGGCCACGTCAAAACGTATCAGCGTGACAAACAAGCGCCAGTCGGCTTCGGTCAGCGTGTCGCCCAGTATGTAACGATGGCTGCCCAAATGATCGTCTAGTTCGTCCAGTGTGGTGAAGAGTGTGGTGACCGCATCGTTATAGTGTTCCTGCGTTTTGGCGAACCCGGTCTTATACACGCCGTTATTGACGTTGTGATAGACGGTTTCGTTCCAGCGGTCGATCTCGCTGTGCAGTTCCGACGGGTAGAAATCGAGGTGGTTGCCAGTCAGGTCGTTAAATTCACTGTTCAGCATGCGGATGATATCCGCCGATTCGTTGTTCACGATACGGCCTTCCACCCGGTCCCACAGCACGGGCACGGACACCTTTCCGGTATAGTCGGGTACGCTGGCGGTGTACAACTGGTGCAGATAGTGAATCTCGCCTGCATGTTCACCGGCATCCTGCGGCGTTGCAAATTCCCAGCCGTTATCTGCGATACGCGGATTAGCAATCGAGAGCGAAATAATGTTCTCCAGTCCTTTCAGCTTGCGAAATATCAGCGTGCGTGATGCCCACGGGCAGAGATAGGAAACAAAAAGCTGGTAACGACCGGCCTCTGGTACCAGCTCGGTTTGCCGAAATTTGGTTTCTTCGCGGTGGAACGCGCCGTTTTTGATCTCTTCCGCCGCGACATCGCCGTTAACCCACTTGCCATTCACTAAGCCTGACATATGCTTTTCCCTTACCTGTTTTTTGCAGGTGACCTATGATCCGCATCGAGTGCGGATGGATACCTGTCATTATTGTAGGTCTAAAATGGTAACAGCCGTGGGAAAAGAGAACATGACAAAATTTTCATTAAGTCGGACAGTATTTTTGACTGGCACGGGAAGGTAGCGGTTAGCGATCTGCCGCCAGCAGGCCGTAGAGCGCAGAATCAGACACTTCGCCGTCTACGATCCAACGCTGCTTTAACAACCCTTCCTGCGTGAACCCCAGTCGTTCCAGCGATTTGGCTGAGGCCACATTACGGGGATCGATTTCGGCTTCCAACCGGCTGAGGCCCGCCGTTTCAAAGGCAAAATCCCGCAGGGCAGAGAGTGCCTCCGCCATATAGCCTTTCCCTTGCGCACTCTCCGCCAGACAGTAGCCGATCTCTGCGCGTTTAGACTCAATCTCAAGGTTGAACAGCACGCAGGTGCCGATCAATTCGCCGCTCTCTTTGACTTCCAGACCCAGTTTCATATACAGCCCGGCACACAGCGCGCTCCAGTATTCGTCAATCGCGTCATTGGCCTGTTCGATCTGTTGCCAAGGTGGGTGATTCCAGAAACGCATGACAACCGGATCGGACATAAAAACGAACAGCGCAGGTGCATCATCACGATAGAGCGGGCGTAGCAGCAGGCGAGGCGTCTGGATTTTGGTGGTTTCGGAAAATAGCGCAGTCATTATCGTGAAAGCCTCTTCTTCGTGGGAAATGGATTGGTGTGCAATGAAAGACGGTTACTTTGACAGATGACTGGCTTGCAGTGCGGCAATATCACCCGCAGCGATGGTTTCCAGATGACGTGTGATTTTTTCTATCGGCCAGTTCCACCAGCACAGTGTTTCCAGAGCCTCGATGACGTCCGGTGCAAAACGCGGCTTCAGGATTTTTGCCGGATTGCCACCGACGACCGTATACGCGGGCACATCGGCAGTGACCACGGCGCGTGAAGCAATAATGGCACCATTTCCGATGTGGACACCGGGCATGATCAGCGCGTCATAGCCAATCCAGACATCATTGCCGATCACGGTGTCGCCTTTATAAGGTAAATCTTCTGGCTTAGGTGTCACTTTCTCCCAGCCGTTGCCAAAAATCTGAAAGGGGTAAGTCGACAGGCCGGAAAGCCGATGATTAGCGCCGTTCATGATAAATTTTGCGCCACGAGCGATAGCACAAAACTTACCGATGATTAATTTATCGCCGATAAACGGATAGTGATAGAGCACATTTTGCTCGAAATTTTCCGCGCCATCGGGATCGTCATAATAGGTGTAGTCGCCAATCTCAATATTCGGGTTGGTGACAATATTCTTGATAAAACACACTTGGGGGAAACCGGCCATGGGGTAGCGGTTATCAGGATCGGGTCCGTTCAAAATGGGCTCCATAACATCATAAGACGGTGGGCTTTATACCTCATTGCAGGGCGCGGCTTCCCAGCGATAGCCGATGCCATACACCGTGCGGATAAATGAGGTTTCTTCATCTAACTGCTCCAGCTTGCGGCGCAGGTTTTTGATGTGGCTGTCGATGGTGCGATCGGTCACGACGCGATAATCGTCGTAGAGCTTATCCAGCAGCGCTTCGCGGGAAAATACCTTACCCGGTTCGGTGGAGAGCGTCTTGAGCAGACGAAACTCCGCTGGCGTCAGGTCGAGGTTCTGCCCCAGATAGCTGGCCTGAAAGCCGCTTTTATCAATCAACAGGGCCGTTTCGCTTTTCTCTGCGGCTTTCACGCCGTCGTTCTGCCAGCCACAGCGGCGTAGCAGCGTTCTGACACGCACGACGACTTCGCGCGGGCTGAAGGGTTTACAAATATAATCGTCAGCACCAATTTCCAGCCCCAGCAGGCGATCGATCTCTTCGATGCGGGCGGTGACCATGATAATGGGCACGTTGGAGAACTGGCGGATGGTGCGGCAGAGCGTCAGACCGTCGCAGCCCGGCAACATCAAATCCAGCAAAATGAGTGAAGGGGAGTGCTGCCGTACCCACTCGACGACATCGTTGCCGTTAGGCAGCCATTGTGTGGCGTAGTCTGCGGCCTGAAGATAATCCACCAGCAGTTGCCCCAATTTGGGCTCATCTTCGACGATCAGAATAGGTGACGCCATAGCGAAATCGGATGCGGTTGTCATAGCTCTGCTTAGTTTCGGTTTCAGGAGTGGCGCTTAATCAGGTACGTGCGACGGAAGCTCAATGGTAATCATCACTCCCCCTAATGGCGAATGTTCAGCATACAGACGTCCGCTATGCGCCTCAACGATATTATTGCAGATAGCCAGCCCCAGACCGGAACCGCCGCTGGCGCGGTTGCGCGAACTTTCTGCACGGTAAAAGCGCTCGAAAATCAGCGTAAGCTGCTCGTCGGTGACGCCGGGGGCGCTATCCTGCCAGATAATGGCCCAGCGTTTATGCTGCTGAACCACGGTAATAGCCAACTGGCCCTGTTCATCGGTGTAACGCAGGCTATTTTCCAGCAAATTATTAAATAACTGACTTAGCCTGTCTGGATCGCCAAAAACGCCAGCCTGAGCCGGAAAATCGGTGGTGAGCATAATCTGTTTTTTCTGGAAGCGTTCATGAAACGCGGCGATAGCAATGTGTAGGATTTGCACGACGTCTACAGACGTTTTGCGGTAGGCCAGCGCGCCGCGATCGGACAGCGTGAGCTGATGCAGATCGTCCACCAGCTTGGTGAGCGTGGCGACCTCCGACTGGAGCGAGTGCAGAGAATGTGCGTCGGGCTTGCGCACGCCATCCTGCAAGGCTTCCAGTTCGCCGCGCAGCACCGCCAGCGGCGTGCGAAGCTCGTGGGATACATCGGCCATAAACGCGCGGCGGGACTGCTCGTTTTTTTCCAACGTCTTGGCAAGCTGGTTGAAATCCTGTGCCAGCCTGCCCAGTTCGTCGTGCGAGCTTGCCGTCACCCGCGTGCTGAAATCTCCCGACGCCAAGCTGTGCATGCCGCTGACCAGCCGTTTGACGGGCGCGAGCAGGCCGCGAGCGGTCAGCCAGGTGGCAATGATAGCGAGCAGCATTGAGAGGGCGACAATCAGCCAACTGGTGCGCTGTTGCTGTTGATCGAAACTGATGTCGGCATTGCGGGTCAGGCGTTCAACGGGCGAAGCGACAATCCAGCCGACGGTCTGATTCTGTACCTGAATGGGCTGCGAGGTGCCTTCATTGGGTATCGGTGCCGGCGATCCGAACAATTTGCGTTTGTTTGCATCTAGCACCCAGAGACGCACTCGCCACCCTTGCATGCTGTTATCGGTGTCGTTGTTCTGATCCATGGAGTGCAGCATTTTGAATACCAGACGCTCATTGTTACGCAGAAATGACCAATCGCCGTGCAGCTGATATTGCTCCGCCAGTGCATCACGCAGTTGCGTAACCCGCTGTTCGTTACCGCGCTTAATGTAGTCGATAAAGCCGCGCTCGAAGCTGACGCGTACGCCCCAGTGCATGGTGACCAGTACCAACATGCAGGTCGCGAAAATGGCGAGAAACAGCTTGGCGGTGATTCCGAATTTCATAACGACCTCACGATTTACGCGCTAGCGTTGACTGTTTTAGGGTGTCCGGCGGAACACGATTAAAAATCAACGCAGGCAGAGCGATGATGACGACCATACTGAGATAGGTGTAGAGAAATACCGTATGGGTTGCTCCACTTTCTGCCGCGATATGCGGTTGAGAAAATATGCCCAGCAGAATACCCGCGATGCTAACCCCCAGGCTGGTGGAGAGCTGCATGGTCATCGACAGCAGACTATTGCCGCCGCTGGCGAGGGGATCCGGCAGATCTTTCAGCGTCAGCGTGTTCATGGTGGAGAAGCGAATGGCGTTCACTGTGCCGAGGAAGAACAGAACCACTGGGATCATCCAAATCCATTGCATAAGTGCGACCAGTGCGAATAGCGCGGTGACCAGTGCCAGCAATAATGTAGACGCGACCAGCACACGGCGGTAGCCGAACCGATTGACGATCTGCACCACGACGCGTTTTATTCCCATGCTGCCAAGTACCATTGGCACCATCATTAGCCCAGCATGGAACGGGGAAAACCCCATTCCTAACTGCAAAAACAGCGGTGTCATAAACGGTAGCATACCGCTGCCGATACGCGCCAAAAGCCCGCCGGTCAGGCCGATAGAAAAGGTATGGGTGTCGAACAGACGTAGATTGAACAGCGCTCGTTCGTTACGACGGGCGTGTAGCCAGTAGCTCAACAGCGCGATGAGCCCGATGGCAATCAGCGCGAAAATGGCAATCGGCGGAATGCCGAGACTACGGTTACCGTCGAGCGCAAGCGTCAGCGTCGCCATGCCGACAGCCAGCCAAACGAAACCGCTGATATCGAAGCGCTGAGTTTGCATGGTGTAATTGGGCATCAGGAACCAGGTTGCCAGCGCGCCGATAATACCAACCGGTAGATTGATAAGGAAAATCCAGTGCCAACTGGCATATTCCACAAGAAAGCCGCCGAGCGCGGGCCCCAGTAATGGGCCAATCTGGCCGGGCAGCGTCACGAACGTCATCGCCGCCATATACTGATCGCGTGGGACGATCTTCATCACCGTCAGACGTCCTACCGGCACCATCATCGCGCCGCCAATGCCTTGAATCACGCGTGAAATCAGCAGTTCATCCAGCGTTTCCGAACGGGCACACAGCAGCGACCCTAGCGTAAACAGCAGAATCGCGGCGAAAAAGATGTTCTTCACGCCGATGCGATCGGCTAGCCAGCCGCTGGCGGGCAGCATCACCGCCACGGTCAACACATAGGAAACGATCACCGAATGCATATGCAGCGGGCTTTCATTCAGACTCGCGGCCATAGAAGGCAGCGCGGTATTCACGATGGTGGTATCCAGCGTCTGCATAAAAAAGCCAAAGGCAACAATCCAGAGCTGCCAGCGGACAGAGGCCGGTTGGGTCATATTCCATGACCCTCTGGATTGTTGAATACATTGGGCATAGTCGGTGGTGTCCTCACATTGCGCATGGTGTTTTTAAATCACGAATACTGCTATTTAGGGGAGGTTTCGTGCGCTGAGCATTTCCCTTGGCGTAAATTATGCTGAGGGAAAGGCAGACTCTCGGATAAGCGGCATGGATGCCGCGCAAGCCGATGTCGCGTCGGGAACGCGTCAACGGCGGTCCGTAAAGAGGATGCTTTTCCCGAAGGCACCGCATAGCGGCATAATTTCCCGCCAAAAAGCCAGGGTTCCAAGGGCGACGGCGATTGAGCCGCCCTTGGTCGGGCGCGTTCGGGGCGCTACTAGAAAAACAGCGAACGTTAAGCGCACGAAACCTCTCCAGAAATGACATATTGATTGTTATCACGACAGTGACAAATCCTTCTCCGGTGCTTTGCGCCGAATCGTCCTCAGTTTGTCGAAAAACAGATACACCACCGGAGTGGTATACAGCGTGAGGACTTGGCTCATCAATAGCCCGCCGACAATCGTGATGCCGAGCGGTTGACGCAGCTCTGCGCCGTCGCCGCTGGTCAGTACTAGCGGCAGTGCGCCAAACAGCGCGGCTAAGGTGGTCATCATAATCGGGCGGAAACGCAACAGGCAGGCCTGAAAAATAGCATCCTGCGCGCTCAGTTTACCGCTACGCTGTGCCACCAGCGCGAAATCCACCATCATGATCGCGTTCTTCTTCACGATCCCAATCAACAGCATGATACCAATCAGTGCCACCAGACTAAACGGCGCGCCGAACCACTCCAACGCCAGCAGTGCCCCCACGCCCGCCGAGGGCAGGGTGGACAGAATGGTCAACGGATGTACATAGCTCTCATACAGTATGCCCAGCACGATATACACGGTGATAATCGCCGCCAGAATCAGCAACAGCTGGGAAGACTGCGATTGCTGGAACGCCTGTGCCGTGCCGGAGAACTGGCCGCGAACCGATGACGGCACGCCCAGCGACGTCATGGTTCTCTCTATCGCCGCCGTCGCGCTGGAAAGATCGGTGCCTTCCGGCAGGTTAAAAGAGATGGTTGAGGCAGCGGACAGCCCCTGATGGTTCACTGACAGCGGTGCGTTGATCGGCTTCCAACTGGCGAAATAAGACAGCGGGATCGGTTTGTTGTCACTATTTATCACGAACATCTTGTCCAGCGAGCTGACATCCTGCGTATAGGCGTCATCCACTTCCATCACCACTTTGTACTGGTTTAACGGTTGGTAAATGGTCGAAATCTGACGTTGTCCGAAGGCGTTGTTAAGTAGCGCATTGGCGGCAGAGACGCTGATGCCTAGCTGTGCCATCGCATCACGATCGTAGGTTAACGCCATTTCCGCGCCTTTATCCTGTTGATCGGAGTTCACATCGGCCAGCTCAGGCAGTTTGCTGAAAGCTGCACGGATCTTGGGTTCCCAGGTACGCAACTCGTTCAAATCGTCAGACAGCAGTGTGTACTGATAGCCCGCGTTCGCTTCCCGCCCGCCGATTCGGATATCCTGCACCGGCATTAAAAACAGGTTGGCACCCGGCTCTTTTGCCAGCTTGATGCGCAGGCGGCTGATCACCTGCTGGGCTGAAACATCGCGCTCGGAAAGCGGCTTCAGTGAGATAAACATCGAACCGCTGTTGGTGCGCGATCCGCCGGTAAAACCGTTAACGTTATCCACCGCCGGATCGCTGCTGACAATGGTCATGAAATTCTGGAGTTTCACCGTCATGGCCTGAAAAGAAATACTCTGATCTGCCTGAATGAAACCCATCATCCTGCCCGTGTCCTGCTCAGGGAAGAAGGTTTTCGGAATGCTGATATACAGCCAAACGTTGAGCGCGATGGTCCCCAGCAATAGCAGTAAAACCCAGCGCGCATGGTTGAGTACCCACTTCAGCGATCGCCCGTAGCCTTGCTGCATGGCGAGCAATACACGATTAAACCCTTGAGTGCGCGGCTGGCTGCGTTTGGGAACGGCACGCAGCAGTCGTGCGCACAGCATTGGCGTCAGCGTGAGCGAGATCAGCAGGGAAATCATGATCGCTACCGACAGCGTCACGGCGAATTCGCGGAATAGCCGCCCCGGCAAGCCGTCCATCAACAGGAGCGGGAGGAATACCGCAACCAGCGATAGACTCATGGATAAAACGGTGAACCCGACTTCTCGCACACCTTGCAGCGACGCCTGTAGCGGCTTCATTCCGGCCTCGATATGGCGGGAAATATTCTCCAGCACCACGATAGCGTCATCCACCACGAAACCGGTGGCAATGGTGAGTGCCATTAGCGATAGGTTGTTCAGGCTGAAGCCACACAGATACATCGCGGCGAAGGTGCCAATAAGCGATACGGGGACGGCCAGTGCCGGAATAGCCGTTGCCCGCCACGAACGCAGGAACAGGAAGACGACTAGAATCACCAGCGCGACGGCGATGATCAGTGATTGTTCCACTTCCGCCAGTGAGGCGCGAATAGTGGGCGAACGATCCTGTGCGACATCCAACTGAATTTCGGCAGGCAGGCTGGCACGTAGCTCCGGCATGGCAGCACGGATATTGTCTACTGTGGTAATAATGTTGGCATCCGGCGCGCGGCGAATCATGACCAGAATCGCGGGCTTCGAATTCGCCATCCCGGCGTTGCGGGAGTTTTGCACCGAATCTTCCACCGTCGCCACATCGCTCAGGCGGACGGCGGCTCCATTGCTATAGTGGATAATCAGTGGCGCGTACGCATCGGCGGTTTTGAGCTCATCGTTGGTTTGTATCTGCCAGCGTTTCTGACTGTTTTCCACATTTCCCAGCGGCTGGCGCACGTTCGCCTGTGCGATAGCCTGCCGTACCTCATCGAGAGAAATGCCCTGATTAAACAGCGCCACCGGATTTAGCGCAACGCGCACGGCGGGGAGCGAACTCCCGCCGATAGAGACATCGCCGACGCCTTCCATCTGAGAAATTTTCTGCGACAGTTGGGTCGAGGCAAAGTCGTACAACTGCCCCTGACTGTAGGTGTCCGAGGTTAGCGTCAGGATCATGACGGGCGCATCGGACGGATTGACTTTGCGATAGGTAGGGCGACTCGACATGCCGGATGGCAGCAGATTCTGTGCTGCGTTGATTGCCGCTTGTACATCGCGCGCCGCACCGTTGATATCCCTGTCGAGGTTAAACACCAGAATGACGCGCGTGCTGCCGAGTGAGCTGGTGGACGTCATTTCGCTAACGCCTGCGATCCTGCCGAGCGCACGTTCCAGCGGTGTCGCGACGGCAGAGGCCATGGTTTCCGGCGAGGCACCGGCCAGCGAGGCGCTGACTGAAATCACCGGGAAATCCACCTGCGGCAGCGGAGACACTGGCAGAAGACGGAAACCCAAGACCCCGCAGAGCGCGATGGCCAGCGTCAGCAGCAGGGTGGCGACGGGGCGGTGAATGAACAGGGCGAAGAACTTCACTCGGTTTCTTCCTCCTGACGCGGTACACGACGGAAGCGTGTCGCTAAGCGGTCAAACAGCAGGTAAATCACCGGTGTGGTAAACAGCGTCAGAATCTGGCTCATGATCAGGCCACCGACCATACAGACCCCTAGCGGCTGGCGTAGCTCAGCGCCAACGCCGGTACTGAGCATCAGCGGCAGTGCACTTAGCAGTGCGGCCATCGTGGTCATCAAAATCGGCCGGAAACGCAGCAGACAAGCCTGATAAATGGCGTCATAGGGTTTCATACCCTGTTCTCGCTCTGCCGCCAGCGCGAAGTCGATCATCATGATGGCGTTCTTCTTCACGATCCCGATGAGCAAGATGATCCCGATAATGGCGATCACATCCAGATCTTTCCCCGCCATCATCAGTGCCAGTAGCGCGCCGACCCCCGCCGTTGGCAGCGTAGACAAGATCGTGATCGGATGGATAAAGCTTTCGTACAGCACGCCGAGCACGATATACATGGCGACAATCGCCGCGACGATGAGCCACACGGTGCTGCTCAGCGCCGACTGGAACGCCAGCGTGCTGCCCTGAAAACGGGTGGTGATATCCGCAGGTAGATTCATCTGCTGCTCGGCCTGAGTGATGGCATCAACCGCTTCGCCCAGTGCATAGCCGCTGGCGACGTTGAAAGAGATCGTCGTCGACGGGAACTGGTCGATATGGTTGATCGCCAGTGGCCCCTGACGCTCTTCAATGGTGGCAATGCTGCTGAGCGGAATCGTACCACCGTCGCTGCTGATGAGGCGCACATCGTTTAGCGCGTCCAGCCCCGTGTTGTTGGTCGTATCATGTTCCAGTACCACGCGGTACTGGCTTGCCTGCGTATAGATGGTGGAAACCAACCGCTGACCAAAGGCGTTGTACAGCGCGCTGTCAACCTGCGACATCGTGATACCCAGACGGCTGGCGCTGTCACGATCGACGTTGACATAGGCGACTGCGGCACCGTCTTGCCAGTCGCTGCTGACATCCTCTAGCTGCGGCAGCTTTTTCAATTCGGTCATCAGCTTCGGCACCCAGACGCTGAGTTCGTCCAGCGACATCGCCTGCAACGTAAACTGGTATTGCGTGCGGCTAATCTGGGTGTCGATGGTGAGATCCTGCACCGGTTGCAGATACAGCTGAATACCGGGAATCTGTGCGGTTTGCTGTTGCAGGCGACTGATAATCTCTGGAATGCGTTCGCTACGTTCACTGAGCGGTTTCAGGTTGATTTGCAATCGACCACTGTTCAGCGCCGCGTTGGTGCCGTCAACGCCGATGAACGAGGACACGCTCTCCACCGTCGGATCCTTCATGATAATGGACGCAACGCGCTGTTGGCGGTCGGCCATATTGCTGAACGAGACCGTCTGCGGTGCCTGCACGGTGCCCTGTATAATGCCGTTATCCTGTATCGGGAAGAAGCCTTTCGGGATCCAGATATAGAGCAGGATGGTCAGCAGCAGCGTACCGAGTGCAACGCTGAGCGTTAGCCACGGATGGTTCAGTACTTTACGCAGCCACGTGCCGTAGGTATCAATCAGGCGCGTGAAGAAACGCTCGCTGGCGCGGGTAAAGCGGTTCTGTTTACGCAGCGACTGATGACTTAGCATCCGGGCGCACATCATCGGAGTGAGCGTGAGCGACACGACGGCGGAAATCAGGATAGATACCGCCAGCGTGACGGCAAACTCGCGGAACAGGCGTCCGACGATATCGCCCATAAACAGCAGTGGGATCAAGACGGCAATGAGGGAGAACGTCAGGGAAATAATGGTAAAGCCAATTTCTCCCGCGCCTTTTAGCGCCGCGTTAAGCGGTTTTTCCCCTTTTTCGATATAGCGGGCGATGTTTTCAATCACCACGATGGCATCATCCACCACGAAACCGGTGGCGATGGTGAGCGCCATCAGCGTCAGGTTATTGATGGAAAAACCGAGAAAATACATAGCGGCAAAGGTGCCAACCAGCGACAGCGGTACGGCAATGCTTGGGATTAGCGTGGCGACGGCGTTACGCAAGAACAGATAAATCACCATTACGACGAGGGCAATAGCCAGCAGCAGCTCGAACTGGACGTCTTTGACCGAGGCGCGAATGCTGGTGGTGCGGTCGGTCAGCGTGGCGACCTCAACGGAATTCGGCAGGCTGGCTTTTAACGCAGGCAGCATCTTGTTAATGCTGTCCGTGGTCGTAATGACGTTGGCACCCGGCTGGCGCTGAACGTTGATAATGATCGCCTGCTGCCGGTTCGCCCAGGCACCAAGATAAATATTCTCGGCGGCCTGCTCAATAGTGGCGACATCCTGAAGCCTTACCGGTGCGCCATTCTTCCACGCGACAATCAGCTTGCGATAATCATCAACGGACTTCATCTGATCGTTGGCGGAGAGCGTTACCGAACGTGTCGGACCATCCAGACTACCCTTGGCGGAATTCACGTTGGCAGCGGTAATCGCAGTGCGGATTGTTTCGCTGGTCAGGCCGTAAGCCGCCAGCGCTGGCGCGTTTAGCCTTACCCGCACGGCGGGGCGTTGTCCACCGGCTAATGACACCAACCCGACACCCGCCACCTGCGAGATTTTCTGCGCGATGCGATTGTCTACCATGTCCTGCACCTGCGTCATCGACATGGCGCTGGAGGTGACGGCCAGCGTCATAATCGGCGGATCCGCCGGATTCACTTTGCTGTAGGTCGGTGGGTAGGGCAGATCGTTCGGCAGCAGGTTGCTTGCCGCGTTGATAGCGGCCTGCACATCCTGTTCGGCGACGTCCAGCGATAGCTCAAGTTGGAACTGAAGCGTGATGACTGATGCGCCGCCTGCGCTCTGCGTCGACATCTGTTTTAGCCCGGACATCTGGCCGAATTGCCGCTCCAGCGGTGCGGTAATCGCTGAGGTCACCACGTCGGGGCTAGCCCCCGGATACAGAGTAATGACCTGAATCGTCGGATAATCAACCTCGGGCAGTGCTGAAACCGGCAGTGCCCGATAGCCGATAATACCGGCCAATAGAATGGCGATCATCAGCAGCGTGGTGGCGACCGGTCGCAGAATAAACAGGCGAGACGGTCCGCCGCCGCTGGCTGGAACGTTATCCTGCATCAGGATTTCTCCCCAGCGATTGCGGGCGTTTTCTCCGTCAACGCTGAGGGCACGATTTCCACTTTCGCGCCTTCTGTCAGGCGGTCGATGCCGTCAGTCACGACCTGAACATCGGCGTCTAGCCCAGCGGTAACCACAACTAACTGACCGTACTGAATACTGGTGGTCACCTGACGCTTACTGACTTCGTTCTTATTATTCAGAATCCAGACGAAGCGGCCGTCATTCCCCATTTGTACGGCGGCAGAAGGCGCGACGACGGCATTTTTCAGCGTATCGACCTTCATGCGGATATTCACGAACTGGTTCGGGAATAGGGCATCATCCAGATTATCAAAACGTGCCTTGAGCTTGATCGTGCCGGTGGTGGTATCGATCTGGTTATCCATGCTCAGCAGGATGCCCTGCGAGAGTTTCTTTTGATTGGCGCGATCCCAAGCTTCCACCACCGGCGGCTGACCTGATTTTTGCGCATTCAGAATCGTGGAGATTTCCGCTTCCGGTACGGTAAAGACCACATCGATCGGATACGTCTGCGTAATTACGACAATACCATTGGTATCGCCGCTAGTGATGTAATTGCCCACATCGACCTGTTTTAAACCTATCCGACCGCTGATTGGGGCAGTGATCTTGCTGTAATCCAACTGAAGCTGTGCGCTGGCTACGGCACCTTCATCGGCTTTTAACGCGCCTTCCGCCTGACGAACGGCGGCGGTCTGCGTATCCAACTCCTGACGGGAGATCAGATTGGTTTTCACCAGTTGTTGATAGCGTGCTAAATCCTGTCGGGTGTTAAGCAGTGCGGCCTGATCTTTTGCCAACTGCCCTTGTGCCTGCGTCAGCTCAACCTGAAAAGGACGCGGGTCGATTTCCGCCAGCAGGTCGCCAACCTTAACCTGTTGCCCTTCCTGAAAGTGTAGCGCCATCAGTTGCCCGTTCACCCGGCTGCGTAGCGTCACGGTATTGGCCGCCGTCACGGTGCCTAAACCGGACAGGTAATGAGGTACGGAAGCGGATTGCGTCAGTGCAGCCTGCACCGGAGCCAGCGTGCGCATGGCAGCACGGCGTCCGCCGCCACTGCCACTATTTTCCGAATGTGACGTACGGGCGGCGTGCTGTTCGCTCGTGCCGGGGGCGGCAGGCGTCGTCTGGGTAAAATGGCGCCAGATCAGGACGGCAATAGCGATAACGGCGGCAAGTATCAGCAGGCCTCGGATACGTTTGGCATTCATAGTGATGGATTACTCTCTCCAGGTTGCGCGGGAAGTACGATCTACCCGTCATACTTCACGCTGCATGTGCGTTGGCTGTCATACCCAGCACGTTATTAGACCAGTGGTCGCATTTTACTAGTTTAAACAGTGGATGCCGGACAAAAATGAAGGAAATATGGAAGATGTGTCAGGGTTTGTAGGAAAAAAAATCCGGCAGTGTAAGACTGCCGGACCGAGATAAGAATTTTATAACGCGATGAAGGGTTACAGCACCAGACCGGCGATAGACGCGGAAAGGATGCTCACCAGCGTGGAACCGTAAACCAGCTTCAGGCCAAAACGGGAAACCACGTTGCCCTGTTGCTCGTTCAGGCCTTTAATCGCACCGGCAATAATACCGATAGACGAGAAGTTGGCGAAGGACACCAGGAACACAGACAGAATGCCCACGCTGCGCGGAGACAGTTCGCCTGCCACTTTTTGCAGTTCCAGCATCGCGACAAATTCATTAGAAACCAGTTTGGTCGCCATGATGCTACCAACCTGAAGGGCTTCGTGAGACGGGATACCCATGATCCAAGCGAACGGGTAGAACACGTAGCCAAGGATTTCCTGGAAGCTGACGCCGAAAATGGCGCTGAAAATCGCGTTGACCGCGGCAATCAGGGCAATGAAGCCGATCAGCATGGCGGCGACGATAACGGCCACTTTGAAGCCCGCCAGAATGTATTCGCCCAGCATTTCAAAGAAGCTCTGGTTTTCATGCAGAGTACCCAACTGCAATTCCGGCTCTTCACCGACTTTGTAGGGGTTAATCAGCGACAGCACGATGAAGGTACTGAACATGTTTAGAATCAGCGCGGCAACGACGAATTTGGCATCCAGCATAGACATATACGCACCGACGATGGACATCGAAACGGTGGACATGGCGGTAGCGGCCATGGTGTACATGCGTTTTTCGGACATTTTGCCCAGAATATCTTTATAGGCAATGAAGTTTTCGGACTGGCCGAGAATCAATGAGCTGACCGCGTTAAATGATTCCAGTTTGCCCATGCCGTTCACTTTGGACAGGACGGTACCAATCGCGCGGATGATGATCGGCAACACTTTGATGTGTTGCAGAATACCGATTAGCGCGGAAATGAAGACGATAGGGCAGAGCACTTTGAAGAAGAAGGAAATCAGGTTCTTCTCACTATTCACCATGTCACCGAATACGAAGTCTGTCCCTTGGCCTGCAAATCCGAGTAATTTGTCGAAGACTGCTGCGAACCCTTTGACGACACCTAACCCAACGTTTGAGTACAGGAAGAAGTAAGCGAGCAGAATTTCGATGACGAGTAGCTGAATAATGAAACGAATACGAATGCTTTTACGATCGCGGCAGACAAGCAGCGCCAGCGCCGTAACAACAACCAGCGCCAGAATAAATTGCGCAATATGGGACAAGGACATGTGTGCTCCAAATATGAGGCAGGCCAAATTTTCCACGTCATTTTATGTAACGCGTGCACTAAAAATGAGAGGAAGGACGCAAAAAAACAATTATAGCTTGGGATTTTATCTAAACTAAATGCTACGTCTCGTTATTTGCGCATTTCTGTTCATTCATTATTCTTATTCCACACAGAAAGTTACGCCGCCATACTTTGGATTGCAGACTGGCGGTTTTTTCATGATGTTTTCTGCATGATTCAAAAGGAGAGTGATTATGTCAGTATCAAATACCACACGCGAGCTTGGACGTTCAGGAATTGTGGTTCCGCCCTTTTCTTTCGGCGGTAATGTTTTTGGCTGGACGGTCGATGAGGCGACGTCGTTCAGCCTGCTGGATGCACTGGTAGCGCATCGGCTAAATTTCATTGATACCGCTGATGTTTATTCGCGCTGGGCACCCGGCAATCAAGGCGGTGAATCTGAAACGATCATCGGCAACTGGCTGAAAAAAAGCGGACAGCGCGACAAGGTCATTCTCGCTACCAAAGTCGGCATAGATTTGGGCGATGGGAAGAAGGGGCTATCTCCTCGCTATATTCGGCAGGCGGTCGAGGCCTCATTACAACGCTTGCAAACTGACTATATTGATCTCTATCAGGCACATACTGACGACAAAGATACGCCGCTGGAAGAAACGCTGGCTGCGTTTGATGCGTTAATTAAAGAGGGTAAGGTACGCGCGATAGGGGCGTCCAACTACAGTGCGGCGCGTCTGGACGAAGCGCTCAAAGTCAGTAAAGCCAATCATCTGGCGCGTTATGAAACCCTGCAACCGGAATACAACTTGTACGATCGGCAAGGCTACGAGGCTGCGTTAGAGCCGCTGGTGCGTGAGCAAGGCGTCGGGGTCATTAGCTATTATTCGCTGGCTAGCGGATTTCTGTCAGGAAAGTATCGTCAGCCGAAGGATGCGTCGAAAAGCGCACGCGGGCAGGGGGTAGTGGAAAAATACCTGAACGAGCGCGGTCGCACTATTTTGGAAGCGCTGGATAGCGTGGCGAATGCGCATCAGACGACGCCATCGCAGGTCGCGCTGGCATGGTTGATTGCACGTCCAGGCATTACGGCCCCGATCGCCAGTGCGACGTCGCTGGAGCAGGTCGCTGAGCTGGCAAGCGCGACGCGGCTGGTGTTGCCAGTAGAAGATATTGAGCTACTGAACCGCGCAAGTCGTTACTAATAAATAGAACGTTTTTTGAATACGAGTCTTTTTATCGTACTTGTTAAATTAATTAACAGGACAGACCGCTATGAAGGACGATGTAACCTCAGAAAGTCGCATTTCCATTGATTCTCACGATCTTATCAGAACGCTAACCCGCATTGTCGGTAAGCCCCATATCTTAACCGATAAAAATAAAACAGAGCGTTATCGCAAAGGCTTTCGCTCGGGTAGCGGGGAGGCACTGGCGGTGGTTTTTCCCGCTTCGCTACTTGAGCAGTGGCGGGTATTTAAAGCCAGTATTGAAGCGGGTTGTATTGTGCTGATGCAGGCCGCTAATACGGGATTAACTGAGGGTTCTACCCCGAGCGGTAATGATTACGATCGGGAAATCGTGATCATCAATACCCTGCGCTTGGATAGCGTTCAACTGCTGGATGAAGGACGACAGGTTGTAGCGCTGCCGGGAAGTACTCTGTGGCATCTTGAGCGCGTATTGAAACCGCTTGGGCGTGAACCGCATTCTGTGATCGGCTCTTCGTGTATTGGCGCATCGGTGATTGGGGGAATTTGTAATAACTCCGGTGGTTCTTTGGTTCATCGTGGCCCAGCCTATACCGAAATGGCACTTTACGGCCGGGTTAACGAGCAAGGTCAGGTGGAGCTGATCAACCATCTGGGGATCAATTTGGGTGATACGCCGGAAGCGATTCTGACCCGTTTGGAATCGCAACAGTATGACGTGAAGGACGTGATTTATGACGAGCGTCAGGCATCTGACCACGACTATATTGAACGTGTGCGGGATGTGGATGCAGACACGCCGTCGCGCTTTAACGCCGATGAACGCCGCTTGTTTGAGGCCGCTGGCTGTGCAGGAAAACTGTCGATTTTTGCCGTGCGTCTGGATACGTTTCCGGCGGAAAAATCCCAACAGGTTTTTTATATTGGGACTAATCAGCCGCAGGTATTGACGGAATTACGCCGTCATATGCTCGCAGATTTTAAAAATCTGCCGGTGGCGGGTGAGTATATGCACCGCGATATATTCGATATCGCCGAAACATACGGCAAAGATACGTTTATGATGATCGATAAACTGGGTACGGATAAATTGCCCTTATTTTTTAACCTGAAAGGGCAGGTGGACACGATCTTTAGCAAAGTGCCTTTCCTTCCGTCGCATCTTGTTGATCGTACCATGCAGTTTCTCGGCCGCCTGCTGCCTTCTCATCTACCGGCGCGGATGAAAACGTATCGTGACCGTTTCGAACACCATTTGATGGTGAAAATGGCGGGCGACGGCATTGATGAAGCACATCGTTGGCTGGAAGAATATTTTCATGATGCCGACGGCGAGTTTTTTGTCTGTACGCCGGAAGAAGGTGCGAAGGCCTTTCTGCATCGCTTCGCAGCAGCGGGAGCCGCGATCCGTTACCATGCAGTACACAGCAATGACGTGGAAAATATCTTGGCTCTGGACATCGCTCTGCGGCGTAACGACCGTGAATGGTTCGAGCATTTACCGGCGGATATTAGCGATATGCTGGTACATCGGTTGTATTACGGTCACTTCATGTGCCATGTTTTTCATCAGGATTATATTGTGAAGAAAGGCGTGGATGTTCATGAACTGAAAGAGAGAATGCTGGCCTTACTCGATCAGCGCGGGGCGGAATATCCGGCAGAGCACAATGTTGGTCATCTCTATCAGGCCAAACCACAGTTGAAAGCGTTTTATCAGAAAAGCGATCCTACCAATAGCCTGAACCCAGGAATAGGCAAAACCACTAAGCTGAAAAACTGGGGCTGTACCGGCTGTGAAGAGCACCATACCAACCATTAAATAGCTGATGCCGCTAACGGGCGTGTTGTGTCCGTTAGCGGGATGGCTTAATGCGTTTCACCGTTTTTAGCCCGTCGGCTGTCCTGCGTGACAGGTCAGAATGGGTCACCGATCGGGACGAAAACGTGTCGTTAGTGTGCCTCTGCGCCGTCGTCTTCAAACCAGGCAGCCAGTTCGCGCCGCAGGTTATCTGACTGGGTGCCGAAAATAGCCTGCACCTGATGACCGACAATAATCACGCCGATAGCACCGAGCTTTTGCAGACTGTCGCTGTTGACTAGACGCAGGCTGTGAACCTCGACCCGCAGTCGGGTAATGCAGGCATCCAGACTGACGATATTTTCTTTGCCGCCAAAGGCGTTCACCAACTGCTGCAAATTCTCTTTGTCTAGCGGTGAAGCGATTTCAATCTCGGTAATTTGCTTACCCAACATTGATGCGAACAATTTCCGAAAATTGTGAATCTTGCCCATCGTAGTCACCTCTTCGTTTGTTTATCAGCGTGCGTATGATAATGCCGCTCACCTAACATTACTGTTAGGCGACACACGGTGATGAGGTTTCGTCGAAACATCCATCACGGTGGCCGCCTAATATTGCGATGCTTAACTGACAAGCATGAGCTTTACTGTAGTGCGCGGCGGAGAATCCGACAGCCGTAGCCTGACAGGTCGAGCGCCCCTGAAAGCGTGCTGCCCGTGGTCATTTCCTCGTAGGCGGCAGGCAGCGTAATGTACTGCGGTGTTGCCGTGTAATTCTGTACGAAGATAAACTCACTTTCCCCGTCATCGCGACGATGAGCGACAATGCCGTAAGGCAGATCGGTCGGCAGCGCACGCGGTAGATCCTGCGTCTTTATCAGCGTGGTGAAGAAATCACGTTGGAAGGCGAGATCGTTGCGCGACGCGATGTAATAGGCCTGACCCTTGCCATAATCATTGACCGTAACGGCTGGACGTCCTGCATAGAAATCGCTGTCATAGGTCGCCAGTGCCCGCGCGCCTTCCAGATGAATCAGCTCGCACAGATGGGTGACCTGATACGGGCCAACCAGACGTTGCTCATTACCATCCAGACCGCTGATGCTGTTGCTTTCATGATCGTACAGCCCGTCGATTTCTTCCGCCCAGATCCCCATGATAGGACGAAGTGGGCCAGGGAAACCGTTTTGGTGGCACAGATCGGTTTCGTTAACGACGCCCGACCAGTAGGTGGTGACGAAGCGGCCACCTTGTTTGACGAAGGCATCGACACGTTCGGCAAAACCATCGCGCACCATGTAGAGCATCGGTGCAATCACGACCTGATAACCGCTGAGGTCGACATCGGCGTTGATGATGTCCACCGCCACGCCCTGTTCCCAGAACGTCCGATAATGATCGGTGACGGTTTTTTCATAGAACAGCCCTGCATTGCGCGGTCCTTGAGCATTATCCATCGCCCAGCGGCTTTCCCAGTCGAAAATAATGGCGACTTTTGCGTCAACTCGGCTGCCTGCGACAGGGGCGAGTTTATTGAGTATGTCACCCAACTCCTGTACTTCGCGCCCGACGCGGGTATTGATGTGCCCGACATGATCGACGACGGCACCGTGGAATTTCTCGACGGAACCGCGGCTCTTACGCCACTGGAAATACTGCACGGAGTCTGAACCGTGCGCGACCGCCTGAAGCGAAGACAGAATGTGCATACCCGGCTTTTTCAGCTTGCTGATCGGCTGCCAGTTGGTCAGGCTCGGCGTTGATTCCATCAGGTAGAAGGGCTTTCCACCTTTCAGCGTGCGCATCAGATCGTGATACATCGCGGTATAGGCGCCCAGCGTGCAGTCATCTTCCGCGTTATGCCACAGCGGGTAGCTGTCCCAAGAGATAAAGTCGATCACCTTCGCCAACTGCCAGTAGTCGTAATCATAGAAGTATTCCATGAAGTTCGTCGTCGTTGGCAGAGACGGGTTTTCGGCTTTTAGCGGCGCAATTTCTGCGGCACAGAAATCACTAACCTGTGAGGTGTTAAAGCGTTTCCAGTCCAGATTCAGGCCGTGAATAGAGACTTCACCAATCGGTGACGGCGGTTCTAACTGTGACCAGTCGGTGTAGGTGTGGCTCCAGAAGGTGCTCCACCACGCTTTATTCAACGCCTCTATCGTGCCGTAGCGCGCTTTCAGCCAGCTCTGGAAAGTGCTGCGGCAGGTATCACAGTGGCACTCGCCGCTGTATTCGTTGGAAATGTGCCAGCCGATCACCGCAGGATGATGCGAGTAGCGTTTTGCCAACTGGGTGTTCATTTGTTTTACTTTTTCGCGATAATTCGGCGAACTCAGGCAGTGGTTGTGGCGACCGCCGTGCAGCGCCTGTACACGGTTGCTACCCACGCGCAGCACGTCCGGGTATTTTTGCGATAGCCAGGCTGGACGAGCACCGCTGGGTGTTGCCAGAAAAACGAAGATCCCATTGGCATACAGCGTGTTGAGGATGCTGTCCAGCCAGCCAAATTCGTAGCGACCTTCTTCCGGCTCAATCCCAGACCAACTGAAAATGCCCACGGACATGACGTTGCACTGGGTCTGCTTCATCATCTCAATGTCTTTTTCCAGTACCTCTGGGTTGTCTAGCCATTGGTCAGGATTATAGTCAGCACCGTGCAGCAGAACGGGCACCTTGCTGCTTAGTGGGGGGAATTTGAACATCGTTCTCTCCTAAACGGGTTGTCAACGTGTTGAATTCGGTTTACGTATTCGAGATAGCGACAATGTGCTTTACACGGCGATGATGGGTAGATCGTAAAGACGCTGTGAATACATCCCTGTACGCTCGAGTTGCGCCATCCCTGGCGCAAACGCTTTACTCTTCTATCCCATTATCGCCGCTCTTGTTCAGTTAAACGGGTTGTCAACGTGTTGAATTCGGTTTGCGTGCTTAGCGCTGATTGAACACTTTGATGGAAGGCAGGACGTTGCCTTTGCAGTCGAACAGCGCCTGGTTTTCGCGTGCGTTGCCTTCCTTCCATTCATCGTTGTTATATTTCATGCCAGCTTTCGTAGCCCAGGTTGCGCCGGGGGTAGGCAGCCAGATTGGCTCCCAATAGAAGATGCCTTTGCCGCGCTGGTTGGGCACGTTGATGACGCTTTGCATCAGATCGTGCAGGTAATTGGCTTGACCCTGTACGGAAGCCGGATAGCCGCCTGCATCCAGCTCTTTTTGCTGGAAGCTGTTTTCGGCGTTATCGCAGTTTTCCAGCGTATAAGCATAGGCGGCTTCAACCACGATGATGTCTTTATTGTAGCGCTTGGTGACGTCGTTCATGTTGTACTGCAACGCGCTGATAGGGCCATTCCAGTAGGTGTAAAACGAGGCTCCGATCACATCGAATGGGACATTGCGTTTGACGATTTCATCAAACCACCAGATGAAGGTGTCGTTTTTGGTGCCTTCTGCCAGATGCAGCATGATTTTGACGTTATTAGCGCCTTGTACGTCCTTCACGCCCTGAATACCGGCTTTCAGTAACCCAGCGAGGCGATCGAACTCGCCGCCACCCTGACCCCAGCTTTTTCCTTCCGGCCACAGCATCCCGCCGTTCAGTTCGTTACCAATCTGCACCATATCCGGCATGACATCTGCTTTCTGGAATTCGCTAATGGTGGCTTTAGTGTAGTCATGTACGGCAGTGGTGAGCTGTGCCACGTTTAGGCCAGACCACGCTTTGGGTTTGTTTTGGTGGGCTGGATCGGTCCAGAAATCGCTGTAGTGGAAATCTAGCAGCACTTTCATGCCGTTGGCTTTGGCACGTTTAGCCAGCGCCAGTGTGGTGGCTAAATCGTTGTTGCCGCCGCCATAACCGTTGCCCGCGGCATCTTTCGGATCGTTCCAGATGCGCAGACGAATGTAGTTAATCCCGTTCTCTTTCAGAATCAGCATGGCGTCTTTCTGTTTGCCATGCTCGTCATAAAATTTTCCGCCGTGCTTTTCTACTTCATTCAGCATGGAGATATCCGCGCCTTTAATGAAGTCGGCAGGGATGTTCGTCAACGTGTTGATCGTCACATTCTCTGCGGCATACAGGGTTTGCGGCAGGGAGACGGTCAACAGGCCAGTTGCCAGCATGGCGGCCATCAGTACGCGTTTTTTCATTTTCATTTTACGTTCCTGGAGTAGGTACAGATGTTGAGTTATTACCCTTTGGTTCCGCCTGACGTCAGGCCGGAGACAAAGTACTTTTGCAATGAAAGATAAAGAATGGCGACCGGCACCGCGATCAGTACGGCACCGGCGGCGTAGGTGGTGTAGCTAGCGCCCATCTTCTGCGCGACCAGGTTATAAAGCCCGATAGGTAGCGTGTACTGGTCTGGCGTGCGCAATATGGTACTGGAGAGAATGAAGTCACCCAGCGGACCAGTGAACGAGAACAGGGCAATCACCGCGATGATTGGCTTGGACAATGGCATAATAATTTCGATAAAAATGCGGAAGTTGCCCGCGCCGTCCATACGTGCAGACTCATCCAGATCTTTCGGAATGGCATCCAGATAGCCTTTCATCAGATAGGTGTTCATCGGGATCATGCCGCCGACGTAAACCAGCACCAGCGCGATATGGCTGTTCACTAGCCCCAGCATCTGCGCCAGTACGAAGATGGCAATCAGCGCGGAGAACTGCGGAATCATCTGCAACAGCAGAAACAGCATCAGCCCGTTCTGGCGACCGCGAAAGCGGAAGCGAGAGAATGAATACGCGGTGAAACTGACGCTGACAAGCGTCAAAATCATGGTCAGGAAACTGATTTTCATCGAATTCCAGTACCAGGCGGCATAGTCAATCTGGCCGTTAAACAACTCCTCGTAGTGAATAAAAGAGAAGTTATCCGGAATGATCGACGTGTTGAGCAGGCTGCTGCCCGGATTAAGCGACGCGCCTACCGTCCAGATCAGCGGATAAATAATGATGACGGCCACTATCGTCAACAGCAGGTAGGTCAGACCGAGTTTGATAAAATTCTGGCGTTTTACGCTGTGTTTTTTCATCTGCGCGCTTTCCTATGCCATGTTGTCTTGTTTGAAGGAGTTGGTTGCGCGGAACTGCCACAGCGCGATTCCCACGACAAAAATCGACAGCAGAATCGTGATGCTGGCCGCGATCGCATATTGGGATGAAGACATCGTCAGCTTATAAATCCACGACACCAGAATATCCGTCCCACCCGCGTTAGAGCCGATCACCGCCGGACCACCGTTGTTGAACAGATAAATGATGTTGAAATTATTAAAGTTGAACGTGTACTGCGTGATGATGATGGGGGCAATGGAATAGAGCACCAGCGGCAGCGTGATGGTGGTCAGCTTGTACCAACTGCTGGCACCGTCAATGGTCGCCGCTTCGTACAAATCGTCAGGAATAGCCTGCAATACGCCGGTGGTCATGGCGAACACAAACGGGAAGCCTAACCAGGTTTGCATTAGGATCAGCGCGGTTTTGGTCCAGAACGGATCGGTCATCCACGCCTTAGGCTCAATCCCCAGTGCGGCCAGAATACCGTTATTAATCACGCCAAACGTTTCATTAAACATGCCCGCGAATACCAGAATGGTGACGAAGCCCGGTACCGCCCACGGCAAGATTAGAATGGTGCGGATCAGCGGTTTGAAACGTAGGCCTTTCTGGTTCACCAAAATCGCCAGCAGGATACCCACGGCGCACTGGAGTGTGGTCGCAATCAGCGTCCAAATTACCGTCCATTGCAGCACGTCAAAGAACGTGGATCGCCAAAGGTCGAGTCGGAAGATGTTGATGAAATTCGTCATCCCCACCCAGTCGACCAGCTTGGCTGGCGGCGTGTGGTAGAGGTTGTAATTGGTAAAGGCAATGGAGAAGCCGAAAATAATCGGGAAAACCACGACAAACACCAGCAGGATAAAGCCGGGCGTGATCATCAGATAAGGGAAACCTTCGCTCAACAGCATCTGATATTGCTTCTTCACGCTGTTCAACGGCAGGCCTTTATCACGTCTGGTGCCGCAGACGTAGGCATCGCGCAGGCTGTAATAGTAGACGCCGACACCAAAGGCGGCGACGATCACACTGATAATGCCTTTTGCCAGCAGAAAAATAGAGTGATCGCGCGGCAGTTCGGTGCCTAGCGTGATAAGCCCCCAGGCGCCGTTCCGCAGGAAATCATGGAATATGCCGATGAAGCAGACCATGACGATAAAGAAAAGCGCACCTTTGACGAACTGGCGATTATAAATCTGTCCGAGTCCGGGGACGAGCGCCAGCAATACAGCCGTTCTGGCGTGGCGACGTTCTCTCTCTTGTGGCGTAAGGCTGCTGGCGTTGACGGTCACATCTACCTCCATTTTCTTAAAAACATGGGTATCCCCACATCCCGAAACCGAGTGGGGATAAACAAGGGGATCCCATGTTGACCCAGGTGGTGCAGTGGTTTACTGGTTACTGTGGTTAGCGTCGATCTGCATTTTTATTACCTTCACGGCTGATTCCAGCGCCGCTTTGGTGTCTTGTTTGCCCGTCACGCTCAGTTGCAGCGCGCTGTTGGCTGGCGTCCAAACTTCCTGCATTTCTGGTACGCTCGGCATAGGGACTGCATAGCCAGACTGGATCGCGACAGCACGGGATTTTTCGTCATCCTTAATCAGCGGATCGTCAACTAGTGCGGCGATCGGCGGGATTTCACCAGTCAACTGGAAGCGAATTTTGGCGTACTCCGGCTGATTGATGAACTCAATGAATTTCTGTGCCAGCTCTTTGTTTTTGGAGTAAGTGGAGATGCTGTAGCCTTTCACGCCCAGCAGTGAACGCGGGTGTTCGCCGTTTGGCAGCAGCGGCAGGGGGGCAACGCCATAGTTTACGCCCGCGTTTTTGTACGGTTGGAATGCCCACGGACCGGTAATCACGGCAGCAGCTTTTTTCTCGGTAAACAGGGAGTCGATGGCGTTAGCACCGGTTTCACCAACGATGCCGGGCGGGAACAGGCCATCGGCGTAGAATTTCTTGATGTAGTTGACGGCGTCGATGGTGGCTTGTTTATCCAGACCGATGTCTTTTACATTCGGTGATCCGTTGCTGTTCTGGCCGAAAATGTAGCCGCCCATCCCAGCGATGACGCCATAGGCGTAATAAATCTCGTCAAATTTCGCCAGCAGACCATAGCGACCTTCGGCACGCTGCTGTTTGGAAAAGGCGAACAGGTCGTCGAATTTTTCCGGCGGTTGTGGCATCAGGTCTTTGTTGTACACCAGTACGGTGGTTTCAACTGCTTTCGGTACGCCGTACAGCTTACCGTTATAGGTTTGCGCTTCCAGTGCGGGTTTGGTGAAACTCGACAGGAAAGTCTGATCCAGCTTCAGTTCGCTAATCAGCCCCTGAACCACGGCGGTGCCAACCTGATCGTGTGGCATCACTATTACATCCGGACCGATACCGGCTGGGCCATCCAGACGGAGTTTCTCAATCTGCTGAGCGTAAGGCGTTTCCAGTACTTTGATTTTGACATTATTCTGTTTTTCAAAGGCTTTGATCGCATCGGCGATACCGTCGGATTTCTTGATATCTTCCCATACCAGAAGTTCTTTGTCGGCTGCCAGCGCTGATTTGCTGAGCACGCCGGTGATACCCAGTGAAATCATAATGACGGTGGTCAGTGTTTTCATTTTCATCATTAGTCCTCAAAGCCCTGGTGGGCCCATCATGGTAGGAAATCGTTGCGTACTTGCCGCTCTCACCGTTTTTGTCATCCTTGTGCGATGTTGGTGTAACGTTACATCGCACGGCAGTACACAGCAGGGAATGAGGCATCTAAGCGTACGCGTTGTTTGGTGATCGTCGCTGTGTGGCACGTGACGCTTTATTGCGCGTTTCCCATAATCTAGGGTAACGGTTACACCAGTGGCGATTACATTAAGCAGAGTGCGCCACGTCTGCCAGCGAAACATGTAAAGGCTGTGATCTTATGCACAAAAGTAACCCCCTGTTTGTGCAAACGGTTACACCATGCTGTTATATTGCGATTATGCACCAGCGTGCAGGTAAGCCTGGCCGGATACTGATACGTCTGTAGGGGCTGCCGAGCCATTTTGAGTCGATGACCATCAGGCCGTTGTGACTCAGCGCTTATATTCTTAAAAGCAAAATTATCAAGAGGTTACCGTTATGGCGTCGATCCAGTTGGATAAAGTGAGTAAGCATTTTGGCAAAACGATTACGCTTCACGATGTGAATCTAACAATTGCAGATGGAGAGTTCGCTGTTTTTGTTGGGCCGTCTGGCTGTGGTAAGTCGACGCTGTTGAGAATGATTGCCGGACTGGAAGATGTCACGGGCGGTGACATCATGATTGATGATGCGGTAGTGAATGATGTTGCCCCTGCGCATCGTGGTGTTGCCATGGTGTTCCAATCTTATGCGTTGTATCCGCACATGACCGTCGCCGAGAATATGGGCTACGGCCTGCGCGTTAACGGCGTCCCGAAAGACCAGATTAAGCACCAAATCGAGATGGTGGCGAAGACGCTGCAACTCTCTCAACTGTTGGAACGCAAGCCTAAAGAGCTGTCAGGTGGTCAGCGGCAGCGCGTGGCGATAGGGCGCGCTATCGTGCGTAACCCGAAAGTTTTCCTGTTTGATGAACCGCTGTCGAACCTTGATGCGGAGCTGCGTGTGGATATGCGGTTGCACATTGCCAAGCTGCATCAGGAATTGAAAACGACCATGGTTTATGTAACGCACGATCAGGTCGAGGCCATGACGCTGGCCGATAAAATCGTGGTGATGAATTACGGTAAAGTCGAGCAGGTTGGATCACCGATGGAGCTTTACTATCATCCGGTTAACCAGTTTGTTGCGGGGTTTATCGGCTCGCCAAAAATGAACTTCCTGCCTGCGCAGGTCATCAATTGGACACCGGATAGCCTGACGGTCAATGTCGCCGAACAGCTACAGCTTGAGCTGCCGGTTCGTACCAGTGAACTGAGTGTTGGCAGTACGATAACGCTGGGGCTGCGACCGGAACACGTTTCACCGGAAGGTGAGGGGATTCGTTTGTCATTTGGTTGTGAAGTCGTCGAGCGTTTAGGCAATAGCACCTACCTGTTCGGCCAATGCTGCGGCATTGATAATTTCAAACTTCTGCTGGCGGGCGACAGCGCCTTCAAACCCTATGAACACATCGAGGTTTTCTTCTCTCCCACTAACTGTCTGGTATTCAACGCCGATGGTTTGCGTATCAGCGCTTAGTTAAGCGACTGAATCGCTAAATTTAAATAGCAAAATCCCCCTACTAAACAGCGCCCTTAGCGGGCGCTGATCCCGCACTGATAAAATCATCTATTGCGACATATGCCGCTGTTCTGTGTGTTCCAAGCGTAAAAATTCGCGCTGAGGTGTACATGGCCGTTGGATGAGCGGCATGGACGCCGCGAAAGCCTGCGCCGTGCTGGGAGCACGTCGCAGGCGGTCCGAGCAGCGGACATGGACACCGAAGGAACCGCATAGCGGCGCGAATCACGCCGAAAAGCCAGTGGTCAAGGCGCTGCGGCGACTGAGCGCGCCTTGTCGGGCGTGTGACGATATCACAGAGAAATACGGTGTTTAACACGCACGAAACCGATACGCAGCACCAGCATAGAAGTAAGCATTCGTATAATAATCTATAACGGAAAAAGGCTCTCCGCAGAAAGCCTTTTGGGAAATACCCGACGGGAATGATGAGCCCGTCGAGCTGAGGGTTAGTGCTGTATTACCACCAGGCTTCCGCTTGGATACCGAAATTGACAGTATTGCTGCGGTCGTCGTTGAAGCGGTTTCTATTTTCATTCCCACCGTCGAGGTAAGAAACGAAGAAGCGCAGTTCTGGGCGTGTCAGCATAGGAATATCGGCGCTGAAAGCGTGTGCCAGCGTGTATTTCTGGCCGCTGTATTTGGTTTCTGTTCCGGCTTTCCAGCTGTCTTTTTTCTGGTATGTGCCCGCTTCCAAATAGGTTTTCTGGTTCTTGGTCCAGGCATATTGGCCGCGACCTACCGCAGACAATAATTCGGTGCTGTCGCGCCAGCGGCTGATTTCATCTGCTTTACCATAAGTCAGAACATGGCTGAGAGAGATATGATCGGTGATTGGCAGGTCACCAGCCTGAATGACGCGATAGCCTTTGGCGCTGTCATTAATGCTCCAGACGTCATACCAGCCACCGCCCTGATCGACCATGTTGTGCGCCAGACCTTTGTCGGCGTATTGCAGCACCAGTTTTTGGTTGGACTTTAGGCCGGAAAAGTAGTGGCTGAGTTCGCCGGTGATCATCATCGAGTTCTTAGGATCGAATTTTTGCCCTTCCGCGAGGAAAATGTTCTTCTGCGTATCTGCTTCATTTGGCATCGCGTAGGAGATACCGAACTCTGTCCACGCGCCGTCCCACGGTTTCCAGCCTGCATAGCGTGCGTCCAGATAGTTGATATTCAGATCATTGTAGGTATCTTCTCTGGAAGAACACTCCTGACTGTTCAGGCTATTGCCACAGTCGACGTCCATGTTTTCGGCATCGGCACGGATCCAGGCAAAAGAGAACGCACCTTCGCCCGCTTTGACGTTTTCGATCCCAGCGCCCGCACCGGAGATATTCCAGTATTTGGTATCGATGATGTGCAAGTCATGACGCTGATAATAGCGTTTCCCTGCCCAGACGGTGGCATCCGGTAGGCCAGGTACAAAGCCCTTCGCCTGAAGATTTAACTGGCGCAGCCCAAACTCGGCATCGTCATTTTTTGTGGTTTCATTATCGTTCGAGCTGTTAGAGAACATGGAAATCATGCTGTCGAAGTAAAACGTTTTCCCATTTTCGTTATACAACTGCTGCCCTAACTGGATTTCGCCGTAGGTGTCATCCTCGTTACCTAATCTTCCCACATAACTCTTATCGGCTGTCTGTTGTTTTCCGTGGTTTGAAACACCCACGCCAGAACGGAAGTATCCTGAAAAATCGACAGAATAAGAAGGGGTTGCCAGCATTGCCAAACTCAGGGCAATGGATGTCGTCAGCAGTTTTCTTTTCATAATATACCTTTCGCTTATTCGGGTAAGAATGTGGATGTTCCAAATAACATGACGTGAACGGAGGTAAAACGTTTCCACTCATGGCGAAGGATTATGGGGGAATAAAATGCGGCGTGACATGATTGCTCTCACAAAATGCAAAAGAGTTACACCAAAAATTACACTAAGTTAACGGTGCTATAGGCCACTTTCGGTTTATTTATTAACGTTAACCTGATGTTATTCGCTATCTAATGGTGTGTAACTGGTTACACATTTTGCTTGTGTGCCTCAAATGCAGCATAAAATTTTTTTATACCAGAATCGGAAACGTTACATAAAAGGTGTAATGCGATGCTGAATAGGAAATATTTCTGGAATAGAAGGAAAGCGTGTCTGCTGAAGGAAGAGAGGAAACAAGGTGTGTGAATTCAGGAACGCAATGGCGCCGCTGCCTGTTCTGACGCGGAATATCGCATCAGGCAAGCAGCATTGATGAAAGGCCGTTATTTCTTGCTGATAGGGGGGCTTACCGAATGACGGCGTACCAGCGTCGGGCTAAACATATTCGTGGTTTCGTTGAGTTGTTTACCGTGGGATAACGCGATAGCTAATTCTGCTGCCTGAATGGCCATGGCGGACACCGGGTAGTGTACGGTGGTCAGGCGAGGGCGGAGGTAGCGAGCGATCAATACGTCATCAAATCCTATCACCGACATATCTTGCGGTACGTTGATGCTGTTATCACTCAGGACGGAAAGTGCACCCGCCGCCATAGAGTCGTTGTAGCACACCACTGCCGTCATGTTGCCGCCCCGACTGAGGAGCTCCATCATGGCGGCTTCACCGCCTAGTTCATCTGGTGATGCGCGTGCAATGAGGCGTTCATCTCGTGCGATGCCGTGCTCTTGCAGCGCATCCATATAGCCTTGCAGGCGGTCGACGGAGTCGGAAATTTGGTGATTAGAACAGAGAAAACCGATCTTCTGATGGCCTTCCTGAATTAAATGACGTGTCGCCAGCCAGGAACCATAGCGGTCATCAAGCGCAACGCAGCGGTTTTCATAACCGGGCAAGGTGCGGTTGATGAGCACCATATCCGGAATATGGCTCATCAGCGCTGCCAATTCCTCATCTGAAAGCATTTTGGCGTGAACGATCAGTCCCGCGCAGCGGTGGCGAATCAACTGCTCAATAGCTTTCTTTTCCTGCTCAGCATTGTGGTAGCCGTTACCAATCAGCAAGAAATTGCCGGTTGCCTGTGCAATTTGTTCGACAGATTTGACCATCGTACCAAAAAATGGATCGGATACATCCGCAACGACCAGCCCCATTGTCTCTGCACTTTGGTGTGCGAGCGCTCTGGCATTGGCGTTTGGATGATATCGCAGCTCCTCCATGGCTTTGTGTACGGCTTCCCTTGAGGCTGTACTGGCTTTGGGTGAGTTATTGATTACTCGCGAAACCGTAGCGACTGATACCCCTGATAGACGAGCAACATCCTTTATTGTGGCCATTGGCATTCCTGAACGGTCAAATGCGTGGTGAGGCGGACCGCAGCCTAACGCGCAAGTTAAAAGAAAAAATCGATTACTTATATTTATAAATGTACAGGTTTTTTGCGGATGTTACCTATCCGACCTCCTTTCCTTTTTGATCCAGACCGTACTTATGTGATCGCTATCAACAATCATCGGCCATTTCTCTCTTCCAAAATATCAATCTGAGGTTTAAATTTAGGGTAACCGATTACACTTATATGATAGCTAAACGATAGCTTCCTATCTTTATTCAGCATTATTACAGCTGTTTTATCCATGGCATATAGTGAAACTGATTACATTGATGGGTTTTTCTGGCTAGATGTACAGGTGTACCCAACGTCTCTTCCATCCCGCCGACGGGTTGTTAGCGCCACACCATTGGGGTTGTCGCCATCGCTGTACCGAATTCGTGTTTTGTATTGAGGAATAGCTTATGCAGTTTGAGCCAACTGAACATCCGCATCGCCGTTTTAACCCGCTGAAAGGCGAGTGGATTCTGGTTTCTCCACATCGGGCCAAGCGCCCCTGGCAAGGCCAGCAGGATGAACCCGATCGTGCCACACCACCGCCTTACGATCCGACTTGTTATCTATGCGCGGGCAACAAACGTATTACTGGCGATATCAACCCGCAGTATCAGAGTACGTTTGTTTTTACGAATGATTTTTCGGCACTGATGGAAGACACGCCGGATGCCCCGTCGGGTGATGATGAACTGTTCCGCGTGCAGCAAGCCCGTGGTGTCAGTCGTGTGATCTGTTTTTCTCCCGATCACAGTAAAAGCCTGCCACAGCTTTCGCTGTCAGCGCTGAAAGCTGTGATCGATACATGGAGCGAGCAAACCGCGGAGCTGGGCAAGCGCTATCCATGGGTGCAGGTATTTGAGAATAAAGGGACGATGATGGGGTGTTCTAATCCCCATCCACACGGGCAAGTTTGGGCAAATGATTTTCTGCCGAACGAAGTGCTGCGTGAAGATGAACAGCAGCGGGACTATTTTACTCGCCATGGCTCGCCGTTATTGCTGGACTACGTGCAGCGAGAGCAGGCTGACGGTGCGCGCATCGTAGTGGAAACCGAGCACTGGTTAGCGGTTGTTCCTTACTGGGCCTCGTGGCCGTTTGAAACGCTGGTACTGCCCAAATTCGCGGTGCAGCGATTACCACAGCTAAATGACGTTCAGCGTGACGATCTGGCTCTGATTCTGAAAAAGCTGACCAGCCGTTACGACAACCTGTTCCAGTGTTCATTCCCTTATTCGATGGGATGGCATGGTGCACCGTTTAAGGACGGGGACATCGCGCACTGGCAGTTGCATGCCCATTTTTATCCCCCGTTATTACGTTCCGCCAGCGTGCGCAAATTTATGGTCGGCTATGAAATGTTGGCCGAAGCACAGCGTGACCTGACGGCAGAGCAAGCCGCTGAACGCTTACGCAGCGTGAGTGATATCCATTTCCGTGAGCAAATTTGAGGTCATTTTATGAGCCGTATTGATTCTCTACGTCAGTTAACCGAGTCTGTTTTTGTCCGATTATTTGGCTATGCGCCGCACGCTGCGATTCAGGCACCCGGCCGGGTCAATCTGATTGGTGAGCACACCGATTATAACGATGGTTTTGTGTTGCCGTGTGCTATCGATTACCAGACGGTCGTCAGTGCGGCGGTGCGTCAGGATGGCATCGTGCGGGTAGTGGCAGTGGATTATGACAACCAGCAGGATGAGTTTGATCTTGCCAAAGCGATCGTGCCTCATTCTGAATACGTCTGGGCAAACTATATCCGTGGAACCGTGAAGTTTTTGCTGGCGCGCGGTCTACCCCTTAGCGGCATGGATATGGTTGTCTCCGGTAACGTGCCTTCCGGCGCTGGACTGAGTTCATCGGCTTCGCTGGAAGTGTCGATCGGGCAAACGTTTAAAGAACTGAATAACTTGGACATTAGCCAGTTGGACGTGGCGTTAAACGGCCAGCAGGCGGAAAACCATTTTGTCGGCTGTAGCTGCGGCATTATGGATCAGTTTATTTCCGCTCAGGGACGCGCGGGTCAGGCGATGTTGATCGACTGTCGCTCTCTGGAGGGACGTGCTGTGCGTATGCTTGACGGTGTCGACGTCCTCATCGTGAATTCCAATGTGCGCCGTGGATTGGTGGATAGCGAATACAACACGCGCCGCCAGCAGTGTGAAGCGGCTGCGCGTCACTTTAACGTCAAGGCGCTGCGTGATGTATCACTGTCGCAGTTTGAGGCGGGAATCGAGGGGCTGGATCCGGTAGCCGTTCGCCGTGCGCGACATGTTATTACCGAGAATCGCCGCACGCTGGAAGCAGCCGATGCGCTGGCTCGTCAGGATGCTCACCGCTTATTTACGCTGATGGCGGAATCGCATGTCTCCATGCGTGATGATTTTGAAATTACCGTGCCGCCGATCGATACGTTAGTGGATCTGATTCAGGATTATGTTGGAGAACGGGGCGGCGTGCGCATGACCGGCGGTGGTTTCGGTGGTTGTATTGTTGCCCTGATTCCTTCGGCGTTAACCGACGAAGTCAAACAGGTGATCGAGCGTGAATATCCGGCGCGTACCGGGCTTCAGCCGTCAATCTACCTGTGCCACGCATCAGACGGTGCTGGTCGCTTGAATTAAGTCTCGGCCGATAATAGCAAGCGAAAAGGGCTTTATGCGTAAAGCCCTTTTTACATTGATCCGGCTTAAGGCAACAGGAACACCGTTGCCAGCCCAAGGAAGATAAAGAAGCCGCCAGTGTCGGTGATTGCCGTAATCATCACGCTGGAACCGATGGCTGGGTCGCGGCCGAGTTTCATCATGACCAGTGGGATGGCGACCCCCATCAGCGCAGCGAGCAGTAAATTCAGCAGAATAGCCAACATCATCACGCCACCCATAGCGGGGTTGCCATAGAGCAGGAAGGTCACCACGCCCATAATCGTGCCCCATATCACCCCGTTTACCAGCGCAACGCCTAATTCTTTGAGCAGCAGATACGATTTTTTGCCGTGTTCAAGCTGATGCAGTGCCAGTGCGCGTACAATCATGGTGATTGTTTGGTTGCCGGTATTCCCACCGATACCCGCGACAATTGGCATAAGCGTCGCCAGTGCTACTAAATGGGATAACGTGTGCTCAAACAGGCCGATAACCCGCGAGGCAATGAGCGCGGTACAAAGGTTGACGGCTAGCCACGCCCAGCGATTGCGGAACGATTTATACACGGGCGCGTAGACATCTTCAGAAGGCGTTAATCCCCCTGAGCGTCGCAGGTTACTGTCGCTTGCCCGATTCACAACGTCGACGATATCTTCAATCGTCAGACGCCCCATGAGTTTCCCTTTGCTGTCTACCACGGCGCTGGAGATTAAATCGTAACGTTCAAAAGCCCCGGCGGCTTCTTCGACTTTATCTTCAGGCTGAAATCTCAACGGCTGAGCATCCATAACGTCAGTCACTAAAGCCTGAGGCGAGTGGAGCAAGATATTGGCCAGCGACAGCTCACCGATCAGCGTGTTTTTACGATCGGTTACGAACAGTTTGTCGGTGGAGTTGGGAATCTTTTTGCGGTAGCGCAGATAGCGCTGTACTGTCGCGAGCGTGACGTCGGCGCGCACGGTGATGAGTTTGAAATCCATCATGTGGCCGAGGCAGTCTTCATCATAATTAATGGCGGCACGTAGCTGCGCACGTTGCTTCGGCTCAAGTGAGGTCAGTATTCGGCCTAGCAGATGACGAGGGACGAGGCGAGAAAGTTGAGCCTGTTCATCCACATCCAGTACCCGAACTGCCCTCAGAATTTCCTTATCCTGCATATCACCGATCAGATCGTCGGAAATGCTGTCGGAGGCCTCAATCAACACGCGGCCACGTTTCGCTATCGGAATCAGCCGCCAGAGCGCCAGACGCTCATCCTGTGGTAACGATTCCAGCAAATCGGCCAGGTCGGCAGCATGTAAATCAATGATAAGTTGACTTATTTCTGCAGTTTGGTCGAGAAAAATACTCTTGTCGCGTAGCGTCGTTTTTTTGCTAGACGCTGTCTCGTCGTTTAGCCTCGCGTCGTCGCGTTCTGTTATACGCGGTTGCCGGTTGATAATGTCTTCAACCAGTTCTTTGTTTTCCAACAGCAGAAGGGAGATACGGCGCCGGAGGTTGGTAAGTTTTTTTACACTCGACATAACGTTTTGTGCTCGATCTGTTTTTTATCCGTGTTTGATTAAACGTAGCGCAAAATCAGTAGATTAAGAATAGGATTACCGGCGAATTGCAGTCTGAAAAAAGTATTGATGTCGTTCTTGCGTGTTTTTTATGGCGATTTTTACCTAACGCAAAACTAAATCGTTTGCTATTTAATATTTGGCGATATAGAGTCAATCTCAGAAACGTAACAGACACCCATGGCAGAGACGATGAACGACAACGCTTACAAACTGGATGGACAGCTGTGCTTTGCACTGTATTCAGCCAATCTGGCAATGAATAAGCTGTATCGCCGTTTGCTGTCTGAGTTGAATCTGACTTATCCCCAATATTTGGTCATGCTGATACTGTGGGAACGTGATGGGTTGACGGTATCTGAACTGGGTGAGCGGCTGTATCTGGATTCCGCCACGCTAACACCATTGCTCAAGCGGTTGCAAAGCGCAGGGTTAGTGGTGCGTAATCGGGGAACAGAAGATGAACGTCAGGTGCTGATCGGGTTAACCGAAGCTGGACGGGCACTTCAGCAACAGGCGCGAGCGATTCCTGAAAGCGTGTTTTGTGCGACGGAATGTCATCTTGAACAGTTACAGACGATCAAAAAAGATTTAGAGACGCTGCGTAAGAGCCTTATCGGGAATCTTTGACGATTTTAGTGGTTGCCTTGTGCACCGAGAAGAATGTTAGTTAGCATCTTGCTTTTAAGCAGTTTATTTTTGATTAATCGATTCATTTTCAATCAATTAAGTAGTGTGCGATTTGATTTTTCGCTATGTAAATAAAACCTGAGCAGTATCGCTATTGCCTTAGGCCATTTCCTAACAATCTGGAGTCACATTATGTCTATTGAAAAAGTATTATACGTTGCTCATGCCCAGGCTACCGGTGGTCGTGATGGTCGTGCGGTGTCTTCCGATAACGCGGTTGATATTAAATTGACAACCCCACGTGAATTGGGCGGCGCAGGCGGTGAGGGAACTAACCCAGAGCAGCTGTTTGCCGCTGGCTATTCTGCCTGTTTCCTCGGTGCGATGAAGTTTGTCGGTGCCCGTGACAAAATCGCTGTACCTGCTGATACCACGGTAAACGGTAGCGTAGGCATCGGTGCCATCCCAACAGGATTTGGTATTGAAGTTGAATTGAAAATTTCCCTGCCAGGCTTGGATCGCGCAGTGGCTGAAGATCTGGTGCAGAAAGCCCATATCGTTTGCCCATATTCTAATGCAACGCGTGGCAACATCGACGTGACCCTGACTGTCGTCTAAGTCCGGCGTGAAGTAAGCGTATTACCGATCGATGAAAACGGTGGCTGCGAAGATTCGCACTGCCGTTTTTTTATTTGTACGATATATCCTGAATGGGCAGTTGGTGCAGGCGTGAATAACGGGCACGAAAATACGAAGGTAATAAACCTTATGAGGAAAAAACGCATATCAAGGGCGGATTAGTTAAGTGCTACTCTTTCTGTTTGATGAGTACGCTGGTAGGAAGCAGTAATTGTTCAGCACGCTGCTGCTGTTTGTCTTGGTGATGACCAAACGCGGTGATGGTGGAGTAAGCAAAACGGCCTAAAAGAATGATGAAGCTGATGAGCAAAACGGCACTAGCTATCCGAGAGCCACTTCGTCGTGGGCGTATCGATAATCGCCGTTTGTGGGTAAGCGTGGACATTACCAGTTAATCCTCTGTGAAAGCGAACATTCGCTGTTGTTTATTTAGGCACAAGCAGTAGGCGAGGTCAATCTGCCGAAGTGAAAAAGATGATGGTTGATCCGGTTTTCGCACGTTCGGTGCAAGGGGAGTGGGATTAGGGACTCGCGCGAAGAGGAAAGGGTATGAGGTGGTGGCAAGGGTGCACCAAAAACCCGCTCAAAAACCAATAAGCGGGTTGTGTGGTGCAAGGGAATTACGCCGTGGTATTGACGTTACGCCCAATCGCCGGATTTGCTGGCAGAGGTGGTAATGCCTTCAAAATACCGGAAACGACAGCTTCTTGATTATCGATTGATTTTTTCACCATCATTGCACTCGCCTCGCTGCTGGTACGCATCGTACTGAGGTCGGCAGCGAATGATGCAATCTGTGATACATCCATTTTACTCTCCTTAATACTGAGTTGGATCCATATCCGGCATGGAAAGGAAGCGTACCTTTCCGCCGAAGTTGCATGATGATATTAGCAAAAACTCTTGCCAACCATCATTTTGGTATCGGCACCATCCCTGTAAACTTTACGCTAATCGCCCCTAACTGGCAGGCCCAATTGCACGTTTTTCCGCCGCTGGACCGTCCTGCGTAGGCTCGGATTATCCACGCAACGTTTTCAGCAATCAGGCTTTTTCTTCTTCAATCACCAGCTTCCAGCCGGTGACGTCCTGCCAATATTCCTGTTCGCGTTCCAAATCTAACTGTACGAGCGTGTTGTTGGTAAAGAAGTCGTGTGAGAACGTCAGCGTCCAATAATTGTCATCGGTATGTAGCTGTAGCGATTCCGGCGTTGTTGTTGCCTGACGCTGGTTGTTCAACAGCGTGGCAAGGCGCAGGAGTTGCACTAGTGGCAAATATTGTTTCTTTTTGAACAGATTTAGCCGTGGTAGTTCTTCCAGCTTGATAGCTTTACGGTGTAGCCGCACGATCATCGACAGCACAAGCTGCTGTTCCTGATTGAAGCCGGGCAGGTTGGTATTTTGCAGAATGTAGGCGGAATGGCGATGCATGCCACTATGATTAATGCCCAATCCGACCTCATGCAGCATGGAAGCCCAGTTTAAGATGGCCTCAAGCTGTGGGTGTACCAGACTAGGATTTTGCTCTGCCCATTGAGCATAAAGCTGTTGCGTGGTTTCTCGTACGCGTCGCGCTTGCTCACGGTCGATATTATAATGGGTCGCCAGGCTCTGCGCAGTACGGATACGAATATCCTGATGGCGGAAACGACCTTCCATTTCGTACAGCACGCCTTCGCGCAATGCACCATCAGACAGGCGTAACTCTTTGATCGCCAGCGCATCGAAAATGCCACAAAGGATAGCCAGACCTGGCACTAACACCGACTGACGGTCTTCGGACAGCCCCGGCAGGCTCAGCGCCTTGAAGTGCTTAAATTGCAAGATTTGCGTGCGTAACATTTCCAGCCGCTCGGGGGTAATCAGGCCGTCTTTTTCCCCCATTTCTACCAGAATTTCATGCGTGGCTTTGATCGTTCCTGACGCACCAAGGGCGAATTTCCAGCCATAGATACGGTATTCCCAGGACAGCGTCTCCAGTTTTTGTGCCGCAGCCAGTCGGGCGCGCTTGAAGTTGGCTTCGCTAATTTCACCATTTGGGAAAAACTGTTGTGCGAAGCTGACGCACCCCATACGACGGCTTTCTACCAGCATCGGCTCGAAATCTTCACCGATAACCAGCTCCGTAGAACCACCGCCGATATCGATGACCAGCTTGCGGCCTTTTTCCGGCTGCGTATGCTCCACACCCATAAAAATCAGGCGGGCTTCTTCATGGCCGGAAATGATCTCTATCGGATAGGGAATGATGTCCGCCGCGCGACGCAAAAATTCCTGCGCGTTCGCAGCCTGACGCAACGCGTGTGTTCCGACGATGGAGACGTTCATTGCCGGGAAACCCTGCAGACGTTCAGCAAACAGTGCCAGACAGCTTAGGCCACGTTGAATGGCTTCTTCACTAAGCATACTTTTGTTGTCTAGTCCGTCGGCCAGATGTACTCGCTGTTTTAAACGCCCCAACACTTGAAGCGCACCGTTTACCACGCGTGCGATCACCATGTGAAAACTATTGGAGCCCAGGTCGATAGCCGCGAATTCTTGCGGTTTCATCTCGATTTCTTCATTGTTCGTTAACGGCATTATTCAGGCTTATCTCCAGGTTGCTCCAACGCCTTGATGTAGTCGTAAATGGCATTTTGCGCGCGTACTTTACGCTTGTTACCGCGTGATACATAGCGGTTGCTCGACTCTTTATCAATGACACGGGCTTTCACCGTATCGCTGAACAGAATATCCAGCGTTTCCAGTACGCGGTTTTTCAAAATGGGATCAAGGATTTCCACTGCGACTTCAATGCGATAATCAATGTTACGTGTCATCCAGTCTGCGGAGGAGAGGTAGACTTTTTTGTCCCCGCCGTTGTTGAAGACATACACCCGATCGTGTTCCAGATAGCGGTCAAGAATACTGATGACCTGAATATTTTCACTGATCCCCGGCAGATTGGGGATCAGTGAACACATACCGCGTACCAGCAGATTAATTTTCACGCCTGCCGAGGAAGCCTGATACAGCTTTTCCGCCAGCCCTTTATCCACCAGATTATTTACCTTAAGCGTAATGCCTGCATCACGATTAGCCAGCGCGTTTTCGATCTCGGTATCGATCAGTTGGTAAAGCTTGTCGCGGGAGTTTTGCGGAGACACCAGCAGGTGCTCGAAACTGACCGGACGGTAGGGGTTTTCAATGAAGTTGAAGACGCGACGGACTTCGTTGGTAATGCGTTCGTCGGCGGTCAGCAGCGAATAGTCGGTATACAGACGGGCCGTTTTTTCGTTGAAGTTACCGGTGCCGATGTGCGCGTAACGCACGATGTTTTCTCCCTCACGGCGGGAGATTAGGAACAGCTTGGCGTGAATTTTCAATCCGGGCACCGAGAAAATTACGTGCACGCCAGCCTCGGTTAGACGCTTGGCCCAGTGAATATTCGCTTCTTCGTCAAAGCGCGCCTGTAACTCTACGACTACCGTGACTTTCTTGCCATTGTGCGCCGCATGAATCATTGAGGTAATGATGCGGGAATCCTTGGCGACGCGGTAAATATTGATTTTGATGGACAGTACATTGGGGTCAAAAGACGCTTGTCGCAGCAACTCCAATACATGCTCGAAGGTGTGATACGGGTAATAGAGTAGAACGTCGCGCTCACGAATCGCATCAAACCCATTGCGAAACCGGTTGAACCCAGTGTGCCGCAGACGGGGCAAGGATTTGTTGACCAGATTGGCGCGTCCGACGTTCGGGAAAGAAATAAAGTCTTTGAAATTATGGTAACGCCCGCCGGGGATGACGGAGTCAAAGGAAGAGATCCCCAGTTTTTCTTGTAGCATCTTGACCATGGCGTCTGGCATATCGCGCTGATACACGAACCTTACCGGCTCGGCGGTTAGGCGCTGCTTAAGGCTAGAGGACATCAGCTCCAACAGGCTAGATTCCATTTCCGTGACCAGATCGTATTCCGCATCGCGTGTCATCTTCATGGAATACGCGTTCAGTGCATCATAATCAAAGAAGCCCTTGAAGATATCATCCAGACAGTAACGCAGGATGTTATCGATGAGGATCATGGTCTTACGACGGCGTGGCGCTTCTGCCGGCAAGTTGACGAAGCGTGGTATTTTATCCGAAGGAATTTCCAACAAGGCGTAACTGATCTCATTGCCACGAATAATTTCGACGGCAAGATAGGTGTAGTTATCCTTAAGGAACTCCACCAAATTGGTCTCGTTAAAGATGAGTATTGGCGTAATGTGCGGGCGCAGATATTGCCGGAAGTATTCCCTCAGCCACTCTTGCTGATTAGGGGAAACCTGACGCTCATTGACCAAAAAAATCTGGTTACGCGCCATCTCCAGCAGCAGTTCGTTGTACAAGCTGTCAAAGAGTTGATCGGTTTTTAGTACGCGAGCCTGAATTCTGCCTAAAAGATGTCGCAGATTGCCGTCGAGACCTTGTTCTTCGTTAATCAGAATGCGTCTCTTCAAATCGGCAAAACGGACTTTATAAAATTCATCAAGGTTGCTGGAGTAAATCCCAAGAAAGCGCATGCGTTCGATTAACGGATTGCTTTTATCTGCTGCTTCCTGAAGTACTCGTTCATTAAAGGATAACCAACTTAATTCTTTCTCTATGTAGAGTTTGTCCTGACCCATTGTCACTCCGCTCAACTCATGTACTGAAGGTTCATCCAATATTCATACCCTTCCGTTGTTGAGATAGGGTACAACAACATTATGGCGTGTTGATGACGATAAAATCTAATTCATAGACAGACTTACCATTGTCATATTATGGGCGTAAAGGCAACATATGCTACCCGCAATACGTTAACAACACGACTCTGGCGGCTTCACTTTAACGGCGAGAACAATGGTAAAAACAGTCAACACATCACAGTATCGAGATCGTCGACGAGCGTGGGTCGATCGATTGACTCACCGCATTGTTGCGGGCAGCGGGCTGCTGGTACTCGCTATGCTGTTGTTAATTTTCTTTTATCTGCTGTATGTCGTGACGCCACTGTTCCTTTCTCCTACCGTTAACGGGCAAAAAACGGTTCAGCGCCACAGTGCAGAACCGTCGCTGGCGCTGGGCCTCAGCGACAATGGGCAAATCGGGTTTCGCATCGATGCCCAAGGCTATGGTGAGTTTATTCCGTTTGTGGAAAATCAGCCCATGTCGCGTATTCAACTGGTTCCCGCGCTGAGTTTACTGGCACAAAGTCAGGGTGAGCGGCAGGTTTATGCCTTGAGCCAGCCTGACGGCCGCCTGCTTTTCGTTCAGCCTAAGCTGTCGCGTACGGAAAACCGTCCTCCTGTCTGGGATTATCCGCTGGGTGAGCAGGCGTATTCGCTTGGGCTACCTGCGCAGCCGTTGCGCCATTTAGCGATAGCATCCGTGAGCGAAAAACGTATCGTTGTGGCTGCGATTGGGCAAGAAAATGCTTTGATTGTTGCCGATGTTGATGAAAGCGGCGTGCGGCAACGGGCTGTGATTACGCTTCCGACGGGTACGATTAACCAACTGCTGCTGACCCCAGACGGGCAGCAAGTGTATTTGCTCAGCGGCAATACCTTAATGTTGTGGCAGGTGGGCGCAAGCGCCTTGACGCTGCGGGAAGAGCGGCAATTGCAACTGGCAGAACCTCTGCATCTGGCGTTGTTGTCCGGTGGGCGATCGTTGTTGGTGCAGGCCGCTGACGGGCGTATTAGCCAATGGTTTGAGGTCCCGAGCGAAAAGGGTGCCAGGCTGACGGAAACGCGTCAGTTTCCGCACGTCGCGGGGGAATCTGTATTGCTGGCAACGGAGGCGCAGCGGCGGGTGTTCGCCACGTTGAACGCACAGGGTGAACTGTCGCTGTTTGCTAGCAAGCAGTCGCATGCGCTGCTGACGCAAACATTACCCGCTCATGCGCTGGGGCTGGCATTTTCACCGCGTGGTTCTGCCATGCTGGTTGAAACCGCGCAAGGTTTGCATCGTTATCAGGTTGATAACCCCTATCCCGACATTGGTTGGCGCGGGTTGTGGCAAAAGCTGTGGTATGAGAACTACCCAGAGCCTGCTTATATCTGGCAATCTACGTCGGCGGATGACAGCTATCAGGCCAAATTCAGCATGATGCCGCTGATGCTGGGCACGATGAAAGCCGCGATTTACGCCATGTTGTTTGCCACGCCGCTGGCGCTGTCTGCCGCGATTTATACCGCCTGCTTTATGTCGCCGACGCTGCGACGCTGGATTAAACCTACGTTGGAGATCATGGGCGCGCTGCCGACTGTCGTTGTCGGCCTGATTGCGGCCATCTGGCTGGCACCGCATTTTGCGACGTATCTATCCGCTATTCTGGTCATGCCGATTTTATGGATGCTGGCTGTGATCGGCTGCGGCTGGCTGATTGAATGCCTGCCGACGCGCTGGTGCGTCCGTTTCCCTGTCGGTTGGGATGCGCTATTCCTTATTCCTGCTATTTTGCTGACATTCGTGGCGGGTTGTTGGATTGCCCCGCTTATCGAAATAGCGGTGTTGGGCCAGCCGCTGTACCAGTGGTTGGGCGATGATTTCGTGCAACGCAATACGCTGGTGGCGGGTGTCGCTCTCGGTTTTGCGCTGATTCCGCTGATTTTTTCGCTGGCGGAAGATGCTCTGTTCAGTGTGCCAACTCGCTTAAGTCAGGGATCGCTGGCGCTGGGGGCGACGGCGTGGCAAACCTTGTGGCGTGTCGTACTGCCGTCTGCTAGCGCCGGGATTTTCGCCGCGCTGATGCTGAGTTTCGGCCGCGCCGTGGGGGAAACCATGATTGTGCTCATGGCGACGGGTAATACGCCGATTATGGATGAGGGTCTGCTTCAGGGCTTGCGTTCGCTGGCGGCGAATATCGCCATTGAAATGCCGGAAGCGGTAACGAACAGCGGCCACTATCGGGTGCTGTTTTTAACGGCGTTAACGCTGTTTGTTTTCACATTCATCGTGAATACGCTGGCTGAAACTATCCGGCAGCGCTTACGCCAACGCTACCGTGATGAAGGAGAAAATGCGTGAAGCGCTGGTTCCGTTCGGGAAGGCCCTGGGTGTGGCTGACGGCATCGTCAATTTCTATTAGCCTGCTGGCAATGCTGACAATTATCGTGCTGCTGGCTGGGCAGGGAATGCGCTATCTCTGGCCGCAGCCCGTCTGGCTGCTGACGCTACAGACTGAACCGGGTATGCAACGTGCACTGGTGGGAGAAATTTATGCAGAGCAGACGCTTTCGCCTCAGCAACTGGAACAGGCCGGTTTAACCTCGCCGTCTAGGGAGTCTGAAACACGCTATTTGATCAAAATTGGCCAACGTGAAATCTACGGGCAGAGCTTTCGCTCCCTGCTGTCGCGCGATATAGCCCGTTTTGATCAGCCCGCCGACATTCTGGTGTTGAAGCGGACGAACAATGGTACGGCCTATGGCTATTTGGCTGGAATGCTGGAAGGTGAGCAGCCGCTGGTAGCGACGGATCTACCTGCAACCTTACAGCACCGCGTCGAGCAGGTGCAGGGATTGCTGGCGAAGACGCAGGCCATCCGCATGGGTGAGATGGCGAAGATCAACCAGCAGTTTGAGACGCTGCGGTTGGAAGAAAAAAAGCGGCAGCAAACCAAAACGCTTGATAATCAGGCGCTGGCGCGTCTTCAGGCTGAGCGTACTGAACTGCAACGCCGTTTCGATGAGCTGTTACGTCAGTTAACTGCACTCAATCTGGACATTAATCGCGATACCGTGCAGCTACGGGATGCGAACGGCAGTGTCCATCTTATCCCGCTCAGGGACATTGAACAGGCCTGGTATCCGAATGCGATGAACCTGTGGGATAAAGTCAGCCACTGGGGCGAGCAGGCGAAATACATGCTGGTGCACTATTCGCCGGACAGCAACAGTGCGGGTCATCTTTTTCCTGCCATTTTTGGCACAGTACTGATGGTGGTGCTGATGTCCATCGTAGTGATGCCGCTGGGAGTGATCGCTGCGGTTTATCTGCATGAATACGCGGGGAAAAACAGTTTAACGCGTTGGGTGCGAATTGCTGTAGTCAACCTGGCTGGGGTACCATCGATTGTTTACGGCGTGTTTGGGTTAGGCTTTTTTGTTTATCTCATCGGTGGCACGCTGGATCAGTTGTTCTATTCTGAAGCGTTGCCGAACCCGACGTTTGGTACGCCGGGGCTGCTGTGGGCGTCACTGACGCTGGCATTGCTGACGCTGCCGGTGGTGATTGTGGCGACGGAAGAAGGGTTGTCACGCATCCCGATGTCCGTTCGTCAGGGTTCACTGGCGCTGGGAGCCACCAAAGCCGAAACGCTGTGGCATGTCGTGTTACCAATGGCAATTCCCGCGATGATGACGGGCCTGATCCTCGCCGTTGCGCGTGCCGCAGGGGAAACTGCGCCGCTAATGTTGGTCGGTGTGGTGAAGTCGGTGCCAGTCTTACCGGTTGATGACATTTTTCCTTATCTGCATCTTGAGCGAAAATTTATGCATCTGGGATTCCAAATCTACGATCTGGCGTTCCAAAGCCCGGATGTGGAAGCCGCAAGGCCGTTGGTGTACATCACCGCGCTGCTACTGGTGTTGATTGTGGTCGGGTTAAACCTTGCGGCGATTGGGATCCGCCATGTTCTGCGTGAGAAATATCGTTCGTTATCACTCTGAAAGTAGGATGAAGTTATGGGATTTATGACACAAAAGGAGATGGCACCGCTGCCTGATGTTCATCAACTGAGTGATGAACAGACGACGTTAACCGTGGAACATCTGAATCTGTACTATGGTAATAAACAGGCATTGAACGATATTTCGATTCGTATTCCGAAGAATCAGGTCACGGCGCTGATCGGCCCATCGGGCTGTGGAAAATCCACCCTGTTACGCTGCTTTAACCGCATGAACGATCTGGTGGATGACTGCCGTACTGAAGGCGATATCAGACTGAACGGTATGCCCATTAACGACCCGCAGTTGGATGTTGCTGTGTTACGTCGTCGGATTGGTATGGTTTTTCAACGCCCGAATCCATTTCCCAAGTCGATTTATGAAAATGTGATTTATGGCCTGAGATTGCAGGGGCTGCGCGATCGTCGCTTACTGGATGATGCCGTTGAGCGTGCGCTGCGGGCGGCGGCGCTGTGGCATGAGGTAAAAGATCGGCTGAGTGACAATGCGCTCACGCTATCTAGCGGACAGCAGCAGCGTTTGGTGATCGCTCGGGCGATCGCCATTGAGCCAGAAGTGCTACTGTTGGACGAACCGACCTCTGCGCTCGATCCGATTTCGACGCTGATTGTTGAGGAACTGATGGGAACGCTAAAGCAGCACTTTACGCTGGTGTTGGTGACGCACAATATGCAGCAGGCGGCTCGTGTGTCGGATTACACCGCGTTTATCAATCAAGGTAAATTAATTGAGTACAACCGCACGGACGATCTGTTTACCTCTCCGACTCAGCGGCGTACAGAGGACTATATCACTGGGCGATTTGGGTGAGTTTTCATCAATCCATCGTATTAAATGACCTAAAAAAATTATGGATACCGTTCATCAATTATCCGTACCATTTGAAAAATTGATGATAAAATGCGCGCAAGTTTTTGACTCTGGCAAGTGGCGGGTAAGATGAAATTCAGTACCATGAACGAAGGCGACATTATTACCGAGCTGTGCCGGAGAATAAAAGACTCCAGAATTCAGCAACGTTTATCGCAGGTCGATCTTGCCGAACTGGCGGGACTGGGGATTGCGACGATCAAGCGTGCTGAAATGGGCGAATCCATTACGCTCAGTAGCCTGCTCTCTATTTTGCGTGGGTTGAACCGTCTGCATCAGATTGAGGGTGTGCTCTTCGACGCTGAAGTAGAGTCCTTCCATGCGCAGATCAGCGGTGAGAAAAAACAGACGCCGCTGCGTATCAGAAAGAAAGCCGCAACGTTTCCTGCCCAAGCGCTCACCAAACATGAAAATATCAAGAAGCCGGCTAACAGTACCGTTGACTGGTACATCGCGGCGGCTGAAAACAATATTGTCTGGTCGCTGCCTGAAAGCGATAAAAAATAAAGGGCTAATGCTAAATCACTCGCATTAACCCCCGATTGTCGCGTTAATCAGCCAGACATTTAACGCGACAGAATCAGTTTTTCATCCGCCATTGATCCCCTAAATAATTCGAGTTGCGTGAAGGCGGCAACCGCGCGAATCCCCAGGAGCTTACACAAGTAAGTGACTGGGGTGAGTAAGGGCAGCCAACGCACAAGCAGCTTGAAGTATGACGGGGATATTATTCGCACAGAACCACTTTGATGGCCAACCCCCCGCGAGACGTTTCTCGGTACTTGGCATTCATGTCTTTGCCGGTTTCATACATGGTTTCAATGACCTTATCCAGCGATACGCGTGGCTCGCTGGTACGGCGCATTGCCATTCTTGCTGCGTTGATCGCCTTCACGGAGGCGATAGCGTTACGTTCAATACACGGCACCTGAACCTGACCCGCTACCGGATCGCACGTCAGCCCGAGATTATGCTCCATGCCAATTTCTGCGGCGATGCACACTTGTTCAGGGTTGGCACCCAGTAACTCAGCTAGACCAGCAGCGGCCATCGAACAGGCAACGCCGACTTCCCCCTGGCAGCCAACTTCGGCACCGGAAATAGAGGCGTTCATTTTGTAAAGTATGCCGACAGCACCGGATGCCAGAAAGTAGCGCAGATACGCTTCTGGGGTAACGGGTTGAACGTAGCGATCGTAATAGGCCAATACGGCGGGAATAATGCCGCACGCGCCGTTAGTCGGCGCTGTGACGACACGCCCGCCCGCTGCATTTTCTTCCGATACGGCCATCGCGAACATGTTAATCCAGTCCATGGCATCCATCGGGTCATTAGAAAAACGATCGTTGATGAACAGCAAGCGATGCAGCGCTGACGCACGGCGCGGAACACGTAATGGGCCGGGCAACACCCCTTCAGTATTCATGCCGCGATGCATGCAGTCCTGCATGGTCTTCCACACGTCGGCAAAATAGAGCTCAAGCGCTTCTCGTCCATGCATCGCGATCTCGTTTTTCAGGACGATGGCGGATAAAGACAAGCAGTGATCGTGACAATGTTGCAGCAACTTCTGGGCAGAAAAGAATGGGTAGGGCGCGCTTTCGTCTGCCAAATTGGGTTTGCCGAAATTTTCCTGATCGACGACGAATCCGCCCCCGATGGAGTAATACGTTTTGCTATAGACCAGCTCTTGTTGGTTGTAGGCGCGAATAGTCATGCCGTTTTCATGCAGCGGCAGGTTTTCCGGTTGGAAACGCAGGGAAGATTCCAGCGGGAAGCTGACCTCATACTGGCCGTTGAGTATCGGTAACCGTTGGGTGTCTTTCACCTGTTGAATAAAGGCCGGAATACTATCGATGTTTACGCTATCTGGCAGGTTACCCGCGAGCCCCATAATGATGGCGATATCGGTGTGGTGCCCTTTTCCCGTTAGAGAGAGCGAACCGTAAATATCAACGACGATACGCGTCACCGATGAGATAAAGGAGAGGTTCACCAGATCGTCAGTGAACATTTTACCCGCTTTCATCGGGCCGACGGTATGGGAACTGGACGGGCCGATACCGATTTTGAAGATATCAAATACGCTGACCATAGCGATTTCCTTGAAAAAAAACGCCGGATACCCGTCATACTTCAAGCCGCATGTGCGTTGGCTTCCTTCACTCACCCCAGTCACTTACTTGAGTAAGCTCCTGGGGATTCGTGTCGTTGCCGCCTGCCTGCAACTCGAATTATCTAGGGTATAGCTAGAGAACAACGTTCCGGCGTTAAATTAGGGTGGGGGGGTTACAGCAGATCGCGCAGGCTGTAAACAATGGCGGAAATAGCGATCAGTCCCATGAGGGTGACAAAGACGTCGCTAATGTGGCCGCTGTATTTTTTCATCGCTGGGACTTTCTGGATGGCGTACATCGGCATCAGGAACAGCAGGCACGCGATAATTGGGCCGCCCAAAGTTTCGATCATACCCAGAATGCTTGGGTTCAGCGTCGCGACAATCCAGGTGGTGATCAGCATGAACAGTGAAGTGATACGGTTCAGTTTGGTGCTGGAGATGGTTTTTCCTCTGCTGCGCAGGGATTTCACGATCATGCCGTTAAAGCCTTCACCCGCACCCAGATAGTGGCCCAGAAAGGATTTAGAGATCGCGATGGTCGCAATTACTGGGGCCAGATAGCCGATTACCGGGCTATTAAAATGGTTCGCCAGATAGGACAGAATAGAAATGTTTTGTGTTTTTGCTTCCATCAGCTCGGTTGGAGAAAGGCTCAGTACGCAGCTGAAAACGAAGAACATCACCGTCAACACCATCATAATGTGGCTGTAAGACAGAATGCGTGAGCATTTCTTCTCTGCATCATCACCATATTCTTTGCGTTTGGCAACGGCGAAAGAGGAGATGATTGACGAGTGGTTGAAGGAGAAAACCATCACCGGAATAGCCAGCCATAATGTCGCCAACAGACCGTTACCCGTTACGCTGGAACTCAGAGAAATGTTTTCAAAAACAGAGGTATTCCAGTTCGGAATTAAATAAAGCGCCAGCAACATCAGTACGGCAACAAAAGGGTAAACCAGAACACTCATTGCTTTAACGATCATCGCTTCACCGAAGCGGACAATAAACATCAACCCGAGGATCAATATTAATGACAGCGCAGCACGCGGCGGAGAAGGTAAATGCAATTGGTGAGTAATAAAGCTATCTACCGTATTGGTGATAGCGACGCTATAAACTAATAGGATCGGATAAATAGCGAAAAAATAAAGCAAAGTGATTAATTTACCCGCACCAACGCCGAAATGTTCTTCAACGACTTCGGTAATATCTTCGCCACCTTTCTTGCCGGATAATACAAAGCGGCATAATGCACGGTGAGAATAATACGTCATCGGAAAGGCAATCAGTGCCATGATAATTAACGGAATTAAACCACCAATGCCAGCATTGATGGGTAAGAATAACACGCCCGCACCGATGGCCGTGCCATAGAGGCCGAGCATCCAGACGGTGTCGCTTTTACGCCATCCTGAAGCCTGTTCTAACACGTGGCTGCTATCTTGAATTGTGCTCATTTACTGGTTTCTCCTCGGTGAACACATTAATACCCATCATACTGGGGTATAAAAATTACAGTATCGGCAACTTGCCGTTACAGAGTTTAAAAAACGAAAAAGACATACTGCTAATTATGTCAACAGGTCAATACTGTTTTGTGGCGGCATTCTATATCGTGGTGGTCAGCGAATAATATCGAGGCGATCACAGAAATGAATTGACGGGGAATATTTTAATAAATTTTCGTGCAAATTAAAATATCAATATTGATACTTTATTTTAAGTATTTCTAACGGCTCGTTATTGATACTTTATTTAATTTCCGAGTGATAAATAATGAACAGTAAATAAAATAAAAGGTAGCTGAAATAATAAACGCAATTTTGCTGATGTCACGCGTAATGATGGTTTTTCTCTGTTAGGGGACGTATCGGTAATGATAGTTACCCGGCAGATCATAACCTGCCGGGTAACTGCCACCGATCTGTCAGGCGGTGAGTTTTTCTTCTGCCCACGCCAGACCGCTGTGGTATTCCTCTGGTAATAGAGGTGCCAGCGATTGCAGGGTGTGTTGCAATTGTGCGGTGTCCGACGACGGTAGATTGAGGTGTCCAACTTTGCGGCCAGGACGAACCTCTTTCTCATACCAGTGCAGATGTACCAGCGGCAGCGCCAGCCAGTCGATATTCACGTCAGTGCCGATCAGGTTGACCATCACCGACGGCGTTTCGACGACCGGTACCGGCAGCGGCAGATCCAGAATGGCGCGCAGATGGAGTTCAAACTGGCTGATCGACGCGCCATTTTGCGTCCAGTGTCCACTATTATGTACCCGTGGAGCCAACTCATTAATGAGCAGATGGTCGCCGACAATAAAGCATTCCATCGCCATCACGCCAACATAGCCTAGCGCATTCATAATCGCGGACAGCATCTGCTCAGCCTGCTGTTGCAATTGCGGATCAGGCTGAGGGAAAGCCACGCTGGTACGCAGAATGCCATCCTGATGCAGGTTATGGGTTAGCGGGTAGAACACGCATTTACCGTGCGTATTGCGGGCGCCAACCAGTGAGACTTCACCAGAAAAATTAATCCCTTGCTCAACAATACATTCACCGTAGCAGTCTGCGGGCAACGTCTGCTGCTCGCCGTTACGCAAGCGCCACTGCCCACGGCCGTCATAACCGCCGACGCGGCGTTTAACGATAGCGAGCTCACCTAATGAAGCAAAGACGTGTTGCCATTCATCGGCGCTGGCCAGCAATTGCCAGGGCGCGGTTGCCAGATTCAGCGAGTCCAGCAGCTGTTTTTGCGTCAGGCGATCGGCCAGACGTGGGAAAATATCACGGTTCGCAAACGCCGTGTGTTCAGCCAGTTCGCGGGTGAGGGCGGTTTCTGGCCAGCGTTCGATCTCAGCGGTAATCACACTGTTATGAAACGGAACCGATTCCGGCTCCGCATCCAGCCCAACGGGATAGACGGCAATCCCTAACGGTTCGCCTGCTTGACGGAGCATTCTGCCCAACTGACCATTGCCTAATACGCAGACCGGTTTCATGCCTCCTCCCGCGGATCGGGATGAGACAGCACATCATCCGTTTGCGCCTGACGCCAGTCTGCCAGACGAGCGGCGATACCATTATCATGTAGGGCGAGAATTTGTGCGGCCAGCAGAGCCGCATTCGCTGCGCCTGCCTTGCCGATTGCCAACGTGCCGACCGGGATACCACGCGGCATTTGAACGATGGAATACAGGCTGTCTACACCGCTCAGCGTTGAGCTTTGTACTGGCACGCCTAGCACAGGAACCAGCGTTTTCGCTGCCAGCATACCCGGTAGGTGTGCTGCGCCGCCTGCGCCAGCGATAATCACATCAAAACCATTTTGTGCCGCCTGCTCAGCGAAGCTGAACAGTTTATCCGGCGTCCGGTGTGCGGAAACGACTTCGGTATGAAAAGGAATGTTCAGCGTGGTGAGGATTTCCGCAGCAAACTGCATAGTGGCCCAGTCACTCTTTGAACCCATGACGATGGCAATTTTAGCCGGGGCAACGTTGGATGACATGCCTGTGACGCTCCTGTGATTGTACGTGTTCGTGACGCGGGTATACCAATATTGCGTCGGCCAGACGAGAGGGTCTGGCGTTGAGGGCGTAGAGCATATCACGCCATTATGGCGAGGAAAACGGTTGCGTATGCGGAAATACTGGGGAGATTAGGTGAGAGATTGTTAAGTCAATGGCAGAAAACGCATTAAAATGGGAAGGAAATCAGTTCGATATTTTGTGGCGTGACCTTAATCATCGAACCTTCCTCATGCCAGGCACCGAGAACGGCACGTCGGCCATAAGATTTGCCGAGATCAACCTGATGGATGGCTGGACGGTGTGTGTGGCCGTGGATCATCGTCTTCACCTGATAGTGCCGCAAGCGTTCAAGCACTTGCTCAGGATTCACATCCATAATCTGCTGAGACTTTTGCTGATTGGCCTGTTGGCTGCTGGCACGCATTTTAGCGGCTATCTTCAGACGCAGCGATAAAGGTAACAGCAGGAACAGTTGCTGAATGAACGGGTTGTGTACGCGGCGGCGAAATTTTTGATAGGCCGGATCGTCAGTACACAGGGTATCACCATGCAGAATGAGGATTTTTTGACCGTAGAGGTCAACGATATTTTCTGTCGGTAGCAGCGTCATTCCACTTTGTCTGGCGAAACGCTTGCCGATCAGAAAATCACGGTTACCGTGCACGAAGTAACAGGGAATGCCGAGCTGATGTAATGCATACAATTCAGCAGCGATGGTCGCATGCAGTGGTTGCGGATCGTCATCACCAATCCAGGCGTCGAAGAGGTCACCAAGAATGTAAAGCGCATCGGCATGAATCGCCTCATGGCGTAAAAAACGCAGAAAACCGGCGGTAATCGCCGGTTCATGAAGACTTAAATGCAGATCGGCAATAAACAGCGTTGCCATGCAGGCCGGATTATTCGCTGACCGTTACGTGGGTGATCACCACGTCTTCTTTCGGTACGTCTTGGTGCATGCCGCTGCGGCCGGTTGCAACGCCTTTGATTTTATCAACAACGTCCATACCTTCAGTCACTTCGGCGAATACGCAGTAGCCCCAACCATCGGCACGCTCTGAACGGAAGTTCAGGAAATCGTTATCAATGAGGTTGATAAAGAACTGGGCAGTAGCAGAATGTGGATCGTTGGTACGAGCCATCGCCAGCGTGCCACGGGTATTTTTCAGGCCATTGTTGGCTTCATTTTTGATTGTCGCATTGGTTTCTTTTTGATCCATGCCAGCAGCGAAGCCACCGCCCTGAATCATAAAACCATTAATCACGCGGTGAAAAATCGTGTTGTCATAAAAACCGCTGCGGCAGTAGTTCAGGAAGTTTTCTACAGTAACCGGCGCCTTGTCTGCAAACGTGTTAATAACGATATCGCCGTGGTTGGTATGAAGCGTAATCATAATAATGAACCCTAGATAGCCTTAGTGATAAGAGTGCAGTTCACAAAATACGGTGAACAACAAGAGCGCTGTTATAGCATAACTGGTCGATTGAGTCAGTATTTCGGTCTTTCTGCGCGTTTGCTGGCGGTTGGTGTGATGAAAAAGCCGTATAAAAATGTTTACTACTCATATTTAGGCAATCGTCGGGGAAAATGTACTGTGGTCAAGTATGCATCGATGATGGCTTAATCACGCAAAGCAGGCTTTTGAAAACAAATAAATTGATTAAATGCACAGTTAATGGTTAATTAATTTGAATGAAAATTTTGTTGCCCTAGATCAATGTTTTGCGTAATCAACGTATTCTTTTTTTTCAGCTCAGATTAATCTGAGAGTCATTCTTATTACCCATAAATACCTCTAAATGGATAGGTGGATCATGCTGGATAGTATTAATCGAGTATTAGATAAGCCCGATTTCGGCAAATTGTTCTTGCGCGTATCTTTCAGCGTTTTGATGTTGTTCCACGGGTGGCACAAGCTGCACGGCGGGATTGGTTTTATTGAGGGGATGTTGACTAATGCCGGACTCCCAGCCTTTGTGGGCTACGGTGTTTATGTCGGTGAGATCATCATACCAATCATGATGATTCTCGGCATTTTTACACGTCCTGCCGCACTGATCTTCTCTTTCACTATGTTTGTCGCGTCATTGCTGGTGCATTCTGGTGATTTCCTGTCTCTGGAAAAAACGGGTGCGTGGGCAGTTGAAGGCGCGGCTGTCTTCTTCTTTGCGGGTATCGCTATTGCCTTGCTCGGTAGCGGAAAATACTCAGTGATGTCGAATCCACGTTGGCGCTGATTGTTTTTGTCAGCAGGTTATTTTTTCGTCAGTAACGCCGATTGTGTGAAATGGCCCGGGAAATCCGGGCCATTTCATTTTTATCCTTTCTCGCTTATTCCCTCTTCTTAACCTTGCAATACAGTAGGGTTCAGGTTTCAATACGCCGTTGGGGTATAAACCCTGAATGTATTGATATTGCTGACGCTAACTGCCACTGTGATTGACCTATCGTGTGAACACGATGTTTTTGTGAACACCACTCTTGTGAAACCATTTTTTTGTGAAAACCATTTTTTATAAAAACACTGGAACGCCCTGATGCTAAAGATTTTTAATACGCTGAGTCGCCAAAAAGAGGAATTTAAACCCATCCACGCCGATCAGGTGGGAATGTATGTGTGTGGCATCACCGTTTATGACCTGTGTCATATCGGTCATGGACGTACTTTCGTGGCGTTTGATGTGGTGGCGCGGTATTTGCGGTATCTGGGGTATTCACTGAAATATGTGCGTAATATCACCGATATTGACGACAAAATTATTAAACGTGCAATCGAAAATGGGGAAACCAGTGACCAACTGACAACCCGCATGATTGCAGAGATGCATGCTGATTTTGATGCCTTGAATATCCTGCGTCCTGATGCTGAACCGCGTGCGACGCACCATATTACCGATATCATCGAAATGGTGGAAACGTTGATTACCCGTCGCCACGCCTATGTGGCGAGCAATGGCGATGTGATGTTCTCCGTTGATACTGCGTCGGGCTACGGTGTGCTGTCTCGTCAGGATCTCGATCAGTTACGGGCTGGCGCGCGTGTTGAAATTACAGAAGTGAAACGTAACCCGATGGACTTTGTGCTGTGGAAAATGTCCAAACCGGGTGAGCCTCACTGGTCTTCTCCGTGGGGAGAAGGGCGCCCCGGCTGGCACATCGAATGTTCAGCCATGAACTGCAAACAGCTGGGTGAGCACTTTGATATTCACGGCGGCGGTTCAGATTTGATGTTCCCGCACCACGAAAATGAGATTGCACAATCCTGCTGTGCACACGATGGCCCGTATGTGAATTACTGGATGCATTCCGGTATGGTGATGGTTGACCGCGAAAAGATGTCAAAGTCGCTCAACAATTTCTTCACCGTGCGTGACGTGCTGGCGTATTACGACCCTGAAACTGTGCGTTACTTCCTGATGTCAGGCCACTATCGTAGCCAGTTGAACTACAGTGAAGATAACCTGAAACAGGCGCGTGCGGCGTTAGAACGCCTGTATATCGCACTGCGCGGAACGGATCCCAGCGTTGAAGCGCACGGCGGTGACGAGTTTGAAGCGCGTTTCCACGACGCGATGGATGATGATTTCAACACGCCTGAAGCTTACTCGGTGCTATTTGATATGGCGCGCGAAGTTAACCGCCTGAAAGCGGAAGATGTGCAGGCGGCGAATCAACTGGCATCTACACTGCGTAAACTGTCTGGCGTGCTCGGCCTGCTGGAACAGGATCCTGAGCAGTTCCTGCAAAACGGTGCGCAGGTGAATGATGACGAAGTGAAAGAAATCGAAGCATTAATCCAACAGCGTAAAGATGCACGCGCGACCAAAGACTGGGCGCTGGCGGATCAGGCGCGCGATCGGTTGAATGAGATGGGGATCGTGCTGGAAGACGGCCCGCAGGGAACGATCTGGCGCCGTAAGTAGTAAATACCGTTTCTCTCAATAAACACATTTTCAGCTAATAAAAAGCCCGCGATTATTCTTCTGCGGGCTTTTTTTTCGGCATCATTGACGTTGTAAGGGCTACTCGGCGACAGTTACGGTCTCGCCGTTGAACTGAACGGTTTGCCCAGCGACGATTTTGCAGCGCTTGCGTGTTTCCGTCTGGCCGTCAACAGTTACGTCGCCTGCGGCGATAGCCAGTTTAGCCGTCGCTCCGCTTTCGCTCCAGCCCAGCAATTTCAAGAGATCGCACAGTTCAACGTACGGATGTTTTTCAAGATTAAAGGTTGCCATAAATTCCTGCTTATTCGTGTTTGACTCGCCAATTATTCGGCGTGGTCATGGTACTCTTCGCACGCCTGTAGCGTGTTTTGAATCAGTGTGGCAACAGTCATAGGGCCGACGCCGCCCGGTACAGGGCTGATATAAGACGCTCTTTCCTGCGCTGTTTCAAATTCTATATCGCCGACGACTTTACCGCTTTCCAGACGGTTGATACCCACGTCCAGCACGATTGCGCCTGGTTTAATCCATTCGCCAGGGATAAAGCCCGGTTTACCCACCGCGACAACCAGCAGGTCGGCGTTTTCAATATGGTGGCGCAGGTTTTTGGTGAAGCGGTGCGTGACGGTAGTAGTACAGCCCGCCAGCAACAGTTCCAGACTCATCGGACGGCCAACAATATTGGATGCGCCGACGACAACGGCATTCAGCCCAAAAGTATCGATATTATAACGCTCCAACAGCGTGATGATACCGCGTGGTGTACAGGCACGCAGCAGCGGCGCACGCTGGCACAGACGGCCCACGTTGTAAGGGTGGAAGCCATCAACATCTTTATCTGGGGCGATACGTTCGATCACTTTGGTGTTATCAATGCCTTCCGGCAGCGGGAGCTGAACCAGAATACCGTCAATCGTCTGGTCGGCGTTGAGCTGGTCGATAAGCGCTAACAGCTCTGATTCCGTTGTGGTGATGGGTAAATCATAAGAGCGGGAGATAAAGCCGACTTCTTCACATACCTTGCGCTTACTGGTGACATAAATCTGTGACGCTGGGTTCTCGCCAACCAGCACAACAGCCAGACCCGGTGCGCGTTTTCCTTCAGCCAAACGCTGCGTTACTCGTGCGGCAACTTCGTCTTTAACCTGCTGCGCAATCGTTTTACCATCAATAATCTTTGCTGCCATCTGAGATGAGACCCATCAATTGGAATACAGGGGGAGATGGCCGCTATTTTGTCAGAAGCTACGCGTGCTGTCAGGCATTGCGTCAACATTAATTCCAATTGTTCTCGCTATTCGCTGACCTCGAACCGGTTTTTACCACTATTTTTGGCGCGATACAGCGCGGCATCGGCAATATCAATAACGGATGCTGCTGTTGGTGGTGGGTTATCGACGCAGAACACATAGACACCGGCGCTAATGGTGACGATTTTCTCTGGGAACAGCGTCATTTCATGCGCGATTTTTTCCTCTCGCACTGAATTCAGCACGCGCTGAGCGAGCGTGGTGGCCCCTTGTTTATCCGTATCGGTAATGATGATGGCGAACTCCTCACCGCCATAGCGGGCGACTAAATCTTCTTTTCGCTTCGGCATTTTGCTCAGGGCGTTACCAATCTTGCGTAGGCACTCATCGCCGGCCACGTGCCCATAATGGTCGTTATATTTTTTGAAGGCGTCGACGTCGATCATGATCAGCGCCATACACTGCCGCGTTTCCGCAACCCGCAATAGGGTTTGTTGCAGGAAAATATCAAACTGGCGGCGGTTAGCTAAGCCTGTCAGGCCATCAAACAGCGCTAGCGTTTGTAAGGTGTGGTTAACCGATGTGAGCTCATCACGTACGATGGTTAAATCGATCTGATTTTTCAAATTCATACGAATCTGTCTCAGCACGATCAAACCGAGCAGGATAATAGTGAATAGCAGAGTTAAGGTAATGGCACCGTAAACCAGACTGTCCGATTTCCATTTACTAAGAACCAATCCAAGATCGAAACCTGCGGCGATGACGATGGGGTAACGCTTTAATTTTGTGTAGCCATAAATGCGTTCGACATGGTCGAGCGTGGAGACAAACGTTGCTGTTCCGCTTTCCGACTGTTTCAGGTGTTCTGAAAATAGCGGGCCGCTCGACACATTTCGGTTGATATAAGAGTCGTCGTAAGGACGGCCGTACAGAATCCGGCCGTCGGAAAGCAGAATGGCAAGCACGTCCATATTCCCCATGGAGTAGTAGCCATAATACTGTTTGAAATAGTTCAGCGAGAGGGTGGCGAGCAGCACTCCGCTAAAGCTCCCGTCTGGCTTATTGATACGCATCGAGACCGGAATGATCAGATCGCCGGTAGATCGGCTCTGAATCACGCTGCCGATGTGCATGGCCTGACTGACGTTATTCTGGTGATACTTGAAATATTCTCTGTCGGCGTTATTCGCATTTGCCGGTTTTGCTATCCCAGAGTTCACCAACCATTCGCCTTTGTCGTCATAAATGAAGATGCCATGCAACTGTGGCAGCGTTGCCTTACGGCTCCTTAAAATATCGCCTAATCGGTTCAATTGTACGGACGATTGACCATCCTGCTCGATACGCTCTTGTAAATCTTGCAGCAATATGTCGACTTGTAAAAAAGTATCTTCGGCATGGCGTGCCAGCGACAGCGACAGATTTTTGGCGTTTCGCTCTGTGGAATCGATAAGCTGTTGGTGAGAATTGAATACTGCCCATCCGTTCAGTGCCACTACCGCCGTGATGATGAATAGCATAAATATAATCATCAATTTTTGCAGTGGCATTTGATACTGGCTGGCTTTTTCGCTCATGCTGGCCTTCATCGTCCTTCTCATCCTTAGCCAAAGAAATGACTGATGATAAGTGTAGACGCTCTTGCCATTTGCGCCGCTATTGATGAGGTTGGCTTATGTTTTTTTCTGTATCTCATTTTCGTGCTGCGATTGAATAGTCTTTTTTGTTATCAACGACGATGTTAAATACGGGATCGGTTTTATCCAACTGTAAAAGTAAATGACAAAGCGTTGCTTCATGCAAAGCCTTGTATGTGGTTTGTTTTCAGGCTAATTATTTGAAAGCGTGACAGGGTGTAAAAAAAATTTTATTTATCATTAAATACGCTATGTTTAATTGGCGTTTAATCGGAGTTGCTAATGATAATGGTATGGTGTTTCTGACATTTCGACTGATGAGTAAGAGGTGCCTTCGTGAATGATGAGATCATTAATCTCGATGGCTTAGCAGGAAATAAATTGAAATGTAACACCTCTATTCAGATGGAAAAATAAAAAAGATACTGCGGCGAAATAGAATTGCAGCCAGTTATGAAATAAAGAGCCCTTCATGAAAATAGCGATTAGCGGAACGGGATATGTCGGTTTATCGAATGGATTATTATTAGCACAACAGCATCAGGTTGTGGCGTTGGATATTGTGGCAGAAAAAGTAGCGTTGCTAAATCAACGAAAATCGCCGTTTAATGACGCTGAGATTGAACGCTTTTTACAGCATGAAACGCTGAATTTCTCGGCTACGCTGGACAAGCATGAGGCGTATGCTGATGCGCAGTTTGTGATTATTGCTACGCCGACGGATTACGATCCGCAAACCAACTATTTCAATACCTCATCGGTAGAGGCGGTCATTCGTGACGTGCTGGCGATTAATCCGCAGGCGATTATGGTGATTAAATCGACGGTGCCTGTTGGCTTCACCGAGAAAATCAGCCAGCAGTTCGATACGGATAACATCATTTTTTCGCCCGAGTTTTTACGTGAAGGAAAGGCGCTGCACGACAATCTTTATCCGTCGCGGATTGTGGTGGGTGAGCGGTCTGAAAGAGCGAGATTCTTCGCTAACTTATTGATATATTGTGCGTTAAAGAAAGATATTCGCGTTCTTTTTACCGATCCGACAGAGGCGGAAGCGATAAAGTTGTTTGCGAATACCTTTCTGGCGATGCGCGTGGCCTACTTTAATGAGTTGGATAGCTACGCCGAATCGCTGGGGTTGAATACCCGGCAGATTATTGAAGGCGTGTGTCTCGATCCTCGTATTGGCGATTACTACAACAATCCGTCTTTCGGCTACGGCGGCTACTGCTTACCGAAAGATACTCGACAGCTTTTGGCCAATTATCGTACCGTGCCGAATAACCTGATCAAGGCTATCGTGGATGCTAACCATACGCGGAAAGATTTCATTGCCGATACGATTATCCGCCGCCACCCTAAAACTGTCGGTGTCCATCGCCTCATCATGAAAGCGGGGTCGGATAATTTTCGCTTTTCCTCCATTCAGGGCATTATGAAAAGGATAAAAGCGAAAGGAATCAATGTGGTGATTTATGAACCTGGGATTGATGATGATAACTTTTTAGATTTCCCGATCGTGCATCAACTCGACAGTTTCAAACAACAGTGTGACATTATTATTACCAATCGTTATGCCGATGAATTAAAAGATGTGATAGGGAAAGTCTATACGCGAGACTTATTCGGCGAGGATTGATTTCTTGTCGTAAATCAATAAATCGATATTTTTATTCGATATTGGACTATTCGTAAAAAGTTCACTTTTGCATTGTAATTAACTATGTCTTTTTTGTGGCTTCGCCATTTCGTGTGGCTTATCTATGATTTTATGATTATCGCAATAAATTAAGGTTGGCTTAAGGCTTCATTATTTAGACTACTGAATAATGATTTATCGCCATTATTTATTTTGGGAATACCTTATGACGGATTTTTTGCCTTTTTCCCGCCCGACCATGGGCGACGAGGAAATTGCTGCCGTGGCAGAAGTATTACGTTCTGGCTGGATAACCACGGGGCCGAAATGTCAGCAGTTAGAGCAGGCTTTTTGCCAGCAGTTTGGGTGCCGACAGGCGATTGCGGTTAGCTCCGCGACGGGCGGAATGCACGTTACGCTGATGGCGCTCGGCATTGGCCCCGGTGATGAGGTTATTACGCCGTCTCAGACCTGGGTTTCAACCGTCAATATCATCACGCTATTGGGTGCGGAACCGGTGATGGTGGATGTGGATCGGCATACGTTGATGGTGCGATCGCAGGATATTGAAGCTGCCATTACGTCGAGGACCAAAGCGATTATTCCCGTGCATTACGCCGGTGCGCCTACCGATCTGGATGCGCTGCGCGCACTCAGTGAACGCTATGGCATTCCGCTCATTGAGGATGCGGCGCATGCCGTCGGTACGCAATACCGTGGTGAGTGGATTGGTGCGCGTGGAACCGCCATTTTCTCGTTTCACGCGATTAAAAATATCACCTGTGCGGAAGGTGGCATGGTGGTGACGGATGACGAAGCACTCGCCGAGCGTATACGCAGTCTGAAATTTCACGGGCTGGGTGTGGATGCGTTTGACAGGCAGTTACAGGGGCGCAAGCCGCAGGCCGAAGTGGTGACGCCGGGGTTTAAATACAATCTGGCGGATATCAATGCGGCTATTGCGCTGGTCCAACTGGATAAACTCCCTGCGATCAACGCCCGCCGTCAGCAGCTTGCCGCGCGTTATCTCACTCAGTTGCACTCGCTGCCGCTTCAGCCGCTGGCTGTCCCTGACTATCCCCATTTGCACGCCTGGCACCTGTTTATGGTGCGCGTGGACGAAACGCAGTGCGGTATTTCACGCGATGATCTGATGGCGGCGCTGCAAACACATGGCATTGGCACCGGGCTGCATTTCAGAGCGGTGCATACGCAGAAATATTACCGTGAGCGCTACCCGCATTTGCACCTGCAGGAAACGGAGTGGAATTCGGCGTCGCTCATGACGCTGCCGCTGTTCCCCGATATGCAAGACAGCGATGTCGATCGCGTCGTCGCGGCGTTAACCTCGATTCTGGAGTCTGTTCGTGATTGATGACATCAAAAATGTTTCTGTTGTGATTCCCGTTTATAACGAAGAAGAGAGCCTACCGGTGCTGATTGAACGCACGCTGGCGGCTTGTCGGAAGATCGGTAAACCCTGGGAAATTATTCTGGTTGATGACGGCAGCAACGATCGTTCAGCGGAACTGTTAACCGAGGCGGCGAGCGACCCGGAAAAGCACATTATCGCCGTGTTGCTGAATCGCAACTATGGCCAGCATTCGGCCATCATGGCCGGATTCCAGCAGGCAGTAGGCGATGTGGTGATTACGCTGGATGCTGATTTGCAGAACCCGCCGGAGGAAATCCCGCGGCTGGTGGAGTATGCGTCGCAAGGGTATGACGTGGTTGGCACCGTGCGGGCAAATCGACAGGATTCGCTGTTTCGCAAACTGGCCTCGAAAACCATCAATATGATGATTCGCCGCTCAACGGGGAAATCCATGGCGGATTACGGCTGCATGTTGCGTGCTTATCGCCGCCACATTGTCAGCGCGATGCTGCGCTGCCACGAACGCAGCACCTTTATTCCTATCCTTGCCAACACGTTCGCACGAAAAACCATCGAGATCGACGTGTTGCACGCCGAGCGGGAGTTTGGCACGTCCAAATACAGCTTTCTGAAGCTGATTAATCTGATGTACGACCTGCTGACCTGCCTGACGACGACGCCGCTGCGTATTCTCAGCCTGATTGGTAGCGTCGTCGCGCTGTCGGGTTTCCTGCTGGCACTGCTGTTGATTGGCTTGCGTCTGTTTTTCGGCGCGGAGTGGGCGGCAGAGGGCGTGTTCACGCTGTTTGCTGTGCTGTTCATGTTTATCGGCGCGCAGTTCGTTGGGATGGGGCTATTGGGCGAATACATTGGTCGTATCTATACCGATGTGCGTGCCCGTCCACGCTATTTTGTGCAAAAGACAGTGAGTGCGGCAACGCCACTGACCACCAGTTTACGGGATGAAGAAGAATGAAAGCGATAGTATTTGCCTACCATGATATCGGCTGTGTGGGTCTTGAAGCGTTAGCGTTAGCGGGCTATGAGATTCAGGCGGTGTTCACGCACAGCGATGCTCCGGGCGAGAACCACTTCTACGCCTCGGTGGCGAAAACGGCTGCCGGGATGGATGTTCCGGTATTTGCACCAGAAGATATTAACCATCCGCTCTGGGTGAATCGTATTCGGGAACTGGCACCCGATGTTATTTTTTCTTTCTATTACCGCACGATATTAAGCGATGACATTCTTCAGTTACCGTCGTTTGGCGCATTTAATCTGCACGGCTCACTGCTGCCGCGCTACCGTGGGCGAGCTCCCGTTAACTGGGTGTTGGTGAACGGAGAAACGCAAACGGGCGTTACGCTGCACAAGATGGTTTCCCGTGCTGATGCGGGTGATATCGTCGCGCAGTCTGTGGTGGCGATTGACGATGAAGATACCGCGCTGACTTTGCATGGAAAATGTCGTACCGCCGCAGCCACTTTGCTGGCGCAGCAGTTACCGCTGATTCGCTCGCGTGAGATTGCGCTGACGCCACAGGATGACAGCCAGGCCAGCTATTTCGGTCGTCGCACGGCCGCAGATGGTCTGATCGACTGGCAAAAAAGCGCCCATGAGATCAACAACCTGATTCGCGCGGTGACGGAACCCTATCCGGGGGCGTTTACGTTTCTCGGTGAGCGCAAGGTGATTATCTGGCGCGCCCGTGTGGTTAAAAACAACCGTGTGAACGTTAATCATCCACATGGCGGTGATGCGGGATCGATTATTTCGACTTCGCCGCTGGTGGTGTCCTGTGGTGAAGACGCGCTTGAGATCGTCAGCGGACAGAGTGAAGCCGGGCTGTATATGTCGGGTAGCCGACTGGCGGCGGAAATGGGCATGGTGCCACAGGCGCGGCTGGGTAACCTCGCCAGCCGTGTGCAACGACGCCGCACGCGTGTGCTGATCCTCGGTGTGAACGGTTTTATCGGTAACCACCTGACCGAGCGCCTGCTGCGCGACGATCGCTATGAGATCTACGGGCTGGACATCAGCTCTGATGCCATCGCGCGTTTTCTTGGCGATCCGCGTTTCCATTTTGTGGAAGGTGATATCAGCATTCATAACGAATGGATCGAATACCACATCAAGAAATGCGATGTCATTCTGCCGCTGGTAGCGATTGCAACGCCTATCGAATACACCCGTAACCCGCTGCGCGTATTCGAGCTGGATTTCGAAGAGAATCTGAAAATTGTGCGCGACTGCGTACGCTACAACAAACGCATCGTTTTCCCGTCTACCTCAGAAGTGTACGGCATGTGTGACGACAAAGAGTTTGATGAAGACACCTCACGCTTGATTGTCGGGCCGATCAACAAGCAGCGCTGGATCTACTCCGTATCCAAGCAACTGCTGGATCGGGTGATCTGGGCGTACGGCGCCAAAAACGGCCTGCGCTTCACGCTGTTCCGTCCGTTTAACTGGATGGGGCCACGTCTGGACACGCTGGACGCCGCGCGGATCGGCAGCTCGCGTGCCATTACTCAACTGATCCTCAATCTGGTGGAAGGATCGCCGATCAAGCTGGTGGACGGCGGGGCGCAGAAACGCTGCTTTACCGATATTCACGACGGCATTGAAGCGCTATTTCGCGTTATCGAAAATCGCAACGGTCAGTGTGACGGGCAGATTATCAATATCGGCAATCCGCATAATGAAGCCAGCATCCGCGAACTGGGCGAAATGCTGCTCACCAGCTTTAATGCTCACCCGTTACGTGACCGTTTCCCGCCGTTTGCCGGATTTATTGACGTGGAAAGCAGCAGCTATTACGGCAAAGGCTATCAGGATGTGGCGCACCGCACGCCGAGCATTCGCAACGCCAAACGCCTGCTGGAATGGGAACCGACGGTGAAGATGGAGCAAACCGTCGCGGAAACGTTGGACTATTTTCTGCGTACCGTTGACGTCCCGCACACCGCTGATGCCACGGATACGCAGGGATGACGCGCGTTGGCCTGCGAATTGATGTCGATACCTGGCGCGGTACGCGGGACGGCGTACCCGCGCTGCTGAAGGTGCTGGCGGAGTTTGATATCCAGGCGAGTTTCTTTTTTAGCGTCGGGCCGGACAACATGGGGCGTCACCTGTGGCGTCTGCTGCGCCCACGTTTCTTATGGAAGATGCTGCGCTCCAACGCGGCCTCGCTCTACGGCTGGGATATCTTGCTGGCTGGCACGGCGTGGCCGGGGCGTCATATCGGCGCACGGTTTGGCTCGTTAATCCGCCAGACGCACGACGCCGGGCATGAAGTGGGGCTACATTCCTGGGATCATCACGGCTGGCAGGCGAATGTCGCCCGCTGGTCGGATGCGCAGCTGGCAGCGCAGTTCCATGAAGGCATGGATGCGTTAACGCAGATTCTGCCATCGCCAGTGCGCTGCTCCGCCGTAGCGGGCTGGCGAGCTGATGCACGCGTCGTTGAAATGAAGCAGCGCTGGAATCTGGACTATAACAGTGACTGTCGCGGCACCCAGCCTTTTCGGCCACGACTGAAAAATGGGGGGCTTGGCACGACGCAGATCCCCGTAACGCTGCCGACCTATGATGAGGTTATTGGTGAGCGCGTGAGTGACGGCGAATTCAACGACTTTATTCTCGACGCAATCGAGCAGGATCGGGGCGTGCCGGTGTATACCATTCACGCAGAGGTTGAAGGAGGCGCGAAATTGGCGCTGTTCCGTCAGTTACTGCTTCTTGCCCGTCAGCGGCACATCGAATTTTGTCCACTTTCCTCGTTACTGCCTGATGATTCGACTACGTTGCCCGTCGGGCGGATTGAACGCGCGCCGTTTCCCGGACGGGAAGGGTGGCTTGGCGTGCAAACGGAAGAATAAATAAAGCAGGAGACAGCATGGAAAAAAGCATGATCAAGCTGAAAAGTACTGTGATAGTGGTGTTGTTTGCTTTGCTCTACCTGCTGCCGCTTAACGGTCGCTGGCTGTGGTCGCCGGATGAAACTCGCTATGCCGAAATCAGCCGTGAGATGCTTCAGCGCGGCGATTGGATTGTGCCGCATTTGCTGGATATTCGCTATTTTGAGAAACCTGTCGCGGGCTACTGGCTGAATAACATGAGCCAGTGGTTACTAGGTCATACCAATTTTTCCGTGCGCTTTGCCTCGGTGTTTTCTACTGCGCTGAGTGCGCTGCTGGTATTTTGGCTAGCGATGATGCTGTGGAAAAACCAGCGCACGGCGCTGCTGGCGGCGACGATCTATCTGACGTCACTCCTTGTTTATGGCATTGGTACTTACAGTGTGCTCGATCCGATGGTGACGCTCTGGATGACAGCGGCGCTGTTCAGCCATGCGATGATTCTACGGGCAAAACTGACGCGTGAACGGCTGTTGGCCTGGGGGTTGATGGGGTTAGCCTGCGGTATGGGGTTCATGACCAAAGGCTTTCTGGCGCTGGCGTTGCCGGTGATCAGCGTGCTGCCCGTGGCGCTGGCGCAAAAGCGTATCAAGGAACTGCTGCTGTTCGGGCCGTTGGCGATTGTTGTCGCGGTGCTGCTGAGTGCGCCGTGGGCGCTGGCGGTGCACGCACGAGAAGCTGATTACTGGCATTACTTTTTTTGGATTGAACATATCCAGCGTTTTGCTGAAGACGATGCGCAGCATAAGGCACCGTTCTGGTATTACCTGCCGTTTCTGATTGTGGGGACATTCCCCTGGCTGGCGCTGTTGCCGGGCGCGTTACGCAGCGGTTGGACTGAACGGAAAGTGAACCCAGAGCGGTTCTTCTTGCTGTGTTGGATGGTGATGCCGCTGCTGTTTTTCAGCATCGCCAAAGGTAAGTTGTTGACCTACATTCTGCCGTGCTTTGCACCACTGGCGCTGCTGATGGCGGCGTGGATTTCCGGACTGGCCCCCGTAGTGCGCGAGCGTCTATTGCGCATCAATAGCTGGCTCAATATTGTTTTTGGCGGCGTGTTGGGGCTTGCGGTTGCCGCGCTTGGCCTTGGCATCATCGTGCCGCATTTCTATCAACCGGGAGAAGGCCTTACCATCATATCGGGAATCGTCTGCTTTATCGGTTGGATAGCCTTTGCTGCTGTTAGCTTGAGGAAACAGCAGACGTGGGGCTATCTGGTGGCGGGCTGTCCGCTCTTTCTGGCGCTGCTCGTTGGCGGGAGTATTCCGGCGAGTGTGGTTGATTCCAAGAATCCCCAAACCTTTATTCGTAGCCACCAGCCGTTGCTTGAAGACAGCCGCTATGTGCTTAGCGACGAAGTGGGGCTGGCTGCCGGACTGGCGTGGGAACTGAAGCGCAGTGATATCACCTTATTTAAGGCGCGTGGCGAACTGAACTATGGGCTGGACTATGCTGATGCTGCCGATCGCTTTGTGGATGAGGGCGCTTTCCCCGCTTGGCTTGCCGATAAACGACGTAGCGGAAATGTCGCGCTGGTGCTGAAGACCGACAGAGACAGTGATGACGAATATCGTAATCTGCCCGCCCCTAATCAGTTGAGAAAATCGCACCGCTATGTGCTGCTGTTTTATAAGCAGGTCGTGCCATGAGTTATTTATTGGTTGCCATCGTCTGTCTGTTGACCAGCTTAGGGCAACTGTGCCAGAAACAGGCGGCAGAATGCTGGCGGCGTTTGCCCGTGGCTCAGCGTCAACGGGTGACGTTCGGATGGCTGATGTTGGCGGCATTGCTGCTGGGTATTGGGCTGCTGCTGTGGCTTTTGGTTTTGCAACATCTCCCGCTCGGCGTGGCGTACCCGTTGCTGAGCATCAATTTTGTTCTGGTTACGCTGCTGGCGCACTATGGGTTTGGCGAACGCGTGGATAGGCATCACTGGTGGGGCATTGCGCTGATTGTCATCGGTATCTATCTGATGCAGGGGGAGTGATGACGAACAAGGGATATTTTTGGGTCGTTGCCAGCCTCGTGTTGGCTAGTGCCGCCCAGGTATTAATGAAAAGCGGGATGCTGGCGCTGCCGAGCATTTCCATGACGCACTGGCCATCGCTCAGCACGCTGATGGCGGGCTGGCCTGTTGTCGCGGTGCTGGTCGGGATTATCTGCTACGGCCTGTCGATGGTGTGCTGGTTCATGGTGCTACGCTATTTACCGCTAAGCCGTGCCTACCCGCTGATTAGTCTGAGCTATGCGGTGGTCTACCTTGCTGCGGTTTTTCTGCCGTGGCTGAATGAACCGATGAGCCTGCGTAAAAACCTCGGCGTTCTGATTATTCTTCTCGGGGTTTGGCTGGTTAGCCGCGACGCACAGGCGACGAAGTAAACCGCCTGTGCTTGTGCCTGCGAGGGATATTATTGACTGAAAACGTGTGCGGCACCGTTCACGCTTAGGCTAACCTGTTGGCCGACGATGAAAGCGGCGTGACTGACGGTTTTAAGTTCAATGACATCGGCTTCTGCGTTGTGGATGCGTAGCGTCAGTGTAGAGACGAAGCCGGAAAACTCGACGTTGCGGATAGTGGCACGCATATGTGCCGTGCTCGTTATCTCGGTATCCTGAATCGTTATCTGCTCCGGCCTGAGCATGATTCTTACTCGACCGTTTGCCGTTGGGCGATCTACTGCGATGCGCCCAAGCAGGCAGTCAGCCTTACCACCGTCAATCTGTGCATTGAGAATCAGCGTTTCACCGAGGAAAGTGGCGATGTCTTCACTGTTGGGCTGGTGGTAGAGCGCCCAGGGGGAACCCGATTGCGACAGTTGACCCTCACGCATGACGACCACCCTATCGGCAAAAGACAGCGCTTCCCCCTGATCGTGTGTCACCAGAATCGAAGCCACGTTAGCCTGCTGCAATACGTCCATTACCGCCTTACGGGTGGCGGCACGCAGTCCGGTGTCCAGCGCGGAAAACGGTTCATCCAGCAGCATCAACGCAGGGCGCTGCGCCAGCGCGCGGGCCAGTGCGACACGCTGCTGTTGACCACCGGAAATTTCATGCGGTGAGTGTTTCTGTAAATGCGTGGGAAGCGAAACCAGCGCCATCAATTCATCTACGCGTTTTTGTTTTTCCGCTTTCGAGCCTTTGAGCCCAAAGGCGATGTTGTCCGCGATGCAGAGATGCGGAAACAGCGCGCCGTCCTGCGGGACATAGCCAATTCTGCGCTGATGGGCAGGGACGGAGAACCCGTTATCGCAGAGCGTTTGGCCGTTTAGCGTAATGACGCCGGTATCCGGTGTTTCGAACCCGGCAATCAGGCGCAGCAGGGTGGTTTTCCCTGAACCGGATGGGCCGACAATCGCCGTGCGACGGCTGTTTTCTAACGTTAAATGAATGTCAGACAGCACGGTGCGTCCGTTAAAGCTTTTACTGACGCGATGAAGTTCCAACATGATTATCGCCCCGCTATTTTTTGTGATTGCGTGTAGAGAAACCAGGTCCACGGCAGCGACAGTAAGACCAGAATAAGCGCGTAGGGTGCCGCCGCAGGATAATCGATCTCACTGGTTAGCGCCCAAAACCCGGTCGCCAGCGTGCGCGTGCCGTTGGGTGCCAGCAGCAGCGTGGCGGTTAGCTCGTTGATGATCGCCAAAAAAACAAGCGTTGCCCCCGTGGCGACGCCGGGCGCCGCCAGCCGGATGGTCACGGTCATTAGCGTCTGTAAGGGTGAACGTCCCAGACTGGCCGCGACCTGTTCCAACTCCACCGGTGCCTGTGCTATTCCTGCGCGCAGGTTAACCAGCGCCCGTGGCATGAACATCAACAGATAAGCCAGCAGCACGGTGAACTCAGTCTGGTAGAGCGGTCTGATGGCGTGAATCGTGGTAGTTACCAGCGCCAGCGCGACGACGATACCCGGCAGAGAACTGGTGATGTAATTGCACCCTTCCAAAAACCGATACAGGCGATTAGGGTGGCGGATGGTCAGCCAGGCCATCGGGATCGCTGCCAGCGTCGTCAGCACAGCACCGCTCAGCGCCAGCGTCATGGTCTGGCGAAACGCATCAAGCAACTCACGCCGTTGCCACACTTCCCAGCCGCCAAAACCTAGCCAGCGAAACAGCGTAATAAAAGGCACGCCGAGCGTCAGCAGCACCAGCGTTGTCAGTAACAGCAGCGCCAGCGAGAGAGAAAGTGGTGACAAGCAAATCGGTGTGACAACCTGCGGCGCGCCGGAACCCACGTGAGCATAGCGCGTGACGCCACGCACGCGGGCATCCGCACACAGCAGAAACAGGCACAGCAACGCCAGTACACCGGCCAGCATGTTGGCTGCTGGGCCATTAAACGTTGACTGAAACTGATCGAAGATTGCGGTGGTAAAGGTATCGAAGCGGATCATGGCGAACAGGCCATACTCCGCCAACAGATGCAGAGCGATCAGCAGCAACCCGCCGCCGATGGCCAGTTTTAACTGCGGCAACACCACGCGGAAAAATACGGTAATAGGTGGCACGCCCAGCGTAGCCGCGACATCTTCCAGCGCGGGGTTAAGACGCCGAAGCGTCGCCGCGCAGGGTAAATAAAGAAACGGTAAATAGGCGACGACGGATAAAAATACGCCAGCCGGTAAGCCATGCAGACCGGGGGCGGTACTGATCCAAGCATAGCTTTGTACAAATGCGGGAATCGCCAGTGGCGCGGTGAGCAACAGGGACCACAGGCGTCGAGCGGGCAGGGTGGTTCGTTCCGTCAGCCAGGCTAACAGCACGCCCAGAATCGTACAAATCGGCAGCGTCAGGACAACCAGCAGCACCGTATTTGTCAGAAGCTCGCCAACGCGTGGGCGGAATAACAAGGCACGAGCCGTTTCCCAGCCGGTATCAATACTTACGCCAATCACAAAGCCCAGCGGGACAAAGCCCAGCAGGGATAATACCAGAGCGACGATCGCAAGCAACGCGACAGGCTTGCGTAATGGCGGAGAGGAGGCGGTGGAGGTCGTGGTTTCGCTGTAGCTAACGTTTGTCATGCTGCCTGCAGTTGCCTCGTCAGGACGATATTCTTAGACGGTGAAGCCGCGTTGAGCGGCCATTCTTATGATAATTCGTCAGGGCGAAAATGCCCTGACGAAGGCGCTATCATTACAATCTATTCGCTACAATCTATCCGTTACAACAAGCCAGCCTGCGTCATCAGATCTACGACTTTTTTGCTGTTGAGCTTGGCGGCATCAACTTTTGGTGCGTCCAGATCTTTCAGCGGAACCAATTTGTCGTTTGAGAGCGCATTGACGCCAACCGCATATTCAAACGCATCGTTGGTGCGCAAGATTTCCTGACCGGGTTTGCCCGTGATCCATTTGATAAAGGCCTGAGCGTCTTTCGCATGTTTACTGGATGCCAGCACGCCGCCACCGGAAATGCTGACAAACGCGCCCGGATCCTTGTGCTTGAAGTAGTACAGCTGGGTGTTGTTACTGTTTTCGCCGGTTTTAGCCTGATCGACAAAACGGTAATAGTGGAAGATCACGCCGCTATCAATCTGGCCCGCGTTCACCGCTTTCATTACCGTGCTGTTACCTTTGTAGGCAGTGAAGTTCTCTTTCATGCCTTTCAGCCATTCCTGCGTGGCTTTCTCACCTTTCTGCTCTAGATAGGCGCTGACGATGGCCTGAAAATCCGCACCGGACGGAGATGCGGCCCAGCGGCCTTTCCATTCAGGCTTCGCCAGATCGGCTAAGGATTTCGGTAGTTGTGCATCGGTAAATTTGGTCGGGTTGTAGACAAATACGGTAGAGCGCGCGGCAATCCCTACCCAGCGCCCGTGGGACGGACGATAATCAGGTGCTACCTGAGCGAGAGTGGCTTTGTCCAACGGAGCAAAGAGGTCGGCATTATCGACAAGCACCATCGACGGTGAGTTTTCGGTCAGAAACACATCGGCAGGGGACGATTTTCCTTCCTGCACAAGTTGGTTGCCCAATTCGGTGTCGCTGCCGCTGCGTAACGTCACCTTGATGCCCGTTTCTTTGGTAAAACCGTCAACCCAGGATTTCACCAGGTTTTCATGTTGGGCATTGTAAATCACAATCCCTTCATCGTTTTCTGCTGCATTTGCCGATGCGCTGAGAGTCAGGCCGGAAGCTAATAAAACGGCAGAACTCAGTAATCCAAAACCAAGCTTCATATTATTTACCCTTATCAATACCTGTCGTGTTTGCGTATTGCTGACCTACATGGGTGCCCCCGCGTTGCTCATAATAGCCAGGCTATTTAGCGACACAGGCCGAGATGTAGTGGCAGTCGGAAAAGAATTCTACATATCGATAATAATAATGATAGTTATTATTATTTCGCTTTCTTAAGGTTAAATTAAGGTTCCGGTGAATGTGACGTTTCGGTTATGACTTTATTTCAGCGCGTGTCACGGTGTGAAATTGTATAAATTCATCGATTAAAAAATAGGTCGATATGTTTGCGAAATTTATTTCATCGGAAATGAGACATAACGTCATGATTTACAGCAACAAATTATGATTAATCATCTATATTTACTGTGCAGGCTGTGAGTAGCGATACAACAAATGCACCGTATTTCTTCGGTGTCACGTGCGCTTGTCTGCAATTTGGGGTTAATTGGCCGACAAAAAGGTGACACAGCAACTGATATTCGGGGGATGGAAAAATGGATGTAGAAACGCGGATGATTGAGCTTATCGTTAAATCTGGCGAAACACGTTCCTGCGCAATGGAAGCACTTAGAGCAGCTCGCCGGGGCGAGTGGGATCACGTCGATGAACTATTAAAAATGGCTGCGGTGGCGCTGAATCGGGCGCAATTGATCCAGACCGGATTTATTGGCTATCAGAGTAAGGAAAAAACCAATCTCGAACTTATTGTGGTGCATGCACAGGATCATCTGATGAATGCGATGCTGTGCCGTGAACTGGCTGAAGAGATTATTGAACTCAGGAAAGATGTATCTGGCGTCAATATGCACATGCGCTAACCGTATTACTGAGCAAATGAAAAGCCATTCAGCTTCTCGCTGAGTGGCTTACCCCTAAGATGTGCAACTCTTCTTTATCGCGACTTCCCGTACTGCTCGTCGCTGACTTTTTCCAGCCATTCGACCGGGCTGCCGTTAAGCGATTCGGCAATAGCAATGTGGGTCATGGCGGTTTGTGCCGTCGCACCGTGCCAGTGTTTTACGCCTTCGGGTATCCAGACGATATCACCCTGATTGATCTCCTGAATCTCGCCATCCCATTCCTGAAGCCAGCCTCGACCCTGCGTGACGATCAGCGTCTGGCCGAGTGGATGGGTATGCCATGCCGTGCGGGCACCGAGTTCAAAAGTTACTGTTGCGCCGCCAACCCGAGCGGGGGAGGTGCTCTGGAAGGGCGCATCAATGCGTACGTTGCCGGAAAAATAGCTGTCTGGGCCAGGCTGGGACGGGTGTGAACCACTGCGGGTAATTTTCAATTTTTCCTCCTTGCTGGAAAGCGTAGTTGTTATTGAAAGATTCGCTGTGATTGAAAAATTCAGTGTTGATGAAAGACAGCGACTATGAAAACGTTACTGCGATTTATGGGGAAGTACCAGAGGGTAAAATCAGAAAGAGGCTATGAATTATATTCATTAATTACGCGGAGGAATGTAGCGCATATTATTCATCATTGCTTATTTTTAGTGTGAAACCGCCGATTATTGGCGGTTTCACATGGATATCATTCATGAGTTTGTATAATAGATAAAAGTTGATGTACCACTATTTGGACACTCTGATGTTAAAAGAAAATTTTAATGACCTTATTTCGTTCCTCGTGGTGGCAAGAGAACGCAGTTTTACCAAGGCAGCGGCGAAGCTCGGGCTTTCTCAGTCGGCGTTAAGCCATTCTATTCGTGGCCTTGAAGAGCGTCTTGGTGTGCGATTGCTGACCCGAACCACGCGCAGCGTCGCACCGACGGAAGCGGGGGAGAAATTGGCGCATAGCCTCGGCCCGCGTTTCGCGGATATTGAAAGCGAACTGATTGCGCTGGGCGACATGCGGGATAGACCCGCGGGGAATATTCGCATCACTGCGGGGGAGCACGCGGTTGATTCGATATTATGGCCGATGTTAAAGCCATTTTTAGCGAATTATCCCGATATTAACATCGAAATTACGATGGATAACGCTTTGACAGATATCGTTGTCGGCCGTTTTGATGCGGGCATTCGCTTGGGTGAACAGGTGGCAAAAGACATGATCGCTGTTCGTATCGCACCTGAAATGAGTATGGTGGTGGTCGGTTCCCCTAACTATTTCGCACGCAACCCTGTCCCTATAACACCGCAGGATTTGCAGCATCACCGCTGTATTAACATGCGTCTGCCGACGATGGGTGGCATCTATGCGTGGGAGTTTGAAAAAAGTGGTCGGGAAATCAAGGTGCGAGTTGAGGGCCAACTGACGATGAATAGCCTGCGCCAGCGGATCGATGCCGCACAAATCGGACTGGGTCTGGCCTATGTGCCGGAAGATTCAGTGCGAGATGACATTGCCAGCGGTCGCCTGATTCAGGTACTGACGGAATGGTGCCCACCATTCCCAGGGTACTATCTGTATTATCCCAGCCGCAAACAGCATACCACCGCCTTTTCACTGTTTGTGGAGGCGCTGCGCTATCCGCGTTAGCAACGCGGAGATAACCCGTTGGTTAAGAGGCGCTGGCAGAATGTTGTTATCGACCTCATTCATGAATCGCGGTGTGTGATGTGGTACGTTAGGGAAAGAAAAAGCGCTTCTGATGGGGAAGGTTGCGGGGTTACTCATTTTGAATATTCAAGGAGATGAAATGTATTCTGATAACAATAAAACATTTGTAGACGTTTTTTCCGGCGAATTTAGCGTGAACGATAATACCTGGAGCCTTGACGCCGTGCGGTGGAGTTTTGTTGAGAAAGAAAAAATTATTGCCAGCCTGAAAGGGAAAATGAGGAGCGGCCCGTTTGAGGCAGAAATAACGTTATTATGGCGAGAAGAGATTGGGGGATATTTTGGCAAAGGCGCGATAACCTATCATAACTTCGGCCCAAAATATAAACACAATGAATTCTCAGTGGAAATTGGATGTTTAGATGTTTATATAGAAGAAGATATTTGTGTTATAAAAAAGCAAAGTGGATTGAGAATGAGCGCCCTTATTTATTCTATGGTGAATTGGAACAGGTGATGAATTGACGCGAATAGCCGCCTTTTGTGATGAAGTTTGCTATTTTCCAGCGTTATTGCTTAGGGGAGTAGGTTTATTCTTGCGTAATCCCCTGTCCAATAAAAATAAGTTTGAGCTTAGCTGAACTCTGATAAAAAAACTGTCGCGTTAATGCCTTGACTGCTCACACTGATTTTTTAACTTCATCATTTCCGCTGGTGGCAAGGGGGCCGTCATCATCAAGCGATACTTCATACACTCCGGCGTTTCATCCGTGGGGGATTTTTTCGCATTGGAGGAACAGGCGGTAACAAACAGGGTTATCAAGGCGATCAATAGCCGATGGATAGTAGCCTGACGGTATTTCATACATTCTCCTGTTAGCTTTTTGTATACATTACCGCTCAGCGCTGTTCAATTCCATACGTTATGGAAAAGATAGATGCAAATAGCATAGTTCACGGCCCAATAGCTTGTCGTTTTGGCACCCTGCCATCCTGCACTTTTCTGAATCGAATCCGCCGTGCGCAAGAATACAAAGGTGTTCTTTGGCTGACTTTACCTCTTTATCTGAAGGTAATGATTCGGTATCCCGAACCTTTAAGGCGAATAGGGAGGAGGGGGATGCTTCTGGCGTGCACTCGATGTACCATGCTTGCCCGCATTCCGTACAGCGATACATGAATTCTGAGTAATCAAGCTGCGGTTCGAAATACTCACTATCCAGAGTTTCAAAATGCCGATTATGAGTTAATGCATTCGGAAAATGGAAGCCGTGCCCCCAATGTTCGATCTCAGCCACACTAGTGGGAAGTTCTTTGCAATTACACATAAGCCTGATCTTAAATTCAATCGCGCAACAGTAGCCTCACAAAACATGTGGTGGTATACCGAGTGCGGTAAAACTGCGAATTTATTAAATTAACACTAAGATAGCGATTTGTCAGGTTAACTAAAAGGGAAGCAAGGATTGCGCTATCCCGCACTTATTCATAGCCGAAGTTTCCTTGAGTCCAATCATCCCCGCATTACCAGTAAACTGTGACTTTCGAGGCTCCTGCCATCGAACCTTTCTCCCTCATGTTCAGACTGAGTAAGCGAGAAAAGATACAGGAAATCGTCTCCTGACGTAGTCTCTAACCTGATTATTGTGACGGACATAAACACTGTACATACCGTTACACAGCAACGCTCATCATCGAAGATAACCCTGGTATATAATCCAAAAATACAGGGATCGATTTACCGTGAAGATAAAAATTCACAAATTTCAAACAATAAATATCATGTAGTCTTACTTTATAATGAAAATCAAAAATACTCTCTGCCTACATATCCTGATGGCTACCCTCGCCATCCTGTTTCTTAGCGTTCCCCCGCTGGTGACGAGCTTTGATCCGGCGCTAACATTCCAGCCACTGATTAACACCATGGAAGGAACGCCAAAAGAACAAAGGGAAAAAATAGCCACCATTTCCCATGCCTTACAGGGAAATGCGATTTTCTTTCTCGGTGCTTCTGAAGTGTCGACATCTGAAGACGAACATTACGCAGTATATAATTACTTTAATAACCAGTTACATCGTCCGGTAGTGGCCTATGGCGATAGTTATGTCGATAGCGTCACGCATTTTTTACTGCTCTCGCGTTTTAAAAACGAGCTTAACGCTAACAGTAAAGTTGTTTTGCTTCTGGCACCCGATAGCTTTTATTCAGACGGCATTCCGCCGTCAATTTTTGCCAACAATTTCCCAGCATCTATTTTTAATCCGCTGATGAAGGATGACCAAACGCGTCCTTTTATGGTCAATTACTTACAACATATCGATAAAGAAGATATCAGCCATTTAACTTTCGGCCAAATGAAAGTCTATGGCTGGCACCCACAAATTATTTGGCAGGAAGTGAGTTATCAATTTGCTAATTTCTGTGAGCTGATAAAAAACTACTGGCTGGCGATGCTACGTATTGTCCCGCAACCCACGCAACCGTGGCCTCACACGTCAACGACCAATGTTGCGCCTGACTGGGATCGCGAACTGACTCAGGCTCATGAGTTGAATAAGTCGCGTCAGCAAAGCGTCGCCACGTTGTGGATGGATAAGACTGTTTTTGCCGACGATCAAACACCGGAAGAGTGGGACAATGCGCCGATTGTTCCTGCGCAAATGGAGGCATTACGGGCGACGATTAAATTGCTTAAAGCGCGCAACGCCCAGTTTGTCGTCATTGTCGATCCGATTAATCCGTGGGCGATTAATAACTCCCAGAAATTCCAGCCAGTCGATGGCCAGATCAGGTCGATGCTGGAGGAAAATAAAGTTCCTTATTTTGATATGTATGCGCAGCCTTATCAGAACGGTTGGAATTGGGATCGCCTGCACCCAACCGAGCCAGCATGGGTCGCGATGGATAAATTTATTGCTGAGAGTTTTAAATGATGAAAACTGCCATTCGTCTTTTTTTCCTTTATCTCTTTCTGGCGGTAACCATCGTTGCATGGACCTCTGTTGATGAAAGCATGAGTTTAAAAGTGCATTTTGAATATCAAAAATTCTGAAGGATGAATGATGTACAGCTCCGGAATGTTTTTTTTCCTTCTGTTTTCATCAGCATTATTGTTTGCGCTGATTAATCGCGTATTCAGTTATCGGCTGACGTATTTATCCGCCTTTTCCGTATTGGCGGTATTGGGCTGGGGATATATTTTCCAGGGGGATTACGTTGTTCCTGTGGCGGTTTTCCTGAGTTTTTATATTATCGTCACCTTAAAAGAGAAAGGCTGGTTAAAAACCTGGCAGGCGGTCAGCCTGACGTTGCTTCCGCTGTTTTTGGTGAAATTACACCTCAATAACCATTGGGGCATGATCGGTCTGTCTTTTATGACCTTCCGCGCGATTGACGTTCTACTTTATCGCAGCAAAAAAGATGGTCAGAATTTCCTGCATTACTTCTGCTACCTTTTTATGCCTTTTATTATTCTGGCTGGCCCGATGTATCGCTGGCGGACATGGCTTGTTGACATTAATAAACCGGTTTTCACGATGACCCGTGAGCAGTTTTTAGTGGCCATAGAGCAAATTCTTACCGGTATTATTCAGAAGTTCTTATTCGCCATGTTGATCAATAATCTGGTCATTGAGTCGTGGAGCCATCGTCCGTTTACGCTAAGCGTTGGTGTGGTGATGTCGCTGGCCTACAGCGCCTATCTGTATTTTGATTTTGCCGGTTACAGCAATATGGCTATTGGCGCGGGGCGCTTATTTGGCCTGAATATCCCGGCGAACTTCAATATGCCCATTTTGGCTAAAAACCCGCAAGATTTCTGGCGGCGTTTCCACATCAGCCTGTCTGAATGGCTGAGAGACGTGGTCTTTATGCCGATTTATATGAATCTGATGAAGCTCGATTTTTTCCGACAGAACAAAACGCTGGCGCAAAATATTGGCATCTTCTGCACCCTGTTTTGTATGGGGGCATGGAACGGACTCGAACGACACTATGTCATCAGCGGCGCGCTGTTCGGCGCCATTTCCGTTGCTCACAACATGTTGCAGTGGTCTGCTAAACGCAGTCCGGCTTTGAACAATTGTCTACATCATCCGGTTATTGCGTTCATCGGTCGAATTCTGACGCTGGCAAGCGCCGCAGCCTCCCTCTACATCTTTAGCGGAATGTCTCCTCTATGAACCTTCATTCAGAGCTTCAGGAACTGCAAGATTTCCTTCGTGCGGCATTACTTCAACCCGCTAACCCAAATCAGTTGGCGATTAGCGGTAGCGATGACGCGATGACCTGGCAACAGCTATCCGTTGCCGTTACAGACTGGTCGCATCGCTATCAGCAATGCCAGCGGCCCGCAGGTTCACCCGTCGTATTATATGGGCATCAGCAGGCGGAGTTTGCCGTGGCGATCTATAGCTGCCTGCTGCATAACATTCCGTATATCCCGGTGGACTGCATCTATCCGCAGGAGCGGCTTAAGGAGATTTGCCACCTGGCGAACGCCCCTTACTACTACGATGTCGCGACCCGGCAGTTCATTGCTACCGGTGAGGCTGGTCAGGCACTGGTCGAGCAGAATCTCGCCTATATCATGTTCACCTCCGGCAGCACCGGAAAACCCAAGGGTGTGCAGATCGGGCGTGAAAGCCTGTGGCATTTCATGAAGTGGGTGCGTGAGGATTTCTCGCTGCCAGACGCGCCAGTGCTGATGAACCATGCGGTGTTCAGTTTCGATCTCTCCCTGATCCCGCTGCTGGCGAATCTTGCCACTGGGGGGCACATCGTTCTGAATGCGAAAGAGGATATTGCGGCAGAAAACTGGCTCGATCGCCTAAAAGACAATGGCGTTTCTGTCTGGGTTTCAACGCCATCTTTTGCCTATCAGAAACTGCTCTCTCCTCAGTTCAACAGTGAATATTTACCTGAACTCAACGTCTTCGTGTTCATCGGTGAAGTGCTAAACAAAGCGCTGGTCAAACAGTTACGCCGCCGCTTCCCGCACGCCAAAATTCTCAACTCCTATGGCCCAACGGAAGCGACTATCGCCACCACCGTCATCGAAATCACCGATGACATCCTGCATAGCGAAAACGATCTGCTGCCGGTTGGCGCGATGATGCCGGATTCCAGAATGGAAATTACCGCTGAGGGTGAGCTGATTATTTGGGGCAAAAATGTGATGCGCGGCTACCTTGGGCTCGCGCAGGAGAACGCTGAGAAATTGTTGCATCGGGAAAGTGAAGCGTTCCGAGGCTACAGAACCGGCGACCTGGGCTATGAGAACGGGCTCCTTTACTGTCAGGGCCGCAATGACAGCCAGATCAAACTCAATGGCTACCGCATTGAAATCAACGAGATTGAAAATCGCCTGCTGGCGATATCCGACATCAGCGAAGCGGTTGTCCTGCCGCTGATGAAATCGGGCGGTGGCGTGCTGCGTATTGCGGCATTCTGCGTGACGAGCTTAGCACCCGAAGTGATTAAAACCTCGCTCTCTAAGGTGATTCCGCCTTACATGGTGCCTTCCCAAATCATTATCAAAGATGCGTTGCCGCTGAATCCTAACGGCAAAATTGATCGTAAACTGCTGGATACCCATGCCCGCACGATTTAATTATCCCAGGAAAAATTATGGAACAAGAAATACTCGCGCTGTTTGAAAAGATCTTATCCCGTAAAGTGGGCTTTAACGATGAGCTGATTGAGTCCGATATTCTCGACTCGATTCTGGCGGTCGATCTGGTGCTGGAGGTGCAGGACGTTTACGGCTGCGTGATCCCACCAACCGAAGTCGCTACCGTTCTGAAGACCCCTGCGGATCTGGCTCGTTACATTGAAGAGAACCGTGGCTAATCCCTAAACAGCGACGGTTTTACACTATTTAAAGACCCTGGATAGGTTTATTCAGGGTCTTTTTTTGTGGATGCTGAGATGTTTACACTAGCGCTGGGTCAGTGTCCAAATTCACGATGCCACTACAATAGTGTTATTTAGCCAAGAGTTCTCTTCGGACGATTTCTGCGCCAGCACTTAGCGCATTGAGCTTGCCTGTGGCTACCCGACGAGGTAAAGGAGCCATGCCACAGTTGGTTGAAGGATAGAGCTTGTCTGCATCGACAAACTGAAGCGCTTTTCGCAGAGTATCGGCTACTTCCTCTGGTGTCTCAATGGCATTGGTTGCCACGTCAATGGCCCCGACCATCACTTTTTTACCGCGAATTAGTTCAAGCAGGTCCATGGGAACATGCGAATTATGGCATTCCAGTGAGATGATATCGATATTGGATGTTTGCAGTCTTGGAAACGCTTCTTCATATTGGCGCCACTCTGATCCCAGCGTCTTTTTCCAATCTGTATTGGCTTTGATGCCATATCCGTAGCAGATATGTACCGCTGTTTCACATTTCAGCCCTTCAATCGCTCTTTCTAACGCGGCGATACCCCAATCATTCACTTCATCAAAAAAGACATTAAATGCGGGTTCATCAAACTGAATAATATCCACACCAGCAGCCTCGAGTTCTCTGGCTTCTTGGTTGAGAATTTTTGCGAATTCCCAGGCCAGTTTTTCGCGGCTTTTATAGTGGTTATCATAGAGTGTATCGATCATCGTCATCGGCCCTGGCAGAGCCCATTTAATCGGTTTCTTCGTGAGTTGACGTAAGAATTTGGCATCTTCAACAAAAACCGGTTTTTGACGCGTCACCGCACCGACAACGGTTGGTACGCTTGCGTCATAGCGATTACGAATTTTAACGACTTCACGTTTCTCAAAATCCACGCCGCTAAGGTGCTCAATAAACGTCGTGACAAAGTGTTGGCGCGTTTGTTCGCCATCGCTAACAATATCAATACCTGCACGCAGTTGATCAAACAGCGACAAACTCAGGGCATCTTTTTTCCCGTCAATTAACTCTTCGTTTTGTAATTTCCAGGGGGACCACAGTTTCTCAGGCTCTGCGAGCCAGGACGGTTTGGGCAAACTGCCAGCAGTTGAAGTAGGTAGCAATGTTTTCATAACAGGTGACCTTATATTTTTGGTGAATCAACGCGCGTAGTGAGCAGACCATTGTTCAAGAATATTCTTGTAGGGTTTGATGAAGTGCTCTTCAGTAAACTTTCCTTGCTCAATAGCCAACTGACTGCGTTCTACCCGATCATAAACAATTTTTGTTAATGAATGATCCTGGTTATTCAGGTTGGGTTGATAGTATTGCCCTGCTGCCGAGTTAGCATTGTAAATCTCAGGTCGATAAATCTTTTGGAAAGTCTCCATCGTGCTGATAGTACTAATAAGCTCAAGATTCGTGTAATCGTTCAGCAAATCACCAGAAAAATAAAAAGCCAAAGGTGCAACACTATTTGCAGGCATAAAGTAGCGAGCCTGTAACCCCATCCTTTCGAAGTAATGATCGGTCAAGGAAGGTTCATTTTGCTGATATTCGATGCCTAATACAGGATGCTGATTCCCCGTCCGATGATAGGTGTTTTTACTTGAAACACTTAGGCATATAACCGGTTGTTTATTAAAGTTATCTTTGTAAAATTTTGAATTCGTAAAACATTTAAATAATTTTCCATGCAAATCGCCAAAATTATCTGGCGTGCTAAATCCGGGATGACTCTTATTATGCTCTGGCAGTAATACGCTAAAATCATAATCTCGGACGTAAGAGGAAAAGTTATTCCCTACGATGCCTTCAATGCGTTCATTGGTTTTTTTATCAACAATATTCGTTTTCAATATTTCAATTGCAGGGAAGGTATCGCCATTGCCTTCAATATCAATCTCAACGGAAATGATCTCAAGTTCGACAGAGTAACGGTTAGCTTTAGGGTTATCCCAATACGCCAATGTATTGAAGCGATTATCCATCATCACTAACGTGTTGCGTAAGTTCTCCTGGCGACTCTTCCCTCTGGCTAAATTAGCAAAGTTGGTCGTGATACGCGTGTTTTCGGAGGGGTTATAATTCTCATCGAAGCAGCTGCTCTTAATCGTAAATGTAAAATCTTTATTCATCGCGGTCTTTGCATCCTAAATTTTGATATGAAAACTGAATTAATTTGTTGATTTTAATGATCTTGTTTGTTTATCACTCAGCAGTCTTCATGTTGTCAATACGTTAATATTGCATATTTTATGCCAGAGTCATTGGATGAGTGAAAGAGAGTTAATTTCATCAAAGATGAATTATATTCATGATCAGGTGTGTGGTCAGGAAACCTGGGAACCGCTCATGACCCGCTTGCATGGCATCATACGAGCCGATGAGTGTTCCTTGTCTTGCCAGTTCCGCACGAATTTTCCTCGTATGCACCGCAGCGTCAACACCATAAGCTTGCACGTCCAGACGAGCAGAAAACCCTCAAGCACGGTGAGATTCTTTTCTGAGTTCACCGATTTCTCAGCATCATAGATCAGTCCCATTAGCGTGATAGAACTGATAGCAAACTGTCCGTAATGACGGCAGGAAGTATCCCTGACATCAAGTATTTACTCTCGTGATAGTTGCATTTAGCTGGAATTAAAGTGTGCGGCAGACCAAGATACTTGGCGGATAATGATTGTTAATGCACTAACATTATAAAAGGGATGCAACCGTGCTGAAAAAGCTGGTAACAGGGCAACTAAGTTTGCCGATGACGTTCTGGGGATGGGGTTTTTGCGGCGGTTTTTTTCTTGGTCTCATTGGGATGGCAGGTGTGCAGACAGGCCACGCAGCAATGGTGCCGCTAGCTTACCTGCTTAAAACAATTCTGTTCAGCGCTGTACTTTCCGGCATTACGTTTATCCTTCGTAGAAAAATCACAGTGCTTGGCGTCCTTGCATTTTTTATCGTCTTGATTCAGGTGATTATGGGCATTGTGATGGTTATAGGGCTTTCTTCATTGTGGTTTGAATAATCGAGGTAAGAAGGAAAAAAAGGCCACACCGTATGGAATCTCTACGTGGAGAGGGAGAGTTATCACACCGGGTCATTACCTGACGTACTAATCTGTGTAAAATCAGAGCTAATCCTATTCCATTGAGCGTTCTGCTATGGCTGGCGTAAACAAAACTCATCTGACCGAAACGGACATCATCAGCAAATTTATCCTTCCTGCGGTTAAGAATGCAGGCTGGGATGATTTGGTTCAGATTCGTCAGGAAGTGAAACTGCGTGATGGCAAGATTGTGGTTCGTGGAAAACTGGCCTCACGTATCAAAGTTAAATCTGCCGATATCGTGTTGTATCATAAACATAACTTGCCGCTGGCAGTTATCGAAGCCAAAGCTAACAAGCACGCCATCAGCAAAGGGATGCAGCAGGGGTTAGACTACGCTAACCTGCTCGACGTTCCCTTTGTATTTGCCTCCAACGGTGACGGATTTATCTTCCACGATAAAACCAATCCGCAGCAGCTCGAATCTGAAATTGCTCTCAGTGATTTCCCAACGCCTGAACAGCTCTGGCAAAAATACTGTATCTGGAAAGGGTTCACTCAGGAGCAGTTGCCCGTTATCAGTCAAGACTATTACGACGACGGCAGCGGGAAATCTCCCCGTTATTATCAGGTGCAGGCGATTAATCGAACGGTGGATTCCGTATCGGCAGGTAAGAACCGTATTCTGCTGGTCATGGCGACTGGCACGGGCAAAACCTATACGGCGTTCCAGATAATCTGGCGGCTGTGGAAAGCCAAAAACAAAAAACGAATCCTGTTCCTCGCGGACCGCAATATTCTGGTTGATCAGACTAAAAACAACGATTTCCAGCCTTTTGGCCCAGCCATGGCCAAAGTCACCGGACGCACCATTGATCCGGCCTATGAAGTGCATTTGGCACTGTATCAGGCGATTACTGGGCCGGAAGAACATCAAAAAGCCTATAAGCAGGTGGCACCGGATTTCTTTGATCTGATTGTGATTGACGAATGCCACCGTGGCAGCGCGTCTGAAGATTCAGCCTGGCGGGAGATTCTGGAGTATTTCGGCAATGCCACGCAGGTTGGTCTGACAGCCACGCCAAAGGAAACCGAAGAGGTCTCCAATATCGATTACTTCGGTGAACCGGTTTACACCTATTCGCTGAAAGAGGGCATTGAGGACGGTTTCCTCGCGCCTTACAAAGTGGTACGCGTTGATATCGACGTGGATGTGCAGGGTTGGCGGCCAATAAAAGGTCAACTGGATAAATACGGTAAAGAAATTGAAGACCGCATCTACAACCTGAAAGATTTTGACCGCACGCTAGTCATTGATGAACGCACGATGCTGGTGGCGCAGACCATCACCGATTACCTGAAACGTACTAACCCGATGGATAAAACCATCGTTTTCTGTAACGACATCGATCACGCCGATCGAATGCGTCATGCGCTGGTGGTACTTAACCCTGAACAGGTGCTTAAGAACGAAAAATACGTGATGAAAATCACTGGCGACGATGATATCGGCAAGGCGCAACTGGATAACTTTATTAATCCTAAAAAAGCCTACCCCGTTATTGCGACAACCTCAGAGTTGATGACCACCGGCGTCGATGCGCAGACTTGCAAGCTGGTCGTGCTGGATCAAAACATCCAGTCCATGACCAAATTTAAACAGATCATCGGGCGCGGCACGCGAATCAACGAAAAGTACGGCAAGCTGTGGTTTACCATTCTCGACTTCAAAAAAGCGACAGAGCTGTTTGCCGATCCACGCTTTGATGGTTTGCCAGAAAAAGTGCTGGTGGTAAAACCCTGCGACATTTCTGATCAAGATTCTGATTTCAATGAAAAGCTGGATGAGGAAGATGACGGCGATAATATCGCCAATGAAGCGCAAGAAGACGCCGCTGACTATCAGATTAATCATGATAAGCATTGGGGAAACGGTGAATTCCATGACGATGACGAAGTCCGCAAATTCTATGTGAACGGTGTAGATGTAAAAGTGTTGGCTAAGCGCGTTCAGTATTACGATTCTGATGGCAAACTGGTGACAGAATCCTTTCAGGATTACACCCGTAAAACGATGCTCAAAGATGGTGAGTACGCTTCACTGGATAGCTTTATACGCAAATGGCAGGATGCACCACGCAAACAGGTCATTATAGAAGAACTGGAGCAATTGGGGATTCTGTGGGATGTGCTGGCGGAAGAGGTGGGTAAAGATCTTGACCCGTTTGATTTACTCTGTCATGTGGTGTACGGTCAGCCGCCGTTAACGCGTCAGGAGCGTGCGGCGAATGTGCGTAAGCGTAACTATTTTACGAAATATGCAGAACCGGCGCAGCAGGTGCTCAACACGCTGCTGGATAAATACGCCGATGAAGGCGTGCAGGAAATCGAGGATGTCCAGGTACTCAAGCTGAAACCGTTTGATGCGCTGGGTCGTCCGATAGAGATCATTAAAACCCGCTTTGGTGACAAGAAGGCTTATGAGAAAGCCGTCAACGAACTGGAAAACGAAATCTACCAGTTACCGCCGCGCTCAGCCTGATAACCTATAAATACATTGCCACTGGCCGCGTCTGCGACCGGTGGCATCCTTTTTTAAGTATGGAAAGAAAACATGTCGATTAGCTCAGTCATTAAATCCCTTCAGGACACTATGCGTAAAGACGCCGGGGTGGACGGCGATGCCCAGCGTTTGGGGCAGCTTTCATGGCTGCTGTTTCTGAAGATTTTTGATACTCAGGAAGAAGAGTTGGAACTGGAGCAGGATGACTACCAGTTTCCGATCCCACAGCGCTATTTATGGCGTAGTTGGGCGGCGAACAGCGAGGGCATCACGGGTGATGCGTTGCTGGAATTTGTGAATGATGATCTGTTCCCGATCCTGAAAAACCTCACTGCGCCGATTGATAAGAACCCGCGTGGCTTTGTGGTCAAACAAGCATTCAGCGATGCCTACAACTACATGAAAAACGGTACGCTGCTGCGTCAGGTGATCAACAAGCTAAACGAAATCGACTTTAGCAGCAGTCAGGAACGCCATCTGTTTGGCGATATCTACGAGCAGATCCTGCGCGACCTGCAAAGCGCGGGCAATGCAGGTGAATTTTATACTCCACGTGCGGTAACGCGTTTTATGGTCAACCGCATTGACCCAAAACTGGGTGAGTCAATTATGGACCCGGCGTGTGGTACTGGCGGCTTCCTCGCCTGCGCGTTCGACCATGTGAAAGACAATTACGTTATTACCACCGAAGACCACAAAACGCTGCAAAAGCAGATCTATGGCGTAGAGAAAAAGCAGCTTCCACACTTGCTGTGTACTACCAATATGCTGCTGCACGGCATTGAAGTGCCGGTGCAGATCCGCCACGACAACACGCTTAACAAGCCGCTCTCTTCGTGGGATGAACAGGTTGATGTGATTGTGACCAACCCACCGTTTGGCGGCACCGAAGAGGACGGCATCGAGAAAAACTTCCCGGCAGAAATGCAGACCCGTGAAACCGCCGATCTGTTCCTGCAACTGATTATCGAAGTGCTTGCCGATAAAGGCCGGGCTGCGGTGGTATTACCGGATGGCACGCTGTTTGGCGAAGGTGTGAAAACCAAAATCAAAAAACTGCTCACCGAAGAGTGCAATCTGCACACCATCGTGCGTCTGCCAAAGGGCGTCTTTAATCCCTATACCAGTATCAAAACCAATATTCTGTTCTTCACCAAAGGTCAGCCGACTAAACAGGTGTGGTTCTACGAACATCCGTACCCAGACGGCGTGAAGAACTACAGCAAAACCAAACCGATGAAGTTTGAAGAATTCCAGACCGAGATCGACTGGTGGGGCAACGAAGCTGACGGTTTTGCCAGTCGTGAAGAAAACAAGCAGGCGTGGAAAGTCAGCATCGACGACATCATCGCCCGCAACTTCAATCTTGATATCAAGAACCCGTATCAAGGTGAAACCATCAGCCATGACCCGGATGAATTGCTGGCGCAGTACCAGACGCAGCAGGCGGAAATCAGCGAACTGCGTAACCAGTTACGCGACATCCTCGGCGCTGCGCTAGCGGGCAACAAGGGGGCGAACTAATGACCGTTGAGAAGCCGATCACCGATCATATCGCTATCTGGTCTTCTGCGCTGCAAACCCGTTCTACTGCGGGGCGTGGTAGTAATGGCAAAATCGACCTCTATGGCATTAAGAAACTGCGTGAGCTGATTCTGGAGCTGGCGGTGCGCGGCAAACTGGTGCCGCAGGACCCGAATGATAAACCCGCGTCTGAGCTGCTAAAACGTATTGCTGCCGAGAAAGCCGAGCTGGTCAAGCAGGGAAAAATTAAAAAACAGAAGCTGCTGCCGGAAATTAGTGAGGATGAGAAGCCGTTTGAGCTGCCGGAGGTATGGGAATGGGTAAGGTTGAGTGATATCAGTGAGTACATACAACGAGGAAAAGGCCCGAAGTACGCTGAACATGGTTCTGTAAAAGTTGTGTCTCAGAAATGTGTGCAATGGAGCGGTTTTAAATTAGAACAATCTCGTTGGATAACGGATGAATCTATTCATTCATATACTAAAGATCGATTTTTGAAAGATGGGGATGTCCTTTGGAACTCAACTGGTGCTGGTGGCACTGCTGGTAGGGTTATTTATCTTCCTGTAGTTAAAGAAAAACTTGTTGTCGATAGCCATGTTACGTTAATTCGAACCGTTAGAGATAACGGAAAGTTTATTAGTAACTATATATCTACTTATGGGATACAGCAGCGTTTTGATCCAAAACATTCGAATACATTATTATCTGGTACAACAAATCAGGCGGAATTAAATTCTTCTGTTGTTAATTCTTTCTTAGTTCCATTCCCTCCGCAAAGGGAACAGGAAAGGATAAACGACAAAGCAGCAGAGCTTATGTCCCTCTGCGACCAACTGGAACAGCAATCTCTAACCAGTCTGGATGCACATCAGCAGCTGGTGGAAACCCTGCTGGCAACGCTGGTCGATAGTCAACATGCCGAAGAACTCGCCGAAAACTGGGCGCGAATCAGCCAGCATTTCGACACGCTATTTACCACCGAAGCGAGTATCGATGCGATTAAGCAAACCATTCTGCAACTGGCGGTGATGGGATTGTTGATCGAAAGTGCTGAGTTTAGCCAGAGAAGTCATTTAAAGAAATATCTGTCGTTTGGACCTAAAAATGGTCTATCTCCTAGTGAAGTAAAATATGAAACTGATGTAAAAGTCTTAAAGTTAGGTGCGACCTCGTATGGTTATTTGAAGCTGCAAGAAACTAAGTATGTTGATATTGATGTAAAAGATAAATCATATTTATTCCTTAAGAAAAATGATATTTTAATTCAGCGGGGTAATTCATCTAATTTTGTAGGTTGTAGCTTGTTAATTGAAGAGGATTTTGATGATTTAATCTATCCAGATTTAATGATGAAAATTAGAACAAAAGATGAGTTATTACCTGAATATGCCGTGTTGTGGTTATCCTCTCCTTTTGCCAGGGATTTCATGTGGTCAAAAATGACTGGAACGTCAGGAACAATGCCTAAAATAAGCAAGAAAGTAGTTGAGGAAATACCTATAGCTGTCCCTCCTTTCGCTGTTCAGAATCAACTGGTGATTAAAATCAAAGAGCTCTTCTTGCTTTGTGGCTCTCTGACATCCCGCCTACAATCCGTCCAGAAAACCCAGCTCCATCTGGCGGATGCCCTCACCGACGCAGCATTAAACTAAGGAACAGACGATGCCGGTTCATCATGCTATCTGGCGAGTAGGGGAAAACCCTCAGCCGCTGACCATCAGCAAACTCGGCAGCGAACAACTGCTGGAGAAGATGATTCTAAACGATCCCACCATCCTCTCTGACCAGTGGATGATTATCGGGCATCAGGAACCGACGCTCGATAAAGGGCGTATCGACCTGTTGGCTATTGCGCCGGATGCATCGCTGATCCTGATTGAACTTAAACGAGACCGTACGCCGCGTGAAGTCGTTGCTCAGGCGCTGGATTACGCCTCCTGGGTGGATGATTTAACCGCCGATCGTCTGTCGCAGATTTATGAAAAATTCTCCGGTGGCGGTAATCTGGGAGACGCGTTCAAGCAACGCTTCAATACTGAACTGGAAGAAGAGTCACTCAACCAGTCGCACCAAATCATCATTGTGGCAGCGGAGCTGGATCCGTCTACCGAACGTATCGTGGACTATCTGAGCAAAAACGGTATCTCAATTAATGTGCTGTTCTTTAAGGTATTCCAGCACGGCGACGAGCAGTTCTTAAGCCGCACCTGGCTTATCGACCCGAGCGAGACACAAACCAATGCCGCACAGGCCACCGCCGTAGCAAACGCAAACGCGAAGGAACCGTGGAACGGGGAGTTTTATGTCTCGTTTGGCGATCCGCAAAGCCGTGTCTGGGAAGAGGCGCAACACTACAACTTTATCAGTGCGGGCGGCGGAAGCTGGTACAGCCAGACGTTAAAACAGCTACAACCGGGCAACCGTGTGTGGGTAAAAATCCCGGCGAAAGGCTACGTTGGCGTTGGTATTGTGCAGAGCGCCGTTGAACCTGCCAGCAGCTTCACTATCAACACCGAAGAGGGGGAAAAGCTGGCAATGGATGTGCTGAAGCACAGCGATCTCTATCGCTTGAACGCGGATGATCCCGAAAAGTCTGAGTATTTTGTTTCCGTAAAATGGCTGGAAACCCGCAGTGAACAAGAGGCGGTTAACGAAGTGGGGTTCTTCGGTAATCAAAATACGGTCTGCAAGCCTACAACCCAGAAATGGCGACACACTGTCGAGAAATTAAAGCGTTATTTCGGAAATTGGAACGCGGAATTGTAATGCTCAGGTGATGATTTTTCCCAACAGACAAGAAATGAGTATCTCAGAAGACGTCTAAAAGCGAATGGTTCGGTTTATTGGGATACTTACACGTATATGTCGGTAGAGTCTGGTTGACTGAAAATAGCGAATTTATAGCTAACTCACTGAATTTAAGGAATAAAAAAAGACGTCGGTTGACGTCTATTTACTTCGAAATGGTACGCCCTACAGGGCTCGAACCTGTGACCTACGGCTTAGAAGGCCGTTGCTCTATCCAACTGAGCTAAGGGCGCATTGCGCAAAGAAGTGGCTGCTGCTTGTCGCAACAGTGGGCTGGATTATACCCACACGTCCCAGTGAGTCAACGGGTTGGCGCTGGATTTACGCTATACGGTGAATCCCTGTACAACTTTGGTGGATGTTGCTTTTTCTGGTGTGGTTTTTTTGCACAATTGCGAGCGTCGTCCACATGAATTAGACATTGTAATGATAGTTTCAGTCTTATCTGCTGGACGCGTTCAGTAATTCTTTTCAAGTTATGAACAGGCATATTCTGCACCCTGCGCTATTGGTACACTATGCCCGCATTCGTTGGGCTTTGGATGAGTGTGGGCTGCTTTCACTCGCGAGGCTTGTTGCTCGGCTATTTGTGAATCCGCTATTTTGTCGAACTTTGGAACCTTTTGATTTATGAACATTCTTTCATCCGCATTCTTGCGCGTTTGTCTGCTGGCGATGTTGATGCTGCCTGTTGGATATGCATCGGCGGCGAGTGCGGATTCTGATCCACAGCCCGCGCAGACCGATGCGCCAGTAAAAATTAATGTTGATGCTGAGTTGATCAAGCTGCAAAAGCAGTTAGATAGCATCAAGCAGCAGGTTTCAGGCACAAATAACGACAGCAAATTTGGTGCGTTGAATGACACAACGCAGGAATTGGCGAATAACGCCAACGAGCTTTCTAATGCGGTTGCACCGCAGCGTGCTCAAATTCAGGCTCAATTGGATGTATTAGGGCCCGCGCCAGAATCCGGTTCCAGTATTAGTGAAACCAGTGAAGTGACGCGCAAGCGCAACAGCCTGAATGCGCAAAAAGCAAAAATGGACGCGCAGATTGAGCAGATTCAGGCTTTACGTACCAGTGCGGCTAATCTGTCTGCGCAGATTGTTACGCTGCGTCGTAGTGCGCTGAAAACGCAACTGGCCTTGAATTCCGGCAGCATTCTGGGCGGGCGTTTCTGGGCTCCTGTTGTAGCACCGCAGGCCGAGGATGTACGTCGTCTGAGTGCCTTTCAGGATCAATTAAGTGATGCCTTTACGGCAGCCTGGGAGCCAGATTGGCGTTACGGCTCTGCTTTCCTGATTCTGATTGCAATGGCTATGAGTTCGGCAGGGCGTCGGTATCTGGAGAAATATCTGGCCTGGGCGGGAATTCACTGGCTACCGGAAGGGCGGCTGCGGCGGAGCTTTTTAGCCACGGCGTCAGTTATCTCAACCGTGGTAACGATCGGTATTGCAGTGAATTTGATCGACTTTACTTTCACGCGTCATGGCGAGGCGACAGAACGCGTAGTGTCCTTCCTTGATGCGCTAGTGAGGCAGGCAATTTTTTGTTCAATGATCGCTGGGTTGGGGCGAGCATTTCTTTCGAATCAGCGCCCTTCATGGCGTTTGCCCGCGATTGCTAATCCTGTAGCAAAAGCCATGAAGCCGTTTCCTGTGGTTGCTGCTGGAATTATTCTGATCTTCGGTTTTATTGAACAAGTGACGGCGACGGTGGGGACATCGGTCGCGGCAACCATTATGGTGAATGGCTTATCTGCACTGTTCTTAGCGTTTACAGCGGGGACGATCACGCTGAAAAGCGATCAGATTCGTCGGCAGATGGTGCATTCAGGGGAACAGCCGGAAGCGCGCTCGACGTTATCTGGCGTTATTCATCTTGCGGTATTGGCGACGGCGTTCTCTATTCTGGTGTCGCTGGTTATCGGTTATATCTCTCTAGGCCGCTTCCTTGCGTTCGAGCTGGTGTGGATTGGCATGGTGTTCTCCTGCCTGTATTTATTCTCAACATTTATTACCGATATCTGCGAAAGTCTTTTTTCTCCCAACAATGCCAGCGGCAAGCGAATGAAAAATTCGCTCAATTTGGACGATCGGCATCTGGCTCAGGCCACATTGCTTCTGTCGGCTGGTGGTAAAGTCTTTTTGATTTTGATGGCAGCCGTCGCCTTACTTAATGGCACGTTTGGCACTACTACTCCTCTGGAGTTGGTGCAAAAAGCTGTTGAAATCTGGGGAGGGAAAGGGCTGGAAACCTTGAGCATCGTGCCTGCCCATCTGGTCAATGCCGTACTCTTTCTGGTGGTAGGGGTTTATGTCTTACGCTCCTCAAAACGCTGGCTGGAAGATGAGTTTCTTCCTAAGACGACGCTAGAGCGAGGAATCCGTGCGTCGCTGGTGACGCTATTCAGCAATATCGGTTATATCCTGATTATTCTGCTGACGTTGGCGACATTGGGGATTGAATGGAACAAGCTGGCGTGGATTGTCAGTGCGTTGTCGGTGGGTATCGGTTTTGGCTTACAGGAGATAGTGAAGAACTTTATCTCTGGCCTGATTTTGTTGACGGAACGCCCGGTGAAAGTCGGGGACTCGGTCAGTATCAGCGGGGTCGAAGGAGATATCCGTCGGATTAACGTGCGTGCGACGGAAATTCAACTGGGTGACCGCTCGACGGTAATCGTGCCGAACTCTCAATTCATTTCACAGAATGTGCGCAATATTACGATGGGGAATCCGTTTGGGGTTGCCACGCTGGCACTAACGTTCCCGCTGGATATCGATCCTGAAGAAGTTCGGACACTTTTGCTGGATGCTTACATCAACCACGATGCGATTCTGGAGTCACCTGCACCGTCAGTGAAATTCAGTCAGTTGAACCCGACTGGCATGGTGTTGAGCGTTACGGGCTATGTCAGCAGCCCGAGAATGGTATCGGAAGCGAAGAGCGACCTGTTGTTTGAGATCATCAAACGGCTACGGGCATCAAACATTCCACTGGCCGTACCGCAGAAGATGGTGCTGGAAAATTCAGGGCTTGCTCTGCCTGACAGCATTTCGGGCGAGGATAAATAATTTACTCAGCCATCCGTTATCCGATATTGAACGGATAACGGATGGACATCGAAGCCGTGCTCACAGGGTGTGAATCGCGGCTATTTTCCCTGCTGGTTAATCATATCGAGATAGATTTCACGTAGCCGCTGAGTAATCTGGCCGGGCTTGCCGTCGCCGATCGTTTTTCCATCCAGCATCACGACGGGGAGGACGATCATGGTGGCTGAACTGACAAAAATCTCTTTGGCGTGATACGCCTCTTCCGGCGTAAAACAGCGCTCTTCCAGCGTAATACCGTCCTTTTCTGCCAGCTTGAGCAGCGACTGACGGGTAATACCGTGCAGAATATCGTTGCTGAGTGGGCGGGTCACAACCGTATTGTCATGCAGGACGATGTAGCAGTTGCAGGAACTGCCTTCGGTAATGAAGCCATCTTGGACAAAGAAGGCGTCGTCTGCCTTATTCGCATGGGCATACTCTTTCGCCAGACTCGCGGCGAGCAGGCTGACGGTTTTAATATCCCGACGATGCCAGCGGATATCCTCGGTGGTGACAACGTGTAGCCCTGTTGTTGCTTTCGGGTTACCGACCAGCGAACGCGCCTGAGTGAATAAAACTAGCGTGGATTTAACGTCAGCAGAAGGGAAATAGAAATCACGATCGCCGGCATTACCACGGCTAAGCTGTAAATAGATCGCGCCTTCTTTCAGATCGTTTTTGTTGATCAGCTCATTGTGGATATCTTTGAGCGCCTCTGCGGTGACGGGCAACGTAAGCGATAACTCGCGGCAGGAGCGTTGCAGGCGAGTAATATGATCGGGGAAATCAACCAGCTTGCCATCGATTACCGCCGTCACTTCATAGACGGCGTCGGCAAACAAGAAACCACGATCAAATACAGAAATTTTTGCTTCATTCTCTTCTAAATACTGTCCATCAACGTAAACAAGACGTTGCATCACAACACTCCTTAATAGTTGCTCAATGCAGGTTAACGCGCGTTATCCCCACAATAATGCGTCGGGCGGTAATATTTCGCTACCGTTATAGTGCAGTCCGTTAGTGCGATCGCGCTGCAAGAGCAGTGGGCCATCCAAATCGACGACGTCGGCACCTTGAGCCACGACAAATGCGGGTGCCATCGAAAGCGATGTGCTCACCATGCAGCCGACCATAATTTTTAAACCTTGCGCTTGCGCGTATTGTCGTAAACGCAGGGCTTCAGTCAGTCCACCCGTTTTATCCAGCTTGATGTTGATCATGTCATAGCGCGCCACTAGGGCGGTCAGTGACTGACTGTCATGACAGGACTCATCGGCACAGACGGGAATCGGGCGGGGCAGATCTGCCAGCACATCATCTTTCCCCGCAGGGAAAGGTTGCTCGATCATCGTTACGCCAAGCGCGGCGAGTTCAGGAACCAGAGTTAGATAGCGCTCGGTATCCCATCCTTCATTAGCGTCCACAATCAGGCGGGCCAATGGTGCGCCTTTGCGAACGGCGGCAACTCTGGCCAGATCGTCTGCGTCTGCTAGCTTTAATTTGAGAAGAGGGCGATTGGCATTGTGTATCGCAGCGTGGTGCATGCGGTCTGGTGTATCGAGCGATAGCGTATAGGCCGTCTCCAACGCTGTTGGCGAAGGAAGATTCAGACGCTGCCAAATGCGTTGCTGATGCTGCTTGCACTCCAGATCCCAGAATGCGCAATCGATCGCATTACGCGCCGCGCCTGCTGGCAAAATGGTTTGTAGCGCCTCCCGATCCAGACCGTTACGGATATCGCTGTGCAGTGAGGCAATCTGTTCCATTACTCTGTCGAGTGATTCACCGTAACGTGAATAAGGAACGCATTCGCCATAGCCCGTCACGTTACCGGACTGGAGCGCAACGAAAACGACATCCGCCTGACGTTTGCTGCCGCGTGAAATGGTAAATGCTCCCTCTATTGGCCAACTTTCGGTGAAATATCGCATCTCGATCATAAGTTTGCTCTTGAATAAACCATCTCGAATTAACCCTATTGTGCCCCAGCACCGTAAGTGCCTCATTTGACAGGGCCGATCTGATGCTAAAGTGTAATGCTTCTTCCTGCGCGTATTCTTCATTTTTCGCGATGTGAGTAAGAAATAAATGAGGTGTAATTCCTGGCTGAGAAAATTTATGAGCGGGTATCGACAGAGCGAATTATCTGAGATAGCTTGGAACGACTCACCATACTTCAGATCGCATGTACCCTGGTGGTCAACGAAACTGCCTGTCTGCGATTTGAATGATGTTGAGTAGAGTGCTTTTTACAGGCACTGCGTCGCTCGGACGGTCCGGGCGCTCACGTTAATTTGAGGATGTTATGGCTGATTCTACTTCTCCGCGCCGTTTTACGCGCATCGATCGTCTTCCCCCGTATGTATTTAATATCACTGCTGAATTAAAAATGGCTGCGCGTCGTCGCGGCGAAGATATTATTGATTTCAGCATGGGTAACCCTGACGGCCCGACGCCTCCTCATATCGTGGAAAAGCTCTGTACAGTTGCACAGCGTGAAGATACCCATGGTTACTCGACCTCCCGAGGGATCCCACGCTTACGCCGTGCGATCTCCCGCTGGTACGCCGATCGCTATGAGGTTGATATCGATCCGGAAAGTGAAGCGATCGTCACGATTGGTTCCAAAGAAGGGCTGGCGCATCTGATGCTGGCGACGTTGGACCATGGTGATACGGTGCTGGTGCCGAACCCCAGTTATCCGATTCACATTTATGGCGCGGTGATTGCCGGGGCGCAGGTGCGTTCCGTGCCGCTAGTGGAAGGCGTCGACTTCTTCAATGAATTAGAGCGCGCTATCCGCGAGAGTATTCCGAAGCCGAAAATGATGATTCTCGGTTTCCCGTCAAACCCGACGGCGCAGTGCGTCGAACTGGATTTCTTTGAGCGCGTCGTTGAGTTGGCTAAACAGTACGGCGTGTTGGTCATCCATGATTTGGCCTATGCCGATATTGTGTATGACGGCTGGAAGGCACCGTCGATTATGCAGGTTCCCGGCGCAAAGGACATCGCGGTGGAATTCTTCACGCTGTCGAAAAGCTATAACATGGCGGGTTGGCGCATTGGCTTTATGGTCGGAAATCCAGAGCTGGTAAACGCGCTGGCGCGAATTAAGAGCTACCACGATTACGGCACGTTTACGCCGTTGCAGGTTGCTGCGATTGCTGCGTTGGAAGGCGATCAGCAATGTGTGCGGGATATTGCCGAGCAATATCGCCAGCGCCGTAACGTTTTGGTACGTGGTCTGCATGAAGCGGATTGGATGGTTGATGAACCGAAAGCCTCAATGTACGTCTGGGCGAAAATCCCTGACGCCTATGCGCATCTGGGGTCGCTGGAGTTCGCCAAGCGGTTGCTGTCTGAAGCGAAGGTTTGCGTCTCGCCCGGTATTGGGTTTGGGGATTATGGCGACACCCATGTTCGGTTTGCCTTAATCGAAAATCAGGATCGTATTCGGCAGGCGGTGCGCGGCATTAAAACGATGTTCCGCGCTGACGGTATCTTACCGACCACGAAACCCTTAGCAGGAAAGGGCCCTGCTGCCTGATATCCTCGGCTCCCAGTCGCCTGACTGGGAGCAACATAAACATGCCGTGACAGCGGCTTATCATTTGCTAGAATGCCTACCGTTAATCTCAATCAGGATGAGTTTGTCATGTCGTTATCTCTGTCTAAATTTTCTGCGTTAACGCTGCTTTGCGTCACGCTGGCCGGGTGCCAACAAACAGGAACGTCTGCCCACAAAGGAACGGTGGCAGGTCAGTCTTCTGCGGTAACGGTCTCTTCTAACGATCAACTGAACCAGCTGTCGTCGCTGGTTGCGGCTACCCGATATCTCAAATCGAAGTGTAACCGTAGCGATCTCCCCGATGATGCGACGATTGCCAATGTTGCGTTGACTGTGGCGAAGCAAAGAGGCTGGAATGTTGCGAACTATCAGGCTTTACCGCAGCGCAGCGAAAGCCTGTATCAAGGGTTATTAAAAGACAGCACGCCAAAAGAGGCGCAGTGTTCGGAATTTAACCGTACGCTGACGCCGTTTATTGATGCTATGCGCAGCCACGGCTAAGGCGTCGCGCTTCCACTTTCGTTGTCGGCGGAACGTTCATTCTCGTTGAATTTTCCGCCCGGCCAATCCTCCAGTGCTTCCAGAATAAACACCTCGCCCTCTACGCTGAAAATGGTCATATCCTGCTGGATTTGTTCTATGGTTAGCCCTTCCATCGGCGAGTCGCCTTCACGGAATTGCAGGCCGTTGAGCGTGATGCTGCGCTTGGCTTCGTCCGACGTATAAACATGTGCGCTGTAGGTCAATGGTGGAATCTCGCCATTGCTGACGGGAGGTAACGACAGCGTGGTCTTTTTCTCAAGGGATGCAGCAGGCGCATCGACATGAGCCTCTCCTTGGTGAGGCGTAGCCGTGAGTGCTGTCTGCGCTTGTCCCTCAGCCGCAGGTAAGGTGGCGGCTTGAACGGCCAACGTGGTCGTCGGAGACTCGGTGGGGCTACCCCAGCGCTGGTGGCTGAACCAGCCTAGCGCGATAAAAAGCAAAGCATAAACAACCATCAGATAACCGGGCATCGGATATCTGGCAAGTAGCGCTGGCTGTGAGTGTGTCGGTGCGTCCGGTGCGTTATCCACGCGCTAATCCTTAATTATTTATCCCCGTCATACTTCAAGCTGCATGTGTGTTGGCAATACTCGGCTCATCTATGAGCCTCACCCTGAAGGGCCGCCGCTTACGGCGTTCAAATCGGCTATGCCGATTTGTCCTCGCTCACCCCAGTCACTTACTGATGTAAGCTCCTGGGGATTCACTGCGTCGCCGCCTTCCTGCAACTCGAATTATTTAGGGGGTACTTAGGTCGTGTAGCATCACATCATAAACGAAAGTCGGGTGAGTAGGATGGTGCTACATGCCTTATTTTGCAAAAAATAGGAAGCGGCAGAAAACTGAATCTCTCGGTTATGTGACAGTTCCTCCAATTTGATTAAAAACTATTGTAATCATAATAATCACGGATGGAATCTTGATGCGGGTCGCAAAAAAAATGTGCGAATTTGCTTTAATGAAACCACGTTTTACCATTGTAGGTATAACGTTTCTTTTTGGTGATTTGGTAGTCAATAAACGAGGGGCGAATCATAAGAATTTAATTAAGCATCTTGAGTGTTAAATCGGTAGCATTATTATGTGGTTTTTACTACAGGTATTACGCTACTTTTTTATCTATAAGGGATGTGTCAATCTGCCGCTAAATTACGAATAAAAGCAATTTTAAAGAATGCGATTAATATCGCAGGATTTTGTGCGGATTTATTTTTCTATTTTAATAATTAAAAAATACTGAGGGATAAAATGTTTAGAACGGTTATTGGGACTGGTCGCTTACGCACCTGTGCGGTAGCTATTGCCCTTTCAGGGATAATACTTTCTGGGTGTGACAATAGTCAGCAGCCAGTGGCAGAAACGGCGCCGCCAGATTTGCAGGTGAAAACCACCCCGTTTGGTTGGGCTGCACAATATCAGAACACGGATGGTAAGTTTTACGCAACGACGGGAGGTGAGGGCGCACATGAAAATAGCATTTATATCGTCACCAATCGTCAGGAATTGAAAGACGCGTTAAATAATATCCGCAGCGCACGTTATATCGCAGGCGATTCCGATGCGGAGTTACAGGCAAAATTAGAACCTAAGATTATCTATTGGCAAGGTACTGTCCGTGGTGATGATTTAGGGAATGGACGTAATGCGAATGCGGAGGATTATAAAACCAAACCGAATAAAACTACGTTCGATTTCGATTTATATGTCAAAGCCTTCGATCAGAATTATATGGCGCAGCTGAAAGCCACGGCAGATGCGGGTGGAGCTGATGCGGCAGCAGCCAGTGCAGAGCTTAGCCTGTTGAAAAAACAGAATGGTCAGCGTTCACAGTATGCTAACAATCAGAAAGCGCAGATTCAATTTCAGGTTCCGCCGAATACCACGATTTTAGGTGTAGGTAGCGACGCCAAACTGGTGGAAGGCTATTTATCCCTCAATACGTTAAGCCACACGTTCGGCAAAACGGATAACAGCAACATCATTATCCGCAATATTACGTTTCAGGCACCGCGTGACTTTGCCCCAGCTTGGGATGCGGGCGACGGTGAGAAAGGCAACTGGAATGCGCGTTATGATTCTGTATCAATTAATGCCAGCAAAAATGTCTGGGTCGACCACTGCACCTTTACGGATGGTGAATATCCTGATCATTTAGAGCCGGTGCTGTTCGGTAAACATATCCAACGCCACGATGGCCTGCTGGATATAGAAGATGGTGCTGATTACCTGACGATTTCCTACAACATTTTTGCTCAGCATGACAAAACAGTATTAATCGGCTCTGGTGACGGCGATAAAGGGGAATATCGGATCACCTTTGAAGGCAATTTATGGGACAACAGCGTGCAGCGTTCACCGCGTGTGCGTTTTGGTCAGGTGCATTTGCTGAATAACTATCATCGTGGCGCAACGGATACAAACTATCCCATTCTGTATGCCATTGGGATGGGCTTCGATTCATCGATTCTTTCTGAGAGTAACGTTTTTAACTTCGAGGGCGGCAATGCAGACGAAAAACTGATTATTGGTGCTTATAAGGGAAGTAAGTTTAAAGACAACGGTTCCTGGTTCAATGGCAATCCGGCAAGCAATTTGAATCAAATCGCATTGGATAAGTGCAGCGCACTGCAAGAAACCGAGAAAGCCGCTGCGACAAGCTCTGGGAAAGCGGTGCCGGGATGGGCGCTGGAGACTTGCACCAATGAATTGGAATGGAGCCCGCCTTATGTGTATAGCGTTGGGAAATCCATCGCCGCCGTTGAGAAATATGTCCTGGAAAATGCTGGCTCTGGAAAGCTGGATATTTCTCTCCCCTAGTTATCGTCATTAATACATTATCGTCATTAACACATTATTTTTATTGAAATAGTTATCTGTAACCCCTCTGCCCAATACCAATCATTTTGCGGTAATGAATCTGCCGCCGAGTGAGAGATATCGGGAAAAATAATAGTAAAAATACAGGAAATACTATGACTTACTTTTTACCCCGTACTCGTCTTACGCTCTGTGCGACAGTCGTTCTGAGCAGCCTGATTGCCGGATGCAGCGATAGCGACTCAGCGCCGGATGTTGGTGTCGATCGTTCCGCCGCGCCGCAGAATCTTAAAGTGCCGACGCTCGCCTATGATGACAATAGCGTGGTACTTGCCTGGGAGAAACCGACTAAACCTGCCGCAGGCATTAAAGATTATCGTGTCTATATGAATGGAACCTTGTTGGGCGGAACCATTGATAACCAGAACACCCACTCGCCAGCGAAGCCTTATATCGATAACTTCTACAACGCGATTGATACCACCAACTGGCACGTCCGCGTCAGCTTCCATAATTTCAAGGTGGCTAACCTGTCGCCGGAAACAGAGTACCGTTTCACGGTGCGCGCGCTTTATGAAGACGGTAAAGAATCCGTTGATAGTGACGCGGTTGTGCAGAAAACAACGGCCACGCCAGCCTCATTGAACGTGACTAACTACGGTGCTAAAGGGGATGGGGTAGCAAACGATACGGTGGCGATTCAGAAGGCGATTGATGACTGTACGCCAGCCGCGTATCCGAAAGGCTGTAAAGTTGTAGTTGAAGGTGGGACGTTTAAAACTGGTGCGCTGTTCCTGCATAGCGATATGACGTTTGAAGTCGCGAAAGGCACTACGTTGCTGGGGTCAGCAAACGGTGACGATTACCCACTTGCCCGTGGCTACTATCTCTACCCGTACAGTGCACCTAAATTGCCTAAGCGCCCACCGTCGCTGATTAACGTACTGGAAGCGGACGATCAGGGTAGCAGCCATGCTGGCACCTTTAAAAATATTCGTATCGTCGGGCAGGGCACGATTGATGGTAATGGCTGGACGCGAGGCATTAAAGCCGGTGATGCAAACATTACTGAAATTGATGAATTAAATAATACCTTACCTCTCTATCGTGCGAGCAAAGCCACCAATGTCAGCAGTGACGGTATTCTGGCAAAAGACCAAACGGCAAAAGCCGTTGCTGAAGGAATATTACTGGATGAAGCGTACAAAAACCGCCGCTCCAGCCTGATGACGTTGCGCGGTGTAAGCAATATGTATCTGGAAGGGCTGACAATTCTGAACCCGGCATACCACGGCGTGATGGTGCTAGAATCTGAAAATGTGGCGATGAATGCGTTGGTTCACACGACATATGATGCAAACAACGCGGATGGCATTGAATTCGGAAACAGCCAGAACGTCATGGTATTTAATAACTTTTTTGATACGGGTGATGACAGCGTAAACTTTGCCGCGGGATACGGTGCCGAGGTGGCGACGCTGGGGCAAAAAGCACAGAGCGGTGCCTGGATCTTCAATAACTACTTCCGCCGTGGTCATGGTGCGGTGGTAACGGGTAGCCACACCGGTGCCTGGATTGAAAAAATCGTTGCTGAAGATAACGTAATGAATAAGACGGATGTTGGCTTACGCATGAAGAGCCGACCTTATTATGGTGGCGGCTCGCGTGACGTGGTATTCCGTAATAACGCGATGCGTGATATTGTCAACGAGCCGTTCGTGTTCACTATCAAATATAAAGCGGACGTGAACGATACCCAGCCAGCGGCAGAACCCGCGCAGTTCCGTGATGTGACCGTTTCTAACGTCACGGTTGATGGTTCACCGAAGAAAAACAGCATCATGGTCGACGGGATGACCGTGGCTGAAATGGCTGATGCGTATAAGTTCTCCTTTGAACGTGATGCTTATCACCAAGGCTTGCATTTTGAGAATGTAAAATTCAAAAATGTAAAAGCCACGGACATCACGTTCCTGAAGAGCAGTGAATTTAAAAATGTCATTTTTGAGAATGTACCGGGAGCCTGGAATTTCGGTCATATTGAAAATATCAGGCTCGAAGACCGTGTAAATAATGATGCCGCGCTGACGACCAGCGGTGATGAAACCATCACCCGGGAAGCCGCAACGGAATAAGGCATTTTCCCCACGCCGCTGGGCGTGGGGAGTATTATGGATGATTACCTATGGCACGATTGCAAGCTTTCAAAGAACCGTCTTTTAATTCGCTGGTCGCTACTTTTCGGTCACTGCCAGCTCCTCTGATTCGACGTATTGTATTGGGGCTGATTTTGCTGCTGATTTGTCAGCAGTTGGCCGTGCTGACCTGGCGCTTTCTCCTACCTGAAGACTCACGCATTATTGGCGTGTCGGTCACGCCTGCCCAGGCGAAAGAAAAGCCCACAACGTCGGGTGTTTTTACCTTGTTCGGTCATGCTCCCGATGCGGATGCGTCCGCTGTTAACGACGCCGCATTATCCGGGGATATTCCTCTGTCATCGTTAAATATCAGTCTGACTGGCGTGCTAGCGAGTGAAGACGCCAAACGTTCGATTGCCATTATCGCTAAAGATAGTCAGCAATATAGCCGCAACGTCGGCGATGCTGTGCCGGGCTATGAAGCTAAAATTGTGACTATCTCTGCCGATCGTGTCGTGCTCCAGTATCAAGGGCGCTATGAGGCGCTGCATTTGTATCAGGAGGAAAGCACTGCCGACGCACCGCCGTCTTCTGGTGCCTTTAGTCAGGCGAAAGAGAAGATACAAAAAGATCCCTTCACGGCGCAGGACTACCTCACCATTTCTCCCGTCACGGAAGAAGAAGTACTGAAAGGATATCAGTTAAACCCCGGCAAAAATCCCGATCTTTTCTACCGCGCAGGCTTGCAGGACAACGATCTCGCCGTTTCATTAAACGGCATGGATTTACGCGATGCGGATCAGGCTCAGCAGGCGATGGCGCAACTGGCAGGGATGAGCAAATTTAATTTGACCGTCGAGCGTGATGGTCAACAGCAGGATATATATCTGGCATTGGATGGAGACCACTAATTTGTTTAGCAAGGGACAGGGATTTTTTAAGCGTCAGGTTTTTTCGAAATATAAAAACCAATGGCTTGGTAATACACGCCGCAAGAGCATGTTGTTGCTCGGTGGTAGTATTTTGTTGATGGCGTCATCATTGGCGTGGAGTGCCGAATTCTCAGCCAGTTTTAAGGGCACGGATATTCAGGAGTTTATCAATACCGTCAGTAAGAATCTGAATAAGACGGTGATTATCGATCCATCGGTCAGCGGAACAATTACCGTACGCAGCTATGACATGATGAACGAAGATCAGTATTACCAGTTCTTCCTGAGCGTGTTGGATGTCTATGGATTCACGGTTATTCCGATGGATAACAATGTCCTGAAAATTATTCGCTCGAAGGATGCGAAATCGACATCCATGCCGTTGGCGAGTGATGAGCAGCCGGGTATCGGTGATGAAGTCGTCACGCGCGTCGTGCCAGTCAACAACGTGGCGGCTCGCGATTTGGCACCTCTGCTGCGCCAGTTGAACGACAACGCGGGGGCTGGGAGCGTGGTGCATTACGAACCCTCGAACGTGCTGTTGATGACCGGCCGCGCGGGTGTGATCAAGCGGCTGATGACGATTGTGGAACGGGTTGATAAGACCGGCGATCGGAATGTGACGAGCATTCCGCTGTCTTATGCCTCTTCGCTGGAAGTGGTGAAGATGGTGAATGAACTGAACAAGATGGATGAGAAATCTGCCTTGCCGGGTATGTTGACCGCCAATGTGGTGGCCGACGAAAGAACCAACTCGGTGCTGGTGCGCGGAGAGCCGAATTCACGCCAGCGCGTTATCGATATGATCAAGCAGCTCGATCGCCAGCAGGCGGTACAGGGCAATACCAAAGTCATCTATCTCAAATACGCCAAGGCCACCGATCTGGTTGAAGTGCTCACGGGAGTAGGCGACAGTATCCAAACCGACCAACAAAATGCGTTGCCCGCGCTGCGCAAAGACATTTCGATTAAGGCACACGAACAAACCAACTCGCTGATTGTGAATGCGGCACCTGACATCATGCGCGATCTGGAACAGGTGATTGCACAGCTGGATATCCGTCGTCCGCAGGTATTGGTCGAAGCGATCATCGCGGAAGTGCAAGATGCCGATGGGATGAACCTGGGCGTTCAATGGGCGAATAAAAATGCTGGGGTGACACAGTTCACGAATACGGGGTTACCGATCACGACAATGATGGCGGGAGCGGACCAGTTTCGGCGTGATGGAACGCTTGGCACGGCTGCGACGAGTGCACTGGGCAGCTTCAACGGGATTGCCGCCGGTTTCTATCAGGGCAACTGGAGCATGCTGATGACGGCACTCTCCAGCAACAGCAAGAACGATATTCTGGCAACGCCGAGTATTGTGACGCTGGACAATATGGAAGCGACGTTTAACGTTGGTCAGGAAGTGCCTGTATTAGCGGGTTCACAGACGACATCCGGTGACAACGTTTTCCAAACGGTTGAACGTAAAACGGTCGGTATCAAACTGAAGGTGAAACCGCAAATCAACGAAGGCGACTCCGTTCTGCTGGAAATCGAGCAGGAAGTCTCCAGCGTGGCTGATGCTGCCTCCAGCAGCAGCACCAATCTTGGGGCAACATTCAACACACGTACCGTCAATAACGCGGTGCTGGTCAGCAGCGGCGAAACCGTCGTAGTGGGGGGCTTGCTGGATAAAAGTACGAATGAGTCCGCCAGTAAAGTGCCTTTCTTGGGCGATATTCCGATTCTGGGGCATTTGTTCCGTTCAAACAGTCAGGAAACGAAAAAGCGTAACCTGATGTTGTTTATCCGTCCTTCTATTATCCGCGATCGTAGCCAATATCAGAGTGCCTCTGCCAGTAAATATCACTCATTCAGCAATGAAGAACAGAAACAGAGAAACGTAAATAGCGGTGATGGCGGGCTTCTGGATAACGATTTGCTGCGCCTGCCAGAGGGTGGGAACGCTTATACGTTCCGTCAGGTCCAGTCCTCTATTGTGGCGTTCTATCCGGCGGGCGGGAAATGAGTGACGTTGCCTCTCAGATTATAGAATTACGCCCCATATTGCCTTTCGCCTATGCACGATCGCAGCAAATTCTGCTGTTGCAGGGGGAAAATGACGCGAGCCTTCGGACGATTTGTGTCGCGCAGACGCCGTCAGCCGCTTTGCTGGAAGCGCGTCGGGTTGCGGGCTGTTCGCTCAGGGTTGAGCGAGTCACGGAAGAAGAGTTTGAGCGGCAATTGGTCATTAGCTATCAGCGCGACTCGGAAGAGGCGCGCCGTATGATGGAGGACATCGGCAACGAGATGGACTTCTATACGCTGGTGGAAGAACTGCCAGACAGCGATGATCTGCTCGATGCCGATGACGACGCACCGATTATCCGCCTCATCAACGCCATGTTGACCGAGGCGATTAAGAATAAGGCGTCGGATATTCATATCGAAACCTATGAGCGCTATTTGCTGATCCGCTTCCGGGTTGACGGTGTATTACGTGAGATCTTGCGTCCACAGCGTAAGCTGGCTTCGCTGCTGGTATCGCGTATCAAAGTCATGGCTAAGCTGGATATTGCGGAAAAGCGTATCCCGCAAGATGGGCGCATGGCGCTGCGGGTGGGGGGACGGGCGATTGACGTGCGCGTGTCCACATTGCCGTCGAACTACGGTGAGCGCGTCGTGCTGCGTTTGTTGGATAAAAACAGCGTTAAGCTTGATCTTGAACTGTTAGGCATGTCGGAACGTAATCGACAACTGTTGGACAGCCTGATCCACCGTCCGCACGGGATTATTCTGGTCACTGGCCCGACAGGGTCGGGGAAAAGTACCACGCTTTACGCAGCACTCAGTCGCCTGAATGCCTCGGAACGTAACATCATGACGGTGGAAGATCCCATCGAGTATGAACTGGAAGGCATCGGACAAACGCAGGTGAATACCAAGGTGGATATGACGTTTGCCCGTGGGCTACGTGCCATTCTGCGTCAGGACCCGGACGTCGTGCTGGTGGGGGAAGTTCGTGATGGTGAAACGGCGCAGATTGCCGTTCAGGCATCGCTGACTGGCCACCTCGTGTTATCCACACTGCACACCAATAGTGCGCTGGGCGCGCTGTCTCGTTTACAGGATATGGGCGTAGAGCCTTTCCTACTGTCAACTTCCCTGTTGGGTGTACTCGCGCAGCGTCTGGTCAGGACGCTATGCTCTGACTGTAGCCAGCCACAGCCGGTCGATCCGGTTCAGGCGAAACAGATGGGGATTGTGCCTGATACGCTGTTGCATAACCCCGTTGGCTGTCCGCAGTGTAGCTTTACCGGCTACCGGGGGCGTATCGGTATTCATGAGCTGGTGCTGATCAATGACGATGTCCGTGCCGCAATTCACCGCAGTGACGGTGAAATGGCGATAGCGCGGATTTTAGGAGAGAAACGCGCCACCATCCGTCAGGACGGCTTGGAGAAAGTACTGGCAGGGCTTACGACCTGGGAAGAAGTGATCCGCGTAACCAAAGAGGAATGACATGGCACAGTACCAGTATCAGGCGCTGGATGCGCAGGGGAAAAAATGCCGTGGCAGTCAGGAGGCAGACTCTGCCAGACAGGCGCGTCAGTTATTGCGGGAGCGCGGACTGGTGCCGCTGTCGGTTGATGAAAGCCGAGGCGATCAGCAGAAGTCGGGTTCTACAGGATTTTCTCTACGGCGTAAAATTCGTATCAGTACCTCAGATTTGGCGCTATTGACTCGCCAGTTAGCGACGCTGGTAGCGGCATCGTTGCCGTTGGAAGAAGCACTGGATGCGGTTGCAAAACAGAGCGAAAAACCGCATCTGAGTCAGTTGATGGCGGCGGTGCGCAGCAAGGTCATGGAAGGTCATTCGCTGGCTGATGCCATGAAATGCTTTCCCAGCAGCTTTGAACGGCTGTACTGCGCAATGGTCGCCGCAGGTGAGACATCAGGTCATCTTGATGCCGTGTTGAATCGGCTGGCAGACTACACTGAGCAGCGCCAACAGATGCGTAGCCGCATACAGCAGGCGATGATCTACCCGTGCGTGCTAACCGTGGTCGCGATTGCTGTGGTCAGCATTTTGCTGTCTGTCGTGGTGCCGAAAGTTGTCGAGCAATTTATTCATATGAAGCAGGCGCTGCCGCTCTCTACCCGGGTTTTGATGGGGATGAGTGATGCAGTGCGCACGTTTGGGCCATGGTTCCTGTTGGCATTGCTGGCCGGATTTATGGCGCTCAGGGTGATGCTGCGGCAGGAGAAGCGGCGCGTCAGTTTTCATCGACGCATACTGCATTTACCGCTGATCGGCCGTATAGCTCGTGGTCTGAATACGGCACGCTACGCGCGAACACTCAGTATTCTCAATGCCAGTGCGGTGCCGTTGTTGCAGGCGATGCGCATTAGCGGTGATGTGATGAGCAATGACTATGCCCGCTATCGTCTCGCGATGGCAACGGATGCGGTACGAGAGGGCGTTAGCCTACACAAAGCGCTGGAACAGACGGCGCTCTTTCCCCCGATGATGCGCCATATGATCGCCAGCGGTGAACGCAGCGGCGAGCTGGACAGCATGTTGGAACGGGCGGCAGATAATCAGGATCGTGAATTCAGTTCGCACATGACGCTGGCGCTGGGGTTATTTGAACCGCTGCTAGTTGTCAGCATGGCGGCAGTCGTCCTGTTTATCGTATTGGCGATTTTACAACCGATTCTACAACTGAATACGTTAATGAGTTCATAAGGTCAATGAGCTTGTAGCAACAATGAGTTCGGTAAGAGAACCAACAATTGAACGAGGAAAAGTAAGGATGCAGCAACGTCAACGTGGTTATAGTCAGCGTGGTTTTACTCTGTTGGAAATTATGGTGGTGATCGTCATTCTCGGCGTATTGGCGAGCCTGGTGGTGCCCAATCTGATGGGGAATAAGGAAAAGGCGGATAAGCAAAAAGCCGTCAGCGATATTGTGTCTCTGGAAAGCGCACTCGATATGTACAAGCTGGATAACAACCGATATCCGTCCACCGAACAGGGGCTGAAAGCGCTGGTCACGAAGCCGACGGTACAGCCAGAACCGCGTAACTATCCAGCCGATGGCTATATTCGCCGCCTGCCGCAGGATCCGTGGGGCACTGACTACCAACTGCTGAACCCGGGCCAGCACGGTAAATTGGATATCTTCTCCCTTGGGCCAGACGGGATGCCGGGAACAGAAGATGACATCGGCAACTGGAATCTTGATAAAAAATAAAAGCATGCGGCAGCACGTCTGTTTTTATAGATGAATGTCATCGATGGCGGTGGGAAAAGGACGGCAGAAGCGCAATGAAGCGGTCAACGAGGAAGCAGCAGGGATTCACCCTGCTGGAAATGATGCTGGTTGTGTTACTGGCTGGCATCGCGGCTAGCATGGTGGTCATGGCGTTTCCTCCCCAACGTCAGAATGACAGCGCCTGGCAGTTGGCACGTTTTCAGGCGCAGTTGGAATTTGCTGCTGAAAACAGTCAGGTTAACGAATATATGCTGGGTGTGCGCATTTATCCCGATCGCTGGCAGTTTTATCAACTCCAGCGACCTGCTACAACGGAAGGGACACCGATCCCAGACAACGACCGCTGGCAGGGTTACAAGTGGCAGCCGTGGCAACCGTATCGGGTGAGCGCATCGGCGACGCTGCCCGATGCATTGCGGCTTGAACTATTGCAGGCCGATGGGAAAAAAGTGGATAAAACGCAGAGCGGCGACGATCCCGATATCCTAATTTTGCCCGGTGGTGAAATCACGCCTTTCCGTCTGGCCTTTAAGTCTGAAAACAAAGCGCTTTCGAATTGGCTTCAGGTCGATGCCAACGGACGGTTTGTGACGTCGATGAGTCAGGGTAAGAAACGATGAAGCGACAGAAAGGGATGACGCTGGTGGAAGTACTGGCTGCGCTGAGCGTTTTTGCACTGGCTGGCATTGCCGTTTTGCAAACGACAGCCAGACAAGCAAGCAGCTTGAGCCGGCTGGAAGAGAAGACGTTCGCAGGCTGGGTGGCGGAAAATCAGCAGGTTCAACTGCGGCTTGAGCAGCGCTGGCCTGAAGCATCGTGGGTGAAAGGCGAAACGAAATTTGCTGGCGTGCGCTGGAATTGGCGCTGGCAGGGCGTAGAGACCGGTGATCCTCAGACTAAAGCGCTGGATGTGGAAGTGCGACGTAATAAGGATGCCCTTGCTGCCGATGCCTCGTTACGCACCTATGTGGTGAAACAATAATGCGCAGTAAAACAAGGATGTGTAGCCAAACAAGACAGGGGCGAGAGACCATGCGACAGAAACGTCAGCAGGGTTTTACGCTGCTGGAAATGATTCTGGCGATCGCTATTTTTGCGGCGCTGAGCCTCAGCGCGTTTCAAGTGCTGAACGGCGTGATGCGTAATGATGAAATCTCACAGCGCAAAGCAGATCGTCTTGCTGAAATACAGCGCGCTTTCTCACAAATGGACAGCGATTTTTCTCAGATGATTGCACGCGGCAGTAGAGGAAGCACCTCGATATTTTACGCCGGTCGCGATCAGGTAAAAAGTGATGACTGGGGCGTCAGCTTTATGCGTAATGGCTGGCAGAATCCGTTTGGCATATTGCCGCGTTCTGAACTTCAGCCTGTGGCCTATCGGCTGCGGGAACACACTCTGGAACGGTTAACCCACTCGGTGCCTGACCCGATTGAGGGACTCGATCCTGGCGTAAAACCGCTTCTCACACAGGTTGACGGTTTCCGCCTGCGCTTTTTCAGCAATAAAACCTGGCGCGATCGCTGGGATAACACGACGCAATTGCCACAAGGGATTGAAGTGGTGCTGACCTTAAGGGATTACGGAGAAATGTCGCGTATGTTCTTGATTACCACCGGACCGGTTAAATGAGGTCGCGTCAGCGCGGTGTTGCGCTGCTGGTGGTGCTCTTGATTCTGGCATTAATGGTGACCATTGCTGCGGTGATTACAGAGCGCACGGGTAAAGCGTTTATGCGCACCGAGAATCACCTGAGCCGCCAGCAGGCGAAATGGTATGCATTAGGGGCGGAGACGCTGAGTGGTCAGATATTACTGCGCGATGCGCGGAATATGCCGGGGCGCACGTTTGCCGGACAGAACTGGTCGCAGCCGGGGCACCGTTTCCCCGTGGACGGCGGGGAAATCATCGGCCAGATTAGCGATGCGCGCACCTGCTTTAATCTGAATGCGATCAATCAAGGCGTGGATAACGAAAGCACGCTGGTGAAAACGCCTTATCCGGCACAGGTTTTCCGTTTGCTATTGAAAAACCTGGGTGAGGATGCGGATCGTGCAGAAAAAATTACTGCGGCGGTGCGAGACTGGATTGACGCAGATAACTATCCATCGGCGAACGGTGCAGAAGACGAGGTCTATGCCACGTTGCCAGTGCCTTATCGTACTGCCAATCAAAGAATGAGTGAAATCAGCGAATTACGAGCCGTTTATGGCATGGACAGCGATCTCTATCGCCGATTATTACCCTATGTCTGTGCGCTACCAGTGGATGCGATGTCCATTAATATCAATACGTTGACCGAATTTGATGCTCCGTTGTTATCCGCCGTGTTCCTGAATGAAATGACGATGTCGCAGGCAAAAGCGCTGGTGCAGCAACGCCCACGTATGGGATGGGCAAGTATTGAGGTTCTGCAACAAACAGGGGCATTGCCCCCGAATAGTAAAAATACGGCGCAGCGGGTGCTGGCAGTAAAAAGTGAATGGTTCTTTGTAAAACTCCAGGTGCGCGTCGGTGACAGTGATTTTCATCAACGCAGCTTGCTTCATCTGAGTGGACAAAAGATACAGGTTGTACAGCGGCAATATGGAGGATATAGGACGGTGAATCCATGAAAATAGCGGGAAAATGGAAGCGAAAAACCGCAAAAACCCCATTAAATCGAGGAACGGTTGTTCGACATCCGTGCCTCATTGTTCGTCTTCCGGTAGAAGAGCAGGGAGAGATCGAATGGCAGGTTCGTTCATCCAATGGGGAGAATTTACTGAGTCAGGGGCGTGGTAGCGTAGAACTGGTTCGTCCGGTGTTGGCGGCCTATCCGTCCGTGACGTTTACCCGCGTACTAGTACCGGCAACTGACGTGACGTTTTATGCCCTGACGTTGCCCCGACAGGCGCGGCGTCAGTTGACTCAAATCGTGCCGTTTATGCTGGAAGATCAGTTGGCTACAGAAATTGAAAAACTGCATTTTGCCGTGTTGGACATTCACGGCGATGATGGCACGGTCGCAGTGGTGGAAAAAAAACGGATGCAGCGCTGGCTGGCGCAGTGTGATGCGCTGGGGCTCAGCGTTGATGCTTTATTGCCTGACGCCTGCGTATTGCCGAAACATCAGGATGGCTGGAGCGCGTTACAGCATGACGATATGTGGCTGTTTCGCCAGCCGACCGGCCATGCCATGGCGGCGGAATCGTCCTGGTGTGGCGATCTGCTGAAGGCGTCTATGCCGTTGCCTGCGATATACAGCTACAGCGGCGTATCGGTTGGCGGTGAGCTGTCGCAGTACGAATGGCAGGAGGAGGGCGAGTGGAAAGCACAGCCGGAAACGGATCTTTTCACACTGGCTGCAACGGCGCAGTTACCCGCCTCTGTCGATCTACGGCAAGGCGATTATGCGCCGGAGAAAGCTTGGCAAAACACTCTGCTGCCATGGCGTGGCGTTGGGATAGCTTTTGCCTGTTACCTTCTGTTGGTCGTGGCGGATGCGGGTTGGGCGCACTATCAGCTTTATCAACAGGCTGAGCATTGGCGACAGGAAAGCGTGCGTGTCTATCGGCAAATTTTCCCTTCCGAGAGCAATGTCGTTAACCCGCGTGCGCAGATGCAGCAGCACCTGCAACGTACGGCTGCTGGGGGCTCAGGGAAAGGGCTGCTGGAGCAATTAAATCCCTTGCAGCAACTGATGACGCAGAATAGCGCTATCAAAATTCAGTCGCTGTCTTACGACGGTGCTGCTGGTGAATTCCGGCTGGCGTTGCAGGGCACGTCGTATCAGGAGCTAGAGCAATTTCAGCAGCAGGCTGCCGCCTATTATCAAGTTCAGGCGGGGGAGATGCGGCAGGAAAACGATCGGGTTGAAGGTCGCTTAACATTAAGGAGCCAGCAATGAATGAATTACGGCAACGCTGGCAGACAATGAGTCAGCGTGAACGTCAGCTTATGGTGATGTGCGCGGCGGTGCTTCTGCTCTGTCTGGTGTATTACGCTATTTTTCAGCCGTGGCAACTGCGGGAAGATCAGTGGGAGCGTACGATTTCCCGCGAGCAACAGACTGTCAGTTGGATGCAGAAGCAGGCCTCCTCGATTCCGCAGGGAAATCAGGCGCAGGGGGAAAACAGTCAGAGAGAAACCAGTCTGCCGATTTTGATCTCGCAAAGCACCAAGCGTTATGGGCTGACCGTCGTACGTTTGCAGCCGCAGGGCAATCAGGCATCGGTAACGCTAGCCAAGAGTGATTTTAATAGTCTGCTTCGCTGGCTGAGCGAACTGGAACGGCAAAACGGCGTGCGTGTCGTGTCGCTGGATGTGAATGCCGTCGAGCAAAGCCCGGGAATGGTGGATGTCACTCGGCTTATGTTGGAACGGGCGGATGAAGCTTAAATCCGGCATCGGCGCAGGTGTCGCTCTGGTTCTGGCCTATGGGCTGTTCCTGACGTGTTATGCACCTGCCCGTTTGCTCACTGCGATGCCGCTGCCCGCCGGAATGGCGATCGCGCAGGCCACTGGAACGCTATGGCAGGGGAACCTGCAACGGTTTAGCTGGCGCACGTTAACGTTGGACGATGTGCACTGGAAAATCACCTTTTCAGGTTTTATGCCCGCGCTCGAGATTGCGTTTAAAAACCCGGAAGGCATTGAAGGTAAAGGCATTATTCGCGGCTGGCAGCAGCCGCAGTTTTATCAATGGCGGCTTTCTGTTCCGGCTGGCTATTTATTCAGCCAGTTGCGTTTTATTGTGCCCATTGGGGCGGAAGGAAATGTGCAGCTAAATCTGCAAGAGGCGACGGTCGATCGTTCAGGCTGTCAGTCGCTGGATGCTAACGTCATTTGGCCAGATGCACGAGTGAAAACCCCACTGGGTGGGCTGGTGTTGGCGACGCCTCAGGCCACGTTGCGTTGCGAGCAAGGGGCGCTAGAAGCGAGCCTGCGGCAGGTTTCCTCTCATCTACAGCTGTCTGGCAAAGGTAGCGTTACGCCGAAAGGTGAATATCGTTTTACGGGGCGGCTTAGCAGCGGGAATGATTTACCGGCGACCATGAAAAAACTGCTGGCGACTACCGGTAAAGTGGACGAGCAGGGAGCCAGAACGCTGAATTTTCAGGGGCGTTTGTTGTAACAGGGATCATCGTTGCGTAGTCGATCGTAAGAATTAGCAGCACTCCATTGTTAGGGTTGGTGCTAGCCGCAAAGTATGAAACGCTCATCTATACCACTTCTTTATCAATAATCAGGGACTAACGTGGACGATTTAAGGGAATTCGCACAAGTGTTTCCGGCATGGTGGTTGGGTGCGCTGGGCGTGTTGGGGCTGATTGTTGGTAGTTTTCTAAACGTCGTGATTTACCGTCTGCCGATTATGCTGGAACGAAGCTGGCAGCAGGACCTCGATCTTCAGGCCGGAATGACCGATTCCAGCCCTGACAGTACACGCTACAACCTGTGGTGGCCGCCGTCGTCTTGCCCGCACTGCCAGCAGGTTATTGCGGTGAAAGATAACATCCCGCTGTTCAGCTGGTTGTGGCTACGCGGTCGCTCCCGCTGCTGTCATCAGTCAGTGTCTGTGCAATATCCGCTGGTGGAAGTTATCACCATGCTGGCTTTCCTGACGGCGGGTTTGCTATGGCAGCCCAGTATGGCGTTGTGTGGGGCGTTGATTCTACTGTCTTTCCTGTTGGTACTGACCGTCATTGATATCAAAACGCTGTTGCTGCCGGATGTGCTTACGCTGTCGCTTCTGTGGGTAGGGCTGCTGTTTAATCTCTCTGAGACGTTTGTCCCAGTGGGGGATGCCGTGGTGGGCGCGATGGCGGGTTATTTATCTCTGTGGCTACTCTATTGGGTATTCAAATACGCGACCGGTAAAGAGGCGCTGGGGTATGGTGATTTTAAGTTGCTGGCCGCGCTAGGTGCCTGGCTGGGCTGGCAGGCGTTACCGAATTTGGTTTTGGTTGCAGCGCTGAGTGGATTGGTCGTTACTCTTGTCTGGCGCGGGTTGCGTAAAGAAGATACGGCTAAACCGCTGGCCTTTGGCCCGTGGCTGGCAATCGGCGGCGTGTTCGGTGTGATAATGAACGGGCTAAGTCTGTAGAACATGGCAAAGATAATGCTGAATCATTAACTGAACGGTGAGTGACGGGCATAAAAATAGGCTGAGGGTATAAATACCATCAGCCTTTTGTATCTCTGTGTGTGTGCCCTTCAGCGAATAAATCTTTGTCGGGCAAATGACAGGTTATTCTACCATCAGCATAAAGGTACTCACCCAAACGACTAAACAGAATGAGATACCCATAAAAAAATACTTCACCGATTTATTCTCCAGCAGAAACCACGCCAGCAACGATCCCGATTGTGCGTTTTATTATGGAAGGAAATAATTACGCTGTTGGTTATATCACCGAAGGGTAATCTTTCCCGCTGTCATCACTAGAGTCACACCAGTTATGACGGGATCGGCGCTAAATTTACGCCGAGTGAGGGGGGGAATTCAATAGGTCCAGAGACTATATTTTCAAAATAGCATTAAAAAGCGTTGAACCGTTTCACAGGCTGGAAAAACCGGGGGAATGCCGATGAAAATCGTACCTTATTCCCCCAATTCCTGACGGCGTTATCTTCGGGGGTAACGCCTCATTAATAGCCGAGTGATAGTATTGTTACCTGCTCATAAATAGGCTAATTATTTAGATGGTTGGCCTAATCTCTCCATCCCATCGCCGGCGCGATATGTTTCAGAATTGCTTCGATAACATGCGCATTATAATCAACGCCCAGTTGGTTCGGTACGGTTAGCAATAGCGTATCCGCTTCGGCAATAGCTTCATCCTGCTTTAACTGTTGGATGAGCGCTTCTGGTTCGGCGGCATAGCTGCGTCCGAAAATCGCGCGTGTTTTCTCATCGAGGAATCCGACCTTGTCGCTATCGTTACTGCTTCCGCCGAAATAGGCGCGATCGCGCTGATCCATCAGTGCAAAAATACTTCGGCTGACAGACACGCGCGGTGAGCGCGTATGCCCAGCTTCAGCCCATGCGGTCCGATAGGCACGAATTTGCTGCGCCTGTTGGATATGAAAAGGTTCGCCAGTTTCATCATCCTTTAGCGTGGAGCTTTGCAGATTCATTCCCAGCTTCGCTGCCCATACTGCCGTGGCATTCGATCCTGCACCCCACCAAATTCGTTCGCGTAACCCATCCGAATAAGGTTCCAGACGCAACAGGCCCGGTGGATTTGGGAACATTGGCTGTGGATTCGGTTTCGCAAACCCTTCTCCGCGCAGCACATCCAGCAGTGCCTCGGTATGATGCCGTGCCATATCCGCCTCAGACTGACCTTCTGCGGGCTGATAACCAAAGTAGCGCCAGCCATCGACTACTTGTTCAGGGGAACCACGGCTGATGCCAAGCTGCAAACGACCCCCTGATATCAGGTCGGCGGCGCTGGCATTTTCAGCCATATACAGCGGGTTTTCGTAGCGCATGTCGATGACGCCGGTGCCAATTTCAATGCTGCGGGTTTTCGCGCCAATGGCCGCGAGCAGTGGAAAAGGTGAACCCAACTGGCGGGCAAAATGGTGGACCCTGAAATAGGCACCGTCAGCGCCCAGTTCTTCAGCGGCGACAGCAAGATCGATGGATTGCAGTAATGCATCTGCCGCTGAGCGTGTGCCGGACTGCTGCGACGGCGTCCAGTGACCAAATGATAAAAATCCAATCTTCTTCATAGGGTATTTATCCTTATATTCAGACAAATATTTAGCACGTTCGCCCTGCACAGCAAGGTGCTACAAATTCAGTAATGGGAACACTCTACGCGATTAATAGTGAGAATAAATATCATTTTTTTAACGTAATAATTCAGTTTATCTGACCAAGCGTTAGCAGGATAAACAATCTTTTTGGCAGATAATTTCTGACGTTGTTCGTGTCAATAGCGACCTGGTTATTTAGGGAAAACGCTCCTCGGTTTATCTACTCCAAAATTGGTATCTGAATATTATTATGAGCGAGATCAGTATTTTCTTTTTCTTTATCGCTGTATTATTTTATATATAACGAAAATTAGGATACCAACATGATAAAGAAATTTGGCTACACGCTGTGGTTTACCGGGCTATTTTTGGTGTTTTCTAACGCCTGGGCAGCGCGTCAGGTGACCGACCAACTGGGGCGCGATGTGACTATTCCTGACCACGTTAATCGCGTAGTGGTGTTGCAGCATCAAACCTTAAACCTGTTGGTGCAATTGGATGCACAGGACAGCGTCGTTGGTGTGTTGTCCAGTTGGAAGAAACAGCTGGGAGAGCATTATTTACGATTGGCACCACATCTGGCGGATTTAACGATGCCGGGCGATCTCACGCAGGTCAATATTGAAAGCCTGCTGAAGCTATCGCCGCAGGTGGTCTTTGTCGCTAATTATGCGCCGCCGGAAATGATTGCACAGATTGAACGGACGGGAATTCCGGTTGTGGCGATCTCGCTGCGTCAGGATCAGCCGGGCGAGGCCGACAAAATCAATCCTACGATGAGTGATGAAAACACCGCGTATAACGAGGGGCTCAAAGCTGGAATTCGGCTGATTGGTGAGGTGGTTGAGCGCCAGAAACAGGCCGAAGCGCTGATTGACTATACCTTTACGCAACGGCAAAACGTTAGCGCGCGTCTGGATTCCATTCCAGAAGAAAAGCGAATCCGCGTGTACATGGCTAACCCAGACCTGACAACCTACGGTTCAGGAAAATATACCGGCCTGATGATGTCGCATGCAGGAGCGTTGAATGTGGCGGCAGCATCGATAAAAGGCTTCAAGCAAGTATCGATTGAAAATGTATTGGTTTGGAACCCACAGGTAATTTTTGTGCAGGATCGCTACCCGGATGTCGTGAAGCAGATTGTCAACGATCCGGCCTGGCAGGCGATTGATGCGGTGAAACAGCATCGAGTCTATCTGATGCCGGAATATGCTAAAGCTTGGGGTTATCCGATGCCGGAAGCGTTAGCGATTGGTGAATTGTGGATGGCGAAAAAGCTGTATCCAGAGCGCTTTGCCGATATCGATATGCAAAAAGCCGCTAATGAGTATTACCAGCGCTTCTACCGTATGGACTACCGTGCGGAAGCTTCCGCGGCACAATGAGTTATCGCACCTACCGGATCACACTGCTCACGGTGGTGATGTTGACGCTGTTGATTGCCGTGTGCTCACTGGGGATAGGTCGTTTTAGCTTATCCCCGTGGCGCATCGTCCAGATCCTTGTCGAGCCGCTATCTGGCGATAACCCTTTACTTGGGGATATCGAGCGGCAAGTGGTATGGAATGTACGTTTACCGCGCGTGTTATTAGCCTGGTGTGCAGGTGCGGCGCTGGCACTGAGCGGAGCCACGCTGCAGGGTGTTTTCCGTAATCCGCTAGTCGATCCGCATATTATTGGCGTGTCTGCCGGTGCGGCCTTCGGCGGTACGCTGGCGATTCTATTAAGCTGGACGCCGCTGCTTTTGCTGCTGTCGGCGTTTACGTTCGGCATGTTGGCGCTCTTGTTGATTTTCATGATGGCTGCCGCCTTCGGTAAGCAGAACGTACTGATCCTGATTCTTGCTGGCGTCATCCTCAGCGGCTTCTTCGGTGCGCTGGTTAGCCTGATGCAATATCTGGCGGATACCGAAGAAAAGCTGCCGAGCATCGTGTTCTGGCTGCTGGGTAGCTTTGCGACCGCGCACTGGAATTCGCTGATTACGATGGCGGTGCCGTTAGCGCTTGCGGGGGGATTGCTGCTGCGATTGCGTTGGCATGTGAACGTGTTGTCGATGGGCGAGCAAGACGCTCGCGCGCTGGGTGTGGCCGTGCAGCCGTTGCGCTGGCTCATATTAAGTTTATGTGCCGCGATAGTGGCTGCTCAGGTAGCGGTTAGCGGCAGTATTGGCTGGATTGGGCTGGTTATTCCCCACGTTGCACGTAGGCTGGTGGGGGCCGATCACCGCCGATTGCTGCCGGTGTCGCTGTGGCTGGGTGGCGGCTTTATGGTGTTGGTAGACGATCTGGCACGTAACCTCAGTGAAGCCGAGATCCCGTTGGGCATTCTGACGGCGCTGCTCGGCGCACCACTTTTTGCCGTGCTGTTGTATAAAACACAGCGACAGGGTAGAGGACACTAGCATGCCGAGAATCAGGCTATCGACAGAAGCACTGGTGTATGGCTACCCGCAGGGGCAGGGCTTTTTTTCACCGTTAAATCTGTGCTGTCGGGAAGGCGAAATTACGGCGATTCTGGGTGCGAACGGCAGAGGGAAAACCACACTGCTGAATACGTTATTGGGAAACTTATCGCCGCTTTCCGGGACGATTCAGCGCGATGGGCACATCGGTTTTGTGCCACAAATATTTACCCCACCGTTTTCCTATAGCGTCTTGGATATGGTGCTGATGGGGCGGGCGGCGCGTGTTCGGCTGTTTGCTATGCCCTCTGCCCATGATATCCGCGTGGCTCAGAATGCGCTGACTCTGCTGGGAATCGCCTCGCTTGCCGAGTGTGAATTTAGCGCGTTGTCCGGCGGGCAACGGCAGCTCGTATTAATCGCGCGGGCATTGGCATCGGAGTGTCAGACGCTGATTCTGGATGAGCCGATGGCGGCGCTTGATGTGCAAAATCAGGCGCAGGTGCTGCGGTTATTACAGCATCTGGCTAAAACGCAACGTCTGAGTATCCTGTTGACCACACACGACCCAGCTCACGCCGTGATCATTGCAGAGCAGGCGCTGCTTCTTATGGATAATCAGCGCTATCTTTATGGCCGCTGTGATGACGTGTTGACGGAAGATAACCTATCTCGTCTGTACGGCATTCCGGTGCGTCAGGTTTACGTGGAAATGGCGCCGCAGCCGTATCGTGCGCTGATACCGATATTAACCATGACGGAGCCACAATGACCGATCCCCTTCGCCTGTATGCTGCTGGCAGCCTACGCCTCGCATTTGCTCCTTTGCTGGCGACATTCAGTGAACGTTATGCGGTGGAAGTGATACCGACTTTCGGCCCCGCGGGGCTGCTGAGTGAAAAAATGATGCGCGGTGACGCGGTGGATATTTTCGCATCGGCAAATTGCGCGCACCCTTTGCGCTTGAAAACGCGGGGACTGGCGGAGGAAACCGCCGTGTTTACGCGCAACCATCTTTGCATCGTCATGCGCAATGTACCGGAACTGACCTCGCAGTCTTGGTTGATGGCGCTGCTTGACCCTCGCTTTGTGCTGTCAACCTCAACGCCGGGCAGTGACCCCGGTGGGGATTATGCTTTTCAGCTCTTTGATCGCATTGAACGCCTGCATCGCGGATGGGGAAATCAGCTGCGCAACAAGGCGAAACCGCTGGTGGGTGGGGGACTAGACCATGCGATTCCGGCGGGTATGACGGCAGGGAGTTGCCTGATTCGGACCGGGCAGAGCGATATGCACATTGGCTATGCCAGCTATCTGCCATTGCTGCTCAATCAGCCAGATTTGCATGTGGTTCACTTACCCGATCCTTATCGCATTGATGCCGAGTACATGTTGGCCATCATGAAGCCAGCCCGGCGTGAAGCCCGACTGCTGGCGAACTATCTTTTATCCCCTGAAGGACAAGGTTTTTTGGTGAGTAAAGGATTCGTCTCGCTGTTTTAGTGGGGCTGCGGGAGGTAAATCGGTCAACGATGGCGAACTCTGCTATGATTGCGACATATCTGCGCCGTTCTTTGGCTCGGCGTCACCTTTCGTTATTTCGTCCTTGGTAGAGTAATCACTGTGAGTACAACCTCTTTTTCTTCCCTCGCGCTGCCGGCAGAGCAGTTATCCAATCTTAATGAACTGGGCTATACCGAAATGACGCCAGTCCAGGCGGCGACGCTGCCAGCCGTTCTGAGCGGCGCAGACGTGCGGGCCAAGGCGAAAACCGGTAGTGGCAAAACGGCGGCATTTGGGATTGGGTTGCTAGATCGTATTGTCGTCAGCGATTTTACCACGCAGGCGCTGGTGCTATGTCCGACGCGTGAACTGGCCGATCAGGTCAGCAAAGAACTGCGCCGTCTGGCGCGTTTTGCGCAAAACATTAAGATTTTGACACTGTGCGGCGGTCAGCCGATGGGGCAGCAGCTCGATTCACTGGTCCACGCACCGCACATTGTTGTCGGTACGCCGGGGCGTATTCAGGATCATTTACGCAAGCAGTCTCTGGCTTTAGATAGCCTGAAAGTGTTGGTGCTGGATGAAGCGGATCGCATGCTGGACATGGGCTTTACTGACGCCATTGATGATGTGATTTCCTATACGCCGTCCGATCGTCAAACACTGCTGTTTTCCGCTACGTACCCGCAAGAGATCGAACAGATCAGCGCACGGGTTCAGCGTCAGCCGCAACGTTTCGAAATAGCAGATGACGTGGAAGAGTCGGCCATTGAACAACGTTTCTATGAGACAACGAAAGATCAGCGCCTGCCGCTGTTGATTGCCATTCTGAGCCATTATCAGCCAGCATCCTGCGTGGTGTTTTGCAACACGAAACGTGATTGCCAGAGCGTATTTGAGGCACTGGAGATGCGCGGGATTAGCGTATCGGCATTGCATGGCGATTTGGAACAGCGCGACCGCGATCAGGTTCTGGTGCGTTTCTCTAACCGTAGCTGTCGCGTGTTGGTAGCAACGGATGTTGCGGCTCGCGGTCTTGATATCAAAGAGTTGGCGCTGGTGGTGAATTTTGAGCTGGCTTTCGATCCTGAAGTTCACGTTCATCGCATTGGCAGAACAGGCCGCGCGGGGACGCAGGGTCTGGCTGTGAGCCTGTGTACGCCACAGGAAATGAACCGCGCTAACCTGATTGAAGACTATATCGGTATGCGAATTAAATGGACATCGGCGGATGAGATTAGCCGCAGTGGTGATGTTGCGCTCGAACCTGAGATGATGACGCTGTGCATTGATGGTGGCAGAAAGGCCAAAATCCGTCCCGGCGATATTCTTGGCGCGTTAACTGGCGATGTAGGATTAACGGCAGCGGAAGTCGGGAAAATTGATATGTTCCCTCTACATGCTTATGTCGCAATCCGTAAAGACAGTGCTAAACGTGCGCTGCAACAGCTCCAGAAAGGCAAAATCAAAGGAAAAAGCTGTAAGGCCAGATTGTTAAAGTAACCGGTGGCTGATATACCAGACAGGGTAGGATGAGAGTCACTGGGTAACAGACAGGAGTGTTAAGGGCGGATGCAGACAACAGAAATCGATCTGCGGCTGACGGAAGTGAGCCAGCAGCTAACGATGGTGCTGGTGCCGGGATTGCGGGACAGCGATGACGAGCACTGGCAAAGCCATTGGGAACGGCGTTTTCCTCACTGGCAGCGTATACGCCAGCGGGAATGGTATCAGGCCGATCTGGATCGCTGGGTGTTGGCGATCCGCCGTGAGCTCAGTGTCTGTACACAGCCTGTGATTCTAATCGGCCACAGTTTCGGTGCGCTGGCCGCCTGCCATGTTGTGCAACAAGGGCAGGAAGGGATCGCGGGTGTTATGCTGGTGGCACCAGCCGAGCCCATGCGCTTTGAGATTGACGATCGTATTCAGGCCTCACCGCTGTCGGTTCCAACACTGACATTTGCCAGCCATAACGATCCGCTGATGAGTTTTACTCGCGCCCAATACTGGGCGCAGGCGTGGGATAGCGAACTGGTTGATGTGGGGGAAGCTGGACATATTAATGCAGAAGCGGGATTTGGTCCCTGGGAATATGGCCTGAAAAGATTAGCTGAGTTTTCGGAAATACTCATTCCTAATCGTTAATCGGCCGGTTTCCATCAAGTCGATATCTTAAACTATTAAGATAACGTTATATTTTTATTTAATGCCAGGGCAATGCGATTATCTGTCTTGGCATCTATTTATTATTAAGACAGCTCTTCTTGATCGCCTGAACCATGCAGCATTTCTTGAATCTGCTGATAAACTTCGGCGGCAGACAAATTGCTATATGACGTTTTACTCTCAAAATGTAATACCTGTTCACCACCAGAACTATGAAGAGCGCTCATGAGTGCCAAATCTTCCTGTGTGATGCGCTGTCCTGTATAGGCATCAAACATTTCAGAATTACCATCTGGGTATTTAATCACAGAAACCAGCTTGCCGTTGTACAAAGGAATACCCGTCGTTGCCAGAGAATATTCGGCTGCGGCTTTTTGCTGCGCCTTGATCTGTTCAGGTGGCTGGGCATCTTTCTCTTCAGTAGCGCGCTTCTTTTGAGAAGACAGCGTGACCTTCGTACTCTCGTTCGAGTCCGGCATATTTTGAGAGTCTGAGTTTGCTGATGTGTCGGTTTTATTACTTGGGCTGATGGCTGCAACGACAGTCGGATTTGCAGCCGCGCCAATAGGGGGCATGGTAGCCGGGGTCGTCGCACTCACGAGTTGAATATCTGGAATTACCACAGTATAACTCCTTCTTATATCTATTTAATGCTGGTAATGGTTTTTACCAGTGAGTTACTTCAGTGTGTTAAAACCACATACGTTAATGCCAAAATTGCTGAAATGTAGGTCACTGACGCAAGCAGGTTAATTACCTTCCTTGGAAGAGGCATCAATCTGCTGAGTATAATTTCCTATTATTCAACACCATGACGTTAAATAAATGGTTCAGTCAGAACACGGTTAATGTAAAACAGTATTTATGCCAAACACGATCTATGCAAAATGCAGTTGCATTAAAAACACCCTATCAAAAAAGGTATCGGCTATTTTTTTTGCTTCATTAATATCCAAAAGGCATAAGATTTAACTTTTTGATTACTAACCGTGTGATTTTTTGTGACCAAACATATCAGTTTTTAAAAAATAGATAACTATCATGGTATTAGCAGGGATCGGTAGTGCCTCATGCCATGTATGTGCTCTACAAGTGCGGGGGAACGCGATACACTGTTTTCCTTATCTTTGCTCTGTTAAGAAGTGCTATGCCCAGTATTAAACTGACGGTTAACTATTTGTATCGGCAATCAGGTGAAACGCGAGAAGCGTCACAGGCGACAGCCCGCGTATTTGCGGGTGATGATCTCATTGCTACTGAGGTGATTACCGGTATGACGGAAAGCCCAGTCGATAAGTATTTGCACTACTCAGGGCCTGAAAATCGGCCTGTCCGTGTTGAATGGGATTGTCAGGGCACAACCGTGATGACGGTTTCTACGGTGGAAATCTGCCCCTGCTGTCACCATGATTAGTTTAATATGCTGAAGTTGTGCGCTGCTTTTGAGCGATTCACTTTCATGATCGATACACTAAACAACGCGAGTTGCAGAAAACCAACGCACATGCGGCTTGAAGTATGACGGGTAGACAAGGTGAATGTATGAGATTAGCAGTATCAACCTTAATAGCCTGTGGACTGTTGACGGCAACATGGGAAGCGCATGCTGGCTGGTATGTCGTAAGCAATTACGAAGGCCACATTGGGCCTTATCCAGTACATTTTTCATTGCAGAAATACAGCTCAGACCAAGATAAAAATCTTCTCGGGAGCTATTTTTACGATAAATACCGAGCGCCGATTCCTCTGTATGGACGACTCACGGAAACGTCGCTTGAGATCTGCGAAATCCACTCCCCGCAGGATTATGATAAATATATCATTGAGGGCGTTAAGTCCGGTATCGATACAACCCACTGCCCGTTTAAATTGACGGAAATAGGGGAAGAACTCCGTGGCGAGTGGTCAAACGGAAAGGCACGTTATGATGTTAGTTTACGGCGTGTGGCATCCTTTGACGATAGCGAGCAACCCGCAAAGCTAGAAGGGCAGGTTGATATTCCTTTCTGGGGACAAACGGCGACGCATAGCTTCGTTGGGGTGTATCAAAACAGCGATACAGGGATGGTTGTTGAGGGAATCAAGGCGATCAATAAGAAGAGCGGCAATGTCGATCAACTTCTCAAACCTGATTTTCAGCAATGCCAGTTTGGTTTTTTCATGACACCAATTTATATGAATATTGAGAACGGTGTAGATAACCATAGCATTACGCTGAACTGCTATTCCCATGGTGGAGGCGATATTCTATTGGAATACCGTTTTGATGCAGGCAACCAGCATTATGACGTGGTTAGCGAGTAAAGATCCTAACGGGTTAGGATCTTTACTGATTTATTATATATAAATCACATGCATTATTTTGCAGGCTAAATATACAATGATTTATTGTTGTAAATAAATGATTTTTACTTCCCCCTCTTTCTTGTTAAAAGTATTCCTTCCTACACTTTCATTATGGTTACATTTTTTACTATTGATAGTGTTGATTTTAAAAGGACTATCCGTTGCCAAAGGAGTTAATATGCTTTCAGGAAAGAAAACGATTCTAGTATTCTCAATGTTGTTCGCCACTTTTTCTTCACATGCAGATAATTTCCCTAAATTGAACCAAGCGTTGCCATCCGGAATTGATGCACGAGCCATTGCGCCTGTATTTGATTTTGATACAGATGGTTGCCTTCCTAGCGCTGGAGTAAGTCGTAGCGGCGTACAGAATGGAGGGTTGAAACCATCAGGAAATATAACGGGTGGGTGCCGATGGAGTAACTTTCTCGACTCGTCAAATACATTGCATCGATACGCCTGTGTTAATTCTGCTGGATCTCGTTATTGCGGTAGCTTCTATGCGCTCTACTTTTTAAAAGACCAGATACTGAATGGTGTAAATTCAGGCCACCGCCATGATTGGGAACATGTGGCTATTTGGACTAAAAATGGTGTGGTGACGCACGGTAGCTACAGTGCACATGGTAAGTTAACGACCAAAGAGGCGTCGAGTATCGACAAGCAGGATGGTCATCTGAAATTTTCTTATCACAAAGATGGACCATTAACCCATGCTTTCCGCTTTTCTAAAACGAATGAACAAGCGGAAAATCCGTATAGAAAATTTGTCACGCCAGATCTTATCAGCTGGTACTCAATGCTTGGCGATGGTATTAATAATCAAGAGTTGCGTAACCTATTAAATGCGTTTGATTATGGTTCAGCTTCGATTCCTCTTAAAGACGGGAATTTCCTGACTAACCTGAATAATGGCCGCCCGGCCGGTTACCCAGAATTTACAGATGCCAGTATAACAGTATCGAAATAATCATGATAAGAGAGGTATGCTCAAACATACCTCTTTCTATTGTGGGGTATTTTCCTGTTTTGCGCTTCTCAATGTATTGAAACCTTTTAATGTTGGCTTCTCATTACTGATTGGGGACGTAATGCATGAGAAATAGCATCGGAGAAATAGCGGACAGGAAAGATATTTACCCTACGAAGGGGATGACACTCTAAAATTATAGTAAACGTTGGCTGCGCTTCATCTTTAATGCACTAGCAGAGCTATCAACGATCTTAAAACCTAAACGTTGGTAGAGCGTTATTGCCCTGTTGCCTTTCAAAACACTCAGCGTAACGGGGACATTGGCTTCATCCGCTTGCTGTAAAAATGTTTTTAATAACCACGCCGCGATGCCCTGTCCCTGGTAGGCCGGTAAAATCTGGATTTGTATAATAATCCACGCATTGTCGCCTTTATGTCGTTTGAATAATCCAATGCGTTGAGACCCCATCAGCACAATATAGGCGTCATTATAATGATATTTTATTCGCTGCCAGTGCGCCAAATCATCAGCAATAACGCCAGCTCTTTGAAGATGTTCATCCATCGCCGCACGGCGAAGCTCAAACAGGAACCGCTCGTCCTCCGGCGTAGCCAGACGAAGCGAGATATCGCGCCATTCCATATAACCTCCGTATTGTTAGATTAACGTCGTGTAAGCATCTATCTATATTGACAAAATCAGATAGTTACCATGAAATAATCTTCAGGAATATATATAAATCAAGGAAATAAATATGAGGCCTTTAGGTTTAGCATTGCTCTGTTGCGCTGTTCTTTTCTCGCCATTCTCCCTTGCTGTCGATGTATCTAAAGTGTATGGAAGAATTCAAATTGTTGATTCGTTTCCAGACTATAGGGTGCAGATTGTCAACGCGCACGAACACCTTAGAGTAGAAGAAGTTACCGCGTTTGCTAACCGAGCAGGGCAATGGAAAATTGTTGATAACTTTCCTGATTTTAAAATTCAGATTGTTGACGCTCACCCTGACTTCAAAATTAGACTCGTCGATAATTTCCCCGGTCCAAGCCGACGATAAGCGGCATTCTTATACCTATGTTGGTACAACATCGTAGTTTTTAGCCGACAACGTATATGATTTAATTTTATGATTTTATAGGGAAAAATAGAGTTTATTAAGGGCTTTTAGACGTGTGAATGGTGTCCCCAGCAGGAATCGAACCTGCAACTAGCCCTTAGGAGGGGCTTGTTATATCCGTTTAACTATGGAGACGTGAAGCGCGACCATTATACGCATTTTTGCTCTGAGAATAAGCACTTAACGGCGCGTTTGCTCAAAGTGTCGGCAATCAGCGTTTCTGTCGGTGTTCTTTTCCATCATTCTCATGCGCCTTTTGCCGTTTGGCGTGGGATGAACTGTTCATGTCATTACGAATTTGCGCATGGCTGATGAGTGCGAAAATAAAGGTACCGCCGATAATATTCCCCGCCAGTGTGGGCAAGGCAAACGGCCAGATGAACGCCTGCCAGGGGATGTGGCCAATGAACACAAGATAAAAAATCTCTGAGGCACCGGCCACGATGTGTGTGAGATCGCTGAAAGCAATCATCCAGGTCATGATGATGATAATCCACAGTTTGGCGGAGTAGGCGTGAGGCAGCATCCAGACCATAGTGGCAATAATCCAGCCAGAGACAACGGCGTTGGCGAACATCTCCGTTGGAGAGTTTTTCATGACCTTCATGGCGATCTCGACTAACGCCTCCCGCGTTTCACCATCAAAAACGGGCATATAGGTAAAGGCGAGGGCGGCCAAAGCTGTCCCGATCAGGTTACCTGTCAGCACGACGGACCATAGCCGACCAAGCAGGTGGAAATTGCTGCGTGTTGGCTTATGCATGATGGGAAGCACCGCCGTAACCGTGTTTTCGGTAAACAGCTGCTGGCGCGCCATAATGACAATTACAAAGCCGATGGTATAACCGAAACACTCCAGCAGAAAGCTGCCGGGTACGCCAACCAGATGGTTGTGGAGCATGCCGACGGCCATGAATGATGTTCCCATGGAGATTCCCGCCGCAATCGCCGACCACAATAACGCCATCGCATCGCGTTCCAGCTCCTTTTGTCCTTCCTGACGAATCTCCTCATGGATCGCGGCAGCAGGGGAAGGTAAATGTTCTTCGTCAACATCGATCGCTTTTCCTTGCGTGCTTTCCTCACTCTCTACCGCAACGTCGTTTTCTTTCTCTTGCCGGGTCTGCTTGGATTCTGAAGGCGGGTTCATAGCGGTCCTCTCGACGATCGTGCTGATTGGTGCTTGGGTAATGGCGCTGAAGTTGCGGGTGTGAGCACCGACAACCCCGATGATAAGCGTAGTCAGTTTTTACAACTTGGGACGCCGCGCGTGATTCACTGATTTAGGTGGGCAGTGCTATGCTGTGAGAGGAATAATGAAATGCTGTGCTGTTGTCCACGCTGGAACGCGTGTCGTAACGATAGCGCGTGTTGTCCCCATAAGAAAAAATGGCAAGCCTCTGAAATGTAGTAATGCGTAAGCCAACGTAGCGATAGATCAATAAAATGTTACACTGTTGGCCGATATCCCGTCCTTGTCACTCAGCCTTATAGGCTAGTGCTGATACTGGGAATACCCATTTTCGGTCACGGGTATATACCCTAAATAATTCGCGTTGCGGGCCGGCGGTAAGTGAAGGAATCCCGATGAGCTTACTCAAGTAAGTGATTCGGGTGAGTGACAAATCTGCCAGAGGTAGATTTGAACGCTGCGTGCAGCGGCCCCAACGGGGCGAGGTGCACGTAAGTGTGCCGAGTAACGTAACCAACACACACGCAATGTGAAGTATGACGGGTATAGCGCACTATAAATCAGGGAGAACAGATATGAATTACCGCCTGAGTGGGGTGGTGTTTGCCAGCGTGTTACTCATCGGCTGCGCCAGTTCCGGGGATCGCGCTCAAGAAGGACGTTCTGATCCGCTTGAAGGCTTTAACCGTACCATGTTCAACTTCAACTACGACGTGCTGGATCCGTATGTGGTACGTCCAGCGGCTGTTGCCTGGCGCGATTATGTGCCGACGCCTGCGCGCAACGGACTGGGGAACTTCTTCAACAACCTGGAAGAGCCTGCAACGATGGTGAACTACTTCGTTGAAGGCAAGCCGTATAAAGCGATGATTCACTTTAACCGCTTTTTCCTGAATACCTTGCTCGGGATGGGCGGTCTGATTGACGTGGCATCGATGGCTAATCCTAAACTGGCGAAAGAAGAGTCTCGCCGCTTTGGTAGTACGCTGGGTAATTATGGTGTGGGATACGGGCCTTATGTGGTGTTGCCCGGCTACGGTAGCGTAACACCACGTGAAGACGGCGGTGGCGTAGCGGATACACTATATCCGATGCTGAGTTATCTGACGTTCTGGATGTCTGCTGGCAAGTGGGCTATCGAGGGACTGGAAACGCGAGCACAGCTGTTGGATTCTGATGGTTTACTGCGTAATTCTTCCGATCCTTACCTGATGATACGCGAAGCCTATTTCCAGCGGCACGATTTCCTCGCCAGCGATGGGCAAATCGCCCCGCAGCAGAACCCGAATGCCGCCGCGATTGAAGACTCGCTCGACGAGATCGATTCAGCGAAGTAGCGTTGCGCATTATCACTCATCTCAAAGGCACCTGCGGGTGCCTTTTGTTTTTATAAAATACGGCTAAACTTATTTTTACCATGATGATTCTGTGGTTTGTTTCTTAAAAGTTATTACTTTGTTGTTCATTTATTTACTTACTAAAATTTATTTCTTCCCGTCAGATAACAATAATGTAACGTCATTAACCAGTACGGATGCTCATCGTGGCTGAAATGCGTCAGCGTGCTGATTTTTTTGTTAGCAAGGTGATTAACAAAAAGGTCATAAGAACGATGCTTTTTACTCATAGTGGTGCACTCATGTGTTAATGAATGCCTGGAATTCTATTTACCTGCACTGATAAAAATAGAGATATAAGCATGAAAAAACTACTTGCTATGTTCTTCTGCCTGAGCGTGGTGGTCAGCGCCCCACTGGCTATGGCTGAAGATGCTAAAACGACAGAGAAGACAACGGACGTGGTACTGATCGGCGGGGGCATTATGAGCTCTACGCTAGGCGTGTATTTACAGGAGCTGCAACCAGACTGGTCTATCGACATGGTTGAGCGTATGGATAACGTGGCGGAAGAGAGCTCTAACGGCTGGAATAATGCCGGTACGGGTCACTCGGCCTTCATGGAACTCAACTACACGCCGGATAATCCCGACGGCCCTATCAATATCAGCAAAGCGCTGGAAATTACCGAAGCGTTTGAGATTTCGCGCCAGTTTTGGTCCTATCAGGTGAAAAACGGCGTGCTGAATAATCCGCATGCTTTCATCAACAGTGTGCCGCACATCAGCTTTGTCTGGGGTGACGAGAACACGGCCTTCCTGAAACACCGTTATGATGCGATGCAGCACAGCACGCTGTATCGTGGCATGGAGTTCTCTGACGATCCCAATACGATCAAAGAGTGGGTTCCGTTGGTGATGGAAGGTCGCGATCCGGCTCAGAAGATTGCTGCAACCCGTATGCCTATCGGTACCGATGTGAACTACGGTGAAATCACGCGTCAGCTGGTTAGCGCGATGAAAACCAAGTCCAACTTTGCGCTGCACCTGAATTCAGAAGTCCGTGATATCAAACGTAACGCGGACAACACCTGGAGCGTAACTTACGCCGATCTGAAGAACGGTGAAAAAGAGAGCGTGATTAAGGCGAAATTCGTCTTTATCGGTGCGGGTGGCGCGGCACTGAAACTGTTGCAGAAATCCGGAATTCCTGAGGCCGATCTATACGGTGGCTTCCCGGTTGGCGGCGAATTCCTGGTGACAGAAAATCCGGAAATCGTGAAACGCCACATGGCAAAAGTGTACGGTAAAGCTTCTGTAGGTGCGCCACCGATGTCTGTTCCGCATCTGGACACCCGTATTTTTGACGGCAAGCCAGTCCTGCTGTTCGGGCCGTTTGCCACTTTCTCCAGCAAGTTCCTGAAAAACGGTTCACTGTGGGATCTGATCGGTTCCGTGACCTTCTCCAACGTGATGCCAATGACGCACGTCGGTCTGGATAACTTCGATCTGGTGAAATATCTGGTCAGTCAGGTCATGATGGATGACGACGATCGTTTCGCTTCGTTGCAGGAATACTTCCCGAACGCGAAGAAAGAAGACTGGAGACTGACGGTTGCAGGTCAGCGTGTTCAGGTTATCAAGAAAGATGATGATAAAGGCGGCGTGCTGAAGCTGGGTACTGAGATTGTCAGTTCGCAGGATGGCTCGATTGCCGCTCTGCTGGGCGCCTCTCCGGGCGCTTCTACCGCAGCGCCGATTATGCTGAGCCTGCTGGAAAAAGTGTTTAAAGATAAAGTAGCGACGCCGGAATGGCAGAGCAAGCTGAAAGAGATTGTACCGTCTTATGGTCAGAAGCTGGACGGTAATATTGAGATGACCAATAAAATTCGCAGCTACACCAGCAGTACGCTGGGTCTGGATTATATTGAGGTTAAGCCTGAGTAATCGGTATTAACCGGATCACACTATCTAAGGCCGCGAAAGCGGCCTTTTTTGTGTCTTCGCCTAGGTACATACGGACAAATAAAAAAGCAGGTAAGTTGCCTTACCTGCTTTTATTTAGAAATTCGTAGGTTATTTAGAACGCATAGTTGAAGTTCACGCCGTACAGCCAGGCTTTACCCTCAGAGCTGAAGTTGTACGTTGGAGACGTTGCAGTTGGGCCTTTTTCGGTGATGGTAACTTTTTTACCATGCATGTAGGACACGCCAACATCAACAGAGGCATCTTTGTTAAACGCATAGGTAGTACCTGCGCTCAACCAGAAACGGTCCTGATCGGGGATGGAGATAGAACGTCTGTCGGCCGGTACCGGGCTGTCATCAAACGCAATACCACTACGGAACGTCCAGTTATCGTCGTGATAGTAGGTGGTGCCGAGTGCGATACGATAAGCATCACGGAAGTTTTCTTCTTTCTGGAACAAGGTTTGTCCATTGCTACCCGTTGCTTTCAATTCTTGGAACTGGCTCCAACTGGTGTAGGTCAGGCTGTAGTGTACCGCCCATTTCGGCGCTACGCGATGATAGGCCGATGCTTCCCACATTTCCGGCAGATTTAGCGTCAGTTTACCAGGCACTGTTGCGCCATTAAGCGCTCCTGCTCCTGCGGGCAGTTGGTTACTGTAGTCACCATTAAAGTCGATATCGACTTTAGAGCGGTAGGTTAGGCCGATGCGATTGTTTTCATCTACTTCGTACAGGATGCCGGCGTTCCAGCCGTAGCCCCACTCTTTACCTTCCATACGTGATATTTCTGTACGGGGAGTCACACCTAGAGCAGGAGGAAATGCAGCGGACAGCTCCCCTGCATGACGCACAAACTTGGCATCGGCATAGACGGCGTTAACACCTAAACCAAAGCTGAAATGCTGGTTCAGGCGATAGGCGGCGCTCAGGTTCAGGTTCGAGGTCAGCAGATCGGTTTGACCGCCGATAGAGCCAGCTACATAGTTGTCATTAAACTCAGTCGCCAGACCATAGTTGGTTACCGCAGAAGCACCAATCGCCCACTGTTCGTTAAGCGGCATAATAAAATGCAGGTTCGGCACCCAGGCATGTGGTGCGATATTTTTCGCATCAGCATTTTGCCCAGATGAACTTGAACCACTGATATCAATATCTGGGTTGATATAGGTGACACCACCAGAGAACGATGGGCGGTCAAACATGGTCATGGTCGCCGGGTTACGGCTACCGGAGGTCGCATTGTCGGCTACGGCACCTTCACCAGAAAACGCGCGTCCCAGACCCGATGATGAGTATTCATTAAGCTGGAAACCAGCCGCGGACACATTTGCTGAAAACAGGGCCACCGCAACAGCAATTGTGGATTGTTTGAACAGGTTTTTCTGGCTCATGACCAAAACCTCTTTATATGCTTGTTATTTAACGTTGTTACACAAAGTAACAAGGGACGCGCATTGTAGGGGGCGCACTCAGCCTGACAAATCAGACCAGTTGGCAAAGTATAAGTTGGGAATACAATAATGTTGCGCTTGTGTATCCGAAATATTTCTAAAATGATGCAAAATTTAGATCTGCTTAACGGTTTGGTTAATTTGTGTGAGGAAATATTACTCAGCCTTCACTGCTCAATAACACATTAATGTGACTGATATCACTAAAATTGCTGGCTAGCATGAAGTGCTGGCACTGATTTGGGATGAGGGAGTAAAATATAAGGAAGATAAAAATTTTTGAACTGGATCAAATCTCCTGCGTCTTAAGTCTTAAGAGGAAAGCATCATGACGAACGTAATCAACAAATGCAGTGCTGAAGAAACCGCAGCCTGCTGCTGTGTCGATGTCGGCACAATCATGGATAACACAGATTGCACGGCATCTTACAGCAACGTGTTCGGCGATCGTTCTGACGCGGAAGCGACATTAGCGGCCCTGACGGAAAAAGCGCGTGCGGTAGAGTCTGAACCTTGCGAAATCGCTAGCACGCTGGAAGACGTAGACGGCGGCGTTAAGCTGGACATTGATTTTACGTTCAGCTGTCAGGTTGAAACGATGATTTTCCAGCTCGGCCTGCGTTAACTTTTGTGTTGGCAGGAGCCCTTCCGCGGCTCCTGTTATTGCTTCCTTTCCCTAACTTATCGCCTGACCTCTGTTTCTTCTCTTCTTGCCGTTTCTTCATCTTTTTTGTTCGTCGCTACTTGCATGCTCTTCACACTTTTATGTTGCGCGGCTTTGCGTAATGTAACTATCTGGTTAACAATGAAATCAGGTCTGACCTGTTGTGCGCGTACTTTATTTTCGGTTAACAGGAGCGTTTATGAGTGAGGTATTACCTCTGATAACCCGCCGTGGCGATCGCATTGTGTTCGTGAGCGGATTACGCACCCCATTTGCCCGGCAGGCAACGGCCTATCATGGCGTACCTGCCATTGAGTTAGGGAAGCTCGTCACCAGTGAGTTACTGGTTCGAACCGGTATCGATCCTGAGCTGATCGAGCTATTGGTGTTCGGGCAGGTGGTCCAAATGCCTGAAGCGCCGAATATCGCCAGAGAGATCGTGCTTGGTACGGGCATGAGCGTGCATACCGATGCGTATAGTGTTTCCCGCGCTTGTGCCACCAGCTTTCAGGCTGTCGCTAATGTGGCAGAAAGCATTATGGCGGGTACGGTGGAAGTCGGTATTGCCGGGGGCGCGGATTCCTCTTCTGTGCTGCCCATTGGCGTCAGTAAAGCGCTGGCCAGAACGCTGGTGGATATGAACAAGGCCCGAACGCTGGGCCAGAAGTTGACGTTGTTGAGCGGCCTGCGTCCGAAAGATTTGCTCCCGGTTGCGCCCGCCGTGGCGGAGTATTCCACCGAGCTGCGTATGGGCGATACCGCGGAACAGATGGCAAAAACCTACGGCATCACGCGTGAAGAACAGGATGAACTGGCACATCGCTCACACAGGCTGGCAGCACAGGCCTGGGAATCTGGCGTGCTGCGGGATGAAGTGATGACGGCTTACGTCCCCCCTTACGAGAAGGCGTTGAGTGAAGATAACAACGTGCGGCATGACTCCGCCATAGAGCAGTATTCGCGTTTACGTCCGGCGTTCGATCGCCGACACGGTACGGTGACGGCGGCAAACAGCACGCCGCTAACGGATGGCGCAGCGGCAGTCTTGATGATGAGTGAATCCAAGGCCAAAAGTCTGGGGCTTACGCCGCTAGGCTATCTGCGCAGTTATGCCTTCAGCGCCATCGGCGTGCAGCGTGATATGTTGTTGGGGCCTGCCTATGCTTCCCCGCTTGCGCTGGCAAGAGCGGGTGTGGCGTTGGCCGATCTAACGCTCATTGATATGCACGAAGCCTTTGCTGCCCAGACGCTGGCAAATCTGAAGCTGTTTGCCAGCGATGAATTTGCTCGGAATCAATTGGGCAGAAATGCCGCGCTGGGTGAGGTGGATCGCGCTAAGTTCAACGTACTGGGTGGCTCTATTGCCTATGGGCATCCTTTTGCTGCCACTGGCGCGAGGATGATTACCCAAACGCTGAATGAACTGCGTCGTCGCGGTGGCGGGCTGGGATTAACCACCGCCTGCGCGGCGGGCGGGCTGGGCGCTGCAATGGTACTGGAGGTGACGCCATGAACGATCAACAGCCTTTCTCCGTTACAGCATCGCCTACAACGGAAAAAACATCTGCATTTTCCCTCACCATTCGGCCGGACAATATCGGTGTGATCAGCATTGATGTCCCCGGCGAGAGGGTGAACACGCTAAAGAGCGAATTTGCAGAACAGATCCTCTCGGTCTTTGAGTTGGCGCGGCAGCATGCGACGCTCAGGGGACTGATTTTTATTTCCGCCAAGCCTGATTCGTTTATTGCTGGTGCGGATATCACCATGTTGAATAAGTGCAGCAGCGCCGAGCAGGCCGAAAATCTAGCCAAGCAAGGGCAGGAAACGTTTGAGCAGATTGCAGCGTTACCTTTCCCCGTGGTGGCTGCGATTCATGGTGCTTGTTTAGGTGGTGGGCTGGAATTGGCATTAGCCTGCGACTATCGCGTTTGCTCGCTGGATGAAAAAACGGTGCTTGGGCTACCGGAAGTACAGCTTGGCCTCCTTCCCGGATCGGGCGGAACGCAGCGTTTGCCACGTTTGATTGGTCTGGATAGCGCACTGGATCTTATTCTGACGGGTCGCCATCTCCGGGCGGGTCAGGCGCTACGGCAGGGGCTGGTGGATGAGGCGGTTCCGCACGATATTCTGCTGGATACGGCAGTCGAGATTCTCAAAAAAGGAAAACGCAAAGCGGTGCCGCTGGGCTGGCGTTCGCGTCTGCTGAACAGTCCGGGTATTCGTCATTTGCTTTTCAAAATGGTGAAACGCAAGACTCGCGCGAAAACACATGGCAACTATCCCGCTACTGAAAAGATCATTCAGGTGGTACGCCGGGGAATAGAAAAAGGCCGGGAAGAAGGGTATCGGCATGAGGCGCGAGCGTTTGGAAAACTGGTGATGACGCCGGAGTCTGCCGCACTACGCCACTTGTTTTTTGCCACTAACGCATTAAAGAAAACCTCCGGTGCGGCCTCTGAGGCGAAGCCGATCCATCGTGTCGGCATTCTGGGTGGCGGGTTAATGGGCGGAGGGATCGCCAGCGTGACGGCAACGCGCGGGCAGTTGCCTGTGCGTATTAAAGATATCAATGAGCAGGGTATTAACCATGCGTTGAAGTACAACTGGCAATTATTGACCAAGCGCGTTCAGAGTAAACGGATGAAGCCGACGGAGCGCCAGCGTTTGATGACGTTGATTTCCGGCAGTACGGACTATCGTGGTTTTGAACATGCAGATATCGTCATTGAAGCGGTCTTCGAAGATCTGGCACTGAAGCGGCAAATGATTACGGAGATTGAAGATCATGCCGCGCCGCATACCATTTTCGCATCCAATACCTCCTCGTTGCCGATCCATCAAATCGCGGAGGGCGCGCGTCGTCCACAACTGGTTGTTGGCCTGCACTATTTTAGCCCGGTAGATAAAATGCCGCTGGTTGAAGTCATTCCCCACGCGCACACCAGCGCGGAGACGGTTGCGACGACGGTTGCCCTGGCGAGAAAGCAGGGAAAAACCGCGATCGTCGTGGGAGACAGCGCTGGTTTCTATGTGAATCGCATATTGGCACCTTACATCAACGAAGCGGCTTACTGCCTGTTGGAAGGGGAGCCGATTGAATCGATTGACTATGCGCTGGTGCGTTTTGGTTTCCCCGTCGGCCCGCTAGCGCTGCTGGATGAAGTCGGTATTGATGTCGCGACCAAAATTGTACCGGTACTGAGTGAAGAACTCGGCGATCGTTTTACCTCCCCGCCAGCGTTTGATGCGATCCTGAAAGATGGGCGCAAAGGGCGCAAGAATGGCAAAGGGTTCTATCGGTACAATAAAACGCGCCGTTTCTGGCACTCGGGGAAAGAAGTCGACAGCTCGGTTTATCCGTTGTTGGATGTGACACCGAAGGCGCATATCGATCCTGCATTAATCAGCCAGCGTGCCGTGATGATGATGTTGAATGAGGCGGCGCGTTGTCTGGATGAAGGCGTGATTCAATGTGCTCGTGACGGTGATATCGGTGCAGTATTTGGCATTGGTTTCCCGTCTTTCCTCGGCGGTCCGTTCCATTATATGGATCGTCTGGGGATGGAAACGGTAGTGAAAACGCTATTGGTACTGCAACAACAGTATGGCGATCGGTTCGCACCCTGCGAGTGTTTACTCACGATGCGGGAAGGCCAGCGGACGTTCTATCCGCCAGCCGGTGAAGACGGTAGGACTAGTTGATCGTGACGTTGATTGTGACGGTGTCTTTATACGTCCCTTCAGGCTTGCTGGCTTGACTGGCGTTAATGCGGGCGGTGTACGGGATATTCTGCGTAATCCCCGTTCCCGCGCCGCTATAATCGTTAGTCTCGGTCCAGGCGATGTTCCCGGTACGATAGAGCTGATATTGCAAGTAGTAAGGCGTACTACCGACAGTGGCCGTCATTCTGCGCCAGTTGGCATCGTCGGGATGGGTACTGACGAGCTTGACGGTATACGCGCCCAGCAGCGTACAGCGAACGCCGAGATTATTGTTGACCGCTGCGAAATTGGCGGGAAATGCTGCCGTACCAAAGCTGATATTTGGCGCGCTGGTGATCTGGCAATCATTGGTGATGTTCATGGTGATATTGAGCGTTGAGGTCGTTGATCCCTCATCGTAAGAGCAGAGGCCCAATATGCCCAGTGCACAAAGTCGGTAATCCCATTTGATCGTCACCGTGTCGGTATAGGTCCCGGCGGAAACGTTGCTGCCTATACTGGTGCGGATATAGATCGGCATCGTGCCGTCAGTGGAGTTGAACAGACCGAGTATGTCCAGAAAGGTCGTCCGACTCCAGGTGTAGGTCGAGTTGATGTTATAGAGCGTACCGCAGCCCGAATCCATACACAGGCTGTAAGGAACATAGTCTGTGGTTGTCCCTCTACGCATCCGCATGGTGGTGCCGCTGGGGTTGCTGTCACTCTGTATCGTAGCGGTGATGGTATTGGTACTTGCTAAACTCAACACACTCCCCGTACAGCGAAATCCACTTCCCGATGCCACGACCTGTGGCGTACCGTTAACGCCGACAACGGAAGAACCATAAGGCCCCAGCACGGTGTTGCTGGGCGGCGTGGTACAGGCAGCGTGGCTAAATGGTGCGTAATACAGTGCCATAAGCAGGAAAGCCAGCTGTAACCAACGGGCGGACCGCCGGTCGGTGGCGAAGAGGTGCTGGATCTGCGGTATCGGGGTCAGCATCGTTTTATCCTTTTGAGTCAGTCTGGCAGGTAAGCGGGCCGATGGTCGCCATCATGGCCTGTGATTCCGGCAGTGAGAACGCCACGCGGCAAAGCCGTCCGTCTTCTTGTTTAAAGCGTAAGCGGTTAGACGTCCCCAGATTGGTGAAGTAGGCCAGGCCATCGTAGCCGCTGATCGTGGTGTTGCCGCTGGCTTCGTCAGTTATCCAGGTGCCGATGGTGAGAGGATTACCGTCCGTATTGCGCAGCATAATGTTGGCGGAGCGCACGACATGAACGGGAAATGTCACGACAGTGCCGCTGCCTTCTTTTACCGACACACGGGATTCCACCTGTGGGGTAGTGACGTTGGCTGGCAGTTGTAACGTATCGATTTCCACTTTCGCGGGGTAATTGGACGCGACCCAGGGGACGAGTAAATGGCCGCGTTTATTGGTTTTCCCTACCAGTTGGTTTTCGTACCTTACCGGGACGTCAGGATATCCCTCGGTATCGACAACAATAAAAGCGTCGTTAATACGATTGCTAGGGAAAAGCCCCCCGTTCATGTAGATCAGCGAACCGCTCAGCTCTCCCCACTGAGTGGTATTTCCTGCATTGCCATAGGTTCCGCCAGCTACCATCGCATAAGGGCCGCGCCAGTTCAGCGAACCTTGATGATAGGGAGTCCTTCCTGCACCATACGCGGCGTTCCAGCCGAACCCGCCTTCTGTCGGCGTGGTACGGTTCACCCCGACTCGCGGGGAATAATCGCCATTGTTGTCGCGCTGAACCCCAGCATTGACGCTGCCATTGTTGCCAAAAGGCATCACGAACTGGAGTTGGGCGCTGTAGCCGTTTTCTCCCAGCGCTTTGTTAAAGGCGAGATAGATGGAACTGCCTTGCCACAGCTGTCGGCTGAAAGAGAAATTCAGCAGGCGAGTCCGGGTTGAATCGTAGGCGCGTATATCGAAATAACCCACGCCGAACGAGCCATTGCCGTCACCGAATATTTGGCTGCTGATCGTTGCCTGATTGCTTTCTCGGCTTAGACGACCTCCCGTGAGTATGGCCGTTAAATCACGGTATTCTTCGCTGCGCGTGGCATGCTGAACGTTCAGGCCAAATGAGGAGGTGTAGTAGGAATAGCCCGTTGTGTATTGGTGTCCGGTGGCTTCCTGTTCACTCTGACTGTAGGACGAACTCAGTGTCCCCCAGCGTCCGAGGGTAAAATCCGCCCCTGCACCAAGCAGAGATAGATCCTTCACTGCTTCGCCATGTGCCGACACCGTGAGTTTATTGGTCAAGCCATACCGATAGATGCCGCTGACGGTCGGATCGTCAGTATAGGAATTATTCTGTACGCCATAATCCTGACGTAAAACGCCAACGGACAGATCGAAATCGCTTAACCCCTCTCTCAGCAATGCGTTGGAGACGTAAAAAGGGATCGTGGTGGAAACCTGCCGTCCTTGGGCGTCTGTAGTAATGACGGTCGCTTCCCCTGCGCCGTTCAGATAAGGCGTATTCGTTAGGGTGAAAGGACCGGCATTCAGGCTGGTGCTATTCGCTTTATAGCCATTGATAAATAGGTCCAGCGTGCTGGGCACGGCGGCCGTACCAGTATATTGCAGCATGGGATAGGTCACGATATCCGGGCGAAGACCAAAATTGCGAGCGATACGCAGGCCGCCCATACGCACCGAGTTGCTCCACGTTAGAGAGTTGCTAATCAGGTCGCCAACCTGATAGGTGATCATGCGTTCGTTATCGTTGTAGCGCCAATAGGTATCGAAACGCTGATAGCCATCTTGCTGTGTGTTACTGCTGCCTGATGTGAAATAGTAGATTCCCGTATTGGATAAGGTTCCGTAGGGGCTGAAAAAGCGCTGCTCCATCCAACTGCTGAGCGAATCGGAATTGCTGCTGGGGGCGGTGTAATACAGGTTATAGTTGAATAACAAACCGGGGCTGCTGCGGGCTGGGTAATGCTCCATGTTTTGCCCTCCGCCTTCAACGGATTGCTCTGGTAGCCAATATGTGGGCACGGTGAGCTTTAGCTGCTGTATAGCCTGATCGTAATCGGCAGTGACCTCTGGCAGTGTGCTGACATTGACGAGCCCCGTGCTTTGATCGGGTAGGCGGACGTAATTCGAACGCAGCGTTGCTGCATCCACATAATAGTTCCCTGCGCGATAGGTGACAGGGACAACCTCGTCATCACCCTGTCCATTAACAGAAAGCGTTAAATAATAAACGGACTCACTGACTGAGGGCATGGCGCGGGGAGGGGCGGGAAGATCGGTATAGTCTTCCGCGAGAATCGTCGCAGAATACAACAGCGCAAACGAGGCATACATGAGCAGGGGCAAGACACCTGTTTTGATCATCATGCCTGACCTCACCATGGCCGCATGGTCAATAAATCTGCCTCTGCCGTTAATCGCTCTATCATTCGCGTTTAATCAATATGGGGTCGGTGATATCGATCAGATGGGTAAAGAGTTGCATCGCTGCACCCGGGGGCGATATGCCTGCGGGCAGCGGCCAGCGCATCTCTTGCCCCGGTAGCACATAGCCTAAAAAGCCGTCGGTTAACGTAGTCCGGCTTCCTTTCCCGCTTTGGTCGGCGGACCAATAGACGTTGCTCAGGCGGGCATGTACCACACCTCGGTTACGGACATAAAGGTAGTTTTTCCCACCCACTGCGCTGATTCGCCAGCTGAGCACGGGTAGCGTAGGTTGGGTGTCGGCACGCCGTTTATCTGGGCGAGCATGTGTCCAGATGCCTTGACCATCGAGAAACAAAGGCAACAGATAGCGCATCTGAAATTGCAGCCCCATCTGCGGGGAATTTTGTTGATAGGGCGCGGAAATCTCATCAATGATGATGCGGTAAGCCTGTTCAGTATTGGCGGGAGGCGGGTTGACGCGAATCAGGCGTATCATATTGCGCTTACCCGGCTCCAGCGTCATGAACGGCGGTGTGGCAATCACGTTACTTTGGTCGGCATAACGATCCTGAAAATCTATTTGCTTCCAGGACATGATGCGGATTTGTAGACCGACGGGGGCATCGCCTTTGTTTTCCAGCCACAGCGCCGAGCTATTTTCATCTGACTCAATGACCTGATAAATCGGCCAAACGAGGATAGAACTGGCGGCAAAGCAAGATAGGCTGATACTGCTCAACAAAAAGACCATTGCCCGAATAAAAAACGTCATTTTCCTTTTCATCCTGTATTTATCCTGTTTTATTTTTAATAAGTCAGGCTGACGGTCACGTTATCGGTGTAAATCCCCGCGGGAGGCAGAGGCGTGCCGCCAAAATAGCGGGCATAGACGGTGTAAGTCTGGGGCGTCGCTGGAAAAGAGACGATACTGAGTGCCAGCCCCCCCGTTCCCCATACCAGTGTGCGGGCGGCATCGCGATAAAGCTGGTAGGCCAGTAGCCGCGTTCCTGCCGCATTTTTCAGATAACGTTGCGTGCTGCCGCCGCCGTTGGTGCCGTAGTCCAGTTCAATGATGGCGTTAATGCCCGGCGTACAGGTGGCGATAATCGATCCGCTTCCGCTCGTGCTGGCAACATCAACGTTTGTCGCTGTGGCACCGCGAATCCCGAAGCTAAGCGTGCCCATATTGGGTTGACTGCTTGCTGTACTGGTGCCAAACACACAGCCCTTTTGTATGGTGGCTTCGACGTCAAAGGTGCTGCTAACAGTGAGCGCCATCGTCACCGTGGGTACAAGGGTGCCAAACAGCAGAAGTGACGAAGTCAATACCGATGGAAAACGCATCGCGATACCGATGGCTACTTAGCCTGAATAGCGATACGAGATATGCCTGGAGCCGACTGTGGGGCGTAGGCTGTAAACGCGGAATCGCGCATGAGATGTGGTGACATAACGGCTCCTTACTTTGTTGGTCAGAGACCCTAAAAAGGCCAGCATGCGTGCATGCCGGCCTGTAAAAATTACCATTCGATCGTTGCAGTGACGGTGTCGGTATAAGTACCCGCTGTTGGTGAGAGAACGGTTTGATCTGCGGGTAGAATACGTGCGTAGACCGGAACCAACTGTGGGTTGCCCGTTGCGACAATGGCAATACCGGTTGCAGTACCGATTGGTATCTCAGTGGTGCGAGTTGAGTCGCTGTATAGACGATAAGGTACGTTATAAGTCCCTGTCCCTGGCGCGAGCCTGCGTAACGATGTGTTGTCGTTCGCCCCTGGGCCAATGCTCAATGTTGCTGGTGTGCCGACAGAGCAACTGACCGTAATCCCGTTGCCACTGACGCTGGTAACCTGACTGTCAATATTGGCCGTCAGATCGGAATGGGATCCAAAGCTAATTGTTCCCCATGTGGTTCCTGCGCCTCCACCATTGTTGATCGTGCAGGCAGCCGTAATGGTCAGTGATACGGGGATCTGACCATTAATCGTCACGCTGCTGGCGGTGGGAGAAAGGCCGAATGTGGTGAATAGTGTCGCCAGAATAGGTAATGTTATACGCTTAGAATTCATAACGATTCCTTTATATGCCTCTCACATATTTTCATCGAAAGTGTCTTCACGAAAGAGTCTTGATTTTCGTGAAAACTGCTCGCTACGGTGACTATTACAAAAGAAATCATAACGAGTCGTTTTAATCAGTGCGGATATTTATATGGCATGGGTTCGCCGCTCGGGAAAATGCAGAGAATATATTCTCTTTCCTGATAGTCTGAACCACTGACACAAAGATGTCACACTGCTGAAATATATATCGCTATTACTTTCAGTACTTTCCGCATGGTGAAAATAAATTTATAAAGGAAATGTATTGCTAATTTTCTCTTCCATGGTGATGAATAATGGGAAGCATATAAGAAACAGAAAGACTCTTTGGGCTTTATCGAAAATTGCACGATGGTCCATAAGTAGAAGAGTAATCTATTTTTATTATATGACCTTATATTCCGTATAATTACCTTGTTTATACCCGTAATACTTCAAGTTGCATGTACGTTGGCTACGTTCAAATACTCGGCCCGTCGTGGGCCTCGCCCTAAAGGGCCGCTGCAAGCAGCGTTCAAATCTGCTCCCAGCAGATTTGTCACCCGAATCACTTACCTGAGTAAGCTCATCGGGATTCATTCTCTTGCCGCCTTCCTGAAACTCGAATTATTTAGGGTATATATAAAATGAAGGACAAAAAAACGCTATATAAGATAAAGATAGAAGTAGAGTGGTTGTTTAACAATATTGCAAAATTGATATGCGTTAAAAAAGTGCAAACCATCTATTTTGGTGTTTTTAGTAGTGTTTTGTGCTGATTTTTTATTTTTAATCTGATTTTTAGTAAAATAAATTGATTTGTTTGTAATTGATTATAATGTCCATCTTGATTTTGTGGATATATCTTCCCAAGACAATGTACTCGGCTAAGTGTCTTTAAACCTTTTATTTATCATGTGATTACTGCAGGTAAATGGGAACAGGTCACGATCCAGACCGAAACATGATGTCAGGCGAGTTTATCAGGGCGAGAAACTCAGGTAACCTACAGAGATAAAGCAGGATAGACCTTACATAATTCGAGTCTCAGGTGCAGGATAATTCATGCATATGTAGCTTGGCTTATAGAGAATATACCCTAAATAATTCGAGTTGCAGGACAAAACGTTGACGTTTTGAACAATGCACAAGCAGCTTGAAGTATGGCGGGTATACATCATATATTTCATTAACATAGCGGTGTGATATGCAAGTGTTGATAATGCGTCATGGTGATGCGGTACTTGATGCAGCGAGTGATGCTGTGCGGCCATTGAGCGACGGTGGTCGTGATGAATCTTGTCAGATGGCGTGTTGGTTGAACGAGCAAGATATCGATATTGAGCGCGTTCTGGTGAGCCCTTATTTACGCGCCCAGCAAACGCTCGACGTGGTGAAAAAATCCCTACCTTTGCCGGAAGAAGCGGATTGCCTAAATGAACTGACGCCCGGCGGTGATGCCCAGCTTGTCAGCGATTATCTGCAAACGCTGGCGAGAGAAGGCGTCGGTGCGGTTCTGGTGGTTTCGCATTTGCCGCTGGTGGGCTATTTGGTCGCAGAGTTATGCCAGAATGAATCGGCTCCGATGTTCGCCACGTCTGCTATTGCCTGCGTGAAGGTAGACACTGAATCTGGCAATGGCGTTCTGCACTGGCAAGTTAGCCCAGCACAACTGACTGCGAAACCCTGATTGCTAATCGAGACACTCGGAATTCATACGGTATGAGGCGTGTAGCGTGTTACACGCCTCGGCATGCTTGAGGTATGACGAGGGTTATTCAAGCGAAGGCGCTTCCAGCGCAACCAGCACTAGCAGCGCCGCATTCCCCCCAAATTCTTTTGGCGCCTGATGAAAAGCCAGCACATCAGGGTGCTGTGCCAGCCAGAGCGGCGTTTGTTGCTTGAGGATATGTTTGCCGTGCCCGTGCATCACGCAGGTGCAGTAAACGTGCTCCCGGCGACAGGCTGCCAGCAGCGCACCCAATTCTTGTTTTGCCTGAAGCTGCGTCAGGCCATGTAAATCCAGAAACAGCTCTGGCGAATAATCCCCACGCCGGAGTTTCTTCAATTCATAATGACTGGCGCCAGGGCGGACATAGCGCGTCGGGCCTTCCGTGTCCAACTGCGGCTGAAATTCATCCGAAAAATAAAAACTGGCATCAACCTGTTCTTGTAATGCCCGCTTGGCCGGTAATTCGCCTATTTTCCTGCGCAGCGGTTTATGGGTATAGGTATCCTGACGCAACTTTTTTGTGCCAGTGATTGACGTGCGAAAAAGCTGCAATTCGTCGTCATTCAGCGAATATTTATTACTCATGTTTCATTCATCTTGCGTCAACATTCGAGCAGTTTACCTTGTCTGTCCGCTGTCGCTAAATAAAAGTCTGTATCGGGGCGCGTTCAGTCGGTTATATCTGCTGATTTGTCGCGGGCTTCATGGCAAACTAAGCGCCAATTTCCTAATTCAGAACTGTCTGCGGAGGACACCCTTGGACAAAATTTTCGTCGATGAGGCCGTCAGTGAACTTCATACCATTCAGGATATGTTGCGCTGGGCTGTTAGCCGGTTTAACGCAGCCAACGTCTATTACGGTCACGGGACGGATAATCCCTGGGATGAAGCTATACAGCTAGTATTACCTAGCTTGTATCTGCCGCTCGATATTCCTGAAGATATGTACACGTCTCGTTTGATCACTAGCGAACGGCAGCGCATTGTTGAACGCGTGATCCGTCGCGTCAATGAACGTATCCCAGTCGCCTATCTGACCAACAAGGCTTGGTTCTGCGGCCTGGAGTTTTACGTTGACGAACGCGTACTGGTCCCGCGCTCTCCTATCGGTGAGTTGATCAATAACTACTTTGATGAGCAACTGCCAAAAGCGCCAAACCTTATTCTGGATCTGTGTACTGGCAGCGGCTGTATTGCTATTGCCTGCGCTCAGGCGTTCCCAGAAGCGGAAGTCGATGCGGTGGATATCTCCAGCGATGCGCTGGCGGTGACCGAGCAAAATATTCAGCAGCATGAGCTAGAATACCGAGTAACGCCTATTCGCTCTGACCTGTTCCGCGATTTACCGGCGATTCGCTATGATCTGATTGTGACCAATCCACCGTATGTGGATGAAGAAGATATGTCCGATCTGCCGCAGGAGTTCCGTTTCGAGCCTGAACTGGGACTGGCGGCGGGCAACGACGGTCTGGATCTGGTTCGTCGTATTTTGGCCTGTGCGCCAGACTATCTGAGCGATGACGGCGTGCTGATTTGCGAAGTGGGTAACAGCATGGTGCACCTGATCGATCAATATCCAGAGATTCCGTTCACCTGGCTGGAGTTTGATAACGGCGGTGACGGAGTGTTTATGCTAACCCAATCTCAGCTGATTGATTGCAAAGAGCATTTTAGCGCTTACCGTGATTAAACGGTCATAACGATATTCATCAGCCTTACTGTTTGTGCATCAGCTCAGACGGTAAGGCAGAAACAGAACACATGCGAAGGAGTTGTGATGGCAGGCAACAGTATTGGGCAATTTTTCCGCGTCACTACATTTGGTGAATCCCACGGTATTGCTCTGGGATGTATTGTTGATGGCGTACCGCCGGGTATTCCGCTGACGGAAGCGGATTTGCAACACGATTTGGATCGCCGCCGTCCGGGGACATCCCGCTATACGACGCAGCGCCGCGAGCCCGATCAGGTCAAGATTCTGTCCGGCGTTTTTGAAGGCGTGACAACAGGGACTAGCATTGGTCTGTTGATTGAAAACACCGATCAGCGTTCTCAGGATTACGGTGCGATTAAAGACGTCTTTCGCCCCGGTCATGCCGATTACACCTACGAGCAAAAATACGGCCAGCGTGATTACCGTGGTGGTGGTAGGTCTTCTGCGCGCGAAACCGCGATGCGCGTTGCCGCCGGTGCTATTGCGAAGAAATACCTGCAACAGCAACACGGTGTGAAGGTTCGTGGCTATCTGTCACAGATTGGCGATGTCACCTGCGAGCTGAAAGATTGGGAACAGGTTGAGCAAAATCCGTTCTTTTGCCCAGATATCGATAAGCTGGACGCATTGGATGAACTGATGCGAGCGCTGAAAAAAGAGGGCGACTCCATTGGTGCGAAGGTCAGCGTCGTGGCGGAATTGGTGCCTGTTGGGTTAGGCGAACCGGTCTTTGACCGTCTGGATGCCGACTTGGCTCACGCGCTGATGAGCATCAACGCAGTGAAAGGCGTTGAAATTGGCGATGGTTTTGCGGTTGTCACTAAACGTGGCAGCGAGAACCGTGACGAAATCACACCGGAAGGCTTCCAGAGCAATCATGCTGGCGGCATTTTGGGCGGGATCAGCAGCGGTCAGAACATTGTCGCGCATCTGGCGTTGAAACCGACCTCCAGCATTATGGTGCCGGGGAAAACGATCAATCGTCAGGGTGAAGCGACTGAAATGGTCACGCGCGGGCGTCACGATCCGTGTGTGGGTATTCGTGCAGTGCCGATTGCCGAAGCGATGATGGCGATTGTGTTAATGGATCACCTGTTGCGCCAACGCGCACAGTGTGGGGATGTGAACAGTCAGGTTCCTCGCTGGTAAAAATAATGAAACAAGGGTTAATCGGGGTTCTCGCGCTGGCGCTGGGTGCGACGCTGTTGTCGAGTGCGGTATGGGCGAAAACGCCCTGGCAGGAGATCGCGCATCCGGTCGCGGGTACGCCGCAGTCAATTGGTAGTTTTTCCAATGGCTGTATTATCGGTGCCCAGCCATTGCCGTTGCAGTCTCTGGATTATCAGGTGATGCGCGTCGATCAGCGCCGCTATTTCGGTCACCCCGATCTTCTGGCGTTTATTCACCGCCTGAGCACCGAGGTGAAGCGCACGACTTCAGGGAATGTGCTGGTGGGGGATATGGGAATGCCTGTCGGTGGACGTTTCAGCAGCGGCCACGCCAGTCACCAATCCGGGCTGGATGTGGATATCTGGCTGCAATTACCCCGACAGCGCTGGAGTGAGCAACAGTTGCTGAAACCGCAGCCTATCGATTTGGTTAACGCCAGCGGACTTAACGTCAACCCGCGTGTTTGGCGACCGGAAGTTACTACGTTGATCAAGACTGCCGCTCTGGATAGCGACGTGACGCGCATCTTCGTCAATCCGGCGATTAAAAAACAGCTGTGTGCCGAAGCAGGTCACGATCGTGACTGGTTGCGTAAAGTACGTCCTTGGTTTGCGCATCGTGCGCACATGCACGTGCGTTTGCGCTGCCCGGCAGACAGCCTGGAGTGTCAGGAACAGAGCGAACCACCCATCGGTGACGGATGCGGTGCTGAGTTAACCAGTTGGTTCCAGCCGAAGCAGCCGAGTAGCGAAGCGCCAGAGAAAACGACACCGCCACCGTTGCCGCCTTCTTGTCAGGCATTACTCGACAGACATTTTGCCGCGAGATAACGAATAACGATGGATTGGTTAGTGCTTGGGCCAGATATGCTGGTCGTGCTGTTTTTTGTCGGGGCGTTGGCCGGGTTTATTGATTCGATTGCAGGTGGCGGTGGGTTATTGACGATCCCTGCCTTGCTGGCGGCGGGCTTGTCTCCGGCGCAGGTGCTGGCAACGAATAAGCTTCAGGCCGTCGGCGGATCCTTTTCCGCCAGCCTGTATTTCATTCGTCGTCGCGCGGTGAATCTGGGTGAGCAGAAACTGGCTATTGCGCTGACATTTATCGGTTCCACCTTTGGTGCCTGGCTGATTCAGCAAATCCACGCCGATTTTCTACGTCAGCTGTTGCCGTTTCTCATTATTGGCATCGGCCTCTACTTTTTACTCACGCCCAAAATCGGCGATGAAGATCGGCAGCGTCGCCTGTCGCCGCTTCCGTTTGCGATTGTAGCAGGCGGCTGCGTCGGCTTTTATGACGGTTTCTTTGGCCCCGGTGCCGGGTCGTTTTACGCCCTGGCCTTTGTCACCCTATATGGCTTCAATCTGGCAAAAGCGACGGCGAATGCCAAAATCCTGAACTTTACCTCCAACTTCGGCGGGCTATTGTTTTTTATGCTCAGCGGAAAAGTGGTCTGGGTGGTCGGGGGTGTGATGCTGATCGGACAGATCCTCGGTGCGCGGCTTGGTGCCAAAATGGTGATGACGAAAGGGCAAAAGCTGATTCGTCCTATGCTGGTGCTGGTTTCCGCCATTATGAGCAGCAAGCTGATTTATGACAGTCATGGGCATGCGATTGCTGCCTGGCTGGGACAATTTTTATGACAATAATTTTATGATAACAACAGATAACATGACAACAACGCACCATTATCAACAACTGGTTGATATTTTTAATGATTGTTTTGGCGATGAATACAATACCCGTCTGATAAAAGGCGACGATGAACCGATTTATCTGCCAGCAGATAATGACATTCCGTATCACCGGATTGTGTTTGCCCATGGTTTTTATGCCAGTGCGCTGCACGAGATTTCCCACTGGTGCATTGCCGGCGCACAGCGGCGTTTGCAGGTCGACTTCGGCTACTGGTACTGCCCCGATGGCCGCGATGCCACGACGCAAAGCCAATTTGAAGTGGTGGAGATTAAACCTCAGGCCTTCGACTGGCTATTCTGCGTCGCAGCGGGCTTTCCGTTTAACGTCAGCTGCGACAATCTGAACGGCGACGGTGAGCCAGATCGTATTGATTTCCAACGACGTGTGCATGCGCAAGTGATGCAGTATCTGGACGAAGGGATTCCTGCGCGCCCAGCAAGCTTTATTCGCGCGTTACAATCGTTTTACAATACGCCACCGCTGACGGCGGCGAGCTTCCCGTATCCAGCCGATCTGTGATGAGCGGGAACTGCAAAAAAATTGAGGATAAGAAATGATCGCAGAATTTGAAACGCGCATTCTGGCGCTGATTGATGACATGGTAGAGCATGCCAGCGACGATGAGCTTTTTGCCGGTGGCTATTTGCGTGGTCATCTGACGGTGTCGGTTGCAGAAGTGGAAGAGCACGGTGAACACACGCTTGAAGCTCTGCATATGCGCGTTAGTAACAGCATTAATAACGCGATCAAAAACGGTGAACTGTCACCGCCGGATCAGGTGCTGGTTAACGGAATGTGGGAACGTCTGTTCCAGCAGGCGCAAACTAGTACGCACTGATTTCATCTGTGCTAACCGCCAATTTGTCAGTGCTGGCTCAGTAGAGCCAGCACATCCTCTTCCCCATTAATCGTGTGTTACGGGTTTGCCTTTCAGCAGTTTCCTTATCCAGAATCTATTCGGGTTTAGCGCAGCGAGCGTGTCACGATCCAGCGGTAGTGGTTCGGCATACATCTGCGAAGCCAAAATTTCCGCTGCGAGTGGGGCAGAACATAGCCCGCGTGAGCCTAGCGCACCGATAATAAACAGATCCTGCCAATAAGGTGCGCTTGACACTGTGTCGGCGCGGTGCTGTGGATGCAGCCGATTTTCATACCCTTTCAGCGTTTGCTCATAGTTCGGAACGGCCCCAATTAGCGGCAGATGGTCACGCAGCGCGCAGCGAACGCCTTGACGAGCCTGCGCATCGCTGACATCGACGGTTTTGGCCCAGTCTGCATTAGGCAAACAATTCAGCAACCGTTGACGGTTCTCCTGTTGTTCTTCCTCCCGATAATCACCGTGCGCTTGGCCGCGTAGGTAGCTCGCCCCGATACAGTGCGTTTGATGTTGCGGACTCACCGGCGTCAGGTAACCGTCGTAGCACAACACCTGCTTTAATTGCCCTAGGACAGGGTTCGTCGGGATGTGGCTAACTTGCCCACGCACGGCGTAGCCGGGCAAATGGCGGGTTTGTGGCCAGTCGGTAATGTGGTGGCCATTCGCCAGCACCACAACGGCATGGTTGACCTGTTGACCCGCACTTAAGGTGAGCGCCCAGCCGCTGCCCGTTTTTTCCAGCGCGGAAACGGTGGTACTCATTTGTACCGACAGGCCGTTCTGCTGTGCCAGCTTCAGCGCAGCGGCTGTTAGTTCTGCCGGACACAGCCAACCGCCGTCGGGATAGGTGATGCCATTTACCCCGGGATTCAGGCCACTCTGTTTTTCCAGTTGCTGTGCATCCACGCTAACGACTAGCTCTTCCGGCCATTCCCCTTGCAAAATCTGTTCGATTTTACGCGCGCTTTTTTCATCCCAGGCGAGCTGGCTGACGCCGCACCACTGGTGTTCAAATTCAAGCCCCTGTTGCGCCAGCGCCGAGTAGCTGCGGTGGGCAAAGTCAAAGGCGAGCGAGAAAAAGCGGGACACCGCATCGTGTCGGTTATTCAGCAGAGGATACAGCGCGCCCTGACGATTGCCTGATGCGCCGGTGGCAGGCTGTGACTCCGCGCAGTAGAGCGTGACGTTTGCGCCGCGCCGTTGCAGAGCCAGTGCAGTAAGCACGCTGGCGATGCCGCCGCCAATAATCGCAATATCGTCAGTCGTGCTGGCAGCGGGACGTGAATACCACGGTGTCGGCGAGGTAATGGGAAGTGCATCGGGAAGCATGCCACTCAGCATTTCCCGCTTCTGCCCGAAGCCTTTGACTTTACTGACGTGAAAGCCCGCCTGTTGTAGACCGCGTCGCACAAAGCCTGCGGCGGTAAAGGTGGCGAATGTCCCTTCTTTACGACACAGACGAGCCATCGCCTGAAACAAATTATCCGTCCACATATCTGGGTTTTTGGAGGGTGCGAAGCCGTCCAGAAACCAGGCGTCAACCTGATGGTTCTGGGTGTCATCCAACTCAGGCAATATGACGTTGACGTCACCGAACCATAAATCGAGCGTGATGCTGCCTTGCGCCAGAATCAGACGGTGACAACCCGGCAGCGCCAACGGCCACTGCTGGCGCAACTCATCCGCAAATTCTGCCAGCTCCGGCCACTGCGCGTGTGCGGCAGCCAGATCGTGCTGACGCAGGGGGAATTTCTCGAAGCTGATGAAATGCAGATGTCGCAGTGTTGCCTGCGGCTGCTGTTGACGAAAGTGAGCAAAGGCTTGCCACAACGTAAGAAAATTCAGGCCGGTGCCAAAGCCGGTTTCCGCTATCACGCAGGCTGTGCGCGGGTGCGTGCCGAATCGTTCAGGAAATTGATTGCCCTGTAAAAACACATAACGGGTTTCGGCCAACCCATCCTGATTCGAAAAATAGACGTCATCAAACTGTTGCGATACAGGTGTACCCTGAGCGTTCCAACTTAACGATGCGTGTTGGATGGGAAGGTTAGCCACGGCAAAAGCTCATTATTCAAGTGATGGCGAGATTTTAACGAGCTGAATATCGTGGTGCAAATTTAGCAATAATTTCGCGATAGTTCGGCTGATCGGACTTGTTCAGCTTACAACTGTACGCTAAAGTGCGAAGCGAAATCCCAAACTCTATAAGTGGAAGAAGAGGTATTAAATGAAACGTGCAGTGATTACTGGCCTGGGGATCGTATCAAGCATTGGTAATAACCAGCAGGAAGTTCTGGCATCATTGCGGGAAGGCCGCTCGGGTATTACTTTCTCTCAAGAGCTGAAAGATTCCGGCATGCGTAGTCACGTCTGGGGGAATGTCAAACTGGACACCACTGGCCTCATCGACCGCAAAGTTGTGCGTTTTATGAGTGATGCATCGATTTATGCCTACTTATCCATGGAGCAGGCGATTAAAGATTCTGGGCTGTCTGATGAGGTGTATCAGAATAACCCGCGCGTAGGCCTGATTGCCGGTTCCGGTGGCTCTGCGCGTTATCAGGTATTTGGTGCTGACGCGATGCGCAGCCCGCGTGGCCTGAAGGCCGTTGGCCCTTATGTGGTGACCAAATCGATGGGTTCTGCAGTATCTGCCTGTCTGGCAACACCGTTCAAAATTCACGGCGTGAACTACTCCATCAGCTCTGCCTGTGCGACTTCTGCACACTGCATCGGTAACGCGGTTGAGCAAATTCAGATGGGTAAACAGGATATCGTGTTCGCCGGTGGCGCTGAAGAACTGTGCTGGGAACTCTCCTGTGAATTTGATGCCATGGGCGCACTGTCTACCAAATATAATGAGACGCCAGAAAAAGCCTCCCGTACCTATGATACCGGTCGCGATGGTTTCGTGATCGCAGGCGGCGGCGGTATGGTCGTGGTAGAAGAATTGGAACACGCGCTGGCGCGTGGTGCGCATATCTACGCAGAGGTGGTCGGCTACGGCGCGACGTCTGACGGTGCGGATATGGTTGCGCCATCAGGCGAAGGTGCGGTGCGCTGTATGCGGATGGCGATGAACGGTGTTGATACGCCGATCGATTACCTGAACTCTCACGGTACTTCTACGCCGGTTGGCGATGTGAAGGAGCTGGGTGCGATTCGTGAAGTGTTTGGTGATAACTCGCCTGCTATCTCTGCGACGAAAGCGATGACCGGTCATTCTCTCGGTGCTGCAGGCGTTCAAGAAGCCATTTACTCCCTGCTGATGTTGGAACACAGCTTCGTTGCACCGAGCATTAACATAGAAAATCTGGACGAGCAGGCCGCTGGCCTGAATATTGTGACTGAACCGATGGAGCGTAAACTGACCACGGTGATGTCTAACAGCTTCGGTTTCGGTGGTACGAACGCGACGTTGGTGATGAGAAAACTCGATAAATAATCGGCTTTTCACACAGAGATTATCATTCAAATAAATAAAACCCCGCAGGCACAAGCCGCGGGGTTTTTGTTTTTTGGATGGTGGCAGTGATGATGAACTGCAATCGTAGCCGAACCGGTATGGCGCTTAGATCAGCACCCAGAGCAGAAACGCAGCTATGCAGGTACTGACAATCACCAGAAACATCGGCTTATGGAACAGGGATTGCCAACTGAGCGGCAGCGAGGCAATCAACGGGTTAAACAGCGGATGCAGCAACTGTGAGGTTGCCGTCCAGTCCGTTTCCTGTGAGCGCTGAATACGTTGTGTAAACAGGAACGTCAGCAGATCGCTGACCTGCATCGGCGTCAACGGGGTTTGTAAGCCGATATTGAAGCGATTCTGTGTGTAATCCATCAATAATTGCTGTTCCTGCGTGGTCATTGGCTGCTGTAACAGAGCCTGCAACGGAGCAAGGTTCGGGGAAAGCAGCACGTTCTGTGTCGGCAGCGGCTGTGATGATAGATTCGTTGTTGATGCTTGATTTGCGTTTGCCGTGCTAGCGGTATTGGCTGTCAGCGGTTCCGGCGACGCGCCAGCCGTTCCTGCATGGGTCTGCGTTCCTTGTGGCGTCAAGGTGGTGCGAAGCAGCGTCTGCGTCTGTTGCAGCTCAACTTGTGCTTGCAGGAATTGCGTGAGCAGCGGCAGATGCTTTAACGGGATCGCGTCGCCTACGTTAAGATTCTGCATCATCATCAGATTGCTCAACACTCTCGCTGGCTGTTCCCCAGTCATAGTTGCTAACCGGGTGACTAACTGATTCAAGCCGCGTTGTTCCACTGGAGAGAGCGGACGTTCGGGCGAATTGGCAGCCTGAGCCGCTTGCGGCGCTGTGGCTGATGCCGTTGACTGCGGAATTTGCCCATTTTGCAGTAGCGTAACAACCTGCTGTAGCTGTGTTTTATTCAGCGCGCTTAGCGTGGTGCTGCCGAACTGCTGCCGGATGAAATCACTGACTGCCTGACGATTATTGCCCTGAGACAGCATATCTGTCAGACGTTGGAGCAACGGCTGGCGGCCGCTGTTATCTTGCGCCTGTGTTAGACGCGTCTGAAGTATCTGCTCGGCTGGTTGGTAGTGGCGGGACAGCAGCTCATTATTTTCTGCCAGCCCTAACCCCTGTTTTACCGTCGTCCAGACTTCTGCTGCCTTTGACGTTGTTAGCGCGGCAACTTTAAGCACCAGATTTTCCAGCGTCGTGCGCTGCGCCAGCGTTAATGGTCGATCGCCGTTGGTGGAACCTGCGGCATTAGAGGATGATGTTGAGGTCGACGATGTGGTTGTCGGCATAACCGAGCGTTCGCCGGGCAGCGGGGCACCTGGGCCACTTACAGGTTGCATATTGGTTATCCTCACTGCCGTCATGATTGAGATGAATCATAGCAATCTCCCGTGACGGCCGATAGTCATGCGTCGCCTAAAACGACACGAATCTCATGAGGCACGCCCTAGCGGGATACGCAAACGTTGGGCGAGGATAACGCCGAGTAACGTGATGCCACCGCCAACCAGATGATAATGGTGCAAAGGCTCGTGCAAAAGGCCAATCGCAATCATCGCCGTAAAGATCGGCGTCAGGTTCATAAAGATGGCGGCCTTGCTGGCCCCCAGACGCATCACTCCCTGAATCCACAAAAAAGGTGCAATGATTGAGGCCATGATGCCAGCGAAAACCACCAGCGGCAGGTTTTCGCCGTTGAGCTGCACATTGTCCGTCAGCAAGAAATTTGGAATCAGTACTATCACGCCAAAGGCAATTTGCACGTAGAGCGATACCCAGTTAGGCAGCGGGATGCTCCAGCGTTTGGTCAGCACACCATATATTGCATAGGACAACGCGGCACAAAACATCATGAATTCACCGGGGCCGATGCCCTGTGCCAGAATCTGTTCGGGGTGCCCGCCGCTGATCAGCCAGACAATCCCTGCCAGCGACAGCAGACTACCGAGCAACACGCCCAGCGTGGGCGCTACGCGCAGCAGAGGAATGCTGAGCAAGACGGTGAGTAACGGCACGAGCGACCCCATGATCCCCATCATCACGGCGCTGATCGTGTGTGCGGCGTAGTAGGCCAGACTTTGATACAACACCATGCCGAGCAGACCCAGCACCAGCAGCTTCCATGCATGTTGGCGAATGGCCGCAGCATGGTGGCGAAGGCCTGGCAGCATGAACGGCGTCATGACGATAAACGCCAGTAACCAGCGGTAAAATGAAATGGCGGCTGGGTCGATGACGGTAGCGGAGAGCTTGTTGACAATGACATTAACTGACCAAATCAGGACGGCGATGATGGGAAATAGGGCGTTCAACGTGGGTTTCTCATAGCGAACCAGACGGAAAATGCACCGGTTGCCAGTCTGGTAGATAAAAATGGGGCAAGTGCGGCAATGGCAAACAACATAACAGAGCCATGTGATGACTATCAACCTTGTAGGGCCGCCTCTTAACGCAGTCTAGATATGGATCTGCCGCGGTAAATTGCCACCTATCGTGGGATCGATAGCGGTGTAGTATCGATATGAACCGATGGAGGAAAGATATCGCATCGTAATTGCCTTGGGTTTCTACACCATTCGGTGGCAAAATATCTCCCTGCTTTTTTTGGCTGGCTACAGGTACCGGAGAAAACAATGAAGATTCTGGTTGATGAAAATATGCCGTATGCTCGCGAGCTTTTCAGCCGTTTGGGTGAGGTTCAGGCGGTACCGGGACGCCCTTTGCCGCGCGAACTGCTGGCAGGCGCTGATGCACTAATGGTGCGATCGGTTACAAAAGTGAACGCTAATCTGCTGTTTGGCTCGTCGGTAAAATTTGTCGGCAGCGCGACGGCTGGCACCGACCATGTCGATGACACTTGGCTTAACGCCAACGGCATCGCGTTTTCTGCTGCGCCCGGCTGCAATGCTATTGCGGTGGTGGAGTATGTGTTTTCTTCTTTACTGATGCTGGCCGAACGTGATGGCTTCCAACTGCGTGATAAAACTGTCGGCATTGTCGGCGTGGGGAATGTTGGCAGACGCCTTGATGCACGACTGAAAGCCTGGGGCGTAAAAACGCTGTTGTGCGATCCGCCGCGTGCCGATCGCGGCGATGCGGGCGACTTCCTGTCGCTGGAAACGCTGGTGCGTGATGCTGACATTTTGACATTGCATACGCCGCTGTATCTCGACGGGCCGTACCGAACGCATCATTTGGTTGATGCCACCGTACTGAACGCGTTTGCGGACGGACGTATTCTGATTAACGCCTGCCGTGGCCCAGTGGTGGATAATGCTGCCTTGCTTGAAGCGCTGCAACAGGGCAAAAAACTCAGTGTGATTCTTGATGTGTGGGAACCTGAACCTGGATTATCGACCGATCTGCTGGCGCGGGTGGACATCGGCACTGCGCATATCGCCGGTTATACGCTGGAAGGAAAAGCACGCGGCACCACACAGGTTTTTGAAGCCTGGAGCGAGTTTATCGGAACACCGCAGCAGATTGCGCTTTCGTCGCTGTTACCTGAGCCGGACTATGCCGAAGTGACATTAACCGCACCGGTGGATGAGGCGCTGCTAAAACGTCTCGTGCATCTGGTGTATGATGTGCGCCGAGACGATGCGCTGTTGCGTCATGTTGCGCATCAGGAAGGCGAGTTTGATCGCCTACGCAAACATTATCAGGAACGACGCGAATGGTCGTCACTCCATGTCATCTGCGCCGATGTTGAGAGCGCAGATTGTCTGAACGCGCTGGGATTCACCGCGTCAGTGCGGGGCGCACGCTAACGGCGTTCCGCGCGAGCATGACTCTTTTTTATCCATGAACTGACAGAGGGTGTCGCTATCGTCTGTCGGTTACATTCATGATTTGTGTTTCATTCAAAATTTGGGAGAGAACCAAATGTCTGACGGCTGGAATATTGCTCTGCTGGGCGCCACGGGCGCAGTAGGCTCGGCGTTACTGGAATTATTGCAGGAACGCGAATTCCCAGTGGGTGAACTGTATCCACTGGCCAGCGAACGTAGCGCGGGTGAAACCATACGTTTTAACGGCAAATCCTGTCTGGTCACCGATGCGGCTGATTTTGACTGGTCACAGGCGCAACTGGCGTTTTTTGTTGCCGGTCAGGATGCTAGCGCTCGCTACGCAGAAGCCGCGGGAGATGCAGGTTGCCTGGTCATCGACAGCAGCGGCCTATTTGCACTGGAGCCTGATGTGCCGCTGGTCGTGCCCGGCGTGAATACGCATACGCTGGCGGATTATCGTAACCGTAATATTGTCGCGGTGGCAGACAGCCTGACCAGCCAACTTCTGACGGCGATTAAACCGTTGACTGATGCGGCAGGGCTTTCGCGCCTACATGTTGTCAATATGCTGTCAGTTTCCGCACACGGCAAAGCGGCGATAGACGATCTGGCTGGGCAAAGTGCCCGTCTGCTGAATGGCATTCCGCCTGAAGAAGGGCTTTTCCCGAAACAGCTGGCGTTCAATCTGTTGCCTTTACTGCCCGATGATGTGGGCAGCGTGCGTGAAGAGCGTAGCCTGGTAGATCAGGTGCGTAAAGTCTTGCAGGATGAAGGATTACCCGTTTCAGTGACCTGCATTCAATCCCCTGTGTTTTATGGTCACGCACAGATTGTTCATCTTGAATCGCTGCGTCCGCTGTCTGCGGAAGAAGCGCGTGATGAACTGCTCAATGCCGGAAATATTCAGGTGAGTGAGGAGCAGGATTATCCGACGCAGGTGGGTGATGCTTCCGGCAATGGGCAACTGAGCGTCGGCTGTCTGCGTAATGATTATGGTATTCCTGAGTTGCTGCAATTCTGGTCGGTTGCCGATAACGCGCGCTTTGGCGGCGCGCTGATGGCGATAGAAACGGCAGAATGTCTGGTGCAGGAGTATCTTGGGTAATGTCGGAAACCACTCAGGCGGCGGCTATTCAAGCCGCCGCCGTTGCGGAGAACGAACGCGCCCCGCTGAAAATTGCACTAGGCATTGAGTACGACGGCAGCCAGTATTATGGCTGGCAGCGTCAGATTGATGTCGCTAGCGTGCAGGCCTGTCTTGAAAAGGCGCTGAGCAAAGTCGCGGATGAACCTATAGAAGTGTTGTGCGCCGGACGAACCGATGCTGGAGTTCATGGCACCGGGCAGGTTGTGCACTTCACCACGCAGGCGATCAGAAAGGATGCCGCCTGGACGATGGGCGTAAATGCGAATTTACCGCCAGATATCGCGGTACGCTGGGTGAAAGCTGTGGATGAGGATTTCCATGCGCGCTTCAGCGCAACGGCACGTCGCTACCGTTATATTATCTATAATCACCGCTATCGCCCCGCTGTGCTCTCGCATGGCATGACGCACTTTTATCACCCGCTGGATGTTGAACGGATGGAACGCGGCGGACAGTGTTTGCTGGGGGAAAATGATTTCACCTCTTTTCGTGCGGTGCAGTGCCAGTCGCGCACGCCGTGGCGCAATGTAAATCATTTAAAGGTTACACGTCACGGTAACTATATCGTGGTAGATATTAAGGCCAATGCGTTCGTTCACCATATGGTGCGCAACATTGTTGGTAGCCTAATGGAAGTTGGGTGTGGCAATCGTCCCGAGTCGTGGATTGCGGAATTGTTGGCGGCCAAAGATCGTACGTTGGCAGGTGCAACGGCCCGAGCCGAAGGGCTGTATTTAGTGGCGGTTGATTACCCTGCGCGTTTTGCTTTGCCACAGCTCACGATGGGGCCGCTCTTTTTAGCAGATTGACGTTTTTTGCTGTAACGCGTACTCCTTTTGTGTGTTACATGCTGCCGGATGGCTGTGGGCCAAAAGTAGTGTGTAACGCGTATTAAGGATGATGCTATTTAGCATGCTATACGCAAGGAAACCCGGATAGTGCGGCTGCCTTGCGTATATCGACCGCGTGCGATCGCTATACATTTTGGAGAGAAGACGTTGTGATGGAATTTATACAGTTTATTATTGATTTTATTCTGCACATTGACGTTCATCTGGCGGAACTGGTGGCGCAATATGGCGTCTGGGTTTATGCCATTTTGTTCCTGATTTTGTTCTGTGAGACTGGACTGGTGGTGACGCCGTTTTTACCGGGAGATTCGCTGCTGTTTGTCGCAGGGACGCTGGCGGCGTTGCCGTCGAACGACCTGAATGTGCATACGATGGTGTTCCTGATGATTATTGCCGCGGTTACGGGCGATGCAGTGAACTACACAATTGGGCGATTGTTCGGTGAGAGGCTGTTTAGCAACCCGAACTCAAAGATTTTCCGCCGCAGCTATCTGGATAAAACGCATGCGTTTTACGCACGTCACGGTGGCAAGACGATAATTCTGGCGCGCTTTGTCCCGATTGTGAGAACATTTGCACCGTTTGTTGCTGGGATGGGGCACATGAGCTATCGGCATTTTGCAGCCTATAATGTCATTGGTGCGCTGCTGTGGGTGCTGTCGTTCACCTATGCGGGCTACCTGTTTGGCGATTTGCCGGTGGTGCAGGAAAATCTGAAATTACTGATTGTCGCGATTATTTTTCTCTCTATCCTGCCGGGTATTATTGAAATTGCCCGTCACCGTAGAGCAGCCACGCGCGGCAATGTGAAATAAGTGACGTATTTTAACATCCGGTTTGACCAGTTTTTTATCCACAGTCCCGGAGCGTTATGGTTTAATGGGCAGCATTTATGGTCTGTTCTTGGGAACATCCTTGATGCCGATGCCTTTGTACCGCGATTGTGGTGCGTCTCAGGCATTTTTTCATTGGCAATGTTGTCAGGGAATAACATGAACAGCGGACTGGCATTTGCCAGGTTCAAGCAGAAAGGTTATCAATGAGCTGGATTGAACGAATTCTTAACAAAAGCAATATCACACCGACCCGTAAAGCGAATATCCCTGAAGGGGTCTGGACAAAATGTGATAGCTGCGGTCAGGTTCTTTATCGTGCTGAGTTGGAACGTAATTTGGGGGTCTGCCCAAAGTGCGATCACCATATGCGCCTGTCTGCACGGGCCCGTCTACAGGCTTTTCTGGATAAAGAAAACACTGTCGAGCTGGGAAGTGAACTGGAGCCGAAGGATGTCCTGAAATTCCGGGATTCCAAAAAATATAAAGATCGTCTGGTTTCTGCGCAGAAGCAGTCCGATGAAAAAGACGCGATGGTCGTCATGAAAGGCACGCTTTACGGCATGCCGATTGTGGTCGCGTCATTTGAGTTCGCTTTCATGGGCGGTTCAATGGCTTCCGTCGTGGGTGCGCGTTTTGTGCGTGCCGTTGAGCAGGCATTGGAAGATGGTTGCCCACTGGTGTGCTTCTCCGCCAGTGGCGGTGCACGTATGCAGGAAGCGCTGATGTCGCTGATGCAAATGGCGAAAACCAGTGCTGCATTGGCGAAAATGCGCGAGCGCGGCTTGCCTTACATCTCTGTGCTGACTGACCCAACCATGGGCGGTGTTTCCGCGAGTCTGGCGATGCTGGGCGACCTGAACATTGCTGAGCCGAAAGCGTTGATTGGTTTTGCTGGCCCACGTGTTATCGAACAAACCGTGCGTGAGAAACTGCCGCCGGGTTTCCAGCGCAGTGAATTCCTGATTGAGAAAGGGGCGATTGATATGATCGTACGTCGCCCAGAAATGCGCTACAAGGTAGCCACTCTTCTTGCCAAACTGACGAATCATCCAGAACCAGGCAATGATGACGTGGAAATCCGCAGCGATGCGCCGTCTGAATCATCACAGGATGACGCATAATTGACATGATGGGCTGGGCGTGTGGCACTCGACCAAGTCGTTCTCGACCGAATAGCAAGGCACACGCTCTGCCCGCAATGAACCGTAAGCTAGTGAACGGGACTCATGGATACTCTTCAAATACCTCAAGCCACGTCACCTTTGGTCACGTGGCTTCATTATCTTGAGCACCTGCACGCTCAGGCCATTGATTTAGGCCTGGAGCGCGTTAAGCAGGTTGCTGAACATCTTCAACTGCTACAGCCTGCCGCCACGATTTTCACCGTTGCGGGGACGAACGGCAAAGGAACCACCTGCTGTACGCTGGAGTCTATTCTGTTGGCCGCCGGATTACGGGTTGGTGTGTACAGTTCTCCCCATCTCGTTCGCTATACCGAGCGGGTGCGTATTCAGGGCCACGAATTGTCCGACGCGCAGCACACGCAGGCATTTGCGGATATCGAAGCAGGAAGAGGAGCGATATCGCTCACCTATTTTGAATTCGGTACGCTGTCGGCATTGCAACTCTTCAAGCAAGCGAATCTGGATGTCGTCATTCTGGAAGTAGGATTAGGCGGGCGTCTGGATGCCACCAATATTGTGGATGCGGATGTCTCTGTGGTCACCAGCATTGCGATCGACCACACCGACTGGTTAGGTAACGATCGGGAAAGCATTGGCCGCGAGAAAGCCGGTATATTCCGACAGGGTAGACCTGCCGTTGTAGGTGAGCCAGATATGCCGGGAACGATTGCTGATGTTGCCGCTGAGAAAGGCGCATTGCTGCGCCGCCGTGGTCGCGACTGGGAGTTTTCAGTTCAGCGAGAAACATGGAGCTGGCAGGATAAGCAGCGTGAATTGTCGCGTTTGCCACTCCCTAATGTTCCGCTGCCGAACGCTGCTACGGCATTGGCTGCGCTGCACTATTCTTCACTGAATGTGAGTGAAGAGGCGATTCGACAAGGCTTACAGCGCGCGGCATTACCGGGGCGTTTTCAGATAGTGCAGGAATCACCACGGTTGATTCTTGATGTTGCACATAACCCTCATGCGGCGGCGTATCTGGCAAACCGTTTGGCTGGGTTGCTGAAAACAGGAAAAATACGGGCTGTTGTCGGCATGCTGTCGGATAAAGATATCGCTGGCACGCTGGCTCATTTAATGCCGTTGATTGATGAGTGGTATTGTGCACAGCTAGAAGGCCCGCGTGGCGCAACAGCGCAGCAGATTGCCGAGCATCTGACGCGCAGTCAATCATTCCCCGATGTCGTTACTGCCTGGCAGCAGGCGATGTCCGACGCGACGGAGCAGGATATTGTCATTGTGTGTGGATCTTTTCATACGGTAGCGCATGTGATGGAAGCGCTGGATGAGGAGACGGTGAATGGCGAGTAAATTTCAGAACCGCCTGGTCGGCACGGTTATTTTGGTCGCGCTGGGCGTGATCGTCTTGCCTGGCCTGTTGGATGGTAAGAAGAAGCACTACGAAGACGAATTTGCGTCGATTCCGCTGATCCCTAAGCCGGGAGACAGCAATGAGATGGAATCGCTGCCTGCGTTGAACCCGTCGTTACCGAGTCAGCCACCGGAAGGGGCGGAAGCGGCGATGCAGAACAGTGCGGAAGCCGAACCGCCTGAAAATAAAGTGCCTGAAACCCCTACGCAAACACCACCATCATCCCGTTCAGCTACGAATACGCCTGCCATGACGGCACCGCCAGTGGTGGTTGAGCGTCCGCCGGTTCAGACACCTGTGCCAGCGACGCCGAAGCCTCAGCCAAAACCTGAGGTGAAGCCAGAAGTGAAACCAAAGCCAGAGCCTAAACCGGAACCCAAACCGGAAGTGAAGCCTGAAACGCAGCCGACGCAGCAAGCACCTGTCGGACAGGCCTATATTGTGCAGCTTGGTGCGCTGAAAAATGCGGATAAGGTGAACGAAATTGTCGCGAAGCTTCGTCTCTCTGGCTATCGAGCGTATACCGTGCCGTCAACGCCGGTTTCAGGACAGATCACCCGTATTTATATAGGGCCAGATGCCTCGAAGCAGAAGCTGGAGTCTTCGTTGGGCGAGCTGCAACAGCTCAGTGGACTCAGTGGGCAGGTACGAGCGCATTCGGTTCGTTGAGATACCGATTAGATAATAGAATCAGGTATGGCGTATTGTCGGTTTTTTCCGCTGATTATCTATCGATGAAATCGGCGGAAATACGCTACGCAAACGTTTTCTTTTTCTGTTAGAATGCGCCGCGAACAGGATGACGTAGCGGCTTATCGGTAGCATCGTTCATTATTAGGATAGTTCATGGTTTGGGTTGATTACGTCATTATTGGCATCATCGGGTTTTCGGCGCTGGTTAGCCTGATCCGGGGGTTTGTTCGTGAAGCGCTGTCGTTAGTAACCTGGGGATGTGCTTTTTTTGTTGCCAGCCATTACTACGCCTACCTCGCGGTCTACTTCACCCGTTTTGATGATGAGCTGGTGCGTAACGGCATTGCGATTGCCATTCTGTTTATTGCTACGTTGATTGTGGGAGCTATCGTCAACTATGTGATTAGTTCACTGGTTGAACGTACCGGATTATCCGGCACCGATCGCGTTCTGGGCATTTGTTTTGGTGCGCTGCGCGGGGTGCTGATTGTTTCCGCACTGCTATTTTTTCTGGATACGTTCACCGGTTTTTCACAAAGTGATGATTGGAAGCAGTCCCAGTTAATCCCGCAGTTCAGTTATATTATCAGGTGGTTTTTTGACTACCTGCAAAGCACGTCAAGTTTCTTGCCGCAGCATTTGCCGCTGCGGTAGCGCTGATGAGGAAAAGACACCATGTGCGGTATTGTCGGTATCGCCGGTTTTACACCGGTCAACCAATCGATTTATGACGCGTTAACGGTGTTGCAACACCGTGGGCAGGATGCCGCGGGTATTGTGACCATCGATGCCTTTAATTGTTTTCGCCTGCGTAAGGCCAATGGCCTGGTGAAAGATGTGTTTGAAGCGCGGCACATGCAGCGCTTACAGGGAAACATGGGGCTTGGCCATGTACGTTATCCGACCGCAGGCAGTTCCAGCGCCTCGGAAGCACAGCCTTTTTATGTCAACTCTCCGTTCGGCATCACGATGGCTCACAACGGTAACCTGACGAACGCCCACGAACTGCGTAAAAAGCTATTCGAGCAGGAGCGCCGTCACGTTAACACCACGTCCGATTCTGAAATCCTGTTGAATATCTTTGCCAGAGAACTGGACCGTTTCCAACATTATCCGTTGGAAGCCGATAATATTTTTGCGGCCGTTGCCGCGACGCACCAGCAAATTCGTGGTGCCTATGCCTGTGTTGGCATGATTATCGGTCATGGCATGGTGGCGTTCCGCGATCCTAACGGTATTCGTCCTCTGGTGATTGGTAAACGTGACCTGGAAGATGGTCGCAGCGAATATATGGTAGCGTCTGAAAGTGTCGCGCTGGATACGCTGGGCTTTGAGTTCTTACGTGATGTTGCGCCGGGAGAAGCGATCTACATTACGGAAAAAGGGCAACTGTTTACTCGCCAGTGCGCAGAGAATCCAAAGAGCAACCCGTGCCTGTTCGAATATGTCTACTTCGCTCGCCCTGACTCTTTCATCGATAAAATTTCGGTCTATAGCGCACGCGTTCGCATGGGTCAGAAGCTGGGTGAAAAGATTGCGCGTCAGTGGGAAGATCTCGATATTGATGTCGTGATCCCGATTCCTGAAACCTCTTGTGATATCGCGTTGGAAATCGCGCGCATTATCAACAAACCGTATCGTCAGGGATTCGTGAAAAACCGCTATGTTGGTCGCACCTTTATCATGCCGGGACAGCAGGCGCGTAAGAAATCTGTGCGTCGCAAGCTGAACGCGAACCGTGCCGAGTTCCGTGATAAAAATGTACTGCTGGTCGATGACTCTATCGTACGTGGCACAACGTCGGAGCAGATTGTGGAGATGGCGCGTGAAGCAGGAGCCAGGCGTGTTTATCTGGCCTCTGCGGCACCGGAAATTCGCTTCCCTAACGTGTACGGCATCGACATGCCGAGCGTTAATGAACTGATTGCCCACGGTCGCGAAGTGGATGAGATCTGTAAGATTATCGGTGCCGATGAGCTGATATTCCAGGATCTCGACGATCTGATCGACGCAGCGCGTGAAGATAACCCGGATATTGTTCAGTTTGAATGTTCAGTGTTCAATGGGATTTACGTGACAAAAGACGTCGATCAAGGCTATCTGGATTATCTGGAAGTACTGCGTAACGATGATGCCAAAGCGTTGCGTAGCCAGAATGAAGTCGAAGATCTGGAACTGCACAACGAAGGTTAACGGCTAGCCGTACGTAAGGCTTTATTGAAGGGGGAGGGCGCGAAAGTGTCTTCCCCCTTCTTGTATATAGAAAACAGGTTGTATGTAGAAAACATTTTGTCTATAGAAAATAGGGTTTCAGTGCTTATCCTTGCTTATCGCTAATCAATGCGGCAAAGTCTGCGCAGATGATTTTTCCGCGTTTCTGCGTACGCGGCCAGCCAGAGGCAGTATGAATGAAGCGACTCATTGTAGGGATCTCCGGTGCCAGCGGTGTTATTTACGGTATCCGACTACTACAGGTTTTACAGACACTGGAAGGCATCGAAACCCATCTGATTATGAGCCAAGCTGCCCGGCATACGCTGGCGCTGGAAACGGATTTTAGCCTGCGTGACGTACAGGTGCTGGCCGATGTGGTACATGACACGCGTAATATCGCTGCCAGCGTTTCTTCGGGGTCGTTTAAAACGGCGGGGATGGTGATTTTGCCCTGTTCGATAAAAACCCTTTCCGGGATTGTGCACAGCTACAGCGACAATCTATTGACTCGGGCAGCCGATGTGGTGCTGAAGGAACGTCGTCCTCTGGTGTTGGGAGTGCGTGAAACGCCGCTGCATTTAGGGCATTTACGGCTGATGACCACTGCCGTTGAACTGGGCGCGATAATCATGCCGCCAGTGCCTGCGTTTTATCATCGCCCAGAAAGTGTGCAGGACATTGTCGATCAGACGGTGAATCGTATTCTGGATCAGTTTGATATCGACCTGCCGAAAGATCTCTTTACTCGCTGGCAGGGTGCGTCATAGCAGGATAGATGCCAAGGTGCGCTATTTTTTTCTCCCAGGGCAGTAAACTTGTACTGCCCTTTTTTTGTGCCTTTTTATCACATTGCACCAATTTTGCGCACGGAAGCACTTAAATAGTGCGCTTGGGTTTTTGTATTCGCGCCAATGTTATCTATTCTTATTGTTATACGCCAAAAAATAACTCGAAAAAGATTTTATAATCAAATGGTTAATCATTATTTTCTGCGTGTTTTTCTCATGGACTCTTTATAACGACCTTACGTTCATTGTGGCATGAATACTGCTTATGAAAACTAGAATAGTCGGCGTAGAAAACAAATAGCACTCATATCGTTCATATTTAAAGCAATAAATCGGTATGTCTTCCGACATTGACGACACACGACATCAATCACTCATGATAAGGGTAGCAATATGAAGAAACTGATCAAAGTTTTGCCGTTGGCACTTATTCTGGTTGCAGGCAGCGCCATGGCGGAAATTCCTAAAAATATTAAAATCGGCACCGATCCCACCTATGCTCCCTTTGAATCTAAAAATGCCAGCGGTGAACTGGTTGGGTTTGATATCGATCTGGCGAAAGAGCTGTGCAAGCGTATTCAGGCTAATTGTACGTTTGTAGAAAGCGACTTTGATGCGTTAATTCCTTCTCTTAAAGCTAAAAAAATTGATGCCATCATCTCTTCTCTGTCCATTACCGAAAAACGTCAGCAGGAAATCGCCTTCACCGAGAAGCTGTATGCTGCCAATGCACGCCTGATTGCGAAGAAAGGCGCGAGCATCGAGCCAACGCTGGCTTCTCTGGGTGGTAAGCGTGTCGGCGTACTGCAGGCATCAACGCAGGAGGCTTTTGCCAACGCGAACTGGCAGCCAAAAGGTGTTGAAGTTGTCGCTTATCAAAATCAGGATCTGATTTACGCCGATCTGAGCGCAGGTCGTATCGATGCGGCATTTCAGGATGAAGTAGCAGGAAGTGAAGGCTTCCTGAAACTCGATATGGGCAAAGACTATGCGTTTGCTGGTCCGGCAGTAAAAGATGACAAGTTCTTCGGTGTCGGTACGGGGATGGGGCTGCGTAAAGCCGATACCGAGCTGAAAGCTGCGCTGGATAAAGCTTTTGACGCTATGCGTAAAGACGGTACTTACGACACCTTCGCGAAAAAATACTTCGATTTTGACGTCTACGGCGGCTAATTTCGTCACCACTATTCATTTTCGTTATCACGGTAAAATTTCGTTATCACGGTAAATTGTGTAGCGGATCCGCAGGACAATACGACATGGGAACGTTCCTCCCGTGTCGTGTTCCTGATTGATAACGCACCGTGCCATCAACCGCTATTTTCAACGGATATAATCGATGCTCTATGGCTATTCCCAGCTGATTCTGGATGGTGCCATCATGACGCTGGAGTTGGCGGTGAGTTCGCTACTGCTGGCGTTGGCTATTGGCCTGATTGGCGCGTCGGCGAAGCTGTCTTCTAATCGCCTGCTGGCAGGGTGCTTCTCCTGCTATACCACGTTAATTCGCGGCATCCCCGATTTGGTGCTGATGCTGCTGATTTTCTATGGCCTGCAAATTGTCTTAAACGGCGTGACGGAGTCGATCGGTCTGGAGCAGATTGACATCGACCCTTTGACCGCTGGGGTTATTACGCTGGGCTTTATTTACGGCGCGTATTTCACGGAAACCTTTCGTGGCGCGTATCTCGCTGTGCCGCGTGGACAAATCGAAGCTGCCGTCGCATTCGGTTTCTCTCCTATCAAGGTGTTCCGTCGTATTCTATTTCCTTCCATGATGCGCTTCGCACTACCGGGCATCGGCAATAACTGGCAGGTGATCCTGAAAGCGACAGCGTTGGTGTCATTGCTTGGCCTGAATGATGTGATTAAGGCGACGCAGTTAGCTGGCAAGGGGACCCACGAACCGTTTTATTTCGCACTGGTTGCTGGGGCGATGTACTTGATTTTTACCACCGTTTCTAACGGCGTGTTGTGGTGGCTGGAAAGGCACTATTCGCAGGGAGTCAAGAAAGTAAACTATGAATGAGATCCTGCAACAATATTGGCAACCGCTACTGTGGAGCGATGGTTACCGTCTGACAGGGCTGGCGATGACGCTCTGGCTGCTCATTTCCTCGGTGGTCATCGGCGGGCTGATGGCGCTGCCGCTGGCGATTGCTCGTGTGTCACCGCGACGCCGATTCAGTCTGCCGGTTTGGTTATTTACCTACGTGTTCCGCGGCACACCGCTCTATGTGCAGCTTCTGGTGTTCTATTCTGGCGTATATAGCTTAGAAATCGTTCGTGGCACCGATCTGCTGAACGCCTTTTTTCGCAGCGGGCTGAACTGCGCTATTTTAGCGCTGGCGCTCAATACCTGTGCATACACCACAGAGATTTTCGCGGGGGCAATCCGTTCTGTACCCCATGGGGAAATTGAAGCTGCCAGAGCATACGGTTTCTCCCGTTTTAAGCAGTATCGCTGCATTATTTTGCCCAGTGCGCTGCGTATTGCGCTGCCAGCCTACAGTAATGAAGTGATTCTGATGCTGCATTCGACGGCGCTGGCTTTTACTGTAACCGTACCGGATATTCTGAAGATTGCCCGTGATATAAACGCAGCAACCTACCAGCCGTTTTATGCGTTCGGTATTGCTGCTGTCATCTATTTGGCGATCTCGTTTGTGTTAATTGGGCTGTTCAGAAAGGCAGAACGGCACTGGCTACGTCATCTTTATACCCGTTCATCTCATTAAACGCAGGAAAAAGAGCATGTCGAATAACAAATTAATGGTGACGGAACTGCGTAAACGTTATGGCCAGCATGAGGTGCTCAAAGGGATCTCATTACAGGCGAAAGCGGGTGACGTTATTTCGATTATTGGATCGTCTGGTTCGGGAAAAAGCACCTTACTGCGCTGTATTAATTTTCTGGAAAAGCCCTGTGAAGGGGCGATTTACGTCAGCGATCAGGAAATCCGCATGGTGCGCGACACTGACGGACAGTTGAAGGTGTTTGATAAAAAGCAGCTTCAGATGCTGCGGACGCGTCTAACGATGGTATTTCAGCACTTCAACCTGTGGAGCTTCATGACCGCGTTGGAGAACGTGATGGAAGCGCCGATTCAGGTATTAGGGCTCAGTAAAGCGGAAGCGCGTGAGCGGGCGGTATTTTATCTGAACAAGGTCGGGATTACGGATTCTGCCCAACAGAAGTACCCGTCGGATCTTTCCGGTGGTCAGCAGCAGCGCGTATCTATTGCACGGGCGTTAGCGATGGAGCCAGAAGTACTGCTATTTGATGAGCCGACGTCGGCGCTCGATCCCGAACTGGTCGGCGAGGTGTTGCGCATCATGCAGCAGCTTGCGGAGGAAGGGAAAACGATGGTGGTGGTAACGCATGAGATGGAGTTTGCCCGCCATGTCTCCAGCCACGTTATTTTCCTACACCAGGGTGTGATCGAAGAGGAGGGGCCGCCGGATCAACTTTTCGGTAGCCCGAAAAGTGCGCGTTTGCAGCAATTTTTGTCAGGCGCGTTGAAGTAGGTTTTGGGGATGATGATTATCAGCCTCAGACGTTTCTCTCAAATAAAACGGTGATAATGGAATAGAAGAGTAAAGCGTCCGCGCCAAGGATGGCGCGGCTCGAGCTTACAAGGGACGTACTTGCAGCGTCTTTACGATCTATCCATTATCACTGCTCTCAGCACTGGGTCAGCCCAGTTTTTTGGTGGCGTCTTGCAGGGCTTCTTCCAGTTCAAAGAAACGGAAACCAAAGCCTGCGGCCTCTAATCTCTGTGGGATGGCGCGCTGTCCACCTAGCACCAGCGTCGAGGCTTCTCCCATCAGTAGTTTGATCGCGAAAGCGGGCGCTCGTAGAAAGCCGGGGCGATCCAATACGTGTGCCAGCATGGCGGAAAATTGTTCATTGTGAACCGGATAGGGCGCAACCATATTGAAGGGACCGCGCAATATTGGCTGGTCCAGCAGATAGATAATGCCGTTAACCATGTCATCAATATGAATCCATGGCATATATTGCTTGCCGGAACCCATCGGCCCGCCGAGACCTAGGCGGAAAATCGGCAGCATTTTTGCCAGCGCACCGCCCTGTGCCGAAAGAACAATACCGGTGCGCAGCAAGCAGACCCGAGTTTTATCGCTTTCGGCAGACTGCGCCAGCGCTTCCCAGCGGGCGCACAGGTGGTGTGTGAATTCATCGACAGGGGATTCACCTTCCGTGACCAGCGCTTCGCCTTGGTCGCCATAGTATCCGACAGCAGATCCTGAGATGAAAACGGCGGGTGGTTCGCTGCTGGCTTTAATCAGCGTGGCAAGCTGCTCGGTGATGCTCCAGCGGCTCTGTGCCAGACGCTGCTTTTGTTGTGGCGTCCACCGTTTATCGGCGATAGGTTCGCCCGCTAGATTGATGACGCCATCAAAGTCGTTCAGTGAGGTGATATTACTCAGCGTTGACCAATATTCCACCTGATTGCCGAGAACACCTCGTGCGCGCTCAGGATCGCGTGTCAGTACCGTGATGTGATGGGAAAGCAGCTGTAATCGTTGGATAAGATGGCGGCCAATAAGGCCAGTTCCGCCTGTTATAAGTAGTTGCATCGCTCTCCCCTTTATACTCGTCATACTTCAAGTTGCATGTGTGTTGGCTACGTTCACTCACCCGAATCACTTACTTGAGTAAGCTCATCGGGATTCCTTCCCTTGCCGCCTTCCTGAAACTTGAATTATTTAGAGTATATGAACTTTATGCCTTGTGATAACGCAGGGTCATAGAAACCGAGTCGGCGTATCGCAGGGCAAACGGTTTATCTATTTCTACTTCAGCATAGGTTATCCAGTCGTGATCGCTGGCGATGTTGAGCACATCTTGCGTTAATTTTTCCAGCAAAGCGAAGCGGTTATCTTCCACGTGGCGAATGATATTTTTGGTGATGGTGCGGTAGTTCAACGCATCAGCGATATTCTCGCTGTTACGCGCTTGTTCTGCTGGGTAGTGAATCACAACGTTGATGATCACATCCTGCTTATTCGTGATTTCCTCATCTTTGATACCGATGAAGGTGCGCAGCCGCAGATTCTTTATACGAATAATGGCGTCAGAATGATGATATGGCATTGCTCGGCCCTCGGTTGCTTCTGTTACTGCGAATAAATCGCAGCGTCATGGATATCGTTAACAGGTAAGCTGCTTGTTGGTAACAGTATCATTAACAACAATATGTTGATTACCATAACAGAAGATACCCAAAGGCCGAATGAGATGCGCCAGAATTTTACAGCTCGGCTAGCTGGTAAGCCCTCTGCGTTGCCGGGCGATCGCTAATGCGCGTATACCACGCTTTTACCGCCGGGTAATCATCAAGGTCGACGCGCTGGCGGGCATAAGGCACGACCCACGGGTAGGTCGCAATATCGGCAATACTGTAATTTTCACCGGCTAGCCAAGGGCTGTCTTGCAGATGTTTATCCAGCACGCGATACAGACGCTGTGTCTCCTGCTGATAGCGCTCAATGGCATAAGGCACTGGCTGAGGTGCATAGTGGTTAAAATGATGATTCTGCCCCAGCATCGGTCCGAAACCAGCGACCTGCCAGAACAGCCACTGTAGCGTGGCTGTACGCTCACGTAGCGACGAACTCAGCAGCACGCCATGTTTTTCCGCCAGATAGAGTAGGATCGCCCCAGATTCAAACAGGCTAATCGGTGTGTCCCCTTCCGCTGGCTGCGTGTCGACAATCGCGGGAATTTTGTTGTTAGGCGAGATAGCCAAAAATTCCGACTTGAACTGTTCGCCTTTACTGATGTTTACGCGGTGGAGTTGGTAGGGGAGATTAGCTTCTTCCAGAAATAGGGTGATCTTGTGCCCGTTAGGGGTTGGTGCGTAATACAGGTCAATCATGAATCAAGTCTCCGTTTTAATTCAGAAAAACATCATGGAACTGTATGGCAGTTGATCGCCTCAGAGAGCGATATGCTGTCAGAATAGCGTATTGGGGAACGGGCTCTTACCCTACCACTTCTACGGGTGAAAAATAAGCAATGCCGCACGTCGTTGCACGATCTTTACCGGAAGCACTCTGCCAACTTTGATAGACTACTCGCGATGACGGATGAGGGTGTTGTGGATACAACATGGTTGATATAAACGTTGCGAGGATAAGCGATGAAATTGATGTTTGCGTCCGATATACACGGTTCTCTCAGTGCGACGGAGCGGGTGCTGGCGATCTTTGAGCAGAGTCATGCTGACTGGCTTATTTTACTGGGCGATTTTCTCAATCATGGCCCGCGCAACCCGCTGCCGGAAAAGTATCAGCCTGCGGAAGTGGCTGCTCGATTGAACGATTATGCGTCACGCATCATTGCCGTGCGGGGGAACTGCGACAGCGAGGTTGATCAGATGCTCTTGAGCTTTCCGATAACGGCACCGTGGCAACATGTGCTATTGCCGCAGAATCGCCTTTTCCTGACGCACGGTCATCTTTATCATCCAGATAATCTACCGCCGTTACACGCGGGGGATGTGCTGGTATATGGCCACACCCATATTCCGGTTGCTGAGCAACGCGGTGAATATTATTTTTTTAATCCCGGTTCAGTGAGTTTGCCGAAAGGGGGATACCCCGCGAGCTACGGTTTACTTGAACAAGACAAGCTGCGGGTTCTGCCGCTACACAGTGGTGAGCCTATTGCACAGGTCGTGATTAGGCACTAATTTAGCGTATATCCTGTTTTTGACCTTGAATCATGGCAAGGTAGCAGAGAATATTCGCAGCAAAGATCGATCATTTAAAACAGACGCGCGTAGCAACGTGCCAATACTAAAGGGTTTCAGAGGATGGCGGAACAAAGTCAAGCAGCAGGCACAGAGTGGGTTGATATCGTCAATGAAAACAACGAGGTAATTGCTCAGTCAAGTCGTCAGCAGATGCGTGCTCAGAGTCTTCGTCATCGCGCTACTTACATTGTTGTGCATGATGGCATGGGTAAGATTCTGGTGCAGCGTCGAACGAAAATCAAAGACTTCTATCCAGGCTGGCTAGATGCAACAGCAGGCGGTGTGGTGCAAAGCGGTGAACAGATGCTGGAGTCCGCGCGTCGTGAAGCCGAAGAGGAGCTTGGCATTGCTGGCGTGCCGTTCGCGGAACACGGTTTGTTCTATTACGAAGGCGAAAATTGCCGAGTGTGGGGCGGGTTATTTAGCTGCGTCACCCACGGGCCGTTCGCGCTACAGGAAGAAGAAGTTGATGAAGTCAGCTGGCTGACGCCGCAAGAAATCACGGCACGCTGCGATGAATTTACGCCGGATTCCCTGAAAGCCCTGTCGCTGTGGCTGACGCGCTATAGCGATCAGGAATATGGTAAGCCGATTTCACGTAAGCTGAACGAAGCGGTAGAAGCTTCTGCGACGTCTGTTGTTTATGATGAAAGTACTCATGATGAAAGCATTCATGGTGAAGATATTCATGATGAAAACGACAATAACGTTGAGTCATCGGAAGCTGATTCGCAGAAATAATCTAACATCAGTTAAATCCCTACCTCGCCGCTGCTTTTCCCCGCAGCGGCGTATATTTCCAGATGATGGCGCGCAGTGCATCACTCAGGAACATGAATACTCTTTTTGATGTCCTTCAGGTAAATTACGATGGTGAACGTCATGATCACCAGCAAAGCCCACGAACTCCATTTTCCTACGTGAACCATCGACCAGGCACCGAGCTGTTCTGGATAGCGCCAGATACTGAAAAACGTACTGATGTTTTCAGCCAGCCAGATGAAAAATCCGATCAGAATAAAAGCCAATGACAGCGGCATTCGTCGTTCTCGATCGTAAGGCGTGAAAATGACGGTGGTCCGCGCATAGAGCCCGACGGCTAGTGCGGCGATGTACCAGCGATAGTCGCCGATGTAGTGGTGGGTGAAGAAATTAGCATAAATAAGTAGCGCAACCAGCGTCGCTAGCCAGTAGGGCGGGTGATGGCGAATTTTAAGATCAAACAATCGCCATGACTGAATGATGTAGCTACCTACAGAGGCGTACATGAATCCGGCGAACAGTGGCACACCGAATACCTTGGTATAGGCGAAATCAGGATAAGACCAGGAACGAATACCCGATGAGGTTTTAAAGACCTCCAGCGCAAAACCCACGAGATGAAACAACGTAACGGCTTTTAACTCGTCCCAGGTTTCCAATTTGCTGGCAACCATCCATCCCTGAATCAGAATGGCGAATATCAGTAGCAAATCATAACGCGGGATAGAAAACCATCCCGCTTTCGGCACGCTGAAAACCGCAAGAAAGAACAGACCAACGAAGAGACAGGCGCGAGCTTCTTTGACGCCGAAATAGAGAAATTCAATAAAAAAACGGGCTAACCCTTTTGGCGATGAAGGTGTGATCCCTTTTTCCAATTGCTGCTGAAAGTGTTGATCTACTCGTTGTATTACAGTCATCCATCGACCCTGTTTTATGGTTGTTTTTGTGTCTGCGTGGTGTGATTTTTCGTGCGGATAACAATAAAAAATGCCAGCCCTGAGGCTGGCATAGAAGATAACAGAATTAATCTGAATATATCCGTCATACTTCAAGCTGATTGTGCGTTGGCTGCCTTTACTCACCCCAGTCACTTACTTGAGTAAGCTCCTGGGGATTCGCGCAGTTGCCGCCTTCAAGCAACTCGAATTATTTAGGATATAGATTAGAGCTGTGTAGCCTGAATTGCGGTCAGAGCGACGGTGTAAACGATATCGTCTACCAGTGCGCCACGAGACAGGTCGTTAACCGGTTTGCGCATGCCTTGCAGCATTGGCCCGATGGAGATCAGGTCGGCAGAACGCTGTACCGCTTTGTACGTGGTGTTACCAGTGTTCAGATCAGGGAAGATGAACACGGTAGCTTTACCCGCAACAGGTGAGTTCGGTGCTTTGGACTGTGCAACGTCTGCCATGATAGCGGCGTCGTATTGCAGCGGACCATCGATGACCAGATCAGGACGTTTTTCCTGCGCCAGACGGGTCGCTTCACGCACTTTCTCAACATCGCTACCCGCGCCGGAGTTACCGGTAGAGTAGGAGATCATTGCAACACGTGGGTCGATACCGAATGCGATAGCGGAGTCAGCAGACTGGATAGCGATTTCAGCCAATTGCTCTGCGGTTGGATCTGGGTTGATGGCGCAGTCGCCGTAGACCAGAACCTGCTCAGGCAGCAGCATGAAGAACACGGAAGACACCAGCGAGCTGCCTGGTGAGGTTTTGATCAGCTGCAACGGCGGACGGATGGTGTTAGCGGTGGTATGAACGGCACCAGAAACCAGACCGTCAACTTCACCCTGTTCCAACATCAGTGTGCCCAGAACCACGTTGTCTTCGAGCTGTTCGCGCGCAACCACTTCGGTCATGCCTTTGCTCTTACGCAGTTCAACCAGACGTGCAACATAGCGCTCACGTACGACAATCGGGTCGACGATTTCGATGCCTTTGCCCAGTTCTACGCCCTGAGCCGCGGCAACACGTTGAATCTCTTCTGGGTTACCGATCAGTACACAGTGTGCAATACCGCGTTCAGCACAGATAGATGCGGCTTTAACGGTACGTGGTTCATCGCCTTCTGGCAGAACGATACGTTTGCCCGCTTTGCGTGCCAATTCGGTCAACTGGTAGCGGAACGCTGGCGGAGACAGACGACGTGAACGCTCAGACTCAGCGCTCAGGGAATCGATCCACTGGGTGTCGATGTGGCGTGCGACATATTCCTGCACTTTCTCGACACGCTGACGGTCATCAGCCGGTACTTCAAGGTTGAAGCTTTGCAGGCTGAGTGAGGTCTGCCAGGTGTTGGTGTCAACCATGAATACTGGCAGGCCAGTCTGGAAGGCGCGTTCGCACAGCTTGGCAATGCTTGGGTCCATTTCGTAGCCGCCAGTCAGCAGCAGGGCACCGATTTCCACGCCGTTCATGGCAGCCAGACAAGCAGCAACCAGAACGTCAGGGCGGTCAGCGGAAGTCACCAGCAGTGAACCCGGACGGAAATGCTCCAGCATATGAGGAATGCTGCGTGCGCAGAAGGTTACAGACTTAACGCGACGCGTCTGAATATCACCTTCATTGACGATGCGGGCATTCAGGTGCTTCGCCATATCGATGGCGCGCGTGGCAATCAGGTCGAAGCTCCACGGAATGCAGCCCAGAACTGGCAGCGGGCTGTTAGCAAACAGCTGCTTAGGATCGATGTTGGCAACGCTGGCTTTCGTGGAGTCATCAAAGATTTCAGACAGGTCAGGGCGAGTACGGCCTTGATCGTCTACTGGCGCATTCAGTTTGTTGATGATCACGCCAGTGATGTTTTTGTTTTTGCTGCCGCCGAAGCTGGAACGTGCCAGTTCGATGCGGTCTTTCAGCTGTGCCGGGGAATCGTTACCCAGCGCCAGTACGAAGACGATTTCTGCGTTCAGCGTTTTGGCGATTTCATAGTTCAGCGCGTTAGCAAACTGGTGCTTACGCGTAGGAACCAGACCTTCAACCAGAACGACTTCAGCATCTTTGGTATTTTCGTGGTAGCGCGCGATGATTTCTTCCATCAGCACGTCTTGCTGGTTGGAGCTCAGCAAAGCTTCAACGCGACTCATTGCCAGCGGCTCGGCGGCGTTGATGGCGGAATTAGCACGAATAATGGTGGTGGTTTGATCTGGCGTATTGTCGCCACTGCGTGGCTGGGCGATAGGTTTGAACACGCTCAGGCGAACGCCTTTTTGTTCCATGGAGCGGATGACACCCAGGCTGACGCTTGTCAGACCAACGCTGGTGCCAGTGGGGATCAACATGATTATACGGGACACGGCCGAACCTCTTTACGGTTGCTCGTTAGTCAAAACAACACCGTCAGCCTTGGCTGACGGTGTTGGGAGTTACGTGTTTTACGCGGTCAGACGGTAAGCGTCTTCGGCGATGACCAATTCTTCATTGGTCGGGATAACCAGCGCCGGACGGGTGCCATCTTTAGCGATGTTGCCACCTTTACCGAAGCGTGCAGCCAGGTTGCGTTCGTGATCGACGTCAAAGCCCAGCAGACCGAGTTTTTTCAGCGACAGTTCGCGAACCATTGCTGCGTTTTCACCGATACCACCGGTGAAGATTACGGCATCCAGACGGCCTTCCATCAGTGCAGCGTAAGAACCGATGTATTTAGCCAGGCGGTGGCAGTAAACGTCCATTGCACGTTTAGCATCTGCTTTCGTCTCGTAGTTATCTTCAACGTAGCGGCAGTCGCTGGTTACTTCAGTCAGACCCAGCAGACCAGATTCTTTGGTCAGCAGAGTGTTGATGCTCGCAACATCCATACCCAGTGCGTCGTGCAGATGGAAAATGATGGCGGGATCGATATCGCCGGAACGCGTTCCCATCACCAGACCTTCCAGCGGGGTCAGACCCATAGAGGTGTCAACGCATTCACCGTTACGGATTGCAGTAACGGAACCACCATTGCCCAGATGGCAAGTGATGACGTTCAGCTCTTCTACCGGCTTGTTCAGCACTTTTGCGGCTTCGCGGGAAACGAAGTAGTGACTGGTGCCGTGAGCGCCATAACGACGGATGTGGTTTTCTTTATACAGTTTGTACGGCAGTGCATAAAGGTAGGATTCTTCCGGCATGGTCTGGTGGAACGCGGTGTCGAAAACAGCGACGTTTTTATCAGTCAGGTGCGGGAAAGATTTCAGTGCTTCGTCGATACCGATCAGGTGCGCCGGGTTGTGCAGAGGTGCAAAAGGTACGGAATCTTTGATACCCTGAAGAACATCATCAGTGATGATCGCGGATTTGGTGAACTTCTCACCGCCGTGAACGATACGGTGACCGATAGCAACCAACTGAGCAGACAGCTCTGGCTTCTGAGACAGAATGGTATTAACGATGAAGTTCAGCGCTTCGCTGTGAGCTGCACCGGCACCCAGTTCGGCGTCTTGTTTACCGCCGTCCATTTTCCATTTGATGCGGGCTTCAGGCAGGTTGAAACACTCGGCTAAACCAGACAGGTACTCTTCTCCGTTAATCGCATCGATGATCGCGAATTTCAGGGATGAACTACCGCAGTTAAGAACCAGTACTAACTTACTCGACATGGAAGTACCTACTTGTTATACATGGTTAAAAAAATGTCATACAGGGCATAGCGTATCGCATGCCGCCACTGGCATTTATGATTAACATCATACCTTGGTGTGATACACCAGACACAATGGTGAAATAGGGTCGATACTATGACGTATGTTATATCGAGTTATCGCTACAACAATGCGACAGCGACCTAATGTAAACCGCAGCTTTTAAAGCGATGGATAACCGCGTTATGGCCGTTGGCTGCGTTTGTATCGCGAAGGGAATTATACTCCTTGCGTGTAGTCATACTACTTTAGGTATACAGCGGCCAAAAGGCCGGTTTAGGATACCGATAGCGTAGGCTAAACACAAAATATATTTTAACCTTATCAACTTGAGTTGTTGATTTGTTCAAAAGTTTTATTTTTTATCTGTAAAGTTGAGGTGTGGCTATGGCGACGAAACCAGACAGTAGAATCAGTTGGCTACAGTTACTCCAACGTGGGCAGCATTACATGAAGACGTGGCCAGCAGAAAAGCAGTTGGCACCCCTATTTCCTGAAAATCGTGTGGCGCGAGCGACGCGGTTCGGTATTCGCATCATGCCGCCACTGGCGGTGTTTACCTTAACGTGGCAGATTGCGCTCGGTGGCCAGCTCGGCCCGGCCATCGCCACCGCGCTTTTTGCCTGTAGCCTGCCGTTGCAGGGCCTCTGGTGGCTTGGTCGCCGCTCTGTTACTCCTCTACCTCCGACGTTGGCGCAGTGGTTTCATGAAATTCGCCATAAGCTATTGGAGTCGGGTCAGGCATTAGCCCCTCTGGAAGAAGCACCCACTTACCAAACGTTGGCTGATGTGCTGAAACGTGCATTTAACCAGCTTGATAAAACCTTCCTTGATGATTTGTGATCGGCGTCAGGCTGTGTGCGGGTTGATGGCTATTTTGTTCTTTCCCCTGTTTCAAATCAAAGAAGCGGCGGCTACCGCTATCGTGACACGATTCAGTATGCGATTCTGCGGTTCATACCTATTTAGTGACATTGGCTTACACCAAAGAGGGTTCAGGAGAGCAACATGGAAATGACGAATGCCCAGAGATTGATCCTTTCAAACCAATACAAAATGATGACGATGCTCGATCCAGATAATGCTGAGCGCTATCGTCGGCTACAAACGATCATCGAGCGTGGTTACGGCTTGCAGATGCGTGAACTGGACCGTGAGTTTGGTGAGCTGACTGAAGAGGTTTGCCGCACCATTATTAACGTCATGGAAATGCATCATGCTTTGCAGGTGTCGTGGACCAATCTGAAAGATAAGCAGGATTTGGATGAACGACGCCTGACCTTCCTGGGCTTTGATGCCGCAACGGAAGCGCGTTACCTCGGTTTTGTGCGCTTTATGGTGCATGTAGAAGGTCGCTATCCTCACTTTGATGCGGGCACGCATGGTTTTAACGCCCAGACGAAAATGTGGGAAAAGTACAACAGAATGCTGGCTGTCTGGCAGTCCTGCCCGCGCCAGTATCACTTGAGTGCGGTTGAGATCGCACAGATCATCAACGCCTGATAATGAAAAAGGGGCTTTCTGTGGAGTGTAAAGGTTTTCTGTTCGACCTCGATGGTACGCTAGTTGATTCACTGCCTGCTGTAGAACGCGCGTGGATTAACTGGGCAAAAGATCACGATATTGAACCACAGGAAGTGCTCGACTTTATTCATGGTAAGCAGGCAATTACGTCCTTGCGTCACTTTCTTCAGGGGCAGAGCGAAGAAACGATTCAACAGGAGTTTGATGCGCTGGAGAAAACAGAGGCTTCTGATACGCAAGGTATTGTTGCCATGCCTGGAGCGAAGGCGCTGTTGGAACGTTTAGATGCGCTGGATATCCCCTGGGCAATTGTGACATCTGGCACGGTGCCGATTGCCAGCGCACGTCATCAACGCGGAGAACTACCTGCACCTCGCGCCTTTATTACGGCGGAGCAGGTTGCCAAAGGTAAACCTAACCCTGATGCCTATTTACTTGGCGCACAGCAACTAGGGCTTAAACCGGAAGAGTGTGTGGTCGTTGAAGATGCGCCAGCGGGCGTGCTATCGGGTCTGGCGGCTGGCTGCAAAGTCATCGCGGTGAAAGCGCCAGCGGATACGCCGAAACTGGATCAGGTCGATCTGATTCTTGATTCGCTGGAGCAGATAGAAATAGAACAATTACCGAACGGTGCTAAGGTGCTTCTGTGCCAGTAGGCTGTCTGTAACATAATGACAAAACTGTGACTAAATATGATCAAACCTCGCATCCGCGAGGTTTTTTTATGGCAGACTATACCCGTCATACTTCAAGCTGAATGGGCGTTGGCTTCCCTTTTGTAGCGTGCTGAAACCGACACCTCCCAACATGTACCTTTCTGTCAGGGGAACCGTTTTGAATAGCGAACTTCTCTGGGTTTTATCCCTGTTGCTGATCGCCATTGTGTTGTTTACCACTAATAAATTACGCATGGATGTCGTAGCGCTGTTGGTCATTATCGCGTTTGTATTGAGCGGTACGCTAGCGCTATCTGAAGCGCTGGTAGGGTTCAGCGATCCTAATGTGATATTGATTGCTGCCCTGTTTGTGATTGGTGAAGGATTGGTTCGTACCGGTGTCGCTTATCAGGTCGGTGAGTGGCTGGTTCGCGTTGCGGGCAGCAGTGAAATAAAGATGCTGATCTTACTGATGGTCACCGTTGCGCTGCTGGGTGCTTTCATGAGTTCCACCGGCGTTGTCGCGATTTTTATTCCCGTGGTACTGAGTGTTTCTGCACGGATGAAAATTTCTCCCGGAAGGCTGATGATGCCGCTGAGCTTTGCTGGGTTGATTAGCGGCATGATGACGCTGGTGGCGACGCCGCCGAATATGGTGGTGAGCAGCGAACTGATGCGCGAGGGCGTTGCGGGCTTCGGGTTCTTCAGCGTGACGCCGATAGGGATGGTCGTGCTGCTGCTGGGCGTGGCGTATATGATGGTGGCGCGCTACTGGCTTGGCGACGCTGAGACGGCAACCGCAAAAGAGATGTGGAAGAGAAGAACGTTTCGCGATCTGATTCGTGATTACCGACTGACGGGCCGGGCGCGTCGGTTGGCAATTCGACCAGGGTCACCTTTTATCGGCCACCGTCTGGATGATCTACGTCTGCGCCAGCGTTTTGGGGCGAATGTAGTCGGGATTGAGCGCTGGCGTAAATTTCGCCGCGTAATGATCAGCGTGGCAGGCAATACCGAACTTCGCCTGAATGATGTCTTACTGATTGATATGTCGGCATCTGAGGTGGATTTACGCGAATTTTTCACTTCGCAGCGGCTTGAACCGATGGTGCTGCGCGGTGAGTATTTCTCTGAGCAGGCGCGTGATGTGGGGATGGCGGAAGTCTCTCTCATACCCGATTCCGAACTCTTAGGGAAAACGCTTTACGATGTTGGATTTCGTAGCCGTTATGGCCTTAGCGTCGTGGGGATTCGCCGGGCAGGTGAATCGATGGAAGGTATCCTCGCCGATGAACCGCTCCAACTCGGCGATATTCTGCTGGTGATGGGCGACTGGCGCATGATTCGGCAGTTGCATGCGCAGAAAAATGACTTCCTGTTGCTTAATCTTCCTGCCGAAGTTGATGACGTTGCCCCCGCGGTAAGTCAGGCTCCACACGCGCTGTTTTGCCTGGCGTTGATGGTAGCGATGATGCTGACGGACGAAATACCGAATGCAGTTGCCGCGCTGATCGCTTGTTTACTGATGGGCAAATTCCGCTGTATCGACATGGAAAGCGCCTATCGAGCGATTCACTGGCCGAGCATTATTCTTATCGTCGGGATGATGCCGTTTGCGCTGGCGTTACAGCAAACTGGCGGTGTTGCGCTGATTGTTAAAGGGCTAATGGATGTTGCCGGGAATGCCGGGCCGCATGTGATGCTGGTGTGCTTATTCGTGCTGTGTGCCGTGATTGGCCTGTTTATTTCCAACACGGCGACGGCGGTGTTGATGGCGCCCATTGCGATTGCCGCGGCGAAGCAAATGGGCGTGTCACCTTACCCTTTTGCGATGATCATCGCCGTTGCGGCATCTGCCGCCTTTATGACGCCCGTATCGTCACCGGTGAATACATTGGTGATGGGGCCGGGCGGCTATAAATTCGGGGACTTTGTGCGTATGGGAGTCCCCTTTACCGTACTGGTGATGCTTGTCAGCGTAGTGATGGTGCCGTGGCTGTATCCGTTCTGATGTTTCCAGACCGTTATAGCGGATGTTCGTTATAACGGAGAGTCTTGACTGATTTCGTCGAGCGACAGACTGAAGCTGGGAACGAACACCGTCATGAAGTAGTCCATTTCCGAGCTATGGCGCAGCTGTAGTGTCTTTTCCAACCGCGCTTTGGCAAGCGTGAATTCCGCGTTTCCTGCGGATAATTCTTCCAGGCACTTCAGGTAGGCGCAAAGTGCGTCTGCCTGCTTAACGATGGCGCGTTCTTCTTCGCTGGTGTAGCTGTCATCCAGCAGCATCCGATAATCCTGCTGCAACTCTTCAGGCAGCATCTCGATCAGTTTCTGCTGCGCAATCTTCTCTATCTTCTTGTACTCGTGCGCGATCTGCGCGTTGTAGTACTTGATTGGTGTCGGCATATCACCAGTCAGCACCTCACTGGCGTCATGATACATCGCCAATAGCGCGATGCGTTCTGCGTTCAGATTACCCTCAAATTTACGATTTTTGATTACCGCCAGCGCGTGAGCGACAAAGGCGACCTGAAGACTGTGCTCGGAGACGTTTTCCGTGCGCACGTTGCGCATCAATGGCCAACGGCTGATAAGTTTTAGACGGGATAAGTGGGCGAAAAAGTGGCTCTGATTCATGGCGATCTCTCAGACAACAGCACGGTGAAATATCGATATCGTGGGCGTCTATTGTGAGCATTTGCCGAAGATTATGCAAACGAAGGTCAGGTTTTCGCCGGGCGACGACGGCCCGGCGATGAGTGGTTCGATTACTGCTGGGTTACTGGTGATAGTGCCCCAGGAAGCGTCCTAATTTGTGGATTGCCATGTCCAACTCATCAATACGCGGCAGCGTGACGATACGTACATGATCCGGGTAAGGCCAGTTAAATGCGGTTCCCTGAACCAGTAACACTTTTTCCTGTAACAGGAGATCCAGCACCAGTTTTTGGTCGTCATGGATATTAAATCGTTTGGCATCAATGCGCGGGAACATATAGAGCGCGCCGCGTGGTTTTACGCACGATACACCGGGGATCTGGTTGATCAATTCCCATGAGCGATTGCGCTGTTCATACAGACGCCCACCGGGTTGAATAAATTCGCTGATGCTTTGGTAGCCACCCAAGGCGGTCTGAATCGCATGCTGCATTGGCACGTTGGCACACAAACGCATGGACGCCAGCATTTCCAGCCCTTCAATGTACCCTTTTGCGTGTTTTTTCGGGCCGTTCAGTACCATCCAGCCTTGACGGAACCCCGCCACACGATATGTCTTGGACAGCCCGTTGAACGTGACTGTCAGCAGATCCGGCGCTAACGCAGCAATAGAGTGGTGCTGCGCATCGTCATACAGAATTTTGTCGTAAATTTCGTCGGCGAAAATGATCAGGCTGTGTTCACGCGCGATAGCCACGATATCCAGCAGCAACTCTTTGCTGTAGACCGCACCCGTCGGATTATTCGGGTTGATGATGACAATACCGCGAGTATTAGACGTGATTTTTTTGCGGATATCATCCAGATCGGGGAACCAATCGGAGGACTCATCGCAGAGATAGTGAACGGCATTGCCGTTAGACAGGGAAACCGCCGCAGTCCAGAGTGGATAATCCGGTGCGGGAACCAGCATTTCATCACCCGGATTGAGTAGCGCCTGCATGGACTGCACGATGAGTTCAGAAACACCGTTACCAATATAGACGTCTTCAACCGTCATATCGCGCATATCGCGCGCCTGATAGTGCTGAACGATAGCCTTACGGGCGGAATAGAGCCCCTTGGAATCACAGTAGCCCTGTGCAGTAGGCAGGTTACGGATGACATCGACCAGAATTTCGTCCGGTGCCTCGAAGCCGAAAGGGGCAGGGTTGCCAATATTCAGTTTAAGGACTTTATTACCTTCTTCTTCAAGCCGCTTGGCTTCCTTTAAGACTGGGCCACGGATGTCATAGCATACGTTCTCCAGTTTCTTGGATTTTTCAATCGGAGACATAAATAGTACGAACCTTCTGCAGAGAGCGCATATTCCCATACGGAATAGCATAACCTGCTTAATGTACTCCTCCTATAATACCTTTTGAAGAATGATTATCGCTTTCGCTGCAAATGATTGCGCATCTGCACTATATGGTTGTGTACTCGTTGGATGGTGCGATATGGTAGGGGTGCGGACGACGGTTCATACCGCACTTTTTTAGCGCCAGAATAAGGTGACAGGGAAAGCTCGTTTATTTACGTATGGGGCATATTTATTTCGTAGTATGAAATAAAGAGAAAGTGTCGTTGTTATTGAATTAAGGATTAAGGCTGGTGAGCCATTTAATTACATGATGTCTTACCAATGGAAAGGCGATAGGGGTAACGAAATATAAGTATTTTTTTGCCCTTATCGTGCGTCTGCGATAGTGTCTTTAAATGTATCGGTCATTACCTTTACATGTAATAAAACACCAGGAATATTTTGTTAAAATTAAAATAGATAAGTGAAAAATCGTATGACCAGTGCAAATCGACCAGTACTTAATCTCGATCTTGATTTACTGAGGACGTTTGTTGCCGTTGCAGATTTAAATACGTTTGCAGCCGCGGCGGCCGCAGTCAATCGAACTCAATCGGCTGTCAGTCAGCAGATGCAGCGGCTGGAGCAACTCATCGGAAAGGAGCTTTTTGCTCGGCACGGGCGTAATAAATTACTGACCGAACATGGTATCCAGTTTCTGGGTTATGCCAGAAAAATACTACAATTCAATGATGAAGCTTGTATTTCATTAATGTACAGCGATATTCAGGGTACGCTGACCATTGGGGCGTCTGACGATACTGCAGACACTATCCTTCCTTATATTTTACATCGGGTGACATCCGTATTTCCTAAGCTCTCCGTCAACGTTAGTGTAAAACGCAGCGCTGAAATGATGGAAATGCTGAGTCAGGGGAAAATAGATCTGGTTATTACTACAATGAACGGTGTGGTGTTTCCTCATGTGTTATTGCGTAGCTCTCCGACGTTATGGTATTGCGCCGCGGATTATCAATTCCGAGCACAAGAGCCCGTGCCTCTGGTTGTACTGGATGAGCCGAGCCCTTTCCGTACGCTGGCTACGCAGCAACTGACGGCCGCAGGGATCCCCTGGAGAATCGCGTATGTAGCTTCAACGCTATCTGCTGTGCGAGCTGCGGTGAAGGCTGGCATGGGTGTCACCGTGCGTTCAGTAGAAATGATGAGCCCAGAACTGCGAGTGTTAGGCGAGGAGGAAGGGTTGCCGAGATTGCCTGAAACACGTTATTTCCTCTGCCAGAATCCTAACCAGGAGAGTGAACTGGCGACGGCAATTTTTAATGTGATTGAATCAGGGAAGCCTTCTCACATTACGCCTGTCGGCATGTTCGCAAATAGCGCGAATGGAAAGCTGTCTTCCGATCCGTCGCTGAAGGACGTGATCTAATCGTAATGGGTAGTTAACTATCATTCGGGGAGGGTAGGGATGCACCCCGAATGATGATGGTTTATGGCTAACGTGTTAAACCAGCGTCGACAGAGTCTTAGTGACCCAATTTCCTCAATCTGATCCCACTTTGTGTTTTTCATTTCACATCAATAGACTATGCGTAGCGGGATTATTGGTTTCCTGTAATTTATAAAACGCTGGTTCTATTTTTTTAAAATTATGTTATGAAAAATAGCATCTCCCCTTGTCCACCATCATCTCGATTTTTTTACTAACTAAATTGGTAAAAATGTGTGCTGGATCAAAAAATACCCCTAATAACCCCATGGGGGAACAGGCATTTTCTGTGAAACTGGTATAGTGACGCAGCAAACTTGCTTTCTGTGTCGCTGTACTCTGGTTAACCGACGAAAGTACTGACTCGATTTAGCTACGGGTGATAACACAAAATGTTAACAAAACAGCGTGCATGTAAAGGAATGTACTGTTATTTTTAGTAAGGTTGAAAAAAGGTTACAAATTTAGGGGCTCAACCATACCAAGCAAGGCTTACCTGATACGTTTCCATGCTTTTTTGTGGTTATTAATCCTTCCTTTTAATCGATGTGGCCCATTAACTGCCGATAATAGAGCAGAGATGTTACCCGCCACTTTTGATGAGTAAGCAAAGAGAATGTCAACAACTACTGAAATCCTCGCCCATCATTGGGCGTTTGCGCTATTCCTAATCATCGCCATAGGCCTTTGCGTCTTCATGCTGACCGGTGGATTCTTGCTGGGCGGGAGAGCAAAAGGCAGAGCCAAGAACGTACCTTATGAATCCGGGATCGACTCAGTGGGTTCAGCGCGGCTACGTCTGTCTGCTAAATTTTATCTTGTCGCTATGTTCTTCGTTATCTTCGACGTTGAGGCCCTCTATCTCTACGCTTGGGCTGTGTCTATCAAAGAAAGCGGCTGGATTGGCTTCATCGAAGCAACCATTTTCATTTTGGTGCTGTTGGCTGGTTTGATTTATCTGGTACGCGTTGGGGCACTTGACTGGACCCCGGTACGTTCCAAGAGACAAGTCGTTAAATCAGACATCATCAACACTACCAACACTCATCCGCAGTAACAGCGAGGCATTTTAAGATGGACTATACGCTCACCCGCATAGAGCCGGACGGTGAGAATGACCGTTATCCCCTGCAACGTCAGGAGATCGTTTCCGACCCTCTGGAGCAACATGTTCACCGCAGTGTCTATATGGGCAAACTGGAACATGCATTACACGATACGGTGAACTGGGGTCGTCAGAATTCCCTGTGGCCGTACAACTTCGGTCTTTCCTGTTGCTACGTAGAAATGGTGACATCATTTACCGCTGTCCATGACGTTGCGCGTTTTGGTGCTGAGGTTTTGCGTGCGTCGCCACGTCAAGCTGACTTTATGGTGGTTGCTGGTACCTGCTTTACCAAAATGGCTCCCGTTATTCAGCGTCTGTACGAGCAAATGCTTGAACCTAAATGGGTTATTTCCATGGGCGCGTGCGCCAATTCCGGCGGTATGTACGATATCTATTCCGTCGTTCAGGGTGTAGATAAATTCCTGCCTGTTGATGTGTATATTCCGGGCTGTCCTCCGCGCCCAGAAGCTTACATGCAAGCGCTGCTGCTGCTGAAAGAATCTATCGGTAAAGAACGCCGTCCTCTGTCATGGGTGGTTGGTGAACAGGGCGTTTACCGCGCCAACATGCAATCTGAGCGTGAGCGCAAACGCGGCGAGCGAATCGCGGTGACCAACCTGCGTTCGCCTGATGAGATTTGACCTGTAGATGATAAATCCGGTGGCCGTGTAATACCCCGATAATAGTGTGCGGTCATTATCAGATACAGAAATAGCACATTTAATGTGGTGACATATTTATGACAGATTTAACGACACACGATCTCGCTCAGCCAGGCTGGCAAACCCGCGATCACCTTAATGATCCGGTCGTTGGCGAACTGTGTAACCGTTTTGGACCAGATGCATTTACTGTACAGGCAACCCGCACAGGTATTCCTGTTGTGTGGGTTAAACGTGAGCAATTACTCGATGTTGTCACATTCCTGAAAAAACAGCCGAAGCCTTATGTCATGCTGTTTGACCTGCACGGTATGGATGAGCGTCTGCGTACCCATCGTGAAGGTTTACCTGCTGCCGACTACTCCGTTTTTTATCATTTAATTTCTATCGAGCGTAACCGCGACATCATGCTAAAAGTCGCGTTGGCCGAGAATGATATGCATTTGCCGACCGTGACCAAACTGTTTCCGAATGCCAACTGGTATGAGCGGGAAACGTGGGAGATGTTCGGCATGGCCTTCGATGGTCATCCAAATCTGACGCGCATTATGATGCCGAAGACGTGGGAAGGGCACCCGTTGCGTAAAGATTATCCGGCGCGTGCGACTGAATTCGATCCTTTCGAGCTGACTAAGCAGAAAGAAGATCTGGAAATGGAATCGCTGACGTTCAAACCGGAAGAGTGGGGAATGAAGCGTGGCACTGAAAATGAGGACTTCATGTTCCTCAACCTCGGTCCGAACCACCCGTCTTCACACGGTGCCTTCCGTATTATCCTACAGTTGGATGGCGAAGAGATCGTCGACTGCGTGCCTGATGTGGGTTACCACCATCGCGGCGCGGAGAAAATGGGCGAGCGTCAGTCCTGGCACAGCTACATCCCTTATACCGACCGTATTGAATACCTTGGCGGCTGCGTTAACGAAATGCCGTACGTGCTGGCAGTAGAAAAACTGGCAGGTATTGAGGTGCCAGATCGCGTTAAAACGATTCGCGTGATGCTGTCTGAGCTGTTCCGTATTAATAGTCACCTGCTGTATATCAGTACTTATATTCAGGACGTCGGGGCAATGACTCCGGTGTTCTTTGCGTTTACTGACCGCCAGAAAATTTACGATTTGGTTGAAGCGATTACCGGTTTCCGTATGCACCCAGCCTGGTTCCGTATCGGTGGTGTGGCGCACGATTTGCCACGCGGCTGGGAGCGACTGCTGCGTGAATTCCTCGACTGGATGCCAGCTCGTCTGGACACGTATGTCAAATCCGCGTTGCAGAATACCATTCTGAAAGGCCGTACTCAGGGCGTTGCCGCCTACAATGCGAAAGAAGCATTGGAATGGGGCGTAACGGGTGCAGGTCTGCGTGCCACAGGCATCGGTTTCGACGTGCGTAAATGGCGTCCGTATTCCGGCTATGAAAACTTTGACTTTGAAGTGCCAGTAGGCGACGGCATCAGCGATTGCTATAGCCGCGTTATGCTGAAAGTTGAAGAGCTGCGTCAGAGCCTGCGGATTCTGGATCAGTGCCTCAAGAACATGCCGGAAGGGCCGTTCAAAGCGGATCACCCGCTGACGACGCCGCCGCCAAAAGAGCGCACGTTGCAGCATATTGATACGCTGATCAACCACTTCCTTCAGGTTTCCTGGGGACCGGTTATGCCTGCCAATGAATCATTCCAGATGGTTGAGGCAACAAAAGGCATTAACAGCTATTACCTGACCAGTGACGGCGGCACGATGAGCTACCGTACTCGTATTCGCACGCCGAGCTATGCGCATCTGCAACAGATTCCTTCTGTAATTCGCGGGTGTCTGGTATCCGACCTGATCGTTTACCTCGGCAGTATTGATTTCGTAATGTCAGATGTGGACCGCTAATTATGCATGATCACAACAATCACGATCATATCGACGCTCAGGGACAACCTGCTGCTGATTCGCTGACAAAAGACAATGCTTTTGTATTGAGTGACGCTGAACGTGACGCTATTGAGCACGAAAAACATCACTACGAAGATGCACGCGCCGCATCAATCGAAGCACTGAAAATTGTGCAAAAAGCACGCGGCTGGGTACCTGATGGTGCTATCAACGCGATTGCCGATCTGCTGGGGATCCCTGCGAGTGACGTGGAAGGCGTGGCAACGTTCTACAGCCAGATTTATCGCCAGCCGGTCGGGCGTCATATTATTCGCTATTGCGACAGCGTCGTGTGCCACATCAATGGCTATCAGGGCGTGCAGGCTGCGCTTGAGCGTAAGCTCAGCATCAAACCGGGACAGACAACGTTCGATGGACGTTTCACGCTGCTGCCGACCTGCTGCCTGGGTAACTGTGACAAGGGGCCGTCAATGATGATTGATGACGATACCCACAGCCATGTGACGCCAGAAGGTATTGAATCGTTATTGGAGCAGTATCAATGAGTAAAGACATTGTTCTGACGGCTGAGCAGCATCCTCTGACCTGGCGTTTACGCGCAGACAAACAGCCGGTATGGCTGGATGAGTATCGCAGTAAAAATGGTTATGTTGCCGCGCAAAAAGCGTTAACGGGTATGGCGCAGGATGAAGTGGTCTCACTGGTTAAAGACGCTGGTCTGAAAGGGCGTGGCGGCGCGGGCTTTTCAACAGGCTTGAAGTGGAGCTTGATGCCGAAAGACGAAAGCATGAACATCCGCTATCTGCTATGTAACGCAGATGAGATGGAGCCAGGTACTTATAAAGACCGCCTGTTGATGGAGCAAGAGCCTCATCTGCTGGTTGAAGGCATGCTAATCAGCGCCTTTGCGCTGAAAGCCTACCGCGGCTACATCTTCCTGCGTGGTGAATACATCGAAGCTGCTGTTCACTTGCGTCGCGCAATTGAAGAAGCAAAAGCCGCTGGCTTGCTAGGTAAGAATATTCTGGGCAGCGGATTTGATTTCGAGCTGTTCGTGCATACGGGCGCAGGGCGTTACATCTGCGGCGAAGAAACTGCACTGATTAACTCGCTGGAAGGCCGTCGTGCTAACCCTCGCTCCAAGCCGCCGTTCCCTGCGTCTGCGGGTGCTTGGGGCAAACCGACTTGCGTCAATAACGTCGAAACGCTGTGTAACGTGCCCGCGATTATCGAGCACGGTGCGGCGTGGTATCAGGGATTGTCTGCGGGTAAAAGTAAAGATGCCGGCACGAAACTGATGGGCTTTTCTGGCCGCGTCAAGAATCCGGGCCTCTGGGAACTGCCTTTTGGCACCACGGCGCGTGAGATTCTGGAAGATTACGCGGGCGGCATGCGCGATGGTCTGAAACTTAAAGCTTGGCAGCCGGGCGGTGCAGGTACAGATTTCCTAACGGAAAGCCATCTCGATCTGCCGATGGACTTTGAGCACATTGCAAAAGCAGGTAGCCGTATGGGTACCGCGCTGGCGATGGCTGTCGATCACGAAATCAATATGGTCTCGTTGACGCGCAATTTGGAAGAGTTCTTCTCCCGTGAATCCTGTGGCTGGTGTACACCGTGCCGTGATGGTCTGCCGTGGAGTGTGAAGATTCTGCGTGCGCTGGAAAATGGTGAAGGTCAGCCTGGCGATATCGAAACGCTGGAGCAGCTTTGCCGTTTCCTCGGACCGGGTAACACCTTCTGTGCGCATGCGCCGGGTGCGGTCGAGCCGCTGCAAAGTGCCATCAAGTATTTCCGGGAAGAATTCGAAGCGGGTATCTCTAAACAGTATTTAGGCAACCTTAAAGCGATTGGCGGTATTCAGCCTAACCTGTTGAAAGAGCGCTGGTAAACCAGCGCCTAACACGTGCGAGATGCAGTGAATGTATCCGCAGGGTGGCGCAAATAAGCCACCCTCATAAACCCAATAGATTTCAAGGCGCAGGTAGCCAACGCATTTGCGGTTTGAAAGATAAGGGTATACAGAATTTTTGATTAGCGCCTGTGGTAACACGGGCCATTATGGAAGCATGCTGACTATGGCTACTATTCATGTAGACGGCAAAGAGTATGAAGTAAACGGAGCGAACAACCTTCTCGAAGCTTGCCTGACTCTGGGACTTGATATTCCTTACTTTTGCTGGCACCCCGCGCTCGGGAGCGTAGGATCCTGCCGCCTCTGTGCGGTAAAACAGTATCAAAACGCGGAAGATACTCGCGGTCGTCTGGTGATGTCTTGTATGACACCGGCAACCGAAGGAACGTTCATCGCGATTGAAGATGAAGAAGCGAAACTATTCCGTAAGACGATAGTTGAGTTTCTGATGACCAACCACCCGCACGATTGTCCGGTGTGTGAGGAAGGCGGTAACTGTCATTTGCAGGATATGACGGTTATGACGGGGCAGAACTTCCGTCGCTATCGCTTCACCAAGCGTACTCACCGCAATCAGGATCTCGGGCCGTTCATTTCTCATGAGATGAACCGCTGTATCGCGTGCTATCGCTGCGTGCGTTACTACAAAGACTATGCGGATGGTAAAGATCTCGGTGTTTACGGTGCACACGACAACGTCTACTTCGGTCGCCCGGAAGATGGCACGCTGGAAAGCGAGTTCTCCGGTAACCTGGTTGAAGTGTGCCCTACTGGTGTATTCACCGATAAAACGCACTCCGAGCGCTATAACCGTAAATGGGATATGCAGTTTGCACCGAGCGTCTGCCAACAGTGCAGCATCGGCTGTAATACCAGCCCCGGTGAACGCTATGGCGAACTTCGTCGTATCGAAAACCGCTTCAACGGTAGCGTAAACCACTATTTCCTGTGTGATCGCGGCCGTTTTGGTTACGGCTATGTCAACCAGAAAGACCGTCCGAACCAACCACTGCAACGCCGTGGTGATGATTGGATCGCGCTGAATGCCGATCAGGCACTGCAAGGTGCTGCGGATGTTCTGCGTCAGGCGAAGAAAACCATCGGTATCGGTTCACCGCGTGCCAGCATTGAAAGCAACTTCGCGTTGCGTGAGCTGGTGGGTGCAGAGAACTTCTATACCGGTATTGCGCAGGAAGAACAAAATCGTCTGCAACTGATCTTGAAAGTGCTGCGCGAAAGCGGTGTAAGAACGCCGGCGCTGCGTGAGATCGAAGGCTACGATGCAGTTCTGATTCTGGGTGAAGATTTAACACAGACCGGTGCGCGTATCGCGCTGGCCGTTCGTCAAGCCGTTAAAGGCAAAGCTCGCGAAATGGCAGCAGCGCAGAAAGTGGCTGACTGGCAGATTGCGGCGATCATGAACATTGGTCAGCATGCCAAGCACCCGCTGTTTGTCACCAACGTCGACAATACCCGTCTGGACGATATTGCTGCATGGAACTACCGTGCACCCGTTGCCGATCAGGCACGTCTTGGTTTTGCGATTGCACACGGGTTAGATAGCAGTGCTCCAGCAGTCACCGATCTGGCTGCAGGTCTCGACCAGAAAGTCGATATCATCGTACAGGCACTGGCTGGTGCGAGAAAACCACTCATCATTTCCGGCACTAACGCGGGCAGCGAAGATGTGATCTCTGCTGCGGCAAACGTTGCCAAGGCGCTGAAGAGTCGCGGCTCTGACGTCGGTATTACCTTTGTTGCACCTGCTGCAAACAGCATTGGGTTGTCAATCATGGGCGGCGGTTCGCTGGATGACGCGCTGGTGCAGTTGGAAAACGGCGAAGCCGACAGCGTGGTGGTTCTGGAGAATGATCTCTACCGTCATGCACCGGTCGCTCGCGTTGATGCGGCACTGGAAAAAGCTGAGAACCTGATTGTGGTCGATCATCAGCGTACTCGCATCATGGACAAGGCCAGCATCATTCTGTCTGCCGCCAGCTTTGCTGAAAGCGACGGTACGTTGGTGAATCAGGAAGGCCGCGCTCAGCGTTTCTTCCAGGTTTATGACCCAACGTACTACAACGACAAGATTGTGATGTTGGAAAGCTGGCGCTGGCTGCACTCACTCTATATCACCTATAACAGCCGTCAGGTTGACTGGACGCAGTTGGATAACGTGATTGACGCGTGTGTCGCTGCGCTGCCGCAGTTGGCTGCGATTAAAGATGCCGCACCAGACGCCTCGTTCCGTATTCGTGGTCAGAAACTGTCGCGTTCACCAATTCGCTCCAGTGGACGTACTGCGATGCGTGCCAATATCAGCGTGCATGAACCGCGTCAGCCAGTCGATAAAGACACTATGTTTGCCTTCTCAATGGAAGGGAACAACAGTCCGACAGCCAATCGTCAGCAGATTCCGTTTGCCTGGGCGCCAGGTTGGAACTCACCGCAAGCCTGGAACAAATTCCAGAATGAAGTGGGTGGACATTTGCGTCATGGCGATCCGGGTGTGCGTATGATCGAAGCCGGAGAAGGTTCGCTGGCGTACTTCGACAACATTCCTGCGGCTTTCGTCCCACAAGTGGGTCAATGGCGCGTTGCGCCGTATTATCACCTGTTTGGCAGTGATGAAATGTCACAGCGTTCTGATGTGATTCAGCAGCGTATGCCAGAGCCTTACGTGATGGTGAACCCGGCTGATGCGGCGACGCTGGGCGTAAACGCTGGTACGTTGCTGGAGTTGACCTGTGCAGGGCAAACGCTACGTCTGCCATTGCGCTTAAGTGCGGCATTGAGTCAGGGACAGGTTGGTTTACCGCTGGGCTTGCCGGGTATTGCACCGGTGCTGGCGGGTGCAACCGTTGAAAATCTGCGGGAGGCCGCACAATGAGTTGGTTAACGCCGGAATTAATCGAGATTCTGATCACCGTCGGAAAAGCGGTCGTGATTCTGCTGGTTGTGGTGACCTGTGGCGCATTCATGAGTATGGGTGAACGTCGACTGCTCGGCCTCTTCCAGGGACGTTATGGACCGAACCGGGTTGGTTGGGGCGGTTCATTACAGCTTGTCGCTGACATGATCAAAATGTTCTTCAAAGAAGACTGGGTGCCGAACTTCACCGATAAAGTAATCTTCACACTGGCACCGATGATCGCGTTTACGTCAATGCTCATTGCCTTTGCGATTGTACCGATCACACCAACCTGGGGTGTCGCCGATCTGAACATCGGTATCCTGTTCTTCCTGATGATGGCAGGTTTGGCGGTTTACGCGGTTCTGTTCGCTGGTTGGGCGAGTAACAACAAATACTCGTTGCTGGGAGCGGTACGTGCTTCCGCTCAGACCGTGAGCTACGAAGTCTTCATCGGCCTATCGCTGATGGGAGTGGTCGCGCAGGCGGGCTCGTTCAACATGCGTGACATCGTCGATTCTCAGGAACATTTGTGGAACGTTATTCCGCAGTTCTTCGGCTTTATCACGTTTGCCATCGCAGGCGTGGCGGTGTGTCACCGTCACCCGTTTGACCAGCCTGAAGCTGAACAGGAACTGGCCGATGGTTACCACATTGAATATTCCGGTATGAAGTTCGGTCTGTTCTTTGTGGGCGAATATATCGGGATCGTTACCGTTTCTGCGCTGATGGTGACCTTATTCTTCGGTGGCTGGCATGGTCCGTTCTTGCCACCGTTTGTCTGGTTTGCGCTGAAAACAGGCTTTTTCATGATGATGTTCATCCTGATTCGTGCTTCGTTACCCCGTCCACGTTATGACCAGGTGATGGCTTTCGGTTGGAAAGTCTGTCTGCCGATAACGCTTTTGAATCTGCTGGCGACAGCCGCCGTCATTTTGTACAACGCTTAAGAAGGGGTGAATAAACCATGACATTGAAAGAGTTAGTGGTTGGTTTCGGCACCCAGATACGCAGTATCTGTATGGTGGGATCGAATGCTTTCAAGAAGCGCGAAACCAGGATGTACCCAGAAGAGCCTGTGAATCCGCCGCCACGTTACCGTGGTCGTATCGTGCTGACGCGCGATCCCGATGGTGAAGAGCGCTGTGTTGCTTGCAACCTGTGCGCGGTGGCGTGTCCGGTCGGCTGTATCTCATTGCAGAAAGCGGAAACCAAAGATGGTCGCTGGTATCCCGAGTTCTTCCGCGTCAACTTCTCGCGCTGCATTTTCTGTGGCTTCTGTGAAGAAGCGTGTCCGACAACGGCTATCCAGCTGACACCGGATTTCGAGATGGGCGAGTACAAACGTCAGGATCTGGTGTACGAGAAAGAAGATCTGCTGATATCGGGGCCGGGTAAATATCCGGAATACAATTTCTACCGGATGGCTGGTATGGCAATCGATGGGAAAGATAAAGGCGAAGCTGAAAACGAAGCCAAACCTATTGATGTCAAAGGCCTGTTGCCCTAAGGAGCTAGCATGGAATTCGCTTTTTATACCACAGGTTTGATTGCGATATTGGCGACACTGCGCGTCATTACGCATACCAATCCTGTGCATGCATTGTTGTATATGGTCACCTCGCTCATGGCGATTGCGGGCGTCTTTTTCTCGCTGGGGGCTAATTTTGCCGGCGCGTTGAGCATCATCGTGTATGCGGGTGCCATCATGGTGCTGTTTGTGTTCGTCGTCATGATGCTCAACCTCGGTTCTTCTGTAGAAGAACAAGAGCGGAATTGGCTGAAACCCAGCGTCTGGATTGGTCCAAGTATTCTCTCACTGGCGTTACTGGTGATTGTGGTCAACGCGATCCTTAGCCTGAAAGATCAGGGTATCACTGGCACGCCCGTTGAGGCGAAAGCGGTGGGCATCAGCCTGTTTGGGCCTTATGTTCTGGCAGTTGAGTTAGCGTCAATGTTGCTGCTGGCGGGATTGGTTGTCGCTTTCCATATTGGTCGTGAAGATAAACGTGGTGACGTTGTCAATAAAGAAGGCGGCGCGAACCAGGACGTTGAGAAAAAAATAACGGGGGAACGCGCATGATTCCGTTACAACATGGGTTGATTTTAGCCGCTATTCTGTTTGTTCTGGGGCTGACGGGTCTGTTGATTCGTCGTAACCTGCTGTTTATGTTGATCAGTCTGGAAATCATGATCAACGCTGCCGCACTGGCTTTTGTCGTCGCGGGTAGCTATTGGCAGCAGCCAGATGGTCAGGTGATGTACATTCTGGCGATTACGCTGGCAGCAGCCGAGGCCAGTATTGGTCTGGCCTTGTTGTTACAGATGTATCGCCGTCGTCAAACCCTGAATATTGATACAGTCAGTGAGATGCGCGGATGAACTTACTCTATTTAACAATACTCTTCCCGCTGCTCGGCTTTCTGTTGCTGGCATTTTCCCGCGGTCGCTGGTCGGAAAATACGTCCGCGACCGTCGGTGTTGGCTCGATTGGTCTGGCCGCGCTAGTTGCCGCTTGGGTTGTGGTCGATTTTATGGGCCAGCAGCACACCGGTGGTGTCACCTTCTTTAATCAGCATTTGTGGACATGGATGACCGTTGGCAATTTCGACATTAGCGTAACGCTGATGCTCGACGGTCTCTCTGTGACGATGCTGTCCGTGGTGATTGGTGTCGGTTTCTTTATTCACCTGTTTGCCTCTTGGTATATGCGTGGGGAAGAGGGATATTCTCGCTTCTTCGCTTACACCAACCTGTTTATCGCCAGTATGGTCGTTCTGGTACTGGCTGATAACCTGTTGCTGATGTACCTCGGTTGGGAAGGGGTAGGGCTGTGCAGTTATCTGCTGATCGGTTTCTACTACACCAATCCGAAAAACGGCGCGGCTGCAATGAAGGCCTTCATCGTTACGCGCGTGGGTGACGTCTTTCTGGCCTTTGCACTGTTCATTCTTTACAAAGAGTTGGGCACGCTTAACTTCCGCGAGCTGATGGTATTGGCACCGCAGAAACTGGCTGAAGGTTCACCGGAAATCACCTGGGCTACGCTGATGTTGCTAGGTGGTGCGGTTGGTAAATCAGCACAGCTGCCGTTGCAAACCTGGCTGGCAGATGCGATGGCCGGTCCAACACCGGTATCTGCATTGATCCACGCCGCCACGATGGTTACTGCGGGTGTTTACCTTATTGCGCGTACCAACGGCCTGTTCCTGATGGCACCGGATGTCCTGCATCTGGTGGGTATTGTGGGTGCGGTGACGCTGGTACTGGCGGGTTTTGCCGCTCTGGTGCAAACCGACATCAAACGCGTGCTGGCCTATTCCACGATGAGCCAGATTGGTTACATGTTCCTGGCGCTGGGCGTTCAGGCATGGGATGCCGCGATTTTCCACCTGATGACGCACGCATTCTTTAAAGCGCTGCTGTTCCTCTCTTCTGGTTCGGTGATTTTGGCCTGCCACCACGAGCAGAACATCTTCAAGATGGGCGGCCTGCGTAAAACCATTCCACTGGTTTATGTCTGCTTCCTGGTCGGGGGCGCTGCGCTATCTGCATTGCCGCTGGTTACCGCTGGTTTCTTCAGTAAAGACGAGATTCTGGCTGGCGCATGGGCAAATGGTCACATCAATCTGATGGTGGCTGGATTGGCTGGTGCCTTCATGACCTCGCTGTATACGTTCCGTATGATTTTCATCGTGTTCCACGGTGAAGAGAAAATTAAGGCGCATGCAGGAAAAGGCATTTCCCACCACTTACCGCTGGTTGTGCTGATGATTCTGTCCACCTTTATTGGTGCGATGATTGTTCCGCCGTTGCACGGTGTATTACCGGCGACGACTGAGCTTGAACACGGCCAGTTGATGACGCTGGAAATTACCTCTGGCGTGGTGGCGATTGCCGGTATTCTGCTTGCCGCTCTGCTGTGGCTGGGTAAACGTCAGGTGGTGAATAGCATCGCGAAGAGTGCCCCGGGCCGTTTCTTCTCGACCTGGTGGTTCCACGCGTGGGGCTTCGACTGGTTGTACGACCATGTCTTTGTTAAACCGTATCTGGCTATCGCGAAGCTGTTGCAGCGTGATCCGTTGAATGCATTGATGACCCTTCCGGCTACTGTTATCCGCTGGGGTAATAGTGGGCTGGCGCTCAGTGCGAATGGGCAGTTGCGCTGGTACGTTGCTTCTATGGGCTTTGGTGCCGTACTGGTGCTGGGCTTGTTACTGCTGGTGTAAGGCAGTATCCGGTAACGTATAAAAGGTAGGGCATTCCGCAGACAGGAATGCCCGCCACGGCAAGTTTTCAGATTTCTTTAATTTAGGGACACAAAACGCCATGCTACTACCTTGGCTAATTCTTCTCCCCTTTATCGGCGGTCTGCTGTGTTGGCAGTTAGAGCGTTTTGGTACGAAAGTGCCGCGCTGGATAGCGTTGATTGCAATGGGGCTGACACTCGCACTGTCTCTGCAACTGTGGTTGCAAGGCGGTTACTCACTGACAGCGCCGACAGGCGTACCACAATGGCAATCCGAGTTTTATGTGCCGTGGATCCCGCGCTTCGGCATCGGTATTCATCTTGCGCTAGACGGCCTGTCGCTGCTGATGGTGGTGCTGACTAGTTTGCTGGGCGTGTTGGCAATTCTCTGTTCCTGGAATGAAATTCAGCGCTATCAGGGCTTCTTCCACCTGAACCTGCTGTGGATTCTGGGCGGTGTTATCGGTGTGTTCCTTGCCATCGACATGTTCCTGTTCTTCTTCTTCTGGGAAATGATGTTGGTGCCGATGTACTTCCTGATTGCGCTATGGGGGCATAAAGGCTCCGATGGTAAAACCAGAATTACGGCGGCGACCAAGTTCTTCATCTATACCCAGTCGAGCGGCCTGATCATGTTGATCGCGATTCTGGCGCTGGTCTTTGTGCATCACAATGCTACCGGCGTTTGGACGTTCAACTATGAAGACCTGCTGAAGACCCCAATGTCATATGGCGTTGAATATCTGCTGATGCTGGGCTTCTTCATCGCGTTTGCTGTAAAAATGCCGGTCGTTCCATTGCACGGTTGGTTGCCGGATGCGCACAGTCAGGCTCCGACAGCAGGTTCTGTTGACCTGGCGGGTATCCTGCTGAAAACGGCGGCCTATGGTCTGCTGCGTTTCAGTCTGCCGCTGTTCCCGAATGCCTCCCATGCCTTTGCACCGATTGCTATGTGGCTGGGTGTGATTGGTATCTTCTACGGCGCATGGCTGGCGTTCAAACAGACGGATATCAAACGCCTGATTGCTTACACCTCGGTGTCGCACATGGGCTTCGTGATGATTGCCATCTATTCCGGTAATCAACTCGCTTATCAGGGCGCAGTGATTCAGATGATTGCGCACGGTTTGTCTGCTGCCGGTCTGTTTATTCTGTGCGGCCAGCTGTACGAACGTCTGCATACCCGTGACATGCGTGAAATGGGTGGCCTGTGGTCGCGTCTGAAATTCCTGCCAGCGCTGTCTCTGTTCTTTGCTGTGGCGACCTTGGGGATGCCGGGTACGGGCAACTTTGTTGGCGAATTCATGATTCTGTTCGGCAGCTATCAGGTTGTGCCGGTGATTACGGTGATCTCAACCTTCGGTCTGGTATTTGCGTCGGTCTACTCACTGATCATGATCCAGCGTGCTTATTACGGTACGCCTAAATCTGATGAACCATTGAAGAGTATGTCGATCCGCGAATTGTCTATCGTGCTGCTGTTGGTGGTATTACTGGTGTTGTTAGGGGTTTACCCGCAACCGATTCTGGATACCTCCAGTGCCGCGATGTCAAATATCCAGCAGTGGTTTATGTCGTCTGCTCCAGATTCAATTATTTCAACAACAAGGCCGTAATTCGCCATGACAATAACTCTTCAACAACTAATTGCGCTATCGCCGCTGTTGATCGTCGGATTGACGGTAGTGGTTGTGATGCTGTGCATTGCGTGGCGACGCAACCATTTTGTCAACGCAACCATGACGGTTATCGGCCTGAATATTGCGTTGCTGTCACTGTACTTTGTCGGCCAGGTTGGCCCAACGGATGTGACGCCGCTGCTGCGTGTTGATGGCTTCTCGATGTTCTATACCGGACTGGTTCTGCTTGCCAGTCTGGCAACCAGCACGTTTGCCTATCCGTGGCTGCAAGGCTACCCAGACAACCGTGATGAGTTCTACCTGCTGGTTCTCATTGCTGCGTTAGGTGGGATCCTGCTGTCGAGCGCCAACCATCTGGCTTCGCTGTTCATCGGGATTGAACTGCTTTCCCTCCCGCTGTTTGGTCTGGTCGGTTATGCCTTCCGCCTGAAGCGTTCGCTGGAAGCCAGTATTAAATACATGCTGCTGTCGGCGGCGGCGTCTTCCTTCCTGCTGTTTGGGATGGCGCTGATCTATGCTGAATCGGGCGATATGAGCTTTGCCAGCCTAGGTAAGAGCCTGAGCGATCACCAAATCCATGAACCGCTGCTGCTGGCTGGCTTGGGGATGATGATTGTCGGTCTGGGCTTCAAACTGTCTCTGGTTCCGTTCCAGCTGTGGACACCTGATGTGTATCAGGGGGCGCCTGCGCCAGTATCTACGTTTCTGGCGACGGCCGGTAAGATTGCGGTTTTCGGTGCGGTAATGCGTTTGTTCCTGTACGCGCCGGTGGCTGACAGCGAATCCGTCAGAATCGTGCTGAGTATTATTGCGTTTGCATCGATAATGTTCGGTAACGTGATGGCGGTATCGCAGACTAATATCAAACGTCTTCTCGGTTACTCCTCTATCGCGCATCTGGGCTACTTGTTGGTTGCCCTGATCGCGGTTCAGAGTCATCAACTGGCGTTGGAAACTGTCGGTGTTTATCTGGTCGGTTACTTGTTCAGCAGCCTCGGGGCGTTCGGTGTAGTTAGTCTGATGTCCAGCCCGTACCGTGGCCCGGATGCCGATTCGCTGTTCTCTTACCGTGGTTTGTTCTGGCATAAACCGATTCTGTCTGCGGTTATGACGGTAATGATGCTGTCGCTGGCGGGTATCCCGATGACGCTGGGCTTCTTCGGGAAATTCTACGTGTTGGCTGTCGGTGTTAATGCTGAACTGTGGTGGTTGACCGGCGCGGTCGTTCTGGGTAGCGCCATTGGTCTGTACTACTACCTGCGTGTCATGGTTAGCTTGTTCCTGAATGCGCCTCAGGTGTTGCAGCGTGATACGCCAAACAACTGGGCATTAACCGCGGGTGGTGTGGTCGTGTTGATCTCTTCCATCGTGGTACTGTTCTTTGGTTTGTACCCGCAGCCGCTTATCTCTCTGGTTCAATTGGCGCAGCCAATGATGTAACCACTGACGAGAGTTAGGTTGAGTTATGAAGCGCCGTTGATGAGAGTCAACGGCGTTTTTTATATCAGTAACGTTCGTTTTAGGAATGATCTGGTCTATTGAAGCCGTAAAAGTCGCGCAAAATTGTCTATAGTTAAGAAGGCCACGATTTATAACTAATGACTTTTCATAACAGAAGGAAGCACTTTATGGCGGCGACAAAAAAACAGCCTGAAGAAATTCGTGTCGATGATGATTTAAAACTTCTGTCTGAAACGCTAGACGAAGTACTACGCTATACGGGCGATCAGGCAGACCAAACCTATCTTGATTTGAAGAAGGGAGCGGAAAAAGCGCTGCTGGAAGTTAAAGCCCGCATTGGCGTGACTGACGGCTATTATGCGCGCGCGAAGCAGGTAGCCGATAAAGCCGATGTTTATGTGCACGACAAACCGTGGCACGGCATCGGTATTGGCGCCACGGTCGGTCTGGTGCTGGGATTACTGCTGGCTAAGCGCTAGTTTCTGCCACACTGAGTCAACGTCGCTCTGCGGTACATAGCTCTGTAACCGTCGCTTGGTAACGATGAGCAAGGCAGGGGGCGAGTTTCTGAAGAATCATGTAAGATGTTTGACAATCAATGTAGCGGGGGTTACCCGCTACATCTTCTTATACTCTCTATTCTTGGATCTTATCCTCTTTCTCCTGCATTCCCTGTATCCAATAGATGGCTTCAAATGGTCGCAACTCCAGTATTGCCGGTTGCGGCTGTGCATCAGAATAATTGCTAAATAACAGTCGCCAGCGGCGGTCGTGGGTCTCCATCGGAGGTTGCCAGCGCAGGGGCTGTTTGCTGAGGTTTGCCAGAACCAGAAGCCGTTGCCCCTCCCAAGTGCGCTGATAGCACCAGACGTTAGGGTGGTCTGGCAGCAGATCCTTATAGTCGCCGTGCGTTAGCAGCGGAAGGGCTTTACGCATAGCAATAAGCTGCTGGTAGGTATAAAAGACGGACTCTTTATCCGCCAGCGACTGCTCTGCGTTGATGTGAGGAAAGTTCTGGCTGGGGGTTATCCACGGTGTGCCGGTCGTAAATCCAGCATGATCGCTCTCATCCCACTGCATTGGCGTACGGCCGTTATCGCGTGATTTGCTGGCGAGGATCGCTAAGATTTGCTCATCTACCTGACCCCGATCGCGCTGTTCGGCAAATTGATTCAGGCTTTCAATATCGCGGTATTGTTCAATCTGTGTATAGCCGGGATTGGTCATGCCCAGCTCTTCGCCCTGATAGATATAGGGCGTGCCCTGCATACCGTGTAGCACCATCGCCAGCATTTTGGCGGATTGCACACGGAATTCCCCTTCATCGCCAAAACGCGACACGATGCGTGGCTGATCGTGATTACACCAGAACAGCGCATTCCAGGCGTGGTTATGCATACCCTGCTGCCAGTGGTTAAAAATCAGCTTGAGTTGGATAAAATCAGGTTCCGCCAGCGTCCATTTTTCCCCATTAGGGTAATCAACTTTCAGATGATGAAAATTGAACGTCATGGAGAGTTCGCTGCCGTCCAGTGCGGCGTAGCGGCGGCAATGTTCCAGTGAGGTCGATGACATCTCACCGACAGTCATCAACCCGCGGGGCTGAAATACATCCTGACTGAACTCCTGTAAGTAATCGTGAATAAGTGGCCCATCGGTATAAAAACGGCGTCCATCGCCCTGTGTGTCTGACGGGAAATCCTGCTGCTTGGAGACTAGATTGATTACATCCAGCCGCAGCCCGTCTACGCCTTTATCCGCCCAAAATCCACAGACCTGTTTTAATTCATCCCGTACGCGCGGGTGCTCCCAGTTCAGATCGGCCTGTTCGGTAGCGAAAAGGTGCAGATAGTATTGTTTGCTTTCCGCGTGCCACAGCCAAGCTGGGCCGCCAAATTTTGAACGCCAGTTATTGGGCGGTGCACCGTCATTACCATCACGCCAGATATAAAAATGACGATAGGGGCTGCGGCGATCCTGAGCGTTCTGGAACCAGTGGTGCTGAGTAGAGGTATGGTTGAACACCATATCCATGACAATACGAATACGACGTCGATGTGCTTCGGCGATCAACGTTTCCATATCGGCCATCGTGCCGTAGGCTGGGTCGATAGCGCAGTAGTCGGCCACGTCATAGCCGTTGTCAACCTGAGGAGAAAGGTAAACCGGAGTCAGCCAAATAGCATCGATGCCCAACTGTTGTAGGTAATCGAGTCGGGCGGTGACACCAGCGATGTCGCCAATGCCATTTCCGGTACTGTCCTGAAAGCTCTTCGGATAGATTTGATAAATCACGCCGTTTTGCCACCAGGGGAGTGATGTACTCATGAAAAATCCTCCTGCAGCGTTATCGCCGCGGCTTAACAGGCGCGGCTGAATAGATATTAGGACGGTTATGCGGGATCTAGCGTGCCATTGCGACTTTTGCGCTTATAGACCAGCACGGTCAGCACTATCGAGATGACGGCGGCAACCAGCATCGCCAGAGCAAAGACTCCCCAAAACTGAGGTTTGATGGAGAGAATACCCGGCAATCCACCGACGCCGATGCCATTTGCTGTTACGCCATATAGGCCGCAAATGAGCGCAGCAGCGGCGGAGCCGATCATGGCGCACAGCATCGGGAAGCGGTATTTCAGGTTGATACCGTACATGGCCGGCTCGGTCACGCCAAGAAAGGCGGAAATCGCAGCGGGAACAGATATTTCGCGCTCGTTGGCTTTCCGACTGACGATAATCACCCCGACGACGGCAGCTGCCTGTGCAATGTTGGACAGCGCGATGAGTGGCCAAACTGGGGTGCCGCCCATACTCTGAATCATCTGCATATCAATCGCTAATGTCGTTTGGTGTACGCCCGTGATGACCAGCGGCGCGTACAGGAACCCAAACAGCGCGGCACCAACTGGGGCGAAGCTGCCTGTCATCACCGCCTTAACGGCCCAGGCGACGCCATCGCCAATCATACGACCAAACGGACCAATCAACGTGTGTGCCAGGAAAACGGCCAGAATGAGTGATGTTACGGGCACGACTACCAGATAGAGGTAATCCGGCACGATTTTTTTCAGTCGTATTTCGATCAAAGCCAGCGCCATTCCGGCTAATACGGAAGGAATGACCTGTGCCTGATAACCTATTTTTTCAATGGTGAACCAGCCAAAATTCCACACTTCAGGCGTTTGTTGGCCGATGAGATAGGCATTCATTAACTGTGGTGATACCAGCGTGATGCCTAGCACGATACCGAGAATCGGTGTCCCGCCCATTTTACGTACGGTTGACCAGCAGACGGCTACAGGGAGGTAGAAGAAGATGGCTTCGCCGAGTAGCCAGAGGAAATCATAGACGGTTTGCCAGGTCGGGTAGAGCTGTACCAGCGTTTGCCCGTCACGCATCGGGATGTCGCCGATAACGTTACGCGCCCCGAGGATCAAGCCCCCGCTGATGAGTGCGGGAAGCAGAGGGAAAAAGATCTCGGCAAAATGTGAAATGCTGCGCTCAAACCAGCTCATATTCTGGCGGGCGGCGATTTTGGCTTCTTCCTTATTAATCTCTCCTTTTCCCGTGGTGGCGAGCAGCGCTTTGTAATACTCGTCTACGTCAGTGCCGATCACGACCTGAAATTGTCCGGCATTCGTGAAGCAGCCTTTTACCATACGCATTTCTTCAATGTTTTTGGGGTGCGCCTTGGAAGCATCGTGCAAGACAAAGCGAAGACGGGTGATGCAGTGCGTGACCGCCGCGATGTTCTCACGCCCGCCAACCAGCTCGATCAGACGGTCAATATCCTGTTGTTTAACTTTACTCATAGTCATGTCCTTATATCTTTTAACGCAGACGTCGGGGACGCGAAGCAAGTACAGCTACAGAAAAGCATAGTCTGTTAATGATGATTTTGCTGCGAGAGAAAAATGCATTGGGCTGTTTTTAAAAGAGAATGTTCAGGCATGCGGTGTGATGCACAAATCTGTGATGTGTGGGTAGACAAAAAAAGAAAGAGGAATGAATGGAATGTGGGAACAGGAGAAAAACAAAAGCCGCCTGTAGGAGGCGGCTTTAGAGATTGTTTATATCACAATCAGAACGGGCTGATGATTGAACCAATACGTTCACAGTAGCTGACATAAACGTCTCCCATTCTTTTAAAGAATTTGCTGATTTTACGAAGCATAGTCATTATCAGACTCCTCTAACGGGTTAATTAAGTGTGATGTTCATCACGTTTTTAATGTTAGCGGAGATGAAATTGGATTTCAACATTTTTGTGATGTTAGTCACAAAAATATAACGAGTGAGTCAATGAAATACACGGAGGAGTGAAGAGAACCTGATGCGCGCCCGATAGCGCCGCGAATCAGGTGAGGGGATACACTACGAGTCCGTGTCAGGCGGAATAGTGGTAAATATTGTGATCGAACCACTGCTCGTCAATCTGCTCCGCATCTTTCTCTGTGTGATGAAAAAGGAAGCCGAGCCGTTGGGCGACGGCGTTGGGCGACGGCGTTACTACGCGTGTTGGCGGTTGAGGCTTTGATGACGCAGCGCTCAACGAGGTTCGCATCGATATAGGCTGCTATCAGCGTACTGACGGCCTGAGAAATGATGCCTTTACCTTCAAATTCTTCGGCGAGCCAGTAGCCGATGACGCCTTCTTTATTCTGGATCGTGTTGAAGGAAACGATGCCTGCCAGCGCATCGTCCCAGCGGATGACGTATACGGCGGCCGTTTTGTCGAAGAATTCCTTTCTGTTGCCGCGAATGGTTTCCCGCGTGTCATCGACGCTTTTGACGGAATCTGGCCAAGGCAACGTTCGCCGTAGACGTGGTTTTTCCTGCTGAATCAAGGTAAAGAGCGCCTCAGCGTCGCTCTCTTCCTGTATCGCTAGGCGCAGATGGGGCTGATGGCGTAGCTCATACAGCTTGTCTCCAAATAAGTTGTCTGCAAATAACGTATCTGTAGATAACTGTTCCATAAAGATCCTCCCTTTAACGCTGCAACGTTCCATCAACGATCGTGACACTATGCCCGCCGATCCAAGGTTCATCGTTCAGATAAGTCACGGTAATTCGGCCGTCACGTTGCAGCATCGTGCCTTGTCGCACAAGATAACTGAGCGGTGCGTCGATGTTATTCATGGAGTGATGCTGACGAAGCAGCGCTGCCAGACAGGCATTGGCGCTGCCAGTCACGGGATCTTCTTTAAGATGGCCGCGTTCAATATAGAACGTGCGAACTTCATAATCAGCGGGCGTTGCACCCTCGTGTGGTCCATAGATGGCGATACCGTTGGTCTGGCTGAGATTTTCCACGGCGGCGAGTGCTTCTGCATCCGGTGTGATGTTCAGACAGGTGTCGGCACTGTCTACACGAACCACGAGCCAGCGAATTCCCATGTGTACGGCGGCAGGCGGATAGCGTTTATCGATACGGTTAGCACCAAGGTTGGTAATGCCCAGCGTTTTTTCCAGCAGCGGCATGTGCTCATCGCCAAACGGAACGATGGTGGCCTGCGGCGCGTGAAAAGCGAGGCTCTCATCATCACCGATGTTGATTGGAACCAAACCAATACCGCACTGTTGTATCAACTGCCCCGAGGATTTAGGACGTAATCCTTCTTCCAGTAAAGCGTGTGCGGTGCCTAGTGTGGGATGCCCGGCAAACGGAATCTCTGATTCTGGCGTAAAAATGCGGACATGATAATCCGCTAAAGGATTGGTGGCTGGCAGAACAAACGTGGTTTCCGACAGGTTTGTCCAGCGGGCGATGTCTTGCATTTGCTCATCGGTTAATCCATTCGCCTCCATAATGACGGCAAGCGGATTGCCTTTGAAAGGCTGCTGGGTGAAAACGTCGACCTGTTTGAAACGACGTACTATAGGCATCGCATTTCTCTCCTGTATGCGGCATCGTTTAAATATCACTCAAAACTAACCGCGATCCTATCGCGCGCTTGTGGCATAATGCGCGCCAAATCACATTCCGACTCGAGTATAAGTGCTGTGTTAAGTACCAACAATATCACCATGCAGTTCGGCAGCAAGCCGTTGTTTGAAAACATCTCCGTTAAATTTGGCGGCGGCAACCGTTACGGTTTGATTGGCGCGAATGGCTGCGGCAAATCCACCTTTATGAAGATTCTCGGCGGCGATCTGGTGCCGAGCGGCGGTAACGTCTTCCTCGATCCTAATGAACGTCTGGGTAAACTGCGTCAGGATCAGTTCGCGTTTGAAAAATACAGCGTGCTGGATACCGTTATCATGGGTCACGGTGAGCTGTGGGCGGTAAAAGAAGAGCGCGACCGTATCTACTCATTGGCTGAAATGAGCGAAGCTGACGGCTATAAAGTGGCCGATCTGGAAGTGGAATACGGTGAGATGGATGGCTACAGCGCAGAATCACGCGCGGGCGAACTGTTGCTGGGTGTGGGGATTCCTGTTGATCAGCACTATGGCTTGATGAGCGAAATTGCTCCCGGTTGGAAACTGCGTGTCTTGTTGGCACAGGCACTGTTTTCCGATCCTGAAATCCTGCTGCTCGACGAACCGACCAACAACCTGGATATCGATACTATCCGCTGGTTGGAGCAGGTGCTGAACGAGCGTAACAGCACCATGATCATTATCTCGCATGACCGTCACTTCCTGAATATGGTCTGTACGCATATGGCGGATCTGGACTACGGCGAGCTGCGTGTTTATCCGGGCAACTATGATGAATACATGACGGCTGCGACGCAGGCTCGCGAGCGTTTACTGTCCGATAACGCCAAGAAGAAAGCGCAGATTTCCGAACTGCAATCGTTCGTTAGCCGCTTTAGCGCCAATGCCTCTAAATCCAAACAGGCGACATCGCGCGCGCGCCAGATCGATAAAATTCAGTTGGATGAAGTGAAAGCGTCGAGCCGGCAAAACCCGTTTATCCGTTTTGATCAGGATAAGAAACTGTTCCGTAATGCGCTGGAAGTTGAAGCGTTGACCAAAGGTTTTGATAATGGCCCACTGTTCAGCAAGCTGGGTCTCATGATCGAAGTGGGTGAAAAAGTCGCCATTCTGGGTGCCAACGGCGTGGGTAAATCGACATTGCTGAAAACGCTGGTCGGTGATTTCGCACCAGATAGCGGCACTGTTAAGTGGTCGGAAAATACTCAAATTGGCTACTACGCACAGGATCACGAATACGAATTCGATGAGACGCTGACGGTGTTTGACTGGATGAGCCAGTGGAAACAGGAAAAAGATGACGAACAGGCGGTGCGTAGCGTGCTCGGTCGTTTGCTGTTCAGTCAGGATGATATCAAGAAGAAAGTGAAGGTCTTATCCGGTGGTGAAAAGGGTCGTATGCTGTTCGGTAAGCTGATGATGCAGCGTCCGAATATTCTGGTAATGGATGAACCGACCAACCACCTTGATATGGAATCCATTGAATCGCTGAACATGGCGCTGGAAATGTATGAAGGGACGCTGCTGTTCGTGTCTCATGACCGTGAGTTTGTTAGCTCGTTGGCAACCCGTATTCTGGAAATGACGCCAAACAAAGTGAACGATTTCACCGGTAACTACGAAGATTACCTGCGCAGTCAGGGTATTCAGTAAGCCATAAACCGTCCCCGTCCTAACCACTGTTTAGGACGGGGAACGGATATTCTCAGTTTCTCTCTCCTTTTTATCTCTTCTTGCCGATGTCGTCATTGGGCGAAAATATTCACTTATCCTGTCTGTTTATCACCCAAATTAACGAACTTTAATAAACGCGGTGTTTTTTTCGGAATTGTTAAAAAAGAAAAGAAATACTCATCGTAACTGCATGAAATAAAATGGTAATAACTTTTTCTTGTATGATTTTCAGTTTGCATAAAAGAAAAAAAATTGTTAATCCATTGCGTTATTTTACCCCACTGAAATTTTGCACGTTCATTTATGCTGTCGCCACATTGCCAAATAAAAATAATTATCATTTAATTTATTTTATTGATTATTTGGGGGCCGTTAATGAACATCGATTTGACGCCGTATTATGCCGAGCCCGGTGAGCAGCCTTTTAGCGCCCGACGTATGGCGATGCCTTGGCGCAACCATGTGCCACTTTCACCAGAACAAATTCCAGCCGGTTGGCAGACGCTGAAGCAGCAGAGTGTGCCTGCGCGTAAGCGTCTGCTCTATCTGCACATTCCTTTTTGTGCCACGCACTGCACGTTCTGCGGTTTTTACCAAAACAAACTGCGCGATGACAGTACGGCGACCTATACCCGCTATCTGTTGCAGGAATTAGCAATGGAAGCGGACAGCCCGCTACACCAGTCTGCGCCCATTCATGCGGTTTACTTTGGCGGCGGTACGCCAACGGCGCTGGCGGCTGATGAGCTGTCGCAAATCATTCGTGCGATTCGCACTTCGCTGCCCTTAGCACCGGACTGTGAAATCACGGTAGAAGGGCGGGCGATGGATTTTGACGATGAGCGTATTGATGCTTGTTTGGATGCAGGAGCGAACCGCTTCTCCATTGGGATTCAGACGTTTGATACCCGTATTCGTCAGCGTATGGCGCGTACCTCGGATAAACAGCAGTCAATCCGCTTCCTTGAACGCCTGTGCGGGCGGGACAGGGCCGCTGTGGTATGCGATCTGATGTTCGGTTTGCCGGGACAAACGCCGGAAATCTGGCGCGAAGATCTGGCGATCGTCAGCGATTTACCGTTAGACGGCGTCGATCTGTATGCACTTAATCTGTTACCGACAACGCCGCTGGCGAAAGCGGCCGAAAACCAGCGTGTTGCGTTGCCTGATGTGGTCGCTCGGCGTGACTTTTACCGGACTGGCGCGGCATTTCTGGCTGACTCTGGCTGGCACCAGCTTAGTAACAGCCACTGGGCGCGCACCACGCGTGAGCGCAATCTGTACAATCTGTTGATTAAACAAGGCGCGGATTGCCTGGCAATGGGGAGCGGTGCGGGCGGCAATATAAACGGACAGGCTTACATGATGGAACGCAGTCTGGAGCGCTATTATCAGCAGATCGATCAGGGGCAAAAACCGATCATGATGATGACGCCAGCCAGCTCAACCGGGCCGTGGCAGCATCAGCTTCAGGCGGGTATTGAGGTCGGTCGCATCAAACTGCCTCAACTGACCCAGCATGCCCGTGAACTTCAGCCATTGCTGAGCCAGTGGCATCAGGCCGGTTTAACCTGTGACGATTCCACCTGCCTGCGTTTGACCAACGATGGCCGCTTCTGGGCGAATAACCTGATGCAGGCATTACAACAAATTATCCCTCAGCTTAATGCCGAAGAGCATGCCCACTAACCGGAGACGCAATCATGACCATGACACTGAATGAATTACTGGCAACCAACCCTGATGGCACATTGGAAGATATTGCCGGAAAATACAATACGTCGCTGTTTGCCGTCGTTGAGGCGTTGCCTACGGCTCAGTGCACGCTGGCGACGGGCGATCGTTTCGATCAGGTGTGGGACACGATTGCGACCTGGGGTGAAGTGACGCTCATTAGCCACACGGCGGATGCGATTCTGGAATTCAAGAGCGAGCTGCCAACCGGTACGCACCGCCACGGTTACTTTAACTTGCGTGGCAAAAATGGCCTGAGTGGACACATCCGTGCGACGAGCTGTCAGCACATTGCGTTTATTGAGCGTAAGTTCATGGGGATGGACACGGCGTCCGTGGTGTTCTTTAATGCCAATGGTGCGGCGATGTTTAAAATCTTCCTTGGACGAGACAGCCACCGCCAGTTGCTGAGCGCTCAGGTCGATGCGTTCCGCGCGCTGGCGAGTGAATTACAACCGGAGCAGGTATGACGTGGTTACTTTTCGGCGCAGGTAATGGGGTGGGTGGGTGCTTATTACAGCGCGCCATCGAGTGCGAGCAGGCAGTAGTACTGGTATTACGCAATCCTGAACAGGCCAAACACTGGCGTGAACAGGGTGTGACAGTGGTAGAAGGTGATGCCTGCGACCCAGAAACGGTGGCGGAAGCCTGCCGTGTTGCGGGTCCCTCTGCCATTGTAGTATCGACGATGGGTGGCGGCACGGTAAATTATCAGGGTCACCGAACGGTGATTGACGGAGCAGAGCAGGCTGGCATCAAGCGTATGCTGCTGGTGACCTCACTGGGCTGCGGTGATAGCTGGCCGCTGCTGTCGCCACGCGCTAGAGCTGCGTTTGGCTTTGCGGTACGGGAGAAATCGCTGGCAGAAAGCTGGCTGCAAAGCAGTACGTTGGATCACTGTATCGTTCGCCCTGGCGGTCTGCTGGACGTAGTGGCGACACACAATGCGAAACTGACGCAAGGTGCTGCTACGTTGGGATTGGTGTCACGCTCGGATGTGGCGCTGGCGGTTGATCAACTGCTGCAACAGCCCGTGTTTGGCAATCACATCTACAATCTGATCGATCCCGATCTCACCATGCCCGCTATTCCGTAATCCCCGCCATTCTGTCATCAATGTTGCTGGGATCGTTATCCCGGCAACAGATAAACTGTTATAGCCAATCTGTCGAAAACTGTATCTGTTATCTCTCAGGTGGCTATGGTCTAATCGACGCCAGCCGTGTTGTGTTTTTGTTAAAGCATGACAGTTTTTATATGCATGATGGTGATGACGATGGATGAAGTAAAACGCCTTCTGACCGAAGAGATCGAACGTATTAATCGGGAAGAGAAACGCGACAATAAAATACGTTTTAGCCGAAAATTCATGCAGTCACACCCTTATCTGTTTGCCGCGATGCTGGCGAGCTATGTGCCGGTTGCGATTATCCTCTTTTATGCCTCTTATTTTGGTTTGCCGTACTTGATCGGCTTTACCGTCTTCCTGCTGGTGATGACGCTGGCACTCTCGATGGATATCAATCCGACCTATCGCTTTGAAGACATTGATACGCTGGATTTACGTGTTTGCTACAACGGTGAGTGGTTTACGATCCGCCACGTATCGCAGGACACGCTGGATAAGCTGTTACGCAACGAGCAGGTGCCGCCCGCTGTGAAAGCAGGGATAGAGAAAATTCAGCGTACCAAAGGTGATGTTGATTTCTATGACGTCTTCTCGCTGGCCTATCGGCAACAGCCTTCGGCATAGCCAGCGCTCTCGCCCTCCGACTATCCACTTTCCTAATGACCAGATAATCCCGTCGTTTTCACCATGCTGAAGTTTGTATGGTGTCTGGATTGCTCAGGGATTCGTTTTCATAAAGACTGGTTTTCATAAAAACAGAGTGCTACGTTCATTGTAAGCGACGGATGTCGTATTTCTTTTGATTTTTCAGACCGATAGTTTTCCTGGTTGATGGTTTCTCAAATACGGGTAGAACAGGACGATGAGCGAAAAGGTATTGCTGGTGATTCAGTTGGGCCAACCGCCGGAAGGTATTGCCTCTCAGGTTGGGCAGCAGGGGAAATGGTTTAGCGATGCGGTACAGGATAACTCTCAGCCAGTACAGGTGGTTCGTCCCGATCTTGGGGAACCGCTGCCACCGTTTGATACGCTGGCAGCGGTGATTATCTCTGGCTCGTGGTCGATGGTCACGGATCGACTGGAGTGGAGCGAATACACCGCAGGCTGGCTGCGCGAGGCGTATTACGCAGATGTGCCGCTGCTGGGCGTGTGTTATGGGCATCAACTGCTGGCCGATGCGCTGGGCGGCAAAGTAGGCGACAACCCGAACGGCAAGGAAGTCGGCGTTCAGGTTGTGACAACTCATGACGCCGCAGCACAAGACCCCTTACTGCGTGACTATCCATCGCAGTTCGGCGCTTACCTGACCCACCAACAGTCGGTGCTGGAAGCGCCAGCAGGTGCTCAGGTGCTGGCGAGTTCAGCGATGGACGGTTGTCAGATTATCCGCTACAGCGAGAAAGTCCTGACCGTGCAGTTCCACCCAGAATTCAATGCGGACATCATGCTGACGTGCCTGCGTCATACTGAAACGGCGCTGAGACAGGGCGGTTGGGATGTCGATCGGATGATGGATATTCAACAAGAGCCTGTCTGGGCGCGTAAGATTTTGCTGGATTTTGTACAGCGTTATGCGGCGAAATAGCGTGCGTTCAATGCGTTGTTCTCAATAAAAAATCCTGCTCGCTCGTCATCTATCGGTGATGATCGAATCCAAAATAATGACAGGCTCACCCAGCGAAACCGTAGCGCTATGGCAAAGTTTGAACAGCTCGCTCACCAAATCCGTGAACAGCTTCAGGAAGGTATCTGGCAGCCGGGCGATAAATTACCCTCGCTGCGGGAAAAATCACTGCATGCAGGCATGAGCCTGATGACGGTGCTGCATGCGTATCAACTGCTGGAAAGTCAGGGGTTGATTGTGTCGCGCCCACAATCGGGTTACTACGCGGCACCTCAGTTGGCCGCAACGCCAGCAGACAATCTGTATTCGCCCGTTGGGCAGGATCGCGTCCAGCTTACCGAAGACGTGGACGTCAATGCGTTCATTTTTGATGTACTTCAGGCCAGCAAAGATCCGGCGGTGATGCCCTTCGGATCGGCATTCCCCGATCCGCAGCTTTTTCCACAGCGCCAACTGACGCGCTCGCTGGCCTCGGTGGCGCGTCATATGCAGCCGCAAAGCGCGCTGGATAATTTGCCGCCGGGTAATGAAAGCCTGAGGAAGAATATCGCCCAGCGCTATGCGTTGCAGGGCATTGCCGTTTCGCCCGATGAGATTGTTATTACGGCAGGGGCGATGGAGTCCCTCAATCTCAGCCTTCAGGTGCTGACGGAACCGGGTGACTACGTGGTGATCGAATCTCCCGCTTTTTACGGTGCGCTACAGGCGATTGAACGTCTTAAACTCAAAGCCATTGCGATTGCTACCGATCCGCAGCAGGGCATAGATCTTGACGCGCTACAGCAGGCATTGCATGACTACCCGATCAAAGCCTGCTGGCTGATGACTAATTTCCATAATCCGCTTGGCTGCACGCTGTCTTGGGAGAAGAAACAGCGGCTGGTGGCGATGCTGGAAAACCACGGTGTTGGCCTGGTTGAGGATGACGTCTACAGCGAGCTTTATACCGGTCTGCAACGTCCGTTGCCAGCCAAGGCATTGGATAAAAAAGGTACGATTTTGCACTGTTCCTCCTTTTCTAAAAACTTGGTAGCCGGGTTCCGCATCGGCTGGGTGGCAGCAGGGAGCTATGCGGGAAGCATTCAGCGTTTGCAACTGATGAGTACATTATCAACCAGCGCACCGATGCAGTTGGCGATTGCGGATTATCTGGCGACCAGCAGCTATGACAGCCACCTGCGCCGCCTGCGACGGGCGCTGGAGCAACGAAAACACGCTGCGCTACAGTCTCTACGGCGACACTTTCCGGGCGAAGTTCGTATTAATCATTCACAAGGCGGCTATTTTCTCTGGCTGGAATTACCTGAAGGCGTCAGCAGCACTGAACTCTACCGGCGTGCGCTGGAACGGGGTGTCAGCATTGCTCCGGGCAAAATGTTCACGACTGGCGACAAATACGATCGCTACTTCCGCTTCAACGCGTCCTACGACTGGGACGATCGCTGCGAACAAAGCGTGATCGCATTAGCCTCGCTGATTCGAGCGCAGCTATCCTCTCGTATGACCTGATCACTCCTTTATGGGTGTGGAGAGGTTTGCCATTTTTCTGCTACTGTTCCCGTTATGGCGGAAAGTGGGAAGGCCGCGCATTGATGGCTGAAAGGTATTGATGGCGAAAAATAGTCATAACCTTGCCAGAAATCAGGAAGTCGATCGGCGTGATGGGTATAATCCCTATCAAAGGTGAGCTATACCCGCTATCTTTCGGACCGCGCAGGCAGCCTTCCCGCACCCCGAAATCTATCGGATAGACAACGTAAACAACAGGAAAAATCCCCCTGATGAGTATTCGCATTGTTCCTCAGGAACAGTTAGAACAGAATGAACAATCAACGCGGGAAGGGCATATCCCTCCGCTGCTTTTTGCTAATCTGAAGAGCCTGTACAGCAGTCGCGCGGAGCGTCTGCGTCAGTTAGCTGAAGACCACCCGCTGGGGGATTATCTCACCTTCGCCGCAGGTGTGGTGGAAGCTCAGCAGAAAGTGTTGCACGATCATCCGCTGCACCTTGATTTGAGTGATGTGCTGAAACAGTCCGGCGAACGCCCGCCGCTCGATATTGCGGTGTTCCCGCGTGATGCGCACTGGCATACGCTACTGCGTGCGTTGATCGAAGAATTGAAACCGGATGCCAGCGGACAGGTGTTATCCACGCTGGAAAATCTGGAAAAAGCGTCAGAGCAGGAGCTGGAAGAACAGGCAACGGCGCTGCTGCAACACGAGTTTCGTGCCGAAAACAACGATAAAGCCCCGTTCATCTGGGCGGCACTGTCGCTGTTCTGGGCGCAGATGGCAGGTCTGTTGCCCGGTAAAGCGCGCGCCGTACCTGGCGAGCATCGCCAGTTCTGCCCCGTGTGTGGCAGTATTCCCGTCTCTGGCGTGGTGCAGTTAGGCACATCTAGCGGGCTGCGTTATCTGCACTGTAATCTGTGCGAAAGCGAATGGCACATGGTGCGGGTGAAATGCAGCAACTGTGAAGAGTCCAGTGAACTCAATTACTGGTCTCTGGATAGCGAAAACTCCGCGATTAAAGCGGAAAGCTGTGGTCACTGCGGCACGTATGTGAAGCTGTTATATCAGGAAAAAGATCACCGTGTGGAAGCCGTCGCCGACGATCTGGCGTCGCTGGTACTGGATGTGAAAATGGAGGAAGAAGGTTTTTCTCGAAGTAGTATCAACCCGTTCCTGTTCCCTGAAAGTTCGATCGAATAGTCCACCTAATCGGTGAAGCGCGTTTGGGCTTCACCGCCTTTCGTCTAGAAAACCTACCTCTGCCACACACCGCTGAAATGTAGCAGCAATACCAACGCAGTGATCACAATTGACGCAGATGTCAGCACGATCAGTCCGTGGTTAATGCGCGATAACACCAACTGACAACTGGCATTAAAACGATAACGCACAATCGCCAGCACCGACATCAGAGCGGAAACGCATAAGAGCAGCATGGCGCAGGCAAACACCGCGCGGCTATCGTCTGCCATACTGAGGCGAAAACACAGAAGGCTATTGATCAGCATCACAAACAGGGTACGGGACCACGCCATGCCGGTTCGCTGTGACTGTAACCCCGGATCGCGGGTCGTCTCCATACGCTACCCGAACAGAATCATGGCGGCGAGAGCAATGGCAATGAGGGTGATAAACAGCGTCACGATCAGCAGCATCGGCGTGTACGGCATATCATTTTCCTGCCGCATGGCTTTTTCATTGCTGACCCAGCGACGATAGGCCAAGCCGCCCAGCAGCGCCGCACTGACGACCAGTAACAACGACAGCCCTTGACGCAGCAACGGATCGATATGCACGGTAAATTGATCGATACCCACTGCACCCGCGAGAAACGCCAGCGCGGTGCGGATCCACGCCAGAAAGGTGCGTTCATTCGCTAATGAAAAACGGTAGTCCGGGGTTTTCCCCTGGCTCCACCACGGAGTTTTGTCCTGTCTGGGTGTTGTCATGTTATCATCTGATTTCAGGTTGAAAAAGGTATCCGCTTGGGCGCCGCGTTTGCATTCTAGCGCCCTCGGCGGATTTCGTCTGCCCGATTGTATCAGCGATGATTGCATCAGAACGGCATGATGAAGCACCGCGATGGCGGCGCGCCGTTTTATTAGGACGCGTCTTTCCCCGCTTCATGATTCTCTACGGCCAATGCGGTGACCAGTGCGAATGCACAGGCCAGTAGCGTGCCGAGTATCCAGGCGAAATACCACATCTTCTTTCTCCTCAAAAATCGTTAGTAAACGGAATGCTTATTTTCTTCGATGTAACGTGCGTCGATTCGGCCAAACATTTTGTAATAACACCAGCTGGTATAGATCAGGATGATGGGGACAAAAATGCAGGCCAAAATCGTCATCACCTGAAGCGTAAGCTGGCTAGAGGTGGCATCCCAGATGGTCAGGCTAACATTGGGATCAAAACTGGAAGGCATCACGAAGGGGAATAGCGTAATCCCCGCGGTCAGAATCACGCAGACAATCGTCAGTGACGATGTCAGAAAGCCCCAGCCGCAGCGGTTCACGCGTGAGAAGAGACTCGTGAACCACGGCAGGACTACACCCAGAGCTGGGATCGTCCATAACACGGGATACGCCGTAAAGTTGGTTAACCAGGCTCCAGCCTGTTGGACCACTTCTTTTTTCAATGGGTTGGACGGTGCTGCTTTATCCAGCGCGGAGGTAATCACATAGCCGTCGATTCCGGTTAGTACCCAGAGGCCAGCCAGTAAGAAGGTGATGCTCATCAGTACGCTGGCGATCAGTACGGTTTTTTGCGCGCGACGCTGAAGTGCATCGGTGGTGCGCATTTGCAGGTAAATCGCGCCGTGGGAAACGATCATGGCGACACTCACTAATCCCGCCAGCAACCCGAACGGATTCAGCAGGCCAAAGAATCCACCGTGGTAGGTGGGGCGCAAATACATATCCACGCTCAATGGCACGCCCTGCAACAGGTTCCCGAGTGCTATACCAAACACCAGCGTGGGGACGAAGCTGCCGATAAAAATGCCCCAGTCCCACATATTACGCCAGCGGCGATTTTCCAGTTTTGAGCGGTAATCAAAGCCAACCGGGCGGAAAAACAGGGCGGCCAAGACTAAAATCATAGCGAAATAGAAACCGGAAAAGGCAGCTGCATAGACCATCGGCCAGGCGGCAAACAGCGCGCCCGCAGCGGTGATCAGCCAGACCTGATTGCCGTCCCAGTGTGGGGCAATTACGTTAATCATCACCCGCCGTTCGGTATCGCTTTTTCCCAGTAGGCGCAGCAGAATGCCGACGCCCATATCAAAACCATCAGTGATGGCGAAGCCGATGAACAGCAGGCCAATCAATCCCCACCAAATCAGACGTAATGTTTCATAATCCAGCATTATTGTGGCTCCCGTTAAGGTTTTGCAGATGTGGCGAGTGGCGGTGTTGTCGGCTGTTCAAAATGGTAGCGGCCGGTTTTCAGGCTGCTTGGCCCCAGCCGGGAAAACTTGAACATCAGATACAGTTCTGCGACCAGAAACAGCGTATACAGCCCGCAAATCAGCCCCATCGACAGCAGAATATCGTGTGCTTCCAGAGACGAGTTGGCAACGGCGGTAGGCAGGACCTCGGCGACCGCCCACGGTTGACGACCGTATTCAGCGATAAACCAGCCGGATTCAATTGCGATCCAGGGCAGGGGAATACCGTACAGCGCCACGCGGTGCAGCCATTTACGCTGTCCCATGCGGCCGCGTATGACGCTCCAGAACGACAGGGCAAAAATAGCGAGCATCAGCACGCCACAGCCCACCATCAGGCGAAATGCGATATACAGTGGTGCGACGCGAGGAATCGAGTCTTTTGTTGCCTGCTGAATCTGATTTTCACTGGCGTTGGCGACGTCATCGGTATAGCGCTTAAGCAGCATGCCGTAGCCAAGATCGTGCTTGGCAGCCTCAAATTGTGCGCGAACGGTGGGATCGGTGTTGCCTGAGCGCAGCTCCTCCAACAGACCGTAGGCCGTCATACCGTTACGAATACGTATCTGATGTTGCGCCATCAGGTCTTTAATGCCGACGACGGGTTTGTCGAGCGAACGGGTAGCAATTAATCCCAGCAGGTAAGGAACATGGATGGCGTAATCGTTTTGCATCGTCTCCTGATTAGGAATGGAGAACAGCGTGAAAGAGGCGGGGGCGGGCTGCGTTTCCCATTCGGCTTCAATCGCTGCCAGCTTGGTTTTCTGCACATCGCCCATCACATAGCCGGATTCATCACCTAACACGATGACGGACAGCACTGAGGCCAGACCGAAACTGGCGGCAATGGCGAACGAGCGCTTGGCAAACGCGATATCGCGGCCTCTCAACAGATAGTAAGAACTGATCCCCAACACGAACATCGCACCCGCGGTGTAGCCTGCTGCCACGGTGTGTACGAATTTCACCTGTGCGACGGGGTTCAGCACCAGTTCGGCGAAGCTCAGCATTTCCATGCGCATGGTTTCGTAATTGAATTCGGCGGCAATCGGGTTTTGCATCCAGCCGTTGGCGACCAAAATCCACAAGGCGGAGAAGTTGGAGCCTAGTGCGACGAACCAGGTCACCATCATATGCTGGACTTTGGTCAGGCGATCCCAGCCGAAAAAGAACAGGCCGACCAGCGTGGATTCCAGGAAGAACGCCATCAGCCCTTCCATCGCCAGCGGTGCACCAAAAATGTCGCCCACGTAGTGAGAATAGTAAGACCAGTTGGTGCCGAACTGAAATTCCAGCGTCAGTCCGGTTGCCACACCCAGTGCAAAATTGATGGCGAACAGCTTGCCCCAGAATTTGGTCATATCCTTGTAGATTTGCTTGCCGGTTAACACATACGTGGTGTTCATAATGGCCAGCAGGAAAGACAATCCCAGCGTCAGAGGGACGAAAAGAAAGTGGTACATGGCAGTCAGGGCAAATTGCAGCCGCGACAGGTCAACGACATCAAACATGTTACGCTCCTAGCTTCAGGCAGGAAAATGCTGTTATTCCGATACTTGCCGGAATAAATAGTGATGAATAAATGCGAATAAATTAACGTCGACGGTATTTTCATCCGTCGGAAATTAACTTCACTGATTGAAGTGAGATAAGAATGAATAGTGAATGAAACGTGCGGGGATTATACCGTGCAAAAACGAGAGGATAAATAGTACAGTTTGTTGATTTGGCGTTTTTATCTTTAATGCTGTCATTTTGGTTTTATGTTTTTATTTATTTAAATTTTAGGATCTTAATTCTTATTTTTTTAACTTATTGGTTTTTTATTCTTTATTTTGGTTGGTGTTAAAGTGAAGTGTTAATTTAATTAGTACAGATTTGTAATTGATAAATATAACAGTTTCATTTTTTATTTAATTTTACATTTTTTGATAAATAATAATGGGGAACTATCAGAGCATCTTGTCTATTGAGACTGAAATGGCCGTACGTTAAATACGGCACATTTTATTTTATAATGAATGGCTGTTGCTCTTCATTCGTGGCAATGGCTAAATCCACCGCGTAGCTCAGCTCGGTAATTCGGGTATTTGCCGTCGCGCGCCGTGCCGCCAGTTCCTGCTGTAGGCTTTTGGTCGCGGCGAGTTGTTGTGCCTTCTGGTTTGTCACCCACGTCGTTCCATCCCACTCATCAAACTCGGTTACCGGAGCCAGAAACGTCATGTTTTCAGGCAGAACGCCGAATTGCATAACTGTCTGCGGCTGGCGTGTTTCTGTGCTGTAAACTGCCTGGCCGCGGTAATCTGGTACCTGTTCCCACGATTTGCCATCAGCGGAACGGCGCAGGGCTTGTCCAACTGGCGGCAGGTCAGGCTCGTCGGCATAGCTATCGGCAGGAAGACCGACACCTTGCATAACATACTCATAGCTGGCGCTCTGATATTCCCGCGTTGCGGGATTGACGTGATAAACCGTAATCCAGCCTGTGTTGATTGCCAAGCCGCGTTCGTTCAGTTCTGCGTTTTTAATTTGTGTTGAATAGTTGCTCATTATGCTGCTCTCACGATGTAGTTAAAGGCGATATTGCGTGGACGGTTTTCGGTTGCTGTTGGGACGACGCGTGATGCGTCTAATTTTGCCGGATACCAGTTGTTCGCTACTGAATCCGTGACTAATGAAAGCAAACTTTCTGTATCACGTAATGCAGTGCTCATTTCGTAATACAACGCGCCTGACGACGAGTTTGTGTTCAGTACAGGTACATCTGCGTCATAACCATAAAATAATGAACCAACAATATTCCTGATCGCATCACCCTGCGCCGACATCAATGCACGCACAGTATCAATCCCACGCCCGTCATCCCAGCCGCGCACGAACTCGCCGCGCAAATCAGGCAGGAAACCGCTAGGGTAACGGGACGCTAAAACAGGGAATTGTGCTGTATCGAACTGCTGGCCGTTGCATTTCAGATAGCCAGCGGGTGCGACAGCGCCGGGGAACGGCAGTGGGATACCCGCTAGTTCAGAGGTTGGCAGTGCGCCAATGGTCGCCGAGGTTAGGTTTCCGCGATGATATGCCACCATGCCATTTATTGTGAACGGTTGATTATCTGGCGTAAAAACACGAACGGAGCCGTTTTCATCCAGATCAATCGCGCTGTTTTTTTTATTATTTCTGATTGTCAGCCGATCCGTTGCAATATCTTGATAGCCAAATGTCCATCGCGCCGAACCGTCGAAATCCTTACCAATCAAATACCCTGGTTCACCTAACCCTTCGTTTATTACAGCTAACGACTCCCAATTTTGTTTAAATGTTTTTGCCGCGGTTATTGTTTGTGCTGTATCTGTGGTCATGGGATTTAGATTTGATGAATTCCATGAGCGCGACCATGCTGTCCACTGATTCACATCTCCATTTCGCGCTCTGTATGCAAACTGGCTACCGCCATACGCGCAAGCAATTTGAATAATGTACTGATTAGTATGTCCGTATGCGCTGAACACGATTGCATAAAAACCTGGACCGTTTTCAGCATTAGCAGAACACAATGCTGTTTCACCTGCATCAATGAGATTGCAATCATTAATAATTCCAGTGTTTAGCGACGCCCCAAACAATGCATTAAGCCCGATGTTTTGTCGAAACTGCGATTTATCAGGAATATCCGCGCCGTTCTGATTTTTTGCCAGCTTCCCTGCCAGTGCATTCAACACCGTTGTGCTGAAGTTCGGATCATTCCCCAAAGCGTTCGCCAACTCTTGCAACGTATCGAGTGCAGCAGGCGAGCCATTTACCAATGCTGCCACGGCGGTTTTCACAAAGGCTGTTGTAGCCAGTTGCATGTCGTTAGAACCTGAGGCAGCCGTTGGTGCTGTGGGTGTTCCCGTGAGTGCAGGGCTAGCTTTAGGGGCATACTGGGGATGCGCATCAAGAATGGAAGCATGGGCATTTAGCTTATTGGTCGAGTCAGTTTTCACATCAGCAATCGCATTCAATAGAGTTGTGCTGAAGTGCGGATCGTTGCCTAATGCATTCGCTAACTCTTGCAGCGTATCCAACGCCGCCGGAGAACCATTGATCAGTGCGGCAATGGCTGATTTCACAAATGCCGTGGTGGCAATTTGCGTATTGTTTGCCGTCTGGGCTGTCGTTGGTGCGGTAGGCGTTCCCATCAGCGCTGGGCTGATTTTGGGGGCATATTGCGAATGCGGATCGCTGGCTGAGAGATGTTTTTGCAAACTATCGCCAGTCGTTTCCTGCACTTTTTTCAGGTAAGCCGTGCGGTTGGCCAACTGTTCCGCCTGACGATTGGATATTCCCCCTGGGCCCGCGACAACCGGATCCGATGTTTCAAGCTGATAAATCCCATCAATCCAGTTTTCTTGTTCAGATAAATTCGCCATGTTCATACGCTCCTGTGGACTGTGGCATAGCTGCGATGCGACTTTTGCTGCGGTTCTTTCTGTTTCCGCGCGAGTGCCAGTATCGTGCTATGGCTATAAAACCGTTTTAGTAACGATGAAGAGAGTACCGTTTGGGATGGCGGGGGTTTAGCAACGGAGTTTAAAAATTAAAGTGAAAAGCACATAGAAGCGGCGGTGGCTGTGCGGACAACATGCTCTTGCTTCCTACCAAATGCGAATTAGTGCAAATGGCGCATTAATTGCATCTTTCTGACAGTGGTTTTTTTCAGGAGAGATAGCGATGGTGGCGGAGCCTTCAACAACAATTCGATTTTTACTCGCCTCGCGCCAGTGTGAGCTAAACAGCCTGCGCTACCTGCTGCAAAGTGGTGAACTGGTGGGAAAGATCAGCCAGCTTGTGCATCTATTGCAGCGTGAACGGGGAACCGCCAACCTGTTTCTTTGTTCCGATGGCCGATTTTTCGCCGACGAACTGGCGCTACGTGAAAAAGACGTACAGGCAGCGCAGACGCATTTGATGACGCATCTGGCCGGATTAGAAAAAATGACGGCGGAATTGCCACAGGCGAGCCGCTTATTCAGTCGCGTCGCCAGCGTGGTCTATGCGCTGAGTCTGCTGCCCGCATTGCGCCAGCAGATTCGCCAGCGTTTGCTGCCTCAGCCTCAGGCGATGACATTCTTTAACGACATTATCCGTAACCTGCTGGCTCTGGTTTTTGAAGTGTCGGACACGGCGGCCGATCCGGGAATTTCCCGCGCGTTGATTGCCATGTTCAGTTTTATGCAGGGCAAAGAGCTGGCAGGGCAGGAGCGTGCTGTCGGCGCGGCGGCTTATGCGGCAGGCAGTGTCGATGAGGACACTCGGCAAAAACTGCTGGATTTGATCGAGCGGCAAGAGCGCTGCTTCGATACCTTCTTGAATTTTAGCGATGAAGAAAGCCAGCAGCGCTGGCGTGCTATCGAGGCAGACAGCGAGTTTGAACGTCTGCGCCGCATTGTGTGTACCCGAAGCCCGATAGAAAAACTATCTGAAGCCGATAGCCTGCACTGGTTTTCGGTTGCCACACGGCGCATTGACGAAATGAAACAGATGGAAGATGAACTGGAGCAGACGCTGATGCAGCGCTGCCGTACCCGTATTGCGGCAGCGGAGAAGGCGTGCAGCGATCAGCGGGCGGATCTCGAAGAGCTGATGGCGCAGCAGGAAAATGACGATCCAGGCTATTCGATATTTATTGCTGGTCACGACATGGAAGGGCAAAACGCGCAGCCCGGTTGGCTACATAGCGACGGCGTCAGCCCACAACTGGGGCGGTCGCTGCTATCGCTGGTGCAACAACAGTCACGGCGCTTACAGGCGCTGGACCATGAACTGACAGCATTACGGGCCACGTTGAATGAAAGAAAACAGATCGATCGGGCGAAGGGCTTGCTGATGCAGCACCGTGGATTGAGCGAAGAAGAAGCCTACAAAACCCTGCGCCGCATGGCGATGAGCCAGAATAAAAAGCTGATTGAAATCGCGATGGCGATGCTCGCGGTGGCAGATGTTTTTGGAGATACCCCTTAAGAGGTATATGCACATGAACTGTGCGTGTTCTGCTTATTGGCGGTGCAAGACTCCGTCTTGTGAAGAGGAAATCGCGGAGTCAATGGCGGAGTAATTGACGGTGTGAAGTGGTTTCGTGCGTACAAAGATCGCCATTTCTATGCTACGTCGTAGCACACGCACGACACGGGGCGCTCAGTCGCCGCTGCCCCGTGACCCGAGGCTTTTTCGCGGGAAATTACGCCGCTGCGCGGTTCCTTCGGAAAATCAGTCACCTGACGGACCGTGGCTGACGCGCTCCCGGCGCGGCAGCCACTTTCGCAGCGTCCATGCTGCTCATCCTGGATACTGATTTGTCCTCAGCGTAATTTACGCGGCAGAAAAGACAAACCGCGATCTTCCCCTGTTCTTTTGTGGTCGTAAATCATAAATTTCAATATTTATTAGTGCCTTACTTTCAAGTGGCGTAAAAATTATGCAGCGGTGGGCATGTCCGCCGAGTGAGCGGCATGGATGCCGCGAAAGTCAGTGCCGCGTAGGGAACGCGTCACTGGCGGCTCGACTAGCGATCATGAACACCGATGGCACCGCGTAGCGGCATAATTTAGCCGGAAGCCAGGGTTCGCAGGGCTGCGGCGCTTGAGCGCCCTGCGTCGGGCGCGTGCACGGTATCGCAGATAAAGGGTGCTGTATGGCGCACGAAACTGTCTCTGAACCTGTATAGATATGTGATTAATAAACCGCCCCCTGCGAAGGGACGGTACGCAAAACTGTGATAGCTGGCACAAACCTTGCTTTAACTCATTAGCAACAACCAAACATTCATAATGCGTTTCGGGCCAATGGCGGTGCGGAAGGTGTTAATCGGACAACGGCGTCCATAAGCGTGCAGATTCTGCATGGGCTTGTGGACGCCGTTTTTGTTTTTACCGCCTGAAAAGGCATTTTGCGCAAGGGTGTCGTTGATGAGTGATTCCAAAACCAAGAGCATAACCGTCTCTCGCCGCCAATTTCTGTTGGGGAGCGCCGCACTGGGAAGCAGCCTGATGCTGCCGGGGTTGATGAATAGCGCCTGGGCTGCGGGTTCCGACGCGCCGGAGAAAAAGGAAATCCGGGTTGGGTTCATCCCGTTGACGGACTGCGCCTCGGTCGTGATGGCCGCAGTGAAAGGCTTCGATAAGAAATACGGCATCACCCTCGTTCCCAGCAAAGAAGCCAGTTGGGCTGCGGTGCGCGACAAGCTGGTGTCGGGAGAACTGGATGCGGCCCACATTCTTTATGGGCAGTTGTACGGTCTGCAAATGGGGCTGTCCGGGGCGCAGAGTAATATGGCAGCGCTGATGACGCTCAACCAGAACGGACAAGGGATCACGTTGGCAAACCAGCTGCGTGAAGCCAACGTCACGGATCTCGCCGCGCTGCAAAAATATATCGCCGCCAGTCCGGCTGGCACTTATACCTTCGCGCAAACCTTCCCAACTGGTACGCACGCCATGTGGCTCTATTACTGGCTGGCTTCCGCCGGAATTCACCCGCTGAACGACGTGCGCACCGTGGTGGTGCCGCCGCCGCAGATGGTGATGAACATGAAGATTGGCAATATGGTCGGCTACTGCGTCGGTGAGCCGTGGAACCAGCGTGCCATCAGCGAAAAAATCGGTTTTACCGCTGCTACCTCGCAAGACATTTGGCCGGATCACCCGGAAAAAGTGCTGGGTACCCGCGCTGACTGGGTAAATGCCAACCCGCATAGCGCCCGCGCGCTGACCGCCGCGATTCTCGATGCCTCGCGCTGGATTGATGCCTCGGACGACAACCGCCGCGAAACGGCCGGCGTCGTTGCAGGACGGGCGTACATCAATGCCAAAGAAGAAACCATCGTCGGACGCATGCTGGGCCAGTACGAAAACGGACTGGGGAAAAGCTGGAAAGACGAACACGCAATGCGTTTCTACCACGACGGTTCCGTGAACTACCCGTACCTGTCCGACGGAATGTGGTTCCTCACCCAACATAAACGCTGGGGCTTGCTCACCGAAGATCCGGACTATCTGGCCGTCGCGAAGCAGGTTAACCGTATTGATATCTACAAGCAGGCAGCCGATGCCGTAGGGAATGTGCCCTTGCCCAGCGGCGATATGCGCAGCAGCGTGCTCATCGACGGTCGTCGCTGGGACGGTAGCGATCCGGCGGGTTATGCCAACAGTTTTAGCGTGAAGAAATAAGTGAGGTTGATGATGAAAAACCAGGCCCAGGTCATTCCAATTACCGCAGATAACGCCCCGGAAACTGTACACAGTGCCGACATTATGCCGCTGCCAACCAAACCAGCGACGCCTGAGAAAGCGCCGGCGGCTCCCGCGTTCGCCTACCGCCCGCTGCTGCGTAAGCTGTTTCAGCAACTTTTCCCCGCGGTACTGGGGCTGGGGCTGCTGATTGCCGTCTGGCAAATTGCTGCGCTTAACAGCGAAAACTTCCCAACGCCGTGGACGACCTGGCTCGCGGCGCTCAGCCTCTTTGCCGATCCGTTTTACATCGCAGGGCCGAACGATCAGGGCATCGGCTGGAACGTATTGGCCTCGCTGCAACGCGTGGGTATCGGTTTCGGGCTGGCGGCGCTGGTTGGCATACCCGCTGGCTTCCTGATTGGTCGTTTTACCTTTCTGGCCAACATGCTCAACCCGATTATTTCACTGCTGCGCCCGGTTAGCCCGTTGGCATGGTTGCCTATCGGCCTGCTGCTGTTCCAGCGTGCGGAACCGGCATCCAGTTGGACTATTTTCATCTGTTCCATTTGGCCGATGATCCTCAATACCGCCGAAGGCGTGCGCCGTATCCCGCAGGATTACCTGAATGTGGCGCGGGTACTGAAACTCTCCGAATTCACCATCATGCGCAAAATTCTGCTGCCTGCGGTGTTGCCTAACGTGTTGACCGGCGTGCGCCTGTCGATTGGTATCGCCTGGCTGGTGATTGTGGCGGCAGAGATGCTGACCGGTGGTGTGGGGATTGGTTTCTGGATTTGGAATGAGTGGAACAACCTGAATGTGGAAAACATCATCATCGCCATCGTGGTGATTGGCGTTATTGGTCTGCTGCTTGAGCAGGGGCTGGTGTGGATTGCTAACCGTTTCAGCTATGACAACCACTAAGGAGTCGACGATGCGTACAACCCCGATTATTCAAGTGCAAAAGGTGAGCCAGCGTTTCAATACTGCCAGCGGTGAGTTTTTGGCGCTGGATCAGGTGAGTTTTGATATTCATACCGGTGAAACGGTCAGCCTGATCGGTCATTCCGGCTGCGGGAAATCCACGTTATTGAATCTGATTGCCGGTCTGACGCTGCCGAGCAGCGGCGGCCTGCTGTGCGACAACCGTGAAATTGACGGGCCGGGACCGGAGCGCGGCGTGGTCTTTCAGAACCATTCGCTGCTGCCGTGGCTGACTACCTATGAAAACGTGGCGCTGGCGGTACGGCAGGTGTTTCGCGGGCAGATGAACAAGCACGAGATGCACGAATGGATTGTCCACAATCTGGAACTGGTGCACATGGGGCACGCGCTGAACAAGCGACCGAATGAGATTTCCGGCGGGATGAAGCAGCGTGTAGGCATCGCCCGTGCATTGGCAATGAAGCCGAAAGTGCTGCTGATGGATGAACCGTTTGGCGCACTGGATGCGCTGACCCGCGCGCACCTTCAGGATGCGGTGATGGAAATTCAGCAGCGTTTGCAAACCACGATTGTGCTGATTACCCACGACGTAGACGAAGCAGTGCTGCTGTCGGATCGCGTGCTGATGATGACCAACGGCCCGGCGGCGACGGTCGGTGAAATCATGACGGTTGAGCTGGAACGCCCGCGTTCACGCGTCGCGCTGGCCGACGATCCGCGCTACCACCATTACCGTCAGCAGGTACTGCATTTCTTATATGAAAAACAGCCTAAAGCAGCCTGACAGCGAGGCCGGAACGATGATGAAACCGCATCTGATAGTGATTGGTAACGGGATGGCGAGCGCGCGATTCGTCGATACGCTGCGGCAACTGGCCGCGACGTGCTACCGAATCACCGTGATTGGTGATGAACCGCGCGCCAGCTATAACCGCATCCTGCTGTCGCCCGTGTTGAGCGGCGAAAAAGCGTTTGCGGATACCTTACTGACGCCTGCGGCTATCGACGACGATACGGCACTGCCAGTGAATTATCTGCTGGGCGAGCGGGTAACCCATATCGATCGCCAAGCGCGTGAGGTGACGACGACACAACGGCAACTGCATTACGACCATCTGGTGCTGGCGACGGGTTCAACGCCGTTTATGCCGCCGATGCCGGGTATCGATCTAGCTGGCGTGTGTGGTTTCCGCACGCTGGATGATGTTGAACTGATGTTGGCGACGATTAGCCAGTCCGTTCCTGCGGTGGTGATTGGCGGGGGTCTGCTCGGTATTGAGGCTGCAGCGGCGCTAAGGCTGCGTGGTGCTGACGTTACGTTGCTGCATCGCGTTCCGATTCTCATGGAACGTCAACTGGATGCCACTGCGAGCGACCTGCTGTGTGACAGTCTGCGCGCGCGCGGCATTGCCTGCGAGACGGATGTGCAGGTTGCTGCGTTGCATGGCGACGCACACGGCGTAACGGCAGTCGAACTGGCTGATGGTCGCACGATCCCCGCCGGACTGGTGGTGGTGACCGCTGGCGTGATGCCTGCCAGCCAACTGGCTCGCGAGTGTGGCTTGCCTTGCAACCGTGGCGTACTGGTGGACGGACAGTTGCAAACCGCCGATCTGCATATCAGCGCGATCGGTGAATGCTGCGAACTCAATGGCGAAACGTTCGGGCTGGTGGCCCCATGTTTCGCCCATGCCACGTTGGTGGCACAGCGCCTTGCTGGACATGCACCGCAAGACTATCAGCGTGAGCAGGCGACGACGCGGCTGAAAGTCACGGGAATTGGCGTGGTCAGCGGCGGCGATATTAACGTTGCTCCGAATGATGAGGTGTACACCACGTTTGATCCGCAGACGCAGCACTATCGCCGTCTGCTGCTGCGTGACGGTCGACTGAGCGGTGTCCTGTTGTATGGCGACACTGACGACAGCCCGCGCTTGCTAGCCGCGATGGATAGCCCCGCTGAAGGCGAGATGATACCGCCTGCCGCGCTGCTTTTCGGCCTTTATTCCCCTGATTCTGACTCACAGCCTGCGGCTGTAAGGATTCCTGTCATGAGCAAACCTATTTTGGTGGTCGTAGGCCACGGTATGGTCGGCCACTATTTTCTTGAACAGTTGGTTGAGCGTGACCTGCACCAGCATTACCACATCGTGGTATTTGGCGAAGAACGCTATGAAGCCTACGACCGTGTTCATCTTTCTGAGTATTTTTCCGGGCGCAGCGCTGCCTCGCTGTCACTGGTAAAAGAAGGCTTTTTTGCCGAGAGCGGCATTGAACTGCGTAGCGCCAGCGAGATCGTAGCGATCGATCGTGAACGTCAGTGCGTGTGTGACGCGCAGGGTAGAGAAACCGCCTACGACAAACTGGTGCTGGCGACGGGGTCCTATGCATTTGTTCCGCCGATTCCCGGCAATACGCGCCCTGGCTGTCTGGTTTATCGCACATTAGACGATCTGGATGCGATTGCGGCACAGGCGAAAAAAGCCACATCCGGCGTGGTGATTGGCGGTGGTTTACTGGGGCTGGAAGCTGCCAATGCCTTGCGTCAACTGGGGCTGGATACCCATGTCGTGGAGTTTGCGCCGCGCCTGATGGCGGTGCAGTTGGATGACGGCGGTGCCTCGATGCTGCGTCGCAAGATCGAGGCTCTGGGCGTACAGATTCATGTCAGCAAAGAAACGCGTGAAATCACCGACGGCGAGCAGGCGTTGCATCGTCTCTGCTTTGCTGACGGCAGCGTGTTGGAAACCGACTTAGTGTTATTTTCCGCTGGCATTCGCCCGCGTGACAAACTGGTGGATAGCTGCGATTTAGAGAAAGGCCCGCGTGGCGGTATCGTGATTGATGACCGTTGCCAAACTTCCGACGACGCGATTTTCGCTATCGGCGAATGTGCGCTGTGGAAAGGCCAGATTTTTGGGCTGGTAGCTCCAGGCTACCAGATGGCACGTAGCGTGGCAGATACGTTAGCGCAGCGCGATACGCCGTTTACTGGCGCAGATATGAGTACCAAATTGAAGCTGCTGGGTGTGGACGTTGCGTCGATTGGCGATGCGCACGGGCGCACGGCAGGAAGTCAAAGCTACCAGTGGACGGATGGCCCGAACGAGGTCTACAAGAAAATCGTCGTTTCCGCCGACGGCAAGCATTTGCTGGGTGCGGTACTGATTGGCGACAGCAGTGATTACAGCACGCTGCTGCAAATGATGCTCAACGACATGCCGTTGCCTAAACAGCCGGAAGGGCTGATTTTACCGGCGCGTTCTGGCGATGCACCGAAAGGGCTGGGCGTGGCGGCCTTGCCGGCTAGCGCACAGATCTGTTCCTGCCATAACGTCAGCAAAGGCGACATCTCCGCTGCAGTGGCGGGTGGTTGCGGTGAACTGGGTGCGCTGAAAACCTGCACCAAGGCGGGGACGGGCTGCGGCGGCTGTGTGCCGCTGCTTAAACAGGTGATGGAGTACGAACTGACGCAGCTGGGCGTCGAAGTGAAGAAGGACATTTGCGAGCACTTCGCCTATTCGCGTCAGGAACTGTATCACCTGATCCGCGTGCATGAGATTCGCTCGTTCGACGGTCTTCTTGAGCGTTACGGGCATGGTTTAGGTTGTGAAGTCTGTAAGCCGCTGGTGGGGTCGATGCTGGCGTCTTGCTGGAATGACTATCTGCTGCAACCGCAGCACCTGCCGTTGCAGGATACCAACGATCGTTTCTTTGCCAATATCCAGAAAGATGGCACCTATTCCGTCGTGCCACGCGTTCCGGCAGGAGAGATCACCCCGGCAGGGCTGATCGCCATCGGTCAGGTCGCGCAGCGCTATAACCTGTACACCAAGATTACCGGCGGCCAGCGGGTGGATTTATTCGGGGCGCGATTGGAACAGCTTCCGGAAATCTGGCGTGAGCTGATCGACGCTGGGTTTGAAACTGGTCATGCCTACGGAAAATCACTACGTACGGTGAAGTCCTGCGTGGGATCGACCTGGTGTCGCTATGGCGTGCAGGATTCCACCGGGTTGGCGATCCAACTGGAGCACCGTTATAAGGGGCTGCGCTCGCCGCATAAAGTCAAAATGGCGGTTTCCGGCTGTACCCGCGAATGTGCGGAGGCACAAAGCAAAGATATTGGTGTGATTGCCACGGACAAAGGTTGGAATCTGTACGTGTGCGGCAACGGCGGTATGAAACCGCGCCATGCGGATCTTTTTGCCAGCGATCTGGATACCGAAACCCTACTGCGCACCATCGATCGGGTCTTGATGTTCTATATCCGCACCTGCGATCGCCTCCAGCGTACCAGCACCTGGATGGATAATCTGGAAGGCGGTATCGAGTATCTGCGCCAGGTGATTCTGGAAGACAGCCTGAATATCGGCGAAGAGTTAGATAAAGAGATGCAGCTCGTGGTGGAGGCTTACCAATGCGAATGGCAAACCACGCTGGAAAGCCCAGAACGTTTGGCGCTGTTCCGTGGTTTCCTGAACAGCGATAGCCCGGATGAGGCGGTGGTGATGGTGCCGGAGCGTGGGCAGATTCGTCCAGCGCAGGAACATGAAAAATCAGTATCGACAGAGCCGGTAGTCCTGAAACCTGCCACGCATGAAGCGGAATGGGTACAGGTAGCAACGCTGGGTGACATTCCGCGTCATGCCGGAATGGCGGCCCGCCTCGGACAGCAGCAGATCGCACTGTTCCACCTGCCGGGCAGCGAGCAGCAGGTGTACGCGTTAGAAAACCACGAACCGGGCAGTGGAGCGAATGTGCTGTCACGTGGGTTAATTGGTGATGTCGCGGGTGAAGCCGTGGTGATTTCTCCGCTGTACAAAAAGCGCTTCAAGCTGCGGGATGGCGTCAGCCCGGATGACCGTGCGCTGTATGTTCGCGCCTGGCCGGTGCGTGTGGAAGACGACGAAATCTGGGTATGCCGTCAACCGCTGGCCGTGCCGGAAAGCGTCGGTCTGGCAGACAACGACATGGCGAAAGCATCATGAACGCGCACGTCTGTCGGACAACCTGCCCGTATTGTGGCGTCGGCTGTGGCGTGCTGGCAGAACACGATGAGCAAGGCGAGGTAAAGATCAGTGGCGATCCGGCGCATCCGGCTAACTTTGGTCGCCTGTGCGTAAAAGGTTCCGCGCTGGGAGAGACGCTGGACCTGAAAGGCCGCCTGCTGTGGCCGCTGGTGGAAGGGCGTCGCGTCAGTTGGGATCAGGCGCTCGATACGGTGGCCGAACGGTTGATGGCGACTATGCAGCAGCACGGCCCGCAGTCGGTGGCGTTTTATGGTTCAGGCCAGCTGTTGACGGAAGATTATTACGTCGCCAATAAGCTGATGAAGGGCTTTATTGGCGTCGCCAATATGGATACCAACTCACGCCTGTGCATGGCATCGGCGGTGATTGGCTACAAGCGCGCATTGGGCGCGGATGCCGTTCCCTGTAATTATGAAGATATTGAACAAGCGGATGTGGTGGTACTGGTGGGTTCTAATACCGCCTGGGCGCATCCGGTGGTGTATCAGCGACTGGCGCAGGCGAAACAGCAGCGGCCGCAGATGCAGGTGGTGGTGATCGACCCGCGACGTACCGCAACCTGCGATATCGCCGATCTGCATTTACCGCTGCAACCCGGCAGCGATGCAGGGCTGTTTAACGGCCTGTTGCAGTGGATTGCACAAGACCCACGCATCGATCTCTCTGAACTGGCCGAGCGTTTTTCCGGTGTGGAGGCGGCACTACAGTCAGCGAAAGAATGGTCGGTGGCGCAGGTGGCGGATTTCTGTCAGTTAGATAAAGCCGATATTGAGTGCTTCTACCACCTGTTCAGCACCAGCGAAAAGGTGGTCACCCTTTATTCGCAGGGCGTTAATCAGTCGTCTTCGGGCAGTGATAAGTGCAATGCGATCATCAATGCGCATCTGCTGAGCGGCAAAATTGGCGTGCCGGGTTCAGGCCCTTTTTCGATAACCGGACAGCCAAATGCCATGGGCGGTCGGGAAGTCGGCGGTTTAGCCAATCAGCTTGCCAGCCACATGGGCTTTACGCCGCAGGATATCGAGCGCGTGGGGCGTTTCTGGCAAAGCGATAATGTGGCGACAGAGCCCGGCCTGAATGCGGTGGATCTGTTCCGTGCGGTTGAACGTGGCGATATTAAAGCCGTGTGGATTATGGGTACCAATCCGGTGGTATCGATGCCGGATGCTGACCGGGTGAAACAGGCGCTGGAGCGCTGCCCGCTGGTGATTGTCGCCGAGGTGATGCGGCATACCGATACCGCAGAAACCGCCGATATTTTACTCCCCGCATTAGGCTGGGGGGAAAAAGACGGCACGGTAACCAATTCCGAACGCCGATTGTCTCGCCAGCGTGCCTTTCTGCCTGCGCCGGGGGAAGCCAAAGCCGACTGGTGGATGTTGAGTCAGGTCGCGCAGCGCATGGGATTTGCTGAAGCGTTTGCTTATCAGCATCCCGCAGAGATTTTCCGTGAACACGCTGCGCTGTCTGGGTTTGAGAATAACGGCAGCCGTGCGTTCGATATCAGCGGGCTGGCAACGCTCAGCAACGAGCAGTGGCAGCAGTTGGAACCGATACAGTGGCCGGTGAATGCGGCATTCCCAAACGGACGGGCCCGACTGGGTGACGATGGACGATTCTGGCATACCGATGGTAAAGCGCATCTGGTGGCAGTAACTCCGTCGCTGCCGCAAAGCCCGTGGAGCGTGGCATATCCGATGGTGCTGAATACTGGACGCATTCGCGATCAGTGGCACACCATGACGCGTACCGGTAAAGCGGCCCGTTTGATGCGTCATATCAGTGAACCTTACTGCGAGCTGCACCCACAGGATGCACAGACGCATGATATTCAGGCGGGCGATCTGGTGCGCCTGTCGTCAGTACACGGTTGGATGCTGGCGCGGGCGCGACTCGATGCTGGGCAAGCGCGCGGTAGCGTGTTTGTACCGATGCACTGGAATCAGCAGTTCAGCGCTCAGGCGCGGGTCGACAGTTTAGTTGCCCCAATTACCGATTCTTATTCCGGCCAGCCGGAAAGCAAGCATAGTCGGGTGCGTATCCAGCCGTGGCATACCGCCTGGCAGGCCACGCTATTCTTTGCCGACGAACCGATGTCATCACCATTAGCGTTACCCGCAGAGCATGATGTTCTGCCTCCGCCTGCGACCTATTGGAGCAAGATCCCTCATGAGGGCGTGACGCAGTATCTGTTTGCCGACCGAACGTCAGTAGACGACTGGCAGGCATGGCTGGCTGAACACTATGGGTTGGAAAATATGCAATGTCAGATTGCGCAGGGCAAAGGCATATTTCATCTGATTGGCTGGCGCGAGGGCCGCGTGGCCTTGGCCTGCTATGTCAGTGCGCAGGCGCTTCGTATTGATAGCGATGCGGTACGTCAGGCGTTTATCACGCCACCACTGTTGCCACACGAGCGCCATGCTCTGCTGGCAGGTCAGGCACCGCAAGGGCAGGTGAAACAGGGAGCCACGATTTGCAGTTGCTATAGCGTCGGTGAAGCGATCATTGTCGGCGCCATTCGTAAAGGGTGCCACAGCGTGGCGGCATTAGGCGGCGCACTGAAATGCGGCACCAACTGCGGTTCCTGTATCCCTGAACTGAAGGCGTTATTGAGCCAGCATGTACCGATAACGGTCAATGAATTGAAAAAAGTAGGTTAAGCGCCACGGCGTAATGAGGTGTGACATGATGACAACACAATCAATATTGGCGAAGGGCCAGCGGCGTCAGCCCGTACTCGGCGGTGAAATCTGGCTGGTGGGGGCAGGGCCAGGTGATGCGGAACTGTTGACGTTGAAGGCGTTGCGGGCAATCCAGCAGGCGGATGTAGTGGTCTACGATCGGCTGGTATCGGCGGAGATTATGGATCTGGTGCCGGAGTTGGCGCTGTGTATCGACGTCGGTAAAACGCGCGGTTGTCACCGCCTGTCACAGGAAAAAATCAATCAGCTGTTGGTCGAGTTGGCACAGGCTGGGCAGAGAGTAATTCGCCTCAAGGGCGGCGACCCGTTTATTTTTGGACGCGGTGGTGAAGAGATGGACTATGCCCAGCAAGCCGGGATCGTCTGCCATGTGGTGCCCGGTATTACTGCTGCGACAGGCTGTGCGGCGGCAGTGGGGTTACCGCTGACACATCGAGCTTGTGCGCAGTCGGTGCGTTTCGTGACCGGCCATTCGCGCGATGGCGAACCGCAGCTGGACTGGCCAACGCTGGCGGACAGCCAGCAAACGCTGGTGTTTTATATGGGGCTGAGCCACAGCAGTCGGCTGTGCCAGCGCCTGATCGAACACGGGTTGTCAGCGCAGACGCCCGTCGCGATTATTGAACGCGGCACGCAACCGGATCAGCGATTACTGATTGCTACACTGGCGACCTTACCGGCATTGCTGGCACGCTATCAACCACAGTCGCCCAGCCTGCTAGTGGTCGGTGATGTCGTCCGCTTCTGCCGCCATCCTGCGCTGAGTGTTGAAGCGACTCCCGCGCTGCTGACGATGGAAAAACATGAAGCCGCCTGACGGCAACAGATTCCTTTACGGTTAGCGCCTCATTTTGAATGTGAAAAAATGGGATTCGATGAGGGAATTCAGCAGGGTATGAAAGATAGCGCCAGACAGATTGCGCGTAATTTATTGTTAACGGGGATGGATAAGAGCAGTGTGCAACAGGTCACTCAGATTGATGACGAAGAACTGGAGCAACTGGTAACGGCTGTCCTGCATGAAACTCAGCATTGATACCGTACTAGAAACGGAGCGTTGTCAGTGCCTTTACGGGGAAAGGCCTGTCGGGCAACGCTCACGTCTTTTCGTTAACGGGATGTTTTTAGCCTTTGCGTACCCGCGCGGTCAGCCCTTTCAGAAAGTAGCGGATCACCTGATCGCCGCAGGTACGGTAGTTTTTATGGTCAGGTGCGCGCATCATCGCAGTCACTTCCGGTAGTGAAACTCGAAAGTTTTGTGCCAGCAGGATAGCCTGAATATCATCCGTTTTTAATGAAAAGGCGACACGCAGTTTTTTCAGGATAATGTTATTCGTCACCTTGCGCTCAAACTGCGGCGCAGGCTGGTTTTCATCTTGACCGCGCTTTTGCAGAATCAGCCCATTCAGGAAATAACTCATCACGATATCCGGGCAAGGCTGATAGCCTTCCTCTCCCTCTTTTTTGACATAACTCGCCAACTGCTGGGGAGGGACGGTCATCTCCACCCGCGCCAGGATCTTCAGCAGGTGGTCATTATTGAAATTCAGCATATAGCGCACGCTGCGCAGGACATCGTTATTCATCATTACTGAGGGGGTCTCGCCGTTCGTCTTGGTACAAAGCGCACAGTATAAAGGGAACGGCGGAGAAATGCAGAAACGATCGTGGAATTAGTGAAACGTTTCCCGTCCGGTAAAGTGCCCAACCCAGCCTTCTGGATTGGTAAAAACACGGATAGCGACAAAATTAGGAAATTCACCGCAGTCAAACCAGTGCGGCGTGTTGGCGGGGACGCGCAAGAGATCGCCTGCTTCGCAGGTAAGCTGAAAAACCTGTTCGCCAATCGGCACAAAGAACGCGCCGCTACCGCGTACGAAGAAGCGAACCTCATCTTCACTGTGCGTGTGCTCCTGAAGAAACTTCTCCCGTAATGCCTTTCTCTCTGTGTGATCTGGCGTCAGGCTAATCACGTCGGCGGAAGTGTAGCCTTCTTGCTGTTTGAGGCGCTCAATATCGGCATGATACTGCGTCAAAATGGTTTCGCTGCTAGCGTTGAGCGGAGGCGCTTCGGCCTGCCAGTGCTCTAGCTGAATACCGGCGCTGGCAAGCAGCGACGCAATATCATTAAACACGGTGAGCTGCTGGACGGGCTGTGTGATGTGCGGGCGGTGGTAAATCGATAGCGTTGTCATGTCTGCTTTTCCCTCAGGTATGGAAGAACCTTAACCATTCACTTTATAGGGATAAAAAACAAGATGCTTTTTTTATAACTTATTCCGCCGATTGAGACAGGATTGCGTCAAGTAAGCCGGGGAAACGCTGTTGCATTTCGCTGCGGCGCAGCCGGTTGATGTGCGTGGTGCCGCTGTTGGTGGTATGCAGCAGGCCCGAATCGCGCAACACGCGAAAATGGTGTGACACGCTGGATTTAGGGCGACCGCCGTCGAGTTCGCTACATGTCGCTTCTTCTTGTACGGATAGGCAACGCACAATGGCTAAGCGCAACGGATCGCTCAAGGCGTACAGAACACGCTCAAGAGTAAATTCTTCAGGGGACGGGTGCTTAAAAGGTCTCATAGATGAATTATAGCGATAGGGTTGTCTAAAATCCATTGTTCGATTAATATCGAATTATCGAAATTAACAGATGAAATAGGAAATGTTATGTCCGCACTGTTCCAGCCCTTCAAACTGAAAGATATTACGTTACGTAACCGCATTGCCGTTCCACCAATGTGTACTTATTCCGCGAATGATGGCCTGATCAACGAATGGCATGAAGTGCATTATGCGTCGCTGGCGCGCGGTGGAGCAGGGTTAGTTATCGTTGAAGCGACGGCTGTTGCGCCCGAAGGCCGCATTTCTCCGCGCTGTACCGGAATTTGGAACGATGAGCAGGCGCAGGCGTTTGCCAAGGTCGCCAAATCCATTAAGGATGCAGGCTCCGTGCCGGGTATTCAGATTGCGCACGCCGGACGTAAAGCCAGTGCCAATATTCCTTGGGAAGGTGATGACCATATCCCCGCGGGTGACTCACGCGGTTGGCAGACGATTGCCCCTTCCGCAGCGGCTTTCGGTGCAAATTTATCCAAGCAGCCGCAGGAAATGACGCTGGAAGATATCGCCCGCGTTCGTGATGACTTTGTCGCTGCCGCTCGCCGTGCGCTGGAAGCTGGGTTTGAATGGCTGGAGCTGCATTTTGCTCACGGCTACCTGGCACAGAGTTTCTTCTCTGTTCACTCCAACAAGCGTAACGATCAGTACGGCGGCAGTTTTGAAAACCGTAGCCGTTTCCTGCTGGAAACGCTGGCTGCCGTTCGTGACGTCTGGCCACAACATTTGCCGCTGACTGCTCGTTTCGGCGTGATTGAATTTGACGGCCGCGATGAAGAAACGCTGCAAGAATCCATCGAACTGACGCGCCGTTTCAAAGCCGCAGGGTTGGATATGCTGAGCGTCAGCATCGGTTTCTCTACGCCGGAAGCCAATATTCCGTGGGCACCTGCCTTTATGGGACCAATTGCTCAACAGGTGCGTGAACAGGCCGATCTTCCTGTGTCCTCCGCCTGGGGCTTCGGGACGCCAGAATTGGCTGAGCAGGCTGTGGCATCGGGTCAGTTGGATCTGGTAATGGTAGGAAAAGCACATTTGGCGAATCCGCACTGGAGCTATCAGGCGGCACGCGAACTGGGCATCGATCGCGCCTCGTGGACGCTGCCAACGCCGTACGCCCACTGGCTGGAACGTTATTAATTACTGATCAATATCTCTGTGGCATTGATGTTACGTCCGACTTAGGGTGCCCAATCACCGGCGCCCTAATAACCTAGGTTCTGGCGGTCATGCTGTCCTTAAGGCGTTCCTTTTTATACCCTTTGCAGACGTCATCGTCAGCATGATCCTGGCCAGTGCGTAATGGAAAGCAAAGCACTCGCCTCCATATAACCTCACTCAATGCGGTGCCACTTTCGAAAAGATATTAATCACCAGCACACCCGCGCAAATCAGCCCCATTTCCAGTATGGCTGGCAGATCCAGCTTTTGTCCGCTGACCAACCAGCCTAGTAAACTGATCAGCATAATCCCCGCGCCAGACCAGATGGCATACGCTATCCCGGTAGGGATGTATGCCAATGTCTGCGCAAGCAGGTAGAACGCGGCGGCGTAGCAGGAAATTGTCCCCACAGAGGGCCATAAGCCGCTAAAACCCTTCAGAGTATTTCATCATCGTTGTACCAATCACTTCTGTAACGATGGCTAGGCCAAGAAGAATATAGGTGGTCATAGCAGTCTATCTGTAGAGATCAGCGTGCATATTCCCATTTCGGGAATATGCAGCCGTTAGGGCCGGGTGCGGTCTGTTTTCCGTTCTCATCGAAACGTGTTTTACATTTTGTGGTCAGCCTGCCGTCTTTCCAGACTCCGCTGCTTTTGACTTTGCCATCGGGGTAATAACAGGCGCTTTCTCCCTGGCGCAGGGCACCCTGATAATCTTTGTACTCTTTGCCATCGACCACTAACGATTTGAAACCCTGTGCGCGGCTAATGCATTGCATCTGACCGTTAGGGTAATAGCTGATTTGGGTGTAGCTGTCATCGGTGCCGATACGCGTTTCATCCTGACGCTGGCCGTTGGCATACCAGGTATTATTGGTTTGCTGACGGTTGAACAGATAATCGGCCTCGGTGAGGGGCGTGCCGTCAGGGTTAAAGGTTTGCTGTTTGCCGCAGTAGCCGCGACCACTCATCGACGGAGGGCAGTAATTACGCTCGATAATTTTGACACCAGCGGCGGTAAATTCTTGCGCCAGTCCGACTTCATCACCGTGGTCATAGGTTGATATGGACTGCGGTTTTCCGTCGGAGAAATTATAGATATTCCGGCCGTCGAGCTCGCCATTGCGGTAGCCGCGATCGGCGCGCAAAGTGGTGCCATCGTCGTAATATTCGATTTCGCGGCCGTTCAGCGTCCCCATCACATAGCCAGCTTGATAAACCAGTTTCCCGGTAGAGTTGAACTTCTGGTACACCCCGTGGGGAAGATTATCTTTATAATTAATGATTTGTGTCAGATGGCCTTTCTTATCACTCCAGCGCAGTTCTCCCTGCTTTACGCCAGCGATCAGTTCGACCTGCTGGATCTCGCCGTCAGCCGTGTTTAGCTGCCACATCCCGTTAGCCACGCCTTTCACAAACGGGCCTTCGCCGTTTTCGGTGATCCACATGCCTTCAGGCTGGTCATCAATATAATCGCCTTTCGTGCGCAGCACGCCCGCCAGACGGCGCTCACTTGGGCCATGGCGCTGGCCATTGAGGTAAGTATCGAAGCCACTTAGCTCGGGTGTATTGCTATTCGCGCCGTCGGTTATCTCCCAGCGGCCTTCTCGCTTATCGTTTTTCATCATGCCAGTGGCCGTTTCTTGCTCATCGCTGATGGTCCACTGGCCTTGCTGTTGTCCCGCTATATAGCTACCTGAACTGTCGAAGTTCTCACCAACGGTGGTCCATTTTTCGTCAGGGATGCCATGGAGGAAAAACCCTTTTACTAAGCCATATTGCTTCGAATAATAGACATAGGGCCCATTTTCGCTGCCGCTGAATTTAGCCGGATCAGCTTGCCAACTGATGGCAGTTACACGAAATTCGGCTGTGGCGCTGTCTGACTCACGGCTGAACGTCGCGGTGAGAAATAAACCGTCTTTTTCCGCAAACGTTTTTTTATAGGCGTAGACATTTTCTGCTGGCTGTTTCGCGGCATGGGAAGGTATGCCATCCTCAAAATACCAGCCGACAAACTTGCCCTGAGTAAAGTCGATGTTATCGAAATCCTGATTATCGAACGTAGGGTACTGCGCGCTGTAGTCATAAGGCGGAAGCTGGCCGAGGGCACGTTTTATCAGCGTTGAATTGAGATCTTTATTCTCGCGCACCAACTTATCCAGAACCGGTTGTAAACTCAGTACCGGAATATAGCTGCCGTCTTCAATATAACGCCAACTGCGCAGGGCGAACTTGCCGTGACTTTTACTCAACACCAGCGTGATTTGACCAGACTTGTCCACATCGGCATAAAACACGGATTCGATGGTGGAATCGGGGAAAGTACCGAGCAGGTGGGGAAGGTGATCGACACTGTGATCCTCTTCGCTACAGAAGCAGTAATAGCCGTTGACCACCTGGTTTTCCTGAATGAAAACCAGAAGGGCGTTGCTGTCGCGTGCGCCTGAAATGATCGGATGCGCCAGCGTTTTACCCGCGTAAAAAGAGTGTGGGGTGTCGTCCGGTTCTGCGAGAGCCGTGCTAATCCCTATGGCCATATTCAATAGTAAGATGCCAAATAGTAACTTTACGGCTTTCATTCCCTGACCTGCTCCTTTGAAAAAGAGCGATAGGTTACATGAAATGTTTCTAACGGTTAATATTTGGTTGAATCAATTCTTTGCCGGCTGTTTATCAAAGACGATTCAGGGAGGACCGTTGGTTATAAGCAATAACGGAGCGTCACTTTCCCTTTTCCTCAGAACATCTCAGCATCCCGGCCATACGATGGCTTTCGGCGTAGGGGGATCCGCATTTATTGAGCTGATCCCAACCCTCAAGGACAAAAAAATCTCTTTCACCATCAGTGACCACGATGTATCTATGTCCGTGTACTTCTGCGATCTCAGCAACAACAAGATTGAAGTTACGTCTTACGAATACCTTCATGCAAAACAGATACTGGAGAACTTTGCATAGTGGCACTTCTATCATTACAGTCTTGTGCCACAGCGCTGTGATGGCAAAACAACAGAGTCACTCAACGGGCATATCGTAATCGTGTGAAAGCGAATGTTCGAACCTTGCTCAAAGCTGTCGGAGGTCTTTCGAAGGGCTGTAGAGTGCCAGAAACGGACACTGATGACCTTGAACGGTGCTAATCAATAACAACCCTGTCAGGCCTACCCATTCATTTTTCAGAGTAGGAAATGCGGTATCCACTACCCTCCCTGAGAACGCTGGCAAATCCAGCCTGACTTAAGTGCATGCCGGCAATGATCAGTTTTTCGCTGACAGCTTTTTCCATAATTTTCTTTCTTGTTTCCTCAGCCTGAGCGGGATCGGTGTCGAATAAAATAGAAACAGCCGGTTGCGCTGACTGAATATGAGGATAATGGACAATGTCTCCCCATATTAATAAGCATTTATCATCCGCATCGATGCGAAAACCGGTATGCCCAGGCGTATGACCCGGTAGCCATACCGGCAGAATGCCTTCTGCTATTTTATCGCCGTTAAAAAAACGCACCTTCCGGGCGTAAGTGTCTAAGGTTTGGCGGACCAGCCAAAAATTACGTTGCCCGCGCTCATTCGCTATGTTGAGTTTTTCATCATCCTGCCAGTGTTGCGCTTCGAGAGGATGAAGAATAATTTCAGCGTGTTTAAAAACCGGCTGTTTCTCAGAATCCAGCAGGCCTCCAATATGATCCGGATGGCAGTGCGTCAATAAAACGGTATCGACGTCGTCAGGGCTGACACCCGCTGTGGCAAGGTTTGCGTTGAGTTGTCCCGCCATGTTGTTCACCGGGCCTGTGCCAGCGTCAACCAAAATGATCCGACCCAGACCGCGGATAAGGTAACAGTTTATATGGATATCGCCGGGCTCACCGATTCCGGCACGGCATTGAAGAATGTTCGCATCAGCTTTTTCAATGCCTGACAGCAAATCCAGACTCGCTGACATATTGCCGTCACTTAGCGCGGTTATCTGAAAATCGCCGATCTGACGAAACGGAAGGGTATGGCTCATCACTACCTCGAGGTTAGTTGCGGGCGAACAGGTGTTCTGCTGGGGAGCCAAAACAGCGAATACGGGTTATCAGACCAGAGGCCTGTTGAGTGGCAAAATCCAGTTCACGCATAAAGTTCTCCATCACTTCATGGGTCCGCAATGTTGTCAGACGATAAAAGAGTTCGGCATAGACCGGTTGCCCGCATCCCGGCTTTACATCGACAAAAATGATATGAACGTTTTTAGGTTCTGCACCGAGGATGTCACAGCAGAGGGTGCTGCATTTATGGGTAAAATCACCGAGGTTTTTAAACTTGTCAGAGTGATTTTCAGAAATATAAAAAGTCAGATTAGGCATGATGTCATGGCTTCCCTTTTTCAGCACTCTGCAACTGCGGTGTCAGAGGCTCGTAGAGATACACACCAGACATATCTGTAAACAGCGAGGCCATCTCAACAGGCAGGACATATGCAACGCGATAGTTAGGGGATTTATCCAGCCCCACCGCATGCATTTCCAGACCCCGATATCCCAGTTCTGTCTCTAAAAAGTCTATTGGCTTTGCGCTCAATAGCAGAATTTCATCGGAAGAGATGGCTGGAGCAAGGCCTTCACCTTCATAGAGGTTACGATGCCAGTCAGTAATCCAGACCTGCCAACGAGAGAAATTACCGCCTCCTTTTAAACGGTAATCCTCACTGCTGAGAATATTCGCATCATTAATTGTATGAATGGCAAGGTAAACAGGGCAGCCGGATTTGACGGCGCGAAAGCGTTGAGAGGTAGTGAAGCCAGCAACAGATATCAATGTGGGTAGTTTTTGCTGGCTGTAAAAGGCATTCCATTCTGCCTCGCTTTCAGGAGCGTTATACGAGCATTCCACGATATAGAACATCAGCCCATCTCTACATGAGTTATAAACGCAAGCAAATACATTTGCTCAATGATTTTTCATCATGCTACAGGCTGGTTATGCCGCTTAAAAACGATAATATGTCACGGGGCAGTGATATTAAGTCAATGAAAGCACGTTGTAAGCATTGAGCAAGGAACAGGTTTTATGCGTAGAAAAATACCCAGTAGTGCGTCCCTGCAGGCTTTTGATGCCGCCGCAAGGCACGATAGTTTTGCCCGGGCCGCAGAGGAGTTATCGTTAACGGAAGGGGCGATTAGCCGTCAGATTGCGCGTCTTGAAGCGTTGCTGAACTGTAAACTGTTTGACCGTATGGGAAGCCGGGTAAAGCTTAACCCTGTCGGCGCGCGCTATGCGCATCACGTGCGTGAAACGCTCGATCGGCTCGAAAGAGATACGCAGTACATAATGGGAATGCCTGAGGGCAGTAAGAGTCTGGATATCGCCGTCCTGCCGACCTTTTCCAGCCGTTGGCTTATTCCCCGCCTGAGCGGCTTTAACTCTTTGTTCCCGGACATAACGTTAAATATTGCGGCGAGAACGGATCCGTTCATTTTGCCTGGAAGTGGCTTTGACGCGGTCATTCATTTTGAACATTCCGCATGGGCAGGCATGCGTATGCAATTTCTGTTTCAGGAAAATCTGCTGCCTGTTTGCAATCCCTCACTATTAACAAATAATGACGTCAATCGACAGTTAAACGAACTTCCGCGCATTCACCGTCGACAGAATCCTGATGCATGGCATCACTATGCCCAGGAACGTGGAATACGCCTCGATAATCCGGCTCAGGGTGTGCGGTACGATCTTCATGAAATGGCCATCGCTGCCGTCATCGCGGGACACGGCGTAGCATTGGTTCCGCGTATGTATGTCGAGAATGAATTGAGTTGCGGCATGCTTGTTTCGCCCTGGCCAGCCTCAGACTGCCTGAGCAAAAAATTCTGTTTAGTAAAACCGACGGAAACGGGAATCAATGAGGCTGCGCTAGAAAGTTTTGAACGCTGGTTACTTGCTGAAATGAATACGTTCACCAGCCTTAATGCCGAACAATGACGTTACGTCCGCTCATAGCCGACATGGGCCATTATAAGGGTCAGGACGTGCGTACTGCTGGACCTATCTAAAGGGGTGAAGCAATACTAAGAACAGTCAGAATTTTAAGGGGCAATCATGTCTTACATGAAACTTCATATCTTAAATGCGCAGGATAAACTGACAGCCCAGAGTGAATGGCTTAATAACTGTCTGACAGAAACATATACTAAAGCAAGCATACTAATGAATCTTCCCTCTCTGGATATTATTGTGAAAGCTGGGACGCAGGTTATTCCTGAGAAAGGGCATCTCGGATACAGCCCTGAACCAGGCATTGTGTATATAACGGTTGATCCTGAAAAACCGTCATTTTGTTCTAATCCCAATAATTCTCTAGAGCGCATGCTAGCTCATGAACTTCATCATGCAGCAAGATGGGCCGGGCCGGGGTACGGCTTCAGTCTGGGTGAAGCTATTGTATCTGAGGGGCTTGCGGGACATTTCACCCTTGAGCTATTCGGTGGGGAGCCTGAACCTTGGGAGTGCCTTGATGAAGTAGAAGTCCAATCGCATATCCTACTGACGCGAAAAGATTGGGATTGCACAGATTACGACCACAATGCATGGTTTTATGGAACCAGTAACTTGCCAAGATGGCTTGGATATACTCTAGGATTTAATCTGGTTACCAGATTCCTTTTAGCAAATCCGCATTTACGCGCTTCAACGCTTACGAACGTGAATGCAGAAGCATTCAAGACATTATTTCGGACTGAAGAGCCGTAATTTGGGTAGCTATCACGGGGGTGTTTTTGTAATGAAGAACAAAAAATACTGATGTCTGCTTTTCGCTCCTAGCATCCCTTTTGCATATGCATCCTGACGAGGAGCGGAAATATTGCTATGTAGCAGAGGTTACCGACCAGTGTCCCATCCGTATTCTGAGTAACTCTCATCAGCATTAATGGCTTCAATAGCCTGCCTTACATAGGGTATTGTTTCTTCTGGCAGATCCGACATGTTCTTCCAGCTTACTTCGGCATGCTTGTCAGGTTCTGCAAGGAAAGGTACACCATTCCATTCTCGGCAGATAAAATAATGTCCTATCCATGAACGGTTTTCCGTCCACACATGCATGGTATGCGCAAGGGCCAACTCTGAAGGAATTGCGTCCACCCCGGTCTCTTCTTTTAGCTCCCTGGCGGCAGCAGTGGAGAGTGTCTCGCCTTTTTCTAGCCCACCGGCCGGTAAGCTAAAGCAACCATCCATCCAGCCCGTATTAGACCTTCGGAGCATGCAGAGTTCATCCCCTTTTAGAAGCAAGACGAATACTGCTATGGATAGATTATATCTGTCACGGCTCATGCAGCGATTGCTCCCATTACTAAGAATACTGTCTATATATACATTACTTTAATGCGTTTTGATATCTGTTAATTTTGAAAATGAATGGCTAATGAGTGTGGCTCTTCATAAAACCAATTTATGCAAAATGTCTGCTTTTCGCTCTCAGCAGACCTTCAGCGTCACGTGCTTGTCCCCTGTGTGGCAGAAGCAGATATTTTGAGCTTGATAGCAGTAACTCAGAAAGGTCATGTCAGATGAGCTTCAGCGATAATTTCCATTAAAAAGTCAGCCACTACCCTGATCCGTGAAGATGCTATTAGGTCGGTATGACTGACCAACCAGAGGTCTTCAGAAAACACACGTTGGGTATGGATGACTTCCACCAGGTCGCTGTTCTGCGCGGCAATGAAGCAGGGTAAAACTGCGAGCCCTAAGCCAGCGTTTACTGCAGCAATCTGTGTTACAAGGCTGGTCAAGGCTAATGTCGACGTCATGTCAGGGAAGTGTTCATTGAGCCATCTGGCAGAGGGGAGATGACTGAACGATTTGTCCCATGTGATAAAACTTCGGCCTATTATCGGGTTATCTTCGGGCGCAGGATGCTCGCGGACATAGGTTTCTGAACCGTACACCGCAGAAGCCACAACACCTACCTTTCGTATCTTTAAGGAATTCTGTTCAGGACGGACAAGCCGCAGCGCAATATCGGCATCATTTCGTACTACTGATACGGTATTTACACCCGTGACGAGCTCCAGAATGATTTCAGGATAACAGGCCATGAAGCGGGGTAGCTGAGGAATAATCAGGTGGTTTGCTAGCGTCACTGCTGTAGCTAGGCGGACTATTCCGGCAGGAGCCAGATCCCGTCCAGAGATTTTTTTCTCCAGTGTTCCTACTTTACCTTCCACATCTTCAGCATATTTGAGAACTTCTTTGCCAACATCAGTAAGAAAATATCCGGTCTGATGATGGAGGAACAGGCGGGTCTTTAAACTGCTTTCAAGTGCGCCAATCCTTCTTGATACTGTTGACTGGCTGACCTTCAGCTTAATGGCAGTTTTGGTGAGGCTGCTTGTTCGCGCGACTTCCAAAAAGAAGCGTAAGTCGTTCCAGTCCATGCTTATTTCACGCATAAAGTTTTCTATTTTTGGAAGATGATTGATCGATTTTATCTATAGTTTTCAAAATATGGAACAAATAAACTCTTCCTCATGGCATTTGCCAACTCAATATTTCTTAAATAGGAACAATAAAATGGAAGCAACAAATACGCATGATATACAGGGGCTGAGTGCAAGAAAGACGGTCGAGGCTTATCTGGCGGCATTTGCTGAAGGAAAGTTGGATGATATCGTCAGCCTGCTTGATGACAACGTCGTGTGGCATATCGATGGTGAGCCTGGGGTATCTACCGTTGGGCTGTTACAGGGGCCGGGGCGAGTCAGGCGCTGGCTGCAAAATTTCCCGCAGAACTTCAGGCCATTGGATTTTTCCATCAGTGACATCATTGCCCATAATGACAGCGTTCTGGTACTGGGGCGTTTTCGTCATACCGTACTGAGTACGGGAAATGCGGTTGGCAGCGATATGATCATTCACTTTAAGGTATCAGGGTCGAAAATCACCCGTTATCAAATGTTTGAAGATTCAGCTCTACTTAGCAGGGCTTTTGATGCCAGTGATGAATGGCAGCTTCAGCAGGTTAGAATTAATGGCACTCTGTATCGTTATCGCGATATTGGCGAAGGACCGACGCTTATTTTTGCTCACGGACTGTTCGCAAATCATGAAATTTTCTCTGCACAATTTCAGATACTGAGTAAGTCGTATCGTTGTATTGTCTTGGACATGCCGGGACATGGCCTGAGCGAATACGATCCCGCGGGTTGGAAACTTGACGATCTGAGCAGGGATTTAGCGTTAATGATTCAGGAACTGTCACTCGGCAAAGTGACATTTATTGGACAGAGTCAGGGCGGAATGGTCGCCATCAGGCTTGCAGCCCATTATCCGCAACTGGTGTCCGGGTTGGTTCTGATCGGCACCAGTGCCAGAGCGGAATTTCCCGAACGTCTGCAAAACTGGCACAGGCAGCGTGACATTCTGCTCACCGGTTCAGAACATGCGCGTGAAGATTTATTCAAAAAAATTCAGAGTCATATCAATAATGAGGCGTGGTTGCAGAATAATCAGGGAGAGGCTGCCCGAGAGCGTCGTATTATGCTGTCTCACAATCGCACAGGATTAGCGCTTGCATTGGATGCAGCGGTTTTTGAGCGGGGTGATATAACGGAACTACTGGCTGACATCAGTGCTCCGACACTGATCATCTGTGGGGAACAGGACACTGCAACACCTGTTGAACTGAGTCAGGAAATAGCTACCCTGATCGCTGACGCGAGTATACTCATTTTGGCTAAAACAGGTCATCATCCTCCGACTGAAGCTGCGCAGGCAGTCACGGCTGCGATTGCAGAGTTCCTGAAATTGGAATGTTCTAATCATCACTAATATCCTCACTTGTCAGTGTCTATCCATTCCTTATGTGGCATCGTCATTGTTATCAAGACGATGCGTCTCTATCACTGTGCGTTTAGATATGCCTCATACCACTGGCTAAGCTGCTCTGTAACTGGGCGATGTTCGGCGCTAAATGGGTGGCCATCCAATGCTTTTACTGGGGTGATACCCGCCAGCGTGCCGGTGACAAAGGCTTCATCGGCGGTGAGCGCTTCTGCCAGCGTAAAGTCCTGAGTCTTGACCGTGAGTCCGTTGGCGTGAGCGAGATCGATAAGGGTCTGGCGAGTAATGCCGTTGAAGCAGTAGCGCCCCGATGACGTCCACAGTTCACCGCGGCGGACGATAAAAAAGTTGGTGGAGTTGCAACTGGCGACAAAACCGTGCGGATCCAGCATCAACGCTTCGTCTGCACCAGCCTGCAACGCCTGTAGTAGCGCTTGAATAAGATTAAGTCGGCTGTGCGAATTGAGTCGCAGATCGAAGACGTCCGGTGTGCTGGTGCGATAAGTGGACGTAAACAACGTCAGCCCGCGCTTTTTCGCCGCTGTATCGACGACCTTGTATTCCGCCACGCACACGATGGTTGCACCGCCGATGATGAAGCGAGGATCCTGATTCGGCGTATGCTTTTTCCCACGGGTAATCATCAGGCGAATATGTGCGCCATCGGTCATCCCGTTGATGGCTAGCGTGTTATAGAGAATAGCGGTCAGCGCCTCCCGGCTATGGCCGATATCCAGTTGGATTGATGCAGCACCCTCGAACAGGCGATCCAGATGGGCGTCCAGCGCAATCAGGCGGCCGTTAACCAAGCGCAATCCTTCCCATACGCCGTCACCGCACACGTAGCCGGAATCAAAGATCGACACCACCGCGTTGTCGCGATGAACAAATTCCCCATTCACATACACCTGTACGTCGTTGTTACGCGGATCTTGCAAATAGGCCTGACTGCTTTGGTTGGATAATGTCGGTTGCATTGTGGTGCGCCTGAATGTGAATGATGGATTAAAAGGCTCGCTCGGCAAAGCGGGCAAGAAAAGCCTGTGTACGGGGCTGTTGCGGATTTTTGAGCACCTGCTCGGCGCTGCCCATTTCATGGATCACGCCATTTTCGATAAACACGACGCGGTCGGCGAAGTGATAGGCAAACCCCAGCTCATGAGTAACTAACAGAAGAGTGCGACCTTCGTCCGCTAACGCCCGAATGGTGTGCAGCACTTCGCCGACCAGTTCTGGGTCCAGTGACGATGTTGGCTCATCGAACAGCATGACTTCAGGCGACATCGCCAGCGCACGGGCTATCGCTACCCGCTGCTGCTGACCGCCGGACAGGCTGCTGGGGCGAGCGTCTTGCTTATTGCTCAGCCCAACCTTTTCCAACTGGGCTTTGGCTATGATATCCGCCTCATGTCGCGGCATTTTCTTCACCGATACCAGCGCTTCACGCACATTTTCCAGCACGGTGAGATGGGGAAACAGGTTGAATTGCTGAAACACCATTCCCACGCGTTCCCGCACGGCGCAAAGTTGTTTCTCTGGGTAGTCGTGCTGACCTTTAGCGTCTGTTTTTCCCAGCACTACGCCATCCAGTTCGATGGTGCCAGCGCTGGGGATTTCCATGAAATTCAGGCAGCGCAATAGCGTACTTTTCCCCGATCCGCTGCCGCCGATGATGGCAATTTTTTCACCGCGTCGTACATCCAGATCGATACCTTTCAACACCTCAACGGCACCGAAGCGTTTCTGGAGTCCGCGAATACGCAGAACGGTATCTTCACTCAGATCACGATTTTCGCTTAGAACACGTTCTTCACTTAAAGCAATATCTTCACGCATAGTAATCCTGTGTCACTGTCGGGCTAGGGGGTTGAACGGAAACGACGTTCAAGTCGTGCGGCAAGGTAGCTCCCCGGCCAGATCAAAACGAAATAGAGCAGTGCCACCACCGTCAGGATTTCCAGCGGACGATAATAGGTGCTGCTCAGCAGCCGCCCTTGGTACATCAGTTCGTTGACGGCCAATATGGAGGCCAGCGAGGTGACTTTAGCCAACTCGATCATCCGGTTGGTCAAGGCAGGTAGCATGTTGCGCAATACTTGTGGCAGAACCACGCGCCGTAGGATCACCGTGTGCCGCATGCCCAACGCTTTTGCGCCTTCCCATTGTCCGTGGTCGATGGATTGTAGTCCGGCACGGAAAATTTCGGTGCAGTACGCGGCGCTATACAGCGTCAGAGCCAGCACGGCGGCGGCAAAGGTACTAAACTGCACACCGACCAGAACCGGGAAGGCGTAATAAAACCAGATCAGCTGGATCAGGACGGGCGTATTGCGGAATATCTCGACAAAGAATCTGGCGGGCAATGACAGCCAGCGCTTTCCAAACACGCGAAAAATACCCAAAACCAGCCCCAGCGCAGTTCCCAGCACGCCTGCTATCAGCCACAGTTCGAGCGTGACGCCAAGGCCTTTCAGCAACACCGGAATGTTGTCCCAGACCAGCGAGAAATCCCATTGATAGTGCATGATGTTCCTTAGGCGAGCCGACGGTCTGCCAGCGACAGCCGTTTCTCAATATGTTGACTGAACAGGCTAATCAGCAGCAGCAGAGTGAAATACATCACGGCCACTAGACTGTAGACTTCGAGCGGTCGGTAAGTTTGGCTGTTTAGCTGCATCGCCTGATAAAGCAGTTCGCTATAGGCCAGTGAGGAAGCCAGCGAGGTGGATTTGATGAGTTCAAACGAACGCTCAATAAAAGGCGGGATCATTCTGCGCAAGGCCTGCGGGAGAATGACCCGTCGCAATGCCGTCGATTGCGGCATGCCCAGCGCTTTTGCTCCTTCCCATTGCCCTGGGTGAATCGAAGAAATCGCTCCACGATAGACCTCAGCATAGAAGGCACCGGACTGTGCCGACAGCGCGATGACGGCGGCGGTGAAAGGTGAAAACGTTAAGGGCGTAATAACGGGCAGGGCGTAGTAAATCCAGAAAAAATGCACAATCGCGGGCGTATTACGATAGAAGCCAATCAACATCACGGCGGGCAAGCGCAATAACAACCGAGGCGACATTTTCATCGCGGCGAGCACCATGCCTGCCAGCATTCCGATCAGGATGCTGGTGGCACCGATCTTTATCGTTCCCCATAGCCCCTCCAACAGCAGTTGGTGGTAAGGCCAGATGGCAGAAAAATCCCACTGATATGACATAGATACAGAACCCCTGGAAATGGCGTATACCCGTCATACTTCAAGTTGCATGTGCGTTGGCTACGATACTCGGCACACTGACGTGAGCCTCGCCCCGTAGGGGTCGCTGCAAGCAGCGTTCAAATCTGCTTTTAACAGATTTGTCACTCACCCGAATCACTTACCTGAGTAAGCTCATCGGGACTCCCTCGCTTGCCGCCTGCCTGAAACTCGAATTATTTAGGGTATATTAGGAAAAACGTTTCTTATTTTGTTAGAACCTATGCATCTTAGCAGGTCGAAAAAATGATAAATAAATAATAAAACGTGGTGTTAATATTCCTTTTGTTTATAAACAAATGACGATATGCCGATGCCCCACTCAACTGAATTACCTCTGACGTTGCGTCTGGCGACCTTTGCCTGTCGACTGACGATTCAGGACATCCCTGTCGTATTAAGAAGAAAGATTGCGCTGCATTTTATCGACAGCCTGGGCTGCGGCATTGCAGGCGCAAAGAGTCAGGCGGTTCAGGATTGCGCACGGGTCACTCGTCTGCACTATGCTGCGGGCAACAGCCCAGTATTGGATGGTGGAACGCCGCTGGCGGCTATTGGCGCGGCGTTTTTGAATGCGGCGGCGATCAATGCGTTGGATTACGATGACGGATATGAAGTGGCCGGACGCGGCATGGGGCATCCCGGTGCTTCGCTGGTTGCCGCCGCGCTGGCGGCGCTGGGACAGCGTCCGATCGACGGTGAAACGCTGATCTGTGTGCTGGCCGCTGCGTATGAAATCAATGGCCGGATCATTCAATCTCAGCAACCGAGTCCGGCGCGTTTTCAGCAGGTTTATGGCGTGTGCCAGCATGAGTCGGTAGGTGCAGCGGTGGCCTACGGATTACTGACGGGGTGTGATGCCGAAGGATTAGAGAACGCTATCGGGTTGGCGGCCTCGTTGACGCCGTTGCCCAGCTTGCACAAATACAACTGGCAGCAGCGACCGTTGGTTTCCTTTAAGGATTACAACGCGCCAGCCGCGGAAGCGGGCGTCCGTGGTGTCGAGTTACACCACGGAGGAATGATCGGCCCAAGAGATGTGCTGTCCGGCGATCAGGGGTTCTGGCGCATGATGGGGTCAGACCATTTTGATGAGACGATTTTGTCGAGTGGTTTGGGAGAACAGTGGGCGCTCCAGCACGCCAGTTTCAAAGCGTATCCTGCCTGCCGCTGGATCCATACCGCGCTGGAATCCTTCGAACGTGTACAGGACGAGTTGGCGCTGGTGCCGCAGGATATTGACCTTATTCGGGTTAAAGGCAGCCAGAGATTGGCCGCTGACTTTATGGATAGGCGACCGAAAAATGAAACGGATGCGCAGTTCAGCCTGCCGTTTGCGCTGGCCTGTCTTGCCTACCGTATTCCGCGCCACCGCTGGAGTGCGGGCGATACGTTAATCAATCCTATGCTTCTGGCGCTAGCCGATAAGGTTCACGTTGAGGTGTCTCCCGAACTTGACCAGCTTATGGCGCAAGCGCGTCGCCCGGTATTGCAGGTTGATGTTGTCACGCGGGGAAACGTTGTGGCAGGTGAACGCATTGCATTTCCGCTGGGCTGTGTGGAACACCCGCTAACGGAAAGCAACATCATGGAGAAATTTGCGGAGAATCTATCGTCACGGCTTGCCCCTGCTGATATTGCACAGGCAGTAGCGGCGCTCTCTGAGATTGAACAATGCAAGGATGTAGCTGCACTGGTTACGCCGCTGATGCAGATGTCCTGAATCCGTTCAGGACCGTTCTGTTATCCAAATCCCGCTTATTTCCAGTCTTCTTTAATGACTGACGGCACTTTGCTTGCGTCCACGCCGCGCAGTTTGAGCGCCTGTTCATAGTAGTGCTGGGTTTTACCAGACTTATACAGCTTGGCAAATTCGTCATTCAGGAAGTTGTGGAAGGTCTGGTCGGCTTCTTTGCGGATTGCGCCGCTGGTGCTGACTTCAATAATCGGCTTCGGCAGAATCAAATTGCCTTTGCCGACTTTAGCCTGTTGCAGCGCCAGAGCCGGATGGAAATACGACAGTGCATCGACACGGCCAGCATAGAATGCGGCTACGCCCTCATCCATATTCGGGAAGCGCACTAGCTGTGCTTTTGGCAGACGTTTGGTCAGAATCAGATCTGGGCTGGAACCCAGCGTGACGCCGATTTTGACATCCTCACGATTGAGATCGTCCCAGTTGGTAACGGTAATGCCGTCGCGAATCAACACGCCTTGCGCATACCAAAAGAAAGGCTGCTCAGGGAAATCGACCGCTTTTTTCCGCTCTTCCGTTGGATCGAGTACCAGCATGGTATCGATCTGACCCGTTTGTAAGGCGGCAATGGCGTTACCCCAGGTGGTTTCTACCGTCACCAGCTTCACGCCAAGATCGTTGGCTAACTCCTTGCCGATGTTATAGCCGATGCCATCCCATTCTCCGGTCGATGGATTTTTAAAATACCACGGCTCACCCTGTGCCACGCCGATGCGTAATTCACCGGTTTGTTTGATGTGTTGCCACGTTGATGGCTGTGTTTCCGCAGCCTGACTGAAAAAGGAGGCGCTAACTAGCGTCATCGCCATGAATACCTGGTGAAGAGAACGTTTCATAATAGTTACCCTGATGATTGAGTTTTAATCGAGGCGATATATTTCGCTCATGCAGAGTAGCGAAATACTTATAGCGAAATTAGTCTTTTTCGCCTTATCTCATTCCAGATAAATATAAGTATTGGTCAGGACAAAAAACGTGTTAGACAGCGGTGTGCCTCGCCGTAGGGCGTGGAGTCTGAGGTGGTGGCGTTTGTCTCATCGTTGAGCGGGTGAGTATTGCAGTATTTCCCGGTTTTTTTACCAGAGAAAGGGCATAGCAATAATTTCGCTATGCTTTCTCATTATTGGTCAATGACCAACGGCATGCAGCTACGTCAGGCGGTGTGTGGCAGCGTCATCACGATGGCAAGTCCGCCGTTATTGCCGCGTTCTGCATAAATAGCACCACCATGTGCAGTGATAATGGCTGAGGCAATAGACAGCCCAAGTCCACTGCCGCCGGAGTGTCTTCCGCGTGAATGTTCTGCCCGCCAGAAGCGGTCGAAAAGCAGGGGCAGCGATTCTGCTTCAATCCCCGGTCCGTGGTCAGAAACTGTAATCTGCCAGCACGGCACGTTTTCACGTACTGCCATTTCACGAACGGTCATTTCACGTACCTCAATTGCCAGATAGCGCCCCTCGCTGGCGTAGCTTAAGGCATTCTCGATCAGAATAGAGAACACCTGTCCCAATCGTTCGCGGTCGGCAACACAAAAGTCATGTTGTTCGATATGAATATGGGTCTGAAACCCAGCCTGCTCTAGCTGAGGCCGATACCAGGTAAGCCGCTCAGTGACGATCTCGTCGAAATACAGCGGCGTTTTGACCAGTTGCAGTTGTCCGGCTCTGGCGAGTGAAAGAAAGTGCAGATCCTGAATCACGTGATTGAGCTGTTCGAGCTGTTTGATGACCATCGTCAGCTGTGATTTATCGCGCGGAAAGACGTCATCAAGCATGCCCTGAACGCGCCCCATCGCCGCGTTTAACGGCGTACGCAGTTCGTGAGCCAACGCCGCGCTGGATTCGCGGAGTTCCCGCTCGTAGCGCTCCAACTGTGCGGTCATATTATTAAAGTCGTTCGCCAGCGTAATCAACTCCATCGGTGCCTGCTCGACAAGCTGTGTGCGAGCATCGAAATTTCCCTGAGCAACGTCGCGTGCGGCGCTGGCGATATTGGAAAATTGTTGTGACAGCGGTCGCGCCCGCCACAGCACGATGACGACGACGGTCGGTAAGGCGATCAGAACCATAATCGCCAGCACCAGCCAGTCAGTGCTGGCAATATTTGGCACAAAGAAATCCGGGCCGTAATACTGATTGATAATCTGTTGGTAGCGGGGATTACCGTAATCTTCCTGTTTGCTTAACTGCTGAAATTCAGCCCGTACCTCGTCCGGCATCTGCTGTTCGACGTAGACATTGTTGATGGCGAAGCGTAGCCACATCAGGGTGGCGATGATGAGCAGGGTGGCGAGCAGCAGAGAAATAATACGAAAGCACAGCCAGCGCCACAGCGACATTTTTTCTGACAGGAAGATCGATTTTTTCATCAGGTTCACCGGAATCGATAGCCAACAGAACGGACGGTGACGAGCACGTTGATGATGTCGTACTGGTTGAGTTTCTTCCTGAGGTTGTGGACGTGAGTATCCACCACGCGTTCCAGCGCATCGCTTTCCGGCAAGCAGGCTTCCAGTAGCTCACCGCGAGTGAAGGCGCGGTTTGGCGCTTTGAGCAGCGTCACCAGAATGTTGAATTCGGTGGGCGTAAGATCGAGAACGACAGATTCAGACGGTGAGAGCGCAATGCTTGCCGTCACGGAGGTTGGATCAACCGATAAATTCTCGAATGTCAGGATCGCATCTTCCCGGATGGCGTAGCCGGTTCGCCGTAGCACGGCCTGCACTCGCGCTACCACTTCCTGCGGATTATAGGGCTTGACGACATAGTCATCCGCGCCGTAACGCAGCGCGCCGATCCGTTCCGGTTCATCGCCGATGGCGGTGACCATAATTACCGGAATATTACTGCGCTGCCGCAGGGCGGACAGCACCTCAGAACCATTCATTTTCGGCAGCATCACATCCAGCAAAATCAAATCGGGTTTACTGGTCAGCGCCATGTGCAGACCTTTTTGCCCATCAGACGCGATAGAAACCTGATAGCCATCGCGCCGCAGATAAGCCTCAAGCACGCTGGCGGCATCCATATCGTCTTCAATAACCAACACCCGTTTTTCTGCCATCACAACCTCTTGATGAAATCTTAAAAAACCACAAAGCGTTTCTTGATTAAGCGTCAGCATAATTCGTCACGGTGCTGAAAAGCCAACACCAATTACATTGCACCCGCCGTGGAAACACCACGGTGCAAGATTACCGCGTTAAAGAGGGGATGTATGAACATAACAACAATGATTTTATCCACCAGTCTGTCCGCTATCGTGTTATCTGGCACCGCATTCGCTGCGGAGTCGGAGGCATCAGCGCCCTCGCTTTTGGGTGACCACACGGATGTTACCGTTGGCGTTGCAGCCCAGAATGCACCGCGTTACAAGGGGAGTAAAAATCGTCAAACCATGGCACTGCCTGTGCTGACGGTTCAGCGCGGTGCACTCTATTTCGATTCTTCGCACGGCATTGGCTGGCAATACCAGTCTCCTTCCGGTTTTTATCTCGATCACGCGATTGGCTACGACATGGGAAGGGATGACAAAAACAGCAATTGGCGTGCGGGTTCTAACCGATTGAAAGGGATGGGGAAAATCAAAGGATCGGTAATTACCACCGTAACGGCGGGGTATCAGTTTGCACCCTGGCTGGCGCTGGAAGCGAGCGGTGAATTTGCACTGAGCGAGACAAAAAGAGGAAATCAGTATCGCGTCGGGGCAAAGAGCACGGTGTGGCAGTCCACGACAAAAGACGACGTGCTGGCGCTGTCGGCAGACGTGCTGATGGGCGATGCCCGCTTTAATCAAACCTATTACGGTGTGACACAGCAGCAGAGCAGCCGTTCTGGGTTGGCCGCCTATCATGCTGGCAAAGGTGTCTACGGTTATGCACTGGGCGCGAACTGGACGCATCAATTTAGCCCTGCCTGGTCAACCAACGTCGGGGTTACCTCAACGTGGCTGACTGACAAAGTCGCGGATAGTCAGGTTGTGGAACGACGGAATGATACTGGCGCCACGTTGGCTGTTCTGTATTCGTTCTGATGGCGTTTGATGAGTGAGAGGATGTGATGATGGTCAGCCGTTTTGCCTTTTGTCTGCTGTCAGCCGTGTTGCTTAGCGGCTGTGACAGTACCGATGGTTCGCCTGCGCCGCCGCCCGTGAGGCCGGTAAAAACGCTGGTCGTCATGCCAGCAATGAGTCGTGAGCCTGTGACGCTGACGGGAGAGATTCGCCCGCATGAAGAAACGGCGTTAGGTTTCCGGCTGGATGGCCGCATCCTGAATCGTTTGGTGGATGTGGGGGCATCCGTGAAGCGCGGTGATGTGATTGCGACGCTCGATGCTCGCGACAGTGAAAATCAGCTGCGCAGCGCACAGGCTGATTTAGCCAGCGCAACCTCGGCAGAACGGCTGGCGAAAAGTAATTTCTCCCGCATGAAGGCGCTGGCGCCGGGCGGGGCCATTGCGCGGGTACAGCTTGATGAAGCGCAGGCAAATTGGGATGCCGCTGTTTCCCGGCGCGAAAGCGCACAGACGACCGTCAAAGGGGCGCAGGAACGCCTCAGCTATACGCAACTCACGTCCGCACAGGATGGTGTGATAACAACGGTCAGTGCGAATCCCGGTCAGGTGGTCAGTGCCGGGCAGGAAGTCGTCAAGCTAGCTTCGCTCGATGGGCGCGATGCGGTGTTTGATGTACCAGAACGTTTGGTCAATCAGTCGCTTCCTTCGCGCACGATTCTCGTGTTGCTGCTATCCGATCCGGCGATTCAGGTACAAGGACGCGTGCGTGATATCAGTCCGCAGGCCGATGCAGTCACGCGAACGTTTCGGGTTCGGGTGACGTTAACCTCGCCACCGGTAGCGATGGTACTGGGTGCCAGCGTGAATGGCGCAATACAGCAGTCCGACACAGCTGTCATTGAGTTACCTGCTTCTGCACTCACCCGTCAGGAAGAAAACCCGGCGGTTTACGTCGTGAACACGGAAACCCAGACGGTGCGCTTGCAGCCGATTACCGTTGCACGCTACAGCGACACGGCGATCTACATCACCGATGGGCTGAAACAGGGTGACCGCGTGGTAACGGCTGGCGTCAGTAAGCTACGGCCGGATGAGAAAATTCGGCTGGATGAAGAGGGGCGTCGCTAATGTCTCGTGAATCTCAATCTTCTACCTCTACGCGCTTCAATCTCTCCGCTTGGGCACTAGCGCATCAGCAGTTGGTCGCTTTTATGATGCTGGTGATTATGGCGGCAGGCGTGATGAGCTACCAGCGCTTGCCACGCAACGAAGATCCGGCGTTTACCATCAAATCTGCCGTGGTATCTGCCGCCTGGCCGGGGGCGACGGTGAGCGATACCGTCAATTTCGTCACCGATAAGCTGGAGAAGAAGTTACAGGAAACGCCGTATCTCGATTATGTCGAGAGCTACACCCGTGCTGGGGAAGCGGTGGTTTTCGTTAACCTGCGTGATGATACACCGCCTTCTGCCGTGCCGAATATCTGGTATACGGTGCGTAAGAAGATGACGGATATCGCCAGTTCGCTCCCCGATGGTGTCAGCCCGCCAGACGTCAATGACGAGTTTGATGACACGTTTGGTACGATTTATGGCTTCACCGCGGATGGGTTCTCACCACGTGAACTGCGCGATCGCGTCGAGGATATTCGCTCTGCGTTACTGAGCGTGCCGGATGTCGGCAAGGTCGACATGCTGGGGGTGGAAGAAGAACAGATCGTCGTAACGTTTTCTCCCCGACGGCTGGCTGGATTAGGGATCGATTCGCAGCAGGTGATTGATTCACTTAAAGCACAGAATGCGGTTACGCCTGCCGGTATTATCCGTACTGGGGATGAGAAGATCGCCGTGCGCGTCAGCGGCGCGTTTACCTCTGAGGAGAGTCTGCGCCAGATTACCTTACGTATTGGCGGGAAATTTGTTCCGCTTACTGATATCGCCACCATTAGCCGTGAAATAGCGGAACCGCCGTCGCCGACGTTTCGAGTAAATGGCGAGAAAGCCATTGGACTGGCTATTTCTATGGCACCTACCGGCAACATGCTCAATTTCGGTCAGGCTATTCGCGAAAAAATGAACACGCTTTCTGCCCAGTTACCGCATGGGATAGAAATGACGCGTGTGGCCGATCAGGCTGAGGTGGTGAAAGGCGCGGTCGGCGGCTTTATCAAAGTGCTGCTGGAGGCCGTTGCCATCGTGTTGGCGGTGTCGTTCGTTTCTCTCGGCAGCCGTGCGGGACTGGTCGTTGCTGCATCCATCCCTATTGTGCTGGCGATGACGTTTATTGGCATGGAGATAACCGGTATTGGTTTGCAGCGTATCTCGCTCGGGGCGCTGATTATTTCGCTGGGACTGCTGGTGGATGACGCCATGATTACGGTAGAAGCCATGGTGTCGCGGCTGGAAGAGGGGTGGGATCGTAAACGGGCGGCGGCCTGGGCGTATGAAAGTACAGCTTTTCCCATGCTGACGGGGACGCTGGTGATGATTGCCGGATTTATTCCCGTCGGGTTTGCCTCATCCAGCGCGGGTGAATACTGTTTTTCGCTTTTCGTCGTCGTCCTCATCGCCTTGCTCAGTTCCTGGATCGTCGCGATTCTTTTTTCCCCGCTGCTCGGTGTCTGGCTGTTGCCAAAAACGTTTTGTCACCATCACAACGAACCGGGACGAGTGGGACGCATTTATCGCCAATGGCTGCAACGGGCGTTGGCAAACCGGGGAATGACGTTAATCATTGCGGTGCTCCTACTGGTTGTCGCCTTGTTCGGCGCAACCCGATTGGAGGGAGAATTCTTTCCCGCGTCGGACAGGCCAGAACTGCTGGTTAGCCTGACGTTGCCCTCGAATGCATCACAGGCTGCGACGGAAGTGCAGGCGAAACGGCTGGAAGCACTTCTGAAGGACGATCCTGACGTTGACCATTTCTCCACTTATGTTGGGGCGGGGGCGGTACGTTTTTATCTCCCAATGGATGTGCTACTGAGTCACGAAAATATCGCTCAACTGGTGGTGGTAGCAAAAAATCTGGATGCGCGGGACGCGCTGGCGGCACGGTTGAATCAGGTGCTTGAGCGCGATTTTAGTAGCATTGTGGCGCGCGTCTCGGCATTGGAATTAGGGCCGCCAGTGGGCTGGCCGCTTAAATATCGGGTCGCGGGGCCGGATATTAATCGGGTTCGTGATCTTGCGCAGGGGCTTGCCGGCCTGGTGGGAAACCGAGCCGATGTCCGCGAGGTGAATCTGACGGCAGGTGAACCTGAACGCTCGGTGAACGTGGTGCTGAATCAGACTGAAGCCCGCGCGGTTGGTATCAGTTCACAGGATGTGGCCAGCATGCTGGCGGCGATATTCTCCGGTTCAACGCTGACCTCGGTGCGCGATGAAAACCGATTGGTGGACGTCGTGATTCGCGGTACGCCGCAGGAACGCAGAGACGTCGCCACGATCGCGAATCTACAAATTCCGATTGCGGAGGGGCGCTCGGTACCGCTGAGACAGATTGCCACGGTTTCGTACGGCGTTGACGATCCGATTATCTGGCGGCGTCAGCGCGAGCCGTTCATCACGGTGCAGATGGATGTCGCGCCGGGCGTGCGGGCACCGGCGCTGTCTGAAAAATTGGCACCGGAAATTGAACGCTACCGTGCCTCGTTACCGACGGGCTATCACATCACGGAAGGCGGCGTTGCGGCGGAATCCGACAAGGGCAATGGTTCGGTGTATGCGGTGTTGCCAGTTACGCTGTTGGTGATGCTGGTGCTGTTAATGATTCAGCTACAGCGTATTTCCCGCATGGTGCTGGCATTCCTGACCGCACCGTTTGGCCTGATCGGCATCGTTGCGGCCATGTTGCCGACCGGAACGCCGATGGGATTTGTGGCGCTGCTGGGAGCAATTGCGCTGGCGGGGATGATTATTCGTAATGCCGTCATTCTGATTGGCGAAGTCGATCTGAATGTGAAAAATGGACAACCCGCCACGGAGGCAATCGTGAATGCGGCCAGCCATCGTTCACGCCCGATAGTGCTGACCGCGCTGGCGGCGATTCTTGGCATGATCCCGATTGCGCATCAGGTGTTTTGGGGGCCGATGGCCTACGCGATTATCGGCGGATTGATGGTGGCGACGCTGCTGACGTTGCTTGCCCTGCCTGCGGCGCTGAGTCTATTGATGCAGTGGGAAGGGCGGAAGGTGGAAAATCCTACGGCGTAGGGGAAAATACGACAGGTCGTGGCACTATTATTGATGCGTCACGACCTGTTGATGCGTTTTATTGATCGACGACGGAACCGTCGACGTGCAGTCGGGTTTTCAGGCCGCGACGGCGGTAGGGGAAGCGGCTCTCCAGATCGTCTGCCAGCTCAATGCCGATGCCGGACTGTGTCGGTATCTCCATAAATCCCTCTACGCATTTGAACGTGTTCTTCACCATGTCTTTTTTCCGCACGCCATTCTCTACGCCCGTCGCACCAAATTTTTCCGACAGTGCGGGCTGGTCATCCCCCGGATACTCCAGCAGCGCAAAGTTCGGGATGCTGACGGCGATCTGTAAACAGGCGGCGGTAGAGACGGGGCTAAGTGGGTTATGCGGCACCACCATCAAATCATTGGCCTCTGCCAATGCTGCCACTTTTTTCGCACCAGTAATCCCGCCGCACATGCAGACGTCAGGACGCACATAGGCGACCGCATTACGGCGAATCAGCATCGCGAATTCCTGCGGGTTATTCAGGCGTTCACCGGTAGCGATAGGAATATTGATTTTGTCGGCCACCTCCGCCATGGAATCGAAGTTATCCGCACCGATAGGGTCTTCAATAAAATACGGATAAAACGGCTCAATGCCGCGAGCGAATACCACGGCATCGGCGGGCTTCAGGCGACGATGGACTTCAATGCACAGATCGACATCGTTACCGACTGCTTCCCGATAGAGGCCGATACGTTCGATGGCTTCGCCGATCTCTTTGGCATGAGTGATGAAATAGGGCGTATCACGCGATTCATCCAGAAAAGGCGTGAGATGACCAATCGCGGTAAAACCATCAGCTTTGGCTTTTTCCAGATTGGCGATGGTTTCTTCGGTAGTGCGACCTCCCGCGTGGGCATAAACGCGCGCCTTGTCGCGGCAGCGGCCGCCTAGCAGGTTATAAACCGGCGTATCGTAATACTTGCCCGCGATGTCCCACAGAGCGATATCAATGGCGCTGATAGCACCCATGATGGCGGCGCCACGAAAATGCCAGCAGCGGTACATATACTGCCAGTGGTGCTCAATGCGCAGCGGATCTTGCCCGATCAGATAAGTGCGTAATGCCTCCACCGCGCCTTTGGACGCATCCAGAAAGCCCCAGGCACCGGATTCGCCAATGCCCGTCAGCCCCTCGTCGGTGGTGACCTCAACAAACATATATCGGTTCGCTAAAATTACGCGCACATCGGTAATTTTCATCAACGCTTTCCTTAAGTTAGCCTGCTTAGCATTGAGTCTAATCACAGAGGCGTGCGGGTTGTCAACGCTGACGTCAGCGCGGCATCCAATACGCGGACGCAGTCGGGGCCGAATGGCGCATCTGGCTGAGCGAGATCGGCACGGCTAACGCGTGCAATACCATTTATTAGATATCCTTATCCTGAATCTCTATAAAAGAAATGGCAGGTTGCCGTTATAGTGATGGTGAAATAAGTAATTAGAAGCACGCTTATTATTTTTACCGTCGTTTGATAAATGCTCGGCGTCGCAGGTATTCGTCGTAAACAACACCGCATTGACTTTTATTTCCTGCCGTTATCGGCGGGCAGGCGTTTTCATCCCTAAAACCTGTGGAATAAAGGCAGGATTATTGCGTGATATACCCCAAATAATTCGAGTTGCAGGAAGGCGGCAAGGGAAGGAATCCCGATGAGCTTACTCAGGTAAGTGATTCGGGTGAGTGAGCGCAGCCAACGCACATGCAGCTTGAAGTATTACGGGTATATATCCATAACACATATATCCATAACAAATAGAAAGGTGAGCAAGATGGGAACTACCGCATTACAGCAGCGTATTACTAGCAGTATTGAGCAGCATCGCGAAGAATATATTGCGATTTCCCAGGATATTCATGCGCATCCTGAGACTGGAAATAATGAGTATTACGCTAGCGGACTATTAACGGATTTATTAAAGAAACATCACTTCACGGTAACGCTGAATGTTGCCGGACATGAAACGGCCTTTTATGCGGAAAAAGACAGCGGCAAACCGGGGCCGACCATTGCTTACCTGGCTGAATACGATGCGTTGATCGATATCGGCCACGCCTGCGGTCACAACATTATCGGAGTAACCAGTCTGGCTGCGGCGATTGCGCTGGCAGAGGTTATCGATCAGACCGGCGGCAAGGTTGTGGTGCTGGGGACGCCTGCTGAAGAAGGCGGCCTGCGCGGGAAAGGCGGAATTAATGGCAACGTGAAGGCGCGTTTTGTCGAACACGGCTTCCTCGATAAGGTCGATGTCGCGCTGATGGTTCATCCGTCAGGAAAAACGCGGCTCACTGGACCGTCACTGGCAAATAATCACCTCTATTTCCATTTTTACGGTAAACCCTCCCATGCCGGAAGTTCACCACATAAAGGCGTGAACGCGCTGGATGCGCTGGTGCTGCTTTACAACGGGATCAGCGTGCTGCGCCAGCAACTGCCGGACGGCGTTCGGGTTCACGGCATTATCACCAACGGCGGACAGGCACCGAATGTGATTCCAGAATACGCCTCCGCCCACTATTACATCCGTGCCAAAACGCGTGAAGAAGTGCTGGCGTTGGAACCGCGTATTCGCGCGATTGCGGATGGCGTCGCGCTGGCGACGGGCACTACGGTGAAAATTGAACATCAGGTAGGCCCGCGCGATTTCCTGATCAACCACGCACTGAATGCGATCCTGCTTGAGGAGTTCACCGCCGCAGGGGAAGTGGTCGATCAAAACGCGAAAGAGGGTATCGGTTCGACGGACGCGGGAGATATCAGCCACGCGGTGCCGACGGCACACCCTACTATTAAAATCGGCCCTGACGATCTGATCGGTCATACCGTGCCATTCCGTGAAGCGGCAAATTCTCCACTCGGTTACGCCGCGCTGCTGACGGGCGCGCAGGTGCTGGCTCGAACCGGTCTGCGATTGTTGACGGATGCTCGCGCGTTACAGGATGCCAAAGACGAGTTTGCGGGTCGTCACTCGGTTACCGACGCCGCCTGATGTTGCGTTTGAACCGGCTGAATATCATAAAAATAGTGGAGTTTCCCATCAATGAAATGGTTTAACTTTCCTGCCGCCGCACTCTTGCTGGCGGCTAGCTTACCCTGGGGAATCGCGCTGGCGGAGACCGTCAATCGCGATGCAACGCTGAATATCGCTTATGGCAAACGACCGGGTACGCTCGATCCTTACCTGACAACCAATAGTGCGACCACGGATGTGGTGCGCCACATTTTTGAACAGCTTTTTACGATTAACGATCGGTTTGAACCGGTGCCGGAACTGGTTGAACGCTATTCGCTGAGTGATGACCGCAAGGTCTACACGTTCGTACTGCGCGACGGCATCCGCTTTCATGATGGTCAGCCGCTAACAGCCGATGATGTGGTGGCATCGATGAACCGTTGGCTGGCCGTTTCCACGCAGGGTAAAGCCAACCTGCCGGGGGCGCAGTTTAGCCGGATTGACGAGCGTACCGTGCAACTGACGGTACAGACGCCGTCTCTGATTACCCTGAATGTGCTGGCCGACTTGAAAAACCTGCCTTCCATTATGCCTAAGCGCCTGATTGACGAAGCCAATACCAGCAAAAAACCGGTGAGTGAACTGATTGGCACCGGTCCTTACAAGCTGGCGGAATTCAAACAGGGAGATTATCTGCATCTGACGCGCTATGACGGCTATGTCTCGCGCAGCGAACCGGCGAACGGTCTGTCGGGCCAGAAGACGGCAGAGGTGAAAGATATCTGGTTTCGCTACATCACGGATGAGTCCACCCGGCTGGCAGGGGCATTGACCGGTGAATATGACGTCGTTTTTGATTTGCCGAAAGACAACATTGAGGCACTGAATCGTGCTCGCGATGTGAAGCTGTATCGCCCCGAAGCAGGGGGATCGCTCATCACCTACCTGTTCAATAAGAATCGTGGACCGTTTGCCGATGTGAAACTGCGTCAGGCGTTCAATCTGGCGCTCGATGTACATCAGGTGCTGTTGGCGGGATACAGCGATCCACGCTTTTTCAGGGAGGATTCGTCATTGGGTTTTCCTGAGCAGGTGGATTGGCACAGTGAAGCCGGTAAGCCTTACTGGAATCAGCACAAGCTGGAAGAGGCAAGAAAGCTGGTGAAAGAGTCCGGTTATAACGGCGAAGAAGTGGTGATCATCGCCACCAAGGAATACGCCGAATTGTACAATCTGGCGATTGTTGCACAGCAGGTGCTCAAACAAATTGGCGTGAAATCTCGCCTTGATGTCTATGACTGGGCCACGGTGTTACAGCGGCGTCAGGATCCTAAAAACTTCGACCTGTGCGCGCTGGAGTTTTCCATGCGTCAGGTACTGCATCAGTACCCTTTCCTTGATTCTCGCGCCAAATTCCCCGGTCTGAGCAATAGCCCGGAAATCGACGCGCTGCTGGATGATATCAAACAGGCACCGTCGCTACAGGCGGCAAGAGGATTGGTGGATCAACTTCACGTTCAAACCTGGACCTATCTGCCCGTGATTGTGCTGGGGCGCACCACGCCTGATGCGGTCGCGATCAAGCATCATGTTCACGGCTATCGGGATTTAATCGGCCCCGTTCTGTGGAACGTCAGCATCACAAAACCGTAAGCGGAGAAGCGAATGGGATGGTTTATTTTCCATCGGCTGTTGGCGCTGATACCGGTGCTGCTGGTGGTCTCCATTGTGGTGTTTTGTCTGGTACATCTGGCGCCGGGCGATCCGGTGCTGGTGATACTGGGCAATGATGCCAGTCCCGGGGATGTCGCCGCACTGCGTCAACAAATGGGGCTGGATAAGCCCCTGCTGGCACAGTTTGTCGTGTGGTTTGGTGCGGCGTTGCGTGGCGATCTCGGCCATTCGCTCTTCATGAACGCCAGCGTGATGTCGCTTTTCTTGCAGCACCTGCAACCCACGCTGGCGCTAGCGCTCTATGCGCAAGGGTTAGCGCTGCTGCTGGGTCTGGCTGCCGGCGTGATCAGTGCGGCGCAGCAGGGACGGCTGCTCGATCGCCTGATTATGGGACTGGCGGCGGTGGGAATGTCGATTCCCGGCTTTTTACTCGGGCTGTTTCTGATTTTCTTTTTTGCCGTGCAGTTACGCTGGTTTCCGGTCGTGGGATACAGCTCGACGCGCGGCGATGTGCTGGTCAATCTCTGGTATATGACGCTCCCGGCACTGGCGTTAGGGCTGCGCATTGCCGCCCTGATTGCCCGCATGACGCGAGCGGTAATGCTCGACGTGTTAAGTGAAAACTACATTAAAACAGCACGTGCCAAAGGCGTATCTGAATACCGGGTTTTACTGCGCCACGGTTTGAAAAATGCGCTCCTGCCTATTTTAACTATCTGCGGTGAATCTTTCGGTTCGCTAGTGACGGGAACGATTGTGATTGAAAGCGTGTTCGGCATTCCCGGCGTGGGCTCGCTGGTGGTGGATTCCATCGAACGGCGCGATTTCTCTGTGATTCAGGGCGCGGTGCTGCTGATTACCATCAGCTATGTTCTGATTAATCTGGCGGTGGATATTCTGGGGCATGCCGTTGACCCGCGAATCTCTCTGTCTGGGGAGAAGGAGTGACATGAAAGCGCTGTTTTCCAATCAACTCCTGACAGCGGGCGTCGCTATCCTGCTACTTATTCTTGTCGTTGCGGTAGGGGGCGCGTTCCTCAGCCCTTACGATCCCTATGCGCTGAATCCCCTCGCGCGGCTGTCTGCGCCTACGTTTCAGCACTGGTTTGGCACCGATAATTTTGGTCGCGATGTGTTTGTGCGGGTGGCGATTGCCGTACAGATTTCGCTGTCCGTTGGTGGCGCTGTGGCGCTGATTTCGGGAACGATTGGCACGCTGATTGGCCTGCTATGCACCTGGTATCGTCTGCTGGACGCGATCATCATGCGGATTTGTGACGGGTTGTTTGCCTTTCCTTCTCTGCTGCTGGCGATTTCCATCGTCGGTATTCTTGGCCCGAACTCCGCCAATGTTGTGCTGGCGCTATCGCTGGTGTATGTGCCGTCGGTGGCACGCGTGATGCGTGCGGCGGCGCTGGTGATCAAGGAGAAAAATTACATTGAGGCGCTGCGTGCACAGGGGGCAAAGAGCCGCCGGATCATCTGGCTGCACATTCTACCCAACGTGATATCGCCGCTGATCGTTCAAGTGTCGTGGATCTTCTCGGTTGCGATCCTCACCGAGGCCGCGCTGAGTTTTTTAGGTTCGGGGATCCCCGCCCCAACGCCCAGCCTGGGTAATTTATTGTTGGAGGGGAAAAAAGTAATTTTTACCTCTTGGTGGATGACCTTTTTCCCCGGTATTGCCATCGTGCTCTTGATCCTGTCTCTGAATATGATTGGAGACGGCCTGCGCGATATCTCCGACCCCACGCTTAAACCGCTTTCACGTCGGGTTTCCCGTCTGCTGAAAGCAGTAACGACCCCAAAGTGAATATGATGAGTGAAACGCCGCTACTGTCTGTCAAAGACCTGAAAGTCACGTTTGCCGTGCCGTCTGGCCTCTTGCACCCCGTTCGAGGGATCTCTTTTGAGGTGAAACCGCGTGAGACGCTGGGCATCATCGGTGAATCGGGCTGTGGAAAAAGTGTCACCGCCGATGCGCTGATGGGGCTGTTGCCTGCGCGCGCTAGTCGGGTCGACGGCGAGGCTAGTCTGAACGGCCAGCCGCTGCTGTCGCTGTCAGATGAAGCGCGGCGACGTCTGCGTGGCAATGCGCTGGCGATGATTTTTCAGGACCCGCTTTCCAGCCTTAATCCGGTTTATACCGTCGGTGAACAGATAGAGGAAAGCCTGCGGCAGCACACCACGCTATCGCGTCAGGCGCGGAAAGCGCGGGTACATGAATTGCTTACTCAGGTGGGGATGCCCGATCCGGCCGCCTGTGCCGTGAGCTATCCGCATCGACTATCCGGCGGGATGCGCCAGCGTGTGATGATTGCTATCGCTATTGCCTGTGGGCCGGGATTACTGATTGCCGATGAACCGACAACGGCGCTCGACGTCACCATTCAGGCGCAGATTCTTTCGCTGTTGGATAGGTTAAAAGCCGAAACCGACATGGGCATCGTGCTGATTACTCACGATCTGTCGGTGGTGGCGCAGATGTGTCAACGCGTGATTGTGATGTATTTGGGGGAAGTGGTGGAGCAGGCGGATGTGTTCACGTTGTTTGATCATGCTCGTCATCCTTATACGCAGGCGCTGCTGCGAGCGGTGCCTAATCTCGATGCGCCGCGCAAAAGCGAGCTACCGGAGATAACTGGCAGTGTCCCACCGCTGTCCCATCCGCCAACCGGCTGTGGTTTTGCTCCGCGCTGCCCGCTGGCGGATGAACGCTGTCACCATTCTCCACCCGTGCTCTCCGTGGCTGACGGATCGGGTCATCGAGTACGCTGTTGGAAAGCGGACAGCCTCGGGAGCGGTGTATGATCGCGCCGTTATTACAGGTGAAAAACCTGCGTAAAACCTTTCGGGTTGGGCACGGATGGCGCAAAAAAACGCTAGTGGCGCTGGATGATGTCAGTTTCCATATTTTCCTCGGTGAAACTTACGCACTGGTTGGGGAGTCGGGCAGTGGCAAAAGCACCACGGGGCGCAGTATTTTAGGGCTGACGCCCGCCAATGCCGGTGAACTGCACTTTGCCGGTCACGATCTCCGGCAACAGAATGCTGAGCAGTTACGACAGTTGCGGCGCGACATGCAGATGATCTTTCAGGACCCGCTCTCCTCGCTCGACCCCAAGCGTAGCGTCGGGTACAGCATTGAAGAACCGCTGATTATCCACGGTATACACGACAGCCAATGGCGCAAGGAGCAGGTAGTCAAGATGTTGACGCGAGTCGGGTTTACCGCTGCGGATGCCGGACGGTTTCCGCATGAGTTTTCCGGCGGGCAGCGCCAGCGTATCGGGATTGCTCGCGCGCTGGTGCTGGAACCTAAATTGATAGTGTGTGACGAACCGGTTTCGGCGCTGGATGTCTCTATCCAGTCGCAAATTCTGAATCTGCTTTTGGCATTACAGCGGGAGCAGGGGCTGGCGTATTTGTTTATCGCGCACGATCTGAGCGTGGTACACCATATTGCTGACCGTATTGGTGTGATGTATCGCGGGCGCATTGTCGAAGAAGCACCCGCAGCTACGCTATTTTCAGAGGCGCGTCATCCGTATACGCGTTTTCTCTTGGCATCGATTCCGCCTGCGCATCCCCGGTTAAAGCGGGCTGTTCAGGTTAGTGCGCAGCAAGGACAAGAGGGCGGGTGTCAGTTTGACGAACTAACACCCGGCACACCGGCGCGATGCCGCATACATCCAACGCAAGAATATTGGATTAATGCAGAGCATCGCGTCGCCTGCGCGCGATCAGAGATGCCCTGACAGGCGCTGGTGAATTTTGCTGCTGTGGTTATCCAGCCCGATGATCGAGACTTTCGCTTCGTAACGGTGATAGCGGGTTTCGATAGCGTCGAGCGCCGCTACGCTGGAGGCATCCCAGATTTGGGCGTGCGTCAGATCGATGGTGACGTTCTGCGGGTCCTGCGCATAGAGGAAGTGCTCGAAGAGGTCATTGCTGCTGCCGAAGAATAGCGGCCCGCGTACCGTGTAGTGCACCGACTTCCCGTCTTCGCTAACGCGACGTTCCGCATGAATGACGTGCGCCACGCGGCGTGCAAACAGCAGGATGGCAAAGATCACGCCACCCGCTACGCCGATTGCCAGATTTGCCGTCGAGACGGTGGCGATCACCGTTACCACGACCACCAGCGTTTCCGACAGCGGCATCCGTTTCAGCGTAGTGGGGTGCAGGCTATGCCAGTTCATCGTTTTCAGCGCGACAATCATCATAATCCCTGCCAGCACTACCATCGGAATCTTAGCCATGATTTCGCTCAGGCCAGTCACCAGCAGCAACAGCACCAGTGCGGCGGCGAGGGTAGAGATACGCGTACGCGCTTTCCCTAACTCCACATTGACCACGGTTTGCCCGATCATCGCACATCCAGCAATGCCGCCGTAGAATCCGGCGAAGAGATTGGAAACGCCCAGTCCCCAGCATTCGCGGCGCTTGCTGGACGGTGTATCCGTGATGTCGTCTACCAGTTTGGCGGTTAACAGCGATTCCATCAGCCCGACGAAGGCAATACTGAGCGCGGTTGGCCAGATGATGCGCAGCGTTTCAAGATTGAACGGCACCAGCCAGTGGGTGAAACTCGGCAACCCGGGCTGCATGGGGCCAGCATCGCCGACGTTAGGCACCGTGATGCCGGTAAACATTGCAATCGCCGTCACGGTCACAATTGCGACCAGCGGTGCGGGAATGCTTTTTATCACATAGGGCAGCAGCAAAACGATCGCTACCGTTAACGCAAACAGCAGCCAGACAAGCGAGGAGTGCCCGTAAACATGCGGCACCTGCGCGGCGAAAATCAGGATACTCAGCGCATTCACGAAACCGATCATTACCGAACGAGGAATGTAGCGCATCATTCTCGCCAACCCAGCCAGCCCAAACAGAATCTGGATCAGTCCCGCCATAATCACCGCAGGCAGAATATAGGCCACGCCGTGTGCGTGTACCATCGGGCCGATAACCAGCGCCACGGCACCGGCGGCGGCCGTGACCATCGCGGGTCGGCCACCGAGAAAAGACATGGTGAAGCACAAGACAATAGAGGCGATCAGGCTGACTTTCGGGTCTACGCCCGCGATGATAGAAAACGATATCACCTCTGGAATAAGCGCCAGCGCAGTGATAGTGCCCGCCAAAATTTCGCGCATAAGCAGCGAGGGCGAGCGTAAGGCGGCAAGCGTTGACGTAGGTGATTGAACCGGCGTCGGCGTTGCGTCGGGTGATGAGATCATAAGTGCAGGCTTAATTTTTATAGTCAATGACGAAAGGCGGGAGAGGATAAATTATCGGCAATATAAAAGATACTGTCCTTCATCGGTGATCAAGGGAAAGTTTACTGGGGGTACGAAGGGGCGGATAGCGCTTTCGCTATATCCGCCCACCATGGTGTTTTCTTCTGCGATCAGCCACCCGCTAAACGTCGGTAACGTTCATATCGTTCTCTGGCATCCCGTTCTGTTTGCTCAAATAGGCTATTGGCGATCGCGGGATGTTGACGTTTTAGCGACGCATAGCGGACTTCACCCATCAGGAAATCCTGAAAACTCTCTTCCGGTTCGTCTGAGTCGAGCGAGAAGGGATTTTTCCCTTTATCCACACGCTGTGGATCGAAGCGATATAAGTGCCAGTAACCGGCATCCACGGCTCGCTGGGTTTCACGCTGACTGCATCCCATGCCCGCTTTCAACCCGTGATTGATACAGGCAGCATAGGCGATGATCAACGACGGGCCCGGCCAGGCTTCCGCTTCCGCCATCGCTCGCAGGGTTTGCGTCTTATCCGCGCCCATGGCGATCTGTGCCACGTACACGTTGCCATAACTCATGGCCATCATGCCGAGATCTTTTTTGCGCGTACGTTTCCCTTCGGCGGCAAATTTGGCGATAGCGGCAACCGGTGTGGATTTGGATGATTGTCCTCCCGTGTTGGAATATACCTCGGTATCAAACACCAGCACATTGATGTCTTCACCGGAGGCCAGCACATGGTCCAGCCCACCGTAACCAATATCGTATGCCCAACCATCGCCACCGAAGACCCACTGCGAAGGCTTGGTCAGGTAATCACGGTTCTGATAGAGATGAGTGAGTAAGGGATCTTTACCGCGCTCTTCTGCCAGCATATCGATCACTGTATCGGCACGTTCCCGCGAGCCTTCTCCGCGATCTTTCAGTTCCAGCCAGTTGCTGAATGCCGTATTCAGCGCTGGGGTGAGGGGTAAGGCCAGAGCAGCTTGTACATCCTGAGCAAGTTGATCGCGGATGGCGCGGCTCCCCAGCAGCATACCTAGGCCAAACTCGGCATTGTCTTCGAACAGCGAGTTAGCCCAGGCGGGGCCTTGTCCTTTATGGTTGGTGGTGTAGGGAATGGACGGTGCGCTGGCTCCCCAAATGGAGGAGCATCCGGTTGCGTTCGCGACCAACATGCGATCGCCGAATAATTGAGTCAACAGCTTGGCATAGGGTGTTTCGCCGCAGCCCGCGCATGCGCCAGAAAATTCCAATAGAGGTGTTTCAAATTGGCTGCCTTTTACCGAGATTTTGTTAAAGGGATTACCTTTAGGCGCAAGGGAGAGCACCTCTTCCCATAGCGGAATCTGGTGACGCTGGCTATCGATCGGTTGCATTGTCAGTGCTTTGCCGCGTGATGGGCAAATATCGACACAGTTACCGCAGCCTGAGCAATCCAGCGGTGATACTGCCAGATGGTATTCATAGGCTTTCGCCCCTTGAGCCACCTTACTTAACAGCGCCACTGGGGCATTGCTTCGCTCTTCCTGACTCAGCAGCGCAGGGCGAATGGCTGCATGAGGACAGATAAAGGCGCACTGGTTGCACTGAGTACAGCCCTCGGGTTGCCACGCGGGCACCTGAATCGCAATGCCGCGTTTTTCATAGGCGGCAGTACCGAGAGGGAAAGTCCCATCCTCCATACCGATAAAGGCGCTGACGGGCAAGTTGTCTCCCTCCTGGCGATTCATCGGTTCCAGAATATTGCGGATAAAATCCGGTAGGGTGCGCGTCTCCTTCTCTTCCACCTCCGGCAGCGTCGCCCAGGCAGCAGGAATCGTTACCTCGACCAGCGCCTGCATTCCCTCGTCTATCGCGGCGCTATTCATGTCCACCACGTTTTGGCCTTTACTGCCATAGGATTTGACTACTGCCACTTTTAGATAGTCGGCGGCGGTTTCTGGCGCAATGATCGCGGCCAGCTTGAAGAAAGCCGCCTGCATAATCATGTTAAAACGACCACCTAACCCAAGGCGCTGCGCAATGTGTACCGCGTTGAGGGTATAGAAACGGATGGCGTGCTGCGCCAGATAGCGTTTCATGGCGTTAGGCAATTTCGCTGCTACCTCTTCAGCCGTCCAGGAGCAGTTCAGCAAAAAAGTGCCGCCCGGTTTTAACCCCACCAGCAGATCGTATTTCTCCACGTAGCTTTGTTGCGAACAGGCAATGAAATCCGCATGGTGAATCAGATAAGGCGAGGTAATCGGGCTCTGCCCAAAGCGCAAATGGGAGACGGTAATGCCACCTGACTTTTTCGAGTCGTAAGAGAAATAGGCCTGAGCGTAGAGCGGGGTGTGATCGCCAATAATCTTGATGGCGCTTTTGTTGGCACCCACAGTACCGTCGGAACCTAGCCCCCAGAATTTACACGCGGTAGTCCCCGCTTTTGCGGTATTGATTGGCGCAGTCGAAACGGGCAATGAGGTGTGAGTCACGTCATCGATTATCCCTACGGTAAAGCTATCTTGCGGCAACGGGCGCTTAAGGTTATCGAATACGGCAACGATGTGTGCAGGAAGAACATCTTTTCCTCCCAGCGCGTAGCGTCCACCGATAATCAGCGGTGATTGTGCATGGCGGTAATAGGCATTTCTCACATCAAGGCATAAGGGCTCAGCCTGAGAACCCGGCTCTTTGGTGCGGTCGAGTACCGCGATGCGTTGTACGGTTTCTGGTATGTGGGCAAAGAAATGCGGCAGCGAAAACGGGCGGTAGAGATGTACCGTCAGCAGCCCCACCTTTTCCCCTTGCTGATTCAGATAATCGACCGTTTCCTGAATTGTCTCGCACACTGACCCCATGGCGATGATCAACCGTTCTGCATCCGGCGCGCCGTAGTAGTTAAACAGATGGTATTCACGCCCGGTGAGCTGGGTGATTTGCGCCATATAGCCTTCCACCATCTCAGGCAGCGCGTCATAAAAGCGGTTAACGGCTTCGCGTTCTTGAAAATAAATATCCGGGTTTTGTGCCGTCCCTCTAATCACTGGGTGATCGGGGTTCAGGGCACGACGGCGAAAGGCATTCAGTGCTTCACGATCCAATAACGGCTCTAGTTCTTCATAGTCCAGCAGTTCGATCTTCTGGATTTCGTGCGAGGTGCGGAAACCATCGAAGAAATTGATAAAAGGCACACGGCCTTTGATGGCGGTAAGGTGCGCCACGGCGGAGAGATCCATCACCTGCTGCACGCTGCTTTCTGCCAGCATGGCACAGCCCGTTTGACGTACCGCCATCACATCCTGATGGTCACCAAAGATGTTCAACGAATTGGTAGCCAGCGCGCGTGCGCTGACATGAAACACGCCCGGCAGCAGCTCACCGGCAATTTTGTATAAATTGGGGATCATCAACAGCAATCCCTGCGAGGCGGTGTACGTGGTGGTCAAGGCCCCGACTTGCAGAGCACCATGCACCGCGCCAGCCGCTCCGGCTTCGGACTGCATTTCTATCAGGCGCACCGGTTGACCAAACAGGTTCTTTTTACCCTGTGCGCTCCATTCATCTACGTTTTCTGCCATGGGGGTAGAAGGGGTGATGGGATAGATGGCTGCGACGTCGGTGAAGGCGTAAGAGATATACGCCGCAGCGGCATTCCCATCCATCGTTTTCATTTTTCGGGTCATGCGGGATTCCTCTTGGTTGGGAGCTGGTGACACGTTGGGCGCAGGTGAAAATGGGCAATGACAGGCAGCGCCCCTGATTCACCGTCTCAGCGAGTCAGTAGCACAGCCTGTGCCATGTCGAGGTATAGAAAAAATGACACTATTTTTTAATGGGTTAACTTGAGTGGTTGCTGCGAATGTCACAGGGATAGGGTGAGGAATTGCGTGGAATAAGACAGAAACAGCCACATCCTGTCGGGCTGCCAACAAACTGTCGTGGTGATGCGGGCTGAACAGGCTTGCCGACACGCTCAGCCCCCTCCCTGACCACAATTGTTCTCTTTACAACAATTGGTTCGCTGATTGTCTTGTGTTTGTCTCGCCTTTCATGACCCTTCTTTTATTAACACCATAAAATTCAATGTATTAATGATATTGGCCCAGCTGGTATGTTCCCTGCAATGGTTAGGACGTGCATCACGCATTCAACCCGAAACAGGAGAAGACACCATGGCTATGCGTCAATGTGCCATTTATGGCAAAGGGGGGATTGGCAAATCCACCACGACTCAGAATTTGGTCGCCGCACTGGCGGAAATGGGCAAGAAGATCATGATCGTCGGTTGTGATCCGAAGGCGGATTCAACCCGTTTGATTCTGCACGCCAAAGCGCAGAACACCATTATGGAGATGGCAGCAGAGGTCGGTTCGGTCGAAGACCTCGAATTGGAAGATGTGCTGCAAATCGGTTACGGCAACGTACGTTGTGCAGAATCAGGTGGCCCAGAGCCGGGCGTTGGCTGTGCTGGGCGTGGTGTTATCACCGCCATCAACTTCCTTGAAGAGGAAGGTGCCTATGTCGACGACCTCGACTTCGTGTTCTATGACGTGCTGGGGGACGTGGTATGTGGCGGCTTCGCGATGCCGATCCGTGAAAACAAGGCGCAGGAAATCTACATCGTGTGCTCGGGGGAAATGATGGCGATGTACGCCGCCAACAATATCTGCAAAGGGATCGTGAAATACGCCAAGACCGGCAAGGTGCGTCTGGGGGGCCTGATCTGTAACTCACGTAACACCGATCGTGAAGATGAGCTGATCATCGCTCTGGCAGAAAAAATTGGCACCCAAATGATCCATTTTGTCCCGCGCGACAACATCGTACAGCGCGCCGAAATTCGCCGTATGACTGTGATCGAGTATGACCCGAACTGTAGTCAGGCTAATGAATATCGCCAACTGGCACAGAAAATTGTCGCTAACACCATGAAGGTTATACCGGTGCCCTGCACCATGGATGAGCTGGAAGAGCTGCTGATGGAATTCGGCATCATGGAGGAAGAGGACACCACTATCATCGGTAAGACCGCCGCCGAAGAGAACGCTGCCTGATCGCTTAACCCCGTCATAGGCCGCCGTGAGGGGGCAGTTGACGCAGAAGGAACATTGGAATGGCAAATGCAACGAGTGAACGCAATCAGGCGATCATCCAGGAAGTGCTGGAGGTTTTCCCTGACAAAACGCGTAAAGAGCGTAAGAAACACATGATGGTGGCCGATCCGGCGCAGGAGGGCGTCGGAAAATGTCTGGTTTCCAACCGTAAATCCCAGCCGGGGGTGATGACGGTTCGCGGCTGCGCCTACGCCGGTTCCAAAGGTGTGGTATTTGGGCCGATCAAGGACATGGCCCATGTTTCCCACGGGCCAATTGGCTGCGGTCAATATTCCCGCGCGGGGCGTCGTAACTACTACAACGGCGTTAGCGGCGTTGACAGCTTCGGTACCCTCAATTTCTCCTCCGATTTTCAGGAAAAGGACATCGTGTTTGGTGGCGATAAAAAGCTCACCAAATTGATCGAGGAACTGGAACTTCTGTTTCCGTTGACCAAAGGCATCTCCATTCAGTCGGAATGTCCGGTGGGGCTGATTGGGGATGATATCGAAGCGGTCGCGAATGTTAGCCGTGAAGCTATCGGCAAACCTGTGGTTCCGGTGCGCTGTGAAGGCTTTCGCGGTGTGTCGCAGTCGCTAGGTCACCATATCGCCAACGATGTGATCCGCGATTGGGTGCTGGATAACCGTGAAGGCCAACCTTTTGAATCAACGGCCTATGACGTCGCGATTATCGGTGACTACAACATTGGCGGCGATGCCTGGGCTTCACGCATTCTGCTGGAAGAAATGGGGCTGAGAGTCGTGGCGCAATGGTCCGGCGACGGCACGCTGGTGGAGATGGAAAATACCCCCTATGTGAAGCTGAATCTGGTTCACTGCTACCGCTCTATGAACTACATCTCACGCCATATGGAAGAAAAGCATGGCATTCCCTGGATGGAATACAACTTCTTCGGGCCGACCAAAATTGCTGAATCACTGCGCAAGATTGCCTTGCAGTTTGATGAGACGATTCAGAAAAACGCCGAAGCGGTAATTGCTCGCTATCAGGCACAAACGGATGCGGTGATCGCCAAATATCGTCCGCGACTGGAAGGGCGCAAAGTCCTGCTCTATCTCGGCGGGTTGCGTCCACGCCACATTATCGGGGCGTACGAAGATCTCGGTATGGAGATTATCGGAACCGGCTATGAGTTTGGTCATAACGACGATTACGACCGGACGTTGCCTGATTTGAAAGAGGGCACGCTGCTGTTCGATGACGCCAGCAGCTATGAGTTGGAGGCCTTTGTCAAAGCCTTAAAACCGGATCTGGTCGGGTCGGGGATCAAGGAGAAGTATATCTTTCAGAAAATGGGCGTGCCGTTCCGCCAGATGCATTCCTGGGATTACTCCGGCCCTTATCACGGCTATGACGGTTTCGCCATTTTTGCCCGCGATATGGATATGACGCTCAATAACCCGAGTTGGCAAGCGTTGACAGCCCCGTGGCTGAAATCAGCCTGATTCTTATTATCCTGATATCCCGTTAGTTCACAGATGAGTGGCGCGGGAGGAGAGCACCATGAGCCAAACTGCAGAGAAAGCCCAGTCCTGCTACCCCTTGTTCGAGCAGGAGGAATACCAAACGCTGTTTCACAATAAACGCCCATTGGAAGAGGCGCACGATGAGCAGCGGGTACGCGAGGTCTTTGAGTGGACCACCACGCAAGCGTATCAGGAACTGAATTTTAAGCGCGAAGCGCTAACCATTGATCCTGCGAAAGCCTGCCAGCCTTTAGGCTCTGTGCTGTGTTCTCTCGGCTTTGCCAACACCTTGCCTTATGTTCATGGTTCGCAGGGGTGTGTTGCCTATTTTCGTACTTACTTCAACCGTCACTTTAAAGAGCCGATCGCCTGCGTTTCGGACTCAATGACGGAAGATGCCGCCGTATTCGGGGGGAATAACAACCTGAACGCGGGTCTGGAGAACGCCAGCGCGCTTTACAAACCGGAGGTCATTGCGGTTTCTACCACCTGTATGGCGGAAGTCATCGGTGACGATCTTCAGGCGTTTATCGCCAATGCCAAGAAAGATGGCTTTGTCGATGCCGATATGCCGATCCCTTATGCCCATACGCCCAGCTTTATCGGTAGCCACATCACCGGCTGGGACAATATGTTTGAGGGCTTCGCCCGTACCTTTACCGTAGGGGAAGATAAAAATTATCAGCCGGGTAGCCTGCCGCGCCTTAATCTGGTGACGGGATTTGAAACCTATCTGGGGAACTATCGGGTATTGAAACGCATGATGGCTGACATGGGCGTCCCCTGTGCCATTCTGTCCGACCCTTCCGAGGTGCTGGATACCCCTGCAGACGGCCACTACCGCATGTATGCCGGGGGAACGACTCAGCAAGAGATGCGTGATGCGCCGAACGCCATTGATACGCTGTTATTGCAGCCGTGGCACCTGATCAAAACCAAGAAAATGGTTCAGGATGTCTGGAATCAGCCTGCCACCGAGGTGTCAGTCCCCATCGGATTAAGCGCAACGGATAAACTGCTGATGACCATCAGTGCGCTGACCGACGTGCCGATCGGTGAAGCATTGACGCTGGAACGCGGACGGCTGGTGGACATGATGCTCGACTCACATACCTGGCTGCACGGTAAACGTTTCGGTTTGTATGGCGACCCGGATTTTGTCATGGGGCTGACACAGTTCTTATTAGAACTCGGATGCGAGCCAACGGTGATCCTGTGCCACAACGGCAATAAACGTTGGCATAAAGCGATGAAAAAAATTCTGGAAGCGTCGCCCTATGGACAGGAAAGCGACGTGTACATCAATTGCGATCTGTGGCATTTCCGCTCGCTGATGTTCACCAAACAGCCCGATTTTATGATCGGTAACTCCTACGGAAAATTCATTCAGCGTGACACGCTGGCGAAGGGTGAGCAGTTTGAAGTACCGCTGATTCGCCTCGGTTTCCCGCTGTTTGATCGCCATCATCTGCACCGTCAAACAACCTGGGGTTATGAAGGGGCAATGTCGATCCTCACCTCTCTGGTGAATGCGGTATTGGAAAAGCTGGATCGCGACACCATGAAACTGGGAAAAACGGACTACGGCTTTGATCTTGTTCGCTAATCATGGGGTTATTTTGACCGCCATATCGGCCCGACGTTGTTCGGGCCGTCACATGCAGCAAAGGAGGACGCGATGCCGATGGTGATTTTTCGTGAACGCAATGCACAGCTGTACTGCTATATCGCCAAACAGGATCTGGAAGCGAGAGTGACCGGGATTGAGTTTGATAGCCACGAACGTTGGGGCGGTGAGGTTGAACTGGAAGGGGGAAAACGTTACTACGTTAATCCGCAAGCAGAGAAACCTGCTTTTCCGATCAGTTTACGTGCCACACGACCTGATGTGGTATGAACAGGAGGGGAGCATGTCTGATGATGATCGTCTGTTCTGGCGGTTGTTTGCGCTGATTCAATGCCTGCCGGAACTCTCGCCACCGCAGTTATTACACTGGCTCAATCAAGGGGAGGATGTCTCTCTGGATGTGGCTTTTCTCATGTCCCTGAATCAGCCACAGCTGCTGGCCACGTTTCCTGGCGATCCCGCGATCCTGACGCGCAGCCGTTGGCAGAATGTGATGGCTTGCCTGCGGGGCGAGCTGCCACCGCATCTGGCTGTGGTCTCGCCGAAGGGACGTCAGCCGCAGTTACTGGCTGCATTTTCGTCACAGGATGGCATGACCATCAACGGACATTTTGGTCAGTGTCGGCTGTTTTTTATCTATGCGTGTGACGAGGCGGGGTACTGGCTACATGGGCTACGCCGTTACCCTAGCGAGTCAGGGGAACAAGAGGGGAATGAAGTCCGTGCGCAGCTGTTGAAAGGGTGCCATTTGCTCTTTTGCGAAGCGATTGGCGGTCCAGCGGCAGCGCGCATTATTCGCCATAATGTGCACCCGATGAAAGTCCCTCCGGGCACCTCTATTCTGTCACAGTGCGATGCCTTGCAAGCGCTGATGGCGGACCGTCTCCCACCCTGGTTGGCGAAACGGTTGGAAAAAGGCAATCCGCTGGAGGAACGGATATTTTAGCCCGCAAGTAAGGGTTCGTTTGGGAAACGGAACTTATTGTACGTTAAGGGTAAAATCTAACCTTCAACTGAAAATATCCAGGGATAAAAAACTACGCGAAAGCGTAGTTTTTGTGGAAAACAGAGGGTGCTGTTATTGGTCGTTAATAAATATCACAACCAGTGGATTCAACTGTGCCGGACATTCCTCGGGTAGCCAGTGTCCATACCCTGCCAACACATGCCCCTCGACCTTTTTTACGACCTCTTATAAGAAAGTCATGGGCAGGCTTAATCGCCCTGACAAAAATATAATCAAGTTGTTTACGATGAGCGCTCCCCCGCAGGGAATCCATGGTTCCTGGCACGAAAGGCAATAATCAGAGCAACGATTAACAGAGCAAGTAGGGCCCAGGGTAAAGAACTGGCTCCTTCATGTCTGAGCAAAAGCCCGCCTGTAAGGCCACCAAGAGCGATAGCGCTATTCCAGGTCACCACATTCATTGAAAGCGCAATATCAGCATGCTCACCCGCCGTATCTGCCAGGGCTGTTTGCAGTAATGTCGCAGCGCCTCCGAACGTCAGGCCCCAGACTGCTATTCCGGGATAAATCACGGCGGGGGACGTGGCTGAAATACCAAAGATGACCGAAACAAGGGCGAATACTGAAAGTGAAAGAAGCACGGCAATACGCAGGCCGGAGTCTATCACCTTGCCGGTGATGAAAATCCCGACCATCGCAGCCAGGCCAAAAACCAGCAGAACAATATCCACGCTTGATGAAAGCCCTGCCTGGGACAGGAAAGGGGCGATATAGGTATACAAAATGTTGTGCGCAAGCATCCAGGTCAAAACCACTCCCAGAATAGGACGGATACCGGGGATCAACAGGACAGAAGTGAGACGCATTTTTTGCCGGGTGGCCTGCCCTGGATAATCAGGCACAGCCAGAATGATCCAGGCCATCAGTGCCACGGATAATCCGGACATAACGGCGAAGGTCAGACGCCACCCCAGGAGATCCCCCAGCCAGGTTCCTGCAGGCACGCCAAGGGAAAGTGCGACAGGGGTACCAATCATTGCCAGCGTAAGAGCCCGTCCCTGAAGTGAAGGAGCAACCATTCTTCTTGCATAGCCCGCAATTAAACTCCATGCCAGCCCTGCAGCTGCACCGGCAAGAAAGCGGGCGCACATAATGACAGCAACGCTATCAGATAAAGCCGTCAGGCTGTTGAAGAGCAGAAAGCCGCCCACCGTAGTAAGCAAAACCAGACGTCTGGACCATGCCTGGGTCATGATAGTCAGGGGAATGGCGGCCAGAAGTGAACCCGCTGCATAAGCGGTTACCATCTGCCCGGCAACGGATGGTGATATATTAAGGTCAGAACTTATGCCAGGCAAAAGACCCGCTGGGATTGTTTCGGTCAATATACAGATGAAACCCGTCATGGCCAGTGCCAGTAAAGCAAAAACAGGCAGGCTATCAGCCTCATCATTTTGCGTATGTTTTTTCATATTAAATAACTCTCCAGAAGATTTCTCACCCTGCGTGGATTTCACAAGGCAGCTATAAATGATCATTAATATATCGATCGGTACATATGTTGAGTGTCGGGAGGGAGAGTTGTCAATGAATTTTGTATCGATTAGTATATATTTAAGGAGGGCAGGATCATGAAAACAGGCAGACCAAGGCAGTTTGACAGAGATGAAGCTGTCGTACAGGCAATGCATCTTTTCTGGGAACAGGGTTATGAGGCAACATCACTTGCCCATCTGAAGGCCTCGATAGGCAAAGGGATCAGTGCGCCCAGTTTTTATGCGGCGTTTGGTTCGAAAGCCTCTCTTTTTAACGAGGCAGTTGATTGTTATCTGAAAACACATGCACAGGTAACATCATCGCTCTGGGAGCCCAACCTGCCTCCACGACAGGCGCTGGAGATGGCATTAACGAATTCGGCAAAAATGCAGTACGAACCCGGGCATCCTCGGGGATGTATGGTTGCGCTCAGCGTAATGCCCCTATGCTCTGATGAAAACGGGGATCTCCTGAAGCCCCTTGCTGAGTCAAGGCGTCACACCAGGGAGGGAATAAAGCATTGCTTACAGAGAGGCATAAACAGCGGTGAGCTTGTTAATAGTGAGGATACCCTTTCCCTGGCGGTCTGTTTTGACAGTTTTCTGGTGGGAATATCGACGCTCGCCCGGGATAATGTGCCGCTGAAAGAGACACTACGGGGCATCGCGCAAATAATGAAATTATGGGACACCGCACGTTTGTAGCGTGTAATCAAACCCGTATGCGATTCTGTTTTCGATGTGTCTGACCCTAATCGTGTTGTTCTATCTGCTTGATCAATTGCTGTTAATCAGTACAAAAAACAACCGTAACGTACAATATTTTCCATTTCCCAAACGGATCCCAGTAACACCACTCCCCCTCAATATTCCGCTATTGTCGCCTTTGTTACAAAGGCGACAAACCTATCTGATTGAAATTAATAAATTAATTTATGGCCTGTGAATTGCACAAAAAGAGTTGAGTAAGGTCAACCGACTCGACGAGGGCAAGATGAAGGGAAATGAAATTTTGGCGTTGCTCGATGAGCCCGCCTGCGAACATAACCACAAACAAAAATCGGGATGCAGTGCGCCTAAGCCTGGCGCGACGGCAGGCGGCTGTGCGTTTGACGGGGCGCAAATTACGCTGCTGCCGCTGGCGGATGTCGCCCATCTGGTGCATGGCCCTATCGGTTGCGCGGGCAGTTCATGGGATAACCGTGGTAGCCAAAGTTCCGGGCCAGCGATCAATCGTTTGGGATTTACCACCGACCTCAACGAACAGGATGTGATCATGGGGCGTGGTGAGCGGCGGCTGTTTCATGCCGTACGCCATATCGTGGAGCGATACGATCCTGCCGCCGTTTTTATCTACAACACCTGTGTCCCGGCGATGGAGGGCGATGATATTGAGGCGGTGTGTCGGGCAGCGTCAGTCGCGGTAGGGGTTCCGGTGATTGCGGTGGATGCTGCCGGATTCTACGGTAGCAAGAATCTGGGTAACCGTCTGGCAGGGGAAGTGATGGTAAAACAGGTGATTGGGACGCGTGAACCCGCACCGTGGCGGGATGGCACCGCGTTTTCCCCCGCACAGCGTCACGATATTGGCTTGATTGGTGAGTTCAACATTGCTGGTGAATTTTGGCATGTGCAGCCGCTGCTGGATGAGCTGGGTATCCGCGTGTTGGGCAATTTATCCGGCGATGGGCGCTTTGCCGAAATCCAGACGATGCATCGTGCTCAGGTCAACATGCTGGTGTGCTCGCGTGCGTTGATCAACGTGGCGCGCACGCTGGAACAACGTTATGGCACACCGTGGTTTGAAGGCAGCTTCTATGGTGTGCGTGCCATGTCCGATGCGCTGCGCCAGCTCGCGGCCATGCTAGACGATCCCGACCTGATGCAGCGCACGGAAACCGTGATTGCGCGAGAAGAAGCGACGGCGCAACAGGCTTTGGCTCCGTATCGTGCACGCCTGCAAGGGCGCAAGGTACTGCTCTATACCGGAGGCGTAAAATCCTGGTCGGTGGTCTCGGCTTTGCAGGATCTCGGTATGACCGTGGTGGCGACTGGGACACGTAAATCTACCGAGGAAGACAAACAGCGTATCCGCGAACTGATGGGGGATGATGCCATCATGCTGGATGAGGGGAATGCGCGCACCTTGCTGGATGTGGCGTATCGCTATGGCGCTGACCTGATGATCGCCGGGGGGCGCAACATGTACACCGCCTATAAGGCCCGGTTGCCGTTCCTCGATATCAATCAGGAGCGCGAGCACGCTTACGCAGGGTATCGCGGTATTGTGACGCTGGCGGAACAGCTATGCCTGACGCTGGAAAGCCCGATTTGGGCGCAGACTCATCAACGTGCCCCTTGGCATTAGGAGCAAATTATGGCTCAGGTTATTCGTAACAAAAAGCCGCTGGCGACCAGTCCAATTAAAAGTGGGCAGCCTCTGGGGGCGATTCTGGCCAGTCAGGGTATTGAACACTGCATTCCTCTGGTTCATGGCGCTCAGGGTTGTAGTGCCTTTGCCAAGGTGTTTTTTATTCAGCATTTTCACGATCCCATTCCGCTCCAGTCCACCGCCATGGATCCCACCACGACGGTAATGGGGTCAGACAGCAATATTTTGACGGCCTTGAGCACGTTGTGTCAGCGCAATGCACCTAAAGCGATTGTCATCATCAGTACCGGCTTGTCGGAAGCACAAGGGAGCGATATGACGCGTGCGGTAAGCGAATTCCGCGCTGATAATCCGCGTTTTAAATCGACGGCGTTGCTCACGGTCAATACGCCAGATTTCTATGGGTCGCTAGAAAATGGCTACAGCGCGGTGCTGGAAGGGGTGATTACACAATGGATCCCAGAAAAGCCGCCTGCAGGTATGCGCAACCGCCGCGTTAATTTGCTGCTCAGCCATGTGTTTACGCCGGGGGATGTGGAGCTTATCCGCAGCTATGTCGAGGCGTTTGGCCTGCAACCGATACTGCTACCGGATCTGTCACAGTCGTTGGATGGTCATCTCGCGAGTGGCGATTATCAATCTGTTACCCAAGGCGGGGCGGTGTTACGCAATATTGAGCAGATGGGGCAAAGCCTGAGCACCATCACTCTGGGTGTGTCGCTCCAGCGTGCGGCGGGCTTACTGGCGCAGCGTAGTCGTGGCGTGGCATTAAATTTACCGCACCTGATGACGCTTACAACCATGGATGCCTTTATCCACCACCTGCAACAGCTCTCTGGGCGTGACGTACCTGCTTGGATTGACCGTCAGCGAGGTCAGTTGCAGGATGCGATGATCGATTGTCATATGGCATTACAGGATAAAGCCATCGCGTTGGCTGCAGAGGGTGATGTGCTGGCTGCCTGGAGCGACTTCGCCCTTAGCCAAGGCATGGTGCCGGGACCGGTGGTCGCGCCCGTGAGCCAACCCGGGTTACTGAACCTGCCGGTTGAGCAGGTTCTGATCGGCGATCTTGAGGATATGCAGGATCTGCTGATTAAAACCCCCGCGCATCTACTGGTCGCCAATTCTCATGCTGCAGGGTTGGCTGAGCAATGTGGTATTCCGCTGATTCGTGCCGGGTTTCCCATATATGACCGCCTTGGCGAATTTCGTCGTGTGCGCCAAGGATATGCAGGCATGCGCGATACGCTGTTCGAATTGGCGAATCGGTTGCTGAATGAACATCATCCGGTGCCCGCTTATCATTCGCCACTGCGTCAGCAATTTCCGGCAGTGAGGCGTCAGGGGGTGGAACATGCAGCATGTTAACCGCAATCTCAGCACCATCAGTTCGGCGGTATGGTCGATGCAAGTCGCTTTCGCCAGTTCAGATTACCACCATGTGGACCAGCATTTTGGCGCGACGCCACGCCTGGTGGTTTATGGCGTCAAACAACATGAGGTCAGGCTGCTGAAGGTGGTGGATTTTAACGTGGAATACGGGCATGGCGAAGACAAACTCGCCAGCCGTATCAGCGCATTGGAAGAGTGTGTCACCCTTTATTGTGTGGCGATTGGCGAGACGGTATTCCGTCAATTGTTGCAGGTGGGCGTTCGCGCCATCCGCGTACCAGAGGCGACCTCCATTGCACAGCTATTGCAGCAAATCCAACAATGTTGGGTGGATAGTGAACAGGCTACCCGACGTCGCCAACGGGATCCGGATCGCTTCCAACACTTGATGGTGGAAACCGAATGGCGTGAGGAAGATGACGCCTCCTGAATCATTACGGCATCAACCGCCACAATGTCGTCTGTACGACAAAACCGACATAAACCGCGACATTCATCGCGGTTTTTTTTATGGCGAATTCCCCCATCACATTGATTGCAATGTGTTTTTGTGAATGGCATCACATTTGCTTGTTTTGAGCTAACCCGTCCATAACGCCTATGCGGGGGCCGGAGCCTTAGGGTTCTGCTTATCTGCATCGTAGGGAGCTGAGAGCATGTGGAACTATTCCGAGAAAGTGAAAGACCATTTTTTTAACCCGCGTAACGCCCGCGTGGTAGAGCAGGCGAATGCCGTGGGTGATGTCGGTTCGCTCAGTTGCGGCGATGCCTTACGGTTGATGCTGCGTGTGGATCCGGGCACGGAAACGATTCAGGAGGCCGGTTTTCAAACCTTCGGCTGTGGGAGCGCGATTGCTTCCTCCTCGGCGCTGACTGAGTTGATTATTGGCCGCACTCTGCATGAGGCGGAGCAGGTCACCAATCAGCAAATCGCAGATTATCTCGATGGGCTGCCGCCAGAAAAAATGCACTGTTCTGTGATGGGGCAGGAAGCGCTACGTGCGGCTATCGCCAATTACCGTGGTGAGACGCTGGAGGATGAGCATGAGGAAGGGGCGCTGATTTGCAAATGCTTCGCTGTGGATGAAGGTCAGATTCGTCGTGCGGTGGTGGCCAATGGCTTGACCACCTTGGAAGAGGTAATCAACTACACCAAAGCGGGCGGAGGTTGCACGGCGTGCCATGAAAAGATCGAACTGGCATTAGCGGCAATTATCGAAGAACAGGCAGCGCTGCCTGAAAAAGTCAAGGTGCCGGAGGCGGAGACTTCCGCGTGGCGGCTGGTCGCTGACGTGGTGGCGGAACTGCGCCCGTATATTCAGGCCGATGGCGGTGACATGGCGCTACTCAACGTCAGCGACCATCAGGTGACGGTCAGCCTGTCGGGCAGTTGCCAGGGATGCATGATGACCGACATGACGCTCGCTTGGCTGCAACAAAAGCTGGTTGAGCGCACGGGGCGCTATATGGAAGTGGTTGCGGCACAGGCCGCGTGAGCTTATTGACTGTTCAGTGAGGCAGCGCACATGAAAAACATTTATCTCGATAACAATGCCACCACCCGTCTCGATCCGATGGTGCTGGAGGCCATGATGCCATTCCTGACCGATTATTACGGTAATCCGTCGTCGATTCACGATTTCGGCACACCCTGTCGCGGGGCGCTGGAGAAAGCGCGCCAGCAGGTTGCTACCCTGCTTGGTGCGCGCCATGACAGCGAAATCATCTTCACATCATGTGCTACTGAAGCGACGTCTACCGCCATTCATTCTGCCGTAGCGTTGGCACCGGAACGGCGTGAGATCATCACTAGCGCGGTGGAACATCCCGCCACGCTGGAAGTCTGTGAACACCTTGCCAGACAAGGCTATACCATTCATCAGGTTGGTGTTTCTGCGCAGGGCGAACTGGATATGGCGCAATACCGCGCCCTGCTGAGTGACCGTGTCGCGCTGGTGACGATGATGTGGGCGAATAACGAAACCGGCGTGTTGTTTCCGGTGCGTGAAATGGCATCACTGGCTCATGAACAGGGGGCGTTGTTTCACTGTGACGCGGTACAGGCGGTCGGGAAAATCCCCATTGTATTATCGAGCTGTGACATCGACATGTTGTCTTGCTCTGCGCACAAAATTCATGGCCCGAAAGGGGTCGGATGCCTCTACCTACGCCGCTCTACTCGGTTTCGCCCGCTGCTGCGCGGGGGGCATCAAGAGCGTGGACGCCGTGCCGGCACTGAGAATATTGCGGGTATTGTCGGCATGGGCAGTGCCTGTGAATTGGCGGACGTGCATCTACCGATGATGAGTGCGGCGGTGGAACCCCTGCGTGACCGTTTACAAAAGGGGCTGGCGCAGGTGATTCCCAGCGTAATCGTGATGGGCGAGGGGCAACCGCGCACGCCCAATACGCTCAATATTGCCTTCGAGTTTATTGAAGGAGAAGCCATTCTGCTGCTGCTCAATCATGTCGGTATTGCCGCCTCCAGCGGCAGCGCCTGCACATCTGGCTCGCTCGAACCCTCCCACGTGATGCGCGCCATGAATATTCCCTATACGGCCGCTCACGGCAGCATTCGTTTTTCGCTATCGCGCTACACCCGCGAGAAAGAGATCGATCAGGTGATTACGGCACTACCGCCGATTATTGAACGGCTGCGCACCCTGTCACCTTATTGGCAGCAAGGTAAGCCTCAGACGGTATCCGGCGGCGAGTTTATGCCGACCTATGGCTGATAAGGGGAACGGCATGGCGGATATCATTATCAATGACACTACGCTGCGTGATGGTGAGCAGAGCCCCGGCGTAGCGTTTCGCGCCAGCGAAAAACTGGCGATTGCCGAGGCATTAGTTGATGCTGGGGTGACCGCGTTGGAAGTGGGCACCCCGGCGATGGGAGACGATGAACGGGCGCGTATTGCGGTTATTCGCCGCCGCCTGCCGGACACGGTGCTGATGACCTGGTGCCGGATGAATGCGCTGGAAATCCGGCAAAGTGCCGATCTGGGCATGAATTGGGTGGATATCTCGGTTCCTGCATCGGATCGATTGCGCGAACAGAAGCTGCGTCAGCCGCTTAACGTCTTATTGGCACAGCTTTCCTCGCTGATTGCTCAGGCTCGTCAGCAAGGGTTACGTGTGTGTGTCGGCTGTGAAGATGCATCGCGCGCTAGCGATGACACCTTGCGTCAGATAGCGATTGCTGCCGATGCAGCAGGGGCTGAACGGCTGCGCTTTGCGGATACGCTGGGCGTGCTTGACCCGTTCTCCACCTTCGCCCGTATCAGTACCTTGCGGCAAAACTGGGGCGGTGAGATTGAAATGCATGCGCATAACGATCTTGGGCTGGCTACGGCCAATACGCTGGCAGCGATAGAGGCTGGCGTTTCCCATGTTAATACCACGGTGTTGGGTCTGGGGGAACGGGCAGGTAATGCTGCATTGGAAACCGTGGCGTTAGCGCTGGAACGCTGTCTCGATCGTGACAGTGGCATCCACTTCGCTCGTTTGCCCGCGCTGTGCCAACTGGTGGCAAGCGCGGCACAGCGCACCATCGACAAGCAGCAGCCGCTGGTGGGGGAGCAGGTATTTACTCACGAATCCGGCGTGCATGTCGCAGCTTTGCTAAACGACAGCCGCAGTTATCAGGGCATCGACCCGGCGCTCATGGGGCGTGAGTTCTGTTTGGTTCTAGGTAAGCATTCGGGACGGCAAGCGGTGGCGGGGATTTTCGCCCGTTTAGGTTTTCAGCCGCAGGCGAGTGAGACGGAAGCGCTGTTGCGCAGCGTCCGCGCTTTTGCGGAAAACTGGAAGCGTAATCCTCTGGATTATGAATTGCTGGAGATGTATCGCGAACTGTGTGGCAGTGATGCGGTGATGGGGAGGGCAAACGATGGAATGGTTCTACCAGTTACCCGGCGTTGATGAGCTGGAGAGTGCCGAGGCCTTTTTTGATTTTTTTGCTGTGCCATACGACCCCCACGCCCTGCAAATTTGTAGTTTATCGGTGTTGAGTGATTTTCACCGTCGTTTGCGTGCGGCGGTGCCACTGCGTAACGCGCTGGAGGCAGTGCAAGATGCTGACTGGCAGTTGGCGCGTCGGCTATTGGCAGAAAGTTATCGCTGCTACCAACCGGAGATCACACCATGATACCGCGCTTTGCATTTGGCGATGCGGTGCGCGTCGTGCGTTCGTTGCGTAACGACGGCACCATGGCAGGCATGAAACGAGGTGAACTGCTGGTACGGCGCGGCACAGTAGGATATGTGCGTGAATGGGGCGTTTTTCTTCAGGACCAACTGATCTATCAGGTGCATTTCCTTGATAGCGATCGCGTTGTGGGGTGCCGCGAACAGGAGCTGATCGCGGCGGAAATACCGTGGAACGCGGGCATCTTTCAGTACGGTGATGGCGTTCACTGCAGGCAAACGCTTTCCATCAACGGCGAACAGGTGGTGGACGTTGGTCAGCGCGGGCAAATTTTCGCTACTGGTCAAGGAGATCAGGGGGATTGCTATACGGTGATGTTCGGAGAACGCTGGTTTCAGGTCCCTGCCAGTGTTTTGGAACTGGCGGAGGAGGATCGCTGATGTTGGCTTGGCAGCGCTTTAGTGAATGGCGCCTGACGCAAAAAATGTGGAACACCACACCGACGCAATTGCCGGTAGATCGCCAGCGGCTTCTCCAGCAGCAATTGGCTCGCCAGTTGCTGCTGGAACAAGCTGTGGTGGAAGCGGCACAAAATAGCGTATCGACAGTGACGCCAGACCTCGTGCAGGCAGTAACACAGGAACTGGAACCTGATTTACGGCAGTCTGGATTCTCTGCCGCCGATCGTACGGCGGTGATCCAGCACCATGTGCTGATGGCGGGACAGCTAGCGAGTATTTCCGAGGCGGTGCCGTTGCCGACCCCAGCAGAGGTTGAACAGTGGTACCGGCGTCATGCTGCTCGTTTTTGTCGCCCAGAACAGCGTTTGACCCGGCATCTTCTGCTGACCACGGGGGAAGACGATTCTGAAGTCATCAGCAGGCAGCTTCTTGCGCTGCGGCGCCAGCTACAATCGGACACCGCCGCGTTTGCGACGTTGGCCGAACGTCATTCCCAGTGTCCGACGGCGTTGGAAGGTGGATTGCTGGGATGGGTGAGTCGCGGGCTGTTGTTTACGTCACTGGATCAGTCGCTATTTACGCTACACGAAGGGGAGTTAAGTGCCGTCATCGAGACCGATATAGGATGGCACCTGCTGTTATGTGAAGCGATCCGCCCAGAAACGCCGATGGCGCAGGAAGACGCGTTGGCAAAAGCCTACGATCACCTGTTGCTGCAACGTCAGAAAGAACAGCAACGCCAATGGTTAGCCCAACTGGTGCCGGGCCGTGGGTAGAACGTGGAAATAAAAAGGTGGAGTGCCTGAGGCCTCCACCTTTTAGCGGATCAGCCGATAGCGGGCTTGAGTGTTTCCAACCAGCTATCGAGGCGCTCATCCGTGAGATCGTACTGGTTATCCTGATCCAGTACCAATCCGACAAACTGGTCGTCCACCAAGGCGGCGGAGGTGTTGAAATCATAACCGGCATTCGGCCAGGCACCGATGACCTTGGCACCGCAGGCGGTAACCACGTCATATAAGGTTTTCATCCCGCTGACAAAATTATCAGGATAGCCTTGCTGATCGCCTAATCCGAACAAGGCGACCGTCTTGTCAGCCAGCGCTTCATCAGGCAATTCAGCGATAAATTCTTGCCATGACTCGTTCTCACATCCCGCATGCATCCCTGGTAACTGGCCTTCACCCAGCGTCGGCGTGCCGAGCAACAGAACCGAATAAGAGAGAAAACTGTCCAGAGACGTGCGGTTGATATTGACCGGCGAATCCGCCGTATCGCCCAATTTTTGATGGATCATTTTGGCGATCTTGCGGGTTTTTCCCGTATCGGTGCCAAAGAAAATACCAATGTTCGCCATAGTTCACTCCTGACTGATATTGAGAAGGATCGCCGCCGGAGGCAGCAGGTATCTGTACAGTGAGATGCGAATATCATGCCAAATTTGGCATTCAGTGTGTTGGCGATATTTTGCACGTTTTTAGCGCAAGGCTGCACTATTGATGCACTTATTGAGGAGGCTGGCCAGGCCAGAAGATAAGGTGTTTACCTGATGCAGTAAGGATTTTACGTGGTTTAACGTTAAAACAGGGTGCGCGATCAATGTTTAGGCTGGTTAATGAATAAAGGGCGTAGTGTTTGCATGGTTATTGGTACCGGTAGTCGACCGGAGAAGGGTGTCGGTTCGTGGCACAAATTGTTGCGAACCTGACATGACGGCATCTGATGTTGTAAGGGTAGGCCATGACCATAAACCTGATAATGGAGTCTCTTCCGCAGGGAGAGATTGTCAGTCATTTATCGCGCCAGCATCCGGCGTTGTTCTCTACCGTGGTGGAGCAATCGTCAGTGGCGATCTCTGTGACCGATCCACAGGCGCGTATTGTGTACACCAATCCGGCATTTTGCCGTCTGACGGGTTTTCCTCTGTCTCAATTACTCGGCCAAAATCACCGTATTCTCGCCAGTCAGCAAACGCCCGGAGAGGTCTACAGCGATATGTGGCAGACCTTATTACAGGGTGTGGCCTGGCGAGGACAGTTGATTAATCGCCGACGGGATGGCTCCCTCTATCTGGCTGATATTGATATCACGCCGATCGTTAATGCGCAGGGGGAACTGGAACATTATCTGGCGATGCATAAAGATATTAGCGCCAGTTATGCTCTTGAACAGAGGTTGCGTAACCATATGACGCTTATGACCGCTGTGCTGAATAACATTCCTGCGGCGGTGGTGGTGGTTGATGATAACGACCGCGTCATTATGGATAACCTGGCCTATAAAACGCTGTGCGCTGACTGCGGTGGCAAGGAACTTTTGTCAGTACTGGAATATGGCAAAAATAAGAACGTGTTGCGAGAGGAAAAACCGTTGCCCGTGATGGTTCGCGGCTCGGTTCGTTGGCTGATGCTGGGAATGTGGGCATTACCCGGCGTCAATGAAGAAGCCAGCCGTTACTTCACGGACAGTGCGTTGCCGCGCACCGTCGTTGTGATTACCGATTGTACGGAGCAACAACAGCAGCAACAGCAAGGGCGACTCGATCGTCTGAAGCAGCAAATTGCTAATGGCATACTGCTGGCGGCAATCCGTGAATCGCTGGGTGCTGCCATGGTGCAGCTGAACTGTCCGCTCAACATGCTGGCCGCTGCACGGCGTTTAAACGGTGAAGATCATAGTAATGTTGCTCTGGAATCGGCATGGCGTGAGGGGGAAGAAGCCATGGCGCGGTTACAGGCGTGCCGACCTTCTCTGGCATTTGAACCCGAGGATGAGTGGTCGATAAAATCCCTGCTGGACGATCTGACGTCGTTATACCAGTCGCGCCTGAATCGTGACGATCGCTTGCAATATGAATTGCAGTCGCCGCAGTTGACTGTTTTCGGCCAACGAACGCAGGTGCTAGCGTGTCTTAGTCTATGGCTGGACCGCACGCTGGCGCTGGCGGCAGAAATTGCACCTTTTCAACTATCAATCCAGATTTATGCTCGCGAAGAGCGCGGTTGGCTGTCGCTCTATCTGGAAGACAACGTACCGATGACGCAGGTCCGTTTTGCCCCCGCCCCCGCAACGTTGAGTTCGCCGGGCAAAGGGATGGAACTTCGCCTGATTCAAACGCTGGTGGCCGATCATCAGGGTGCCATTGATCTGTCGGCGCATGCACAAGGCGGTACCTGCCTTATCCTGCGCTTTCCTCTCTCACCCTCTCTGGCTGGAGGTGCAAAATGACGCAGGCTCCTGAAACAAGCAACCTGACTTGGCGGTTCGATCTTTCTCAGCAGTTTACCGCCATACAGCGTATTAGCGCGGCATTGAGCCGAGCGACAGAGGTTCGCGAAGCACTGCAGGCGGTGTTACGCGTGCTGCACGATGATGCATTCATGCAACACGGTATGGTTTGTCTGTATGACAAACAGAATGGGGTGATGGCGGTGGAGGCACTGCATGAAGCTGATGAAAAACTGATCGCCAGCGGGACTCATGTTCGCTACCGCCCCGGTGAAGGATTGGTAGGGACGGTATTAGCACAGCATCAACCGCTGGTTCTGCCTCGGGTGGCTGACGATCAACGCTTTCTCGATAAACTGGGCCTGTACGACTACAACCTGCCGTTTATCGCGGTGCCGCTGTTTGGCATTGAATCTCAGCCAATTGGCGTGCTGGCTGCACAGCCGATGGCTCGCTACGAAGAGCGCTTGCCCGCGTGTACGCGCTTTCTGGAAACCGTGGCCAATCTGGTGGCGCAAACGGTGCGTCTGATGCAGCCCGCCCGCCCGAGGTCAGTGCCAGAATCGGCGGTGACCACCGTACGCGCGAGAACCTGCGTCACGCCGCCGCGTTCCTACCGTTTCGACAATATGGTGGGAAAGAGTCAGGCAATGCGGCAAACCATGGAGATTATCCGTCAGGTTTCACGCTGGGATACCACGGTGCTGGTTCAGGGGGAAAGCGGCACCGGTAAGGAGCTGGTAGCCAATGCTATCCATTATCATTCACCGCGCGCAGCCGCCCCATTCGTCAAATTCAACTGCGCTGCGCTGCCGGATAATCTGTTAGAAAGCGAATTGTTCGGTCATGAGAAAGGGGCCTTTACCGGTGCCGTGCGGCAACGTAAAGGACGCTTCGAGTTAGCCGATGGTGGCACGTTATTTCTTGATGAGATCGGTGAAAGCAGCGCCTCGTTTCAGGCCAAGTTACTGAGGATTTTGCAAGAAGGGGAGATGGAACGCGTTGGCGGCGATGAAACCATTCGGGTGGATGTCCGTATCATTGCGGCGACTAACCGTAATCTGGAAGAAGAGGTGAGGGCCGGCCATTTCCGTGAGGATCTCTATTATCGTCTGAATGTTATGCCGCTTGCGCTGCCTCCTCTGCGTGAACGGCAAGAGGACATTGCCGAACTGGCCGATTTTCTGGTGCAGAAAATCGGCCAACATCAGGGACGCCCCTTGCGGATAAGCGATGGAGCCATCCGATTACTCATGGGCTATAGCTGGCCGGGCAATGTGCGTGAGTTGGAGAATTGTCTGGAACGTTCCGCCGTGATGTCAGAAAGCGGATTGATTGATCGCGATGTGATTATGTTTAACCATCGTGAGGTCGCGCCCAAAGCGACCAACATTTTACCTGCGCCGGATGAAGGCTGGTGCGATCCGTCTCTTGATGAACGGCAGCGGGTGATTGCGGCACTGGAGAAAACCGGTTGGGTACAGGCCAAAGCAGCGCGCTTGTTAGGTATGACACCGCGCCAGGTGGCTTATCGCATTCAGACAATGGATATCAATATGCATCGCCTGTGATTCCGATGAGACAGGATTGTGGCATATGCCACATTGTCGGCCTACTGCTGCAATCCTGACAAATCCCATGGCGTAGAAATTCTGTATCTTCATGTTTTACATTGATTTTAATAGATGCGCTAAACGGTACGGCCTTTGCACCTCTCTGCCTATGACTCCGCAACCGTAGGCACTATTATGGCATCTTGTTCCTCCGCATCCGGCACGGTAGGCTGCCGATCAACGCTGGCTGATGGAATTACCCCGTTGCAGGCCAGCAAAGCTGCACACCATCCCTGCTATTCGGTGAGCGGTCATCACCGTTTTGCCCGTATGCATCTCGCAGTCGCGCCTGCATGTAATGTGCAATGTAATTACTGCAACCGTAAATATGATTGCAGCAATGAATCCCGTCCCGGCGTGGTATCGACGTTGCTAACGCCAGAACAGGCCGTGGCGCAAGCACGGCAGGTTGCTGCCGCTATTCCTCAACTTTCCGTCGTGGGGATTGCTGGGCCGGGCGATCCGCTGGCAAATATGAAACGGACTTTTAGCACATTACGGTTGCTGCGTGAGCAAATGCCGGATGTGAAGCTATGTCTTTCCACCAATGGACTGATGTTGCCTGAGGCCGTGGTGCCATTGCTGGATATCGGTGTGGATCACGTGACGGTGACGCTGAATACGTTAGACCCTGCGGTAGCTGCTCGTATTTATGCCTGGCTGTGGCTGGAGGGAGAACGTTATACCGGGTTGGAGGCGGGCAGAATCCTGCTTGCGAAGCAAGAAGAGGGCATTCGCCGCCTGACGGAACATGGCGTGCTGGTCAAGATCAATTCCGTGTTGATCCCGGACATTAACGAGGCATCGATGCGGACAGTGAGTGAAAAAGCACACAGCTGGGGCGCTTTTTTGCACAATATTATGCCGCTGATCGCCCGACCAGAACACGGCACGGTATTCGGCCTTGAAGGGCAAAGGGAACCGGATGCCGAATGCATGACGCGCGTGCGGGCAGAGTGCGGTCAGGTGATGCCGCAAATGTCGCATTGCCAACAATGTCGTGCGGATGCTATCGGCATGTTGGGTGAGGATCGCAGCCAGCAATTTCCTTTATCGGCACTGCCAGAAAAACCACAGCCGTATTTGCCCCTGCTCCATCAGCGTGCTCAATTGCACGCCAGCATCGCATCACAGGGAGAATCTGAAGAGCCGGAAGCCTGTCTGGTCGCCGTAGCGTCCTCGCATGGCGAGGTGATTGACCTGCACTTTGGCCACGCCGAACGTTTCCAGATCTACAGCCTGTCACCCGCTGGTGTGGTACTGGTGAACGAGCGTTTTACCCCTAAATACTGCCACGGAGAAGGGGCGTGCCCGCCAGAGGAAAATACTGAGCGCTTGGGCGTACTGCTGGCGCTTTTGGCGGATGTTGATGCGGTGTTTTGTGCCCGTATTGGCTTTGAACCATGGAATAAGTTGGAACAACAGGGAATCCAACCCTGCATTGAGGGCGCCTGGCAAAATGTTACTGAAGTGCTGACAGCCTGGTGGCAACAGCGACAGGGAGAACGGCTGAATGAGCAAAAGGATAAGGGAGCGGCGTGATGTTACACGCTCAATGCTGGCTACGGCGCTTATGGGCGCAATATGAGAGAGGTTCTGGTTGTTTTGCGCAACACATGGGGTTGTCGTTGTCGGAGTGGCAGCGTCTCCTTGAACGTATGGACGCCGTGCCGTCGGTAAATTGCCCTGAACGTGAGCAGCGCTATGCGCTGCTGAACGAATTGCAGTCGCCTCGCACCGAGGAACGTGAACAACTGGCGGACTGGCTGTACGAGCATATGTCCCGTGATGCGGCACCGATGCACCGCATTATTGCCAGCGCTTCGTTAGGATTTAATCATCTGTGGCAGGATTTAGGGTTAGATTCACGCAATGAACTGCGCGAATTGATGACAGACTGTTTTCCCTCTTTAGTGGAGATGAACGCCACTAACATGCGTTGGAAGAAATTCTTTTACCGCCAACGTTGTCTGCACAGTGAGGGGGAACTGATCTGCCGTTCCCCAAGCTGTGATGACTGCTGTGAGTGGGCGCACTGCTTTGCACCCGAGGTGTGAACGGGCTGGCAGCAGCCGTTAGGGGTTGAGCGAGCGATTCATCGCCACGATATCTTCATGAGTAGGATTTGCACCCAATTTGCCAAACAACTCTGGTAGGCGATCGCGCTTCGATGCCGCCTCACCCCTCACGGCTGCTGCCATGCCTTTCTTCATCGTTTCCGCATCGTAATCGCAGCAGTAGGCTGGTGTTGACGGTTGCTGCCTCCATGATTCTTCCAGGGAGCCTGCATCGATAGCATCGAAGCCCGTGTCATCCACCAAATTCATGACAATTTGTTTTAACGTGGCGTTATCGCCCGCTACGGAAATAGCCAAACGTGATGCCGAACCTTTTGGCGTCCCAAGCTCTGCAAGCGACCAGGCGAGAATGTTATTGAAGGCTTTGATCACGGGATGTGAGAGTTGTTGCGACACCCATACGCTCTCAGTCATACCGTCATCAATTTCGGGAATAAGTGGATCGCGTAAGCCTGGGTAATAGTTGCTGGTATCGATTAGCGGTACCGTTTCGGGAAGGTCATCAAAAAAACCGTTTGGCAGCGATGCCAGTGCCGGTAGTGGGATTGATAAAATGATAGCGTCGGCTCCCTTAACTGCACCATAGACGTCCACTGCCGTAGCCCCGATTTCATCGGCGAAGCTCTGAACGCCATGAATGCCTTTGGAATTCGCAACGCGTACCTGATGGCCCGCGGCTATAAGCTTGCGGGCAAGGGTTCCGCCAATGTTGCCTGTCCCGATAATGCCTATTTCCATGTTTTTTGCCTCGTGTTATTAAGGTAAGCTGGTTGTTCTGGTTATATTAGGATGTACAGGTTAATGTAACAAGAACACACCAGTAAGTGGGTAACACCCTAAAAGGTAAGTATGAAGAAAGAACGTGTCTGGAATTGTGAGGACCCCCAGCAGCGGTTGGTATGGGCGGCGGCGACCACCGAGGCGCTTCGGGTACTGGAGGGAAAGTGGAAAATCATCATCATCTGTCAACTCTTTGCGGCCAAGGGCCCGATACGCTTTTCTGACCTGGAGCGCTTGGTTGAAGGGGTTAACCAGAAGATGCTGATTCAGCAGCTTCGGCAACTGGAGAGCGATGGCATAGTCATACGTACAATTTATCCGCAAGTGCCACCCAGAGTTGAATATACGCTGAGCGACATGGGCATTGCTTTGGGGCCCGCGATGGAAGCATTGATCGACTGGGCTGAAGAAAGGCGCCGTATTAGGGATATAAAATCTGAGGCAAGATAATTCATGAGGATATGTTGCCTTACGATGACTTTACATGCGGGTTTCCATACCCGATCTTGACCTTTTGATTTCATTCTTCTTTGCTCCATACACGCGTTCAGGCCGCGTTTTATACGCCCATTACACGGGCCATGATGGCCTGATGTAACCAGCGTGGCGTGGCCCAGGTCAGAAATGTAATTGCCTTATTTCCCATCCCCGGAACAATGCTCATTCGCCCAGCCTGAAGCGCTCGGATGCCGGCTTGTACAACCGGTTTAGGTTGCATCATTGCCCCTTTTAATAGAGGGGTTATTTTCTGGTTGGCGACGGTAGCAAAGCCGGTGTCAGACATGCCCGGACAAAGCGCGGTGACAATGATGCCGTCGTCTTTAAGCTCACGATGCAGAGCATCGGAGAACCGGAGCACATACGCTTTCGCTGCTGAGTAAACGGCAAAATTCTTTACGCCCTGATAAGACAACAGGCTGGCGACCATCAAAATATGTCCTTTACGCCTGACGCGCATATCTTCTGCAAAGAGCCGAGTCATTGCTGTCAAACTTGCGATATCCAGATTGATCATGTCCAGCGCGTCATCCAGTGGTTGATCCAAAAAGCTGCCCTGCAAACCATGGCCAGCATTGTTAATTAATATATCAACCACAATATTTTGTTCCCGCAGTCGACTGTGCAGATCGCTAATTGCGGTCATCACAGAAAGATCGGCCTGTTCAACCATCACATCAATGTTAAAACGCTCCCGCAATTCTGCTGCCAGCAATTCAAGCTTATTGAGCCGCCGAGCCACCAGAATGAGTGATTTTCCCTGCGCGGCATATTGACGCGCGAACTCTTCGCCAAATCCGCCTGAAGCCCCTGTGATGAGCACCCACGCATTGTTTTTTGCTGTCATGTTAATCACTCCGGTTATTTATTGTGAGCTGTGCAGGTGTTAGTCGATGGCATGTTTGCGCACCGGTACATGGATATATTAGAGCATCTTCGCAGCGGTTTCTGGAGGCTGCCAGCCACCGCCGAGCGCCCTAAACGTAGCGACCGCTGCGCGTGCAGATTCCGTCTGGGCCTGCGCTCTGGCGTCGGAAGTCTGCAACAGGGTTTCATCGTTATGCAGGACGTCAATCAGGCTGGCGGTCCCTTTCTGGTAAGCGATGAAAGATGATTGGCGTGCGCTAGCCAACGCCGTTTCGCCTGCGGTTAATGTTGTTGTCTGCGTCTCACGATTGAGCAGCGCCGAGAGTGCGTTCTCAACGTCTTCGGTCGCGCTTAATACTGACAGACGGTAAGCTGCCAATGCTTCGGCTTCCTGCCCCTTAGCCTGATCGATCTGAGCGTTAATACGGCCGAAATCGAAGAGTCGCCAGCGCAGCCCCAATACACCCGCCGATTGGCTGGCACCGTTGGAGAACAGGTTGCCGCTCGACACCGATGTTGCGCTACCGAGTAATGCGTTGAGTGAAAATTTAGGATAATACTCGCTGATGGCGACCCCGATGCGCGCGTTGGACGCCGCGAGATGGCGTTCGGCTACGATAATATCGGGTCTACGACGCAGCAGATCGGCAGGTGTCCCTGTTGATATGAGCTGTGGGGGCTGTGGAATAGGACCCGAAGAAGCCAACTGATTACGATAGGTTCCAGGAGGCGTGCCGAGCATGACGTCCAACGCGTTCATCGCAGCATCGATACCCGTTTGGAGAACGGGCACGGTTGCCTGAACCTGTGAAAGTGAGCCTTCGGTCTGGCGGACTTGATACTCTGCGGCGAGCCCTTTGCTGTGGAGTAGCTGCACTTTTTCTAGCAATTCTTGCTGTGTATTAACCTGCCGATTGGCTATCTCCAAACGAGTTTGTAACCCGCGCAGGGCGATATAAATATCGGCAGTCTGCGCGGCGACGGCCAGCCGCGTGGCTGTTACGCCAGCCTCTGAAGCCTGATAGTCAGCCAGTGCCGCCTGACGATCGCGTCGCAGACCACCGAAAACGTCAATCTCCCAGCTTGCGTTGAGGTCGGTTTCATAGGCATTGCCGTAGCGATTGTAGCCAGGAACCGAGTTGAGCAACCGGCCTTGTGCGGTTTCAACCGACTGATACGCGCGAGTGGCCTGTCCGCTGACGTTACCTGATGGCAGCAGAGCCGCTGTTGCCGCGCCAAGCCCAGCACGTGCCTGAGTCATCCGTGCGGACGCTTGGGCTAAATCAAGATTCTGTGCGAGAGCCCTTGAAACTAACTCACTCAGTAAGGGATCATTAAAGCTTTCCCACCAGACGGCTATGTTGGCAGTCTGGTTTGCGTTTCCTTGTTTTGCGATGGATTGCTGTGAAGCGGATTGCGCCTGATAACGATCCGCGAGTGGCGCGTCCGGACGATGATAATCCGGTCCAACCGCGCAACCCGCCATTACGCTAGTAGTCACAACCAAGGCAAGGGTACGGAGGGGTAACATAGTAATTCCTTGAGTTTAACGATTGTGACTATATTATCAATTGGTCACTTGTTGTCAATCAGGGCTCGGTGAGATAAGCTTGAAAAATGACTAAACATACGAATACACATCCCCCACGTGGGCCGTCGGACCATAGCGTCCGAGATCAGGTTGTGGAAGCTGCCACTGAGCACTTCGGACACTTTGGCTATGAGAAGACAACGGTGTCCGATCTAGCCAAGGCGATTGGGTTTTCTAAGGCATACATCTACAAATTTTTTGATTCCAAGCAGGCGATCGGTGAGATGATCTGCGCTAATCGATTGGCAATGATTATGGATATTGTCAATTCAGCGATCGCGGATGTGCCAACGGCTTCAGAAAAACTGAGACGCCTGTTCAAAGCCTTGATAGACGCGGGCGGCGACTTATTTTTTCACGATCGCAAGCTGTATGACATCGCCGCTGTATCCTCTCGCGACCGGTGGCCTTCAGCAGCGAGATATGAAGAAAATCTACGCCAGCTTGTTCAACAAATTCTTCTTGAGGGACGACAGTCCGGGGAATTCGAACGCAAGACGCCGCTGGATGAGGCGGCACAAGCCATCTATCTGGTCATGCGCCCTTATGTTTGTCCTGTTCAACTGCAATACAATTTGGATACGTCAGCGTCAGCTGCTGTATTACTACCGTCATTGATATTACGGAGTCTGGCACCTTAAAGATTGTGACCATTGACAAATTTGGTCACTGGTTGGAGAATGCGGTTACTGTCCTGCTAATTTGATAAGGGAACCCATGCTTCGGCTCAAATCTGCCACTATTGCTGTTTGCCTGTTGCCTCTCGCCCTGGTGGCGTGTGGCGACGCTTCTGACGTCGACGATCCCCGCAATCTGCCTCCTCTGGTGAGAGCGGCTACCGTGGTGAGCGCCGTTGATGCTTCCCGTGCATTCACTGGCGTTGTTGTCGCCCGAGTTCAAAGCGACCTTGGCTTTAGAGTGCAGGGCAAAATCCTTGAACGTCTGGTGGATACCGGGCAGACCGTGAAACGCAGTCAGCCTTTGATGCGTTTGGACCCCATCGATCTCAGTTTGCAGGCACAAGCCCAGCAGCAGGCTGTTACCGCGGCCCGTGCCCGAGCCAAACAGGCGATCGATGACGAAGCTCGTTATCGTGGCCTGGTCACTGCAGGTGCTATATCCGCTTCAGCCTACGATCAGATAAAGGCTGCTGCTGAGACGGCGAAAGCGGATCTGAGCGCCGCGCAGGCTCAGGCCGATGTGGCGCGTAATGCTACGGGGTATGCCGTACTGCTGGCCGATGCCGACGGCGTGGTGGTAGACACGCTGGCTGAACCTGGGCAGGTGGTCAGTGCAGGGCAGCCTGTTGTCCGACTGGCGCGAGCGGGGCAGCGGGAGGCTATCGTGCAATTGCCAGAGACACTACGTCCAGCTGTTGGGAGCGAGGCTCAGGCCACGCTGTACGGTATCGATAAACAGTCAGTTCCAGCGAAACTGCGCCTCCTCTCCGATGCGGCAGACCCTGTGACGCGCACCTTCGAGGCGAGGTATGTCCTTGAGGGCGCGTTGGCGAGCGCACCGCTTGGCTCCACCGTCACACTCAATATTGCTGAAGGCAAGTTACCTGCGCAGGTTCTTCAGGTGCCTATCGCCGCGATTTATGATGCGGGGAAAGGGCCGGGTGTCTGGGGTATTTCAGACAAACCTGCCAAAGTGTCGTGGCATCCTGTTCAGGTGATTGGGTTGGGGGATGACACGGCGAGAGTGACTAGCGGCCTACAGCCCGGTGAACAGATTGTGGCTTTAGGCGCACATCTGTTGCATGACGGTGAGGCCGTCCGCACGGTTGCACAAAGTGATGTCAGTGTCGCCGGGGGCCAACCATGAGCGAGGGGCGATTCAATCTTTCGGCACTCGCCGTCCGCGAGCGCTCAATCACCTTATTTCTTATCATCCTGATTACCGTGGCCGGCATTCTGTCGTTCTTCGAACTGGGCCGAGCGGAAGACCCACCGTTTACGGTCAAGCAGATGACGATTGTTTCTGCCTGGCCGGGTGCTACCGCGCAGGAAATGCAGGATCAGGTAGCCGAACCGCTTGAAAAGCGTATGCAAGAGCTCAAGTGGTATGACCGTAGTGAGACTTACACGCGGCCTGGACTGGCTTTTACCATGCTGTCATTGCAGGACGGTACACCGCCTTCACAGGTGCAGGAAGAATTTTATCAGGCGCGCAAGAAGCTCGGCGATGAAGCGAAGAATCTGCCGGCAGGCGTGATCGGACCGATGGTTAACGACGAATTCTCCGATGTTACTTTTTCGCTCTTTGCGTTGAAGGCGAAAGGGGAGCCACAGCGGCTGCTGGTCCGTGATGCGGAATCGTTGCGCCAGCGTCTGCTTCATGTGCCGGGAGTGAAGAAAGTCAATATTATCGGCGAGCAGGCTGAGCGCATCTTTGTCTCGTTCTCTCATGACCGGCTGGCAACGCTGGGCATTGCTCCGCAGGATATTTTTTCCGTTCTCAACAGCCAGAACGTATTGACGCCTGCCGGTTCGATTGACACCAACGGGCCGCAGGTCTTTATCCGCCTAGATGGCGCCTTCGACAAACTAGAAAAGATCCGCGAAACGCCAATCGTCGTACAGGGCAGGACACTGAAACTCTCAGATGTGGCGACGGTTGAACGTGGCTACGAAGATCCGGCGACCTTCCTGGTCCGCAACCAGAGTGAACCCGCACTGTTGCTGGGTATCATTATGCGTGAGGGCTGGAACGGTCTGGATTTGGGTAAGTCACTGGATGTCGAGACGGCAAAAATCAATGAAGGCATGCCGCTCGGCATGACGTTCACGAAAGTTACCGATCAGTCCGTGAATATCAGTTCGTCCGTCGACGAGTTCATGATCAAATTTTTCGTCGCGCTGCTCGTCGTGATGGTGGTCTGCTTTGTCAGTATGGGCTGGCGCGTGGGAGTGGTTGTCGCTGCTGCCGTGCCGTTGACGCTGGCTATCGTCTTCGTGGTGATGGAGGCTTCCGGCAAAAACTTCGACCGTATTACGCTGGGTTCATTGATTCTGGCGCTGGGGTTGTTGGTCGATGATGCCATCATCGCCATCGAAATGATGGTGGTGAAAATGGAAGAGGGCTATGACCGAGTTAAAGCCTCGGCCTATGCCTGGAGTCACACGGCGGCACCGATGCTGGCCGGCACGCTGGTGACGGCCGTCGGTTTTATGCCTAACGGTTTCGCCCAATCCACCGCCGGTGAGTACACCAGCAACATGTTCTGGATTGTGGGGATTGCCCTGATTGCTTCGTGGGTGGTCGCGGTGGTATTTACGCCTTATCTGGGCGTGAAAATGCTGCCGAACATCAAAACGGTTGAGGGTGGGCACGCGGCCATCTACGACACTCGACATTACAACCGCTTTCGCCGATTGCTGACGCACGTCATCGCGCACAAATGGGTAGTGGCAGGTACCGTTATTGCCGTTTTCACTGTCGCTATTCTTGGCATGGGGCTGGTGAAAAAACAATTTTTCCCGACCTCCGATCGCCCAGAGGTGCTGGTAGAAATCCAGATGCCGTATGGTACGTCGATTGAGCAGACCAGCGCCGCCGCCGCAAAAGTTGAAGCCTGGCTGAAGAATCAGAAAGAGGCAAAAATCGTGACGTCCTATATCGGGCAGGGCTCACCCCGTTTCTTCCTGGCCATGGCACCAGAGCTGCCCGATCCGTCTTTTGCGAAAATTGTTGTGCTGACGGATAACCCAGAAGAGCGTGAGGCGCTGAAGTTCCGGCTTCGTGAAGTCGCTGCTGAGGGCCTGGCACCCGAGGCGCTGGTGCGTGTGACGCAACTGGTGTTTGGCCCGAATTCACCTTATCCGGTGGCCTACCGTGTCATGGGGCCGGATCCCGCTCAGCTACGCGAGATTGCAGGCAAGGTAGAAAAGGTGATGCTGGGTAGTCCGATGATGAGAACCGTCAACACCGACTGGGGCCCGCAGGTGCCAACGCTGCATTTTACGCTCAATCAGGACCGCCTGCAGGCGGTGGGATTGACATCGAATGCCGTTGCTCAGCAGCTTCAATTCCTGCTCTCGGGCGTTCCGATCACGTCTGTGCGTGAAGATATCCGTTCGGTGCAAGTTATGGCACGCGCGGCGGGGAATATCCGACTCGATCCTGAAAAAATAGCAGGTTTTACTCTGGTGGGTTCTGCCGGTCAGCGTATTCCTTTGTCACAGATAGGGGATGTCGGTGTGCAGATGGAAGACCCTATTCTGCGCCGTCGCGATCGTACCCCGACGTTCACCGTGCGCGGTGATATCGCTGAAAATCTGCAACCGCCGGATGTCTCGACGGCGATCCTGAAACAGTTACAGCCCGTCATCGATACACTACCGGCCGGCTATCGTATTGAGCAGGCGGGGCCAATTGAAGAGTCGGCAAAAGCCACCGGGGCGATGGCTCCGCTGTTCCCCATCATGATTGCCATGACGCTGTTGATAATCATCCTGCAGGTACGCTCGATGTCGGCGATGGTGATGGTCTTCCTCACCGCGCCACTGGGGCTAATTGGGGTGGTGCCAACGCTGCTGATCTTCAACCAGCCGTTTGGTATCAATGCGCTTGTGGGACTGATTGCGCTGTCGGGCATCCTAATGCGTAACACCTTGATCCTGATAGGGCAGATCCATCACAACGAGCAGGAAGGGCTGGCGCCGTTCCACGCGGTGGTGGAAGCGACAGTGCAGCGAGCTCGGCCCGTGTTGCTCACGGCGATGGCCGCCATACTGGCGTTTATCCCGCTGACGCATTCTGTCTTCTGGGGAACGCTGGCTTATACCCTGATTGGCGGTACGTTTGGCGGCACCATCATCACGTTGGTATTCCTGCCTGCAATGTATGCCATCTGGTTCAAGATACGTCCCGATGACCAGAAGCGTGTAGAACAACAGGCTACTGCGTGACACTGACGCGGATGTGGTCGCCGTACTACGACTCGGCGGCCCTAAATACATCGACTGAAATGATGAGGATTTAACGATGACGCTAACAAGTCATAAGCGAATAGTGGTAACCGGCTGCGGCATTATCAGTCCTCTGGGGTGCGGTACAGATATAGTCTGGCGCAGGCTGCTGGAAGGGCGATCGGGCATAAGAACACTTCCTGCTGATATCAGCGACGGCACGGGTATTTCCGTAGCAGGGCAGGTCCCTGAGCTTTCGGATGACCCTGAAGCAGGTTATGAACCAGAGCGTTTTATACCGGCCAAAGAGCGTAAGAAAATGGATCGCTTCATAGAATTTGCCCTTATCGCCGCTCAGGAGGCTGTGACGCAGGCAGGCTGGCACCCAGCTAATGAACACGAGCGGCAGCGGACGGCGACAATTATCGCATCGGGAGTGGGGGGATTTGGTGCCATTGCTGAAGCAGTTCGCACTACCGATACGCGCGGTCCCCGACGGTTGTCACCATTCACCGCGCCCTCATTTCTCGCCAATATGGCAGCAGGTCAAGTCTCGATCCAGCAGGGTTTCAGGGGGCCATTGGGCGCGCCCATTACAGCATGTGCGGCTGGTGTGCAGGCGATTGGTGATGCGGCCCGCCTTATCAGAAACGGAGAAGCGGACATTGCCATTTGTGGTGGCACAGAAGCCGCCATTGATCGTGTCACGCTAGGCTGCTTTGCTGCTGCACGTGCGCTTTCTACCGGGTTTGCAGATAAGCCAGAAGAAGCATCGCGGCCTTTTGATCGTGATCGAAACGGGTTTGTTATGGCGGAAGGTGCTGGATTATTAGTGATTGAATCCCTTGAGCATGCATTGGCTCGTGGTGCTACGCCACTGGCAGAATTAGTGGGATATGGCACCAGTGCCGATGCATGGCATCTGACCGCTGGGCCAGAAGACGGTAGCGGTGCCCGACGGGCGATGGAATTGGCTTTAGGCCAGGCTGGGATCAATGCGGATGAGATACAACACATCAATGCCCATGCGACATCGACTCAGGTAGGTGACAGAGGAGAACTGGCGGCGATTCGGTCAGTGTTTGGTAGTGAGTCAGGGGTGGCAGTCAGTTCGACCAAATCAGCTACCGGCCACCTGCTGGGCGCGGCAGGTGGCATTGAAGCGATATTTACTGTGCTTGCCCTGCGTGACCAGGTTATTCCGCCCACGCTAAACCTGCGTTACCCGGACGAGGCAGGACGCGGCCTGGATCTTGTCGCGTTAAAGGCACGTTACGCTACGATAACGTATGCCTTATCCAACGGTTTCGGTTTCGGCGGCGTTAATGCAAGTGTGCTTTTTCGCCGATGGGAGACGACGCCATGAGTGGGTTTCATCGTCTAATCCCGGATTTTATTTATGCAGCAAAAGATGTGGTGGCGATTCAAAAGCCACTAAATGACATGTCTTTCTTATTCAGATCGTCAGTTTCTTTTCATGAGCGTTTATCATGAATCCAGAACATTCTCCCACTGTAATCACCCCTGAAGCCCACTTGTCAGGGGGGCAGCTGCTGACAGGGAAAATTATCGCGTTACTGGCAGGGCTTTCGGCCATCAGCATACTGTCTACTAACATTATTCTTCCCGCATTCCCGGATATCGGTGAGCAGTTAGGGGTATCGGCTCGCGAGCTTGGACTTACCCTTTCCAGCTTTTTTATCACCTTCGCACTGGGACAGTTGGTGGTCGGCCCGTTGGCCGATCGCTATGGACGCAAGAAACTTGTGTTAGGGGGACTCTCAATATTCATTGTGGGTACGGTAGTGGGAGGGCTTGCCGACTCACTTGAAACGCTCATTGCCGGACGCGTCATCCAAGCGTTGGGTGTGTGTGCCGCTGCCGTTTTGGCTCGTGCCATTGCGCGTGATTTGTTTGACGGTGAAACATTAGCGCGTGCACTCTCCTTGACCATGATCGCCACAGCGGCGGCCCCGGGCTTCTCACCGTTGGTTGGCAGCGTGCTGACAACCATGCTGGGGTGGCGGGCGATTTTCATCCTTGTGGGCCTTGCCGCTTTTGCTGTCGCTGTATTCTATGTCAATACATTGGGAGAAACGCACCCTGCCGAACGGCGTGCGCCACATTCAATTCCGAGCGTAATAGTCGCGTACGTCAAGCTGGCTGTGGATAGAAAATTTATCCTTCCGGCACTATCTATGAGCCTGTTGATGAGCGGTTTGTTTGCGTCATTCGGCGCCGCGCCTGCCATCTTGATGAGTGGGATAGGGTTGTCATCATTACAAGCCGGGCTGTACTTTGCCTCCACTGTATTTGTCGTTTTTGCCGCGGGTATGGCTGCACCGCGACTGGCGCACCGCTATGGCGTGCAAGTCATTACCTCGGGAGGCATCTTCATCGCGTTACTCGGCGGTAGCCTATTGTTGATTGGGCCGGAAGATCCCGGTCTGGGTTGGTATACCCTGTCTATGATTATGTTCCTCTGGGGCATGGGGTTAGCCAATCCATTGGGAACGGCAATCACAATGGGTCCCTTTGGGAAACAGGCCGGGCTGGCATCCGCTTTGCTTGGATTTCTTACGATGGGAGCGGCTGCAATCACAACCTGGCTCGGTTCTGTGCTGACATTCCCTGCAGTCACAGCACTGGGAGGCATACAGGCGACGGTCTGTCTGATCGCACTGTTACTGTTCTTACTACGTTGCAAAAATTAACCGCGTCGTCTTTGTGAGAACGATGCGGTCAATTGTATTCATGGCGGGTTTTTACTTCGTTTCACCATCGGTGACTACCTTGATCCCCTCAAAGGGCACATTCTTTTCCAGCAGCACAATCGCTGCTCGCTGAACGAACGGGGGATAGCTGATAAGCGTCGACTGAGCGTTAAGCATATGAATCCCCTAATAAGGTGGCGAAGTGACGGAATAACGTGCAGTTACTACAGCAGTTGCCCGCCCGAAATGTCAAAGGTCGTGCCGTTAGCCCAAGCCATGTCATCGGACAGGATGGCGGCTACTGCACTACCTACATCGTCCGGCAGACCGACGCGCCCCAGAGCAATGCCCTGAGCCACATAGGCGTTGACATCTTTATTGTCGCGCACTGCACCACCGCCAAAATCGGTTGCGATGGCACCTGGGGCAATGGCATTGACCCGGATTTGACGTGAACCCAGCTCGACGGCCATATAACGGGTCAGCACCTCTACTGCGGCCTTCACCGCCGCATAAATGCTGTACCCCGGCAACGTAAAACGCACGAAGCCAGACGACACGTTCAGGATACGCCCGCCGTCTTCAACAAGCGGCAACAGTTTCTGAGTCAGAAAAATCGGCCCCTGAAGATGCGTGGCTACCAGCGAAGAAAATTGCTCCTCAGTCGCGTCAACGAAATTTGCAAAGAGGCCGTTACCGGCATTGTTAATGAGAAAATCGAAGCGCTCGCGTCCGAAATCGGTCATCAACGTTTCAGTCACGGCGTTTGAGAAAGTCTGATAACTGGCGGTATCGGTGATGTCGAGTGGCAGCATCGTAGATTTACCACCCAACGCTTCGATCTCCTGTTTCACCGCTTGAGCTTCTACAGCGCCGCTGCGATAGGTGCCGATGATGTGGACGCCGCGCTTGGCGAGGTGAAGAGCCATGTTGCGGCCGAGGCCACGGCTGGTGCCAGTGATGAGTGCAATCTTATGGGTCATGGGCTGTCTCTCTTAGGTTATTAGACGCACGTTTCGGTGCGGTGCGTGCTTGACCTACCCATGATAGGTAATGAACGATTTGTAACCTACGCCTGATAAGCTCAGTTTCTTGCCTGATTGTATCAGTCATCTTACGCAGTGCTGGAGCATCGCTATAATCGTGCTATGCCAGTATCGTTTTCATCCTACAGGGCTCGAAGCGCGTTGCGATTAACGACAACCTTCTGAGCTACGGTAGCGAACAAAAGGGGATCGGCATCAAAGCACTGCATACTATTGCGTGGAATCCATGGCCGCAGATTTCATCTTTCGTGTATAGCCCATCAGGTGGAGTGCCTTGTTGACCACTACAAACAGACTATACAGTTGCTTCGGGGGAAGTTCAGTCGGGCGTTATGTTTTTGGGCAGCCCGTGACTTGCGGGTAATTGCGGCAGACTAGATTGAGTTTATTCTTCGGCTCGAAGCCTTTATCCAGCATGCATCGCTGCACATCAGCGGCTTTGCGCAGCGTCGGCACGTAAGGCACCGAACCCAAAGGCTGCGGATAACCGCATTGATACATCACCGCCAGTGCTTGTTTGTCGTTTTCAACTTGATGAGAAAAATGCAGCGAGGCCCCCGCTTTACGCCAGCTAATCAACGAAAACGTGCTCACGCCGGAATCCGGCTTAATCGGAATAAACCCTCTGTCTGCGACAAAAGGCAGCGCCTCTAGCTGGCGCTGGCTCAAAGGATACCCCTGCTCTTGCTGGAGGCAGGATGGGGTGTCATGGTAGACACGAAGGCTGCAAATTTTGAATCCGTCTTTACGGGTAAACCCCATACTCTCCATGCATTGGTAATACAGAACTGACTCATTATCCGTTTTGGGGATGTCAGGGCCGGGGAGTTGCACGCCGCATTTACCCATCGCGACGCGCACGCCGCCGATATCCGTATTAGGGCGTTGCCACTGCGTTATATCCGGTGGTGGTGGGCACCCTGTTAGCAGGAATACCGACGCTATCAGCAGAGGTAAAGTCACCAGAGTCGATTTTCGGAACATTAACGTCCCTTATTTATTATTGTGTCAGGTAGCATCCATACTGCCCGTATTACCCCTCTGCGACAACATTGTTCAGGTTTTAATTCTCACTGAAATAAAAATTTCACCCTGCCTGGACTTTGTCTTTCATTTGCTTGTTCAATGTGAATTAAACACCGGTAGCAGTAATGGTTATATCCTTCATGACCGTTGGAGAATGTCACTCGACAGCCTGCTCGGTCTCAACCAACGGGAACCAGCCCTTTGCCTGCTGGATGACAGTCCAAAGCTTTTCCGGAATGTTCAGATCCTGCACTGATGCGGGGTTGAGGACGTTCACGATTTCCTCCTCGCGACCTGCCTTGGCCAGCGCAACCCAATTCGGATTCATGATCAGGGCCTGACCGATCGCGGCTAATGAGAGACCTGCGTCTAATGCCGCTTGTGCCTGCGTCGGCGTCTTGAACCCGCCTGCCGCGATCAATGGAACACGGTCGGCCACATGCTCAATGAGCAATCGTGCCGTCGTTTTGCCGCCGTCATCCACAATCGGCTTTCCATTGAGCACGTCGTGTAGAGACGCATGGATATAATCAACACCCGTATCGATCAGCCTGTCGAGCAGTATCTTCGTATCAGCGATCCGCAACCCGCCGTCCGCCTGTTCTTCAGGCGAGATCCGGTATCCCAAGAGAAAGGGCCGATCAGTGTGTGCACTGATGACCTGCCTGACGGTCTGCACAACAGACAACGGGAAGCGAAGTCTTTTGTCCAGAGAGCCGCCCCATTCGTCATCGCGATTATTTGCCAATGGCGAGAAAAAGTCCTGAAGGAGGAACCCGTGTGCGCCATGCAACTCAACGCCGTCGAAGCCAGCTTCGATCGCGCGTCGCGTCGCGTCACCGAATGCTTTGATGATGCTCTCAATCTCGCTGTGTCTCAGAGCAGTGGCAGTGTTCCCACCGTTGTTGAACAGACCGGCGGGTACTTCCATCGTGCTGGGTCCAACGACCCGACCGTTCGGTACGAGTTCTGGCACCGCCTTGCTACCCGCATGAAAAATCTGCAGGATGGCAGAAGCGCCGCCACTCTTTGCGGCTTGCGCCAGCTTGCGCAGACTGGGGATGAAGCGATCGTCATAGGCGGCGAACTCGTCCGTGAAGCCGATCCCTTCCGGTGTGACGTGCGTACACCCAGTGATGACCATGCCTACATCCTTGGCGCGCGCCTGAACGTAAGCGGCCTCTTGGTCGGAGATAGTTCCGTCTGGATTGGCGGACCAGGTTGTCATCGGCGTCATTACCACGCGATTTCGAAGTGTCATGCCATTTTCAAATCGAAAATGGTCGAAAAGGAGGTCTGAATGGGGCATGAAATTTTCCTTGGAATGGGTGCGGCACAATTTTGATCCGGTAGGACCGAGCCACGGTGTCGCCGACTAAGATAAGAGTTATCGATTAGGTGGACTAGATGTATAAAAACACTTAGCCTTATCATTTCAGTGATTAATGGTGAGGAGAGAAAGCCTTGCGTCGCGACGAGATTGCCGATCTGACCGCCTTCGTGGTGGTTGCTGAGGAACGCAGCTTCACGAAGGCTGCCCTCCGTCTGGGGATGGCACAGTCAGCCCTTAGTCAGATCGTCCGCCGTGTCGAGGAACGCTTGGGTCTTCGGTTGCTCGCGCGCACGACACGCAGTGTCGCGCCTACAGAGGCTGGAGAGCGCCTGCTTGCGAAGCTTGGACCAATGCTGCATGACCTCGACACGGTGATCGGCTCCCTCGGTGAACTGCGCGACCGGCCTTCTGGAACGCTCCGGATCACAACGGTGGAGCATGCGGCAAAAACCATACTCATGCCGGCCATGAAACGGTTGCTGGCAGACAATCCTGATATCCATATTGAGGTCAGCGTTGATCATGCGCTGGTAGACGTCGTTGCCAATCAATTTGATGCTGGCATCCGCTTGGGCGGAGAGATCGACAAGGATATGATTGCGATGCGGATTGGTCCCGACATCCCGATGGCTATCGTTGCCAGCCCAGCCTATCTTGCAATGCGCCCTGCGCCGACAACGCCCGCAGAGCTGATCGACCATAGCATCATCAACTTCCGCCTGCCAACATCCGGCACGTTAATTGGATGGCGCCTAATGAGTGGCGGACGAGAAATAACAGTTCGCGGCCAGGGACAACTGGTCGTGAATACGGTTGACCTTCTGGTCGACGCGGTACTTGATGGGCATGGCTTGGCATGTATCCATCTGGACCAAATTCAGAGATTTGTTGACAACGGAAGCCTTATTCAGGTTCTCAGTCAGTTTACACCGGACATGCCTGGCTACCATCTCTACTACCCTAACCGCAGGCACCACTCTTCCGCGTTCTCTTTGCTTGTCGAAACCCTTCGGTATCGAACATAGCGGCTTGATGTTCTGTGATGGGACGGTTCCTCCATAGGCCCGAGCTGTTCGCCTTCAGTGTCAAGCACCACCTCAAAATCAAAATCGAATTGCAGGATATTCCAATGATCCCTTTTTCGATCGGATACTCCTCAAAAGCAGGAAGGTTCATGCGTAGGGGCGGATGAATCGTTCGCTTCTGTCAATGAATCAGAGTGTAGATTTAGTCTTGGGCGACCAAACCCTATCCCGAACAGTTCGCTTGAACGGATGAACAGGTGCAGGGTGAGTGATGCTTGCCAAGCGAGTTAATTATCGTCCTTGCTGGTAGCCCTCAATGCGGGTCAAAATTCCCGGTCGTTAAGGGGCATTTGGGGGGCACTCCGTTATCGAACTAACCTGACCCCAAATCTGACCACCAAATTCTCCCGATACGGAGGGTAAACTAAAAATGCATCGGGAAGACTTTTCACGCTAACTTATTGAATCTGAATCACATAGGGATTCGTAAAGAGGCATGAAAACAAGAATTTGGCTCCTCTGACTGGACTCGAACCAGTGACATACGGATTAACAGTCCGCCGTTCTACCGACTGAACTACAGAGGAATCGTGTGAACGGGGCGGATGATATCCGGCACCTGCGGTACTGTCAACGGCAAAATCAGCTTTCTCGTCTGACTGTTTAGGCTATGTACAATTTATTGTTTTTTTATGAGTTAATAAATGGATGGTGCGCGGTAGTTGATGTTGTTTTGCCAGCTTTTTAGTCGGGCGAGTGGATCTTGTCGATAGAATTTTTGAAAGCAGCGGTACAGGTCGGGGAAGCGCTCTTCGAGAAGTTCGGGGGCGCTGAAGAAATATTCCGACAGCACCGCAAAGCACTCTGCTGGATCGTGGACGGCGTAGGGATCCATGCTGGCGGCATCTTCTCCCACTAGATCGATTTCTTCCTGTAAGGCATCCATTGCGCTGTGAAGATGCTGCTCCCAGACAGCAATATCGCGCAGTGGAATCAGGGGAACGCCCGTTGCTTCACCGCTGCTGCGAATATCCAGCTTGTGGGCAACTTCATGAATGATGAGGTTGAAACCGGAGAGGTCGAAGGAGTCCTGCACTTCCTGCCAATTGAGGACAATCGGTCCCTGATCCCAACTTTGCCCGGACTGTACCATTTTCCCTGTATGTACGAGTCCGATGTCGTCTTGCCACTCTTCCTCGACAATAAACGGGCCGGGGTAAACCAGAACCTCGTGGAAGCCATCGAGTGCACCTATTCCCAGCGACAACACTGGTAGGGAAAACAACAAGGCGATGCGCCGTTGCATGATATCTGTCAACAGCAGTTCCTGTAACGGAATCAGGCGCTTTTGCTTCAGAAACTGATCGGCAAGGGCGGCCAGTTTCTGGTGTTCTTCGTCGCTTAAGGGAGCGAGAAGCGGGATCGAAATTGCAGCTTGCCAATGTTCAAGCGTCTGCACCTGTGGTTGAGAGTTGTTCCACGGCCATTTAATCATTGTTATTGCTCGTTAAGTCGTCACTTGAATTTAAAGGCGAGGTTGGGTTCTGTTAACATGCCGCAAAAACGGGGATCATGGCAACAGCTTAAACGGAGAAATGCCGGAGCGGCTGAGCGAACCAGTCTCGAAAACTGGAGTGGGGGGGTAACTCCACTGGGATTAAAATCCCACTCTTTCCGCCAATTATGTAATAAAATAAGTAAGTTAATGGTTGTTTTTGATTTTTTCCTACATGAAATTTTCACATGAAAGCCACGTGTTGAAAATAGCTCTTTTCTAATTCACCTATTTTTATCATGTTGTATTTTGCCGAGCATTCACTTTTACCTCCTCTAGCTCACACTCTCAAAACAAATTATCTCTATGTCCTTGCTGGCGTAAGAAAATCGCTCTCGCTAGCGGGTTGAGATATCTGTGTGAGAAAAGTGAATTTGTCCAATGAGGGGAATTTATCCGTTTAGTTATGGACATGATGCAAACCTGCGATGATGAATAGGGCACTATTCTTTTTTCGATGTGGGTTGAAATGCAGGTTTGCAATAAGAGGGAATAGCTATTCCGGCGCGTATTCGATCCGGTTTCTGCCGTTGGCCTTGGCCTGATAGAGTGCATCGTCCGCAGCCTTTATCAGGCACTCATAATCTGGATGGCCACTATACACGGCGATGCCTGCGCTGATGGTCATCTTGACGCTTTCGCCGTTTTGAAGATGGATAAAGTGATTCTCGATTTTCTTTCTCAGCCGTTCGATGATGGTGTGAGCGGCAACTTTGGGTGTCTCAATGAGTACGATCAGGAATTCTTCCCCGCCATAACGGAACACATAGTCGCTGTTTCGCGTGCTCTCATACAGAATTTCTGCAATCCTTTTCAGGATGTTGTCGCCAGCGGCATGACCATAGGTGTCATTGACGGATTTAAAGTGGTCAATATCAATCATAGCGATGCTGAGCGGCGTATTTGAATGCATTGTCAGCGATATTTCGTGTCGAAGAATCGTTGGCAGGAAGCGGCGGTTTAGCAGAAGGGTCAATGTATCTTTGCCACTCTCCAGTTTTTGAACTTCGTCAAATAGCGATCCCAACAGCATATTTATTTTATAGATTTTACTTCTGACCGCTTTAAGTAGCGGTGCGTAATCCTGCTGCGTCAGTAGTGCTGTGTGACTATAGTTGCGGATGTACTCATCGGTTTCAGTCATGATTGTCGCGATGGTACGTATTCCCTGAATGTTACTGAAGCTGGATTTCCCCTTATGGTTAAACCACAGGCCAAAATCCGAATCGCTTAAATCCTGGATGCTGGAAAGTGGCGTACCGGTAGCAACGCTAAAAATAAAGGCATTTTCCCAATTTAGCAGCGATGCATTTTGCCGTTCTCTCTCCATACTGGCATTTTCCAGAATAGAAAATAGCCGATAGGATTCTTCATTTTTGGCTGCCAGATCGTGCGATTGCGAATACGTTTTACTCATTATCTCTATGGCGATATCCATGGAAATCGAAGCGAAACGCATGGCATCAAAGCATAGTGCTTTATCATCTGCCACCTGTGCGATGTGTTCATAAAGGTGCCATTTGAGACGTCGAGCGCCGCGTTCAACCAGATCGACGGGAATACCAATACGCGCATGAATCTGACCAATTTTCTTTTGATGGTTAATCAGGTCTGCCAGACTGTCGCCGGTATTCGTTAAAATGTCTGCTATCCATTTGCTCATAGAGCCATGGAGTCGATCATGGACCTGCTGACTGGAAAGAAAAAGCGAAGCTTCTTGATCTTTGAGCATGTAGATGTAGAACTCGTCAGCAAAATCGGATGCTTTTTGAACGGCGAGGGTACGCAGTAGATTAAAAGATTGTTGTGAGGTTGTGGCTATCAATTGCGTCCATTCGGATGTTATAACTTGATTGTAGCCCGACTCACCGTTATCTCTCTGTTCATTAACGTTCAGTAGTTCGTTCAACTTTTAATCTCTTTTGCGGGTATGTCGGATGTACTAGGATAGAAACGATCAATTTTTGCCTGAATAATCGATATTTAATGATAGAGAGGGTCAACATGGCGTTGTTAAAAATAAATAAAATTAATCATTTCATACAGGTACTTTTATTGCCGTAGCGGTAAATGATAATGCTGTTTTTTTGATGTTAGAAGCTATTTTGAGATAAATTTATGAAAGTTAATGATTTGGTTACTGTTAAAACCGATGGGAAGACGCGTAGAGAAGGGACGATTCTGGCTGTGGAAACGTTTCAGGAAGGAATAATGTATTTAGTCGCATTAGAAGATTACCCGGCTGGCATCTGGTTTTTCAATGAAGTTGATAGTAAGGATGGCACGTTTGTTGAGTTGAAAACGCTATCGGAAAAAGAGTGAAGAGGAACACATCAATATGCGAGCATTGTCCGAGTGAATAATGCTCGCAGTGATGTTGGTATCCAGTATTAGAACGTTTCCCAGTTACCGTTTTCCGTATTGGCCTGACGGGGAAGGGCGAGTGATGAACGGCCCTTGGCAGCCAGCGCGTTCGGTCGGGCAGGTGCTGAATGACCACTTGATAAATGGCTGGATAATTTAAATGTCGCAACTGCACGGGTAAGCAATGCCGCTTGCTCTTCCAGCGATGCCGCAGCGGCACTGGCTTCCTGAACGAGCGAAGCATTCTGCTGTGTCACGCTGTCCATTTCAGATATTGCCTGACCGACCTGAGTAATGCCTCGGCTTTGTTCGTCAGAAGCAGAGGCTATTTCACCCATGATGTCAGTGACGTTAGTGACGGCATCGACAATCTCTCGCATTGTTTGACCAGCGTTATCAACCAGAACAGAGCCACTGTTGACCAGGTTGACTGATTCGGAAATCAGCGTTTCGATCTCTTTTGCAGCCTGCGCACTACGCTGTGCGAGACTGCGAACCTCGCTCGCGACAACGGCAAAACCGCGACCTTGTTCTCCCGCTCTGGCTGCTTCAACTGCGGCATTGAGCGCGAGAATATTAGTTTGGAAAGCAATACTGTTAATGACGCTGGTAATCTCAGATATTTTCTTTGAGCTACCCGAAATGCTGTTCATCGTATTGACAACGTTTGCAACGATTTCTCCACCCTGTTTGGCTTTTCCTGAAGCATTCGCCGCGAGTTGGCTTGCGTGGTGCGCATTTTCTGAGTTTTGCTTCACGGTTGCGGTTAATTGCTCCATGCTTGCCGCTGTTTGTTCAAGCGCTGCGGCTTGCTGTTCGGTTCGTGAAGAAAGGTCTGTGTTACCGGATGAGATTTCCGTTGAACCTTGATAAATAGAATCCGCGCTTTCCCGAACGGTAGTAACGGTAGTAACCAGAGAAGATTGCATTTGCTGAACATTGCTGGCGAGTGTACCAATTTCATTCTTGCCATAACGATCCGACATTTGAGTCAGATCTCCTTGCGCAATGCGCTGAATTCTCATAACCAACTGATTAATTGGTTTGATGAGGGTCCCTCTCAGAAGGAAGAATGTCAGAAGCGTTAAAATGGTGGCCAGAGCAAAGCTGCCTCCCATTAACGAATATCCGAGTAACGCATTTTTATGCGCCGTTTCGTTTAATTCTTTCGCTCTTTGCGTGCGGTAAGAGACTGCCTCTAGCAAAAATTTGTTATAGGCTAAATCTAAAATACGGGTTTCTTCAGATTCGAGGGTAATGACCTCTTCAAACAGTCCTTGCTTAGCTGCAGTAAGCATCAGCATAAGACCTTGATTAACATAAGCATCATAGGATTTGCGTAAATCGCCGTCCAACGCCATATCCTGAGGTGTTTTAACTGGACGTTCTTCATAGACAAGGAAAGCTTTTTTTGATTGATCCAGACGTTGCTCAGCTTGCTTCAGGTTGTCATTGAAGACCTGAGAGTCGCCAATACGTGCAGCTGCTGCTGCCTGTATTAACAATAAACGTGCGGTGCGAAGGTGGTTGGAACTGTTTGAAATCCCCATCCGGGTATCGATTTCTTGTGTGACGTCATCTAATGACTGATTACTGCTCTGTAAAAAGTAGCTGGATGTGCCTATAGATGCTGCAAATAACAGCATGATACCACCCAGAATAATGATGAATAAGGGAACTAGCCGTAAATTGCTCAGCATGCCAACCTCGGCGTGCTGCTCAGACCTTGAAGTTATTTTCATATCCATTCGCTCATTCTCAGGAAATTATGATTTACCATGCCACTAGCGGCGGCATTGGCGTTTAGGTTTTAGTGTCTACATTAATGACAATCTATTAGCTAAACAACCAATGTAAAAGATAATCGGCATATATTGAGAAACCTTAACCAAATTCGATGCGATCCCGATCACGTTTTTAACTCTTTAAAAAGAAAATAAAATTACGTGATGCGAAATCATACAGATTGATAATAAAAAATAAAGGGTCTGGCACTCGAACTTTATTTGTCGGGGATTCAACGCTATTATGTCGGCTCTATCTTCGGAGGGATTTTTCTTGGAAAAGTGCACGCATTTTTTTTCTGATAAAAAAGTTGTTTTTTTTATCGCCACATTATGCTGTCTACTGTGGGGGAGTGCTTATCCGGCCATTAAAAATGGCTATGAGCTGTTTCACATTGCGGATGATGATATTCCTGGAAAACTCGTCTTCGCGGGTTATCGATTCGCGTTTGCCGGACTGCTGCTGCTGGCGCTAGCCGTGTTAAGCGGGCGGTCTATCGGGCGTTTCCAGCGTGGGCAGTTAGCCCAACTGACAATATTGGGAACATTTCAGACATCATTGCAGTATGTTTTTTTCTATATCGGTTTGGCTTATACCACCGGTGTTAAAGGTTCGATCATGAATGCAACCAGTACGTTTTTCAGCGTCCTTCTTGCTCATTATTTATACCAAAATGATAAATTAAATATCAATAAGATAATTGGTTGTATATTAGGTTTCGCTGGTGTGATGGCAGTTAATATAAACAGTAATGGAATGAATATTGGTTTTACACTATTAGGTGATGGGTTCGTCGTTATTGCCTCATTTATTTTGTCTGCATCGACTATATATGGTAAGCGGATATCACAAACGATGGACCCAACCGTCATGACCGGTTATCAACTCGCTATTGGTGGGATCATTTTAACAATATCGGGGTATTGTACAGGTGGGTCACTCATCATACCTGATTGGAGGGCTGTATTGATGCTAGGCTATCTTATTTTGCTGTCTTCAGCCGCTTTTTCATTATGGAGTCAATTGCTGAAATATAATCGAGTCGGTATGGTTGCTCCATTCAATTTTCTCATCCCGGTGTCTGGCACACTGCTGTCAGCGCTGTTTCTTAATGAGAGTATCTTGGAGTGGAAATATTTCTTTGCACTCATTCTGGTATGCTCAGGCATTTGGCTGGTTAACCGGGTCGTGAAGACACGATCGGGAAAATGACTCTATAGACAATCCACCCTCCAGTGCTGCAGACGCATCCTGTAGCGTGACACTGAGGTCGTTGAAGCCATACGTTTGTTTCGTATGGCTTCGTACTGCTAGCGACTACAATTCATTATCATGGGCAGGTTATCTATTTTAATATCAATAAGTTAATTGTTTTTCTGCTCTTTCGCTGCTATGCCTATATACTTTGTTATTGTTGCAACTGCGGGTTGGCAAGAGATAGATAAATTTTGCTTCAGAATATGCAATTAAGAGTTTTTTGGGTAAAAAGTGTAAGTTTTTTGTGAAAGGTATAAACTTACATAACGGTATGTGTTTGGGGTGTTGCAGATTTTTTGTATATCTATCATTTATATAGCAACCAAATTGTTTCTTTTTGATTATTTTGAATGCTCTTTTTTGTAACGCTTTGTACGCATTTCTGACGTAAAAATAAGCATAAAAGTGATCTGACCAGACAGGGCTAGGTTCATAACGCTTTCATTTATGTGATCCGTGTCACATAATGACCAAAATCATTCTTCAGTCGCGTTGTATGTGCTATGGATTAGGCGGTACAGTTGCGCTGTTTTAGGATTAATCCTATGCTTTAGCTGGAGAGGGTCTTCAGGGTAGGACTAGAAAGCAACGGATGGACGGATTCTCAGCGTGATGCGTAAAGTTGGCAAGTAACGATTGCCCGAATAATAAATGATAAAGTAGTAGCTCGCAGTATCTGGCACCGATAGTTTTTTATGCCATCAATGGAGAGTGATTTTCGAACTGGGCGATATGGTCTATCACCTAACTTATGTTTTAAACATAGCCTGTCGGGATGGGAAATATGGGTACCTCTGAATTACTCAAACACATTTATGACATTAATCTGTCTTATTTGTTACTGGCGCAACGCTTAATAAATGATGAAAAAGCTTCTGCGATGTTTCGTCTGGGAATCAATGACGAGATGGCAAATATCTTGATGCAACTGACTTTACCGCAGATGGTTAAATTGGCAGAAACTAACCAACTGATATGCCATTTCCGCTTTAACGATCACAATACAATCAAAGTGTTGACCCAGGAATCACGTGTGGATGATTTACAGCAAATTCATACGGGGATTTTGTTGTCGAGCAGCTTATTACAACAGTTAGCTTCGAAAGAAGAAAACCTGCCTAAGAAAAGGGCATAAGTAATGGCGGAGAAAAGTATTGTTCAGGAAGCGAAAGACATCCAATTGGCGATGGAGCTCATTTCGCTCGGTGCTCGTTTACAGATGCTGGAAAGTGAAACTCAGTTAAGTCGCGGACGTTTGATTAAACTGTACAAAGAACTTAGAGGAAGTCCGCCGCCAAAAGGAATGTTACCTTTTTCAACGGATTGGTTTATGACCTGGGAACAGAATATTCATTCATCAATGTTCTACAACGCCTACAGCTTTTTGATCAAAAATGGGCAGTGCAGCGGCGTTGAAGCAGTTATTAAATCTTATCGACTTTACTTGGAACAGTGTCCGCCGCAGAGCGATTCTCCACTGTTAGCATTGACACGGGCTTGGACACTAGTCCGGTTTGTTGACAGCGGTATGCTGCAACTATCGTCATGTAATTGCTGTAAAGGGATGTTCATTACCCACGCTCATCAACCTAAAAACAGTTTTGTTTGTAGTTTATGCCAACCCCCTTCCCGAGCGGTAAAAAGGCGTAAACTTTCGCAAAATCTTGCCGATATAATACCTCAACTGCTGGATGAACAGGTAAAACACGCAGTCTGAGCCTGTAGCGATTTGTGAATCTATCACTGTTGGTTGTGACGGCGGTGATAGATTTCTTCCTCAAGAACGTCCTGGCTACGGCTCCGCAGTTTTATCTCGCTTCCCGCCCACCTTTTTTATTATAAGGATTTCTTGTGCTGGTTATATTGGGTTATATCGTAATTGTGGCCTCGATACTCGGCGGTTATCTCATGGTCGGTGGGGCCTTGGGGGCGCTTTATCAACCTTCGGAGCTGCTTATTATCGGCGGTGCAGCGATAGGCGCTTTCATCGTTGGGAACAACGGAAAGGCGATAAAAGCAACAATACGTGCGTTACCTCTTTTGATCAAAAGCTCCAAGTACAATAAAGCGTTGTATATGGACCTCATGGCCTTGCTCTTTCGTGTGATGGCCAAATCCCGCCAGCAAGGCATGCTTTCCTTGGAGTTTGATATTGATAATCCTCGTGAAAGTGAAATTTTCTCAAGCTATCCGAATATCCTTTCCGACAACAATATTGTTGAGTTTATCACCGATTATTTGCGTTTGATGGTCAGCGGTAACATGAATGCATTTGAGATTGAAACGCTGATGGATGAAGAGATCGAAACGGTTGAACACGAGAGTGAAGTGCCTGCGTCCAGTTTGACGATGATGGGGGACGGTCTCCCTGCGTTTGGTATCGTCGCCGCAGTTATGGGCGTTGTTCACTCATTGGCCTATGTTGACCGGCCTGCCGCTGAGTTGGGGATGATGATCGCCCACGCTATGGTGGGAACCTTCCTTGGTATTCTACTGGCTTACGGTTTTGTCTCTCCACTGGCAGCGCTGTTGCGTCAGAAAAATGCAGAAAAAATCAAAGTATTGCAGTGCATTAAAGTCACTTTACTGTCGAGCCTTAATGGCTATGCTCCGCAAATTGCCGTTGAATTTGGACGTAAAACGCTCTACTCAACGGAGCGTCCTTCCTTTACCGAATTAGAAGAGCACATTCGTCGAGTGAAATCACCGACTCAGCAAGCGTCGGACAGTAACGCATGAAACATCAGCATCCCATTATTCGCAAAAAGCGTAAGTCTGGACATGGGGGCCACCATGGTGGCTCCTGGAAGATTGCCTACGCTGACTTTATGACAGCAATGATGGCATTGTTTCTGGTAATGTGGCTTATCGCAATTTCTACGCCAATGCAACTGGCGCAAATCGCAGAGTATTTTCGTACTCCGCTAAAGGTTGCGTTAACTTCAGGCTCTAAATCAAGCGACAGTTCTAGCCCAATACCCGGTGGGGGGAATGATCCCACTCAGCAAGATGGTGAAGTGAGAAAGGCCATCAAAACGGATAACGTGGAAAAGAAGTTGGATGAGGTTCGACTCAATAGACTGCGTGAACGCTTGGATCAGTTAATTGAGGCTGATCCTCGATTACGTGCACTCCGCCCACATCTGTTAATTGAAATGATTGAGGAAGGATTACGCATCCAAATCATTGATAGTCAAAACCGTCCAATGTTTAAAACTGGGAGCGCACAGGTTGAGCCTTATATGCGAGATATCCTGCGTGCGATAGCCCCTATTATGAATGATTTCCCTAATAAGCTGAGTATATCAGGTCATACTGATGATGTTCAGTATACGACAGGGGAACGTGGTTATAGTAACTGGGAATTGTCCGCAGATCGTGCCAATGCATCACGCCGAGAGCTTATTTGGGGTGGTTTGTCTGATGGAAAAGTTTTGCGCGTTGTTGGTATGGCTGCGACAATGAGCCTCAAACAGGCGGCAAGTGGAAATGATGCGATTAACCGACGCATCAGTTTGTTGGTATTGAGCAGACAAGCGCAAAAAGACATTGAAGAAGAAAATGCAGAAAGCTCTGCTGTAAATATAGACAAGGCGGAAAATTTACAAAATATAGGGTTGGATAAGCCTAAACCTACCACTCCGGCTGCCGAAAATAGTGATAACAACAATACGAGTGGAAGTGGTGGATCATCGCCACAACCAACTAATGGAGTTCCTGCTCCAGAGCGCCAACAGCCAACGACTGCGTTGCCTGCTGCGCCCGATAGCCAGGCGACGCCTTCTCAATAAGCCGCGATTCACAGCAGAGGTGACCACGTGAGCATGGACATGAGTGCTTTCTATCAAACATTCTTTGATGAAGCAGATGAATTACTGGCAGATATGGAACAACACTTATTATTGTTGGATCCATCGGAGCCCGATACCGAGCAATTGAATGCGATTTTCCGTGCGGCTCACTCCATAAAAGGAGGCGCTGGCACATTCGGCTTTAAAGCATTGCAGGAAACTACGCACCTTTTAGAAAATTTACTCGATGGGGCAAGACGTGGCGAAATGCGTCTTAGCACTGATATCATCAATCTGTTTCTGGAAACAAAAGACATTATGCAGGATCAGTTGGACGCTTATAAAACCGCACAGGAACCCAATGCTGAAAGCTTTGAGTACATCTGTCAGGCTCTGCGCCAGCTTGCTCTGGAATCTAAAGCTGATGATGACGCAACCCAGCATGACACCACACAGCATTCTGCTAGTCAGGCATCTAACGGTGCAGGTAAAGGTGAAATGCGTATCGCATTAACCGGTCTGAAATCTCAGGAAATACCTCAGATGCTGGAAGAACTCGGCAATCTGGGAACCGTTAAAGATCCTCACCAGACTGACACTAGCGTAGAAGTGACATTGGTCACGTCTGAAAGCGAAGACGATATTAGTGCTGTGCTGTGTTTTGTTCTCGAACCTGAACAAATAAGCTTTAAGCCTGCCGTAGCCAGTCAACCTGTTGTCGCTGAAGTCGTGGAGGCATTGGCCGCGGTTGAAACGCCTGTAGTGCCAGTGGCACCGCCCGCGCCAGTTGCTGCAAAACCGCAATCTGCACCGGAAAATGGAAAAAATAAAGCAAAAACCGGTGATACCAGCATTCGCGTAGCGGTAGAGAAGGTCGATCAGCTTATCAACCTCGTTGGTGAGTTAGTCATTACGCAATCAATGTTGGCACAGCGCTCAAGTGAACTCGATCCTGTGGCGCATGGTGACCTACTCAACAGTATGGGCCAGTTGGAACGTAACGCTCGCGATCTGCAAGAGTCCGTTATGTCCATCCGTATGATGCCGATGGAATATGTATTCAGCCGCTTCCCTCGTTTGGTTCGTGACTTGGCTGCCAAATTGGATAAGCAGGTCGAGCTAACGCTGATGGGGAGTTCGACTGAATTAGATAAGAGTTTGATCGAACGTATTATTGATCCTCTGACACACTTAGTGCGTAACAGCCTCGATCACGGTATCGAATCTCCAGATAAGCGCGTTGCGGCCGGTAAGGCTGCTGTAGGTAACCTGACGCTTTCTGCGGAACATCAAGGTGGTAACATCTGCATTGAAGTTATCGACGATGGGGCCGGGCTCAACCGCGAGAGAATTCTGGCTAAAGCGTTGTCTCAAGGGTTGGCAGTGAGCGATTCGATGTCTGATGAAGACGTGGGCATGTTGATCTTTGCTCCAGGCTTCTCCACAGCTGAGAAAGTCACGGATGTTTCTGGCCGTGGCGTAGGCATGGACGTAGTGAAGCGGAATATTCAGGAAATGGGTGGTCATGTCGAAATTCACTTCCAGGCTGGAAAAGGCACGACTATCAGAATTCTGTTGCCATTAACGTTAGCCATTCTTGATGGCATGTCCGTTAAAGTTAACAAAGAAGTCTTTATTCTACCGCTTAACGCCGTGATGGAATCTTTGCAGCCGCAGTCGGAAGACCTGTATCCGTTAGCTGGCGGAGAGCGCGTATTGCAGGTTCGTGGTGAATATTTACCTCTCGTTGAATTGTTCCATATCTTTGATGTGGATGGCGCTAAAACGGATGCTACCCAGGGTATTGTCGTTATTCTGCAAAGTGCAGGTAGACGTTATGCCTTGTTGGTCGATCAGTTGATTGGGCAGCATCAGGTCGTCGTCAAAAACCTGGAAAGTAATTATCGCAAGGTACCAGGCGTTTCAGCCGCTACCATTCTTGGTGATGGCAGCGTTGCGCTGATTGTGGATGTTTCAGCGTTACAAGCGCTTAATCGTGAAAAGCGTGTGGTTGAAACTGCTGCTTAATAAAACAGATCGTTAATAAAGGGTGGAAAACATGACTGGACTTGCAAGCGTCACGAAATTAACTGGCGAAACAGTAGGACAGGAATTCCTGATTTTTACGCTGGGTGACGAAGAGTACGGCGTTGATATTTTAAAAGTACAAGAGATTCGTGGTTATGACCAGGTAACACGTATTGCCAATACACCTTCCTTCATTAAAGGTGTCACCAACCTACGCGGTGTCATTGTACCGATTGTTGATTTACGCGTTAAATTCGCCAAGCTGGATGTTGAATACGACGACAACACGGTTGTTATTGTTCTGAACCTTGGCCAGCGCGTAGTCGGCATCGTTGTAGATGGCGTGTCTGATGTGTTGTCACTGACTGCGGACCAAATTCGACCAGCACCTGAGTTTGCTGTAACGCTGTCAACAGAGTACCTGACTGGTTTGGGCTCTCTGGGCGAGAGAATGCTGATTCTGGTTGATATCGAGAAACTGTTGAGCAGCGAAGAAATGGCGCTGGTCGATAGCGTATTGAAGGTCTAATTCATCGACCGTCAGGGGCTACGAAAGTGGCCCCAAAAACCTTCCTTAGTCATATCCTTGTCAGTTCGAAAATTCGTAAAGATATCCAGAATAATGCCGATATTATCGGTGGTTGTTCTACTCAAAAGGCGTTATATGTTTAACCGTATAAAAGTTGTTACCGGTTTGATGCTTGTACTGGTGTTGTTTGGGGCACTCCAGCTTATTTCTGGTGGTTTATTCTTTAGTGCATTAAAAAATGATAAGGATATCTTCAGCTCAACGCAGGTTATTAACCAGAAGCGTTCCGAGTTGGACTCTGCATGGTCATATTTATTACAGACCCGTAATACACTCAACCGCGCGGGTACGCGTTTTGCCCTTGATGTAAGCGGGACGGGGGCGGGAGTTGGTGGTAAAGAGCTTCTCACCTCTGCTGAAAAGCAGCTTGCAGTGGCAAATGATTATTTCATCCGCTATGAGAAAATGCCTCAGGATGCACGGCAGGATGACAGTATTTCTCGTGGCGTAAAAGAAAACTATGTCGCTCTGAATGCGGCACTGACCGAACTCATTCAGTTTTTGAACGCAGGGGAGTTTAAGAAGTTTATTGAGCAACCGACCCAGCGCTTTCAGGATAACTTTGAAAAAGCGTATTACGTCTATAAAGCAGAAAACGATAAACTTTATCAGGCTGGTATAGCTAAAAATGATGCAGCGTATGACTCGGCGCTTTGGATTCTAGGTTCTATCATTACTTTGGTTTTTGCCCTAGCCTTGTTTTCCTGGTTTGGTATTCAACAATTATTAATTAGACCGCTAAATAGTATTGTTGAACATATTCGCCATATTGCGAAAGGCGATCTGACAAAAACGACTGATTTTCACAGTAGTAATGAAATGGGAATTCTGGCTGACAGCATTCGCCATATGCAAAGTGAGTTTGTTTCGACGGTGAGCGCGGTTCGACAAGGTGCTGATGCTATTTATACCGGCGCTACAGAAATTAGTGCAGGGAATAACGATCTTTCCTCACGTACTGAACAACAGGCTGCCTCGCTAGAAGAAACGGCGGCAAGCATGGAACAGCTGACGGCAACAGTTAAACAGAATGCGGAAAATGCTCGTCAGGCCAGCCAGTTGGCACTGAGTGCGTCAGAGACGGCGCAGAAGGGTGGCAAGGTCGTCGATAATGTCGTCAGAACCATGCACAATATTGCTGGAAGTTCCCAAAAAATTGCCGATATTACTAGTGTAATTGATGGTATTGCTTTCCAAACCAACATTCTTGCGCTGAATGCGGCGGTTGAAGCTGCCAGGGCAGGAGAGCAGGGCCGTGGATTCGCGGTTGTTGCAGGGGAAGTTCGTAATTTGGCGCAGCGTAGTGCTCAGGCTGCAAAAGAAATTAAAAGTCTGATTGAAGATTCTGTCAGCCGGGTCGATGAAGGTTCTGTCTTGGTTGAAAGTGCTGGTGAGACGATGGGAGAGATCGTCAGTGCCGTCACTCGTGTAACGGATATTATGGGCGAAATTGCCTCTGCTTCTGATGAGCAAAGTAAAGGTATTGATCAGGTCGGTCAGGCTGTAACTGAGATGGATCGGGTTACGCAACAAAATGCCTCCTTGGTTGAAGAATCTGCGGCTGCCGCCGTTGCATTGGAAGAACAAGTGAAAGTGCTGAATCAGGCCGTCGCTGTATTCCGTTTGTCGGAAGATACGGGGTCGTTCAGAAGAACGACACAGGCAACCGCGGGTCAGAAACCTGTGTTGTTGGCCCCATCGGTGAATGGCGGTAAGAAAGCGAAAGAAGGTTCATCAACTGACAATTGGGAAACCTTCTGATAAAAACCGTGGCATAGGCTCTATAAATAAGCCCAAAATGCAGTAAAGCCGTTACTAAGTACATCCCCAGCCGCTTACATGTAAGTGGCTGGGTGATTGTTTACTCGCCATAATTTAAAAAATGAATATGCGAGTAATTTATCGGTGTGCACTTGGATTATCGTAAGGTGGTGCTCGGTACTTTGCGGTATGGTAATTCATGGTATTGTTCAATCTGTAACTTGTGTTATGGATGTGATGGGGTGAGGTGGCTTTGGTATTAAGGCTAAAAATATTAAGGCCAAAGAGCAAAGCAAGCAGGTAGCACAGCTGTGATGAGAGGGACAACGCCACCCAACAGCATGTGGCTTTGGTAGAACAGGCACCGCTATGCGGTTCGGTTTTCAGAACTTGCGGGGTGTATTACCAATACAGTGTCAGTTTTAATCGCAATGCGATAAATAATTGACGAATGACAATAAAAACCTGCGTTAGCTGTAAAGGAAAGTTCAGATTGAAAAACACCATAGCAAAAAACAAGATTAGAGCGGTTTGATATGAAAAGTACACCATCGCAAAATCGCCCTGAATCTGCTTCTATTCTGACGCAGATGGTTGACCGGTTGCCGTTGTCGGACACACATTTCCGTCGAATCAGCCAATTAATATATCAGCGTGCCGGCATTGTCCTCGCCGATCACAAACGCGAAATGGTTTATAACCGTTTGGTCAGACGTCTCCGTTTATTGGGTATCAATGACTTTGGCCAGTATTTAGCACTACTGGAGTCAGATCCTAACAGTGCGGAATGGCAAGCCTTTGTTAATGCATTAACGACTAACCTGACAGCGTTTTTCCGCGAAGCCCACCATTTTCCCATATTGGCAGAACATGCAAAAAAACGTCCAAATGGCTACACCATCTGGAGTACGGCGGCGTCTACAGGGGAAGAACCTTATTCATTGGCGATGACACTTGCTGAGGTCTTAGGTAACAAAGCGAGTGGATGTCAGGTATGGGCCAGTGACATTGATACCCAAGTGTTAGAAAAGGCAACGGCTGGCATCTATCGCCAAGAAGAATTGCGCTCTCTTTCTCCACAGCAACTACAGCGGTTTTTTTTACGCGGTACTGGGCCACATAGCGGTTTGGTTCGCGTTCGCCCTGAGCTTGCGTCCATGGTGCATTTCCAACAACTAAATCTGCTCGCACCTGATTGGTCCGTCCCCGCACCATTCGATGCTATTTTTTGTCGCAATGTAATGATTTATTTCGATAAAGAAACTCAAGAGCGTATTCTCCGTCGATTCGTCCCGATGCTTAAACCGGGTGGACTGTTATTTGCTGGGCATTCAGAGAATTTCAGCCAGATCAGTCGTGAATTCTATTTGCGCGGGCAAACTGTATATGGACTGGCTAAGGAAAGATAATGAGCAAGATAAGAGTATTATGCGTTGATGATTCTGCCCTAATGCGTCAGATCATGACTGAAATAATTAATAGCCATCCTGATATGGAAGTTGTCGCGACTGCGCCAGACCCATTAGTTGCTCGTGATTTGATTAAAAAATTCAATCCTCAGGTATTAACGCTGGACGTTGAAATGCCGCGCATGGATGGGCTGGATTTTCTTGAAAAGCTTATGCGCCTGCGCCCGATGCCTGTTGTAATGGTGTCATCTTTAACGGGAAAAGGCTCTGAAATTACGCTTCGCGCTCTGGAGCTTGGTGCTATTGATTTTGTCACCAAACCGCAGTTAGGTATCCGCGAGGGGATGCTTGCATACAGCGAACTGATTGCGGAAAAAATTCGCATGGCAGCGAAGGCGCGTCTGCCGCAACGTAGTACAACGGCAGAGCCAACAAAAATTATTCAGCATATGCCATTGCTCAGTAGTGAAAAACTAATCGCGATTGGTGCATCCACAGGGGGAACGGAAGCGATACGGCATGTATTACAACCCCTGCCGCCGACAAGTCCTGCGTTATTGATTACACAGCACATGCCTCCGGGCTTTACGAAATCTTTCGCCGAGCGTTTGAATAAGTTATGCCAGATTACGGTGAAAGAAGCAGAAGATGGGGAACGTGTCCTTCCTGGACATGCCTATATTGCGCCGGGGGCTCGCCATCTTGAGTTGGCGCGCAGTGGGGCAAACTACCAGGTACGTTTAAATGATGGACCACCCGTCAATCGGCATCGTCCATCTGTTGATGTGTTATTCCGTTCGGTTGCCCAATACGCTGGGCGAAATGCCGTAGGGGTAATCCTCACGGGAATGGGGAATGATGGGGCGGCCGGCATGTTGGAACTCCATCAGGCTGGTGCTTATACTCTGGCCCAAAATGAAGCAAGTTGTGTGGTTTTTGGGATGCCACGTGAAGCGATTGCGATGGGTGGCGTCGATGAAGTGGTGGATTTGCACCAGGTGAGCCAGCGAATGTTGGCACAAATCTCTGCCGGACAGGCATTACGTATATAAGCAGCTCTCGGTGAGCAATAAATATTTTAGGAGTAGGTATGGCCGATAAAGAACTCAGATTTCTGGTAGTGGATGATTTTTCGACAATGCGCCGAATTGTCCGTAACCTGCTTAAGGAACTGGGCTTTAATAACGTAGAAGAGGCAGAAGATGGCTCAGATGCGCTGAATAAGCTTCGCTCCGGTGCTTTTGATTTCGTCATTTCTGACTGGAATATGCCCAATATGGATGGATTGGAGCTATTGCAGACTATTCGTGCTGACGGCGCGCTTTCCAAGCTTCCCGTACTGATGGTAACGGCAGAAGCGAAGAAAGAGAACATTATTGCTGCAGCACAAGCAGGTGCTAGCGGCTATGTAGTTAAACCATTTACTGCAGCTACCCTCGAAGAAAAACTAAGTAAGATTTTCGAAAAATTGGGTATGTAAGGGGATCTTATGACGCCACAGATGCCGTCCGTGAACGACACAGCTTCAGCAACCGAGATTATTTCGCGTATCGGCCAATTGACTCGTATGCTGCGCGACAGTTTGAAAGAACTGGGTCTCGATAATGCGATAGCAGAAGCAGCAGAGGCTATTCCTGATGCACGCGATCGTCTTGACTATGTAGTCCAGATGACTGCGCAAGCGGCAGAACGTGCTCTGAACTGCGTAGAGGCTGCGCAACCACGTCAGAACCTGCTAGAAGCTGATGCTAAATCTCTGAAGGTACGTTGGGATGAATGGTTTGAAAATCCAATCGAACTGGCCGATGCCCGCGAATTAGTGACGGATACGCGTAGCTATCTTGAAGATGTACCACAGCATACCTCGTTTACCAACGCTCAGCTGTTGGAAATTATGATGGCGCAGGATTTCCAGGACCTTACCGGTCAGGTAATCAAGCGTATGATGGATGTTGTTCAAGAGATTGAAAAACAACTGCTGATGGTGTTGCTTGACAATATTCCAGAAAAACCAGATGCACCTAAGCGTGTAAATGATGGTCTTCTGAATGGACCTCAGTTGGATAAAGGTGCAGCTGGTATCGTAGCCAATCAGGATCAGGTTGACGACCTTCTGGATAGTCTCGGATTCTAATGAGTCTTGCGTCAGAAAAAGGAGTCATCTTCTTTTTTGAAAAGGCTACGAGCACCAATGCCCCAGCTATTTATGGCCAGTATTTATGGCCATAAATAACCAAGATCGATTTCTCCCTCCCTTTCTTTTTTACTATTCGTTAAAAAAGCGTCGGTTTTTCTCGTTGTTCCAGCCATAAAACTTTCTCGTATTTGTCATGCTAGGCAGCAAATTCCTATCCCGAAAGTCGTAACAGGAACGCCAACGTGGCTGAAGATAGCGATCTAGAAAAAACAGAAGCCCCCACTCCCCAAAAAGAGGAGAAGGCGCGAGAAGAAGGCCAGATCCCGCGATCTAGAGAGCTGACTTCTGTTCTGATGATGGTCGCAGGATTGGCTATTCTGTGGATAGGGGGCGATGTCATGGCTGGCCGTTTGGCCAGAATTGTCTCACAGTCGTTAAATTTTGATTACGCGACGATTGGCGATGATACCCAAATGCTACGCCATGTTGGTTCACTATTGCGCCAGGCTGTGTCGGCGCTGGTACCGATTATGCTCGGGGCCGTATTAGTTGCGCTGTCTGCACCGATGCTACTGGGTGGGATATTATTTAGTACTAAGTCATTAAAAGTTGACTTCAAAAAATTAGATCCTATTTCTGGGCTGAAACGGTTATTTTCTTCCCAAGCATTAGCTGAACTTTTTAAGGCGATATTGAAATCAGTCATAGTTGGGATCATTAGTACCTTATTCTTGATTCACAACTGGCCTAAAATATTGCATCTGGTATCCGAAGCGCCGATTGCGGCGTTAGGTGATGCGTTGGAATTGGCCGTAATGTGTGGCTTTCTCATCATTATTGGCCTTATTCCGATGGTCGCTTTTGATGTGTTTTGGCAAGTCTGGAGTCACATCAAAAAATTACGGATGACGAAGCAGGAAATCCGTGACGAGCATAAACAGAGCGAAGGCGATCCCCATGTTAAAGGACGTATTCGTCAGCAACAAAGGGCAATGGCCCAACGTAGGATGATGGCTGATGTCCCTAAGGCTGATGTTATAGTCACTAACCCGACGCATTATGCAGTAGCATTACGCTATGATGATAAAAAAATGAATGCGCCGAAAGTGTTGGCTAAAGGAGCTGGCGACATCGCTTTACGTATTCGTGAACTGGGGACAGAACACCGCGTTCCTATTTTAGAAGCACCACCGTTGGCGCGAGCACTATTTCGTCATTCAGAGGTCGGGCAGCACATTCCGGCTGCGCTGTATGCTGCTGTTGCAGAAGTCTTAGCCTGGGTTTATCAACTGAAACGCTGGAAGCGTGAAGGTGGCTTAATTCCTAGAAAACCGAAACATCTACCAGTGCCGGATGCACTGGATTTTGCTAAAGAGAATACTACTGATGGCTAATTTGGCCTCTTTGCTTCGTTTACCGAGTAATATGAAAGGTAGTCAATGGCAAATATTAGCCGGACCAATACTGATCCTGCTGATACTTTCCATGATGGTATTGCCGCTGCCGCCATTCATTCTGGATCTGCTATTTACCTTTAACATCGCACTATCAATCATGGTATTGCTGGTTGCGATGTTTACGCAACGGACACTGGAATTTGCCGCATTTCCTACCATTCTACTGTTTTCTACGCTATTGCGTTTGTCACTCAACGTTGCATCTACCCGTATTATTTTGTTGGATGGGCACACAGGGACTGCCGCAGCTGGGAAGGTTGTCGAAGCATTCGGACACTTTCTGGTAGGTGGGAATTTTGCCATTGGTATTGTGGTCTTTATCATTCTTGTCCTAATCAACTTTATGGTTATCACCAAAGGTGCCGGACGTATCGCTGAAGTTGGTGCCCGCTTTGTGTTGGATGGTATGCCAGGTAAACAGATGGCGATCGATGCCGATCTTAATGCTGGGATAATTGGTGAAGAAGAGGCGAAAAAGCGTCGCACCGAGGTAACTCAGGAGTCAGATTTCTATGGCTCAATGGATGGTGCTAGTAAATTCGTGCGTGGTGATGCTGTCGCAGGATTGATTATCATGGTCATCAACATTGTTGGTGGATTGATCGTCGGTGTTGTACAGCACGGAATGCCGGTAGGGCAGGCTGCGGAGAGTTATACGCTGCTTACTATCGGTGATGGCTTGGTTGCTCAGATCCCTGCTCTGATTATTTCTACCGCGGCGGGTGTCATTGTTACTCGCGTGAGTACCGATCAAGATGTTGGCCAACAGATGGTCACCCAGCTATTCAATAATCCGCGGGTTATGGTGCTGAGTGCTGCGGTAATTGGGCTCATTGGGTTGGTTCCTGGAATGCCTAATTTTGTCTTTCTGTTATTCACTGCATCTTTATTGGGGCTTGCTTGGTGGATACGTGGGGAACAGACAAAAGAACCCGCTATGCAACCTATTCCGGCATCAATGGAGAAACATCAGGTTATTGAAGCCAGCTGGTCTGATGTACAGCTTGAAGACCCGCTGGGTATGGAAGTTGGCTATCGATTGATCCCAATGGTTGACGCGCAGCAAGATGGCGAACTACTGGGTAGGATTCGTAGTATCAGGAAGAAGTTTGCTCAGGAAATGGGATACTTACCGCCAGTGGTTCATATCCGGGATAATTTAGAGCTCCAGCCTGCTAGTTATCGCATATTGATGAAAGGTGTTGAGGTGGGTAGCGGTGAAGCTCATCCTGGTCGTTGGATGGCTATCAATCCGGGTAATGCGGTTGGTTCTTTGTCTGGAGATATCACGCAGGATCCTGCGTTTGGGCTGCCAGCAGTCTGGATTGATAATGCATTGAAAGATCAAGCGCAAGCTCAGGGATTCACGGTAGTAGAAGCAAGTACAGTGGTTGCAACACACTTGAACCACCTAATTGCCTTACATGCCAGTGAACTGTTTGGTCGACAAGAAGCTCAGCAATTGATGGAGCGCGTTGCTCAGGAAATGCCAAAACTGACAGAAGATTTCATTCCTGGTGTGGTAACGCTAACTACCTTGCACAAGGTCTTGCAAAATCTGCTTAGCGAGAGAGTTTCGATTAGGGATATGCGCACTATCATGGAGACATTGGCTGAACATGCGCCAGTGCAGCCAGACCCTTATGAACTCACCACGGTGGTTAGGGTTGCTCTGGGACGGGCTATCACTCAGCAGTGGTTTCCGGGAGACAGTGAGCTTCAGGTTATCGGCCTGGAAGGGTCGTTGGAGCGCCTTCTGCTACAGGCGCTTCAAGGCGGTGGTGGCCTCGAGCCAGGGCTTGCCGATCGTCTACTTGAACAGGCGAAACAAGCGCTACAGCGGCAGGAAATGTTGGGTGCTCCGCCGGTTCTGCTTGTGAACCATGCTTTACGTGCTTTACTCGCCCGATTCTTGCATCGTAGCCTACCGAACATGGCCGTACTTTCTAATTTGGAAATCAGCGATCATCGCCAAATTCGCATGACATCGGTTATTGGAGAAGCTCAGAAATGAGGAAGGTGATACGTTCTCTGGTAGCAACAGCGCTAGTATTCCCACTTTGTGCTATTGCGACGCCAGGTAGTTGGAACGGAAGCATGCCGGGAATAAAACTTGATCATCGTGGTGAAATGGTTACGACGTCAGCTTTTATTCCTAATATAGCGGTTAAGCCAGATGAAACGATTACGACAATATATTGGCGGCATGTGATTGATTCAGCGATACCTGTAGGGCTTGTTGTGAAACTGTGTTCACAATCGCCGCAGCGCTGTGTTGACTTAGATGGTAGTGGCGACGGACAAACTCAGGCATTTGATGGGTTAGCGGCAAATAATGAGTTTCGTTTTGTATACTACATTGAAGGAAATGGACGTATTAACCACTCGTTCAGCGTCCGTACGATCGACATTGCGGTGAACTATAAGTGATTTTTGAAATGGTTATCTTTAAATAACGGGCTGTTTTAAATGATGAAAAGTCTCTGCTAAGATGCAGAGACTTTTAGAACGTGATTTTTCTACCGCCAACGGTCACACCTTTCGACTGACCATCAGGACCATATAACCCTTGGCCATGACGAGGCTTCAATATATTGATGGCTTCGTTCGTATACGCAATATGGCGACTAAGCAGAAGGCCATTATGCTTATTCTGATTATTTAGACGTCTGGTTAACTCTTGAACTTGCTGCCAGTATACAGACAACGGTTCAATGCCGTCATAAGGCGCTTGTAGCGTAAGAGCGGATTCGGATTCATGGCGTCGCGTTTCCAAATGCTGCATCGTCGCCAGCAAGGACGTCTTCCTCTCAGTCACCTGTTGCAGAGCAATGTTATTAATATACCCGGCACAAAGCAGCGTTTGCTCTTCAGACAGAACCGCATCAAGCTCACGTAGATTACTTAGCAGTTGATCCAGAATTGATTGCAGATTTTCCATAAATATTAATTACCTGCTAAAAAATCCTGCGTTTCTTTAAGTAATGCATCCGCGATTTTTCCAGCATCAATTTTTAGTGAGCCATCACGAATCGCCTGCTTTAAGGTTTCCACGCGATTCATATCAATGTCCTGCGTGCCTGGCTGCATCAACTTTGCCTGTGCATCGCTCAGTTTTACCTGTGTTGCACTAACTTCAGACTGAGCTTCAGCCTGTTTGCGTTTGGTTTTAGCGACATCGCCAGATTCACGTTGCTGAACTTGACTGACCGGCTTCAGTGACTGTGTGCGATCAATACTCATAATACATCCCTCTGGTTTGAGGATAAATAGTTAATCATCAATGTGTTACGGAACGTTCATCACATTGGTGTTCAATTTTAAAACGTCGTCAGTAATGACTATGTAACTATCATCGGCAAACATGAGCAAATCTTTAATTAATTACTGTGAGATCAGAATAATCCCATCTTCATTTGTGATTCCGCTGATTATTTGTCCATTTGCTGTTCTGACTCTGACTGCTTGTCCGGCTGCCGCATTGTTCATGGCTTTTCCTTCGCCATTAATCGTAAAGCCTTCCCCTTGGGCGATAATTTGCACCGACTGACCTGCTTTTACTATCCAGGCACGTCTGATCATGGACGTAGTAATAACCTGTCCAGGTGTTAGGTCGCGTAAAATGACCGCACCCTGTGCACCTTGCAACGTCAGTATAGGGCGCAGCGGTAATAAATCGAGCCTGCCCTTTGTCAGACTAATATCTTTTTCCGTCAGCGCTGTCCCGCGATTTATAGGCCGTGAACTGATGACATAGTTCCCTGTTACCTGAACTTCAGTTTGAATGAAGCGGCGCTGCTGCCCACACCGTACAGACAGGCTCACATTACCCCACATTTTCGTATTCCCGGGGAACGTGATTTGGGGCGCTTCGCACTGTGGCCACTGCGACTCTGGCGATTTTACCACAACGTTAACGGCATTCGTGCTTCCCTGAAAGCGTGAGGCAAAAAATTGATTGATCTGTGCCGGAAGGTCGTTCGCATTGACGGGGGCACATAGGACGAAAAAACAGGACACCGCCAGGCAGAGATAATAATGTATTGTTTTCATTTTAGTTCGCTCTCCTGGTTCTGTTTATATCGGGCATAAGTGTAACGATGTCAGTGTAAGGTTAAGGCAATAAATAGCGCTGCATTTGGCGTCTATTCGTTCGATGGTATAGCCATAATGAGAATTATCCTACTCACTCCAAATTCTAACTTGCGGAGGGAGCATGCTTGATAAATTAGACGCCTCGTTGCGGTTTCAGCAGGAAGCGTTGAACTTGCGTGCCCAGCGGCAGGAAATTCTGGCCGCGAATATTGCCAATGCGGATACGCCAGGCTATCAGGCCAGGGATATCGATTTTGCCAGCCAGCTCAGTAAAACTATGGAGCAGGGGCGTGTGAACGGTACAGGTATCGCACTGAAAACTACCTCTGTGCGGCATATACCTGCGCAGAGTTTTCAGCCGCCGGAGCTTGATTTGTTATATCGCGTGCCCGATCAACCTGCGTTGGATGGCAATACGGTCGATATGGATCGTGAACGCACTAATTTTGCCGATAATAGCCTGAAATATCAAACCAACCTGACCGTTCTGGGCGGACAGATTAAAGGCATGATGTCGGTCCTGCAGTCAGGTTCGTGATCGTAGCGCGGTGAGAAGGTAAATATTCATGTCGTTATTAAATATATTCGAAATTTCAGGCTCTGCGCTTTCTGCGCAATCTCAGCGCCTTAATGTGAGCGCCAGCAACCTGGCTAACGCAGACAGCGTGACGGGTCCTGATGGTCAACCTTATCGTGCCAAGCAGGTAGTATTCGAAGTGAATGCAGCCCCGGGGCAATCAACTGGCGGCGTGCGCGTTGCTAATGTTATCGAAGACCCATCACCTGCTCGACTGGTTTACGAGCCGGGCAACCCACTGGCTGATGGGCAGGGATACGTTCGCATGCCGAATGTTGACCCAGTGGCTGAGATGGTGAACACCATTTCAGCATCACGCAGTTATCAGGCAAACGTCGAAGTCTTGAATACGACAAAATCGATGATGCTGAAGACGTTAACGATCGGGCAATAATCGGGAGACGAAATAATGTCTGTAACAATTAATGATACCTCCTCGGCGAGTAGCACGCAGGGTCTCTCGTCGACAACGGCGGTAGAGAAAAACAGCAGCGCTGACCTACAGAATCAGTTCCTGACATTGCTGGTTGCGCAGTTGAAGAATCAGGATCCGACGAATCCGATGAGTAATGATCAGTTGGTAAGTCAACTTGCTCAGCTTAATACGGTTAGCGGTATCGAGAAGTTGAATACCACGTTGGGTTCTATCTCTGGGCAGATCAATAACAACCAGTCTATGCAGGCATCAACGCTGATTGGCCACAGTGTCATGATCCCTGGAAAAGACATTCTGGTTGGTAAAGAAACCAGTACGCCTTTTGGTGTTGAACTGGAAAAAGCGGCTGAAGTTGTCACTGTTACCGTTAATGATGCGACAGGTAAAGCTGTTCGTACGATCGAATTAGGGACGCTGTCTGCTGGGGTTCACTCGTTCAACTGGGATAGTAAGCTTGCTGATGGCACTGTTGCACCAGATGGGGCTTATACCTTTACGGTTGCTGCCAGCACGGGTGGCGCGCAGCAAGTTGTACAGCCATTGAGCTATGCGGTTGTAAATAGTGTTGTTCGCGGCGATAGCGGCGCATTGCTTGATTTAGGTCTGCGCGGCAAAGCCACTCTGGACGATGTAAGGCAGATTCTGTAACGATATAAATTTCATATTATTCCAGTAAAACTCACTACCTGGAATATGACTTAATCAATTCATCTGGAGAACGGCATGGGTTTTTCTCAGGCGGTCAGTGGTTTAAACGCAGCATCTAATAATCTTGATGTTATCGGTAATAACATCGCTAACTCAGCGACAGTGGGTTTTAAATCCGGGAACGTCACATTTGCTGATATGTTTGCGGGTTCTAAAGTTGGTATGGGTGTGAAGGTCGCATCGGTATTGCAGGATTTCGGTAACGGTACTGTTACGTCGTCTTCACGAGACTTGGATATCGCGATTAGCGGCGGCGGTTTTTACCGTCTACAAGACACCAATGGTTCTACTTATTACAGCCGTAATGGTCAGTTTATGCTGAACGGCCGTAATATCGTCAACGCACAAGGCATGCAATTGACGGGTTACCCAGTTGCGGGTACGCCGCCAACTGTTCAAACAGGGGCCGATCCAGTACCGTTGACTGTTCCTGATGGAGATATGCTGGCGAGCCAAACGTCAGTTGCATCAATTAAGGCTAACCTGAAATCTTCAGACTCGGTTCCAACAAACGCTTGGGCTACAACGCCTGGTGCAGAAGGCACCTATAACAGCAAAACTGCACTTACAACCTATGATAGTCAGGGTAACGTGCATAACTTCACCCTGTATTTTGTTAAAACGGCAAACAATACATGGCAGACGTATGCTAAGGATGACTCAATCAATCCAGCTACGTATCAAAATGCAGGAACGCTGAATTTTGAAGCGAATGGTGCCTTAAGTTCTACTGGGGCTACTGCACACACACCTTTTACTCTCAATCTTACGGGAACGAATGGTGCTGCGAATGGTACCTTCACTCTCAATCTGACTGGCAGCGTGCAGCAAAATACCGAATATAGCTATAAGAGCCCGACCCAGAATGGTTTCGCTCCAGGCTCACTGACGGGTTTTGCGATCAATGACGATGGTACGATCGAAGGTAGCTACAGCAATGGTCAAAAGCAAGCGTTAGGCCAAATTCTGTTGGCTAGTTTTGCCAACCCAGAAGGTTTGTCGCCTGAAGGTGATAACGCTTGGTCTGAAACAGCAAGTTCTGGTCAGGCTGTTGTTGGTCTGGCGGGTACAGGAAGTCTGGGTAAACTGATCGGCAAATCTACCGAAAGCTCGAACGTTGATCTGAGTAAAGAGCTAGTTAGCATGATCGTTGCGCAGCGTAACTACCAGTCAAACGCGCAAACCATCAAAACGCAGGATTCCATTCTACAAACGCTGGTTAGCCTGCGTTAATTATCCTAACGGGGACGTTGCATGGATCACGCGATTTATACGGCAATGGGTGGCGCGAGTCAGTCATTGGAAAAGCAGGCGATTACTGCGAACAACTTGGCTAATGCCTCAACGCCGGGTTTTCGGGCTCAGCTATCAGCATTGCGCGCTGTGCCGGTAAATGGGTTGACACTGCCCACCCGAACGCTGGTTGTCGCTTCAACGCCTGGCGCTGATATGACCGAAGGCGTGATGAATTATACTGGCCGTGCAATGGATGTCGCTTTACCGAAAGAGAGTTGGTTAGCGGTGCAAACTGCTAATGGCGGTGAAGCGTACACCCGTAATGGTAATATGGAGATCAACGCTGATGGGCAGTTGACTATTCAGGGGCGTGTAGTCATGGGCGACGGTGGACCGATTGACATCCCTCCGCAGGCTCAGATCAGCATTTCTGCTGATGGTACGATTTCTGCCCTTAATGCTGGGGATCCACCTAATACGATTGCCCAGTTGGGGCGTTTGAAGCTTGTCAAAGCTACCGGACAAGAAGTTGAGCGTTCTGATGATGGATTGTTTCGCTTGACGCAACAGGCTCAGCAGCAACGTGGTAATGTTCTGCAAAACGATCCCACCGTGCGCATTATGCCGGGTGTGATCGAAGGCAGTAACGTGAACACGGTCGATACTATGGTCGATATGATTGCCAATGCCCGTCGCTTTGAAATGCAGATGAAAGTCATTAGCAGCGTCGACGATAATGCACAACGCGCTAATCAGATATTAGCAATGGGTTAAGCGCCGAGTGCGCACAGGAGTGAATAAATGATCCGTTCTTTGTGGATTGCAAAAACCGGCTTGAATGCTCAGCAAACCAATATGGACGTTATTTCCAATAACTTGGCAAACGTCAGCACTAATGGTTTCAAGCGTCAGCGTGCGGTATTTGAAGACTTGATGTATCAAACAATTCGTCAGCCCGGTGCTCAGTCTTCAGAGCAAACCATGCTACCGTCTGGTTTGCAGTTAGGTACCGGTGTTCGTCCGGTATCAACAGAACGTATCCATACTCAAGGGACGTTTTCTGAGACGGGGAACTCGAAGGACGTTGCCATTAAAGGTCAAGGGTTCTTTCAGGTTCAGTTGCCTGATGGGACAACGGCTTACACGCGCGATGGTGCCTTCCAGCTTGATGGTAACGGCCAGTTAGTGACGTCCAGCGGTTATCAAGTTCAGCCTGCCATTACCGTTCCAGCGAATGCGACTGAACTGAATATTGGTCGTGATGGTATTGTCAGCGTTAAAGTGCAGGGACAGGCAGCAACAAACCAGATTGGTCAGTTGACTCTAACGACCTTTATTAACGATAGCGGCCTTGAGAGCATGGGTGAAAACCTGTATCTGGAAACCGCGAGCTCTGGTGCGCCGAATGAAACGAACCCAGGTTTGAATGGCGCAGGTCTGCTGTATCAGAAGTATGTCGAAACTTCCAACGTCAATGTGGCTGAAGAATTGGTATCGATGATTCAGACTCAGCGTGCCTATGAAATCAACAGTAAAGCAATTTCTTCTTCTGACCAAATGTTGCAGAAATTGACCCAGCTGTAATGGTAACCCGCTAACGTCAGGGGTGAGAGCTGGTGCTCTGGTGGCTTGATGTTGGCAACATAGACAGTGTTTAACGGGGTAATGATGACCATAACCACCAGATGAGTGGAGCAAATATGGTTTTGATTTACCCCGTGAATATGTGAAATAGATTAATTTAAGGCGATATCCGCAGTGATAATGAATGCAAAGTCGGTTATCAAACCACTCCGCCGACCCCGTCTGCTGGCATTGATCGCGATGTTAGCACTTAACGGTTGCGCCTATATTCCGCATGATAAAGTTGTCACTGGGCCTACAACAGCCCAGCCGGGATCGCCGGTATTAGCGGGTCCTAATGGTTCTATTTTCCAAACCGTGCAGCCAATGAATTATGGCTATCAGCCGATGTTTGAAGATCGTCGCCCACGCAATATTGGCGATACATTGACGATCGTATTACAGGAAAATGTTAGCGCTAGTAAAAGCTCATCAGCTAATGCTGCTCGTAATGGGTCGTCAACGTTTGGTGTAGCGACAACACCGCGCTATCTCGAAGGACCTCTGGGGAACAACCGTGCTGCATTGGATGCCACAGGCACGAATGATTTTTCAGGGAAAGGTGGTGCTAACGCCAATAACACGTTCAGTGGCACGATTACAGTCACGGTCGGTCAAGTGTTGGCTAATGGCAACCTTAACGTCGTTGGCGAAAAACAAATTGCAATTAATCAGGGAACAGAGTTTATCCGTTTCTCTGGCGTGGTAAATCCGAGAACCATTAGTGGTAACAACTCGGTGCCATCAACCCAGGTAGCGGATGCGCGCATTGAATATGTCGGTAATGGCTATATTAATGAAGCGCAAAACATGGGCTGGTTACAGCGGTTCTTCCTCAATGTTTCTCCGTTCTAAGCTTAAGAGGCCTGCCATGCGGATTGCATCATTTTTCACTGTACTGCTGACGTTACTGACGCTGAATATTACGCCTGCGTCGGCAGAGAGAATTCGCGATCTGGTTAATATCCAGGGCGTACGTGGTAATGCGTTAATTGGTTACGGTTTAGTTGTCGGTCTGGATGGTTCTGGTGACCAGACCATGCAGACACCGTTTACCACGCAAAGCTTAACAAACATGCTTTCCCAATTAGGTATTACTGTCCCTGCCGGCACTAACATGCAGTTGAAGAATGTAGCTGCGGTGATGGTAACGGCAGAACTTCCACCGTTTGGCAGAACAGGCCAAAATATTGATATTGTTGTGTCTTCACTTGGTAATGCGAAGAGCTTGCGAGGCGGGACGTTGCTAATGACCCCATTAAAAGGGGTGGATAACCAAGTATACGCCTTGGCTCAAGGGAACGTTTTGGTTGGCGGTGCCGGTGCCTCAGCTGGCGGAAGCAGTGTTCAGGTTAACCAACTAGCCGGTGGACGAATTAGCAACGGTGCAGTTATTGAACGTGAGTTACCCAGCACGTTTGGCACGTCAAATACGATCATGCTGCAACTGAAGAATGACGACTTCTCGATGGCGCAGAAAGTCAGTGATGCGATCAATCGCTCTGGATACGGCGGTACAGCGTCCCCACTGGACTCTCGCACTATTCAGGTTCTTGCTCCACATGGCAACAGCTCTCAGGTACGCTTTTTGGCCGATGTTCAGAATATTGAAGTCAACGTCGGTATTCAGGACGCTAAAGTGGTGATCAACTCCCGCACCGGTTCTGTCGTAATGAATCGTGATGTCACACTGGATAGCTGTGCTATCGCTCAGGGCAACCTTTCTGTGACGATTAATCAGCAGGCCAACGTCAGTCAGCCAAATACCCCATTTGGTGGCGGTCAGACGGTTGTGACTCCGCAAACAGAGATTTCAGTTCAGCAAACAGGCGGCGTTTTACAGCGAGTTAATTCCAGCGCCAACCTCAACAACGTCGTGCGTGCACTGAATTCCTTGGGTGCGACGCCGATGGAGCTGATGTCTATTCTGCAGGCGATGCAAAGTGCTGGCTGCTTGCGTGCCAAACTGGAAATTATCTGATGAGTGATATGCAGACGCTGAATAACGCGGCCTATGATGCGCAGTCCCTGAATACGTTGAAGCGTGAAGTTTCAGGTAATCCTCAAAGTAAAGAGGGCATCAGGGCGGTTGCGCAACAGATGGAAGGCGTGTTTGTACAATTGATGATGAAAAGCATGCGCTCTGCGATTCCGCAGGACGGACTCTTCAGCAGCGATCAGACGCGTCTGTATACCTCAATGTATGACCAGCAAATTGCTCAAGAGATTTCAACTAAGGGCAAGGGACTTGGGCTCGCCGATGTCATGGTTGAACAATTGACCCGACAATCCCCAGATACCACGGCGGCTAAAGCTGCTGTTCCCTCGGTTCCATTAACGTTTGATGGCGATGTGCTCAAAAGCATGCCAACGGCGGCAGTGGAGCAGATGGTACGTAAAGCGTTGCCCAAATTACCAACAACGGGTTCAGCCTTGCCATTATCCAACAGCAATTTTGTGTCTCAGATTTCTTTGCCTGCACAGATTGCCAGCCAGCATAGCGGCATACCTCATCACCTTATCATTGCCCAGGCGGCGCTTGAATCTGGCTGGGGGCAGCGTGAAATCACTACTGAGGATGGGCGCCCAAGCCACAATCTGTTCGGTATCAAGGCGGGTGGCAGTTGGAATGGACCGACAACTGAAATAACCACGACAGAGTATGAGCAAGGTGTGGCCAAAAAGGTAAAAGCCAGCTTCAGAGTTTACGATTCCTATATTGAGGCTATTGGCGACTATGTGAAATTGCTGACCAATAACCCACGCTATTCTGCTGTGATGAGCGCTGGAACTGCTGAGCAAGCGGCTCATGCATTACAAAAAGCGGGTTATGCAACGGATCCGCAATATGCTCAGAAACTGGTTAGTATGATCCAGCAAATGAAGAATTCAGGTGAGAAAGTGGCGAAAGCTTACACTCACGATTTGAGCAGGCTATTTTGATTTTTTTATTCAAGATTTGCGCTTCCTGACCGATAAAGTAATTAACTTATGTAGCGTATTTGCTGCCTTCAGCATTTAGTTAATCGCGCAGGGCGAAAAGAGCCTGTGTAAAAGGAACAACACCTTATGTCCAATTTAATTAACACCGCGATGAGTGGCTTAAAAGGTGCACAGATTGCGCTGAGTACCGTGAGTAACAACATTAGTAATCAGGCTGTTACCGGGTATAGTCGGCAAAATGCGATACTTGAGCAAGCAATTAGCAGCAGCACATCGGCTGGATATATTGGTAACGGTGTCAATGTTGTTAGCATTAATCGCCAGTACAACGAATTCATCACCAATCAGTTGCGTGCTTCGCAAACGACAAGCAGTTCTGTTTCTACTTACTACGAGCAGATTTCCAAGATTGATAATCTGCTGGCCAGCAGTACAACCAGTCTTTCATCAACCATTCAGGGTTTCTTTTCTAACCTGCAAAACCTCACTAGTAACGCGGGCGATTCGTCGACTCGCCAAACCGTACTGGGTAAAGCGGAAGGGCTGGTAAACCAATTCAAAGTCACGGATAAATACCTGCGTGACATGGACAGCGGCCTGAATACACAGATTCAAAGTACTGTTGGCCAAATTAATACGTACACCGATCAGATTTCCTCTTTAAATAACGAAATTATGAAGCTGATGGGCGCAAATAGCGGCACTATGCCTAATGATTTGCTCGATCAGCGCGATCTTCTTGTCGATCAGCTTAACAAATTGGTTGGCGTTGATGTTACCGTTCAGGATGGAATTGTTTACAACGTCGCATTGAAAAATGGTACCAATCTAGTTCAGGCAGGCACGAGCAATCAGCTAGTTGCAGTTAACTCCAGCAGCGATCCGTCTCGTCTCACCATCGGATATAAAGATCAAACAAATGACGTTGTCACGCTGAATGAGAGTACGTTAACGGGCGGTTCATTAGGCGGTTTACTCTCTTTCCGCAGCGAAACGCTAGATGAGGCGCGCGGCCAGTTGGGGCAGTTAGCACTGGCATTCGCCGATGCGTTCAATGCTCAACATCAGCAAGGTTACGATCGCAATGGTGTTAAAGGCGGCGATTTCTTCTCATTTGGCAAAGCGGTTGTCTTAAATGACAGTAAAAATGGCGGTAACGCAGTTTTGACACCGTCTTACACCGATACCAAAGATGTGCAGGCAACTAATTATGCGATTAAATACGATGGCGCTAATTGGCAAGTAACCCGTTTGTCTGATAATTCAAAATTTACGGCGGCAGTGACGACAGCAGGGACTCCTCCTGAAAGCAGCTTGAGTTTTGACGGCGTTAAAATGACCATCACAGGAACACCTGCAACGAATGACAATTTCCTGCTTAAGCCGGTTAATGACGTCATTATCGATATGGCAGTAGCTGTTTCCGACCCGAATAAGATTGCTGCTGCATCCACTAAGGTTGATGAGAATGGCGCCCCTGTCCTGGATGTAAACGGTGACCCTGTCTTTGGTGGTGTTAGTGATAATACCAATGCGAAAGCATTACTTGCTCTACAAAATGAGAAAATTGTGGGCGGGAAGGCCAGTGTTTCTGGTGCATACGCCAGCCTGGTTGGTTCGATTGGTAACCAGGCCAGCACCCTGAAGATAAATAATACATCGCAGCAAAACGTTGTTAAGCAACTGACTGCAGAACAGCAGTCCGTATCCGGTGTGAATCTGGATGAAGAGTACGGCGATCTGATGCGTTTTCAGCAATATTACATGGCAAATGCTCAGGTCATCAAAACAGCACAATCCATATTTGATGCACTTTTAGCGGCCCGTAGCTAGTTTGACCATTTAAGAAAGAGGAATTGATACCATGCGCTTAAGTACTAGCATGATGTACCAGCAAAATATGCAAGGCATTATTAATGGTCAGGCCACGTGGCAGAAAACGGGTGAGCAGTTGTCAACCGGTAAACGTGTCGTAAATCCATCAGATGATCCGATAGCGGCGGCTGGTGTTGTTATGCTCGGCCAGGCCCAGTCGGAGAACAGTCAGTATACGTTGGCCCGCACCTTTGCAAAGCAAAGTATGACCTTGGAAGAATCTATACTGGGTAAGAGTACTACCACTGTTAGCAGCGCATTGACCGAAGTAATCAAAGGTGGCGGTGTTCTAAATGATGATGACCGCAAATCGGTCGCGACCTCTCTGCGCGGTATGAAAGCTGAATTGCTGAATATGGCTAACAGTACCGATGGTAATGGTAACTATATTTTTTCTGGTTATGAAACTGATAAGGCTCCCTTTGTTGAAGGTGCCGCTGGCATTGAATATAAGGGCGGATTTCAGGCTATTTCGCAGCGTGTAGATGCAGCCCGAGATATGACGGTTAGCCATGTTGGATCTGCGGTTTTCAACGGTATAACGGGCGATGCTAAAAAAGAGCCAGATGGTAGTATCCAATCGGATTTATTTGAAACACTGGATATTGCAATCAAAGCGCTTGAAACCCCTCTCGATGGCGCTGATGATGCAACAAAAGCAGGTGTTGCTGCAGCATTAGAGACTGCAAACCGCGGTTTAAACAATTCATTTAATAATATTTCAGCCGTTCGTGCAGAGTTGGGTATCCAACTCAATGAAGTTGATAATCTCGATGCGGTTGGTAAAGATCGTGATGTGGCGAATAAAACGACACTGTCGCAATTGCAGGATACTGACTGGTATGAGGCGATCTCGTCTTATATTATGCAGCAGTCCTCTTTGCAAGCTTCCTATACTTCTTTCCAGAACATGCAGGGAATGTCGTTGTTCCAGATGAAATAGTAGTAATAGACGATATTCATCTATTCTACTTTACGATTTGAATACGCTTAAACCGGGCGTATTTTTTAGGCGTGTCACTCTTTTCATTATACTGAATGGATGACATGCCATTTTTTATTCCCTATCGTTCTGAGTTATCTCTACTATTTTTATATAACGCATTCCTCTTCATCACATCGATATCTGATGCGGCATTGATAAATGCTGTTTATCACCATCACTTATTCTATAGATATATGCTGGGCCTGACAGCGTGGTATGTTGAAATGAGGGGCAAGTCTGCGGATACGAAATCCGCATTGCTTTATCTTTTTACCCTACGGATTTGTCAGTAACTACGGAGTTGATAATTGGCTAAGAATATCCGCGAGTAAATCGAAAACCTCGCTGAATAAATGCTCCGCGAATGGTGGAATGAGCGGGAGTAATAAGCCTAGCGTCATAATTCCGACAGTGAGTGTAATCGGGAAGCCTACAACAAATATTGAGAGTTGAGGCGCCATACGGTTAAGCATGCCTAACGCCAGGTTGATAGTAAGCAAGAGGGTTATGATGGGAAGCGCCAGCATCAATCCGTTAATAAAAATTAATCCACCGGCACGTGCAAGCGCGAGGAAAGCATGGCTGTTAATTGGATTGGTACTGATAGGCAGGGTATAGAAACTATCTGCCAACAACGAAATAAGCCAGAGATGTCCATCAAAGGTTAAGAACAGTAGGATTGCGAGAATATTCAAGAAACGGGCTATTACCTGCATATTCGGGCCACCCGTTGGATCAAAGAAGGTCGCAAAAGCGAGCCCCATCTGTAAGCCAATGAGCTCTCCCGCATGGCGAATAGCGGCAAATGCTAACTGCATTGATAAGCCTAGTGTCACACCGATAAGTATTTGCTGTATTAGTAGCCACACGCCTGCAACAGAAAAAATAGGCGTGGTGTTTAACGGCAAATAAGGCGCAACCAGCAGGGTAATCAGTACACCTAGGCCGATCTTTATCCGATTACCAATCGCTCTTTCGTTAAAGACTGGTGCGGTACTGATCAATGCAAGAATTCTGACAAAGGGCCAGAAAAACTGGCTAACCCAATTCACCATATCCCAACTGTTAAACGTCAGCATGCTTACCCAATAATGTTAGGTAACTGGCCGAATAGCGTGCGCATATAGTCCAGCATGAGGTTTAACATCCAAGGCCCAGCGATCACTAAAGTGAAGAATACTGTTAGTATTTTAGGGATAAATGACAATGTCATTTCGTTTACCTGAGTAGCTGCCTGCAAGAGGCTAATCGTCAGCCCGCTGAGCAGTGCCGCTATCAGGGGCGGGGCCGCCAGCGCTAATGCTACTTTCATTGCTTCATAGCCAAGCGCCATCACCGATTCTGGTGTCATAGTCGCATTCCTCTATTCGTCTAACTGTAAAAACTTTGGGCTAATGAACCGAGTAGCAGCTGCCAGCCATCGACTAATACGAAAAGCATGAGTTTAAAAGGCAATGAAATTGTCGCCGGAGGAACCATCATCATCCCCAGTGCCATCAATACGCTGGCAACAACGAGATCGATAATGAGGAAAGGAATAAATACGGTAAAACCAATCTGGAAAGCGGTTTTTAGTTCACTTGTCACAAATGCGGGAAGAAGTACACGCATGGGTACCGCTTCAGGTCCCTGAATTTCCGGGATTTCTGCTAGCCTGGTAAACAATGCCAAGTCGGTTTCCCGGGTTTGCCGCAACATGAACTCACGAAGAGGCTCCGCGCCACGTTCGATGGCGACTTCCATGCTGATTTGGTCCTGACTGAATGGAAGATAGGCTTCGTCATAAACACGGTTTAATACCGGCGACATGACAAAAAACGTCAGAAAAAGCGTCAATCCGAGTAACACCTGATTCGGTGGCGCGGTTGGTGTACCCAGCGCATTGCGTAACAAACTCAGTACAATGATGATACGGGTGAAGCTGGTCATCATTAGCAAGGCGGCAGGGAGAAAGGTTAGTGACGTTAGGAAAACCAGCGTTTGTACTGATAGTGTCCAGCTCTGCCCACCGTTAGGTAGCGGTTGCGTCACAATTCCAGGAAGCTGCGCCCATACTGATGGTGCCATGAACAATAAACCGATGGCTAAACCATAGCGAAGGGTGTGAAGCAAGGTGGTGATACGAAAATAATTAGGCAAGGCACTCATTCCGATTTTTCCGGACGCTTTAAAACTTTCTTTAACAGTTGGTTGAAATCTACTGGCTTGGTGTCGCCAGTGGAGGAACTGTCGTTGATTGGTTGTGCTGGAAGTGTATGCAGCGGCGTAATTTGCTGAGCTGTAACACCTAAGACTAGCCAAGTATTATCAACTTCTACAATAACTACTCGCTCACGCTGTCCTACAGGGCAACTGGATACGACTTTTAGCAACTTGTTTTGCTTGGTTTGCGGAGCAAAACCGAGTTTACGGGCAAGCCAGGCAATCAGCAGAATAAACAATAAAATACCAGCAAGCACGCTACCAACCTGTGTCAGTAACATGCTGCCGGTAAGTGGTGGTTCAGTAACAAGAGTCGACTGCTGGCTTGCTACTGAAGTAGGGGATGATACCGAGGCTGTTGCCATTAACGACTCAGGCGGCGCATACGTTCAGATGGTGTAATGATGTCTGTAATACGAACACCATACTTGTCAGACACGACGACGACCTCACCTTGGGCGATCAGATAGCCATTGATCAAGATATCCAACGGTTCACCCGCTAAGCCATCAAGTGCAACAACAGAGCCTTGGGTTAGGCGCAGGAGCTCTTTTATCGTCATTTTGGTCCGGCCGAGCTCAACAGTGAGTTTGACTGGAATATCCAATATCAGATCAATATCTTGAAGGGCACCCAACGGGTCATGACCGTCTAGCGACTTAAAAATGCCTTCTGTTGTCGCGGCCGGTTTTTCTGCAGCCTGCTGCTCGTTAAATGCATCAGCCCACAAATCGTCCACTGATTCCTTGTCGTCGGACGGTTTCTTGGTGTCACTCATGGGGCTGTTCCTCGTTATCCAGAGAATTCAATATAGGGTTAATCAAATGTTCAACACGTAGGGCATATTGCCCGTTCAATGTGCCATATTGGCTGGTCAGCACAGGCACTCCGTCAACATGAGCAACGATTTTGTCTGGTTTGTCGATCGGTAACACATCGCCGGGCTGCAACTTCAGAATTTTGGACAGTCGCAGCGGAATATCAACAAAACTTGCAACTAATTCCAATTCGGAATGTTGTACCTGCTTAGCTAAGGTGTCCCGCCAACTTTGATCTTCCTGACGTGAGTTTTCCAATGGCGGATTCGCGAGCAGTTCGCGCAGCGGTTCTATCATTGAAAAAGGAATACAGATGTTAAATTCGCCAGTTAGTGAACCGATTTCAACATGAAACGGTGTCGTCACGACGATATCATTAGGTGATGTTGTGATATTGGTAAACTTGACCTGCATTTCTGAACGCACGTATTCGATATCAAGTTTATAAATCGCATTCCAGGCTTCACCATAGGCTTCCAGAGCCAAGCGTAACATGCGCTTAACCACTCGCTGCTCTGTGTGCGTAAATTCGCGACCTTCGACCTTCGTCGGGAAGCGCCCATCACCGCCGAAGAGGTTATCGACAGCGATAAACACCAAACTTGGCGAAAACACGAATAACGCAGTACCACGTAGCGGTTTTAAGTGAATAAGGTTCAGGTTTGTCGGTACTGGAAGGTTCCTGGCAAATTCGTGATAAGGCTGGATCTTGATTCCACCGACGGTAATATCGGGGCTACGACGCAACAGGTTAAACAACGACATTCTGAATTGGCGCGCGAAACGTTCATTAATAATTTCTAATGCCTGTAAACGCTCGCGGATAACGCGTCGCTGAGTATTCGGATCATAGGGTTTAACACCCCCATCCGTTTTTGATGCCGCATTTGCATCAGCGTCACTATCGCCGCTGTCGCCATTTAATAGTGCATCAATTTCTGCTTGTGAAAGAATACTATCGCCCATAATGGTTACCGCAGTATAAAGGCCGTGAACAGAACATCAGTAACGACCTGGTTAGGTTGACCAGGAACTAATGGTGGGCTTAGCACTTGCTTAATTTGCTCGATCAGCTTCTGTTTACCTTGCTCATTGGCAAGCGCAATTGCGTCCTGACGAGAAAGCAACAATAACAGACGGCTGCGAACTTCTGGCAGATAATTAGTGAAGCGTGTGCGCGTTGCCTCATCTGGCAAACGCAGCGTGAATCCAACATATAACACGCGGTCAGGGTCATTATCTGCATTGACAAGATTAACGGTAAAGGTATCCAGTGGCATGAAAACAGGCTCTGGCGGTGGTGGTGCTTCCTGCTCAGCCGTTGCCGCGTTTTTCTGATTTAATAGCCACCAGGCAGTGCCCGCAGCACCAGTTGCAGCGAGAGCAACGATAATCAGTAGTATTAGCCAAATAGACCGTTTACGTCCTGGTCGAACTTGCATATCAGACATAGCCAAAGATAGTTCCCGTTACTTATCGATATTTATTGCTGGATGAAACCAGCAATAAATAAATGCGTAATGTCGATGATTATCCTGCCTATTGCAATGTTCAATACAGAGAATAGACAGGGAAAATTGTGCTAACTTATTCGTTTACTTCACTTTCAGGCAAAGATATCAACGCCGTTGACTGATGATGCCATCGATCTCAACGTTTCTGGTACGTCTAATAATTCACTCGTGCTTTCCGATGAATGACCAAATTGCTGCTGATAAGACGGGCCACGGCTGTTGCCATCGTTGTTATTACTCGCCATTTGCTGCTGCCAGGCAGAGGAGTCACTGCCTACACTGCTCTGACCAAGGTTAATCCCGCTCTCTGCCATCGCATTACGCAAGTGGGGCAGCGCAGCTTCCAGCGCTGAACGTACCTGACTACTTGCTGAAGCCAGATGAATTTGTGCTTGGTTGTCATCAATTTTTAGACTGATGTGCAGTGCGCCCAATTCCTGTGGATTCAAACGCAACTCTACTGTCTGCTGACCATTACGGCTGAACATAATGATCTGCTGTCCCAATGCATCTTGCCATTGAGGCGAGCCAAACGGGGCATTCAACTGAGCACTTGCTGCCTGCGGGGCTGGAGCGGTACTTCCAACTGATGCAGGTTGAACGTGCATTGCCTGCACCACCGATGGTGTTGTTTGAGACGCGCCGTTGCCTAACGTAGAAACCGGTTCAGACGCATTGCGATCGCCAGCAAGGGAATGCGGTGTCGTCAGCGCAAATTTTGCAGCATTGTCCGTAGACTCGGTCGCTGTCGATGAGGCCTGTTTAGTTGCATGATGCAGATCGCGTGAGATATCAGCATTTTTATCTGGCATTACTGATGTGTCGAGCAGCTTTGCCAGCGTGCCTTTGGCGCTCTCACCTGCATTGTTTAGTGCAGCTGCTGGAGCTTCATTCTGGCGCTTAGCATCAATGAGTCCCGGAATATTTAAACCCGTCGTATTAACGACAGTCGCTGCGATACTATCGGCTGCAGTTGGCGTAGGCAGTGGTGCTGTTTGCAACATGGCAAGCAGTGCCTGCATTACCATCGCGTCTTCTGCAGTATTGTCGCTATCTTTTTTACCCAGACCTTTTAACTTCGCCTGTTCTGCAATTTCTGGATTTTGCTTACCTGCTGTAATGGTTGCCCCAGTCAGAGAACTGAATGAAGAAAGCAGGGCATTTAAATCATCACGACTGAGCGAAGCATTATTTTTCCCTAAAGCGTTTAGCAGGGCTTCTTCATCTACTTTGTCGAGCGTCTTTTTACCCGAGGTATCGGCTACTTGTGATATGCGTTTGCTCAACAGATCAACAAAATCTTTTGGTAGCTCACCCTGTGTCAGTAGAGAAGCAGAAGAACTGCTTGTATCACTGGCAGTGGTAGCTATAGGTAACGCGGACAGATTCATGATTCTGCTTTCCTCTGTGAGGCCCGTTGGGCAAATTCATCCATTTGTTTTTGTTCTATTTTATTTTCTTTGGCAAGCTGTCTTGTCACTTCGCGATCCTGCAGTTTCTCAAATGCATTTAATCGCTGCTGTTTTTCTTGCCAAGTCTTCATTGCTAAATCTAAACGTGACGTCCATTGCGAGAGCTGTTGTCTGTGTTGCTCAATTGCGCCGTCCAGCGTTCGGATGAATTGCTGGTAATTTTGCCAGCTATTATTCGCCATACCAGAGGACATCGTCGAGTTCAATTTTTGACGATAGTCATCCTGATAGTTTAACAGCATATTGAGTTGCTGCTCGGCCTGTTGATGAGCCTGACGTACCTGGCCCAACTGCCCTGCGGCTTTCTCAACATCCTTCTGCGCCAGTTCGCGTAGTGTAACCAGCGGTGACTGGGTTTTCATCTGCTCTCCTACTCATTACGAGGGAAAATAGTGTGCAACGCCTGACAGGATTCTTCATAGTCACTTTGCTCAAACATACCCTGCTGCAAGAAGGCCTCCAAGTGCGGATAGAGACGAATTGCTTTGTCAAGCATAGGGTCACTGCCTGCGGCGTAGGCTCCAACACTGACTAAATCACGGTTACGTTGGTAGCTAGATAGTAACTGTTTGAACTGCCTTACCGAAGCATAGTGGTCTTCATCGATCAGCGCTGTCATCGCACGACTAATCGATGCTTCAATATCAATTGCCGGATAATGACCAGACTCTGCGAGTTGACGGGACAGCACGATATGTCCATCAAGGATGGCGCGAGCGGAGTCGGCTATAGGATCCTGCTGATCGTCACCCTCTGTCAGAACAGTATAGAAGGCGGTGACTGAACCACCGCCATGAATACCATTTCCTGCGCGTTCAACCAGCGCGGGTAATTTGGCGAAGACAGAAGGGGGATAACCCTTGGTTGCCGGCGGCTCGCCAATAGCTAAAGCAATTTCACGCTGTGCCATGGCATAACGCGTGAGCGAATCCATGATGAGCAGAACGTGATGACCGCGATCGCGAAAATCTTCAGCAATACGCGTGGCATACGCTGCCCCCTGCATCCTTAATAATGGAGAAACATCAGCAGGTGCGGCAATAACGACAGATCGAGCTCGGCCTTCCGTGCCCAGGATATTTTCGATAAAATCTTTCACTTCTCGGCCACGTTCGCCGATAAGGCCAACAACAATGACGTCAGCCTGAGTATAGCGTGCCATCATACCCAATAGCACACTTTTACCCACCCCCGAGCCAGCAAATAAGCCCATTCGCTGCCCTCGGCCCACAGTGAGCAAGGCATTGATGGCTCGAACGCCCACGTCTAGAACACTGTCGATTGCTGTTCTCTGTAATGGGTTGACTGGTGGCGTAATCAACGGTGCGCGATAGCCTGTATCGGGTGCGGGTAAACCATCCAGCGGTTTTGCGCTACCATCTAGCACACGCCCCAGTAATTCAGGCCCTAATGGTAATTGCTTTCCTTGACTGCTGCTGTCTTGGCCGACGCGTGCGTAAACACGTGCTCCAGGGGTAATACCTTCAACTTCTTCCAGCGGCATAAGAAAGAGTTTTTGCCCGTTGAAACCGACAACTTCGCTTTCGATTTCTTCAACCTTAGAGCCATTCTGCCGTTCGATGAGGCAGGTGGCACCCAGTGGCATGTGCAACCCTGTCGCTTCTAATACCAAACCTGTCGCCCGGGTTAAGCGGCCGTAACGACGCACTGAAGGTGTGTCGTCAATGCGTTTCTCAAATGAATCAAGAGAAGAGAGCCAGCGTCCGAGGCGTGAAGTCATCATAACTCTCCGGGGGCGGCTAAACGGCAAAGTTCATGCCAGCGTGTTGCCAGGCTGGCATCCAGATCGCCTTCTTCCGCGCTGACCTTGCAACCCCCCGGATGGAGCTGACTATCAGCAAGCAATCTCCAGCCATGTAAGCTGAGTGTCGGGCCCAAATATTGTTCAACGCGTTCCAGATCAGAAGGGTGAACGCGTAATTGCGTCTTACCTGAAAACATAGGTTCTTGCTGGAGCAGTTGCTGTATCTGGCCTAGCAGAGCGTTACCGTCACACACTGGAGGTTGCCCCAGGATCTGCTTGGCTGCGGTCAAAGCCAGCTGCATCAGGCGAGCAGGGATCACACTGTCAAGAGTATCCAACGTCTGCTGGAACTCGGTGACCATTTGCTGCATCTGTTCTATGATCGGCTGCTGCTGCTGCAAGGAGTTTTGCAAACCCTGCTGCTGTCCTTTGGCTAAACCTTCCTGATAACCTGCGTCATAACCTTGTTGATGCCCTTGCGAAAAACCTGTTTCTCGTGCCTGTTGCATCATGCTTTCACGCAGAGACGCTAGCTCATCCTCTAAGGTAGGGACGGCGTTCTCTTCATTGAAACGCTCAATCGCAGGCACTTCAGGTTCATCATTTACCTGATATGTCGGTACGGACTTTGAAATTGGTTCAGCCAGGTCATTGGGCTTCCAGGGCTGCCAGGCCAGATTTTTGGGGGCGTTAGACATAGGCATCCTCGCCGCCGCCGATAATCATCTCGCCGCTGTCTGACAGTCGACGGACGATAAGTAGAATCGCTTTCTGTTCGTTTTCGACCTGCGACATACGTACCGGACCACGAGTTGAGAGGTCGTCGCGAAGAATTTCTGCCGCACGCTGAGACATGTTGCGCAGGAATTTCTCGCGTAACGGTTCTTCTGCGCCTTTCAATGCCAACAGCAGAGACTCGGACTCGACTTCCTGTAGAAGACGCTGGATGCTGCGGTCGTCCACTTCCACCAGATTTTCGAATAGGAACATTTCGTCGATGATTTTCTGTGCCAATTCGCCATCGAACTCGCGTACAGCATCGATAACGGCTTCTTCCTGCTGAGTTTTCATCAGATTGATAATCTCAGCCGCAGTACGAACACCACCCATTTTGCTGCGTTTGAGGTTCTGGCCATCGAGCAAGCCATTTAGAACGTCCGTCAATTCTGCTAGTGCGGAAGGCTGAACGCCGCCGAAGGTCGCAATACGTAACATGACGTCATGGCGCAGGCGCTCGTCAAACAGGGCTAAGATATCGGCAGCTTGAGCGCGTTTCAGGTGCACCAAGATTGTGGCGATAATCTGTGGATGTTCGTCGCGAATAAGGTCTGCGGCAATCTGCGGCTCCATAAAGTTGAGTGTTTCCATTCCACTTGTGGAGTCGCGACTCTCAAGAATATCTTCCAACAGGCTAGAAGCTCGCTCTTCACCAAGTGCTTTGATAAGCACTGAACGAAGATAGTCGCCAGCATTCACACTGAGAGCGGCATATTGCTCGGAGTCAGCCTCAAATTCCCTCAGAATCTCGAGCAACTGCTGTTGTGATACCTGTCTCATGTTCGCCATGGCAGCACTGAGATGCTGTACTTCTTTGGTCGAAAGATGAGTAAACACTTCCGCAGCACGGTCTTCACCAATGGTCATCAATAAGATGGCGCTTTTTTCTGTTCCTGTCAGGCTCATAGTTCAGTACTCATCCATTGGCGAATGACCAGGGCGACGACGCGTGGATCGTTCTCTGCCATTTCACGTATACGGTTACTTTGCATTTCTGCATTGACACGTTGTTGCGATTTCCGCTGTTGCTCAACTTCCGAGCTACTCAAGTTGACCATAACATCGTTATCTGTACCCTGAGACAGGGTAGCCGCTGCCAGTGCCGCTTCTTGTTGCTGTGCTTTTTTCTGCAATTGCGGACGAACCAATTTACGCCACAGAATCCAGGCAACGATCAGAACCAGCAGCCAACGACCTGCTTCCATCAGGAGATCGAAAAATGCTTGTTTTTGCCAGAATGGAAGCTCGCCAGAACCATCGGTGCTGTCCATAAATGGCGTGTTAACGACATTTAATGTATCACCACGTTCGGCAGAGAAACCCATTGCTTCTCGTGCTACTGTTTCAATCTGTTTGATCTGATCTTCCGTCAACGCGACGGGTTTGCCATCCTCACCAGGAGGCTGATAGTTGACGATGATAGCTGCAGACAAGCGCTTCACACCACCCGTGCTGTGTTTGGTGTGTAAAATGGTCTTGTCGACTTCATAGTTGGTTGTTGCGTCATTGCGGACATTTGATGTCTGAATGGTGGTATTGGTATTTGCGGCATTGGCTTGGGCGCCCGCCGCGTTGTTTTGGTTCTGCTGGCCTGCCTGATTATTCGCATTTGCGTTGGCATTGGCATTATTTGGCGGCGTCGCGATAGGTGCTGTCGGTGCCGGTGCCGGCTGATTGGTCAATGCACCAGGAACGCCACCTACGTTCGGGCCTCCTTTCTGCTCACTCTGGCTGGTTTGTTGAGAGCGAACGGCCGCTTTATCCGGTGGTTGGTTGGGCTGATACTGTTCGTCAGTTTGTTCGCGGGCTGAGAAGTCAATTTGTGCGGTGACCTGAGCATGCACGTTGCCCATGCCAACCATCGGCGCGATGATTGACTCTATACGACGTTGGTACATCGCTTCAACTTCGTTGCTGTACTTAAGCTGAGCAGCATTCAGGTCGCGACCACTGCCACCTGCTTGAGTTAACAGACGCCCGGTCTGATCGACGACCGTAACATTATCCGGCGGCAGGCCAGCAACGCTGCTGGAAACCATGTAAACGATGGAGTTGATTTGACCTTCATCTAATGCGCGACCCGGTTGTAATGTCAGAGTGACAGAAGAAGAGGGGGATTTCTGCTCACGAACGAACAGTGAAGGCTTCGGTATGGCAAGATGAACCCGCGCATTCTGAACGGGGCCTAATGTCTCTATCGTTCTGGAGAGCTCGCCTTCCAGCGCACGCTGGTAATTAATCTGTTCACTGAATTGGCTGATGCCAAACTTTTCCTGGTCGAGCAATTCAAATCCAACAGCGCCACCTTTTGGCAGCCCCAATTGGGCCAGTCGGAGTCGAGTCTCATAGACGTTTGCGGCGGGAATCATGATCGCGCCACCGCTTTCCGCAAAGCGGTAAGGGATATTCAGCTTTGTTAATTCGCTGACAATTGCGCCGCCGTCTCGGTCGTTTATATTGCTATAAAGTACCCGATAATCAGGGCCTTTAGCCCATAACGTCAACGCGACGACGATTGCTATAGTCGCAGCTGCTGCGATCAATAGCGGAATTTTCGGATTGGCGCGTAACCGGTTGAGTATTTCGCCAAAGCTATTTTTACCGGTAGCGGAGCCGGTTAATGAGGCGTTCATACTCTATCTCTGCTTGGTTGTTGAACGATATACTTAACGTTGTGACGTGACAAAACAGAACTCCCTGATTGCGCAATCAATAAAACATTTCGCCTACATTTATCGGCATGTCATTATTTTCCGTAAAAGAAAAATCGATGGGTCGATAAGGTGGCATTTTTCGCGCTAATTGTGCGATTTATCTGAAAAGCAGTGTGGTAGGGTAATGCTGTCATAGAAAATGCATAAGCAGTCTAACCTGTATGGTTCAGTGAGGTGTTATGTCGGTTCAAGGTATTGATGGCGTTCTGCAACAAATGCAGGTCAAAGCTCTGCAAGCTTCTGACACGCCAATAGCCAGACCATCAGTAGAACCTGGTTTTGCCAGTGAGTTGAAAGCCGCGATCGATAAGATCAGCGACACACAACAGGTCGCTCGTACGCAGGCCGAAAAATTTACCCTAGGTTTGCCGGGCGTGGCATTGAATGACGTGATGGTGGATTTGCAGAAATCATCCATCTCAATGCAAATGGGCATTCAGGTGCGTAATAAACTGGTATCTGCGTATCAGGAAGTGATGAACATGTCCGTTTGATGTCGCCCATGGCATCAACCTGTAATTATTAACGTTATTGCGCGTGATTCCACTGTTAAGGCAGGAGTCATGGGATTTCGCGCAATCTTTATTTGTATGTCAGTTTCCCACCTGCTTTATTCCTTTGTCGTTAAAGCGTACTTATTTCGTTAGCTGATAGCCTGAATCTGTAGATCAAAAACTATAGCTATAGACAAAAAGAACGCGCCTCGTAAAAACAAAGGCGCGCGCGGTACAATTTATTGTGCGTTATGAGCGCGTTTCGTCAGGCAAGGGGTCGTCAAGTAACCGTCGCTGCCCTGCAAATTCGCTATAAGTTGCATTAATTGACTTTTGCTTCAGTGATTGCCCCATTAACGAACTTAACTCATCCATCCGCTTCTGCAAAAGTTGTTTCACTTTCGCTTCATTATCCATCACTTCCTGCAAAATTTGTCGCAGATGCAGTCGCATCACGCTGTCAATTTCGTCAGGAATTGGCGTGTTAACTAAGCCTTCAACGGACTGAACATAAACAATCTCTTGCTCAACCAACGTATCCCATTGGCCGCTGATGGCCAAATGAAGAATTTTTTGACTCAGAGACAAAAGTTGTTGGTAATCTTTTAGAAGCCGATGGGGGGAGACCATTAACGTACTTCCTGCTCTGGTTTGTAATTAGGGCCGATTTGGCGCCAGGCATCAGCGATATTTTCCAGCAACGCTTCAACTTCTTCTATCGCTTTTGCATCATTATGTAAATTGGCAATCAATAAACGATGAGACATGTAGTCGTACAGCGCGGATAGGTTTTCAACGAGCTCACCCCCGCCTTCCGCATCTAACCCAGCTTTTAGCCCATTATTGATAATGTTGATTGCTTTAGATAAAGCCATGCCTTTGCCTGGGATGTCGCCTTGCTCCATGAGGATGCGTGCGCGCACCATCGCACTGCGCGCGCCATCAAACAGCATGACGATAAGCTGGTGAGGGCTTGCGCTCATCACGCTGCTTTCGAGGCCTACTTGAGCATAGGCTTGGCTGCCTTTCATGTTGTACATCACGTTACCTATCTTTCTTTCATCGAGAATTTAAAGTTTTTAGAGTTTAGAGAACATGCTCGTTAAACTGCTCAACGTACCGTTCATTTTTGTCATGGCTTTATCAAGCTCGACAAATTGCTTCTGATAACGGGCAATCGTGTCTTCTATTCCGTTTTTCATACGGGTAGATTGCGTATCTAGTTTTCTCAACGTACTGTTAATGCCATCTTCTTTGTTTTTGATTATCCCTTCATTCGTATCAAGCACTTCTTTCAGATAAGTGCGAGTCTGCGTAGCAAATCCTTGCTTATCGTTATCACCAACAAAGAAAGCTTGGACTTTTCCTGGTTCTTCTTTCAGGGCTTTGTCCAATTTGGTATCACTGATCTCCAGTTTGCCTGTTTTGGAGTTCTGAGTAATACCCAAGTCCGCGAAAATACGGAAATCATCGCTCTCAGTCTGAATGGTAGTTAACTGAGCTTTAAGCTGGTTTTGAATACCTCGAACAGTCGAGTCACCCAGTAATGCACCATTCGAGTTTGCCTGATTTTCACCAGCTTCTACTGCTGTGTATTTGGTTTGGGAATTGATTGTATCTTGCAGCGAGTTATATGCGTCGACCCATGCCTTGATGGTGTCTTTCATGCCGGTAATATCTTGATCGATTGTCAGCGTTTCCGGTTTGCTCGCTTCTGTTTTAGCCTGCAGGGTCAATGTAACGCCTTCAAACGCATCACTAATCGTGTTGCTCTGCCTTTCGATTGCAATGCCGTTTGCTACGATTGATGCGTTTTGTGCTGCAACTTTTTCGACCGTGGTGCCAAGAATACCGTCATTATCACTAACCGAAATTTTACTATCGGTACCGCTGTTCTTTGCGGTGAGCATCAGGTAATACTCGTTGTCTTTCGCTTTTACTACACTAGCGGTCACGGTACCATTGACCTTATTGATTGCATCACGGACATCGTTCAACGATGTTTCACCCGCTTTGATATCAATTTCCAGAGATTTCAGGTAATCATCACCGACTTTCGTGAACTTACCATTGTCTTGGGAGATAACGAATTTTGTGTCTGTTGCACTTAATGGTTCTGTCGCACTCGTTTTGGCCGCAGACGTTATTGAATGCGCCTGAGCTAAATTATTCACTTCAATAGTGAAGGATCCCGCAACCGCTTTACTATCTGTGGTTGTAGTAAATGCTTTGTTCGTACTGGAAACTTTAGTTGATGTAATACCATCAATTGAACCTTTGACAATGCCAAAAGATTCAGACTTAGCTAATGCGTCATTCGCAGTCTTTAGCTTATCAAGAGCACTTTTGAGGGCGCTAACACCTGTTAGTTGTGCCTTGAAGCTTGACTGTTGACTTGCTAATGGGACAAGTCTTTGATTTTCAGCTGTCCTTAGTTGTGCTAACAAGTCAGCTAAACCTAGTCCTGAACCGACGCCTAATGAAGAGATACTTGCCATGTTCGAATCCTTTTATTTAGAGCATATCGATATACAAAGTGGTTATCGGCAGTGCGCATGATAAGTTTAGTATAAAAGCAGGTGAGGTTTTATTGACCCATAGGCCAAATAGAAACGAGCCGACGATGAAAATAATTGCGAAAAAAGTTAAAGCTTCTGGAAAGCGTTCCGATAAATGTTATCGACGGGGATGAACCCGTGGGTCTAACCCGAAACCTATAACCACTGATTAAGGAACGCTATCATGGCAGTAATTAATACTAACATCATGTCTCTGACTACTCAGAACAACTTGAACAAATCTCAGTCTGCACTGGGTACCGCTATTGAGCGTCTGTCTTCTGGTCTGCGTATCAACAGCGCGAAAGATGACGCAGCTGGTCAAGCGATCGCTAACCGTATGACCGCTCAGGTTAAGGGTATGACTCAGGCCGCACGTAATGCCAACGATGGTATTTCCCTGACTCAGACTGCTGAAGGCAACCTGAACGAAATCAACAACAACTTGCAACGTATCCGTGAACTTGCAACTCAAGCAGCGAACGATCCTAACGGCAAAACTGACCGTGACTCAATCGTTAAGGAAATGACTCAGCGCATTAACGAAGTTAACCGTGTTGCTCAGAGTGCTTCTTTCAACGGTACTAAACTGCTGGACGGTTCTGCAAGTGCTGGCATCATTATTCAGGTTGGCGCTAACACTGGTGCAACTGAAACTATCACCATCGACAGCACCGCATTAATTGATGCAACGACTGGTGGTACAATGAGTGATGTTGCATCTAAAATCACTTCTCTGGGCGCTGTTGCTACCGGTAGTTCTGCTAACTCAGCAGCTCAGGATCTGATCACCTCTCTGGATAGTGCTCTGTCAGCTGTTGATGCTGCACGTAGTAACCTGGGTGCGATTCAGAACCGTTTCGAATCTACCATCACCAACCTGAACAACTCTATCAACAACCTGTCTTCTGCTCGTAGCCGTATCGAAGACGCTGACTACGCAACTGAAGTATCAAACATGAGCCGTAGCCAGATTCTGCAGCAGGCTGGTACTTCTGTACTGTCTCAGGCAAACCAGGTTCCACAGACCGTTCTGTCTCTGCTGCGTTAATTTTCAGCCAGACAAGCGCTGTAGCTTATCTTATAAGCCAGTCCTCCGGGACTGGTTTTTTTATAGTAGACGTTCTATCCGTTATTCTGTTGTGAAGCCGTGCCACCTCTCCCTAACGTATGTTATACGCCTAATATTTCCCTCTATTTATAAGATTGCGTATCTTAATAGTTGATACGATAGTAGTAATTTCTTTTCCTCTCATGAAAGGTTTTCCCTTCTGATGACTTTAGATACTGCTGCCGGCCATCCAACAATGGATTCTGCTGATCGCTGTCCTTTGCCTTATACCTCACCGACGCATTTGCAGGCAGTAGCATACTTGCATGGCATTGTGGCAGCGGATCCTGATAGAGCGCGAGTACTGGAACTGGGATGCATGAGTGGCGCGAATCTGCTGCCATTTGCCACCGCATATCCGCAGGCACAGGCTGTTGGTATCGATCTTGATGAGGAAAAAATTGCACAAGGGCAGATGTGGGTACAGCAATATGGGCTAACCAATCTGCAACTTCAGGCAATGGATTTGGGATCGCTTTTGGACAGCGATCTCGGAAAATTTGATTATATTATTGTTCATGGTGTTTTCGGACTGATCAGCGGGGAAGCGCGCTCGGCGTTGTTGGCATATTGTCACCGTCACTTAAGTGCAAAAGGCGTGGTGTGTTTTTCCTATTCGACCTATCCAGGTGGAAAGACAGAGGAAATCCTGCAAGATGCCTTAAACCTGCATGCCAGTCTGGCAGAAACACCGGAACAACAGCAGGCTAGCGCCAGAGCCATGCTGAGCTATTTATCGTTGGGCATGTCTGCAGATAATCCCCAGAGAGCGGCTATTACGACGTTGGTTGAAGAAGCTGAAAAGCTGGGTGATGTGTCGCTAGCACTCAATTATTTGCAAGGCCTGAACCAACCCTGCTATCTGCTCGACTTTAATGCACTGATTGCGCAAGAAGGCTTGTCTTATGTCGGTGAAATTGAACCTCATACCGAGATTGCCTCCCACTATGGTGAACAGGTAGATAATTTGCTGCGTGCAATCTGTCCAACAGGCAATAAGGTATTGAAGCAGCAGTATCTGGATTTCAATGTCGGGCGTAAACGCCGGTTTAGTCTGTTAGTGGCGACTGAGCGAGCGGAAAAGCTGGAGTCGGAAATTGATATCTCTCGACTGGATAAACTTTCCTGGGCTGGTAGCTTCCGCCGTGTAATGTTGAATAAAGGGCTGGCGTCTAACGCTCATGTCACCAATGCTGGTATACAGATATCGACCGATCACGAACTTACACAGAAAATTCTGGATGTCTTAGGTAATGCGTGGCCAGCGAGTGTTTCCTTTAAGCAACTTATATTCAATACTCATTTTCCTGAAAAAGAAAATGACAAGCAAGAACATGAAAATAATATCCGTGAATCTCTTTATGCTTTGTTAAAGCAGGGGATATCGAGCATTCATTTCTGCGTCGGTGAATGTGCCTATCGTAAAAGTGAATTTAGCGCACTGCGGGCATTACCAAATTGTGGGGATATTTATCCTACATTCAACTATTGGTATGAATCTTTCACGTTACCCACAGAGGCTCAGGGATTAAAAATTCCAATGAGCCTATTAGATGAGCAAAAAGATGGCTCATTAGCGCTGTTAGATGAATTGCACCATAAAGGCCTAATGATTGGAAGTGCGCTGGCATGGCAGCGTTATTTCCAAAAACGTTTGGAATTGGCTAAGGATGTTAACGACGTAATCCACAGTATAAATCCGTTGATTATGTATTCTAGCAATACGAGCGGCGGTGGTTTGTTCAAGGCAAGCGATGTAATAAAAGTCGAAAAAAGTAGAAAAGAATTTGTTAATGATCCTATTGATGCGAAACTCAAAGGACAATTATATAATTTATTGCAGAAACAAAAATACGGTGAAGCACGCTCTCTGGCTGAAGAATTAACCGTAAAGCAACCCAATAATCTACAAAGTTGGATCGCACTGGAAAGAATAAACTTCGTCACTGGTGATAAAGACGCAGCAATATTCTCTTTAGCAAAAGTTATTTCTATGCACAGCAATGCATGGTTGGTCTACAGTGAGCTAGCCAGTTTATTACATAGTACATATAATTACTGGGAAGCAATTAATCTAGCTTACAGAGTTATTCGCTGTGATGGCAATATTGCTGTCGCCTGGAATGTGGTAGCACTTGTTTATTTAAAATTTGAAAATATGGCTGGTGCAGAAGTATGTATAGAAAAAGCAATGAAACTTCTGCCTAACGATGCGGCCATATTAAATGCAATGGCAATGGTGTTGGATAAAAAATCTGATGTCGAAAGTGCAATTGAGTATTATCGTCAGGCTGTCTCTAATGCCCCTGAAGATTTAAGTTTATACAGTAACCTTCTGTTTGCTTTACTGCATAATGCTAAGATTCCGGCTTCAGAGATTTTTGCAGAACATTTGTTATATGGCGAAGTGGTAGAAAAACGTAATGGTGCGCTTGCTCCAGTACGTTATCTGCAGAATAAAGATCCCGACAGAGTGCTACGTATTGGTTTTGTTTCTGGTGATTTATATTCACACCCAGTCAGCAAATTCTTATCGCCTGTATGGAATGACATCGATCATCAGCACTTTTCCCTCTATGCCTATTCCACATCACATCATCATGATGATGTCACTCGCATGTTGGAAAAAAATTCAACAGTATGGCGTAACGTAGCAAGTAGTAGCGATACTGAGTTATTCGATCTAATTAAACGGGATGAGATCGATATTCTTTTCGATCTTTCTGGCCATACAGGCGATAACCGTTTATCAATGTTTGCTATGAAGCCAGCGCCGATCCAGATTAGCTGGATTGGCTATCCGGGAACGACTGGATTAAAGGCGATGGATTACTATCTGGTTATGAATCATGCGCCATATCCAGAGGTTTTAGCTCATCAATTTACTGAAAAATTGTTGTATGTGTTATTTGACCGACAGTTTGAACCCGTGGTTAATGGCCCAGAAGTTAACGATCTTCCTGCATTGAAAAATGGTTATCTCACTTTTGCTAGCTTTAACAGGCCGACTAAGATTAACGATACTGTATTATCGGCTTGGGGAAAGATCCTCGTTCAGTTGCCAACTAGCAAGATGATTATTGGTGCGTTACCTAGCCTGCAGACGAGAGACCTTATACGTAAAAAGCTAGAGTCACAGGGGGTTCAACCCGAGCAGCTCATTTTCCGCGAACGTGTCAACATCATGAATTATCTGGCTATGCACCAGGAAATTGATGTGTTGCTGGATACTTTCCCCTATACCGGGGGTACAACGACGAACTACGCTTTGTGGATGGGAGTGCCAACTCTGACGCTGGCTGGTGAAACCTATGCTGCTCGCCAAGGGGTTGTAAACCTTGGTCAGGCTGGTTTGAATGAGTTTATTGCTCATTCAGAAGAGGACTACATCGACAAAGCCATTTCCTGTAATAACCGTTTGGATGAGTTGAATCAAATTCGCCATAGCTTACGTAAGAAAATGGAATACGATATCGATACTTCTGACGCAACGGCCGCAACGTACTTTGAGCAGGCGCTAAGAACAGTATGGAAAGCTTACTGTGACGGCCAACCGCCTAAAAGTTATTCTATCGGCCATTAACTGATGTTATGTAGGTGGTATTTTGTCACGGATGAACGTCACCAGACTGATTGGTAAATGAATGAGATAATGGCATCTATTCTGATGCCATTATCTGTAGAGATGATTTTCAAACGTACTGCCGTGTAAGTGGATGTCGGCTACGGGTATTATAGAAAGAGAATGGAGCATTACTATTTTTGGTCAGGAGTACTAAACCTGAACATTTTCTTTTTATATCATCAATATGGGTAAAGTTTCAGCGCTTTGATAGCTGTGAGTCAAGGGCGGTAGCGTTGATTGCGAATAATCTATAAGCGGAAGATGGTGAAATGAAAAAACCAGTGTATGTAACAAGCCCGTTATTACCCCCTTTGGATGAATTTACTCCTTATCTTGAGGAAATATGGGAAAATAAATGGCTGACTAATAATGGCACCTTCCATCAGCGTTTAGAGCAAGCTTTGGCGGATTATCTAGGTGTTCCGTACCTTAGTTTGTTTTCCAACGGCACGCTGGCATTATTAACTGCTTTGCAAACGTTACGTATCACTGGTGAGGTAATTACTACGCCTTACTCATTTGTGGCGACATCACATACATTATTATGGAATGGATTAAAGCCCGTATTTGTTGATATAGATCCAGTGACATGTAATCTTGATCCTTCGAAATTAGAGCAAGCTATTACGCCAGCAACGTCTGCAATTTTACCGGTGCACTGTTATGGACTGCCTGCGGATGTTGACCGAATTCAAAATATAGCTGATATATATGGTTTGAAAGTGATCTACGATGCGGCTCATGCTTTTGGTGTTAAAAAGAATGATGTCAGCATACTCAATCATGGAGATCTTTCTATACTTAGCTTTCATGCAACGAAGGTTTTTAGCACTATTGAAGGCGGTGCGATTATTTCTCAAGATGAAAAAACGAAAAAAAGAATTGATTATCTTAAAAATTTCGGATTTGTCGATGAAGTGACAGTTGTTGCTCCTGGTATTAATGCAAAAATGAACGAGGTTCAGGCTGCATTTGGATTGCTTCAATTGAAATATATTGATTCAGCATTAAATCAACGTAAAAATATTTATTCAAGATACTGTGAGCTTTTGAAAGATATCTCAGGAATTAAGGTGATTAGTATTCCTGACAATGTGACTTGGAATTATGCCTATTTCCCTATTTTCTTCTCTGATGCCTTCCCTAAAAAAAGAGACGAAGTCTACGATATTCTGAGGGAGAATAATATATATGCTCGTCGATATTTTTATCCTCTGATTAGCACTTTCCCGATGTATCGGGGATTAGACTCAGCGAAAGAAGATGGTCTACCGACGGCATCTCATATCGCCGACAATGTTCTCTGTCTTCCTATCTACCCGGACTTGTCAGATGAAAGTATATTGGATGTCGTTAAATGTATTTCTGATTGTGTAAACTGAAAGATATTTTTAGGAAGAAAATTATCATTTTCAATGAAATATAATTTGTAATTTATAATGCGGAATCTATATTAGTTAGCGTTTTAGTTTTATCAGGAGAGCGCGTTGATAAAGTATGCGGTAATGCAACCTTATTTCCTTCCTTACATTGGCTATTTTCAGTTGATGGCCGAAGTAGACGTTTTTGTGGTTTACGATAATATAAAATACACTAAGAAGGGATGGATAAATCGAAACCGCATTTTGTTAAATGGTAAAGATAGCACGTTTAGTTTACCCTTAAAGAAAGACTCCGATTTTTTGGATGTTAAAGATAGAATGTTATCAGAGACGTTTAATAGAGAGGATTTAGTCAACAAAATTCGTGGTGCCTATCATCGAGCACCTTATTTTAAAGATGTTTTCCCATTGCTAGAAGATATAATAAATTATCGAGATGATAATTTGTTTGACTATATATTGTTCTCATTGGAAAGTATTAAAAAATATCTTGGTTTGACGTGTGATATAAAAGTGTCATCTTCTATTAACATTGATCATTCACTAAAATCTCAAGATAAAGTACTTGCCTTCGGGAACGTCCTTGGTGCGAAATCGTATAGTAATCCACCAGGTGGTGTTGCTCTGTATTCCCAAGAAGCCTTTTCTTTGCATGGAATGACTCTGAATTTTATCCAGCCAAAGAGTATTATTTATAAACAATTCGATCAACCTTTTGTGGCTTGGTTATCAATCATTGATGTCATGATGTTTAATTCCAGTGATGAGGTACTGCGCCTTATTACTACTGAATATGAGTTGATATAAATATGTTTCAGTGGAAAAAATTAGGCAAGGTGTTTACCCCGCAAGATATTAATGACCGCCCTTGGCTTAAAGAGTTCGCACAAGCCCCTGCAACTCTGGTTTTTGATGACTTTGTCCGTGTTTATTTCTCTTGTCGTCCACCTGCTGATGAACATGGCATGTATGTTAGCTATTCAGCTTGGGTAGATCTGGATCGTAATAACCTTTTCAATGTATTACGTGTTTCCGAAAACCCTATTTTGCCACTAGGGCAATCAGGTGAGTTTGACGAATTTGGTACCTATCCCGTATCCGTTGTTCGCGATGAGAATATTTTCCGTGCGTATTATGCTGGATGGACCCGATGTGAGTCAGTCCCTTTCAATGTTGCTATTGGCATGGCGATTAGTGACGATGGGGACGTATTCCGCAAAGCTGGACCGGGGCCAATTATTAGTTATTCTCCTGAAGAACCCTTTGTCATGAGTGGGCCAAAAATTCGCCGTTTTAATGGCGAATGGCAACTATTCTATATTGCAGGTCGTCGATGGAAACTGGTTGATGGACGAGCAGAGCCCGTTTATAAAATCCGCATGGCCGTATCGAGTGATGGCACAAATTGGCGGAAGATAAATAAAGACTTAATAAGCAGTCGAATTGAAGAAGATGAAGCGCAGGCTAGCCCCGATGTGTTTTATGCGAACGGTAGGTATCATATGTTTTTTTGCTACCGCTACAGCGAGCATTATCGAGGGAAAAAGCATGGATATCGTATTGGATATGCGTGGAGTTCCGATCTTATTGACTGGCATCGTGATGATGAAAAGGTAGGAATTGATGTATCTGAAACTGGATGGGATTCGGAAATGATCAGTTATCCCCATGTGTTTGAGCTTGATGGTAAAGTCTATATGGCATATCTAGGCGATCAAGTTGGGCGCTATGGTTTTGGTTTGGCACAGTTAGAAGGAGAATTGCGCTAATGCTGACATGGCGTAAACATGGGCTCATCTACTCACCTCAGGCACATCCACCTTTGATTGGTGGGGCAGGGTATGCCCAATCCCCCCAGGCGCTAGTATTTGATGATTTTGTCCGTATCTATTTTTCTACTCGCGAATTGGATGATAAAAATAATAAATTCATCAGCCGAGTTTCCTATGTAGATATGGATAAGAATCTGCAGGAAATCCTGAAAGTTAGCGCGGCGCCTGTGATTGCTCACGCAGAATTAGGCACGTTTGATGAACATGGTATTTTCCCTTTCAACGTCTTGCGTCACAATGGGGCGGTGATGGCCTGGACTACAGGGTGGAATCGCCGAGTCTCTGTTTCCGTAGATACGTCGATAGGCCTGGCAATTAGCCATGATGGCGGCGATACATTTCAACGGCATGCGACAGGTCCTGTGATGTCAGCCTCCTTACACGAACCCTATTTGGTCGGGGATGCTTTTGTTCAGCATATCGAAGGGCGCTTCCATATGTGGTACATCTACGGCGTGGGTTGGAAAAGACAACAGTCTGATTCTCCACCAGACCGTATTTATAAAATTGCACATGCTGTTTCTGATGATGGCATTGACTGGGTGAGAGAGAGTAAGCCCATCATTGCCGATCTGCTCGGTGACGATGAATGCCAGGCGCTGCCGACGGTGATCAAAGTTGGTAATCGATATCACATGATTTTTTGTTATCGTGAATGTTTCGATTTCCGTTTAGGTAGCGGGCGCGGATACCGCCTTGGCTATGCTTGGTCAGACGACCTTGTCACATGGCATAGAGATGATACTCAGGTGCCTGCTGTTTCGGAATCCGGTGAATGGGATAGTGAAATGCAATGTTATCCGCACCTTTTCCAATGTGATGAGAAAGTGTATTTGCTCTACAACGGTAACGCGTTCGGAAAAGAAGGTTTTGGTCTGGCTGAGTTAACCGCATGCAGCGAATGATGATACGCCAGAATAGCGCCACGGCGGAGGATATCGCATGTCATCTACGTGCCTGCGATGATGCGTTTGTCCGTGCGTTGGAGCAGCGAGTTGAAATAGCGGCCTACGCAGATAAAATCGCTCGCCTTGCTCATTGCATTGAAGGATGGAAAAACGAACGTTTGGTTGGCCTTGTTGCTTCCTATTTTAATGCGCAAACAAAGATTGCATTTATTACTAATGTTTCGGTATTAACGGAAGCCCAAGGGGTAGGTTCTGGTGGTATTCTGTTAGAACAATGTATAACGAAAATGCAAACACTAGGTGCGATAGAAATACGTTTGGAAGTTGAAGAAAGTAATCAGGTTGCCAGAGGTTTCTATCTAAAACACGCTTTTATTCAGTCAGAGATTAGCGGCAATATCCTACAAATGACCCGACATTGTGAGACGAGAACATGACAATCAGCAGAAATTATGATCAGGAAATTAAGGATACAGCAGGTCATAAATACGCCTATAATTTCGACTTTGATGTAATGCATCCTTTTATGGTTCGCGCATTCACTCCTTTCTTTCGTCCAGGCAATTTACTGGAGCTAGGTAGCTTCAAAGGTGATTTCACTTTGCGGCTACAGGAACATTTCAACGACATCACATGCGTTGAAGCTTCCGAAGAAGCTATTTCACATGCTCAGGGCCGATTAAAAGACGGAATAACTTATATTCACTCACGTTTTGAAGATGCGCAGTTACCTCGTCGTTACGATAATATCGTTTTGACGCATGTGCTTGAACATATTGATGATCCTGTCGCTCTGCTTAAGCGTATTAATGACGATTGGTTAGCTGAAGGTGGGCGTCTATTCCTCGTTTGCCCTAATGCAAATGCAGTGTCCCGGCAGATAGCCGTAAAAATGGGGATTATTTCCCATAATTCGGCCGTGACTGAAGCCGAATTCGCACATGGGCACCGTTGCACATATGCGTTAGATACGCTTGAGCGTGATGCGAGTCGTGCTGGATTACAGGTTACATATCGTTCAGGCATTTTCTTTAAAGCGCTAGCTAATTTTCAATGGGACCAAATATTGCAAACGGATATCTTATCAAAAGAATATCTGGACGGTTGCTACCAACTTGGTCAGCAATACCCTGACCTTTGCGCAAGTATATTTTTACTTTGCGAGAAAGGAATAAATCAATAGTAGTATTCCTTTTGATTTAGGTCTGATTTGGCAGTTGCTGATAATTTTTATAGGCATCTGCCAGATTGGTTGCATCTGGTTTGAATTTTTCACGGAATGCAATCTGATATAACTCCTTTAATACTATTGATCGCTGTGATATCACTGATGTAGTTTAATTATAGTGGCATCGCTTTTGGTGTGTTCGGTATAGTCAGACATCAGTGATGCGTAAAATGGCAACATTTTGTTGTTAAAATATTATCCGCTGTTATCCCTTTTTTTGAGCTGTCACCGATCAAACTTCCTTTCCTCTGCTAGTGGTTTACGCTAGAGTCATTTTTCCTCGAAAGAGATGTACATCACAAATTTGGTGTCTCGTTGCACTCTATGCGACTGCCATTTGTGTTTCTCTCTGCAGATTCTTTACCTAATCTTGTCATACATGGCAGGAATAACCCTTCTTTTTTGACGCTATTCAGGCGATTGGCTACCCTACCTAAAAGCATAATAGTGTCGATAACATTATCATCGTAGGTATTTGTCACTGTGAGCGATTTGTATACCGCCGAAGGCACAATGGATAAAAATTCCCTTTGGAAGCGCTACGTTCCACTAGTGCGCCATGAAGCCTTGCGTTTACAGGTTCGTCTCCCCGCGAGTGTTGAACTTGACGATCTGCTACAAGCTGGCGGTATTGGCTTGCTGAGCGCAGTTGAACGTTATGATTCGTTGCAAGGTACGGCGTTTACCACTTATGCCGTTCAACGAATCCGTGGCTCGATGCTGGATGAATTACGCAGTCGTGATTGGGCTCCACGCAGTGTACGGCGTAATGCGCGGGAAGTGGCACAAGCAATGCAACAGACTGAACAACAACTCGGTCGTACTCCAACGGAGCAGGAAGTTGCGCAGACCCTGAATATCACGCTTGAAGATTATCGTCAGATATTGCTGGATACGAACAATAGTCAGCTTTTCTCTTACGATGAATGGCGTGAAGAACATGGTGATAGCGCCGAGGCGTTACTGGAAGGCAATGAAGATGCCAACCCATTGCATCAACTGATGGAAGGCAACTTGCGCCATCGTGTGATGGATGCAATTGAAAACTTGCCAGAACGTGAGAAGTTGGTGTTGACGCTCTACTATCAGGAAGAGTTGAACCTGAAAGAGATCGGTGCTGTTCTTGAGGTCGGAGAATCGAGAGTCAGCCAGTTGCATAGCCAGGCGATAAAGCGCCTGCGCGTGAAATTAATGAACGATGTTTAATTGCGCTGCGTAGGAATACTGTTATCAAAATATATCTTCATCCACTGAAGCTGCAGCGTTATGACAATTTTTGAATCTTGATAAGTGTTTTGTATCAGTACCTAAATAGTCAATGCTGTCTGTTTTTTAGCACCCGACCCTCTGGCGTGATGAGCGGTGCTATTGCTTCGCGTTGAAGTTATATATTGTCATGGAATGGATTCATGCACCCATCAATTAGGAAGAAACAGCTGCTAAGCCGTTATCTGAAAGACTTTAAACATAGACAGACCAACTGTTCCCAGTGTGATAAAGAGCTCGACCGCGTTTCACTGGTGTTTCGCAACCAGCTTATAAATAAAAAATCGATTGGCAGTATCGACAGACTTATCGATGACGAAATATGGTCTGGTCTCCAGAAGGAATTAATCCCACTTTGCCGCTTTTGTAGCGAAATATTATGCAATACCACTGCTAGCTATTTCGATATTAAAGCTTTCACACAATATCTGATCGAGCAAACCGAAGTTCGTCATAGCACGATGCGCGAGTATGTCATTCGTCTGCGGAGGTTGGATGAATTGCTGGTCGCAAATAATTATCCTGCAGAAACCTTTTCCGGGCACCGTGGTGGGATACAGCAGCGGGTATGCGATTACCTTCCTGACATTGAACAAAATATCTACCGCAGCGCCTTACGAAAATACGATCAATATTTGGACTGGCAGCGACATTTCTGACGCGCATATGCGTCGTTCTCAGGCCGACATTGCTAATCCAAGGGATACTGACTATACGTAAATGTTATGACAGTGTAAAAAATGCTTGCATTGCAGGGGCAAATTATTGCACTGTCATACTACTGAAATCATTCGGCACTAATTTTTAGGCAATGGTTAGCGGTAGTTCTACGATGCGATCAATCATTATTCAGTGGAATAGTCGTTGTCACAGTGAGGAACGCGAATGGTAATGTCCTTTTGTGGACTTTGTAGTCGATGTCAAGATTCTACGCTGCTGACTCGCCGATGCGAGGGATTTTCCTCCCACTTATTTTCAACGCTGCGCCATTCTCTCTTTACCCAAACACTCCATTTATTTTATTTTTCTATCCATGAATGCTCGGCCCGTTTTTCACTCGGTTCGTGGATGGCTCATGTGTATTTTCTGTCCGCTATTGGCTTAATAAGGAAGCCTGACCTCGTTAGTGAGTTAAACGTCACGCGCTGCAAAGCAGTGCGGTAAGTGAAACAAACTGTAAGGTGCCACTATGGGAAGACAAAAAGCAGTGATCAAAGCTCGTCGTGAAGCAAAACGCGTTATCCGTCGTGATTCGCGTAGCCATCGTCAGCGTGAGGAAGAGTCGGTCACTTCTCTGGTACAGATGGGCGGGATTGAAACAATCGGAATGGCGCGTGAGAATCGTGATAATTCCGTGATTCAAGCTCGTACCGCCGCCCAGGAACATTACTTGTCTGAGATAGAAAATAAACAGTTGATTTTTGCCACAGGCGAAGCTGGCTGCGGTAAAACGTATCTGAGCGCTGCGAAAGCGGCGGAGGCACTAATCCATAAAGAGGTTGAGCGCATTATTGTTACGCGGCCGGTATTACAGGCCGATGAGGATCTTGGCTTTTTACCCGGAGATATTTCGGAGAAGTTTGCGCCTTATTTCCGCCCAGTTTACGACATACTCTTGCGCCGGCTGGGATCATCTTTTATGCAGTATTGCTTACGGCCGGAAATAGGCAAAGTCGAAATCGCGCCTTTTGCCTATATGCGCGGGCGGACGTTTGAAAATGCGGTTGTGATTCTAGATGAAGCGCAAAACGTGACGGTGAACCAAATGAAAATGTTCCTGACGCGTTTAGGCGAGAATGTCACCGTTATCGTGAATGGTGATGTGACGCAGTGTGACTTGCCTGCTGGGGTTAAATCCGGCCTGCGAGACGCACTGGAGCGTTTTGTTGAGGATGACATGATTGGCGTGGTCTCTTTCGGTAAAGAGGACTGCGTTCGCTCGGCATTGTGCCAGCGTACGCTCCATGCCTATGGCTGATATCTGTGTGGCACGGGAATAAAAATTCTCGTGCCATCAGCATAAAAGAAAACGCCCCTGATTTGCATCAGGGGCGTTTTCTTTTATATGGCGGTGAGGAAGGGATTCGAACCCTTGATACGTTTTCACGTATACACACTTTCCAGGCGTGCTCCTTCAGCCTCTCGGACACCTCACCGGGGGTTACCCACAAGGGGCAACGGGGCGCTACTATAGGGAGTCACTTAGCTTCGGTCAAGCAGTATTTAGCGCGATTGGTGCGTCTGGCTAAGCATTGAACGGTAACGGATAGTCCATGTAACCGTGTCGTCAAAATGCAGACAAAATTAGTGAAAAAATCGCATAAAAAAACCACAGACCGTGATGGCCTATGGTTTTTTGCAGCTATTGGACGATTATGCCAGCAGCGTTTTGATGTAGCTAGTCAGTGCTTCGTCTTTGCTGTTAGCGAAGAAGTATTCCTGGAATTTAGGACCAGCAATCGCACCTTTAACCAGATCCTGATCGAGACCTTTCAGGATGGTGATCAGATCGTTGTAGGTCACTGCTTTTACAGCATCCAGGATTTTCTTGTTACGTTGTTGAGGAGCAACGCGATCGCTTGGATAGCCTCTGCCGCCTTCTTCTTTGAACAACTGGGTGAACAGATTTTCCAGGTTCAGTTCAGCGCCCCAGCCAAAACCTTTAGCGTAAGGAACGGATACTGCGTTGCCGTTGTTGATCTGAGAGAACAGGTAAGCATCAGATGGGTCAACAACCAGACCGCAGATTACGCCAGGGAAGGAGTTACAAGCCAGCATTGCGCCTTGGCCAGTACCGCAACCAGTTACGACGAAATCAGCTGCGCCAGAGTTCAGCAGGATAGCTGCCAGAATACCGTTCTGGATGTAGGTCAGCTGCGCTGCATCTTCAACTGCGTATTGGCCGTAGTTGTGTACAGTGTGGCCCAACGGTGCAACCGCTTTGGTCAGAGACTCGGCGATGATGGCGTTTTTGGCAGCCTGGCTGTTCTCATTAATCAGTGCAATTTTCATGTTCGTTCCTTTTCTGTGACGGACAAATACATTTTTTAAAACTGTATTTCAATTTGATGTGTGCAGTATACCGTTTCAAAAATAAAGCGCAAATCGTGGAAGCAAAGAATGCGGCACAGCCCGTAAATTCGGGAAAAACACCATGAAGGGAAAACGAGTGGTGCAGAGATAAGTAATTGAAAAATGGCGCTGTATCCAGCGCCATCGGGGTGATGATCATGCATCGGGGAAGGTGAGCGTATTGCCCGGTGCTTCTCGATTAAGATGAAGAAAATTCAGGTGTCGTTCGTACTGATCCAAAATGTCGTTAATCACCTGTTCTTTGCTGTAATCCATTAGGTCATTCCCCTGACTTCCTTCTAATAAGAAGGTTTCAAGTCGGTAATAATCTGATTTGCCTGAGCGGGCGCGGTAGGTAAACGCTGGGACGCTATAACGCTGTGGCCAAATCTGATAAAGAAAGTTCTGTTCATCACCCAAATCAACCAAGAGTTCGAGATGGTTCAAGCGTTCATCTTCGACAGGGGGCAATGTGTTGACTTCAACGCTGGCGCCTCGTAGACGTAGCTCACGTGCAACATCGTCCATCGCGGCTTTACAGACGTTATCCAGCATTTTCTGTGTATGCGTCGTGCCGGGGAAATTCATGACGCGCGAGAGGCGCTGCTTCCAGTTCAAGCGATCGTCGCCTGATATTGGCATGGGTGCCGATGTTTGTAATGAGCTGGCTTTACGGTAGTCCTCAACCCGTAGTGATTTATATAACCCTGCCATAATGAAGAACATCACAAAGCTAAACGGTAACCCCATGATGACGGTGGTGTTCTGTAATGCTGAAACGCCGTTTGTCATCAGCATACCCAGGGTCAGCAGGCCAATGGCGACTGACCAGAAAACGCGCAGCCAGTTTGGCGCATCATTGTTGATGTCGGCAAGGCGAGAGGTAAAGTTGCCCAGCACCAGTGAACCGGAATCGGCAGACGTGACATAAAACAGCAAGCCAGTAATGGTGGCGACAGAGGCGCTCAGGCTGAAGCCCGGGTACTGTGCCAGCAGACTGTAGAATCCGCGTTCCGGGTGCTGCATGACTTCATTCGCAAAGTCCAGATTACCGTGGATCACCTGATAAAGCGCACTGTTGCCGAAAATGGAGAGCCATAGCAGCGTAAAGACAAACGGAATGATCAGCGTGCCGACGACGAACTGGCGAATCGTTCTACCGCGTGAGATGCGTGCCAGAAACAGTCCAACAAACGGTGCCCACGCGACCCACCATGCCCAGAAAAACAGCGTCCAGCTATTCATCCATTCTGTCGGGCGATCGAACGCAAAACTGTTGAGCGTCATGCCCGTAAAGCGATTGATGTAATCCCCCACGTTAAGCACCAGCGCGTTTAACAGAAACTCGGTATCGCCCCAAAAGAGCAGGAAGAGAATTAAACCCAGCGCGAGCAGAACGTTAAGCTCGGAGAGGAAGCGAATGCCGCGATTGACACCGGACGTTACGGAAATGGTCGCCATGATCACGGAAAGCAGGATCAGGGAAGCCTGCACGGTGAGATTCTCTGGGATTTGGAACAGCACTTTCAGCCCGTAGTTAAGCTGAACTACCCCGATGCCCAGCGTGGTAGCGATACCGAAAATGGTGCCTAGCACGGCTGCAATATCGACGCTGTGCCCAATCGGGCCATTGATGCGTTTACCAAAGATAGGATACAGGGCCGAGCGAATCGTCAGCGGCAAATTATACCGGTAACTGAAGTAACCCAGCGCGATCCCCATCAGCGCGTACATTGACCAGCCCGTCAGTCCGTAGTGAAACAATGTCCAGACCATGGCCTGCCGCGCCGCCTCCATCGTCTGCCCTTGTCCCTCAGGCGGCATCATATATTGCGTGATAGGTTCCGCGACGGAAAAGAACATTAAATCGATGCCGATCCCTGCCGCAAAGAGCATCGCCGCCCAGCTCATCAGGCTAAATTCAGGCTTTGATTGCTCTGGTCCGAGTTTAATCGACCCAAATCGAGACGATGCAATGAAGATGACGAAAACGATGTAGAGCGTGGCGGCTAGCAGGTAGTACCAACCAAATGTGGCAGAAACCCAGTTGAGAGCATGGGTAATCCATTCGTTCGCTTCTTTGTTAAACAGCATCGTCATCAGCGAGAAGGTCAGAATTAATCCCGCTGATGTGTAGAACACGACAGGATTCAGGCGGTCCTGTTGGGTGGTGGTTTCTGAGGCTGGCATGGTTATCCCTTGCGTTATGTGAACCAGTACTCTGACTTCTCTTTCCACGAAGCGCGCTTAGCGCATACCAAGAGCTTAACCCAGACCAATAACAAGGCGCAGGACATCCGCTGAGTACGCTTTCCGCTGAAGATGGTTGTCAGAACAAAAAACAAGTCATTTATTTTAAAGCGACGTTATCGTCTGAAGTAAAGCCACTTTTCGTGATAATTGATACAGACTTTTAACCTTTCGGTAATAAAAGATATTCATTTTTTATTGAACGTTCAATCAAAAAAAAGTTTAATGGGATAAATCGGATCACGAATAACTGTCTTTTACCGTGATTCATAACACAAAAAATGAAGGGAGAGTGCGGTGCCTAAAGTCGGAATGCAGCCCATCAGACGGCAGCAGCTCATCGAAGCGACGCTGGCAGCGATTAACGATGTGGGGATGCACGATGCCTCAATCGTGCAGATTGCCCGACGCGCAGGGGTGTCGAATGGAATCATCAGTCATTACTTCCGCGATAAAAATGGCTTATTGGAAGCGACGATGCGCTATCTGATTAGCCATCTGGGGTTAGCGGTGAAATCAAGATTACTGAACCTGACAGAAAATACGCCTCGTGCTCGTTTGCGGGCGATTGTTCAGGGGAATTTTGATGATAGCCAGACGAATAGCGCAGCGATGAAAACCTGGCTAGCGTTTTGGGCCAGCAGTCTGCATTCCCCCATGCTTCATCGGCTACAGCAGGTTAACGATCGGCGGCTTTACTCCAATTTGAGTGTCGAGTTCAGCCGCTGTTTGCCGAAAGACAAAGCACGCATTGCGGCAAAAGGAGTGGCGGGGCTGATCGATGGCTTGTGGCTGCGCGGTGCGCTAAGTCATAACGTCTTCAACTGTGAAGAAGCGCTGAGCATTACCTACGATTATATCGATCAGCAGCTCACTCATGCGTAATCCTTCCTTATTATTTTGCCTTCCCTGCTCGAAACGCACGATCGGGCAGTCATCAGACAGGAGAATTTATGTCTCGCTACGGTTTACAACAGCTTTACATCAACGGTGCCTATGTCGATAGCACAGGTAACGATACGTTTGATGCCGTGAATCCTGCTAATGGCGACATTATTGCCTGTATTCAGTCTGCCACCGCCGCTGACGTTGACCGGGCGGTCAGCGCAGCCACCGCAGGGCAGAAGGTATGGGCGGCGATGACGGCGATGGAGCGTTCGCGCATTTTACGCCGTGCTGTTGATATCTTACGTGAGCGCAATGGTGAACTCGCGTTGCTTGAGACGCACGATACCGGCAAGCCGCTTTCAGAAACGCGTACCGTCGATATCGTGACCGGCGCCGATGTTTTGGAGTATTACGCGGGGTTGATTCCTATGCTGGAAGGTCAACAGATCCCGCTGCGCGATACCTCGTTTGTTTATACACGTCGTGAACCGCTTGGTGTTGTCGCCGGTATCGGTGCCTGGAACTATCCCATTCAGATCGCGTTGTGGAAATCGGCGCCCGCGCTGGCGGCAGGCAACGCAATGATCTTCAAACCCAGTGAAGTCACGTCGCTCACCGCGCTGAAGCTGGCGGAAATTTACACCGAAGCTGGGTTGCCGGCAGGTGTATTTAACGTGCTGACGGGAACAGGGAAATCCGTTGGTCAGGCGCTGACCACACACCCTGGCATTGCCAAGGTCTCTTTCACTGGCGGTATCACCAGCGGGAAAACGGTCATGGCCAATGCCGCAGGCTCGACGCTGAAAGACGTCACGATGGAGCTGGGGGGGAAATCGCCGCTGATTATTTTTGATGATGCCGATCTTGATAAGGCGGCGGACATTGCCATGATGGCGAATTTTTTCAGCTCAGGGCAGGTGTGCACTAACGGCACGCGCGTCTTTGTACCACAGGCATTGCAGACGCAGTTTGAGGAAAAAATCCTGGCACGTGTTCAGCGAATTCGCGCTGGCGATCCTACCGATGAATCGGTGAATTTTGGACCACTGGTCAGTTTCCCGCATAGAGAGTCCGTTCTGCGTTACATCGAAAGCGGAAAACGAGAGGGCGCTCGCGTGCTGGTGGGCGGTGAACCTATGACAGATGGTGACTATGCACAAGGCGCATACGTTGCCCCTACGGTGTTCACTGACTGCCGGGATGACATGAAGATTGTCCGAAAGGAAATTTTTGGTCCGGTCATGAGTATTCTGACGTATCAGGACGAGGATGAGGTTATCCGCCGCGCCAATGATAGTGAGTATGGGCTAGCGGCTGGCATTGTAACCCGCGATCTAAATCGAGCGCATCGGGTTATTCATCAGCTTGAGGCGGGGATTTGTTGGATCAACACCTGGGGAGAATCTCCGGCCGAAATGCCTGTGGGCGGCTACAAACATTCGGGTGTCGGACGTGAAAACGGCGTAACAACGTTGGAACACTACACGCAAATTAAATCTATACAGGTTGAACTGGGTGAATTCCGCTCGGTATTTTAAACGAAGGGGATAAAGCCTAATGGAATATGATTACATCATTATCGGTGCTGGCTCAGCAGGCAATGTGCTGGCTGCGCGTTTAACAGAAGAAAGCGATGTGAGCGTGCTGCTGCTTGAGGCGGGTGGCCCCGACTATCGGCTGGATTTTCGTACACAGATGCCCGCCGCATTAGCCTTCCCATTACAGGGGAAACGCTATAACTGGGCCTATGAAACCGATCCCGAGCCTCATATGAATGATCGCCGAATGGAATGCGGTCGAGGAAAAGGATTGGGTGGTTCGTCGCTGATTAACGGAATGTGTTACATCCGCGGCAATGCGATGGATTTTGATCACTGGGCGACTATGTCGGGTCTGGAAGATTGGAGTTACCTTGACTGCCTGCCGTATTTCCGCAAAGCGGAAACGCGGGATGTGGGGGCGAATGACTACCATGGCGCGTCTGGCCCTGTTTCGGTTACAACACCGAAGATGGGAAACAACGAACTGTTTCACGCGATGGTTGAAGCTGGCGTGCAGGCGGGCTATCCGCGTACGGACGATCTCAACGGGTATCAGCAGGAAGGCTTTGGGCCGATGGACAGAACCGTCACGCCGAAGGGGCGTCGCGCCAGCACCGCCCGTGGCTATTTGGATCAGGCGAAAAGCCGTAAGAATCTGACTATCGTGACGCATGCCTTAACCGACAGGATTCTCTTTGACGGAAAACGTGCTGTTGGCGTGGCTTACTTTAAAGGCGAAAGTGCCCAGACGGCAAAGGCACGCCGCGAAGTGCTTTTGTGTGCTGGTGCAATTGCCTCACCGCAAATTCTGCAACGTTCTGGTGTGGGGCCGAAAGATTTGCTCCAGAGGCTCGATATTTCAGTGGTGCACGATTTGCCCGGTGTCGGCGAGAATTTGCAGGACCATCTGGAAATGTATTTGCAATATGCCTGCAAAGAACCGGTATCGCTCTATCCGGCATTGCAGTGGTTTAATCAGCCGAAAATCGGCGCGGAATGGTTGTTCAACGGCACAGGCATTGGTGCTAGCAACCAGTTCGAGGCGGGCGGTTTTATTCGCAGTCGGGACGAATTCACCTGGCCGAATATTCAATACCATTTCCTGCCCGTCGCGATTAATTACAACGGCAGCAATGCAGTGAAAGAGCACGGGTTTCAGGCGCACGTCGGTTCTATGCGCTCACTCAGTCGGGGGCGTGTTCAGGTGCGCTCCAAAGATGCCCGCGAGCACCCTAGCATCCTGTTCAACTACATGTCAACGGAACAAGATTGGCAGGAGTTTCGTGACGCGATCCGCATTACGCGTGAAATCATGGCGCAGCCAGCGCTCGATAAATACCGTGGGCGAGAGATCAGTCCTGGTCTGGCAGTTCAGACGGATGAGGAACTGGATGAGTTCATCCGCACTCATGCTGAGACGGCATTCCATCCCTCTTGCTCCTGCAAGATGGGAGAGGACGACATGTCGGTTGTCGATGGGCAAGGGTGTGTCCACGGCATGGAAGGATTGCGTGTTGTCGATGCTTCCATCATGCCGCAGATTATTACTGGTAATCTGAATGCGACGACCATCATGATCGCGGAGAAGATTGCAGACCGAATTCGCCGTCGTCAGCCTCTGCCACGCAGCAAGGCGCGCTACTATGTCGCTGGAAGCACGCCAGTGAGAAAAGCGCCGTTGAAACCCGCGTCATAACGTTCCCAGCATAGCCAGATGGACCGCCCAAATGGACCGAGTAGAAACCGCGGTCCATACTTTTCATTGCTATACACAATCTGACAAACAAACGCCTTCCGCACCATTACTATGGGTGACAACACCATCAGTGATGTCACTTTTCCTTGAGGAATGAAAATGAATAATTGGCTGCAACAAATTCAGGGTTTATTAGGTGCCGGTAGCAAGCCGGGGTCTCATCATCAAGGCGGTAAAAACGGCAATTTGGGCGATATGCTGAAACCTGCGGCGTTGGGCGGTTTGGCGGGTGTGTTGTTGTCGAATAAGTCCGCACGGAAAATTATGGGCTCATTGGGTAAAAATGCCCTGATCATTGGGGGCAGTGCGGCGGCGGGTGTGGTGTTGTGGAATCAGTATAAGAAACGTGTTCGCGACACACATCAGGATGATCCTCAGTTTGGTACCCAATCCTCGGCCGATAATATTCGCGCTCGACGTCTGATTCAGGCGCTGGTTTTTGCTGCCAAGAGTGACGGCCATATTGATGCGACCGAGAAACAGCGCATTGATGACAATATTCAGCAGCTGCAATTGGGAAGCGATGCGCATCGCTGGGTGCAGGAAGCGATAGAACAACCGCTTGACCCGGTTTTGCTGGCGAAAGACGTGAAGAATGAGGAAGAAGCGCTTGAGGTCTACTTCCTGAGCTGCGCGGTCATTGATGTCGATCACTTCATGGAGAAAAGCTATCTGGATGCGTTAGCGACGGAATTGAAGATACCGCAAGACGTGCGGCAGTCGATCACCAATGAACTTAAAAGCCCATCATGATAAGTCGAGTGGTTTAGGGCTGCGGTTGGATACAATCGGATAAATGGAAGGGATAACGCGGGCGAAAAATTATTGGCCCGCGTTATCATCTGGCACTTAGAAAGAGCTCGCGTCTTTGAACAGACCGACTTTCAGTTCATCAGCAGCATAGATGTGTTGGCCATCAACCAGCACTTCACCATCAGCAATACCCATTACTAAACGGCGATTGATTACGCGTTTGAAGTGAATGCGGTAAGTCACTTTTTTAGCTGTTGGCAGAACTTGTCCGGAGAATTTGACTTCACCCACGCCAAGTGCACGACCTTTGCCTTCGCCACCCAGCCAGCCCAGATAGAAGCCGACTAGCTGCCACATAGCATCCAGACCAAGGCAGCCTGGCATCACTGGATCGCCGATGAAATGGCAACCGAAGAACCACTGGTCAGGCGTGATATCCAATTCGGCTTCCACAAAGCCTTTGCCGTACTTACCGCCGTCTTCTGTCATTTTAACGACGCGGTCCATCATTAGCATGTTAGGGGCGGGTAACTGAGGGCCTTGCGGGCCGAACAGTTCACCACGACTGGAGGCAAGGAGGTCTTCTTTTGTATAGGATTCGCGTTTATCTACCATGGTCTCTGTAAGCCTTGTTTTAATGAAGCACGCAGATTAGCGTACACCTGTACGCTGGGCAAGTCTGTTGCGTCTGGTTGAACCAGTTGGTTTAACGGAAAAACCAAGGGAAACGTCTACGCTCTTGCGGTGCAAATTGTCCAATTCGCTCGCGAATCTCCGCTAGCAGGTTTGGCTGCTGCTCATCGTCGTAAGCGAAATTGGTGAGTAATGACACAGCTTCCGACGCGGTCTCTACCGGGAACAAATGGAATTTCCCTTCGCGTACTGCCTCAACGACATCTTCCTGTAAACAGAGATGGCGCAAGTTAGTCGCAGGTAAAATCACGCCCTGGGTACCTGTCAGCCCACGACGCTGGCAGACCTCAAAGAAGCCTTCGATTTTCTCATTCACGCCGCCAATTGGCTGGACACGACCAAATTGATCGACGGAACCGGTAACGGCGAACTGCTGATTGATTGGTCGCAAGGAGAGGGCACTGACCAGTGCGCACAACTCTGCCAGTGAAGCGCTGTCACCATCAACTTCGCTGTACGATTGCTCGAAGACCATGGAGGCCGAGAAAGGAAGTTGTTGATCAAGTTCCAGTTCGGTAATCAGAAACGCCTGCATGATCATCATGCCTTTAGCGTGTAAATTGCCAGCAAGCTCGGCTTTGCGCTCGACGTCAGTAAATTCACCGTCGCCAGCGTGAACTACGCAGCTGATGCGTGTCGGCTCACCGAAGGCAACAGGGTAGCCTGGGAATTCCAGCACGGAAAGTCCATTAACCTGACCGACGACTTCGCCTTCTGTTTCGATCAGAATCTGGCCTAGTTCTATTTCATCCTGCATGCGCTCATGAAGATAGCCTTCACGCCATTGGCGAGCGGCAATCGCGTCAATCAGCGCCTGCTCGGTAATCTGACCATCTCTGGCGTACAGAGATGCATATTTTAATTGGCTGATTAACCAACGCGGGCATAATGGTAAATTGCCCTGATCGCCGCTGTAGCGTACCGCGATGTTGACTAATGCCGGCCAGGCATCCACATCTAGCAGCGGCAGTTGATTCTCGCTGCATAGTGCATTGATGTAGGTACACCAGCGCGCCATGTCATCTGTTTCAATCAACTGCAATTGCGCTTCGAACTCACCATAAATCGCGTGTTCGCCTAATTCCGGCTCCATATCATGGATATCTGCCAGACTTTCTCGGTCACCGAGAATAATCAGGCGAATATCAAGCGGCATCGGTGGCACATCAACAGGAAGTGGTTTGCGCTCGTCTGGCGAGTGCCAACGATAGAGTCCCTCTGCCATAATCTGCTTCAGACGCAGCCACATCAACGGCTGAGCTAGCAATGCTCTGGCAGACAGGATCAACGTGCCGCCATTAACCTGATGAATCAGTCCTGGATGCAGGGTGATTTCATCGTGAAAATTGCGTACACAGCCGAAGAGTTGTTCGGGCTCAATCCATTCCTGATAGCCACAGGATTGCTGTGCGGCAAAATTATCCGCAGGCTGAGTGGCGGGTTCGACCCGGATATGACGACCCTCAATGATATATTTACTGCCATGTATCGCCCCGGAGTCTGGCCTGATGGCGTTCAGCGCACGGGCGATCAATGCCATATATTCATCGTTCTCTTGCGCTTTCAACAGCATAAAGCGGGATGGAGAACGAGGGTGGCAAAAGAGCGTCAGACTGTCTGCCAGACGCGACTGAATAGCGGAGAATTCAGCAGGAGCAAGCTGAGCTGCCTGAGTGAATAGCGTTTGATAAGGCGTATTATTTGGCAGTAAATGCTGCCATGAGAGTCGGTTACTGGTCAAAGTATCAATGTAATCGTCTAAAGGAAAAGCGTGATTATACAAGAATAATGCGGACTGCGCATAAGGAGAGTCATCTCTCCGTCATCTTTCACACGTTGAAGCTCAATCCGTGTTTGGCTAATCGTCTTAAAAGCTCTCGGAAAGCCGCCAGAAAGCGGTCAAAATCAGGGAAAACTGTTATGCTGAAAGTAACGTTACGCGGTCACTGAAGAATTTAATATGAAATATCAACAACTAGAAAATCTTGAGTGCGGATGGAAATGGAAATACCTCGTTAAGAAGCATCGGGAGGGAGAGGAGATTACGCGTTTTCTGGAGCAAAGTGCTGCGGATGACGCCGTACAGGCATTGCTTAAAATGGAAAACCAGCCAGTTAAAGTGCTGGAGTGGATTGCGCAATGTATGAATCCCACCTTAGAAAATCGAATGAAGCAAACGATTCGCGCGCGGCGTAAGCGTCATTTCAACGCGGAGCACCAGCATACACGCAAGAAATCGATCGATCTGGAATATCTGGTCTGGCAGCGCCTTGCGGCTCTCTCTCAGAGACGTGGGTCTACCTTGTCAGAAACGATTGTGCAGCTAATTGAAGACGCTGAGCATAAAGAAAAATATGCCAGCCAGATGTCGCTGCTTAAGCAGGATCTTAAAGCCATTCTGAATAAAGACGAAAAGTAATCAGTTTTTGTCATATATCTACTGATAAAAAAGTATAAAAAAACCTCGCCGAAGCGAGGTTTTTTTTCGTTAATAACTTAAGCCTGAGGCTGAGTTACAACGTCTTTGATGCCTTTAACTTCGATCTCTACGCGACGATCCGGTGCCAGGCAGTCGATCAGCGCAGCACGAGGTTTCACGTTGTCACAGGTAGAACCAGTAACTGGTTGAGATTTACCCAAGCCACGAGCAGAGACTTTGTTCGCAGGGATACCCTTAGAAACCAGGTAATCAACTACGCTCTGTGCACGTTTTTCAGACAGAGCTTGGTTGTATTGCTCTGAACCTAAACGGTCAGTGAAGCCCAGAACAACAACGGAACCGTCTTTCGGATCCAGAGAGCTCAGCTGAGTGTACAGCTGATCCAGTGATTGCTGGCCTTCTGGTTTCAGCGTTGCTTTGTTGAAGTTGAACAGCACGTCAGATTTCAGGGTGAAACGCTTGGTTTCAACAACTGGAGCTGGGGCTGGAGTCGGAGCTGGAGCAGCAACAGGTGCTACGCGATCATCCTGACCGAAACGGTAAGACAAGCCAACGCTCATCAGCAGGTTGTCTGGACGGGCACCAACGGTACCAGCATCACCAATGTTGCTTACCCATTGGTAGTCAACGCGGGTAGCCCAGTTTTTGTCGATAGCGTATTCAACACCGATTGCAGCCAGCGGGGAAACGCCAGTGTCGTCGTTGTTGATGTCAGCTCTTGTACCCGTGTTTACAGATGTGGCCGCATGGCTGTCAGCGCGCCATACCATACCACCCAGACGAGTATAAACGTCCAGATCTGGCATAACTGGGTAGCTCAATTTAGCTGCCAGTTGGATGCCCTGTGCCTTGAAGCTAGCGCTGTCATCGTTTGATGCAGTTGAGCCTGCATATTTCATGCGGCCCAGCCAGTCGTAGCCCAGCTCAAAGCCCAAGTACGGGTTGGCTTGATAACCAACAAACGCACCAGCACCTAACTTACTTTTGATCGGGTTGTTGTTGACACCGGTGTAACCATTACCATAGAAACCAGTATCGTGGAATTGAGACACACCCAGTTTACCACCGGTGTACCAGGTATTGTCTTTAGGAGCTGCTTGCGCGATGGTCGCGAAGCTTGCCAGTGCCACTGCAACTGCGATAGCTGTTTTTTTCATTTTACGCCTCATTATCATCCAAATCGGCAATTAACCTGGAGGGCTAATAAACCTTTGGTTAAAATCCTTGGGTTGGAGAACTTTGCCCTTATTTATGACTCACTGTCAGTCAACTGACGTTATAAAAGAGCAACTCCAGCGAGTTAAAGTCTACAACCTGATGAGAAAGTTACAAGTATGATGTGATTTGTGTCATAAGAAAATCGCACGATTCATACATACTTGCTAACAAAGAGTAGAGGCTTTTGACAGAACTTACGTCTTTTGGCTGTATTAAATATATCCAAAAATCCCGCAGAATACCGCTCTGCGGCGATCGCCAAGACATATAGCCTGAGTGGGCTGAGAAAATTCTTAATTTACTTAATGATACAATGTCGAATGAATTTTAAGGCTAGGAAACAGTCTATAGGCGTCATCGCCAGCACTTTCTGGCCGCATAATAAAGCCGTACGTATTTCCTGCCTGTGCGGCGTGCCGTAACCGAACCTTCTCTTCTTCCGTCAATTCGTGCGGTAACCAGCACAAAACGGCGCTGTAATTCCCTGTCAACAAGGCTCTCTCCATGGCATCAACCGTAAACAGAGGATTGATGTGGTGAAGTTGCACCATTTTATCCAGCGGTAACCCAGATTGCTGTACCCATGGGCGGCTCAATCTTTGCTGAGGTGAAAGCCACAGCAGCCAACGAGACTGTGTGCCCAACTGTTGTAAGAGCGGTAATAACAGGTGTGTGACTATGGGCTGATCGGCGTTGTACACGATTTCGCTGATAATTCCGCCCGTGGCAACCGAGGGTTCTGCTGCGTGTTGATTTGCAGAGAAAGATGATGACTCGATGTTGTGAGAGCTGACTGATTGCGTACTCATAATGAGTCCTACCCATAGTGATACTGTATGAACATACAGTATCTGCTGTGTGCGTGAAAATCAACCTGATTTTTTTGAAAGCGCTTCGCATATTCCTTATGCAAGAGACAGTAAACACATTTTATGTTTGAAGCCACCTCGGGGCTGTGTTTAATTATTTGTTCCTGCTACAAATATTTTAATTGTTCAAGAAGAGATCATTTCAATACTAAGGATTATAGCAATGAAGCAATTATGCAAAAAAAGGATTTTGCAATCCCAGCAGTCTTTTTCATCTTTGGGGGACATTACTTCGCGTTCCCAATTTGGTGGCTACAGCATCGCAGCAAATAAAATGATTTTTGGACTGGTGTCGGAAGGGGAACTTTATCTTCGCGCGAGTAAAAAAGATGAAGAATATTTTCAGCAGCGCGATATGCCTAATCTGATTTATACCAAACGCGGTATGCCGGTCCCGCTGAACTACTTCCTTGTCGATGAAGCATTATGGCAAGAATCTGTGCAACTACTGCATTTTGCCCGTATGGCGCTGATGGGCGCGCAGTATGATAAAACCGTCAGAAGTACGAACGGGAGATTGAAGGACCTTCCGAATCTTAACCATGATATTGAGCGCCTGCTGTGGAAAGCGGGGATAAAGAATGTCGATGAATTACAGCATTATGGTGCGAAATACAGCTATCTTGAGTTGCGAAAAGTTCGGGCTAATCTGAGTGTTAACGTGCTATTGGCGCTTGCTGGTGCCATTTGTGGCACGCATCAGGCGGCACTCCCACACGGCATCCGCAACGAACTGTTGGAATGGTATAAAAACAATGCGGTCTCCAAAGGGCCAAAGCACTAAGAAATGCGTCATATTGTTACTGTGCAGTCATGTCATTTTTTAGCTGTACGAGTTCGGGTAAGAGGCCGATGAGCAGACCGATTTGCTGAATAATTAATGACTCTTTACTGTCTGATTCAGGTGAAAGGGATTGAATGCTGGCGGTAATGGTTTTCAATCCCTGATTGATACGCCCATTTTTCTCTTCGCTGCCGTGTAGCGCGTCATCAACATGGCATACAGCATCATCCAGCAATTGCAGCGTTTCCGATGAAGTGATTTTTCCACGGTGTGCGCCGAGCGTTGAGATATAACTTAACAACGTATGGTTCAGGCACATGAAGCGGAATGCGCTGTCCAGCTTATTCTTGGTGGCATGGGGTTCAGAAGACATATTTGACACAACAGATGCCAGTTCTGCATCGCAGTTATGTGCATCGCGGCGGGCAATGCGATAAGGCAAGCTATTATCTTTCCCCTGATGATATTGAACCATGATCGCATCAAGATAACGGCAGTTGGCATTCAATGTTTTATTGATAACGGTTGGCAGACCGCGAAAACGCCAGTCTGGCCAGATAAAGCTCACCGCCGCCCACGCGATGGCACACCCCAACAAGGTATCAATAATACGTGGCACCGCGACTTCAAAACCTTCGCCCAACAGATTGAAACAGAGCAGAACAAGCAGCGTAATGAACATGGTCGCATGCGCGTATTGCACGTTGCGAAAGGCAAAAAACAGTACACCGCTAATGACTATCAGCGTTAGCTGTCCTTCCAGCGAAGGGACGAAGTACAGGATGGGCAGGCCGAGCAAAATACCGGTTAATGTCCCGATAATCCTCAACGTGAGCCGCCGCCGAGTCGCGTTATAGTTGGGCTGACAAACGAACAAGCTGGTCAGCAGAATCCAGTAACCGTGTTGCAAGCCCGTTACCTGAATCAACGCGTAGCCGCTACAGAGCAGCACGGACATGCGGATGGCATGGCGAAACAGCGCAGACTGAGGTGTCAGGTGGCGGCTAATGCGTAAGCGGATATCGCTCCAACCTGTGATTTTGTCATCTGCTAATGTGTTTTCGGGGTTGTTTTCTTGCTCAATGGCCTGTTCGGATTCGATAGTCGCCAACTGAGCATCAATGGCGCGCAGGTTGTTCAATAGATAAGTGAGCGCCTTGGTTTGCGCGGCATCTGCCATTTTGTTGGCAGCGATACGCGCAATAGCAGATTCGAGATGCACAAAAGCCCGTTCAATACGGCTGTCATGCTGATATTTTTGGTGCAGCAGGATGGATTGTGACAGTTGCTGACAGGATTTGGCCTGCATGCTCAGCAGGCGCTGAAAGCGAAATAAGACGTCGCTATAGCGCAGCTTTTCACGCAATTGCGGATAGTAAACATGCGATGAACTGGCGCGTTCGTGAATATCCTGAGCAACAAAATAGTAATGCAGCGTTTGGCGCGTCCCGCGCTGGCCGCGATCGCCACGCAGACGCGTTAACAACGATGATTTAGTCTGATTGAGCGTCGCAACCAGTTGGCTATTTGCCATCGCGACGTCAATTAAGGGTTTGTCGGTTTCTTCTTCAATATCGGGATCGAACAGATTGGCTTTTGCATCTAAGTAGCGAGCCAACTGCTGATAGCACTGCGCGAGGTTGTCCTGTAACGGGCGGATGGGGAATATCAGATGGCCGAACAGCGTAAGCAAATTGTACCACAATGCCCCGATCAGCAGCATGATGGGTTGCTGATACCAGTTGTCGTAAAGGGATATTCCTAGCATGGTATAAATTGCGATCAGCAGTGCGCCGAATGCAATAGTCGCATAGCGCTGCCCCAATGCGCCGAGCAGAATAAAACCACAGGTCGACACCGCCAGACCAAGGCCGAACAGCCAGGGATAGGGAAAAAGCAGTTCGATCGAAACGGAAGCGACAAAAAAACAGGCCAGCGTAATGAATAAATTACGCAAACGCCCAGTGAGACGATCGTCGAGGTCGGTGAGAGCGGCCGCGACGACGCCAAGTGTGACCGGAATGGTTGATGTTGGTTGACCTAACCACCAGGGAACGGCTGTCGCACCACTGAGTGCAATGAGAATACGGATGGTATACAGCCAACTGCTGTTATACACATAGCGACGAATTCCTGGGGCAAAGGTAAGCAACGTAATGTCCTTAGATGCCGTTAGCGGTAGTGGCGGCGAGCATTATTTTCCCGCGCAGCCTGCGCCAGTTCGACAGAAACCACGCGGCGGCCTACTGGCCACAGCGCGATGGCAGCAATTTTAAAGTTAGCGATGCCAACAGGAATGCCAATGATCGTAATGCACTGAGCGATGCCGGTAATGATGTGCGACAGACAAAGCCACCAGCCAAAGAAAATGAACCAGAAGATATTCAGCAGGGAACCGCCTGCGCTGAGAATAGTGCTCTTTTCCTCCGGGCGTAGCTCGTCAACATGAATGGCTTCATTGCCATAAGGCAAGAGCGACAGCTTGGTGATTTCCCAGCATGAACGTGTTAACGGTAAGGTAAAAATCAGCAGCACGCTGACAACTGTCGCCAGAAGCCAGGCTAACGTGGTGAAAAAACCACCCAGTACGAAATTAAGGATGTTTAACACAGTACGCATAGTCTCTCCTTTATTTGTAAGGTAACCAGATAAGATAACCAAACTCGCTGATGGTAAAAGAATTATCACACTAAGCATCAGGATATCCTAACCTGTTTTTAAGGCTAGAGCGTGAAGTCCGATAACGGGTAAACTAGGTAACAGAGAAACGACAAACAATAGACGAATATCCTCTCACATAGTCATGGCGCGAACATCATGGAACTGAAATCTACCTCGTTAGGTAAACATCTGGCCCAGCATCCTTACAATCGGGTGCGGTTACTGAATGCCGGTGTCGAAGTGAGTGGCGATAAGCATGAATACCTGATCCCCTTTAATCAGTTGCTGAGTATTCACTGCAAAAGAGGGCTGGTGTGGGGTGAGCTGGAGTTTGAATTGCCGGCTGGAAAAGTGGTGCGTTTGCATGGCACGGAGTGGCAGGAAACGCAGGCTTTTTACCGCCATCTTCTCAAATCCTGGCTTGACTGGAGCGAGGAGATGAGTCTGATCAGCGCTGAGGTTTTACAGCGTCAGACGGACAGTATTCAAACACTGACGCAGCAGGATAAATGGTGTAACCGTCAGGCTCTGTCAACATTGCAGAGTGCTATCCGTGATTCGCTAGCGGCGCTGCCTCTGCCGGTTTCCCGATTAGAAACCTTCGATAACTGCTGTGATAATTACCAGCACTGCTTACGCTGGCTTGAGCAGGGCGACGAAATGCGCACTGCGGCGAATCAGGCATGGATGGATCGCACGCTGGCGGCAGAGCAGCCTTTCTTTGAAACGGTAGAGAGTTCGCCATTAAACATGTCGCAGAGTAAAGCCGTGATTAATGGTGAAGAGGGTGTACTGGTGCTGGCGGGTGCAGGCAGTGGGAAAACCTCCGTGCTGGTGGCCCGAGCAGCGTGGTTAATGCATCGACAAGAGGCCACGCCCGATCAGATTTTGCTGCTGGCATTTGGTCGTAAAGCAGCCGAAGAGATGAATGAGCGCATCCATGAGCGGCTCCACACGGATGAAATTCAGGCTAAGACGTTTCATGCTTTAGCATTGCACATCATTCAGCAGGCTAGTCGTAAAGCTCCGATGATAAGCCAGCTAGAAAGTGATGCAAAACAGCGTCGCGAACTGCTGATTTCTCACTGGCAACAGCAATGTGCTGAGAAAAAAACGCAGGCTAACGGATGGCGACGCTGGTTAACTGAAGAGCTGGAGTGGGATGTGCCAGAAGGTGATTTCTGGAACGATCCGAAGCTGGCGAGTCGGCTGGCAGGGCGACTTGAGCGCTGGTTAGGGTTGATGCGTATGCACGGTGGCAGCCAAAGTGAAATGGTTGAACAAGCACCAGAATCCATTCAGACGGAGTTTCAGCAACGTATTCGCCTGATGGCCCCGTTGTTAAAAGCTTGGAAAAAAGCGCTTAAAGACGAAAACGCGGTCGACTTCTCCGGCCTTATCCATCAGGCGGTGAATTTGCTGGATAAAGGGCGTTTTGTGAGTCCCTGGAAACATATTCTAGTGGATGAATTTCAGGATATCTCGCCACAGCGTGCAAGTTTGTTAGCGGCACTGCGTCGACAAAATAGCCGTACCTGCCTTTTTGCCGTGGGAGATGACTGGCAGGCAATTTACCGTTTTAGCGGCGCTGAGCTGGCGTTGACGACGGCGTTTGAACAGCATTTTGGCGTAGGTGAGCAGTGCGCGTTGGATACAACTTATCGCTTTAATGAGCGTATTGGTGAAATTGCTAACACGTTCATACAACAGAATCCGTACCAGTTAAAGAAACCGCTGAATAGCCTGAGCAAAGGGGATAAAAAAGCGGTAACCATTCTTCCACAGGATCAGCTTGAGCCACTTCTGGATAAACTGAGCGGCTTTGTTAAGGATGATGAGCGCATTCTCGTGCTTGCCCGTTATCACCATTTGCGCCCAGCGATTTTAGAAAAGGCAGCAACCAAATGGCCGAATTTGCAGATTGATTTCATGACAGTGCATGCCAGTAAAGGGCAGCAGGCGGAATACGTCATTATTGTGGGTATGCACGAGGGGAAAGATGGCTTCCCGGCTCCGGCACGAGAGTCTGTGATTGAAGCGGTGCTGTTACCTGAACCTGAGGATTTCCCCGATGCAGAAGAACGTCGCTTATTGTATGTGGCGTTGACGAGGGCGAAACATCGCGTCTGGTTGCTACAGGACGTGACAAACCCGTCGGTGTTTGTTGAACATCTTCATCGTTTAGGCGTCCCGACACAGCGTAAGCCAGGATAGCTAAAGCGGAACAAAGCCGTTTAACCGCAGAGACCAGCGTCGGATGTATCGCACGCCGCTGGTCCATTTTGATGTACTGATATTATTTCAGTCGGTCTTGCAGGTAGCGCTGATAATCAGGGATGGCTATCTGAACCGGTTCTTTAAATAGCGCAGAGTTGATCAGGAAATCCGCCGTTGCACGGTTGGTAGCAACAGGAATGTTCCAAACTGTCGCGAGTCTCAGCAGCGCCTTTACATCGGGATCGTGTGGCACGGCGTTAAGTGGATCCCAAAAGAAGATCATCAAATCGATTTTCCCTTCGGAGATGAGTGCGCCGACCTGTTGGTCGCCCCCCATCGGCCCACTCAGCATACTTTTTACGGGCAGGCCCGTATTTGACTGAATCAGGTTTCCGGTGGTCCCGGTGGCGTAAAGCGTGTGCTCTGTGAGCTGTTGTTTATTAGTACCAACCCAATCCAGCAAAGATTGTTTGCAGTGGTCGTGGGCTACCAGCGCAATATGTTTTTGCGCGGGGATGGTACGGGTGGTGAACTCCATGGTTACGTCCTTCAATCTGGTGTAGTAAAGCTGACGCTAGGGTAAGGACAGATTACGGAAACGCTGTTTCAGTGCAAAGCGATAAAAGCGGGAAAAGGCGAACGGGTATCAAAAATCTGATGTGACTGCGCGTAAAATCACCAGGTTACAGATTCATTCAGTGCGCTAGCAAAACCTGCAACTGAAGCACCTTTCGCCGCGGCGTTGTATTCCGACATTTTTCGCTCTATATCGAGCAATTCATTATCAGCAATGACAAGCGCATCGGTACGTGCGGGGATAACCTGATTTTTTTCATCAAGCAATTGATATTGGGGGAGGGCAGTAAAGTTTTGGCGATCCTGAAGGGTTTGCAGTGGCGGCAATTTAAATGACACTGAGGCCACTTTTTCTGTGTTAAATGTCGCAATAAATGTCGAAGGGAAATAAGTCGATGGCGCGCCAGTTTGGGCATCGACGTTATCGACAACTTTAAACAGAATCTGGTGTTGCCCACTGCCAAGTTCGAGGCTATCGGCACCTTTCAGCAACGAGCCTGACATTCTTTGCCCGTCAACCATCAGGAGATCGATCTTCTGATCTAATTTCAACGTTGTTGCCGCAATTGCTGAGGTGCTTAAACCCGCAATAAAAAGGCAGACAGTGATGAAGCCGAATTTCATAATTTTCCCAGATAGCACGTAATTTGAGTATTGTTGAGGAATTGTCTGAATGTGTCAAAGGTTTCAATTTGAAACAGGCTGTTATGGCATTTTTCGTTCCGTGCGACATCAGGCTGTGGGGTCCTTGCGCCATTTTCCGCTATTCTTGGAATGTGCGATACACTCTAATAAATCACGTAAGAGAGGCTGAAGAGCATGAATGACGGTGATATTGAATCTGTGCTGAAAACGGTAAAAACCATTGCATTGGTGGGGGCCAGCGATAAGTTATCTCGTCCGAGTTATGGCGTCATGGCGTATTTACTTGAGCAGGGCTACGACGTTATCCCCGTTAGCCCCAATCTGGCCGGGCAGACACTCTTGGGCCAAAAAGCGTATGCCAGCTTAGCGGATATTCCTAAATCCGTTGATATGGTCGATGTGTTTCGTCAGCCGGAAGCGGCTTATGAGGTCGCCAAAGAGGCCATCGCCATCGGTGCTTCCGTACTGTGGTTGCAGATCGGCGTTATTAATGAACAGGCGGCGATTTTGGCTCACGATGCCGTGCTGAAAGTCGTGATGGACCGTTGCCCGAAAATTGAAATCCCACGGCTGGGTTTGGATAAATAGGTCGTAGGCGCTGGGCGATGCTGAATATCACAACATCGCCAATGCCTGACTGTGGTGACCCGTATCTACTGTTGGTGGATGTTAGTGGCGCAACTGTGGTGCGCGGCGTTGAATGACTTCGGCCAATTCGTTTAGTGAAGGGTGGTCGTGCTCAGAAAGCTCTTCCTTCATCAGATGTGCCTCCGCCAGATAGGTATGCATTGGTTGGCCTTCGTTATCTTCCATCACAACGTGGTACCACGGTTCGGAGCGCGGCGTGTCATTGCCGCTGATTTCTTCCCAGGTGGGCGTTTCTAATGAGTATTCGGGATCGATATCGATAATGACCCCTGGAAACCCCAGGAGTTTATGACGAATCTGTTGTCCGAGACCAAATTTACTGATGATCATATAACCCCCTGGAAATTGATTACACTTTCTACTCGCTGCGGATTTTGTAGAGGAAGGACAACCGCATCCGATAACGTCTTTTGGCGTACAGAGGTTTTTTAAGAGATGACGTATGTGCTCGTTGAACGCTGGCTGAACACATTATTAACAGTATGGTGTAAATTTTTAGAAGATACAGTCCGGCTAATGAAATGTTGTTTGGCTGCTTGGGCCGAGAAGGGGGAAATATGGACAAGGTAGCGACAGCGGCTTATGTCTACGGTGTGGTTCAGGGCGTGGGCTTTCGTTACAGCACGCAACGTCAGGCTGCGCAACTGGAGCTCAGTGGGTATGCGCGCAATTGTGATGATGGCAGTGTAGAAGTCGTGGCAAGCGGAGAGCCTCATGCGGTAGAGATGTTGATTGAGTGGCTGAAGCAAGGTGGCCCACGAAGCGCCAGAGTTGATAAGGTGCTTATTGAGCCACATGGCAAGACGGACTATAAAGGTTTTACGATCCGCTATTGATACTGGGGAAGTTAGATGCACTTCACTGGTTTGGGTAAGCCAGCTATTTTGGTTGCCTGCTTTGCTGGGCCTTTGGGAAAAAGTTTATACAAGTAGCGGCTATTTCCTTTCTCTTCACCGTACTTCTGTGCCATCGCTTTAACCAACATGCGTATAGCGGGTGAGGTGTTGAACTCCTGATAAAAGTTTCGCACAAACCGGACGACTTCCCAATGCGGTTCTGTCAACGCGATGCCTTCCTGTTCAGCCAACACGGGAGCCAACGCTTCACTCCATGCTGTACTGTCCATCAGGTAACCCTGCGCGTCTGTGGCGATCGTTCGCCCTTCAAACTCCAACATTTTCTCTCCGCCTGCGATATCTCAGCCCACAGTTTAACAAATTTTGCTGTCTGTGCCGGAATAAAAAAGGTTCATCGCGTATTAGCGTGAACCAAAAAAAAAGCCCCAAATGGGGCTTTCGGTGTTGCGATAAACGCGCTTTAGTCGTTACGCATGATGCCCAGAATGCTCAACAGGCTAACGAAGATATTGTATATCGCGACATACAGGCTAACCGTCGCCCGGATGTAGTTGGTTTCGCCACCGTGAATGATGTTACTGGTTTCCCACAGGATGGCACCCGCAGAAAATAGAATAAACAGGGTGCTGATAGCCAGATGCAAGGCTGGGATCTGTAGGAACAGATTGGCAATGACGGCAACAATCAGTACAACGAATCCTGCCATCATCATGCCAGACAAGAAGGACATATCCTTACGTGTCGTTAATACATAGGCTGAACAGCAGAAGAACACCAGTGCCGTACCGCCCAACGCCAACATGACAATGTCGCCTGCACCGGAAGAAATCAGTGAGCTTAAAATTGGGCCTAGCGTATAACCCATAAACCCAGTCAGTGCGAATGTCGCCAAAATACCAGCAGGGCTGTTCGCCAGTTTATGCGTCAGGAACATCAGACCATAAAACCCAACTAGCATCAGAATTAAGCCAGGGGCGGGCAGGTTAAGTACAGTACTTGCCGTTGCAGTAATGGCAGAAAAACCCAGCGTCAGCGACAGCAGGAAATAGGTATTACGCAGCACTTTGTGAGTGCTGAGTAGTGAACTTTCACGGGTAGAGGAAACAACAATACGATCCATATCAGCGACTCTCTCTTCAGGGTGCTATTATCCAACGTCAAAGAATAAATAGTTGCAGAACGTTATTAAAGATGTTTTACCCTTCTTTACTCTGCAAATTCGTCATACTCCGTGTTAGCGTTCGTGTTTTGTCCTGCAATTCGTATGAGGGTGGGGATAAATTGCTCTATTTCATGCATCGCATGACGATTTTGCGTTCAATTACGTTTCATTAGGTTGTTTTTCAGGCAATTGAGCGCTGTGATGCTTTACAAGATCCTACACACTGTTTATAGTTCGCGTCATTGCGGAGGAGTGGCCGAGTGGTTGAAGGCACCGGTCTTGAAAACCGGCGACGCGAAAGTGTTCTAGAGTTCGAATCTCTACTCCTCCGCCAAAAAAATTCAACGGGTTAGCTTAGGCTAGCCCGTTTTCGTTTCCGCTGTCGAATCCGACATCGCGTTTTGCATTGTGGTGTTTTTATTTCTGTTTGGGTCAGAATGTACTAAGTTGTTTAAATCTGTGCGAGTGTCGTGCGGGAGTCTTTCATCACTTATTCATTCGGAAATGAATGCTAACGATTAGCAAAAAATAAATATATATCATACCTGATTTTGAATATATCCATTCATAATGGATAACCAAAATATAGAAGTGAAGGTATTTTGACTCCTCCGTACCGGTCTATTCATTATCGACGGTACCGTTAGTTAAATAAAAAATATCCAGCAGATATACATATCTTACCGAGGTGATGGTTGAATATATTTACGGGATATTAAATCAGGAAATCATCCTGAGTTTTATAAACTATCAAATCCAGCAGGGTTCGATATTTTTCCTGAAAAGCGGTGTTGGCTTCTGTTTCAATTTTGTGAATTAATTTAGCGATGATGGCCTTGTTGCTGACGGAATGGCCGGATTGGATGATTTCTTCCACAATGTTGCCGAGCATTTCCATGTCACTGATGTGGGAATCAATGCCGAGGACATTAGATATCGGGCGCTCGTTTTGAGGTACCTCTGAATACATTGCATCTTCTCCCTTTCGCGCTTTCTGACATGGTCAATACACACCCTGCCAGACAGTAGGAATCCGCGGTCCGCCAGACATGAAGAAATGGTTAGTTAACTTTAGTCGATCATACGCATAAAACCAGTCGATAAGATAAATAAACACTGCGTTACTCAGCGGCTCGCCCGAGCGTGAAAGGATGACGGCGATCAATGGTCAGGTGGATAAATATGAATTTATCTTTTCCCACAAATATTATGTCTGAAATAATTATGCGAGGTGTATAACTTCAATAAGTTAAACATGACGAGATGAAAAGAGGCCGGGAAATAGATTAACTGGACATAAAGACTATTAATGCATTTTGATTAAGTCGATAGGATTTTGATCTGTACTAGGAGATGACATTTTTCTGTAGCACGTGCCGTTTATCAAAAAATGTCTTTTTATCAAAACCTGTTTATTGAGAATGGCACCGTAGTTTACCTGGAGCGTCGGCATGCAAAAGATCAGAGCAAAAGCAGTTTGTCTTTTCCGAAACGATGGCAAGATTCTGTTAGCTGAAGGGTATGACCCCATAAAAGATGAGCACTATGTTTTGCCTCTCGGTGGTGGCATCGAGTTTGGTGAATCGTCGCAGGCGGCGGCGGAGAGGGAAGTTCAGGAAGAAATTAGCGCAGCGACCAGTGACTTTTCGCTGTTGGGCGTTTCAGAGAATATCTTTTCCTGCAATGGCAAGCCAGGGCATGAAATTGTCTTTGTCTATGAAGCTCGCTTTCAAGATGAGTTGCTTTATCAGCAAGATATCATCCATGGTATAGAGACAAACGGCGTTCCGATCGTGACCCGTTGGTTTGATATTGATTTGCTGCGCTCCGGGGAAATCAATTTTTATCCTCATGGTATAGTGGACATGATTTAGCAGCAGCCGAATGGCTGGGGTGAGTGATAGCAAGCTGTTGCCTTCGTGATGATGATGTTAAGCGCCAAAATAAGGAAAAAAAGATGCAGGTTTTGATAGCCATTGATATGCAGAATGCAGTGTTTGCAATGCCAAGAGCGCGACAAACGCAGACCGTCGCATTGATAAACCAGCTTTCAGGTGCAGCAGATCGGACGATTTTTATTCAGCACGAAGGGGATGGAATGCTGTCAGGCGGCGAGGGATGGCAGTTATTACCTGAGCTGCACCAGCCAGAGGGCAGTATGTCGATAACAAAAACAGCGTGCGATGCGTTTTATCGTACGTCGTTGGCCGATGTGTTGGCTGATTTGGGTGTTAATCACCTGACGATTTGCGGATGTGCGACGGATTATTGCGTTGATGCAACCATTAAAAATGCGGCTAGCCGTGGTTATGCGTTGACGATTGCTTCTGATGCACACACGACGGCTAATCGCGGTGAGTTGAAAGCAGAGCAACTAATCACGCATTACAATAATGTGTGGCGGGATTTTATTATTCCGGGTAACACGATTACGGTAGAAACAACGGAAAACATTGTTGCTTCATGGAATGCGAGCCGCTAGCCCCATGCTGAATATTATTTCTGTCAGAAATCGCCCCGAATACAAAGACCGGGCGATCCACTATTTCCAACGCCACTGGGCGTCGGATGAAACATTGATTCTTTATGAAGATTGTATCAGCCACTGCATTGATGCTGAAAATCCATTGCCTGATTGGTATTTGATGGAAAAAGAGGGGGATATCATTGGTGGTGCAGGATTAATTACCAATGATTTCATCAGCCGTATGGATCTTTACCCGTGGCTGTGTGCGCTTTATGTTGAAGAGAGTCATCGTGGCAAGGGTTATGCGGGGCAGTTGATCGAATACGTTGTTCAGCAAACCCACCGCGCTGGTTTTTCTCAGCTGCACTTATGCACTGAACTGCTCGATTTTTATGAACGCTATGGGTTCCACTTAACTGGGATGGGTTATCACCCTTGGGGTGAGTCGTCACGCATTTATACCCGCTCGCTTTAAACGTAAATTGATGAGTTAATGGTGCCCGGTTATGCGTCTATCTGGTTAAAAATTGCGGGCAACATACGTAAAAGTGAACGGGATCATATTCTACTGACGACGAGCAGACTACGCTTCTTACATACTGACAGGTAATCAGTTATCTACGCTGGGGAGAGGTGATTATGTACACGAGCATTCTGGTGCCAGTAGATATAGAAGAAGATGAACTCACCAAACACGCGCTTACGCATGCAGTCAGGTTGGCCAAAATGTCGGGTGCTGCAATACACCTCTTTCATTCCCTTCCTGATGCATCGGCATTTTTATCTGCTTATTCTTTTGGTATCAAAGAGTTTGAGAATGAAGCAGTGGTGAAAGCGAATGACAAGCTTAAATCACTGATGAAAACAATCGATCTTCCTGTATCGCGTTTGTCATGCAGCGTCAGCTTCGGATCGGCAAGAGATGAGGTGCTATCGCTGGCGGAGGAGATTAATGCAGATTTGATCGTCATCGGTTCACGCCGACCGGATGTGAAAACCTATCTGCTTGGCTCAAATGCTGCTGCTATCGTTCGCCATGCGAAAATGTCAGTCCTCGTTGTCCGTTAGTTTTTATAACGCTGCTGCGTTTGGGTGTTGTGACGGGCAGCAGCGACGCTATGCGTTAGCATGGCGATCGCAATATTCAACGCGTTCGATCAACCGCTCGATATCGCGATCGGAAAACACTTCGATACCGTGGTGACGCAGCAACTCTGCGGTAACACCATTGCCTGCCGTTTGTGAACCATCAAATCGCCCGCTGTATATGATGTTGCTGCCACAGGATGGGCTTCCTTCCGTAAGGAGAGCGAAGCGGCAGTTATGCTGTTGCGCCATTTGCAGCGTTAGCCAGGCTCCCAGAATATAACGCTCGGTCACATCGCCGCCGGTGGCTTCGACAACTTTGGCTCCAGCCTTGATAACCGAATTGCTACCAGAAGCCGGAATAATCTCTGCTGAAGGTCTAGGGGTTGGGAAACCTGCGGCCAATTCCGGACAAAACGTAATCAGCCTCGCCTGTTTGCGCCACTGGATGAGATAGTCGCCGACAGATTTCTTTTCAGTACCGTTATAACGAACGGGAAAGCCGGAAAGACAGGCGCTGATCAGAATATTACTCATCGTGGGGCTTTTCCTCTAAAAGGCGAGTATAGGCGTTGCTGCATTGAGCCATAAAGCATGTTGTCTGGGAAGAGAGTGCTGCTTCAAAAAATGGAGAACAGCAGGACGACAGGAAAGCTCAACGGCCAGGTTAGACCGACTATTAACGAAGCAAAAAATCGGATGAACAGGGATTTGTCTTTACTTAACAAGAAAGTAACGAACAGGGAAACGACAAAACCGATCATGTAGGTTAGTTTTATGAGTTCCCAGAAGGAGTGATGTGGCACGGTTGTTTCCTTTTATCCTCGAAGCGTCTGCATTTTATGTTGTTAATATTTTATGATCAATTTTTTAACCCCTAATGGGTAGCAGGGATGTCCCATTCTGCGGTGCGTATTTTGTACTACAGTTAGTATCCTCTGGTTAAAATGAGACCTCCGGTATGAAAACAACGCTGGCTGTTGCGATGGTGTGTGCTGTGGCCCTGCTTTCTGTTTCTACGCCTAGTATGGCAAAAAGTTCTCGGATTTCTGATGAGCAGATCAAAGAAAAGATTATTCAGGAATCGATTTCGTCTTATTCCGGTAATTGCCCTTGTCCTTATAATTCAGCTCGTAATGGTAGCAAATGTGGTAAACGTAGCGCATGGAGTCGAGTTGGCGGCTATACGCCAATTTGTTACAAAGACGATGTGACAAGAAAAATGATTGACGACTGGATAATGAAAAATGGGAATACATAACATCTGACAGGAGAATTAAAATAGCGAAATAATAATCTCTTTGCTAATAAATTAATTAAATTATTTATGTGACAGAAATATTAAATTTTTATTTCAGTATGGACATTGTAGGCTAGCTGTCATAGCTTACTATTTTACCCCATTAGAAAGGTAATAAAATGAGTGAGATATCTAGCCTGTCCCTGAAAATTTCCCCAGAGCTGAAAGAAAAAATCAAAGCCGCTGCCCTAGAAAATGAAGTATCCCTCAGTGCAGAAGTCAGTGCCCGACTGCTGAGAAGCTTTGATGAAAGCCAACAAGCTTCAGAACTGTCTCCTGAATCGGTGGACAGTCAGGGGACGGAAGAAGTGGGTGCAGAAGCGCCATTGACGCAGAAAGAACTCAAGAAACTCCGGGAATTGCTGAAAGGTAAATCCAAAGCGACTTCCAAAAAAAAGTAATGCTGGAATGTGATTCTGAACGCTGATTGGTTCCAAGAATAGATAATAAAATTAAATCACCCAGGCATCTTGATGAAAAGGTGGCTGGGTGAGCCTTTTTTGCTCAATGCCTGACATTCGTGTAAAAAGTAAAAACCTCTGGAAAGAAGTCTATCCCACGCTATTTTTAATCCCATATATATATTCCCAACGAGCGATATCACATAAACCCAGGCAGTATTTATTTAAATGTATAACAAATTGTTATTATTTGTTTTTGGTTTTATTGTTACATTCTAAATGCAATATTTACTTTTATAAAATACATGTATCTTATAAATAGATAGATTATAAGGAAATGATCGATTAAATAGATATTGATACCATAAGTTAGAAAATATAAAGATTATCTACAAAAGGCCGATACCGCCTTCGGCGTCAGGAAAATTTGTTCTGGCTTGTATTATTTCCTGTTGCTGCTATTAAACCATAATTTTAGTAACGGTAATTCTCTTGGGTTTTATAGGCCATGAGAATGTAAAAACCAGGTTATGGTACGGAAAAGTGCGGCGAAAGGTGAGGTGTAAAGGATGACGTGTTTTTACTATCAGCATGTGCAGAAGTCTGGTACGGCGCGCTGTATCTGGTTAGACCAATTCGACGGCGCCATGATGAATGTGGTTTGATGAGCATGTCTACCTGCAGTTTCTCACCAGTGCATATAAATGGTCTGTCCAGAGATGTGTATTTTTTATGAAAAATAGTATTGGAGCTATCTGTATTTATTCAATAAATATTAATTTTTAAATTATATATTTTTATGCAGATAGAGAAAATTAATTAAGGAGATGTTAATGAGTTTGTCCAACTGGCGTATAGGATATCGATTAGGAGCGGGGTTTTCTTTTCTGGTATTAATGCTTTTGATAATTGGCAGCGTTGCAATTTCAAAACTAAGTGATTTTCACGAGAAAATGGATGATATTGTTTCACAAAACTATCCATTAACTGTCAAAAGTAATAAGCTCATTGATGAGCTGAATGGTTATCTCAATAATCAACAACTTTTGCTATTACTTAAATCAGAAAGTGAAATCAATAAACAGTTGGCATTGAATAAGGAACGTTCAGGAAAGATATCTGAACTCATGGAGTATTTAAATCAGTCCGTAAATGACGATAGATCTGTTGCGGTACTGCGTGATATTAGTGACATCAGACGTGATTTCCTTGGGTCAGCGAATAAGCTCTCTTCACTGATCTCGGCAGGGAATACTGATGCAGCTGCCGAAGAATATTTCAATGTAACGCGTGTTACACAAGCAAAATACACCAGTAAAGTGAATGAGTTCATCGATATACAGGATGATAAGATGTCATCCTCAGCGCAAGAAGTTGGGGAAAGCTATAGAAATGCGCTGATGGTTCTTGCCACGATCATTATAATCAGTGCGCTGGCTGGATTGGTTATTGCTTCATTGATTACCCGCAGCGTAACCCAGCCGATACGGGAAGCGCTAGGTGTTGCTGAAAAAGTCGCAAAAGGCGATTTAACCTCTGAAATCTATACCGACCGTACAGATGAGACGGGCCAGCTGTTGTCCGCCTTAAATAATATGAACGGTAGCCTGAGACAGATTGTCAGCCAGGTGCGTGATGGTGCAGAGACGATCTCCAGTGCCGCATCGCAAATTGCTGCAGGGAATCAGGATTTATCTGCCAGAACAGAAGAGCAGGCCAGTTCGCTGGAAGAGACGGCGTCATCGATGGAACAATTGACGTCAACGATAAGAAATACCGCAGATAATACGACGCAGGCGACAGACCTTGCGGCCAGCGCTTCTGAAACGGTGAAGAAAAGCGGCGCGATGATGGAAACGGTAACGCAGGAAATGCGTGGCATCCGCGATTCGTCAAAGCGTATGGCGGAAATTATCGGCGTGATTGATGGCATTGCTTTCCAAACTAATATTCTGGCGCTGAATGCGGCCGTTGAGGCTGCGCGTGCTGGTGAACAGGGGAGAGGATTTGCTGTTGTCGCCAGCGAAGTGCGAGCGCTGGCTCAGCGAAGCGCGACGGCGGCAAAAGAAATCAAAGAACTTATCGATGACTCGTTCAAGAAAGTACAGGACGGCATGGGGCTGGTAGAAGAAACTGGTGTCACGATGAATTCTCTGGTGACGAACGTGCAGGGCGTAACAGGGATTATCAGCGAAATTGCGCAGGCCAGCCGTGAGCAAAGTGATGGAATCAACCAAATCAATCTGGCTGTTGGGCAGATTGATACCACAACCCAGCAAAATGCGTCGTTGGTTGAAGAATCTGCTGCCGCGGCTCTCTCTTTGCAGGATCAGGCAAATAGCCTCGCGCGTACGGTCAGCGTATTCAACCTTGGTGCATCTTATAAAAGTGCTGCGTTAAATAGAAAAACGGAAACGCCTGCGCTGGCTGCACCTAAAAATAACCGTGCAGAAAAAACGTCTGCTAAAGGCGAATTGGCGGACTGGACCACGTTCTAATCCCTTGTCGCTAGCGGTGTATTGCTGAAAAACCGCCATTGTGTTGCACAAATTGTGTTGCAAACAAGGGCGGTTTTTTTATTGCTGGGTCGAGCGATGATGGTCATGAATCAATCAGTTTTTGACGATATCCTGCTTTGGATGGCTCATATACCACCGAACAACGTCAATCAGCAGGAAGATGAGCAGGCTGATCCCCATAACGGGCAAACTCACTGCCAGCAGCAGTGTAATGAGCGCAATGAGCACCCGGTGAAAGACAGGAACCCGTAGCAATGCCGCTGTTAGTGTGTTGACCGGATTCGCGTCATGACGCGATTTTGGACGACGTATCCACCACATCCGATAGCCCCACACGATCATCGCACAGAGCCCAAGGCCAAATGCCGCGAGAATCAGCTGGTTTGGCAGACCGAATAACACGCCCATGTGCGCATCGACGCCCCAGCGGGTGAGTTTGGCGGCGAGCGGGAAGGCGTTGAAATCGGTTTTGTCCACAATCTCCAATGTATCTGGATTTACCGACACGGCATCAACCTGAGTTGGCCAAGAACGATCGATCTCATTGACTGTCCAGGCGCGGTGTGGCTTGGTCGCGGGGCGAATTTCGATTTTATTGGTATCAATCCCAGCGTGACGCGCGGCAGTTAGCACCTTATCAAATAACTCAGGTGAATAGGTTTCGGTATCCTCCATCGGCATTGACGCATGGTGTTCTGCGTGTTCATCCGCCGTCATCGCCATATCATGCCCGTGCATCATGTCATGGTGAGACATCGGCGCGGGTAATTGGGTTTTCACCGATGGAGTTTGCCACCCTAACGCTGTACGTGCGACAGAGATGTTGCTTCCTGCCCACTGCGACCAGGTTAATCCCGTCACGGAAAAAAAGAGCAAACCAAGTAGAAGGCTAAGTCCCATCGTGGCGTGCCAGTGACGCAAGCGCTGCGTTTTTGCTACCGTCGTCTGGCTATTTTTCAATTTCTGCCGCTTGGTTGCTGACGACATATTATGGGTTGACCACCTGATGACAACTCCGCCCAATGCTGCGACCCACAGCCAGGACGCTGCCAGTTCGCTGTAATTACGCCCGATATCGCCTAACAGCAGTCCTCGGTGCAGGTAATCAAGCCAGGTACGAAATGGCAGGATACCGCTGGTGCCGTATACAGTCTCACTGCCGCGATTTTCCAGCGAAACGGGATCAATGAAGACAGCACGGCTTTCCGATGGCCCCAATTCCGGCAAGGCAAACATGACGCGAGTGGTTTCTCCGGTGACGGGAGCAGGGCGTATCGCAAGCAGCTTGGCATCTTGAGAGTGTGAGAGTCCCTCCTGTGCCGCTCGAATTTGTTCTGCCAGTGAATGCGGCGTACCTTGGCTTTCAGTGAAAAGCAGGTGCGAATACAGTCGGTTTTCAATTTGCGGTGTCAGGACGTACAACGTTCCTGTCAGAGCTGCAACGAAAATAAACGGGCTGACAAAAATACCGATGTAGAAATGAAGTCGGATGAACAGGGCGACGATCGCGGCACGTGGCGATACCTTATCCATTGCATGTTTTTCGCCCGCGATTTTTCTGGCTGGGCGCGTGCCGGAGGCAGCAGTGGCTGATGCCTGATTAGGGTGTGACATAAAACCTTCTGAAATCATTTAGCAAAAAATGATCGAACACCATACCGAAAAAGGTATAGCGCGATGCGTTATAAATGCCCGCAGGCATGATGCTGCATAGTTCAGAAAGGTGGCGCGCGTACGATGGGAGAGGCGTAGCGTTCAGGAAGGACAATGCGAGAAATAAAGTGAATAACCAACGCTTCTGATAAAGATGACGTCAGTATGGGATTAGGGGAGTCTGTTGTGAACAGTGCTGGCGTATACGAAAAAAGTACACAGTAGCCGCATGCAGCATGATCCATCATCATGGACGGCGATGAGGGAGAATGGTGTAATTGCGCCGAGTGATGCTCGGGCATCGCGTTGCCAGTATGATTATGATGCGGTTCAGCTATACTGCCGCTGTGACTAGCGGGCGCAGTTGTATCATGCGCGGTAGTACTATGTGTGGTGGTCGTACTGTTTGTGGTTGTACCAACTTCATAAAGCCCGTGCTCGTGGAGTACCAGTGTTTGTGAAATCACTGGGGCAATGAAGATGGTCAAAATAGCGAAGATGCCGACCCAGGCTGGGAAACTTCGCCGTCGTAATGCGGACAAAGGCATAGCAGTCTTAATTCAACAATACTGGGTTCAGACGGGAAGTGTACTTTACTTGTCCCTGTATTGTTACACAAATGTTTATACCTGCCATGCTTCAAGCAGTATGTGAGCCGATGTCACTGTCCGTCAGGACTTTTATCGGTGGGGCAATAATACATGGTGCAGGCGTAAACGGAATAATCCTACGCCCGCGCAGGTCGATATTCGCTATAGTCCGTGGCTGTTTTCCATTTTTACAACCCGGTTTATCATGCTTTAGCGTTCTCGTTGTTTAAACGCTGACCTATTATGATGAACAATATCTTTATCAAGTTGTAGGAAGGCTAACTTATCCATTAATATGGATTTTAGTTGATTGAAGCACACCAACAGGGGGAGCTGTGCTGGATAATAAATTTGGGTTTAAACAGCGGGTTGCTAGCCTTCGCTGGCTGTCTGCCGCCATTATGCTGTCTGTAAGCGCAGTGCCTGCTTGGGCATTCTCTATTGATGACGTTGCACAGCAGGCTGAAAAGCTGGCACAAAAGGGTTTTGAAGCGCCGAAAAGTAATCTTCCTGCGCAATTTCGTGATATGAAATTTGCGGACTATCAGCAAATTCGTTTCAATAACGATAAGTCATACTGGAATAATGTACAGACGCCATTCAAACTCCAGTTTTACCATCAGGGGATGTATTTCGATACTCCGGTGAAAATTAATGAAGTCACCGCGACAACGGTTGATGAGATTAAATACGCTCCTGAGTTCTTTGATTTTGGCCCCGTTAACCATGATCCTGAGTCGGTTAAAAATCTCGGCTTTGCCGGTTTTAAAGTTCTCTATCCGATCAATAAAGCCGATAAGAACGATGAAATTGTCAGTATGCTGGGTGCCAGCTATTTCCGTGTGGTAGGTAAAGGCCAGATTTATGGCTTGTCTGCCCGTGGTCTTGCCATCGATACCGCATTGCCTTCCGGCGAAGAATTCCCTCGCTTCCGTGAGTTCTGGATTGAACGTCCCAAACCAAATGATAAACACTTGGTTATTTATGCGCTGCTGGATTCTCCACGTGCCGCAGGGGCTTACCGCTTTACCGTTTATCCGGGGCGTGACAGCGTAGTAGACGTTCAGGCTAAAGTCTTCCTGCGTGACAAAGTGGGCAAGCTGGGCATTGCTCCGCTGACCAGTATGTATCTGTTTGGGCCGAACCAGCCGTCGCCGACGCTGAACTATCGTCCGGCGCTCAACGACTCGAACGGCTTGTCAATTCATGCCGGTAATGGTGAATGGATTTGGCGTCCGCTGAATAATCCGAAGCATCTGTCTGTGAGCACCTATGCGGTAGAAAATCCGAAAGGATTTGGTCTGCTGCAACGCGGACGTGATTTTACCGCCTATGAAGATCTTGATGACCGTTACGATCTGCGTCCAAGCGGTTGGATTGAGCCGAAAGGCGAGTGGGGTAAAGGGAAGGTTGAGCTGGTTGAAATCCCTACCGCAGATGAAACTAACGACAATATCGTTGCTTTCTGGACGCCTGATGTGTTGCCAGAAACGGGCAAACCACTGGATGTTAAATATCGTCTGCACTTTACGCGCGATGAAGATCAATTACATTCCCCGAATATTGCTTATGTCCAACAGACTCGTCGTTCTGCCGGTGATGTTAAACAATCTAACCTGATCCGCCAGCCTGACGGCACGATCGCTTATATTGTTGATTTCATTGGACCGAATTTGAAAGAGTTGGATGAGAACGCTCCGGTAGCCTCTCAGGTCAGCATCGGCGATAACGGCGAGATTGTAGAAAATAATGTTCGCTATAACCCAGTAACTCATGGTTGGCGTCTGACGCTGCGTGTGCGTGTGAAAGATGCGAAACAGCCGACTGAAATGAGAGCTGCGTTGGTTAATGGCGAGACGACATTGACTGAAACCTGGAGCAATCAGCTACCTGCTAATGAATAAGTCAACTTCTTCTCTCGATTACATTGAGAAACTACCTCTGCCTGCCGAGCAGGCAGAGGTTCTTCGCGAAAAATTACCGCAAGCGGCCTGGAACGATCAGGCCGTTTTGCATCAGGCCCTGTCTGAAGGTAACCAAGTTAATGTTCAGGCTGAAGACGATGTTGCGCTACATTCTGTGCAGGCGCGTCTTGAAATGGCTTGGGCTGATGGTCTGGACAACGGTAAGCAACTCGGTACAGACAGAGAAGGGCGGGCGGCATTAAAAGCGATGCCTGTCATTACCCGCGCCTCTATGTTCCCAGATGTTTGGCGGACGAACCCATTGATTCGCTGGTGGGAAAGCCTGCTGGGGCGTACCGTACCGCCTCGTCCTCATTACAGCCCGGAAGAGAAAATTTCCGAGAACCGTTGGCGCCTGGTGGGAACAATTCGCCGCTATATTCTGCTGGCGTTGACGCTGTTCCAGACGGCGATCGCGACGTGGTACATGAAAACCATCCTGCCTTATCAGGGCTGGGCGCTGATCGATCCGTTTGAAATGGCGGGGCAGCCTTGGACGCGTTCGTTGATGCAGTTGCTGCCTTATGTGCTGCAAAGCGGCATACTCGTTTTGTTTGCGGTACTGTTCTGCTGGGTATCGGCTGGGTTCTGGACCGCGCTGATGGGGTTTCTACAACTGCTTATTGGTCGAGATAAATACAGTATCTCTTCCACGACGGTAGGTGACGAGGCCCTGAATCCTGAGCATCGCACGGCGTTAATCATGCCGATTTGTAACGAAGACGTAGAACGTGTGTTTGCGGGGCTACGTGCGACGTATGAATCGGTTGAAGCGACGGGTAATCTTGAGCATTTTGATATTTACGTTCTGAGCGACAGTAACGATCCCGATATCTGTGTAGCAGAGCAAAAAGCCTGGATGGAGCTGTGCCGCGATGTTGGGGGAGCAGGGCGTATTTTCTATCGCCGTCGCCGTCGCCGCGTCAAACGTAAGAGCGGCAATATCGATGACTTCTGCCGCCGCTGGGGTAACCAGTATAGTTACATGGTGATTCTGGATGCCGATAGCGTCATGAGTGGCGAATGTCTGACATCTCTGGTCAGACTGATGGAAGCGAATCCGAACGCTGGCATCATTCAGTCTTCGCCGAAAGCTTCTGGCATGGATACACTGTATGCGCGCTGTCAGCAGTTTGCGACGCGTGTTTATGGCCCATTGTTCACCGCAGGTCTGCATTTTTGGCAGTTGGGTGAGTCGCATTACTGGGGACATAACGCGATTATCCGCGTTAAACCGTTCATTGAGCATTGTGCACTAGCACCTCTGCCGGGTGAAGGTTCGTTCGCTGGTGCGATTCTTTCTCACGACTTCGTTGAAGCTGCGCTGATGCGTCGTGCGGGGTGGGGCGTTTGGATTGCATACGACCTCCCGGGAAGCTATGAAGAGCTGCCGCCTAACCTGTTGGATGAACTGAAACGTGACCGCCGCTGGTGCCATGGTAACCTGATGAATTTCCGGTTGTTCTTGGTTAAAGGCATGCATCCGGTTCACCGCGCAGTTTTCCTGACTGGCGTGATGTCCTATCTGTCTGCACCGTTGTGGTTTATGTTCCTGGTGCTTTCTACCGCGTTGCAGGTTGTGCATACGCTGATGGAACCGCAGTACTTCTTGCAGCCCCGACAGCTGTTCCCCGTCTGGCCACAGTGGCGACCTGAACTGGCTATCGCCCTCTTCTCCACGACATTGGTTCTGTTGTTCTTGCCAAAACTGTTGAGCGTGATTCTGGTGTGGGCGAAAGGTGCAAAAGAGTACGGTGGCGCTTTCCGCGTATTCCTTTCTCTGTTGCTGGAAATGCTGTTCTCGGTTCTGCTGGCACCGGTTCGTATGTTGTTCCACACGGTGTTTGTTGTCAGCGCGTTCCTCGGTTGGTCGGTGCAGTGGAATTCTCCACAGCGTGACGACGACGCAACGCCGTGGAGTGAGGCATTTGTGCGCCATGGTTCCCAACTGATTCTGGGACTGGTCTGGGCGATTGGTATGGCGTGGTTGGATCTGCGCTTCTTGTGGTGGCTGTCGCCGATTGTCTTCTCACTGATTTTGTCGCCGGTGGTGTCGGTTTATTCGAGTCGTGCAGCATTAGGGCTGGGTTGTAAACGTGCGAAGCTGCTGCTGATACCGGAAGAATTCAATCCACCGCGTGAACTGGTTGCTACGGATGAATATTGTCGATTGAACCACCAGCGTAGACTCGATGACGGGTTTATGCAGGCCGTTTTTGATCCGTCAGTTAACGCTCTTGCCAGTGCAATGGCGACGGCGCGTCACCGCTTTAGCCGAGCGATTGAGGACGTACGTGAGCAGAATGTGCGAGAGGCCTTGAATCGTAAGCCGGAAGAGGTGAGCAATAATCAGCGCCTGGCACTGCTTAGCGATCCCGTTACAATATCGCGCATGCACTACCATGTGTGGCAAAAACCGGAAGCGTATGCGGCATGGGTTGAGTTTTACCAAAAACTTCCTGCACCGCATATCAAAAGCTAACTGCGTGTAGTGTGAAAGATTGTTAGTCTGAGAGATAAAGCAACGGCAGTCGCCGTTGCTTTTTTTCGTCTGTAACAAAGTGCGCAGTTCCTGAAATGAGCAATCGGAACGTGTAAGTTAATAAAAGGACGGCTCGCCTTCTGGGCGAGTTTTGAAACGGCGATGTAGCCACATGTATTGATCCGGTGCGAGCAGAATATTGTTTTCAACAACCTTGTTCATCCAAGCAGCGGTCACGGCTTCATTATCTACAGGCGCACCTTGTTCAGCAGGCTGAATCAGCAGTTCATAACCTTTTCCTTCGGGCAAGCGGCGCGGCACAAACGGGATGATTGCCGGGCGCGCCGTTTTTATCAGCATATAGCTACCGCGGGTTGTTGCCGCCGTATCTACGGCAAACAGAGGGGCGAATACGCTGCTGCGCGGGCCATAATCATGATCTGGCGCATACCAGATGATGTCACCTTGCTTGAGGGCGCGTATCATTCCTTTAAGATCTTTCCGGTCCAGCATGGATTTGTTGGATCGCAGTCTGCCCCACGTCTGTAACCAGTCAATCAGCTTGTTATCATTCGGGCGATACACGCCGATCCCTGGGTTGTGCATACCAAAAACTCGCGCCCCGAGTTCCAACGTTAAAAAATGCAGTCCGATAAGCAAGACTCCTTGCTCTCGTTCGTTCTCAGGGAGTATGTGCTCAAGGCCTGTTACCGTAAACCAGCGTTCAAGACGCCAATTCGGCCAAAACCACGCCATACCTGTTTCAACCACACCCATACCGACAGATTCAAAGTTCTTCCTGAGTAGTGCATTGCGCTCGGCCTGCGGCATCTGTGGAAAACACATTTCAAGGTTGCGTGCAGCGATCTTGACGCGCTGTGGCAACAGGCGCATAGCCAGATGACCGAGGGCGGTGCCGATACGATAAAGTACGGGATAGGGTAGCAAAACGATAAGGTAAAGGATGCCGATGCCCAACCAGGTGAGCCAGTAGCGCGGATGCAGCAATGAACGATTGAAGGAAGGGATCTGTGTCATGGCCTCAGTATCAACATTTTGGTGCTGGTCAGCACGCGAACCGTTAAAAAGAATCGAGTTAATGGTTAACTGCAAGATAGATTATTGCGTGCTTTGACAATAAAACAAATTATTGCCATCTTATTGACTGATTTTTATGCAAAAAACGGCCTTAATCGTACCATTCCCAAAAAATGAGTTTTGATCTTTGGTGGCATGCTATGTAGTCGCGTGGGGAAAAGGCGACCCTGATAGGATCGCCTGGCACATTATATTTTACCGCTATTGCTTGAAAATACCTCTGGCGTAACGTGGCTCGCTGCGCCAGTACTGAGCGGGCGCAGATACCTGAGCGCCCAATCGGGCGGCGGCATGCCATGGCCAGCGTGGGTCGAAAAGTATGGCACGGGCCAACCCGATAGCATCTGCCTCACCGGTTGCGACGATCGCTTCTGCCTGTTCTGGTTCGGTTATTAGCCCCACTGCGATGGTGGTGATGCCAACTTCTTGCTTAATCCGCTGAGCATAGGGCACCTGATAATTAGGTGCGGGATGAATCTGTTGTAACGGTGATAGCCCGCCGCTGGAAACATGGATGAAATCGCAGCCTAATTCGTGCAACGCTTTACTGAGCTGCACCGATTGCTCCAGATCCCAACCTCCCTCAACACCATCTGTTGCAGAAATACGTACGCCGACGGCTTTATGTGCAGGGAAAACTTCACGTACCGCGCGATAAATTTCAACGACCAGATGCATCCGATTTTGAAGCGATCCGCCGTAGCTATCTGTGCGCTGATTTGTCAGCGGAGAAAGGAACTGGTGCAGTAAATAGCCGTGAGCAGCATGAATTTCTATCAGGTCAAAGCCCAGACTGTCCGCACGCTTAGCAGAGTCGACGAACGAATCAACTAGCGCACGGATGTGCTGCTCTGACATTGCCAGTGGCGCAGCGTCGCTGGCGTTGTAAGGAATCGCCGATGGTGCGATAGTCTGCCATCCTCCCTGTTCCGGGTGCAGAAATGCCCGTTCGCTCCACGGAACGCCCGTCGAGGCTTTGCGACCAGCATGTCCCAGTTGTATGCCAAGGGGCATGGCAGAATAGGTTTTGACAGACTGAATCACGCTGGCAAGGGCTTGTTCGGTGGTGTCATCCCACAGGCCGAGATCGTGCGGGGAAATCCTGCCTTCTGGTGAAACTGCTGTGGCCTCGATAATGAGTAGTCCTGCTCCTGAATGTGACAGGTTACCTAAATGCATGGTATGCCAGGCTGTCGCCTTACCATCCTCAGCCGAATATTGGCACATTGGGGCAATGATGATTCGGTTGGGCAGTTCGAGTTTACCAAGAGATACGGGGGAGAAAAGCTGACTCATAATGACAGATCCTTCGATGATGATACTTCATGAAAGCGAAAGTGAATCCCAGAGGTCATCCGTTTACGGTAGATCACTCTTTATCGTTTCGCTATTCATTTCATGCCCTGACAGCTTCTGCGCTATCAGGTATGATGCCGGGCGATTCAATGTGTCAGGCTATGGCCGGCAATGAACGTCACATGCTAACCTCAGTGAAGACAGGAACGTACACCATGCCAGTGTTACATAACCGAGTTTCCAATGAGGAACTGAAGGCTCGTATGCTTGCGGAAACCGAGCCGCGTACCACAGTTTCCTTCTATAAATATTTTACGATAGACGATCCAAAAGCATTTCGCGATCGCCTATATATTCAGCTTGAGCAATATAAGGTCTTCGGGCGTATTTATATTGCAGCTGAAGGGATTAACGCCCAAATCAGCGTACCCAATAATCAGTTTGATGCCTTTAAGACGGGATTGTTCAGTGCGCATCCAGCGCTCGATCAGATTCGCTTAAATATCGCTCTGGAAGATGATGGAAAGTCGTTTTGGGTATTGCGTATGAAAGTACGTGAACGGATTGTCGCCGATGGAATTGATGATCCTACGTTTAATCCGGCGAATGTCGGGCAGTATCTGAAAGCCGATCGGGTTAATGCGATGGCCGACGATCCTGATACTGTTTTCGTCGATATGCGCAATCACTACGAATATGAAGTCGGACATTTTCAGAATGCATTGGAAGTGCCGTCGGATACTTTTCGTGAGCAGTTGCCGATGGCTGTGGATATGCTCGATGATATCCGTGATAAAAATATTGTTATGTACTGTACCGGTGGCATTCGCTGCGAGAAGGCTAGTGCCTACATGCTGCATCATGGCTTTAAAAATGTGTATCACGTCGAGGGTGGTATTATTGAATATGCGCGCCAGGCTAAAGCACAAGGGTTACCGCTGAAGTTTATCGGCAAGAATTTCGTATTTGATGAACGCATGGGAGAACGCATCTCTGATGACGTTATCGCGCATTGTCATCAGTGTGGTGCTTCGTGTGATAGTCACACTAACTGTCGTAATGAAGGTTGCCATCTTCTGTTTATCCAATGTCCGAGCTGTGCCGCAAAATACGAAGGTTGCTGTAGCACACAGTGTCAGGATGAAATGAAATTGCCGTTAGAAGAACAAAGAGCAATACGCAGCGGGCGTGAAAATGGAATGAAGATTTTCAATAAATCTAAAGGATTATTGCAGTCAACGTTACATATTCCGGCACCTGCAGCGAAAGACAACGCAGAATAACTCACTGTTGCTCGCTAATATAAAAGCCCTTTCCTTTGGAAGGGGCTTTTTGCTGTTAGCTACATGACGGAACCTTATTTCTGGCGAACGCCTTCAACGGCAATAATCAGTTCTACATCCTGTGAAGCGGGACCCAAATCGGTCGTAATGTTGAAATCTTTCAGCTTGATAGTTCCTTCGGCCTGAAATCCTGCGCGATAGTTACCCCATGGATCATCCCCCTGACCGATGAGCTTGGCATCCAACTTAACAGGCTTGGTCACGCCATTTAAGGTTAGATTACCGGTAATATCGTAGTCATCACCGTCTTTCTTCACTTCCGTTGAGGTAAACGTTGCCTGCGGATGCTTGGATACGTTTAAGAATTCTGCACTGCGAAGGTGCTTGTCACGTTCAGCGTGATTGGTGTCAACGCTGTTGGTGTTGATAGTGACATTCACTTTATCCGCTGATGGGTTTTTCTCATCAAAGGCAAAAGTGCCGTCGAAATCGTTAAAGCTGCCATAAAGCCAGCTGTAACCGAGGTGTTTAATGCGGAATTCAATAAACGCGTGCTGGCCTTCTTTATCGAACTTGTACTCTGCCGCCAGTGCAGAACCGGCAGAGGCAAGCATGGATACTGCGGTTAGGCTCAGTAGTGTTTTCTTCAGCATTGGTTTTTCTCCATAAATCCAGAAAGTTAAGAAATGTTGCGACCCAACATTCGTTTCAACGTGTTATCACCATCGATAAAGTGGTGTTTTAATGCGGCTAAACCGTGCAGTGCTGATAAGGCAACCACCGCCCATGCAAGATAAAGATGCACGTCGCCTGCTATATCGGCCTGATCCGTCAAGCCGCTGACAATGGCCGGAATAGAAAACCAGCCAAAAACTGAGATTGGATGTCCTTCCGCAGTGGAAATGAGATATCCACTTATGAGAATGGCGAAAAGAATGACATAAAGTGCAATATGCGCCAGCGTCGCGCTGACGCGGGTCAATGTGGAGTAACTTTTCAATGGCGGTGGAGGCGGAGAGATGAAACGCCATACCACGCGGAAAATAATGATGGAAAAGAGCAGCACGCCAATGGCTCTGTGAATCTCTGGAGCACGGTGATACCAGGTACTGTAGTACCCTAATGTGACCATCCACAGTCCTAAAGCGAACATGCCATAAACGGTCAACGCTGCAATCCAGTGCAAAAGAATGCTGATATGGCCATAACGGGAAGAGGTATTACGCCAAAGCATAGTGATAATTCCTTAATCAGATCGGTAACGGGGTCAATCCGGAAAAAAATTTAACAGGAAGAAACATAAAAGCAATATAAACTTTCAAATTGCAACATTATCATAAACATGAGCAGATTTTTTGAATTTAAATTCATAATTTATTCAATTTGGTTATGGAAACTCTTTAATAGAAATAGATATTTCTGATACCTGTTTTCAGGCGAAAGAAAGATGAATAAATACGATAGCGGAATAAATTAAAGGGATGGGGAGTGCTCTATTAGTTGAGTAATTATCTAGTGAGTGATTATTGGTATAAAGGCTGGTGACTCGGTGTAATTGATTCGCGGGTATAAAAAGAAATGAGAATAGGCCTAAAATAGCAACACCGCCGATAGGGCGGTGTTGTTACTAAAGCAAATGACATTAAAACAAATTATTGAGTATTGAATATAATATTAATAACGTTATAAATTGCTAATGTTTTCGATAATCACTGACGTCACAGTCTGTTGATTCAATTTTCGCAATGCCGGCTTCAAGTATGTGTATCAGCTGCCTTGCTACGTCGGTCGTTAGCCAAAGCGTACGGTCTACATGTGCTTCATCTGGTACTTGATCCGAGGTGGATAAGTAGTGTAAACGGATCATCATGGCGTCATAACTGTCAACGGTGCTGATGTCCCAACCTACAAGAGGATGTGTCTGAATAACTTCATTTTTTCTATCCATAAATACCCCTTATTGACTAGTTACTAACATGAGTGACTAACGAGGCTTCAGGTGGCTCATTATTTTAAACGAGCATTAACAGTATACTGTGGCTTATTTAATTTATGGGAAATATTTTCAATTTTTCGTAAAAAAATTACACAGGCAGGTATGTCGAAGAGATAAACGATGTATCAGATAAAATATCGGGATGAGTAGGCTTTCATCCCGAAGGTGTTGTTACAGAAGCAGTAGAACATTATTCCGTAGCTGGCCCTGAGTTTTTTTCTAATGCGGCAGCAAGTCGGGCAAGGTATTTCTTCATCGCGGGATCCCGATTCTCATTTTGAGATTCCAATGTCAGATTGTGAATCATCAGTTTGTTTGCTTTTTCATCGAGGCAGAATGCCAGGGACGAAAAGGCGAGTTCCAGAGCATCGATCTTGCGTTGTTGCTCGCCAATCAGCTCCAGTAGTTCCCCGAATGTCATTGCCTCGTCTGGTTTTTCTACCGTCATTACAGATACCCTCGATCATAGCACATGGCGAAATGCCGCTTTAAACTGCCATTACAGCCTATATCTTCGTTATCTTTCAAGCTTTAGATTACTCTGCTGTAAACCAGTCATCGGCACTTTCCCACGTTTCCTGCAAAATTTCAGAGATACGATCTTTGTCATCTTTACCAGCTCCCATCACCGTCAGGCTATTTGCGGATGCATAACGAACCTGAATGGGTGTATCGGGATAAATTTTGTGAATACGCTTTTCCAGCTCATGCCTGAGCGCTTCGATGGCACCGGCGGGTAAAGGCGCTGTCTTTGTAAGAGTAATTTCTACGCGCATGCTGACCTCCAATTTTTTAACTGTTTATTTATACAGTTATTAGGGAGGAAGAACAAGATGTGCAATAAAATTTAGCCCATCGGCATAATGCGGATGGGCTTACCGATTAACGAACTGACCAGTTGAGGCTTTGTCCGGCAAGGAAGGGGATTAGCGACTCGTCGCCGAGAGCGATTTCTTCTGGGAACGTGACTGCTTCACGGTGAAGTTCAATCCAGCTGTCGTTCACTGGCAGGCCATAAAACCGCGGGCCATTCAGGGAACAGAATGCTTCGAGTTTATCAAGCGCATTCATTTCTTCAAAAACGGTGGCGTAGGTACTTAATGCAGCCTGAGCATTGAACACACCAGCACAGCCGCAGCTGGATTCTTTTCTGTGTTTGGCATGTGGCGCTGAATCTGTACCGAGGAAAAGTCGGTCGCAGCCGCTGGCGACGGCTTCACGCAACGCTTGTTGATGCGTGTTGCGTTTTAAGATCGGTAGACAATATAAGTGAGTGCGGATGCCGCCAACCAGCATATGATTGCGGTTGAACATCAAGTGCTGGGGGGTGATGGTTGCTGCAAGATAATCATTGCCTGCAATAACGTATTCCGCTGCTTCTTTCGTCGTAATGTGTTCGAGGACGACCTTCAGTTCAGGGAAATCCTGGCGTAACGGTTCCAGAATGGTTTCGATAAAGCGAGCTTCCCGATCGAATATATCAATAGCGGGATCGGTGACTTCACCGTGAATGAGTAACGGCATGCCAATTTTCTGCATTTTCTCCAGAATCCCGGAGATAGTGGCGACGCTAGTTACGCCATGGCTGGAGTTCGTTGTGGCGTTGGCTGGATAGAGTTTGGCAGCGGTAAAGACGCCTTGCTCAAAACCACTCACGATTTCATTGGCATCTAGCGTATCAGTCAGATAGCACGTCATCAGTGGATGAAAATTATCGCCTTGCGGGACTGCGGCTAAAATACGCTGACGATACGCGATAGCGCTGGCTACGCTGGTAATCGGTGGCGTCAGATTTGGCATAACAATCGCACGGCCGAAGAAACGGCTGGTATAGGGGAGAACGGTTTCCAGCATCCGATCGTCACGCAGGTGAATGTGCCAATCGTCAGGGCGACGGATTTTAAGAATAGTGTGCTGTGCGGTCATGGAATTGCGCTCCGGCGGTCAGTAGAAAAACATCGTCTTTCGGTTGGTTTTGGGACTGATACGGCGGGGGATAAGGATAAGCGTAAAGCCATTTGAATGCATCCGTTTGTTGATGAATGCTTGAAATTAGGCGCAGATTGGCATCTGATAGCACTATCTTTTCATTGATAAATAAGGGATGTATATGGAAATTCGTATTGTCGCCACTATTCAGGCAAAGGCAGAGTTCATTGCCGATGTTACCGCAACGCTAAAACGCGTGGTATCGCCCAGCCTGCAGGAAGCGGGCAATGTGCAGTATGATCTGCATGAAGTCGTGGGTAAACCCGGTTCGTTTGTGTTCTTCGAACGTTGGAAGGATCGTGAGGCTCTGGCATTACATGAGCAGAGTGCGCACTTTAAAAGTTTCCTGGCCGAACTGGATGGTAAAACGGACAGTGTAGATATCAAGCTATTGAGTTTTTTAGGTTAAGCAATTAGCAAAAGATTGTAGATAAAAAAACACCCGCCAATTGGCGGGTGTTTGTCTATAAAAGTCAGAGTTACTCGTTAACTGGCGCTGGCTTGGTTGCTGGCGCAGTTGATTGGTTAACTGCGGAATGACCGCCTGCCGAGCCTTTTCCTGAGAACGGATAGTCTGGGCGTACCCAATCACTGTGTCGAGCAGGCTCCGCGTTATATGCTGGGGCTGGCGCTTTAGTCATTGGTGCCGTTGCATGGAGCTTATAATGCGGCTGTTCAACAACGGTAGCTGCTTTTGTTACGCCCGATGCCGGTTCTTCCACAACCGACTGCGCGCTGATTGCAGCTACTGGCTCATCCTGAATGCTTTGTGGCTGGCTGACTTCCTGTACTACGGAAACCACTGGGCTAGAAACCGGTTCTGCTACATCAGCTTTCTCGGTCGCATCAGCGATGTCATCTGCCTGTTTTTCTTCAGCAACGACAGCTTCAACGGCCTGTACATCTTCGGTCGCCTGTGTCGTATCAGTATCATCAACCTCAACGGCTTTGGCTTCTTCAACTGCACTAACAGCAATCGCAGCGATGACATCATCGATCGCCGTGTTCTCTGTGATTGGCTCAACGACAGTCTCTTCGTCTGCAGCACTCACTTCGACATGCTCTACATTGCTGTCCTGAATGACGTCCGCAGATTGTACTGTTGCTGTTACAACGGCATCTTCGTGAACGACTGCTTCAGTAATCGCAACGTTTTCAATCGCGTTGGATTCAGCGGTATCGGCTTGTGCCGTCACTGCGACGTCGACAACGGCTGGTAACAGTGGTGTTTCGATAGCTGCCACGTTCTCTTCCAACTGTTGGTTTTCAGCCTGCTGTGACTGTGCGACAGGGTAGCTGATCCACACTTTCCCTGATGCCATTTCCGGTGACGCGGCGGCAAATTCCAACTGCATCGGCGACTGGGATGGGTAACGCTCATCACGATAGCGACGACGGCGCTGGCCGCTGACGCGCAGATGGCGAGGAGAACGACGTGAGCGACGTGGCATACCGCCATTTTCGCCATTGGCACGATTTGCATCGTTTTGCTCGTTATCGCTCTCGTTATTGTCTACCGCAACATCGTTTGGCTTGACGTAAGATTGAGCTAGCTCAGGGGCTTCAGCAATCGGTGCCGTGTTATCAGACAAAGTATCCTGCTGAGTTTCAGACTGGACACGTACTTTCTGAGTCAACTGACGACGTTGGCGACGTTGCATAACCTGAGTAGGCTTATCCTGCTCGGCTGTGTTGTCATCGGAATCATCGGCCACTGGCTGAATTTTCTCCTCTACCGGAGCTTGACGGCGCTCGTCCTGACGACGACGCTGACGTTCAGCGCGTGGTTCACGGCGCGGTTGTTCTTCCGAATCGGCTTTCTCCACATTTTCTGCAACGCGTGTTTCCGCGACCACTTCTTCGGTTTGTCGCTTATTACGGCGCTGATCATCACGCTGTTCACGAGAGCCACGGTCACGGCGGTTATTACCCTGACGGCGTGGGTTCCGACGTTCAGAACGCTGGCCTTCACCGGCTTTCTCTTCTTCTACTTTCTTCTCGTCAACGCTATCTACTGCTTTTGCAGCTGGTTCAGAAGCAAAAACGCCTTTTAAGGCACTGAAGAAACGGCTAATGAGACCCGGTTGAGCTTCTTCTGCGGCTTTTGCTACATCAGGAGCCGCTTTGGCAACCGGTGGCGTGGTTTCTTCTGGCATTTCAGCCATGCTGAACGTTGCTAAAGCTGGCTGCTCAGGCTGTTTACGCTCGATCGTTTGTTCGTCTTGCAGTTGCTGTGTTTCCGTTTCCAAACGCTGAGGCAACAAATAGCTGAGCGTCGGTTTTTCTTCGCCTTTGCGTACGCGAACCACAGAGTAGTGCGGTGTTTGCATACCGTCGTGTGGCACGATGATAGCGCGTACACCGCCCTGACGTGTCTCAATGGCGTTAACGGCATCACGCTTCTCGTTCAGCAGATAAGATGCAATCTGGACTGGAACAATCGCATGAACTTCTTTGGTGTTTTCTTTCAGCGCTTCTTCTTCAATCAGGCGAAGAATGGACAGCGAAAGTGATTCATTGTCACGAATCGTGCCTGTGCCGGTACAGCGTGGGCAAACGTGATGGCTGGATTCGCCCAGTGAAGGACTTAGACGCTGACGTGACATTTCCAGCAGACCGAAGCGGGAAATCCGACCGATCTGAATACGTGCACGATCTTGGCGTACTGAATCGCGCAGGCGGTTTTCAACTTCACGCTGGTGACGAACCGGGGTCATATCAATGAAGTCGATGACGATCAGGCCGCCAAGGTCACGCAGGCGTAATTGGCGCGCAATTTCGTCTGCGGCTTCAAGGTTAGTATTAAACGCGGTTTCTTCAATGTCGCCACCGCGTGTTGCACGGGCGGAGTTGATATCAATGGCCGTCAACGCTTCGGTAGTATCGATAACGATAGAACCGCCGGACGGCAGGCGGACTTCACGTTGGAAAGCCGATTCAATCTGCGATTCGATCTGATAGTGGCTGAAAAGCGGGATTTCACCACTGTACAATTTGATTTTGCTGCTGAAGTCAGGGCGACCCAGCGCAGAAATATGTTCTTTCGCCAGCTCGAGAATTTTCGGGTTGTCGATCAGGATTTCGCCAATATCCTGGCGCAGATAGTCACGGAAAGCACGGACGATCACGTTACTTTCTTGATGAATCAGGAATGGCGCCGAGCGACCTTCAGCGGCTTTTTTGATTGCGTCCCAGTGTTTCAGACGGAAAGCCAAATCCCATTGTAGTGCTTCAGCGGATTTACCCACACCAGCAGTACGAACAATGAGTCCCATGCCATCGGGCAATTGCAACGATCCCAGCGCTTCTTTAAGCTCGGTACGATCGTCACCTTCGATCCGGCGTGAAATGCCGCCTGCGCGAGGGTTATTCGGCATTAAGACCAGATAGCTACCAGCCAGGCTGATAAAGGTAGTCAGCGCTGCGCCTTTGTTGCCACGCTCTTCTTTATCTACCTGAACAATAACTTCCTGACCTTCACGTAACACGTCTTTAATGTTAGGACGACCATGGGAAGCATAGTTGCTTGGGAAGTATTCGCGGGCGATTTCTTTAAGAGGAAGGAAACCATGCCTTTCAGCGCCGTAATCAACAAAAGCCGCTTCAAGACTGGGTTCGATACGAGTGATTTTACCTTTGTAGATATTTGCTTTCTTCTGCTCATGACCTGGACTTTCAATATCCAAATCATACAGCCGTTGACCATCAACCAAGGCAACACGCAACTCTTCCTGCTGAGTTGCGTTAATTAACATTCTTTTCATCTTCAACTTACTCGTTATTTTTACTTGCATTATTGATAGAGCTGCGGACAAAAAGAACCGCATGACCGGAGTGAACCGATGGCCTCGTGGCTTATCGCAGGGACGTCAACCTCCCGGTTGTCGCCTGCATAGAGACGCATGTTTCGGTAGCCTGTATTTCCTGATGGAAAACAGCGCATTTACTGAGGGAACAGCTTCTGAATAATGTCGCCAGATCTGATTCCATTTGCCGGCCAAGCTGCAATCCACAGCCCGCTAACTGCTTGATTTCGCATTACGTCTTACGCCATTGCTGCGTGTGTGCGTTATCAGGCAAATTTAGTAACTTCGCAATTTCCCCTTGTTTATCGGAAATCCGCGTGGGAAACGCAAAAGCATTATTCCACTGCTGATACCGTTATAGCAAGATGACTTTGCCTGTCTGTATAAAGATAGTTCTGTTGTTATCACCAAAACGGACAGGGTTTGATGCTACAGCGCAATTCACCCGTTACTCACCCGATAGTGCAACAATATCTTCATAAGTCAGACACACAGTTAAGCACAGAAAAAGAAGTGGCGCTATCGGGTTGCTCTATTTAGAATCGCGCATCATGAAAACAGATAATCCTTCAGTACAGTTTGTGACGATCTCCGCAGATGAAGCGGGGCAGCGTATCGATAATTTTTTGCATACCCACTTAAAGGGTGTGCCTAAAAGCATGGTTTACCGAATCTTGCGAAAAGGTGAGGTAAGGATAAATAAGAAACGGGTCAAGCCGGAGTATAAATTGCTCGACGGTGATGTCATCCGTATTCCGCCTGTTCGACAGGCTGAACGCGACGAAACGCCTGTTTCTGCCAGTCTTGGTAAAGTAGCGGCGTTGGCCGAGTGCATTATTTATGAAGATGACTACCTGTTGGTGCTGAATAAGCCCTCGGGTACTGCGGTGCATGGCGGAAGTGGCCTAAGCTTCGGCGTAATTGAAGGGCTGCGTGCTTTACGCCCGGAAGCGCGTTTTCTGGAGCTAGTGCACCGCCTCGATCGCGATACTTCTGGTGTTTTACTGGTGGCAAAAAAACGTTCGGCCTTACGTTCTTTGCATGAACAACTGCGGTTGAAAGGTATGCAAAAAGACTATCTGGCGCTGGTTCGCGGCCAGTGGCAGTCTCACTGTAAGGTCGTTCAGGCGCCGCTGTTGAAAAATATCCTGCAAAGTGGTGAACGCATAGTACGGGTAAACAGCGAAGGTAAAGCGTCAGAAACACGTTTTAAAATAGAAGAGCGTTTTGAACACGCAACTCTGGTGAGGGCGAGCCCAGTTACCGGGCGTACACATCAAATTCGTGTACACGCCCAGTATGCCGGACATCCGATAGCGTTTGACGACCGTTATGGCGATCGCGAGTTCGATCGGCAACTGGCAGGTTCGGGTTTAAAACGTCTATTCCTGCATGCGCAGGCGCTGCGTTTTGAGCACCCGAATACTGGCGAGACGTTGAGAGTCGAAGCGCCATTGGATAATGGATTACGCCGCTGCCTACAGGTGTTGCGCGAGACAAAAAGCTAACCACTCATATCTATATGCTTTTATCTATCGGGATAGCGCTTCATCGGGCTATCCCTATTCATTTCTCACTGTCAATGGATTCAAACCTTCCTTTTGTAGCATCTGTGTTAGCGCGATCAGCGGCAATCCAATGAGCGTATTTGGATCTCGACCAGATAACCGTTCAAAGAGGGTAATACCCAACCCTTCGCTTTTAAAACTCCCCGCGCAGTTCCATGGCTGCTCTTTCTCCAGATAGCCGTCAATTTCAGCTTCCGTTAGTGTACGAAAATACACATCAAAGGGCTCTGCGATGCTCTGTATTGATTGGGTTGCGCTATTAAAAAGCGCTAAACCGGTAAAGAAGGAAACGCATTTTCCGCTGGCCTGCTGTAATTGCCGTGTTGCGTTAATCTTATTATGCGGTTTTCCCGTAATGGAATTCCCCAGTACGCAAACTTGATCGGAACCAATAATCAAATGATTGGTGTAGTGTGTGGCCAGCGCTCGTGCTTTGCTTTCAGCAAGACGGATCACGAGATCGATGGCGTTTTCGCCAATGCGAGGGGTTTCATCGATGTCTGGCGACGCGCAGACAAAGGGGACCGTCAGCTTTTCCAATAAGGCTTTACGGTAAGGCGAAGTTGAGGCGAGAACGATCTGCTGCATAATTTTTTGATAAACCGTAGCGTAATGATGAAAGGCATTTTAAACTGTGTGCCGCTCTGGAAGCGAATATTGGTGAAGGGCGGTGTATAACTGCCTTTTTCTTTGACTCTATGTCGTTACGACGTTAATATGCGCGCCCTATGCAAAAGGTAAAATTACCCTTAACCCTTGACGCGGTCCGTACTGCTCAGAAACGTTTAGATTACGTTGGTATCTATTCGTCTGAACAAGTAGAGCGTATTGCCGAGTCAGTGGTGAGTGTGGATAGTGATGTTCAGGCCTCTTTATCTTTCAATATTGATAATCAGCGTCTGGCTGTGATTGACGGTAACGCTGACGTTGCGGTGACACTGATGTGTCAGCGTTGCGGAAAGACGTTTGAACATCAGGTCCATGCGACATTCTGTTTCAGCCCGGTCGTCAATGATGAGCAGGCCGAAGCGTTACCGGGAGCGTATGAGCCGATCGGCGTTGATGAGTTTGGCGAAGTCGATCTGCTGGCAATGATTGAGGATGAAATTATTCTGATGTTGCCTATCGCCCCGGTACATGATTCTGAACACTGTGAAGTGTCCGAAGCGGACATGGTTTTTGGTCAACTGCCTGCAGAGGCGGAAAAACCAAATCCGTTTGCCGTATTAGCCAGTTTAAAGCATAAGTAATTAAGGAGTAAGGTCCATGGCCGTACAACAAAACAAACCTAGCCGTTCCAAACGTGGTATGCGTCGTTCACATGATGCGCTGACTACCTCTTCTGTATCCGTAGATAAAGTTTCTGGCGAAACTCACCTGCGTCACCACATCACTGCGGATGGTTACTACCGCGGTCGCAAGGTCATTGCCAAGTAATTCTTGCGAATTATTTGCAAGGCAATACCTTGACACGCCTAACTCTGGCGTTAGATGCGATGGGCGGGGATTTTGGTCCCTGCGTAACAGTGCCTGCTGCATTGCAGGCACTGGCTTCTAATCCAGCACTCAATTTGCTATTAGTCGGCGATCCTGCTGCGATTACTCCATTACTTGCCAAAGTCGATTCTGATTTACTCTCTCGCTTAGAAGTTGTTCCGGCGGAGTCGGTTATTGCTAGTGATGCGAGGCCGTCGCAGGCTATTCGTGCGAGCCGTGGTACCTCAATGCGCATCGCGCTTGAGTTGATTAAAGACGGTAGGGCACAGGCCTGTGTGAGTGCAGGCAATACGGGTGCGCTTATGGGACTGGCTAAGCTCCTGATTAAGCCACTTGAAGGCATTGAGCGACCTGCATTGGTGTCGGTATTACCTCACCAGCAGCACGGAAAGACAGTTGTGTTGGATCTGGGGGCTAATGTTGAATGCGACAGCACAATGTTGGTTCAGTTTGCTGTGATGGGCTCAGTGATGGCAGAAGAAGTGCTGGAACTGACGAATCCTCGGGTCGCGTTGTTGAATATCGGTGAAGAAGAAAACAAAGGGCTGAGTACTATCCGTGAAGCAGCGGCACAGCTAAAAGAGACACCATCAATAAATTATATCGGTTATCTGGAAGGCAACGATCTGCTGACGGGAAAAACGGATGTGATGGTCTGTGACGGCTTTGTGGGTAATGTCACACTGAAAACGGTGGAAGGCGTGGTAAGGATGTTCCTGTCACTGCTGAAGTCTCCTGCTTCAGGCCCAGAGCAAAAACAAAAGCGATCCTGGTGGTTGAAATGGCTGGGACGTTTGTTACAAAAACGCTTATCAAAGCGTTTCGGTCATTTGAATCCCGATCAATATAATGGCGCATGCCTGCTAGGATTGCGGGGAACTGTAATCAAAAGCCATGGCGCAGCAAACCAGAGAGCGTTTGCGGTTGCTATTGAACAGGCAATGCAGACGGTACGGCGGCAGCTTCCCGAGCGGATTGCCGCTCGTCTAGAAGCAGTATTACCCAAGAGTGACTAAGCGTACATGTATACAAAAATAATCGGAACAGGCAGCTATCTGCCTGAAGAAATCAGGACGAACGCTGATTTAGAAAAAATGGTGGAAACGACGGACGAATGGATCGTCACACGTACTGGAATCCGTGAGCGCCGTATTGCTGCGCCGGATGAAAACGTTGCGACCATGGGATACCGTGCCGCGCAGAAAGCGCTGGAGATGGCGAATGTCGATGCTTCTGAAGTCGGCCTTCTAATTGTTGCTACAACATCATCAAGCCATGCTTTCCCTAGCTCAGCCTGTCAGGTTCAGCAGTTATTAGGGATCAAAGATACGATTGCTTTCGATCTGGCTGCTGCCTGCGCGGGTTTTACCTATGCGCTGAGCGTTGCCGATCAATACGTTAAAAGCGGTGCGGTGAAATACGCACTGGTGATCGGTTCCGATACGTTGTCTCGTACATTGGATCCTGAAGATCGCGGTACGCTTATTCTGTTTGGTGATGGTGCGGGTGCCGTGTTGTTAACAACATCAGAGCAACCGGGTATTCTTTCCACCCATCTTCATGCCGATGGCCGCTATGGCGAGTTGTTGACGTTGCCTCATCAGGATCGTAACCATACTGATAAGCCTGCTTATCTGACGATGGCGGGTAATGAAGTCTTTAAAGTGGCTGTGACTGAACTGGCACACATTGTTGAAGAAACGCTGCAAGCGGCTCAACTGGACAAAAGTGAATTAGACTGGCTGGTGCCTCATCAGGCTAACCTGCGTATCATCAGTGCCACGGCGAAAAAGCTGGGCATGGGGATGGACAAAGTGGTTGTGACGCTGGATCGTCATGGTAATACCTCTGCGGCTTCCGTGCCTTCAGCGCTTGATGAAGCGGTACGCGATGGGCGTATTAAACCAGGACAACTGGTGCTGCTTGAAGCCTTCGGTGGTGGCTTTACTTGGGGTTCCGCGCTGGTTCGCTTTTAATTAAACAGGATTGTGATATGACGCAATTTGCAATGGTGTTTCCCGGTCAGGGATCGCAGACGGTAGGGATGTTGGCTGAACTTGCAGCAGAATACCCGGTCGTTACCGAAACGTTTGCTCAAGCTTCCGAAGTGTTAGGTTATGACTTGTGGCAGCTTACCCAGCAAGGGCCAGCTGAAGAGTTGAATAAAACCTGGCAGACACAGCCTGTGTTACTGACCGCTTCTGTTGCTATCTGGCGTGCCTGGCAGCAGCAGGGAGGAAAAACTCCTGCGTTGATGTCTGGTCATAGCCTCGGTGAGTATTCTGCACTGGTTTGTGCGGGTGTTCTGGATTTCCAACAGACTGTTCGTCTGGTTGAATTGCGTGGCAAACTGATGCAAGAAGCGGTGCCTGAAGGCACTGGTGCGATGTATGCCATTATCGGCCTCGATAACGATGCGATTGCCAAAGCGTGTGAAGAATCCGCGCAGGGGCAGGTGGTATCGCCGGTAAACTTCAACTCACCGGGGCAGGTAGTGATTGCGGGTAATAAAGATGCCGTTGAGCGTGCTGGTGCTGCGTGTAAAGCTGCTGGCGCGAAGCGCGCGTTGCCTTTGCCTGTCAGCGTACCGTCACACTGCGCGTTGATGGAGCCCGCTGCGAAGAAGCTTTCTGTGGCACTGGAATCCGTGACATTTAATTCTCCGGTCATCCCAGTTGTAAATAATGTAGATGCAAGTATCGAAACCACACCAGAAGCGATTCGCAATGCGCTGGTGCGACAACTTCATTGCCCAGTACGTTGGACTGACTGTGTTGAATTCATGGCCTCTCAGGGCGTTGAGTCACTATTAGAAGTCGGGCCGGGTAAAGTATTGACTGGCTTAACCAAACGAATCGTCGATACCCTGACAGCAGCTGCGGTGAACGATCCTGCTTCTCTATCAGCGGCGATTGAGAAATAAGAGCGGAGAAGACAATGAGTTTTGAGGGGAAAATTGCACTGGTTACCGGTGCAAGCCGTGGTATAGGGCGTGCCATCGCCGAGACGTTGGTTGCTCGCGGGGCAAAAGTCATTGGTACTGCAACCAGCGAAAAAGGTGCTGAAGCCATTAGCAGCTGGCTGGGTGAGAACGGTAAAGGTTATATGCTGAATGTTGCTGATGCAGCATCAGTAGAAAGCGTGTTAGCAGAAATTCGCGCAGAATTCGGGGAAATTGATATTCTTATCAATAACGCGGGTATCACCCGTGATAACCTGCTGATGCGTATGAAAGATGATGAATGGCACGATATTCTGGATACCAATTTGACCTCGGTATTCCGTATGTCTAAAGCAGTTATGCGTGCCATGATGAAGAAACGTTTTGGCCGTATCATTACCATCGGTTCCGTTGTGGGAACGATGGGCAATGCAGGACAAGCTAACTACGCGGCAGCGAAGGCGGGGCTGATTGGGTTCAGCAAATCCCTCGCGCGTGAAGTGGCTTCTCGTGGTATTACGGTCAACGTGGTCGCGCCTGGTTTTATCGAAACAGATATGACTCAGGCATTGACAGAAGAACAGCGAGCAGGCATTTTGACGTCGGTTCCAGCTAACCGACTCGGTGATGCTAAAGAAATCGCCAGTGCTGTTGTATTTTTAGCCTCTGATGAAGCTGCTTACATTACTGGCGAAACATTGCATGTCAACGGCGGCATGTATATGATCTAAAAAGCTCGAAAACTATTTGCTTTATTTGCGGTGATAACCGCAAAATAGCACAAAATCGTGGTTCGACCAGCCGAGATTTTGTTGCATCTTTTCAAACATTTTATACACTACGAAAACCATCGCGAAAGCGAGTTTTGATAGGAAATTTAAGAGTATGAGCACTATCGAAGAACGCGTTAAGAAAATCATCGTTGAACAGCTTGGTGTTAAGCAGGAAGAAGTCGTAAACAATGCTTCTTTCGTTGATGACCTCGGCGCTGATTCTCTTGACACTGTTGAGCTGGTAATGGCTCTGGAAGAAGAGTTTGATACTGAGATTCCAGACGAAGAAGCTGAAAAAATCACGACTGTTCAGGCAGCCATTGATTTCATTCAGGCTAACCAGCAGTAAGCGAACATATCTAGGCGGTCATTCGACCGCCTAAGTTTTTTTGTCCCGCAGTGTCTTTTTTTTCCCTCCCTGGAGGATAAGCGTGTCTAAGCGTCGAGTAGTTGTGACCGGACTGGGCATGTTATCTCCTGTCGGCAATACAGTTGAGTCTACCTGGAGTGCTCTTCTTGCCGGTCAGAGTGGTATCAGCCTGATCGACCATTTCGATACTAGTGCCTACGCAACGCGTTTTGCTGGCTTAGTAAAGAATTTTAATTCTGAGGAATTCATTTCGCGTAAAGAAGCACGCAAAATGGATGCCTTTATTCAATATGGTGTTGCTGCTGGCGTTCAGGCTATGCAGGACTCCGGTTTGGAAGTAACGGAAGAAAACGCTCCGCGTATCGGTGCGGCGATTGGTTCCGGCATCGGCGGTCTGGGTCTTATTGAAGAGAACCACACTGCGCTGGTGAACGGTGGCACGCGTAAAATCAGCCCGTTCTTCGTACCGTCAACCATCGTCAATATGGTGGCTGGGCATCTTACTATCATGTTCGGACTGCGTGGCCCCAGCATTTCTATCGCTACTGCCTGTACGTCTGGCGTGCATAATATTGGCCATGCCGCACGTATCATTGCCTACAACGATGCGGATGTGATGTTGGCCGGTGGTGCAGAAAAAGCCAGTACGCCATTAGGCGTCGGTGGATTCGGTGCCGCTCGTGCATTGTCTACGCGCAATGACGATCCTCAGGCGGCAAGCCGTCCGTGGGATAAAGATCGTGATGGTTTTGTACTGGGCGACGGCGCTGGCCTCATGGTGCTGGAAGAGTATGAACACGCGAAAAAGCGCGGTGCGAAAATCTATGCAGAAATTGTTGGGTTTGGCATGAGCAGCGATGCGTATCATATGACGTCTCCGCCGGAGGACGGTTCAGGCGCCGCGCTGGCGATGGAGAACGCACTGCGTGATGCTGGTGTGTCAACGAGCCAGATCGGTTATATCAACGCGCATGGCACTTCTACGCCTGCGGGTGATAAAGCTGAGACACAGGCCGTGAAATCCGTGTTTGGTGCGGACGCCAGTCGTGTACTGGTTAGCTCGACAAAATCCATGACGGGTCACTTGTTGGGTGCAGCAGGCGCGGTGGAGTCAATCTTCAGTATTCTTGCTCTGCGCGATCAGGCTGTTCCGCCAACGCTCAACTTGGATAATCCAGATGAAGGCTGCGATCTGGATTTTGTGCCGCATGAGGCGCGTCAGGTCAGCAATCTGGAATACGTACTCTGCAACTCTTTCGGTTTCGGTGGAACCAACGGTTCTCTGATCTTCCGTAAAGTTTGATTGCAATAGCGTCATAAAAAACCCGGTTTCCGGGTTTTTTTTTGCCTGAATAAAATCAGACACACCTGCTTGTCTACGATGCCGCTTTACTGGCAAGCTGACGGCGATGAATGACGTGGAGCTTATTATGCTGTGGATTAATGGTCAGTTACAGGAACAGCTCTCGGTACTCGATCGGGGTACACAGTATGGTGACGGCTGTTTTACGACCGCCAGAATATGTGATGGCGAGATTGTCTGGCTCGATCGACATATCGCACGACTGCAACAGGCTGCTACGCGCTTATTATTTCCTGCCGTTGACTGGGAAGATCTGCACGTTGAAATGATAAGCGCAGCGCAGGGACGATCGAGCGGCGTAGTGAAAGTCATGCTAACGCGTGGCGTCGGCGGGCGTGGTTATAGTGCGCAAGGTTGTGTGCAGCCAACCCGAATAGTCATGCAGGCAGATTATCCTGCGCAGTATGCCGTCTGGCGTGAGCAGGGTATTAGCCTGAATTTGAGCCCTGTGGCGTTAGCTAAAAACCCGCTGTTGGCGGGAATCAAGCATCTGAATCGGCTTGAACAAGTGTTAATTCGTGCACATCTTGACCAGACCCCAGCCGATGAGACCCTCGTGCTTGACACCTCTGGTGCGCTAGTGGAATGCTGTGCCGCTAATTTATTCTGGCGTAAGGATCATCGTGTCTATACGCCGGATTTATCTCAATCAGGTGTGGATGGCGTTGCGCGACAGCATATGATTGCCTTGCTGGCAGATTCTGACTTCGATCTCCAGATCGTCAGTGAATCAGTAGACACATTGGCTGACGCGGATGAAGTGCTGATTTGTAACGCATTAATGCCGATAGTCCCCGTGAATCAGGCGCATGTCTGGCGTTACCACTCCCGAGAGCTTTATCAATTCCTGAGTTCTGACTGCTAGTAGATGGTTGATTTATGAAAAAAAAGAAAATTGGTTTGCTGATTATCGCCGCTGTTGTTCTGATGTTGCTGGTAGCGTGGCAGAAAATGCAGCGTTTTGCTGGTTCTCCATTGGCTATCGAAAAAGAAACTATTTTCACGCTTCCGGCCGGTACGGGAAGAGAAGGGCTGGAAACGCTGCTTCTCGATCAAAAAATTATTACTGATGGTGCGTTTTTTCCGTGGCTGCTGCGTATCGAGCCTGAATTGGCAAAATTCAAGGCAGGTACGTATCGCTTTACGACGGGAATGACCGTACGCGAGATGTTGGCCTTACTGTCCAGCGGCAAGGAAGCGCAATTTACCATCCGCTTTGTTGAAGGTTCACGTCTAAAAGAGTGGATTGTCACATTACAGCAGGCACCTTATATCAAGCATGCGCTGGCCGATAAAACCGAACAGGACATCGCCACTCAGTTGGAAATCAACGATAAGGCGAACCCGGAAGGTTGGTTTTATCCTGACACGTATTCATACACGGCCGGTACGAGCGATAGCGCCCTGTTACAGCGTGCGCATCAGCGTATGAAAAAAACGGTGGATGACGTATGGAAAGGGCGTGAAGAAGGCTTACCCTACAAGACCCCTGACGAGTTGCTGACGATGGCGTCAATCATTGAAAAAGAAACGGCAATCAATGAAGAACGCACGCAGGTCGCTTCCGTTTTTATCAATCGCTTACGGCTTGGTATGCGGTTGCAAACTGATCCCACGGTGATTTATGGCATGGGGGATGACTATAAAGGTGTGATAACCCGTAAAGCATTAGATACGCCGACGCCTTACAATACTTATGTCATCACCGGCTTACCGCCGACGCCGATCGCGATGCCGGGGAAAGCGTCATTGGATGCGGCTGCACATCCTGCTAAAACGTCGTATCTGTATTTCGTGGCGGATGGAAAAGGCGGACACAGTTTTACCACTAACCTTGCAGACCATAATCGTGCTGTAAAGGTATACCGCTCAGCGTTAAAGGAACGGGATGAACAGTAAATTTATCGTCATTGAAGGATTGGAAGGCGCAGGGAAGACCACGGCGCGCAATATTGTTGTGGAAACGCTGCGATCACATGGTGTGAAAGAGGTGCTGTTCACGCGAGAGCCCGGCGGTACACCGTTGGCGGAGAAGCTACGTGAACTCATCAAGCAAGGTATGGCCGATGAGAAGGTCACCGACAAAGCGGAAGTTTTGATGCTCTACGCGGCCAGAGTTCAATTGGTGGATAATGTCATCAAACCTGCATTGGCAGATGGGAAATGGGTTATCGGCGATCGCCACGATCTCTCTTCGCAGGCTTATCAGGGCGGTGGACGTGGGATCGATCAGCAACTGCTGCGCTCACTGCGCGATACCGTGCTGGGTAATTTTCGTCCGGACCTGACGCTCTATCTTGATTTGCCGCCAGCCATCGGTTTGCAGCGTGCGCGTCAACGCGGCGAACTGGATAGAATCGAGCAAGAGTCGCTGGCTTTCTTTGATCGCACACGTACCCGCTATCAGGCGTTGGCGGCGGAGGATGACAGCATCCTGACGATCGATGCTTCACAATCTATTGATGCCGTCAGTGCGGATATTCAGGCCGCGTTACAGCAGTGGTTGCAGCAACAAGGATTGCAGCCTGTCGTACAGGTACAGTACTGATGGATTGGTATCCGTGGCTGAATGCCTCTTATCGGCAGCTTATCAGTCAATATCAGGCAGGCAGAGGCCACCATGCGGTGTTGCTGCATGCGCTGCCGGGCATGGGTGATGAATCGCTTATTTATGCGCTGAGTCGCTGGCTAATCTGCAAGCGACCTGACGGAATGAAAAGCTGCGGCCAGTGCCATTCTTGTAATTTGATGACTGCGGGAACGCACCCAGATTGGCATGTGCTGAGCCCGGAGAAAGGCAAGCACAGTCTGGGTGTCGATCCGGTGCGTGACGTCGTGGAAAAAGTATACCAACACTCCCGACAGGGCGGAGCAAAAGTGATCTGGCTGGCTTCCGCTGAGCAACTGACAGAAGCCGCAGCGAACGCACTGCTGAAAACGCTGGAAGAACCCCCACAAAATACCTTCTTTTTATTGGGTTGCCGTGAGCCGGCTCGGTTGTTAGCAACCTTACGCAGTCGTTGCCTGTATCACTATCTGGATGTGCCGAATGAGACGCAGAGTATCTTGTGGCTGAATACGCGCCATCGTCATGATAGTAAGGCATTGCGTACGGCATTGAGATTGCAATCGGGCGCGCCGCTCGCTGCCGAAGCATTATTGCAGCCAGAACGTTGGAAGCAGCGGAGCGTGCTGTGCCAAACATTTTCTGCTGCGATGACTTCACGGGACCAGTTTTCGTTGATAGCACAACTGAATCATGACGATGCGGATGCACGTATTCACTGGCTGGCCGCGCTACTGCTGGATGCAATGAAATGGCAACAGGGAGCCCGTGAGCATCTGGTGAATCAGGATCAGATCGAACTGGTTGAGCGTCTGGCGCTCGAACCTTCTGCGCACTTACAGTATGAACTGCAACAGTGGCTGGCTTGCCGACAAAAATTGCTGACTGTCACCGGTGTGAATCGTGAACTGCTGTTAACGGAACGCCTTCTTGATGGCGAACGCACGCTTGCTTCATCGGTTAAGCGCGACAGCCATCCATTTTCTGTTTAATTACTATCGAGTAAATATCATGTTGTTAGTGGATTCCCACTGTCATCTTGACGGTCTGGATTATCAGTCATTGCATAAAGACGTCTCCGACGTGCTGGAGAAAGCGAAACGCCGCGATGTCGGTTTCCTTCTGGCGGTGGCGACAACGCTGCCCGGCTATCGTGCCATGGTGGAGTTGATCGGAGAGCGTGATAACGTGGCGTTTTCCTGCGGTGTTCATCCCCTCAATCAGGAAGCCCCCTATGATTATGCCGAACTGCGTGAGCTAGCCAGCGCCAGTCGCGTGGTGGCAATGGGGGAAACGGGGTTGGACTATTTCTATCAGCAGGAAACGAAAGTCCAACAGCAGGAATCGTTTCGCGAACATATTCGGATTGGCAATGACCTGAATAAGCCAGTCATCGTGCATACGCGAGCTGCCCGTGAAGATACGCTGGCAATTCTGCGTGACGAACACGCGGAGAAATGCAGTGGCGTTCTACACTGCTTTACGGAAGATTTGATCACGGCAAAAGCCTTGCTGGATATGGGGTTCTACATCTCATTTTCTGGGATCGTGACGTTTCGTAATGCAGAGGAATTGCGTGACGTAGCGCGCTACGTACCGCTGGATAGGATGTTGATTGAGACAGATTCCCCTTGGTTAGCGCCTGTCCCATTCCGAGGTCAGGAAAACCAGCCTGCGTATGTGCGTGATGTCGCGGAATACCTTGCCGTAGTGAAAGGTACATCGCTGGAAACCCTCGCGGCTGCCACGACAGAAAACTTTTCCCGCCTGTTTCACATCGATCCGGCTCGGTTGACCACAGCACAATAGTGGCTGAGAATAGCCGAGTTTTTTTTACCCGTGTAATTAATAGCGACACATAATCCCCTTGATCAGGTTTTTCCTCTTCAGGGGGGCGTGTTTTTTAGCGATATATCACAAAAAAGTGCAATATCTGTTCGTTCTCAGCCTGTTGGCTTGTGGAAACGTGATAGCAATCAAACATTGTGAACGCTATTTATTTTACTCTGCGTAAAAATTAAAGGGGGCTAAGACACCCCAACTCGCAAAGGCCATCCTCCCCACCTTTGCTTATAGATGAAGTATCAGAAGTAAAAGCACTATTACTCAGGAGCACACTCAATTATGTTCAAGAATGCATTCGCAAACCTGCAAAAAGTAGGTAAGTCGCTAATGCTGCCCGTATCCGTACTCCCTATCGCAGGTATTCTGCTGGGTGTCGGTTCGGCCAATTTTAGCTGGTTACCTGAAATTGTCTCCAGCGTCATGGCACAGGCTGGTGACTCGGTATTTGCCAACATGCCGCTGATTTTTGCTATCGGTGTTGCCCTGGGCTTCACCAACAATGACGGTGTTTCCGCACTGGCGGCGGTGGTGGCTTACGGCATCATGGTGAAAACCATGGCGGCGATTGCGCCGATAGTTCTTAATCTACCGGCTGCCGAGATTACTGCGAAGCACTTGGCAGATACCGGTGTTCTGGGCGGGATCATTGCCGGTTCGATTGCCGCGTATATGTTTAACCGCTTCTACCGCATCCAACTGCCTGAGTATCTGGGCTTCTTTGCCGGTAAACGCTTTGTACCGATTATTTCGGGTCTGACGGCAATCATTATCGGTACGGTGTTGTCTTTCATATGGCCACCGGTCGGTAGTGCTATCCAGGTATTCTCTCACTGGGCAGCGAATGAGAACCCGACGTTGGCATTCGGTATTTACGGTGTCGTTGAACGTTCTCTGGTACCGTTTGGTCTGCACCATATCTGGAACGTACCTTTCCAGATGCAAGTGGGTGAATTCACCAATGCGGCTGGCCAGGTTTTCCACGGTGATATCCCACGTTACATCGCGGGTGACCCAACTGCGGGTAAATTGTCCGGCGGCTTCCTGTTCAAAATGTACGGTCTGCCAGCGGCGGCGATTGCTATCTGGCATTCGGCTAAACCAGAAAACCGCGCGAAAGTGGGCGGTATCATGATCTCTGCGGCACTGACCTCGTTCCTGACGGGTATCACTGAGCCAATTGAGTTCTCATTCATGTTTGTTGCGCCGATCCTGTATGTGATCCATGCGATTCTGGCGGGTCTGGCGTTCCCAATCTGTATCCTGTTGGGTATGCGTGATGGTACAAGCTTCTCTCACGGTCTGATCGACTTTGTGGTACTGAGCGGCAACGGTAGCAACCTGTGGCTGTTCCCGATTGTGGGTCTGTGCTATGCGTTGATTTACTACACCATTTTCCGCGTTCTGATTACTAAGCTGAACCTGAAAACGCCGGGCCGTGAAGATAGCTCATCTGAGCAAGTTTCGCAGGACAGCACCGAAATGGCTGCTGCACTGGTTAGCGCGTTTGGTGGTAAAGAAAACATCACTAACCTGGATGCATGCATCACTCGTTTGCGCGTTAGCGTAGGCGATGTGGCTAAAGTTGATCAGGCTGGCCTGAAAAAACTGGGCGCAGCAGGTGTTGTTGTGGCAGGTTCCGGTGTTCAGGCAATTTTCGGTACAAAATCCGATAACCTGAAAACCGATATGGACGACTACATCCGTAACCATTGATGAGTTGTTGGGGAGTTGCAGAAAGGGGCGAAAGCCCCTTTTTTATGGTTATCATCAAACGGTCTTCAAAACATGAACGGCGAGACTCTTATCTGCTTATGTAGCGAGATCCTATCGTATATTTGTCTATCTTTCTGATACCGCATCAGCGCCATATCATATTCTTTCCTGAGATTGCTGCGCATAAACCACCAGGCGCAGATGCCGATCTTCATCGATGGTCAGCGACGTGTGCTCGAAGGCTTCAGGCTTGCCCTCAATCATCAGTTGGCGAACCCCACTGCACGGCGCATGCACATCATGCTGACGCCACCACATTTTGAAGTCTGGCGACACTTGTTCCAGTTCATCCACTAGCTCATGAATATCAGCCTCCTGCGTTGCGCGAGCGAAATCGCGGCGAAAACTCGACAACATTTGTGGTGCTTGTTTCTCCCAGCCGACAAATCGCTCATGCAACAACGGATCGGTAAACAAGAGCCAGAGCAGGTTACGTCTCTCGGAGGGATGCGCGTCAAAGCCGAAAAACTGGTTCGCCGGTTCATTAAAGGCCAGTACGTCCCAGCGCAGATTGAGTATGTAAGCTGAATGCGGGGCCAGATCGTGCATTAGACGCCGTACCAGTGGTGGAACCACGCACCACGTCTTACCCGGCTCGACAGGTGGCCGTTCATGTGCCAGCAGGTACAGATGGCGACGTTCGGCCGCATCAAGTTTGAGCACCCGTGCCAGGCTGTCCAAAAAGGCTGCTGACACACCAATGTCGCGTCCTTGTTCGAGCCAGGTATACCAGGTCAGGCCGACCCCGGCCAGTGCGGCCACTTCTTCGCGTCGCAGCCCCGGCGTGCGCCGTCTTCCACCACTGGGCAAACCTACATCAGCGGGTGACACCCGTTCGCGGTGCGCGCGCAAAAAGGCCGCCAGATCGTGGCGAGTTCTCTCCAATGTTCTCATCGTTTACCGAGTTACTTTTAGTAATAGCATAAGTTGTTAAATTGTAATCGTTTAAAAGAGGTTTGAGAATGATGGCGTGATGACTCTTGATACATAAATTCGCGATACACAAGGATAGACAACATGAACTCAACTTATCGTGCTTCGGCTGTAACGACGACGGCCAATAGTCCGCCTTGGCTCGGTCTGTCTGTGCTGCTCATGGCGGGCTTTGTTACGATCTTCGATCTGTTCGTGGTCAATGTTGCCATCCCCAGCATGCAGGCCGACTTGGGTGCCAGCTTCGCGCAGATCGGCTTTATCGTTGCGGGTTACGAACTGGCTTTCGGTGTGCTGCTGATTACGGGTGGCCGATTGGGAGATATATTTGGGCGACGCCGCCTGTTTGTCGTGGGCATGGCTGGATTTACGATTGCTTCTGCGCTGTGTGGCTTAGTGCCCAACGCAGAATTTCTGATTAGCGCACGCATCTTGCAGGGACTCGCGGCCGCGCTACTGTTCCCACAGGTTTACGCCTCTATCCGCGTCAATTTCGATGGGAACGATAGTCGCCGTGCCTTCGGTCTGCTGGGGATGACGCTGGGGCTAGCCGCTATCGCGGGTCAGGTACTGGGAGGATGGCTGGTGCATGCCAACCTATTCGGGCTGAGCTGGCGTAGCATCTTTCTTATTAATGTTCCTATTGGTCTGTTGGCTATCGCGGCAGCTCGATTTATTCCTGAATCCCGTACGCCGCTGCGCCCTTCGCTGGATTGGGCGGGTGTGGCGCTGGTTAGCATTGGGTTGACGTTGCTGCTGGTGCCGCTGATCGAAGGACCGGGACAAGGCTGGCCTGCATGGAGCCTGTGGATGCTGGCTGCTGCGGCTGTCCTGCTGACAGTTTTTTATCACCAGCAGGAATGGCGACAACTAGCGGGACATCTTCCGCTGGTTGATATGCGTCTGCTCGTGCAGCGTCGGTTCCTGTTGGGCGTGTTGCTGGTGCTGCTGGTGTATTCCACATCCAGCTCATTTTTCTTGTGTTTTGCTCTGCTGGTGCAAGTTGGGTTGGGGCTCGATCCCTTTCTCGCCGGTAGTATTTTCGCGCCTTGTAGCGTGGGCTTCGTTCTGGCGTCGCTGGCTGCACCGCGCCTGGTTGCCCGCTGGGGTATGCCAGCCATCGTCGCGGGGGCGTTAGTTTATGCCGTTTCCATCGGGCTGTTGATTATGCAAGTGCAGCTAGCGGGAGCGAATCTGGTGGCCGCATGGCTGATTCCTGTGCTGGTGGTGCTTGGTGCAGGTCAAGGTTTTATCATGACGCCGCTACTGAATCTGGTTTTGGGCTTTGTAAATGAAGCTAAGGCCGGTATGGCATCGGGCGTGATCTCGACGGTTCAGCAGGTTGGGGCGGCGTTGGGTGTGGCAGTGGTTGGCATCTTGTTTGGCACCGCGCTGGCGACAGGCGATGACGCTGTTACACAAGCGGATCAATACATTTCTGCCTTTGTCGTGGGAATGCTCTACAACTTAGGCGCGGCTTTGCTGGTTTGCATCCTGTTGTTAATGTTGGTGAGAACGCCGCAGTCGGTTAACTGACAAAGGAAGGGACGCGATGGGCATTCGCTAAGCGGCGTCAAACCCTTGCCGCCGTGGTGATAGCGTGGCAGTGTTCGGTACAGACAGGTTTTTTCTGCGTGTCGTATTTTGACCACCTGCACCAGAAATAGACGAAGAAGGTTGAAAGAAATGGAATATGTCACTCATACTGCCTACATGACGTCGTTCAACGCCAGCTTTAACAAGGAAATCAATCATGGCTGAAGAAACCATCTTTAGTAAAATCATCCGCCGGGAAATTCCTGCCGATATCGTGTATCAGGATGAACTGGTCACCGCTTTCCGTGATATCGCGCCCCGCACGCCAACCCATATTCTGATTATCCCGAATGTATTAATCCCAACCGTTAACGACACGGCGCCAGAGCATGAAGCGGCGCTGGGACGTATGGTGACGGTTGCGGGTAAAATTGCGCAGCAGGAAGGCATTGCAGAAGACGGCTATCGCCTGATTATTAACTGCAACCGACACGGTGGGCAGGAAGTTTATCACATCCATATGCATCTACTTGGTGGCCGTGCATTAGGGCCTTTGCTGGCGAACTAGATCCTGTAGAGCTAAGTTCGATAGACATGGTTAGACAATCAGGTGAGAAAACCATCATGCGAGTAAACCATGCGTAACCCGACGCCTTTTATGTTTGCGTGTTTGATGCTGGGATTGATAGCGGGCTGTAGTGCGCCAAAGGTGCTGACTATCAATGAGCGACAAACGCTGGTATTGGATGCTCCCGTGCTATCCGCTGGCATTACGGCGGGGAATCCGTCTCTGGATTCAGAAAATGGCAGACTGCGAGCTTCTTCCGCTGTCAGCAACGATGCTTCACATGCGGTGACCGTGCATTACCGTTTCTATTGGTATGATGAAAACGGGCTGGACGTGCTGCCGTTTGAAGAGGTGCAGTCCATTGAAATCCCGCCACAGACGGAAATGACGGTTTTTTCAACGCGTAGCAATCCTAATGCGCGTCAGGTTCGTCTTCATCTGTTTTTGTAATGGTGTGCTGAGAGAGAAAATATGAAAAAGTATCTAGGGGTGATACTGGCAGCGTTGGTACTGACAGGGTGCCCAAGCCGTCCGCCGGAACCGACTGAACCGCCTGCGACCATTGAGCCGGTTGAGCCTCAAGTGCCAACCACGCCAACGCCGCCGCCGGGGGAATCTGTACCGCAACCGCCTAAAATCCAGACGTTGAACTGGGAAGCCAGCATCAATCCGTTGGTGGCACAGATGCTGAAAGCCGATGGCGTTACACCGGGCAGCATACTGCTGGTGGATAGCGTGAAAAATAACACCAATGGTTCATTGCCGATAGCGAAAGCAACAAATGCGTTGTACAGCGCGTTATCCTCCGGTAAGGCCTTTACGCTGGTACCACGTGAGCAACTGGCTACTGCGAAGCAAACGCTGGGTCTGTCGGTTGATGACAGCTTAGGATCGCGCAGCAAGGCGATTGGTCTGGCGCGTTATGTTAGCGCGCAGTATGTGTTGTACAGCGATGTCAGTGGTGATGTGAAATCACCGCAAATTGATATGCAATTGATGCTGGTACAGACCGGCGAAATTGTTTGGTCAGGCAATGGCGCCGTTCAGCATTAAATCGGCGGGCATCCGGCAACAGCTGACGGCGACGATCCAGAAACATTTCCCTACTGTGGAGATGGCGGATATTCGCTTTGAGCTGGTCGGGGGGCTAAGTAGTAAAAGCTGGCGTATTCGTGGGCCGGGTATTGAGTGGCTTGCACGCCGGCAGTCGCCAGTTGAGCGAAAAATGGGCGTCGACCGTCAGCGAGAGTTCGCTCTGCTGCGGCAGACGTCGGCGATAGGACTCGCGCCACGGCCGCTGCTGTGGCGTGACGGCTGGTTAATTGTCGAGTGGGTGCCGGGGCGCATTGCTACCACAGATGAGTTCCTGATGATGCTGGCTAATGGCGAAGTGACGCGTGTATTGTCTCAGCTCCATCGTCAGCCGCGTAGCGGTCATCCCCTCAATCTCAAAATATTATTCGCTCAACATTGGCAACTGATGGATCCGTGCCGTCGTTCGCCTGCGTTGTTGCGTGCCCACCATCATTTTCAACGTGCTGCGTTACCCACGCCTTTGGCGTTAGGTCCCCTCCATCTGGATGTACATGCTGAGAACCTACTGATTACACCGCAAGGAACCATGCTGATCGACTGGGAATATGCCTCAGATGGCGATATCGCCTTTGAGCTAGCGTTCATTGTCCGAGCCAGTCAGATGGAAAGCATGGCGCAAACGCACTTTCTACAGAGCTACCAGCAGCATCGGCGAGGGTTTTCCGTGAGCCGTCTTCAGCAACAGATGATGCAGTGGTTCCCCTGGGTCGATTATCTGGTATTGATGTGGTTTGAAATACGCTGGCAACAAACGAAGAACCCCGAGTTTTTAGCGGAAATTCCCGCACTCTATCATCGGCTACAACTGGGCCATGGGCTACAGTCAAGCTGACGGTATGATTTTTGTGGTCGTAGTCATTTTACTCAGCAGTACTATTAAAGAATGAGGTTTTTGTGGGTCCGGTAATGTTAGATGTCGCCAGCTATGAGCTGGATGCAGAAGATCGTGAAGTGCTGGAACACCCGCTCGTTGGCGGCGTTATTCTGTTCACCCGTAATTTTCATGATGCGGCGCAGTTACGTGAATTAGTGCGCCAAATCCGCGCGGCGTCGCGCGAGCGTCTCGTGGTTTCTGTGGATCAGGAAGGCGGGCGCGTTCAGCGTTTTCGTGATGGATTTACCCGTTTGCCCGCCGCGCAGGCGTTTGCTGCATTAAATAGCATGCCAGAAGCCCAACGGTTGGCGGAAGAAGGCGGCTGGTTGATGGCGGCAGAAATGATCGCGATGGATATCGACATTAGTTTTGCACCCGTGCTGGATATCGGTCACCAGAGTGCGGCGATTGGCGAGCGTTCGTTTCATGAACAGCCGGAAACGGCGTTGGCTGTAGCGCAGAGCTTTATTCGCGGTATGCACAGCGCAGGAATGAAAGTCACGGGTAAGCATTTCCCCGGTCACGGTGCGGTCAGCGCCGATTCACATAAAGAAACGCCGCGCGATCCGCGTCCGCTTGCGGAGATTCGCGCACACGATATGCTGATTTTTAAAGAGCTGATCCAACGTCAGCAGTTGGATGCGATCATGCCTGCCCATGTGATTTACACCGAGGCCGATCCGCGTCCCGCCAGCGGTTCTCCCTACTGGCTTAAAACAGTACTGCGTGAAGAGTTAGGCTTTGATGGCATCATTTTCTCCGACGATCTGTCGATGGAAGGTGCGGCTGTAATGGGAAGTTACCCAGAGCGGGCGCAGGCCGCGTTGCAGGCGGGATGTGACATGATTCTGGTTTGCAATCATCGTGAAGGAGCGGTCAGCGTGCTGGATAACCTATCCCCGGTCAAAGCGGAGCAACTAACGCGCTTATATCATCAGGGTTCGTTTTCTCGTCGGGAACTGCTGGATTCGTCGCGCTGGAAGCAGGCAAATCAGGCGCTCAGCGCACTCAGTGAGCGCTGGCAGGCGCATAAAAATGGTGAGAAATAGGCAACCTAGTCAGTGGTGAGGATAAAAGATGATTATCTATTTACACGGTTTTGACTCAACCAGCCCCGGTAACCATGAAAAAGTCTTGCAGCTTCAGTTTATCGATGAAGATGTACGGCTGATTAGCTATAGCACGCTGCATCCGCGTCATGATATGCAACACCTGCTAAAGCAGGTGGATAAGATGATTCAGCATTCAAATGACGATCGTGCGCTGATTTGTGGCGTGGGGTTGGGCGGTTTTTGGGCTGAACGGGTCGGTTTTCTGTGTGATATACGACAAGTTATTGTCAATCCGAACCTTTTCCCGCAGGAAAACATGAGCGGGAAAATCGATCGACCGGAAGAATATCTGGATATCGCCACGAAGTGTGTCGCGAATTTTCGTGAAAAAAACCGCGATCGCTGCATGGTCATGCTTTCCCGTCAGGATGAGATGCTCGACAGCCAGCGCAGTGCGCAAGCGCTGGGAGAATATTATGAGATTGTTTGGGACGATATCCAGACGCATAAATTCAAAAGTATCTCTCCCCATCTACAGCGGATAAAAGCCTTCAAAACGCTCGGTTAGCATGCGGTGTTAATGGCTGCGGGTGTTTCTTCTGATGTCCCTGTTTGAGAGGGATATCAGGAGGAGTGACGTTATTTATTCCCTTTCCTTAGTTCGTACAGACGTGCATAGGCGCACGATTCAGCATTTTCCCTTCAGATAGACTTCCGCTAATTCACTGAAATAAAGATGGAATTTTCTCGGTAAAAACCCGCGCCGCAAAATAAATTGATATATATCAATTTTGGTATGACCAAATAACCTAGCGTGCTATTCTTGCAGCAGATATCAGGCTTAACTTACGCGAACCCTATGTTATATAAGGATATTATTTTTTACTCTTTATTAACGATTGGTTCACATTTTAGGGGGTCATTTTGACATCACCAACCAAAAAAATTGTCATTGTCGGCGGGGGAGCTGGCGGACTTGAACTCGCAACGAGTTTGGGCCACAAGTTAGGACGCAAGAAAAAAGCGGACATTACGCTGGTGGATCGTAACCACAGCCACCTGTGGAAACCATTGCTGCACGAAGTCGCGACCGGTTCGCTGGACGACGATATGGATGCGCTGAGCTACCTGGCGCACGCCCGCAATCACCATTTCCAGTTCCAACTGGGGATGCTGACGGATATCGATCGTGAACAGCAGCAGATTCAACTGGCCGAAGTGTGTGATGATCAAGGCGACGTACTGGTTGCGGCGCGCCGCATTCCGTATGACATTTTGGTAGTTGCCTTAGGCAGCGCTTCAAATGACTTCGGCACGCCGGGCGTGAAAGATCACTGTATTTTCCTGGATAATCCAAAACAAGCCCGTCGCTTCCATAATGAAATGCTGAATTTGTTCCTGAAATTCACAGCAAATCAGGACGAAAAAGAGCGAGTAAATATTGCGATTGTGGGCGGTGGAGCGACTGGCGTCGAGCTGTCTGCGGAATTGCATAACGCGGTGAAACAGCTGCACAGCTATGGTTTTGACGGACTGGATAACCAAACACTGAATGTGACGCTGGTTGAAGCGGGCGAACGTATTTTGCCAGCGCTTCCGCCGCGCATTTCAGCGGCGGCACACCATGAGCTGAATAATATTGGCGTCCGCGTGCTGACGAAAACCATGGTAACCAGTGCGGAAAGCGCCGGTCTGAATACGAAGGACGGTGAATTTATCGAAGCCGACCTGATGGTTTGGGCGGCAGGAATCAAAGCACCGGATGCAATGAAAGACATTGCCGGTCTGGAAACCAACCGGATCAATCAGCTTGTTGTTGAACCCACGTTGCAGACGACACGCGATCCTAACATTTTCGCCATTGGCGACTGTGCATCCTGCCCGCAGGAAGGCGGCGGTTTCGTGCCACCGCGTGCGCAGGCGGCTCACCAGATGGCATCACGCTGTCACAGCAACATCATCGCGTTGTTGAATGGACAGGCGCTGAAGTCTTACGTCTACAAAGATCACGGCTCGCTGGTTTCGCTATCTAAATTCAGTACGGTAGGTAGCCTGATGGGGAACCTGATGCGGGGTTCAGTGATGGTAGAGGGGCGCATTGCTCGCTTCGTTTACATCTCCCTCTATCGTATGCACCAGGTTGCCCTGCACGGCTATGTTAAAACGGGCTTGATGATGCTGGTCGGTGGCATCAACCGGGTGATACGCCCGCGCCTCAAACTGCATTAATCCGCAACGGCTGACATCCTTCTGATACGGGCGTGAACGCAATTTCGCGCCCGTATTCTTTTTCTTATCGGTCTGCTCTGGTTCTCTGGAAAAGACGTGCCTTCCCGTCAATGTATTGACAATATTCCCCCCTAAGCCGCACCTCCGTTCGTCATGCCACTGAGCATCGCCCTGAAATAACAGTATAAAATATCGTCCTATTAGCAATTCCGGTTAAGATAATTCCCAAATGACAGTTTTATGTTACGAATCTGACACTTTTGGTTAGTTAGTCTTATTGCGAGAGTGTGAAACATTGTGCAGACTTTCCACTGTTTACAGAAGGCGTAGCACGCACGCCGAAAATTCTGAATGCGATTATTCAGAAGGAACCATCGGATTCATCGCGTTAAACGCGAGCTGACGTAAAACAAGATTACGGCAGAATTGCAGATGGGGAATGCGTGAGAATAGATTCGGGAGGTATCCTGTGAACAAATCAATGTTAGCGGGTGTAGGTATTGGTGTGGCTGCGGCATTGGGTGTGGCGGCGGTGGCGAGTATGGACGTTTTTTCCTCTAAACCTCAGTATGCACAGGTGCTAACGGCAACACCTATTAAAGAAACGGTCAAAACGCCTCGCCAAGAGTGCCGTAACGTAAACGTGACTCACCGTCGTCCGGTGCAGGATGAAAACCAGATAGCCGGATCGGTACTGGGTGCCGTGGCGGGTGGTGTTCTGGGACATCAGTTCGGTGGCGGACGCGGTAAAGATGTCGCGACGGTAGCGGGTGCACTGGCAGGCGGCTACGCGGGTAACCGTGTACAAAGTGGCATGCAGGAAAATGATACGTACACGACACAGCAGCAGCGTTGTCAGACGGTGTACGATAAATCACAAAAAGTTCTAGGTTATGATGTCACCTATAAAATCGGCGAACAGCAGGGTAAAATCCGTATGGATCGCGATCCGGGTACACAAATTCCAGTGGACAGGAACGGTCAATTAGTCCTGAATCAACAGAGCTGATTTCCCCCAACGTCTACGTTTTTGCGCTGACACCATCTCTAAAAACCGCGAGACACCTGAATAAGGTGCTCGCGGTTTTTTTCATTCGACGATGTTCTGCCGTTCAGTCAACCTGATCTTCAGGGATAACAGCAAGGCGACCGCCGCGAATCCACCCGCCAGCCACAGCGTTGCGATTGGGCCTGAGCCATCGACTATCTGGCCACCGACCCAGGACCCAAGCGCGATACCAACATTGAAAACGCCAACATACAGCGCGGAAGCCATCTCCACGGCGCGCGGTGCGGCCTTCATTATCCATGTCATCAAACCAACGGATACACCGCCGTAGGCTAGCCCCCAGACCAGCAACGCCATGCCGCCGCCAACATGCGAGCCCCCGATGGTCAGGAACAGTATCGAGGTCAACAACAGCCCCAGAGTAATCGCCATCAAGGCTAAAGCCGTACGCTGTGCCGCGATCATACCTACCAGAAAATTGCCAACGATGCCTGCAACGCCATAGGCGAACAGCAATGCGCTAATCCACTGCGCATCGAATCCTGACACCGATAGCAACAGCGGGCGCACGAAGGTAAAGGCAATGAAATGCCCTGCCACCAGTAACAGCGTCAGAATCAGTCCGACTTGCAACTTACGGTTGGTCAGTTGCTCGCCGAACTGGCGCACGGTGGCTGAACCGGCGACGGGTAGCGCAGGAATGACCGCGAGATGGAGTATCAGCACTAGCCCGCTAAGCACGGCCATGCAGCCGAAAGCCCAGCGCCATCCGGCGACATCACCGATCAGGGCACCTAGCGGTACACCCAGCACGGACGCCGCGGCGACGCCGCCAAAGATAATGGATGTTGCCAGACCGATGGCAGGCTCGGGAACGAGTCGTGCAGCCAGACCTCCCGCAATCGCCCAGATGCCGCCCATACAGAAGCCTACAAGCACGCGTGCTGCCAGCATCCAGCCGATGTCTGGTGCCAGTGCCGAGGCGATGTTGGCGATAACCAGTAGCGCCAGCAGACCGCATAAAATCCTGCGTCTATCCATGCCACCGGATGCGATCACCACCAGTGGGGCGAATAATGCGGCCAACAGTGCAGGGAGTGAGATCATCAGGCCTGCGGTTCCGGTAGAGGTACTTAGTGTGTCGGCAATCGGGGTTAGCAGACCGACCGGAAGCATTTCCGTCGTGACAACAGAGAAAGTTGCAAGGCCTATGGAGACGACGGCCAGCCAAGGATACTGTGCAGTAGGCCCAGTGAGGATAGGTGAAGACGTATTCATGGTTTAGTCCTTAACACGGGAAACAGGCTATGAGAGTCAAACGGCAGTGGGAAGGGAGGAGGCATGTACCCGCAAGCGCTGATATCCCCAAATCGCGACCAGCAGCACCAAAACACCAGCGCATAATGCAATGGCGAATCCAGCACGCGCGCCACTTTCATCTACCACGTGACCCGATACCGCAGCGCCCAGAGCCACACCGATATTTAGCCCTGCCAGCAGCCAGGTCATACCTTCAGTTAAGCGGTGTTCAGGCACCAAACGTTCGACTAGTGACATCGCCACGATCATGGTGGGAGCGAAGAACAGTCCCGCGATCAGTACGGCCGCAGCCAATGTGGGAATGCTGCCAACCAGCAGCAGAGGCAGCGTGGTTGCTGCTGTTGCCACACCGCCGAGTAATAGCAGGTGATGCAGTGCAGTTCGCAGCTTGAGGGCACCGAAGAGCAGTCCGGCTAGACAGGAACCGACCGCATAAGCTGACAAGATCAGGCTAGCTGCTGCCGGTTGGCCATGCTGTTCGGCGAAGGCCACACTGACGATGTCAACGGTGCCAACGATGATGCCCATCGCCACCATCAACAGTGTCAGCAAGCGCACATTTGACTGCTTGATCACCGCTCCCGAACGATCCGTGCTGACATCCTGCTTTTCCACCGGTGGTTCGGTGCCGCGTTGTGTAACCAGAGCAAACACACCAATAATCAGCAATAGCGCCGCTGCCAGCGGGCCAGCTTGAGGAAACACCGCGACGGACAGCCCGACAGCCAGCGGAGGCCCGGCGATAAAGGTGACTTCATCGAGCACTGTCTCCAGCGAGTAAGCGGTCTGCAAGCGAGGTTGCCCGCGATAGATAGCCGTCCAGCGAGCCCTTACCATCGCTGACATGCTGGGCATGAAGCCGGCCAATAATGCGCCGATGAATAAGGTCCAGTCAGGCGCTTGCCACCGGGAACTGGCGAGCAGAAGCAGCATGCCGATCGTGCTGATCATCGCTGCCAGCGGCAGTACGCGCCCTTGTCCATGTCGATCCACAAGACGGGAGATCTGTGGTGATAGCAGTGCGTAGGTCAGGACAAAAGTGGCAGATACCGCTCCTGCCAACGTATAGCTGCCGCGCAACTGCGACAGCATGGTGATAATGCCGATGCCCGTCATGGGCAGCGGAATCCGTGCCAACAGGCCTGCCAGCGCAAAGCCTCTCGTACCAGGGGCGGTGAAAAGTTCTCGATAAGGGTTGAGCATTTCGTTCTCCAAAGTGAATCCACTTGCCACAAGATGGCGGTGCAGCGACAATACATACAGAGCGTATGAATAAAAGCATATATTCATACGGAGTGAATGTAAATAATCATACGATGTGTATGTAAGGATGTGTCGATGGTTCGTCGTACCCGTGCTGAAATGGAAGAAACACGCGCTACACTGCTGGCGACCGCTCGTAAGGTCTTCAGCGAACGCGGCTATGCCGATACCTCAATGGACGATCTTACTGCGCAGGCGAGCCTGACCCGTGGGGCGCTTTATCACCACTTCGGTGACAAGAAAGGATTGCTGGCGGCGGTGGTGGAGCAGATCGATGCTGAGATGGATGAGCGACTGCAAGCGATCTCCGATACCGCCGAAGATGACTGGGAAGGTTTCCGGTGTCGCTGCCGTGCCTATCTGGAAATGGCGCTGGAGCCGGAGATTCAGCGCATCGTGCTGCGTGATGCGCGGGCTGTATTGGGTGGCGCATCGCCGGATTCACAACGGCATTGCGTTGAGTCGATGCAGCGATTGATCGACAATCTCATACGCCAAGGCGTGGTGGCTGAAGCCGATCCACAGGCGCTGGCATCGTTGATCTACGGCAGTCTGGCCGAAGCGGCGTTTTGGATCGCGGACGGAGAAGATGGTAATGCGCGGCTGGCACAAGCCGTTGCCGCGCTGGAATTACTGCTGCGTGGGTTGTTGGTCAAGCCACGATAGTTAATAAAGCCATAGTCTGACGAGACGCATAGCTTACGTCCTGTATCTGACTTAACGGCGAAAAACTATCTCTGCCCAGCGCGTTAGTCCGGCGGTAACGGAGCCAAAATCGTTGCCGCTGGCGATAGGAATATCAGGCAGCAACTGCTGAATGGCCTGACGCAGCAGAGGAGATTTTGCGCTACCGCCAGTCAGGTAGATGACTTCTGGCTGGGTTTGGCTGGTTTCTAACGCCAGCGTTACCTGTTGCTGAATACGCGTGAGCGGATTATCAATCGCGGCGTTGAGTTCATCAGCATGAATGCGTGTTGCCAGACCTGATTCGATAAAGTGCAAATCGGCCGCCGTTTCCGCTTGGTTGGAAAGCGCGATTTTGCTCTCTTCGGCCAGTTGGATTAGACGGTAGCTCAAGCGCTGTTGCCAAACGGTCAGCAATCTTTTCACTAGTTCGGGCTGGCGGGCATCGCGGATCATTTCGTTGATTAACGCGCGGCTGGCGGTGCTATGGAACTCTTTTTGTGCCGGAATATCGTTAATGGCGACCGCATTCCACCAAGTCATGATCGGCAAGGCGATACCTTTTTCCGACTCGCTATTCATGCCAAGCAGTGGCATCAACTGTTTGAACGCAAGCATGATGTCCAGATCGTTACCGCCAACGCGGCAGCCGCTGTGCCCCAGCAGACTTTGCGAACGCTCGTGCTGTTTATGCCACTCCGGCCCCATCAGTAGCATGGAGCAGTCGGTGGTTCCGCCGCCGATATCCACGACCAGCACGCGCGTTTCTTTCGTCAGCGTAGATTCAAAATCCAGCCCAGCAGCCACGGGTTCAAATTGAAAGACGACGTCTTCAAACCCGGCGCGGTGTGCCGCACGATCTAAAATCCCTTGTGCCTGCTGGTTGGCTTCTTCGCCGCCGATGCTCTGAAAGTTGATCGGTCGCCCGATGACGGCCTGACGAATAGGCTGATCGAGCTGGGTTTCTGCCTGCGTGCGGATATGCAGCATCATGGAGCAGACCAGATCTTCAAACAGCGCAATCTGTTGTGCTTTAAGCCCGACAGCACCGAGGAAGGACTTCGGCGATTTAACGAACCATGTCTCTTCTGGATCATCCATATAGTGGCGTAACGCATCGCGCCCGAATTTCACGCTATCGGGCTGCACGCGAATATCTTCTTCGCGGTTGTAGCTGATGGCGCGCTTCAGCAGCAGCGCATTTTCGCCCTCAGCATTGACTTGATGATGCCGCCATAGCCACTCGCTAACCGCTTCACGCACCGGCGCGCACAGCAGGGAAGAAAGATAAGGCGAGCCATTTTCCAGCGACAGGAGCCTTGGTGTGCCTGCATCCATAACTGCCACGGAACAGTTGGCGGTACCGTAGTCAAAACCGATAAACATAGTGAGGCCCCATGCCATAAAGATTTCCGGGAGAAACTTTTAACGTCGCACCAGCGACGGCCCGGAAGGGATGCCGCCAAGGATGGCAGGCCCTAAAAAAGGTTGGCGACTTTACTGCGTTACGGCAGTACTTGTAAAGGTGGATGCAACGGAAGACTTTCCCGAACGGCGGCTTTTGTCAGCAACCTCACGGGAACCCGAAGGTTCCCGTTTTTTATCGTGAAAGCGGATTATGCCGCCAGCGTATGCTGCGCCATGTTCCCCAGCAGTGAACCAATAAACTCGATGCGCTGTGGACGGTTGCTCAAATCCTTCATAAATTTCAGACGAGTCGGGCCATCCAGACGAAAGGTGCTCGGATCGCGCTGCAATAGACCGATAAGGTGGGACGGGTCGACGCGATTTTGCTCGCCGAATTCGATAAATCCACCTTTCTCGTTCCCTTCAATACGGCGAATACCCAACGCTTGCGCCTGCTGGCGCAAGGCGGCAACCTGCAACAGATGGCGACTTGCATCAGGTAATAGACCGAAGCGATCGATCAGTTCAACCTTTAGCTCATCCAGTTCGGCGAGGGTTTTCGCACTGGCAATACGTTTGTATAGCGACAGGCGTGTATTGACGTCGGGGATGAAATCGTCAGGCAACAAGGCGGGCAACCGTAGCTCGACGTCAGTCTGGCTGTTGATCAAATCTTCCAGTGACGGCTCTCGTCCTGCTTTCAGGGCATCTACAGCGCTTTCCAGCAGTTCCATATACAGCGAGAAACCGACGCTAGTCATCTGTCCGCTCTGATCGTCTCCAAGCAGTTCGCCCGCGCCGCGAATTTCCAGATCGTGCGTCGCTAGCGCAAAGCCGGCACCGAGGTCTTCTAATGAGGCGATCGCTTCCAGACGTTTCTGGGCATCGGTGCTCATTGCTTTGGGTGGCGGCGTCAGCAGATAGGCATAAGCCTGATGGTGGGAACGCCCCACACGACCACGCAGTTGGTGCAGTTGTGCCAGACCGAAGTGATCGGCTCGCTCAATGATGATGGTGTTGGCGCTCGGTATATCGATTCCGGTTTCGATGATAGTGGTACACACCAGCACGTTAAAACGCTGGTGATGGAAATCGTTCATCACCCGTTCCAGCTCGCGTTCGCGCATCTGACCGTGGCCGATCGCGATGCGTGCTTCCGGCACCAGTTCCGCCAACCGTTGGGTGGCTTTCTCGATATTTTCGACGTCGTTATACAGATAGTACACTTGCCCACCGCGCAGAGTTTCACGCAGGATGGCTTCGCGTACCATCAGATTGTCATATTCGCGCACGAACGTTTTCACCGCCAGACGGCGGGCTGGAGGTGTGGCGATAATCGACAGATCGCGCATCCCGCTCATTGCCATGTTGAGCGTTCGCGGAATTGGCGTAGCGGTCAGCGTCAGGATATCGACATTCGCCCGCATCGCTTTGATGCGCTCTTTGTGACGTACGCCGAAGCGGTGTTCTTCGTCTACAATGAGCAGCCCTAAGTCGTGCCAGTGCACGTCGCTCTGCAGCAGTTTATGGGTGCCAATCAGAATATCGACTTTGCCTTCCTGCGTTTCCTTCAGAATCTGGGTTTGTTCACGCGCGCTGCGGAAGCGGGAGATCATTTCAATCTTCACTGGCCAGTTGGCAAAGCGATCGCGGAAGTTGTCAAAATGCTGCTGTGCCAACAGCGTTGTCGGCACCAGAACGGCAACCTGCTTATGGTTTTCAACCGCTAAGAACGCGGCGCGCATTGCCACTTCGGTTTTACCAAAACCGACATCACCACACACCAGACGATCCATCGCCAGCGGCTGGCACATGTCGCTCAGTACGGCGTTGATGGCCTGCGCCTGATCGGGCGTGGTTTCGAAAGGGAAACTTTCGCAGAACAACTGGTACTGTGTTTTGTCGTGCTTAAAGGCAAAACCGCTTTTCGCTGCACGCTGGGCATAAATATCCAGCAGCTCGGCTGCGACATCACGCACTCTTTCCGCCGCTTTTTGCCGTGCGCGTGACCATGCTTCACCACCCAGTTTGTGCAGCGGCGCATTCTCATCGGCACCGCCCGCGTAGCGGCTAATTAAGTGTAGCGAAGAAACGGGGACGTACAGTTTGTCTTCACCCGCATAGGTCAAAATCAGGTATTCGGCTTTGATGCCACCGGCTTCCAGCGTGGTCAGCCCGACATAGCGGCCAACGCCGTGTTCGAGGTGAACAACGGGCTGTCCCGGACGCAGCTCTGCCAGATTGCGGATCAGCGTATCGGTATTAATTGTGCGGCGACTATCCTGACGGCGACGGCTGACGCGTTCACCCAGCAGATCGCTTTCGCAGATTAAGGCGCGCTGGCGCAGAGTGTCAATAAAGCCGTGTTCGCTGGCACCGATGATCAGATAAGAGCCACGCCCCTGTGCCTGCTCCAATGTGCTGATAGGCTTGGGGTTCAGTTTGATACGGGTCAGTAGCTCTTGCAGCGTTTCGCGACGACCTTCGCTCTCGACGGAGAAAATGATCTGACCGTCGAACTGTTCGATAAAACGGCGCAATGCATCCAGCGGGGATTTTTGCTGATGCTGAATCGCCAGATCCGGCAGCGGCAGATAGGCCAGGTTCACGTTGGCGGCTTTTTCCGGCAGCATATCGGTTCTTAACTGCACGCGCGGCCATGCTTTCAGCTCCGTGAACAGACCATCGACGCGCAGCCAGAGTGAGTCCGATGGTAGCAGCGGTCGCATCGGATCGACACGGCGACTTTCAAAACGCTGCTGAATATCCTGCCAGAAGCGCTCAGCGCTCTGCTCGATATTGCCCGTGTTAACGATCAGTGTGTTGCTCGGGAAGTAGCTGAACAGCGACGGCAGCGGCTCACTGAAGAATAACGGTTGCCAGTATTCGATCCCTGCGGGCCAGACGCCCTTGCTGACCTGCTGATAAATGTGCTCAGCATCGCGCCGGACTTCGAATTGTTCGCGCCACTGGCTGCGAAAAAGCTCGATTGCCGTCTTATCGGTTGGGAATTCATGTGCGGGCAGTAGATTAATGTGCGGTACTTCATTCAGCGTGCGTTGCGTATCCACATCGAACAGACGCAGGCTGTCGATCTCATCGTCAAAGAAATCGATGCGATAGGGCTCTTCGCTCCCCATTGGGAATAGGTCCAACAATGCGCCGCGCGTCGCATATTCGCCGTGCTCCATCACCTGATCGACGCTGCGATAGCCCGCCTGCTCCAACTGTGAACGCAGTTTGTCGCGCGAGAGGCGCTGGCCTTTCTTCAACACTAGCGCATGACCGTGCAGGAAACTGTGCGGACAAACGCGCTGCATCAGCGTATTGACCGGCAGAATCAGGACGCCGCGCGTCATGTTGGGCAATTGATAGAGTGTGGAGAGTCGAGTCGAAATAATTTCCTGATGTGGAGAAAAGCTATCGTAGGGCAGCGTTTCCCAGTCAGGCAGTGTGGTGACGTGCTGGTTGGTAAATTGCTGAATCTCATCGCGCAATCGCAAAGCGTTTTGCATATCGGGGGCGATAAGCACCACCAGCCCAGCGTGGCGTTCAATGATCTCTGCACATTCAACGGCGCAGGCCGCGCCGGTTAACTCGCCCAACAGGCGTTGCTCGCCCGCTTTGGGTGGCAACGAATAACGGTAATTTTCAGGCATCATCTGATTATCGGGTCTCGTCCCCCTGCATCCGGCCAAGAAAAAGCCGTAGAGTGAGGGTGTTAGGGTTCCATAAAGCAGTACTACCCTTTATTATCCTTGATCACTTTGCTTTGGCAACCTTATCCAGACGGATTTCATGTATCAACCTGTCGCTTTATTTATTGGCCTACGTTATATGCGTGGGCGTGCATCAGACCGCTTCGGCCGGTTTGTCTCCTGGTTATCCGCCATTGGCATCACGCTGGGCGTGATGGCGCTGGTCACCGTGCTTTCCGTCATGAACGGCTTCGAGCGCGAACTGGAAGGCAACATTCTGGGCGTGATGCCTCAGGCGGTGATCTCTACGCCGCAAGGTTCGCTGAACCCCGTGCTGATTCCTGCTTCCTCCCTCGATTCGCTGGAAGGCGTGACGCGTGTTGCGCCGCTGACGACGGGCGATGTGGTGCTGCAAAGCGCTCGCAGCGTCGCCGTTGGCGTGATGTTGGGGATTGACCCTGACGAGAAGGAACCGCTGTCACGCTATCTGGTCAACGTCAAACAGCAGCAGCTTCAACCCGGTCAGTATCAGGCCATTTTGGGTGAGAAACTGGCCGAGCAACTGGGTGTGAATACGGGCGATCAGGTACGCATGATGGTAACGAGCGCTAGCCAACTGACGCCGATGGGGCGTATTCCTAGCCAACGTATCTTCACCGTTGCCGGAACCTTTGCCGCCAACAGCGAAGTAGATAGCTACCAACTGTTGGTGAACCAACAGGATGCTTCGCGCCTGATGCGCTATCCGGCGAACCACATTACCGGTTGGCGTTTGTGGCTGGAAAAGCCGCTGTCGGTTGATACGTTGAGTACGCAAACGCTGCCGGAAGGCACGGTCTGGAAAGACTGGCGCGAGCGTAAAGGTGAGCTGTTTCAGGCCGTGCGCATGGAGAAAAACATGATGGGGCTGTTGCTCAGCCTGATCGTTGCTGTGGCCGCGTTCAATATTATTACCTCGCTGGGTTTACTGGTGATGGAAAAACAGGGAGAAGTCGCCATTCTGCAAACGCAGGGGCTGACTCAACGTCAGGTGATGGCGGTGTTTATGGTGCAGGGGGGCAGCGCTGGCATTGTTGGCGCGTTGTTAGGGGCATTGCTGGGGGCATTATTGGCCAGCCAACTGAATACGCTGATGCCAGTGCTGGGCGTATTACTGGATGGTGCCGCGTTGCCGGTGGATATTGATCCCATGCAGGTGGTGACTATCGCCATTTCCGCGATGGTGATTGCCCTCTTATCGACACTTTACCCATCATGGCGCGCTGCCACCGTTCAACCCGCTGAGGCTTTACGTTATGAGTGATTTATCATTATTGCAGTGTACTAATTTGTCCAAGCGTTATCAGGACGGCAAGCTGTCTACCGACGTGCTGCGCGATGTCTCTTTTGAGATGAGCAGCGGTGAGATGATGGCGATAGTCGGGAGTTCTGGCTCGGGCAAAAGTACGCTGCTGCATGTGCTGGGTGGATTAGATACGCCAACATCAGGCGAGGTTATCTTTAAAGGCCAACCGTTGAGTACGCTATCGGCGGCAGCAAAAGCAGATTTGCGCAATCGTGAACTGGGTTTTATTTATCAATTCCACCATCTGCTGCCGGATTTCACTGCGCTGGAAAACGTGGCGATGCCGTTGCTGATTGGCAAAGTACCGACTTCACAGGCGCAGGATAAAGCACGCGAAATGCTGGCGGCTGTCGGGCTGGAAGCGCGTAGCCACCACCGTTCGTCGGAGCTGTCCGGCGGTGAGCGACAACGTGTCGCTATTGCCAGAGCCTTGGTTAACAGCCCGTCGCTGGTGCTGGCGGATGAACCGACCGGTAATCTCGATCAGCGTACGGCAGATACCATCTTTGAACTACTGGGAGAACTGAACGTTCGGCAGGGGACTGCTTTTCTGGTGGTGACGCATGACCTGCAATTGGCTGGTCGACTGAACCGCCAACTGGAAATGCGCGACGGTCAATTGCAGCAGGAACTGACCCTGATGGGAGCGCGGCAATGACCTTTCCTCCGCTCTCGTTGCAGATTGGCCTGCGATTTAGCCGTGGCCGTCGGCGTGGCGGCATGGTTTCACTGATTTCAGTCATTTCGACGCTGGGTATCGCTCTCGGCGTGGCGGTGTTGATTCTCGGCCTGAGTGCGATGAATGGGTTTGAGCGTGAACTGAATAATCGCATTCTTGCGGTGGTGCCACATGGCGAGATCGAGCCAGTTAATCAGCCTTTTGATGGTTGGCAAGACTTCCTGCCTACCATCGAGCAGGTGCCCGGCGTCGCTGCCGCCGCGCCTTATATCAATTTCACCGGGCTGCTAGAGAGCGGCGCTAAACTTCAGGCTATTCAGGTAAAAGGCGTCGATCCGCAGCAGGAAACACACCTCAGTGCGTTGCCCAACTATGTTCTCAATGATGCCTGGCAGCGGTTTCGCCCAGGTGAGCAGCAGGTCATTATCGGTCAAGGCGTGGCAAAAACGCTGAATGTTGCTCAAGGGGATTGGGTCACGGTGATGATCCCTAACAGCGATCCGGAAATGAAGCTGATGCAGCCTAAACGCATCCGACTCCACGTCAGCGGTATTTTGCAACTGAGTGGTCAGCTCGATCATAGCTTAGCGCTGATTCCGCTTGCGGATGCCCAGCAGTATCTGGATATGGGGCAGAGCGTGACGGGGATCGCCATCAAGGCCAACGACGTGTTCTCTGCCAATAAACTGGTGCGCGATGCAGGCAAAGCGACGAATCTCTATGTCCATATTCGCAGTTGGATTGGCACCTATGGTTATATGTATCGGGACATCCAGATGGTGAGAACTATCATGTATCTGGCGATGATCCTGGTGATCGGCGTGGCCTGTTTTAATATTGTTTCAACGCTGGTGATGGCGGTGAAAGACAAAAGTAGTGATATCGCGGTTCTACGTACGCTGGGCGCGTCAGATGGGCTGATTCGGGCTATCTTTATTTGGTACGGGCTATTGGCTGGGCTGTTGGGCAGTGTGATAGGGGCTGTGGTCGGCGTGATCGCGACCTTGCAACTGACGCCGATGATTCGCGGTATTGAAGCACTCATCGGCCATAAGCTGCTGTCCGGCGATATCTATTTTATCGATTTCCTGCCGTCGGAATTGCATCTGATGGATGTGTTTATCGTGTTAGGAACGTCGCTAGTGTTGAGTCTGATTGCCAGCTGGTATCCGGCGCGACGTGCTAGCAGGATTGATCCAGCCCGCGTGTTGAGCGGACAGTAAGCCGAGATAACGTACATGCGGCTTGAGAGATGACGGGGATATTCCCTATCGTGTGGCAATGCGATCACACCCTAAGGAGCAGTCATGTACTACGGTTTTGACATGGGCGGCACGAAAATTGAGCTGGGCGTGTTCGACGCTGAGTTGAATAAGGTGTGGCAAAAGCGGGTGCCGACCCCGCGCAATAATTATGATGATCTGCTCGCTATGCTGATCGATCTGGTGCATGAAGCCGACGCACAGGTTGGCGTGCAGGGGAGCGTGGGTATTGGCGTACCGGGCATCCAGACGGGAGATGAGGGGGCGTTATTCACCGCTAACCTGCCTGCGACGATGGGAAAACCGCTGCGGATTGACTTGTCACAGCGCTTGCAGCGCGATGTTCGCATTAGCAACGACGCCAACTGCTTTGTACTGTCGGAAGCTTGGGATGCAGAGTTTCGTTCCTATCCTGTCGTGTTGGGGCTGATTTTGGGCACAGGACTGGGTGGTGGACTAGTGATTAACGGACGCCCGGTGGACGGGCGCAACGGTATCGCGGGTGAGTTCGGTCATCTCCGCCTGCCGTCCGACGCGTTGGATATCATCGGCGTGGATATTCCCCGCGTGAAATGCGGCTGTGGGCAATTCGGCTGTATCGAAAACTATATTTCCGGTCGCGGTTTTGAATGGTTATACGAACATTTGTATGGCGAAGCCCTGCCAGCGGTAACCATCATCCGGCACTACCGTGGTGGAGAAGAGAAAGCGCTAGAGTTTGTCGATCGTTTTATGGATTTACTGGCGGCTTGTCTGGGTAATCTGCTGACCCTGTTCGACCCGCATTTGTTAGTATTGGGCGGCGGCCTGTCTAATTTTGACGAAATTTATCAAATTTTGCCGACGCGTCTTCCTTCGCGACTTTTACCAATTGCGAAACTGCCACGTATAGAGAAAGCGCGTCATGGCGATGCGGGCGGCGTACGTGGCGCGGCGTTGCTACACTTAATGGATAACTAGCTGGAGAAAGTATGTATACGCGTCAACGATTAGGGCGTTTTCACAAGGGAAAGCGTATGCGGCAACAGCGTCTTCGGGCGCGTATTTTCCATCGTGATTATCTGGCCGCAAGCGAAGTGAAAAAGCCGCGCGTTGTGGTATTGACGGGCGCAGGCATTTCAGCAGAATCGGGTATTCGTACCTTTCGCGCAGCCGATGGCCTGTGGGAAGAACACCGCGTTGAGGATGTCGCAACACCTGAAGGTTTTCAGCGCAACCCCGAACTGGTGCAGGAATTTTATAACGCCCGTCGTCGTCAGCTACAGCAGCCGGAAATTGTGCCCAATGCCGCGCATCTGGCGTTGGCGAATCTGGAAGCGATGCTGGAAGACAATTTTCAACTGATCACACAGAATATCGATAACCTACATGAACGTGCTGGCAGCCAGCGCGTCATTCATATGCACGGTGAACTACTGAAGATACGCTGTAGCCAAAGTGGACAGATTTTTGAGTGGAGGGACGATCTCGCCGTCGGTGAACGCTGCCACTGTTGCCAATTTCCCGCGCCGTTACGCCCGCATATTGTATGGTTTGGTGAAATGCCGTTGCACATGGACAAGATTTACCATGCGCTGTCGCAGGCGGATTACTTTATCGCGATTGGTACGTCCGGGCACGTCTATCCCGCCGCTGGCTTTGTCCATGAAGCCCACTCGCACGGTGCCTACACGCTGGAACTGAATCTGGAACCCAGTCAGGTAGAAAGCCAGTTTGATGAAAAAATTTACGGCCCTGCCAGCACCGTAGTGCCCGAGTTTGTCAGTGCCTGGCTGACGCGTGGCAAAAGCATTACGTTTTAAGCGCCAGCAAAAAGTGAAAGCGTCATGAATCGTGTGAGGATGACGCTTTCTCTTGTCGATCGTTGCTGTAGCAACATTCGTCAAGCTGATCGAATGGCAACATGGCGGCGTGATTAAAGAAACAATATTCGCTCTCGCTACAGCGAGCATGGACTGCGGTTTCTGTCGGCACGGCCGTCTGCGGATGCGGCGGCTGTTGGCCGTTATTGCGTGACAGTGCATGGAATGACCGCGCTCCATGAAGAGATAAGGTTCGTCGGAGAAAGCCTAGCATAGCGTTACCCTCACGGTATCTCATCACGATGTTAATGAGATACTTATGTTAATGAGAGCTATTCTCATCAATGTAAGCTAAGCGTAGTTGATAATCCGGTGATGGGGGAATGACAATTGTCAAAATGTATATCCAATGTTGTTCTATAGCACCGCTATGCTTCATCTTACAAAGCCTTAGCATAATCAGTTATCCCCGTCAGAATGTCCTTCTTGCCTCGGCAGCCAGTTCTTTCAGATAATTCAGATCGCACAATTCCACCTGATGGCCCCGATAGGTAATGTGACCTTGCCGCTTCCAGTCGGACATCAATCGACTCAATGTTTCACCGCGCATCCCCAATGACGTGGCGAGCTGTCCCCGGCTCACCGGCAATGTCAGATGCTGAGTTTGCTGAATGTGGTGTTGCCGCAATAGGTAATCCGCCAGACGCTGTGGCGCAGAGCTGGAGGTCAGCCAGTCGATTTGGTTGATCGTTGAGTAGAGCTTTTTGCCCAGATAATTCAGCAAACGCAGCGCCAACTCAGGACGTTGCAAACAAAACTGATGAATATCCTGCCGCGGAATCATCAGCGTGTGGCCATCGCTTAGCGCACGGATATTCATCGGGAAACGGCCGTGATCCATAAAGACGGCGGCAATCGCGACAAACTCACCACGTTCAAACTGCCCGAAAATTTTCTCGTCTCCACCATAGGTATGGCGAAAAGCCTGCAATTTTCCCGTTTCAACCAGCAAACAGTGCTGCATTTTGTCGCCTTCGCGAAACAGAACATCATCCTGCCGGAAAAACAGGCGCTCGCTTTTTGCCAATAACTCGCACACCACGTCGCTGGGTTCACCGCGCATCCAGTCATGCTGAAACAGCACTTCGCCGTATTCATCGGGTGATAGTGCCTTTTTGACAAATGTCATTTGCCCTCCCAGAGGCTGGTATTACCATCAAACTAGTAAATGAAAATAATAATCACTTGCATGAATTCAGCAAGCAAAATCACGGCACGCTGAATCGAAAATAGCGGAGCGTTTCCATGAAAGAAAATACCCTTCCGGCGGCACAGGCGCTGGTTCTCCATGAATTGATTACCCCAACCGAACACGGTATCGCCAGTCGCGTACTGGCCCGTACCGACGGCGGCAATGTCACGCTATTTGCCTTCGACCAAGGACAGGGGTTGAGCGAACACAGTGCGCCTTATGATGCACTGGTTATGGTACTTGAAGGTGAATTATTGCTGACGATCGGGGGGGAACCCGTCGTCGCACAGCCCGGCACGCTGGTGCGTATGCCTGCCAATATCCCTCACGCCGTCGATGCGCAGCAGTCGTCACGTATGTTGCTGACCATGTTGAAGACGCTGAAAGCTCAGTAAACGGCAACTGCGATAACACCGAATGAAGGAGTGACAGTATGAGCGATCATGAAGCAGGACATAAATTCTTAGCCCGATTGGGGAAAAAACGCCTGCGCCCCGGCGGCAGAAAGGCAACCGAGTGGCTACTGAGTCAGGCGGCGTTCCGGCAGGACAGCGTGGTGCTGGAAGTGGCCTGCAATATGGGCACCACTGCGATGGAAATCGCGCGTCGCTTTGGCTGCAAGGTCATCGGCGCTGACATGGATAAAGCGGCACTACAGAAGGCGCAGGAAAATGTGGCGGCGAACGGTCTGGCCTCACAGGTCACGATTATGCAGGCGAATGCGCTGGAACTGCCGTTTCCCGATAATCACTTTGACGTGGTGATTAATGAAGCCATGCTGACCATGTATGCCGATAAGGCCAAGAGTCGCATTATTGCCGAGTATTATCGCGTGCTGAAGCCGGGCGGTCGCCTCATTACCCACGATATCATGCTGCTTTCCGAGAAGGATACTGGAGCGTTGCAGGCGGTGGAACAGATGCATAAAGCGATCAACGTACACGCTCAGCCGATGCTGCGTGAACGCTGGGTTACGCTGTTTCAGGAATGTGGTTTTAGCAAGGTCAACTATGATAACGGCGCGATGACGCTGCTGACGCCACAAGGGCTGATTTATGATGAAGGCGTGGCCGGTGCGGCGCGTATCGTAAAAAATGCGCTGAAAAAAGAAAATCGCAGCATGTTCTTCAACATGTTTCATACCTTCCGCCGCAATCGGAACCAGCTTAACTATATTGCCGTGTGCAGCACCAAGTAATGACAGTATGCGGCGCTACGTCCTTTTGACGTGTAGCGGCAACAAGGAAAAAGCGTGTAAGGCAGGCGAAATCGTTTAACATACGTGACAACGTTTAGAGATGCCCCAAGCGGTAGAACCGTTAGGGAATATGCTCTTATTGCGCTGGATTCCTTGTTACGGTGAACAATGCAGCCATTACTGCCGGGTGATATCCCGCTAAAACACGCGATGCAGTTACCCCATTACAGCCAGCTAAAACAACAGCAGTGCAGACGCGATCGTCGGAGTCTGGCGCTGCTATTGGCGTTTCTTGTGCTCACGCTGGTTGTCAGCTTGTGCGCGGGGGAACGCTGGATTTGGCCGACGGCCTGGCTGGATGATGCTCAGCAACTCTTTGTCTGGCAACTGCGGTTACCCAGAACGCTGGCCGTGATGCTAGTAGGCGCTAGTCTGGCTATGTCAGGCACTGTCATGCAGGCCGTCTTTGATAATCCGTTGGCTGAACCGGGGCTGTTGGGTGTGGCGAACGGTGCAGGCGTAGCCTTGGTGCTAACGGTACTGCTGGGGCAGGGACTTTTACCTGTCTGGGTGTTAAGCCTGAGTGCGATTGCCGGTGCGCTACTGATTACCTTTCTGTTACTCCATTTTGCTCGCCGTCATATTTCCAATACCCGTTTACTACTCATCGGCATTGCGCTCGGGATTATCTGTAGCGCGGTGATGACCTGGGCGGTCTATTTCAGTACCAGTCTTGATTTACGCCAGTTGATGTACTGGATGATGGGCGGTTTCAGCGGCATTGATTGGCGACACGGCTGGCTGATGCTGGCGCTATTGCCGCTGCTGCTGTGGCTGAGCGGTCAGGGCACGGTGTTGAACGGGCTGACGCTGGGTGAGATTCAGGCGCGTCAGTTGGGCATCCCAGTTTACCGCTGGCGGACGGTTCTCGTGCTGGTTATGGGCGTACAGGTTGGGTTGAGCGTGGCGCTAGCCGGTATTATTGCGTTTATTGGATTGATTATTCCTCACATGTTGCGACTATGTGGACTGACCGATCAGCGTTATTTATTGACTGGATGTGCATTGGCTGGCGGTAGCGTTTTGCTGCTGGCGGATACGGTCGCACGCGTTGCGTTGAATTCAGCCGAGTTGCCGATAGGCGTGGTTACCGCTACGCTGGGATCGCCATGGTTTATCTGGCTGTTATTACGTAATCGACTCTAGCTCGTCTATATTGCTGACGCTGCTGATTTTTACCAACAAAAGGATCAAAACGATGAGCACTGAAATCTATGCTATTCCGCTGACCATCATCGACGGGAAAGCGACAACGTTCGAAGCGTTTAAAGGACAGGTTGCTTTAGTTGTCAACGTCGCATCGAAATGCGGCCTGACTAAACAATACGACGCGTTGGAAAAACTCTACGAAACCTATCGTGACAAAGGGTTGGTCGTGCTGGGATTCCCATCAAATGAATTTGCGGGGCAAGAACCGGGTTCAGAAGAAGAGATTCAAGAATTCTGCCGTGGGACGTTTGGCGTTCAGTTCCCGATGTTCAGCAAGATTGAAGTGAATGGCGAGAACCGCCACCCGCTGTATCAGCTGTTGATTCGCCAGCAACCCGAGGCCAACGGCACCTGGAAGAGTGATTTTTTTGCTCGTTTGGTAAACAAAGGCCGTAAGCCCAAGAATCCAGAAGATATTTTGTGGAACTTCGAGAAGTTTCTGGTCGATCGCGAAGGGCGCGTGATTGAGCGCTTTGCTCCGGATATGTCGCCTGACCATGACACTATCGTCAAAGCGATAGAAGCGGCGTTGGCAAAATAATTGACGCAGCAGACTTCCCCGGTATTGCAACTGCGGCAGGCTAGTGTCTTGCCGCGTTTGTCGCCAACGAATGCAGAGTGCCGTCCCGGTGAACTACTGCATATTATCGGCCCGAACGGCGCAGGAAAGAGCACCTTGCTGGCAAGAGCGGCTGGCTTATTGGCGGGTGAAGGCGAGGTCTATCTGGCTGGCACGCCGCTGTCGCAGTATACGGCAGCGGACCTAGCCGTGCGGCGCGCCTATCTGGCACAGCAGCAACCGCCATTGGCACTGATGCCAGTGTTTCAGTATTGGCAACGGCATCAACCGCCGCTGGCTCAGGAATACGCGGTTGAAAAGGTGGTGCATTTCTTGGCGGAACGCCTGATGCTAACCGATAAGCTGGCGCGCCCGCTTACGCAGTTGTCAGGCGGTGAGTGGCAGCGTGCTCGGCTGGTGGCGGCGTTATTGCAGATTTGGCCGACGACCAATCCGCACGCGCGTTTGCTGCTGCTGGACGAACCCACCAGCAGTCTGGATGTGGCTCAGCAGGTGGCACTGGATTCGCTACTGAGCGAACTCTGTCGCTTGGGGATTGCCGTCGTGGTTTGCGCACACGATCTCAACCACAGCGCCCACCATGCGGATCGCGTGTGGCTACTGTCGGCGGGCGTTCTGGTGGCACAGGGTGAAACGGAGGATGTCATGCTGCCGGAGGTGTTATCTCCTGTGTTCGGTGTTGCGTTTCAGCGGCACGTGGTCGATGGCAGAAATTGGATCACCACTCGCAGTGCCTAATTGCTGTCGCGAGAGAATCTGCGTCGCCAGAAAATAGGAAAAATCGCCTTTACTTGCCAGCCACCCCGATTAAACGCTAAATTAATCAATACTCATCATACTTCAAGTTGCATGTGCGTTGGCTGCGTTCACTCACCCGAATCACTTACTTATGTAAGCTCATCGGGATTCCTTCGCTTGCCGCGTTATTCAGCCTTATGGCCTCACCCCTTCGGGGTCAGCGCAAGCGCTGTTCAAAAACGCCTTGCCGTTTTTGTCCTGAAACTCGAATTATGTAGAGTCTATACTTGGCATTCTTCTCTGCCGCCGTCAGCCTGTGGCCTCGGCTGCTTTTATGGTAATCGCGCATGATACGTCTACGACCTGGTTTGGTTCTACGATATGGGTTGCTCCTCGCCAGCCTGATTTTGGTCGGCTGTAGCAGTAGTCGGCATAACAACCCGCCGCCGAATGCGCGTCTGAGCGATTCAATCATGGTGATGGTGCAGCTAAACGATCAACTGGGGCAATGGTACAGAACGCCTTATCGCTATGGCGGTCTGGATCGTAACGGCGTCGATTGTTCCGGTTTCGTCTACCTGACGTTTCGCGATAAGTTTGGCATGCAGTTGCCGCGCACGACGGAAGAACAAACCGAGCTGGGTGAGCGCGTTGACCGTGATAATCTGCTGCCGGGCGATTTGGTCTTTTTCAAAACGGGCAGTGGCAGCAGCGGGCTGCACGTCGGTATTTACGATAAAGACGACCAGTTTATTCACGCTTCCACCAGTCAGGGCGTCATCCGTTCGTCGCTGGATAACGTCTATTGGAAACGGGCTTACTGGCAGGCCCGCCGCATCTAATTCCATCCGATGTCACGCATCACACGCAAGTTGTCCCGTTATTCGCGATGACATCGACCAATCCTGGTTTGCACGTCTATTTGTGCTTAAAACGTGCGTAAAACGCTATTACGCAGATTCCTGTGGCGAATGTGCGTAACGGTTGGGGATCGCGCTGGCTCCCTGTTCTGCACCGGTAATGTTCTCGCGTAATGCGGTAAACAACTCTCGCCCCATACCCACGTGGGATGCGGATAAATCCGGTTGTTCGGGATGGCGCTGTGCCAGTTCGGTTTCATCGACCAACAGGCTGATTTCGCCGCTGATGCCGTCAACGCGGATCATATCGCCATCCTGGACTTTTGCCAGCAACCCTCCGACGTAAGCCTCCGGTGTGACATGGATAGCCGCAGGCACCTTGCCAGATGCGCCCGATAAGCGGCCATCCGTCACCAGCGCGACGTTGATGCCCCTGTCCATCAAGACGCCGAGTGGTGGCATTAGTTTGTGCAGTTCCGGCATGCCTATCGCCCTCGGTCCCTGATAACGCACGACAACGACGCAATCGTTGTCCAGTCGACCGGCTTTAAAGGCGGCATCGACATCATTCTGATCGTTGAAGACCACGGCGGGCGCTACGATGGTTTGTCTTTCACTCGGCACAGCAGAGGTTTTCATCACTGCGCGCCCCAGATTGCCGGAAAGCACCTTGGTGCCGCCGTGTTTGGCGAACGGGGCTTCCAGCGGGGCAATCACATCGGCATCCAGCGATACCTGTGGACCCTCGCGATAGACCAACTTACCCTCTTCGAGGAACGGTTCCTGGGTATAACGGTGTAGGCCAAAACCTGCCACGGTGTGAACATCTTCGTGCAGCAAGCCACCGCGCAGTAATTCCCGGACCAACAATGATACGCCGCCTGCGGCTTGAAAATAGTTGATGTCGCCAGGGCCGTTAGGGTAGATGCGACACAGCAGTGGCACGACTTCAGACAGTTCAGAAAAATCATCCCAGGTGACAGTAAAACCGGCCGCTTTCGCCATTGCCACCAGATGCATGGTGTGGTTAGTGGAGCCACCGGTTGCAAGCAGTGCGACAATACCGTTGACGATCACTTTTTCGTCCACCAACTTGCCGACAGGCAGATAATCTCCTGCACTTTCCGTCATTCGAGTGACCTGACGTGCAGCAGCTTCAGTTAACACATCACGCAGCGGAATATCCGGGTAGATAAAAGAGGATCCGGGCAGGTGCAGCCCCATGATCTCCATGACCATCTGGTTCGAATTGGCCGTACCGTAAAAGGTACAGGTACCGGCACCGTGGTAAGCGCTGGCCTCCGATTCCAGCAGCGCATCACGGCCTACTTTCCCTTCAGCATACAGTTGGCGGATACGCACTTTCTCTTTATTGGAAATGCCAGTGCGCATCGGACCTGCGGGCACAAAAACCGCAGGCAGGTGGCCAAAAGAGAGGGCGGCAATAAACAACCCGGGGACAATCTTGTCGCACACGCCTAAAAAGAGCGCGCCATCAAACATGTTGTGTGACAACCCGATCGCCGCTGACATCGCGATCAGATCTCGGCTGAACAGTGAAAGCTCCATGCCATCTTGCCCCTGTGTCACGCCGTCGCACATGGCGGGTACACCGCCTGCTACCTGGCCGACGGCACCGATGGCGTGCAACGCCTTTTTGATCAGTTCTGGGTAACGTTCGTAAGGTTGATGGGCAGAGAGCATGTCGTTATAGGACGTAATAATGCCGATGTTGCTTTTGATCATGTTCTTCAAATCGGCTTTATCTTCTGGCGAGCAAGCGGCAAAGCCGTGCGCCAGATTGCCGCAGGCAAGCTCGGAGCGGTGTACGGTTTTATTTTTGGCTAATGCAATCTGTGCCAGATAACGGCTACGTTCAGCCTGAGAACGAGACAGGATATTCTGGGTGACGCGTGCAACAATAGGATTCATGCTATGCCCCATGTGTTTAACATTGATGCTTTGCTTAATTAAAATTAGATGCCAATGACGTCGAAAGAAATAATCGGACTACTGTGGTTAGCGGGCGTTTTTATTATTTTTAAGATGAGAAATGCTCTCGTGCAAATAAACGCACGATACGAGATCGTCAATAAATAAAGTGCCCTTTAATACGGTGTATATACCGTAAAACAGTATGGGCGTATTCAGGGCGCGAATAGGGTTTATCGCGACCTCACTTGATTCAGACTTTCATCTTTGCCGCTAAGTTTTCTCTCCAATAGGCCATGTATCAGGACGCCCTGACGGTGATGAGACCACTATATACTCAAATGATACCGGTAACAATGAGTTTAATGATGACGCTTTACTCGATTCAGCTGAGATGAAAATTATTTTGTGATGAAGATCACGTTGTGATGTGTGCTAGTGGGAAAGGCGCAAAATGTGCTATATCAGGCTTTATCGTGATGGGTAGTAATATCTAAAATAATAATGGAAAAAATAAAAATTAGTTTGGGTTTTTAATGTCGTTTTTATGGGGCTATATTATTTAAAGTTAAAGAATGAAAAATAGAAGTTAACTAATGTGTCGCGGAATTTTTTTTCCCAAAGCGCCGCGTTGAATATTTTTTATGGATGTCAATGTGCTCGGAATTATGACGTTTTTTCAATGAAAAATAAGGGGAAGGGCAGGGTTGTTTTGTCATTATTAATCATTTAATTGTTATGTTGGTTCGGGTAGTGAACGGGTTGCCATCGTGTCACCCTCGCTCACAGACAGCGTTGGTTTTCTTTGTTACACTAGAGTACCGGCCAACAATATTTCAATTGATTGAAAATGAAGAAGAAAAGACCAGGTTTACAAGATGTGGCCAACTGTGTAGGCGTCACTAAAATGACCATTAGCCGCTATCTACGCGATCCGCAGAAGGTATCGGCGACGCTACGCGACAGGATTGCCGCTGCGCTGGATGAATTGGGGTACATACCCAACCGGGCACCAGAGATTTTATCGAATGCCACTAGCCGAGCGATTGGCGTTCTGCTTCCTTCATTGACCAATCAGGTGTTTGCTGAAGTATTGCGTGGCATTGAGCGCGTGACGGATGCGCATGGCTACCAGACGATGCTGGCGCACTATGGCTACCACGCCGAGCGTGAAGAGATGCGCTTGACGTCACTGCTTTCCTACAACATCGATGGACTGATCCTTTCTGAGCGTTCGCACACGGAACGCACGCGCAAGATGATTGAAGTGGCCGGCATTCCAGTGATTGAAATCATGGACAGCGAGTCTCCCTGTATCGATCTGGCCGTGGGTTTTAACAATTTTGAAGCTGCCTACCAGATGACTCAGGTACTGCTGGCGCGTGGACACCGTTTTCCTGTTTATCTCGGCTCGCGTTTGGATGAACGTACTCTGATTAAAATGCAGGGGTATGAACAGGCGATGCGTGAGGCCGGGCTGATGCCGCGTGATGTCAGTACCGATCGTCCCTCGTCTTACAGCCTGGGCGGCGAACTGATGAAAGAAGCGCTCGAGCGTTATCCGGAAACCGACAGCCTGTTTTGCACCAACGATGATATCGCCATTGGTGCCGCCTTCGAGTGCCAACGGCAAGGGTTGCACATCCCCGATCAAATGGCGATCGCCGGCTTTCACGGACACGATATTGGCCAGTCGATGGAACCTAAACTGGCCAGCGTGTTGACGCCGCGTGAAGTAATGGGGCAGGTGGCGGCAGAGAGGCTGCTGGCCCGGTTACGCGGGGAGGTTGTTACCCCGCAACGATTGGACTTGGGCTTCACTATCCTGCACGGCGGCAGTATTTGAACCCTTAGCGGCGAGATACAACACCCGCGTTGCGCAATGCTGCCAGGCCACGCGCAACCACTTCATCAAAGTCGCCATCGATGTCGATACTGACCACGTCAGTTTCATTAGCGGCCGGTTCTTCCAACGCCTCGAATTGGCTTTTGAGCAGATCGGTTGGCATGAAATGCCCAGCGCGTGCCTTGAGGCGTTCCAGAATGACGTCAAAGCTGCCTTTCATATAAAGGAACAGCATTTCTGGATTGTCCTGACGCAGGCGATCGCGGTAACGGCGTTTTAACGAAGAGCAGACGATCAGGCCCACTTCGTTCTTGTGGCGCAGGCTGTAGGCGGCATCGTTGAGACGCTCAAGCCACGGCGCACGATCGTTATCATCTAGTGGCTGGCCGCTGGCCATTTTTTGAATGTTGGCTCGCGGGTGCAGATCGTCGCCATCGATGAATTTAGCGCCCAGCGCGTTCGCGATGGCGGCTCCCACACTGGATTTACCACACCCAGATACGCCCATGATGATGATGCTTTGTCCAGCCATAGTTTGATCTCTATCTCAAAATGAATATTTAAGCTTACTTGGTAGTTTCGCATTTTATCACGTTACCGGTATCATGATACCGGTAACAAGTAGGGGTGTGACAAAAATCACAAATTACCGATGGCATAATAGAGGGCGTGAAGTACAACTCCGGCATGTCAGGCTTTGGCCCCCAAAGCTCGGTAGCAAGCGCTACCCGGTAACAAAAAGAACGCTATCTTGAAGTCAACGTAGCTTTTATAGATCTGACTAGAATAGCGACAGCATCTGTACGATTCCTATATCGGAGAATTATTATGCCATTAATCATCGTAGCAATTGGGGTTGCCCTGCTGCTGCTGCTGATGATCCGTTGTAAATTGAACGGGTTCATTTCATTGATTCTGGTGTCGCTGGCCGTCGGCTTGGCGTTGGGTTACACCACTCAGGGGGGATTTAACGTCAATGGCGTGATCACTTCTATCAAAAATGGGGTTGGCGGCACGCTGGGCAGCCTGGCCCTGATCATGGGGTTTGGCGCCATGTTGGGCAAACTGCTGGCAGATTGCGGCGGCGCCCAGCGTATTGCGACAACGCTTATCGATAAATTTGGTAAGGACCGTATCCAGTGGGCAGTGGTCTTAACCGGTTTTACTGTCGGTTTTGCGCTGTTTTATGAAGTTGGCTTTGTGTTGTTGCTGCCGCTGGTGTTTACCATTGCAGCTGCGGCGCAAATTCCATTGCTGTTTATCGGTGTGCCGATGGCTGCCGCGTTATCGGTAACCCATGCGCTGTTGCCTCCGCATCCGGGCCCGACCGCTATCGCTATTCTGTTCAAAGCCGATATGGGTAAAACCCTGCTTTACGGAACCCTGATTGCTATCCCTACTGTGATTTTGGCGGGGCCGGTCTATGCGCGTTTCCTGAAAAGTATCGATAAACCTATTCCTGCTGGATTGCACAATCCAAAAGTGTTTGCCGACCATGAGATGCCGAGCTTTGGTATCAGCGTATTCACTACCCTGATTCCGGTTATTCTGATGACGGGCCGTGCAGTGGCAGAAATGACGCTGCAAAAAGGCCACCCAGTGCTGGGTTACGCGGAGTTTTTGGGCGACCCGGTTATGGCGACCCTGATTTCCGTTATCGTGGCGATCTTTACCTTCGGGCTTAATCGCGGTCGTAGCATGGATCAGGTAATGGATACCGTTAGCGATTCCATCAAGATCATCGCCATGATGTTGATGGTTATCGGTGGTGGCGGTGCATTCAAACAAATTCTGGTGGACGGTGGCGTTGCGAAGTATATCGAAACGCTGATGGCGGGCAGTACGCTGTCGCCGTTACTGATGGGATGGGCGATTGCTGCGGCATTGCGTCTGGCTCTGGGTTCAGCGACCGTTGCGGCTATGACCGCAGGCGGGATTGTTGCGCCGTTGCTGACCATCACTGGGGTGAGTCCTGAGCTGATGGTGCTGGCTGTGGGTTCCGGCAGCGTGATTTTCTCTCACGTGAACGATCCGGGTTTCTGGCTGTTTAAAGAGTATTTCAACCTGACTATTGTCGAAACCATGAAGTCCTGGTCTGCGTTGGAAACCATTATTGCGGTGTGTGGCCTGATTGGCTGTCTGCTGCTGAATATGGTGATTTAAACCCTGCTTTCCGGTTGCCCTCGTTCTGAGGGCAACCGAATCATGATCTTACCCACGTAAAGTGGACGCAACTCTAAGCGAAGCCGGACTCTGAATAAACTGGCGTTATGGCAGAAGAGTGCTTTTCGTGCTTAGTACGAGTAAGTGCTATAGATTCGTCTATGATAATAACTTAATGTGATTATTATTTATTCTGTGTAGTACAAGATCATGCGCATCCATCTTGCTGTTGATTACACCAGTGACTACGTTTTTTGGCCGATATTCAGGTTGGATGGAACACTGCTTGCCGTTGAAATGATAAGCCATTTTAATGGTCTTGCGGGTAAGTTGAGCATGCCCGCCGATATTCTCCTTATGCAGTTAAGCCCGCGACAACAACATGATTTTATTCATGAACAGCTTCTTTTTATCAAAGAAAAATCGGCATGGTTTATCGATAACCACATTCAACTGGTACTCAAGGTAGGGCGTCAGATAACAGAGATGTTAATTAAATCCGACGTACTGCGCGGCGAAATCAAACACCTCAATTTTGTTTTATTGGAAATTAATGAGCTTTTCCCACAGCTATCGCAGGGAAAAGAAAACGCAGCACTGCTTAATTTGAGCCAATCCGTTCCTTTATGGCTGGATAATTTTGGTTCTGGAAAAACCACGCTTAAACCTTTACACGATGGGTTAGTGCGCGGCGTGAAGCTGGATCGTCAGTTTATCGGGCAACTTTTATCGCGGCCGACCAATACGCTGATGATGGAGCCGTTATTACGGACGATTAAAAACAGCTATTCAGGGATTAGTATCGTCGCTAAGGAGATCGATACCCTGGCGATTTTGAATAAAATAAAGCCGTTGAACATTGATGCCGTCCAAGGACGGATGTGGCCAGCGGTACATTTCGAACGACTTGAGCAGCGTACGGCGCTGATCGGCTAATGCAATAGATTCACCGCTTTTGGCAACGATGTTCTTCCTGAATATGCGTTGTGAAAATAATATCCCTGTATTTCCTCCGTGTTAATTTCGTTGCCATCCCTCTACACTTTCTGCATACCCGTTAGTCGTTGTGTGGTGAGCGTGTGGCTCTCTTCACCTGAGCAGGGTGGTATTAGGGAGACAAGATGCAGCAAACACCGTTATTCAAAAACCACTATTTTCATCAATTGCCAGGGTTCTATACCGCGCTACAGCCGACGCCGCTGCATGGCGCTCGTCTGCTTTATCACAGTGAGGGATTGGCCTCAGAACTTGGCCTGTCTTCCGACTGGTTTACGCCAGAACAGGATGACGTCTGGAGCGGTACGCGTTTACTGCCGGGAATGGAGCCGCTGGCGCAGGTGTACAGCGGTCATCAGTTTGGCTCGTGGGCCGGCCAACTGGGTGACGGGCGTGGCATCCTGCTAGGGGAACAACAGCTGGCGGATGGCCGCAGCATGGACTGGCACCTGAAAGGTGCGGGGCTAACACCGTATTCGCGCATGGGGGATGGTCGTGCCGTGTTACGTTCGGCAATACGCGAATTTCTGGCCTCGGAAGCGATGCATCATCTGGGGATTCCCACTACGCGGGCGCTGACGATTGTCACCAGCCAACATCCAGTGCAGCGTGAGCAAGAAGAAAAGGGCGCAATGCTGCTGCGCGTGGCGGAAAGCCATGTGCGCTTTGGTCATTTTGAACACTTCTACTATCGTCGTGAGCCGGAAAAAGTGCGTCAGTTGGTGGAGTATGTGATTGCTCGTCACTGGCCACAGTGGGAAAACGACGAACGTCGTTATGAACTGTGGTTTGGCGATGTGGTAGAACGTACCGCTCGGCTGATTACACACTGGCAGGCGGTCGGATTTTCGCACGGTGTCATGAACACGGACAACATGTCGATTCTGGGGCTGACTATCGACTACGGCCCTTATGGTTTTTTAGATGCCTATCAGCCGGACTTCATTTGCAATCACTCTGACCATCGCGGGCGCTACGCGTTTGACAACCAGCCTGCAGTTGGGCTGTGGAATCTACATCGTTTGGGGCAGGCGCTGTCGGGATTGATGGATACCGACACGCTGGAGCGTGCGCTTGCTCGCTATGAACCGGCGCTGATGCAGCACTATGGCACGCTGATGCGCGCCAAGCTGGGCTTATTTACCGCGAGCCCCGACGATAATGACGTGCTGGTCGGGCTATTGCGCCTGATGCAGAAAGAAGGCAGCGATTACACCCGCACGTTCCGGCTGTTAGCGGACAGCGAGAAGCAGGCATCGCGCTCGCCGCTCCGTGATGAATTCATTGATAGAGCGGCATTCGATAGCTGGTTTGCTACCTACCGCCAGAGGTTGATGCAGGAAGATCAGGACGATGAGGAACGCCGTCGTCTGATGAATGCGACGAATCCAAAATATATTCTGCGTAATTATCTGGCGCAAATGGCGATTGAACGGGCGGAAAGTGACGATACTAGCGCGCTGGCACGTCTGCATCAGGCGCTGTGTCGGCCGTTTGACGAGCAGCCGGATAGCCACGATTTGGCGGCGTTACCGCCAGACTGGGGTAAGCATCTGGAGATATCCTGCTCCAGCTAAGCCGGAGCAGGGGGGCAAACTATTGACGCAGATAAACCTGTGGGATGGCGTAGTCAGGATGCGAACCCACGCTAAGATCGGCACGATACCAGTGAGCCAGCGTCTCTGCCTGTAGTACGTCCGCAGGCGAGCCTTGTGCGACCAGTTTGCCTTCGTGCAGTAGTAGAATGCGGTCGGCATACAGCGCCGCCAGATTCAGATCGTGCAGGACACAGCATACGGCTAGCGGCTGTTCACGCGTGAGTTGCTTGAGCAGCCGCAAGAGGTGTTGCTGATGGTACAGATCCAGCGCCGAGGTTGGTTCATCGAGAAATAACCAGCCTGGCGTCGGTTCGGGATGCCACAGCTGTGCCAGCACACGGGCCAGCTGCACCCGCTGCTGCTCTCCGCCAGAAAGATGACGATAGTCGCGCGTCGCCAGTTCCAGACAGCCCGTTTGCGCCATGACTTGTTGAACAACGTCATCGTTTTTCGGGTAGCGCCCATGAGGGGAGCGCCCCATCGCAACGACATCCTGCACGCTAAACGCAAACGCCATGCCGCTATGCTGGCGCATCACCGCACGCGTTTTTGCCAATGCACTGGGCTGCCAGTGCGAAAAGGGTTGTCCGGCTAACAGGCATTCACCGTCATCGGGCGTCAAATAACCGGTCAGTAAACGGAGCAGGGTCGATTTTCCCGCGCCGTTAGGACCAATAATCGCCACGATTTCCCCACAATTCAGTTCCAGAGAGACATCATCGGTCAGATAACGCCCGTTGGTCTGAAAGCGCAGATGGCGGGCGACTAACGTCCGGTCGAGCGCTGAGTCAGTCATTGCCGCGTCCTTTATGCTGAACGATCAGCCATAAGAAATAGGGGCCGCCAATCAGGCTGCTTAATAACCCAACGGGCATTTCTGCCGGAGAAAGTAATGTGCGTGCCAGCGTATCGGCAAACAGCAGCAGACAGGCACCGCCCAGGATAGATCCCGGAAGGAGCCAGCGATGATCGGCACCCAGATGCATACGCATCAGGTGTGGGATGATAAGCCCGATAAACCCGATCACGCCGCTGACCGCAACCGCCACGCCAACCAGCAGCGAACTCAGCAACAGTAGCGTGTATTTGGTGCGCTTCACGTTAACACCGAGGTAGTGCGCTTCTTCATCCCCTAGCTGCAACAGATTCAGGCGACGTGCATAGTACAATGTAGCGATCATCGCAGGGATTGTCAGCGTGCTGGCAACAAGCAGCATTGGCCACTGCGCCTGCCCGAGACTCCCCATGCCCCACAGTGAAAACTGGCGCAACTGCTGGTCGGTACTGAGGTAGGTCAAGACGCCGATGAAGGCAATACACAACGCATTGAGCGCGATACCTGCCAGTAATAGCCGCGTTAACCCACCCTGTTCGGAACGGCTGAGGATGAAGATGATAGCGGTAATCGCCAGACTACCCGCAAAGGCGGCGAACATCGGACCGTAAAGCGCCAACAGCGGAGGCAGGCCGAGCGGTAGCACGATGGTCAGCGCTACGCAGAGGGCGGCACCGCTGCTGATACCCAGCAGGCCGGGGTCGGCCAGCGGATTACGAAACAGCCCTTGCATAATCGCGCCGGAACAGGCCAATGCCCCACCGACGAGTATCGCCAGTAGCACGCGGGGAACGCGGATATTCAGCCAAATATGCCAGATTGGATCGTCAAAGGGGGTCTGCCATAACATTTTTAGCGACAGGCTCAGCGCACCCATGTTGGCGGCACCGACCATCAGTGCCACCATCAGTAACAGCAGTGCGATCAACCAAAATCGCGGGTGAAACCGTGACGTCATTTTATCGCTTCGGCTGTCTGACGCAGCGTAGCCATCAGCGCTGGGGTTTCGAGCGTAAAGCCGAGCATCGCCATGTCATCGACCACCAACAGACGCTTGTGCTTACCCGCAGGCGTCAGTTCCAGACCGGGTAATTTCCAGACTTGTGCTTCACCACCCAGCATTTTCAGTCCCTGGCTGGAAATCAGAATTAGATCCGGTGCGCTGGCAATCACGCCTTCCTGCGACAGCGGCTGGTAGCGTTCAACGTTCTGCATGGCATTCTTCAACCCGACATGGCGGATAATTGTGTCCGCTGGGGTATTTTTTCCTGCCGCCATCGCGGTCATACCGCCGTGGCTGAGAACGAACAGCACGTTAACCGGCAGCGGTGACGTTTTGACTGCCGCCAACTGCTGCTGATAGGTTTCTGTCAGTTTTTTACCTTCTGCGTCTTTTCCTAGCGTCTGCGCGATGGCCCCGATTTTCTTCGGCACGGCATCCAGCGATGGCTCGGCGGTTACATGAACCACTTTGGTGCCGCTGTCCGCAACCTGCTGCAAGATAAGCGATGGCTGGGACAGATCGCTGGCGACAACCAGAGAAGGTTTCATTGCCAGAATGCCTTCGGTGTTGAGCTGACGCATGTAGCCCACATCAGGCAGCTTTTTCACGGCTTCTGGGTGCAGACTGGTGCTGTCGCGTGCAACTAAATTTTTCTCTGCGCCCAGCGCATAGATGATTTCGGTAACGTCGCCACCGATAGAAACGACACGCTCGGCAGCGGACACCCCGAGAGGAAGTGTCAATAACAGGGGGAATAACCAGTTTTTCATGCAGCAAGATCCTTACGCAGTTTCAGGGCATCGATCTGGTTGCGCCATTGCTGTTGTTCCGGCGTTCCTTCGGTACGTTGCCCAAAGAGTTGTGCAATTTGAGAGCCATCTGCGGCATAGAGTTCCAGGCTGGTCACGATGCCGTCGGCTGTCGGTTTACGCGTGATCCAACTTTCAGCGATCGCGCCTTCGATCAGATGCAGGGTGAAATCTTTATTAAAGATATTAATCCATTCGGCGTGTTGCTCCATGCGCTCGACACGCTCAAGCGTACCGGTGAAGATTTGCACACAGCCACGGTTGCCGACAAACACCATGATCTCGTTCTGATCTTCACGTGCGGCAAACAGAATCTGTGACAGCGCATCGTTTTCTACACGGTAGGCCAAATCGTCAGCGACCGAGTTAAACGCCTGCTGACGCGTCAGGTTATAGCGTCTGAGCAGAATGAAGAAATCATGCACATCCGTCATCGCACGCCAGTCTGCTTCAAACTGAGGATTATGGGCAACCGGCTGTTCCACGGCGGTGTTACTCGCTGGACGACGTGTCAACGCTGGGTTTTCGCTGCTAGTAAATTTCTCAACGAATAGCTGCCAGGCGGCCATGTCCGTGGTGTCGGTCGTGTAGACCTTCAGAATGGCATCACCCTGATGATCGAAAAACTGAATGCTCTGGCGCTCACCGCGTGCGGTATTTTCACGCAGCGCAAAGGCGGATGCCCATTGAGAAAGGAACAAACGCAGATCCAACTCGCGCGGGTTGAGGATAAGACCGGCATGTCCATCAAGCGTCTGGTTTTGGTAGTAACCGGTATGCTCATGCACGGCGTACTCGTTGCGTGTGATCGACTTGGTATTACCAACCTGCTCCAGCGCACTTAACCAAACTTTGGCGTCACCCTGCAGGCGCTGCGCATCATGTCCGACGCGGGCATGAGTCAATTCCGCTTCACTGATGTTGAGTAGTGTAGCCAGATCGCGTGCGTATTTACGCGGGTGTTCAACTTTAGCCTGAAGGTACTGTTGGTAAATGGACGTCTGCATCTCGTTCGTTCCCTTAATCGTTGTCGTAGAGATTATAGCAATGAATGAGAATCATTTTCATGTAACAAAAACGCAACCTCAAGTGAAGTTTTCTTAATAAGTGGAATAAGGGAAATTGAGAGAGGAATTTACGTGCTGCGCGATAACGGGAAAAGTGACAGGAGAAAGCCCCTTCGCAATAAGAAGGGGCGGGAAGTCGTTTCCTGTTAGTGTAATTCAGGCCAGAAATCGCGGTTGGCATCAATCAGATCGTCCAAAATGGCTTTGGCGACGCTTGCGCTAGGAACCGTTTTGGACAATGTCAGCGCTTGCCACAGTTTTTGATACGATCCCTCTTCCCAGGCTTCAACCACCAATTTTTCGACGGCAACCTGCTGGCTCATTAATCCTTTTTGGAATGTAGGAATGTCGCCTATTTGCAGCGGCTCAGGCCCGTGGCTGCCAACGAGACACGGAATTTCCACCATCGCGCTAGGGTCAAAGTTACGTATCGCGCCGTTGTTCTCAACAATCAATAGCATTCTTTCTCGCGTGTTAAATGCGATAGCGCGTGCCAGATCAACAATATAAGACGCGTGTTCATCGATTTCGAGATCGCCAGCCGCACCCGATTTCGCTTCAGTGATGGCACGGCAGGCGCCAAACACCTGTTTTTCCCGTCCGGCCATCACTTCATTGGCTCGCGTATAGTCAGGGTTGGCATGCGCCACGACATAATCGGGGAAGAAATAATATTTCAGGTAAGTATTGGGTAGCGTCTGCGGATCGAGTGCGCAGACATCTTTCGCTTTGGCAAACGTGTCGTTCCAGCTTGCTTCGTTATGGTTCTCAACCGTCAGTGGAATATAACCATGTTGTGCAACGTGTTCGCGGATAGCTGGCAGTAACTCGTTACCGTCTTTATCCTGAATCGATGTCCACCAGCCGAAGTGATTCAGTCCGTAGTAGCGTACCGTCATCTCTTTGCGCGATTTCAGGCCAAGAATGTCTGCCATTCTGCCTTCTATGCCGATTGGCATATCACAGATATTAAGTATTTTTGCATTAGGACGTAGCTTGCGGGTCGCCTCTGCCACGATTGCCGCTGGGTTGGAGTAATTTAGCATCCACGCCTGTGGTGAGTACTGCTCCATGTAATCCACCAGTTCAAGCACGCCGCCAATAGAGCGCATACCGTAGGCAATCCCGCCTGGGCCACAGGTTTCTTGCCCAACCACGCCGTGACGCAGTGGAATTTTTTCATCCAGTTCGCGCATGGGGTACTTACCGACGCGAATGTGTGCCATCACAAAGTCCACGTCGGTAAATGCGGTTTGTGGATCGGTGGTATAGCTGAATTTGATTTCAGGTGCCTGCTCTCGCAGCAAAATTTTGCAGGCTTCGGCGACGATTTCCTGACGCGCGCTGTCGTTGTCATAAAATTTCAGCGTACCGATTGGAAAACGATCCTGATTTTGCAGCAGCATGAGAACAATGCCGGGGGTAAAGGTACTGCCGCCGCCTGCGATCAAAATTGAAAACTTTTTCATGGTTAAATCTCCATAGGATGTGTGTTGTGCATGAGATTTTCCAGACGATCGCGTACCTGAGGAACCGACAGGCCGACGATAATCTGAATGGCGTGACTGTTGCGGACGACGCCGTGTGCGCCGAGCTGGCGGAATACGTCATCGGGCTGCATTAGCGTTGGGTCTGCCAGCGTGATGCGTAAACGGGTTGCGCAGTTGGTGAGACTGGCTATGTTTTCTGCTCCGCCCAACGCGGTCAGATACGCTTTGGCTTCGTCCTGTTGTGCTGCGTGTTGTGTCATGTGTTGAGGCGTGGTTTTTCCAGCAAGATCCGCTTTTGAGTAGAGGCGAATTTCGCTGTCTTCCCGTCCCGGTGTTTTGATGTTGAAACGCAAAATCACGGCGCGGAAAATCAGGAAATAGAGAAAAGAGAACAGGATGCCGACGCTAATTTGGATGACCATATTCATGGCGTGATGGTGGAACATGGGGAGCCAGTTTTGCGTGGCGATTTCAATCAGCCCGCCGCCCATATTGCCGACTACGCCCAGCATATACATCACGGTGGCCATCGTGGCGGCCAGCACAGCATGGATCGCGAACAGGACAGGGGCGATGAACAAGAAAGTGAACTCAAGTGGTTCGGTGATACCAACCAGCACGGAGGTAAGTACGGCAGGGATCAGCAAGCCTGCAACTTTGCTTTTGTTTTCAGGGCTGGCTGTGGCGTACATGGCTGCGGCGATGCCGATGGCACCAAAAATCTTAGCGTTGCCAAACAGCGCGAATCCACCAACGGGAAAAAGCGTCTTCAATGGCAGTGTGGACTGACTGAAAGCCTGAATATTGGCGATCCAGTTAACCTGAATACCGCCTTCTACTGCGACTGGACCATAGATAAACGGTCCGTAAACGAAATGATGCAGTCCGGTGGGGATTAAAATGCGTTCCAGAAACGTGTATACCCAGACTCCGGCAGCGCCTGATGCCAGCAGCAATCCCTGAAGGGACGCGATTCCCATCTGGATTTTAGGCCAGACAAGTAAGGTCAACCAGGCGGCTGGAAGCATCAGCAGAAAGCTGATGATCACCACAAAAGCAGTGCCTTGAAATATGCCGAGATAAACTGGCAGCGTTTTATTGTAATAACGGTTGTGAAGCGCGGTGATAAAGGCGGAGATGGCGATAGCGCCAATAATGCTGGTATCCAGCGTTTTGATGCCTGCGATCGTCGTTAATCCACTGATGCCGCCGATCTCAGCGCTGAAATCAATATTGAAATAGCTGCCCCATTGGGTTGCCATTGCTTGAATTAGATAATTAAAGGTCAGGTAAGAAACCAGTGCTGCAAGACATGCTCTGGCAGGCGAGTGATTTGCCAATCCAATCGGCAGACAGAAAGCAAAAATCAGTGGCATATTGCGAAAGATGGTCCATCCACCTTCTTCAATCACATAAACTATCTGGAAAAATAGACTGTCCGGGTTGGCTAACTCACCGACAAGTATGGGATTCGACAGCATGATCGCCAACCCGACGACGATACCGGCAAAAGGAAATAGCAGCACGGGTGTGAACATTGCGCCACCAAACCGCTGAATTTGACTGAGCATAATGGTGTCCTTCATTTTTATGTTTGTAGGGAAATTTATTTTTTTGGTCTAGATAACGCGTTCTGTAGTGAGAATAAGCAGGTTGCTTCACACAAACAGGGCATGTATCGATGATTTGTGAGCTCAATCAACAAGTTGGCGCACGGGAAGAGGTATAGCTTTTGGCAGTCTTGCAGACCTGTTTATTCTTTGCAGGAGAGCGTTGGCGGTGAGAGAAACGTAATACTATGATTAGGAAATAAAAATTAAGGATGTCAGGCGAATCTCATGGCATCGGAAAGAGGAAAGGGAGGTCTAAAAGTGATCTATAAATTTATTGCCGAACAGATTCGTTCACGCATTAATTCCGCAGAATTTCGCGTTGGTGAGGTGTTGCCAGCGGAGAAACATCTGGCGAAAGAATTCTCCGTTTCGCGGATGACCGTGCGTAAAGCGCTAGAAATGCTGGTGGCGGAAGGGTTACTGGATCGCCGCCACGGGAGTGGAACCTATATTCTGCAAAAAGATGTCCAGCATGAGAGTCACGCGCTGAACAGTTTTGCCGAACATATGCGTTTGATTGGTCGTACGACGACGAATGACGTCGTGGATTTTCGTATTATCCCCGCGCCGCCAGCGATTGCCCGACAGCTGCGGCTTCGGACAGATGAAAAGATCTACTTTGCCCGACGTATTCGCTACGTGGACGGTAAATCCTGTATGTTGGAAGACAGCTATTTACCGGTTGCTCCCTTTCCTGAACTGTCGGTAAAACATTTGCAGGGATCGAAATTCGCTTATATCGAGGACGAAAAACATATTGAGATTGCCGGTTGCTACGAGGTTTTTTCGCCGATTTTGGCTGATGCGTCGGTGGCGCGTTTATTGAGCGTGAGCGAGGGCGCGCCGTTGCTACAAATGACCTCTCTATCGCAGTCGGTTGAAGGTGCGTATCTCGACTTTTCGATTATGATTTATAACGTACATGATTATCAGGTTAGCTTTTATATGCAGCGTAATAAGCTTTCGCTGTAAATTCGCCCGCTCGCCGGGGTGCGACGTGCGGGCGTACCGATTAGTTCAACTGATAAATCCCAGATTGCCACGGCTGTAATTCAAGCGTCGTCGCGTTTGGTTCTACTTTGTCTTTTTGCCCGCTTTCAAGTAAAGACTGTTTGATGGAAAGTGTTTTCGGCAGAACGTAATGCACGGGTTTCTCTTTAAAGTTCACCACAACCAGATAACGTTGCTGGTTGAGTTCACGAGTATAAGCAAGTACCTCGTTATTATTCGGGTCGAGATCCTGATAAGTTCCGTACGTGAACGCTGGCGTAGCATGCCGTAATGCGATCAGTTGACGATAGAAATGGAAGATGGAGTCTGGGTTTTGCGTTTGCTCCTCTGCATTGATGTTCTTATAGTTGGGGTTAATACGGAACCAGGGAGTACCTGTAGTAAAGCCTGCCTGTGCCGTATTGCTCCATTGGAACGGTGTGCGACTGTTATCGCGGCTGGTTTGTTTCACGTTTTCCAGGAAGACATCAGGTTTCACTTTTCCTGTCTCTACAAAGTCCTGCCAGAAGCCTTTAACTTCAATGTCATCAAATTCAGACAAGGACGTAAACGGGTAGTTGGTCATGCCCAATTCGTCTCCTTGATAAATAAACGGAGTTGCGCGCTGCGTTAACGCCAACGTCGCCAGTGCTTTAGCGGAACGGGTGCGCCACTCGGGGCGATCGTCACCGAAGTGTGATACCGCACGCGGGTTGTCATGGTTGCTCAGGAAGAAGGTATTCCAGCCATGTTGCCCGGCCATATCAACCAGTCGATTGTTGATCTGACGGAACTGGGACAGCGTCCAGTCATTCCGCCGCCATCTTTCCTCTACGGCGCGATCGAGACGGATAAGATCGAATGAAAAGGCCATATCGAGCTCTTTACGGCGCTGATCGATAAACGGGGCCGCTTCCTCCAGCGGTACACCGAAAATTTCACCTGCGGAAACGACATCGTATTTTGTCAGCACCTTTTGGTGCATTTCCTGAATGTAACGATGCAGATTAGGGCCCTGCGTGTAGGTGTAGGCAAAGTTTTGCAGTTGCTTTGGCGTCAGGTCGGGGAAAGCCGGGTTCTTGGAAAAGGTTGCGACGGTATCCATACGCAGCCCAGATACCCCTTTATCAATCCAGAAACGCAGCATGTCGTACACTTCTTCACGTACTTTGGGATTATCCCAATTCAGATCGGGCTGCTGTACGCCAAAATAGTGCAGATAATATTGCTGTGTTGCGTTATCTTTCTGCCAGGCGGAACCGCCGAAGAAGGAGGGATAATTATTAGGTGGTGTGCCATCTTTGCCATCGCGCCAAATATAATAGTCGCGATAAGGATTATCTTTTGATTTTTTACTTTCAACAAACCATTCATGCTCATCGCTGGTGTGATTAACGACAACATCTATCATTAATCGCATATCACGCTTTTTCATTTCTGCAATGAGTCGGTCGAAGTCATCCATTGTGCCATATTCTTTCATTATCTTGCGATAATCACGAATATCGTAGCCATTATCGGTATTCGGCGAATCATAATGGGGGTTAATCCAGATGGCATTAATACCGAGCGCTTTTAAATAATCGAGCTTTTCAGTCAGCCCTTTCAGATCGCCAATCCCGTCACCGTCACTGTCTTTAAATGATCGGGGATAAACCTGATAGAATACGGCTTCTTTCCACCACACTGGATGCGCAGAAACGCCATCATTAACGGCTACCATCGCCTGTGTATCTTGCTGATTATGATCTGTTGCCGCGTAATTAACGGCTGAAAATGATAATCCTGCCGCCAGCATTGCGCTGAGCGTAATTCGAGTAGTTAGTATCGTCATAGTAAGTAAACCACATATTCAATAATTATAATTTGGCTGAGTGAAAACAGCCATGCCATATCACCAGTAGGCTGCTGTACAGAAATAAGAATAGCCTTGTCGTGCATGGATAAATATAAATAATGAATCCTATTCTGGATTCTATTAATAACTTTACTCGGTGGTTTTATATGGTCAACTTATAGTTGCCCGGGGGACACTACGTCCGCACGTTATTTTTCTGCGAAAAAATAAGCGTGAAAACTAATATCACCATATTATTCATTAGATAAAAGAGGGAGGGAAGGTTATTACGTCGCGAAATCGTCGGAACGAATGACATACTCTAAATCTCCCCAGTGGCGGTGAACCACTGGGGAGTGATTAGGCCTAGAATCGGCTATCGACAGCGCTTGCCAGACGTGCCAGCAGCGTTTCGGTGTCCTGCCAGCTTAAGCAAGGATCGGTAATGGATTGCCCATACGTTAGCGCCAGCGGGTTGATGGCCGGCTGACTCCCTTCGATTAAGAAACTTTCCGCCATGATCCCCGCGATGGCGCGTGAACCAGCGCGAATTTGCTGGCAGATATCATCGGCAACATCGAGCTGGCGACGGTGCTGTTTCTGACAGTTGGCATGACTGAAATCGATCACCAGATGTTCGGGCAGAGAAAACTCGCTGAGATGCGCACAGGCAGCGGCAATATCTTCCGCGTGATAGTTCGGCTTTTTCCCGCCGCGCATAATAATGTGGCCAAACGGGTTGCCCTGCGTTTTGTAAACCGACATGAAACCTTGTTTATCCGGCGAGAGAAACATGTGCTGAGCGCGTGCGGCACGGATCGCATCGACGGCGATGCGTGTATTGCCATCCGTCCCGTTTTTGAAACCGACAGGGCAGGATAGCGCAGAGGCCATTTCACGGTGGATTTGGCTTTCGGTGGTTCTCGCACCAATCGCGCCCCAGCTAATCAAATCGGCGATATATTGGCCGGTGACCATATCGAGGAATTCCGTTGCGGTCGGCAATCCAAGTTGATTGACGTCCAGCAACAGGCGACGAGCAATCTCCAGCCCTTCGTTCACCTGAAACGAGCCATTGAGTGCAGGATCGGAGATAAGCCCCTTCCAACCCACCACCGTGCGCGGTTTTTCAAAATAAGTGCGCATGACAATTTCCAGTCGATCCTGATACTGCGTGCGTAGCACTGCCAGACGGCGCGCATAGTCCAAGGCGCTGTCGGTGTCATGGATCGAGCATGGGCCAATCACAACGAGTAAACGGGGATCGTGGCCGGTGAGAATGGCTTCAATTTTCTTGCGTGAGGAGGTGACATTTTCGGCAACGTCAGGGGTAATCGGGAGTCTGGCAAGTAGCGTTTGGGGCGTAACCAGACTCTCGATGCGCGCGCTCCGCAGTTCATCTGTTTGTAGCATGTTTTGTCTCTGAATACGGTCAAGTCGAAAACCTGTCTTTGCCGAAAAAACGTTGAGCTGAAAGTGTTTCAGACCCTGTTTTCAAGCGATGTTTTCAACTAAAGGGTTGCTTCGCAGCGGCGAAATGCCGGGAAGTGATGGAGCACACAATAAACGAAATGGCGCACATTACAACCGCATCAGGACAAAAAAATACACCATGTACTAGTACATCCTTCGACTCATGCCGAGAATGTCGATGATTTTGGCGGAGATTTCCTCGACGGAATAATTGGTGGTATTGAGATATTTAATCTGATGTTTGCGAAACAGCGCTTCGACTTCGTTAAGTTCCATACGGCACTGGCGCAGAGAAGCATAGCGACTATTGCCTCGTCGCTCTTCCCGAATTGCCGCTAGCCGTTCGGCATCAATAGTGAGCCCGAATAGCTTGTGCTGGAAAGGTTTCAGCGCATCCGGTAGGCGCAGGTTGTCCATATCATCGGCAATGAAAGGGTAGTTGGCAGCGCGAATACCGAACTGCATCGCCAGATACAGGCTGGTCGGTGTTTTGCCACAGCGTGACACACCCAGCAGAATAACCTGAGCCTGATCGAGATTGCGCAGCGAGATGCCGTCATCGTGCGCCAGCGTATAGTCGATAGCCGCGATACGGGCGTCGTATTTGCCCAGATTATTGGCTGTCAAACCGTGAGTGCGGTTGGCAACCGGCGTAGGAGGGATATTCAATTCTTCCTGCAAAGGCGCAACCAGCGCTTGTACGATATCCTGGCAAAACCCGTCGCTGCTGGTAATAATATTACGAACGGTCGGTGTCACGATGGAGTAAAACACCAGCGGCCGCACACCAGTTTGCTGATACAACGTATTGATTTGTTCACACACGGCTTTAGCGCGAACTTCACTTTCAACGAAAGGTAAGGTATAGCTAACTGTGTTCACGGGGAACTGAGACAGCACCGCATGGCCCAGTACTTCTGCCGTAATAGCCGTACCGTCCGAGACATAAAATACGCTTCTTTCCACATAACCCCCTGGTGATATTTTCGACAGCTCAAATACGTTAACTTCGTCAAAAATTGCGTTTCAATAACACTTTTATTAAAACGCCATTTCATTATCTTCATGATAAAGAATACTAATCTTCTACGATATTGGATTTTTACCGCGTTAAGCAATCATTCGCCATGAAATCAGTTTTTTTTCATAGGTTGATCGATTCACCTGTCCATGTTCATCAAAACGCTATGCTAACCTGATTGTGTTGAGGCGATTCTCAACCGAACTCTTTCATACCCTAATTGTATGCAGAAAGGATTATTTTCGATGTCCAATAACGGCCCTGATTTGCGTAATGTCCTTTGGTATAACCAGCTCGGTATGCACGACGTTGAAAGGGTGGGAGGCAAAAATGCCTCTCTGGGTGAAATGATCACCAACCTTTCAGATTTAGGTGTAGCCGTTCCCAACGGTTTTGCGACAACGGCGCAGGCGTTTAATGATTTTCTTAATCAAAGCGGGATTAACCAGCGCATTTATGAGCTGCTCGATCGTACCGATATTGACGATCTGAGCCAATTGACCCGCGCCGGTGCGCAGATTCGCCAGTGGATTATTGATACGCCGTTCCAGCCAGAACTGGAGCAGGCGATCGGTGATGCTTATCAGCAACTGGCCGATGGCGAAAAAGAGGCCTCGTTTGCCGTGCGTTCTTCCGCCACCGCGGAAGATATGCCAGATGCGTCTTTTGCTGGCCAACAGGAAACCTTCCTGAACGTGCAAGGCATTGATGCGGTGATGGTCGCGGTGAAGCACGTATTTGCATCGCTGTTCAACGATCGCGCTATTTCCTATCGCGTGCATCAGGGGTATGACCACCGTGGCGTGGCGCTGTCGGCAGGTGTACAGCGTATGGTGCGCTCCGATCTGGCCTCGGCGGGCGTGATGTTTACCATTGATACCGAATCCGGTTTTGATCAGGTGGTGTTCATTACTTCGGCTTACGGTTTGGGCGAAATGGTGGTGCAGGGGGCGGTGAACCCAGATGAGTTCTATGTTCACAAGCCGACCTTGCAGAGCAACAAGCCTGCTATTGTGCGCCGTAATATGGGATCGAAAAAAATCCGTATGGTGTATGCCGCGAGCCAGGAACATGGCAAGCAAGTGCGGATTGAAGATGTACCGGCAGAACAAACAGCGCGTTTTAGCCTGACGGATGATGAAGTGCAGGCGCTGGCGCGTCAGGCTCTGCTGATTGAGAAACACTACGGTCGCCCGATGGACATCGAATGGGCGAAAGATGGTCATACTGGCAAACTCTATATCGTGCAGGCACGTCCGGAAACGGTACGTTCCAACGGTCAGGTTATGGAGCGTTATCATCTACCTGCCAGCGGTACGGTGCTGGTGGAAGGCCGTGCGATCGGCCACCGCATCGGTGCGGGCGAAGTGAAAGTGATTCAGGACATCAGCGAGATGCACCTGATCAACGCGGGTGATGTGCTGGTGACCGACATGACCGATCCAGATTGGGAACCGATCATGAAGAAAGCGGCTGCGATTGTTACCAATCGCGGCGGACGTACCTGCCACGCAGCGATTATCGCGCGCGAGCTGGGCATTCCGGCTGTTGTGGGTTGTGGCGATGCGACCGAGCGTTTGCGCAAGGGGCAGAAAGTAACCGTGTCCTGTGCGGAAGGCGACACGGGTTATGTGTATCAGGATCTGCTGGACTTCTCCGTGAAGAGTTCACAGATTGACGAAATGCCCGCATTGCCGCTGAAAATCATGATGAACGTAGGCAACCCTGATCGTGCGTTTGATTTTGCCTGCCTGCCGAACGATGGCGTCGGTCTGGCGCGTCTGGAATTCATCATCAACCGTATGATTGGCGTGCACCCGCGTGCGCTGTTGGAATTCGACCAGCAGGCCCCAGAATTGCAACGCGAGATTAAAACGCTGATGCAGGGTTATGACGATCCGGTGGAATTCTACGTGGGTCGTCTGACGGAAGGAATTGCGACGCTGGCAGCGGCATTCTCGCCGAAGCGCGTCATCGTCCGTCTGTCCGATTTTAAATCGAACGAATACGCCAATCTGGTCGGCGGCGAGCGCTATGAGCCGAAAGAGGAAAACCCGATGCTGGGCTTCCGTGGTGCAGGTCGCTATGTATCACCAGACTTCAAAGCCTGTTTTGCGCTGGAATGTGAAGCGGTTAAACGCGTGCGCAACGTGATGGGTCTGAAGAATGTAGAAATCATGATCCCGTTCGTTCGTACCGTGGCGCAAGCGGAAGCGGTCATTGCTGAGCTGGCGAATCAGGGGCTGCGCCGTGGCGAGGATGGCCTGAAAATCATCATGATGTGTGAAATTCCGTCCAACGCGCTGTTGGCTGATGAATTCCTGCAACACTTTGATGGCTTCTCCATCGGTTCAAACGACATGACGCAGCTGGCGCTGGGTCTGGATCGCGACTCCGGTGTGGTATCAGCGCTGTTTGACGAACGCAACGATGCGGTGAAAGCGCTGCTGTCGATGGCGATTAAAGCCGCTAAGAAGCAGGGTAAATACGTCGGTATTTGCGGGCAGGGCCCATCAGACCATGAAGATTTCGCGATCTGGCTGATGGAACAGGGTATCGATAGCCTGTCACTCAACCCAGACACCGTGGTGCAAACCTGGCTGAATCTGGCTGAGCACAAGTAATCAGTACGGTGAATGCCTGATATATAATCATCAGGCATCAGGTAACTGAAACAGTATTCACAGAATGAAAACGGTGGTAATGGAATAGAAGAGTAAAGCGTTTGCGCCATGGACAAAAGCGTCAAGAACACTTTTGAACGTCGCTTGCGACGGCCCTGAAAGGGTGAATCTCAGGGATGAGATTCATATCTGCGCAATCCGAGCGTACAGGGACGTATTCACAGCGTCTTTACGATCTATCCATTACCACCGCTTGACCGCCGCTGATGGCAAGCCGTGCTGAAAATCACGGTGCTGAAATCAGGAATGATTTAAACTGCGGTGTCATTACCGTACTAAAACCCTTATCCGTTTTGGTTATCAGATAAACCGCCAGCCCTTGCTGCTCCGCCAACTTCAACGCTTTCTCCGTTCCCAACACCATCAAACCCGTATCCCAGCCATCCGCTTCCAGCGCAGTCGGAGCAATCACGGTGGCAGAAACCAACTGATGAGTAATCGGCCTGCCCGTTTCGGGATCGATAACGTGAGAATAGCGCTTGCTGTCCTCCTCAAAATAATTTCGGTAGCTGCCGGACGTACTAATCGCGTAACCCTGCAAATTCACAGCCGCCTGCGCTGCATTTTCCTGATCGGTTGGCTTCTGAATCGCCACACGCCATGGCGTTCCTTCGGCATTTATGCCACGGCTAGAAATCGCACCGCCGACGGAAACCAGATAATTAGTGATCCCTTTACGCGTCATCAACTGCGCGAGAATGTCTGCGCCGTAACCTTCACCCAGTGTGGAAAGATCGACGTACAAATCCGGGAGATCTTTCTGAATCCATTCTCCTTTTTCGTCACCGATCAGTTTCAGGTGGCGCAGCCCGACGTTTTGCCGTGCTAAATCGATCTGCTGTTGGCTGGGAATGCGTGTCGGCTGCTTCTGCGGGCCGAACCCCCAGAGGTTAACCAACGGGCCGACGGTGATATCCATCGCGCCGTGAGTGGCTTTACCGATACGCAGTGCGGCTAGAATAATATCGGCCATGCCATTGCTGATAGGCTGCGGGTCCGTTCCCCGATACTGATTAAAGCGAGATAGGACGGAATCGTCACGGTAGGTAGAAATGTCGTTATTGGCTTGCTCCAACAGAGCATCAATTTCCCGTTGCAGCTGTGTTTTATCTTCGGTGACGTCGCCGCTAATTTTTACGCTGTAGAACGTCCCCATTGTTTTGCCTTCAATTGTCAACAAAGGGCGCTGTGCTGAAGGTGTCGGATTATCGCAGGCTGTCAGAAGACTGAATAAGCCACAGAGTAGTAATCTCTTCGCGGCGAGAGGCGTCATGAAAAACTCCTGAAAAAGCTGAACCGAGGGTGGCAGACAGGAGAGTAGCAAAAAAGGAATGCAGCGTAATTGAATGGAAGAGAAATGAAAGGAAAAAAAAGGCCCATCTCAGGGGATGGGCAAAGACTACACACAGCAATTCGTTACTAGCTCTGACGAGGAGGAAACCTCATTGACAAACAGTAGGTTAATACTAGCTCCGTTATTAATCCTATGGATTATGCCCGACTCAGTCATTAAGAATCATCCTAATAGTTAATTATCTTTTAAGGATTGGCCTCTCAGAGTTTTTATATTGTCAATAATATTGATGCATTAGAGAAATGATACCAAAATTTTTAAGAGTAATCCCTAAGAATAGAGGCTTAATCATTAGCTATTTTTACCTATTGAGTCATGAGAAAAAAATACTCACGAAGACGCGATCCTGAAAGAAGGGAATGCGAGGGAAATGCGTGAGCGGCGCACCGCTCACGGAAAGACAAGGGGAGATTTACCGCTATGACTCTTTATTCGGTGTCTTGGTCGTATTAACAGAGAGGAGGTTCTGCGGTTCGGGAATTTCGCGCATCCAGGCAAACAGCAGACGATAGGAAACGGCGAGGACGACCGGGCCAATAAACAGCCCAATCATGCCAAACGCCAGCAATCCGCCAATCACGCCGGAAAGAATCAGTAGCATAGGAAGATCGGCACCCATTCTGATTAGCATTGGACGAATCACGTTATCAATCGTTCCAACGACGCAACTCCAGACCAGCAGGATGGTGCCCCAGGTATTATCACCCGTCCAATACAGCCAGATAATGGCCGGAATAAGTACCAGAAGTGGCCCCAACTGCGCCAGACAACACAGAAACATCAGAACGGTTAGTAGTGTGGTGTAGGGGATTCCAGATAGGCCCAGACCGATCCCGCCCAACACCGACTGCACGATGGCCGTTACCACCACGCCCAGTGCAACGGCACGAATCGATTGTGCAGCCAGAATCACGGCAGCATCGCCGCGCTCCCGCCCCAACCGGATAGCGAAATGTCGCACGGCTTTCGCAACGGCCTCACCTTTGTAATACAGCAGAGCACTGAAGATAAGCATGAGGGAGCAGTGCATCAGAAAGCGCCCGACATGGGCAGCCTGTGCCACCAGCCAGGTCGCAGTTTTACCAAAATAGGGCTGCACTTTGGCGAACAGACCGCTGCCACCGCTTTGCAATAGTGCCTGCCAGCTGTTGAACAACTTCTCCCCGACTAAGGGGATTGACGTCAGCCATTCCAGTGTTGGTGGTGAAAGGTTTTCCTGTCTGGATCCCCAACTCATTAGTGCCGAGCTGTTATCGATCACACTACTGACGAGGACGGCAATCGGCACAACAAATAGCAGAATAAGCAGAAGCGTCATGACGAGTACCGCCAGAGAGCGTCGCCCCCATAATAGCGCCTGAAATTTAATCAGCATTGGCCAGGTGGCAATGACCACCATGCATGCCCAGGCGAATCCTAGAATAAAAGGCTGCACCACCCAAAAACAGGCAATAATCATGATGGTAATAAACACCAGACTGAACAGGATTCTGGCCAGGTCAAATCGTGGTGGTTGAGAATATTTGCTCAACGAATCGTTCCTTAATAGAAAAAGAAAAGGCTGAAGGCGAGGTGGTTTAGGTAAACGGATCTCATCACAAGTCATCATGAGATATTTCCGGGTGTTTTGACAGCCTGTTGAACATTTTGTTGGTGAAACAGCCGTTAGCCAACACGCTGTATGTTTTTGCCGTTCTGGGAGCGCACACGATTGCGAAATGTGATAAAACGTGATGTCCCCGATGAAAGGGCGGCTATATATACAAATGCTAGTCACTTAAGCATGGCTTTAGGGGAAACACGGTGATGAGGTCCCCGTAGGGATGCCTCACACCGTGGTCGCCACGGTATCTCTATCCTTAAGCGAATATACCCCTCTTCACAGGCATATCACGACATATTGGCAAACACATCATGTACGGACAGGGTCAAAAAATAATGATCCCACAGATCACGCAATCTCCCGGGCTGGTCCAGCCGGTGCTTAATTTTCTGGAAGCATTGAAGAAAAACGGATTCACGGGCGATACGGCGACTGATTATGCCGATCGTCTGACGATGGCGACGGATAACAGTATCTATCAACTCTTGCCGGATGCGGTGGTCTTCCCCCGTTCAACCGCCGATGTCGCGATCCTATCGCGACTGGCGGGTGAGGCGCGCTTTTCAGGGCTAACCTTTACCCCACGCGGTGGCGGGACAGGAACGAACGGGCAGGCGCTGAATCGCGGCATCGTGGTCGATATGTCGCGTTATATGAACCGCATTCTTGAGATCAATCCTGAGCAAGGCTGGGTGCGCGTCGAGGCTGGCGTTATTAAAGACCAGCTCAACCAGTATCTTAAGTCTTATGGCTATTTCTTCGCGCCTGAGCTGTCGACCAGTAACCGTGCGACGCTGGGCGGCATGATCAATACCGATGCGTCAGGGCAAGGCTCGCTGGTGTACGGTAAAACCTCAGACCATGTGCTGGGGCTACGTGCAGTACTGCTGGGCGGCGAGATGCTGGATACGCAGGCAATGCCAGTAGAACTGGCAGAGCAACTGGCGGAAGAAGATTCATCTATCGGCCGTATTTACCACACGGTGCTGCACCGCTGTCGTGAACAACGCGCGTTGATTATCGACAAGTTCCCCAAGTTGAACCGCTTTCTGACCGGTTATGACCTGCGCCATGTGTTCAGCGACGATCTCCGCACCTTTGACCTGACGCGTATTCTGACTGGGGCTGAAGGCACGCTGGCTTTTATCACTGAAGCGAAGCTCGATATCACGCCGTTGCCGAAGAGCCGTCGTCTGGTGAATATCAAGTACGACTCCTTTAATTCCGCGTTGCGCAATGCGCCGTTTATGGTGGAAGCGAAAGCGTTATCCGTCGAAACGGTGGATTCCAAAGTCTTAAACCTTGCCCGTGAAGATATCGTGTGGCATTCCGTCAGTGAACTGATTACCGATGTACCTAATCAGGAAATGCTTGGCCTAAATATCGTTGAGTTCGCCGGTGACGATGAAGCACTCATCAACGGGCAGGTTGAGTCGCTATGTCAACGGCTGGACACGCTGCTGGCTACTGGGGAAGGCGGGATAATTGGCTATCAAACCTGTAACGACCTTACCGGAATCGAACGTATTTACGCCATGCGTAAGAAAGCCGTCGGGCTGCTGGGCAACAGTAAGGGGCTGGCCAAGCCCATCCCGTTTGCGGAAGATACCTGCGTGCCGCCACAACATCTGGCGGATTACATCGAAGAGTTCCGCGCGCTGCTGGACAGCCACAATCTGACGTATGGCATGTTTGGTCATGTGGATGCAGGAGTACTGCACGTTCGCCCCGCGCTGGACATGTGTGACCCGCAACAGGAAATGCTGATGAAACAGCTTTCCGATCAGATTGTCGCGCTGACCGCCAAATACGGTGGCCTGCTGTGGGGCGAACACGGTAAAGGCTTCCGCGCCGAATACAGTCCCGAATTCTTTGGGCCGGAACTGTATGCCGAGCTGCGTCGCATCAAGGCGGCGTTTGACCCTGATAACCGACTTAATCCTAGGAAGATTTGTGCGCCGCTCGATGTCGACGCACCGATGATGAAAGTTGATGCAGTCAAGCGCGGCACGTTCGACCGTACGATCCCGCTGACGGTGCGTACTGCGTTCCGTGGTGCGATGGAATGTAACGGCAACGGATTGTGCTTCAATTTTGATGCCCGTAGCCCAATGTGTCCGTCGATGAAAATCAGCGGAAACCGTATTCATTCCCCGAAAGGCCGCGCGACGCTGGTGCGTGAATGGTTACGTCTGCTGGCGGAGCAGGGCGTCGATCCGGTTGTATTGGAGAACGCCTTACCGCAGCAGAAATTGAGCCTGCGCGCCTTTATCCAGAAAACCCGCAATACCTGGCAGGCGAAGCAAGGCGATTACGACTTCTCGCATGAAGTTAAAGAGGCGATGTCAGGCTGTCTGGCGTGTAAAGCTTGCTCAACGCAGTGCCCGATCAAGATCGACGTGCCCGGTTTCCGTTCCCGCTTCCTACAGCTTTATCACACGCGCTACCTGCGCCCGGTTCGTGACTATCTGGTGGCCGGCGTCGAAAGCTATGCGCCGCTGATGGCGCGGAGTCCGAAGACGTTTAACTTCTTCCTGAAAATGCCGTTGCTGAATAACCTGAGCCGCAGCCAGATCGGCATGGTTGATTTGCCCTTGCTGTCATCGCCGTCGCTTCGTCAGCAGTTTGCCGGGCATAGCGGAGTCAACACCACGCTTGAACAGTTGGAACAGCTATCGGAACAGGCGCGCCAGCAGTACGTGTTAATCGTGCAGGATCCATTCACCAGCTATTATGATGCGCAGGTGGTGGCGGATTTCGTTCATCTGATCGAAAAACTGAAGCTGAAACCGGTGCTATTGCCGTTCTCGCCGAACGGGAAGGCGCAGCACATTAAAGGCTTCTTACAGCGCTTTGCTAAAACGGCGTCGAAGACGGCAGATTTCCTGAATCGCGTTGCCAAGTTGGGGATGCCGATGGTGGGTGTCGATCCGGCACTGGTGCTTTGCTACCGCGATGAATACCGTGAAATTCTGGGTGAGAAGCGTGGTGATTTCCAGGTGCAATTGGTGCATGAATGGCTGGTGACAGCGTTGGCAGACAGCACGCCTCAGTCTTCCACTGGCGAGTCCTGGTATTTGCTCGGCCACTGTACCGAAACGACCGCGCTGCCGATCAGCACTAAGCAGTGGGCCGATATCTTCTCGCGCTTTGGCGCAAAACTGGAGAATGTCAGCGTTGGGTGTTGCGGTATGGCGGGAACCTACGGTCATGAAGCCAAAAACCTTGCCAACTCGCAGGGAATCTATGCGCTATCCTGGCAACAGGTGTTGCAGAAGTTGCCGCAGAAACGCTGTCTGACTACCGGCTATTCGTGCCGTAGTCAGGTAAAACGGATGGAAGGCAGTGCATTACGCCATCCGCTACAGGCCCTACTGGAGATTCTCTGATGCTATGGAAACGACAGGCTACGCTTGAACAGCTTAATCAACAGAGCCAAGCGTGTATGGTTGGTCATGTCGGTATTCGTTATACCTGCCTTGCGGAGGATTATCTGGAAGCGGTGATGCCAGTGGATTCACGCACGCGGCAGCCATTTGGCTTACTGCACGGCGGCGCTTCCGTCGTGCTGGCGGAATCGCTGGGTTCCGTCGCGGGCTATCTGTGTTCTGAGGGCGATCAGCAGGTGGTGGGGCTGGAAATCAATGCCAATCACCTGCGTGCCGTGCGTGAAGGTGAAGTGCGGGGAGTATGCCGTGCGCTTCACGTTGGCCGCCGTAGCCAGGTGTGGCAGATTGAGATTTTTGATAATCAGAATCGCCTGTGCTGCATTTCGCGTCTGACGACGTCGGTGATTACGCCGTAAGCATGAAACGCTGAACCAGACTGCTGGTGGGTCTGGTTCAGTTGTTGGTAAATCGATAGTTCTTCAGGGGAGAAAAGGCACGCGCTTAACGAAATCCGACTGAAACGCGGTCGCTTTATCCCATGAGCCTTGCATGCTTAACTGATGGCAAATCGACTTCAGCGTGTTACGGGCAAAGTAGTAGCTTTGCACCCGAAAGAGGTGGCAACGTCCTTCATTATTGATCTCTTTAATCAACCGATTGTGCAACTTGACCAGCGCATGTAAATAACTGTCGTCATCGCCATTTCTCAGACAGAGTTCAACCATGTCCATACAGGCGTTATGAAAGCGACGTAAATGATCAATATTGCTTCCCGGGCGGTTCAGACGGGCTTCCGCCATATAGAAATCAACAGTGGCATCGCGAATCTGAAATTTATATTCGTCAATCTGGTGGTGCAGCCAGGCATTCATGGAAAGCATGGTTATCGATCCTGAATATGAAATGATAATCATTATCATATTAATAAAAAAGGCCATGATCAATGGGCAAAACGTGCTTTAACATCAAAAGTATGATCGGAAATCACATAAATCTTCATATACCTTCCCTGTTTTATAAATAGGTATCACCGATAAATGTTATAATAATGATAACGAGATGATATTTTTTATTCGACTGCAAGAGCCATGGTTGGTGAAGGTAATTTCTTTATTATCAATCTCTTAATTGGGTTGTTGCCACGTTGTTTGGCGTACTTAAGACGTGTAAAATGATGCTATTGGATCGCTAAAAAAACAAATGTTACGAATAGCCCTGCGAAACAAGAGGTTGAAGCTAGTTTCATAATCACTAACATTAGGGGAAACCAGCCTAAAACTGGTACCACACGCAATGAGGTATTCCATATGCAAGCGGAAAATGTAGGGACATTTTCACTGGATGAAAATGTCTGGCAGGGACTGACGCTAACCGATAGCGCCGTGAAGCAGATTAAGAATCTGATGACGCAGGATGAAGCCGTGCAAGGGCTGCGGCTTGGCGTTAAACAATCAGGCTGTGCTGGGTTTGGCTATGTGCTGGATCTGGTGCAGGAGTTTGAAACCGACGATCTGATATTCGAACGTGATGGCGCAAAACTGTATGTCCCACTGAAAGCGATGCCTTTCATTGACGGCACAGAACTTGATTTCGTCCGTGAAGGGCTGAATCAGATATTCAAGTTTAATAATCCCAGAGCGCAGCATGCTTGTGGATGTGGCGAAAGCTTTGGCATTTAAGTGATGAAAAATTATGGCACGTAGCACGGTAGATGTACCTGATGATGTCCAGATCTGGATGGGTGATGGACGCTATAAAGAAGGTTTCTTCACGCAGTTGGAAACCGATGAGCTGGCGCACGGCATCAACGAAGATGTCGTACGGGCGATCTCGGCGAAGCGTAATGAACCTGAGTGGATGCTGGAATTCCGTCTTAACGCTTACAAAGCGTGGCTGGAGATGGAAGAGCCGCATTGGCTGAAAGCCCATTACGAGAAACTCGACTATCAGGACTATAGCTATTATTCCGCGCCTTCTTGCGGTAACTGCGACGACAGCTGTGGCTCTGAGCCCGGTGCCAAGCAGCAATCCGGGATTACGGACGTGAATAATTACCTGACCAGCGAAGTAGAGAATGCCTTTAATCAACTGGGCGTTCCCGTCCGTGAAGGTCAGAAAGTCGCGGTCGATGCTATTTTCGACTCGGTATCCGTTGCGACCACGTATCGGCATGAGCTGGCTGAAAAAGGCATTATCTTCTGTTCATTCAGCGAGGCGATTCAGGAACATCCCGATCTGGTGCGTCAGTATCTCGGCACGGTCGTACCGGCGAACGACAACTTCTTTGCGGCGCTGAACTCGGCAGTCGCTTCCGACGGCACGTTTGTGTACATCCCGAAAGGCGTGCGCTGCCCGATGGAACTGTCGACGTATTTCCGTATCAATGCGGCAAAAACCGGTCAGTTCGAGCGTACGATTCTGATCGCCGATGACGACAGCTACGTCAGCTACATTGAGGGCTGCTCCGCACCTGTTCGTGACACCTACCAGCTGCACGCCGCAGTGGTGGAAGTGATCATCAACAAGAATGCCGAAGTGAAATATTCCACGGTGCAGAACTGGTTCTCCGGTAAAGATGACACAGAAGGTGGCATTCTGAACTTCGTAACCAAGCGCGCGCTGTGTGCGGGTGATCATTCAAAAATGTCATGGACACAGTCGGAAACCGGTTCGGCGATCACCTGGAAATACCCAAGCGTCATTCTGCGCGGTGACTACTCCGTGGGTGAATTCTTCTCTGTTGCCTTGACCAACGGTCGTCAGCAGGCCGATACCGGCACCAAGATGATTCACATCGGTAAAAACACCCGTTCGACCATCATCTCCAAAGGCATTTCTGCCGGGCGTAGCGAGAACACCTACCGCGGTCTGGTGAAGATTATGCCGAGCGCGACCAACGCCCGTAACTTTACCCAATGTGACTCCATGCTAATCGGCAGCGAGTGCGGCGCGCACACCTTCCCGTACGTGGAAGTGCGCAACAATACTGCGCAGTTGGAGCATGAAGCGACGACCTCGAAAATCGGCGATGATCAGTTGTTCTACTGTCTGCAACGCGGTATCAGCGAAGATGACGCTATTTCGATGATCGTGAACGGATTCTGTAAGGACGTCTTCTCTGAATTGCCGCTGGAATTCGCGGTAGAAGCACAAAAGTTACTGGCGATTAGCCTGGAACACAGCGTGGGTTAATTCGGCGGTTATCGGGATTTTCACAGACGAATAATGAGAATCATCGGTCCCGGAATTCATTAAGCGCTCGCCATATTGAGCGTTGGAAGGAATAAGCATGTTAAGCATCGAAAATTTAAAAGTCAGCGTAGAAGGCAAAGAGATCATCAAAGGGCTTAATCTCACTATTAAGCCGGGTGAAGTTCACGCGATTATGGGCCCGAATGGCTCAGGGAAAAGTACGCTCTCCGCGACGCTGGCTGGACGCGAAGAATATGAAGTCACCGACGGCTCGGTGAGCTTCAAAGGAAAAGATTTACTGGAGCTGTCTCCAGAAGATCGCGCAGGTGAAGGCGTCTTCATGGCGTTTCAGTATCCGGTAGAGATCCCCGGCGTGAGCAACCAGTTCTTCCTGCAAACTTCTGTTAACGCAGTGCGTAAATACCGCGAACAGGAACCGCTGGATCGCTTTGACTTCGCTGACTTTATCGAAGAAAAGATCAAACTGCTGAATATGCCGGAAGATTTGTTGACCCGCTCGGTCAACGTGGGCTTCTCCGGCGGCGAGAAGAAGCGTAACGACATTTTGCAAATGGCGGCGCTGGAGCCGGATCTGTGCATTCTGGATGAAACTGACTCCGGGCTGGACATTGACGCACTGAAAATCGTCTCTAACGGCGTGAACTCCCTGCGCGACGGCAAACGTTCGTTCATCATTGTCACGCACTACCAGCGTATTCTTGATTACATCAAACCGGACCACGTACACGTTCTGTATCAAGGGCGCATTGTTAAATCCGGTGATTTCTCGCTGGTGAAACAGTTGGAGGAGCAAGGCTATGGCTGGCTTACCGACGAGCAATAATGTGACGAGCGATAACGTGGCGGGTAAAACCAGCATCGCACAGAAACAAGAGCAGGCGCTGCAACAATGGCATGGCCTGTTTGAACGCGATGCGTCGCGTCGTTCTGAAGACGCAAACCAACACTGGCAGGACGTCGTACGTCTTGGCTTACCGCATCGTAAGCATGAGCACTGGAAATACACGCCGCTCGATGTCTTGCTGAGTAATGAATTTGTCGCACCGCAGGCACCGTCTATCGATCGTGCGGCGGTAGATGCACTGGCATTCGCGGTGGATAGCTGGCGTCTGGTGTTCATCGATGGCGTGTTCAACGCTGAACTCAGCGACAGCGCCTGGGGACCGTATCAGGTTAACGTACAGGCGTCGCATGCGCATGGTGTGCTGCCTACGGCGATTCAGTCAGAAGTGTTCCTGCATCTGACCGAAAGTCTGGCGAGTACGAGTACGTTGATTCGTTTGGCTGCCGGGCAGCAAGCGGAAAAACCGCTTTATCTGCTGCACATCAGCAGCAGCCAGGCTGCGGCGTTGAACACGGTTCACCATCGTCACCATCTGAACGTTGAACGTAGCGCAAGCGCGGAAATCATCGAGCACTACGTCAGCCTGGATGAACATGCGCACTTTACTGGTGCACGCCTGACGGTGAATGCAGCGGAAAATAGCCAGGTTAGCCACTATAAGCTGGCATTTGAAGCGGCGGCGAGCTACCACTTCGCGCACAACGATCTGGTTCTGGCACGCGATGCTCGGGTTCGCAGCCATAGCTTCCTGCTGGGAGCCGGGCTGACGCGTCACCACACCAGTGCTCAGTTGAACGGCGAAGGGACGAATCTGTCCATGAACAGCCTGATTTTGCCTGTCGGCAGCGAAGTGTGTGATACGCGAACGTATCTGGAACACAATCAGGGCAACGGCGAAAGTCGTCAGTTGCATAAAGTCATCGTCAACGATCGCGCCCGAGCGGTATTTAACGGCATGATCAAGGTTGCGCCGCATGCGCTGAAAACCGACGGACAGATGACCAATAACAACCTGCTGCTGGGTCGACTGGCCGAGGTAGACACCAAGCCGCAGTTGGAAATCTATGCGGATGACGTGAAATGCAGCCACGGCGCGACCATTGGCCGTATGGACGAAGAACAGCTGTTCTATCTGCGTTCTCGCGGTATTACGCAGCAGGATGCACAACAGATGATCATCTTCGCCTTCGCAGCGGAAGTCACAGAAGCGATTGAAAACGAGTCTCTGCGAGATGCGGTTCTGGAACGTATCGCGCAGCGTTTGCCCAACGCGTTGGCGAATGCCGGCAAGGCGGTATGATGAGTTATCCTATTGAGCGAGTTCGTGCTGATTTCCCGTTGCTGGCAAGCGAGGTTAACGGCCAACCGTTAGCCTATCTGGATAGTGCCGCGAGTGCGCAAAAGCCGCATTCGGTTATCGATCGTGAAGCTGAATTCTATCGCCATGAATACGCCGCTGTGCATCGCGGCATTCATACGCTGAGCGCACAGGCGACCAGTGCGATGGAAGCTGTACGCGAGAAGGTGGCATCTTTTATCAATGCCGCTTCAGCGGAAGAGATTGTCTTTGTACGTGGGACGACGGAGGCCATCAATCTGGTGGCCAACAGCTATGGTCGCACCTTCATCCAGCCGGGCGATAACCTGATCATCACCGAGATGGAGCACCACGCGAATATTGTTCCCTGGCAGATGCTGGCGGAAGCGCATGGCGTTGAAGTTCGTGTATTGCCGCTAGCTGAAGATGGCTCGCTGGATGTGGCACAGCTTCCCGTACTGTTGGATGAACGCACTCGTCTGCTGGCGGTGACGCAGATATCCAACGTATTGGGCACGCTGAACCCAGTGAAAGCGATGATTGCGCAGGCAAAAGCGGCGGGTGCTGTTGTGTTGATCGATGGTGCACAGTCGATTATGCATCAGCCTGTCGATGTGCAGGATCTGGATTGCGATTTCTTTGTCTTTTCAGGACATAAGATCTACGGCCCTTCAGGCATTGGTGTGCTGTATGGCAAACGTGACCTGCTTCAAGCCATGCCACCGTGGGAAGGCGGCGGGGCGATGATTCGTCAGGTCAGCCTGCGTACGGGCATCACCTATGCTGATTCACCGTGGCGCTTTGAAGCTGGATCGCCTAACACGGGCGGTATTATGGGCTTAGGTGCCGCACTGGATTATGTGACGGCACTGGGACGTGAAGATATTCAGCGTTATGAATCTTCGCTGATGCAGTACGCGCTTGAAGCGTTAACGCAGGTTCCCGATCTGACCTTGTACGGTCCTGCTGAACGTCACGGTGTTATTGCGTTTAACCTTGGGCAGCACCACGCCTATGATGTGGGAAGTTTCCTCGATCGGTACGGTATTGCGATTCGCACCGGCCACCATTGCGCGATGCCGCTGATGGAACACTATGGTGTTCCCAGTATGTGCCGCGCCTCGCTGGCCGTTTATACTACGCGCGAAGAAATTGACCGGCTAGTTGCCGGATTGCAACGTATCCATCGATTGCTGGGCAGTTAAGCGCCGCGCGCGAACCTGTTCGGGGAGGAAACCATGGCGAGTCTGCCAGAACCGCAGAAGCTGGCGCGCAATTTTGCGCGCTGTAATGACTGGGAAGAAAAATATCTGTATGTCATCGAGTTAGGGGAGCGTCTTGACCCACTGCCCGATGAGTGGCGTAATCCTGAGAACCTAATTTCGGGCTGCCAGAGTCAGGTGTGGATTGTGACACAGCCTGATGAGCAGGGCGTGCTAATTCTGCACGGCGACAGCGATGCTGCCATTGTGAAAGGCCTGATCGCGGTCGTTTTCAGCCTGTATCAGGGGCTAACAGCGCAGGAGATTGTTGAGCTGGATGTGCGGCCGTTCTTTGAATCGCTGGCGTTGAACCAACATCTAACACCATCTCGCTCTCAGGGGCTTGAGGCAATGCTGCGTGCGATTCGTGCGCATGCCGCGGCACTGCTTTAATTTTCTTCCCTGTTTTCTCTGCTTCTCTGAGTATAAAAAAGCGCTGTGACGGAAAAAACGTCCAGCGCTTTTTTGTTTTTTTCATTTACTGATTTTTACCAACGGCACGTTATTGTTTTTCGGTTCATTTATTAACTCGCTGATATTTCAGAATTCGTCCCGTATATTTATTCCCCATTAAATTTTATGCTGACTCTGTTTTGTAAAGAATTGAATATCAATGCTTTGATTTTTAAATCAAATATTCTTTTGTTACAACAATGCTAATATATACCCACGTTCGGTGGAAAGTGGCACCAATAGCCGCATTGACACCAGATCAAGAGGTATAGCCGGATACTGCATTCTGGGTACACAGCCAGATGTTATTGATTGTAGGGAACCTAATATGAAACGCGCGTTAACTTTACTTGGTATGGCCTTCGCAGCATACCTGGCCAGCACCGCCGCTAGAGCGACGGAATATCCGCTACCGCCACCCAATAGTCGCCTTATCGGCGAGAACATCGCTTATACCGTTCCTAATGACGGTCGTCCGCTGGAAGCCATCGCGGCAGATTTCAAGATTGGTTTACTGGGCATGCTGGAAGCAAATCCTGGCGCGGATCCTTACCTGCCGACACCGGGTTCGACTCTCACGATCCCGACGCAAATGCTGCTGCCGGACACCCCGCGTGAAGGCATCGTGGTCAATCTGGCGGAATTACGCCTCTACTACTACCCGAAAGGGAAAAACACCGTCATCGTTTACCCGATCGGCATTGGTCAACTGGGGCGCAATACGCCACTGATGACGACCAGCGTGAGCGAGAAACGTGAGAATCCAACCTGGACGCCAACGGCGAACATCCGTAAGCATTATCTCGAAGAGCAGGGCATTAAGCTGCCTGCGGTCGTTCCTGCTGGCCCGGATAACCCGATGGGGCTACATGCGTTGCGCCTGTCAGCACATGGCGGCGTTTATCTGCTGCATGGTACGAACGCGGACTTCGGTATCGGCATGCGCGTAAGCTCCGGCTGTATCCGTCTGCGCCCAGATGACATCAAGGCGTTGTTCGACAACGTGCCAGTAGGTACGCGTGTACAGATTCTTAATGATGCGATTAAAACCTCCGTTGAACCGGACGGTAAACGCTACGTTGAAGTGCATCAGCCTTTGTCGAAGACCGATAAGGACGATCCACAAACCATGAAGATTCCGTTGACGGTGAAGACGCAGAAGTTTGTTAAGGAGGCGGAGACGGACAGTAAAGCCGTTGCTGATGCGATTGTGCGTCGTTCCGGCATGCCGATTGTGGTGAGCGTGGGGCAAGATATCAATACCTACCAGCCACCGGTAGAATCGTCTCCAGAAGCGCCTGAAACCCATCAGGTTGCGCCAATCACTTCTATTAATACTACCTCGCGTTAATTATGAAATAAACTGGCCTGGTGCGTCTTAGACGCATCTGTGCTGGTTCAGAGATCGGGCAGAAGAGTAGATACGTAAGGTAACGTGGAAAAGGGATGAAAGCGAAGGTCGATGGAACAGAACTGCTGACAGAAAAAAGGCAAAAAAAATGGCGCACACTGTGCGCCATTTTCACTACTTAACCAGCTCGATTACTTTTTGTAAGTACGAACTTGGTTGTCCAGACGCTGGTTAGCACGAGCTGCGTCATCTTTAGCAGCCTGTACGTCAGAGCGGATTGCGTTCACGTCGTTGCTCAGTTGGTCAACTTTAGCGTTCAGAGTTTGAACGTCAGAAGACAGCTGATCGATTTTAGCATTGCTTGAACAACCAGCAAGCAGAGTAGAACCCAGGATTACCGCGCCCAGTACCAGTTTAGTACGATTCATTATTAATACCCTCTAGATTGAGTTAATCTCCATGTAGCGTTACAAGTATTACACAAACTTTTTTCTAATGAGAATAAATTTTTGATGAGAACATGCTTAATTTCGATCGTTCGCTCAAAGAAACAGCGAGTTTTACCTATTAATTAAAAAAGTAAGGAAAACAGCGCTATTTTTATCGGATAACTCTGAGGCTTTGGCTATTAAAAAGGCGTGTTACGCAAACGCATTAATTAGGTTATCGCACTGTAGAAAGTCGTTTCAGAATATAAAAAAAGCGCCATTAAGGCGCTTTTTACCGATCTGATGGTTAGGATCAGAGACGATGTACGGAAGCAGTGTTGGTTGTGCCGCTGGAAACCAGTGCACCAGATACCATCACCACAACATCACCAGCTTGCGCATGACCGGTCTTCAGCGCGGCTTCTTTACCAATGCGGTAGAAATCATCAGTAGAGGCGATTTCCTTCACCAGCAGCGTATCAATGCCTTTGCTCAGCAGAAGCTGGCGCGCGGTGACTTCGTTAGTCGTCAGCGCCAGAATGCGCGCATTCGGGAAGTATTTACGGATCGATTTGGCTGACTTGCCGCCGCTGGTCGCAACCACAATCAGCGGTGCATCCAGTTTTTCTGCGGTTTCTACTGCACCACGGCAGACGGCTTCAGTGATACGCAGTATTCCTGGTGTCTTGATGGTATCCAGACGGCTTTTCATCACGGAATCGGTGCGCTGACAGATCGTCGCCATAATGGTAACGGATTCCAGCGGGTATTTACCTTTCGCACTTTCGCCAGACAGCATAACGGCATCGGTACCGTCGATGATGGCGTTAGCCACGTCGCCAGCTTCAGCACGGGTAGGACGTGGGTTTTTGATCATTGAATCCAGCATTTGCGTTGCGGTGATCACCACTTTGCGAGCCAGGTTACATTTTTCGATCATCATTTTCTGTGCGAAGATCACTTCTTCAACTGGGATCTCAACGCCCAGGTCGCCACGAGCAACCATGATGCCGTCAGACGCTTCCAGAATTTCGTCGAAATTGTTCAGACCTTCCTGATTTTCGATTTTGGAAATGATCTGGATGTGCTCGCCACCGTGTGCTTTCAGGTGAGCGCGAATTTCTTCAACGTCGGAACGTTTACGAATAAAGGAAGCTGCGACGAAATCGACACCTTGTTCGCAACCGAAAATCAGGTCGCGTTTGTCTTTTTCAGCCAGAGCAGGTAACTGGATGGAAACGCCTGGCAGGTTAACGCCTTTATTCTCGCCCAGATCGCCATTGTTCAGCACCTTACAAACGACGTCGTTACCGCTGACCGCTGTAACCTGCATACCGATCAAACCGTCATCAACCAGAACGGTGTTACCGACGCTGAGGTCTTCGGTGAATCCAGCATAAGTGACTGCGACACGATCTTTGTTACCCACGATGCTCTGATCGGTGGTGAACGTGAACGTTTGACCGGCGGTCAACGTTACGTCAGCGCCGTTTTCCAGCTTCATGGTGCGGATTTCTGGGCCTTTGGTGTCAAGCAGGATCGCCGCTTGCTGACCGGTTTTTTCCATGACGGCACGCAGGTTCTTGATGCGTTGGCCATGTTCTACGTAATCCCCGTGAGAGAAGTTCAGGCGCATAACATTCATGCCGGCAGACAGCAGGTTGCCAAGCATTTCTTCTGACTCTGTTTTCGGCCCGATGGTACAAACAATTTTTGTCTTTTTCATAAGATAGTTTCTACAAGTTGTGATGGATAAAAAAACGAGTGAACCAGTGGCGATGTGGGACAAGCCGCTGGAAAGAATGTGTGAGGAAACCGCGTAAAAGAGGTAAGTATAGATGGTCGTAGCGAATGGGTAATGAAGTGCGAGGCCGCTCGTTGCATGAGATTAGCGGAGAGTCGCGTTGGCGATGCCGTTGATAATAATATTATTGATAGTGGCACGTGTTTAGCTGAAACCATTCAATTGAAACGACGTTCCGTATTATAGTTATTAAGCGAAGAGAAACAAGGTGGCAAAAGGTATGAAGTTGAATATTTTGTCGCGTTTACGCAAAAAACTGAGCGATTTGGGGTTTTTACCTAACTTTGTTGCGCAACTGCCTAAGAAAACCCGCCGTATAAATACGGTATTGCAGCGGGTGATGGCAAGTGGTTGATTCTTGTAACGGCCGACAATAGATAAAGAAAGAGCATGTAAGCGGCATGCTTTTCTGTCGATCCGCATCACGTTTTTGTGTCATTCTTCTTGAGAAGATGAATGCAGATGGTAGTTTACCAGCCATTGCGGATTGTTACTGCGTAAGCAGGCAAAACCAGATGCTCGTTCTTGCTACGGGTGTCTGGTTTTTTTGTTTCCAGGGTTTGAAAAATGAAGATTGCCAAAATACTCAACAATAATGTCGTCACCGTAATCGACGAAAACAATAATGAGTCGGTTGTGATGGGGCGCGGGCTGGGCTTCAAAAAACACTCTGGCGATCTGCTGGATGAAACGCTGATTGAACGTGTGTTTGTGATGAAGTCAGAAGAACTGACATCGCGCCTACAGGAGCTGCTGTCAGAAATCCCGATGGATGTCATCACAACGGCAGACAAGATCATTCTGCTGGCAAAAGCGCGTTTGCCCGGGAAACTGCAAAATAGCGTCTATATCTCTTTAACAGATCACTGCCACTTTGCGATCGAGCGCCACAAGCAAGGCGTCGATATCCGCAATGTGCTTTTATGGGAAATAAAGCGCCTGTATCCAAAGGAATTCGCCGTTGGTCTGGAAGCGCTGGATATTATTGAGCAACGTTTGTCCGTGCGGTTACCGGAAGATGAAGCTGGATTTATTGCGCTGCATTTGGTTAATGCGCAGCTTGACAGCGAAATGCCAGAAGTCTTGCAAATTACCAAAATCATGCAGGAAATACTGAATATTGTAAAATATCAGCTGAGCCTGGATTATAACGAGCAAGCGTTAAGCTATCATCGTTTTGTTACGCATTTGAAGTTTTTTGCGCAACGACTAATAGGAAAAAGTACCGTATTTAGTGATGACGAATCACTGCATGATGTGGTGAAAGAAAGATATCCATTGTCTTATCGCTGTGCGGAAAAAATACAAGCTCACATTATTCAAAAGTATCACTACACGTTAACGAAAGAAGAATTAATGTTCTTGACTATTCATATTGAACGCGTGCGAACGGAAGGCCAGGAGAAAATAGAACCAGGTGATGGAGAATGATTTCTGTTAATCTGCTTTTCGTCACAAAATAGCAGCGTAGCGAGATAAATGCCTTGCTTACGATGAAAGTGAAAGACTAGAGTATGTGGAAAGAAAATTATCAGATGAAGTAAGTTTTTATTGTCGGTGCATGAGTTGTGCTGGCAAATAATCAGGATTGTTACTGTCAGGCTCGTCTCAGCAGGCAGGCAAAACCTAAATCGTTTTCTCAATGTTTATTGGGAAAAGCGATTTAGGTTTTTTTTTGTCTTAAACAGATCTGGCAAACATAACATATTGATATATATGTCTGTTAAGTATTTAAGGATAGGCGATGGAATACAAAGCATTAGCAAGTGAGATACTCGATGGTGTCGGCGGACGTGGCAACATCATTAGCGTGATGCACTGTGCAACCCGGCTGCGTTTTAAACTAAAAGACAGTAAAAAGGCGGATGCAGCGGCGCTGAAGAATAATTCAGGCGTGATCATGGTGGTTGAAAGTGGCGGACAATTTCAGGTCGTTGTAGGCAATCATGTCAGTGATGTATATCGTAGTTTACTGGATGTTTCTGGATTGACCGATCAAAGTGATTCCGCAAATCATGAGGAAGGTGATGAGAAAAAAGGAAATGTTTTCTCTCGCTTCATCGATATTATTTCTGGAATATTTACGCCATTAATTGGCGTGATGGCAGCCTCCGGTATTTTAAAAGGTTTTCTGGCGCTCAGTTTGGCCTGTGGTTGGATGGTTGAAACCAGTGGGACGTATAAAGTGTTATTCGCTGCGAGCGATGCATTATTCTTTTTCTTCCCGATTGTTTTAGGTTATACCGCAGGGAAGAAATTTGGCGGAAATCCATTCGTTACCATGGTGATTGGTGCAACGCTGGTACATCCATCAATGATTGCTGAATTTGGTGCGATGCAGAATACCGGTTATCAACAGCTTTATTTCCTCGGCATTCCGATCACCTTCATTAATTATGCCTCTTCGGTTATTCCGATTATTTTCTCGGCTTGGCTTGCTTCACGTCTGGAAAAGCCACTGAATGCCATTTTGCATATCAATATCCGTAATTTCTTCACGCCGCTACTGTGCCTTTGTATCACCGTTCCCGTTACGTTCCTGCTGATTGGTCCCGCGGCAACTTGGCTCGGGCATATGTTGGCCAGCGGCTACCAATTGATCTACGGGCTGAACTCCACAATTGCGGGCGCACTGATGGGCGCGCTGTGGCAGGTGTTCGTTATTTTTGGCCTGCACTGGGGCTTAACACCGCTGATGATTAACAATCTCAGCGTGTTGGGGCACGACACCATGATGCCTCTTCTGGTTCCGGCGGTATTAGGGCAGGCCGGAGCGGTGCTGGGCGTATTGCTGCGTACCCGTGACATGAAGTTGAAAGGTATTTCCGGTTCGGCTTTCTCCGCTGCAATCTTTGGTATTACGGAACCAGCGGTGTATGGCGTTACGTTGCCGCTGAAACGTCCTTTCATCTTCGGTTGTGTGGGGGGCGCAATGGGGGCCGCAATTCTGGGGTATTTCCATACCACTATTTATTCCTTCGGCTTCCCGAGTATTTTCACCTTTACTCAGGTTATCCCGCCGACAGGTGTCGATAATACGGTCTGGGCCGCCATTATTGGTACGGCAATCGCCTTTACCTTCGCGGCCGTGGCTACCTGGGCCTTTGGGATTCCCGCACAAGAAAATACCGCAGCAATAAATGCACCCACGGCGGCCCCGCAAGCTACGCAGAACCCAAATGATGCCACGCGTAAACAAGCGATAACCAGCCCGATTGAGGGAACGGTTCTGACCCTTGATCAGGTTGGTGATGAAACGTTCGCCAGCGGATTAATGGGAAAAGGTATCGCGATTAAACCGTTGGCTGGACGCGTTGTTTCACCGGTGAACGGGACGGTTGCTTCGCTGTTTAAGACCAATCATGCCATTGGCCTTGAATCAGAAGAGGGGGCCGAGGTGCTTATCCACGTCGGTATCGATACGGTGAAATTGGATGGTCAGTATTTCACCGCACACATTAAGACCGGCGATATCGTGAAACAGGGCGATCTTCTGGTGGAATTTGATTATCAGGCGATCGAAAAAGCCGGTTATGACACGACAACGCCCGTCATTATCACGAATAGCGAAAATTACGTTGATGTTCTGCCTACCGCCGGAAACACCGTGCAGGAACAGGGCGCACTGTTGACGTTAATCCGCTGAAATTGACATTTACGACCCAACTGGGAGGAGAGAAGATGAGCCATCAGTTTCCGAAAGAATTCTTGTGGGGAGGCGCGATCGCAGCCAATCAGGTTGAAGGCGCGTATTTAACGGACGGCAAGGGGCTATCAACGTCCGATTTACAGCCACAGGGTATCTTCGGCGAGATCGTCATGCGTACGCCGGGCGACAGCGGAACTAAAGACACCGCGATCGATTTTTATCACCGCTATCCCGAAGATATCGCGCTTTTTGCTGAGATGGGCTTCAAATGCCTGAGAACCTCCATTGCCTGGACGCGTATTTTCCCGCAGGGCGATGAAACTCAGCCGAATGAGGCAGGGCTGGCATTTTACGATCGCCTGTTTGATGAAATGGCAAAGTATGGCATTCAGCCGCTTGTGACGTTGTCCCACTATGAAATGCCGTACGGTCTGGTGAAGAATTACGGTGGTTGGAGAAGTCGCGAAACGATTACGTTCTTCGAGCGTTACGCTCGCACGGTATTCCAGCGCTATAAAGACAAAGTGAAATACTGGCTGACGTTCAACGAAATCAACTGCGCGCTGCACGCGCCGTTTACAGGAATTGGCTTACCTACCGAGAGTAATAAGCAGGATATTTATCAGGCGATTCATCACCAGCTCGTTGCCAGCGCTAAAGCGGTGAAGGCGTGCCATGAAATCATCCCTGATGCCAAAATCGGCAATATGATGTTGGGTTCCATGTTCTATCCATTAACCTGCAAGCCTGCGGATGTAATGGAAACGATGCAGCAGAACCGCGACTGGTTGTTCTTTGGTGATGTACAAACCAGAGGATACTACCCAGCGTACATGAAGCGTTTCTTTGCACAGCACGGTATTACGCTGTCGGTAACCGAAGACGATCGTCAGTCGCTGAAGGAAACCATCGATTTCATCTCTTTCAGTTATTACATGACGGGCTGTGTGACCACCGACGAAGAGGTGAACCTAAAAGCCCGTGGCAATATTTTGAATATGGTGCCGAATCCGCATTTGGAAAGCTCCGAGTGGGGTTGGCAGATCGACCCAGAAGGACTGCGTTATTTGCTGAACTATCTGTATGACCGTTACCAAAAACCGCTGTTCATTGTAGAAAATGGGTTGGGTGCCAAAGATAAACTGGAAAGCGATGGCAGCATTAACGATGACTATCGCATCAAATACCTGAACGATCACCTGTATCAAGTCGGCGAAGCGCTAGAAGATGGCGTTGAGGTGATGGGTTACACCTGCTGGGGGCCTATCGATCTGGTCAGTGCGTCAAAAGCTGAAATGTCGAAACGCTACGGTTTCATTTATGTCGATCGTGATGATGAAGGGAACGGTACATTAGCGCGTCGACGTAAGAAAAGCTTCTACTGGTATAAAGAGGTTATTGCCTCTGATGGTGAAGCGTTGAAATAAATCAGCATATCGATACGTCATTTACGCATTCATTCTCAGAAGAATAAGGTCTGGAATGAATGCGAATTATATTTTTTACTACCCATGGGAAAGATGGCAGGAGAATAAAATGAAACAGGAGGACGTGGTCTAGCCATTAATTTATATAAACGATCATTTGGGTTTTACAAATAGCTTTTTATAAATAGACGAGCCATCGGCTAGCGTCGAAAGTGCATCGTTATAAATTTAATAATGTACCCTACACGGATAATAATCATGCGTAAAAAATTCCCTGTAAAGATGATGGTATTACTGATGTCGTCAGTGTTTTTGTCTAATGGTGCTATGGCCGCAAAATTGACCGTAGAAGAAAGATTGGAACTATTGGAAAAAGAATTGGCGGAAAATAAAGCCGAATTGCAGTCAACGAAAAAAGAGCTGCGTGAATATAAGACGATCGCAGAAAATAAAGCACGCTTGGCAGCAAACTCTGTGGCAAAGGATAAACCACTGGTTATTGCCTCTTCTGGCACGTCATCGGTTAATCAGGTTGTTCTTGCGCCTGTCGCTCAACCAGCCGCAAATACGGCTGATGATGTTATGAGTGCACCACAAAAGCCATTAACGTTAGCTGAGGTGAGCAAGTTCGTTAAGGATGATATTGGCTTTAGCTATACGGGGTATTTCCGTTCTGGATGGGCAACGGCCGATCATGGCGCACCAAAATCGTATGCGATCGGTTCATTAGGGCGTTTTGGTAATGAGCACAGTGGTTGGTTTGATCTCATACTGAGCCAAAAAGTTTATGCAGAAGGGAATAAACGTGTCGACGCCGTTATCCAATTGGATGGTAACGTGGGTATGCAGTACAACAGCGCCTGGTTTGGCGAAGACGCCGATAATGAAAATAAACTGCAATTCTCCCAGATGTACGTCAATACAAAAGGGTTCTTACCATTCGCCCCAGAGGCTGATTTTTGGGTAGGTAAAAATACCCTGCCAGTCTATGAAATTCAGATGCTGGACTGGAAAAGCCATCGTTCAGAAGCGGCAGGCGGTGTAGGTATTGAGAACTGGCAGTTGGGCGTGGGTAAACTTGATGTCTCTTTGAACCGTGAAGACGTTAACGCGCGCCGATTCGTATATAATGATCCGAAGAAGGATAAAAATCAGGTCAATACGAATGCGGTTGATATCCGCTATAAGGGTATTCCGCTGTGGGATGATGCAACATTGTCTCTGATTGGTAAATATGCACAAGCCAATAAAAGCAATGTACAGAAAAATGACGAAATCGATGGTTTGTCTTATAAGTTAAAGGATGCTTGGACTGCTGGTGTCATTTTACGTCAAGGGTTGTATAACGGTGGATTTAATGAATTCACCGTGCAAGGTGCGAGTAATTCTATTGCCAGCGGTTTTGCTAATATATCTGATGCTAACCCGACGTATAGCCGTAATGGTGACTACTATGGCAACCATTCAGGTAATGCCTTCCGCGTGATCTCGCAAGGAGAAATGTATTTGCGTGATGATGTCATTATGGCCAATGCGCTGGTCTATTCAAAAGGTAACGATATCTACAGTTATGATACCGGTGCAAATACTGACTTTGATAGCCTCCGTGCCGTACTTCGTCCCGCCTATATTTGGGATAAGTTCAATCAGACCGGCGTAGAATTGGCGTATTTTAACCAAACCAATAAAACGAACGGCGTGAGTTACCATGAATCCGGTTATAAAACTACGCTGTACCATGCGCTTAAAGTTGACACGAGTATCTTGAATTCTCGTCCAGAGATTCGATTTTATGGTTCTTACCTGAAAATTGAAGATAACGACATCAGTCAGGCCACATTTAACGACAGCAAGAGCGATCAATTCTCCTTGGGTGTTCAGGCAGAAGTCTGGTGGTAATACCTGTCATCACGTCGGCACCGCTACCGCAGTGCCGTCACATTTAGCAAAAACAGACTCGATTACGTAATCGTTGGGATGGGATTATGCGAATGAACATGAAGAAAATCTCTTTATCATTATTAACGCTGGGCGTTCTGTCAGGCCTTTCTATCAATGCGTCTGCGCTACCGGCTGACTTTCCTGTTATGCCAGCGGCAACGGCCCCCGTGAGCCAGTATGTTACGGCGGTTAACGCGGACAGCAGCATTACTTTCCGCCTGTTTGCGCCAACGGCGAAGCAGGTCAGTGTTTTTACCGGTTCGACACCCGATAGCATCGTGTCCCATGCGATGACAAAAGATGAAGCAGGTGTGTGGTCGTTTAAAACGCCAGTGCAGGCACCGAATCTGTATGAATACTTCTTCAGCGTGGATGGTTTTCGCACCATTGATACCGGTACGGCGTTTACCAAACCGCAGCGTCAGGTGAACACCAGCCTGATTCTGGTGCCGGGGAGCATTCTGGATGTACGCCAGATTCCGCATGGTGAACTGAGAACACTGACCTACCACTCCAACGCGTTGAAATCAGAGCGTCAGATGTATGTCTGGACGCCACCGGGCTATAGCGAATCGTCAAAACCGTTACCCGTGCTCTATTTCTATCATGGCTTTGGCGACACAGGTGCGTCTGCCGTTGTGCAGGGGCGGATACCGCAGATGATGGATAACCTGCTGGCAGAGAAAAAAATTGAACCGATGCTGGTTGTCATCCCTGATACGGAAACCGACGTTCCTGGGATTATCCCGGAAGAATACCCACCGCAGGAGCGGCGCAAGGTGTTCTATCCGCGCAATGCCTTAGCAGCGGACAGAGAACTTATTCATGACATTATCCCCGCGATCGGCAAACGCTTTAATGTTCGTCAGGATGCAAACGGCAGGGCGCTGGCCGGCTTGTCTCAAGGCGGCTATCAGGCACTGGTATCGGGTATGAGCCATCTGGATCATTTTGGTTGGCTTGCAACGTTCAGCGGCGTGACTACCGAAACGGTGCCAAACATGGCTGTTGCTGCACAGCTTGAACGGCCTGAGCAGATTAATCAGCAACTGAAGAACCTCACAGTGGTGATTGGCGAAACCGATAACATCACCGGTAAGGATATTGCGGGTTTGAAAACGATGTTAGAGCAGAAAAATATCCGGTTTGACTATACCCACTATCCTAACCTCGGCCATGAGATGGATGTCTGGCGACCGGCCTACAGCGAATTTGTTCAGAAGCTTTTTAAATAGCATCGGCGTGCTGCGGGCAGAGTCGTCGCGTGCCCGCGTTCTCTGGGCAGCCTGAATCGCTGGGCTGCCATATCAACGACTGCTCAGCACAGTTAAGGATAATCATGTTTATTCACAGGTCTTTTTCCCAGTTTGCCATGGTGATCGTCGCATTGCCTTTCCTCAGCGCATTTACCGCTCAGGCTCAAACCTCACCTTTTGATGTAGCCGATCATAAACAGATCCGCGTCATTATCAGTGCCGATGCTAAAAACGAGGCTGATGATGATTTTGCCGTTGCGCATGCGGTGTTGACGCCAACGATGCAGGTGAAAGGACTGATTGCCGCCCATTACTCCCGTACCGCGCCGTTGATGAAACGTGATGGCGAAAACAGCATGATGGAAAGCTATCATGAGCTCCAGCGACTGATGAATGTGATGGGAAAGACAGATATTCCCGTTTATCGCGGTGCGACACAGTCGCTGAAAGCCGACGGTGGCGCGCCAGCACTGAGTGAAGGGTCGCAGATGCTCATCAAGGAGGCGTTAAAAGACGATCCGCATCCGTTATTTGTGTTAGTCATGGGGCCGATCACGGATATTGCCGCTGCGCTGCAAGCTGAACCGAAGATCGCTAGCAAAATGACGGTTGTGTGGATTGGTGGTATGCCTTACCCGAAAGGCGGCTGGGAATACAATATGTTCAACGATCCGGTGGCGGCGAACCACGTATTCAAATCTCAGGTGCCGTTATGGCAGGTTCCGCACAATGTCTATATGTCCGTGCGTGTTTCGCTGTCTGAACTTGCGGTACGCGTTAAGCCGCAAGGCAAAGTCGGGGAGTACCTATGGCAACAGCTGATCGAGTTTAATCGTGCGATTTCCGAAACCATCAAAGATGTTCCCTGGCCGAAAAGTGAAGTTTGGGTATTGGGTGACAATCCCTCGGTTTCTCTGCTGCTGGATGACCACGAATATCACTACACGCTGGTCAACGCGCCACAGTTAAACGACGATCTGACCTATGCGCCTCAGGACAATGCGCGCCAGATTCGGGTGTATAACGCGGTTGATGCCCGCTTCACGCTGGAAGATTTCTACGCCAAACTGGCGTTGGCTTATGGTCAGGGAAAATAAAAATCCCTGAAGGGTTAATACCGCTTACTCAAGCGTGGATTTAGCGCGTTCACGGTAATGCGTTCCCGCGGGGATGCCTCACGCCGCGTTTTATCAGAAAACACACTGGGATGAATTTCCGACATGAACACCTCATCCCAGTGCTCACACCGCATACTTTGATGTCAAAGCTGACAGGTTTTAAGTCCTGAATTTTTAAGCCCGCAATTTTTAAGTCCCTTGTCTTATTTTGGCAATGTCCTCCCTCCGTGATTGAGATAATCCTCATATAACTTTCGATACGATTCATTACTTTTCTTTACCTTTGATCAAAAACAATATTTCAAATGCATCTTTTTGGTATTCATAGGGCGAGTAATGTCACGACAGTTGGTGTGGTTTCTGTCGAATGGATAACTAAAATGACCGCCAGCAGGCGGCTTAATGTGGACACAAACGCATGGTCAGGATAAGCATGTCAATCTCCTATCTGTGGGGCATGGTAGCCAGTCTCTTTCTAATGATGCCAGCCTATTCGGCGGATGTTCCGGCGTCTCCCGCCCCGATAGAGGCAAGAAATTCGGTATTCATCAATCAACACCCCGATCAGTTCAACTCGTGGAAAGCGACCAGCGAACAGTCTGAGCGCCACGATGCACTGGCAGAAGATCCCTATATGGTGATCCTCTGGGCAGGTTACCCCTTTTCCAGAGACTATAACAAGCCGCGCGGCCACGCTTACGCAATAACGGACGTACGTGAAACGCTACGCACTGGTGCACCGAAGACGGCAGAAGATGGCCCTCTCCCAATGGCGTGCTGGAGCTGTAAAAGCCCGGATGTCGCTCGGTTGATCCAGCAGGAGGGCGAGGAGGGCTACTTCAAAGGCAAATGGGCACGAGGTGGGCCGGAGATTACTAACGATCTCGGCTGTGCAGATTGCCATGATACCGCGTCACCGGATTTTGCTCAGGGCAAGCCAGCACTGACGCTATCCCGTCCTTACGCAGAACGCGCGATGGAGGCGATTGGCAAACCGTTTGATAGTGCCAGTCGGTTCGGACAGCAGTCCATGGTCTGCGGACAATGCCACGTTGAGTATTATTTTTCTGGCAAAGACAAAGCCGTGAAATTCCCATGGGATAACGGCACGAAAGTCGAGGACATGGAGAAATACTATGACGCCATTTCCTTCTCCGACTGGACCAACACCCTTTCCCGCGCACCGATGCTGAAAGCCCAACATCCAGAGTATGAAACCTGGAGCGTTGGTATCCACGGTAAAAATAACGTGACCTGTATCGACTGCCATATGCCGAAAGTGAAAAACGCAGACGGCAAGTTGTACACCGATCACAAGATCGGTAACCCCTTCGATAATTACGGCGAAACGTGCACCAATTGCCATACGCAGGATAAAGCAGCAATGCAAGCGGTTGTCGCTGAACGTAAAACGGCCATTCAGGAATTAAAACTGAAAGCAGAAGAGCAACTGGTTCACGCGCATTTTGAGGCCAAAGCGGCCTGGGATGCCGGTGCAACCGAAGCAGACATGCAGCCGATTTTGATAGATATCCGCCATGCGCAGTGGCGCTGGGATTTGGCGGTGGCGTCTCACGGCATTCACATGCATGCGCCGGATGAAGGCTTACGGATGCTTGGCACCTCGCTGAGCAAATCTGCCGAGGCGAGAACCAAACTGGTGCGCTTATTGGCACAGAAAGGGGTGACAGGGGAAGTCAAGTTGCCGGATATCTCGACGAAAGAGAAAGCGCAACAGGCGATTGGTCTCAACATGCAGCAAATCAACGCCGAGAAACAGGATTTCCTGAACACGGTAGTGCCGCAGTGGGATGAGCAAGCGCGTAAAGCTGGACGACTGAACTAATAACCCCATCGCCCGTGGACGCGGGCGATCATAAAGTGGAGTGGATATGAGCGTATTACGTTCGTTATTGACTGCCGGGGTGCTGGTATCAGGCATGCTTTGGGCATTGCCAGGGCTGACGCAGCCCGCACCCCAGGCGGAAAAAGGAGAGCGGTGGACGGTAATGCCACAGCGCAATCCCGATGAGGCTTGTCTACAGTGCCATAAACCGGAAGAGGATGGCATGCAGGGCAAACATGCCTCCGCAGTCAACCCGCATAATCAACAACAGCTGACCTGCACAAACTGTCATGGCAAGCCGTCACTGCTGCACCGCGAAGGCGTTAAAGATGTCATGCGCTTTAACTTCCCGATGTATAAGGTGGAAGAACAGAACGGCGTCTGTATGTCATGCCATGCGCCGGAGCAGTTGCAGAAAGCGTTTTGGCCACACGATGTGCATGTGGCGAAAGTGGCGTGTGCCAGTTGCCATCAACTGCACCCCACGCAGGACAGTATGCAGACGCTGAACGACAAGAGCCGCATCAAACTGTGTGTGGATTGTCATAGCGATCAGCGCAATAACCCAGACTTCAACCCAGCCTCAGTGCATCTGGGTAATAAGAGGCAGCCATGAGTTGCTCTCGTCGTCAATTTCTTGCCCGTATGGGCGGGCTGATCGCCATCACCAGCACGGCGGGACAAGTCGTCGCACAGACGCTGAATATCAACGGCGTCCGCTACGGCATGATCCATGATGAATCGCTCTGTATCGGCTGTACGGCGTGCATGGATGCCTGCCGTGAGGTCAATCAGGTGCCGGAGGGCGTATCGCGTCTGACGATCATTCGCAGCGAACCGATTGGGACATTCCCAGACGTGAAATACCGCTTTTTCCGTCACTCCTGCCAGCACTGTGAAAATTCACCCTGCGTTGACGTATGTCCAACCGGAGCCTCGTTTCGTGATGCGGCAAGCGGCATTGTGGATGTGAATCCCGATCTGTGCGTCGGGTGCCAATACTGTATTGCGGCTTGCCCTTATCAGGTGCGCTTTATTCATCCGCAGACGAAAACGGCGGATAAGTGCGATTTTTGCCGCAAGACTAACCTGAAAGCCGGAAAACTGCCCGCCTGTGTGTTGTCTTGTCCGACGAACGCGCTGACGTTCGGTAACCTTGACGACCCTGACAGCGACATTTCCCGTCAGCTTCGTCAACAGCCGACCTATCGCTACAAAATCGCGCTCGGCACTCGTCCTAAGGTTTATCGCGTACCGTTTAAATACGGGGAGGTTCATCAATGACGCCCGTGTCTTCAAGCGCATTCCATTTTGATTCGTTAGTCTGGGACTGGCCGATTGCGATTTACCTGTTCCTGGTGGGGATTTCTGCGGGGCTGGTGACGCTGTCTGCCTTACTGCGGCGCTACCATCCCGAACAGGCCACAGCAGACAGTACGCTAATGCGCACCACGCTTATTCTCGCGCCGTGCACCATCATTTTGGGATTGTTGATTCTGGTCTTCCACCTCACGCGCCCCTGGACGTTCTGGAAGCTCATGTTCCATTACAGTTTTACCTCCGTGATGTCCGTTGGGGTTATGCTGTTTCAGGTTTACATGGCGGCGCTGGCAGTCTGGCTGATCAATATTTTTAGCGAGCAGGCTATTGTGCTGCAACAGCGCTGGCTGCCGAAGCTGACTCTCTTCCCCAAGGTGCTCTGCTGGCTGGCACCGATGCAGAAATCGCTGGATATCGTGATGCTGCTGCTGGCGGTGATGTTAGGGGCTTATACCGGATTCTTGCTCTCCGCGCTGAAGACCTATCCGCTACTAAATAATCCGATTCTACCTGCGTTATTCCTGTTTTCGGGCGTGTCCTCCGGTGCCGCAGTGGCGTTGATCGCTATGACCTGCCGCTATCGCCGCAATCCGCATAGCGAAGAGGCGCACTTTATCCATCGCGTCGAAACGCCGGTCGTGTGGCTAGAGATCTTCTTGCTGTTCGCGTTCTTTATTGGCCTCGCGTTAGGGGACGATGGGAAGCAACGGGCGCTAGTGGCTGCGTTGGGTGGTGGATTCTGGGCCGTGTGGTTCTGGCTGGGCGTTGTAGGGATTGGATTAGTCATTCCCTTGCTGCTCAAGTCGTGGGCTAACCGACAGCATTCACCCTATGGCGTGCTGGCGGTCTGCGGCATGAGTCTGGTGGGCGTTTTACTGCTGCGCTTCTTTATCCTCTATGCGGGGCAGTTAACCGTTGTCTAGTTCCCAGCAAGAGGCCTGTTGATGTTGTTATTGCCAGAGTTTGGGTATGTGTCGCTGTTACTGGCGGTTTGCGTCGGTGTGGCAACAGCATTGCTGACATTTTCAGGCTACACCCTGCGCTGGTCGGGCACTTACCGACTGGCGCGGTGCTGGACGCTGGTGCTGTTTGGTCTCGTGCTGTTCGCGTTTGTCGCGCTGACGTTGAGCGTGGTGCAGGATGATTTTTCTGTTAATTACGTCGCTCAGCATAGCCACCGTGATTTACCGCTGGGGCTCAAAATTGCGGCGGTCTGGGGCGGGCATGAAGGTTCGCTGCTGCTGTGGCTCTTGTGTTTATCCGGCTGGAGCGCCACATTTGCCTGCCGCTATCGCAAGGCGATGAGCGATCTGTTCCCGCTGACGCTGGCGATGCTCGCGGTGATTGCGACCGCATTGCTGGTATTCATTGTGTTTTTTTCCGATCCTTTTGTGCGCCTCTTCCCGCCTGCGGTGGCGGGGAGGGATCTCAACCCGATGTTGCAACATATTGGCCTCATTCTCCATCCACCGTTGCTCTATCTAGGCTATGGCGGCTTAACCGTGAGTGCGGCACTGGCGTTAGCTGCCCTGATTCACGGCGAGTTTACTGCACCAGCCGCCTGGATTTGCTGGCGTTGGACGCTGCCCGCCTGGAGCCTGTTGACGCTGGGAATCATTTTGGGATCGTGGTGGGCTTATAACGAGCTGGGCTGGGGAGGATGGTGGTTCTGGGATCCGGTAGAGAACGCCTCGTTGCTTCCGTGGTTAACGGCTAGCGCATTGCTTCACAGTCTGTCTGTCACTCGAATGCGCGGTATCTTCCGCCATTGGTCGCTGATATTGGCGCTGTTGACGTTCATTTTATGCCTGCTGGGGACGCTGATTGTTCGTTCCGGAATACTGGTTTCTGTCCATGCCTTTGCCCTCGAACATGATCGCGCGGTACCTTTATTTATCTTGTTTGCCTGCTTAAGCATGGCTGCGCTGGCTGTTTATGGCTGGCGTGCTCAGCTTGTCCATTCCGCAGCCCGCTTCTCTGGCTGGTCACGGGAAATGGCAATACTGCTGGTTTTGTTGCTATTCAGTGCCGTCGCGCTGGTGGTACTACTCGGTACGCTTTATCCGATGATTTATGGACTAGCGGGCTGGGGGAAAATCTCAGTAGGCGCACCCTATTTTAACCGCGTGCTCTTGCCCTTTGCTGGCTTGATGCTGTTGCTCATTGGCGTTGCGGCGGGAGGCTACTGGAAACGCAGTACGCGGTGGCCTGTCTGGCACTTAGGCGTGACGCTGGCAGTCGGTGTCGTCACCGCTCTGGTCTTATGGCCGTATGGATACGATGTGGCGCTGGCTTCCGGTCTGATCGGCTGGGTGATGGCAGCTCAGTGGCTACAGCCGCTGTCGGCGCTACGCCAGCAGCTTCCTGCGCTGTTAGCACATACGGGCGTGGCGTTGTTTGCCTTGGGGATTGCGTTCTCTGCGGGCAGCAAGCAAGAAATCAGCGCCAATGTGGGTCAGGGCGAACAGGTCACGCTGGGTGACTATCAATTTCATTTTTTACAGCTGGATTTAGTGGCGGCGCAGAATTACACCGCAGAGCAGGCCGTGATTGCGATTTATCGTGGCGACTCGCCGATCGCTCGCGTCATACCTGAACGGCGTTATTACAATACACGCAAACATCAGATGATTGAACCGGGTATTGCCTGGGGGCCAATCAGAGAATGGTATGCCGTGATGGGAGAGAAAACCGGCGAAAACCGCTATGCGATGCGTTTCTATGTGCAAACCGGCGTTCGCTGGGTGTGGGGCGGCGGCATGTTGATGGTCGCTGGCGCACTGCTGGGATGGTTCCGAGGGAGAAGGGTCTATGACTAAGCACCTTGCGCTTCTTCTCATGTTGCTGGCTTTTTCTGTGCAGGCACAGGTGGTTGATACCTGGGTGTTTTCCAGTCAGGCACAGCGTCAGGACGCGATGGCAATTGCCGGAGAGTTACGCTGTCCACAGTGTCAGAATCAAAGCCTGCTGGAGTCGAATTCGCCCGTCGCGGTCAGCATGCGCCATGAGGTTTTTTCCATGGTGGAGCAAGGTAAAGACAAATCAGAAATTATGGCGTTTATGAACCAGCGCTATGGCGATTTTGTTCAGTACAACCCCCCGATGAAAATGCAAACCGGCATCCTTTGGCTAACGCCGCTGTTTTTGCTGCTCGCGATCGCGGTGATTGCGTGGCGGGTGATACGGCGACAGAACCGAGGGGCGCGCTCATGAACCTATTAAACGAATTGATCGTCGCTGTCGCTATTCTTGCTCTGGCTGTCGGACTGTTGTGGCCGCTATTACCCCTGCGCAAGACCGAGGGGGATGGAAAGCTACCGCGTTTAGCGGAGCGTATCTGGCATTTTCAGTGTGAACAGGCAGGGAAGCATCTGTCCGAGCATGAGGCCAAGATGTTGGGGCGTGAGCTGACGCATGACCTACCGCTAACGCAATCCTCTTTTTCTGCACTGCGCCCGATGCCCACTATCGCCATTGTGGTCGCGGTCATCGTTATCCTATTGAGCAGTGCGGCGTTCTATGCGCTGGGCCAGCGTGGTGTGCTGGTTCAGGCGGAACGCCAGCGGCTTGCCGATCCGCTACGTGATTTTAGCGACGCGCAACAGCAGGAAAAACAGCTTGTTGCCTTGCAGGACAACATTCGTAAAACGCCGAGCAACAGCGTCCTCTGGGCTGAACTGGGTGAGTATTATCTTTACCGTAACGCTTATGACAACGCGCTGCGCGCTTATCAGCAGGCGATTGCGCTTAAGGGTGACAGTGCGGAGCTGTATTCGGCGCTGGCGACAGTGCTGTATTACCAGTCTGGTCAGGTTGTCACGCCTGCTATGCAGGAGATGGTCGATAAAGCGCTGGCGCTGGACGCCAATGAAGTCACGGCACTGATGCTGCTGGCGTCTGACGCATTCTTGAAGGCCGATTATGCACGCGCGATTACGATTTGGCAGCGCCTGTTGGATACATACAGCCCGCGGGTTAACCGCGCTCAATTGATCGCGGCGATCAACACGGCAACGCTGCTGAAGAACAGCCAGAAATAGTGCGTGATTTCCTTCGGCTCAGCAATGCCAGCACCGCTTTTGGCACCGTCATGATGACGGAGATAACCGGAATCACCGACTTTATTGATCTCAATAAAAAAGATTAACTCTTTAGGGTTACGACCCCCAAGAGGGGGAGTAAAGGCGTCATGTTATTCTATAGCCACGAAGAAAGTAGGAGTAAACCCCGATGTTAGAAGCGCGCGATGTGGTTTGCATACGCGATGAGCATGTGCTGTTCAGCGCGTTGTCGTTTACCGCCAGCCCGGGAGAAATGGTGCAGATTGCCGGTGCTAACGGGGTAGGTAAAACATCGCTGCTGCGCATGTTAAGCGGTCTGGCGACGCCCGAGTCGGGGGAAATCTGCTGGCAGGGGCAGCGAATCAATCGTATCCGCGAGCATTTTAATCAGCAGCTTCTGTGGCTAGGCCATCAGCCGGGCATCAAGAGCGTCCTGACCGGTGAAGAAAATCTGCGCTTTTTCTATCCGCAACAGCATCAGGATGCACATTGGCAGGCGTTGGCTGCTGTCGGGTTGGCTGGATATGAAGACGTGCCTGTGGCGCGTCTTTCGGCGGGACAGCAGCGTCGCGTTGCGCTGGCGCGTTTGTGGCTCACCGATGTGCCGCTGTGGATTCTGGATGAACCGCTGACCGCGCTTGACGTGGCGGGCGTCGAAATGCTGACACAGCGTATGGAACACCATATTGCGCACGGCGGCATCATCATTTTAACCACTCATCAGCCGCTACGTCCGTTTGCTCAAAGTATCCGCTGTATCCAGCTCACACCAAGTGAGGGCACGCCATAATGCGGCGGTTGATTGCTCGAGAACTGCGCGTCGCGTTACGCAATAACGCTGAGATTCTTAACCCGCTGTGGTTCTTCCTCATCGTCATCATCTTATTTCCGTTGGCCATCGGGCCAGAACCGCAGCTGCTGATGCGCGTGGCGCCGGGTGTGGTGTGGGTCGCGGCATTGCTCGCGTCTCTGCTGGCGATGGATCGTCTTTTTCGCGATGACTATCAGGATGGTTCGCTAGAACAACTGACGCTGCTGCCTTTGCCGCTGCCGCTAGTGGTGCTGGCGAAAGTGGTGGTGCACTGGATGGTCAGTGGGCTGCCGCTGCTACTGCTTTCCCCGCTGGCGGCACTTCTGTTTGGGCTGGACAGCCACGGCTGGTGGGTGATGGCATTAACGCTGTTGCTCTGCACGCCAACACTGAGTTTTCTAGGCGCTATTGGCGCGGGATTAACGGTCGGGCTGCGCCGCAGCGGCGTGTTGTTAAGCCTGCTGGTACTGCCGCTGACCATACCGCTGCTGATTTTTGCGACGGCGGCGGTAGAGGCCGCGATGATGCAACTGCCAGTGGGTGGGTATCTGGCGATCCTCGGTGCTTTTTTGGTGGGTAGCGCCACCCTAAGCCCGTTTGCCACGGCGGCGGCGTTGCGGGTGAGCATACAATAATTTTCCGATCTCAGGATCGCATTCGTCGTCCCGTTGGGATGCGTTTTACGCAAAGTGAGCACACGATTATGTTGAAAAAAAACTATCAGCTTACGCAGCCGGATCGCCTTTATGGCCTTTGCGGCAGGCTTATCCCCTGGATTGCCCTGATCAGCGTCGCGTTGCTGATCGGCGGTTGCCTGTTAGGGTTCGGGTTTGCGCCTGTAGATTCTCAGCAAGGGCAAGGGTATCGCATCATGTATCTGCACGTGCCAGCTGCCGTATGGTCGATGGGTGTCTATGCCGTGATGGCGATTTTCGCGCTGGTCGGGATGATTCGGCAGTCAAAAACGGCGGAGCTTGCCGTGGCAGCGATGGCTCCCGTTGGTGCGGTGTTTACCTTTATTGCGCTGACCACTGGCGCTACCTGGGGCAAACCGATGTGGGGAACCTGGTGGGTTTGGGATGCACGCCTGACGTCGGAACTCGTCCTGTTATTTCTGTACGTCGGTATCATCGCGCTCTACAACGCATTTGACGATCGCCGCCTTGCCGGTCGTGCGGCGGCCATTTTGGTGCTGGTTGGCGTGGTGAATTTACCCATCATCCATTTCTCGGTCGAGTGGTGGAATACCCTGCATCAGGGATCGACAAAAATGCAGAAGACCATCGATCCCGCCATGCGCCTTCCGCTGCGAATCATGATGCTAGGGTTTATGAGTTTATTCGTGACGTTGTCACTCATGCGATTGCGTAATTTGATACTGGTGCAGCAGCGCCGTGCACCTTGGGTTGCTGCGCTGGTCAATAAAGGAGGAGTAGCACGATGAATATCGCCTTCACGAGCTGGCAAGATTTCTTTGCGATGGGCGGCTATGCCTTGTACGTGTGGCTGGCCGTGGTGTTAACGCTGCTACCGCTGAGTGCGTTGATCGGGCATACCCTTTTGGGCCGTCGTGCATTGCTGCGGGATATCCGCCGCCAGCAGGCGCGTGATCAGCGTAAGAGCACGGCGCGTCAGTCGGAAACCATGGGGGTGGTGCAATGAGTGCACCGCGTAAAACTCGCCTCTATGCCATTCTGGCCGTCGTCTGCGGCGCGGTACTGACGATAGCGCTGATGCTCTATGCGTTGAGCTCAAATATCGATCTCTTCTATACGCCCAGCGAAATTCTCTACGGCAAAAATGAAACGCAGGAAAAACCGGCGATCGGACAGCGTTTGCGCGTTGGCGGCATGGTGATGCCGGGCAGCGTACGCCGTGATAGCCAAAGTCTGGAGGTCCGTTTCACCGTTTATGACGCGAAGGGTTCAGTGGACGTGACTTACAACGGGATGCTACCGGACCTGTTCCGTGAAGGGCAAGGCGTTGTGGCGCAGGGCATTCTGGATACCGACGATCATATTGCGGCGAAAGAAGTGCTTGCCCGACATGACGAAAATTACACGCCACCGGAAATCAAAGCGGCGATGGAAGGGCAGAACGGCCATGCACCCGCGGCTGGCACAGAGGGTAAACGGTTATGATGCCTGAAGTGGGCAATTATCTGCTCTGTCTGGCGCTGGGCGTCGCGCTGTTGCTCAGCGTGTATCCGCTGTGGGGGGCATCACGTCAGGATGAACGCCTAATGGCGCTGGCGCGTCCACTTGCCTGGGCGCTGTTTGCATGCATTTTGGCTTCCTTCCTCGTGCTGGTGCATGCGCTGGTGATCAATGATTTCACCGTCCTCTATGTAGCAAACAACTCGAATCGTGCGCTGCCAGTGTGGTATCGCGTGGCGGCGGCATGGGGCGCACATGAAGGATCGCTGCTGCTCTGGGTTCTGCTGATGAGCGGTTGGACCTTTGCCGTGGCGGTCTTCAGCCGAGGGATGTCGCTGGATGCGGTCGCCCGGGTATTAGCCGTCATGGGAATGATTAATGTCGGCTTCTTATTGTTCATTATTCTGACGTCGAATCCCTTTACGCGCACGCTGCCGGACTACCCAATTGACGGGCGCGATCTCAATCCGCTGCTGCAGGATGTCGGGTTAATCTTCCACCCTCCGCTGCTTTACATGGGTTATGTCGGGTTTTCCGTGGCGTTTGCGTTTGCGGTTGCCTCGCTGCTGGCTGAACGGCTGGACAGCGCGTGGGCACGTTGGTCTCGACCGTGGACGCAGGCGGCCTGGTCGTTCCTGACGTTGGGTATCGTGCTCGGCTCTGGTTGGGCGTATTACGAACTCGGCTGGGGCGGTTGGTGGTTCTGGGATCCGGTAGAAAATGCCTCACTGATGCCGTGGCTGGTGGGCACGGCGCTGCTGCATTCGCTGTCGGTCACCGAAAAACGCGGCAGCTTTAAAGCCTGGACGGTGTTGTTGGCTATCGGCGCGTTCTCGCTCTGCCTGTTGGGTACCTTTCTGGTGCGTTCTGGCGTACTGGTGTCGGTGCATGCATTTGCCTCCGATCCGGCGCGTGGGATGTTTATTCTCGCATTTCTGGTCATTGTCATCGGCGGTTCATTGCTGCTGTTCGCCATCAAAGGCAACAGAGTACGGGCACGGGTGACGAATTCGCTCTGGTCGCGTGAGACGTTCCTGCTCGGCAATAACCTGATCCTGATGGCGGCCACGCTCGTGGTGCTGCTGGGAACGCTGCTGCCGTTGGTGCATAAGCAATTGGGTTTGGGCAGCATTTCCATTGGCGCACCGTTCTTCAACACCATGTTTACCCTGTTAATGTCGCCTTTTGCTCTGCTGTTGGGCGTGGGGCCACTGGTTCGTTGGCGGCGCGATGAGCCGCAAAAGCTGCGTAAGCTGCTGCTGGTTGCGCTGGCTGTGACCGCCGCGCTGTCGCTGCTGCTTCCGTGGTTGTTGCAGGACTCGCTGGTTGCCATGACGGTAGTCGGCTTGTCGATGGCGCTGTGGGTATTTTTCTTAACGGTGTACGACCTGCATGCCAATTCTACTCGACGTCATGGCCTGCTGCGCGGTTTGACCACACTCTCACTGAGCCAGTGGGGCATGGTGTGCGGTCATATTGGGCTGGCGGTGACGGTGGTGGGCATCGCCTTCAGTCAGAATTATAGCGTCGAGCGTGATGTGCGGATGCGGGCAGGCGACAGCATCCAGATCCATGATTATCGGTTTACGTTTCAAGGTGTGCAGAATGTTGTGGGGCCTAACTGGCACAGCGGTAAAGGGACGATTGAGGTCACGCGTAACGGCAAGCCGGAGGCGATCCTGAAAGCGGAAAAACGCTTCTATAACACCAGCGGCGCGGTCATGACGGAAGCTGCTATTGATGCGGGTGTGACGCGCGATCTCTATGCGGCCTTGGGCGAACAATTAGATGACGATAGCTGGGCGGTACGGCTGTATTACAAACCCTTTATTCGCTGGATTTGGTATGGCGGGGGGCTGATGGCGTTAGGTGGCATTCTGTGCATGTTTGACCCTCGCTATCGCCTGCGTCGGGCCGTTAGGGAGACATCAGCATGAGCCGTAAGATTTTATTAATCCCGCTCGCCCTGTTTTTGCTGCTGGCTGTTGCCTTGCTGTGGCAACTGGTGCGTAACAGCGACGGTGACGATCCCATGCGACTGGAGTCCGCCCTGATTGGCAAATCAATCCCTGCGTTTCGTCTTGAATCGCTGGATCAGCCGGGAAAGATTTACAGCCAATCTGAACTGAGTGATGGCAAGCCGCTGCTGCTAAACGTCTGGGCGACCTGGTGCCCAACGTGTAGGGCTGAACACCAGTTTCTCAATACGCTGGCGGCGCAGGGAATTCGCGTCGTGGGCATGAATTATAAAGATGAACGCCCCAAAGCGGTTGAATGGTTGAAGACGCTAGGCAACCCCTATGCAATGAGCTTGTTTGATGGCGACGGCATGTTGGGGCTAGATCTAGGTGTGTACGGCGCGCCGGAAACCTTCCTGATCGACGGGAAAGGCATCATTCGCTATCGCCATGCGGGCGATCTCAACATGCAGGTGTGGCAAGAAACGCTGCAACCGCTGTGGGAAAAATACAGCAAGGAGGGCGGCGCATGAGAGTGCTCAGCTTCCTTGGTGCACTGCTGCTGTCGTTCAGCGTGCTGGCGTCATCCGAAGTATTGCGTTTTGACAACGACACGCAGGAGCAACAGTTTCGCGAATTGACGATGCAACTGCGCTGCCCAAAATGCCAGAACAACAGCATTGCCGATTCCAATTCGATGATTGCTTCGGATATGCGGCAGAAAGTGTATGAGCTCATGCAGCAAGGGCAAACGAAAGAGCAGGTTGTCGATTATATGGTGGATCGTTACGGTTATTTTGTGACGTATGAACCGCCGATTACGCCTTTCACGATCCTGCTATGGCTATTGCCTGCGCTGTTTCTGGCGGCGGGGGCGGCGATGATTATTCAGCGCGCGCGCCGCATCAGAAGTGCCAAAGAACCGATGAGTGAACAGGATAAAAAGCGTTTGCAGATGTTGTTGGGACGTGAGGAGAAATCGGAATGATGTTACTGACAACCATCATTGTCTTATCGCTGATTGCACTGTCCGCGCTGCTGCTTGCGCCGTGGTCGTCACGGGGCGAATACGATCGCGATGCGATCAATCAGGCGCTGTATCGCGATCGTCTGCGTGAACTTAATGGGGATGTTGCCAATGAGCAGGAGCGTGCTCAGTTAGTTGAAGAACTCCAGCATACGCTATTGCAAGATATTCCTGACGGTACAACGGTACAACGGCGTCCGTTGAACCGTTGGGTTTTGCTGCCGGGTGTGCTGTTGCTGGTCATCGTCAGCCTCGGTGTGTTTTGGCAGACTTCTGCGGTTAATCGGGTGCAAGAGTTGCAGCAGGTGGTGGCGTTAACGCCAGATCTGATGAAGCGAGCGCTGGATGCTGATGCAGAACCACTGACCATCGAAGAAGTCTCGCGCCTCGGTTTGGGGTTACGCAGCCAACTGGAAGCGCAGCCAGATAATGCACAAGACTGGTGGATGCTGGGGCGTATTGCGGGCTTGCTGAATAACTATGACATGTCTGTGCAGGCGTTTGCCAAAGCGTTCCAGCTCGATCCGAAAAATACGGATCTGGCGCTGGATTATGCCGATCTACTTTCGAGATCCACCGACCCGCGTGATAGCCAGCGCGGTGGTGACATGCTGCGTGAGCTGATGAATTCCGGCTCGACCAATGTGCGCGTACTGAGCCTTTTGGCTTTCAATGCCTATGAAGCCCAGCGCTATCAAGACGCGATTGATGCCTGGAAAGCGATGCTAAAACTGCTCCCGCAAAACGACACACGCCGTGCTGTCATCGAGCGCAGTGTGGCGCAGGCCGAAGCCTCTCTGTCGGTGCAGGCGGTAACTGGGAAGTAAGTTCTTTTTATCTTTGTCTTGAGCAAAAGGGCGATATATCGCCCTCAGACCGTTGACAAACTTATTTGCCGAATGAAAACGGGAGTAACGGAATAGAAGAGTAAAGCGTTTGCGCCAGGGATGGCGCAAGCCGAGCGTACAAGGATGTATTCACAGCGTCTTTACGATCTATCCGTTACTCCCGCTCTACGGACTGTGTCAGCAACCTCGCCCTTTTGTTGTTTCTGTTGTTTCTGTTGTTTCTGTTGTTTCTGTTGTTACGGTGAAGGTTTCGTGCGCTACACGCCGCGTGAATTTCTGCAACTCGCGTCGCACGCGCCCGACACGGGGCGGCTCATCGCCGTCGCCCCGTGACCCCTGGCTTTTTGCGGGAAATCGCGCCGCTTGGCGATGCCTTCGGCGTTCGTATCCGCGGTTCGGACCACCTGCGACGCGATTACTCGCCCCATTAATGGGACTCGCCCTTCGGGCCAGCACAAGTGCTGTTTAAAAACGTCTTTGACGTTTTTGTCTTACGCGGCGCAGGCTTTCGCGGCGTCCATGCCGCTCATCCGGCGGCTACGCCCACCTCAGCGCGATTTTTTACGCGAGCCAACCCATAAGGTCAAAAGACTGAACCCAGCACATTGCTAGTTTGGGTCGGATGTTTCCGCTTGTGGTGAGGACGGCATACACCGTCCTATGTGTTAAGAAGAGGTGTGCTTATAACCCGCTTTTGACGCCGTGCATGTCCGGCAGTTTGTGTGCGATGCCTTTGTGGCAATCGATACAGGTTTGACCGAGTTTTATCGCTTCGCTGTGTTTTTCCGCCGCGACCGTTTTTTGCCCTGATAAGTCCATATAGTCAACGTTGTGGCAGTTGCGGCATTCCTGAGAGTTGTTATTTTTCATACGCCGCCATTCGCTCTGCGCCATCGTTAGTCGGTGTGCTTCGAATTTTTGTGGCGTGTCGATGGTGCCCATTATTTTGCCGTACAGCTCTTTACTGGCCTGAATCTTACGCACCATTTTCGGCACTAATTCATGCGGAACGTGGCAATCCGGGCAGGTGGCACGCACGCCGCTGCGGTTGCTGTAGTGCGCGGTTTCCATATATTCCTGATAGACGGTATTGCGCATCTCATGACAGCTGATGCAGAACGCCTCGCTGTTGCTCATTTCCATGCCTTTCTGGGATGTCGCCAGAAAGAAAATACCGCCCGCGAAGCCGCTAATCAGCAACGTTCCCAGTGCCAGCCGACTTGGGCGACGCCACCATTGCCACAGCTGGCGCAACAACCGTCCTACTTTTCCTGGCTGTTTCATAGCAAACCTCACTGTCCAAAGCCTTTAGAAGGGGTGAACGTGTTGCCGGTAATCGGCGAACTATCCGTCTGCGGCACATGGCATTGCAGGCAGAAATGGCGTGCGGGGGCCACATTGCTCAGCACTTTACCGTCTCTGTCGACAAAGTGGGTCGGGCTGACGCGGGGGGCGCTGGTGGAACGGTAGTTCTCTACTCCGTGACACTGTAAGCAGCGGTTAAAGGTTGGGGTGACCTGATAGCCATCCACGCTATGTGGGATCATCGGCGGTTGGTTGACATAGTTGAGCGCCATACGCTCCTGCTGCTTCGGCATCCGGCTATTTCCCGGCTGTGTCGCGGCGACTTCCGGCGATTGACTTAAATCGACCTGTGCAGTGGCTATCGCACTGCACATTATTGCCAAGGCGGTGATCCAACGAAACCATCCCATTCTCAGGCTTTTCATGACTTTGCTCCCGATTTCCATCTAAGGGTTATTTTAAAAACGTCTTCAGCGCAGACATCAATACAGCGTCCGCATGTTATGCAGTCTCGGTCAGTCACCTGTACCGGACTGTCTTTATCGAGCAAGGGTGCGCGCAATACCTGCGGCTCTGGACAGACATGAAAACAGTCCATGCAGCGCGTACAGCGTTCACGTTTGGCGGCATCCACAACTAATGCGCCTTTACTGCCAAGCGCACCGTACAGCGCACCCGTCGGGCAAAGGTGCCCGCACCAGCCGTGTTCCACGACCAATAAATCAAACAAAAACAACGCTAATAGCAGCCAGATGCCTGCACCAAACCCAAAAATCAGCCCACGGCTCGCCAATGAGACAGGGTTGACCCATTCCCACAGCAGCCCGCCCGTCAGTGCGCTACCTGCCAGAATAAGTATCAGCAGCAGATAGCGCAGGTTGCGGGGGAGTGTTGCCGAGGCGGTGATGCCGAAACGACGACGCAGCCAGGCGGCTAAATCGGTGAGCGGATTCACGGGGCAGACCCAGCTACAGAACAGGCGCTTGCCCGCCAGCGCATAGCTCAGCGCAATAATCAGCGCCCCGACCAGTGCAAGTGCGGCGGGCAGGTGGCCGCTGGCCAGACTTTGCAGCACCATTAGCGGATCGCTAAGTGGCACGGTGTTGAGCAATCGGCTGGAGCTGTAGTTACCGCGCAAGATCCAGAACCCTAACAGCGGGCCGCTGAGGAACATCAGCAGCACCAGAGATTGGGTCAGGCGGCGCAGTACCAGCCAGCGGTGACTTCGCCACCAACCTTTTTTCGCCCGAGCTTCTCGTCCAGCGTCTTGCTTACGATTTGCCATCGCGTGCCTCCAGCCAACTGAAACGGTAGTGATGCCCGAGTTCGCCTTTTGCCAGCGTGCGCGGTAAGACCTTTATCGCAGGTTGTTCCAGCACGCAGGCTTTTTCACACTTGCCGCAGCCGGTACAGACATCGCTATGCACGGTAGGCAGAAAGCGAGCATGCTTTCCGGTACGGGCATTGCGCTCTGGCTCCAGTGTGATGGCGCTATCGATAAGGGGGCAGACGCGATAACACACCTCGCAGCGTAACCCCTGATAGTTCAGGCAGTTCTCCTGATCTAACAGCACCGCCAATCCCATGCGGGCATCATCGATAGAATCCAGCGGCTGTAAGGCACCGCTAGGGCAGGCGACCACGCAGGGAATGTCCTCGCACATCTCACACGGGATATCACGCGCGACAAAGTAAGGGCTACCCGCTGCGGGACCGGATACCAGCGTCGCCAGCTTTAGCGTGTCGTAGGGGCAGGCCTGAACACATTGACCACAGCGGATGCAGGCACCGGAAAACGTCGCTTCAGGCAGCGCACCCGGCGGCCGCAGCCGGAGTACGTCAGCCTGCGCGCGCCGCTGCTGAATGCCGAGTATCGTCACCGCTACGGATAAACCCGCAACGGCACGAACGGCGTCACGCAGAAAGCGGCGGCGAGCGGGTGGTGAATTCTCCGGGCGTGCCATGTTCGCTACACCTTAGCCAGCTTGACGGCACATTTCTTAAAGTCCGTTTCTTTCGACAGCGGATCGGTCGCATCCAGCGTCAGGACGTTGGTCATCTGTGCGGCGTCGAAGAACGGCATATACACCAGCCCGCGCGGCGGTTTATTACGACCGCGAGTCTCAACCACGGAGATGACTTCGCCACGGCGTGAGATGATGCGCACTTTCTCACCGCGTCGTAGATCGCGCGCTTTGGCATCCTGAGGGTGGATAAACAGCACGGCTTCGGGGAAGGCGCGATGCAGCTCTGGTACGCGACGCGTCATGCTGCCGGTGTGCCAGTGCTCCAGCACGCGACCGGTAGAGAACCAGAGATCGTATTCTTCGTCCGGCGCTTCTGCTGCGGGTTCGTATGGCAGCGCGAAAATCACCGCCTTGCCATCCGGTTTACCGTAAAAACGGTAGGCTTCTCCCGCTTTGACGTAAGGATCGTGCCCTTCGCTGTAGCGCCACTGCGTTTCCTTGCCGTCAACGACCGGCCAGCGTAGCCCGCGAGCCTTATGATAAGCATCGAATGGTGCTAAATCGTGACCGTGTCCCCGGCCAAACGCGGCGTATTCTTCAAACAGACCTTTCTGCAAATAAAAACCAAATTCGCGAGATTCGTCGTTCAGCTGATTTTCCGCTAATTCGCTGAGCGGGAAGCGCGTGGTGACATCGTTCGCAAACAGCACGTCATAGAGCGTTTTGCCGCGATAGGCCGGTTTCTGCGCCAGGAGTTCTTCCGGCCACACGTCCTCCACGGTGAAACGTTTGGCAAAGCTGACGACCTGCCACAGGTCCGATTTTGACTCGCCCGGCGCTTTAACCTGCTGACGCCAGAACTGTGTCCGACGCTCGGCGTTGCCGTAGGCCCCTTCTTTTTCCACCCACATCGCGGTAGGCAAAATCAGGTCGGCGGCCAGTGCGCTGATGGTTGGGTAAGGGTCGGAAACGACAATGAAATTGCGCGGATCGCGCCAGCCCGGCATACGTTCCTGATTGATGTTAGGGCCAGCCTGCATGTTGTTGTTACACATCACCCAATAGGCATTCAGCGTGCCGTCTTTCAGCGCCCGATCTTGTGCGACGGCGTGCAGACCGATTTTTTCAGGGATGGTGCCTGTCGGTAACTGCCACAGTTTTTCCGCAATCGCACGGTGTTTCTCGTTGGTTACGACCATGTCTGCTGGCAGGCGGTGGGCAAAGGTGCCGACTTCACGCGCGGTGCCGCAGGCAGAAGGTTGCCCGGTTAACGAGAACGGCCCGCAGCCCGGTTGAGAGATCTTGCCGGTCAGCAGGTGGATGTTATAGACCAGATTGTTCGCCCAGACGCCGCGCGTGTGCTGGTTAAAGCCCATAGTCCAATAGGAGATCACTTTTTTCTTCGGATCGGCGTAGAGTTTTGCCAGCGCTTCCAACTGGTCGGCAGGAACGCCGCTGATCGCGACCGTTTTTTCCAGCGTATAGTCGGCGACAAAGGCTTTGTATTCTTCAAAACTCATCGGCTCGGACGCGTCGGAACCGGGATTTTTCGCCGCTTTTTCCAACGGGTGCGTCGGGCGTAGCCCGTAACCGATATCGGTTACGCCTCTACGTAGATTCACGTGGCGAGTAAAGAACGCCTCGTTCACCGCATTGTTTTGAATAATGTAGTTGGCGATGTAGTTGAGAATGGCGAGATCGGTTTGCGGCGTAAACACCATCCCGTTATCTGCCAGCTCAAAACTGCGGTGCTGATAGGTAGACAGCACAGCGACCGTGACATTGTTGTTTGACAGGCTGCGGTCAGTAATACGCGACCAGAGAATCGGGTGCATCTCCGCCATGTTGGAGCCCCACAGCACAAACGCATCGGTCTGCTCGATATCATCGTAGCAACCCATGGGTTCATCCATACCGAAGGTACGCATAAAGCCTACCACCGCCGAGGCCATACAGTGGCGCGCGTTAGGGTCAATATTGTTGGAACGGAAACCGGCTTTGAACAGTTTGGCGGAGGCATAACCTTCCCAAATCGTTGATTGCCCAGAGCCAAACATACCTATTGCGTTCGGGCCTTTCTCCTTCAGCGCGGTTTTGAATTTCTCCGCCATGATGTCAAACGCTTTGTCCCAGGAGATGGGAGTGAATTCGCCTTCTTTGTCGAACTGGCCGTTACGCATGCGTAGCAAAGGCTGGGTCAGGCGATCCTGTCCGTACATGATTTTGGGCAGGAAATAGCCTTTGATGCAGTTTAGTCCACGGTTAACCGGTGCTTCGGGATCGCCCTGACTGGCGACGATGCGCCCATTTTGCGTCCCCACCAAGACACCGCATCCTACGCCACAGAAGCGGCAGGGGGCTTTATCCCAGTGGATTGCATCCGACTGCTCGGTCGCGGCGCGAACCGCGATAGGGATGGTGATGCCTGCGACCGCGGCGGCCGCAGCAACAGCGTTCGCCTTCATAAAGTGTCGTCGACTGAGTTTCATGGTATTTCCTCACCCTGAGATTGTTCATCAAGCTGGTGATAAACCAGCGAAACCGCCAATACGCCTGCAAGCTCGCGTATTGACGCTATGTGTTTTAACAGCGTGTCTTCTGAATCTGACTCCAGTACCACGGCCATTTTTCCGGTATCGCTATCGCTGGCGGCAACCTCCACATTGGGTAATTTTTCCAATACGTCGCTTACCGCCGCCATACGTTCCGTCTTGACGTGAACCACTACACTGCAAACATGCCAGACTGTGCTCATCGGTTTTCCTGTTGCGTCGTGAGACGCGCTGGCGCGGTGTGATATTCCGCTGTTATTTTTTTCATCGACATGGCACCGACGGGGCACCCTGAAATACATGCGCCGCAGGTGGTACAGGCGTCATCATCGATCGACGGTGCGGCAATGCGTCCGAGGGTTGGCCGAAACCGTATCGCGCCTGTTTCACACGCATCCTGACAGCTGCGGCATTCCACCTGATGTAGCGATAAACAGGCATCCTGAATCGTCAGGTGATATTCCCACGGCGCGGTGTGGCTTTCCGCGAACAGCGCTTGTGGACACGCGCGAGCGCAGTCGTAGCAGAAGGTGCATTCGCCGCGTTGGAAATCGATAGTGGGAAAGCCCCCTGAACCTCGCTGGATGATCCTCGTTTCGCAGGCCTCAACGCAGGCATTACAGCGCGTACACTGACTCAGAAAATGGCTTTCGGCACCACTCCACGGCGGACGCAGCGCGTTGTCTGTACGCTGTAGGCCACCGGTCAGTAAGGAACGTCGAGAGAGGTTAGTCATGGCGGTTTGTCGCTCTGGCACTCGGTAAAATATCCAATAAAAAACACGTTGTTTTTATAGGGGTTACACTATGCTCCCTAGGCTGTATGCGATAATCACCCTTTAGAGGTAAATGGGGGTGCCGGATCAAGCTTATGTAGGATTCGTGCCTTATCGGCTTGCCTGAGCACGCGGGGATCGTGATAGTGGATACCCGTCATACTTCAAGCTGCATGTGCGTTGGCTGCGCTACTCGGCCCACTTATGTGGACCTCGCCCCGTTGGGGCCGCTGCAAGCAGCGTTCAAGTCTGCCTCTGGCAGACTTGTCACTCACCCGAATCACTTACCTGATGCTAAAGAGGATTGCTTGTTGTGATGGTCAAACGTCCTGTTTCTACCAGTCTGGCTCGCGCATTTTTTTATATCGCGTTGCTCTCATTCCTGACGACGGGCATTGCGCTGCTGACGTTAGCCAGCGGTTTGCGCGATGCGGAAGCGATCAACGTTGCTGGCTCCATGCGTATGCAAAGCTATCGCATGGGATATGACCTACAGGGCGACCGTGCAGCGTTAGAAGCGCATCGCCACCTCTATGCGCAAACGCTGGATTCCCCAGTTTTTCATCTGTTGGATCGCTGGTATGTGCCGCGCGATGTACGCGATCGTTATGCCGCACTGTTGCAGAGCTGGAAAACGATGGATGAGCGCCTAAGCGCGGGGGATCGGGTGTGGTATCAGGACAATATTGTTCGCTATGTCACGCAGATCGATCTCTTTGTGTTGGCGTTGCAGCATTATTCCGAGCGCAAGATGATGATAGTGGTTGTGACATCAATAATTGGTTCGATCACTATCTATATACTGATCTTCTTTACGCTGCGCCGCATTCGCCGTCAGGTCGTCGTGCCGTTGAATAAGCTGATGGCGGCCTGTGCGTCCATTGAGAAGGGGCGTTTTACTCATTCGCGGCTGGATGTCAATTTGCCGAATGAATTGGGATTACTGGCGCAAACCTTCAGCAGCATGACTGACGAATTGCAAAAGCTCTACCGCTCTCTGGAAGACAAGGTACGGCAGAAAACGCTGCGTTTGCAGGAAGTGAACCGTATGCTGAAGGTGTTGTACAACTGTTCTCAGGCGATGAATGTCAGCACGATCGACAGGCATTGCTTTCAGCAGATTCTGCAAATTGTTCATCGCTATGAAACGGTCGTCTGTCTGGAAATGCGGGTAGGGGAGAACTGGCTGTTATGTGAAGGCCAGTCGGACGAGCAGACAGCATGGCAGACGCTGCCCATCCGTTTGCAAGAGGTCGAGTTTGGACAGCTACGGTGGCAGGCATCAACGCAGCAGCCGTCGGCGCAGCTGATGGAAAGCGTCGCCAATATGCTGGGGCGCGGCCTCTATTTTAATCAGGCGCAGAAGCACTACCAGCAGTTGCTACTGATGGAGGAGCGAGCCACTATTGCGCGTGAACTGCATGACTCACTGGCTCAGGTGCTTTCTTATCTGAATATCCAGATGACGTTATTAAAGCGCGCGGTAGCGGAAGAAAATGCGCAGGCTCGGCAGATCATCACCGATTTTGAACAGGCGTTAAGCGATGCTTACCGCCAACTGCGGGAATTGTTAGGAACGTTCCGGCTGACGCTGCAACAGGCTGATTTGCCTGCGGCGATGCAGGAAATGATTGAACCGCTAAGAGCGCAGACTCCGGCGACGATTGATATCGATTGCCGTATTCCTACGCAGGCGCTAGATGCATCACAGCAGGTTCACCTGCTGCAAATTATTCGTGAAGCGGTGCTAAACGCCATTAAACACGCGCAGGCGACGACGATTACCGTCAACTGTCGTACGCAGCCCGATGGTAGTCATTGTGTTGATATTCGAGATGACGGCTGCGGCATTATCAATCAGGAAGAACCCGCAGGACATTACGGTTTAAATATTATGCAGGAACGCGCCGAACGGTTAGGAGGACGATTAGCTATTGGTCTCCACCCTGAAGGAGGGACGCAGGTTAGCGTTCGTTTTTCGACGCCGACGACAGCGCGTGAACGTGACAACACGAATAATCTCTACCCTGAATAATTCGAGCGGCGTACATATCGCTTGAAAGATGACAGGGATAAATCATAAATAAAAAATAATAAGATCCATATTACATTGGGGCTGGGCATGTCAGAAAAACCATCTTATCGCGTGCTGATCGTCGACGATCATCCGCTTATGCGCCGGGGAATCCGTCAGTTACTGGCAACTGACGCCATCTTTGACGTGATTGGGGAAGCTAGCAATGGCGTGGAGGCACTAAGCCTCGCGAATCGAGATTCTCCCGATATCATTTTGCTCGATCTCAACATGAAAGGATTAAGCGGGCTGGATACGCTCCACGCGCTGCGGCGTGATGGGATCTGCGCTCGCGTGATTGTGCTGACGGTTTCCGATGCGCCCAGCGATATCTATGCGCTGATGGACGCGGGTGCCGATGGCTACCTGCTTAAGGATAGCGCCCCAGAACACTTATTGGATTCTATCCGTAGCAGTGATGCATTCAGTGAACAGGTGCGCGACGTGTTGCGCCACCGTATCGCCATAAAGGAGACGCCGTCGCCCTTTACCGTATTGACGGAGCGCGAACTGGATGTGCTTCAGGAAGTGGCTTCAGGGTTATCCAACAAGCAAATCGCCGCTGTGCTGTATATCTCAGAAGAAACGGTAAAAGTGCATATTCGCAACATGCTGCGCAAACTCAACGTGCGCTCCCGCGTCGCCGCCACGGTGCTTTATCTGGAAACTCGCGGGCAGTAGGGCCGTAGTTAATTAACGGTGGATTGTCGCCCGCCGCAAAGAACGATTTACGTCTCTTGAGTCATGGAGCCTCTCTATCCAGAGGGGCTGGCGGTCAGTATGCCGTGGCTGTCCTTTTCTAAGCGGTGCTCTCTTGCCTTTTAGCATGACAGCAAGGGAAAATTCGTTGCCATTTAGGCCGGTGTAAAGCCTTATATTTCTGGATGATTAACGGGAGCAAACTCGCCATAATCATGGCTGACGGGGTGAATCTGATCCCTAGGGGCGATTGATTTTCAGATCAGACATGGGCGGAGTGTATGCAATCCCAACAGCGTGAATGGAAGAAGTTTGTTGCTGTTCCTTCATTGGGAATGCAGGGGCTGCACGCCTACTTCAACAAACATCAGTACGAACGCCATTCCCACGACTATTTTGTGTTGGGTACGATTGATGCTGGTGCGCCAAAAGTTGCTCTGGAAAAGGGGGGATTCATTGCTCCTCCGGGTAGCGCGATGATCATCAATCCCGGAGAGATGCATGACGGGAAGCCTTGTGACGAGCAGGGTTATATCTACAGCATGGTGTATATCGATCCCTGGATGATTGATGATCTCGCTCAGGCGCATGACGTTTTTCCCTCTTCCACCACACGCTTTACCCACTCATTAATCATGGATGCAGATATCGTTTTTTTATTGAAAAAACTCCATGGTGTACTTTTTAGTGAACAGGATCTGCTGGCACGTGAAGTCAGCATGATTGACGCGTTAAATCCGCTATTTCAACGTTACTCAACGACCCCTATCAAACCTCAACCAGTGTGTAATGAACCTCGTATCGAACGTGTTCGTGAACTTATCCACGCCTGTTTTTCTGAGCCATTGACCACATCAGTGTTGGCGGAAGCCGCCGCGCTTAGCCGGGTTCGACTGAATCAATTGTTTAGCGCGGCTTATGGCCTTCCTCTCCATGCCTATCTCAATGCCGTACGATTGGATGCCGCGAAACAACTCCTGCGATCCGGCCACTGTGCTGCTGATGTAGCGGCCTCCGTTGGCCTGTCCGATCAGAGCCATCTTATTCGGCGCTTTAAGGGCTCATTTGGCATCACACCTGCGCAGTACACGGCGGCGTATTTATCAGATGTCCAATACACGACCTGATGTATTTATCACACTCCTCTTCCAGAAATACCATCGTCTGGAGAGGATATGTCCCAGCCAACGAATACCTTAATGATTGAAGAACCACCCACCCGTGTTTCACCTTGGGTAATGGTTGCCGTGGGGGCGAGCAGTGTGCTGTCGTCGCTTGACCTGTTTATTGTCAACCTGGCTTTCCCTGCCATCCGGGACAGTTTTCCCGGCGCGACAAATCAGATTATGTCATGGGTGCTGACCGCTTATACCATCACGTTTGCGGCTTTTCTGGTGCCCAGTGGCCGGTTGGCGGATCTCTACGGGCGCAAGCGAGTGTTTATCGCAGGGCTACTGGTTTTCGCGCTAGCCAGCGCCGCCTGCGCCTTTGCACCCAATGTTGTCTCTTTGATTCTCGCGCGGGGCTTAAAAGGGTTAGGCGCTGCCTTGATGATCCCCACCAGCCTTGGCTTGCTCCTTGCTACCTACCCCAAAACGCGACACAAGCAGATGGTTGGCATTTGGGCTGCAGCGGGTTCGGTCGCTGCCGCTCTGAGTCCTACGTTGGGCGGTGCGCTTGTTGAGATCGACTGGCGTCTGATTTTTCTGATCAACTTGCCCGTGGTCATGGTGGCGCTGTGGCTTAGCAAGCACCTGATTGAAAGCCCAGCCACGGACGGTGTATTTCCCGATATTGCGGGTTCTGTGCTTTTGATCGCAGGGATTGGTTGCCTTGTCACGGGCATTTCGTACACGTCGGTGTGGGGCGCGGAGAGTATAAGCCTCTGGCTGGCATTCGGCGCGGCAACATTATTTTTGGTGCTGTTTGTGCGGCGTTGCTTAACCGTGTTGTCACCTGCGCTGGATCTGCGCGTTTTTCAGGCTCCGGCCTTCTCGTTTGCGACGTTCGGGATGGCCTGTTTTTATATGGGGTTTGCGATCATGCTGTTGGGAGGCTCGCTCTACCTGACACAGGTGTGGCGCTGGGAACCGATGATTGCCGGAGCGGGTATTGGTATTAGTCCGGGTGCTGCCGTACTGGCATCATTACTGGTGGGCAAAATAAATATTTCACCTAAGCGACTGACCGCGCTGGCTGGTTTCCTTTTCCTGATCGCAGGGATTTGGTGGTATGCCATGTTAGGCTCCGAACCTGACTATTTGGTGAGCTACCTGCCGGGATTGCTTCTGGCAGGTGCAGGGGCTGGTATTGGGCAAACGGGTTTTCTGGCTGGCGGCACGGCTGCGCTGCCTGAGAAGCAGTATGCTACAGGCACTGGGATTATTAATACGGCTCGCCAAATCGGTGCGGCGGTAGGGGTTTCTGTCTTTGTTGCGGTATCGGGAACGGCGCTTTATGCAGATCAATACAGTCTGGCGTGGCTATTAATGGCTGGGTTTGGTGCAACCGTGTCAATTTCTGCCTTGCTCCTGCGTGATTAAATGGCTCTGTGTCCATAAGCACTAATAGAGATACTTAAGGATCGAAGGCAGCGGGAACAGGGGAGGAATTGTCGGCGTTAGCCTTATTTCCACGTTCCCCCGAATGTGCCCTGAGCGAAACGTCTTCTGCTATTCAGCACCACCGAGCTATCGAATACTGATGGTTACCTTGCCTTTCGATCTTCCCTGCTCGGCATAAGCCAGTGCCTCTGCAGTTGCTTCCAATGGGAAAGCTCGGTCGATGACCGGTTTGATGACTCCGGATTCGATCAGCGCAGTGATGTCTCGCAGTTGGTCGCCGTCTGCACGCATGAAAACGAAGTTATAGCGCACGCCGCGCTTGTCAGCTTTCTGGCGGATGCGTCGGCTCAACAGGCGTAGCACCTGTTTCAGGAACCAAGACAGCCCTTGTTGCTTGGCAAAGGCTGGTGTCGGTGGCCCAGAAATAGAGATAAGTCGACCACCGGGCTTGAGCACCTGAAGTGATTTTTCGAGTACGTCGTTGCCTAGGCTGTTGAGGACGACATCGTAATCTTTCAGGACGCTCTCGAACGCCTGTGTTTTGTAATCGATCACAACATCGGCACCCAGACTTTTCACCCATTCGACATTGCGGGTGCTGGTGGTGGTCGCAACAAACGCACCGAGGTGTTTAGCCAGTTGGATGGCGATAGTGCCTACGCCGCCCGAACCTGCATGAATCAGCACCCTTTGACCTTTCTTTAACTGTGCAGTTTCGACCAGCACCTGCCAGGCCGTTAGGGCAACCAGCGGGATGGAGGCGGCTTGTTCCATATCGAGATTGGTCGGCTTGAGTGCTAGCGCTTCCTCTTTCACGGCAATCAGTTCGGCAAAGCTACCGATGCGATCCTCTGGGGGACGAGCATAAACTTTGTCTCCAGCCTTAAACTGACGGACATTGCGGCCGACACGCACGACCACACCGGCCAGATCATTGCCCAACACCAGCGGAAAGCGATAGGGCAGGATGAGCTTGAATTCGCCTTTACGGATCTTGGCGTCCAGCAGATTGATGCTGGCGGCATGCACCTGTACCAACACGTCGTTGTGCCCGACCTCAGGGTCAGGCAGTTGACCAATCTGGCCGGTGTCCTTGTAGCGATTGATGAAAAATGCCTTCATGATATATGGCCCTATGCCTGTGAGAGAGGAGTAACGGTTAAAATAGGGACAGCGCTCATGGCATATCCCCATTCTGTCTGGCAGAGGCTTTAGCGGTAACTGGTTTTTTCAAATGGCTGGGCGATAGCGTTGCGCCGCATTTGCCTGACGTAAATCCGACAGCAGGCCTTGGCGTGCTGCATCCAGCGTGTCCCAGCGTGCAGCGACGTGCAAAGGGGGGATCGTCACGAGTTCACGCTGATCGAAGCCAACGAGGGCGGCGTCCACCAGTTCGTCGACCTCCATCACCTCAGGCAACGTATTGACATCGATGCCGATGTGCGACCAGATTTCGGTGCGCGTGGATGCTGGCAGCACCGCCTGTACATAGATGCCTTGGGGCGCGAGTTCCTGACTCAGTCCCTGAGAAAGGAATAGTACATAGGCCTTGGTTGCTCCATACACTGACATGCCGAACTCGGGTGCCAAGCCAACGACTGAGCTGATATTGACGATAGTTCCCGTGCCGGACTGAACCAACCGTGGGGCAATGGCTGTGGCGAGTCGCGTCAGCGCTGTAATGTTCAATGCGATCAGTTGGTTAATGCTACCGGCGGTTTGATCGACGATCCCCCCAGACTGTGCGATGCCGGCGTTGTTGATGAGGATGTCAATTGCGGAATCGTCTACCAGACGGCGTTCGACTGTTGCCAGATCTTCGGGCCGGGTCAAGTCGGCTTGCAGAACATCAACACCGACGTGGTGTTTGTCCCGCAGACGGGTGGCGAGCGTGTCGAGGCGTGCTTTGTCGCGAGCGACCAATACCAGATCGTGTCCGCGACGAGCGAAGCGGTCAGCGTAAGTGGCACCAATTCCGGTTGAGGCACCAGTGATGAGAACAGTGGAGCGAGTCGTCATAATTTTGTCCTTGAAAGGGGAGCGTGGCATAGGCTCGGTGATTAAGGCCCTGAGTGAGGTCGGCTCTACTCCCTATCGACTGCGCTGAAGTGGGCTGAAAGGGTCAGACAGGGAACTCGCCATGATTTATCATCTCTTACAGGAAATGAGCTGATTTTTATAATGATGATCATCATCTATTCCGTCAAGTGTTTTGATGATGAGTGACATCAATAGAGATTGGTGTGCAATTATGGTTAATGCTGCAAAGTCGGTAACAGGATTGTCGTGCGGGTTAGATTAGCGCCCAGGATCAGGCTAAAAATGAGCGTAAAAACGCTTATTTGAATAGGTTTTGATGAGATTAACAGGACACGAGTAAGAGAAATTTCAATTCACATTCATTAACCTACGGGCGCAGGGTAATATTTACAGAACATGAATTGGTACGACCGAGTGGACTCGAACCACCGACCCCCACCATGTCAAGGTGGTGCTCTAACCAACTGAGCTACGGTCGTACAGTAGATAACATCTTAATCAGTAACGTTTTGATTAGAATGCTTTTCTTCATTCCAGCGTTTGGAATGGGCGCTATTATGGACGGCTCCGACGTTCGTGGCAAGCGCTTTGTTTATCATCGTCTTTCAAGTGCCGAATGTTTAGCCGTATTCGTCGAATGAAGCCGATATGTCAGCAAAATATGGTGCTGTTGCGGCTCATCTGAGTACGGGTTTCGTCCCGCATCGGCTTCATTTGAACCGCTAATGTGTTGCGGAGCTATTTTCATTGTGGCCTCGGCCACGGTTTTCATTATCCCTATCCCTCCGCTGCTCATTATTGATTGATTTTGCTTCTTGTTGCGTATTGTCAATAAATGCTATGCTAATTTTCGCGTAAAATCTCAATGAATCTGACAGTAAGTAGTTTTCATCGTATGCATTTTGCTCTTTTCTGTGTGGTGAATACATTATCGAGCTTAATCGAGCATTGGCGTTTAATCATCACGTCGATCATTTAGCACACTGTGAAAAAGCGATGTTTTTCCTTGTTCAGGTGGGCTATTCCCAGCCTGACACGTGGCTATCTGTGTACGTACAATCTGAAAGGGGAGTGGAATGATCAAGTTGGTAATTACCGATCTGGACGGCACGTTTCTTCACAGCGATGGCGATTACAACAGAGCCTTGTTTGCCGAGGTTTATGCATTAATGAAAGAGAAGGGCGTACAGTTCGCTGCCTGCACGGGTAAGCAGTGTGAACGGGTGGAAGCGCTTTTTGGCGATGAGGCGAAAGACATCTGGATTCTGGGAGATAGCGCGACGCGTATCAAACATCAGGGAAATTATATTTACCAATCGCTCATCAAAAACCGTCTTGCGTTGAGTCTGATTGGCGTGCTGGAAAGCGTAGACGACCAGCATGTGATCATCGGCTGTACTCCAAATGGAGCAATGGTAAAAGAAACGATCAGCCCAGCCTTACTGGAAAAGGTGAAGAAATCGTACACCAACGTGACGTTGATACCCAGTTTTGCTGTCGTCACCGATGACTTTGTGAAAATCACGGTTTATGACCCAGCAGGACACTGTCATGAGACGGCGAAGTATCTCGATGCGTTTCACGACCATGTTTATATCGTGGTCTCCGAAGCGGCCTGGATCGACATTGCCAATGTTGGCGTACACAAAGGGCACACCGTAGAGATTCTTCAGAATACATTGGCGATTACGCCAGATGAAACGATGGTGTTTGGCGATGGTTACAATGATATTGAACTGATGAGCCGCGCAGCTTACAGCTTTGCGATGCGCAATGCGTTTGAGGAAACCAAAGCCGCGGCGAATTTTATTGCCCGCAGTAATGACGACGATGGGGTACTAAAAACGATAAAGCTGCTGCTTTCATGAGTGGATCCGGCAGCCGCTGGGGCTACCGTTGTATTATCGGGCAATAATCAGATCCAGATTTTTTTCGCTTAACACGCTCTGGCAGGCAGGGGGGATTTCGTCATCGGTCACCAGCGAGGTGATCTCATCACATTCAGCGACGCGATAGCGCGCCAGAGCGGAGATTTTATTGGCAGTGAGGGCCACGATCACTTCGCTGCTGCGGGTTACGAGGCACTTTTTGAATTCCGCATCGTCATATTCAAAAACGGTCAGGCCTTCATTAGCATCAAAGGCACAGCCTCCCAGCAGGCATTGATCGAAATACATCTTCTCCAACTGCCTAAGCGTATCGATCCCAATTGCGCCACCGACTTCCTTCTGGATCCTTCCACCAAGAACAATCACTTCTACATCCTGATGTTGCATCAATTCCGCCGCGATAATCGGCGAATTACACACTGCGGTAAATTTCAGCCCCGTCGGGATCTGTTTCGCCACTGCCAGATTGGTTGTGCCAGTGTCAAAGAAGACGCAGCCGTTGGGCTTTATCAGTGGGATGACGGCCTGAGCGATGCGATCTTTCTGGGCTGCGTCGATGGTTGCTCGGCTGGCAAAATCGATGGCTTCTGGCGGCAGGCTGACTGCACCACCGTAGACGCGTTTGCAGGCACCAGATTGTGCCAGTTCTTTTAGATCGCGCCGTATGGTGTGCTCGGATACGTTCAATTCGCGTGAGAGCTGTGTGCAGACGACTTTGCCTTCCTCGCTGAGGATCTGCCTGATTTTGGATTGCCGTTGTTCGGGAAAGTCGGTGTAATCGAACATAAATGTCCTTGGTTAATCAAAATCATGCACAACCTGCCGTCAGCTAGCAGGCTTCACTCTGGTCAGTGACGTGTACAGCAGGGAATCGCGCCATGTTAATCTGCCCCTTCTGGCAACACAACACCTCTACTGCGTTGATCCGCAATGTGTGAGCCGCGAGGTAAACGGCTTGACACGATCTTAGTGGACACTATAAACATTTCCTTGGGAAATAATGTCCGCGTCAATATACCGATATCACCGATAAAGAGAGAAAACATCCGTGTTTCATGTCATTACTGGGCTCATTGCCCTCTATGTTATCTGGCGTCTGGTCTGGCGCTTACGTGTCGGGGTGCCTGTAAAGCGCATGCTGGCGGTGTTACTGCTGCTGGTTTCACAGCATCACCTAATTACGCGCACCTTTTTTGGCACGATGGCATCGCCTGAAGTGCCTGCATTCGTCCTGATGCTGCTGGGATGGGCTTTCGGCGCGCTGTTGATATCTGCATTCCTGCTGTTGGCCGTCGATCTTCTCGGCGTCGTGGTGCGTTTTTTATCCCCGTCAGCTGGAAATATTCTGCTGAACAACATGGTGCTGCGTGGCGGCATTGCCGCTGTGGCGATGGGGCTGGCGGCTATTGGAGTGTGGGAAGCGGTACGTGTTCCTGAAGTTCGCACGGTAGAGGTTGAATTAAAACACCTGCCGCCAGCGCTGGACGGTTTCCGACTGGTGCAGCTAACGGATTTACATGCCAGCCGTCTGTTGCAGCGCCCTTGGATGGAAGCAGTGGTAGCAAAAACTAATGCGCTTAAGCCCGATCTAACAGTGATTACCGGCGATCTGGCCGATGGCACCGTCAGCGCCCGTCACGATGATATGGAGCCGCTGCGTAACCTGACTGCGCCACACGGCGTGTTTGCCATCGTGGGCAACCATGAGTATTACGTGGAATATACGCAATGGGTGCAACGGTTGAATGCGTTGGGTTTACGGATGTTGCTCAATGAACATGTGTCGATTAGTCGTGATAATGCCGCGTTTGTACTGGCGGGTATCACCGATCGCACTGCTGCGGATTTTCAACAACTGCTGCCGGATACTCGTGCTGCGCTTGAGGGTATATCGCCCGACAGCGCCGTCGTTCTGCTGAGCCATCGACCCACGGGGGCGAAAGAGAACGCGCGTGCCGGAGCCGATTTACAGCTTTCCGGCCATACGCACGGCGGACAGGTGCTAGGCATGCATTGGGTGACGCAGTTAGCGAATGAAGGCTATGTTTCAGGCAGCTATGACGTCGATGGCATGCATTTATACGTGAGCAATGGCGCAGGTCTGTGGAACGGCTTTCCGATCCGATTAGGGAAACGCGCCGAAATTACCCAGTTCATACTCCGTTCGCCTGCGCTGTAGTTTTTTTGTGGTAGCTGAATCAGCGGCTTCTTGAAAGAGGCCGCGATCACAAGCAGACTCATTATCGCAAGCCGTTCTATCCGCAAGATTATTGATGCAGATAGGAAAAATGTGCGATTGAGCTGCTTTTCATCAGGTTAAGCTATCGCAGAAGTTAGTATATACAATTATAAATGATAGGGAGACTCTGGCACTGTCTTGCATCAAGAAGAGGGAATAGGTGAAGGCTCCGTTGTCACATGACAAGGCTATCGGAGAACGACCCACTTTCTGGCGCAGCGATTAAGGCAATGCAACATACTGGGAGATAATGATGGACGAGAATAAAACGAAACCAACCGGCAAGTGTCCGGTTATGCACGGCGGAAATACTTCTACTGGCTCATCAAACACGGACTGGTGGCCCAATGCCCTCAATCTCGATATTCTTCATCAGCACGACACCAAAACCAACCCGTTAGGCAGCGATTTCAGCTACCGTGAAGCCCTTAAAACCCTCGATGTCGATGCCCTCAAAAAAGACCTGCATACACTGATGACCGACAGCCAGGAGTGGTGGCCAGCGGATTGGGGGCACTACGGCGGCCTGATGATTCGTATGGCCTGGCACTCGGCGGGATCCTACCGCACAACTGACGGTCGCGGTGGCGGCGGAACGGGTAACCAGCGCTTTGCACCGCTTAACTCCTGGCCGGATAACGTCAGCCTCGATAAAGCGCGCCGTTTACTGTGGCCAATCAAAAGAAAATACGGCAATAAACTCAGTTGGGCAGACCTGATTATTCTGGCGGGCACTATCGCCTATGAATCCATGGGGCTGAAAACCTTCGGCTTCGCTTTTGGTCGTGAAGATATCTGGCAACCGGAAAAAGATACCTACTGGGGAGCGGAAAAAGAGTGGCTGGCAAAAAGTACTGAACGCTATGGCAGCGACGATCGTACCTCTCTGGAGAATCCGCTGGCTGCCGTACAGATGGGGCTGATTTACGTTAACCCAGAAGGCGTCGACGGTAATCCCGATCCGCTGCGTACCGCACAAGACATGCGCGTTACGTTTTCTCGTATGGCAATGAATGATGAAGAAACCGTCGCCCTGACGGCGGGTGGACATACGGTTGGTAAAACCCACGGCAACGGCGATGCCAGCCTGCTGGGCGCGGCACCAGAAAGTGCGGATGTTGAAGAACAAGGTCTCGGCTGGCATAACCCGGCGGGGTCGGGCAAAGGTCGCCATACCGTAACCAGCGGGCTGGAAGGTGCCTGGACGACGCATCCGACACAATGGGACAACGGCTTCTTCCAAATGCTGTTGAATCACGAATGGGAACTGAGAAAGAGTCCAGCGGGCGCGTCACAGTGGGAGCCTGTCAGCATTAAAGAAGAAGATAAACCGGTTGACGTTGAAGACCCGTCTATTCGCTACAACCCGATGATGACCGATGCCGATATGGCACTGAAAGTTGACCCAGAATATCGCAAAATTTCCGAGCGCTTCTCTCGGGATCAGGCCTACTTCTCCGAAGTATTTGCCCGAGCGTGGTTCAAACTGACGCACCGCGATATGGGGCCGAAAGCGCGCTACGTTGGCCCAGATGTGCCGCAGGAAGATTTACTGTGGCAGGATCCGGTTCCGGCGGGCCGTACCGACTATGATGTCGATCTTGTCAAAGCACGCATTGCGGAAAGCAGCCTTTCCATTAGCGAGCTGGTGGCAACCGCCTGGGACAGCGCCCGTACGTTCCGTGGCTCCGATATGCGCGGCGGTGCCAACGGTGCGCGCATTCGTCTTGCCCCGCAGAAAGACTGGGTAGGGAATGAACCTGCGCGTCTGGCGCGCGTATTAGTCGTTTTGGAAAGTATTGCGGCCGCAACGGGAGCCAGCGTGGCTGATACCATTGTGCTGGCAGGTAATGTGGGGATTGAGAAAGCGGCAAAAGCGGCTGGCGTACAGGTGACGGTGCCTTTTGCGCCGGGACGTGGCGACACCACCGATGCCCTGACTGATGTGGAGTCTTTCGATGTCCTCGAACCGATCCATGACGGCTATCGTAACTGGTTGAAGAAAGATTATGCCGTTAGCGTAGAAGAGCTGATGCTCGACCGTACCCAACTGATGGGGCTGACAGCGAATGAGATGACGGTATTGGTGGGCGGCCTGCGCGTGCTGGGAACCAACTACGGCGGTACGAAGCACGGTGTATTTACCGATCGTGAAGGGGCGCTGACGAATGATTTCTTCGTCAATCTGACCGACATGAAATACACGTGGAAGCCTTACCGCAAAGACCTGTATGAAATCCGCGATCGCAAAACGGGTGAAGTCAAATGGACGGCGACGCGTCTGGATCTGGTCTTTGGTTCCAACTCCATTCTGCGGGCCTACGCTGAAGTTTACGCACAGGACGACAGCAAAGAGAAGTTTGTGAATGACTTTGTTGCTGCCTGGGTGAAAGTGATGAATGCGGATCGCTTCGATCTGGCAGAGTAAGACGTAACCACTCCCTGCGCGGGCGCTTGTGCCGCGTGGGGAGAATCATTTTCTACTGTGATGCATTTCGGTGTGTCTGTACAGATTACTGTTTCTTCAGGTTCATCATGAACGCTCTGAACGGGGCAGAAAATTCCTTAAATAGCGGATGTTTTCTTTGCTGCATCATCACCTCTCCAAACAGCTTCAATCCCACCATAAAGGCCTGCGTTTGTTCCGGCGTCATGTCCATCTTGCCATCGACTTTTTCCAGTAGCTTGAACAGGTCGTCGTGAAGCGAGAATTCAAACGACAGCGTGCGTTGGTGCTCGGCTTTTTCTTCCACCGTAATCTGATAGATGTTTCCCATTGTGGCCTCAGTAAATTGAACTCGTGATGGATAGTTGATAAAATCAACTATATGATCATTGGTTGACTGAGTCAATAAATTATGATGAAAGCGCTTTTTTCCTTATTAGAAAGCTATAAGGCACAGATGCAGGAACAGATGAAAGCGCACGATATAAGTCTGGATGTCGTGCACATTCGGCTATGTAAGATCATCGCGATGGAAGGGCGGATTACGCCTCAGTCGCTGGCGAAAGCTGTAGGACGCGATAAGGCGCAGATCACCCGAATGGTGGCGGAGCTGGTTAAACGTAATTATGTCCGCAAGATTGATAACCCGGATGATGGACGCAGCGTGTGGCTCAGTTTGTCCGATAAGGGCGCCGCATTTACGCAGGTTTTTCTGCATCAGGAAAAGCAGATAGAGGCGCGAATGCTTCAGGCGCTGTCCTCTGAAGAACAAGCCATGTTCAGTGCGCTGCTGGAAAAAATAGCGGCGAGCGATGCGAAACACTAAATCCTGTGCCAACTGACGATCTCTGCACTGCCGTGAGGCGTACTCATCGTACTGCTGCACCGCGATGGCGCGAGAACGGGGTTCTTCCCTGCATAAACGCCAGCCGTACCGGCATTTGCGGTGCTGGCACGCATTTTGCTCTTATCTCTTCGGGACAGCACCACATAGGGCGCTGAACAACCTGAATAGCTGGCTAGGGTTCCGATCCATGCAATATGGATGTCTGGTCCGAGAGCTGGCGACCTCCAGTTGAGGTTACACGGCGGGACAAAAGCCCGGGAGACAGCAACACCCATGGTGTCGCGCTGTTCCCGCTTTTTTCCTACTCAACTGGAGGTCTGGCATGAACTTATCTCGTTTACTGGGCGTTTGCGTCCTCAGTCTCTCAGCGCTGCTGAGCTTCCCTTCACAGGCTGCGCCTAAAACGCAATTCAACGTGTGCTGGACTATCTATGCTGGCTGGATGCCGTGGGGCGTCATCGGCACGCAGGGCATTATCGATAAATGGGCCGACAAGTACGGCATCAAAATTAAGGTTACCCAGCTTAACGACTACGTCGAGTCGATCAATCAATACACCGCTGGACAGTTTGACGGCTGCACCATGACCAATATGGATGCGCTGACCATTCCGGCTTCGGGCGGTGTGGATACCACGGCGTTGCTGCTTGGCAGTTTCTCCGCAGGTAATGACGGCATCGTACTCAAGGGCAAAGGGAAAACGCTAAGCGACTTGCGTGGGATGAAGGTCAATCTGCCTGAACTCTCCGTTTCTCATTACCTGCTGGTGCGCGGTCTGGAAACCGCCGGATTGCGTGAGCGGGATGTCACCGTCGTCAACACGTCGGATGCCGATATTGTTGCCGCCTTCGCCACCCGCAGCGTACAGGCGGTTGTCGCCTGGAACCCACAGCTTTCCGCGATTAAAAGCCAGCCGGATACCTCGGAAGTCTTTCAGTCCGGTCAGATCCCCGGCGAGCTGATCGACATGATGGTCGTGAACACGCAGACGCTGCAAGAGAATCCGGCGCTGGGTAAAGCGCTGGCCGGTGCCTGGTTTGAAATGATGTCGCTAATGAAAGCGGGTGACAAACCCGCGTTGGAATCGATGGCAGCCGCCTCCGGTACCGATTTAGCCGGTTATCAGGCACAGCTAAAAACCACTCATCTGTTTTATTCCGCGCAGGACAATCTGGCGTTTCTGACCAGCGCCGATCTCCCGAACACCATGAAACGCGTTGCGGATTTCTCCTTTGATAAAGGGTTGCTCGGCACTGGCGCACAGAGTGCCGATTTTATCGGCATGACGTTCCCTGGGCAGATCACGCAAGGTGACAGCGCCAATGTGAAACTGCGCTTTGACGACACCTTCGTTCGTCTGGCCGCAGAGAACAAACTCTGACCTCGCAGACTGGAGAGACTATCGTGCGCTTGATCAATCGCTCCCCCAGCCGGGGCGGACGGCTGCTGCTTGTCCTGCTGCCGTTTACCGTGTTGCTGGTGCTGTACCTCGTGGGTTCAGCGCTGCGGCTGGAAGCCAATCCCAATGACAAACTGCTGCCAAGTCTTGGGCAAATGGCCGAGGCAATTCAGCGCATGGCATTTACCGAAGACAAACGTAGCGGAGATTATCTGTTCTGGCTGGATACGCAGGCCAGTCTGATACGTCTTGCACTGGGGCTCGGCATCGCCAGCCTGTTGAGTCTGCTGTTTGGGATTGCGGCAGGGGCTTTTCCGCTGTTCCGTGCGTCACTCTCGCCGCTGATGACGGTGCTGTCGATGATCCCGCCGCTGGCGATTTTACCCATTCTTTTCATCGTCTTCGGGCTCGATGAACTCTCGAAAGTGATGTTGATCGTCATTGGCGTCACGCCGATGCTGGCACGCGATCTCGAACAGCGTGCCCGCAATATCCCACAGGAAATGCTGATCAAAGCGCAAACGCTGGGGGCGAACAGCTGGGTGGTGGTGTTGCGCGTCATCCTGCCGCAACTGCTGTCACGGCTGTTGATTTCCCTGCGGCTGCTGCTGGGTGCAGCGTGGCTGTTCCTGATTTCTGCCGAAGCAATTTCGGCAGCGGCTGGGCTGGGTTACCGCATCTTTTTGGTACGCCGCTATCTGGCGATGGACGTGATTCTGCCTTACGTCGTATGGATCACGTTGCTGGCATGGCTGATGGATATGGCACTGCGCTGGCTACATCGCCGTTGGTTCCCGTGGTCAGAGGAAAGCAAAGCATGAGTTTTATCGAGATCGATAACATCTGGCAGGAGTACGGCGCCCACGTTGTGCTGGAACGGTTGAATCTGAACGTCGAGGAAGGGGAGTTTTGCACGATGGTCGGTGCATCCGGCTGCGGTAAATCCACCTTTTTGCGCCTGCTGCTGGGGCAGGAAACGCCCAGTCGTGGCGAAGTGCGGCTCGAAGGGAAAACGCTGCCCGCCGAGCCGGATGCCAGCCGCGGTGTGGTGTTTCAGCGCTATTCGGTTTTCCCACATTTAACCGTGTTGGAAAACGTGGTGATTGGGCTGGAAATACCGCGCTCCCCTTGGTTCGGCAGGCTGTTCGGACGGCGTAAGCAGGAGGTGCGTGACAGTGCTGCTCGCATGCTGGAACGCGTCGGGCTTGGACATGCGATGAACAAATATCCCAATCAGCTTTCCGGGGGGATGCAGCAGCGGCTTGCGATTGCTCAGGCGTTTATTGTCCAGCCGCGCATCCTGTTGCTCGATGAACCGTTTGGGGCGTTGGACCCCGGTATTCGCGGCGATATGCATACCTTACTGCTGGAGCTGTGGCGGGAAACCCGCTTAACGGTCTTCATGGTCACCCACGATTTGCCGGAAGGATTCCACCTCGGCACACGTTTGCTGGTGTTCGACAAAGTGCGCGTCGATCCCCATGCGCCTGAAGCCTATGGCGCTCGTATTACTTATGACATACCGCTGAATCAGGAACGTCTCGCTACGCGCCAGCGCGCCTTTACGCCGCTGTCTCCTGTTGTCAGTGCGGCGACATCCCCCGTTTAAGGAGCTTTCTGTGATGACAGAGATACAGGTATTAACAGACACACACGCATCGAAAAATACATCGACAGGCCGGTCAACGTTGGATGAAGAAACGGTACCGGGTGGAGGCCATACCTCCGTCATCCTCAAGCGCGGACAGATTCTGCGGATAACCGATGTGGAAGGCGGCGGCAATGTGGGCTTGCTGCTGTTTAACGCTCACCAGACCAGCGAACGTTTAAACCTGCCGGATACCCTGAAAGGGCAACACACCGCCAAATTAACGGTAGGGCACTGCCTTTACTCTGATATGGGACGGGTACTGGCGGCGATCGTTACCGATACCTGCGGCTGGCACGACAGCGTTGGCGGCGTGCTCAATGCGCAGGAGGTGCATGAAAAATACGGGCAGGGGCGCTATCAGGAATTGCGCAACGGCTTTTTCCGTAACGGCATGGATAACCTGCTGGTCGAAATGGGGAAATGGAATCTCAACCTGCAAGATCTACTGATGGCGATCAACCTGTTCAGCAAAGTCACGGTGAATGCGCAGGGGCAGTTTCACTTTCACGCCAATCATTCTCAAGCGGGCAACTACATCGAGCTGTATGCACCGATGGACACACTGGTCGTGCTGACGGCCTTGCAACACCCGATGGATCCCAACCCGACGTATGCGCCGCGTCCAATTGCACTCACCTGGAGCCGAGCAGAAAGCGAGGATGTTGCCAAATACTGCCGTGAGTTCCGTGAGGAAAATGCACGCGCGTTTCACAATACCGAACGCGATTACCTGTAAGGAGGCCGGACATGACATTAATTGCCAGCAACAAAATGGCCGAGGACGCGGTCTTCCGCCATGTCATCCCAGCCGGAGAACCCTATCTGTTCGAAGTAAAACAGGGGCAGACGCTGCGGCTGCTGGATTTAGAAGGCAATCAGGCGGTGGATACGCTGTTCTATCGCGTCAGCGACCCACGTGAACGCTACGATCCTCAACGTACGATGCGCCGCCAGAATAACGTCTACCTGACGACCGGTAGTGTGCTGTATTCCAACCTTGGCAATCCGTTGTTGACGATCGTCGCCGACACCTGCGGTCAACATGACACGCTTGGCGGTGCCTGTGCGCAAGAGAGCAACACGGTGCGCTATGCGCTCGACCGACGCTACATGCACAGCTGCCGTGACAACTTTCTCTGTGCCTGCCTGCACGATGGTCGCCTGAACAAAAAGGACATTGGCGCGAACATCAACTTCTTTATGAACGTGCCGGTAACGGCGGAAGGCGGACTGACCTTCGAGGATGGCATTTCCGCACCGGGGAAATACGTGGAGTTACGCGCTGAAACGGATGTCATCGTGCTGATTTCCAACTGCCCGCAGCTGAATAATCCGTGCAATGGTTGGAATCCGACGCCAGCGGAGGTGCTGGTATGGAACTGACGCCGGATCGAGGCCGTGAAAAACATACGCGATGGCAGCGTGTGAAAGTGTGGCTGGTGAGTGCATTGGAAGCGAGGGCGAACCGGTATTTTCTGCCGTCGACGAGCCGTTCTCCGTCTGACAAAACCGGATGATTCCGGTGTGGTAGCACGCCTCTACATCCTTTGACCGTTACCGCGATGGACGACCATCATGCGGATCGCATTTTGGCGGGACGACCTGCCCTTGCATGAGTCTAGCGTATGTTCGACACACTTCTGATTGCTAACCGTGGTGCGATTGCGTGCCGTATTCTGCGTTCGCTGCGCGAGATGAACGTCCGTGGCGTCGCGGTCTATTCTGATGCCGATATCAGTAGCCTGCATATTCAGGACGCCGATGAAGCCATTAGTCTGGGAGAGGGCGCGGCGGCTCATACCTATTTGGATGTCGCGAAAATTTTATCGGCGGCGCAGCGCAGTGGCGCGCAGGCCATCCATCCGGGATATGGCTTTCTATCTGAGAATGCGGCATTTGCCGAAGCCTGTGAAACGGCACAAATTGCCTTTGTTGGGCCGACGCCGCAGCAGCTGCGCGTATTTGGCTTAAAACATACGGCGCGCGCGCTGGCGAAGAAATACCACGTCCCGGTGCTGGAAGGCACTGAACTGCTGGAAAATATTGATGCCGCCCTGTGCGCGGCGGCAGAGATTGGCTACCCAGTCATGCTCAAAAGCACGGCCGGTGGTGGCGGGATTGGGATGCGCGTCTGCTATAGCGCCACGGAACTGTCCGAGGCGTTTGAAACGGTAAAACGGCTGGGACAGAACAATTTCAGCGATGCGGGCGTTTTCATCGAAAAATATATCGAACGTGCCCGGCATCTTGAGGTACAGATTTTTGGTGATGGTCAGGGCGACGTGCTGGCGCTGGGCGTTCGGGACTGCTCGGTACAGCGTCGTAACCAGAAAGTCATTGAAGAAACGCCTGCGCCCAATCTGCCGGACGGCGTCGCTGACGCGCTGTGTTCTGCGGCAATCTGTCTGGCGCAGGCGGTGAATTACCGCAGTGCGGGGACGGTGGAGTTCGTCTATGACAGTGCGACCGACCGTTTTTATTTTCTTGAAGTCAACACGCGCCTACAGGTCGAGCACGGCGTAACGGAGCAGGTTTGGGGTGTGGATCTGGTACGGTGGATGATTGAACTGGCCGCAGGGGATCTGCCGCCGTTGCGTGAGCTGGCAGCTCAACTGAATCCGCGTGGTCATGCGATTCAGGCGCGTTTATATGCCGAAGATCCGGGCAAACAGTTCCAACCATCACCGGGATTATTGACGGAAGTCGAATTCCCCGCGTCAGAAGAACACCGCCTGCGCATCGATACCTGGGTGACGGCAGGGTGCGATATCCCCCCGTTTTTCGACCCGATGCTGGCTAAGATTATCGCCTGCGCGCCAACCCGCGAGCAGGCGATGGCCGGGCTGGATCGCGCGCTGGCAGAGACGCGGGTCTACGGCGTTGAGCACAATCGTGACTATCTGCGTCAGATTCTGGCGGCAGAACCGTTTGCCAGCGGCCAGCCGTGGACGCGCTGTTTGGATGCGTTGGCCTATAAGGCGACAACCTGCGAAGTGGTGAGTGCGGGTACGCAAACCACCGTACAGGACTATCCCGGACGTCTCGGATACTGGTCGGTCGGCGTGCCACCGTCGGGTCCGATGGACGATCGCGCGCTGCGTTTAGGGAATCGACTCGTGGGAAATCCGGCGGGGACGGCCGCGCTGGAGGTCACGATGAACGGGCCGACATTGCGTTTTAACACCGATGCGGTGGCAGTTGTTACGGGAGCGGCGATTGCTATTGAGATAGACGACCAGCCCATCCCGATGGATCGCGTGTTTGCGATACCGGCTGGTGCCAGCCTGCGTTTAGGGGCAATGCAGGAACAGGGCGTACGCAGTTATCTCTGCCTGCGCGGTGGTATCGAGGTGCCGGATTACCTTGGCAGTAAAAGCACCTTCACGCTGGGACAGTTTGGCGGCCATGCCGGGCGTGCGCTACGGGCGGGGGATGTTTTACACCTTGCTGCGCTGGCGGACAGACGAGTTGGTGACCGCCTGCCGGATGCGTTACGCACCACGTTGTCTGCGGTGCGTGAACTGCGCGTGATTTACGGCCCGCATGCCGCACCCGACTATTTTACGCCTGCCTATATGGACACTTTTCTCACCACTGAATGGGAAGTGCATTTTAACTCCAGCCGTACGGGCGTACGCCTGACTGGGCCGAAACCGGAGTGGGTACGCGATAGCGGCGGAGAGGCGGGGCTGCACCCTTCGAACATTCACGACAACCCGTATGCCATCGGGGCGGTGGATTTCACCGGCGATATGCCGGTTATTCTGGGGCCGGATGGCCCGAGTCTGGGCGGTTTCGTCTGTCCGGTGACGGTGATCGAAGCCGACTTGTGGGCGCTGGGGCAGCTTAATGCTGGCGATCGCGTGCGCTTTATTCCCGTCGATCTCGCTACGGCGCGTTCGCTGGCATTGGCGTGTCATGCTGAGGTAGAACAGCTTGCGCCGATCAACATCGACTGGTCGCCTGCCGCGCTCATTTCTCCGGTGGTATTGGATATCGGTGACGCGGATAAGCGGCTGGTTGCAAGGCTGTCCGGTGATACGCATCTACTGCTGGAAGTGGGGGCGGCGGAGCTGGACGTAGCGCTGCGTTTTCGCGTTCATGCGCTGATGATGGCGCTGGAACAACAAACGCTTGATGGCATCATTGATATCACGCCGGGTATTCGCTCGTTGCAGGTGCACTATCGTCCTGAAACGCTGGCATTGTCGCCTCTGCTGGAGGGGCTTTCCTCGCTATGGTTGGCCGTTTGCGCCCAGCAAAATCTGACCGTGCCATCGCGGGTGGTTTATCTGCCACTGTCCTGGGACGACCCTGCCTGCCAACTGGCGATTCAGAAATACATGATCACGGTACGCAGCGATGCGCCCTGGTGCCCAAGCAACCTTGAATTTATCCGCCGTATTAACGAACTGGATAATCTCGATGAGGTTTATCGAACGGTGTTTGAGGCCAGCTATCTGGTCATGGGGCTGGGCGACGTTTACCTCGGCGCACCGGTGGCAACGCCGCTGGATCCGCGTCACCGTTTAGTCACCACCAAATATAACCCGGCGCGCACTTGGACGGCGGAAAACTCGGTGGGGATTGGCGGCGCTTATCTGTGCGTTTATGGCATGGAAGGGCCGGGCGGCTACCAGTTTGTCGGACGCACGCTGCAAATGTGGGATCGTTATCGCGACGTTGACGCCTTTGACGGTAAACCGTGGCTGCTGCGCTTCTTCGACCAAATTCGCTTTTATCCGGTGTCGGCTGATGAATTGTTATCCATCCGACGGGATTTCCCGCTAGGGCGTTATCCGCTGCGGATCGAGCAAAGTGAATTGGCGCTAAGCGCCTATCAGGATTTCCTGTCGCGGGAAGCGGAAGACATCGAGACATTCCGCGTGCGCCAGCGGGCAGCGTTTGAGGCGGAGCGTGAGCGCTGGCGTATTGCCGGCCAATCGGTGACGGATAGTGTGGACGCCGTGATTGAGGAAACGAGCGAAATGCCGATCCAGCCGGGGCAGGTCGGCGTGGAAAGCCCGATTGCCGGCAACCTCTGGCAGGTGGCTACCGAAGTGGGTAAGACGGTAGCTGAAGGGGAAACGCTGATGATCCTCGAATCCATGAAAATGGAGATCCCGATTGTGTCGCCGCAGCACGGCAGGGTTCGAGAGATTCGCTGCCAGCCTGGAGCGTCCGTTCGTGCAGGGCAGTGCGTGGTGGTGATTGAGTCTCAGGGATAAGTCTTGCACCGGATCTTTGCAGGCGGCGAAATGAGGCCGCCTGCTTTAGTGTTAACAGTCCTCAACGATCAGATAGGCGGCATTAATCGGCCCGTGTACGCCGACTACTTTGATCAGTTCAATATCGGCTGTGGAGCTCGGGCCACCAATAATATTAATGCACGATGGCATACGCTCGCCTTGTTGCGCCATGTGATGCAGGTGCTGCGCCAACTGAGCGATACGGGGTAACAATGTGCTTTTTCGCAGTACAAAGAGAGAGGATTCCGGCAACAGGCTGACGGCGCGTCCTCGTTGTGGTGCGGAAAATAGCACTACGCCGCCTGATTCGGTTAGGCCATACTCCGCGTAGACTACGCCGACTTTGGCTTGCTCCGCCAGCCGCAGATTTTCTTCTCCCACGCTGGGATCCCATACGCTGGCCTGACATTCACGCTGCAAGCACGCGGTGATCCCTAATGCCTCTAAACGCCGATCGTCGCTGACGATCACGGGCGCGTGGCCGTATTTATCGCACAATTGCAGCGCGGCCTGCGCTGCGTCGGCTTCGCTGACGATTTCGCAGTGCGCTAGCATGACGTTAGTCGCGACATCTATAAACGCATCACAACGCTGCTGTACGCTCAGATCGGTTAATTGAGTACGAGCATGATGGCTGGCAGGCCTTGGCAACGAAGCGGGAATGTGGCGCACCTTGCGTCCGAGCTGGCGGGCAATATCAGCCAGAAAACTATCTCGGTTTTCCATTATTTCTTTCCTCTTGCCTGATGTTTCTTAAACCAGCTGCGGAAGCTTTCGCCGTCTGCATCTGGCAGATCGCGCGCTTCCGTCCATTCACCGATAGCACCCATCTCAATGCGTGTTTTACCGTTTTTAATAAACCAGCCTGCGGCATGGGCTCCGGCGATCATTCCGACCTTCCACAGCATCGGGTGACTGTTGACGTAGCTGAAGAGTTTCGTGAAGCGCTGTTCGGCTTTTGGCGTTATTCCGCTTTCCGCCATAACGCGCCGGTGCTTGAGAATCAGTGACGATAATGGAATATGGACTGGACACACAGTATCGCAGGCGGTACAGAGCGAGCAGGCATAAGGCAGTTCTTTGAAATCCTGATAGCCACCCAGCAGGGGGGAAATGACGGCACCGATTGGGCCAGGATAAATAGAGCCGTAGCCGTGTCCACCGATATGACGATAGGCAGGACAGGTGTTGATGCAGGCACCACAGCGGATACAGCGCAGAATATCGCGGAACGCGGAGCCAAGAATCTGTGAACGACCGTTATCGACAATCACCAGATGAAATTCCTGCGGCCCATCAACGTGTCCCGCTTCGCGTGGCCCCGTCAGCCAGGTGTTGTAACCCGTCAGACGCGCGCCGACCGCACTACGCGCCAACATGGTGATCAAGACGTCCACCTCCTCAAAGGTCGGCGCAATCCGCTCCATCCCCATCACCGCAATATGCGTTTTTGGCAGCGTGGTACACATTCGCGCATTGCCTTCGTTGGTGACCAGACAGACCGAGCCAGTTTCCGCCACCGCGAAGTTACAGCCGGTGACGCCGACTTCCGCACTGAGAAAATCCTCACGTATCTTCTGACGAATGAACAGCGTCATGGCTTCTGGGGTTTCTGGCCCGTCATAGCCCAGCTTTTCGTGCAGTACTTTGCGGATTTGGTAGCGATCTTTATGGATGGCAGGAACGACGACATGCGAAGGCGGGTCTTGATCCAGTTGCAGAATATATTCGCCCAGATCGGTTTCGATAACCTCAATCCCCGCCTGCTGCAAGACGTGATTCATACCGATTTCTTCGGTGACCATCGATTTCGCTTTGACGACTTTTTTGGCATGGTTAGCCTGAGCAACCTGAAGAATGTAACGGGTGGCATCTTCCTTGGTTTTGGCGAAATAGACCTGTCCGCCGTTGGACGTCACTTTTTCTGATAGCTGATAAAGGTAAGCATCGAGATTGTTAAGTACATGCTCGCGAATCTGAGCGGCATGATCGCGCCACGCTTCCCAATGGCCTAACTCATCGACCATTTTCTGACGGTTTGCGCCGATACGTTCCTGCGCGTTGGCAACCGCCTTACGCATGATGGGATCGTGAATCTGGGTTTGAATACGATCCTTAAATTTAACATCGCTGGTTTTTAGGCTCATATTCTCTCCTTAGCGGCTCATCAGAACTTCGGTGATGTGCATCACCTTGACAGGGTGGCCTTCACGCTGCATTCGGCCACCGATATTGAGCAGGCAACTGACATCGGCGCCAATCAGGTAGTCGGGTTTGACCTCCATCATATGGCTGACTTTTTCTTTCACCATTTCGCCGGAAATTTCTGCCATCTTCACCGAAAATGTGCCGCCGAAACCGCAACAGGTTTCTTCTGCCTTAAACGGCAGTAAGTGTAAATCCTGAACGTGGCTGAGCAGCGCGATGGGCTCCTCTCGCACGCCCAGTTTGCGAAACAGGCTACAGGAGGGGTGATAAACCGCAGTCCCCGACAAACGTGCACCGACGTCCGTCACGCCCAGCGTATTGACGATGAACGAGGTCAGATCTTTCATGCGTTCGGCAACACGCTCGGCACGTAGCACCCATTCGGGCTCATCGGCCAGATATTCGGGATAGTGGCGGATGGCGTTCATACATGAACCTGCGGGAGAAATGATCGGGTCGTCATTGTCCTCCAGCGCGGCAATCACGCTTTTCATACCGGGAATGGCGCTGTTGATATAACCGCCGTTGATGGCGGGTTGCCCGCAACATGACTGTTTTTCGGGAAAGTGCACGTTGCAGCCCAACTGCTCCAATAGCAGTACGGAATCACGCGCCATACGGGATTTAAGGGCGTCACCAATACAGGTAACAAAAAAATTAACATTCACGACAGACTCCCATTACTCAATGTAGATGGATTTTTTATTGTGATATCAGGCCATAAACAGGTAGTACACCAGGCCGACCTTGAGCCCAAGGATGATGATATAGACGCCGCAATACTTCAGCGTACCGGACATGATCGCGCTGCCTTGTCCTTCCATACGTGTTGCCGACACCGCGATCGCGATACTTTGCGGCGATATCATCTTGCCGCCGGTGGCCCCTGCGGTATTCGCCGCAGCCAGCCAGACGGGATCGACATGCAACTTCTCCGCTGCCATGGTTTGCAGCTTGCCAAAGAGCACGTTGGAATTGGTGTCGCTGCCAGTGACGAAAGTACCTAACGCCCCAATCACGGGGGCAATAAACAGATAGCCCCCTCCGGTTACGTCCACCAGGGTTTGTGCCAATGTGGCGATCAGTCCGCTGACATCCATTACCGTTGCCATGGCGACGATGGCGGTAATCGCGATAATCGAATTTCTAAGCTGTTTTACCGTGCTGACGAAGACATTCAACATGGTCCCCAGATTCGCGCCTTGTATAAAACCGCCCAGCAGGCTGGCGATGATGATTAGGACGCCGGGAGTGGCAATCCAATCGATCTTCAACTTCAGCACCTGTGTGTCCGTCAGGTAAAAGGGAATGACGGAAGCCACCTGAGAGACGGTGCTTTTGATAGCGGGAAATAGCGGAGAGCAAAGCAGAATAAAGGTAAAAATCAGGATATAAATCGCACAGGCGCGCAGCAGTTGACTGGCGGAATAGCCCGATAGGGACGCGCGCTGAGCGCTGTCGATAAGGTAGGTCTTTTCGGTTTCTTTCTTACGGCATTTTGCCATTAACGTAACCGCAACCAGGCTGACTAAACTGCCTGCGAAGGCGGGCAATTCGGCGCCGAGGTGGACGGCCACAATATACTGCGGCACCAGCGTGGTTACGCCGCACACCAGCGTAATAGCGAACACGCCGCGAATGGCTTTAATGCCGCCGCCAACGATCGCGATGATGACAAAGGGCAGGAGAATGTTGAATAACGCCAGTTGCAATACCACCGTGGCGCTTAATGTGGTGACCGAAAGGTGAACCTGTTCCGCTAAAATAGACACCGGAATGCCGACGGCACCAAAAGCGGTAGGGACGGTATTGGCGACCAGTGAGGCGATGGCCGCTTTCATCGGGTCGAAACCGAGTGCGATAAGGATGCCGATGGGGATCGCAACGGCGGTGCCATAACCCGCAGCCGCTTCGAGAAAACCACCAAAACACCATGAAATCAGCAATACCTGAATACGTTTATCATCGCTGATACTGGCAAGGACATCCCGTAGTACATCCATGCTGCGTGTTTTTTGCATCAGGTTATAACTGTATATCGCACCCAGAATAACGATGATAATTGGCCATAGACCTTTTAGTGCGCCATAGCTTGCTGCTAGCCCCAGAGTTTTCAGCGGCGTATGCCAGAATAGGGCGGTGATCACGACAGTTAGCGTCAGCGTAATCAGTACTGCGTGGTGGATAGGCATTTTTATTTTGAGAATAAGAACAATCATGACCAACAGTGGGAAGCTACCCAGCAAAAAATATAAATAATCGTGCATAGCGGTGTCCTGACATCCTGATTTTAAGAAGTTAAAAAACAAGGGATACCAACGTGGTGCTATATACACTTATATAATGAGTGGTTATTAAATAATTTTAGCTGAATCGGGTCAGATGAAACAAAGAAGTGCGAAATGAGTGTGAAATTAGTTACTTAATGGTTAATTTAGTTATTTAACTGGGTGGGATAGGAAAACTGAGCTAGTAAACCGCCGAGAATAACGGTGGTTATTGTATTAAAAGAGGGAAAATAAACGGTAATTCAAAAGGAATGGAGAAGTGAAAAACAAGGAATGGTGCGTTCAATTGGACTCGAACCAACGACCCCCACCATGTCAAGGTGGTGCTCTAACCAACTGAGCTATGAACGCATTTAGATACCTCGCTGCCTGTCTGACAGCGGGACGAATAGTAGCGATCAAGGTAAAAACTGGCAAGCGGAAAAATGCAATTTTGTGCGCTTGCCAGCGTGATTGCTGAGCTTGTATCCGTTCCGCCGTTTTTTTCGACAATACCTGAGTGAAACGTTAGCTAGCGGGCGGCTCGCGCTAAAATTCGTGCGGCAGGCTGGCGCTGAAGAAAACGAATTCGCGTCACCATCATCACCGCTGCTGCCGTTAGGCCAATGATGAAACCGCACCAAAACCCCGCAGGCCCCATGCGCGGCACGATAACATCCGTCAACGCTAGTAGGTAGCCGCTCGGTAACCCCAACACCCAATACGCGACAAAGGTAATATAGAAAATCGAACGGGTATCTTTATAGCCACGTAATACGCCAGTGCCGATCACCTGAACAGCATCGGAAATTTGATAAACGGCAGCCAACAGCATGAGCTGAGAGGCCATTGCCACCACCAGTGGATCCTGATTGTAGAGCAGGGCGATAGGCTCACGTAGCAGCGTGGTAAAAATTGCCGTGCAGCAGGCTAACGCCACGCCAGCCATGATACCAGTGTGCGCGGCAATACGGGCATTCTCAACTGAACCTTCCCCTAAGCGGTGCCCGACTCGGATGGTCGTAGCAACGCCAACCGAGAGCGGAAGGACGAACATCAGTGAACTGAAGTTCAGGGCAATCTGGTGACCGGCCACATTGACGACGCCTAGCGGTAACACTAACAGTGCCACCACTGCAAACAGCGTAACTTCAAAAAGCAGTGCCAGCGCAATGGGTAAGCCGAGGCCAAATAGGCGCTTTAGTACGGTAAAATCCGGTCGGAATGCTGGGCGATGAAGGCGGATATCGCGTAACCAGGAAGCACGTCGGGTATAAAGCATCATTAACAGCATCATGATCCAGTAAACCGATGCGGTAGCCACGCCACAACCGACGCCACCTAGCTCGGGCATGCCAAATTTACCGTGGATAAAGATATAGTTGATCGGGATGTTGATTAATAGCCCGATGAACCCAATCATCATGCCAGGGTAGGTTTTGGACAGCCCTTCACACTGGCAGCGCAACACCTGATAGAACAGATAGCCGGGAACGCCCCACAGCAGCGCATGCAGATAACCAATGGCTTTTGCAGCCAGTTCCGGCGAGTCGTTGCTCATCAGATTGATGGCATATTCACCCTGATACAGCACCAGCATCGTTAACACAGAAATGATGGCGGCCAGGAAAAAAGATTGTCGCACCTGATGAGAGATGCGATCGCGTCGGCCAGAACCGTTGAGCTGTGCGACAACGGGGGTTAACGCTAATAACAGACCGTGACCAAAAAGAATGGCGGGTAGCCAGATAGAGGTTCCCACTGCGACGGCGGCCATATCGGTGGCGCTATAAGCACCTGCCATGATGGTGTCAACCACACCCATCGACGTTTGGGACACTTGCGCAATAATGACAGGAACAGCAAGCGCCGATAATTTACGCGCTTCTGTCAGATACTGTTGCACGGATACCTTCCTTGAATGACTTAATTTTGCTAGCGGGATGAATAATCTGGATATGGAAAACGTCAAGAATAAAACGAGAGTGTTATTGTAACGACTTAATAAAAGTAAACCAGCTTGAAAGAGAATATATTCTTTTTGTTACGCTGCGGTTTCGGTAGCGTTTGACGCTCGGTATTCCGGTTTGGTTTTCCACAGAATATCGGGCACACTGCATACAGTCATTTCTTTGTTTTTAAGAGGCAAACTGCATGTTTACCGGTATTGTTCAGGGCACCGCGCCAGTGGTGTCGATTGAAGAAAAATCCAACTTTCGTACTCACGTTATTCAACTCCCACCCGACCTACTGCCAGGGCTTACGCCCGGTGCATCAGTGGCGCACAATGGCTGCTGCCTGACGGTAACGGCAATTGATGGCGATCGCGTCAGTTTTGATCTCATGAAAGAAACGCTGCGGCTAACAAATCTGGGCGATATTCATGAAGGTGATGTCGTGAATATTGAGCGAGCCGCGAAATTTGGCGATGAGATCGGCGGGCACGTCATGTCGGGACATATTATGTGTACGGCAGAAGTGGTCAAGATTCAGATTTCAGAAAACAATCATCAGATTTGGTTCCGCCTGGCAGATGAAGCGCTGATGAAATACGTGCTGCATAAAGGCTTCGTCGGGATTGATGGCATTAGTCTGACTGTTGGAGAAGTGACCCGCGGACGTTTCTGCGTGCATTTAATTCCAGAAACGTTGAACCGCACAACGCTGGGACAGAAACGACTGGGGAATCGCATCAATATTGAAATCGACCCGCAAACGCAGGCCGTGGTCGACACGGTAGAACGCGTGTTAGCCAGCAAGCAGGCGAACGAGCTCGTCAACGAAGAGTAATCCCTGCGTTGCCTCTTTTTGTAAACCGGATGAACAATATCATCCGGTTTTCTCGTTTCTCTCAGCGTGAAACGCGTAATCCACCATCAATCCCATTGATACTGAATACGATCTGCCAGAGCTGAAGCTCTCTGGCTCTGAACGTTCCTGCACACGCGTTCAGATAGTAGCTAAACATCCGACGAAAGCGGGCGGTATAGCGTGTAGAAAGCTGGGGCCACCCTTGCTGAAAGCGCGTATGCCACGCCATTAATGTGCGATCGTAATCGGCGCCGAAGTTGTGCCAGTCTTCCATTACCATGTAAGGCTCACTCGCCTGCGCGATATGCTGTATGGATGGAATGCAGCCGTTGGGGAATATGTATTTGTGAATCCAGGGATCAATGTGCGGGTTGGTCTTATTGGCACCGATAGTATGTAGCAGGAAGAGTCCATCGGGCTTAAGATTGCGTTTTGCCATGCGAAAGTAAGTGTCATAGTTACGCGGGCCGACGTGTTCAAACATGCCAACAGAGGCGATCCTATCGAATTGCTGGTTCAGATCGCGGTAGTCTTGTAGCGCAATGGTGACGTCAAGATCCTGACAGCGCTGTTGCGCCAGCATCTGCTGTTCTCTGGAAATGGTGATGCCGTAAACGGAGACACCGTAGCGCCGCGCCGCGAACTCAGCAAGCCCGCCCCAGCCGCAGCCGATATCCAGCAGCGTCATCCCTGATTTTAGCTGGAGTTTTTCGCAAATCATGGTGAGTTTGTTTTCCTGCGCCTGTTCCAGCGTGTGTGCCTGTTTCCAATAAGCGCAGGAATATTGCATGTAGGGATCCAGCATCAGGGTAAAGAGGTCATTACCTAAATCGTAATGTGCTTTGCCGACAACCTGAGCGCGTCTGCGGGACTGCAAATTAGTGACGCGGGAAATGGCGACTCGTGTAAGATCGTGCAGGCGGCGAGGTAACGTATTTCCTAGTCCTGCGCGCAGGACACGATGGAAAAACATATCCAGCCGTTCACACTCCCACCATCCGTCCATATAGCTTTCACCTAATCCCAGCGAACCTTCTCGCAAGACGCGTTTAAAAAAGCGGGGATGGGTAACGTGGATATCAAAAGGGCGAGTACCGTTGATCGTGATATCTGCGGTGGCCAACATGTCCTGCATTATGTGGAACCAAGGCGCGGTATCGTGATCCCATTCTTCTGCATAAGGTAATCCCATCATGTCTCCTTAACTTTTCACGTATAAAAGTATCGTAAAACACCTGGACAGCACTTACTGCAGCCGACGTATCGGCTGTCACCAGAGAAAAATGAAGAAGAAATTTGCACGTAAACAGGAGCTCATTGGCAAAAAACACGGACCTGCTTACTGACGTGCGGCTATCGCTATTTTGGTTTTATCAGTGAAACTGAAACGCAGGGTTCAGTTTAGAGTTGCTCCAGCCAATATACAAGAAAATTGGCTGAAGCAAGCAGAGAGGGAAAGCGGGCAGGAATAGAAAAACCGTCTGTATTGCGTCGTCGGGGTTAGCGGCGATAATCGCGGAACGGGCCGTCGGCAACCGAACGGCGTTCAATCAGCGTCGGGTGAACTTCAATGACGTGCGCATCTTCTCGCTTACTGGTAATGCGATCCAGCAGCATAGAAAATGCGGATTGGCCCAGGCGTTCTTTCGGCTGGTGGATGGTGGTCAGGGCTGGCGTAAAGAAGCGCGCGTGGCGCACGTTGTCATAGCCGATCACTGAAATATCCTGCGGTACGCGCAAACCCAGTTCGTCGGCTGCACAGATGGCACCCATCGCCATGATATCGCCACCGCAGAATACGGCCGTAGGTCGCTGTTTCTGCGCGAGAATCTGATGCATGGCTTTGTAGCCGGATTCCGGTTCGAAATCACCCTGAACAACCCATTCATTGCGCACGGTGATATCAGCTTCCTTCAACGCTTTTAAAAAGCCGAGATAGCGTCCGCTGCCCGTGTTGCGCTCTTGAATGCCGGGGATGGCACCGATATCCCGATGGCCGCGTTCAATTAGGTAGCGGCCCGCCATATAACCGCCTTCAAAGGCGTTATCGATAATCGTATCGGTGAAATCGTTGTGCATTTGTCCCCAATCCATAACGACCATTGGAATGCTGCGATAATCTTCCAGCATGCCCAATAGCTCCGGCGGGTATTCTGCGCACATCACCAACAGGCCATCGACGCGTTTTTGCGCCAACATAGAAAGATAGGCGCGCTGTTTGCCAATGTCATTATGAGAATTACACAGCACCAACGTGTAACCTTTGGCATAACAGCTGTTTTCGACAGCTTCAATGATCTCGGCGAAGTAGGGCGCTTCGCTGGATGTTGCCAGCAAGCCAATAGATTTAGTGTGATTAACTTTGAGGCTGCGAGCGACGGCGCTGGGCGAATAGTGCAATTCTTTGATTGCTGCCCTGACGGCTGCCTTGGTCTCTTCGGCGACGAAACGTGTTTTATTGATCACGTGCGATACGGTTGTGGTGGAAACGCCAGCACGTTTTGCCACATCTTTAATCGTTGCCATCTAAAAATGACTCCTGAACTTACCTGTTACAGACGTAAGTATATTGTTAATCGTTTGCCTACGTTTAAAGTTCTTCTTCTAAGCTAAAAAACAGGATTTCAGAAGGAGAATGCCGAATGTTATACCGAAGGGGTCTGGGTTGACGTTTTTCGACTGATACGCAGCGCTTTCATAAACAGCGGATTGTGTCCGATTTATCATGAAAGTGAAAGGGCTAATTTATACTATTAGTGATGCATTCGTCCGAGATTTTTCGCTAGAATTATGAAAGAATCGTAATAACCCTATTATTTGTAGTTTTAACCACCTGCGTGGGTTCTGCTGTGAATGGTGGTGTCTTTTTTTAGATGAAGTTTCAGATGAAACTTGTTCGCTAATAAGGAGTGGTTTATGGATACAAATCTGAAAATGTCTTTGCTGACAACCGTTGGTTCGTTGGCTGTGATCATCGCATTTAGCTTTATCGCGGTGCTGAATTAACCGATCGGTGCTTCCGCCGCTGGTTGGCATTCAGACACGTTTGTGGTGCATAAACGTGTCTGAATTATTTAGGGTATAACCGGTATAATCTGCTTAACGAATCGTCTGTGGCGTAACGACGCGACGCGCGCCAACGTAGTGCTCCTGCCAATAATCTTCACTCAACTTGCTGATACGAATATCTGAGCCTGTACGCGGCGACTGGATAAATTTCCCTTCTCCCAGATAAACCCCAACGTGATCGGCAGCGCCACGGTTATTGATGCGGAAGAAGACGAGATCGCCACTTTCCAGCTCGCTCTTTTTAATCGGCGCAGCATCACGCAGGTGGTACATTTCATTTGCGGTGCGCGGGATTTGTATCTTGACGACATCTTTATAGGCGTAATAAACCAGCCCGCTACAGTCAAATCCGGTAAAGGGAGATGAGCCGCCCCAGTGATAAGGTTTACCTATTTGGCTCATCAACTTATTCATTGCTGTTGTTTTGGCATGCTGATAGCGTTTTTTATGCGCCGCGCTGAGCGTCATTCCTTTTTCTGTAGGAGAAGGATTTTTATCCAACTTTCCTTTGAGGGCCGTCTTCTTTAACCCTGTTTTGACTCTGACCTGTGCAGTCGTCTGCTTTTCTTCTTCAGATTTCAGCTTTTTAAGGTTTTTCTTCACTAGCGCAGGAGTGCTGCTTTGCGTCCGTGACGGCTTTTTTTCTGTCGATTTGTTAGCTGTTCGGGGTTTGGTTTTATTGCTTACTGCGGTAGGTTCTGGTTTTTTGCTTTTGATCGGAGTCGGTGATTTAGCATTACCCTTTGTTTGACGGCTTTTCTTATTCGTTTCTTCAACGGCGCTTTTCTTCGGCGCCGAATGCGGGGTATGCGGCGCAGCCTGAACAAGGTTCAGGGATAGATTACTGAAAAATAATATAAAAAGAGTAATAAATAAGCGCATAATAAAAGTGACCGAACATAATCCTTAACTCGCTCAATCCCCACAGTATTCCTGAAAACGGCGTCATAAAAAAGTGGGCACGGTCGCTTTATTCATACAGAATAGTGAAAAAACGTTAATAGTTATTTTTTCGATTGATTTATCAGCACTTTCTGGCGTTGATTTCATCAATGATGCAAAGCGATAAGAGAAAATAACCCTACAAAAAATGGCGTTTTTTTGTAGCTAGTGGCATCGGTACAATATCATTGAGTCAATGTCGCTGTCGTAATACCTCTGACGGCGGCTCATGGCTAGCGTTTTGGACGTTAGCCATCCTATAGATTTAAGGAAGCAAGAAGATGACGACACCGACAATTGAAAAAATTCAGCGCCAAATTGCTGAAAACCCGATTCTGCTGTACATGAAAGGCTCCCCGAAATTGCCAAGCTGTGGTTTTTCCGCACAGACCGTTCAGGCATTGTCTTCATGTGGCGAACGCTTTGCTTATGTAGATATTTTACAGAACCCAGATATTCGAGCTGAGCTGCCAAAATATGCGAACTGGCCGACATTCCCACAGCTGTGGGTTGACGGCGAACTGGTTGGCGGCTGTGATATCGTGGTTGAAATGTTTCAGCGCGGTGAACTGCAGCAGTTGATCAAAGAAACGGCAGACAAATACAAAGCACAGCAGGCCGATCAAGAGTAATAGCTTTTATCAACATAATGACGATACGAAACGTCGTTATGCTGCGAGTGTTAATCTTTCCAGCGGGTGCCTTATGGCACCCGTTTTTTGATCTCGATCTTTCCCGTCGTCTCAGTCTTCGGCTGATGTGTCTTCCAGCGAACTTTCTTCCAGCGCAAGCGGCCATCCGCCCAGACGTTTCCAGCGGTTAACCAACTCACAGAACAATAATGCGGTCTGATTAGTGTCATACAGCGCGGAGTGCGCCTGACTGGAGTCAAACGCAATACCAGCGGTAATACAGGCTTTAGCAAGAACCGTTTGGCCTAAAACCAGCCCGCTGAGTGCTGCGGTATCGAAGGTAGCGAAAGGGTGAAACGGGTTACGCTTCAGGCTACAGCGCTCCGCTGCTGCTGCCATAAAGCTGTGATCGAACGTGGCATTATGCGCCACGATAATCGCACGGTTACAGCCTCGATCTTTGATCCCTTTACGCACGACTTTGAAAATTTCATGCAACGCATCGTATTCGCTTACCGCGCCGCGAAGCGGGTTGGTGGGGTCAATACCGTTAAATGCCAGCGCGGCGGGTTCCAGAATTGCGCCTTCGAATGGCTCAACATGAAAATGTAGCGTTTCATCTGGCTGCAACCAACCGTCTTGATCCATTTTTAATGTTACCGCCGCGACTTCCAGCAAGGCATCGGTTTTCGCATTAAATCCGGCGGTTTCAACATCAATCACTACCGGGTAAAACCCACGAAAACGGCCGCTCAGGGCGTTCAGATCACTTTTATCAGCCATTTGTCTCTTAAATTGTTAGCAAAACGCAGCGCGCATTATTGCAAATTTTGGCTGGAGATGCAGCATGCCCGTTGCCATTTCACATGGCGGAAGTGGTAGAGGAGGAGAGAAGAACAGGTGCCGATGCAGCACCTGTATTGCGCAGGATATTAGTGGCCGATGCCGCTACCAGCGTGGGCATTTTCGATCAATTCGATTTTATAACCATCTGGATCCTCGATGAATGCGATAACGGTCGTGCCGCCTTTGACTGGGCCGGCCTCACGTGTCACATTGCCACCTGCCTTACGGATACGCTCACATGTTGCGGCAACATCATCAACGCCCAACGCGATATGACCATAGGCATTGCCCAGATCGTAGCTGTCGACGCCCCAATTGTAGGTCAGCTCGATAACCGCACCCTCGCTCTCTTCGGTATAACCGACGAAAGCTAGCGTGTATTTGTACTCGGTATTCTCGCTGGTGCGCAGTACGCGCATTCCCAAAATCTGGGTATAGAAATCAATAGAACGTTGTAAATCGCCAACACGCAGCATGGTGTGAAGTAAACGCATAGTGTCCTCGTTAAAAAGTGCAACAAAAGGGAAGTATAGCGTTGTGGCTCTGTTGAGTCCAAGCCGTTGGGTTGATGCTAAAAAGGCGACACTGCAGTGAGGTTTGTGTTAAAACGTACTATCAGGAGGGGTAAATAGCGCGCTGGGTCAGTTTTAGGCTACCTTGCGTGTAAAAAAAATCGTCAGTTATTACAATGGTTACCTAATTATTTTCATTGTGACTGTCCGTTTGGGCTTGCCAGCAGTAAAGAACAGGGCTTCAATAAATAGAGTTGTAGCAGGAGGTGTTGTGCCAGAGCAACTTGAACTCTTTGTTGTCCCTAATCCATGCCGTGGTATTTGTCAGACGGATGAGCGCGGATATTGTCGCGGTTGCTTTCGCAATCGTAATGAGCGCTTTAGTTGGGGCCAAATGAGTGATGCGCAGAAACAGGATGTGCTGCGTTTGTGTCGGCAGAGAATGAAACGGTTACAGCGTTCAGAGAAAGCCGATGCGTTAGCAGAGTCCCATCAGCCATCGTTGTTTTAAGTCTTCTTGTCTTAGATGATCTATTTACGTGAAATTTTGTTTAAGCAACGCAGAAGCGTCCGATTGAATAAAATAAGGCTAAGATCATTTTTAAAATATTTTTATTTGATAGAATCCACTTCCGTTAAGGTTCTATTTTTTACGATAACAAAATCGTTTTTTATTCTTATAAATCAGAGTTGATTGCAATCCAGGGATATAACTTAGTGTGCTAACAATAAGGAAAGGTGATGGAATTGCCATTAGGATCTGATTTAGCCCGTCTGGTGCGCGTGTGGCGTGCGCTGGTCGATCATCGATTAAAACCACTTGAACTGACCCAGACGCATTGGGTCACGTTGCATAACATATACCATTTACCCCCTGGCCAGTCGCAGATTCAACTAGCCAAAGCAATAGGTATTGAGCAACCCTCATTAGTCCGAACATTGGATCAGCTTGAGGAGAAGGGGTTAATCACTCGCCACGTTTGTGCGCACGATCGCCGAGCAAAACGTATTATGCTGACCGAATCAGCAGAACCGATAATACAGGCAGTCGATGGGGTAATTAGTCATACACGTAGTGAAGTGTTATTTGGTATTACGCCGGAGCAGGTTGATGAATTAGCGCTGCTGGTTGCGCGTCTTGAGAAAAATATATTGGCATTACATGAGAATCAAGCGTAGCTAAATTTGGGTTACGCAAAGGGAGAATTAAATCCCGGCAAGATTACCGATACCTGCTATTGGTTATTTATTCCGGGAGTTGATTATTCGTTGTGACGATCGCCACAGATAGCGGCGATCGTCACACAACAATTAGCGTGGAGAGACGGTGATACTGCGGCCATTGCTGGCCATAGCAACGCGTTGACCTGCGCTGAATTTCGTATCGCCTTGTTTTTGCACCACCATAATGGTACTGCCGTCATCACGGCGGATTTCCAGCTCTACGCCCTGTGTACGATTCAGTGCACCCGTTGCGCTTTGACCCGCTACACCACCTGCCACTGCACCCGCCGCTGTCGCTAGACTACGACCAGACCCGCCGCCGATAGTGTTGCCCAGGAAACCACCCAATACAGCACCGCCCAGAGCGCCGATAACGTTAGAATCTTCTCCTGCCTGAATCTGAACCGGACGCATAGAAACGATGGTACCGTAAGTCACGGTCTGCACCTGTTTAGCTTCGGATGCACTGTACACATCACCGGAAAGCGTACTGGTATTAGCACAACCAGCCAGCGTGATACCAGCAAGGGTAACCACAAGCAAACGCTTCATCATAATACAAACTCCTTAATAGCGAATATGTCGGGCTGGCTCAGCCTCGGCCGACGCAGTGTTATACCAATAAATTATGGTCTGGCTCAGTGTAGCATGCCACTCTTTTTACTCTTTTTTGCAGAATATAATAGTGCGCTTAAATTGCGTATAAACAGAGGGGTAAATAACACGAGAAAGGGCTTTTTTTGTAGCAAATATTATCAAAAAACTACTTTTGGTTAAAACCTAACCCGTGTGGCAAAAAACACAAAAAATTTAATAATTCAGCGTGTTAACGTGCTATTTTTATTCTCGACATAACGGTTGTTATCGATGTTCTCTTTTTATTCCATAGAGGCAAAGGCTACATAATGAGATCAGGCAGATATATTGGCGTGATGTCCGGCACCAGTCTTGATGGTGTGGATGTCGTGCTAGCCGCGATTGACGAACATACAGTGGCTCAGCAGGCCCGCTACTGCCACCCGATACCGCAGGATATCAAAATGGCTATCTTGGGGATGTGTCAGGGGCAGGCGGTGACGTTGTCAGCGCTGGGCCAGTTGGATACGCGTCTGGGAATCTTGTTTGCCGAAGCAGTGCTGACGCTGCTTAAAGAGACGGGCCTGAGGGCGCAGGGTATTACTGCGATTGGCTGCCATGGGCAGACGGTCTGGCATGAGCCCACGGGCGAAGCACCCTGTACGTTGCAGATAGGTGATAACAACCGCGTTGCCGCCTTGACTGGCATCACGACCATAGGGGATTTTCGACGCCGCGATTTGGCTTATGGCGGGCAGGGTGCTCCGCTGGTGCCATCATTCCATCACGCGTTACTATTGCACCCCGTTGAGCGCCGTATCGTGCTTAACATCGGGGGAATCGCCAATTTGTCGCTGCTGGTGCCGGGGGCGCCTGTGCGCGGCTACGATACCGGGCCTGGGAATATGCTGCTGGATGCTTGGATCTGGCGGCACTGCGCGCAACCGTATGATAAAGACGCCCTGTGGGCGATAAACGGACAGGCGAACCCGTTACTGCTGCGCCGGATGTTGACCGATCCTTACTTTGCGTTACGAGCACCGAAAAGCACCGGACGTGAGTATTTCAACCTGGGCTGGCTCGAAAGAATGTTGGCTGGCTTGCCGCCGATAGCGCCGCAGGATGTTCAGGCGACGCTGGTTGAGTTAACGGCCATAAGCATCGCCGACCAAGTGCTGCTGGTCGGTGGATGTGAACGCTTATTAGTTTGTGGCGGTGGTGCGCATAATCCACTCATCATGGCGCGTCTCTCGGCCCTGCTGCCGGGCATCGAAGTCAGCACGACCGATGAGTGTGGCGTGAACGGCGATGATATGGAAGCGCTGGCATTTGCCTGGCTGGCGTCGCGTACGCTATCGGGATTGCCGGGTAATCTGCCGTCTGTCACGGGAGCGAGTCAGGAAACGGTGTTAGGTGCGATTTATCCGGTTAACGTGGATTAATCAGATTTTGCCGAGAGGTTCATCGTTATCCTCTTGTTAAACTTGAATGAGCGGCAGCGTGAGTTGCCGCCATTGACAAGAATAACAGGAGAAAAAAATGAAACGATTGCTGACAGGGGCAGCGCTGATTCTGCTGAGCGGATGCAGCTATTTTGGTCATAAACAGACAGTGGAAACGCTGCATTATCAATGTGGCACGATGCCACTAACCGTTACGCTACAGCAGGGGAGGGAAGCGCCTTCGCAGGTGAGTTTCCTACTGGACGGTGAACGTCTCATCCTGCCCCAAGTGGTGTCCGCTTCTGGTGTCAGATATAGCAATGATACCTACACATTCTGGAGTAAAGGCGATCGTGCATTTATCCAGCGGGGTGAACGGGTTATCGTCGATGATTGTGTGCTGGCAACGATGTAACTGACGCCGCACGGTTGCAGTGTTACTGCTGATTGCGATTTTTCGGGTACGGGAGCAGAATGGGATTTTCCCCGCTTCTGGCCCGACATTGCGACAGCAGGATATTATGACTCAGGAACGCTCCCCCTCTGACGGTACTCCTCTTATTCAACCAGCCGATATCGCCGACATCCGCCGTGAATACACTCGTGGTGGGCTTCGTCGTGGTGATCTTCCCGCTAACCCGCTGGACTTGTTCGAACGCTGGCTGAAACAAGCCTGTGAAGCGAAACTGGCCGACCCTACCGCGATGTCTGTCGCGACCGTTGATGAGCGTGGCCAGCCTTACCAGCGTATCGTTCTGCTTAAACACTATGATGAGAAAGGCATGGTGTTTTATACCAATATGGGCAGCCGCAAAGCGCATCATCTGGAAAACAATCCACGCATCAGCCTGCTGTTCCCTTGGCATGTGTTGGAACGGCAAGTGATGGTGCTGGGGCGCGTAGAGAAGCTGCCGGCGCTTGAGGTGTTGAAATATTTCCACAGTCGCCCGAAAGACAGTCAAATCGGCGCATGGGTATCAAAACAGTCTAGCCGAATCTCAGCGCGCGGCGTGCTGGAAAGCAAGTTTTTGGAATTGAAGCAAAAATTTCAAAACGGCGAGGTTCCTTTGCCGAGCTTCTGGGGGGGCTTCCGCGTCGTTATCGATTCTGTCGAATTTTGGCAGGGCGGTGAACACCGTCTGCATGACCGGTTTTTTTACCAGCGGCAGGAAGAGAACTGGCAGATTGATCGTTTAGCTCCTTAATCGCGAAATATCCGTGTTAAACGCTGGCGCTCCTATCATCCGCACTTTATCCTATGAGGTTTCGCGTTGACTGGGCATTGCGTAGCGATATGGCGTTCATGGCCTGTTGCGTAAGGTAATGCGGCAGCGAAATCATCATGCGACAGCAGACAGGTATGCTGCGCATCTCTCACGGCTTTGTGCGTAAACCCAAAGGGAACGTAACGGCTTTTTTTATAAAAATGGAGTTATCGATGGCGAGTAGTAACCTGATTAAACAATTGCAAGAGCGGGGCTTGATTGCCCAGGTGACGGATGAGGAAGCGTTAGCAGAGCGGCTGGCGCAAGGGCCAATTGCACTGTATTGCGGCTTCGATCCCACCGCTGACAGCTTGCATTTGGGGCATCTGGTGCCGCTGCTCTGCCTGAAGCGCTTCCAGCTGTCCGGCCACAAACCGGTTGCGCTGGTCGGCGGCGCTACGGGACTGATCGGTGACCCCAGTTTTAAAGCGACAGAGCGTAAGCTGAACACGTCTGAAACTGTGGGTGAGTGGGTAGAAAAAATCCGCCGTCAGGTCTCTCCGTTTTTGGATTTTGACTGCGGTAAAAACAGCGCGATTGCCGCCAATAATTATGACTGGTTTGGCAACATGAACGTGCTGGATTTTCTGCGTGATATCGGCAAGCATTTCTCCGTTAACCAGATGATTAGCAAAGAAGCCGTCAAACAGCGTTTAAACCGTGATGACGTCGGTATTTCGTTCACCGAGTTTTCTTACAACCTGTTGCAGGGATACGACTTTGCCTCGCTGAACAAGCAGCATGACGTCGAACTGCAAATCGGTGGTTCTGACCAGTGGGGCAACATCACGTCTGGTATCGATTTGACGCGCCGCATGAATCAGAAGCAGGTTTACGGCCTGACTGTTCCGTTGATCACCAAATCTGATGGCACGAAATTCGGTAAAACGGAAGGCGGCGCAATCTGGCTGGATGCCAGTAAGACCAGTCCTTACAAATTCTATCAGTTTTGGATCAACACGGCGGATGCCGATGTGTATCGTTTCCTGAAGTTCTTCACGTTCATGAGCCTCGAAAATATCGACGCGCTGGAAGAAGAAGACAAAAACAGCGGCAAAGCGCCGCGCGCTCAATACGTGCTGGCGGAAGATGTCACCCGTATGGTACATGGCGAAGCGGGTCTGGAAGCTGCTCGTCGTATTACACAAAGCCTGTTCTCTGGCGCGTTGCAGGATATGACGCAGGACGATTTTGCCCAACTGGCGCAAGATGGTATGCCTATCATCGAACTGGAAAACAGTGCTGATTTGCAACAGGCGCTGGTCAGCGCTGAGCTGGTGCCGTCACGTGGTCAAGCCCGCACGATGATCTCCTCGAATGCGGTAACGATTAATGGCGAAAAACAGGCCAATCCTGAATACATCTTCAGCGCTTCCGACCGTCTGTTTGATCGCTACACCTTGCTGCGTCGTGGTAAAAAACATTACTGCCTGATCTGCTGGAAAGCATAATCATTACCGATAAGGGAGCGTGAGCTCCCTTTCTTCTTGTAAGTTGAGGCGCACAGGCGCTGGCAAGGATTTAAGTCATATCTAATGAAAAATATACTTTCCATCCAGTCACATGTCGTTTTTGGTCATGCCGGTAACAGTGCGGCAGAGTTTCCAATGCGTCGGATGGGCGCAAACGTTTGGCCACTGAATACAGTGCAGTTCTCGAACCATACCCAATACGGTCACTGGACAGGATGTGTGATGCCTGCCAGCCACTTAACTGAAGTGGTGCAGGGGATTGCGAACATCGACAAACTGAAGACCTGTAATGCGGTGCTGAGTGGTTATATCGGCTCTGCTGAGCAAGGGGAACATATTCTGGGTATTGTTCGGCAGGTAAAAGCCGCCAATCCTGATGCGTTGTACTTCTGCGATCCGGTTATGGGTACGCCGGAGAAAGGCTGTATCGTCGCGCCCGGCGTGTCTGATTTCCACTGCCAGCAGTCGTTGTTAGCTGCCGACATTGTTGCACCGAATCTGCCTGAGCTGGAGCTGCTCGGTGGTCGTACCGTGCATAACGTGGCAGAAGCCGTGGAAACCGCGCGTGCGCTGTGTGAGAAAGGGCCAAAAATCGTTCTAGTGAAGCACCTTAGCCGAGCGGCTAGCCGCGAAGACAGCTTCGAAATGCTGCTGGTCACGCCGACGGATGCCTGGCACATCAGCCGCCCGCTGGTGGAATTTGAACGCCAGCCCGTAGGTGTGGGCGATTTGACCAGCGGATTACTGCTGGTCAACTTGCTGAAAGGTGTCGCGCTGGATAAAGCGCTGGAGCATACGACGGCGGCGGTGTATGAAGTCATGCTGGTAACGAAAGAGATGAATGAATATGAGCTGCAACTGGTTGCTGCTCAGGATGGTATTGCCAATCCGCGTCATCATTTCCAGGCTGTTCGCTTGTCGTGAAACGAATAACGCCCCGAAATTCGGGGCGTTATTGCATGTTATCCTTTCAACCTTTCAACTTTAAGCGCGGTAGTGACGGAAGGGCGCTCGGCGATGTGGTCGAGATAGGCCGCCAGTGCAGGGTAGCGGAACATATCCAGTTTTAACGACTGCGCCCAGCGCATAACGGTAAACAGATACGCATCGGCGATACTGAAGCGGTTGGCGACCAGATAGTTTTGTTCACTCAGTACTAGATTGATATAACGGAATTTGACCTGCAAATATTCAACTAACAGCTCTTTATACGTTTCTGGCGTGCCGGGACGGAAAATCGGCGTAAACGTTTTGTGCAGTTCGGCAGAAATGTAGTTCAGCCATTCAATCGTATGGTAGCGCGCCATACTTCCGGTAGGAGCAATAAGATTACAGTGCGGAACCAGATCGGCAATGTATTCGGCGATTGCGACCCCTTCAGTCAGGATTGAACCATCCTCTAACTCTAACGCTGGCACCATGCCCTTCGGGTTGATGAAGGTATAGTCGGTTCCACGCTCCGTTTTTTTCGTGCGCAGATTAACCTTCTCCAGCTTGAACTCCAATTTGGATTCGATCAAAACGATGTGTGTAAAAAGAGAACTGCTTTCAGCTTTGTAAAACAGTTTCATGAAAACCCCTTTCTATTATTATTTTTCCATCAACACATGCGCTGATGATTGTTGAATGACGACATGTCGTTTTTTTACAACAAAACGTAACGATAGAGTGTGAGGCTTCTTGCAAAATACTCCTTATGTATGACTGACGTATGAAATTTGGGCGATTTTGACGGAACAAAGTCAAATTTTGATGTGTTATCAGAGCTGCTTTAACTGAGGGATAAGCAAAATCCTGTAGCGCGTGACATTTCCGGGTTCAGTCCGTGTTGGAACGGCAATGCGACAGACTGTTCAGGGGGCTTCTGGGTTGGTGAAATCGCGATGTGCAGATGGAAGAGGCGATAGAACAGAGGAAATCGTTAAATAAAATAACATTGTCTATTTTTGAAGCAAATACACTTAAATTAACTGTGTGAGTGATGATTTTCGACGGGTGATTTATAGAGGTTAATTAATTTTTGCTAAATTTCTTGATAAGAAAAATTTCATTAGTGACACATTTCGTGTTTTTCATGATGTTGTCCATTTAGTTTATTTCTCCAAGGCCGGTGTTTAATGGATATTAAAAAATAGGAAGGGGTATGAAAGAAAACTGTTTCACTGCCACATTGATTAAACTACCCCTTTTTGTTGCGTGTAACAAAATAGGGGTAGTTATATTTAATAGTTTCCGTGGCGAGACCGCTTATCCGTGATAGAAAAATAAATAATATTCCTGAGTAATTATTATCATCACATCAAGACACAGACAACACGACGAAAAATAGGATAAACCGCAGGTGCTTACGATTGCGAGTCGGACGGCTAACTCTACTAACAATGTGTATTGTCTGAATCTATTCATTACCATGAGGTTACTATGAAAAAGAACAGGTTATTATTTTTTATAGCCTTGGCTATTATTCTCGGGATTATTGTCGGCGGGGTTTGTCATTCTCTATTGACTGCAAAAGAAGCAAAAGAGGTGGTGTCCTACTTTAATTTAGTGACCGATGTTTTTCTTCGTCTGATAAAAATGATCATTGCGCCATTGGTATTCGCAACATTGGTCTCTGGCCTTGCTAGCATGGGGAACTCTTCTTCCGTCGGCCGAATAGGGCTGAAAGCCATGGTGTGGTTTATTTGTTCTTCGCTGGTTTCCCTTTTTATTGGCATGCTGTTAGCCAATATCTTCGAACCCGGCGTCGGAATGAATCTCGCCATCCCAAGCACGCCAATACAGGTAGATACCGGCGTGAGTACCGGCGGATTTACACTGAAAAGCTTTATTGCCCATATATTTCCACGCAGCATCGTCGAAGCGATGGCGAATAACGAAATATTGCAAATCCTCGTTTTCTCCATGTTTTTCGGTTCCGCACTGGCTTTTGTGAAAGGTCAAAATAAACATGCCGTCACGATGGAGTCGATGATAGAAGAACTGGCGAAAGTGATGTTTCGGGTGACGGATTATGTCATGCGATTAGCGCCTTTGGCGGTATTTTCCTCATTAGCGTCTTCTATTACGACCGAAGGATTGGGGCTTCTTCTCGACTTTGGCAAAGTCATTGGTGAGTTCTACCTTGGATTGGCGCTGTTATGGGGGCTGATGTTCGGTGCGGGTGCATTGTTCCTTGGTAAGAAAGCAACCTGGGGACTGCTCAAACTGCTGCGGGAGCCGAGTATGCTGGCATTTGCTACGGCAAGTAGCGAAGCGGCCTATCCGAAAACGATGGAGGCACTGAGCGAATTCGGTGTCCCTAAAAAAATCACCAGCTTCGTACTCCCATTGGGGTACTCCTTTAACCTTGTCGGCTCCATGATTTATCAGGCTTTTGCCATTCTGTTTATTGCGCAGGCATACAATATTCACCTAAGTTTGACGCAACAGACTTTGATTCTGCTGACACTGATGATCACGAGTAAAGGCATGGCGGGGGTAGCTCGCGCAGCGGTCGTGGTGGTGGCAGCCACATTGCCGATGTTCGGTTTACCCGAGGCAGGTATTTTGCTGATTATTGGTATAGATCAGTTCCTGGATATGGGCCGCACGGCGACCAATGTGATTGGTAACGGCATGGCGACAGCCGTTGTTGCCAAACTGGAACAAAACCATGACCATTCCGACGAAGAAGTCCCTGTGATGGCAACTGGGAATATCTAAATTATCGTCAGATTAATATGCTGAAACAGGCGGCCTTCGGGCCGCTTTCTCGATTATTGTCTCCCTATTGTCTTCAGTATTCTCTGCTCGTTGACGTTGTTGTTTTTCATCCCCTTCGTGTTTACTCCGGCTTATCTCTTTTTAATAGCTGACGGCTATCGCTGCGTTCATATGGCATTGTTGCAAAAACGTTATTTTTTGTTTGTGTTATCTTTAAATAAGACCGCAAGCTCAGGCTGGTTATTCATTGATCGCCCGATGCAGAATAACGAATAGCAAGTTAATTTGGGAGGAAGCATGTCATCACACCTTCGCGACACTTGTCTGGACACACTGACGGTTCGACAGCAGATTTACCATTACTACAGCCTGCCGAAGGCGGCGAAAACGCTTGGCAATATCGATAAATTACCGAAGTCACTCAAGGTATTGCTGGAAAATTTATTGCGTCATCAGGACGGCGACACGGTCGAGCAGGACGATCTTCAGGCGGTCGTGGACTGGCTGAAAATCGGTCACGCCGATCGGGAAATCGCCTATCGGCCAGCGCGCGTACTGATGCAGGACTTTACCGGCGTGCCCGCCGTGGTCGATCTGGCGGCGATGCGTGCAGCGGTGAAACGGTTGGGCGGCGATGTTAACAAGGTTAACCCGCTGTCGCCGGTCGATCTGGTTATTGACCACTCGGTTACGGTTGATCACTTCGGCGATCGTCAGGCGCTAGCGGATAACACGCAGTTGGAAATGGCGCGTAACCGTGAACGTTATGAATTTTTGCGCTGGGGACAAAATGCCTTTAGCCACTTCAGCGTCGTGCCGCCGGGAACTGGGATCTGCCATCAGGTGAATCTGGAGTATCTCGCCAAGGCCATCTGGTACGAAAAACAGGGCGACAAACAGTTTGCCTACCCTGATACGCTGGTAGGAACCGATTCGCACACCACCATGATTAACGGTTTGGGCGTGCTCGGCTGGGGTGTCGGTGGGATAGAAGCAGAAGCCGCGATGTTGGGGCAACCTGTTTCGATGCTGATTCCCGATGTGGTTGGCGTCAAATTAAGCGGCAAAATGCAAGAAGGGATCACGGCAACCGATTTGGTTCTGACGGTAACGCAGATGCTGCGTAAACACGGCGTTGTCGGCAAATTTGTGGAATTTTACGGTGATGGGCTGGATTCTCTACCGTTGGCAGATCGCGCGACTATCGCCAACATGGCACCGGAATATGGTGCAACCTGTGGCTTTTTCCCTATCGATCACATCACGCTGGATTACATGCGGTTGACCAACCGCGCCGAAGAACAGATTGCACTGGTGGAAGCCTACAGTAAGCAACAGGGGCTGTGGCGCAATGCTGGAGATGAGCCGGTATTCACCAGCCAGCTAGCGCTGGATTTGGCAACGGTGGAAACCAGTCTGGCAGGGCCGAAACGCCCACAGGATCGCGTGCCTTTAGCGGGTGTGCCGGAAGCCTTTAAAGCCAGCCGGGAACTGGATGTCAGCTCGGTGAAGAACCGCTCTGACTATGAAGAGTTCACGTTGGAAGGTGAGACGCATCGCTTGCATCAGGGGGCGGTCGTGATCGCGGCGATCACCTCTTGTACTAATACCTCCAACCCTAGCGTGCTGATGACGGCTGGGCTACTGGCAAAAAATGCCGTAGAGCGTGGTCTTAAAACCAAGCCGTGGGTCAAAACCTCGTTGGCACCGGGCTCACGGGTCGTCACGGATTACTATGCTAAAGCGGAATTAACGCCATACCTCGACGAGTTGGGGTTCAATCTGGTGGGGTACGGCTGTACCACCTGTATCGGTAACTCCGGCCCGCTGCCGGATGCGATTGAAGCCGCGATAAAAGAAGGCGACTTGACGGTCGGCGCCGTGTTGTCAGGTAACCGTAACTTTGAAGGCCGTATTCATCCGCTGGTGAAGACTAACTGGCTGGCGTCACCGCCGCTGGTGGTCGCCTACGCGCTGGCGGGAAATATGAATGTCGATCTGACGCAACAACCGCTGGGTGAAGATCGTGACGGAAAAGCCGTTTATCTGAAAGACATCTGGCCCTCGACGAAAGCGGTGGCGGACGCGGTATTGAATGTCAACGCTGGCATGTTCCACAAACAATATGCCGCAGTGTTTGAAGGTACGCAGGAGTGGCAAGATATCGAGGTCGACGATAATCCTACCTATCAGTGGCCGGAAGAATCGACCTATATTCGCCAGACGCCTTTCTTTCTGGATATGGGGAAAGAACCGGAGCCGGTTCAGGATATCCACAAGGCGCGCATTCTGGCGATGCTGGGCGATTCGGTTACAACCGACCACATCTCGCCAGCAGGCAACATCAAGCGTGATAGCCCTGCAGGGAAATATTTGCTGGAACGCGGCGTTGAAACCACGGAGTTCAACTCTTACGGTTCACGGCGGGGCAACCACGAAGTGATGATGCGCGGGACGTTTGCCAACATCCGTATCCGTAATGAAATGGTGCCGGGTAAAGAGGGCGGTTATACCCGTCACATTCCGTCGCAGAATGAGATGACGATCTATGACGCGGCAATGCGCTACAAGGAAGAAGGTGTCTCACTGGCGCTGTTTGCTGGGAAAGAGTACGGTTCGGGTTCTAGCCGAGACTGGGCCGCGAAAGGCCCACGTTTGCTGGGTGTTCGCGTGGTGATCGCCGAATCGTTCGAGCGTATTCACCGCTCTAACCTGATTGGGATGGGGATTCTGCCGCTGGAATTTCCCGACGGTGTGACGCGTAAAACGCTGCAATTAACCGGGGATGAGCAGATTTCGATTACGGGATTAAATCAACTGGCACCTGGCGCCACGGTTGAGGTAAATATCACGGATGCTGATGGTAATACGCAGGTGATCAACACCCGCTGCCGCATCGACACCCGTAATGAACTGACCTATTACCAGAACGACGGTATCCTTCATTACGTTATCCGTAATATGTTGTAACGCAATCTTCGCTTAGCCCTCCACGCTGGTGCAACGTTTCCGTTGTGCCAGCGCACTTTTTCCCACATGAAATTCTCGTATCCTCCGGCAAATTGTGGTTATGTTGTATTGACGCTAACTACATGGGGAATAAGTAAAAATTATTGCCCAGCCATGCCCCGACGACAACGCCAACGCAGTTTGAAGAATGACGGGGATATAACAGGAGGTTATATGAATGCTGTAATCAAAAAACGTTTTAAACACTCGCTGCTGCTTACACTATGTGCGGCGGGATCAATGACATCGGTTTTTGCGGCACAGGTTCCTGCTGGCACGTCGCTGGCGGAGAAACAAGAGCTGGTGCGAGGCAATGGTTCAGAGCCTGCATCGTTAGATCCGCATAAGGTAGAAAGCGATGTAGAAGGCCATATTATCAACGACTTCTTCGATAATCTGGTGCGCGTGGGCGATGACGGCACTATCCAGCCGCGACTGGCCGAGCGCTGGGATAATAAAGACAACACGGTGTGGACATTCCATCTGCGACCTGATGCTAAATGGTCCGATGGTTCACCGATTACTGCGGATGATGTCGTTTACAGTTGGCGACGCCTTGGCGATCCAAAAACGTTGTCGCCTTACGGCAGCTACATCGCCAGTATGTACGTGAAGAATTCGGCAGATATTATTGCTGGCAAAAAGGCGCCAGATACGTTGGGCATAAAAGCGCTGGATAGCCATACGGTTGAAGTTACGCTGGAACACCCGCTTTCCTATTTCCTGGAAATGTCGGCTTATCATGTTCTGGTGCCATTACCGAAAGCAGTCATTGAAAAGCATCCAGAAAGTTGGACACAGGTTGGGAATTTCGTCAGCAGTGGCCCTTATACGCTGAGCGAATGGGTGGTTAACGAACGCATCGTCGGTAAGCGCAATAGCCAGTATTGGGATGATGCGCATACCGTGATTAACAAAGTCACGTATCTGCCGATCAGCTCGCAGGCGGCGGAATTGAATCGTTATAAATCGGGCGAGATTGATATCACAGGGCTTTTATCACCGATTCAGTTTGCGTCGCTGCAAAAAGAGTACCCTCAGGAAGTGAAGGTTTCGCCGTTGTTGTCTACCTACTTTTATCGTTTCAATACGGGAAAAGCCCCTTTTGACGATTCACGCATTCGCCGCGCCTTAGACCTCAGCTTAGATAAAGCGGTCATCGCTGAAAAGGTGATGGGCATGGGCCAGACGCCCGCTTACAGTTTGATTCCCAAAAATGTAGGGGGATTTCAACGTAAAGATCCTGAGTGGGCAAGCTGGACACAGCAGCAGCGTAATGATGAGGCGAAGAAACTGTTGAAAGAGGCCGGATTTGATGAGAAACACCCGCTGAAACTCAATCTGCTTTATAACACTTCCGAGTCGCATCTACGCGTGGCGATTGCCGCCAGTTCAATGTGGAAGAAAAATCTTGGTCTGGAAGTGACGCTGCAAAATCAGGAATGGAAGACCATGCTGGATACCGTACGTACGGGTAATTTTGAAGTGGTCAGACAATCTTGGACAGGGGATTACAATGAAGCAAGTACGTTCTTGAATACTCTGGAAACCAACGACAGCAACAACAACGGTAAATTTAGTAATACGCAGTATGATGCGTTGCTGAAAAAGGCGCTGACGGTCAAAGATAAGAGTGAGAAAGAGGCAATTTATCAACAGGCCTCGGATATTTTAGATAACGACACTCCATTATTACCCATCTACTATTATGTTCAGCCGCAGATGGTTAAGACGTATATCGGTGGTTTTTCGCCCAATGTTCGCGGCGATTATTACACGCAAGATATGTACATCCTCAAGCACTAATCTAAACAAATCAGCCGGTGAAAAACCGGCTGTAGGCATTGAAGCAAGCGATCCCAAAGCGATACGTGGGAACGTTATTTCATATCCAGTATGTGCCCCATTTTGGCGGCTTTGGTTGCCAGATAGTGCTCATTCTTCGGGTTACGTCCGACGATTAATGGCACACGTTCGACGATATTGATGCCTGCTTCGTTGAGGATTTTCACTTTCTGTGGATTATTAGTCAACAGGCGAACTTCATCAACGTCCAGCAATTTGAACATATCTGCACACAGCGTAAAATCGCGCTCATCGGCGGCGAACCCAAGCTGATGATTCGCTTCTACCGTATCTGCCCCCAGATCCTGCAACGCATAAGCGCGGATTTTATTGAGCAACCCGATATTACGGCCTTCCTGACGATGGTATAACAGCACGCCGCGACCTTCTTCGGCGATGTGGCCTAATGCAGCCTCAAGCTGGAAACCACAGTCGCAGCGCAGGCTAAACAGGGCATCCCCCGTCAGGCACTCGGAATGCACGCGAGCCAGTACAGGAACTGAACCGGAAATATCACCATAGACGAGTGCAAGGTGATCGTGACCCGTGGCGATCTCTTCAAAACCCACCATCAGAAAATCGCCCCACGGAGTGGGTAATTTGGCTTCCGCCACCCGTTTTAGCTGCATACTTTTCTCCAAAAAAGCCGTGTCCAAAAAAGCTGTGTCCAAAAAAGTGCTGAGGCGAATCCTACTGCGACCTATCGCGCTTGACCAGCAAAAAAGCCTGTCTAAGAACGTCACAAAAATTGAATTAGAATGTGCCCTGACCGCGGTTTGGTTTCAGGTTCGTTGACAGAACTGAGCGCTATTTTACGCCATACTGACAGTTCATGTCGGATTTTCTGATAGAATTGTGAAAGTTTTGTTGCAAAGCATCATACTGAATTATGGGAAGAAATTATGTACGAAATTGCCAAACGAACAACCATTGGCGCTGTGCTATTACTGATTATGCCAATGATTATCTGGATGAGCGGCTGGCAGTGGCAACCGGAGTATGACGGGCTCTGGCTGCGCGTACTCTTTTGGATCACCGAGACGGTGACATCGCCATGGGGCATTCTGACCAGCATCGTATTGAGCATTTGGTTTCTTTGGTGTCTGCGTTTTCGTCTGAGGCCTGCTCTCGGCCTGTTGGTCATTATGGCGATTACGGTGCTGATTGGACAGGGCATCAAATCGGTGATTAAAGAGTGGGTACAGGAATCTCGTCCCTATGTCGTCTGGCTGGAGAAAAATCATCAGGTGGATGACAGCTATTTCTACTCGTTGCCGCGCAAGGAACGTTCGGAGCTGGTTAAAACGCAATTGCAGGATCAAGCGCAGATTCCACAGTGGCTACGCAGCCACTGGCAGTTTGAAACCGGTTTTGCTTTCCCTTCCGGGCACACCATGTTTGCCGCGACCTGGGCGCTGCTGGGCGTCGGGTTACTGTGGGCACGTCGGCATTATAAAACGGTAGTGATCCTGATGCTCTGGGCCAACGGCGTCATGGGCAGCCGTCTGGTGCTTGGCATGCATTGGCCGCAGGATCTGGTGGTGGCGACGTTAATCAGCTGGCTGCTGGTTGTCGTTGCCAGTTGGTTAGCACAGCGCTGGTGTGGCCCACTGTCGCTCCAGCATGAAGAGATTAAAGAACAGGCGGAAGAAGATGCCGCTGAGAATAAATCCTCGTAGCCCTCTAGAGTGAGTTATCGCTGTAGTTCGTATCCTGCGGATGACATCGGTCATCCGCATTTTTATGACGGACTTCCTTGTCCGTCACCCTGCAGGCCGTTGCTGACGCAACGTTAAAAATTTCTCCCTCGTTTCTGTTTCTTCCTCATCCCCACCGTTATCTCCTCGCGCAAAATGTAAACAATTTGTGAGCTGCTTCGCTATTCCTGTTTTTGCTGTTGGACAATTTTTCGGTTGGTTGTAAAACTTCATTTGAATGTTAATTCAATATTGAATATATATTCAAATAGGAGAATAACAATGAAACCTTACCGTCTGAAATCCTCCCTGCTGGCTATCATGTTTTCCCTCTCTGCGGGCACGTTCGCCGCAGATAACGGCCTGATCGCCATTATTACCCTTCACACGATAATCCGTTTTTTAAAGCGGAAGCCGAAGGTGCCAGAACCAAAGCCGCCGAGCTGGGCTACACCACGCTGGTGGCCTCGCACGACGATGATGTTAGTAAGCAAAATCAACTGATTGAAACTGCTATTGCCCGCAAGGCGAAAGCCATCATTCTGGATAATGCCGGGGCCGATGCCACCATTGGCCCATTGAAGAAGGCGAAAGCCGCCGGTATTCCCGCGTTCCTGATTGACCGTGAAATCAATGAAACCGGTGTGGCCGTGGCGCAGATCGTTTCCAATAATTATCAGGGTGCGCAGCTCGGCGCGGAGAAATTCGTCGCACTGATGGGCCAGAAAGGCAAGTACGTCGAGTTGATTGGTCGCGAGTCGGACACCAATGCGTACGTCCGCTCGCAGGGCTACCACGATGTGATCGATCAATATAGCGATATGAAGCGGGTTGCCAGACAAACGGCGAACTGGAGCCAGACGGAAGCGTTTACCCGTATGGAAGCCATCTTGCAGGCGAACCCCGATATCACCGGTGTGATTTCCGGCAACGACACCATGGCGCTAGGCGCAGAAGCGGCGCTGAAAGCGGCGGGGCGTCACGATGTGATTGTGGTGGGCTTTGACGGCAGCGACTACGTGCGCGATTCCATCATCAATAAAGGCAATATTAAAGCCACGGTGCTGCAACCCGGCTGGCAACAGGCGCAGATGGCGGTCGAACAGGCCGATTACTACCTGAAGAACGGCAAGGCGCAGCTTGATGAAAAACAGCTGATGGACTGCATTTTGATTGATGAGTCTAACGCGAACAAACTCAACACCTTCGCGTTGAAACCGTAATCGAGGCAGCGGGCGCGTTAGCGCCTGCTGATAGAGGAGTCGTTATGTTGTTTGATGAACGATATCGTGCCTGCTGGGTCGGGTTCTGCGCCTTGCTGCTGTCTGCCTGTACGGTGGTCGATCTGGATGAACACGGTAAGCCGATTATTCCGGCCGACCCAGCGGCTACGCCGGGCTATAGCACCATGACACCAGAGAACATCGCGACTGCGCTGTGGCAACCAACGCTGCTCCCTGCGGCACAGCAGCAGGCGCTGTCCTGGGATGATGTGAAGAAAACGCAGGCTGCATTGGAGGGTTCAGCACGTAAAGCCGTCTACGCCCGGATTCAGGGCACGATCAGCGGAATTGACCGAGAAAGTCGCGAAGGAAAATTGACGCTTGATGTCCAAGGTGACGCCGTCACGCTTCAGCTGGGGCCGATAATCAAAGGCAATGCGATTCGCGATGCGGCAGGGTTTATCCGCTTTGATGATTTCAAGAATCAGGTGCAGTTTGCCCAACTGGCACGCGCGCTGAATAACAAAGCGATTGCGTCGTTGCCGGCGCTGGATGTGGATGTGGATGTGCAGGGTAAACCCGTTAACGTACTGGCGGCGCTGGTGTTGACCAAACAGGGCATCAGCGATGCGGTGCCGATGACGCTAAATCTGACTGGGGCGAGCAGTGGAGGAACGCAATGATGGAACGTTCAGATGCGGCTATGCAACCCGATGCGGTTAGCCGACCCGAAATAGTGATGGCGACCCGAGGCATCACCATGCTGTTTCCCGGCACCAAAGCGTTGGATAACGTCGATTACAACGTTTACCGCGGCAAGGTCAACGTGATTATTGGTGAAAACGGGGCGGGTAAATCGACGTTGATGAAGATTCTGGCTGGTGTGCAGCAGCCGACGTCCGGCCAGATTCTGCTGAATGGCGAAGCGGTGCGCATTGCGGATACACGCGATGCGGCGGCGAAAGGCATCGGCATGGTGCATCAGGAACTTAACCTGTCCGAGAATCTGAGCGTGGCGGAGAACATTTTTCTGGGGCGGGAACTGCAAAAGGGTGTTGCACCTATCGATTATCTGGAGCAGGAGCGGATTGCGGCGGAGCTAATGTCGCGTCTCGATCAGGCTATTTCGCCGCGTACCGAAGTCGCCAGCCTGAAAGTCGGCCAGCAGCAGTTGGTGGAAATCGCCAAGGCGTTGGCAGATCAGGCCGACATTCTGATTCTGGACGAACCGACCTCCGCGCTAAGCAAAACCGAAGTGGAGATTCTGTTTCGCGTGATCCGCGAACTGACTCGCCAGAATGTTTCCATCATCTATATTTCGCATCGGTTGGAAGAGTTGATGGCGATTGGTGACTACATCACTATCCTGCGTGACGGCTGTTTTCAGGCGGAAGCGGCGGTCAGCGACATTGACGTGCCGTGGATCGTCCGGGAAATGCTCGGCGGTGACCCTGTCACCAGTTTCCTGCATTCGGGTAGAACGTTCGGTGCGCCGATATTGGAAGCGGAGCATCTGACCTGCCTCAATGATGCAGGACATCAGGTCGTTAACGATGTCTCGCTGATGGTACGTGAAGGGGAAATCGTCGGTATTTACGGGCTGATGGGGGCAGGACGCACCGAACTTTTTGAGTGTCTGTTGGGCATTCAGAATGATTATCTGGGTAAGATTTATCTCGATAGCAAACCGGTGAGCCCGCGCCTTTCTACCGCGCAGCGCATTCGTATGGGAATGAGTCTGGTGCCGGAAGATCGCAAAAAAACTGGCATCTTTCCGCTCTCGTCAGTGGCTTCCAATCTGACCATAGCCAGCCTGTGGCGGCGACTGAAATACGGCATGGCGATCTTCCAGCGACAAGAGCAAGAGGTGGTTGCCAGCACCGTTGGGCGGTTAGCAATCAAAGTGTCTTCACCCGAGGTCGAAATTCAGGCGCTCAGCGGCGGCAATCAGCAAAAAGTGGTGATTGGCCGCTCGTTACTGACCAGCCCTAAGGTGCTGTTACTGGACGAACCGACGCGCGGTATTGATGTGGGGGCCAAGGCCGATGTGTTTGAAATGATGGTTGGGCTTTCCGAACAGGGCATCGGCGTGCTGTTTTCCACCTCGGATCTGAAAGAGATTATGGCGGTATCGGACCGTATTTTGGTGATGTCGAATGGCAAACTGACGGCGAATATTGTGCGTCAGTCGGCCAGCGAATCGGCATTGGTTTCAGCAAGTGCACAAGGGTTCTGACATGAAAACGACTCACCTTCCGGCAGCGTCGGGCGCGCTATCACCGGGTAAGTTTGTACGCTCACGAGAGAGCATCCTGCTGTTGATCCTCAGGCTGCGCACGTTCATCGCGCTGTTCCTGATTCTGGGGTTCTTTGCTTTCACGGTGCCCGGGTTTTTGGCGACAGGTAGCCTGATCATCATGGTGAAGCACATTGCTATCAACGCGTTTCTGGCATTAGGGATCACGTTTGTCATCATTACCGCCGGGATTGACCTGTCAATCGGAGCCACGCTGGGGCTGTGTGGCATGGTGGCGGGTTACATGATTACGCAGGGCATTGTGCTGCCCATGTTCGGCATCGCGATTTTCCCCAGCGTGTGGGTCATTGTGCCTGTCGTATTGGTGATTGGTGCGCTCATTGGTGCCATCAACGGCTGGATTATCACGCGGTATAACGTTGCGCCCTTTATCTGCACGCTGGGCACGATGTATATCGTGCGTGGGGCATCAATGCTGATTTCCGGTGGGGAAACGTTCCCAGGCTTAGGTGGTAACCCGCAGTTGGGTAATACCGGCTTTGAGCTGATTGGTTCCGGCACGATTTTAGGATTGCCGCTCGCTATCTGGCTGATGTTGGTACTGGCTCTGGTGATTGCCTATGTGGCACGTCGCCTGCCGTTTGGCCGCCATGTCTATGCGATTGGCGACAACGAGCGTGCCGCTGAGCTTTCCGGCGTCAAGGTTCGTCAGGTCAAAGTCTGGGTCTACACAATTTCCGGCTTCTGCGCGGCTATCGCGGGCATCGTGGTGTCCTCTCAGTTGGTCGCCAGCCATCCGGCGACGGGCACCGCTTTTGAAATGAACGCGATTGCTGCTGTGGTTCTCGGCGGAACGTCATTAGCGGGCGGACGCGGGACTATTCTGGGTACGCTGATTGGCGCGTTTGTCATCGGGATTCTTGCCGACGGGCTGGTCATGATGGGCGTGAGTGAATTCTGGCAGATGGTGATTAAAGGCATCGTCATTATTGTGGCTGTGATTATCGACCAGATGCAAAACCGTATGCAGCACAGGGCCGCAATTGTGTCACAGAAGGCCGCGGCGGAAGGCGCTTAGTTAGGCGTAGATGCATTAAGTATCGATAGCATTTAAGCGTAGATGTAGTTAAGAGCAAATAGAACGGGGCGTTGGGTTGTGGCGGGAGCGATGTCGGTAGACATACCGAGGCCTGATTTAAACGCAATTTTTTTTGATTTGATATGAATAAATATTCGTTTTTGAGTAAAAATTCAAGCGAGGTGAAGTATGAATCCGTACTCATTGTCGGTGGAGGCGCTGACGCACAAAGCCCGCGCCATTCGTCGCCGCATTATTCATCTGAATGCCAATAGCCCGGCTGGCGGACATACGGGTGCAGATCTGTCACAGGTGGAAATTCTGACGGCGCTGTATTTTCGCATTCTGAACTGTGCGCCGGATCGCCTTCAGGATCCGCAGCGGGACATTTACATCCAGTCAAAAGGCCATGCGGTGGGCGGATATTACTGCTGTCTGGCAGAAGCGGGCTATTTCCCCGAATCGTGGCTGGCAACCTATCAGCACCCGGATTCGCATTTACCGGGGCATCCGGTCAAGCACAAGACGCCGGGGATTGAGTTGAACACGGGGGCGTTGGGACACGGGCTGCCGGTTGCCGTCGGCATTGCGTTGGCTGCGAAACGTGACAACAGCCCGCGTCGAGTGTTTGTCCTGACGGGCGATGGCGAGCTGGCGGAAGGCAGTAACTGGGAAGCGGCGCTGGCGGCGGCGCATTACCAGTTGGATAACCTGATCATCATCAACGACAAGAACAAGCTGCAACTGGCAGGAACGACCTGCTCCATCATGAACACGGATCCGCTGGCGGAAAAGTGGCAGGCATTTGGCCTACAGGTGACGGAATGCGCAGGTAATGATATGCGCTCGGTGGTGGACACGCTGGAGAATCTGCCTCGCAACGGCAAGCCGAATGTGGTGATTGCGAATACGGAAAAAGGCGCGGGCGTATCGTTTATTCAAGGGCGGGCTGAATGGCATCACCGGGTGCCGAAAGGCGAAGAAATTGCACTGGCGTTGGAGGAACTAAAAGATGAGTAGCGCAGAGCATCTGGCAACCGTCATGGTCGAGCAGTTCATTAAGGCCGTCGAACAGGGGATTGATTTAGTGCCGGTGTTGGCGGATTCGACCTCCACGGCGAAGATTTCACCGTTTATACAGCGTTTTCCCGATCGCATCGTCAACGTGGGGATTGCCGAACAAACGATGGTGGGAACGGCGGTAGGGCTGTCCATCGGCGGCAAGATTGCGGTGACCTGCAACGCGGCACCGTTTCTGATTTCCCGCGCCAACGAACAGCTCAAAGTCGACGTCTGCTACAACAACAGCAACGTTAAGCTGTTTGGGCTGAATGCGGGTTGTAGCTACGGCCCGCTCGCTAGCACGCACCACAGTATTGACGACATCGCGGTGCTGAGAGGGTTTGGCAATATTGAGATCTACGCGCCATCCAGCCCGGAAGAGTGTCGTCAGATTATCGATTATGCGTTTGCACATCAGGGGCCAGTCTATATTCGCCTCGATGGAAAACCACTGCCTGCCTTGCATGATGAGCACTATCGTTTTGTGCCGGGACAGATCGATGTACTGCGCAAAGGCTGTGATATCACACTGGTCGGATTGGGGTCGACCGTACATGAAATTGTGACGGCTGCTGAATTATTAGCAGAAAAAGGACTTGCCGCTACGGTGGTCAATCTTTCCTCTATTCGACCGTGTAATACTCAGCAATTGCTTGAAATTCTGAGCGAAACACCTCGTGTCATTACCGTCGAGGAACATAACGTCAACGGCGGTGCAGGTAGTCTGGTTGCGGAAGTGCTGGCGGAAGCGGGCAGTGGAATTCCTCTGGTACGGCTGGGGATTCCTGATGGTCAGTACGCGATTGCTGCCGATCGGAGCGCGATGCGGGCGCATCACGGGCTGGACGCGATGGGCATTGTCAACGCGGCACTGCGTCTTTGTCCGGGAGGCTGATGATGTATACGCCGGTTATTTTGGCAATCGATGAAGGGACGACGAACGCCAAGGCGATTGCCGTCGACGAGAGAGGGCGCATTCTGGCTAAAGCTGCCGTTGCTTTGCAGGTGACGCACCCGCAACCGGGCAGATCCGAACAGGATGCGATGGCGATCTGGCGTGCGGTTTGTCAGGCGGCAGAGGTTTGCTTGTCATCATTACACCGTGCTCAGGTGGTGGGTGTCGCCATTAGCAATCAGCGTGAGTCGGTGCTGATTTGGGACAGGCAAACCGGAAAACCGATGACGCCATTGGTCAGTTGGCAGGATCGTCGTGCGGAGAAATTCTGTCAGGCATTACAAGGAAGCGCTGAGGCACGTCTGATCGAATCCCGTACCGGACTGCAAGTCGATCCGCTTTTTCCCGCCGCCAAACTGCATGCCATGCTGGCGGAATTGCCAAACGGTGTCGCCCGTGCAATGCAGGGGGAGTTGTGCATCGGAACGGTGGATTGCTGGCTTAACTGGCAGTTTAGCGGGGGGCGGGCGTTCTCCACCGACTATTCCAACGCGGCGAGAACCCAACTGTTTAATATTCACCGCGGCTGCTGGGATGAGGATCTGCTGGCGCTGTTCGGTATCCCCAGCGTTTGTCTGCCTGCCGTCACGCCTTCCTCGGCGTTACACGGTCACACCGGCGTGACGGGCATCAGTGGGCTTGCCGCTTGCGTACCGATTGTGGCGCTGATTGGGGATTCCCATGCTGCGCTGTACGGTCAGGGCATCACCCAAAGCGGTGAAATCAAGGCGACATACGGCACCGGTTCGTCGCTGATGACCACCATCAACACGCCGCACCTTCACGCCACTGGGCTCAGCACCACGATCGCTTGGCACGATGGCGAACTGCGCTACGCGCTGGAAGGCAATATCACCCATACCGGCTCGGGATTTGCCTGGATTGGTCAGATGCTGGGCGTCCCTTCCGTTACGCAACTGACCGAACTGGCGCTCAGCGCCGAATCGAATCAGGGTGTTTTCTTTGTTCCTGCCTTATCCGGGCTGGGTGCACCCTATTGGGATGTGCAAGCGCGCGGCCTGCTGTGTGGTTTATGCGACGCCACCACACCTGCCATCATCGCTCGTGCCGGTCTTGAAGCGATTGCGTATCAAGTCGCCGATGTCTTTTTCGCTATGGAGCAGGCATCACAGGGCTCTTTACCCGCTCTGCGTGTTGACGGTGGTGCGACGCAAAACCGCTGGCTGATGCAGTTTCAGGCCGACTTATTACAGCGTCCTCTGATTCGTAATCACAACGCGGAAGTGTCTGCGCTGGGAGCGGCCTATCTGGGCGGCAAGATGCTGGCATGGTGGGAGTACAACGAACAGATCGCCGCGCTGCCAAGAGAGGTGGAAGTTATCGAACCGTCGGCGGCAAATCACACCATTCTGGAGAGCTACCAACAGTGGCGTACGGCGGTGGCGCGAGCACGTTTGCGGCCTGAATCATGATCATTTTTAACCGTAAAAACCTATCCGATACGCAAAAAAGATAAGCAGCTAAATACCCTATAAATCAAAGAGGTGACTTTATTATGGCAACGTATAACTACCCTGAATTTGGTGCCGGTTTGTGGCATTTTGCGAATTATATCGACCGCTACGCCGTAGACGGCTACGGCCCGGCATTGAGCACGATCGATCAGATCAATGCGGCGAAAGAGGTCGGCGAGCTTTCCTATGTCGACCTGCCTTATCCCTTCACGCCGGGCGTCACGCTAAGCGAAGTGAAAGATGCACTGAAGGATGCAGGGCTGAAAGCGATTGGCATCACGCCGGAAATTTACCTGCAAAAGTGGTCGCGTGGCGCCTTCACCAACCCCGATCCGGCGGCCCGAGCTGCGGCGTTTGAACTGATGCATGAATCTGCTGGCATTGTGCGTGAATTGGGTGCGAATTATGTCAAAGTCTGGCCGGGGCAGGATGGCTGGGATTATCCGTTTCAGGTCAGCCATAAAAATCTGTGGAAGCTTGCCGTTGATGGTATGCGCGATCTGGCAGGGGCTAACCCCGATGTGAAATTCGCCATCGAATACAAGCCGCGTGAACCGCGCGTGAAAATGACCTGGGATTCCGCTGCGAGAACGCTGCTGGGTATTGAAGACATCGGGCTGGATAACGTCGGCGTGCTGCTGGACTTCGGACATGCACTGTATGGCGGTGAATCACCCGCTGATTCTGCCCAGTTGATTATCGATCGCGGCCGGCTGTTCGGAATGGATGTAAACGACAATCTGCGCGGCTGGGATGACGATTTGGTGGTCGGCACGGTGCACATGACTGAGATTTTCGAATTCTTCTATGTGTTGAAAATCAACAACTGGCAGGGCGTCTGGCAGCTCGATCAGTTCCCGTTCCGTGAGAATCACGTGGAGGCGGCGCAGTTGTCCATCCGTTTCTTGAAGCACATCTATCGTGCGCTGGACAAGCTGGATATCCCCGCGCTTCAGGCGGCACAGGAAGCGCAAAATCCGTTACAGGCACAGCGGATTGTGCAGGATGCGCTGCTGTCATCCATTAACGTTAGCGAATAATCGCGTCACGGTTCGTCAGGCGCGGAGCAGTGGGAATCATCCTGCGCCTGACGTTACTCTTATTGCTTCGCGATTATCATCGCGACTCGCGGTACATCACATCCAGCCGCACAAACCATTGGTGATACGTGCGTTAGATCAGCGTCTCAGCGGTTAACCGATCGGTAATCAATACGTCAATATAGTGGCCGACTAACGCGCCGCGAATGGCCGCACTTTTCTCGACACCGCCCGCCAGTGCCACCACGCGTGGACATTGACGCAGCTGTGGTAATGCCATGCCAATCACCGGATCTTCATCGTCCTGCAACACCGGCTCGCCTTCTGCGTTGTAGTAATGCAGACATAAATCACCGACGGCACCGCGTTCTGCTAACTGTTGCAGCATCGCTTCGTGATAATAGTTGCCGGAGTTTTTCAGCAATTGTGACGGTTCCAGCACGCCGATGCCCACAAGTGCCAGGCTCACTTCGCTAAACTTATCGACCACGCTGGAAACCTCATCGCTGGTCACCAAGCGAGCGCGATCTTCCACCGAACGTTCAATGCTCTGTGCCGGTAAAAGATAGGCCGGACAACTTAATTGGTTGGCTAGGGTCTGTGTCAGGATGGTCGCCTGCACATTGCCGTTCGGCCCCACGCCGCCCAACAGTTGGATCACGCCCTGCGCCTTGACGCTTTGCGGATGTAAACTGTCCACCATCGCCCGCAGCGTGCTACTCCAGGATGAGATACCAACCAGATCGTCAGGGCGGATACTGGTTTGGACATAGTGCGCAGCGGCAGAGCCAATCGCCTGCTTGATTTGCGTCAGCGTGGCGTTGTCGGCGACATCCACAACAATAGCCTGATCGATGCCGTAGCGCTTCTGAATGGCAGATTCCAACCCCATGAACATGTTCGGGGGTTGAATTACGCTGATTTTGACCACACCTTCTTTAACACTGCGTGTGATAGCGCGCGAGACAAAAGACTGTGACAAATGGAGTGAGGCGGCAATTTCTGCTTGTTTCATCCCTTCGCTATAATAGAGCGTAGCGATCTTGACTAATAATCGCTGTTCGTCCTGCTTTGACATGACTTTTCCCCTTGCTGGCATGCTGCTGTCATTTTTATTCAGCACAGAATAAATAACAAGCATAGACGGCAGTGGAGGTCGGTTCTTGATTTCCCTGTCCGTGCTGGACATGGTAATTTAATGGGGTTAGTCGCCAAAATTTGGCATAATTCATCCGGTTAATGGATATCACAGGAAGGACAATGTGAAATATTTGCTGATTTTTTTACTCGTGCTGGCGATATTCATCATTTCTGTCACACTGGGTGCGCACAACGATCAGGTTGTGACATTTAACTACCTGCTGGCACAGGGGGATTATCGTATCTCCACACTGCTCGCCACGCTGTTTGCCTTGGGCTTTGTTCTTGGCTGGGTTATCTGTGGTCTGTTTTATCTGCGTCAGCGCATTGCGATTGGCCGTGCACAACGTAAAATCAAGCGTCTGGAACAACAGCTTTCTACCTCCACCGAGGAGAATGTGACGCCGGTGCAGACGGTCACCCACTAAGGAATTCTCTCTATGTTAGAACTGCTGTTTCTGTTGCTGCCCGTGGCCGCCGCGTACGGTTGGTACATGGGTCGCAGAAGTGCGCAGCAGGACAAAGAGCAGGAATCCAACCGCCTGTCCCGTGAATATGTTACCGGGGTTAACTTCCTGTTGTCTAACCAGCAGGATAAGGCGGTGGAACTGTTCCTCGACATGCTCAAGGATGACAGTAATACCTTTGAAGCCCACCTCACGCTCGGTAACCTGTTTCGCTCGCGCGGCGAAGTTGACCGTGCGATTCGCATCCATCAGGCACTGACCGAAAGCGCATCGTTAACCTTTGAACAACGCCTGCTGGCGGTGCAGCAGCTGGGTCGCGATTACATGGCTGCTGGTCTGTATGACCGTGCCGAAGAGATTTTTAACCAACTGGTGGATGAAGAAGATTTTCGGCGTAGCGCTTTACAGCAGCTATTGCAGATCCATCAGGCCACCAGCGACTGGCAGACGGCGATAGATGTTGCGGAAAAACTGGTCAAAATGGGAAAAGATGAGCTTCGCGTGGACATCGCTCATTTTTACTGCGAGTTAGCGCTGCTGGCTATGGGCAGTGACGATCTGGATAAAGCGTTAACGTTCCTGAAGAAAGGGGCCTCGGCGGACAACCAGTGCGCTCGTGCGTCCATTATGATGGGGCGTATTTACATGGCGCAGCAGGATTATTCACGTGCGGTGGAGGCCTTGCGGCAGGTTCTCGATCAAGATAAAGAGCTGGTCAGTGAAACATTACCGATGTTGCAGGAGTGCTATCAGCACTTAGGTAACACCTTGGATTGGGCTCATTTCCTCAAGCGCTGCGTGGAAGAAAATACCGGAGCGACGGCGGAATTGATGCTGGCCGATATCCTCGAAAGGGAAGAGGGTGCAGAGGTTGCGCAGGTCTACATCAATCGTCAGCTGCAACGTCACCCGACTATGCGTGTGTTCCATCGCCTGATGGATTTTCACCTGCATGAAGCGGAAGACGGACGAGCAAAAGAAAGCCTGGTGGTGCTGCGCGACATGGTGGGCGAGCAGATTCGTACTAAGCCCCGCTACAGCTGCCGTAAATGCGGTTTCACGTCACAATCCCTCTATTGGCAATGTCCTTCCTGTCGTACCTGGGCCAGCGTGAAGCCGATCCGTGGATTAGACGGACAATAGCCTCTCGCGATATTGAGCGGCTATTTTTTAACGTACTTTAGTTACAACATGCTAATAATTGTACGTGATTTCCGTTTCAGCAGACTTCTTTAATCGCATTGGTCTTCAGGTGGCTGGGATTTCGGGGGCGAGGGATGTAGAATGCGGCGGGAATTTTGGCTTCGCTAGAGACTGGGTGACGAATGAAAAACGAGAATCTACAGCAAAAGAATCAAACGGTATCATCCCCGATTGTTGTCGCGTTGGACTATGCCAGCCAGGATGCAGCGCTGTCGTTTGTTGACCGTATCGATCCGCAGGATTGCCGTTTGAAGGTAGGCAAAGAGATGTTTACCTTATTTGGCCCACAGTTCGTACAGACGTTGCAACAGCGCGGCTTTGATGTGTTTCTCGATCTGAAATTCCACGATATTCCGAACACCGTCGCGCATGCTGTGGCGGCAGCCGCCGATCTTGGCGTGTGGATGGTCAATGTCCACGCCAGCGGCGGTTCGCGTATGATGGCAGCGGCGAAAGACGCGCTGGTGCCGTTTGGTAAAGATGCACCGCTGCTGATTGCCGTGACCGTGTTGACCAGTATGGACGAAGAAGATCTACGCGGGCTTGGCATTACCCTTAGCCCAGCGGAGCAGGCGGAAAGGCTGGCTGTGCTAACGCATAACAGTGGGTTGGATGGCGTGGTGTGCTCTGCACATGAAGCGCAGCGGTTGAAGCAGGTATGCGGTCAGGCATTTAAGCTGGTCACGCCGGGGATTCGCCCCGCAGGCAGTGACGTTGGCGATCAGCGCCGCATCATGACGCCCGTTCAGGCGCAGCAGGCAGGCGTGGATTACATGGTGATTGGACGTCCGATCACCCAATCGTCTGATCCGGCTCAGACGCTGCGTGATATTCGCGCGTCGCTGCTAAACGGTATTGCATCATGAATCATGATAAGAACAGTCAACTGGTTTACTCTACAGATACTGGGCGCATTACGCCGGAAGAAGAAAAGGTCGTTCGGCCAAAGGGCGATGGTATCGTGCGCATTCAGCGCCAGACGAGCGGACGCAAAGGGAAGGGTGTATGCCTGATTAGCGGTCTCGATCTTGACGATGCCGTATTGGATAAGCTGGCTGCTGAACTGAAGAAAAAATGCGGCTGCGGCGGTTCAGTGAAAGAAGGCGTGATCGAAATTCAGGGAGACAAGCGAGACCTGCTAAAACAGCTTCTGGAAGCGAAAGGGATGAAGGTTAAGCTGGCTGGTGGCTAAGTATGACGAGTATGAGAGCAGCAGGTTTACTCCCGTCAACCTGCTGCTACAAATTCGTTATTTATCGACCTGACGGCCAATCAGCCCGCCGATAGCGGCTCCGCCCAACGTTCCTAATGTTCCGCCATCCGTTAAGATAGCCCCACCTACCGCTCCCGCACCGGCGCCAATGGCGGTATTGCGGTCACGTTTTGACATGTTTGAACAGCCCACCAGCGTAACAGCAAGCGTAATTGCCAGAGCGGCCGTTGCAACGCGTTTGTTTAATGTCATTTTCTTCCCCTTTCTGCTCTTGGCCTCACGTTTCTTGTGAGGAAAATATCGAAAAAAGTGCTTTATACGGTATTAAATAAAGAAACCGAGCCCTTTACCGCGTGATGACAAGTATAATCATCGGGAAAAACTGCAACAGGTAAAAACTCTTAATTCCCCTACGTTACCTTAACGATAGCAATAATTGATAAATTTGGCTGTTTTTTGCTCAATTCTGTGGCATGTCTCTTTCTTTTTCCCATAGCAGAACACCGCTAGGTCTTTAGCGATTTAGCCCATAGCGACGAGATCCTCAGGCCGCGAGAATGGTGTCATCGCGCCGATGGGAGACTGATTATGTTAGAAACGCTAAAAAAACAGGTGTTGGAAGCCAATCTGGCCTTGCCGCAGCACCATCTGGTGACGTTTACTTGGGGAAATGTCAGTGCGGTAGACCGACAGCGTGGCCTGATGGTGATCAAGCCTTCCGGCGTGGAGTATTCGGCCATGACGTTGGAGGATATGGTTGTCGTTGAGCTGGAAAGCGGCAAAGTGGTGGAGGGGACGAAGAAACCATCGTCAGATACCGATACCCACCGTGTACTGTATCTGGAATTTGCCGATATCGGCGGTATTGTTCATACCCATTCCCGCCATGCCACGATCTGGGCGCAAGCCGGTAAAGATATCCCCGCCTGGGGAACGACGCATGCGGACTACTTTTATGGCCCCATTCCCTGCACGCGTCTGATGACGGACGAGGAAATCAACTGTCGCTATGAGTGGGATACGGGAACGGTGATAGTCGAAACTTTCCGCCAGCGCGGCATTTCTCCGATGGATGTCCCAGCCGTGTTGGTTAACTCGCATGGCCCCTTTGCGTGGGGGAAAGATGCCGATAATGCGGTGCATAATGCCGTGGTTCTGGAAGAGCTTGCCTACATGGGAATTTTCTCGCGCCAGCTAACACCTCAGTTGGGCGAGATGCAGCAAACGCTGTTGGATAAACACTACTTGCGTAAGCACGGTAAGAACGCGTATTACGGACAATAAACCGACAGTAGTTCCTCTTCGGTTTACCTTAACGACGCAAGCCCGTTGCGTCGTTAGAGTCACATGTCGCTGCTCCTGACCTGCACTAATTCAACTCTAATTCCCTAAAACGTTATCTTTGATTAAAAAAATCCCTCCACGCGGGAGGGATTGGAGAATATACGCCGACGACGTTTAAGGTTGAGCGCCGTCCCGTAAGACAATCGGCGTCTCTTTTGTCGTTGGCACATTGCTGTTGAGTGCACGACGAATGACGAAGAACGCGGAAACCAGCATAGTCACTGCCACCAGCATGAAGAACCCGCACAGTGCGGCGTTGATCTGGTTACTGAAGACGATGGTTTCCATGTCTTTAATCGATTTAGCCGGTGCGATCAGCGTGTTCTGTTCAATACCCGCAGCGAAGCGTTTCGCCTGAGCCAGAAAGCCGATGCTCGGTTTTTCATGGAAGATTTTTTGCCAACCCGCTGTCATCGACGTAATAAACAGCCAGACGGTCGGTACGATAGTCACCCACGCATAGCGCTGTTTCTTCATCTTAAACAACACCACGGTGCCGAGAATCAGCGCCATCGATGCGAGCATCTGGTTACCGATACCGAACAGTGGCCAGAGCGTGTTAATACCACCCAACGGGTCGATTACACCTTGATACACGAAGAATCCCCAGCCAGAAACGGCAACGGTTGTACCGGCCAGATTCCCCATCCAGGAACGGCTGTTAGCTAATCTTGGAATCGCAATACCGACCAGATCCTGCACCATGAAGCGACAGGCGCGCGTCCCGGCGTCAACGGCGGTCAGAATGAACAGGGCTTCAAACAGAATCGCGAAGTGATACCAGAATGCCATCATCGCCCGGCTATTAAAGATTTCCGTGATGATATAGGCCATGCCCACCGCGAAGGTTGGCGCGCCGCCGGCACGGGAAAGAATAGAGATTTCGCCGACATCATTGGCAATGGCACTCAATTCCTGCGGGGTAATCACAAACCCCCAGTTGTTAATGGCCAGCGAAGCGCTCTCAACCGTGGTGCCAATCAGTGCGGCGGGTGAGTTCATGGCAAAGTAAATGCCCGGCTCGATGACCGATGCACAAATCAGCGCCATGATTGCCACGAAGGACTCCATCAACATGGCACCATATCCGATAAAACGGATATGGCTCTCACGCTCGATTAACTTCGGTGTAGTGCCGCTGGAAACGAGGGCGTGGAAGCCGGAAATCGCGCCGCAGGCGATGGTAATAAATAAGAAGGGGAACAGAGAACCTGAGAATACGGGGCCGCTGCCATCAATAAAGCGAGAAACAGCGGGCATTTTCATTTCCGGCATGGCGAACACGATACCGAAGGCCAGCCCGATAATAACCCCGATTTTCAGGAACGTAGAGAGGTAATCACGCGGTGCCAGCAGCAGCCAGACGGGCAGGACTGACGCCACGAAGCCGTAGATAACCAGCACCCAAGTGAGCGATGTGCCTTTCAGCGTGAAGAATGGGCCCCAGTATGGGTGTGCGGCGATGTTGCCGCCGTAGACAATCGCCAGCATCATTAGCACAAAGCCGATGATGGACACTTCAGCGATTTTACCCGGACGTAAAAAGCGCATGTAAACGCCCATGAAGAGCGCGATGGGGATGGTGGCGGCGATCGTAAACAACCCCCACGGGCTTTCCGCTAACGCTTTAACGACAACCAGTGCCAGCGCCGAAAGAATGATGATCATGACGCCCAGCGCACCGAGCATGGTGATAATACCCGCGAACGTGCCCAGTTCCTGTTTTGCCATTTCCCCCAGCGAACGACCGTCACGACGTGTGGAGATAAACAGCACCAGAAAATCCTGCACGGCACCCGCCAGCATCACGCCGACCAAAATCCAGATTGTGCCGGGAAGAAAACCCATCTGTGCGGCGAGAATCGGTCCAACCAGCGGACCTGCCCCAGCAATAGCGGCGAAGTGGTGTCCGAACAGTACCCATTTATTGGTGGGGACGTAATCCAGACCGTCGTTATGACGTTCAGCCGGTGTTAGTCGGCGATCGTCGAGCTCAAACACTTTTTTGGCGATAAACAGGCTGTAAAACCGATAAGCGATGCTGTAACACGATACTGCGGCGATAACCAACCATACCGCATTGACGTGCTCACCTCGGCTTAGCGCCAGCATAGCGAACGAAAAAGCGCCCGCCAGTCCGACTAGCAGCCAGATCACAATGCTCTTTATGTTACTCATAACAACGGCTCCTTCGTTATTCAGAAAGGGTATACCGTAATACTTCAAGCTGCATGTGCGTTGGCTTCTCTTACTCACCCCAGTCACTTACTTGTGTAAGCTCCTGGGGATTCATGCGTTTGCCGCCTTCCTGCAACTCGAATTATTTGAGGTATATGGCGCGGGTGTTAATGCAATTTAACAATAGTGGGTTTGTTGACGAAGAGAAGCGAATGGATGAGAAAATGTGAGCGAACGTGAATTTCTGTAAAGAAACTTAAAGGCTAAACAATGGCTAACATGTAGAAGCGGTAAATCAGAGGCCCTGCTGTGGATAATTCAGTGGCTGGCAGGGCCGATGCGCTTAAGGCAGGACGTTTCCGGCGGCGCGGTAAATCTCGTACCATTCTTCGCGGCTGAGCGACAATGTAGACGCCGCCGCAATGTCACGGATACGTTCTGGACTCATGGTGCCGATAACCACCTGCATGGCAGCTGGGTGACGCAAGATCCACGCGGTGGCGATCGCGGTGTTGGTGACGTTGTGTTGCTCTGCGATGTGATCAATCGCTGCGTTTAGCGTGGGGAATTTCTCATTATCGAGAAACACGCCGTCAAAAAAGCCGTATTGGAAAGGTGACCAGGCTTGAATCGTCATCGTATTCAGACGACTGTATTCCAGAATTGCGCCATCGTGGTTCACCGATGCCGAGTTTGTCATATTCACGTTAAAGCCGGCATCAATCATGCCCGTGTGCATAATGCTGAACTGTAACTGGTTGGCGATGAGCGGCTGGCGTACGGATTTTTTCAGCAACTCAATCTGCAACGGATTCTGATTGCTGACGCCGAAATGGCGAACCTTCCCGCTACTTTCCAACTCATCGAATGCAGCAGCGACTTCGTCAGGTTCAAATAAGGTGTCCGGGCGGTGCAACAGGAGCGTATCAAGATAGTCTGTTTTTAAACGTTGCAGGCTGCCTTCAACGGACGCGATGATGTGCGCTTTGGAAAAATCAAAAAAGCCCTTACGGATACCGCATTTTGATTGCAGAAAAAGCGATTCCCGGCGGATGGACGTCTTCTGTAAACCTGCGGCGAAAATCTCTTCCGACAAGCCTGAGCCATAGATATCGGCGTGATCGAAGAAATCGATGCCAGCCTCAACGGAAGCATTGAGGATGTCAGCAGTTTCATTCGTGCTTTTCTTCGCCATTCGCATACAGCCCAACGCAATGTTGGAAGCCTGTATCGCGGATGTGCCGATTGTCATTTTCTTCATCGGGAACACTCCTGTTAGTAGGGTTGCATGCGTGCCGTTGATTGTTCTCAAAACGGATCCGGCGCGGCTAAATCATATAGCGGAATAAACGATGATGACGCGCGGGTCAGTTCACTATGAACGCCCGCGCGGAGATGCTGTATTGCAGCAGTATGACTATTATGCGGCAGGTTTTGCCACGATGCTGCGGGTTTCCAGACGAACTTCAGCGATGATGACGTCCAGCGTATCCCCCTGACGATAAACCACTTCGCCTTTTACCGAGAGGGTACCCATTTCCTGGCTGCACACCAGTTCATCGCGCACGGCGTGGATAAAGGATGACGGAATAAACACCACCGCGCCGTTATCTAAAAGGCGAACGCGCAGGCCACCGCGCGTGACGTCAATGATTTCCGCGTTGAAGCGAATATCTGTACCTGCTTTATCCTTAAGGTAGCGAGCATACAGCCAGTCACCGACATCACGCTCAGCCATACGGTTAAGGCGACGGCGCTCGGCCAGTTGTACCGTGACGTCGTCCTGCGGTTTTTCCGCGGCCTGTCCGGTGATAATCGCTTTCAGCAAACGGTGGTTCACCATATCGCCGTATTTACGGATCGGGGATGTCCAGGTGGCATAAGCTTCCAGCCCCAGACCAAAGTGTGGCCCCGGTGTGGTGCTGACTTCTGCAAATGACTGGAAGCGACGGATACGGCTATCCAGGAACTGCGTCGGCTGGGCATCCAGCTCGCGGCGCAGCGTGCAGAAGCCATCGAGCGTCAACAGCGTCTGCGCGTCGGCCTGAACGCCATGCGTGTCCAGTACGGCGACCGCTTGTTCAATCGAGGCAGGATCGAAGCCGTTATGCACGTTATAGATGCCAAAGCCCAGCTTGTCGCGCAGCACAATGGCTGCGCAGACGTTGGCTGCAATCATTGATTCTTCAACGATACGGTTAGCGATGCGACGGTGTTCAACTACGATATCCAACACTTCGCCTTTTTCACCCAGCAGGAAGCGATAATCCGGGCGATCTTTAAACACCAGCGCGTGTGTGGTGCGCCATTCACTGCGTGCCAGACAGAGGCGATGCAGCAAACGGATTTGTTCGGCAATCTCTTCGTTCTGCGGCTGCCATTCGCCTTGGTTTTCCAACCAGTCAGAGACGTTGTCATACGCTAATTTGGCTTTGGATTCGATCGAGGCGGCAAAGAAGTGGATATCGTCACCCAGCGCACCGTCAGCGGCAATCGTCACGCGGCAGGCGAGAACAGGGCGACGCTCGTTCGGGCGCAGGGAACAGATATCGTCCGACAGCGCGCGCGGCAGCATCGGGATGTTGAAGCCGGGCAAATAGTTGGTGAAGGCGCGCTGGCGTGCAATGTTGTCCAACTCGCTGCCTGCATCCACATAGGCGGTTGGGTCGGCGATAGCGATCGTTAATTGCAGTGAACCATCACCGTTGTCCTGCACATACAGTGCATCGTCCATATCTTCGGTGCTGGCGCTGTCGATGGTGACAAAGTTCAGTGCCGTCAGATCTTCACGGACGAGTTCGCCATCATGGCGTTCAGTGGTTTCAACTTCTGGGGCAGAACGCTCCAAATTGTGGCGTGACAACGTCACCCACCACGGCACCAGTGGGTCATCGCCCGTGGTGATGTACTGCGTCAGCTCGGCATGAAATCCACGATCGCCCTTCAACGGGTGACGACGCATTTCAGCTACGGCCCAATCGCCTTCCTGAAAATCGTCTGTAACATCACGCGCGGCTCGGCAGGGAATCGCCTCTTTCAGCAGCGGGTGGTCAGGCGTAATTGATAAGCGATCGTCTTTTTTATGGATACGCCCAACAAATCGGGTAAGGAAAGGTTCGATCAGCGTTTCTGGCTCGACAATTTCCCGATCTTTTTCCGTATGCAGGGTGGCGGTAATCCGGTCACCGTGCATCACTTTTTTCATGTGTGGAGGCGGAATGAAATAGCTTTTTTGTCCGTCAGCTTCAAGAAAGCCAAATCCCTTATCGGTACCTTTGACGACACCTTCAACACGCGGTGTCTTAGAGTGAAGTTGCTGTTTTAGCTGTGCAAGCAGCGGATTATCTTGAAACATAGCGTCCAGAAATACGATTGTGAGTGGCCCAATTAGCAGTTCACAGTTTTACTCGAATCAGGTGCTGGCGGCAAGAATAATCGGGGATGCCGCGGCCGTATAACGGTAGCGAAAGGGCAGATAAATACGAATAAAGTCAATGCTGATTGGCGTGAGGCCCCTGTCATGTGCGCCATTAGTTTTGCAATGCGAGTTATGGTGTAGAACCTATCTCAGTAGGCGTTATTGGTGCAGCCAGTTTGGACTCGGACAGCGCGGAAAAACCGGAGCGTACACGTAGTACGTGAGGATTATTCGCTACGCTCACCCTGGGGGCCGCCCCAAGTGGCGTTCAAACGCAATTGCGTTTGTTTGAGCACTGCCCAGGTTCAAAATGGCAAATAAAATAGCCTACTGGATAGGTTCTTAAGCGATGCGCAGCAGAGACTCCGCTTGCGTACTGCGCCGAACGCTAACCGGTACTGACTTAGAGGTCGGCGTGTGCGTTTCATCGCCAAAACTGGACAGCGGCACCAGCGGGTTGGTTTCTGGGTAATAGGCCGCCAGATTACCGCGTGGAATATTGTAGCTCACCAGCTTGAAGCCGTTGACGATGCGGGTAATGCCATCGTTCCACAGCGTCTCTATATCGACCAGATCGCCATCTTCCAGTCCTAACGCGGCAATGTCATCCGGGTGCATGAACAGCACTTTCCGCTGACCATAAACGCCGCGATAGCGGTCATCCAGACCATAAATCGTGGTGTTGTACTGATCGTGTGAACGCAGGGTTTGCAGCGTAAAGGGTACATTGCTGCCTTGCAGTTGCGGGAACAGCGTATCGGGCAGCGCGGCATGGCCGAATTGGGCTTTTTCGTTGAGGGTATTAAAGCGGAGTTCGGCGGCCGCATTGCCGAGATAAAATCCGCCCGGCAGGTCGCAGTTGGCGTTGAAATCCGTGAAGCCGGGAATGGTGGCGGCGATATGGTCGCGGATGTGTGAATAATCATCCGCCAGCGCCAGCCAGTCGAGTTTTTCATTGCCGAAAACCGCGTTAGCAATACCGCAAACAATGGCCGTTTCCGAGCGCTGTAATGGCGAAAGAGGCTGTCCGACGCCCTGCGACGCGTGCACCATGCTGAAGGAATCCTCGACGGTAATAAACTGTGCACCGCTGGCCTGCATATCGAGATCGGTACGGCCGAGCGTTGGCAGAATTAGTGCATCGACCTTGCCGGTAACCAGATGGCTGCGGTTGAGTTTGGTACTGATATGTACGGTTAGATCGCAACGGCTGAGTGCTTCTTCGGTGCGTGCCGAATCCGGCGCGGCAGCAGCGAGGTTACCACCCAGCGCGATCAGCACTTTTATTTCATCGCGCAGCATGGCTTCCAGCGCTTCTACCGTGTTGTGGCCTGCGGCGTAAGGGGGGGGGAAATCATAATGCGCAGCCAGACGATCAAGAAACGCGGCACTTGGTTTTTCATCGATCCCCATCGTGCGATTACCCTGCACATTACTATGACCGCGTACTGGGCATAACCCCGCACCCGGTTTCCCCAACTGCCCAAACAGCAGTTGCAGGTTCACGATTTCGCGCACGGTGGCAACGGAATGCTTGTGCTGAGTAATCCCCATCGCCCAGGTGCAAATTACGCGCGGTGACTGCTGATAAATCGCCGCCACAGAGCGCAACTGTGCTTCGCTCAGGCCTGACTGCTGTTCGATCTTCTGCCAGCTTGTCGTATCGACAACGGCGAGGTAGTCGTTTACCTGTTGGGTATGCGTGGACAGGAAATCTTGATCGAATAACCCCGTGTCTCCGGCAGACAGACGCTGACGATGCGTTTCCAGCAGCGCTTTTACCATGCCACGCACGGCAGCCATATCACCGCCCAGATTAGGTTGCAGGTAGGTTTCGCTGATGGTGCCGGATAATGGCGTGAGCAGCTCCAGCGGATTCTGTGGATTGGCAAAACGTTCCAGCCCGCGCTCGCGGAGCGTATTGAAGGAGACGATGTGCGCGCCGCGATCGGCAGCATGACGCAGACTGTGCAGCATACGTGGGTGGTTGGTGCCGGGGTTCTGACCGAAGACGAAAATCGCGTCAGCGTGTTCGAAATCATCCAATCGGATAGTCCCTTTGCCGACGCCGATGCTCTGTTTCAGGCCGATGCCGCTGGCTTCATGGCACATATTCGAGCAGTCAGGAAAATTGTTGGTGCCCAGCATACGGCCAAAAAGTTGATACAGATAAGACGCTTCATTGCTGGCTCGGCCGGAGGTATAAAGCTCCACCTGATTAGGGTGTTCCATGTTACTGATATGGTGAGCGATCAGCGTAAAAACCGCGTCCCAGTCGATGGGAACATAGCGATCGCTGGCGCGGTCGTAGCGCATCGGGTGGGTTAAGCGGCCCTGATACTCAAGGAAATAGTCACTTTGCTGGCGCAGCGTGGTGACGCTGTGGGCGGCAAAGAAATCCAGATCGACCGCTTTGCGCGTCGCTTCCCAACTCACCGCCTTCGCGCCGTTTTCACAAAAGCTGAACGTGCTGCTGTTGTCATCACCCCAGGCACAGCCGGGGCAGTCAAATCCTTTCGATTTATTGACACGCAACAAGTTTCGGATATTTTTCAGCGCTTGCTTGCTATCGAGGACAAAACGCGTGGTGGCTTCCAACGAGCCCCAGCCGCCAGCCGCGTTGCGGTATGGCTTGATAGATGGTTTGAATTTCATATGTGTTCCGCAGGTGAATCAACCCGTCATACTTCAAGTTGCAGGTGTGTTGGCCGCCTCGCTCACCCCAGTCACTTACTTATGTAAGCTCTTGGGGACTCGCTGCGTTGCCGCCGGCCTGAAACTCGAATTATTTAGGGTTTTGTTTTTTTTATGTGAACAAAACTTTAAATGTTTGCTCTTATTTTGAAGTTTAGGTGTCGTCGGCGATCGCGTCTAATCAAATACGGCTATGGTGGGATAGAGGCGGTTTATCGGTATACTTGTCGCTCACCCACTACAGAGTCCGACGATGGATATTAAGCAACTGCAATACCTGTGCAATTTGGAGAAAGAGCGCCATTTTGGTCGGGCAGCGGAAGCCAGTTTTGTCAGTCAGCCAACGCTCTCCATGCGGTTGAAAAATTTGGAGCGGGAGTTGGATCTGGCGTTAATCAACCGGGGTAACAATTTTGAAGGTTTTACCGCCGAAGGCGAGCGCGTGCTGGCTTGGGCGCGGGAGATCGTTTCAGTTTATCAGGGATTAAAACTGGAAGTTGCCTCGCTGAAACGTGGCGTAAGCGGGGTATTGCGCATCGGCGCGGTGCCGCAAAGCAGTATCGCGTTGTCGAGCCTGCTGGCGGCGGTGAATAAGGAATACCCACAGCTGGATTTTCAAATCTCGCTGTTCAGTGCGGATCAACTGCTGGAAGCGTTGAATGCGCATTCGGTAGATGTCGGCATCGGCTTTTTTGAATTCTCAACGCTACAGGAATTGCACTTTCAGGCATCGCCTCTGACAGAGCAGGGCGTTGACCTGTTGTTCCATCCGCACCATTTCCCGCAGTTGGTGGGTGATGCGCCGCTGGCACTCGATGCACTTTCCGACGTACCGCTCTGTTTGGCGGAAGCCAGCCGCTATTTTCGTCGCTATCTGGATAGCCATTTTCGTGAAATGGGCGTCTCGCCGTGGGTAAAGGTAGAAAGCGCTTCCGTTCTGCAACTGATCCAAAGCGTCTATGTTGGGCTTGGCTGCGGGATTGTGCCCCACGGCAGCCTGATCCCAGAGATGACGCCTGCGTTAACGCTGCGTCCGTTGCAATTTCCCCCGATGCGCCGCCAGCCTGCCGTTGTCATCGCGCAGGCGGGCAGAGCGACGGCGTTGGCACAGAATTTCTTTGACGTGGCACAGCAGTGGTTGCAGGCTCAGTCATAGAGGCTTTTGTCCTGTACCGGGGCAACCGATTTGCTTCCGCGAAGCCGTCTGACGGACTGGCGAATCACCAGCGTACCGTTTAACAGCAGGTTGCCAACGGGGGCGTCGGGGCGAATCAGACGATATTGCAACAGTTTGACGGCCTCTTCGCCCAGCGCCTCACGCGGCACATGTACCGATGTTAGCGGCACATCGTGAATCGCGGAGAGATTGAACCCATCCATGCTCATCACGGAGACGTCCTGCGGCACGCGTAATCCCGCCTTGTTCAGTGCATTCACCGCCCCAACCGCGATAAAGTCACCGCCTGCCAGAATCGCCGTGGGCCATTTGTCCTGCGGGCAACGGGCTAAAAAATCGCTCATCGCGTGTTCTGCATCCGCCGTGCTGAAATTATCTAACGCCAGCAAATGCTCTTCAGGGGAGAAAGAAAGGTTATGGTGCTGATAGGCATCGCGGATGCCGTCGAGGCGCAGCTCCATCGTGTAGCGACGCAGGCACAATAGCGTTAACACGGTATGGTGACCCTGTTCAAAGAGATAGTGGGCGGAGAACTCGCCAATTAACCGATGTGCTGGTGCCACACCCGGTAACCTCATCTTACGGTCGATGCAGTTAATCAACACGCAAGGCTTCCCGCTGTCTGCCGCCAGTGCGTGAATATACGGGTCGTCAATACCGATAAGCAGGGCGGCCTCCGTGGCCGGATCGCGCATTTTGTCTAAAAACAGCGCCACGTCGCTGTCATTTTCCTCCAGCCCGCAGTATCGCACTCGCACATCGTGTGGCTTCAGGGCATCAATAATGCTTTGCACCACCTTGTGATAGAAGATATCGGACCGAATATCAAACGCACGCGGTGGGGCGAAGATAGTCAGCCCGTTCAAAAGCAGGCGGCCGTTGGCGAGATCGGCCAATACCCCGCATTGACGGGCGCAGTTGAGGATGTCTGCTTTGGCTCGCTCGCTGGTATTGGACTGACCAGACAGCACGCGTGAAACGGTACTGATCGAGTAGCCCGTCCGCTGCGAGATTTCACGTATTTTCAGGTTTCCTTTCATTTTGTGATCCCGTTCACTTTTGAAAATGACAAAGTTTTCATCACTATCTATCACCTGTTATTAGGTGATCGAGGCGGTTTTTTGCCTGCATTTCGACCATATCATGAAAATGTTTTCAAAAAAGTGAGTGTTTCGCGATTTTCAATTGTTCTACTCTCAATTTGGTAAACCAATTCCAGTGGTTACATGTAATAAAATAGGATTTAAACTAATAAATACAATGAGATGAAAATGTTCTGATCGTCCGATAGGCTATAAATACAAAAATGCCTTCGAGATATCAGACCAATGTAACCCTACTATCCTGTAAAGGAGTCACCATGAGTCTCGACATCAATCCGTCCTCCATCGCTACCAAAGGTAAACGGACATTCAGAAACCTGCGCTGGTGGATGTTGAGCCTGTTTCTGCTCGGCGTTACCGTTAACTACATCACGCGTAATTCGCTCGGTATTCTGGCACCAGAACTGAAAACCAGTATGGGCATCACCACCGAACAATATTCCTGGATTGTGGGTGCATTCCAGCTTGCATATACCATTTTTCAGCCGATTTGCGGCTGGCTGATCGATGTCATCGGTCTGAAAATAGGCTTTATGATCTGTGCGGTGATATGGGCGCTCATGTGCATACTCCACGCGGGAGCAGGAAGTTGGGTGCACCTTGCGATTCTACGCTTCTTTATGGGGGCGTCCGAAGCTGCCGCAACACCAGCGAACGCCAAAACGCTGGGCGAATGGTTCCCTAAGAAAGAGCGACCGATTGCGGCAGGCTGGGCCGGTGTCGGTTTTTCCATCGGTGCGATGCTGGCACCGCCGATTATCGTCGTCGCGCATGCCTATCTCGGCTGGCAGGGCGCATTTATGTTCACGGGTGCGCTGGCGCTGATGTGGGTAGTGCTGTGGTGGCTGTTCTACCATAACCCAGAAGAACACCCCAATTTAAGCCGTGAGGAGCTGGATTTCATCCGGCAGGACAATGAAGCTCCCCCTGTCAAATTGCCTTTCTTCACCGCACTGAAAACGGTCTCAAAAAATAAACGCTTTTATGGTATCGCGCTTCCGGCATTTATGGCGGAGCCCGCGTGGGCCGTACTCAGCTTTTGGGTGCCGCTCTATCTGGCGAATGAACGCGGTATGGACCTGAAACAGATCGCGATGTTCGCGTGGCTGCCGTTTCTTGCTGCCGATCTGGGCAGTATCGCCAGCGGTTACCTCACTCGGCTTTACGCCCGCTGGTTCGGCTGTTCACGCGTCAACTCGATTGTGGCCAGTTCGGTAACGGGCGCATTTCTGATGCTGTCACTGGCGCTGGTCGCCATCAGTAAAGATCCGTGGGTGGCGATTCTCCTTATTTCTATCGGTGGGTTCGGCCATCAGGTGATTTCCTGCATGTTGAGTGCACTGGTAGTGGAGTCGTTTGATAAAGGGCAGATGGCAACTGTGAACGGGATGCGTGGTTCGTTTGCGTGGATTGCCAGCTTTCTGTTCTCGCTGCTGATTGGCGTTACTGCCGACAAGATCGGGTTTAATCCGCTGTTTGTGGCGATGGGATTCTTCGATCTGATTGGTGCCGTCTTTCTGATTGCGTTTATTGCTGAACGCCGTGGGAAAACGCGCACGCAGGCATAACGGTTTATGCCGACCGTTTAAGAAGCGAGATACACGGAGCGACCCCGGGGTGAGGCTTTCCTACGGTAACCTCATCCCCGTGTTTCTCCTAACAATGGGCTTACGTGACCTGCATCAAGCGTAACGGCTGGTTTATTTTTTCCTGAAAAGGACGCTGTATGAAAACGTTGAAAAATTGGGTGTTTCGTCATCAGAGCACCGATCATGTTGAGCTGCTGGTGGACGACAGACATGTTTTTCGCCTGTACGTGCTTGAGCCTATGTTGGCCCGCGTGCTGATTAAACAGAATGGCGAACTGAGTCTGAACCGCACCTGGAGCATTGCGCCGCAGCAGGATGTTCCTTGGGAGGGGCGCAACCGTGAAAGTAGCGACGGTTTCAGCCTGCCGGGGTTTTCACTGGAACATCTGGACGACGTGCTGCGTATCAGCACCGCGCGGATGCGCATTACGATTCACCAGCCGCTGTGGCTGGCGTGGGAATATCGGGATGAGCAGGGCGAATGGCAGCCGTTTGCTGCTGACCGACCGACCAGTGCCTACCTGCTGAACCCACACGGCGAGGGCGTTGCGCACTATCAGCGCCGTTTCCCGACAGAGCGCTATTATGGTTTGGGTGAAAAAGCAGGCGATCTTGAACGTACTGGACGCCGATTTGAGTTTCGTAATCTGGATGCTATGGGCTACAACGCGGCGAGTACCGACCCGCTGTACAAGCATGTTCCTTTCACCATCACCCGGCGTGAGGATGTCAGCTTTGGTCTGTTCTACGATAACCTGAGCACGACATGGCTCGATCTCGGCAATGAAATCGATAATTATCATCTGGCGTATCGACGCTATCAGGCGGAGGCGGGCGATCTCGATTATTACCTGTTTATTGGGCCACGTGTGCTGGATGTGACAAAAGCCTTCGTGCGGCTGACGGGGAAAACGCTCTTTGGGCCAAAATGGAGTCTGGGCTACAGCGGTTCCACCATGCATTACACCGATGCACCCGATGCGCAGCAGCAGTTGATGAAATTTATTGCGCTGTGCCGTGAACACCATATTCCGTGTGATTCGTTTCAACTCTCGTCGGGCTACACGTCGATTAACAATAAGCGTTATGTGTTTAACTGGAACCACGACAAAGTCCCTCAACCTGAAGTGATGTCGCAGGCGTTCCACGATGCTGGCCTCAAGCTGGCGGCCAATATCAAACCCTGTTTACTGCAAGATCACCCGAAATACGATGAGGTGTCGGCGCAGGGGCTGTTTATCCGTGATTCCGAATCGGATGAGCCCGAACGTTCCAGCTTTTGGGACGACGAAGGTTCTCACCTTGATTTCACTAACCCCGCAACGGTGGCTTGGTGGCAGGAGAACGTCACTCGGCAACTGCTGGAGAAAGGCATCGACTCGACGTGGAATGACAACAACGAGTATGAAGTCTGGGATGGCGAAGCCCGTTGTCACGGGTTCGGCCAACCGATGGCGATCAAAAATATTCGTCCGCTGATGCCGCTGTTGATGATGCGCGCCTCGCTGGAAGCACAACAGCGCTTCGCCCCGACGTTGCGTCCTTATTTAATCTCTCGTTCCGGCTGTGCGGGAATGCAGCGCTATGTGCAGACCTGGAGCGGCGATAACCGCACCAACTGGCAGACGCTACGCTACAACACCCGAATGGGAGTAGGGATGAGTCTGTCCGGCTTGTTTAATGTTGGGCATGACGTCGGGGGGTTTTCTGGTGACAAGCCGGACGCCGAGCTTTTTGTGCGCTGGGTACAAAACGGGGTGATGCACCCGCGTTTCACCATCCACTCCTGGAATGATGACCATACGGTGAACGAACCGTGGATGTATCCCTCGGTAACGGCTGCAATACGCAGCGCGATTGAACTTCGCTATCGTCTTCTGCCGTATTTTTATACGTTGCTCTGGCAGGCCAGTGCGGACGATGAACCGATGCTGCGACCGACGTTCCTCGATCACGAACAGGATCGTGCGACGCTGGAGGAAACCGACGATTTCATGCTGGGGCGAGACATTCTGGTCGCCAGCGTGGTTGAACCAGAGCAGCGCCAGCGTACAGTCTATCTACCCGCGAATACGTCTGGCTGGTACGATTTTTATTCCGGCCAATGGTTCAGCGGTGGACAGACGATAGTGTTAGATGCACCGCTGGAACGCCTGCCGCTGCTGGTCAGAGCGGGAGCGATGATCCCGTTGTCGAGCCGAACGGCGTATGTCAGCCAACATGAAGACGAACAGCGCGAATTCCTGCTCTTTCCGCCTACCGCAGGCGGCACGGACAGTGGACTGCTGTTTGAAGATGATGGGGAAACGTGGCAATGGCGTGAAGGAAACGCGTTGTGGTTACGTTGGGAAATCCGCGCGGATAGCCAGCGGATTGACATCACGTTTACGTCAGAAGGACAGTATCAGCCAGCCTGGAAGTACGCGACGCTGCGCTTGCCAGCAGGCGAGCAGCGCAATTTGTACATTAATGGCGTTCGCACGGATACCTATCAACACCAATAGTCACCGCTATACCTATCGCTTCCTATTGCGCCCCGGACTTATTACCGGGGCGTTTTTTTTGTTATGCAGAATATGAATAATATCCGATTGGTTACTGTCAGGATAAAGAGATGTTAATGAAGTGAATGGGATATTAAATATAAAAAAGAGTTGTACTAATACCCTTAATAACAGCGGAACTACACAATAGTTTAAATAGTAAAAAAACGTTTTATAACAGTTAAAAAAATAGATACTTGGTAAGTAATAAGTTCGCGAATTATCAGCCGAAAAAATTAATAAAAACAAAACATGGCGGCTTCTGATTCCTTTGCGAACAGAGTTTTTATTTTAAGTGGAGTATTCACTATGAAGAATAGTCACCATGATTTATTTGCCGCTTTTACACTTCCCAACGGCGCTACGCTGAAAAACCGGGTTTTGATGGCTCCCATGACCACCTGTAGTGGGTTTTACGATGGGAGCGTGACCAAAGAACTGGTGGAATATTATCAGGCCAGAGCAGGCAGCATCGGCACCGTGATTGTAGAGTGCTGTTTTATTGATGATAAAGGGTTGGCCTTTCCTGGCGCGATAGGGATCGACAACGACGACAAAATTGCCGGGCTGACCAAAATTGCGACGGCGATTAAAGAAAAAGGCTCGACGGCGATCCTGCAAATTTATCACGGCGGCCGTATGGTCGAACCGCGTTTTATTGGCGGTGCGACGCCGGTTGCTCCTAGCGCCATTGCTGCACCGCGTGCGGGTGCCATCGTTCCGGTCGCGTTGTCAGGCGATGAAGTCGAAGCCATGATCGGAAAGTTTGGCGCTGCCGTCCATCGTGCCATTCAGGCGGGGTTTGATGGCGTGGAAATACACGGCGCCAACACCTACCTGATTCAACAGTTCTATTCTCCCCACTCTAATCAACGCTCAGATCAATGGGGCGGCAGTCGTGACAAACGCGCGGCGTTTCCGCTTGCCGTTCTGGATATCGCCCACGAGGTAGCCGATAAATACGCCGATCCTGCGTTCATTATCGGTTATCGCTTCTCACCAGAAGAGATTGAAGAGCCGGGTATTCATTTTGATGATTCGATCTATCTGCTGGAAAAACTGGCGGCGCGCGGGCTGGATTATGTCCACTTCTCTATGGGGAATATCCTGCGCTCGTCCATTATCGAGACAAATGATCCGACGCCACTGATTAAAAAATATGTTGCTCGTCGTTCTGCGACATTAGCAGCTATTCCGGTTATTGGCGTAGGCGATATCGTCAATCAAGCAGACGCCGATGCGGCGTTAGAAAATGGTTATGACCTGATTGCTGTTGGCAGAGCCTGTATTGCTTATCCCGATTGGACGGATTGCATTGCCGAGCAGAAAAAACTCGATCTTTATATTGCCAGCGATAAACGTGAAGCACTCATGATCCCCGAGCCGCTGTGGCGTTTTTCATTAGTCGAAGCCATGATTCGGGACGTGAATTTAACCGGCAAGAAATTTAAATCTGGGGTGTATCAGGAAAACGTTCAGGACGAATGTGGCGAATTGCAGATTACTGTCCATTTTGAGCAGAATCGGGTCGCTGATATTGCGTTGGATAATTGTGATATCGATGATTCACTGAAAATCAGTTTTGAAATTATCCGTGAACGTATTTTGGATACCAATAGCCCACACGTTGACGCCGTAACGGGCGCAACAGCGCAGAGTGAGGCGATCAAAAAAGCCGTCACCAAGGCGATGGTGAAATCGAGCAAAGACGCCATTATTGCCGATGGTGGTAATCCGAATGCACGCCGCGAAGCGGACGTTGTGGTGATTGGCAGCGGCGGCGCGGGGCTGGCGGCGGCAATTCAGGCTAGCGAAGAGGGCGCTCGCGTTATCGTCATTGAAAAGATGCCAGTCATCGGCGGCAATACCATCAAGGCCTCTGCCGGGATGAACGCGGCGGGAACGGTCTTCCAGCAAAACAGAGGTATCGAAGATAGCCACGCGCTGTTCTATAACGAAACCCTGAAAAGTGGAAAGCAGAAGAACAACCCGACGTTGGTGCAATATTTCGTCGATCATGCGTCGGATGCGATTAACTGGCTGGCGCAGCACGATATTGAACTGAGCGACATCACCACGACGGGCGGTATGAGCGTGGACAGAACGCATCGGCCTGCCAACGGCGCAGCAGTGGGGGGCTATCTGGTCAGCGGACTGATTAAAAACCTCAATAAATACAATATTGAGGTCCTGCTGGAAACGTCGGTGACGGAGATTGTGCAAGATAAGGGCAAAGTGACCGCCGTCAAAGTCGTTAATGACGAACAGGAAGAAAGCCTGATTACGACAAAAGCGGTGATTGTTGCCACGGGCGGTTTCAGCGCGAATCAGGCGATGGTGGAGTCGTACCGTCCAGACCTGAAAGGGTTTGTCACGACCAACCACAAAGGCGCAACGGGCGGCGGGATTCGTCTGTTGGAGCAGATTGGCGCGGATACGGTGGACATGGGCGAAATTCAAACCCACCCAACGGTTGAACAGACGACCTCTTATCTGATCTCCGAATCCATTCGCGGCGGTGGTGCTATTTTGGTGTCACAGCGTGGAGAACGCTTCTTCAACGAGATGGAAACACGCGATAACGTCTCGTCAGCCATTGTTAACTTGCCGGAAGAATACGCGTACATCCTGTTCGATGAACAGGTGAGAAACCGCAATCGGGCGGTTGAAGAATACGTCGCCCAAGGGCTGACCGTCAGCGCCAGCAGCGTCACCGAACTGGCCGACAAGCTCGACATGCCGCAGGTTGCGTTGCAAGCCACGTTCGAACGCTACAATACCTTTATTGCAGGGAAACACGATGAAGACTTTGGTCGTTCAACGGGCATGCGCGATCCGCTGAATCAAGCACCTTACTACGCCATTAAAGTCGCGCCGGGTGTACACCACACGATGGGTGGGGTGACGATTAATGAGAAAGCGGAAGTGTTGAATCGACATAAAGAGACAATCTCCGGTGCTTATGCGGCAGGAGAAGTGGTGGGGGGGATTCACGGTGCGAACCGCATTGGCGGCAACGCCGTAGCGGATATCATCATCTTCGGCATTCAGGCGGGGATTCAGGCGGCGGCTTATGCGAATTCACCGCGCCATTCTGGCATTTTTCCTACCAAGGCGCGTAAAGCCAAGTTTGTGACATCTATGGCTAAAACGGCTGAAAAACAGTCTGTTATGATAGAAGAATAGCGCTACTGGCGAGCGTATGAAAAGGCGCTCGCCATTTTCCACCGTTTCCTCTCAGTACCTCCTTCGTTCATGGGAATCCCCTTATGCCTTCTGTCGATAACGCTTACGTCTATTCCGTACATCTGATGGGCAGTCCCATTCTGCTTAAACTGTTTACCCATGATGAAACCGCGGTCAGGCAGGTATTTCAGCGTATCAAGCAGCTCGAAGACGTACTCACTGTTAATCGAGCACAGTCGGAAGTGATGAGCATCAACCACGCAGCGGGAAAAGATTATGTTTCGGTCAGCCCGGTTGTTTTTGAATTGATTAAACGTGCCAAAACGGTGAGCTTGATTGAAAACAGCGGTTTTAACGTGGCGATTGGCCCCGTCGTCAAATTATGGAAAATTGGCTTTAGCGGCTGCACGGTGCCTGATGAAGAATCGATACATCGGGCGCTGCTATTAACGCATCCCGAGCGTATTATCCTCAGAGAGCAAGACTGCGCCGTGTTATTAGAAAACGCAGGAATGGAGATCGATCTGGGTGCGATTGCGAAAGGGTATATTGCCGATATCGTCAGGGACGTCCTGCGTCAACACGCTATTCAGGATGCACTGATTAATCTGGGTGGTAATGTACTGGCTATCGGCAGTGCGTTGACGGATGAGCAAGGGCTATGGAGTGTCGGGTTGCAGAAACCTTTTGCGGACCGCGATAGTCTGCTCGGTGTGATTAAGGTGAAGAATAAATCCGTGGTGACCTCCGGTGTTTATGAGCGATTTTTTACCGTGGACGATCGTATCTATCACCATATTCTCGATCCCCAGACGGGTTACCCGCTAGATAATGAGCTGCACAGCGTGACGGTTATCTCGAACGACTCTCTCGACGGTGATACCTACACCACCTTACTCTATGGCATGGGCGTGAGCGCAGGCATTCACTTTCTAAAGAATCTGCAAGATATTGAAGCTGTTTTTGTGACGAAGAATAAAGAGATAATCTTTTCTTCGCAGCGGCACTATCGGTTTGAATTGCTGGATGAGGATTATTTGGTGACTATGTTGTAGTTATCGTTATTCTAAAATAGACAAATAGATGGCCAAGAAAAATCGGCCATCCATTTTTAGTAATACTATTAATCGATGTGTATTTTTAATTGTTAACAGTGATCGTCGGGTCCCATTGGAAATAACCAAAAAGCTCCTGCGTCCCCCCATTTGGGCGATAGTACAACCCGAATTGCACTTGATAGTTTTCTTTGCCTTTCTGGTTGATATCCGCCTGAATGAACCAGTAAGATTGATCGGTATACGTTACTGGAAAAGGACCGTTCTGCGCTGGCAGCATTGAGGTCTTTGTGTACATTTTAAAGGTTGGGCTGGTAAATACATCTTGCCCACCAAATTTTGGTAAACCATAAATCAACACACTGGAGTCAAAGTTCCCCGATTCTGATGTTCCGGTCCAGCGAATCACATCACCAACATTGGCGCTGATATTAAGATCGGCTGTGCCTGAACCACTAATGGCCGATTCAGAAGCGACAACCATATACGAATATTGATGGCCAATAGGGGTCGGGCTTTTTTCATTTTTGCTGGGGTTTTTACCTGTAAAATCATTAATAATGCTATCCGTATCAATAACAACAATGATGTTGATAATACTATTACTGGATTTGAAACTAGATGCATCAGCGTTACTCATAATGACCTCGTTTTAAAATGATAGGTAAATATATTATTTAACTAAACGTTAAATAATTAGCGTGTAAATTTTTTGTGGAAAAATAAAATACGGCTCGACTGGCGCGCAGGTAAATAATAGATGAAGATTTGTTTTTTGCGTTCTGCTTTATTATTTATCATTCTTTTGATTTGACAGGATTTATTTTTTAATACATCTGTAATTAATTCACTATTCCTTTGTTATTTAATGAGTATTATGCATTTGTGTTTTTTATGGATAAATGATAAAAATTCAATATTTTTAAATATATAGTTATTAATGTTAGGGGTTGCTTTTTGTATGGGATTTTATTCTGCACAAACATACTTTTCCATGCATATTATTTTGTATGCATTAATTCAATTATTATATTTTATCTATGAAGGATGATCGTACTGACGATCTTCTTTTGGGGATGGGGAAATAACAATGCGCTCCTTTTCAAGAGCGCATTGTTGAAACACCGTTAGCGGTGAGAACTTATTTCAGTTCCAGCTCGTTCATCGCGGCGATGCTGAAGCCGCCGTCAACGTGCAGGACTTCACCGGAGATACCGGCGGCCAGATCGGAACACAGGAACGCAGCAGAGTTGCCTACGTCTTCAGTGGTAACGACACGGCGGATTGGCGTAACGGCTTCACAATGAGACAACATTTTCTTGAAGTCTTTGATGCCAGATGCAGCCAGTGTACGGATCGGGCCAGCAGAGATGGCGTTGACGCGCACGCCCTGAGCACCCATAGCATTTGCCATGTAACGTACGTTCGCTTCCAGAGAGGCTTTTGCCAGACCCATCACGTTGTAGTTAGGGATGGCACGCTCAGCACCCAGATAGGACAGGGTAACCAGCGCAGAGTTCGGGTTCAGCATCTTACGGCAGGCTTTCGCCATCGCGACGAAGCTGTAAGAGCTGATGTCGTGAGAAATGCTGAAGCCTTCACGGGTAACAGCATCAACGTAGTCACCGTCCAGTTGGTCGCCCGGTGCGTAAGCAATGGAATGCACGAAGCCATCAAAGTTCGGCCATACGTTAGCCAGTTCGGTAAACAGTGCTTCGATGCTGGCATCTTCCGCGACATCACACGGCAGAACGATGCTGGAACCCAGCTCGCTGGCAAAGCCTTCAATGCGTGTTTTCAATTTGTCGTTCTGATACGTGAACGCCAGTTCGGCACCTTCACGTTGCATTGCTTTTGCAATACCGTAGGCAATAGAACGGTTGCTGGCAACACCTGTTACCAGAATGCGCTTACCGGTAAGAAAACCCATAGCAGTAATCCTTGTGATCATTGTTGCTGCGATCGCCACTTCTGTGCCTGTAAACATACGTGGCAAGTGACGACCGAGATGAATAAACCGCGCAATTCTACCATGTTGGGGACGGTAGGGGTACTCCGAGCAGTTGTCGTAGTGCGCGAAGATTAACGTTGTGCGCCGTCTCGTCGCCAGGCATCGGCGCTGAGCGCTTCGCCGAAGTGGCTGGCAATCAAACGTTTCGTCAGGTCATGGAGCGGGGCGGACAACACATCGGCAGTACTGCCGCGTTCGACCACTTCGCCTGCCTGCATCACCAGAATCTGGTCGCTGATGTGCTTCATCATGCCCAGATGCTGCGTCACGTAAATATAAGAGATACCGTGCTTTTCCTGTAACTCCAGCATCAGATTGATAATCTGTGACCGCATAGACATATCCAGCGAAGCCAGCGCTTCATCGGCAACAATCACTTTCGGTTGCAGAATGAGCGCACGCGCCAGACCGACGCGCTGTTTTTGCCCCGGCGCGAGCGCGTGCGGATAGTAATAAGCGTGATCGGGCCGTAACCCGACCTGCTGTAGCGCCTGATTAATCGCTCTTTCGCGCGCTTCGGCGCTGAGGTCGGTATTTAGCCGCAGCGGAACATCCAATAGTTGCCCGATACGCTGACGCGGGTTGAGCGCATTGCTCGCATCCTGAAAAATCATGCGGATGCGCTGGCTGCGGTAGCCATAATCGCCGTAATGCAGCGGATGATCATCGATAACCAGCTCACCGGACGTCGGAGCGATCATGCCTGACAGCATTTTGGCCAGCGTCGATTTCCCCGAACCGTTCTCACCGATGATGGCGAGCGTCTGGCGTTCACGTAGCGTAAAGCTGACGGACTTCACCGCCTCAACATGCTGACGACGAAACAGCCCGGTTCGGTAGCGGAACGTCTTAGTTAGGTTGCGGGCTTCAAGCAGCATCTCAACCATTACGGCTCCTCCATGTTAAGTGGGAAGTGGCAGGCATATAAGTGGTTCTTCACGGAGAGCAGCGGCGGCGTTTGCATACACTGTTTTTGTGAATAAGGGCAGCGCGGGCCGAGTCGGCAGCCAATCGGCAGGTGTTCCAGTGAGGGGATCGCGCCGTTCAGGGTATTTAACCGGCTTTTGTGTGGCAGTGAGCGGCCGAAATCTGGCATTGCGCGGATCAGCGCCTGCGTATAAGGATGATGCGGCGCGGTGATCAAATCTTCACAGGTAGCGCTCTCTACTGTTTGTCCGCAGTAAAGCACGTTAATCCGGTCTGCCCATTTACTCATGGTTTGTAGGTCATGGCTGATGAGCAGAATCGTGGTGTTATTGTTTTGGTTTAGGCGCGATAGCAGGCGGAAAATCTGCGCCTGCGTGGTGGATTCCATCGCGTTGGTCGGTTCATCGGCAATCAGCAGACGCGGCTGGTTCGCCAGCGCGATGGCAATCATCACTTTCTGACACTCGCCATCGCTTAGTTCATAGGGATAACTGCCCATGATGTCTTTGTGATCTTTAATCCCGACGCGGTGCAGCAATTCGATAGCGCGGCGCTTGCGCCAGTTAAATCGCTGCCACCAGCGGCCTTTATACGTCCAGCCGGGAATTGCCTGCACCAACTGCCGACCCACACTTTCGGACGGATCGAGACAGGATTGCGGCTCCTGAAAAATCATGGAAACGTTATGGCCGACCAGTTTACGCCGCTCGCGCGACGACAGTTGCAGCAGGTCGATATCATCAAAGCGGAAGCGGTCGGCGGTCACGCGCCAGTTATCTTTGGTGATCCCACAGATGGCTTTAGCGATCAGGCTTTTTCCTGAGCCTGATTCGCCCACCAGCCCGCGAATCTCTCCTTCGCTCAGCGTCATACTGACGCGATCGACGGCTTTTACGGCGCCGTCGGCGGTCAGAAACTCAATCGTCAGGTTACGGATATCAAGTAATGGCATAGGGAGTCGTCGCCTCTTATTCCGTTTCCGCGACGAGCGCGCGGCGGATGCCGTCGCCCAGCAGATTGACGATTAACACGCTCAGCGCGATAGCCGCACCGGGCAGCATCACGGTCCACGGCGCGGCATAAACCAGCTCCAGTGAGTTACCGAGCAGGGCACCCCATTCGGTGGTTGGTAGCTGTGCGCCTAAATCGAGAAAACCCAGCGCAGCGATATCCAAAATAGCGATCGACAACGCGCGGGTAAACTCGGAAACCAGCAGCGCAGCAATATTCGGTAAGACGACGTACCAGACAAGATAAAACGTTGAGGCACCGTCAAGACGGGCGGCGATCACGTATTCTTTGTCCATTTCATCGTGTACGGCGTTGTAGATAGTGCGCACCATGCGTGGCAACAGCGCCAGCCAGACGGCGAGCATTGCGTGTTCGAGCTTAGGGCCCATAAAGGCAATCACCACAATCGCCAGCAACAGCGACGGTATCGACAGCAGTGTATCCAAAATATGATTGAGCATCGCCGAACGCAGCCCGCGCGTGACGCCAGCAAAGACACCCAGCACGATGCCGCACAGCGCCGCCGCGTAGGTGACGATGAGCGACGCACCGACGGTGGGGGCCGCACCGCTCAATAGGCGGCTTAGCTGGTCGCGCCCTAAATCATCGGTGCCGAGAAAGAACGACACTTCGCCGTAGTGCGACCAGGAAGGGGGCAGCAGTTGATAGCCCAAAAATTGCTGGTCAACTTCATAAGGCGCAAGAAATTTGCCGAACAGGCACAGGCCGATCAGGATCAGAAAACCGTACAGCCCGACCATCGCCAGCATATCTTGATGGAATGCCCGCCAGGTATCGCCCAGTCGGCTAGGCAGCCGCTTTTCGCTATAGACGTTATCGTAGGGCATACCATTCCTTGTGTTTCAACGGATTTGCCATAGCACCCCAAATATCGGACAGGATATTGACCGTGATGACCATCGCGCCGACCACCATTACGCCCGCAGAAATCGCGGCGAAATCCTGCTGACGAATAGCATTCACCAGCCAGCGACCCACGCCCGGCCAATTAAAGACCACTTCGGTAATCATCGTCAGCGTCAGCATCGTGGAAAATTGTAACCCTAGCTTGGGGATAATCGGTGGCAGCGCGTTGTGAATCAGGTGGCGACGAATGATCGTAAAGCGCGAAAGCCCACGGGTTGCCGCCGCTTTAATGTAATTTTTGCTGATAATGTCCGTGGTGCTGACGCGCATTAGGCGAATCACCTCGGTGGTCGGCCCGACGGCCAGCACGGTAATTGGCAAAATCAGGTGGCGTATGGCGCTGGCGATCATTTCACCCCGATGCGGTGAATCTGACAGCCAGGCATCAATCAGCGCAAAGCCGGTCACGGTTTTAACCTGATAGAGCAGATCGAAGCGGCCTGAAACCGGCAGCCAGCCGAGATGCAGCGAGAAGAATAGCGTCAACAGCAGCGCCAGCCAGAACACCGGCAGGGAAAAGCCGATCAGTGCCAGCGTGCTGATCACGATGTCCGCGCTGCGATTCTGCATCACGCCTGCGGTAATCCCCAGCGGAATACCGACCAGCAGCGAGAGCGCAAACGCCAGCAGACAAAGCTCGATCGTGGCTGGGAACACTTCTTTCAGCAGTTCGCTGATGGCCTGCCCGTTAATGCTGGAACGACCGAAATCGCCCTGAAGCAGGCTGGTGAGGTAGAAATGATAGGCATCAAACAACGCTGCGCCATTGAGCGGGGCGTTAGGCGTGTAGTAGCTGAGGCTGAAGCCAACCAGCGTCAGCAGTGACAATGTCACGAACAATAACACCAGACGTCGCAAGGTAAAAATAATCACGGCTGTGCTTCCTCCACGGTTTCCGGTGCAGGGGGCTTCTGCTGCGCTTGTTGATCCTCGCGGAATACGCCTGCGAACGAGGCATTGCCGAACGGGCTCAATACCAGCCCTTTCATGTCGTAGCGGTAGGCGAGTAATCGCAATGATGACGCTAGCGGTAGAACGGGTAATTGTTCTGCCAGAATGCGCTGTGCCTGCTGATAATAGTCAATCCGCTTAGAGAGCTGCTGTGACGAGAGCGCGTTTTGTAGCACTTCATCAAAGGTAGGATCGCACCAGTGTGCGTAGTTGCTCTGAGAACGAATCGCCGCGCAGCTTAACAACGGTCGGAAAAAACTGTCCGGGTCGTTACTGTCCGTTGCCCAACCTGCCAGTGTTAAATCGTGACTGAGTTCCATCAGTCGTGCTTCCTGAAAGCGGCCTTCTACCGGCACGATGGTGACGGTGACGCCAATTTGCGCCAGATCGGCCTGTATCAGCTCTGCCGTTTTCAGCGGACTGGGGTTGTAGGATTGAGAGGTGCTGGGCACCCACAGGCGAAGGTTTAGGTTAGTCAGCCCCAGTTCCTGCAAGATTTGTCGCGCTTTCTGCGGGTTATATTCCGTAACCTGCGATTCATTGTCGTACGCCCACGAGGCCCGGGGCAGAATAGAGGCGGCGGTTTCCGCCGTGCCGTAATAGATTGACTGCATCAGCCTGTCGTTATTGATCGCCAGCGCGATGGCTTCTCGCACGCGGCGATCGTCCAGCGGCGGTTTTCGTACGTTGAAGGCTAAATAGGCGACGTTCATGCCGGGACGTAGCGACAGACGCAGACGCGGGTCATTACGCAGGATGGTCAACTGGCTGGCCGCCGGATAAGCGAGAACATCACATTCGCCCGTCAACAGCTTGGATAGGCGACCCGTACCGCCGGAACCGAGATCGATAACCACCTGCGGCATACGTGGCAAACCGCGCCAATAATCAGCGTTGCGCGTCAGCCGGATATATTGCCCGTTGCGGTATTCATTGAGCATATAAGGCCCGGTGCCGACCGGTTCGCGATCCAGCATCTCCTTTTTATCCTCTTTCGCCAGACGTTGGGCATATTCATCGGACAGAATCGGGGCGTAATGCGTAGCCAGATGCCACAAGAAAGAGGCATCTGGGCTGTTCAGGCGGATTTCAATGCTGTACTCGCCCAGCTTGCGAATACTTTGCACTGAATCGGCAAATTGCAGGCTGTCGAAATAGGGATATTCGCCGCCGTTGACATCATGATACGGGTGTTTTTTATCCAGCATGCGCTGGAAACTGAATATCACGTCGTCGGCATTCATCATGCGGGTCGGGCTGAACCAGTCGGTACTCTGGAATGGCACATCGTGGCGCAGGTAGAAACGGTACGTCGAACCGTTATCTAACACGTCCCAACGCTGCGCCAGTTCCGGCATCAGGCGATAAGTATAAGGATCGACATCCAGCAGGCGATCGTAAAGCTGCGCCGCCAGCGTATCAATCGTAACGCCGCTGCGTGCCATCTGCGGGTTAAACGTGTTTAGGACATCATTGACGCAATAGACAAAACCGCTCTGGCGAATATTTTCCAGTGGAGCAGGTGGCGTTAGCACGGACTGCGGTGCGGCCAGTGCAGGCAAAGCCAGCCAGGTGAATGCCAGTGCGAAACAGGTTTTTCCGAACATACGGGATTTTTCAGTCAATACGATTATAGAGAGAGTGTATCGTACTCTTGGCATCCTCCCCACTCTTGTTGTGTGCGTCTGGCTAATTTTCAATCGCTAACACTGAGCCTGCTACGTCTTATTGATTTCAGCCACCACGTTTCTGACTATAGTTGGCGTTTTCTTAATCATATCTACCAAGGCTCGCAGGCTGGCGGGCATATGGCGATTGGCGGGAAAATAAAGACACAGACCGGGGATAGGAGGACTCCAAGGCTCCAGCACCGTCACCAACCTGCCATCATCCAGCGCCGCCCGCGCGTGAACTTCAGGAACATAAGCAATCCCTAATCCTTGTATAGCGGCACACACCATTAACGGTGAGCTGTTTAGTGTCAGCGTGCCGGGAACATCAAGAGCAACGTCCTGCCCATGGCGGGAAAACTCCCAGCGATAACGTCTTCCACTGGGTAATCTTTGGCGAATACATTGGTGTTGCACCAGATCATCTGGCACTGATGGAGCAGGATGTTTCATCAGATATGCAGGGGATGCCACCGCCAGAAAACGCATATCATTACCAAAACGTATTGCCACCATATCTCTAGGAACATCTTCTGCTAGCCGAATGCCTGCATCAAACCCCTCAGCGACAATATCCACCAGCCTTCCATCGACGACCAAATCTAGAACCACGCTGGGGTAACGTGCCTGATAGCTGGGCACCACGGTATGCAGCAAGAGACGAATAGCCTCTTCACCCCCGTTAATACGTAGACTACCGATCGGTTGCCCCTGCGTGTCAGCTACCTCTTCCAACGCCTGTTCCAGTCCGTTGAGATGGGGTCGCATCCGTTGTAATAATTGCTCCCCAGCTTCTGTCAGTGCCACGCTGCGTGTGGTGCGGTGCAGCAGCCGGACACCAAGACGTTCTTCCAACCCACAAATGGCATGGCTTAGCGTGGATCGGGTAACACCGGATAGATCCGCTGCGCGTCGAAAACTACGTTGATCAGCCACCGCAATAAACGCTTTCAGATCAGAGAGTGTTGGTGTTTTCATTGGTGATTTTATTTCACCTCTTCGTGCTATTTGTTGAGTCTTATCATGCTAACCATGTTGCCATAATCTGTGATTGCGGATTAATGATTTTTTGTGGAGAACAGCAATGAATGTAAAAACGTGGTTTATTACCGGTACGTCCACCGGATTAGGGAGGGTGATGACAGAGCGCCTGCTGGCACGGGGTGACCGAGTATTTGCCACACTGCGCAGTCCAGGAGCCTTGGACGAATTGTTGGCGGAATATGGCGAACAACTGCACATCCTGTTGTTGGACGTAACCGATACCGCAGCAATACGCAGAGCCGTGCAAACAGCATTTGATCGTGCTGGCCATATTGATGTGTTGGTGAGTAATGCCGGATACGGCCTGTTCGGCGCAGCGGAAGAGGTCAGTGATACGCAGATAGACAGGCAGATTTCTACCAATCTCACCGGCTCCATTCAGTTTATTCGTGCCGCGGTGCCGTATCTGCGTCGTCAGGGGGGCGGGCGTATTGTTCAGGTATCGTCAGAAGGCGGCCAAATTGCTTGGCCAAATTTCAGTCTGTACCACGCTACCAAATGGGGTATTGAAGGATTCATTGAATCTGTCGCGCAGGAAGTGGCTCCTTTCGGGATTGATTTTCTGATAGCGGAACCTGGACCTACTGATACGAATTTCGCCAGCGGGGTGGATATTGCCCAGCAGATGGACTGTTACGATGATACACCGGCTGGTGATGTACGCAGGGGGTTGGTAGATGGCAGTATTGCCATCCTAGGTGACGCGGCTAAAACGGCAGAGGCCATTATTGCTGCTGCGGATGCAGATACTCCACCTTTCCGCCTGGCACTCGGCAGCAAGGCATACCACTCGATCCGCGATGCGCTGAACACTCGGATCCAGATCCTGGAGGAAACCAGAACGGTAGCGCTGAGTGTAGATAAGGATTTGTGACATAAAGAGAAATTATGCTAGCTATGGTTTTCTCGACGGTGACTATGGTTGAATTTTAGCCTTAGCGTGCAATATCATCCATTTCCCAAACAGAGTCCCGAGTAGAGATGGATACACGGGCAAGAACCCTATAGTCAGTATGGAAATGAGAAAAATTCTCAACAAAGTACTTTACAGATGATACTGATAACTATTATCATTATTCTCGCACTTCAGCAGTGGCTCCTCGCAGACACTGAAGGAGAGCACGACATTGCTCACATTGCTTCCAGTATTATTTTAGCCAGCCTACGTGCTGGCTTTTTTTTGCCCACTAAATGGCTTCGCCACATCCTTATCCTGCTTTCTATTTATTTGTAAATAATTAATTAAATCAATATGATTTGGATATTTCCTAAATTATTTTCGTGAGTGGAAATCTCCCTTATCATGCCTATACCCAAGATTATGGGTGTTCACAATGGAGATAAGGAATATGTGGATCAGAAGGAATAAAATCGTCAGGAAATTGACGTTAGGTGTGGTAACAACGGTGCTGGGCATGTCGCTCAGTTTCTCCGCATTATCCGCCACGCCGGTGGAAACACATGGCCAACTGTCCATCGAAAATGGGCGACTGGTGGATGAGCAGGGAAAAAGAGTGCAACTGAGAGGAATCAGCTCGAACGGGTTGCAGTGGGTTGGTGATTACGTAAACAAAGATTCGATAAAATGGCTGCGTGACGACTGGGGGATCAATGTGTTTCGCGTTGCCATGTACACGGCGGAGAATGGTTATATTGCTAACCCTTCCCTCGCCAATAAGGTAAAAGAGGCTGTTGCGGCGGCGCAAAGCCTTGGCATCTACATCATTATCGACTGGCACACCTTGTCGGATAACGATCCCAATACTTATAAAGCGCAGGCAAAAACCTTCTTTGCTGAAATGGCGGGGCTGTATGGTAACTCGCCGAACGTGATTTATGAAATCACCAATGAGCCAAACGGCGGCGTGACGTGGAACGGACAGATTCGGCCTTATGCGCTGGATGTTACTGACACTATCCGTAGCAAAGATCCTGATAACCTTATTATCGTCGGCAGCGGGACCTGGAGCCAGGACATCCATGATGCGGCAGACAATCAGCTGCCCGATCCGAATACCCTGTATGCGCTGCACTTCTATGCCGGTACGCACGGGCAGTTCCTGCGCGATCGTATCGATTATGCGCAAAGCCGCGGTGCCGCAATTTTCGTCAGCGAGTGGGGGACAAGCGATGCGTCCGGCAATGGCGGGCCGTTCCTGCCAGAATCGCAAACCTGGATCGATTTCCTGAATAACCGTGGCATAAGCTGGGTAAACTGGTCACTAAGCGATAAGTCTGAGACGTCTGCGGCGCTGACTCCAGGGGCGAGTAAATCAGGCGGTTGGACGGAGCAGAATCTGTCGACGTCAGGAAAATTTGTCAGAGAGCAGGTTCGTGCGGGTGCAGACCTGAGTGGTGGCGATACGCCGACCACGCCAACGGAGCCGACTAACCCAGGCAATGGAACAACGGGTGACGTCGTGCTGCAATATCGTAATGTGGATAACAACCCTTCCGATGATGCAATTCGTATGGCCTTCAACATCAAAAATACCGGAAGTACGCCGATCAAACTCAGCGATCTGCAAGTACGTTACTACTTCCACGATGATGGTAAACCGGGTGCGAACCTCTTTGTTGATTGGGCGAATGTCGGCCCTAACAACATCGTGACCAGCACGGGGATGCCTGCCGCCAGCACCGATAAGGCCAATCGCTATGTTCTGGTGACCTTCAGCAGCGGAGCCGGTTCCCTTCAACCGGGCGCGGAGACCGGTGAGGTACAGGTCCGCATTCACGCTGGTGACTGGAGCAACGTGAATGAAACGAATGACTATTCATACGGTGCTAACGTCACGAGCTACACCAACTGGGATAAGATCACCGTGCATGATAAAGGCACGCTGGTATGGGGCGCTGAGCCGCAATAGCGCGTTATTACCCCATTAACCGACTGATAGTGCGGGCGTTAATTCGCCCGCATTTTCTTTCCAGACCTTCACTCATTCACTGCAATATCATGTTTCTTCAGCAATCCACGCAGTTGGTGGTAGGTTAACCCCAGCAGTTCAGCGGCCTTGCGCTGGTTAAACTTTGCCTGATTTAACGCTCGATTAATCAAGCCCTTCTCTTGTTCCAGCAGCCACGGTTTCATGTCCAACGGTAAATCTGGCTGGCCAGTTGCCGCACGCAGAGGTGTTTCCTGAACGGCGGTAGTCCGGCTGAAGGGATTAAGAATGATGGTATCGAGAGGCTGTTCGCTATCGCCGTGACGATACACCGAGCGCTCAACCACGTTTTTCAGTTCACGAATATTGCCCGGCCAATCGTAATTCAGCAGCGTCGTATGTGCGGCAGAGGTAAAGCCGGGAAACAGCGGCAGATGCAATTCTCGGCACATCTGAATGGCAAAGTGTTCCGCCAGCAACATGATGTCCTGCTGGCGCTCGCGCAGCGGCGGAAGTTGCACGACATCGAACGCCAGACGATCGAGCAGATCCGCACGAAATTTACCGCTGGCAGCCAGCGCAGGCAGGTCGTCATTAGTGGCACACACCAGACGCACGTCAACCTGGAGCTGATCTCTGCCACCTACGCGCTCCAGCATGCCGTATTCGATTACCCGCAGTAATTTTTCCTGCACCAGCATCGGAGCTGTGGCTAATTCATCCAAAAACAGCGTTCCGCCGTCGGCGCGTTCGAAGCGCCCCAGATGGCGTTTCTGCGCTCCGGTAAAGGCACCCGCTTCATGACCAAATAGCTCGGAATCGAGCAGGTTCTCGTTGAGCGCCGCACAGTTGAGAGAAACGAACGGCCCTTGCCAACGCGGGGAAAGGTAGTGCAGGCGGCTGGCGATCAGCTCTTTACCTGTGCCACGTTCGCCGATCACCAGCACCGGTTTATTCAACTGTGCCAACTGCGACACCTGTTCCAGTACCTCTAAAAAACTGTTGGCTTCGCCCAGCAGGTTCTCTTTTTCCTGAATCATGATGTTTCACCGCGTTATTTTTACTAACTATTAGTGTGTTTGACTAATCTAACGAAAAGGAAAAAATAGTCAAAATTATCTATTCTTTTATTTTCAGTTAGTTAAATGGAATTAAAAGTTGGCATGCTTATTGATATATCTAGAACGAGATCGCGACTGGCTCGTCTGGTCACGATGATAAATCAGGCGTAATCAGACGCTGGAAATCATGAAGAGGATGTAATTATGGGTATTTTTTCTCGTTTTGCCGACATCGTGAACGCCAACATCAATTCATTGCTGGATAAAGCTGAAGATCCGCAGAAATTGGTGCGGCTGATGATTCAGGAAATGGAAGATACGCTGGTTGAAGTGCGTTCAACCTCGGCGCGTGCGCTGGCAGAAAAGAAACAGATCGCCCGCCGTATTGAACAAGCGCACGGTCAGCAAGAGCAGTGGCAGGAAAAAGCAGAGCTTGCTCTTCGTAAAGATAAAGACGATTTGGCTCGGGCGGCGCTGATTGAAAAGCAGAAGCTGACCGACTTGATCGCCGTGTTGCAGCATGAAGCCGAAAATGTGGATGAAACGCTGGAGCGCATGAAGCGTGAAATCGGTGAGCTGGAAAACAAATTAAGCGAAACCCGTGCTCGCCAGCAGGCACTGACGTTGCGCCATCAGGCTGCGGCATCATCGCGTGATGTGCGCCGCCAACTGGATAGCGGCAAGCTGGATGAAGCTATGGCGCGTTTCGATCAGTTTGAACGCCGCATCGACACGATGGAAGCGGAAGCTGAAAGCCACGGGCTGGGGAAACAAAAATCGCTGGATCAGCAGTTTTTCGAGTTGAAAGCGGACGATGAAATCAGCGCGCAGCTGGCGGCACTTAAAGCTAAAGTTAAGCCAGCAGAGTAATTAAAGCGTAAACGCTATTGGGCGGGCTGCCGTTGCAAAATGGCAGCCAACGCTTAGCCCTCGCGCTGTTTGAGGCGTGTGAATAATACTAAGGAGATACAATGAGTGCGTTGTTTCTTGCCATTCCGCTGACCATTTTCATGTTGTTTGTGGCACCGATATGGCTTTGGCTACATTACAGTCAGCGTAAAAACAGTGCTCAACTGGGACAAAACGATATGCAACGACTGACACGCTTAACGGAAGAGTCCAGCCGTATGCGTGAGCGTATCAGGGCACTGGAAGACATTCTGGATGCAGAACACCCGGACTGGAGAAAATCGTAATGAAAAATACGTGGTCAGGTAAAACGTTATATCGCATACCGGAAGAAGGCATGCTGAAAGGGGTTTGTGCTGGTTTAGCGCGTTATTTTGACGTGCCGGTGAAACTCCTGCGGATAATCGTGGTGCTGTCGATGTTTTTCGGCCTGTTCTTTTTCACGATTGTGGCTTACATCATTCTGACCTTTATGCTCGATCCGGCTCCGGCGGGAATGGGATTTGAGGATGAAAAAGCGGCCCGGACACCCAGCCAACTGCTGGATGAGGCAGATGCGACATTGCAGGCCAGCGAACAGCGTCTACGTAATATTGAGCGCTATGTTACCTCGGATACGTTTGGCGTTCAGAACCGCTTTCGCCATCTGTAATTCGTCATCAGTGATGACATTTAGTCGTTATAACCGCCGCTGACGTTATCTACCGTGCGATGCAGATCGCAAGTGGATAGCGTCGCACTGCTTTTTTCTGCGCGATCAATGCGGTAGCCTGAATGCGCATTTTTAACGACATACTTTTGCAACGACAGGAGTGATGGTTCATTCGATGAGTCGACTACAGAACGAAATTAACTCACTAGTCAATCGCAGCGTGGATCGCCATCTACGTATTGCCGTCACTGGGCTGAGCCGTAGTGGCAAAACCGCGTTTATCACCGCGTTCGTCAACCAATTATTAAATACCCACAGCGGTGCGCATCTGCCGATGTTTTCCCCCGCGCGCGAAGAGCGTTTGCTCGGCGTAAAGCGTGTGCCACAGCGCGATCTAGGCGTGCCGCGCTTCGCCTATGATGAAGGCATGGCGGCGCTATATGGTTCACCGCCGGATTGGCCGACGCCGACGCGTGGCGTGAGTGAGATCCGTCTGGCGCTGCGCTATCGCTCCAAAGATTCGCTGCTGCGCCATTTTAAAGATACCTCGACGCTCTATCTCGAAATTGTTGACTACCCCGGTGAGTGGCTGTTGGATTTGCCGCTGCTGGAGCAAACTTATTTGAGCTGGTCACAGCAGATGAGCGGCTTGCTGCAAGGGGGACGCATTGAATGGGCGAAACCCTGGCTGGCACTGTGTGAGAAAATCGATCCGCTGGCACCCGCGGATGAAAATCAGTTAGCTGAGGTAGCGCAGGCCTACACCGACTATCTGTATCGCTGCAAACAGGAAGGGCTGCACTTTATCCAACCGGGGCGATTTGTTCTACCGGGCGATCTGGCGGGGGCGCCAGTGCTGCAATTCTTCCCTTGGCCGCAGGTGAATAACATCGGTGAAGCCAAACTGGCGCAGGCGGATGAGAAAACCAACATCGGCATGCTGCGCAAGCGTTTTGATTATTACTGTCAGTCGGTCGTCAAAGGGTTTTATAAGGATCACTTCGTACGTTTCGACCGACAGATTGTGCTGGTCGACTGCCTGCAACCGCTCAATAGCGGTATTCATGCGTTTAACGATATGCGGCTGGCGCTGACCCAACTGATGCAAAGTTTTCACTACGGTAAGCGCACGCTGTTCCGGCGTTTGTTTTCGCCCTGCATCGACAAATTGATGTTTGCTGCGAGTAAAGCCGATCACATTACCGCCGATCAGCACGCCAATCTGGTGTCTTTACTTCAGCAACTGGTGCAAGAGGCTTGGCAGAACGCGGCATTTGAAGGCATTGATATGCGTTGTGAAGGCATTGCATCGATTCAATCAACGCAGAGCGGGGTGGTCGATCATCAGGGCCAGAAAATTCCGGCGCTGAAAGGGCATCGGCTCAGCGATGGTCAATCGTTGACGGTCTATCCCGGTGAAGTGCCCGCGCGTTTACCGGGTGCAGCATTCTGGCAAACGCAGGGCTTCCACTTCGATCAATTTCGTCCGCGCGAGATGACGGTAGATACGCCGTTGCCGCATATCCGGCTGGATACGGTCATGGACTTTCTGCTAAAGGATAAATTGCGATGAACGAGCCACTAAAACCACGCGTTACGTTCGACGATGTTTCACCGCAAGAGCCGCAACCACAACTACGTGCCGGATTGGCATTTGACGAGCAGAGCAGCACGCCATTTTCCCCTATCAGCCGCGAAGAAGAAGTGCCGGAAGAAGGTGCGGCGGAAGAGGCTATCAGTGCGGCGCTACGTCCAAAACGCAGCCTGTGGCGGCGTATGGTGATGGCAGGCGTCGCATTGTTCGGCATCAGCGCGCTGGCGCAGGGCGTTCAGTCGCTGCATAACGCCTGGGTGCAACAGGATTGGATCGCGCTGGGCGGTATTACGGCGGGCAGCCTGATTGTGGCGGCGGGCGTTGGCTCACTGGCTGTCGAGTGGCGACGACTCTATCGCCTGCGAGAACGTGCGGAAGAGCGCGATATGGCGCGCGATTTGCTGCACAGCCACGGAGTGGAACGTGGGCGTGAGTTCTGTGAAAAACTGGCGCGGCAGGCAGGGTTGGATAGCGGTCATCCGGCTATACAGCGCTGGCAGGCTTCACTCCACGAAACGCACAACGATCGCGAAGTATTGGAATTGTATGCGCGTCTGGTTCAGCCCGTACTGGACACGCAGGCGCGGCGTGAAATTAGTCGTTCTGCGGCAGAATCTACCTTGATGATCGCCGTCAGCCCGCTAGCGCTGGTCGATATGGCATTTATTGCCTGGCGTAACCTGCGGCTTATTAATCGGATTGCCGCGTTATACGGCATCGAACTCGGCTATTTCAGCCGCATTCGCTTGTTCCGTCTGGTGTTGATTAATATTGCGTTTGCCGGTGCATCGGAGCTGGTGCGGGAAATTGGCATGGACTGGATGTCGCAGGATCTTGCCGCACGGCTATCGACCCGCGCCGCACAGGGCATTGGCGCAGGTCTGCTGACTGCGCGTCTGGGTATCAAAGCGATGGAATTATGTCGCCCGCTGCCGTGGCTGGATGACAAACCCCGCCTCGGTGATTTCCGCCGCGAGCTGATTGGTCAGGTAAAAGAAACACTGCAAAAAGGACGTTAGTGGTGAAGACGATGGTGTACGGTGTGCGCCATCGTCATTTGTCATTGTTCAACTGGGGAATGTAATGCAAAAGCGTATCGGTATGGCAGAGAGTACCGTTGTTACAGAATCGTGTGTAGGATAAATACTTCTCATTTCTGTATAACAGGACGTTTTTATGATTCCCGGTAAAAAATTGACGCTGGCGGCGCTATCGCTGGCGACGAGCATTCTCTGTTTACCTGCCAGTGCCCAGTTGGTTCTGGCACCTGCCGATGCTGAACGTTATGCGCAAAACAGCTTCCCTGAATATCTCGAATTACTGACGCTGCAAAATGATGCTGCCGTGCCTGCGGATATCCAACGTAATGCCGACTGGCTGGAAAAGGCGTTTCAGAAGCGCGGTTTTACCACGCAAACGTTGACGAATGGCGACAAGCCGCTGGTTTATGCTGAGTTTGGTGCGGCAAAGTCCGATCGTAAAACTATCCTGTTCTACATGCATTTTGACGGGCAGCCCGTGAATCCGTCCGAGTGGCAAACGCCGCCGTGGCAGCCTGTGCTAAAAGAAAAAGATGCCGCGGGTAAATGGCAGACGCTGCCTGAGTCGCGTCTTCTGAAAGGGGACATGAATCCGGAATGGCGTATTTTCGCCCGAGCATCGGCCGATGATAAAGGGCCGATCGTGATGTTCCTCGCAGCAATGGATGCGATGAAAGAGAAGGGTGTTGAACCTGCCGTTAACATCAAAGTGTTGTTGGATTCCGAAGAAGAAAAAGGTTCACCCGGCCTGACGACGGTGATGGCCGATCATCTGATGCTGCTGAAAAGCGATGGTATGGTGATTTATGATGGTGCGATGCCGTCCAGCAATCGCCCTGGCATCAACTTTGGTAATCGTGGTTCAATTCAGATCGACATGACGGTTTTCGGTGCGAATGCCGCTGCGCACAGCGGTGGCTATGGCAATGTTATTCCAAATCCGGTGCAAAATCTGGCTACGTTGCTGGCCAGCATGAAAGATGCGGACGGCAAGGTCACGATCCCCGGTTATTATGACCGCGTCACACTCAGCGATAGCGATAAAAAACAGGTAGCCGAGACTTCACCACCTGCGGGTTCGCTGGAAAAACGCTTTGGCGTCGCGCAGTTGGATAAGGTCGCAGGCAATGCGGCAGAGGCGGTGCAGTATCCTTCGCTGGATATTCTCGGTATTAAAGCTGGTGAGACGGGAAAAAAAGCATCGAATGCCATTCCATCAACCGCGACCGCTAGCGTGAATATCCGTACCGTACCGGAAACGCCGCCGGATGATATGTATGCGTTATTACGCCAGTATATCGCCAGCAAAGGCTTTCATATCATTGCAGGTGAATCGCCTACACAGGCAGAACGCGAGCAGTATCCGCATCTGATTTCACTTCATCTGACGGCTTATCCGAGCAGTGCCTATGCGGCCAGAACCGAGATCGATTCTCCGTTGGGTCATTGGGCGGTTGCCACCACAACCGCACCGCGTGGTATCGCACCGGAGAAGAACCGTATGATGGGCGGTACGCTGCCGATGAGCGGTGCGGTCAGCGTGTTGAAAGTGCCTTACGTGATCGTGCCTCTGGTTAATGCCGATAATAATCAGCATAGTTTTGATGAAAATTTACGTCTCGGCAATTATCTGGAAGGCATTCGAACCATTGTGGCGATGGCAACCACGCCGCTGTCTTAACCTCGTTTCGTTATTGACGTGGAAAAAACGTACAGATGTGTCAACTTTTGCTGCCACTTTACTTCATCCGGTGCAAACGAAAGGGTATTATCAGTAGCAATAGCCATGTCGTGTCTCTTGAAGAAGGTAGCCGTTGATGCATCTGGAAGTTATTTGTGAAGACCGCATTGGTATGGTCCGTGAGCTGTTAGATCTGCTTGCGTCACGCCATATTGATTTACGCGGCATCGAAATTGCGTCTATTGGCCGTATTTACCTCAATTTTGCCACCCTAGATTTTGATGATTTTCGTCCACTGATGACGGAAATCCGCCGTATTGAAAGCGTCAGCGATGTGCGCACCGTGGCGTTTATGCCATCTGAACGTGAGCATCGGGCGTTGAATGCGCTGCTGGAGTCTATGCCTGAGCCCGTGTTCTCGCTGGATATGAAAGGGACACCGGAACTGTTTAATCCGGCCGCGCTGGCGCTGTTTGAACAATCGGCAGAAACCATCAGCGAATTGACGATTGCCACGATGATTCCCAGTTTCAATTTCGCCAACTGGCTTGAGAAGAGTAGCTCTATCGTCGCAGAACGCGTAGTGATTCGTGGTCAAGATTTCTTGCTGGAAATGACACCGGTCCGCCTGGAAGATGATGCTGGTAACGTGGCAACCGCAGGCGCACTAGTGATGTTGAAATCGGCCGCTCGCATGGGCCGACAGTTACAGAATCTTGCCGTGAACGATGAAAATGAATTCGATCATATCGTCGCCGCTAGCCCAAAAATGCGTCAGGTGGTTGAACAGGCACGTAAGTTGGCGATGTTGGACGCGCCGCTGTTGATCGTAGGTGACACGGGGACGGGCAAAGATATGCTGGCGCGTGCCTGCCACCTGCGTGGGCCGCGTGGCAAGAATCCTTTCCTGGCGCTGAACTGCGCAGCATTGCCCGATGACGTAATGGAAAGCGAGCTGTTCGGCCATGCTTCCGGCGCGTATCTCAATGCGCAGGAAGGTAAGAAAGGATTCTTCGAACAGGCTAACGGTGGTTCGGTTCTGCTGGATGAAGTCGGTGAAATGTCGGCACAGATGCAGACTAAATTGTTACGTTTCCTGAATGACGGGACATTCCGCCGTGTGGGCGAAGATCACGAAGTCCATGTGGACGTGCGGGTGATTTGCGCGACTAAGAAAAATCTGCTGGAACTGGTGCAGCGCGGGGAATTCCGCGAGGATCTTTATTATCGTCTCAATGTGCTCACGTTAATGTTACCGCCGCTCCGCGAGCGTCCGGCGGACATTATGCCGCTGGCTGAACTCTTTGTGGCACGTTTTGCCGACGAACAGGGAATTCCTCGCCCCAAGCTGGCAGCAGATGTGGAACATTTCCTGCCGCAGTACGGTTGGCCGGGTAACGTTCGGCAGCTAAGAAATACCATTTATCGCGCGCTGACGCAGTTGCACGGTGGCGAACTGCATATGCAAGACATCGATCTCCCTGCGTTTTCGATTGATGCGCCACAAGATGAAACTCTGCTGGATGGCTCGTTGGATGACATCAACAAACGTTTTGAGCGCTCCGTGCTGACCCGTCTTTATCAATCCTATCCAAGCACACGCAAATTGGCGAAGCGGCTAGGCGTGTCGCACACGGCGATAGCCAACAAACTGCGGGAATATGGACTCAGCCAACGCAAACCGGCGGGGGATGACGAAGAGTAAATAACAAAACGGCTGCTTGCGCAGCCGTTTCTTCACTATCATCAGTATGAATAACTGGCAGTATGGCTTATTTCAAAACAGCCAGTGCAGCGTCATAGTCTGGTTCAGTGGTGATTTCATTCACCAGTTCGCTATGCAGCACGTTGTCATTTTCGTCCAGCACCACGACAGCACGAGCGGTCAGGCCTTTCAGCGCACCATCTGCAATAGCAACGCCGTAGCTTTCTTTGAACTCACCGCCACGCAGGGTAGACAGTACAACCACGTTGTTCAGACCTTCCGCACCGCAAAAACGGGACTGTGCAAACGGCAGATCGGAAGAGATACACAGAACAACGGTGTTATCCAGCTCAGAACCCAACTGGTTAAATTTACGCACGGACGCGGCACAAACACCGGTATCGATGCTTGGGAAAATGTTCAGGATTTTGCGCTTGCCAGCATAGTTGCTGAGTGAAGCATCTGACAGGTCTTTAGCGACCATAGTGAATGCTGGCGCTTTGCTTCCTTTGGCCGGGAATGACCCAGCTACTGGCACAGGATTGCCTTGAAAATGTACGTTCTGTGACATGTTTGCGTCCTTAATTACAGGTGATTAACACGCTGCTCAGTTTAGGGCAACATTAGCAACATTGGTATAAAAATTACGATTAAAATTGCTGGCTTAGCAACGCGACCATGGCGTTCAGATAGCATTCGCTGGCCGCATCTGCCGAGATTGGCGGAAGCTCAGCGGTAATGCAATGGAGCGACCGATCGGCGCACCAGCTTCCGAAAGATCCCGGTGTGTCGTAGCCGATACTCGATACTAAGGGCAGTTCGCATTGCTGCGCCAACCATTGACCCAGTTCGGACCCGTGTGGATCTTCAATACAGGCGAGCGGCTCATGAAAAGAGACAACCCAGTGAGGATTAAGTTTCTCAATCAGCGTGCAAAGGGCTTTTGTTTCTGGCTCTGAGCCTGCGGTTTCACCCGTGGATAGCTCGACATCACGTTCATCTGCGGCGCTATTCCAGCGATATACCGTATTCCCCGGTTGCCAGTTACTGGCTGGAAAATTGCGATTGAGATCGACACCGTTAGCGTTGGCACGCAGGCCCAACTGACAGCCATCGGGATTTACCGCAAGAACAACGTGATGGCGGCGCTGCCCTGAAAAGAGGGTGCGAAGCGCGCAGGATAGCGCCACAACCGCCGCGGTTTCATCACCGTGTGTCCCGGCAATAATCAGCCCGCTTTCTGAAGGCGCTAATTCGGCTGGGAAATAGAGTAGCGGTGCGCCTAGTAGCGATTTTCCATAAGGTTCGCCCAGCGACGGCAAATTACCTCGTTGCTGACGCGCCTGAAGAGGAATTATTGTGTTTTCCATGATATCGCCCTGTGGTTACCTATGCGTTTCATCATAAAAAAATCGCTTCAGAGACGCAAACGGTGATGTGGATTGACAAATTGCAGGCGTATCGCTGGATGATAGCGATGATTTCTGACTATTATATTCTTCAATCAATTCATTACGCTTTCAGGTCAACTCATCATGCACTATGGATATTCTGCATTTTATGCCGCGTTGATGGCGGCGTTGGCGGGCAATGCTGTCGCGGCGCAGGTTCCGGCGGGAACGGTTCTGGCTGAGAAACAGGAAATCGTCCGCCACATTAAAGATGAACCAGCTTCTCTCGATCCGATAAAAGCGGTGGGGCTGCCGGAAGCACAGGTGGCACGTGACCTATTTGAAGGTCTGGTCAATCAGGATGCGAAGGGCAACATCGTCCCGGGTGTGGCGCTGCGCTGGCAGACGACCGATAACCGCACGTTTATCTTTACCCTGCGTGATAATGCTCGCTGGTCTAACGGTGAACCCGTTACGGCAAACGATTTTGTCTATAGCTGGCGTCGCTTGGTCACGCCTGAAAACAGCTCGTCATTCGCCTGGTTTGCCCGGCTCGCGGGGATTCAGAATGCCGAACAGATTCTCGCGGGCAAAATGCCTGTCGATCAACTTGGTGTGTCGGCCGTTAATGATCACACGCTGAAAGTGCAGCTCAGCAAGCCAGTACCTTATTTTGTCAGCCTGACGGCGAATTTCAGCCTGTTTCCAGTCCATCAGGCCACGGTAGAAAAATTCGGGAACGACTGGACGAAGCCGGGAAATCTGGTTGGAAATGGCGCGTTTAAGCTGGATCATCGCGTCGTTAATGAGAAGCTGGTGCTCACGCAGAATCAATATTATTGGGATAACGCCAACACGCGCCTGACAAAGGTGACTTTTGTTCCGATCAATCAGGAATCGAACGCGACAAAACGCTATCTGTCTGGTGATATTGATATCACCGAGTCATTCCCTAAAAATCTGTATCAGAAGCTGCTGAAGGATTTGCCCGGTCAGGTTTATACGCCAGAGCAGCTTGGCACCTATTACTACGCGTTTAACACGCAACGTGCGCCCACCAATGATGTCCGGGTACGAAAAGCACTGTCTTATGCCATCGACCGTAAAGTGATTGCCGAAAAAGTGCTGGGCACGGGGGAAAAGCCGGCTTGGCACTTTACGCCTGATGTCACCGCAGGCTTCAAACCTACGGAAAGCCTGTTGCAGCAATATTCTCAGGATGAGCTGGATGCGCAGGCAAAAGCGCTGATGGCGGCCGCAGGTTATGGCCCAAATAACCCGTTGAAACTCTCGTTGTTGTACAACACGTCGGAAAGCCACCAGAAGATCGCGATTGCCGTGGCTTCCATGTGGAAGAAAACGTTGGGAGTAGACGTACGCTTATCCAATCAAGAATGGCAAACCTACATAGACAGCCGAAATAGCGGTAATTTTGACGTCGTGCGTGCCTCTTGGGTCGGTGACTATAACGAACCCTCGACGTTCCTTTCTCTGATGACATCGCACCACAGCGGGAATATCGCCCGCTTTAAAAGTGCGAATTACGATCGTGTACTAGATGAAGCGGGTAACCAGACTAACCCGCAGGCGTTGAATGCGGACTACAACCGAGCAGAGCAGATATTGATGGATGAAGCGCCGATTGCGCCGATCTATCAATATACCAACGGTCGCTTGATTAAGCCGTGGGTGAAGGGTTATCCGATTACTAACCCTGAAGATGTGGCGTACAGTCATATGCTCTACATTGAAAAGCATTAAGTACCGTATTGATACATCGAATGATGTGGTAATAAAGCCGGAGTGGTCATGATGGATCTTCCGGCTGGTAGAACGCAGAACGGGTAGTAAAAGAACGAATAGGTAAAGAGCTGATAGCAAAAACCGTTGGAGGCAAAACGTGGAATCCTTTGCAGGAAAAGAGTTGCAACACAGCGGTGCGGTTCATGCGTATCAGTTGGATGGAAGGGGGGGCATTACCCCGATTGGCGAGCAAGACGTTGTCAACAGCGAGAAACCCTGCTGGCTACATCTGGATTCTACAGTGCCAGCTAGCGCACGCTGGCTGAATAAAACGCTAGTGGTACCCGATAGCGTACGCACTGCGTTGGCGGGGGAAAGCGTCCGCCCCAGAGTTACGCGTTTGGGCGAAGGTACGCTGATCACGCTGCGCAGCATTAACCTGAATGCCAATGCGCGGCCAGATCAACTCGTGGCCGTTCGGGTGTTCATTACCGACAAGCTGATTATCTCTACTCGACGCCGTAAGATTCTGGCTATCGATGAGATTCTTACCGACCTGAAAGAAGGCAATGGCCCGACGGACAGCGGAAACTGGCTGGTCTCCATTGCGGAAGCCTTGACCGATCATACCAGCGAGTTCATTGATGATTTGCATGAGAAAATCATCGATCTGGAAGACGATTTGCTGGAACAAAAGATTCCGCCGCGCGGCGAGCTGGCGCTGATTCGCAAACAGCTTATCGTGCTACGCCGCTATATGACGCCACAGCGCGATGTATTCTCGCGTATTTCCGGCGAGAAGCTGCCTTGGATGCAGGATGACGACCGACGCAGAATGCAGGAAATTGCCGATCGGTTAGGGCGCGGGTTGGAGGATTTGGATGCCAGTGTTGCTCGCACCACGGTACTTTCGGATGAAATCACCGCCTTGATGACCGAAGCGATGAACCGCCGTACCTATACGATGTCGCTTTTGGCGATGGTTTTTCTGCCAACGACGTTCTTAACCGGTTTATTTGGCGTCAATTTAGGGGGAATTCCCGGCGGCGATGCGCCGTTTGGTTTTTTCACGTTCTGCCTGATGTTGGTGATATTGGTTGGCGGCGTTGCATGGTGGTTAAAGCGCAGTAAATGGCTATAGAAACTCGCGGTGAGTGAGTGCGTAGATAATCACAAACTGTCGCGAACGGCTAAAAAACCACGCGTAAATTGAGCAATATCAACATTTTTTACCTTGTTGTGCGGCACTATCATTCTCGCAGGTGAATGCAACGTCAAGCGATGGGCGTTGCGCTCCATATTGTCTTACTTCCTTTTTTGAATTACTGCATAGCACAATTGATTCACACCACGCCGACAGTTTTGTCGGCTTTTTTTTGTCCCTCGATCCGGTTCCTTCCTTTTCCATCCACCCTTCGGGCCGTCGCAGGCGACGTTGTAAAATGCCTTTGGCATTTTATTATGGTGGGCTAAAGCACCACACCCTTCGGGCCGTCGCAAGCGACGTTGTAAAATGCCTTTGGCATTTTATTCATTAGCTTACTATGCTTAAAGGGAAGCGCTGGTGCTGCTTGACCAGTTGTAACGCATGTCTGTACTGCTTCAGTAGCTGGATTTGCTTTAACATTATCCAACACCGAGGAGGAAAATATGCTCATGCAAGGCGCGACGGATTATCTGCAAGCCGACACGGTTCCCATTGAACCGATTCCTATTGTGCCGAACGACCCGTCACCTTATCCACTCCCCGATCCACCGCCAATTCCTGACCCACCCACAGGGCCGGAACACGAGCCTGTCACTGAACCACCGCAAGATAGATAGCTGTGCTTGGTGGAAAACGGAAATAAAAAACACGGTGGTGAAACAGTAATTTCTGCTTCTTGCCACCGTGTCTCTATTTTTGACGGTAATGTCATTCCCTAATGAGAATGTCGCGCTTATTTTATTTCCAACACATCAAGGCGAGTAATTGGCGATGCGTCGTCATCTTCTTCCGGCTGCCAGCCCGCAGGCTGTAACGGCAGTTCTTCGCGGTCGAAAGCCAGATCGCCACCATCCACCACGTCGCTACCGTGACGAATGTTTTTGAAATCAAACAGCGCATGATCGGCAAGATGAGAAGGAACAACGTTCTGCATAGCGCTGAACATGGTTTCAATACGACCAGGGTGGCGTTTATCCCAATCGCGCAGCATGTCTTTAATCACCTGACGTTGCAGATTGGGCTGTGAGCCGCACAAATTACACGGAATAATCGGATATTGGCGGGCTTCAGCAAAGCGTTCGATATCTTTTTCACGGCAGTAGGCAAGAGGGCGGATGACGATATGTTTACCGTCGTCGCTCATCAGCTTTGGTGGCATACCTTTCAGTTTTCCACCGTAAAACATATTCAGAAACAGCGTTTGCAGAATATCGTCGCGGTGGTGGCCAAGGGCGATTTTTGTTGCGCCGAGCTCTGTCGCGGTACGGTATAAAATCCCACGGCGCAGGCGTGAACACAGCGAGCAGGTCGTTTTTCCTTCCGGGATCTTGTCTTTCACAATCCCGTAGGTATTTTCTTCGACGATCTTGTATTCCACGCCGATGTTATCAAGATATTGCGGCAGAATATGTTCCGGGAATCCCGGCTGTTTCTGATCCAAATTCACTGCGACCAGAGAAAAGTTAATTGGCGCACTTTGTTGCAGATTGCGCAGAATCTCCAGCATGGTGAAGCTATCTTTCCCGCCGGAAAGGCACACCATAATGCGGTCGCCTTCTTCAATCATATTGAAATCAGCGATAGCTTCGCCGACGTTACGGCGCAGGCGCTTTTGCAATTTGTTTAAATTGTATTGTTCTTTTTGGTTAGTTTGTTGATTTTCTGACATTTTTATCTGTGCTCGTTGCAAAAGGCGTTACGGGTGGAAAACGGTTCAGAGCAGACGCCAATATGGTCTGCGTGATCATGGCGTGTATGGTACGGATTACGGCGACGAATGCCAGATCGTTTTACCGCAGCATTCCACAATTGCCCTATGGACGAGAAAGAGTAGCTAATTTTTTTGTTCATATCTCAACGATCTTTTTGCACAGGGATCCGGTGCTTTGTTTACTGACGAAATCATTTGGCATGATGTCATTACAAAATATTCTGTGAACAATCTTTCACAAGATATGCTGAATGATCCTAGCGAAACTATGTTTGTCTTAGGTGACGTATACAAAGAGCAAGCTCTGGAATATTACGGTTATCTCCGCAGTGAATTGCTAAAGAGCAAGGAACTAATTAGCAACGCTGAAAAATCTCTGATTATTGCGTTGGAAAGCAGGGTAAAAGCTGAGCAGGATAAAAAATCGGCGGATCAAAAGCTGAAGGATGAGCAAGAAAAGGATAAAGGTAAAGCTCCTGAGCTGAAGTTGGATGATAAAATCAGGGAGCAGCTTGGAAATCGTGGGTGGACGGAACAAGATGTTCGAGATACCGTTTCAAAAGGAGCAAAAGGCAGCGCCGAAGATAAGTGTAGTCCTAAAAAGACGCCCCCTGATTTTTTAGGTAGAAATGATCCTGCCTCTGTTTATGGCGAATTTGGGAAATATATCGTAGTTAATGATCGGACAGGGGAAGTCGTTCAGTTCAGTGATAAAAGTGATCCCGAATGGGTTGATGATTCACGTATTAATTGGGGAGATAAAAATGAATAAAAATAAGCGAGATTTTTTTAGCGAAGGTGAATTTTTCTTTGAACTTGGTGGTAATGCTGTAATGAAATTATCACCAAAGGCAGCTATTGAAGTATGCCAGGAAGCGACTAAACGCAATCTACCAATCGGAATGATCGAAGGTGGTCACTGGTTGAATCCAGGATTCCAACCTGATGGGAACACTCGGTGGGATGGTTTCGATAAGTTGACTGATAAAAGTGAAATAAAAAAGAGCAATGATAATGCTATCGAAAATATCAACGATGATTCCTCTAAAGGATATAATGCCTTTATAATCACTATCGTAGGTTTTTCTAATTAATCAGAGTATTACTAGTTTTAGTTCTTTGAACTTGAGTTAAGGGATAATCCGCGCTAAATTCGCGAAAAATACCGGAGTATGCCTTAAAAAGTTGCTCCGGTTTTTATACCACAAAATCATTATGGGGTCAGTTCATTCCTGTTGGGGAGTCGGCGGGTATTGGACCGATTTTTGATTGCAGTGGCCTCGCACCCCCGGAAATTTATTAGGTAGCAATAGCGATACACTTTCATTGCTGGGTGGAGGTTCAGGTAAAATAGGAGGCGGTTCTGGCAAGTTGGGAATATACAGTAAAACGGTACTACGGCTAGTAAGATAAATAAACTAGCCGTAGTGATATTTATTTTATGAACTATTTATTGCGGCAGAACTTCTTCAATTTTAGTAATGTGCGCCTCGCTGCTTAGCGGTTTGTAAACATGGATTTTGACAATTCTCAGCGGTGCCTCTGGAGACGTTACCGTGCCTTTCGTCAGAAAAGAATAGTTTGTGCCTGATACCACCTGTGTTGCGACAAATAAAGGAGAGTAGGTCACGCCCAACAGATGTACAGTAGATTTAAAAAGCGCTTTATCTGTATCATTCAAATCACGGAAAGCAATCCATCCACTAAGAAGTTGATTTGACATTATGTCACCTTATTTAATTTTATTGTTAATATTGTTGCTGTGATGCTCTATTAGTCTTTCTGAGAGCATTGAAATGACACTATTCGATGTGATTTTATTTACCAATGATAATTAATTCCTTTCTTTATGTAAAAAGTTAATATTTGCGATATCAAAAAAATAACTGAAACTTGGTATTTAAATGAAGAAATCAATGAAGTGTTAATAATTTAAATGATTTATCAGCTAATTATTATGTTTAAATTAAATGATGGTTATGGTTTTATTTAATAAGAAGTCGACAAGCTATCTTTGCTATTACCTATATTAAATATAAGTATGTGAAAGATTGCTTAGCGTGAAAAAACACGGTGTTTGGTACATCGCTTTGACTTCCGAGTGATGATTTTTTCGTCTCCTCTGGTGCGGGGTTTAGGGGGATAATGCCTTTTGCTTCACGATCGCGGTTGCCGACGTGAGATGTGGTGGATATAGTCTTTATCTGAAAAGTCTATTCGTCAGATTTTGGTGCCCAATGTGGCGTCAGAATCTGTGGTCCATCCGATACGAGGCCAAAACATGAAATTTTTGCCATGGCTATGTACTGCTGCTGCGCTCCTGCTGGCGGGATGCAGTAATCATAGTGAGAACGCTGCGGTTGCCCAACAAGATGCTATGCAAAATGATGATAGGAGTACCGCGGTGTTGCTGAAAAGCAGTTCTCCGGTTGACGTCAACTGTACATTGATTGGCGGGACGATGGCGAGTGCCAGACAACTGGATGGTATGAACGTGGGAGCCTGTCAGTTAGCAAATGGTAAGCGCTGTAGCGAACAATCGGTGATGAATGGAAGCTGTCCTGCGGGGTGAATGTGCGGCAGTCTGTACTGCCGCAGAAAACCTTAAGGCGTAACCAGATTGGCGCAGGGCACGTTCTGGCTGATGTCTTTCAGGTTCTGTAGCGTGGTTTGGGAAATACTGATCAACGCTTCTTCGGTCAGGAAAGCCTGATGTCCGGTAAACAGTACGTTGTGGCACGCCGATAGACGGCGGAAAATATCGTCCTGGATTACATCGTTAGATTTATCGGCGAAGAAGAGATCGCGCTCGTTTTCATAAACGTCCATACCCAACGCGCCAATTTTCTGCTGCTTCAATGCATCGATAGCGGCCTGCGAATCGATCAGTCCGCCACGGCTGGTATTGACGATCATGACGCCATTTTTCATTTGTGCAAAGGCCGCCTGATTCAGCAGATGATGATTCTCTGGCGTCAGCGGACAATGCAGAGAAATAACGTCCGCATTGGCGTACAGCGTTTTGAGATCGACATATTCCGCCCCTAACTCTAACGCCTGCGGGTTCGGGTAAGGATCGAATGCCAGCAGGCGCATGCCAAAGCCTTTCAGGATGCGCATGGTGGCGATGCCGATTTTGCCAGTACCGATAATGCCCGCCGTCCGGTTGTGCATATTGAACCCAATCAGCCCTTCCAGAGAGAAGTTCGCGTCGCGGGTACGTTGATAGGCGCGGTGAATACGGCGGTTGAGCGTCAGCATCAGGCCGACTGCATGCTCAGCGACGGCCTCGGGGGAATACGCGGGAACGCGTACCACGCTGATACCCAGCTCCTTGGCGGCTTCCAAATCGACATTGTTAAAGCCTGCGCAGCGTAGCGCCAGTGTTTTAATGCCCAACCCCGCCAGTTCGGTCAACACGTCGCGGCTGCCATCATCATTCACGAAGATGCAGACGGCCTGACAGCCCGCGGCTGTTTTCGCTGTGCGCGAGGTCAGCATGAAATCAAAAAACTCCAGTTCATAGCCAAACTGCTGATTGACCTGTTCCAGATATTTACGGTCATACTGCTTAGTGCTGTAAATTGCCAGTTTCATTGATAGTTTCTCCGAAAAATCCTCAGATTAAGCTATCAGAAAATTGGGCGGTGACAAACCGTTACCTTACTGACAGTAACGGTTTGAAAATAAGAGGTGATAACTGCATAAGAACGGATTTAGCGAGGGATGCTGAAGACCGATACGGCTTCGGACATGGTAGATATCTGCTGTTCCAGGCTGTTGATGGCAGAACTGGAATGTGTCGCTAAGATGGTGTTCTGGCGCGTCAATTCATCAATGTTGTTCACTGCGGAATTAATCTGCCCCAGCCCTTGTGATTGCTCTTGTGTCGCCAAGCTGATCTGATTCACAAGCTGCGTAACCTGCTGCACCTGCGTTAAAATATTTTGCATTGACTGGCTGGTATGGTTGACCAATTTGTCGCTGGTGTGAATATTCGCAATCGTGGTGTCGATAATCTCCGCGATGTCTTTTGCGGCAGCAGCGCTACGCTGTGCCAGAATACGAACTTCCCCCGCAACCACGGCGAAACTCTTTCCTTGTTCTCCAGCATGAGCCGCTTCTACTGCCGCATTAAGCGCCAGAATATTGGTCTGGAACGCCAGATTATCCAGCACGCTGATGATGTCGGTGATCTCTTTGCTGGAACGCGTCATGGTCGCCATCGTCTCTGTTACTTGGTTGACCGCTTTCTCGCCAGCGTCGGCAGCCTGATTGGCATCATTTGCACATCGTGTCGCCAACTGTGTGGCAGACGCATTACTTTGAATCGTTGCCGTTAACTCTTCCATTGATGACGCAGTAGATTGCAAACTTTGTGCGGTATCTTCACAGCGCTGGCTGAGCGTGTAATTCCCAGAAGCAATCTCGCCGCAGGCGTGGCGTAGCTCGGCCAGCTTGCCGTTGACATCATCGACAAACGTACGGAAATTCATACCGGATTGATTGACGGCGCGTAATAACATGCCCACTTCATCCACCCGATTAAGTTGAAACGAGTTATCCGCCTGCCCGGATGCAGAATTAATGGCTTGGCGGAGAATTTTTTCCAGCGGTTTTGCCAAGTGCTGAACTAATAATTCACTGGTTATTGTCGCGCCAGCGAGTAGCGCCAAAACAAAAACGAATAACGGTGTGGTGAGTGGAAGGGTTGCGAGTAAGAAAAGAAGCGCGAATAACATGAAAAGGAAAACATAGCTTCTAATCCGCCAACGTACCGGAATGACATTAAATAAGCTAAGGAACTTGAGCGGCCCTTTATAAATCAGCAATCCTTGATACAGTCGGCGGTTTTTTAATTTATTCTCATTCATTTGATGATAAAGCGCTTCAGCTTGTCGAATCTCTTCCTGAGAAACGCGCGTTCGCACCGACATATATCCTGTTATTTTCCCTTCCTTCATCAGCGGCGTCGTACTGGCCTTCACCCAATAGTAATCGCCACTCTTACGGCGGTTCTTGACGACCGCCGTCCAGATTTTACCTGCCTTCAGCGTTGCCCACATGTCGGCAAACGCCAGCGGGGGCATATCTGGGTGACGTACGATATTGTGAGGTTGGTGGAGGATTTCCTCAAAGTCGTAACCACTGGCATCAATAAAATCGTCATTTGCATAAGTGATATGACTATCGGTGGTCGTAACCGACATTAGCTTGGCTTTTTCATCTAATAAATACTGAATATCGCTGACAGGAAAATTCTTACGCATTTATTGATCCTTTTAGTATAAGCAAGCGTAAATATGATGTTTTTAGATCCATTAGCTAACTGAAAAACGATTAACGCTATCTAATTAACGGCAATGTCTAAGAAATAATTAGCTCAGGGATTTATATATTCTCATTAGTTTCTTACGTTATTTTCCCTTTCGGAAAGTAGTTGTCCGACCTGACTGGCTGCAAACGCGCATGCTGATGACCAAAAGCATTCATTTGCTAAGTATATTATGCCTTTGCAAATTTGCACTGTGGGCAACACATGTTGAAGAACGACGGGAGATGATGAGAGGGAAGGCGACGAGCGCCCTGATGTAAGCGCCCGTTAAAGATGAGATTAGCGGGAAAGGCTGAAGACCGAGGCAGCCTGTACCATACTCGATATCTGCTGTTGCAGGTGATCGGTGGCTGAATGTGACTGACTGGCCAATGCGGTATTCTGATGTGTGAGTTCATCAATGCGATTTACCGCCTCATTAATTTGCTCCAGCCCTAAAGATTGTTCCTGCGTTGCGAGGCTGATCTCATTCATCAAATTAGTGACGTGCTGAACCTGAAGCAGAATATTGCTCATGGATTTGTGTGTATGCGAGACCTGCTGTTCGCCGGTACGGATACTATTCAGCGTTTCGTCAATAATGGTCGAAATATCGCTGGAGGAGGAGGCACTGCGCTGCGCTAACGAACGAACTTCACTCGCGACCACCGCAAAACTCTTCCCCTGTTCTCCGGCATGCGCAGCTTCGACGGCGGCGTTCACGGCGAGAATATTAGTCTGAAACGCGAGATTATCCATCACGCTGACGATATCCGTAATGCGTTCGCTGGAGCGTGTGATCGTCTCCATCGTATCGGAGACCTGGCTGACGGCCTGTTCGCCAGAGTTCACCGCCTGATTCACATCCTGCGTGTATATAGAGGCTTGAAGCGAGGCTTCCGCATTACTTTTTATTGTTGCAGTGAGCTGTTCCACGGACGCGGCAGTCTGTTGCAGGCTTTTTTCCGTCTCCTCGCAGCACTGTGCCAGCGTATGGTTGCCTTGCGCGATTTCATTACAGGCGTTTTTCAGCTCGCTCAGATTGGTGTTCACATCGTCCACGAAAGTGCGGAAGTTCATACCGGACTGGTTTACTGCCCGCATTAACATGCCAATTTCATCCACGCGATTAAGCTGCGTTAGATTGTCTGCCTGTCCGGCAGCGGAACGCATGGCCTGAGCCAATATTTGCTCGATGGGGCGGGCGACATGGTGCACCAGAAGCTCTCCACTGACAAAACAGCAGGCGATAAGCAGCGGAAAAAGCACAGAAGCCAATGCCGTTCCCGCCAGTAGGGAATAGGCGGCGATTAATGGAATCAGGCTAAAGAGCAGAAAATAGCTGCGGATGCGCCAGCGTAGCGGCATGGTTTTAAAAAGGCTCAGGATACGCAATGGTCCAGTATAAATAAGTAGACCGTGATGGAACGTGCGGTGTTTCAGTTTACCTTCGTTCGCACTGGCATAGAGCGTCTCGGCTTGGCGAATTTCGTCGGGCGACGCGGCGGTTCGCACAGACATATAACCGGTAATCTCACCGCCTTTTCTCAACGGCGTGGTGCTGGATTTTACCCAATAATGATCGCCATTTTTGCACCGATTTTTTACAATTCCCGTCCAGATATTCCCTGCACGCAGCGTTTTCCACATATCTGCGAAGGCGGCTGGTGGCATATCCGGGTGTCGGATAAGATTATGGGGCTGCCCCATCAGCTCATCGGTGGTGTAGCCGCTGACATCAATAAAATCTTTGTTTGCATAAGTAATGTGGCTTTCTGGCGTGGTGACCGACATGAGTCTGGTTTTTTCAGAAAGCGGGAGTTGATGGTCGGTGACTGGGGTGTTATTACGCATAAAGCAGTCCTTGATATGCTGTGTCCGATTACTGATTTAACATGAGGCATACCCACGAAAATGAATCAGCGGATAGCGGTAATGGTTCAGGTTGCTCATTGCTTTTTTTTAAGGCGATTCGGACAGAAGGAGATAATCCTGATATCCACCCAGAAACGCTTTGTTCATGATGAGATAACGAGATTCATTACAAAATATAACCTCAATTAAACATTTTACCACGAAAGGGTAATGAGCCTGTACGCACAATAGGGCTAAATGTGAGTTGGGTAGGGTTATTTGTTAATAAAAAGAGCTATTTGTGAATGAACAATCAACGGGTAAATTCAGGACGGATTTTTACGGACATTGAACATATGCTTAACATTCTCTAATGATTAAAAAACAGGCACTTCCAATCGCTTTTCTGTTGGCAGCCTTGCTGTTTCTCTCCTGGCGGGCATTGCCACAGTGGCTGCCGCGCCTTGCCGAAATCTGGCTACCTGCGGGCCTGTCGTTGACCGTAAATGGGTCGCCTGGCTGGCAGGGCGGCGGGCTACATAGCGCGGGATTCAGTATTACGGCTGGGGAATGCACGCTATTTGACGTACGGAATATGACGTTGCGCTGGCATAGCTGGCGATGGCATGCCGATATTGATGCTGTGACGTTAAACAGCGACTGCTTGCAGCATGTGCCAGCAGGTAACAGCACTGAACCTGCGGTGCAGCTATCGCAATGGCAGCGGCGACTGCCTGCTGCCACTATTCAGGTAAAGACATTTACGCTACAGCCTTGGCAGGATTATGCCGGACAGGTGAGGTTCAGTAGCGATGGCAAACAACAACAAACACTCGATTATCAGGGCGATCAGTTAGCGTTTAGGGCAGAGCTAAATGATACACGCCTGACTCTGCATGAAAGCACGCTTGCCACGCCAGCAGGATTTGTGCGTTTACAAGTCAGTGGTGAGATGGAGTTGGCCGATACACTGGATGCCGCACCGGTGCGGGGGCGGCTTACCGGCAAGCTGGATTCAGGGCAGACGCCGGATCCGCTCTCGCTCCTGTTGGATTGGCATAAGCAGCAAGGCGAACTGGTACTGAATGCGGCGAATGATGAGACGCCGCTGATATCGCTGCCGTGGCAACTGACGGATGACGTTATTCAGGTCATTAACGGCGTCTGGCGCTGGCCTTATGCGGATCAGCCACTCTCAGGGCAAGTAGCCATGACATTACAGCACTGGCGGCAAGGGCTGGATGCCACCACGATTAATGCGCGGTTGAATATGCTGACGCAAGGACATAACGGCAAGGCTAACGCCGTGTTGGTGCTGGGGCCGGGCAATATCGGTTTGCTCAACAGTGAATTGCGCTTTCAGCTTACCGGACAGGCTAACTTACCGGCGCTCTCCCTGACGGCGACGCTACCGGGGATTTTGCAGGGTTCTATTCTCAACCCCGAACTCTCTCTTTTACCGGGCGCGCTGCTACGTGCCTGGGGAACGCCCGCACCACAGATTTATCTTGAAGAAGCGCGTTGGCCGCTGGCTGGCGTTAGGATCAGTGCGACGGGCGTGAATGGGCGGCTACAGGCGATTGTGAAGGCACGGGAAGCATACTGGGGACGCTTTAACCTGCACCTTGACGGTCAGGCGCAGGATTTCTGGCCGGACCAAGGTGAGTGGCAATGGCGCTATTGGGGCAGTGGTCGCCTGCCGCCGCTGAAAGGACAGTGGGACGTAGCGGGTCGAGGTCGTTGGCAGGATACGCTGATTGAAGTGAGCCAACTGTCGAGTGGGCTGGACCAACTGGGTTATGGCATTGTGACGGTACACCAGCCTCGCCTGACGATTACTGAGCCGATCCGTTGGCAGCGCGCCCGCTCAGGCGAACATTTTCAAGGGGCGTTGCAACTGGCCTCCGAGCGAGCGCACTTCAGCAACGGTGGCTATTTACCGCCTTCATTGTTAACGCTGGAAATGCAGGGGCGCAGCCCAAATGATTTCCAGCTACAGGGGCAGCTACAGGCTGAAGATATTGGGCCCGTTAGGCTGCGCGGACGCTGGGATGGTGAGCGACTGCGCGGTGGCGCATGGTGGCCAATACAGCCGCTTAAGGTGTTTCAGCCTCTGCTTTCCCCGTTGTTGAAAATGAATATCCGCACCGGACAGTTTTACGCACAGGCGGCCTTTTCCGCTGCACGTAAAGAAGGGTTCAGCGCTGGCGGACATTGGGTGGTGAAAAATGGTGGGCTATGGCTACAGGATGGCGAAGTTAGCGGGGTAAATTTTGTTCTCCCTTATCGCCTGAAAGATCAACGTTGGCAACTGGGCGTCAAGCAGCCCGTCACGCTGCGAATCGATGTATTGGATAACCTGTTTAGGATGAACAATATCCGCGTCGATCTACAAGGGTTTTATCCGTACAGTGAGCGACGACCGCTGATTATGTCTCAGGCTGATATGGACGTATTGAATGGGCATGTCGGCCTGTCCACGTTGCGCTGGCCGCAGCGTGAGCCGGCACTTCTCACCGTTAAGAGTGTCGATCTCAGCGAACTGATCACTGTGGTAAAGCAAAAGCAGTTTGCGCTGTCCGGGCGTGTGAGTGGTACGCTTCCGCTGAATTTTAATCATCCGACCACGCTGATTGAAGGTGGACGAATTACCAACGATGGTTTCCTGACGCTACGATTGGATAACCAACTGGCAGACGAGTTAGCGAGTAAAAGTTTGGCGGGCGGTGCGGCGATTGGTTGGTTGCGCTATCTGGAGATCGGGCGTTCTTATGCCACGCTTGACCTGAATAACCAAGGTGAGCTGACATTAACGTCGCGGGTGCAGGGGAAAAATCCGCAGCTCAGCGCGAAACGACAGGTTATTCTTAACTATCGCCATCAGGAGAATATCTTCCAACTATGGCGCAGTTTGCGCTTTGGCGATAACTTGCGGGATACGCTGGAACAGCAGGCGAATGAATAAACTCAAGGCAGGACAATGAATAAAAGCGAGACAGTGCTGGTGTGTTGCACGGTAGCCTTCCTGACGGGATGTGTGCCGCGCATTGAGGTTGCCGCGCCCAAAGAGCCGATCACCATCAATATGAATGTGAAGATCGAGCATGAGATTCACATCAAAGCGGATAAAGAAGCGACGCAACTGCTGGAAAGATCCGACAATGCGGCAGGTGATGAGATAAAGAAAAGCGCGCCGGAAGGCGCGCAATAATTAAGCCAATTAAATCAATGTAATGGCAAGGTCGGTATACCCGTCATACTTCAAGTTGCATGTGCGTTGGCTGCACTACTCAGCCCACTCGCGTGGGCCTCGCCCCGTTGGGGTCGCTGCAAGCAGCGCTCAAATCAGCCTTTGGCGGATTTGTCACTCACCCGAATCACTTACTTGAGTAAGCTCATCGGGATTCCTTCTCTTGCCGCCTGCCTGAAACTCGAATTATTTAGGGTATATGAACCATTATTCGCGATGAATAATGGTTCGTTATGCGGTGACCAGTTGGGACAGCTGTGTTTTTGCGTCTTCGGTCGCTTTCTGTGCCACATCCGGGCCGTAGCCGTAGCCTTCAGCGAATACGAACTCAAGGTCAGTCAGACCGAGGAAGCCCAGGAACACACGCAGGTACGGTTCCAGCAGATCGGTTGGTGTGCCTTTATGGATACCACCACGGCTGGTTAATACGATAGCGCGTTTGCCTTTCACCAGACCTTCAGGGCCTTGCTCGGTGTAGCGGAACGTTACACCCGCGCGTGCCACCAGGTCGAAGTAGTTCTTCAACTGGGTAGGAATGTTGAAGTTATACATTGGTGCAGCGATCACGATCACGTCGTGTGCCTGCAATTCAGCGATTAAGTCGTCGGACAGTTTCAGTGCTTCCTGCTGACGAGGAGTCAGAGTGGCATCGGAAGGACGCAGTGCGCCGACTAATTCACCATCGAGAACCGGAATCGGTTGAGCGGCCAAATCGCGTACGGTGATGCTATCGTCTGGATGTGCAGACTGCCACTGAGTGGTGAAGTGGTCGGCCAGTTGGTTTGACTGAGAATAACCTGCCAGAATGCTTGATTTCAGAACCAATACTTTGCTCATTGCCAATTCCTTTAGTGATTGAAGTGGGCGACAACATAACGCCCTTTGATGCTTCACATCTTATGCGGTGTTCTGGAAAGTAAAAAGTGCAAATATTCGAGGTCTTTATTCGATTTTATTGAATAAGACAGTTTTTGCATAAGACCGTTCTTACCTAAGACCAGGTGGTGCCATTAGAGCCGGTTATGACAATGTGCTACTATCCACGGCTTAAAAATTCAGTGCCTTAAAATCAGGTTAGGCTCAATTGAGCCAGATTCGGTGGCGATCATCTCCCCGACAGAGAAAAGAATTAGAAAACGATTAAGGAAGAGCAACGTGAAATCACCTCTCAGTGCATTATCTACGCAGTTAAGTGAGCTAATGCTTCGCGATCGGCAACGTTTGCGCCGCCGTTTACAGGGCGCAGCGAAGGTCAGTAGCCCGCAGGCTCAGGCCGCCATCGCTCAGGAAATTGAGGGGGAAATCGCTGCTGCACGCCAGAAAGTCGAAAACCGGCGGGCAAGCTGTCCGACGATTCACTATCCTGAACAGCTTCCCGTTAGCCAGAAAAAAGACGAGATACTGGAGGCCCTGCGTAATAATCAGGTAATTATCGTCGCAGGTGAGACGGGGTCGGGTAAGACCACGCAGTTGCCGAAAATCTGTCTTGAACTGGGTCGCGGTGTGCACGGTCTGATTGGCCACACGCAGCCGCGCCGTCTGGCGGCCAGAACCGTTGCCGATCGCATTGCCGCAGAGTTGGAAACGCCGCTGGGCGGCAGCGTCGGATATAAAGTCCGTTTTAACGATCAAGTCGGTGACAATACGCTGGTCAAGTTGATGACCGACGGTATTTTGCTGGCTGAAATTCAGCAAGATCGCCTGTTGATGCAGTACGACACGCTGATTATCGATGAAGCGCACGAACGCAGCCTGAATATCGATTTCATTATGGGCTATTTGTGCCAGCTTTTACCAAAACGCCCCGATTTAAAAGTGATTATTACGTCGGCCACCATCGATCCGCAGCGCTTCTCCCGCCATTTTAATAATGCGCCGATCATTGAAGTGTCTGGCCGAACGTATCCGGTGGATGTGCGCTATCGTCCCGTGGTGGAAGACGCTGATGACAGCGAGCGCGACCAGCTACAGGCGATTTTTGATGCGGTTGATGAGCTTACGCGCGAAGGGCCGGGGGATATTCTGGTCTTCATGAGCGGTGAACGTGAAATTCGCGATACGGCAGAGGCGTTGACCCGTCTGGACTTGCCGCATACCGAGATTCTCCCGCTCTATGCGCGCCTGTCGAATCAGGAACAGAACCGCGTCTTCCAGTCACATCATGGCCGTCGCATCGTGCTGGCGACCAACGTGGCGGAAACCTCATTAACCGTGCCGGGGATTCGCTATGTGATCGATCCCGGCACCGCGCGTATCAGCCGCTATAGCTTCCGCACCAAGGTGCAGCGCCTGCCGATTGAGCCTGTCTCGCAGGCGTCGGCGAATCAGCGTAAAGGGCGCTGTGGGCGTGTCGCCGCTGGGGTGTGTATCCGTCTCTATTCCGAGCAGGATTTCCTGTCGCGACCTGAATTTACCGATCCCGAAATTCTTCGCACCAACCTGGCTTCCGTTATTCTACAAATGACGTCGCTGGGGCTGGGCGATATCGCCGCGTTCCCGTTTGTTGAAGCGCCGGATAAGCGCAACATTCAGGACGGCGTGCGCTTGTTGGAGGAGTTGGGTGCGATTCATCTGGCAGAGAACGGACATTACCATTTGACGCCGCAAGGGCAACAGTTGGCGCAATTGCCGATTGATCCGCGTTTGGCGCGAATGGTGCTGGAAGCGCGCAAAACGGGCTGTGTGCGTGAAGTGATGGTGATCACCGCCGCGCTGTCGATTCAGGACCCGCGTGAAAGGCCGATGGATAAGAAGCAGGCATCGGATGAAAAACACCGCCGCTTTGCCGATAAAGACTCTGATTTTCTGGCTTTCGTCAATCTGTGGGACTATCTACGTGAGCAGCAGAAGGCGCTGTCTTCCGGCCAGTTCCGTCGTCAGTGCCGCACTGATTTCCTTAACTACCTGCGCGTTCGCGAATGGCAAGATATCTACACGCAACTGCGTCAGGTGGTGAAAGAATTGGGGCTGCCGGTCAACAGCGAACCAGCTGATTACCTGAGTATTCACTGTGCGTTGCTCACCGGGCTGTTGTCACATATCGGGCAGAAAGATATTGAGAAACAAGAGTTCAGCGGCGCGCGTAACGCACGGTTTGCTATTTTCCCTGGTTCTGGATTATTCAAAAAGCCGCCCAAATGGACGATGGTGGCCGAACTGGTGGAAACCAGCCGCCTGTGGGGACGTATTGCCGCGCGTATTGAACCAGAGTGGATCGAGCCGCTGGCTCAGCACCTGATTAAACGGAGCTATAGCGATCCTCACTGGGAGAAAGCGCAGGGCACAGTAATGGCACAGGAGAAGGTGACGCTCTTCGGGCTGCCGATTGTCGCGGCGCGTAAGGTGAACTACAGCCAAATCGATCCGACGCTGGCGCGTGAGATGTTCATCCGCCATGGGCTGGTGGAAGGCGATTGGCAAACGCATCACGCCTTTTTCCGTGCCAATCTCAAGCTGCTGGCAGAGGTAGAAGATTTAGAGCATAAATCGCGCCGTCGCGACATTCTGGTGGACGACGAAACGCTGTTTGCCTTCTACGATCAGCGCTTGCCGCATGATGTTGTGTCGTCGCGTCATTTTGATACATGGTGGAAAGGTGCCAGCCGCGACAACGCTGACCTGCTTAATTTTGAAAAGAGCATGTTGATCAAAGACGGCGCGGAGAAAGTGAGCGCGCTGGACTACCCGAACTTCTGGCATCAGGGCAGTCTGAAATTGCGCCTGTCCTATCAGTTTGAGCCGGGCGCGGATGCAGATGGCGTGACGGTACATATTCCGTTGCCTATCCTCAACCAGGTGCGTGAAGAAGGCTTCGAGTGGCAGATTCCCGGCGTGCGTCGCGAACTGACGATCGCGTTGATTAAATCCTTGCCTAAGCCGTTACGCCGTAACTTTGTCCCTGCGCCGAACTATGCTGAGGCGTTTCTGGCGCGTACCACTCCCTTGGAGAAAGGGTTATTGGATGCGCTGGAACGTGAACTGCGTCTGATGACGGGTGTCACGGTGCCACGCGAAGCGTGGCAGTGGGATCAGGTGCCCGATCATCTGAAAATCACGTTCCGCGTCATTGATGAGAAAAACAGGACGCAGCGGGAAGGTAAAGACCTGAACGCGCTGAAAGATCAGCTCAAAGATAAAGTGCAACAAACGCTGTCATCCGTGGTGGATGATGGGTTAGAGCAACGCGGTCTGCACGTTTGGAGTTTCGGCTCGCTGCCGAATTGTTATGAGCAGAAGCGTGGTGGCTACTCGGTTAAAGCCTATCCTGCATTGGTGGATGAAAAGGATAGCGTGGCGATTCGCCTGTTTGACACGCCACACCAGCAACAGCAGGTAATGCGACAAGGACTGCGCCGTCTGTTGTTATTGAATATCCCGTCGCCGATCAAATATCTGCATGAAAAACTGCCGAACAAGGCGAAACTCGGCCTCTATTTCAACCCGTACGGTAAGGTGATGGATCTCATCGATGACTGTATTGCCTGTGCGGTGGACAAGCTGATTGAATCATCCGGTGGTCCTGTCTGGCAGGAAGACGCCTTCCAGCAGTTGCATGAGAAAGTACGCGCGGAGCTGAACGAGACGGTGGTCGATATCGCCAAACAGGTTGAGCAAATCTTGACTGCCGTCTTCACCATTAACAAGCGCCTGAAAGGGCGTATAGATATGGCGATGGCGCTGGCGTTAAGTGATATCAAAAGCCAGATGAGCGGCCTGGTGTTCCGCGGTTTTGTGACCGAAAACGGCTGGCAGCGCCTGCCGGACGTACTGCGTTATCTGCACGCGATAGAGCGACGTCTGGAGAAGCTGGCGCAGGATGTACATCGTGACAGGGCGCAGATGCTGAAAGTGGAACAGGTTCAACAGGCGTGGCAGCAGTGGTGGAATAAGCTGCCTGCGGAACGACGCGATGACGACGATGTGAAGGCGGTGCGCTGGATGCTTGAGGAGCTGCGCGTTAGCTACTTTGCCCAACAGCTAGGAACGCCGTTCCCGATCTCGGATAAACGCGTATTACAGGCGATGGAGCAGGTAGAAGGGTAATCTCTCGTATTACATCAGGTCGGCGATTGTGGCTGTTTTAGCTCAAGGTAAGCCGACCTGATCGCCTCTTCACCATACTGCTGCTCCAGACGTTTTATGATGAAATGACCTTTCGCCATGTTTTGGTAATGGTGAATAAAAAGCGTATTAATGGCTGCGCCGCTGGCGGCACCGATCACGGGGACAATCTGCGCGGCCATTTTTTCCGTCATGGTGATACCTAGTCTGGTGGCGACCACATCAATCAGCTTTGCCAGCGTTTTTCCTGCCTGTGCGGTAGTTACCCTTGCTGATGCTTTCTCCGCGCTTTTCTTTCCTGCTATCCCAATCAACTCTCGTGTGGCATGTCTTGTGATATCGACAAGTACGGCGCGTGACGCGTAATAGGCCGAATCGGCAGCATCGTCGCTTTCTTGTGTACCGCCGAGCGCGAAAACTTCCACACAGGCGGCTTTGACGGAATAATCAGTGAGGGAGAAACCTTCGCTGCGAGCAATATCAGCCACGGAACGCATCATGATCGTGGTGCTGATAGGCAGTTCAACCAACAGTCCGGCAGCGCCAAAAAAACCGCTGACTGCGCCGGAAGCGGCGACGGCTAGCTTATGTGTCCTTGGTGATGCCACGCGAGCAGGGGCGTCTTCCAGCGTATAGAGTGCGGCGTTTACCGCTTTGTGTAGCGCGGCGTGAACCAGATTCTGTATTTTGTTTTTCACTATGGACGGTAACTTCGATAGGCTCCATTCAATCGGTTTTCCAACCTGATTCGCCGCCTGTATTGCAAAGGAAGGGGCTTCCAGCAGAGCTATGGCATTTCTGATAGCGAGCTCATCCTCTGAAGTAAGAAGAGTCATATGTGTTCTCCATACTGTTACTGAATGGCCCGTTTGGCGGGACTATTATGCAGAAGTTTGTGACGAGCGCGCCGCTAACCAAGCGGTAAATGCTTTGGGTGGGATAGGTCTGGAAAAATAGTAGCCCTGTACTTCATCACAGCCAAAATGAGCCAGATGTTCGAGCGTTTCCTTATTTTCCACCCCTTCCGCCAGCACAATATAATTCAGTTTGTGCAGCATGCTGATAATGGATTGCACAATAACGCGGCTTTTTCGGTCAGTTTTTATATCTTTAATCAGTGACTTATCCAGTTTTATCACCGTAGAGGGGATGTTACGCAGATAGCTTAAGTTGCTATACCCGGTACCGAAATCATCAAGAGCGATAGTAAATCCGAGCTGTTGCAGCGCTTGGATGGTGGCGAGCGTTTCAGTGCTTTCGATGATTTCCTGCGTTTCGACACACTCTATGTCAATATCCTGAGGAGTAAGACCGTGATTGTCCAGAATGGAAATTAGGCGCGGAATGAAGTCATTTTCGGAAAAATTTCGGGCAGAAACGTTAATCGACACAGGGAAGGTTAACCCCTCCTGACGCCATTGTTTCACCTGACATGCCGCCTCTCTGGTGACCCAGTCTGTTAGCGGGCGCATTAGCGTCGTGCCCTCCGCTAGCGGAATAAACTGGTCAGGATAAATCTCGCCTAATTCGGGATGACGCCAGCGAATCAGCGCTTCGGCACCAATGACGGCATTGGTCTTGATGCTTAATTTTGGCTGGTAGACCAAATACAAACCCGGCTTATTGTTCTGTAACACATCGGCCAGCTCATTGAGCAAGGTAAAGGCGATTTGCTGCGCCTTATCGGCCTCAGTGTCGTAAGCTAACTGGCGGGTATTCGTGGTGATGGCGGCGCGCAGCGCACTCATCGATTCACGCAGGATCTGATGGGGATCTTTGGCCGGAATCTGAAATTCAGTATAGCCAACAAAAAGCTCCAGCTTAAGCGGGATATGGCTGGCGATACTTTCATGAATCCGTTCGGCACAAGCGTCGAGCTCCGCCAGAACCAGTTCTTTCTTGTTCGACTTCACCAGAAGTGCGAAACGACCGACGGCGGCAGAGTAAAGGTTATCTGATGAATTTAAGCTAAGACGTAAAAAGATCCCGATATCTTTCAGCAGGCCTTCTACCGTTGGCATACCCAATGCACATCCCATTTCATAAGCGTAAGAAATGTCGATGGTATCAATCAGGATAAGCAGGTAATTCTCGTGAATATCGGTAATGTGGCTGATGTCATCAATCAGGCGCTGGCGGTTGGGCAACAGGGTTACCCCATCGATCAGGCCAATCGCATTACGATATTCCATTAACACCATCGCAATGGCGGCTAAATCGTGCAGTAACCGCAGTTGGACCTTAGTGAAGGAGCGTGGAACATAATCTATGACGCAGAAAGTACCGATGGAATAGCCATCTTTGGTCTTAAGCGGAACGCCAGCATAAAAACGGATAAAAGGCTTGCCTGTTACAAAGGGGCTATCTTTAAAACGGTCGTCCTGAGTGGCATCGGTGCAGACAAAAGCTTGGCCCGTTTGTACGGTAAAATGGTCGAATGAACCAATTTTATCCATATCATCCATAGGAAAATTGTTTTTTGCTTTTACATGCAGAGATTTAGAACCTGTTAGTGTAACGAGTGCCGTTGGGGTTCCGAGCAGTTGGCAGGCCATTTTTGTGAGTTTGTGAAGAACATCGTCTTGAGATATATCGATTTTTTGTAATTCATCGAGAGTCTGCATGCGTTTTTTTTCGTCATGGCTCAAATGTTTTAACATGTAGACTCTTCCTTTTCGCAATAATAACCGCGACGACATCAATTTAATTTAACGGCGACACAATAACATAGAGGCTAAAATTTGAGGTAACTTATTATATTACCTTTATCTTTCCGTTAAGGTTCAGTGGCTTTCTTGTCTTAACCGTGTTTTCGGTTTTCAGTGTGCGGTATGAATTTATGATATTTTCCCATTACTTGCGAGCAGCGATAACTGATTTTGCTGATGAAATGCTCTGCGAATAAATGAGAATCTAATTATAAAAGAAGCATCTTTCATAAGATAAAATAAAATCCTGTTAATTGTCGCGCCGCTGTCGGGCGACAATATGGATGATTAACCTATACCTCTGATAAGAATAGAACAGATATTTTTTTATACCATGAAGCAGGTGTGAAGCGGGAGGCGTCGGGCGGTATCCTGAATTGCGATTGCCGCCTGACTGTGGGCCACTGCGTAGTGGGCGTTAGCATTACTTTGGTGAAAGTTTTGGTGAACCTGGTTTTGGTGAACTTAGTTTTGCCAATGTTTCTAACTGCTGACGAATGGCGGTAACCGAAACAGCGCGATTATCGGCCCGATCGCGTTCACTGGCATCGGGTGCTGAGCTTTGAATTCCCATCAGTACCCAACCTGCTGCCGAGTTCAGCATCAGAGGGGAGCCGCTATCGCCAGGCAGCGTGTCGCACTGGTGTGCCATAACGGCAGGGTGAACCCAGCCAGTGATCAAGCAATCCTGATGGCGATAAAGCGTTTCCTGATGATCCTCTGGGTAGCCAGCCTGCGTGACGCGTTGACCATTGTCCTTCAAGGCCTGCATCAATTCTTGGCGGCTGCCTTGCCAGAGCGGGAGCGGACGAATACCTGGCGGTGTTTGTTTCAGCCGAATTAAGGCGTAATCCAGCGGTGCTGCTGAGGGCGGAACGATCCACCCCTCGCCGTCAGCTTTCAATTTTTTAGCGAGTGTTTTATTCGCCAGCGCTTCAATTTCCGACGTTTCATAACGCCAGCCATTTTCTGTCGCCAGAAAGCGCAGCGCGACGGGCTTATCTATCCCGCCCTTCGGTGGGGTGACCACGCAATGCCCAGCCGTCAGCGCCAGATGCGGTGATATAAGCGTCGCGGTGCAAAGGTTGCCGCTGGCGGTTTCCAACTGCCCAATCGCCTGCCACGGCCAGACAGCTGTGTCAGGAACGATATCCCGATCGTCGTGGTTGAAAAATAAGATTTGCTGCTGTTTCTGCGCAGCGATGTCTGCTGGTGAGGATTCTGCCCAACTTAACGGGGCAATAAAGGATAATGAACATAGCAACCAGGCTGATATGCGCATGTCGTCAATGGGCCTTATGATAAAAGTCATTTTGAGGCGCTAAATATAGCGTGTTGCTTTAACTATAGATGTAATTGTTGGCGTGGAGCGGGGAATTAAAATGTTATCGAGTGTAAAAGGATGCTCATGACATAACAGTGCTATGGCTGGCATGGTATTGCCGATCGCCAAGATTAACGCGACGCCACGATTTTAGGTGGCGTCGCGTTTTTGCATCAATAAACGTTATATCGTCGCGAGCGGCGTCAGCCTTATTCGTAGCTGACGATCACGATACGTGCATCTGAATTCAATGTTTTTGAACTCACAGAACCGATGCCTTGAGGTAAAGCGGCGTGTTGTGAGCTGTTTTTCATTTGTAGCGTTTGTACTTCACCTTGTCGTTCGCAACTGACGGTCACATTGTTTGAGTGCGTTGTAACATCACAAACGGGTTCGACGATGGCACCCGAAAATCGAATGATACCGGCTGACGGAGAGGGGGATGCGAATGTATACGATGTCGCAGTCATAGTGCTAAGCAATATGGCAGATATTTGCAGGATTTTTTTCATTATGGTGTTCTCGGTATTGCTCGGAGTGTAATGATATAAACGGCGCGGAATGGTAAAACTTTACTATTCCAAAATTTTTGTTTGGATCGATATCTTATTTTTTTGACGTTCTATTATTTGGTGATATCTATGTGCAGATCTTCAAAGGGATTTGATGAGTTGAGCCGAATTATTAATGGAGAGGTTATTGTATTGAGATAGCGCTTTCTCTGCGTATGGATCTAGCGTGTTTGATTGGTAGCGGCTGGGATACTGCCCTTGGGGGCTAAAGAAAAAAACTCAGAGTAATAACGCCACAGAGCAGAACAAGAGATAACATAATTTCAAATGAGTAACGCCGCATCATTCTCCCGTCCCCCTATGAAATAAACACCCGGTAAACCGGGTGTTTGATGGTTGCCCTATTTTTTCGGTAAACCTTTTAGTTACACGATTCAAATCGGGGTTAGCCAGAAGTGACTCCTTCCCGGTGGGGGAAGGAGTGGGTGCTAATTGATTACGCTGCTGGCGTGGTATCAGCAGGTTTTACCGTTTTAGCTTTTTTCACGTGTTTCTTAGCAGCCTGCGCTTTCTGTGCAGGGGCTGGTTTAGCTTTTTTCACGTGTTTCTTGGCAGCCTGTGCTTTCTGTGCAGGGGCTGGTTTAGCTTTTTTCACGTGTTTCTTGGCAGCCTGTGCTTTCTGTGCTGGGGCCGGTTTAGCTTTCTTCACATGTTTCTTGGCAGCCTGCGCTTTCTGTTCAGCGGCTGGTTTAGCTTTCTTCATCTGCTTTTTATGATGAACGGCTTTAGCCGGAGCAGAGGTGGTAGTGGTCGCCGAAGGCTGAACAGGTGCGCTGGTTACGGTATCCGCGGCAAAGGCTACAGAGGACAGACCCAGTGCAGCACCTGCGATCATAACTAATACTTTATTCATCATCATTTCCTCGTTATCTCATTCACGTTTCGTGACCCTCACGCGGGCCGTTGAAGAGAGAATAGGAGAAACAGAGGGCGGCTTCAGTGAGTGATTGGTTTCGGCGTGTAACCTAATGTACAAGTCTGGAAGGGCGATAAATACATTGAAAGACAGCGAGGGGTTACCGCTGTCTTGGCGCTAGTGCTGAATGGTGATTGCAGCCTGTGTCGTTGCGGTTTTTACCGGCCAGCAGAAACGGAAACGAGCGCCGCCCAGTGGGCTTTCATCCACGGTAATGCTGCCTTCGTAAGCACGCGCGATGGCATGAACAATCGCCAACCCCAGCCCACACCCACCGCTGCTGTTCTCAATACCTGCATCCAGACGGATAAACGGTTCAAAAACGCTTTCCCGGCTTTCGGGTGCAATACCAGGGCCGTCATCTTCGACTTGCAGACAGGCGATATGCTCGGCGTTGGACGTCAGGCTGACATGCAATTGGCTATGGCAGAAGCGCAACCCATTGCCGATCAGATTATTCAGGACTCGCTCCATTAGACGCAAATCGAGTGCACCAATCTGTGCCGAATGAGGCATGTCCAGCGAGATGTGTTTATCAGGGTGGATAAGCCGAAAATCGTCAACTTTTGCCTGTAGCCACGAAGGAATATCAATATCGGCAAGATGCAGCGTCACCTGTGGACGATCGAGTCTGGCATACGTTAGCAGTTCGTCAATCAGTGCTTCAAGTTGACCAATATCCCGATTTAATGCCTGCTGTTCGTCTTCCGTCAGGTTGTCACTCATCGCCAGCCGATAGCGCAGCCTGACCAACGGCGTACGCAGTTCGTGCGCGATATTGTCAATCAGCTGCTTTTTACTGTTGATGAGCTGGTTCAGATTATCCGCCATCCGGTTGAAGGCGATGCCAAGACGAAACAGGCTTGAGGTGCTATCAAAATGAATACGTTCTTCCAGATGACCATCCCCTAAACGCTGCGCAGCATTCTCCAATTTTAACATGGCCTGCCAATGTGGCCGCATCCACAAGAAAACCGGTAATGCCAGCGACAGCCCGATGAGCATCACCAGCAGTAAATCCAGCAGCCGCATTTCGTGCAGGAAGAACAAATAAGGAATAGGGCCGACGGCGAGAACGTAATGGCTGCGGGGGATGCGTTGGATAAAGGTGTATTCATCATCCAGCGCGATAATCTCCCCCTGATTCAGACGCTGCCGATTCTTGGGGCTCAGCGCGTATTTACTCACCGGCTCGATGTGCAATTTGAACGACAGATTTAGATCGAGCTGGCTGATAGTTTTATGCCACTCGCGAGGGGGGATAGCGCGTAGCTCATTACGAATGAGATACAGCGAGCTTTTCATCAGATCATCCATGGACTGACGCCCAGCGCGTTCAGCTGTCACCTTATAAACCAGCCCGACCAGTAGCGTCATGACGACAAAGCAGGCAAACAGCAATAGAAAAAACTGGACGAACAGCTTTCTCATAGCGTCACGCTCTCCCAGGTATTGGGGGCGAACAGATAGCCTTTGTTGCGTACGGTTTTGATACGGAATGGCTCTAGCGGGTTGTCGTACAGTTTTTTACGCAGTCGGGAAATAGCGACATCAATACTGCGATCCATGCCGTCGTAGGTCACGCCGCGCAGATTTTTCAGCAGCGCATCCCGATCCATGATGTGACCAGCATGGGTCGCCAACTGCCAGAGGAGATCAAAATCCGCAGTCGATAACACGATATGCTCTTGCCCTAATGTCACTTCCCGATTAACCGGATCGATACAGAGCAGGCCGAAGTGCAGTGATTTATGCACCTGCAACGCGGCGGGCGCTGCATTTTCTGCCACTGTTTGTGGCGCGGTGGCGTATTGCCGCAAATGCAGGCGCAGGCGGGCGAGCAAGACAGCGGGCGGTGTGGTTTTCAGAATGTAATCATCGGCACCCATTTCTAATGCCAAAATATGATTCATGTCGCTGTCCAGCGACGTCAGTAGCACAATCGGGCCGCTGTACTGTGGCCGCAACTCCCGGCAGATGGTCATCCCGTCTTTGCCGGGCAGCATTATATCCAGCAGCACGAGATCGGGCTGCTGTTGCTCAATAAAGGCTAATGCCTGATCGCCTCGTGCTTCAACTTGAACATCAATGTCATGCTTGCCGAGGTAGGCAGCGATCAATTTTCCAACCTCGGTATCATCTTCTATAAAAACAATCTTATGCATGGTATCTACGTTATCCCCATCTCACTGCTCATAGCATAGCCTGATGATAGGTGATAAACGAGAAATGAAGCGTAAATGGGTGTTAAGTATTTGTTTACCTATCAAAATTAGATAAGCTGCGGCGCGTGTCTTTTTTAGGCGGTATTGCACCTGATTCTCGTTGTTTACCGAGAACGACCACGACATGATGACTGAATACTTCACTGGGAACCGTGCTGAAGATGAAACCAATTGATCAGATAACTAGCTGGATGCAGGAAGCCCTACGCCCTTATTTCGGACTGGAACCGTTATCGGACGAATGGGATATTTTAACCGTCCGTGATGGCTATTTTATCTGTTTTGATGGCGATACGATCCGCAAGCGCATTACGGCCACAGAGCTAAATTATCAGGAAGAAGATGTCATTATTCAGACGAGTGAGCGCGAGGTTGTTCTGCCGAGAACCGCACGCGGTAAAGAGAAAAAACTCACTTACACTAGCGTTTCCATTGTAATAGCTGACGGCATTGTGTTTTCGGCGGGTATCAGAACGCTGAACTCGGGACGCTACGGATATATTACCGTCAGTAATTATCGAAATTCTGTCCGACTGCCTCTGCCGGAATGCCGCGACCTGGCCAGTAAAGAAGAGATTGTCGAATGGCTGCAATCTTATCGCGAACGCTTGCCTGCTGATTATGCGCATAAGCTGGAGCGGTTGATGCATATGAAAAATCGGCAGCATAAAACCATTCCGGGCGACGTCTTTCGCGTAGAAATAGACTTACATACCGATGGCTATGTTCTGGTTATTGGCAATCTGCGCCAGATGCAAAAGGACGAATTATTTGCTGAACACAGCATCTGGAATGATGTGATGACGATGCCGCTGTTTGTTCGGCCTTACCTTTTCTGCACGACCGTGCGTAATCCATCGCTGTCGGAGATTGTGGCTTCTCCTTTGTCAGACAAATGCTGGATTGTTATGGATAACGCTTTCCTGCGTGGCAATTACGAATATGTGGGATCGAAAATATTGGCGGAAGAGGACATCCTGTTTCCCGTTGGTTATGGCTCAAGCATCAGCGCACAGAAAAGCGATTATCGCCTGTCGTGGGGACCTTGTTCGATCAGTAAAGCCAGTCAGGATACGGCTTTGAAAACCGGGCGCAACTATATGAACAATGGGGCTTATAGCAGCGTGTCAGCCGACTGTTTTGTCGATAGAGGATTCCCAGACTGGGATAAGACGTTGCTCAACCCAGAACAACTCGAAGCATGGGAGCAGGTATTGGCTGAGTTTGGCTTTCCGCCCGATACGACCTACGATGTGTTTGCCCAACGTACCGACGGGATGACGCGGGCAGCCTACCTGACATATATAGCCGAACATAAAGCCTACCAGCGCAAGGGGCGTGCGAAGAAAAAAGGTTCGTAATCGCGTCAACAACCTCGTTGAGCGGGTTGCTAATGCAAAGCTCGCCAAACTTTTTCCTCAGAATGAACAGAAATAGTGAAACGTGTCCGAATAAAGTCGTGCTCTGGAGCGTTTACGCGTTGTCTATTCTGAGGAGAATTCTGTTATGACTCGCATCGTTCCTGTACTGGCCTTCGGGCTGCTCATCAGCCCACTGCTGCACGCTATGCCGCTTAACTACACCGTTGCTACTGATAACACGGTTATTGGGCTTTCATGGCAAGCATTTGGACACCCGTCGCAGGCCTCTCTTGACGGCGTGACGGGCAACATTACACTGGATGCTGAAAAGGAAATGAATGACCGTATTGATGTGAAAATTCCAATCACGACGCTACAGGCGTCCAACCGTTTGCTGACTTATCAGTTAAAAAGCAGCCTGTTTTTTGATGCTGAACACTATCCCGCGATTACTTTCACCAGCAGCAGAGTGGTGGCGCTGGGTCATGGTCACTTTCGGGTTTTTGGTTCACTGTCAGTAAAAAACGTTCAACGTCCGGTAATTCTGGAAGCCACGCTTGAAGAACATGGAGGAATCTCATCCCATGAGGGTTCGCTGTCTCTTCATGCGACCACTGCTATTTCACGCTCATCTTTTAATATGGATCGGTTTACCGGGGTGGTGGACGATCGCGTAGCGATTAATATTGAAATTCAGGCGAAAGCCCGACCCACCGTATAAATATTTGCCCTTCACACGCGGAGTTGACCGTGCGTGAAGGGCATTCACTGTTTATGCCAGCGACGCTTGTAACCTGAGCGCACTTTCCGTCAGCGGCGTAACAGGGCTACGGCCAATTAATACGAACTGATAGCCGCGATCGCGCCACCAGACAACCTGCATATCATGGCGTTGCTCATTGTTAAGCGTAGTAGCAGTTGCCTGATGTTCAGGGGAAATACACAGTGCCATCGGCCCATATTTGGCATGCATCCAGGTAATCTGCGCAATTGACGTATTGTCATAGCTCAGTAGACGTACCATTTTCAACTCTGCGTCGTGAAGCGTCAGTTGTTGTTCATTGAGAGACAACCCTATGTCTTGAGCAGCACGAGACAGCCCACTCTGCAAGGTCTGTGCGGAGCTGTCCGCATCGAGTAGAGTTTTAGCGCTGTAAAGAGACATGTACTGGGCTTCAAGATCGCGAATTTTCTCGCTGTCGCTGAGAGTGATCTGGGGCGAATGTGCGAAGTAGCCTAGCCCTGAGCCAATCACCAGAAAACTGAGGGAAGCAGCAATCAGCGAGCGGCGACTGACTCCCGCGTGAGATGAAGGTTTGCTGGGTATTGGCGCTGTCGTTACTAATCTCTCAAGCCTGTCCTGCATCTTCGCCTCAGGTGCTTTGTCGAGTAACGGGGCGAAGGCTTCTTCAAAATCAAGTTGGCTTTTCATCAGTTCAGCGGTGCGCTCGGCAAGCTGTTCGTCCCCTTCAAGTCGTGCCTTGAATCTTTGCGCATCGGCCTCAGTCATCTCGCCATCCAACCAGGCAACAATGGCTTCGTCACTGTAAGGGGGAGTAAAACTCATGGGTTTCAAGACAGTTTCTCCTTTGCAGGGGCCGGGGTGTCAGCTGATTTAGCCAGCGTACCCCGCGCGGCGGCCAGTCTGCTCATAATAGTGCCGATCGGTACTGACAGCGTGTCTGCCGCCTCCTGATAGGTAAACCCTTCGACATAAACTAAAAATACAGTGTTGCGCTGTGCTTCTGGCAGTGCGCTGACGCGCTGCATTATTTTCTGGTAATGCAGACGATCGTTGTCCCGCTCATGGGTATCTGGAGCCAGCAATTCCTCACTTTCGATAAATCCTTGCCCCTGACGTACGCGACGGGCGCGCAGTTCGGAAATCCATATTGAGTGGAGAATGGAGAACAGCCATCTGTCGATACGAGTGCCTGGGGTAAATTGTGTACTTTTTTCGAGCGCACGAACGCAGGTAGACTGGACTAACTCTTCGGCAACCTCGTGGCTGCGCGACAGGACTAGCCCATAGCGCCACAGGCGTGTTAGGTGTGCAGTAAGCTGCTGGCGAACTTCACTGGTGGTGATTTTCTTATCCTCACATTGCTGCTCAGGGCTTTAGCGCAACGCGCGTCCGCCATCAACGCCCAACGTTTTCCCCGTGATGTAGCGGCTGCTGAATAGGTAATCCACCAGTCGGACAATTTCCTCTTCGCCGGGTGCGATTTTCATCAATGACTTTTCCAGCGCCTGTTGGCGATATGTGTCGTCATCCTGTTCCTTAAACAGGATTAAGCTGGGAGCAATAGCATTGACCTTCACTTCCGGTGCCAGCTTACGGGCAAACGACCGCGTCATGTTATCCAACGCCGCTTTGCTGGCAGCATAGGCGATGTGTTTCTCGCTGCCTTTTTCAACCACGTAATCCGTCAGATGAATAATATCCGCGCCAGCAATGCCTTGCCCACGCAGGCAAGGTTCTAGCAGTTGGTTGAGCAAATAGGGCGTATAGACATGAATTTGTAGCATATCGGCCAGCGTCTGTTCTGGCGGTATTGAGGGGTTTTCTGGCTCCCAGCGGCTGGCGTTGTGAATAATGGCGCGTAGCTGCGGCGTGAGTGATTGGATTTTCTCAGCAAACGTATAGATGCTTTCCGTGGTGGAAAAGTCGGCAGCCAGACAAACAGCACCGTCTTGCTCTAGCGTGTCCAGTTCGGGATAAGGCGTGCGATAGCTAATAATGACGGGAATCGACTGGGCCAAAAACGAACGTGCCAGCGCCAGACCAATACGTCGCGCGCCGCCGGTAATTAACACGGGAGCAGAAGAAAAAGTTGTCACAATTAGGTCTCCTCAACACGCTAGTCAAAAGGGGGCTAACCGTGACAATAGCACGGCGTGGCCTGTTCTCTATTTCTACTTTGTCCCTGTTACGCTGAATGCACCGTCGTCGCTTCAATCGCCTGCGCTAATGAACCGTAGAAGCTCAGTCGCCCTTCAATTGGGTGAACCTTCGCCCGTGCTAGCGTTTTTAGCGGCTGGAAGGGAATATCAGTAATGATGAGCTGTTTACCCTCGGGTAGTGTTTCGCTAAAGCGCAGGAACGCATTCAATCCACCCGCATCCAGCACTGGCACAGCATCCCACTGCAAGATGATATTTTGGTAGCCTTCGCTGCGCACGGTCAGATCGTTGAAGATGCGTTCCGCCGCGGCGAAAAATAGCGGACCGTTAACGCGCAATACCAGATGATCCGGTATTTTAGTGTCCGGCAGTTCGCTCAGACGTGTCATCTGCGCGATGCGACGCATGAAGAGCAAGGAGGCCAGCACGATACCAACGGTAATGGCGATCACCATATCGAACAGTACGGTCAACGACATACAGAGCAACATCACAATAATGTCGTCTTTCGGTCCGTGGCGTAGCAAATCTACCACCTTGTGCGCTTCGCTCATGTTCCAGGCGACGATCAGCAGCAACGATGCCATCGCGGCCAGCGGCAGATAAGACAGCCACGGGGCAAGTATTAATAGCGCCAACAACACCAGTAGCGCATGGATCACGGCGGAAACCGGTGAATTGGCGCCCGCGCGGACATTGGCGGCGGAACGGGCAATCGCAGCGGTCGCGGTAATACCGCCAAAGAATGGCGCAATGATGTTACCGAAACCTTGTCCCATCAGTTCTGCATTGGAGTTGTGTTTTTTGCCTGTCATGCCATCCAGCACAACGGCGCACAGCAGCGACTCAATCGCCCCCAGCATCGCCATCGAGAATGCCGCAGGCAGCAGAGCGGAAATGCTTTGCCAATCCAGCGTCATCGTTTTCCCATCCGGTGATGGAATATTCCATGGCAAAACGAGCTGCGGCAGGATAGGGGGAATCCCTTGCCCTTGTGAACCATCCGCCAGCATATAGCTAAATCGGGAACCGATTGTGGCCACATTTTCACCCACTAGCGACATGATCCCCATCACCGCGACACCGGCCAGCAGCGCAGGCAAGTGGCCGGGTAGGCGAATACCGAGTCTGGGCCAGACGATCAACACCAGCAGCGTCGTTGCGCCGATCAACGTATCAGCAAGATGCAGAGTAGGTAGCGCCTGTGCTAGCGCTGCCACTTTCTCGACGTAATGCTCGGGCACTACTGCCATCTGTAAACCGAAGAAATCCTTGATTTGCATCGTACCGATGGTAATAGCGATCCCGGAGGTAAACCCCAGTGTGACGGAAAGTGGAATATATTCAATCAAACGGCCGAAGCGGCAGAGGCCCATCAGCAGCAGAAACACACCGGAAAGCAAGGTAGCAACCAGTAGGCCGGATAGCCCGAACTGCTGCGATACCGGATACAAAATAACGACGAAGGCGGCTGTCGGGCCGGATACGCTGTAGCGTGAACCGCCGCTGACGGCGATAACGATCCCAGCAATGGCCGACGTATATAGCCCGTACTGCGGAGGAACGCCGCTGGCAATCGCCAGTGCCATCGCCAGCGGTATGGCGATGATGCCGACAGTAACACCAGCGATAATGTCGTGGGTAAAACGTTGCAGCGTATATTTTTCGCGCCAGCACGCATCAATCAGCGCGCTGAACGGCCTGATGCCGTTAATTCCGTGCGTTTTCATCTAAGCAGAAACCAAAGTAAGGAAGTAAATCAACATGGCGGGCCTGCCGGTCCGTCGACGACAGCCTTACGATACGCTGGACGCGCTCAGAAGATCCAGATATACATCAAGAGAAGTGAGATTTGGCGGGGCCGACGCGGCTAAAACCGCGTCGGCAAAGGGGTTACAGCGTGATGGTGATCAAATAGGCGGCAAAAAGCGCCAAGTGCGCGCTGCCGCTCAACACGTTGGTTCTACCCGTGGAGAACGTAATGTGGCATAGCACCAGCACGGAGAGCATCACGACGATATGCGGCATATCCAGACCGAAGTTCAGCGTGCGGCCGGTAATCATGGCGATGATCGTGACGGTAGGGACCGTCAGTGAAATCGTCGCCAGTACGGAACCGAAAAACAGGTTCATCGCGCGCTGTACCTGATTTTTCAGGACGGCGCGGATTGCCCCCAGCCCTTCAGGAGAGAGAATTAACAGCGCTACCAGGAAGCCCGTAAACTGCGTTGGCGCGTTCATTTCGGTCAGCAGCGTTTCCAACGGCATGGAATTCGTCTTGGTTACTGCGATAACAGCAATCAGGTGAACCAGCAGCCAGCCGGTGTGCCACAGCGAGCTGTGCGCGGACGGTTTACCATGATGCGGATCGTCGCCGTCACCCTCGTCTTCATGTTCATAGACAAACAGGCTTTGGTGCGTACGCGTTTGAATCAACAGAAAAACACCGTACATTGCTGCAGAGATGGCGGCAACAATCAGTGACTGCGTTACGCTGAAGTTACCATCGGGCAAGGCGCTGGGGAAAACCAGCACAATCACGGCCAATGGGAAGATCGCCATCAAGTACTGTTTGATACCACTGAGGTTGACATACTGCGTAGCGAACTTACGGCCGCCGAGCAAGAGGGCGAAGCCCACCAGGCCGCCGGTGACAATGACGATAATGGAATAGAGGGTGTCACGCATCAGGTCCGGGCCAGCATCGCCAGTGGCCATTAGCGCTGAAATCAGGCTGACTTCGAGGATCACAACGGATAGGCTGAGGATCAGCGAACCGTAGGGTTCACCTAAGCGATGTGCGAGCACATCAGCATGACGCACCACGCTAAACGCGCTGAAAAGTATCCCGGCTAGCGCGACGGCGTTGATACCAAGAATGGCGATAAAATCTTGTGAATTGCCCCATATGTAGAGCACGACCAGAGCAATAACAGGAAAAACGAGTGAGTATTCATGATGGCGAGTTTTAACCACCTCAGCATGAGACTTCATTGCGGGAGTTCTCCTTATCCAGAGGAATGATACGGCAAAATATCCCCGTCATACGTCAAGCTAGCGCACTGGCAACTCGAATTACTTAGGGCATAAAGCAATTTATTAAAGGTATAAAACCATTTATTCATGGTCATAAAACAATAATAAACCGCAAAAGGTTACTAAAAAGTAGTTATAACGTAATAAAACGAACAATATAATAACAGATTGTCGTGTGAGTGCGGGAGATTTTACGGATTTTTACGCTTTGAGTTAAAATCTAAATGAAAAGGGAGAATCTGCGTATCTTCTCCCTATCATGATAATATCAAATATGTTTTTTGTGGTTATTCGTCAGGATTATCCATGATATTGTGGCGTTTATGATGATAATCCTCTTCATTTAACCCTTCTCGCCAATAAGGCACTGCGTACATCTGATTTCGCTCACACCCGCGTTCGCGACGCACGTGGCGCCGAAGCTGAACCACGATGCGATCCTCACCCGCCAACCAGTGAAATGCATTATCAGCCGCTGGAAGTGCCTGATAATGCTGCAACAGCGCGTCGGTAGCGTCTGTCCCACCAACGATCCAATGTAGTTGAAGCTGTGAGGGTTTAGCGATATTGAGTTTATCCGCTTCACTGTCGACACGAATCACGGCATGCCCTTGGGCATCACTAGGCAAATTCTCAAGCAGCGCCATTAGCGCAGGAAGCGAAGCCGGGTCGGCTGCCAGATAATAAGCGGCAGCAGGTGGCAGCATCGGGTGTGGGCCACCGGGTTGCGAAATACCGACCCAGTCACCAGGTTTGGCCTGGCGGGCAAAGTTGACTGCAGGCCCTGCGTGTTCATGCAGCGCGAAAACCATATCCAACTCCGCGTCCTCTGGGCGCAACGAGCGAACACTGTAGGTGCGAACGATGGGGCGAGCTTCGCCTTCTGGCCAGATCGGGCCGCGCTCACTGATGGTAGGCAGAACCGGTTTTTGCTGTCCAGCCTGAGGCAGAAAGAGTTTGATATGCGCGCCATATCGCTCGGTTGGGTAATCACGCAACGCGTCATGATGAAAAGTAATGCAGCGTAAATGAGGGGAAATATCGTGGATCTGTTTAATCTGAACTAAAACAGGCTGACGCGGCGTTGCCATTCAGTGTCTCCGTGGTAATCAATTCCAGTGTAGGGATGATAGTAACACGAGATGATAACTATTATCATTTCGTGTCTTTGTTGTTATTTTTCTCAAAATAAATACATTTTCATCGAAACAAATACGCTGCTAGCGCTTTTACATTAAACAAATGGCTTGTGGCAGGCTCCTGACGTCACAAAAATGAGGTTTGTGTCAGGAAAGCGTCAAGTCCAGCGATGAGTTGCCGATTAAGTTGATATACCCGTCATACTTCAAGTTGCATGTGCGTTGGCTGCGTTGAAATACTCGGCCCGTCGTGGGCCTCGCCCTGAAGGGCCGCTGCAAGCAGCGTTCAAATCTGCTCCCGGCAGATTTGTCACCCGAATCACTTACCTGAGTAAGCTCATCGGGATTAAATGAGAGACATCCTGTCTCTCACCGGAGGCCAGCCGTTGGCTGGTCAAATTCGTTCCCGACGAATTTGTCCTTCCCTTGCCGCCTGCCTGAAACTCGAATTATTTAGGGTATTAACGCTGCATCATGTATGAATGAAACATTATCACTAACTTTTTCAGGTTTTGTGACCAGTATCAAACTTGATCGCAAAGCCATAAATGAATAATCTCAAGTTATATGGTGTTGTAAAATTAAGCAGATGAAGTAGTTAGGTTTTTAAACGCAGGGCGAGAGCCGATCTGACGAGCAGAAAAAGAGTAAGGTTGGGGGTGGGAAGTAGTGTTAACACGCGATTTTTTGCAGAAAGCAGATTGTAGAACGTCTTTTGGGTGTATTGAAGAAACCTTACTGCTCACGCCGCAGCAGCGGGCTGATTCGTTGGACAGGATGTTGGCGCTACGGCCAAATAGCTGTCCTGTTTGGGTATTTGGCTACGGTTCACTCATGTGGAACCCAGTTTTTGACGCCGAAGAAACCTGTCTGGCCACGTTGACGGGGTGGCAGCGTGCTTTCTGTCTGCGCCTCACCATTGGTCGCGGTACGGTAACACAGCCGGGGCGGATGCTGGCGTTGCAACCTGGTGGACAAACGACGGGCCTGGCTTTCCGCCTGCCGAAAACCTCATTGCGTGAAGATCTGGAACTGCTGTGGAAGCGTGAAATGCTGACGGGCTGCTATCGTCCGCTCTGGTGTGAACTGCATCGCAAGAACGGTGCGCCGCTGACGGCACTGGTGTTTGTTTCTGAACCGGAACATCCCCTGAATGAAAATGATACCTGTATTCAAAGCGTTGCACCGCTGATCGCCCGTGCGAGCGGTCCGCTCGGCACCAATGCGCAATATCTGTTTGCGCTAGAGCAAGAGCTGAAGAATCACGGAACGGAAGATGAAAGCGTGAGCGAATTGGCGCAGCGGGTGCGTACCTTGCAACAATCATGTCCTGCGCCAGCAGGGGGCGGACAATAACGACAGGGCGAGCGTGAGATTTGAGGTGAACAGCGATATTGCTGTTCACCTTGAGACGATGTAAAGCTGCCGAATTACCAGCCGACGCCAACACCCATGGTGTACAGCGTGTCGTCAACATTCCCTTGATTACTTTCGATACGGGTACGTGACACTTTCATAGTCATAGAAGACCAGTCGGTCAGCTTGAAGCGCAAGCCTGCATCCGCTTTCAGGTAGATTGGTGCCGTGCCATCAAATGAACGCCCCAATTCACCGTTGGTGAAGGCTTCAACCGATTTGCTGAACAGATAGCGGTTGTATGCCCACTTTAGCGCACCAGAGTAGAAATCATCATCGCCTTGATCGCGGTACACGAACGTTTGGGAGTTAACCAGCGACGTCAGTGAGAACGAACCTAAATCGTTATCCCAGAACTGATAACCTGGACCGAGACCCAAAGAACGGTTGATTTTAATGCTTTCAATCCAGTCGCGTTTGTACTGATAACGGCCCTGCCAGAACCAGTTTTCATCCACAAATTTATCCAACGCATATTCGCCAGCCGCATTTTTGGTGCTCTCGACTTTATCCTCTTTTGCCAAATGATAGTTGGCATCAAGGTTATGTCGCCACGTATCGTGACGTGCTTTGGTGTTCAGCGTCACATCGTAGTTGTCGGTTTCGGTCGAGCTTTTCTTGTGTGACATGCCTGCGTCAATGTTGCCTTTCCACGATAAATCAGTCACCAGCGGCTTCTGCGCCACGATTGAGGTGATTTCGGAAAGCGGCAATGTTTGCGGACCTGCGGCTTCGTTAGAAAGTGATGGGCTTGCGACGATAGCGCGGTTTTCACCAGCCTTCACTGCCGGATACAATACGCCTTTCTCGTAGCGTTCGCCCTGAATCACCAGGCCATGATCGCTTTCAAAGGTTTTCACCTTGTCCCAGGCTACAGAAATAGATCCTGCATAGTCTGTGTTGATAAAGAGTTTACCGCCGTCAAGCAGCGTGATTTTCCCTGTGAGCTTGTCGCCGTTGTTCAGCCAAATGGTGTCAGCGCGGCTCTGTGTAATGCCAGCAGAGAGGGCGATAACCAAGCTGAGGGAAGAGATTGCATGTTTGGATAGTGTCATTATTGCCAAATAAACCGTGGTGACATGTAGTGAGACGTCCGTGAGAGACAAAGACGTACAGCCTATAAAAATGAACCGGTTTAGCCCGGAACGGCAAACATTAACAGGAATCGGAGTGATGCTCTACCCGAAAACGATAATTGATTAGAATGTAAATAGTTATAAAAGTTGCTATTGATGATTAACTGCTATAACGCGATGTCCGTCACGTTTTTAGCGGTAGAAGGGGATATCGATGTGGGACGGTGAATCTCTGGCCCAGTCTGTTTCAGGCCAGAGAATTGCGAGCAGTTATAGTGCTACGCAGTGCGTTGCGTGCGTGATGTGTTGTTACTAATGAAACGCGAGATCAGTAATGTTCTTACGCGGAACACGATCCGTTCCTGGAAGAGAACGCATAGCGTCACGGTGCTGAGCAGGAAAATGATATAGCCCGTCATGGACAGCTGTACCTGACCGGCAGCGGCAATGCACTGATCCCAATCGCTGAAGCAGGCCATCGGATTACCACGCACCAGTTGCTCCAAGGTGCGGAACAGATTAAACAGCGGAACATGCAGCGCAAAGATAGAGAGCGAGGCTGCGCCCAGCCGAGGCGACCAATGCCGCAACCATTCACTGTTAGGTTCACGCGCCAGCGCACTCAGACAAACCAAACCGACCTGAGCTGGCAGCATCAAACCGTTGTGCAGCAAGAAGTACCAATAGGCTTCGCCTTTAGTGAACAGCCAGGTGGCGACAAGAAAATTCACACCGATGAAGAAGGCGACACCGTAACGCTGGCCCTTGCTTAGCGGTGAGCGATCTTTCTGGCGATAATGACGGAACAGTGCATAGCCCAAAATCCCAGCCAAAAACTCTGGTAAACGGAAGATTGGCCCACGCTGCAATAACCCAGTGTACGGCATGCCGAACTGCTGTTGCCAGATCACCCAAATCGGTGGCAGCAGATACAGCAGGCAAACGATCCCCATCCACAGCCACGGATGGCGGCTGTTCAACAGACGCGGGGCTAACAGCGGAAACGCCAGATAGAAAAAGAATAGCGTAGAAAGCGACCATAACGGGGCATTGAAGGTCAGGAAGTAAGGATTCCATGCCTGCAACATCAGTACCTGCAATAACCCGTTGAACGCCAGTTGTGCGTTTGTCATGTAATGGCGCAGCGTTTCGGGGTCGGCAGCGGGATCGTTGGTGTCATAAATGACGAAACGCGCGCTGGCGACTTGTCCTTCCGGCGGCACAGCCAACCACTGCATGAGCGTGACAACGGCAATAGAAGACAGTAGGGCAATGATATGGATAGGATAAAGATTAAAGAAACGTTTGGCCCAGAACTGGCGAACAGGTTCACGCAGACGTCCGTCCTTAATGTACACATGCGCTAGCAAAAAGCCAGACAGGACAAAGAACGTGCTGGTCGCGAAGAATCCCATGCTGGTGAGTTCACTCAAGAAAGGAATGCGCTCACGCTGGGGATAAATGTGGACCGTGTGATAAATCATCACATAACAGCCGAGCAAAAATCGTAGCCACTCTAGGCCGATAAATCGCTCTTTACTGACCTTCTTCATGTTGTTCCTCAACGTTAAACTCGGTGTAAAAGCCGAAAAATGCGATTACGAACTAGTTTAGACGAGAGCAACGTCACATTAATTAGGATAATGGCTATAAATGCCGGTGTCGTTTAGTAACCGTTTACTTTGGGGATTGGGGCGGTGGCATTTCCACCAGTTGTTGCGGCACCCTCGCTCGTGCGAGGATAATCTCGGTGGGAAGGGCGCCTGAGCGCCTTATCCGTACCGCCGATCATAGCTGCTTGTTATTACCGTTTGATTAAATGACTTTTTCTTGCAATACCCAGACTGCTGCTTCAACCCGCGATTTTAGCTTCATTTTTTTCAACAGGTGTTTGACGTGTACCTTGACGGTACTTTCCGTAATCGTGAGCTTGCGAGCAATCACTTTATTGGAGAGCCCCTGAGCCAGCAATTTCAGAATATCGCGTTCGCGCGGCGTGAGCAGTTGAATATCCCGGTCGCTGCTGTGGCGGCTTTCGCGCAGGCTGGCGGCCAGAATCGGCGTCAACGTTTCACTCAGCACCATTTTTCCTGATGCCGCTTGATGCAGCGCGGCTAATAAATCTTCCGGCTCCATATCTTTCAACAGGTAACCATCGGCACCATTCTTTAATGCATTGACCACATCGTCTTCATGGTTGGATACGCTAAAGACGACAATGCGGCCAGACAGCGATTTTTCCCGCAGGCGGTTCAACGTTTCTAGGCCATTCATGCCAGGCATGTTCAAATCGAGCAGAATCAAATCCGGGTCCAGTTGTTCCGCTAGCTCAACACCCTGTTCGCCGTGGCTAGCTTCACCTGCCACCTGCAATTCTGGGTCCATACTGATGAGTTGCTTAACGCCATTGCGCAACATGGGATGGTCGTCAATCAGCAGTAGGGTGGCAGCATCTTCGTTAATCATGAGTTTCTCCTGTTAATGGCAGCCGGTGACGGTATTCGGAGAGGAAGCTGACATTCACTTCAGTGCCTCCCGACGGCCGGCGTCGAACAATGCATTCGCCGTGCAAACCCCGTGCACGGTCACGCATGATAATAAGTCCATAGTGGTTGGCGCGGCTGGCATCATCAGGAATACCGATGCCGTTATCGGTCACGCTGAGTTCGATGTAACCCTGACGTAGTTGCAGCGTGATATCGACCTGCGTGGCCTGCGCGTGCTTATAAATGTTGCTCAGCGCTTCACGTACAATTTGCAGAACGTGAATGCCTTGGTGAGCGGATACCGACTGCGGTGGCAAACGGTAATGTAATTCGATGGGATACCCCAGCCGCTTGCCGAATTCATCGATCGATGCTCGCAGCGCCGCGAGTAAGCCGGATTCAGAAAGCTTCAGCCGGAAGGTCGTCAGCAGTTCACGCAGTTGGCGATACGCGGTGTTCAATTCTTCCCGCATTTCCATCAGCAGTTGTTGCGAGGCAGGAGGTAAATCGCCGCCCTGCATTTGTAGGCAGCTCACCTGAATTTTCAGACAGGAGAGGGACTGCGCGATAGAGTCGTGCAGCTCGCGGGCAATCGTTGCGCGTTCTTCCATCAGCATTAACTGCTGTTGGTGGTTGGATTGACGCTCCAGCGCCAGCGTGCTGGTCAACTGTTCAAGTAACGTATTCAGCAACTGATTCTGATCGCGGCTCAGCGCGGTATTGCCCGGCAGTGTGGCCAACACAACGCCATATTGCCCATGTTTGTCGTGCAGATCCCAGCAGTGAGGTTCACCCTGCAGGTCGTCACGTTTTACCTGCATACCGCAACTCTGACAGCTGTTATCCGGGCAGTGCTCCGGCTGTGACTGGCTGCAATCGCTAAACTGATGAAATTGTTCCTGATTGTTATCTTCATACAGCCGCAGTTGAATATTGCGGAGCGGCGTTAACGACGGCAGTTCGTTCAGGATTGGCATCAGTCGGCTGCACAGTGGTGCGCCGGTATGCAGGCGTCGACTGGCGCGATAAAGGAAAGAGAGTAGATCGTTTTTCTGTTGCAGATCGGCCGTTTTCTCGGCGACGCGTTGTTCCAGGCTGTGATACATGGCGGAAAGTTCATCCGACATGCTGTTCAGCGCCTGTCCCAGTTTGCTCATTTCGTCGTGTCCGGTGATAGCGACACGCTGGGTGAAATCACCTTGCCCGATAGCCTGCGCCATCGAAACCAAACGTCGCCACGGTGTCAGCAGACGGCGACGCAGATAAAAAAATGTAGCGATCAGCAGGATGAACATGATGCCAATGAAGATACGCTGCACCAGCGTGACCATCATCAACCGCTGCTCGGTTTTATGATCGATGGCGGAAACCAGATCGTCCAGCTGTTTCACGAAGCGAGCGACATCCGCCGAGGCATCGGCGGAATGCGTTGCCTGTCGCAGATGCGGCTGCAGATTATCGAGCCAGAAAACACGCAGCGCAGTGAATTGCTCACTGAGCCCTTCTCGGCGTACGGCCTGCTGCAAGTCACTGCTTATTTCGTCTTCTTCCAGCTCTTGCAGGTAAATTTCATTCTCGGCAGAGAGCGGTACCATCGATAACAGACGGTAGCTTTGCATACGCAGTGAGCCCGCTTTATTAATGGCGTGCGCGTTCCCTTGAATGCTTTGAGACATCCAACTGGAAACCGACATGCCTGCAATACCCAGCAAACCGAGTAGCAGCATCAATAGTGCAACCTGATTGACGAGCGACAGCGGCAGCAGGAAACGTTTCAACATAATAAAGCGACCTCTGCTGGAGGAGTAGAAAACCAGTACCGAGAAGGATAACCCTTTCGGCATTTTTCCCGATCCTACGAGATAACCCCATACCCACTAGTGAGTACCACTAAATATCCACGCTTTGAAAGGGGGTATGGCAGTAAGAAAAAATAGAGATATAACAGCTTGAATTATCGTTGCTTATTTTTCTATTTTTATTACTCATTAAGGAGTGTGGTTATTTTTACCCAGTTTTTTTACCTGACAGCGCGTTGATTTGCATCAACTTTACCTGCGGTGTAATCCCTAATGTTGCGCCTTAATTCTACCGCGTTTTTATTTATCGAGGTTTTTATGACGCAGCCTTCATCACCCGAAAAAGTATCGCAAAGCACGCTCCTAAGGGAATGGGATCCTGAAGATACTAAATTCTGGCAATCTGGCGGACAACGGATAGCACAGCGTAATCTTTGGATCTCTGTACCGTGCCTGCTGTTATCGTTTTGTGTCTGGATGATTTTCAGCACCGTGGCCGTTAACCTAAACAAGGTCGGATTTAGTTTTACCACAGACCAGCTATTTTTGCTTACCGCGCTGCCTTCCGTTTCCGGCGCGCTGTTACGTGTGCCTTACTCCTTTGTTATTCCAATCGTTGGTGGTCGCCGTTGGACGACATTAAGCACCATTATTCTGGTTATCCCATGTATTTGGCTCGGGTTTGTCGTACAGAACCCACAAACGCCTTACCGCGTTTTCGTCACGATTTCTCTGCTGTGTGGTTTTGCCGGTGCTAACTTCGCATCCAGCATGGCTAACATCAGTTTCTTCTTCCCCAAATCACGTCAGGGCAGTGCGTTAGGTATTAACGGTGGGTTGGGTAATCTCGGTGTGAGCGTAATGCAGTTGCTGGTGCCGGTGGTGATTTTCCTGCCGATTCTGGGATTCTCCGGCAATGGCGTTGTGCAACCTGATGGCCACCAGATTTGGCTGCATCATGCCGCGTGGATGTGGGTACCGTTTTTGGTGATTGCCGCAACCGCTGCTTGGTTTGGCATGAACGATCTTTCGACGGCCAATGCGTCTATACGCAAACAGCTGCCAGTGTTGAAGCAAATGCACCTGTGGGTGCTCAGCTTCCTGTATCTGTCCACCTTTGGTTCATTTATCGGTTTTTCAGCAGGCTTCGGGATGCTGTCCAGAACGCAGTTCCCAGACATCGTGATTCTGTACTACGCATTCTTCGGGCCGCTGCTAGGGGCGTTGGCGCGTCCGGTTGGCGGAATGCTGTCCGATCGCTTTGGCGGTGTGAAAGTCACGTTGATTAACTTCATCCTGATGGCGATTTTCTCGGTGTTGTTATTCTTGTCTCTGCCGAGTGCGAGCTCTGCTGGTTCATTCGGAATGTTCTTTGGCATCTTCATGATGCTGTTCCTGACGGCTGGTTTGGGTAGTGGATCAACGTTCCAGATGATTGCCGTCATTTTCCGTAAATTAACGGCGGATCGCGTTAAATCGGAAGGCGGGAAAGATGCTGACGCGCAGCGTGCGGCAGTCACGGATACCGCAGCGGCGTTGGGCTTTATTTCGGCCATTGGCGCTATCGGCGGTTTCTTCATTCCTCAAGCCTTTGGGATGTCGCTTGAGTTAACGGGTTCACCCACCGGTGCGATGAAAGTGTTTGTGGTGTGCTACGTGGTGTGTGTACTGGTGACGTGGTTGTTTTATGCCAGAAAGAAAAATTAGGATTTTTAATTTATTAACAAGTGCCGAACAATGCGAGCTCCACATGTTTATGTGCAGTAGTGCGAAGTTTCGTGCGTATTAATTTCGACACTCCTATGTAACTTTATTACACGCCCGACAAGGAGCGCTCAGTTGCCGCCGCTCCTTGACTTGTGGCTGTTTGGCGCTAACTGTGTCGCTACGCGATACCTTCGGCGTTCGTAACTGCCACTCGGGCTACCAGTGACGCGTTCTCGACGCGGCACTGGTTTTCGCCGCTTCCATGCGGCTCACCCGGCAGTCACGTCCACCTCAGCACAATTTCTTACGCCGGAAAAAATAAGCACAGAGAGCATTCTGTGATCTTAGGTCTTATGCCCACACTAAAATGCCTATATGTAATCTCTCTTGTGCGCACGATTCTTCGTCACTTTCTGACTACTACCTCTAAATAGTCGTGTGTATGAATTCAGTATAAACACAAAGTTAGTGGTTTTATTTTTAACCTTTAAAATCAATAATTTGATTAATTATTTCGTAATAATTCTTTAGTGGTAGTTAGCGGTGTACTCCGTTTTTCATCGGGGGACACTCTTGATCGTTATCAAGTTTGGCTGCGCGGTTGCTGGATACCCTAGCGCCAATTTGAGCGATGTGTCGTCAGCAAAAACAGATGTCTGCTACGAGCATTTCATAACGACAGGAGCCAACAGGCTTCGCAGCAGGAGAGTCCGGATGAGCAAATTCCTTGACCGGTTACGTTACTTCAAACAACTGGCCGAACCGTTTTCTGACGGTCACGGGCAGACCCTCAATAGCAATCGTGACTGGGAAGATGGCTATCGCAGTCGCTGGCAGCATGACAAGATTGTACGTTCTACTCACGGAGTAAACTGCACCGGTTCATGTAGCTGGAAGATTTATGTGAAAAACGGTCTGGTGACGTGGGAAACGCAGCAGACTGACTATCCGCGTACCCGCCCGGACCTGCCTAACCATGAGCCTCGTGGCTGCCCACGCGGTGCCAGCTACTCTTGGTATCTGTACAGCGCCAATCGCCTGAAATACCCAATGATGCGTAAGCGCCTCATGAAACTGTGGCGTGAAGCGAAGCTAACGCACAGCGATCCGGTTGATGCCTGGGCATCCATCGTCAACGACCCCGAAAAAACCAAATACTACAAACAAATTCGTGGCCGTGGTGGTTTCGTTCGTTCTGACTGGAACGAAGTTAACGAACTGATTGCTGCCTCTAACGTTTACACCGCCAAAACCTATGGCCCAGACCGCGTTATCGGTTTCTCACCGATTCCTGCAATGTCGATGGTGTCCTATGCGGCGGGCGCGCGTTACCTTTCTCTGCTCGGCGGCGTGTGCTTGAGCTTCTACGACTGGTACTGCGACTTACCGCCAGCGTCACCGATGACCTGGGGTGAACAGACTGACGTACCGGAATCTGCTGACTGGTATAACTCTTCTTACATCATCGCCTGGGGTTCTAACGTTCCACAGACCCGTACGCCGGATGCCCACTTCTTTACCGAAGTGCGCTACAAAGGCACCAAAACGGTTGCGGTCACGCCGGACTACGCTGAAATCGCTAAGTTGTGCGATCAGTGGTTGAACCCGAAACAAGGCACCGACAGCGCCATGGCGCTGGCAATGGGCCACGTTATTCTGAAAGAGTTCCACCTCGATAAACCGAGCCAGTATTTCAGCGAGTACGTGCGCCAATACACGGACTTACCCATGCTGGTGCTGTTGGAGCCGCGTGAAGACGGTTACTACGCCGCGGGTCGTATGCTGCGTGCCTCCGATCTGGTGGACAACCTCGGGCATGATAGCAATCCGCAGTGGAAAACCATCGCGATTGACGATGAAAGCGGCAACCTGACGGCACCGCAAGGGTCGATCGGCTACCGTTGGGGCGATCAGGGTAAATGGAACCTGGAACAGCGCGACGGCGTCAGCGGTGAAGACGTTAAACTGCGCTTGAGCCTGCTAGGTACACACGACGATGTGGTTGATGTCGGCTTCCCGTATTTTGGCGGCGCGGTCAGCGAACATTTCAACAATGTCGAGTTACAAGAAATCCTACTGCACAAACTGCCGGTTAAACGTTTGACGCTGGCTGACGGTAGCGAGGCGCTGGTTGCTTGCGTTTATGACCTGACCATGGCGAACTACGGCCTGGATCGTGGTTTGGGTGACGACAACTGCGCGCGTGATTACGACGATGTAAAAGCGTACAGCCCAGCCTGGGCCGAGAAGATTACTGGCGTTTCTCGTCAGAACATCATCCGTATTGCGCGTGAATTCGCGGATAACGCCGATAAAACGCACGGTCGTTCCATGATTATCGTGGGTGCGGGTATCAACCACTGGTATCACATGGACATGAACTACCGCGGCATCATCAATATGCTGGTTTTCTGCGGTTGTGTCGGTCAGAGCGGTGGCGGTTGGGCGCACTACGTCGGACAAGAAAAACTGCGTCCGCAAACCGGTTGGACGCCGCTGGCGTTTGGTCTGGACTGGCAGCGTCCGCCGCGTCACATGAACAGCACGTCGTTCTTCTATAACCATTCCAGCCAATGGCGTTATGAAACGGTCACGCCGCAGGAATTGCTGTCACCGCTGGCGGATAAATCTCGCTTTAGCGGCAGCATGATTGACTTCAACGTGCGTGCCGAACGTATGGGCTGGCTGCCGTCTGCACCGCAGTTGAATGTTAACCCGCTGGATATCGCAGAAAAAGCGCGTGCCGCCGGGATGACGCCGCAGGAATATACCGTTGCCGCGCTGAAGTCAGGCGAGATCAGATTTGCCGCTGAACAGCCGGATAGCCCGCAAAACTACCCGCGCAACCTGTTTATCTGGCGTTCTAACCTGCTGGGTTCCTCCGGTAAAGGCCACGAATACATGCTGAAGTACCTGCTGGGTACGGAGCACGGTATTCAAGGGCAAGATTTGGGCATGGCGGGCAGCGTGAAGCCGGAAGAAGTGGAATGGCGCGATCACGGCGTTGAAGGCAAGTTGGATCTGGTGGTGACGCTCGATTTCCGTATGTCCAGCACCTGCCTGTACTCCGATATCGTCCTGCCAACGGCAACCTGGTACGAAAAAGACGACATGAATACTTCGGATATGCATCCGTTTATTCACCCACTGTCTGCGGCTGTCGATCCTGCGTGGGATTCCAAGAGTGATTGGGAAATCTACAAAGGCATCGCTAAAGCCTTCTCTCGCGTGTGTCAGGGACACCTTGGGCAGGAAACTGATCTGGTTACCTTGCCAATTCAACACGATTCTCCAGCAGAAATGGCGCAGCCGTTCGGCGTGGATGACTGGAAAAAAGGCGAATGCGATCTGATTCCGGGTAAAACGGCACCACACTTGATGATGGTAGAGCGCGATTATCCGAACCTGTACGAACGTTTCACCTCGCTCGGTCCGTTGATGGACAAGCTGGGCAACGGGGGTAAAGGTATCGGTTGGAACACGCAGACCGAAGTCGATTTCCTGAAAAAGCTGAACTACACCAAAACTGAAGGTGCGGCAGCTGGTCGTCCGAAGATTGAAACGGCGATCGATGCGGCAGAAGTGATTCTGTCTCTGGCTCCGGAAACCAATGGTCAGGTGGCCGTGAAAGCGTGGGAAGCGCTGAGCAAATTCACCGGTCGCGATCACTCGCACCTGGCACTGAATAAAGAAGACGAGAAAATTCGCTTCCGTGATATTCAGGCACAGCCGCGCAAAATTATCTCCAGCCCGACTTGGTCTGGCCTGGAAGACGAACACGTTTCCTATAACGCCTGTTATACCAACGTTCACGAGCTGATTCCGTGGCGTACGCTGTCTGGTCGCCAACAGCTGTATCAAGACCATGAGTGGATGCGTGCTTTCGGTGAAAGCCTGCTGGTGTACCGTCCGCCAGTCGACACTCGTGCTGCTGCACCGGTGATGAACCAGAAACCTAACGGCAACCCGGAAAAAGCGTTGAACTTCCTGACGCCGCACCAGAAATGGGGCATTCACTCCACGTACAGCGACAACCTGTTGATGCTGACGCTGGGTCGCGGTGGCCCGATTATCTGGCTGAGCGAAGAGGATGCCAGCGATTTGGGTATTGAGGATAACGACTGGATAGAAGCGTTCAACGCCAATGGTGCGCTGACGGCGCGTGCGGTGGTGAGTCAGCGTGTACCGTCGGGAATGACCATGATGTACCACGCGCAGGAACGCATCATCAACCTGCCGGGATCGGAAATTACCCAGCAGCGCGGCGGTATCCACAACTCGGTGACCCGTATCACTCCGAAACCGACCCATATGATCGGCGGCTATGCACAACTGGCTTATGGTTTTAACTACTACGGCACCGTCGGGTCAAACCGTGATGAGTTCGTCGTGGTTCGTAAAATGAAACGCATCGACTGGCTGGATGATGAAGGTCAGGACTATGTTCAGCAACAAACAGTTCAGAAAGCGGTACAGCGGGGGAAAGCCTGATGAAAATTCGTTCACAAGTGGGCATGGTGCTGAATCTGGACAAATGCATCGGCTGTCACACCTGCTCCGTTACCTGTAAAAACGTCTGGACCAGCCGTGAAGGGATGGAATACGCCTGGTTCAACAACGTCGAAACCAAACCGGGCGTGGGCTACCCCCATGCCTGGGAAGATCAGGAAAAGTGGAAGGGTGGCTGGATCCGTAAGATCAGCGGTAAGCTCGAACCACGTATGGGTAACCGCATCAGTGTGTTGTCCAAAATCTTTGCTAACCCGGATGTGCCGGAAATCGACGACTACTATGAGCCGTTCGACTACGACTATCAGAACCTGCGTAAAGCGCCGGAAGGTAAGCACCAGCCCGTTGCCCGTCCACGCTCGCTGATTACCGGTCAGCGGATGAAGAAAATCGAGATGGGTCCGAACTGGGAAGACGATCTGGGCGGCGAATTCAGCAAGCGGTCGAAGGACAAAAACTTCGATCCCGTCCATTTCAATGACGTACAGAAAGAGATGTACGGCCAGTTTGAAAATACGTTCATGATGTATTTGCCGCGCCTGTGCGAACACTGCCTGAACCCGGCGTGCGTAGCGACCTGTCCGAGCGGCGCGATCTACAAACGCGGCGAAGACGGTATCGTCCTGATCGATCAGGATAAATGTCGCGGCTGGCGGATGTGTTTGACCGGTTGCCCGTACAAGAAAATCTACTTCAACTGGAAGAGCGGCAAATCAGAAAAATGTATTTTCTGCTACCCGCGTATCGAAAGCGGTCAGCCGACGATCTGTTCGGAAACCTGCGTTGGGCGTATCCGCTATCTGGGCGTGCTGCTCTATGATGCCGACCGTATTGAGCAAGCTGCTGCGGTAGAAAACGAGAAAGATCTGTATCAGAGCCAGCTGGATGTGTTCCTTGACCCGCACGACCCGAAAGTCATTGAACAAGCGCTGAAAGATGGTATTCCAAACAGCGTAATTGAAGCGGCACAGCAGTCGCCGGTTTACAAAATGGCGATGGACTGGAAGTTGGCGCTGCCGCTGCACCCAGAATACCGCACGTTGCCGATGGTCTGGTACGTGCCACCGTTGTCACCGATTCAATCTGCCGCGGATGCGGGTCAATTGGCGCATAGCGGTGTATTGCCGGACGTAGAAAGCCTGCGTATTCCGGTGCAATACCTGGCGAACCTGCTGACTGCTGGGGATACCGAACCGGTATTGCTGGCGCTGAAACGTATGCTGGCGATGCGTCACTACAAACGTGCAGAAACCGTAGAAGGCAAAATCGATACCAGCGCGCTGGAGCAGGTTGGGCTGACGGAAGCACAGGCGCAGGAAATGTACCGCTATCTGGCGATTGCTAACTACGAAGACCGTTTCGTGATCCCATCAAGCCATCGTGAGCTGGCGCGTGAAGCCTTCCCTGAAAGCAAAGGCTGCGGCTTCAGCTTTGGCGATGGTTGCCACGGCAGCGATACCAAATTCAACCTGTTCAACAGCAAGCGTATTGATGCCATTGATGTCAGCAACAAAACGCGCGATATGAACAGCAAAATCATGCGGGAGACGAACCATGATTAGCCTGAGGATTATTGCCCGCTTGTTGGACTATCCCGATAGCGAGCTGTGGGAAAATAAAGCTGAGTTGATCGAAGCGGTGGAGCAGACTGATACCCTACCGTTGCATGAAAGCCATCAACTGATGCAGTTCATCAATACCTTGTGTGCGCAGGACTTGTTGGACAAACAGGCGGAGTACAGCGGCCTGTTTGACCGAGGTCGGGCAACCTCGCTGCTGCTGTTCGAGCATGTTCACGGAGAGTCTCGTGACCGTGGTCAGGCGATGGTCGATCTCATGCAGCAATATCAAGATGCCGGGCTGGCGCTGGATTGCCGTGAGCTGCCGGACTACCTGCCGCTGTATCTTGAGTACCTTTCTCGTTTGGAACCTGCGCAGAGTCGTGCGGGTTTACTCGACATCGCGCCGATTCTCGCGTTGGTTGGTGCGCGTTTGCAACAGCGTGACAGTGGTTATTCCGTGCTGTTCGATCTGTTGTTGGCGCTGTCTGGCAGCGACCTAAAAAGTGACGACGTCACACACCAGGTCGCTGACGAAGCGCGCGACGACACGCCGCAGGCGCTGGATGCCGTGTGGGAAGAGGAACAGATTAAGTTCCTCGGTGAAGAAGGCTGCTCATCGGCCCAACAAACGCAACACCAACGCCGCTTTGCTGGCGCTGTGGTGCCGCAATATCTGAATCTTGACGCTACATCGGCGGGGGGGCAACGTTAATGAGTGCTTTCACGAACTCTTCTTTTATCAACTTCAGCAACGTGTTCTTTTTTGACATCTATCCCTATCTGGCGATGGCTATTTTCCTGATTGGCAGCTGGCTGCGCTATGACTACGGCCAGTACAGCTGGCGTGCCGGTTCGAGCCAAATGCTGGATAAGAAAGGGATGCGTCTGGCGTCTAACCTGTTCCACCTGGGGATTTTGGGCGTATTTGCCGGACATTTCCTCGGGATGCTGACGCCGCACTGGATGTACGAAGCCTTCCTACCGATGGAAATAAAACAGAAAATGGCGATGTTCGGCGGTGGTGCAGCAGGTTTGCTGACATTTGTCGGTGGCGCGCTGTTGTTAAAGCGCCGTCTGACTAACCCGCGTATTCGTGCCACTTCCAGCGTCGGTGACATTCTTATTCTGTCATTGTTGGTGATTCAGGCCGGTTTAGGTGTGTTGACCATCCCGTTCTCTGCACAGCACATGGACGGTAGTGAAATGCTGAAGTTGGTCGGTTGGGCACAGAGCGTGGTGTACTTCCAGGGCGGTGCGTCTGCGCATCTGGTGGGTGTCGCGCTGATCTTCAAACTACATATCGTACTGGGGCTGACGCTGTTCGTTCTGTTCCCGTTCTGCCGTCTGGTTCACATCTGGAGCGCACCGGTCGAGTACCTGACGCGTCGCTACCAGTTAGTGCGTAACCGTCGCTAAGTATGATAGAAAACGGCGGTGTTATGATAACACCGCCGTTTTAATCTCTTTCTTTTCCTCTTTCCCCGCCAATAGCACTCACCATTCGCAGTTCAGTCGATTACCTGCTTCGTGCCGTCGTCCATTGCACGGCGAAGACGCTGGCTAACACGATCGCCAAGCCCAGAAATGCCGTACCGGTCATCGACTGTGAAAGCAGCGCCCAACCCAGCAGCACGGCAGTCAGCGGACTCAATAATCCCAGTGATGCAACGGCAACCGTTGGAAGACGGGATACGCCGCGAAACCAGAGCCCATAAGCTAGCACTGCACCCGCGAGGCAGAGATAGGCGTAAGCGGCCCACTGCGACAGAGTCAAGGTAGGCAGCGGCGCATCGGCTAGCCACGCAACGGGCGCAAGCATCAATCCACCGATAAAGAGCTGCCAGCCGGTAAGCGGTAGTACGGGTAAATCAAGCTGCCAGCGACGCGTCAGCCAGACTCCCGTCGCCATACATACCGCACCCAGCAGCGCTGCGGCAATTCCCACCGGCTCGAATGTTGTCTGCGGCGACAGCAGCAAAATGCTCATGCCAATCACACCGATTATCGCCGACCACAGCGTGGCCAGCTTGGGAGCGTGATGATCCACCGCCCAGACCAGCACCATCACCAGCAGCGGTTGGATAGCGCCAAGTACCGCAGCCAATCCGCCGGGTAAACGATAAGCCGCGACGAACAGCAGTGCCTGAAAAACGCCGATATTCAGGGCGCTGAGCACGACCACTCGCCACCAGTCTCGCCGAGCGGGAAAGACGCGGGTGAATAAAAGTAGCAGCAGGCCAGCAGGCAGTACACGGATAAACGCAGCCGTGAAGGGGCGATCCGGTGGCAAAAATTCTGATGTCACAATGTAGGTAGACCCCCAAATCGCGGGAGCCAGCGCCGTGAGTATGACGTCACGCCAATAGTGTGATGGGGATGGAGTATTCATGACTTTACCTTCAATTCAAGATACTATGATAGTGTTGATTAATTACCTTGAAGTCAAGATAAATGAAAAATCAAACCAGCGAGCACGAGCACGAGCACGAATACGATGCGGTAGATGCCATCCTTGAACAGTGGCGGCGCGAACGCCCCGATCTGGATGCCAGCCCTATGGGACCGATTGGACGCCTCAGGCGATGTGCTGTGCTTATGGATCAGCGTCTGGAATCCTGTTTTTCCAGATTCGATCTGAGCAGTTGGGAGTTTGATATGTTGGCTACGCTGCGGCGTGCAGGTGCACCGCATTGCCTTAGTCCGACCGAACTCTTCTCCACGTTGATGGTAACGTCAGGAACCATGACTCATCGGCTCAAGCGCCTTGAAACCCGAGGATTTATCGAACGAGTGCAAAACGAACTGGATGCGCGCAGTACGCTCGTGCAGCTCACCAGCTCGGGACTTGAACTGATTAACCGTGCCGTTGAGGCGCACATTGAGAATGAGCGGCAGGTGCTCTCGGTGCTGCCTGCTGAGGTTCTGGCGGCACTTGATACCAATCTCGCGGCGCTATTGCGCGGGTTGGAAAGTCATAACAAAGGAAACTGAGCCATGTCTGAATACCGTGCTTCAATCTGCTGGCAACGCGATGGACAAGATTTTATTGATAACCGCTACAGCCGACTTCATCAGTGGCAGTTTGATGGCGGTATTACGCTGCGCGCCTCGTCATCACCTCATGTCGTACCGCTGCCTTTTTCGCTGGAAGACGCGGTCGATCCCGAAGAGGCGCTGGTAGCCTCGTTGTCGAGCTGCCATATGCTGTGGTTTCTTTCGATTGCGGCTAAAAAGCGGTTTTGCGTGGATGATTATCAGGATCACGCGGTGGGAACGATGGGCGTTAACGCGGCGGGGAAAACGGCGATGTTGGACGTCACGCTGCACCCGCAGGTAACATTCAGCGGTGAAAAGCAGCCTACCGCCGAGCAATATGCCACCTTGCACGAACTGGCACATGATGCTTGCTACATCGCTCACTCGGTGAATTTCCCGGTCAACTGTGAGCCGACGTTAGGGACGAAGAGCTGAACAGGGAACTACGCGAAGAAATAAGCAAAAATCACCGCCCGATGTGTTTAGACCGGGCGGAATGATCGATTACGTTCAGCAGGTCATCACCATCCAGTAATGCGCTGCCAGGTTTCCTGTTCATGCCGGTGCGATTTCAACACCTGATAGTGTTGATGCATCGCGGCCGTCGCACAGGCGTGGTTAGGCAATATCCGCAACCGCGTGCCGACGGGGAAATTATCGACCGAAAATCCACTGTCGGTAGGTAGCGCGATGATGCCGTGTTCCTGATTGGTGACGGTCACGCAGAGGTCGTGGTAAGGGCTGCCATGCAGGTCGCAAACCAGTCCGTAACCGTAATCTTTTGCCTGAGAAGCCGTACCACGATCGCGCGATAGCGCCATCCAGCCTGCATCGATAAACACCCAGCCTTTTTCGCGGTTATGCCCAATCACCGTGCTGACGACTGAGAGGGCGATATCATCCAGCGAACAGACCCCGACATTTTTCATCACCAGATCGAACGTGGTGAACACGCCCGCTCTGACTTCCGTAATGCCAGTTAAGTCTTCGGCAAAGTGTGCCGTCGGCGTGGCTCCGACGCTGAGCACGGGGCAGGCAATTCCCAGCGCCCGTACACGCCGTCCGGCGATATTGATGGCTGCGCACTCGGCCCGCGCGGCTGCTCTGATCGCCTCGTCCGTGCGGCAGGCGTAGGATTCTCCTGCATGAGCCAGCAGGCCAGTGAGTGTCGCGCCGTTGCCGTCGATCTGCTGCGCTAGCTCAAGCAGCGCATCGCTTTCCGGCGGAATACCGCCGCGATGTCCATCACAGTCGATCTCGATAAACACTGAAAATGTCACGTTATTGGCGAGAGCATAATCCGTCACCGCCCGCGCCTGTTCCACGCTATCCAGCAGAATATGAAGATTCACTCCTTTATGGATGAGGTTAGCGATACGCGGCAGCTTGTGCGGAGCGATTCCCACGGCGTAGAGCAGGTTGGTGTAACCCGCTCCGGCAAAGGCTTCGGCTTCTGCCAGTGTTGAAACCGTCGCCGGTGAGGCGGAGTCTTTGAGCAAATAGCGGCCAGCCTCAATCGAACGTAGCGTTTTAAGGTGCGGTCGAACCTGGCTGCCTAGATTTTTCGTACGCTGATAAAGCCTGTCGATATTGCGTTGAAAGCGGAATTCATCGATCAGTAAAAAGGGTGTTTCCAACGCGTTAAGCCACTCGGCGTTACTCATTCTATGCCTCCATTTTGTTTCTCTGCCTGCCAGACAGCAAGAATGCGTTGGCCGATATATAAGTCCTGAATGGACAAACCAGAACTGTCAAAAATGGTGATGTCATCCGGCGCTTGCCGTCCGGTGGCGTTCTCGCTAATTACATCGCCGATGGCGGTCAATGTCGCATGGGCTGGTGCGTGTTGAAACTCACCGATGGTTCTGGACTGAGAAGGCAGATCACAAAACAGGCGGCCGGAGGTAAACAGTTCTGGCGGCAGTTCCTGCTTGCCGGCGGCGTCCGATCCCATGCTGACGACGTGCGTTCCTGCCTTGACCCATTCGGCGTTAAACAGCGGCGCGCGCGATGGTGTGGCGGTCACGATGATATCCGCTGCGCGGCATGCGCTTTCGGCATCGCTGACTTGTGCATCCAGTCCAGCAGCCTTGAGTTCTTGCGCCATCTCTGCGGATTTGCCGCTATCGCGCCCGACAATCAGTACAGTACGAATGGGCCGTATTCTTGCCAGTGCAGCACATTCGTAACGGGCCTGATGACCGGTTCCGAACACCGCCAGAACCGAGGCATCGGGTCTCGCCAGCAAATCGGCTGCGACAGCATCGGCGGCGGCGGTACGAAAGGCGTTCACCTTTCCGGCTTCTATGGCCACAGCCATTTTCCCGATTTGCTGATCGAACAGCAGAATAAGGGAATTATGGCGGGGCAGGCCGTTAGCGGGGTTTCCCGGCCAGAATGAACCCACTTTTAGCCCCGCAAGCTCACGGGTCGCAGAGGCTTTGATGCTGAATGTATTGCCCGGATCGGAGCCTTGTCCGTGTACTACTGGAAAGCTGCGCGCTTCCGGTTCGCTGGCGGCAAGCAGGGCTTCGCGAACGGCATCATAAGCCAGCTCATGGCTTATGAGCGCTGCCGATTCCGCTTCAGAAATAAAGATCATCGTTTTTTCCTCAAACGCTGCCGGTCAGAAATGCGCCGTAGCGGCTGATATCGACATTCCCGCCGCTGATAATGATACCGATACGTTTGCCGTGTAGTGATTCCCTGAGATTACGCGCCGCCGCAAAACTGAGGCACCCCGTCGGCTCAACGACGATCTTCATGCGCTCAGCGTAAAACCGCATTGCGTCAATCAGGTCGTCATCCGTCACGGTCAGAATATCGTCGACGTTCTGGCGAATCAGCGGGAAGGTATAGTTGCCCAGATGTTGAGTCTGTGCGCCATCGGCGATGGTTTTGGGCGTATCGATATGCACAATATTGCCGCTGCGGAAAGATTGCTGCCCGTCGTTGCCCGCGAGAGGTTCGACGCCATAAATTTTACAGCGTGGAGACAGCTGACGCGCGGACAGTGCGGAACCTGCCAACAATCCACCGCCGCCCAAGCAGACGAACAGGGCGTCCAGCTCACCGGTTTCTTCCAACAGCTCTTTCGCAGCCGTACCTTGTCCTGCAATGACGTGCGGGTGGTCATAAGGGGGAATGAGCGTCAGACCCTGCTTTTCAGCCAGATCTCTACCGATCTGCTCACGATCTTCGGTATATCGATTATATTCCACCACGTTTCCGCCATAGCCACGTGTCGCAGCGACCTTTGCTGCGGGTGCATCGTGCGGCATAACGATCGTTGCCGGAATGCCAAGTAATTTGGCGGAAAGGGCAATGGCCTGCGCATGGTTACCGGAAGAAAAGGTGACCACGCCTGCGGCTTTCTGCTCATCTGAGAACTGCAACAGCGCGTTCATGGCTCCGCGGAACTTGAATGCGCCCATACGCTGAAAGTTTTCACACTTGAAGAAAACCTCTGCGCCGAAGGCATCATTGACCGTGCGTGATGTCATCACTGGCGTTTTATTGGCATAGCCATCAATGCGTTCCGCTGCGGCTACCACATCGTCGAAGGTTGGGAGGCGTAAGTCGCTCATGTCTGGATCACCTGCTAGTAGCGATTATGAATACCGAGGCCGTTGACCCCGATGCTATCGAATGCTTGATAAACAAAATATATAAAATTAGATAAATTGTCTAATTTGATTTATTTTTAGATTCTCAGCTTACGTGAGACGCAGCGTGTGATGCTAAAACAGGTGTACTTACAGTACACTCAGCGCCAGAAAACGCGGTTGCGCCAGTATTGGTATTGGAGAGGAATATGTCTGCATCTGGAGAGGGTCTGCTGCTGACGCAGTTAGATGCCATAGCGAAAGGGTTGAGCGAGACGTTCGCGCCATTCTGTGAAGTGGTTGTGCACGATCTGAAGAACCCGGAACACGCAATACTTTCTATTCACAATAACCTCTCTGGCAGGGAGGTGGGCGCACCCGCGACGGAGCTGGGCCTTGCACGCATCGCTTCACCCGAATTTCCTAATATTTTAGCGAACTATGCTAACCAGTTTGCTGACGGGCGTCCGGTAAAAAGCACCTCGGTCGGCATCAAAAACGCGGAAGGTGAATACGTCGCCGCACTGTGCCTTAATGTCGATATGACGCTATTTCGCGGCATGCAGAATGCGCTGGCGCAATTCACCCAGCTTGCTTCGGACTCCGTAACCGAGCATTTAGAACCAAACGGTGCAGCGGCGATCAGACAACACATCGATCTTTTCGCCGCACGGCTTGCCACCACGCCACGGGCGCTAAAAGCGCAGGACAGAAAAGTACTGCTTCAGGAACTGAAAGACAACGGCCTGCTGGAAGTCAAAAAATCGATGGAAACCATCGCACAGCACCTCGGCGTATCGAGAGCTTCGGTGTATTTGTATGCGAAGGAGTAGGGTGAAAGCGTTTAATATCAGATTGCTTTGATGCGCAGAGTTAACTGTATGGGAGTGGTTTGATTTTTTCAGCAAAATGGTCGCAAATAAAGAAATATATGCGACCGTTAAACGTTATTTAGCGGGTTTATAAATTGAGCCAATTGCTTCAATTATAGGGTCTTTCTGGCGCTTAGTTCTTCTGGCGGAGGCTAAGATGATAGAAAAATCCTCTTCTTTAGTAGCAGTGATGCATTTCCCGCGTGGTGTTATGCGAGCAAGCTCTTCCTGTGTGTATTTTATACTGCCCATATGAATCGATCCAATTTTATCTTCATCAAAATCAATGTCATGACTATTTTTGGTTAGAGGCGGAGCATAGGTTTTTTTTCTGTTAGTTGCCATTTTCACCCCCATTAAATTCGTTCTGATTGAGTTCATTATCGCCTAAAAAATACTCATCTTCAACGTCGTCGTTTACTACCTGAATGTATTCACCAAGCCACTGAAGAAGATTTTCTGAAGATCGCCACAGTATTGCTTTGCTACCTCCCGTTATATCCTCAAAACCCTGTTCAAGATAATAGTTAGCCACGCTATCATTAATCGGTTCGATTAAGCGAACCCCAGTACACTGTGTCTCTATGATGAAAAATAGTACAGCGTAGAGCGCATACTTTAGGGTATTCCCATCCAGTTCTGAATCACGCAAATGAAAATTTTGTAACATTTCAATATTTAGCGTTGGACCTTCCGCAAAGTGTTCTTCATCTTCTTCCCATTCCGTTCGCGGGCAAAAACTGCACATGCAGGCAACTGAGGGCCTGTCTTCTATATCCAAGAGTTTAAAACTGAAGTTAAATGCATCTGGATTTTCTAACACGCCACCGTTTTGATCCCAAGGGAGTTGATGCGCTGTGTTGTATCATGCCCCCACCAACCACTTCCCAAATCCTCACCTATACTTGCTTAACTGCCCGACTTGCCAACGAGTTGCAAGCTGGGTGTGGTGAAACGAAAACGCGAGGAGTAAGTATGGGTATTCTGTCTTGGGTTATTTTTGGCTTGATTGCGGGGATTTTGGCTAAGTGGATTATGCCCGGTAAAGACGGCGGTGGCTTCATCCTGACGGTGCTACTCGGGATTGTCGGTGCAGTTGTGGGTGGCTACATCAGCGTTTTCTTTGGGTTCGGTCGGGTGGATGGCTTTAACTTCGGCAGCTTTGTCGTCGCGGTTGTCGGCGCGATTGTTGTGCTGTGGGTTTACCGCAAGATTCGAGATTAATTCTATACTCGTCATACTTCAAATTGCATGTGCGTTGGCTGCGTTTAGTCACCCGAATCACTTACCTGAGTAAGCTCATCGGGATTCCTTCCCTTGCCGCCTTCCTGAAACTTGAATTATTTAGAGTATGTATCCGTTGCCCCGGTTCAGGGGCAACGTGCTTTCTGTTGTTAATACCTAAAAGAGGTGTCCATCTAGTTGCAAAGGCTGTAAGCGTTTCTCCCACTCAATCAAATCGGTGTACCACTGTGCAGTAAAGCAGGTCGGCTGTGTTCCTGCCTCTTGATCGGTAGTCAGGACATGCGCAATTTCTCTTACACCATCTCGAATGCTGCGTGTCGGTGAAAAGCCTAACGTGTTTTTCGCATGGAAAAAACAGAGTCGATAATCACGGGTATCCAGAGATTGCGGGCGATGAACGATTTTCACGTTGGGCACTTCCTCAGCGATGATGCTAGCAATGCTATTGATGTTGTGATTTAACACGTCGCCACCAATATTAAATACGGGTGGCGCCGAAAGCGGGCGATTAAGCTGTAAGGTGAGTAGTACGGCACGAGCGACATCCTTAACGTGAATAAACGGACGTTGCTGGAGACCATCACCATCAATGGCAATGAATTTATCCCGCACAGCCATATGCGTCATGATATTGACGGAGAGATCATAACGCATGCGAGGCGCGAGGCCGAACACGGTGGCATTGCGCAGAATGATCGGATGAAAGGTGGTATCACGCAGTCGAAGAAGTTCACGTTCCACATTGAGTTTCAGCTCCGCGTAGAGACTCTGTGGTTGGCACTCTGTCTCTTCATCTGCGGGTGTTGAACCAGAACGACCATAAACTGAGGCGGAACTCATATAGATATAGCGCTGAATACCCGCCTTTTTCGCCGTATTTGCGAGATGACAAGCGCCTTCGTAATTGATGGCATGAGTGAGCGTGGATGATATCTGTGCGGCAGGATCGTTGCTTAATCCCGCGAGATCGATGACGGCTTCAACATTGTGCAATATATCGGGGGTGATGTAGCGTATATCGCCACGTAACGTATGGAACTCTGGTGATTGTGGCATTTCTGATACAGGAAGGCCGAAGAAAAAGCGATCGAAGGCCACCACGCGATATCCCTGATTAATTAATAAATGGCATAGCGGTATGCCTATGTAGCCACCTGCGCCAGCGACCAGAATCGTGTTTTTCATGCGTATACTCCTTCAGCCGCGTGGTGAGTGATGGGAGAAAGGGCGACTGCACGGAGCGAGGTAATGATGCGTTCGCATTCTTTCTCCGTCATGTCGTTGTAAATTGGCAATGCCAGAACGCAGGCAGACAGGTGTTCGGTTTGTGGGAGCGTGGCCTGATGCTCCCCTGCGTAGGCTGGCATGAGATGACAGGCTGGGGCGTAATAGCAGCGCACCATGATCCCTTGGGCATGCAGCGCGTGTTGCAGGTCGTTACGATCCATACCGTAGCGCTTTGCGTCTACGTGAATGGGTAGATACTGCCAGACAGGGGATTGGCCCTCGGGAGGTAAGCAGAGTGTAAGGCCGGGGATGGACGTTATACCTGCAATCAGATGTGACGCCGCTTGTCGGCGGCACGTTAATTGCGATTCCAGATAAGGAAGCTGCGCCAGCCCGATAATCGCGTTGAGTTCACTCATCTTGCCATTTAATCCAGGAGATACGCAGATGCCTGATGCATCCAACCCGAAATTGCGTATCGCTTCGGCACGCTTGATAAGCTCTGCGTCATGGCTGCATAGGCAGCCACCTTCAATGGTGTTATATGGCTTTGTTGCGTGAAAACTGAAAATCTGTGCATCGCCGAAACCACCGGTTCGTTGTCCATTGATCGTAGTACCAAACGCAGGGGCACTGTCGATAAACAGACGCAGTCCGTGGTCTCGCGCAATTTTTTGCAAGGCGGAATAGTCGCTGGCGTAACCATACACGTCCACCGCGACAATCGCACAGGTATTCGCCGTGATGCGGTGCACGACATCGTTGGCATCCAGCAGCGGGCAATCCCGGCTTTTGATATCAGCAAACACGGGGTTTCCCCCAGCCATAACAACCGCATGGGGCGTGCCAGCAAAGGTAAATGAGGGAACAATGACGTCTTTACCCCGAATGTCGGCGGCCAGTAACAGGGTAATGAGCGCCTGCTCACCGTTACAGAATACGCGTGTGGGGACCGATTGATATTCAGTTAATCGGCTTTCTAACTGACGAACATAGGGGCCATTGTTCGTGACATGGCCGGAGGTAAGACTCTCTTTGATCAGCGAAGCGAATGACGCGAAAGGGGGAAAAACCGGCCTGACGATAGGGAGTGAGGTGGAAACTGGACATTCAACGCGATCGACAAACGGCATGGGGGTGTGTTTACGCAGAGTCCGCAATCGTTTGGTGATACTGGCACCGATGCTGACGGAGGATGACAGTATTATGCGGGCACAGAAAAACGTGGAGGCACATTGGATAACGAACATCCATTGCGTGTTAGGGAGTGTCAGCAAGAACAGCAGCACGGCGCTCAGTGAACAGGCACTCCAGATAAAGAGCACTTTGTTGCGTGTGGCCGCCCACGATTTTTGTTTATTCTCCTCAACATGATTAGTAGTCAAGCCTTTGGTTCCCCAACTGACATCGTTAATGTTGGCGATAGAGTAGGTTGTCAGATAGAGACTGAAGACGGGTAATAGCATGAGGTAAAGGGGCATCCAGCGTATGAACTGTCGCAGATAGCGCAATGAATGCAGGCTAATTGCAAGGCAAAGCAAGAAAAGTGCTACACCCATGAGGCCAATGCTCGGTATGGGTGCCACCCGCAGCGTGAAGACGAATGCGCCCCCCATTAATGCACCTAATAGCAACATCGCTGAGACGTGGTAGCGTGTGCCAACCTCGCTAGTCAAGGTGGTACTGCGGCTCATAAAGAGGATGCTTATCCATACGACAAGGAAAAGCAGCGCCATACCTATGGCTGCGGCGGTGATAAGAGACGGTGCGGCATCTGGCAGGATATGGCTGGCAAGTGGGTGTACGCCAGTGGCGAGCAAGATGGCGACAAATGCCGGCATGATAAATTGAGCAATAAACTGCAACATTCCCCAAAGCAAAGAAAGCGCAATACCGCAGCGCCGCAGTGGCGAAAGAGAAGACTGTGTCATCACCGCAGGCAATCGGGACAGTGAGTGCAAGCGAGCGGCAATAGTACTGTTGACCCAGCGCCGTCGCTGGCGCAGAAGTTCTATGAAGGTGGGAGCAGGATCCGAACGAACGATGGCACCTTGCTCATAACGTACTCCGCTTCCTTTATGGTGTTTGGTCAGTTCAAATCCCAGAACCCGATCCTCCGCGAGAAACAGGTTGCGCTCCAGTAAACTCTGAGGAATTAGCCCACGCAGGTAGGCGTCGAGCGGCGCGTGCGAATGTCCGTGGTTTTCACAAAATTGGCTCCATCGAATCATACTGCATTGCCCTGGAACCACTTCCAGATAATGCAGAGCGCTGCCGATGGCCCAATCACTGACTTTTTCCCAGATAAAATCGGCGTATTGCCAATTCTGAGACAGGTTTGCATTCGTGGGAACCGGGAGCATAACGCGCGTTGTGATGGCCCCACAATAAGGATCTCGCCACATGTGTTGTAGCAACTGTATCAAACATGCTGATTCTGTCACCGAACCGACATCAATCTGCATAGCAAACTCGGCTTTAACGACACTTCCAACGCCCCAGAAAAACCAGGCGTGGCTATCCAGCTTTCCTGCATTATGGTGTTTGTTGGCAAGAAGTAGCGTAATGCTCTGCTCCGCGTTTTCAATGGCGTCAGATTGATCGCAGCAGCGCAGAATATGCGAGGCGGGCTGTTCGCTGACCTGAAGCGTCAGTGAATTATTCTGGCTATCCGCTCTGGGCATTTGCATTGGCAGCAACCCTAGCGACCCTAAAAGTGAAACGGTTGATGGGTGAGCACTGTTGGTGCCATCAAGCAGGATGCAAATGATGATGTTGGGCGGACGATCGGCAAACGTTGCGGTTAACTCTTGCTGGTTACGCACCAGCCCCGCCAGCGTATCGGCAAGCATGGGCGCAGGTTCGTTATACAGCGTGAGGCAAACCAGAATATCGGTTTGTCCGGTGGGGAGCTCTCCACTGATATGGATATTATCACGACAAGATTGACGGATTTTTGCCAACATCTGCCAGTTTTTGCTGTCTGTCATGTCTGTCGTTGTCGGAGGATGGCTTGGTGTCATTGTTTTCTGCATAGAAAGCGTGTCCTGTAGAAATAAGGCGGTGGGTTAAAGATGAATATTCAGCGGGGAGAGCGATGTTCCGCTAACCTGAGCGGCGGGAAGTCGCCAAAAACGTTCGGCGACGGTGGCATATACCGAGCGGAAGTCGGTCGAAAAATAAGGGTTGCCGTCGTTATCCAACTTATCGAGTGGGCTGCGATTTCCCCAGATACCTCCCTCGACTTGACCGCCAACTAGCAGCATCGGCCCGCACGTGCCGTGATCGGTTCCGCCCGATGCATTCTCTTTTGGCCGACGGCCGAACTCCGAATGCACCATAATCAGGCTATCCTGCCAGGCACCAATATCGATGAGTCCTTGCCGTAGCCCAAGCAGCAACGTCTCTACTTTACTGAGCTGGCGTTCATGTTCACCGCGTAAATGGCTATGCAAATCGAAGCCAGACAAACTGATTTTATATAGTGGTGAACGGACATTGTTCTCTATCAGCCAGAGTATCGTTGCCGCTTGCGCGTTTTGCGGTTCAATGTAGCCGTCCTGTGTAAATCGACGGGTGAAATGGTTCTGATTGCGCAGCTTATTTTGAATCCGGCGACTTATCGTGCTGGTACTCTCCATTAACCGGAGGATATGCTGTGCTGCCGTCGTACTTCTATCATTCGTGTGGGCAGAGGGTAGGGTGAAATTGGCATTAAGTAGGGCGCGACTATCCTGAAGCGTCAGTGCCTGGATCGCCGGATGGATGAGTAAAGACTGATCGCCAGAGAGAATAATGCCGTCAGTATCATGATAGCGATCCTCACGTGAAGATGTGCTCAGAACGCGGCCAGCCCAGCCTGACTTCAGCGTTGGGGTGTCAGCACCATTGGCCCAGATTGCGGCGGAACTAAAATGAGACAGATTGGGAGACGGATAGCCAACATCTTGTATTACCGCTAATTCCCCCTTTTGAAATACATTAGCGAGCTTTTTCCAGACGATATTAAAGGCCAGATCATCACTTAACGGTGCATATTCGTGAGCGTTTAACGCCAGCGTAGGGCGATAATGTCGATAGAGTGGATCCCGATAGGGAACCAGCGTGTTTAATGCATCATTTCCCCCAAATAATTCGATGACGATCAAATGCTTGTTTGTGGGAATGGCGTTTTGGGCAAACCCGCGCAGGGGAAGCATGGCTGTTAATAGGCCCGCGCCAAGCCCGCCGAGGAGCACGCGCCGTGACAATGTAAATGGTGTAGACATAAGCAGATGTCCTTATCTATTTCAGATTAAATGCGGGATCAAGCGTCAGTGCCTTTAAGGCCGTGGCACTGTTATCCGGTGGCACGGGCTGCCCGAAAGGTGTGGTAGCCAGTAGTGAATCAACAGGTATGCGGGTATAAGGCGTGATGCTGGCGGGGAGTCGGTTTCCCGATTGGCTAAATTGCGGCCTCAGGCGACCCGTACCGTATTCGATATTGGCGTTGAGCGGAGCGTGCCGATCGATCAGGCTGGCTGCTTCGCTCCTGATTGGGGTGGTGAGGTCAAAAGATAAACTTAAGTTACAGTAAAAAGATCCTAACGGTGAGTCGGCAAGGCAGGAAGAACCATTCGGAATGATCCAACTGGCCTGATAGGGGGAAAAACGATAGCCCTTGAAGGAAATCCAATTGATAAATAAATGGGTGTCGGGTTCATCAGCATCCATCGTAATAGTGACATTTTCCAATACCGCAGACGCATTGGGGAGTGGAATGGCGACAGTTTCCCACATCGGTTTCAGATTTCCCGGTTCGTTGGACGCTTGTTCTTGCCGGGTATCTGCTCCGAGCTTGGCGGTAATTCTGGCAAGCTGTTGCCCATTCGCGGTAACGATAAAACGTGCAGGAAGTCCACGGCTTTCGGATGAAAAACGCACGATTAGCTTCGTATTGTCAGTCAGCGGCGAGCTTTCTATCGCGGACCACAGCCGGGTTAACACTCTGGTACGATCGACCAGTGTCTTCCCATCAAGCCAGGCGGTGCCTTCTTCCCATCCCGCTACGGAGGGGGCCATAAACGGGCTCTGTCCCAAATTTTGGAGATAATCCAGTAGGATGTGTTGATCGGGTAACACCAGTGACAGCGTGCGAGAAAAGCCGACGATCAGATCCAATGGGGATTTGACCAATGATCCACGATGGTGTTCGTGCCAAAACGCGGGACTGAGCAGCAATGCTCGCATGAACGGTTTCATCGCATAGTCATGATTGCGTAGCACTTGCGCTAATACCGATACTGTTTCAGGGTCGTCCTCTAACGAAATAAACGCTCGGTAGAATTTCCCCGCCAGACGCGTTGCCGTTTGGGGTTGCGACAACAAAACATCGACAAGTTGATCGAGTTCTTCATCGGGCGTTCCTTGAATTTTCTGGCCGAGCAGCATTTTTTCGCCGGATACCGCTGCGCTGGCGTCAAATTGATAACGCCATTGTTGCGTGGCGTTTACACCGTGCCCTGCCAGAATCTTGGCAACCTGTTTGACATCATTTTCACTGTAGTTACCCTCTCCCAGGGTAAAGAGCTCCATTAATTCTCTAGCAAGATTTTCATTAGGATGTTGGCGTGTATTGGACGTGTTATCCAACCCGCTGAGCATCATGGGATCTTGCAGTATTTTTCGTGCCAAAAGGCGAAAGCTCTGACTACCCGCTTGACGAAATAGCGTGAGCTGATCGAAAAAAGGCGCGGTGATGAGGGTATTGTCAAACCGGGAAACGAAATGGTTATGCCAGAACAGCGTGAGACGATCGGCAAAAGGAGTGGGAGTAAGGATCATTTCCTGTACCCACCAAGCCTGTAGCTGGTTAATTTCGTTGATACGGAAAAAAATCATTTTCTGCTCTCGCCAACCTTCCTGCCAGTAATCTGGATGAGGTTGCTGCACGAAAGTCGGGGGAAGCGTGTAAAAAGGCGCATTGAGCGTGCCCAGTAGATAGTCCACGGCTTGCTCCCGCGTCATATCGTTGAAACGTTCAATATCCTGTGGGGTTGTGCCAAATCCGGTACGATCTATCAGATGTCGTGTTTCTGCGATCGTTAAGGCAACACCTGGGGGGCTGAATGTGAGTGTCCACAGCAGAATGAGAAAGCAGGGCATGCGAAATACAAAAGATGATACTAGCGATTTTCTACTGGTCGGTGAGATTCGCTGGGCGTGAAATGATGGGCGATACGCTAATACAAAACGATCCTGTTTATGCATGATAGTAGATTATCCCTATGGCGTAATAGAATGATGCGGATAACCTACTATGCAAAAAAGAGTATACGGCTTTCACCTTAACTGGGGTGGATTGGACCCTGGCAAGGGTAGGAACTACGTGCCATTGAGCTGGCGTTTTGCCTGAGCGAACTTACTTTCAAGCGTGCTTTTGGAAATCCCTCTTTTATCGCCATAATGCGCAATTAAGGCAGAAATCACAGCGTCCTGAGAGTTAAAAAGTGTATAGGCCTTGCCTGATGGTGAGCGTTGGTTATATAGGCTGATTAACGCGCCAATAATCGTCAGATACGTACTTTCACTACGCTCCCCGAGTATGGGTTGTGTAGGGTGCATCATCACTGATGCGTAAGTAGCGTTTAGTGAAAGATAATCGCTTTTTATATTATTTCGCTGAACTTCAAGAGCGGTATTTTTTATACGCATCACCTCTAATTCGGCTAGCAATATTTGCACCGAATTCATGTTTATTGTTATCGGGGTTAATCGTTCTTCTGGGGAAAATAAAAAATCGGGCTTTTCGTTCGGATAATATGACATCATCCAGTTTTTTAGATCGACATGTCGAATAGATAAATCTGGATCGTTTAAGTCTACCGGTGTCAAACTAGTAACCCCTCGTTTGCTATGACGCAATTCCCCATTGATAAGCCCATCAATCACTCTTTCTTGATTTAACGACAATTTTGGCCATGTTTGATACGCGTAATGTAAAAAAAACAGGGGGTCTTCATCGAGTTTTTTAAGTATTTCAGATTCTGACGACATTAAATGACTCCACCGAATAGCCACTTCGATGGGGCGATAAAATGTTTTTATAATGGGCGGGTTATTATATTTTGAAAGCATAATGAAAAAACCTTTTTATCATTTTACTATTTTATTTCTGGTTGGATTCATCCTACGATGGTGCAGGGTTGTTGCTGTGGTAAATAAAACCCTCATTTAACGAGAGTTTCCCTCCTGTCTATTCAAAAAATACATGGAATTATCTAAAATACTATGACATATAAGCTGCTTTTGTTTTTATCCACAAGATGCTTTTTTAGTATATATTTTATTGCTTAAAAATAAGGCCAGTATATATCCGTCAAACTTCAGGCTGTTTGTGCATGGTAGTGAGGAAAGCGATTATGGTTAACGCGTAGAGAACGCTGGGGCTGTCCATCTGCTGAATCACGGCGACGCGAGTAGACATCGATTCGGTCGATGGCCTTAACTTCGGCGGGAATATTATCTCTAGTAAAAATAAGTTGAGATATAGGGAGAGAGTGTCAGAACAACCAGCACGATCCCTCCACCAATATTAATGCTTTTTTTCAACGCAATGGGGTTGATTCTGCCTGATGAGCGGATAAGTAACTGTGCTGAAAATAGCAGCCAGGCCGACATCATTACAATGTGTAGGGTAGCGAGTGTTAGGTAGGACGCAAGCGACACGGGTGAGGTGCCTTTGGTATTCACAAACAGCGGAACAATAGTGACATAAAGTAGGATCGCTTTAATATTCAGAACATTTGCCAAATAGGCCTCTTTGATACCCACTCTGCTGCTGTTGCATGAGGTTGTACTTTTCTCCCGCAACCCACTCTCTATCAAACGAAACGCTAAGTAGAGCAAATAACCCGTACCAATCGCGGTAATGGTATGCATGATCGTAGGGTAAAAGGATAGCAGCCCTGCGAGACCAATACTTGCCAGTAAGCTATGTGTATAAATACCCAGCGCAGTACCGATAATAATGCGCGATACGGCGTGTATTCCCCCACTGGTTGCGTTATTCATTGCCAGCGTAAAACTGGCTCCAGGAGATAATGTGATCGGGGTTAACGCGATGATAAAGCACAGTATATCCATGAGGTCGTGAGTTCAGCCGTGTGTCTGTTAGCGAGATATACAATAGTGTGGGCTGGAAATCAGTGAGACGGGCGCACATTGCGCCCGGTGAATGGGTCTGGAAAGTGGCTAATACGAAAGAGGTTAATGCGTCACCATTAATGCGTGATGATGCTATCCAGCGCGCGCAGGTGCTCTGGCTGCCACGACAGGTTGACTTCGGTGCCCGCTTTCCAGTGCGGCTGAATCTCGTTAGCAGGGAGTTTCACCATAAACTGCGGCTGGCCTGCGACTTCCGTCATCATCCTGACGTGATCGCCCAGATAGATGAACTGCTGAATGCGGGCTTTGACATGCTGCATTGTGTCGTCGGTATGAGCCGCGTTGACGTGAATACGTTCCGGCCGAATGCAGAGTGTGATTTTACGACCCGGCGAGCTGGGGCGGACTTTCAGCGCACGCAGCGATGTGCCGTCGTCTAGCGTTGCCCGGTAGAACGCGCCTTCGGCCTCGGCGCGCGTGGCGAGCAGCGTATTGTTTTCGCCGATAAACTGCGCCACAAACGCATTCTCCGGTTTTTCGTAGATATCGCTAGGGCTGTCCATCTGCTGAATCACGCCGTCGTTAAACACGGCGACGCGGTTGGACATCGTCATCGCTTCGCTCTGGTCATGGGTGACGTACACCACGGTTAATTCCAGCGATTGATGCAGCTCTTTGATTTCTAACTGCATATGCTCGCGTAGTTGCTTATCCAGCGCACCCAGTGGTTCATCCATCAGCACCAGTTTCGGTTCGAAGACCAGCGCGCGAGCCAGCGCCACACGCTGCTGCTGGCCGCCGGACATCTGTGCGGGGTAGCGATCGGCTAGGCTAGTCAGCTTTACGCGATCCAGCACGCGATCGACTTTCTCTTTGATATCGACGCGGTTTAGACGGCGGATGGACAGCGGAAACGCCAGATTCTCCGCCACAGTCATGTGTGGAAACAGTGCGTAGTTCTGAAACACCATGCCGATGTCGCGCTGATGCGGCGGGAGATGATGCAACGGTGCATCGCGCAGCAGGATTTCTCCCTGCGTTGGGGTTTCAAACCCGGCGAGCATCATCAAACTGGTGGTTTTTCCCGAGCCGGACGGCCCAAGCAGGGTCAGAAATTCACCTTCACGAATATCCAGATTCAGGTTTTTGACGATCAGGCGGTCGCCGTCGTAGGTCTTCTGAACGTTCTTGAAGCTGACATAATTTCTCATTTTTTCACTCTCCGGCAGTCACTGTTATTCATAAGGATGCATAAACCATGCCGGATACGAGAGAGCTGAGGATTGTCATACTACGACAGGCAAAAATGCCGTCGCTTGCTACGATGAATGCCCTGTAATGGGGCGCGTCATGGATAGGTGGCACTCTAATGGTGCGAGCATGCTGTATCGCTGTGCCCTATAAAAATGCACCCCGTCAGGCGTTCAAATCATGCGTATTCAGCGCCTGAATACACGTCACAATCACAGCGAAAGCCTGCTCCATTTGAGGTTCTTCGATGCTGGCATAGCCCAGCAATAAACCGCGCTGCTGCGTCGGTTGCAGGTAGTAGCTGGAAAGCGGTTTGACCATCACGCCACGGCGTAGGATGGCGGCGCTCAGCACAACATCATCAACGTGGGGCGGCAGGCTAAGCAGCATGTGCAGACCGGCATTACTGTTATCTCCGACGTAATCCGCCCCCAGATGCTGTTCGATCAGCGATGTCAATAACGCACGGCGTTTGGCATACAACAGGCGCATGCGGCGGATGTGCGCGGCGTAGTGGCCCTCACGGATAAACTGCGCGAGCGTTGCCTGCGTTAGCCAATGTCCTCCCCGATAAAGCTCGGAATGTGCCGTCTTCAAAGACTGCGCCAGCAGCGGCGGCAGCACCATGTAACTGACGCGCAGGCCGGGGTAGAGCGTTTTGCTGAATGTACCGATGTAGATCACCGGTGATTGCGCCTGTAGCCCTTGCAGTGCGGGGATTGGGCTGCCAGAAAAGCGAAACTCGCTATCGTAATCATCTTCCACCACCCAGCAGCCGTGCTCCTGTGCCAGTGCCAGCAGTCGTTGACGACGTGCCAGGCTCATCACTGCACCCAGCGGATACTGATGTGACGGTGTCACGCAAATCAAACGCGGTGCGGCGTCGGGCAACAGGGTATCCGGCGGCACTAGCCCTTGTTCATCCACATCGACTGGAGCAATGCGCAGGCCGTTAATCGTCAGAACATTGCGAATCCCCCAATAGCAGGGATCTTCAATCCATGCCAAATCACCGGGATTGCACAGCATTTTGGCGAGCAGATCCATCGCCTGATGGGTGCCTTCAGTAATCAGAATCTGCTCCGGCGTACACTCCACGGAACGAGCGACGCGCAGATAATCCACCAGCGCCAACTGGAGTTCGGGAGAACCGCCAATCGGCGAGTAAGACAGTTGTTCAGGACGAACGCGCCGCGTCAACCGCGTTTGAATACGCCGCCATAAATCATGAGGGAAGCTGGCGATATCGGGGATGCCGGGCATAAACGCTCCCCATTGGCGGACGGAGGCACCGGCATAACCCAGCAGATGCATGCCGCGACGCGAAAGCTCGTGTTTAGGTTCCCGTATTTCCCCCGTATTGTCGCTATCCACGGGCTGCATGTTGCCGTCGGGCAACTGTTCCGTGACGAAGGTCCCGCTTCCTTTGCGCGCCTCGATATAGCCTTCAGCCAGTAACTGTTCGTAAGCCGTTAGCACGGTATTACGTGACAGCGCGAGCTGTTGCGCCAGATCGCGTGACGACGGTAGACGAACGCCTGCGGCAATCGCGCCGTCAAGAATCGCGAGCCGGATACTGTCGTACAAACGCTTGTTCAGCGCACCATCTTGCTGATTGGCTAAACGCTGAAGCAATAAGTCGGTCAGGAGTGAGCGCAAAAGTGGATCCTTCAAATATTCAAAACTGGCACTGGATTATAGAACCATCTCACGTCTAAATGACATCATCATCTTGCAACGACCTGTCATCGTTCAACTCACCATCTTCAACTAATAACAGATGTATTTGGGATACCGGAGCAGACAATGAAGAATAGCGAACTGAATCAACGCCGTCTGGCCGCCACACCGCGTGGTGTAGGTGTCATGTGTGATTTCTATGCTGAGAGAGCGGAAAACAGCACCCTGTGGGATGTTGAAGGACGCGAGTTTATCGATTTCGCCGCCGGGATTGCGGTGCTGAATACCGGCCATCGCCACCCGAAAATTGTCGCTGCGGTGCGCGAACAACTGGATCGCTTTACCCATACGGCCTATCAAATTGTGCCTTACGGTAGCTATGTCACGTTGGCCGAGCGTATTAATGCGTTGGCACCGATTCAAGGCGCGGCAAAAACCACGTTCTTTACCACCGGAGCAGAAGCGGTGGAAAACGCGGTGAAAATCGCCCGTGCTTACACCAAGCGTCCTGGCGTGATTGCTTTCAACGCGGCGTTTCATGGTCGTACACTGCTGACCATGACGCTGACGGGCAAAGTAGCACCGTACTCCACGGGGTTTGGCCCGTTCCCCGGTTCCATTTTTCACGCGCTTTATCCGAATGAACAAACCGGTATTACCGTTGAACAGGCACTGGAAAGCGTCGAACGTCTGATGCATACCGATATCGCCGCCGATCAGGTTGCTGCGATTATTCTGGAACCGGTACAGGGTGAAGGCGGTTTTCATGTTGCGCCGCCCGCTTTTATCAGCGGGCTGCGTAAGCTGTGCGATGAGCATGGCATCCTGCTGATTGCCGATGAAGTGCAGACGGGCTTTGCGCGTACCGGTAAGCTGTTTGCGATGGAGTATTACACGGAGAAAGCGGATCTGATCACCATGGCGAAAAGCCTGGGCGGTGGTTTCCCGATCTCTGGCGTGGTCGGCCGTGCTGAGGTGATGGATGCGCCATCGCCGGGCGGGCTGGGCGGCACCTATGCGGGTAACCCGCTGTCGGTCGCTTCGGCGCTGGCGGTATTGGATGTGATTGAAGAAGAAAAATTGTGCCAACGTGCGCAGCGTCTGGGTGCTGCACTGGTAGAAACGCTGGAGAAAGTAAAAGCGCAGTGTCCAGCACTGGTAGCGATTCGTGCGCAAGGGTCGATGGTCGCGGCTGAATTTAACGATCCGAACACGGGTAAACCCTCGGCAGAGATTACCCGCCAATTTCAGAAAAGCGCATTAGAGGCGGGCTTGCTGCTGCTGACCTGCGGTGTGCATGGCAACGTGATTCGTTTCCTGTATCCGCTGACGGTTCCTGATGAGCAGTTCAGCAAAGCGATGAACATCCTGACGCGCGTATTAACACGATAGAAGAGAAGCTATGCAACTGAAACAGTCTATTTCACTGAAACAACAGGTGCTATTTCGTCAACACTGCCTGATTGACGGCGAGTGGCAGGATAGCCAAAGCGGTGAACGCCTGAATGTCATCAATCCGGCGACGGGTGAGGTGCTGGGTACAGTACCACTCGTGACGGTGTCACAAACCGAGCAGGCGATTGCCGCCGCAGAACAGGCGCTGGTTGAATGGCGTAAGAAGACGGGAAAAGAACGTGCCGTGCTATTGCAGACGTGGGCACGCCTGATTATGGACAATCAGGACGATCTGGCTGTGCTGCTGACGGCGGAGCAGGGAAAACCGCTGGCGGAAGCGCGGGGCGAAATTGCCTATGCCACCAGTTTTATCGACTGGTTTGCGGAAGAAGCTAAACGCATTGAAGGCAGCGTGCTGCAATCGCCGCAGGGGCAGCAGCGCCTGATGGTGATTAAGCAGCCCATCGGCGTGTGTGCAGCGATTACGCCGTGGAATTTTCCGGCTGCGATGATCACTCGTAAAGTCGGACCCGCGTTGGCGGCGGGCTGCACGATGATCGTTAAACCTGCGGAGCAGACGCCGTTTACCGCGCTGGCGCTGGCTGAGCTGGCGCAGCAGGCGGGTATTCCGCGCGGCGTATTGCAGGTGATTGTCGGCGACGCACAGTCCGTCGGTAAGGTGCTGTGCGATAGCCCAGTGGTGCGCAAGCTGAGCTTCACCGGTTCCACGGAAGTGGGCCGCATCCTGATGGCGCAGAGTGCGCCAACGGTGAAAAAATTGTCGCTGGAGCTAGGGGGCAACGCGCCGTTTATCGTGTTTGACGATGCCGATGTGGATCAGGCGGTGAAAGGCATTCTGGCCTCCAAATTCCGTAACAGCGGACAGACCTGCGTTTGTGCTAACCGGATCTATGTGCAGAACGGGATTTACCCGACGCTGGTAGAACGGCTGATCGAGGAAGTGCGTAAATTAAACGTGGGCGACGGTACACAGCCAGGTGTCACACAGGGGCCGCTGATTGATGACGATGCGGTCAGCAAAGTCGAGCAGCACATTGCCGATGCGTTATCGCACGGGGCAACGCTACTACTGGGCGGCCAACGCCACGAACGAGGCGGTACGTTCTTCACGCCGACCATCGTTGGCGACGTGACCCGCGAGATGCGTTTTGCGCGTGAAGAGACGTTCGGGCCAGTCGCACCGCTGTTCCGCTTCAGCGATGAAGCCGAGGTGATTGCGATGGCGAACGATACCGAGTTCGGTCTGGCTGCCTATGTCTACACGCGCGACGCGATACGCCAGTGGACGGTGCCGGAAGCACTGGACTACGGCATGGTTGGCATCAATACCGGATTGATCTCGAATGAAGTCGCGCCGTTTGGCGGGGTGAAACAGTCAGGGCTGGGCCGTGAAGGCTCACGTTTCGGTATCGAAGACTATCTGGAAATGAAATACCTTTGCGTCGATCTTTCCCGATAAGGTTTTCATCCCCATAGTCGGTAAGAAGCGCGTGTCGGCAGTCAACGTCGGCACCCGTGCGACAGACGCGCAATGCGTCTGAGTGGTGCAAGGCAATGTCGGCTTGCACCACAACATGGCAAAAATGGCGAAATACAATCAGGCATAAGGCAACACTGCGTACTACTGATGTTTCTCATCGCCGTTCCCGCCGCCGCAGTAGAAAAACATCAATGAAATTTTTGAATTGGCACAGTTTATGCTCATATTTTTTTGCATGATTACGTTGATACATGATGCATCAAGAATGCAGTACACGAAATAGAGTGTGCAAAATTGTGATACGCATTTGACCTTTACGTTGACTACCACTCCAGGAGCAAAGCAATGTCCAAACTCAATACTTCCTCCAAAGCAAAAGGGCTGTTCACGCGTCAGGCGCTGAAGAAAATAGCAGCGACGGCTTTTTTGGTGACGATGGCCTGTCAGGCGCAGGCGGAATCTGTCACGGTGATCTCATTTGGCGGTTTGAACAAAGATGCGCAGGATAAAGCGTTTTACAAACCGTTCGCCGCGGCGGGCAAAGGTACGGTAGAAGCCGGTGAGTATAACGGTGAAATGGCGCGTATCCGGGCGATGGTAGAAACCGGGCAGGTGGGCTGGGATGTCGTGGAAGTCGAAGGCCCTGAGCTGATGCGTGGCTGTAGCGAAGGGCTGTTCGAGCAGTTGGACTGGTCAAAGCTGGGCGATCAATCCCAATTTGTCAAAGGCGCAGCCACTGAGTGCGGCGCGGGGATCTTCCTGTGGTCAACCGTCTTGACCTACAACGCTGAGAAACTGAAACAGGCACCGAAAAGCTGGGCCGATTTCTGGAATGTAAAAGATTACCCCGGCAAGCGTGCGTTGCGTAAAAGCGCCAAATTTACGCTGGAAATTGCGCTGCTAGCCGATGGCGTGAAGCGTGAAGACCTCTACACGGTGCTGGCGACGCCAGAAGGTGTCGAGCGCGCCTTTAAGAAACTGAATCAGATCAAATCAAATATTCAGTGGTGGGAATCTGGTGCGCAGCCGCTGCAATGGTTGGTGTCGGGTGATGTGGTGATGACGTCCGCCTATAACGGTCGCGTCGCGGCAGCGCAGAAAGAAGGGCATGACTTCAAGATTGTCTGGGCTGACAGTATTTACGATCTGGATAGTTGGGCGATCGTTAAAGGTTCCAAGCATAAGGCACTGGCGGAGCAGTTTATTGCCTTTGCCAATCAGCCGGAAAACCAGAAGGTGTTCGCCGAGAACATTCCTTATGGCCCGACACACGTCAAGACCACCAGCCTGCTGGCTCCGGCTGTTGCCGCCAATCTGCCAACGGCTCCAGATAATCTGGCACAGGCCTTGCAAGTAGACACTGAGTTTTGGATCGATCACGGTGAAGAGTTGGAACAACGCTTCAACGCCTGGGCCGCCCAATAAAGTTGCAGTGATTTACCGTACGTGATGATGGAGAAAGAGCCTATGTCCCAGAGCGAAATCGTCGACTCTGCACCGCCTAGCGGGAGCGAGGAAGATTCGACACTGAAACAGCAACTGAGGATCGCGCAGAAAGCCTATAAGAAACGCTCTCTGCTGCTGATTGCACCGCTGTTTCTGTTTATCGTGGTGAGTTTTTTGTTCCCGATCACCTCGATTTTGGGGAAAAGCGTCTCCAATCCGGAATTGCGCGACAATATGCCGCAGACCATTGCCGCAATGCGGCTTTGGTCGGGTAACGATGTGCCGGATGAAGCGGTCTTCCGGGCGCTGGTCGGCGATCTGCGTGATGCCCGCAGCAGCGGTAAGCTAAGCACGATCACTAAACGGTTAGGGTATGAAGGGTCGGAATATCGCACGCTGATTACCCGCACATTGCGTAAGCTGCCCGCTGAGGGCAGCAGCGATATGCGTGACCAACTGATACGCGAACAGCCGATGTGGGGAGCATTATCTACCTGGCAAACGTTCGATCGCGCCGCAAGGCCTTTCACCAGCTATTACCTATTGGCGGTGTTTGACCATAAAGTTGATGCCACTACCCAGCAAATCGTTCCGCTACCTGCCGATCAGGCGCTGTATGTGGACGTGCTGCTGCGCACGTTGCTGATGGCGGGTGTCGTGACGCTGCTGTGCGTGGGGCTGGGCTATCCGCTGGCATACTGGCTGGCAAAACAGCCGTCTAACCGTGCCAACCTGTTGCTCATTCTGGTTTTACTGCCGTTCTGGACATCGCTGATTGTGCGGACGGCGAGCTGGATTGTGCTGTTGCAGTCCGGCGGGTTGATCAACCGTTCGTTGATGAGCACCGGAATTATTGATGAACCGCTGGTGTTGGTGTTCAATCGCATCGGTGTCTATATCTCGATGACCCACATCCTGCTGCCGTTTTTCATTCTGCCGTTATACGCGGTAATGAAAGGCATTTCCCCGAACTATGTGCGTGCGGCGATCTCGCTGGGGGCGCATCCGTTTATCGCGTTCTGGCGGGTTTACGTGCCACAAACGTATGCGGGGGTAACGGCGGGGGCGCTGCTGGTCTTCATGATGGCGATTGGCTACTACATTACGCCTGCGTTGTTGGGTGGGCCAAGCGACCAGATGCTGAGCTACTTTGTCGCGTTCTTCACCAATACCACCATGAACTGGGGGATGGCCGCCGCGCTGGGTACGCAATTGCTGATCATCGTGACGCTACTGTACGTGGTGTATATCCGTGTGACGCGCACCAATGCGGAAGCGGCAGCGCATTAAGTACGATATCCATAACCTTATACTGGGGAGATAACAAATGAGACAGCAGGGTGAAGTGGGTATCCGTCTGTGGAACACGTTCTTTAATTTTTACGGCGCAGCGATGTTGTTGTTTTTGATCGTCCCCGTGCTGGTGATTGTTCCGCTTTCGTTTAATGCGGGGTCGTTTCTGAGCTATCCGCTGACGGGATTTTCCCTGCGCTGGTATCGCGAGTTTTTCAACTCTAGCGAGTGGCTGGGGGCGCTGGGCAACAGCCTGCTGATTGCACCGCTGGCGACGCTGTTGGCGACGGTGCTCGGCGTATTAGCGTCAGTCGGGCTGGTACGTGGTGAATTTCGCGGCAAATCGCTGGTGATGGCGGTACTGATTTCGCCGATGATTGCGCCAGTGGTGATTGTCGCGGTAGGGATGTTTTTCTTCTTCGCCAAACTGTCGCTGCTGAACAGCTATCTGGGGCTGGTGTTAGCGCATGCGATGCTGGGCGTGCCGTTCGTGGTGATTACGGTCACGGCGGTACTAAAGAACTACGATCACAACCTGACGCGCGCAGCTGCCAGTCTGGGCGCTTCACCGTTGTTGGCTTTTCGCAAGGTAACGTTTCCGCTGATTGCGCCGGGGGTATTCTCTGGAGCGCTCTTTGCCTTTGCGACCTCGTTCGATGAGGTGATCGTCACGCTGTTTCTCGCCAGCCCGCGCCAACGCACGCTACCGCTACAGATGTTTGCCGGCATTCGTGAAAACCTCGACCCAACGATAGCCGCCGCCGCGACAATGATGGTCGGTGCGGCGCTTATCCTACTGATCGTGATGGAAATTTTACGTCGCCGTTCGGAGCGGTTACGGAGTGGGGGATAAGGTGGTTAACCACACCACGCTAGGGTGTGCCTCGTAATTCTTGTTTAGTGTTGGTGGTTTGTTTCGTGCGCTTTGATATTGGATTTCTCCCTTTGCATGGGAGAGCGCACGACCAAGGGCGGCTCAGTTGCCGTCGCCCTTGGAACCCTGGCTTTTTGGCGGTACATGATGCCGCTGCGCGGTGCCTTCAGAGATAACGTTTTCCTGACGGACCGCCAGTGACGCGTTCCCTACGCGGCACTGGCTTTCGCAGCATCCATGCTGCTCATCCTGGAAAACGTTTTCTCTTCAGCATCATTCTACGCCAAGGGAAAAATCGTTTTTTTCGCTGAAATTTTTTTCAGCTTTTTTTAAAACCAAAATGATGATGCATCAAACACCATTTTGATGTGTGCTGTGTAAAAAAATTATTGTGTAAAAGCGTTCAGGAGGTTCGGTATGACAGCGCAAAAAACGTTATTGCTGACCGGTGCCAGCCGGGGAATCGGGCATGCTACCGTTAAGCATTTCCACGCGGCGGGGTGGCGGATCTTTACCGCTTCACGCCAGAACTGGGCGGAAGAGTGCCCGTGGGCAGAAAAGCTGCTCAATCATATTCATCTCGATTTGGAAGATATCGACAGCCTGCAACAGACGCTGCCGCTGATTAAGGAAAAGCTAGGCGGGCGGTTGGATGCGCTGGTCGATAACGCAGGGATTTCACCAAAGGGTGCAGAAGGGCAACGTCTTGGCGTACGTGACACAGACTATGCGACCTGGCTGCGCGTCTTCAACGTTAACCTGTTTTCCTGTGCGCTATTGGCAAACGGCCTGTTCGATGAGCTCAAGGCTTCACAGGGCTGCGTCATTAATGTGACCTCGATTGCCGGTTCGCGCGTTCACCCCTTTGCTGGCGTGGCCTATGCCACCTCAAAAGCGGCGCTGTCTGCGCTGACGCGAGAAATGGCGTTTGATTTTGGTCCGCACGGCGTTCGTGTGAATGCGATTGCGCCGGGAGAAATTGAAACTTCGATTCTGTCGCCCGGCACGAACGACATCATCGAGCGGCAGGTGCCGATGCAGCGCTTAGGTAAGCCCGAAGAAGTGGCCAGCCTGATCTATTTTCTCTGCACGTCCGGTGCCTCTTATGTCAACGGTGCCGAAATTCATGTTAACGGAGGGCAGCATGTCTGACGGACGACTCACCGCACTTTTTCCTGCATTCCCACACCCGGCGTCCAATCAGCCCGTATTTGCCGAGGCTTCACCGCACGACGACGAGTTAATGACGCAGGCCGTACCGCAGGTTTCCTGTCAGCAGGCGTTGGCGATTGCGCAGCAAGAATATGGCTTGTCTGGGCAGATGTCGCTGCTTCAGGGCGAGCGTGATGTGAATTTCTGTCTGACGGTGACGCCAGATGAACGCTACATGCTGAAAGTCATCAATGCGGCAGAACCTGCCGACGTCAGCAATTTCCAAACCGCGCTGCTGCTGCATCTTGCCCGTCAGGCACCTGAACTGCCCGTACCGCGTATCAGGTCGACAAAAGCGGGTCAGTCGGAAACAGGCGTTGAGATCGATGGTGTACTGCTGCGTGTGCGGCTTGTGAGCTATCTGGCAGGAATGCCGCAGTATCTGGCCTCACCGTCAACGGCGCTGATGCCGCAGTTGGGGGGAACGCTGGCGCAGTTGGATAACGCGCTTCACAGCTTTACGCATCCGGCGGCAAACCGTGCGCTGCTGTGGGATATCAGCCGGGCAGAGCAGGTGCGTCCTTACCTCGATTTCGTTTCTGAACCGCAGCAGTATCAGCATCTTCAGCGTATTTTTGACCGTTATGACAGTAACGTTGCTCCTCTGTTGACGACGCTACGTCGTCAGGTCATTCATAACGATCTGAATCCGCATAACGTGCTGGTGGATGGATCGTCGCCGACGCGGGTTACTGGCATTATCGATTTTGGCGATGCCGTATTTGCCCCGTTAATTTGCGAAGTCGCGACGGCACTGGCGTATCAGATCGGCGATGGAACCGATTTGTTGGAGCATGTTGTGCCGTTTGTTGCGGCCTATCACCAACGCATTCCGTTAGCACCGGAGGAGATTGCGCTGTTACCCGATCTGATAGCGACCCGTATGGCGCTGACCCTGACCATTGCGCAGTGGCGAGCATCGCGTTATCCCGACAATCGGGAGTATCTGCTGCGTAACGTGCCGCGCTGTTGGCACAGTTTGCAGCGCATTGCGACCTATTCCCATGCGCAATTTTTGACTCGCCTACAGCAGGTTTGCCCGGAGAATGCGCGATGAACCAGAAAGGAATGACGTCTGAAATGACAGCGACAGAAGCTTTGCTGGCGCGCCGTCAGCGAGTGTTGGGCGGCGGTTATCGCCTGTTTTATGAAGAGCCGCTGCATGTCGCGCGCGGCGAGGGCGTGTGGCTGTTCGATCACCAAGGGAAACGTTATCTGGATGTCTACAATAATGTGGCTTCGGTCGGACATTGCCACCCCGTGGTGGTTGAAGCCGTGGCGCGACAGAGCGCACAACTCAATACCCACACGCGCTATTTGCACCACGCGATTGTCGATTTTGCGGAAGATTTGCTGAGCGAATTTCCCGCCGAATTGAACAATGTAATGCTGACCTGTACCGGCAGTGAGGCTAACGATCTGGCGCTGCGTATCGCCCGACATGTCACGGGCGGGACGGGGATGTTGGTGACGCGCTGGGCGTATCACGGCGTGACCAGCGCGCTGGCGGAACTGTCTCCGTCGCTGGGGGATGGCGTTGTGCGCGGTAGCCATGTGAAGCTGATCGACGCGCCAGACACTTATCGTCAGCCCGGTGCATTTCTTACCAGCATTCGTGAAGCGCTGGCGCAGATGCAACGGGAAGGTATTCGTCCTGCGGCGCTGCTGGTAGATACCATTTTTTCCAGCGATGGCGTGTTCTGTGCGCCGGAAGGCGAAATGGCACAGGCGGCGGCGTTGATCCGTCAGGCGGGCGGGCTGTTTATTGCGGATGAAGTGCAGCCGGGCTTCGGGCGCACCGGGGAATCACTGTGGGGCTTTGCGCGCCACAATGTCGTCCCTGATTTGGTGAGTCTAGGGAAACCGATGGGCAACGGACATCCCATCGCTGGATTGGTGGGGCGTTCCGCTCTGTTCGACGCATTTGGGCGCGATGTGCGCTATTTCAATACCTTTGGCGGCAATCCGGTTTCCTGTCAGGCGGCGCACGCGGTGCTGCGGGTGATTCGGGAAGAGCAGTTGCAGCAGAATGCCCAGCGGGTCGGTGATTATCTGCGGCAAGGGTTGCAGCAACTGGCGCAGCATTTCCCGCTGATTGGTGATATTCGGGCTTACGGCCTGTTTATTGGTGCGGAGCTGGTCAGCGATCGCGAAAGTAAAACGCCGGCAAGTGAATCCGCGTTGCAGGTGGTGAATGCGATGCGCCAACGTGGTGTGCTCATCAGCGCGACGGGGCCAGCGGCGAACATACTGAAAATTCGCCCGCCGCTGGTGTTTCTGGAAGAACACGCCGATGTGTTCTTAACCACGCTGAGTGACGTTTTAGCGCTCATCGGCACTCGTGCACAGAGATAATCGATTGTGCGGTTACGGTGAAAAGGACAGGGCGTTAGATACGAAACGCCGCCACGGCATGACTGAGTTCACCTGCCCGTTCGGACAATGAACCCGCGGCAGCGGCGGCTTCGTTAACCAGTGCGGCGTTTTGCTGCGTCACCGTTTCCATCTGTGAAATTGCGGTATTAATCTGCCCTATGCCCAGGCTTTGCTCATTGCTGGCGGTGGAAATTTCGGTCACGAGCGACGCCACTCGTTTTATGTCCTCCACCACGCTTTGAATCGTGTTGCCAGCGTCAATGACGATAGTGTGGCCAAGGTTCGCCTGTTCGACGGACGTCCCGATCAGGTTTTTAATCTCTTTGGCCGCGTTTGCACTGCGTTGCGCCAACGTGCGGACTTCGCCTGCGACGACGGCAAAGCCTCTGCCTTGTTCTCCTGCCCGAGCCGCTTCCACGGCGGCGTTCAGTGCGAGGATGTTGGTTTGGAAAGCGATTCCGTCTATCACGCTGATGATGTTGGTTATTTTATCTGCGGATGACACCATCAGCTGCATCGCTGATGTCACATCGCCCATCATCTTGCCCCCATCGACAGCGCGCTGTGAGGCGGTTGTTGCCAGCTGGCTGGCGTGAGCGGCATGCGTAGCATTCTGTTTGACGGAGGAGGTCATCTGTTCCATTGACGCCGCCGTCTCTTCCAGTGAACTAGCCTGCTGTTCGGTTCGAGAGGAGAGGTCGATATTGCCGCTGCTAATCTGGCTGGATGCCGTCGCAATAATGTCGGCGTTACTGTGTACGCGTTCTACGATGTCCGTCAGATTCAACACCATTTCCCGCAGCGCGGTTTGCAACTGTCCCATTTCATCACGTGAAGTAATCGCGATACGATGGGTCAGGTCGCCACTCGCTACCTTTCTTGCTAAATCCACTGCATTTTTTATCGGTACGGCAATTGAAACAATCAACCGCCAGCCGGATAAGGCAACGATAACGATGCCCGCCAGAAGGATAATCACTACGGAAAATAATAGTTTATTGAAGCTACTTTGTGATTCGGAATAGAGTTCCTGACCAACGTCAGATTGTAATTTAATCAGCCGATCGGCAATTTTTTGCAGGGGCGCATATTCGCTTTTTAATGTGTGATTGATAATGTTTTCTAACGCGTCTTTATCATTTTTCTGTATTGCATTAATGGCAAGGGTAATGACTTTATCGTTGTACTGCTTGTATAACATGGAAAACTGTTCTTCTAATATTTTTTCGTCACCAGTTAAATACGTCTTACTGTATAAATCCCATTGGGTATCATAAATTTTTTGCGCTTCCGCAATGTGCGCCAACCCCGTTTTGACATTGTCTGGCTGTGAGAGATCAACGCTCGCGATTTCAAACATCACGCTATTTACCTGTCTGGTTATATTATCCAGATAACCCAGCGCGATCAGTCGATCCTGATACAGGGTCTTCATCGACTGATTGGTATTATTCATGCCAAACAAGCCGGTAAGAGAGACAACCGAAAGCAATAATGCCATTAACAACATAACCGAAATTAATTTAAGTTTAATGCTCATAAGTACCTCTAAATTACTCCAAGATAAGGAGCGGTATTCTTATATCGACGAAATGAGGAGAATGTTTATGCTGGGGTAAACTAAAATTTTAAAATGGCATTAGGGGACTTGTAATAGCATTTGTTTACATTGATTTACAAAACGTTCGATATTCTATGCTGAATGATAAAAAATAGTTAATATATTATTCTGTCCGGAAAGTTACCGTTACAGCTAAGTGAAGTAAATAATAATCACGGCAAAGCCACGGAGTCAGTATGGTGACTTCATTTTATCGCCAGAATAGCTATGTTTAAAAAAGAACGGTTTGTTTTAAAAAATGAAAAGATACAGGGAATTAAGAGAATAACGAGGGTAATAAATTTCCGTTACTCATTTTTATATCCTTATCACACCCTCTTCCTCTGCGCGAGAAAATGCGGAGGAAGAGGGGGAACGGTTAAGGATGTTGAGCCAATTGCACGGCCTCATGGAGATTGAGGCGCTGCCAGAAATTCTGCGCACCGTTATCACCCGGCGCGCCGGAGAGTGGGTAGCCATCGGCCAGCGCAGTTTTCACCATCAAATTTCTGCGTTGGGCGGCAGAGAGCTGTGGCAGCACGGCGTCGAGCAGCACCTCTGCACCTTCGGGAACGCTAACCGTAGACGTTGCGCCAGGCTGAGCAGGCAGCCCGTACGTCATGGTGTAGTGATAAAAGGTTTTCATTTCCGGTGCCGCGTAAGGATCGTCCTGCGGGGCATTCTTGGCGCAGGCGCTCAACGTGGTACCACAGGCTTTCTCTAACGCGCTGCGTAACTCGACCTTGGCCTGTTCAAACAGCCGACGATACTGTGGATCGTTGAGATAATGTGCCACGTTACGTTCGGCAATCATCCGTGAACCTATGACGTCCAATGGGTAATGAACGCCCAGCACGACGCGTGAATAGCCATAGCGTGCGCCGCGATCGATTAGCGGGACGAAGCGTTCAGGGATCATTTCCGCTAACAGTAGGGCATCGGTATAGCCGGTGTTGGTATGGCCGCTCGGAAACGCGCCACCGGTTGCGGTATAGGGTTTGTTATCGCCGATTACAGCAGTATCTGGCACCAGATGAATCGTGTTATTTGGCTGTAGAAAAGGACGAGGATAGTTGAAATGCAGTTTTGCGGCGGACGTGCTGACGCCTGATAACTTGAGTAACACGGCGGCCTTCCGTATTTCACCGTGGTTATAGGCGGTGATAAATACCTTGCCCAGCCTCGGGCCTAGCGCATCCGCCAGATAATAGAGATATCCCTGGCCTTCAGCATCGACGACTGCCTGCTCACGTTGTCCCGTGGTGGCTTCACGATTAATGCGTGTAACGATAGCCGTGTTTTGCTGCAACACATCAGTAGAAAGGTGTGAGAAGGATTCCAATAGCGCAATGCCTGCCTGCTGGTTGGCTTTGACTGCGAAGTCATATCCGCTGGCATTCAGCCAGTTGATATCCGCCATTTGTGATGTTTCTTGCGCCTGCGCTAACTGCGCACGGGTGAGCTGCGGCGCATCGCCTTGGATTGCTTTGCGCAGCGCGGCCTGAATGGTTTGTTCCAGTTCAATAACGTGAGGACGGTTACTGGCCTGCGTGGTGGAATCCACAATGGTGCTGATAGTCGCGCTGTCCGGCTGGGGCGAGGCGGCAATCCCAGAAAGCGGTAGCAGAAAAAGACTGGTGATTGGTAACACTCTGATCGTCGCAAGCATAGTCGTGCGATAACGCATGATGGCATCCTTATGGGGAGGACAAACGTTTGTCGGTGCGGGATCAGGCTAGGCGCTGATTGTGATGGTAATGTTTCAGGATATATTTTGAGATACTTATCAAAGAATTATCATGATTTGTTATGTTTGGTGACGCAGTAAACGTCAACGGCATAAACAAAGATGGCGGGGATATATAGAAGAAAAAGACATAAAAGAGTTTCTAAAAAACAGAAGGGTGATTTGCTTTTTTTATCATTGACGCAAAGCTCATTTCTCTCTAACTTAAACAGACGAATATTTTTTAATATTTTATTGATTTATAAGAAATTAATCTAATTATAACAAAAATGGCAGCCATAAATAGCCCGGTTATTCCTCAATGCAAAAAAGGCGATGAAGAGCCTATCTCTGTTCAAAATAATAAGTGAAACAGTTCCGTGGGATAGGTTTAACGCACGCTAATGCGAAATGATTTTACCCACGAACAAAGGTTTCCCTACATCAAACAGGCTTACCTTGCGTATGCCAACGTCATATGTCTTAAAATAGTCAGTAACAGCAGGAGTGAGTCAGGTAATGATTCGGTTAGAAAACGTGAGCGTTGATTTTCCCGCCGGTAAAGATGCACAGTCCAGGGCGGTGAACAACGTCAACCTGACCATTCAACAGGGTGAAGTTTTTGGGATTGTTGGCACCAGCGGCGCGGGGAAAAGTACGCTGTTGCGGACGATCAATTTATTGCAGCGCCCAACCGAAGGGCGCGTGTTTCTGGGCGATACGCTGATCAGCGATGCTTCTGGCCGTGAATTGCGCCAGCATCGTCAGCGTATCGGGATGATCTTCCAGCATTTTAATCTAATGCATACCCGCAATGTGTATGACAACGTGGCGTTCAGCCTGCGTGCCGCGGGCAAGAGTAAAGAAGAGATTGCCTCGCGCGTGCCGGAAATTCTGGCGCTGGTCGGGTTGCAGGATAAAGAGGCCTCGTATCCAGCGCAGTTGAGTGGTGGGCAGAAACAGCGTGTAGGCATCGCCCGTGCCATTGCCAACCATCCCGAAGTGCTGCTGTGTGATGAACCTACCTCGGCGCTGGATCTGGAAACGTCAGCGTCTATTCTGGCGTTATTGAAAAGTATTAATGTTCGGTTAGGTATCACAATCGTGCTGATTTCCCATGAAATGAGCGTGATTAAAAGTATTTGTCAGCGCATGGCGGTGATGACGGGCGGAAATATTGTGGAAGAGGGTGAGGTCTTTACGATCTTCTCTGCGCCTCAACACGCCTACACCAAACAGCTGGTTAGCCATACCACGCCGATCGAATTACCTGAGCGTTTTAAGCAGAATAATAAAGGTGTCCTGCTGAAAATACTCTTCGCCGATGATTCGGTAGAACAACCGATATTATCCGACGTTGCGCAGCGGTTTCAGGTATCGGTGAATATTCTGCACGGGAATATTGAGTACATTAACGATCGCGCATTGGGGCATATTATCGCCCAGATTTCATATCGTGACGATCCAGCAGCAGAAAATCTCGCGGCGGCTATTACTTATATTCGACAGAATACCTTTGGGGTGGAGGTCATCAATGACTGAGTTAATAGGTGAATTAATCTTCGCCTTCGGTGAAACCTTCACGATGGTGTGTATTTCAACGCTTTGTGCGGTGATATTCGGCTTGCCGTTAGGTATTGCGATTTATGTGACCGATCGTCATTTGTTCTGGCAGAACCGTTTTATCTATCTGGTATCTACCGTTTTGGTGAATATCATCCGCTCGATCCCGTTTGTGATCCTGCTGGTGCTACTGTTGCCATTAACACAACTGCTGCTGGGGAACACAATAGGGCCTGTTGCGGCGGCGGTACCGATGTCTGTGGCGGCGATTGCGTTTTATGCCCGACTGGTGGATTCCGCGCTGCGTGAAGTTGATCCGGGTATTGTTGAAGCGGCTGAGGCTTTTGGTGCCAGCCCGACGCGCATCATCGCGACCGTGCTCTTGCCTGAAGCCTTGGCGGGATTGTTACGCGGCCTGACGATCACGCTGGTCAGCCTGATTGGTTACTCGGCGATGGCCGGAATTGTGGGCGGCGGCGGTGTCGGCGATTTGGCGATCCGCTTCGGCTATTATCGCTATGAAACCGAAGTCATGGTTGTGACGGTGATTGCATTGGTGGTACTGGTGCAGGTCGTACAAACGCTGGGCGATATGCTCTCGCGACGGGCGAATAAGCGCGAACGCCGCTAAGCCGCGACAGAATACGTTATTCAGGACAGCAGAGAGATGTCATGAAAATAGACAAAATTGTATTACGAAAAATGAAAATGGCGCTCAAAACGCCATTTACCACCAGCTTTGCGACGCAGACGGAGAAACACTTCTCCATCGCGGAAATTCACGCGGGTGGGCAGATTGGTTACGGCGATTGTTCCGCCATTTCCCTGCCATTTTATAACGAAGAAACCAACGTCACCGCCTGGCATATTATGCGTGACTTCCTGATCCCGATGATTAAGCAGGCTGGAGATATTGAGCACCCTTCGCAGGTTCGCGATATTTTCGCTCCGGTAAAGCGTAATAACTGCGCTAAAGCGGCAATCGAAGGTGGCATCTGGGATGCTTACGCAAAGATAAAAGGTGTCCCACTGCATCAATTACTGGGCGGCGTACGGGATAAAGTCGAAGCGGGTGTCAGTATCGGTATTCAGGAAACGCCCGATAAATTAGTCAGCGTGGTCGATAATTTCCTGAAGGAAGGCTACAAGCGCATCAAAATAAAAATCAAGCCGGGAAAAGATTACGACTATATTGCGGCGCTGCGTCAGGAATTTGGTGATATTACGCTGATGGTGGATGCCAATTCCGCCTATACGCTGGACGATATCGATTTCTTTAAGCGCATCGATAAATTCAATCTACTGATGATTGAACAACCGCTGGCGCACGACGATATTATCGACCACCGCAAACTTCAGGCAGCGGTGAACACGCCTATCTGCTTGGATGAAAGTATTGCGTCGGTAGAAGATGCTCGTAAAGCAATAGAGCTGGGCAGCGCCAAAATCATCAATATCAAAGTGGCGCGCGTGGGCGGTATTACTGAAACCAAGCTGATTCATGATTACTGTCAGGCGCACAATATTCCGGTGTGGTGCGGCGGTATGCTGGATACGGCGGTCGGTAAAGCGCACAACATTGCGGTGTCTACGCTGCCGAACTTTATCTATGCGCACGATATTCCGCCATCTTCCCGCTACTGGCATGAAGACTTCATGCTGCCGTTTGTCGAATTAGACAACGACAGCTGTGTCGCGGTGCCAAATAAACCGGGAATCGGCTTTGATATCAAGCCTGAACTGTACGACAAATATTGCTACGGACAGGAAACCTTTTTGTTTTAACTATTTGTTAAATAAAAACTTTAAAGTTAGTAAGCAGTAAAGCGTTATCCAACACCAGGGAATAACGTCATAAAAATAGAACAGGGCGCTACAGACGCCCATAATCGTTATACGACATGGCAACAGAGAGCGTGGGATAGAAGAGTAAAGCGTCCGCGCCAGGGATGGCGCGGCTCGAGCGTACAGGGATGTATTCACCGCGTCTTTACGATCTACCCACGTTCTCTGCCCGCCTTACTGCGTCATCAATATCATGGCACCTATTGCGCCCAAAATAATGATAAAGACTGACTAAATCGGACAGACAGGAACGCGACAATGCGATTGAAAAAACTCATTCCACTCATGCTGGCGTTGGGCATTTCTCAGGCTTACGCAGCAGATTCAGGCAAAGAAATCACCATCGGCGTATCGCCGGGGCCGTATGGCGATATGGTCACGAAAACGATCAAGCCGGAAATGGTGAAAAAAGGCTACGACGTGAAAGTGCGGGAATTCAGCGACTACATCCAGCCGAATCTGGCGCTGTCGAATAACAGTATCGACGCCAACCTGTTCCAAAACCGCCGCTACCTTGACCGCTTCAGCGCGGATAAAGGGCTGAAACTGGCGGAAGTGATCACCGTGCCGACGGCCAGCATGGGCTTTTACTCCAACAAAGTGCGCTCGCTGAATGAACTGAAAGCCGGAGATATCATTACGTTACCGAACGATCCGTCAAATCTGGCACGCTCGCTGGATTTCCTGCAAAAATACGGCCTCATCAAGATCAATCCAGACATTACGCCGACCAAAGCATCGCTGCGTGATATCAAGGAAAACCCGAAAGGGCTGGTCTTTAAACCGCTGGAAGCGGCACAGATACCACGTGCGCTGGGCGGTGTAACGGGTTCGCTGATTAATGCCAATTTCGCGATTTCCGCAGGTCTGAATCTGTCTGACGCCATTCAACTGGATGTGCTGCCGGAAGACCTGAAAAACATGATCGTCGTGCGTGCGGAAGATACCGACAAACCGTTTGCTCAGGATCTGAAAGCCGCCGTTCAATCCCCAGAATTCGCCGCGTTCTTTGCGGACAAAAACTCAATGTTTCACGCGTTCCAGAAGCCTGAGTGGATGAAGAAGTAATTGACCTTTCAAGCTGCCAGTGACCTATTGCTCGTCGGTCACTGGCTTCTTCACTGAACGTGTCTCAACCAGCAAACTCCCTCCTAGCCAACATACTTTGTTAACTCAAAGATAAAAATATTTCAAGTATTGTAATTTTTTGTATAAATGTCATTCTTCGTAAGATTTATCAACACAACATAACGAGGATTTAATGAAAAAAATACTTTCTGCTGCTGTATTGGCGCTGGTGCTGACCGGATGTGCCCAACAAACGTTTACAGTCAAGAATGCCGCTGTTGCAACACCTAAACAGGTGACAACACATCACTTCTTCGTCTCTGGGATTGGTCAGAAGAAAACTATTGATGCTGCGGCGGTATGTGGCGGTGCTGATAAAGTTGCTCGCACTGAAACACAGACGACCTTTGTTAACGGTTTACTTGGGGTGGTGACATTCGGGATTTATACGCCGAGAGAAGCACGCGTTTATTGCTCAATCTAAATTAAAGACGGCTTTTATATAAGTCTGTCTTACGATAAAGCCATCTCCTATCGAGATGGCTTTATTTTTTTGCCCCGTTAGCTGTTTGCAACTAACAACTTCCTCTGTAGCCATATTTAGCGTGTCCAGCAATGTCACACGGCTATGCCGTTTGGGCACGATAGGGCGTGTCACTTAGGCTACTGTTCTGGTAGCTGTTCAAAATAAATCTATCAGGTGTAATAACGGTTCAAACTCAAACCTGCGTTATTGATTTAGCTGTTAGGAGGTGAGGACTCGCTCTGAATAGCGTGACGGTTATTTCTTTGTTCACAACTTATCTATAAACGTTTCATCTTAGTGCAACGAAACGGAAACAAGCATCCTTACAGTGCAATATTGCGCTATAGACTCACGCAAAGCCCTCTAAATTCAATCAATGATGATCTGGCACATAGTTTGCTTCGTTTACGAACGTTCGTTCGGTTAGTTGTCGTGTTTGTTAACTACGCCGCCGAGCCTAAACGTTTGAGTCAGCTGCTTTTAATAACTATCAACGATTCATCTGCGTGAGACATTAAAAATGAGCTTGGAAACCAAAGAATTTATCGACCTATCCGCCTCATCTAGTGAGCACAAACTCACTGGCCAGATGGGAGCTGTGAGTCTGGCACTTACCGTACTGGCTTTTTCAGCCCCGCTTACCACCGTATCTGGATACATTCCGGTAGCAATGATGTTTGGAGGAGTGGCCGCACCTTTGGTGTTTATGATCATAACCGCTGTCATTTTGCTATTCGCTGTTGGTTACACTGCAGTCATTAATGCTGTTAATCGTCCCGGTGACTTCTATTCTTTCATCAGCTTCGGACTGGGTAAATCAGTAGGTTTGGGAGCAGGGTTAATGGCTGCAGTCTCTTATTTCCTTCTTCTTGCTGGTGTCGCGTCTTTTTTTGGGGTGTCGGCATCTGAGCTTATGAAAGGGATAACTGGAAGTTCATTACCCTGGTATGCCTATGCGCTAATTTGTTGGGCAGCGGTTGCATTACTGGGCTATTTGCATGTTGAACTTTCTGCAAAAGTATTGTCATGGGTTATGCTTAGCGAAGTGATAATTTGTCTGGTTTTTTCTGGGAGCATCATCGGTAGTGGGGATATAGCGATTCCTACTTTCGCTCCATTTGCCGTATCTGAATTGACCGCAGAAGGGGCTAATATTCCTTTTGCTATGCTCTTTGCGGTATCTTTCTTTATTGGGTTCGAAGCAACAGCGTTGTTTCGTGATGAGGTTCGCTCTCCAGAGAAAACGATTCCGAGAGCGACGTACGGAGCGATTATTTTCATTGGAACGATTTATACCATTTGCGCCTATGCTTTAATTGCGGCTTATGGACCGGAAGTGAGAACTATCGCTCAAAATGCTCCAGCGACTATGTTCTCAGATGCATTTTCGAAATATATAAGCCCGAAGCTAAGCATGATTGTTGCTGTTTTAGTATTGACCTCGTCATTCGCCTGTGTGCTCTCTATCCATAATGTGTTGTCACGCTATCTGCATAATCTTGGTACAGATGGCGCATTCCCCCGAGTGTTGCGTAGAGTGCATCCTCGGCATGCTTCACCTTATGTTGCATCATTGAGTGTTTCTGCTCTGGTTCTTTTGGTTATGGCACCGTTCATTATCAGCGGCGCACAACCTGATGTTCTTTATGGACAGTTGTCTGGCGTAGGCACTGCTGGGATCATCATGTTGATGACAGTCGTTTGTATTGCCTCACTGGTTTGGTATTTCCGTGTTGGTCGTCCTGAAAAACTCAGTGTTGTCAGATTATTTATGGCTCCCGTTATTTCAGGTGTTTTCTTTATTGGTTTGACAGTGTTGGTTACTAAAAACTTTGATCTTCTCGTGGGGGGAGAACCCGGTGAACGCCGCTGGATGCTTTATTGTCTGCTAGGTGTGCTTTTCGTTGGTATGGGATTAGCTCAGTTTTATAAGAAGAAGTATCCAAAAGTATATGAGTGCCTTGGACGCTCACATTTATAATCATAAAAAGTACGTCTTATGACAGCCGCTTTTGCGGCTGTCATATTGTAATAAGGTATTGAATCCAGAGTTTACACATTGAGTATTAAATCTTTAGGATTCCTGCCGCAATTCTTTCCGCGTAGCGAATACATTCTTCGAGATTCTCTTGGCTATCATCCCACTTCCACCAACTGTTCGCTCCATCGAGTGTTACACGAATTATCTTAGATTTCTGTTTTGCATCATCGATACCTAGATCCGTTGCAATTGATTCATACATAAAATCACAGAAGGATAGCCACTCAATCATCTCAGAGCGTAGGTCTGTTGGTAGAATACTTCCCAGTCGATCCGTAGCCATTAGCATATCAAATAGATCATTTTCAGGATGTTTTATCTGCTGAATGATATGTACTCGAATGAGTGCTGACCAGTATTCTTCCAATGTTTCACTTTGGCTCAACCCTTCCTTAACCGCCATAGCAAAGGAATAGTAATGCCACCGAAACGCTGAAGAAACAATCTGATCTTTGCCGGCAGGAAAGTGGGAATACATTGTAGGTGGTTTTAAATCAACAGCTTTAGCTAGGCTACGCATTGAAACGGCATCATAACCGTCTTTAGTGGCTATTTTAAGAAAAGCCTGAAGAATTGATAATTTGCTTTTAGAAAAATTTCCCCATTCAAAGGAAGTAAGATAGACGTCCAATCTCTGTAGCATTTTTCTCGTTGTGGTAAGGGAATGCATAATTATCGCGTATGTAAGGGAAAACCACACTTTACAATAAAAAACACATTCAGCCTAAAGTGAAACGAGTATCGGTAATGGGAATATTGTTGGTTTTATTACGCTAAGCCGTCACTTGGCAAAAAAATTATGTGCCAAGACGGCGCGAAATATACCAAATACCTAGCCCGCCTATCGCCATTGCTGCACCGATATATCCTGTTGAGGTCCATCCATACCCTGCGGAGATCGCGATTCCGCCTAGCCATGGACCAACCGCATTGGCGATGTTGAACGCAGCATGATTAGACGCTGCGGCTAGAGAAGGGGCACTACTTGCTACTTCCAGAAGTCGAATTTGCAGAGCAGGTGCGAGAGCCATGAGACAACCTACCAAAAGAATTGATATAGCTGCGTATAAAGTCCCGTGCATTGCAGATGGGTAAATGAACATACAAACAGCACTCCCTGCTAAAATTATGCCCACAGAATCAAAACCAAAGCGGTCACATAGTCGACCACCAATTACGTTACCCACGACCGTACCAATGCCAAATAACACCAGCATCAATGGCACCCCGTGAGGAGATAGTTTGGTAATGTTGGTTAGCGCTGGCGCAAGATAGCTATATACGCAGAACATACCTGCAAACCCAACAGCCGCAATTCCCAACGTAAGCCAAACTTGAATATTCATCATTGCCTGTAACTCAATCTGTGGTGCGCTACGTTTCTCATTTGGATTGGGGGGAAGAAAGAGGGCGATCATGATCAGAGTTAACATGGCAAGTATGCAGACCATAACGAACGCCCATCGCCACCCAAATACCTGACCGATGAATGTTGCTGAGGGAGTACCGACAACAATTGATAACGTCACGCCTAACATAAAACGACTTATTGCTCTGGCTCTTTGATGCAGGGGGACAGAAGAGGCAACAACAAACCCAGCTACGCCGAAATATGCACCATGAGGAATGCCGCTTAGGAAGCGTGCGAAGAAAAGGCTGCTAAAACTAGTAGAAAAAACGGTAGCAAAATTACCAATTATTACTAGCGTCATCGTTAATAGCAGTAAACTTCGTCGCGACAACTTTGCACCCAACAATGTTAGAAGGGGGGCACCGACTATAGCGCCGAGAGCATAAGCACTGATTACACCAGCGGCACGTGTTTCCGTTATGCCAGAAGAACGGGCGATATCAGGAAGCAGGCCCATTGATGCGAATTCAGTCGCCCCTAATGCAAAGCCACCAAGTGCAAGTGCGATCTCCAGCAGACGTACTCTTTGCTTTTTCAGCATATCCTGTGTTCTGGCCACGTTTTTAATCACCTTGAATTTTCTTCATACATTCAAAATAAACGCCACACCATCTTTTAAGATGATTAAACATTCATGTGTTTTGATCTTAATATTCGGTTGTATAAGAGATAATGCGTGCGTAAATACTTACGACAATTACTGTCTCCATACAGGCAGAAAATAAAAGCAGTGCTGAATTAAACATGACTATTTTTTCTGAAGGTAAGGGCGGAGATATCGGGGGCCATGAGACCCCGAATTTGCTTTCTAACTTTCACCCATCAATGAACTGGGATAAATATCAGTAAATACGTAGCGGAAGAGAAAGATAGCCACGTACACGGTCAGTATGGGCAATCCCCGCTTCGCCAGCGATCTGAATGCGGGTTGCTTTCTTGGCAACGGCATCGAATACCGAGCGAACCGCAGAACGGCTGATCAACTGACCCGCACAGGCATGGTGGCCCACACCAAAAGTCAGATTCATGCTGGTTTCTGGTGGACGTTTATGGTTGAACTCGTGTGGGTTTTCGAAAAACTCAGGATCTCGGTTCGCCGCAGCAATAACAGCACGCACTGGTGTGCCTTTGGTAACGGGAATGCCATCTATCTCGGTATCCTCCGTCGCATAACGAATCATTGAAATTTCGGCGGGATAAAGTCGGGTTAACTCATTGATTATCGCATTACGTTCTTCCGGTTGTGTACGATACAGCTCGAACGTTTCTGGTTCACGAGCAAAATGGTTAAGACCCGATGCAATGACTGTTGCTGGGTTAGGCGATCCAGAACCATAGAACAGCACCATCGTTTCCAATACGGCGCGTTCTGTCAGTTTTCCTTCGTCAGCCAGTTTAAGGAAATCATCGACCAGCCCCTGCGGACCAACGTTTGGATTGCTGCGTTTTTCTTTAATGTAATGAGCACAACGTTCAAAAAGATAGTCAAAAGATTGAGATGCTTTCTCTGTATCATCACGGCCAACACCATGACCCAGTGCATCCGTACAGGTCAAAAAATGACGATAAATTAGGCCAGCATCATCTTCCGGCACGCCAAGAGCACGGCACATGGTTGCATGCGGAGGAACGACTGCTAGCTCGTAAAACGCATCCATCACGCTACCGTCGCTGTAACGATCAAGAGCATTCTCCGCCAATTCAGTGGCAATTGTGACGTACTGGTTAACTAGTTTTGGTGTAAACCACTTATTAGAGTGGCGACGCAATGTTGTGTGCTCAGGAGGATCGCAATTCAGAACGGTATTATCAAAATTATTCCAAGGACCATTGCCAAAATTAGAAATACCCAGCGGCGCTTTTAGCCACGTCATGACATCGTGATAACGAGTAAGTACAATTTCACCATTTTCCATGCGGTACACTGGGTGCTCGGCGCGGACTTTGTCATACCACGGATACGGGTTTACGCGAAAAAGACGATCGGCCCATGGGAAATATTTATCCTGCCTTTCTGGATGTGCAAACATGAGTGGTCTCCCCTGAGTTTTAGTTGGCAATAATGAATTGGCGGCTTGCCCAACAGACAGCCATATCGCTGACAGCATACGGCAGTGCCGCATCGTGAAAACCGGGTTCACCCACTTGCTTGGCTCCCAGATCTTGCATCAGATTAATCAATGACTTGATCGCTTGGTTGTAAGTCTCATAAGTGCTATCACCTAGCCCAAACGCTGAAAACTTCACCCCTTTCAAATCTGGAGAAGAGGCTTTAAGGCTTTCGTAAAACGGTGCTGCCGTCATGGGCAGTTCACCCTCTCCGTAAGTCGAGGTCATCAGGATGATGTGCTCTTCATTTGCAATTTCAGCCACGTCGTAGGTATCCATCGCGACAGCGGTGGCGGTAATTCCTGAATCATTCAGCGCGGTAGCCATATCTTCCGCAGCCATTTCAGCATTGCCGCTTTCTGTACCAAAAATAATTTTCAACATCTAAAACCTCTGTTAGATAACTAAGTAACCGCTCAACACGATTTTCAGACGCGTGGGGCAAGAAACCGTTGACGGACTAGGACCCTGTTATTTCGCTACAGGAACTTGATTTTCCATAACGGAAAGCATTTCAGTTATGGACGTTGTTTTTTTTCTGCACCTTCCTGGTGCCGCAGAATGAATTTCATGCCGATCAAGTCGCTTCCATTGCTCAAACGAAACCGCTTTATGGGTAACAAGATGTTCAATTGCCTTTAATCCTGGTTTACCTATGTTTTGACGGCCGTTATGCAAATCCTCCACAATTAAAGAGGCGACCTCTGCGGCATCTCTTCGGTTCTCGGCAACCGTTCCTTTTGGGCCACGGCGTGCCCAGCCAACTGGATACGTTCCCGGCGTCAATGCTAACGAGTCACTCTCTTCGCTACAGAATCCTACGGCTGTTATCACGGTGTCATACTCGAGGTCTTCAACCGTTCCACCTTCGTTAAGTCGCAATGTCAATACGGTGGCTTGGTTTCGAGAAGAGATGAGAAGAGGGGCGGCACTGAAACGAAAATTGATTTCAACCGAACCCGATACAAGTGAAGATACCGCTTCTGTACTTAGCAGTAGGTCAGCGGCTGGGCAGTTAATGTCTAATGGTTTATTAAGCCAGTTGACCGTAGCCCCTTTCAGGTGGCAGATCTCACGTAGCATGGCTAGGTCAAATTTTGCAGACTCAATGGGAGAACGGCCAATTATGTCGATACGCCTGACATTGGTAGTACACAATTCAAGTCTCAGGTTGTCATCAACATCTGAACCTAAAAGCTCATCTTCGCTTTTAGCGATGAGTCTTACGATGTCCATAGCAACGTTACCGTTGCCTATCACAGCGACGCGATCTCCAAGAGGGCGAGTAACGTCTTGACCGTTAATGCTTTTGTTCGGATAGCCGTTCAACGCGCGCAGGAGCTTTCCTGCACCGATTACATTCTCTAGGTCATCCCCAGGTATACCTAGCCTACGATCTGAACTCAGACCGGTTGCAAAAACGACCACATCAAAGGCAACCATGAGTTCGTCCACGCCGAGATCCTTACCGATCTCAACATTACCCATAAAGCGCACACCACTGTGGGTAAATAAACGTTCGAATTGGGCAGAAACATTTTTTGTACCTTGGTGGTCAGCTGCTACCCCATACCGCAGGAGGCCATAGGGAACGGGTAACGCTTCAAACACAGTTATTTCAGCACTGGGTATGGATTTCTTAAGAAATTGTGCACTGTAGCAGCCAGCAGGGCCGCTACCAACGATCGCTATAGTGGGTGTCAGTTCGGACATATTGGCACCTTTAGAGGTTGCTATTACTATAATGATAAATTTACGAACGAACGGACGTTCGGTTTTCGTTTTGTTAAAAAAAACGACACATACTTGCAGTCGTCTTCGTTTAAACATCACGCTTATCTTGTGACATTGTTAATACATTTACATGCCAGGTATTAGGTGATCAAGTATTTTTTCCTGATAAATCTGTTTTATTTTCAATGGGTACGTTCAAAATGAGTGCAGTGTAACGATTAAGTGCACCATATAAATGCATTTGAAGTAATCAAGAATGTAACATTCCATTAACTGACTCTGTTTGTGTTATGAAAGAAGGCGAAAGTCATATCCTTACACTCAATTTCTACAATGGTATGAGTCAGTATCCAGAGATGAGTACTTGAGCTTTTTCGATCCAAAATGGTGCATCAAGGGAATGTGTACTAAAAAATTTTCTGCCTTTAACGCTGTGAAAAATTATTAATGACACCATAAGCAATATGGCATCACCACTCAGAACCTGAATATTCGTAGTATGGGATTAAATTTATCAACATGAAGGATGTTGTTACCCATCTCTATTCTCGTGTTGCTTGTGCCGTGCCAGCAGGTGACTGCCTTGCTCCCCTAATTCCCAGAACAAGCCGGTCATGATTGCTAATCCTTCTCGGGCGACAGATTTCAGTAGGTGTTCGTTGACGGCGTGCTGGCCGCATGCGGGGTAAGAGTGGGGGATCCACAGCGTTGGCAGACCGAGGATGTCAGCGAAGACGTCATTAGGCAGCGAGCCGCCCAGATTGGGTAACAGCGCGGGTTGCTTACCGCTGATTTGCTGCATCAGCGCCAGCGTCCAGTTTACCAGCGGATCTTCGGGGTTAAACCGCGTCGCTGGAGACGTGTTAAGCACCTCAACGTCTACCTGATCAAAGCCGTGCTGGTCGAGGTGTTGATGCACATGTTGTGCCAAATTTTTCCAGTCGGTGCCGACCACAAAGCGCAGTTGGCAAATCGCGGTGGCGTCAGCGGGGATCGCGTTCACCGGCTTGTTTGGGTTACCGGTAATGAACGACAGCACTTCCAGCGTGTTCCAGCCAAATAGCCGCTCGGCAGGCGTGAGTCCCTCTGCACCCCAGTTTTCATCAATCGCCGGATCGCCCTCGCTGCCTGCGGGATCAATCGTGCTGAGAATTTCCCGCAGTGCTGGTGTCAGCGGCGGGGGGAGCAGGGCGTCGATTTTCATCCGTCCTTGCTCGTCCACCAGACTGGCTATGGCGTTCGCCAACTGCGTACCCGGATTGCTCAGCAGCCCGCCCCAGTTACCAGAATGGTATGCCTGCTCACGTGCCTTGATGCGTAAACGGAAGTTAGCGCAGCCGCGAGAGCCGAGGAACAACGTCGGGCGTTCTGCATTAAGTCGCGGCCCGTCGGAGGCAATAAAAATATCGGCAGCCAGTTCCTGTTTATGCTGTTGGCATAGGTCGGCAAGCCCCGGAGAACCTATTTCTTCACCCATCTCGAACAGCAGCTTGCAGTTGAAGCCCAGACGCTGCCCGCGCGCCTGAAACACCTGCTCAAGTGCCATCAAGTTAATACTGTGCTGGCCTTTATTATCGGCGCTGCCGCGTCCGTACCAGTGGTTGCCTTCTTCCACCAATTCCCAGGGCATCAGCCCATCGCGCCAGTTTTCTTCATCACCGAAAACCACGTCGCCGTGGCCGTAAGAGAGCACTGTCGGTAGGTTGGGATCTTCAATGCGTTCGGCCAGCAGAAAAGGGGGATGACGTTCATCTGACGAGGCGATCAGTTTTACGTTGAACCCCATCGCCAGCAACGCGGGCTGGATCTCGTCAGTCAGATAGCGGTTCAGCGCAGGCTGGTTATCGGTTTTCTGACTCTCGCTGGTATGCGCAATACGCCGTGCCAGCGTCTGCTTAAATTCTCCGCGATCGAAACGTTCACAGGCGATACGAATAAGGTCTGCGCTGGTCATGCCTTTCCTTGCTGGATAATGTGCCGAAGTTACCGATATTTAAAGGAAAAACGAGCTTTGCAACAATAATAAAAATTGCAATTAAGCTTTGCTTTTAATATAAACCTCCGAGTCCCCTCGCTCTGTCTGAAAGGAAGGCCGGTATGCACAGCTCCGAGATTCGTTATTTTTTGGTGGTTGCCACCACCGGTTCGCTCAGCGCCGCCAGTCAGCACCTGTTTGTTGCCGTTTCTGCTATCAGCCGCCAGATTCAGCGATTAGAGGAACGCATCGGTGTGCCGCTGTTCGAGCGTCATGCACGCGGCATGGTGTTAAATGATGCGGGACGCATTCTGGAAAATCATGTGCGCAAGAGTATGATGGATATGGATGCCGCTGTGGCAGAGATTCAGGGGCTGAAGGCCAGTCGCCGGGCACTGCTGCGGATTGGCTGTACGGAAGGAATGGCGTTTGATCTGTTGCCGACATTGTTTGCGCGTTTTCGCCAACATGATCCAGATACCACCTTTGCGCTGAAAGTGGACTCGGCGATGCAAGTGTCCCAGATGATCCGTAACGGTGAAGTGGATATCGCGCTATAGTTTGCGCTGGCTCCCGAGCAGGGCGTGAATGTAGAGCTGGCGCTGCCTGCGCCGCTGATGCTGCTGATGTCGGATGAACATCCGCTGGCGCAGCAGTCTATTCAACTGGCGGATCTGCATCCTTTCCCGCTGGCGCTGCCGGAATCATCGACGACGTTACGACAGCTGTTTGACCTCTCATGCCGCATGAACGGCACCTTTCTGGAACCGACGCTGTGCTGCAACAACTTCACCACGCTCTATTACTATGCGATGAGCACGCCGGGTGCGGTCACCGCCTGTAGCTTCTATTCCGTGATGTATAAGTGCTTACAGGAACCGATGCGCCTGAAGCCGTTAAATATTAAGCAGCTCGACCAGCGTTCGCTCCAGATCCAAACGCTGGCTGGTAAAGCGCATGCGCCGCAGCAGCAGGCTTTTCTGGATTTCATGATGGCGGAGTTGCGTCAGGGGGAGGCGTACTATCTGAGTCACATGGCGACGGATATGGTTTGATACTGTTCATTGCCATCGCTTATTTCACTCCATCTCGATAATGTCGCGTTTTTGCTCGTCTTCGAGCTGGCGCAGGACGCGATACACCTGCGCTACCGCCTGAAGCGTTTCGCGCGGAATATAATGGCCTTCCGGCGTGGTGCGATACAGCGTGCGGGTCAGCCAAATGAAGCGAATCACCGGGATGCCCGCTTTTTTCGCTTGTGCGATGAGCTCCTGCGCCGCCTTGTTTTCACCTTTAAACAAAATGCGCGGCAGCGGAGTTTTGCCGGGGCGATAGTAGAGCCCCACCGCATAGTGCGTCGGGTTGACTAGCAGCATATCGGCATCTTCCAGCTTCGGCTTGGGACGCGGCGCGGCGGATTCGTTCGCCAGTTCATGCGCCAGCGATTTGCGGTGGCCTTTCATATGCGGATCGCCTTCGGAATCTTTGTGCTCGTTGCGTAAATCTTCGTGGCTCATGCGCTGCTGCTTGAGAAAGAAATATTTTTGCATGCCGAAATCCAGTGCCGACAGCACCAGCAGCGCCGTTAGCGTGGTGCGGGTAATGCGCGTCAGCAGCGCTTTCACCCCTTGCCAGAAGCCGTGCAGATCGCCATAGGCTAATTCAACCAACGCCTCTAATTCCGGTACCACCACTTTATAAAAGACCGTACCGATCACCACCGCCTTTAGAATGTTGGTCAACATTTCCACCAGCTTGCGCATCGAAAACATCTGTTTGAACTGGTTGATTGGGTTCAGCCGATTGAGATCGAGCTTCAGCGCTTCGGGCGCGAACAGCGGACCATACTGGAGCCAACCACCCGCGATGCGTAACAGCACGGCAATTGCTGCAGACAGCAGGCAGAGCGTACCCGCCAGCACAGCGGCGTCATGAAACACTTCTTTCGCCACCTGCGCAAACGGTGTGCCAAGCCGTTGCAGCGGCAGCTGTACCAGCGTTTGCAGTTTCCCCATCGTGCTGTCCGCCAGCGCCAGTACACACTCCAGCAGGCCGACGCAGATCAGCAGCTTGGGCACATCCTGACTTTGCCCCACTTCCCCTTTGCGGCGTGCGTCTTCCAGTTTCTTCTCTGTGGGTTGTTCCGTTTTCTCACTCATCGGTTCCGCCTTGTTAGCTGTTCGATGCGGTAAAAAGCAGCGGGAGCAGGTGTTTGAGATCCGGCAACCCTTGAAGTTTGTGGTCGCCTAAATATTGCAGCACCGGCAGATAGATGATGAAAAATGCCATCCCGACCAGACATTTAGCCGGAATTGACAGAACGAACACTTGAAGCTGTGGGCTATACAGGCTGAGTAACGCAATGCTGAACTCTAATAGCAGCAGTAACGCTACCAGCGGCCCGGCGTAGACCACCAGATGAGTAAAGGTGTCGGCCAGCAGGTTGAGATACACCTCAAACCCTTTTTCGCTCGGCGCAGGCAGCCAGGACAGTACCGGCCAGATCTGGTAGCTGTCCCAAATCAGCTGTGTCAGCCCCTTTAGGCCGATACCGACAATCAGCAGCAGAATTAGGGTCTGTTTCAGTAGATGACCGAGCGGCGTGGCATCCGAGCCCAGCGCGGGGTTGAGCTGGCCGCCCATCAACGCACCGCGCTGGTTATCGAACAGCGCCCCGACAGACTCAAACAGCCAGAACGGCATCGCCAGAATGAGTGCAATCAGCAATCCCACCATGATTTCTTTGAACAACAGCGCGGGTAGCATCGGCCAGGAGAGCGGGGTCAACAGGAGTTGCTGCTGCACGATGGGGGCGGGCAACAGCGTCAGGGAAATCACCACGGCGTTGCGCATCATGCCTTTCAACACGTTGAGTGAGAAAACCGGCACCAGAATAAAGCAGGGATACAGCCGGGCGATGCCGAGTGTAATGGCGATGATAAAGTCGTAAACGTGCTGAATGGTGGCGATCATGCGGATTTATACCCCAGTGTGCGCAATCATGTTGAACGCGGTAATGGCTAATTGCATCAGCTCTACGCCAATCCAGCGGCCACAGAGCGCGAGCGTCAGCCCGACAGAGATCAGTTTGACGGCAAAGGGCAGCGTCTGATCCTGCAATTGCATTACCGCCTGTAGCAGTGAAATCAACACGCCGACAATCACTGCAACCAGCAGCGGCGGAGCAGAGAGCAGCACGACCATCACCATGGCCTGACGGAAAAGCGTGATTATTTCCATCGCGGCCTCACAGGTAGCTGTAGAACAGGCCGTCTAGCAGCCGTGTCCAGCCGTTGACCAGCACGAACAGCAGCAGCTTTAACGGCAGCGAGAGCGTCATCGGTGCGACCATCTGCATCCCCAGCGCTAACAGCACATTGGAGACGATGAGGTCGATGACGATGAACGGGATATAGATCAGAAAGCCGATTTTGAACCCAGCCTGTAGCTCCGACAGCACGAAAGCCGGAATCACCAGCAGCAGGTTTTGCGTATTCACCTTCTCGGATAGCGAGGCAGGCCACATTTGCAGGCTGTTCTCATGCAAATGGGTGAGGATATCCGGGTCAACGTTGCGCGACATAAAGGTTTGCAGCGGTTCCAACCCGTAGGTCACGCTGGCCTGAAGCGAGGTGATATCGGTCATATCCAGCGGTTTTTCCTGCACGCGCTTGCTGATGTCCTGAAACACCGGAGCCATGACAAACATCGTTGCCGCAAGGGCGATACCGTACAGCGCCATATTAGGCGGTACCTGCTGCACCCCGATGGCGTTGCGGGTAATCAGCAGCACAATCGCAATCTTCAGAAAGCAGGTGCAGACAATCATCATCAGCGGAATCAAAGAGAGCGCGCCCAGAAAGAGCGCAAACATCAACGGATCGAATGCGCCGGACGTCATGGTGCCAGCTCCTGTGCGGCGGCGTGTTCTTCATCCTGCATTGGTAACATAGGTTTCGGCGTGGAAAAGCGCTGGGTAATCTGTAGCCCCAATCGGCCTTCCACATCGACCAGATCGCCGCTCGCCAGCGCGATATCCCCGTGATACAGCCAGGCTTGCCCCGGCACCACATCGCGCAGCGTCAGCACGCTACCGCTGGCAAGATGTTGCAATTCCGCCAGCGTCATCGTCAGGCTGCCGCAGCGAATGTGTAAGGTGATCGGCAGCGGCGGTAAACTTTCAGTGACATTGTCACTATCGAGCGTAAATTCAAACGCCGATGTATCGGAGTTAGGATCGGCTAGCATTATATCGGTCGCGGTCGCGGGCATTGAGACAGTCTCCATGTCGGTAACGGTAAAAATATAGGGCGCGTGTTCTGCGAGTTGCAGCGTGCCGCGAAGGCGGAGCGTGCCGGATGACAGCGTTCCCTCGCCGGACGGCGTAAACCACGGGCGATTAGGGAGAACTATGTCGCCAGTTTGGAGGTGTTGCAGCGTGGTAAACGGCAACACGACGTCAGCCAGCGTCAGCGGGATAGCGATAGTCATTCCTGCGGGTAGCGCACGGCGCTGGCGATGCCATTCAGCAAGAGAAAATAGTTTTAGCCAGGTGGCGTCAGCAGCCTGCATCCTGCTGCGCACCACAATCCCGTTCCAGCTCACGTTGAACCAGGCGCAGAGTGCGGCACTATTGCTGCATTGTTGGGCGCTGTGTTGTTGAGGGCTGTACTGTTGGGTGTCGTGCTGTTGTGCAGAATCACGTTCTTCCGAGGTCGCTGCCGTTGGATAAATCTCCCCCACAAGCGACCGCAGCACGGGGTTCAGCGACTGGTTGTAGAGCGTCCAGTACCACGTCTGCGCCGCGTCGTCGTCTTCGGTAAGGGGCAACAGCGGGCAGTCGGACAGCAGGCTGAGCACAGGAAACGGATCGGTCAGTGAGAAATTGCCGATATCGCTACGCCAGTTGCTTACCTGTGCGGCAGACGTTTCCTCTATCTGCTCACCCTTATGTGCCAGTTGAAGGTGCAGCCAGCCAGCCAGCCCATCGCGGACAAAAGGCAGCGATAGTCCGGCGGCCAGCGTCGATCTGATGCGGGCGTGTTGTATGCGCATGATCGGCAGCGTCAGCGGTCTGACATGCAGTGAATTGAAGTCGAGTGCATTCTGGCTCATCGCTCATACTCTCTGGCGTCAAAACGCAGGTTGATAGGGCAATCCAGCGCGGTGGCTATTGCGCGACGGCACGCTTCACGCCGATCTTTTAACTGGTGGTAACTTTCCCGGCTAAAGCGCAGAGAAATGTCCCAGCCGCGTGGCACCATATTGGCTAAACGGGCATCGATGTCGCCCAACTGCGGTAGTTGCAGGCTAAAGGCAAACGGTGGGGCGCAAATGTTGTCCATCGCCTCCATCAGTTCGCATTGCAGTGGCTGCCACTGTGACGGTGTCACATTTTGTGGGCTTTCTGGTGCCTCGCTATACAGCGACAGCGACGTGCTGATGGGGTTGCCCTGCGGTAACGCGATAGGCGTTTCCTGATAGAGCGCGTCTTCAAAGCCGTCTGAAAACGTGAAGGCTTCCCAGAAATCGGTATGTTGCGGGTCGTCTGCGCGTGAGGATTTGCCGTGTAGCGTGGCCTGTGCGTTCTGTGTTGCCTTGGACTCGGATGACGCAATCTGTCGGTTATTCATACGTGCTCCTGAGGTAACGTAAGCAGATACTCCAGTTTCTCCACCGCCTTTTGACATTGGCGGGTCGCGTTGCGGGCGTCATCAACCTGACGCTGCTGGTCGTCGTGCTGCTGCTGTGTGGCCTGAACCTGCTGCGCTTCTGCCGCTATCTCGCCGAGTAAACGCTGTTCGGCGGAAAGGTGTTTTTTCAGGTTTTCCAGCGTTTGGCGTTGTCCCTGAGTCTCTTGGACAAACGCGTCACGCTGTGTGTGACTGGCCTGTCGCAGCGCCTCGACCTGCTGCCGGTGATGGCGTTGCTGCTCCGCAATCCTGATAAGCTGCTGTTCTTCCTGCCGCTGCTGGCGCTCGCTGCGGCTTAAGCGCTGGCGGCGTATCGGCATCAGCAGATTCAGCACGCTTTGTAACTCGGCATCACGTTCGGTGTTATGGGGCATAGCGGCTGACTCCAGCGAGCTGTTGTTGAATCACGCCATAAGGCATCGGTTCACGCATCGACTGGCGCAGAAACTGTGTGATCTCTGAATGGGCGTTGACTGCCGAATCGGTTAATTCGTCATGACCGGGCTGGTATTCGCCGAGGCGGATCAGCATCTCGACCTGTTTGTAAGCTGCCATCAGACGCCGTACGCCGCCCGCATTGCGGGTGTGATCGGTATCCACGACGTTACTCATGGTACGGCTCAGGCTGGCGAGCACGTCGATAGCCGGATAATGCCCTTGTTCCGCCAGACGTCGGGCGAGCACGATGTGTCCGTCGATCAGCGAACGAACTTCGTCAGCGACCGGATCGTTCATGGAATCCTGTTCGATCAGCACGGAATAGAGCGCGGTGATGGCACCGTCTTCCGTTTGTCCGGCACGTTCGACCAGACGCGGCAGCAGCGTATAGACCGACGGCGGTAGCCCGCCTCGCCCCTGTGGTTCCCCGAGTGCCAGACCGATTTCACGCTGGGCGCGGGCGAAACGCGTCAGGGAATCAAGAATCAGCAGCACCTGACGGCCTTCTGCGCGGTAGGCTTCGGCGATGGCGGTGGCAGTGAATGCCGCGCGGGCGCGCTCCATACTGCTACGGTCGGAAGTCGAACATACCAACACGGTGCGGCTACGCAGCTCGTCGTCCAGTTCGTGGTCGAGAAACTCGCGTAGTTCGCGCCCACGTTCGCCAATCAGCCCGAAAACGATGGTGTCGCACGGCGTATTACGCGCCAGTTCCGCGAGCAGCGTGGTTTTGCCGCAGCCCGCACCGGCGAAAATACCGACGCGCTGACCCTGACCGATGGTCAGCAGGCCATCGACGGCGCGTAATCCGGTGGGGAGCGGCTGGCTGATGCGCGGTCTGGAGGTCGGCGGCGGGGCATCGCCCAGCACCGGCTGCGTGCGCCCCGTGACCTGACCCGGTTCGACAAAGGCGCTCTCGCCGCCGTCTTCCAATGCCCGACCAAATCCGTCCAATACGCTGCCCAGCAAACGTTCTGACACCTGAATACGGTGCGGCTGATACAGCGGCGTCACGGTCGCACCTTGTGCAATGCCGTCCAGCGCACCGAGTGCGGAGAGGAAAGTATTGTCCGGGCTGAATCCAACGATTTCGGCCATCATTTGGCTGTCATCCTGACGCGCCACCCAGCACAAATCGCCAATACGTGCCTGCGGCAAGCTGCACTCCAGCAAAATACCGCTGACGGCCATGACGCGGCCTTTTTTCTCCACCGGCGCGTAACCCGCCAGATGCTGGCGCTGTCGGGCGACCCACTGATCGAGCAGCGGAAAAGAAGAAGATTGTGTCTGCATCACCAGTTCACCGTTATCTGTTGTCTGCCGCTGAATTCAATCTGGTGCTCGTCAATTCTCACCAGACGCAGGTTGTCGATCTCATCGCCGATGAAAAAGCGCTGACCATCTGCCGTAACGACATTGGCGCGTGACCCGCTGGTTACCTGAATGATCTGAAACGGCAATTGCTCCGTTTTCAGCTGTGTCCGGTTATCAACGGATAGCGCGGTTCTATAACGTTGGTGGAACTGGGCGAGCATCCGTTCCAGCTTTTTTTGATCGTCTGGCGTTAATTGCCCGGTGAGCGTGAGGCGATCCTGATACGCCGCCACTTTCACGGCCGCGCTCAGCTCCCGTTCCTGCAACATAATCCGCAGCGTGCTTTCTAACTGTGGCAGCGTGCCAAGTGGCTTGCGGGTATCCTGCGGCGGCGGGGCGGCAGGCATTGCGACGCTCTCCTGTAGCTGCCAACTGCCCACCATCACCAGCAGCAATGCGCCGAGCAGCAAGTAGCAGGCTTTGGCCCACAGCGGTAGGCGCGGCGCGGGTGCAGTGGTGGGAATGGGCACAGTGGTATGAACTGGTGAGTCATCGGCGGGGATATCCGCAGAGGGGATGTCCTCTTCCGTAGACAGAGGCGTTTCATTGTCATCAGGCCAGGGGGTATCGGCGGCTACGATGCAGAGCCAAATTTGCCCCAGTGCAAAAGGGGTACCGGGCGGCAGCGCGTTAATGTATTCGACGGAGTGGCCTTCCGCATTAGACAAGGTGCCATCCTGTGCGCTAAGCGCCCAGCCGTCTGCGGCCTTCTCCAACTGGCCGTGATAAGGCGCAATGCCGGGATCGTAGAGCACAAGGTCGGCATCATCGGCTGCACCGATGCGCCAGGCGTTTCCACAGAGCGGCAGCGCCGCTCCGCGATGTAAACCAGTCAGCACGCGTAATTCAAACATGGTGTCTTCCTATGCGCTAAAGGGATCAGGGGAGTCGTAAAGATCAAGGCGTCCAATGACGTTGATCGACAGGGTGGATTCCAGTTCGGTGAAGGACAGCACGGGGACGTGGTGAAATTCGTCCTGTAACAGCGTGCGCAGCGGGCTGCGTAAATCCTGTGCTACCAGCACCAGACTGCTCTGTGACGAGAACGGTGGAAACGCCTGCCGCAATTGGCTGAGCAGCGTTGAGGCGTAGTCTTGCGTCAGGGCGAAGAAGGTTTCGTTCTGCGTCTGGCGTAGCGCATCGCGCAGCAGCTCTTCGCTTTCCGGCGTCAGCAGCCAGACCGCGAGGTTGTTCTCATCGCTGTACTGGTGGCAGATTTGTGATTTGAGCGCCAGACGCACGTAGTCGGTCAACGCCAGCGTGTCCCGTTCGTGTTGGCCGACTTCAATCAGCGCTTCGGCGATAGGGCGCACCGACCGCAGCGGTACACGTTCGGAAGCCAGCCGTTGCAGTACGCTGGCAAAACGCGAAAGCGGCATGATGCGCTGTAGCTCCTGCGCCAACTCCGGCTGTTCACTCTCCAGCCAGGCCAGAATAGATTTGGTTTCCTGTAAGCCGATGAACTGTGAACCTGTGCGGTGAATGGCCTGTTCCATGCGAGCCAGAATCAGCTCATCTGATGTCCAGCGCGGTATGTCGTCCGGCTGCTGGGCGACATGCGCCAGCGGCAGCCATAGCCACTGGCTTTCATCCCGTAACGTGTGGCCTGGCGTGGCGATCGTCGCGTCAACCTGTTCGATGGCTCCATTGGCAACCGCCAACTGGTCGGTGACAAATGTGGCTTTAACGTAGGGAATTTCATAGACACAAAACTGGAATTCATCTTCCGCCAGACGGTCGCTGAATTCGATATCAAAGGACGGCAGCGTAAAGCCAAAGCGGTAGACCAGCCGATTACGCAGGCGACGGATATTCTGCACCAACACCGTCGCCGTCGGCTGCCCTTGCCAGACCGGATGAAACAGCAGCAGGTAGGCACGCGTGGGGTTGAAGCGCCGTAGATCTTGATAACCGTTCTGTTCGGCAGGCATGTTGTCCGCTTCCAATTGGTTGGCATCCAACTGGCCTTGTTGTTTGATGCGCCAGAGCTGAAACAGACCGCTGCCGAGCGAGGACAAACTGATGGCGACAAACACCAACGTTGGCATCCCCGGCAGCAGTGCAAATCCAAACATGCCGATGGAGGAGATGATCCACGCCTTGGGCTGGCTGGTGAGCTGCTCCGCTATTTCCCGACCAATATTGGCATCCACTTTTTGCCCGTCGGCCGAAACGCGAGTAATGATCATCCCGGCGGTCAGTGAAATCAGCAGTGCCGGAATCTGGGCGATCAGCCCATCGCCGATGGTCAATACCGAGTAGACGTGCATGGCATCGGACGCGGCCATATTGTGTTGCAACACGCCGATGGCAAAGCCGCCGATCATGTTAATGAACACGATAACCAGCGACGCAATCGCATCGCCTTTAACGAACTTCATCGCGCCATCCATTGCCCCGAAAAGCTGGCTTTCTTTCGCCAGATTTTCCCGCCGCTGCCGTGCCTGATGGGCTTCGATTAACCCAGCGCGGAGATCGCTGTCGATGGACATCTGTTTACCTGGCATCGCATCGAGCGTGAAGCGTGCCGCCACCTCGGCCACACGTTCAGAGCCTTTGGTGATGACCATAAAATTCACTACCGTCAGAATCAGGAAAATAACCAGACCGACCGCCAGATTCCCGCCCACCACGTAGTTACCGAAAGCCTCAACGATATGGCCGCCGTCCTGCTGGAGCAGAATTTGGCGCGTGGTGGAAATGGAGATCGCCAGCCGGAACATGGTGGTTAGCAGCAGCACCGCCGGAAACGTCGAGAAAGCCAGTGGTTTAGGCAGGTACATCGCCAGCACGATTAGCAGAGAGGAGGCACAGATATTAAGCGCGATCAGCACATCGATCAGTCCGGTGGGCAGCGGGATGATCATCATGAAAACGATAGACATGACGATCACCGCGCCCACCACCTCCGAGCGCTGCATTGCACTCAGCGCAATACGATTTAGCCAGATAATCAGCAGATTCATGGCTGCCCCTTATCCGGCGTGTGCGGGGGCTGTTTTGGCTGTGCCAGATCATCATGCTGAGTATTTTTGGCTTGCTGTTTCTCGTATTGGGCGATATCGCCAATCATGCCGCGTATCAGTTGGAGCGCCGTTTGCCGATTTTTGCTGTCTCGCCACAGCGGATGTGGCAGGTCGCTGACGAGCGGCAGCAGGGCGCTGAAAAACATAGCCTGATGTTGCACCTGTGTACCGGCAACTTCCCGACCGAGATTATGCAGATCGCGGGCGTAGGCGCCGTTTGCGCTCAGGCCAATCAAACGACGCGTCAATTCCACGGCACCCAGCGTAAACGCGGGCACTTTGTTCGCCAATCGAGTGAGCAGCGTCTGGCTGGATGACAGCGTGTGGCTCAGGTGACGGGAATCGTTGAGATTGCTCAGCATCTTGCTGAGAACGGCTTTTGAAATAGACGGCGTCAGCGAGGCGATATCCGCCGCTAATGCGCGTTGCAACGTGCGCAGCCCAATGGAAAATGTCGCGGCGTCAAAGCGTTCCAACAGGGAGTCCAGCAGCGCACTGGCCGACTGCTGATGCACGATTTTCTGGTAGTACAGATCGCGCATCGCCTGTTTTTGTTCCGGCTGCGTACTGAACAGAGCAATGGCCGTTGCCGTATTCAGGCCAGCCCGAACTTCCGGCCCTTTCTCTTGATGCAACTGCTGTAGCGCATTTTCTGCCGCGGTTGCCAGCTCAGGCTGCTGCGCTGATTGCTGCTGGATGTGGCGCAGCAAAATGTCCCCGCGTGCCGGATCGTTGCCTGCGGCCTCCAGCACAGAATCAATAGACGGTGAACCTTGCCGCGTCAACAGATCGCGCATGCGGCTCAACTGCTGGTCGAGGGTACTTTGTGACGGATTTTCCAACATTTTGAACAGTTCCGTCAGTTTCTCGATCCGTTCAACGTTGGCAGTGGCACGCGCTTCTGGCTGCTGGGCGATTTGACGCCGATTCAGTGATTTACTCCTACGTTCGGCCTGCTCGCCAAATGCCATGGCGACCTCCTCCATTGAGGTAGAGAGTGGAGAACCGGGTGAAGCATGAAGCGAACTCGTCTGCTGTACCGCAACCTGCGGCACGGGATCGTCATCCACGACGACAGGGCGCGGTAGGGCGCTGCTAGTGGGAAGAACCGTCGGTATTTTGATCATGATGTCATCCTGAATGAACCGGCTACGTGTCGTGGTGTGAACGTGCAGTGATATGAATGTATTGCTGTGTGGACGCAGAAAAGGATGGGTTCCCCGGTGTGAAGTCATCGGAGCAGGCTGAATTTGATGGCGGATTGGATTAAATGCCGTTTTACTGATTGCAATAACTTGCAATTTCACGCCGTTGGCGTTGGCAATAAGTGGCGCGATAAAAAACAAAATTAAAAATAACTGATTAAAAATCAGTGGAATAAAAATTATTTTGGGCTGGCATAAGGCTTGCTCTTCCGTTTTTGCCAATAGGGCACAACAACGGAGAGTCAGCAAATGGAAATGTCTACCAAACACACCGAACAGACCCCTTCGCTTTACCCGGCGCTAGCTGTCGATTGGGAACAGGTGTTTCGTCAACACGGAAAGAAATTGCATAACTTTATCCGCAAGCGCGTCAGCAACCATGATGACGTTGAGGATTTACAGCAAATGACCTATCTGGAAGTGCTCAAACATCAGGATAAATTTGCGGGGGCATCGCGGCCGGAAACATGGGTGTTCGGCATTGCTCTCAATCTGGTGCGCAACTATTTCAAGCAGGCACGACAGCGCGCTCAGGAAATGGGCGATGAGATGCTGGAACATATCGCGATAGAACTCGATCCCGGCGCGATTACCGAAAGCCAGCGAGCCCTGAAACGCGCCATGGATGCTATCGTCTCATTGCCTGAGGATACTCGTCAGATGCTGATGCAACTGCTGGATACCGATGCCAGCTACCAGGATCTCGCGTTGCAGTTGGGGATCCCCATCGGTACGGTGCGGTCACGACTGTCTCGTGCCCGAGGTGTGATCCGTCAGGCCGTTGAATCCTGACGCTATCCCACGGGACGAAAGGACGTGTCTGCCGCCGCCGTTTTTCACTGCTTGATGTGGTGACCGCCTGATTCAATAGGGCGGTTGCCGCTCAGGACGTAGGTCGCACGTTGTGATATCAGGTCGCGTTTAGCCGTTGCAGGGTTTCCTGTCCATCTTCTGGAATGTTGAGACGCCGTATTGCGCTACCTGCACCGCGGGTGGCTGCACCAATGTCTTAATTCAAAATAAGGAGATGGCAATGATGTTTACCCAACCTTTTCGTTCCGATGAACAAACCAAGGCCCCCGAACTGGAGCTAGTAGATTTTGCGTTTGGCCGTATCAAGGATGCGATTTATATCGTCAATGCAGATCAGCGTTTCTGTTATGTCAATGAGGCTGCCAGTCAGACGCTGGGCTACAGCATCACGGAGTTTATGCATCTGAGTGTGGTTGATATCGATCCCTGCTGGGCCGCCGAGCATCGCTCGCCCGATTGGTTGCTGGAGTATGAATCTGGCGTGGGTACCACTTTTGAAACCCGGCACCTCACTCGCTACGGTATGACTATTCCAGTCGAGGTCAATCTAACGCATTTCCAACATAAAGGACGCAGCTACAGCATGTGTGTAGTCAGAGATATCAGGGAACGTAAACATATCGAACAGTTAGCTTACGCGCGAGATCAGGAATTTCGCGCGCTGGTAGAAAATTCACCGGATTTGATTATTCGCTTCGATCCCAGCCTGAATTGCCTGTATGCCAATCCCGCCAGTTTGAAACATTTGGAATTTACCGTAGAGCAACTTCGAGGCCGAATGATTACGGAGTTGATGCCCGGAGCGGGGTGTGCCATCCGCATGGAACAGTTGGTGCAGCAGGTTGTCGATACCCGCAGCAGCGCGGAAGGCGAAGTGATGGAAGAGCTAGGGAAAGGCGATCAGCGTCATCAAAGCATTCACCATATTCGCTGCGTGCCGGAGTTCGATCAGCGTGGCGCTCTGGTTTCCATTCTGACCGTGGGGCGGGACATTACCGCCATTCGCTATGCGGAGAAGACGCTGGCCGATTCACATATGCAACTGCGCTTACTGGCACGCCAGCGTGAGATTTCACGCGAGGAAGAGCGCAAGCATATCGCACAGGAAATTCACGATGAGCTTGGGCAACACCTGACCACGATTCGCATGAGCCTGTCGCTGATGCGCATGTGCTTTGCCAAGAAAAATCCAGAGATGCAGGCGCATCTGCAAAAGTTGATGCAACTGACTGACCAAACGATTCAGGTGGTGCGTAATGTCTCGACGCGACTCAGGCCGAATGTATTAAATATGGGGCTCACGCCTGCGCTGGAATGGCTGTGCGACGAATTTAACCGACACTACAGTGCAACCTGCCTGTTGCGAACGCCGGGGGAAACGTTGGCACTTAATGATGAAAGCACTACCGCGGCATTTCGTGTCGCTCAGGAGTCGTTGACCAATGTGGCGCGTTATGCTGCTGCCACACAGGTGATCATTACGCTGGAAAATCAGCAGGACTGCGTTGTGCTGTGTATCAAAGACAACGGTAAAGGGTTTGATTCCCGCGCGAAAAATAAAAACGCCTTCGGTCTTATGAGTATGAAAGAGCGAGGTCGCATGCTGGGGGGCGAAGTCATCATTGAAAGTGCACCCGGCAAAGGCACGCAGGTGCAGTTAACGTTTCCTAAAAATGGCTATCTCCGTTAATCGCGGAACAAGAATAACAAAAGGAAGAAATGAGCGATGGACAAACAAATACGTTTAATGATCGCAGACGATCACGTCATTATGCGTGAAGGACTCAAGCAGATCTTCGCGCTGGATGACTCGCTGAGCGTCGTCGCTGAAGCCGGAAACGGAGCACAGGTGCTGGCGCAGTTGCGCAGCGTGGCACCCGATTTGCTGCTGCTGGATATGTCGATGCCCGGTATCAGCGGTGAAGCGCTGATTTCGCGCGTAGTGGCGCAATATCCGCGTCTGCCGATTTTGGTGCTCAGCATGTACAGCGAGGCGCAGATTGCACAGCATGCCCTGAAAAGCGGTGCCAGAGGCTACATCACCAAAGATAAAGACCCAGAGGCGCTGCTGGCGGCGATCCGTCGTGTGGCGCAGGGCGCCCGCTATATCGATCACACCATTGCCGAGCAGCTGGTTTTTTCTCATTATACCGAGGGCGGCAGAGCCGAGCACGACGTCCTGACGGCCAGAGAGCACCAAATCATGATTATGTTTGCGCAGGGGATGGGGATTAACACCATCGCCAATGAGCTGGCCATCAGCAACAAAACGGTCAGTACCCACAAAGCGCGCCTGATGGAAAAAATGCAGTTCAGTACCAATGTGGAGATTGTTAAATACGTCTTTAGCAAGAAGCTCATTCCCTAGCAATGGGAGCCCGAGACGATAACAGATAAAAGGGATTCAACAGTCGATGAATCCCTTTTGCTGAAGCTAACGTTTTCCTGACAATCCCTTTTCGTTTTCCTGCGAATCATCTGGAAGAGTAACGGGCTGTTTTTACTAATTTTGGCCGATTGTTTGTAGTCATTTCCCTACAAATCCCTCTGAAATTCCTACCTGATGTTCAGCGATGCCTGATGGTTTCATTATTCAATGACGGTAATGATTGTCATCGTTCCACCAGTGATGAATCGGTGTGCGCTACGCGGAGAAATGCGGTGGTTCGCCCCACGTTATGGAAAGCAGTGAGTTAGCCCGTTTGGGCCCCAGGAGTAGTTAATGAACAATCATTACCGTCAGGACAGACAGCACTATTCATCATTAAGACATTCATCATCAGAGAATTCAGCATTAGAAAATCCCCCATTAGCAAACCGATCACTCGAATATTCCTCGTTACCGTCGAGCTATTCCACCTACACGGCTGAGGATATTCACTCATCGTTGTCGCCAATCATCAATGTTATTGCTCCTCTCAATGTCGACATCGTTCTCGAAGGTGAAACGGGTACGGGGAAAGACACGCTGGCAAACCGGATCCATCAAATTTCTCAATGCAGCGGCCCTTTGGTGGCGGTGAACTGTGCCGCTGTGCCGGAAAATCTGGCTGAAAGCGAGCTGTTTGGCGTGGTATCGGGTGCGTATACCGGCGCTAACCGCTCCCGCGCCGGTTATCTTGAAAGTGCAGACAAGGGAATACTGTTTTTGGATGAGATCGACAGCATGCCCATGACGCTGCAAGCCAAGATGTTACGCGTGCTGGAAAGCCGCGGCGTTAAGCGGCTGGGGAGTACTCAGTTCACCCCCGTAGATATGCGTGTGATTGTGGCGACGCAAACACCGCTGCTGCAACTGGTAGAGAAAGGATTGTTTCGACGCGATCTTTATTTCCGTCTGGATACGGTAAAAATTCAGTTGCCGACTCTGCGTTCCCGCAGTGATCTCATTCTGCCGCTGTTTCAGCGTTTTAGTCAGGAAGCGGCGGTACGCCTGCGGATGACATTGCCGCCGATGACGGCGGAAATTGACGAGCAACTGCTGACCCACAGCTGGCCGGGCAATATCCGTGAGCTGAAAGCGGCGGCCGATCGCTGGGCAATGGGGCTGTCGCCCTTGGCTGAAATTCAACAACTACTGCATCCACGCCCTTTGCAGCTCAAAGACCGTTTAAAGCGGATTGAAAAGTTTCTGATTCAGGATGCGCTGCGCCGCCACGGCCACTGTATTGACGATGTGATTGTGGAGTTGGGGATCCCCAAACGAACGCTCTACCATCGCCTGAAAGTGCTTAACGTGACGGTGCGAGAAATGTGCGCAGGGGGCGGGGAAACGTGTCAGGCATGATAAACGCATGACGATCGTTTAAACCGATCGTTTAAACACCCATATACCGTGGACGATGGAAGTAGGTCTACCTTTGACGGTAGACCTACTTTCAGGTTACGCCGTTTCTATCGGTGGGCACTGATAGTGATGGATATCTGGTAGATCGCATAATGCTACCGCTTTACTGAAATACCATCCTTGTATCATCGCTGAAGGGCACTGCTGAAGGATATAAGCGGCCTGCTCGCGTGTTTCTACCCCTTCGATAATTACGGGGACGTCCAGTTTTTTGACCAGGGTGAAGAGCAGGTCCGCCATGGCGGCATTAACCGAGTCCGTACCAATGGCACCGACGAAAACTTTGTCGATTTTGATCATATCAAACGGTAAGTGGCTCAGATAATCCAGATTGGAATACCCCGTGCCGAAATCATCAAGCGCAACCTTATAGCCCTCGCGTCGTAATGCCTCAAGACCGTTGGCCAGCGTCTGGTGGGATGTGCTCGACCGCTCGGTAAGTTCTAACATGATACGCGCTCTGTCTATCCCCAGTTCGTCACACATCTTCTGTAGGAAATGGTGATAGTCAGGCGAAACAATATCGGTTACCGACAGATTAATACTGAGAAGGAAGGGGGGCTCCTGCGTGAGGTACGGCTGCATATCATGCAATGCCTGACGCGTAATGATCCGAGTGAGCTCCGGTAAATAGCCCATTTCTTCTGCAATATTGATGAAGTATTCCGGCGAGACGTTGTCGCCGTGCTCGTTTCTCCAGCGGGCCAATGCTTCTACGCCAATAATGGCACGCTGTGGCAGGCTGATCAGAGGCTGATAATGCACCTGAAACCGTTGGTGTTTGATCGCGCGTTTTAGCTGTGATGGCAAAGCCTGATGCCGATCGTAGTAGAGCTGATAGGAGAAGGTAGAGCTGGCACCAATCAGCAAACCGAGAAACAGAAGAGAAGCGATGACATACCAAGGGTGATACAGAATACCTGCGGAATCCAACTGAGCCAGTACGCAGATATCTCGGTTCTGCGCACAGAAAAACGTCTGGCGTTTTCCCATGGTCAGCCACGCGTTATTCTGCTGCCGTGTTTGCCTAAACGCAGGCAGATCAATGTCGCCAAATTTTTGATAAACATGGTCCAGATTACGTGTGAGTAGCATCGCACTATGCTCGGCCGGCGGCTGAGTGAAACGGCGAAATGCAGCGGCGGCGGTGATGGTGACCACACCGTTGAGGCTTGCCATATCTGCGGTAATACGTGGATCAACCACATCCTTCATTGCGGTCCACAGTTGCACGCCATCCGGCGTCGTCAGGTTCGGTGGCAGCAGATAAATAGGAGGATTGAGCATCCCCCAGCCAGCAGAGCAGATGAGATAATTATTTTTGATACGTCCGATATCGCGTAGATAAACGGAGTAAAAAGAGATCAGGCGTAATTCTTTTAGATCGGCACTGGAGCACGGGGTGTTATTCAGCGTCAGAACCCGGTTGATGGTTTCCCGGCCTTCATTCGCGACGGCGATTCCCTGATCGAGTACCTCCTCGCTATAGTGCAGTAGTTGTGTTTGTTCCATCCTGGCGACAATGGCTTGCCCAAGTAACAGGGCTAGCAATGCGCTGCCAAGTGAAATTGAAACCAGTCTGAACCACAATCCAGTATTCGTCGTTAAGGCGAGCATAGCGATCATCCGGCAGCATGACGGAAATAAAAGCGGCATAGATTCAGATATCGCATCCTTGCCAACGGTACAGCGTTTATCAGCCATTATTCAGGGGCAGAAGAATGGCGTAAACGATCCTACAAATCAAAACCACGCGTGCGTTTTCGGCAGACGCAGTCGTGGTCTTTGCTATTTTAAAGGAAAATGGTCGCTAGCTAACGGTCGGAAAGGTTGATAAAACCAGCCTAGTTCTTCCCCTCGAATACGATTTCCCGAAAGAATTTCCTTTCAGCGGGAACTCCTCCAGCCCGATCTCTACTTAATGAATGAACAAGATGACTGTATGTACAGCATGACAGTTCACTACCGTAAACATTCATCATATTTGGAGATATATCATGGCTTTAGGACTTTCTCAGGTTGCATCTCAGGCGGCTTCTCAGACTCTGGATACCGCGATGGCCGGTTCTCTGACTCGTGCAGCAGGCGCGCAGGCACAGAAAATTGCGTTGGATACGGAAAACTCCATTCTGGATGGTCAGATGGATTCTGCCTCCAAATCACTGAACTCTGGGCAGAAAGCGGCGAAAGCTATCCAGTTCTGATCGTGAGTCAACGAGCCGGGGCTATGCTCCGGCTTTATTTTTATCCCGTCCGCGATGGAATCCACACCATGAAAATCAACCACGCCAGTACGTTGCCTCAGCCGGGGGATGCTCCGCTGGCGGACAACGGCACGTCTTTTTCCTTTTCTGCCAACGATCAGGATGTTTCCTGGTTTAGTGCGGCGTTGTCATCGGCACCGATGACGGCAGGAAGCGGTAACAGTCAGTGGCTGGGTGCGCTGGCGGAAAAATCTCAGGGATTGAACGGCGTCTTCAAATCCGCCGAACGCGACGTCAGCCAGGCGATGCGTTCCAATAATCCAAAGGATGTACTGGATGCAACCCGAACACTGTCGTCGTTCTATCTGGAAAGCTTGCTGAGCGCCAAACTGGTGGCGAAAAGTGTGCAAAGTCTGGAAAAACTCACCAACTTACAGTAGCGGCCTATGAAAATAGATAAGCGAGTGTTGCTCCTGCTGATCGGATTATTGGCTGGCTGCGGTGAGCCGATTGAGCTGAATCGCGGGCTGTCGGAGAACGATGCCAACGAAGCGATTTCAATGCTTGGCCGCTATCAGATCGGTGCGGAGAAACGGGTTGAGAAAACCGGCGTCACGCTGGTGATCGATGCAAAAAATATGGAACGCGCCGTCAACATTCTAAATGCGGCGGGTTTACCGAAGCAGTCGCGCACTAATCTGGGGGAAGTTTTTCAGAAAAGCGGTGTGATCTCGACGCCGCTGGAAGAGCGAGCCCGCTATATCTATGCCTTGTCGCAGGAAGTCGAAGCGACGCTGGCGCAGATCGATGGCGTGATGGTGGCGCGAGTGCATGTGGTGTTGCCCGAGCGTATCGCGCCCGGCGAACCGGTTCAGCCCGCCTCAGCAGCGGTATTTATTAAATATCGTGCCGAACTGGAACCGGATGGGATGGAGCCGCGTATCCGTCGGATGGTCGCCAGCAGTATTCCCGGTCTGTCTGGTAAGGACGATAAAGAACTGGCGATCGTTTTTGTTCCGGCAGAACCGTATCAGGACACGATCCCCGTCGTTACGCTGGGGCCGTTCACGCTGACGCCGGATGAAATGCGTCGTTGGCAGTGGAGCGCTGGGCTATTTGGCCTAGTGCTGGCTGGGCTATTAGGCTGGCGTATTGGCTCGCCTTACCTGCGACAATGGCAGCAGAAAAAAGCGAGGGCGTCGTCGTCACAATGACAACACAAGAGCAAACCAGAGGGCGCGAATCGGATGGCATCACACCGCTTGCGTGGCTGACCTGGTGGGTAAAGGACTGTCTGTTACAAGCGGACCCCAGTTGGTGGACGGGGGGCGTTATGTTGCCTGATTCGCCACGGCGTCGCGACTGGCTGCATGTGAACGCCGTACAGCTTAATCGCTATTTCTCTCTGCCGTTGGTCTTACCGCCGGATCCGCTTGCCTCGCTGATGCAACTGGGGACTCTGGATACGGCGCAGCGGGAAACGGTATTACACCTGATGGCACGGGTGTGCCAGCCCATACGTGAACCGAATCACTCTGACGCAGAGGGCATATGGTGTGAACGGCTGGCAAAGGCGCTGCGGCCCGGTTTGTGGCTACCGACACCGGCTGCTTTTTCTGCTCAATCATCACCGGATCCCTCGACATCACGCGACCAGGACGCCTTGATGCTGTTGCGCGTTCGCTATGGCGAAGCGTGCTGGCCGCGTCTGCGATTGCTCTTTCCATATGATTGTTCCCGTGATTGGGGAACCCACTGTCAGGCTCCAGCAGTGTCATTACCCGCCGCCCGGCTGAATGCGCTGTGCGATGCCCTAATCTGGAAGGCATCAACCCCCGCATAACCCTCCTCATTTTTATTCATTTTGCTAAGGACGAAGCATGCTGACGACAAAGATGTTTGTGACATTACCCGGCGCAAGTCGAGATGAAGCGGTGATTATTCCGGCGGAGCGGGTTGCGGCGCATCGTCGCAGTCGGACACTCTGGGAAGAAGCCACTGTACAGGCAGAGACGATCGTGGCACAGGCGCACAATCGTGCTGGAACGCTCTGCGAACAGGCGGTAGAAAATGCAGAAGCTGCGTTCTGGCAGCAGGCAAACGCATTACTGCTGGGCGTTCGGCAAGACAGGATGCGCCTTGAGCAGACCATGATTACGCAAGCCGGACAACTGCTGCGCGATGCATTGGCGCACTTGCTGGATAAAACGCCTACGCCGTCACGCCATCATGCCTTATTGCGACAGTTGCTGAAACAACAGCAGGGGGAGAGCCGAGGAACGCTGTACTGCCATCCCGGTCAGCTTGCCGATGTGCAACATTGGCTGGACGCGCATCCACATTTGGAGTGGCGTCTCGCCAGCGATGAGGCATTGGATAACGATGCCATGAAGCTGATCACGGCGCATGGCGTGATGTCGCTGAACTGGCGGCAGGCGACACAGCAGCTCATTCCTCCCAATCACTCCGCCGCTGCTATGTGAAATCATCGTTTGCCAATGGGAACTGCACGCCAGGGTTAACCACTCACTATCAGGTCAGCGACCGAAACCTGTTTTGTGAGAAAAATACCTTATGAGGAGAACGTGCTATGTCCCTTAACCCCATTCAGCGCCGCCTTGACGCGCACCTGGTCGATTCGCAGCAGCAACTGGATGATATTGCTCTGAATGTTGCCGAAGGCGGTGCCAGTCAGGCTGATAGCTACGCTTTTTTTGAAGCCAGTATGGATTATTCCAATGCCAACTGGGCGGTCGGGCAACTGTTGAGCGTTAAGCACGGTTTGGCAAAGGCCATCATCAATGACTTCAACTGAGTTAGCCGCGATGCTGGAGCGCTGGCTAAACGGCGGAGCGTCAATGCTGAAACTGGAGATCGACGGCGGCGCAGTGGCGATAGTACGGCAGTCATCGGGCGTGGCATGCAGTGCGGCGATTCCGCTGCACACGGTGCCGGATGAGCCGATGCTGGCACGCGCATTACAGCTGGCTGATGCCGCTCACGCGCAGTTTCAGGAGGATACCGCCGTACTTTCGCTCTCACCGCAGGATGAACAGTTTTGGCTATGGATGTGGCCCGATGCCGACGACGTCATGCAACTGTGCCGCAGTCTGGAAACCTTACTTAATCAACGGGACGTCTGGCTGAGCCTGCTCACGCCGCGCACAAAAGCGGCTGTTTCCGCCCCACTTAATCTGAGCACGCTGGCTTTTTTGCAAGGAGAACGACATGCGTAAGGGATTGATACGTAATGGATCGTATAGCATTTTGCTGGTGATCTATCGCTGGTTTTGCTGGGCAATAGTGCTGATCGGGATTATCCCCGTGAATGGGGTTATTTCGTTGGCGTACGCCGCCACACCCGCCGACTGGAATAAAGGGGCGTATGCGTATTCTGCCGAGCAAACGCCACTGTCTGCGATTCTGGCGGATTTCGCCAACAGCCACGGCGTGGATTTGGTGTTGGGCAATATTGCGGACAATGAGGTGACGGCGAAGATTCGGGCGGATAATCCCACGCTGTTTCTCGACAGGCTGGCGCTGGAGCATCGCTTCCAGTGGTTTGTGTATAACAATGCGCTGTATGTCAGCCCACAGGATGAACAGGCGTCGGTGCGTCTGGAGATCTCACCGGATGCTGCGCCTGACATCAAACAGGCACTCAGTGGCATCGGGCTGATCGACTCGCGCTTCGGCTGGGGGGAGTTACCTGAAGAGGGCGTAGTGCTGGTTACCGGGCCGAAGGCGTATATCGATTTGATCCGTAATTTTAGCCAACAGCGGGAAAAGCAGGACGAACGGCGTAAGGTGATGATTTTCCCGCTGCGCTATGCCTCTGTATCCGACCGAACGCTGCAATACCGCGATCAAAAAATCACGATTCCGGGCGTCGCGACCATTCTCAATGAACTGATGGATGGTCAGCGAGCCGCACCGGCGGGCGCATCTGGTCCGATGCCCGTACAGCCGGATACGGGGATGGAAGCTATGCGGGACAGTACGCGTTCGCTGATGACTCGGCTCGCAACCCGCACTAGCCCAGGACGCAGCGGTGAGGCGTCAAGCCGCGTGACGCTAAGCGGCAAGATCTCCGCTGATGTACGCAATAATGCGCTGTTGATTCGGGATGATGAAAAACGCCGGGCGGAGTACCAACAGCTCGTCGAGCATATCGATGTACCGCAAAATCTGGTCAACATTGATGCCATTATTTTGGATGTGGATCGTACCGCGCTGTCGCGGCTGGAAGCGAACTGGCAGGCGCAGCTCGGCAATGTGAGCGCGGGCAGCACCATGATGATGGGACGAAGCACGTTGTTTGTCAGTGATTTCAAGCGTTTCTTCGCTGATATTCAGGCGTTGGAGGGAGAAGGGACGGCCTCCATCGTCGCCAATCCTTCCGTGCTGACGCTGGAGAACCAGCCTGCGATTGTCGATTTCAGCCGGACGGCGTTCATCACGGCGACGGGTGAGCGTGTCGCGGACATTCAACCAGTGACGGCGGGCACCAGCCTGCAAGTGACGCCGCGGGTGATTGGTGAAGGGGCACAGCGCAGCATCCAACTGGTTATCGATATCGAAGATGGTCAGGTCGAGACAGGGCGCGAGGGGGAAGCCTCTGGCGTGAAGCGCGGTACTGTCAGCACGCAGGCGTTGATTGGTGAGAACCGAGCGCTGGTGTTGGGCGGTTTTCACGTCGAGGAGAGCGGTGACCGCGATCGTCGTATTCCGATCCTTGGGGATATCCCGCTGCTGGGGAAACTGTTTACCTCGACGCGTCATGAAGTCTCTCGCCGCGAGCGCCTTTTCATTCTTACACCCCACCTTGTTGGCGATCAAACCGATCCTACGCGCTATGTGTCCTCCGTCAATCGCCAGCAGTTGAACGGTGCCATGAACCGCGTGGCGCAGCGCAACGGTAAAACGGATCTCTATAGCCTGATTGAAGGCGCGTTCCGCGATCTTGCCAGCCGCCAGCTTCCTGCCGGGTTTCAGGCCGACAGCAAAGGCGCGCGATTGGGAGAGGTGTGCCGCTCACAGTCGGGCCTGATCTATGACAGCTCGCGCTATCAATGGTATGGCAACGGTCAGGTACGCCTGAGCGTAGGCGTGGTGCGTAATGGAGGCACCCAGCCACAGCGTTTTGATGAAGCGGCTTGTGCCAGTAGCCGCACGCTAGCGGTGGCCGTGTGGCCGAAAACGACGCTGGCACCGGGGGAATCCAGCGAGGTGTTCCTTGCTTTGCAGCCCGCGCTAACGGCTCAACCAACCCGACGCAATGTGCTGATATCAAATTAATAATCTTATCCACTACAGGAGATGCATATGAACCATAAAACGTGGTTAGTGGTGTTCATCGCATTCTTATTGAGTGCCTGCAATTCACCGCGGCAGGTGACTAACTGTGCTTCAGTCACCTGTCGCCCGCAGCCAGAAACGCGACAGCTCATCATCTGGTGGCAGCCTGACCTGCGCAATGGCCCGGCGGATTACAGCAGGGTAAGCGTGGATGAGTGAGCCAACGGAAGTATTCGACAATCAGCATGATTTTCTCTCAGCGCTGGAAACCACGCCGACGGCATGTTGGTCAGTACAACCGGGCGTGAGGCTGTGGTTTACGGTAGTGTCGGCGCGGCAGGTTGAACTCATCTTAACGCTGGCACCTGCCCGACATTATCCCGGTATGCTGCGGCAAATTTTACAACGCCGCTTTCTGGAGGCTGACACGCTACCTGCATGCAGCCTGAGCCTGGATGAACAGCACACTCTGCGGTTACGCCGCTCATTATCCATATTGACTGACTCCGTCGCAGCGATCGACGAACTGTGGCGTTTAGCCGGTCTACCTCCGCGCTGAACCGTGAAAAAGTCCTGTGTTTTCGTATGTAAGGCGGGAACCACGCAGGCAAGAAAATCACTTAATGGGGGAGTGTCACAATCACGCGGGCTGACCGCAAACCTATTGGCGCTTTCATACTCCATTTATTCATTGAGGAAACATTATGCTTAATTCTCTTGGTGGCGGTACTTCTTTGCAAATTACGATCAAAGCGGGTGGTAACGGCAGTTTATTTCAATCTCAGTCTTCACAAAATGGCGCATCGCCATCGCAATCGGGGTTTGGTGGCCAGCGTAGCAATATTGCAGAACAGTTGTCCGATATCATGACCACCATGATGTTCATGGGGAGCATGATGGGCGGCGGCATGGGCGGTGGCCTCGGTGGTATGGGGGGCGGTTTGGGTGGCGCGCTCGGCGGTCTGGGAAGTAGCCTGGGCGGATTAGGCGGCGGATTGCTGGGACAAGGCCTTGGTGGCGGTCTGGCCGGTGGTCTCGGGAGCAGTCTTGGCAGCGGATTGGGTGGCGCACTCGGTGGTGGTTTAGGTGGGGCGCTGGGTGCCAGTATGAATGCCATGAATCCATCAGCAATGATGGGCAGCCTGCTGTTTAGCGCGCTGGAGGATCTGTTGGGCGGCGGTATGTCACAGCAACAGGGGGGCCTGTTTGGCAATAAACAGCCTGCATCACCGGAAATTTCGGCGTATACCCAAGGCGTTAACGATGCGTTATCAGCGATTTTGGGCAACGGCTTGAGTCAGGCACAAGGCCAGAACTCACCGCTGCAACTGGGTAACAACGGTCTGCAAGGCTTGAGCGGCGCAGGGGCGTTCAATCAATTGGGTAGCACGTTGGGGATGAGCGTTGGGCAAAAAGCCGGTTTGCAGGAGCTGAATAACATCAGCACGCACAATGACAGCCCGACCCGTTACTTCGTGGATAAAGAAGATCGGGGGATGGCGAAAGAAATTGGTCAGTTTATGGATCAATATCCTGAAGTCTTCGGTAAGCCGGAATACCAGAAAGATAACTGGCAGACGGCGAAGCAGGATGACAAATCCTGGGCCAAGGCGCTGAGCAAGCCGGATGACGATGGCATGACCAAAGGCAGCATGGATAAATTTATGAAGGCTGTCGGCATGATCAAGAGCGCGGTAGCGGGTGATACCGGCAATACCAACCTGAATGCTCGTGGCAACGGCGGCGCTTCTCTGGGGATTGATGCGGCCATGATCGGTGACCGCATCGTCAATATGGGGCTGCAAAAGCTCGCGAGCTAAAACGAAAAATTACCGGGAGCAGGGCGAAAGCTCTGCTTTCTTGTTATTAGTTTTAATGAAATTATTTCAATTCAAATCAATTAGTTTACTCAGCTTTTGTCCTTTCTTTGCGCTATTAGCTCTGTGAGCATCTTGTTATCCTTTACACATATTTTCTCAAAAGGAATAGCGCCAAGGATGTCACATGGAACGTTTTCATTATTCTTCACTCCGCTTCAACCCCGTATTCTTTTTGTCTCCGATGGCGTGAACACACCGAATATCTACTCCCCCTAATTTTCTGTGCTTTTCTCTGAAATCACATTTTTCCCGTGTGATGTTTTTATCAACCTAGGTCGTGGTGTGAGCAGACTCAGACCACAACTCAGGTTTTGATGTTAATCAGGATAGCGACGTGCCGCTCCGAGGGAACCCGAGGCGTGCGGTCGCCGTGGTAACAGCACAAGAATAATAAGGAGAAGACCGATGGCAAACAGTACCGGATTGCAATTCACCGTAAAGGTCGGCGCGCTTGCGGCAGGCACGTTTGCGGTGGTGGATTTCAGGCTGGATGAGGGGCTGAACCGGCCTTTCAGCCTGTCGCTGAGTCTGGCGAGCGCGTTGCCGGATGTCGATTTTGGCGCGGTTCTGGACCAGCCGTGCGAACTGATGATTTGGTATGAGGGCGAGTTAAAACGCCGAGTCTGCGGGATTATTAGTGGATTCACGCAGGGTGACACCGGATTTCGCCGCACGCGCTATCAGGCAGAAGTCAGGCCTGCCCTGTGGCGACTAGGGCTTCGCACCAATGCCCGTATCTTTCAGGCACAGAAACCGGAAGCGATTATCAGCATATTGCTGGAAGAAACGGGTATCACCGATTATGCCTTTTCGCTGCGCCATGACCATACGGTGCGGGAATACTGCGTGCAGTACCGAGAAAGTGATTTGGCGTTTCTTACCCGGTTGACCGCAGAGGAAGGCCTGTACTTCTTCCATGAGTTTGAGGAAGGCAAACACCGTGTGGTGTTTGCTGATGATGCCGGGGCGCTGACCAAAGGCCCCGAGCTGTTCTTCAATCTGGCGGTTCAGGGGCTGAGCGAAGGCGACTATGTCCGGCGGTTCCACTACGCGGAGCGGGTGAGTACGGCAGAAGTGGAATTGAAGGACTACAGCTTCAAAACCCCGGCTTACGGGCTGTCACACAAGAAGATGAGCAACGAGCTGGCGCACCAGCGCGAAAGCTATCAGCACTACGATTATCCGGGGCGCTATAAACAAGAACCGAGCGGCAAGGCGTTCAGCGGTTACCGGCTGGATGCGCTACGTTCAGGGGCGGTGACCGGCGCGGGTGAATCGAATGCGGCGATGTTAATGCCGGGCAGCAGTTTCATGTTGACCGAGCACCCCAATCCGGCGCTGAATAGCGGCTGGCAACTGGTGGCTATCACGCACAGTGGGCAGCAACCGCAGGCGCTGGAGGAGGAAAGTGGCGGCGAACCGACCACCTACAGTAACAGCTTCGACGTCATTAGCGCCAACACGACTTGGCGTGCGGAGTTGCCATACAAACCGATGGTCGATGGCCCGCAAATCGCCACCGTCGTCGGCCCGGCGGGAGAAGAGATTTACTGCGACCAGTACGGTCGGGTAAAACTGCAATTCCCGTGGGATCGCTATGGCGCGAGCAACGACCAGAGCTCCTGTTGGGTGCGTGTCAGTCAGGGCTGGGCTGGCGGTCAGTACGGCATGATTGCTATCCCGCGCATCAGCCATGAAGTGATTGTTAGCTTCCTAGAAGGTGATCCCGACCAGCCGATTATCACCGGGCGTACGTTCCACGCGACCAACCGTCCTCCTTACGACTTGCCTGCGCACAAGACGCGCACCGTGCTGCGTACGGAAACCCATCAGGGCGAAGGATTTAATGAGCTGCGCTTTGAAGATCAGGCAGGGCAGGAAGAGATTTATATTCATGGTCAGAAAGATCTCAACGCGCTGATTGAGAACGATGTTGTCTGGCATATCAAACGCGATGCACATACGGATATTGATAATGACCGTGTAACTCGCGTTAAAGCCAACGATCACCTGACGGTCGAGAGCGAGAAACGTGATCATGTTAAAGGGGATTACTCACTGAACGTCGATGCCTCTATGCACCAGAAACTGGGACAGGCTTTGCTGGTCGAGGCAGGGCAAGAAGTGCATGTGAAAGCGGGGGCTAAGGTGGTTCTTGAAGCGGGGGCGGAGCTGACGCTGAAAGTCGGGGGAAGCTTCATCAAGATCGATCCCAGCGGCGTGAGCGTGGTGGGCCCGGCTATCAAAATTAACTCTGGGGGCAGTGCTGGGAGCGGTTCTGGTTGGGCAGGACAGAGCCCCATTCTGCCGGGTGGTGTTGCCGTCCCACCTGCACCACCCGCGACATTGCCTGCCCCTGCCATTCATAAAAGCATGGAATCGATGTCACCGCTTGTCAAACCTTGTCCCCTCGCTAAGGGAGGCAAAGCATGAGCCTGAATGCGTGGCAAGCCCAGCATAGCGGCGCGCTCTTTGCGATCGTCGACGGCGCGGTAGATCGCTCGGCAGTAGCCCGTTTCTATGAACTCAGCCAAGGTGAAGCTTTCCCCCTCTTTGCGGGGACCGAGTTTAACGAGCAAGCCGCACTTGGCCCTTGGCTGCTGTCTAACCCTTCGCCCGCGTTCGTGACGGATTCTCCCGCGTTGAGTGGATTCTATCTGGTCAGTGAACAGTCTCTTGACGTCGTTCGCAACCATTGGCAAAGCCTGATATTAGCTATCCGTGAAGGAGAGGCTGTCTGGTTTCGTTTCTCTGAACCTCGTATCTTTCTTCCGATGTTCTGCGCCATGAGCCCAGAAGAGCGGGATGCCGTGCTTGGCCCCTGCAATGGACTCTGGATCAACGAAAATGGATTTACGCGTAATCCTGATATTCCCTTCCATCTCCGGTTAAAGAGTCCCTGGTTTCACATCCGCTCACACCATATGGCGGCGTTGTATGACGAAAAGCGTCACGCCTACATTCTTCGTCGGCGTCTGTGGCAGACCATGACGAGCATGATGGAACGTCATCCCGATCCGGCAGGGACTATTTTGTCCGTTCTCAGGCAAGCCAATGCGGAGAGGCTTCAAGACGATGTGCTCGATGGCGTGGTGGCTGGAGCCTTGACCTTGCAGGCCGGACTTCCTTTGGAGAGTATTCGAGCGCCGCTGATGCTGACCGAGGCTGAATTCGCGCAGGTCAACCACTGGATGGTGCAGCATAACGCGTTGATAGGAGCTAACTAATGGCAGCCGATCCCCACTGTATTCCCTGCGAACGTTACGATACCTGGATAGAGATTGAGGTTCGTGATGAACACAATCGTTCGTTCAAGGGCCTAAAAGCGACACTGACCGACGATACCGGCAAATCCGAAACGGTCACCCTCAAAGAAGGGCCTGTAGTCGTACGTGGTTTTGCCGTAGGCCCGATAGCCGTCAAACTAGAGACGCAGCCCTGGCTCAAGGCAGCGCAATCGCGTGAAATATTGAAGGACGGGCAAAGTGCCGTCCCTGCTTATGTGGCAAAAAAGGTTGGGTATGATGAAACGCTACGTGAACATATTAAGGCGACCACCGGAGACCTGTGCCTGACCGCACCGGAGCAACCCTTGCCAGAGGCGCATCAGGAAGGGAAAGCGGGTAGCGTCCGTTTCTTTACCAAGCATTCTTACGTTATCGAAGTAAAAGGTTATCAGATCAACGTGCTGCGCATCGGTGTGTTCTTCGATGGTACGGGGAATAACACGTATAATGCCGAGTCTGGTCTTAAAAAAGTGGAGCAATGGCTGGCTGAAACCTGCTCCGATCCGGCGCAGCGGGAGAAAGAGCTGCGTGGCTGCCAGATGGGGCAACTCCCGGTTGGGGATAGTGCGGCTAACGATATTACTAATGTAGGTAAACTATTCAACCAATACGATCTGACTGCTGGCCCGTTGGTCGTCCATAGCTATATCAGCGGCATTGGCACTCGCGATCCGGTTGCAGGAAAAGATGGTCTGGAATACCGATCGGACAATATGCTGACAAAAGGGTTGGATCTGGATTTTGGCGGTGAAAATACCTCTATCGTTGGCAAGGTTAATCAGGCTTGTAGTCAAGGGATTACGGATGCGGTCAAACGTGATTTAAGGGAGGTATTACCGAATATTGAATGCATTCATCGCATCGTGTTCGATGTATTTGGCTTTAGTCGTGGGGCGGCGGCGGCACGCCATTTTGTCAATGTCATCGACCAGAAAACCGATCACCCGTTGGTACAGGCGATCGCCAATACGCCCACTATCCGTCTTAAGGCTGGGTTTGACTGGGCCAATAGGGACGATGTGCGTATCACGTTTGTCGGGATTTTTGACACGGTCGCTTCATCGTACCATCCCAGTCTGAACATCCACTTGCAGGATGATTGTGCCGAACGGGTGGTGCATCTGACAGCGCTGGATGAGGTGCGAAAACACTTCCCCTTAACGCGTGTCACTCCTACGGCGATAGGCTCTAGCATTCCGCCACACTTCACCGAGCTGGCGCTGCCGGGCGCGCATTCGGATCTTGGCGGCGGCTATTACAGCCGCTGGAGCCTGCCTAATCCGAACAGCGATCCGGCGCTGACCGAGTGCCTCGAACTGGAGCGCTTTATGAGTGAAGAAGCGACCTCCACGCCGGATGATGAAAGTCAGGCCTATCGTCAGGCCTACGCCTATGCCGAGGAAAAAATTGCGCAGGGCTGGGTCGGACGTCTTCACCCGCGTTTGCTGCGTGCCGCTATTCCTCCTGTAGGGGCGATCAGTTTGATCCCCTACTCGTTTATCCGACGGCGTGGCAAGGATGATTTGTGGCCGAAAAAGGCCGTGTATGTGGAGGTGGTGATGAGCCGCGTGGTGGAGGGGGAGTATTCGCGCATTCCACTACACATGATGGTGGAAGCGGGACGAGCCGCCAGCGTGCCGTTTAAGGCGTGGCGATCAAAAGATAAACAGCTTCAGCTTGAACCACTTTCAGCCAAACTGCCAGCGGTCAATCTGACTAAACTAGATGAGGTGTGGGCATTAGCGGCCACCGAGCAGGGTGTAGTGAAAAATCTGAGCCAGCAACTCTCTGCGGAGGTTTATCAGTCACTGCGCCGCGATTATGTCCATCGTAGCGCCAGCAATCAGGGTATCGCCAGTCCAGCCAATACCAGCAAATTTGAAACTACCGTGAGTAAAGAGCGGCGGCACATAATAGGGAATGAGGAAGCATGATGTTTAAACAATTTATTGTGTTGCTGGGGCTTTGCGTTTCATTGGCTGCCTGTGCGACGACATCCACAAAATCGGCTTTTTCATGGCGATATGGCACTGGCAGCAACATTGATATCACTAACAATACGCGAACGGAATTTTATCGTGGTGGAAAACTCATTTACGCTGATCGTGAAGCGGGTGGCGGGGCGGGCGGACTGCTGAGTGACAGAATCACAGGCCAGCGTTATTACTGGGCGGGCGGCGGCGGGTTACCTACTGAGGGCGTTGTTGTTCCTGATAAGGCTTCGATCGAGATGGTGTCTTTCTACGATCGCAAGCGGTATCGCATCAAAGTCGATTTACCGGCTGATTTAGCCCAGCAAATACAGCAGCGCTATCAGATTGGCAAGCGCATTGACCAACGTAGCTGGCTCTATTTTGGCCTTGCACCCGGTGGTTATTATGAAGTGCTATTGCAGGGGGATTTACTTGGTGTCAGTCCAGATTTGTTGCTTGCCCGTGGTATTGCCGAAGAGGTTACCGATGATTGGTATGATAAAAAAGTATCTGTGGCTGAACAATATGGCATTGATGATTTCGACAAAAAGTACGGCGCACTATTTAAGCAGCACTCCATCCCACTGGGAATGGACTGGGCGCCGATCATGGATGCCTACCGCGCCAACCAGCCTAAAACGGACCAGCAGCCGGTGAAGTGATTGTGTCACCGTGAGTAAAGAGCGGCGGCACATGATAGGGAATGAGGAAGCATAATGTTCAGGTATTTGATTATGGTCGTGGGCCTCAGCATCTCGCTAGTCGCCTGCTCAAGCCCGAATTTAAGAACTCCGGTTAGCTGGAGTTATGGCACTGGCAGCAACATTGATATCACTAACAATACGCGAACGGAATTTTATCGTGGTGGAAAACTTATTTACGCCGATCGTGAAGCGGGCGGCGGGGCGGGCGGACTGCTGAGTGACAGAATCACAGGCCAGCGTTATTACTGGGCTGGGGGCGGCGGGTTACCTACTGATGGTGTTCCCGTCCCTGACAGGGCTTCGATCGAGATGGTGTCCCTCTACGATCGCAAGCGGTATCGCATCAAAGTCGATTTACCGGCTGATTTAGCCCAGCAAATGCAGCAGCGCTATCAGATTGGCAAGCGTATTGATCAACGTAGCTGGCTCTATTTTGGCCTTGCACCCGGTGGTTATTATGAAGTGCTATTGCAGGGGGATTTACTTGGCGTCAGCCCAGATCTGTTGCTTGCCCGTGGTATTGCCGAGGAAGTGACGGACAATTGGTATGATAAAAGATTTCCAATCGGCGTGAGCCAATACACTGTGACGCTCCAAGACTTTGACAAAAAGTACGGCGCACTATTTAAGCAGCACTCCATCCCACAGGGAATGGACTGGGCGCCGATCATGGATGATTACCGCGCCAAGCAGCCTAAAACGGACCAGCAGCCTGTGAAGTGATTGTGTCACCGTGAGTAAAGAGCGGCGGCACATGATAGGGAATGAGGAAGCATGATGTTTAAACAATGTATTGTGTTGCTGGGTCTTTGCGTTTCATTGGCTGCTTGTGCGACGGCTCCAACGATCCCAGCTTTTTCATGGCGATATGGTACTGGCAGTAATATCGATGAAACGTGGACGACCAACGTTGAATTTTATCGTGGAGGAACATTAATTGGCGGCTATCCAGGGGGGGGCGTAGGACCTGGTGCCAGTGTAAAACGGATTACGGAAAAACGTTACTATTGGGCCGGCGGTGGCGGTTTACCTGTAGAAGGAATTGCGGTTCCCGACCGCGCGGTGATAGAAATGGTGTCTCTCTACGATCGCAAGCGTTACCGCATCAAGGTTGATTTACCTGCGGATTTAGAACAGAGAATGAGAGCAGTTTATCAAGTTCAGGGGCGCTACGATCGCCGCGAACGTTTGTATTTTGGTCTGGCCCCAGGCGGCTATTATGAAGTGGTCTTGATGGGGAGGGGACTTGGCGTCAGTCCAGATTTGTTGCTTGCCCGTGGTATCGCCGAAGAGGTGACAGACAATTGGTATGATAAAAAATTTCCGATTGGTGTGAGCCAATACACCGTGACGCTCCAAGACTTTGACAAAGAATACGGCGAACTGTTTAAACAACACCCTATCCCACTGGGAATGGACTGGGCGCCGATCATGGATGATTACCGTGCTAAGCAGCCTAAAACGGACCAGCAGCCTATTAAATAAACCGATTTATCTCGGTGTTTTAATAAACGGATTAATAAGGGAATAAAAATGGGTAACGCAGTTAAATTAGGCGATAGCGACACGGGGCACGGTAACCATCCGCCGACGCCCGTCGCGGCGGGCTCATCAACGGTTAAGGTTGATGGTATGCCGTTGGCTCGACAAGGCGATCCTCTGGTTCCTCACGGCCATGACCGGAGTATTAGCGGTGGTTCATCCGCCGTGCTCATTGATGGAAAGCCTGCTGCTCGCACTGGTGATGCGGTTAGCTGTGGCGGCGTGTTGATTGGCGGGGGAACGGTGAGCATTGGGTGAGGGTTTATTTACGCCTGATATCTGTCGACGCAAATCCTAATAAAGCCAGCGCAGGTTTCTCTGGCTGGCTTTTTCCCTATGTGGTGTGGCGCAAGTATTACATCTGACGCACCGCAATACAGCGATCGGCGATCAGGCGGGCGACCCAGAATGAGGTTTGTGCCACGTCGCTATGTAGTCCATTCTCCTTATGGATATCGGCCTGATGCAGGAAATCCTGTTCCAGAGAATCCACAAAGTTATCGAACTCGAACTCACCCCGCCGTTGCGTTCCTGACTGGCTAAGTACCGTGTTCAACTGTGCTCTCACCAGATGAATAGCCTGAGTGAATGATTCACGCTGAGCGGGCGTAATGTATCCGCCTCGCTTGGCGAGATCCGCCCAGCGAGGCGGTGTGGACGATGTCATCGCGTTTGGCATCTTAATTCACCTGTAAGTTGGCGGAGTCGGGTACTTTGTAGTGATTATTGACGTTCGTCAGGTTGATATTGTTGCCTTTGACGTTCAACCCTTCACTGTCGCTTTTCACGAACGAGAACTTGCCGTTTTCTGCGTCAATGTTACTCAGGTTCAAATTCCAGTCACCCTGTTGTCCGCCGTTGGTGCGGACGAACGTACCGAAATCTTTCGCTTTGAAGTTATCGATAGTCAGGTTGGCATCCGCGTTCAACTGGAAAATTTTATCGGAAGCGCCCTGAGCACTGCTGTTAGTGATTTCAACGTTGGCAGGTTTACCGCTGTTTGACTTCACCGTCAGTGCATCTTCACCGACGTTGGTCCAGTGCACGTTATCAATTTTGGCATCGCCGCGAACGTGTACGCCGTCCGCCGCATTATCACCAAACACCACGTTTTTCAGCGTTGCGCCTTGAGCCAACTCAAACAGTGGTTTCTGGCCTTCAGCCTGGCCGCCGTCACCTAATTTACTGCTGGCGGTAAAGGTTTTGCCGCCGCCGTCAAAAACTTCACCGGGGCCGACTTTGATGGTGTCGTTTACTACTGTGGGGTTAGCGCTGGCGGTTGGGAAGGAAACTGGGCCAGCACCTGCTGTTGACGCAGCTGAGCCGTTATCAACGCCGGTTGGCGCCGCCGTTAGTGGGGCGGACGCGGCACCGCCGTTACCGCCGACTGATGAAGATGGTGCTGAAGGCGCAGTTGGGGAGCCACCACCACCAGAAGGTGCAGACGATGCAGCTGGGGAGCCACCTCCACCACCAGATGACGCCTGCGGCGCGCCCGTTGACGGAGAGCCGCCACCCTGTGACTGGCCGCTACCTTGCGGCTGACCAAATTCACCTTTCTGTGAATCCATCAAATTACCGATCAATTCCAGCAGCGCTTTTAACAGATCGTTGCCGCTTAGTTGGCCACCGCCGTCTGCCGTTGGATTGATCGCGTTATCTAACGCACTGCCTGCCGAATCTTGCAGCAGGGAACGGCTCAGATCCTCTGGATTTTGTGCGCCACCCGCGCCTCCAGTACCGGATGAACCCGTCAGCGGTGAGGCACCGCTGTTGCCGCCTGCTGCACCCGACGAACCGGAAGAGAGCGGATTCCCTGCTTCCTGGCCATTTTTGCTAGGGATCAGCGCTTCCAACAGCTTCATCAGCATATCGGCAGCGCTGCCGTTTTGCCCTAATGCTGAACTCCCTCCATTACCTATCCCTGCCTGGCCCTGCGAACTGCCGTCTGTTGATGAGGGAGTATTGCCTTGTGAATTGGGCAGAAGGGCACTCAACAATGTGCTCAGCGCTTCCATCAGTTGGCTATCTTGCTGCCCAGAACGTGGTGACGCCCCGCCATTGCTGCCTGAAAGCGGGGAATTCAGACCTGTCGATGACAGACCTGCGCCGGGTTGTATGCTGAGCGTAATCGTCATATCAGCCATAACATCTCCTTGAAAGTGAATAGTGATGGGTTATTAACAGGCTTATGTCTGTTGCGTATTAAGTGAAGAGCGGTGTGATGTGGTTCCCGAGCGGGGAAGAGAAAGATGATGGGGAACCAGAGGGGGGAAATGACCACTTAACTGGCACGTTCACTTCATCACCTTTGGAACTTGTTATGCAGAAAATCCAGCATGCTCAGCCCAGTCTGTCCATTTCGGAAATTGCACCTGCCGCGCTAGCTAAAACATCGTTATCGCAGGGCAGTAGCACCAGTGCGAGCCAGAAGGGGGCGCAATCCCTGATTCAGCAAGGTTTGCATGATAAAAACAAACCGCCTGAATTGGAGCAGGGAAGCAGTCAGGTAAAGAGTCAGGGGGCGCGATCGACGACTTTACGCGAGCTATTTTCATTGGAAGGTATGAGTCAGAGCTTGCCGCGTTTTGCTTCCACCGAAGCTGCTGAAATCAAAATAAACGGCAGCGGTAATCCTACATCCGCCGCTAAATCCGATATCACGCTGGACAGCCACGGTAAGCTTCAGTTCGGCAAGGGCTTACCGGAAGCGCTGACTACGCTGTTGCAGCAAACCATAGGGAAAAACAGCCAACCGTTCGTTGCCCATCATGAAAATCAAGATGGGCGAGCGGGCGAACAGCAGCATGCGTTAGCCGACAAATCAGGGCGACTATTCGTTGTTCAAAGTGATGGAAATCAGCATATTGCACTTCACAGCAGCGGACGAAGCACGATGCCGTCAGGTAAGTCGGGAGGGGATAACGTACAGCTGGAATCTACGTCGCAACATCTCTCTCTGCAAACAAAGTCTGGTGAAGCCACCAACGTGCCACTATCTGGACGGATGAATCACGAGCTATTGACGGGTATCCACCGACAGCCTGACTCGGCTTCAGGTGCGGGCGAGCAATTGCGCCTGCATGACGGCAAGCTGTTTTCATTGAATACTGAATTTGGCGTCTGGCAGAAAAACAGCGACGTCCCCCATAGCCAATTATCCCGGCAGGGAGATGGTCAACTGTATGCAGTCAAAGATGACCACACGCTGAGCAACTTGTCGTCGGGGACGGCGTCATCGCCCTTCAGCGATAAAATCACGGCGTTCTCAGCCAATCAGAACGGACAATCGGCCGTGCTGACCGAACAGGATCATCTGACACAATTGCATCTGATGAACGAGCTGGATGCCGCGCCGCAGCCAGTGGATCTCAAACTGGAAAATGGTGAACCGGTGTATGCGAAAGCGGTGGGGTTAACCGCTGAACATCTGCTCGTTGCTGATAATGATGGAGAACTTTATCACGCACCGCTGCCTGAGGCGGGCGAGCAACACGCCACCTTAACGCCGGTCAGTACGTCTGAACTGAATGCGGCATTGGGGACTGACCACCGTATTACCGGATTTGCCCACGATGAACACGGGCAGACGCAGGCACTCGCCACCGATCGTCAGGGACAAAAACACGTCGCGTCTCTGGGGCAAAATGGGGTGTCGCCAACGCCGGGATGGAACCTGAGCGACAGTCTGGTGGTGGATAATAAACTAGGTCTGACGACGGAGTCACCAGCAGCGAAAGACACCGTAGATCTGGGACGACTGGGGCAAATAGGGCTACAGGATGGCAAAGTTCATTTTTACAACGGCAATACTAAAAACTGGGAAGCGTCCAGCGTTGAAGCCAGCCAATTAAAGCGCGGGCTGGATAATCAGGCTTACACGCTGAAAGATGGTGAAATCACGCCACTGTCCATCAATCAGAAATCAGAGTCGTTTACGCACGGTGACAACACCGTTTTTGCGCTGTCGCAGGTGCGTATGACGCCGTCTGCGGGCACTGCGCTCCCTGGGATCGCCAAGGACGACGGTGTCTCGGCGATGGCGGTGCTCAACCGCAATAAATTTATTGCCGTCGATAAACAGGGTGATTTGCATTTCCACCAGATCAAGCCGGGAACGGAGAAGCCCGCTGCGTCGCCGCTGGCGCTGCCTAAAAATGGGTTATCCGGTGAAATACAGGACATCACGCTGGATCACCAGCAGACGTTGTTCGCTCTGAATAAAGAAGGGCATCTCTTTCAGCTACCGAAAGACGACTGGCAGAATGCCGCGAACCATGACAAGGCACAATGGCAGCCGGTGAAGACGCCAGCAGAAGGCAAAGTGAATTCATTGGGTACGGATGCGCAGCATCATTTGCAGGTTGCGCATGACGATCATGAACTCCATACCCAACACGGGAGCGCGTGGAAAACGACAGTGCCGAAAGGAGAAGCGCCATTACCTTCGGAAGCGCGTGCGGCAGAAACGGTGTTTGGTCGGCTTGATGTGGCGACAAAAGGGATGAAGATACCGTTGACCGGCGTGTCAGTTAAAGCCGATGTTCAGATCTTGGGTAAAACGGGTGAAGAGTCACAGCAGGTTAAAAGCAAGCTGTCAGATTTGCTCAGAGCCCATGTTGTCTCGTTCTCCATGGAAGTACCCCGACCGCTAAAAACCTTTTCCGATCATGTGCAGCACCACATCAGCGGCCGCGAAGGTCTGAAGCCCGTTTACGACATGCAGACCGAATTACTGAAAAAGCTGGACGCCACGACGAGCCAGCCGCAGGGAACGGCGATGGATCTGGCGAGTAAGCTCGACACGCTGGATCTGGGGGAGAAGGGGAAACCGTTGGTGAACCTGTTAAAACAGTTCCAGACCGAACTGGAAAGCAGTTCGGCCAAAGCGGCTCTGCTTATCGGCAGGCAGCAGGGCGTGGTGAACGATAACGGTGTGATGAATCCGGAAGGCAAGCCAGCCAGCGTGCACGGCAGGGAAAAAGATCTAGCTCCGGTGCTGCTGGCAGCGATGGAGAGCCATCCGTCATCGAAAACGAGTACCGCCGGTACGCTGATAAAAGCCTTTGTAGACAGTAAAACACCGATAGCGCAAAAGCCGAATAGTGAGGCGTTTGGGCAGCAGCGTGATACCAGTGATGCTCTGTCGCTGGCAAAAACGCGTCTGGTGCTGGATACCCTGGTGTTAGGTGATTTGCACAAGCTGACCGATCGCGCTGGGGCGCTATCAGGTACCTCGCCGAATGAGGCGGCGCTGGCATCGATGATGAAGGAGCTAAACGCGTTACGGCAGGGGGAATATGGTGACAATCCGGTGAAGAAAATGACCGACATGGGATTCACCAACCATAAGTCGCTGGAAGCGGATTACGATTCGGTTAAAACCTTTATGAAGGCGTTCAGGAAAGAAGAGAATGCCGTCAGCGTGACCTCGAAAACCGTGATGCAGGCGGCGAACCAGACGGACATGATCGATAAAATGAAGGCGACCGTTTTGTCGTTGGACAGCAACGAAAGCATCGCCTTTAACCGGACCTATGGCGGCGGGGCATCCATGTCGTTTGTGGTCAACGGCACGCCTCTGCCTTTCCCTCCGGTGCCGGGCGGCGGTGTCAGCGGCGAAAGAAATTACAACCTGAGTTTTTCCCGTGGTGAAAACGGCATTAATGTCGCCTTCGAGCGTTCGGGCGGGATTACCGGGAAAGTGAGTTACTCCGGCGGATATGACGTCAGCGAGTATCTGACAGGAAAAACCTCGGCGCAGATGACGCAAAACATTAACAGCAAACACAGCTTTGCACCGGATGTCCGAGCGTCATTCGGCGTATCCGCCAGCCTGCAAATGGCGCAGCAAAACGCCCTGAACTTTACCCTCAGCGAAGAAGAACTGCCCGGTTTTATTGACGGTCTGTCGAGCGGTACGATCAATCCGCTTGCTCTGTTGGATAAAGGTGAGCAGCACAGCGTGAAGGCGGGTAAAACGGTCAGCTTCAATCTGGATAGCAATGCGGCGCTGGAACTGCGCGGTGGGATAAACCTGACAGAAAAAGGTGCGGCACCCACCAGCGCCACATTACGCGGCTCTGTCGGCCTGACGGCGAGCGCTAATATTCTGTCTGGCGCCAGTTCGTCCAGCATCGCGCAAGGTGAGCAATCCTCCACCTACACCGAATCCGACAACCGTCTGCGCTTCATGAATCAGGCGGCGATGGGGGCAAACGCGACCATTAGCGCCGGGGCAGCCAGAAACACACCAGAGGGGACGGTTCCGTTCTTTACCTCAGCCAGCGTTGGGGTGAATGTGGCGGCAGACTCGCGTACTAACCAATCGATTAGCCTGGGCATGAAGAAAGCCGAGCCGTTGGAGAAAAAGGATATCGACGCGTTGACCAAGACGCTGAACTCCGCGTTTAACGATCCTGCCAGCCAACTATTGATCGACGGTGTGAAAAAAATGGCAGAACCGGACGATCAGCTTGCCATTCTGAATGAGCACTTCGCCGATAAAACGGCCAAAACCGACGATCAGCATCAGGGGTTGATGAGTTTGCAAAAATTGAACGTGCGACAGGATGTCGCCCAGCGTGATGGGGCGACGCTGGATAGCGTTAAGCACACGACGTCCTACACCAATCTCAGCAAACTGACGGAAAATGGGCTGTTTCAGGTCATCGGCAACCATTTGTTTTCTTCGCTCCCGCCAAGTAATGCCGACCGTATCAATCAACTGATCGCGGACAACCCGGCACTGAAGGATATCGTAAGCCGCTTGCAGGATAGCGACAGCGCCTCAGTGACGGTTGGACTAGAGCTGAAAGACGATGTGCGGGAAAAGATAGAGAAGGGCATTCAGAACAAGACGCACGGCAAAGATGATGTCATTGCGCTGTTTAAAGACGGTAATAATTTACGTCTCGCCAGCATCGATGTCTCGCAGACGGTGAAGAAGAGCGAAGGGTTCAATACCCCGGCAGTCATCATCAACGCCTCAAGCAGTGCAGGCGTCAGCATGAATAAACTGCTGGGCAGCGTCAGCTTCAGCTACGGACAGGATCAAACCGTACCGCAAAGCTACAAACTGAGTGGCGAGATTGCAAAAGCCAATCCTGCTACCGCTAATGCGTTGCAGCAGCTACAGCAAGAAGGCTTGCAGCTTAACGGTTAATGTAAACAAAATGCTGTGATTAAAGGAGAACAGGATGACACCGACACAACAACATATTGCCCGCTTATTACGCCATTATGGTGCGCTCAACCGGACTCAACTGGGCTTGCAGAACGGGATCTGCGCACTGCGCGAGCCAGACGGGAAGGAAGCGGTGGTTTTGGAAGTCCCCGCGAGCGGCAGCGCGTTGGTATTGCATAGTGACGTGATGCGGTTTCAGGGAGACGTCGGCACCGAGGTGTATCAACTGATGCTGATGCTTAATTTTGAGATGGCGGCGATGAAAGGCTGTTGGCTGGCGTTGGATGAGAATTCGACGCTGCGTTTGTGCACTCAGCACACCGCAGAATCGTTAGATGAACCAAGTTTTACGGCGCTGCTGCCCGCGTTTATCAGCCAGGTAAAAGAGACCCGACTTCTGATTCGCGGGCTATTGCCACGGCTCATGGCAGCTTAACGCCGCAATCTATTGATCCATGGCAATAAAGGCCAGCATCGTTTCGCTCCCGTCCAGAATATCAGACTGGATGGCCTGTCGAGCGGCACTGGCATCGTGTTGCTGTAAGGCTGCGAGAACGTCTTCGTGATGTTCTATCGCCATCTGCACGGAAAAATGTGCATAGGCCTGCGCAATCAGCGGGCCAGTGCGCATCCATAAGCTGCCGATAAACTGCGTTAACAGCGGCATACGTGCTGCCTGTGCCAGAAACAGGTGAAATTCGCTATTCAACTGCAATGCTTCGCGTAGGTTTTTCTCGTCAATCGCCAGACGATTCTGGCGAATATTTTCTTCAATTTTCTCCAACATCTTCGGCGTAATGTGCGCGGCGGCCAGTTCGGCGCCCGTTCCTTCCAGCGCCAACCGCAAAGTGCGGATTTCTTTAAACTGATCTTCGGTTAATTGGGGGACACGAATATCGCGCGGCGTCTTGAGCACCAGCGCCTGTTCTTTCGCCAGTTGCAGGATTGCATCCCTTACTGGCGTTACGCTGGTGCCAACCTGTGCGGCAAGCTCCCGTATCCTCAAGCGATCATCCGGTTTGAGTTGGCCGGTAATTAACGCTTCACGCAGCATGGTGTAAACGCTGGAGCCCAGATAGCTGTGATTGATCTGCCCAATTGGATAATTCACTGTTCCCCCAGAGAGAAGTGCTGCGCAAGGTGATGAGATAAAGATATGGTTTGCTACCGCAACGGACTCGCGGCGATGAAGCGCTAATATACAATATGATGCATCAACGAGGCTATGGGGGAAGTATCTCTCTGGCAGAAAATCGTCAAGAAAGGGTCATGAAATACGCAGTATTGTGTGACGAGGTGTAACTAACCTAAAATTATTGCTTAGGAAGATATTTTATCGCGTCTTAACGTAAACCAATTGTCATAAAATTATATATTACCTGACATATTGAGCTTGGTAATTAACGGTTCTACTATGCCGAAAAATTATTATCATCAGGGATGAAACCATGCGTGGTTTTTTTAGGCTGATTGTTATCATGCCTGCGTTATTTTCTTCTATATCATTTTCTGTATTATCCGCGCCGCTTAATCCAGCGGACAGAATTGATATTCAGCAGCGGCAGGCCGAGGTGATCGACCAATCCCGGCAGCAACGCGATGACTTATTGCAGTTAAATCAGCCACAAGAGACGATAAATCCAGCCGGTGGAAGCGATGCAGGACACTGTTTTACCATTAATGAAATTCATTATCGCAACAGTTCTCTGCTGAGTGAAAAAGATAAAAATACGTTAAATAAAGATTATATCAATCGTTGTATTAATGTTAATAATATAAATCAGCTGATTCATGATGTCAGCAATTGGTATATCGAACAGGGCTATATTACTAGTCGTGCTTTTATTTCCGAGCAAGATCTGTCGAGCGGAATATTACAGATTGATATTCTGGAAGGTCGTCTCGAATTCATTAATATTAATAATGAATCGACGCGAGCCTTAAAACAGGTTTTTCTGGGGCTAGAGGGCGAAATCCTCAATCTCCGCGATATCGAACAGGGCATGGAACAACTCAACCGCATGCCGACGCAGCAGGTGAGTATCGAAATTCAGCCCAGTAGCCAGCCTGGCTATTCCATCGTTAACCTCACCAGTAAAAAGCAAATTCCGCTGACGGCAAACATCAGTTTTGATAATAGTGGGCAGAAAAGCACTGGGGAGCAGCAGCTAAACGGCGGCCTGTGGGCGGATAACGTGCTGGGGCTGGCCGACCAGTGGTTTATCAACGGCGGACACAGCAGTGAATTTCGGGATAGCCGCAATACCGAAAGCTTACAGGCGGGCTTATCGCTACCCTATGGCTACTGGATGCTCAGCTATGACTATTCTCAAAGTCGTTACCGCAACGATTTCACTAACCGAGATTTTCTCTGGCATTCAACGGGTGACAGCCAAACGCACCGCGCCACGCTTTCACGTGTGGTGTTCCGTAATGGCGACATGAAAACCAGCCTCTCGGCGGGCATGTCACACCGTATCGGACAGAACTACCTGAACGATGTTCTGCTGCAATCCAGCAGTCGCAAACTCAGCAGCGCCATTATCGGCATTAACCACAGCCAGAAACTGTGGGGCGGGCTGGCGACACTCAATCCGGCTTACAGCCGTGGAACGCGCTGGTTTGGCGCAGAAAGCGATGACGGTAAATCTGACGATGCGCCGCGCGCCGAATTCAATAAGGTGACGCTGGCGGCCAGTTATTACTACCCGATCGCTGACAACCTCCATTACCTCACCAACCTCTATGGCCAGTATTCACCACAGCGCCTATATGGCAGCGAGCAGGTGACGCTGGGCGGGGAAACCTCCGTGCGTGGTTTCAAAGAGCAATACCTTTCTGGTAATCGTGGTGGCTACTGGCGCAACGAAGTCAACTGGCGGGCGACGCAGTTGCCGCTGTTGGGCAGTGTCACGCTGACGGCGGCGGTGGACGGCGGGCATCTTTTCTCACAGCAGGCAGACAGTGAATCGTCGGGCACGTTGTGGGGCGCGGCGGTAGGAATGGGCGTTGCTAACCAATACCTCTCACAGCAAATCACAGTTGGTTGGCCGTTGGCACACCCCGACTGGTTAAAACCGGATCACGCTGTTGCTTATTATCGCGTTGGACTTTCTTTTTAATTGTTAATTTTTTCTTGTTAACTTTTTATTGTAAGGCAGGGGATCAGGGATGAAACCAATAAAAACCACACAGCGCCTGCTGGCGTATACGCTGATCCACTTCATTGCGTTTCAGCCGCTATTGTGTAGCGCGCCGTTTTTTTTTGCATAGAATCATGATTAATTCCGCATAAGCTATAATCCCCATTTAACCGAGATTCAGCATTGTGCAATATCAGTCGCGAGGGTGACGTGTGAGTGATTACCAGATTAGTGTCGGCCGCTATGCTCGGCTGACGTCATTACCAAATGGGGTCTATGCACTTGTGATATATGGGGAGAACGTGAAATCAAGCGTGGCGACCCCGGTTGGAGGGAATCGCGCTGAGCTTCTTGGCCTGACAGAAAAACATAGCCCTCTAAGTTCAGGTGAGCGTAGCGGACTGGCTGACTATTTAATGCAGCGCGGTGTTCCTGAATAGTATTATTTCCAGCTAAATAAAAAGCCCGCCAGATGCTACTGGCGGGCTTCGCTTTCCCTGGCATATCATTATATTTTTAAAACCAACAACATAATGACATTTGGGCTGGCTATTTTATAAACGTTTATACAGATCAATTATGTGTTATTGATCGGTTGTAGCGATCAATCCACTATCTGGCACAGTCGGCCACTCGATATCAGTAGTGCTCACATCAACTCGACTCAGCAGCACCGTATATTTTTGCCACTCGGACAGTGCAGCTTTCTCGTCATCCGTCGCAATGTCTAGATTGACAGCATATGTCAGCTCGTTGATGCGTGCCGTGGCTGCGGCTTTACGCGTTGCCAGTTCCTGCTGTGCCGCTCTGATCTCTGCGGCGGCTTGTGCGACTTTATCTAGCACCCACGCTTTACCGTTCCACTTATCAAACTCGGTTGCCGGAGCCAGAAACGTCATATTTTCAGGCAGAGCACCGAATTGCATCACCGTCTGCGGCTGGCGGGTTTCTGTGCTGTAAACGGTCTGGCCGCGATAATCTGGCACTTGTTCCCACGATTTCCCATCAGCGGAACGGCGCAGGGCTTGGCCGACGGGCGGTAATTCTGGCTCGTCGGTATAGCTGTCGGCAGGAATACCAACACCCTGCATAACATACTCATAGCTGGCGTTCTGATATTCCCGCGTAGCCGGATTAACGTGATAAACCGTAATCCAGCCCGTGTTGATTGCCAGGCCGCGTTCGTTCAGTTCTGCGTTTTTAATTTGTGTTGAATAGTTGCTCATTATGCTGCTCTCACGATGTAGTTAAAGGCAATGTTGCGGGGACGGTTTTCGTTAGCTGTTGGGACTGCTCGCGACGCATCAAATCTCATGCGTGATGGGCATGAGTTTCCAGCAGCATCAGGAATCGCGCCGACCGCAAATTCATATAGCAGTTCAAATACACCACTGGATGACAACGTTTCACCTAAAAACTGCTGGCTTGCTGCGCTAGTCCAGATTTCGCCGACTATGTTCCTGATCGCGTCACTTTGAGCGCTAAGCAGAGCACGACCAGAATCGACGCCGCGCCCGTCATCCCAACCCCGCATAAATTCACCGCGCAAGTCTGGTAAAACACCTGCTGGATATGCTGCGGCCAGACGCGGGAATGCTGATGTATCAAAAGGTTGACCATTGCATTTCAGCCATCCGGTCGGAGCGGTGGCGCGCGGCCACGGTTGAGGGATACCAGCTGTCACAGCTAATTCGTTTTGCACAAACGCAGTTGATGCGAGCTGCTGAGTGCTGGTACCGCTTGCAGCAGTTGCCCCATGCGGTAATCCATAAAAATTAATTTCGCCGTTATCAATGCGTATTGATGCTCCGGATCGATGCTCTAGAGTCAGCCCTTGCTCATTTGTGCCGTATCGCAGCCCGACGAATGCTATCGCCTCAGTGCTTGCTGCATTGTTAAACTGGAAGTATGCGCGCTGACCATAGTTTTCTGGTTTTACCGTTATCACGTCATTATCAACTGAGAACAGTTTTTTTCCCGTCACACGCTGAAATGTATCTAGCGTCATAGCGTTGATGTTTGACAAAAATAGCGGCTTGTTTGGAATGTCAGCGCCGTTCTGGTCTTGTGCCAACGCCCGGACATCACCAGCATTCAGCGTTATGTCAGCAGATAGCGACTTACCGTTAACTATTCGAGTCGATGGCACACGGTCATTCATGCTCACGTTTGTTGCAAACGTTGCTTTTAACGCCGTTAATAACTGATCAGTTTTATTCGGATCAATGACAATATCAGCATCTGCTAATACATAAATAATCTCAGCTTGCGAATTCCTGATCGCCGCTTGCACATCATTCATAAATTTCGCAGTGACAATCGTTCCCAGTTCACCCGTCAGCGGATTACCGTCGTGAAATACATTATCCGGCGTATTTACCGGGGGCATTAGGTTTTGCATAATCAGTTTTCCTGATACGAGAAATAACAAAAGGTGTGTGCTGGTTTCAGGTCATTGAATACCGACTCAATAACCGTGTCACCGAATGACAATAGACGCTCTCCGACCGCAGATAATCCCGCCCTGAAATAGTATTTTTTTACCTGCGTACCGGTAACATTGACGCGCCACGCCCAAAGAACGTCGTGATGCATTATTTGCTCACCGCAGCGGCTTACGCCTGTGCGGAACGGTCGCAGCTCATCAATCGTTATTGTGTAGCCGAGTCGTGATGCTAAACGCATAAAATATGGAATACTCAGCCCACCCGTTTCGGCAAGCTTTATCAGCACGTTGCCGAGTCGCTGCTGATAGCTGCTATCGACGGGTAGCGTGATAGCCAGAACGCGCTCCCAATCTGCTAACAGGCTTTGTGCAGCAACTGGCGTGATGCCGCCGAGCACGCGATTAGCCAGCAGCCTGGCTGCGTCCAGCACATTCCCTTCGACTTCCAACTCTGCGGCGATAACGGGCTGTGTCGCATCATATGAAACAGGTGGTAGTAACAGGCCGAGTAATGTTTTCGACTCACTCATAGCAATGACACCGCTATATTTGCAATTCGTAGCCACTCGACTTTATTTTCATCCGCTGCCGGATAAATATTGGCGGCAGGAGAAATAATATTGCGGTCTGTCACGCCGGATAATTGCGAAATAATCATTTCAGCCTGACTGCGAATAAACGGCTCACCGGGCGCGAGCGTATTGATATAATCCGTCAGCGCGTGATTAATTGCCGTTGTCGCTTCAATCAGTGTCACGCCAGACAGGGACACCCGCGCATCAATATCGATATTCTTGATTGTCGGGCCGATTATCATCGTGTTTTTTGCTGTGACCGGGCGAACATCATCAATGTACGTCTGCACCGCGCTAATGATTTCATCAGACGGCAAGCCGTTTGCAGACGTGATAACCACATCAACGGTTCCAAGGCCACGCCGGAGCGGATAGACATACGCAGACGTAACTCCTGTGATACTCAGCGCCCAGCGTTTGTAATCGTACTTATTCCCGCCCGCAGGGGGGCGGCGGATCAACTCAAGCAGACGCGCCAGCATTTCAGCGTCAGTCTCTTTGTCCGTTCCGCCCCCAATCAGACCAATGCTCACCGTGCTGTCATAACCATCCGGCGCACTGGAGAACGTGCCAGACATCACAGCGGTAGTGTTACCGACCGCGCCGGATGCTAACGCAATGACAGGAATAATTGCTTTGCCATCTGCGCCCACAGTGCCAGCCGCAGTCGTTGTGAATGACAGGCTACCGCGATTGATAATCTGCCCGACTGGCGCGACCGCGCCGACTTCGCCTGTGGCCGTAATTTCACCCGTGGCTGTGGTTGCAGCTTTACGTGAAATATCACGTAACCGGCAGTGCATCTCTAAAAATTCAGTGTCGGCCGTATCAGGGAATATCTGGCGAACTATCCAGCCTTGATGCTGATAAATGCCGGTCACAGCACTTGCTACGGACGATGCACGGACATAAAAATCACTGTCGTCGCTAATATCTGCATCCGGGCGCAGGTTTTTCAGGTCACGCAATAGACGACTGCGTGCTTCATCGAACGATGGTGTGATATGCGGCATCAGCTCACCCTTACCGGATGTCTAAAGGTTTGTGTTTGCTGTGCGGCCGTTGTGACCTCGATCAGCAACACCACCCAACCTGGCTCACTCGCAGAGACAGAAACGGAAATAGCAGAGGCGCGGCCATCGTCAACAATCGGCTGCAATGCTTCAGCCGCGTATTGCTGCGCCAGCTTATGCACCCGCGCAACGTCTTTCTCACGCGCCAACAGATGCAGCTTTGAACCTAACGACGGGGCGGCCCAGTACGAGCCTAGCGGCGTCATTAGGCGCAGATAAACGGCATTCGCTAATGTCGTTGTCGTCGTGCCGGTGTAATCGCTGGTTGTCGGGTTCAGTAAATTATCCATGCCGCCAGAATGGCAGCATGGGAGGCAATCAATAAGAGGAAAGGGTTCAGTGGGTTGTTATGGAATGGCGGGGCCAGTCGTGCCGCCAGAATCGCCAGGATGTTTGTGGCCGTTGAGCGCAATATTGCCCGCAGTGACGTTCCCGCTGGTCTGATAGTCGCCTTGTGTTTGCGTGACGTTACCTTCAAACGATGCACCCGTACCGCCTTTAATCGCAATGCCACCGTTGCCGGTGATTTGACTCTGCGCGGTAACTTGCTCGCTGGCCGTCACCATCGGGGTATTAAAATCCGCTTTTTCCTCTGCGTTGACAACAAATTGTTTGCAGTTGACGCGGAACTCGTCACAGTCTGTTTCTATCAGCCGTCCGCGTTTAAGTACAATCCGAGCGCCCTCATCGGTATAAAGCGCTACCTCTCCGGGAGCGAGAGACTGGAGCCGGTAGGTCGCGTGCTCAGTTGCAATCACGACACTGTGCGACGTTTGCCCACCGAGAGGTATCACAATAGCCATCGCACCAGGCAGCGGATTTGACGTAAACCCGTAGTGCTGGAATAGCTCACTGTCTTGCAATGGTTCGCCCGCCAGTCCTTTAGCCTGGAACGTTTGCACCGAACCGGTACTATTCACCCGCGTTAAACGGATTCTAAACGCCAGTCTAATGCGATTTAACGCCCCATTAATACGTCTTTCAATATCAGGCCACATCGACAATTTGCAGCTCCTTTTTGCTCTTACGTTTACGCTGTTTTTTCTTCTTCGGATACGCATCGGGTATCCAGACGCCATCTTCCTTCAGTCTGAGCGTTGTGGTTGTGCCGCCCGGACGTCCACCGCTGAACTCACGCCCCATAAGAAAGAAAACAGCATCGATACCGTGGTACTCGCTGATTACGTGAATACGTTGCCCTGGCTCCCACAGCACGCCGTCCGATGCTCTGTGGCCGTGGACAATAGCGGTCAGACTGTAGCCAGACAGTCGCGCGTCAGACAGCGCTTTACGGGCGCGATAGTTGATTTGCTCCTGATTGTCGGCATCACCCACAACCATCACCTGCGGCCTGTAATAATTTACCGTTGGGTCTTTAACTACGGTTTTCATGCCGTGCTGGCCCGTCTCTGCTGTGCCTGTACTCAACTCAATATCGCTGTCGCTGTCATCATCGACATCGATAATCGCCAGATCCTTTTTGCTGGAGGAATGCGCGTGGCTTTGCGCTAATACCGTCAGCTCTGAAAACGATTTATCTATTGAGCTGGCATCAGACAGCGACAGCACATTATTGCCTTTGCCGTCCATCCTCATGATGAGTGACGCGACGGGCTGTTTAGTGTAATCCGGGCCACCGACAACCAACGTCCCGTCCGGCGCGAACCACGGCCACAGACCTCGACCGGCGCACGCGCGTAACAGCATGTCCCACGCCCGTTCGCCAGGCTCTGCACTGATTTTATCGCTGCGGATAGCGCTCTCAGCCTCAATGCGGACTTTTGTGATACCAAGCGGGCGGACGATCTGCGCGACGACATCCTCAAGCCCAACCTGTCGCGCGGTGAGGATTGGTGCGGCACAGTCAACAAGGATAGCGGCGCTGTCACGGCCAGACAGCGACAGCGTGACGCCACTACGCGCAACAGAACGCTGCACGCTGTCAATGCGGCCTGTCATCACCGTATCGCTGCCGACTTTTACCGTCACCGGCGCACCACGTACCACGTCAGCAGGAAACTTACCATCAGGCAGTCCCAGGCTAACGCTCCACGCATCAGCCGGTATCAGGAAGTCGCTGTCAATCTGGTAGCGTGACCAGTCCGTGTGCGCCTTGCCGTTAATAATGACGGACACAGCAGCGTTATCAGTCGCGGGGTTATTCTGCGTAGGCATTCAGCACATCCCCCGCGTTAAGGTTGTTCGGGTCGCGCAGTTGCGGGTTCAGGCGTTGCAGCTCTGCCGCGCGGGAATAGTCGTTATACCAGCGATGCGCAACCAGATGTAGGTTACCGAGCGCAGTGACGGTGCGCGTCATCAGTTGCGGTTTCTCACTGATGACAGCTTCGGCCAGCGCTTGAACTGTCAGCGCGATAGTCGCCAACTGGTCGATGACAGGCTGATAAGACAAGCCCGTCGGCTGTGCGCTGCTGCTGATTTCAGCCATCGCTGGTGCATACGCATCACGATTGATATCAATCGCGTCCTGTATCATCTGCCGCGTCTCATTGGTGATTTTCTCGATGTCGAGCGGCGTTAATACTGCTGTCAGCGCAGGGTCACTGAGCACCGCTCCAGCTTCTTCTGCCGCCTCCATCGCGACGGCCACCGCGACAATCGCGATTAACTCAACAATATCGCTCTCGACCAGTTGTGCGGGCATATCAACCGGCGCATCGATACTGCCGGAGACTAAACCAGCAGGCATGGACTGAACGGATAGCAGCGCGGCCTGCGTGCTTGCCCAATCGGCCATGATGACAGTCGGTGATGCTGCATAGTTCGTTGTAGCGATGGCTTGTTGCTCTGCACTGCTGGGTACAGTAACGGATGATGCAGCCACAGCAGATGTGCCACCACCCACATAAGCAGAATGCAGTGAACTCTTTGATGCGCCCGTTTTGAGTGACAGCGCAGAACGCAGGTCACCGAAAAACGCGCCAGGGAAATTGATAAAATCAGTTGTACCGCTGATAAATCCGCTGATATCGCTGCGGAATATCGTCACCATGTTTAATGCGCCGGTCGCCAGGCCACGCACTTTATTCATCATGGTTTTTGCCGTTCTCAGTGGCTGAGTAACATCGTCCAGCAGCGAACTGGCATTGTCGATCAGCGACTGCGTCTGATTAAAAATCTCATCGGCTTTTGATAGCGGATAGTCTTTAACAAAGAACGGATTGCCCGTTTTGGACTGCACAAACTGAATATCGATGGTGCAGTAATTGACATTCTCCGCATCGTGATTGACCTGAAACACAGCCGCCAGCATGTTCGGCATCGCACCAAACACCGGGTGTATCAGTTCCGCTGCACCTGGCTTGCGTAGAGCGTCCAGTAGCGACTGGAGGCGGGTTTCGTAATCGTCACCCCACACCACAGCCTGAATCTGTGAGCTGTGAGGCTTTAACCCCAAATCCTGAATGTCTGCGCCGTCCAGGTTAGGGTATTCATGCTGCGCAATATCGCGTTGAGCGCTGTCACGCACGTTGATCACATCGAATTTCACGCCACGAAAGGAGCCGTCTTGTAATGAGTCTGCCCAGGCCATTATTGATATGCTCCGTTCGAGCCACGCGTGGCCTGCTGGCTGTTGACTTCGTTAACTGCCTCGGCAATAACACGACTATCCAGCTCAACCTTTGTATTTATCTGAATTGGTTGGTTGCTTTGTGGCTGCTGCGGCAACAGGTAAGACGGCACGCCCATCGTCGCGGGGTTCACGTCTGCGCCGATGGTGGTCGGTCTGGCCCACCATGTTTTAACCTCATCGACCACATCAAGAAAGCCAGGAGCGGCGCGGCGGCTATCCTGAATGCGTTCCAGTTCGCTGGCGTATTTGTTCGCCTTGAGGCGGGTGCGTACTGCGGCATCACCACGCTCGACTTGCACCAGCGGGGCATCTTCGGCCGCTTGATAGAGGGCTAATGGTGCAGCGACGCGCCCAGCGACACGTGCAACACCACCCAGACGACTTAACCATGAGGGTAGCTTTGTTCCAGGAACATTCGGCGTAGTTGTCGGGCCTCCGGGTACAGGAGGGGGAGTAACGCCACCATTTCCCGATATGAGTTTCCACGCAGCCAGAACACCCCCGGCAGTAACCGCTCCCGCGCCCAGCGCTTTAATGCCTGTCGTTGCGCCAGAGAGCGCAACAGTCAACCCAGGGTATTCATTTGAGTATTTGACCAGTTTCTCGGATACATCACCGAGCAGCTTAGATAACCCATCTGTGCTGTCAATTTCTGCAAAATCAGCAGTATTTTTTAACTGCTGTATTTTGAAACCTTCAGTATCTGACATTAGCGAAAAATTCAAATCGCCCGCTGTCTCTCCAGACGGGAGACTACGTTGCTCGTTAACCTCAGTGATAACGTTCTTTGCATACTCACGGTTACTGCGATACCCGATCAGCGCCATCAGTGCCTGCCGGTCAGCGATGATCTGCCCAACAGCTGATCCCTCTAATATTTTTGCCTGTGATTCCATTATTTGGCGGCGGTCACTACCGGATGAAGAAGCTAGTTGCGCATCCAGCTTCTTGTATGCTGGGTTACTGGCAACGACTTTATCAATAATGGCAACAAACGCATCCAGTGAATTCAATCCTTTTCCCTGCGCCGCTGAGAGACTGCCTGGCAAATCTATTCCCTTGCCTTTAATTTTGACATTGCTTGCAGCGTTCGCCGCATCCTGACTTGTAATTTTCCCCAGCAGGTTTACCACATTGTTCCCAGCTTCATCACTGGTGCCAGCTGTAATCTTTGCGGCCTGATTGACGCCGAGTAAAACAGCAAAGTCATCCAATCCTTTCATGCCGTTATTACTTGCAGCCGCTAACTGTTGCGGTAACCATTTAGCCATATCTGACAACTCAAAACCGCCGGCTTGTCCGGCAGCAATCGCCATGTTCAGCGCTTTTTCCATGTCTTTATCTTCGACGCCAAACGTTTGTTTTAGTCGGATTGCTATCTGAGATAAATCCCTGGAGCTGGCTCCGCTTGCCGTCGAATATTTTTGCAGCATTGGTAATAACGTTTTAGCTGACGTCATATCAACTTCACCAGACGCCAACATTTCATTTAACGTATCTGCCGTACCTTCTTTTGTTCCGCCTCCAACCTTGACGGAATCACGGATTAGCGAGTCGATTTCTTGCATACCTGCTCGACGAGCATCAACAGTCTTCCTGTCTGAAAAGGCTGTATTTGTCATATTCGCCAGCGTCTGTTCGTATGTCATCGTATTGCTGACTGGGCGGGTTAACATAGCAGCCCCCGCAGCTACACCACCTGCGATAGCCATAGCGCCAGAACCCACCGCGCTCAGCTTATCCATGCGGCTCATAGCCTGAGCGGTTCCGCTCAACTCACCACGCAATCGGCTCACACGGTCAGTCATCGCACCGAATGCACGAGACTGCTCACTCGCCGACATAACACCCATTCGGGTTAGGCGGCTGTATGCCGCAATCGTCTGCTGGATTTCGCGCTGAATCTCACGCTCTGAGCGAATGCCTAGCGTAGAACGGGCGCTGTTCGCCCGTTTGAATTCTTCACTCAAGGCTCTCGACGCCCGGATACCTTGCTGGCTGTTCTGCTGCTGAGACTTAGCCAGGTCGTCACCGGATTTTTCTGCGGCTTTCGTCTTTGCGACAGCCTCTTCCAGCGCCTTGCGCAGTACCTTTGAGCCGTTGTCACGGGTGAGTATTGTCAGTGCGAGCTGGAGAGTACGACCCATGATTTACTTTCTCCGTTTTGTCTGCCGCTTTTGGCGTAGTGATTTTACGGTGCGGGATGTGTTGCTACCCCCAGCAGCCGGCGCTTTTCTGCCGTTCAGCCTAGCGAGAGCATTGATGTAGCCGTCCAACTCAGCACGGCTCATCGCTTCTATTTGCTGTTTTGTGATGCCGTAGCGTCCGAGGGCGAGGATAACGGTGCGGTATCCGCCGAGGGCGGTCTCGACTGCATCAGCTTTTTTTTAACGGCCGACACCTGCGCATCGATGAGATCAAAGTCCTCATCAGAAAGCTGATCTAACAGCAATTCCGTGGTGACTTTGTCACGCTCGACACCGTCCAGCGTGAGCACGCTAGCCAGGATACCGACGCGATAGTGCATACCCGCAGCGGCCCCGTCCGTTGTGCCTTTCTCTTCCTGTGTTTCTTCCAGCGCCGCAATGGTGTCGCCAACCACCGGAAGACGAACAGAGAAAGTAAAGTGGCGCTGGCCGTCAAGTTCAACGCCGTGTAGCAACATACCTTTTTCCATTTTCATTACTCCTCAACACGACGCAGTGCGGCAAACGTAATATCGCGTTTCGCTTCGCTATCAACGGTGTACTGCGCACCGACCTGGGTGCTAAAACAGTCAAGGAACGACACGCGCTTACCGCCGCTTCCGCTAACGGGATACTGCGTAATCTTGACGCCTTCCATACCTTCCCAATCCAGATCGCCACCCAACGGGATAACGACAGATACCGTTATTTGGTACTCAGCGATACCACGCGAAAATCCTTTTGCGCGACCAGTGCGGTTCATCGTCTTGACCAGCTTACGCCCAGTTTGTACGTCTTCTTTCAGGTCGGTACATTCCAGTTCTACGCCGTTCACTTCCAGAACGATGGCCCCGACGTATTCTTCTAATGCCATGATGGATTTTCCTTACAATTACAGCAGTAGGTCGATGCGACCAGCAAAGACATGCAGACCGTTCACGATATCGGCCGGAATGCGGGCGTTGAGTCGGTTAACATCCTGAGAATCACGCTCAACAATTAACTGGTCTTTATAAGCGTCAACATTCTCAATGATTTCCAGTTCTTCGAGCTTGTAGAGCACGTCAAGCAGCTCGCTGCGCACACGGTCTGGCGTGCGGGAACTCAGCTTGTCACGCGGGAAACGCAGCGTGATGCGCTCACGACAGGCTTTGCGCACGTAATCCAGCGTGCGGATAGTCGTGATATCCAGCAACGAGACATCGTCAACGCCATCCGCGTTTTTGGTGTACGTGCTGATAGCCCGGACGATTTGAACGTTGTCACCGGGGCCAATCTCAAACGGTGTCAGCCCGTTGTACAACGCATTTTCCTGCTCGTTACGACCTGGGCGTGCAGACAGCGCCGTCACATCTAGCGTGTTCATCGCTAGGGTGTTCAGTGGCCGAGCGGGATCCTCTTCACTGGCGATAACAGCGGCATACGCAGCAGCAATTTGCGCCGGTGTCTTCACCGAGCCGTTATGCCAGCCGAACGTAATACGCCCATTGTTGATACTGGCCGACAGTGTAGAGCCGATTGACAGTGATTTATGCCAGCCCGCAACGCCAATCGCGCCGCGCTGCTCCAATGGGCCGCTGACGTTATCCAGATACGTGCGCAGGGCTGTTAATGCTGTCTGCGTCGCATAGGGACTGACGATAATATTGTGACCAGCAGCGAACACAGCAGCGAAAGCGGGTGCAATATTAGGATCAACATCACCATTCATCATTGACGCCGCCGCAGCGATTACACCTGCCGCTGTTGATGCGATGCGCAGCGTAATGTCATTGCCCGCCACGCCTTTATTTTTGGCCGTCAGCGTGACTACACCAGCGGCGGCAGAAGCAGTGACCGGCAATGCTGTTTTTTGCCCGATTGCCGTATTCAGCGCAGCAGCAACGGTCGCAGCGGTATCATCAGCAGACACAGCAACATCAATACGCGTTGCACCGACAAACGCGCTCACCGTTCCAGACGCTGTCGCCGTTCCGGTTAGTGTCATCGTTCCTGTTGCTGCTGTTGCTGCCCCTGCATCGCTGACGCCAATAACCTGCAATTGCAAATAGCTGTTACAGCCAATGGCTTCCGCAACCATAAGATGGGCCATTGAACCGCGACCAAATAGCGTGGCCGCTTCTTCATCAGAGAACACGTTAACCGCATTGAGTGGGGTTGCCGTGCCGCTGCTAAGCATCTGCGCGACAAGTAGAACCTTTTGCTGATTGCTCGGTAACGTGCGCACCGCAAGCCGTGTATTGAACTCAAAATATTTCCCAGGCTTGCGGATGCTACTGCCGATTTCGTAAAACTCGACGTTAGGACTCGCCACGGCTCACCTCCTCAGATTTGCCTTTCTTTGCTACTACCGCGTCGTCAGTAACGACTACCAGATCACCGGCATTTAACTGCCGCTGGTAGTACGCCGTCAGCGCGACTTCGCCCGCTATTTCATCAGTGATGTAACGGCGGCCGTTATCTTCACGCGGCACCTGAACCCCCGGAGCCGCTTTAACCTTGATTTTCATGATGGATCACATCCTCTGCATCCGGCGACGTAGATGTCTGCGGAATGTCATAGCTCAAATGGGTGCGCAGCCAGTCTGGGTCGTCTTCGCTTACCGCCCCCTGATAACCAGAAAAAACGCTGTCAGGATGGAACGGTGCCGCGCCGTCTAGCGGGTATTTGCCGTTTTCCAGCGCGGTTTCCATCCACACCGTGTCGAACTCACACGCAAATACTGACAGCGCCTGGTTTTCCAGCTTGGTGTTAAACAAAGGCCGTACACGGCCTGGCATCAAAACGTCGATCTTTAACCCGGACTCGGCTAAATCCTGCCCGGAGATCAACCGGCGTACAGCTTCGACCATGCGATAAGTACCGACCTCATCAGTCCGCGCGCCGCCGTGGCGTGAGGACTCTTCACTGCGCACGCTGCGCTCGCCGACAATCACCACAAAACGCCCGGTGGTTTTGTACTTCCGTTTACCAATATTGGCGTTTTGCGTGTTCTGGATGCCGCCGAACGTCACCCATACGGCTGGCATTGCACGAGCAACCTCTGCGGGTTCGCCGTCCAGTTCACCACCGTAAGAACACACATTTGCAGCCATACGGCCCAGCCCTTTGCGTAGCCGGTCAATCATTGCCAGCTCAATATCACGGATAATCAAAATGCACCTCCGCCTGTAGAACCCCTGTCAAACACGCGCCCCGCAGACTGGAAACGTGCCCCGGAGCTGGTTTGTTGCACAAGCTGTCCATCTGGCATTTTTCCGAGCGTGATGCGGCCATCAGCGACACGTTCCAGATAGCGGATGGCGTCCTCATAGCGCAGACGAACCTCATCAGTCATCTGTGTACCCGCACCGCACAGCAGGTAACGGGTAATATCACAGCAGCGACCAACCAGAATGCGAGGCGTATCCGACCAGGGAACGGGATAACGACCAGCCAGATAGCTATCGATTTCCGCACTGGCGCGATCTAACGCGCCATTCAGCACCACTTCGTCGATATCGCCGGTAAAACTCCGGTCGGTGAGTGCAACACATTCACGCTCACCGAACGCCAGCACAATATCGTCACGGGTCGCGTACATTATTTTTTCGCCTTCGTCGCGTCAGCCGCAGTTAGCTGTGCCTGGAGTGCATCACGCTCGGTGGTTAGTGCCGTATTGCTTTCCCGCAGGACATCACGTTCAGCTGACACCGCTTCAATCGCTGCATTAGCGGACGCAATATCACGCCCCAGATCTGCTACGCGGGTTTTGAGCGCGTCACGCTCGCCAATCAGCGCCGCCGAGGCTTTTTCCGCCGTTTTCAGTTTTTCCAGCGCAGCCGACAGTTGTTTAGCCGTGTCCCTGTTTTTTTCTACATCACCGCTGACGCGAACGACGATCAACTGCGGATCGTTTTCCAGCACTGTTAACTGTACAGCAGTGAAATGGTCATCAGCATAGGTCTGGGTTTTGGCGCTGTGCGCCATGCCGCAACGGCGAAAGCCGTCGTTGCGGGCAGTAATTTGAATTGGCATTATTCACTTACTCCTGTAGAGCCATAGGCCATTTGCCAGAACCCATATCCAGCCGCCGCACGAGCTTCAGCACCGAAGCGGAATTTTTTACGCATAAAGACGTTTTCGGAGTTGTAGTCTATCTGCTCGACAAATTCGGGCTTCTTACGGTCCTGATAGATAAGAGGCTTGACTGCGCGGGTAGTGTCCAGCAAGAACCACGCGCTATCAGATGCCAGCTCAGGTGCAACCAATACTTCCGCTGTATTGCGATACGGATTTGGTGTGCCGTCTGGGAATTTTTCGGCTGTCATCAAATAATTCGCATCGTCTTCCAGCGTTACAGGCACAACTAGCACGCCTGGCCGGATTTTCAGTGATGCGCCTTCGTCATCTTTGAAATTACGCATAGTGGTGCGGGCGGCACCATAGGAGGCTTTAGCTTCCGCCAGTGAGCCTACCTTCAATTTTTTCGTTCCCATGTTTGAAACCGAGTGAGGCACATCGTTTCCAACGGGATGATCGGTATCAAAGAACGGTTGTCCGTCATAACACTTCAATGCGAAGCCCTGACTTAGCAACGCAAACACCAGGTCAGCGGGTAATTCAGCAGCGGATTGGCCTGCCTCTCTAGCCTGAGTTGCTAGCCCCAGTACTTGATCATCTTCGATTTCGTTGCGCTCAACTTCGACTGTGGCTTCAAAATCATCGTTGACGATGCTGTAGTTGAAGGCTGACAGGGCCTTAATGACCTTATCCCCGATCCACTTGCGCATTTTCGGGAAACGACCCAGCCAACTGTAATCATTCTGTTTCCCGGTCGATGGCACGACCATTGCAATTTTTTTCCAGTCCGTCGGCGTTTGGTCAAACGCATTCTGGAAGCTAGTTTTCAGATTGACGAAAATCGCCCTTACGTTCTTTACATTCACTAACACGGTATTTCTCCTTAAATCAGAACCCAGACGCCATTACTGCCGACTGCCTGAACCTTCCCCGCTACAGGGCGGGCATTGGTATTGTTGGTTTTCGCGACGGTCTGACTGTCCACGACATAGCAGTCTTTGCCGACATCAGCTTGCGTCACTGCATCGGCCGCATGGTTGACGAACTGCCACGCACGGCTACGTCGCACTAGTGCATCAGCGCTGCCGTTCGCACCCGCGCTGTTATCCACCCAGCCGTCACTGACTCCGAGCGTGATTTGCGTGGCCGTCGCCGTCGCGGGAACGGCATAACCGGCAGCATTAGCGGCAATAATGTGACCGCCAAAAATTTCGGTTGATGCTGCAACCGGGACGGGGAACAGCAGCCCGTCACGGTGTGGTGTATTGCGATCACTCATTACCTTCTCCTTTTACAAACTTCGCCACCTCAGCAGGATCAATGCCCATCAGGTTGCAGATAGCGACGTCTACGACATCGTCGTCATTGTCGGTTGCGGTTTTGGGTTTCACGCCAGGGGGCGGCAGGCCCCTGGTTTGGGTAGTTGTCAGCGCCGCGATTTTTGGCGCGTTATCCAGAAACGCTTTAAGACTGTCTGGCGATGACTCCGCCAGAGATTTCGCCCAGCCTTTTTGCGCGGGTAACAAACGTCCGTCAGACAATGCGACGGTGATCAACTCCGCACATTGCTGCTGCGCCAGCGCCGCCGTGTTGTTATTCGCGGTTGCCAATGCTTCCGTGACGGATTGCTGCATCACATCGACAGAAACCCACTTAGCGGGGTCGGGACTTGCGACCTGTGTGGTCAGCGCAACAACGCTGGCGGCATCCGCTGTGAGCTTTTCAATCAAATTGAACGGATTAGCCGACAGCGTGTTAAATGATGCTGCCGCTGTTCCTGCGGTCGCAGATGCCAGTTGATCAATGAGCTTGTTTAGCTCGGCGGTAATGTCTTCTGCGGTGGCTGTGATAGGTAAATTCAGCATCCAGCGCAGACGCTCAAGTAGTTCGTCCATAGTGTCCTCTTGGGTTGATGATGCGCTGGTCAAGAATGACGCGGCAGCCAACATGACTTCGTCCATTCCGTCCAGCGCGGGAGTGTTCGTAAGCGCAGCGTGCAGGAGCTGCAAGACGCGGCCTGATTTGTCGTAAGAAAAAACTGGGGAAACAAAGCGGTATGAGCCGTCGGCAATCATCGCGGCGGCGCTGTCTGTCCAAATCACATCGACGGCAAACAAGCCGACGCCTTCGCGCCATTCCAGCGTTTTGAACCAGCCGGAAGCTGGGGCGGGCTTGCCGTTCTTTGCTGCACGCAGGGTCTGGTGTTCGTAATCGATGACATACGGGGTCAGCTGTGCGTTAGCGGCGGCAATCAATGCCTGCGCGACCTCAGCAGTCATAATCCATGCAGGGCATTCGGTAGGACGGTCATCACGTGCCCGGAACTCACCAGCCGGAAACAACTGGATGACGCCGAGGGAGGCTTTATTGATTTCTGCGGCAAGGGCAGCAACGAGTAATTTCTTTTTCATACCGCCAGAATGGCAGCACGCTAATCAACGAATAAGAGGAAGGGGTTCAGTGGGTAACAGTAGAGAGGAAATGACGCTTTTTATCTTGCCACTCAAATCATGGCAACGGCAACCGATATGACCGCATTTAAACCCCGTTTAAATCACGTTGTAAGCCCCTTAAACACATAAGGGGCGGTAACGGCATGATGAAACAACGAAAACGCGCTCAGCGGCGTTTTTATGAGGCCGGCGTTAACCGTCAATCACGCGCTTTAAATATTCTGCCGCCGTGTTCTCCATTCCCTCAACATCCGATTCCGTAAGGTGCAGGAACGGACGCGCAGGGATAGTGATCCTATACTCTCCCATCGTGTTCCATTGAGAAAAATTGGATTTTGATTTTTTCACGAACCGATTACCGACACTGCCGTCTTTGTTCTGCTTGTAGTAAGCCCGTTGGCTGCGGGCGGGCATATTGATCGTGCCGCCCTCCTGGTGAATGCGGGCATAGACAACGTTAGTCCCGACCGTGGCGCTGTCATTGTCGCTGTACTCATTGATACTCGCCGCCAGTCGCCCTGATTTTTGCAGTATTTTTCCGCCCTGGCGTTTTTTAGCATAGCGTGGACTCCAGCCAGCCCAAGCAGGACGACCCTGTTGCGCGAAATTCTCTTCGACCGCATCATGCATCGCGGCGGCCATCTCACGCATAAGAGGCTGTCGGTGTTCAATGCGACTAATCAGCTCACCGAGGCCGCGCTCAAAATCGGTAATGTCATATTTTATTTCGTACATAAATTACTCGGTGTATACTTAAGGTGCGGTGGATGGGAAGCTGTTTCCAATGGGTAACGGTTGCTACTACGCCACGAGTGTTGAGCATGATCCGGTTCGAGTCCGGCGCTTCTCATCCCGCCGCTTAATCCAGATTGCCAAACAGCACTTCGTTAATCCCTTTGTTTCTCAGCGACTCGTCATTCGCCAAGATTTTCCCTGTTCTTATCAGATTGGTTTTTATCCTTTCTTTCTTTCCGCCCTCTGGCGGCCGAGCTTTTAGCTCCCGATCGATAAACACGACCAGCTTGCCGGAGGTGTCCGGTAGATCTAAAACGTAGGTCAATGCCGCGTCGGCTTTCTGCGTGTTATAGAGAATGGCTTTAGGATTGAGTATAAACTCTGGTAGGCGTTGCCATAGCGACTCAGGAAGCTGCGCATCCTTGCTGTCGCGAATGGCGTGCAACAGGTTTTCATCTGTCAACGTGATAACGGATGACTCAACGGCGACGCCTTTCTCTGCCAGACGGTCAACCACTTGAGGCGGTAGTGCGCCGACGTGCCGGAGCTGGCCGCGAGCCTGCTTGTTTAGCAGCGTATTATTGACGAACGCATTAACGTCCGTTGAAACGGCCTTTAACAGCGTTTCATTGCCCATTGTTTGACGAACAGCCAGCGCTGCCAGTTGTGGGTCTGCGACTGCCGAACGCTCAAGCAGCCGCTGGCCGAGCGATGCCAGATAACCCTGTCCGGGATTGTGACCGAAACCAGCGTCAGGCGTATACAGTTGACCGTTCCACTTAATGGCCCGTACCGTCCGCGAGTCATTCGGCCCCCACGCTTGTTCGACATCGACGATCTCGCTGTGCTGAACCGTGACTTTCAGGCGTTCAATATCGGACTGCGAACGAGCACGAACGCGGCAGCGACATCCATAACCATCTGGCGGGTACATAAACTGCCAGACAGGGTCGTCATAGCGTGCGATGTAGCCATGCAGCGCGGCATGGCTGGGGCGAATATGCGAATCCATTACACCGATTCGCTCCCAGTAAGGGCGAAACTCCGCGTTAGCGAGCTGCTCTTCGTAACGGCCTGCGCTGTAGGCCGCTTGCATATTCGTCTCAAAAATGGTTTTCAGACGGCGCGGCGTGAGCTTTTTCCCTTCGAGCACACCGTCTTCGTCGGCTTTCAGCCCTTGCCCCTTACCGAGCCAGCCTTTTTGCTCAAGAACGGGCGTTAATCGACGCCGGAACTGCTCCAGGGTTTCGCCGTTCTTCAACGCTGCATTCAATCCGCCCCGGATATCTTCTAATACATCTTGTTTGAGAATACCGGCGACGGTGAATGCGGTAGCATGGGCGCGGGCTTCGACGTCATGCCAGTTAAAGCCGATGGTATAGCCTTTGGATTCAAAATAGCGGATCGCTTCTTCGGGTTTCAGACCGATAGCGTAGCCGAGGTTGACATCGTTAGGCGTCGGCATTCAGTCGCCCCCAGATATCGGCGACAAACAATGCCTGGGAAAGCAGTTGCTGGAGATGCGCATCATCCAACGCAGGATAGCTGGCCGCGATGATATCGAGCGCATCGTCTGGCGTTTGTCCCTGCTGTAACGCTGTGACAAGTGGTGCAATCAGCGCCTGCATTGCATCGTTGATTGCTTCTGGCGTTGAGCGTGCGCTGTCGAGTGCCGATTGTGCCGGGTCGCTGATTTCACCAGGTGCAGTGCTTAATGCCGCAAAACCACGGTAGGGTGATGTGGATAATCCCGTAAGTGAGGGACGCGGAGCGGCTTCTAGCACCGGCTCGTTATTCTGTGGGACGGGAATACCAACTTTCTTGTGTACCCATGAAAGCGGAATAGTCTTCATCCCGGCCTGAACCAGCGTCGACACTCCGGTCGAGAACGTTCCGATATCTTCCAGCTCACTGGTATCAAAAACGAATTTCGGCAAGCGGCGGCGGCTCACTTGATAGCCGTTAATCGACAGCAGCATCTGGATCATGTTCGAGAAAAAGCCGCGTAGCTGTTTCGCGTCGGCAACCAGGATATCGTTGCGCACGTCGTTGTGAACGTTGCCCAGGGCGTTCGTTGAGGTTTTACCGTCCGCCTGGCTCGTCAGCGTTCCGCCGAGCACCGCTTTCGATACGGTACGCTCGCACCAGTCGATCATCGCCATAAACGGATCGGATTGACCGTCAGCAGCGGCTTCAAATGAGATTTCGCTGCCCATCGGGATAATACCGGCGGCGTTGTGGCCAAGCGTAACGAGCGCGTGTAACAACGCGTCTTTCTGGTCGTCAGACGACCCTTCCATGTATTTTCCGACCCGCGCGGGTAAACCGTAAATCTCAAGGAATTCAGCAAAATCACGCACGGAATAATTTTTAAACAGATACGGCCAGACCAAGACGCGGTATAACCCAGACTGTGCAATGTAGCCCGCTTTAGCGTTATGAGTGTGAACCAGCCAGCCGAACGGCCATAGCTCCGAGCCATTCATGCTACCGTCAGAAAGGCGAACTGTATCGTCAATCTCCGGGTTAGTGCAGAACCAGCGATGCGGGCGCAATTTGATTTGCGCGGGGAGCCAGATATTGTCTTCAAACTCCCACTTTTCAATTTCTTGCGCTGAAAATCCGTGCCCAATAGCCTCCGCAGCATTGAGAATAATGTCCTCAAAATCGGGAATGTCATCCATCCATTCGGCCACCATCGCTGCCAGGCTTTTCTCTTCGGCGGTCGCATTACGCGGCGGTTCGATGCTCCAGTCCAAACCCAATAGCGCATTCTTGCGCTTTGCCATCTCAGAGAATATATGCCCGTCTTTCTCGACCATGTCTTCAAACAGGTCAGCTTGCGCGGCCAGATCGCCACGCTCGGCGGCTTCCAGGATACGCGGCAAGCGGCGAATCGTCAGGCCACGCGAGGGATGCTCTGGAAAATGCCGGGTTATTTGCGCCACACGCGCTGTCTGCGGGGATTTCAGTACCTCGCGGTTAAGCGGACGACCATATTGATCAACAATCTGAGCCATAAACTACCAGCCTCCTGAACCGAATCTACTGCCCCGGTCATCAGAATTACGGCGGGGTACAGCGGTAAATGAAAATGCGCCAACACCAGACACGGCAAGCGCCCACAACATATGTAATGCATCCGGGCCGTCGTCGTGGTCAGCCATCGGGAAATGCCGTAACTGATCAATCAATGTGGATTGGCTCGGATGTAATCGAATTAATCCGTTAGCCATATGTGGCTGTAGCGACTCAATACGCAGCAGTTTGTCGCTGTGCGGCTGGACTGCCCGCGCAGGCACAGGGATACCCACAGCCGCGCTGCGCTTCACCAACTCGGTGCGCAGGAACTCCTGAAACTGCACGGACTCAATCGACCACACCAGGCAGGCGTAAATGCGTTGTAACTCAATCACATCAGAAATGATTTTGTCGGGCAAACGCTTACGGATAGCCGCTTCCACCACATCCAGAATGCCGGTATGGCGGTTAAACCCACCAACCAGCAACGCGGAGGGGTCACGACTCGCACCAGCTTTGCCGAGACTGGGGTCACACGCGCCAAAGAAGATCCACTCATTGAGTCGGTTTATCCAAAAATTTATGCAGTGGGCGAATGGAGCGTCTTCACCGCTCACCGGGTCATTCTGGTACTCGGAATCAAAAGTACTGTGACCATCACGCGCACGGATCAGCATCAGCGTCAGTATCGGACGAGCAGACCAGGACACGACCGCACCGTCGTCCATTTCGAGCTTGTGGTTTTGATAGAACGCGCTCGCCATCCATTCGCCGTTACTGTCGTTATTGCGGAGGATTTCCTCCCACTCTTCCCACAGCGACAGATTGACCGGCCACTGGATCACCGCCTTAAATCGCGCGGCTTTCCACAGCGGGTTTTTCAGGGTGCGTGACAGAACAGAATCGTAATGCAGGATAGTGCCGATATAGATAACATCGAATTTCGCACCCGCGCCACCGAGCGGCAGGATGGTCTTTTTCAGCCAGTTATCCAGCTTGTCGCGTTGCTCCGGGCTGCGTACCTGCTCGTCGTTCTCGATATCATCTAGCACCACCAAATCGGGGCGATACGGGCCATGACGCAGACCACGCAGTTTTTTGCCACTGCCTGCGACTTGTACTTTGATATCGTTGCGGGTAACGATGGTTCCAGCCTGCCACACACGACCACCGCCAGCGACCTCAGGAAAATCCATCTCCACGCGGGGATTAAACGCCAGCTCGGCTTTGATGGCTTCCAGCATCGGATACGCTTGATCAATTGAATCCATCACGATAACCAGGTAATGCTTGAAGCCACAGACAATGCACCAAATCGAAAATAACTGACTAACCAACGTCGATTTAGCCTCGCCGCGCGGCGCGGCTATCGCATCATTTTCGCCTTTGGGGCTGGCGATAATCTCCGGTAGGCGCGTAAACAGGTATTTATGTAGCTCGCTTTTGTCAGCATGGCGCACATAGTGCGGGAAGTAATGCTCGACAAAATAGTCGTAGCCACTGACCGGGTCGAATACACGGGCGCGACGTTCTGCTATTGCCGCCGCAGACGGATCAAAGCCGACACATTCGGCTTCAATCGTCCGGCGCAGCGTTGCCGCCAGCTCTTCCAGTTCTTTGGCAAAGTCTTTGGCGGTTAGCTTGTTAGATTTACGCGCCATTTAATCCCCGCTTAACGCCGCGTTAATCTCGTTAGTAATGCGTCTTTCTGCGTCATAGGTTGATTCACCGTAGCCAACCAATAGCTCATGTTTGACACCATCAGCCCAGACAAAAACACTATCGTGATACCCGCGCTCTATGCGGGTAACCTGGCTTGCCATTACTGAATTTTCATGGTTTATGCGGATCAACTTGTCAGCCATAACGTTTCCCTATCTCTTCGCCGAACCCATCAAGAATGCTGACGAACGCGTCCAGGTGTTTTGAATGCCTCTCTCGGATGAAGGTCGAAAGCAGTTGAATGACCTCAAGCGCAACAGACAGCTCGCTGGTTTCTGGCAGGATCTTCTTGCTAGCCGATGTCGCCTTGTTAAACGCATCCGCCAGACTGGCAAGCAGCTCGACGCGTTCACGCGGCGGGATATCGGCTGCACCGTTCAGCATTTCCAGCGTGGTTTGGTACTGTGTAACCAGCCCGGTAAGTACAGCGCGGCCAATCTCCTCCAGACCACCGCCCGCAATAACATGCGCGGCGCGTAGCTTGTCCCAGTCATCGCCTGCGTCCTGCGCATCTTTCTTCCAACGCCGTGCGGTCGCAAATGCGACACCAGACTGCGCGGAGGCGATTTCAAGCGACATTTGCCCGAAAATGTAGGCGCGTCGCAATTTGCCGCGAACCTCCTGCGGATGCGCCATTAGTACCCCAGCCGCGCTTTGATGAGTAAAATCGCCGTGGTGACCAGGCCACCGGTTACGGCTCCGGTAACCCCGCCCGCGATTGCGCCCTGGCGAACGGCGGCGGCTTCGATGCTGTCCATGCGCCGTTCAATGCGGTTTAACTGACCTGAAATCTCATCCAGCCCGCCCAGTTGCACGGCCGGAACCTGTAATGCATCCAGCCGCTGCTTAATGCCCACCAGCGCTGCCGAGTCCGCACTCGATACCACTGTGACGCGACGAACGCGCCGTTTTTGCCGTGCCTTCATTATTTATCTGCCTTCCTGTCCAGTTTGTTATCGATGCGTTCAATCGTGTTCTTCAGGTCGCGCAGGGCGGCCATCACAGAATCTTGATCGCGCCGCGCATCCTCACGGCGCTGGTAATCGTTTTTGATACGTTCGACCGCGCTTTCCAAGTCCGTGATGTCCTTTTGCAGTGAACGAATAAACAGACTGCCAAGCGTGGAAACTAACGCCATCGCCACCCCCAGCACCCACTCCATGCTCATGGGTTCCCCTCCACGTAAAACTGATTCAGCTTCGCCATGTTCTCACGCAGGATCAGGCACCACTCGCCATAGTCGGCGCTGTGCTCAAGAAGTCCGGCTGGAGAGAGTCCGCCACGGGCGCGGACGGCATCGGCGGGATATACAGCAGCTCCGCTGGCGGCTTCGGGCAAATCATCGGCGGGGTAGCCAAGACCGGCGCGGTAGAGCCGCAGGCTGTCAGGGCCAATACCAGTAAAAGTGGCACCATCTTTTTTAACAACATCGTTAATCGTCCTTTTAAGCTGATTTTTTGTCTTACTCAGCTCGGCTTTGGTTTGCAGCAGCTCGACAGATAGTTGGTCAGCCCGCTGGCGCTGGGTATCTGCATCGGCTATCGCTTTTTGCAACGCCGCGACATGTTGCTCGGCGGCGATGCGCTTATCCTGTTCGTAAACCGTGATTTGCCCGGTTTTCAGCTTGTTATCTGCTGATAAGTACGTGATGGCTTCTTGTAATTCGGTTTGCTTCGCGTTCTTGCCCGCGATGTGGCCGATGTTGTAGCCGAATGCCGCAACAGCGACGAGGATCAGGATGTGAGGCCAGTAGGCTCTAAATAGTTTCAGCACAGCTATGGCCTCCCCACATCTGATAGCGAGGAGCTAGTTGATTCAGAATGCGGTCAGGATAGTGCCGATTCTCGCGCCAGTTGGCGGCACTGCGACCGGCATTCACGGTTTCGACGTGACCGAACCAGCGCAGACGATCTAACCCGCGTTGTGTTGCCAAACGCTGATCGCGTTGCACCCAGCCCAACCCGCCATTGTAGGAAGATAATGTCATTGCCATGCGTTCGCAGTCGTTGCGGGCGCTAACGCGCTCCCACAGCCAACGGTCATAGCTCGTCAATGCACGGATAGCCCAGGTGGGATTAAACGGTTGGTTTGCCTTTAATTCAGGCATGATGCGACTGAACCAATCGGCGGTAGCAGGCATAAACTGCGCGAGACCTTGTGCGCCAACGGGGGATATTGCGCGTGGATTCCAGCCGCTTTCCTGATGCAACTGTGCGGCAAAGTCCGCGATGGGGGCATTGATACCCCAATCCAGACGGGCGCTGCGGATCACATCATTGCGGTACTGTTGAGCGGCGGCAGGAGGCTGTGCGGCGTGGGCATGGCCGAAAATACTGCCAGCCCACAGCAGCAACACGGCTAACCATCGCACACGGGTGATTTTCGGCCAGTCCATGATTACAGCCCCATCGCCACAGCGAGGCAGACGGCAGCAACGATGATTGCACGTCGAATGAGCGCGGCGGCAAAGACCTGCTCGCAACCTGATTTGACCGGATAGATACCGGTTTTCATTAGTTCGGGTTTGTGTTCCAGGTATTGTGCTAACCCGGCCTTCGGGAACAAAGAACGATCAAGCCAGTAGCCGAGCACAGCCGCTAATGTGATGAGTGAGATTTTGTAGATGACAACGGGAAGCTGCTGCGGTGATACCAGACCGATGAGTACAAGTAACAGAACAGCGGTCAACTGCCAGCCTAGCAAGCGTTTAAAGCGTGTGATATGAAAGATTTTGTTGTTGAAAATGTTCATGAAACCACCTCGTTATGTGAGGTGGTCAGTATTCAATTATGCGGGGAGGTGAATAAGAGGAAGGGGTTCAGTGGGTTACAAGTCATTACCTAGCGATTTTGCCTGTAATGCTAGCAACTCTTTGTCATATTGCGGGGTAGTGTAAACAAGTATCCCTTCATCTTTGCCTGTCGATACGTTCTTGTTTCCTTGGATAAAAACCGTATTGTTATCAAATCTAACAAAAATTGAATCCCCCGTGACTGCGGCGCGATCCATTTCCTCAGCTGTAGAGGACGATGATGCTGGGCCATACTTCTTGGTTAACCCTTCGAGAACGGGGGTAGCGGAAGTATTTAAAGAAATGGCGAATCGTTGAAACTTTCCATTCAAAAAAATAGCCATAGCTAGTGTCGGTTGCCCTGAAAATATAAAGTCCTGGCACGCATAAGAGTCCATCCCAGGTGTATCACTTTTATATTTTTGAAGAGAGCATAATTTAGATGCTAAAACCGTTTCTACACTTGAGCCAAACTTCACATTTTTGTAGCCATCAGCAGCGAACGCTGTAGATGACATTACAGATAAGATAATACCCAGAGTTATGGTCTTTAATTTCATATTTCTCATTCCTTAGAAAACTAAAAAAGACTTTGCTGTGAATGTGTTACTGCATTTTTACTCTCGCGCACTAGTTCCCATGCGAAGCGGTCAGAAAAGCCGTACACGGGGCAAAGTTGCGTCATTGCCATATTACCCGAGGTGCCGCTCTCGCGCAGTGCGGCAAACTCAGAGAGAAAGCGCCGGTTACGCAACTCACGTAATGCACGGTCGCAGCGCGGAAGGTAAAGGACTTCGCCGCCGAATTTCTTAACTAGCATCGCGGCATTATCAACGCCGACCGTTTCGCGCAGTAGCTCGGCGCGATGCGCACCCAGCGCCCGCAGCCCTTTACCGATGGGGAAGGTTGTACCGCCGAACTTCTCAAGTAACTGAGCGGTCGCGGGGAAGCCGATAAGGTCAGCGATTTGCAAAACGACTTCGGGCAACAGCCTCGCGACACGCTCCAGTTCCATAATTATTCCTCGGCAGCTTTTTTGCGACGTTTGGCGTCAATAATCAACGCCTGCATGAGTTTGGTTAATTGCTGTATATCCAGCCAGTCAATATATCGTACACCAAACATGTTCTTCGCCATAGTCTCCGCATACTGCCACGGGCGCTGTGCATCAGCCAGTAGCGCCTCAATCTTGCTGAGTACGGTTTTTTTGCTAGCAGGAACGCTGGGTTTACGGCCGTGGCTTTTCGCTTTGCGCGGATAACCCTGCTGGTGCATGTACTCCTTTACCTTCTCCAGTTCTGTTATTGTGCAAAGGGTCGATGAGGATTTTCCCGTTATCCGGGCCAGCACGCTGCGGTATGTCGCATCGTCCCATCCGAGCGCGGATTGCCCCGCTTTGATTGCGCCAATCATGCGACGTTGCTGAATATTCATTTCTGTCGCTCCCCATCCAGTTGAGCGTGACCGGTCACACCAGTTAAATTCAACTGCCGAAAATCCCGCAAAAAAAAGCACGCAGACTCACCACGAAACAGACCGCCACAGCCTGCTGGCAGCGTCTCATTGCAACGCTCACAGGTTCCCAGCGCAGCTTCCTGCCGCATCAGTCGCTCGTTATCGCACAGTATCAGCAGAGAAACATAATCCGCCTTGCTGTAAGGTTCTCGCCCTGGGTTACGGCGCTGGCAGTTCTGCTCTAGCATCTGCAATTCACTATCGGATAACACCAGTTCCAACCGGTTCTTCCCGTACTCGCCAGCTTGCCTGGCACGCTGGCGGCGCTTACGCGCCACTGTTTGCCGTTTGGCTGTATTTGTCATGCATCACCGTCCTTACGCTGCGGAACGGGGCGGCGAAATAAATCAACAACGGAATAAAGAGGCTCGCCATCTTCCAGATCGTCATTTAGTCTCGCTACTTCATCATTCATCAAGCCCGCATCGCCGACACAGCACTCGCCAAAATACGCATTGCCATCTGGATCTGCGATTCCGCACATAAATACCGCTTGCCCCCGCAACTCTGCCAGTTGTGTGCGCAGTGATATCAATTCACGCGCCATTTCTCGCTGTTCGTCCACACTGGCAGGAACTGAACCAAAGCCAATCACTTCCAGCCGGATATCATTAACGGTTTTCATTCTGTCAGCGCCTCCAGCCGTTGCTCTGTAACGGCATCAATCCGGGCAGCCAAGCCGAGGCGCATCAGCCAGTCAGATAGCGTAAACAGCGCACCTGCTGGGGTTTCCATATCAGGAAACTCATCTAGGGCGATAATTGCACGCCAGTGTCCGCACAATTTTGTCAGCGTTAAATCTTGCTCAAGAACCTTACCATCCAGTGTGTGCCGCAGGGTTAACGCGATGATTTCATTGCCGCTATTACGCTCATATCGATTGATGAAGCAACCCACAGCCTGATTGCCAACATGACCGAGCGCCTGCTGGTCAGGGTTAGGGCTTTGCTTGCGTAGCTCAAGCAGCTCGTCACGACAATTAGCCAGCATATCCAGAAACCGATCACCTAAATCGGGGTTATGGGCAATAAAACCATCAAGCAAATGTAAATCAGCGCGAACATTATTCATGACACTCTCCAGAATTTTTTATGACGTTCAATGGCCTGTTTCATTTCCCGCTGTGTCGCAGGCTTGTAAATGCGATTACCGCGCGCGTCGTAAAACTCAAGGCGCGATTTTCCCGGTAACGCTGGACGCTCTTTTACCAGCGAGCCATCGTTAAAGTGGTAAAGGCGCTTGGCTCCGTTCTCCAGATATTCACAATTGTTAACGGTCGGCATGTCACACCTTCCCGATTCTTGCTGGTGTAACGACTCCCGAACCGTTAACCGCATGATGCAAATTGGCATTTTTACCGATGACATAACCCGCATAGCGTGCATCTTCGGTTCCCCGCGCTTTTTTAGCGTCTCTCATTTCTCCAGATTTAAGCCCGCCCCTCTGCTGTAACTTATGGTGGTATGCTGAAATCAACGTGGCTTCCGGGTCACTGACAACAAATGAATCAACTACTTGCCATACACCCAATACCCAGCCCTCGCAGAACGTGTCTGCGCGAGCAATTTTGGTACTCTGTTTAATGCTTTTGCGCAGACTGGTTGAAAACTCACGACGGGCTTTCATCATCTGACGCGATAAAACATCAAACGCATAGGCCGCAATTTGTGGGCGCTCATTCGGGCCGTAAAAAATAACGCTATTCTGGCGACCACCAAGAAAGTCACGTTTAAATGATAAATAGCTCCGCACACCAAACGCATTGCAAATAAGCTGCATCAACCCAGCCATGTATTTAGGCGTTTTCTGAGCTTTGGAAGGAGCCGTTTTACTGTCAGCTTCGTTAATTGCCATCAAATCAACGTCAGTTTCAGTTAAACCATGCTGGCGCATCATTGCCTGCGCTTGGCTCATGGCATTGGCGGCTTCATTAGTATTGGTACTCCGCCGCGCCAGATTCAGCAGTTTTTTAATTTTGTTGAGATATTTTTCGTTATTCATCATGATCCAGTTCCTGATTTTGGCGTAAGCCAGCCCTGGCGGGTTTACGCCATGTTTAAAGAAGTTTTAATTTCGGTTTAAATCAGCCTGCGGGTTTTAACGTATTAATCTTGACGAAATACGGTTCCAGATTAATTTCAACAATCGCACCACAATTAAAGTCACGCGCAATATCGACCGTTTTAACCATTCGACGTGGGCGCAGAGGGGGAGCGCGGTGAAAAAACGCCGCCCCCACTTTATGTTTTTTATTAAACTCGCCAGCGTTCACATCACACCCCTGCGATATCTAATGAAATAGGCTGATACTGGTCAGAGTCGCCGATCCGCTCATAGACGCGAATATAAGAACGGCTACCGACAACCTGCACCGCTTCGCCGATTGCATCCATCGCCCGATTCCAGCGTTCGTCTGCAATCTCAAGACGACGCAAGGCAAGTACCGCGCCGGTGTTAACCTCACCTGATTTCTCAGACTGAAACGCACGATTGATAATGGCATGAACCTCTGGACGTGCACCTTCTACCCAATCAGCCAGACACTCATCGATCAACGCTTTAGCGGCTTGTAGGCGCTCATCAAAATCAATGCGGTCTTGCATAGCCCGCTGAATCTTGTAACGGCCATCGTAGCTATACAGAGTGACATTACCTTTTTTTCCACCCAAGTTAACGCCGTACTCATCGCCTGATAGCGCCACGAACGCGGCGATATCAGCAAAGCCAGACAACTTAAACTCAGCCAGCGCTTTATTGACAGCCAACGCACGGCCAATGAGTTCCGCAACCAGCCCATCACGCGCGGTATCAATCGGTTTAATCAGATGCTCTGGCGTTAATACGCCCTTAGCATCAACCCAGTACCCCTCCGGGGCTGCGGTTTCGGTGAATTGTTTGTTTTTAATGGACATTGACTTTCCCCTTACGTGATTTAGATTTTTTTACTACGTCACTAACTTTTGCTAGTACGTGTCCTGTCAGACCTGCGGCCACCGTTTCAGCGGCTCGCTGCGCCAGTTCGCCATCACTAGGCTCACGCTCCACTTTGCAATCAACCACAAGCCCGCGTGACCGTTCACGCAAATACACAACGACTTTCGCCATCAACTACCTCCAGATAATGTGAGCGCCACGCCAGCGCGTCATTTTTACAATTTGCTGCACGCCGTTGCGTGTTTCAGTAATGTCCACGGCTCCGGCTTCCCATGCTTTAAACGGACGATCAACTTCAATAACAGGGCGTTTAAAATTTAAATTCACATTGACGACGTTAATACCAGACCGAATAAGCCGATTAATCGGGCGCATTAATTCGGGATTATTAATTGGCAATTTGCACATCATTAATACCTCGTTAATTAACTAATCAGCATTTCTGCAAATTTGCGTACCGCCCCCGCGCTAATCGCATTGCCGCTAATATCGCTATGACGACTGACACCGCGCACCAGCTTAAACAGGCGTCGGGCATTGCCACGACAGGCTTTAAACAGCGCACCCGCTATGTCGGCGTTCTGCGCATCAGGCAGCATATGGGTAGCGATAATGTTGATATCATCCTCCGGCAGCACATCACCGATGAACAGGGCAAAGCCGACGCGGCTATATAACTGTCGGTATTCGCCACGCTTGCCTTTCAGATTGATGATCAAGCGTGGCATTCCGGCTAATACCAGCCCGATCCCCGCTTTATCGTGAATACGACGCAGCGTTTCGAGGGCGCGGTAGGGCAGGTTTTCCGCCTCGTCGATCATCACAATACGACCCGACTCACGCAGCGCCGTAATGCACGCCTCGCTCAGTTCGTGCATATTGCCGCGCTTACTAAGACCGAGGCGGCTGCACAGTTCTTCCAATACCACACGGGCGGTATAGCCGGGGTCGGCTTCAATCAGGATCGCGTCACGATGACGGGCAGCGTATTCCCGTAACATCATGGTTTTACCCAGCCCGGCCTCGCCGTAAATTACATTGATGTCGCCGTCCAGGTGCGCCATGCGGATCACCTCAATACCGCGTGCCGACGTCATCGTTTTGACGTATTCCGCCGTAATGCGCTGGCCTTTGTCTTTTTCACTTTCACGCGCAATGAAACCGGCAATCAGTTCATTAATGCCGTCTACGTCACCAGCATACTTTCCCTGCAAATACTGGTTAATAACCGCAGGGCTTTTACCAATCGCCCGCGCGGCTTGCGCCTGTGACCAGCCCTTACGGGTAATCAGTTCGTTTAATTCAGCCTGTAAATTCATATCAACCTCTCTGTATTTACCGCTGCGCGGCTTTCTTTCTTAAATATTCGTCGCGGTCGGCTTGCAGGAAGAAATACGGTTCGTCTTCCGGCTCCGGTCGCTCTGCGGGGATAAAACTGCCAAAATCAAATGTCTCGCCAGGCAACGCCGGATTAAGCTCAGCGTTTATTTCCTCAGCTTTCTTGTTATTCAGCGCCATACGGCGGCTGTGACGGTCTTTGCGAACCTTCTCGATGTAATCGACAGGGAAAGCGGCGCGGGTGTTGCCGTTGACGATGGCCGTGCAGACCAGCGAACCATCCACGCAACGAACGGTTACGCTCGTTGCATCGTGAATATCAAACGCGACCAGCACTTCCTCGCCATCCACCTTTATCAACTCTTCAGCAAAATACTGATTGTTGAAAATGGATAACCAGCCGCGCTGCGCGGTGCGCTTGACTTGCGGCCGGAACATTTCGCGCAGCTCTGCCTCAGACAAGCGATCAATCTCAGCGTCAGCCAGCAGTGCGGCGCGGTATTCCGCAGGCGTGTAATGTCCGCCCGCTGCACGCAGTGGTAATTCGCTATGCCGGTGTTGCGTGTTATATGCCGTGACCTCATCCTCAATCGCATCAATCAACTGGTTCCAGCTTGGCAGCTTGGCAATCGCAGACTGTTGTACGGGATTGAGCGCCTTATTCTGATTCAGGGCATTCACCGCAGAGTCAATCGCGCGGCTGGTAATACGCGCGGTTTCTTTATCCGCCGATTTACCGTTATAGGTGGCGAACTTACGGGCGATACGTGCCGGAATTTCCCTATTCAGACGTTCGATGATACCGCGTGCCTGTGGGTTCCCTGGAATACCGGTAGGGTGTTCGATACCGAGGCGCGGCAGAATACCGGTGATATCCGCATCCAGCATTTTTCCAGTTTCGCCCGCCCCGTTATCGGAGTAGTAAAGCAGTGGCACACCGTGGCGTTCGATGCCGTGGCGCAGCGCATCGGCAACGGCAAGCGTGTTTTCTGACAGCGCCAGACTCCAGCCGACGACGTAGCGGGTACGACCATCAATCACCAGTGTTAACTCTGGCGTGAACGGGCGGCCGTGGTCAGGATGCTGAACTTTCATTTTCATGCTGTGACCGTCACCAATCCAGACACCATTAACAGGCATCACTGACCAGTCGCGTTTAACGTAGGTCTGTAATGCCGTCATGGCAGAGCCAGTGACACGGCCGCGCTGGCGCACGATGCGAGGCATCTTGTCTAATGCGCGATAAACAGCATGGACAGAAGGAACCGCATCACGCATCGCAGGCTGATCGGCATAGCGTTGATGCCACTCGGCACAGAACCCCTGATAAGCCTCTGCAACTGACGGGCCGTTCGGGTTGCGATAGTGCGCCATAAACATCGGCACCCACGAAAGCTGCTCTGGTTTCTTAGCTTTTTTATGACCGGGCGCTAAAAGGGCGAGGCGTTCCGCGCTGTTTTTCGCTCTCAGGTAGTCAACAACCCACTGATTCAACGCACGCACACTGACGCCGACACGCTGGCCGCGACGCGCATTAGCGAGATCAACATACCCGTGCAGGTGTGCAGGCAGATCGCCGGAGCGTGACCGGTCACAGATAAAGTTAATCGACTTGATACGCGATAAACCGGTATCTTCAAGACGCAGCACCTCAACAACCAGCACCATACGGGCATCAGCGATATCACGCTGTTTTTGCGTCATTTCTGCGGTTTTCTGGTCTAGTACCGCAGGGCATTGACGCACGATTTCAAGCAACTGACTGGATGACGCAGAAGTCTTCGCCACTGCCAGAGCTTTAACGGGCTGTTGTTGCAGCAAGGTGTTGTAGTAACGCTCACGCAAAGCGTTTTGCACGACCATCGGTAAGCCATCAAAATTAAATTCATAGGCAACACCTTTAATTCCACACTTTTGTCTAAAAACCCAATTCTCTTTTTTGGCCTTTCTAAGTACCGAACTGATAGCTGACGGAAGACCTGGAAGCCCTGCAATATCCTTTGCTGTTACCCAACTGCTTATCGACATCATTTCAATATCTCCCTGGCCAAATTTCTTGGGGAGTCATTCCAATAGCATCCGCGATAATCTTTTCAGCCTTTGGATAAGGTTTATCTAATGCATTTTTTAATGTGTAAGGAGACAAGTCGTGCTCACGCCCCAAGCCTGACAGAGACAAGTTTCTCTTGCGGAGAGCGGCGACTATGTCTGCCCTGTGCATGTTTACTCTTTTTTCACCTTTCATTTCATGCCATCCTTAAAAGTTAACCGACTAGCTAGCGCCTCAAGTAGCCATCTAGTTATGAAAAAGATACTTTCATTGCGTTGTCATTGCAATGGCTGCAACGAAATAAAATCACCTCTCCTTTGCTTGATTTTACATTTGACTGAATTTAAAGGTTATTTACTTTCGTTTCACAACCATCAATGCAACCAAATATGCAACCAAATAGGGTGTTTTGTGATGGCACTGAATGAATGGTTTTCAGCTAGTGAGCTTGCAGGACTTCCAGGGCTACCTGGGGATAAAAGTAGCGTTAACAGAAAAGCCAATAAGGAGGAGTGGAGAAAACGCCAGAAGAAGGGGGTCAAGGGCGTTGCGTTTGAGTTCCATATATCTTCATTGCCAATGGAAACACAAGAAGCTCTAGGGGTAGAGACGGCAGTCTTCGATGAAGGAGATATTGATATTGAAGCATTATCAAAAATTATCGAGTCTGTTGAACTTTTGCTGGCTAGCCGAACAAAAAAAATCCCCCCAGCAACTAAGGCAAAAGTTATTGCAATACTTTATAGAGCCTTTAAGTCAAGTAATTTCATAGACATAAAGCTAGTCAGAGAAACCGTTGATCTCGTTGCTTAATATTGAGGACATGTTATGAAGGACGACAAAATCGTACATATAGGAAAAAATAAGCGTTCCCTCGAAGATGAGCTCTTGGAGATAGCCCAGTTAATCAATGGGGAAGAAGCTAGTGATGATTCAAATATCGAAAAATCATATAGTTATATATCTGGTACAGGTAACGTTATCGGTAATGGGAACACCGTTAACAATGTTATCAATTTCAACAGCCCCGTGAAAAAACCGCGGGTGCAAGTGAAAACGGGTGACGGTGTTGTTGATGCCAATCAAAAACATCAAATAAAAACACTTATATATGAATGGGTTGAAACCCATAATGCTGTAAAAAAAACAGCAATAACACATAATGCAGCATGGATTCGGTTGAATAAAAGCATGAAAGTGAATAGCTATCATGAAATAAAATCAGATGATTTTTCTAAATCCATCAAATACCTACGTACACAGATAGGCATTTTACGCAATATGGCTTCAGCTCCACAAAAAGTTACTGATTGGAGAAAAGAGACAATAAAATCAATCCAAACAAGATGTTCCAAGAATGGATGGCAGGAGTGGCGAAAAAGCCATATGGCTAAAAAATTTCAAAAATCCTCAATGACAGAACTCACCGATAGTGAATTACAGCAGCTCTACCAAACAGTGTGGGGTAAAAGATAATATCCTATGCGGTGTTTTAATAATGCGTTAAACGCCGCTTAAACAGGATCAATCGGTGCTCGAAACTATGCAGTTTTAAATACAAAAAAGTCGACTTTTGCTCATTTTCTCCAGAGCTATGCAAAATCTCTGAAATCCCACGAAAGCCGCGTCATTCAAGGCGTCGCGCTATCCCAGACTCTCCCCCTTAGCTATGCAGAAATGATCACTCCCCCACAATTGCCAGCAATGGCCGCAGGCGTGCAGGTCGCAACGGGCAATACCGCGCTGGATCAGGCTGGCAACGGCGTGCCGGTCATCAACATTGCCACGCCAAACAGTGCGGGGATCTCCCACAACCAGTACCACGATTTTAACGTCGACAAGCCCGGTCTGATCCTGAATAACGGCACGGAACAGCTTAATCCCACCCAACTCGGTGGGCTGATTCAGAACAACCCCAATCTGAAGGGGAAAGCCGCCGACGCCATTATCAACGAAGTGGTATCGACCAACCGCAGTACGCTGGCGGGCTATCTGGAAGTGGGCGGTAAACCGGCCAGTGTCATCGTTGCCAACCCGAACGGCATTACCTGTGACGGCTGCGGTTTTATCAACACCCCACAAGTGACGTTGACCACTGGGAAACCCCAGTTGGATGCGCAGGGCAATCTGCAGCGTATTGATGTGACACGCGGTGATATCACGCTGACCGGGCAGGGACTGGATGCGAGCAAGAGCGACTACCTCAGCCTGATTTCCCGTACCGCGCAGATTAATGCCGGGCTGAATGCCAACGATGCGCAGATTGTGCTGGGTGCCAATCAGGTTGACGCGACGGGCAAGGTGACGGCGCAGGCGGCGGATGGCGGTGCGGTTAATGGTGTCAAAGTCGCGTTGGATACCGGCGCACTCGGCGGGATGTACACCAATCGCATCAAGCTGATTTCGAGTGATAAAGGTGTGGGCGTGAACGTCGGCAACCTCAGTGCACGTAACGGCGATATCACGCTGTCCGCCAACGGTAAACTCAGCCTCGGTGATACGGTGGCGCAGGGGACAATTCAGGCCGACGCTGACGCGCTAGTGCTACAGGGCAAGCAGCAGGCGGGAAGCGCTCTGACGCTAAAAGCCCGGCAGGACATCGCGCTGCAGGACGCCACGCTGCGTGCCGGGCAGGATATCGATCTCCAATCCGGCGGTGAGCTGGCTGCGCAGAACAGTCTTATCAGCGCAGGCGTGGATGCACAAGGCACCGTCAAACCCACCAATCTATTATCCCTAAAAAGTGACAGCGTCACACTCTCCAATACCCAGCTTGCGGCGGGTAAGGTCGCGATCGATGCGGGGAAATCGCTGCAGCAGGATGCCAAAAGCGGGATTAAGACAGGTACCTTACTTGATGTGCGTGGGGACGTGGTGTCGCTGGCGGGCATGGCGGACGCAGACACTATTCGCCTTGAGGCAAAAATCCTCAACGGTGCAGGCAGCGCGCAACTTCAGGCAAAAAACAACGCCACGGTGCGCGTCACGCAGCAGGGTGACTGGCAGGGTAATCTGACTGCAGGTAACGCGCTAGCCGTTGAGGGTGGACGTTTGGTGCAGCGCGGTACGCTGGCAGGGAAAACGATCTCGCTGACTGTCGATTCGCTGGATAATCAGGGTGATATCGCCTCGCTGCAGGGGTTGACGTTCAGCGGCACTGACCTGACAAACGGCGGGACGCTGGCCGCCGCAGAACGCCTGACGGTCAATGCGAATCGACTAGATAATACTGGCTTACTCAGTGCGCGTGACGATATCAGGCTTGAGCTGCAAACGGCGCTTGCCAATCAGGGCAAGATCCTGACGGATAACCAGCTGTTTCTGCTGGCTGACAGCATCAGCAACGATGGGACGTTACAAGCGACCGCGCTGACCGCGCAAAGTCGTCAGTTTACCAATCAGGGCGAAGTGACGGCTAATGAACTCGATCTGGCCAATCAGACGACAGAAAACCACGGCACCATCAATGCGCAGCAGATGTTGGCGCTGCATGGCGGCAGTGTAGTGAATGACGGCACGCTCAGCGCGGGAGAGAAGCTGGCGCTGACGCTGGGGAATACGCTGGATAACCGTGGTCTGATGCAGGCCGGTACTGCCTTACACGTGACCGCCGACCACGTTAGCAATGACGGTACGCTCACCGCTCCTGAATTACAGCTGCACACCGAAACCCTAGCCAATCAGGGGGCGCTTCAGGCCGATAATGCGCTGCACCTCGATGCCACGCATCAATTGACGCAATCTGCCAGCGGAACGCTGCTGGCGGGCACCGAACTGACGCTGAACGCCGGACAGGCAGAGACCGACGGCGCGATTCAGGCGCAGCAGTTCCTGATGAATGCCGAACGCTGGCTCAATACGGGTAAAACCAGCATTACCGGCGACGGGCAGATTACGGCTGCTCAGTTGGACAACCGCGGCAGTTTGCTGACGGCGGGGAACTGGGCAATTGCCAGCAATGCCATGAGCAATGACGGTACGTTGCAGGGCAATACGCTGACTCTTCAGGCTGATACGCTCATGAATCACGGTCAAGTACAGGCACCGGGGGCGGTGACTCTGACCGTGGCTGATGCGTTTACCAACGACGGCGACTGGTTAAGCGGTGATGCGCTGCGCATTCAGGCGGCGAACGTCCAGAACGTGGGCACACTACAGGCGTTAAACCTCACTGCAGTCGGTAGCGCGCTTAACAACAGCGGCAACATCAGTGGTATCAATAGCCTGTCATTCTTCTTAAACGGCAATCTGGATAACGCTGGAACCCTGCAGGGCAACCAGCTTCACGCGGAGGCTGCCCGCCTCACTAATCAGGGAGCGCTTTACGGTACCGATGCGCTGACGCTGGCTATCACCGGAGATCTGGATAACAGCGGCACGCTTCAGGGCAATCAGCTTCACGCAGAGGCAGCTCGCCTCACCAATCAGGGCACGCTTCACGGTACGGATGCACTGACGCTGGCGATAACTGGCAACCTGTCTAATCAGGGGACGTTGCTGAGCGAAGGCGACAGCACGGTGACGGCACAGCAACTTGATAACTCAGGGTTATTACAGGCAAAAAACGCTGCACTTCAGGTGGGTTCGCTGGATAACGCTGGAAAAATCTTCGGTATCGCTTCACTGGCGCTGACGGCCACCAACGGGTTGACCAATCAGCAGAGTGGTAAATTACTCACACAGGGTGCGGCGGTGCTCACCGCGGCGGATGTCGTCAATGTTGGAGAATGGCAGGCACAGCGACTGACGCTGACGGCGAATAATTTAACCAATGACGGTGAGATTCAGGGGGATGACGCCTTATCCCTGACGCTACCGGCCACTGAAGGCAAGGGCTCGTTAATCAATCGTGGCGCATTGACGACGGGCGGTGACGCCACGTTGTTCGCGCGTCTGATAGATAATCAGGGCACGCTATCCAGTCTGGGTCACACGGTACTGACCGGGATGTCGTTGACTAACGACGGCCGTTTAGTGGCCGCGACAGGGCTGTCGCTGCACGGTGACTATCGTGGCCGCGGACTGCTGAACACGGCCGGTACGCTGACGCTCCAGGGCGACACGCTGGTTAACGACGGGCACTGGGAAAGTCGGGCGCTGTCTCTGCAAGGGATGTCGTTCACCAATCAGGGCTCGGTGTTGGGGAATGACGTGACGCTGTCGGCAAACCGTCTGACGAATCACGGCAGCGTTGTGGGCGGTGATTCTCTGGGGATCACGTTGTCTGACCGTCTGGATAACGTCGGCGAGTTGCGCAGCGACAATCTGTCTATTGCGGCATCAGGCATGAACAATCATGGCGATATTCAGGGCATCAATACCCTGCAACTGAATGTGGCGGGATTAATAGATAACGCGGGCGTCATCAGCGGCAACCAGTCGGTGGCAGTGACGGCAGGTGACGTCAAACAGCTCGGCACCTTGGAAGGGAAAACCGTCACACTGGACGCCGCCTCGCTGGTCAATCAGGGCAAAATACTGGGCGTGGATGCGCTGACGCTCGCCATCGCAGGCAATGCCACGAACAGTGGCAATGTGCTGACGCAGGGCAACGGGATGGTGACCGCGCAGCAACTGGACAATAGCGGGCTGCTGCAGGCCGACAGTCTCACGCTAGAAGCGGATGAGGTGACCAATGCTGGGCAATTACTCGGTATTCAGGCGCTGTCGATAACCGCACAACACGGGCTGACCAACCAGCAGAACGGCAAATTGCTCACGCAGGGGGCGGCGGTCCTGCAGGCGGCTCAGGCGGAGAACCACGGTGAATGGCTGGCGGATAACCTGACGTTGCAGGCCGAACGTTTCACTAACACGGGACGGATCCAGATCGATCGCGATCTCGGCATTATCGTGGAGCCAACGCGTGCTCTTCGTCAGCCGTCTTTTCTGGCGATGGCGTTAACGTTGGCGGCAGATGCACAGCAACTCAGCCTGAGTGCTTCACCTCAGGATGCGGGGGAAAACAGCGGTGTTCTGGACAATCGCGGCTCGCTGGTGTCAGGTGGGGATGTACACCTACGCGCCACGCAAATAGCCAACCATGGCTCGCTCTCCAGCAACGGTGCAGCAACCTTAACTGGTGAGTCGATTGATAATACCGGTGCTGTGGTGGCAATGAAATCGCTGTCGCTGACGGGGAATTATCAGGGAAGCGGGTCGCTCAATACGGACGGTTTGTTGGCCTTGTCCGGCACGACGCTGGCGAATACCGGGCACTGGCGGGCGAATACCATTCAGGCGAAGGGACTCACGCTGGATAATCAGGGCACGTTGCTGGGGCAACGGATTGATATTACGGCAGATAACGTGTTCAACGGCGGCGAGATGGCCGGGATTGACGCGTTGCAATTGACGCTTGCCGATCGCCTGACGAATCAAGGCGAACTCTATGGGTCGGCGCTGACGCTGTCGGCGACCGATCTGTTCAATCAGGGCGACGTCTCCGGTGACGACCTGCACCTGACGTTGCAAGATGGCTTGCACAATCGTGGTCTGATTAGCGGCAGCAAGCAAGTGCAGCTTGAGGCCAGTCAGGTCGATCAACGGGGTTCGCTGGAAAGCCGCGATCTGCAGGTGCAGGCAAATACACTCGACAATCAGGGCACAATGCTGGGCGTGGATGCGTTGACGTTTGCCATCCGTGATACCGCACGTAATCAGGGCAAGTTGCTGAGTCAGGGCACCAGCACGCTCACAGCTAATCGGCTGGAAAACAGCGGACACTGGCAGGCGGACACGCTGGCGCTGACGGCAGACGAGATCGCGAATGCCGGACAGTTGCTGGGGTTGTCTGCGCTGTCGTTGACGGCGAAGGACCGTCTGGACAATGCGCAAAACGGCAAGCTGCTCACGCAGGGGATCGCGGTATTGCAGGCGACTAACGTAAAAAATGACGGTGAATGGCAGGCGGATAGCCTGACGCTGGACGCGCAAAACCTGATCAACCGCGGGCACATTCAGGGCGATAAATCGCTTAAGGCGACGCTGGTAAACGGTGATGTAGACAATGAGGGCACACTGTGGAGCGAAAACGCCACGCTTGCCGCCCGGACACTGACTAATGAAGGCAACATCACCGGTGTTAACGGTCTTCAACTGACGCTGGGTAACACCTTAACTAACCAGGGTGCGCTGAACAGCAACCAGCTCAGCGCACAGGCCAACAGACTGGTCAATAGCGGAAAAATCAACGGCCTTGACCGTCTTGAACTGACCGCCGTCGATAGCCTGGATAATCAGGGGGCGTTGTACGGTACGGCGTTGACGCTGAACGCCAGCGATCTGACCAACAGCGGCACGATTACGGGCGTGGACAGCCTGACCCTGAGCCTAAAGGGGACGCTGGACAATGCGCGTGATATCAGCAGCAATGCGCTGACTCTTGATGCTAACGACGTGTTCAACCACGGCATGATTACGGGTGTTAACGGGTTAACGTTCCTGCTCGGCAATCACCTCGACAATCAGGGAGCGCTGAACAGCCATGCGCTGTCCATCACCGCCAACGGTCTCACTAACGATGGCCAGATCAACGGCACACGCAACCTGCAACTGTCTCTCAACGAGGCGTTGACCAATCGCGGCGATCTTACCAGCCAGCAAATAGCGATAACGGCCAATGATGTGCTCAATCATGGGCAAATGCAGGGTTCGGACGATCTGCAATTGGACTTGCGCAATAAGCTGGATAATCGCGGTGTCATTAGCGGTAGCAATACATTGGGTGTAATCGCGAAAAGCCTCGATCAGCAGGGTACTCTGGAAGCCCGTGCGCTGACCGTGGACGCCCAGACGCTGGATAACCGCGGAAAAATGCTGGGCGTGGATGCGCTGACGCTGGCGATTGCGGGGACGGCACGCAATCAGGGCAAATGGCTGAGTCAGGGCAGCAGCACACTGACGGCAGATCAGGTTGACAACCACGGCCAGTGGCAGGCGGGTGATATCACGCTTCAGGCCAATGATCTGACCAACAGTGGGCAGATCTTCGGCATCAATGCCTTGTCGCTGACGACAACCCACGGTCTGACTAACCAACAAAACGGTACGCTCCTGTCGCAGGGTATTGCCGCCTTACGCGCCGCAAGTGTGATAAACGACGGTGATGTACAGGCCGATCGCCTGACGTTTGAGGCACAGCAGCTGACCAACCGTTGGCGTATTCAGGGGGATCGCGAGTTAGCGGTCACGCTGGATAGCAATAATCCCGCCAGCCGTTTAACCAATCTGGGTACCCTGATGTCCGGTGGCGACAGCCAACTGCAAGCCAGACGGTTCGACAATCAGGGCACGGTCTCCAGCGTGGGCAAGATGGACGTGCAGAGTGCGGATATTCGCAATGCGGGCAATCTGATTGCCGACGGCGCACTGTCGCTCAGTGGCGACTATCAGGGTGCAGGCCTGCTGCACACGGCCGACACACTGACGCTACGCGGTAATCAACTGAACAACAGCGGACGCTGGGAAAGTCGGGCGCTGGCGCTGAACGGCGGGTCACTGAACAATCAGGGCACACTAGTCGGTGAACGCGGCATCACGCTGGAATTGCGTGAAGGCCTGACGGTCGGCGACACCGGCAAACTGCTGACCAACGGTGCCCTGCAGGCGCAGGCGGGGATGGTCGTGAACGACGGTTTCTGGCAGGGCAACACGCTGACGCTGACGGCAGATGACGTCGAAAATGCCGGGCAACTGCTGGGGCTGTCTGCGCTGTCGCTGACGGCGAAAAACCGTTTGGACAATACGCAAAATGGCAAGCTGCTCACACAGGGACTCGCGGTATTGCACGCGGCCGACGTGGAAAATGACGGTGAATGGCAGGCGGATAGCCTGACGCTGGACGCGCAGAACTTGATCAACCGCGGGCACATTCAGGGCGATAAATTGCTTAAGGCGACGCTGGTGAATGGTGATGTAGACAATAAGGGCACGCTGTGGAGCGATAACGCCGATATTGCCGCCCAGACGCTGACCAACGAGGGCAACATCACTGGCGTTAACGGTCTTCAACTGACGCTGGATAACACCTTAACTAACCAGGGTGCGCTGAACAGCAACCAGCTCAGCGCACAGGCCAACAGACTGGTCAATAGCGGAAAAATTAACGGCCTTGACCGCCTTGAATTGACTGCTGTCGATAGCCTGGATAATCAGGGGGCGTTGTACGGTACGGCGTTGACGCTGAACGCGAACGACCTGACCAACAGCGGCGATATTACGGGCGTGGACAGCCTGACCCTGGATCTGACGGGGACACTGAACAACGCGCGTGACGTCAGCAGTAATGCGCTGACGCTCAAGGCCAATGACGTATTCAACCACGGTACCCTGACGGGCGTTAACGGGCTGACGCTGGAACTCAGCAATCATCTTGATAATCAGGGTACGTTGAACAGCCATGTGCTTGCCATTGCCGCCCGCGACGTGAGCAACGGCGGACAGCTTAACGGCACACGCGGCCTTCAGTTAACGCTGGGTGGTGGCTTGACCAACACCGGTGACCTCACCAGCCAGCGCATCGATATAACCGCGGAGGACGTGCTCAACCACGGGCAGATGCAGGGTTCGGACGATCTGCAATTGGATCTGCGCAATAAGCTGGATAATCGCGGTGTCATCAGCGGTAGCAATACGTTGGGTGTGATCGCGAAAAGCCTCGATCAGCAGGGCACGCTGGAAGCCCGCGCGTTGACCGTGGACGCCCAGACACTGGATAACCACGGAAAAATGCTGGGTGTGGATGCACTGACGCTGGCGATTTCGGATACGGCACGCAATCAGGGGAAATGGCTGAGTCAGGGCAGCAGCACGCTGACCGCGGGTCAGGTTGAAAATAACGGCCAGTGGCAGGCGGGTGATATCACGCTTCAGGCCAATGATCTGATCAATACCGGACAGATATTCGGTCTCGATGCTTTGTCGCTGACGACAACCCACGATCTGACTAATCAGAAAGACGGTACGCTCCTGTCGCAGGGTATTGCCGCCTTACGCGCCGCAAGTGTGATAAACGACGGTGATGTACAGGCCGATCGCCTGACGTTTGAGGCACAACAGCTGACTAACCGCGGACGGATGCAGGGCGATCGTGGATTCGATATCACGCTGGATAGCAACAACCCTGCCAGCCTGTTAACCAATAAGGGCACGCTGCTCTCCGGTGGTGATACACAGCTTAACGCCAGCCGGTTCGACAATCAGGGCACGGTCTCCAGCATGGGCAAGATGGACGTGCAGAGTGCAGATATTCGCAATGCGGGCAATCTGATTGCCGACGGCGCACTGTCGCTCCGTGGCGACTATCAGGGTGCAGGCCTGCTACACACGGCCGACACGCTGACGCTACGCGGTAATCAATTGAACAACAGCGGACGCTGGGAAAGCCGGGCGCTGGCGCTGAACGGCGGGTCACTGAACAATCAGGGTACGCTAGTCGGTGAACGCGGCATCACGCTGGAATTGCGTGAAGGCTTGACGGTCGGCGACACCGGCAAACTGCTGACCAACGGTGCCCTGCAGGCGCAGGCGGGGATGGTCGTGAACGACGGTTTCTGGCAGGGCAACACACTGGAACTGTCCGCGAACGACCTGATTAATGGTGGTTCGCTGCTCGGTCAGGATGGCCTTCACCTCGATTTACAGCGCACCTATCAGGGAACCGATTTATCCCACCTACTGAGTGACGGTGAGGCCACTATCACAGCCGATCGCCTGACACAGACCGGTGAAATTGCAGCGGGAACGCTGAGCCTGACCACTGGGACGCTGGAGAACGGCGGGCGGGTGCTGGGCACCAATGGCCTGACGGTTACAAACCGTGATGCGCTACTTAACCATGCCGATGGAGAGCTGCTGACTAACGGCGCAGGCCGTGTTGACAGCGGATCGCTGACCAACGCGGGCACGCTACAAGCTAACGACCTGCAACTGCGGACTGGTGAAATCGATAATCAGGGACGCATTCAGGGCACCGACGCATTGCGTTTGCTCGACGTGCTGCGCTATGTAGGCGATAAAAGCAGTCAACTGCTTAGCAAAGGCGTCGCAACCCTTAATGCTAAACAGGCAGAAAACGCCGGTTTATGGCAGGCGGGTACGCTGACGCTGAACGGAGAATCGCTCGACAATAGTGGCACCGTGGCGGGGCTGAACAGCCTGTCACTCAACGGTGACGTGCTAAATAATCAGGGTGAATTATTCTCGCAAGGAACGGTGACGTTAACGGGCAAGACGCTGGAAAACAGCGGCACGCTGACGGGTGTCGGCGGCTTTACGCTGCAATTGACCGATCGCGTCGACAATCTAGCGGCGGGACGTTTACTCAGCGGCGGTGTGGGCGAACTCACGACTGGTGTGTTGAGCAATCAGGGGTTGTGGCAAGCGGATGAATTGCGTTTGACAGCCCGTGACCTCGATCAACAGGGGAATCTGCTGGGCGTGCAGCGTGGTACGTTGCAACTGACCGGATCATATCAGGGCGCGCAGGGTAGCCAACTGGTCAGCGGCGGCGATCTCAGCCTGACGGCGCATGACATCACTAACCGTGGACAGGTTCAGGGCCGCACGCTGACGCTGGGTGCTGATGAGATCACGAATCACGGCACTCTGCGTGGCGATAGCGCGCTTAACGCGACTGTCTCCACTCAGTTCAGCAATGCGCCACAAGCGCGTTTAAGCAGCGACGGCACGCTGAACGTGCAAGCGGGCGCACTGAATAATCAGGGCGAGATAAAAGCCGTCAACACCATGCTGACGGGCAATACCGTCACCAACAGCGGCACGGTGCAGGGCACAGCAGCGCTGCAATTGGACACGATAGACCGCATCGTCAACCAACAGGCCGGACAACTGTTATCCGACGGCACCACGACGCTGAAATCAGCGGCGGTAGACAACCACGGCTGGCTGCAAGGGCGTGGACTGGAGGTGCAATCTGCCCAGTTTACTCAGCAGGGCAGCCTGATGGCGCAGGACAAACTGACGCTGAAAATCCCGCAGTGGGTAAACAACGGACTGGTGCAGGCGGGCGAACTGGAGATTATCGCCGACGAACTGGACAACCACGGTACGCTGCTGGGCTTAACACAGCTTGCGCTGCAAACGCAGCGGCTGATTAACCGTCAGGGCGCGAAGCTCTACAGCGCGCAGGATCTGCGCCTGAAAACCAATCAACTACAACAGGACGGGCAACTGGTCGCGCTGGGTAACCTGACCGCCGATATTACCGGACCGCTGACTTTCACCCAAAGCATGGCTGCGGGGCAACAGCTGGCGCTAAACGTGGCGGGTGACCTCGATCAGCGCGGGACGTTACAGGGTAAATCCGTCCAATTGACCAGTACCGGTACGCTGACCAATCAGGGCAACATTCTGGCGGGCGGCGGCGAGTCGCGTATCAGCGCGAAAAACATCGCTCAGTTGGAGGCGGGCAGCATTCAGGCGGGGGGTAACCTGACGCTGGTGAGCGATAACACGCTGAATAATAAAGGACTGATTGGCACTACGAGCGATCTGCTTATTCAGGCGGGTGGCGCGCTCCATAACAGCAGCATGCTCTATGCGGGCGGCAATATGCGTCTGCTGTCCGATTCCCTCACCAACGTCTTTGGCACCATTCTAGCGGGCAATAACCTGCTCATTCAGCGTGACGATCAGGGCACGGCCAGCACCTCGCTGCTCAACAGCTCCGGCACCATCGAAACCCAGTCCGGCGATATCACGATTAATACCGGCACGTTGACTAATCAGCGTGAAGGGTTTGTGGTGACGGAGAGTGAATCTACGGCGGAATCTGTGCCGGATTGGGTGGGTGAAATGGTGATAAAAATTCCGATTGAGTGGTTTAAAGAAGGTAGTTATGGAGTTTATGTTAACAAAGGGCATTTGGGGGCCCCTGATAGAACCATATATGCTCCTCTCGGAGATTTTATTGTTCAGCGTTTTACTTTAAAAGATAAAAAAATAAACGTTGTAGCCCAAGGAAATAATGCTGTCATTAATTCTGGTCATATGCTGTCAATATTATCCGATGATTTGATAAACAGAGCATCTTCATTATATGCAGCCGATAATATTTTTATTTTAGGTAATAAATTTGAAAATAGCTCATATCATGAGGGTGGATTTACTGAGTATTTGACTTATGCATATATAGGACCAAGAGCAACAAGTACAACGATTAGCGATTATCATCATCAGAGAGCTCTATTCAGATATATTAGTTATCAACTTGACGGCACTCCAACCTACGAAAAAACTGAGGGTGAAAGCTATAATGCGTTAATTCAGGCAGGCGGCACCATTACCGCCGACTTTAAACAGGATATCAGCAACACCACGCTGCAACCGGGCAGCGGCGGATTTATGCCGGCGTCCACCAAACCGGTGCTGGATGCTATCACCACGCTGTCGCCATTGCAGAAACAGACCACACGTCAGTTGGTCAGTCAGGATTCGTCGTTTAATACGGGTGCGATAGACGTTACGAAAACAGGTAGCGGACAGGCGACGCTGGCGGGCAATGCCACAGGCGTAGCTGCGACGGGTAAAGCCGTGATACTGACGCAGCAGTCTGGCACCGCGCTGCAAACGGCTGTGCAGGCGGAGAACATTACGGCAATGATGCCGGGGCAGCAGGTTGCAGAGCCGCTGACGCTGAACACCAGCGATGCGGTGGCGTTACAGCCTTCTACTTCCGGTCACGTCAGCAATCCTGATACGGTCGCGCTGACGCAGCAAGCAGGCACTGTGCTGCAAACGGCGGTGCAGGCAGAGAACATTACGCCGTTGACGCAGGGGCAGCAGTCCGCAGGGCCGCTGACGTTGAAAACCGATGATGCGTTAGTGTTAACCGATCCCAACGCCAGCTCTGTCGCCCACCCTGATGCTGTTGCGCTCACGTCGACAGGTCAACGTCCTGATGCGGGACAGGGGCTGACGCCCGTTACCGTGGACAATACCGTCGCGGGCGTCACGATAGCGGGCACGGTAGGTTCGCCTGCCGTATTGACGAAGCCGGGCACGGTGGAGGTAGAAATACCGAAACAAACGGTGAGCGCAGACAACCTTCCGGGTGGGGTTACCCCCGCCGTGCCGAAGCCTCTTTCTGCCACAGAACTGCTAAACGCCATTGGCAATGGACTGCAAAACCTGAGCACCAATCCGCTCGCCGAGTACCCACTGCCCACTGGCAATAACGGGCTGCTGGTTGTCGATCCTAATGCGGACAGCCGCTATCTGATCCACACCAACCCGAAACTGGAACAGCTTGGGCAGGTCGACAATGCGCTGTTCAGCGATCTGCAAACGCTGCTGGGACAACAACCGTCAACGGTGGTGCCTGTCGAAACGCGTTCACAGTGGACGCAGGTCGACAAGGTGCTGGGGTCGTCCTATCTGCTAGATAAACTCAATCTGGATGCGGATCACGACTACCGTTTTCTGGGGGATGCGGAGTTTGATACTCGCTACATCAGTCAGGCGGTGCTGAAACAGAGCGGGCAGCGTCACCTGAATGGCACTGGCTCCGATCTGGCACAGATGCAAATGCTGCTCGATAACGCCGCTGCTGCGCAGAAAGGCATGAACCTGCAACTTGGTGTGAGTTTGACGCCGGATCAGGTTGCCAACCTCAGCCAGAGTATGATCTGGTGGGAAAATATTGAAGTCAATGGCCAGACCGTGCTGGCGCCGAAGCTGTATCTGGCGCAGGCGGATAAAAATAACCTGCAGGGCAGCGCGATTGTCGCGAACAAGGTTGAGCTGAACGCTGGCGGCAGCGTCACCAACAGCGGCACGCTCAAGGCAGTTGAGGTGCTGGCGATTGCCAGTGGCGACAAGATTGATAACCATGAAGGCGGACTGATCAAGTCAGACGGCGGCCTGAATCTGGTAGCGCTCAGCAACATCACAAACAGCGGCAGCCGGATTGAAGGCAATACGCTGCAGCTCGCCAGCATTAACGGCGACATTATCAACCAGACTGCGTCGCGCGATTTTCAGACCGCGCAGCCGAATGCTTCACGCAGCGGCACGGGCTCGCTTACGTTCACCGAATTGGGTAAAACCGCCGAAATCGTGGCAGGTAACAGCCTGACCCTCAGCGCGGGCAAGGATATCCGCAACGTGGCGGCTACGCTGAACGCCGGGCAGGATATGGCGCTGAACGCCAAAGGCAATGTGGCGATTGAGGCGCTGACGCTGACCAATAATCGCGTGGATATCGGGTGGGGCAGCAGCAATACTGCGCTGAACACGGCTGTGCAAGGCAGCACCGTCAATGCGGGCGGCGCGCTGAAAGCGGTAGCGGGTCAGGATATTCAGATCGATGCCAGCCAGCTTTCCGGCGGCTCGGCGCTGTCGCTGGCGGCGGGTAATGATATTCACCTCACCGCGCAGGACACGCTGAAAGAGACGCTGTATCAGGGCAGCAGCACGGCGCAGCGTCGCACGCAGGAGGTGGCAAACAGCCAGTTACTGAGCGGCGGCGATCTGACTCTGGTGGCGGGGCGAGATGTCTTGTCTGAAGCGGCCAGCTTGAATGCCAAAGGCACGGCGACACTGGCGGCTGGGCGCGATCTCAATTTGCTGTCTGAAGAGGAAGAAACCTACAGCGGCAACTGGTGGAACCGTCATGCCGACTGGCAGCAAAACATCACTCAGCAAAGTACCGAGTTAACGACGGGCAAGGGCCTGAACCTGCAGGCGGGCAGAGACATCAATCTGCAAGCGGCACAGGGTGTAGCCAGCGGCGCGGTGACGGCACAGGCGGGCAACGACATCAATCTGCTGTCGGCGACCGAAACGCAGCACACCTTCTTTGAAGAAACGAAAGTCAAGAAAAAGGCCTTTTCGAAGACGGTGACGCATACGTTGCGGGAAACGTTGCAAACCGATGAGAAAGGCAGTCTGCTTTCTGGTGACAGTGTCACTATGGCGGCTAATCAGAATATTAATCTGCAAGGCTCTTCGGTGGTCGGCGACAAGCAGGTCACGCTTCTGGCAAATAATGATATCAACACCGCTGCCAGCGTAGAGAACTACCAGAACTATGAAGAGCACAGCAAGAAAAAAAGCGGCTTGTTCAGCGGCGGCGGCATTGGCTTCACCATCGGATCGACGTCGACCAGCCAAAAACTGCGCGATCAGGCCGCAACACAGAGCCAGAGTATCAGCACGCTCGGCAGTACGACAGACTCGGTGACGGTGAAGGCCGGGAACGATGTCACCATCAGCGGCACCGACATGGTGGCGGGGAAAGACATCCTCCTGCAAGGTAACAACGTCACGATCGATCCGGGTTATGACACGCGCAAGCAGCAACAGGAGTTTGAGCAGAAAAGCGCAGGTCTGACCGTGGCGCTCTCCGGCGTGGTGGGGTCGGCGCTCAATAGCGCGGTGCAGAGCATTCAGGCGGCAAAAAGCGAAAGTGATGGCCGACTGGCGCTACTTCAGGGGATGAAGGCGGGGCTGGCTGGGTATCAGGCTTACCAGGGCAGTCAGTCTGAGTTGAACAACAAAGGGGAGGCTTCTTTTGTCGGCGTCAGTATTTCTCTCGGGGCGCAGAACTCACGCTCCAGCCAGACCAGTGAACAGAAGCAGAGCTTTGGTTCGACGCTGAATGCAACGCGGGATATCGGCATTGAAGCGCGCACGGGAGATATCACGGTTGCGGGTAGCCAGCTTAAGGCGGGCGGCGATGTCATGATGAACGCGGCGCAGGATATCCACCTGATCTCCGCCCGTAATAGTGAAGCACTAAGTGGCAAAAACAGCAGTAGCGGCGGCAATATCGGCATCAGTCTGGGACTGAGTAACGGCAGCGCGGGGCTTAGCATTTTTGCTAACGTTAATGCGGCGAAAGGGCGGGAAACCGGCACGGGCAATACATGGTCAGAAACCACGGTGGATGCAGGTAACCATGTCACGCTGAAAAGCGATCGCGACACGCGACTGATTGGCGCGCAGGTTAACGGTGAGCGCATTGATGTCGACGCAGGACGCAATCTGCTGTTGCAAAGCCAGCAGGATAGCGACCGCTATGATTCTAAACAGACCAGCGTGGCGGCTGGGGGCAGCTTTACCTGGGGCGGCGGTGGCGGCAGCGGCTACATCAGCCTCAGCCAGGACAAGATGCACAGCAATTATGATAGTGTGCAGCAGCAGACGGGGTTCTTTGCTGGTAAAGACGGATTTGGTATAAAAACCGGTGAACATACCCAGCTTGACGCTGCCGTTATTGGTTCTACCGCCAGCGCCGAGAAAAACCGGCTGGAAACGGGGACGCTCGGCTGGAGCGGGCTTAACAATAAAGCCGAATTCAAGGTGGAGCACAGCGGCGCAGGTTTCAGCGCCAGCCCATCGATGGGCGGTAGCATGCTGTCGACGCTGGCGATGAATGTGCCGTCGGCGCTGATGGCATTGGGTAACAGTGGCAATGCATCCAGCACCACCTATGCGGCGGTGAGTGACGGCAGCCTGCTGTTGCGGGATACGGCGAAGCAGGTGCAGGATATCGCCACGCTGAGCCGTGATGTTGAGCACGCGAACAATGCGCTCAGCCCGATCTTTAACAAAGAGAAAGAGCAAAAACGCCTGAAACAGGCGCAGCTGATTGGTGAAATCGGCGCGCAGGTGATGGATATCGTGCGCACGGAAGGCGAGCTGAAAGCGCAGAAGGCCGCGGAAGCGAAAGGTGATTCCAAAGTCGAACGTCCGAAAGACGGTGATTCGGTCGCGCTGTGGGAGGACTATAAAAAGGCGCTGACGGAATCGCCGACCTACAAGGCCGAGATGCAGAAATACGGCACGGGTAGCGATTTCCAGCGGGCGGCACAGGCGGCGACGGCGGCGATTCAGGCATTGGCGGGCGGGGATATCCAGAAAGCGATTGCCAGTGGTGCGTCACCGTATCTGGCACAGCTGGTGAAAGATGTCACGATGCCGAAGGATGAGAGCAAAGTCACGGCCTCCGATATCGCAGCCAACGCGATGGCGCATGCAGTGGTGGGTGCGGTGGTTGCACAGTTGTCGGGTCAGAATGCGGCAGCGGGGGCGATAGGTGCCTCCAGCGGTGAACTGATCGCCCGAGCCATCATGGCCGATCAATATCCCGGCAAGACGGCGAACGACCTGACGGAAGCGGAAAAACAGTCAGTGAGCGCGCTTTCGACACTGGCTGCGGGGCTGGTATCCGGCCTGGCAGGCAACAGCACCGCCTCCGCCGCCAGCGGAGCACAGTCTGGGCGTAATGCGGTGGAGAATAACTATCTGAGTGATAAGGACATCACGATCTTCACTGAGAAATATGCGAATGCGAAGACCGATGAGGAAAGAGATCAACTTAAAGCTGAACTTAGCCAGTTAGATAAAGATAAACAGCATCAAGCCTTATCGACCGGTATCCCGTTGAAGGAACAAAAAGCAGAACTGGAAAAACTGAAGTTGCTTGCTGTTTCACCGGATTGTGTCGGTCAATGTCAGGAGTTAGTAAGTTACTCGATTTCCCAGCTCGAACCAGTGGTTAACAACCCTCAATTACATCAGGATAATATTAACAAAGGAATATTGGCTGCAGTTATATCTGGTCTAACGCTCGAAAGACCTATCGGTGGAAGCTCTAATGCATCGCCGCTGACAAGAGAGCAACAGGAATTAATCAGAAAGGCTGAGTCTGTATCAACAGCAAAGGGGATACAGAATCCGTTCCCGAGGGATCTGAATGAGCAAGTATTATGGAATGGAGTTAAGGCTAATCCATCGGCTGGATATCCACTGACGGGATTGAATAATGATCCTAAATTTCCTTCATCGGCAGGGTTCCAGAAAATGTCAGTCAATCATACACTCCCGGATGGTAGGAATATTGAAGTTCATTATCAATATAACTCATTGACTAATAAGGCTTATGATATGAAAGTTATCACACCACAACGTCAAGGTGCTTCATTTAAGGAAAAACAATGAAAATAATAACTCAACGAGGGGGATATCTCGTTGATGTTTATGCAGTCTATTGGGTTGGAGGCAACACTTACTTCTATGGTCTATCTAAGGGGAATGGTGGGTTGTCTGCTTATAAACTAGGAGATGGCATAGATATAGTTGACTCTGATTTATCAGGTGATTTTATTTATTTTAACCAAGGTGTTTTTTATAAACCTTTGATAGAAGAAAAACTCCTTGATGATCTTCTTGAGTATGATGAAACTGCATATAAACGCTTCCTTGAAATCCTGAAAGCGGAAGGTCGAATAGATCCCGAATTCTATTAGCCATTAAAAATCCCGGCTCCTAAAAAAGCTGGGATTTTTGCATCTGTCACTCAGCCACAATGTGTATCAGCAGTTGGCAGTGCTCAACGGTGATGACGACTGAGATATCTGTGTCAAACTCGGCGGCTTCCAGCCAGTTACCTTAAAGGTGAGTAGTAATGGGAAAATATATTAATGAATACCTTAGTATTTTCACTCAGAAATCGGAGTACATAAAAAATGAAGTAAATAAGAGTGTCAAGTATTGGCTTCCAGATAACCCCCCGACTATTTTATTGTTCTCATTGGTGGGCAAGGCATTAGTAAACCAATTGGATTGTTTAAGAGAATCAGATAAGTTAGAGCTTTTCCAGCATATCGAAACTGGAATGCTTTCAGACAATGCTGATTTATCAACTGCGATAGCAACTTTCTATTTCGGTTGGTTATCCCGTAAAATTCAGCGATGAAATAAAGATAACGATGATTATTTTTCAACCTGAAAAAGAGACGTTATTTTATTCAAAGCAGTTACTTCATCCTGATGAAATGCCTTTTTTTAAACAAGGCATGCAACAAACGACGGTTAGTATTGAAGGTAAGTTGATTGTGCCTGCGATATGTTATGAGTCTTTGCAGCCAATTCATGCTCTTGAGGCCGCAAACCTGGGTGCCGATCTTTATGCTACAAGTGTGGCAAAGTCGCCTAATGGCGTTATGCAGGCTCATGCGCATTATCCTGCAATCGCCAAGAAGCATGGGATGTTTGTCCTGATGGCGAATGCGGTTGGTCATGCTGATAATTTTATCTGTGCAGGGCAGTCGGCGATTTGGGATCGTGAGGGAAAACTTCTTATACAAGCTGATGCGACACACGAAGCTCTGCTTATTCTGGATACTGAAACAGACAAGGTAACGATAATTGAGAAGGATCTTTTATTCCAATCCTGATAATCATTATATAGATAATCACGACTATGTATTATTTCTTGCTGAGTATATAGATTCTTAGCGTTAATCGAGTGATTGTTATTTTCAGGGTTTTATTTTAGTGGCTGAAATGGTAAGTGATTTCAATCCTAATGTTATCACACCTACATGATTTCAAAATGACATTATTTAAACTGGAATCATTATAAAGGCTAAATTTTTCCATTCTTTTCCCTCTGGATTTCTCCCTCTCTCTGTTTAGTTCGCACTGAATAGAATATCGCCTCTCTTATTCCATTCAATATTTTTAACTATATCGTTCGTTTTTTCTTCGTATGTATTTTTATTTAATCCTGTAAACTTACGGCTAAATTCCATAATAGAAGCATGGATGTTGGCCTTTGGATGGAAGATATAATGACGAAGGTTCATCCGTTTTCTATTCCGGCTTTGTTTTTGACGATTTCATCGTCGATCCAATCCTGCGCGTCGCGTACTCACGATTCGCTGGTCACACCGTTGCCGTTTCAGCGGCTGATATCTGTTGTTTGTCGGCACGGGTTTTATTCATTAAGTGAAGGAAATCACAATGCAATACACTGGGAAGTACCTGAAGAAAACAGTGCTGATGTTGGCCATGATGGCCGGTCTCAGCGTCGGACAAAGTCAGGCGGGCGTCGAAATTGAGACGCGTTCGCTGGATCAAATCTATCAGAGTGCGTTGAGAGAAGGTGGTACGGTCACCGTCTATGCCGGTGGTGACGTGCAATCACAGCAGACTGGCTTCAAGAATGCATTTGAGACACGTTTTCCTGGCATGAAACTGAATGTGATTGTCGATTACAGCAAATATCATGATGCCCGTATCGATAACCAACTGGCGACCGATACCCTGATTCCTGATGTGGTGCAGCTGCAAACGGTGCAGAATTTTCCGCGCTGGAAAAAGGAAGGCGTGCTGCTGAATTACAAGGCACGGGGCTGGGACAAAATCTATCCAGAGTTTCGTGATGCGGATGGTGCCTGGACTGGCGCTTATGTCATCGCATTCAGTAATCTGGTCAACACCCAGCTTCTGGATGAAAAATCCTGGCCGCGCGAAGTCAATGACTACCTTCGTCCCAATCTGAGGGGCAATTTGATTCTGGCCTATCCTAACGACGATGATGCGGTGTTGTTCTGGTACAAACTGGCTGTAGATAAATACGGCTGGGATTTTGTTAAAAAATTGCAGGAGCAGGATCCCGTCTACGTGCGCGGCACCAACGTACCCGGTGCTGAGATCGCGACAGGGAAATACAGCGCGACCTTTAGCAGTTCCGGTGCGCTCGTTCCGGCAGCCGATGCTGTAACCCGTTTTGTTCTGCCTAAGTCCGATCCGTTTGTCTCCTGGGCACAACGCGCAGCCATCTTTAAACAGGCTAAACACCCAGAAAGCGCCAAGCTGTATCTGAGCTGGGTGCTGGATCCGCAAACGCAGACTCAGGTTTCACGTATGTGGTCAGTACGTACCGATGTTGAACCACCAGTGGGTTACAAGCATATCTGGGAATACCGCAACACGCGTCCTCAGGCTTTTGCTGATTTCATGTACGACCGCGGTGCGGTAGAGCGTTTTCGCGCGCAGTTGAGCCTGTATGTGGGTGAAGCCAAAGGAGAACCAACGCCGGGCTGGCTTGGCGTGCACCCAGAAGTCCCTCTGGTTAACTAACGCCTGAGATTATTGCGTCAACTTATGCTGGTCACATCAATAGTGGCCAGCATTACACTATATAGCGCATCGTGTAATGGCTGGATCGTTTTGTGAACGGTTGAGCAGGGTAAGCAAAAGGGATTGCCAATGGCAGCGAACCACCATTGGCTTGTTGAGGATTAACGCTTATTTCTTGTTGTTGGGTTTGAGTGTTTCACCAACGTTCAGCAGAAAAAGTTCATTATCGCGAGTCGACACGCGCGTTGAACCATCTTCCATCCGGTAGCCGCCTTCAGTGAAGCCCGCACCATTCAGGAACGGTGCAACAGACTGTGGCTGATTGCGTACCGCAGCTTCGAGCGCTAGCAGGGCATAAGGCTCGATGGTATCGACATCGGCATACTGTCTGTTGGTCTCGGCCATGAAGAAGCCATTTTTATAACGTGTGCTGATCATGTTATCGCCCACTTTTTCCGCCAGCGACAAATAGTCTTTCACTTTGCTAGCCTGATACAGATCCAGCAGCGCGAACAGGGCATAAGGATCGTTGTTCTTGGTGGCGAGATCGACTTTGACGTCTTTACCCGGCGCTGAACCTAATTCACCCAGCCCCTGTGCGCCAGCGATACCACGTGCAACACGCCACAGTTCGGCATCCGGTGAAACGGTATAGGCGCGAGCATATGAAAGCAGGAACGAATTATCCGCAGCATAAGGCTTGAGCACGGTGCCTTTTTTACCGTAGTAACCGTCACGCGGCAGAACGTAGTTGGAAAGATCTTTGCCGTTAGCGAGCATCGGGCGGAACGTGTTGTCGGACGCGTTGTAGGCATATTTAGCAAAGGCTTTCAGGCCGTCGGTTGTCCACGTCAGCAACTCTTTACCTTCCGCACCTAAATCTTTGCCCAGTTGGATCTGCATGAGCGCATTTTCAGAATAGATCGTGCTGGTACGTCCTTTCAGCATCATATTGCCTTCCAACGCGGTCGGGCCGAACTCTGGGCCAAACTGACGCTGGGCGCGATCGCCGTATTTGGAATGTGTATCCGCATCGTCAGTGGTTTCATCGCGTTTCAGCGCCTGCGTAAACTGGTACACGCCAAGACCGGTAGCCTTATCCCGTGGCAGTACATACTGCTGCGCTAAACGTTTTGCCCAGACCAGCGCGCCATCTTCCTTATTGTATTTATAGAGCAGCGATGCGGAATAGATCAGGTCGTTACCCGCATTCAGGAAGCTGAGGCCTTTGGTGGCGAAGAAGGGCGGCTGTTGTTCGAACGGGCTTTGCCAGAGTGCGCCCATTTTTTGCCCGTATTTACCGTGGCGACTGGTTTCCATAATCTTCCAGTCATAAACGTGCGCATTCCAGAAACCACGAATAAAGCGTGCGGTTGCGTCTTTATCAACGCTGAACATCAAATCGTAGTAGGGATAAGCATTTTTCAGCTCATGCACCATCTCTTTTTCGCTCGGGCCTTCCGGTTGCAGCGTTTTTAAATCAACGAAACGATGACCGCCCCAAATCAGCAGGCCGCTCTCATCTTGATAATGCTGAAAGTGGTACTTCACAATCGCTTCGGCACGCTGCTTATAGCTGGCATTACCGCTCAGGTTGCTGAGTCCAACCAGCACGCGCATCAGGTTCTGCTGAGCGGAGAAGTTGGATAATACGGCCTGACGACCATCAGGGAAGATCCACTCCATCTGTTTGCCAGTACGCGGATCGACGCCATCAGCAAGCAGTGGTGTAGGTGATTGACCGTGATAATGGTCACCGGCTTTCGCCAGCACGTTGTCAACATACTGATTGACGATGGTGAGACGGTCCGGTGTAGCCGCGCTGGCCTGTAAAGCGACCAGACCCGCAAGGAGCGACAGCGCAAATCTTTTCATGTTATTTCCCTGTAACGAGTGTTCATCTGTAACTGTAATGAAGGGATCCCGCTTGATTAACAGGATCCCCGAGAAACATTGCGTAGCAGTAAGTCGGCGTTAGAACGTATAGGTGAAGCCGACTTTGCCTTTTCCTTCACGTGATTTCACATCGCGCCCACTAGCGACGTCTTCAACGCCAACGTGTGCCGTCCAGTTGTCGTTGATGGTGTAAGACACGTCGAAATCCTGTTGATAGTCATGTTTTTTGTTGTTTTGCAGCACGTAATCCGCGTGATAGTAGTAAGCGGTGTACGCCAGCGTGAAGTTATCGAAGCCTTTGTAGGCAACCCCTGCTTCATAACGTTGACGGTGGGTGTCATCATCCGTGCTGGTACGCTTGCTACGAGTGATTTTTCTGAGGTCATAGCGATATTGCGCATGAAGATCCGTCTTATCCGTCACCGCCCAGGTCAGTTTTAACCCCGGCGTATAGCGTGCACCGGACGTTTGACTATCGGCGATATCACCTACGGTGCCTTCACCGCTGGTGCCGCCGGAGTAGAAGCGTGCTTCCAGATTGGGTGTCAGTGTTAATTCAGGCGTTAAGCTGTAGGCATAACCGGTATAAAAAGCATAAGAGTTCGAGACGACATCATCGATCGTCAGATCTTTATTCTTATTATAAAAATTCAGCTTAACGCCAACGTACAGGCCATTATCCATAAAATGTCGCATGCCGATTTCATCACCGTGATAGCGATTCATCGTTCCCCAACTATGTTCATAGCTGAGTTTAGTATCAGAGGCAGACGCGGAAATAGCATAAATTTGGGCAAAGAGAATCCCGGCCACAAGGTAGCGTTTTTTCATTATGGGCACCATTAATATTGGTCGTTAATTATGAAAACTGTGCGCTGATAGACAAAATTTATTCATGAGTTTATTTTTCATCAACGCGATACGAAATACGGTATATTTATTTTATAAAGTTCTGCATTTCTTAGAAAACGTAGTTGAAACCAACTTTGATTTTCCCCTGACGGCTTGATGATGTGCTGGATTGGCTAATATCATCATACTCAATATAAGGAGTTAGCTGTTTGTTTAACTTATATTGAACTTTGAACTGATGCTCATAATCCGTTTTACCGTTGTCATAAACGGCGTATTCTCTTTCTGTGAATTCACCTTTGCTGTATTTATACGATTTGGAGGTGTTATCACCGATATAGTAGTTAAAGACGTAAGTCAGATTAATATTATCCAACCCAGAATAGGTTGCCCCGGCATCCAACCGGTGGCGTCCGGTGTCAGATTTTGATAAATAAGATTCCCCTGCGTAACCATATTTATCCGACGTGGAAATGGTCGAATAACGTGAACTACGAGTCGGTTTTTTATATTCGTAGCGATAGCGACCATAAGTGGACCAGTCGCTGTTGATCCGGTAGCTATATTTTAGCCCCGGTTGATACATCATGGAGGCATTCCCAATCGAGAACTCGAAGCTAGGGGTTAAGGTTGCGGCTTTGCTTAGTTTGAAGTCCTTACCAATCACCATGCCACCTGAGCCGCCTTGCATATCGTCATAGGCGACGTCGTAGTTGCTGTTCCCGCCCGCAGACGTACTGAATTTGACTTCGTACGACCAGCCGTTTGTTTTCTTGTGAATGAGCTTGATGGAATCTGAGTGGCGGCGGTCTTCCGTCTTCCAGTTATGTTCATATTGGAAAGTCGTTTTGCCGTCAGTTTCTGCCTGGGCAAGAAAAGGGGCGAGTCCAGCGCAAACGATAAGTAGGTTACGTGTGTCTATTTTCATTCTGTCTTTCTCTTTTTGAATAAATAATATTTTTGGCGAGTGCAGTCTCTATCTTTAAAACCAGACAGTTGGTGTCATTTTTTGGGCGTAAAAATAGAATCACCAGTTATGATGATGACGCCATTAATAATGTCAGACAGGGCATTCTCCCTGGTAAATCAAGATCTATCAATTCATCGGTTACCCCTTATATACGACTTAGGTTATGAGTATTTCAATCAGCGAAATGACTTATGCTGATGAGTGAGTGTCGATAATCCCTACCTTTTACGGGTCACTCTAATTAATCAGTAAATTTGATAATTAGCCTGTGTGGTATTATGGTGAAAAGAAAGCGTTGTTTCATTTATGTGGATCACATATTTAGTTACCACTTGAAATTATTTGTAATAATTTAGTCTGATTATTGTAAGAGGGGAGCGTAGGTCTTACGGGGATCGTTGTTGTCAGGTTGAGGGATGTATCTCTTGAACGTTAATGATGATAATGATATGAAATCGAACAACAATTGACCTGTTGTCTGTATTACTTCCGCCACAAGCTCAGGAATATTTTTCTGGAAGTGACGTTCCTATAAAATGAATAAATAACCCAGAGCCATCAAATATCCCTGAAGATTTGCAAGGCGGTTAATCCCGCGCTGGAACAGATTAAATTTCGACAGCTTAAATCTCAAAACCGGGTGCAACTTCTTTCACCGGTTTTTTGCACGCTTCTGGCTTCGGTTGATTCGCCGGCAGGTTTTTGCAGTCTGGGGCAAAAGGATTCAACGCATCGCGATTCAGATAGAGCACAAACAGGAACAGAATGAGGAGGGGGATCAGAATACGTTTTCTTTTCATGGTTATCTTTTTTGGTTGCGTTGCAGAAAATGTAGGTATGTCAAAAAACAGGGAAAATTCTAACGCGTTGCGTGGCTTTTGTCTTTAGCTAGTCCCATTCCCACTCTATTGTAGTGATTCGGTATAGCGAGATCGGCAGAGGTGAAGATGAAAAAGATTCGGTTTGCAGCGATTGGATTAGCACACAACCACATTTATGACATGTGTCAGCAACTCATTGATGCAGGTGCTGAGTTGGTTGGCGTATTCGAATCTGACTCGGATAATCGGGCAAAATTTACCTCGCTTTTCCCGTCCGTCCCTTTTGCTGCTTCTGCGGAACAGCTGATTACCGATGCTTCTACCGATCTCATCGCCTGTGCGGTGATTCCCTGTGACAGAGCCGAACTGGCGCTGCGCACGCTTGATGCGGGCAAGGATTTTTTCACGGCCAAACCGCCGTTGACCACGTTGGAACAGCTGGATGCCGTCCAACGTCGGGTGGCGGAGACGGGTCGCAAGTTTGCCGTGTACTTTAATGAACGCATCAATGTGGATAGCGCGTTGTTTGCCGGTGAACTGGTGCAGCGGGGTGAGATCGGGCGAGTAATTCAGACGATGGGTGTTGGCCCACATCGTGAACGTGGCGCGCGGCCTGACTGGTTTTATCAAAAGCGTCAGTACGGCGGAATTCTCTGTGATATCGGCATCCATCAAATTGAGCAGTTTCTCTATTTTACTGGCAATACCAATGCGCGCGTGGTGACCAGCCAGACGGCGAATTATCACCACCCGCACCATCCCGAATTTGAGGATTTTGGCGATTCGATGCTACTGGGCGACAATGGGGCAACGGGCTATTTCCGCTGTGACTGGTTTACGCCGGATGGGTTGAGCGTTTGGGGCGACGGTCGCCTGACGATACTGGGGACGGAAGGCTATATCGAAATCAGGAAATATGTCGATCTCACGCGCGGTGAAAGCAACGTCGTTTATCTGGTGAATGGCAAGGGTGAACAACGTTTCACCCCCGCAGGTAGCGTTGAACGCGCTTTTTTCCCCGATTTTCTACGTGACTGTCGTGAGCGCACCGAAAATGCGATGTCGCAGCCTCATATCTTCAAGGCAACAGAACTGTCGATTCTGGCGCAGCAGGCCGCGAATAAGATCGCCTGACGTGGCATTTTCCGTGAATTAACCTATAACAACCGTGCTCCGCGATGGCGCACGGTTGTTCCTTTTCTGTGCATGATAATGAAACGAACTCATTTAATTCCATATAAATCAATGCGGTGAAAAGTGGCATAGTTTTCGCTTTAGTGAATTCAATCTTGTATACCAGATGGGATTCACACTATGCCAAGAATGACGGGACTCACGCTTCAGGAATGGAAACAGCATTATCAACAGCAGGCCGATAGCGTTGGCGAGACGCTAAGTGCGCTGCTCGCCAGTTTCTCTGCGGACGATCCAGCGTGGATCGTGCTGGCGACACCTGAGCTGCTTGAGGCGCAGATCGCGGCGCTGTTGCCTCTGTATCGTGAAAATCCAGACGCGCTACCGCTGTTCGGCGTTCCCTTTGCTGTCAAAGATAATATTGATGTTGCAGGCTGGCCGACGAGCGCAGCGTGTCCGGCATTCACCTATCTGGCCAGCAAGGATGCGACTGCCGTCGCCAAATTAAAAGCGGCAGGCGCGGTAGTTGTCGGTAAAACCAACCTCGATCAGTTTGCCACTGGCTTGGTGGGCACGCGTTCCCCGTTTGGTGAAGTACCAAATACCTTCAATGCGGACTATATCAGCGGCGGTTCCAGTTCAGGATCGGCGTCGGTGCTGGCGCGGGGGCTGGTCGCATTTTCATTAGGCACCGACACCGCCGGATCGGGGCGTGTTCCCGCTGGGTTTAACAATATCGTCGGCCTCAAGCCGACGAAAGGGTGGCTATCGGCAAGCGGCGTGGTGCCAGCCTGTCGCCTGAATGACACGATCTCCGTGTTTGCGTTAACCGTCGAAGATGCGTTTACCGTCGCGGAGCTGGCTGGCGGATATGATGCCGCAGATGCTTATTCGCGCAGCCATCCGGGCAGTGCGCCAGCCTTGCTACCGGAAAAACCGCGCGTTGCCATTCCCAGCGATCCGACCTTTTTTGATGATAGCGTCGCACAGGCAGCATGGCAGCTCGCGCTGGTCGAATTAGAAGCGACGGGCGCGACGCTGCATCCCATCGATTTTAGTGTATTCACACAGTTGGCAGAACAGCTTTACCAAGGCCCTTGGGTGGCGGAACGCACGGTGGCGGTTGGCGATATGCTGCGCCAGCCCGAACTGATGGACCCAGTGGTGTACGGTATTGTGGCGAGCGGTGAGCGCTTTAGCGCGGTGGATACTTTCAAAGCCGAATACCTGCGAGCCGAACTGTCGCGCCAGATTCAACAGACGCTGGCCTCGTTCGATGCGTTAGTGGTGCCGACCTCGCCGACTATCCACACGCGTGAGGCGATGAAACAGGAGCCAGTGCGTAACAACTCCCAGTTGGGAACCTACACCAACTTTACTAATCTGGCCGATCTTTCGGCACTGGCGCTACCTGCACCTTTCCGTGCTGACGATTTGCCTGCTGGCATCACGCTGATTGCGCCCGCGTGGCACGACCGTGCATTAGCGAGCTTTGGCCTGCGCTGGCAGGCACAGTTGGCGCTTACGCTGGGCGCGACAGGAAAAGCGCTGCCTGCTGGACCGGCCACATTACCGCCTTCCACTTCACACGTCCGCCTCGCCGTTGTCGGTGCGCATCTGACGGGCATGCCGCTCAATCATCAACTAACCAACCGTGATGCGGTATGGATAGAAGAGACGCGCACGGCGGAGAACTATCGCCTGTATGCACTGGCGAATACGCAACCTGCCAAGCCCGGATTAGCGAAAAGCACCGACGGCGTGGCGATCATCGTCGAACTGTGGGACATCCCGCTGGCGCGTTTTGGTGAATTTGTCGCAGAGATTCCGGCACCGCTGGGGATTGGCACGCTGACGTTAGCCGACGGGCGACAGGTTAAAGGCTTTATTTGCGAACCGGCCGCGCTGAGCGATGCCACGGATATCACCGCGTTCGGCGGCTGGCGTCATTGGCTCGCTCGTCAGGAGGCGTCCCATGTTTAAGACCGTATTGATTGCTAACCGTGGTGAGATCGCCTGCCGTGCGATACGCACGCTAAAGCACCTAGGCATTACCAGCGTGGCGATTTATTCCGACGCGGATAAAAACGCGCAGCATGTGAAAGATGCCGATATCGCCGTATCGATTGGCGGGGAAAAGGCCAGCGACAGCTATCTGTGCATCGATAAGGTATTGGCGGCTGCCCAGCAGATGGGAGCAGAAGCGATCTGGCCGGGCTACGGTTTTCTATCCGAAAGCCTGCCGTTTGCCGCCGCGTGTGAAAAGGCGGGTATCGCATTTGTCGGGCCAACCGCGCAGCAAATTGGTGAATTTGGCCTGAAGCACCGCGCCCGTGAACTGGCCGCGGCTGCGGGTGTGCCGATGATGCCGGGAACGCCGCTGCTGGCCTCGTTGGAGGACGCGCTGGTTGCAGCAGACGAGATCGGCTATCCGGTGATGCTGAAAAGTACCGCCGGTGGCGGGGGAATTGGCCTGACGCGCTGTGCGGATGCCGCCGCACTTCACGCAGCGTGGGAAAGCGTGCGCCGCTTAGGCGAGCAGTTTTTCAGCGATGCAGGCGTGTTTCTCGAACGCTGTATCGATCGGGCACGCCATGTAGAAGTACAGATTTTTGGCGATGGCAAAGGCCGCGTGGTGGCGCTGGGCGAACGTGATTGCTCATTGCAGCGGCGCAACCAGAAAGTGGTGGAAGAAACACCTGCGCCGCATTTGCCAGAAACCACGCGGGCGGCATTGCTGGCTGCGGCAGTAAAACTCGGTGAGCTGGTCAGCTACCGCAGCGCGGGAACGGTGGAATTTATCTACGACGCCGAGCGTGACGCGTTCTTTTTCCTCGAAGTGAATACCCGTTTGCAGGTTGAACATCCGGTGACGGAGTGTGTCACCGGGCTGGATTTGGTCGAATGCATGCTGCGCGTTGCGGCGGATGAACCGCTTGACTGGGCGCAGCTCGCACAACGACCGCGTGGCGCGGCGATTGAAGTGCGCATTTATGCTGAAGATCCGCTGAAAAATTTCCAGCCCAGCCCCGGCGTGCTGACAGAAGTGACGTTTCCCGACGGTGTGCGGGTTGACGGTTGGGTGAGCACGGGTACTGAGGTGTCGGCGTATTACGATCCGATGATCGCCAAGCTGATCGTCCACGCAGAAACCCGTGAGTTGGCGCTGGAGAAGATGCAGCAGGCGTTAAATGCCACGCGTTTGCACGGTATTGCCACCAATCTGGATTATCTGCGTCAGATTATCACCACCGACGCATTCCGTAGCGGAACGGTATGGACGAGGATGCTCGACAGCTTTACGCCGTCGGCGTCAGTGATTGAGGTCATCCAACCCGGCACCTGGAGCAGCGTGCAGGATTATCCCGGACGCCTCGGCTATTGGGATATCGGCGTGCCGCCGTCCGGCCCGATGGACGATTTCGCGTTCCGTCTGGCGAACCGCATTGTCGGTAATGATGACGCTGCGGCAGGGCTGGAATTTACGCTGCAAGGGCCGACGCTGCGTTTCCACAGTAAGGCAGTGATTGCGCTGACGGGGGCTGACTGCCCAGCGACGCTGGATGGAGAGGTTGTGCCCTATTGGCAGCCCGTTACGGTAACCGCTGGGCAAACGCTGACGCTGGGGCGGGCGCAGTCCGGCTGTCGCACCTATCTTGCGGTGCGTAACGGTATCGATGTGCCGCAGTATCTCGGCAGCCGCTCGACGTTCGCGCTCGGAGAATTTGGCGGTCACGCCGGACGAACGCTGCGCGTGGCGGATATGCTGGCGATTTCTCAACCCGAATTACCTGCCTGTTCTACGCCGGCACCAGTGAGTGAACCACAGACCGTGGACGCCGCGCTGATTCCGCAGTATGGCAACGAATGGCGTATTGGCGTGCTCTATGGCCCGCATGGTGCGCCGGATTTCTTTACCCATGCGGCAATCGACGAGTTTTTCGCGGCGGAGTGGCAGGTGCACTACAACTCGAACCGACTGGGCGTGCGTCTGGTAGGGCCGAAGCCAAGCTGGACAAGAGCTAACGGCGGCGAGGCCGGTTTACATCCTTCCAACGTTCACGACTGTGAATATGCCATCGGCGCGGTGAATTTTACCGGCGATTTCCCGGTGATCCTCACGCGAGATGGGCCAAGTCTGGGCGGATTTGTCTGTCCGGTCACCATTGCCAAAGCGGAACTGTGGAAAGTCGGTCAGGTTAAGCCGGGCGATCGCATTCGTTTCCATCCCATCAGCGCGGACGAAGCCGTTGCGCTGGAACAGGCGCAGGCTGACTGTGTTTCCTCGTTGGGTGTAGCCCACGTACCTGCATTTGATGTCCCCTCGTTGGCGACGACGGAATATGGCTCCGCAACGGTGCTGGCTGCCGTGCAAGCCACGGCGACCACGCCAGCCGCCGTCTATCGTCAGGCAGGCGATAACTACGTTTTGGTCGAGTACGGCGAGAACGTGCTCGATCTGGCGCTGCGGCTACGTATTCATCTGCTGATGATCGCGATCCGTGCTTCAGAGACGGCGGGAATAGAAGAGCTATCGCCTGGCGTACGTTCGCTACAGGTACGCTACGACAGCCGGATTCTCCGCCAGCGTGCGCTGCTGGATGTGTTGCTGCATCTGGAAAGCCAGCTTGGCGACGTCGGCCAGATGACCGTGCCGTCGCGCATTGTCCATTTGCCAATGGCGTTTGAAGACAGCGCTACGCTCGGCGCAGTTGAACGCTACCGTGAAACCGTACGCGCCAGTGCGCCCTGGCTGCCGAATAATGTCGATTTCATTCAGCGCATTAACGGTTTACCGAGCCGCGATGACGTGCGCGACACCATTTTCGATGCCAGCTACCTGATTTTGGGGCTGGGCGACGTTTATCTCGGCGCGCCCTGTGCGGTGCCAGTCGATCCACGCCACCGTCTGCTTAGCTCCAAATACAATCCGGCGCGCACCTTTACTGCTGAAGGCACGGTCGGTATCGGCGGCATGTACATGTGCATTTACGGCATGGATTCGCCCGGCGGCTATCAACTGGTGGGGCGCACGCTGCCGATCTGGAACAAGTTCCTCAAAAACGATCAATTCATCGCGGGCGAACCGTGGTTGCTGCGCTTCTTCGATCAGGTACGGTTTTATCCGGTCAGCGAAGCCGAATTAACGGCGCTGCGTGAGGATTTTCGCGAAGGACGCGCTGCGATCCACATCGAAGAAACCGAATTTGATTTCGCTGAACACACGCGTTTTCTGACCGAACAAGCCGACGATATCGCCGCGTTTCGCCAGCGTCAGGCCTGTGCATTTGAAACCGAGGTGGCGCTGTGGCAGCAAGAAAATGACAGCGCGCCGCAGGAGGACGTTTTAATCGCCCCCGTAGAAAACGACGACGACGCTTTTCAGGTCAGTGCAGATATGAACGGCAATATCTGGAAAGTACTGGTGAATGTGGGGGATGAGGTTGAGGCCGGACAGCCGCTGATCATTGTCGAGGCGATGAAAATGGAACTGACGATTAACGCGCCGCAGTCTGGCCGAGTGAAGCGCATCGGTTGCCAGCCGGGGCGTCCGGTCAGTCCTGGCGATGCCTTGCTATGGCTGGAATAAAGTATGCGTCGGCATAAAACGGACGACAGGTAATAAACGGCGAGGCGGAGAAAACGATGCGAACAGGCACACAAAAAAATAACAAAGATCGCCCGGAAGCATTGGCGGAACGGGTGTATCAGACGCTGAAAAACGACATTTTCGACTTTCGCCTGATGCCGGGCGATCGCTTCAGTGAAAGTGAGATTGCCGAGCGGATGTCGGTTAGCCGCACGCCGGTGCGTCAGGCGCTGTTTTGGCTGGAGCGCGAAGGGTATGTCGAAGTCTATTTCCGCAGCGGCTGGCAGGTGCGCCCCTTTGATTTTGAGTATTTCGAAGAACTGTATGACTTCCGCATTGTGTTGGAGCGCGAAGCCATTCGGCGACTGTGCGGGATGCCGCCGGGGCGCTGCGCCGAGTTATTGGCCGATCTGAAACGTTTCTGGATTGAGGAACCGCGTCTGGATGATGGGAAGACCGTGTCCCGCTATGACGAAGGGTTTCACCGTGGGCTGGTTATGGCGGCGGGCAACAGCGAAATGGCGCGGATTCACGGCGAACTGACGGAGAAAATTCGCATTATTCGCCGTCTCGATTTCACCCGTGAGGATCGCATCGATGCGACCTATAAAGAACACGCCCAGATCTTGCTGGCGATCTTGCAACAACACACCGAGGAGGCGCAGCGCATTCTGACCGACCACATTGCGGTCAGTAAGGCCGAAGTCAGAAAAATAACCTTGCATATGCTACAGCAGGCGCGGCCTCAATCCGCTTCTGTTGAATCCACTTCACCGCAATCTGTTTCTGCTGAACTCGTTTCACCTGACGCATCACACGATTCCGTTCTCACTCAACACGACTTAAGGGCTAATAAATGAAAAGACGTTCATTGATAAAAGTTTTTGCGCTTTCTGCGACGGTGGTTGGTATGGGGTTGACCTGGAGCGTGCAGGCGGCGGAAACCATCAAAGTCGGGGTGATGCATTCGCTGTCTGGCACGATGGCGATTTCGGAAACGCCGCTGAAAGATGTGGCGCTGATGGCCATTGATGAGATCAATGCTAAAGGCGGGGTGTTGGGTAAAAAGCTGGAACCGGTGGTCGTCGATCCCGCGTCGAACTGGCCGCTGTTTGCTGAAAAGGCGCGTCAGTTGCTAACGCAGGATAAAGCGGCGGTGGTATTCGGCTGCTGGACATCGGTGTCGCGTAAATCGGTGCTGCCGGTGTTTGAAGAGCTAAACGGGCTGCTGTTCTATCCGGTGCAGTATGAGGGCGAAGAGATGTCGCCGAACGTATTCTATACCGGTGCGGCACCGAATCAGCAGGCGATCCCTGCCGTGGAATATCTGATGAGTGAAGACGGCGGGGCGGCGAAGCGTTTCTTCCTGCTGGGTACCGATTATGTCTATCCGCGTACCACCAATAAGATCCTGCGTGCGTTCCTGCATTCGAAAGGCGTGCAGGACAAGGATATCGAGGAAGTCTATACGCCATTCGGCCATAGCGATTATCAGACCATCGTTTCCAACATCAAGAAATTCTCGACGGGCGGTAAGACGGCGGTAGTTTCTACCATCAATGGTGATTCCAACGTTCCATTCTATAAAGAGCTGGCGAATCAGGGTATCAAAGCGACCGATGTGCCGGTTGTTGCGTTCTCGGTAGGCGAAGAGGAACTGCGCGGCATCGATACCAAACCGCTGGTCGGCCATTTGGCGGCGTGGAACTACTTTGAATCGGTCGAGAACCCAACCAACACCCAATTCGTAGAAGCCTATAAAGCCTATGCCAAAGCGAAAAACCTGCCGAACGCTGGCACGGTGGTGACTAACGATCCGATGGAAGCTACCTATGTCGGCATTCACATGTGGGCGCAGGCGGCAGAGAAAGCGGGCACCACCGACGTGGATAAAGTGCGCGCTGCAATGGCGGGTCAAACCTTTGCCGCGCCGGATGGCTTTACGCTGACGATGGACAGCACCAACCACCATCTGCATAAACCAGTGATGATTGGCGAAATCGAAGAGAACGGTCAGTTCAACGTGGTCTGGCAAACCGATAAACCGGTTCGCGCCCAGCCGTGGAGCCCGTACATCGCCGGTAATGATAAGAAGCCCGATCATCCAATAAAAGCCGCACAGTAAACGTCGCCCTATACGCCCCGTCCAACGGCTGGACGGGGATCTTCCCTCTCTTATATGGCGGACATTGCGATGATTAATCGTCAATTATCTACGTTTGTGCTGTCGCTGTGTCTGATGCTTCCTTTTCTGGCACAGGCTGGGCCCGCAGCCGATTTCGCCGCCGCTAGCCGCACGCAGCAGGCAGAGTTACTGCAACAGTGGGCCGCTGCGCCGGAGCCCGCACGCTTGCCGCTGCTACAGGCACTGCGTGCCGAATCGGTGGTACTCGATCAGAATCAACAGCCGTTTATGGATGTGCAAGGCACGTTAACGCCGCTGGAAGGGCATGCTCAACCGACTGGCTCGACCAAAAAACTGTTTATGAATAACCGCTTGCGTGTGCTGATTGCCACTGCACTGGCCTCACACCAGTTAGTCAGTGATGACGTCGCAACGCGATTGAATGCGGTGCGGCAATTGCAAGGCGACAGCAGTGCGGAACAACTGCCGCTATTGGTGCAACGGCTTGAGGTAGAAAAAGACGCACAGGTGCACGATGCGCTGAATATCGCTATTGCCACCCGCCAGTTAAGTGCTGCCGATCCGCTGGTGCGTCTTGATGCGGTCAAACGCTTAGGACAGACCGGCGATCCGCAAATGCAGGCACTGTTACAGCCATTGACGCAGGCACCGAATGAATCAGATACCGGCGTGCGTGCGGCAGCGCAGGAGAGTCTGGATCATATTCAGCAAAGTTTGATCGTCGGCGATCTGCTAGGGCAGGCGTTTACCGGGCTGTCGCTTGGCTCTATTTTGCTGCTGGCTGCACTGGGGCTGGCGATCACCTACGGGTTATTGGGTGTTATCAACATGGCGCACGGTGAAATGCTGATGCTGGGAGCGTATGCAACCTGGTTGGTGCAGTCGCTGTGCCAGCAGTTTGCACCCGCTTGGCTGCCGTATTATCCGCTGTTGGCGCTACCTGTCGCCTTTTTTATCACGGCGGGAGTCGGCATGGCGCTGGAGCGCACGGTGATTCGCCATCTCTATGGTCGCCCGCTGGAGACACTGCTGGCAACGTGGGGTATCAGCCTGATGCTGATCCAACTGGTGCGGATGCTGTTTGGTACGCAGAATCTGGAAGTCGCGAACCCCGCGTGGTTGTCCGGTGGGCTGCGTTTGTTGCCAAATCTGGTGCTGCCGTATAACCGTATTGCGGTGATCTTGTTTGTCCTCGGCGTGCTGCTGCTCACTTGGCTATTACTCAATAAAACACGACTCGGCATGAATGTGCGGGCAGTGACGCAAAACCGAGCGATGGCGGACTGCTGCGGCGTGCCGACCGGACGCGTCGATATGCTGGCTTTCGGGCTGGGTTCCGGCATCGCGGGGCTGGGCGGCGTAGCGCTATCACAACTGGGCAACGTCGGGCCGGAGCTGGGACAGGGTTACATCATCGATTCCTTCCTCGTCGTCGTGTTGGGTGGCGTTGGGCAGCTTGCGGGGACGGTGGTAGCTGCATTTAGTCTCGGTATTCTCAACAAAGTGCTGGAGCCGCAGATCGGCGCGGTGCTGGGAAAAATCGTCATTCTGGTACTGATAGTGCTGTTTATTCAGAAACGGCCACAGGGGCTGTTTGCATTCAAAGGACGGGTGATTGACTGATGACGCAACCTATTACGCAATCTATTAAACAACCGATGACGATAACCCTGACGCAGCGCGCACCGCGACTCATGTTTGGCCTCGGTTCGAGCATGCTGTTGGTCTTGCTGATACTCCCGTTTCTCGCGCTGTTGCCCGCAGAGAACCCGCTGGCGATCTCCACCTATACGCTGACGCTGATTGGTAAAATTCTGTGCTATGCCATTGTTGCCGTGGCGTTGGATCTGGTGTGGGGCTACGCCGGGCTGCTATCACTCGGTCACGGCCTGTTTTTTGCGCTGGGCGGCTATGCCATGGGCATGTATCTGATGCGGCAGGCCGCTGGCGAGGGAATGCCCGCGTTTATGTCATTCCTGTCGTGGACGGAGCTGCCGTGGTTCTGGGCGGGCACCCAGTATTTCGTCTGGGCGCTGTGCCTGATCGTGCTGGTGCCGGGCGTACTGGCGTTTGTATTCGGCTGGTTCGCGTTCCGTTCCAAAATCAAAGGCGTCTATTTCTCGATCATGACGCAAGCACTGACCTACGCCGGGATGCTGCTGTTCTTCCGTAACGAAACCGGTTTTGGTGGGAATAACGGATTTACCGGTTTTACTACGCTGCTGGGTTTTCCTATTACGGCCACCGGTACGCGCATCGGGTTGTTTATCGCCACCGTGCTGTTGCTGACCGCCAGCCTGTTAGTGGGGTTTGCGCTGGCGCGCAGTAAATTTGGTCGTGTGTTGACGGCGGTGCGCGATGCGGAAAACCGGCTGATGTTCTGTGGCTACGATCCGAAAGGATTTAAGCTGTTTATCTGGACGCTGTCCGCCGTGCTGTGCGGGCTGGCGGGGGCGTTGTATGTGCCGCAGGTCGGCATTATCAATCCCAGCGAAATGTCGCCGACCAACTCCATCGAAGCCGCTATTTGGGTTGCGCTGGGTGGACGCGGAACGCTAATCGGGCCGTTGCTCGGTGCGGGGATCGTCAACGGTGCGAAAAGCTGGTTTACCGTAGCCTTTCCCGAATACTGGCTGTTCTTTTTGGGGCTGATGTTTATTCTCGTCACGCTGTTTTTGCCGCGTGGTGTGATTGGATTGCTAACGAGGAAGAAACATGACTGAACCTGCATCTGTATCCTCAGTGTCTGCACAGACGGTTTCCTCACCGACCCAGTTTGCCCAGCAACATCCGTCGGATCGCCATCGACACCAGACCGATCCGGTGCTGCAACTCGACAAGATTAACGTGAGTTTTGACGGTTTTCGGGCACTCACCGATCTCTCGTTGCAGATTGGCGTGGGGGAACTGCGATGCATCATCGGACCTAACGGCGCGGGGAAAACCACGCTGATGGATGTCATTACCGGCAAAACGCGGCCGGATAACGGTAAGGTGTTTTACGATCAATTTACTGACCTGACGACGCTATCACCCGTGGACATTGCGCGCGCGGGAATTGGGCGAAAATTCCAAAAGCCGACCGTGTTTGAAGCGCTGACCGTGTTCGAAAACCTCGAGATTGCGCTGAAAACCGATAAGTCAGTGTGGGCAAGCCTGCGTGCCAGGCTGAACGGCGAGCAACGTGACCGGATTGACGACACGCTGGCGCTGCTGCGACTCGGTCAGGAACGGCAGCGACCAGCAGGGTTGTTGTCGCACGGGCAAAAACAGTTTCTGGAAATCGGGATGCTGTTGGTTCAGGAACCGCATCTGCTGTTGCTCGATGAACCCGCCGCCGGGATGACGGATGCAGAAACTGCCTACACCGCCGAGCTGTTTCGCAGTCTGGCGGGCAAGCACTCGCTGATGGTGGTGGAGCACGATATGGGATTTGTCGAGAGTATTGCCGATCGCGTGACCGTGCTGCATCAGGGACAGGTGCTGGCGGAAGGATCGCTGCGTGAGGTGCAGGCTAATGAGCAGGTCATTGACGTTTATCTGGGGCGCTAACATGTTAGAAATTGCAGAACTGAATCAATATTACGGCGGCAGCCACATTCTGCGCGGCCTGTCGTTTGAGGTAAAACCCGGCGAGATTACCTGTCTGTTAGGGCGTAACGGCGTGGGGAAAACCACGTTGCTGAAATGTCTGATGGGGCTGATTCCGGCGAAGTCCGGCACGATTCGCTGGCAGGGCGAGGCAATTAATACACGTAAACCCCACCAGCGCGTGCAAGCAGGTATTGCCTATGTACCGCAGGGACGCGAAATTTTCCCCCGTCTGACGGTGGAAGAAAATCTGCTGATGGGGTTATCGCGTTTTCCGGGCAAACAGGCGCGACAGGTGCCGGATGAGATCTACCAGCTTTTTCCCGTATTGGATGAAATGAAACAGCGGCGCGGCGGCGATTTGTCCGGCGGACAACAGCAACAACTGGCAATTGGTCGCGCGCTGGCCTGTAAACCACAGCTGTTGATTCTGGATGAGCCGACAGAAGGCATACAGCCGTCGGTGATTAAAGAGATCGGCGCGGTGATTCGCCAACTCGCACAGCGCGGCGATATGGCGATCCTGCTGGTTGAGCAATTTTACGACTTTGCCGCCGAACTGGCCGACAGCTATCTGGTGATGTCTCGCGGGGAAATCATACAGCGCGGGCGAGGAGAAACGATGGAGCAGGACGACGTACGGGGATTGGTCGCGATTTGAGTACAGTGACCTTGGTTTCATTTCGTTAGTGCAAAATTTTCATACTGGTCGGGCAAGCGGTGTAAAATACAACCTTAAGAAGATAATTCATTGTTTAGCTTCAGCTAAAAAGGGAAGGAAACTTAAGGATGAGTAAACCGCTGAAGATTTTTGCTGCGATCGGCACCATCGTTATTGCTGTTGTGGTTGGTGCGATATGGCCGTATATCAAAATGGATTTTGCCAGCAGTGCGCATTATACCGAACAGGATAAAAGGGAATATGCGTTCTATACCCCCGATATTCTAAAGAAAATGCCGCGTATTACAGATCGTTATGACTTCAGTTTTTCGAACGTAACAGGTCCAGAAGCTAAAATATGGACGGTGAATTTCTATGGCACTGGCGATACCCGCAACGTTCACACCTATCTGACTTCGGTGGGGTATGAGAAGCAAGATCGTTGCGATGTTGAGGCTGAATGTTGGCGAGCGGCTGGTACTAATGACGTTGTGACGGTTGCCACGTTTGATACCGATAAGAGCGTGGTGGTTCAAGTTTATAGCAGTCCATACACTGAGCCATTACTACCTAAATAATTATTTCAACTAACGTAAAAATCACAATAATGAAGTAAAACTGTGATTTTTATCATTCATTGTCCTTCATTGATGTTATTAGCTGGCGAGTTATTTCCTGTATTTAGTCATAAAGGTATACAAGCGTAGCGAAAATAGTCGAAAGAGATAGATAAGAACGGAACGGATAAAAATAGTACTATGAACGCACTATTCCACTTCTGTCGCTAGCACGATAGTTTTAAATTGAACACTGAAAATCAGTGGTGTATAAAACACGACGCAGTACGCTGCTGATCATTTTGGGTGGTGTTAATAGCAGTAAGTAAATTTAAGTTAAAATTAGTATAATATATTATTAGGAGTCTAATTATTATGTCTGCCATGGTATTTTGCCGAGGATGCGGCAAGGAAATTCATAGCACAGCAAAAGCATGCCCACAGTGTGGGGCTACGCAAGCTAGTGGTAAGGGCGAAAAAAGTAGAGTATCTGCTGCATTGTTCGCTGCTTTCCTTGGGGGCTTTGGTGCTCATAAATTTTACTTAGGAAAAGTCGGACAAGGAATTTTATATTTACTGTTTTGCTGGACATTTATTCCAAGCATTATTGCGTTTGTGGAGTTTATTATTTACCTGTGCGATTCAGATGAAGATTTCGCCAGGAAATATGGCTAACAGCGTAAATAAACTCTTTTTTACTTTCCTCACAGTACCTTATTCAAAAAGTTGATCGTCCGCGGATGACGGGGATGGTTTAGCACCTGCCAAGATTCGCCGCTTTCGACAATTTTCCCCTCCACCACAAACACTACGCGGTCGAAGCCGATTTCATGTGTGACGACAACCAACTTTTTAATAGAGATTGAGGAAAAAGTGATTGCAATTCTTCACCATGGAATAAATTGGATTTTTCCAATTACACTATAGGCAATTCAGAGAATGACTATTTGGGCCGTTCTGCTATTACCAACAAAAGAAACGCGCCGAGATCACGCCATCTGCGGAGCTGTGGAATCGCCTTACAAGCCTCTTCCGTAGGCTGCGGTTCTTCAATTTTACTTATGCGAAATCCAACTGATGCCACTGCGTTGATATAGTCTCCGATCGTTCTGGGAAAACGCGGCACGGCAAATGGCGCGACGTTCTCGTCTTTCGGCCGATTTCCAAATTTCCAGTTTTCTGTGAAACCGGATTTATCGAAATAACGTGAGGTGCAAAGACCCGTTGTCTGACCGTTCTCATCCTTCTGCCATTGCCAGCCGGGCGTAATAAAACAGGGGTGTAGAACACTGAACGCGACGAAGCCACCCGGACGGAGCAAACGGTAAGCTTCATGCATTGCGCCCTGAAGGTCAGGCCCATCCATTAACGCCATCGTCGAAACGACTGCATCAAAAGAAGAGGCTGGAAATCCCGTGTCAGAACTGTACGACACAATCTTATATGTTATGCCAACGGGGTCCACGCGCTCTGCTTGCCTGGCATGCTCGATTAAACCATTCGAGATATCTATGCCTACCACCTTTGCGCCCATCTGAGCGAAGTGTCGGGTATTCGAACCTTCGCCACATCCAAAGTCGATAACGTTTAGATCTGCCATAGTTGGCAAAAATTGTAGGAAAGCTGGGAGCGTGAAAAAGTCGCGATAGACATCGTAGCCATTGCGTACATCACTAGTCCATTGATTGGCATTTTGATTCCAGCAAACAGCGACGTCATTATGTGTTTGAGCAGTCATCCCATTTCTCCAGAGTATGATTCGGGCTTTGGCGGTCAATACGTTGAGTAACTATCTTGACGGTCAGATAGTTATCCTTCAACACGTAGTTGCCCATTCATCTCTGGCTATCATACCGATACTAGCAAAGAGTGAATAGCAGTATGCCTTCGGCCTGAGTACGGCTGGGCAGAAACCACCATTTTTTCTCCCGCACGCAGCAAGGCGCATTCACAAAAGAAGGTAGGGAAAAGTCACTGATGAATTGGGTCAACATGCGAAATAGAGCCAGAAGGGAGTCATCTGGCTCGCTGAGCTTTTAGCCTTTACCATTGAGAATGGTGTGATGAGAGTCAGGTAGGAGTCTCACAGTACCTTATTCAAAAAGTTGATCGTCCGCGGATGGCGGGGATGGTTTAGCACTTGCCAGGATTCGCCGCTTTCGACAATTTTCCCCTCCACCATAAACACGACGCGGTCGGCGACTTCGCGGGCGAAGCCGATTTCATGTGTGACGACAACCAGCGTCACTCCGGAGCGGGCGAGCGATTTGATCACATCCAGCACCTCGCCGACCAGCTCGGGATCGAGCGCGGACGTCGGTTCATCAAACAGCATCACTTTCGGTTTGAGTGCCAGCGCGCGGGCAATCGCGACGCGCTGCTGTTGGCCACCTGACAGGTGGCGGGGATAAGATTGCGCTTTATGGCGTAGCCCGACGCTTTCCAGCAATGTAAAGGCGAGATCTTCCGCTTCCTGACGGGAATGCAGCTTATGTGCCAGCGGCGCTTCAATGATGTTTTCCAATACGGAAAGGTGGGGGAACAGATTGAAATTCTGGAACACATAGCCGACGTTGATGCGTTGGCGTAACACGTCCTTTTCTTTCAATTCATAGAGCGTATTCCCTTTGCGCCGATAGCCGATGTAGTCGCCGTCGATGCGGATAAACCCTTCATCTACGCGTTCAAGATGATTAATCGTGCGCAACAGCGTGGATTTCCCTGAGCCGGATGGACCCAGGATCACCGTGACGGAGCCGGGTGCCAGCGTCAGATTGATATCATCCAGCGCTTTATGCTGACCAAAATGTTTCGCCACATTGCGGATTTCGATCAGCCCGCGAGCGTTTTCTGCCTGTGGCTGCGTGGTCGTTCGGGCATGAGCAAAATAATCGATAGCTTCAGACATGGTGAATCTCCAGAATCGGGGTTAACGTGCGCGCTTGCGCGTCAGGATACGGACGAGTCTCTGGCGCGGCGTTAGCGGCATTTCACGCACCGCCCCGCGGGACACATAGCGTTCCACGTAGTATTGGACGATGGATAGCACTGTGGTAATCAACAGATACCAGATGGTGGCGACCATCAGCAGCGGAATAACCTGCTGCGTACGGTTGTAGATGACCTGAACGGTGTAAAACAGCTCTGGCAGCGCCAGCACGTAGACGATCGAGGTACCTTTAGCGAGGCTAATTATCTCGTTAAAACCGGTAGGGAGAATCGAACGCAGCGCCTGCGGCAGAATGATGCGTACCGTGCGGCGACCGCCGGGCAGGCCGAGCGCAGCGGAGGCTTCAAACTGACCCGCGTCCACGCCAAGAATACCGCCGCGAATAATCTCCGCTGTATACGCGGATTGCACCAGCGTCAGGCCAAGTACGGCGACGGAAAATTGATCCAGTAGATCAATCGTCGGATAGCGCAGGAAGATGATAGAAGTGAACGGAATCCCCAGCGCCAGTTCGTCATAGAGATACGAGAAGTTGTAGAGAATAATCAGCACCAGAATCAGCGGCAGCGATCGAAACAGCCAGATATACAGCCACGACAGGGTGGAGAGCAGATAAGACGGTGAAAGCCGTGCCAGCGCCAGCGCGGTGCCGAGAAAAATGCTGAGTAATGTACCCAGCGCGGTCAACAACAGCGTCTGCCCCAGCCCGGCTAGGATGACCGGATTAAAAAACCACTCGGCAAAGACTGACCATTCCCAGCGCGGGTTCAGCGCGATTGACTGAATAATCCCAGCAAAAATAAACAGCGAAAACAGTGCACCGGCAAAACGAAAAGGATAACGCGCCGGAACAATGTTCAACGGTGGTTCCTGCGCCTGACTCAGCGGTGGCTGCTGAGACGATGTTTGGAGAGATTGCGTCATGATCGATACCATTTGAATGTGATGCTGAAAAATGTCGTTTTGTGGTTAGCGCATAGGGTTGTTACTGGTGCGTAAGGGTCAACACACTTTCAAATGGCGGGTGATAAGATCGACTTCCGTTTGCCGCGTAACCCGTGGTGTCGCCGTTTCGAACAGCGCTTTCTTAAACGGTAAACGCCCGTCGTAAGGTGGGAGGCTATAGGTCACCGGATCGATGGTGGTATCGAACTGAGGGGTATAACCGTGGCTCAGGTATAAGCGCACCGCTTCAGGTTGACGGAAACCGGTGGTCAGGAAAAAATGCAGATAGCCTGATCGTCGAGCGTGTTGCTCCAGCTCATGCATCACTTTCCCCGCGAGCCCCTGACGGCGCAGTGAATTATCCGTCCATACCCGTTTAATCTCGGCGGTAGTGCTGTCGTAGCGTTTAAACGCCCCCGTGGCGATGGGGATACCTTGACGCAGCAGCGCAATAAAAATGCCGTGCGGCTGCTGGTAGATTCCCGGTGGGTCGCTTTCCCGCTCACCGAAAAAATCACCATAACGCTGCTCATATTCCGCGAACAGGCCGTCGATAATAGGGGCCACGATAGGATCCTCGGGCTGGGTAACAATGAAGATATCGTCGGACATTGCATGCTCCTGATTCATTAGGGGATACGCGGGCTATCGGTAACTATTGCGTTTCGCTTATAGCGTCGCGATAGCCATAAAGCGGGATTAATCGCCCAGTCCCGGCGGATTGATTTCTGAACGCTCGATACGCCCAATGCTTTCTCCCCAGCGGCTCAGCACTTTGTCGTATTCACCGCTTTTAATCACACCGTTCAACGCCGTATTAATCGGCTGTACCAATCCGCTGCTTTTGCGCGTGGTGACCGCGATATGTGCAACGTTGGGGTAACCGCCGTTTACCGTGCCGACATGCTTAACCTTTCCAGTTAGCTCTGCCTTGTAGGCGCCGATCACGTTTGGACCGAAATAGGCATCAGAACGACCGGATTGCAGGCTCAGGTTGGCCGCAGCATCGTCCGTGACATAAATGGGCTGAAAGGCGGGTAGGCCGTTAGCGCGATTCTGTTTATCCCACGCCAGCAGCACGGCTTCCTGATTGGTGCCGGAGCCGACGATAATTTTCAATCCAGCAATGTCTTTCGCTTCCTTGATGGACTGAATTTTACTGGTGGATTTCACATAGAAGCCGAGTGAGTCGATGCGATAAGTGGCGAAATCGAACTTTTCTTTACGTTCTTTGGTGACGGTAATATTGATAATGGCGGCATCATATTTGCCGGAGGCTACGCCGAGTGGCCAGTCTTCCCATGAGGTGGGAACGATGTTTAGTTCCAGACCAAGGCTGTCTGCTACCAGTCGGGCAATATCCGGTTCGCTGCCCACTACAGTTTTGTTGTCGTCAGCCAGAAAGGCCAGCGGGGGTGACGATCCCAATGTGGCAATCGCGACGGTGAATTTACCCGGCGTGACAAATTTAAAATCAGCCGGAATCTGTGCGATAGCGTCCACATTCTTCGGCGCATGGATCGGTTGCTGATTGGTTTTCAGGTCGATAGCCGCCTGCGCGATAGTCGTTACGGACAGCGTGCCGAGCAGCAGCGATCCCGTCAGTAGCCTTGTCAGAAGCGAGGGAAGCACGCGAGGTGTCGCGGCCGAATGTGCGATGATGTAGGCGATCTGTTTTTGCATTTGTCTTTCCCTTGCAGGTTGTTATGGTGACGCCGTCACTTTTAAGAACATGTCACTTTAAAGAACGTGTCACTTTAAAGAACGTGTCACTTTTATTAATCGCCGATACCCGGCGGATTCACCACGGACTGTGTGATCTTTTCATCGTCTTCACCCCAGCGATCCAGCACCTGCGCATAGCTACCGTTGTGGATCGCGCCATTGATGGCGGTGCTGATTGGCTGCGCCAAACCGTTACCTTTTTGCGTGGTGACCGCGACATAAGCGACAGTCGGGCCTTTGCCTACCATGCGCGTTTTGCCTGTTAACGCCGCTTTATAAGCGCCGATGGAGTGCGGACCGAAAAACGCATCGACACGCCCGGACTGGATGCTCAAATTGGCGGCGGCATCGTCGGTAACGTAGACAGGCTGTTCGGGGGCGAGGCCGTTAGCGTGGTTTTGCCGATCCCAGCCCAGCAGAATGTTTTCCTGATTGGTGCCGGAGCCGACAATCACTTTCAGGCCCGCCACGTCTTCCGGTTTGTTGATTGCGGTAATTTTGCTGGTCGATTTCACGTAGAAACCCAGCGTATCAATGCGGTAGGTGGCGAAATCGAACTTCTCTTTGCGCAGCTTCGTTACGGCGATATTAAAAATAGCGGCATCGTATTTCCCCGCCGTAATGCCCAGCGGCCAATCTTCCCAAGAGGCAGGCACCAGTTTCAGATCCAGCCCGAGACTGTCCGCCACTAGCCGTGCGATGTCGGCATCGCTGCCGACAATTGTTTTGTTGTCGTCAGCCAGCAGAGACAGCGGTGGTGAACTGAGCGCCGAAACGGCAATCGTCAGTTTACCCGGCGTAACGAATTTGAAATTAGCCGGGATTTGCGCGATAGCCTCGGCGTTTTTATCAGTACGAATGGGAACCTGATTGGCCTTGAGATCGATACGGCTGACGAATCCCGCGTCTTGTGCCTGCACGTTTGCTGCCAGCGTGGCGCTCAGTAGCGTAGCCAGACCGGTTACAGTGATAAAATTGGGATGCTTCACGGTGAATCTCCTGTTGCGCGAATTAGCGCGTGAATTGATTCACCGGATAGTCCAGCGCCAGATTTTCCCGCAGCGTGTAGCCGGGATATTCCTGACGGAATAATCCGCGCTGTTGCAGCAGTGGGACGACGCGATCGACAAAGTGGTTGAGCGTATCTGGCGTGCCGCCCTGAATAATGAAGCCGTCTGCCGCACCATTCTCAAACCAGAGCTGTAAGCCATCCGCCACCTGCTCGGGCGTGCCGCTGAATACCGGGCGGGGTGACGCCGCTTCCAGCGCGACTTGTCGCAGCGTTAAGCCTTTTTCCTGCGCGTTGCGTTTGATTTCATCGGTGGTGCTGCGGAAGCTGTTTTTCCCCAGTTCGCCGATATCGGGGAAGGGCTCATCCAGCGGATGCTGTGAGAAGTCATAGTGCTCAAAGTAGCGGCCCAGATAATTTAGCGCGTCCTTAATCGTGACCAGCTGTGCAGTTTCCTGATACTGGCGCTCGACGTCTTCTGCATCGTTGCCGACAATCACGCTGACGCCTTGGAAGACGTGCAGCTGATCGGCGTGGCGACCGTTTTCTTCCAGCTTCTGCTTCACCTCGCGGTAATAACGCTGCGAGTCTTCCAGCGTGTGTTGATGGGTGAAGATGGCATCGGCGTGTTTGGCGGCAAGCTTTTGCCCGTCCTCAGACGCGCCAGCCTGAAACACAATTGGGCGACCCTGCGCAGAGCGGCCAATATTCAGCGGGCCCTGTACCGAGAAGAATTCCCCTTGATGATTCGGCGTGTGCAGCTTCTCAGGGTCGAAGAACTGCCCGCTTGATTTGTCACGAATAAAGGCGTCGTCTTCCCAGGAATCCCACAGGCCTTTTGTTACCTGAAGGAATTCATCGGCAATACGGTAGCGCAGCGCGTGTTCTGGGTGCTGCTCACGGGAAAAATTTTTCGCCGATCCTTCTAATGGCGATGTCACCACGTTCCAGCCCGCGCGACCGTTGCTGAGATGGTCGAGGCTGGCGAACTGTCGGGCGGTGGTAAAGGGTTCGGAATACGACGTCGAGAGTGTGCCGACCAGGCCAATATGGCTGGTGACGGTAGCCAGTGCGGACAGTAGCGTCAACGGCTCAAAACGGTTGAGAAAATGTGGGATAGATTTTTCATTGATATACAGACCATCTGCCACGAAGACAAAATCAAACTTGCCCAGTTCGGCTTTCTTCACCGCATCTAGCACAAAACCAAAATTAATGCTGGCATCCGGTACGACGTTTTTATGTCGCCACGCGGACATATTTCCCGCCGCACCTTGTAATATTAAACCTAGTCTTAATTGTCGATTTGAGGATGTTTGTTTTTTACTCATTATTATAAACCTTGTTATTAATTGAATGTGCTTGTTATTAATTGAGCTAACTTCCATGAAAGTGAACACAGTCCATCAATAAAATCGGCTGTCAATAAATAAGCCATTAATAGGCATTCACGCATTCAATGAAAGGTTAATGGGACGTTAATAGCGTGTTTTCACTATTGATGAGGCGAGGTGTGATGTAAAACAACAAAAATGGATAATGAAATTCAAAAATTTCAGATGATGGCGCGGCTTATTTTGTTAGTATGATGTTAATAGCCATGTCTCTCGCCGTATCTAAAGGAAGAATGTAATGTCTGATTTGACAGCTGAACGACGCGTAACCGTGAATGACGCCGTTCCCTCTGCGGCGGTTAGCGCCGTTGACCGGCAGGCGTTTCGCGATGCAATGGCAAAGTTGAGCGCGGCGGTTAATATCGTTACCACCGATGGTCCGGCAGGTAAGGCTGGGTTTACCGCGTCGGCTGTATCAAGCGTTAGCGACACGCCCGGCACGCTGCTGGTGTGTCTGAATCGTGGTTCATCGGTGTATCCCACGTTTCAGGTGAATGAACATTTATGCGTTAATACGTTGGCGGCACATCATGAAGCGCTGTCGTCGCTGTTTGGGAGTCGGTCGTCTACGGAAGAACGGTTTGCTGCGGCGAAGTGGGGCGTGTTACACACGGGTTCACCGGTGTTGCAAGATGCGCTGGTTGCATTTGACTGCCGGGTTGAGGAAGTGGTGAGCGCGGCGACGCACGATATCTTTATTTGCAGAGTGTTAGCGATTAAGCAGGGCGAAAGTACCGATGGTCTGGTGTATTTTTCCCGTGGTTATCACGCTGTTCGCGGGTAATGAAATTCATCGACTATATGTTAAGCCATCTATATGAGTTGATGTTGCAGACAAAGTGCGTCGAGCGGTGGTAATGGATAGATCGTAAAGACGCTGCAAGTACGTCCTTGTAAGCTCGAGCCGCGCCATCCTTGGCGCGGACGCTTTACTCTTCTATTCCATTACCCCCGTTTTCGTTCTGAAAATAGGGTTTTTGCTCTCTTTCTAACGCGAATTATTGAGGGAGTCCCCTCCGCCGGATTGACCGGACGGAGGGATTTTTATAAGTCAACGATCACGATGAGGACAGGACTGCCTGTGGTGGTGTAACTTTCGTGGTGCGCAAGCGATGCAGTGCGGCTTCCGCTAGCTGTGCAAAGTAGCGTGATGCAGGCGCAATCGCGCTTTCATCTGGGTTGAACTGAGGGTGATGCAGGCCAAATTCGCTGTTTGAGCCAATGCTGACGAACGTGCCCGGCACTTCCTGAAGGTAAAGGGCAAAGTCCTCGCCGCTCATTTGCAGTTCGGCATTTTCTACCTGATAACCTGCGTCTCGGGCAATTTGTTTGCTGAAATCGGCCCATTCGCTGGTATTCACGACCGCTGGCGGGCCGGGATACCATTTGAGTTCCGCTTTTGCGCCCAAAGCAAGGGCAATTCCGCCGATCAGTTGTTCAATACGCTCCGGTATTTCTGCACGAATCGCGGCATTGTAAGTACGAACCGTTCCTTCCAATTCTACCGTTTGCGGTAGTACGTTCCAGGTGTTGCCGCCCTGAATTCGCGTGACGCTGATGACCAGCGACTCCAGCGAACTGAAGCTGCGGCTGGGCAACGTTTGCAGTGCATTGACGATATTACAGGCGGTGACGATGCTGTCGATACCCTGTTCCGGCTTGGCGGCGTGCGCGCCTTTGCCTGTAATGTGAATGGCGAAGCGATCCACGTTGGCATAGAACTGCCCGCTGCGTGTGGCGAAGGTGCCTGCGGGGAGTTCGGGCGCATTGTGCAGGCCGAAAATGGCGGCCACATCGGCGAGTGCCCCCGCACGAATGATCTGTTTAGCTCCGGTAGATACCTCTTCTGCCGGTTGGAAAAACAGCCTGATTTTACCCGGTAAGGCATGTTCACGTTTTTTCAGCAAACAGGCAGCGCCGAGCATCACTGCGGTGTGGAAGTCATGTCCGCAGGCATGCATGACGCCTGCATTTTGAGAGCGAAAGCCGACATCGACCAGTTCTTCAATCGGCAGCGCATCAATATCAGCGCGTAGCGCAATCGTCGGACCGCTGCCGTGACCAATTTCGGCAACGACGCCGGTGGTTAACGCAAGGGGCAGCAGGCGGATGTCTTTTTCTTGTAGCCAGCGGGTAATGTGCGCGGTGGTTTGGTGTTCCTGATTGGACAATTCTGGGTACTGATGCAAGTGCCGTCGCCAGTTAATTAACTGTTGATCAAATGACGTATCACAACAGGGGATAGATTCAGCCATATCAATACACCTCCTTAACAAAATGTAAACATGATAAAGGTAGCCGATAGCAACTAAATGGATAAATACCGTCTGGTTATATTTCATGTCTTTTTATGATGGCGTTTTTTGTATTCATGTATTATGAATATTTCTGCTAACAAAACTCATTATTGATATTTATTTTTAACACCGTTATGCAACATTCTTCTTATTCGGTTTTTTTGCTATTTCTGTTTTTTGGTTATGACTATTTATTACTATGAATAGTGCTAACGGATAGCCGCTGAAAATAAGGAAACATCGTGGGATATAAGCTCAGTTTATTAGATCAAAGCCCTATCGCCGAAGGAATGAGCGCGGCGCAGGCGTTGGCACAAACCGTGTCGTTGGCGAAAGTGGCGGAAGCGCTTGGCTATTACCGCTTTTGGGTTTCCGAACATCATAATTCCGATGAGCTGGCGGGGTCGTCTCCCGAGGTCTTGATCACCTGGCTGTTGGCGCATACGACAACGCTGCGCATTGGCTCCGGCGGCGTGATGTTACAGCATTACAGCCCGTATAAAGTCGCGGAGAATTTCCATGTCATCAGCGCGTTGGCAGGCGGACGTGTAGATTTGGGTATCGGTAAAGCGCCGGGCGGGTTGCCACTTGCGACACGGGCGTTACAGCAGGAAATCGGTGAAGCGCAGCGGGTCGCCTTCACGGAGAAATTACATCAGCTCAATCGTTTTCTCGGTAGCAATGACGATACGGTCGATCGTCTGAATGCGACACCGCTGCCGGAACATGCGCCACAGCGCTTTCTGCTAGGGGCCAGTCAGGATAGTGCGAGATTAGCGGCATCGCTTGGCTGGAATTTCGTGTTCGCTGGGTTCATTAACGCCAGCGAAACGCTGCTGGCAGAATCACTCTTGAGCTATCGGGAATTGAAGCCAGCCAGTGCACATACGTTGCTATCGCTGTCGGTGATTGCCGCCGAACGTCATGAGGATGCGGAAGCGCTGGCCAGCACGCAGCATAACTATAAGGTTTATATTGAAAACAAGCCGCCGCTAACGGTTGGAAGTCAGGAACAGGCAGAAAATTTCGTTCGACAGGCAGGCGTGACGGATTTCCGTATTGAGCAGGAGCCACGCCATGTGCTTTACGGTACGCCGGAAGATATTCATCAGCGTCTGGAGAACTATCATCAGCGCTTTGGCGTAGATGAGTTCATTATCCATACGCCCGTGACATCACCCCGTGAGCGTGAGGCGTCTATCCGGCTGTTGGCGCAACGCTGAACAACGGCTAGCAGCGTGAGTAATGATTAGAAATGTGAGCAATGACACCGCCGGGCCGCCATGTGGACAGTAACCTGATGCTGTCTGGTAGAAAAGTGAGGTTATGCGATGGCGGTGCCGGAGAGCAAGGAGGCCTTGATTAAGGCGATCAACAGTCAGTTCACGCTATTAATGAAGAAAATTGACGCAGTGCCTGCAGAGCGAGCGTTCTCGCCAGAAATGGCAGGACATGCGCAGGGGACGCAGATGAGCCCGGCAAATCTGGTGGCGTATTTGCTGGGCTGGGGCAATGTGGTGTTGAAATGGCATGAGGACGAAGAGCAGGGTAAAACCATTGATTTCCCTGAGGCCGGTTATAAATGGAATCAGCTTGGCCTGCTGGCACAAAAATTCTATCAGGATTATGCCCCTATTACCGATTGGGCGGAACTGATCGCGCTGCTTGCCGCGAATAAATTAGCACTCATCGCATTGGTTGAACGCTATACCGATGAACAGCTCTATGGCGAAGGCTGGTACGGCAAGTGGACGCGTGGTCGAATGATTCAGTTCAATACCGCCGCGCCTTATAAAAATGCGGCCGGACGCCTGCGTACGTGGGAGAAAAACAAATAAGTGTTTGATAGTAAATAAAAATGATTGTTGGCCTTATCTTTCCCCTTATAAGGGCTCGTTAGCGGCGTTTTTTCAGACAAAACCTTACATATTCCCCCTGTTTGACTGTTCTATACTCAGTAATAAGCAAGGTAAGTTTTACTGGCAGATGAGATGAATAAGGGGGAAGAAAAATGATTGGTCTCAACTTAGTTTCTCCAGTGTCATATTACGCCACGCCTGACAAACTGGATTATGTCCAAGGTATTTCCCGTTCGTCGCAGCTGTCTGGTTACCCTAATCAGGACGCTTCTACTCGAACGCGGACAGCGTATGAAAATAGCGGCTCGGTCTTTAAAGCACCCATAGCAGATGGGGTGAATCGCCCAACGGCAACTAACCAGCTTAACGTTTATGTTTAAATTTCCTACAGAAATGGGCAATCGCGCGCTGTAAACGATCGTTTTCGGTGCGTGTTTTGCCCTTTTTGATCGTGTTGTATCCTCATAAAAGTATCTTCATCACATCCTCATTGCACCTTCATCAAACCTGTCGAGCCACCATCACCTTTTTTCTTCCCTGCTCGTCATTTACCCGTCTCCTGATGAAGTCAGGCTAATTCATGATTAACCCTATGATTAATCAGCATTACACAATTCTGATAACTTCCTTTCTATTTGCTGCTTTTTGACACATTTCATCATATTTTCTTCTATTCCATAGTCTTGGAATGAATATTGCTGCTATTTTTCTTTCTTTAACAAACACATGACCTAAATAAGGTTCCTCTGGTGCTGTTCTTGATCATCTCAGGTAAGTGATTCGGGTGACAAATTTGCCTGGAGCAGATTTGAACGCAGCCAACGCACATGCAGCTTGAAGTATTACGTGTATATAACGAGAAAAGGGAGTGGGGTGTATGTTGAAGCAAGTAGCTGTTGCGGTAGGGATGGCGTGTTTATGTGTACCGGCCTGGGCTTATGATTATGGTGACTATGCGCGAGAGACCGTGGATACGCTCATTAATGATTATCCGGGGCGCTATCGCGATACGGCAAATTTTGTTGGTGCGGCGGACTGGATGACGCAGCGTATGGCACCCGGCTATAGCACAGTCAGGCAGGATTTTTCCTGGACGGCAGGTGGCACGACACGTTCGTCACAGAACGTGCTGGCCTCTAATGTCGGGTTGAGCAGCGAATACATCATTACCGGGGCGCACTTTGATACCTTCTTCGGGCGGCCAACGCTACAAGGGCTGGATGACAACGCATCGGGTGCCGCCATTCTGACGGAAGTGGCGCGTAATTTTAGCGGTATCCAGACGGAAAAAACGCTGGTCTTTGCTGCCTTCGGTGCAGAAGAAGAGGGGCTACGCGGTTCGCGTGCGATGGTTAACGATCTGATTGCGCAAGGAAACGCGGGCGATCTTAAGGCCATGATTAACATGGATAGCATGATCACCGGTGACAAACTCTACGCTCACGCCGGCGATAACAGCGTGGCTAACCCTGCTCTGGCAAGCCTGCGTGAACAGACGCTGCGTATTGCGAATGAATTGGGCATCGATCTGTTCACTAATCCGGGGTTGAATGCGAGTTATCCCGCTGGAACCGGCTGTTGCAGCGACGGCGATAGCTTCAATGCGGCGTTTGATATTCCCGTGCTCTATATGGAGGCCACCAACTGGGATATTGGCGATCAAGATGGCTATGAGCAAACCACAAACCCCGCGGTGCCGGGTGGCGCGACATGGCATGATCCCACCGTTGATAACGAAGCCTTTCTGACCAGCGTGTTCGGGCAGGAGCGTATCGACCAGCACCTGCGTGACGTTTCACGTCTGGTGACGCGACTGTTGCTGGAAATCTCCAATACCGATTTACTGCATTCGGCATATTCCGCCGCCGCGATGCAGCAGGCGATGGAAGAGAGTCTGAAGCGTCAGCGTCAGTCATTGAGTGATTTGCATAACCAGCGCTGGCTGCTGTTGCAAAATACCACTCGGAGCGTGGGCACGCTGGATACGGCGATCGGGGTTGAGGGCGATGTTATTCCGTCAAATGGCTTTGACCGCGCACCGCAGCAGCGCTCTCGGCAGGCGATGGCTTATGCACTGGTGGATTATCAATTAAGTGACATTGTCACGATTGGCGGAAGCCTGAGTCTGCTGCGTAGTAAGGATAAGCTGGAGCGCAATGGACACATTGAAAGCGATACCTGGCAAGCGGGTGTCTATGGTTTGCTGAATCAGGGCGGACCCGCCTGGCTGGGCAGCGAAGTGACGGCAGGTCGCGCAGCGATTGAATCACGCCGCTCGGTTTATCTGCAATCTGCAGGCGGTCCGGTTTTGTTGGACAACGCGCTGGATGGTAACACCGAAGCGCAGTTTATCGGTGCCCGCGTTAGCGGCGGTTATGACTTCCCAATAAGCGGCCTGCGCACTGGCCCGGTTGTTGGTCTGGATTACGCGCGTTATCGCATCAATGCGTTTGATGACAAGGGCAATTTGCGGACTGGCGTGCGGTATGAAAAGCAGGATGTCGATTCGCTGGAGGCCAGTCTGGGCTGGCGAGTGCGTGGCAAGGTGGAATTCAGCAATACGATGTCGCTACAACCTTACGCAACAGTGGCGTGGGTGCGTGAACTGGCCGATGGGCTCGATTCCAGCTTTACTGTGAAAGATCATGTCGATGGTGCAAACCGCCGCGTTGCGGTGGGAGAGCAGGATAAGAATTTCGGCAAGGCGACGGTCGGTGTGCAGTGGCTTGCGGCAGAGAATCTGAATCTATATTCCGAAATCGGCAGTCGTTTTGGTCATCAGGATGGCGATCAAACGCGCTACAGCGTGGGCGTACAGTGGCAATTCTGAATCTGTTGATGAAGAACAGGACTCACTCTTGGTGCTGACATAAGGCGTTAAAACGGGGTCTGAAACGACCCCGCATTGAGATCAGCGCGGAATGATTACCCGTACGGCCCGTCCTGAATGGAATCTCTGACCCGCAGTTCAGACAAAAACAGGTTCTCTTTCGAAAAATACCCGCCGTCCAGCATCGCGATCAGGCGGTTAATCACCTCGTTAATCATATCGCTCACCGGATCTTTTACGCTGGAGAGCGACGGCTTCAAAAACGGCGCGGTGGGAATATCGTCGAACCCGACCACAGAGACGTCGTTCGGTACGGCAACGCCAGCTTCATCCAGCGCTTTTATTGCGCCAATCGCCATATCGTCATTACTGGCAAGCACGGCGCTGAACGATACCTGGCTATCGCGCAGGGTGGTAATGGCGAGTGATCCACAGCGCGGCGTCCATTTCCCTCTCACGATCAGTTCATCCCGTACTGCGATGTTAGCTGCTTTCAGGGCGTCTTTGTAGCCAGAAAGGCGTTCGATAGCGGTCGGTGAATCCAGTGAACCGGTGATAAACGCGATGTCTTTATGACCGCGTGCGATCAGATGCTGCGTGGCGTTGTAGCTGGAACCTTTGTGATCGCAGCAGATGCAGTGGCTTTGGTGTTTACGCAGTTTACGGTTGACCACCATGATTGGCTGCTTGTGCTTCTCGATGATGTCATCCATCTCATCCACGTTAAGAAAACGGGGGTAGATGATAATCGCATCGCAGCGTAAACCGAGCAGGAATTGAATCGCATCGCGTTCTTCAGCGGCACTGTGTTTACCGTCGACCAGAATTAACTGACGCCCATTGTCTTCGAGCTTCTTGGCGGCCTGTGACAGTAATTCATTAAAATAGCTGCCGTGATAGAGCGTATTCGTCACCACCAAACCAATGCAGGCTGACTTGCTGGTCGCCAGATTACGCGCCAGTAAATTTGGCTGATATCCCGTCTCTTCAATGGCCTGATAGACCAGCGTTTTGGTTTCTTCACTGGTATAGCCTTTACCTGAAAGCACGCGCGACACCGTCGCTTTTGATACGCCTGCTTTCTTCGCCACTTCCTGCATTGTTGACATGGGACATCCTGAGACGTTGAGTACTTCCATCATTTTACACACTTTAGGCTGGCAGCAGCAGGGTGATAAATGCAGAGCCAATGGTCTCGGGAGAAGAATTGTGCTTTTCATGGCGATCGTGGTCACATAAGTAAAATATTAACAATCCATCTATTGAAATCGCACTCATATATAAACACTATTATGTGGAACCGGTTACCCATCGGCGTTTCATCACGTTGCATGGAGCAGGGATACCGGCATGAATTCTTTCATAACTGTATGAAATTTAATAATAAATGCATGTTCACTAAACAATAAACTCGCGTTAAGCGGTTTGTTGAAACAGGTGTAACGTGCGCGATTACGAGAGATTGTCTATCCATGTCAAAGAATTATGCGGCTGTATCCCGTTCGATAGTCGATGCCATCGGTGGTGCTGATAACATCACTGCCGTGACGCACTGTATGACCCGCCTGCGTTTTGTGCTTAAAGATAATGATGCGGCGAATGTCGCCGAATTGAAGGCGATCGGCGGCGTGCTAGGTGTGGTGAAAAACGATAACCAGTGTCAGGTCATCATCGGTAATACTGTTTCTCAGGCTTACGCCGAGGTGGTGAAGCTATTACCGGAAGGTGCGGCTGCTGAAAAAGCGGTGCCAGTGAACAATAAAATTACGCTGCGACGCATCGGTGCAGGCATTCTGGATGCGCTGATTGGCACGATGTCACCGCTTATCCCGGCAATTATCGGTGGGTCGATGGTGAAATTGCTCGCCATGATTCTGGATATGACCGGGCTGTTTGAGAAGGGCGCATCGACGATCACTATTCTGAACGTGATTGGCGACGGCGCGTTCTTCTTCCTGCCGATCATGGTGGCGGCGTCTGCGGCGGTAAAATTCAAAACCAATATGTCGCTGGCGATTGCTATCGCTGGGGTACTGGTGCATCCGACGTTTATCGATCTGATGGCAAAAGCAGCACAGGGTCAGCAGGTGGTGTTTATGGGGTTGTCGGTCACGGCGGTGAAGTATACCTATACCGTAATTCCGGCGCTGTGTATGACCTGGATTCTGTCTTACATTGAAAAATGGGTAGACCGCATTACGCCAGCAGTGACCAAAAACTTCCTCAAGCCGATGTTAATCGTGCTGATTGCGTCCCCGATTGCCATCATGCTTATCGGGCCGATTGGGATTTGGATTGGTAGCGGTATTTCTGCGGTAGTGTACACCGTGCATGACTATCTGGGCTGGCTGTCCGTTGCCATCATGGGCGCTATCTGGCCACTTCTGGTCATGACCGGTATGCACCGTGTGTTTACGCCGACCATTATTCAAACCATCGCTGAAACCGGCAAAGAAGGCATGGTCATGCCGTCTGAAATTGGCGCGAACCTGTCGCTGGGTGGCTCATCACTGGCCGTCGCTTGGCGTACCAAAAACCCGGAACTGCGCCAGACGGCGCTGGCAGCAGCGGCATCAGCGATTGTTGCTGGGATCTCTGAACCTGCGCTTTATGGTGTGGCTTTACGTCTGAAACGTCCGCTGATCGCTTGTTTAATCACCGGATTTATCTGTGGTGCCGTCGCGGGTATCGGTGGATTAGCAAGCCATTCAATGGCGTCGCCGGGGCTATTCACCAGCGTACAGTTCTTCGATCCTACCAATCCGATGAGCATTGCCTGGGTATTCGGCGTCATGATTCTGTCCGTCGTGATTTCCTTCTTCGTGACCTTGCTGCTGGGCTTTGAAGACATCCCAGTAGAAGAAAAACCGGAAGAAAAACGCGTAGAGGGCGATGAGATTTCCGCGCCGCAGCGCGCAGCGAACACGAATTAAATGAAGCACTAATACGAAGGAGAAATAGCGTATGTCTGCATCAACATTTCCCACTGGGTTCTTATGGGGGGGCGCGATTGCGGCCAATCAGGCAGAAGGCGCGTACCTTGAAGGCGGTAAAGGGCTGACGACGGTGGACATGATTCCCCACGGCGTGAATCGCCTGCCGGTGAAGCTAGGACAAGAACCGCGTTTTGCGCTGCGTGAGGATGAGTTTTATCCCAGCCATCAGGCGATCGATTTCTACCATCGCTATAAGGAAGATATCGCGCTAATGGCGGAAATGGGGTTCACGGTGTTCCGTACCTCCATCGCTTGGAGCCGTCTCTATCCAAACGGGGATGAGCTGACGCCCAACGCGGATGGCATCGCCTTTTATCGCGATATGTTTGCCGAGTGCAAGAAGTACAACATGGAACCGTTGGTGACGCTGTGCCATTTCGATGTGCCGATGCATTTGGTCACGGAATACGGTTCATGGCGTAACCGGAAAATGGTGGAGTACTTCACGCGTTACGCTCGAACCTGTTTTGAAGCGTTTGACGGGTTGGTGAAATACTGGCTGACGTTCAACGAAATCAATATTTTACTGCACAGCCCGTTTTCCGGTGCAGGGCTGGTATTTGCCGAAGGGGAAAATCAGGAACAGGTAAAATATCAGGCGGCACACCATGAACTGGTGGCGAGCGCGCTGGCGACGAAGATTGCGCATGAGGTTAACCCAGGAAATCAGGTTGGCTGCATGCTGGCTGGCGGTAATTTCTATCCGTGGTCGTGTAAACCGGAAGATGTCTGGGCGGCGCTGAATAAAGATCGTGAAAACCTGTTCTTTATCGATGTGCAGGCGCGTGGCACCTATCCGGCGTATACCGGACGATTGTTTAAAGAGAAGGGCATCACGATTGCTTCTGAGCCGGGCGATGACGAAATTCTCAAGAACACGGTGGATTTTGTTTCCTTCAGTTATTACGCCTCCCGCTGCGCGTCGGCAGATATGAACGAGCACAACAGTAGCGCCGCGAACATCGTTAAATCGCTGAAGAACCCGCACATCAAGGCGAGTGAATGGGGCTGGGGGATTGATCCGCTGGGCCTGCGCATCACGATGAACATGATGTATGACCGTTATCAGAAACCGCTGTTTTTGGTGGAGAATGGATTAGGGGCGAAGGACGAGATTAACGCGCAGGGCGACATTGATGATGACTACCGCATCAGCTATCTGCGTGAGCACATCAGCGCGATGGCAGACGCCATCGGCGACGGTATTCCGGTTATCGGCTACACCTCGTGGGGCTGTATCGATCTGGTTGCCGCGTCTACCGGCGAGATGAGTAAACGCTATGGCTTCATCTATGTCGATCGCGACGACCTAGGCGAAGGGACATTAGCCAGAAAGAAAAAGAAATCGTTCTACTGGTATAAAAAGGTGATCGCCAGCAACGGCGCTGACCTGAGCTGAATGGAATAATTCAGTTTAGCTATTCTTGTTATAGCCCCCTGACGGTAGCGTCTGGGGGCTATTTTTTTATCCGTAGAGGAAAGTGAGGTTGTCGGTGTTTGTTTTTTCACTCATAATCGAGCGTATTGGTTATGCTCATTGATGTGCGATCGAGCTAAAGTGAGCATTGCTATCTATCAGCCTAATTCTCAGTGATACGATCGCGCAAACGCGATAGGAAGGTAAAACACGATGAGTCAGTCGCTTCCCGATATTGCTTTTTTTCATGAACTTGCCACGTTAGCCAGTCAAGAAACGTTGCCGCGTTTTCGTTCTCTCAAAGCCAGCCAAATTGAAACGAAGCCAAAAGAAGGTTTTCGCTTTGATCCAGTGACGGAAGCCGATCGGGAAGCCGAGCGTGTGATACGTGAACACATAACGCGCCATTATCCCGAGCACGCGATTATGGGAGAGGAATTTGGCTTGAGCGGTGAAGGGCCAGTGCGCTGGGTTTTGGATCCGGTCGATGGAACCCGGCCTTTCTTATGCGGGTTACCCGTGTGGGGAACACTCATCGGTTTGTTGCATCATGAACGTGCGGTGATGGGAATGATGAGCCAGCCGTTTACCGGAGAGTGTTTCTGGGCCGATGGCTCACAGGCCTGGCGTAGCGATCGGCAGGGAGAAACACGCTTAAGTACGCGTAAAGGCGTGTCACTCGAACAGGCGATTCTTCACACCACTGCGCCGGAAGCGCTGAGCATGCATCCGACCGTTCGCTTCGCAGAGCTCACCGAAAGCACACTGATGACGCGCTACGGCGGTGAGTGCTACGCGCTGGCGATGCTGGCGGCAGGCCAGATTGATATCTGCGTGGAATTTGCATTGCAGCCCTACGACATTGTCGCGCTGATTCCGATTATTGAGCAGGCGGGCGGCATCATTACCGATCTCAACGGGCAGCGAGCAGAAGCGGGTGGCACCGTGGTCGCGACCGGTAATCCAGACTTGCACCCGCAGGTTTTAGCGATTCTCAACGGATCGCGGTAATCGTCTTTGGTTTGTATAACAGACCATGGTGATGTGAAAAACAACGGTTAAGAAGGAATCATGATGAAAGTGGCACACGTTGCATTATGGACAGCCGATCTGGCCGAACAGGCTGCATTTTGGCAAGAGTTCTTCTCTGCTCAGGTGGGGGAAAAATATGTGAGCCAGAATCGCCCCGGGTTTGAATCGCATTTCGTTCAACTGAGTGAAGGGGCATCCATTGAGCTGATGACGCTGCCGGTGCTGGCGGACGCCTTAACCAACAAAGAAGGTTGCGGTTGGGCGCATGTGGCGATTTCGGTTGGCAGTAAAGCGGATGTGGAAGCGTTAGCTAGCAAAGCGGCTGAACGCGGCATTTTGGTTGCCCCACCTCGCATGACGGGGGACGGTTTTTATGAAGCGATCGTCAGCGACCCTGATGGTAATCTGATTGAGATAACATCAGACTGATTCGGGAACCCTTTGTATGCTGCACAAACTGCCATCATTCGATCGACAACATAGCGCGATGCTGATTTTCGCTGGTGAAATTCGATTTGGCCCGCCTTATTTTTCGCTATCGATCGACGGCAACGCATTAGAAGAGCGCGTTTTCGGCAACGAGATGCTGTGGTCGCCGGATTCTCGTTACCTTGTGGCACAAGAGTGGCTCTCTACGGCGGAACGCGACGGCCCGCAAACGGCTTTGCTGTGTATTGATGTGCTCGAAGAGAGGCAATGCCAGGTTTCTCAGGCTGCGGGTGGATTTATCGTCCCCGTACGCTTCGAGGACGATAATCTGATCTATGAAAAACAGTATTTTGGTGCAGAAAAACACGGTAGCACGGAATACGAGATCCCGTTTACCGCGCTTCCACGCTGGACTTCGCTACAGCTGCGTTAGCTTTCATAGCGAACAACATGCGCTTCCGTTGGTGAGGGAAGCTCCCATTTTGTCAGCATTCCTTGCAGCGTTTTATTGCTCAGCGTCGTGTCTCGTTTACCGTTGCGGCGAAGTAGTTCTTGACGCGGACGCTCCAGATAAACGATCTCCACTTCTGCGCCGTAGGCATAGCACAAATCCAACGTGCGGGTGCGCATTTGCTGACTCAGATGCGTGGCGTTCCACACGAATGGTTCATGGGTTCGCAGCAGTGAACGTGCTTTATCGGTCGCCCAATGCACCGCTTTTCCTTCATTTTCTCCGTGTTTCAGCCCCAACTCTGTGCGCGCATCGTCAAAAGAGACCACCGGTAAATCATGCCGATGCGTCCGTACCCAGGTGTCTTTTCCTGAAGCAGGCAAACCGCACATAACAGTGACTTTCGAGCCTGGTTCCTGAAACAGCGGATAGTCTGGATGGACATCGGCACCGCGAAAATAACTCAGGCGCGTGTGAGCATCGACAAACGCTCTCGGCTGGCCGTAACAGCCTTCTTCCCGCGCCAGTTCGCGGAACAACTCAATGCTGTCGAGTACGCGCGTTTGATCCTGACAGATTCGCCCACGTATATCAGCTTCCGCCAGCGTGGCCAGCAGCGGAATGCTCAACTGCCAAGAGAGTTCGCGAATCGTAAAGATCGGCGACACCCGACGGCGTTCATCTTCAAGGCAGTAAAACGGCACCTGATGCACCGCAATTAACCGGCAAATCGCTTCTCGAATCGCAAACGGGACATCTGCATCCCACAGCAGCACCCGAGCGTCGATGGCACCTTTGCGCGAATGTCCCGGTTGACCAATCTGGCCCGTCACTGGATCAATGACCGTTGTTCGGTATTTCGCAACGTCATGCAGCAGCGCGGCAAAAAACAAGATTTCCTGTTGTTCTCGCGTGGCTGTCTGGTAATCGGGAAGCTGTAATAGCGACTCGATCACCATCATGGTGTGCGTCCAGACATCGCCTTCACCGTGATAGCGTGGCTCTTGCGGCGTTTCTTTGGCCCGCTTAAGTACAGGGAACGCATCCAGACAATTCACAAAATCTGGCTGTACGCCAGAGACGGGGACCAGCCCCTTAATGGTATTCCAATCCATGATAGTCATACTCCTTATTTATCGGGCATTGCGGTGGCGAGTGCGTCCAACGAACGCAGCGTATTCAGCCCCAGCATTTCCCAAGATACCGGTGGACAAGGCGCATACAGGTCAACGCCTTCTGCCAGTTGGTTCGGCAAAATAGGGCGTCGAGAATGATGCGAGCCGCTGTCCAAAATGGTCTGAATGAAGTCATGGCGTACCAGTTTGTAACGCGCTAGCACCTGTTCATCATCTTCAACCTTTAGATAAAGTCCTTCCGAACGATCCGATTTGTCAGTTTGTTGCCAGCATAGCGCGAGCGGCAAACTTTCACGCTGAACGGTGGATTCAAACGCGGTTTTCCAGTTCTGGCTCTTCGCCAGCGAACGGTATACCAACTTCCACAGCAACGCCGGATTCGTTGGCATCTCTCCGGCATACAGCACCGGAACGGACAACACGGGCGAGCCAGCCAGCATGGCATGTCGGCGCGCCGTCGATAAAAAAATGCCGTCACGACGATCGTAAAGATCAAATTCGTGAAAGTAGTGCGGTAAACGGTCATAAAACACGGAATGCTTGCTGTAGGCCCATTCGCCGTACATCACAAAACGGTCTTCCAACAGTTCAAGAAAACGCATTTCGTGCGCAGTAGCCCAAAGTTTGAACTGGTTGAACTGTCGTTCCCGCGAACCGCCAGCCAGATAGTGGCCGCGTGATTGGAGCAAAAGCTCTGCCGTTTCATTGAAGGACACACCGCTGTTCGCGCCGTCGATTTTTTCTTCGATCACGACGTAACGGCCTGCCAGCGCTTTCAGTGCAATTTGGTCAGATGCATCATCGCCGGGCTGTAAGCGTGAGCCTTCCAAATGAGGTGTACGCGGATACTTTAATAACGGTATTGAATGTAAATACATGTTTTTCGCCTGCTGCGTTATTGGCGCAGCCAGGCCCATCTACGGTAAAAAAGAGGGCCGACGAACGTGTTCGAGCGCGAGTCAATAGGCTGGCCACTGGCATTCCAGAGGTCAGAGTCGCGGGGGAGGAAGCGGGAGATTCATTCTCTGTTCCGCGTGATGGCGAGAAAGAGAAGGGAACCAGTACCGCAGCCAACGCTGGCGCAGACTGCGCCGAATCGAGGCTGCTTAATGCAGTCGTCGGCGGTTAGTGGGGGGCTGACGTACAGGGCACTTTAGGGCTCCAAATGACACATTGGGGGTGAGTAAATGGCGCGATTCTAGCGAAGGAATCCTCCGACAACAAGTTTTTGTATAAAAAATGCTATTCTTTCCTGTAGTTGTAGAATGCGTTGTAGTGTTTAAATGCGGTGGTAAAGGCGATAAAAAAGTCGAAGTCTATCGACATAAACGTGCTGAGTATGACGGGATGATGCACACAATGAAGAGTAGAGGAATATAATGAAAATCAGTGTGATAAAGAAAGGGATTGCGGGTCTGTTATTGGTGCTGCCGCTGCATGGGTTTGCCGAGACAAAGGATCCAGATTTGTTCGTCGGCTATACCACGCAGGATCTCACCGATGCATTGCCTGCTCGGTTGTTGAGCATGGTTCAGCGAGAAAAAGTGGTCGATGCGGCAAACCACATGGTGCAAACCGAGTATGTTGATCCGACGACAGGCAATAAGGCGTTGGTTTCACTGTTCATGTTGCCGCCAGATAGAGAGGGTAACGTCCCGATTGCTTCCAAGCCTAGCGATCTGGATGCAGTGATCGCCAGTACGGAAAAAGAGATGCTACGCCAGCGCATCAAGCCTGACCAGCGTGCGGGAAAGGTTGACGACGCGACGCCTTTTCGCTGCTTACAAACGATTTTGAATAACAAGGTTCTGCATTCGCTGTGCTCGACGCTGATTAAAGGGCGCGTACTGGAAGTTCAGGCGATCAATACGGTCGATAATATTCAGGATGAAGCAGGGCTTAATAAAACCATCGAACAACAGAACGAATTTGTTATCGCGATGGGAAAAACGCTGCTGACGCTTAAAAAATAGTATGTGGGTGACACAGCAAGACTAGTATTATCGGTGAAAGGGCATATAGTTTTTCATCAGAAACCAGAGCGAAGGTGAGCGCCTTCGCTTTTTTTGCACCAAAAACCCCCCGGTTCTCCCTTGCCAGGTTCTCAGCGTTCGTGCATAACTGCCGAAGCTGGAGATACGATGCCTGAAATCATTATTACGAACTCGTACTCGCTACAAAACAATATTCATCACGAAACGACACTGGATAAACTCTATGCTTTTGTTACTCGTTTTGGCTGTGATTGCAGTCGCCGTTTACGGCTGGTTAAAACAGCCGCAATACGTTTCACCAGAGGTAAAACCTCAACCGGAAAACCCACTCTTTCGCGATGGCGCGTTTCATAACCCGGTAGCCCGCCCGACGGTAGATAGCCAGAACCGGTTCGGGTTGCTGTACCGCTTTCTTTTCGAGAAAGACGCTGGCGCGTTACCCGATACCCACCTGCTGTCGGAAAAGACCGATCTGCATCAGTTAAGTAAAACGGATAACGTCATCATCTGGATGGGGCATTCCAGCTACTTTATTCAATTGGATGGGAAAACCTTCCTGCTGGATCCGGTATTTAGTGACAACGCCTCGCCGGTGCCGCGTACTAATATCGCCTTCAAAGGCAGCAATGTGTATTCACCGGAAGACATTCCAGAAATCGACTATCTGTTGATCACTCACGATCACTGGGATCATCTGGATTACCCTACGTTGAACGCGCTACGTGGAAAAATCCGTCGTATTGTCACGCCGACCGGTGTGGGTTCCTATTTTGTAAAATGGGGCTTCCCTCGGAAAGATATTACGGAAGGTGACTGGTTCAGCAGCTTGAAAGAGAACGGGGTGGAAATTCACGTGCTGCCGACGCAGCATTTTTCCGGTCGACTCCTCAAGCATAACCAAACGCTGTGGGGCTCATTTGCGCTGATAACGGCGCAGCATCGCCTGTATCTCGGTGGTGACAGCGGCTATGGTGCGCACTACAAAGAGATCGCCGAGCGTTTGGGTGGATTCGATATCGCGATACTGGAATGCGGCCAATACGACAGTGACTGGCCCTACGTTCACATGACGCCGGAAGAGAGCGCACAGGCGGCGAGTGACTTGCACGCCAAAGCGGTGTTACCGAGCCACAACAGCAAATTTAAGCTGGCGCACCACCGCTGGAACGATCCATTGGAGCGCATTTCTCAAGCCAGCGAAAATCAGGGCTGGCGATTAATGACGCCCCGTATTGGTGAACGTGTACAGGTCGATAATCCGCAGCAGATTTTTAGTCAGTGGTGGTAATGAGTTGAACGAGAGTTAAACGCATTTATCAACATTTTTGCCGCGTGGCGAATGGATAGGGTATTCGCCATCAACTAAATGTTTTCTCACTCAGGCAGTTAATGAATGCCCGAAGTTTGGGGGACAGGTCGCGGCGGAAAGATCCCAACTGACGACGTTTGAGTCCTGAATCCGCAATACCTGCTCATTATCCGGTATGAACGGGAGCGATATGGTATCGACATTGGGGCCAGGATAAATCAGAGATCTGGACGTAGTTCAGTCGAGAGCGCGCAGCAAACTCTCCAAAGACATTGCCGCGTTTGTCGCTGCCGCATCGGTGGTCCCCCGATAGAGGTTCAGATGAATGATACGACTGTCGCCGACGGCAAGTTTGAGGGGGACCAGTAAACCGTTACCCAGATCGCCCCTTATCGTATCGACAGGCAGCCAGCTGCGCTGCGTATCAACGACAATGGCAACATACTGATCGCCTAACTGCTTCTGCGATCCATACATCTGCACAATCCTTTTTTTGGCAGCCGCGTACTCTTTATTTAGATCATCTTCCGCCAATTTTTTCTGCTGCACCATACACTGATAAAGTGCACCATCTGAAGGCTGTTTGGAGCAAATATCGTCAGCAAAAGCCGAAGCAATTCCACCTAGTGCCAATATCGTTACTACCAATCCATCAGCCAACTTCATAAAAAATCCTGTGCCAAAATTTATTGATTCAGGGGCAGCTGACGGCAGCAAAATCACTTGCTGCCGTCATTCATTCCGGCCTGTTATTACTGATAAGGGATTAGTTTTAACTGCTCAATACGCTGCTTATCGATATCGCTAATACAGTTATTGGTCAGCGTGTCATGAGCTGTGGTCCCCTCTTCAGCGAGGAAAGCCTGCATTTTGCACTGACTATCGCGGTATTTTAGCCAGCCACGCTGCGAATCCACCAGGTTCTGCTGATACTCTTTTTGCAGCTTATCATCCACTTTGTAAGTCGTTGTGATACGACCCTTGGCTTCGCTCCAAGCTTTATTTAATGCCTGTTCAGTGGCCTCTTTGCCCTGTTTGGCACAACTGTCAACTTCTGCACTTGCACTAGGATTTGCACAATCAGCGGCCCAAAGCGAAGTGCTGACACTCATGCCAGCAAGCATTGCGGCAGCGATTAAAATTTTCTTCATAACACGCCCTTTAACGGTTTTTCTTCAAGTAACCAACCCGGTTACGTCCTTTTTCATAACTCATCATAGTAGTACTGTGTTCGATATAATAAATGAGTGTATCCACATCATTTGTCATGCCAGCTTTCATCGGTACTTCACCTTTGGTGAATCCCTGGTAGACAAAGTCGACCAGAAGATCGCTAATCGCCGATTTTAAACTATCCCATTGAGTACGCTCAGCATATTTCCCAGTCCACTGGTCATAGTTGTTACGGGCTCTCTGAATATAATCTGGATAGATCAGCTTAAAAAGCCGTATCTGCTGCTGATGACTGATGGTGCCAGCACTGTTGCGATTATGGATAACAAACTGGTTAGCCTGTTCACCTCTTTTGCCTGCAAACGCGCTGTACGAAGACGGCCACATCACGGAGGCGGCCTGCATGGCGCACGCCCGGAGAAAAATCCACGACGTTCACGTTCGTACCCCGACCGACATTACCACCGAAGCGCTGAAGCGCATCGGTGAGCGGTACGCCATCGAGGCGGAAATACGTGGCAGCCCGGCAGATGAACGACTGGCGATCCGGAAAGAGAAAACTATCCAGCTGATGCAGTCACTGTACGACTGGATACAGGTGCAGATGACGCTCGGATACAGCGAAGGCGTTCTCGTACCTGCTGAAGCAGTGGGATGCACTCAACCTGTACTGCGGCAACGGCTGGGCCGAAATAGATAACAACATCTCGGAGAACGCCCTGCGGGGCGTTGCCCAGGGCCGTAAAAACTGGCTGTTTGCCAGTTCAGACAGCGGCGGTGAGCGGGCCGCGGTGCTTTACTCCCTTATTGGCACCTGCCAGCTTAACGGCAATAGCGATCTTGCCTTTCACCTTCGGGTGTAACTTGGTAAGCCAGATATCAAGCGCTTCCGGCGTATGTTTAATCACTTGGAATATGCGCTCACTGTTTTTAAAGTGAACGCAGACATCGTGCTTTTTATCCGCCCAGCCCAGACCAACATGAATAGCCAGACGGCTAATGCCGCTTTAAAAAGAATTGGCTACGGTGGTAAGTTAGTTGCGCATGGTCTAAGGATCGTTGCCAGTACTGCATTAAATGAGGCTGAATTCAATAGCGATGCTATTGAAGTTTCTTTAGCACATGCCGATAAAAATGAAGTAAGAAGAGCTTACAACCGCTCCATCTATCCCGATATCAGAACAGTGATGATGGACTGGTGGGGAAATTTTGTGACTAAGAACTCTATATAAGGAGATCAAATGCTGCGTGACATGGTCGATGTTACGGATGATAAAAATCTAACACAAGGCACAATTTTCAATTGTGCCTATTGCGCTTCGTACCCCAACAATGAAACGTTAGGTTTAGTTATAACCGCAAGATGTGACATAGTTAATAAAGATAAGGTTGATTTTTATAATTTCATACCGGCAATTCCATTTGAAATTTGAAATTTGAAATTTGAAATTTGAAATTTGGAAAGAGAAAGGGCTGTTACCTCTTATAAAAAAACAAGTTTTTAAAAATTTAGAACAGCAATATTCAGTGTTGCTAACTACAGCAAGTTTTTCATCAGCTAATATTGAAACCTATGGCTTTGATAGGATTTATGATATTATCGTTGAAAAAAAATTGCTTAACCAGAAACAGATAACTCGCCTAAATAGTGTAAAAGAAAAAATAAATTGCCTAGAGCAAAACTCTTCTTATTCACAGTTATTAAGTTATTTTCATGATGAAGCAAGAAAAATAATTTGTGACATTATTGAAAATAAAAACCCCGACTATTTTTTCATTGATGACGTTCTTGGCTATAATTCAGTATTAGTGAACTTAAGAGAAATTTATGAATTTAATCTTCTTACAGCAAAAAAAATCCCTAATGGAATAGAGCTTGATAATGGCGAATTACATCCTGGTCTAAATTTAAATATCTCCAATAAATTTTGTAGTATTGTAGGTCAATTGAAATCACCGTTTATAGAATTATTAATGCAACGTTTCACAAATAACTTTGTTAGAGTAGGTGTAGCTAATCACCGCTCGGCATTATTAACCAATATCATGAGCGTATAAATATGAGTTTCATAGCCATTGAAAGTAATGCAGCACGAAAAATCGTTTCTGAAAGAATGCTTCAGTCAGCAGATTATGATAAAGGTCAGATACTTGCTGATTTATTGAAAGACAGAAAAATACTTGATTTCAGCCTCGAAGTTAAAGCTGTCTCTATCAATACTGGTATATATATATTAAGCAAAAACCCAAATAAAAAGAATATGTTAATATTCGACACAACGACCTTTGATGGTTTTAAAAAAAACAGTAATGAAATTATCACGATAATTCAGAAATCTTGCAGGCTGGCGATAAAATTGTGGGATAAGATTGGGCATAGTCCATGTGAGAAAATAATTAGTGGTTCTTCTTTAATTGCTTTATTACCTCTTTCATTTACTACTGGAAAATCCTATAAAGTCATACTTGATAAATCTCCTGATAAGGAGCGACAAGAAAAAAGGAACGAAAGTAGTTTTTTAATATTTCATGACGGGTATGACACTACCGATGCGGTGCCAAAATTAGCTAATTTCCGCAAAGCTAAAGAAGGGATACATGATATTGATACGCTTTCTCTGTTTAAAATACCCGACATAGAAGAGGAGAATGTCACTACATATCTGAACATAAATGAAACTGATAATACCAATACTCAATCAAACCCACATATGGGGTTAGATTATTGGGAAAAAAATCTTACTGAAAGTCAAAAAAGATTTGTTTATAGCGAAAGCTATGGGCCGGATATTCTTAAAGGGGCAGCAGGAACAGGAAAAACTTTAAGTTTAATATTGAGATGTGTAGTTCAGCTTCAAAATTCAAAAAAAACAGACAATCTGCTACGAGCTATTTTTATAACCCACAGCATAGCAACTAAGACTAATATAGAAAACCTTATAGCATCTAATGGTGGCTCTGAATTTATTGACTCAGAACATCAGCAGTCTGTTGAAGTGACAACTTTACAGGAATGGTGTATCAAAAATTTAGGTAACAGAATAGAAGCAACAGAGTATCTTGATAGCGATGCTTTTGAATCTAAGCAGTTACAGCTCTTATATATAAACGAAGCTCTTGAAGATTTTTTGATAAATGATTACGCAGGATCTGTCAACTTTATTTCCCCCGCACTTAAAGATTTTTTCGGAAACAATGATCCATGGGGGATTTCTATTTTGCTTCAAGAGGAGATCTCTACATACATTAAAGGGCGTGCTGGTGATGATCTTAAAACTTACGCCGCTCTTCCTCGTAGTAAAAATGTCATACCATTAGAAAATGAGGATGACTTTAAAACTATCTTCTCAATTTATAATAAATATCAAGATAAACTTATCACTTTAGGTTTGTTTGATAGTGATGATATAACCCTATCCGCTCTTAAAGAAACCTCGACTCCAATTTGGAAGCGCAGAAGAATAAATGGCGGTTTTGATATCATGTATATCGATGAAACTCATCTTTTTAATATTAATGAGTTGAGTTTATTCCACAACCTTCTTAAACCAAATTCAAACCATATTGTATTCACAATGGATCGAAGCCAAGCTTCTGGGGACACGACTATAACTAAAGAAGATGTTGCAAAAGAGCTTGATGCAACTCTAGCACATGAGCATGGTTTAAATGCTGTTTTCCGCTCATCGGAGCATATTATAAACTTAGCAAGCTGTGTGTTAGCTTCAGGTGCTACCTTATTCCAAGAGTTAGAAAATCCTTTAGCTGAGTCAATGACAGGCCACACGTCCCTTATTGAGGAAAAATGCGACATTCCTTATATTATAAGCAAACAAAGATCATCAGAAGTTTATAGATCCACATTTGCTTTGGCTGATTATATATCGCAAAATTCTGGCATTAAACGAAGTGACATTTTAATAGTTCCGTGCACCGATAGCACATTGAAAGATCTTAAAAATCATGCAAATAAACATGATATAAACCATATTTCTATAGAAAGGCGCGGGGATAATCTTGCTGTATTTAAAGCTTCGGAAAAAAACTTATATGTAATCGGAGGTATGGAATACATCGGAGGGTTAGAGTTTTCCGCAGTGATAATTGTAGGCGCTGACTCAGACAAATTCCCTGAGCAATCAACTTATAATGGAGAATCACTCCATTTCATCAATTACTCTTCTTTCAATAAATTATATGTTGCGATTACAAGAGCTAAATATCAAGTAGCTTTCGTAACTGAAAAAACACAAAAAATTAGCCCCTTGCTTGAAACAGCCTTTAGAGAAGGGCTCGTCATACAGAATGATGAACTTTCAAACATCATATAATATCAACGCTGTGCGTGAGAAATGTTTACTCTTAGCGCGCAATGCTATCTCCGCCACGCCTGCCCGCTTCATGGGTGGGGTTTTATGCAGGTGCATGAGCACCCCCGAGCCGCGCCGGCTCTGGGGTGTTGAGGTGTGAAAAATACGGGGTTTTACATGCAAAACCATGCACCGTAATGCATGGTTTAATTGAATTAAATCGCGGTATTTTATGGCTGATTTTAAGTGGGTTTTTGCTGACTCAGTTCTGCCTGCCGGTGCGCGTAAACACGGTTCTGTACCGGGGTATATTTCTGCTGATTATCTACCCGTGAAGCCGTATCAGGCCTGAATCCGATGGCCGTTAAAATGTCGTTATTTTCAGCCGAATAATTGATTTCATTACTTGTCGCCAGATAGCCCCGCAGTGCTTCACCGATGTAATGTGTCGCCCGCCGTATCGCCAGCTCTCTCACTGCCGCAGTACCCATTAATTCCGGTGCCAGCGTATTGACCAGTGCCGCCCCGTTCTGCTCGCCAGAGTCTTTCTCATACTGACCTTGACTACTGGATACATGGTATCGGCTCATGGATATGCCCTGTGTTATTAGAGGAATGGAAAAACAGAGGGATTATAACGCTGGATAAGTAGAGCAAACAATATTTGTAAAATCAGATAGTTACTAAAGTATAGGTTAAAATGTAGTTTTTATATTATGGTGGGAAATAATCGTTAGTAATCAGTGTTAACGCACCAATGCATCATCGTTTACGAAACATCAGCACTGCTGCGAGTGCTGCTTACCCATCCATCAAGCTTATCAGCCCAATCCTGCATCATCACTTTGCGTTCATCAAGATAAGTCGCGTGGTTATACGTGCGACGAATATTGTTGGTATCAGCGTGCGCAAGCTGAGCCTCGATAGCATCAGGTCGATAGCCCATCTCGTTTAAACGGGTACTTCCTGTGGTTCGGGTTGCATGTGGGCTATAAGTGCCACTCCAGCCGAGGCTTTTAAGTAGCTGACGCAGAGAGTGCGATGTCATTGGACCCAGCGGATTATCTCTGCCCGGGAAAAGGTGCTGCCGATGCCCGATTAATCCCTGTAGTGTTCTGAGCATTTTGACAGCTTGGAAGGGTAGGGGAATAACGTGTTCTCTTCGGGCTTTCATTCGCGTAGCCGGAATGGTCCACAGGGCGTTATCAAGATCGAATTCTGTCCATTCTGCTTCGGTGGCTTCTGCAGGACGCGCCAATGTCCACCACATAAGCCACATGCAATAGTTAACCTGGTACGAGCCACGACTATTGTCAAAACAGCTTAATAACTTTCCGATTTGCTGAGGATTTAGTGCCTGTTTGTGCTGTGTCTTATTGGCCGGAAGGGCCTTACGCACAGGCCATACGGGATCGCTATCAGCTCTAAGCGTCGCGACTGCCAACTCAAAAACTGATGAAATGGTGCGACGGGCTTCAGCGGCAACTGTTGGCGCTCCTCGTTTAGCGGTTTCCTGAAGAATTTTAAGTATATGGTGTGGAGTGATCTCTCTGACTGGGAGCTTACCGATTGCGGGAAAAACCACACGTTCAAGCATATCCAGTCGCCGCGTTTTGGTGATTTCGGCCCAGTCTTTCATCTGTAACCACTCTTTGGCGATAAGCTCAAAGGTGTTGGAGGCGTAGTTGACCTTGCGGATTTTATCTAGTTGCCTAGCCTGTGCCGGGTTGACTCCCTCTGCAACTTGCTTACGCGCTTGATTGCATTTCTCCCGCGCCTCGGCAAGTTTTACCGCTGAGTACTCACCCAACGCGAACATGAAGATGGAAATTGATTGTACTCATCCTTGTACGCATTTTTGACTGCGCTGTCACGAGATGAGTTGAGACACTATGAAAAGGAAAATCCACGCAACTGCGTGGATTTTATGGGGTTTTTAGTCTTCATGCGATGCTTTGAGATACCATGAGACAACAGAAATCATTTAGACGTTAAACAGGAAGTTCATCACGTCGCCATCTTTTACGATGTAATCTTTGCCTTCCGAACGCATTTTTCCGGCTTCTTTCGCGCCTTGTTCACCTTTGTAAGTGATGAAGTCTTCATAGGCGATAGTTTGTGCGCGGATGAAGCCTTTTTCAAAGTCGGTGTGAATTTTACCTGCGGCCTGTGGGGCGGTGGCGCCGACAGGGATTGTCCATGCGCGAACTTCTTTCACGCCAGCGGTAAAGTAGGTTTGCAGGTTCAGCAGTTCATAGCCTGCGCGGATAACGCGGTTCAGACCCGGTTCTTCCAAACCTAACTCGGTCATGAATTCTTCACGATCGGCATCATCCATTTCTGCAATGTCTGATTCAACGGCGGCACAGACGGCTACGACGACAGAACCTTCAGCAACAGCGATTTCACGCACTTTATCGAGGTAAGGGTTATTCTCGAAACCGTCTTCGTTGACGTTGGCGATATACATCGTTGGCTTCAGCGTCAGGAAGCTCAGGTAGCGGATGGCTGCTTTATCATCATCGCTTAAATCCAGCGAGCGCAGCATGCCAGCGTTTTCCAACTGCGGTAAGCATTTCTCCAGTGCAGCCAGCTCAGCTTTAGCATCTTTATCGCCGCCTTTAGCTCTCTTCTGCACTCGATGAATGGCACGTTCGCAGGTATCGAGATCAGACAGTGCTAATTCAGTATTGATGACTTCGATGTCATCAGCCGGATCAACTTTATTATTGACGTGGATGATGTTGTCGTTCTCGAAGCAGCGTACAACGTGGCCAATGGCTTCCGTTTCACGGATGTTGGTCAGAAACTGATTACCCAAACCTTCACCTTTGGACGCGCCTTTTACCAGACCAGCGATATCAACAAATTCCATGGTGGTAGGGAGGATGCGCTGCGGCTTAACGATTTCAGCCAGCTTGTCCAGACGTGGATCGGGCATCGGCACTACGCCGGTGTTCGGCTCGATGGTACAAAACGGGAAGTTGGCTGCTTCGATGCCGGCTTTGGTCAGCGCATTGAACAGAGTGGATTTACCGACGTTAGGCAGCCCAACGATACCGCATTTGAATCCCATGTTTATATCACCTTAAATAACTTATTAATCAGGCAATTACTTTATCTTGCCTGTCAGAATGGAAACATTTCGGCCGATTATACACGGAATGGTGATTTATCTCGATCTACCATCCGCATTCTGACCAGATTATGCCGCTTTGAAAGCATGTAAGCGATTCATCGCTTTTATCATGTCTTCTTTCATAAGAATTTCTGTGCAGCGCACGGCTTCGTCAATGGCCTCGTCGATCAGAGTCTGCTCGCTCATCGGTGGCTTACCCAACACAAAACCGGTCACTTTACTTTTATCACCCGGATGACCGATACCAATGCGCAAACGATGGAAGTTAGGGTTATTACCCAATTTACTGATGATGTCTTTAAGCCCGTTATGACCGCCGTGTCCGCCACCCAGTTTAAGTTTGGCAATCCCCGGTAATAAATCCAGTTCATCGTGTGCAACCAGAATTTCATCGGGCTGGATGCGGTAGAAGGTGGCCATTGCCGCGACGGCTTTTCCGCTTAGGTTCATGAACGTGGTGGGAACCAGCAGACGTACATCTTGCCCAGCCAGGTTCAGACGGGAGGTGTAACCGAAAAATTTGCTTTCTTCTTTTAGCGACTGGCGATAAGACTCAGCCAGACGATCGACAAACCAGGCACCCGCATTATGACGAGTGGCGGCATATTCCGCGCCAGGATTAGCCAGGCCGACAATTAATTTAATGCTGCTCACGGTATATTCCAGATTACGTGCTTAGACTTACGCAGGGTAGCGTGATTATGAGAACGCTAGTTTACACACCGCATGGTGGATAGCCAAATCGCGGTATTGGAATGTGAATACATTGTTATTTGTTTAGTGATGTGATTATTCATATTTTTGTCTATTTATTTGTTTAAACGTAAAAAAATATTAATCATTCCCTTTATCTGTGATCCCTCCCGCAATCATCCGACTGCGTTATTGTCTATAATTATATCAATATAAGGAAGCAACCTGTAATGGCACTCCGATTCATCCACAGAATTAATCTGGAGGTGGCAGATGAAACGCAAGAATGTGGCAGCATTGGGTAATGTGTTGATGGGGCTTGGTATGATTCTGATGATTGGTGGTATTGGCTTCTCCATCGCTAGTCAGTTTCCTAAGCTGAATGTCCCTGAATATATGACTTACATTGACTTGGTTGGTATCTTTTCTGGCGCAATATTTTGGTTGGTGGGGGCGCGTATTAGCGGGCGTGAAGAAGTCGCAGACCGTTATTGGTGGGTTAAACACTTTGATAAGCGTTGCCGCCGCCAGCGTCACCCATAAGCGTTAATGAAGTCGAATGAACATTAAACAGTAAAGCCGCTGTAGCCTCGCTATGGTGGCTTTTTGTTTTTTATAGCGACAACAACGGTAGAAATAAGAAAGCCACCTTGTTACAGGTGGCTCCATCATTATCGTTTGTGATCGGTTACCCGGTCAGAAGCGATTAATGTTCAAACATCGCAGAAATAGATTCTTCGTTGCTGATACGACGAATCGCTTCGGCCAACATACCTGACAGCGTCAACGTACGAACATTCGGCAGTGAACGAATGTTTTCCGCTAGCGGGATGGTATCGCAGACAATCACTTCATCAATTACAGAGTTCTTGATGTTCTCGTAAGCATTGCCTGAGAAGATCGGGTGTGTAGCATAAGCGAATACACGTTTAGCACCACGTTCTTTCAGCGCTTCCGCCGCTTTGCACAGCGTACCGCCCGTGTCGATCATATCGTCAACTAGCACACAGTCACGGCCAGCGACGTCACCGATGATGTGCATCACCTGAGAAACGTTGGCACGTGGACGGCGCTTGTCGATGATCGCCATGTCGGTATCGTTCAACAGTTTAGCGATTGCGCGAGCACGCACAACGCCACCGATATCAGGAGAAACCACGATTGGGTTTTCCAGATTCTGTTGCAACATATCTTCCAGCAGGATCGGGCTACCGAATACGTTATCTACCGGCACGTCGAAGAAACCCTGAATCTGCTCAGCATGCAGATCAACGGTCAGAACACGGTCAACACCCACGCTGGACAGGAAGTCAGCAACGACTTTCGCGGTAATTGGCACACGTGCGGAACGCACGCGACGATCCTGACGGGCATAGCCGAAGTAGGGGATAACAGCGGTAATACGTCCCGCAGAAGCGCGACGCAGAGCATCTACCATCACAACCAGTTCCATCAGGTTGTCATTGGTGGGTGCACAGGTGGACTGGATGATGAAAATATCACCACCGCGTACATTTTCATTGATTTGCACGCTGACTTCGCCATCACTAAAACGACCAACAGCGGCGTCGCCAAGGCTAGTGTACAAACGGTTGGCAATACGTTGTGCTAGTTCCGGGATGGCGTTACCAGCAAAAAGCTTCATATCAGGCACGAGAAGAACCTCAGGCTTGCGTCCAGAGAAATATTGTACCTGCCAAGCAGCGAAGAGCAACAGGAACAATATGCATACGGGTGTATGAATTAAGTTTGCTACAGACTGGCCGCACGGCAGCCGGTGTGTAGCAAAACCTAACGTTGCCCAGAAAGTCTACGTTGTAGCGGAGAGACGTTAACGCCTCGTGCTACGAAACCGTTTAACCATTCCGGGGCCTGGTCAAGCACCTGACGGGCTGCGAACTCGGTGTCAAACTCTGCAAACACACAAGCCCCCGTTCCAGTCAGGCGCGCCGGGGCATATTCTAGCAGCCATGAAAGTAGCTGTTCAACCTCACGAAAACGTTTTCTTGCGATAGCTTCACAATCATTGACGAAGGTCTGGTTTAATAAAGTTTCTAAATCACGAACTGGCGAATTACGCGTCAGTTCAGGATCGCCGAAAATCAACGGTGTGGCAATGCTAATGCTAGGGTGTGCCACCAGATACCATTTTTCTGGCGGATTCGCCGGTGTTAGCTGTTCGCCAATGCCTTCTGCGAAGGCAGCATACCCACGGATAAACACAGGAACATCCGCACCCAGTTGCAGTCCCAATTCGGCCAACGTATCAACGTTTAGACCACTTTGCCACAAATGATTAAGGGCGACCAACACGGTGGCCGCATTGGATGAACCGCCGCCCAATCCACCGCCCATTGGTAGGCACTTTTCGATATGAATGTTTGCACCAAACTGTGCAGGGCGAATATTACGGCGTTCGCAGTGCTGCTGTAATAAGCGTGCGGCGCGGATGATCAAGTTTTGCTCGTTCTCTACACCGTCTATGGGGGTAAGCAGGTTAATCTGGTCATCATTACGCGGTCGAATTGTCAGCGTGTCGCCGTAATCCAGAAACTGAAATAGCGTTTGCAGCAGGTGATACCCGTCCTGCCTCTGACCTGTAATATAAAGAAACAGATTCAGTTTGGCGGGAGCAGGCCATGTTTCGATAACCGTCGGTTGCATCGCTATTTAACCATCCAGTTATTCATCTTCAGCTTAATTCGCTGTTCGCCCTGAACCAATTCCAGACTGGTTGGAAGCGGGGGCGTCAACTCGGTGTTGTAGCTCTGATAGCTGACATCCCAGTTTTGATTGCCCTGACGATAGGTGATGGTTTTTAGCAGATAGCGTTCATCCAATGTGAATTCGGTCGCATCACCCGGTATGCCGAGGATCCATTGACGCAGATTATTCAGCGGGATCGCCATGCCGGTCAGTTGCTGAATCATGTACTCGGCATCTTTACCTACGTAACGTTTGCCTTGATTGTCGGTGATTTGCACGCCGTCGGGCTGGGCGCGCAGTTCTAATTCGGTGCTGCCGAGCGGGTTGGTCAGCAACAGTCTATAACGCTGCGGAGGCGTGTCCTGCCAGAAAAAATTGGCTGATACTCTTTTGCTATCGGAGATATAGGCAAAAGCGCCGCGCGTTTGATATTGGGTGAGTTGCTGTACTTTTTGTTGATGTTTTTGCCACTCTGGCGAGGTTGGGCTTTTACCCGTTTGTGTTGGTTGATTAACGCTACAGGCGGCTAGCAATAGGCTGGCTAAAGGCAGTAAACGCAGGCATCGGACGGTTTTGGTTGGCATGTCGGTCGTATCCTGTAATGAAGAAGTCCGTGAAATACGTCACGCTAACGGGCTTACCGCTCAGCGTCAATGGTTGTTATTCGTTAATGGCGTTTATTGTTTTTTATCAAAAAGCGTATACCTCAGACGAGGTGTATCGCGTGCTGTCGCTTTTCTTGCACTCCTGCATCAAGTAGAATGCGACTCAAACGAAATCCATACTAAGATCGGTATTACTTAGAAACAGCCTAATGACCCTGCTTGCGCTTGGTATTAATCACAAAACCGCCCCCGTTTCTTTGCGTGAACGCGTTGTGTTCTCACAAGATAAACTCGGGGTGGCCCTCGATAGTCTGTTACAGCAACCGCTGGTGCAGGGCGGTGTTGTGCTGTCTACCTGCAATCGCACGGAACTCTACCTTAGCGTTGACGAACAGGAAAATCAGCGTGAGCAGTTGATTCGCTGGCTGTGCGAATATCATCAATTGCGCCCGGAAGAAGTCAACAGCAGCCTATATTGGCATCAGGGCAACGCTGCTGTTAGCCATCTCATGCGCGTTGCCAGTGGTCTGGATTCTCTGGTGTTAGGCGAACCGCAAATTTTAGGGCAGGTGAAGAAGGCGTTTGCCGAATCACAGCGTGGCCATTCCTTGTCCAGCGAACTGGAGCGGTTGTTCCAGAAATCCTTTACCGTCGCCAAGCGTGTTCGTACAGAAACGGATATCGGTGCCAGCGCGGTGTCGGTGGCGTTTGCTGCTTGTACGCTGGCGCGACAGATTTTTGAATCACTGGCCGATGTCACTGTGCTGCTGGTCGGTGCTGGAGAAACCATTGAACTGGTCGCTCGCTATCTTCGAGATCACAACGTTCAGAAAATGGTGATCGCGAACCGAACCCGTGAACGCGCACAGGCATTGGCAACAGAAGTGGGCGCAGAAGTCATCACCTTGGCTGAGTTGGACGAACAGCTCGTTCATGCTGATATCGTGATCAGTTCAACGGCAAGCACGCTGCCGATTATCGGAAAAGGGATGATGGAACGGACGCTGAAGGCGAGACGGAATCAGCCTATGCTGATGGTAGATATTGCGGTTCCACGTGATATTGAGCCAGAAGTGGGCAAATTGCCGAACGTTTATCTCTACAGTGTGGACGATCTGCATGCGATTATTCAGCATAATCTTGCGCAGCGCAAAGCGGCGGCGGTGCAGGCTGAATCTATCGTGCAGCAGGAAAGCTCCGATTTCATGGCGTGGCTGCGTGCGCAGTCCGCGGTGGAAACGATTCGCGATTATCGCGCTCAGGCCGATGAGCTGCGTGCGGAAATGACGGCCAAAGCGCTGGCTGCCATTCAGCAAGGCAATGACGTTGAGGCGGTGATTCAGGAATTGACACACCGTTTAACTAATCGTCTGATTCACGCGCCGACCAAATCCCTTCAGCAAGCCGCTCGTGACGGCGACCAAAACCGGTTACAAATTTTACGTGACAGCCTTGGGCTGGACTAGCATTCATCTCTATTACAGGATTTAACCGCCCGCATGAAGCCTTCTATTGTTGCTAAACTGGAAGCGTTACAAGAACGCCACGAAGAAGTCCAGGCGTTACTCGGTGAGCCCAGCGTCATCGCTGACATGGATCGCTTTCGCGCGTTGTCGCGAGAATATGCACAGCTCACTGATATTACCCGCTGTTTCCAGCAATGGCAGCAGGCGCAAGAGGATCAGCAGACCGCAGAAATGATGCTGGACGATCCAGAAATGCGCGATATGGCGCAGGAAGAACTGAAAGAGGGTAAAGCGGCGATTGAAGCACTGGAGCAGGAGCTTCAGGTGCTGTTGTTGCCGAAAGACCCCGACGATGAACGCGGCTGTTTTCTGGAAGTGCGTGCCGGAACGGGTGGGGACGAAGCCGCGATTTTTGCTGGCGACCTGTTCCGCATGTACAGCCGTTATGCTGAATCACGCCGCTGGCGCGTGGAAGTTATGAGTGCCAGCGATGGTGAACATGGCGGTTATAAAGAAGTGATTGCCAAAATCTCCGGTGACGGTGTGTACGGCCAGCTCAAGTTTGAATCCGGCGGTCATCGCGTACAGCGCGTTCCTGCTACTGAATCTCAGGGGCGAATTCATACATCGGCCTGTACGGTCGCTGTCATGGCGGCAGTGCCGGAAGCGGAACTGCCGGACATCAACCCTTCGGATTTACGCATCGATACCTTCCGCTCTTCTGGCGCGGGCGGTCAGCACGTTAACACCACCGACTCCGCCATTCGTATTACCCACTTGCCAACCGGTATTGTTGTGGAATGTCAGGACGAACGTTCACAGCACAAGAACAAAGCTAAAGCGTTGTCAGTGTTGGGCGCGCGTATTCGTGCGGCAGAAATCCATAAACGTCAGCAGGAAGAAGCGTCAACACGCCGTAACCTGCTTGGCAGTGGCGATCGTTCCGACCGTATCCGCACCTACAATTTCCCACAGGGAAGGGTGACCGATCACCGTATTAACCTGACGCTTTACCGACTGGATGAAGTCATGGAAGGGAAACTGGACGCGCTGATTCAGCCAGTAGTACAGGAATATCAGGCCGATCAGCTTGCTGCGTTGTCCGAGCAGGAATAATGACGTATCAGGATTGGTTAATCTCTGCGACGGAGCAACTCGCAGCGGGTGAAAGCCCGAAGCGAGATGCGGAAATTCTGTTGGGCTTTGTGACCGGCAAGTCTCGCACGTTCTTGCTAGCGTTTGGTGAAACCGAGTTGAGCGCGGCTGAACAGCAGCCGTTAACTGAACTGTTGGCGCGCCGTGAACAGGGAGAACCTATCGCTTATTTGATCGGCGTGCGCGAGTTCTGGTCACTGCCGCTGGCCGTCTCGCCCGCCACGCTGATTCCCCGTCCCGATACCGAATGCTTGGTCGAGCAAGCGTTGTTGCGCCTGCCTCAAACGCCGTGTTCCGTGCTGGATTTGGGCACTGGAACCGGCGCGATCGCGCTGGCGTTGGCCAGCGAGCGACGTGATTGCCGGGTGATTGGTGTTGACCTTCAACCGGACGCGGTTGCGTTAGCGACAAAAAATGCCCAGCAATTGAAGCTCGACAACGCCCGTTTTTTGCCTGGAAGCTGGTATTCACCGCTCGAACACATGCGCTTTGCGCTTATCGTCAGTAATCCTCCGTATATCGATGTTGATGATGTGCATCTGGCGCAGGGGGATGTTCGCTTTGAACCTGCCAGCGCACTGATTGCTGCCGACAACGGGTTGGCGGATTTACGCGCCATTATTGAATCCGCCCCGCATTATTTAGATGCCGGTGGGTGGCTGCTGTTGGAACACGGCTGGCAGCAGGGGGACGCCGTGCGTCGACTGTTGCAGGTACGAGGATTTACACAGATAGAAACTTATCAGGATTATGGTGGCAATGACCGTGTGTCGTTAGGGCGCTGGTTGGATACCATCAATTATTAGGAGCAATGGACGTGATAACTCTTTACCCAGCCACGATATATCTTCATCTGGCAACGGTTGGCATCAGTATTTCCCTGTTTGTCATCCGTTTTTTCTGGCTATGTCGGCAATCGGCTTTACTGCAACAGCGCTGGGTTAAAATTCTGCCGCATATTAACGATACCTTGTTATTGATCAGCGGTATTGGTTTAATCATTCTGAGTCACACTTATCCGTTTACGCCCGAGCAAAGCTGGCTGACGGAAAAACTGTTTGGCGTTATCATTTATATCCTTCTTGGCGCTATTGCCTTGGGGAAACGCCCCCGTAGCCAGAAAGTTCGCTGGCTGGCGTTTGTATCTGCTTTACTATGCTTTGGTGTGGTTGTGCTGCTGGCACTGACCCAGTCACCGTTGCTGATGGAATAATTATGAGTGCTATTGCTGATTTTGAATTCAACCAGTCACTGCTAAGTGATGGTGTCGTGTTGGTTTCACAGGCTATTCGCCGCGACTTTCCCGCTCAGGATGTGCGGCAAAATCTGCAACAGCTGGTTGAGAGCGCCCGAGCCGTTATTCCTGACGGCCTTGAGCAAGATCTTCAGCTTGAAAAACTGATTGAGCTGTTTTATCACACCTGGGGATTCGGCGGTGCCGGCGGTGTTTATCGCCTGTCTGATGCACTATGGCTGGATCAGGTGCTGGAATCTCGCCAGGGCATGCCCGTGTCGCTTGGCATTATCTTCCTGCATATCGCAAACGAACTCGGCCTGCCGCTGATGCCGGTGATTTTCCCGACGCAGTTGATTTTGCGTGCTGACTGGCTCGATGAAGAGATGTGGCTGATCAATCCGCTCAATGGCGATACGCTGAGTGAGCATGTGCTGGAAGTCTGGCTGAAAGGTAACATCGGTCCTTCAACCCGTTTGTTGGATGAAGATCTGGATGAAGCAGAAAATGTCATGATCGTGCGTAAAATGCTCGATACGTTGAAAGTTGCTCTGATGGAAGAAAAACAGATGGAACTGGCGTTGAGAGCCAGTGAAGCTGTGCTGCAATTTGACCCGGACGATCCGTATGAAATTCGCGATCGCGGCCTGATTTATGCTCAACTGGATTGCGACCATATCGCGCTGTCCGATCTCAACTATTTCGTTGAACAGTGCCCGGAAGATCCAGTGAGTGAAATGATAAAAGTACAGATTCACTCGATAGAGCAAAAACAGATTGTCTTGCATTAAGAAACCGTTTTGCAGTAATGCAGCGTTAATTTATTTCCCGACATGAAGGTAAAAGTATGACGAATAAAGTGGTCAAGATAGGGGATATCCCCGTTGCCAACGACTTGCCTTTTGTGCTGTTTGGCGGCATGAATGTTCTTGAATCACGCGATCTGGCGATGCGCATTTGTGAGCATTACGTCACGGTCACGCAGAAGTTGGGCATTCCTTACGTGTTCAAGGCGTCATTCGATAAGGCTAACCGTTCTTCGATTCACTCTTACCGTGGTCCTGGTCTGGAAGAAGGGATGAAAATCTTCCAAGAATTGAAACAGACCTTTGGCGTAAAAATTATCACTGACGTACATGACTCGCATCAGGCGCAGCCCGTTGCTGATGTGGTTGATGTGATCCAGCTTCCTGCGTTTTTAGCACGCCAAACCGATCTGGTGGAAGCGATGGCGAAAACCGGTGCGGTGATCAACGTTAAAAAACCGCAGTTCGTCAGCCCTGGTCAAATGGGTAACATCGTCGATAAGTTTATCGAAGGTGGCAACGATCAGATTATTCTGTGCGATCGCGGCAGCAATTTCGGTTACGACAATCTGGTTGTTGATATGTTGGGCTTCAATGTCATGAAGCACGCTTCCAACGGCTCACCCGTGATTTTTGACGTTACGCATGCGTTACAGTGCCGCGACCCGTTTGGTGCGGCGTCCGGTGGCCGTCGCGGGCAGGTAACCGAGCTGGCGCGTGCTGGCATGGCAGTCGGTCTGGCGGGGCTATTTATTGAAGCTCACCCCGATCCAGCTAACGCGAAGTGTGATGGTCCGTCCGCGCTGCCGCTGGATAAACTGGAGCCGTTCCTGCAACAGATCAAAGCGATTGACGATCTAGTGAAAAGCTTCCCAGAACTGGATACCAGTAACTAATCTTAATCACTGTAGATTGATTGCTGACGTAAAAAACGTAGGGAACGTTTTTCAACGTCGCTTGCGACGGCCCGCAGTGTGGCGGGCAGGAAGCTCGCCATAAAAAAACCGCGATATCGCGTAATGCCAGTCAGTTAAGCTTGGCTGCATTTTTTCTCCGTGCCGTTGCATACTTTTGGGGCCTTTCCTTCACTATTCGGGGGAAAGCTCTTTCTCTGCGCGGCGGAAGCTTCACCATCTGCGCTATGCTCGCCACATCTTTGACCAACTCCGGGATCCTGCTCGGTGATGCCCCTTCCAGCGTCCAGAGTAGCTTCATTACCCATGCCGTCGATTCCCTGAAGCTCAGTTGATTTGGCCACATTCCTTTTAGCATCGCCGCCATCTTAATCATCTAATAACGCACTATATTATATGCCAGCAGTACGCCCCACAGTTCCTGTCGCACCATGTCCGATTTTTTACTTCTCAGCGTCAGCCTGCTGTCCTGAAGTCCCTGTTTTATTTCCCGGTAGCCCAGTTCTATTTCCCACCGTGGGGAGCCTAGAGAATTCGGAAAAAATCGTATGCTAAGGTTTTCCGAGCTGTCGTAGCGGCCTGAATTTGCCGTCTTCAAGCTTGCGGCTCTGCCGCCAGACGTAATCGTCGGTCAGGTTGATGTGCTCCCAACCTAACGGCGACAGGTACTGATACAGGTCGGTATTCACCGGATTTCCGGCGTCAACCAGTCCTTGGGTAGCCCGCTCCAGGTAGACCGTGTTCCACAGCACGATGGCGGCGGTCACCAGGTTCAATCCGCTTGCCCCAGCTCGCGATGGGAGCAATCGAAGCGATCCCGGTTCCGCCGGACGATGCTGCAGGCTCCAACGCTCAGAGCCGTGCTTCGTTTATCGCCTTGCTAGGTGTGGCCGGCCCGCCGATGGCCGCAGCGTTTTTTGGGGCACGATGGGGCAGTTCATGAGCTATGCGCAGGTCAATGGGGGAGGTTCCGTGAACCGTCCGGGGCCGCAGGGGCAGCCGCCTGGGTCTTGGAGTGGGGCAGCACCGCCTGCGGCTTCGACTGTCAACGCTGCCCATTCGAATCTCGGAGGGTACCGGTCCAGCGCTCAAGTGCCCCCCTGAGAGAGTGAGGTCCTATCAAGGCGACCCTGGAGTACGCTCATGAAATGCATCAACTTGGCAGGTGCGTTGCTCGCTCTTTCTTGCTTCAGCATAGACGTCCATGCCGAAGGAAACTGCCCGCCAGGTTCCTACCCGATTGGCGGAGGTGCCACAGCAGGATGCGCTCCTATTCCCGGTGGGGGCAACGCGGGCGGGGGCGGCTGGCAGTATGAACCGAGTCCTCCGGCGCCCATATGGGAAGACCGCTGGGGTGCGATCGCAGGCGACAAGCCAAAAGGTATTCTTGGTTTCTCGACCTGGCTCCCAAGTGAACCTGCCGCACAACATGCAGCGTTGGCTGACTGTGCGACAAAGGGCGGCGAGCACTGCAAGATCGAGAACTCCTATAAGAATGGCTGCACAGCAATGATCGTCGGTGAATGGGGTTACAACATCGCGTCTAGAGCGACCGTGGATGAAGCGATTGCATCGGGCATCCAAAAGTGTAAAGATAGCGACAGGAGTTGCGTGGTTTTGTACAGCGCATGCAGTCCGTATCCGTTAGCTGAAGGATTCAAATGAGAACAAGTAATTTTTTTGGCGCATTGTTCGGAGCCGCCAGTTCGACCGCAACTGGACCGGCCCATCTCACTCGCTCGCTCGCACTTCGATCAACTTTGGTTCTTTCATTGGCTTGGGTGGCATGTTTCTCTGCAGCCAGCCTCGCCGCTCAACCAAGCATAGTGCGTGTGCAGACTGCCGGCTCGGCGCCAACGTCGGAGTCCCCACAGGGGCCGGGCAGCGTCCAGCCACTGACCAAAGATGACTTAAAGGGTCTGACTGCCGACGGGTCCAAACTGCTGGATGCCCAGATTGGCGATCTCACTGGCCAAGGCAACGCTGCAGCACTGGTCGTACTTGAGCGCCCTGCCAGCAGTGATCCGAGTGCACGGGAAGGCCCGTCGCGCACATTGTTGCTAGTGGCACGCGATGGACAAGGGCAGTTGAGAACGCTCGCCCAGAACGACAAGATCGTTCCGTGCGCCCGGTGCGGGGGCGCTGCGGGAGACCCCTATAGCTATTCACGTGTGGCTCCCGGGCGTTTCACTGTGGTCACGGAAGGCGGGTCCCGGGAACACTGGTGGAATGAATTTCACTTCAAGTACGCGCCCGAAATCAACGGCTGGGTCTTGCACGAGGCTGTGCGTGGCGTCAGCGACACAAAGACCGGCCGCAAGAAGCAGATCAATCTCTCAAGCCAAACTTTGGGAACCATCAAGTTGAACGGCTTCGACCCGTCTTCGCTGCCTCAAGTGAAACTGAAGTAGTCCTGCGTCACAAGCAACGATGCGCGGGGTTCCTGCAGATTAAGAGCAACCGCCACCGGAGAAAATCATGTCCAACGACCGACAAAATAAAGTTCTTTTAGGACGATCATAAGGACGTCTGTGGAACAAATGTGACTGGTGCCACTGCTTCATGGTTTGCAGCGGTGTCTTACTCTTCAAGACCGTCTGCGGCAACTGATGGTTGTAAAGCGCCGTGTAACGCATCAACGTCTGCTCCAGGTCTTCACTGTTGTTGAACCTGTGGGTCTTGAGCACATCCGCAATACGCCCGTTGAAGCGCTCCACCATCCCGTTGGTCTTGGGCGTTCTGGGTCGGGTCAGGCGGTGCTCGATGCTCAATTCCTTGCACAACTGATCAAACTCATGATTGCCGCTGGGCTCACGCTCGCGGCTGGCAAACAAGCGATCCGTGAACTCCTTGCCGTTGTCCATGAGCAGCTTGCTGATCTTGATCGGACAGGCCTTGTGCAAGGCTCCCCACCGGTAGCTGTACAGATCGGCTATTTCTTTACCCGGCCAGCGCATTGGATCCGTCATTGAGGTCAGGAAGCGGATTGTTTTTCCTTTGATTTCACGTTCAGTCATCCGTACTGCTATTTTTTCAGCCAGATGTGGCCATTTTTTCCGCGCCTGCGGTGTCGTTTTCAGGCGTATCAGGCGTGCGCCAGATGACACCATCGACAGCCAGCAGGGTCAGCCCGCCCCAGTGGGGATGGTTTGTTTGCCGGTTCCAGAGGTCAGCAGTCTGTTCAAAAACAAGCCTGACAGCCTCACTACCCAGACGCTGTCGCGCCTGTACCACTGCGCTGGGTGCGACGAAGGGACGGTTACCGGGGGGGAGGATATCCAGTCGGTTAACTATCTGATGTAGTGGTTCTTTTCTTTCAAGCGCTATACCAATAAGGCACCAGACCATCATGTCGGTAGTGAGTCTGCGTTTACGCAGCGTGACGGTCCCAGCTTCTTCAAGGCAGCGCGCGACAAGTTCGGGGTCGAGGACCTCAGCCAGGGTGGAGAGGGGATTACGCAGAGTGTCATACTGGGAAATAACGTTGAGAGCCTGAGATAGTTGCATAAAAAATCCGTAATCTTCCATGAAGACTACGGATTCTTACACAGCACTGGATCGATCAACTGATCCTTAACTGATCGGCATTACGCGATATCGCGGGTTTTTTGTCTTATAACAGCTCGCTGATTTCTACGACACTGTGCGATTGCTGTTATTTATAGAGATCGGCGCTAATCGTGAGGTTGTTGCCTTTACCTTCCCACTGTCTGGTGACGTGGTAGTATTTGGCCCCTTTCTCGCCTGCGCGTTTAGCCACTGCTTCAGACACCTGTGTCATATTGGTGTAGTTGCCGCGGAACTGAATGGAGTCGAAAGGTACCATCTGCGCCGCCGTGGCATTGTTTAGTTCTTGAATTTGTGTGCCATCAGACAACGTTACCGTGTAACGTCCACCTTTTGATGACTGCGTTTCAAAGAAGTTACCTACGTTACGGCTAGGGCTACCTGAGTTGGCGACACCTGGGATTTCTACCTTAGCAGCTTCCGCACCACCCGCAGCAAGCGCAGCGCGTCCCGCATCAGAATCTGCTGGAATCACGTCCGTACTCTGGGTTTGGCGCTTCGGTGCGTCGGCTTTATAAATATATGCAGTGACTTTTTGATTGGCGCTATTCGAGTTCACATCAACCTGACGGACGATATAGAATGAATCGGCGTTTTTCTCTTTTGCTGCTTTCGCAATCGCATCATTCACATCCGGCTGGCTACGGAAGAATCCACCAACGGTTACCGTGTCATAAGGTTCCAACCCGTAAGCGACATCTTTCGGCAGCTCTTTTACACCGTAGAACGTGCGGAATTGGGTATCCTGATTCGCCTTTGGCGCATCTTTGCGATATAGATCGACAGTAACATTCCAGTTACCGCTCGAATTAGCGTCATCCATAGCTTGCACATAGAACGACTGGGCACCCAATTTGTCGGCGCGTTTTGATGCCGCGGCTACCGCTTCATTGATTGCGTTGAAACGTCCTTTAAACGTAATCCGCTCAAAGGGTTGCAGGGATTCTGCCTGCTCAGGTGTAAGTTCCTGTGCAGCCTGCGCTGAAAATGCCGAGAGTGATAACAACAATGTAGATGCAATAACAGTAGTCTTCAGCTTCATAAAAAATCCTTTCGCCTTCCTGCAACTCGAATTATTTAAGGTATAGCAATCAACCTGTAACGGAATAGGGCTGATTATCGCACGGAATAAATTCTTGTGCTTTAGCATTTTCAGCGGTGCTGAAAAGCCGTGATACTTCGGCTGGGAACAAGAAAAGTGCTAATAATAACGGTTAATGATTGTTTTGACATCATAAGGGATATTTATGTGGCTTATCGCATTAACAACCTTGTAACACATCGTTTTTGTGAAACAGAACAGAAAAATACTTCTGTAATAATGCTACAAAAGACAGAGAAGAGCATGATTTTCGACCAAGAAAGGCTGATGGAACCTGTGATAACTCGGCTTTTCTGTGAAATTCATTTTATTTATGGATCATCGATCACATTTTCAGTACGTTATAAATGAGTTCGCCTACAGTGAGACGCCCCAGAAAAGCGTGTAGCAAGAAGATGATAAGACCCTCTTCCTACCGTGTGAATGCGGGGATTCAGAGTGCAGCAGGTCTCGGCGAATTCGTATAACAGAGTAGGGTGAGAATAATAACCTTCGTTAAAAATAAGCGAAAAGGGTATCAGCATGCGTATTGGTGTACCAAGAGAGCGGTTGACCAATGAAGCCCGTGTTGCAGCGACGCCGAAAACGGTTGAACAACTGCTGAAACTGGGCTTTACGGTCTCGATAGAACGTGAAGCGGGAAAACTGGCAAGTTTTGACGATGCGGCATATGAAGAAGTCGGTGCGTCAATTGTTGACAGTTCAGAAGTCTGGCAATCTGATATCGTCCTGAAGGTAAACGCGCCGCAGGATGATGAAATCGAACTGACCCGTGCGGGCAGTACGGTTGTCAGCTTTATCTGGCCAGCACAAAACCCAGAACTGCTGGAGAAGCTGGCTGCCCGTCAAGTGACGGTAATGGCAATGGATTCCGTGCCGCGTATTTCGCGAGCGCAGTCACTGGATGCGCTCAGCTCGATGGCTAACATCGCAGGCTATCGCGCTATCGTTGAGGCTGCTCACGAATTTGGCCGCTTCTTTACTGGGCAAATTACCGCAGCAGGTAAGGTTCCTCCTGCCAAAGTCATGATTATCGGCGCGGGTGTGGCAGGTTTGGCCGCGATCGGTGCTGCTGGCAGCCTAGGTGCTATCGTTCGTGCTTTTGACACCCGCCCTGAAGTAAAAGAGCAGGTTAAGAGTATGGGTGCCGAGTTCCTCGAACTCGACTTTGAAGAAGAAGCTGGCAGCGGCGACGGCTATGCCAAAGTCATGTCTGAAGCCTTTATCAAAGCGGAAATGGAACTGTTTGCCGCACAGGCGAAAGACGTCGACATTATCGTCACTACCGCACTGATCCCAGGGAAACCGGCTCCACGCCTGATCACCAAAGAGATGGTGCTGAGCATGAAGCCCGGCAGCGTGATCGTCGATTTGGCCGCGCAAACGGGCGGAAACTGCGAATTGACCGTTGCCGACCGCGTGACGGTGACGCAAAACGGCGTCAAAATTATCGGTTACACCGATTTACCCAGCCGTTTGCCGACACAATCCTCGCAGCTTTACGGCACGAACTTGGTTAACCTGCTGAAATTACTCTGCAAAGAGAAAAACGGCGAAATCGACGTCGATTTTGACGACACCGTGATTCGCGGTGTGACCGTTGTTAAAGAAGGCGAAATCACCTGGCCAGCTCCGCCGATTCAGGTTTCTGCTCAGCCACAGCAGGCGAAACCTGCCGCTGCGGCTGTGAAGGTAGAAGCCAAGCCAACATCACCGTGGAAGAAATATGCATTCCTTGTGATCGCTATTCTGCTGTTTGGCTGGCTGGCAAATGTCGCACCTAAAGAGTTCTTGTCCCACTTTACTGTTTTTGCGTTGTCCTGCGTGGTGGGCTATTACGTTGTCTGGAATGTCAGCCACGCGTTGCACACACCATTGATGTCAGTCACTAACGCGATATCAGGCATTATCGTTGTCGGAGCATTGTTGCAAATCGGTCACGGCGGATGGGTGTCATTCTTCTCATTCATTGCTGTATTGATTGCCAGCATCAATATTTTCGGTGGCTTCACCGTGACTCAGCGCATGCTGAAAATGTTCCGTAAAAACTAAGGGGTAACACATGTCTGGTGGATTAGTAACTGCTGCATACATTGTTGCCGCAATTCTCTTTATTTTCAGTTTGGCTGGATTATCCAAGCACGAAACGTCGCAACAAGGGAACATCTTTGGTATCAGCGGGATGGCACTTGCACTGATCGCGACGATTCTGGGGCCTGATTCCGGCAACGTTGGTTGGATCATCGTGGCTATGGCGATCGGTGGGTCAATCGGTATTTATCTGGCGCGTAAGGTTGAAATGACCGAAATGCCAGAGTTGGTCGCTATTCTTCACAGTTTTGTGGGGATGGCTGCGGTGCTGGTTGGTTTTAACAGTTTTCTCGATCATGGTGAAATCACCGACCCGGTGATGGTCAATATCCATTTGACGGAAGTCTTCCTGGGTATCTTCATCGGTGCTGTGACCTTCACGGGTTCAGTTATCGCGTTCGGTAAACTGCGCGGTAATATTTCTTCCAAACCGTTGATGTTGCCTCATCGCCATAAAATGAATCTGGCGGCGCTGGTCGTATCCTTCCTGCTGCTGTTGGTTTTCGTCAACACGGGAAGCGTAGCGTTGCAGGTGTTGGCGCTGATTCTGATGACAGCGATTGCTCTGGTATTTGGCTGGCATCTGGTTGCATCGATTGGCGGTGCGGACATGCCAGTAGTCGTTTCCATGCTGAACTCCTACTCTGGTTGGGCGGCAGCAGCGGCAGGCTTCATGCTGGGCAATGACCTGTTGATCGTGACCGGTGCTTTGGTGGGTTCTTCTGGTGCGATTCTGTCTTACATCATGTGTAAGGCGATGAACCGTTCCTTTTTCAGCGTGATTGCCGGTGGTTTTGGTACCGATGGCGTTTCCACCAGTGAGAGCGAAGAGGTTGGGGAATATCGTGAGGCTTCAGCGGAAGACGTGGCTGATTTACTCAAGAACTCAACCTCGGTCATTATCACACCGGGATACGGTATGGCCGTAGCACAGGCACAATACCCTGTGCATGACATCACTGCAAAACTGCGTGCGCGTGGTATCAATGTCCGCTTTGGTATTCACCCGGTTGCAGGGCGTTTGCCTGGACATATGAACGTGCTGTTAGCCGAAGCGAGAGTGCCTTACGACATCGTGCTGGAAATGGATGAAATTAACGATGATTTCACCGACACCGACACCGTTCTGGTCATTGGCGCGAATGACACCGTTAACCCAGCGGCGCAAGAAGATCCACATAGCCCAATTGCTGGCATGCCAGTGCTGGAAGTGTGGAAAGCGCAGAATGTTATCGTGTTTAAGCGTTCCATGAATACCGGCTACGCTGGCGTACAGAATCCGCTGTTCTTTAAAGAGAACACGCAGATGCTGTTTGGCGATGCCAAAGACAGCGTCGAGGCGATTTTGAAAGCGCTGTAATAAGTGAAAGCCACCTCCTCAGAGGTGGTTTTCGACTGACAACGAAAGGGGCGAATATCGCCCCTTTTTTACATCTCTTTTTTACATCTGAAAATAAGCTTTACTCGTCATACTTTACGCTGCATGTGCGTCGCATAACATTGGCAAAAATAATGCCAGCACTGAGGCTGGCATTATTCGATTCGAACGTGATGAAACATGAGGTCAGCTGTTGTCGCTGTCTTCCTGTGTAATCGGCGAAACGAAGTCATCGGGTTTGATCGCCAACAGGTCGCACTTCAAATGATCGATAACATGCTCGACGGTGTTGCCGATAAAGGCGGCGGAAAGGCCGGTTCGACCCAGCGACCCTAACACCACGACGCCTGCCTGCAAATGCTCCGCCAGGTCGGGAATCACTTCTTCTGGCAGCCCTTTTTCTACGTGCGTCACGCGCTCATCCAAACTAAACTTCTGCCGTAGCGATTTCATGGCAATCAGGTGTTGCCCTCGAATCGCATCGTTGTAGACGCTAGGATCGAAATCAGGCAATTCAATGGCGATATTGATGGGGGTAACCGGGTAGGCACCAACCAGATGAACCTCGGTTTGGTCAACCTGCTGTGCCAGTTCCAGTGTTTCCGATACCAATTTGATATTGAGTGGATCGTGATAAGGATCTTCGCTGGCCAGATTGACCGCAACCAATGCGCGGCCTTCGGCTGGCCAAGGTTGATCTTTTACCATCCATACAGGGCAAGGGCATTTGCGCAGTAATTGCCAGTCTGTAGGGGTAAAGATCACGGCTTCCAGTCGATCGTGCTGATGGGCCATTTTCAAGAGTAGGTCATGTTGCCCGGAAATCACTTCCCGAATAATGGCTTCAAAGGGTTTATTGTGCCAGACCACTTTGATCTCTATCGAAACGCCCGCTTCAAGGTAGTGTTGACACTGTTCCTCAATCCACTCCGTCCGTTGCTGAATAACACCTTGACGCATTTCCACCCGGTCATCGGGGGAAAGCAGAGTCGTCATTTCATAAGAGAAATCATAGATCGGCAGAAATGCCTTGATACGGCCGCCAAGTCGCTGAACCAGGTAAACTGCCCGACGCAGTGCTGGTTGGTCATCCTGATTTGGGTCAATAGCTACCAGTAAATTCTGATACTTTGCCATAGCGCCTCCAAACAGCTGTTATTCCACAGCCTGTAAATCAAGAGTACCGCAATGGGATCTATTTGGACAACAGAGATAAGCCGCAGAATAAAAAAATAAGAAATATCACGAACGACGCGGGCAGGGAGGATAGAACGTTGACGCTGCCACAGTAAAACAGTGGCAGCGTCAAATAGTTAGGCTGGAAAGACTATTTACGTGAAGACCCGGCTAATTCGGAAAGCGCATCAATATTCTCGATCGTGATGTATTTCCCTTTTACTGCCAGTGTACCGCTTTTCTGGAAACGCCCCAGCAGACGGCTGATGGTTTCAACGGTCAGCCCCAGATAGTTACCGATATCACCGCGCGTCATGGTCAGACGGAATTCACGTGGTGAGAAACCACGCTGAGCGAAACGGCGGGAGAGGTTGTAGACAAATGCAGCCAGACGTTCTTCAGCATTCTTCTTCGACAGCAGCAGAATCATGTCCTGATCGCCACGGATTTCACCGCTCATCAGGCGCATCATCTGCTGGCGCAGGTTAGGCATTTTCCCTGAGAGATCGTCCAGCGTCTCGAAAGGGATTTCACAGACCATTGAGGTTTCCAGCGCCTGAGCGAAACTTGGGTGCTGAGCGGTACCGATAGCGTCAAAGCCAACCAAATCGCCTGCCAGATGAAAACCCGTGATCTGCTCGTCGCCTTGCTCGGTGATGGTGTAGCTTTTTATCGTACCGGAGCGGATGGCGTACAGCGATCTCAGCTCATCACCTGCTTTAAACAGCGCTTGCCCCTTCTGGATAGGCTTCTTCCTTTCAATGATGTTGTCGAGCTGATCGAGCTCGTGTTCATTCAGGGTGAAAGGGATGCATAGCTGACTGATACTGCAATCCTGACAGTGGATTGCACAACCGCCAGACTGGATGCGTCGGATAATTCGCTTTTCCGGGATCATAGGCTTTGCTCAGGCAATAATTGATATTGGTCAATTTTAACAGCTTTTATCGGCTGTGATAAGACCGACAATCACCGGAATAGACCAATAAATAGTGAACTAACTATAAATTTTCAATTTTTCTGGGAAATACTTCGATATATAAGTGCCGCGTGGCGATAATATTTTCGTCCATCGCGTTTTCAAACGGTTACACGTTGATTAATCCGAATCACTTACGCTGATAAGCAATTCGGTGAGGCATTTTCTCAGGCCGCAGCGTTATAATTATAACGGTAAACTATTTTGGTGCGGTAAGTAACCTTCATGAGCTAATAGCCACTGTTTACGATGAATCCCCCCCGCATAGCCCGTCAGTGCACCGCCCGTACCGATGACGCGATGGCACGGAACCACGATACTGATAGGGTTTGAGCCATTTGCCATGCCGACTGCACGCGCTGCGCCAGTGCGTCCCAATAGCGTGGCGAGTTCGCCGTAGGTGGTAATCTCTCCGCAGGGAATTCTACGTAATTCCCGCCAAACCTGCTGTTGAAATTCTGTCCCTACAGAAGCAACGGGCAGCGTATCAATAATCGCTAATTCGCCATCAAAATAGCGCTGCAGGCTGTCTGTCAGACCACCGGGATTATGACGTGACTGTAACGAAAAGGGATCATTTCGATAACTGCGATTGAGTGAGCGAAATAAACCGTCTTCATACTCGCGCCACTCGACAGCGCGCAAATGATTATTTTCATCAGCAATAATCAATAACTCCCCAAGTGGGGTAGCCATGGTGTCTTGGAAAAAAGTCTGCATAGTAATTCCTTACGCGCTTGTCGCTTTCCTGCATCTCTATATTAGTTACGTGTCGATTATCCGGCATCGGTCGGCGGATTGAAAATAAAATGCAAGATATGTCACATGATGAAGTGAAGAAAGAGAAAGTCATCACGAACATAGCTCAGCCTTACCCCAACATGGCACGTAAGAAAGCTAATCCCCATTTACTGTGAGGTATGCGGAGATACGTCACGTGTGACATTTTCAATAAAATCAATCACTAAAATAGAAGTCCTCTAATTTATACTTATGAGAGATGGAGCATGCCAATCTTTCTCCTACTGCCAGATAACATCATCACGTGGCAATAATGTGAAGGTGAACTATGTCTATATGCTCTATTTTTTATGACAAAGGCAGGAGAGTGTGGGTATGGCTGTCATGATGAAAATCACTATACCAGCCAGCCCTCAATCGGTATGTACCCGTCAATTCGGTGAAGTTTTTTAGCGTCCTGTTTTATGTACGAATAGCTATGTGCCTACGTTATTTGGAGGAAATACACAGAATGAAAAAGAAATATGCCGTAGTGGGAACGGGGGGGCGTGCAGGCCTTTATCTGGAGTCGATCGCCAGAGATTATCAGGATCAGGGACAATTTGTTGCTTTTTGCGATACAAACCAGACGCGAATGGATTACGCCAACCGTATTGTCCATAAATTTGGACACGATAATGTGGCAACGTATCACGCCGATCGGTTTGAGCAGATGATCGCGGAAACCAAGCCAGATATCGTTATTGTGTCGTCGATAGACCGGACGCATCATCATTATATTATCCGGGCAATGGAATTAGGGTGTGATGTCATCAGTGAAAAACCGATGACGATTGACGAAGAAAAATGTCAGGCCATTATTGATGCGATTAATCGTACTGGACGTAAATTACGGGTGACGTTTAATTATCGTTACGCACCGCATCACAGTAAAGTCCGTGAATTAATTGCCGCAGGATCGATTGGTGAAGTTTATTCCGTTCATTTTGAGTGGCTATTGAATACCGAACATGGGGCAGATTATTTCCGTCGCTGGCACCGTGACAAACGCAATAGCGGCGGGCTGTTGGTGCATAAATCCACGCACCATTTTGACCTGGTCAATTTCTGGCTGAATAGCGAACCGGAAACGGTCTACGCACAAGGCGATTTGCGTTTTTATGGTAAAGCGAATGCCGAAGCGCGTGGTATCACGGATTTCTATTCACGTTCACATAATAGCGCCGCGGCGGAAAACGACCCGTTTGCGTTGCATATGAATCAAAGCGAACAGCTAACGGCTTTATATTTAGACGCCGAACACGAAGATGGTTATTACCGTGATAAAAGCGTGTTCGATGACGGTATTAATATTGAAGATGTACTGGGTGTGATGGTGCGCTATAAGAACAAAGCCATCATGACATACTCATTAAATGCCTATTTGCCATGGGAAGGGTTGAATGTGGTATTTAATGGTAGCAAGGGCCGGTTAGAAATGAAACTGGTAGAAAAGTCTTATGTAAACGGAGGCGGACAAAAAGAGGATGAAGGTGCGCTGAATGAATGTGAAATAAAGATCTATCCGATGTTTGATGAACCTTATGTCGTACCGGTTGAATTTAAATCGGGCGGACACGGTGGCGGCGATCAGGTCATGTTGAACGATCTGTTTGGTACACCGGAACCCGATCCATTACATCGTGCAGCGGATTATCGAGACGGGGCAATGTCTATTTTAACCGGTATTGCCGCTAATCGGTCATTACGCACCGAATTGCCAGTGAAAATAAGCGAGCTGGCCGTTAACCTGAAAAGAGAGAATTAATCAGAGTCTCTGCCATTGGGCAGAAAAAGCTTCCGCATCCGTAGTACCTGTCTGCCCCTAAAAGGGCAGCGGGTGGAAACCTCCGAATACAATTATAAGGGTTCTATTATGGCGAAAACACGGAACACATTATCTCACCTACTCCTGCTCTGTGCTGCTCTCCCTTTGGGTGCGGCATTTTCTCACTCTGCTGACGCTGCCGAAATCCGCATCTCTTGGTGGGGCGGTAATCAGCGACATGAGGCCACGCTGGCTGCAATTAACGCGTTTCAAAAAGCCAACCCGACGATCACCGTCAAAGCCGAATATGCTGGCTGGGATGGTTATCTTTCTCGACTATCAACACAGATTGCAGGGGGGCAAGAACCTGATGTTATGCGTATTGACTGGAACTGGTTGCCGCAGTTTTCCCGCAATGGAGACGGCTTTTATGATTTGAATAAGCAAAAAGACATTTTGGGGTTGGGGGATTTTCCGCCTAACGCTCTGAAAACGGCGGATGTAAAAGGGAAACTGCAAGGTCTCCCGATTTCGATGACATCCCGCAGTATGATTTACAATAAAACCACCTGGGACAACGCGGGCGTTGCCTACCCGAAAACCTGGGATGAGCTGTTTGCTGCTGGCCCGGTGTTTAAACAAAAACTGGGTGACAGCTACTATCCGCTCGGCGTAGCCCAAGGGGCAAGCGATGTGCTGGATATTCTCACGCTCGGTCGTAGCTATATGGCGCAGAAATATGGCATCGATATGATCGATGAGAAGAAGCAAAGCATCGCCTATAGCCGCGATCAGGTGCGGGAGCTCTTCGGCTTTTATAAAAAGCTGGTTGATTCCCATGTAATACCCGATCAGCGCTATTTCTCCTCGTTCGGGCGCACCAACGTCTATGAAATCCGTCCGTGGATTAACGGCGAATTAGCGGGTATGTATCTGTGGGATTCAGCCATTTATACCTATTCGAGCAATATGCCGAAAGATGCCGTATTGGAAACTGGGCCGTTTATCACGATACCGGGCGCTAAAGACTCGGGGCTTACAAGCAAACCGTCCTCACTGTTTGCGATCAGTAAGAACAGCAAACATCCTAAAGAAGCGGCGATGTTGATGAATTTCATGCTGAGTAATCCAGAAGGCGTGAAGGCGCTTGGGCTGCAAAACGGGATGCCAGCCAACCCGAAAGCGCAAAAACTGCTGGAGGATATCGGCGTGATCAACCCCGGTAACTTATTAGCAAATGCCTATAGGGCAGCCGCAGCACAGCCTGAATCGAAGGTGGCTGTTTCACCGTTTATGGAAAATCAGGAACTGGTTCAGTTGTGGACGACGAGCCTGCAAAAACTGGACTACGGCAATGGTGAAGTGAATAAGGTTGCCGATGATTTCCTCAGCGGCGCTAACCGTATATTAAAACGCGCCATTCGATAACCAACGATTGTTAACGTGCGATGCCATATCCTTCGCGATATGGCATCGTTATTTTTTCTTCTCGCTTTACTTAATCACACCACACGCCATGCGGGCACCGCCACCACCCAGCTTTGCTGGCATATCCGCGTAGTTATCCCCGCCGACATGTACCATCAACGCGTGATTTTTTACCTCAGACAGTGATTTTATACGAGGAACTAGAATCGGATAAGTTGACGTACCATCGGCATTAGCCACCAGTCCGGGTAAATCACCTACGTGTCCCTGATCGTCATAAGGTCCAAGGTGTTTACCCGTTTTTTTCGGATCGAAGTGGCCGCCTGCTGCCAGCGCAGGAACCGATTTACCGTCTTGCTCGGCTGGTTCACAGCTGGCATTTTCATGTACGTGAAACCCGTGAATACCCGCTTCCAATCCTTTCAAGTTCGGCGTGAAAAGCAGGCCGTACGGTGTTTCCGTAATGGAGACGTCACCGATACTGCTACCTGCGCCCGTTGGCAGCGCTTCATTCAGTGTAACCGTGGTGCTTGCCGCCAAGGTAGAACAGGAAAAGAACACGCCTGTCAGGATAAGTGCCTTCAGTTTCATTGTCTTTTGCCTCTTAGGATTTGAGTGTAAAGGGTCAAGCGTTCCGCTTTTGGCTCATGGTCTTTCTGCCGTGAGCTGTACTGTGCTGATGGTGCGTGCGCGAAAGCCTGCTTCGCAGTAGCAAAGGTAAAATACCCACAGGCGTTGGAAAGATTCATCAAAACCCTGAGTACTCAGGGTATGCCACTGCTGATGAAAACGCTGCCGCCATTCGCTGAGGGTGCGGGCATAGTCCTGGCCGATATCGAACAGGTCACGGGTGATAAAGTCGGTATGCCGCGTCATGGTGGTCGTCATCGCCGTGACCGATGGTAGGAAACCGCCGGGGAAAACATAGCGTTGGATAAAATCTACGTTGCGAGAGTAATGATGGTAGCGTTGGTCGGCGATGGTGATAGCCTGAAGCACCATTCGGCCCTGTGGCTTCAACAATTGCTGGCAGCGTTTGAAGAAGGTGGGCAAATAAGCTTTCCCGACCGCTTCGATCATTTCGACCGATGCCAGCTTGTCATACTGGCCGGTCAATGTGCGGTAATCCTGTAGCAGAACCGTCACTTTATGACTCAGTCCAGCTTGCTGAATACGCTCAACCGCGTAGTCATATTGCTGCTGTGACAGCGTGGTCGTGGTGACGTGACAGCCATATTCACGGGCGGCCAGTTCGGCCAGTCCTCCCCAACCGGTGCCAATTTCCAGCAAATGATCGGTTTCACACAGCGACAATTGCTCGCAGAGGCGACGCAGCTTAGCGCGCTGAGCCTCTTCGAGTGTCATGTCGGGTTGCTGATACCAGGCGCTAGAGTAGAGCATCTCGCTATCGAGAAAACTGCGGTAAAAATGGTTGCCCAGATCGTAATGGGCGGCGATGTTTTTCTGTGCCTGCTGCGGACGATTACGACGACACCAGTGGATAAACCGATGAAATGGCGCCGTCAGCCAGCCGAAACGCGCTTCAAGCGTATCAATTAGCCCTTGATTCTGCGCCAAAAGCTGGAGGACGAGAGTGAGGTTTGTTGAGCTCCAGTCGCCATCAATGTAGCTCTCTCCAGCGGCGATGCTTCCACCCAGCAATATGCGGCGATAAACGCGAGGATTATGTATCGTGATTTCGCCTTGCAATGTCGCGTGCTGGCCTCCGAAGAGTATCTCATGACCTTCAGGTTCGCGGAGGCGCAAACTTCCTCCGTCTATTCGCCCAAGTAAGGCAAATACCACTTTCCGGTCTCGTGTATAGCGAGCGGTATTGTTTGGCTGACGTACCAGCTGTGTTTCCGTCGAACTCATGGGTTGTCCTTCCTTCCAGACTGCGGATGAGGATAAACGGGTGAGCGTTTAATCCACAGTTTTAAAGCCTGCCAATATATGGTGCAGGCGATCTTTATCGTCATTAACGGCAGGGACCAAAGCTGTTTGCGCAGCGCCGCGCGAGTGAGCGGCTGACGGTGCAACAACAGCGTCGCATCAAATTCGCGTCCTTGCCGGTGATTCTCAATGTGGATCCTCAAACGCTCGACGGGCGGCGTGAGTCGCCAGTGGTAAACCATATCCATCGGGTTAAAAGGAGACACGTGAAACGCCTTGGAAATGGGCGTAGACCCATCGGGGACGACAGCATAAGTATGGCGTTCGTTCCAGGGCGTATTGCGCACTTCTGCCAATAACCAGCGTAGCTGGTTATGTTCATCGTACAAATAATAGAAATTAACCGGGTTGAAAGAACAGCCCAGATAGCGTAGCTGGCACAGCAGCAAGACCCTCCCCGTGAGGCGTTCCCCGGTTAGTTCCGCAATCCGATCCTGTGCTTTGGTTTTGATATCGCCGCCACCGAGGTAATCACCGCGATAGAATGACGCAGGAGCAAAACGTTCCAACGCAATGCCAACGTGCGGCAAGGCGGGGATTTCATCTAAATCGATTAATGCCATGAATAATGCATAGTCAAAACGATGCGTGACGGGAGTGAAGCGCCGATGACGAACCTTGCCTACATACAGTGCGCTATTCATGTTGCACACCTTGTTCGATGTGGCTGACGACGTCCAGCGCGCTTTTTACACCGTCCTCATGAAAACCGTTATACCAATAGGCCCCACAAAACCAGCTACGGTTGTGCCCATTAATGCGTTCGCGCTGCTGTTGATACTCTGTTGTCTGTTGCGTAAATACGGGGTGATGATAAACCGCGCGATGCAATATTTTACTCGGGTCGATATCTTGCTGAGGGTTCAACGAAACACAGAAGGTGGTGGATGAACGAATACCTTGCAGGATATTCATGTTATAGGTGACGGACGCGCGCGAACGGCTAAGCGCCTGATCGACCGGCAGACGATAATTCCAACTTGCCCATGCCCGTCGGCTATGCGGTAAAAGTCGGGTGTCGGTATGCAAAATGACGTGGTTAGGCTGATAACGTATGCCACCGAGAATATGTTGCTCATCGAGCGTACTCGTTTCCAGCATCGCCAGCGCCTGATCGGAATGGCAGGCAAAAATAACCTGATCGAACCGATGCGCCTGTTCGGCGGTATGCACCGTAACCCCTGCGTCATCACGTACTACCTGGCTGACAGGCGTCTGGAGGTGGATCGTCGCCCGATCGCGGACACGCTCGGCAATGCGCCGCACATATTCTCGTGAACCGCCGGGCACCACCATCCACTGCGGACGATTGACCAAATCCAACAGCCCATGATGGTTGAAGAAGGTCAGGAAAAGCGACAGCGGGAAAAGTCGCATATCTTCAAGCGACGACGACCAGATTGCTGCGCCCATGGGCAAAAGATAGTGCTGAGCAAAGAACGGCGAGAATTTTTCCTGCTGCAATAAATGGCTTAGCGTCAGCCCCTGATAATTGTCGTCAGTCAAATACCGCTTACACACGCGGTTAAAACGCACGATTTCCGCAACGAAGCGATAGAAAGTGGGGCGGAACAGGTTGCTACGCTGGGCAAACAGCGTGTTTAAGGTATGCCCGTTATATTCCAGCCCGGAAACCGGATTACTGACCGAGAAACTCATTTCGGTAGGCTGGCCAGTTAGCCCCAGTTCATCCAGCAGAGCAATGAAGTTTGGATAGGTCCGCTCGTTATAGACAATAAAGCCCGTATCGATGGCGTAGGGCGTACCATCCTGAACCACATCGACCGTTGCCGTGTGCCCGCCCAGATAATCGTTCGCTTCAAATACCGACACCTGAAAGCGATCGGACAACCTGAGTGCGCAGGTTAAGCCAGAAATACCGCTACCAATAATGGCAATCTTCATATTTTTTACCTTACTAAGCGGCTTCCGAGTAGACGTTGCCATGACTGTGGGAGCACAGAAATCAATTTGAGCAATAGCGCAAAGCGTAGAGGGAAGGCGATTTCGCGTTTCTTCTTTGCTAGCCCATGCCGAATAGCATCAGAAGCGTGGGACACGGAAATCAACATCGGCATAGGGAAATCATTACGCGCGGTCAGTGGGGTCTCCACAAAACCGGGCAGGATCAGCGACACGGTGATATTGCGCGCCTGTAAATCCAGCGACAAGCTGCGGGCGAAATAGGCCAGCGCCGCCTTTGAGGCACCATAGGCTTCCGCACGTGGCAGAGGAACGAGGCTAGCGGTCGAACCAACCAGCGCCAGATGACTATGGCTGGCAAGCTGTGGCAATAGCACCGACAGGCAATTTACCGGGCCAATTACGTTGGTTGTCAGCACCCGGCTTATTTTTTCTGCCTCAACGACGCCGTTATCCAGATATTCACAGGTTCCCGCGCTGAGAATCACCAAATCGGCTGTTACGCCCTCCAACGCCTGACGCGTGTCATCTAAATTCGTCATGTCAAATGCCACAGTGCGAATGGCTGGGGAGGTGGCAGTCAATGCGTGAAGCCGTTGCTCATCGCGCCCGCAGGCGAGGACGTCCCAGCCGTCTCTGGCATAATCCAGCGCCAGCTGTTGACCGATTCCAGAACTGGCGCCGGTAATCAACACGCGCTTCATGTTTTAAGTCTCGACTTCAGATAGTTGATTAACGAGCCGAGCAAGGGAACATGCTGATAAAGCATCGCACCCATGTCGTAATAATCACGGTGGTAGATAACTTTATTGTCGGCAAAGAGCAGATGGCTACAGCCTGCGAGCATCAGCGGCGCATTACGCTTTAAGGACGGATGCGCATAATGCATCGTCCAGAACATCGTCGCACCGCCGCGAAAGGTATGAATATCGGAGATATCGAACCGACAATAACTCAAATTTTCGAGTGAATGGGAAAAGTTACGATGTAAAGCACTCAACCCATGATGGCTAGATACGGGATCGATAAAATGAATATCTTGATGATAAATTTCACCCAGCTTCGCTAACCCCTCGGTTGTCAGTTGTTGATAGAATTCCCTTATTTTCAGCAAAATAGGTTCGTACTCGCCATTTTCTAGCGAGAGATCGCCTTCCTCGCGCGCTTTTTCTATCGTCATAACCACTCCTGTTAAGGTCACCCATTCCCACGCGGTGGAAATGGCTAGCAGAGATAGAGGAACTCAACGCTTATTAATTGAAAGTCATATACTTAGGTATAGATTGAATCCACGATTCGTCAAATAAGATTTTGAGGAGTAACAACAGAAGATAAACACATTAGGAGAGGGAATGTTGCAGAAAAAAGGAAACATGACGTGAGTTTTAGTGACAATGTCACGTCATGTTTCTTACATCGACAGCGGCAGACTGAACGTTATTTCTCAGCGGGTTTAATCAGCGCCAGAATTGTGCCAAGTTGCTCGCGTTGTTCAGCGCTGACTTCTCTCGCAGCGGAGTAGCCCGCGTTCTGGATAATCATCTCATTCAGGCCAACCAGCCAGTCATAGATATAAAACGCCGTATTGTTGGTAGGCGTGAGCGAGAGTTTGGTTAAGCGTTGTGAGGCCCCAAAGCTGACCGACTGTTTTTCCGGCTTGGCGAAAATCTTATGGCCGCGATTGATGCGGCTGGCAGGGCGCAGAGATTCATCAAGCTGCTGGAAGCCGAGCCAGGCGACAAAATCGCCGAGAATGGTCAGCACGCGTGAAACCTGACGGTCGGCTTTATTCTCGCGGTTGATGCCCAATTGTTCACCATCGACCAACATGTCGACCAGCGCTTCTTCGATACGTAAACGGATGCTGCCAGTAATCAATTCTTCGACCAGCATTTCGATCGTTGATTTCGGCACGTTCAGCAGATCGAGAAGCGGAGCATTTTCCGGCAAGCCGCGCAGGTAGTTAATCCAGTAACGATAAACGCCGTGCGCATAGTCCGCCTCATAGCCATGATCGATCGTCAGAATGGGCATTACAGGTTGATCGATAGCGATCGGTTCATCGGCGAACAGATCGATTTCGATCCCAACGCCAAACGGATCGCTATTGGCTAAGGGGGCAGAGAGGTCTTCCGCATCGGTGTGGAAACCGCCGTAGCTTGCCCCTTTCTGTTGCAGATAAAGACGGCGTAGCTCATCACGCGAGGGCAGAAGCCGTTCCAGCAGTTCGCCGTGCACGCCAGTGCGGGTCTGGAGCGATTTAAGCAAGGTTTCTGCGATGCGCTGTTTTTCCGCTGGATCGTCAACATCAACAGGCAGATACCAGTTACCTAACAGGTTATCGCTGAGTTCACGTTGGATCTCGTTCAGCTGTTCGCTGATGCGCCCCAGTTTTACTTCTCGGTGAACTTCAGTCCCCAGCCAGGTTGCCATCCGTGTTACACCACGTTTATCCATGGCTAGCATCGTTCCCCAAGCGTCGCCGGGATTACCGACATAGCGCTGTACCGCGGCATCGTAGTTTTGCCCGTGTGTAATACGGCGATCGTGACGGGTAACCGCCCAAATCAGCCCCGGTTTACGGTGGCTACGAACCTGTGCGTTTTCACCCTGAGTCTGTTTGACCCAGTGATCCAGCGCTTTGCCGACCACTTTAACGTCAGCACGATCGCCAGCGGCGCTGCATACCATCAGAACGTTCATTTCCTGATTATCGGTATAGCGTTCCAGCAGATAGGCGCGTTTCGCACGTAATAGCGTGTGCGCCAGCGGATACAGCGTGTTTTGACCTTTTGCTGGTGGCGCAGCCCGCGTTTCGCGAACCTCACCAAAACCGGGGAAATCCAGCACATCGACCTGCTCGAATAGCGCTTCTTTAGGAGGCGATTGTAGCGGGATAAGCAACTCCGCCGTCAGCATCGTTAACTCCGCCAGCGAGAGTTCTGCTGTTTTCCCCGCGCGGCCGTTTTGAACCGGGCGTACCAGCACGCTGGGATCGTCGGTACTGTGCAATCGCTCCAACGCGGAACCGTCGACCAGACCGTCTGCGGGATTTAACTCATCATCCACCAGTGTCCGTAACGGTGCTAATAACTTACTTGCACCAGACAAGTGTTGCAGCGTGTGGTTGAAATGGCGATACGCGGAGGTCAGCGAATTCAACTCTCCCCACAGTACGGAGAAAAGCTGGGCGCGGTCATCTACGGTGAGATAAGGTGCTAATTCAACCGCAACTGGCCAGAAGTGCGCTTCGAGCTGTTTTTGCCGTTTAACATCGTGGCGCACGAGGTAGTCCCAGAGTTCGACCACTTCATCGCGACTCATCCCTTCAACGGGTTCTGGCTGGCGGTGCATCAACAGCGTTTTAATGTGCTCGGCGATATGGCGTTCATCCAGCTCTTCAAACGTTGTCTCTTGGTTGAGATCGTTCAAAAAAGCGTTAGCCATGATCTTGCCGATATCCAGCTCGCTGAGGAGCTGCAACTGAACGGGAAACGATTTGTTCTTCACGCCCGACTGTCGGCTAAAGCGCGTAACGAGCGCGGTGGCTCGGTCAGATGGGTTAATGTGATCGACAAAATCCAGCTGTTGCCCCTCAAATGAGGTTTCCAACTTACCGTTTTCTCCCCCAGCCAGCGACGAGATAAGATAGCTTTTCCCAGCCTGAGACAGGCCAAAAAAACCGATAGCAATCTCTTTCTGCGCTACATCGGACAAGTGCTGCGCTTTATTGTGGTTGCGGCGCAGTTTAACGATCAGACGGTCGGCTTCAATATCCAGACGCGGGGCGTTCTGACGTGTGGTTTCAACCCAGCCGATGGCCTGTTCAACACCTTGCGCGACCGCCTGTAGCTGGCCGTGAAGTCGGGTGGAAAGCTGTTTAGGCGTTAGTCGTTTCATTTTTTAAATACACTCCCACTATCGATCCAATAATGGGTCGCTCCTGAACCGTTAGCGGATAATGTGTTTAATTTAAGTCGTAAATGATGAGGTGGAACGCGGGTGCCGTCTTCCAATACTGCATCGGCAATCTCAAAACGCTCAGGGCTGTCTTGATCGTCGCCTTTCGTCACAGCCAGTCGGACGCGCAGCTTACTGTCGCCGACGACCTTACGGGCCAAATCCTGATCGACAATCGATAGCATATAGAGTGAAGAGGCGGGCCAGCGTTCGTTGTCCAACTGACGGAAGCCGAGGCAGAGAGAACCACGCACCTGGAAGCTGTGTTTCGGATCAAGCACGAAATCCGGCGCATCCAGATCGATATCGCTGTAATACACATTATCCAGCGTCAGTGCGTTGCTGCTGTCCATCATGCCGAGATAGCGCACAGTAGAGTACGGCTGGAAATCACCGACCTTAAAGTAAAAGCCCGGCAGACGCAGATCGAGCGCCAGCAGGCACAGCATCGCGCCAACGGCAGCGGTGGATTTCGGGTTATCGATGCGCCCACGTTTGTTAAACGGATACCAATCATTGGTGTGATAGCCATCCAGTGACAGCATTCGGTTAATCGGCAGCGGTTGCAGGTGGCGGAACAGCGCCTGAATCCCAGGGAAGCGTGAAGGGCGACCAGTGAGTAGCAGCACATCGCACGAATACAGCGACACGACTTCAGACATCAGGCGCAAATTCTGCGTGATGTTCATTTTGTTAGACAGGAATTCGCCGTGCAGCTTGTTCAGTTTGAGGATGAGCGGCACCTGTAAAATATCGAATACGGTATCGCTAACGGGCAATTCGCGCTGCACTTCCGTATTGATGTATTCCAGCACTTTTTCCGTCGGCGCCTGTTCCAACAATTCACCAAAGGTGGATTCAATCTCGGCGCTGGTGTCCAGCGGATCAAAGCGCTCGTAGGCTTCCAGAATCGCGCGACCGATTGGAATGAAGACCTGCAACGTCACCTGCTGGCGCAGCGTAAGCTGCGCATCCATACGACCTTCATTGCCGAACAACTTCGCCATCAGCGCATCTGGGCTGGCCATTCCTGCGGTTTTCAGCGCGGCCTGTAGCGCGGGGAGGATATAAAGCTGAATCACATCCAGCAGGATGTCGTCACCTGCGACCTTAAAGCCTTCGCGGAACAGCAGGCGTGGAATGATTTTAACGTTGTTACCGACACCGTCATCGAGCAAATATTGCGTAATGGCGAGGTCGGTAGTACCGCCGCCAATATCGATTGAGGCAATGCGCAGCGTTTTTCCTGCGGGCTCACCCTCGTCGAGTTCTTTATCCGGGCGAGCCATGCTGGCAAAGAAATCTTCCGCTCGGCCACCAAAGTTCACCTGCGCTTCGTTATACAGGTAAACCATCTGCCCGCATGTCGCTTCGTCCCATTCAATCTGTACTTCAGGCACGGGAACCCGGCTCTGCTGTTTGTCGGCTAGCGTGGTGAAATCCTCATCCATCGGATGCCAGTCCATCGCTTTCCAGACCAGCGCAATGGCTTCATGCATCCGGCGGCGGAAAATTTCACGCTCAGGCTTCGGCATCGCGGAAGGCAGCGTCAGAATGATGTTGCGCAGTTGGCGCGGTGCGCTGCTGTGGATCATCTTCGACCGCTGGGCGGCGCTGTTCATCTGCATGAGCGCCTGAGCCAGCAGTTCGGAGAGCATGAAAGTCATGATCGAGCTGCGGCTATAGTGCGGCGAAAATACCGGTAAACGCTCATCCAGCGGCTGGTTGTAGAGCGGTTGACCTTCATCATTCAGCATGATGGTCAGCGGCATGGCAGTGGCTAATGGTTCAGTTTGTGAATGTGCGTCCGTCTGGCTAAAACGCCAGCCAGGTGCATAGCTTTCTTCGTCCCACAGGTAACGACGCGGGCTGGAAATTCCGCTCGATCCTTCCGTTCCCTGACGCAGCAACGCCATGTGGCTGGCTTCACGTCCGACGCGAGTGATTGACGGCCAGATGAAGGCGTCATCACGACCGCTTTCTACGGAGAAGTTTTCCTTGCCGAACTTCGCCTGTGAAAACTCAACACGGCTCTCAAACAGTTCGTTATACAGATAATGCGGCTCACTCAGATCGCGCAGTTGCAGCTCATAGGTCTGCTTCAGGCCGTTGCTTTCATCGGCATGATCTTCTACCAGAATACCGCAGGTGTGCGAGTTACCGACGTCCAAAATCAGGTCAACGTTGACGGCTGGCTCCTGCAATGTGCTGGTGTTGATACGGATTTCCGGTATCTCAAGCTGGTTGCCCAGCATATCCAACACGTTCAGGTAATGCGCCTGATATTCGAATCCCCTGAGTGCCACTTTCACATCATGGCTGTCGCGTTTTTCCTGCGCTTTAACCTGCTGAGTAAATATTTCACGCAGCCAGCCGTCGACCCAGGTTTCATCGAGAAATTCACCCAGTTCATCGCTGTGATAGGCCAACGCGAAATTCCCACCGGTTTTGATGTCATTGGCATTAGGCGCCAGCGACTCGTATTCGTGACCTTCTGGGTAGGTTTTGGTATCGAATGCCAGACAAATGCGGTGTGTATTGCCGTCCTGATCGGGCGTATCCAAAGCCAGGATCCGCATCCGCGCCCAGTTATCCGGCCCACCCATAAAGGTACGTGGCGGATTGAAGCGGAAGAAGGGCAACGGCAGCCAGATGTTCTCCAGCAGCTTCAGCGATTGATCAAGCGAAGCACTTAACTCGGGCTTGACCACTTCCGGTGGCATACCCGTTGCAGAAGGCAGCAGGTATTTGTCCGTGTGTTCATCGTAAAGCAGGTGCAGCAAGGGGCCGTTGGCGCTTTTACGCACATAACGGTTAGGCTGTTCAGCCGAAAACTGTGGCTTTAACGCAAAATCCAAAAACTGAATTCCGCTGTCCTGAATCAACGTAATGCGTTGTTTATAATCGGTAATCGTCGCCAGCATGATTATTTACTCTCGCGCTTTATCGTCATCGGGAAAACGGTGTCTGCGTCATAACGACCGATACACTCCGCAGCGGTGCCAGATGCACCTTGTTTACAGACCAGTTCAGGCATTTGGAATCGAGAATTATCGGAACAGCGTGCGCCTGAGCGGCTATTGACGATCAGGTTGCCGGAGCCCATTAAGCCTGCCTCAACGTTGGCGCGACACGTGACACCGTCACCATGAGTGATGCGCGCCGTTCCTTTTCCATTTTGAATCTGGTAGCGCAGGCTAGGCGGCCTGCCGGTAATCGGCGCTTTACTATCAACAATGACGCGCCAGTTGCCGTTCAGGAACTTGATGGAACCAATTTTCACGGCGTCGGCTGGCATGACTAAATCATCTTTGCCCGCAGGCAGTGCAGGCACTTGCTCGACAACAGGTTCAACCGGCTCTTTTGGTTCAACGGCAGCAGGGGCTTCTGGTTTGGCCGCTTCTACGATAGGCGCCGGAGAAACAACAGGCGGAGCTGAAATGGGGGGCTCAGCCGCTTTCACGATCTCTTTTTCTACGACCGGCGGAGCAGGTGGCGGTGTTGGTTCAGCAGGTGTGGAAGAAGACAGCGCTCGTTTTTCCGGTTTGACCGTCGCGGCTTGTTCGGATGTCGGTTTTTCTTGTTCAGACACGCAACCGCGTATCTGCAATGACAAAATAGCTAACAGCGCGGCGGCAGGTAATAGCCACCACAGGCGAAAGAATGCTGGGCGAGTCGGTAACGTAGCAGGTGCAGGCGTTGGCTCGACGGGGTCGGGCTGAACGATAGGCTGTGGTTCTGGTTCCGGTACGGGGTCGACCAGTGGAAGCGTTGGTGCGCTTGCAGCGGGGGCAGGTGCAACAAAAAGCGGCTCTGCTTCCTTGATGATAGGCCGTAGGCAGTCCAATGCATCAAGGCGGGATTTCTTATCCAGATTAACGAAGCCCCAGAATGTTAAGACTGGCATGCCATCAACCAGATAGACGTGGTTCGCCCCTGGGAACTGTATCGCTTTTGCCAGCAGGACACCGAAAAGTTTCTGCCCCGCTTTTTCTGCATTTTGCGCACGCTGGCTGATGTCGGCAACTGCGGCTTTATAGGTTTCCAGTAACGACAGCGCTTTTTCTCTTTCTTCTTCACTGGCGGCAATCCAGGAGGTGACGTTACCGTCAACCGGCGAATACCAGTCAATACGGTCGCCATGCTCGTTGGGTTGGGGAATCGCCAGACAATCGGCAATCTGCTGCTGTTTTCTGAGACGTAACGTTTCCCGCAATTGAAGTGCCGATGCATAAACTGGCTGCCCGTTCTCACCCAGCGCCAGAAAATCATCCAAACTTCCACTACGTAAAAATAATTTTGCCACGCAAAAGAGACCTTTTGTAATGATGCCTAAAGCAGAAAATAAAATGTAATCTGCGACAGGGTATACTGTAGTGCGAATGATGGCGAATCAAACGCTTAAAGAAGTGGTAAAACTAACAAATATTTAAGCAATAGAAAAAGTGGGAAACGAGAACTGTACTCACGAGCTGTAGACGATGGCCAGATAATGTGATGAAAATGCTGGCAAAAATGGCGAGAGCTTTTTTAAACGCAATATGGCAGAAGCGAGGGAGGCTGCACGGTGTCAGCGTCCCTCAAGTTGTGGGCGACTACAGTTGGACGTTGCCCGTGATCAGGTAGGCAGATGAGGTACTTTGTGACATTGGTGGTAGCGTGTCACTGAGGACGTTACCTTTTACATCGGTAAACTCAATAGGAATATCGTTCATTCCAACGTGCTCAACAATAAAGTGGTTATAATCGGTTTTTTGTGCAGCAACCCACTGGTTATCGCGCATATATTTCATTTCAATAACCGGATATTTTACATTCCTAAATTGCACCGCAGCCCAATAAGGATTTGAACCTTCCTTTATACGATAAATAACGTTGCCATTTACTGGCGCTTCGATCAGCGTCCAATCTATATTAATTTTCCCATCTCGCAGATCGCCTATTTTCTCGAAAGCGTTAAACGATAAGTCTAATGCGCAATCTCCACCTTCAGGGTAAAGATCCGTGACATAAACCACCGTGCTGCCTTTTGGGCCATTCACTTTGAGGTAAGCCCCAGCCAGTGATGCTTTCACGCCGCGATAATCCAGTTGGCTCCGGTTTAATGCGGTGATTTCCATGTTCTGTGGAATAGGGTCCAACAAGAGCGCGCCGCCCTGATACCCAGAGCCGGTTGCGGTAGCGTAGCCGTAACAGATATCGTCCAGTTCCCACTGGGCGTGGGCGGTATTAATTAGGGGAATGACGCATAATGCGGACAACGCTAATGAGGTTATTTTATTCATGTTTCACATCCAATATGATTCAAGATTAATAACATAGGTGAGTTGTAAAAATAAATACGCCAAAACAGAAGTCCATTTTTCGAAAATCTATTGATTTGGCCCGTCGATAATCCAAGTTTTGTATAAATAGGTAAATCGGTTTTATCTTAAAATAATAAAGCAGTGAATATATCACCAGGTTTATTTCTATAGCGTGAAATTATTATGTGATGAAATAATCAATTTGGGTTTATGCGAAATGTGTTCTACGGTTTAAAGGGTATGACGACAGCATGATTTCGCTCTAACGCGGATAGCTGCCAATAGCTAATCTAAAATGATAGAGGAGATTGCATGACCATTCATAAGAAAGGGCAAGCGCATTGGGAAGGTGATATCAAGCAGGGAAAGGGCACGGTTTCAACGGAAAGCGGGGCATTGCAGCAGCAACCTTACGGCTTCAATACCCGTTTCGAGGGTAAGCCCGGTACGAACCCAGAAGAGTTGATTGGTGCGGCGCATGCGGCCTGTTTCTCTATGGCGCTATCGCTGATGTTGGGCGAAGAAGGCCATAAACCTGAGTCAATTGATACGACTGCGGATGTCTCACTGGATAAAGTCGATGGTGGATTCGCGATCACCAAGATCGCCCTTCACAGCACGGTGAAGCTACCGGGGATTGATGAAGCCACGTTCGATAAGATTATCCAAAAAGCGAAGGCAGGCTGCCCAGTGTCAAAAGTACTTAAGGCCGAAATTACGCTGGATTATCAGTTGAACTAACACTGTTTATCTGCTTTACCAATAAAATTAGTGCTGATAAAAGGCTTACCAGAGTGATTCTGGTGAGCTTTTTTACATTTATACAATTAAAAATAACGAAACGATTAAAAATAATTTAACATCTTTACCGTAATAACCATAAAATTAGTAGAGCCATCGCTCCGTGATGTGGGCAATGGCGTAGGACGCAATATAACAAGATCAATATTGGGCTGGCCGGCGTGTGATGGCCAGATTCTCCGAGTATGTCGTGCTATGGAAACAAGCGAGAATTCAAGATGAATAGAATGACCAAGATCTGTTTTTCTGTACTGCTGGCCGGGAGTTTGCTGACACCGGTTTTAGCGAATGCAACCGTGTCGGAAGACATGCGCGGTATGCAAAAAAGTTATACCGCGGCGACGAAAGCGGACGATGCTGCAACGTTGAAAACCGCGCTGAGCACATTCCGCGAACACGTCGAGCATGCTAAAACGCAAGTGCCGCCTGATTTCGCCAAGCAACCTGCAGACGGCCCAGATAGAAAAGCCTATGTGGAAGGCTTGGATAAGATTTTGCAAAAAGTCGATAGCGCACAGGCTCTGGCGGATGCCGGTAAAGTGAGCGAAGCCAAAGCAGCATTAGCAGAAATCAATACGTTGAAGGGTGAATACCACAGTAAATTGAGAGGCTAAGCCGCTTTTCGTTTACCATAAGCCGCCAGTGGGAATAGAACCCGCTGGCGGCTTTTTTTGTTATAAAGGTTACGATCGTCAGCATTGCCAGTTAAGGGGAACAGAATGATGTCACCATCACACGATGCAGCGCATGATGGCAAAAATACACAACACAGAATTCTTGAGGCTGCGCTGGAAGTCATTCTGGACCATGGCGTGCGGGGGGCAACCTACCGGAAAATTGCGCAACAGGCTGGGCTTTCTCCGGGGACGCTGACCTATCGCTATAGCAGCATTGAATTGCTGCTCAACAACGCGTTCGTCTATATGGTTGATGGCATCTCACAGGCATTCCGTGTCCGCCTCAAGCAGGCAAAGGATATCGACAGCGCACGTGAAGCGGTGGTTGATCTGATCTGTGGCGATATCTGGGCGACGCCACGTCATCTGACATTAAGCTTTGAGCTGTACGCGCTGGCATCACGTAAAGAAGAGTATCGGCTGATATTGCAGGAGTGGATGACGCGCAGTAGAAAATCACTTCACCTTCATTTCAACATTGCGACCGCGTGCTCACTGGATGCGATGATTGAAGGATATACGATCCATAACTATCTCAATGATGACGCAGTTAGCCGCGAAGACATTCTCAATACGGTGATAAAACTGACATCCTGATATCGTCTGGCGCGATCTTGCCGGACGTCTTCCCGTGAAAAAAGAACGTAATGAAACAGGTGCAAAGCGGTGCATATTCGTGCGATAGTTATTCGTACATATGTACGAATACTTTTAAATAAAGACGACGAGAGCTATGACCACAAAACCCGCTATCAATAAATTCGCACTGTTTGGGCTGATGTTCATTCCCGGTTTTACGTGGGCAACGTGGGTGACCCGAACCCCTGTGATGCGTGATGTTCTGAATGCTTCAACGGAAACCATCGGCATGATCCTGTTCGGTTTTTCATGTGGTTCCATGCTCGGTGTATTGGCCGCGGGTAAAGTCATTAACGTCCTCGGCATTCGTAAAACCATGGCCAGTGGATTTCTGCTGCTTCTGCTTGGGTTACTTGTGCTTGCCGTTTCACTTTCGATCCGGAGCACGCCCTGCGCCTTTATGGGACTACTAATTTTCGGGGCGGGTGTCGGCTTGGTTGATATCGCCATCAACATTGAAGGTGCGGCGTTTGAGCAACACCTGAAGAAAAGCATAATGACAACGCTGCACGGCTTCTTTAGCCTGGGAACGCTGGTTGGTGCACTGGCAGGGATGGCGATGACGGCTTTTGGCGTCAATACGACGATGCATTTTATCGTCGTGGTTGCACTGTCGATACTTATCGCTATTTTGCTGATGCGCCAAATGCCATGGTTGAGCGATTTGGCCAGTTCCGGGCAAGAAGAAAAGGGGAACTACACGGCTCAGGTTTTCAACGAACTTAAAGACAGCCGATTGTTGATTCTGGGTGTGGTAATTCTGGCGATGGCGCTTGCGGAAGGTTCAGCCAATGACTGGCTGCCGTTACTGATGATCGATGGCCACAATTTCGGTCACACGACGGGGACGCTGGTTTATGTCGGGTTTACTGCGGGTATGACGCTGGGCCGTTTTGCTGGAGGATATTTTGTCGATCGCTTCGGCAAGGTCAATGTCCTCCGATTCAGTGCCGCCTCCGCCGCATTAGGGCTAACGCTGGTTATCTTCTCCGATGCGCCACTGCTGGCTGCTGCCGCCGTTATCTTCTGGGGTATTGGTGCATCGCTGGGGTTCCCGCTCACGATTTCCGCCGCAGGAAGTGGAGAAAACAGTGCTGTTCGCGTTACGATTGCCGCAACATTAGGCTACTTTGCGTTTCTCGTGGGCCCGCCGGCATTGGGCTTTCTAGGCGAGGTTGCGGGGTTACGCATCGCCATGCTGCCGGTGCTTGTCATGGTGATTCTGGCCTTTATTTGTTCTTCTTCCGCTCGCGATCGTGCGACCAGAACGGCATCAGAAACCCCATACTGACGTTTCTGCGCGGTTTCGTTTCGTATTATCGGAACCGCGCTGATTGTGTCATTATATTGATTATGTTGAAAATAAATTACGTGATGGCTGACACTGCTGAATAACAGCCGTGAGACTGGCCGTCACTCGGGTTGGGTAAAGCGAACATAATGGTAAACTTAACGGATATGACCGAGTCGGATTATCCCGACTATCGTCAGTTCTTTATTCTTGAATATGCTCAGGATTTACAAGAGTCTCGGGGATATGACGCGGAAAAGGCGAGGGCGATCGCAACGCAATCCATCGATATTGCGTTGCCGCAAGGCATCCATACGCCAGCCAATAAATTATGGTGCATTCATTCTTTAGACGGCGGCGGCGTCATCGGCTATTTGTGGGTGATTCTGAACGGAAATTCTGCCTGGATATCTGATTTTTGCCTTCTGCCCGCGTGGCGTGGCTGCGGATTCGGTAAAGCTTCACTAGCAGCGATGGACGTTGCGGTCGCTGCATTAGGCATCAGCGAAATCGGGCTGAGAGTGGCTACGAGTAACTCGGTCGCGAAGGCGTTATATGAAAAACAGGGATTCCAGATTACCGGTTTTAATATGCACAAAAGTCTGGAATCAGACTCATCGTCAGACTGCGGCTAAGTCTATGACGTAAAAAAACGATCTCCGACGACCATTGGCCTCCGCCCCTTATCTCTAGTTCATTCCTGCGCCGCTAAAGTTCAAAAAAAAAACGCCGATAGACAAATAGCAGGGAACTCATTGCAAGGGAATGTTGATTACGATCAGAATCAACACCAGGAGAGCCATAATGGCCAAACAATTAATACAAAAAAAGACAATGAGCACCCGCGCCCAGGTATTGCTAACTGGCGCATTCACCATCGCACTCGGTTTTGCTGTCACCATCGGCGTGCTCAGCTGGCAGTCTAGTAGTGAACAAAAGTCTTTGGCCGAACGCTATTTACAGCAAATAGCTCAAAGCGAAGCCCTGAGAATTCAGCAGGAACTCAACTACGCACGTGATGTAGCGCATAACCTCGGGCAAGGGCTGGCTGCTTTGCCATCCGCAGGCATTAAAGACCGCGCAGTGGTCGATAAAATGATGGAATATGCTCTGCGGGATAACCCGGAATACCTTTCGATTTCAGTCATTTTTGAAGAGAACGTGTTTGACGGACGTGATGCCGAGTTTGCCGATCAACCGGGTCAGGCGCCGAAAGGTCGCTATGCCTGGTTTGTTGACCGCGATCAGGCAGGTAATTACGCCATGCATCCTCTGCTTTCCTACCTGACTCCCGGCCAAGGCGATTACTATCTGCTGCCGCAAAAGAGCCAGAAAGATACGCTAATCGAACCCTACACCTATGCTTACAACGGCGTTCCGACGCTGCTGACATCAGTCGCCGCACCGATTGTTAGTCAGGGGAAACTGTGGGGTGTCGTCACTTCAGACATTTCTCTTGCGTCATTGCAGCAAAAAATTAACCAGATTAAACCCTGGGAAGGCGGTGGCTACGCGATGTTGTTATCCAGCGCGGGTAAAGTCATCTCTTATCCTGACAAATCTCAGACGAGCAAAGCTTGGCAAGGACCGACGGACAATTTCACCTCTTCTGTGGTACAGCACGACGATGCGATTCTGGGCGAGCAAGCGCTGGTTACTTGGCAGCCCGTCACCATTGGCAACAGCACAGAGAAATGGTATCTCGGGATTGTTGTGCCCGTGAGTCAAGTGATGGCCGCGTCTGAGCGCCAGTTGATTAATGCCGTCATCATGATGGTGATCAGCATTCTGTTGGTGAGCGCGCTGCTGGGCTGGGTATTCAGCCGCAAAGTGCTTAAACCGATTGGCGGCGAGCCACTTGAAGCCGCAACCATTGCACTGTCTGTTGCGGAAGGACGATTGAGTAATGTGATTGACGTGAAAGCCAACGATCGCAGCAGCCTGTTCTTCGCGCTGAATACGATGCAATCACAGCTGCGTCAGGTGGTGGGACAGATCAAAGACGCCAGTGATTCCGTGCGACAAGGCGCTGCGGAAATTGCCAGCGGTAACCTCAACCTCGCTTCGCGTACGGAGCAGCAGGCTGCCGCGCTGGAGCAAACGGCGGCGAGCATGGAAGAGATTACCGCCACGGTGAAACACAATGCCAACAATGCCCATCAAGCCACAACGCTGACAGAAAATGCCACGAAGATAGCTCTGCGCGGTGAATCGCTGGTCAGTCAGGTGGTTCAGACTATGTCGCAGATTGATGATAGTGCGAAGAAGATTGGCGACATTACCGCCATGATTAACAGCATCGCTTTCCAGACCAACATTCTGGCGCTGAACGCAGCGGTGGAGGCGGCGCGAGCGGGTGAGCAGGGAAGAGGATTCGCCGTCGTGGCATCTGAAGTTCGCAGTCTGGCACAGCGCAGCGCTAGCGCTGTGAAAGAGATTGCCGCTCTGATTGAGGAATCCAGCCAGCGCGTTGAAAGTGGCGTTAAGCTGGTGAACGACGCGGGTAAAACCATGCAGGATATGACGCATGCCGTCAACTCGGTACAAAGTATTATCGGTGAAATTGTCACCGCATCGGATGAGCAAGCGAAAGGCATCAGTCAGGTAACGATTGCCGTCAATGAAATGGATGGCGTAACGCAGCAAAACTCCGCACTGGTACAGCAGATGTCTGCCGCCGCCAGTTCGCTGGAAGATCAGTCCATGCTGTTGGCGCAAACGATAGAGCATTTCCGTCTGGAACAGCAGCACGCTTTACCTCATGCGTTATTGAGATAAAAAGAAACACAGTAACCCGGCGACCTCATGGTCGCTGGGTTACTATATTCAGCACTTCTGTGATTCTTCCTCCCATACCCACAAATTTTCCCCGATTCGCGTATAGCATTCGCAACGCTGTGAAAGTTGTATCGTTCCCTTAATTAAGGCAAATTAAATCATTCTGATCTTGTTAAGAAAAAATAACCATGCACCTGAATTACCCTTGCCTGAAAGCGTTCATGGAGATCGTCCGTAGCGGCAGTTTTGAGGTTGCGGCCCGTAAGCTTCACGTCACGCCGTCTGCCATCAGCCAGCGTATCAAGCAGTTGGAAGATCAGCTTGGTCAGGTACTGATCGTAAGAGGCAATCCCTGTCGTGCAACGCCAACGGGACAAGCGCTACTTCGACACGCAGAACAGATAGATATGTTGGAGAGTGAGCTCTTCAGCACGCTTGAAATGCCAGCTAGACAAAGTATCTCAGTGGCTGTAAATGCGGACTCTATAGATGGATGGTTTCTGGATGCGATGGAGGATGTCTGTCACCAATCCGGTATTTTGCTCGACATCCTCGTTGAGGATCAGGAGCATTCAGCGACCTTGTTGCGTGAAGGTCGGGTAATGGCCGCTGTCAGTGCCAGCCCGGAGCCGATTCAAGGATGCGGCGTAGAATATTTGGGAACGATGCGCTATCGCGCCTATTGTTCACAGATTTTTCACGATACGTACTTTGCTGACGGCATTAATGCAGACAGTTTGCAAAAAGCGCCGCTCCTGATATTTAACAATAAAGACAGGCTACAGTCCTTATTCATTGAATCGCTGGTTCCTGAAGTGATTGAACCGCCTCAGCAATTTGTCCCTTCAACCGCAGCCTTTGTCGGCGCCATTTTCAGAGGGTTAGGGTGGGGGATGATCCCTGAACATATGGCATCACCTCATAAAGAAAAAGGCGAGCTGGTGCAGTTGCAAATCGGGAACCCGATAGATATCCGCCTGTACTGGCACCGGTGGAATATCCGCTCTGTGCCGCTGGAAGCATTAAGTCAGAGCGTGCGAGCAGCGGCCGTTAGGCATCTTTTTCAATCATCCGAGCCGGGATGCTAGCGGCGTCCTCGTAAATTCGTATTAGCAGACCACTCATAAGTTGTAGAGGAATCAGGCTTGAATTTATTTTTCTTCTTCTCGACCCGCGCTTGCTTTGCCACGGCTTCACGTTCCTTCATCAGTTTATCGATGTAATCATCTTTAATATGATTACTCTCAGAGTTGGTCAGTGGACGATCCTGTTTTTTTCTCGCTTGATCGAGTAACGTCTTGAGTTGACGTTGTTCACTTTCTGTCATGTCTTTCTGAGTCAGTCTGGGCATGGGAATGGACCTAATAAGCGAACTGGAAAACACATTGTAGAGGAAAACACTCTGAGTCCCAGATAAATCGCACCGCGTGTCTTTCCGTATTAAATAATTAGTGGTTACCGTTAACACGGTTGAATGATTGTTGATGCCGGAAAAAGTGTTTTGCGGATGCGTGGGAATTTACTCAGTAGAACGGTCAGTTCCTGCCTTTTCATCTATAGGTTCGCATAATGTATATTATGTTAAATCTTGTTTAATGCACAATTACTTCACGAATCAATCCTCACCACTGGAAATCATGTAGTTAAAACGTCGCTCACCTTTTCATTGCAGCAGTTATGTTAAGAGTTACTTTCTTCATATCCATGCACTTGATGAGGAATTTATGGTGTTTGTAGTCACTCAGCTCAATGTTGTGCCGCATAAGCGACTGTGGGTGTTGGTCGATTCAGAAACAAACCTGCCACTTTTGTTTCCACTTAGATTTCTTGTCGACCGCCTGTCTTTACGTTCTGCGTCCACTCAAGCAACTACCCTCCAGGCGCTAAAGTTTTTCTATGAGTTTTGGTTTAATAAATATGGAGTAACTTTTTGCTTCAGTTTTTACCAGTCGGGACATAATCCTCTGATTGCTATTGAAGAGCTGGAAGCTTTTTTCCATTATTTGGAATGCGGAAAACCAGGTGTTCCTATACTCAGGATCACAAACCACCAAAAACCGACTACTCAAAGTTGCACGAATGCAAAGCATGTGCATTCGGTTATTCGCTTTATCACATATATGATTAACACTTATATTTCACCACGATATATGGATGAATCTCCTAAGGAATTGTCTCGTCTTTCCTCTCGATTGACAAATCGCGTATCGATGCTCCGGGATGAGTTTCAAATTGGTAAAATAAAAAAATCTCACAAACAATTCCGTAGCTTAACACCTGAGATGGTAAGGGTTTTTTACGAGGTTATCAGGCCGAGTTCACGTTCCCGAGCGAACCCTATTAACCCCTTCCCTATCGGCGAAATTCAGTTTCGTAATTATTTATCGAGAACAACGGCAAGATAAAGCCACCCTTCATCCGTGCGTAAATACGTGATATCGCCGGCCCATTTTTGATTCGGGCCGCTGGCGTAAAAATCCTGCTTCAATAGGTTCTCTGATACTGGCAACCCATGTTCACGGTAGCTGACCGGGCTGAACTTCCGAGCCGCGGCAGACGTTCTGTTGCCAGCCCTTTACGACGTCGTCTGCGTTTTACGCCCAGCCCTCTCAGATGATAAAGGCGGTACACGCGCTTGTGATTAACATGAAGGCCTTCACGGCGCAGTAACTGCCAGATGCGGCGGTAACCAAAACGCCTGCGCTCCAGTGCCAGCTCAGTGATGCGCCCTGATAAATGCGCATCAGCCGCCGGACGCTGAGCCACCTGAAGTGCCTCCTTATCCAGCATGGCTTCGGCAAGCAGCTTCTTGAGTCTTGCGTTCTCTTCCTCAAGCGACTTCAGGCGCTTAACCTCGGGCACCTCCATACCGCCATACTTCTTACGCCAGGTATAAAAGGTGGCATCGGAAATGGCGTGTTTGCGGCAGAGCTCACGGGCAGAAACCCCGGCTTCAGCTTCGCGGAGGATACTGATGATCTGTTCGTCGGAAAAACGCTTCTTGTCGGGTCCCTCCATGCAGGAACGGGAAGAGTGGATTACGCTAGCGGAACAAGTAAGAGCTCAGAACTATTTATCAAAATGTTACGCAAGTTGAGAAGCGCATATCACTGTGCCAAAACAATCACACTGATCGTTGATAATTACATCATCCACAAAAGCAAAAATACGTTGAGATGGTTGAAGCGGAAAACGAAATTTATTGTTATTTATCAGTTAGTTTGCTCGGTATGGGTAAGCAAAATAGAACTACTGTGTTTCCGGTTTTTTCAGCCATCAGTCGGTACTCTTCCGGTATCGGGTTATTCAGGGGTTCATGAGGTCGTTCCCTGTTATATTCCGGTCAGTCAGCGCTGTTTACATCAAGTATTCTAAAAGCTCTTTCTCATGAGAAGAAAATGACTCTCTCCCTCGTTGAAAGAGGACATCAAGTTTTTTGATATCATGCTCGAGTAGGTCGGTTGCCATTTCAGGCGCAACATATGAGTCACTAATTCGGATAGTTGGCACATCATCAAACATTATTTGACGCAGTTGATCCATAGACTGCGTATTTATCTCTAATGTTTTTTGCAATAATTGTATACTAACCAAGTACTTTCTAGCTAAACGCATAAGCAATTTAGGCTTGGGTTCTGGGTAATTACCAACACCAATATTAACCACGCGAATACTATCCCGCTCAATATTATAAGCCTTAATTGCATCTGCGATAGCATATAAAGTAGGGTTATTAGCACAGTAACCACCATCAATAAGTTCTATCTCCTCTCCTAAGGAGGTCCGAACGATAGTACGTTCAAAAAATGGGTAAGCGGAACAAGAAGCTTTGACTGCATCGGCGATACTAACACCAAATCCCGGAATGAACGATTTTCTCCGTCCATGGGCCTGCATTATATTTCCTTTGAAAATCATAGGACGTTCAGTTGACCACTTAGCAGCCACAACTCCTATGCCTGTTTTTACATCCTCAAACATCGCATCACCGAAAACCTCGTATGCTAACGCCTCTAATGCAACAGATCTGTCATGAGCTCTCTTTTTTGACATTATCGCGGGGACGTATTTTCGATAAAGTTCTAAAATAGAGTCAATATTGTAACCTAAAGAAATTAGTGATGCAATTATAGCTCCAGTACTAGTACCAAAAACCAAATCGAATTTCTGATGTAACGGAGTTTCTATCGACGACTCTATCTCTTTCAGTACGCCGAGAGTATAGAAACCTTTTGCGCCACCTCCATCCAGAGAAAGTATGCGTAATATTTTCCCTTCATCTTTTTCTTCCGCGAAATTAACCATCTCGACTCCAATTTTAATTTGGCAATCAGCAAGGATACTCTCTAAAAAAAGTATGCGCTATTCAATTCTATTAAAAAATTAAAACATGATTGAGTTATAGAATAATTTTAATTTTCCCTTGGTGAAATAATTTTATGCTACCATCCTGTGATACCTTAATTGCGACTCCATTTTTTGATAAATACTCTGCAACTTTTTCACCTGTGCCGCTTAGCGGCCCAGTAGTATTATTATCATGACTAATCATTGTAGAGAATGAAATAAGGCTGCCTTTTTTTGATAAAATAGCAGTCCCATCACTTGAAAAAATCCTTGTTATAATTGCTTTGTGATTTATATTTGTTATTGTAATTTCATCCTTTGTAAATACGTTGATGTTATTAGTGACACTTGCGATTTCCTCTTCATTCTCCGGCATCCAAATAATGCTGCTAGTTCTTCTATTAGATAGTAGAAAGAGATAATTCAGTAAGCTTTCCATTACATTGCGTTCTGCTTTCAATAGCGAACAAAGCATGAAAATGTACCATTCTAAATTACGGAAAATCCATTTCCCCTCCTTATAATTAAAATCGATTCCTTTAGGAGTCGTAATCGAAAACTCAGCACAACCAGTAACTCTGAAGAGAATATCATTACCCTTCATCGTTTTGACTAAGTTGTAATTATCCACAAAGCCATTGTTTCTAATGTCGCTAGACTCCAGAGTGAAATAATTTTGTATTTGGGTTTTACCTCGACGCATCGTTGCAAGGAAAAAAGTCGACTCTCCATCAACTAAAAACCATAGCCGCTTATTTACTGTAGTGCTACCTATAATTACTAACTTTGAATGTAGTTCAGATAAAAACCCCCCTCTTTCTTTTAGACTTTTATTCTTTATAAAGTCGACATAAGATTTCGTTAAAAGTAAACCGGTTGTGAAAGAGTTACCTTCATATTGAAAGGAGGATATTTTGTGGAATGATTGCATTAACACTTGCAACGCACTCTGGTTATAATGCCCTTTACCTAGAAAGTGTACAATGGATTTCTCTAATAACTGATCACCAAAAAAAAAGTAGTCTTCGGCTAACTGAAGGCAAGTGTTATTACTTAGTTTACGAGCAATCACGGCTTCCAATGAATTTAAAAAACTAGGCACATATGATAAATTAACACCCATTATCTCTATCGAAAAAACATACTTAACTGTTTTGTTTTCTATAAACTTTCCTAATATAACGGTTTTTTCATCATCAATAATATAAACACCTCTATTTGGAAATAAGCTAACATCAAGGTCGTATTTGTCCTTTAAATAATTCATCGGCGAGGAGGTGTATTTTATTCTTGCGCAAAAAAATGAACTTAAAGAATCAACCAAGGTTGGAATAACTCTAAATTCTAACTTTTTATATCCTTTCATTTCAGAGTAGTTTTGCAAAATTAAATCCTTATTCTTGATGAATAGTAGTTGACTGCTATTTTTTAAATCACTTTCCCTCGAAAACTTTATTGCTGGTTTTTCATGTCTTCGCGATATATGTAATGCGAGGTCTAAATAACTTTGCATATTATCGCTCCACTTTAGCCAGACCATGATGATTGCCGGGGAACGGTGAGGCCGCATTCATAAATTGATTTACCCGACCCAGCAATTGCCACATATATCGGCACTGATGGTTACGCGTTATGGTTTCGTGCAACGACAGCCACAGCAATTCTATTGGATTCAGCCACGGCGAATACGTTGGCAGGAACAACAACCTGAACTTCTTGTTTTTCTCCAGCCAGCGCTCCACCTTGTGGCTTTTATGGATAATGTAGTTATCTACCACTATCGTGAGCGTTTTTGCTCGCCGGTATGTGCGCCGTAATGCCTCTAACAGATTGATAAATAAATCAGAGCACTTGCTGTTACCGCCGACATAATGGACTCGCCTCGTGTCCGAATGCAGTGCACCTGCCAGATAATGTTTTTGGTTATGTCCCGGCGTAGTAATACGCTTCTGTTGTCCTTTGAGCATCCAGTCTGCACCGATTTTCGGGTTCAGGTCGATATCGACTTCATCCTGATAGAATACCGGATGGTCGGTCTGCTTCCGCGCGACAGCGTGTTCGATGGCGAGTCGCTTTTCCTCATAGTGCGGGTCTTTGATTTTCAGTGTCGGTGCGGCTCTGCGCCAGACAATACCCGCTCGTCTCAGGTAACGGTGCAACGTGGCGGGATGAAGCGCTACATTAAAAAGCCGATTAACGATAAGTACCAATAACTCAGTGCTCCATCGGGAACGCAGCCAGCCGAAATCCTGCGGAGAGCGTTGTACCAGCAGTGGAAGAACCTGAAGAATATCAGCGACAGGCCACCGGGGAGCACGTCCGGACCTGAGACTTTGTAGTCCTTCAATACCATGTAAAGTAAACCAATTAATCCATCGACCGACGGATGAGCGGGCAGCGCAGAGCAGTCTGGCAACGTCGGTGACGGTCATCCCGCGATGCAACATCAGCATGGCAATGAGTCGTCTGGCGTAATTTTTATCGCGTGTCTGCTGGATTTCTTTACGCATCAGTTGTCGTTCTTCATCAGGGATTACTGCTATGATCGGCATCGCTCAGTCCGGTTGGTGATTTGTGATGTTTGGCGATTGATCAGATCGCTCAATTCGGACTGAGTTCCCTCCAAGTGATCTATTATTTTGCAAAGTTATTTAGTGCATCGTTATATTTATCATTTAAAATCCGGCTATCATATACTCGCTGTCCATTATCCTTGCGGATCAGTCTGTGGGCTTGCTGCGCCAGGCATAAAGCTGTGATTCATACAGGCTGAGTTATCGTGCAGCGGCGGCAACACCGATATGCTCTGCAAGCTTGAGAGCCTCGTTGCGAAATTCAGGTGTGTGCTGTTTACGGAGCTTCTTAGTGGTTGATGATGGTTTTGTCATGAGTCACCTCTGATTGAGAGTTTACTCACTTAGTGGCGTGTCCACTATTGGTGGGTAAAATCAGACCAAACTTGCTACTACGGATTGAACTTATCCTCCGCTGGAAAAACCAACCAGCCTTGACAACGCTACCGCCCTCAGAGATATCAGTTCCGATTAAGTATTGATGTATCTGAATGTTAACAAAATTCATGAATAGCTCAAGAAGACAATCAGATAAACCCTAAAGCTTGATAGGCCTGACTATGCGATTATGGTGGGAAACGGTTCATGAACGGAAGAAAAGTAAGCGGCCAGAAAATGCTCATAAGAAGCGGATTCTCTGTTAGTTCGTGAAGTTATTTGAAAGTTAACTCTTCTTTCTATTAAAAATACTCATTCAAAGCAAAGAGATATGGCATCTGTTGTTTATGAATTGGATTCTCACTCAACATAAGTTAATAACCTGTGATGGTAAATAAGTTCATAAGCCACATCCACGTTGCGATAAATCAATACGTTAGTAATTTCTGACTTCCCTCCCGTTTCTTGCGTTAGGTACAGAGTACATTTTCTTCATAACCATAATTATTAGGAGATAAATTTGGTCTGATCATCACGACTGTTGAGGACGGATACGATCCCAGAAAAGGTGCGCATGTTCATGCTCACCCAGCTCAATATCAACCACCGACATCGGCTATGGGTGTTGATGGATACTTGGACCAGCCAGCTTCTGCTGTATCCCTTACAATATCTTGTAGATCATCTAGCGTTGCGTTCACCGGCTACAATATCCGGGCAGCGTGTCTGCCCAGATAAATATTTAGAAATGGAATAAACGAGAAATTTGTCGAAAACACATTTCCGGCGCCCACTCAATGCCCGTCAGAACCAGTATTTTAAGGGATTATAGGTCAGGTAAATGTGTTTCTTCATGGATGTGAAAGATGTCCCTGAAAGCCTGAGTTTACCGAACGTTAAACCACCCCGTAGTGTCTTCGATAATGCCCCACAGTTTTCGAGGGATAGCAAGTGACTCGACGTCGCAAGCTGCCACGTCGAGAGCGATCGGATCTGAAGATTCACCACTCGCAATCCGAACCCAGTCAGGATTCATAACTAGTCCCTGCCCGATTGCGGCAAGAGAAAGGCCCGCCGCAAGGGCGTCGTCGGCTTGCTCTGGTGTCCTGATCTGACCCGCAGCGATGAACGGTATGCGGCCGTCGAGATGGTCTCGAACGATTTCAATGATTTTAGGACCGTTCGGCCCGTCGACTGGCCGAGCTTCCAGCGCATTACCTAATGAAACATGAAGATAGTTGATACCAACATCTATCAAGTTATCAATGAGCTGAAGAGAGTCTTTTATTCGTAAGCCATCTTCATGTGATTCATCAAGAGTGATCCGATAACCGAGCAGAAAAGGACCAGTGGCATGTTCGGAAATAGTTTTACGCACTTCACTGGCAACGGCGAGTGGAAAGCGCATACGGTTATCAGGAGAACCACCCCAGCAATCGGTGCGTTGATTAAAATGTGGTGAGAAGAAATTCTGCAGTAAAAAGCCATGTGCGCCATGGAGTTCAACACCATCAAAACCAGCTTCAATAGCACGCCGAGTTGCTTCACCAAAGGCCTGAACGACCATGAGAACTTCCTCATTTTGAAGTTCACGAGGAGTGACGGAGGGAGCCGACGGACCGGCATCCCCGGGAACGGCGCTCGCAGCCACAATGTCAGAGACGAGATCGGGTCGGGTTTTGACACCTGCGTGGAAAACTTGCAGAATCGCCGGTGCCCCACCGCTTTTTGCTGCTGCAGCAAGCCGCTTTAAGCTGGGAATAAATTTGTCATCATAAGCAGCAAACTCACCGGTAAATCCAATGCCATTTTCCTGTACATGCGTGCAACCGGTAATGACCAGACCAATATCCTTCACACGTAAACGGTAATAAGCCTCTTCATCTTCAGACACCGTGCCGTCGTCGTTACCAGACCAGGTCGTCATCGGTGCCATGACAATACGGTTACGTAAAGTAATACCCTGACCCAGTGAGAGTTTTTCAAAAAGTGCAGCGTGTTTCATCGATGATTTTCCTTATACGAGATTTTTCTTGAAGAACGGGGCCAGCTTTTTAGCCGCGGTAGTTGCACCCTTGCCATCGTAGAGATCCATGTGCGTCGCACCCGGGATGATATAGAGTTCTTTTTGCTCTGAGGCAGCACTGGTATGCAGTTGCTGGCTATGCCAGAGTGACCCTGCTTTGCTACCGGCTATCATCAGGAGGGGTTGTGTGATGTAAATATCCGCGCCTTCAAATCCAGTAAAGGACGCCAGAGTGCTGATACTGGTCATTAACATCTGATTGGTTGATGTCGGGTATCTACCGCGGGCTGTCAAATAGTAATCAGCGGCTTCCTGAAGATCACGAGGTGCAGTAGTGTCCCCGATTTTAGGTACATAGTTGACATAGACGGGGGCTCCCCCCGCGGCTTCTGCCGAGCGCTGCTTAGCGACAGCGTCCAGAGTCTGAATAAGTTCAGACTCATTCGTATTACCCTCCCAGCCCTTCCGGGTTGCTGCACCCACATCTACCGCACTGACTGTTGCCAGCACTTTAATACGTCGTTCGGTCATGGCGGCTTTCACGGTAATACCACTACCCGCACAAACTCCCAGTGCGCCGATGCGTGCGGTATCAACATAAGGCAGCGTAGTCAGGTAATCGACAGCACTGTAGAAATCACCGACACGTTTCATAGGGTCATCAAGAAAACGAGGCAAACCGCCACTGGCCCCCTGATGTGACGCATCAAAGGCAAGCGTAACAAAGCCAGCTTCCGCCAACTTGAGTGCGTACAGACCCGCCGTCTGCTCTTTTACGCCTCCGCCGGGGTGTACCACGACGATTGCAGCATACTTTTGATCTTCGCTGAAACCTTTGGGAAGATAGATGTTACCCGACATCATAATCTCGTGATTCCTGAACATGACACTCTGGACGGTGACACCGTCAATATGGGTTGTCGTTCCGGAAACACTCGGCGTCGGGGGAAGTACTGCTGATGCCTTACCTGCCATCAAAAAGCCAGCTGAGACAACCGAGCTTTTCAGGATGAAATTTCGGCGGCTGAGCCCACCTGTTTTATTGCTCATTGCAAGACTCCTTCATTCATTCGATGACAGCGGCGAATAGTTCATTTGTCATTTCAGAAATCATCATACTTCCAATGATATTCAGAGATTAGATGCTTAATAGTGCATGAGCTTAGAAAGGTATTTTCTTAATAAAATCGAATCGATAAGATTCATGTAGACGGGGTATTTATGTGGGGAAGTTATACGCTGGGATATCGGAGAGCATCGAGTACCAGCATAAAGGCCCGCGAATGCTGCTTCCGGCTGGGATAGTAAAGATGATAAGCAGGCCGTGGAGGGCACCAGTCAGCAAGAACCTGAACCAGTTTGCCATTTTTTAGCTCGGCATCTACCGTGTCTTTTGGCAGGTATGCGAGACCCAGACTATCAAGAGCAGCCTGACGCATCATACTTATTGTGGCAAATGTCCCCTGCCCATCAACGCGAACTTTAATCTCATTACCCTCCTTATAAAACTCCCACGTATAAATGCTTCCCAGAGTTGGAAGTCGTAATTTGATGCAACTATGGTGGCTAAGATCACTGGGGATCACAGGAACCGCCTTCCTTTTAAGGTAAGAGGGAGAACCCACCACAGCAAAACTAAAGTTTTCCGCAAGCGGCAGGGAGATCATGTCCTTATCAACCTGCTCCCCGAGTCTCACACCTGCGTCATAACGTTCCGCAACGATATCTTTAAGCCCGTACTCACTAATAATCTCAATATTGATATCAGGATATTTCAGGAGCATGGGCGCGAGTTTAGGCCAGAGGAGGGTTTCAGCTGCATGCTCAACCGAGGTGATGCGTACCGTGCCTGCCGGTTTTTCACGCATCCCGCTGAGTGCAGCGATTTCATCTTCAATTTGATCGAAATGTGGCCCGATGCGACTGAGGAGACGTTCGCCAGCTTCGGTAACCGAGACACTGCGGGTTGAACGTGTCAGGAGGCGAATACCCAGATGTGCCTCCAGAGTTCTGATTGTGTAGCTTAACGCAGATTGTGAGACACCCAACTGTGCTGCTGCTTTGGTGAAACTCTGTTCACGCGCGACCGCGATAAAAGCCTGATAATCGTTAATATTCTTTCTGCGCATTGATAATCCCTCTTGATTAATCACAATCTTAAGAAGTACGTAACGCGGAATTCTGATGATGGCGTTGTGCGATCCGTACTATAGCGTCAGTAACGAGTGCATTTAGCTGATTCGGAATATCATGCCCCATGCCGTCAATAAGCATAAATTCAGCCTCTGGGATATTTATGGCAACGTCTTCACCATGTGAAGGAACGAACAGAGGGTCATCAGTACCGTGGACCACCAGTGTCGGAGCCGCTATCGTAGCGAGTAGTTTCCGCCTGTCGCCAGAAGCAACAAGAGCCGCCATTTGTCTTGTAAATCCTTCTGGGTTGAAACAACGTCTGAGTTCCTCCTTGAATTGACTGCGGTACCTCTCAGTATCAAAGGGATAGATCTTACCCGCTAACCGCTCAGCCAGCCGCAGGCGGTGATTAAGATATTCGGGTTCATTAAGGAAAGGATTGGGAGCTGGCTGCGTCATCAGAGCCATGACGTCCGACGTTGTCTGCGGCAACGAAGGGTTTCCGGAACTTGACATAATTATTGAGAGCGATAGCACCCTTTCAGGATGATGAGCGGCAATAATCTGGGCGATCATCCCTCCCATTGACCGGCCCACAAAATGCGCCGCTGTAATTGAAAGGGCATCCATCATACCGATTAAATCCCCCGCCATATCATCTAACGTGTAAGGAACGTCCGGTTGACGGTTTGCTGATATGGCTTTATTAACCTCTCCCATATTTGGAACAGGAGAGTCGTAGAAATGTGAGGAGCACCCTACATCGCGATGATCGAAACGAATAACGCGATAGCCTCTGCTTACAACGTTTTGACAAAATGCATCGGACCAACTGATCATCTGAGATCCAAGTCCAGCGACAAGGATGATAATTTCTGCCGATTCGTCGCCAAAACTCTCATAAGCAATATTGACACCTTTATTTCGTATATGACCGTACATAATAAACTCCATTACCTTTTAAGAAGGTTTCAACAGTGGACTTATGAACACCTGTATTGCTTGTTACCTATGAAAGGTCGTGAAGATCGCTATCGAGCGGAGTAGTCAATAATATTTCGGTAAACTCGGCGCTTAATCCCTTTCTTTTAGGAGAGCAGCACATCACGCCAATGAATCTTTTTCGTGTCCCGGGCCATGTACATAATCTCAGCAAGGGCCAATTTTTTCCGTCAATAGAATATTGGATGCGTATAACATCGCTTTTAGATGTTACCCGCATCCAAAAGTCGCCTGGATTTCCCGGAAAAAGTCCTGTCGACCAGTCAGAATTATTGTTAGTGACAACGCATCCGATAGATGGCTGTCCATCATTAAATTCTATTCCGGCCTTAATCCACGTTGTCTCAGTTCCTCCAATGAAAATCCCCGCTTGATCGTACAGGGCTCTGAAGTCCGCTTTGATTCTGACCTGAAAAGTGAAATCACTCTCAGTTTCTTTCCCGTACACATGTCCGGTGTAATGGCTGAAGTCATAGTAAGTATTTTCCCAAAAGTCAGTGTTAGCATCACTCACTATAACTATTCTGTCTTCGCTAACTTCTGAATATTCAGGGCGATTTATCCACGTATTTTGTTCAGGTTCTGACAATGCCATTACTTCCTCCATCTTGAGTTATATTTCCGCTAGTCTTTAGGCTGCACGATGTGGAACGGTCTGGTACCGATTTCAGCACCGGTAATACGGTCTATCGCTACGGGCCGCACTTCAAGTCCGGTTTCATCATCAAGGATCTGCATGAGTTCACCTTCACCGCGGTATTTTCGTCCCCATGCTTCATACATAAACAGCACAGGTAAAAAGTCCCGTCCCGACTCTGTCAGAACGTATTCCTCGCGTGGCGGATGTTCTGAATACAGCCTCTTTTGCAGAAGATTTTCCTGAGTCAGTGAGGCCAGCCGCTTGGTTAACATCGTCGGCACAATCCCCAGACTTTTACGGAATTGATCAAAACGGGTCATTCCAGCATGAGCATCCCTGAGTATCAGCACTGTCCATGCGTCCCCTAAAAAAACGAGGCTTCTTGCAATAGGACAAGATCCGGTTGAGAAATCTTTATTTTTCATAATATTCACTAAAATTAGGTTGGAACTTAATTGATTTTAAAACACATTTTCAAAGTTGACTTGTTGACTGAGGAAAACGCGAGTATCTACAACACCTTGTCGTCACTTCCTAAATGGTCAGCAGAGGTAATCAGTCAACCCTGAGTGTAATAAATCACATGTATGAAGCATCAACTATTTCCCCATTTTTCCCTTCACAACCTTCACGCAATACTGTAATCGCAGGCAGTTTTTTTAATAAACCAGGGGGTATACCCACCGCATTGCTAGCACGATGAGTATGAATCCTTTCTTACAATTTTATCAAAATCGCCGCAGCAACGCTCTTAACTGCTTATAAGACGTTAAATATTCAGTACATCTTAGACTTGAACAGACTTGACGCTTCACCACTTTCAAAGCCTGAGATGCCCAAGAATGCCGCTTTTCTTTGTTACTATCTTTTTTGTATTGACTGACTATCTAAACGATACTAACATCCATTTCGTCAACCGTCCAATATTGAGGAACGTGTAGACCAGTTAGTCAACGCCGCACTTATAGGTTTTGACCGCCAAGAACTGGTCACGATCCCTCCTGTTCCTGACATTGAGGAATGGAATTCATTTGAGCATGCAAGAATGCTTCTGGCCCAGGGTTTTAGCAACAGCCGTGCAGCAGCACGCTATAGAAACTGAAAACCTGCCATTTATTAAAATGGTAAATGTCAGCACTAGCACGACTCTATGATTTAAAAAAGAAGTCGTGCCTATAATAATAAGTGGAAGGAAACAGATATGAGTAAAGTAGAACAGAATGCCCAGCACAATATCCAACAAACTTCACCTAATGCAGCGGTTCAGTCTGGGCTTCAGGAGTGGCATCGCATCATCGCTGAAGCAGATTGGGAACGGCTGCCTGATTTACTTGCTGAAGATGTTGTTTTCAGTAACCCATCAACGTTCGACCCATACCACGGCAAGGGACCACTGATGGTTATTCTGCCAGCCGTCTTTAGCGTACTTGAAAACTTTCAGTATGCTAGACACTTTTCCAGCAAATCAGGTTATGTTTTAGAGTTCAACGCCAATATGGGTGACGAACTTCTCACCGGTGTCGATCTTATTGAATTTAATGATGCTGGTAAAATCACTGATTTAGTCGTAATGATGCGCCCTGCAAGCGTCGTAATAGACCTTTCCGCAGAAGTTGGAAAGCGTATCGCTGCAGCGCAAAGCTAAGTGGTCTATATAACCGCTAGCCTGACTGCTATAGCTCACTGTCTATAGCAGTATTCTTATTATATTAATCAGAAATCGGTAATCTAGAGGAGTGAATCAAAAAACGGCTGATCGCCAGAATAATTAAAGTGAAGAAAAACGCGGTCGATACTTAATAAGTACCATCTAACGGAGGAATTATGGCAACAATAACTATGGATAGCAGCAGCGTGTCAAGCAGCTCGAAAGCGAGCTCAGGAGGCAACGGTTCACAAATTGCTGCGATAACCAAACAGATCTCTCAATTGACGCAAAAGCTAAAAGAGTTAGGCTCCGACACGACTCTTGATGCTAAAGAAAAAAAAGCGATGCAGGATATTATTCAGGCACAAATTCAAATGCTGCAAGCACAGCTCGCACAAATTCAGCAACAGCAAACTCAGAAGGCTGCGGATAAAAATATCGTAGGCGTTGAGGAGGTATCGAAAGATAATCCCACTCCCAAAGTTGCTGAAGGCGTCAATAGTCCAACGGAAGATAATGCTATAGATGTTTATGTATAGCGTTTAATGATTAACTTTCCTCGGTAAACTATTGAAAGTAGAGTCCGAATTTTATATGTCAGACTCTACTTACTCATTCCACCCTACGATATGGTGGGGAAATATCTGAAAAAGTATTGGCTCATACCTCACTAAAAACTGCGGTGAGCCAGCAATTAAGGTCAGTTTTGGAATATGAGCTTGATTAAGTCATACAAGAGATATGATTTTTCTGGCTTTTTCAAAATGGTCCAGCTTCATCTCCATGATCCACCATTGGGCGACTTCCATGAGTAATTCCGGATCATCGTTTTTGTTGGCAAAAAAAGCATAAAATGATACGCCAACATTATCTCCTTTAGCTGCAATCTTGGCTTCACATACTCTCACTATCTTCGTCCGAATACTGGCTCTCATTACCTTTCCTTGATGATGGCTTAGGACGCTCATACTAGCACTTTGCTGATGTAATCCTGTGTATTCGTGCCAATATTGTCATATCGGCATGGCCGCACAACATTGCCGCACGCCCTGCTTTCTTGTACCCTTCCCTTGCTACAAGCCCAATTCTGCACATAACATCTGAAACTACCGGACTTTTACTACATGACAGCTCATATTTCTAAAGACCCTTTACATGGCGTAACGCTTGAAATGCAAGTCAATGCGCTGGTTGACCGTTTTGGCTGGGTTGAGCTGGGTAAACTGATCAACATCAATTGCTTTAAAAGCGATCCAAGCGTGAAATCCAGTTTAAAATTTCTGCGTCGGACGCCGTGGGCTCGCGCCGAAGTTGAAGCACTGTATCTTGATTCTCTGGATGATGCCGCTCCCGTAACACCAGATGATAGTGCCACTGACCCATGGGCTAATAGTCGCAAAAATAAGAGCTAACTAACGTGAAAAAGCCAGTCGTACTTATTGCCGCTGCGCTTCTACTCGCCAGTTGCGCCTCCAAACCGCCGAGTTCACTTGTCACTCCGCTTCCTCCTGTTAAACAGCCACATCCGGCCACATCTCAGCAGCATCAGGAACCGGTGCGCGGTGTCTGGCTGGCGACCGTTTCCCGCCTCGACTGGCCGCCGGTGACATCAGTCAATACCAACAGCCCTGCCATCCGCATTACTCAGCAGCAGGAAGCGTTGAAAGGCAAGCTGGATAAATTGAAAAGTCTCGGTATCAATACCGTATTTTTCCAGATTAAGCCTGATGGCACCGCACTCTGGCCCTCTAAAATATTGCCTTGGTCAGATATGATGACAGGCCATATTGGTGAGGATCCTGGTTACGATCCGCTCCAGTTCATGCTGGATGAAGCGCACAAACGCGGCATGAAAGTCCATGCCTGGTTTAATCCCTATCGCGTATCCGTCAACACCAAGTCAGGAACCGTTGCGGAGCTAAACCGCACGCTGTCGCAGAATCCGGCCAGCGTATTTGTGTTGCATCGTGACTGGATTCGCACGGCTGGCGATCGCTTTGTGCTCGACCCAGGAATTCCGGAAGCACGAAACTGGATCACCAGTATCGTGGCCGAAGTCGTTGCGCGTTACGCTATTGATGGGGTGCAGTTCGATGACTACTTCTATGCTGAATCACCCGGCTCCGTTCTTAACGATGGAGAGACCTTTAAAAAGTATGGTCAGGGATTTGGCTCAAAAGCTGACTGGCGGCGACACAATACACAACAGCTGATTGAGCAGGTTTCGCGCACCATCAAGCAGTTGAAACCTGAGGTTGAATTCGGTGTCAGCCCTGCTGGCGTATGGCGCAACCGGTCGCACGATGCAGCAGGTTCCGACACACGAGGCGCGGCTGCCTATGATGAAGCCTATGCCGATACCCGCCTGTGGGTTCAGCAAGGGCTACTGGATTACATCGCCCCGCAGCTTTACTGGCCCTTTGCGCGCGATGCGGCTCGCTACGATGTATTGGCAAAATGGTGGGCGGATGTGGTGAAGCCCACAAGCACGCGCCTCTATATTGGCGTTGCACTGTATAAAGTGGGTGAACCGTCAAAGAATGAACCAGACTGGATGATCAGTGGTGGCGTGCCAGAACTGAAGAAGCAGCTCGATTTGAACGAGTCTACTCCGCACATTGACGGCACGATTTTGTTCAGAGAAAACTATCTCAATCAGCCACAAACTCAGGAAGCGGTCAATTATCTCAGAAACCGCTGGAATCCAATTTAACGGGTTGCAGCGGCATCCAAAATCTCTGTACTGTCCCCTTGTGCCCAATCACGTCTGAATCAAGCGCTTAAATAACAATTGCTTGATATCTTGTCGGTGAGCAAGAAGAGCATGGACAGTAACTCGATTATTTTCGATTGAATAGAGAACTCTATATCCTCCCGAAGTATTATATTCCCTGTATTTCCCGCACCCAATTTTCAACAGTTCAGGACTGATCTGACAGCTCAAGGGAAATTGTCGGATTTTACTCTCAAATTGATCCAGAATTTCATTGATCACCGGGCCGGGTTCTACATCAACACGGCGAAGATGGCTGACAATATCACTGATACAGATTTTGACCGTCGAGGTATATTCTATTTCCACTCTCGGTTCTTTCATTTAGCTTCCCTTCCTGATGATATTGTCAGCTCAGAATTCCAACCCATCCAGTAATTGTTCCCTGCTGAACACTTTCCCTTCAGATTTGTCTTTTTCAGACAGCGTCAGAAGTTTAAGCAGTGCAATGGCATTTTCGCGTTCCTGCTGTTGATCATAGGATTCAATAACGTAGGCTGGGACGCCATTCTGAGTCACCAAAATTGGCTCAGCGAGGTCAAGCGTGGCTGCGTTTTTTTTGATATAGCTAATCGTTTCGATCTTCATAATTCCTTCCCCTCCACCATTTCAGTCTTAATTTAGTCTTTATATAGACTGATCGCAACGCATAAAGCAGCATCACATTCCCCCTAGCCTGCGGTTTCCATTCCGTTTTCTCTAGCTAAAAGTGCTGTTTACTCCGTTCATTACCACCTTTTTGGCTCAAAAACCCTGCGGCGGGAGGTTTTTTTTTGCTTATTTAATAAGCATGTAAGATGGTCATGGCATCATGATCAGCAATTAATTACTCAACACATTGATTTTTATGTGAAAAAATAAAGTTTTCGAAACGAAATAAATCATTGAGTCGGTGGCTGAAAAACCCTATATTGGCCGCGTTTTTCTTATAGTAGTTACGTATTTAATTCATTTATTCAACTGTGATTGCCAGCGTGCACACGGTTGTAGGAGAGATATGATGACGGATAAAGTCCGTATTGACAGTTTAGGTGCGAATTCATTAAACGGAAACAATGAAACCTATTTGGCAAGACAAGCTGAATTTGAATCGAACGTGAGGAGTTATCCACGCAAATTGCCTCTGGCCATTGCGAAAGCTGAAGGTGTGTGGATCACTGATGTTGAGAATAATCAATATCTTGATTGTCTGGCTGGTGCGGGTACGCTGGCGCTTGGACATAACCATCCTGACGTGCTGCAAAGCATCCAACGTGTCATTACTAGCGGCTTGCCGTTACATACCCTTGATCTGACAACGCCGTTGAAAGATCAGTTCTCCGAATATCTGCTTTCCTTATTGCCTGGTCAGGGCAAAGAGTACTGCCTCCAGTTTACCGGCCCTTCTGGTGCCGATGCAGTTGAAGCCGCGCTGAAACTGGCAAAAAAATACACTGGCCGTTCTGGTGTGATCAGCTTCTCGGGTGGCTACCACGGCATGACACACGGTGCGCTGTCGGTAACCGGTAATCTGTCACCGAAAGAAGCCGTCGACGGCATGATGCCTGAAGTCCAGTTTATGCCTTATCCGCATCAGTACCGCTGCCCGCTGGGCATTGGCGGTGACGCTGGCGTTAAAGCATTAACCTACTATTTTGAAAACCTGCTCAACGACGTTGAGAGTGGCGTACGCAAACCGGCAGCGGTCATTCTGGAAGCTGTTCAGGGTGAAGGCGGCGTGAACCCAGCACCGGCCGAGTGGTTGCAGCGCATCCGTAAAGTGACGCAGGAACACGGTATTCTGCTGATCATCGACGAAGTTCAGGCCGGTTTCGCACGTACTGGTAAATTCTTCGCCTTTGAACACGCAGGCATTGAGCCAGATATCATCGTGATGTCCAAAGCGGTCGGTGGCGGCTTGCCATTAGCCGTACTGGGTATCAAGAAGCAGTTCGATGCCTGGGCACCGGGTCACCATACCGGCACCTTCCGCGGTAACCAACTGGCAATGGCAACGGGCCTGACGACGCTGATGCACCTCAAAGACAATCAGGTGGCAGATAAAGTCGCTGAGCAAGGTGAATGGCTGAAGGCCAAACTGGCTGAGCTGCAAAAACGTTATCCGGTAATCGGCCACATTCGCGGTTTGGGGTTAATGATCGGGATTGAGATGGTTAAGCCTGGCGAAGCGCAGGATCACATGGGTTGCTATCCAGCCGACGGCGATCTGTCTGCGCTGTTACAGAAAAAATGTTTTGAATCAGGCCTGATTCTGGAGCGCGGTGGCCGTAATGGTTGCGTTCTGCGTCTGCTGCCTTCCCTGCTGATCAGCAATGCTGAATTGGAAATCTTCCTGGATAAATTTGAAAACGCCCTGCTGTCTGCTGGCGTGAAGCCAGTCTGAGTGGAGCGAATGACCACGATGTCCCAATTAGTGGAAAAAGAAGTAGTGGAAACAGAAGCAGTTGAAACAAAAATCAACCCGATTCTGGCTTCTTCTGCGCAGAGTATTGAAGCCTATCAGGAAGCGATAACTCAAAGTAGCCAAGCCGTTATGCAGTGGCTGCAACAGCCTGAGATGTATCAGGGGAAAACGGTTGCTGAACTGCGTGAACGCATCACGCTGGATTTTAATCCTCAGGGCCTGGGTAACCAGGTCGCTATCGAGCGTGCAATTGAGTACTTTTTGAAAGACAGCCTGTCGGTGCATCATCCACAGTGTGTCGCTCACCTGCATTGCCCGAGTCTGGTGGTCAGTCAGGCGGCTGAAGTCTTGATTAACGCCACCAACCAGAGCATGGACTCTTGGGATCAAAGCCCGTCAGCCACCATCATTGAGATGAAGCTGATTGAATGGCTGCGTACTCAAGTCGGCTATCAGTCTGGCGATGCTGGCGTATTCACCAGTGGCGGCACTCAGAGCAACCTGATGGGGCTGATGTTAGCGCGTGATGCCTTCTTCGCACGTCAGGGACATTCGATCCAGCAAGACGGATTAGTCGGTAACCTGAAGAAAATTAAAGTGTTCTGTTCTGAAAATGCCCATTTCTCGGTGCAAAAGAACATGGCTTTATTGGGGCTGGGTTATCAATGCGTCACGCTGGTGAAAACCGATCGCTTCGCGCGGATGGATCTCAACGATTTAGCTGAGAAAGTAGCGTTGGCCAAGGTTAACGGCGAGCAGATTCTGGCGATTGTCGCGACGGCGGGAACCACTGATGCAGGAGCAATCGATCCTCTGCGGGCGATTGCGACACTGGCAGCGGAACACCAGATTTGGGTGCACGTTGATGCAGCTTGGGGCGGTGCACTATTGCTGTCCGAGAAGTATCGCGATTATCTGGACGGTATTGAATTGGTGGATTCCATTACATTGGATTTCCACAAACAATTCTTCCAGACCATCAGCTGTGGCGCATTCTTGCTGAAAGAAGCTCGCCATTATGAGCTAATGCGCTATCAGGCGGCTTACCTGAACTCTGAGTTCGATGAAGCGCAGGGTGTGCCGAATCTGGTGTCGAAATCATTACAGACGACGCGTCGTTTTGATGCGCTGAAACTGTGGATGGGTCTGGAAGCGTTAGGCCAACAGCAGTACGCGGCGATCATCGATCATGGCGTCACGCTGGCGCAGCAGGTTGCCCAGTATGTGGATGAACACGCCTCGCTGGAATTAGTAATGCAGCCGCAGCTGGCAAGCGTTTTGTTCCGTTCTCGTCCACAACAGGTGGCAACAGCGGATAATGCAACGATTGCACTGCTTAACCAACGTATTGGCGATGCACTGCTGGAATCAGGACGTGCCAACGTCGGGGTAACTGAGTTTGATGGCGTTACCTGCCTGAAACTGACATTGCTGAACCCAACGGTGAGCCTGGATGATGTCAAAGTCCTGCTGGCTCTGGTTGAAAGCACTGCACAGCAACTGCTGACAGCGTAATCTCCCCTGCTCTACAGCAGCATAAAAGCCGGTAACACTCACAGTGTTATCGGCTTTTTATTACGTATTTTTTAATACGAATATCCCGGTTTTTTTGCCAACGTATCCAAATGCGGTTTGATGATCGGATCGTAAACCTCATCCTTCCAGCGCTCTGGCTGAATTTCGTTGAACGCGACAGAAAGCGAATCATTAGAAGAACCGAAATGCTTCTTCAGAACGGCAGCGAGATCTTCAGCGACGATTTTCTTCTCTTCTTCAGACAGGTTTCTTGGGAAGTGTTTGACATCAATATGGGGCATGGGATGGTCCTTTTCAGTGATGAAACAGCACGTTGGTTAAGATAGCCAGTTAGTTAAGATAGCTAGTGTGCATGAAGACAGCAATAGGATAGTCCCGCCCGATGATAAACAATCCGCTTATGACAAATTGGCCTAAACTCATCGAAGTGTGTCATTCAGGCCACTGTTAGCGATCTGCCAGATTCTTATACTGCTTCTGTTTGGCGCGTAACGGCGCTGCCAGTTAACCCAATATAGGAACAATAAGATGAAAATAACGCAGATTCGTAATGCGACATTACAACTGGAATTTGGTGGAAAAACGTTTCTGATTGACCCGATGTTGGCACCAAAAGCAACCTATCCTGGCTTCCCCGGAACAGCGAATGATCATCTGCGTAATCCCTTGGTCGAGCTTCCTTTACCTATGGCGACGATTCTGGACGTTGATGCCGTGATTGTGACGCATACACACCTTGACCATTGGGATGATGCAGCTATCAAGGCCATCCCGAAAACGATGCCAATTTTCAGCCAAAATGCGCAAGATGCTGACCTCATTCGACGCGCGGGATTTATATCGGTACGTGTACTGGGTGAGCAGATGGAATATGACGGAATAACGCTGATAAAAACGGCTGGTCAGCACGGTTCTGATGAAACCTACGCCAACCCACAACTGGCGGAACGACTCGGTGAAGTCTGCGGTATCGTCTTTCAACATGCTAATGAGAAGTCATTTTATCTGGCTGGTGATACCGTATGGAATCAGCATGTTATCGATGTACTGACGGATTATTCTCCCGATGTGGTCGCATTGAATATCGGTAATGCATTCATCCCCAGTTTCGGTTCGATTATCATGGGAAAAGAGGATGTTCGGCGTGTACATCAGCTTGTGCCTAACGCGGCGATAGTTGCCACACATATGGAAGCGGTGAATCATTGCCTCCTGAGCCGTGCTGAACTCCGTGACTATCTGCACGAAGAAAAGCTTCAGTCCATCGCGCACGTACCGAACGATGGTGAAAGCGTGCAATTCTAAACCGGATAATACCGGAACATATTGATCTTTAACGAGGGCTATTATGGCTGTATTAACCGTTGCAGTGGTTGTCTGCGAAAATTTTAGCCCGTTTCATTTATCTATACCGAGTATGGTTTTCAGCGACACGCTCTATGAAGAAAAACAGTTTGAACTTTTTTTCTGTGCAGAAAAACCGGGTACGGTTGCCTCTGAACACGGTTTTTCTATCAACGTTGAGCACGATTTTTCAGCGTTGGAAAAAGCTGATTTGATCGTGGTTCCCTACTGGAACCATCCAGATACGTGCCCTTCTACGCGACTTCTGGATGCATTACGTGTTGCAGAAGCACGCAAAGCACAGATCGCCGGATTATGCTTAGGCACCTATGTGCTGGCTTATGCTGGGTTGTTAGATGGCCGCCGCGCATCAACACACTGGGCGTTTGAGCAGGATTTTATCGCCCGCTTTCTTGATGTGCGATTGGACACCAATGCGCTCTATGTTGAAGATGAACATCTGATTACGTCTGCGGGCACGGTGGCAGCAATTGACTGCTGCCTTTATCTGGTGCGCCAGCATTGCGGCAGCGCTATCGCTAACCGTGCCGCTCGCCGCTTGGTTATTCCGCCTTATCGGGAAGGTGGGCAGGCCCAGTTTATTGAACATCCTGTGCCGGAGAATACACGGGATAGCAAAATCAATCAGTTGCTGGATTATCTGCGCAGCCATCTCCGCGCTCCCCACTCTTTGGATGCATTGGCGAGCCGCGTACAGATGAGTCGCAGAACATTTACCCGGCATTTCTTCCGTGCCACGGGCATGACGGTCAGCGACTGGTTAACGGCAGAACGGCTTCGCCATAGCCAGGTATTACTGGAATCGACATCCCATTCAATCGAAGCGATTGCGGATAGTGTGGGGTTTCAGTCAGTGGTGACATTTCGCCAGCAGTTTAAACAACGTTTTAGCGTTAACCCAACCGACTGGCGTAAAACGTTTCAGGATAAAAGTAGCGTTCGCTAATCCTCATTTTGCACAGAAAAGTAGCCAGATCATTATGCTATTGGTGAAGCTACAGATCGCCGCCTATCTTTAAAATGTGATTATGATCACATTCACCAATACTGCTAATACAACACCTCACTGACAAACACACGCCCTTTCTGACTAACGTTAACCGTCCATCGTTACTCTCTGTTTATCCACGATAAAACATGGAGAACCTATGCAACCACGCAATACGAAGCTGATTATTTTCAGCGACCTCGATGGGTCATTGCTTGACCATGAGACCTACCGATGGGATGACGCGCAACCCTGGCTGACGCGGCTGACGAATGAAGCAATTCCGCTGATTATTACCACCAGTAAAACAGCGGCCGAAGTTGAGCCATTACGGCAGGCGCTTGGGCTGGATGATTATCCTTATATTGCTGAAAACGGCGCCATTGCGACACTGCCGCCGACATGGCGACCTCATCCTGACTACCCAAGGAAGAGGATGGGTTCAGGGTATTCCATTATCCGCACACAGCTAGAGCAACTGCGCGCATCCGGTTTTCGCTTCAAAGGCTTTGGTGATATGAGCGGTAAGGAAGTAGCAGAAGTCACAGGGTTAAGCGAGCAAGACGCCCGACTAGCGCAACAGCGTGAAGCCTCTGAACCGTTGCTTTGGCTGGATGATGCCAGCAGATTACCGCATTTTCGCCAATTATTGGCGGATATGGGTTTGGCGCTGACGCAAGGCGGTCGCTTCTATCACGTCATGAGCGCTCAAACGAGTAAGGGATTTACGGCTAACTGGATAAAAACACAGTATATCGAGAAATACGATACTGACGTCAAAACCCTCGGCCTCGGCGATGGCCCGAACGATATCTCTCTTTTATGCACCGTAGACTGTGCTGTATTAATTAAAGGTATTGAAAATCAAATTGTTAGCCTCCCTGGGTCGTATGGCGGTGAACAATATTGCACAAAGAATTCAGGGCCTCGGGGCTGGAGCGAAGGACTGGATCACTTTATCAGCAACGGTCATTTCTTGGCATGAATGAGCCACAAGATGGTATGGGAGCACACGATGAGCGAATTTTATCAAGATGGCATCATTACCAATTTTCACAATCTCACTCAGAGACGTACGGAAGAGTTGGAGTATGAACTTCAGGTATTTTCCGGGCAAAACAGCATGGGACTGATTTTGCCATCGCTCTATTCTGAGCTGGAAGGTCCTGCGCTGAACCACATTATCGAGCAGCTATCCCAGGTTTCTTACCTTGGCGAAATTGTGATTGGGCTGGATCGCGCCGATCGGGAACAGTTTCTTTACGCTCGAGAATTTTTCTCTCGTCTACCGCAGCGGCATCGTATTTTGTGGAACGATGGCCCGCGACTGAAAGCACTCAGCGACGAGTTGGCAGAAAAATCGCTGGCACCGCGTGAACTCGGCAAAGGCAGAAATGTCTGGTTTTGCGTCGGCTACACGCTGGCATCGCGTCGCTCTGCCTGTGTCGCCTTACACGATTGTGACATTGTCACCTATGATCGTGCGATGTTGGCTCGCCTGCTCTATCCTGTGGCGAATCCGCACTTCAGTTACGACTTCTGCAAAGGCTATTACGCCCGCGTTGCTGAGGGAAAACTGAATGGCCGCGTGGGACGCCTACTGGTTTATCCGTTACTAAAATCGCTGCAAAAGGTCTACGGTAATTCCGACTATCTGGATTACATGCGCAGTTACCGTTATCCGCTTTCCGGCGAATTTGCGATGCGCACCGCAATCCTGAATAACCTGCGCATTCCAAGCGATTGGGGACTGGAGATTGGTGTGCTATCAGAGATCCATCGAGGAACAGCAACTCGCCGTATTTGTCAGGTAGACATTGCGGATCGCTACGACCATAAACATCAGCCGATGTCTGAAGACGATCCGAACGCAGGATTGCAGCGCATGGCGGCGGATATCACAAAAGCGCTGTATCGCAAGCTGGCCATTCTTGGTGTGAATATCACCACAGATTCTTTCCGTGTCCTGCGTGCGACCTACTATCGCACCGCTCTTGATATGATCGATGCCTTCGAACACGATGCCCGTATGAACGGCCTGAGTTTTGACCGCCATAAAGAAGAGTCGGCTGTGGAGTTGTTTTCCGATGTGATCACCTTTTCCGGCCATGCCTTCAGCGATAGTCCAGGTGATAAACCGTTTGTACCGAGCTGGAACCGCGTGCAGTCTGCTTTTCCCGATATTCTTGACCGGTTGTACGCTGCGGTAGAAGCCGACAATCAGGAAGCGTGACTCAATCGCTATCTCGTAGGGCAAGCGCATCATGATGCATCATTTTATGCGTCATGATGGATCTCTTGCATAAGTAACACCGATCCTTTGATTTAATCACCTGATGAATAAATCAATTTTTTTTACCTTTGATCGATACGCAATAAAGGTGAAATTTCCCGCCATACGGGAAAACTTGTCGTAAGAAAATATTATTTCATCTATTTGACAAGGTATTAGAGATCGAGCGATTGGGAAAACTGGCGCGCTTTATGCTTTAGCTCTCCTGTCATTATGTAACTAAGGAGAGTGTTTTGATGAATTTTTTAATCAATGAAAGCGACGTGTTAAACCCGAAACGCAGAGCATTATTAAAACTTTCTGGCGCCTTGCTGGGGACGGCTGCGGTAACCACAGGATTAAGTTCGCGAGTGTTTGCCGAGACACAGCCTGAGAGCGCAGCATTTACCGCACCGTCGGCCGATAACCCAATCCGTATTAACTTCAATGAGAATCCACTGGGGATGTCACCCAAGGCGCAAGCCGCCGCACGTGATGCGGTGGTGAAAGCCAACCGCTACGCAAAGAATGAAATTTTGATGCTTGGCAATAAACTGGCAGCGCATCATCAGGTGGAGGCCCCTTCCATTTTGCTGACGGCAGGCTCATCCGAGGGCATCCGGGCAGCGATTGAAGCCTACGCATCGTTGGATGCGCAACTGGTCATTCCTGAATTAACCTACGGTGACGGCGAGCACTTTGCCAAAATTGCCGGAATGAAAGTCACAAAAGTCAAAATGCTCGACAACTGGGCGTTCGATATTGAAGGGCTAAAAGCGGCCGTTGCGGGTTACAGTGGCCCTTCCATTGTTTATCTGGTCAATCCTAACAACCCAACGGGCACGATTACGCCTGCGGATTTAATCGAACCGTGGATTGCCAGCAAGCCTGCCAATACGATGTTTATCGTCGATGAAGCCTACGCCGAATTCGTCAATGACCCACGTTTTCGCTCTATTTCGCCGATGATTACTCAAGGCGCAGAAAATATTATTCTGCTCAAAACCTTTTCCAAAATACACGCGATGGCCGGTATGCGCGTTGGGTATGCCGTTGCGCATCCCACCGTGATTGCGTTGATGGGACGGTATGTCGCGGGTGAAAAAATTAACTTTAGCGGCGTGGATGCCGCACTGGCGTCCATGAACGACTCGGCATTTATTACCTACAGTAAAAAGAGTAATGATGTGTCGCGTCAAATCTTGTTGAAGGCGCTAGATGACCTGAAATTGCCGTACTTGCCGTCAGAAGGGAATTTTGTTTTCCATCAGTTGGTCGTTCCGCTCAAGGATTACCAAAAGCATATGGCAGACGCTGGCGTGCTGATCGGCCGTGCGTTTCCTCCGGCGGATAACTGGTGCCGTATCTCACTAGGCACACCGCAGGAAATGCAGTGGGTCGCGGATACCATGCGAGAATTCCGTAACAAGAACTGGATTTAATTATCCGTTATACCTGTCTTGTCGCACTGTTATGGCGCGATATCCGCCCCTCTTCCTGAGGGGCAATTATTCCTGAACCGTATCGTTGAAACCGGAGTAACGCTTGACCCACGGGGAATTGCGCGGCTAAATGATCTCATGCCTTTCATTATTTATATCGATATCAGGCACAAACAGAATATGAAAACGGTCAGGGAGAAAAAAGCATGATTATTTTTGTTACCGGTGCAACAGCTGGGTTTGGTGAGTCAATTACCCGTAAATTTATTAGCGCGGGCCATAAAGTGATCGCGACGGGCCGCCGTCAGGAACGTCTGGATGCGCTGAAGGCTGAGCTGGGCGATGCGTTATATCCGCTAAAATTAGACGTGCGCGATCGTCAGGCGATTGAGCAGGCCGTTGCCTCTCTGCCTGCCGAATGGCGGGCGATTGATGTGCTGGTGAATAACGCTGGACTGGCGCTAGGCCTGGAGCCTGCACATAAGGCATCGGTAGACGATTGGGAAAATATGATCGATACCAATAACAAAGGCTTGGTGTTTATGACGCGCGCGCTGCTACCTGACATGGTAGAGCGCAATATCGGTCATGTTATTAACATCGGTTCTACCGCAGGAAATTGGCCATACGCAGGCGGTAACGTATACGGTGCCAGCAAAGCGTTCGTGCAGCAGTTTAGCCTGGGATTACGCGCCGATCTGTCTGGCACCCGGATCCGTGTGACGAATATCGAACCGGGTCTGGTCGGTGGAACTGAGTTCTCAGCCGTGCGTTTCAAGGGTAACGACGACAAAGTCAGCAAAACCTACGACAACACGACACCGTTGACCGCTGAAGATGTGTCTGAAGCTGTTTTCTGGGTTGCTACCCTGCCAGCACACGTCAACATCAACACGCTGGAAATGATGCCAGTTAGCCAATCTTTTGCAGGGTTAAGCGTACATCGCGAAGGCTGATAATCGCCGACAGGACGAGAATTAAGGGTGTGAACGTGGTTTCATGCCCTTTTCTATGATGTCACAAACAGCATTTAACCCGATGTTGCACGGTTATAGTGCCGTTGAAGCGAAGGATGTATACTTATCTTTATAGGCAACCTTTCGTTTTGCACGAAGCGCGAAGGTTACAGGGAACGGCGGTCGCCTTTTGTTGTCTATCGCTTGCCGTGCGCTTGTTATCGTTTTACGGCATCGGCGTTTGTTTTTATCATTCGTTCTGTCAAGGTGAAACATGAACCACTACTCCTTTTCCTCTTTGATTCGGGCCTTCATCCCGCTTTCTCTGGTTATCGTTTCCGCTGCCTGGCAGCCTGCCGCACTGGCTGATACGCGCCATATCATTGTCGACTCTGGCGACAGCGCGTTGTCGAAAGAAGCGGCGCGTCAAAGCAAAGAGCAATGGGATTCAACCCGCTCGCTGCGTAATAAAGTTAATAACCGCGTTGAGAAAGAATTCGATAAAACTGAAAAATCCATTGATGGGCGTGAGAAGTGCAACGCGAGCTATAACGTCAATGCTTATTGGGAAAATACGACCGATCGCTGCCTCGATCGTCGTACAGGTCGTCCGGTTGCCCCATAATTCTTTACCCACGCCTTCTGGCGTGGGTTTCCCCTTTCCTCTTCGTATTGCAGCAAATTAATCTGCATTCGAGGATGACATCACCTTTAAATTCAACGATTAGCGCTACACCGCAGCAACACGCGTTTTTATCCAAAATGGAGTGCACCAGGATGAATATGGATTTAGCACGGTTATTTTCACGCCCTTTTCACATCAAGCTGTGGGGCCTGCTGATCATGTGCTTGTTGGTCAGTTCATGCGCAAGCACATACCCGAAAACGGACAACATCACGCATATCGCCAACAACAACGGGACGCTTATCGCTGAGTCCAATACCTACGTTTACACATTCCCCGACGCAAGAACGCAAAAGGAGTATCAGGACTATTACGCGTTTTATCGCGATTATAAAGACATCATTATTGGTGTGAGGGTCGACTTTTCTCTCCATAATGGCCAAGTCTATGCGAGCTATAAAAATATGATTGATACTCGCCGGTTGACCAAAGCGCAGGAACTCGATTTACGCGAGCTCTACGCGGCACAAATTCCCACGACGATGGGAAAAGGCGAAGTCACGTTTAGCGCGAAAGGCACATTCAGTAAGAAAGAAGGTTCGCTGGTCAGCCCGACAGACAATGGACGCTTGCCGCAGCCAATCCCCGTTGTAATCAATAGCAGCGATAACTCGGGTAAAGAAGTACTGCTTGCCCCTCTCATGATTCCGGCCGTTATCCTTTTCCCGCTGTTTATGATGTATGGCTGCGCCACCGGCCCCTGCGTCTAGAGTGTTTCCTGGCCATCATTGATGGTCTGATTTCGCCGCTTTTTCGCGTTATCCTCATCGTTTGATATACTCAAATAGACTTTTTTCAGAGAAAAGGATCAAAAGATGAAAAAAACCGTCATTTTTAGTGCCGCGTTATTCCTGGTTGCTCCATTGGCTGCACAGGCATCTTGCGAGAGCGTGAAAGCGGATATTACCCAGAAAATCATCGCCAATGGTGTGCCAGAATCCGGTTTTACGCTGGATATTGTACCGAACGATCAGGTGAATCAAGCCGGTGGTCAGGTGGTGGGTCACTGCGAGAGTGATTCACACAAGATTGTTTACACCCGTCATGCCGATGGTGAAGCTAATGCTGAAAGCGCACCTGCGCCAGCTGAAGGCCAGCCGACGACCACACCGTAAACCCTTCTCTATATGTTCAAAAGGCGCTTTCGCGCCTTTTCTTTTGCTGGTATTCCTGTCTGGTTTACGTCTGTCCTGGTCGCTGACTCGCGGGGATCATTCTGGCGGAAAGCAGCGTAATAGCCGCGATGAGTGCGGAAACGATAAATACGCCGTGGATTGACGAAGCGACTTGCGATGCCAGCGTATCGAGCTGATTTACGCTCAGTAAAATGCGCTTGGCTGGGTCCATGAGCGTCTGGAGAGGATCGCTCACTTCCGGTAATCGCCAGTGCAGATTGATATTCAGCGTGGCTCCAAGAATTGCCGTTCCCAGCGCGGAACCCAACATTCGGGTAAACATCGCGGAGGCGGTCGCAATGCCACGAATGGAGTAGTCCACCGAATTTTGTATCGATACCAGAAACGTGGTGCTGCTCAGCCCCATCCCTGAACCGATCAAAAATGCGGCTAGCCGCGCCCACATAAGATTGCTGTCCGGTTGAACCGTTAATAATGTCAGACTGCCGATAATCAGTACAATACCGCCGCACATCGCCGTAAACCGGTAAGATGTCCACAGCATTAACCGTCCGCTCAGCGTGCTGGCCAGCGGCCAGCCAATCGACATCATCGCCAATATACTGCCCGCTTCCAATGGAGTTTTACCCATCACGCCCTGAATAAACGTCGGCAAAAAGGCGCTCACGCCCATCATAGCGGCCCCGACGACTAATCCGCCGAGATTGCCGGCGATAATGACTCGGTTGCGCCACAGCGCCAGCGGAAACAGCGGTTCCTGCGTACGTTTTTCCTGTCGAACCAGCAGAATGCCGCCCACGACGGAGAGCGCAAGCAGAGGAATCACCCAGTAGCCAAATACCTCAGCTTGTAGCAGTGCCATCAGCAAGCTGGCAACGGACACAACCAGATAGAACGCGCCCGTCCAGTCCAACTGATGCTGACGAACGACATTGATCGTCGGCAGATAACGAGCCAGCAGGAAGATAGAGAATAGCCCAATCGGCACATTGACCCAGAACACCAGTGCCCAGTTGAAGTGTTGCACAATGAACGCCCCGAGCAACGGGCCAATAATGGCGGAAAAGCCCCACACGCTGGATAAATAGCCCTGTATTTTCGGGCGTTCGGTTGAGCTGTACACATCGGCAACAATGGTGAATGCAATCGGTGTAATCGCCCCTGCGCCCAGCCCCTGCAAGGTACGGAAGACAATCAACCAGCCCATCTGCGTCGAAAACCCGCACAGAATCGACCCCAGCAGGAACACAATCATGCCGAAGAAGAAAATCTTTTTACGACCATACAGATCGGCCAATCGGCCATAAATCGGAATGCTGATCGACTGCGTCAACAAATAACCTGCAAAGACCCAACCTAGTAGGGAAAATCCACCTAAATCCGCGATGATAGTGGGAAGCGCTGTCGCGACAATTGTCACTTCAATCGCTGCCGTGAACATGGCTAACATACAGGCAATTAAGATCCAATGGCGATGTGGGACAGGTGTTTGTTTCTGGTTATTCTCTGTTTTCATTATATTTTCAAGATAAGAAGAAAAACTGCCTGTGAGTATAACAGGTGGCGTTACGGAGGAAATTTATTCCCGCAGAGATGCGGGAATAGAGGGCTAAAAGAAATTAGTAGCTGACGGCGGAAAGATCGATATAAGACGACAGATCCCGCTGTTCGGCACGCGGCAAGTAAGGCAGTTCACCCAGTTGCGGTGCCGGAATTTTTTTCCGCAGAACGTTAATAATTTCTGCGTAATTTGCCAGACCAGGATTAATACGGTTGGCAACCCAGCCGACCAGCGGCAGCCCATCATTGATGATCGCCTGCGCCGTCAACAGCGCATGGCTGATGCAGCCCAGCTTGATGCCGACAACCAGCACGACAGGAAGCTGTTCCTGTACCACCCATTCGGAATATGGACGCAGATCGTTCATGACGGTTCGCCATCCCCCCGTGCCTTCAACCACCACGATATCGGCTATCTCGCCCATGTGGCGCAGACCCTGTGTCATCGTGCAGTAATCAATGGCGTCTTCACTGGCGCTGATTTCATCTTCTCGCAGTGCGATGGGATTAACCATCTTATAGGGTAATTCCAGCGTGGAGGCTGCTTGAAGCAACAGTGCATCTTTATTGCGCAGGCCAGCTTCCGTCTCTTGACACCCTTTTGCTATCGGTTTGTAACCTGCAACCGATTTGCCTGCCTGCGCCAGTTTTTGCAGTAGCGCCTTGGATACCACTGTTTTGCCAACGGCGGTATCAGTACCAGTGACAAAAATACGTTTCAACATGGGATAACTCCAGACCACCTGAATACCAAAAAACAAGCACAGCTAAAATGCTTTCCAAGCGTGAAAGTCTAGGCTATGCCTCATTCGGGCGGTTTGCGTTAGCGCAATGTTTTGTTGCTCTACACCTTTATGGTTATCCCTGCAACAATTTAACTAGCAGCGTTCCATTGTAGAGAGCATCTTTTACCAGTGCGGCACCGGGCATCGTGCCCTGATTGTAAAACTGAGTAGCTTCCACCTGGATGTTGTGACTATAGGGCGGGAATGATTGTTGTTGAATACAGCCTAAAATTGCAGGGTGTAAAATGCTGGCTGCTTTATTCAGGGGGGAACCGACCAGAATTTTATCGGGGTTGAAGAGATTCACCATGATGGCGACAATTCGGCCCACGTTATTACCCACATCGTTAATGATATCTTTAGCTAACTGATCGCCTTTGAGCGCAGCATCGCACAAGTTTTCAACGCTGAGCGGTGAACCGTGCAGAAGCGAACTCATGGAGGTATTCATGCGCTGTTGTGCCAGTTCCAGCATATTTTCCGTGCTGGCGACCGTTTCCAGACAGCCGTGATTGCCGCAATAGCAACGCTTGCCATAAGGATCGACCTGCGTATGCCCGATCTCGACCAGATTCCGACTCCCTGCGTGCAGAATGCGTCCTCCGGTAATCACGCCCGCACCGACGTTATGGTCGATCACCACCTGAATCACATTTTGGCAATCGCGTGATGCGCCGTATAGCGCTTCGGCCATCGTCCAGCCGCAGATATCGTGCTGCAAATACACTGGCAGGCCCGTGCGCAGTGCCAGTGCTGGACCAATCGCCATTTCCTCAACGTCATAAAATGGCATCCGATGAATAATGCCCTTGCTGGCATCAATCATGCCCGGCGCAGTAATCGCGATTGCCGTTAACCGCTCCAGCCGTTTTTGGTGACGAATAAAAAACTGATCGATTTCATTCAGAATGCGGTCGAGCAGTGGCTGCGGAGCTTCTGCGGGAAGCGGAATTTCTTCCTCCACAACCAGCTTACTGCTGAGATCACGCAGCGCCAATAACAGGGTATTGTGGCTAATGCGTGCAGAAAGATAGTGCCAGGCCTGGGTATCCAGAATCAGGCCGATAGCGGGACGCCCTCTGCTGCCAACATCCTGATATTCAGTTTCCTGTACCAGATGAGCTTCCAGCAGTTCGCGGACGATTTTGGTTATACTGGCGGGTGCGAGCTGAGCGCGTTTGGACAGTTCGATACGTGATATCGGGCCGTACTTATCGATCAGCCGATAGACTGCACCGGCATTAATTTGTTTGATTTGATCGATGTGTCCTGGTTGACCGTCGGCAATCACAAACCTGGCTCCTACGCATTATATACCCATCATATTTCAAGCTGCCTATGCGTTGGCTACAACCCGAATTATTTAGGGTATAACTGGCACTGCTGTTGAAAAATTCATCTTTATTATCGCGGTATGACTATTTTTCACGCTGCAAAATAAAAAAACTGCGGGTATGGTGGGGCTTTTCACTAAACTCGTCAAATATTTGATTCGTTATGTGATTTAGCGCGCATATTTAAAATATTATCTACCCAACATCAGCGACATCAGCATGTTAGCCGCTGCACTTTGCGGATGATGTCGCGCCGTAACCAGCCAGACTTCCGTTGTGGCGTCCTCTTCTTCCAGCAGCAAATATTTCACGCCATCGACCCGGATACGCAAAAATGACGCAGGCAAAATGGACACGCCCAATCCCGCCGATACCAGCCCAACGATGGTCATCGCCTCACCTACCTCTTGCGTGATGTAAGGGCTGATGCCATAGCGTTTCAACAGCGTCAGCGTGTCGTCATACAGTGCGGTTCCAACCGCGCGGGAGAAGAAAACGAACGGCTCATTTGCCAACTGTGTGATGTTGATTGCCCGCCCTGCGGCCTGCTGCGCTAAGGGATGGGATTCCTGCACTACGGCGATCAGCGGTTCGCGTAATAGTAGTTGATGATCCAGTGCGTCCGGTAACGGGTTATTGCGCATAATGCCGATATCAAGCTTACCGTTCAGCAGCGGTTCAATTTGCTGCTTGGTGTTGAGCTCGATCATCTGAATATGCACTTCCGGGTACGTTTGGCGAAAACGCAGCAGGCTGCTGGAGATCTTTTTGATGAACGGCGCGGACGACGTAAAGCCGATTGTTAATTCCCCAATCTCGCCGCGTTGAATGCGGGACGCCCGCTCTGCCGCCTGATCAACCTGACTGATAATCGACCAGGCTTCTTTCAGGAACATTGCGCCTGCTGGCGTAAGTTGAACATTCCGGTTGTTGCGCGCTAAAAGTTTCGCCCCCACCTGCTCCTCCAGAATTTGAATCTGTTGGCTTAGTGGCGGCTGTGAAATGCGTAATCTTTCAGCAGCTCGGCCAAAATGTAGCTCTTCGGCGACAGCAATAAAATAGCGAAGGTGACGCAGTTCTATATTCATATGTTAAACGTATCAATCATGATTATTAATATATTATACAAAATAATATCACTCTTCTATGATCGGCTTATTGTTGTTTTACGTCTGATTTACCTTTCCCGCTAAGGAATTATTGTGAGTAACCTGCCATCTTCTGCACCGAACGACTGGCCTATTTCTACGGTCGACGCTGCGGACGATATTGCCCCGAAATCTTCTGGAAAAACACCTTATATCACGCGTGGTACACCACAATTTATGCGTGTCACGCTCGCGCTATTTTCCGCTGGGTTAGCAACGTTCGCCCTGCTGTATTGTGTACAACCGCTGCTGCCGGTGTTATCTCAGGATTTTGGTATTTCTCCAGCAACCAGCAGTTTGTCACTTTCCGTCTCAACGGTGATGCTGGCTTTTGGCCTGTTGTTCACCGGCCCTCTGTCCGACACGATTGGTCGTAAGAATGTGATGGCCGTGTCGCTGATGCTGGCTGCAATCTGTACCATAATTTGTGCTTTTATGACCAGTTGGAACGGCATATTGATTATGCGGGCGATGATTGGCCTGTCGCTAAGTGGTGTCGCGGCTGTCGCCATGAGTTACCTGAGTGAAGAAATTCACCCCAGCGTGCTGGCGTTTTCGATGGGGTTATATATCAGCGGTAACTCGATTGGAGGAATGAGCGGACGTTTGGTCAGCGGCGTGTTAACGGACTATTTCCCATGGCGAGTTGCTATCGGTGCAATCGGCATACTAGCGCTCATTGCGGCGATAACGTTTTGGCGAATTCTGCCGGAATCACGCCATTTCCGCCCCGGCTCACTACGCCCGAAAACGCTATTACTGAATAGTAAACTGCACTGGCGCGATGCAGGCTTGCCGCTGCTGTTCCTTGAGGGATTTTTGCTGATGGGCGCATTCGTTACCCTGTTTAACTACATCGGGTATCGACTGTTAGCTCCGCCGTATTTAATCAGTCAGGCGGTGGTTGGCTTACTTTCGGTGGTCTATCTCACCGGAAGTTACAGTTCACCGAAAGCCGGTGCGTTAACGTCCCGCTACGGACGCGGCCCGGTGCTGAGTATTTCGATTCTTCTGATGCTAATCGGATTAGGGATAACGGCACTGAGCCCGCTATTCGCTATCTTTGGCGGGATGATGCTCTTTACCGCAGGTTTCTTCGCTGCCCACTCGGTAGCGAGCAGTTGGATTGGGCAACGTGCGCGGCGCGCGAAAGGTCAGGCTTCGTCCATGTATCTCTTTTCTTACTATCTGGGCTCAAGCTTGGCAGGCACGCTAGGGGGATTCTTTTGGCATTCATTCGGCTGGATGGGGATCACAGTGTTTCTCGCGACGCTCTTACTTCTCGCGTTGGTAGTCAGCCTGATACTAAAACACCGTATTTAATCTCTTTTATTACCGGGGTTTACCTGCATCAGGGTAAACTCCGCGTTGTTTCTACTCCCTTCCTCAATATTATCCCACCAGCCCTGCTTGAAAATAACGATAATCACAATTGCTGAAGTGTGTATTTATGAGTATAAACATAAGTATGTTGTAACTAAATTGGGGTTAGCTATGAATCGCTACGCGTTAATCGAACGCATGAACGACTGTTTTCAAACGTTAGAGATCAAGCTTGCAGTGATGCAGCAACAGTTTTCAACGTATCGACTGCTGGCGGGCCGCGTCTACTCCCTTCCCCCTGTGGAAAAAGGAACGGAGCACGATCCTATTGAGCACATTGCCGTCACGCAGTACGTTGGTCAGGAGGCTCAAGATAAAGGACTCGCGCACTTTCAGCGTCTGTTCATTCACCACTACCCGGAAGCGCTCAGCAGCAAAAGTGCAATTCGCTTACCAGGTGCTCTCTGCTTTGCGGTAAACGCGGCGCAATATCAGCAGGCACATTCGCTCATCGCGGAAATTAATGCACTGAAAAAAGAGCTGGAGCAGATTATTACCGTCGAATCTGGTCTAGAGCCGGAACAGCGCTTTGAGTTTGTCCACTCACACCTGAAAGGGCTGATCACACTCAGCGCTTACCGTTCATTAACGCTCATAACCAACCCAGCGTCAGTCCGGTTTGGCTGGGCGAATAAGCACGTCATCAACAACATGACACGCATAGAATTGTTGGAAAAATTGACCAAAAGCCTGAATGCAGCAAAGCATGCGGCGCCGTATACCAAAGCGCAATGGATTGAGCATGTGGAACAGGAAATGGATGCCGTATTGCAGTTACCGGAAGACGCGGTCTTGAAGATCAAACGTCCGGTAAAAGTGCAGCCAATCGCACGCGTGTGGTATGCCGAGCAGCAGAAACAGGTTCAACATCCCTGCCCGTCTCCTCTACTTGTGCTTTGTCAGCAGGAATCTGGGGGCACTATGCCGATTATCGGCGAACTCAATCCTTACGATGCCAACAACATCAAACATAAGCACAAGCCGAAAGCAGCCGAACTTCGCCTGCTTATCCCGCGTTTGCATCTGTATACCGATGCGCCGGAATAAAAAAAGCCTGCGGATATAAATCGGCAGGCTACGTGATAAAACGCTAACTACAGCGCCATTACTTTTTCAGGCTACCGACCATCTCTTCCGGTCGAACCCACTCATCAAACTGTGCTTCAGTGAGGTGGTTCAGTTTGAGCGCGGACGCCTTCAGCGTTAGCCCTTCTTTATGTGCTTTTTTTGCAATCTCAGCCGCTTTGTCATAGCCGATATGCGTGTTCAGCGCGGTAACCAGCATCAGTGATTCGTTCAGCAGTTGAGTAATGCGATCGTGATTAGGCTCAATTCCCACCGCACAGTGCTCATCAAAGCTCTTCATGCCATCAGCCAGCAGGCGAATCGATTGCAGGAAGTTATGAATCACCATTGGCCGGTACACGTTTAGCTCAAAATTACCGGAAGCTCCGCCGATATTCACAGCAACATCATTGCCCATCACCTGGCAACACAGCATTGTCAGCGCTTCACACTGGGTCGGGTTGACCTTGCCCGGCATGATGGAACTACCCGGTTCATTTTCAGGAATACTGAGTTCGCCGATGCCACAACGCGGGCCAGATGCCAGCCAACGCACATCGTTGGCAATCTTCATTAACGATGCTGCCAGCCCCTTCAAGGCACCGTGCCCGTGAACCAGCGCATCACAGGTCGCAAGCGCTTCAAATTTATTCGGCGAGGTCACAAACGGCTGACCGGTTAATTTCGCCAGTTCCGCCGCCACACGCACCGCATATTCAGGATGTGTGTTCAACCCAGTACCTACCGCCGTACCGCCCAGCGCCAGCTCGCAAATATGTGGCACGCTGTTTTCGATATGCTTCAGATTATGCTGCAACATTGCGGCCCAGCCGGAGATTTCCTGCCCCAACGTCAGTGGCGTCGCATCCTGTAAATGCGTACGGCCAATCTTGACGATGTCTTTGAATTCCTCAGCCTTCGACGCCAGGGTGGCGTGCAGCGCTTTCAATTCAGGAATCAGGTGTTCGTTGATCGCAACCACGGCCGCAACATGCATCGCCGTTGGGAATACGTCATTGGAACTCTGACTTTTATTGACATCATCATTGGGATGAACCAGCCGATTGTTGCCTCGCTCTCCTCCCAATAGCTCACTGGCGCGGTTAGCCAACACCTCGTTCATATTCATATTGCTTTGCGTGCCAGACCCCGTCTGCCAGATTGCTAACGGGAATTCCCCAGCATGTTTGCCAGCCAACACCTCGTCCGCGGCCTGAATAATCGCATTTCCCCGATCGGCAGATAGAAGTGTGAGATCCATATTGACGCGGGCCGCCGCGCGCTTGGTTTGCGCCAGTGCATAAATCAGCGTGCGTGGCATTTTTTCTTCAGAAATACGGAAGTGTTCCAGTGAGCGTTGTGTTTGCGCACCCCATAAATGTTCAGCAGGAACATCGATTGGCCCCATTGAGTCTTTTTCACTACGTGTCGTGCTCATTACCTTTCCTCCTTAAAACACAGATTCAAATAGTAGAAGACATCGAATCACATCGCTGGGCCTATTCTGATAACACTAACTGGCCTATAACACTTATTGTGTCTACTAACACGGTCTGGCATCGCGCTACATAAAACATTACCATGAAGCGAAGAAGATGCAGTGTATTCATAATCATTCAAGTAGTTAACAGCCAGCGTCACAGAAATTAACCATTAATGTAATAGCAGGGAGCCGACATGCAAAAAATGCTCAATTGCGTCCAGCACTATGCCTGGGGCAGCAAACACACGTTAAGTGAGCTTTATAGCATTGATAACCCTAAAAATTTACCGATGGCGGAACTGTGGATGGGTGCCCATCCTAAAAGCAGTTCGGCGATTATTGATGAAAAAGGCGACACCCGCAGCCTGCGTGAGGTGATTGCCGAAGACGTGACAGCTCATCTTGGCGCAACGATCGCGCAACGTTTTGGCGAATTACCCTTTTTGTTTAAAGTATTGTGTGCAGAACAGCCACTTTCTATTCAGGTTCATCCAAGTAAATCAGCGGCAGAACAAGGCTTTGCGAAAGAAAATGCCGCCGGTATCGCGCTGGATGCAGCCGAAAGAAACTACAAAGATGCCAATCACAAACCGGAATTGGTCTACGCGTTAACGCCCTTTCAGGCCATGAACGGGTTTAGAGAATTATCTGAAATTGTGCACCTGCTAGAGCCAGTTGCCAGCGCACACCCGTCAATCGCCGCGTTTTTACAACAGCCCGATGCGAAGAACCTCGCCATGCTGTTCACTAATCTGTTGAGTATGGACGGTGAGCAAAAATCCCGTGCACTCGGCGTATTGAAGGCTGCGCTAAACAGTCAGAATGACGAGCCGTGGGCCACTATTCGCGCGATTACACAATACTATTCCGATGACAGCGGGTTGTTTTCCCCACTGCTGCTGAATGTCATTACGCTTCAACCCGGCGAAGCCATGTTCTTGTTTGCTCAAACGCCGCATGCCTATCTAAAAGGCGTGGCATTAGAAGTCATGGCGAACTCGGATAACGTGCTGCGTGCGGGGTTAACGCCGAAATACATTGATATTCCAGAGCTGCTGGAAAATGTCGTGTTTGAAGGCAAACCCGCAAACCAGTTGCTGACTACGCCACAGCGACAGGGTAATGAACTAAGCTTCCCCATTCCTGTTGATGATTTTGCTTTTTCACTGCACGAACTGAGCCAGAGCCCACAAACGCTCCGCCAAGACAGTGCTGCCATTGTATTTTGCGTCGACGGCCATGCCGTCTTGCAAAAAAATGAGCAGCGGCTCTCGCTACGTCCGGGAGAATCCTGCTTTATTTCCGCCAGTGAGTCACCGATAACGGTTGAGGGACAGGGGCGTCTCGCTCGCGTATTTAACCGATAACTTGTTCCATACGCTGTGTTACCCACGTATCGCGTTGAAAGTTACCTGCGCATTACGTTGAGAGTTACCCGCGTTTCGCGTTGAAAACGCGCATTTTTTTACTAAAGGATGAATAAAAATGAATAAGTCATTAGTCGCCGTAGGCGTTATTGTTGCTCTGGGCGCCATCTGGACCGGCGCATCCTGGTACACCGGCAAACAAGTGGCTCAGCAGATTGATGGTTTTACCGATACGCTGAACACTAAGATCAAGCAAGCCTACCCGAACGCTGGGTTAAAAGTGGTCTATCGCGACTATCAAGGCGGAATATTCAGCAGCACTCTGGCCTATGTCTTACAGACCGATGGCACAGCAAAAGGTACACAGTTCCTTGCGCCCGGTGAAGAACTCGTCTTCAACGAAACCGTGTCTCACGGGCCGTTCCCGCTGGCACAGCTAAAGAAATTCAACCTCGCTCCGTCGATGGCTTCTGTTCATACCGAGTTGGCCAACACCCCGGCAGTCAAAGCCTGGTTTGAGCTGACCAAAGATAAACCATTCTTTACGTCCGACACTCGCGTCGCTTACAGCGGTGATACGCAGTCACTTATTACGCTGGTGCCGATCGACTATCAGACGCCAGAACAGAAATTTTCCTTCAGCGGCGCAGAAGCGCTGTTGGATATCGGGCACGATCTACGCAGCAGCAAGCTGGACACCACCATCAGCAGCGTGAAGATGGAAAGGAAAAACGCTTGGGGCCAAACCGAGAAGGTCGATGTCAGCGATTTCGCCATCAAGGGGACTAATCAAAAAGGCAAATTCGATATTGATTTAGGCGATGGAGCCCTATCTCTTAAAACGATGACGTTTACCGTAGAAGGCGGCGATCCTGTTACCTTGAACGACTTCTCTCTGCAAAGTAGCGCAACGGAAGATGATAAAAATCTGGCGGGCAAAATGGACGTTACGCTGGGTTCCTTAGTCATCGGCGACCGTAATCTGGGCTCGGGTAACGCAAGCATGTCCATTTCACAGCTTGACGGCGCGGGTACCAAACAGTTCCTCACCGCCTATCAGGCAAAAGTGCAGAAACTGTTGCAAGATCCAAGTGCTATGGACCCCGATGTTTATCAGCATGAAGTCGCTATGTCTATTCTGCAATACTTGCCACAACTGCTGAAAGGTAATCCTAGCGTTGAGATTTCTCCGATCAGTTGGAAAAACAGTAAAGGAGAAGGCACATTCACGCTGGCACTGGATTTAACCGACCCATTGCAGAGCACGGATAAAGCCGCTGACGCAACGGTATCGGATGAAGAAAAAATCATTCGTCAATCGGTCAAAAAATTCGATGCCAAACTCAATGTACCGCTCGATATGCTGGCAGAGTTAATGGTGCAGGCGGGGCCGAAACCAGCTAACGCAGAAGAGCAAAAGCAGGCGACAGAAATGGCGCAGCAGCAAGCTAAGATGATGGCAGGCATCGGTCAAATGAACCAAATGAGTGTCACGAAGGACAATGCGATTACCAGCTCACTGCACTACGCTGATGGTCAAATTGACTTCAACGGTAACAAGATACCACTGGCCGATTTCATCGCCCCTTATTTCTCCGTTCCAACGGAAGAAGGTGAAGAATCCCAGCCTGGCGCGCCGCAAGAGCCGATCGCACCACCAGCGCAATAATCTAGTACTCAATAATATTACGCGCTAAAACACACGGTGGCCGCTCTTTCAGCCACCGTTTTTTCTGCCCTAAATCTTCTGCTTGATATTGAGATAACGTCATGTCCGCGCTGAAACCTTTTATGGAAGCCCATCAGGCCGCAATCTACTTTTTTGCTGTAATAGCGGCAGCGGCAACCGCCATGGTTATTCCGGAAACAGAGCAACTCAGTGCCGTGATTAATCCCGCTCTGGCGCTGATGCTGTTTGTTACGTTTCTGCAAGTTCCGCTGACCACGATAGGAAAAAGTATCACTCAGGTCAGATTCATCGGCGCGCTTCTCATTGCCAATTTCATCGTGATTCCCTTACTGATCGCGGTGCTGTTACCCTTTCTCCCCGCCGAACCGCTGGTGAAGCTAGGCATCATATTAGTGCTACTCGCACCCTGTATAGATTACGTGGTGACATTCGCGCATCTGGGCCGTGCCGATGCCACCCGCCTACTGGCCGCGACACCCATACTACTGATGCTGCAAATGCTGGCGTTACCCTTTTACCTGACGCTATTCCTCGGCCATGAGGCCGCCAGACTCATCGTCTTCGCACCCTTTATCGACGCGTTTATCTGGCTCATCGCCATACCTTTAGCACTGGCAGCCCTTCTGCAATGGCTAGCGGCGCGGCTGCGTATTATGGCAACATGTTCAGATGCATTAGGCTATCTGACCGTTCCAGCCACGGCTCTGGTGTTGTTTATCGTGGTGGCTGCTGTCATTCCACAATTGCGCACCACCTGGGAATCCGTTTTACTCGCAATACCGTTTTACCTGCTCTTCGCTCTGCTGGCGCCGTTGCTTGGCTGGTTAACTAGCCGCGTATTCCGATTGGATTCGGCTAGCGGACGAGCAGTGGCTTTTAGCGCCAGCACACGTAACTCTCTGGTTATTCTCCCGCTGGCCTTGGCAATACCGGGTGCACTACCGTTACTTCCTGCCGTCATTGTCAGCCAAACTTTAGTCGAGTTACTCAGTGAACTCATTTATATCCGAGTTATCCCTAAGTTAAACGCGCCTGAAATTAAGCAAAAAAACCAATAACAGATTGTTTTTGCTCAATTACTGCCCAGTTCGCTTGAATTTTATCGGTAACGATTAGCTATTTACCACGATTTCTTTTTATACTTTGTCCTATGAAAAACAATAATCAGACAATAACATTATGATTGATTTACGCCTGCCACTGACTGATATCCACCGCCACTTGGATGGCAACATCCGCGCCCAGAGTATTCTGGAACTAGGACGCCAGTATAATATTGCGTTACCTGCCAGCGATCTTGACGCACTCCGCCCTCACGTTCAGGTCACCAAAAATGAACCTGATTTACTGAGTTTTTTACAAAAGCTCGACTGGGGTGTAGCCGTTCTCGGTTCACTGGATGCCTGCCGCCGCGTCGCTTACGAAAATGTTGAAGATGCCATGAACGCTGGGCTGGATTACGCCGAGCTACGTTTCTCTCCCTACTATATGGCGATGAATCATAAGCTGCCGATTGCGGGCGTTGTTGAAGCTGTGATCGATGGTATTACAGCAGGCAGCCGTGATTTCGATACCGACATCCGTCTGATTGGCATCATGAGTCGGACATTCGGTACCGAGGCCTGCCAACAAGAGTTGGATGCCCTGTTGTCACAGCGCGATCGTATCGTAGCGCTCGATCTGGCGGGTGATGAACTGGGCTACCCTGGTGCGCAGTTTACCTCTCATTTCCAACAAGCCCGCGATGCAGGCTGGCATATCACCGTTCACGCGGGTGAGGCGGCTGGGCCGGAAAGTATTTGGCAGGCGATTAATCATCTGGGCGCAGAGCGTATCGGGCACGGCGTAACCGCCATTATCGATCCTCGCCTAATGACGCACATGGCAGAGAATGGGATCGGCATTGAATCCTGTCTGACATCTAACATTCAAACCAGTACGGTGGAAACACTGGATAAACATCCCCTTATCCACTTCCTGCGTTATGGCATTCCCGCCACTATCAATACCGATGACCCTGCGGTTCAAGGCATCGAAATCCGCCACGAATATGAGGTCGCAGCACCACTTGCCGGCCTGACGGCGGTAGAAACGCGCAAAGCGCAGGAAAACGGCCTGAACATTGCTTTTATCAGCGAGCAGGAAAAACAACAGCTGCGTGAAAAGGTTCTGCGTAAGCGGGCTTCTGCCTAATCACCGTGACGTCATGCTGTCACTTCCGCCTGCCGCTCATGAAAAACGGCTAACTCTCGTTAGCCGTTTGATGCGGATTTGTTACAGAACATCTATAAGGTTCAACTACTCGGATTCGCTGAAGAATGGTGCGTGGTGATCAACCACTGTTTACCGTTCCAAGCGTAAGTATAGGTATAGCGTGCTTTGGCTACGCTACCATCACCGAATGTGAAAGTGTATGTTCCGGTATCAACAGCCTTATTACAGCCGATCCGGATTGTGCTGGTGTCAATCTTACCAACCGGCTTTTTTGCTAGGAAATGTTCAAAGTAATCAATGCGCTCTGCATCAGTCGTACGTGGTTTATCGGACAACGTCGGCAGCAGCACGGCGTCTGGCGCATAGTTTTTTGCAACCTTCTTCGCATCACCCGTTTGCAACGAGGCATTCCAACGGTCAAATAACGACGCAATCTCTTTTTGACTGGTTTGTACACAGTCCATATGTTGAGCAGCCTGTACGGATGTGGAAGCTAACGCCCCTAGCATTGCTAAAGTTAACACCGTTTTTTTTAACATATTCCCTCGATCTCAAAATACCGATTATCATCAACTGTACCCTGCCCTCGACAACGAATGTCGATGAGCCAGCATTGTTATAACGTAACGGATCGAGGAAGTGATACACTTTAGAAACTATCACTGTAATAGATTATTTAATCTATGTCAGAATGGTCACACATGACAATGCCCCCGAACCGTGTAAGGTCCGAGGGCATTATTTTATGTATCGAGGGATCGATAATATCTTACTGATGAGGTGTATCTTGTTCTTTATTTAGCCGTTTGGCATAACGCTGTGCAAGCGCGGCGCAAACCATTAGCTGAATTTGGTGAAAGATCATCAGCGGCAGCACCATCGCACCGACCGCCGCCGCTGGGAACAGCACATTTGCCATCGGAATCCCGTTCGCCAGACTCTTCTTCGAACCACAGAAAACAATGGTGATTTCATCGGCGGTGTTAAAGCCCAGCTTACGTGCAACCAGTGTATTCACCACCAGCACAATCGCTAACAGTACTATTGAGCAACCCACTACCGCCAGCAATGACCATCCGTTAATCTGCCCCCAAATCCCCTGCACGACCGCCTCGCTGAACGCGACATAAACCACCAGAAGAATCGATGACCGGTCAGTAATATTAATCAACTTACGGTGACGTTCGACCCACTTGGCAATCAACGGGCGCGACAGATGGCCAATGACGAAAGGCACCATTAATTGCATGATGATGGAACCGATAGCATGCAGCGTGTCCGTTTCTCCCCCCTGCGTATGCATCAGTAAGCCGACCAGAATTGGCGAGAGAAACACGCCTAAAATACTGGATGCAGAGGCACTACAGATCGCCGCCGCCACATTACCGCCAGCCATTGAGGTATAAGCAATCGCTGACTGCACCGTTGCGGGTAACGCACACAGGTAGAGGAAGCCAAGATACAAGGTTGGCGTCAGCACCACTGGCGACAGCAGGCTCATGCCGATTCCCAGCAGCGGGAACAGAATAAACGTGCTGGCAAACACCACGAGGTGCAAACGCCAGTGCCCCATACCGGTGGTGATCGCTTCACGCGACAGCTTCGCACCGTGCATAAAGAACAACAGAGCAATCGCCGCCGTTGTCAGATACTCAAAGAAAACCTTCACGGTGCCTTCAGCAGGAAGAATCGACGCCGTCACTACGACCAGAATCAGAACCAATAAAAACTTATCAATGCGTAACCGTTGTAACCACCCCATGCCCGACACCTTTCCCCTAGCCTTAGCCTAATTAACACTCTAACAATACGGGCGACCCGGAGATCGCCCAAAACGGCAGTCTACGGCGATCCTAAGATCGCCTGTTTAAACAAACCGTTAACTATCTGGAATAAAATGCAGCAAATCTAGCTATTTTTCAGCGCGACGGCTTTTTTCTGCTCGTGGGAAAGCAGCCCCAGTTCGATTAACTCCATCACCTGAATCGCCTGATTCACGCCAACAGGATTTTCTCCCTTACCCAGCAACGCATCGCGCACTGCCGCATAGTAAGCCGGATAGTTACCCGGAATCGTTGCGATGGTCTGTTCCGCCGTTATGCCATCGCGAGACAGCGTCAGCACGCCATCATGTTTATCCTGTCCCCAATCGGCCAGCGGTGGGCGTTCACCCGCTTTCAGGCGATCTTCCTGTGGGTCGAGTCCATATTTTACAAAGCTACCGCGCGTACCATGCACGGTATAGCGTGCGGAAGCCGCTGCCACCAGCATGCTGGCGTGCAGGATAACTCGGCGCTGCGGGTAAATCAGCGTCGCGTGGAAATAATCCGTTGCCTTACTGCCTGGTCTCAGTTGCGCCATATCTACCTGAATCGCCACCGGCAAACCAAACAGTTCCAACGCCTGATCCAGCAAGTGCGGACCAAGATCGTACCAGATCCCGCTACCTTCACTGCCGTCTTCACGCCAGCGCTGACGAACCTCAGGACGGAAGCGATCAAAATGCGATTCCATATACACCACATTTCCCAGTGTGCCCGCAGACAGTAGCTGTTTCAGCGTCAGAAAATCGCTGTCCCAACGGCGGTTATGGAAAACAGAAAGCACTTTTCCTGAGCGTTCGGCAATCGCGCCCAGATCGTATGCTTGTGACAACGTCACGGTAAAAGGTTTATCGACGACGACATGCTTACCCGCTTCCAGCGCCTGCTTTGCCAGCGGGAAGTGTGTGTCATTGGGGGTAGGAATAACAATGAGGTCAATATCGGGATCGTTAAACAATGCCTGCGGGTCTTTTTCCACCCGCAGATTTGCCCAATCCGCATGCACTTTTTCAGCATTGCTGCTGGACACGGCCACCAGATCCATACCTGCCGTACCTGCAATTAACGGCGCGTGGAATGTCTTACTGGCATAACCGTAGCCCAGCAGCCCAACACGAACGGTCTCACTCATGACGATTCCCCTTAGCTTATTTTGACTTTGTGATTTCTCACTCAGTATATACCCGTCACCCGCCAGATTGCAGAGAGGGATATTTATCAGGGGAATCGAGGTCATTCCAGTATGTTAACCGGTCACGGCATTGGGTATCCGATCTCCCCATGCCACGGGCAGCGCTTTGGCCGCCGGATAGTTGATTTCACTGCTGCGGCGACGAAAATCACTGGGGCTGACACCGACCCGTTTACGGAACACGCGTGAGAAATAGAGCTGATCGTCATACCCCACCACGCGACCAATATTGGCGATAGATTCCTGCGTCGTCTGCAATAACAGCTTGGCGCGGATCACGCGCTGATCTTCACGCCAGCGCAGAATGTTAATGCCCACCTGCTCACGGAACAAATGCGCCAGCCGCGACGGCGACAGACAAACGTGCCGTGCGACTTCATCAATACGCAGTTCTCCGGCCAGATTGCTGGTAATAAACTGGCAGGCTTCAATCACGCGCGGATCCATAATTTTCTGCGGACTCTGCGGATCTTCTTCCATCGCTCTGAGCAACAGACGCTCCAGCAGATTCATGCCCAGTTCTTCCGAAAAACGCCGTCCTGAACGCTGCGTCTGCTCGATATTGGCAAACAGCCGGTCAAATTCCAGCAGCAGTTGGTTATTCGGCAGGCTCATACGGCCAATCCCGCTGCTTTTGGTATGCCATTCCAACCAGTCAGCCCAGTAGGCGCGTGGACGGAAATAGACCCAGCGGTGATACCAGCAGTCGCTGCCCGATGAGCGGCCATAAAAATGCTTCGATTTAGGCGGGAACAGCAGTAGATCGCCAGGATTACAGAAAAAGGTCTCATCGCCATCAAAGACCTGACCCTGTCCCTTCATGGTGAGATTAATGATGTAGCCTTTCATGCCATCGGGACGATCGATAAAAAAGTCGAGCGGCCCTTCAGCCAGAATCGGCGTCAGACCTGCCACAAGGTAAGCGTTGAACGAATATCCCGGCAGCAGCGGATTAGGCTGAGATTCATGCGCCATACGGTGATACATCAGGCCTCCGGTACACGCTAGTAATGATAAGAAGCGGCAGGATGACTTACCTACCGCACGGGCATTTATACCGTTTTCTTCGCCAGCTGTTTGTAACGGTCGAAGATAACCGCCGCCAGCAAAATAAGACCGCGCACCACATACTGAGAGAAAGGAGAAATATTTAGCAGGTTCATCGCGTTTTCCACCGTACCTAAAATCAGTACGCCAGCCACCACGTAGGAAATTTTGCCGATCCCGCCTTTCAGCGATACGCCACCCAGCACACAGGCAGAAATGACGATCAGCTCATACCCGATGGACGTCATCGGCTGGCCGCTGGTCATACGCGAAGCCAAAATGATTCCCGCCGCGGCGGATACCAGACCGGACAAGGCAAAAATGATGATCTTGGTACGTACAACCGGCACCCCGGCCAAACGCGCCGCTTCCTCATTTCCCCCAATCGCCAGCGTATTGCGGCCAAACGTGGTCTTGTTCAGCAACAGGCCAAACAGGATCATACAGCCGATGGTGATCCAAATTGGCGCAGGCAAGCCCAGCCAGTTGGCATAGCCCAATGCGAAGAAACGCTCATCTTCAATCCCTACCGCTTTACCATCAGAAATAATGTACGCCAGACCGCGTGCAATCTGCATGGTCGCCAGAGTCGTGATCAGTGCGTTGATCTTCAAACGGGCAATCACAAAGCCGTTAAGTAAACCGAATGCCACGCCCAACAGCAGCCCAGCACCGACGCCGATCCACAGACTTTCACTGATATTAATCACCACCGCCGTCGCTACCCCGGAACAGGCGATAATCGAAGCCACGGATAGATCAAAATCACCAGAAGCCAGACAGAACAGCATCCCGCAGGCCACCATACCGGACATGGAGATCGCCAGTCCCAACCCTTTCATATTGATAAATGAGGCGAAATTTGGGACAAAAATCGCACAGCCAAGAAACAGCACGGCAAAAACCACCAGCATGCCGTAGTTATCCCAAATGCGGGACAATCCCATACCGTTTTTCTTCTTTTCTGAGGTTGCAGACGTAACCGTTGACATTATTTTGCTCCTTCGCGGTCAGGCAACCGCAGATTCGATATCGGGGATTCGTAACATTGCGAGGCTGAGCACCTTCTGTTCCGTTGCATCGGCATGTAGCAGTTCGCCGGAAACGGCACCTTCGCGCATGACGATAATCCGGTCGGCCAGCCCAAGCACTTCAGGTAAATCGCTGGAGGCAAACAGCACCGCGATCCCCTGATTCGCCAGTTCATAGATGACATGATAAATTTCGTGCTTCGCGCCGACATCGATGCCGCGCGTGGGCTCATCGAGCAAAATGACTTTCATCTCTTCGGACAACCAGCGACCAAGAATGACTTTCTGCTGATTTCCGCCGGAAAGATTCATAATCAGCTGTTCATCGGACGGCGTTTTGATATTCAACGCGTCAATGCGCTGCGCGGCGTTATCCGCTTCCCACTGATTATTAATAATAAAACCGGCTTTCAGGCTCTTACGTCTTGCGCTGATATTGATGTTGTCACGCACCGAGTGCACAGGAATGATACCGTCCGCTTTGCGATCCTCAGGGCAGAGCATCACGCCTTGGCGAATCGCATCGATGGGGGAATTCACCACCAGCGGTTTGCCATCCAGCAACACCTGACCGCTGGTGATTTTGGTCGCACCAAACAGCCCTTTCATCAGTTCGCTGCGGCCAGCCCCCACCAGGCCAAATAGCCCGACAATTTCCCCCTGCTTCACGTTCAGGGAAATCGTGGATTTCACGCCCGGCGCTTTTACGTCTTTCAGCGTCAAGCGGTCTTCGCCGTGCGGACGCGGCGCGTAACCATAGATATTCCCCAAGTTACGCCCTACCATCGCCTGTACCAGCGACTCATGGTTCACCTGTTGCATATCGTCAAACGTGCACACGTAGCGACCATCTTTAAACACGGTAATGGCATCGCTCAGCGCAAAAATTTCTTCCATCCGGTGCGAAACATACAAAATGATCCGGCCTTCACTGCGCAATTCAGTAATCACTCGGAAAAGTTGCTCAATTTCACGGGCAGACAGCGAACTGGTCGGTTCATCAAAAGCGATAATCTTGGCATTACGCGCCAGCGCTTTGGCGATTTCTACCATTTGCCACTGCCCGATAGACAGGTATTTCAGCGGGGTATCAGGATCGATATCCAACCCCAGATGCTGTAATTGCAGTTTGGCTTCATAGCGCAGCAGTGAGTAGTTCACCATGCCGTATTTATGCGGCAATTGACCCAGATAGATATTCTCGGCGACCGTCATTTCCGGCACCAAATGCAGTTCCTGATAAATGATGGCAACGCCCGCATTCAGGGCATCCATCGTATTACTAAACTGCACAGGCTTGCCCTGAATGTGGATTTCGCCCGCTGACGGTGAATAGTTGCCGCTCAGGATTTTTAACAGCGTCGACTTGCCCGCCCCGTTTTCCCCCATCAATGCATGGATCTGGCCGGCATGGCAGGAAAAGCTGATATCCGAAAGCGCCTTAACACCGGGAAATTCTTTACCGATCCCATGAAACGACAAATAGGGTGACTGTGCTGTCATGTCTGTTTCCTCATAACGATGCAGGTAGAGCGCGGATAACCTCGGCCAGCATCATGCTGATCGATGTTATCCGCATCTTTACGAAATCAGGCGTGATTACATCAGGCCTTTTTTCTCCAGTTCGACCTTAAAGTTGTCACGAGTGATCAGCACCACGTCGGTCACTTCGGTGAATTTCTCCGGTTCCACGCCTTTGGTGACCCAGTCATTCAGCATCTGGATACTCTTGTAGCCGTGAATATCTGGGCTTGGCAGCAGTGAGCCAAAGAAGCCCGTTGCCTGCCCCTTAGACAGTTCGCTCACCGCATCCACGCCGTTGATACCGATACCAATGACGTTTGCCGCTTTAAAGCCCTGTCCTTCTGTCGCACGAACGCCACCCAGCACAGTGTTGTCGTTCATACCGATAATCAGCCAGTTTTTCACGCCAGGATGCTGAACCAGCATGGAGTTAGCGGCGTCAAACGCTCCGGGGATATCGTTGGATTTGGTCGGAACCCGATAGATCTGTTTTTCTGGGAATCCAGCAGCCTTCAGCGCATCCATGGAACCAGCAGTACGACGGCGCGCGGTGTCCAGCTCATCAGCGGTAATCGCCATCACGCCGGTTTCGTCTACTTTCCAGCCGCGTTTGTTCATCTCTTTATACAGTTCCTGACCCTGACGCTCACCAATTTTGGTGGCCGCCATCATCACCAACGGCACCGTGTCCATTGGCTGACCTTTGGCGTTCACGAACTGGTCATCAACCGCGATCACTTTCAGATTATAGCTACGTGCTTTTGCAATAATGGCCGGCCCCAATTTCGGGTCTGGGGTACAAATAACAAAACCTTTCGCCCCGCTGGCCGCTAGGCTATCAATTGCGTTCAGGGTTTTTTCCCCGTCAGGAACCGCAATTTTTATCACATCAAAACCGAGATCTTTTCCTGCTTTATCAGCGAATTTCCATTCGGTCTGGAACCAGGGCTCTTCCGGCTGCTTAACCAAAAATCCCAGCTTTATGTTCTCTGCCATAGCTGATTGTGACATAACAGCGGCTAACCCGATTGCTGCCAGCGCCTTAGTGAATTTATGCATGATGTTCTCCGGTGTAATTATCTTTTCATTCGCCAGCGACGCTGAAGCGAGTTCGAGTTCCTGGTAAGGCATTTCCGGTCCGGATAAAGGAAAAACACAGACTTAGCGTGATTCCTTTACTCAGTAGCATTCAGACGCTTTATGTTTTAGCCGTTATTACCGGCAAGAATATAGAGCGCTATCACAGTCCGGAACAATGACAGGTTTGTGCATACATTTAGCAAATTTAACCAATCATTAACCTTTGACCAGCTTCACAAAATGGCTGCTCGCGACAGAAAAATACATACTTCTAGCTAACCACTCCTAACCGCCTCTCGTTATCCCTGCCTATCGTAAACACCAACGATCTGAGATTAATGAGGAGCAAAGCATGAGCGCGGGCGCTATTACGATTGGTCTCGACTTCGGCAGTGATTCGGTACGCGCCTTAGCCGTTGACTGCCAAAGCGGGAAAGAGCTGGAAACAGACGTGGTCTACTACCCCCGCTGGCGTGAGGGTAAATATTGTCAGCCTGCCAACAACCAGTTCCGACACCATCCGCTGGACTATATAGAATCGCTGGAACAGGCGATCAAAGTGGTCGTCTCTCGCCTGACGAACGACCAACGGCAGAGCATCATCGGTATTGGCGTGGATTCAACCGGGTCAACGCCCGCCCCCATTGATGAACATGGCCAGATCCTGGCGCTACGCCCCGAGTTTGCCAACAACCCCAATGCGATGTTCGTGCTGTGGAAAGACCACACGGCAATAGAAGAAGCGGATGCCATTAACGCGCTGTGCCGCAGCGGTCAGTTCCCGGATTACACTCGCTATATCGGTGGTGTTTACTCATCCGAATGGTTCTGGGCCAAAATCCTGCATGTATCACGCGAAGATGCAGCGGTGCGTCAGGCGGCCGTTTCCTGGATAGAACTGTGCGACTGGGTGCCCGCCCTGCTTTCCGGCACACAAGCGCCTGCCGATATTCGTCGTGGCCGGTGCAGCGCCGGACATAAATCACTCTGGCATCCGAGCTGGGGTGGACTCCCACCGAAAGATTTCCTACACGCGCTCGATCCCTGCCTGACAGAGACATTGCAGTATCCACTGTTTACCGACACCTGGACTGCCGAACAACCGGTCGGCACCATCACCGCAGAGTGGGCGCAGCGTCTTGGCATCCCTGAGACGGTCACGCTTGCAGGCGGCGCGTTTGACTGTCACGTCGGCACCGTCGGCGCTGGCGCACAGCCCTATACGTTGGTCAAAGTGATTGGCACCTCCACCTGCGACATTCTGATCGCCGACGAAGAACGTATTGCCGACCGCACTATCGCTGGTATTTGTGGACAGGTAGACGGCAGCGTCGTCCCCAACTATATCGGTCTGGAAGCCGGACAGTCAGCCTTCGGCGACATGTACGCCTGGTTTGGCAGGCTGCTGGGCTGGTCGTTACAGGAAGCGGCGAAAGACCATCCTGAACTCAAAACGTCACTACAGGCGATGGAAGCCAAGTTGCTGGAGCGACTTACCCACAACTGGGCAGAAAACCCCACGCTGGATCACCTACCTATCGTGTTGGACTGGTTTAACGGCCGCAGAACGCCGTTCGCCAACCAGCGCTTAAAAGGCGTGATTACCGATCTCAATCTGGGCACTGATGCCCCTACGCTATTTGGCGGTTTCATTGCCGCCACGGCCTTCGGTGCGCGCGCGATTATGGAATGCTTTGAAGAACAAGGCGTCCCCGTGGAGAACGTGCTGGCACTGGGCGGTATTGCACGGAAATCCCCGGTCATCATGCAGGTGTGTACTGACGTAATGAATCGTCCCTTACAGATCGTCGCGTCCGACCAGTGCTGTGCACTCGGTGCGGCGATCTTTGCCGCCGTCGCTGCCGGCGTTCACGGAGATATCCCAACCGCACAACAGCATATGGCCAGCGGTATAGAGCGCACCTTGATGCCAGACAGCCAGCGTGTTGCCCGTTATCAGCAGCTTTACGAGCGCTATCAGCAGTGGTGCCGCCTCGCGGAACCGGCCTATAGCCCAACGTCTACGGCAAAAAACTAATTTTTATCCCTCTGGGGATCACGTACAGGAGTCATCATGGATCATTTTAAGCAGCTTGAAGTCTGGTTCGTCATCGGTAGCCAACATCTCTATGGGCCGGAAACATTACGTCAGGTAAAAGAGAACGCAGAAAAAGTCGTTGCGGGTTTGAATCAACAGGCCAACCTACCGGTTAAGCTGGTGCTGAAGCCGCTGGTGAAAACACCGGATGAAATTCTGGCGTTGTGTCGCGATGCCAACTATCAGGATAACTGTATCGGCCTGCTAACCTGGCTGCACACCTTCTCTCCGGCAAAAATGTGGATTGGCGGTCTGAGCGTACTCAGTAAACCGCTGCTGCAATTCCATACCCAGTTCAATGCCGAAGTGCCGTGGGACACCATGGACATGGATTTCATGAACCTGAACCAGACCGCACACGGCGGACGTGAGTTTGGCTTCATCGGTGCCCGGATGCGGCAGGCACATCAGGTGGTGGTCGGCCACTGGCAGGATAAGAACGCGCATGTTCGCATCGGCAAATGGATGCGTGTTGCCGCGGCAATTCAGGAAAGCAAACAGCTGAAGGTCGCACGCTTTGGCGACAATATGCGTGAGGTCGCCGTTACCGAAGGCGATAAAGTCGGCGCGCAGATTCAGTTCGGTTACTCCGTTAGCGCCTGGGGACTGGGCGATTTAACCGCCGTGGTTGATGCTGTTTCCAAAGGCGATATCGATGCGCTGATCGAAGAGTATGAAACCAGTTACCAGTTGACGGACGCGGTGAAACTCAACGGAGCTAATCGTCAGAACCTGCTGGATGCAGCCCAGATCGAACTCGGGATGAAACGCTTTCTAGAACAAGGCGGCTATCACGCGTTCACCACCGATTTTGAAAACCTATACGGCTTGAAACAACTGCCGGGGCTGGCGGTGCAGCGTCTGATGCAGCAAGGTTACGGTTTCGGCGGTGAAGGCGACTGGAAAACTGCCGCGCTGTTGCGCATCATGAAAGTGATGGCCGGTGGATTGTCGGGCGGAACCTCGTTCATGGAGGACTACACCTATAACTTCCAGAATGGTAACGATCTGGTCGTCGGGTCCCACATGCTGGAAGTCTGCCCTACCATTGCGAAAGAGCAGAAACCGATTCTGGATGCGCAACACCTTGGCATCGGCGGAAAAGCCGACCCTGCCCGTTTGATTTTCTCCACGCCAGCCGGACCGTCTCTCAACGCCAGCGTGATCGACATGGGTGACCGCTTCAGAATGTTGGTTAATCTGGTCGATACCATTGAGCAGCCACGTCCATTGCCAAAATTGCCGGTTGCTCGTGCCATCTGGAAAGCGCAACCGTCGCTGGAAGTGGCGGCCGAAGCCTGGATTTTGGCAGGAGGAGCACACCACACCGTCTTTAGTCAGGCGTTGGATCTCGACCACATGCGGCTTTATGCAGAGATGCAGAACATTGAACTACTGGTGATCGACAACGAAACCCGACTCCACGAATTCAAAGATGCCCTACGCTGGAACGAAGTGTATTACAAACTTTGTAGCCGCTAAGTCCGATCGTAAGGGGCAGATTGTCTATGGATCGTTCATCCGAACACAATCTGCCCCTTCATAGACATTAATTGTTTCCACTCTCTGTGTGTCATCACCCAGCGACTCACCGTAGACTTAAAAGCCATCTCACCGCCCTATCAATTCTTTATTTTCCATTTTTTGTCATTGAAAAATAACTATATTTTTACAAATCCGTCCTAGATGGACTTCTTGTTTGAATAGACTTAGTCATCTCAACCACATAACTATTAGGCTATTTTACCATGACCGTTCATGGCTATTCTTGAAGGGAACAGCGATAACCCTACTTTGGGTATGTTGTCGAAAACCCAACAATGCCTGATAATAGTCCGGTTTTGTTTTCTAGGCACCGTAATGACCGAATACGCATTGCTCTTTGTTAGCATCCTTCTGGTAAATAATTTCGTCTTAGTGAAGTTTCTTGGGCTGTGCCCCTTTATGGGCGTGTCCAAAAAACTAGAGACGGCGATTGGCATGGGAATGGCGACCACGTTTGTGATGACGCTGGGCTCGATGTTTTCCTGGCTGATCAACGAATTTATTCTTGTCCCGCTCGACATTCTCTATTTACGCACCATGGCTTTTATTCTGGTGCTCGCCGTTGTGGTGCAGTTCTCCGAGATGTTCGTGCGCAAAGTTAGCCCTGAGCTGTATCGCCTGCTGGGGATTTTCCTACCGCTGATCACCACCAACTGTGCCGTGCTTGGCGTCGTCTTGCTCAACATCAACCTGTCGCACGGTTTTCTGCAATCGACAATTTATGGTTTCGGCGGTGCCGCAGGATTCTCACTGGTGATGGTCCTTTTCGCCGCCATCCGCGAGCGCCTCGCCGTGTCGGACATTCCCGCGCCGTTCCGAGGTTCGTCTATCGCACTGATCACCGCTGGCCTGATGTCGCTGGCATTTATGGGCTTTACCGGACTGGTGAAATTCTGATGACCGCTATCTGGATCGCCATTGCGGCATTAAGCGCACTCGCGCTGGCGTTCGGCTTGGTGCTTGGCTATGCCTCACGTCGTTTTGAAGTCGAAAACGATCCGATCGTGGAAGAAGTGGAAGCCATGCTGCCGCAGAGCCAGTGCGGCCAGTGCGGTTACCCCGGCTGTCGCCCTTACGCCGAAGCGGTCTCGCTAAATGGTGAAAGCATTAATAAATGCGGGCCCGGCGGCGAAGCGATGATGTTGAAGTTGGCTGAAAAGCTCAACGTCGATCCGCAACCGCTGGAAGGCGATGCTGACATTCAAGCCCCTGCGCGACATGTTGCCTGGATCGATGAAAGCAACTGCATCGGCTGCACCAAGTGCATTCAGGCCTGTCCGGTTGATGCCATCATCGGCAGTACCAAAGCGGTACACACCGTCGTCAGCGATTTATGCACTGGCTGCGATCTCTGCATCTCCCCTTGCCCCACGGACTGTATCGAATTACGGCCCATCGCTCCGACTCCTGCTAACTGGAAATGGGATCTCGATACGATTCCAGTACGCGTTATTCAAGTAGAACGACATGCTTAAGCTGTTTTCCGCCTTTAGAAAAGACAGGATCTGGGATTTCGACGGAGGCATTCATCCGCCAGAAATGAAGACGCAGTCCAGCCAAACGCCACTGCGCCAGATTTCGCTGCCAGAACAGTTCATTATTCCACTCAAGCAGCATCTCGGGCCGGAAGGTGAAATCTGCGTTAGCGTCGGCGATAAAGTACTGCGTGGCCAGCCGTTGACGCGGGGAAAAGGCCGTACACTGCCCGTTCACGCACCGACATCGGGAACGGTGAACGCGATTCGCCAGCACACGACGGCGCATCCATCTGGCCTGTCCGAACTCAGTATCATTATCGTGCCAGACGGCGAAGATCGCTGGTGCGAGCGCCTGACTTATAGAGATTATCGTGCGCAGAGCGTCGATACCCTGCTTGCCCATCTGCATCAGGCTGGCATTGCGGGTTTGGGCGGCGCAGGCTTCCCTACTGCCGCCAAATTACAAGGCGGGATGCGCGGGATTGAAACCCTGATTATCAACGGCGCAGAATGCGAACCCTATATTACCGCCGACGATAGGCTCATGCAGGAGTGTGCCGATGAGATTATTCAAGGCGTCGAGATTCTGTCATTCCTGTTGCAGCCGAAACGTATTCTGATCGGAATCGAAGATAACAAGCCGGAAGCCATCAGCGCCCTGCGTCTGGCTTTGGGCAAACGCAGCGACATGCAGCTGCGCGTCATCCCCACCAAGTATCCGTCGGGCGGTGCCAAGCAGCTCACCAAGATTTTGACCGGCAAAGAAGTCCCGTTCGGTAAACACTCCGCTGCGATTGGCGTGCTCATGCAAAACGTCGGCACGGCCTACGCCATCAAACGTGCCGTGATCGACGGTGAACCGCTCACCGAGCGCGTGGTAACGCTGACCGGTGAAGCCTTGCGTCAGCCCGGTAACGTGTGGGCGCGACTGGGGACGCCAGTACGCCACCTGCTGAAACAGGGTGGATTCCATGTCACTAAACAGCCGATGGTGGTGATGGGTGGCCCGCTGATGGGTTTTACTCTGCCGTTGCTAGACGTGCCCATCGTCAAAATTAGCAACTGCCTGCTCGCGCCGTCACATTCGGAAATGGAGCCGGTTGCCGAGGAACAATCCTGTATTCGCTGTAGCAAATGTGCCGATGCTTGTCCGGCGGGTCTGTTACCCCAGCAGCTTTACTGGTTCAGTCGCGGACAGGAACACGAAAAAGCTCGCGATCACCATCTGTTCGATTGTATCGAATGTGGTGCCTGTGCCTATGTCTGCCCCAGCAATATCCCGCTGGTACAGTACTATCGTCAGGAAAAGGCCGAAATTCGGGCCATCGACGAAGACGCACAGCGTGCCGCGCTGGCCAAAGTGCGTTTTGATGCCAAACAAGCGCGTCTGGAACGGGAAAAAGCCGCGCGCGAACTGCGCCATAAACAGGCCGCCGCTGGCGTATCCACCAGTGACAAAGACGCGGTTTAGGCAGCATTAGAACGTGTACGCCGCAAACAAACCGCAGAAGCCGAGATCGGTTCACCCATCACGGTAATCCCTGATGCGCAGCCGGATAACAGTGCGGCCATTGCTGCGCGTGCCGCACATAAAGCATTAGTACGTGAAGAACGGGTGCGAGAGAAACAATCACAGCAGGAAACACCAGCGACAGAGGTGACGCCTGAGGAGCTTGACCCACGTAAAGCCGCCGTAGCGGCTGCTCTTGCGCGCGTTAAAGCCCGCAAGGCTGCACAGCAGTCCGAGTTAAATACGACAGAGTCTGTGTCATCAGCTATTCCCGATACAGCAGCTGAACCCATCGCGGTCGTTGAAGCACAAGAGCAGGAAGATCCGCGCAAGGCTGCCGTGGCCGCCGCTATCGCGCGCGTTAAAGCCCGTAAAGCCGCGCAGCAGCTTGTAACAAACGTAGAAGCAGCCGTTCCTGTCGTTACCGAGACAACAGCGGAACCCATTGCTGTCGTTGAAGTACAAGAGCCAGAAGATCCACGGAAGGCTGCCGTTGCCGCCGCTATCGCTCGCGTTAAAGCCCGTAAAGCCGCGCAGGCATCGTCATATCAAGAGGAATAAATGGCTTTTAGAATTGCGAGTTCACCGTTCACACATAACCAGCAGCGCACGCAGCGCATCATGCTGTGGGTTATTCTGGCCTGCCTGCCGGGCATGTTGGCGCAGGTCTATTTCTTTGGCTACGGCAACCTGATTCAGGTCGGGCTGGCGTCTGCCACCGCACTCATTGCGGAAGGCGTGACGCTGTCACTGAGGAAATTTGCGGTTCGTACCACCCTGGCTGATAATTCCGCGTTACTGACCGCCGTGCTGCTCGGAATCAGTCTACCGCCATTAGCGCCCTGGTGGATGGTGGTCATGGCAACCGTCTTCGCTATCATTATCGCTAAACAGCTGTATGGCGGATTAGGGCAAAATCCCTTTAACCCCGCGATGATTGGTTATGTGGTGTTGCTGATCTCTTTCCCTGTCCAGATGACGAGCTGGCTGCCACCCGAGCCGCTGCAAACCATCTCGCTTAGTTTCCATGACTCGCTAGTCATCATTTTTACCGGACACACGCCTGACGGGCATACCATGCAGCAGCTGATGCACAATGTTGATGGCGTGAGTCAGGCCACCCCGCTGGATACGTTTAAAACCAGCTTACGTTCCGGCCAAACGCCACAGAACATCCTGCAACAGCCGATGTTTGCACAATCACTGTCTGGTATTGGCTGGCAGTGGGTTAATATCGGTTTTCTCATCGGCGGGCTGTTCTTGCTGATGCGCGGCACGATTCGCTGGCATATTCCAGTCAGTTTCCTGCTGTCGCTGATGTTCTGCGCCCTGCTAAGCTGGATCATCGCGCCGGATAAATTTGCCCAACCGATGTTACATCTGTTGTCCGGTGCGACCATGCTCGGCGCATTTTTCATCGCCACAGATCCCGTTACAGCATCAACCACGAACCGGGGCCGTCTGATTTTCGGTGCGTTGATTGGGTTACTGGTGTGGCTGATTCGCACCTATGGCGGCTACCCAGACGGCGTTGCCTTTGCCGTTCTACTGGCGAACATCACCGTCCCGCTGATCGACTATTACACCAAGCCACGTGCTTACGGCCACCATCGCTGAGGAGACGCCCATGATGACAACAATGCGCCGCCACGCGACAACACTGGCTCTATTTGCCGCTTCCACTACCGCAGTCACTGCCGTGGTGAATATGTTGACGGAGCCGACAATCTCCCATCAGGCAATGTTGCAGCAAAAGATGTTGTTAGATCAGGTGGTTCCCGCCGAGTTGTACAATAGTGATATTCAAAAAGAGTGTTACGTTGTCACCAATCCAGCATTAGGATCGTCAGCACCGCACCGTGTCTTCATCGCCCGTCAGAATGGTGAACCGGTCGCCGCTGCACTGGAAAGTACCGCGCCGGATGGTTACTCTGGTGCCATTAGACTGCTGGTAGGTGCCGATTTTCATGGCAAGGTACTCGGCGTCCGCGTGACCGAGCACCATGAAACACCGGGGCTGGGTGATAAAATCGAAGTGCGAATTTCTGACTGGATCACAAGGTTCAATGGGCTGATGGTGCAAGGCGAGCATGACGCCCGCTGGGCGGTGAAGAAAGAAGGTGGGATGTTTGATCAATTTACCGGGGCCACCATCACGCCACGTGCCGTCATTAACAGCGTGAAACGCAGCGCGCTTTATCTGCAAACGCTACCGCCACAAATCAACACGCTGTCCGCCTGTGGAGAGAACCAATGAGTCAAACCAAAGCGCTTTTCATTGACGGGTTATGGAAGAACAACTCGGCACTGGTTCAATTGCTAGGCCTGTGCCCCCTGCTGGCGGTGTCATCAACTGCAACTAACGCGCTGGGATTAGGACTGGCAACCACACTGGTTCTCACCTGTACCAACATAGCCGTCTCTGCGCTGCGCCGTTGGGTACCAGCGGAAATCCGTATTCCGATTTACGTCATGATCATTGCTTCCGTCGTCAGCACCGTACAGATGCTGATCAACGCGTATGCCTACGGTTTATATCAATCGCTGGGGATTTTTATTCCACTGATCGTGACGAACTGCATTGTTATCGGTCGCGCAGAAGCCTTCGCGTCTAAAAATGCCGTCTTCCCTTCCGCCATTGATGGGCTGGCAATGGGGCTGGGGGCAACCAGCGCACTGGTGGTTCTCGGCTCTTTGCGTGAAATTCTGGGTAACGGTACGCTGTTCGACGGTGCAGACTTGCTGCTGGGCAGTTGGGCTAAAGTCCTCCGCATTGAGGTTGTCCACCTCGATTCCCCTTTCCTGCTGGCAATGTTGCCACCGGGGGCCTTTATCGGTCTGGGACTGCTGCTTGCCGTGAAATATTTGATCGATGAGAAAATGAAACAACGCCGAGCGCGTGCCGTTGCCGCCGAAGGGAAAATGGTGCCAACTGCCGGTGCTGTAGGGGAGTCGCTGTGAACAAGGCCAAACGGGTTGAGATCTTAATGCGTTTACGCGACAACAATCCCCATCCGACGACTGAGTTAAACTTCAGTACGCCGTTTGAACTGCTCATCTCCGTACTGCTTTCCGCACAGGCAACCGACGTCAGCGTCAACAAAGCAACCGCAAAGCTCTATCCTGTCGCCAACACACCGGAGGCGCTACTCACACTCGGTGTCGACGGCGTTAAAGGCTATATCAAGACAATCGGTCTGTTTAACAGCAAAGCGGAAAACGTCATCAAGACCTGCCGCCTATTGCTGGAAAAGCATCAGGGGCAGGTTCCTGAAGATCGTGCTGCGTTGGAAGCCCTACCCGGCGTAGGACGAAAAACGGCAAACGTTGTTTTGAATACCGCATTTGGTTGGCCGACGATTGCTGTTGATACCCATATCTTTCGCGTCAGTAACCGTACAAGATTCGCACCAGGTAAAAATGTCGAACAGGTAGAGGAAAAACTGCTGAAAGTCGTTCCGGCAGAATTTAAAGTCGACTGCCACCACTGGTTAATCCTACATGGCCGTTACACCTGTATTGCTCGAAAACCACGCTGTGGTTCCTGCCTGATTGAAGATTTATGTGAATTTGGCGAAAAGGTCGACGCCTAATCTGTTGTGGTCTGGTGGCTTCTATGACCAGACCTTCTTCTCGATTGCTCCACGCTCGGCCCCGTCTTAGTTCCCGCTCTATCAGCGTCAGTCACACGCTCGCAACGCCTCACCACTCAGACAACCACGCCCTTTCTGGCTGATCCTCGTTCAAAAGCTGTATAAAAACACAAGTAACCACTATTTAAGGCTAATAAGTTATTTTTAATAGGAAATTCAGGGATTGAAAGTCACATGGAGCAACTATATCGAGATTGGTCTTATTGCCTGCCGTTGATGAATTTTTACACTCACTGCATATTTAGTAATATGCAAAAGATTAAACCGCATATTCATTCATAGTTAATGATATTGTCTTGGTTTTAAGTAAAAGGCAGATTATATCCCTTTTACAAAAAACAAATGCGATAAACCGAGATAATCATTTGAAGCAAAAGCAAGTTCTGAAATTAAACTCTGCATAACATTTATTTTCTGGTTTTATCCCACTACAAAAACCACTTGTAACAAAACATGTCAAACGACTTGCCTGTCCGTAAAATAACGTCAATATAACGCCGTTTTTCCTCCCCATAACAATCAAAAGAGGTTGCAGTTTCACTGTCTCACTCTTGTTATTTTCTCGTTAAAAAAAGCGAGATATGTAAAATCAGAGGTCTTTGTGTCAACAGCAAACAACAACAGCGAATCCCCCGAAAGCGTCAGCATGAACGCATTCAAACAACCAAAAGCGTTTTATCTCATCTTTAGCATCGAACTGTGGGAGCGTTTTGGTTACTACGGTCTGCAGGGCATTATGGCGGTTTATCTGGTCAAAATGCTGGGCATGTCCGAAACGGATTCCATCACCCTTTTCTCCTCTTTCAGCGCGCTGGTTTACGGTTTCGTCGCCATTGGCGGCTGGTTGGGCGACAAAGTCCTCGGCACCAAACGTGTCATCGTGCTGGGTGCTATCGTGTTGGCATTCGGCTACGCCATGATTTCCTACTCGGGCCACAGCGTTACGTGGGTCTATATCGGCATGGCAACGATTGCCGTCGGTAACGGATTGTTTAAAGCCAATCCGTCAGCCCTGCTGTCCACCTGCTACGCGAAAGACGACCCTCGTCTGGATGGTGCCTTCACCATGTACTATATGTCGGTGAACATCGGCTCCTTCTTTTCTATGCTGGCTACACCGGTGCTTGCCGCGCGCTATGGCTGGAGCGTTGCCTTCTCCCTAAGCGTGGTCGGTATGATTCTGACGCTGATCAACTTCATGTTCTGTCGTAAGTGGGTTAGCACACAAGGTTCTCAGCCAGATTTTCAGCCAATTAATCTGCTGAAACTTGCCATCACCCTTGCGGGTATTGTCGCGCTGGTCGCCATTTCCACCTGGTTGTTACACAACCAGAGCGTCGCTCGCTGGATTCTGACGCTTATTTCACTGGCAGTTGTCGCCATCTTCATTAAAGAGATGCTGGCCGTGAGCGGTGCTGAACGTCGGAAAATGATCGTGGCACTTCTGCTGATGCTGGAAGCCGTCGTTTTCTTCGTACTGTACAACCAGATGCCAACATCGCTGAACTTCTTTGCTATTCGCAACGTTGAGCACTCTATTTTAGGTTTTACCTTTGAGCCAGAGCAGTATCAAGCGCTCAATCCATTCTGGATCATGGTGGCCAGCCCAATTTTGGCGGCGGTTTACAACAAAATGGGCGACCAACTGCCGATGGCGCACAAGTTTGCGATTGGTATGGTGTTGTGTTCCGGTGCGTTTCTGGTGCTGCCGTGGGGCGCTAGCATGGCAAACGAACAGGGTATCATGTCCGTCAACTGGCTGATCCTCTGCTATGGCCTGCAAAGTATCGGGGAGTTAATGATTTCCGGTCTGGGTCTGGCGATGGTCGCTCAACTGGTGCCACAGCGCCTGATGGGCTTCATCATGGGTGCCTGGTTCCTGACATCAGCCGGCGCCGCGATTATCGCAGGCTACGTCGCCAATATGATGGCAGTGCCAGAGAACGTCGTAGATCCGCACGCGTCTCTTGAGATTTATAGCAATGTCTTCCTGCAGATTGGCATCGTCACGGGCATCATCGCCGTTCTGATGCTGCTGACCGCACCAAAATTGACACGTATGACGCAGGATGTTACCGACGCCCCTGTGGATACCGTCACGACCACAGCATCTGCCTGATAACCCGCCCTAACACCTCGCTCGGATAACGGGGTGAGGTGTTGTTGGTGAAGCGTTTGAGGATAGATAGATAGATAGATAGATAGATAGATAGATAGATAGATAGATAGATAGATAGATAGATAGATAGATAGATAGATAGATGATAGATGATAGATGATAAAAAGCCAGACACTGTCTGGCTTTTTTGCTTTCAAGGCTTAAGTACGGCTGTTGATGCTTACTTCACTGGCAGCGTAATGTCTTTAAACATCGCTTCAATTTCATCATTCGAGCGCAGCGCAACGGCAGAATCGACAACATCACGCGTTAAATGCGGAGCAAAACGCTGGATGAAATCGTACATGTAGCTGCGCAGGAATGTGCTGCGGCGGAAACCAATTTTCGTGGTGCTATAGCTAAAGATGCTGTTCGCGTTGATGGTCACCAGATCGGTTTCCGTCTGCGGATCAACCGCCATGTTGGCAATCACCCCCACGCCCAGTCCTAAACGCACGTAGGTCTTAATCACATCAGCATCTGTTGCGGTAAAGACGATGCGCGGCGTGAGACCCGCTCGGTTAAACGCGGTATCCAGCTCAGAACGCCCCGTAAAGCCAAAGGTATAGGTAACGATGGGATAAGCGGCCAGCTCTTCAATAGTGATGTCTGTTTTGGATGCCAGCGGGTGATCCGGTTTTACGACTACTGCGCGATTCCAGTGGTAGCACGGCAGCATGATCAGATCGTCGTACAGATGCAGCGCTTCCGTCGCAATAGCAAAATCAGCAGATCCTTTCGCAACAGCCTCGGCAATCTGCGTCGGTGAACCCTGATGCATGTGCAGCGATACGCGAGGATAGCGATCGATGAAACCTTTGATAACGCTTGGCAGCGCGTAGCGAGCCTGCGTATGGGTAGTTGCGACGTACAGCGACCCTTTATCGGGATAGGTGTGCTCTCCGGCAACCGCTTTGATAGCCTCGACTTTCGACAACACTTCACGTGCGATGCGGATGACTTCCTGTCCAGCGGGTGTCACCTGTGTCAGGTGTTTTCCACTACGGGCGAAAATCTGAATACCCAACTCATCCTCCAGCATGCGGACCTGTTTACTGATCCCCGGCTGGGAGGTGTACAACCCTTCTGCGGTAGAAGACACATTCAGGTTGTGATTAACAACTTCAACAATATAACGAAGCTGTTGTAGTTTCATAATTTATCCCATTCCCAATTGAAGTGTGCGTGTAGCATCTCACGACGTTCTGACGACGTTCCGTTTTATACCCGTAATACTTCAAGCTGCATGTGCGTTGGCTGCGCTACTCGGCCCACTCACGTGGACCTCGCCCCGTTGGGGTCGCTGCAAGCAGCGTTCAAATCTGCCCTCTGGCTGATTTGTCATTCACCCGAATCACTTACCTGAGTAAGCTCATCGGGATGAAACGAGAGACATCCTGTCTCTCACCGAAGGCCAGCCGTTGGCTGGTCAAATTCGTTCTCGACGAATTTGTCCCTCTCTTGCCGCGTTATTCGGCCTTATGGCCTCACCCCTTCGGGTCAGCGCAAGCGCTGTTCAAAAACGCCTTGCCGTTTTTGTCCTGCCACTCGAATTATTTGGGATATATTAACCTTGATTACGCCTTAACCGTCCGGCGCATATTTCCATCAATTAATGTCATTTAATCATAAAAATTATTTTTATATAACCATTTTTGCATGACTGCAGCGATAAAGAACGCAGTGCGTGCGATTATCACCGAGGTAAACCGCATGATTCTCTATCACGGATCAACAATCTTCATGCTACCGCAAGACTATCCTCATACGCCTGTTTTATCAGGATATTTTTATGATAAAAAAAGCCAGCCTTGCGGCTGGCTCGATTGGGCTATTTTAAACGCACAAACACAACGGTGCGTAAGGGTTACTTCTTCCCTTCAACCCATTTTCCGTCAATATAAAACGCCGACCAGCCCGTTGCCTTGCCGTCTTTTTCTGACGAGACATATTGCTGTTTGGTTTTACGGCTGAAACGCACCTGCGTTTTATTGCCGTCTTTATCTGCAACAGGGGCATCGGCCAAATAGCGCAGTTTTTCCGGCAAACGATCTTTGAATCGATCCAGTTCTTCTACCAGCGGTGCCCGTGTTTCACGAGATTTCGGGAACGTATTGGCCGCAAGGAATACCCCTGCCGCACCGTCACGCAATACGAAATACGCATCGGACTTCTCACAGGACAGCTCAGGCAACGGCACCGGATCTTCTTTCGGTGGTGCAACATCGCCATTACGTAGGATCTTACGCGTGTTACTACACGTCTCGCCGGTGCAGGCCATGTATTTGCCGAAGCGTCCCATTTTGAGATGCATTTCGGAACCACATTTCTCGCACTCAACGATCGGCCCATCATAGCCCTTGATGCGAAACTCGCCAGCTTCGATCTCATACCCATCACAGGCCGGATTATTCCCGCAAACGTGCAGTTTACGCTGATTATCAATCAGGTAGCTGTCCATCGCCGTACCACATTTTTCACAGCGACGACGAGCACGTAGCGCGTTAGTTTCGGCTTCATCACCTTCTAACACGTTCAGAACTTCAGTTTCTGGTATCAGATTGATCGTGGTTTTACAGCGCTCTTTCGGCGGCAGTGCATAGCCGGAACAGCCCAGAAACACCCCGGTACTGGCGGTGCGAATACCCATTTGACGAGAGCAGGTAGGACAGTCAATGCTGGTCAACACCATCGCATTAGGCCGCATACCGCCTTCTTCAGGATCCTGTTCTGCCTTTTCCAACTGCTGGCTAAATTCGTTGAAGAACTCATCTAGCACCGCTTTCCATTCTGCCTGATTGTTGGCGACCTGATCGAGGCGGCTTTCCATTCGTGCGGTAAAATCGTAATTCATCAATTCGCGGAAGTTTTCTTCCAGTCGATCGGTAACGATTTCACCCATTTTCTCGGCGTAGAAACGGCGGTTTTCCGCCCGTACATAGCCGCGATCCTGAATGGTTGAAATAATAGAGGCGTAGGTAGATGGACGCCCAATACCGCGTTTTTCCAGCTCTTTAACCAGAGAAGCATCGCTGTAGCGTGCCGGTGGTTTGGTGAAGTGTTGTCCTGGCAGCAGTTTCTGCAACGACAGCCCTTCGCCCACCGCAACGGTCGGCAACGTACGATCTTCATCATTTTTACGCAGCGCTGGCATGACTTTCGTCCAGCCATCGAAACGCAGCGTGCGACCTTTCGCGCGCAGTTGATAATCTGCGGCTTCCACGATTAACGTGGTGGAATCGTATTGCGCTGGCGTCATTTGACAGGCGACGAACTGACGCCAAATCAACTGATACAGTTTCTGCGCATCGGCTTCCATATCTTTCAGGCTGTCGGCCAGTACGCCGACATCGGAAGGACGAATGGCTTCATGCGCTTCCTGTGAATTTTCTTTGTTGCTGTAGCCGGTCGCCGCTTCCGGCAGGTAGCGCTTGCCGAACTCTTCGCCGATATAGCCACGCACCATCGTCAGTGCATCCTGACTGAGGTTCGTTGAGTCGGTACGCATGTAGGTAATGTAGCCCGCTTCGTACAGACGCTGTGCCATCATCATGGTCTTTTTCACGCCAAAACCAAGACGCGTACTGGCAGCCTGTTGCAGCGTGGATGTGATGAACGGCGCGCCCGGTTTGCTACTGGTCGGCTTATCTTCACGGTCAGCAACCACATAGCGTGCGTTTTCCAGCAGACTGACCGCCGCATGCGTTTGCTCTTTATTGACTGGCTTAAACGGTTTGCCGTTGTGGTGCGTCACCTGCATTTGCAGTTGAATATCGCTGCCCGCCAGCAAGTCGGCGTGCAATTCCCAATATTCTTCCGGCACGAACGCTTTGATTTCACGCTCGCGATCGACAATCAGGCGCACCGCAACCGACTGCACGCGCCCAGCAGACAGGCCACGAGCAATTTTTTTCCACAGCAACGGGGAAACCATGTACCCCACAACGCGATCCATAAACCGGCGCGCCTGCTGTGCATTAACGCGGTCAATATTCAACGTGTCTGGTTTTTCAAACGCCTGTGTAATGGCATTTTTCGTGATTTCGTTAAACACCACGCGGCTGAAACGCTGATCGTCACCACCAATGATTTCCCGCAGGTGCCAGGCAATGGCTTCCCCTTCGCGGTCAAGGTCGGTTGCGAGATAGATGTGGTCAGCATTTTCCGCCAGCGTTTTTAATTCGGAGACAACCTTCTCCTTACCCGGCAGTATTTCGTAGTTGGCTTTCCAATCATGATAAGGATCGATGCCCATACGATTAACCAGCGCGGATTTCTCATCCTTTTTGACTTTCTTTTTCGTTTTATCTTTAGTCGTTGAGTCCGCGCTCTTTTTACTAACTGAGCCGCTCGTCGGCAAATCGCGCACATGACCGACGCTGGATTTCACCACGTAGTCATTGCCTAAATACTTATTGATCGTTTTGGCTTTTGCCGGGGACTCGACGATAACGAGAGCTTTACCCATATGTACTATTACCTGCTGAATTCTTCTGAAAATCAGATATTTTTCGGGGCATTCAGAGCGGATTCTACTGACTGCGCAAAATCCCACACTCTACCTGATAAATACTGCCACGCAACCTAATTAGCATGGAAATCCAGTTTTATCCGCTTCCTGCTAAATTGAATATCGGCAGGTAAGCCCCTAAAATGTAGCCCATTTGCATCATAATCTGCACTTTACGCTGAAACCGGATCGCAGTACCCTTTATCTTGATGCAGTTTTTGAAATAACAGTGTTTATTTTTGAAATAGCCGCATTGGTTTTCGAAATAACATTGTTGATATAGTGTAACTACCCCCCTTTTTCAAGGGTGAGTACAGGAGTAGTAATCATGTCACCTGAACACCAGGTTAATGAAGAAAAACGTCCTATTGACCGCCAGAGCTTATTAGTTGAAGCCAATGACATCATTAAACATCACGATGATTATTTGCACGGAATGGTCGCTGATAGCGTAGAACAAAAAAGCGGCGTGCTCGTTTTTCGCGGTGAGTTTTTTCTCGATGAGAGCGGAATACCAACCTTAAAAAGTACTGCTGTATTTAACATGTTCAAACATCTTGCGCATGTTTTATCCGAAAAATATTATTTGGTCGATTAGACGCAAATGCCCGCAGTTTGCGGGCATTTCCCCGTCATACTTCAAGCTGCATGTACGTTGGCTTTCCTGCAACTCGAATTATTTAGGGGAGATTGATAGGCATAACAATTATCGGTTACAGCAGAGGCTTCGAACCACGCTGCCACCAGCGTAGCATCAGACGTTCAGCGGTATCTCCCGCACTGCCCGTCAGACGATCCAGCAGACGTTTACGGCGCGTATAGCGTACGCTTAATACTTCATGATTCGCCATTTCGGCAATGAGCAGATCGTCACTGGTGCCGATAGCATCTATCAATCCTAAATCTTTCGCCTGAGTGCCAAACCAGTGCTCTCCGGTTGCAACCGAATCAATATCCAGGGACGGACGCATCTGCTGTACAAAGTCCTTAAACAGCGTATGCGTGACATTCAGATCTTCGCGGAATTTCTCGCGGCCTTGTTCAGTATTCTCACCAAACAGCGTCAATGTGCGTTTAAATTCACCCGCGGTATGCAGTTCAACATCAATGTCTTTGTTTTTCAGCAAACGGTGGAAATTGGGGATTTGTGCCACAACGCCAATAGAACCCACAATGGCAAAAGGCGCTGCTACGATACGGTCGGCCACGCAGGCCATCATATATCCACCGCTGGCAGCCACTTTATCGACCGCAACCGTCAAACGTACGCCGCCTTGGCGCAGACGTTGTAATTGCGACGCAGCCAACCCATAACCGTGTACTACACCGCCGGGGCTTTCGAGACGCAACAACACTTCGTCTTTCGGTTTCGCCACGGCGAGTACGGCGGAGATTTCTTCACGTAGCGAACTGACTTCTCCCGCATCCATACTGCCATTGAAATCGAGAACGTACAGGCACGGTTTTACACTTTTCTCTTCGCCACGCTTGGCGCGCTGTTTATCTTGCTTAGCCGTTTCTTTTTCTTTCTTTTTTTCTTGTTTAGATAACAGCTTACGTTCGGTGTCGCTCATACAGGCGGTCTGCATTTCACGCTGCATTTCCTGATATTGCTCGCCCAGATTCGTGACCTGCAACTCACCCTTATGCTGGCGCTTACGCTGCGTCATCCCGAATGCCAGAACGACTAAGGCACCAATAGCCACCACGATGGTGAGTGCCTTAGCCAGGAATAAACCGTACAGAGAAAGTAATTCCACAAACACCGTCCTCATTGACTGAGTATTAATTAATGTTGGCCTACTCACCAACCATGGCCTTGACGTCGCACGCCATTCCCTTCCTATAACCTAACTGATGGCACGCAATATGGCGATGTTATTCCTGTGGTTTTTATGCCTATTGCTGCTTTTTACAACAGCACAGGGATAAATAGAGGCAGTCTCATTGAAAACGTGCGGTATTTGAGGCATAACACCCCCATTCGCCCTGTTTGGATGCGCCTTCACCTGACGTTCCGAACCGCACGCCCCGACAGCTCGCATCGGGTCGATATGCTATGGCAGGTCTATTATCTGAAGCGTGAACGTTCTGCGTCGCGGCAAGAGGAATTCATTGTGCACTACCAACCTAAAATCGATTTACTGCAAAACCGCATCATTCTGGTCACCGGCGCGGGTGACGGCATTGGTCGGGAAGCCGCACTGACTTATGCTCGGTATGGCGCACACGTTATCTTATTAGGACGAACGGAAAGCAAACTGCAAACGGTTAAGCAGCAGATCGAACAAGAACACGGTACGACAGCACACGTTGTCGTCTGCGATATGCTGGCCTTATCCTCTGCACAGTGCTTTCAGTTGGCAGACGAGCTGTCACAGGTTGTACCCCATCTGGATGGCGTGCTTCACAACGCCGGATTGCTCGGGGAAATTGTCCCTGTTGTACAGCAAACACCGGAGATCTGGCATCAGGTTATGCAGGTCAACGTCAACGCGACTTTCATGTTGACGCAAGCGCTACTGCCGCTGTTATTGAAATCGCCATGCTCTTCTCTGGTTTTCACCAGTTCCAGCGTCGGCCGCGAAGGTCGTGCTAACTGGGGAGCCTACTCCGTATCCAAGTTCGCTACAGAAGGCCTGATGCAGGTGCTGGCAGATGAGTATCGTTCGCACAATCTGCGGGTGAACTGTATTAATCCCGGCGGAACGCGTACGGGTATGCGCGCGTCGGCATTCCCCAGCGAAGATCCAATGAAGCTGAAAACGCCAGCAGATATCATGCCGCTGTATCTCTACCTGATGGGCGATGATAGCCGCCGTAAAACAGGGATGAGTTTTGATGCTCAGCCGGGTAGAAAAGCCGGTCCAGCCGAATAATAGACAAGAGCACTCAATATGAGCGATGAACGCCACCAGCAACGCCAACAGCGTCTGAAAGAAAAGGTCGATGCCCGTATTGCCGCCGCGAATGAAACGCGCGGTATCCTGATTGTGTTCACTGGGAATGGGAAAGGGAAAACGACAGCCGCGTTTGGCACCGTCACGCGGGCGATAGGCCACGGGTTACAGGCTGGTGTGATCCAGTTTATTAAAGGTGAATGGCCAAACGGTGAAAAGAACCTGCTGCAGCAGCACGGCGTAGAATTTCAGGTGATGGCAACCGGTTTTACCTGGGATACGCAGAATCGCCAGACGGATACCGAAGCGGCACAACATGTCTGGCAAGCAGGGAAACGGATGCTGGCCGATCCACTGCTTGACCTCGTCGTATTAGATGAGCTGACGTATATGATTAGCTATGATTATCTAGATTTAAGTGACGTTGTCACTGCATTGAAGCAGCGCCCCGCAGGACAGACTGTGATCATCACCGGTCGTGGCTGCCACCGTGATTTGCTCGAAATGGCCGATACCGTGACGGAAATGCGTCCAGTAAAGCATGCGTTTGATTACGGGATTCAGGCACAACAAGGCATTGACTGGTAGTCTTTAGTCCCATAGCTATCAGTAATGGGCTAAATGAAAACGGGCAGCGAAGGCTGCCCGTGAAGCGTATATAGAGAAAAGCTTAGCCGTTACGTTTCGGCTTTGGAGATGTACGACGTGCTGGCGCGCTGTTGATCTGGCTGTGACGTTTTACCGCACGGCGGATCTGGTTCGCTTTCACCCGACGGCGTTCACGCTCAACCGGCAGTTTCGACACTGTCTCTGCTGGAAGCTGCACTAATTCACGCAGATAGTTCAGCTGTTCCAGCGGCATTTCTGCCCAGCCACCGCGTGGAATACCTTTTGGCAACGTAATGTCGCCGTAGCGTACGCGAATCAGGCGACTAACCTGCACGCCAACCGCTTCCCACAGACGACGAACTTCACGGTTACGCCCTTCTGTCAGCGTTACGTTATACCACTGGTTCAGACCTTCACCGCCCTGATAGCGGATAGTGCGGAATGATGCCGGGCCGTCTTCCAGCTGTACGCCTTTGCTCAGCTGTTTGATCTTTTCGTCGTCAACTTCACCGAAAACACGCACGGCGTATTCACGCTCAACCTCACGGCTGGGGTGCATCAGGCGGTTGGCTAACTCACCGTCGGTCGTGAACAGCAGCAGGCCGGAGGTATTCACGTCCAGACGCCCTACTGCAACCCAGCGAGAACCCTGAATTTTTGGCAGACGGTCAAATACTGTCGGGCGGCCATCAGGATCGTTACGGGTGCACAACTCACCTTCCGGTTTGTAGTACATCAGTACGCGGCACACGGACTCTTCGGTTTCCTTAACGGTAACCACATGACCATCAATACGGATTTTGGTGGCTTTCGTCACTTCAACGCGATCGCCCAGAGTGGCAATCTTACCGTCAACGCTGACGCGTCCAGCCTGAATGATACCTTCAATTTCGCGGCGTGAGCCATGTCCGGCACGCGCCAGAACTTTTTGTAACTTTTCGCTCATTGAGCAACCTCTAGTGTCGCCTTCCCAGGCGTCGGGGGGAGTCATAACTGCTTATAAAAATCAGCAGGTTACGTAAAAATCGTTTGTCGTATTAAAAACTGGCGCGATTATACCGATCTTCACGCCATTTGTATTCCCATTGTTACCGCTCGTCGCCGCGTTTATAAGAACGGCGTGACATCACCGGTACCTTCGCGGGCGACGCGCGGCACGGACTCGGTCAAGTCGATAACCGTCGTCGGCTGTTGACCCAGCGAACCGCCATGAATAATCAAATCCACCTGTTTTCCCAATCTGTCCTGAATTTCTTCTGGATCGGATTCGGCGAAATCATTTCCCGGCAGCATCAGCGTCGTCGACATCAACGGTTCATTCAGCGCGGCCAGCAGCTCCAGTGCGATAGGATTGGACGGCACGCGCAGGCCGATGGTTTTACGCTTTTCATTCATTAAGCGGCGAGGAACCTCTTTCGTCGCTTTCAGAATAAATGTGTAATTACCGGGTGTATTATTTTTAATCAACCGAAAAGCCGAGTTATCAACATGGGCATACGTCGACAGTTCGGACAGATCGCGACACATCAGCGTGAAGTTATGATCGCTCCCCAGATCGCGAATCCGGCAGATGCGTTCCAGTGCGTTCTTTTCGCCCAACATACAGCCCAACGCATAACCGGAATCCGTTGGATAAACAATCACCCCACCTTTATGCAAAAACTCGACCGACTGATTAATCAATCGCGGCTGCGGATTCTGTGGGTGAATATAGAAAAACTGGCTCATGACCCTACCTCGTACGTCTGACATTTCGCGGCGCTGTTCATTCCAACCCGCTTCATCGTGCAATAAGGATTATTATAGAACGTGTTGACGGTAAAAGATTGTTATTCCATGAATTTGTTATTTCAAAAAGAGTGTCGTGGCATCAACGCGGCTATGCGCTGCCAGCCTCCACCAATAGCGGATGGTGCCAAACGGGTTCGACATCGGCAGGCAGCCACAGCTTGCGGCCCAGCTCAATCCAGGCGCACGGCAGGTGGAAATCCGATCCTTGCGACGCCATCAGGTTGTAGTCACGCGCATAGCGTCCCAACTGTGTTCGCTCATCCGGTGCCTGCTGGCATTGCGCCACTTCCATCGCGATCCCGCCGCTTTCTGCGAAGGTAGCTAACAGGCGCTTTAGCCATTTGGCCGTCAAATCGTAGCGCCCCGGATGCGCCAACACCGACACACCGCCGGATTGATGAATCGCCTCAATCGCTTGCGGGATGGTGCACCACTGCGGTGGCACGTAACCGATTTTGCCTTTCGCCAGATATTTTTTGAACACCTGATTCATATTCGCCGCGATACCCAGTTCGATCAGATAACGTGCAAAATGCGCGCGTGTAATCTGCCCTCCGGTCGCCAGACGCTGTGCGCCAGCCAGCGCATCAGGAATGCGGTTTTTTTCCAGTCGAGCCGCGATCTGCTCCGCCCGACTTTGCCGACACGCCGCCTGCTGTTGCAGCAACCTCGTCAATGCAGGGTGTGCAGTATCCATCCCCAATCCGACAATATGGATCTCATGGTTTTCCCACAGCGTGGAGATCTCCACGCCGGAAACCAATCTCAGCGGCAGCCCCTGTTGTGCAATCGCATGTTGCGCTTCGTCAAGTCCAGCCGTCGTGTCGTGATCGGTAATGGCCAGCACGCTCACCCGCATGTCTACCGCCCGACTGACCAGCGCCGTCGGCGTTAAAAGACCATCAGATGCCGTGGTATGGCTATGCAAATCATAAAGTGGGAACGACGATATCGGTTGAGAATCTTCTGGCACAAGCCTATCCATTAACAAGAATAATGCGAAGGCCGCATGATGCCATCAATAGGAGGAAAAGGGTAATTCTCATCTTCTCTGCGTGCCCTTTTCTCTCCTTTCCCCTACGAGATTTTTAAGGTGCTTCCAGGATACGCAAATTGTTTTCCAGTAAGGAAGCCACAAGCAGCGCACACAGGAAACCTATCCCTTTAACAAGGCATGCAATACCTGTAAGGAAAACAAAATCATTATAACCAGAATGATTTCCGGATAATAAAAAAAATGAGTATAAGAAAAAAAAGACACTCATTACCACCTCTATTTTTGATGCTAAAAATGCACGCTTAATGCTCTTCGAATTTTCAAATTTATTTGTCCTATCCCATTTCATTGAAAAACCAAACAGTGATGAAATGACTCCGTAAATAAAAGTCCACTCTAACGCCCGAGCCATAATCCCATGATAGAAAACGGGAAGAATCCCTGAGCAATTAAATAATCTAAAATAGGCCATTTTTTCAATAAAGGTGCTTATCAACATGCATAAAAAGAAAACGATAAATTCATAAGGAATAGATAAATAAACATTCCCGCTCAAGAGAAAGAAGCTCACCACCACCATAATATGAAGTGATATTAGCGAAAAAACGGGTTTGATTCTGGATGTACTATGTCTAATTTCCATGACTCTTTGATTGAGGGTCATTTTATTTTCACTCGAAAAACCGAAGTACAGCCGCCAATGTTTAAGTAATTGTTGAACAGGCCCCGCAGTCCATCTAACTTGCTGTTTTTTCATATCAGAAAAAGTTGTAGGAATCAGTCCTCTTCCTACCGTATCAGCGAATACGTAACCTATATATCCCTGCGCATGCATTCTTACTGCAAGCTCAGAATCCTCTGTCAATGCAGTTTCATCCCACCCTCCTACCTTCTCCAATATATTCCGCCTCAAAATACACATCGTCCCGACGGTAAATGCAGCGTTAATTTCGGTATATGATGGCAGTTCTATTTTATGGAATAATGTCCAGAAATAATAGGCGCCTTCCATAACAGGGCTTGATTGATGATTATAGTAATCATGGCTAGTCTGAACAAAACCGACGTTTTCATCTTTAAAAATTTTGACGTAGCGTCGAATAAAATCGGGTTCGGTGATATAATCCGCATCAATAACAGCGATCAACTCAGTATCAGAAGACGTGATTTTCAATGCATAATTCAATGCTCCAGCTTTTGCTCCTGCTAGTACAGGAACATGATAAAATCTGAATTTCTCACCCAACATGCTACAGTGTTTTTCCACGGGTTTCCAGAGTGTTTCATCCCGAGTGTTATTATCTATGACGATAACTTCATAATTGTCATAATCTAATGCGGAAATACTATTCAGCGTATTGATTACTATTTCTGGCGGTTCAGAATAGCAAGGCAGATGGATAGTGACTTTGGGTGAGTAGACTTCACTAACACTCTGGATATGCATCACTTTTTTATTTCTCTTGAAATTAAGATAAAACAAGGAGTTTTGAGAAAATGGCAAATAGTAAAATGAATAAATCGATGTTATTATCGAAAATAAAAAAATAGCAATAAAAATAGCCTGAAAACCATGTTCGACAAACGTTTCATAAAAAGAAAGCATGTAGCTGAGCAGACATAAAAGCAAAGTAGTGCTAATTGCTGTAAGTCCCGACCCAAACGGGGTTATCATTCCTGAGTATGTGAACCATGTGAAAGAGATAATACTGCCGACGAAAAACAGTGCCAAAAAATAAATAAGCGGCCACGATGAAAGGGAGGATGCTGTCATAAAGAGCAGAAAAAAAACCAGCATCAATATGTTGACATTGGCCTTATCAACATTGTTTCCTTTCGAAAAAATATAGAGTGACACAGATCTTATTATCACCAAGAAAGCAGCAATATATAAAACACCATCCCTATCAAGAGAGATAAATTCAAACATTAAAAGCCCCATTAAGAAATATTTGTAATAATCAGGGGGTGATAGTTTTCACACCATTAAGATGGTGATATCAAAACACGCCCTGAATGATGATAATCATCATGATTAACGCAATATTAATATCTTATTCGCCGATTTATTATTAAGGGAAATGATGACATTATTTTGATTATCTATGCCAAAAAAAATATTCTACATTTGACAATGTTTAACGATGACACTTATTTGCCATTAAATGACATTTTTGATAAATTAAACCTGTTCCCATAAAGTTACTTATTGGATGAGATAAAAAATAAAACAAGGAGTGTACCCACCATGTATTTAATAAGAAAAAAATATATAACATCATTAGAGAATATATTAAAAAAGGAAGGGGTAATCGTAGACGCGCTATCAAACGATGCAACAATACGCTATAGGAGTGAAGAAATCGGTGATGAATTCACCAGTGTTTATAACATTCAAAAATTGCTTAACATTGCCTATGCCAGTCAGGGAAAAGAAAGTTTTGGGTTACTATCTTATGAATACTTTCACCCTGGTGATTATGATATCGTTAATTATATTATGATGAGTAGTGACAATTTATTACATGCACTTGAATGCCTTTGCCGTTTTTCTAGACTGTTATACAGCGGCTGTCAGCTAACGTTAGATAAGAAAAACACAAACACATACTGCATAGGATTTACTTATCTTTACCCACAAGATAAAAACAAAGAAATCACTCGTCAATTTCATGAATTAACGGTTGCCAGTTTACTGGCTTATTGTCAGTGGCTCACTGCTGCTAATTTTACTCATTTTTCTTCCATGGAATTTAGTTATCCACAACCCTATGGCATAAGAAAATATGAAACGCTATTTGCTTGCCCAATGACCTTTGGCACACATCGAAATTGTGTTTATCTGAATGCAGAGATCCTGTTAATGCCATTGGTTACTTCCAATGCGTCACTTTTCAAATTGCATGAAAAACACGCAACCTGCTTGATCGACATTCTTTTTAATAAAACAATAAAGAGCCGAGTAAGAGACAGCATTAACAAAAAACTAGAAACCGGTTCGTGCAATATTCATTCTGTCGCATCTGACCTTTTTATGACTCCCCGGACATTACAGAGGCGTCTGGAAGAAGAAGGGGCTTATTTCAAGGATATACTTGAGGACGTTAAAATGAATCTTGCAGAATATTATCTCATATATAGCCAATATTCGCTTTCTCAAGTTGCTGAATTGGTTGGATATAAAGATCTCAGTAGTTTCCACCGTGCATGCCTACGCTGGTTCAGGTCATCTCCTGGGTTCTTTCGTGAAAGAGGTTGTAAGAAGGCATGCTTGCCTATGAAATGACATAACTGCTGCCTTTTTATGATGTAAAGCATCGATAAAATAATCCTATTGAAGGTGTTGACATTTTATCCCCGAACCAGTTAACTAGTACACAAGCGCAGTGCGCAGACAGTAATCAGTATACAAACAGTGAGATGATGATAATGGCAACGCAGAAAATGATGAAGCATGGTTGGTGGCGCTCTTCCCTCTCGCGGGTGGACTAATCACGCATCGCTGTTATCACACATGCAGATATTCCCAGGCCCGCTTAACTAAGCGGGCTTTTTATTTGATGGTCACAACATTAAACGGGTAGCAAGAATGCAAACAACACAACCTAAACTGGAACTGCTGCGTATTGAGGCCGTTTACCGTAACGACCCCAGCGCCATCTTCCATCAGCTCTGCGGTGCCAGACCGGCAACGTTGCTGTTAGAGTCGGCTGAAATCGACAGCAAGGAAAACCTGAAAAGCCTGTTGATCGTAGATAGCGCACTACGCATCACCGCACTGGGTCAGCACGTTTCCATTCAGGCACTCACGGCAAACGGCGCCAGCCTTCTGCCGCTTCTGGATGCCGCGCTGCCAGTGGAGATTATCAATCAGCCGCGTCCGAACGGTCGTGAACTCACGTTCCCACTGGCAGACGCCATGCAGGACGAAGATGCTCGCCTGCGTTCGCTGTCCGTGTTTGACGCCTTACGTCAGATTCTGACGCTGGTCGCCTGCCCGATAGATGAGCGTGAAGCTATGTTTCTCGGCGGCCTGTTCGCCTACGATCTGGTCGCCGGGTTTGAAGAATTACCTGCGCTGAACCAGCAGCAGCGTTGCCCGGATTTTTGCTTCTATCTGGCAGAAACGCTGCTGGTGCTTGACCACCAAAAACGTGTGACCGCTCTGCAAGCCAGCCTGTTTACACCGAACCATAGCGAAAAGCAGCGTCTGCAACAGCGTCTGGAACAGCTGCAACTTCAGCTCACTCAGCCCGCGCCCGCGCTGCCGCGTCAGTCCATCGAAGACATGACGCTGAGCTGCAACCAGAGCGATGAGGCTTTCGGGGAAGTCGTCAGCCAGATGCAGGAAGCTATCCGCATCGGTGAAATTTTCCAGGTCGTGCCGTCACGTCGTTTCTCTCTGCCGTGTCCTTCACCGCTGGCCGCCTACCAAACGCTGAAGGATAGCAATCCCAGCCCTTACATGTTTTACATGCAGGATCAAGACTTCACGTTGTTCGGTGCCTCGCCGGAAAGCTCGCTGAAATACGATGCAGACAGCCGTCAAATCGAAATCTATCCGATTGCCGGTACTCGCCCGCGCGGTCGCCGTGCCGATGGCTCGCTGGATCGCGATCTCGATAGCCGTATTGAACTGGAAATGCGTACCGACCATAAAGAGCTGGCTGAGCATTTGATGCTGGTAGATTTAGCCCGTAACGATCTGGCGCGCATCTGTCAGCCGGGTAGCCGTTACGTTGCTGACTTGACCAAAGTGGACCGCTATTCCTTTGTCATGCATCTGGTCTCCCGCGTTGTGGGGACATTGCGTGAAGATTTAGATGTGCTGCACGCCTACCGCGCCTGCATGAATATGGGCACGCTAAGCGGCGCGCCGAAAGTTCGGGCCATGCAGCTGATTGCCGAAAGTGAGAAAACCCGACGCGGCAGCTACGGCGGCGCGGTGGGCTACTTCACCGCTCACGGCGACCTGGACACCTGCATCGTCATTCGCTCCGCCTATGTCGAAGACGGTATTGCCACTGTTCAGGCCGGTGCGGGCGTGGTGCTGGATTCTAACCCTCAAGCCGAAGCCGACGAAACACGCAATAAAGCCCGGGCCGTACTGCGAGCCATTGCCAGCGCGCACCATGCAAAGGAGATTTTCTGATGGCCGATATCCTGCTGCTCGATAACATCGATTCATTCACCTACAACCTGGTGGATCAGCTGCGTGCCAGCGGTCATCAGGTCGTGATTTACCGTAACCATCTGCCTGCCGACGTCATCATCGCGCGGTTACAGCAAATGGAAAAACCGATCCTGATGCTCTCCCCCGGCCCCGGCACGCCAGCCGAAGCGGGTTGTATGCCTGAGCTGCTGCAACGTTTGCGCGGTCAGTTGCCGATTATCGGCATTTGCCTCGGCCATCAGGCCATTGTGGAAGCCTACGGCGGCCATGTCGGTCAGGCGGGTGAAATCCTGCACGGCAAGGCGTCTGCCATCGACCACGATGCCAGCGGCATGTTTAGCGGTTTACCGCATCCATTGCCCGTCGCTCGCTACCACTCGCTGGTCGGCAGCAACATTCCGTCGACGCTGACCGTCAACGCACACTTCAACACGATGGTCATGGCCGTGCGGAACGATGCCGATCGCGTCTGCGGTTTTCAATTCCATCCTGAGTCGATCCTGACCACGCACGGCGCTCGACTGCTGGAACAAACGCTGGACTGGGCGCTGGCTTAACGAGGGATACGATTATGCAACTGTCTTCTACACAACCGTCGTCTAAGACCCAGGAACCGTCTACTGCTCAGGATGTCATTACCATGCAACACATACTGGAAAAATTATACGGCGCGAACAGCATCAGCCGTCAGGAAAGTCAGGCGCTGTTTGGTGCCATTATTCGCGGTGAACTGGAAGCCAGCCAACTGGCAGCGGCGTTGATTAGTATGAAAGTGCGCGGCGAACATCCCGATGAGATCGCCGGTGCTGCCACGGCTCTGCTGGCCGATGCGCAGCCGTTCCCGCGCCCTGACTATTTATTTGCCGATATCGTCGGCACAGGCGGTGACGGCACCAACAGCATCAATATTTCGACGGCCAGTGCCTTCGTTGCTGCCAGCTGTGGTCTGAAAATCGCCAAGCACGGCAACCGTAGCGTATCCAGCCGTTCCGGTTCCTCTGACTTACTCTCCGCTTTCGGCATTAAGCTGGATATGAGCGCACAGGATTCCCGTCAGGCGCTGGACGACCTGGGCGTGTGTTTCCTGTTTGCTCCGCAATACCATCTGGGCTTCCGTCATGCCATGCCGGTACGTCAGCAGCTCAAAACACGCACCGTCTTCAACGTGCTGGGGCCGTTGGTTAACCCCGCTCGTCCACCGCTGGCGCTGATTGGCGTGTATAGCCCCGAATTGGTTCGCCCTATCGCCGAAACGCTGAAAGTGCTGGGCTACCAGCGTGCCGCGGTTGTACACGGTGGCGGAATGGATGAAGTCGCGATTCATGCACCGACGCAGGTTGCCGAGTTGAACCATGGCGAGATCGAAACCTACGAACTGACGCACCGCGATTTCGGGCTGGATACGCATCCGCTATCGGCATTACAAGGCGGTACGCCAGAAGAAAATCGTGACATTCTCGCGTCACTGCTACAAGGTAAAGGTGAACGCGCGCACGCCGCGGCGGTTGCCGCCAACGTTGCGCTGCTCCTGAGATTATTCGGACAAGAAGATCTGCGCCAAAATGCGCAACAGGCGCTTGAAGTCATTCATAGTGGACAGGCTTATCAGCGCGTTATCGCCCTGTCCGCCAGAGGATAATGGAACCATGCAGGAAACCGTATTACATAAAATTGTGCGTGATAAAGCGCTCTGGGTTGCGGAACGAGAAAAAGCACAGCCGCTGGCCTCTTTTCAGCATGAGATCGTTCCCAGCCAGCGCGACTTTTATCAGGCGCTGAAACAAGATAAGCCCGCCTTTATTCTTGAATGCAAAAAGGCGTCACCGTCGAAGGGATTGATTCGCGATGATTTCGACCCGGTAGCGATAGCTCAGGTCTATAAAGATTACGCGTCTGCTATTTCCGTTTTGACTGACGAAAAGTATTTTCAGGGCGATTTTGCCTTCCTGCCGCAGGTTAGCGCGGCAGTCCATCAGCCGGTGTTGTGCAAAGACTTTATTATTTCGCCCTACCAGATCTATCTGGCACGCTACTATCAGGCCGATGCCATTCTGCTGATGCTATCCGTGCTGGACGACGAGCAATATCAGCAACTGGCCGAAGTGGCGCACAGCCTGAAGCTGGGCGTGTTGACAGAAGTTAGTAATGAAGAAGAGCTGCTGCGGGCCATTCAGCTCGAAGCACGCGTCGTTGGGATCAACAACCGCGACCTGCGCGATCTCTCCATTGACCTCAACCGTACCCGGACGCTCGCACCGCGTCTGCCTGCTGGCGTCACCGTGATCAGCGAATCCGGTATCAACTGCCAGGCACAGATTCGTGAACTCAGCGCTTTTGCTCAGGGCTTCCTGATCGGCAGTTCACTGATGTCTGAACCGGATCTGAACGGCGCGGTACGCCGCGTTATTCTGGGTGAAAACAAGGTCTGCGGCCTGACGCGCGCAGCTGATGCACAGGCCGCCTATCATGCGGGTGCGCTCTACGGCGGTTTAATCTTCGTCGCCAGTTCTCCACGCTATATCGACGCCAAACAAGCGGCCGATGTCATTGAGGGTGCGCCACTGCGTTATGTCGGCGTTTTCCGCAATGCGCCCGTCGCTCATATCGTTGCTATCACGACGCAGTTGGGGTTAGCGGCTGTTCAACTACATGGCGATGAGGATCAACAGACGATCGACCAGCTACGCCAGCAATTACCTGCAACGTGCCAGATTTGGAAAGCACTGAGCATCACGGATGTGCTGCCAGAGCGTAATCTCACTCACGTCGATCGCTACGTGTTTGACAACGGTCAGGGCGGCAGCGGTAAAACCTTCAACTGGTCGCTGCTGGACAATCAGTCACTGGATAACGTGCTGTTAGCCGGTGGACTGAATAGCGATAACTGCGCACTGGCGGCACGGCAAGGTTGCGCAGGACTGGATTTCAATTCCGGGGTGGAAAGCGAACCGGGGAAAAAAGATTCACATAAAATTGCTGCCGTTTTTGCGACGTTACGTCAGCAGCAACACTAAAACAGACGGGAAAATTATGACATTACTCAACCCTTATTTCGGTGAATTCGGCGGACAGTTTGTTCCGCAGATCCTCATCCCGGCGTTGCGCCAGCTGGAAGAGGCTTTCGTCAGCGCACAAAAAGATCCTGAATTTCAGGCTGAATTTACCGATCTGCTGAAAAACTATGCGGGTCGCCCGACAGCATTAACCCTATGCAAAAACCTGACGGCTGGGACGAAAACCAAGCTGTACCTGAAGCGTGAAGATCTGCTGCACGGCGGCGCGCACAAAACGAATCAGGTGCTTGGACAGGCATTGCTGGCTAAGCGCATGGGTAAAAGTGAAATCATCGCTGAAACCGGTGCGGGACAACACGGCGTCGCGACGGCGCTGGCTTGCGCCCTGCTTGGCCTGAAATGCCGCGTTTATATGGGTGCAAAAGACGTTGAGCGTCAGTCGCCGAACGTCTTCCGCATGCGCTTGATGGGTGCAGAAGTGATTCCAGTTCATAGCGGTTCTTCCACGCTGAAAGATGCCTGTAACGAAGCGCTGCGTGACTGGTCTGGCAGCTATGAAACGGCACACTATCTGCTGGGAACGGCGGCAGGTCCGCACCCTTACCCAACTATCGTACGCGAATTCCAACGTATGATTGGTGAAGAGACGAAAGCGCAGATCCTGGAAAAAGAAGGTCGCTTGCCGGATGCGGTGCTGGCCTGTGTCGGCGGCGGCTCTAACGCAATTGGCATGTTCGCTGATTTCATCGACGATACTCACGTTCGCCTGATCGGCATTGAGCCGGGCGGCTTAGGCATTGAATCTGGGCAGCACGGTGCACCGTTAAAGCATGGCCGCGTCGGTATTTATTTCGGTATGAAGTCCCCGATGATGCAAACATCTGACGGACAAATTGAAGAGTCCTATTCTATTTCCGCTGGGCTGGATTTCCCATCCGTAGGGCCGCAGCACGCCTACCTGAACAGCATCGGCCGTGCAGACTATGTCTCGATTACCGATGATGAAGCGCTGGATGCCTTCAAAGCGCTCTGCCGCGGTGAAGGTATTATCCCTGCACTGGAATCCTCCCATGCGCTGGCACACGCCTTGAAGATGATCAAAGCGGAGCCGGAGAAAGAGCAACTGCTGGTGGTCAACCTGTCCGGACGTGGTGATAAAGACATCTTTACCGTGCACGATATTTTGAAAGATCGGGGAGAAATCTAATGGAGCGCTATCAACAGTTGTTTACACGCCTGTCAGAGAAAAAAGAAGGCGCGTTCGTCCCCTTTGTCACGCTAGGCGATCCGTCCCCCGAGCAGTCACTGAAGATTATCGATACGTTGATTGCCGCCGGTGCCGATGCGCTAGAGTTGGGGGTCCCCTTCTCTGACCCGCTAGCGGACGGCCCAACCATTCAGGATGCTAACCTGCGCGCCTTTGCCGCAGGCGTCACGTCAGGGCAATGTTTCGAAATGCTGGCGGCCATACGCCAGAAATACCCGGAAATTCCAATCGGCCTGCTGATGTATGCCAATCTGGTTTTCAGCAACGGCATTGATGAATTTTATCAGCGCTGTGCAGAGGTTGGCGTCGATTCGGTTTTAGTGGCAGATGTCCCGGTGGTCGAGTCAGCCGCTTTCCGTGCCGCAGCGCTGCGGCACGGTATTGCCCCTATATTTATCTGTCCACCCAATGCTGATGATGAACTGCTGCGAGAGATCGCCTCTTATGGCCGTGGCTATACCTATCTGGTTTCACGCGCGGGCGTGACGGGGGCAGAAAAACGTGCTCAGTTGCCGCTGAATCATCTGGTTGCCAAACTGAACGAGTATCACGCTGCTCCGCCACTACAAGGATTTGGCATTTCTGATCCTGCCCAAGTGCGTGAAACAGTAGCGTCAGGTGCAGCGGGGGCCATTTCTGGCTCTGCCATCGTCCGGATTATCGAAAAAAATCTGAACCAGCCTGATGTCATGCTGTCAGAGTTACACGCCTTTGTGAGTGAAATGAAAGCGGCTACACGTTCATAAGACTTTTCAGGCGCGCGATTTGTGCTTAACGCAAGCGATGTCGCGCGCCCAATAATGTTTCAAATTATTTCTTATTTAATTAACGATTAATATATTCAATTATTATTTAATGTCTAATTAGTTATAATTGTAAGAATTATTTTCAAATTGAAATAATTATTTACCATCACTTTAAAGAAATAAATTAATTAACCATTATTTTCCAAACCGCATAAATCCCATCAGTAAAATACGAAGAAAATCACATAATTGAGATCATTTAAAATTTTCTCTTTTTAACGATCTCGTTCACATTACTGTAAGAAATAATAAATAGAATGGAACCGCTGAACAAAAGTGGCAGCGCGTTTTTAAATAATAATTCTCTTTGACTTGGGATAATAAAATGAAAGCTAAAATATTGACGATGATGGTAACTTCCTTAATCAGCTTAAGCTCCATGGCTGTTACGATTGACTATCGTCATGAAATGCAGGATACGGCAAAAAACGACCATAAAGATCGCCTGCTGATGTCCCACCGTTTCGACAATGGTTTTGGTCTGTCACTGGAAGGCAAGTGGGGTCAATCAAAAAGTGATACAACCCCAAATAAGCCATATAACGAAACCGTCAGCAACGGTACTGAAGTGACCGCCAGCTACCTGTACAAATTCGATAAAACCTTTGGGCTGGAAGGCGGCCTGAACATGGTTTCTACTTCAGACGACAACAACTATCGCCCTTATATCAAAGGCACGGCTAACATCACCGATTCACTGTATTATGGTCTGCGCTACCGTGCATCTTACCTGCGCAAAAGTAACAACATCGGTAACACCAATACCGCGGCGAACCCTAGTGACATCAAAGGCTATACTATCACCAGTACTCTGGGTTATAAACTGCCAGCGAACTTTGTGGTTGAATACGAATTTGAATACGATAAAAAAACCAAAGCAGGATCTCCTGGTTACATTGCTGACAACGACAACTATGGCCTAACTCACAACTTTAAATTAGCGTATAAATACGATAAAAACTGGACGCCTTACGCTGAAGTCGGCAACGTGGTTGGCAGCAAAAATACTGACGAACGTCAAACTCGCTACCGCGTTGGTGTACAATACAATTTCTAATGGCTAACGCCATTTAGAGAATAGATTCAATAGTAAATAGTTTTTCTTTATTGGTTTGTTATTTCCTGTCTATAAAAACGGCGAAGTTATTAACTTCGCCGTTTTTTTATGGCGTGCCGTTGCTGACGCAAAGAATAAAATTAAGTTCGCAATCAGAAACGATAACCTACGCCAAACATAAAGGCCCACGGATCGAGACGAGTATGCACGCTTTGCTGATCGTTACCGGCTTTAAATTTCACATCGGTATCAATATCCATCCACCACACGGACATATTGAGCAACCAGTTTTTATCCAGGTTGTAATCCAACCCCGCCTGCGCCGCAATGCCCCAGGAATTTTTCAGGCTCAGATCGCTCAGCCCAGCATTTGTCCCCGTATCATTAAATTTCTCATCGAAGAACAGGGTGTAGTTCACGCCTACGCCGAGATAGGGGCGTAGCGTATCTTCCTTATCACCAAAGTAATATTGTGCCACTAGAGACGGCGGCAAATGTTTCACTTCAGCGATTGTCCCAGTGCTTCGCAAACCGACATTGTGGTTAAACGGGGTTGCAGCCAGCAATTCGACACCAATGTTATCCGTCACCATGTAACTGAAGGTCAGACCCAACTGGGTATTGTTATTAACCTGAAACGACCCCAGGCTACCTAGCACGTTGTCCGAGCTTTCAGAAGGGCGTACGGTTGCCGATCCCGCACGAACAATGAAATCACCCTCTTGATGAGCCTGTGCCAATGCCGGCATTAATGCCGCCGCCAACAATAAGAAAGATGCCTTTTTCATTACCCACTCCTTATATAGGGTTTAAATTTCGAGCGAAATATACCCCTAAGTAGGTATTCTTGTTTTAAGCCAGATCACATCCTTTAAAGATTTCACCCCCAAATTGAACTGAATCATTTATCACTAACCAATTAAATTTCATGGAATTGATCCAGATCAAAAACAACACAACATCATAAAACACGTAACCGATAACAAGGAGAATCACTATTAGTAGCAATGCCGCATTGATCTGGTGTGAAGGGAAAAGCAGCATTGTGTCGTTGACGGGGTGCCACAGCGCGAATTAACAGGTTACAATCGCGAGTTAAGTTCTTTCTGTCGATTATCTTTTTCAAGGAGCCTGCATGCCTATCACGGCTAACACGTTGTACCGTGACACAATGAATTTTACCCGTAACCAGCTCATCAGCATCTTAATGATGTCGCTGTTGACGGCATTCATTACTGTCATACTGAATCATGCGTTATCGCCTTCTGGAGACGAGTTACAGATTCTGAGCAGTTCCAGCAGCGATCTGTCATCTTCTGTCGAATCTGGCCTAATGGATTTGATTCAGCAAATGACGCCGGAACAACAAACCGTGTTGCTGAAAATGTCGGCGGCAGGCACTTTTGCTGCGTTAGTGGGCAACGTGCTGCTAACGGGCGGGGTTCTGATGCTGATCCAGTTGGTTTCTGACGGACAACGCACCAGTGCCCTGCGAGCCATTGGCGCATCCGCACCGTTTTTACTGCGTCTGCTTTTCTTGATTCTGCTGTGCACCCTGCTCATCCAGCTTGGCATGATGCTTTTGGTCATTCCTGGCGTGTTGTTAGCTATTGCGCTGAGTTTGTCCCCTGTGATTGTCGTCACTGAAAAAAGCGGAATTTTCAGTGCCATTAAAACGAGCACCAAACTGGCCTATAGCAACTTACGTGCAACCGCACCTGCCATCGTGATGTGGCTGCTGGCTAAAATCGCTATTTTGCTGATCGTGTCAAAGTTACCGATTTCCTCACCCACGGTACTGAGCGTGGTTCTGAACGGGTTAAGCAATCTGATCTCCGCTATCCTGCTTATTTATCTGTTCCGCCTTTATATGCTGCTACGTGCTTAATTGCCGTCCTCTGCCTATGCCACTACTTTGGTGGCATAGGCTTCGCCAGATCCCCGTTCGCTATCTACCCAATCGTAATTTTCTGCAAATTATGTGAGATTCCTACTAAGGACTGCTTAGAGACCTGAGCTTTTATTCACTTTAAGAGAGCTCGTGGTCAACTTAATGAATATTAACTCACATTATTTGCATAACAATTCACATGAATGTGTATCCCTATCTGTTAGGTCTAAAGGAACCACTCAATGCCCTGACATAAAGGTGACACAAAAAGCCCACATAGAGCTGGGGACCTTAGCGACTCCTCAGCTAGTCCGTAGGCGCTCTGGACGTTACACTATCCGTCTACGCTTAAAGGGCCACGCCAAGCCATTCATATCAGTATCGACCAGAACCACTAACAGGAGCATCGCTGTAATGCGTCAGAAAGAACTTGCTACCACCGCTAAGGCTTTCTTATTGGATAACCCAGAGGTGAGCAAAGAGGAGCTTAGAGAGCATCTGAAAGCTATGGCTGAATGGCTACTGACTGAAGCGACCGATGATTACTGGAATGGTCTCGATATAGCGTGGCTAGAAGATGCCAAGGTTAATCTGCGTAATATAGCCGCCACTGAGAGACTGAGCGCGGTCCAGCAGACCCACATAGTGGAATCCTTGAAGGTCCTAGAGGCAGGCCAGAAGCGTGTTGATTACGGTGATGCGACTGGTCTACTAGATTTCGTTGCTGACGATAACACTGATAGCGCCAATAACCACACTCAAGGGTCAACTATTGGCGTCCTCTCGTCAAATCTGGAGAATCAGCAAGGTGGTAGCTCGTCAGTTTTCACCTATGACGACCTTGTCAGCATGACATTAGCCGAGAAAATAACCACTCTGGCAACTTCAAGCTATCGAGACCTCCAGTCATCATTTAGTACCGTAAGGGGCTACGCTCCAGTGGACCTTATGGACCGCTCAGCGTGGCTTAAAGCGCGTGATGAATTGTTAGCGAATGGCAAAGCAGCAATCACAGTGAATAAGCTGTTTGTTAAGGTGCGCATGGCTATTGATTACGCTTTGATGAATGGTCATTTACAAGGTCGCAATCCAATCGAGAAGATGAAGCTCACTAAGGACGCTGAAAGTAAACGTAGAGCGATGACCGATGAAGAAATACAGATGGTGCTTAAGGCAGCCGAAAGCGCTCCAGAGGCCCGTAGGTGGGCTGTACTGGTCTCAATCATCACGGGCGCTAGGTCTGCGGAAGTAGCACAGTTGACCAAGGAGAATATCGTAGTGGTCGATGGTATCACCTGTATCGATATCAACGATGATGAAGGTAAGAAGGTGAAGAACAAGCATAGCATCCGGCTTATACCGCTAATTGATGGCGCTTATGGCTTCAACCTTGAGGCGTTCCTTAAGTTCGTCAACACAAGGGAACCTAAGACCGCTATCTTTGGGATGACTGCGGGAACCTATACGGCTTACTTTGGGCGAAGCATAAAAGGCTCCATAGACGCCTTGAAAGACACTAAGAACGTCTGTATGCATAGCCTCAGGCATTCTCTTACAGGGAAGCTTAAAGCGGCTGGTGTGCCTCTTGCAGATGCTCAGGGAGTCTTAGGGCATAGCTCACAGAGCATCACCTATGACCTGTACGGGAAGGGTCACGCGATTGGGCGGTTGAGTGATGCGTTGAGGTTAGCGTTGAGTGGTACTGGTCAATAAAATATAAGGTATCGCTCGGTTAGACCTGAACGATGGCAACCTGATGTTTGACGAGAATGATAACCTCATCATTACGGACCCTGTGAGCTTCAGTGTGCCTCATAAAGGTAAGCGCTCGTTCTTAGAGGGCAATGAGGGATTCTTGACGGACCCTGAGGAGCTTCTTGAAGAGGTCGCAAGGGTCATGCAGATTAACTTGATAGCTAAGTGTGTAGCCCGCCACGTAGCCAAGCAGCCAGAGCACTGGAAGCAGAAACGTAGCCAGAATAACCGCTTTGTGCGCAGGTCTAAAAGACGCTTTAAGGATAAATGCCATCGCGCACAACTGAAGGCACTTGAAGCACGCATCGATCGTTAAGAAACTATCAACCAACCATTGGAGCACTGAACTATGAGCATGACCACTTTCATCGAAAACACCATCAACGTGAACGTAATGACATTCGCAGGCCTGAAGCTGGACGTTATCACGGGTCATCCAGACCATGAGTTGCTTTTCATCGGCAAGCAAGTGTTAGATGCAGCTGGCCTGAAGGATGGTTCAACCGCATTATGGCGCATTAAGGGCCTAACGAGTCTCTCGGATATGCCTCTACAAATTGTCGAGACACTCATCAACTATCCACGGGTTCAGCATAAGAGCAAGCTGATAGATGAACCTACGGTTTACCAGTTATTACTACGTGGTCATGCGCCAGCCGCTGAACCCTTCCGTAAGTGGGTCACTGAGGAGGTCTTACCGACTATCCGCAAGACTGGTAGCTACAACGTTGAGACCTCTGAGACTCCTGAAGGCATCCAGTTTGCTGCTGAGTTCTCCGCTATGCGCCTGATGCTGAATGACCTACGTGATGAGGTGGCAGGCCTAAAGGAAACTATCTTGAAATGGAAGATACCAGCGCCTATGCAGGTTATCGCTAAGAGTCCATACGAGGGCCAAGCTAAGTCTAATGTGTTCCATGCGATGAGCGCTAAGCAGTACAACGAGTGCGCTGAGGGTCTGAATGTGTCTCGATTGGTCTCAGAGTTAGGCGTGACACCGTCACATCTGGAAGCATGCCGCAGATGCTTATAGAGCGAAAATACCTTTACATTCAATAACTTAATACACCAAGGCGCTTCAAGGAATCAAAAGGGTCCATGAGAAGTTACTCTTGAGAGAAAACATCAATAAAAACATGGCGTTATGACCATGAAGTATTAACGACTCACTATTAGGCCCAGTGCTAAGCCTAGAGATAAACCTTAAAGATGGCCCAGAGATATTCTTAAAGCTCCCTCAAGGATTGTTCATCAATAGACAATATTAACAAAGATGACTGACCCTAGAGACCCTCGCTAAGACAGCTTAAGGAGAACCTAATAGCCGACCTCCAGCAATAACGACTCACTATTAGAGAGAGCCCACAGATATACATAAAGAGAGCCTAGAGATTCTTAAAGCCCATCCTAGAGATGCTAATTATAATTAAAATCAATAACTAAATAATCATCTTGAAGATAAGCCTAGAGATATCGAACATGGTCACTCACCTTCCGCAAATCTGCATATGGTCACTCACCTCCACTTGGTCTACGACTCCTCAACTTTGAGGCGTCCTCGTTGAGCTATTTTTCAAATTGAAAACGTTAACTGGTCTCCAGCATTAACGACTCACTATTAGAGCAACACCACGCTTCACCTTTCCACCAATCATCGAGCCCTCACACGGTTCAACCTCAAACCAGTCTTTATGCAATGCCCTTGTGCCGCTGTCAGTTCCCTTTACGTGGGGTCTGGTTGGCTGACCGTGGGTGTGACATAGGGGCATTGCATAAGGAGTACACGTAATTATGGATACATTGATTATCAACCTCGACCAGATGGTCTCCATGACTTCTTTAGAAATTGCAGACCTGACGGGTAAGCGACATGGTAATATTGTGCGTGACATACGGCGTATGCTGGATGACCTGAATACTCTCAATGAGATCGACTCAAATTTGAGTCAACGTACCGGGGTAGAAGAAGAAGTCTATCTGGATGATCAAGGCAGGCAGCAGCCTTACTATAAGCTAGACCGAAAGCACACCTTCATTTTGGTCTCAGGCTACTCAGTCCAACTCAGGGCCAAATGCTTTGACCACATCGATAAGCTTGAGCGAGAAATCCTCCGGCTTGAAGACCAACATAAACGTGTCGCTATTCAGTCAGCCAATCGTCGCGGTGTAACTTGGGGCGACTTCTGTAAGACACATGGCCTCCCCGCCCAGAGACTTATGGATATCTTGAAGCAGGAGCGCCGACTCTTTCGGGTCAGCCCATACAATGGCGAATGGTCCGTTAATCCTCACTACGAGGATTGCTTTCGGGTGATTAAGCGCACAGACAACCGCTTCAGCGCTAAAGGAATCAACATCCGGTTTAACGCTAAGGGTCTGGAGACATTTAGCGCCCCAGAGAAACTCATTAAGTTTCACCAAAAGCTAGTCATCCGTTATGGCTCAGACCTTGATAAGCAGCGACTCCTCCAAGATGAGGCCCGTATGCGCAAGGCTGGAATAATCCAATGACCACTCAACACCATCACAGCGCCCAGATTGACCCTCGGACGCCTGAAGGTCGCCAAGCGCTCAACCTAATGACCATCAAAACATCAGCCCTTGTGAGCAAACTTGGTCTACCGCCAAAGCATGACCGAGCAGATTATTACTCGAAGGGTGCGCTATGCCTCATGGCTGTGAGCGCCGGATTGTCCCCTAAAGACTTCTTCTAGCTTCTAGTTCCAACAATCAATCACCTCTTTTGAACTGACCGATGCGGGGAGACGCCGTAGGCCTCATTGCGCCTATGGTCGACCGATAAGTTCATTCACTCAATTCAAAGGAGAACCAAATTATGTCTATCGCATACCGTAAACTTGATATCACCCTATCTGCTGACAAGGAAACCGTACTGGTATTCGGTCAGGAGCTATCTACCAAATATTTCTGTGAAGTTGTCATTCCGACCATGCTCAATGGCTGCGGTAATGATGCAGGTAAAACCAACTCAATCCTTAATGATGTTCATGCCGCTGGTCTGAATGCTGGTGATTACACCACGTTCTCCCGCTGGTGGTCTGAGAGTAACGCACAGGCTCGTCAAGAAGCTGAACGCAAGCGTATTGAAGCTGAACAGCACCGTGAACGTATGGCTGCTATGCACGCGACACCAGCCGAGATTGCCGCTGAGAGAGCGGAGAAAGCACGCAGAGTTGAAGACGCACAACGTAAGTTCGGGCATAAAGGTGCCGCTTTCGGACTGTGATTTAGCCGCCTGTAAGAGCCTACAGAGCCTCCCTAAGTGGGGCCTGTAGCTCACTCACCCAGCATTCATTTATTACTATTTTGAGGAGGAATTACCTTATGAACACTCGCAGCAACAACCAAATTAAACGTATCGATACGACCCAGCCTAAAGTTAAAACCTTGGATGACCTCAAGACCCATATGGTCGATGCCAAGGGCCAAAAGGTCCCTAATTCCGTATGGGGAACCGATGCGACCCGTACCGAAATTGTCAGCATGCCTGATAGCACTGGAGGTATTCTTAATGTTGGCTATACGGACCGCTCAGGACGCCCACAGCCATTCGGTAATGATGTTCATGATTACATCCAAGCTCTAGAGGCTTCCCTTGAGGCCACCTTTAACGATGGCGATTTTGCTGATGCGATGCAACAACACATCTTCCCATCTGAGTTCCGACCATTCGCAGCCCTGCCTACACCGCTTAACGTGCAGCTTTTGGAGGACCGTACAGTTACCTTCAATCCTAGCGGCAAGCGTGACCGTTCTAACCTGCCTACAGCGAAAGCTATTGCTGGGTCTGCGGTGATGGTCGCCCCTGTCTTGCACGGTGATGACAATACACAAACAGGTATCCTGTGCTCCACCGCTACCCACGTATCAGATTTCGATATGATGGGCGGCTGGACTGATGGTTCACTGCATCAAACCGTTGCAAACATGCAGCTTCAATTCTGCCGTATCATGGCTGGTAATGTCGCTAAGGTCCTTTCTAAGACCCCTGACCTTGTGACCATTGAATGCGATGCATTGAGTTCTAAGCCTAAAGACGCCGCTGAGGACCTTTTAGACTATCTGGCTATCAACCTTCCGGTTCACCTAGGCGCTACACTTGATGCGTATGCGCTGATGGTCCCTGAGAAACTGGAAGCCGTCTTGGAGCGAGCAGCACAACGCGCAGGCCATGAAGACGCGAGTGAGTTATTCGGCTGTACTATCATGGGCTACTTAGGTGAAGACACTGGCGTCTATTTGCTGCCTAAAGGGTTCGCTATGTTGTCCTTCCGGTCCACCAAAGAGGACGATACTGTTAAGGTTATCGTAACCCGAGACCCTAATCGTGCAGGCTATGACGTAGAACTGATTACAGTAATCGACGTTATGGCAACAGGTTCAGTCAAAGTGAAGCAAGGTGAGTTCAACGTAGAGGCGACCGCTGAGTTTCCAGTAGTCCACCGTCTGACATTCAAGAGCGCTTAACGCCTAGCCTTTAGCCCCACATCATCACAACTAATAGACCCTTAGAGATAAACTCTGAGGGTTTAAATTGTACTAGTGAAATAGTTCATGAGTACATCACATTAAGGAGGCCGCTATGTCAAACCTAGTGCTCATCTATCTGGCCCTCCTTCTGGTGTACCACATCGTGAAAGGGGTCTAAGAAATTGTCACAAAAATCTGAGTGGGTATGTAACACTTCTTAGGTGAATAAACTCCCCCGCATGCCCTCCAGAGACACCTAAGGAAACCTTTCGGCTCCAACAAGGCCAACCTATAGGCTCCCGGCTTTAAGGTCCTGAGGCCCGCTAGTGGAAGCTCAGAGTGACACAAGAAGTGACCCAAAGGTGACATAAACGGTTGACACCTCAGAGAGCTTAAACATAGACTGCAAGCCGCACCAAGGGATATCCTAGTGCTTCCTCAGGCTCTATCACTTCTAGTTTCTCACTGTAATTTTCTGCAAATTATTACAATATCTCGGGAATGGTGTTCCACAATAAAGGATAATGGCATGAGCTATCGGATAACTCTCGCGGGTTATGATTACGACACTGTTGAGTGATGGATTGACATAATGAAGCAACTTCTTGATTTTATACCGTTGGTCGTTTTTTTTGCGGCCTATAAACTTTATGACATCTATATCGCATCGGGTGCACTGATTGCGGCAACCGCGCTGTCACTCGTGGTCACCTGGGTGATGTATCGTAAAATAGAGAAAATGACGCTGGTCACCTTTGCGATGGTCGTCATTTTTGGTTCGCTAACGCTGGTGTTCCATAACGACCTGTTCATCAAGTGGAAAGTCACCATCATCTACGGCTTGTTCGCCGTTGCCCTGCTGGTCAGCCAGTTTGTTATGAAACAGACCCTGATTCAGAAGATGTTGGGTAAAGAACTCACTTTGCCACAGCCCGTCTGGGGGAAATTGAATTTCGCCTGGGCCATGTTCTTTCTGGTGTGTGGATTGGTTAACATCTATATTGCTTTCTGGCTACCGCAAAGCGTTTGGGTAAATTTCAAAGTTTTTGGGCTAACTGGTGTGACGCTGCTGTTTACGCTGATTTGTGGCGTCTATATTTATCGCCACTTGCCTAACGACCAAGAGAAATCAGAAGAAGAAAAAAGCGAGCAACCGTAATCGCTAAACCGAGGCATACACAATGAGCACACAAAACGTGTTACCACAGGGTGAACTGGTTCTCCGTACGCTGGCCATGCCAGCCGATACTAATGCGAATGGCGATATTTTTGGCGGCTGGCTGATGTCGCAAATGGACATGGGCGGTGCGATTTTGGCGAAAGAAATCGCCGAGGGGCGTGTCGTTACTGTACGGGTTGATGGAATGTCGTTCTTAAAACCTGTCGCCGTGGGCGATGTCGTTTGCTGCTATGCGCGTTGCTTACGCACTGGTCGCAGCTCCATCAACGTCAATGTTGAGGTTTGGGTAAAGAAAGTGTCGTCTGAGCCGATTGGTCAGCGCTATCGGGCCACCGAAGCGTTATTCACCTACGTAGCAGTCGATGAAGAAGGCCAGCCGCGTGAGCTGCCAGCAGGTAAAAGCAACTTCACACCAAGCGAGTAACCTCTGACACACCTTTTCGCGTAGATGCGACATCATCTATCCTGAATAATTAACGAAAACGGGGCGCCATCTGCCAAAGATGACGTCCCGTTTTTTATCTGCATTGGTGTAAATTATTCGACCGCCGCGCCGCCGTCAATTTTAAAGACGATGGTCACAACCAGATCTTTACCCGGCTTGCTCGCTTCGTAACGCCATTTGCGCATCGCCTGCTTGATGTCACGCTCGAACATATTGCGCGGTTCGGCAGAAAGCACGCGAACGTTATCAACGCGTCCAGACTCATCCACATCAAACTGCATTTTCACTCGCCCTTCAACACGCAGAGAGAACGCACGCGCCGGATACTGTGGCTGTGCGCGGCTCAACGGGCGCGGCCCACTTGACTGCGAACTTGCTGCGGGCGCGGGCGCCTGCTTCACTGGCGCATTATTGACATTGCGCGTCGGCTCTTCGCTGGTAAACGGTGAAGGCGGCTGTTTTTCAACGGTCGGCTCACGTTTAACCGGCTTCGGCTGCTCAACCTTCTTTACGGGCTTAGGTTCCGGTTTAGGTTTGGGCTTTGGCTCGGGTAATGGCATAGGAACCGGCTGCGGCAATGGCTCCGGTTCTGGAATCGGTTCCGGCTCAGGTTCTGGTTGCTTAACTGGCTCAGGTTCGGGCGCAGATTTGGCAGCAGGCGCAGCTTCATAGGCCGCAGGGTTCACCATCACAACGCTGATAGGCTTAGATTCCTGCGGTAATTCGATTGAATTATTAAACGATGCGTACAGCAAACCTGCAATCAGTGAACCATGAAAACCAACTGAAAGTATGAATGGCCATGAGTAACGGCGGGTCAAAAAAAACTTTTTTTGCGGCATAGTCTGTCTTTATCCTCTTATGCCGCCCAAGTTTAAATGCAAATAGCAATCATATTCAATAACAACGCGTGGAATTGTAAAAAAAACAGAAATCGTGGGGGGATTAGTCTGGCAAATCAACCTATTGTCCTCGAACAACATCACGTATGATGATAAAAACACGTTTCTCTTACCCGATAGCGTTTGGCCACTGGGATCCCTACCCGGTATCCCAAACGAGAAAGGGTACCTTCCTAACCAGTGAGGTCGCTATGCTCTATGTCATTTATGCTGAAGATAATGTTGATTCATTAGCAAAACGCCTGTCGGTAAGACCAGACCATCTTGCCCGTTTACAGGCATTACGCGATCAGGGCCGACTGATTACCGCTGGCCCGTTACCTGCTATCGACAGCGAAGATCCCGGTCAGGCTGGTTTTAGCGGTTCCGTGATCATCGCTGAATTCGCATCGCTGGATGAGGCAACAGCATGGGCCAACGCCGACCCCTACATCGCAGCCGGTGTCTATCAACGCGTCAGTGTGAAACCCTTCAAAAAAGTGTTTTAAAGGTTCAATTGATACAGGTCATGGTTACACGCAAAAACCATGGCCTCCTACCCCTCCGTCAAAAGCTGAAATATTTTAGTCATTTAACCGTGATAGTTTGGCCGCTATTCATCTATAGAGGGTCAACAATCATGTTAATGCCTGCGATTTTGCGAAACGGAGTTGCTACTATCCGCCGCCGTCATCGCCTCAGTATTCTCTCTGGATTGTTATTGATCATTGGGTTATTTTCTTTATTGCAATTGGTTTCCGTCGGCGTCATTTCTCAAACAATGACCCAGGTTCAACAGGATATTTCTGCTAACGAGAGTCTGCGCCAGCAACAAGCGTTAATGGATAAAGCGCGGATGGAAGTCATGAATGCCAGCGACAAACTTAACCGCGCAGGCATTTATCTGTTGGTAGACAAAGAAACCGGGTCTGAAGGCAGCTGGCACAGCCTGATGGATGAGGCTGAAGTGTCTCTGAAACAGGCAAAAGAACATTATCAGTTACTGGAAACAACCACGACGGCGGAAGCAGACACAACAGCATTTGTCGATCTGAAAAAGGGCTACAACCAGCTTTATTCCGGGCTTGTCGAGTTAGCCGAAGGAATAAAAACCACCAATCAGATCGATATTTTCTTTGCTGTCCCGGTTCAGGCCTATCAAAGCGATTTTACCCAGAAGTACTCACACTATCTGCAAGATACCGATGCGCTGCAAAAACAGCATGGCCAACAATTTTTATCCTCTCTCGATCAAGCGAAAACAATCTTTATCACGGTGTTGGGGTTATTACTGGCGATCGCCATTGCCGTTTGGTTTGGCGTTAACCGGGTCATTATTCGTCCACTGGCGCACATCATTGCCCATTTAAAACTGATCGCGGCGGGCGATCTTTCTCATTCAGTCAATACAGAGACACGCGGAACACGGGAAGTTGAACAGCTCAATACCAGCGTCATCCTAATGCAGGAAGGTCTGGTGACCTTGGTTAATCAGGTTCGTCAGGGTGTTGATCACATGGTGACACAGGTCGATCGCGTGGCTGAGGATAACCATCGTCTTTCCGAGCAGGCGAATCGCCAGTCCCACGAACTCAAAGTGACTACTGAACACGTCATTCAACTTAGCCAACATCTCGAGCAAAACACTCAGCATACCCAGCAGGCTAATTTGCACGCAGAAGACACCAGCAAAATCGCCACGCAGGGTGAGACAATGATGAATGACGTCAAGGCGGCAATGTCAGATATTGCAGGCAGAACTCGAGAAATGACAGAAGCCATTGGGATGATTGAAAATGTAGCATTCCAGACGCATATCTTGTCATTGAACGCAGCGATTGAAGCGGCGCGAGCTGGCACGATGGGTCGAGGGTTTGCCGTTGTCGCCAGAGAAGTTGGCACCCTGGCTTCGCAAAGCAGTCACTCAGCACAAAGTATTAATGTGCTGATTCGTGATTCAGACAACAGCGTAACCGCAGGAACACGACTGGTGAACAAACTGAATGACAGCCTACAGAATATCATTCAGACGGCGAAAGACACGGGCACGTTCCTGAGCGAGATCTCGGAGATATCACACCAGCAGAACGAAAGTATTCATGAAGTGACTGCGCGACTCAGCACGCTGAACGACACCGTCAGAGAAAATGCAGGACAGGTTGAAGCCTCCGCTCACACCTTCGCCTCACTGCTGGAGCAAACGGAACGCTTAAATACTTCAGTGTCGCTGTTTATCCTGCCCTCGACAGAAGCTGATGTGAACCCGATGATTGATCAGAGAGAGATGACACAGCGCATTCCCATGATGGGATGAACGGATAAGGGAATAAGAGCCGTTTTGTGATAAAAAAATAGCGACCATACTTCGGGTCGCTATTTTCCTCGCTGGTTTACCACTCGTAGGCTACCGCATAGAGTAATGCCCGCCGTTGATGCTTCTGCTGCAAATAACGGGCAGAGCGAATATGGCGGTAAGTACGCGATTGCGCCTCCAACCAGCGGCTTCTTCTACGCTGAACCTGACGTAACATCCGCCAGCGGCCCACTTCATTCCGACTGCGTTTCATTATGCAACTCTTATTAATCCACTCGCGCTGGGCATTATATACCCCTAATACGTGACGACAATCGGTGAATCACCCTCTCCGTCATTCTCTTCTTACCCATAACGTTTATACCCTAAATAATTCGAGTTGCATGAAGGCGGCAAGAGAGGGAATCCCGATGAGCTTACTCAGGTAAGTGATTCGGGTGAGTGAATGCAGCCAACGCGTATGCAGCTTGAAGTATGAAGGGGATATTCAGAGGAAAGGCATTTCCCCTTTTATAAATCTATGCGTACACTTTGTTAATTCTTTGCAGAAGGGACTATGCTGCTTTTATGTCGACATTTTATACCGTAATAAGTTGGTTACTGGTTTTTAGCTACTGGTTGCTGATCGCAGGTGTGACCTTGCGTATTCTGATGAAACGTCGGGCAGTGCCTTCAGCGATGGCCTGGCTACTGGTGATTTATATTCTGCCACTTGTCGGTATTGTCGCTTATCTTTCATTTGGCGAACTCCATCTCGGTAAACGTCGGGCTGAACGCGCGAGCAAAATGTGGCCATCAACGGCAAAATGGCTGCGCGAATTAAAGGAATATCGCCGTATTTTCGCGACGGAAAACAGTGAAGTCGCCAGCGCACTATTTCAGCTCTGTGAACGCCGACAAGGGGTTGGCGGCGTCAAAGGCAACCAGTTGCAATTGATGACCACATTTGATGACACCATTAAGGCGTTATTACGTGATATTGAACTCGCGCGTAATAACATCGAAATGGTGTTCTATATCTGGCAACCCGGTGGTCTGGTCGAGCAAGTCACGTCTTCCCTTATCTCGGCCGCACGACGCGGCGTACATTGCCGCATCCTGCTGGACTCGGCCGGCAGCGTTCAATTTTTCCGCCAACATCATCCCGAACTGATGCGCACCGCTGGAATAGAAGTGGTCGAAGCGCTGAAAGTGAATCTGTTCCGTGCTTTCCTGCGCCGCATGGATTTACGACAGCACCGTAAAATTATTCTGATCGACAGCCGCATTGCTTATACCGGCAGCATGAATATGGTCGATCCACGTCTCTTCAAGCAGGATGCTGGCGTTGGGCAATGGATTGACCTCATGGCGCGTATTGAAGGCCCGGTAGCGACTACCCTGGGCATCATTTACTGCTGTGACTGGGAGATGGAAACGGGCAAACGCCTGCTCCCGCCGCCGCCTGATGTTAACGTCATGCCGTTCGAACAGGAGAGCGGCCACACCATTCAGGTTATAGCTTCCGGCCCTGGTTACCCGGAAGAAATGATTCATCAGGCGCTGCTGACGTCCGTCTATTCGGCGCGTAAGCAATTGATCATGACGACCCCCTACTTCGTGCCCAGCGACGATCTGCTGCATGCCATCTGCACCGCCGCCCAGCGCGGGGTCGATGTCAGCATTATTGTTCCGCACAAGAACGACTCCGTACTGGTCGGCTGGGCCAGCCGTGCGTTCTTCACGGAACTGCTGGCCGCAGGCGTAAAAATTTACCAATTCAAAGACGGACTGCTGCACACCAAAAGTGTGCTGGTCGACGGACAGCTCAGCTTGGTCGGCACGGTGAATCTCGATATGCGCAGCCTGTGGCTGAATTTTGAAATTACGCTGGTGATTGACGATGCTGGATTCGGCAGCGACTTAGCCTGCGTGCAGGAAGACTATATCGCCCGCTCACGCCTGTTAAACGCGACGCAGTGGCAAAACCGTCCTTATTGGCAACGCATTGTCGAGCGGCTGTTCTACTTTTTCAGCCCCCTGCTATGAATCAAATTATTTAGGGCATACGCGTTTTGCCGTGTTTTAATAAGATCATTGGGAATTTACAGGAATCGCTTTATGGATTTGAATAATCGCCTGACCGAAGACGAAGCATTGGAACAGGCCTACGACATTTTCTTGGAACTTGCTGCTGACAACCTCGATCCAGCAGATATTCTGCTGTTCAACCTGCAATTCGAAGAACGCGGCGGTGCTGAGTTATTCGACCCCGCGGAAGATTGGGCTGAGCACGTTGATTTCGACCTGAACCCAGATTTCTTCGCTGAAGTCGTGATTGGGCTGGCCGAACAGGAAGGTGAAGAAATTACCGATATTTTTGCCCGCGTACTGATTTGCCGAGAAAAAGACCACAAACTTTGCCACATTCTGTGGAAAGAATAAGCCCTGTGGAAAGAATAAGTCATCTCGCCTAAACGTAAGGCGTCTCCCACAGGAGACGCCTTTTTACATTGGTAACGGATAAAACAAGCTACTGTGCTTCCGCTTCCGAGGCCGGTAGTAGCGCCTGCGGATCGACTTTCAGACACGAGACGGCGTGTGTAAAGCTCCCCTCCAGCAATGGCCGGGTTTTCGTGCACTCAGGGCCGACTACGGGACAACGAGTGCAGAATACGCAGCCCGATGGCGGATTGATCGGTGAAGGTAGATCCCCTTCCAGCAACTGTATCTTCTTGTTGCGTTCCTTATCGGGATCGGGAACCGGCACAGCGGACATCAGCGCACGGGTATACGGGTGCTGCGGGTTTTGATAGACCTGATCGTACGTTCCCAGCTCTACCGCATGACCCAGATACATCACCAACACGCGATCGGAAATGTGCTTCACTACCGATAAATCATGGGCGATGAAAATCAGCGACAGGCGCATTTCACGCTGTAGCTGACGCAGTAGGTTAACGACCTGAGCCTGAATAGATACGTCCAGTGCGGAAACTGGCTCATCACAGATAATCAGCTTCGGCTCCAGAATCAGCGCCCGCGCGATCCCAATACGTTGGCACTGCCCGCCGGAGAATTCATGCGGATAGCGGTTGATCAGGCTCGGCAGCAGTCCAACCTTCAACATCATGGTTTTCACGCGGTCTTTCACCGTCTGTCGATCAAGCTCTGGATGATAAACTTTCAACGGCTCAGCAATAATTTCGCCGATGTTCATACGCGGATTCAGCGATGCCAGCGGATCCTGAAATATCATCTGAATATCGTTACGCGTTGCGCGCCATTCAGCTGCGCTCATCCCCAGCAGATCTTTCCCCAGCCAGGTCACCCGCCCGTCCGTCGCTTTTACCAATCCGATAATAGCACGCGCTAGCGTAGACTTGCCGCAGCCGGATTCCCCGACCACGCCCAGCGTTTCACCTTCATACAAGCGCAGCGTCACACCATCGACGGCTTTCAGTTTTTTCGGCGGCTGCCAGAACCACTGCTTATCATCTCTGACATCAAAGTGGACTTTCAGATCGTCCACTTCTAACAACACCTTTTTCTCGTCCGCGTTGTTCATACCACCTCCTCAATCGCTCTAAAGCAGGCGCGCAAGCGGCCATCACCAAAAGATTCTAGCGCAGGTGCGCTATGGCAGACATCCATTGAATACGGGCAGCGCGGTTGGAACGGACACCCTTTCGGCAAGCGTAATAAGTTAGGTGGATTACCCGGAATGGTCGCCAACACGTCATCTTCTGCATCCAGACGCGGCACGGCATTGAGCAAGCCGACAGAATATGGGTGGCTCGGATGATAAAAGACATCGCGTGCAACGCCGTATTCCATGGTGCGCCCCGCGTACATCACCAGCACTTTGTCACAAATACCGGCAACCACACCCAGATCATGCGTGATCATGATGATGGCGGTATTAAACTCGCTCTTCAGCTCGTTCAACAGCGTCATAATCTGCGCCTGAACGGTCACATCCAGTGCCGTTGTCGGTTCATCGGCAATCAGCAACTTCGGCCGACACAGCAGCGCCATCGCAATCATCACGCGCTGACGCATCCCACCGGAAAATTCATGCGGATACATCTTCATACGCTTACGCGCTTCCGGCATTTTGACCGCATCCAGCATTTTGACCGACTCTTCAAACGCTTCACTTTTGCTCAGGCGTTTGTGCAGCATCAGTACTTCCATCAGCTGTTCACCGACGCGCATGTAAGGGTTCAGCGAGGTCATCGGATCCTGAAAGATCATGCTAATTTCTTCAGCACGCAGCTTATTCAGTTGGTTTTCAGGTAAATTGAGAATCTCTCTACCACGAAAACGCGCCGAGCCACCAATACGGCCATTGCGGGCCAATAGCCCCATCAACGCAAACGCAGTCTGTGATTTACCGGACCCAGATTCACCGACAATCCCCAGCGTTTCACCAGCATTGAGCGTGAAATTCAGGTCGTTAACCGCCGTCACGTCTCCATCCTGCGTTTTAAACGTTACCCGTAGATCCTGAACATGTAGCAGCGCGTCTTGCGCGCCAGTTAACTCAATTTTGCTCATGTTAATGCTCCTCAGCGATCTTTCGGGTCGAGGGCATCACGCAGGCCATCGCCGATAAAGTTAAAACAAAACAACGTGACAACAAGAAACGCCGCCGGATAGAACAGTAACCATGGCGACACTTCCATTGAGTTCGCACCATCATTCAGCAAAGCGCCCCAGCTGCTTAACGGCTCCTGCGTTCCCAAACCCAGGAAGCTCAGGAAGGACTCAAACAGAATCATGCTTGGCACCAGCAAAGAGGCATAAACCACCACCACACCGAGCACGTTAGGAACAATGTGACGCAGCACGATACCGCGCGTAGAGACACCGGAAACCATCGCCGCCTCAATGAACTCTTTACGTTTCAGGCTCAGTGTCTGGCCGCGCACGATACGCGCCATATCCAGCCAAGACACCATGCCAATGGCCACGAAGATCAGCAGCATGTTTTGCCCAAAGAATGTTACCAGCAGAATGACGAAGAACATGAACGGGAACGAATTGAGGATCTCCAGCAGACGCATCATCACCGAATCTACTTTTCCGCCCAAATAACCGGACATCGCGCCATACAGCGTTCCAACGACCACGGCAACCAGCGCCGCCGCGACACCCACCATCAGCGAGACGCGTCCACCGATGGCAACGCGAACCAACAAATCACGACCGGAGGAGTCTGTACCAAAATAGTGTCCGGACGTCATATCCGGCGCAGCTGACATCATTCCCCAGTCCGTATCGGCGTAGTCAAATGCAGACAGCAGAGGTGCAAAAATCACAAACACAGTAATCACAGCCAAAACAAACAGACTGGCCAGCGCAGCACGGTTATGGATAAAGCGCAGGCGCGCATCCTGCCACAAACTACGGCCTTCAATCTCAGCCTGCTCGGTGAAGTTCTCTAACGCTTCAACGTTTTTTCGATTCCAAAACATAACGCCTCCAATTAATAGCGAATTTTCGGATCGATAACAGCGTAGAGCACGTCAATGATCGCATTAAATAAAATGGTTAAGCCGCCGACCAGAATCGTCAAACTCAATACCAGTGAATAGTCGCGGTTCAGTGCACCGTTCACGAACAGTTGCCCAATACCGGGTAAACCAAAAATGGTTTCAATAACCATTGAGCCGGTAATAATCCCCACAAACGCGGGCCCCATATAGGAAAGCACGGGCAGCAACGCAGGCTTTAACGCGTGGCGCAGAACGATGCGACGCATCGGTAGCCCTTTGGCGCGCGCGGTGCGGATAAAGTTAGAGTGCAAAACCTCGATCATAGATCCTCGGGTAATACGCGCGATGCTGGCGATATAAGACAAAGACAGTGCCACCATCGGTAAAATCATGTATTTGGGTGCCCCGCCGTTCCAGCCACCGCCAGGTAGCCAACGTAGCGTAATGGCAAAAATCAGCACCAATAACGGCGCGACGACAAAGCTGGGAATAACCACCCCCGTCATGGCAAAGCCCATCACGGTATAATCCCATTTCGTATTTTGATTCAGCGCGGCGATCACACCCGCACTCACACCAAAAACAATGGCAAGAATGAATGCCGCGAACCCTAATTTCGCAGAAACTGGGAAAGATGTCGCGACCAAATCGTTCACGGAATAGTCTTTGTATTTAAAAGAAGGACCGAAATCACCCTGTACCAATTGCAGCAAGTAATTACCGTACTGCGTCAGTATTGGGTCGTTCAGATGATATTTAGCTTCAATATTCGCCATCACTTCCGGCGGTAAATTACGTTCACCGGTAAAAGGGCTGCCGGGTGCCAATCGCATCATGAAGAACGAGATGGTGATCAGGATAAGTAGCGTTGGAATCGCCTCTAAACAGCGGCGAAGAATAAATTTTAACATTGCTCGTACCTATAAAAGGCTGGCAGCACAGTTGCGTGCGCCAGCCATTATTATTAGTGCTTGATGATATAAAGATCTTTCACGTAAACATTATCTTGGGGATCTTTGCCCGTTAATCCACCAACATAAGGTTTCACCAGTCGGGTATTCGCATAGTAATAGACCGGTATGGTGACAGCGTCTTTATCCAGCTGTGATTCCGCCTGCTGGTAAACCGCAGCGCGCTCCTCGTCAGTTTTCACCTGCAAGGATTTCGCCACCAGTGCATCAAACTCTTTGCTCTTATAGTGCGAGGTGTTACTGCTGCTGTCGGACAGCATGCTGTTCAGGAAGGTTGACGGTTCGTTATAATCCGCACACCATCCGGCACGTGCAACATCATAGGTCCCCTGATGACGGGGGCTGAGGAAGGTTTTCCATTCCTGATTTTCCAGCTTAACGTCTACACCGATATTCTGTTTCCAGATAGAAGCTGCCGCGATAGCCATTTTCTTATGCAGATCGGAAGTGTTGTACAGCAGGCTCAGCGTCAGCGGTTTTTCTGCGGTATAACCCGCTTCGGCCAACAGTTTTTTCGCTTCTTCATTACGTTTGGTCTGTGACCAGGTGAACCACTCAGGTACTGATGCTTTCAGGCCATCGATATAGGGTGGTACAAAGCCATAGGCAGGAATGTCGCCTTGATTCTTCACCTTGTTGGTCAGAATATCCTGGCTCAGGCCCAGACGCAGCGCGTTACGTACGCGCACATCATTAAACGGTGGCTTCTGGTTGTTAACTTCGTAGTAGTAGGTACACAGGTACGGGTTAACCTTCACTTCATCCGGGATTTCTTTCTTCAGTTTTTGGAAGAGTTCGATTGGCAGATTATTGTACGTCATGTCGATTTCACCGCTGCGGTAGCGGTTAACGTCCGTCACTTCAGACGCAATCGGCAAATACGTCACTTGGTTAATCACAGTATGGGCGTTGTCCCAATATTGCGGGTTACGCTCCAGCACCATTTTTTCATTCACCACCCAACTTTTCAGCTTATAGGCACCATTACCAACCCAGTTTTGCGGCTGCGTCCATTTTTCACCGAATTTTTCAACAACGGTTTTATTGATTGGGGACATTGCGACGTAAACAGGCAGCTTATAGAAGTAAGGTACGGCTTCAGAAAGCGTGACCTCAAACGTATGGTCGTCGATCGCTTTCACGCCTAGCGTATCTGGGGATTTTTTACCGGCAATGATGTCATCGATATTCAGCAGATGACCATATTGCAGGTAGCTAGCATAAGGCGATGCCGTCTTTGGATCGGCCAGACGCTGCCAGCTGTAGACGAAATCCTGTGCGGTAACCGGCTCACCATTCGACCATTTGGCATCTTTACGCAGGTGGAATGTCCACACTTTAAAATCTTTGTTATCCCAGCTTTCCGCTACACCGGGGCTGGTTTTGCCGTTAACGTCAGAAATCACCAACCCTTCCAGCAGATCGCGCGATACGTTAGATTCCGGTACACCTTCGATTTTATGCGGGTCAAGGGATGAAACTTCAGCGCCGTTGTTACGAATCAATTCCTGTTTGTCTGCTAACTGAACGCCTGCGGGAACGGTCGCGGCGAAGGCAGAAACAGCCATCGTGCTACTTAATGCCGCGATAATAGCGGCAGCTACTCTTTTTTTAGTTGTGATGTGTGTCATTATTTTCTCCTGTAATGTTGTCGTGTTAGTTATCCCAGCACGATTCCTGAATGAGAGTCCTGTGAGAAGACGATTAATCGATTCGACTCACGACCCATTCCCACAGAGTAGGAATGGGTAACCAGAGATTAAACACCAAATTAATCGCTGCTCGCTCACTTCATTTGCATCAAACCGTAAACAGCGGCAGATTAATGCTTAATGATATAGAGATCCTTCACCCGTAAATTATCCAACGGATCCTTGCCGGTAATGCCACCGACATAGGGTTTTATCAGCCTGGCGTTCGCGTAGTAATAGACCGGTACAATGGCTGCATCTTTATCTAACTGCGATTCTGCCTGCTGATAAACTTGTGCACGTTCATCGTCCGTTTTCGCCTGAACAGCCTGAGCCATCAGCTTGTCGAACGCCGCGCTCTTATAATGCGCCGTGTTGTTGCTGCTATCTGACAGCATACTATTCAGGAACGATGTCGGTTCGTTATAGTCCGCACACCATCCAGCACGCGCGACGTCATAATTGCCCTGATGACGGGTGCTGAGATAGGTTTTCCACTCCTGATTTTCCAACTTCGCGTCGACGCCCAGATTCTGTTTCCAGATCGATACCGCTGCGATCGCCATCTTTTTATGCAAATCAGACGAGTTATAAAGCAAATTAAACGTCAACGGCTTATCTGCGGTATAACCCGCTTCCGCCAGTAATTTTTTCGCTTCTTCATTACGTTTCGCCTGTGGCCAGGTAAACCACTCTGGCGTATGCGCTTTCAGGCCGTCAGTAAAGGGTGGAATATAGCCATAGGCAGGAATGTCGCCCTGATTTTTAACTTTATTGGTCAATATGTCCTGATCGAGCCCCATGCGCAGAGCTGTACGTACCCGAACATCGTTAAATGGCGGTTTCTGGTTATTGATTTCGTAATAATAGGTGCAGAGATAAGGGTTGATGTTAACTTCTTGTGGGATTTCTTTTTTTAGCTTCTGAAATAGCTCGATGGGTAATTTATTATTGGTGACATCAATTTCCCCCGCACGGTAACGGTTAACATCCGTGACTTCTGAAGAAATCGGCAGATAGGTGACCTGATTAATCACGGTCTTGGCGTTATCCCAATATTGGGGGTTACGCTCCAGCACAAGCCGTTCATTCACTACCCAGGATTTAAGGCGATAGGCACCATTCCCCACCCAGTTTTCCGGCTGGGTCCATTTATCACCAAATTTCTCCACCGCTGTTTTATTTACTGGGGACATGGACGAGTGATTCAGTAATTTATAAAAGTAAGGGATCGGCTCGCTTAATGTCACTTCCAACGTATGGGCGTCGAGTGCTTTTACGCCCAGCGTATCGGGAGATTTCTTGCTGGCAATAATGTCATCAATATTCAACAGATGACCATATTGCAAATAGCTGGCATAAGGGGAAACGGTTTTCGGATCGGCCAGACGCTGCCAGCTATAAACGAAATCCTGTGCGGTAACCGGTTCGCCATTTGACCACTTGGCATCTTTACGTAAATGGAACGTCCAGACTTTAAAATCGCTGCTTTCCCAACGCTCAGCCACGCCGGGAATCGGGTGTCCATCCGGATCGGAAATTACCAATCCTTCATATAAATCGCGCGCGACGTTGGATTCCGGTACGCCTTCTATTTTATGCGGATCCAGTGATGACACCTCGGCGCCATTGTTTCTCACCAGAACCTGTTCTTTTGCCAGCTCAATACCGGCAGGTACATTAGCAGCCTGAACATTCACGCATGACGCCATCACTGCCGCGGCAATCATACTGGTAACAAAGCATCGTTTTGTTTTGCAAATTTTCACTTTATAAACGCCCCTGTCTGATACAACGCCATACCGGACTCTATGCGTAAAAATTGCCGTCACATAGAGTAGAAAAGAACGCCTATTATCCAAATAAATCATAAAATTAATTTATGGGTGAATGGCGGATAACAGGTCGAAACTCGAAGCTATCAAAAGCGGACACATTCGCCAATATTTTTACATTGATGTTGCTTAATTTTCTTTAATACAGCCCGATAGCTGTTTTATTGCAATAGAGTGACGCAATGATTAACCCCATGATAAACAATGCCTTTTATCTTTATTTGCAAATGTTTTTTAAATATTCAGCAATTTATGGATTTTGAACAAAAAAACATCGTAGTGGGTTTCATCATTTTCACAGCACAAAAATGATGACGCATGCTTACCTATCCGCGTCATTATCTGATCGGAATGTTATTATTTTAACAATTTTATTACTAACCATACGCGCCGATAGCGTTCTGCTTCTCTGCTATAGACGGCACGTAAAATAACTAACCCGATTAAGATATAAGCAATATTTATACGAATACGTTTTACTCGAACGGATAGACCCTATTCTACAAACAAGTCGAACTCGTCAGTGATTCCGATAACTATCTGTATCACCGCCGTCAATTCTGCCCCCCTACCACTCCATTTTAGGTAGAAAAGCCCCTACCTTTACCTTCCTAATGATATTGATTATCAATATCACATTGCTGAATGGTGTCAGCTTAAAGAAAGTTCGATGTTGATCACAAAAAAGGCACCCACAAATAGGTATGCTCATTCCATACCGTAGTGAACACGTAAATCCTCTTAATTTTGGCTTATTTTCAAAACAATATTTCAAAAATTTACGGTATCGACGGTTACAGTATTTTAAAAAGCTGCAATCGCGCCATAACGGCGTCTGACAAGCTCTTTGAGTCAATTAACGTGAGATAGATAGGAAAGAATAGCCTGGTAGCGGAAACGTACCCCGCTTGTTTATCTATACTGTTCTATCCGGCGAACAATTGACTGAAAGAGTTTAACATTTATCAGGAGAGCATTATGGCCGTAACCAACGTTGCTGAACTTAACGCACTGGTCGAAAGAGTTAAAAAGGCACAGCAGGAATTTGCCACTTACACTCAGGAACAAGTGGACAAGATCTTCCGCGCTGCCGCACTCGCTGCATCGGATGCCCGTATCCCGCTGGCAAAAATGGCGGTTGCTGAATCCGGTATGGGGATCGTGGAAGATAAAGTCATCAAAAACCACTTCGCATCCGAATACATTTATAACGCCTATCAGGATGAAAAAACCTGTGGCGTCCTCTCTACTGATGACACTTTCGGTACTATTACCATTGCAGAGCCTATTGGCCTGATTTGCGGTATTGTTCCCACCACCAACCCCACTTCTACCGCGATTTTTAAAGCGCTGATCAGCCTGAAGACTCGTAACGGGATTATCTTCTCTCCCCATCCACGTGCAAAAAATGCGACCAATAAAGCCGCAGACATTGTACTGCAAGCTGCGATTGCCGCTGGCGCCCCGAAAGATATCATCGGCTGGATTGATCAACCGTCCGTCGATTTATCCAACCAACTGATGCACCACCCAGATATCAACCTGATTCTGGCTACCGGCGGGCCGGGTATGGTGAAAGCGGCATACAGCTCAGGTAAACCGGCGATCGGCGTAGGTGCAGGTAACACCCCCGTTGTTATTGACGAAACGGCGGATATTAAGCGTGCCGTTGCCTCTATCCTGATGTCGAAAACCTTCGATAACGGCGTCATTTGTGCGTCAGAACAGTCAGTCATCGTGGTAGACAGCGCCTATGATGCCGTACGTGAGCGTTTCGCCACCCACGGCGGCTACATGCTGAAAGGCAAAGAACTTCATGCCGTACAAGGCATTCTGCTGAAAAACGGCTCACTGAATGCCGACATTGTGGGCCAGCCAGCACCAAAGATCGCTGAAATGGCGGGTATCACCGTCCCTGCGAACACCAAAGTGCTGATCGGTGAAGTGACGGCCGTTGATGAATCCGAACCGTTTGCCCATGAAAAACTGTCTCCGACGCTGGCGATGTACCGGGCGAAAGACTTCAATGACGCCGTCATTAAAGCGGAAAAACTGGTGGCAATGGGTGGCATCGGTCACACATCCTGCCTGTATACCGATCAGGACAATCAGCCAGAGCGTGTAAATCATTTCGGGAATATGATGAAAACGGCACGTATCCTGATTAACACGCCGGCTTCTCAGGGTGGTATCGGCGATCTCTACAACTTCAAACTCGCTCCGTCTCTGACACTGGGCTGTGGCTCATGGGGCGGAAACTCCATCTCCGAAAACGTCGGTCCGAAGCACTTGATCAACAAAAAAACGGTAGCCAAGCGAGCAGAGAATATGTTGTGGCATAAACTTCCTAAATCCATTTACTTCCGTCGTGGCTCACTGCCTATCGCACTTGAAGAAGTCGCATCCGATGGTGCAAAACGCGCATTTATCGTGACTGACCGCTTCCTGTTCAATAATGGCTACGTTGATCAGGTAACTTCCGTACTGAAACAACACGGACTGGAAACCGAAGTTTTCTTTGAAGTTGAAGCTGACCCGACACTGAGCATCGTGCGCAAAGGCGCGGAACAAATGCACTCCTTCAAGCCCGATGTGATTATTGCACTGGGTGGCGGTTCTCCGATGGATGCTGCGAAGATCATGTGGGTGATGTATGAGCACCCTACTACACACTTCGAAGAGCTGGCGCTGCGCTTTATGGATATCCGTAAACGTATCTATAAGTTCCCGAAAATGGGTGTCAAAGCCAAGATGGTGGCGATTACCACTACATCCGGTACTGGTTCCGAAGTCACGCCATTTGCCGTGGTGACCGACGATGCAACTGGACAGAAATATCCGTTGGCGGACTATGCGCTGACCCCAGATATGGCCATTGTTGATGCCAATCTGGTGATGAACATGCCGAAATCGCTGTGTGCCTTTGGTGGGCTCGATGCCGTAACCCACTCGCTGGAAGCCTATGTTTCCGTGCTGGCAAATGAATATTCAGACGGACAGGCGTTACAAGCGCTGAAACTGCTGAAGGAAAATCTGCCGGACAGCTACCGTGACGGTGCGAAAAACCCGGTTGCCCGTGAGCGCGTGCACAACGCCGCGACGATTGCGGGTATCGCGTTTGCCAACGCCTTCCTCGGCGTCTGTCACTCAATGGCGCATAAACTGGGCTCGGAGTTCCATATTCCGCACGGTCTGGCTAATGCCATGCTGATCTCGAACGTGATTCGCTATAACGCGAACGATAACCCGACCAAACAAACAACGTTCAGCCAATATGACCGTCCGCAAGCTCGTCGTCGTTACGCTGAAATAGCCGACCACCTACGTTTGACTGCGCCTAGCGACCGTACTGCACAGAAAATCGAGAAATTACTGAACTGGCTGGAAGAAATAAAGACCGAACTGGGGATCCCAGCGTCCATTCGTGAAGCGGGCGTACAGGAGGCCGATTTCCTGGCTAAGGTCGATAAACTGTCAGAAGATGCGTTCGACGATCAGTGTACTGGTGCTAACCCACGCTACCCGCTGATTTCTGAATTGAAACAGATTCTGCTGGACACTTACTATGGTCGTAAGTTCTCTGAAGAGGTAAAAACGGAAACCGTTGAACCTGTAGCAAAAGCCGCCAAAACCGGCAAGAAAGCCGCACATTAACGCGTCAGCTGTTACTGCCTTATAGTTTAGTTCACTACAATGCCCAACCCTTTTAAGGTTGGGCATTTTTATTACACGCACAGGCATCAATGCGCCGTTTATTAATCATCCCGCCAGCCGGATATTTAACCGCCTTACACGCTTTCCTTACGGGTTAATCCCAGCGCAATTTTATAATGTTTACGACACACGGAAACATAACTCTCATTGCCACCAATAACGACCTGTTCCCCTTCATGGACGGCATTACCCTGAGCATCTAACCGCAATACACAGTTGGCTTTACGGCCGCAATGACAGACCGTTTTTAACTCAATCAGCTTATCTGCCCACGCTAATAAATAGTGACTTCCGGAAAACAAATCACCACGAAAATCAGTACGCAGCCCGTAACACAATACCGGGATATCTAATTGGTCCACGACATCGGAAAGCTCGTTCACCTGCTCGCGGGTTAAAAATTGACATTCGTCAATTAATACACAATCTACGGGCTGAGTACGGTGCTCTTTCTCCAGCAGTTCAAATAAGGATGTCTGCCGATTAAACAATAATGCTGGGGAAGAAAGACCGATCCGTGAACTGACTATCCCTACACCATGCCGATTATCTATTTCTGCGGTGAACACCAGCGTGCGCATCCCGCGTTCCTGGTAGTTATATGACGACTGCAATAGTGCCGTCGACTTCCCTGCATTCATTGCAGAATAATAAAAATAAAGTTGGGCCACTTAACTACTCCAAACACAGGCTATATGATCGTCGTGTCGTAAAAACTTATTGTAACAACTCGCCTTCACGCTGTGCAATGGGCTATTCCCCGACCACATCTTGTCCACTCGGCCGCCCCTGGCTGCCCATTACGATAAAAGATATAAAAATTCCTTATAACAACGACGCGCGTCAATAAACCATTCACTGTCGTTTGAGGTAGAAAAACGGCATACAAAATGTATTTTTTTGATAATAGGAAAGTATTTATATTTATGTAACATACGATGTGATATCTGTTTTAAAAATGATGTTTTTTAACAAACTTACAAATTTGACTATTGCAGAAAGGAAAATAGCACTCTATTATCACACTACACGCCACCAATAATATTAATTTGAGATTATCACAATGAGCGAAGCACTAAAGATTCTTAACAACATCCGTACTCTGCGTGCCCAGGCAAGAGAATGTACCCTCGATACGTTGGAAGAAATGCTGGAAAAACTGGAAGTCGTGGTTAATGAACGCCGCGAAGAAGATAGCCAGGTTCAGGCTGAAGTTGAAGAACGTGCGCGTAAATTGCAACAATATCGCGATATGCTGATTGCAGATGGCATTGACCCTAACGAATTATTGCAATCTTTAGGTTCAGTGAAAGTTGCAGGTAAAAGCAAACGCGCTGCCCGTCCGGCAAAATATCAATACATTGACGAGAACGGTGAAGCTAAAACCTGGACTGGTCAGGGTCGTACTCCAGCAGTAATCAAGAAAGCAATCGAAGAGCAAGGTAAATCTTTAGATGATTTCCTGCTGTAATTGTTTATAAGTACTGAATATTGAAAACCCCCGATAGCTAGCTATCGGGGGTTTTTCTTTATAACGCGTCTTGCAAAGAGAAAACAGATATGTCGCCGTTTTAGGCTGCCCTCTGTTTCTGTAAACAGAGGGCAATTATTACATCCTGTTATTTTTCTTCTGCGTCAATCGCTTCCTGCAACCATTGCGCGAACTCTTCGCCTAAACCATCATGACGTAAGCCATATTCCACAAATGCCTGCATATAGCCTAATTTGTTACCACAGTCATGGCTCACACCTTTCAGGTGATACGCTTCTACTGTTTCTTTTTCCATCAGCATCGCAATAGCATCGGTTAACTGAATTTCATTACCAGCGCCTGGTGGTGTTTTCTCCAGCAGAGACCAAATATCCGCTGAGAGTACATAACGGCCAACAACAGCTAAATTAGACGGCGCTTCGGAAGCTTTCGGTTTTTCAACCACACCAACCATAGGTGCGCTATCCCCTGCTTTTAATTCCACGCCTTTGCAATCAACCACGCCGTAGCTACTTACATTCTCAACCGGCTCAACCATAATCTGACTGTGACCTGTAGTAGAAAAACGCTGTAGCATTTCGCTCAGGTTATCTTTCTTCAGATCGGATTCATATTCATCAATAATCACATCCGGCAGAATAACCGCGACTGGCTCATCCCCGACTAGCGGGTGCGCGCACAATACGGCATGGCCCAACCCTTTCGCTAATCCCTGACGGACTTGCATAATGGTGACGTGTTTAGGGCAGATGGATTGAATTTCTTCCAACAGCTGACGTTTAACACGCTTTTCCAGTATGGCTTCGAGTTCAAAACTGGTATCGAAATGGTTTTCGATGGAATTCTTAGAGGAGTGCGTAACCAGGATAATTTCATTAATCCCTGCGGCGATACACTCATTAACGACATATTGGATCAGCGGTTTATCTACCAACGGCAGCATTTCTTTAGGAATGGCTTTGGTGGCAGGCAGCATACGCGTACCTAATCCAGCAACCGGTATGACCGCTTTTTTTACTTTTTTATTCACAATAGACATAAACAGCCTCTTATATACCGTTCAAATAATGAACTTTATTTATCTAATCAAGATAACCGGAAGAGTATAACTTCTTTAACAAGGGCACGCTTGTCCCAACGTTAGCGTTCAATAAAAATAAGATAACTCCCTACATAGTAGGAAATAAAGAATAGTACCGAAAGAGAGGTATTACCCGAAACCAGCGCCCACCTCGTTCTATAAGATTATTCTGTAGCCAACATGAGCCGTAAACGACCGCCGCCCCCCCATATCTGACACTGCCACGCTTCGCATTGATAATTTAGCTGGTTGAGATAAGCGCCTTCAAGCGTTCCTAAAGGGATACCGCTATTCAATGCTATTTGCTGCTCGTTAACATTCAACGTCGCGTTTAACCCAGCGGAAATCAGTATCAGCTGTTTTAATTGCCGATGGTAATATCCCACAAGCAAAGGAAAACGACCGTCTAGGCTCGCCTGTCGCAGCAGCTGGTTTACCTGCTTTAATAACGTCGGCAGATACGGTAAACGATGTTGCTGATCGGCCAAATGCTCCTGAAGTAACCCGTTAAACAAGGTTCGAAGCAGTAGCGCCGCCAGCGTCCCATTATTATTGACGCCCTGAGTGACATCCAGGCAATAGAACGCTAGCTCTGTCTCCGAAAGCGCGGCAATATCCAGCACCAGCCCCGGTTGTTCGGCGGTCGTCAACTGACGGTAGTTAACACGGCAGCGAGCAAGCGTTTGCTGAACGGGCGGTTGCAACTGAGCGAGCAGTTTAGTTACCGCTTCAGGAGATTGATTAAGGGAATCCATATCCTGCATCAGCTGATCCATCTCATTCAACTGTGAGGTGAACATGTCGGGATAGAGGCAGGACATAACAGCCTCACGCAAACGTGTGTAATCACGAATCGGTTTCAGCAATACATCCTGGACACCAAGGCGCAAGACTTTGGCGATATCCGCCATCTGGCTGGTCGCAGAAATGACAAGTATTGGCGTGTCGTTATCCTTCAAGCGCAGACATTCAAGGAATTCAATGCCTCCCATGGTCGGCATCTTCAGATCGCAAATCATTAAATCGGGTTGGTAATGTTCAAGAATACTTAGCGCATCTAATCCATTAACCGCCTCCTGAACTAAAGCGCCAAGAGAAGTCAGATAACCAGCGAGCACAGATCGAAAAACGGCCTCGTCATCAATGACTAAAATATGCTTACCCGCCAGTGGTTGTTCCATCAGTACCCCTTACTTCAAACACCGAATAATCACATCTGCTTTAGCGTCAATGCGCCGGATAGACGGCACACTATATTTTCTTCACACGTATGTCTTCTTCACACCATGTTTTCTTTACCACGTGTGTGCTTAGCTACACGTATACGCTCTTCACTATGCCTCTTTCGCTAGCGGCAACAATTCATCACGCATCTTTTCCACCGCCTTATAGCCCGCATCGATCGCCTCCTGCGCCCGATGAAAATCTAACGTAGCAATCTGGGGACAATGCGGTTGCAGCAGTACGTCGGGCGGATCGCCCGCCATCCGCGTCATCTTCAATCGATTTTCAAGAATCTGGATCGATGTGCTCATTATCTCCATTGCCGTTGGCGAACTTTCTGCTGGATGACGTCGACCACGCAGTAAACGTTCCCGAATCCTACTACGCCAATCTTGTGGAACATTCTCCACATCAATGTCCGACGCCGTCGGTTTGATCGATAGCAAATCCTGATGATTAAGACTCGCGTCGTGCTGGAGATCAACCGCAATCACGATGTCAGCTCCCATTGCCCGCGCCAGAGAAACGGGAACGGGATTAACCACCGCCCCATCCACCAACCAGTAATCGTTAAATCTAACCGGGGATAGCAGACCTGGCATACTGCAAGACGCTCGCATAGCCTGATGTAAATCGCCTTCTGTCAGCCAGAGTTCACGACCAGTACTAAGATTTGTCGTCACCACGCCATACTTGATATCACAGTCTTCAATCTGTGTTGTATGTAACAAATGTTTCACACTGTTAAAGACGCGATCACCACGCAATAAACTGCCGCGCTGCCAAGAGAGATCCATCAGTCGAATCACATCCCAGTAACCAAAACTTCTCACCCAGCGATCCATTGAGGATAAATTGTTTGTGGCATACGCTGCACCAACCAACGCGCCGATAGAACAACCGGCTACAACATCGACCTCGATCCCCATTTCAGTTAACGCATTCAATACACCAATATGCGCCCATCCTTTCGCGGCCCCGGACCCCAAGGCTACTCCAATTTTTTTCCGTTGCATGATTGATCCACCTGTCTTCATTTTAGCGCACATTGCTACACGTAGAGTTTCTTAGGTAACATATCGGCATCCTGCATAGGGATCTGTTTATTATCTATCAATTTTTATCTTAAATTTTCTTCAGGAGACATCGTGTCTGAATCTTGCCCCTGTTGCAGTGGGTTGCAGTATAACGCATGCTGTCAACCCTACCTCACGCACGCCGCCACAGCGGCCGAACCTGCCATATTAATGAGGTCGCGCTATACCGCCTACGTCAAGCACGATGTCGATTACCTTATCGCTACCTGGCATCCCGACCTTCACCCCGAGAAATGGCGCGAGTCTCTCACTGAAAGCTGCCAGAATTCACAGTGGCTTGGCCTCACTATACTGGCAACATCTCCCGGGAAAATGCCCGATGAAGGTTATGTGGAATTTGCCGCGCGTTATATATCGGAAATCGACAGCCAGCGCACAGAAGTGATGCGAGAGCGCTCACGCTTCCTTCGCCAGCATAATCGCTGGTACTATATAGACGGCGTTCATTTGCAGACAGGCAGAAATGAACCTTGCCCGTGTGGTTCCGGCAAAAAATACAAAAAGTGTTGCGGACAATAGAACACAGGCAGTCGCCCACGCGGCCTTACCGCTGCGTTACCATAAGATCGTTATTCTAGTTTTTCGACAGGATCTACACGCTCATGCAATCCCAAAATATACAAAGAAAAGTATTACGAACCATTTGCCCCGACGCAAAAGGGCTCATCGCGAAAATTACGAATATTTGTTATAAGCACGAACTGAACATCGTGCAAAACAATGAGTTTGTCGATCATCGCACTGGACGCTTTTTCATGCGGACCGAGTTGGAAGGGATTTTCAACGACACCACGCTGTTAGCCGATCTAGATAGCGCACTTCCAGAAGGATCGTCTCGCGAATTAACCGCAGCAGGCCGTCGTCGCATCGTCGTTCTGGTAACGAAAGAAGCTCACTGCCTGGGCGATCTGTTGATGAAGAGCGCGTATGGCGGTCTGGATGTCGAAATCTCTGCCGTCATCGGCAACCACGATACGTTACAGACGCTGGTCGAGCGGTTTGATATTCCTTTCCATTTGGTTAGCCATGAAGGGCTGACTCGCGAAGAGCACGATCAACAGATGATCGCGCAGATCGATCAATACAAACCTGATTACGTCGTGCTGGCGAAATACATGCGAGTTCTGACTCCGGCGTTTGTTCAGCACTATCCAAACCAAGTGATCAACATCCACCATTCATTCTTACCCGCCTTTATCGGTGCCCGCCCGTACCATCAGGCATATGAGCGTGGAGTGAAAATCATTGGCGCGACAGCCCACTACGTCAACGATAATCTGGATGAAGGCCCAATCATCATGCAGGACGTCATTCACGTCGACCATACGTACTCGGGTGACGACATGATGCGTGCAGGCCGCGACGTTGAGAAAAATGTCCTAAGCCGGGCGCTGTATCGCGTGCTGGCACAGCGTGTTTTTGTCTACGGGAACCGTACCATTATTCTGTAATTGGTTGATCGGACATCTTTTTGTATAAGGATGCGCCGAACGGAATAAAAAAACGGCAGGCACATTTATTTTTGATATATACCGCTTTACAGGGGCGTGTCATTTGATATGATGCGCCCCGCTTGAAGTGAAAGCTTCTTGCAGCAAGGCCAGTGGTGGGGTTCCCGAGCGGCCAAAGGGAGCAGACTGTAAATCTGCCGTCACAGACTTCGAAGGTTCGAATCCTTCCCCCACCACCATTTCAAAGCAACACTTCTGAACTACATCCCAACACCAAAGCATCAAATTCCCATCAGGGGAAGGTGAGAACCTTCGACCAAGGTTCGACAAAACCGGTACGGTTTTGAGCAACGCTTAGCGTTGACCCGCAGCGTGAGGTGCGAAGCACCGAATTATCCTTCCCCCACCACCATTTCAAAGCAACACTTCTGAATTACATCCCAACACCAAAGCATCAAATTCCCATCAGGGGAAGGTGAGAACCTTCGACCAAGGTTCGACAAAACCGGTACGGTTTTGAGCAACGCTTAGCGTTGACCCGCAGCGTGAGGTGCGAAGCGCCGAATTATCCTTCCCCCACCACCACTTGCACCACTAATCAGCACAATATTATGGATGGGGAAAAGTTACCCTTACGCCTTCCCTTTCCAGCGTCCAGGAACATAAGAGAACACGGGAAGCTGCCATGACCAGCGAATTGCTGCCAATCGCACAGCCAGACCGATAGTGAATGACGCCAGCAGGTTAATATCGTGATTGATATTAAGCGATTTCAGACCCAGATATAAAAGTGCGACGAGAAGCGAGACGCTGGCATACAGCTCTTTCTTCAACACCATTGGCGTACGGTTACAGAAAATATCACGTAATATGCCACCGAAAATCCCGGTCACAATCCCCGCCATGACAACTACTGTCATCGAATAATTCAGCTTCAGCGCCACATTGCACCCAATAATGGTAAAAGCAATTAGCCCCATCGCATCCAGTACCAGAAAGAGACGATGCAAATGGTGCATAAAACGCGCAATGATAATCGTGAAAAGACCTGCACCAATGGTGAGGTAGGTATAGCCGGGATGCTGCGTCCAGCCGATGGGGTAATTACCGAGAAGAATATCGCGAACGGTACCACCGCCAAGCGCGGTGATAAAGGCAATCATGCCTACGCCAAAAATATCCATATTACGACGCCCGGCGGCTAGCGCCCCGGACATCCCTTCGGCTGTAATTGCGATCAGATAGATGTAAGTCAGCACACAAGTTATCCTGTGAAATGTGCCACTCCCTCTGTCCGCTTTACCTGAGAGTTTACGCAGCAGAGCTGCTTGCCCCTTCGGTGGGTTGCATCGCAACCTCTCTCCAGTTGGCTTCAATGGAATTCGCAGTTAGGGTAGCCTGAGCGATTATGGGAGTTTGCGCCTTCGGCGGAGCGTTATACTTTATGCCAACGTACATGTAGCTTGAAGTATGCTGAAGTACACGCCCTCTCTCCTGCGAGGTGCGGAGTATAACGGTCGATAAGCCTCGTGTTCAACTGAATATAAGTGAATCTTATTTTCAACGATTTTCATCTGCCTCACCCGTCACTAAAGCCATAGCAATAAGCCTATCAACTCAATCCGAAAGCGCAGCCTCGCCGTGACGCCACGCGCCATTTTCTGCTACCATCTGGTCACATTTTTTAGCGAATGGCAGCGAACATGAAAGTTGTATCTTTTAATATCAATGGCCTGCGGGCGCGCCCTCATCAGTTGGCCGCCATTATCGAACAACACCAGCCGGATGTAATTGGGTTGCAGGAAACGAAAGTCCACGATGACATGTTTCCGTTAGAGGATGTCAGCCAGTACGGCTACCACGTTTATTATCACGGACAGAAGGGTCACTACGGCGTCGCGCTGCTATGTAAAGAGAAACCCCTTGCAGTCCGTCGCGGTTTCCCAACAGATGAAGAGGATGCGCAACGTCGGATCATCATGGCGGACTTCGCCACCGAGCACGGTACGCTTACAGTAGTAAACGGGTATTTTCCGCAAGGAGAAAGCCGCGACCATCCGGTGAAATTCCCCGCCAAGACGCGCTTCTATCAGGATCTACAAACCTATCTGGAACAGCACCACAGCGCGACACAGCCGCTGATTGTGATGGGTGATGTCAATATCAGCGCTACCGACTTGGATATCGGTATCGGCGAAGAAAGCCGCAAGCGCTGGCTACGCACCGGTAAATGTTCTTTCCTACCGGAAGAGCGTGAGTGGATGGCGCGTTTGCAAGGTTGGGGGCTCATCGACACCTTCCGTGCAGCCAATCCAGAAAGTAACGATCGTTTCTCGTGGTTCGACTATCGCTCTTCTGGATTTGATGACAACCGCGGTTTGCGCATCGATCTCATTCTCGCCAGTACCTTCCTGGCCGAACGCTGTGTCGCCACCGGGATTGATTACGATATTCGTGGAATGGAAAAACCTTCCGACCATGCGCCGATCTGGGCGGAATTTACGCTTTAAAAAGAGTGAGTGGTAAAAATGACATCACCGCTGGGCATCAAAGCCACAGCGGTGATTAACATCAACAGTCGTGCCGAATATAATATCGTCTGAATTCATGGTTACTGCTTAATCAACTGCCATATCAGGTTGTTCGTTCCCAGCGTTTGCTTGTCCCGCACGCATTGCAGAATCACCCCTTCGACCTTTACCACCGCGCCTTCAGAATAATTACGGTTTTCATACACACAGCAGCGCAGGCAGTTATTGCTTTGCTCTCGAACCGTCGTCCCTGCTCCCCACACTTCCGGTGGAACGGGAACGACAATATCCGTTCCGCCGCGATTAGCCTGCGCCAGCGTGGGCAGCACCAGCATCACACTGGCGAAACACAAAGACACTAACGATTTCATTGATCCTGCTCCTTCGCTTTTTTAGCCTGAGGCTTGCGCCGCTTTGAGGCACCCGACGGCGGTGCAGAAAACCCTTTGAATGCTCTCACTGCACCGTTTTGTTTCGCTTGCTGAATCAGCTCCTGTAAGGAGTTCGTCAGCGGTTGCATAAAATCCTGATAGCGACATTTCTTCTCGCTGATCTGCGTCAACGTGGCTTCCCAATGTGCGGTCATATCAGGATGCGCCGCACTAGCAGGCAGCGAGTGAATTAATGCTCGCCCCGCTTCACTCGCGTGAATATAGCGCGCTTTTTTAAAAAGAAATGTCCGCTTAAACAAGAGCTCGATGATACCTGCACGCGTCGCCTCTGTGCCTAAACCATCGGTCGCCCGCAGGATTTTCTTTAACTCTTTATCCTGCACAAAACGTGCGATACCCGTCATCGCCGATAACAGCGTCGCATCGGTAAAAGGTCGCGGCGGCTGAGTTTGACGCTCAACCACCTCACCGCGTTCACACAGTAATTCATCACCCTTTGCCACCACGGGCAACGGCATGCCTTCGTTTTCTTCGTTTCGCTCTTTGCCGCCTAGCAACGTTCGCCAACCGGCCTCGGCCAGGAATCGTGCTTTGGCAATAAATTTACCGCCCGCAATATCCAATTCAATAACACATTTGCGAAACACGGCGTCCGGGCAGAACTGCATGATGTACTGCCGCGCGACTAAACCATACACCTTGCGTTCATTCTCAGTCAGCGAGGCACTGGCACTGCGAGCAGTAGGAATAATCGCGTGGTGAGCGTCAACCTTACCATCGTCCCAGCAGCGGTTGCGCCGATCGATATCCATAACCGGCTGTGGCAAGAGGTCAGGTTGGTGTACGGCTATCGCATTCAAGACGGCATGACGTCCGGTAAAATGTTCTTCTGGCAGATAGCGACTGTCAGAACGTGGGTACGTAATCAGCTTATGGGTTTCATACAGCTTCTGACACACGTCCAGTACCTGCTGTGCGCTAAGCCCGAAACGCTTCGCAGCCTCAATCTGAAGCGTCGAGAGCGAATAAGGTAGCGGTGCGGTTTCCGATTCCCGCTTATCATTATAGCTGGTGACGAACGCGGGCTGACCGTCGATGCGTTTAACGACGTGATCCGCCAGAGAACGATGCAGCAGGCGCCCTTCTTCATCCTGATAAGGCTCGCAGGATTCGCTGGGCTGCCAGATAGCGACAAAACGTTCATCGGCCGGGGTCACGATATGGGCTTTAACTTCAAAGTAATCTTTGGAAACGAAGTTTTCTATCTCTTCATCTCGCCGCACCACCAGCCCCAGCACTGGCGTTTGTACGCGGCCAACCGACAGCACGCCATCATAACCGGCATTACGCCCCAATATCGTATAGGCACGGGTCATGTTAATGCCGTAGAGCCAATCAGCACGGGAACGCGCCAATGCCGAAACGCACAAGGGAATGAACTCTCTGTTCTCACGCAAGCGAGAAACGGCGCGCTCTACCGCCTGTGGATTGAGATCGTTGATCAGACAACGACGTACCTGCTGACGCTTCTCTTCCGGTAGGGAAAGATAGTCCAGTACTTCATCAACCAGCAGTTGCCCTTCACGATCGGGGTCTCCCGCGTGAATCACTTCGCTGGCATCATTCAGGAGTTTTTTTATGGCGCTCAACTGCTTGCTGACCGAGGGGCGCGGTTGCAACAGCCATTTCTGAGGAATGATCGGTAAGTCGGCGAGAGACCACCGTGCGTAGCGCGCATCATAAACATCCGGTTGCGCCTGCTCCAGCAGGTGCCCCACGCACCACGTCACAACATCATTCTGGCCACAGGCAATAAAACCATCGCCGCGTCGATGCGGTTTGGGTAACACGTCTGCAATCGCCCGCGCAAGGCTAGGCTTTTCGGCAATAAAAAGTCGCATTATTCACCATCAAGCAGACTGGGCATTTCCCGCGTAACTCGCGGGAAAGCACGCTGTAAAACGAGTGGGAAATCGATATTATTCAAAAGACGCGATCAGAAGTAGTGAACAAACGCGTCGGTATCAAGCGGCGTGACCGTGGTCGATGCTTTCAGCTGTGGTGTCCCCAGATAAAGGAAACCGACAATTTCATCCTGTTCGCGACAGTTAAACGCCTCACGGACCAGCGTATTGTGCGTCCAGGCACCGCTACGCCAGATGCCATTAAAGCCTTGTGCCAATGCCGCCATCTGCATCGCCTGAACCGCACAACCGGCGGAGACAATTTGCTCCCAGAGCGGGACTTTCGGGCTATCTTCACAATGCGCGACAACGGTGATAATCAGCGGGGCACGATAAGGAGCCTGACGTGCTTTATCGATGCCAGCTTCGTCCAGCCCCTCGTGCTGCGCAGCACGAGTCAGTAATGTACTAAAACGATCCAGACCATTATTTTCGATCATAAAAAAGCGCCACGGCTGCATCGCACCATGATCCGGCGCACGCATACCGGCGTGGATAATGTTATTCAATGCGTCACCCGTCGGTGCTGGCGTGGTCAGGCGCGAGGCCGAACGACGATTCAATAGCAACTCAAGAGCATCCATCGCACATCTCCTGTCTGGCAATATAATTTCTGCGGTACAACCGATTTCTCAGGAAGAAACAGCGGTACGACAACGTTGCGCGCCACGTTAGCACAAGTAGAAGTTTTGTTACAAGATAACCCCGAAAGGGTGCGCTGCCACGGTGATTTAATGCTGACTTTTTACTGTCTGCTCATTAGGATACTATCACTCCTTGTGCTTCACCACTTGCCAGAGGGCGAGTTGAAGGACGTAGGGCACACGCTGTTTACCCGTTCATGGAGATATCATGCGCACATTGTGGCGAATTTTTAGCGGCTTTTTTAAGTGGACATGGCGTCTGCTTAATTTTATCAGAGAATTTATTCTCAATATTTTCCTTATCGCGCTGATTTTAGCTGGCGTTGGGATCTACTCACAGGTAAAAACGACGCCGGAAGCGGCCACGAAGGGAGCTCTGCTGGTCGATCTGACGGGCGTGGTGGTTGATCAACCAACCGTCAATAATAAGCTGCGTCAATTAGGGCGTGAATTCTTTGGCGCATCGAGCAACCGCCGTCAGGAAAACTCACTGTTTGATATCGTCGACAGCATTCGTCAGGCAAAAGGCGACGACAATATTACCGGAATGGTACTGGACCTCAGCGATTTTACCGGTGCCGATCAGCCGTCTCTGCAATATATTGGCAAGGCGCTGCGCGAATTTCGCGATAGTGGTAAACCCATTTATGCCGTTGGTGACAGCTACAACCAGTCTCAATACTATTTGGCCAGTTTTGCCAATACGGTGTCATTGACGCCACAAGGCAGTGTTGATCTGCACGGTTTTGCGACCAACAACCTCTACTTCAAATCCATGCTCGACAAGCTGAAAGTGACCACCAATATCTTCCGAGTGGGAACGTACAAATCAGCCGTTGAGCCGTATCTGCGTGATGACATGTCACCTGCTGCTCGCGATGCCGATGGCCGCTGGATCAACGCTCTGTGGCAGCAGTATTTAAATACGGTTTCCGCTAATCGTCAGATTACGCCTCAGCAGCTCTTCCCTGGTGCAACCAGCATTATTGCGGGTTTGCAGGCCGTTCAGGGTGACACCGCACGCTATGCGCTGGATAACAAGCTGGTCGATGAAGTGGCATCACGTTCCGTGACCGAACAATCGCTGGTGAAAACGTTCGGCTGGAATAACCAGAAGAACAACTTTAATTCCATCAGCATCTACGACTATGTCGTCAAACCGCCGGTACAAAATAACAACCAGATAGCGGTTGTCTTTGCCAATGGTGCAATCATTGACGGACCGGAAACGCCGGGAATGGTCGGTGGTGATACCACAGCTGCACAAATTCGTGCCGCGCGCCTCGATCCTAAAGTCAAAGCGCTGGTACTGCGCGTCAATAGCCCTGGCGGTAGCGTCACGGCATCGGAACTGATTCGCTCAGAACTGATGTCGCTCCGTATGGCGGGTAAACCGATCGTGGTATCCATGGGCGGCATGGCGGCATCAGGCGGCTACTGGATCTCAACGCCGGCGAACGCAATCATCTCCAGCGCCAGTACGTTAACAGGCTCTATCGGTATTTTTGGCGTGATTACCACGTTCGAAGATTCGCTGGAAAGCCTTGGCGTCCACACGGATGGCGTTGCAACCTCCCCGCTGGCCGATCTGTCGATCACGAAATCGCTGCCACCTGAATTCTCGCAGATGATGCAGTTGAGTATCGAACGCGGTTATAAGAACTTCATCGATATCGTGGCTCAGGCACGTAAGAAAACGCCAGAGCAAATCAATGAGATCGCACAAGGACACGTCTGGGTCGGTAGCGACGCGAAAGAAAATGGTCTGGTCGATCAGATCGGTGATTTTGATGATGCCGTGAAGAAGGCCGCTGAACTGGCAAAACTGGGACAATATCAATTGAACTGGTATGCCGAACAACCGGGTCTGCTCGACACAATGTTGAATCAGGTGAACGCGTCTGTTTACGCCCTGCTGCCCGTTGCTGTTCAGTCTATGCTGCCAGCTCCGGTCGCACAGTTGGCGGAAGTTGTGCGTTCACAGCCGTCCATCATGAATAACCTGAACGACCCGCAGAACCGATACGCATTTTGTCTCACCTGCGGAGAAGTCCGGTAAGATTTATATCGGCTGTTCATATGTACCCTAAATAATTCGAGTTGCAGGACAAAAACGGCAAGCCGTTTTTGAACAGCGCTTGCGCTAACCCTGAAGGGGTGAGGCCATAAGGCCGAATAACGCGGCAACCGAGCGACAAATCGGTTTTATACCGATTTGAACAGCGCTAGCGCTGGCCCGAAGGGTGAATCTCATTTATGAGGCTCATTAATCCCCAGGAGCTTACTCAAGTAAGTGACTGGGGTGACAAATCTGCCGGGAGCAGATTTGAACGCTGCTAGCAGCGGCCCTTTAGGGTGAGGCCCACGATGGGCCGAGTATTTAAGCGAAGCCAACGCACCAGCAACTTGAAGTATGACGGGGATAGCCCGGTAATAGTCATTGCTTATGATGATATTGCTGGGCTGTTTTTCCCTCTATACTTGATTTTTAATCCTGACTCACACCACCATGCAAAAGAAATCCATTTATGTCGCCTATACGGGCGGCACCATAGGCATGCAGCGATCTGCCAATGGCTATGTGCCGGTATCCGGTCATTTACAGCAGCAACTGGCAAAAATGCCCGAATTCCACCGCGAAGAGATGCCTTCGTTCACGATTAATGAATATGACCCACTGATCGATTCGTCTGATATGACACCAGCAGATTGGCAATCCATCGCGGACGATATTCAAGCCCACTACGATGATTATGACGGCTTCGTAATCCTGCATGGTACTGACACAATGGCGTTCACCGCATCTGCGCTCTCGTTTATGCTGGAAAATCTTGCTAAACCAGTCATCGTGACAGGGTCACAAATTCCGCTAGCGGAATTGCGCTCGGACGGCCAGACAAACCTGCTAAACGCCCTATACGTTGCCGCTAATCATCCGATTAATGAAGTCGCACTCTTCTTCAATAACAAACTGTTACGCGGCAACCGCACCACCAAGGCCCATGCGGATGGTTTTGATGCCTTTGCTTCCCCCAACTATCCACCGCTGCTGGAAGCCGGTATCCATATTCGCCGGCTGGCACCCACAGTGGAATGCAGCAACTGTCCGCCACTGAAAGTGCATCACATTACGCCGCAGCCTATTGGGGTGATTACGATTTACCCCGGTATTTCTGCCGATGTCATCAGCAATTTCCTCCGTCAGCCAGTGAAGGCGCTTATCTTGCGATCCTACGGTGTTGGCAACGCGCCGCAAAGCCCCGGGCTGCTACACGAGTTACGAGAAGCCTCCGCACGCGGCATTGTGGTCGTCAACCTGACTCAGTGTATTTCCGGGCGTGTGAATATGGGTGGCTATGCAACAGGCAATGCGCTGGCGAATGCTGGGGTAATTAGTGGCTTTGACATGACCGTTGAGGCAGCATTGACCAAACTGCATTATTTATTGAGCCAGCAAGATTTAAGCGCCGATGAAATCCGCCATTTGATGCAGCAAAACCTGCATGGGGAATTGAGCGATAAAGATTGAGTTAATCACGGAGTAGATAATGAAAAAAGCATTGCTATTAGTTGATTTACAAAATGATTTTTGTCCCGAAGGTGCCTTAGCCGTTAACGAAGGTGACCGCGTCATTGAGGTTGCCAACCGTGCTATTGATGCCTGCCTGGCCGCTGGCGTCGCAGTGATTGCCAGTCAAGATTGGCACCCGACGAACCACGGCAGCTTTGCCGTGAATGCGAATACCAAGGTCGGAGAAATCGGCGAGCTAAACGGGTGGCCGCAGATCTGGTGGCCCGTTCACTGCGTGCAGGGAACAACCGGAGCTGATTTTCATCCAGCGCTTAATCAGTCGGCCATTCAGTGGATCGTACAAAAAGGAACCCAGCCGGAGATCGACAGCTATAGCGCTTTTTTCGATAACGGGCATCGAGTTAAAACCGAATTGGATGCGTGGCTACGCGCCAATCACATCACCCATTTGACCATTCTGGGGCTGGCGACAGATTATTGCATAAAATTCAGTGTGTTGGATGCTATTGCTCTGGGCTATCACACCGAAGTATTGGTGGATGGCTGTCGTGGCGTTAATCTTTCGCCCGACGACAGTGAATCCGCATTACAGGAAATGGCACAGCGTGGAGCAACGCTTACGGATATGACGCAGTTTCTTACCACACTGTCGTCTGTTCGCTAACGTCACTCACAACCGAACATAGCGGCAGCCGATAAGGCTGCCTGCTTACACGTTACGCGTTGCGTTTCTAAAGCCAAGAGTAACTAGGGTTTAAGCGTAACAATCGCATCAGAACCGTTAAACTGGCGTTTCAGCTCCTGCTTGCTCTTCATCACGATTTCGCCATCAGTACCAATCGTCATGTGCTCAGCCTGTTCGTTATGGCGAGCTTGCCACATCATCACCATTTGCAGGCAGTTTTCTTTCTGTTCAGCCGTCAACGCGACACCGTCTGGCCATTTGCCCAACTCTACCGCCGTGACTAGCCGTTGATAAATTTCTGGCGTCATGACGTCGATCAGATCATTGAGTTCCATATCCGGTTTCTGCTCCGAGAAAGATCAGTTTATTATTACTGGATTCCTGTTGCTGACAGCGCGCCATATTAGCTGAATCGTTTAAAGCTAAGATTATCAGCCTGTCACTGCCACACCTATCGCAGACAGATTATCCGTCAACACGTTCGCCATCAACGTCGTCGATAAAGCTCAGTGAGGCGGAATTCACGCAGTAGCGTTCGCCAGTGGTTTTCGGGCCATCAGGGAAAACGTGCCCCAGGTGCGCATCACACTGCCCACAGCGGATCTCGATACGGCGCATATTGTGTGATTCATCCTCCAGATAACGAACCGCCTCTGAGGAAACGGGCTGATCGAAGCTCGGCCAGCCACAGCCGGAATCATATTTACTGTCGGAATAAAACAGCGGAGCCTGACAGCACAAGCAGTGATAAGCGCCTGTGCGCTTGTTATGCAGCAATTTGCCTGAAAACGCAGGCTCGGTACCGCGTTGCTGGGTGACATAGCGCTGCATCTCTGTCATTTCAGTATTATCGGACGGGGTATGCGAAGCAGAGTCGTTAGTCATGGGAGTCTCACAGCGGTGTTAGCAATTCAATTAATCATTGATTATAACAAAAAATTAACAACCTAACAGGCTGTTCTGGCCTAATATTAGGAATGTTATTAGCACGAATATTTAATTGTGATGTGTATCACATAATGAGGTAATGCAGGCTTTATATGATGCATTCCGCCCTCATATCAGTCTTAGATGTTACTTAGTTACAGGGTCGAGCGGTTTTCGCACAAAGTTTGGTCATAGGTTTGACTTACAGCAACTATTGACACGATTCCGCTTGACGCTCAGCAAGGTTTTTGTAATTTTACAACCAACCTTTTTATTCACAAATTTTTATTCACAAACCAATAGCTGGTGGAATATATGACTATCAAAGTAGGTATCAACGGTTTTGGCCGTATCGGCCGTATTGTTTTCCGCGCTGCACAAGAGCGTTCTGACATCGAGATCGTTGCAATCAACGACCTGTTAGACGCTGAGTACATGGCGTATATGCTGAAGTACGACTCTACTCATGGTCGTTTCAACGGCACCGTTGAAGTTAAAGATGGCCACCTGGTTGTTAACGGTAAAACCATTCGTGTTACCGCAGAGCGCGACCCTTCAAACCTGAAGTGGAACGAAGTTAACGTTGATGTTGTTGCTGAAGCAACTGGCCTGTTCCTGACTGACGAAACTGCACGTAAACACATCGCTGCTGGTGCGAAGAAAGTCGTTCTGACTGGTCCATCTAAAGATGACACCCCAATGTTCGTTATGGGCGTAAACCACAAAACTTACGCAGGTCAGGAAATCGTTTCTAACGCATCTTGCACCACTAACTGCCTGGCTCCGCTGGCAAAAGTCATCAACGACAACTTCGGTATCGTTGAAGCACTGATGACCACCGTTCACGCAACGACTGCAACGCAGAAAACGGTTGATGGCCCGTCTCACAAAGACTGGCGCGGCGGCCGCGGCGCATCTCAGAACATCATCCCATCTTCTACCGGTGCGGCTAAAGCAGTAGGTAAAGTTATCCCTGAGCTGAACGGCAAACTGACTGGTATGGCGTTCCGCGTCCCTACCCCGAACGTTTCTGTTGTTGACTTGACTGCTCGTCTGGAAAAACCAGCGTCTTACAAAGAAGTTTGTGCAGCAATTAAAGCCGCTGCTGAAGGCGAACTGAAAGGCGTTCTGGGCTACACCGAAGATGACGTTGTTTCTACCGATTTCAACGGTGAAAAACTGACTTCTGTGTTCGATGCCAAAGCCGGTATCGCACTGAACGACAACTTTGTGAAACTGGTTTCCTGGTACGACAACGAAACAGGTTATTCAAACAAGGTTCTGGATCTGATCGCTCACATTTCTAAATAAGCGTCAGCGATGATTCGGTGAAAAAAGGGCGACGTGATGTCGCCCTTTTTTATTGTTAATTGCAGATTTCTTTTTACAACGAAAAACAATCAAAAAAAGGCTCTATCATGCATAACACAATTTTCTCACTCCCCGTCACTAAGCAAATTAGCGCAACCCTCAGCCAGCGTCAGTTGGACCAATTACCCATCATCGTCGTTGATCATCCTGAAGTTCGCGCAGCAGTAGCACTACAAGGCGCGCACCTGCTCAGTTGGCAGCCGACAAACGAAGAGCCAGTGCTTTGGCTGAGCGACAATACACCGTTTACTCATCACGTTGCTATCCGTGGCGGTGTCCCTATCTGTTTCCCTTGGTTTGGGCCTTTCGCCGAACCTAACCACGGTTTTGCCCGTCTGCTGCCGTGGGAATTTACCGCTCACAGCGAAGATGAGCACGGCGTACAGCTCACGTTCACGCTGCGCGATAACGAAGAAACGCGTAAGAGCTGGCCGCATGAATTCACACTCATCGCCCGCTTCAAGCTGGGCAAGGAGTGCGGTATTGAACTGGAAGCGCATGGCGATTACAGCATTACCAGCGCGCTGCACACCTATTTCAACATCGGCAACATCAGCGATATTCGCATTGCCGGTCTGGGTGAACCATTCATTGATAAGGTCGATCAAGGCAAGCTGGCAACGCAGCAAGGCGATCTGGTCTTTACCGATCGTACAGACCGTATCTATACCAAGCCGCAGGACACTAGCGTGGTGCATGATGCAGTACTGAAACGCGCCATTGAAGTCCACCATACACACCATAGCGATGTAGTGTCATGGAACCCCGGTGCAGAGCTTTCTCGTACGATTAGCGATATGCCGGATGAGGGATATAAAACGTTCGTGTGCGTGGAAACAGCGCGAATTAACCAACCGTTTGTAGCGTCCGACAACGCTCCGGCTCGTCTGACGACGGTTATCCGCATCAAGAAATAACCACTGCTATATATACCCTTAGCTATAGGGTGTATGGCTGCTTATGCCATACACCCTCTTCTGCAAATCCTTTCGTTTCCGCTACACCACATCCAGATGCTGTTTGCGCGTTGGCGGTGGAAACGCCTGATCTAGCTGCGCGATATGCTCCGCAGACAACAGCACGTCCAGCGCTTTCGCATTTTCCTGAACATGCGTTACAGAACTTGCTTTTGGAATCGCGATCACCCCCGGCTGACGAATGGCCCACGCCAATAAAAGTTGAGCAGGTGTGATGCTATGTTCGCGTGCAATTTGATTCACCACTGGGTGTGAGAATAATCCATCACGCAATCGCCCTGCCTGCGCCAGCGGGCAATACGCCATCACGGGAAGCTGTTGTTGCTGACACCACGGCAACAAATCAAACTCAATGCCGCGCGATGCCAAATGGTAAAGCACCTGATTGGTCATACAGCGCTGCCCGCCGCTTAGCGACCACAACTCTTGTATATCCTCAAGGTCGAGATTGGATACGCCCCATTGACCAATTTTACCTGCCTGCTGCAACCGTTCCATCGCCGCAATCGTATCGACGAGTGGGATACCGTCGCGCCAGTGCAGCAGATACAAATCAATACGCTCGGTTTTCAGTCGCTTCAGACTACGTTCACACGCCTGTATCGCTTTTTCGCCTCCCGCATTGTGCGGGTAGACTTTCGATACCAAATAAACGCTATCGCGACGGCCACGAATCGCTTCCCCGACTACGTCTTCCGCCCTACCTTCCGCGTACATTTCAGCGGTATCAATCAACGTTAAACCGAGGTCGATACCCGTTTGCAGCGCGGTCACTTCCTGTGCTTTCATTCGAGCATTTTCGCCCATGTACCACGTTCCCTGACCGATTGCCGGTACGCGGGTATCATCTGGAAAATGAATCGCTTTTGTCATGAATCTCTCCCTTGTTTTCCGTCAACGTAACGTGTTTACCGTCAACCTAACATGGCATTCGGCGCACTATAAACGTGCAAATGGGGTGATATCACCCCATTATTGTACGGCAGATGCACCATGCTAACGAAAAGCGTTAGAAGCGATAGCTGACGCCCGCGCTCATTAAGATGCTGTGGTTACTATCGACGATAGGGCTGTCTTTCATTTCGTCAGACAAGCGCGTGTAACGACCGACGGCCCAAGCGCTCCAGCTTTCGTTAATCTGATAGCCCGCGCTTAGTTCAAGATACGGAGCCCAGCCATCACCAGGGCTGTACTGGTTAAAGCCAGAACGCGAAGATTCTTGCGCACTCACACCGTAGTAATACTGGTTCATGTTTTCACTAAACCAAGTCGCACCGATACCGGGGGTGATGCTCAGATCGCCCATTGAGAAACGGTAAAGGTAGGCGGTATCCCACGCGAAGCCGTTGCTGTAATCCAGCGTATCGCCTGCCAGCACGGTACGAATTTCACCCCAGTCAGCGGTATGACGATAAGCCGCACCGGCCATTAGCGTCCCACGGCGTTTATTCAACTGTTTCATACGCTGATCGTCGCTATCTCCCGGTTTAAAACCTAAAGGCAGGTAGTAGGCCGTTAAAGAGAAACGATTTACGCCGTCATTCCACAGGTAGTATCCACCACCCAGCCCGCGGAAATAAAAACTATCACTTTCATAATTCAGTACAGGAAGCGGATAAACATCATTATCAACACCACGATACACGGACGTTGAGCCCACAGCGCCAAGGCCCAGAGAAACATCTGCGGCATAGGCTGAAGGCAGGACCACAGCACCAGAAATCAGCGCGGCCAGCACACATAGTTGAGGTTTTTTCACAGTTTTCTATTTCCTATTACAGATAAACATCATGAAACATGATAAGCCAATTACACCCGTTCGCGTTCAGGTTATATAAAAATAACATTAACGAATAACCGATATATTCGATAGGTTTTACGTGCGCTAACGTCTGTAATAGGCAGTGTTCTTAAGGCTGAGAGCCTATTAACTGTAATGTTACACGGATTTTCCTGAAAGTGAGTCATTGAAATATCTTAAAAATACGTCCGTGGACTAGAGGAAATTTTACGGATGCAAACTACGCTTTAATACAGAAGGTGACGTCTTCCTGACCAGCAGGTATGAATAAAATTACGACGCCCTGACGCGACAAGTTGGCATAAGGGTTGCTGGACTAAAAAGACTTCTTCTTTCGGAGGGCAATACATTAATAGACATATATTCCACACGCTCTCTTAATCTGTGCTAATCGACGAAGGACGGGCATCGCTATGAACATATTTGATCACTACCGCCAGCGCTACGACGCTGCCAAGGACGAAGAGTTCACTCTGCAGGAATTCCTTACCATCTGTCAGCAAGATCGCAATGCTTATGTAAATGCGGCTGAACGATTGTTAACGGCTATCGGTGAGCCTGTAATGGTGGATACCGCCCAAGAATCACGAATGTCGCGCCTATTCTCTAACCGGGTGATTGCCCGCTATCCTGCTTTTGAAGAATTCTATGGTATGGAAGAGGCTATCGAACAGATTGTCTCTTACCTGAAGCATGCCGCGCAGGGATTGGAAGAGAAGAAACAGATTCTGTATTTGTTGGGGCCAGTCGGCGGCGGGAAATCCTCTCTAGCCGAACGCCTGAAAGCACTGATGCAGCGCGTGCCTATTTACATCCTCAGCGCCAACGGCGAGCACAGCCCAGTAAATGATCATCCGCTCTGCCTATTCAATCCGCAGGAAGATGCTGGGATACTCGAGAAAGAGTACACGATTCCACGGCGCTACCTCGGCACCATTATGTCGCCATGGGCGGCCAAACGCCTCCAGGAATTCGGCGGCGATATTTCCAAATTCAGAGTCGTCAAAGTGTGGCCATCAATTCTGGCGCAAATCGGGATCGCGAAAACCGAACCCGGCGATGAAAACAATCAGGACATTTCAGCGCTGGTCGGTAAAGTCGATATCCGCAAGCTCGAACATTTTGCCCAGAACGATCCCGATGCCTACGGCTACTCCGGTGCATTGTGCCGCGCGAACCAAGGCATTATGGAATTCGTTGAGATGTTCAAAGCCCCTATCAAGGTGCTCCATCCGCTGCTGACCGCCACACAGGAAGGCAACTATAACGGGACGGAAGGCATTGCTGCCCTGCCGTTCAACGGGATTATTCTGGCGCACTCCAACGAATCCGAGTGGGTGCAGTTCCGTAACAACAAGAACAATGAAGCGTTCCTCGACCGCGTGTATATCGTGAAGGTGCCCTACTGCCTGCGCGTGTCCGAAGAGGTCAAGATCTACGACAAGCTGCTGGATCACAGCGAGCTGACACATGCCCCTTGCGCACCCGGCACGCTGGAAACGCTGGCTCGCTTCTCCATTCTGTCGCGACTGAAAGATCCCGAAAACTCCAGCCTCTACTCCAAAATGCGGGTTTACGACGGGGAAAGCCTGAAAGATACCGATCCGAAGGCCAAATCCTATCAGGAGTATCGTGACTACGCGGGCGTGGATGAAGGGATGAACGGTCTGTCGACCCGCTTTGCGTTTAAGATTCTGTCACGCGTCTTCAACTTCGATCACAGCGAAGTCGCCGCCAACCCGGTACACCTGTTCTACGTACTGGAACAGCAGATCGAACGCGAGCAGTTCCCGCAGGAGCTGGCAGAGAAATATCTGGAGCACCTGAAAGGGTATCTGACGCCGAAGTACGCGGAGTTTATCGGTAAAGAGATCCAGACCGCCTATCTCGAATCCTATTCCGAATACGGGCAGAACATTTTTGACCGTTATGTTACCTATGCGGATTTCTGGATTCAGGATCAGGAGTACCGTGATCCAGATACCGGTCAGCTGTTTGACCGTGAATCGCTGAACGCCGAGCTGGAAAAGATCGAGAAGCCCGCAGGGATCAGTAATCCCAAAGACTTCCGTAACGAGATCGTCAACTTTGTCCTGCGCGCCCGTGCCAGCAATAGCAGCCGGAATCCAAACTGGACCAGTTACGAAAAACTGCGCACGGTTATCGAGAAGAAGATGTTCTCCAACACGGAAGAGCTGCTGCCTGTGATTTCGTTTAACACCAAAACCTCAACGGATGAACAGAAAAAACATGATGACTTCGTCGATCGCATGATGGAGAAAGGCTACACCCGGAAGCAGGTTCGTTTGCTGTGCGAATGGTATCTGCGGGTGAGGAAGTCATCATAATGACGCACGATGCTGGCAACAGCGTTTGGGGGAAACATGGCCTATTTTATTGATCGACGGCTGAACGGCAAAAACAAAAGCACGGTGAACCGCCAACGCTTTCTGCGCCGCTATAAGTCGCAAATAAAACAGTCGATTTCCGAGGCCATTAATAAGCGTTCGGTGACCGACATCGAAAGCGGGGAGTCAGTATCGATCCCCAATGCAGACATCAACGAACCGATGTTCCATCAGGGGCGCGGAGGACACCGCCACCGCGTCCACCCAGGTAACGATCACTTCGTACAGAACGACAAAATCGAGCGGCCACAAGGAGGTGGCGGCAGTGGTTCCGGTCAGGGTGACGCCAGTAAAGACGGCGAAGGCGATGATGAATTTGTCTTTCAGATCTCCAAAGATGAATATCTGGACCTGCTGTTTGAAGATCTGGCGCTGCCGAATCTGAAGAAGACCCAGCACCGACAGATGACCGAGTACAAAATGCATCGCGCCGGGTACACCGCTAACGGCGTTCCTGCCAATATCAGCGTGGTACGTTCGTTGCAAAACTCGCTGGCACGCCGTATGGCGATGACAGCGGGTAAACGTCGCACGCTGCATGAGTTGGAAGAGTCGTTAGAACAGCTGGCATACACCGAACCGGCACAATTGCTGGAAGAGGAACGGCTACGGGAGGACATCGCCGAACTACGCAAGAAAATCGCGCGCGTGCCTTTTATCGATACGTTTGACCTGCGCTACAAGAACTACGAGCGCCGGGCCGAGCCATCGAGTCAGGCCGTGATGTTCTGTTTGATGGATGTGTCTGGATCCATGGATCAGGCGACAAAAGACATGGCGAAACGCTTTTATATTCTGCTGTACCTGTTCCTCAGCAGAAATTACAAAAACGTCGACGTTGTCTACATTCGCCACCACACGCAGGCTAAAGAAGTCGATGAACAGGAGTTCTTCTACTCTCAGGAAACTGGCGGGACCATTGTCTCCAGTGCGCTAAAGCTGATGGAGGAAGTCGTGCGCGAGCGTTACGACCCGTCACAATGGAATATCTACGCCGCACAAGCATCGGATGGCGATAACTGGGCTGATGATTCACCGCTGTGTCACCAGATTCTGGCGAGTAAACTTCTGCCGATGGTGCGTTACTACAGCTACATTGAAATCACCCGGCGTTCACACCAGACGCTCTGGCGTGAATATGAAACGCTGCGCGATACGTTCGACAATTTCGCCATGCAGCATATTCGCGATCAAGATGATATCTACCCTGTCTTCCGTGAACTCTTCCGTAAACAAACCGTAGGACATTGAGCACATCTTAATCGGCCAGTAAACTGGCCGATTTCCTTTCCCAACGACATCATAGTGACGTTGTCACAAAGATAACACTTCCTTTCCGCCAATGTGCGCATTACCCTGTCGAACCCATAAAACGTAGATTTCTGTTTTGTTATGCAACGATTTGTTCTGATTTTACTGACTCTGGTTCTACTCGGCCCTCTGGGCATTGACATCTATTTACCGCTTATCCCCGCCATCGCCGTGGCGCTGAACAGCCCAGAATCGCTGATTCAGTCTACCGTCGCCCTCTTTATTCTGGTCATGGGATTAGGTCAGCTTCTGGCCGGACCGCTGGTTGATAAATATGGTCGGCGTCCAATGGCGTTAGCTGGCGTGGTTATTTACATCATCGGTGCGATCATTGCGGCACTAGCCACCAGCGCCACACTCTTCATTCTCTCACGCATTTTTCAGGGCATGGCCGTCTGCTGTACCGCCGTTGCCATTTTCAGCAGCGTGCGTGACAAACTAAACGGCGATGATGCCGCGAGAACCTATGGTTTTCTTAACGGCACGCTGAACATTGTACCGGCGCTGGCACCGCTATTAGGCGGACTTTTGGCCGAAGCCTTTGGCTGGCGTGCACCCTTCTGGTTCCTGGCAGGTTACAGCATTCTGGTACTGGCTCTCATTATCCGCTTTCTACCAGAAACACGCCCAGACTCAACCTTACCTGTGCACGCTTTGCCGCTGCGCCAATATGCCCGCCTGCTATCCGACCGCCACTTTCTGGGGTTCGCATCAGTCAATGCGGGCGCAATGGGGATGGCGTTAACCTATGTCACCTTTTCTCCTGTGGTGTTGATGAATCAGGCGCAACTCACACCGCTTGAGTTTTCGATTGCCTTCGGCGCGAACGGTTTTTGGATCATGCTGGTCAGCTTCTTCGTGAATCGTATTATCCGCAAAGTCGGTCGGCCGCGCTGTCTGGCTATCGGTAGCCTGCTGATGGGAGCGGGTTTTCTTTCGCTGCTTGGTGGTGTCGCGCTCTTACCCGAAGCGATGCAAGACACTTGGCCAACCTACATGTTGCCCGTCGCGCTGGCCTGTGCGGGTCTGGCATTTTTGATCGGCCCATCCACCAGCTATGCGCTGGAGCCTTATCCCAATGAGGCGGGTATTGCGTCGGCAATGGTAGGATTTGTGCAGATGGCCGGCGGTGCGGTGTTGGGGCTGGGTGCGATGGCAATTCCTCTGCCGTCAAAAATATCACTGGCGCTGGTTATGCTTTGTGCCGCCCTGCTGGCGATACGCGCCCGCCTGCTCACGCGTCACCACAAGAGCAGCATTACATCGCTGCCCCGCGCCTAGTTCAAAACACCGCATACAGAAGACAGATACGCTAACGCGTATAGCGAGATACGGATAAATCATCGGCCTCAATCTCCGGTGATTTATCCGACAGAATATCCGCTAGCAATTTCCCCGACCCGCAGGCCATCGTCCAGCCTAATGTGCCGTGACCGGTATTCAGATACAGGTTTTTCAGCGGTGAACGTCCCACCAGCGGCGTACCGTCCGGTGTCATCGGACGCAATCCCGTCCAGAATGTCGCTTGCTCAATCGGGCCACAATGGGGATACAAATCGCGTACCACCATTTCCAGCGTTTCCCGGCGCTTGGGGTTCAAATCAGTGTTGAAGCCCACAACTTCTGCCATTCCACCAACGCGAATACGATTGTCAAAACGCGTAATTGCCACTTTGTACGTTTCATCCAGCACGGTAGAAACCGGTGCTGAGGCGTCATCCGCCAGCGGGATCGTCAGTGAATAACCTTTCAGCGGATAAACCGGAATATCGAACCACTGGCGCAGTAGTCCCGTTGAATAGGAACCGCAGGCCATCACATAGGCATCTGCCACAATCATCTCGTCGTCGCACTGCACGCCCGTGACGCTCTGCCCTTCAACCCGCAGTTGACGGACGTTACGCCCCAGTTTAAACGTGACACCAGCCTCAGCGGCCATCGCTGCCAGTTGGCGGGTGAACAGTTGGCAATCGCCCGTCTCATCGTGTGGTAAACGCAGCCCGCCAGTCAGTGTCCCGACTACATTCGCCAACGCGGGTTCAATCGAGGCCAGCTCATGGCGAGCCAACAATTGATACGGTACGCCAGCCTCTTCCAGCACGGCGATATCCCGTGTCGCATTGTCATATTGCTGTTCGGTGCGGAACAGTTGCAGCGTTCCACCTTGTCGACCTTCGTACTGGATACCCGTATCTCGCCGCAGCTGTTGCAAGCAGTCACGGCTGTATTCAGCCAGACGCACCATCCGCGCTTTATTGGTTTTATAGTGGCGCGCATCGCAGTTAAGCAGCATTTGCCACATCCAACAAAGCTGTGCAGTCGTGAAGTCAGGCCGAATGGCCAACGGCGCATGGCGCTGGAACATCCATTTTATCGCTTTCAGCGGTATTCCCGGTGCAGCCCAAGGCGCGGCATAGCCGGGGGAAATCTGTCCGGCATTCCCGGCGCTGGTTTCCAACGCAGGCTCCGGTTGTCTGTCGATAACGGTGACATCATGCCCTGCCTGCGCAAGATACCAGGCGGTACTGACGCCAACTACACCACTTCCCAGAATCACAACCCGCATGCTACCGCTCTCCCTTTCTTTCCGTAAAAGACCGTCTAATCTGCTGGAAAAATGCTTATTTAATGGAATAAAACACTAGTTAAAAGGTAAAACTGAAGACTACTCTAGCATTTGGGAGGGAATTGTCACTCGTCTCAGCGATAACATTTATCTATCGTCGTCTTTTATATCTTCGATTCATCATTGAGATCGTAACGAAATAACTGTGAAACTATTCACAAAATACGTATTCGTTTTTTAGCAGAAAAGGTCAGGGGAAATAAAAAAGATGAAGATGTTAAATCCTAAATTAATTAACAAGTTAGTCAGGTTGCTTATTTTTAAATTGTGATAATCATCACAACAATAAAGTCAATAACATCACTGTCAAGACATACCCTTCCATAGTTAAATACAAATTTGAGACATTCATCAAAAAAACGCCTTATCAGTTTAATAACATTGTGTTCACAAGATGGTTATTCATATTGTAGAGGCGATGATGAAAATTGGACTAGTTATTAGCGGCGGCGACGTTAGCGGAATAAATAACTTCATCTTTCAGGTGAATAGAATGACTGCCTCTGACATCGTCATTTTCGATGGTGGAATTAATGGCCTTATCGATAACTGCTGCAAAGTTCTCACCCGCCGCGATCTGGTGGATTATTCACTCTCATCAATGCCCTTGGTTACATCAGGGAGAAAAACCGGGAAATGTAGAAAAACAGACTACGAGAAAATCGTCAAAAATATCCAAAAACAAAAGCTCGACTCGCTCATTATGGCCGGTGGAGATGGCTCGTTCCAATTTCTAAAAAAATTAAGTTGCTATGGTATTCATTGCTACGGTGTAGGAATGACGATTGATAATGACATCTCAGGAAATAGTTACACTATTGGTTTTTCTACCGCCTGCGAACAGGTAATGAGTGAGGTGGAAAAATTGCGCAATACGGGCCGTGGATTGCAAGGTCGGGTATTCATGATTGAATTACTCGGTGGTTATTGCGGCGAGTTAACATTACAGGCGGCATTAAAGAGCAATGCAGACATCGCACTCATTCCGGAGTCACCGTGGGATATTGATGCGTTATCACAATGTGTTCTGGATAAAATCGCAGAACAAAACAGCGTGATCATTTTATGTTCTGAAGGCTACACCCATGAATATACTCCCGGCTTTCAGGGCGCTATCGACACTATTATCAAGAAACTCGAACATAAGATTGGAATCCGTATCCGAAAAACAATTTTAGGATATGGCTTACGAAATGGCGCGCCCACTGGGGAAGAAATTATTCAGGGCACCCTGTTAGCAGAAGAAGTGGTTCGGTGTATTAATGCCGGACTGACTAATAAGATCATCATTATCAATAATAACAACAAAGCGATTCCTATCGACTTGGAGGACTCCGAACGACGTTTGGTTGATATCGAAAGTCATTTTTATAAGCTCGCGAAATCTCATCATCTTATATGAGGTAATTATTATGTTGAAAGTACTTTGCGTTTGCGGTTGTGGATTAGGTTCCAGTTTCGCTATTGAAATGAGCGCGAAATCCGTACTAAAAAAATTGGGTATTGATGCAGAAATCAATCACACCACGATTTCAGAAGCCTCAGCCTTCAATTATGACGTCATTCTAACCCAGAAGATATTTGCTGATATCCTGAATAGCGATGCCAGTGAAGATGAGAAAAAAAGAGTCATCATTCTTAATAAACTTACCGACAAAGACGAAATAGAAGAAAAAATTTTAGCGTATATCCAGGCTCATAAATAGCATGAGGTGAAAAATGAACACCATTGTCAATTTCATTGTGAAAGATTTATTAGGCCAGGCATCCATATTAATCGCACTGATCGCCATGATCGGATTGATTTTGCAGAAGAAATCGGTAGGGAAAATTGCAGAAGGCACGTTCAAAACACTGCTTGGTTTCCTCATCATGATGGCGGGGATTAACATCATCGTCGATGCCCTGACGTATTTAAACAGCATCTTTACCCACGGTTTCGGCATGAAAGGCTACATCACCGACGTCGCCGCCATCGCCGGATTGGCAAACCGCGAACTCGGCTCAGAAGTCGCGTTGACGCTCATGGTGATCTTTGCCGTCAACATTATTATTGCACGAATTACCCCCTTTAAATATATCTTCCTGACGGGACAGGCTCTGCTGTGGATGGCAACAATCGGTACCGTGATCGGCTATAAGTCGGGTTTGACCGGTGCGACACTGATCCTAACCGGAGGCATATTTGGCGGTATTATGGCGGTGCTGATGCCTGCTCTGGCGCAGCCGATTGTCCGTAAAATCACGAACTCCGATGATGTCGCGCTCGGGCATTTTTGTACTATCGGGTATCTGGTACAGGCCGCCGTCGCTCGATTAGTCGGTAAAAACTCCAAATCCACAGAAGATTTAACGCTGCCCGATAACTTCAAATTCTTGCAGGATACCTACCTGTCGATGGCCGTCGTTATGGTGCCGATGTACCTTATCCCCGCCGTGGCTGCGGGACCGGAATACATCGCGCAATATGCCAACGGCGTCAACTATCTGATGTATTCGTTCATGCAGTCCATGCAGTTTGTGGCGGGCGTTTTCGTGCTCTACAGCGGTGTCCGTCTGCTGCTTAATGAGCTGGTTCCTGCATTTCGAGGTATCGCCATGCGCCTGGTGCCTAACGCTAAACCCGCGCTGGATTGTCCTGTGCTCTTCCCTTATGCGCCCAACGCCGTGATTGTTGGCTTCCTCGCCACCACCGTCGGTTCCATTCTGGGAATGCTGATCTTCCCGATGTTTGGATTGGCAATGATTTTGCCGGGTTTATTGACCAACTTCTTTGCGGGCGGAACGGCGGGTATTTTCGGTAACGCAATGGGAGGACGGCGTGGTGCAATTATCGGCGGCGTGGTTCATGGTCTTTTCATTACCTTATTGCCCGCTATTTTGGTGCCATTACTGGAAGTCTTCGGATTTACCGGCGTCACCTTCAGTGATTCTGATGTCATCGGTACAGGGCTGATATTAGGACACGCCTTCCAGCAAGACTGGTTATTTGTCGCCGTATTTGTCGCGTTCGTTGCAGCTATTGCCTTTATTGCGAATCGTAAACTATCGCAATAGCGCATAAGCATGTTGTATGGCCTGTCGTTATTAATGTCATTATGCAAATTGCTAAGGGGTCGCCATGTTTTCTCTACTCAAACGTTTTTTATCTCCTCGTCTCTCTTCCGGCCACAGCGGTAATACGGATGACAAACGCGTCAAGGAGATTGAGGAAGAACTAGCGGAGCTTGAATGTCGTTTAGCTCAAGATCCGACGCATAGTGAAACGCAAAAAACGCTAATGATTAAATACAACCAGGCCATTCAATTATTTTCTTCCCATCCTGATTATCGGGATCGGGTTGATACTATTTTCATTCAGATCGATGAACTCAGAAACACTATTCGGAAAAATATATGAGGTTTTATGAGCATAAAAAATTTCCTTTTGCAGCACAATTGCATTCAACTCGGCGTGATATGTAAAACATGGGAAGAGGCTATTTATTGTGCCGCGCAACCATTAATCAGTGCGGGGTGTATTACGATAGACTATCCCGTTGCGGTGATAGAAAGCACAAAGGAATACGGTCCTTATTATGTTTTTGATGAAGGAGTCGCTATTCCACATGCCCGTCCTGAGTGCGGCGTTATTGAGAATTGCTTCAGTTTACTAACGTTACACACACCGCTCTCTATTCAGGGAAGTGAACCGGTAGATATTTTAATTATGTTCGGTGGCGTTAACAGCGATGAACATATTACAGAAGGCATCGCCTCCATCGTCAATCTATTGGAACAGGACGACATGCTCTCTCGGATTCGATGTGCCACCACATCAGATGATATTGTCGGAGTATTATGAAAAAACTTATTTTAGTAAATGGTATACCCGCATCAGGGAAAAGCACGGTGGCGCGTATTATTGCTGATGAATTGCATCTCCCACAGTTAAGCCTGGATGAAATAAAAGAGCCGTTCATGATGCAGTTCTGCGACACCATTGATAGAACGTTAAACAGAAAACTGGGATGCGCCGCATATCAGGCCATGTTTAATATCGTTAGACAGGCTCCTGATAATAGCATTCTGATTCTTGATGCCTGGTTCGGTTTTCGCGAAAAATCCATATTACAAGAATATCTGACATCGTGTGACGTCGAGCGTCCACTTGAAATATGGAATGCTATTTCATCCGAACGGGTGGCCGAACGATATCAAGCCAGAATGAATGCAAGAATAAAGGGCCATCCCGGCGATGAGTATCTCCCGGAATTAATTTCACTCGCGCATCAAGCACAGCCAATGCGTATTGGAAAGTGTTACACGGTTGATCAGGATAAGGAAATTAATCATCAGGAATTAATTCAATGGATCAAAACACACCTGGATTAATCGCTTATTTATATTAATTTTATGAGGGTAATTATCATGAACACCATGACAACAGCTGAGCACCGAGGATATCAATTAATTTGTAACGCGACGGGCGCTATGATGGTTATTGCCTGCGATCAACGTGGCGGCATGCGAACGTTATTAGCACCGACCTCTGATGCGCAGGCTGCGATTACCAATGAAACATTAGGAAAAACAAAATACGACATCACTCGCTATCTGGCGGCTGAGGCGGGCTGTGTACTGGTCGATCCGATCTGTGCCATACCGGGTCTTATAGACGAAAACATTTTGCCTCGCGATACCGGTCTGCTCATCGGGCTTGATGCTTCAGGTTGGGAAACGACCCCAGAAGGCTATCGGATCTCCACTATGGTTGAGGGCGTGACGGCACGCAAAGTCCGCGAATGGGGGGCCACCGGTGGAAAAATCATGATCTACCTTCGCCCGGATATCCCAGACGCCAATACGCGTAATCTTGAAACACTCCGTACCGTGATTCAGGATTTTGCGCAGGAGGATTTACTGCTCGTCGTCGAATTTCTGACCTATTCTCTGGAAAATGAATCTCGTGATGCCTATACCCGCCTTCTGCCTGAGCTCATTCCGGCGGGCTGTCAGGCCTGTATCGATCAAGGCGCAAAAGTCTTGAAGATTCCTTATCCTGGGTCGGATGAAGCCTGCGCGCGCGTGACCACACTCTGCGGTGAAATACCCTGGGCCGTTCTGTCTGCGGGCGTCGATCACGCTACCTTTCTCCCTCAGGTGGAGAGCGCGTTAAAAAATGGCGCTTCTGGCGTGATTGCCGGTCGTTCTCTGTGGAAGGATTGCATCTCGCTCGATCGCAACGTTTCTAAAGAGAAGCTATCCACGGTTGCCGTCTCACGCCTTAACGATATTCAGGCGCTGTTAAAACGGTACCAGCGCCCCTAGTTCAGACGCTATGTTGCGCTCTCTCAGGGGAGCGCACTTCTCAATTGATAGACAGCGCAAACACACGTCTTTTTTATCCCATCAGCGATCTTTATCCATCGAATCCGGCCAATTCGTCAATTGCCGCGTGTCCAAAGCTCAGCTATAACTAAATGAACCACGATGATTTTTTGACAGGAGCCAGCGGGAAAGCAGTAAACGGGATCTCACGTACAGGCTTGTTATGTTAGGGGGCGCGCTGATGGCTATATCGACGGATAATCAGGTAAAAAAAACACTTCGCCTGAGTGATGGACCGGACTGGACATTTGAGTTATTGCGGGTTTATCTCGATGAGATTGATCGGGTAGCCAAGCTGTACCGGCTGGCGACCTATCCTCACCAGATTGAAGTAATCACCTCAGAACAAATGATGGACGCCTATTCCAGCATAGGCATGCCGATCAACTATTCCCACTGGTCGTTCGGGAAGAAATTTATTGAAACCGAACAGCGTTACAAACACGGGCAGCAGGGATTAGCATACGAAATCGTTATTAACTCCGATCCTTGTATCGCGTACTTGATGGAAGAGAATACGCTGCCAATGCAAGCGCTCGTCATGGCGCACGCCTGCTACGGACACAACTCGTTCTTCAAGGGTAATTATCTGTTCCGCAGTTGGACCGATGCCAGCTCCATCGTCGATTACCTGCTGTTTGCACGACAATATATCGCGCAATGCGAAGAGCGTTATGGCGTAGAGGAGGTAGAGCGCCTGCTAGACTCCTGCCACGCGCTGATGAACTACGGCGTTGACCGCTACAAGCGCCCGCAGAAAATCTCGCTCGAAGAGGAAAAATCTCGCCAGAAAAGTCGTGAGGCCTATCTGCAAAGCCAGGTGAACGATCTCTGGAAAACCTTACCGCGTCGTGAACAAGGTGCCGCCCCGGAACAAGCAAGACGCTTTCCGCAAGAGCCGCAGGAAAACTTGCTCTACTTCATGGAGAAAAACGCCCCGCTGCTGGAACCCTGGCAGCGAGAGGTTTTACGCATCGTGCGGAAAGTCAGCCAGTATTTCTATCCGCAGAAGCAGACTCAGGTGATGAATGAAGGCTGGGCCACCTTCTGGCACTACACCATTCTCAACCATCTCTATGATGAAGGCAGTGTGTCTGAGCGCTTCATGCTGGAATTCCTGCACAGCCACACCAACGTGATTTATCAGCCGCCGTATAACAGTCCGTATTACAGCGGCATCAATCCGTATGCACTGGGCTTCGCGATGTTTCAGGACATTAAACGTATTTGTCAGTCGCCGACGGATGAAGATCGCTACTGGTTCCCCGATATTGCAGGTAAAGACTGGCTTGATACGCTGCATTTTGCGATGCAGAACTTTAAGGACGAGAGCTTTATCAGCCAGTTCTTATCACCTAAATTGATGCGCGACTTCCGGCTATTTACCGTGCTGGACGATGACCGAAACAACTATCTGGAAATTGCCGCGATTCATGACGAAGAAGGTTATCGTTTGATCCGACAGGAGCTGTCCGCACAGTACAACCTGAGCCATCTGGAGCCGAATATTCAGGTCTGGAACGTGGATTTACGCGGCAATCGGGCGCTGACGCTGCGCTATGTTCCACACAACCGCGCACCGTTGGATAAAAGTAGCCAGGAAGTGTTGAAACACGTTCATCGCCTGTGGGGGTTTGACGTTTATCTGGAGCAGGCTAACGCCGATGGCAGCATTGAACTGATTGAGCGCTGCCCACCACGTAACGGAGCTGCACCCACATAGCAGAACACGGTTACACAGGTAAAAGGTCTCGCCAACAAAGACAAAGGGGATTCAGGCAGTACCTGAGTCCCCTTTTCACGTGTTCACCATGAAGCGTATGACGTCTTAGCGTCGCACTTCCGCGATATCCCGCGGGATGGCACTCTGCATACTGTGCCAGATCGCTCCACTTTCTTTACCGTAATGTCTGACGACATCCATCACCTGATCGTATAGCTCTTCGCTACGCAACGCTTCCAACCTACCGTAAAAATTCACTGCCAGTTTGCGGGCTTCCGGATTGGAGAAATAGTATCGCCCTACGCGAATATATAACCCTTTCAGACCGTTCAGGATCAGGCCATAAATCGGATTACCGGAGGCAAAAGCCAAACCACGGAACACGTTGTAGTCAAGTTGCGCAAAGGCTTCTGCGCTATCGTCCACCGCGCTTGACTGGGTCAACACATCACGCACCTTTTCCGGGTTGTGTCGTAACGCCGTCCGAATAAAGATCGCGGCAATGTTGGTGCGCACAGCCAGCAGGTTATCAATCAATTGCGGCACGCTATCGTGATCGAGCCGAGCCAGCGTTTCCAGAATATTGAGACCGGAGGTTTCCCAAAAGTTGTTAATCTTTGTCGGTTTCCCGTGCTGTATCGTCAGCCAGCCATCACGGGCTAAACGCTGAAGCACTTCGCGCAGCGTAGTACGGGTCACGCCGATCAGTTCGGAAAGCTCTCTTTCCGCGGGCAAAATAGAGCCAGGAGGAAAACGGTTATTCCATATACTTTCGATAATGTATTCTTCCGCGAATCCAGCCGGACTTTGCGCCTTTATAACCATGTGTTTGATAATCCGTAGCGGTGATTGCCGAAAAAAGCCGAATCATAATACCAGACGAAAGAATCATGATATAGCGCCGTACTCAGGCACCGAACCATTTCAATGAAAAATTGTGACTGCAAACCGCCCTGTCACAGCGTAGAACGGTAGACTTATGACTGTTTGTAAAGTTTTTACTATATGATAAAAACCATCAAGCTATTATAACGAATAAGGATCCCGCGCCCATATGATCGCCATGCCCCTCCACCGTGCGCTGTTAAAAAATTTCCTGGGATACGCGCCAGACTGGTACAAACTGACTATTTTTGGTTTCTTGCTGATTAATCCGCTGCTGTTTTATTTTGTCAGTCCGTTTTGGGCTGGTTGGTTATTGGTCGTGGAGTTTATTTTTACGCTCGGCATGGCGCTGAAATGTTATCCGCTACAGCCTGGTGGTCTACTGGCGTTACAGGCAATACTCATCGGCATGACCAGCCCACAGCAGGTGTGGCATGAAGTCACAGGGAATATTGAAGTTCTCATGCTGTTGGTGTTTATGGTGGCAGGCATCTACTTCATGAAGCAACTGCTGCTTTTTGTGTTTACCAAACTGCTGCTGCGCATCCATTCTAAATCCCTGCTCTCACTCGCCTTTTGCATGGCGGCTGCGTTTCTCTCCGCCTTTTTAGACGCATTGACTGTGATTGCAGTCATCATCAGCGTCGCTATCGGGTTTTATGGTATTTACCACCGTTTCGCCTCTCAGCAAGGTGAAGACGAGGCCGATATCAGCGATGACAGCACGTTAAACGGCGAGGAGCATCATCGTACGCTGGACCAATTCCGTGCATTTCTACGTAGTCTGATGATGCATGCAGGCGTCGGTACGGCACTGGGCGGGGTGATGACGATGGTCGGCGAACCTCAGAATCTGATTATTGCGAAAAGCGCAGGCTGGGATTTCGTCGACTTTTTTCTACGCATGTCACCGGTAACCGTGCCCGTCTTTATTTGCGGCATCCTGACCTGCGTGCTGGTCGAACGCTTCAAGCTATTCGGTTATGGGGTAAACCTGCCGGACAACGTGCGCCGCGTACTTGAGGATTACGATCGGGACATGACAGAAAAACGCACGCAGCAGGATAAAGTGCGTTTACTCGTGCAGGCAGTGATTGGCGTCTGGCTCATTATCGCGCTGGCGTTTCATTTGGCTGAGGTCGGATTGATTGGCCTCTCCGTGATTATTATGGCCACAACGTTCTGCGGCGTGACCGAAGAACACGCTATCGGTAAAGCATTTCAAGATGCTATGCCGTTTACCGCACTGCTGACGGTCTTTTTTGCCATCGTCGCCGTCATTATCGATCAGCAACTGTTCTCACCGATTATCCATTACGTCCTGCAATCTTCTGATAGTGCCCAACTGACACAATTTTATCTGTTCAATGGCCTGCTATCGTCGATATCAGATAACGTATTTGTTGGATCGGTGTATATCAACGAAGCGCGTAATGCGTTTGAGAGCGGCAAAATATCCTTACCCCAATTTGAGCTACTCGCCGTGGCGATTAATACTGGCACTAATCTGCCTTCCGTGGCCACACCAAATGGGCAAGCCGCGTTTCTATTTCTGCTGACATCCTCGCTAGCTCCGCTTATCCGTCTGTCTTATGGGCGCATGGTGATCATGGCACTGCCTTACACCATTGTGATGACGCTGGTCGGGTTGCTTTGCGTTGAGTTCACGCTGGTGCCGTTCACCGATTTTTTGATGAATAATCACTGGATTTCTTTGCCAAATTTGACCATATCGGGCAGTCACGCATAATCACGATCGTGTATAGTAATCTCGGTGGCGACAATTTCTGTCTTGATGGCTTTATCAACACATATTTCGCCGCCGTAAAATGATAGAAAAGCATCAAATAAACATATCGTTACGTTTTGCACAGTGAAATGATGGCAGTGAAGCCAGAACGGTTTACACTGCTGCTTTTATCATGTTTAGCATGGAATATTTTTATGTTGCGATTTCTTAATCGTTGCTCACGCGGACGTGGTGCGTGGCTGCTGCTGGCGTTTACTGCTTTAGCATTGGAATTGACTGCACTCTATTTTCAGCACGTTATGTTATTAAAACCCTGCGTACTGTGTATCTATCAGCGCAGTGCTCTATGGGGAGTATTCGCGGCAGGTATTGTCGGTGCCATTGCGCCGTCAAGTCTACTGCGTTATCCAGCCATCGCACTGTGGATATACAGTTCCTATGAAGGGATTAGACTGGCTTGGAAACACACCGATATTTTGTTGAATCCGTCGCCTTTTACCACCTGCGATTTCTTTGTCAGCTTCCCATCATGGCTGCCTTTAGACAAATGGCTCCCGGCCATTTTCAATGCGACCGGTGATTGTTCAGAGCGTCAGTGGTCATTCCTCTCGATGGAAATGCCACAATGGCTGCTTGGCATCTTCGCCGCTTATCTGTTGATTGCTGTGCTGGTGTTGATCGCTCAACCTTTCCGTCCGAAGCGACGCGACCTCTTCAGCCGCTAAAGAATAGACCTAAAAGCCCGACGATAACGTCGTCGGGCTTCTGGTGACTGTTTCTACGCTTCACAGGCTTGTGCCAACCCTCACTGCTGTGGTCTGTAGATATCGCGATAATGGCCTAATCGTTCGTTGAAAAAAGGTCTCTTTTCCTGCGGAATTCTTCGTGATATTTCATCTGCGTCGATCTTTTTTTCCTGACTTTCCATAAAAGCAATTGTGGAGGCAGCAAAGTCGGTGTACTGCTCGCTGTACTCAAGAATGATTTTCTCAAAGTTAATCACATGCTCTCCCTCCTGCTGGTTTGACTGCTCTAAAATTATACAACACGCTAGCAATAACACAGGGAAGCCCTCCGCCGCAGCCACTCGACTTCTGCCGAAAAGAAGAAAAACACATTAATTTCTAGCAAAATTTCGAATGAAATATGGGATATGGACTTAAAAAACAATAAATTAACATCATTAATGAAACATTGTGATACTGGTTACAGTTTTACAATTCAATGCCTGCAATCCCTACCGATTTATCGCTATCAATAGTGTAAATTCACGACCAGAACCTAAAGATATGAAGAAGAAATACTCCATTCATTACAGTATAATCACTTAAAATTACTGTGGTTTTTCACAAGGAAGAAGTCTGTAATGAAATATCTCTTTGCCATTATTCCACTGATGTTGACATCGTGTACAACAGCAAGCGAGCTCCAATCTGAATGCGAAAAGCGGTACGTTCGCCTCAGCGATATGGCTACCTGTCTGGATTACTCAATAAAAGAAGAGCCCATACTCTCTTCAACACCTTGGCTGAAGCTTTATGTCTTAAACGCAAAATTGCTGGGGCAGAAAGTGGACAAGGGGGAACTAAAGGATCTGGAGGCGAGGATTGAATTGCAGAATCAGTACATCGCATACAAACAACAAGAAGCTGAGGCTGACGAAGCTCGCTATCAACAGTCACAAAAAAATCAGTTGGTACAACAAGAGATTGACAGGAATCAGCAGTCTATAGACAGAGCAAAAATCATAAACTATAAAATCGCCGCACAGTAAGGCTACGACTAAATACAGCACAACAGCAGCACGTCACCGTGGCGTCTACCCCCACATCACGGTGACCTATCTTTAATTTACAGCCTTACCTAGCCCATCCCGGTTTGTTCAGTATGTGATCCTGCCAGTCCATCACCTCACTTTCGCGCACGGCGATATGACGGACTGAGATACGCTCACGGTGCATTTCTGTTTTGGTTCCGCAAACCAGCGGATGCCACTGCGGTAAATCCTCACGTTCATGAACCAGACGATAAGCACAGGTCGCCGGCAGCCAGTTAAACGTCAGCAGATTTTCACGCGTCAGCTTGATGCAGTCCGGTTCGTATTCGAAACGTTTCTCATAGTTACGGCACTGACAGCTTTTAATATTGAGTTGATTACAGGCGACGTTGGTAAAGTAGATCTCCTCCGTATCCTCATCAATCAGTTTATGCAAACAGCACTGACCGCAGCCATCGCACAGCGACTCCCATTCATCGTCAGACATCTCAGACAACGTTTTTTGCTGCCAAAAAGGGCGTTCAGTCATGTTTATTCCTGTTGTAGATCGATAGCGTTGTAAAAAAAGATGCGTGATTCTGGCAGGCACTGCGGGGATGTTTTGCTGCCCGTCGTTCAATACGGGCAGCCAGAGCGTTAGATAATACGGGTGCTCAGCGTCCGGTCATTTACCGTAATCGTCAGCATATCGCCTGACAGGATCGGACCGACTCCTTTTGGCGTACCCGTTAAAATAATATCGCCCGCGCGCAGCGTAAAGAAACGGCTCATGTAGGCAATCAGCGGCAGAATCGACGTAATCATATCACGCGTGTTGCCCTGCTGGCGTACTTCATCATTCACTTTTACACCCAGTTCGGTTTGCTGCGGATCGCCAAACTCAGCAACCGGAATAAAACCGGAGATCGGGCAGGAACCGTCAAAGGCTTTGGCTTTTTCCCACGGCTGGCCTGCTTTTTTGAATTCGGACTGCAAATCACGCAGCGTCAAATCCAACGCCACGCCATAACCCGCGATGGCTCGGGCAACGCGTTCTTCATTCGCCTGCTTTAATGGCGTACCGATCAGCACCGCCAGCTCGACTTCGTGGTGAACCGAGCCCAGATTTTTAGGAATAGCGACGGGTTGACGTAAATCACACAGTGCGGTTTCAGGCTTGATGAATAAAACTGGCTCGCTCGGGGTCGCACTTCCCATTTCTTTGATGTGTTCTGAGTAGTTGCTCCCGACGCAAACGACTTTATTTACTGGGAAATCAAGCAGCGCGCCCTGCCAGTCTCTGTGTTGATACATGGGTATTCTCCTGCCCTGTCTGTTGGATTATCACTGCTTTCATGGCACAGAACTCGCCAAAATGGAAAACAGCTATATAAAAACACGATGGTGCAAAACCATCGTTATATCATCGCAACAGGGGTTATCCCAACAGATTTCAGGAGAGCCAGGCTAGCGATCGTGCGATCTGAAGAAGACGCCATAACCTATCAAAAATGGAAACAATTAAATTACGACGGGCTAAAACTCGAAAGATGAATATTTATCGCGCGGAATATCATGTAAACGGTCGAGATATTCCACACCAAATTATGTTTGCGGCTTTATCTGAAAGTACGTCTTGGTATTATTTTTTTACACTTACATCGGCGTGGTTAATAAGCTCTCAACCGGAGGTGGAACTTGCAGATAAAAACCCTGTTCCTGAAGCGCCAGTTTCACTTTTTCTATATCGGCATTCGCCAGTTTTTTACGTCCATTCAACGGTAAAACCATGGCTAACTGCGGCGCGCCAAAACTTTTCATTAATTCTTCAGGCACGCGTGAGAAATCGTCTTTTTTTTCAACATAAAGATAGGTCTGATCGCGTTTCACACTTCGATAGATCACACAAAACATTTTTTTTACTCTATTTGATGGGAATGCCATCTTGCCTGTATATAATTGTGACTATAACATGCTTATAGCGCTCTGGAATATCATGCCTTAGATGTTACTCTAGGGATTAAAAGATGCTGAAACTGAGTCCGGATAGATGTCACAAATGCCAATAGAGCTAAAAGGCAGCAGCTTTACCTTATCGGTTGTTCATTTGCATGATTCCCAACCCGAGGTAATTTACCAGGCACTACAGGAAAAAATAGAGCAAGCGCCTGCTTTCCTGAAAAATGCCCCCGTTGTCATTAATGTTGCTGCATTAACAGCGGAAACCGACTGGATAAAATTGCAGCAGGCCATTTCGTCTACCGGCCTGCATGTCGTCGGTGTCAGCGGATGTACCGATGACGCATTAAAGAAAATCATTGCGCAGGCAGGGCTTCCCCTCCTGAGCGAAGGTAAAGCACAACGCCGGGTAGTCGAGCCCGTCGCCGCCGTTCCTGCTGCGGTGAAAACGCAAATCATCGACACCCCCGTTCGCTCCGGCCAACAGATTTACGCCCGGAACTGTGACTTAATCGTCACAAGCAACGTCAGCGCAGGGGCAGAGGTGATTGCCGATGGCAATATTCATATTTACGGCATGATGCGCGGCCGAGCCCTTGCAGGCGTTTCTGGTGATGTTCAGAGCCAGATATTCTGTACGCATCTGGCCGCAGAACTGGTCTCTATCGCAGGTCGTTACTGGCTAAGCGATCAGGTACCGGAAGCGTATTTTGGGCAGCCAGCACGGATCAACCTGAACCAGCTGGACAATGTTTTAACGATAAAACCTCTAGACTAGAATCTCCCAAGGAAACATTTATGGCACGCATCATTGTTGTTACATCGGGTAAAGGGGGCGTTGGCAAGACCACATCAAGCGCGGCCATTGCTACCGGTTTAGCCCAGAAAGGAAAAAAGACCGTTGTCATCGATTTTGACATTGGTCTGCGTAACCTTGACTTGATCATGGGGTGTGAGCGTCGCGTGGTCTATGACTTCGTGAACGTTATTCAGGGTGATGCCACGCTAAATCAGGCGCTGATCAAAGATAAGAGAACGGATAATCTCTACATTCTGCCAGCATCACAAACGCGTGATAAAGATGCGTTAACGTATGAAGGCGTTGAAAAAATACTCAACGACCTGGGCGATATGAACTTCGATTTTATCGTGTGTGATTCACCAGCCGGGATTGAAACGGGTGCGTTGATGGCGCTCTATTTTGCTGACGAAGCGATTATCACCACCAACCCGGAAGTCTCTTCCGTTCGCGACTCCGACCGTATTCTGGGCATTTTGTCCTCAAAATCACGTCGCGCGGAGCGTTCTGAAGATCCAATCAAAGAGCATTTGCTGTTGACGCGTTACAACCCAGGCAGGGTGAACCGTGGCGACATGCTGAGTATGGAAGACGTTCTTGAGATCCTGCGGATCCCGCTGATTGGCGTTATTCCTGAAGATCAATCCGTACTCCGCGCCTCTAACCAAGGCGAACCAGTGATTCTGGATGCTGAAGCCGACGCGGGTAAAGCCTACTCGGATACCGTTGAACGCTTGCTTGGCGAAGAGCGTCCTTTCCGTTTTATTGAAGAAGAGAAGAAGGGTTTCCTTAAACGACTTTTTGGGGGATAAATTATGGCTTTACTGGACTTCTTTCTGTCCCGCAAAAAAACGACAGCCAATATTGCCAAGGAACGGCTGCAAATTATTGTCGCGGAGCGACGCCGGGGTGATAACGAACCCCATTATCTGCCGCAATTAAAGCGAGACATTCTTGAGGTTATCTGTAGATATGTACAGATTGATCCTGAGATGGTAACGGTTCAACTTGAGCAAAAAGGAGATGATATTTCCGTGCTTGAGTTGAACGTTACATTACCGGAAGCGGAAGAAACGCCTAAATGATTTTTCTGCTTTAGTATCCCCTGCTTTTACGCAGGGGATATCTATTCCCGTCATACTTCAAGTTGCATGTGCGTTGGCTGCGTTCACTCACCCGAATCACTTACTTGTGTAAGCTCATCGGGATTCCTTCTCTTGCCGCCTTCCTGAAACTCGAATTATTTAGGGTATATTCGTCATACTTCAAATTGCGTGCGTTTCACTTCACAATATAACTGTATATTTAGCCAGTTATTTTTTCTTGCTTTGTTTTTTCGCCGTATTCTCGTCACCCTATTTGCTGCTTTTATAATTGAATCATCGCAACAAATAAGGTGAATGGAGAGCACTCGTTTACCGGTGATTAATAGCCCTGCACAATTTCACGCAGTTCGTCGCCATATAACTGGCCGCGCCAGCCGGACAACATTTCCGGCATACCAGCATCTTGCCTGCTTAATTTCCAGTGCCAGTTCAGCAGGCGATTAATTTGGCGACGAGATGCCAATAACTCGGCGGATAATCCACTCTGTTCACTCGCACGCTGTACCAGCGCTTTGATGTCTTTAAACGCTTTCTTATAGCCCGGATGGTCGATCAAATTAATCACTGGCGGTGGGCAATCTGCGTCAGTAATACCGTCCGTCTGTGCAACACAGTCCAGCAGCGTTTTGCCGTGATAGCGGATCTCCGGGCCACTCAGCCCCAGTGAACCCAGTTCTCCCAGCGAAGAAGGCAGACAGCGCGCTACCTGCAAGAGGTTCTCTTCACGTACGACAAAATTCACCGCACTGTCCCGCTCACGCGCTTTGCGCAAGCGCCACTCAGCCAGGCGCTGAAGACAAGCCAGATTTCGGCCACGTAGCTGCCAGGCATTGCCAAATTCACGATAGGCCAGCGCCGGTGCTAAAATATCCTGTTTACGCTGACAAAGCAGGAGACATTCGTCCAGCGCGGCGTTCATCCACCCTGCGGTTTCCGTATCCGCCACCAGTTGAATGGCCATCGGCAGCAGGTAGAACACATCGGCGGCCGCGTAGTCACACTGCTTTTCGCTTAGCGGTCGGGCAAGCCAGTCCGTTCTCGACTCGCTTTTATCCAGCGACACGCCCATGTAGTCGGCCACCAGCGCAGCGAAACCATAAGAAAGCGGTTTGCCTAAAAATGCGGCCAGAATCTGTGTGTCAATGAAAGGCGTCGGCAATGTTCCAAACGTATTGAGAAACACTTCCAGATCTTCGCTGCCTGCATGCAGGAATTTAGTGACCTCTTCGTCACGCAGTAACGCCTGAAAAGGTGCCCAATCTGTAATCGTTAACGGGTCGATAAGTGAAAGCTGTTCGCCGTCATACAATTGAATCAACCCTAATTGCGGGTAATAAGTACGGGTTCTGACGAACTCCGTGTCCAATGCCACCTGCGGAAAGCGTCGCGCCTGAGAGCAAACCTGTTGTAACCCGATGTCGGAAGTGATCAACTGATAATTCAAAACGTCATTCTCTTGGTTGTTTTTACTTTACGGTTCTGAGTAAAATCCGTATCGCTATAAAAAAGAACGCCGGATAAACCGGCGTGAAAACATCATATCGCGTCCTGCCTCTCTCTGGCAGTCGTTTTTCGCGGAAAATCGTCAGGCAGCAGCGTCTTTCTTTGCCTTCTTATCGTCACGTAATTCACGACGCAGAATTTTTCCGACGTTGGATTTTGGCAGATCCTCACAGAATTCGATCTCTTTCGGCACTTTATAGCCCGTAAGATTACGACGACAGTGCGTAATGAGTTCCTCTTTTGTTAACGAGTTATCACGCCTGACCACAAAGGCTTTTACCGCCTCACCGGAAACCTCATTTTCGACCCCAATCACCGCCGACTCGGATACCTTGGGATGACGGCTGATCACGTCTTCAATCTCCGTCGGGTAGACGTTAAAACCGGAAACCAGAATCATATCTTTCTTACGGTCGATCACTCGCAGGAATCCTTCATCATCAGCCGTGACAATGTCACCTGTCGCCAACCAACCGTCTTTTAACACGTCATCCGTGGCGGCAGGCTGCTGCCAGTACCCTAACATCACCTGCGGTCCGCGTACCCACAGTTCACCGGATTCGCCCGGCCCAACGTCGTTGCCGTTATCGTCAATGATTCTGACATCCGTTGAGGCCACTGGCAGCCCGATACTGCCGCTGTAATGTTTGAGATCGTAGGGATTCACGGCCACCAAGGGGGAGCTTTCTGTTAACCCGTATCCCTCAAGCAGATGTTTACCCGTTAGCTTCTCCCAACGTTCCGCGACTGCCCGTTGCACCGACGCGCCTCCGCCAACGGATAATCGCAGTGTCGAGAAATCAAGCTCATGGAATTCTTTATTATTTAACAACGCATTAAACAGCGTATTGACGCCCGTAATCGCAGTAAAAGGATACTGTTTCAGTTCTTTTACCACCGCAGGAATATCTCGAGGATTGGTGATCAACAGATTCTGCCCGCCCAGTTCAAAGAACAGCAGACAGTTAGCCGTCAAAGCAAAAATATGGTACAGCGGCAACGCCGTTACCACCCATTCATTCCCTTCCTTCAACACCGGGCCATAAGCCGCAAGACACTGTGCCACATTCGCCTGCATATTGCGGTGCGTGAGCATGGCGCCTTTCGCCACGCCCGTCGTGCCGCCGGTATATTGCAGAAAGGCGAGATCGCTATTGATGATATCAGGCCGAACGTACTGCTGACGTCGCCCTTCCTGTAACACGCGACGAAACGAGATTGCATCAGGCAAATGATATTTGGGCACCAGTCGCTTAATGTATTTCACGACGAAGTTAACCAGAGTGCCTTTTGCCGTGGATAGCTGGTCGCCCATGCGGGTCAAGATAACGTGCTCCACCGCCGTGTTATGAACGACTTTTTCCAGCGTATGTGCAAAGTTAGACACAATAACAATGGTGCTGGCTCCGCTATCTTTTAGCTGGTGTTCCAGTTCCCGTGGCGTATACAGCGGGTTAACGTTGACGACCACCATACCCGCACGCAGCACACCAAACAGCGCAACAGGGTATTGCAGCAGATTGGGCATCATCAGCGCCACGCGATCGCCTTTCTGCAATTTAAGCTGATTTTGCAAATAGGCCGCAAACGCCCGGCTCCGCTCTTCCAACTTGCGAAACGTCATCACCTCACCCATGTTGATGAATGCAGGTCGATCGGCGTAACGCTTTACGTTATTTTCAAACATGTCAATCAACGACGAATAGCGATCCGGGTCAATTTCCGCCGGTACGTCCGCCGGATAGCGAGATAACCAAATTTTTTCCAAGACGTCACTCCCGAGATATTTTTTTAGTGGCATCGTCGTCGCCCTCAAAGGCATATTGTTATTAACATTATTTTAACTCAGCTTACCAGTTAGCTAACAAACAATGTGAAGGTTGCGAGAACGATCACTAATTTATTCTTTATTCAAAAAAAATCAGGCGACCTGCGTCGCCTGATCTCTTTATGTCGAACAAAATAATTTTAGAGCCTACCCCATAGGGCGTTATTGGCGCAGTCAGTTTGGACACGGACAGCGCGGAAAAACCGGAGCGTACACGTAGTACGTGAGGATTATTCGCTACGCTCACCCTGCGGGCCGCCCCAAGTGGCGTTCAAACGCAATTGCGTTTGTTTGAGCACTGCCCTAGTTCAAAATGACAAGTAAAATAGCCCTATTCTTATTCTGTCACGATATTCTCAATCCGTGCAGGACTAGGCCAACCGCCGTCAAATCCCCATCCAGGGCCCCAGCCGTAACCGTAACCCGCGCGCCATCCCCACGGACCATAGCCATAACCACCGGGCGGCACCATCAGACGCTGCACGACATTCCAGCGTTTGTAGCCTTGTGCGTCGATCACGACATAGCGATAAGGTTTATCACCAATAGCACCCTGTTCAGTGCCGACAATGGGCCCTACAACCGTCACCAGTTGGTCTTTAAAATCGACAGGTTCCAGAAAGCGATTTACATAGGCAATAAAGCGCCCTTCTGACGGCATATCCAGCCGCGGTTTCGCACCGCTATCCAGCGGCATGCTGGCTATCTCAAGGCGCGTTTTATTCGCTTCATTACGGATGCTAACCACCCGTCCGCCAAAGCGGGATTCCTGACCGACATAAATTTGCGGCGCATTCATTACACGAACGAGATCGTCCTGCGGCATTGGCGATGTGCCTTTGATGGCATCCGGCACCGTGACACAGCCTGAAAGTAGCAGCACTGTCGCAGCCACCATACAGAGGCGGGCTTTTTTCTGTCTCAGATTTTTCATGTGCATACTTTTCATCTGTACGCTTTTTATCTGTACAAGCATGGCACACCCCCCTCTTCAGATATCTGATCGTTAGACTGCTCAGTATCGAATAAGTTGCTGTTTATTGCCGTTATATACCCCAAATAATTCGAGTTGCAGGAAGGCGGCAAGAGAGGGAATCCCGATGAGCTTACTCAGGTAAGTGATTCGGGTGAGTAAACGCAGCCAACGCACATGCAGCTTGAAGTATTACCGGTATACATCACGCAAAATGTGCGTTTTACCTATTCGCGGCCGGGCAGTTTTTTCCAGGTCACTTCATTACGCAGATAACGCGGTTGCGCATTCTCGACGCTGACCGCTTTCCCTGCCTGCCATAGCTGACAGGCCAGCGGTAACATGTCCTGCGCCTGTGGCAACAGCACGCCCCCCTTCGCTAAAATCAGGGAGGAATGATTGACCAGTTCAGGGTAGGTTTCCCACCCGGTTCCTACCGTGGCCCATTCGCCTGACAGCGCGGCAGTTAACGCCTGCACCTGTTCAGGTTTCAATACGGCTTCTTCGGATTCCCCCTGCCAGCCGCCGTTAGCATCACGCTGATAACAACCCCAGTACACTTCTCCCATCCGCGCATCAATGGCAGCCAGCACTTGCGTCGCCTGCATCAGGCGGAAAGCGCCCTGCGCCATGGTCGCCAGTGACGATACGCCGAGTAGCGGTAGATCCGCACCCAGCGCCAGCCCTTGCGCAATACCAATACCAATCCGCACACCGGTAAAACTTCCTGGCCCCTGACCAAAGGCCAACGCATCAAGATCCTTGAGCGTCAGGCCGCTGTCGGCCAGCACCTGCTGAACCATCGGCAGGATACGTTGCGTGTGTTCACGGGGACAAATTTCGAACAGAGAATGAATTTCACCTTCATTCCAGAGTGCAACGGAACAGGCTTCCGTTGCGGTATCAAGCGCTAGAATTCGCGTAGACATGCCAACCTCAGGCAGGATAAATAAATCTTAATAACCCGTATCATAGCATAAGCCCCTGTCGTGCCGCAGCCCTTCCCACCATCGGTTAGGCCATACGGCAATCGTCAACGGAGATTAGGTGTTACGCGTCAGGAAAGTAATCGCTTGCTGAATATCGCGGGTACGCGGTGTCGGCGGCAAGCTGTTAAGGAACACGGCACCGTACGGACGCATCACCAGTCGATTATCGCAAATCACAATCACACCGCGATCGTCGACATCACGAATGAGGCGACCCACGCCTTGTTTCAGGGTAATCACCGCATCGGGAACCTGCACATCGTCGAACGGCTCACCGCCGCGCAGACGACAATCCTCAATGCGTGCCTTCAGCAGCGGATCGTCCGGTGAGGTAAACGGCAGTTTATCGATAATGACGCAGGAGAGCGTATCACCGCGCACATCCACGCCTTCCCAGAAGCTGCTGGTCGCCACCAGCAAGGCATTACCCGCCGAGACAAACTGTGACAACAGTTGCGCCTTGCCGGTTTCCCCTTGTAACAGCACCGGTAGCGTCAGCGTGGCGCGGAACTCTGCAGCTAAATCGCGCATCATCTGATTCGAGGTACACAGCATAAAACAGCGTCCCTGATTCGCTTCAATCAACGGTCGCAGCATCGCCGCCAGCTTTTTCGCCGCACCGGGACGATTAGTTTCCGGCAGGTTACGAGGGACGCAGAGCAGTGCCTGATTGGCATAGTCAAACGGGCTCGGCAAGAGGAGCGTCTTTGCGTTATCCAACCCCAGCCTATCGGTGAAGTGGAAGAGTTGATCGTTAACAGACAGCGTTGCGGAGGTAAACACCCAGGCCGCGGGCTTCTCCTTGATCAGTTCGCGAAAGCGATCGGCGACGGACAATGGCGTCAGTGCCAATACGAAATGACGCGAATTGCATTCGTACCAGTAGCTGTAGCCCGGCTGTTGAACCTCTTTCAGTCGTTTCAGCCGGTTGCGATAAAGTGTTGCACGTTCAAAGGCAATATCCAGCAGCGCAGAACGGCCGAGTGACAGTTTCGCGACGTCGTAACACAGCTCCAGAGCATCATCCAGCAGCAGCAGCGCACGTTGAAGCGACGGCTGTTCAAGCACATCGCGGAGATTGCCGCGAAACCCCGGGTCGCCCAGCGCCAGCCGGAAGTCCTGCGTACTCTGCGTCAGACGATCGGCACTTTTTTGTAGTTGAGAGGCATCACGTACTTCGGTGCGGTAGGCAATGATGATATCTTTTGCCAAATCCAGCAGTTGGCGGCTGGAAAGCTGTTGGCCAAAATATTGGCTGGCGATATCGGGAATCTGGTGGGCTTCATCGAAAATAACGACATCACTTTCCGGGATCAGCTCGGCGAACCCCGTCTCCTTCACCACCATGTCCGCCAGATAAAGATGATGATTGACCACCACGATATCGGCATCCATCGCTTTGCGCCGCGCCTTCACTACGAAGCATTCTTTATAATGCGGACAGTCGCTGCCCAGACAGTTATCGTTGGTGCTGGTCACTAATGGCCAGATCGCGCTATCTTCGGCCACGCCTGCACAGGTCGTGACATCGCCTTCCGTTGTTTCCGACGACCAGCCGCGCAGCCTGACCAGTTCGCTCAGCGTTTCACCGGGCAAATCACCGCCTCCTAGCGACTGCTGTTCAAGCCGTTCCAGACAGAGATAGTTCGAGCGGCCTTTCAACAGCGCTAATTTGCCTTTGTACTTCAACGCCTGCGCAATCGTCGGTAAGTCACGACTATAGAGCTGATCCTGTAGCGCTTTCGACCCAGTTGAAATGATGACTTTTTTATCTGAACGCAAAGCAGGCGCAAGGTAAGCATAGGTTTTACCCGTTCCGGTTCCTGCTTCCACCACCAGCGCCGTTTTGTCGTCAATGGCCCGCATGACGGCCTGCGCCATCTGCCGCTGTGGTTCACGAGGCTTGAAGCCCGTGATCGCTTTCGCCAGCGCGCCGTCATTAGCAAAATCATCGATTACCCGATCGTTCGTCACGCCAGCTCTCTTTATCAAAGGAATTATTTAGAGTAAATCTATAAGCCTCTAGCCGTTTCAGGCCGCGGCAAAAATATCGCGCTGATTATGCCAAGAGTCACTCGCCGCTACCACCCTAAATCAGGAACCCGTGCCGACAGCTACTGTGTTAGGCTTGGCGATTCGCTTTTATTACGTTAGGAGAAATTTCACCCATGGCGATCACACGCATTAATCCTGAAGCACGCTGGTCAGACGCTGTCATCCACAACAACACGCTCTATTACACCAGCGTGCCGGAGAATTTGGATGACGACGCTCAATCGCAGACGGAAAACGCGCTGAGCACGATAGATGCAGTCCTAAAACAGGCGGGAACGGATAAGAGCACGCTGCTGGACGTGACGATTTTTCTCGCCGACGCCGATGATTTTGCTGCGATGAACGCCGCGTGGGATGCTTGGGTCGTGGCTGGCAGCGCGCCCGTACGCTGTACCGTGCAGGCGAAGTTGATGCATCCGAAATTTAAAGTCGAAATAAAAGCAATAGCGGCGGTATAAACCATAACCCCTTATGTACATATACCTGCCTATGCCCTAAATAATTCGAGTTTCAGGACAAAACGTTAACGGCTTGAACAACGCAAAGCGTTGGCCCGTTAGGGCGAGCATTTAAGTGCGACCAACGCCCATGCAACTTGAAGTTACACAGGTATAGAGGAAGCGCGCTTACTGCTCTTCCTCTTCCTCACCATCGTCAAAATGATATTCATCATCGCTGTCATTAATCATGTCGTCATCGTCAAACATCATCGCGACGTTGCCACCCGTATGGTTTTCGCGAATTTCCGCCGCGACGAGCGCGATAGCCTGTCCACTGCTCATGCCCTCAGACATCAACTCCTGAATGCGCTCTACGGCATCTTGCTGCTGTTTGTGTGTCAGCGCGGGCATACCTGCAATCATGATAATTTCCTGTTTGATCAATTCGCCGTATCATCGCATGCCCGCTTCGGCATACACCAGCATTTCTGCTTTGTGGTACGCTGTGGTCAGTAAAATTGCTGCCATAGTAGACACAACACGAAAAACATGACTGCCGCCAATACGACTCACGTCACTCATACAAGAGATTCTGCAAACGATTCGGCCACCGCGACAGGCTCCGCCGTTCTCTATCACGCGCTGCCTTACTACCCGAACGTATTGCTCGATCGCTTTGCGCCCTTTTCTCAACAGCCGTGGGCTATGTTGCTGCATTCGGGGTTTGCCGATCATCCGCACAATCGCTTCGATGTCATGGTCGCTGACCCGCGAGTCACGCTATGCACGCGGGGGGGCAAGACGGAAATCACAAGTGACGGCGTAACGAATACAGTAGAGAGCGATCCATTTACTCTGCTGCAGCAACAGTTGGATGCATTGGCGCTACCCACCGAAACCCACCTTGATTTCCCTTTTCAGGGGGGCGCACTTGGCCTGTTCGGCTACGATTTGGGGCGTCAGATTGAAACGTTGCCCACACAGGCAGAACAGGATATCGACCTGCCAGACATGGCGATTGGATTATACGACTGGGCGCTGATTGCCGATCATCACCGGCAAACACTAACGCTGATCGTACATCATTCTCTTCAGGCGCGACTTGACTGGTTAGCCAACCCGCCCGTTAACACGACGAAAGTCGGTTTCAACCTCACCAGCGACTGGCAACCGAATATGTCACGCGACGCATACGGTGAAAAATTCTGCAAAATACAGGACTATCTTCTGGCGGGCGATTGCTATCAGGTCAATCTGGCGCAGCGTTTTTCTGCCGCTTATGCGGGCGATGAATGGCAGGCGTTTGTACAACTGTCCGCAGGAAATAAAGCGCCCTTTTCTGCCTTCCTGCGCCTGCCGGAAAATACGGTAATCAGCGTGTCGCCGGAACGCTTTCTCTGGCTGGAAAACAATCACATTCAAACGCGCCCGATTAAAGGGACATTACCGCGCCTCGCAGACCCGGATGCTGATAAACAGCAGGCAGTACGGCTCGCAAGTTCCGAGAAAGATCGCTCTGAAAACCTGATGATTGTCGATCTACTGCGCAACGATATTGGCCGCGTCGCGGTTCCGGGCAGCGTTCGTGTACCTGAGTTGTTCGTCGTCGAACCTTTTCCCGCGGTACATCATCTAGTCAGTACGATTGAAGCACAGCTACCGGAAGATTGCCCTGCCACCACACTGCTACGCGCCTGTTTCCCCGGAGGATCGATTACCGGCGCACCAAAAATCCGTGCTATGCAGATTATTGAAGAACTAGAGCCTCAGCGCCGCAATGCTTACTGCGGCAGCCTCGGTTACATTAGCCTGTGTGGAACCATGGACACTAACATCACCATCAGGACGTTATTAACCGAACACGGCAGAATTTACTGCTGGGCGGGTGGCGGCATCGTCGCCGATAGCCAGGAACAGGCTGAATATCAGGAAACGTTTGATAAAGTGGGCCGCATTCTCCCCCTACTGGAGGATTCCCAAATAACTCAGGTACCGAGTAAATGAGTGAGATCGCCTTGCCGCCAACGGCGTTTGCGCTGAACGACTTTATTACGCGCTTTCAGTTACAGCTTCCACCGTCGCTACGGCCGGTTCATCAACAACGTCAGGCTGCGGTTCTGGTGCCGATTATTTGTCATCCTACGCCCACGCTATTATTGACCCGACGTTCTGCCGATCTCCGTAAGCATGCCGGACAAGTCGCGTTCCCCGGCGGCGCGGCAGACAAAACGGATCGTTCAATCATAGAAACGGCGCTGCGTGAAGCGCAGGAGGAAGTGGCTATCCCACCGGAGAATGTACAGGTGTTGGGCGTGCTACCGCCGTTGGATAGCGTTAGCGGCTTTCAAGTCACGCCCGTCGTCGGGCTGATCGCCGCACAGACACGCTTTCACCCCAATGAAGATGAAGTCGCCGAACTGTTTGAAATGCCGCTGGATGAGGCTTTCGCATTGACGCGCTATTATCCGCTGGATATTGAGCGTAAACAGCAACGGCACCGGGTTTATCTCTCCTGGTATCAGCAGCAGTTTGTCTGGGGACTGACTGCCGCCATCATCCACCAGCTTGCTTTACAGATTTCCGACAGGCCCTAAGTACAAAGCCGCACTCTGCGGCTTTTGCTCGGCACTTCTTTTCTCTCACTAATTATCATCACCTTCAATGCAGCCTTGCCGAACAAAAACCATTCAGATAGATAATTTACAATGACTTAGGTCATATTTGAGATAAGTTAAATTATGCATTGGCATAAGTTTATTTCATGCGAAAAAGAAAGTCTTACAACATATTCCACACTAAAATAGCGCGATTTGACGAGTTTTATTCTAATCTTTGGGTATATACCCACTACAATTCAGGCCATGTCTCGCCAGAATCAGAATCGCCAGGTAGTTTGCAGCAATGACTCTACATAATTCGAGTTTCAGGGCAATACGTTAGCGTTGGCTCTTTAGGGCGAGGCTCATCTTGAAGTGCGACGAGTATAACTATCTGATGGTGATGAAGACGCTGGAAGCAGGCAGCCAGAGAGTAGTGGGTACGATCCTGAGTCTTTGAGGAGTTTCGCGTGATAAGCGTTTTCGACATGTTTAAGATCGGTATTGGCCCCTCTAGCTCTCATACGGTTGGACCGATGAAAGCCGGTAAGCAATTTGTCGATGAATTGATCAATCAGAATTTACTGACTGCGACCACGCGTATTGCCGTCGATGTTTATGGCTCTCTGTCGCTGACGGGTAAAGGCCACCATACGGATATCGCTATCATCATGGGTCTGGCGGGCAACATGCCGGATACCGTTGATATTGATGCGATTCCCGGATTTATCCGTGATGTTGAGCAACGCCAACGCCTGCTGCTGGCTAACGGGCAGCATGAGGTCGATTTCCCACGCGAAGGCGGCATGGTTTTCCGCAGCGAGAATCTGCCACTGCACGAAAACGGCATGACGATCACCGCCTTTGCCAGCAATAAAGAAATTTATAGTAAAACCTATTACTCCATCGGCGGTGGCTTCATCGTTGATGCAGAGAATTTTGGCAAAGATGCCACTACCGATGTCTCCGTTCCCTATACATTCAATTCCGCCAAAGAGATATTGGATCACTGCAAGCAGAGTGGTCTGTCACTTTCCGGGATGGTCATGCGGAACGAGCTGGCGCTACACAGTCGTCAGGATATTGACGCCTATTTTGCTGATATCTGGCAGACGATGCGTGCCTGTATCGATCGCGGTATAAATACCGAAGGCGTTTTGCCCGGCCCGCTGCGCGTTCCACGCCGTGCCTCTGCGCTGCGTCGTATACTGGTGTCTTCCGATAAGCTGTCCAACGACCCGATGAACGTAGTGGACTGGGTTAATATGTTCGCGCTAGCGGTAAATGAAGAAAACGCCGCTGGGGGCCGAGTGGTGACGGCACCAACAAACGGCGCGTGCGGCATCGTCCCAGCTGTCCTCGCCTATTATGATCACTTCATCGAGCCGGTTAGTCCGACCATTTATATTCGTTATTTCCTCGCCGCGGGCGCAGTGGGCATTCTGTATAAAATGAACGCCTCCATCTCCGGTGCCGAAGTGGGCTGTCAGGGTGAAGTGGGCGTAGCCTGCTCCATGGCAGCAGCGGGACTGGCAGAGCTAATGGGTGCTAGCCCGGAACAAGTTTGCGTCGCCGCCGAGATCGGTATGGAACACAATCTGGGCTTAACCTGCGATCCGGTTGCGGGTCAAGTACAGGTTCCGTGTATTGAACGTAACGCGATTGCTTCCGTTAAGGCAATTAATGCTGCTAGGATGGCCATCCGCCGTACCAGTGAAGCACGCGTATCGCTGGATAAGGTGATTGAAACCATGTATGAGACAGGTAAAGACATGAATGCCAAATACCGTGAAACCTCACGGGGCGGATTGGCGATCAAAGTGCAGTGTGATTAAAAGTACTCGGCGATCGAACAGGAGGCGGGGTATCCCCGCCATCCTTTCCCACATCTTCTGGCTATCTCTGAAAATTCAATTTATTTAATAAAGCCGTCTTAATCTTAAAGAGCTAAGCGCTATTTGTCGTAATAGGCAGATATTCAATGATTAAACATTCAGTTTCCTGTTAACAATTTTTCCCACGGGTCATAAGCGGGCGATAACCATGGCTTGGGACGTAAAGAATCAGATAGAAAGTCACGTAAAAGTTGCACTTTAAGGGGCAATAGGATGCGTGTGGGGTAAAGGGCATGTATTTCCAGTGTTTGCGCTTGCCATTCTGGGATAATTTCGACTAATTTCCCTTTTATAATATCACTGTGTACCAGAAAATCTGGTTGCAAGATTATCCCTTGGCTTTCAATCGCGAGAAGTCGGCATGTTGCGCCGCTATTAACATTGAGACGCGGATGGGTGCTAACCTTTACCTGTTCTCTTTTTTCCTTGCAGAATAACCATTCGTTGCCACTGGCGTTATAACTATAAGCAATGACTACATGTTTATCTAAGTCTGTCGGGTGTGTTGGTGTCCCCCGTAAGCGAAGGTATTCGGGTGAGGCGCACAATATCAGACGCGTTGTTGCCAACAGAGAGGATACCAGCGTTGAATCAGGTAAATTGCCGATGCGAACCACTAAATCGTAGCCTTCTTCCACTGGATCGACGTTACGATCAGAAAGAACAATATCAAACTCAACTTTCGGGTTTCTATCCATAAACTGTGCCCATAGTGGAGTCAATTGAAGTACACCGAAATCCTGCGGTACACCGATTCGCAAACGCCCATGAGCTTGATTGGCGCGTGCACAAACTTGATTTTCAGCCTCCTCGATAACCGATAACACCTCTTTACAGCGCTGGTAATAAGTCTCGCCTTCACTCGTCAAAGAAATGCGTCGAGTGGTGCGGTGGAGTAACCTCACACCCAAAAACTTTTCAAGTTCAATAACTTGTCGTGACACTGCCGGTTTAGAAAACCCGGTACTTTCCATCGCTTTGACAAAACTTCCTGCCTTAACTACCGCAACAAAGGTCGTCATCGCCTGCAATTTATCCATAGTCTCCTCCAAAGAGACAATATATCTATTTACCCCTTATTTATCATTATCAGCATTACTAATAAAGTGTCGTTGATACTTTTATTACACGAGGATTACACAATGAGAATTGCCGTTATAGGTACTGGAAATATGGGACAAGGGTTCGTCAAGCAACTTACGTTAGCTGGGCATGAAGTACGTGTAACCGCTCGCGATCTCACAAAAGCCAGAGCGCTTGCCGCTCAATATCCGGGGGCTGTGGCAGTCGAGTCTGGTGGCGCGTTGCAGGATTCAGACATAGCGATTTTGGCGGTAGGTTACAACGATGCGCACTCCGCATTACGCTCGCTTGGCGATCTAAAAGGGAAAGTGATTGTTGATATAACCAACCCACTCACAGCCGACTACATGGGACTAACCCTTGGGCATAGCACCTCAGCGGGAGAAGAAATCGCAAAAATGGTTCCGGAGGCTATTGTTGTTAAAGCATTTAACACCATTTTTGCTCAAGTTTTGTCAGAAGGAGCAAAATTCGCCCAAAATGCCACTGTCCCTGCTTTTTATGCCACAGATAGCGAATCCGCAAAAGAATCTGTCCGTGAATTAATCGAAAGTATAGGGTTCTCTCCAATATATTCGGGTGGCCTAAAAAATTCACGTTATCTGGAGCCGCTTGGCGGACTCAATATTTATTTTGGGTACGGAGCAAATAAAGGCACTCAAATTGCGCCGACTTGGATTAGTCGTATTTAAATCACTATTTATTATTTTTTCGAGATAACTATGCCACGTACAAAATTGACTCAACTCTCTCTCGCTTTAACCATACTTTGTGTTTCTTCATTTTCTTTTGCGGAACAGAAATCAACAGATATTGTTAGTCCTATTACGAACAAAGTTTTGCCATATAAGGCGAGTCCTTCAGAAGCACGTAAAGCGGGTCGCGTAGCTTATGATAAGCCAACGCCTGAAAACAGCATTATGCTGTTTGTCGATCACCAAGTGGGTTTGATGGCAAGTGTTCGAGACTTTCAACAGGCATCAGGCTATAAAAATAATGTTATTGCCTTGGCGCAGATGGCGAAGGCATTGAATATTCCCGTATTAATTACAAGTTCCAATGCACAATGGCAAAATGGCGATACACTGCCGGAATTGAAAGAAATATTCAAAGATCAGCCGATTTACCGTCGTACGGGTATTATCAATGCTTATGAAGATCCGACGTTCCGTAAAGCTTTAGAAGATTTAGTGGCTAAAACTGGGCGTCGGCACATTATCATTTCCGGTGTCACATTGGGAACGTGTGTAACCTTACCGACGTTAGCAATGATCAATGATGGGTACCAAGTATATCCTGTTGTTGATGCATCTGGTGCATGGAGCAAATACGAAGCAGATGCCGCGATGCAGAGAATGACCGCAGCAGGCGCTGAGCTTGAAAGTGTGTTTGCGCTGGGTGCTGAGTTACAGGCAGACTGGAAAAACCCAACCGCTGACGCGATGCTTCCACCATTTATTAATGGATTGCCAGAATATGGCTGGGTATTACAGAACTATTGGAACAATGCTAACCAACATACCGTTCCAGACCCGTTCAAAGTGGTGAAGTAATATACATCCGAACCAAACAAGTAAACACCCTGTCAGCGCACCGCTCACAGGGTGTCATATCACTTCGTTCATCTGGAATCAGAGACCTGATTCCAGATTATTTATGACTCGCAAAGCGCTAATTACGCGGATTCATCCTCTTCCCGATCGACGATACGTTCTACACGCACCAGTTCAATACGGTATTCGGAAACCTCAATGATATGGAAGCGCAGGTTGTACAACTCGATGATGGCACCGACTTTCGGGAACTCATCGCTATGTGCCAGCAGCATCCCCGCCAGTGAAGCATACTCTTCCTTCGGATCAACCAGAACGCTGCTATCCACTACCTGTTGTAAAGCGTGGAGGTCCGTTCCGCCTTTCACCAACCAACCTTCGCCGTCTGGGATGATATCCAACGTTTCGTCTTCATCCGGGAATTCACCCGCAATCGCTTCCAGCACGTCCAACGGCGTCACCAACCCTTGCACCACACCAAACTCGTTGGCGATGATAACCAGACTACCTTTCGCACGACGCAGAACGGGCAGCAGGTTTATCACATCCAGCGTTTCCGGCACCACAATTGGCGGATTGGCGGCGGCATAGCTTTCCACATCGGTCTGTGTTTCCAACGCCACCAGCAGATCTTTAGCACGGACGACACCGATAATTTCATCCAGAGAGCCGCGACATATTGGGAACAGGCTGTGAGGCGTGTCCAGCAATTGCATCCGGATCTGTTCGACAGAACTGCCACTATCCACCCAGGAAATTTCAGTACGCGGCGTCATCACGCTACGCAGCGAACGCGAGGCTAATGTCAGCACACCGCTGATCATATTGCGCTCTTCTTCGGCGAATTCCTCTGTCGTGAGTTTCTTCTGCGGTTCATCCGCATCTACGTCGTCCGTGTTTTTACGTGCGCCCATCAGGCGCAGAATGGCCTCGGCGGTACGTTCACGCAAAGGTCGGTGCGACTGATGTTTCATAAAGTTATGACGGGCAATTTGGTTAAACAGTTCGATCAAGATAGAGAAACCAATCGCTGCATACAGATAACCTTTCGGAATGTGGAAACCGAAACCTTCCGCCATCAGGCTCAGACCAATCATCAGCAAGAAGCTGAGACACAGGACAACCACCGTTGGGTGCTCGTTGACGAAATTGGTCAGTGGCTTAGAAGCAATCAGCATGACGCCCATTGCAATGATCACCGCCGTCATCATGACGCCCAAGTGATCGACCATCCCCACCGCGGTAATGACGGCATCCAGCGAGAATACGGCATCCAGCACGACGATCTGCGCAACCACCGCCCAGAAACTGGCATGAGCGCGATTGCCGTTGCCATCGTGCGTTTTATTCTCTAGCCGTTCATGCAACTCCACTGTGGCTTTAAACAGCAGGAATACCCCGCCGAACAGCAGAATCAGGTCACGACCCGAGAAACTGAAATCGCCAACGCTAAACAATGGACGCGTCAGTGTGACCATCCAGGAAATCAAAGACAACAGGCCCAGACGCATGAACAACGCCAGGCTTAAACCGATAATGCGGGCTTTATCTCGCTGCTTGGGGGGTAATTTATCCGCCAAAATGGCGATAAACACCAAATTGTCGATACCCAGAACAATTTCAAGTACCACCAGCGTCAATAGGCCTGCCCAGATTGAAGGATCTAGCAAAAATTCCATGTCAGACTCCAGAAAATGAACGAGCAGATGACATCAATGCATGAACCGCATTGAATGGTAATAAAAAGAGTTGATGTGAATCAGAGAGATTCTGAATGTGGTCTGAGTGACCAGCTGTGTACAGAAAACCGCCAGCATTAGCGGGAAAACAGAGAACAGTTTGTCGGTGACAGTCCATGGGAAGGGCTGATGCCCGGTGCTCCTAAGCAATTTATGGGATGTTTACTCTAACAGGTTGTTACCATTTTTCACAAAGAATTTCGTAGACCAGCTTCGCATTGATAACGCGTTCAAATTTTCCTATTTCGCCCCATTTTAGCCCCCTGCTTAACTGGTCAGCATTAGAGCATCATCACACTATTTATTTTTTCGATAAGTAAAATAAATCCGTCAGTCACGATTTCTCGCCTGACAACCTGGAGGAACACAGTGAATGTCATGAATCCACGGTAAAATTTTTTCTTGCAGCCATACTAATACCGCGACGGTTAACATTCAGTAGCTCAGCGTTAACCCTGTTTCCTGACACATTGACTCTTTTGATCGTGAACGTGAGGAGGTAGCAAGTGAGTATTGCAATCATGTTATGCACTCACGGCGCCACTGCGGGACCGCTGTTAAAGACAGCAGAAATGATTCTTGGCGAACAAAGTAATGTCGCCTGGATCGATTTCGTTCCCGGAGAAAACGCCGAAACATTGATAGAAAAATATCAGGAAAAACTCACGCACTTAGACACATCGCAAGGCGTGCTGTTTCTCGTTGATACCTGGGGCGGCAGCCCGTTTAACGCCGCCAGTCGCCTCGTCACTGACAAAGAAAACCATGATGTTATCGCCGGTGTGAATATCCCCATGCTAGCGGAAACCTTTATGGCTCGGGATGATAATCCGTCCTTCTCCGATCTGGTTTCTATCGCACTGGAAGCCGGCAGAGATGGCGTAAAAGCCCTGAAGCATCAGGAAAAACTCAAAGCAGCTCCTCTTTTTCCCCCACCGCCCCCCAAATCCAACGCTGTACCTATACCGGCAGGTCCCGGCGAACATATGAAGATTGGGTTGGCACGTATCGACGACCGTCTTATTCATGGCCAGGTCGCCACCCGCTGGACGAAAGAAACCAATGTTTCGCGCATTATTGTTATCAGCGATGAAGTCGCTGCCGATCACGTGCGTAAAACGTTGCTGACTCAGGTTGCGCCACCGGGCGTTACCGCGCACGTGGTGGATGTGGCAAAAGCCGTTCGTGTTTATGACAACCCAAAATATGCTGCCGATCGCGTGATGCTACTATTCACCAATCCGACGGATGTATTAACGTTGATCGAAAATGGCGTAAAAATCACCTCGGTCAATATTGGTGGGATGGCATTCAAACAGGGGAAAACGCAGGTAAATAATGCCGTCTCTATCGATGAGAAGGATATTGTGGCATTCCGTGAATTAGATAAACGCGGTATTGAATTGGAGGTTCGGAAAGTATCAACCGATTCTCGGATTAAAATGATGGACTTGATTAACAAAATGCCGCGTTGATGCCTGTCGCGATACGAAGGTTATTAACGCTAACATCACCATCAATAATAGTTTTATAGACCTGACGATTTTCAAAGTATGCATTTATGTCGGTATTGAAAAGCTTTATGTCGACATAGAAAATCAATAGGGATGGCGATTTATTTTTACTCAGACGCATTTTATAGGAGAAGTACGATGGAGATTACCACACTTCAAATTGTGCTGATATTTATCGTCGCGTGTGTTTCGGGGATGGGTTCGATTCTCGATGAATTCCAGTTCCACCGTCCACTCGTCGCTTGTACGCTGATTGGCGCAGTATTAGGTGATTTAAAAACCGGGATCATTATTGGCGGTACGCTAGAAATGATCGCGCTAGGCTGGATGAACATCGGTGCGGCAGTCGCACCGGATGCGGCGCTGGCTTCCATTATCTCAACCATTCTGGTTATTGCTGGTGGCCAAGGGATCGGCGCCGGGATTGCTCTGGCGATTCCACTCGCCGCTGCGGGGCAAGTATTAACCATCATTGTTCGTACCATCACGGTTGCGTTCCAGCATGCAGCAGACAGTGCGGCAGAGCGAGGTAACCTGACGGCCATCAGTTGGATTCACGTTTCCGCCCTGCTGCTTCAAGCGATGCGTATCGCGATTCCTGCCGTTATTGTCGCAGTCTCTGTTGGTACTGACGCCGTTCACGCCCTGCTGAACTCCATCCCAGACGTCGTCACCAACGGTTTGAATATCGCCGGTGGGATGATTGTTGTCGTCGGTTACGCGATGGTCATCAACATGATGCGGGCGGGCTACCTGATGCCGTTCTTCTATCTTGGCTTCGTTACCGCCGCGTTCACTGAGTTCAATCTGGTCGCTCTGGGCGTAATCGGTATTGTGATGGCGGTGCTGTATATCCAACTCAGCCCGAAATATAACAAGGTTCAAGGCCAGTCTGTTACATCAGGCAATAACGGTCTTGATAACGAACTGGATTAACAGGAGTGAGAAAAATGGTCGAAAATACGAATGTCAAAAAACTCACTGACGGCGATATCCGCGCGGTGTTTATCCGTTCCAACCTGTTTCAAGGTTCCTGGAACTTTGAGCGTATGCAGGCACTCGGTTTCTGTTTTTCCATGGTGCCAGTGATTCGTCGTCTTTATCCTGAAAATTCAGAAGAGCGTAAGCAAGCGATAAAGCGCCATCTGGAATTCTTCAATACACAGCCTTTTGTTGCCGCTCCGATACTCGGCGTAACCATGGCAATGGAAGAGCAACGAGCTAACGGTGCCCCCATTGATGACGCAGCGATAAACGGCCTAAAAGTCGGTCTGATGGGGCCATTGGCTGGCGTCGGCGACCCGATATTCTGGGGCACCGCACGTCCGGTATTCGCTGCGCTAGGCGCGGGGATTGCCATGAGCGGCAGCCTGCTAGGACCGGTCCTCTTCTTTGTCCTGTTTAACCTGATTCGCCTGCTGGTACGTTACTATGGCGTCGCCTACGGCTACCGCAAAGGGATCGATATCGTTAGTGATATGGGCGGCGGCTTCCTGCAAAAAATGACCGAAGCGGCCTCTATCCTCGGTTTGTTCGTTATGGGGGCATTGGTTAATAAATGGACGCACGTCAACATTCCGATGGTGGTGTCGACGGTGACAAACCAAAACGGGGAAACCACGGTAACCACGGTTCAATCCATCCTTGACCAGCTCATGCCGGGGCTCGTTCCCCTACTGCTGACGTTCGGCTGTATGTGGCTGTTACGGCGCAAGGTGAATGCGCTGTGGCTGATTATGGGTTTCTTCGCCATTGGTATCTTCGGATACTGGATCGGCCTGCTCGGCGTGTAATACTCAATAGCCGGGCGTAAACGCGTCCGGCTGTTTTTTTATTCACGGACACCTAACGGACAAGGAAAATACGGATGACGATGACAGATATCGCGCTGGTGGTGTTGATTGCTTTAGCACTGGCTTATGCCATCTATGACGAGTTCATCATGGATAAACTCAAAGGAAAAACACGGCTCCTCGTGCCTTTAAAGAGAATGAACCGGCTCGATACGCTGATTTTCATCGGTTTAGTGGGCATTCTTATTTATCAGAATGTGATGAGTAATGGTGCCATCATCACAACCTATCTTTTGATTTCCCTGGCCTTCATGGCGTGCTATCTGGCCTATATTCGCCGCCCCAAACTGCTGTTTAAATCAACCGGTTTCTTTTATGCGAATATATTCATTCCTTATAGCAGAATTAAAAATATGAATTTATCTGAGGATGGGATATTAGTTATCGACCTTGAGAAACGCCGTTTATTGATACAGGTTACTCAGCTCGATGATTTAGAAAAAATATATAAATTTATGATTGATAATCAATAAGGTAAGTTTTCGTTAAAATCATTTAAATAGCCTGAAATATGCCCCTCATGTTTTGATGGTATTTTAACCTCAATAACCTTGACGTTATTTTATACAATTTTTCGTTACCATCCGCCAAATGAAAATAATTATCAATTGCATTGTTAACACCTAAAACTTTTAGTGTTGTTTGCATCATAAATAATATGGTAAGGTTGCGCCGTCATTGGGGAGTAGCCGATTTCTGATTAATTACTATTCATAGTAACTCGTCAGAAATGCTCGTATCAACATACTCGTTCTATCTCCATATTATCGGAGCATAAAGCGTGGTGCGGGCGGCCAAGCGTGATTGGCAGGCGAGACCATAGACACGTAGCATCATCATTCGGGTTGGGGATGATCTGCGTGTATATGGTTAATCGTCCAGCCGAGGCTATAGTTTACAATGAATATGTCAGCAACACTTATCCTAGCATTTGCTATGTCAATGGATGCCTTCGCCGCGTCAATCGGTAAAGGTGCCGTCCTGCATAATCCCCGTTTCCGTGATGCGATCCGTACTGGTCTCATTTTTGGCGTTATCGAAGCGATCACCCCGCTCATCGGCTGGGCGCTTGGTTTTTTTGCCAGTCAATATATTCTCGAATGGGATCATTGGGTTGCATTTACGCTGCTATTGATTCTCGGTGGCCGCATGGTCATTGAAGGGCTTAAAGACTCTCCCGACTGCCGCTGTGAAAAAGTCAAAAATCATAGTCTGGCGCTGTTGGTCTGCACAGCCATTGCCACCAGCCTGGATGCAATGGCTATTGGCGTTGGTTTGGCTTTCCTTCAGGTCAATATTTTCCATACTGCAATGGTTATTGGTTGTGCCACAATGATTATGGTTACGCTTGGGATGATGATTGGCCGCTACATCGGTCCGATTCTCGGTAAAAAAGCAGAAATTATAGGTGGGCTGGTTCTGATTGGTATCGGCTGTAATATCCTGTACGAACATCTCGGCTAGGCGGCCAGATATACCCGTCATACTTCACGTTGCTTGTGCGTTGGCAGCCCTTACTCACCCCAGTCACTTACTTATGTAAGCTCCTGGGGATTCGCGCAGTTGCCGCCTTCACGCAACGCGAATTATTTAGGGTATAAAAGCAACGGGCAGTCCACTATCGTGCTGCCCGTTTTTATTCTTGCCGATCACACGCCAGCATCACTATCAACACGCTGATGGAGGCGGATAATAAAATCCGTTTCACAACTAAACTGAGTGGTTGTCTGTAACCGCTGGCTGACTTCTGGCGTTGCTCGCCAGGCGAAAGGCGTCATTTGCAATAGCGCAGCAGCCTCACTTCCAGATAACTGCATGGGATACGCGAGTGTCTGCCGATCCATAAGCTGAAAACCTGCGAGCACTTCATCTTTGCTCGGGTGCAATAACACCTCATCGTAAACTTCCGACTTCAGCTGATAAAGATGTCGAGGCCCCGGAGACACCGTCACCACCCAGCCGCCAATCTTAATAGTACGCTGTAACTCCGCGTCATTACACGGCGCATAAATCTTTACCACAGCATCAAGGGATTGATCGCGAAAAGGTAACCTCTGGCTGGAAGCAACACAGAACTCAACGTTGTCATACCGCTTTGCCGCACGTTGAATCGCCGCTTTAGACACATCCAACCCATATATCGTCATCGCCCTGCGCGATGTAAGACGATGTGCAAGCTCTGCGGTGTAATACCCTTCCCCACAGCCAATATCCAGCAACGCTGCGGCGTCATCCGCCACAATATTATCAAGCTGTTGAGCAACAGCATCGCGTAGCGGTTGATAATGACCAGCCTCAAGAAAGCTGCGCCGGGCTTGCATCATTTCCGCACTATCGCCGGGTTGTTTCGAACGTTTAAACTGCACTGGCAACAGGTTGACGTACCCTTCTTTCGCACAGTCAAAACTATGTTTACCACACGTCCATTGCCGCGGGTGTCGCTCCAGAGGTAACTGGCATAGCGGACACTGATAACTCATCGGCACATTTTCCTCATTAAAAACGTCTTTATTGCATCACGGATGCAGATAAACGCAGACAACAAAAAACCCGCACCATGGCGGGTTTTGCAACAGAGCTGTAAAATTACAGCGCAGTGACGTTTACTGCGGAAGGACCTTTCTGGCCATCCTGAATTTCGAATTCTACGTTCTGGCCTTCAGCCAGAGTTTTGAAGCCGTTGCCTTGAATTGCAGAGAAATGTACGAATACATCTTTGCTGCCGTCAGCAGGAGTGATGAAACCAAAGCCTTTAGACTCGTTGAACCACTTAACCTGACCTTTAATCTTTGCCATTTCAAATATTTCCTTTAATTGTTTAAACCGCCAAAAAGGCGTTATACAGACAAACCAAAGTCGTTACTGCTTGAGGCACTAAGATAAGGATCGGCAGAGAAGCAACATGCAACGCTAAAGGTTGTACTTAAGTCTTCTTTACTGAAAATGCCATTCATATACAGAACTGTACCTCGTTTTACCCAGAAGGGTTATTACACACTATGAAAACGATGGCAAGGGCTTTTTTATCAGTCATGGATGTGCCGCACAAATTCACATCACCACTGGTTCATTAATACACGATAACGCAGTCTGACACCTATATTCACAAGCACCGTCTGACGCTAAGCAATAAGCAGATATCAGATTCTATTATGTAAAAAAATACGCGATAGCTGTCGCAATTCAAGCAAAAACACGCATGTAATCATAACAAAAAGCTATAATTCGCGTTCTTATATGAAGAGAGATTGACCATTAACGAAAAGCGTGCCAGATATCGGCCACGCTTATATCAATGTTTAAAAACGATTGTCATTTTTATGCTATCTATATCTTTTGCATTAATACATTACATAATAGAAATTATTTATAGCCTAACCTTTCATTACGCTGGAAATTAACTTGTTTGAACCAGCAGCACTATTAGTGCCATCAAAAAAGTCAATAAGGCCAAACTTGCCAACTTCCAACGTCGTTCCGATTTTGTGCTCATATCACTGACAATCCTTTTGTATAAAATAGAGACATCTCTCACATTCTTTATGGTTTATCGGCAAACATCGGAACTTTCTTAAGGTTACAGAGGATTTCTCTCGTTTTTTGGCGTAAATTTCACCATGTACATAGCTATGTATAGCTGCAAGACAGTTCACCACCGTTACCGTTAGACTTTTGTTGTAACCTTAAGTACGATTCATTAAATTGAAGCAGTATTTCTGTTACCAAAGGAGCATGATGCGTTCCTTATTCACGCAAGCGCGTGCTACGTGCCTGCGAACAGTGATTTTTTGTGTCATGAGACACCCTCCAAGATTAACTCCCCGCTTTTCTCTGCCGCTTGACTTAAATGATATTGATAATTATTCTCAAATGACATTTTCACGGTTTGTAAGGATATCCGCATGATTGGCTTTCACATCCCTTTGCCTGCCCTATTTCGCCGTGTCGCGCTGCCGTGCGCATTGCTGCTTTTAGCCAACACATCCGCTCAGGCGGCTGAAAAGCTTAAAGTCATCACCACCTTTACCATCATTCAGGATATCGCACAGAATATTGCAGGTGATGCCGCGACAGTTGAATCCATCACCAAACCCGGGGCAGAAATTCACGATTATCAACCGACACCACGTGATATCGTGAAGACACAGTCTGCACAGCTGGTGCTGTGGAACGGTATGAATCTCGAACGCTGGTTTACGCGCTTTTTCGAGAATGTGAAAAATGTACCCGCCGTTGTGGTAACGGAAGGCATCACACCGCTTCCTATTCGTGAAGGTGCCTATAATGGCAACCCGAACCCGCATGCCTGGATGTCTCCCTCCAATGCATTAATTTATATTGAAAATATCCGCAAAGGTCTGATTCAAGCCGATCCGGCCAATGCAGAGACATACAACCGTAACGCGAAAGCCTATGCTGAAAAGATTAAGGCTCTCGACGCACCGTTGCGTGAACGTCTCGCCCGCATCCCAGAACAGCAGCGTTGGTTAGTCACCAGTGAAGGCGCATTTAGCTATCTGGCGAAGGATTATCAGTTCAATGAAGTTTACCTCTGGCCAATCAATGCCGATGAGCAAGGTTCGCCGCAGCAGGTGCGCCGAGTGATTGACACCGTGCGTGAAAAGGCTATCCCTGTGGTATTCAGCGAGAGCACTATTTCCGATAAACCAGCGAAACAGGTCAGCAAAGAAACGGGGGCGAGATATGGCGGCGTGCTGTATGTTGATTCGCTGTCTACAGAAAAAGGCCCAGTGCCGACCTATATCGACCTGTTACAAGTGACGGTGGAAACTATCGCTAAAGGATTTAATCAATGAGTAGTGATCGAGCAGTACAGTCATTAGAAGTCAATGATGTTTCGGTTACTTACAGCAACGGGCATCAGGCCATTCGCCACGCCTCATTTTCTCTGGCTGGCGGTACGATCTGCGCCTTGGTTGGCGTAAACGGTAGCGGAAAATCGACGTTGTTCAAAAGCATCATGGGGTTGGTCAAGCCAACCTCAGGGCAGGTACTGCTCAATCAGCAACCGATCTACCAGGCGCTGAAACAGAATCTGGTTGCCTATGTTCCACAAACAGAAGACGTGGACTGGAATTTCCCCGTTTTGGTCTCCGACGTGGTCATGATGGGACGTTATGGAAGAATGAATTTCCTGCGCATCCCCAGTAAACAAGACCGCGCGATTGTGGCGGAATCGCTGGAGCGTGTTGGGCTTTCATCGCTACAACATCGTCAGATCGGTGAACTGTCTGGTGGGCAGAAAAAGCGCGTTTTCCTGGCGCGAGCACTGGCTCAGCAAGGCAGTGTTTTGCTGCTGGATGAGCCCTTTACCGGTGTAGACGTCAAAACAGAGAATGCGATTATCGATCTGCTTCGCACCTTGCGCGACGAAGGGCATTTGATTCTGGTGGCAACGCATAACCTCGGCAGCGTTCCCGAGTTTTGCGACAACGTTATTTTGGTCAATCGCACCGTTTTAGCCGCAGGACCGACGCACAGTACCTTTACCCAAAGCAATTTGGAGAAAACGTTCGGCGGCGTTCTACGGCACATCAACCTCGGGGGATCTCATCTTCATGATGACGACGATGTCCGCTCGGTGACGGTGTTGACAGATGATGAGCGTCCGGCTGTGTTCTATGGTTCGACTAAGAGCGATCCTCCTGCATCACGCGTGATACCGGAGGAGAAAAAGCCCTGATGATCGATATCCTGTTGCAGCCATTCAGCTATAACTACATGGTCAAAGCGATCTGGGTCAGCGCGATAGTCGGCGGCGTGTGCGCGTTTCTTTCTGCCTACCTGATGCTGAAAGGCTGGTCGTTGATGGGTGATGCGCTCTCCCACTCCGTCGTCCCCGGCGTTGCCGGTGCCTATGCCTTGGGCCTGCCCTACGCGGCTGGTGCATTTTTTACCGGTATGCTCGCTGCACTGGCAATGACCCTAATCCGTCACATTACCCGATTACGCGAAGATGCGATTATCGGCTTTATTTTCTCAACGTTTTTCGCCGTCGGTCTGCTGATTATTTCGCTCAATCCGACATCGGTTAACGTGCAGTCCATCATTTTCGGCAATATTTTGGGCATCGCCGACGAAGATGTCCTGCAGGTTGAAATCATTATCGGCGTGACGTTCGTGATTCTCTGCCTGCTGTGGAAGGATTTGCTGGCTGTGTTCTTTGATGAGAACCATGCCCGCTCGATTGGTCTTTCCCCTCTGAAGCTAAAAATTCTGTTTTTTACGCTGCTGAGTGCCTGTACTGTTGCGGCGCTGCAAACCGTCGGGGCAATTTTGGTCATCGCGATGGTGATTACGCCGGGTGCTACGGCTTATCTGCTCACCGACCGCTTTGGTCGTCTGGTTGTGATTTCTATTGCACTCGGCGCGATCACCAGCGCGGTAGGCGCGTATCTGAGCTTCTTCCTTGATGGTGCAACCGGCGGCGTGATTGTCACATTGCAAACCGTCGTATTTCTGTTGGCGTTTGTCTTTGCACCCAAGCATGGGTTACTCGCATCGCGCCGCCTGCGGTTACGCGATCAATCAGGAGATGCATTATGACGCTCATTAGCTGGCTAATTGATCCCCTATCCTATCCGTTCATGCAGCGTGCGCTACTCGCCGCGGTGGTAACCGGAACCGTTTGTGCAGTCCTGTCCTGTTATCTGGTGCTGAAAGGCTGGTCGCTAATGGGCGATGCCATCTCTCATGCCGTCTTGCCTGGTATCGTTGTTGCGTTCTTGCTGGGGATCCCTCTGGTTATAGGGGCTTTCGTTTCCGGTATTTTTTGTGCGGTAGCAACGGGGTACGTGAAAGAACACAGTCGGGTCAAAGAAGATACCGTAATGGGAATTATCTTTTCCGGCATGTTTGCGCTGGGGCTCGTTATGTTTGCGCGCATCGATACCGATCAGCATCTGAACCACATTCTGTTTGGCAACGTGCTGGGCATCACTCAGCAAGAACTGACGCAAATATTACTGATTGCAGGGGTGACGCTGGCTATAATCTTGTTAAAACGTCGAGACTTCATGCTGTACTGCTTCGATCCCAATCATGCCCGCGTCATTGGTCTGCCCGTTAAGCTGCTGCACTACGGGTTGCTGAGCCTGCTGGCGATGACCATCGTCGCGTCCTTACAGGCCGTCGGCGTTATTTTAGTGATCGCGATGCTGATTGCACCGGGCATTATTGCCTTCATGATCTGTAAACGTTTCGAGCGCATGGTGCTTGTCGCCACGCTGGTTTCCGTCATTTCTTGTATTGCTGGCACCCTGATCAGTTTCTATATTGATGGCGCAACCGGCCCTTGCATCGTCATCGTTCAGGCGCTGTTCTTCACGCTGGCGTTGACTTACCACCAGCTTAAACAGCGTCGTCAGGCGGCATCTCAGGCTGTCACCGACGCGCTGTAATATCCTCAGCCTTTTAGCATGACGTAACCGGAAATAGCCGTCGGTTACGTCATTAAATGCTTTATTTCACTGCCTTATCTGCCGGATTGAGCGTCATCCTAACTCCGCTATTGTTAATTCCGACTATACTTGTTTCTCGCTATCTCAACCTATCGGTATCACTGTGCTGTATACCTGTAATACTTCAAGCTGCATGTGCGTTGGCTGCGTTCACTCACCCGAATCACTTACATGAGTAAGCTCATCGGGATTCTTTCTCTTGCCGCCTTCCTGCAACTCGAATTATTTGAGGTATAGATTCCATTTTTATTGCGCTCAATGAGTTACCGTAAACGAATCACCCCAGTGAACAGCATTGTATCGGGCAACATCAACGGGAGGATGACCTTATGTGGCAAGCTATCAGCCGACTTTTGGAAGAGCATCACGGTACTGCGGATATTCAGGAACACCGCGAATTACCCGGCGGTGAAATACACCCAGCCTGGTACGTCCGCTACGGTGAGCATGACGTCTTCGTAAAATGCGATAGTCGTGAAATGCTGGCTAAATTCACAGCTGAAGCCGATCAGCTTCACCTACTGAGCCGCAGTAATGCGGTTCGTGTGCCTAAGGTGTATGGTGTCGGTAGTTCACGTGATTATAGCTTCCTGCTTCTGCAATATCTGCCCGTCAAACCGTTAGATGCCCACAGTGCCTGGTGTTTGGGCGAACAATTAGCACGTCTACATCAGTGGAGCGATCAGCCACAGTTTGGGCTAGATTTCGATAACGATCTCTCGACAACGCCGCAGCCAAACAGCTGGCAGCGACGCTGGGCGACCTTTTTTGCCGAACAGCGAATCGGGTGGCAATTGCAGCTAGCGGCAGAAAAAGGGATGCATTTTGGCCACATTGAAACACTGATCGCACGCGTCGATGAACGTCTCGCCGGGCATCAGCCTCAGCCGTCGCTCTTGCACGGTGACCTGTGGCCGGATAATTGTGCGAATAGTCAGGATGGAGGGTATCTGTTCGACCCGGCCTGCTATTGGGGAGACAGAGAGTGCGATTTGGCAATGCTGCCACGCTATCCGGCCCTACCCGCACAGATTTATGATGGTTACCAGAGCGTATGGCCGCTGGATAAAGACTTTATCGATCGCCAACCCATTTACCAGATTTACTATCTGCTTAACCGTGCCAATCTTTTCGGCGGCAAGAATATTGTTGAGGCGCAACAGCTCATCGAGCGACAGCTTTTAAGCTAATGTGAGATGTTTGATGTAAGGCAGGTAGGGAGTTTTAGCGTCTGGCGCAAAAGTTGCGCCAGACCGTCATTCAGACTGGCAATCCTAGTAGGCGTAATACCATGTAGCCAGCACCAGCGATAATCACTGGCAGGATGTAAAGCGGAAAGAATTGCACAAAAATCGTGTGTCCGGGAACAACGACCCGTGACTCCAAGGTCTCACGTGTGTTTCCTGTTTCACCTTTCATTTTTTCCAAAATCATTTGATCTTCAATACCTTCCCGAATTGCCTTCGCCTGACGAGACATCCGAGCGCCCGAAACCTGCAACGCCAGGCCAATGAAAATCAGGATGTAGATCAGCCAAAACATCAGCGTCGCCGCACTGAAAAAACGCGTAAAATCCGGTACTGGCGAGTTGTACCAAAAAATGTTCAGGAAAGACGTATTAAAGCGCACCATGTCGACCATTAGATGCAAAAAATCCAGAAGAACCGCGTCAATACCCTGTTTCTTCTGGGTGTAAGCGTAGAGATAGTTAGCCAGCGAGACGAAAGTCGAAAGCAGCGCAGGAATAAAAAGGATCCATCCGGCAATACGTTTAACTACGGCAATACGGCCAGCCTGTTGATACGTCATGAGAACCCCTTCTTAGCGACGCAACATTGGTAATGTATCGTTTTAGTACGACGGGTAGCCTACTGTAAGTTTACGTGCAGTCAACACTTTATCTCCCGCACCGCCTGATAAGCCACAATAGCAACGTTATACCCGTCATACTTCAAGCCACGCGTTACGTAGTCCTTCATAGCGTCGCTCTGACGAGCCAACGCTCCGAGTTGTTCAAAACGCTAGCGTTTTGTCCAGCAACTCGACTTATTTAGGGTATAGTTTACCATTAAATTTTCTTTTTCTTTGCTGACGGAGACAGTGGTATGTCCTTTGATTCCTCTATACGAGCGGCTATTTTCGATATGGATGGGCTGCTGATCGACTCAGAACCATTGTGGGATAAGGCCGAGCTGGAGGTGATCGCCTCACTGGGCGTAGATATTTCGCTACGACACGCAATGAAAGATACCCTGGGTTTACGCATCGATATGGTTGTCGAGCTTTGGTATCAGCACTCTCCCTGGGCTACCCCAAGCCGGGATGAGGTTGTCCGCCGTATTATCAAGCGTGCCATCGAACTCGTTGCCGAACAGCGCCCTCTTCTGCCTGGCGTCGAACATGCGCTGCAACTATGTCGTGAACAGAATCTCAAGATCGGACTTGCTTCAGCTTCACCGCTCCACATGCAGCAGCAGGTGCTGCGTATGTTTAATCTGGATCACTACTTTGATGTCCTGATGTCAGCCGAGACGCTGCCGTACAGTAAACCTCATCCAGAAGTGTATTTGAATGCAGCAAACGGACTCGGCGTTTCTCCTGCGCAGTGCGTTACGTTGGAAGATTCGGTGAATGGTATGATCGCAACCAAAGCAGCGCGCATGCGCTCTATCGTTATTCCACAGGCTGAATTTCTCGCTGACGCACGCTGGGCGCTAGCCGACTATAAGTTGGATTCTCTGAATCAGCTGACCGCTGAACATTTGGTGTAGGAATAAAGAAGTAGAAGAATAGAAAAAAGCAGAAGTTGCAGGATATGACGAAAGCGTGGCCGACGACTATACCGGCCACGCTTTGAGGAATTACAGGAAATCAGCTCGCTTAGGCGAGAAAGCATCGATCAGTACGCTACCGTCTTCCAGCGAAACCACGCCGTGCATCTCGTGTTTCACCGCCAGATAGGCGTCGCCCGTTTTCAGGGTGCGTTTTTCACCTTCGATCACGACTTCAAAGCTGCCAGCGGCAACATAAGCAATCTGGTCGTGAATCTCATGGAAGTGCGGCGTACCAATCGCACCTTTATCAAAGTGCACGTAAACCATCATCAGCTCATCGCTCCATGTCATGATTTTACGTTTAATGCCACCGCCCAGCTCTTCCCATGGCGTTTCATCATCAATAAAGTATCTTCTCATCATCTCTCTCCTCTAACGCTCTTTTTGCCCATACCTTCTATTGCGTCAACAAACCGTGTACGACAACGAATGCATGGCTATGGATTGCGACATTTTAGCCACATCAGTACCAGAAGAAACATAAAATAAGCAAAACCATGACGGCCCTCAAGAAATAAATAAAACATTATTTCATTTTTATTGAATTCGCATCTCATCCAAACTATCATCCCGCATAACAAGAAAGAACCGGGCATGTTGAGGAACAGGTGACGTTGTCACTGCCACGCAACATCATCTGTTTCGCCCGGCGCTTTCGCCAGGAACGATTCCTCTTCTTGGAACGGCGCCTGATTTTTGTTTTTCTCTGAAAGAGAGGCTAAGAAATGCAAGTTCGTCAAAGCATTCACAGCGATCACGCGAAGCAGCTAGATACAGCAGGCCTGCGTCGTGAATTCCTGATCGAACAGATTTTTTCTGCCGATGCCTACACTATGACCTATAGCCACATCGACCGAATCATCGTCGGTGGCATCATGCCCGTACACAGCGCCGTAACGATTGGCGGTGAAGTGGGTAAACAACTCGGCGTTAGCTATTTCCTTGAGCGTCGCGAACTCGGAGCCATCAACATTGGCGGCGCGGGTACCGTTACTGTCGATGGCGAGCGCTATGACGTGGGTAATGAAGAAGCAATTTATGTTGGCATGGGCGTGAAAGACGTGCAGTTTACCAGCACTGATGCCACTAACCCGGCCAAGTTCTACTACAACAGCGCGCCTGCACATACGACATATCCTACCCGCAAGATTACCCAAGCTGACGCTTCACCACAAACCGTGGGAGAAGATGCAAGCTGTAATCGTCGCACAATTAACAAATACATTGTTCCCGATGTATTGCCAACCTGCCAGCTCACCATGGGATTAACCAAGTTAGCTGAAGGCAGCCTGTGGAACACCATGCCTTGTCATACGCATGAGCGCCGGATGGAAGTCTATTTCTATTTTGATATGGATGAGGAAACGGCCGTTTTCCACATGATGGGGCAACCGCAGGAAACCCGTCACATAGTTATTAAAAACGAGCAGGCGGTGATTTCACCGAGCTGGTCGATTCATTCCGGTGTTGGCACCAGACGCTACACCTTTATCTGGGGCATGGTTGGCGAGAATCAAGTTTTCGGTGACATGGATCACGTCAAGGTTAGCGAGTTACGTTAATCGCTTTCAACCGGAATTACCGGTGTTCCCTACAGTAACAGCTAACGACTAAGTATTGTCGCTTATAGAGAGATTATTGATATGATTTTAAATTCTTTTGATTTGCAAGGTAAAGTTGCTCTTATCACGGGTTGTGATACGGGTTTAGGTCAGGGTATGGCTATCGGTCTGGCACAAGCTGGCTGTGATATCGTTGGCGTCAACATCGTTGAACCAAAAGATACCATCGAAAAAGTTACCGCACTGGGACGCCGTTTCCTCAGCCTGACCGCTGACATGAGCAACGTAGCGGGTCATGCCGAGCTGGTAGAGAAAGCCGTTGCTGAATTTGGTCACGTTGACATTCTGGTCAACAACGCCGGTATCATCCGTCGTGAAGATGCTATCGAGTTCAGCGAGAAAAACTGGGACGACGTCATGAATCTGAACATTAAGAGCGTTTTCTTTATGTCTCAGGCTGTTGCACGCCAGTTTATCAAACAAGGTAAAGGCGGCAAGATCATCAACATCGCCTCTATGCTGTCCTTCCAAGGCGGTATCCGCGTGCCTTCTTACACTGCGTCAAAAAGCGCCGTTATGGGTGTAACCCGTCTGCTGGCTAACGAGTGGGCAAAACACGGCATCAACGTTAACGCCATTGCTCCAGGGTACATGGCAACCAACAATACTCAGCAACTGCGCGCCGATGAAGACCGCAGCAAAGAGATTCTGGACCGTATCCCGGCTGGCCGTTGGGGTTTACCACAGGATCTGATGGGCCCATCCGTCTTCCTGGCATCCAGCGCATCTGATTACATCAATGGCTACACGATTGCCGTTGATGGTGGCTGGCTGGCTCGCTAAGTGTAATTTTTCTTAGCGGCATTTCGCTAATCCACGATAAAAAGCACAATTTAGGTTGTGCTTTTTATTTATTTTTCAAGTTGTTATTTCGTTTTTTATAATTCTCTTTTCTGCCTAAATCCTTTCTTAAAAAAAAATCAAAACAACGTTCCGACTTTGATCACACTTTCGATATTGCGTGCATGACGACAAGGTTAATAGCGCAATATAATCAATCAAAACAGTGTTTCTATTTATAAGGAACTGTTCACGCAGTTCCATAAGAAGGTACTCCATGAGTATTTTTGAAAACTTATACACCAGCAGGAAATCGCAGCTCGACGAATGGGTTGCTGCACTTGATAGCCACATATCCTGCGTTCAGGAAAAAGGCCGCAGCCAAAGCCAACCGACGCTATTACTGGCCGATGGTTTTGATGTGGAAAATTATGCGCCTGCGGTATGGCAATTTCCGGATGGGCACAGCGCGCCTATTTCTAATTTTGCCAGCCAGCAGAATTGGCTAAGAACGCTGTGCGCCATGAGCGTCGTTACGGGTAATGATAGTTACCAACAGCACGCTATCGCACAAAGCGAATATTTCCTGGATCATTTCGTTGATGATAATAGCGGCCTGTTCTACTGGGGCGGCCATCGCTTTATTAATCTGGATACGCTGGAAGGCGAAGGGCCAGAATCCAAAGCTCAGGTGCATGAATTAAAGCACCACCTGCCCTATTACGCGCTGTTACATCGTGTTAACGCGGAAAAGACGCTGAACTTCTTTCAGGGGTTCTGGAACGCACACGTTGAAGATTGGAATTCACTGGATCTGGGTCGTCATGGCGATTACAGCAAAAAACGCGATCCTGATGTTTTCCTGCATAACCGTCATGATGTCGTCGATCCGGCACAGTGGCCCGTTCTGCCATTAACGAAAGGCCTGACGTTTGTTAATGCCGGCACGGATCTGATTTACGCCGCATTCAAATATGCAGAATATACGGGCGATAGCCATGCCGCGGCATGGGGTAAACACCTTTATCGCCAATACGTTCTGGCTCGCAACCCAGAAACCGGTATGCCGGTGTATCAATTCAGTTCACCACAGCAGCGCCAGCCAGTGCCGGAAGACGATAACCAGACGCAGTCCTGGTTTGGCGATCGCGCTCAACGCCAGTTTGGCCCAGAGTTCGGTGAAATCGCACGTGAAGCCAATGTGCTGTTCCGCGATATGCGTCCACTGCTGATTGATAACCCGCTGGCAATGCTGGATATCCTCCGCACACAGCCTGATGCAGAAATGCTGAATTGGGTAATCTCTGGATTAAAAAATTATTACCAGTACGCCTACGATGTCACCAGCAATACGTTGCGCCCGATGTGGAACAACGGGCAGGACATGACAGGCTACCGTTTTAAACGCGATGGCTATTACGGCAAAGCGGGAACGGAATTAAAACCGTTCGCATTAGAAGGTGATTATTTATTACCTCTGGTTCGTGCTTATCGTCTGAGCGGTGATGAAGACCTGTACGCACTGGTTAACACCATGCTGACACGGCTGAATAAAGAAGATATTCAGCACATCGCCAGTCCGCTACTTTTGTTGACCGTTATCGAACTGGCCGATCACAAGCAATCAGAATCCTGGGCACATTACGCCGCACAACTGGCGGGCGTTATGTTTGAACAACATTTCCATCGTGGTTTGTTTGTTCGCTCTGCACAGCATCGTTATGTTCGTCTGGATGATACCTATCCGCTGGCTTTACTGACTTTCGTTGCCGCCTGTCGCAACAAATTAAACGATATCCCGCCGTATCTGACACAAGGTGGATATGTTCACGGCGATTTTCACGTTAACGGGGAAAATAGAATTGTTTATGACGTGGAATTAATTTATCCAGAGTTATTAACAGCTTAATTTTATGTTTTTTTTAATGATTCACAATTAATCAATAGGTAAGCATTATGAATGAAAACAGAATGCTGGGGTTAGCCTATATCTCCCCCTATATTATAGGGCTGATAGTTTTTACCGCTTTCCCCTTTATTTCGTCATTTATCCTCAGTTTTACTGAGTATGATTTGATGAGTCCGCCTGAGTTTACGGGTCTTGAGAACTATCACCGTATGTTCATGGAGGATGATCTTTTTTGGAAATCAATGGGCGTCACCTTTGCCTATGTATTTCTGACCATTCCATTGAAATTAATCTTCGCACTGTTAATTGCGTTTGTACTTAATTTCAAATTACGTGGTATCGGTTTCTTCCGTACTGCTTACTATGTGCCTTCTATTCTGGGCAGCAGCGTGGCCATTGCCGTTCTGTGGCGTGCCCTATTCGCCATCGATGGCTTGCTGAACAGCTTCCTCGGCGTATTTGGCTTTGATGCCATCAACTGGCTGGGCGAACCTTCGCTGGCACTGATGTCGGTAACCCTGCTGCGCGTATGGCAGTTTGGTTCCGCCATGGTTATCTTCCTTGCTGCATTGCAGAACGTCCCGCAATCACAGTATGAAGCAGCCATGATCGACGGTGCATCCAAATGGCAAATGTTCCTGAAAGTAACGGTTCCACTGATTACGCCGGTTATTTTCTTTAACTTTATCATGCAGACCACTCAGGCATTCCAGGAGTTTACGGCACCTTACGTCATCACTGGCGGCGGTCCAACGCACTACACCTATCTGTTCTCGCTCTATATCTATGATACCGCGTTCAAGTATTTCGATATGGGCTATGGTGCTGCGCTGGCATGGGTTCTGTTCCTGGTTGTTGCGGTATTTGCGGCAATCTCCTTTAAGTCGTCGAAATACTGGGTGTTCTACTCCGCTGATAAAGGAGGAAAAAATGGCTGACATGCATTCAAACCTGACTACAGCACAAGAAATTGCTGCTGCAGAAGTACGCCGCACGCTGCGTAAAGAGAAACTCAGTGCCTCCATCCGTTACGTGATACTGCTGTTCGTTGGCTTACTGATGCTTTACCCACTAGCGTGGATGTTCTCAGCGTCGTTCAAACCGAACCAAGAGATCTTCACGACACTGGGCCTGTGGCCGGAACACGCCACATGGGACGGTTTCGTTAACGGTTGGAAAACCGGTACGGAATACAATTTCGGTCACTACATGATCAATACGCTCAAGTTCGTGATTCCGAAAGTGCTACTGACCATTATCTCTTCCACCATTGTCGCTTACGGCTTTGCCCGTTTCGAGATTCCATGGAAGGGCTTCTGGTTCGGGACGCTGATCACCACCATGCTGTTACCAAGCACCGTGTTGCTGATTCCGCAGTACATCATGTTCCGTGAAATGGGCATGCTGAACAGCTATCTGCCACTGTACTTGCCGATGGCGTTTGCAACACAAGGGTTCTTTGTGTTCATGCTGATCCAGTTCCTGCGTGGTGTACCACGTGATATGGAAGAAGCCGCCCAGATCGATGGCTGTAACTCCTTCCAGGTTCTGTGGTATGTGGTCGTGCCGATTTTGAAACCAGCCATCATCTCTGTTGCGCTGTTCCAGTTCATGTGGTCAATGAACGACTTCATCGGTCCGCTGATTTATGTCTATAGCGTGGATAAATATCCGATTGCGCTGGCGCTGAAAATGTCTATCGACGTTACTGAAGGCGCTCCGTGGAATGAAATCCTGGCAATGTCCAGCATCTCCATTCTGCCATCCATTATTGTTTTCTTCCTGGCACAGCGTTACTTCGTACAAGGCGTGACCAGCAGCGGAATTAAAGGTTAATAGAGGATTTATCATGGCTGAAGTTATTTTCAATAAACTGGAAAAAGTATACACCAACGGCTTCAAAGCGGTTCACGGCATCGACCTGACCATTAAAGACGGTGAGTTCATGGTTATCGTCGGCCCGTCAGGCTGTGCGAAATCAACGACGCTGCGTATGTTAGCGGGTCTGGAAACCATCAGCGGCGGTGAAGTTCGCATCGGCGAGCGCGTTGTTAACAATCTGGCACCGAAAGAGCGTGGGATTGCAATGGTGTTCCAGAACTATGCGCTCTACCCTCATATGACGGTAAAAGAGAACCTGGCGTTTGGTCTGAAGCTGAGCAAAATGCCTAAAGATCAAATTGAAGCGCAAGTAACGGAAGCAGCCAAAATTCTGGAGCTGGAAGACCTGATGGATCGTCTGCCACGCCAGCTATCTGGTGGTCAGGCGCAGCGTGTGGCCGTAGGCCGTGCCATCGTTAAAAAGCCGGATGTTTTCCTGTTTGATGAACCGTTATCTAACCTGGATGCCAAACTGCGTGCTTCCATGCGTATCCGTATTTCTGACCTGCATAAGCAGTTGAAGAAAAGCGGTAAAGCGGCAACGACGGTATATGTTACCCACGACCAGACTGAAGCCATGACCATGGGCGACCGTATCTGCGTTATGAAGCTGGGTCACATCATGCAGGTCGATACGCCGGATAACCTGTACCATTTCCCTGTCAACATGTTCGTTGCTGGCTTCATTGGCTCACCAGAAATGAACATTAAGCCGTGCAAACTGGTCGAGAAAGACGGTCAGATTGGCGTTGTTGTGGGTAATAACGCGCTGGTATTAAATACTGAAAAACAAGATAAAGTGCGCAGCTACGTAGGACAAGACGTATTCTTCGGCGTTCGCCCAGACTATGTTTCCTTGTCAGATACGCCATTTGAAGGCAGCCACTCACAGGGTGAACTGGTTCGCGTAGAAAACATGGGTCACGAATTCTTTATGTACATTAAAGTCGATGGCTTTGAATTAACCAGCCGCATTCCTTATGACGAAGGTCGGCTGATTATCGAGAAGGGACTGCATCGTCCGGTATATTTCCAGTTCGACATGGAAAAATGCCATATTTTTGATGCAAAAACAGAAAAAAATATCTCTCTTTAACAGGAGTAGTAACCGATGAAAAAAGCGATCCTACACACGTTAATAGCTTCATCTTTGGCATTAGTTGCAATGCCATCTCTGGCAGCCGATCAGGTTGAGTTGAGAATGTCCTGGTGGGGCGGCAACAGCCGTCACCAACAGACGCTCAAGGCGATTGAAGAGTTCCATAAGCAGCACCCAGACATCACCGTGAAAGCGGAATACACCGGATGGGATGGTCACCTGTCTCGTCTGACAACACAGATTGCCGGTAACACTGAGCCAGATGTGATGCAGACTAACTGGAACTGGCTGCCGATTTTCTCCAAAAACGGCGATGGTTTTTATGATCTGAACAAAGTGAAAGATTCTCTGGATCTGACCCAGTTCGAAGCAAAAGAACTGCAAAACACCACGGTTAACGGCAAGCTGAACGGTATTCCTATTTCTGTTACCGCTCGCGTGTTCTATTTCAACAACGAAAGCTGGGCAAAAGCGGGACTGGAATACCCGAAAACGTGGGACGAACTGCTGAACGCCGGTAAAGTGTTCAAAGAGAAGCTGGGCGACCAATACTACCCTATCGTGTTGGAACACCAGGATTCTCTGGCACTGCTGAACTCTTACATGGTTCAAAAATACAACATTCCTGCTATTGATGTGAAAAGTCAGAAATTCGCCTATACCGATGCACAATGGGTTGAATTCTTTGGCATGTATAAGAAACTGATCGACAGCCATGTCATGCCTGATGCGAAATACTATGCCTCTTTCGGTAAGAGCAACATGTATGAGATGAAGCCATGGATCAATGGCGAGTGGTCTGGTACTTACATGTGGAACTCCACTATCACTAAGTACTCTGACAACTTGCAACCACCAGCAAAACTGGCGTTAGGTAACTACCCAATGCTGCCTGGTGCAAAAGATGCTGGCTTGTTCTTCAAACCTGCACAAATGCTGTCTATCGGTAAGTCAACCAAGCATCCTAAAGAGTCTGCTCAGTTGATCAACTTCCTGCTGAACAGCAAAGAAGGTGCTCAGGCTTTGGGTCTGGAACGTGGTGTACCGTTGAGTAAAGCGGCTGTGGCTCAGCTGACCGCTGATGGCATCATCAAAGATGATGCTCCAGCAGTTGCCGGGTTGAAGCTGGCGCTGTCTCTGCCGCATGAAGTTGCTGTTTCTCCTTATTTCGACGACCCACAAATCGTTTCTCTGTTTGGTGATACCATCCAATCTATCGATTATGGTCAGAAATCTGTGGAAGACGCAGCGAAATACTTCCAGCGTCAATCTGAGCGTGTTCTGAAACGCGCAATGAAATAATGTAGCACTCGATTTACCCTGTAATTCATCCCTGCCGCACCGACGGCAGGGATTTTTCATTTAAATTAAAACATCCTCTATATTCAATTCGATCTCCCTCACAATTTGAAACCCTATTTTACTTTTTGTTACTCAAAACGATCTCGATCACAGAACGTAATTTAATAATAAATAGAATAGAACTTGTCCCAAAAAACATAATGCGCCTTTCGAATTAAAGTATTAAGCACAGTCCTAACCAATGGGGAATATAACAATGAAATTTAAATTATTAGCTCTGGCTGTTACATCATTAATTAGTGTGAATGCAATGGCTGTAACTATCGATTACCGTCATGAAATGAAAGATACACCGAAAAATGATCACCGCGATCGTTTGTCAATGTCACACCGTTTTGCCAATGGCTTTGGTTTATCCGTTGAAGCAAAATGGCGTCAATCCAGTGCTGACAGCACACCGAATAAACCATTTAATGAAACCGTCAGCAACGGTACTGAAGTTGTCGCCAGCTATGTTTACAACTTCAACAAAACTTTTTCTCTGGAGCCAGGTTTCTCTTTAGATTCAAGCTCTACCTCTAACAACTATCGCCCTTATCTGCGCGGTAAAGTGAATATCACTGACGATCTTTCTACCTCTTTACGTTATCGTCCTTACTACAAACGTAACAGCGGTGATGTTCCAAATGCATCAAAAAACAACCAAGAGAATGGTTATAACCTAACCGCCGTTCTCAGCTATAAATTCCTGAAAGATTTCCAAGTTGATTACGAACTGGACTACAAAAAAGCAAATAAAGCCGGTGCGTATCAATACGACAATGAAACATACAATTTCGACCATGATGTAAAATTGTCTTATAAAATGGATAAAAACTGGAAGCCTTATATGGCTGTAGGTAATGTTGCAGATTCCGGCACCAACGATCATCGTCAAACTCGTTACCGTGTTGGTGTGCAATACAGCTTCTAATAACGGCCTTGTTATTTAAATAAGCGTTATTAGGTAGCAGAAGGGATGTTATTGTTAATCGATTTACTCAGATCTACTTTTATCATTAACATCCCTTTATTATGGTGTCCGTTGTAGGTTAAGCAGGTTAGTTACGTTTCTTTGTTGTACATGATTTAGTTATATGCGTTTTAGCTGCTGTAATTGCTGTGTCTGATTTACCCTCTTCGTGTATGAATGTTATTTCTTTATTAAAATTTGCGGTTCAGGGTAGTCATTTTTTCTCCGATGTGATGGCTACCCTATTTTTTACCACCGCCCAACGATTCCCCCCTCATTCCCTTTGTCAGGTGATCTATCATGATTGTTCGTTCTCTGCTTGTCGGGGCCATTATGATGTCTGTAAATGGATTAAGTTACGCACAACCTGTTTTCTCTGTCTGGCCACACGGTGAAGCACCGGGTGCCTCTTCTTCAACGGCACAGCCGCAAGTGGTCGAACGGAGTAAAGATCCTTCTCTTCCCGATCGAGCCGCAACGGGTATTCGCAGCCCTGAAATTACCGTTTATCCGGCAGAGAAACCCAATGGCATGGCATTACTCATTACGCCGGGCGGTTCTTATCAGCGCGTCGTGCTAGATAAAGAAGGCAGCGATCTAGCCCCTTTCTTTAATCAACAAGGCTACACCCTTTTCGTGATGACCTATCGTATGCCCGGTGAAGGCCATAAAGAAGGCGCTGACGCTCCGCTAGCCGATGCCCAACGAGCCATCAGAACACTGAGAGCCAACGCCGAAAAGTGGCACATTAACCCGCAGCGCATCGGTATTATGGGGTTCTCCGCCGGTGGTCACGTTGCCGCCAGCCTTGGAACCCGATTCGCACAGTCCGTTTACCCCGCGATGGACGCCGTTGATAACGTAAGCGCACGCCCTGACTTCATGGTGTTGATGTACCCCGTAATTTCTATGCAGGCAGATATTGCGCACGCCGGTTCACGTAAACAGTTAATCGGCGAGCAACCGATGGAAGTACAAGCGGTACGTTATTCTCCTGAGAAACAGGTTACTGATCAGACTCCCCCCACGTTTTTGGTGCATGCGGTTGACGATCCGTCAGTGTCGGTTGATAACAGCCTGGTGATGTTTAGCGCGCTGCGGGCAAAGCAGATTCCGGTCGAAATGCATCTCTTTGAGAAAGGTAAACACGGCTTCGGTCTCCGCGGCACCAAGGGGCTTCCTGCCGCTGCCTGGCCTCAACTGCTGGACAACTGGCTACGCGCTTTACCTGCAAGCAACGAATTGCCGAAAGCCGCGCCATAAGGTATAGCAAACATCGTAACCGAAATAAATCGTTACGCCGTCACCGCTTCCGCAGACAGGGATAATCTCTTATACTGTATAAAATAACAGTTTTATTTGAGAAGTTTCATGACTGCGGAAGGACACCTGCTGTTTTCTGTTGCCTGCGCGATTCTGGCTAAAAAAGTTGAGCTATCGCCAGCGCTGGCTGCCGGAGACTGGTGGCACATTATTCCCGGTGCACTCCTTACCGCGCTGCTGCCTGACATCGATCACCCAAAATCCGTTCTCGGGCAACGCCTGAAGTGGCTTTCAGCACCGATTGCCCGCCTCTTTGGGCATCGAGGATTTACCCACAGCCTTCTTGCTATCGTCGCCGGTATTTTCTTTATTCAGACGCGTCTGCCGCCAGATTGGCCGATTCCGACAGATGCCTACCATGCCATGATCGTCGGTTATCTGAGCCACATTCTCGCTGATATGTTGACCCCCTCAGGCGTTCCCCTACTCTGGCCTTGCCGCTGGCGTTTCAGGTTACCGATTTTAAACAGTCAAAAAGGCAACCAATTAGAACGCTTCCTGTGTATTGCCTGTATCGGCTTTTCGCTGTATCAACCGCAAAAAAATTTGGATTGCTGCACCTACGAACAATCATTTCGCTTCTTGCAGTCAGCACAGACGTACTTCTTCCAATACGTGAAATAGTGACGTTATCTGCTGCACCCATATCGGTGTAACACAATGCCAAAAGAACTGTTATCCTGTGCGTCTTTGTTATTTTTTATCGCGAAAGATCATACTGTCGCTTACAGCGCTGTACGTTGTTGCACATTCGTGGACAGTGTGACGCAAAGCGATTCACTGATAGGGAGCAAGGCCGGATGAATTTTCCGCTACTCATAAATATTCTGCTATTTATCGCATTACTACTCGGATTAGGTTACGTCAGCCGCAACCCATCCTGGAGTCTGGCAAAGAAAGTGTTGTTGGGTTTGGTTGTCGGGGTGTTATTTGGTCTGGCGCTGCATCTGATTTATGGCGGCGACAATCCCGTTGTTAAGCAGTCCATCTCATGGTTTAACATCGTGGGTAATGGCTATGTGCAGCTGTTACAAATGATCGTGATGCCGCTGGTATTTATTTCCATCCTCAATTCCGTTGCCAAACTACATAATGCCTCGTCATTAGGGAAAATCAGCGTCTTGACGCTGTCTACCCTGCTGATCACCACGCTAATTTCTGCGTTAGTCGGCGTTTTTGTCACCAATCTGTTTGGTCTGACGGCAACCGGGCTCGTGCAGGGCGCGCAGGAAACCGCGAGATTAACGGCGATTGAAAGCAACTATGCTGGTAAAGTCGCCGACCTTAACGTTCCACAGCTTATCCTGTCATTCATTCCTAAAAACCCGTTTGCTGAGCTGACCGGTGCTAACCCAACATCTATCATCAGTGTCGTCGTCTTCGCCGCTTTCCTTGGCGTTGCAGCGCTACAACTGCTGAAAGATGACGCAGTGAAAGGCGAACGTGTTTTAACCGCGATTGATACGCTGCAATCCTGGGTAATGAAGCTTGTTCGTCTGGTGATGAAGTTGACACCTTATGGTGTTATGGCGCTAATGACCAAAATGGTCGCCAGCTCTAACCTGCAAGATATCCTCAAGTTGGGCAGCTTCGTTGTCGCGTCCTATTTGGGACTGGCGATTATGTTCGGTGTCCATGCATTGATCCTGTCTTTCACGGGTGTCAATCCAGCGCGTTTTTATCGTAAAGTCTGGCCAGTACTGACGTTCGCATTTACCAGTCGCTCCAGCGCCGCCACGATCCCACTCAGCATTGAAGCGCAAACACGCCGCATTGGCGTACCGCAATCTATCGCCAGCTTTGCGGCTTCTTTCGGTACCACTATCGGTCAGAACGGCTGTGCAGGGCTTTACCCGGCGATGCTGGCTGTGATGGTCGCACCAACGGTGGGAATCAACCCGCTGGATCCCGTCTGGATCGCGACGCTGGTCGGTATCGTCACCATCAGTTCTGCCGGTGTGGCCGGTGTGGGCGGCGGCGCAACCTTTGCCGCGTTAATCGTCCTGCCCGCGATGGGGCTGCCAGTGACCCTCGTCGCGCTGCTGATCTCCATTGAGCCGCTTATCGATATGGGCCGTACTGCACTTAACGTTAGCGGATCGATGACGGCCGGTACCGTCACCAGCCAGTTGATGAAGCAGACAGATAAGACGATTTTCAACGCGCAGGATGACGCTGAGTTGACACATCGCTAAACCACGCTGCTACATAAAAGAAAACGCCGACGGCTGATGCTGTCGGCGTTTTTTTATTTATGACGTCTTCACATGCTCTTTTTGATGACGATTTCGTGCAATCAGGTTACTTAGCGCTGTGGATTTGTGTCATAAGCCTGGCAAGTCTGGAAACCTTTATTGAGAACATTGCCCGTGTCGTTGTAGCTCACGAAATAGTTCTGCGCGGTACCATCGCGGTTCTTAAGCAGATAATCGCTACAGGTTCCCTTAGCATTCACCAACCGTTTTTCCATTCCGCTGCCTGCAAGTTGCTGGACCTGCTGCTTCGTCATTCCCACTTTCACATCTTTTACCACCGGCTCGTTAACATAGCTTTCTGCCTTGTTATAAGCCGTACATCCCGCCAACAGGACAGCGCCAGCTGCCGCAATACACACTAATAATCTATTATTCTTCATCTCATCACCTCATTATTATGGGTCACACTAAGGCTAGTCGGCGGCGACCACTTTTTCAAATTATAACGCGAGTATGTAACATATTGGTCGATAGTCAAAAACAGGTTATCTATAGGGAAAAGGACTACCTGACAGCTTGTCCTTTTTCTTCACGTCGATTCGTTTTACACTCAAGCAATCGTAATAATTCTTTTGCAGTATCAATAAGTTCAGGAGGGAGATGGCATGTCACTACAAAACGACATTATCACTGCGTTAGGCGTGAAAAGCAGCATCGATCCAGCACAGGAAATTCGTGTTAGCGTTGATTTTTTAAAGAATTATCTGAATGCTCACCCGTTCATTACGTCGTTAGTTTTGGGTATCAGCGGCGGTCAGGATTCTACGTTGACAGGCAAACTGTGCCAAACGGCTATCACGGAATTACGTAATGAAACGGGGACATCTCGCTATCAGTTCATCGCTGTTCGACTGCCTTACGGCGTTCAGGCTGATGAAGCTGACTGTCAGGATGCCATCGCCTTTATCCAACCTGACCGCGTATTAACCGTAAACATCAAGCCCGCGATCGAATCCAGTGAAGCCACCTTACGAGCCATTGGCGTGGAACTTTCCGATTTTGTAAAAGGCAACGAGAAAGCCAGAGAACGCATGAAGGCGCAGTACAGTATCGCGGGTATGAATGCCGGACTTGTTGTGGGTACCGATCATGCAGCAGAAGCGGTAACGGGCTTTTTCACCAAATACGGCGACGGCGGTACCGATATCAACCCGATTTTCCGACTGAACAAGCGTCAGGGGAAAGCGCTGCTGCGCGAACTTGGCTGCCCTTCTCATCTTTATACGAAAGCCCCAACCGCCGATCTGGAAGAAGACCGTCCCTCTCTCCCTGATGAAGTCGCACTGGGCGTCACCTATGAAAAGATCGACGACTATCTGGAAGGCAAGCAGATCGATGCTAGTGATGCAGCCACTATCGAAAACTGGTATCGCAAAACCGAGCACAAGCGTCGCCCACCGATTACTGTTTTTGATGACTTCTGGCAGTAAGCTATCGCTATGAATATCACCGGACGCAGATACGGCGTCCGGATTGCTATTGATTCCTTCTGCGCACTCTTCATCGATTCCCTCATCATTCGAGTGGCAGGAAAACCAACGCACAGGCAACGTGAAGCATGACGGGTATAAACATGACGCCACAGCGCGCCACACTCACGGGCCTGCTGGCTATCATTCTATGGAGCACATCCGTTGGGCTTATTCGCAGTCTGACCGAAGCGCTCGGCCCCATTGGGGGCGCCGCGATGATTTACTCCACCAGCACGCTGTGTCTACTGGTCTTTTATGGTCTTCCACGCATTAAAACATTACCCAGAATCTATTTGTTCGCGGGCGGTGCACTATTTGTCTGCTATGAAATATTTCTGTCTCTATCCATCGGATTAGCCGATAGCCGCATGCAGGCGATGGAAATAGGGATGATTAACTATTTGTGGCCCAGTTTAACCATACTCTTTTCTCTTTTTATCAATCAGCAGAAAAGTCGTTTCCTGCTCTGGCCCGGCCTCGTGATCTCGCTGGGCGGCATCGTGTGGATTATGAAAGGAGAAAGTGACTGGACGCCAGAGCTACTGTGGAACAACATTCTTGCTAACCCGCTAGCCTACAGCCTGGCATTTTCTGCGGCCTTGACCTGGGCGCTATACTGCAATATCACCAAGCGTTATGGGCAGGGAAAAAGTGGCGTGTCGCTGTTCTTTTTCATCGCTTCGCTCGTGTTATGGATTCAGTATTCCTTCAGTGCCGAAGGGCCAATTTCATTAACGTTGCCAAGTTCGCTGGAATTGCTCTTTATGGGTGCTTCAGCCGCATTGGCCTATTCAGCATGGAATGCCGGTATTCAGTATGGCAATTTGACGTTACTGGCAACCGCCTCTTACTTTACGCCCGTGCTTTCCACATTACTGGCCGCGCTCTGGCTCAACATCACACCGGCCATTTCGTTCTGGCAAGGCGTCGCAATGGTAACTGCCGGCTCACTGCTTTGTTGGTATGCAACACGATCGTCCACTCGCTGATCCGTTTTCGGCCGGGCTTCTCGGCCACTAAAAACCCTAATTTGCACGCGGTCACATTCTTCTCGCTAACCTGTTATAGTCACCTTCACATTTCGTTACCTAAAAAAGTCATACATGTTAAGGCGTTTCTTTTCGTATTATTCCCCTTACAAGGGGTTATTCGTCCTCGATTTTGGCTGCGCTATTATCGCTGGCCTGCTTGAACTAGGGTTTCCGATGGCGATTAAAGCGTTCATCGATAAATTGTTACCAGCTCAGGATTGGTCTCTGATCCTGTTAGCGTCGGTGGCGCTATTGGCAGTGTATCTGCTGAATACCGCGCTGATGGCCATCGTCAACTATTGGGGACATGCGCTGGGCGTGGGAATTGAAACCGACATGCGTCGACAGGCATTTGAGCATCTGCAAAATTTGCCATTCCGTTACTACGACAATATGAAGACCGGGCATATCATCACTCACGTCACCAAAGATCTGGAAGAAGTCGGTGAAATCGCCCACCACGGCCCGGAAGACCTCTTTCTCGCTATCATGACGTTTATTGGCGCGTTCATTCTGATGGCAACGGTTCACCTGAATCTGGCGCTGCTGACGATTATTATCGTGCCTTTCATGGGGTATCTCGTCAGCCGCTATGGCGCACGCATGACGGAAACCTGGCGCCAACTCTTCGGTCAGGTCGGCAATTTCAACGCCCGAATCGAAGAGAGTGTGGGCGGTATCCGTGTCGTTAAGGCTTTTGCCAATGAAGCCCATGAGAAGAAACTGTTCTCTCACGATAACGAAAACTACCGCCGTACCAAATTGCAGGCCTATCGCATCATGACAGCCAGCATGACGCTCAGCTACCTCAGCACACGCCTGATACAGCTTATCGTAATGCTAGCAGGTATCTGGTATGTCATTCAGGGCGAGCTCACTTACGGCGGTTTTATTGGCTTCCTGCTGCTGATTGAAGTTTTCTTCCGTCCGATCGCCAAAATTACCTCTGTGCTAGAGAGCTATCCCAAGGGCATTGCGGGATTCAAACGCTTTACTCAACTGATCGATACGATTCCCGAGATTGCTGATGCGCCCGATGCGCGTGATGCCGGCCCGTTGAAAGGCGACATCCAGTTTAATGAGGTTAGTTTTGGTTATTCCGCCGACCGCCCGATTCTGCGCAATATCGACCTGTCGGTTCGCGCAGGGGAAACAGTCGCGTTTGTTGGCCCGTCAGGCGCGGGCAAAACCACGCTTTGTTCTCTGTTACCGCGCTTCTACGATTTAACCCACGGTACCATCACCATTGACGGCATGGATATCCGCCAGATGACACAGGCATCCTTGCGTAGCCAAATCGGCATCGTACAACAAGATGTCTTCCTGTTCGGCGGCACCATCCGGGAAAACATCGCTTACGGCAAACTTGGCGCCAGCGACGGCGAAATCATGGAAGCCGCACGACAAGCCAGGTTAGATGAACTTATCGAGAATCTCCCTGAGGGGCTGGATACTATGGTCGGCGAACGCGGCGTTAAACTTTCTGGCGGGCAAAAACAGCGTTTGTCTATTGCCCGAATTTTCCTGAAAAATCCGCCGATCCTAATTCTGGACGAAGCAACATCCGCGCTGGATACCGCGACGGAGCAAGCGATACAGCAGTCGCTCAGCGAGCTTTCCACGGGGCGCACCACGCTAGTCATCGCCCACAGGCTAGCAACCATACAGAACGCGGGACGTATTGTGGTGGTGGATAACGGCAGTATCATTGAGCAAGGTAGCCACCAGACACTGCTGGAACAAAGTGGCATCTATGCCAGACTACATCAGGCACAGTTCGGCCAGGCCTGATTCCCACCTTTCTTCGGCGAGGGTCTCCTCGCCTTTTCCCCTCCTTCTTTTAAACATAGATGTGACTTCAGTGGTTCCCCTTGCAATAAATTGCATTTAAAATGCATCTATTATGATTTCATCAGGACATGACGCACATGGCGAGAAAACCCCTGGGAAAATATCGACAGCGGGAGATTCGTACCGTCGGATTGATGATCGCATTGTATGAAAAACGCCACCCTGAAACCGACGCTAGTACGCAGTATAACGACTTATTCAGCTACGCCATCAAGCGTCTGGAGCGTTGTCATTTCGGTGAAGATAAACCCGCGTGTAAGCATTGTCCTATTCACTGCTATCAACCCGCAAGACGCGAGGCGATCAAAGCGATTATGCGCTGGTCGGGGCCACGAATGTTGCTACGCCACCCGATTCTGGCGATACGCCATTTGATTGACGATCATCGGCCAGTGCCGGATTATCCCAAAAGAGGAACATCGTCAAAGACGTCAACCGGACGAGCAGCTCGTTTAGCAACGCAGCACGCTACATCAGCAGACAATGACGCTGATAAAGTGAAAAGTGTATAGATAGGAAAAGGCCGCTTACGCGGCCTTTTTGGGTGACACTGTTACTCTTTGGGAGAGGCGTTCTCTACCCTACTTTTTAGCTTTTGCCCCGGACGGAACGTGACCACACGGCGCGCCGTAATCGGAATATCTTCGCCAGTTTTTGGGTTACGCCCCGGACGTTGGTTCTTGTCTCGCAAATCAAAATTGCCAAAACCTGACAACTTGACCTGCTCGCCATTTTCCAAAGCGCGACGAACTTCTTCAAAAAACAGCTCGACTAGTTCTTTGGCATCCCGTTTGCTCAGCCCGAGCTTCTCAAACAGGTATTCTGACATTTCAGCTTTAGTAAGCGCCATAGGTTCAATCCCTCAAGGATGCTTGGAATCGCTGTTTTAATGCTGCTACGCATTCTGCAACGGTAGCGGCAATTTCCTCTTCTGCCAGTGTACGCGTGGTATCTTGCAGGGTCAGACTGATAGCCAGACTCTTATAACCTTCCGCTACGCCCTTCCCTCGGTACACGTCGAATAAGTTTACGCCAACTAACTGATTTGCGCCAACTTTCTTACACTCGGCCAAAATATCTCCCGCGGGGACATTTTCAGCTACCACAACAGCAATATCGCGACGGTTCGCAGGGAAGCGGGAAATCTCGTTCGCATCAGGCAATACGCGGTCTGCGACCTTATCCCACAACAATTCGAACACCACGGTGCGCCCGTTCAGATCCAACTTGCGCTCCAGTTCTGGGTGAATAACGCCAATAAATCCAATGCGTTCTCCGCACAGATAAATAGCAGCACTTTGCCCTGGATGCAATGCCGGATTATTTTCAGCCTTGAATTCGACCTCATCCAACTTACCCGTCAATGCCAGTACCGCTTCCAAATCGCCTTTTAAATCATAGAAGTCAACGGCCTGACGCGCCAGATCCCAATGCTCTTCATAACGCGTGCCAGTAATCACACCAGACAGCATCAGATCCTGACGAATACCCAAGTCAGCACTGGCATCCGGTACAAAACGCAGACCGCTTTCAAACAGGCGCAGGCGGCTTTGTTGACGGTTTTGGTTATACACCGCCGCGCTCAGCAAGCCGCTCCACAGCGATAAACGCATCACCGACATCTCTACGGAAATCGGGCTCGGCAAGCTCAGTGACGCCTCATTAGGGTGAATTAGTCCCTGAATTTTCGGGTCAACAAAACTGTAAGTAATTGCTTCCTGGTAGCCGTGATCGACTAATAATGTCTTCACGCGCTTCAATGCCAACGACGCTTCGCGATGCGAGGTCATGATCAATGGAGCCTGAGTCGGAATATTCGGAATGTTGTTGTAGCCGTAAATACGCGCGACTTCTTCAACCAAATCCTCTTCAATTTCCATATCAAAGCGCCAGCTCGGTGCAGTCGCTTGCCAACCAGCGTCGGTTTTCACCACGTTACAGCCCAGACGTTGCAGGATATCGCTCACCTGCTCATCGGCGATCACATGGCCAATAAGACGATCCAGCTTCTCACGACGCAGCGTAATCGTTGCGCGCGTTGGCAAATCAGCGTCGCTGGTGATATCAACTACCGGACCCGCTTCGCCACCACAGATATCGATCAGCAGACGAGTGGCGCGTTCAATGGCTTTGTGTTGTAACGCCGGATCGACGCCACGCTCGTAGCGGTGAGAAGCATCGGTGTGCAAACCGTGACGACGTGCGCGGCCGGTAATCGACAGCGGGTTAAAATAGGCACACTCCAACAGAACGTTTTGCGTTTCTTCATTGACGCCGGAATGCTCGCCGCCAAAGATGCCGCCCATCGCCAGCGCATTCTGTTGGTCAGCAATAACTAACGTATCCGCATTCAGCTTCACTTCGTTGCCATCCAGCAGCGTCAGCGTTTCGCCCTCTTCCGCCATACGCACGATAATGCTGCCGTTGAGACGGTCAAGATCGAATGCATGCATCGGCTGGCCGAGTTCCAGCAAAACGTAATTCGTCACGTCAACTACGGGATCGATAGAACGAATACCGCAGCGACGCAGTTTTTCACGCATCCACAGCGGCGTTGCGGCCTTAACGTTGATGCCTTTCACAACACGGCCTAAATAACGCGGACATGCCTGTGGTGCCTCGACCTGAATCGGGAAGGTATCCTGAATCGTCGCGGCAACCGGTTCAATAGTCGGTTCATTCAACGCTAACTGGTTCAACACAGCGACATCACGCGCCACACCGATGATGCCTAAGCAATCCGCCCGGTTTGGCGTCACGCTGATTTCAATCGCGTTGTCATCTAGCTTCAGATAGTCACGAATATCGGTGCCAATCGGTGCATCTGCTGGCAGTTCAATGATGCCATCGTGATCGTCGGAAATGCCCAATTCGGAAAATGAGCACAGCATGCCTTCAGACGGTTCGCCACGAAGTTTGGCTGCTTTGATTTTGAAATCACCCGGCAACACAGCACCGACTGTCGCTACCGCCACTTTCAGGCCTTGACGGCAGTTCGGAGCACCGCAGACGATGTCCAGCAAGCGTTCACCGCCTACATTGACTTTTGTCACACGCAGTTTATCTGCATTCGGGTGCTGCCCACATTCAACAACTTCACCGACAACCACACCGTGGAATGCGCCAGCAACAGGCTCAACGCCATCCACTTCCAGCCCGGCCATCGTGATTTGTTCGGATAGCGTTTCGCTGTCAACTGCCGGGTTTACCCACTCGCGTAACCAGAGTTCACTGAATTTCATGATGTATACCCGCCTTACTTAAACTGTTTGAGGAAACGCAGATCGTTTTCGAAAAATGCACGCAGATCGGTCACGCCATAGCGCAGCATCGTCAGACGCTCCATGCCCATACCAAATGCGAAACCGGAATACACTTCGGGATCGATACCGACATTACGCAGGACATTCGGGTGCACCATGCCGCAACCCAACACTTCCAGCCATTTACCGTTTTTACCCATGACATCCACTTCTGCGGATGGCTCGGTAAACGGGAAATAAGACGGACGGAAGCGAACCTGCAAATCTTCCTCAAAGAAATTACGCAGGAAATCATGCAGCGTGCCTTTCAGATTGGTGAAGCTGATGTCTTTATCGACAATCAGCCCTTCCATCTGATGGAACATCGGCGTATGGGTCTGATCGTAATCGTTACGATAAACGCGGCCCGGCGCGATGATACGAATAGGTGGCTGCTGCTTTTCCATGGTCCGGATCTGGACACCAGAAGTCTGTGTACGCAGCAGGCGTTTAGCATCGAACCAGAACGTGTCGTGGTCGGCACGTGCAGGATGATGACCTGGAATATTTAACGCATCAAAGTTGTGATAGTCGTCTTCGATTTCTGGCCCAGTAACCACCGAAAAACCCAGCTCGCCGAAAAAAGTTTCGATACGATCGATGGTGCGCGTCACTGGGTGCAAACCACCATTCTCAATGGTGCGCCCCGGCAAGGAGACATCGATAGTTTCTTGCGCCAGACGCGCATTTAACTCAGCGGATTCCAGCGTTTGCTTACGGGCATTCAGCGCGTCCTGAACGTCTTGCTTAGCTTGGTTAATAACGGCGCCAGCGGCAGGACGTTCTTCAGCCGGCAACTCGCGCAGCGAGGTCATCTGAAGGGTTAAGTGACCTTTTTTACCCAGATATTCGACACGCACATTTTCCAGTGCGGCAACATCCTGGGCCTCTTCTATAGCTGTTCTGGCTTTGGCAACCAGCTCTGCGAGATGTGGCATTGTGTTCCTCTTTTTCTGCCTATGCGGCCAACGGTCATGATTGAAGAATGTCGTTTTACTAAAAACGATAGTAAAAACCGATAATTATAAACAAAAAAGCCTCCCTGAGGGAGGCTTAAGCGCTACTTTTCGTTTCTTTTCTTACGCGCAAAGCCCCCTGAGTTCAGGCGCTAAAGTAAAAAAAGAAACGGAAAATAGCAGCGTTCATACTTGCGTGACCTTGATCATGTGGATAATAAAAAGCCTTGTAAATAACAAATAATGGTCGTACTTAACGAAAAAAGGGAGCCAAAGCTCCCTCTCTTAACTGACTTACGCCAGTGCCGCTTTCGCTTTTTCGACCAGAGCGCTGAACGCTAACTTGTCGAATACTGCGATATCAGCCAGGATCTTACGGTCAATTTCAACAGAGGCTTTTTTCAGGCCGTTGATGAATTTGCTGTAAGACAAGCCATTTTGACGGGCTGCTGCATTGATACGTGCAATCCACAGCTGGCGGAATTGACGTTTACGTTGACGACGGTCGCGGTAAGCGTATTGACCAGCTTTGATTACTGCCTGAAAGGCAACACGATAAACGCGCGAACGGGCACCGTAGTAACCTTTCGCTTGTTTCAATATTTTCTTGTGACGTGCACGGGCAACTACACCACGTTTTACGCGAGCCATATGCTCTCTCCTAAAGTCTTATTCTGAATTAAAAAAAGGTTACTTATGCGTACGGCAGACATGCAATCACAAGGCCCAGATCCCCTTTGGAAACCATACCTTTAGGACGCAGATGACGTTTACGCTTAGTCGACTTTTTAGTCAGAATATGACGCAGGTTAGCATGCTTACGCTTGAAACCGCCGCCGGCGGTTTTTTTAAAGCGTTTAGCGGCGCCACGTACTGTTTTAATCTTTGGCATTGTTATTTCCACTTCGCATTGTTAATAAAACGAATCAGATAAGGCGAACAAAACCGTACAATACAGAGGCCGCACGGCATTGCTACTTGAATGCCTTACTGTTTCTTCTTCGGTGCTAACACCATGATCATCTGGCGGCCTTCGATCTTCGATGGGAAGGACTCGACAACTGCCAGTTCACTCAGATCGTCACGAACGCGGTTAAGCACTTCGATACCAATCTGTTGGTGTGCCATTTCACGACCGCGGAAACGCAGTGTGATTTTAGCTTTGTCACCATCTTCAAGAAAGCGAATCAGGTTGCGTAGTTTGACCTGATAGTCGCCATCATCGGTACCAGGTCGGAATTTGATTTCCTTGACCTGAATAACTTTTTGTTTTTTCTTCTGTTCCTTTGTAGCCTTACTCTTCTCATAAAGGAACTTGCCGTAATCCATAATTCGGCAAACCGGCGGCTCGGCGTTCGGACTGATTTCAACTAAATCAACACCTGCTTCTTCGGCTTTTTCTAATGCTTCATTTAGACTTACGATGCCCAGCTGTTCGCCTTCGACGCCTGTCAGGCGTACCTCATTTGCGCGAATCTCTCTGTTGATGCGATTAGGACGCGCCGGTTGAACTCGTTTTCCGCCTTTAATACCTATACCTCCAATTGATGAAGACTACGGCTGCGAATTTCTTGCTGCAGCTTACTGATAACTTCACTGACGTCTAGGCTCCCCAGGTCTTTACCACGACGAGTGCGGACAGCAACTTTTCCTGCCTCGACCTCTTTGTCGCCACAAACCAGCATATAGGGAACACGTCGTAAAGTGTGTTCTCGGATTTTAAAGCCTATCTTCTCATTTCTCAAGTCTGCTTTTACACGAATGCCCGCTTCTTGCAGTTTTTGGGTCAATTCGTTGACATAATCAGACTGGCTATCGGTGATATTTATAATAACCACTTGAACCGGAGCTAACCAAGTTGGGAAGAAACCAGCAAATTCTTCGGTCAAAATACCGATGAAACGCTCCATTGATCCCAAAATAGCCCGGTGAATCATAACCGGCACCTGACGCTCGTTGCTTTCGCCAACGTAAGACGCGCTCAGACGACCCGGTAATGAAAAGTCGAGCTGCACCGTACCACACTGCCACGCACGATCCAAACAGTCATGCAAGGTAAATTCAATTTTTGGGCCGTAGAACGCCCCTTCACCCGGCTGATAGGCGAATTCGATGTTATTTTCAGTCAACGCAGCGGCCAAATCGGCTTCAGCGCGATCCCACATTTCATCGCTGCCAATACGTTTCTCAGGACGTGTAGACAGTTTCACCACGATTTTTTCAAAACCGAAGGTGCTGTACATGTCATACACCATCTTGATACAGCTGTTCACTTCATCACGCACCTGCTCTTCCGTACAGAAGATATGCGCATCGTCCTGAGTGAAACCGCGCACGCGCATTAAACCATGCAGAGAGCCTGACGGTTCATTACGGTGACAGCTACCGAACTCAGCCATACGCAGCGGCAGATCGCGATAGGATTTCAATCCTTGATTGAAAATTTGTACGTGGCCTGGGCAGTTCATCGGTTTGATGCAGTATTCACGATTCTCTGATGAAGTCGTGAACATCGCTTCTTTATAGTTATCCCAGTGGCCGGTTTTTTCCCACATCACGCGATCCATCATGAATGGACCTTTCACTTCCTGATACTGGTACGACTTCAGCTTCATACGTACAAACGCTTCAAGCTCGCGGAAGATCGTCCAACCGTCGTTGTGCCAGAACACCATACCCGGCGCTTCTTCCTGCATGTGATACAGGTCAAGCTGTTTGCCAATTTTGCGATGGTCGCGCTTAGAGGCTTCTTCAAGGCGTTGCAGGTAAGAAGCCAGCTGCTTTTTATCCGCCCACGCGGTACCGTAAATGCGTTGCAGCATTTTATTTTTGCTATCGCCACGCCAGTAAGCGCCGGAGGTTTTCTGCAATTTGAAATGATGGCAGAAACGCATATTCGGTACGTGCGGACCACGGCACATATCGATGTATTCTTCATGGTGATACAGACCCGGACGATCATCGTGGCTGATGTTCTCATCCAGAATTGCAATTTTGTAGGTCTCACCGCGTGCAGCGAACGCATCGCGCGCTTCCTGCCAGCTGACTTTTTTCTTGATTACGTCATAGTCGGTGTCAGCGAGCTCGTGCATACGCTTTTCGAGCAGCTCAATGTCTTCCTGAGTCAGGGTACGGTCGATGTCAACGTCATAGTAAAAACCGTTGTCGATAACCGGACCGATCGCCATTTTGGTATCTGGCCATAGTTGCTTGATCGCATGACCCAACAGGTGCGCACAGGAGTGGCGAATAATTTCCAGACCCGCATCATCTTTAGCGGTGATGATGGCTAACTGCGCATCAGTGTCGATCTTATCGCTGGCGTCAATCAACTCGCCATCGACGCGTCCGGCGATGCAGGCTTTTGCCAGACCAGGACCGATATCAAGTGCAACATCCAGGGGAGAAACGGCGTGGTCGTAATGACGCTGACTTCCATCAGGAAGGGTGATAACTGGCATTATAATTCCCTTATTTACAGTGGTGAGCCACACGAAAGCTCACATGCAAAAATCGCATATCAATTGAAAATCAAAAAGTGTTAACCATGCTATTTCTCTGTACTCTGCGAAATATATACACATGAAGCACACGACTGCAGGTGCGCATTAGCGTGACATGGAAAACGTCGCGGCAATAATACACCTTATAAGTTATGTGTTAAAGCCGGATGGGTAGCCTGCTCATCTTTGCATCGTAATGAACAGGCCACAAAAGCGTTTACTGCGTTTGAGTGGATTTCATCGCGGCACTATTTTTGCGGGAGAATAGGTTTTGCGGGAGAACCGGAAGCCAAGCCAAATAACGGCAATCCAGAACGGAATTAACATTACCGAAATGCGAATCCCCGGTGACAGCAGCATAATCACCAAAATCCCCGCCAAAAACGCCAGACACAGGTAGTTACTCCACGGATACCAGAAAGCTTTAAACGCGGGCACAATCCCCTTCTCCATCATTGCCTGACGAAAACGCAGGTGTGCAAAGCAGATCATGATCCAGTTAATCACCAGCGTTGACACCACCAGTGCCATCAACAGTTCAAAGGCTTTACCCGGCATCACATAGTTAATCGCCACACCGAGCGATGTCGCCAACGCCGACAGCGCGATTGAACGAACGGGCACACCGCGCGCATTGACCTTAGCGAGAGATTTCGGCGCATTTCCCTGTTTTGCCAAGCCGTACAGCATCCGACTATTGCAATATACGCCGCTGTTATACACTGATAGCGCTGCTGTCAGAACCACGACGTTGAGCACGTTCGCCACTATATTGCTGTTAAGTGCTTGGAATATCAGGACAAACGGACTACCGCCTCCGACCACATTACCCCACGGGTAGAGCGACAATAAAATAGACAATGCGCCGATATAGAAAATCAGGATACGGTACACCACCTGATTGGTCGCCTGAGGAATAGAGCGCTTCGGATCGGCAGCCTCAGCGGCTGTGATTCCAACTAACTCCAAGCCGCCGAATGAAAACATGATCACCGCCATCGCCATGATCAATCCGCTTGCGCCATTCGGCATGAATCCGCCATGGATCCATAAGTTACGTACCGTTGCCGTTTCGCCGCCATTACCACTCAGCAACAGCCAACTGCCGAAGACAATCATCCCGACAATGGCAAGTACTTTGATAATAGCGAACCAAAATTCTGTTTCCCCAAACATCTTCACATTAACCAGATTGATAAGGTTAATCAGCACAAAGAATATCGCTGCGGACAGCCAAGTCGGTGTATCAGGCCACCAATATTGGATATAAATCCCTACGGCCGTCAGTTCTGCCATCCCGACCAGAATAAACATCGCCCAGTAGTTCCAGCCGGCCAGAAAACCTGCAAAATCACCCCAGTATTTAAAAGCAAAGTGGCTAAACGAACCCGCTACCGGCTCTTCCACCACCATCTCACCCAGCTGTCGCATAATCAGAAACGCAATCATTCCGGCGATAGCGTAGCCTAATAAGACGGACGGCCCCGCCATTTGGATAGTCTGCGATATCCCTAAAAACAATCCTGTACCAATAGCGCCACCCAGCGCAATCAACTGAATGTGTCGGTTTTTTAACCCTCGTTTTAAAACCAGTTCCTGTTGATCATTTGCCATGTTGTTTTTGTGCTTCCTGTAAAGCTTTCTTCATTTTTATATCAATACCTACTCACGCCATCAGCATAAAATATGGCGTAAACAGGTAAAAGTGCTACACAGAGACTAAGCCATTAACGTTCAGGGATGACATTTTTAAACGTTAGCTCTACATCATCACGATCGAGCTCGACGGCAAGCGCTTCAGGCTCACTTTGCTCTACATTCTGGGGCAGCAGTTTTTTCAATAATGCTAACTGCTGACGTTGCTGCTCTACGATCTCTTGCAACAATTTCACTTGCTCATTCGCTCTGACACTCGCCCGATTGACAAAAAACCAGACCAGCGCAGCCAGCAGCACAACCAGCAAGACAAAAACCACTTCTAATATGTTCACAACGACTCCACTATAACCACTATGACAGGTACCTGCTGGCTATCTTAACACCGTGGCGTAGCCAAGTTCGATACCCAAACCATCCGTTAACCACATCGTGTTGATGCACATCGCTATCGTATTGGTACAAAAATCAAAAACGTGGGGGAACGTTTTTCAACGTCGCTTGCGATGGCACGCCATAAAAAAGCCTGTCGGTAAAGACAGGCTCAGGAATTGATAGGAAATATCAGAAAGGGAAATTGTGGTAGCCCATTTGCTCAGAGATATTTCTAGCTGCGGTGTGCAGCATGGCCACATATTCGTGTTTGTTTTCTTCTGAAAAACGAATCGTTGGGAAGGAAATACTGAGGCCGGCAATCACCACACCAAAACGATCGAATACTGGCACAGCGATACAACGCAGCCCTTCTTCCTGCTCTTCTTTATCTTCCCCGTAGCCTTGCTCACGCACGACATCCAGTTGATTGAGAAGATCTTCAGCAGTACACAATGTGTGTGGCGTACTACGCGTGAATTCGACAGTCGACAGAACCTCTTCCACTTCACCGCGATCGCGCCAAGCCAGCAACACTTTACCAATTGCGGTACTGTGTAGTGGATTACGGCGACCGATGCGCGAATACATACGCAGGTTATACATAGAATCAATCTTGTGGATATAAACGATGCCGTCTTCATCCAACGCGCCAAGGTGAATCGTTTCCCGCGTCAGCACAGACAACTCGCGCATCTGTATATCCGCACTGCGGATTAAGTCTACGTTCTGCAATGCTTTTGCACCAAGTTCAAACAACTTGAGCGTTAGCGAATACTTCTCTGATTCACCTTCCTGCGCGACATAGCCCAGGGATTTCATCGTCTGCAAGAAACGGTAAACGGTACTCTTAGACATCATGACTCGCTGAGAAAGCTCGGTAATACCAATTTCTCTCTCTTCACCTAATGCCTGCAAAATACCAAAAACCTTTAAAACGGACGACACGGAATCGGGTTGTTTATCTAAATCTGCACTAGCCATTTTTGTGGTTACCCTACTCAGGTTTTTTTGTTTTAAAAAAAATAGAACAATGGTTTTAGTATAAAGGGAACGCTTTGATTATGGCAATGGAGCAACAACGATAATCAAGTTAAGTTTGAGAAATAACCGCGTCAGAGACTTAATAAAATAATATGTAAGTAAATATTTTAAAATAATCCGCGCCATGAAACGTGACGCGGATTTATTAGTATTATTAGTTCCAGACTGAATCAGGAACCTTCGCCAGATACAACGCAGGTTTTCCATCTACGTCAGAAGTAAACAGAACTTGTTTATTATCCGGCGTGAAAGACGGGTGCGGGTGAGTGACCTGACGGTCCCCTTCCAACACTTCCCAGGATGTATTGTGCTGCGCAATACGATGTTCTTTGCCAGTTTTCAGGTTGAAAACATACAGGAACGGATCGTTCTCAATTTTGTAGCCACCATCATCCTGCACGTCGACCGGTGCATCGGAACCATCACCGACCAACAGTGTGCCATCATAGTTACTCATCAGGTGAGAACACGGCGGCATTACACGCAGTTGGCGATCTTCCAGCGTAACGGGATCGATGCTGCGAATATAACGGTTGGTATCGTCTTTAAGATAAGAGACATAAATCATCGCGGAGCCATCCGGCACCCAAAATTCGTGGGTGCAGCTTTCGCCTTCTGCATGCTCTTTCACTTTGCGCATGTTGGTGCCATCTTCGTTGATGAACCACATACGAGCATCAACCAGGTCATGCGGGCCTTCGTGACAGAAAGCAACCGTGTTGTCATCACCCGGACGGTAGATTGGGTGGCCCAGCCACTGGTTTTCCTGAAGAATAGTCTCCGCTTCGCCCGTTACCAAATCGACGCGAATCAGACGACAGCAAGGATTAGTGAAGTAGAACTCCTGGAATTTTTTCCAATCGGTCAGTGGCTTCCAGTCTTCTTTCTTGATCTCAATACCGACCATTTTGGTGCAATCGGAGTTGGCAACCCAAGTGCCGTAGCCGACCCAATCGTCAGGCACCTGATAAATCGTTTTCTCTTCCAGCGTAGTCAGATCGACACGCATCAAATTACGGGTATTTTTAACGTAATACAGCGCATCGTCGTTCGGAGACAGGAAACCACCAAAGGTGTTGTCGCCTTTGCCTTCCGTCAACTGTGTGGCGTTCTGCTCTTTTAAATCCAGCAGATAGTAGTTCCATGGGCCATCAAATGCAGCGCCAAACAGCAGCTTGCTACCGTCATTGAAGAAACACTTCTGGTAGAAATAGTTGCGGTGGCAGATAACATCGGGCGGGGTTAAACGCACAACTTCGGTGCCGGTTGCTGCATCCTGGTAGGTATGAAACGTTAGGGGGATCTTATTACCTTTGGCCATCCGTAAATCCTTAGAACTTATCATGAAGAATTTGACGCCACACACGCATACGCTTCGATAACCTGACATTACTGAACGTCCGACGAATCGGTCACCCCGACACCGGTTGTTCAAAAATCAGGCCACAAATCTCACGCGAGACGCCTGTCATATCGGTATTATAGAAACAATGTTTCATTTTTCCGTGATCGTGGTTTTATTTTATAAAACATTCTTCATGTTTTCACCACCTGTTTCAGATCTCGTGAAAACATTCGAGCAGAGAAAGCGCAGGTTTGATGAATCAATAAACGCTGAAATAACAAAGGCCCGAATGGGCCTTTGGAAAGAAACTATCGTAAATTACTTCAGATACTCGCCGGAGCGCAGCGCTTCAATTCGCTTATCCAACGGCGGGTGCGACATAAACAATTCACTGAAGGATTTCGATTTGCCGTTAATGCAGAAAGCCATCATGCTGCCCTCTTCCTGCGGCTCATAACTGGTCTTCAAGCGTTGCAGTGCAGCGATCATTTTTTCACGCCCCACCAGCTTGGCGGAACCGGCATCCGCATGGAATTCACGGTAACGTGAGAACCACATGGTGATGATGCTGGCAAGAATACCAAAAACCAGTTCCAGCACAGTTGCGACAGCAAAGTAAACCATCGGGTTGCCGTTGCTACTTTCGCCTTCATCGCGGTTACCGGACAGAAAACCGGAAACAACCTGAGCGATCAGACGAGAAATAAAGATAACGAAGGTGTTAACTATCCCCTGAACCAGCGTCATCGTCACCATGTCGCCATTTGCAATGTGGCTGATTTCATGCGCGATAACCGCTTCAGCCTCATCACGGCTCATGTTTTGCAACAAACCGGTGCTTACCGCCACCAACGATGCATCACGACGAGCTCCCGTTGCGAACGCATTGATGTCAGGTGCATGATAGATTGCCACCTGTGGCATCGCGATCCCAGCCTGCTGTGACTGTGAACGAACGGTTTCTACCAGCCAACGTTCGGTTTCGTTACGTGGTTGTTCAATGACTTCACCGCCAACGGACCGTAACGCCATCCATTTAGACATCAGCAGTGAAACAAACGCACCGCCAAAGCCAAACAGCCCAGCCATTATCATTAAGCCCTGGACACTGCTGGACTGAATTCCCGTCAGGCTGAGTACCAGCCCGAAAACCAACATCACCGCCAGGTTGGTGATCAGGAAAAGCGCAATACGCATCATAAAAGTCTGATTTCCTCTCGCAGAAAGATAAAGTTTGCAACACCTACATCGTATGGGTTGCCGTGGCATTTTCAAGCATTCTTAACTTTTCAGTTACTAAATCCACATAACTTTACACTTTTCAAAAGGAAAGCGGCGTCCTGCCTACTGGTAATCCTTATGCATCAGCGCGACAGCGTTGACCGAAAATCGATAAATGCTGCGGCGTGGTCCACCTGAATCGCGCCCACGCCAGCGCGAATTAATGCTCCCCACACCGCGTCAGGATCGGCTAAGGCTCGCGTATCGCTATAGTCGAGCGAATGCGCGCAATCCAGCGTATTCACCCAAATCCGTACGCCAAGCCGTTGAAATTCGGCAGACGTCTCAACCACTGCCTCAATGTGGTCAAAATTGGCTTCCACAATGGCAACACCAAAATCGTCAACCTGCCGCAGAATATCGACGGTTATCCCCCGTTGAAGGCGAATCAACGGCATATAAGGTATCTGGGTATCCTGAGACGGAGAGGCAATAGGAAAACAGGCTGAAGAAAGATTCATCGGGCTTTTCATGATCACGCCCGCGCTAAGGCCTTTATCACGAATATCGCGTGCGATAGCACCAAATTCGCGATCGTGCTTAACATCCACATTGATGGCAACACGCCCTCGCGCCTCTTCGAGAATCTCATACAACAGCGGGACCTGTTCGTTACTCAGCGGCCATGCCGAACCGCCGTCACTTCCACGTAGACACGCCTGACGAATCTCCGCCAGCGTCATCCGACCAATGCTACCGCTCATATCACTCGTGCGATCAAGCGTGTCATCATGAATCACGACAACGTGACTATCTGCCGTTAATTGCGCATCTATTTCCACAATATCCACGCCCAAAAGAATGGCTTCCCGCAGTGCCTTCAGCGAATTTTCCGGCGCCGACGCCCAGACACCGCGATGTGCTACTGTCAGAACCGTCGTGTTTTGCGCCGCAATCAATTCCTGAGTTATACCTTTACTTTGCCTTGTCATCAGACGAAAACTCCACATAAACGAGAAATATCACGGATGACGGGAAACCGACTGCGCAAAATGCTGCAACAGAAGATCACCGCGCGAAACCACATTGTCCAGCGCCTGCTGCGGCGTTTCCTGCTCTGCCCAGACTTTCTCCAACTCCTCGTCCATGATGGTGCGAATTTGCGGCATATTGCCTAATCGAAATCCGCGCGTATAAGGCAATGGTGGCTTATTTGTTATCTGTTTCATGGCAACATCACTGCCGGGGTATCTGGCATAAAACCCCTGCTCGCGCGTCAGATCGTAGGCAGGCTGCGTCACCGGCAAATAGCCCGTCATCTGATGCCATTCGGCGGCATTTTCCGGTAGCGTCAGAAAATGTAGAAACTCCGCAATCCCTTGATAATGCGATGCCGTTTTCCCTTTCATGACCCAGAGGCTTGCGCCTCCAATGAATGTATTCTGCGGCGCGCCTTTAGCCTCTTCGCTGTAAGGCAACATTCCTACACCGTAGTGAAATTTGGCATAGTTCTGAATCTTGCGTAGCCCACCCGATGAGGTGGTCAATATGCCGCAATCACCGTTATAAAAGCGTGTAGTGCCCTCGTCATTGCGACCGAAATAGCTGAATTCCTTCTTCTTCATCATTTCTGCAAGCTGAGCAACGTGTGCGACCTGCAACGGACCGTTCACCAATAGATGCGCATCGACACCGTCGAAGCCATTGTTTTTCGTCGCAATCGGCAGCCCATTCCACACACTAAAAGCCTCCAATAATATCCAGCCTTGCTGCCCTGCGTTCGTATAACCGCATGTCATCCCACTCTGTCGCAACCGCGCCGCATCGTACGCCAGCTCATTCCAGGTCCGAGGGGGTTTATCGGGATCGAGTCCCGCTTTGATAAACGCATCTTTGTTGTAGTAAAGAACAGGCGTTGAGCTATTAAACGGCTGGGAAATCAGATGCCCGGTCTGGCTGTCGCTATAAAACAGCGCCACGGCGGGCAGAAAGGCTTTTTCGTCATTATCGATACCGACCTGTTTGAACAGATCAAACACTGGGATAATCGCCCCGCTATGCATCATATTCGGTGTGCCGACATCATAAACCTGCAAAATATCCGGCGCGTTACCCGTGCGATAAGCGGCAATACCAGCAGCCAGCGTCTGCTCATAACTGCCCTTATAGATCGGTTCAACATGATACGTCGTCTGAGATTCATTAAACCGATTGACCAGCCGTATCAATTCCGTGTTCAGGTTGCTGTCCATGCCATGCCAAAACGTCAGTTCAACGGCAGCTCTGGCAGACAGGGGGACAAGTAAAACCATACTCAATAGCATCAAAAAAACAGATGTGAACCTAAACCGAATCATCATGGTGTTTTCTCCGGTTACTTTTCATTTTCAAAGGGAAGTCATTTATAGCGAAAGCGCGTTTTAGGAAAAAGACGTGCCGATAACGACGCTAGGGTTCGCCTGTGACACGTAGATGACTGGGAAAGTGATGAACTGTATCGCGATATTTCAGCAGGTAAAGAGAGGGGATTTGGTGGCAGGAAAGGGGAAAAAAAATCGCGCTGGGCAGCATGTGGAGCCCAGCGCGATGTTCTGTTAGCGTGGCGTTCTATCAGCTCTGTGCGTGTACCATATCCACACGCATTGAGGCAGCAACGGGCTGATGTTTAGGCGGTTTAATCCACAGGGTAATCAGCAGCGAGACGACAGACATAATGATAATTGCCATAAATGTCGCCTGGAAGCCCCCGAGTTGTGCGGCGATAAACGATCCAGACAACGCGCCGATACCGAATCCCTGATAAATCACGCCGTAGTTTTTACTGTGATTTTTCAGGCCGAAGAAGTCGCCGACAATCGCTGGGAACACGGTGATGTTACCGCCAAAGCAGAAAGCAATCGCGCTGACACAGATAAAGAACAGAATGGGACTAAGCGGCAGAAACGTCATCACGGACACCGCCAGAATCGTCACAAACAGCGTAAAGGTGATGACTCGTATACGTCCGACATTATCGGAAAGTGCGCCAAGCACAATACGCCCAACGGTATTAAAAATCGCAATCGCAGACACGGCATTTGCCGCCGTCGCCATATCCATCCCAGCCATTTGCACGCCGATATCTTTCACGATACCGATCAAATACAGGCCGCTCATGCACGCAGTGAAGAAGATAATAAACAGCAAATACGATTCTTTGGTCGCCAACATCTCGGCAAGAGAGAAATCACGCGTCTGCCCTTGAACCGCAACCTGTTGTACTGGCACCGCAGCAGGCTCTTTCAGCAATGAACTCCCGACCAGAATCATCGCCATAACGATAATTCCCCAGTAGAAAAAGGCTTCTGATACACCCACTTCCGCAATCAAAAAGCTGTTTACATATTTGAACAACAGGCTTCCGGTACCAAATGCGCCAACCGAAATACCCGCGATCAGCCCTTTGCGGTTAGGGAACCATTTAATCAAATTGGACAGCGTCGTGATGTAAGCCGTGCCATCAGCAAAACCGACAACAACCCCCATCAGCAGATAAATCAGTGTCAGCGATGGGCTCACCGCACTCGCCATCAGACCAGCACCCAGCGCGATGCCGGCGATCATGGTCAAGCGGCGCAGGCCAATACGTTCCTGAAACTTACCGGCAAATAGCGTTGCAAATGCCAGACAGAAACTGGTAATTGAAAACGTCGTCGCAACGGAGCTCAGCGCCCAGCCAAATTTGTCCACGAGAGGCTGATTGAATAAACTCCAGGTGTAAATCGTGCCGAGTCCCATTTGGGTGATAATGGTACCGAGGACAATCAATCCCCGATTAACAGGTTTGGTATTCATGGATTTTCCCCTACATCAAAAATTGGTCCGATTCACTCGGCACACTAAAAATATAAGCTGATGTGGAGAAGAAAAAATCCATCAAAACACTGTCAGCTTATGGGCTGAGGCCAGTATACAAGCGGGCTGACAGTGATTGATCGAATGGGGAATGAGATGCCTGAAACGCGGAATGAAATGCCTTTAAAGGCGCATCAATGACCTGAACTCCTTTATCTTGCTCCGGCTGACCGGGACTTCAAAATCCAGATCGTTCAATCGCAGGATATACGTATTGTTAAACCACGGCACAATTTCACGGATTTTCGTCAGGTTGACGCAGTAAGAGCGATGGCAGCGGAAGAAATAGTCTTCCGGCAAACGGCTACAAAACTCCGTAATATTCATCGGCATGATGAACTCTTCACGTCGGGTGTAAACCAGCGTGACCTTTTCCTGCGCGGCAGCGTAGTAGATATTGTTAATATCCGTGACGATAATCCGTTCATCTTTCATCAGATTAATCGTTTGCTGTGCGCCTCTTGGTGCACCCGCATGCGCGCCCGTTTCGACAGCAGGTGCAACTTGCCGCTGTTGCCAGGCCGCTTCCAGCTTACGCAACATCGTGATGATACGAGATTCATGATATGGCTTGAGAATGTAATCGAAGGCCTCGACTTCAAACGCCTCGACCGCATGTTCTTTGTACGCCGTAATAAAAATGATGTAAGGCTTATGCGCAAATTTACTGATGTTTTGCGCCAGCCAAACACCGTCTAACGACGGGATATTGATATCCAAAAAGATCGCATCGACTTCGTTATGTTGCAGATACTTCAGGACATCCAGCCCGTCATCAAATGTTGACTCAATCGTAATATCACTGTGCTGTTTGATGAGATAACTCAGCTCTTGCTGCGCGAGGAACTCATCTTCAACAATAATGGCTTTCATGGGTTGCCTCCTGTTTTCTCAGCAGAATATCTTGATGACGGCACCTGCACGGTATCCGGCAATGCCGACGGGGTTTTATCTTCTCGTGGAATATAGAAATAAATCTCAGTCCCAGGTTCCAAACGGCGAATATGTAAGCCATCACCATAGAGCAAGCGGACTCGGTGATGAACATTAAGCAGGCCAATCTTATTCCCCGGCAATTCATTGCGCGCGACGCGATCTATCGTCTCCTGACTGATGCCGTGGCCTGTATCTTTTACCGCCACCAGCAGCTTATCGCCCTGCTCTTTCACGGACAGCACTACGGTTCCCTTTCCTTTGAAAGGCTGAATACCATGCACAATCGCATTTTCCACCAGCGGCTGAATTAATAAGCTAGGAATTTTGTACGCCACATCGTCGTCAATATCGTAAATCACCGTCAACTTAGCGCCAAAGCGCGCCTGCTCAATCGCGATATAATCCTGTATTTGGTACAGCTCTTTTTTTATATCGATCAGCGCATCGTCATTGAGCTCAAGGTTATAGCGCAAATAGCGAGACAGATTGATGACCAACTGGCGCGCCGTATCGGGATTAATTCGAATGGACGAGGAGATCGCATTCAGAGCATTAAAAAGAAAGTGCGGATTGATTTTACTTTGCAGCGCTCTCAATTCCGCCTTATTTGCCATATCGCGCAGTTGTTCTGTACGGGAAACCTCAATTTGCGTTGACATGATTTGCGATAGGCCGACAGCCATCACGCGTAATGAATAGGTAATTTTATGTGCATGGCGATAATAGATTTTCAGCGTGCCTGTCACCTGCCCATGTTCCCACAGCGGGATGACAATCATCGAATGAATTTCCGGCGTAAGATGCTGTTCATCATTATTTTTAATGATGATTTTTCCGTCATGAATCGCCTGCTGCGTCATCGGGCTGATAATGTCGTGGCCGATATTATATTTGTCTTCCCCAATCCCCACATAAGCCTGAATGTGCTGCGTGTTCGTTATCGCTACTGCGTCCGCATTAATTTCAGTACGGATGATTCTACAAATGGCCGTCAGTGAATCACTGTTGATATTGCGGAAATACGGCAGTGTTTTGTGTGCGATATCGAGTGCGAGTTTGGCCTGCCTAGCGGCAATCACCTCTTTTTCATTCGCTACACTCTGCACCAGCAGTACAATCAGGCCAATACAGATGGAGCCAAGAATCATCGGCACGGCAATTTTTGAAACAATATCCAGCCCTAACTCGATCGGCGTCGCCCATGCTACAACCAGCAACATAGTTAATGACTCACACAGCATCCCGCCCAGAATCCCTATGCTCCACTGCTGCTCTTTTTTGACTTTCTTATTGATGTAGCCAGAAGTGATACCGGCGATGATGCTGGTAATCAAGCAAGGTACAGAGGTGATGCCATCAATATCAATTAAATAACGGTGTGCCCCCGCAATGATACCTGTCGCGATCCCCACCCAAGGGCCAAAGAGAATACCGCCAGACATCACGGCAATCACGCGCACGTTGACAAGCGACCCTTCAACATTAATACCGGAATACGTACCAAACAGCGCAAACAGTGAAAAGATGGCTGTCACCATCACCCGTTCTCTCGGAGAATGTTGCTCTTTTTGCAGTAATTGCCGGAACTGGCGCGTTCTTGTCAGGAAAAATAAACAAATCAGCATCAGGGCGGCGCGGTCAAAGACCGCAAGGAGCATTTCAAATATTTCGTGCACGGGACATCCGGTACTGGGTTACAAGCCTGCACTATAGGAAAAATGTGATCCACATTCCACTTTTTAGTCTGTTAACCGAGTGGGAAGCGCAAAGTATAAAAGCCAGCAGACGCTGGCTTTTAGGGAAAACTGGCATGGCACGACCATTTACACGTCTATCGGCTTATTCAATTTCAGTAGCTGAGTGAATTCCTCCGCAGGCATCGGATGCCCAAACAGATATCCCTGCGCTTCCTCACACCCTTTGCCCCGTAGCCGCTCACTCTGCTCTAATGTTTCCACACCCTCGGCAATCACGCCCAGACCAAAACTTTTGCCAAGATATAAGATCGCCCTGACAATCGCCGCATCCGGCGGAGATTCACACATGGTTCTGACAAAGGTTTGATCGATCTTCAGTCGAGTCACTGGGTAGTTTTTAAGCATGCTGAGAGATGCATAGCCCGTCCCATAATCGTCAAATGCGATGCCGATTCCCGCTTCCCGCAACATCTTTAACGGCTGCAACATATTCTCATCGTAACGCAGAATTATATTCTCCGTTATTTCAAGCTCCAGCGAGCTTGGTTCCAACCCTGTTCGAGCAAGGGTATCCATAATCTTCTGCGCCAGAAGGCCGGTACGAAACTGCGCGCTGAAAAGGTTAATGCTGATACGAAAATATTTGTCGCTAGTCTGACACCATTCTGCGGCCTGCTTACATGCCGTTTCTACGATCCAATCACCGATTCGCTCAGCCCACGGGCCATTTTCCAGTGCGGTGAGGAATGCGGCTGGGCCAAGCAATCCTCTTTCTGGGTGACGCCAGCGCAGCAGTGCTTCCGCACCAACAATCTCATTGGTCGCCAGTTTTACCTGTGGCTGATAGAACATTTCAAATTCATGCTGCTCGTAGGCTCGCACAAACTCGAGCTGAAAAGCATGCTTGGCCTGAAAGACTTCAAGCAGTTCACGTGTGAAAAAACGGTAACAATTTCGACCTTCGGACTTCGCCTGATACAGAGCTAAATCGGCGCTGGTCAAAAGATCTTGCACGGTCAATCCATAGTCGGGATACAGCACGGCCCCGATGCTGGCGCTAATATTGATTTGGTGATCGTCAATAATCATCGCCTGCGAAATTTCATGAATGATTTGCTCGGCAATTTTTCCCGCGACCTTTTTATCACTCAGGCCGGGAAACAGCAGTGCAAACTCATCCCCGCCCATTCGCGCCACGACATCACCGGAACGGACCGCCGCTTTTATTTTTTTAGCGACGTGCACCAGAATATCATCGCCGCTGGAATGCCCCAGACTATCATTAACATCTTTAAATCCGTCCAGATCGACCATCATGATACAGACCGCAGGTTCATTCTTTAGCGCGGTTTCGAGATTGGATGTTAATAACGTCCGGTTTGCCAAACCCGTGAGCGGATCCATATGCGCTAACAAAAATAGTCGTTCTTCATTGCGGCGGCGCTCTGTAATGTCACGCAATATCGCGCCATAGCTAACATTGTCGTTGTCTTCCCACATAGAAACCGACAATTCAACCGGTACCAAACTGCCGCTTTTAGCTTGCACATTCAGTTCCAGCATCACTCCTTTCATCAGTGAATCACGATCGGTGACTAAATGGTTGAGCTGCACGATAAAGGCATCAGGCACGATAGTATTAATATTGCGACCAATAATGTCTTCGTCACTGTATCCCAGCATGTGTTCCGCAGCGGTATTCCAGAAGGTAATCATCCCCTTCTCATTAACGCACAAAATCGTATCAGGTGAGGTATTAGCAATATTTTCAAAACGAACCTGACTGGCTTTACGCGCGAGTTCAAGGCGTCGCATTTCCAGCTTGTCCATGACCAATGAAGCCAGATCCTGCATATTGTGCTCATCACGCTTGGTGAAGGTCGTTCTGGGTTTCAAATCGATAATGCACAGCGTACCGATGGCATGTCCGGACGGCGTAATTAGTGGGATACCTGCATAAAAACGAATGTAGGGAATGCCCACAACCAGCGGGTTATTTTTGAAACGCGCATCTTTGAGCGCATCAGGCACCACCATGATCTTTTTCTTTAGGATCGTGTGGGCACAAAAAGAGATATCGCGAGGCGTTTCACAAAAAGGAACCCCCACGCTGGCGGCAAACAGTTGACGTTCAGCCTCTACCAACGACACCAAAACAATAGGCGCACTAAAGATGTTAGCGGCCAGACTAATCAGGTTACTCAGACCTGGGTCAAATAATACGTTCTTAATGCCATACTCACGAAGAGCAGCAAGACGTTTGTCTTCATCTTTGCTTATTGGGGCACGGCTCATGGGTTCCCCCCTCCCATCGTATTAATGTTCAGATTAGACAAAATTTAGCTATAAATCCAAAATGTTGCAGCAATGAGCACGACAAGAGCAACAGGCCAGCATGAGTAAACCAACGCTCCCTCTCTTGCCAAGAGCCAAGACGCATGGTGGCTGAGTGTGAGTATGGCAAAAGATCCAGACTCTATCATCCTTTCGAATCATTAATAATAACAAGTGGAAGTATCAATTAAAATGATAGATGAAAAACGAAATAGAAAGATACCGACGCACTCACAACGTTGAGCAATGCAGGCAGAAAAGAAAGGAAAAGGTTGGTATATTCAGAGACTCACTACCGGATAACGACAATATATTATCAAGTCATTAACAGAATATAACCAACCAAGGAACTATCAGGCGGGGAAATAGGTTATTGAATGCTCAGGTGTGTCATTTCTTGCTCGAATCACGACATCCCAAGTTCCTGTATAAGGCACGGTTAAATACACTTCTCCTTCAGCATGACGGCAAATAGAATCCTGCGTAGCACTATTCTTTTCGGTCATGGTTTCCTGTTCACCATTACTCATTTTCACTTCAAATGTATTAGCACACCGTACAATTACCGTATCACCGCCAAACAGACTTAAACACGTGCGAATTACAGACATACATCCTCCGCGACACGCAATCATGCGCATGCTTAATGAAACGAATTTATTGATTATATTTCCCACAACGGGATTTCCATAAGAGCAAAATACATACGGTCAGATTGTGATTTAGATCAATCTACACACATGTTTAAGTCAAATCAGGAGATGGAATAAGACGATACTATGACAGCCTGACATTTATTAGAATTTTTGATAGTCAGGCGATAGCATTATTTTGATGTTATCTCATACATCCGCACGGGTTTCCCTTCGCGGAATAACAACTTAAATTGTTTTCATGGTTGTATTTATGATGTCCTTTGCACACCAACGATACATAGCTTTGCTTTTTTTAAACAAGATTAATATCCACTTGATAAATTACAACCTAGGTTGTAAATTGAACGAATGAAAACGACACTTGCAGAACGATTAAAGACCGCCAGGACTGCACAAGGGCTTAGCCAAAAAGCACTTGGCGACATGATTGGTGTATCTCAGGCCGCCATACAGAAGATTGAGGTGGGGAAAGCGTCGCAAACAACCAAAATTGTTGAGCTTTCTAATGCACTGCATATTCGCCCTGAATGGTTGGCAAATGGCGGAGGACCAATGCATAGCGACAGGGTGGTTCGATCACTCCAGGAATCAAGCATTCCGCCAACATCAAAATGGGGCACCGTATCAGCTTGGGACAGCACGACAAAACTATCAGAGGACGAGGTGGAAGTGCCTTTTTTAAAGGATATTGAGTTTGCCTGCGGCGACGGGCGCATTCAAAGTGAGGATTACAACGGCTTTAAGCTCCGTTTTTCCAAAGCCACGCTGCGCAAGGTCGGTGCAAATACTGACGGTTCAGGCGTTCTTTGTTTCCCGGCAGCGGGTGACAGTATGGAACCCATCATCCCGGATGGCACCACCGTCGCAGTTGATACCAACAACAAGCGCATCATCGATGGGAAGCTCTACGCTATTGCTCAAGAGGGCAGCGGCAATGATAAGCTCAAGCGAATCAAACAACTTTACCGCAAGCCTGGCGGCCTACTCGTCATCCATAGCTTTAACCGCGATGCTGACGAAGAAGCCTACGAATCAGAGGTCGAAATCATCGGCCGTGTGTTCTGGTATTCGGTACTGTTATAGTCCGACGTAGGTGGTTTTTCGCTTACGTAGTAGCTATCGCATTTTTCCTCTAACTAAAGCCGGTGAGCCAATGCGAGCACCGGCTTTCCTCCATACTTCAAAAACGTTTACCCTCACCCAGATAACCTTACCCACGCACAACAGTTTTATACAATCACCATGCTATGGTTTTATTACCCCTTGTTGATGTTGTGTTATTCCTCCTGTCTATGTGTTGCTTTCCCGCCCTATGGCGGGATTTTTTTGCTTCTCTGTGGCCTCTTTTCTACATATCACTTTGTAGTGGAACTCTTCTTTTACAACCAAAAACAACCTGAATTAAAACTAAAGATGTTGACACAAAAACAACTATAGTTTTATATGAACACATAACGCGGTTGTTATCCCTCCAAGATAGCAATCCTCGAATCTTCACATAGGCAGTAATTATTTTCTTTAAGGATAAGGTAATTTATGACTGAGCCACAATTTCGTAGTAAAGGCCCTGAGCTTCTGGTCGAACTTTCTCAACACGTTGCCGATACGGTCAAAAACGTCACAGAGTTGGATCCACAAACTGCTGAGCTGGTCGGCAATGCCGTTGCCAAACATATGATGACCGTATGGGGCGGGCAAAATGTTTATTTTCCGATGGGAATATCGTGGCGTGCCTCTCAGCGCGATCTTCAAATCTATGAGGAGTTTGATGGCCGCAATCATAGTGCTCTGGCTAAGAAATATAATGTCTCACTGCAATGGATTTATAAAATTGTCAGAACCATGCGAAAAGATGAGCTACAGGCAAAACAAAAAAATCAGGCGTAATGTAAATGGTAAGAAATTAAAACATCAGAAATAAATTAAAATAAAAAATAACAGATAAATTACTTAATTAAATACAAATTAAAAATTCGAGTTGCGGCGAATGCGGTAAGGCATTCCTATACGCTGACTCCGGCTAATATGCGCAGTTTAAAATATTACAGATATATTCAACTATAATGCCGCTAGGTAATTAATAGAATGGGTACTCAACCGTACCCATTCTATTTATATATAAATCTCTATCTTTTACGGCCCTCCCCTCCAACACTGTATCAAGTCATTCAATACATATGTCATGTCAATCACGTTATTTTCCTAGCTTCTTATACAAATCAATCAGCCGACCCCAAAAACATGCATTTACAATGCACAAATCAATTTTTAACCGTTAAGAGCATGATAACGTTGCCCCACGATCCCTTCGGTAGGTTGAAAACACCGAGTGAAAAAAATAAATGGGGGTAATTGAGAGCAATGAGCGAAAAAGTAAGAAAACGGTGGCAACGCCGACCCGGAACCACTGGCGGTAAACTTCCCTGGAACGACTGGCGTAACGCGCTGACCTGGCGCGGAGCCACACAAATTCTGCTACTGGCGATCAATGTCTATATCGGTGTCACTTTCTATTTCTGGGTACGCTACTTTGAAACCGGCGGCACGACTCTTTATATGTCGAGACCGGGCGGCATTGAGGGCTGGCTACCGATTGCCGGATTGATGAACGCTAAGTTCACGTGGGAAACGGGCAGTTTTCCTCCAATCCATCTTGCGTCAATGCTATTACTTCTCGCATTTATTCTCACCAGCCTGTTGCTGAAGAAATCATTCTGCTCCTGGCTGTGCCCTGTAGGCACGATTTCCGAGTGGGTGGGTGCATTGGGGGGAAAAATGTTTGGCCGCCACTTCATTCTTCCGAGGTGGCTGGATATTCCGTTGCGTAGTCTGAAATACCTGTTATTGAGCTTTTTCCTCTACATCGCCTTATCAATGCCAGCACAGAGCATTTATATGTTTTTGATGTCACCTTACGGTCTAATCGCCGACGTCAAAATGCTCGGTTTCTTCCGTAATATCGGCACCATCACGCTGGTCTGCGTTTTTCTCTTTATGCTTGCCAGCCTGTTCGTCCGCCACTTTTGGTGTCGTTATCTATGTCCTTACGGTGCGCTCTTGGGAATGTTTTCACTGCTGTCACCCTTCAAAATCCGCCGAAATGCCACCAGCTGTATCGATTGCGGCAAGTGCGCCAAGGCCTGTCCATCTAACATTCCGGTGGATAAGCTGATTCAGGTGAGAACCGCAGAATGCACAGCCTGCATGACCTGCGTCGAATCCTGTCCGGTGGCATCGACACTCCATTTCTCATTGATTCAACCTTCAGGATCTCAGGAAAAAGGGAGTGAGGCAGCCAAACCGCTATGGCGACAAACCGCACTATCCGGTATTGCGATGACTGTACTGGTACTCGGCATCCTTTTCGGCATGATCGGCTTCGCAATGTACATCGGCGGCTGGGACAGTCCGATTCCCGAACAGATGTACTTCCGACTCATCCCCGGGTCACAGAGCATTGGTCACCCGTAAGAGAGAATGAGGTCAACGGTGGTTAATACAAAATAGGATGGCTTTGGGGAAAGGAATCTGAGGGAAAAATTAAGGGGCCAAATCGGCCCCTATCATTCATCTGCACTAAATAGCAGATTACATATTATCAATAATGTCCTGCGCAAACTCGCTACATTTCCGTAGCGTAGCGCCTTCCATCAGACGTTCGAAATCGTAAGTCACGGTCTTGTTCTTGATCGCGCCTTCAACGCCCTTAACAATCAGGTCAGCCGCTTCGAACCATTGCATGTGACGCAGCATCATTTCAGCGGACAGAATAACGGAACCTGGGTTCACTTTATCCTGACCAGCATATTTAGGTGCCGTACCGTGCGTGGCTTCAAACAGTGCACATTCGTCACCGATGTTCGCACCCGGAGCAATACCGATACCGCCAACCTGTGCTGCCAGCGCATCAGAAATGTAGTCACCGTTCAGGTTCATACAGGCGATTACGTCATATTCAGCAGGACGCAGCAGGATTTGTTGCAGGAATGCATCGGCGATGACGTCTTTTACAACGATCTCTTTGCCTGTGTTCGGGTTCTTGATTTTCACCCACGGGCCGCCATCGATCAGCTCACCGCCGAATTCTTCACGCGCCAACTGGTAGCCCCAGTCTTTAAACGCGCCTTCGGTGAATTTCATGATATTGCCTTTGTGTACCAACGTGAGGGAATCACGGTCGTTGGTAATCGCGTATTCGATCGCAGCGCGAACCAGACGTTTGGTACCTTCTTCGGAACACGGCTTCACGCCGATACCACACTGCTCAGGGAAACGGATTTTGCTAACACCCATTTCTTCACGCAGGAATTTGATCACTTTGTCTGCTTCAGCAGAACCCGCTTTCCACTCAATACCTGCATAGATGTCTTCGGCGTTTTCGCGGAAGATCACCATGTCGGTCAGTTCAGGTTGTTTAACCGGGCTAGGTGTACCTTCGTAGTAGCGTACCGGACGCAGGCAAACATACAGGTCCAACTGTTGGCGCAGTGCAACGTTCAGAGAACGAATACCACCACCGACTGGCGTTGTCAGCGGGCCCTTAATCGCCACACGATATTCACGGATCAGATCCAGCGTTTCGTCTGGCAGCCAGACATCTTTACCGTAAACTTGCGTGGATTTCTCACCGGTGTAGATCTCCATCCAGGAGATCGCGCGCTTGCCCTGATAGGCTTTCTTCACGGCGGCGTCCACTACGTTGATCATGGCTGGCGTTACATCGATACCAATGCCATCACCTTCGATAAACGGGATAACCGGATTGTTTGGAACAACCAGTTTACCTTGAGCATCAACCGTGATTTTCTGACCTTCTGTCGGTACCACTACTTTGCTTTCCATTAACCTCTCCTTCGAGCGCAATTTTGTTAATGACTTGTAAGATGCGTGTCAATACTACTTGAATATTTAGCCCGCGCCAATCGCAAACCATTTCGAGTATAATGCTTTTGTTACCCGCGACTATAAAGATGATGAATAAATTCCCTGTTAAAAATCACAAAGTTAAACGATTCAGCTCACAGCCAGCCAGAAAAAGGCAGCCTGACAATACGCCGCGCCGGATTGTTCTGTTCAATAAGCCCTTTGATGTCTTGCCACAATTCACTGATGAAGCCGGACGTAGCACGCTGAAAGATTACATTCCGATTAGCGGTATTTATGCCGCCGGGCGTCTGGATCGCGACAGCGAAGGCCTGATGATTCTCACCAATGACGGCAAACTTCAAGCACAGCTAACTCAGCCAACGAAAAAAACGGCCAAAATTTACTATGTGCAAGTTGAAGGCATTCCTGATGACGCCATATTGACGCGCTTTCGTACTGGTCTGGAGCTGAATGACGGCAAAACGCAGCCCGCGGGCGCGGAGATCGTGCCGGAACCTGACTGGCTGTGGCCGCGTAATCCTCCAATACGCGAACGTAAAAGCATTCCTGACTGCTGGCTAAAAATTACGCTGTATGAAGGTCGTAATCGGCAAGTCCGTCGTATGACGGCGAATATCGGGTATCCTACCCTGCGTCTGATTCGATACAGCATGGCCAATCAAACCGTAGAAAACCTGTTACCCGGAGAATGGAAGGAGATAGCGGATGTTTAAACCCCATGTAACGGTTGCCTGTGTGGTACAGGCCGAGAACCATTTTCTGGTCGTCGAAGAGTTAATTAACGACAAATTATTGTGGAACCAACCCGCGGGCCATTTGGAAGCCGACGAGACGCTGATTCAGGCGGCGAGCCGTGAGCTATGGGAAGAGACCGGCATTCAGGCAGCGCCACACAGTTTCTTGCGTCTGCATCAATGGATTGCCCCAGATAACACACCGTTTTTACGCTTTTGCTTCGCGCTCGATCTGCCTCAGCGGGCCGACACCCAACCGCACGACAGCGACATCGAATGCTGTCGCTGGGTGACCGCCGAAGAAATTCTGCATTCTCGTCAGCTTCGTTCACCGCTAGTGGCCGAAAGTATTCGCTGCTATCAGCAGCCAGAACGCTATCCGTTAACCGTATTGGGCGCGTTTAACTGGCCTTTTTAGACATCTTGCCATTCCTGCCACGCGTGAGCTAACCACCACGCGGCAGGAATAGCGATGCAGCCCTCGGTTCAACATGCTAAAATATGCCGCTTGTTTTTCGCATCAATGCGCCAGTAAATTTCAGTTCGTGAGACTCCCATGTCAGATAACAGCCAGAAAAAAGTGATTGTCGGTATGTCCGGCGGTGTTGATTCCTCCGTTTCCGCTTACCTGTTACAGCAACAGGGCTATCATGTTGAAGGCCTGTTCATGAAGAACTGGGAAGAGGATGACGACACGGAATATTGCTCAGCGGCCACTGACCTTGCTGATGCACAGGCCGTTTGCGACAAACTGGGTATCGAATTACATACCGTCAATTTTGCCGCGGAATATTGGGATAACGTTTTTGAACTCTTCCTTGAAGAATATAAAGCGGGCCGCACCCCCAATCCCGATATCCTGTGCAATAAAGAAATCAAATTCAAAGCCTTCCTGGAGTTCGCTGCCGAGGATCTCGGGGCGGACTATATCGCGACAGGCCACTACGTCCGTCGTCACGACGTTGACGGCAAAAGCCGTTTGCTGCGCGGCATGGACGGCAACAAAGACCAGAGCTATTTTCTTTATACGCTGAGCCATGAACAGATTGCACAAAGTCTGTTCCCCGTCGGCGAACTGGAAAAGCCACAGGTGCGCAAGATCGCCGAAGAACTTGAACTGGCTACCGCGAAGAAGAAAGACTCTACGGGTATTTGCTTCATCGGCGAACGCAAATTCACCGATTTTCTGGCGCGTTACCTTCCCGCACAGCCCGGCCCAATTCTGTCCGTCGACGACAATAAACCGATGGGACAACATCAGGGACTGATGTACCACACGCTGGGGCAGCGCAAAGGACTGGGGATTGGCGGCGTCAAGGACGGCGGCGAAGATCCTTGGTACGTGGTGGATAAAGACGTCGCCAACAATATTCTGTATGTCGCGCAGGGTCACGAACACCCTCGCCTGATGTCGTACGGCTTAATCGCACAGCAGTTACACTGGGTCGATCGCCAACCGCTGACCGCTGAATTACGCTGCACGGTGAAAACCCGTTACCGTCAGGCGGATATTTCCTGCACTGTCACCCCACTTGGCGACGATCGCATTACCGTGCGTTTTGATGAGCCCTTCGCAGCCGTAACTCCGGGTCAATCCGCCGTCTTTTATCTGGACGACGTTTGCCTTGGCGGCGGCATCATCGAAGAACGCTTACAGGAGTAACCGTGGCTAAGAATTATTATGAAATCACGCTGGCGCTAGCGGGCGTTTGCCAATCGGCGCATTTAGTCCAGCAGTTGGCCCACACGGGGAACTGTAATAACGATGTGCTGCATACCTCGCTGAACAGCGTATTGAACCTCAACCCAGCATCCACGTTGGCCGTTTACGGCAATGACGAGCAGAACCTGAAAGTTGGGCTGGAAACGCTGCTGGGCATTCTGAACACCAGCACCAAAGGCCCTGGCGCGGAACTCTCACGTTATGCATTTAGCATGATTGCGTTAGAACGTAAGCTAAATGCGAAATCTGCCGCGCTGGACGAATTGGGTAAGCGCATCGGGCAGTTGGAACGCCAACTAGAGCATTTTGAGCTGCTTTCCGAAACGATTGTAAGCGCGCTGGCCGCAATTTACGTGGATGTCATAAGTACGTTGGGGCCACGTATTCAAGTTACCGGTTCACCGGAAGTGCTAAAAAACAGTCAGGTGCAGGCGAAAGTACGCGCCGCGCTGCTGGCCGGTATCCGCTCTACGGTGCTTTGGCAACAGATTGGCGGCGGACGCTTGCAACTGATGTTCTCACGCAGCCAACTGGTCAAAGAAGCGAAACAGATATTGGCGCGTTGCCAATCCGTTTGATGGTATTCTTGCCATTACGGCTGACGCTAGTGTGATTAACGCCAGCGTTGCGATAATCGATTCCGTATTAAAACTGGCTGTATCGAAATAAGTCAGTTGTTGAAACGAGTTACTATCGAAACTAGTTGTTATTGAAACTAATTATTCTTGAAAATAATTGTTATTGAAACCAATCTCAGGAGTTGCTTGCGATGGAATTATCCTCACTGACCGCCGTTTCCCCTATTGATGGACGCTACGGCGATAAAGTCAGCACATTGCGCACCATTTTCAGCGAATTCGGTTTGCTGAAATTCCGTGTGCAGGTTGAAGTACGTTGGCTGCAAAAATTGGCAGCCTGTGCAGAGATCCAGGAAGTTCCTGTATTTGACGCTGACGCAAACGCTTTCCTTGATAAAATTGTCGCCGAATTCAGCGAAGAAGATGCGGCACGCATTAAAACTATCGAGCGTACGACCAACCACGATGTGAAAGCCGTTGAATATTTTCTGAAAGAGAAAGTCGCCGCTATTCCAGCATTGCATGCTGTTAACGAATTCATTCACTTCGCCTGTACTTCAGAAGACATCAACAACCTGTCTCACGCGCTGATGCTGGATACTGCTCGCCGCGACGTCATTCTGCCCCACTGGCGTCAAATTATTGATGCCCTGAAAACGCGGGCACAGGAATATCGCGATATCCCGCTGCTTTCCCGTACACACGGTCAGCCCGCTACACCATCCACCATCGGTAAAGAATTCGCCAACGTGGCTTACCGTATGGAGCGCCAATATCGTCAACTGCAACAGGTTGAAATTCTGGGTAAAATTAATGGTGCCGTCGGCAACTATAATGCCCATCTGGCTGCCTACCCAGAAGTGGACTGGCACCAGTTCAGCGAAAACTTTGTCACCTCGCTGGGCATCAACTGGAACCCGTACACCACACAGATCGAACCGCACGACTACATCGCCGAACTGTTCGACTGCATCGCGCGTTTCAACACCATTTTGATCGACTTTGACCGTGATATTTGGGGCTACATCGCACTGAATCACTTCAAACAAAAAACCATTGCGGGCGAAATCGGTTCCTCCACCATGCCACATAAAGTTAACCCAATTGACTTCGAAAACTCGGAAGGCAATCTGGGGCTGGCGAACGCCGTGCTGGCACATCTGGCTAGCAAACTGCCGGTTTCTCGCTGGCAGCGCGACCTCACCGACTCTACCGTGCTGCGTAATCTGGGCGTGGGTGTGGGCTATGCGCTGATTGCGTATCAGGCCACAATGAAAGGCATCAGCAAACTGGAAGTGAACCGCGATCGTCTGGCTGATGAACTGGATCATAACTGGGAAGTGTTAGCAGAACCGATCCAGACCGTGATGCGCCGCTACGGGATTGAAAAACCTTACGAAAAACTGAAAGAACTGACGCGCGGCAAACGCATTGACGCGGCAGGCATTCAGGCATTCATCGATGGTCTTGAATTACCTGAAGCGGAAAAAACGCGTCTGAAGGCGATGACGCCAGCCAACTATATTGGCCGCGCTATCGCCATGGTTGATGACTTGAAATAAGCGTTCTCAAACAAATTTCGTACTCCCTCTGGCGGGCGCCCTGCCCGCCAGTTTTCTCGCTCACTCAACACGCATGTAACTCGAAGTATGACGAGTATGACCATTTCCAGCCTGTTTACACTCGGTTTACCCTTCCTGTGGATAATTTAGCAAATAAAATAAACTATTTGTCCCGTGTACAATTATGATACGCGGAGGCGAAATACGTGAAAGACATGGTGCATAAGTTCGTTGCAATAACCATTTCTATTCGACAGAGGGTATAACGATGCGGATTCTGGTCGTTGAAGATAATGTATTACTACGCCATCATTTAACCGTTCAGATGAACGAAATGGGACATCAGGTTGACGCGGCGTCTGACGCTAAAGAAGCGGATTATTTCCTGCATGAGAATATGCCGGACATCGCGATTGTCGACCTCGGATTGCCCGATGAAGACGGCATGAGCATGATTCGTCGCTGGCGCGCGCATCAGGTCAAACTTCCTATTCTGGTGCTGACTGCCCGTGAAGGCTGGCAGGACAAAGTGGCCGTACTGGAAGCGGGTGCGGACGATTACGTGACCAAACCATTCCATATGGAAGAAGTTGTGGCGCGCTTGCAGGCGCTGATGCGACGCAACAGTGGTTTGGCGTCGCAAATTATCAGCCTACCGCCCTTCGAGATCGATTTGTCACGCCGCGAACTGATGATCAATAGCACTCCGATCAAGCTGACAGCGTTTGAATACACGATTATCGAGACGTTAATTCGCAACAAAGGTAAAGTCGTCAGCAAAGAGTCGCTGATGCTACAGCTGTACCCGGATGCGGAGCTGCGGGAAAGCCACACCATTGATGTACTAATGGGACGGTTACGCAAGAAAATCCAACAGGCTGAAGCGCCGGATGTGATTACTACCGTACGCGGACAAGGATATCGCTTTGATATTGATACGCCCTCAGGCCCGGCATGAGTGATAAGAAGCTGCCCTTCTCGCTTCGCATTCGTTTTCTACTCGCGACAGCGGCCATCGTGTTAGCGCTGTCGTTGGCCTATGGCGTTGTCGCTATTATCGGCTACAGCGTCAACTTTGATAAAACCTCATTCCGCCTACTGCGTGGCGAAAGTAACCTTTACTACAGCCTTGCGCAGTGGCGCGATAATCAGCTGAATATCGTCACCCCTCCCGATGTTGACATCAATTTCCCCACGCTGGTGTTGATATACGATGAGAATGGCAACGTACTCTGGCGCGAAAAGCACGTTCCCGAGCTGGAAGCACTGATAAAACCAGAGTGGCTGAGCAAGACCGCCTATCACGAATTGGATACCGACACCGATACCAGCAGCGCGGTATTAACGGGCAACACCTTATTACTGAGCAGCCTACGGGCTCTGAATGGCGCGCATAGCAATGCGCTAACTCATTCCATCGCCGTGAACGTTTATCCGAAGACCGAGCATCTTCCCTCCATCACCATTGTCGTCGTCGACCGTATCCCGCAGGAATTGCAACAGGAGGACGTGGTGTGGGAATGGTTCAGCTATGTTTTGATCGCCAACCTTCTTCTGGTGCTTCCCTTACTTTGGCTTGGCGCTCACTGGAGCCTGCGCCCTATTCAGCATCTGGTAAAACAAATTGCTGAACTAGAGAAAGGCACTCGCGATCAATTGGATGAAAATCCGCCGCGTGAATTATTTAGCCTGGTGAAAAACCTGAATATTCTGCTGAATAACGAACGCCAGCGCTACCATAAGTACCGCACGACGCTCACCGACCTCACCCACAGCCTGAAAACGCCGTTGGCGGTCTTGCAGACCACATTACGCGCGCTGCGTACCGGCAAAGAGATCACTATCGATCAGGCTGAGCCGATCATGCTGGCGCAGATCAGCCGCATCTCACAGCAGATTGGCTATTACCTGCATCGCGCCAGCGTGCGCTCAGAACATAACCTTCTGATACGTGAAGTACACTCGGTTCCAGCGCTGCTGGATGGCCTGTGTTCAGCATTAAATAAGGTGTATCAGCGCAAGGGCGTGGTATTGACGCTCGATATTCCGCCCGAGCTGACCTTCGTGGGCGAGAAGAATGATTTCATGGAAGTACTGGGCAATATCCTTGATAACGCCTGCAAGTACTGCCTGGAATTTGTCGAAATCAGCGTGCAATATTCCGATCACAAGCTGCATCTGATTATCGATGACGACGGCCCCGGCATTCTCGAAAGCAAGCGCGAAATGATCTTCCTGCGTGGGCAACGCGCCGACCGAATGCGCCCCGGACAAGGTATTGGCCTCGCCGTTGCCGTCGAAATTATCGAGCAGTATCAGGGTGAGATACTCATCAGCGACAGCGCACTGGGTGGAGCCCGAGTCGAAGCCATTTTCTCCCGCCAGAACCTTAGCCAGAACGAGGGGTGAAAGGCCGTACAGCGAGCGATGCTTCCGCTATACTTAGTGCCAAAATGCGGATTGTTTTAAAATACGGATTACTTTAAGAAAATTCATGTCTTCAAGAACAGTCATTTCCTCAAAAAACTAATTTCTGGAAAACAGTATGGACTATCAGCTTAATCTCGACTGGCAGGATTTTTTAGCGAACTACTGGCAAAAACGTCCGCTCCTGATTAAAGGCGGCTTCACTCATTTTATCGATCCGATTTCGCCCGACGAACTTGCGGGTTTGGCGTTGGAAAACGAGGTTGATAGCCGACTAGTCAGCCATCAGAACGGACGCTGGCAGGTGAGCCATGGTCCTTTCGAGAGCTACGACCATCTGGGTGAAAGCAACTGGTCGCTGTTAGTACAGGCAGTCGATCACTGGCATGAACCCTCTTCCGCCTTGATGCAGCCGTTTCGACAGTTGCCAGACTGGCGTACTGATGATTTGATGATTTCGTTTTCCGTTCCCGGTGGTGGCGTAGGGCCACATCTGGATCAGTATGATGTTTTCATCATTCAGGGAACGGGACGTCGCCGCTGGCGTGTCGGTGAAAAAATACCAATGAAGCAGCACTGTCCGCATCCAGACCTGCTTCAAGTCGACCCGTTTGAAGCCATTATTGATGAAGAGCTGGAACCGGGTGATATCGTGTATATTCCACCGGGCTTCCCACACGAAGGCTATTCGCTAGAGAATTCGCTGAACTACTCAGTGGGTTTCCGGGCACCAAACGCTCGCGAACTGGTTAGCGGCTTTGCGGATTATGTGCTTTCCCGCGAACTCGGCAGCTATCGCTACAGCGATCCCAATATCCCATCCCGTGAGCATATTGCCAGCGTGCTACCGCAAGAGCTGGATGCGTTGCAAAAAATGATGCTGGAGCTGGTGCAGCAACCGGAACATTTCCAGAACTGGTTTGGTGAATTTATTTCCCAGTCTCGTCATGAGCTTGACCTCTCTCCGCCGGAACCGCCTTATCAGGCTGGCGAAGTGTATGAGTATCTGCAACAGGGTGAACCACTGCGCCGTTTAGGCGGGCTGCGTGTCATCTGCGTTGGGGATGGCTGCTTTGTTAACGGGGAGAAAGTGAACAGTACGCACAAGGCTGCGCTGTTTGCGTTGGCTGAGCACCCCGCCATTGATGCAGAGCGACTGGGTGACGCGTTAGAAGATCCTTCTTTCCTCGCACAGCTCACGATACTGATTAACAGCGGTTACTGGTATTTCGCAGATTAAAAACAGACCAAGCTAATCGTTCGCACAAAGATAAGGCGGGAATTTCCCGCCTTACTCATATCTGCAAAATGGACTCGCTTACGGCTTCGCACGCAGCGCCGTCAACTCTGCAATCCGCATAATCACAGACACAGCCTTTTCCATCCCTTCCAGCGTGACAAATTCATGTTTACCATGATAGTTGTAGCCACCGGTAAACAGATTCGGGCACGGTAATCCCTGAAATGACAGGTGCGCGCCGTCAGTACCACCGCGAATCGGTTTCATGTTTGGTTCAATGTTGCAATCCCGCATCGCCTGCTGTGCCAACGCGATAATGTGCGGATGCTGCTCAACCTGCTCACGCATGTTGTAGTAGGTATCGGTAATCGTGACTTCAATGTAGCAATCCGGATGCAGCCCCGCGCCGACCTTTTCTGCTATATCCAGCATTGTCTGTTTACGCTGTTCAAAGCCGTTGCGGTCAAAATCCCGGACGATATAGTGCAGGTCAGCCCGCTCCACAGAGCCTTTCATGCTGTGAAGATGGTAAAAACCCTGATAGCCTTCCGTCTGCTCCGGTGATTCACTCTCCGGTACATGCTGATGATAGCGAGAGGCCAGCGTCAACGCGTTCACCATCACGCCTTTGGCGCTACCAGGATGTACATTGTTACCGACAATTTTCACCTGAACCGACGCGGCATTAAAATTCTCATACTCCAGTTCGCCGACGCCACCGCCGTCTACGGTGTAAGCCCACTGGGCGTTAAACGCTTTGACATCAAAAAACTGCGCGCCCTTGCCAATTTCTTCATCAGGCGTAAAGGCAATGCGAACATCCCCGTGCGGCAGTTGACTCTTTTTCAGGCGCACCAGTGCGGTAATAATTTCCGCGATCCCTGCTTTATCATCCGCCCCCAGCAGCGTTTTGCCGTCTGTCGTAATCAGCGTGTGCCCCAGTAGCTGGTGCAGCACCGGGAACATCACAGGCGACAGCACTTCATCTCCCACGCCCAAGGCAATGTCGCCGCCGCGATAGTTTTCCAAAATCTGTGGATTAACATTTTTGCCGCTAAAGTCCGGCGATGTATCCATATGTGAAATAAAACCGATGGCGGGTACTGACCAGGCAACGTTCGACGGAAGCGTCGCCGTCAAGCAACCCTGCTTGCTTAGTACTATCTGTTCAAATCCCAGTTCGAGCAGTTCCTGCTGCAACACACGCGCCAGTTTCAACTGGCCGTCGGTACTCGGCACCTGCCGAACACCGGATTTAGATTGTGTATCAAACGAAACGTAGTTTAAAAATCTGTCGAGTAATTTATCCATCTTATGCCCCCTGAACCCTGAAAGGCATTATGGATAGGGCTACCACGGCAGATATTGCGTCAGGTCAGTTTTTTCCCGATTTAACAAACCATAGGACCAGAATTCAGAGCAAAAAGCGGCGACAGCGTCACGAAGTGTGCCCAAATCAGGTAACAATCAGGAAACATGTGCGCTAATTCATTGACCTAGTCACCGCCATTCACGAATCCATTTACGGGAAGTCGGGCCACACAAGTTGGCGTTAGGCAGCGTTTCCCGTAAAATGCAGCCCTTAACCGCACACGCTAGCTGAAAGGTGATAACCCTTGGCACGATCGCAACGGAGATGCCGTTGATCTGCCAAATCAGGAAGCAGAGCTATACCTTAATGAAAGAAAACTCCCTGACTGTGCCGGTCGTTGAATTGCTCAACGTCCATAAAGGCTTTGATGGCAAAGACATCATTTCGCATTTTAATCTCACTATTAATAACGGTGAGTTCCTGACGATCCTCGGGCCATCCGGCTGCGGAAAAACCACCGTACTGCGTCTGATTGCCGGTCTGGAAACAGTCGATAGCGGCAATATCATGCTGGAAAAGCAGGATATTACCCACCAGCCCGCCGAGCAGCGGCACGTTAATACCGTATTCCAAAGTTACGCATTGTTCCCTCATCTCAGCGTGTTTGAAAACGTAGCATTTGGTCTGCGTATGCAGAAAACACCCGCCGCAGAAATGACTCCGCGCGTGATTGAAGCGCTAAAAATGGTGCAGTTGGACGAGCTGGCGCAACGGCGCCCACACCAATTATCCGGCGGCCAGCAACAACGCGTCGCTATCGCCCGCGCCGTCGTCAACCAGCCAAAGGTTCTGCTGCTGGATGAGTCTCTGTCCGCACTCGATTATAAGCTGCGTAAACAGATGCAGAACGAGTTGAAAGCGCTGCAACGTAAGCTGGGCATTACCTTTATTTTCGTCACGCACGATCAGGAAGAAGCCCTGACCATGTCCGACCGCATCGTGGTGATGCGTGATGGCCGCATCGAGCAAGACGGCACGCCGCGTGAAATCTACGAAGAACCGAAAAATCTATTCGTCGCCAGTTTTATCGGTGAAATCAATATTTTTGATGCCATCGTACTGGAACAGTTGGACGCACAGCGAGTGCGCGCTCTGGTCGAAGGCCACGAATGTGTTATCACCGTCAGCTTTTTGGTCAACATCGGCCAACACCTCAACGTGCTGCTGCGGCCGGAAGATTTACGCGTTGAAGAGCTTGGCGATGGCATGCAGGCAGAAGGGATGGTTGGCTACGTGCGCGAGCGCAACTATAAAGGTATGACGCTGGAATCCAATATCGAGTTGGAAAACGGCAAAATGGTCATGGTCAGCGAGTTCTTTAACGAAGACGATCCCGACTTCGATCATTCACTCAACCAGAAAGTGGACGTTACCTGGGTGGAAAGTTGGGAGGTAGTCCTGCACGATGAAGACGTCGCGTAAACGCTTTCAAAATATCATTATCACACTCATCGTTGCCTGGCTGGTGTTGTTTGTTTTCCTGCCCAATCTGATGATCATCGGAACCAGTTTTCTGACGCGCGATGACACCCATTTCGTCAGTCTGGTCTTTACGCTCGAAAACTATACGCGACTGGCCGATCCACTTTATGCTTCAGTCCTACTGCATTCGCTGAATATGGCCGTTATCGCCACGCTCTGCTGTCTGCTGCTAGGCTATCCGTTTGCCTTTATTCTGGCGCGCTTACCGAAAAAAATTCAGCCACTGATGCTGTTTCTGCTGATTGTGCCGTTTTGGACTAACTCACTGATCCGCATTTACGGGCTGAAAATTTTCCTCAGTACACGCGGCCATCTGAATGAATTCCTGCTCTGGATCGGCCTTATCGATACGCCGTTGCGGATTATGTACACCTCAGAGGCAGTGATTCTCGGTCTGATTTATATCCTGCTGCCTTTCATGGTGCTGCCACTCTACTCCAGTATTGAAAAGCTCGATAAAGCCTACCTTGAAGCCGCCCGCGATCTGGGTGCCAATAAATGGCAAACCTTTATTCGTGTGGTGATCCCGCTGACCATGCCGGGGATTATCGCTGGATGTCTACTGGTGCTGCTGCCCGCAATGGGGCTGTTCTTCGTGGCCGACCTGATGGGCGGTGCCAAGAATTTGCTGATCGGTAACGTCATCAAAAGCCAGTTTCTTAATATCCGCGATTGGCCGTTTGGTGCCGCCACCAGCATCTGCCTGACGTTGGTCATGGGTATACTGCTGTTTATCTACTACCGCACGGCCCGCCTGCTGAATAAAAAGGGAGAGCTGGAATGACTGGACGCTTAATCCGCGGTGGATTTATGTCCATCATTTACGCTTACCTGTACATTCCGATCATTATTCTGATCGTGAATTCGTTTAATCAGGCGCGTTTCGGTATCAATTGGCAAGGATTTACGCTGGATTGGTATCGGCTGTTGATGAATAACGACAGCTTGCTTCAGGCCGCACAGCACTCGCTGACGATGGCTGTGTTTTCCGCGACGTTTGCCACGCTGATTGGCTCCCTGACGGCTGTCGCACTGTATCGCTACCGCTTTCGCGGCAAGCCTTTTGTCGGCGGCATGCTGTTCGTGGTGATGATGTCGCCGGATATCGTGATGGCAATCTCCCTGCTGGTGCTCTTCATGCTGCTGGGCATATCGCTCGGGTTCTGGTCGCTGCTGTTTTCCCACATCACGTTCTGCCTGCCGTTTGTGGTGGTGACCGTCTACTCGCGTCTGAAAGGGTTTGACGTACGGATGCTGGAAGCCGCGCGCGATTTGGGTGCCAGCGAAGTGATTATTCTGCGCAAGATCATTCTGCCACTGGCGATGCCAGCGGTAGCGGCCAGTTGGTTGCTCAGCTTTACGCTGTCGATGGATGACGTGGTGGTTTCTTCGTTTGTCACCGGGCCCGCGTATGAAATTCTGCCCTTGAAGATTTACTCGATGGTAAAGGTCGGCGTATCTCCGGAAGTCAATGCGCTGGCGACGATCCTGCTGATTCTGTCGCTCGTGTTGGTGCTCAGTAGCCAGCTAATTTTACGCGACCGCACCGGAAAATAAGATTGCAGCTCGCACGATAAATACCGTTATTTTCATACCTGTCGGCATCAGGCAGGTATTTTCTTTGGGACTAATAAGGAGGTAAACATAATGAAAAAGTGGCCACACCTACTGGCAGCCTGCGCGATGATGTTTGGTATCAGTACCGCCAATGCCAACGACGGGAAAACGCTCTATTTCTATAACTGGACCGAATACGTGCCGCCGGGCCTGTTGGAGCAGTTCACTAAAGAAACGGGAATCAAGGTGATTTACTCCACCTATGAATCCAACGAGAGCATGTACGCCAAGCTGAAAACCTATAAAGACAGTGCCTACGATTTAGTCGTGCCGTCGACCTATTTCATCTCCAAGATGAGCAAAGAAGGCATGCTGCAAAAGATTGATACCAGCAAGCTCAGCAACTTCCATAATCTCGATCCGAACCTGCTGCACAAATCTTTCGATCCGAACAACGATTACTCGATTCCCTATATCTGGGGCGCAACGGCGATTGGCATTAATCATGAAGTGATTGACCCTGCTAGCGTCACCGGTTGGGCCAATCTGTGGGACAAGAAATACAAAGACAGTCTCCTGCTGACGGACGATGCACGTGAAGTGTTCCAAATTGCCCTGCGTAAGTTGGGTTACTCAGCGAACACCACCGACCCCAAAGAGATTGAGGCGGCCTATAAAGCGCTACAAACCTTGATGCCGAACGTGCTGACGTTCAATTCGGATAACCCTGGTAACCCGTTCATTGAGGGTGAGGTTAATCTGGGTATGGTGTGGAACGGTTCTGCCTACGTGGCACGTCAGGCCGGCACACCGCTGGATGTCATCTGGCCAAAAGAAGGCGGTATCTTCTGGATGGACAGCCTGGCTATTCCGGCCAACGCCAAAAACGTTGACGGTGCGATGAAGCTGATCGACTTCCTACTGCGCCCAGAAGTGGCAGCGCAGGTTGCAGAAACCATCGGCTATCCGACGCCGAATCTGGCGGCGAAAAAATTACTGCCACCGGAGGTTTCAAGTGACAAAACACTGTACCCAGATGATGAAACCATCGCCAAAGGCGAATGGCAGAACGACGTTGGCAGCGCCAGCACGTTGTATGAAACCTATTTTCAGCAGCTAAAAGCCGGGCGTTAATCGCGAGATACCGTGTCACGCGATAGCAATGCTGCTTCTTTATCCGATCGGCTAGAGACGATTATTATCATAAAGCCGTCCCTTTGATAGGGACGCTCATATTCACGGTGTTAACACCTTCTAGTTCAAGTAGCTGAATTTTTTTTGCGATACCTCCAGCATACCCGGTCAAGCTGTTATTGGTGCCTATGACCCGGTGGCAAGGAATGATAATAGATATTGGGTTGTGACCAACCGCCCCACCGGTAGCCTGCGCTGACATGCTGGTTTTACCCATAACAGCCGCAACATCTTTGGCTACGGTTCCGTATGTAACATATTCACCATACGGGATCTGACATAATCGTTGCCAAACAGCCAGTCGAAAATCACTGCCGCTTGGTGCCAATGGCAGAGCATCGAGGGAAGGGTTATGGCCAGAGAAATAAGCATCTAACCATCGTCTAATGGCAGAAAAAAGCGGAAGTTCGGAGCCTATCGACAGTTCGACTTGAAGGGACTGGGCATAATATTTTTGACCGACAAACCAGAGTCCGGTCAAGTTTTTCCCATCGGCGGCTATCGTAATTTCCCCCATTGGAGAATCATACTGACTGAAAAACATATTGTGCCCCTTTTTGTTGGGTGAAATGTCTTAACAAATATCCTAAGTATTGGCTATCTGTGACTTTGGGTAGAAACAACGCAAAGACTTTCTGTGATGAAATAGTGACAGATCTAACAACACTGATGCACTCACCAGTCATGCAAAAGCGAATCACCCTTACAATAAATGACTTATAAATATCAAGACAGATTGTTCAGCGGCAGCGATTTTGATTTTTTGCGCGAATCCGGCATCAACAAAGTGGCTAGTCCAAGCAACGGAAGATAACCACAGGCATCATAAACAGACACAATTCCATAGATATCTGCCAACTTACCTAAACCGGCGGCGGCAATTCCGCCCACACCAAACATGGTGCCGAACATAATTCCAGCCACCACGCCCGTTCTTCCTGGCACAACTTCTTGTGCGTATACCACAAGTGCAGCAAACGCAGAAGACAGTACAAAACCAATGATGAGTGTTAGCGTGACGGTCCAGAAAAAATTTGCATGCGGCAGGATCGGAGCGAACGGAATAACCCCTAAAAATGATATCCAGATCACCGCCTTGCGACCAATACGATCGCCAACCGGTCCACCCGCAAACGTTCCAATAGCTACGGCTGCAAGGAAAGCAAACAGGCAGAACTGTGCGTCGCGTAAGGTAATATCAAAGCGTTGAATCAGGTAAAATGTATAGTAATTGCTGATGGAGGCGATATAGGTGAACTTCGTCAGCATCAAAATACTGACAATCGCAACGGCAAGAATGACTTTGTCTCGGGGTAACTTTTCACCACTGAGGCTATCGTGTTTTTTGCTCTGCGCATGTCCGTGAGCGATAGTCCAACGGCTTATGCGAGTCAAAATAACGATGGCAATGAGCGCAATGATCATCAACCACGCGACTGACATTTGCCCGTGGGGAAGTATCAATAGTGCGGCGATCAAAGGACCGAATGCGGTGCCAGCATTTCCCCCAACCTGAAAAACTGACTGAGCTGTGCCAAACTTCCCACCGGAAGCCATTCGGGCAACCCGTGAAGCCTCAGGGTGAAATGTGGATGAACCCACACCAACTAACGCCGCAGAGATGAGTAACAAGGTAAAGCTGTCAGCTATTGCCAACAAGCCGATACCCAGAAACGTAACAACCATCCCTGCCGGTAAAAGATAGGGTTTAGGACGTTTGTCAGTATATAAACCAACCCAGGGTTGAAGAAGGGAGGCCGTGATTTGGTAAACCAGCGCAATCATGCCGATTTGTGCGTATGACAGCGTGAAATTTTCTTTTAGCATCGGATACCGGATGCAGTTTTCGTATCTGGAAGCAGCGGGCGCGGATTTTTGTGTCCATGGACCTGCTTTCTAACGGTATGCCAGTCAAACATGTGGCCTATAAACTGGGTTTTTCATGCCCATCTTCTTTCGTTGCCGCATTTCGCACAGTGACGGGTCAGACTCCTTCCTGTTTTTCAGGGTTGTCTGACACTCACAGTGATAAGTGACGTAGTTCATGCGCTAACGTGTACAGGCGGCTTGAACGCTCGTTTAGCGTATCCGTATGACCGCTCGACGGGTTTTGTCAGCCCCCTGTTTGTCCCTATCTGACGTCATTTCTTTAACATCACCTGGCAAGTTTTCGCACCTAAAACCATCATATTGACAGCTAAAAGCATTATCCTGACGGTATTAGGAAAATAATTACGCGCAGCTTCTTCTATAATGATCCAACACTCATAAGGATTACGATAAGGATCACCACCATGCTACACCTCTCCAGCCATAGTTTTCAGGACGGCGAAAATATCCCAGGCGAATTTGCTTTTGCCATTCCGGATGCAACCAATCACATTTCGCTGTCCTCTAACCACAATCCCCACCTTGCCTGGCACGGCGCTCCCGAAGGGACACAGTCTTTCGTGTTGATCTGTCACGACCCAGATGTACCCAGCCGCGGTGATGATGTGAATCAGGAAGGCCGCGAGGTTAGCGCCTCTCTGCCCCGTGTTGATTTCTACCATTGGCTGTTGCTGGATATTCCAGCCAGCGTCAGCGAGATCGCCGCCGCTTCGCATTCCGATAGCATTACTCCGCGCGGAAAAGCAGGTCCAGATGCCCCAACAGAGCTCCGACACGGCGTCAACGATTACACCGTTTGGTTCGCCACCGACGAACAGATGAAAGGCACCTACTATGGCTATGATGGCCCGTGCCCGCCGTGGAACGATGCGCTCGTCCATCACTACATTTTCACACTGTACGCTCTCGCGACGCCGTCTTTAGCGATAGAGGGTGAGATTAACGGGGCGAATGTCCATGCCGCGCTGGCTAACGCGCCAGTATTGGCAGAAGCGAAACTTACCGGACTGTATACGCTGAATCCTCAATTGTTATGAGCGTGACCGCTTTACGCCCTGCTTCTCCGTCTCTCATTGAAGAGGCGGACTGGCGTTTGCCATCAGGCCAGCCGCTACAGCGGTATGGTCTGTGCGCATTGGCACAGCCTCACCTGCGCACACCACAGCAAACAACGCGTTTTCATTTTTATGAGGCCACGCTTCTGCTGGTTCTTTCGGGTCAATTGACCATTATCGAACAGAATAAAACAACGACTGTCGACACGCCGTCTCAGCTTTGCCTGATTACACCTGATGCGAATGCCGATCTGACGAAAATACCCAGCGGTTATGACTCCGTTTTTCGATCAATCTTCCTGACGTTTTCACCCACGCTTCTGGCGCGTTTTTATCTCCGCTATCCTGATGAATCCTCATCAGCGCATCATCCTCAACCCTTCACTACCCTCACGCTGGATAGCGCACTCACCAGCACATTGCAGTATTTGGTTGAAGGGATTACAGGCAACGAGCTCAATGAATCACGTCTCGAACTCCGGCTGATGGATATGCTGCTGGTGCTATCAGAACGCGGATATCGCTTTGGCGCACCGCCACAGCCTGGCGTTTCCACCCAGCTACGTGCGCTGATCAGTGAGGAACCGGAACGCCACTGGACCGCACAGTCTGCAGGCCGTTTGCTGGCGATGAGCGAAGCCACGCTACGCCGGAGGTTATCCGCTGAGCAAACGCGTTTTGAATTGCTACTGTTGGAGACGCGAATGCAGCACGCCATGATGTTGGTACAGACGACGTCATGGAATATGCAACGTCTGGCTGAGGCCTGTGGGTATAAATCCTCGGCTCGTTTTTCCGAACGATTTAAAACCCGTTTTGGCTGTTCACCTACCAAGATTCGTTAATCCACTCTTGGCGGAGTAGCGCCACCATCCTGCAATATCTATACCCGTCATCTTTCAAGCTGCAGGTGTGTTGGCTTCCCTTACTCACCCCAGTCACTTACTTGAGTAAGTTCCTGGGGATTCCTGCGGTTGCCGCCTTCCTGCGACTCGAAATCTATTGGGTATAAAACAAAGCGCCCTGTCAGATAAACCAACAGGGCGCTTGAGGACGGTCAAAAGATGATCATAACAACGTGGCGTATTACTCTTTCTGGTCTTGCGCCAAATCGTTAGCGATTTTCACCGTTTCATCCAGATAAGGATCGGGAGCCTGATAATCTTTCGGCAAATCTTCCAGCGATTTGAGCGGTTTCTTACCTTCTCTCGCCAGTCGATCGTTAATCCGATTCAGACGCATCGCCTCATCGTCGTCATTCTCTTTCTCACGCTGAGCAAGATTGAGCGACACGAGGTTGCGTTTATCCTTCATCGCGTTGTAGCGGGCAATGTCCTGCGCAACAAACTGGAACTCAGGATCTTTGGCGATACGCTCCTGATGATGCTCATTCAGTTTGCTAATCAGCGCTTTCAGATCGCCGCTCTTGATGTAGTTGGCCGCTTTGATGCTGTCCCACGGTAACGCGTTATCTTCGAACTTCTCGCCGGTATCTACCGTCTCGGTGCCCGTTGGCATCATCACGTCAGGCGTCACGCCTTTCATCTGAGTACTGCCGCCGTCAATGCGATAGAACTTCTGAATCGTGTATTGCACGGAACCCAGCGCAGGCCAGTCAGGGCGCAGCATCTGATCGTAAATCCGATTCAGCGAGCGATACTGCTGTACGGTGCCTTTACCAAACGTCGGCTCACCCACGATCAGTGCACGACCATAATCCTGCATCGCCGCCGCGAAAATCTCGGAAGCGGAAGCACTGAAGCGGTCTACCAGCACCACCAGCGGGCCTTTGTAATACACAATGCCGTCAGTGTCGCTGTCTTCGCGCACCTTGCCATTATTATCACGTACCTGAACCACGGGGCCGCTTGGGATAAACAGACCGGAAAGCCCTACCGCTTCCGTCAGCGCACCGCCGCCGTTAGTCCGTAAGTCAATCACGATACTGCTGACGTTCTGTTTTTCCAGTTTCTGGAGCTGAACTTTTACGTCATCCGTCAGGCCGACATAGAAGCCGGGGATATCCAACACGCCGACTTTATCTTTACCGACCGTCTTAACAGACATTTTAACCGCACGGTCTTCAAGACGAATACGTTCGCGCGTCAGCGTGATAATACGGGTTTTCGTCCCTTTGCCTGCGGGCAGAATTTCCAGACGCACCTTACTGCCTTTCGGCCCTTTGATCAGCGCGACCACATCATCCAGACGCCAGCCGATAACATCCACCATCGGTTTGCCGCTTTGGCCTACGCCAACCACACGGTCACCAACGGTAATGTTTTTGCTCTTCGCTGCCGGACCGCCTGGCACCATGGAATTAATCATGGTGTAGTCGTCATCCATCTGCAGCACCGCACCAATCCCTTCGAGCGACAGGCTCATTTCGGTATTGAATTGTTCGGTGTTACGCGGTGACAGGTAGCTAGTATGCGGGTCAATTTCACGCGCAAAGGCGTTCATGACGAGTTGGAAAACATCTTCGCTGTTGCTCTGCGCCAAACGGCGAATCGCAAACTGATAACGCTTGGTCAGCGTCTCTTTGATGTCTTTATCATCTTTACCGGTCAGCTTTAGGCTGAGCCAGTCATATTTTACCTTGGCATCCCACAGGCGGTTAAGTTCGCCCGCGTTCTGCGGCCAAGGAGCTTTGCTGCGATCGAGTTCAAACGTGTCATTGCCCGTCAAATCTACCGGTTTATCCAGCAGCGACAGTGCATATTGAAAACGCTCAAACCGGCGTTTCTGCGCCAGATTGTACAACGCGTACGGAATATCCAGTTGCCCAGATTTCAGCGCGTCGCCCAACTGGGCTTTTTGCCCGGAAAATTGCGCCACATCAGAGGCCAACAGCACGTTGTGGCTGTAGTCCAACATGTTGAGGTAGCGGTTAAAAATTTTCTCGGAGAACTGCGCATCCAACATAAACTGACGATAATGCGAACGCAGGAAACGTGAGGCCACCCTGTCGCTAACGGTAGCATGTTGAGGCTCCTGATGTAGCTGAGGGATCTGCTCAACACGCGTAATGTTTTCATTTGCAAAACTAGAGCCCGCCAGCAGTAAACCTGCAATGGCGGTTATTCTGATTAAGTTGTTCATGCCCAGGTTGGCCTCCGTATCAGAACTGCAAGTGTTCTGCGCGTACAATCATTGCCAGTCCAGAAGCCAATTGTACTCTGACTTCGCCTTTGGCAATTTCAAGCACGGTGGCATCCATGGCGTCTTTGCCGGCTCTGACTTTGATTTCCTGACCGATTTGCAGTTTGGAAACATCCGTAACCGCAACCCGCTGACGTTCATTGCTGACAGGCTTAGCCTGACGCGGTTGAGCGTTCGCTGGTTGTTGAGAAGAGGACTGCGATTGGCCGGAAGAAGGTTTACGCGGCGTATTGTTTCTAGATGCATGGTTTCGAGATGCATCGTTTGAACCATCGCGGCGCGGCGCACGCTTCTGAGCAGGACGAGGGGTGCGTGCCGCTTCTGCCGTTTCTCCGGCTGCTTCACGTTTTTTCGCCTGTTGCTCAGCACGCTGAGCCTGAACTCGCGCTTTTGCTTCTTCCAACTGCTTACGGGCATGATCGACATGCTGCTGTTCCAACTCACCGCACGGATTACCGTCCAGATCCACACGTTGGGCACCCAATTTTACACCGTACAGATACCGCCAGCTTGATGTGTAAAGGCGCAGCGCAGAGCGCAATTGCGTCTTACTGACGTTATCGGACTCCTGTACACGTTCAACAAGATCTTGAAAAATACCGATCTTTAACGGACGAGTTTCACCTTCAGTGGTGAAACAAAGCGGGAACCGCTCTGCCAAAAAGGCAATGACTTCTTTACTACTGTTCAACTTAGGTTGATTTTCCATGAAATTTCCTGATTACAACGGGTTTGCCAACCGGCGCAGGCATGAACAGGCGTCATTATAATGACGCCATCGGCAATTGCCACGTTAACCTTGTCTCAACGTGAGAGAATTGATGAATGTCATCACATCGCTCGCTTCCAGTTGAGCACAAAGTACGCTCACCACGGCCTTCAGCCCTTCTTCATCATCCGCGTCAAAACGCTGATAAAGGGTACTGTCAATATCCAGAACGCCAATCAACTGCCTGTTAACGACAAGCGGTAGCACAATTTCAGCATTACTCGCGGCATCACAGGCAATATGACCAGGGAACGCATGAACATCATCCACGCGCTGAATGCGATTTTCAGCGATTGCCGCACCGCATACGCCTTTGCCAACTGGAATACGCACACAGGCAACCTTGCCCTGAAATGGTCCCAAGAAAAGCGTGTCGTTATCCAACAGGTAAAACCCTGCCCAGTTAACCCCATCCAAACGCTCAAACAGCAGCGCACTACTGTTTGATAAAATCGTAATAAAACGGTTTTCATCCGCGATAAGCGATGACATATCGCGGATGAGGTCCTGATAAAATTCTTGTTTATTCATACTTGTTTATTCATAAAGTATATCGTTGTCTTTTCAAAACAGTGCGGAAAAATCCCACACAGACTGCATAAGCATCTATTACAGAATGCCATAAGATTAACGCCTTCGCGCGAAGAATCATTCGCCTTACTGTATCGTTGTCGTGCATATCGTGCTATTCCCACCTGCAAAATAATATCGGGCAGAGATCATATCCTTTTATGAATTTATCATTCAGTGAGCCTTCAGTTACACTGAATAGCTGTGAATACGTTATCCATCGGGAATAACAGAGTCGACACCTTCTACCGGATCGCAGGAAAGATGAAAATACATAATATATCCAGCCCTGCACCGTTTTCTTCTCCCCGACCACCGCTAACCGGCGGTGTGAAAAGCGCCGTGTCTACTTTAGATCGCTACCATCGCTGCCCGGAATGTGATGCTTTTTTTGCGCTGCCACAGCTGAAGCGAAACCAGACAGCAAGCTGCCCACGCTGCTATGCCACAGTCAGTTCAGGCAGAGACTGGACCATTTCCCGACTTGCTGCAATGGCCGTCGCCATGCTAGTGCTCATGCCGTTTGCCTTTACCGAACCGTTGATCAGCATTCGTTTGCTGGGTGTTACCATCAATGCCAGCCTGTTCGAAGGCATTTGGCAAATCACCCGTCAGGGGCACCCGCTCACGGCAAGTATGGTCGCCTTTTGTACCGTTGGCGCGCCGCTAACATTAGTTTTTTCGCTGTTATACCTGTTTTTCGCTCCCCGAATCGGCATGAATCTGCGGCCCATCCTGCTCATGTTGCAACGGCTAAGAGAGTGGATGATGTTGGATATCTATCTGGTTGGTATGGCCGTCGCCGCGATCAAAGTCCGTGAATTCGCGGATGTTCAGGTGGGGATCGGGCTGGTCGCCTTTCTGGCATTGATGATCTTAAGCCTGTTGACGCTGATCCACTTAAATACCGACCAGCTTTGGCAGCGGTTTTACCCACGGCTGAGGCCATTGATTTCACCAGAACGCTACCGAATCTGCCTTTCCTGCCATTTCACCAGCTCACCTGACAATCAGGGACGCTGCCCACGTTGCCACATTCCGCTCCGCTTGCGTCAGCGGCAAAGTCTGCAAAAATCTTGGGCAGCGCTCATTGCCTCTATAATTTTACTGTTCCCCGCTAACCTGTTGCCGATATCGATTATTTATGTCAATGGCGCACGCACGGAGGACACCATTTTTTCCGGCATCCTTTCACTCGCATCAGGCAATGTTCCGGTCGCACTGGTGGTCTTTATCGCCAGTATTCTGGTGCCGTTTACTAAAGTTATTGTGCTGTTTGGGCTACTGATAAGTATTCATATCCGATCAGAAAGCAGCATAATGATGCGCATGAAGATGCTGCGCGTTATCCGTTGGATCGGTCGCTGGTCTATGCTCGATTTATTTGTGATTGCTTTGACGATGTCGCTCGTCAACCGCGATCAACTACTCGCTTTTACCATGGGGCCTGCTGCCTTTTATTTTGGCGCAGCGGTGATTCTCACTATCCTCGCAGTCGAATGGCTGGATAGCCGGCTGATGTGGGATAACACTGATGTGGAATAACAATGCAAGATAATACGTCCGGGACACCAACCGAAGCTGCTGTAAAAAACAAGCGTCGCCTGTCGCCATTTTGGCTGCTGCCGCTCATTGCACTGATGATTGCCGGCTGGCTGATTTACACCAATCAGCAGGAACGCGGGGCGACGGTCACCATTGATTTTGTCTCCGCCGACGGTATTGTCGCCGGACGTACGCCCGTACGCTACCAAGGGGTAGAGGTAGGCACCGTACAAAATATCAAGCTAAGCGACGACCTACGCACGATAGAGGTTGAAGCCAGTATCAAAAGCGATATGAAGGAAGCGTTGCGCAGCGGTACGCAGTTCTGGCTGGTTACACCGAAAGCCTCTCTCGCCGGCGTTTCAGGATTAGATGCGCTGGTGGGCGGCAACTACATCGGTATGATGCCTGGTTCCGGCGAGGCGCAAGAACACTTCTCCGCGCTGGATACGCAGCCCAAATATCGCGTTAACACTGGGGAATTACTGATTCATCTCCACGCGGACGATTTGGGTTCACTGAATACCGGCTCGCTGGTTTACTACCGTAAAATTCCGGTGGGGAAAGTCTACGACTATACCGTTTCTCAGGATCGCAGCGGTGTGATGATTGACGTGCTGGTTGAACGCCGTTTCACCCATTTGGTGAAGAAAAATAGTCGCTTCTGGAATGTGTCTGGTTTTAATGCCGACATCAGCGTCAGTGGTGCAAAAATTGAGATGGAAAATCTGGCGGCGCTCGTGAACGGTGCCGTTGCATTCGATTCACCGGAAGAGAGCGAAGACGCCGGTGCCGAGCAATCCTATCGCCTCTATCCCGATCTGGCACAAAGCCAGCGCGGGGTGAAAATCACGCTAGATTTACCTTCGGGCGACAGCTTATCCGAAGGACGTACTCCGCTGATGTATCAAGGATTGGAAGTCGGGACGCTCAATAAAATCACGCTGAATCCAGACGGCGGTAAGGTCAGCGGAGAGTTGATCATCGATCCCTCTGTAATTTCGCTGATGCGGGAAGGCACGCGTATCGAACTCAGCAAACCCCAGCTTTCGCTCAGCGATCTGAATGTGTCACGCCTGCTGAGCGGCCCAACGCTGACGTTACTCCCCGGGGAAGGCGAACCACGACAGCACTTCGAGGTGTTAGATAGCGCGCAACAGCAGCTCACCCAGCCCGGTGCGCTCTCCATTCAGCTTACAGCGGCACAAAGTTACGGCATTGATAGCGGACAGCCCGTACTGTTGCACGGCGTGCAAGTTGGTCAGGTAGTGAAACGTACGTTGGACGAGCAAGGTGTCAGCTTCATTTTGGTGATCGAACCGCGATATCGTCAGCTATTGCATCGCGACAGCAAATTCATCGTTAACAGCCGCCTGAATGTGAAAATGGGACTGGATGGGATTCAAGTGCTGGGTGCCAGCGCACAAGAGTGGGTCAGCGGCGGTATTCAGGTGTTGCCGGGCAGCAAGGGCGAGATTCAGGCACGTTACCCGCTGTTCAGCGATATTGAAAAAGCCGAAGAGGGCATTCGCGGTTCCACCCCCTCGCCTACCCTCACCTTGGTGACCGATAGCCTGCCGGATATTCAGGACGGTTCCATCGTGCTGTATCGTAAATTCCAGGTGGGTGAAATCATGCGAGTGCGCCCCAAAGCGAATACCTTTGAGGTCGAGGTTTATATCCGTCCTGAACACCGCAAACTGTTGACGGAAAACAGCGTGTTCTGGGCAGAAGGCGGGGCCCGCGTGCAGTTGAACACCTCGGGCCTGACTGTGCAGGCCTCTCCGTTGAATCGCGCGCTTAAAGGTGCGATCAGTTTTGATAATCTGGAAGGTGCACCGGAAATTAAAGGCGGTAAGCGCGTTCTGTACAACACCGAAACAGCCGCGCGCGCCGTGGGGAGCCGGATCATTCTGCGTACCTACGATGCCAGCAAACTCGCACCGGGTATGCCGATCCGCTATTTGGGCATCGATATCGGCCAGTTGGATTCGCTGAAGCTGTCTGAACAACGTAACGAAGTGCTGGTGCAGGCCGTGCTCTATCCTGAATATGTGCGCAATTTCGCTCGATCTGGGACGCGCTTTTCCGTTGTCACCCCAGAAATTTCCGCGGCGGGAGTGAATCATCTGGAAACGCTATTCCAGCCTTATATCAACGTCGAGCCGGGCAACGGCAGCGTGACGCGCAATTTTGAACTGCAACAGGCTACTATCACTGACTCCCGCTATCAGGACGGCCTGAATATCAGCGTTGATGCGCCAGAAGCGGGAGCATTGCAGGTCGGCACACCGGTTCTGTTCCGCGGTATCGAGGTGGGTACAGTAACCGGACTGTCGTTGGGCAATTTGTCGGATCGCATCGCCGTGTCGCTACGCATCAGCAAACGCTATCAGCATCTGGTACGCGATAACTCCGTCTTCTGGCAGGCTTCGGGCTACAATCTGGAATTCGGACTGGTTGGCGGCGTTATCAAGAGCGGAACCTTCCAGCAGTTCATTCGCGGCGGTATCGCTTTTGCCACGCCACCCAGCACGCCACTCGCCCCCAAAGCACAGGAAGGAAAACATTTCCTGCTGAGGAACGAAGAGCCTAAAGAGTGGCGGCAATGGGGTACGGCGATCCCCAATATCTCGGATAATTAACGTTCATCACCTATCAGGGCGGCGATTGCCGCCCTGTCGTTTTCACGTTATCTATTAAAGATCCGTGCTACACTTCGCCGCTTCTTCCCCTCGTTTTACTGAATAACCTGTACGGAACCACGCCGTGGCAAAATTTACCCCAGCCAGCCTGCCTGCTGAATTTCTCGACACTATGCGGGACATCATGCCTTCATCGCTTTCGATGGAGGATTTTATTGCCGCCTGCCAGCGCCCATTGCGCCGGAGCATTCGCGTCAATACGTTAAAAATCAGCGTCGATGCCTTTCTTCAGCTCGCGCAGCCTTATGGCTGGCAGCTTGAGCCGATTCCCTGGTGCCAAGAAGGTTTCTGGCTGCTTAATGCTGAAGAGGAAAATACGCGGCTAGGCAATACATTGGAGCACCTGAGCGGGCTATTCTACATTCAGGAAGCCAGCTCCATGCTGCCCGCCAGCGCCCTATTCCACCATAATGACGCGCCGGGTACTATTCTGGACGTCGCAGCGGCTCCAGGCTCCAAAACAACGCAGATCGCGGCACGACTGAATAATGAAGGGGCTATCGTCGCCAACGAATATTCAGCGAGTCGGGTAAAAGTGCTGCATGCCAACATCAGCCGCTGCGGAGTCAGCAATACCGCGATCACGCACTTCGACGGGCGAGTTTTCGGCGCTGCCCTACCGGAATATTTTGATGCGATTTTGCTGGATGCCCCGTGCTCAGGCGAAGGTGTGGTGCGTAAAGATCCGGCGGCGATGAGCCACTGGTCGCAAGAGAGCATTACTGACATTGCCGCTACGCAGCGCGACCTAATTCTGAGCGCGTTCCATGCTCTGAAACCGGGTGGTGTAATGATTTACTCCACCTGTACACTGAATAGGCAGGAAAATCAGCAGGTCTGTCGTTGGCTACAGGCACAGTTCCCTGATGCGTGTGAGTTTGAATCGTTAGACGATCTCTTCGCCGGCGCCGAACGCGCCACAACGGAAGAAGGCTTCTTGCACGTATTCCCTCAGATTTATGACAGTGAAGGCTTCTTTGTTGCACGCTTGCGTAAAACCGGCAGCGTGCCGCCGCTGCCACGCCCTGGTTATAAAGTCGGTAAATTCCCGTTCTCTCCGGTTGCCCACAAAGATCGTGCGTTACTCACAGAGGCTGCGCGTAAACAGGGTATTCGCTGGGATGAGGAATTACTTCAGCTGTGGCAACGCGATAGCGAGGTTTGGCTCTTCCCTGCGGCACTGACTTCCGCTTTCGGCAACATCAAATTCTCACGCATTGGCATTAAACTCGCCGAGCGTTTCCCCAAAGGTTTTCGCTGGCAGCATGAAGCCATTGTCGCACTAGCAGACCCGAACGCGAGCAATGCCTACGCACTGAACGATCGCATCGCCTGTGAGTGGTTTCAGGGTAAAGACAGCTACCCGGAACCGCTTCCTACTGCGGATGAGTTAATTTTAACCTACCAGAACACACCCGTTGGTCTGGCAAAGCGCATCAGCAGTCGGATAAAAAACAGCCTGCCGCGCGATTTAGTCCGGGATGGCGCGTCCTCCGCGCGACCTCTAGCTAAAGAATAAATGCGGTTTCTGCATCAGGTGGCGATAAAACCACCTGATGAACAGCCCGTTATCTCTTTTCTCACTGATTCTCATCTACAATTATCTCGATAGAGAGAAAGAATCGCGGTAATAGTAATGTCTGGAGAACGGCATGTTTGCGTTAGTCATCTTTGTTTGTTATCTCGGGCATGGCTGTGACGATTTGGTCGTCGGTGCCTACAACACCGAAGCACAGTGTCTGCAAGCGATGGGTGAACAGCGCCTGCGTCGCGCTGGCTGCTTCCCTATCGAAGAGTATATTGATGGCTTCTGGATCCCCGCGCAGGAGTACGCTGATTTTTAATCCCCAATCTGCGCATTCTCACCGACACACGCCAAAACCACGCATGCCAAAATGAAAATGATTGGCATGTGCAGCGTTATATTCCGGCCCTAGCGAATTACCGAAAAAACGACAGCTTTCACTGAACGTGGTACGTAAATAATTGCCGCGATCGCCCGTTTCCGACCACTGATTCAGAACACTAATCTGCCGCCCATCAGATAGGCGAAAAGCGGCGATATCCCACGCATCTGCCGTTGCATGCTCACTCAGGCGTCCTTCTGGCCGATGATAGACATTTCGACAAGCATAACTGCCCATATGGTCGATACGCGTCAGCGACGTACCAAGAGACGCCGCCTGAGGCACTGCAACCTGCGCCACAAACATCGTACTACTCAGCGCCAGTGGACAACTGGCAAGAAAACTGGAGCTGAGTGTGACCGAACCAAAACCTTGCACCCGAACAGGTGATGCCACCGGGCATTGTCCACTGATGTCACTGGCCTCGGCGAATCGTAGCCGCCCATTTTGCTGCGCCTGCTTTAACACTGCCAGACAGGCTTCGGGATCGTTGGCGACAGACTTCATTTTTAGACGGGTAATAAACGTAGGTGGGTCATCGACGGACAACGAAGAGAAAGGATCGTAACCGGGCGGGAGCTGACGCTGAATCCAGGGAGCCAGAGCCACTAATACCCCCAGTATCACCGCAAATATCACCCATCTTCGCATCAGTTTTGTCTCCCAGTTATTTTCTTCTCCTAAGTAATATTATGCTATTAACGCAAACTCGGCCGGGTTCATCCCCAACGATACCCCCGCCTCCACGATTTTCTGCCACTCCTGATCGGACAGATAAACATGCAACCATGTCATGGAAACCATACTGGCGGGATCGATGATAATCGTCGTCATGTTATCCACCGGGTTCATTCTACTGCTGAATAGGTGTGAACAGCACAGCAAAAAAAAGAACAGTATTTTTGAAAGAGAATAACAAATCTCTCTGATATTCATTGCTACATCATGGCGCTATCATTTCTCACATCAGGTAAAATCGCCTAATTAACACAATAAAGCGTGAAGGAATAAGTCATGAAAACTATCAAAAACTTTATCGCAGTTATCGCTCTTTCTACTTTGTCTTTCGGTGCGTTTGCTGCGCAGGAAATCGCAACGGTCTCCGTTAGCGGTGCAAAAACATTAGACGCTTTCGAAGTACAGGTTGCTCAAAAAGCCCAACAAGCTGGCGCGTCGTCATATCGCATTGTTTCCGCCACCGGGCGAGATCAGTTACACGGCACTGCGGTTCTGTATAAATAAATCAAGCCCGACGTCAGGGAGCCTCAGGGCTCCTCTGTCGTATTTTGCTCAACAATTCCCCTCCCGCGCACCACACAATCGCGAATAAAATATAAACAAATCACGTGATATACCAATCAATGCAATTGCTTTAACCATCTGGTGAAAAATAAACCTCAGCAGTACCATCCCCGACATTGTAAGGCGTAAACATAAGCGGCTGACATACATAGGGTTGCCTGTTCATCAGGCATAAATAATATGGATTTTATTTAAATGAAAAAGACATCGTGTTTTCTACTGGCGCTTGCCGGATTATTGGTTTCCATTACTACTTATTCTGCCACCTCCCCTTCACCTCATACTGAGGAAACTCGGATACCGGCTATTAAACTGATCAATACGCCGGATAATCACTCAGCCTTCGTAACAGGCAGTGTTCCCGCTCTGGAAAAAATCACCGCACAAAAATTTTGGCTTAGTAACTCTACTGAAGCGTGGGAGATGAACGTTCACGCAGCGCCGCGCAAACAATATGTCATCACGCTGAAGGGCACATTAAAATTTCGAGTCAGCGATGGTTCCACTTTCCTGCTTTCTCCCGGAACGGTTTTGATTGCCGCCGATACGCAGGGCGAAGGACATAGCTGGGAGATGGTTGAAGGCACAGAGTGGGTCAGAATTTATATTCCGATAGTGGAAGATAATGATTACTTCATCCCAAATTCATCGGTTACGGTGGTGGCTAAAGCACACTAATTTTTCACAGAAAATTGGCGACAGAGGCTTGTCGCCAGCAAGTTAATCCTTATTAGCATCAAACGGATCTTCGACATCGTCCTTACTGTCATCACGCTTGCGAGGAATTTCACCCTGATCTTTCGGCGCATTTTTTGCAGGATGCTCGTCTTTGTCCGTATGTTCGGTACCCGGATTTTTATCAGTCATCGTTTCCTCCCATCATTTCGTGTTCTATAAATTTAGTCGATAATCATTAGAATGAGAGATAAACCAGTAAAAATGCACAGTGTGGCAGACGACACTGTATAGAAAAGCTTAATTTTCAAACAACATCAATATGGTTATCATCACAACCTATCCACTGATAATGAAGAATTATTAATAATTATGCCCTATCAAGAATGATAGGCTTCTCTTATTAATTCTTTCATGGATGTATCGATGAAACGAAAACTCTTCGTTATTCTATTATCTACAGCATTCTCTTTTACTGTTCAGACAGCATCGTCCTATCAATATCGCCATGATGGTGATAGTCAAGATGCGGGAAAAATAAAAGCGGAAGATCGAAAACAAAAAGAAAATCGATTTGTTTGTGATGGCAGACAGTATTGTAGCCAGATGAACTCGAGAGAAGAGGCGTACTTTTTCATTCAAAACTGCCCTAAGACCAAAATGGATGGCGACCATGATGGAGTGCCTTGCGAACGCGACTCACGTTTCCCTCCAATTAGAGCCGGTCGATATTAACTATCTCATGAGCATATCGTGCATCATGGATTAAAAAATCATGCGCGATTGAGATGATCGCCCAGTGATTTTGGTGAGCCCTAAGTATAAAAAATTCGTTGCAATTCACTATGATACATAAACAAAAACCCCAGCTTTACGCTAGGGTTTTTTTACTATTCTTCTTGGCTGCTCCGGTTTACACCATCATCGCTATCGCAAGAGAAATATTAATTCAATTACAGCGCAACAACGTTGCCAGCTGATGGGCCTTTCTGACCATTTTCAATGGTGAACTCAACTTTTTGGCCTTCGTCCAGAGTTTTGAAATCGTTGCTCTGAATAGCAGAGAAATGTACGAATACATCTTTGCTACCGTTGTCAGGAGTAATGAAACCAAAACCTTTACCAGCGTCAAACCATTTTACTAAACCAGTCATTTTATTAGACATAGAAATTACCTTAATTTTTTATAGTGCCTTCCGGCGGAATAGGGCCTGTGCACAGAATTTAATTAGCAACAATAAGGAGGCTCAAAGAAGGGATATCTATGGATAACACTTTGAAATGAGAACTGCTTTACTAAACTGCTTTTTAGGTCTGCGAACCAAACCGACGAGCTATTAACGCATGTACAACAATCTTTAGCAAGCATTTATTCTTAAAAACCTTTAAAAGTCGGACAGATGGGGAAATCGTCTCACTCCACTCGTTCATCGGTAATGGTTCACCAACGGCGACATCAAAAAAAAGACTGAATACGATTCCTGTATTCAGTCTAGGGAAATGGCTCTTGGGAGAGCCGTGCGCTAAAAGTTGGCATTTATACAAGCTGTACTAGCCCTGTAACCTTAAGCGTAGCCAACTCCCCCGCGTTTTCCAGCTTTAACCCGCTCGCAATTATCACAAATGGAACAGATTTCACACTTTGCATTAACCATAAAGAAGCGACCAATTAACATTAATAAGCAAATCAATTACTTCATGGTTTAGCGTCTGGCTGACACAGTTGCTCTGCACGTTCGATAAATGGCTGAAGGCTTTTTTTCTGTCCAGGATGTTTAGGATCGTCCAGCCAGATGACGTCTATCGGTTGCGCACTCACCCGCCCAGACTTCATCTGCTCGATGGCAACATCATTCAGCGGATATTGCATCAACGTTCCAGTATGTAATGCGTATAGCGCATTGCCAGGGCGACAAATCAGTTGAACCTCTTCTCGCGAGAAAGCCCAGCGTTCGCCATATTCCAGCCGACTGATATTTGCCAGTTTGGCGGCAGAAAAAGCATTAGCAGAAAGTGAGGTAAGCACGATAGATAGCAAAAATTTCTTCATCATGGTATTCCCAACATGCGTATTCAGACAATGATGTGTGTGAGTTTTGCAGCCTTATCCGAATCAGAGAAAGACAGCCTCAAACCTTATAAAACATAAAGTTGTGTATCACTACTCGCGTGATCATAGCGACAGAGGAAGATGAAGTCGAGCGCGAAGCCAAGAATAAAATCTACGGTGAGGAGTAGATAGAAAGGTCGTTCGAGAAGAAAAATAGCGGGATAAAGAGAACATTATCCCGCGTCATTCAAATGCGCATTGGCCGACAAAAGCATCGATTGTCGTTAGGCTGACGGTGCTGCCGCAGACATTTTTTTCAGATCCTGATCGATGAAGAACAGGCCGCCCTCACTGGCATTAACCAGCGCCAGTTTGTCCAGAATAGAGCGGAACAGTTTTTCTTCTTCGTGTTGTTCAGCAACGTACCATTGCAGGAAGTTAAATGTAGAGTAGTCCTGCTGCGCCATCGCAGCGTGCGCAAGCTCATTAATTTTTGCTGTAATCAGCTGTTCATGTTCATAGGTCAGCTTGAAGACATCAGCCAGTGAATCGAAATCAATCGGCGGTGCCGCAATCGCGCCTAATATAGGTAGGCTTCCCGTGTCATCCAAATAGTCAAACAGGCGCTGCATGTGTTGCATTTCTTCCTGAGAATGCGTTTTCAGGAAACTGGATGCACCTTCAAAACCTTTATCACCGCACCATGCGCTCATTTGCAGATACAAATTCGCGGAATAAAACTCCAAATTAAGTTGTTCATTCAGCTTCTGAATCATTTCTTTTTTTAACATAGTAACTCCCTATTTTCCCGGCAGGTGAAATTATTCTGAGAATTATGCCTGAAAAAATAAAATAAAAAACACTTTATTAACATAGATAATATCTAAGTTAAATTGAAAGTAAAAACAATAATTTATGATTATTGCTATTGATATTCATTATCATTTAATCATGGATTTTACTATACTATTGCGAATCGTTTTTATTATCAAAAATAACAACATCGATATATAAAATTTATGATTCGAGTGAATTAAAAAATGATTCCCACTTCGTAATGAGAATAATAAACATGCACATGAAAGGTGAACACTTGCCATTTCCCCATCGCTACTTTACCGTGGCACACATCAGTCTGTGGACAATAGGCAGGAGAAAGCGGTATGGGACATAATCTGGCAGAATTATCCAAAGAAGATATGGATAAGATTAACGTGGACTTGGCAGCGTCAGGTGTTGCCTTCAAAGAACGTTACAATATGCCAGTCATTCCAGAGGTTATTGAGAGAGAACAGCCCCAACACTTGCGTAACTATTTTCGTGAGCGCGTCATGTTTTACCGCCAGCGTTCACTCCAGTTCTCTCGTTTACCCTACGAGCCTAAGTCTAAATAGCGATTCATCTCATTCCAATCTAAGACGGCTTTACCGTGGAAAACATCCCTTTCCACGGGTTACATTCTTACACAGCGAAAACGATTTTCTGCTTGCATATCGGCCCGTACAGGAGGTTAATGGGGTGGTAACCTACTCTTTTATCAAGCGAGGCAAGATATGAGTAAAGGACTAGATAGTAAAAAGAACAGCAAGAAAAAGCCCCTGAAAACGGCCGCCGAAAAAAAGGCCGATAAAAAGGCAAAGAAACCACAGGCTGATATTACCTAAGTACTAATGTTGCCTGCGTAATGTGCCATGCTGATAGGGTAAACCCGAAAACGGGTTTACCCTCATAACCGCAGTTACTAGCCTTTATTCATGACTTTCTGCAGCCTTTTCAAGCACCATCAACAGGAAAGCATACTCCAGCGCGATATCATCATAACGTTTGAAACGACCGGATTTTCCGCCGTGCCCAGCCTCCATATCGGTATACAACAGTACTAGACTATCGTCCGTTTTGACTTCCCGCAATTTCGCCACCCACTTTGCAGGCTCCCAATACTGAACCTGCGAGTCGTGTAACCCAGTAGTCACTAGCAAATGTGGGTAGTGCTGTGCGGTAACACCATCATAGGGGCTGTACTGCTTGATATAGTCATAGTAGGTTTGTTCATTCGGATCGCCCCACTCGTCATACTCCCCGGTCGTCAGCGGGATAGACTCATCCAGCATTGTCGTCAACACATCAACGAACGGAACCTGAGCGACAACGCCTTTAAACAGATCAGGGGCGATATTCACGACCGCCCCCATCAGCAGACCTCCCGCGCTGCCACCCATGGCAAACATATTTTTCCTGTCGCCATAGCCTTTTTCTACCAATGCCTGAGACACATCGATGAAATCCGTGAAGGAATGCATTTTATTGAGCAACCGACCATCGTCATACCACTGCTGCCCAAGTTCACCACCGCCGCGAATGTGCGTTAAGGCAAAAACAAACCCTCGGTCTAGCAGGCTCAGACGACTAACGCTGAAGTCAGGATCCATGCTATTACCATATGCGCCGTAGCCATAGACCAGTATCGGATTCTTACCTGGGCTGAAATGGTCGCGATGGTAAACCAACGAAACGGGCACGTCGACACCATCTCGGACCGTGATCCACAAGCGTTCGCTCCGATAGCTATCTGGGGAGAAATCTTTCACCTCGGCTTGTTTAAGTAACTGCTGTTCGCCCGTGTCCAGATTCAGTTCATACAACGTGCTGGGGGTTGTCATTGATGAATAACCATATCGCATCAATGCCGTTTCTGGCGTAGGGTTGTACGACAGCCACGTCACATAGCTCGCATCATTGAAGGTGATCGTTTTTTCTTCCTGCGTATGCCAGTGAATCTGACGTAAGCTGGTCAAACCGCGCGCTCTTTCTTCCACCACCAGCCAATCACGGAAAAGCTCAAAACTCTCCAGCACACACTGTTCACGTGGGGCAATCAGTGTTTCCAGCGCGTGCTCATCAGGCTTATCCGAACGATAAAGACCAAAGTTCTTTCCCTCTCGGTTGGAACGCAGATAAAACTGGTCCTGATAGTGATCAATACCATATTCATGATCTTTCCGACGCGGAATGTGTACCTGCGGCACCGCATCTGGGAGCGTCGCATCGAGCAGTAGAACCTCGGTCGTCGTGGTGCTGCTAAGATAAATGGTAATATAGTGCTCTGATGTCGTTTTACTCAGACTGACATAATAAGTATCGTCTTTCTCTTCATACACCAACTCATCCTGCGCCGGATCGCTGCCTAAGCGATGACGGTAGACCTGATACGGTAACAGCGTTTTCTCATGTTTACGCACGTAGTACAGCACCGTTGAATCTGCCGACCATTCAGCACCTGCGGTCACATTTTCGATCACATCCGGTAGCCATTCGTCGCGGTTCAGATCACGGAAGCGAAGCGTGTACTGCCGACGAGATAAAAAATCCTCCGAGAGTGCCAGCAGCGAGTTGCTCGGGCTAATCTCAAGCGCGCCGAGGCTATAAAATTCATGCCCCTCCGCACGTTGATTACCATCCAACAGCGTTTCCCACACTTCTGTTGCCTGCTCAGGCTGGCGCAGATAGATGGCGTACTCTTTACCCTGCTCATAGCGACTTTGGTAGCGATACCCCTTTCTGACATACGGCACAGACATATCCGTCGACGGAATACGCTTAACCATTTCATCATACAGCGATCGTTTGCGCGCCTCGTGAGGTGCCATGATGGCTTCGCTGTAGGCGTTTTCCTGTTCCAGATAGGCTAACACCTGCGGATCGGCACGCTCGTCATCACGCAGCCAGTAATAGTTGTCGATACGCGTATCGCCATGTGTACTTATCGCGTGGGGTCTTTTTTCAGCTTGCGGTGTCTTCATCGCGTCGGATCTCGTTGTCTTGACATAAAATTTTAACTCGGCAAGAAGAGTGGCACGATTGCCCAGCAATGCCAAGCCGCGTCCTTGTCTCTTGGTGCGCTTTTGCGTAACGCATTCCAAGGCGTTCCCTCTTTAATGCGTACGCAAACGTTTTCGTTTATACTGAGGCCATTTTTCACAACCCGATCAGGTATAAGGTTATGTTAACGATTGGAACCGCCCTGCGTGCGGACGCCACACGAGTGATGCTGCTTGGCTCCGGTGAATTAGGCAAAGAAGTGGCGATTGAGTGTCAGCGCCTTGGAATCGAAGTGATTGCGGTCGATCGCTATGCGGATGCACCCGCGATGCAAGTTGCGCATCGCAGCCACGTCATCAATATGCTGGATGGCGATGCATTAAAAGCGTTGGTTGAAGCCGAACGCCCTGATTACATCGTGCCGGAAATTGAGGCCATCGCTACCGACATGCTGGTCACGCTAGAAAATCAGGGTCACCATGTTGTCCCCTGTGCTGAAGCGACACGCCTGACGATGAATCGTGAAGGTATCCGTCGTCTGGCTGCAGAAACGCTCGGCGTTCCCACATCCACCTATCGTTTTGCCGATAGCGAAGAGCGCTTTCATCAGGCCGTAGAAGCCATTGGCTATCCCTGCATTGTAAAGCCCGTCATGAGTTCATCCGGCAAAGGACAAAGCCTGATTCGCTCCGCTGAGCAGTTAGCGCAGGCATGGGTCTATGCCCAACAGGGTGGACGGGCGGGTGGTGGACGCGTCATCGTTGAAGGGCTAGTTAATTTTGATTTTGAGATTACCCTCCTGACCATCCATGCCGTTGACGGAATTCATTTCTGTGCACCCATCGGCCATCGACAAGAAGACGGTGATTATCGTGAATCCTGGCAGCCACAGCGGATGAGTGCGCTGGCGCAGGAACGCGCACAGAAGATGGCCAGCGATGTTGTGAAAGCGCTTGGCGGCTATGGTCTGTTCGGCGTTGAACTGTTCGTCTGCGGCGATGAGGTTATTTTCAGTGAAGTTTCTCCTCGCCCTCACGATACCGGCATGGTGACGATGATTTCTCAGGATCTGTCCGAGTTTGCCCTGCACGTTCGCGCTTTTCTAGGGCTGCCAATTGGCGCGGTTCGTCAGTATGGCGCATCGGCTTCCGCAGTAATTTTACCGGAATTGGATAGCGACAATGTGCGCTATCAAGAACTGGAAAGCGCACTACTTCCTCATACGCAAATTCGCCTGTTTGGTAAACCAGATATCAGCGGCAAACGCCGTATGGGTGTCGCGTTAGCCAGTGCGGAAACGACAGACGATGCCATTGAAATCGCCAAGCGTGTCGCGGCGAGCGTTAAAGTCAGCGGCTGATACGTTTTATTGCTGATCGGATGAGGGAAAACCTCACTGACAGCGGACAGAATAGCCGGCCATAAAAAACGTAGGGAACGCTTTTCAACGTTGCGAAGCAACGGCCCGCAGGGTGACGGACAAGGATGTCCGTCATAAAAAAAGGCCACTCGCAGTGAGTGGCCTTCGTCATTCAGTAACCGACAAACTTAGGCTTTTGCGCCTGCAACCGCTTCACGCGCCAGTTCAGTAATACGCGCGTAATCACCACTTTCCAGTGCATCGTTCGGTACCAACCAAGAGCCACCAACGCACAGCACGCTTTTCAGCGCCAGATAATCGCGGTAGTTATTCGGCGTAATGCCACCAGTCGGGCAGAAACGGATATGAGCAAACGGCCCCCCAATTGCCTGGAGCGCTTTCACGCCGCCATTAGCTTCTGCTGGGAAGAATTTGAACTCACGCAGGCCGTAATCCATACCCAGCATCAGTTCAGACACGGTGCTGATACCTGGAATCAACGGGATGTTGCCTTCTATCGCGGCTTTCAACAGCGGCTCGGTCAGACCGGGGCTGATGGCAAACTGTGCACCGGCTTCAACCACCGCAGCCAGTTGCTGAGGGTTTGTCACCGTACCCGCACCGACTATGGCCTCTGGCACTTCTTTCGCAATCGCACGGATCGCGTCGATGGCACAGTCGGTACGCAATGTCAGTTCCAGAACGCGAACGCCGCCCGCGACTAACGCTTTTGCCATCGGCACAGCGTGTTCCAGTTTGTTGACCACAATCACAGGAACAACGGGACCCGTTGTCAAAATCTGTTCCGCGCTCGTTTTCCAGTTTTTCATCAAAAATTATCTCCAGTCATGCCCGAAGGCATCATTAATTATATAGCGCGCCCCTGCCACAGGGATCTGCGTCGCCGCAGATGTCCGACCGCACCGTTAGCCATACATTAAAACGGTGGAATGCCTAATAACCTCAGCATTCCCGTTACTGACTTGTTATCAAAAAGTCACTCAAACTCATTCCAGGAACGGCCATCGCGGGTAATCATCGCGACGGATGCTACCGGACCCCAGCTTCCTGCCTGATACGGCTTCGGCGCATCATTATCCATCGCCCAGGCTTCCATGATGGAATCCACCCATTTCCAGGCTTCTTCAACTTCATCACGGCGAACGAACAACGCCTGAATCCCACGCATGGTTTCCAGCAACAGACGCTCATAGGCATCCGCCAAGTGCTGCTGATTAAAGGTTTCCGAGAAGCTCAGGTCCAGCTTCACCGTTTGCAGACGGTGCTTGTGCTCTAATCCTGGGATTTTATTCAGAATCTGGATTTCCACGCCTTCATCCGGCTGCAAACGGATGATCAGTTTGTTTTGCGGTAACTGCTGGTAAGAATCATGGAACAGGTTCAGTGCTGGATTTTTAAAGTACACCACCACTTCTGAACATTTCGTTGGCAGACGTTTACCGGTACGCAGATAGAACGGCACGCCAGACCAGCGCCAGTCATCAATGTCGACACGAATTGCGACAAAGGTTTCCGTGCTGCTGCTTTTGTTCGCACCCTCTTCTTCCAGGTAGCCCGGCACTTTATGTCCCTGAACAAAGCCAGAAGAGTATTGGCCACGCACCGTCGTTTCATGCACATTGGAGCGATTGATACGACGCAGCGAGCGCAACACTTTTACTTTTTCATCACGGATGCGGTCGGTCGTCAAATCAGACGGCGGCGACATTGCAATCATCGTCAGAATCTGTAACAGGTGGTTCTGGATCATGTCACGCATCTGGCCGGCTTTATCAAAATAGCCCCAGCGTCCTTCAATTCCGACTTCTTCGGCTACCGTGATCTGTACATGATCGATCGTCCTGTTGTCCCAATTTGAGGAGAACAGCGAGTTGGCAAAACGCAGCGCCAGCAGGTTCAGAACGGTTTCTTTACCCAGATAGTGGTCGATACGGTAAACTTGACACTCGTTGAAGAATTCCGCGACCTGATCATTAATGGCACGGGAAGACGCCAGATCGGTACCCAGCGGTTTCTCCATCACCACGCGTGCAGGCTCTTTATTCAGCCCTGCGGTTCCCAACCCTTTGCAGATCGCTCCGAATGTGCTGGGTGGCATCGCAAAATAGTTGATCGTGGTACGATTTTTCTGGTCAAGCATCTTGCCCAGCTTGTTGAAAGCTTTCGTGTCTTCCACATCAAGATTGCAGAAATCCAGCCGACTGCTTAGCGTTTCCCACAACTTATCGTCGATGGCTTCTTTCATAAAGGTGTCAAGCGCTTCGCGCACGACGCGGGTATACTCCGCTTTATCCCAATCCGCACGGCCCACCCCAATAATTTTGGTGTCCGCATGGATGTGACCTGCTTTTTCCAACTGGTACAGGGAAGGCAGCAATTTACGGCGCGCCAGATCGCCCTTGGCACCGAAAATAACCAGATCGCACGCTTGGGCTGTTGAAGTTACCGCCATGTTCATCTCCTCGTTGCAGGATGCTGTAATTTTATTACAGCGATAATGTACTCTTTTTGACTACAGCCAGTAAACCCATCATAAAAATGCCAAATAATGGTCGGTATTGACTGAAAACAATGCGTAAATCGGTCTGTGCAGTGGCTGAAGTCACTTATGCATTCGCCCTAAAACGAAATTTTTCGTCGTTTCTGACAGTCAATTACTTTTCTGAAAGTTAGACACATGTCATGTTCTGGCAAAAAAAGGCCCCAACTTAGCGTGTTGCCCTCTGCCAACCACCACAGGGTCGTAGTATATTTTCACGTAATGAATGCCAGTTGTACCTTTAGTTGAAATTGGAAAAACTTAAGTTGAAATTGGAAAAAACTTACATGGCCCTTGTCGTATGAATATGCTGGAAAAAATCCAGAGTCACTTAGAACTCTTGAGCAAATCAGAAAGGAAAGTGGCTGAAGTGATTCTGAGCACTCCACAGACGGCCATTCACTCCAGCATCGCGACCTTAGCCAAAATGGCCGACGTGAGCGAGCCAACGGTTAATCGCTTCTGTCGTCGCCTTGAAACTAAAGGTTTTCCCGATTTTAAACTACATCTGGCGCAAAGTCTGGCGAACGGTACACCGTATGTGAACCGTAACGTGGAAGAAGATGACAGCGTTGACGCCTATACCAGTAAAATCTTTGAATCCGCGATGGCTGGCTTAGAGCAGGTAAAATCGAGCCTTGATATTGCCGCGGTCAACCGCGCTGTGGATTTACTGACGCAGGCGAAGAAAATCTCTTTTTTTGGTCTAGGCGCTTCCGCAGCGGTCGCACACGATGCGATGAACAAATTTTTCCGCTTCAATATCCCCGTCGTTTATTTTGATGACATCGTTATGCAGCGCATGAGTTGCATGAATTCCAGCGACGGTGACGTCGTGGTATTGATCTCCCATACCGGTAGAACCAAAAGTCTGGTCGAAATGGCGCAGTTGGCACGCGAAAACGATGCGACGGTGATCGCCATCACTTCAGACGGCACGCCGCTGGCGCGTGAAGCCTCGCTGGCCTTGCGACTTGACGTGCCTGAAGATACCGATGTCTATATGCCGATGGTATCCCGCATCGCTCAGTTGACGCTAATCGACGTTCTGGCTACGGGGTTCACACTGCGTCGCGGGGAAAAATTTCGTGATAACCTGAAACGGGTCAAAGAGGCCTTGCGTGAATCACGCTTTGATAAAGACGAACGATTGATTAATCCTTTCAGGTGATAGGTAAGTTTTACGTTGTGCTTTGTTTTTAGTTATATCCTAAATAATTCGAGTTTCAGGAAGGCGGCAAGCGAAGGAGTCCCGATGAGCTTACTCAAGTAAGTGATTCGGGTGAGTAAGCGAAGCCAACGCACATGCAACTTGAAGTATGACGGGTAACAAAAATGAGCGGTATCATCTACCTGCCTCATCTCAATGTGGCCAGAGGCCACGGTTATGGAAAGATGGCAGGGATTACCTGTACAGTATGATAATCAGACTCAACTCGATGTTCGGATAACGCAGGTGAAATAGTTTTGTTGTAAAGTGACATTTTGCACCGTTATTCGACGCTTAATCGCAACACTACAGCTTCACAAGTGAACGGAGTTATACATGTCCAGACGGCTCAGAAGAACCAAGATTGTTACCACCCTGGGGCCCGCTACCGACCGCGATAATAATCTCGAAAAGATTATCAATGCGGGCGCTAACGTTGTACGCATGAATTTTTCTCACGGCACAGCAGAAGACCATCAATTACGTGCCAACAAAGTTCGTGAAATTGCGGCTAAATTAGGCCGCCATGTTGCCATTCTTGGCGATCTACAGGGTCCAAAAATTCGTGTTTCTACCTTCAAAGAAGGTAAAATCTTCCTGAATATCGGCGACAAATTCTTGCTGGATGCCAACTTAGCGAAAGGCGAAGGCGATAAAGAAAAAGTCGGGATCGATTACAAAGGCTTGCCGAGCGACGTGGTGCCTGGCGATATCCTGTTACTGGATGACGGCCGCGTACAGCTGAAAGTCCTCCAAGTTGAAGGCCTGAAAGTTTACACCGAAGTCACCATTGGTGGCCCGCTGTCTAACAATAAAGGCATCAACAAACTCGGTGGCGGTCTGTCTGCCGAAGCCCTGACGGAAAAAGATAAAGCCGACATTATTACTGCTGCAAAAATTGGCGTCGACTATCTGGCAGTCTCTTTCCCACGCACCGGTGAAGACCTCAACTACGCACGCCGCCTCGCACGCGACGCAGGCTGTAACGCCAAGATCGTATCAAAAGTTGAACGTGCTGAAGCAGTCTGCTCAGATGCCGCAATGGATGACATTATTCTGGCTTCCGACGTGGTAATGGTCGCAAGGGGCGATCTGGGTGTTGAAATCGGTGACCCTGAGCTGGTAGGGATTCAGAAGAAATTGATTCGCCGTGCCCGTCAGTTGAATCGTGCAGTCATTACGGCCACGCAGATGATGGAATCGATGATCACCAATCCGATGCCGACACGCGCCGAGGTAATGGACGTCGCCAACGCCGTGCTGGATGGCACCGATGCGGTGATGCTCTCAGCAGAAACCGCTGCGGGTCAATATCCGGCTGAAACCGTCGCTGCCATGGCGAAAGTGTGTTTAGGTGCGGAAAAAATCCCAAGCATCAACGTCTCCAAGCATCGCCTTGACGTGCAGTTTGATAACACGGAAGAATCCATCGCGATGTCTTCCATGTATGCAGCCAACCACCTGAAAGGGGTTACTGCACTGATTGCCATGACGGAGTCTGGCCGTACCGCTCTGATGATGTCTCGTATCAGTTCTGGCTTGCCGATTTTCGCCATGTCTCGCCATGAGCACACACTGAACCTGACCGCGCTGTATCGCGGCGTCACACCGGTACATTTCGACAGCTATACGGATGGCGTTGCCGCGGCCAATGATGCGGTGATCCTACTGCGTGATAAAGGGTTCCTGATGTCTGGGGATCTGGTCATCGTCACACAAGGTGACATCATGGGTACCGTAGGCACAACCAACACCATTCGCATTCTGCGCGTGGAATAATCATTGTAATCACCGATCCGCTGCTAAGTTAGCGGTCGATATTATGATAGTAAAAAGCCGGACGATTTCTCATCCGGCTTTTTTATCCATGCGGCTATACGCTACTCATCTCACTTCTTGTTGCGATACAACTCATCCCGACAATATGGCTCAATCTCACCCGGCTTGCGGGTTTTCAACAGCTTCAGAATCCAGGTGTACTGTTCAGGGTTCGGTCTGACCAGAATTTCCACTTCTTCATTCATGCGCCGTGCAATATATGCATCATCCGCTTCCGCCAAATCGTCCATCGGCGGACGAATAAACACATCCAGGCAACCATCTTTGGCGTTATATACCGGAAACAACGGTACGATATCAGCGCGACACACTTTCATCAGCCGTCCGACAGCAGGTAGCGTTGCCTTATAGGTTGCAAAGAAATCAACGAACTCGCTATGCTCAGGGCCGTGATCTTGATCGGGTAAGTAATACCCCCAGCATCCAGAGCGTACGGAGCTGATAAACGGCTTAATACCGTCATTGCGAGCATGAATGCGTCCACCAAAACGACGGCGTAGCCGATTCCACCAATAATCCACCAGCGCATTCTTCTGATTATGGAACATTGCCGCCATGCGCTGTCCGCGAGAAGTCAGCAACATCGCAGGAATATCAACACCCCATCCATGCGGAACCAAAAAAATCACGTTTTTCTCTTGCGCTTTAATACGTTCAAGAATGTCTTCGCCGTGCCAACGAACATATTTTTCGATTTTCTTTGGGTTACGAATTCCCACTTCAACCATCATGATCATCGACTGAGGCGCTGTCGCAAACATGTCATCGATGATGGTTTCGCGCTGTGCTTCCGTTAACTCTGGCATGCAATACAGCAGATTAATGCGGGCACGGCGGCGAGCACCTTTTGATATTCTCCCGACAAAACGCCCTAACCCACCCAATACTGGGTTTCTTAACCGAGCGGGAATATAGGCAGTAAGTGCCATCACGCCAACGCCTAACCAAACACCCCAATAGCGCGGATGAAAAAAGGCGCGTTGAAACTGGGGAACAAATTCAGCGTTCGATTTTTTTTCTTTTTCCATGCCTAAACTCTTCATATCAATCAATAAACATAATCATAATTGCTGCTCGGCGTTTAGCAACACCCACTGACAATTAAGCAAAAACACGTCTGCTCGACAATAAAAAATCAGGGGCAGCTGTTCTATAAATGAAAATGCCGGCAGCAAGCCACCGGCACAACATGCAGTCAGTATGGTTAATCAAACTTAAGCTGCGGCACCACTTCCTTCACCTGCGCCAGATAATCACGACGATCTTTACCCGCCAGCCCTTCAGAACGCGGCAGCTGAGCCGTCAGCGGGTTTACCGCCTGCTGGTTTATCCAGAATTCGTAGTGCAGGTGCGGGCCAGTGGAACGACCAGTGTTACCAGACAACCCGATGCGATCGCCACGTTTCACTTTCTGCCCAGGTTTAACCAATATGCGATTTAGGTGCATAAATCGCGTCGTATACTGGCGACCATGACGAATCACTACATAGTTACCCGCTGCACCGCTGCGTTTCGCAATCACCACTTCACCATCCCCGACGGCCAGAACTGGCGAACCGACTGGCATGGCAAAATCGACCCCTTTATGCGGCGCAACACGCCCAGTCACCGGGTTCAAACGACGCGGATTGAAGTTGGAGGAAATACGGAATTGTTTCATGGTCGGAAAACGCATAAAGCCACGCGTCAAACCGGAACCTTCACGATCGTAGAATTTACCGTCTTCTGCCCGAATAGCGTAATAGTCTTTACCGCCAGTATTCAAACGAACGCCGACCAGTTCGCTCTGTTCACTTTTGCCATCGAGCATTTCGCGGGACATCAGGACAGAGAAGGTGTCGTCTTTGCGTAACTTACGGAAATCCAACTGCCATTGCAGCGCTTTGATCACTTCCCGCACTTCTGTGCTGGTCAAACCGGCGCTTTTCGCGCTACTGACAAAGCTGCCACTGACCCGACCATTCAGAACACTGTTGCGCCACTCGCCTTTCAGCGTCTCTATACGCTCTTTGAAATCGGCACCTACGCGCTCATAAATACGTGTTTCGCGGCGAGACATCTGCCAGGTCAAACTTTGCAGATCGCCGTTTTCTGCCAGAGTCCACGAAATTTGCTGACCAATTTTCAGGTTACGTAAATCTTTATTCTGCTCTGCGAGCTGAGTGACATCCGCGATATCGATACCGTACTGTGTCAAAATGCTGCTTAAGGTATCACCCGTAGAAACCACGTACTCATGTACGCCACCTTCATCGGCAACCTTATCATCGAGCTCATCTTGCGGAATGTCGTCATCTGGCGAGGGTTGGTCTATCGGTTCACTGGCTTCAGGCGTCAGCGTACGCAGTTGGCTGGTTTCCAGGTCGATATCTTTCACGATGGCGGGAGCATCATCGACATGGGGGTAAACAAAAGGCCGCCAAACAGCAACGGCCAATGTCACAACGGTAAGCGACCCCAGCATGACGCGATGGGGCCGAGGTAAACTGTTATACGCCAGAGCGATAGTTCGGACTATCTGCTGCACTTATTCGTATCCTCATGATTTTTCCTCCAGACAGCTCACATACTGGTTCGATAGCTGCAACAAGAAATCGGCATAGCTATCTCTACCCAGTGCAATGTTGCTTCCCAATGGATCGAGCACACCCGAGCGCACGTCGGTTCCCTTGGCAACAGCATTAATAACGGCTGGCCTGAATTGTGGTTCAGCAAAAACGCATACGGCTTTGTGCTCAACCAACTGTGTTCGTATTTGATGTAAACGCTGTGCACCGGGCTGAATTTCGGGGTTAACCGTAAAGTAACCCAAGGGATTTAACCCGTAGTGTTTCTCAAAGTAGCCATAGGCATCATGAAACACGAAATAGCCTCTACCCTGCACAGGCGCTAGCATCTTAACAATTTTTTCATCTGCTTGCGCAATTTTATCCGTAAAATAAAGCAGATTCGCGTCTAGTTTGTCCTTATTCTGAGGCATAAGTTCCAATAATTTTGCATGAATGGCGGTTGCCGCCTGTTTTGTCATCTCCGGTGAGAGCCAAATGTGCATATTGTACTCGCCATGATGGTGACCATCGTCGCCGTCATCATGGGCCGCATGGCTATGATCGTGGCCTTTTTCATGCTCATCATGTGCCTGCCCATGGTCATCTTCATGATCGTGTCCGGCTTCTTTTTCCAGCTCAGATTTAATGCCGGGTAGTACGGAAAGCGCGATCTGTTTTGTGGATGGAATTTTCGCTAACGGTTTCCCAAGGAAAGCTTCCATTTCCGGCCCGACCCAAATCACCAGATCGGCAGACTGTAAACGCTGGACATCAGACGGGCGCAAGGCATAATCGTGAGGCGACGCGCCATCAGGTAACAAAACCTCGGTTGGCGTCACACCATCGGCAATGGCCGACGCAATGAACCCTAAAGGACGAATTGACGTAATTACCGCAGCGGATGCCGCGCTGATTGACATCCCGCATGCGAGTAGCGCACTGGCAACAAACACACTTTTTAACCATTTTTTTTGCTGAATAGATTGCTGCATGAAAGTCGATCCCATCGATTTTTGTCGTGTTGTTTGTTATATTATAACATTACATGGGTTATGCAAACCGAATTATATGTCTACATTGGTATCACTTAATAATATTTCAGTGACATTTGGCAGTCGGAAGATCCTGTCAGATATCTCTCTGACCTTGCAGGCAGGTCGAATTCTGACGCTGCTGGGGCCAAATGGCGCAGGGAAATCGACGCTGGTGCGCGTGGTATTGGGGCTGCTTGCACCCACCTCCGGTTCACTGGTGCGGGATCCCGCATTGCGTATCGGTTACGTTCCGCAGAAGCTGCATCTGGATACCACCCTGCCCCTGACCGTCAGCCGCTTTATGCAACTGCGCCCCGGCGTGAAAAAGCAGGATATCTTACCCGCCCTCAAACGTGTTCAGGCTGCACATCTGCTGGAACAGCCGATGCAGAAACTCTCCGGTGGCGAAACCCAGCGCGTGCTGTTAGCCCGCGCACTGCTCAATCAGCCCCAACTTCTAGTTCTGGATGAACCGACACAGGGTGTCGATGTCAATGGGCAAATGGCACTGTACGATCTGATTAATCAGTTGCGGCAGGAATTCCACTGCGGCGTGCTGATGGTGTCGCACGATCTGCATTTGGTGATGGCAAAAACCGATGAAGTTCTCTGCCTTAATCAACATGTTTGCTGCTCCGGCACGCCTGAAGTCGTTTCCCTTCACCCCGAATTTTTAGCGATGTTTGGCCACCGCGGCGCGGAGCAATTAGCCATTTATCGCCATCATCATAATCATCGTCATGACCTACAAGGACGTATCATTCTGAAAAGACAAGGTGGAAACGACGCATGATAGAACTGCTATTTCCCGGTTGGTTGGCAGGGATTTTACTGGCGATTGCGGCAGGCCCACTCGGTTCGTTCGTCGTCTGGCGGCGGATGTCTTATTTTGGCGATACGCTGGCGCACGCATCCTTGCTTGGCGTCGCATTCGGCCTACTGCTGAACATTAACCTGTTTTCTGCCGTCATTGCCGTGACGCTCATTCTTGCACTGGGCCTCGTCTGGCTAGAGCGTCGTCCCTACCTGGCTGTCGATACGTTACTCGGCATCATGGCTCACAGCGCCCTGTCGCTTGGATTGGTTGTCGTCAGCCTGATGAACAATGTACGTGTGGATTTAATGGCCTACCTATTTGGTGATTTACTCTCCGTCACAACAGAGGACCTGTGGGTGATCGGTGCTGGTGTGATAATCGTTGTCGCTGTTATGCGTTGGCAATGGCGCGCACTGCTTTCCATGACGATTAGCCCAGAACTGGCACACGTCGATGGAGTGAAGATACAACGCACCAAGCTGCTTTTAATGCTGACTACCGCATTAACGATTGGCATCGCCATGAAATTTGTTGGCGCACTGATCATTACCTCACTGTTGATTATTCCCGCCGCCAGCGCCAGACGCTTCGCACGGACGCCGGAACAAATGGCAATCATCGCCGTTATGATTGGAATGATTGCTGTAACGGGCGGCTTAGCTTTCTCAGCTGGCTACAATACACCAGCCGGACCGTCTGTGGTGCTGTGTGCATCACTGCTATTTATTGTCAGCCTGCTTAAGCCACAACCCGCTTAGCCAACAATAAAAACTAAAAAGAAAAAGCCCCTCTGAGCACACGCTTCAGAGGGGCTTTTTCTTTTTAAGATCGGTAATTTCGCGCGAACAGCGTTAGTTCCTATTAGCCATATCGGGGATAATTAAATCGCCGCGCAAGACATACGATCCCAACACACCCTGCGTTTTTTCATTAAGCCAAGACACGATTCTGGCCGCCACCGCATCCATCGAATATTCAATCGCCGGTATCGCCGGAATGCCAGGAATATCAAGAGAACCGGCAAGGCTGAATACCATAATGTCTTTTGGCACAGATTTATTAAACGCCTGAAGCTGTGTGATGACACGTTTTGCTTCTTGCTCATCAGCGACCAAAAGCGCATTGAAATTCAGCGTCGTGCTGTTATTGAGCAACACTTGCAGCGCAACCGACGACGAGGAAGACGCATCCATAAAAATCAGGTTGCGGTTAAACGGCAAGAAGTTATTTTCCAGTGCCCGTTTATACCCTAACAGAACCTGTTCCGCAGAGCTGCTGGCAGCAGGATTGATCAGCGCGATTTGACGCCTTCCTTGACGAATCAGGTAATTACATGCCGTTTCTGTGGCGAAAGCGTGATCGAATTGCAGGCTGTTGGTGGTATCCGCCTCCATACAATCGATCAGAATGATGCTCTTATCGGCCAGATTCAGTGGAAAGCGCGCACCGATGATTAAAATATCATCACACAAGCCACTAGTCAGTTCATCCAGCACATTCATCACTTCTGCCCTGCTGCTGGCAAACCGCAACAAGAGATGTTTTTGATGCCGACTAAAGTGTTTTTCCAACGCATAAAGATAGCCAGTTGTCTGGTTGATGTTGTCCTGAGCGCAAATGACGCCAATACATCCGGTTGACTGGCTTAACAGCGATTGGGCGATGACGTTTGGCCGATATTTCAGCTCATCAACCGCTTTTAACACTGCAAGGCGGCTGGCTTCCTTTACGCCGCGTGAACCACTCAACACCCGGGAGACTGTGGCTTTGGACACCCCAGCTAAACGCGATACATCGTTGATTGTAGACATCATTTGCCCCTGGAAAAACGCTAAACCCGACTTGAAACCCTTAACACCAACAGCGCATTGTATTGCTTCGCAGTATAACCGTTTCCATTCAGCATGGAAACCGATTATCCATTTAACATCCAATAGGCATTCCTGCCAATAAGATGTGATGTAAATCTAATTAATACCGCCAGAAACCATCACATATTGACGGTCATCACACTTCTCTTTTCTTTGCATGGAAAACGGTTTCCATATGATATCCAATCATCTTAGCAATAAGTTTTTACATCCTGCTTGGCGGAAAATGCGGTCCGTCGCGGAAGACATATAACGGATATAGGCTCACTTTCACAAAAGGCTGCCACATACGATTTATCTATCCGACCTGCTAATACAATGGGTTACGGTATGCAACGTGGCGATATGTACTTGATGATGATCTGTCGCCGTTGCGGTGGCACACGAGAAGGTGTTCACATGAGTTCCTTATATCAATCGATGATTGCCACTATCGAACAATCGATTACCCCGCTGGCTGGGCGTTTGGGGCAACAAAAGTATGTGATCGCTATCCGCGATGGTTTTACCGCCGCGCTCCCCTTTATGATCATCGGCTCATTTATGTTGGTGTTTATTTTCCCCCCGTTCTCTGCCAATACCACCGTCGGATTTGCCCGCACCTGGTTGGACTTTTCCATCACCTACCGCGAACAGCTGATGCTGCCTTTCGAGCTGAGCATGGGCGTGATGACATTTTTCATTTCCGTGGGCGTCGGGGCCAGCCTGGGGCGACAGTTTAACCTCGATTCAGTGATGTCCGGTCTGCTGGCATTTATGGCTTTTCTGCTCGTCGCTGCTCCTTACGCCGATGACAAAATTTCTACTGAATACCTGTCAGGGCAAGGGATATTCACCGCTTTACTGACCTCTATCTATTCCACCCGTGTTTATGCCGCGCTGAAACAGCACAACATTACCATTCGTTTACCGAAAGAAGTGCCGACGGGGGTTGCTCGCTCGTTTGAAATCCTCATTCCCGTGTTGGTTATTGTCGCGACACTGCATCCACTCAACCTCTTCATTGAAGCGCAAACGGGCATGATCATTCCCGAAGCGATTATGCATCTGCTGGCGCCGCTGGTTTCTGCCTCAGACTCTCTGCCTGCCATCCTTCTGTCTGTGCTGCTGTGTCAGCTTTTCTGGTTTTCGGGGATCCACGGCTCACTGATTGTAACGGGCATCATGAATCCATTCTGGATGACCAATCTGGCCGTGAATCAAGCCGCGCTCGCGGCAGGCGATGTGCTGCCACATATCTATTTACAGGGTTTTTGGGATCACTATCTGTTGATTGGTGGCGTAGGGTCAACGCTACCGCTGGCTTTCCTGCTGTTACGCAGCAAAGTGACTCACCTACGCACCATAGGCAGAATGGGCATCGTACCGAGCTTCTTTAACATCAACGAGCCTATCATGTTCGGTGCACCCATCATTATGAACCCGATGTTGTTCATCCCCTTTGTCTTCGTACCGATGGTTAACGCCGTGCTGGCTTACACGGCAACCAAAATGGGGTGGCTGGCACAGGTCGTATCGCTAACGCCCTGGACGACACCAGCACCCATTGGTGCATCGTGGGCCGCAAACTGGAGTTTCAGCCCGTTTATCATGTGCATGCTGTGTATGCTGTTTTCCGCATTAATGTATTTACCGTTCCTGCGGGCTTATGAACATACGTTGATGAAAAGCGAGGAACAAAAAATGCAGAGCAATCTATACACCAAATAATTCGAGTTTCAGGAAGGCGGCAAGAGAAGGAATCCCGATGAGCTTACTCAAGTAAGTGATTCGGGTAAGTGAACGTAGCCAACGTACATGCAACTTGAAGTATTACGGGTATATCGATGACAAAAACAGCGAGTAGTAATTAATGAAGTGAATAAAGAACGAGTTAAACATATTAAATAGAAGAAAGAAAATAAAGCGTTCGGACGCGGCATATTTTTATTATTCATATTCACCGTTCTGACTAGTATTTAAGAGCGCGGCATAGGGAATAAAACTATTGCCGCGAGTATTCTGTCACATAAAAAAATAGGTCATATGATGATTACATTAGAAGATGCAGTAATGGAAATTATCGTCAATGCTGGGCAGTCACGCAGCCTGTGTTTTGAGGCACTGCACGCTGCACGTAAAGGCAACATTGATGAAGCCAAAAATCTGTTGAAAGAAGCCGATGGCTACGCGCGCAAGGCACACCATATGCAAACTCAGCTGATCGAACAGGATGCAGGTGAAGCCAGACAGCCGATGACGTTAATTATGGTTCATGCTCAAGATCATTTAATGACATCATTACTCGCCCGCGAATTATCAGAAGAAATAATTCACCTTTATCAACGACAATAATGTAAATAATGAACGCCTCTTAAAGGGAGGGTCGATTACGTCGGTTATTTAATTACGTTGCACTATTAGAAAAATAACAATCACCTTGTTCTGAGCGCCGTGCCATTATTCACGTCAATCAGAGCGGGATGGTTATTGTCTGAATAATAACTTACTGAATTGAGATGACTATGAAAAGTTGCAAAAAACTTCCAGTTACGCTGGCAGTGCTGGCCGCCCTTTGCTCCAGTTCCGCACTCGCACAAGAAATCATTACTCAGGAACAACTCGATCGTGCCGTTGCTCAGGCCGTGGAAAAAGCGCTGGCGGAGCGTCAGGCCAAGTTAGACGCGATTGCCAGCAAACAGGTCGATCCTCTGACGACGCCTGAGTCCCCCAAAACCCCTGACATGGCGATACCGTATGGCGTCGCATTCACTGGCTATGCGCGTTACGGCGCGCAATTCCAGAGCGGTGACCAGAAATATGTTGCGGTTGACGGTTCCTATAACGGTGCTTCCGCACTCGGTCGTCTGGGTAACGAAGGTAACGGTGGTGAATTTCAGCTTTCCAAAGCTTTCAAAGGTGACAACGGCGCTATCTGGGATGTCGTCGTGATGATCGACCACTGGGGCGACGAAGTTAACCTGAAAAAAGCCTATGCAGGCGTCACCAATCTTTTCGCCTCTCAGCCCAACGCCTATCTCTGGGCGGGACGTGATTTCCACCAGCGTCCACAGCAAGGTATCAACGATTACTTCTGGATGAACCATGACGGTCAAGGTGCGGGGATAAAAAACGTTGATATCGGCGGTGTTCGATTCGATGTGGCAGCCGTCGGTGCCGTGGAGTCCTGTAATCCTGAGGTGATGGAGGATAATGCGAACCCCTCACGCATCAGTTGTACCGGCAGCTCCGGCACAGGCGATAAGGGCAATTACGCGCTGACCTCCAAAGTGCATGGCATCAAGCTAGGGCCGTTGGATCTTGCGCTGTACGCTAACTACGGTTTTGACTCAAAAGCGGTGAATAACGATGAGCGGATGAAGGCCTGGCAAGGCGGTGCAGTCCTGAGCCACACAGGGAAAAATAGCCTCAATCAGTTTATCACCCGCTATTCGGACAATGCGGATAACAGCGTTTACAACAAAACGAATAACCTGAAAACCTTCTATGCCAGCTTCGAAGGTAAGTACAAATTCACACCGCAAACGCAGGTCGAATATTTGCTGGCCTACCACGACTACTCGAACGACTCTGCGAGTCAGGACGACCGTCGTAACTACAATGCCATCGTTCGCCCTATGTATTTCTGGAATGACGTGCATTCTACCTGGCTTGAAGCCGGCTATCAGCATGTGGACTACGGTCAGGGCGGTGACAACAAAGGGTGGAAACTGACACTTTCCCAGAATGTCTCGATTGCCATGGGACCGGAGTTCAGACCGATGTTGCGCTTCTATGTGACTGGCGGAGAAGTGGATAACAAACACACCGCGCGGACAACGACTGGGGTCAATACGCAGCTCGACTCGTTCAACGTTGGGGCAATGTGGGAAGCCTGGTTCTGATTACCTAAATTTAGGGAGACTGTATAGTCTCCCTAAATATGGACGATGTAGAAAAACGTGCTCAAACGATACTATTCTTCACGCGTTAAGCCAAAATGCCGATAGGCATGCTGAGTCGCCATTCGGCCACGCGGCGTACGCTGGATGAACCCTTGTTGAATCAGAAACGGTTCCAATACATCTTCAATGGTTTCCCGTTCTTCGCCAATCGCGGCGGCTAAATTGTCTAGCCCGACAGGGCCACCCATGAATTTATCGATGATTGCCAACAGCAGCTTACGGTCCATGTAGTCAAAGCCTTCGGTATCTACAGCAAGCATATCCAACGCCTGCGTCGCCACTGTTCCAGTAATCGCACCTTCCGATTTAACCTCGGAGAAATCGCGCACCCGGCGCAATAATCGGTTGGCGATACGCGGCGTACCACGCGCACGGCGAGCCACTTCAAGGGAGCCTTCCTGCGTCAGATCCAGTCCCAAACACTGGGCGCTGCGGCCAACGATATACTGCAAATCGGCTACATTATAAAACTCTAGACGCTGCACAATACCAAAGCGATCGCGCAGCGGTGAGGTTAACGACCCCGCTCGCGTCGTTGCACCAATCAGTGTGAAAGGAGGCAGATCGAGTTTAATTGAGCGAGCAGCGGGCCCTTCACCGATCATGATATCCAACTGGTAATCTTCCATTGCCGGATACAGTACTTCTTCCACAACCGGTGACAGACGATGGATTTCATCGATAAATAGCACATCATGCGGTTCGAGATTGGTCAGCAGCGCGGCAAGGTCGCCAGCTTTTTCCAACACTGGGCCTGATGTCGTGCGCATATTCACGCCCATTTCATTGGCGACAATATTCGCCAACGTCGTTTTACCCAAGCCGGGGGGCCCAAAAATTAGCAGATGATCCAGCGCATCCCCACGTTTACGCGCAGCCTGGATGAAAATTTCCATCTGTTCACGCACCTGCGGCTGGCCCACATATTCTTTCAGCAGTTTAGGCCGCATCGCTCGGTCGAGAAATTCTTCTTCTGGAACGGCGTCAGCGGAAATTAAACGGTCGGCTTCTATCATCAATACCTCACAGCGCCGCGCGCAGTGCATCCCTGATTAGGGTTTCACAGTCTGCATCGGGACGCGCGATCTTGGAAATCATGCGGCTGGCTTCCTGCGGTTTGTAGCCCAGCGCCACCAGTGCCGCTGCGGCTTCCGCTTCGGGTTCGCCAACGCGATTGTCTACGTTAGCAGGTGACGTCAGCGGAATATCACTGACCGAATTAAACAGATCGCCGCTCAGGCCCTTGAAGCGATCTTTCATTTCAACAACCAGCCTTTCCGCCGTTTTCTTACCCACGCCCGGAAGTTTAATCAACGCGCCAATTTCTTCGCGCTCAACCGCGCTGACAAACTGCGTTGCGGACATCCCAGAGAGAATCGCCAGCGCCAGTTTCGGCCCAACGCCATTCACTTTAATCAACTCGCGGAACAGCGCCCTTTCCTGCTTATCATTAAAACCGAACAGCAGTTGCGCATCTTCGCGGACAACAAAATGGGTAAAAATAATCGCTTCCTGATTGAGCTCAGGGAGTTCGTAAAAGCACGTCATCGGCATATGGACTTCGTAACCCACACCGTTAGCTTCTATCAGCACCTGCGGCGGCTGTTTTTCCAGGATAATGCCTCTGAGACGACCTATCACGTTGCGCTTCCTTTTACATAGGGAATGAATGACTTGAAGTATGACGAATATATAACATAAAAAAGGCTGGATGAATATCCAGCAATACCGATCGTTTAAGCATCAAGATACACGGGGCGACCACAGGGGTGAGGCGTCCCTGCGGGAACCTCCCCCTGTGTTTCCCCTAACAACAGGCTGAAGCGAACAGCACTAGGATGAATATCCAGCCTCCTGTTTCAGCGCAGTCATCCTGCCAGCGGGTTTACTTTCACTGCTGCGGTACGCAGCAGACTCTGGTTAAAGTGGCAGTGAGTAATCGCAATCGCCAACGCATCGGCAGCATCCGCCTGCGGACTGGCCGACAGTTTCAGCAATGAGCGAACCATATGCTGTACCTGCTTTTTATCTGCTGCGCCCGTACCTACCACCGTTTTCTTGACCAAACGCGCTGCATACTCAAACACGGGCAGATCCTGATTCACACCCGCGACGATGGCCACACCGCGCGCCTGCCCCAGCTTCAAGGCTGAATCCGGGTTTTTCGCCATGAAGACCTGTTCGATCGCCATACAGTCTGGCTGAAATTGCGTAATAATTTCACTGACGCCAGCGTAAATCAGCTTAAGCCGAGTGGGCATATCATCTACCACGGTGCGAATACAACCGCTGCCGAGATACGTCAGATGCCGCCCCTGCTGGCGGATAATGCCATAACCCGTCACGCGCGAACCGGGGTCGATGCCTACTATGATTGTCATGGTGCTACGATTGTCATCGTGCCGCTCCGCCGATTCGCCTATGTGGGTAGCTGTTTCTACTTTGCATCACCGACCTGCCATTACAGCAGTTCAGCCACCTCATCGGAGATCTCACCGTTATGGTAAACCTCCTGCACATCGTCGCAATCTTCCAGCATGTCGATCAGACGCATCAGCTTCGGTGCCGTTTCTGCATCCATATCCGCCTTAGTGGACGGAATCATAGACACTTCCGCAGACTCAGCCTTCAAGCCTGCCGCATCCAAGGCATCCTTCACGTCACCAAATGTTTCCCACGGCGTGAAGACGTCGATCGCGCCGTCGTCATACGTGACGACGTCATCGGCACCCGCTTCTAGCGCGGCGTTCATCACTGTATCTTCATCCAGACCCGGTGCGTAAGAAATGACGCCCTTCTTGGTGAAGAGGTACGAAACGGAACCATCAGTCCCCAGATTACCGCCAGTTTTGGTAAACGCATGGCGCACCTCGGAAACGGTACGGTTGCGGTTGTCACTCAGGCATTCCACCATGACAGCTGTGCCACCCGGGCCGTAGCCTTCATAAATGATGGTTTCCATGTTGGTATCATCATCACCGCCGACGCCACGGGCAATCGCGCGGTTCAGAGTATCGCGCGTCATGTTGTTGGACAGTGCTTTATCGATCGCGGCGCGCAGACGTGGGTTAGACCCTGGATCGCCACCACCCAAACGGGCTGCGGTGACCAATTCGCGGATAATCTTGGTAAAGATTTTACCGCGTTTGGAGTCCTGTGCTGCTTTACGATGCTTTGTGTTCGCCCACTTACTATGACCTGCCATAAAAATCTCCGAAAAAAGCCTGTTCAGGCCGGATAAATAACAAATTCTTCAATCGCCTGCCGGTTGCTCCAGGACTTGGTCAACTGTGCCGCATGGGGCACATCCAGCCACTGGTAAGCAAGATGCTCGGATAATTGCACCTCGCGCTCAGCAGGTAACGCCAGACAATACCAATGTTCGGTATTGTGCGTGACCCCCGGCGCATAGCGACGTCTCAAATGAGCAAATAGCTCAAACTCAATACAGCGCTGGCAGTCAAAGAGTGATAACGCTTCAGCGGATATATCAATGTTAACTTCTTCTTTGACTTCACGCTGTGCAGCATACGGCGCACTTTCTCCTTCTTCTATACTCCCCGTCACGGATTGCCAGAATTCAGGATCGTCACGCCGTTGCAGCATCAGCACCCGCCCGGTGTCACGGGCATAAATCACCACCAGCACCGAAACAGGTCGCTTGTATACCATCTTATTCGTTCTCGGATTTTCCATCCTGAGCCGCTTTCCCTTTCACAACAACCGCAATGGCAAGCTCTTCCAGCGAGGCTGGGTTAGCGAAGCTTGGCGCTTCCGTCATCAAACACGCTGCTGCCGTCGTTTTCGGGAAGGCGATAACGTCACGAATGTTATCAGTGCCCGTCAGCAGCATCACCAGACGGTCAAGGCCAAACGCCAGACCCGCGTGCGGCGGCGTACCGTATTTCAGTGCATCCAGCAGGAAGCCAAATTTCTCACGCTGCTCTTGCTCAGTAATGCCCAGAATGCGGAACACGGTTTGCTGCATCTCGCCGCTGTGAATACGTACGGAACCGCCGCCCACTTCATAACCGTTAATGACCATGTCATAGGCGTTAGCGATCGCCGAAACGGGGTTAGCCGCCAGTTCAGAAGGCAGCATGTCACGCGGTGCGGTAAACGGATGGTGCATCGCTGACAACCCACCTTCGCCATCTTCCTCAAACATTGGGAAGTCGACCACCCACAGCGGTTCCCAGCTATTGTTTTTCGTCAGGTTCAGATCGCGGCCCAGCTTGAGACGAAGCGCACCCAGCGCATCGGTCACCACTTTTGCGCTGTCAGCACCAAAGAACAGGATGTCGCCATCTTGCGCCGCGGTACGATCCAGCAAAGCAGACAGAACGTCTTCACTCAGGAATTTCGCTACTGGGCTTTGAACGCCTTCCAGACCTTTAGCACGCTCGTTGACCTTGATGTAAGCCAGGCCTTTCGCACCATAGATTTCAATAAACTTGCCGTATTCATCAATCTGCTTACGGCTCAACTGTGAGCCGCCCGGTACGCGAATAGCGGCAACGCGGCCTTTGGCATCGTTTGCCGGGCCGGAGAACACTTTGAACTCGATATCTTTCAGCAGATCGGCAACGTCGACCAGTTCCAGCGGGTTACGCAAATCTGGCTTGTCGGAACCGAAACGACGCATCGCTTCTGCGAACGTCATGACCGGGAAATCACCCAGATCGACGCCTTTCACGTCCAGCCATAGCTCACGTACCAGTTGCTCCATCACTTCACGCACCTGTGGCGCGGTCATGAAAGAGGTTTCCACATCGATTTGGGTAAATTCAGGCTGTCTGTCGGCACGCAAGTCTTCGTCACGGAAGCATTTGACGATCTGGTAGTAGCGGTCAAATCCAGACATCATCAGCAGCTGTTTGAACAGCTGTGGGGACTGCGGCAGCGCATAAAACTTGCCTTTATGTACGCGGCTCGGCACCAGATAGTCGCGCGCGCCTTCCGGCGTCGCTTTGGTCAACATCGGCGTTTCGATGTCCATGAAGCCGTGGTCGTCCATAAAACGGCGAACAAAACTGGTGATACGTGCACGCGTTTTCAGACGCTGCGCCATTTCAGGACGGCGCAAATCCAGATAGCGGAATTTGAGACGCGCTTCTTCAGTATTGGTTTGGTTGGAATCCAACGGCAGCGCTTCAGAACGGTTAACGATTGTCAGTGCGTTGGCAAAAATTTCAACTTCACCCGTCGCCATGTCTTTGTTGATTTGGCTTTCTGGACGGGCGCGAACTACACCGGTAAGTTGGATGCAGAACTCGTTACGCAACTCGGATGCCAGTTTAAATGCGTCCTGACGATCAGGGTCAAAAAACACCTGAACCAGCCCTTCGCGGTCACGCATATCAATAAAAATCAAACCACCCAGATCGCGGCGGCGGTTAACCCAGCCGCACAATGTCACTTCCTGGCCCACATGGGACGAATTCAACTGCCCGCAATAATTAGTACGCATCACGATGTCCTTTTACTCATCCGCCAGCCCACACGTTTTCACGATAGATTACTTTTCACGGTAGATCACAACGTAAAAACCGTGGCATTTTCGCTGCACGGTATGATTTTTCTGGGTTACTGTCCGGTGAAAAAAGGCGGCTATTATAAAGGATAATAGCCAGAACGATAAGCATGAAGGTAACGCTCTGCGACGCCGCCGCCTACTCTTTTTACGAAATTCCCTTCTCGGTTAACGAAATGTTCGCTAATCTAGGAATAGTTGTTACAAAACTAAACATCAGAGGAAAACCAGACCACAAGAGTGCGGTGATCAGAAAATCGTCAGAAAAGCAGCATTTAAGTTGGCCAATATTCGGAGGCGCATCGACCCAAAGGCATAGGACATACCGACGCCCACAGCATGATGATTTGTGGAAACCAACCTTCCCTTTTAGTAAAACCTGCTAAAATTACTAAGTAACTGCTTATTTTTATAAAAAATTTTAATAAAAAACGCTTTTCCATTATTGGCTAATGCGTATGGTTTACATGGAGAACAAGTATGTATTCATTTGTTGCCCGTCAACCCATTTTGAATCAACACCGCCAAACCGTTGCCTACGAGCTACTTTTTCGCATGGACATCACCAATAAATTCCCTGACGTCAGCCCTGAATTTGCGACTGCGCAGCTTATTTCCGATCAATTTTTAACCAATCCATTGGCAAGATCCGTAGTCGAGCAGCCTTACTATATTAATTTCCCCCATCAAATGCTGATCAATGGTCAGGCTGAAGTATTACCGCAGGAAAAGGTTGTTATAGAAATTCTTGAAAATGCTGCACCCGACAATGATTTATTTGCTGCCGTAAAAAAGCTAAAAAGAAAGGGCTTCAAAATTGCGCTTGATGACTTTTCAATGGATTCAGAATGGGATCGTTTTTTGCCTTACATTGATGTCATCAAATTCGATTTAACCCTGTCGACTTTTGGCGACATTGAAAATTTCATCAAAAGAACCAAACAGCGTAAGTTAATTTATCTGGCCGAAAAAGTAGAAACGCATGAGCAATACATGCAAAGCAAAAAGCTGGGCATTTCACTTTTTCAAGGGTATTTTTTCAGTCGTCCTGAAATGATTAAATCGAAAAAACTGGTCAATAAATCCAGCAATACCATAAGGCTACTGAGAGAGGTTAATAAACCTGAAATCAACTATGCCGCGATCGAAGAATTGGTCTGTGCCGATCTGTCGCTTTATTATAAATTGATGCGCCACATCACCAATATCAAATACAACACTCGCTTTGGTATCACTGCGACCTCGATGTCGTTCCGTTCTATGGCAATGCTGCTTGGGCAACGGGAACTCAAACGTTTTGTGTCATTAATTAGTATTACCAATAGTAATGAGAATAAACCCAGTGAGCTTTATCGCACTAGCTTAATTCGTGCCAGATTTTTCGAATTACTGTATGCCTCTTTTAATGTGAAAGAAGATACCACCGAGGCGTTTCTATGCGGATTATTATCGCTGCTTGATGCTGTATTGGACTCACCGATGCCGCTGTTGCTCTCACAAATCGCACTATCGGAAAAAATTAACCAGAGCTTATTAGAAAACACCGGCGAACTTGCCGTTTATCTGACGTTAATCGCTAAATACGAACAGCAAGAGTGGGAAGAGCTTGAACGCCTCTTAATCCAGTTGGATATCGATGAAGAAAACTTCTTTACCATGATAATGGAGGCAACACAGTGGGCGGATGAGATTTTATAAACGATTTATCTCGGCTCACTCGCGCTGGTCTAGCAATTACGCGATAATCGTTGCCATCCTATTGAGGCTCAATGAAATTATGGTGCGATGATGTACATCGGATTACCACAATGGCAGCACCCTGCATGGAGTCGGTTGGGTTTAAACGATCTTGCCGACTACAGCCGCTACTTTAGCTGTGTCGAAGGTAACACGACCTTTTATGCGTTGCCTTCACGCGAGATTGTCGGGCGCTGGCGTGATATGACACATGATAATTTTCGCTTTTGCTTCAAGTTTCCCTCAACGATCAGCCATAAGGCTGCCTTACAGAACTGCGATAGCGATGTCAGCCTGTTTTATCAATGCCTTGAGCCGATCGAACACCGTATCGGACAGCTATGGCTGCAACTCCCCGCCACCTTCGGGCCAGTGTTGTTACCCGTTCTGTGGCGTTTTCTTGATGCCTTACCGCAGGGATTTAGCTACGGCGTAGAAGTGCGTCACCCGCTATTTTTTACCAAAGGCGATGAGGAGCGTGCGCTGAATCAGGGGCTACAGCAGCGTGGCATCAACCGCGTGATTCTCGACAGCCGTCCGGTTCATCACGCTGCGCCAGACAGCGTTGCCATGCGTGAAGCCCAGCGGAAGAAGCCTCGCGTGCCGGTACACGCCGTGCTGACCGCCACGCAGCCGCTGATCCGCTTTATCGGCAGTGAAACTCTGGAAGAAAATCTGCGCTGGTTCAAGTCATGGCATAACAAGCTGCCGCAGTGGCCTGAGGCGAATCCCTTCTTCTTTATCCATACACCGGATATCGGTGATGCTCCGCCGCTGGCGCAACAGCTTTGGCCATTACTCGCCGAGATCGATCCGACACTGCCGCCTCAGCCAGATTGGCCGCAGCAGGCGACGCTCTTTTAAACCACAGGATGCGGGGGCTGTATTAGTTCATTTAGTTATAAAAAATTTCATAACGTAGCCCATTTCCGCTAAAAAAATCAGCCTTTGCAGGCGACAGTTGCGTTAGGGAAAGCTATTATTCTGCAAGCCGTTTTCGGTTAGGTTACGGAGTAAAAAATGGTAAGTGCGCTCTATATCGTGCTCGGCGCAATCTTGTTGATAAAGCTGTCTATTGATGTTGTGAAACTGAGAATGCAGTATCGCGTGGCCTACGGCGACGGTGGATTTTATGAATTGCAAACGGCGATCCGAGTACATGGCAATGCAGTGGAATATATTCCAATTGCGGCGATTCTACTGGTACTGATGGAAATGAATGGCGCCCTTATCATCATGATCCATTTTTGCGGCATTCTATTGATTACCGGACGTTTAGCTCACTACTACGGACTTCGGCATCGCGAATTCCGCTGGCGGCGTTCGGGTATGTCGGCAACCTATGCCTCACTCATCCTGATGATTGCAGCAAACCTCTATTATCTCCCTTGGGATCTGGTTTTCACGCTGTATTGATGGCGTACGACAAAAACGATACCTACCACTCTCGGGCGCACAGATATAATGCGTCCGAGAATCAAAAGCCGCACACATGTGAAAGGTGAAGGCTACATACCCTAAATAATTCGAGTTTCAGGACAAAACGTTAGCGTTTTGAACAGCGCACATGCAACTTGAAGTATGACGGGTATGGCGTATTCTGCTAGAATGTGCGCCTCTTTATTACTCTCAGTGCACTTTCCGCCATGCCAAACCGCGATATGCTTTTTTCTGTGCCAATTGCCAATTTAGGCGACTGGACATTCGACGAACGCGTTGCCGACGTATTTCCCGATATGATCCAACGTTCCGTGCCCGGCTATTCCAACATCATCTCAATGATTGGCATGCTGGCAGAGCGATTCGCCCGCTCGAATAGCCTCGTCTACGATCTGGGATGTTCGCTAGGCGCAGCCACGCTATCTATGCGACGCAATATCCATGTGCCGGACTGCAAAATTATCGCGGTAGACAATTCTCCGGCGATGGTAAAACGCTGTCGTGGCCACATTGACGCTTTTCGCTCCGAAACGCCTGTCGAAGTTATAGAAGCGGATATTCTGAACATTGATATCAAGAATGCTTCCATGGTTGTGCTGAACTTTACTCTTCAGTTTCTGGAGCCTTCCCAGCGTCAAGTGCTTATCGAGCGTATTTATCAGGGATTGAATCCCGGCGGCGTGCTTGTGCTCTCTGAGAAATTCAATTTTGCGGACAAAGACGTCGGCGAATTGCTGTTCAACATGCATCTCGACTTCAAACGGGCAAATGGCTACAGCGAGCTGGAAATCAGTCAGAAACGCAGCATGCTGGAAAATGTCATGTTGACCGACTCAGTAGAAACCCATAAGGCTCGACTGGCAGATGCTGGTTTTGAGCACAGCGAGATCTGGTTTCAGTGTTTTAATTTTGGTTCGTTATTAGCCGTAAAAGCAGAGGAAAAGGCGTGATCGATTTCGGCAATTTTTATCAGCAAATCGCAAAGGGCCCGCTCAGCCACTGGCTTAACACGCTGCCTTCACAGCTCAGCAGTTGGCAGCAAGAATCCCTGCACGGTAAGTTCAAGCTATGGTTTAACTCGCTGGAACACCTCCCGTCGCTGAAGCCAACCTCTTTAGATTTGAACGACAGCGTCACAGCACGCATCGAGCCCGATATTTCCGTCGGTCAGCGCGAAGGGATTGAAAAGCTGCTACGTAATCTGATGCCCTGGCGTAAAGGCCCCTTTTCGCTTTACGGTGTGGATATCAACACCGAATGGCGTTCAGACTGGAAATGGCAGCGCGTTCTACCACATATCAGCCCGCTGAAAAATCGCCTGATTCTGGATGTAGGCTGCGGCAGCGGCTATCACCTATGGCGAATGGTCGGTGAAGGTGCCACGATGGCGGTGGGTATCGACCCCATGCAGCTATTCTTATGTCAGTTTGAAGCCGTGCGTAAGCTACTCGGCGACGACCAGCGCGCACACGTTCTGCCACTCGGCATTGAGCAACTTCCCGAGCTGGCTGCGTTTGATACCGTATTTTCCATGGGCGTCCTGTACCATCGTCGTTCCCCGCTCGACCACCTGTGGCAGTTGAAAAATCAGCTGGTAGCGGGTGGTGAGCTGGTGCTGGAAACGCTGGTCATTGAAGGTGATGAAAATCAGGTGCTGGTGCCGGGAGAACGCTACGCGCAAATGCGCAATGTGTATTTCATCCCGTCTGCTGTGGCTTTGACAACATGGCTTGAAAAATGCGGATTCGTCGATGTCCGCATCGTCGATATCTGCACAACCACAACACAGGAACAGCGCCGGACAGACTGGATGATCACTGAATCGCTGGCTGAATTCCTCGACCCTGAGGATCCAACGAAAACGGTGGAAGGTTATCCCGCACCGGTACGAGCGGTATTGGTTGCACGTAAACCTGGTGCTGAGCTATAGGCCTCTGCGCCTCCATTATAACGTTCGATAAAAGCACTGACGATAACTCGATAAGACGGCCAGTGCGCTTGACTCGCGACGCCAGTTCGCCAAGCGCCACGGCGACGTCATCATCGGCCACAATCCGCCACACCTCGAATCGCTCCGGTATAATTTGCTTAGCCAATTCACGGAAAAATGAAGCCACCTCCTCCCGATTCCGACGCGGGTCGCTCCAAGGAACGACCTGCACATCACCCGAGATATCCCACTCTACTTCCTGCGTAAACAGCTCGACGATCGCCTTCAGTATCTGTGGATCGTCGGGCTGAGCCCAGGTCGAATTCGAAAACATTTGCAAAGCGACCTTGCGATGAGCAACCGTCAGGCCACGCTCGTCCATCACGCGTAACGCCCCATTCTCGGCCTTCAACCGCGATCCGATCGCCGTCGACGATAAAAACCAAACCGTCAATATCGTGGGTAAGCCAAGCAGCGTACACAGCGATCCATTCAGCAAATTTCGCGTACTGGCATCGCCCGACCCAATACGCGCAGACCGTAATAGCTGCTCAGAAAAGCTCGTACCAACAGTAATGCCGGTCGAGCTGAAGATACATCTCCGTTGCGTTGCCCTACCGCAAATAGGTGGCATAACACCTGTTCCCGTCGGTTTACATCGACTCTACCGATCTGTACGACAACCGAATCTTTACCCGAACGCTCTAACGCGGCAAATACTCCCATGCGGCCTCGGCACTTGACCAGATTGAGATAGGCAAGGACAAAAAACGCATTTTCACTGTAGCGCACTTAATTAACCCCCATCCTCCGGCAAAGACCGGACGCGCTAATCCTGAATTCAATGCCAGTATCTGTCGTTTTTCAATGCTCCCCACACAACGAGAGAATGATAATCAATATCATTTGTTGACAGATTTTCTATTGGTGAGTAATCTCCATAATTAGCTGTATATATATACAGTGACAATAATCAAACAGGAGCTTAATGATGGATACAGTATTAACAAACCGTGATGGACTTGAGTGGAAAAGAATGTTGGAGCTTGGGTATGACTGGAACGGTGAGTCGTGGAGTCGGCCGGAAATCGGCAAATTGTTGTGACGCCAACTCATGACGTACAGCCCCTGCCAAAAAATGGCTCCGATCACGTTAGGCATTGACAGACTATTTACACGTTTATCGACTCGCTGAATCAGCGTGTCGGGTAACGCGATGTTGGTCTGTTGCTGTTTGCCTTCAAAAGCAGATAGGTCAACATCGATAACAAACCAGCTATCAAGCTGGACGCTTGTTTGACTCATAGAGGATATAAAAAATGTTAACCACTGGAACAACCCGAATCACCGGCGACAGAAAGCTAAACGACCTGATAGGCCATCTGATCGATCCGCAATTGGTCGAAGTTGAAGCGGCTCCTCAGATTAAGGCAATGGCTACTTCCCGTCTGAATTTTAAAATGCAGAAACAAACCCAAACTAATTGGTGCTGGGCGGCTGTTTCCGCCTCGGTCGGCAACTTCTACCGCACTGGGTCTTGGACCCAGTGCGGTGTAGCCAGCGCCTCTCTGGACCGCAACTGCTGCAATCAACCGGGACCGTGCAACATCTACGGTTATTTGGATTCCGCCTTGCGAATCACACGCAGCTACAACGGCATGAATAGAGGATCCTTGCAGATGTCGGCCATTCGGAACCAGATCAAAAAGGGCCGACCAATCGGTTTGCGTTGCGCCTGGTACGGTGGCGGTGCGCACTTTTTGGTTATCTATGGGACCGACGGTGATTACCTGTTGATTGCAGATTCGATCTACGGTTACTCGACCCGTGCTTTGAACTCGTTCCCCAGGTTATACAAATCCGGCGGAAATTGGACTGACACTTACTTCACCGTAAAAAAATAAAGAGGGCAACATCATGCAATTGACTTATCCAAAAGCGCCTTCCAACGGCGTACAGGCACTGCGTCCGGCACTGCAATCTGCGCTGAAACCTCAGGGCTTCGGCATCAATCGTCAATTCGCGGGCGCCAAGCCGGGCAAAATAAAGCTGAGCGAAGGCTATCGTGGCTACTCGCTCAGCCTAGAGGATCTGATTCACGATAAAGGCCTCAAAGACGCTAAGGTCGGCGATTGGCATTACTTAGTGTTTGCCGATGAAGTGACGATTGCCGACGCGCAATTGACCGACGTGCACGGACATGTCGAGTTCGCTTCGCTCAACCACGGAAATTTGGCAGCCGCGACGGTAGAGGCGCTAAAGCTGGCGGATCTATCGCCGCAACTACAGGGAAAAACCGTTGAACTGCGAGTATTATTCATCTCGGCACTCCACGTTGTGGCAATCTGGCTGTACGCCGACAGCGAAGATGTGCTGATCCCAATTGAGCCAACCCCCAAGGAAATTGCAGTCACTCAGTTGTATAATGAGGCAGAGCTGCTCGCTTTGCTCAAACCGGCGGCTGATCAGGCCCATAAGCGCTTCGACGCAGACACCAGTGGGCTGTTAGGGGGTGGATAAAAGCCAAAACCTTCACTTTAGAGGTTCAAGACAATGCCACTAAAATTGGCTTTTTTAGCCTGATAGTGTTGTGTTTAACACCTAGATGGTGCGCGACTCACTGTGTGAGATCCGCGTTCAGCAGGGTAACACGGTCATGGTGGCGTCGCTGAACTACGGAGTCAGAGGCTAAACCACTGGGCGGAGTTCGCTCCGCCCAGTGGTGGTTGTTTGGCGTGGTTTCCCTGCATCCTTTGAAGAATACCGCCGGCTCTACGGGCCGGCCCCTCTAAGTCAACGATTGGAGGTTCGGTATGAAAATCATCAACACACCAGTAAGTGTAACGGCTCGCGTTTATCGCAAATTTGGGCTCACATTAACTGCAAATGAAAATCACGAACGAAGCAGTCTGGCGGCGGCAGGATGGTGTACCACTGGGCCATGAAGGGGCTGAAGGTGGGAGAGCTGGTTGGTAACGCATGGCCATTGCGCGAATGCGGTACGCCGGGTGATGCGGGGAAGTTGCGCCTGAAATCCGGGGTGACGCTCAAAAAACCATTATCTTCCTGTTATGACGGTGCCGACTTCAGGGAGCCACCCAAAAAAAGTCAGGATCCTGCCCCCTGTGTTCACTGTCCTACGCGGCTACGGGCACTTTGAAATTCCTAGGCGTTGAAAAAAAGCCCCAGCAACACACTGGGGCTTGGTACTTGCCATGCAAACCTGATGGTATGCGGCGCGGCAAAATTGAAGAATGACGATGTGGTGTCTATACAATGCGATCTATCAACCGCTACACCATGAAACACTTTGCGTTACGATACATACTGCATTTCACGATCCGGGCTGACCGCCCGTTTCATTGCTTCCACCACATCACCATCCACGCAATACTGGCTAAATTCATCTAATTCCGTATCAGAACACATCGACACGCCGATTTTGCGATAACGCATAGGCGATGACGTCCACTGACCTGCGGAGCTATGCAGTTCCCGGATACCGGCTTGCTGAAATTTGTGCACGTTAGTCAACCGCACGCCGGAACCCGCCATAATAATTGGACCGCGACTGGCCTGTGTTAGTTCACGTAATAACCGCAACCCATTCTCCGCCGTCTGCTGCTGCCCAGAGCTCAATATGCGTGATACGCCAAGGTCGGTGAGCTGTTCCAGCGCAATATAAGGGTTCAGACACATATCAAACGCGCGGTGAAAGGTCACCGCCATCCCTTGAGCCACCGCCATGATTTCGCGCATTTTGGGCAAATCAATGTGCCCTTCCTCATTCAGCGCACCGACAACAACGCCAGGGAACCCCATCTCACGAACCTGCTCAATATCGTATTTGATGGCAGCAAACTCCGTCGCGTTGTAGCAAAAGTCGCCGCCTCGCGGGCGCACAATCGGGTGAACAGGAATCGCGATCTTTTCACGGGCACCCCGCAGCGCACCATAGGATGGCGTTAATCCGCCTTCTCGCTGTCCTGCACAGAGTTCAATCCTGTCAGCCCCAGACTGCGCTGCCGTTATCGCACAATCAACGCTATAACAGCATACTTCCAGTTTCGTCATCGCTGCTCCTCCATGTAAACTCCCAGACTACTTTTCTTAATTGTCATTGTCGAAAAATCGACGAATCATTACGCCGATTAAAGTAATAACTATGGCATTCGCATTCATATCGTGAGGAGACGGGAGTCACAATGAACGCGATACAGCGCCGAAATAAACATGACATAAACCACAGTTTTATTAATCTGTTCTATACCCGTCATACTTTAAATTGCAGGTGCGTTAGCTACACTACTCAGCCCACTCGCGTGAACCTCGCCCCGTCGGGGTCGCTGCAAGCAGCGCTCAAATCTGCCGTTGTTCAAAACGCTAACGTTTTGTCCTGAAACTCGAATTATTTAGGGTATACAGTAAAAGAAAGTGGCATGAATAACGTGATATGCCATTTTACTTTTAGTCAATGTCATCTTTCTGATTGCTCTACATGCTCAGCTATTTTCATAACGAAGACATTTCGCTCGTGACAACGTCTCGTATATCAAATGGATGAAACTTTATTGTCACTTTCCCATTAGTTACTGCTAGTGTCGGATTAGGGATTCGTTCTTTTTCGCCTTGCGGAGAACTAAATTTAAGCTTGATGCCAGGCGTACGTAGTGCATCATCAGACAAGCAGGTCAAAGCACGCTGATGCAGTGTTTCCGTATCACCGGAAAGCACCAGCTCCACATGCTCCCATCCTTCATGGGGATAATATTTTTTCCCCGGCCACGGTAATTCGATACAATCAATCTGCCAGGGGCCGACAGATATTGAATTATCCAGTATAAACAGGCAGATTGGGCGGCCATTGATTTGGTTTTCAGACAGCAGACAGCCAGCCTTCAGCAACGCCGCTTTCCATGATTCAGCCGTGGTATTCTGATGACAACGCAGCGAAATATGATCAGCATGAAACGCGCCCAAGTCCAGCTGTAGCACACCCGCTAATTCCTGTAAGTCTCGCTCAAATCGCGCTAAATCCGTTATCAAATCATTGGGTAACATATCGGGTAAAACTCCTCGCGGCCCATCACATATCAATAACTATTTTCGATAGTGAGAATATCATACCCATAGTACATTCTAATTAAATTCTACTTTTCCCCATGTACATTTATTTACACCTTCGTTACGTGAAACGCATTAAATGCAAAGAAAAGGCAACCATGTCGTTTGATTAATAAACGGAAACGTTTTTTACCCGATGTTAATCTGCGATACTTCTCGCAATCTATTCTGGGAGGAATCTTAAATAAGCCCACCTCCATTGAACGCTGAAAAGAAAACGTATAAATTAAGAAAATAAATAATAACGCAGAGATATCATCATGGTTTTACTCATTATATCCATCGCGCTTATCGCTATTGCGGCATACGCTATTTTCCGCCATTTTAAAACCAGAAACTCACATAAAATTGGTGTAAATAGTCGGTCGAAAAAACGTTAAGATCACGATTTGATTTATTTTTATTCTACCTAAAACTATTTTTTATTTTTATCGCGCTCTCCTCAATCCATTCTTTCATCTCATCGCGCCTTTTTTATCTCCCGCTCTGCGGGTAATTTTTCGCCTGAACATCCCTTTGCTTCCGCCGTCTGCTGACGAGGAAAGGCAAATATGGTATAAGCAAGGCTTAATTTTTAATTTAAGGTAAACCGGTGAATATTCAGGCTCTTCTCTCCGAAAAAGTCAGCCAGGCGTTAACCGCCGCGGGCGCGCCAGCAGACAGCGAAGCTCAGGTTCGTCAGTCGGCAAAAGCACAGTTTGGTGATTATCAGGCTAATGGCGTCATGGCCGTGGCGAAAAAACTGGGCATGCCGCCGCGACAATTGGCTGAGAAAGTCGTCCAGCTTTTGGCACTGGAAGGCATTGCGGAAAAAACAGAAATCGCGGGCCCGGGATTTATTAATATTTTTCTCGATAAGCAGTGGGTTGCGAGCCAAGTTGAGAACGCCCTGAATGCACCAAAACTGGGTTTAACGCCCGTTGAACCACAAACGATCGTGATTGACTACTCTGCCCCCAACGTCGCGAAGGAAATGCACGTCGGCCACCTGCGTTCAACCATTATTGGTGATGCCGCAGCCCGTACGCTGGAGTTTTTAGGCCACAATATCATCCGTGCTAACCACGTTGGCGATTGGGGTACGCAGTTCGGCATGCTGATTGCCTACCTTGAAAAAATGCAAAACGAAAGCGCCAACGAGATGGATCTGTCCGATCTTGAAGCGTTTTATCGTGAAGCGAAGAAACACTACGACGAAGATGCCGATTTCGCTGAACGCGCACGCGGTTACGTAGTGAAATTACAGGGTGGCGATGAATATTGCCGTCAGATGTGGCGCAAGCTCGTCGATATCACCATGACGCAGAACCAGATCAACTATGAACGCCTTAATGTCACGCTGACCAAACAGGATGTGATGGGTGAAAGCCTGTATAACAGCATGCTGCCGAACATCGTTGCCGATCTGAAAGCAAAAGGTCTGGCAGTTGAAAGCGAAGGCGCAACGGTAGTTTTCCTTGATGAGTACAAAAACAAGGAAGGCGAACCGATGGGCGTCATCATCCAGAAAAAAGATGGCGGCTACCTCTACACCACAACCGATATCGCCTGCGCCAAATACCGTTATGAAACCCTGAACGCCGATCGCGTGCTTTACTACATCGATTCCCGTCAGCATCAGCATTTGATGCAGGCTTGGACGATCGTGCGTAAAGCGGGTTACGTGCCCGATTCTGTCAGCCTGGAACACCACATGTTTGGCATGATGCTGGGCAAAGACGGTAAACCATTCAAAACGCGTGCAGGCGGAACGATCAAGCTGTCCGAGCTATTGGATGAAGCCTACGGTCGCGCACTGAAACTCATCGCGGAAAAAAATCCACAGATGGAAAGCGACGAGTTAGCAGCGTTGGCGAAAGTGGTTTCTATCGGCGCGATTAAATACGCAGACCTGTCGAAAAGCCGTACCACGGACTACGTTTTTGATTGGGATAACATGCTGGCGTTTGAAGGCAACACAGCGCCTTATATGCAATATGCCTATACACGTGTTGCGTCCATTTTCAAGCGTGCGGGCATACAGGAAGACACCTTAACGCAGCCGATTACGCTGAATGATGAGCGCGAATTTGCGCTTGCCACGCGCCTGCTGCAATTTGAAGAAACCATCACCTCCGTTGCCCGCGAAGGCACGCCGCATGTGATGTGTAGCTACCTGTACGATCTGGCTGGCCTGTTCTCTGGTTTCTACGAACACTGCCCCATCCTGAACGCCGAAAATGATGATGTGCGTCAGAGCCGTCTAAGACTGGCGCTGCTCACGGCAAAAACGTTGAAGCAGGGTCTGGATACGCTGGGTATCGAAACCGTCGATAAGATGTAATTCTCCATCGACTAAAAACGTATCCATCAACGTAAAACAAAAACGCCATTGGTGGCAGCACCAATGGCGTTTTTTACTACGCAATTCCGTAATGTTGTTACACGCTACGGCGGGCGAAATCTCGGGGTCGGAATCCCAACAGCGCCAGCGTGGCAAAATAGGATCCCGCGCCCACGACGACGACCAGCAGTAAGCGCAGAATTCGCATCGTCATATTGCCGTCATCCCATGCGGGCATCCACCACAGCATGCCCAGTAAAACCAGCGACATCACGATAACCGCTGCCAGCAGGCGAACCAGAAAACCTCTCCAACCCGGCAGTGGTTGGAAAATATCCTGCTTACGCAGTTGCCAATACAGCAGCCCTGCATTCAAGCAGGAAGCAAGTCCGATGGACAATGCCAGACCCGCATGTTGCAGCGGACCGATAAAGATCAGGTTCATAACTTGCGTCAGAATCAGCGTGACTATCGCTATTTTTACTGGCGTCTTGATATCCTGCCGGGAATAGAAGCCAGGCACTAACACTTTGACGACAATCAATCCCATCAACCCAACCGAGTAGGCAACCAGCGCGCGTTGGGTCATCAGCGCGTCAAAGGCGCTAAACTTACCGTACTGGAACAGCGACACCGTTAAAGGTTTGGCTAAAATTCCTAATGCTACCGCGCTCGGTAGCGCCAGCAGGAAACACAGACGAAGCCCCCAATCCATCAGGCGGGAATACTCGTCATGATTGCCACTGGCAAAACTTTTCGCCAGCGACGGGAGTAAGATCGTCCCTAACGCCACCCCCAATACGCCGGAAGGAAATTCCATCAGACGATCGGCGTAATACATCCATGACACCGCCCCTTCGTTGAGGAAGGACGCGAAAATGGTGTTGATGATCAACGAAATCTGGCTCACCGACACGCCTAAAACCGCAGGTCCCATCAGCTTCATGACTCGCCAGACTCGCGGATCGCGCCATTTCAGGCGCGGCAATACCAGCATGCCAATCTTTTTCAGATGCGGTAGCTGATAGCCGAGTTGCAGTAAACCACCAACCAATACCGCCCAGGCCAGCGCCATTACGGGAGGGTTAAAATACGGTGCAGCAAACAACGCGAAGCCAATCATGCTGACGTTTAGCAGCGTCGGGGCAAATGCCGGCACCGAGAAACGGTTCCAGGTGTTTAGCACCGAACCCACCATGGAGGTCAGTGAGATCAGCAGGATATAGGGAAACGTGACTCTTAATAGATTAGAGGTCAGCTCAAAGCGCTCCGGCGTCGCAGCAAAGCCGGGAGCAGTGACCATAATGACCCAAGGCGCGGCGACCATACCCGCCACGGTGACTAATGCCAGAATCAGCGTCAGCATACCGGAGACATAAGCGAGGAACGTTCTCGTGGCTTCATCACCCTGCTGGCTTTTATATTCGGCCAGAATAGGCACGAACGCCTGTGAAAATGCACCTTCCGCGAAAATGCGTCGGAGCAGGTTGGGCAGTTTGAACGCGACAAAGAAGGCATCCGTCGCCATACCTGCACCAAAAATACGCGCGACAATAGCATCGCGCACAAATCCTAAAATGCGCGATAACATGGTCATGGAACTGACAGCAGCCAGTGATTTAAGTAAATTCATCCGATTATGTTCTGAACGGTTCAGGCGTGATTATTAACCCGTTGGGGTCATCCTGATTGCGAGGTGCGACTAGTCTACGCATTGCGCGTGTAATAGCTACCGAACATTGTCATAACCGCTGAACTTTTCAGCTTTTTCCCAGCAATTTTTCAATCATGCGCTGGGATAGCAACGCCTGGTTACCGGATGTTTCCGCTGGTTTCCGTTGTTCGATCGCTGCCATGAAATGATGCACCGCACCGACAAATCCACGTTGTTCTAGCGTAGTTTGCCAGGATGGCACAGTTGGGTGGAGCGTCATCCCTTCGCGATCTTCACGCCATTCACGCATCTCATCCACCTGATATAACCCACCGTTGGTAACGGCCTGAACCCACTCTCGCTGGCTCCCGGCCTGACGATGCATGCTGGTCGTCACCTGACAGTTGCCGCTCTGGAAATGATGTTCGGCATACAGTAGTTGGCCGTCCGCATTTGCATGCAAAACACCATCAACCAATTCGGCATCACCTCCTGCCAGCCATAGCGCGGTGTCAACCACATGCAGGTAGTCGTCCAGTAAGGTAAAACGCACATCTTGCGGCCCGACGCTATCAATACGATGTTTATCCATGCGCAGGGATGCGGGTTGATCCAACCGTTGCTTTAGCTGCTGATAGCACGGAGCAAAACGACGATTAAAGCCAACCATGAGAATTTTTTGTTGTTGCTCTGCCAATTCGACCAGCACTTCCGCTTGCTCCAGCGTCTCTGCCAGCGGTTTATCCACATAGACATCGACACCCGCCTCAAGCAGTTGGCTTACAACGGAAAAATGGCTGGCGGTACTGCTATGGACAAAGACCGCATCGCAGTGGGCTGCCAACTCATCCAATGCAGAGAAACCCGTCATCCGATAGTGTTGGCAAATCCGCTGCGTCTTTTGTCGATCGGGAGAAAATGCACCAACCAGTTCCCAGCGCTCAGCCTGACTGAGAATGGGCAAATAGGCTTTCTGCGCGATGGATCCCAACCCGACGACACCGATACGAGGGCGTTGGATGGATACGGTAGGTTCTGCAACGTTTTCCGCAGATGGAAACTGAGGCTTCATGGCTGATTTTCTCCCTGATACAGATTCTATTACGCTAACAGTGCGGCAAGTTGACGTTTGAGTTCAGCAACCTCTGTCTCTAACGCTTCAACTCGCTCGGCCAGCGGATGCGAATTGTCGTTCACGCTTTCCTCTTCAAGAACCGCCGCATCACTCGCTTCACCACTGAAAAGGTGCCGGTAGCGGCTTTCCCGTTTGCCCGCCTCCCGCGCGAGTCGTACAACAAACGGGCCATCGTCACGTTGTTGCAATTGATCAAGGGTGGATTCAGCTTCGCCAACATCTGAAAAATCATACAATCGAGCGGCACGCGTACGCAGTTCACCCGGCGTCTGTGGACCACGCAGCAGAAGCGTCGTCACTAGAGCGACCTCCGCGGGAGAGAGCTTCAGATCGCCAAACTCCGAATTGCAAAAACGATGTTCGTACTTCACAACACGGTTACCAAAGCCGCTGAGCGTGCGCAGGAAATGCTTCTTCACGAGCAAATCCAGCGTTTGCTGTACCTCACTTTCGCTCAGTTCCGTCACTGGCTCACGGTTGGTTTTCTGGTTGCAAGCCGTGGTGATGCTGTTTAACGACATAGGGTACTGATCCGGCGTAGTGATCTGCTTTTCCAACATGCAGCCGATTACGCGGGCTTCGCGAGCATCCAATTGGTATTTCATCATTTTTCCTTAACGCGGAGACTTCCACTCGGCGTTGGTCAACGCGGTTAATACATGATCCTGCCATTTGCCATCAATTAGCAGATAATCCTTCGCATAGCCTTCACGTTCAAACCCCAAACGCGTCAATAGGTTCCCACTGCGCTGGTTATGCGGCATATAGTTAGCCATGATGCGATGCATATGCTGCTGACGCTGCATGTAACACAATGCCGACTGCAATGCTTCGTACATCAGCCCCTGCCCCTGCCCCTGCCATTTCTGGCCGAGAGAGTAACCCAGATAGCAGGCGTGGAACGATCCCCGCAGTACGTTACTGAAATTCGCTACGCCACACACTTCGTTTTCATTCAGATCCAACAGGAGGAAGTAATAAGCGCTGCCCTGTTTATGCATTTCGTTAATCACGCTAAGCCGCGCCTGCCAGCCAGATGGATAGCAATGGCTGGCGTCTCTCACGGGTTCCCACGGCTTAAGAAAATCACGGTTTTCAGAATAGTATTCAGCCAGACGCCATGCATCGTGTTCATGGGCCAGACGCACCACCAGCCTATCGGTTGTCAATTGCACTTTTGCCGGCGTTGAACGATAGCCAAACATTTTGCCCCCTACTCTCCATGTTATCGATAAGTAAAATTCATCGGCGCTGAAAAAGTGACTATTTCACATAAGCAGAAAATATCGGCATTCCCGATAATCCTTACTATAACCACATAAATTCATGGACGTAAAATCCTCGTCGCCGAGTTATTGCGCAGTTGAATCAGGAAAGCCATTTTTTCTCGCTGAAATGCTACTCGGATAACGTTAAATCGATAAAAAAATATTATCCAACAATAGGCTATACCAAAGTTGAATTAGAGTACAAAATAGTCACGTCTGTTATTTTCCTCCTTTCTTCGTTGTGGTGAAACATGCCTCTGATGTCGCAAGCTCGGAGCTTGGGTAAATATTTTTTATTACTAGATAATATGCTGGTGGTTTTAGGGTTCTTCGTTGTTTTCCCCCTTATTTCCATTCGTTTTGTCGATCAACTCGGCTGGGCCGCATTATTAGTCGGTATCGCATTGGGATTGCGTCAATTTATTCAGCAAGGTCTGGGTATTTTTGGCGGAGCCATCGCTGACCGCTTTGGTGCCAAACCGATGATTATCACTGGGATGCTGCTGCGCGCCTCCGGTTTTGTTTTCATGGCGATTGCTGACGAGCCTTGGCTGCTCTGGCTGTCCTGTGCATTGTCCGGTTTGGGTGGCACGTTATTCGATCCGCCGCGTACCGCACTGGTGATCAAGCTGATTCGCCCGCAAGAACGTGGCCGCTTCTATTCACTACTGATGATGCAAGACAGCGCCGGTGCCGTCATTGGCGCCCTGCTCGGCAGTTGGCTGCTTCAGTACGATTTTGAGGTTGTCTGCTGGGTTGGCGCGGTCATTTTCGTGCTTGTAGCAGGGCTTAATGCCTGGCTGTTACCGGCCTACCGTATTTCAACGGTAAGAACGCCAATCAAAGAAGGGCTGATGCGCGTGATTCGCGACCGCCGTTTCCTGATGTACGTATTAACACTGACGGGCTACTACATGTTGGCCGTTCAGGTTCTGTTAATGCTACCCATTATGGTCAACGAAATCGCCGGAACGCCGTCTGCGGTGAAATGGATGTATGCCATTGAAGCGGTGCTATCGCTGACGCTGCTTTATCCTATCGCCCGCTGGAGCGAGAAGCGTTTCCGGTTGGAACAGCGCTTGATGGTGGGGCTTTTCATCATGTCCGTCAGCATGTTCCCAATTGGGATGACGACAGAGCTTCGGCCGCTGCTGATGCTTATCAGTCTGTTTTACATGGGCTCTATTATCGCTGAACCTGCACGTGAAACCTTGAGCGCCTCGCTGGCAGATTCCAGGGCCAGAGGCAGCTATATGGGCTTCAGCCGGCTTGGGTTGGCGCTGGGCGGCGCGATTGGCTACAGCGGCGGCGGCTGGCTATTTGATACCGGACACGCATTAAATCAGCCGGAACTGCCGTGGTTCATGCTCGGCACCATAGGGTTTCTGACGTTAGCCGCGCTGTATTGGCAGTTCAATCAACGCCGCATCGAACCCGCGATGCTGGGTGGTCATTAGTCTGAATTTTACCGACGAGTTTGATCTCGTCGGTAAAGCCCTTCTATACTTTCCTAATACATTCAAACAATTGTTTCGTCGCGAGTCTTCTCGCTCACGTAACTTACCTTGTTTGATGATGGGTTACACACGTGGCCGCGCTGCGGCCTTTGTCTACAACCTGTGATTTAGGAGACGACGTATGAAGCTCTACATTTATGATCACTGCCCCTACTGCGTTAAAGCACGCATGATCTTCGGCCTGAAAAACCTCCCTGTCGAACTGCAAATATTGGCGAACGATGACGCTGCGACACCGGAGCGGCTGATCGGCCAGAAAATGGTGCCCATTCTGCAAAAAGATGACGGCAGCTACATGCCAGAAAGTATGGACATTGTTCATTTCATCGACAGCTATGACCGTAAGCCGCTGTTGACTGGCTCAACCAATCCAGCAATCGCCGCTTGGCTACGTAAAGTTACTGAATATACGCCACGTCTGATTATTCCCCGCTTTGCGCAGGCAGCCTTTGAAGAGTTTGCCTCCGCTCCTGCCCGGCAATACTTTGTTAATAAGAAGGAAGCCCAGCTAGGCAATTTTGCTGACCATCTGAGCCATTCTCAGGGGCTGATTAAGAAACTGAACCATGATCTACAGGATCTCGATCCGCTAATTGTTCAGCCGAATGCCTGTAACGGCGTCCTGTCGACGGATGACTTCGATCTCTTCCCGCTGCTTCGCTCTTTGTCTATCGTTGCGGGTGTTACGCCGCCTTCTCGCGTTGCAGACTATCGGGATAACATGGCAAAGCAAACTCAGGTAACGCTACTCAGTAGTCTGGCAATCTAGCCATTCAGTTTTACTCCGCCGCTTCGTTCTGAAGCGGCATTATCTGCCATTTCAGTGCTATCCTATTGTTTACCCTGAGCATCGGGCGCACGCTGCCCAAGCGAGATCATGGTTATTTTTTGCATGAATAGACCGCCCAGATAAATAAATTGTGCGCGTAATAAATAGCATTAAGAGGTCAAAATAATGAAAAAATCAGGATGGCTGGCAGTAGCCGCAGTGCTGCTTGCCTTTACACTCAGCGGCTGTAATAAACTCACGCAATACACGCTCAGTGAGCAGGAAGTGAATGAGTACCTGCAAAAGCACAATGATTACCAGAAACAGTTGGGCGTACCTGGCGTGGTGGATGCCCATATCGTCTTGACCGAGCTATCCAGTCAGATTGGTCGGGCAGAACCTGGTAAAATCACGCTAGCGGGCAATGCGAAGGTCGATATTTCGTCTCTACTGGGCAATCAGACTGCTGATATGAAACTTACGCTAAAAGCACAACCGGTATTTGATAAAGCTCAGGGGGCAATTTACCTGAAGGACATGGAACTCGTTGATTACACCGTACAACCGGAAAAAATGCAGACGGTAATGAAAACGCTAAGCCCTTATCTCAATCAATCACTGAAAAGCTATTTTGACCAAAAACCGGCTTATGTATTGAATGCAGATAAGAGCACAACGGAATCGATGGCGAAAAAAATGGCGAAAGGCATTGAAATCAAACCCGGCCAGATCGTTATCCTGTTTACTGACTAACGCTCACTCGCCGATAGCATACGCGATGTTTGCTATCGGCTATTTTGCTATCGGCATAGCAGGCTTGGCGTATTACTCTTCTGCTTCAGACTCATCTTCATCTTCTTCGCTTTCACCCAGCTCATCCCGCATGGCTTCGAGTGCTTCGCGGCACACTATCGACAGTGTGCGATAAAATGCGGTGGTAGCGTGACTTTCCACTTTCCCAAGAAAACGATCGCTCCACGGTAATATATATTCATCGAACAGGGTAATCTGCGCGGCCGTTTCATCTTCTTGTGCCTGATCTTCCAACCATGACGCCGCGAGCAGCAAGCTACCAAAATGACCGACCGCACCGTCATTTAGCGGCATACCGCGCTGTTGCAGGAAGGTACGAATTTCTGCATCATCAGCATCGCTTTCATAGGACGAACGCAGCGGTGAAACCGAACCATTTTCACTATCAAACAGCGCCTGATAATCCGCCGCCATCGCGGGTAAATCCAGCCCTTTCTGTAAGCGGACCAGCAACGCATCCTGATCCAGCGGCCAGTGCTGTACCAGTTTCCCTTCCTTAATCAGCGTAAATAACGGTGTCAGCAAAGGATCCTGCGGCTGGCGATAAAACAGCGTGCCCAATAGGCGGCACACAATAGAAAACTCGTTCATTCATAACCCTATTTATTTTAAGTGACAACACTTTAAAGTGACACCGTCACAAATCAGCCAATTCAGCGATAGCAGGCATTCCACGTTGTTCGAGGAAATCCAACACACGCCGAGGGCTTACGTTTAATATCCGATCTTGGGGGAAATTCACTTCCTGCAAAATACGCTCACAGTGGGTAAAGTCTCCCAGAGAAAACGCAATATGGGAATCAGAACCTAAAGAAAGTAACCCACCCGCGTCACGAACGGCTTCAGCAATTGCCCGACAGTTTGGCTCACTGCCTTGGCGTGAATGTATGAAAGAAGAGTTATTCAGCTCCAGCGCAACGTTATATTTCGCCGCGGCCTCTGCAATTGCGCGGATATCGACGGGAAACTTCGGGTTACCGGGGTGGCTAATGATATGTGCATCACCACGCGCCATGGTCGCGATCATCGCCGCAGTATGCGTATCTTTATCCTGCGGTGGAAAAACTGGCTCGTGAAAGCCCGCAATAATCACATCGACCTGATCCAACATAGGTCCGGTGCAGTCAATATCGCCTTCAATGTTTTTAATATTCGCTTCGATACCACGCAGGATGCCGACACCATCAACCAGACGCGGCCAAACTCGCATATTCATAAAATGCCAGTAATGCGGCGCATCTGCCATATCTGGGCCATGATCGGTAATGGCAAACAGGCGGATATTCTTCTGCTGCGCTTCGACGATGTAATCATGAAGGGTACTGTAAGCATGCGTACTGGCAACGGTATGCATATGTAAATCGACGGGATACATAGGTTCTCCTGAGTCAACGTTTGCAAGTCAGCATACCATTTTCAGGGGTATTCCGCAGCCAGCCAGCGGACTTATAACGCATGATTAACAAAAATGAAACATGGGGTTTTGGACTAATGCTAACGAATGGACGAAGATGAGATCAAAAACGGTGAGCAAACCAACAAATTGCGTTAACTTTAGCTAATTACACGTATTGAATGCAGAAGTTTGTTGACGCTGTCCGGCAATTTACCTACATTAGCGCCGTCCGCTGGTAAGACATGCAGCGAGGCCACGGTGAGGTGTCCGAGAGGCTGAAGGAGCACGCCTGGAAAGTGTGTATACGTGAAAACGTATCAAGGGTTCGAATCCCTTCCTCACCGCCATATAAAAGAAAACGCCCTTGACGCAAGTTAAGGGCGTTTTCTTTTATAGTCTTGGGACGGGTGAGAAGTCTTGACAGGGTTCGACAAAACGACAGGACTGGCGTTTTGGACCGCCAACGGCGGCCCGAAGGGTGAGCGGCAGGACGCCGCGAGTCAATCCTCCGGCATGTACATGCCATGAGATTTACACGCCCTTGACGCAAGTTAAGGGCGTTTTCTTTTATGGTGTTGGGACGGGTGAGAAACATCAGCAGGGTTCGATTAATGCCTGAGCCCTGCCATTTTACGCAGATTATCTTGCACCCAGCGCCAGATAGCTGCCCGCAGATTCATCCACACGGAACTGTTCAACGGTGCGTGACAGCTCTTGTGCCTGTTCGTTCAGCGAGTGTGCCGCAGCCAGCGCTTCTTCAACCAACGCCGCATTCTGTTCAGTGCTCTGATCCATCTGCGATATCGCGAGATTGACCTGTTCAATACCAGAGCGCTGTTCTGCACTCGCAACGCTGATCTCGCCCACCATGGATGTTACGCGGTGCACGCTTTCAACCACCTCACTCATCGTATCGCCAGCCTGCTTCACGAAACCCGTACCCTCTTCAACCTTGGCAACAGAATCATCAATCAAACCTTTAATTTCTCGGGCTGCGGATGCCGAACGCTGCGCCAACATGCGTACTTCACTTGCGACCACCGCAAAACCACGCCCTTGTTCACCAGCACGCGCGGCTTCCACCGCCGCATTCAGCGCCAGGATGTTCGTCTGGAAAGCAATGCTGTCAATGACGCCAATGATATCTACAATTTTGCGAGATGATGAACTGATAGAATCCATCGTCACGACAACTCGGCTGACAACATCCCCACCGCGCACCGCTACACCCGATGCCGATACAGCAAGTTCATTCGCATAGCGCGCATTATCCGCATTCTGTTTCACCGTTGCGGTCAGCTGTTCCATTGCCGCTGCCGTCTGTTCTAATGCGCTGGCCTGTGATTCGGTACGGGCAGACAAATCACCATTACCCGATGCGATCTGCGTTGAAGCCGTAGCAATGGAGTTTGTGCTGCTGCGAACCTGATTAACCAGATGCGACAAGTTGTCGCGCATCGCACGGATAGCGTAAAGAATACTGGTTTGATCGCCCGACTTCGTTTCAACGTCAACACGTAAATTGCCTTCTGCGATTTCGCGTACAACATCAACCGCATATTGCGGCTCACCGCCAAGCTGGCGCATCAGCGTACGCAACATATTCCCTGCAAACGCGGAAATAATTAACAGCAGAACCAGTCCTAAAGACAGTAAAATCAGCGCATTGTGCCAGAACGTCTGCTGAATATCGTCAATGTAGTCACCATAGCCAATCGTCCAGTCCCACGGCTCAAATTTAATGACGGCATAGAGCTTCTCAACCTTATTTTGCTGACCTGGACGCGTTCCTTCCGCGATCACCGTGCCAATCGTATTGCCTTGCAGCGAAGCACGATAGCGTTCTCCGGCTTCTTTACCGCCATTTGCATCGATGATGCCAATACGCTTGGGATTCGGGTGCACATAGTTCACGTCATTCGTATAACCGCGCACGAAGAAATAGCGATCGCCCTGATGGAAACTACCGATCGTCCGTTTGGCCTCCTTCTCTGCTTCATCGCGTGACAGTTGGCCACTTTTCTCCAGTTCATACGCCTTCTGTGCCGCCGAATGAGCCAGTTCAACCAGCGTAGAGAGCTGGCCAGTACGTTCACTCATCATCGTGTTATAGAGTGTGTTCAGCGCCACCGCAGATAAAATTAGCATCCCTAACAAGGTCGTGCCGCATAGCAGTGCAATTCTGGTTCGTAATTTCACTATATTCTTCTCTCTAATCTCTAACTGCTTTTCAGAAAATTCCGAATAAAAAATTACACTACATTGCCGCCTTGAGCCATACCATTCAGGTAGTAATGATAGATTTTTTAACAAAAAATAATGGAAAACCACCCTTTTCGCTCAACCTAAAGACAAAATCGCGCAGTAACGAATAAATAAATGGCAATAAATGATCGAAATCGAAATAGATACGTAAATGACGTTACAGAAGCAACAAAGCCTCGGATCGTCATACGAGACACATATATTTATTGATTGTGTTTGTCGATCGAATCTTCAGTTGATCTCTGTGTCGATTGAACAGAGAGAGGCAGAATCAGAGCATTTGGCTCCTAAAAAACATTCGCCCTTAAAAACAAAAGCCTCCGCAAAAGCGGAGGCATTCCCTCTAATGACAAGGCGCGCTAAGCGGTAACAGCCCTGTCCTCCATGGCTTTTCGCCAGCCTCCCAACCAGTAAGACCGGGCATTAATTGATTGATAAGGACAAAATTCCTTTGGTCTACCGACAATACCTGCTTGATAACCACGTGAATGAGCCCGTTCAAGGCGATCGCGTTTCTGTCTCTTCATGCCTTATTTCCCTCATCATTTATCTGGTGGAAAGAAAACAATGATTACTTTATAAGCAACCACAAACTATCAATACCGATTCTGCCGCCAAAGGTCAAGGCGCAAAATTCACGCCAGTGTCATATTTGTGATCCAAAATAGGAATTTTCCCCGTTCAATAATGAAAAATCCTAACCAATTGAAAATAATAAAAAACCTCTAAAAACGCAATGCAATCACAGCATTACATCTTTAGAGGTCTGATTTTTAGAAACTTGGTCTTTGGCGTCGTCGTTGTGTCAAACAACGATCAGATAATGCCAACCAGCGGTAAAACTTAGTTAAGCGTACCTGCCTGCTGAGCAATCGACTGGGAAACCTGCTGCCAGCCTTGCGCCAACGTTCTTACCAGCGCGTCGTAACCATCTTCCGTTTGTGGCAGCAGCACGCTAAAGGGGCGCTTAAGCACTTTTCCCTGATAGGTCAGCATCCATTCTCCACGGACGACAACATTGCCATCATAACGGCCATGGAAGCCTGTGACAGAAACGTTCAACACAGCCTGTTCGCTTCCCTGCGGCTGCGTGGTCACGATCCAACCGGGCAGTTTATGCCCCAGATTAACCACCAGCGCCTGCTGCAATTGCTGATCCAACGGACTGGCCCACAGGTTATTACTGGCAATAACATACTGTACATCGTTGGTCTGATAGACCAGCCCGGTATTGACGAGATAATCCGCCACGCTGACATGCTCAACCCATAGCGGACGCCCCTGAGTCACAGCAGTTTGCGCCGTGCTGGTATCTGCTATTGTCGGTAGCTGGTAGTACGTTTTCTGCGTATTGCTACTGCTACAAGCGCTCAATACCAGCACCAGAGCTAGCGTCCATACTTTCATCATTATTTTGCCCTCTTAGGCTGAGGATCTTGACTACCAGAGGCCTCAAACACCAACGCGTTGCTTTTCTCATTCAGGGTACGCAGCACAGGCTGTAGTTCCCGTAAAACCTGATCTAACCGCTGCATATCCGCCACCATCTTATTATACGCTGGTGAACCAGGCTGGAAGCCTTTCATACTCCGATTCAGCTCAAGCAGCGTTTTTTGCATATCTTCCGGCAGATCTTGCATCGCTTTGCTGGACGTCAATTTGTTCAACGTCGCCAAGGTTTTTTGCATTTCGCGCAGCGTCGCCTGACTTTCCGTCAGCGTCTTCGTTGCTTCATTAACCATCGGATTCAGCGGTAGGCTATTCACCTTATCCAGCACCGCCATCAGCTTCTGCTGAATCTGTGACAGGCCACCATCAATGGTGGGCAGAACCGGGTAGCCATCCATCACGAACAGCGCCTTATCCACTTTTTCTTTTGGATAAAAATCTAAATCGATATAGAGCGCGCCTGTCAGGAGGTTAGCCGACTTCATCGAGGCCCGTAGCCCCAACGATTGAGCCTGCTTCAGATGCTGCTCAAAGTCGAACGAGCCGCCAATTTTCTTCTCGAACCGATCGGGTTCAATACGAATCAGCACCGGAATGCGATAATCACCATCCAGTTCCTGCTTCATATTTTTCGGGAAAAATGGCGCTTCGGCAACCGTGCCCAATCGAATACCGCGGAATTCAACCGGTGCCCCAGCCTGTAAACCACGGATCGATTCGCTAAAGAACAGCAAATACTCTTTATATTCGGTGTACAGCGAGTCCTGAATACTGCGCTGGCTATCAAAGAGCCGATACTGTGCCATTGCCTTGGCTGCATCGCCCAGTTCCCATCCAGCCGGGATATCAAAGCTTACGCCACCGCTGAACAGCGTAGTCAGCGAGCCCATTTCGACACGCATGCCTTGTGCCGACATATCGAATGCGACGCCGCTGTCTTTCCAGAAACGGACGTTGCTGGTAACCAACCCGTCATACGGCGCCGAGATAAACAGCTGATAGCGCATCTTGCGCGCTTTCGGATCGAACTCACTGGTTTCCACCGACCCCACCCGATAACCGCGGAACAGGACGGGGTCACCGGCATTCAACTGCCCGGATTGATCGCTGTCGAGTATCACCCTGATGCCTTTCGCATCCGGTGAGGCCAGCGGCGGCGCGTCCAGCAGCGTAAACTCGCGCTTATCGTCCTTATTCGCGCCGGGTTGCAGTTCGATATAGGCACCGGATAACAGCGTACCTAGACCGGAAACGCCTTCTCGTCCAATCTGCGGCTTCACCACCCAGAAAGCGGAATCCTGCTTTAGCAGTTTATCCATACCGTCATGCAGGCGCGCTTTGATTTCCACGCGATGGAGGTCATCACTCAGCACCACGCTTTCTACCACCCCAACATCAACGCTACGGCTTTTGATTGCGGTTTTTCCTGCTTCAATGCCTTCGGCGTTGCTGGTAATCAGCGTAATTTGTGGCCCTTGATGACTAAAATGGTAAAACAGTATCCAGGCACCGATCAGCACCGTGACAATCGGCACAATCCAGACCGGCGACCAGCGTTTAATCGTTTCTACATCCGCAACGGCATGATTATCTTTCGCCAACGGAGGACTCCTTATGAAGAACATCATCTCGACGATCCCATAACAAACGGGGATCAAACATCATCGCGGAAAACATGGTGAGAATCACCACGCCCGCGAACAGTACCGCCCCAATGGCGGGATAAATACTCATCAGACGACCAATGCGCACCATCGCAGACAGCACGGCAATAACGAATACATCAATCATTGACCAGCGCCCAACAAACTCAACCATCTCATAGATGACATGCATCCGCTCGCTGTCTTCCGTTTTTTTGGTTTTGCTATTGGCCTGCCAACACAGCCAGCCTAACGCCAGCATTTTTAGCGTCGGCACCATCACGCTGGCGATAAAAATCACCATAGCGACAGGGTAAGATCCCATTCCCCACAGCAGGATGACGCCTGACATAATCGTCGATCCCATACGATCGCCGAAGGCTTCAGTCACCATGATCGGCATGAGATTCGAGGGGATATATAGCATCACAGAGGTGATCAGCAGCGCCAGCGTCCATTGCAAGCTGTGTTTCTTACGGGCGTGTCCGCGTGAGTGGCAGCGTGGGCATATTAACTGGTTGGCTGGCAAAATAGCGGTGCAGCACGAACACGATCGCAGCCCTTGCGATAGCCCACTTTTCCCCAAAACCGGTGCTGCCGGTAATGCGGGTGGCGACACAATATCATTCCACAGCCAGCGGCGATCGAGACTTTGGAAGGCCAGCAGCTGTAGCAGACAGAACAGGACGAAAGGCATAAAACTGGTGCCAATGCCAATGTCACCATAGGCCATGAGTTTGACAAAGCTGACCAACACGCCAGCCAGAAAAATTTCTGCCATTCCCCAACTTTTAAGATGAAACAGCATCTTGCCCATGCCTTTTTTCAGTGCCAACGGCAGCTGAGCATGCAAACAAAGCAAAATAAGGGTCGCCATACTGAAAGCCGGGACCAGTTGAACAAAAAGCATAAATAGCGTCGCGACGCTGGCGTAGTTTTCCGCCACCATCACTTTAGGAATCTGTATCAGGGTAATTTCGCTGGTGATTCCCGCAACGCGCATGGAAACAAAGGGGAATAGATTTGCCAGTAATAGCATGAACAATGCGCTTATCGCGTAGCCAACCGGCCGTTTACGCGGTTCGGTCTGGCGGCTAGTTAGCACGGTTTTACAACGTGGACAGGTTGCCTTCTGTCCGTGTGACAGTATGGGTAACTCCACCAGCAGGTCACACTGCGGGCAAAGCATATAGTCATCATGGTGATGATGTTCGTGTTCAAGGCCATGTTCATCGTGAAGGCCATGCTTACGCTGAAGATTACCGTCATGCCGATCGTGATGGGAACACACGCGCCCTCTCCTTCAAACTCGTCAGCTTCTGACCGAAAACATCGTCTATCAATACGGGAGTTAACCTCCCGTATTGATGACATAACACAAACAACGCAGATTAGCCGTTTCTCTGTGCTTCCAGCTCTTCCCAACGGGCAAAACAGATTTCCAGCGCGCCTTCCGCTTCCGCCAGTGCAGTCAGCACCGACTGTGTTTCGTCATGTGGACGGCTGAAGAAATTGGCGTCGTTCATCTGCGCTTGCAGCGACTCAATCTCCTGCTCCAGTTGCTCAATACGCGGCGGTAACTGATCTAACTCACGCTGCTGGTTATAACTTAATTTCACGACATTTCGTTTAGCGGACGGTGCGGTGTTCGCCGTCGCCACTGACGCCGTTACCTCTGGAGCAGCCGTTGTTCGCAGTGGTGTTCTCGTTGCACGCTGCTGCTGCGCATCGAAATATCCACCGACGAAGCGGGAAATTTTACCATCGCCTTCGAAGATCCAGCATTCGGTCACCGAATTATCGACGAACTGACGGTCATGGCTGACCAGCAGAACGGTTCCCTGATAACTTTCGATTAATTCTTCCAGCAGTTCCAGCGTTTCCACATCCAGATCGTTGGTCGGTTCATCAAGAATCAACAGGTTACTAGGTTTGAGGAACAAGCGCGCCAGCAGTAGGCGGTTACGCTCCCCACCCGACAGCGCTTTTACCGGTGTCATCGCACGTTTCGGATGGAACAGGAAGTCCTGTAAGTAGCCCAACACATGACGTGAGCGACCGTTGACCATCACTTCCTGCTTGCCTTCCGCTAGGTTGTCCATCACTGTGCGTTCTGGATCAAGTTCAGCGCGGTGCTGATCGAAATAGGCAACTTCGAGCTTCGTGCCGCAATGCACACGTCCGCTGATAGGTTCCAGCCCACCCAACATCAATTTTAGCAGCGTGGTTTTACCGCAGCCATTCGGCCCCACCAGCGCAATCTTGTCACCGCGCTGTACCTGAGCAGAGAAATTGCGCGTTAGCACCTTATTGTCAATCTGGTAGCTAACATCTTCCAGCTCAAACACAATCTTGCCGGAGCGAGCAGCTTCTTCAACCTGCATTTTCGCCGAGCCCATCACCTCACGACGCTGCGCACGATCCTGACGCATTTCCTTCAATGCCCGCACGCGCCCTTCATTACGGGTACGACGAGCTTTGATACCCTGACGGATCCACACTTCTTCCTGCGCCAGTTTGCGATCGAACTCTGCATTCTGCAGATCTTCAACCCGCAGCGCTTCTTCTTTCCCATCCAGATATTTTTCGTAGTTACCCGGCCAGGAAACCAGTTTACCGCGATCGAGGTCGACAATACGGGTCGCCATATTGCGAATAAAGGAACGGTCATGGGAGATAAAGACGATGCAGCCCTGGAACGTTTTCAAGAAGGTTTCCAGCCAGTCAATCGTCTCAATATCCAGATGGTTGGTCGGTTCATCCAGCAACAGCACGCGTGGTGAACTCACTAACGCTCTGCCGAGTGCAGCTTTACGCAACCAGCCGCCGGATAGCGACGCCAGCGGCGCATCAGCGGACAGGCCAAGCTGTTCCAGCACTTCGTGAATGCGGCTCTCCAGTTGCCACAGCCCCTGATGCTCCAGAACGTCCTGCAACTTAGCTAACTGGTTCAGATTCTTTTCGCTTGGATCGTTTTCTACCAGACGCAGCATGGAGTGATAGTTTTTCAGGTGGCCCGCCTGCTCGGCAACCCCTTCAGCAACAAAATCAAACACGCTACCAGCCACATCACGCGGTGGATCCTGTTGCAGACGTGCAACAATCAGATCCTGTTCATAGATGATGCGGCCATCATCCAGCGGAGTTTCTTTGGCCAGAATTTTCAGCAGCGTCGATTTACCTGCGCCATTGCGTCCAACCAGACAAACACGTTCATTCTCTTCGATATGGAGTTCGGTATTATCCAACAGCGGTGCATCGCTAAAGGACAGCCATGCACCTGAAACACTAATTAAAGACATCGGTTACTTTTCCTCACCGGCATGCGTTAGCAGCCAGCAGTTATGAATTTGACGATTACGGGCAAAATCCTGAGATTGGGTCTGCGCGGTAATTTCTTTGGCATTCAGCCCCAGCGCCGTCAGGCCAGCAATATCCATCTGGAAGCCACGTTTATTATTCGAGAACATGATGGTGCCACCACGGCGCAACAGCCGTTTGAGATCTTTCATCAGCGCCAGATGATCACGCTGGACATCAAACGACTCTTCCATACGTTTTGAGTTAGAAAAGGTCGGCGGGTCGATGAAGATCACATCAAATTGTTCATGGCCATTATGTAACCATGACAGGCAGTCCGCCTGTATTAGACGATGCTGACGCCCGGTCAGGCCATTCACCCGCAGATTTTTCTCTGCCCATTCCAAATAGGTGCGCGACATGTCGACGGTGGTCGTCGAACGTGCGCCGCCCAATCCGGCGTGAACACTCGCGGTGCCGGTATAGGCAAACAGGTTGAGAAAATCTTTGCCACGGCTCATCTCACCCAACATTTTGCGGGCGATGCGGTGGTCAAGGAACAAACCAGTATCGAGGTAGTCGGTCAGATTGACCCACAGCTTGGCACCAAATTCTTCCATCAGGAGGAAATCGCCTTTCTGCGCCAGCTTCTCATACTGGTTTTTGCCTTTCTGACGTTCACGCGTTTTCAGCACCAGACGGTTCGACGGTAATTCCAGCACAATCAGCGTGGCGTTAATGACATCAAACAGCCTTTGACGGGCTTTTTGAGCATCGATGGTTTTCGGTGGAGCATATTCTTGTACGACGACCCAACTGCCGTAGCGATCAACGGCTACATTATATTCAGGCAGATCGGCATCATAGATTCGGTAGCATTCAATCCCTTGCTGTTTGGCCCATTTTTCCAACTTGCGCAGGTTCTTACGCAGGCGGTTGGCAAAGTCTTCCGCGATTTGCCCCGCAGATTCACCCTGTGTGTCCGCCAGTTGGTAATTCTTCTGCACGCAGTCTAGCGGGCCATTTTTTGCCTTGAATTGACGTTCAGCACGCAGTTGCAGGCAGCTCAGTAGCTCCGGCGATGCGCTGAACAGCGATAGCTGCCAGCCGCCAAAATCGCTTTTCATTTTACGGCCCAGCATATTATGCAAGGCGATCAGCGCGGGTTCACTTTCCAGACGCTCACCGTAAGGCGGGTTACTGATAACCGTGCCTTTAGGCCCTTCCGGCAACGGGTTCTGTAGCTGTGCTGCATCCTTCACGCCGAAAGAAATCAGCTCGGCAACGCCTGCGCGACGCGCATTGGCTTTCGCGATCTCAATCACTCGACGGTCATTATCCGATCCGAAGAAGCGCGACGTTGTCGCCTGCAACCCTTGACTAGCACGCTGCTGTGCTTCACTGGTCAGTTCATGCCACAGTTCAGCATCGTGTTTTAACCAGGCGTTAAACCCCCAGTGTGTACGATGCAAACCGGGTGCACGGTCGGACGCAATCATTGCCGCTTCGATCAGCAACGTACCAGAACCACACATCGGATCGACCATCGGCGTGCCGTTTTGCCAGCCAGAGCGTGAAACAATCGCCGCCGCCAGATTCTCTTTGAGCGGTGCCAGCCCGGCCAAGTCACGGTAACCACGCTGATGTAAGCCTTCGCCGCTTAAATCCAGCGCGACGCTAGCCGTATCGCGCTGCAAAAAGACGTTAACACGAATATCTGGCTGCTGTTTCGCCACATCCGGTCGCTGCCCAGTTTTGCGCGTAAAACTATCCACAATCGCGTCTTTTACTTTTAACGCGCCGTACTGACTGTTGCGGATATCTTCATTAGTGCCGGTGAAATGCACAGCAAAGGTTTTATCGATGCTGAAAATCGTTGACCAATCGATCGCCTGTACGCCCAAATACAAATCCAGATCGCTGTGTACCTTGAATTCATTCAGCGGCAGCAGAATGCGCGACGCCAGACGGCTCCACAGCAGGCTCTGATACAGTAGGCGGTTGTCACCCTCAAAATGGACACCGCCCTGCACAACCGCACAGGACTGCGCACCCAATGATTCGAGTTCACTTTTTAATAACTCTTCCAGTCCCCGCGCCGTGCTGGCAAACAAAGCATTCATGTCGTCACTATCACCAAAAAGAAATACATTAAAGAAAGAAATTGAGGCGCATTATAGCTAATCCGAGACGCTTGTCATAAAGTTGCCGCTTTACTTCGGCAAGGAATAGGTCAGTGATCGGCGTAACGCGGCTTTATATACATCCAGTCAAATCGATGCGAGGGCTACAACTGTCCCACGCGATGGCGTCCGTCAGCGGTTTGGCGAACGATCGTGCCTTCATGATTACTGAATCTGATGGCACCTTTATTACTGCCCGCCAGTATCCACAAATGGTGTTATTTACTCCCGCGTTGCTACCGGATGGGCTGTTTATTGCCGCTCCGGATGGCCAAACTGCCACCATTCGTTTTGCCGACTTCATTGAAACCCCACAGCCGACAGAAGTCTGGGGAACGCACTTCACCGCGCTCGTCGCACCCGACGCTATCAATCGTTGGTTAAGTCATTATTTCCAGCGTTCCGTGCAGCTTCGCTGGGTGGGCAGTGAACCATCTCGGCGGGTTAAGCATTATCCGGAAGTTCCATTGGCGTTCGCCGACGGTTATCCGTTTCTGTTAATCAATGATGCATCATTTCAGGCGCTACGCCAGCGCTGCTCTGCCGGAATCAAAATTGAGCAATTCCGTCCTAATCTGGTAGTAACTGGCGCGGAAGCCTTTGCCGAAGATAGCTGGAAAACCATTCGTATTGGCGAGGTTATTTTTGACGTCGTCAAACCCTGTAGTCGCTGCATTTTGACCACCGTCAGCACCGAACGTGGCCGTAAACACCCGTCAGCAGAGCCGCTGGCAACGCTGCAATCTTTCCGCACTGCCGAAAATGGCGACGTTGATTTTGGGCAAAACCTGGTAGCCAGAAATACGGGCATCATTCGAGTGGGCGACACGCTGGAAGTCTTAGCGACCAAACCGCCGCGTCCTTATGGTTCCGGTCAAGTCGTCGAAAGCCTTGTCGTGCCTGAAAAAAGCGAACAAGCCGTCACCATTCACTATCAGGGAAAATCACTGCAAGGGAACAATCAGCAGATTTTACTGGAGCAGTTGGAGCAACAGGGCATTCGAGTCCCCTACTCTTGTCGAGCAGGACTGTGCGGTTGCTGTAAATTGACGTTAGTCAGCGGAGAGGTTTCTGCACTGAAGCAAAGCGCTATCAGAGCAAACGGCGAGATTCTTACCTGTAGCTGTATTCCGCAGAGCGACATTCATCTGCAATAATTCGATGAAGTGCAACAACACACATGCATGCAGCTTGAAGTATGAGGAATCGATACCAGGGGGGATTAGACGACTTTGGCATACTCAAATGCCGACGTGCCTTCACCCAGTGTGGTTTCCCACTCAGACCTATTCTGAACAACGGCCAGAATTAATCTATCGTGCATGATTTTTATGGCATCGCCCAGCAGCATGGTTTTCCCACTTAATGACAGCTGTTCTTGCGCCAGCAGACAGAGACAGGCTTTATCTCCCGCTTCCGCCACCAAAAAGCACGCTGTTTCATGTGTTTCGGTGAGCTGCACTTGTACAACGTCACCCGCCTGCGGTGAATACGTCATGGCATCCGGCTGCTGGATGAAATGCCAGCTTTTCGGCATTAACGGTTTCAGGAATCGGGTTGCCACCAGCGCGTTCAAGACTAATTCGCCCTGAAGGTCGCGATGCAGTGCCGCTTTCTGACATTTATCGTTATAGGTAAAAAATAACGCGGCATCGTCAACGCAAAATGCACATTCATTAAATGCATCCGGCGTTAGCATTTTAGACGGAAAACGAGAACGGAATAACATGCCGTTAGCCAGATCCAACATCAGGCGATCGTGTTCAGTATCAAAATACCAGCGCCAGTTATCGTCAGGTTTTAACTTCATATTATTTACCCTTCGCCTTCACAGTAGAAATATCAGAAATGGCTGATTGTATTTTCTTACATCGCAATAATCTTTCATCGTCATAAACATCGTGGTAAGAAGATCAGACATCAGTTGATAGTTTATTTACGCAAACGGATAAAATATAGACTAGCTGGGGGGATAAATAAACCCCCAGTTAGAAATGAAAGGCATTTCGGATTAAATATGTGTAACGATATCTTTAATCAGACGAGGACCGTGGAAAATAAAGCCTGAATATATCTGTACCAGTGACGCACCAGCATCCATTTTTTCACGCGCGGCGACCAAAGAATCAATTCCGCCAACGCCAATAATAGGTAAACGTCCTGCTAATTCCTGTGACAAACGGCGGATAATTTCCGTGCTGCTTGTTTGTAACGGGCGTCCACTTAATCCACCCGTTTGCCCACAGTGATTTAATCCCTGAATCAGTTTTCTATCGAGTGTCGTGTTCGTGGCAATCACACCATCAATGTTATAACGAACCAGACTATCGGCAATTTGGATCAATTCTTCCTCGGAAAGATCCGGCGCGATCTTTACCGCCACAGGGACGTATTTCTGATGCTTCTCTTTTAATTCTGTCTGCTTATTCTTTATCGCCAGTAAAAGATCGTCTAATGCTTCACCATATTGCAGGCTGCGTAATCCCGGCGTATTGGGTGACGAAATGTTGATAGCTATATAACCCGCGTGAGGATAAACCTTATCCATACAGATCAAATAATCGTCTTTACCTTGCTCAACTGGCGTATCTTTATTCTTGCCAATGTTGATGCCTAATACACCGCCAAAACGCGTTTTCTTTACATTTTCGACGAGATAGTCCACGCCTTTATTATTGAAGCCCATCCGGTTGATCAGCCCTTCCGCTTCCACTACGCGGAATAGTCTCGGTTTGTCATTACCGGATTGTGGACGCGGCGTTACCGTTCCCACTTCAATAAAACCAAATCCCATTGCGCCTAATGCATCGATACATTCGCCGTCTTTATCTAATCCCGCAGCCAGACCCAGCGGGTTTTTAAAAGATAACCCCATGCAGGTAACTGGTTTAGTAGGAACGGATTGACGGACGAGAAATTCAAAAGGCGTGTTGGTAATACGGCGTAATTGTTGGAAGGTCAGCTCATGTGCACGCTCTGGATCGAGCTGAAACAGGGCTTTTTTGATAACGGGATAGAACATATTGTCTCCTGAGATCCCTATCGTAAAGGTATCTTGCCTACGCTGGAAGTCAGCAATAGTGGATTACGGTTTAACTCACGGTCGGTGATGGTAGTGCCATCTCTGCGGAAAGTAAAACGTTTGCGGAAGTAAGAAATTAGCGTAAGGGAAAATGTCACACGCGGCAGGCTACCGCGTGTGACAGAAGGATTAGCGTGGCGGGATTAGTCTTGCAGTGCCTTGCTGATCTTCTCGAACAGATCGCCAGACAGATTTTCCAACGTCTTCAACTGCTCCAGCGCCTGACGCATTTGCGCCTGACGTTTAGCATCATAGCGCTTCAGACGGATCAACGGTTCGATCATCCTTGCTGCGACCTGCGGATTGCGAGTGTTCAGATCGGTAAGAATCTCCGTCAGGAAACGATAACCGCTGCCGTCTTCGGCATGGAAAGCCGACGGGTTCGACGCCGCAAACGCCCCCACTAGCGAACGCAGGCGGTTAGGGTTGTTCAGGCTAAATGAACGGTGTTGCAGCAATTCACGCACGCGGGTCAGTACATTATCTGCCGGACTGGTGGCTTGCAGCACAAACCATTTATCCATGACCAAGCCATCCTGATGCCAGCGGTTATCAAACTGCGTCAGCAGTTCATCACGCACCGGCAGTTGAGCCTCTACCGCCGCAGACAGCGCTGCCAGCGAATCCGTCATGTTATCCGCCTGACGGAACTGCGCCTGTACCAATTTATCCGCCTGATCCGCATCGCTGAACGCCAGATAATGCAGGCAGACATTGCGCAGCGCGCGTTTGCCTATATCCGCGTGCTCAATGCGATACTGCGGCGCGTGATTCGCGTGGTATACCGCCAGAAACTCATCTGCCATCTCTTTCGCCATCGTACGCGTCATACTGTCACGCACGGCAGCGATTGCAGTAGGATCGATGATGTCAAACAGCTCAGCAATTTCGTTTTCGCTCGGCAATGTCAGAATCTGAGAAGCCAGCATCGGATCCAGCTTTTCATCCAGTAACACGCCACGGAAGGCATCGACAACATGCATCGGCACGGAAAGCGGCTGCTTCTGTTGATAGCGGGAAACATTCAGACGGATATAGTTAGCCAGTAAGCTCTGCGCCGCATCCCAACGTGAGAATGCATTGCTTGCGTGACGCATCAGGAACGTCAGTTGTTCATCGCTCCAGGCATAGTTCAGTTTTACCGGCGCAGAAAACTCACGTAATAAAGAAGGAATCGGACGGCAAGGCACCTGATCGAAAATAAAGGTTTGTTCGGATTCGGTCACATTGAGCACAGACGACAACAGTTGACCGTCTTTCTGTAGCGGGATCACCTGCCCTTGCAGATCGTACAGCTCAATATCCAACGGAATATGCAGCGGCAGCTTCTGCTGTTTGTCGGCACCGACTGGCGTCATCTGGCTCACGCTCAGCAGATATTGTTGCGTCTGTGGATCGTAGTCATCACGCACGGTCAACACCGGCGTACCTGACTGACTATACCAACGGCGGAACTGCGTGAGATCGACACCGGAGGCCTCTTCCATCGCCAATACAAAGTCATCACAGGTCGCCGCGCTGCCGTCGTGACGCTCAAAATACAGACGAATGCCAGCCTGGAAGCCTTCTTCACCTAATAAGGTGTGCATCATGCGGATCACTTCCGATCCTTTTTCATAGACCGTCAGCGTGTAGAAGTTATTCATCTCGATCACCTGATCGGGACGAATCGGATGCGACATCGGGCTGGCATCTTCAGCAAACTGCGCACCGCGCATCACGCGCACGTTATCAATACGATTCACTGGACGCGAACCCAGATCGGAGCTGAACTCCTGATCGCGGAACACCGTCAACCCTTCTTTCAGGCTAAGCTGGAACCAGTCGCGGCAGGTGACGCGGTTGCCCGTCCAGTTGTGGAAATATTCATGGCCGATCACCGCTTCAATGTTGAGATAATCTTTATCCGTCGCGGTTTCTGCCTTCGCCAATACGTATTTGGAGTTAAATACGTTCAGCCCTTTGTTTTCCATCGCCCCCATGTTGAAAAAATCAACGGCGACGATCATATAGATGTCGAGATCGTATTCCAGGCCGAAACGCTCTTCGTCCCACTTCATCGAATTCTTCAGCGAAGTCATCGCCCAACCGGTGCGATCGAGGTTACCGCGGTCAACAAACAGCTCTAGTGCAACATCGCGGCCAGAACGTGTCGTGAAGCGATCCTGTAGGACATCAAAATCACCGGCAACCAACGCGAACAGATAAGCGGGTTTCGGGAACGGATCCTGCCATTCAATCCAGTGGCGTCCACCTTCCAGCTCTCCTTGTGCAATACGATTGCCATTAGAGAGTAAATAAGGATAGCGAGCTTTATCTGCTGTGATGCGTGTCGTGAATTTCGCCAACACATCCGGTCGGTCGAGATAATAGGTAATGTGGCGGAAACCTTCGGCTTCACACTGCGTACAAAGCGCTTCGCCAGAGAGGTATAGCCCTTCCAGCGCGCTATTGGCGGTGGGATTGATGTCTGTTTCGATGCTGAGCGTAAAACGCGCGGGCAATTGCGTCACAATCAGGCCATCGTCCTGTTGTTGGTAATGTGTCCACGGCTGCCCATTGACGCTCAGGCTAATCAGCGTCAGCCCTTCACCATCCAGCTTCAACGGCGCGCCTGCTTCCCCCTGCAACACCACCTGACTAACGGCTTTTACGCGAGTTTTCTCGGCATGGAGATCGAAATCCAGTGCAATGTCGGTAATGGTGTAATCCGGCGCACGGTAGTCATGGCGATATTTTATTTGCGGCTGTTGATTCATATAATGTTTCCACCTCGTCATAAGCATCAAGGATCAAGTCTAAGCCTGTTATCTTAATGTTACCACGACAAAATAATGAGGATAATCATCGTACCGTGGTTCACTCCCGCACGTCTCGCTATGTTGTCGTAATGTAATAAACGGATAATCAAGGTATACTGACCGAACATTGTTGATTGTCCCGATGGTGGATAGGCATCTTACAAGGATGCTGTAACGCATTATGACTTTGCACACTTCCCCGATTCTACACTCATTGCTGGATACCGATGCCTACAAGCTGCACATGCAACAGGCAGTGTATCATCACTACTATGATGTCGACGTTGCGGCTGAGTTTCGCTGTCGCGGTGATGAGTTATTAGGCGTTTACGCCGACGAGATAGCCCATCAGGTTGATCTGATGCGTTTCCTGTCATTGAGTGACGATGAATTCACCTATCTTTCTTCTCTGCCGTTCTTTCAGCAGGATTATCTCAACTGGCTGCGGAACTTCCGTTTTAATCCACAGCAGGTTTCGATTAAGAATAATGCTGGCAAGCTGGATATCCGCATCACCGGGCCGTGGCGTGAAGTGATCTTGTGGGAAGTTCCTCTGCTTGCGGTGATCAGCGAAGTCGTGCATCGGCATCGTTCGCCCAACGTCACGACAGAGCAGGCCGTCGCTCAGCTTTCTACCTCGTTAGAAAGTTTCCGCCAGAACAGCATGAATGTTGATCTCAGTCAGTTCAAACTGATGGATTTCGGCACGCGTCGCCGCTTCTCAGGTGATATCCAGCAAACCATCGTGACGGCACTGCAAGCCGATTTTCCTTATCTCATCGGCACCAGCAATTACGATCTGGCGCGCCGTTTGGGCATCACACCTGTCGGCACGCAGGCGCACGAGTGGTTTCAGGCGCATCAGCAGATTAGTCCGACGCTGGCAAACAGCCAGCGTGCCGCACTACAAATGTGGTTACGTGAATATCCCACGCATTTGGGCATCGCGTTGACCGATTGCATCACCATGGATGCCTTCCTGCGTGATTTCGATTTACCGTTCGCCGAGGCCTATCAGGGGCTACGCCACGATTCTGGCGATCCTGTTGACTGGGGAGAGAAAGCCATTGCTCATTATCAACGCTTGAACATCGATCCGATGAGCAAAACACTGGTCTTCTCCGACAATCTGAATCTGGATAAAGCGCTGGTGCTTTATCGTCACTTCTGCCAGCGCGTGAATTTGGTATTTGGCATGGGTACACGCCTGACGTGTGACATTCCCGGCGTGAAACCGCTGAATATCGTGATCAAGCTGGTAGAATGTAACGGCAAACCGGTAGCGAAACTCTCCGATAGCCCGGGTAAAACCATCTGTCAGGATCAGAACTTCGTGTGCGAGTTACGCAAAGCGTTTGACTTACCCCGCGTGAAAAAGGCCAGTTAAGGCTTTCCCCCATGAGGTTGACCAACTTTGCAGCAGACTCACCAGCATGAGCGAAAACTTCGCGCCATTCTGGTGATTTCTGCTTGTGTCCTGTTGCATCGCAAGTAACATAGCAAATGGCTTGGATTGGGCCACTCATCGTTTAAACACGATATATTTCTTACACACGATTAATTAAAGAGAGAATTTTATGAGCGTAGTGCCTGTAGTCGATGTACTGCAAGGCCGTGTTGCCGTTGACAGCGAAGTCACCGTGCGCGGCTGGGTACGTACCCGGAGAGATTCTAAAGCCGGTATCTCCTTTATCGCCGTTTATGACGGCTCCTGCTTTAATCCATTACAGGCTGTCGTTAATAATAATCTCTCGAATTACCAGGATGACGTACTGCGTCTGACTACCGGTTGCTCCGTTGAAATCACCGGTAACGTCGTCGCCTCTCCAGGTGAAGGCCAAAGCTTCGAGCTGCAAGCGACCAACGTCAACGTCGTCGGCTGGGTTGACGATCCCGATACCTACCCGATGGCAGCAAAGCGTCACAGTATCGAATACCTGCGCGAAGTCGCGCACTTGCGTCCACGAACCAATCTGATCGGTGCCGTTGCGCGCGTTCGTCATACGCTGGCGCAGGCGATTCATCGCTTCTTCCACGAGAACGGTTATTTCTGGGTGTCTACCCCGCTGATTACTGCATCTGATACCGAAGGTGCAGGTGAAATGTTCCGTGTTTCCACGCTCGATATGGAAAACCTGCCGCGTACCGAACAAGGCAAAGTAGATTTCAGCAAAGATTTCTTCGGTAAAGAAGCGTTCCTGACCGTATCCGGTCAGTTGAATGGCGAAACCTACGCTTGTGCGCTGTCCAACGTGTATACCTTTGGTCCGACTTTCCGCGCAGAAAACTCCAACACCGCCCGCCATCTGGCTGAGTTTTGGATGATCGAACCAGAAGTGGCTTTTGCTTCTCTGGATGACGTCGCTGCTCTGGCAGAAAATCTACTGAAATATGTTTTCCAAGCCGTACTGAACGAGCGTGCCGATGATATGGCGTTCTTTGCCGAGCGCGTCGATAAAGAAGCGGTGACTCGACTGGAAAAATTCGTCAGCTCCGATTTTGCACAGGTAGATTACACCGATGCCGTCGAGATTTTGCTGAACTGCGGCCAGCAGTTTGAAAATCCGGTTTACTGGGGCGTTGACCTCTCCTCCGAACATGAGCGTTATCTTGCGGAGCAACACTTCAAAGCACCGGTTGTCGTTAAAAACTATCCGAAAGATATCAAAGCTTTCTATATGCGCATGAACGACGATGGTAAAACTGTTGCCGCTATGGATGTTCTGGCTCCAGGAATCGGTGAAATCATCGGGGGCTCTCAGCGTGAAGAACGTCTGGCAGCGCTGGATAGCCGTCTGGAAGAGATGGGACTGAATAAAGAAGACTACTGGTGGTATCGTGATTTACGTCGTTACGGCACCATTCCACATTCCGGTTTTGGTTTAGGTTTTGAACGATTAATTGCCTATGTTACCGGTGTACAAAATGTGCGCGACGTGATCCCTTTCCCGCGTACTCCACGGAATGCCAGTTTCTAAATAAAAATTTAATATAAGTAAAACAAATATGTAGAAAAGAAGAGTCGGATTTTCCGGCTCTTTTTTTTTAATTTTTGTTATGTCTCACAAAGTTCCCTTATTTTTACATTTAGAAACACATTATTTCCATTTGTTACTCGATTGCGAACTTTGTAGCATCTTTAGGGTGGATTAACTAGCGAGTGAATGGAAAACTGCGTTCAGACACAGGAAGACACCAAACTTTCAGGAATAGTTCCCTAAAGAATTATTTATGGCAGTGGCAGGTGTCTAAATAACACCAATGAGGGTAATAATGATGAAACGCAACATTCTTGCAGTAGTAATCCCAGCTCTGTTAATCGCAGGCGCAGCAAACGCAGCCGAAGTTTATAACAAAGACGGCAACAAGCTGGATCTGACTGGTAGAATCACCGCCCTGCACTATTTCTCTGATGACAATAGCAACGATGGCGATAAAACCTATGCACGTCTGGGCTTCAAAGGCGAGACTCAGATTTCTAGTGAATTAACTGGTTATGGTCGTTTCGAGTACCAATTTCAAGGTAACAGAGCAGAAAGCTCTAATTCCTCCAACGCAGATAAAACTCGTTATGCCTTTGCTGGTTTGAAATTTGCCGATTTCGGTTCTTTCGACTACGGCCGTAACTTGGGTATTGCATACGACAGTCTGGCTTGGACGGATGTGCTGCCTGAGTGGGGCGGAGATCAATCAAATTCTGATAACTTCCTGACTGGTCGTTCTACAGGTGTTGCCACCTACCGTAACAAAGATTTTTTCGGTTTAGTTGATGGCTGGAACTTCGCAGTTCAATACCAAGGTAAAAACAACAGCGACAGCACAAATCGCCGTAACAATATTGACGAACAGAACGGCGATGGCTGGGGCGTATCTTCCTCCTACGAATCAGATATCGGTCTGGGCATCGTAGGTTCTTATGCTGCAGTTAACCGCACTGATAATCAAAATAACAATGCGACGACTGGTCGTGGTAAAAAAGCTGAAGCTTGGGGCACTGGCCTGAAATATGAAGCTAATTCTGTTTATTTAGCTGCTACCTATGGTGAATACCGTAACGTATCCTATATTGGTCAAACTGCAGGCCCAGCGGGCGTTGCTTTGACTGATGGCTTCGCAGACAAAACCAAAATCTTTGAAGCTGTTGCACAATACAACTTCGATTTCGGTTTGACTCCATCTCTGGCGTATGTTTCTGGCAAAGCTAAAGATGATGCAAACAACAAAAATGATTACATCACCAAATATGTTAGCTTGGGCGCAACCTATGCATTCAACAAAAACATGTCTGTTTACACCGAATATGACATCAATCTGCTTAAGTCTGACAATGCCTACGGCATCAGCGACGACGATAAAGTTGCTGTTGGCCTGACTTACCAGTTCTAAGTTGTCGCCGCATAACGTAACGAGTTAATCGTTCGTATTGCAGGAAAAGACAGAGCCTCGGCTCTGTCTTTTTTATTGCCTGTTATGTTGGTAGCACACTACCCTTACAGGCCGTTGCCAACGACTTGAAAAATTCTCACCGCGTTTTTTGTTTCAGCTTTACGCCACGCTGCGCCAATTATTCTCGCCTAACTAGTCTTTTATTTCGTCTCTCTCCTTCTCCCTGTTATTTCCCTTTCTTTTTGACATCAACGGTTGGCAAAGCCTTTTACTGACGGTACTCTGAGAATTCTTATTTCATCTCAGTTATGGAACATTCTGGCAATGTTTGAAAATATCTCTGCTGCACCGGCCGATCCTATTCTCGGGCTGACCGATCTTTTCCGCGCCGATGACCGCGCGGATAAAATCAATCTGGGTATTGGTGTCTATAAAGATGAAACCGGCAAAACTCCGGTTCTGACCAGCGTAAAAAAAGCAGAACACTATCTGCTGGAAAATGAAACCACCAAAAACTATCTGGGCATTGACGGTCTGCCAGCATTCGGTCAGTGCACGCAGGAACTGCTGTTTGGCAAGCAGAATGCCATCATTGCCGACAAACGTGCTCGTACGGCACAAACCCCAGGCGGAACCGGTGCGTTGCGCGTAGCCGCTGATTTCATTGCAAATCAGACGTCAGCAAAACGCATCTGGATCAGTAACCCAACCTGGCCAAATCACAATAACGTGTTCTCTGCTGCCGGTTTGGAAGTTTGCCAGTATGACTATTACGATGCTGCTAACCACGCACTGGATTTTGATGGTTTGCTGAATAGCCTGAACGCCGTAGAAGCGGGTGACGTGGTGCTGTTTCACGGCTGTTGTCATAACCCAACCGGTATCGATCCTACCGCTGAGCAGTGGGCTACGCTGGCCGAGCTGTCGGTAGCAAAAGGCTGGCTGCCGCTGTTTGACTTCGCCTATCAGGGCTTTGCCCGTGGTATCGAAGAAGATGCGGAAGGCCTGCGACTCTTCGCTGCGAAGCACGCTGAACTGATCGTATGCAGCTCGTACTCTAAAAATTTCGGTCTGTACAATGAACGTGTCGGTGCCTGTACGCTGGTTGCTGCTGATGCCGCAACAGCAGACAAGGCATTCAGTCAGGTGAAAGCCGCCATTCGCGCAAACTACTCTAACCCGCCGTCACACGGCGCGACCATTGTTGCTACCATCTTGGGCAATGATGCGCTGAAGGCCATTTGGGAGCAGGAATTGACGGCAATGCGGGAGCGTATTCAGCGTATGCGTCAGCTGTTCGTGAATACCTTGCAGGAAAAAGGCGCACAGCAGGATTTCTCCTTCATCATCAACCAGAATGGGATGTTCTCATTCAGCGGCTTGACCAAGGAGCAGGTTCTGCGTCTGCGTGACGAATTCGGCGTTTATGCGGTGAATTCTGGCCGAGTCAATGTTGCGGGAATGACGCCAGAAAACATGGCACCACTCTGCGAAGCGATTGTTGCCGTACTCTGATCGTTCTGCGATCAAAAAAGCCGACATTCTGTGTCGGCTTTTTTATTTCAGCTTTTCAACGCTATAAAATACTACCAAATCGCGACATCTTCGCGCAGGAAAGGATTGGTTTTACGCTCATGTCCTAAGGTCGACATCGGGCCGTGCCCCGGAATAAACGTCACATCGTCACCCAGCGGCAGCAGCTTATTTTTGATGGACGCAATCAATGCCTGATGATCTCCCTGTGGGAAGTCGGTACGCCCTACGCCACCGTTGAAAATAACATCGCCCACTTGTGCCAGCCGCGACTCAGCATCAAAGAAGACAATGTGGCCGGGCGTATGACCTGGGCAGTGGAAAACCGCCAGTGTCGTCTCCCCCACGTTAACCTCATCACCTTCCTGTAACCAGCGTGATGGCGTCAGGGGCGCGCACTCTTCCAGACCAAACATCCGGCTCTGTGCCGGTAACCCTTCCAGCCAGAATGCGTCTTCAATCTGCGGGCCAATAATCGCTACCTGATAGTGCTCGGCCAATTCCGCAGCAGCACCAACGTGATCCAGATGGCCGTGCGTTAACAGAATCTGCTTAACCGAAATCCCTGCATCCGCAACGGCGCGTTTGATTTTTTCTGCATCGCCACCAGGATCGACGATCGCCGCTTCATTGGTTTTTTCACACCATAACAACGTGCAGTTCTGGCTAAATGCCGTCACCGGAACAATTTGATATTTCATATCACTCCATGTTGAATAAACTAAACGGCTCGCGATGTAGTAGCGAGCCGTATCAAAAAAGTGTAGCGCTGTGGGAGAAGGTTACCAGGTGCGGACCGGGCCGGTATCGATGTGAACGAAATCACTGCGAGGATAGTAGCCAACCCCACCGGCGCGCATCTTGGTGGCAGCTTTGCGAATGTTGGCCAGTTGGACACCTTCAATATGGAAATCCATCGCCTGCCCTTTCGTGTGGTAGCTCTGCTTTGCCACACCTCTGCTATGCGCACGTAATTCATTATTGGTATCTATCGCGCGATAACCAGAAATCAGCTGCACAGGTTTGTTGGTACCCAGCATGACCTGTAAACGGTAGAGCTGATCAAAAAGTTGGGGGTCAATCATTTTGACTTTATTGGCGCGATAATCGCGGAAAAAGTGATTCAGGCGGGAAAGTTCTGATTTGTTATACCGTTTGCCATCAAAGAATTCCGTTTTTAGCCGCTCTCCGGTATTCAGGTTGTCTAGCGTCAAAATTCGAGGTCGGGGGGTAGATAACGTTGCAAATGCCTGACCGGGAAGCAGTGCGATACCAAGCGCGGCACCACCCAGTGCAAGCCACTTACGGCGATGATTGTCAATGTGATCCATAGAACAAGTACCCTGGCTAAAAGAACGGTATAAAAGGAGGCACAAAACGCACCGCCTTGAACCTTAACTGCCAGATAAAAGTGAGTCAACCCGCTTTGCTTACAGGTTTGCGGGAGATCGCATCGATCCCCCGCAAAACGATAAAATACGAATACCGCTAATGTCCGTGTTTTCAATACTTACTGAAGTAACAGTCCTGCTCTGGACAGTACTTTCGTCCCAGCTCTGGCGGTATCATCATAATTGTAAATATCTGTTCGGAACTGCGGTCGGCCATCTTCAGCCACCCACGCGGTCAGGTAATAGAGATTGACCGGAATCCGATGTTTCATTGAAACAAAGGTGGTGTTTCCCTGATCCAGGGTGGAAGAAATACGATTATTATTCCATCCCGCATCCTGCAATAACATACTGGCCAGTTCCGATGCCTTATTGACGCGCACGCAGCCGGAACTCAGTGCCCGAATATCACGCTGGAACAGATTGTGATTCGGCGTGTCGTGCAAATAAATCGCTTCTGAGTTAGGCATATTGAATTTATAGCGCCCCAGCGAGTTGTTCGCACCAGGCGCCTGACGTAGGCGATACGGGAAACGCTCTGGTGATACCACCTGCCAATCGATCATCGAGGGGTCAATCACTTCTGCATCCTGACTCCAGCCGGACAACACCGTATAGCCATGACGCGCCAGATAGCCAGGATCGCGTACTACTTTAGGAATGATATCCTGCCGAATCAGTGTCGTAGGGACATTCCAAGGTGGATTGACCACCACGTTATACAACGAGCTACTCATCAACGGCGTCTTACGCTTAGGTTGCCCAACAATGACACGTGAGGATAAACGCTCAGCGCCATCCTGATAATAGATCAGCGAATAATTGGGAATATTTACCATGATACCAGTGTGAACATTATCCGGTAGCAGGCGCAAACGCTGGATATTCAACGCCAGCAGCGTGGCACGCATTTGCGGAGACACATTGAGCCAGTCGCGGGTGCGTTTACCAATCACGCCGTCATCCTCCAGCCCTTGCCAATGCTGGAAGCGTTTAACCGCGTCAACCAATTCGCCCGTGTAGCGATCGTCTGCATTGGTAACGCCATCGACGACAGGCGCTTGCCCAGTTAGCGATGTGGTTGTCGCAGCGGTATTTTCGTTAAACAGCGTGATATTCTCTGTTGACGACAGCATGCCAGTACGTTGCAGAATTTCACGCAGTACCGTCAGCCCCTGACTCTGCTGTTCCGGGCGCAAAGATTCCGTCAGGTTCAGGCTCGGCCACGGGCGATTGTCCGTCAGCATCGTCCTCAATGCTTCATGCATTTTGGCGTATTGCGAATGCTGTGGTGCCAGCGACACGACATAGGCTGCACTGGTGCCTGATTTCACGGCCTGCTGCCATTGAGCAACGATATTAGCTGCCGGAGATTGCAGGCGATAAGGCACGCTGCTGTACAGCCAGTCATTACCGCTGCGCTCTACCCCAGAGACGAACTGCAAATAACCCAGCATCGCGTCCGATAGCACGACATCACGCGCAAACCCAGTCAACTGAGGATCGGTTAGCCAGGTCACCCACGTGGTGAACTGCGGCTGTATACCCGCGATCGCTAATTCGGCGAGTTGCTGTTGAAACTGCTGAACCGCGCGATTATCTGCCCACATAGGTTGCATCTGGTGTTGAGCATAAAGCGATGATAAATCAGAGAGATAATGTACCGTCATGCCATGCGGCAGCGCTGCCAAAAGCCCTGCACGGCTATTTTCTACAGAAACCACACCCGAACTTTGTGATAGGCCGGATGTCACCGTCGGAGATGCTGCCAGCACCGAAAACGAAGGAGACAGGCTTCCGACCCAAATACAACCCACGCGCAACAACAGCCTGACCATTTTTCGTTTATGTAACAACAACATCCATTATCCCCTGTACTCATTAATCACTATGCTTCACGACAATCCACGTTGAACATGGAAATAACAAACCGAATTCGCTCGTATACGGTCACACCGGCGTAAGCACATTCTTTCGTTTTCCATTCATCGTAGAAAACGATAAAGAATGAAATAGGATCGTTTTTTATATGGCGTAAAATATTACTGATACGCCGCTTTACAATGTACAACCGCAAATCCCTCTACGGCCTGCAATTGTTTTATCGTCAGTATATAAAGAGAAAAATATTTTTGCTTCTTCTTCTGGTTATTATCTTACGCGTTTGATGAACCTATTCACCACTTGCATTCTCTCTACGCAAAAATAAAGCCGCTTAAAAAAGCGGCTTTATCATTATAGAAGAAAATAGCAGCAAGGTTTATCACTGCAAGCTTCAATAAGCTAAGAGGCTTGCTCTTGCGTCTCTGGCGTTTCCGTTCCGAACCCACGTAGCCCGACCACATGGACGTGCTCGTTGTTCTGGTAGACTTTACGCACCAGCTTGTAGGTCGTTCCCTTCTCGGGGCTGATATTTTCCGGTGCCGCGATAACCAACTGCATTTCCAGACGATCGCAGAGCTCGAATAGCGTCGCGATCGATTTGGCATCCAGACGAGCCGCCTCATCGAGGAAAAGCAGACGACACGGAATGATATCTTTGCCGCGTAGACGCTTAGATTCTTCTTCCCAGCTTTGTACCACCATGACCAGAATTGACATCCCGGTACCAATGGCTTCCCCGGTAGACAGCGCCCCACTTTCCGCTCGCAACCAGCCATCCGCGCCACGGTTAACCTCAACTTCCATTTCAAGATAGTTTCGGTAGTCCAGTAGCTCCTCGCCGATAGTTTGCGGCGTGCGCTGCCCCATATCAATTTCAGGATTCAGGCGTTGATACAGTTTTGCCAACGCTTCCGAGAAGGTCAGACGATTGCTGTTAAACAGATCCTGATGCATTTCCTGCTGTTCGGACAACACATTGAGCAGCGTGGTATGTGTTTCACGCACGTTGACGTTCAGACGAACACTCTTCACCTGACCAAACGATACCGCTTGTAGCCCCTGATTCAGCATTCGAATACGGTTCTGCTCGCGCTGGATCGTTTTACGAATGATATTTGCCACGCTACGCGAGCTGATTGCCAGCATCTGCTCACGCGCCATCAGCTCTTCGGTCAGGCGATTAAGCTCGATTTCCATCTGCTCAATGGCTTCTACCGGATCATCGGTGCGGATAATATCCTGACGAATACGTTCGCGCAGATGCTGGTAAACAGCGATGTAAAACTGAATTTTGCGCTCTGGTCGCTTAGGATCTTCGGAAAGCCGCAGTACATCGCGCAGATGTTCATTATCCGCAACGGCCAGACGCAGCGCTCCCAGCGCCTTATCCGACATGGAACGCAGTTCATCACCTTCCATATAGGCCAGTTCACGGCGATGCAGACGACGCTCAACGCCATTATCTTTCACCAAACGCATGACCGTACACCAGCCTGCTTTCGCCGTGACAACCTGCTCGCGCATTTGGTGATAATCGCGTTCCAGTTTGCGTAATTTCTTCTGCAAACTGTCCATTTCCGCTTCACAGAACGTAATCTGTTTCTCCAACTGATTACGCCGCGAACGGTTGGTGCTTAAGGCGGCATGCAATTCATCACGACGCTGACGGGCGCGCGCTTCAGCATCGGCATCCGCACGCACGCCGATATCCTGAAGCTCTTGCGTCAGTTCCTTCAGCATGTCCTGTTTAGCGTCATAAGAACTTTTCAGCGACGCCTGAACCTGACTGTACTGCGTCAGCTGTGTCTGATGCTGACGTAGCTGTTCACGTGCTTTGGTTCGTTCCGCTTCTGCCTGTTCCAGACGATGGCGCAATTTGTCATTCAGGCCAGCGTTTTCACCCAACATTCCAGCTGAATCGGCATAGCTGAAGTGTGCGCGGCGTTGCACAACCTCAGTCAGCGTGAACGCCTGCTGTTTTGCCTGCCGCTGTACGTTCTGCGCCTGAGTATAATCTTCCTGCAATTGCTCATGCTGCTGCGGGTCGCTTTGTAAGACAGAAACTAGCGGTTCCAACTTAGTCAGCGTCACACCATGCTGTTGAATAAAACGGGCCGATTCTTCAGTTTCATCCAACTCCGCACGAATCTCTTCCACGCGATCCTGCAACGTCTCGTCGCACAGCAGGCTAATACGCGGAATCAGTTTATTCAGTTGCCCGCTGGCCTCTTTCGCCTGCTCGTATTGCTGGCGCTGCTGCTGGTTTTCACCATCAAAACTGGCCATCGCACGATCCAGTTCGCCGCGACGAGAGCTGAGCGTACGGATTTCCGCTTCGGGATCTTCATCGAAAACAACAGCCAGATGAGTACCGATGAACCGACTGAAAGACTGATGCAAGCGCTGCGTTTTCTGCACGTCAAATGACAGCGTCGCGTACTGCTCTGCCAGCGCTTCGCGCTCATCACGCAGGCCTTCCAAACGCATTTCCCGCGCAGCGCGACCAAACAGCGGCACTTCAGGGAAACGAGAGTAACGCCACTGGCGTTCCGCGACTTTCACCACGACAGCGCGTTCCAACTCATCAACGGCAAACACACTGTCATCGAACGACTGCGGATCACCTTCGATCAGATACAAATCTTCCGGGCAGTCTTCCAGACCGGCAAGCTGATCGCGTATCAGAGAAAGATCGGACACCACAATCGCATGGCGAGATGGACCATAAAGCGCTGAGAAATACGGGGCATCATCCAGCGTCACATCATCATAAATTTCAGACAGCAGCACGCCGCCAAAACGTTCTGCCAGCGCGTTCAAGCGCGGGTCTTCTGAACCGCCCGGCTGGCTTAATCGATCAACCTGCGCTTCAATTTGGCGTTTGCGGGCAGCGATGTCATCACGTTCAACTGTGGTTTCACGTTCACGCTCCAGCAATTGCTGCATGAACTCCGTCACCTGACGGCTATCTTCAAACGTTTCGCCGCTCTGCTCGCTCAGTTGCGTCAGCGTTTCCTGTGCAGCCAGCCAGACTGGCGCACGCGCCGTCAACTTCTGAATTCGCTGTTGGGTTTGCTCCAGCTCCTGACGCAGCGTCATGCGGCGCTCACCCGCTTCCGCCACTAGCGATGACAGCGTTTCGATACGAGCATCAAGCTCTTGTTGGAGCGACTCTAGCTCTTCTGGTTGATAATCCTGGCCGTTACGTTTGCTGAAATCCTGCAATAGTCGTTCAGCATCCTGCTGCTCGCGCAGGCGCTGTTCCAACTCAGACAAACGCATCCGCAGCGGCTGTACCCGCTCAGCCTGATAGCGCTGCGAAGAGCTGTCACGCAGCAGGTCGCGCGCGACCTGCCAGGCTTCGCTACGGCTGACTGCGCCAGCGATTTTACTCACCAGCTGATAGGCTTGCTCAAACTGGCCGTGCGCCGCGTCTGCCACGCTCAGCTTCTGCTCCAGCATCAGCAGAATCTCTGTCGCTTCCTGCTCTCTCGCCTGATAGCTGTCAAGCCATTCATCTGCATTCTCTGCGGTCAGATCCGGCAACTGGCATAGCGTGCGAGCGCGTTCCAACGCCTGTTGTGCCTGCTGATATTGAATGGCACGCGTTTGCTGTACGTCCAGCGCCTGTTGATAATCGGCAAGCTGGCTTTTCAGTTCATCGACTTCCAGTTCAGCGGCATCGGCACGCTCTTCGTTTTCGGCCTGCTGTTCCCGCGCTTCTTCCACTACCTCGTTCTGTTCTTCGAGGCGGTAGCTCAATTCTTCCAAATCGGCGTTATAACGCTCGATCTTTTCCTGCTGGCGCATCGCTGTCTGCACCAGATTCAAGTGGTCGCTGGCAGCCTGATAATCCGTTTCCAGATCGCCTTCGGTATCATTCTGCTCCGTCAGTTCTCGCGCCATTTCAACATGGCGATATTGCTCGCTCGACAGTTGGTTGCGGCTGGAAAACAGGTCACGACGCAGTTCCAACGCCCCATCCAGATGAATGCGGCGCTCATTGGCGTGCCGCATATAGTCAGCCGCAACATAGGAGGTCGCTTCGGAAATCAGGTGTTTAAACAGATCGCGATCGGACTGGGTGACGCGAATCGCTTCCAGCGTCATGCGATTCTCACGCAGCGCCGCTTCCATATCCTGAAACGCCTTACGCACGCCGCTGTTTTCCGGTAGCAGGTAATCACGCAGCGAGCGGGTAATGGCGCTGGAAATACCGCCGTATAGCGAGGCTTCAATCAGACGATAAAATTTGCTGCGATCGGAGGCAGAACGCAGGCGACGCGGCACCACGCCTAAATCAAACATCAGCGAATGATAGTCGGTGATGGAGTTAAACTGCTTGAACTGAACGCCTTCCATCTCCTCGACGCGCTCTTTCAGCTCCTGCAACGAGAGCACTCGCGCCTGACGATCGCCGACAATCTGCGTCAGAATTTGCGTCGGCTGGATAGCCGTCGGCAATCCCTGAATGGTGAAAGGCTTGATATCGACTTTACGGTCACGTCCCGCAACCTGCTGGAGACGAACCCCAACCAGCACGCGCTGATGACGCGAGTTAACCACATCCAGCGTGGAGTAGCAGACACCGGCACGCAATTTACCGTGCAGGCCTTTATCGCGTGAACCGCTGGTGGCACCGGCTTCGGTGGTGTTTCTGAAATGCAGCAGCGTTAGGTCAGGGATTAGCGCCGTAATAAAGGCGGCCATCGTGGTGGATTTACCGGCACCGTTACCGCCGGATAACGTAGTAACCAGTTCATCCAGATCGAAGGTGCGGGCGAAAAAACCGTTCCAGTTGACCAGCGTTAGTGAGCGAAATTTACCGCGTTCAATCATTCCTGTTCATCCTCAACACGTAGAGCCTATCCCAGTAGAGGTGGGATAAGCTCTTATTCATCCTCGCCCGTTTCTGGCGCGGTATCATCGGTGCGATCGTTATCGTCGCTGTCATCTTTCAGCGACAAACTACCTTCAACAGGCATCGCTTCACCATCGCGAATCATTCGTAGCTGTGCTTCACGGGCATCATCGCCGCTGCGCACATCAGCCCCGAAGCGGAATACCGATTCAGTAATTCTGAACTTGCTGCTGTCATTGCCCATAAAGTAGATCATGCCTAACCGACGTAAGCGGTTAAGCGAGGTTCTGACTTTTTCCTGCAACTTTTGGCGATCCAGATCGGAGCCAGTGGAGCGCTGATTCACCAGCTTCAACAGCTTGCTTTCATCCGCGAGACTCAGCAGTTCCTCATAAAGCTCCTGCTGGCTGAAAATGCCTTCGTGCGCCAGGCGCTCTGGGCTCAGATAGAGATAACAGAGAATTTTCCCTACCATCATATCCAGCTCGGACAGCACAGAGCGAGGGATCAACGTGGTAGAGCGCGGACGCAGATAGAAAAACCCTTCCGGCGCGCGGATCAGTTCCACGTTGTAACGGCTGTAGAACTCCTCCAGCACCTCCTGGAAATCCATCAAAAATACGTGATTCTCCAGTTCCTCAATACCAATATGGCGCCCAGCGCGTAATTGGCTATCCAGCGCGGGAAAGAGGTTATTCGACAGCGCGGTTGCCAGCTTCACTGGCATAAATTGTTCAATATTTGTCGATGACATGGGCCTGCACCTTGGCTCCGTACTCATTGATCGCCTGCCACAATGCAGGTAATCCGGTGAAATCTGTGTCGGCTACGCCCAGACGTACTGCCTGGTCGACCACGATTCGGGCAACATCAAAATGCCGCGAGCGAGGATACTGCGCGAGGTATTCACGCATCACTTCACTCAAATCAAGCGGGATCTGTTGCGCTTTATATTTATGCAGCGCTTGCTCGACCAACGCGATCAGTTGCTCGCGCATTTCACTAAACTCTTCGTATTCCAGCTCCGGCGGCAGTTCACCGGTCACTTCTTCACTACGCAACGTCAGTTCTTCATCACGCATATCCAGCAAACGATCGGCGTTGGCAAACGTCAGCGCCCAAGGGTTATCGAAATAGCTCTGCACTGACTGACGCAACCGCTGAGCAAAGACGCGGTTTTTATCCATATCAATGGCGGTACGGATAAACTTATGTACGTGCCGATCGTAACCAATCCACAAATCTATCGTCTGCTGCCCCCAACTCACAATGCGGTCAAGTTTGTTTTGCAGGTCGAACACCAGCTTATCGACAAACTCCAGATTATGCGGGTTATTCATAATCGTATCCTGAATGCTCAACAGGCTCGTCTGCAATTTGTCACCCGCGGCTTCGAGCGTGTCCTGCAACTCACGCAGCGTAGACGAGGTTTCCGTCAGCAGTTGTTCACAACTGCTGATCGCCGCTCGCCAATCCTGATTTAACAGCGCAGCAATATCGTCTTTAACGCCCTGCTGCTGTTCATCCATCACGCGCTGCGACAAATCAATGCTGTCAAAAATTTCAGCAACGGAATATTTCAGCGGCGCAAATACGTTGCGATGCCAGTGGAACTCATCGCCGTCTTCTTCCGCCGCATCGGCCGCACGGCTAAGCTCTTGCGCCACGATAGAGAGCTGCATAGAAAGCCGCAGCGTCGAGAACTCACGTTGCCGGATATAGTAATCAGTAATACCGATCCCCAGCGGGGTCAGACGGTAAATCGCATTACCTTCCGCTTGTTCACTGGTAAAACGGTTAAGTAACCGCTGGCGCACCAAATCGTTAATCGCATTGTTGGCGCGGATGGTAATGGTTTCGCTCGTCTGATCAAATCCCTGACTCACATGACGGAAAGCATCAATCAGCTCACCTTCACTCATTTCACCATCCATACGTTCGCCATTAAGCGTGGCAATCGCCATCAAAAACGCCAAGCGTTCGGTGGGGAGGGAAATGGAGAAATCGTTTTTTCGTGCCCAGGCGACCAGTTCGGGTACAGTCTGGGAAAAATCACTCATAATGCATCCTTCAAAGGGGGTTTATGCGCCATGACATGGATATAACGGCCCAAACTCACAAAAGGCTCTTGTCGGCAATACCGCTGCTCAAGCTCCAGAATATCGGCAAATTTATCAATCTGCTGCTGCTTATTCTGCAAGTAGTCATGAAACACACGCACGCCAGTTTTTCCGCTAATAGTTAGCCCCATATCATCAAGCCAGCCGTACACTTCTTGCGGATCCAGCGGGTGATCTGGCGATAACGAACGCCGTTTATTCTTCGGCATGCCGGCCTGAACATAATCAAAGTTGCCCAGCACCATGTTACGCATCAACAGCCCGTGATGGTTATAAAACATCAAAGACAGCGCACCACCCGGCGACAGGCAATCATACAATATTTTCAGCGCCTGCTGCGGTTGCGCGACCCACTCCAGCACCGCGTGGAACAATATCAGATCGGCGGGGCTTTCCATATATTGCGCGATATCCTGTGCGGCACACTGCACAAAACGCATATTATGGCTGACACCCTGCGCAGCTGCCGCGTTTTTGGCGCGCTGAATCATCTCATCGGAAACATCGCACAACAATACCTGATGTCCTAAAGCCGCCAGACGACAGGCCATCTGCCCTTCACCGCCTCCCGCGTCAAGGATGCGCAAAGGCCGAGCCGGAAGCTTGGCCAAAAGCTCGCTAAGATCCTGCCACAATACCGCCAGCCGAAGTCTCCCCTTCGTTGTGCCATAGATATTCTGAGCAAATTTTTCGGCGATATCGTTAAAATTGCGATCCTGCATCAGTCATTGTTCCGCATCATATAAACGGGGGAAGATCGTGCAGCACCTGTCTGCGCGATGCAATTTTTTCCAGCCTGCCATTTTGGCACAGGCTGGCTTAGAATGAATGGCCTTACCGCATGATATCTTCCCAGATGCGGTTTTTTCACTCAAAAGGAATGCAATTTTATGCTTTTCACACTCAAAAAGTTCGTCGGTGGCCTTCTGCAACCTCTGCCATTGCTACTGCTTTTGATGGGTGTTGGCCTGTTGTTGCTCTGGTTTACTCGGCGGCAGCGCACGGGGAAAACGATGGTATTAGGCAGTTGGCTGATGCTTATTCTACTCAGCCTGCAACCTGTGGCCGATCGACTATTGTTACCACTGGAATCACAGTATCCAACCTGGCAGCAGACGTCACAGGCGAGCAAAGCCGACTATATTGTCGTGCTAGGCGGGGGATATACCTATAACGCGGAATGGGCGCCCAGCTCCAACCTCATCAGCAACAGCCTCCCGCGCGTCACGGAAGGCATTCGCCTTTATCATGCCAACCCCGGCGCAAAATTGATTTTTACTGGCGGGGCGGCACAGGGGAATCCTGTCAGTAGTGCGAAAACCGCGGCGCTGGTAGCAGAGAGTTTGGGTATCCCTCGGCAGGATATCGTCATTCTTGATACGCCAAGGGATACGGAAGAAGAAGCAGCGGCAACCGCTAAGATTGTTGGCGATCGCCCTTTTCTGCTGGTGACCTCAGCTAACCATCTGCCTCGCGCCATCCGCTTTTTCCAGGCTCAGGGGCTAGCACCGATTCCCGCTCCGGCGAATCAGATGGCGATCACCTCTGCGCTCAACCCGTGGGAGAAAGTGTTCCCTTCAGCTTACTATTTATCACACAGCGAGCGAGCCTGGTATGAAACGCTCGGTCGCCTCTGGCAGTTGCTAAAGGGAACCTCGGCAGCACCGCACGACGCGGAACAACCGCAGACTCACTCCAGCCAGGGAGATAGCTCGCGAGAAGCCACATCAAATAGCTGACGGTCTAACTGTCCTGTATGGATATAGCGGGACACTGCTTCCCAAATGACATAGAGCCAGCGCCGGTAGACGAAGGATTCAGATACCGGTGCTTGTTTGAGGTAGTGATAAAGCAGTTGCTCCGGCATTCCGGATTCGCAAAGCCGAAAGAGTTCATACTCTCTGGGTGCCCACAGCATCATCCCCGGATTAATCATCGCTAATAGTTGGTCGCTACGCGCATCCTTCAACATACTGCGTAGCGAAAGGTTGCCGTGCACCAACACACAGCTGTCGTCAAAATCCTCAAACAACACTTCCAGACACTGGCGCGAACGATAAAGCACGGTACGATCCTGCTGTGTGAGCTGAGGCGCATTGACATTAAGCAACGTAGACCACAGGACTTCCAGACGCTGCTGGTACCAACTGAACCAATCGTTGTCCTGTGTGCTATCGACAGAACCGACACAGCCATGGCTGTCAATTCGGTGCCAGGCCAGTACGTTTTCAACAATTTGATCCATCAGCAGCGTCCAGCGCTGGCCGCTTCTTGGGGGAGCCTCCACCGACACACCGCGCAAGCGCTCAATCAGCAGCAGTTCCCGATAAGGCTGCTGTTGCGTCAACACCAGTCCATAGACGGTTGGCAGACGGACATCGCCTTCACGCGCCAGCATCGAAAGTTTATAGGCTTCCTGCTGCGCCACCCCCTGGCAAACATAACTTTTGGCCAACAAAGGAATCGCATGACCCTCTTTATCATACAAGGCATACAGATCCGCATAGGGCTGTTCGCTTATGCGCTCAAGTCGGCTGAGGCTTTCCCCCAAAACCGTACTGAGTTCCGATTTCAACTGTTCCATAAACGGCTATACCTCAGTTGAGCCAAATAGCTCCACCCACCATGATGCGGCGAGCAGAGGACAAATACTTCAATGCAGATCAAATATACTCGTCATACTTCAAGTTGCATGTGCGTTGGCTGCACTACTCAGCCCACTCGCGTGGGCCTCGCCCCGTTGGGGTCGCTGCAAGCAGCGCTCAAATCAGCCTTTGGCGGATTTGTCACTCACCCGAATCACTTACTTATGTAAGCTCATCGGGACTCCTTCGCTTGCCGCCTGCCTGAAACTCGAATTATTTAGAGTATAAGCGGGGATCAATGACGGCAGGGATCACGCCCTGCTGAAGTTATTGCAGCAATATCCCCTGCACGTCAGCAGGGAATATCGTGAGTGACAGGCCAGTGTACTACCACGCCACTACTATTCGCGTTCAAAGGCACCCAAATCTGGAGCCGATCCTTTGTAAGGCAATTTGACATCGCCACCCTTGTTGATCAACGCGCTGCCCGAAGCAAGATGCAGGCTCTTGAGTACTGGCAAGCTACCATCCGCCTGACGCGGCGCATCCCATCCGGTGACGGAAACGCTCTCGAAATCAGCATCTGATACCACAATTTTCAGATCCCACGAGTTATAGCGCATGTTTGCCCCGTCGGAGAACGACAAGTCTTTACCGCCGTGGGAAACGTTGTTACGCAGCGTACCCAGCCCAATTGCTTTTCCGTTTGCATCAATGCCGCGGATAGCAAAGTTCGGGTTATTTTTATAGCCCGTGTTGTTAAAGAAATCGTTCGCTACCGGATGGTGGTTGGCATAAAAACCAGCTGCCTTATTTAAAAACGCAACCGAGTTACGCACGGTATGTTTCACCGCATTTGCCACATAAACACCACCGTAGCCACCGATTTTAAAACCATTGCCGTTACCTGCTGCCAGTGATTGTGTCGTCCCCGGTAGATAACCGTGCGACCAGGCCCAAGAGTTTTCAATCAACACCGGAGAATAGGCATTAATTAAATCGAAGCCATCATCTGAGTTTGACCATGCCCGGCAACCACGGAAAATATTACCTGGCTGATTAGCAGGGATATGCGCACCGAAGCCATCTCCACTTTGGCCCGCACCATTAGATGTCAGTGGGTCGTAATTATGGTGAGAGTCACTATTCAATACCAGATTATTTCCCCCACGCTGAATGAACAGGCCCGTCCCCATAATATGGTGAATATTCAACTGCTCAAATATATTATTGCTGCCCCTATTCCACACGCCCCAGGATTCATGGTTAAGGTTATTACGTTGCGGAACACCGGTTATTTCCAACCCTTTCACAGAAACCCAATCTGCGACAACGTTGAACCCTTTAACGCGGCAATCATCCTGCATCTGGCTGAAATCAAAAATTGGTACTTCTCCGCTAGACGCCCAATACTCTATGCGTTTACCTTCCGTTCCGCTCTTACTTAGCGTGATCGCATTCACTACATCAGTGCGAGTAGCACAAACGTTCAGTCCCTTAGTGAACACGTATTTACCGCCACGAACCCACAGACGGTCGCCAGCATTTAACGTTTTCTGCGCGCGATCGATCGTTTTCCAGGGAGAGTTTTTACTGCCGTTACTCGCGTCATCGCCGTTAGGTGCCATGTAATAAACCGCCGCACTGCTGCCCGCAGCTGCACCCATTAACATACCGCCGAGAAAAATTTTTGCTATATAACGTTTAGCATCCATATCATTACCATCCTTAGTTGAAATAACAAAAAACGCCATGCGAAAACATGGCGAATTGATAGTAGCATTTAAATATAAAAATAAAAGTTCCACTCGCGGCGGTTCAATTCAGGATGGGAATACATAACCTGCATAAATAAAGCGATACAGCGTAGTTTGAGAAAATTTAAGAATTTACCCGTCATACTTCAAGTTGCATGTACGTTGGCTACGTTCACTCACCCGAATCACTTACTTGAGTAAGCTCATCGGGACTCATTCCCTTGCCGCCTGCCTGAAACTCGAATTATTTAGGGTATAGTTATCTAAATAAGTACTAAATAATTTAAAAATAAAGTGATGGTCTTAAGAAAAGTTTCATGGGCATCTATTTCGTCAAGAATAGACGCCCATGAAGTACTTATAGCAGGTTAGTGTGATACGTTTTATTGACCAGCCATGACTTGTCGCACACGGGCTAGATCTTCTGGTGTATCAACACCGACGCTAGGAACGGCTTTGGCAACCGCAACATGAATCTTCTCGCCGTACCACAGCACACGTAGTTGCTCCAGTAATTCGATTTGCTCCAGTTGGCTCGGGGCCCATGTGACATAACGACGAACAAAACCCGCACGGTAGGCATAAATACCTATATGCCGGAGGAAATGATCGCCAATGGTTTCCTTCGACTGAGCAAAACGCTCTCTGTCCCAGGGAATCGTCGCTCGGGAAAAATACAGCGCGTATCCCTCAGCGTCGGTCACCACTTTTACTGCATTCGGATTGAAGGCTTCTTCACTGGTTTCAATCGGCACGGCCAGTGTCGCCATTCCTGCTTTACTGGCTGCAAGGTTTTCCGCCACCTGACGAATGATAACGGATGGAATGAGTGGTTCATCCCCCTGAACGTTAACAATGATGTCGTCATCGGTAAAACCATAGCGTTCGATGACTTCAGCCAGCCGCTCGGTGCCAGAATTATGATCGGCGCGAGTCAAACACACTTCACCACCAGCCTGCCGCACGGCAACCTCAACATCAGGATGATCGGTGGCAACAATGACGCGCTGTGCCCCTGATTCCTGTGCCCGTTCCATCACATGAACGACCATCGGTTTGCCGTTGATGTCCGCCAGCGGTTTACCCGGCAGTCGGCTTGACGCAAAGCGCGCAGGGATGATCACAGTAAAGGTCATTGCGTTATCTCGTCAGCCCCAAGTTTACGTGCCTCATTCTCCAGCAGCACAGGGATACCATCACGAACTGGATAGGCCAACCCATCGGCCTTGCATATCAGCTCCAGTTTCTCTTTATTAAAATACAGCCGACCATTACAAACAGGACAGGCAACAATCTCAAGTAAACGGTGATCCATGCTTCCTCCATCTTTGGCCGATCAATGACCGACATTTTCTTTATCGCCGTAGCAGCGATCTAATAAGTTGATACCCACAGAGGATACCTAAAATCGTAGCAGAATGACGATTTACGTTCTGCTGCCAACATTCCGATTAAGCATATATTCTAGTTTGTCGAGCAATTGCGTGCCCTGAGGCTCGGCTAGCACCGCATCGACGGGCAGATACCACCAGTTATCCTGGGCAAACGCCTTACATTTTACCGCATCTTTTTCCGTCATCAGCAACGGCTGCGTCGTATCTTGAGTCAGCAATGCGAGCTGTTCTGGCTGGTACGATTGATGGTCAGCAAAGGCAACTTCGCGTGCAATGCTGACGCCCGCATCGCGCAGCGTAGCAAAAAAACGAGGAGGATGTCCGATGCCCGCCATCGCAACCACATCATGCAACTGGCTAAGCGAGCGGGATTCACCTGACAGTAAATTAACCGCCATACCCGCCGTTAATGTCATGCCTATCTCGTTTGTTTGCGGAACACCGCCGTTAACAACGACGGCATCCACCAACGCTAGGCGACTTTCTCTTTCCCGCATCGGGCCCGCAGGCAACCACCATCCATTGCCAAAACGCCGCATCCCGTCAATCACAACCAATTCGATATCTCTTGCCAACGCATAGTGCTGTAATCCATCGTCTGTGATCACCACATCTAGCGTGTGTCGAGCCAATAATGCGCTCACAGCTTCCGCGCGACGAGGGGCTACCGCAACGGGCGCGCCAGTGCGTTGGAAAATCAACACTGGTTCATCGCCAGCCTGCACTGTCGTCACCGATTCATTCAGCAGCAGCGGATAACGTTCAGCTTTTCCACCGTAACCACGCGACACCACGCCGACACGATAGCCTCTGCGCTGCAACTGTTCGACGAGCCAAATGACTACGGGTGTTTTCCCATTGCCGCCTGCCGTCAGGTTCCCCACAACCACGATGGGCACGGGAGATCGCCAGCTTTTCCGCCATCCTAGCCGATAGCTCTGACGGATGAGAAAAGTAATGAGTCCGTATAACCACGAAAGCGGCAGTAACAGCCAATAGAGCCGCGATTGTCCGGACCAAATACGCTCAATCATTCGCCGAACTGCATTCTATGTAGTTGAGCATAGGCACCGTTAGCCGCCAGTAACGCGGTATGATTGCCTCGCTCAATAATTCTTCCATCCTCAACCACCAGAATCTCATCCGCTTTCTCAATCGTGGAAAGACGGTGTGCAATCACCAGCGCGGTCCGATCTTTTTGCAGTTCGTCTAATGCTGCCTGAATCGCGCGTTCGGATTCCGTATCCAGCGCCGACGTAGCCTCATCCAATATCAGGATTGGGCTATCACGCAGCAGCGCACGGGCAATCGCGATACGCTGCCGTTGCCCGCCAGAAAGCATCACGCCATTTTCACCAATGACCGTATCCAAACCGTGCTCCATCTTATTGATGAAGTCCATTGCATATGCCATTTTTGCAGCGCGCTCAATTTCTTCACGGCTATAGTTTTCGTTGCGGGCATAAGCGATATTGTTTGCTATCGTGTCGTTGAACAGATGGACGTTTTGAGAAACCAGCGCCACCTGATTACGCAAGGAAGACAAGCGATACTCACGTAAATCATGGCCATCGAGGAGAATCTCACCCGACTGAATATCGTAAAAACGCGTGATCAAACTAGCAATCGTCGATTTGCCTGAACCAGAGCGGCCAACCAACGCGACCGTTTTACCCACGGGGATATGCAGATTGATGTTCTTCAGCGCCAGATTTTCTCTTGCCGGATAAGCGAAATTCACCTGACGGAATTCGAGCTCACCTTTCGCACGTTCGATTTCTCGTTTACCCGTGTCACGTTCCTGTTCCATGTCCAGAATAGCGAACAGCGTCTGGCATGCGGCCATACCGCGCTGGAACTGTGCGTTCACGTTAGTCAGTGATTTTAACGGACGCATCAGCGCAATCATGGAAGAGAACACCACCGTAATCGTCCCCGCGGTTAGCGTTTCCATTACGCTAGGGAAGCTGGCAGCATACAGCACGAATGCCAAGGCCAGAGAAGCGATCAACTGAATGATAGGGTCGGAAATTGAAGAAGCAGATACCATCTTCATGCCCTGCTGACGCATCCGGTTACTGACCTGTTCGAAGCGTTTAGTCTCGACGTCCTGACCGCCAAACATCAGCACTTCTTTATGCCCTTTAAGCATTTGCTCCGTGCTGGTGGTGACGTGCCCCATCGTATCCTGCATGTTTTTACTGATACTACGGAACCGTTTGGACACCATGCGCATGGCGATCGACACAATCGGCGCAATCACAATCAGGATGATGGACAACTGCCAGCTGTAGTAGAACATCAGAATGAACAGGCCAATAATAGAGGCCCCTTCTCTGACAACAGTAATTAACGCGCCAGATGACGAAGCCGCAACCTGCTCTGAATCATAGGTAATACGGGATAATAGCGTTCCTGTTGACTGTTGATCAAAGAATGCGACCGGCATACCCATAATATGAGAGAAAAGGCGGCGGCGCATATTCATCACCACTTTGCCTGAAACCCAAGAAACGCAGTAGCTGGAGACAAAGCCCGACGCCCCCCTGACTAACATCAACCCAATAACAACCAGCGGCATCCAGAGCAATACGGAGCGATCCGCCTTACCAAATCCTTCATCCAGCAAAGGTTTAAGCAGTGAAAGCATGAGTGTATCGCCAGCTGCGTTAATAATGAGCGCAATTGCAGCAACAGCAAGCCCTGCCTTAAAAGGAGAGATCATCGGCCATAGGCGGCGAAAAGTCTGCCAGGTGGAGAGATCTTTATCATTCAGCATGTAGTGAACCTGAATAGGGAAGAAATAGCCGACCATTTTACTCATTATACCGCTCTACGCCAAACCACTGATGATACCAACGCGACGATATGTGATCCCTGAACCGCAGAACATGCCATGAATCGCTGAAAAAACGTGCACTTAATTGCCCGAATGACGCAGTATCCAACCACGAGTAGCCATATTGCCGATATCGATCGACAATCTTTACTGAAGGCAGCCGCCATGGGTTATAGCGTGCCGCTGAGGCCATAGCCAACTCAGCATTAACTGCACGAATAAAGGGAGGTGACGATGAGGTCTTACTGCCATGGTGGGGGATTTGTAACAAATTCACACGCAGCGCACTGCGTTCTAACTGAATCAACGCCTTTTCCGCATCCGACTCCAGATCGCCCGTCAATAAGACGCTGTGTTTCCCATCATCTACGCGGATAACGCAGGAGTCGTTATTTTCTGCTCTCTCGACGAGTGCTAACGGCCATAGGACGGTAAAGGTGAGATCCTGCCAGCGCCAGCGCTCACCACGCAGACAAGGGTGATGATTCATAGATTTGGTCGCGCTATATATCGTTGCTTCAGGGTAAGCGGTTTGTAGCGTCTCCAGTCCCCCGATATGATCCATATGGCTGTGGCTCAAGATAATGTTTTCTACATCGACGCCCTGCCATCGCAGGTAAGGTAGAATTTCTCGCGTCGCCATGTCGCCTCCTTCCCAGCGATTTCCCGTATCATATAGCACCGCCTTCCCACGCTGTTCGATCACGATTGCCAAACCGTGGCCGACATCCAGCATGTCCACACGCCAATCCGGCGCATCACTCTTTGTGCGAAATACCAATAAAACCAGGATCAGAGCGCCAATGCTCGCGGGATAAATTCGCCACCAGCTAAAGCGCCATATCACCACTGCGCCCCATCCCGCGATACTCCCTAGTAGCAGAGACGCATCAAGATAAATCCATCCTGTCTGTAGATAAGACAGCGGTGCGAATACCACACGCAGCGAAATATCCGCCAGCCACCATAGAATATCACTCAGCGGCGCGAACCCGATAGTGGTCAATGCCAGCAAAATCAGCGGTGTGGTAACGAAGGATACTAAAGGTACAGCCCAAAGGTTAGCGGGCAAAGAGGTGATGCTAAAACCATGGAAAATATGCAGTTGCAAGGGCATCAATAGCAATGTGATACCTGTTTGTAGATGGATCCAGCGCAGCCAGAACCACCGGCGCTGGGTCTGTAACTTATGGGGAAGCGGTGCCCACTGAAACCAGAAAATAAGCGAGGCTACCGCAAGGCAAGATAGCCAAAAACTGTCTGACAGTACGCTTAATGGATCGCTGACCAGAATTAACGCAACACACCAGAGCCAAACCTGCCAAGCTGAGCAGTTAACGCTCCGCACTTTTAGACAAACCCATACGCTAAGTGCCAGCGCAGACCGTACCGCAGGAGGGTTTCCTCCTGCCAGCCAGACATATCCCCATGCAGCCACAATACTCATCAGTAATGGGAATATGTAGCCAATCCACGGTACAGGAAAGCCATACTGTAAAGCCCGCGCCATTCCCCAACCCACCAGACCCGCGAGCACGATATGGAGACCAGAGATCGCCATCAGATGCATCGTTCCGGTATTCTGAAGTAGCGTCTTGAGTTCCGGACTAACCGTTTTCATCTCACCAAACGTCAGCGCCAGTAAAATAGAACGCCAAGGCAATCCTTGTACCTGCTGTTCTGCCTGCGCAATCGTGCGCTGGCGAAAATCACAACGGCCATCGAGTACGTTTGCCGTTAGTACACGGCCCGATAGTGGTTGTCGCTTGGCTACAGCCCAGCGTTGGCTATCAAAGCCGCCTTCATTTAGTCGACTATGGATGGGGCGAAAAGTGGCAGTGATTGCCCAGCGTTGACCACCGCACCAGTTTTGCATAACAGGTGATAAGGTAAGTTGGGCATACAGCGGAGGAAATATCCGGCGCTGGTTGACTTCCTCCAACCTAACGGTGAGCAAGGCGTCATTGTGTTCACTGAACCGTATACTGCTTATTGTCACGACAGCGTTAACTGGGTCCTGCGTGACGCGATCAATTTGCAGCAACAGAGTTTGAGCATTCAATAATGCCCAGCAAAAACTCACGGCAACAAAAGCCAGAAAGCGTATTCCCGCATGACGACATCCCACGAATATCACGCAGGTCGACAGCACAATTCCCCATAACAGCGGTGTTAACGCTGGGATCTGCGGTAAAAAAAGCAGCGGCAGGATGCCAAGCACGCTCGCCCACGCCAGACTATTTACCGACATCGTCCATTACCATGATGCACCTTCCCTCTTTCCCTGTGGTTCGCTATGGGATGTTGCAGTAACCCAGACTAATGCAACAGAACGGAAAACTCAGGTAGGGAAGCGTTTCGCAAGAAAACGACTGAATTGCAAAAAATGACATCCATAGTGCGAGCGAGATTCTAATTCTCTGGGCCTTCAGCATGTTCACCAGCAACAGAGCCATCAATAACCGGAGCATCCGCACGCAAACTAGCAGTTAACAGAAAGAAAAGGATTATGGCTTAGAGGACAAAAGAAAAAGGACCGCCGAAGCGATCCTTTTACGGTAGAAAACGGTGCTTAGGTTACTTAACTTCGCCCATCGCTTTCAGTTTCTTAGACAGCTCACGACGTTCTTTCGACAGATCGGCGTTCTTGATGATGTAGTCATCAACACGGTCTTCATAATCACCGCGCATGTTAGCGATGATATTTTGCACGTCCTCGATGGACATGCCAGGTTTAATGTATTCGCTCAGGTTGTCCAGCAGCAGAACGCGCTTCTGGTTATCACGAATTTTCTTTTCGTTGTCGACGATTTCACGTTGAAGCTTATTTTTACGACGAAACATACGCACGAATTCCAGCACATCCTGGAAACACGGCTTAGTGTCCTTATCCATCTTTAGCCCTTACCTTAAGTCATACATAAATTCTTTATGCATTCACCATACAGGTTATACCCAGCGTCTTTCAAGCAGTGCTTACGCCCTTTGCGCTAACGCATCGCTAAGCGGATACTCTGTCACCAAACCATACCCTAAATAATTCGAGTTGCATGCAGGCGGCGACCGCACGAGTCCCCAGGAGCTTACTCAAGTAAGTGACTGGGGTGAGCAAGGACAAATTGACTTAGTCGATTTGAACGTCGCTTGCGACGGCCCTATAGGGCGAGGCTCGAATATGAGCCGAGTATTGCCAACGTACATGCGGCTTGAAGTATGACGGGTATTCAGCGGTAATATACTGCGATACGTTGGTTATGAACCTCTTCAATGGCCACTTCCGTATCGAAAATATCTTCCAACACATCGGACACCATGATGTCTTCCGGTTTTCCCGTATAGATAATCTGCCCTTTGCGCATCGCAATGATGTAGTCCGAATAGGCGGAAGCAAAGTTGATGTCGTGGATAACTAGCACAATGGTTTTACCTAACTCATCGGCCGCACGGCGAATTTGCTTCATCATCGCCACGGCATGCTTCATATCCAGATTATTCAACGGTTCATCCAGCAACACGTATTCCGTGTCCTGACACAGCACCATCGCGACATAGGCCCGCTGACGTTGGCCGCCGGAAAGTTCATCTAAAAATCGATCTTTCAACTCGGTCAGGTTGAGGAAAGCCAGCGCCGCGCTGATGCGTTCACGATCGTCAGCGTTCAGTCGCCCTTTGGTGTAAGGATAGCGCCCAAAGCCCACCAGCTCTGCCACCGTTAAGCGACTGGTAAACTGATTTTCCTGCCGTAGCACGGATAAACACGTCGCCAGCTTATCGCTTGGCGTTGTCATCACATCCATGCCGTTAACTTTTACCTGCCCGCTATCGGCTTCCAGCAGGCGACTGATGATAGACAACAATGTCGACTTCCCTGCACCATTCGGGCCGATAATCGACGTAACGCCACCACGAGGCACCGTCGCCGTGACATTGTTCAATACGGTCACGTTATTATACGTTTTCGTTACATTGCCGATCTCAATCACACGGAAACCTTTTTCAGTAGCAACACAATAAACAGCGATCCACCCACAAATTCGATAACGACCGACAGCGCGCCAGACATATCCAGCAGATGCTCAAGCACCAATTGTCCGCCAACCAGCGAAATGACGCCCAGCAGGAAAGCCGCCGGTAACAACAGGCGATGTTGGCTGGAACCAATGACCAAATAGGCAAGGTTTGCGACCATAAAACCTAAGAAGGTCAACGGGCCGACCAGCGCCGTTGAAATGGCGACCAGCACGGAAACCAGCAGTAGAATGACAGTGACGCTGCGTTTGTAGTCGATGCCAAGATTAATCGCGTTATTGCGCCCCAGCGCCAGCACATCAAAACGAAAGCGCATACGCCAGATCACCACCGCGACCACTAACGTAATCACGACAGACAGCGCAACCAGTTCGGGGACAGTGCGGGTGAAGGTGGCAAACATCCGCCCCTGCAAGATGGCGAACTCACCGGGGGTCAACAGGCGCTGCATCAAGCCCGCCATGCTGCGAAACAACGTGCCGCAGATAATGCCGACCAGCAACACCAGATGCAGGTTATTGCGGCTGCCGGTAAACAGCCAGCGATACAGCAGTGCAGAGAAAATAATGAGCAGCAGCGTCTCAAGAACAAATTTGCCCTCAATACCCAGCCCCGGAATACCGGCAATGCCGAAAGTAAAGACCAGCGACGTTTGAATCAGGATAAACAGGGCTTCAAACCCCATAATCGACGGCGTCAATACCCGGTTGTTCGTCACTGTTTGGAATAGCACGGTCGATGCACTGGCAGCAAAAGCCACCAGCAGCATCGTTGTCAGCATCAGCCCACGGTGCGTCAAAATGTAGCGTAAATTGCTGCCTAGATTGATGGTCATAAACAGCACGATCACCACGACAGCCACACCCGTCAGACACAGCAATCGCTGGACAGGAGATAAGCCCGCACGTTTTTCGCTGACAGCAGCGGTCAGCACCGTATTACGTTCATTGACTGACATGGCGTTTCTGACTTAGCAATAAGAGAAGGAAAACGGCAGCGCCAATGACGCCGAGAACCACGCTCACCGGAATTTCGAAAGGATAACGAATCACGCGGCTGATAATATCGCAGCACAGTACCAGACCGCCGCCGAGCAGGCACACCCACGGAATCGTTTTGCGTACATTGTCGCCCAGCATCATGCTGATTAGGTTCGGCACAATCAGTCCGATAAAGGGCAGGCTACCGACCACCACCACCACGACGCCACTGACTATGGCAATGATGCTCAGCCCCATCAACATCACCTGTCGATAGTTAAGGCCGACATTAACGGAGAACTCACGCCCCATTCCTGCGACGGTGAAACGGTCGGCAATCCAGCAGGCGACCAGCGTTAACACGCCAACCAGCCAGAGCAGCTCGTAACGCCCCTGCAAGACACCGGAAAAATCACCTGATTCCCAACTGCCAAGCGCCTGTAACAGATCAAAATACATCGCACCAAACGTGGTGATTGAACTGATCACCGCACCCAGCATAATGCCAACCAGCGGCACAACCAGTGCAGACTTCAGCACAATCCGCTGTAACAGCATCATAAACAGGAATGTGCCCGCCAACGCAAACAGGCTCGCCACCACCATTTTGGTGATGATTGTCGCACCAGGCACGACAATCATCACCACCAGCAGGCCAAGGCTGGCCGACTGTGTGGTCCCCGCCAGAGACGGTTCGACAAACCGGTTTTGTGTCAGCAACTGCATGATAAGACCGGCCACACTCATCGCGCTGCCTGCCAGTAGCAAAGCCAGAGTGCGAGGAACGCGGCTGATAAAGAAAATATCGCGCATTTCTGGGTCGTTCCAGACGGCCTGTATGTTTAACTGCCCTGCCCCAACAAATAGGCTGACAACGACCATGCAGGCCAGAAAAAAAAGACCCAGTGAATAGTAAAAAGACTTCATTGATTCTGCCGTTATTTCTTATCCAACGCGTCGCTGACGGTACTCACGAGGTTTTTGTAGCTTTGCAGCCCCCCAGCGATATACAGCGATGCAGAATCCAGATAGACCACGTGATTGTTTTTCCAGGCGTTGGTTTTGTGAATCAGCGGATTATCCAGCACCTGTTTGGCAGATTCTCCACCTGGGCGACCAATCGCACTGTCACGGTCAAGAATAAACAGCCACTCAGGGTTCACGCTCAGCAAAAATTCTGATGTCACGACGTTGCCATGACGGCCTGAATCAGGGAACTCAGTCGCAGGTTTGAAGCCCAACTCATCAAATACGAAGCCAAAGCGCGATTTGGGACCATAGGCAGACATTTTTCCGCCGCTAATCATCAATACCAACGCATTGCCCGCGTTTTCCGTTTTGGCGCGCGTTTGGACGATCTGTTGTTTAAAGTCATCTATCTGTTTTTTCGCTTCATCTTCTTTGCCGAAGATGGTGCCCAGTTGCTCGATGCGCTGTATAAAGCTCGTCATAAACTGATGCTCATCCACATCCATCGAGATCGTCGGTGCAATGCCACTCAGTTTGTCGTAGGCATCGCGCGTGCGTCCACCGGCAATAATCAGGTCGGGTTTAGCGCTGCTGAGCGCTTCATAGACAGGTTCAAACAGCGTCCCTGCGTTCAGGTAATTATCGCTGTTGTATTTTGATAAAAATGCAGGCAGCGGCGTGCTGCTTTTCGGTACGCCAGCAATTCCTTCGGCTTTCAACGCGTCCAGCGTATCCAACGATGTCGGGTCAAACACAATTACTTTCTTCGGCGGCTGCGGAACCTGTGTAGTTCCCTGTGCATGCTCAATGCTTACCGTATGACTCCCTTCTGAAGACGATGCCTGCTGATCGCAGCTGGCCAAAACAAACATAGATGCCAATAACGTCGCCTTCGCTGCAAACGCTGCATTTAACCGCATAAGTGTGTTCTCCATTTCGCTGTTTGTTGCCGAATGCTCCTCACAGAGTCATCTACGAGGTAATAAAGAATTTAATTATCATTCGCATTAAAACGAAAATTGTAACCGAATGGACACACACATGCCTAGTGATTATGTCTCCCTTCCTATTGATGTAAGTCAGGGAAGTGATGTAAATCAGTAAAGCACCACAGAAAAATCGATTCGATGGTATCCTTGCCGTTTTCCAGTCTGTTTTTCCTAACTTCAGGCTCAGCGCATACACGTAGCTAACTGCATATATGGCCGATAAAACACAACCCACTTTTTTCATTCATGATTACGAGACATTTGGCAAACACCCAGCGCGCGATCGCCCCGCGCAGTTTGCGGGTGTCCGTACCGATATGGATTTCAATATCATCGGTGAGCCGTTGGTTATTTATTGTCGCCCGACCGATGATTACCTGCCGGAGCCAGAAGCGGTGATGATCACCGGAATCACTCCGCAGATCGCATTGTCGAAAGGCGTCAATGAAGCCGAGTTCGCCCGTCAGATCCACGACGCATTCAGCGTGCCCGGCACCTGCATTATGGGCTACAACAACATCCGCTTTGATGATGAAGTCAGCCGTAATATTTTCTATCGTAACTTCTACGATCCTTACGCCTGCAGCTGGCAGAACGGTAATTCTCGCTGGGATTTGCTGGATGCGCTACGCGCCTGCTATGCCCTGCGACCGGAAGGCATCGTCTGGCCCGAAAACGATGACGGCTTACCCAGTTTCCGTCTTGAACATCTGACGAAAGCCAACGGTATTGCGCACGAGCAAGCGCATGATGCGATGTCCGACGTTTATGCCACCATCGCGATGGCGAAACTGTTCAAGCAGGCGCAGCCCAAGCTTTTCGAGTATCTTTTTCCGCTGCGCAATAAAAACAAAATTTCCGTACTGATCGATATCCCACAAATGAAGCCGCTCGTTCACGTCTCCGGTATGTTTGGCGCGGCGAGAAGCAATACCAGTTGGATTGTGCCGCTCGCCTGGCATCCGGATAACCGTAATGCGGTCATCATGTGCGATCTGGCTGGCGATATGACACCGCTGCTGGAGTTGGACAGCGAGGCATTACGTGAACGGTTATATACGCGCCGAGATGCGCTGACTGCCGATCAAAGCGCAGTTCCGCTCAAGCTGGTGCACATCAATAAATGCCCAGTATTAGCGCCAGCTAATACCTTACGGCCGGAGGATGCGGCAAGGTTGGGCATCGACCGTCAACGCTGTCTGGATAATCTGGCGCTGCTGCGTAACAACGCAGACATCAGGGAGAAAGTGGTAGCGTTGTTTGCCGAAGCCCCCGCCTTTGCCGCGTCTGATGATGTCGATTTACGGCTTTATGATGGCTTCTTTGGCGATGCCGACCGCATGGCGATGAAGATTATTCAGGAGACCGCGCCGCAGAATCTCCCTGCGTTAGATCTCACGTTTGCCGATAATCGTCTGGAGCCACTTTTCTTCCGCTACCGCGCCCGCAATTTCCCCGGTACGCTGGATGACCGCGAGCAACAGCGTTGGCTACAGCATCGGCGTGCAGTATTTACGTCGGAACGCTTGCAGTCCTACCTGTCAGAACTCAGCGATCTGTATCAGCTTCATGAAAACGATAAAGAGAAGATGGCACAGCTCAAAGCGCTTTACGCCTATGCGCAGGAACTGGTGGGATAAGGCATAAAGAAGCGGAGCACATTGGCTCCGCTTCTTTTCATCGATAAACCATCAATTGACTTACACGGGCTCTTCACTGCATTGCGGCACCGGCTGACGAAAACTACGCGTCACAAACGCCAGATATAACAACCCGATCGTTGCCCACACCAGACCCAGCGTCATCGAACTGGCTTCCAGATTGACCCACAGCGCCCCCACCGTCAACGCACCCATCACGGGCAGCACGAGGAAGTTAATAGTGTCTTTCACAGTACGGTTGCGACGTTCACGGATATAGAACTGTGAAATCACCGACAGGTTCACGAACGTAAACGCCACCAGCGCCCCGAAGTTAATCAACGCGGTTGCTGTCACCAGATCGAACGAAACCGCAGACAGTGCAATCACGCCAACCAGCAAGACGTTCAACGACGGCGTACGCCATTTCGGGTGGATGTAGCCGAAGAAACGCTCAGGGAACACGCCATCACGCCCCATCACATACATCAGGCGAGAGACACCTGCATGTGCAGCCATACCGGATGCCAGCACCGTGACACAGGAGAACACCAGAATGACGGACTGGAAGAATTTACCCGCCACATACAGCATAATTTCCGGCTGAGAAGCATCAGGCTCTTTAACGCGCGAAATATCCGGGAAATACAGTTGCAGGAAATACGCCACGGCAACAAAGATCACGCCGCCGAACAGCGCCGTCAGGAAGATGGCTTTGGGAATCACCCGGCCCGCATCATGCGTTTCTTCTGACAGAGAGCTGATGCCGTCAAAACCCAGAAACGAGAAGCAGAGAATGGTTGCCCCAGTGATCATAGGCACGACATGGGCGTCCTCGGACCAGAACGGACGCGTGCTGGTCAATGTACCCGCACCTTCACCCAGATAAACACCGTGAATCACCAGACCCAGGAACACCGCCATGATAGCGACCTGTACCACCACGATAATGGAGTTCAGGTTAGCAACCAGATTGATGCCACGCAGGTTAAACAGCGTCATCAGCCCGACCAGCGCCGCCACAAAAATCCATGACGGAACGCCGGGGAAAATCGCTTCCAGATAGATTTTCGCCAGCAGGATGTTGATCATCGGCATGAACAGATAGTCCAACAGTGACGACCAGCCGACCATAAACCCAACGTGCGGGCTAATCGCTTTTTGTGCATAGGTATAAGCAGAACCGGCAGACGGGAAACGTTTTACCAATTTGCCGTAGCTCAGCGCCGTGAACAGAATAGCGACCAACGCAAACGCATAGGCGGTAGCCACATGACCGTCAGTCAGGCCAGACACGATACCGAAGGTATCAAAAATGGTCATCGGCTGCATGTACGCCAGCCCCATCATGACAACGGGCCACAGCGTGAGTGTTCTTTTGAGCTGAGTACGTTTTGTGCCAGCATTAGGCAGATGCGTATCAAGCGACATGACGCACACCTCCGTTTATCACGGCAGACGCGGCATTGTTATCTGCGAACGCACTAAAGTCGTACTCGAACGTACTGAAAATAAGAGAGTGGATACAGGGATCGCCTGAATCACGATGAGAAGAGGTGGCTGTAACAGCACCAGAGATAACCTGCGACTGCGTCGCGCCATAACCAATACCTTTGCAGCACAAACCGGCGGGCACCGGTGCGAAACGTGTTAATTGCCCCATCTTTCCTTTCCTCACTGTGCTCACAGGCACACACAAAATTATCTATCCGGATCGTTGTCCGGCCTCTTTCGTTGAAGACCCTATACCCAGCAAACCTGAGTCACAGAGAGAAGGTAAGAACCACACCAATACCCCTGTAACCTGAAGTATGACGAGCATAAATGTAAAAAAATAACCGACGCTATTAGACGTCGGTTATTTTGCAAGGCGCGTATTCTGCCCCAGACGATCTCATCTGACAAGGCTCTGAGAACGTTAGAAACCATTTATTTATCCCCGTGATACTTCAAGCCGCCTGTACGCGGGCTTTCGCATTACTTATAGGTAAATAAGTCGGGCGATACGTTAATTCTCGTAATGAAAAACGTTGCTGTTATGTGTGAAGCCCAAACAAAGGGTTGCACTTAAAAATTACAATTCCTGGAACCGCTTTTTCTTTTCGTTTTGTAATTTTTCCAACTCAAAAATCACCTGCTGAAGATCCCGTTCCTGTGCCGCGTTCAGTGAAGGGAACTTGAAGCTCAAACGCTGAGTCAGTTTCAATTCGCCTTTGTTATCGACGATCTTCACCATTGCCTGGCCGACAAACTGCAAATCCACGCAGAAAAAACCGTGGTCAGCAAGATCCATCTCCACGCTTTTAATGATGTCCCCTTCGGTCAACAGCCCCGTGGTATCGCGGTCGGTATACAGACTTAATCCCCCCAGAGAGAGATCTTTGATGGTGAACGTGAAAACACTGTCATCCGGCAGTTCGCCACGGCAGGTCAACGGCGGCCACAGTGGCGTATTGATGCGGAAATAGGTTCTGCGCTGGATAAGATAAAGGAGTTCAGGAATCTGCGCGCTAAAGGCAGGCAGTCCGTCGTAGTTCACCGTTTTCGCAATTTCAGCATTAAATTCAACTTTCGCGCCAGCAGGCTCGGCAATGAAAGACAACGCGCCCGCATACAGCGCACGGCTATTTTCACGCTCAATGCCGCCTAAATCGAAGACAAACAGGTTATTATCGGGTACAACGTCAAGAATTTTGCTGATGAATTGTCCATGAGAATGATGGACCATCAGAGACGTATCATTCTTCTTTAACTCGCGCAACGTTGCACAGATAGCCAGTTTGTTGCGCTTAACAAACTGCTCTTTCAAATTTTCATTCACCGCTTTCATCCCCACCATTATTTACATGGATTATGTGTCAATGGCTTATATTGATGCACGCCTCTCCGTTATCTTTCAAGTCCCATGTGTGCCATACACGATGCCACAGCACTGGCTGCATATCGAAAACGATTACTCGGAGTACCTGAAACAGCATGATACCTACCCTAAATAATTCAAGTTACAAGAGGGTGGCAAGCGAAGCGAAAATTCGCCGGGAACGAATTTGGTTAGCCAGCACATGGTAACTCGACGTATTACGGGTAGAAGTTGGTGAAAACGATATCGGCAATTTTCTCAATAACCTTAGTGGAAAAATCAGAAAAGTGTCAACGAGCTGTCAAATGATGGGAATCATCGACGTAACCATCACAAGGCCAACTCGCTGTTTTGCAACATATGTTCGCTATTCGGTAGGATAGTGATACAGCAGCCAAGTTAAGGCCAGTAGATCGGCACTGCCGCCCGGACTAAGATTTCTGGCAATCAACGCCTCATCCATCTTTATCAGAGCCTGACGATCCAGTGGGCCAGCCAGTAATCTCTGCGCATAGTCTTGCACAAACGCTAATCCATCCATTCCGCCGCGCGAAACGACGTTGGTGTCAGGATTGTAGGCCATCAACACCAGCAGCGTCTGCAATAGGGCCGTTTCGTCGTCCATCCCAGCAGCAATAGCCTGCTGCAAAGCGGGCAAGGCGTGCTGGCATACGGTATTGAAGCCGCTAGCGGCCTCCCCCCTCGCGCCCGTTAAGCCATGCCGCTGATAGAGATGCTCACCCGCCGTTGCGGCTCCAGAGCACGTCTCTAGCTCATTACGCACCAACTCGTGACACATTGCGGCCACGCTGTCGCACAGGCTACGCTGCGTCACCCGTTCTCCCCGCGCAGTCAGCCAACCAGCGGCGGTACACAGCAGGCCAAACGCGAAAATCCCACCTTTATGGGTATTCACACCTTTTGTCGCTGACAACATCGTCTGCTCACAGGCGATGCCAATAGGGCGAACCTGAGACAACAGCTGCGCTAGCGGTACGTTAGCATGCTGATAGCCCGCGTCGGTAAAATGTCGGAACCAAGGAGAAATCGCCTGAATACTGGTCTGAAACAGCGCGACATCCATATCGCGATGAGATCCATTATTGGCGCGATCCACCAGTCCAGGCTTCGGCGTCAACATAACTTCCATCGTCAGCGCGTGTGCCACGCGCTGGTCGATATCCGGTAGTGAGTAACGTTCCCGATACTCACTGACGACGGAACGAGAGACCGCGGCCGACAGTACACCGTCAGGCTGGCGTAAAGTAGGCATTGACCTTGTCCTCAATGTGTTCAAGCAACTCGGGAAGTGAATGCCGACGTGAACGGCTACAAGCGTGTGCCATCTGATCGCACAATAGGCAGGCGCGTCCGCTGTGCGCCAGCATGGATCGACCAATCGATCCTTCTTCTGGGCTGAAGATGTCAAAATCCCATAGCCGGCCCAGTTCATGGTTATCCTCCAGTACGATGGTCGCCGCTTTCACTGACAATGCATCTTTGGTGATTGCCCACAGCCCTTCCGCCCCCGTTGCCAGCCAGAATGTCTGCTTTTCCAATACTGTCCAGCCGCGCGTCTGGCACAGTGAGGCAAATGCCTTTACGGCTTCCGCCATCACCTGCCGATAGCCTTCGCTATCTTTTACCGGCCCAGGCGTGACCAGCGTCAGCGACACCAGCGTCGCACCGTGCCGAGCGAGCCATTCTTGCTGGCGAACTGCGCGGCGTTCCTTCGCCGCGAGTAAGGTTTCCAGAGTGATGGAAACAGCATTTGTCATCGTCGATTCCCTCATGCGTTTACCGCTTATTCGTTGGCTTCTTTAACCTGACGAACAACGTCAATCACGCTACCATCGCGATAACGAATAACGCCGACGATGCGATCGTGAAATTCGATAGCGCGTGGCTCACCAACAAGCGCAATCGCTCGTTGATAAAGTGCCTCAATCGTCATCACATTCAGCCCCGCCTGTTGCAGGCGTTCAGCAACCTCTGGACGCGCCGGGTTTACGGCAATGCCGTGATCGGTCACCAGTACGTCGATACTCTCTCCCGGCGTAACGCGCGTCGTCACCTGACGTACTACGGTCGGGATACGGCTACGAATCAGCGGTGCAACGACGATGGTCAGGTTCGCTGCCGTCGCGACATCACAGTGTCCGCCGGATGCACCACGCATCACGCCGTCTGAACCGGTGATCACATTGACATTGAAATCGGTGTCAATTTCCAGCGCGCTGAGAATCACCATATCCAGTTGATCGCAGCAGGCCGCTTTAGAACTCGGATTGGCATAAACGTTGGTGGAAATCTCAACATGATTCGGATTCTTCGCCAGCGACGCGGCCGCATTGGCATCGAAGCACTGGGTATCGATCAGTTTTTCGATCAGCCCTTTCTCATGCAGGTCGACAATACCGCCGGTGATACCGCCCAGCGCAAAACGCGCCACAATATTTTGCTGACGCATTTTATCTTCAAGGAAACGCGTACAAGCCGTAGAAGCTGCACCGGAACCCGTCTGAATCGAAAAACCGTTTTTGAAATAACCTGCATGTTCAATCACATCTGCGGCTGAACGGGCAATCAGTAATTCACGCGGGTTGCTGGTAACACGCGCCGCGCCGACGCTGATTTTGGCCGGATCGCCCACTTCATCGACCTGAACGATATAATCCACCTGATCTTGTACGATGCTGGCAGGCATATTCGGGAACGGCACCAAAGCTTCCGTCAGCAGTACCACTTTTCGGGCAAACTGCGCATCGACCATAGCGTAGCCGAGCGAGCCACAGCTGGATTTCCCAGCGGTGCCGTTGGCGTTACCAAACTCATCGCTGCACGGAACGCCCAGGAAAGCGACGTCGATATTCAGCTCACCGCTTTGCAGCAGATGGACACGGCCGCCGTGAGAATGAATCTGTACCGGTTCTTTCATTAATCCGTGGGAAATCGCATCGGCCAGCTTGCCGCGCATCCCAGAGGTATAAATCCGGCTGATCACGCCCGCTTTGATGTGCTCAATCAACGGCGCGTTACAGCTCATCAGCGAGCTGGATGCCAGCGTCAGATCGCGAAAACCCATGCGCGCCAGCGTATCAATCACTCGGTTAATGACCTTATCGCCTTCGCGGAAATGGTGATGGAAAGAGATCGTCATCCCATCCTTCAGCCCGCTGTGACGAATCGCGTCTTCCAGATCGTCACACAGTTTGCGTTCATGTTTTTGTTCAACATCGTTCAACCATGGCGTATTTTGATTGGCGTTGACGAAGGGTTGCAGATGACGTTTTTCTGGGTACTGCTTTTGCAGTGCTTCAATAAAATGACTCATTGTCTAATCCTGTGATTCCTGAGAGCGGCAATTGCGGTGTAATCACGCAACGGCTATTTGCGAACGCCGGAGGCCTGAGCACGTTCCAGCACTCTTCTGGCGTGGTCGATAATTGGCCCGTCGATCATTTTTCCGTTTAGGGAAATGACGCCCAGACCGGCACGTTCGCCCTCTTCGGCGGCTTTGATCACCAGATGGGAATAGTCCACTTCATCCTGCGTGGGGGCATAAGCGTTGTGTAACAGCTCAATCTGGCGCGGGTTAATCAGGGATTTACCGTTGAAGCCCAGTCTGCGGATCAGATCGACCTCCTTCAGGAAGCCCGCATCGTCATTGACGTTGGGATAAACCACGTCGAAAGCATCAATTCCGGCAGCGCGAGCGGCATGCAGCACCGCGCAACGGGCATAAAATAGCTCCGTGCCATCACCGCGTTCCGTCTGCATATCCATCACATAGTCAAACGCCGCCAGCGCAATCCCGATCATGCGTTCGGAAGAACGTGCAATGGCAACCGCGTTAATCACGCCCACCGCAGACTCAATCGCCGCCATGATGCGCGTTGAGCCGACCTCACGGCCGCAGGCTTTTTCGATACGAACCAGATGACGTTCCAGCTCATCCACATCATCGGTGGAATCGGTTTTTGGCAGACGAATAACATCGGCACCACCGCGCACAGCGGCCTCAAGATCCAACAGGCCAAACGGCGTACTGAGCTGGTTGATACGCACCACGGTTTCAATATCGCGATACATCGGGTGCTGGAGCGCATGGAAAACCAGCAGGCGTGCGGTATCTTTTTCCCGCAAGGAAACCGCATCTTCCAGATCGAACATGATGGAGTCAGGTTTATAGATAAACGCATTGGACAGCATGGCGGCATTCGCACCGGGGAGGAATAACATACTGCGGCGAAGCTTATTCATTATAGTTTCTCCCATTCAATCTGCTGTCCGTCTGTCGCACGCAGTACCGCGCTTTGCACGCGGGCACGGATGACACAATCCAATGCGCCTTTGTCATCCACAATGATCGTCCCTTCCTGTACGCCTAACTCTTTCAGCGTGTCATTCACGACCTGTTTAATTTGATGACCGAACTGCTTAATCACTTCACTGTTGATAACTACGGTGAGCTTCCCGTCTGCCGGTGCCACTTTGACCAGCAAATCGCTGGACTCAAAGGTGCCCGCCAGCGACTCCTTAACAATCTTCATAGACTTATCCTGATTAATTTTAATTACGCGTATTCGGGTTCGTAATAGCGTTGTAAATGCTCAAAAGTTGAGGCTGGCACGATGTCCTGAATACGGCTGTACTGCCGAAGTTTGAGTAATTTCCTGACTTCCGAAGCGGAAATTGCCAGTCCTGATGTTTGCCGTTTACGTTCAATTTCAACCACGTTTAACGCCGGGGAAGACACCGTCTGGTCTTTCTCCAGCCAGTAGTGCATGTCCTGGTTGTATTGATACGTCACCGGGCAAAAGGGTTCGGTGCCGACGAAACGCTGGGTAATCCCGAGCGCGGGTGCGATATATTTCCTGAAAATGATTAAATCGAGTGCGGCATGAGCGCGGGTGATCAGTTTCTCTTCCTTCAGGAAATAGGCGGGGAATGTCGCTTTAGAGATCATGTAGTTCGAACCGGCATGCACCGTTAGATTGTGGATGTGCTCCACGCCGCGCTGCACCATCTCCAGACGTTCGCTAAAGGGGAAAAAGGAAACATCTTCCCGAACCACGAATACGTGCAACCAATCACACGACTGCGCCGCGTGTTCCGCTAGATAGCGGTGGCCCAACGTGAAGGGGTTTGCATTCATGACAATGGCGCCGATCTTTTTTTCCGTTCGCGTTGCGAGCGCTTCGGGCTGTGCAAACGCCGTCAATGACTGACAATACTGCTGAATGCCAATCGGTGTGTTTTCCATCAGCACCGCGCTGTCCTGAAAGCACGCTAGTGGGTAAAATCCACATCCTCGGAAGATGTCGACATTTTCCGGTCGGGTATAAAGAAACAGGTGGAAGTGGCCGCGCTGTGCCGCCTGCTGCATCACTTCATTCACCACCTGCACACCCAGGTTGAGGTGTCTGAATTCAGGATCGACCGCAACGCACTTAATGGTGTTGGAGGCCAGTCCCGCGCAGGCGATCAGCCGCCCGCCTAGCTTGCCAACAACAACGATGTCAATATCGTCATCCATGCCGAGCTGGCACTGTGCAAGAAACTGTCGCACGGCGTCCCTCTCCTGCTCCCGAAGGCGCACATCCAGCGTGTCAAAAAAGACGGAATCATTGGCATACATCACGGTTCTTCCTGCAACTCGAATTATTTAGGGCAATCATTGCAGGCTTACCGGTTTTAACGCCGGCAGCCTTGTACTTACCTGTATATTTAGTGCACAGCAGCTTCAGCGGCTACCGGAACCGATTTCAATGGCGCAGCGGCATCCACTATCGTGTTACGCAAATGGCCAATGTTTTCGATTTCAACTTCAATACAGTCTCCCGCTTTCATAAACAGCGGCGGATTGCGTTTTTTACCCACGCCACCCGGTGAACCGGTAATGATCACGTCACCCGCGCTCAACTCGGTAAAGGTACTGATGTATTCAATCAATTCAGCGACTTTGTGGATCATGCTGCTGGTATTGTCGTCCTGCACCATGCGGCCATTCAGATACGTGCGGATTGCCAATACATGCGGATCGGGAATTTCATCCGTGGTGGTCAGATACGGACCGAATGCACCGGTTTTCTGCCAGTTTTTACCCGCGGTAAACCAGCTGTGCTGCCAGTCACGCGCAGATCCATCCATGTAGCAGCTATAACCTGCGACATGAGAAAGCGCGACATCTCGAGAAATATTTTGTCCGCCTTTACCGATAATGACCGCCAGTTCACCTTCATAATCAAACTCGCTGGAATAATGAGGTTTGATGACGGGCGTTGCATGTCCGGTTTGCGAATCCGCAAAGCGGACAAATAACGTTGGCGCAGGATTCTCTTCATTAAATTCCTGACGCTTAGCCGCATAATTCATCCCCACGCACAGTATTTTCCCTGGCGCGGTAATAACGGGTAGGAACGTGACATCCGCAACCGCAATATCCGGCGTGCTCATACTGAATTCATGCGCAACGTGTAATGCATTCTGCGCCAGCAGTGTTTTCAGATCGGGGTAACGGTGGCCAATTTTTCCGCCGAGATCGATTAATCCCGTAGCCGTATAAATGCCGTAACTGTCCTTACCGTTATAACGATAGCTTGCAAGTTTCATAATGTTTCCTGTGCAAAATAAACCCATTCAGATGGTGGTTTTATTTCGTTAACTCAACGCAATTTCTCTCAAGACACTATTTATTTGGCTCAACCACTTTTTATTTTCTGAATCACATCAGACTAAAAAGTTGGCGAGAACCAGTAGTGAAATCGAAACATTAATGGCACCGCCGATGCGCGTGGCAATCTGCGCGAATGGCATCAGCATCATACGGTTACCCGCCGTCAGAATCGCGACATCACCAGTACCGCCCTGCCCGCTCTGGCAGCAGGAAATAATCGCAACATCAATTGGGTGCATGCCGATCTTTCTACCCACTAAGAAACCGGTCCCGACCAGCGTCACTACGGTAGAAATAATCACCAGCAGGTTTTGAATCGTGAAGGCATTGACCAGTTCCTGCCACGGTGTAATCGCCACCCCGACGGCAAACAGAATCGGATACGTCACCGAAGTCTGGAAGAACTTGTAAACAACCTGAGAGCCTTCCAACATTTTAGGTGAAACACCGTGGGCCAACTTCACCACCACGGCGGCGAATAGCATGCCAACTGGTGCAGGCAGGCCAATCATTTTGTGACCGAGCATACCCACCATATACAGCAGGATTGCCAGCAGAGCACCAGAGGCAATGGTCGTTACGTCTGCTTTACCGCTAAAGCCAGAAGCTGGAGCGCTGCTTTCACTACCGCCCAAGTTATTGCCTTTATTCGGCATCAGTTCACCTTCACCGGTCAGGTGTGGATAGCGTTTACCCAACTGATTCAGCACACCGGCAAGGATGATCGCAGTCAGGCTGCCCAGCATTACGATAGGCAAGACACGCCCCAGAGCAACACCTTGGTCCATGTGCAAAATCGTGGCATAGCCGATAGACAGAGGGATAGCCCCTTCACCCACCCCGCCCGCCATAATCGGCAGAATCAGGAAGAAGAAGATTTGGAACGGATCCAGACCTAACGCAATACCTACGCCCATGCCCACCAGCATCCCGGCGATTTCACCGCATAGCATAGGGAAGAAAATACGCATGAAGCCCTGAATCAGCGTTTGCCGATTCATACTCATGATGCTGCCGACAATAATGCAGCAGATGTAGAGATACAGAATGTTGGTACTTTTGTAGAACTTGGTCGTGGATTCAACGACAACGTCCGGCAGCAGGCCATAATGCACCATCGCAGAAGGGATAAAGGTCGCACAGATTGCCGCCGCCCCCATCTTGCCGATAATCGGCAGACGCTTGCCAAACTCACCACAGGCAAACCCGAAGAATGCCAGCGTTGCCACCATCACAACGATATCGCTCGGCAGCTTGCCGCTCAGGCAGTCGATGCCGATTAATACCCCCGCCAGTACAAAAAGTGGCACGGGAATAATACCTACTTTATAGGTATCCAGAACATGCCACCATTTTTCCTTTAATGAAACCTTCCCAGCTGCCTCATTATTTACAACAATATATGAATCATCAGTCGTACTCATAACTCAGTCCCCGTTTTATTTTGTCAACGCATAATAATGGGCGGTCACATATTATTATGTGATTCTCTTCAAATTAAAAAACGAGTTTTAAAGGCGTTTATGATTTTTATGGTTTATATTAACAAATTGCTTATTACGCAGTCAGTTAGATGATTTTATGCTCATAATAAATTTTAAGGTTTTTATGGCGTTTATGGTTTTTATTTCCCAAATATGATTATGTTGATAAAAAGTAATTGAGTTGTTTATTAAACAAAACAGAGTCGTTTAATTTTATCTATTTATTACTATCATCGTATTGGTCACAACATATTTAAACGTGTTATTGCTCACAAGTTTTTTTCTCCCAGTCCATTCTTAATACCATTCGTGATAAATTCAGTAACCATTTTTAGTTAACCACAAGGCTCGCGTGCATCATGAGATTGAGACTTTCCTTTCATATCAAATTATTTATCTATTTGATCGTCTTCTTCTCTTCGCTACTGCTAATGACGGGTATCTATTATTATCATGATATCGATAAGCAACTGTATTCTGAGCTGGGTACACGAGCACAGGTGCAAGCCAGAGAGATCGCCATCATCCCATCGCTGATCGAATCGGTAAAAAATAAAAATATCAGTCAGATAGATATTCTTCTTCAGCAGTTAAAACAGCGCAGTGACGCCAGTTATATCGTGGTCGGTGATAATCAGGCACACCATCTGTTTCATTCTGAAGATGACGCACTCGTCGGCACACAGATGATAGGTGGCGATAATGTTGAAGTTCTGGCAGGGAAAAGCATTATCACGGTGCGCCGAGGTGGTATCGGCATCTCGCTACGCAGCAAAGCGCCGATCGTGGCTGACGGCCAAGTCATTGGTATTGTTTCCGTCGGCTATCTGAAAACCCACATCGATAACCTGACGTTCAGTAAACTGGCGCATATTCTGCTAGCGATTCTGGCGATGTTCGTCGCGCTGTTTATCTTTTCCTGGTGGTTCTCGCGCAACCTGAAGAAACAGATGTTTGGACTCGAACCCCTTGAAATTCGCATGCTAGTCAGGCAGCAGAAGGCGCTGCTCGAATCGATTTACGAAGGGGTCATCGCCATCAATAAGCAACACCGTATTGCCGCTATTAACCATGCCGCCAAAGAGATCCTCGGGTTAAACGAACCTTCCCATATGCTGCGCGGTAAGCCGATTGATACCGTGATTAAACCCGTCCCCTTCTTCTCCGGCGAGGCAATGTGGAACAGCGACACCCACGATGAGATCTGCCGTTTTAACCATGCCACCGTCATTGCCAGCCGAGTGCGGATTATGCTCGAGGATGAACTTCAAGGCTGGGTGATCAGCTTCCGCGGTAAAAACGATATCCACACGCTCAGCATGCAGCTTAGTCAGGTGAAGCGTTACGCTAACAGCCTGCGCATTCTGCGCCACGAACAGCTTAATTGGACCGCGACGCTGGCCGGGTTACTGCATCTAAAACGCTATGACGAAGCTATTAAATATATTGAAGCGCAGTCGGAAAGCGCGCAGGTGGTGCTGGATTTTGTTTCCCACCGTTTCTGTTCACCAGCGCTGTGCGGGCTGCTGCTGGGCAAGTACGCGACAGCACGAGAAAAAGGTATTGAGATTGTTTTTGACCCACGCTGCCAGCTTAGCCACATTCCACCCGCACTGAGCGAAACGGAGCTGATGTCCATCATTGGTAATTTGCTGGATAACGCGATGGAAGCCACATTAGCCACCACTACCCCACATTATCCTGTCGAGGTGTACATCTATGACAGTGAACAAGAGCTGGTCATTGAAGTCGCCGATCAGGGAACAGGGATCGATCCGGCGATTGCCGATAGTCTGTTTGAAATGGGCGTGACCAGTAAAACACAGGGCGATCACGGGCTGGGGCTGCATCTGGTCGCCAGCTACGTTAATCAGGCTCAGGGAATTGTCGAGGTCTCGGCCAACCAGCCGAATGGCAGTATATTTTCCCTATTTATACCGATATCACCCCCACTAATTTGAGCTGCGCGTGTTGACTACACATAGACAGCTTGAGAGGGACAAAACGGGTATCAGATCCTCTTTTACTAACAGGGATTCACACCATGCAGCACACTGAACATTTCGATGTCTTAATCGTTGAAGATGAAAGTAAGCTGGCAAATATTCATGCTGAATTTATTGAAAAACATTTCAATCTGCGTGTCATAGGGATTGCCGCTACGCTTTTTGAAGCTAAAAAACTCCTTCAGCAACACAGGCCGCGCCTGATCCTGCTTGATAACTATTTGCCCGACGGCGAAGGGGTTTCGCTGATTGAAAGCCAACTGCTCAAAGGAATGGACTGCTCCGTTATCTTTATCACCGCCGCCAGCGACATGAATACCTGTGCTCAGGCGATTCGCTGCGGGGCTTTTGATTACATTATCAAACCGCTCTCCTATCCGCGGCTACGCTCTTCGCTGGAGCGATTTATTCAATTCGTGAAAACCCAGCACACATACAAAATTGTCGATCAGCAGAACGTTGATATTCTCTACCAGTTGCAATCGTCCGGCGCAGCGTCCTCATCATCCACAAAAGGCATTGAGGAGAACACTCTAGGGCTAATCAAACAGATTTTTGCCAGTGATGGTGGCGATACGCTCTATTCTGTCGATGATATCGTCGAACAAACGGGGCTCAGTAAAACGACGGCGCGCCGCTATCTGGAGTTCTGCGTTGAAAACCAGTTCCTCGATATCGAAATGCGTTACGGAAAGATTGGCCACCCACGCCGTCTATATAGAACAAAGAGCGCACACTAGGTGCCGCAGCCCATACCCTATGGCGACGATATTAGCCGACATAGGGTATCCGGCACAGCCAGAGATCGGCGACAATTCTCTATAAAAAGTGCGATAAAAAATAACTGTATTAATCAATCCCTCAGATGCACCTGAATTAAGACTAAACTTAACCATTCATGTTTTTCATTCCATTTTCATTTCAATATATTTCCAAATCAGCGATTTTCTTATTCATTTTTTAAAAATTAAAAAATAATAATAACCCCCTGTACTTATTACGAATTCAATTAACGCCACCAGCTATTAGCAATTCAACCGGTAACTGCTGTGCAGTTGTCCAACAGCGAGAGATAGCCCTCACAAATTATTATTAGTTTCTTCACCCACACTAAAAAAAATCACCATGAATCCGATAAGCACTATGGGTCATATCTTTATTAAAAACCGACACCAGTAATTTATCCCCGGAGAGACGTCATGTTCTTAGCCAAAAAAATCAGAAATCTTAAAATATCCCAAAAACTTTATCTTGGGTTCGGGGTCATCCTGCTATTGGTCATCATAGCATCGCTACTCAGCGCAGGGCGCTTCAGGGAAATTCGTGATATCTATGAGAAAACCAATCTTATTTACAACATCAACATTGAAGTCTTTCAGGCAAAAATAAACCGTCTGAAATATTTTTACTCCTATGATGAAAAGTCGCGCGAAACGATGGCAGGCTTCGTTAAACATGCATCAGAATTAACCACTGAAGCGAAAACGCTCTCATGGAGCCCAGAAGGGTTAACTCTGATTAACGACCTCAGTCAGCATCTGGCCGAATTCCAAAGCGCAATCACCGATATGGGCAAAGCTACGCAGCGCGTGGTAGAAAATCGAGAAAAAATCAGCGCCGCTAACGGACAGAACATAACTACTGATTTCTACGCCAGGCTGCGACAGCAACCTTCTGATAGCGCAACGCTATATCAGGCTGAGGATCTCGCAACGCAGGTTTCAGAACTGAGGCAGGCTTCCTATGAATTGCAGCTCAGGCAAAATGCCGATGCCGCGAAGCAGTTCGATGCGGTTTTTAGCCGCTTTGACAGCAGCTATCAGGGCACCGTTGCGGTGTTGACGCCGGAACAGAAAGTGGCTGTAGAGAGCCTGCGAAGCTATGTCACCGGCTATAAAAAGCTCAATAACGACTACTTCCAGAGTATCAACGACCTGAAAAAAGCAGAAGACGGCGTGAAGGTCGGCGGGGACAAAAGTAGCGCTTCCATTAAAGCAATTATTACTATCGTCAAAGAGAAGAATGACGCGCTGGCATACGGTTCTGCCACGATCACGATGATCATTGGCTTTATTGCTGTGGTCATCGGCATCATCATCTCACTGCTGATTACTCGCCAAATTACCCGCCCTGTTATTCATAACCTCTCTCTGGCGGAAAAAATCGCTGCTGGCGATTTGACCTCAACGATCACAGTCGACCGCGATGATGAACTGGGTCAGCTAACGGCCGCAATGGGGAGAATGAACGAAAAGCTGCGCCACATGATCAGTGATGTGCGTGACAGCGTGGACAGCGTTTCAACCTCTGCGGCCAAGATTGCCGCGGGTAATAGCGACCTATCCTCACGCACCGAGCAACAATCTGCCGCCGTAGTAGAAACCGCCGCCAGCATGGAAGAACTGACATCGACCGTTAAAAACAATGCTGAGAATGCCAAACAGGCGAGCCAAATCAGTACCGAAGCCTCACAAAATGCACACAAAGGCGGCGAAGTAGTACGAAATGTAGTGGATACGATGTCGGGCATTTCAGACAGTTCACGGAAGATTGCGGACATTACCGCCGTTATCAACAGCATTGCTTTCCAGACCAATATTCTGGCACTTAACGCCGCAGTAGAAGCCGCGCGAGCCGGGGAACAAGGTCGTGGATTCGCCGTGGTGGCCAGCGAGGTACGGACGCTTTCTCAACGCACATCTCAGGCTGCAAAAGAGATTGCCAGCCTGATTTCAGAATCGGTGGCACGGATCAATGTGGGAACACAGTTGGTGGCCAATGCAGGAACCGCGATGGATCAGATCGTTTCCTCCGTCTCACGGGTCAACGACATCATGGGGGAAATCGCCTCCGCCTCCGATGAGCAAAGCCGTGGCATTGAGCAAATTTCCCGCGCCATCAGCGAGCTTGATACCACCACGCAGCAGAATGCCGCGCTGGTGATGGAATCCTCAATTTCCGCTAACTCGCTGGAAGAACAGTCGGCAATATTGGAAAGTATGGTAGCGAACTTCCGTCTGTCTGAGAACGAGGGGCGTAAGCCAAAAACGAATATTTCTGGTTTGCCACCACAGCAAAAATATCTGCCGCCTGCAGCAAAACAAACGCAGGATTCCGGCTGGACGACATTCTAACATTTGACCGCCCGGCCCTGATATTACGTCAGGGCCGGATTTAATGATCTAATGCTACCTCGGTAATAAATAAAGCGTTAAATAATCAGTACACTACGTTACCTTGGCAGTATTGACATAAAACACTATGCATTTGCACAGCCCACCTTGATATCCATCACAGAATGTTATTATCTCCGGCTTCGACACTAACATAGCGATAACAAAATCCGATAACTCATAGTAGGTAGTCATAAACAGCCGTTAGCAATGAAATCGTGATCGTTATTTTTATTAAAAAAAGAGTCATACATGGAGAGTTATAATGCAGCATCTTGCTAGTCGAATTCGTAACACAAAAATCGCACATAAATTGTATGCCGGGTTTGGGATTATTTTACTACTTGTCATTATTGCGTCATCGCTTAGCATGAATAGATTCATTGCCATTCGGGATATTTATGAGAAAACGAACCTTATTTACAACATTAACATTGAAGTTTTCCAGGCCAAGATTAATCGCGTTAAATATTTCTACACCGCAGACGAAAAAACTAAAGACATACTCGCCGACTTTGTAAAAAGTGCATCAACGTTAACCAACAGTGCCAACACGCTTTCCTGGAGTGATGAAGAATTAGGTTTTATTAAAAACCTGCATAATAACTTAGAAGATTTCCAACAGTCGGTTGCTGCGATGTCTACCGCGACGCAAAAAATGGTCGGAGCACGCGAAGCCATTAATACAGAAAATGCAAACACGGTCATTGATACCTTCCGACAAGCGCTCAGCAATGCTCTCATCGACGGTGAAACCTATCATCACGCAAGCGATATTGCTTTTCTGTTAACCGATATGCAGCATCGGTCCTATGAGCTACAGATGAAAGGAACCGATAGCGCCTTAGCCGCTCTGGATTCGCGCTATAAGGACGCAGAAAAAACCTATCAGTCATTATCTCCTTCATTACCAGCCGACGTTAAAACGCAAACCGATACGCTATGGCGTTACATTGGCCAATACATGCAGCTTAATACGGCCTATTACGCGGCATTAAATGATGTAAAAAAGACAGAAAATGACGTGATGAAAGCAGGTACTCGGAGCAGCGCCGACATCAAATCACTCATTACTGTCGTAAAAGCAAAAAATGATGAGCTGGCCTATAACTCTGCCACCATTACGATGATCATCGGTCTCATCGCCGTCATTATCGGCATCATCATTTCCATCTACATTACTCGAATTATCACCAGACCCATCATCCATAACCTGTCGCTGGCGGAACGCATCGCCAGTGGCGACCTGACCACGACGATTCATACCGATCGCCACGATGAGCTGGGAAGGCTCACCCACGCCATGGGGACGATGAATGAACAGTTGCGCCACGTTATTTCCGAAGTCCGGGACAGCGTCGGCAGCGTCAGCCAATCGGCGAGCAAAATTGCTACAGGCAATAGCGATCTTTCGTCACGCACTGAGCAGCAGTCAGCGGCAGTCGTTGAAACCGCCGCCAGCATGGAAGAACTCACCTCAACGGTGAAAAACAATGCCGACAACGCCAAACATGCCAGCCAGATCGCTGCCGATGCTTCCAAGAGCGCGCTTAAAGGCGGCGAGGTCGTGAAACAGGTGGTGACGACGATGGACAATATCGCAGCCAGCTCCAGAAAAATCGCCGATATCACTACCGTCATCAACAGCATTGCCTTCCAGACCAACATTCTGGCGCTGAACGCCGCGGTAGAAGCCGCACGCGCCGGTGAACAAGGACGTGGTTTTGCCGTTGTCGCGGGCGAAGTGCGCAGTTTGTCACAACGTAGCTCTCAGGCTGCCAAAGACATCGAAGCCCTGATCGCAGAATCGGTCGAACGTACCAATGCGGGTAGCCATCTTGTTGCGGTTGCCGGAGAAACCATGGAGCAAATCGTCGATTCCGTTTCCCGCGTGAACGACATTATGGGAGAAATTTCATCCGCCTCTGAGGAACAGAGTCGAGGAATTGGGCAAATCGCGCAGGCCATCAGCGAGCTGGACACCACCACGCAACAGAATGCCTCGCTGGTGATGGAGTCCTCCATTTCCGCCAATTCGCTGGAGGAACAGGCGGTGCTGTTGGAAAAGTTGCTGGAACACTTCCGCGTGTCCCAGTCTGACAATCGCGTAGCTTCAGGTGCGTCATCCTCTATACCGCGACACACGCTGCCAAAAAGTGTGTCGGCAAAAGCTGCGTCGTCAGAAAGTGATTGGACGTCGTTTTAATGCCTCCGCCCGGATAGTCTCACGCTCATCCGGGCGAATCAGAACCGTCTCGAAGTAAATCTTGTGGTCGCGCACTGCGGTTAGCGCGACTCGCCCGCATTCAACGGCATCGTCGAGGGATTGGGATACTGATAGTCAAACCCAAGCTCATGGCAAATGCGCTGTCCATCAACAATCCGGCCCTGAGAGCTATCGGTCACGGGTGCAAACTGCGGCGGAGATACATGTAACCTGCGCGCCTGTTCAGGATAAAAGTCTTGTCTGGCAGGATGTTCTGTCGCACACAGGTTATAAATATGCCCACCGTTGGGTAGTTTAAGCAGCAACAAGATTGCCGCCAGCACATCTTCCTGATGCACCAGATTCACGCCATGACTGCCACGCGGCAGATTGGTTTTACCCGCCAGAAAACGGCCGGGATGGCGATCGCCACCAACCAGCCCCGCAAGACGCAAGATATCGACAGAGATATCGGGTAAATGCTGTAACCACTGTTCGAGGGACACCAGCGTCTTCCCTGCTACCGTCGACGGCTGTAGCGGTGAGGTTTCTCTTACTGTGCCGCTACCATCGCCATAGACCGAGGTTGAACTGGTGAAGATAATTCGCGGGACATGAAATACGCGCGCCATATTCACCAACTGCTGTACCGCTTGCGCATACCCTTCGCCACCTTCCGCTGTTCGGCTGGCGGGCAACGTTACAATTAATACGTCAACCTGTAGTAACGCACTAAGCTCGTCAGCATCGCATTCCAACTCAGGCGTCAGAACCAGTTGATAGCATTCAATCCCGCTCATCCGCGCCGCTTCAACGCCATCCTGAGTAGTTTTGGTTCCCGTCACGTGGTAACCGTGTCCATTCAGCGCCAGAGCCAGCGGCATACCCAGCCAGCCCAATCCAACAATCGATACTTTTTTCATCTGCCGTTCTCCCCTGCAAGGAGCCTGTGATTAACACCCACGCCTACAGAGTAAACGGCTTTTACATCCATCGCTACGGAGCTCGTCCGATTTCCGCAGGCTTTTCTGCCTATCAAGAGCCGATATCCAGCGTGATTATGCTAGCGTATCGCTCAACCAAAACGAACTTCCCTTATCTGCTAAAAAAATGTTGCACAACGGCCCGAACATGGTTTAGGTTATTCGACAGATAAATCGTTACTGATTTAATAAACACTGGCACAACAAAGAGACATTTTATGACACGCGTTCTGTTTAACCACCATCATCACCATCATCCTGATTAGTCTTTCGGACGGTTGGTGCTGGAAGACGTTCAGATCTTCCAGTGGCGCAGAACACAAAGAGAGCCCTCGGAAGATCATCTTCCGAGGGTTTTTTTATGCTCGCTATATTTCTAGAAATTTAAATTTGACAGGTTAATGAGGTTTCCATGCTGGATAAAACACGTTTACGGATTGCAATGCAGAAGTCAGGCCGCCTGAGCGACGATTCACGCGAGCTGCTGGCACGCTGCGGTATCAAAATCAACTTACAGCAACAGCGTCTGATCGCGTTCGCAGAAAATATGCCGATTGATATCCTGCGCGTACGGGATGACGATATCCCCGGACTGGTGATGGATGGCGTGGTCGATCTGGGTATTATCGGTGAAAACGTGCTGGAAGAAGAGCTGTTAAACCGCCGGGCACAGGGCGAAGATCCGCGTTACTTCACGCTGCGCCGTCTGGATTTTGGCGGCTGCCGCCTGTCGCTGGCAATGCAGCTGGACGAAGCCTATACCGGCCCTGAATGCCTGCAAAATAAACGTATTGCCACCTCGTATCCTCACCTGCTCAAACAATATCTCGACAGACAATCCGTCAATTTCAAATCTTGCCTGCTCAATGGTTCAGTTGAAGTGGCACCGCGCGCAGGTCTGGCTGACGCCATCTGCGATCTGGTATCAACCGGTGCCACGCTGGAAGCCAACGGTCTGCGTGAAGTCGAAGTCATTTACCGTTCTAAAGCCTGCTTGATTCAGCGCGACGGTGAGATGCCCGCAGAGAAACAACAGCTAATCGATAAACTGCTGACGCGTATGCAAGGCGTGATTCAGGCACGTGAATCCAAATACATCATGCTGCACGCGCCGAGTGAACGTCTGGACGAAGTCATTGCTCTGCTACCAGGTGCCGAGCGCCCGACCATTCTGCCACTTGCTGGTGACCAAAGCCGTGTTGCCATGCACATGGTCAGCAGTGAAACGCTATTCTGGGAAACCATGGAAAAGCTGAAATCGTTGGGTGCCAGCTCCATTCTGGTCCTGCCCATTGAAAAAATGATGGAGTGATGACCATGGCTGACAACACCAATAGCACAGGCAGTTTCAGCACGCTTGTTGACTGGCAGCGCTGTTCAGTTGAAGAACAACGCCAGTTGCTGACTCGCCCAGCCATTTCCGCGTCAGACCGCATTACTGCAGTCGTGAGCGATATTCTGGCAAACGTGAAAAGTCGTGGTGATAGCGCCTTACGCGACTACAGCGCACAGTTCGACAAGGTTCAGGTGGATGCGATTCGCATCACCGATGCCGAGATTACCGCCGCCTCCGCCCGTCTGGGTGATGAGGTAAAACAGGCCATGGCGATCGCCGTGCGTAATATCGAGACGTTCCACAACGCGCAAAAGCTGCCGATTGTCGATATCGAAACGCAGCCGGGCGTACGTTGCCAGCAGATTACTCGCCCTATCGCGACCGTCGGCCTGTATATTCCGGGGGGATCTGCCCCACTTCCGTCAACCGTGCTGATGCTGGGAACGCCGTCACGCATCGCAGGCTGCCGTCGCGTGGTGCTGTGTTCACCGCCGCCAATTGCCGATGAAATTCTGTATGCCGCACAGCTGTGCGGTATTAAAGAAGTGTTTCAGCTTGGTGGCGCGCAAGCAATTGCCGCGATGGCGTTTGGCACCGATAGCGTGCCGAAAGTGGATAAAATTTTTGGCCCCGGCAATGCCTACGTCACGGAAGCCAAGCGTCAGGTCAGTCAGCAGCTTGATGGCGCAGCGATTGATATGCCCGCAGGGCCATCCGAAGTATTGGTGATCGCCGACAGCGGTGCCACGCCCGCGTTTGTCGCCTCCGACCTGCTATCGCAAGCAGAACACGGCCCGGATTCACAGGTCATCCTGTTAACGCCCGATGCTGCAATGGCCAAAGCCGTAGCGGACGCCGTTGAAGAGCAGCTCACGCAGCTGTCTCGTGCAGACATCGCACGTCAGGCGCTTGCCAGCAGCCGCGTCATCGTCGCACGTGATTTGGCGCAGTGTATTGAAATCAGCAATCAATATGGTCCTGAGCACTTGATAATCCAGACACGCGATGCCGAATCATTGGTTGATAGCATCACCAGCGCCGGTTCCGTGTTCCTTGGCGACTGGTCACCGGAATCCGCTGGGGACTACGCCTCCGGCACTAACCATGTTCTGCCGACCTATGGCTATACCTCGACTTACTCAAGTCTGGGTCTGGCCGATTTCCAGAAGCGCATGACCGTACAGCAGCTCACGCCGCAGGGGTTGCTACAACTGGCACCAACAATAGAAATCCTGGCACAGGCTGAACAGCTGACCGCCCACAAAAATGCCGTTACCCTGCGCGTTGCAGCACTGAAGGAGCAAGCATGAGCAGCATTGAAGAACTGGCACGTGCCAACGTCCGTGCATTGACACCTTATCAGTCTGCTCGTCGTCTGGGCGGCAACGGCGATGTCTGGCTAAATGCTAATGAATACCCCCAAGCGCCGGAGTTTCAATTAACGTTACAGACGTTGAACCGCTACCCAGAATGTCAGCCGGTCATGGTTATCAACCGCTACGCCGAGTATGCAGGCGTAACGCCGGAACAGGTTTTGGTCAGCCGTGGTGCTGACGAAGGTATCGAGTTGCTGATTCGTGCATTCTGCGAGCCGGGGAAAGACGCCATTCTTTTCTGTCCCCCGACCTACGGTATGTATGCCGTTAGCGCCGAGACGTTTGGCGTCGAACGCCGCACGGCGGCAAGCAAATCAGACTGGCAGTTGGATCTTGATGCGATTGAATCACAGCTGGACGGAACCAAGGTCGTTTACGTTTGCAGCCCAAACAACCCGACCGGCAACCTGATTGCACGGGATGATTTACGCCAACTGCTGACGCTGGCACAGGGAAAAGCACTGGTTGTTATCGATGAAGCCTACATTGAATTCTGTCCGCAGGCGTCCACTGCAAGCTGGCTGGCTGAGTTCCCTCATTTGGTAATTCTGCGTACCTTGTCCAAAGCCTTTTCACTTGCTGGATTGCGCTGTGGCTTCACGCTGGCGAACCCTGAAGTAATTCAGCTCCTGCTGAAGGTCATTGCGCCATACCCACTGTCCACTCCCGTAGCGGACATCGCGGCTCAGGCACTGAGCCACGAAGGGATCGCTAAAATGAAGGCGAATGTTGCAGAGGTGACGGCCAACCGCCGCTGGCTGAGTGATATTCTGAAAAATATTCCCTGCATTGAGGAAGTCTTTCACAGCGAGAGTAATTACTTGCTGGTACGCTTTACCGCCTCCCCTACTGTATTTAAAACGCTGTGGGATCAAGGCATTATTCTGCGTGACCAAAATAAGCAACCCAGCCTCGCAGGCTGTTTGCGCATTACTATCGGCAACCGCTACGAATGTGAACGCGTTGTTGCTGCATTACAATCATTGCCGGGCATCAACGCTTAATTTTAAGGAGCTCACGTGGGCCAGAAATACCTCTTTATCGACCGTGACGGAACATTGATTGCTGAACCGCCTGAGGATTTTCAGGTTGACCGTCTGGATAAACTGGCGCTGGAACCAGATGTCATTCCGTCGCTGCTGGCACTGCAAAAGGCCGGTTATGCGCTGGTGATGATTACCAATCAGGATGGGCTAGGAACCGATAGCTTTCCGCAGGAAACCTTCGATCCACCGCACAACCTGATGATGCAGATTCTGACATCGCAGGGCATCCATTTTGAGCACGTGCTGATCTGTCCGCATTTACCGGCAGATAACTGCACCTGTCGCAAACCCAAGACCGAACTGGTAACGGCCTATTTGAACGGCGGCCTGATGGATGTGGCAAATAGCTACGTCATCGGCGACCGCCAAACCGATATTCAGTTGGCGCAAAATATGGGCATTACCGGCCTGCTCTACCAGCGTGGCGGGCTGAACTGGCAAGCAATTACTGACCAGCTAACCAAGCGTAACCGCCATGCACACGTCAACCGCGTTACGCGTGAAACCGCGATTGATGTAAACGTCTGGCTGGATCAGGAAGGCGGCAGCAAAATTAACACCGGTGTTGGCTTCTTCGATCACATGTTGGATCAAATCGCCACCCACGGCGGCTTTCGCATGAATATTGAAGTGAAAGGCGATCTGTACATTGACGATCACCACACGGTGGAAGATACCGGTCTGGCGCTGGGCGAAGCCCTGAATAACGCGCTGGGCGACAAACGCGGCATTGGCCGTTTTGGCTTCGTCCTGCCGATGGATGAGTGTCTGGCACGCTGTGCGCTGGATATTTCAGGGCGCCCGCATCTGGAATATAAAGCCGAATTCAACTATCAGCGCGTTGGCGATCTGAGTACGGAAATGGTCGAACACTTCTTCCGCTCACTGTCTTATTCCATGGCCTGTACGCTGCACCTGAAAACCAAAGGGCGTAACGATCATCACCGTGTGGAAAGCCTGTTTAAAGTCTTCGGGCGCACGCTACGTCAGGCAATTCGCGTCGAGGGTGACACGTTGCCGAGCTCGAAAGGAGTGCTCTGATGAAGGTCGTCATTCTTGATACCGGCTGCGCCAACCTCTCTTCGGTGACCTACGCCGTGCAGCGGTTGGGGTATACGCCGGTTGTTAGCCGCGAGGCCGAGATTGTCCTGCAAGCAGACAAGCTATTTCTGCCGGGTGTTGGTACCGCGCAGGCCGCGATGAATCAACTGGAAGAGCGCGATCTAATCGCGCTGATCAAAGCCTGTACCCAACCGGTTCTCGGCATTTGCCTCGGCATGCAGTTGCTGGGGACACACAGCGACGAAAGTGGCGGTATCCCCACGCTGGGGATTGTCGATACGCCAGTAAAAAAAATAATAGACCACGGCTTGCCACTGCCGCACATGGGCTGGAATCAGGTGATTCCGAAGGCCGGGCATCGTTTGTTCCGCGATATCGATGACGGCGCTTATTTCTATTTTGTTCACAGCTATGCCATGCCAGTCTGCGAAAACACGATTGCACAAGCCAACTACGGCGAAGCCTTCACCGCCGCGCTGGAAAAAGATAACTTCTTTGGCGTGCAGTTCCACCCCGAGCGTTCTGGTGCTGCGGGCGCGCAACTGCTGAAAAACTTTCTGGAGATGTAGAGCGTCATGATTATTCCCGCATTAGATCTGATTGATGGGCAGGTTGTCCGTCTGCATCAGGGTGATTATGGCCAGCAGCGCCAATACGGAAGCGATCCGCTTCCCCGCTTGCAGGATTACCAGCAACAAGGTGCAGGCGTGCTGCATTTGGTGGATTTGACCGGAGCAAAAGATCCCTCTGCCCGACAAATTCCCCTGTTAACCACGCTGTTGGCTGGCGTTAGCGTACCGGTACAGATCGGCGGCGGCATTCGTACCGAGCAGGACGTAGAAGCGTTGCTAAAAGCCGGTGCCAGCCGTGTCGTTATTGGGTCCACTGCGGTTAAGCAGCCGGAACTCGTTCAGCAATGGTTCACCCGCTACGGCGCAGAAGCGCTGGTGCTTGCACTAGACGTGCGTATCGACGCAAACGGCACGAAGTACGTCGCCATCAGCGGCTGGCAGGAGAATTCAGAGGCCACGCTTGAGCAGATCGTTGAACAATATCTGCCGTTCGGTCTGAAGCATGTGCTGTGCACCGACATTTCCCGTGACGGTACGCTGAGCGGCTCCAACGTCGAGCTCTATCGTGAAATCAGTCAGCGCTACCCGCAGATTGCCTTTCAGGCGTCCGGCGGCATCGGTAATCTGACCGATATCGCCAATTTGCGCAGTAGCGGTGTGCAGGGTGTTATCGTCGGCCGTGCGCTGTTGGAAGGTAAATTTAACGTCGCGGAGGCTATTTCATGCTGGCAAAACGGATAATCCCCTGCCTGGACGTGCGTAACGGTCAGGTCGTCAAAGGTGTGCAGTTCCGCAACCACGAAATCATCGGTGACATCGTGCCGCTGGCGCAGCGCTATGCGCAGGAAGGCGCTGATGAGCTGGTTTTTTATGATATCACCGCCTCTTCCGACGGCCGTGTAGTCGACAAAAGCTGGGTATCCCGCGTTGCGGAAGTCATCGATATTCCTTTCTGTGTGGCGGGCGGCATTAAAAGCGTGGAAGAAGCCGGTCAAATACTCTCTTTCGGCGCGGATAAAATTTCCATCAACTCACCGGCGCTGGCCGACCCTGAGTTAATTACCCGATTGGCCGATCGCTATGGCGTGCAGTGTATCGTCGTCGGGATTGATACCTGGCATGATGCCTCGACGGGCCGCTATCATGTGAATCAATACACAGGTGATGAAACGCGAACTAAGGTCACCACTTGGGAAACGCTGGATTGGGTAGAAGAAGTGCAAAAGCGCGGCGCGGGTGAGATTGTCCTGAACATGATGAATCAGGACGGCGTGCGCAATGGTTATGATTTGCACCAGTTAAATCTGGTGCGTGATGTCTGCAACGTCCCGCTGATTGCTTCCGGCGGCGCAGGCACCATGGAGCATTTTCTGGATGCGTTCCAGACCGCCCACGTTGATGGCGCGCTAGCAGCATCGGTGTTTCACAAGCAAATTATTAATATTGGCGAACTGAAACAATATCTTAAGCAACAAGGCGTGGAGATTCGAGTGTGTTAAGCGAAGAGTGCTTTCTAAACGACGAACAACGAAACCAACTCGATTGGGAAAAAACGGACGGCATGCTGCCGGTTGTCGTGCAACATGCGGTATCCGGTGAAGTGTTGATGCTGGGCTATATGAATCAGGATGCGTTGCAGGCTACCGAAGAGAGCGGCAAGGTTACGTTTTTCTCGCGTACCAAGCAGCGGTTGTGGACAAAAGGAGAATCTTCCGGCCATTTCCTCAATGTCGTCTCTATCACGCCAGACTGCGATAACGACACACTGCTGATTCTGGTTAATCCTATCGGACCAACCTGTCATCTGGGTACAAGCAGCTGTTTCTCGCCTGCAGCCAGCGACTGGACGTTCCTCTATCAGCTAGAGCAACTGTTGGCAGAGCGTAAGCATGCCGACCCAGACAGCTCTTACACCGCACGTCTGTATGCCAGCGGCACTAAGCGCATCGCGCAGAAAGTTGGTGAAGAAGGTCTGGAGGCCGCATTAGCGGCAACGGTGCACGACCGCGAAGAGCTCACTAATGAAGCAGCGGATTTAATGTACCACCTGCTGGTGCTGCTACAGGATCAAGATTTAGATCTCGCGACCATCATCAATCGCCTGAAAGAACGTCACAATAAATAAGCCTTTCCCCGCGTTATCGGTCATTGATAACGCGGGGTTTTAGCATGACGATACAGTGGCGTTAAGAATGACCAGCACCTGAATGCACTTTACGCCCCCCTTTCCAGGTTTCCAGAACCGGTATATCACGCATATCTTTGACCGGATTATTCTTATCTGCTGAGTCATAGGTCAGCGGGGAATCCGCCAAAATAACAAAATCAGCACATTTACCGGCAACTAGCGAACCTACCCATTGATCTGCATGGCATTGCCAAGCGGCATCATAGGTCGCGGCTTTAAGCGCGGCGAAACGGGAAATCCGCTCTTGTTCACGCAACACAGCAGGAGTTGTCCCTTGAGGTGCGCCTTCCATCACACGTGAAATTGCCTGTTCCATCATGCGCAGTGGGCCAAGCGGTGTAACACCGTTATCGCTGTGTAAAGTAATCCTCATCCCGTGATTAATAGCGGACTGGCAGCGATCAAGGTGATTAGCCCGTTCCTCTCCCAATATGGTTTGCTGGAATGCCCAGCCCCAATACCCCACATGACCAATTAAGAAACTGGGCGAAATACCGCGTTGCTTCATTTCAGACAGATGGTCATCAGTCAGCAGTGATGCATGTTCCAGACGATCACGACGCTGTTCGTAAGAGCCTGACGTCACGCCTGCCTTTTTAAATGACGCTAACGTCAGGCTAATGGCTTCATCACCATTAGTATGAATCATCAACGGCCATTGATGCTGCACAACGCTATCCACCAGCGTATTGATATCAGTTGGAGGAGTAAAGTTGAAGGCTCCAATATTTTTCTCACTCGGCGTTTTTTCATAACGGCTATTACAGCAGTACGGCGTGGATTGATACCCCGTCAGCCCTTGATTTGAACCATCTGAAATAATCTTGATATACGGCAAGTGGAAATGTTCATCTCCATAGCCTGGAGAGTAATGATCCACCACCTTATTTTTGAAATCATCACTATTCGTAATGATCAGCGCACCACCGATCCGCACCGGACAGATCGGCAGATGTGCCCATTTATCCAGAAAACTCACTTGATCGAAGCCAGGCTGAGTACCTTTGGGTTCAACGCCAGCATCGAGCATATAAGTCACGCCGCGTTTACTCGCCACACCAAACAGTTTGTTAACCGATTCAATTAGCATCAGCGCCAATTTTGCTTTGGGGTAACTGCTAACAATGACATTCACGACAGGCTCTATACCGTCTATTTCTTTAAGGATGCCGTCATCCGGTGGAATAACTTTATCTTTATAAAATTCCCTGACGAGTTTAATCGCACACGTATTGATATAGGCCAGATGCATCGAGGCATTGATGACAAATACGGGTCTTTTATCCGTCACATGCTCATCAAGAACGGCAGAATTAAATTCCTTCTCTCCGCCAATAAACAAGGAAGGATCGGCGCCAAAGCCGATAAGCCAGCTATTATTTTTATCCGTATCCGACTTTGCCTGCTCAGCCAGAGAGGATGTCACCCAAACCCTATTATAATCTTTGCGTAATCTCTGCTCTTCAAACGGGCTAACATCATTGCCAATGGCAGATAACATCGCGGTGTTAATGATGTGCACATGTGGCTCAATCAGACCCGGCAACAGCGTTTGTTTGCCTGATAATTGATGTTCCAACGTGTTTTTCGGCATTTTGGCCTTCACATCTTGATATGAACCTGTCGCAACCACCAGTCCGTCATGAATACCAATTGCTTCAACCGAAACCTCCTGCCCATCTTCCAGCGTCAGAATCGCTTTTCCAGGGCTACCATCCTTATTTGGCGCGGAACGGAATAACTTCGTTTCAATATGTAGACTGTTTTCCCACTCAGGAATATCAACTGGCGTATCGGGGAGAAATGATTTCCATAGAGGACTACAGCAGGAACAGCTTATGCTACCGGAATGGCTACATGCTTCACTCATACACTTTCCTTATTTAGAGATAATGCATTAGAGAAATTAATGTAATGCATAAAAAATAGGCAATAACATTCGAAATTTCAACATCCAAACGGCTGGAAATCAAAATATTCATATTTCATATGTCGCGGTCACTTAACAGCTCAAAGGGAGAAAGAAAACGTATAACAAGGAATGGCACTCTGATAAGTAATCAGAACAAATAGCCAATAGCGCGGAAGCTTTGAGGGAACAAGATCGATAAATGCAAAAAAGCACCCAAAATGAGTGCTTTTATAAGGCTGATATTTATGACTAACAATTAGCCATAAATGTTAGCGCGGTCGCGGAGTTCCTTGCCCGGTTTAAAGTGAGGGACGTACTTACCTTCCAGCTCAACTTTATCACCCGTTTTCGGATTACGACCCACACGCGGTGCACGGTAGTGAAGTGAAAAACTGCCAAACCCACGGATTTCAATACGGTCGCCTTCGGCTAACGTAGAAGCCATTTGTTCAAGCATTTCTTTCACTGCATCCTCAACCACTTTGGCCGGGATATGAGATTGCTGTCCAGCAAGCCTTTCAATAAGTTCAGACTTGGTCATAGCGCCTCCAAATGCGTGGCTATCAATAGCCGGGATAACTGACTACCGTTACAAGAATGAGCAACTCACGTTGCTCATTCTACCGTTGTGATTACTCGCCTTTAGCTGCTTTGAACGCTTCTGCCATCGCGCTGGAGAAATTGTTTTCTTCCGGCTTGTTGTTAACAGTTGCGATTGCATCTTTCTCGTCAGCTTCGTCTTTCGCACGGACAGACAAGCTAACAACGCGGTTTTTACGATCAACACCGGTGTATTTCGCTTCAACGCTGTCGCCAACATTCAGCACCAGTGTTGCGTCTTCGATGCGATCGCGAGAAGCTTCAGAAGCACGCAGATAGCCTTCTACGCCGTCTGCTAATTCAACTGTAGCACCTTTGGCGTCAACTGCTGTAACTTTACCAGTAACAATAGCACCTTTCTTGTTAACAGACAGGTAGTTATTGAACGGGTCTTCAGACAGTTGTTTCACGCCCAGAGAGATACGCTCGCGCTCTGCGTCAACCTGCAGAACAACAGCGGCGATTTCATCACCTTTCTTGTATTCGCGAACGGCTTCTTCGCCAGCCACGTTCCAGGAGATGTCAGACAGGTGCACCAGACCATCGATGCCGCCGTCCAGACCGATGAAGATACCGAAGTCAGTGATTGACTTGATTTTACCTTCAACGCGGTCGCCCTTATTGTGAGTTTCTGCGAACAACTGCCATGGGTTGGATTTACACTGTTTCAGGCCCAAGGAGATACGACGACGTTCTTCATCGATATCCAGAACCATTACTTCCACTACATCGCCAACGTTAACAACTTTGGATGGGTGGATGTTTTTGTTGGTCCAATCCATTTCGGAAACGTGTACCAGACCTTCAACGCCTTCTTCGATTTCAACGAAGCAGCCGTAATCAGTCAGGTTGGTTACGCGACCAGTCAGACGAGTGCTTTCTGGGTAACGCTTAGCGATAGCGACCCATGGATCTTCGCCCAGCTGTTTCAGACCCAGAGACACACGGGTACGCTCGCGGTCGAATTTCAGCACTTTAACAGTGATTTCGTCGCCCACATTGACGATTTCGCTCGGATGTTTAACACGTTTCCAAGCCATATCAGTGATATGCAGCAGGCCATCAACGCCACCCAGATCAACGAATGCACCGTAGTCAGTAAGGTTCTTAACGATACCTTTAACTTCCATGCCTTCCTGCAGGTTTTCCAGCAGTTGATCGCGTTCAGCGCTGTTTTCAGATTCGATAACTGCACGGCGAGAAACAACAACGTTGTTGCGTTTCTGATCCAGCTTGATAACTTTGAACTCAAGCTCTTTGCCTTCCAGATGCAGCGTGTCGCGAACCGGACGAACGTCTACCAGAGAACCTGGCAGGAACGCACGAATGCCGTTCAGCTCAACAGTGAAACCGCCTTTAACTTTACCGTTGATAATACCAGTAACAGTTGCAGCTTCTTCGTAGGCTTTTTCCAGCGTCAGCCATGCTTCATGGCGTTTAGCTTTTTCGCGAGAAAGCAGAGTTTCGCCGAAGCCATCTTCGATAGCGTCCAGAGCAACGTCTACTTCATCACCAACCTGAATTTCCAGTTCGCCCTGTGCGTTCTTGAATTGTTCTACCGGAATGGCAGATTCAGATTTCAGACCGGCGTCAACCAGTACGACATCTTTATCAATAGACACAACAACACCACGTACGATGGAACCAGGACGGGTTTCGATTTCTTTCAGGGATTCTTCAAAGAGTTGAGCAAAAGATTCAGTCATGTTTGATAATCTTAAGGGTTTCAATTTAACGTCCATCTGGCATCCTGCTCGATGGGGTTGTTTAACATGCCCCGCTGTGCATCCTTACAGCGAGGTAAAAATTCAGTTTTCTGTGATTACGACGCTAAAATTTCGCGGGCATAAGCCAACGCGCGCGCTATCACTTCATCGATTGTCATTTCCGTTGAATCCAGCACCAGCGCATCGGCAGCAGGTACTAACGGCGCAACGGGGCGGCTACGATCACGATCGTCCCGTTCTTTTATCTCAGACAAAAGACGTTCAAAGTTAACATTAAAGCCCTTCCCCTGCAACTGTAGCATGCGACGTTGTGCACGTTCTTCCGCACTGGCATCCAGGAAAATCTTCACTGGGGCGTCAGGAAAGACCACCGTTCCCATATCACGTCCATCGGCAATCAACCCCGGAGCCTCACGGAAAGCACGCTGCCGACGTAATAATGCTTCACGAACACGAGGAAAAGCTGCAGCCTGAGAAGCCGTGTTGCCCACCGCTTCGGTACGAATTTCGTGGCTAACGTCTTCGCCTTCCAGAATGACTTTCAACTGCCCGTCTTCTGCAACAAAGCGCACATCAAGATGAGAGGCTAGCGGGACCAGCGCATCTTCTGAACTGATATCCACATGGTGGTGTAACGCCGCCAACGCCAAAACACGATAGATAGCCCCCGAGTCCAGCAGGTTCCATTGTAAAGCTTCAGCCAATGCCTTACATAAGGTACCTTTGCCTACGCCGCTCGGTCCGTCAACCGTAACTACCGGTGCCATCACCGTCATTTCTCTCTCCTTAATACTGGGAAGTTCCGCTTATGCCGTTTATGGCATTACGGAGCCTCATTATACGCATCAATGCAGAGAAAGGTTACCCCAATGGCGGAATGGCGGGAAAAATAAGGCATTCTCTGAACGCGCTACGCAATTTCAGAAAAAAACACAGCGGAATGTGGTGGAAATCGATCGAGGAAAAAAGGCACGAAAACCGTGCCTTAGAATGGAATCACGCTAGTTCGCTGAGACGCGCCAATTGCTCGAAGTAGTCAGGGAAGGTTTTAGCCGTACACTTCGGATCCAAAATCGTGACTGGCGTATCCGACAACGCCACCAGCGAGAAACACATCGCCATACGATGATCGTTGTACGTACCGATTTCTGCCGCTTTCAGCTTGGCCGGTGGCGTAATACGAATGTAGTCGTTCCCCTCTTCCACTTCCGCGCCCACTTTGCGCAGTTCAATCGCCATCGCAGCTAAACGATCGGTTTCTTTCACACGCCAGTTATAGATATTACGTAGCGTGGTGGTTCCGCCCTGAGCGAAAAGCGCCGCCGTAGCAATAGTCATTGCGGCATCAGGGATGTGGTTCATATCCATATCGATCGCGTGCAGTTCACCACGTTCGCATTCAATATAATCCTCGCCCCAGCGTACGATTGCCCCCATCTTTTCCAGCACATCAGCAAAGCGGATATCACCCTGTACGCTATTACGGCCCACGCCAGTCACACGTACAACGCCACCTTTAATCGCCGCCGCAGCCAGGAAATAAGAGGCCGACGACGCATCGCCTTCAACCAGATAATCACCCGGTGAGCGATACTGCTGACGACCTGCCACGAAGAAGTGCTGGTAATTTTCATGGCGCACGTCAATACCGAACGCTTTCATCATATGCAGCGTGATATCGATATACGGCTTGGAAACCAGATCGCCCTGAATGCTGATTTGCGTATCCTGCGCGGCCAGTGGCGCAGTCATCAGCAGAGCAGTCAAAAACTGGCTCGATACACTACCATCTACGCTGATTTCACCGCCCTGGAAACCGCCGTGTAGACGAAGCGGCGGATAATTCTCCTGTTCAAGATAGTCAATTTTCGCCCCGCCCTGACGTAGTGCGTCGACCAGATGCCCGATCGGCCGCTCTTTCATTCGGGGTTCGCCTGTCAGCACAATATCGCCATCCGTCAGGCACAGCGCTGCAGCCAGTGGGCGCATCGCGGTACCCGCGTTCCCTAAAAACAGTTCTAGCGGCTGCGACGCTGCAAATGCGCCACCCAGTCCAATAATTTCACACACGGTCCGGTCGGATGACAGATGATATTCCACCCCCAGCGCCGTTAACGCAGTAAGCATATGACGGACATCGTCACTGTCTAACAGGTTAGTCAGTCGGGTCTTTCCTTCCGACAAGGCGGCTAGCAAAAGCGCACGGTTAGAAACGCTTTTGGACCCTGGAAGGTTAAGGGTACCGTTAATCAGCTTGATGGGGTGTAAGGTCAGGGATTCCTGCATGTGAAGCCTATTCTTTCAAAGTGGATATAAAAACCCCGGAAAGCCCGGGGTTGATCAAAATGTATAGCGGGGTTGACGTTAATCAACCGTGGCGGCGTACGAAGTCGGCCATAAACTCAGTCAGCGCTTTCACGCCTTCCAACGGCATCGCATTGTAGATAGAAGCACGCATGCCGCCCACAACACGATGGCCTTTCAGCGCATGCAGACCCGCCGCGACTGACTCTTCCAGGAAGACTTTATCCAGTGCGGAATCTGCCAGTAAGAACGGTACGTTCATACGAGAACGGTTCGCCAACGCGACGTCATTACGATAGAAGTCGTTACCATCGATCGCGCTATACAACAAGTCAGCTTTCTCTTGGTTACGTTTTTCCATTTCAGCCAGACCGCCATGCTCTTTCAGCCATTTGAAGACCATGCCGGACAGATACCAGGCAAACGTCGGCGGCGTGTTAAACATGGAGTCATTGTCCGCCAGAACTTGGTAATCCAGAATCGATGGCAGTTCACGACGTGCTTTACCCAGCAAATCCTCACGCACGATAACCAGCGTCAGGCCAGCAGGGCCGATATTTTTCTGCGCACCGGCATAGATCACGCCATAGCGGCTAACGTCAATGCGACGGGACAGAATGCTGGAAGAATAGTCGGCGACCACAATTTTGTCGCCAAAATCCGGCTCTTCTTCAATCGCAATACCGTCAATGGTTTCATTCGGACAGTAATGCACAAACGCCGCGTCATCAGACAATTTCCATTCACGCATCGGTTTAATGCCGCGCAGATCGTCTATGCGCGTTTTTACGTCAATCACGTTAGGCGTGCAGTACTTTTCGGCTTCATTGATTGCACTGTGTGCCCAATATCCGCCGTCGATGTAGTCCGCTGTTGAGCGCTCACCTAGGAGATTTAACGGCACTGCCGCAAATTGCGCACGAGCACCGCCGTGGCAAAAGAGCACTTTGTAGTTGGAGGGGATTTTCAGCAAATCACGCAGATCTTGTTCGGATTCAGCGGCAACCTGCATAAACTCTTTACTGCGGTGGCTGATTTCCATGACCGATGTTCCCAGGCCATTCCAATTACATAATTCCTGTTCAGCACGACGCAGTACTTCAACCGGCAGCATTGCTGGACCGGCGCTAAAATTAAAAATCTGAGTCATTTCCCCTCACCACACCTGAAAAATAGCGGCTGTTTTATCACCGTTGTTACAAATACCATTTTTATACCCGTCATACTTCAAGCTGCATGTGCGTTGGCTTTCCTGCAACTCGAATTATTTAGAGCATATAGACCTGCCGGTTATAAAAACACCGCTGTTACAAGATCGTAGCTATAACGGAACGACCGCCATAACCACACTACTTTTACCCTGCTATCGGTTTTATCACTCGTCCATCGCGGCTGCAATGCTTATTGCGCTTTCATTATGCAAAACGACACGTTACGTAGTCTGTTCTTTTTCGCTGTTGCCGATCTGTTATGAATGAATAGAGTCCAGACAGAAAAATCCGTATCATGCCGCTTCCGCTAATCTCGATAAGAGTGAACACCATGACTCAAACGTTTATCCCAGGCAAAGACGCCGCCCTGGAAGACTCCATCGCCCGTTTTCAACAGCAACTCCAGGACCTGGGGTTTAACATCGAAGAAGCGTCATGGCTGAACCCAGTGCCGAACGTCTGGTCTGTCCATATTCGGGATCGCGATTGTCCTCTCTGCTTCACTAACGGCAAAGGTGCCAGTAAAAAAGCGGCTCTGGCTTCCGCGTTAGGCGAGTATTTCGAGCGTCTGTCCACCAACTATTTCTTTGCTGACTTCTATCTCGGCAAAACTATCGCTAACGGTGATTTCGTTCACTATCCGAATGAAAAATGGTTCCCTATTCCAGAAGATGATGCGCTGCCGGAAGGTATTCTGGATGCCCGTCTGCACCAGTTTTACGACCCAGAACAGGAACTGAGCGCCAGCGATCTGATCGATCTGCAATCCGGCAATGCCGACAGAGGTATTTGCGCACTGCCGTTTACTCGTCAGTCCGATCAGCAAACCGTCTATATTCCGATGAATATCATCGGTAATCTGTACGTCTCTAACGGAATGTCCGCCGGTAACACCGCCAACGAAGCCCGCGTTCAGGGGCTGTCAGAGGTGTTTGAGCGCAGCATTAAAAACCGAATCATTGCTGAATCCATCAGCCTGCCGGAAATTCCACAAGACGTGTTGAACCGCTATCCAGGCGTGGTCGAAGCGATTGCAACGCTGGAAAAAGAAGGCTTCCCGATTTTTTCCTACGATGCCTCACTGGGCGGTAAATATCCGGTTATCTGTGTAGTACTGTTTAATCCTGCTAACGGCACCTGTTTCGCCTCCTTCGGCGCACACCCTGACTTCGGCGTAGCGCTGGAGCGTACCGTCACTGAACTGTTGCAGGGTCGCGGCCTGAAAGATCTGGACGTATTTACTCCACCGACGTTCGATGATGAAGAAGTTGGCGAACACGCTAATCTGGAAACCCACTTTATCGATTCCAGTGGTCTGATCTCCTGGGATATGTTCAAGAAGCAGGCGGATTATGAATTTGCCGACTGGAGCTTTAAAGGGTCGACAGAAGAAGAATTCGCAACGCTGATGGCGATCTTCCAGCAGGAAGATAAAGAAGTCTACATTGCTGACTATGAGCATCTGGCCGTTTATGCCTGCCGCATCATCGTGCCGGGAATGTCAGATATCTACCCTGCCGACGATCTGCTGTTAGCCAATAACAGCATGGGTGCTCATCTGCGTGACACACTGCTGGCGCTGCCGGACAGCAAATGGAAAAAAGAAGACTATCTGGCGCTGTTGCAACAGTTGGATGATGAAGGGCTGGATGACTTCACTCGCGTACGCGAGCTGCTTGGTATTGCCACCGGAAAAGATAACGGCTGGCTCACTCTACGCGTTGGCGAATTGAAAGCCATGCTGGGTCTGGCCGGTGGCGATCTGGATCAGGCTCTGATCTGGACAGAATGGACGCAGGATTTCAACGACTCCGTCTTTACGGCACAGCGCAGCAATTACTACCGCTGCCTGCAAACCCTGCTGTTACTGGCACAAGAGCCTGAGCGCGATCCAGCAGAATATTACGATGCGTTTACCAAAATGTACGGCAGCGAGACGGTCGAGGCTGCCAGTGCCGCCGTTGCTGGAGAAGCGTGTTTTTACGGTCTCTTTGCCGTGGATGACACATTTACTTCTTTACCTGCGCACCAGTCGCTACTGGCTGCCTATGAAAAACTGCAACAAGCTAAACGTCGTTATTGGCAGGCTAAATAATGCCTGAGTGAGGCAGCCAGCACGCGTCTCATAGCGATGAGTGCGATCCATTGCAAATAGCAATCTACGCATCACCACCTGAAATAGCCCTTTAATTTAAAGGGCTATTTCATTATCCAAAGGGCAATACTGATTATTCGTGATGCATAACCAGAGTATTGTTATTGAATGGTGAATTTTTAATTAAATTACCTCGACAAGGTGGTACTAAAATTCTACAAAACATGATTTTCATTAACGCTAAATCGGTAGGTTTAACGTATGCCATTCAACTCTTTTTGTAAAATTTAAAATATTTTTATATTATATAATTCAATACGTTACCTATAAAATTATACTATCACCCCCTACTTACCTGCCTATTAATTTCTTGCAATATGATCCACATCAAATTTTACCGTATACTGCTTTGTTAGTATCTCAACGCTGATAAATTTTAAGAGAGAGTTAGTGTGAAAGCTGACAACCCCTTCACTCTATTACTACCGGCCGCTATGGCAAAAGTTGCTGAAGACGCCGGAGTCTATAAAGCTACCAAACAACCGTGTACGACGTTTTATTTAGCGATCACTGCGGGTGTGTTTATTTCGATCGCCTTCGTCTTTTATATTACTGCCACTACCGGGACCGCGACGATTCCTTTCGGTATCGCGAAACTGATCGGGGGTATCTGTTTTTCCCTTGGCCTCATGTTGGTTGTCGTCTGCGGCGCAGACTTGTTTACCTCAACCGTTCTCATCGTGATTGCCAAAGCCAGTGGACGTATTACCTGGAAACAACTAGCCTGTAACTGGGCTAATGTTTATGTCGGCAACCTGATTGGCGCGCTTTTCTTCGTTGGACTTATCTGGTTCTCGGGAGAGCATATGGTCGCAAACGGTGCGTGGGGTCTGAACGTCCTGCAAACAGCTGAACACAAACTTGAACATACGTTCGTTGAAGCGTTGTGTCTGGGTATTCTGGCAAACCTGCTGGTCTGTCTGGCCGTGTGGATGAGCTATTCTGGCCGTACGCTTACAGATAAAATGTTTGCAATGATTCTGCCTGTCGCCATGTTTGTTTCCAGCGGTTTTGAGCACAGCATCGCCAACATGTTCATGGTTCCTATGGGCATCGTTATCAAAAATTTTGCGGCCCCGGAATTCTGGAATGCCATTGGCATGGTGCCGTCTCAGTTTGAACATTTAACCGTTAGCCACTTCATTACCGATAATCTGATTCCCGTCACCCTAGGGAACATCATCGGCGGCGGCGTAATGGTCGGTTTAACATATTGGGTAATTTATTTGCGCGGTGGAGACAAGCACCACTAAGGTGCAATCGGCCGCAACGTCGGGTTTTAAGAAATCCATATCAAAGGTAGGTGTAAAATGACCGAGCTGAATGAAAAATTGGCCAATGCATGGCAAGGCTTTAGCAAAGGTGAATGGCAGGATAACGTCAATGTTCGTGACTTTATCCAGAAAAACTACACGCCGTATGAAGGTGATGAGTCTTTCCTAGCTGGCGCAACCAAAGCGACCTCAGCGCTGTGGGACAGCGTCATGGAAGGCATCAAACAGGAAAACCGCACTCATGCGCCTGTTGATTTTGATACCAATGTTGCTGCAACTATCACGTCTCACGACGCGGGATACATCAACAAAGGCCTGGAAAAAATCGTTGGTCTTCAGACTGACGCTCCGTTGAAACGTGCGTTAATTCCGTTCGGCGGCATCAAAATGGTTGAAGGTTCATGCAAAGTTTACGGTCGTGAACTTGATCCTCAACTGAAAAAAATCTTCACTGAATACCGTAAAACGCACAATCAGGGCGTGTTCGATGTTTACACCCCAGACATCATGCGTTGCCGTAAATCTGGTGTTCTGACTGGTCTGCCGGATGCTTATGGCCGTGGCCGTATCATCGGTGACTACCGTCGCGTTGCGCTGTACGGCATCGACTACTTGATGAAAGACAAGTTTGCTCAGTTCACTTCTCTGCAATCCAAACTGGAAAATGGCGAAGACTTGGAAGCAACGATCCGTCTGCGTGAAGAAATTGCCGATCAGCATCATGCACTGAGCCAAATTAAAGAAATGGCAGCTAAATATGGCTGTGATATTTCTAGCCCAGCAACGACAGCTCAGGAAGCCGTTCAGTGGACTTACTTCGGCTATCTGGCTGCAGTTAAATCACAGAATGGTGCGGCAATGTCCTTCGGACGTGTCTCCACCTTCCTGGATATCTACCTCGATCGCGATCTGAAAGCAGGAAAAATCACGGAAGAAGAAGCTCAGGAAATGATTGACCATCTGGTCATGAAACTGCGTATGGTGCGTTTCCTGCGTACACCTGAGTATGATGAGCTGTTCTCTGGTGACCCGATCTGGGCAACAGAATCTCTGGCTGGTATGGGTCTGGATGGTCGTACACTGGTGAGCAAAACCAGCTTCCGCTTCCTGAACACCCTGTACACAATGGGGCCTTCTCCAGAGCCGAACATGACCATTCTGTGGTCTGAGAAACTGCCACAAAGCTTTAAAAACTATGCCGCTAAAGTCTCCATCGATACCTCTTCTCTGCAATACGAGAATGACGATCTGATGCGTCCTGACTTTAACAACGATGACTACGCGATTGCTTGTTGCGTAAGCCCGATGATCGTTGGCAAACAAATGCAGTTCTTCGGTGCCCGTGCAAACCTGGCAAAAACCATGCTGTACGCAATCAATGGCGGCGTGGACGAAAAACTGAAAATGCAGGTTGGTCCGAAATCAGAACCGATCAAAGGTGATGTTCTGAACTTCGACGAAGTGATGGAACGTATGGATCACTTCATGGATTGGCTGGCTAAGCAGTACGTCACCTCTCTGAACATCATTCACTACATGCATGACAAATACAGCTACGAAGCGGCGCTGATGGCACTGCACGATCGTGACGTTTTCCGTACCATGGCGTGTGGTATCGCTGGTCTGTCTGTTGCTGCTGACTCCTTGTCTGCCATCAAATATGCCAAAGTTAAACCAATTCGTGATGAAGATGGTCTGGCTATCGACTTTGATATCGAAGGCGAATATCCGCAATTCGGTAACAACGACTCTCGCGTAGATGAACTGGCTTGTGACCTGGTTGAACGTTTCATGAAGAAAATTCAGAAACTGAATACCTACCGTGGCGCAACACCAACTCAGTCTGTTCTGACCATCACCTCTAACGTGGTATATGGTAAGAAAACAGGTAACACGCCAGACGGCCGCCGCGCAGGCGCACCGTTCGGACCAGGTGCTAACCCAATGCACGGTCGTGATCAGAAAGGTGCGGTTGCCTCTCTGACTTCTGTTGCCAAACTGCCGTTTGCGTACGCGAAAGATGGTATTTCTTATACCTTCTCCATCGTACCTAACGCGTTAGGTAAAGACGACAACGTGCGTAAAGCTAACCTTGCTGGCCTGATGGATGGTTACTTCCACCACGAAGCCAGCATCGAAGGCGGTCAACATCTGAACGTCAACGTCATGAACCGTGAAATGCTGCTTGATGCGATGGAAAACCCGGAAAAATATCCGCAGTTGACTATCCGTGTATCTGGCTACGCAGTGCGTTTCAACTCACTGACTAAAGAACAGCAGCAAGACGTCATTACCCGTACCTTCACACAGTCAATCTAATTTCCATGGCTGTCTGAAAAAGCGTAAAATAAAGGCTCCACGTCAGTGGGGCCTTTTTCTCGCCCTCGCTTGTCGTTCAGATTGTCAGCCTGTTTTGCCAGCCCGCTATATTGCCTTCATCATGTGGATGGCTTGCAAAACAGATTCGACGCAGCATCTGTCATACGGTGTTCTTCTGTCAGAAATTCCTGCCAGATAGGTACCTGCTTTCTCATGACTGCGCTCATAAAGACCGCTATTGTCCGGTCAAATTTGGAGAAAACCTCGCAATGTCAGTAATCGGTGACCTGAAATAGACCATAACAACATGAAATAAAAGGATTTATTTTATTCAATGTCCACACATTGACCACATCGACAATAAGCCCGCGTAATTGCGGGTTTTCTTTTGCCTTCTCACTTTACACTTAAATTATCATATAGTATTTTACTATATTTCAATTGAGATAGATAAAAGGATGCTTCCATGCCACTACTCGACTACATCAAAAAATACTACAACGGGAATCAGGCATCGTTTGCCCGACTCACTGGCGTACAACCTGCCCAGGTGACGCAATGGCTGGAAAAAGGATTCATCGTTGTAGATCACACACTGTACAGCCCACGTCGCAAGCTCGGCATTTAAACGTGTCGGGCGAACCATCACAGAACGCCCTGAATCTGCTTTCCGTCATCAGCCCGCTAGCTTTTTTTACGGCCCCTTAACGATCCTTTTGTAGATCCTTTCATGCAATATTTTGCAAACACTTCCGACAACGCTATCACCCTGCAAGCCGCGCCCGCACTGGATTTCTCGCATTTCGGCAAAAATAACAACCTCAAAATTTGTTCATAAAAAAAGTGACGAAAACCGCAAGTGATCCTTTTAAAACAATGCATTACTCAATTCATCACGCGGGCGTCATGCGCCTGATTTTGCAAAATGCTGCAAAACCTTGCGTACCGTGCAAAAGCGCCCAGACACCAGAACCCCAGCCACCGCGCGGGCTGGCGGTATGGTTTGCGCCAGATTTCTTTTGCAAAATTTTCATGATCCAAATCGTGCAGGCGGGTGCGGTGTAGCGCGCTTTACGTCTCGCTGGCGCTTCCGTATGCGGGCTGAGAACTCCGGCGCGGGCGATGGTTGAGCGATCACGAAACGACACAGACCGTCACGTTAATGACAGCCTGCGGGGCTTAGAATTTGATTGATGCGGTTTTACGTGGAAGGGTAAAAATGCGCAGCCTATCAGGCGATGAAGGGGCCGTATTTCTCGCTTAACGCCGTAGCACGTTGACCGGTACCATTGATCGCCTCGGCGTTAAGCGGTGTGCCGGTATTGTTATGCGTGTGGTTGGCCGTCTGCTGCGCCAGCGTGTGCAGCACGTCCAGTGTGTCCGTCAGTAGCGTGAGCACATTCAACTGATCGTTGCCCAGCCTGATTGATGGCGCAATCAATTCTTGTTGTGCGGCGACACTGCGACGGATACCCGCGATACGCTCTGTTAGTGCCCCCGCAACCTCTGAATGGTAGTTCTGGCCGACATAGTCATTCCGGTCTTTGCTGCTACGTATCAGCATGTTTGCCGACGTTCCGATCGCATAATCCCCGTCCGCCAATGCCACAACCGCGCCAGCCAATAATTTATGGGTACCGAGCACGGTTGTGGTGTCTGTCCCGTTGACTGTGGTTGTCCGTGTCGTGGTCGTGCGAGTTTCTGCATCGCTGGTAACGTGGCGCTGACTGCTGCGTTCCTGAATAGTCTGGTCAGTTTCACGCTGCCAACTGCCATCAGTTGTGACACGCTGGCTGACGCCTGCGCGTTGCTGCTGGAGCTGTTCACCTGGCTTAATATCTGGCAATGCCATGCCGTCCTGCATGGTCTGCCTGATAACCGGTTTATCGGGCCGTCCCTCCGCGAAGCCAATTTCAACAACCGATCCCGCAGGCGGATACTGAAACATGCCCCCTTCAGCCCCTGCCATCGGAACGGGCAGTGGTACCGCGTGATATTCGGGTGTGTCGGCGGCAGGGTTGCCGTTCTCATCCATCAGTTGCAGGTTGACTGCATAGCGGGGACGAAACGGATCAGACTGGTCACCCAGCGCGGCACTGTCGTTAGTGCTCATCACTCGCGCCAGACGTGGCAGGTGTAATCCGGCGCTCAGCTCTGGGTAATGCTGTTCTATCTGGCGTTGCGCGGGCGGCTTCTGCGCGGGTTTGCCGCTGGCATTCAGTGGTGTCCACGTCAGCGACATTTCATCATTATCAATAGCCACTTTGGTAATGCGTCGGCTGTTAACAATAACCCCTGGACGAATAGCCGGAATGACCGGCAATGTCTGGGTATTCCCTGCCCCGCCTGCGGTAGAAAATTCATTGGGAACGTCAACAGGAGAATCAGCAAAACGCGAATCCGCGTAGCTGCCCACATAAACCTCACCATCCGGCAACTGGAACCACGTATAGTCAGGAATGGCAAACGCACGCCCCAAATTAGCCAGTAGCAGATAACCACTGCCGGAATGGGTGAAATGTGGGATTGGCGTATCGACATACCGCGCGGCAGGCAATGAAAACCGCATGGACGTGCTGGATTCGAGTTGTTTTATCACATCACGTAGCGTGGGATGTTGCAGCGAGATCGGCCAATGGCGCTCAAATACACCAACCAGCTCACGAATAAACAGACGCTGTGCGCCGTTCTCCGCAGGCGCACAGCGTTCAACAAATCCGGTAAACCAGCGGTACACCGACGTGTTGTACCCCAAATCTAAGCGAACCAGCTCGCCCGTGACATCACGATCGGTCAATGCCGTAACAAACCCCAGTCCGCATTTATTCAGCTCCAGCACCAGATTTAAGCCACTGACGGGAATATCGTCGCCAGCCAGCCGCAATGCGATGATCGGTTTCATGTCTGTTCCCCTGCGGGGCCTATCTTGTTATCGATTTTTTTCAGCACGGATTCAAACCAGGAGAGCTTTTCCTCACCTTCATCGGCGTTGCCTGTTCCGCTGGCCGTTTGTGCCGTTGCACCGGCACTGGTTCCCGCCCCGCCTTTGGCGCTGGCCTGCGCCGCTTTACGCTCTGCCACGCTAAAAAATTCTTTCAGCGTGAAATTCACCAGCCAGGCCATTTTGTCAGTCTGCGGCGCGGCATCGATAGCGCCGGAGAAGGTTGCTTCCCTGAACTTTATCGCCTGGGCGACTTCATTCGCCACGCGGTAACGCTTCATGCTGCCGTCAGCACTTTTAGCCTCTGCCAGCGCAAACAGGCGGGTAAGCTGTGTTTTCTCAGCAAACGGGATCAAACCGGAAACCCGCAATTCCTTGCCCTTAATTCCCTGCTCTGCGCTGGCCGTGCTGCTGGCCTGCCCGCTCTGGTCTTTATCCTGAATTTGCATTGAGGGCGACACCAGAATATTTTTTAGCAATATCGCCTCACCATCCAACGCCAGCACAATAATCTGATTCATCGTTCTGTCACCATTTCACGCAGCGGCCCCAAATCCTCGCCAACAAACATCATGCACAGCGTCAAGACGGCATCAGGGTTAGGGATATCTTCCCGCATGTCCAGCAGCGCCGTTTCGACACTACCGCTGACTTCTAACGCCCAAATAGGCACTGACATCCCCTGTAGCTGCTGTAATGTCTCACCCGCTGCGGCTAATAACGTCTGACGCTGGGCAGCAAACCCTGCCAACGCGTCGGCGATATCCGCCATACCCGCGCCGCTTGCCTGCCCGATAGCCTGCTGCATCGCCTGCGCAGTGGAGGCCGAGCGGGCGGTACTGAATGACAGCGGTACCGCAGCGGGCAAACTGCCTGCCATCATGGGGCGCTGCATTTTCGTTACCGCCAGACTCAACGCCGAGCGTGCACGGCGCTGAACCTGCGTCAAATCAGGCAACGGGAACACCGCAGCGGCGGCAGTTAACAACGTAATAAATTGCTCAATCGTGGGCGCAGTTATCATGAATATCACGACATCATGATTGGCGGGCGTACCCGCCAATTTTCCCGCCAGTGTGTTAACGGCGTTGGGCGGACTGAGAAAAACACCAGATTCCACCGTCTGCCCGACACCAAACGTCCACGGATGAACGACCACTGTCGAGCATGTGATTGGGCGCATGTTCGCGGGGATAGCCAGGCGTTTTTCATGCCACATTTACTGTGGTGCCTCCGGCCAGTCGATTTTCGCCGCATTCACATCAATGCGACTCAGCAGCACCGCGTATTTCTGCCACGCTGTCAGTGCCGTTTTCTCGTCATCGGTCGCAATGTCCAGATCAATGGCATAGGTCAGTTCATTAATGCGCGATGTCGCAGCGGCTTTGCGTGTCGCCAGCTCCAGCTGTGCGGCCTTGAGCGCGGCGGCGGCTTGCGCGGCTTTATCGATAACCCACTTTTTACCGTTCCAAACATCGAATTCGGTGGCAGGTTTCAGCAGCGTGACGTTATCCGGCAGTTCACCGAACTGCGTAACGATCTGTGCCTGCCGCGTGTTCATGCTATAAACGGTCTGACCTCTATAGTCTGGCACAGCCTCCCACGCCTTTCCGTCATCTGTACGGCGCAGCGCCTGACCAACGGGCGGTAACTCGGGTTCATCGGCGTAGCTGTCAGCGGGTAAGCCAACACCCTGCATGACGTACTCATAACTAGCTGACTGATATTCGCGTGTCGCGGAGTTCACGTGATAAACCGTAATCCAGCCCGCATTGATTGCCAGCCCGCTTTCATTCAGCTCTGCGTTTTTAATTTGTGTTGAATAGTTGCTCATTATGCGGCTCTCACGATGTAGTTAAATGCGATATTGCGTGGGCGGTTTTCCGACGCTGTCGGCACAGTGCGTGATGCGTCAAAACGCATGCGTGATGGGCATGAATCCCCCGCCCCATCAGCGATAGCGCCAACACCAAATTCATGCAGCAATTCAAACACGCCGCTTGATTGCAGGTTTTCCCCTAAAAACTGAAGATTCTGTGCTGTCGTCCAGATCTCGCCAGTGATATTACGAATAGCATCGCCTTGAGCACTGAGCAGTACACGTGCGGCGTCAATACCACGGGCATCATCCCACCCCCTGATAAACTCGCCGCGCAAGTCCGGCAATACGCCAGACGGGTACGCCAGCGATAACTTAGGGTATTCGGATTTGTTAAACGACTGACCTGCGCACTTCATCCAGCCAGTCGGGGCGACTGCCTGGGGCCACGGCAGTGGAATACCCGCGCCGTCATTGATAGCGGACTGCACAAATTCGGTTGATGCAATCTGCGTTGTATTCGTACCCTGTGCCGCGGTTGTTACGCGAGGCAATCCGTGTAAGCTGACTTCGCCATCCACCAATCTGATTGATGACCCTGATCGGTGCTCAAACGTTAGTGCCTGCTCGTTATTGCCGTACCGCATCCCGACAAACGCTATCGCCTCTGTGCTCTGCGCATTATTAAACTGGATGTATGCACGCTGCCCGTTAGCCGTGGGCTTTATCGTCAACACGTCATCGTCGGCAGACAGCAATTTCTTTCCGGTAATCACCTGAAATGTATTGAGGCTGACGGCACCAATGTTTGACAAAAAGACGCCTACATCATTGATATCCGAACCGTTCTTATCTTTCTCCAGTTTTCCCGTTAACGCGCTTAATACCTTTTTAGAAAAATCAGGATCATTGTTGACCGCTTCAGCGAGGCTTTTCAGTGTGTCCAGATCAGCAGGCGAATCATTCACTAACGCCAGAATTGCCGCTTTCACAAATTCAGTTGTAGCAATCTGGCTATTACTGGTCAGTTGCGACGCGGTCGGCGCGGTTGGCGCTCCAATCAGCTTAGGGCTCTTCAATGGCGCATATTTTTCAGCCGCTGCATCAATCTGTAAAAAACGCTTATCGAGCAAATAGACAGGGGACGCCATACGATTATCAACAACCTGCCCCGCCGTGATGGTAGCGACCTTCGCTATGTAGTGTGCATAGCCGTTTTCGTCAGTGTAATCCGCCAGTTCCGCCGCAGTGCGGAGCGTTACACGGTTTTCCCATGCACCCGTCACCGTTCCCTGACGGCTAACGTCCACCCATACGCCCGTATTCGCACTAACAGCCAGTTGTTCCGCAGCATCCAGCACAGCACGCAAACCACCGACATACCCCACACCTGGTGCTACCATCGCCTGCGTACCCGCAACCGATACGTTGAACCCATCCCCCAGAAATGCGGCGGGGCCGTAGTAATCCAACAAAGCCACACGGAGTGCGTCATCCATGCCGTACAGGCGGGCAGAAAAATCAATCTGCCAGGTCTGCGCAGATACATTGATCTGCGTCGCTTCTGCGGCCCCGTCAAACTGCATAGCCAGATTTCTGGTCAGGCTGTTTCCCTGCCTGCCGTTCTGCGTTTTTATTTTTTGCTGAGTACGAACATGGACAATCATCAGTACCGTTTGGGTTTGACTATCGACCAGCCCTATCCAGTTGTAATCCCAATCCCCGATAGCGGTGTCTAACACAACGGAATAGACCACCGCGTTAGTATTGAGCACACCCGATTGCGTGATAGCGGCACGGTGTTTGATTGCGGCGGCGTCGGGCATCCCCTCATCACGGCTCACCGCCTGATCCTCATCCTGATTAGGGATGAGAGCGAAAACAATCTGATCGGGAACGGCGGGTTGCCCGTCCAGCGTTTTTTTTACGTTCCATGCTTCAAATGCACGGGTAACAATACTCTGTGCCATAAATCCTCACTGACTGGCTGTGTAGTATTCGGTTGATGAGGTAAACGCGGGGGCGTTCGTTGGGGTTCGCCCTTCGACCAGGCCATGCACAGTGTCAACATCGACCGCGTAAAACGCGGCATCATGGCTGAACTCAGCAGCACGAATACGGGATATATCCGCGTTCGTTACATCAAAATGGTAGCGTCGGCACGTCCGGCCATACTGGCGGATCAAATCCATCATCAACGTGTTATAGGTGCCGAGTTGCTCGTCATCCAGTTGCACCAGGATAACGTCCCAGTCATGTGCGGGCTGGCGTTCAGCCAGCGTCACATCACCGATATCAAGCCGCCTGAAGATGTTGATAAACCCCGCAACGCTGCCCGCATCAACCGCGTTGATAAACGCGAACTTCACCCGTTTGCGGTAGAGTGCTAACGGCTCCCCGTTAAACCGCTGGATATCACGCTGATAGGCCATCGCGTCAAGCAGCGCCACGTCACACGTTTCAGCGTCAAACTGACGTAATGGAAATTGCACCCAGTCATACGTTTTCAGCCAAAATTGTTTTACGGCCGTAAACAGCTTGATTGGTTCCCCTTTATCCATCCAGGGTGGCAGCGGCTGACTATCCAGCCACGTTTTGAACTCAGACATTTTTAAATACCACGCTGACACCCGACAGGCGCGGAATGCTCAGATCACTGACAATATCTGACTCACTGAAGGTGATTGACTCGATCACAGGAAAATACTGGTGACACTCCCCCGCCAGAGCTGAAAAGGAAAAACGGGAATAGGGCCACGTCTTTTTCACGTCATAATCGGTGTTCTGACGGAATGCACAGCGGATCAGATCCAGCACGTTAACGCGTAACGCCTGCAATTCCTGTATCGTGAAATTTTCATAATTTTTCAGGTAAACCGTGACGCCGAGCGGTACATCAAACTCCGGCAACGGCATACACAGGACATCATCACCGTGCCCGTGGTGCCCTTGCGCCATCACATAATCATTGACCGTATCGATAAATGGCTGACTGGCAACGCCGGAATCCAGCAACAAAAAGACATTGGCTGTACCTGGCCCGCGTGGCGCGTCATGCTGAAAAAAGATACGGTCAGTCGTCAGCCCTGCAATCTGCGCAATCGCGCCACGATAGACGGCATCAATGTGATATTGCCCAGGCAAATTAAACTGATTGCGCACCCTGTCGCGTAGCTCGTCATCAGATTCAACATCTGCGCCTGGCGCTGTCAGCCAGTCATCGTCGTTAACAACCTGCTCAATGTTGTCTACACCAACCGATAAAATGCGATAGTAGCCAGGCGCAAGGTTATGCCCGCTACCGGCACCGGTGGCAGTCACCGGAATCAAGGCGCTGCTGATACCGGCATCAATAGTAAAATCCGCATCTGTTGTCAGCCGGTAGACAGTACCGTTGATCCGCTCGGTCTGAATCTGCGTTCCCGCAGGAACAACGGCCGTAATACTGGGATCGGATTTAGTAAACAAAATCACGCCACGCGCTCCCGCCGCGCCTTTGCGCTCAAGATTGACAGCCCAGGCGAACACATCAACAAATGCCCCGCTGGCGGTAGCCAGGTACAGATTTTTCATCACGGTGTTAACCAGCGCATTCTTTAACCACATCACCGGCGCGGTAACAATCGCCGTGATTAATCGCCAAAACGGGGACATACGGGAGGTATTCGTTATCATGCCCGCATCGGCAACAACCTCGTCAAACTCGGCACGGATCTGTTTATCGGTAACAGGCATGCCCTGTTCAGCCAGAATACGTTCATAGTCGGGATTGGGGCGGTTACTCATAATGGTTCACTCACTGAAATAGGGCCGAAATCATACGTTTCAGCGTCAATGAAATAATTTCCACGACCGTTATCACGGATAACCACCGTCCCTGGCACCAGGCGCGTATCTTCTTCTGTCAGCAGCTCCATGCGTAACATGATGTCACTGCGCAATACCGGACTGCGTTCAGCAACCAGCTGTTTAACCAGTCCTGATTCAATCAGCCGGTGAACCACATCCTGTGCAATGCTGACGCGGTTATTACACAACTGCGGCTCATTACCGGTATTCAGCGTAAAATCACCGTCAGTGATTAGCAGGTCAAAATACAGTGCATCACTCATCCTGCGGCCAGCTCCTGAGATTCGGCGATACTGGTGAACGTTGCGCCGTTAGGTGGATAGATATTCACGCTGGCAATTTCCGTTTTGCGCGTATTTGCCGTGCTTTGATTATTGGTCTGTAAGGTTTTGGAAATCCCGCCGTTCTGCATCGGTGGCGCGGTTATTCCTGCCGGTGCGGCCAATGTGCTGCCGGAGGTCGGCTTCAGGTCAATATTGATACCAGGCAGATAATTCAGCCCCTGCGCAATGAAATTGTAGGTTTGGGTAAACGAGTCCATTAGCGAGGCCCACAGCCCACTAAAAATATTTTTTATGGCGTCAACAAATCCACCGAAGGCCGCAACAGGGGATAATCCCGCAAAGAAATTCACGGCCATTTCCCACCCGAGCTGTATCGATGACCAGAGGTCAGCAAAAACGCCATCCAGCACGCGGCACGCCTCAACCACCCAGCCGATAGGAGCCAGGATCCAGCCGATAGCCTCCGCAACGATACGGCCACACATTTCACCCGCTGACGTGACGCCCGCCAACTCTTCAGACGAATACGCAATCGGCGTTAACAACTCAGAGAAGCTACCAAACAGCGCTTTTATCCCCTGCCAGACAATCCCGATGGCAGCACCCAGTAAATCAAACAGCGGAGACAGTGGCGCCAGCGCACCGGACGCCTCACTAAACCCACTGATAAACCCGTTGAAAAATGCTTTGATGGGGTGCCAAAACTTCACGACAGCGATGACAACCAGCGCAATGGCAGCAATGATGGCGAGGATCGGCCAGATGACCGCATTAACACCAATCGCCGCCGCCCAGGCAGCGACTTTGGTGACGATAAATGACGAGCGCAGCCAGTTCATTGCCGTTGTCGCTTTTGTACCGATTGAGGTCATGACGTTTAATTGCCCCGTGACCAGCGCTAATGATTTAGTCCCGAGCGACCAGAGCGGTAACAGCCCCGTCCAGATAAATCTGGACGCGCCAAAGACGATGTTAGCTGTCGCGCCCGCTGCCGCAAACGCCAACGTAGACAGGGCAACATACCCCAGCCAGCGGGCTATGTTCGGGAACATATCCAGCCATTTAGCAAATTTTTCACCGATAGCGATCACGGTGTTACCAAGAGGGGAAATAGCAGGGATCAGCCGCATCCCGATCGATACTCGGATACGCTCCCAGACCTTATCGAGACGTTCCCACATATCCGCCATTTTTTTCGCCATTTCCGTGGCGCGATCCAGCCCCTGCGTATTCCCCATATCGCGCATATGCTGACGCAACTTATCAGCCTGGCCCCACGTCGCCGTTAATGCCTGCGCACCATCACCAAACGCCTTATTTAACGCGGCCTGTGCTTTGATGTTGCCCTCGATCGAGCTGCCAAATTTTCCCTGTAGCTTTTGCAGGATGTCGGGGAATTGCAACATCTTGCCCTGCGCATCGGTGAAACTCAGACCAAGCTGTTTACCGCCCTCTACCGCTGATTTCAGAAACGCATCATAAATCCCGCCCGCTTCCGTGCCTTTTGTCTGCTTGAGCATCCCCATCACAGAAAATTGCTCATCCATGCCCACACCCATCTGTGTGCCGGTTCCTTTACTGGACTTCACCAATTCCTTGATTTCGTCCAGACTGGTGCCAAAGTTCTGCACCATGTACGCCCCTTTTGACGCCATCATTTCAGCAAACGGAATGTTGCCCATTCGCTTTGCCACGGTGCTGAAGTTACTCGCCATGTCATTCATGTAACTGGCGGCACCTTCAGCACTGGATTTTGTTGCCACGGCCAGCGTATTCAGGCCCGTGGTATATCGGGGAAGCTCGGTGTCAGTTATCCCAGCGATTGAACTACGGATGACCGTTGCTGACGCGACAAACTCCGCCGCCGACTTACCGTACGCCGTGCTGAATGCCTGGGCTGATTGATAAACTGCATCCAGCGACTGCGTGCTGACGTTACGTGTCGATAATTCATCCAGCGCTTTTTTGACGTCGTTAGCAGGATCGAGCAACCCCTTAACGCCCTGAGCGACGCCCCACAACCCCGCCGCCCCAACTGCCACCCGTGCCAGCGCATCCGCACTGCGGTTAGCAAACTGTTCAACGGATTGCTGTGCCCGCCCCAGCGGCGCACTCAGTTGGTTTTTCAGACTCAATAAAAAGCCCAGCTCTCTCATCGTTATTCCCTGCTGCCGTTGAACGCAAAAGCGATACCTGCGGCGGTACTGTTAATCTGGCATTCGTGAAAATACTCAGCCAGCCACGCCGCACGGGCCAGACTCATGGCGTCGTCATCGTCATGGGGCAGGTAATGACGCCGCAGCGTCATATACTGCTCAAGCTGATTGCCCTTAATGGCATCAATCAGCGCGCTTATCCCTTTACTTCGATCTCCACCTCTGGCGCGTAAATCTCGTTGACCTTCTTAGCGATCTGCGTGCCGATGCCGGGTGATTGCAGCAACTCATTCAGCGTGTCGCGGGTATCGGGGGTAACGATACGCTTCAGATAGGTGGCAATCGTGCCGATGACATCACCGTCACGCGCCGCCTCGTTTGACAGCTTGTTGTACGCCACCAGCGTTGGCGAAAATGACAGTTCACGACCGTTGACGGTCAACGTGATCACGTTAGTTTCTTTGCTCATTGTTCAATCTCTCTGCGTTGATTAACTTCAATTATCAGTTGGTTATGTCGGGCGGCGCATTCGCTATACAGCGTGCTGTACGCCCGTAATGCCTGATCAAAATCCTGGCCGGTATTACCCGCCAGGCGGGGGAGTTGCACCGGACAGCGGGTTAGCAAATTTTCCTGATAAGGCACGCTCGGCCTGCTCTGCGCTGTCGTTGAACAACCGGACATACTCATCACTAGCGCACACATTAAGAAAAATAGGCTTAAGGGTTTCCGTATGAAAAACACGGTCTTGGGTGTGCTCATTGGCGCGTAGCTCCTGTAATTTTTCTTCCAGCACCCGCCCCGATTGACCGGCGATGTCTTCCAGGCTGGTACGCACGCCATTAGCGGCGGCGGTAGCCGCACGGGTGATGCTCAACTCTGTGCTATCGTGCTGCAAGTCGTTGACATACCAGCCCGCCAGAAACGCCGCCACCACGAACGCCAGTAGCTGTTTCATCAGCGCACGCCGCCGTGTGCCAGGCTAAAATGGTTACCATCGGGACGAGAAGTAAAGCGCCCGCCCCACGCGCCGCCGATAGACTCCCAAAACTCGCCGAGTGGGGTGTAGGCTTCCGTTCTTGACTGATACACACCGTCAACAAACAGATTAAAATCCACGGCCAGACGCTGGGTGTGCAGACTGTTACTGATACCTGCCCCCGATTTGGCATTGATAGCGGCTTGCTCCGCCGTCCGATAGGCTTCGCCGAACGTCAGTGAATAGCCGTTCTCTGCCGCCCAGGTGATCAGGCGTGCAACCATGACCGTAAACGTGGCTTGTTTTGCGCTTAAACTCATGAATTCCCCCGTGATGCTCTCAGTTTGCGTTCAATGATGGCTTCAATCGCGGTTGAACCGGCGATCCCCAGCGCCGAGGCCAATCCCAATACCGCCAGTTCTGGCAACTCAGGAAACTGGATCAGGGCCACACCCGCGACCATTGACGCCGCCGAACCTAAAATAATGCGGCCCACTAACAGGCGAAACGTGATCCGTTCTTCGCTGACCAGCAGTTTCCCCAGCCCGATTGCCGCCCCCACCAACAATAAATTTGCAAAAAATGACGTTTCACCGTTTGGCATAATTCACCCAATGAGATCCCGAATATCCGTTTCCGACAGTACCGGCACGCCATCAATCCGAACAAAATCGGGACTGGTCACCAGATACTTCACTTTATGCGTCGCCGTCTCCCCGCCTTTCGGATCAAAGGCAACCGGCCCCGTCAGGACCAACTTGCACCCGAACGCCTCAACCTTGAATTCTTCATCGCCAGTGTTGGCGTAAAACAAAATATCGGAGGTCGGGATCGCGCGGTAACTGCCTGCTACACGCGCCAGTGCGGTGATTTTTTTAAAATTCTTCGTATCAAATTCCATTTCACCTTCAGCACCGACATCACCCGCGACGAAACCGTCTGGAATGCCGCGCGTTTGTGATACAGCAGTGTTATCCGTGATATCCAATGTCGCGGTTTTGACGTGTACCAGCTCAGTACCGAGCGAAATATCAAACGACTGCCCGCCGATTCGCTGTGTCATCGTTATGCCTCCAACGTGGCATCTAACATGATGCCCACTGTGATTGATTTCGGACTGCCGTAAGGCCGTACCGTGAGATAAACCGCCACGGCGACCGATGACGTCCAGGCGATCACCACATCCCCCTCGCGGGGTGACTGCACCTCGCCAGGGAACGTGACGTTATTAATCTGGCTACTGCGGGACATTTCACGCATGTGACGCGCAAAAAACGTCTGATGGGCGGCGATACTGCCTGGCGTACTATTCATTGAGCGATCGGCAATTTTTGCGATAGCCTGGAGACGAACACGCCGCGCGATTTTGTCCACAATGCGCAGGTGTTCAATCACCTGATAGTCGCCGCCCTCAACGTCCAGCGTTCTCCCGTCAGCCCAGTAAATACCGTCATAATCCGGATACCACATCGGGACGCTGTAGCGGATGGCTTCCAGCGCCTGCAAGGTCGCAAGCCCTAGCGGCATATCGTCACTATCAACAGGCAATACGGTGCCCATGCCAATTAACGGCCCTGTGCGTACTCGCGCGGGGCTGTCTGCGACGGTCACGGCACGGCTACACAGACGCCCCGCCAATACGCCCGCTTCACTGCCCCACAAATTTGGCACCAGTTGCACCGAGGGCACCGCGTCGCCACGCTGTAAATCCGCTAAGCGGGCGAGGTACACCGTCCACGATTCACCCGCTTGCAGGCCACTAACGGACAGGATGAACCAGACCCAGCGGCCATATTTTGAAATCAGCGTGGTACGCAGGCTGGCAGCAGCGGCAATCGTGGATTTTGTCGCCTCCAGCGTGACGACAACCCCTTCCACGCTGGCGACGGCCTGCGCGTTTTCAACCCGTTGCGCCCAGATTTTGGCAACCTCGGCGGCGGGCTGCTCGTCCAGTTCGTCGTCAGAAATAGAGACAACAAACGCGCTCCAGTTCTGCCCTGCGTTCAGCCGCGCAGCCTCAACACAACGCTTGAGCGTTGAGTCTTCAGCGCCCAGCAGGCTATCCAGATTGCTCTGGGTGTTTACCGGCGTGACAGGGATCGCATCCCCGACCGCACGGCCAACGAACAGCACCACGCGCTCGATCTCTTTTGTTTCGCCCTGAAGCTGATTGAGCTGATTGATTGTGATAGTAGGCCAGGTCATGTTATCCCCCGCTGTCCTGTGCATTGACGTCCCAGCCAAACCCGATGGCCTGCAACTGACGCGCCAAAATCTTGTTAAATTCGTCATCACTCACGCCCAAAAATACACGCGAGGGAATATCTATTTTCCAGGTCGTTTTTGTTGGCTCACCACGGAGTTTTTTTATCAATAACCCCGCCTGCGCCATGCTCAAGGTGTCGAGAATGTATTTGCTACTCGCTTTGACATACCGATTCCCCTTGCGCATTTTGTAACCCAAAGCGCGTAATTTTTTAGCCTGCCTGGGCAACGCGGGCCGGTTGCGCTGATCGGGGCGTGGCGCACGGTCGGCACTCATTGAAAATGACGCACCGCCCTGGTGTACTGCGCCAATCAATCCGGCTGAAACCGGCACCTGGCCGTTTTTGTACTGCCCGCCCTGAAGATAAATTCTGACTGCGTCGATCTGCGGCATTTCGCGCACATGTAGCAGCTTCGGCAACTGGCGCAACATTTTCCCCTTGCCCCGCTTTCGCGGTGCCCACGGCTGGCCGTCTGGGCTGGTTTGGTTACGCTGATTGCGCTTGGCCGCGACAATGACCCCCAGCTTGGCAATGCGCCACAGCAGCCGCTGGCGCTTTTTCGGCGGCAGTTCCAGTGATGCCAGCGCGGCACGCAATTGCCGTAACTGTCGCTGCGGCAACCCGCCCTGAACAGCTACCGCCATTACGATTCACTCAGCGGTGCGCCGTGGGCGTCGGCGGCATACAGTGCCCCGCTTAACGCCGTCCATAGCTCAGGATCGGCCAGCTCCCAGCGTTGCCCGCCAAATGGGATATCGCCCGTTTCGCTTGGCCGGATGTTGATGCTGTCAGCCAGCTCGACGACGATCTCCAATGGGGAGGACACTTCTTCATCGAATTCAATGTCAACGCTGGGCGGCGACAGCACCAGTTCGTCATACAGCTCGTTGCGGCTATCAGCCAGCCATGCCAGCACCAGTGCGTAAACCTGCGCAGGCGGGCAAATCCGATACGGGAACGATCCCCAGTTCAATATCGCCTGGTAGCGAAATACCCCTATCCGGCGCTGTTCCAGCCCCAGCGCTTTGGGCGCGGGTATTAACTCCGCATTGTCCAGCGCACTTTCAAACTGCTGCATAGCCCGCTCGGGCAGGTTCTGCGTTAAAAAGGCGGTCAGACTTTCAATCTGGCTCATATCAGATGCACCCCAACGCGCGGATAACGTTGCATGTTTCGCAGCACAAAGGCGGCTTCTGCTAACAGAATGTCTCGCGTCTCAGCGCTCTCCTGTCCTGGGTGCGTTTCGCGTCGGCCAATGCTGGCGAATTCGCCCAGTAAATCGGCTTTGGCGCGGGCATAAATCGCCTTTTTGTATTGCGCGGTCAGTTGATTTTCATTCCCTGCCCGTGCGCCTGGCACATCAATGGCCTGCTCATGACCCCGTTCACGCCAGTAAATCACTACATCACCGAGGTTATCATTCACCTCTGCAACCGCCGCCAATAGCGCCTGTGCCGCCGTAGACGCAGGCAGATCGGGCGGAATGGTGCGTGAGCGCTGAAACTCCGCCAGATTGAGATCGGGCCAGAACGCGACACCGTTAACGATGGGTTCATCCTGATAATCAATCGGTTTTCCGCTAAACCCCAGGGATGGCACGGCCATGTCACACCTCATTAATGCAAGTAGGGGAAGCGGGCAGACCGAGATCCACGGCCTTGAAAACCTTACGAGTTTTCAACCTCCCTCGCGCCCGCCCCGGCTTGCGGTAGTCGTTATTTTTCGGTCAGCCCCCGAATGCGGGCCGTAATCTTTTTACGGATGGTGCCCACACCCGCATGGCGGTTAAATTTTTCAGCCTGCTCTAACAGCGCATCCGCCTGCTCGAGCGTGTCAACGTCATCAACCGCCGTTGCACGCGGCTGGCCGTTCTCATCACGCAGCAAATACAGCCCTGCGAATTTGAACCATTTCGCGTTGATGTCCTCATGCAGCCGCCATTTATCACGAACGTTGTTAAACGTCCGGCTGAAATACGGTTCAATGCTGTGACCGGCGGCGGCTTCACCGGTAGCCCACTCCAGCACCGTGTCGGCAACAAATGCCGGTAACGTGCTTTTGAAGTTATCCGGCGTCGCCTGGCTCTCGCTGATTGCCGCGTCGGCCCAGTCCAATGCCTTGCCCATTTCCCCTGTGTCAAACAACCAGATCACACAGTAAGCCAGCGCCGGATTGGCGAAGCGGGCATCACCGGCAAGATAGGCTTCAACGCTCGGCATCCAGCGCGGGAGAAGCACATCGCGTTTCATTTCGATGCGGTCTTCCGTGCGCGGCAGGCTGCGCAGTATTGCGACATCCTTTTCCAGCTCCAGCTTTTGCAGATGGAAGCTAACCGGCGATGCGGCCAGCGCTTCACGGTTATCCAGCGCCTTGGCGGCTTTCACGCTGGCGCGGTGGCGCTGACACGGGGACATGGCCATGTTTATTCACCCTCTCCGGTTGCCAGAGTGATTTTGTCGAATGCCGCGTAAAGCTCGTCATGCTCGACGCCATAACCTTCCATGCGCAGGTAATTATTTTCAAAGCGCTTGCGGTCATCGTTCCACTCGGCTTTACGCTTGCGTGTACCGCCCTGGGTATACAAGTGCAGGTTGTCCAGCGTGGTAACAACGAGGCGACCTTCCGGCATAAACGGCGGGGTGTATACGGTACGCCCTGCAATCTGACGGCCAATAAGCTGGGCCGCGACCTTCTCAGTCGGGCGATCAATCCGATTCATCATGGTTGTGGCGTCATTACCGATTAGGTCGGCGGACGCGAGCACAATCAGGCGCGGATCATTGCGGAACGGCTCATAAATGCAGTTATGCACCAGATCGGTGACTGCGGCATCCAGACCGATAAAGTCAGCACCGGCACCGCCAATTGTCACGTCGTCAACGATGATTTGCTCAGCGGAGCGCGTCTTAACAATCTGGTGCCAGCCAATGTTGACGTCTTCGCCGTTCGGATTGGCATCGGGATCGGTATCGTCCGCAACGCTGGTACCGTTGAACGCCACGCGCAACATATCCAGCGCAAATGACTCGTTACTGAATGCCTGAATACGTTGAAAAAACTCGTCTTCGCTGCCCGCATTTGCCCAGACAACCAGCAGCGAATACGGCAGATACGAACCCGAATCCGTTTCAACCAGCTTGTATTCGTTACCCCCCACGCTCAGCGGGCGACTGAAGCGGCCGTCTTTCTTACGGCCGGTGTAAATACCTGGCTTGCCCGTGGTCACGACCTGACCGGTTACCTGATTGACGTCCAACACGTTCGGCAACAGGCTCAGGAATTCGGAACTTTGCAGCAGCGCACTGCGGAGCTGGGTTTCCTTTGGGTTCGTCAGCGAGAAAAATCGCGACGTATCCACCTGGCCGTTAGCGGTTGCCAGCCCTGCGGCATATTTGCGCAGTAGCGCTTCGGCTTTTGGGGTTAATTGCATAATCTTTTTATTCCTGAAAAAAGGAGCAGTTAAACAAACTCAAACGGTTGATTACCGCCGTTTGGCGCACTGTTTGGACGACGCGTCCCACCGTCTTCCATCGCTGACAACTTGGTCAGAACAGTGGTCAGTTGCGTGGTCAGATCGCCCATCGCATCGTTAGCAGGCTTGCTACGTGCGGAAAACTCACGGCGACGACTGCGCGAACGAGGGCGCTTATCTGGGGTGACGTTGAACGCTTTCATGGCTTTTGCCAGATTGGCTTTTGCCACGGTGAACTCCGCCGCTTTGACTTCGTCTTCTGGGTTATCAGCAACGTCCTGCGCCAGCACGGCTACCTCATCGGCGGCAGCGGCGATCTCTTCGGCGATGTCTGCCACTGCTTCTGCGGCCTGCTCCGGCGTGTCAACCGCGTCAGCGTCACCGCTGGCAGCGTCTTTGCCGTTTTTGACCAATTCCAGCAATTGCTGAAGGAGGGCTTTTAGCTCTTCCATTTTTTGTTCCTCGCCCTCGTCGGGCTTATCAGTGTTAGGCTCTGGTGTTGGCGTAAACGCTTTACTGGCCGAAAATAAGCGCGACCAGAAAGACTCTTTTTTATCCGGCGTCTGTAATTTACCCAGGCTGAACGTTTCAAGGTTTCCGCGCTCAGCGTCCTTTTCTTCTCCAGCCAAAACGAATTTGAGTTTTTCCGTTCCCAGACTGGCCGGAATATCGGTTACGGCCAGCCCGAAAAGATATTCACGCCCGCTGCCCGCAAAATCAGAAACAAACTCAGCAGAGGTAAAAAGCTTTTGCCCCATTCGATTGGCATCAATTAAAAATTGATTCGGCACTAACTGGGCATATAATTTCGTGACATCCCCTTCCGTTTCCACTTTCAGCGCATCGACTTCCCCCAGATTGCAGGTAAATTCACGCTCACCAATGTCATACTGTGGATGGTGCGGCCAAATCATGGCGGTATAGGTTTTACGGGTGTAGGTTTCTGCCGCATCAATCAGCCATTGCGGTTCAATGGTGCGACCGTCCACAGCCTGTCCAGACGTGGCAATACATAACCAATCAGTGCGGTAATGAGATTGCGGCATAATAACCTTCATTGAAAAAGTAAATAACGGTATTTCGTTTGCGGTAGTCAGTATTACTAATTGATTAATTGTTCGCGACTGCTTTATTTCTGATGTATTCGGATATAAACGCTTATCCGTTTTTTTCCGATATTTAATGATAATTTCGTCTGAATATTCCCGTCATAATATCCGCATGGCTAAATACTCCGATGAAATAAAAGACGCGGCACGCGCCCTATATATTAAACGTTGGGCGCCGAAAGATATTGCACAGGAATTAAACCTCCCGCCGCGCACCATTTATCACTGGGCTGAAACAGGCCAGTGGGCTTCTCTGCTGCCTGTTGAAGCGGTCGAGCATGTGATCGCCAGACGCATCGATCAGCTAACGGGGCGCGAAAAGAAAACCGCGCTGGAGCTGGAAGAACTTCGGGATCTGATTGCTCACCACGTCAAGCTAATGGCGCAGCAAAATAAGCACGCCGAAAAAATGGCAGAAATGCAGGCCAAAAAAGCGGCCTATGATGGTGAAGGTTATTGCCTCAGTGCAGCGAGCGGAGAGCCAGGGGAAAGAAAGCGCCGGTATAAGAAAAATGATGTTTCCAGCCTGACGCCTGAAATGCTGGATACCTGGGCACAGGAACATCTTTTCGAGTACCAGCTACACTGCCGCGATCACAAAGATGAAGACTGGCGCTTCATTCTGAAAAGCCGCCAGATCGGCATGACCTACTATTTCGCCTGGGAAGCGTTTGAAGATGCTGTCGTCAGCGGTGACAATCAGGTTTTCTTCTCAGCCTCCCGCGCCCAGTCTGAAATCTTCCGTGAGTATATTGTCCAGATAGCGCAGAACCATTTTGGCATCACGTTGACGGGTAAAAATATCCGCCTCAGCAACGGTGCAATCCTGCGTTTTCTGTCCACAAACGCCAGCACCGCGCAGGGTTTTAACGGTCATCTGTATGGTGACGAAGTCTTCTGGATCCCGAAATTCACGCGCCTGCATGAAGTCGCAAGCGCCATGGCGACACATAACAAATTTAGAACGACCTACTTTTCAACACCCAGCGCCAAAACACATCAGGCGTATCCGGTCTGGACTGGCGATGAGTGGCGCGGTGACGATCCGAAGCGTAAAGGCATTGAGTTTCCGAAAGACAGTGCCATGCGCGAGGGGATTATTTGCCCTGATGGCATCTGGCGTTATGTCATTACGATGGAAGACGCTATCGCGGGCGGGCTGGGTGCGCTCGTTGACATCGATCGCCTGCGCAATAAATACAACCCGACCGCGTTCGCCATGCTCTACATGTGCCAGTTCGTTGACAGCAAAGACGCGGTATTCAAGTTCGCCGCTCTGGTTGGCTGCGAAGTGGATAAGGCAATCTGGGGTGACTATGACCCCACCGCCGCACGGCCATTCGGCAACCGCGAAGTCTGGGCAGGCTTTGACCCGTCCCGCTCTGGTGATAATTCCACGTTTGTAATAATCGCGCCCCCGATCCATGACGGTGAGCGCTTCCGCGTTCTGGCTATCTGGCAATGGCAAGGGCTTAACTTTAGCTGGCAGGCCGATCAGATAAAACAGCTCATGCGCCGTTTCAACATCACGTATATCGGGATCGACACAACCGGCATCGGTAAAGGGGTATATGACCTAGTCAGCAAGTTCGCGCCCCGTGAAGCCACGGCCATTCTTTACAGCGTTGAAAGTAAAAACCGCCTGGTCATGAAGATGATCGACGTTGTCGAACGTAAACGTATTGAATGGGCAAAAGACGCTATCGACGAAACCAATAAAGAGCGCGCGGAAATCCCAGCGTCATTTATGGCTATCCGGCGCACCACGACCAACAGCGGCAACGCACTGACATTCGTTGCAGAACGCTCCGATGCAACCGGCCACGCGGATGTGTTCTTCGCCATCTCACACGCCGTTATTAATGAACCTATCGATCACGAATTTGACCGCCCATCAACCTGGGCATTCGGGGAAGCAGCATGACAAAGAGACAGAATAAGAAATTCAAGGCCGCAACAGGAAATAACGTAGAGACGTTCACGCCAGGGCGCGGCAGCGTGATCACCTTTGGCGAACCGGAACCCATCCTGACAACCGGCACGGATTACCACAATATCTGGTATGACAATGAATATAACCACTGGCGGTTACCTATCGATCGCCTGGCGCTGTCGCAGTTGCCTAACCTCAATGCACAGCACGGCGGCGTACTGTATGCACGGCGAAACATGGTGGCAAGTGGCTACATCAGCGGCGGGTTAACCGCTGACCAGGTCGAACAAATGGCGTTTGATTATCTGCTGTTCGGGGATGTTGCTATCCTGAAGATCCGCAATGTTTTTGGGGAAGTGATCGACCTGCTGCCGCTGCCCTCGCTTTACCTGCGCTGCCGTAAGGAGGGTTCTTTCGTCATCCTTCAGGAAGGGCCAGCCCTGATTTATGAACCTGAAGATATCGTCTTTTTCAAAATGTACGACCCGCGCCAGCAGGTTTACGGCCTGCCGGATTACATCGGGGGAATTCATTCCGCCTTGCTCAACAGCGAAGCGACCATTTTCCGCCGCCGTTACTACAACAACGGGGCGCACATGGGCTTCATTCTTTATACCAGTGACCCTAATCTGACGCTGGAAATGGAAAATGAAATTAAGACCAAGATCGCGGAGTCAAAAGGGCTAGGCAACTTCCGCAATATGTTTATTAACATCCCGAAAGGCAACCCCGAGGGGGTTAAAATCCTGCCCGTTGGGGAGGTTAGCGCAAAAGATGAGTTTGCCAACATCAAAGGGATCACCGCGCAGGATATTTTCACCGCTCATCGCTTCCCCGCTGGCCTCGCGGGCATTATTCCCACAAACGGCGCAGTAATGGGCAACCCTGACACGGCCCGCACGACATACCGAAAGGATGAAGTCATCCCGCTGCAACGAAAATTTATGAATGGCGTCAATACGGACAGCGAGATCCCAGCGCATTTACATCTACAGTTTAACGTTGAAACCTCACCAATGACCGATGATAAGGGCGAAAAATGAGCGCAATTAAGTTAAAATCATGTCCATTGTTAGGAATAGCGTGCGGGATGGTGAACATGCGAATTTTTAAAATTAATTGCCCTGAATGCGGCTCACCAGCCATCATTCGTAAGTCTGACTGGAAAGACAAGAAACTAGCGGATTTATACTGCGCCTGTACCGAAGTTGAATGCGGTCACACGTTTGTTTTTAACGCCTCGTTTTCTCACACTCTTAGTCCCAGTGGGTTAACCGGCAACAAGCTGGTTAAATTCTTAATTGACCAACTCAAGCCCGACGAAAAACAATTCGCTCTCAACTTGCTCAGTGGACATGGCACGTAAAGCACCGCATTACGCCTTCTAGAGTTTTAGGCTAATGCGGGCTTTCTCTCTACATTTAGGCCGTCTAATTCTTATGAGCCTTTTTTACTCGCCTTTTTTAGAGCCAAAATATAGGTAGGGTGCAGCGTTCCCATCACAGGTGAGATTGGTAGCTGCCCCCCTTTCATCGGGGCAATATCAAACCACTCGTTCGTATAAGGCAATGTTACCAGAGTGCTCATATCAAATTTTGTATCGTAAGCGAGTCCAGAGATTGCAAAACCAGCATCATCACACCTGAGCACAAATTCAGTGTCGAAAATTTTATCCGTTTTCTGGCTTGTCCCGTAGACAACCATCACAGCATTATCTTCTTCCGCCACCTTCACAACTAACGCAGGGCGTGGCTTAGGCCCTGGTTTTCCTTTTACCTGAGGAAAGTAACACCAGACGATATCACCTGGCTCAGGGAGAGTGCCGTATACTGTTGTACCACTTATCATTATGTCTCCTTACAAAAGACTTTTAGTAAATCGCTCCTCCGGTATATCCGTAGCAGTAGAGAACTCTCGGATAGTTTGGATTTGAGCGATGGATAATGCCCCATCGTCTTTCTCGTAATGTGGCAAAAGTGCATCGGCCAATCTTCGCAATGCCAGATGAGCCAATTCGGTTTTTGTCATGCCTGTTACGTCTATCAACGTCTCCAACGTGCGACCGCTGATGGCGCTCAGAGAATCTTTCTCTCTTAATCTAAGGACAAAATCTCCGGTTTTTTTAACGACGTTTACTGTCATAATTTTCTACTCCTGTTATTTGGTGGTTAACCTCTCTTTCTTTGTTAAGTTCATATTCGCAAAAGAAAAAATGCGTTTATATTTACTAAATTTCGCATTGGATAGTTCCTAAGTTTGAAGTTAATTTGAAGTTAATTTGAAGTTAATTTGAAGTTTAAGTTTAAGTTTAAGTTTAAGTTTAAGTTTAAGTTTAAGTTTAAGTTTAAGTTTAAGTTTAAGTTTAAGTTTAAGTTTAATTTGAGCCCGTTATCGAGCTGAGTTAAAGATATCATATTGATATCACGCGTCAAGAAAAAGATATCAATATGATATCTCTTAGTATCACCTATCTGTTTTTATCTATACCTCTGCGACGTAGTTTCAGACCATGTCGCTTCACATAACACTGCGATACGTTGCAGTAGTGCCGCAGCTTTATCATGATATTCCGTGTCTTTTTGCTTCTTCATCGGCGCTTGGTACAGACAGCCGTCAGCGCTGGCAACGTAGGCATAGCCCGCAATCGTGATCGCGTTGCCGGTTTCCAACCGCCGCAGCTCACCGGCGCTGATATCCCAACCCAGCGAACGGGCGAAATCGGCAACGCTGGTGCGCCAGTCGTCCGACCGCTTACTAACAGTCTGTTTTTCAGTCTCTTTATGGGGCTGAGTTGTGGACGAGTGTTCTTTATGTCGCCGATCCGGCGGCTGAGATCGAAGACGGTTGAGCAATCCACGCCGTTCCGTGTCGGTCATGTGCTCAAAGTCGGTAATTTCTGGCTCTGACGTACTGCCAATCTCTCTATCGGCGGGTTCGGAAATGCTTATTTTTTCATCGCCCGTAGAGTTATTGACAGAACTCCAAGCGTCGCCGGTGGGCGACGTAACGGCCAACCCACGATCAGCGCCATCATTAACGCCTGCGTCTGCTGCCTGTTTTTTGCGGATTTTCCACTTAACAAGACGAGTACAGATACGTGATATCTCACCTAAGCGCGGTGAGAAAACGCCAAAGATTTTTTCCGGTGTTTCGCCGTAATCGTTTTGCTCGTCAGCTTCCTCATACGCGATGCGCACGGTGTAAAGCTCACGCGGGATCAGCACGCCGCCTTGCTTTTCGATGTAAGTAGCGAAACAGCCTGCATCAGCCGAAGCCAGCACGGCATCCATTGCCGGATCAGCTAACTGAGAAGCCCCACGCCTGAAGGTTCCGGCTTCTTTCTGCACTGCGGTAAGTTGGTTCGCCAGTTTGCGCAGCTCGCGCCAGACGGTGACTGGCGGCAGGCCGAACGGCTGAAACTGCCGGATGTTATGTTGAGATGCCCAGGCCATCGCAAACCGTGCGGTTTCGCGCAGAGGCTTTCCGGTTTCGTTATCACGCTCACCGTCAAGAGCGTAGCCGTCGATGTTTTTACTGATATATTTCGCCACGTAGGCAGTAGCACTGCCTTTTTGGGGATCGAGGCGCTTCGCTTTAAAGCGCGCACCGGTATTACGCCCCAGCTCCGCGCGGTCTACAGCAATAAAGTATTCGCGCAGAATTTCAGTGATTTCTTTCCGATCTTCGGGCGGCATGAATAGCAATACGTGCCAGTGCGGCGTAGCGTCGTGATGCGGTTCGGCAACGCGAAAGCCATACGGACGCAGGCCGCGTCGGTTCAGTTTCGACATGGCTTTAGCCCATGTCTTACATAAATAGCGCTGTCCCTGCCGAGGTGATGACGTATCCCACTTGGGATTTTGATGACCACTCTGAATAGTGGCGTGATAACGCGACGGGCAAGTGATTGTAAGAAAAACACCCTCGTCACTGCGCGATATGGCAACCATTTCAACGCCCGCCATTCTCGTCATGAGTTCGTGACGGCGAATAACTGGATTGCTGATGCTGGCGTATACCATATTTTCCAGCGATGCGACGTTGCCATCTTCATCAACCAGTTCATGCGCCTTAAAGAACTCACGGTTTTTGCGGCGCTGCTCCTGCCACTGATTCAGTGCATCAATGCTGACGTAAGGCATCCGTTTTTTATGGATCACGCCGATGGCGCGGAACTGGTTTTCTCGCCATTCGCAGCGCAAACGCCACAACTTACGCCCCCACCATTCAGGGCTGATGATGCGCAGAATGGCGGAGCAAATACGTTTTTTTGATTCGTTATCGCCAATGATCACGCCCCAGCACGGCGGCGTTACCCGCAACGCGAGCATTTCATGCCCCAAATGCCAGAAAAGCGACTGGATCTCGTCATTGGTCATATCAGATGGCAAGGTGTTGCCGCATTCGGTTTCAAACATTTCAGTGATGCTGGCCGCAATAGCATGACCAGCGTTAATCGCTTCATGTTTCGTAAACTCTGCCAAATGCTGCCAGCGTGCGCGCCAGTAGCTGGCAAGCTCTGACGTAAAACCGTCACGCACACCTTGCTTGACACGCACGGCATCAAGACGCAGCAGGGCTTTTTTCACGGTTCCCATGAAAAAGGCGCTGACGTGTCGCGGCTCGCGGTTAGCGCGCAGCCATTCTATTTTTTTCCTGTAGGTATCGCGGATAAAAAACGGTTGTTCGAGTAAACGAGTTTCGACACCTTCCGGCGTTTCCATCCAGTTTTGTAATGACGCTTGATGCTCGTCCCGCTCAGCTTCTGCGAACTGGCGGCGCATTGTCAGTAATGTTGAATTATGCTCGAAGTATTCCAGCCGCGCGACGGCCTGCTCGAAATCCAGATCGGAGAAAGCGGCGCGTGATACCAACCGCTTGAGATGACGCTCGACAGCCGGATGCGGCTCAGTGGCATTTGCGGTAGAGGAAAGAAATGAATCTGCGATCCCCTGTGGTATGGAGATCGCTGGACGTGGTGCATTCCACGGATAGGCCCACTGTTCGGACATTACTCACAAACCCCAGCGTAAACGCTGTTGCAGACCATCGGATCGGCGGCTTCGCCCAATAAATCGAACTGCTGCCCCCCCCCTAGTTGTTAATGCCCAATCTCTGTAGGTGTGGATACCGTGAGACTCGACGCTAATACACTCAATGCGGCGCTCTGCTTTTTTGGGATCGTTTGTTGAGGGGAAGAATGTTGAGTTCTGACGACGAGAACATGCCGCAACAAGGCGTTCCCAGCGCGCGACTCGCTCAACTTCTTCAGGCCAACGGCGGAAGATTTCTGCAAGTTCTGACTTTCTGGCATGGATGCACGGCATACAGCCGACACGGCTACAGCCTTGCTCATAGAGGGGATTTGGCTTGATGCCGTGTCGTTTTGCTAACGCGAAAACATCAGCGTGTTTCCAGTGAAGAATGGGGCGATAGATGCTCAGACGAGGGCCAAGATCAAAGCCGCTTTCCCATTCTGACAAAAGGGCGCGTGACGCGGATTCTTCGGCACGAACACCTTGCCAAGAGACGACCTCAAACCCCGCATCAACAATCGGTTCAACAACTTGTAGCCGGATAGGTTCATGCTTTAGCTCAGTTGAACAAAAACGGCGTTTCGTTGATGGAAAGCGGCCTTTCCACATGCACAAATCAAGAAATGGGATACCGGTAGGATGCAGGGTATCTAACGCAGTAGCGATAATGTTTTCGGCCTGCACATCAGTAAAACCACATTCTGAAACAAGCGTGATAGGCCACTTTTCGGCAATGAATTTTCTTTTACCTGCGATTTGCCGAGAAAAATCGGCATGGACACGTCTGATTTTCCCTAGTTTGGATTCCAGGTAATCCAAATATTCCATAGTCTGAGGATGCTCGTGACCGGTATCAGCAAATGCCGGAATGTGACTAACGCCGTTCTTTACGGCTAACAGCCATTGAGCTAGGCTGTCTTTACCCCCTGAGACGCTAATAACGTTGATGATATTTGGCTCACGGCAGCGCCAATTAAGAGTGAATGGGGCAAGATTATTATGCATCGCGCAACATCCCCGCAGTCAGCACGCCAATTAACTCCCTGGCCTTTTTCCTCGATGCAACGGCAGCGCCCAGCGAACGGCTGACGCTGACTTCATGGAATTGATAGTGCTGATAAATCTCGCGCGTGGCTGGTGTATCGCTATTTGAAATGACTACCGCCGCGTCAGTTTCGTAACGAACGTGCTTTAAATATTTAGCCAATTGGCGGTGATGTTCGTGCGTAAAGGCAGAATGATGATATTGAGTGAAATTTGCTGTGTCAGAGACAGGCAAATAAGGAGGATCGCAATAAATTACAGTGTCCGGCTCTGCATAAACACGAAGGGTTTCCTTGAAGTCGGCACAAACAAATATAGCGCCGGTATCATTGGCTTTTTCCGCAAACTGCCTTATTTCTTGCTCTGGGAAATAGGGCGCACGATATTTACCGAACGGAATATTAAAACCGCCTTCACGGTTATAGCGACACATGCCGTTATAACCATGACGGTTTAGATATAAAAATAACGCTGCCTGCTCTATCCCTGTTCCATATCCTGTACTGCGTTGATAGTTGAAGCTACGGCGGCGGGTTTCGTATTCAGCCTTATTATTGCCATGCTGAAATAGAACTTTTGCCGTTGAGATTAATGCGTCCGTATCAGTAGTAGCGACACGATAGCAATTAATTAAATCAGGATTGATATCAGCCAGCACATAGCTGGGATAGTCCGTATTCAGGAATACAGACGCACCGCCAACAAATGGCTCTACAAGACAATCGCCTTTCGGCAAGAGTGGCAACAAATCAGGCAGGACGCGGGTTTTGCCCCCCGCCCATTTGATGAACGGGCGGATCATTGCGGCGTCCTCGCGCGTATCACCCGCTCCAAGCGACAAAGCAACGCCTTTTGCATATCTGCGGCTGAACGTGGCGCACCAGGTTGCTCTAAGCCAGCAAAAAAATCAGCAACTTCACTGAATATCAAGTTACTTAATGGCTCATGTAGATTTTTGCCATACTCCCATTTGCCATCAGGGGAAATTAATGCACCACCCGATCCCCCCGTTTCTTGATCGCGGAAAATAGCTAGGCCGATTGGGTGCATAATTTCATGATTAATACGGGCCAATAGCCCTCGTTTGCTTAATTCGTTCCAATCAATCCAGTCGCAGCCGCCTAATTTCTCCGGCTTATTACCGACCAACCGAGACATAACAGCAGAAACCAAAGCCACTTGGTTGATAGCATCATCCAGCGCGTTATGCTTAACGCCGATGGTTTCTGCTGTGCCGAGAAAACGCCCCATATTCATGATGGCGAACCCAACTTCTTTCATCGTTCTGACGTCCCGCTCATTCCAGTAATTCCACGGAATATCGATCTCAGTCCGTTCAAACGCAGACTTCAAAATGGTGCAATCAAAAGATGGGCTATTTGCCCATACCTTTAACGTTTTCAAGCTTTCAGCGTTATCAGTCAGCCAGTCACTAAACTGACTGATCGCCCCCCAAATCGGGGTCGCATCATCACTAATTAATTCAGCGCTGGCTTCTGGCGACTGGCGCAACCACCATTTGATAGTTCCGCTATCTGTCACCGCGCCATTGAGCATGTCGTTTTCAAAATCGACACGGCAATAGAATTGTTCACCCAACTCACCTGTTTTAGGGTTAAAGAACACGGCACCAATAGAGGCAATAGGTGCGCGGGGATTCTTACCCATTGTTTCAATATCAATCATGACGTGGTTCATACGATGATCTCCTGTGACGAATGCTCAAAGTGTTCTGCCTCTTTGCGCAGCAGCTCGATAACCTCTGCTGCGGAATATTCTTTTTGCTGCGCGTGAAGGGCCAGCGCTGCCAGACGTTGAGCAAACGACCAGTGCTGGTCTTTTTTTTCATCCAATCGAGCCTTTCCCAGCAGTGAAACAAGTGCTTCATTGCCAGCTACTTGCATCGCTTTAACTTCTGCATTTCTCATCGTGATTTCCTTTTTTCAGGTAATAGAAAGCCCGGCGGGTTTACGCCTTTAAAAACGGGAGTTATTACGGTTAAAGAATTAAATGTTTGGGGAATAAACTCACAACTGCTTTAAGTTTATTCATCGCCTTAATCAGCTTTGCTTTTTCTTCAGTTGTCAGTTCATTAAATTTCATGTTACGCCGTTCCTTATCAATATCTGCTAATTCAAATATCGCTGACAGTACGCGCATATTTTGATGATAATCGCCGTCTATCTTATCTCGCATATCGTCAATAAAGCGGCACATGTCTTTTTCACTGTTTGTGTTGAAGTGTTTTCCCCTCAGCATAGCTATGTGATTCAGCCCGTCAGTTCTAGCCGCGATACTCAGTGGAACGGCGCGGACGGCTTCGGTGTTAGCCATGACAGTTACGCCGCAATACCCATCAGGCGGGCAAACCAGCGGCGCTTTTGCTTAGGCGCTGGCATGTAGGGTTTCTTGCTTCACGGCGCAAAATAAGCTTGCGCGGGAGTAGGCTGGAAACGCTGGCCGTTTGGTAATTCCAGCCAGCCTTTATTTTCTTGCGGGGATGGTGATTTTTCTTTTAATAAACGCGCTGTGCTAATCATGCTGAATTCCTCATGCCGTGCAGTTCGTTAATATAAGAAGTCGCCTGCCCTAGTGCATCAAATAGCCCGAAAGATTGATCGCCTTGACTTATGCGATAACGAGTTATCGGATTGGTTGCTGTTCTAGGACAGCGAATAATAGAGAAGCCGCGATAAACACTGGTATGTTCGCTGACTTTAATTAATTCACCGCTCATGCAGACACCCCACGATGGCGGCGGGTCGGTTTACTGGCACTAATTCTATCTTTCCAGCCATGCCATTCTGGCGGGGCGGTTTCAACCAACTGCTTAGCGTATTTATCCCACTCTAGGCGGTGAATCCACAGCTCAGCATTACCACCTGGCTTTAGCGGGTCAGCCATATAAAAGGCTGGTAATTTCCCCGCTTTAGCCATGGCAACAATAGCGGATGTCGTTTTACCGACATACAGAGCAAACCCCTCTTTTGACAAGAGATCGGCAGGCTTCTCTGACAATCGGATCTGACGACGCGGCGTAGTGTTTGCCGTATCGTCCCCCTCCCCCTCAAGAATGGTTTTAGCCTCGTCTAACATTTGTTATCCTCCGACATGGTTACCCGTACTTCTAACTAGAACCCTTTAGGACTATCTAGTGTACTTCTGGGTTTTGCTTTTGATTAAAAATAAGAGATCTGATTCATTATGTCAATTATGATTCAAGAAAAGTTAAAACTGATCCGTGAGTCTGAACGGCTAAAAAAGAAAGAAGTAGCTGATATGACAGGAATTAATTACGTCACGTATGTTGGGTATGAAAATGGAAAATCTTCAATTTCACATGATGCGGTTGTGCGGCTACTAAAGCACCCTAGATTCAGAAAATATCGTGACTGGTTCATGTTTGATGAAACCAACCCAGAAGCTGGGCAGATAGCACCGGCCCTCGCACACATTGGGCAAGACGAAACAAAATCTCACCAATCCGATCACAAAATTGGCTAAATATTTACTTTTCCTACCTTTTTGATATTGATTTTCAAGATGAGCATTTCATCGGAGAGTTATCTTATGTCGATTAAGAAACTTGATGATGGTCGTTATGAAGTGGACGTTAGGCCGCAGGGTGCAGAAGGAAAACGCATTCGGCGAAAATTTAATACAAAAGGCGAAGCCCAGATTTTTGAGCGTCACATTTTGGTCAACTACCACAATAAAGATTGGGTAGAAAAGCCAGCAGACCGCCGAAAACTGACTGAATTGCTATCCCTTTGGTGGATTTACCACGGTAAAAGTCACGATCGGGGAGAAATTGAGAAAGGAAGATTGAACGCTATTATTGTGAAACTGGCTGAGGTGGGCGTAATACGTGCAGACCAGCTAACGAAAAAAGCAATTCTGGATTACCGCGTAAACAGGTTGAATGAAGGTTTAAAACCATCAAGTGTTAATCGGCATCATGCCATTTTAAGCGGAATGTTTACGAAGCTCATTGAAGCCGATGAGTATCACTCCCAGCATCCGTTTAAAGATGTGAAGCAGTTGAAAGAACAGCAAGCCGAAATGGCGTTTTTGACTGCCGGAGAAATAGAAGACTTACTTCAGTTGCTGGATGGTGATAACCGCAAAGCCGTTCTGGTTTGCCTGGCAACAGGAGGACGATGGGGAGAAGTCGCGAATCTTAAATGTGAACACATTATCAACAATATGCTCACGTTTATGAAAACCAAAAATGGGAAACGTAGAACCATTCCCATATCTCCGGCGCTGATGACACAAATAAAGCACGCTAAAACGGGTTTCGTATGTCATCCAAATTACGACGCAGTAAGAAACACATTACGTGCAATGAAACCTGATTTACCAGATGGGCAAGCACTGCATGTGTTCCGGCACACATTCGCCACGCATTTTATGATGAATGGGGGTAATATTATTACACTGCAACGAATTTTAGGGCATTCCACGATCCAGCAAACGATGGTCTATGCACACTTTGCGCCAGACTTCTTACAAGATGCTGTGTTGCTAAATCCACTCAACGGAGTGTCCATATAATGTCCATGAATCAGCACCACTTAGCTCTAATTGGTATCATATGAATAACTCAAATACTTGTTTTTCAACAGAAAAACCCGATATAGCTGAAGCTGTAAAGTCAGTAATCGGTCGCATCCACTCTTTTGAATCCTGTGGCACCGTCGATGGCCCAGGCATCCGTTTCATTATCTTCTTTCAGGGCTGTCTGATGCGCTGCCTGTATTGCCATAACCGTGATACCTGGGATACGCACGGCGGCAAAGAAGTGACGGTTGAAGAACTCATGAAAGAAGTCGTGACCTATCGCCATTTTATGAATGCATCCGGCGGCGGTGTAACCGCATCAGGCGGCGAGGCCATTCTGCAAGCCGAATTTGTACGCGATTGGTTCCGTGCTTGTAAGGATGAAGGCATTAACACCTGTTTGGACACCAATGGATTTGTACGCCGCTACGATCCCGTCATTGACGAGCTGTTGGACGTCAGCGATTTAGTGATGCTCGACCTGAAGCAAATGAACGATGATATCCATCAGAATTTAGTTGGCGTATCGAATCACCGCACTCTGGATTTCGCTCGCTATCTGGCAAAACGCAACCAGCGCACTTGGATACGTTATGTGGTGGTACCCGGCTGGTCTGATGACGATGAATCCACGCACAAGCTGGGCGAATTCACCAAAGATATGACGAACATCGAGAAAATTGAGCTTCTCCCGTACCATGAGCTTGGTAAACACAAGTGGGTAGCGATGGGGGAAGAGTACAAATTAGACGGTGTTAAACCGCCGAAAGCCGATACGATGGATCGCGTTAAATCGATTCTGGAAAGCTACGGTCACAAGGTAATCTACTAATCTCTGACGCTTTCTGAAAAAATAGCGCGCTCACTCAGCGCGCTATTTTCATTTCAGCGGATCAACATCGCGACTGATCTTGACCCGCTACATTGTAGACAAGTACCGAGTTAAGCCAGATTCCCTGCCGCTTTGATTTTCACCTGTACTGCATTCCCCGGCAGATAGGCTAGCGGAATTTCCTGATAATCGATGATTTCAACGCTGCCAGACATGGCTCCCGTCTCTTCCGCAAGACAAATAGTTTGCTGCTGTAATTCGCTTTTTATCTTTTCACGATCGTTATCCGGCATTTTAACCACGCGCTCGATCTGTGCCCCCACTTTCCCTAGTGCCACACCCACCGCATTTGCCGCATCAAAATTCTGCGGACGCATGACCTGACTGACACCGGATAAAACGTCAGGCAGTAAAATACTGCCACCGCCAACAAGCACGGCAGGAATGGCCGCACTCGACGATTTAATCCGATCGATAGCACTTTCCACTTTATCAATCATCTGACGATAAGCCTCCAGACAAAGTGCTTTATCTAGCTCAGGCAGTGGATGAGAAAGCGAGGATGTCCATCGCTCAGGCTGAAGTTGCAGCATGATATCGTTGAGCGTTAATGTCTCCCCGCCAAAACTGACGCTCTGCTCAAGAAGACGATAGCCGACGCTGTCAGGCCCAAGGGTGAGTGTTCCGTTCTGAGACTGCCGAACGCAAGTCCCACCACCAATGCCGATAGAAATAATATCCGGCATCCTGAAATTCGTCCGCACATCGCCCACTTCAACGGCAATTGCCGATTCACGCGGGAAGCCATTAACTAATACGCCAATATCTGTCGTCGTACCGCCAACATCAATAATCAGCGCATTATCCAATCCCGAAAGGTGGCACGCACCGCGAATAGAGTTCGTTGGCCCACAGGCCATCGTCAGAATGGGATATTGCTTCACCATACTTTCGGACATCAATGTGCCGTCATTTTGCCCGAAGAATGGCGTAGCCTTGATTCCGTGCCGAACTAGCGCTTGTATAAAGCCGTTAACAAAACGGTTTGCGGTACTTTGCAGCGACGCATTCAGGATCGTCGCGTTTTCTCTTTCCAGCAATCCCGTGCTGCCTATTCGGTGGGATAATGACAGGGAAACATCAGGCAATGCCGCATTCACCCATTGGGCAACCTGCAATTCCTGATCATTATTTACTGGGGAAAATACGCCACAGATAGCAACGCTATCCACATGACCACGCATCTTGTCACAGACCGCCAGCACTTCATTCAATAGTACGGGATGGATCTCCCGACCATCAAATTCATAGCCGCCATGAAGCTGGTAGAAATGCTCACCTAATGTCTTTTGCCACTCGTCATCCCAGCCAAACAGCGGCGGGACGCTATCACTGCTTGGCAGACTCAGACGCAGTAATCCGACGCGATCCAGCCCTTTTCGCTCAACAATTGCATTGGTACATTGGGTTGTGCCTAACATCGCATAGCAAATATGCTGCGGCTCGATGCCTGATTGCGCCAATACCGCAGCAATCACGCGCTCAATGCCGCTATAGATATCCATACTCGTAGGAAATTTAGCCGTCGCAATACAGCGCAGATCAGCATCTAAAATTGCTGCATCCGTGTTTGTGCCTCCGACATCAATCCCGAGTCGGTAATCATTTTTATGTAACATCGGGAAAGCCTCAGCGGTTTGCAAGCTGTTCTATTGGTACATACCGCACCGGATAGCCGAAATACTCCGGCCCCGCGACCTCAATCCCTTTTGGCGTTCGCCATTTGTCATTGCACGGATAGGCAATGATATCGACTCGCTGCCCATAACGTAAATGCTCCGTAATAATCGGACGTCCCGTTTCACTGTCTAATATCGAGATTAAATCAGGTACAACTGCCAGCAGATTATCCTGCGTAGGGTTTGTCGTCTGTGACGAGCGATAAGCCAGCAAGAGTTCATTCTGGAAAAGTACCGTAAACGATTCGCCTTTATCGTTGCCCATACCATCCAGCACCACTTTACCTCGAGCAAAACCACCGGTTGTGCGCCGATCAACATCGATAATCTTACCCGATGCAATGACGTGACCATTAAGCACAGTGAGTAGAGACTGCACAGGATCACTGCCCGACTGATGAGCCTCACGCAGCGTTTTTCCGATATTTTGCGCTAGGGTAAGCGTTCCTTTTATGGCGCTACGTTTGAGCTCGTGTCCACGGAGCGGATAATCACACATCGCACAGGCGGCACCCATCTGCTCTGTAATGGCTCTGGCTAACCGCTCAGACCACACACCATCAATAGGATTAAGGATAACCGAGTTACCTTTCTCATCAGCTAGCGTGTTCGGTGCCGAAGATAAGCCATCGAGAAAAAAGGTCACCATCTGCGCTTCGGGGAATGCACGCCCCATTGCATCACAATCGATAACCGGCAGCCCTTTTTTAGCCGCAACAACAAATGGGATCAGAGAGTTAATACCACCGACTTCGATTGAAAATGTTCCCGAAGCTGATTCCGCTAGCACTGTTTCCATCGTGTCAAATGCCAAAATAATCTGGCGCTGTGAAATAATTTTCTCCACAGAAACCGTCGGCGCACCCATAGTGCTACATGGAACAAAAAGTGAGTCATCTTCGATATCATCGAGATTCATCAGAACAATAGGCTGGGTATTACGTAATGCATTCTTGGCAATTAGCGAGCCAAGATAGGGGTCTCCCCCGCCCCCTGTGCCGAGAACCGACGCTCCCAGAGCAATATCATCTATTGTTTCAGAATCAATATAACGAGTCATTATTTGTCCAGACAGACGAAGAACCCCTATTTAAAAATAGGGGTTCAAGCAATTACATTCCCACTCGTGGGAATATCTTACGCAAAGCGACATATACCGCCATACTCACCATTATTCCATCTAAAGCAGAAATAGAGCTAATAGTAAGAACATTGAAAAAATCTGTCGATGTCAAGAGGCTAACCAAACTTCCGCATATCCACGCTGCAGCGGCCCCAATGTTCAGATTCTTCGGTTCTGATATATCGATCTTTGATGGTGATAAGTCAAAAAAGTAATATTCAGCCAGATATACACCAGCGATTGGTGAAACTATCACCCCCAATAATGAGAGAAATTGGGTAAAATTATTAATCATCCCGTTGTAGGCGAAAAATAATCCGATAAAAGCCATCAAAATCACTAGCGTAGGTCGTGACAATGCCCGGATAACCACAGAGAGCCCTAACGATGCGGAGATTAGATTTGAGCTATTTGTTGTCCATTGAGCAAAGATTAAAATCACAATGGCTGACATGCCCAGCCCAATACTAAAGAATATTTCGACAAGATCATCGCTACCGACCAGATGGGTCAGTAAAAGCGCAACTAAGATTGTCGCGCTATTACCGAAGCAAAAGCCTAATCCTGCCCCTAAGATGGCGTCTTTACGTGTTTTGGCGTAGCGCGCAATATCAGGGGACATAATACTAGCCGCAACTATCCAGATAGAGACAACATAAGAGATTGCGCTTCCCATACTAATGGGATTTTTAATAGTTATTGTTGGTGGTGTAGAGTGATCAACTGCGGCCAAATAAATCCCTGTTACTATCAGGATCAGCATTAAAGGAACGCTAAACATGCTGAGCCGTCCTAATGATCTGACTCCCCAAATAGCTGTTAATGCCATCAGTATCATGCCAAATAGTAAGATAGGAAAACGGCCGGGTTCAAAATGATAATGAAGTAATGCCTTTTGTAGCATGGCACCAAAGAAATCAAGCTGGAAAGCGAACCACCCCACTAAAGAAACCGCAGAGAATATGCCGATAAGTTTGCCGCCAAATTTGCCAAACACCGAGATACTTAACAACGTCGTCGATAGTCCACAGCCATAACCCACATTAGCGCATAATGCTGCAAGCACACCGAGCAAAGCAGAACCAATAAGCGTAGCACTGACGGCCTGAGAAAATGGTAACCCACCGCTCAAAAAAGTACCAAGGAACAAACCTGAAATATCAATTCCGATCGCCAACCATATTAACGTAATTACATACCAGCGTTTTCTGGCTTCGGCAGGGACAGGTTCGTATTCGTAATCATAGATTTGCCGCTCCTGTTGTTGTTTTTCAGGCACAGCATTCCCTTGAGACATAACTCCTCCATTGAATAAGCAGCAAATAATTATTGTATCGTTGTGATATTTTATAGAGGTTGTCTGGCGACGTATAGAACAATGGTGTTGTCAGCAAGCTAACAACACCATTGTGCTTATGAGAGACCCTGATGTGACGCATAAAACCACGCTTTTTCGTGGTAACCACATTACTATGCGGCTTAACAGTAAGATAAATGGGATTCATATCGATTAATACAGATATATTTTGATGTTAACATTCAGATATGTAATGTATGCGAAGGAAATGCTATGCGCTTAGATAAACTGGAGATTCGCTGGTTAAAGCTTTTTTGTAAAATCGTTGAAAAACAAGGAATTACCAACGCACAAACCGTAACTGGATTAAGTCAACCCGTCCTAAGCCACTACCTGTCTCGACTCGAGGATACACTTGGGCTTGTTTTGTGTGAACGTGGTCGCGGGGGTTTTGCCTTAACAACGGAAGGTGAAGTGGTCTATCAGGAAGCAAAATCTGTCATTTCCACGCTCGATGATTTCGCTAACAGACTAGCCCGTATCAAACATCAGCTTATAGGTAAAGTAAAACTAGGCTGCTTGGATAATATCGCCACACATCCCAACAACGTTGTATCACAAGCTATATCCCATCTTTATGACCAAAGCCCGGAAGTCAACGTCGAAATCGAAATTATGGAATACCTTCCGCTCATGGAACGGCTAAAAAACGGGCATCTCGATGTTGTTCTAAGCGCCCTACCCGATGACATCCCCGCAGACATTTTCTATCAGCCCGTCTTTGTTGAACATAGCTACTTTTATTCTCTAGCAGAAAATGCTGAGATGATCGAACGTGAATGGCTTGAGGGTGAATTAAATCCTCGCAGGCTGTTAATTGGTGGGCATGCCGTCAACGAGATATCTAAACAGCTAGGTTCTGTATCAAAGCAAGGTTACCACCAGACAGCTTGGCATCTAGAAGGAAGCTTGTTACTTCTGCTCGCGGGAACCCATATTGGTTTTCTTCCCGACCATTATGCAGCATCGTGGGTGGAAAAAGGGAAGCTTGCGGCAGTTGCTCCAGATCGTTTAAAGCTAACCAGCATATTTTATCTGGTACGAAATGCAAAACAACGCCTTAGCCCGGTAGCCGAGGCGCTGTGGAACAATATGGTAGACGCGGGACAAAGCTCGTTGGCCAGCCTTGATACCGCTAACTCAGGCAGCAGCTAATGGCGTTGGATGATGATCGGCTTTTCTGAGCAATATCATCAGGTAGATCATCGCTACCGCGGCAATTAGTACGAACAGTAATCGATCAGAATAATTCTGCATCAACACCGCAGCAACGCTTGGCCCGCAAAGACTGCCAAGCGTGTAGCTAAGGAGTAACGCCTGATTCATCGCCACCAACTCTTCAGGACGCACCTTCTCACATGCCCACGACATAGCGACCGGGTATAGCGTAAACCCTGCGCATCCCAATAAAAATAGCGACGGTGCCATGGCATAGTGACTAATGCTTAGCATGGCAACACAGCCAATAATCACCACAAAGACTAACACCCGAAGAACCAACAACCGACCATAGCGGTCAGCCATACGCCCAACAGGCCATTGCCCGACAATACCTGAGCTAATCAGCAGCGCCATCCAGTACCCAACCTGCGCATCATTCATTCCTTGATGGGAGAGGTACAGCGGCATCAGGCCATACAGCGATCCTAAAATTGCGCCGGAAATAATACAGCCGTGTATTCCTAGACGCGCACTGCGATACCTCAGCATTTTCCACATATTGACATGCTTTTCGTGCTGTTCGGGCGGAGTAGGAAGATGAGTACACAACAGAGGTAATACAGCCAAAGTAACTAACGCGACCATCCACGGCAGCACGCTCAATAATGATGTAGGCAACACGCCAAGCAATAGCTGTCCAATCACGCTACCGAGGTAATAGGCAATCATATAAGCAGCCAGCAGTTGTCCTCTCTGCGTCGACGTTCCACTACATAACAAGGCGCTTTCAACCACAACCCAGATCAATGCGCAACCTATCCCTGCCAAGAAGCGCCAGAATAACCAACTGCCGATATCCGCAGAAATACCGAGGCCAACGATCGCGATGCCAAATAATAAAGCCGCAAAATAATAGCTGCGGTTGAAACCATAAAGTTTGATTAATTTACCGGCTAATAGCGTTCCAACCAGATTGCCACCGAAATAGGAAGAACCAACGAGGCCAACCTGCCAGACAGGAAGAGACTGATAACTTAGCCAAAGTGGGACCAACGTATTTAATACTGCAATACAAACCGTCAGCAGCAGAAGTCCACAGAGCAATAACAGCACTGGGCGGGAATAAGCAGACATAGCGAGTGAATAACCAAACAACCGGAGAAGAGTGAGCGCATCATGCCATTGCGTATATAAAAGTCAATCCGAGCAAAAAGTGCTAAAACGCCTTTCTCAAATTGTGGATTGAAAGAATTAATCAATACTCGCTGAAGGGTCGTCACCCTTGAAAGCAGAAGGTTAGTATTTGATTGATTTTAAAACATTTTAATCTTAAAAGTTAAGTAGCACGGGCGGCATGATATAGATAAATTATTTTTACGATAAAAAAATATTACCGAACATGAGACGTAAAAAAAGCGCCCTTAGGCGCTTAATTCAAATAGCAGCGATTAGCCAATAAATTCCAGCCCGCCCATATAGGGGCGCAGTACTTCAGGAATTTCAATGCGGCCATCGGCCTGCTGATAGTTTTCCAGAACGGCCACCAGTGTCCGGCCAACCGCCAGACCAGAACCGTTCAACGTGTGAACCAGTCGAGTCTTCTTATCGGACTTGCTGCGACAGCGGGCCTGCATACGGCGCGCCTGGAAATCCCACATGTTTGAGCAGGAAGAAATTTCACGATACGTGTCCTGCGCTGGCAACCAAACTTCCAGATCGTAAGTTTTGGTGGAGCCAAAGCCCATGTCGCCAGTGCACAACAATACCTTACGATAAGGTAATTTAAGCAGTTGCAGCACCGTTTCGGCGTGGGTCGTCAACTCTTCCAGCGCCTGCATGGAATCCTCAGGACGGACGATTTGTACCAGTTCAACCTTGTCAAACTGGTGCATACGAATCAACCCACGCGTATCACGACCATACGAACCCGCTTCTGAACGGAAGCAAGGTGTGTGTGCGGTCATTTTCAACGGTAAAGATTCTTCATCCAGAATTTCGTCACGTACTAGATTGGTCAGCGGGACTTCAGCAGTCGGGATCAGCGCGTATTGGCTGCTTTCTGCTTCTTCGCTTAAGGGATTGGTGTGGAACAGGTCTTCACCAAACTTAGGCAACTGGCCCGTACCATATAACGTGGCGTGGTTTACCAGATAAGGCACATACGCTTCCTGATAACCGTGCTGTTGTGTATGCAAATCCAGCATGAACTGGGCAAGCGCACGGTGCAGACGAGCAATCTGTCCTTTCATCACGACAAAACGCGCACCGGTTAATTTCACCGCAGCGGCAAAATCCAGTCCGCCAGCCATCTCGCCGAGTTCAACATGATCGCGCACGGCGAAATCATACTTACGCGGCTCACCCCAGCGGGTAACTTCTTTGTTCTGTGATTCATCTTTCCCAAGCGGCACGGAGTCGTCCGGCAGGTTCGGGATCGTTAACGCCAGATCGCGAATCTCATTCTGCAACTGATCCAGCTCTGCTTTCGCAGTATCCAGCTTTTCGCCTAATGTATTAACTTCACGACGCAAAGGCTCGATATCCTCACCGCGTGCTTTCGCTGCACCAATCTCTTTCGATCGGGAGTTACGCTCTGCTTGCAGGCTTTCGGTTTCTACCTGCAATACTTTACGACGTTCTTCCTGCTTACGCAGGGTCTCAACATCCAGCTTAAAGCCTCTGCGAGCCAGTAACTTTTCGGCGACTGCGTCTAGCTCATTACGCAGTAAATTGGGATCGAGCATGCTAATCCTGTGCTTATGATTATCAAATGAAATGGTGGCGTACACGGCGCGCTACGCGGCCGGCTTCAGAAAATACCTTAATAACCTTACCGCAACGCTTAGTTCAACGGTAGCGTTTTGTCGGGCTATTTTGATCCTGAGTAGCAAGCCAGGCGAGCTTTTCACCAATTTTGCCCTCAAGGCCACGTGAGGTAGGCGCATAATAGTGCGTATCGGCCATTTCCGACGGAAAGTAACTCTCGCCAGCCGCATAGGCATTAGGTTCATTGTGCGCATACCGATATTCTGCTCCTAGTCCCATTTCTTTCATCAATCGGGTAGGTGCGTTGCGCAAATGTTCGGGAACATCATAATCCGGCTTCTCGCGCGCATCCTGCATCGCCGCTTTGAAAGCGCTATATACTGCATTACTTTTTGGCGCACAGGCCAGATAAACAATCGCCTGAGCGATAGCCCGCTCGCCTTCTGCGGGGCCAACGCGAGTGAAACAATCCCAGGCGGAAATAGCGACCTGCATCGCTCGTGGATCAGCGTTACCGACATCTTCCGAAGCAATTGCCAACAGCCGTCGAGCAACATATAACGGATCGCCACCGGCGGTGATGATTCGGGCGTACCAATAGAGTGCTGCATCCGGCGCTGAGCCTCTTACCGATTTATGCAACGCTGAAATTAGATCGTAATAGCGGTCGCCCTTGTTATCAAAGCGGGCACTACGTTCGCCAGCGATTTCATTGAGGAGTGCAGGCGTCAGGATACGCATGCCCTGCGCGTCAATTTCCGCCATATCCGCCATCATTTCCAAGCTATTCAACGCACGCCTGGCATCACCATTGACCAATTCGGCTAGCATCCGCCCAGTCTCGGCAGGCAAAACAATATTCTGCCCACCATAACCACGTTCACTGTCACTCATCGCTTGCAGCAACACCTGCTCGATATCTTCCGCCATCAGCGCTTTCAGCAAATAAACACGGGCTCGAGATAACAACGCGGAATTAAGCTCAAAAGAAGGGTTTTCCGTTGTCGCACCAATAAAGGTGATCGTTCCATCTTCGATATGCGGTAAAAACGCATCCTGCTGACTTTTGTTGAAACGATGGACTTCATCGACAAACAAAATGGTACGTCGCCCCGCATTACGATTTTGTCGGGCACGCTCGATCGCTTCACGAATTTCTTTGATGCCGGACGTCACAGCAGAAATGCGTTCAACATCGGCTTGGCCATAATGCCCAATCAGTTCTGCCAGCGTGGTTTTTCCCGTTCCTGGCGGCCCCCAAAGAATCATTGAGTGCAACTGCCCCGCCTCGATAGCTCGTGGCAGAGGCTTACCAGCACCAAGCAGGTGCTGTTGACCGATATATTGCGCCAATGTCGCTGGCCGCATACGCGCGGCCAGCGGTTGGAACTCGTTATGGGAAAAATCAAGTGACAGATTGCTCACTCTTACCTCACTGACGCTGATCGTCCAGCGTGACCCCTTTCGGCGGTGTGAAAGTGAATTGCGCAGCATCCACCGCGCCGTTTTGCTGGTTCTTCAGCACATAAGTGCTCCGCTGCCCATCCTGTTCCGTCGCGGTAAACTGCTTGATCGTGCCGTTTGTCGTCACATTAATCGCGAACTGCTTCAGATTGCCGCTCGCTGACTTCGGCGTAAGTTCAAAATCATCGCCTTTCTGACGCACATCGTATTTATTCCAATCGCTGGTATCGTTACGTGTAATCAGAATGAACGGCGTATTTCCTGTTGCATCTTTCAGCCAGGTTGCCGTGACTTGTTCAACAAACGGGTTGTAAAACCAAAGTGTTTTACCGTCAGAAATCAACGCGCTTTCATCAGGCGACGTGGTTTTCCAGTTAAATAAGTTAGGGCGTTTCAACCACAGTTCGCCTTCCCCTTCCTGCACCGCTGCACCATCGGTGCTAGTTACTTTCTGGCTGAAGTTCGCATGGAAACTGTTTACTTTATTGAGGCGACCCTGCAAATCTTTTGCCGCGTCCGCATAGACAGCGGTTGAGGTAACACCTGCAATCAGGCAACTGATAGCTAACCACTTTTTCATACGCATAATCCTTTGAATTTCTAAATATAACGCGCCTTCGTCTAGCGAGGTCAGACGCTTCACATAGCGCCCACGTATTCGTAGATCTATGTTATCTGAACCCACTTGAGCGGGGATAGGTGAATTATCCGCTTATTGCCGCTTTTACGCTTCTTTGCATAAGGGCTGCTCGCGCAGCCCTTAGAGGGAGTGGTTTCAATCAATACAGTGCTCTATTCCATTGATGGCGGAGCCAAGACCTCACGGTTACCATTGTGCCCAGGAGAACTAACAATGCCCTGCGCTTCCATTTGCTCAACGATTCGCGCAGCACGGTTATAGCCAATTCGGAACTGGCGCTGTACGCCGGAAATAGAGGCACGACGCTTATCGACCACAAATCCTACAGCTTGATCGAACAAAGGATCGAGTTCTTCATCGCCATCAAGACCGAGGCTTCCACCTTCAGCATCATCACCGCCGCTGACAATATTATCGATATATTGAGGGCGGCCGCGCGCTTTCCAGTCTTGAACGACAGCATGAACTTCCTCATCGCGCACGAAAGCGCCATGAACGCGGATAGGTATTGAGGAGTTAGGTGCCATATACAGCATATCCCCCATTCCCAGGAGCGATTCCGCGCCACTTTGATCAAGGATAGTTCGTGAGTCGATCTTGCTGGAAACAGTAAACGCAATACGCGTCGGAATGTTCGCTTTGATCAGTCCGGTGATTACGTCGACCGAAGGACGCTGGGTCGCCAGTACCAGGTGAATCCCCGCAGCACGCGCTTTTTGCGCCAGTCGGGCAATCAATTCTTCAACCTTCTTACCCACAGCCATCATCAGGTCAGCAAATTCATCAACCATAACGACAATGTACGGCAGTTTTTCCAGCACTGGCGGAGTCATATCCATACTGTCGCCCGGCTTCCAAAACGGATCGGGAATCGGACGACCCATCGCATTTGCTGTCATCACGCGTTCGTTGTATCCCGCCAGATTACGCACGCCAAGCGCTGACATCAGTTTATAGCGACGCTCCATTTCACCGACACACCAGCGCAGCGCATTTGCGGCATCCTTCATGTCAGTCACGACCTCCGTCAACAAATGCGGAATGCCTTCGTACACGGAGAGTTCCAGCATTTTTGGGTCGATCATGATAAAGCGTACGTCTTCAGGCGTGGCTTTATACAACATACTGATGATCATGGCGTTGACGCCGACCGACTTACCGGAGCCCGTCGTACCAGCAACCAACAGGTGTGGCATTTTCGCCAAATCAGCAACGACAGGTTCGCCTGCAATATCTTTCCCCAACACGATTGCCAGCGGTGAAGGGTTATGTCGGAATGCATCGCAGTCCAGCACTTCTCGCAGATAAACCGTCTGACGGTGTGCATTCGGCAATTCCAGTCCAACGTACGGCCTACCGGGAATAACCTCAACAATACGCACGGCAACAACTGACAGTGAACGCGCCAAATCGCGCGACAAATTCGAGATACGCGCTGCTTTAACACCCGGAGCCAGATCCAATTCAAACCGTGTGATTACCGGTCCAGGAGAGTGATCGACCACATCCGCTTTTACCCGAAAATCAGCCAGACGCGCTTCAATCAATCGCGCCGTTTGCTCTAGAGCAAAATTATCAACAGGCGCTTCGCTTGTCGGCGGCGAGGTCAACAAATCCAAAGTTGGCAGCGGCGTAGTCGGCTTCTGCAACGGTTGTTCATTACGCATCAGGAACGGATGAATCAGGCCATCCATTGCCGGATGATGCGCTGGCGCTGTTGCATTTTCCTGTCGCGTAACGTCAACAGGCGCTGACGTCGATTGCACTGGCTGATCAAACATCAACGGATTGCGCTCGTCGCTCTCGTCCTCATCAGCATGCATCGGCGGAAGATCTGGCTCAGTGTTATAGGTTGGCTGCGAATACGTGGGTTCGCTCGACGTACGTGGCTCAGGCTCGCGCTCACTCTCCGCGCTAAACGGTGAGAATGAAAAAGCGTTATGCGGCACCACAGGGTTTGACTGAATAGGCTCACTGGTCACAGGCGGTGTTATCGGAGCACGAATGTGTTCATCGTGCTCCGACGAACTGGCGTCATAGCGTGACTGCTGTTGTGCATCGAAATCTCTGGCTAGCTGTGCTTGCAGAAGCGCGTCTTCATCATCTTCCTGTAACGGGTACTCATCACCGTAACGCTGGCGCTGCTGGTCCAGATACGCTTGCTGCAATGCAGCTTCTTGCTCGGCGACATCATCCAGCGTCTCTTCCTGATACACGTCGTTCGTCAATTCCATTTCTGCACTACCGCTCTGCGCCTGTAGCCTTGCTTGCTCTTCGGCCAGACGCTGTGACGGTAACTTGATTCCGTATGACGCCAGTTCACGGCGCGTAGGAATACGCACGGGATTAGGACGCGGCAATTCAGGCCCTACGCCGCGTTTAATCTGCAGATTATCATCGGCATCAGCACTGAACGCGGGCATAAAGGTGTTGTTCACATTGAAATCTGTCTCACGTGCTGGTTGTGGCGGTTCAGCAAACGGTTGGACTATCGGTGACGTTACTATCGGCGGTACAGCACTATTCTCGTAAGTATTCCCGTAAGGCATAGACGCACTGCTATGGATCTCAGGCGAGGTCATAATCTCCGGCATCGCGATAGGCGCATCAGGGACTTCAAACGAATACAACGGCGGGTTCAGCGACGGTGTCGAATCAATCGCTGATGGGGTAACGGGCAGCACAACCTCAGATAATACCGAATTCACTACCGGCGCTTCTGCTAACGAGATCGGTTGTGTAGTAACTGGCGCATTTTCGGTTAAAGAGGATGCTTCTTCTATCTTGTCATCCATCGCAGTGTCGTTTACGACACCAGCAACGGAAGGCGTAGAAAACAGGACATCATCGTCATCACGCTGTTGTGTTATGGCTTCGCCTGATACTTCATCATGCTGCACGTTAAGCGCATCACGCTCATCGTCTTCACGGTAGTCCTCATCGCGGCGCGAACGGTTTGACATAAATGTCAGACAGGCCAACACACCCGCGCCGATTTTTTCGGCAATGGTTAACCATGACCAGCCGGTAAACAGCGTTAACCCTGCGCCCCAAACGCACAGCAGAATGAGCGTCGCACCCATGCTGTTGAAACGTGGGATCATTGAGCTGCTCAACAGGCTTCCCAAGACACCACCGGAAGCGAAATAATAGAGATCGTCAATGTTCAACGCAGCCAAACCACAAGAGGTCAGGATCAGCGCCAATGTCCCTATCAGGCGAAGTGAAAAGGTAAAATATTCAATAGACTGGTGGTTATCACGCTGGCGGAAAGCAGCCCAGCACAGGGATAACATAATCGGCGGAATGGCATAGGCCAGAACGCCAAAAATAAAGAACAGCGTATCCGCCAACCAGGCACCCGCCACACCACCAAAATTATGGATAGGCTCATGCCACGCAGTCTGTGACCAACTGGGATCCGAGGGGCTGAAACTGAGTAGTGCGACACTGAGATAAACCGCAAAAAGTGCCACTACGATTAAAATCGCTTCAAGCAAACGACGTGTTCCGTTGAGTTTTTTCAGGGTAACGTCTTTATCTTCTGTATATTCCTGGCTCAAGAGTCTCTCCAGGGGCCTGTAAGGTTTATGACAAAGCGCCGAGAAAACCCGGCGCTGGGACTGTATAAATTCACAGGAGTGTAGCTGAATTTATCGGGTTTTGCACCCACACGTTTATCGAGTCTTAATGACCAGACGATTACTTTGCTTCACTTCTTCCATCACCACGTATGTACGGGTGTCGTTAACGCCCGGCAGACGCAGCAGCGTTTCGCCCAGGAGCTTACGGTAAGCGGACATGTCCGGCACACGCGTTTTCAACAGGTAGTCAAAATCACCGGAAACCAGATGGCATTCCTGAATTTCTTCTAGCTTCTGCACCGCAGTGTTAAACTGTTCAAACACATCAGGCGCACCGCGGTTTAGCGTTATTTCAACAAAAACTAGCAGTGACGCATCCAGATAATGCGGGTTTAGCAGCGCTGTGTAGCCATTAATGAAACCCTGTCTTTCCAGACGACGTACACGCTCCAGACAAGGCGTTGGTGATAGCCCAACCCGTTTGGAAAGCTCGACATTGGAAATACGCCCATCTTTTTGCAATTCGTTCAGGATGTTACGATCAATACGATCGAGATCTTTTCCTGGCCGTTTTTTAGTGTCTACCATTATTATTGTCTCTCTTCACTTTCCCTGCACACGCTTTACCCCGATAGACCTCATGTATCAGAGTTACCCTTAAAGAAGACACGCTGCCTATTTTGTATATCAACAGTATTCACTTCTCGTTCTCGCCCTACGCATTACTCACCCGCGAAGAAGACCATCACGTCATATCCATGGCCCAAAAGACCTACCTGCGCAGAAACGAATAAAAAGCCGAGCTTTTAACTGTCCACATACAAAAAATTTCCTCTTACCCAGATGTTTTCGCAAATGCACAGCCGATTGTCAAAGCAAAACAACGAAAATCAGAAGAAACTGCCAGATTGGATAAGCCAGAGCCATTCACCAAGGTGGCTTCAATCATTTTACTTATGAATGTGGCTGATTTTTCAGCGATTTGTCATCACCATCGTCATTAACGATTAAACAAATAGCCAGCAACTTTTCTGCATACTTTTTTTACTCCTGTAATTTCCTTACAATCGTTCTCATTGTCCGTGGTAGATATGTTCATAGTAATAAATTGTTCATAGTAAGGAAGTCTATTGCCGTATGAGCATTATCCGCCGTCATGAAATGAGGAAAGCATGGGTACCGTTAAACATCACAAGTTATTGATTCTGGGTTCAGGCCCAGCGGGTTACACTGCCGCAGTTTATGCTGCACGGGCGAATTTACAGCCAGTATTGATCACTGGTATGGAAAAAGGCGGTCAGTTGACGACCACGACCGAAGTAGAGAACTGGCCGGGCGACGCCGATGATTTAACTGGCCCGCTGTTAATGGAGCGTATGCACGCACACGCAACCAAATTCAATACCGAAGTGATCTTCGATCATATTGAGCGCGTTGATTTGCAGAACCGTCCATTCCGTTTATTCGGTGATAGCGCCGAGTACACCTGTGACGCGCTGATCATCGCTACAGGCGCATCAGCTCGTTATCTTGGCCTGCCATCTGAAGACGCGTTTAAAGGCAAAGGGGTTTCCGCCTGCGCAACCTGTGACGGATTCTTCTACCGTAATCAGAAAGTCGCCGTTGTTGGTGGCGGGAATACCGCAGTAGAAGAAGCGTTGTATTTGTCTAACATCGCTGCGGAAGTGCATTTGATCCACCGTCGTGAGACGTTCCGTTCAGAGAAAATCCTGATCGACCGTCTGATGGAAAAAGTTAAAAACGGCAACATCATCCTGCATACCAACCGTACGCTGGACGACGTGCTGGGTGATGACATGGGCGTAACCGGTGTGCGCATCCGCGATACACAAAGCGATACTGCAGAAGAACTGGAACTGGCTGGCGTATTTATTGCTATCGGCCACAGCCCGAATACGGCCGTGTTCGGCGGTCAACTGGCGTTGGAAAACGGTTATATCAAAGTGCAATCCGGCATTCACGGCAATGCGACACAAACCAGCATTCCTGGTGTCTTTGCCGCAGGCGACGTAATGGACCACATCTACCGTCAGGCGATTACTTCCGCGGGTACAGGCTGTATGGCTGCACTGGATGCTGAGCGCTACCTGGACGGACTGACCGTCAATAAGTAGTACGATACTGAAACGGAGCGGCAACTGCCGTTCCGTTTTCTTCCTTCCGATTTGCCTTCCGCAACACAAAAATTGATCGCCTACCCTATTTCCCCTCTCCTTTTCATTTGCAGCGCGTCCCGCTCGCGGTAACATGGCGGCATTCTGCATGATAGAAGATAATTTTGTTAACTCATGGTTACATAAGAGTTATTTTCTGTTAAGTCCATTTCTGCAACATAACGAACTGGTGCCTGATGAAAAAAACCAGACAGCAAGAACTGACCGCCTGGCTGAAACAGCAAAGTAAGCTGGCGCAACGTTGGCTACGGCTTTCACGGCTGCTTGGATTCCTGAGCGGCGCGTTAATCGTGGCACAAGCCTGGCTGTTAGCCACCTTGCTTCATGCCTTGATCATCGATCATGTCCCACGTGAATCCCTGCTCTCCCCCTTTCTTCTGCTAATCGCCACATTTATTCTGCGCGCACTCAATAGTTTGTTACGCGAGCGTGTTGGTTTTCTTTGCGGACAAGCGGTTCGGCAGCACATTCGTAAACTGGTATTGGATCGATTGCAACAGCTTGGCCCAGCCTGGGTACAGGGTAGACCCGCTGGCAGTTGGGCAACGATGATTCTTGAGCAGGTTGATGATATGCAGGATTATTACGCCCGCTATCTGCCGCAAATGTATCTTGCCGCTCTGATCCCGCTACTTATCTTGATCACGATCTTTCCGCTCAACTGGGCAGCGGGTCTGATTTTACTTCTGACAGCACCACTCATCCCTTTGTTTATGGCGCTGGTCGGTATGGGCGCAGCGGATGCCAACCGGCAAAACTTTCTGGCGTTAGCTCGCCTGAGCGGACACTTCCTTGACCGCCTACGCGGGATGGAGACGCTACGTTTGTTTCATCGCGGTCAGGCTGAAACCGAACAAATCCGCCATGCTTCCGAAGATTTCCGTAGCCGCACCATGGAAGTGCTGCGCATGGCGTTTCTCTCCTCGGGCGTCCTTGAATTTTTTGCCTCCATTTCGATCGCGGTTGTCGCTGTCTATTTCGGTTTTTCTTATCTCGGTGAGCTGAATTTTGGCCATTATGGAATGGGCGTGACGCTCTTCGCCGGTTTTCTCGTGCTGATTCTGGCACCTGAATTCTTTCAGCCTTTACGCGACTTGGGCACTTTCTATCATGCCAAGGCACAGGCTATTGGCGCAGCAGAATCGCTGGTGACTTTTTTGGCAGAGGAAGGTGAGACAGTCGGCGGAGGCGCACACGAATTCAGCAGCAATACCGCGATTGCCATTAAAGCGGAAGACCTGGTTGTCCTCGCACCGAATGGCACACCATTGACTCAACCGTTGACGTTCGATATTCGTGCAGGCGAACGTATCGCGCTGGTCGGTATCAGCGGAGCAGGGAAAAGCTCTCTGCTTAATGCGCTACTGGGGTTCCTGCCTTATCGCGGTTCATTAACAGTGAATGGTCAGGCATTGAACGTGCTTACGCCTGAATCATGGCGAAAGCAGTTGAGTTGGGTTGGACAAAACCCCCATTTGCCGGAACAGACGCTGCGCAGCAATATTCTGCTAGGCAATCCGCAGGCCAGTATCGTGGCGTTGCAGCAGGCGATTGAGCGCGCTTATGTGCAAGAATTTTTACCACAGCTTCCACAGGGGTTGGAAACCACGATCGGTGACGGTGCCGCGCGTTTATCCGTTGGGCAAGCACAGCGAGTCGCCGTTGCCCGTGCACTCATTCATCCTTGTAATTTACTGCTGCTGGACGAACCATCAGCCAGCCTGGATGCCCATAGCGAGGAGCTCGTTATGACGGCGCTGAACGAGGCTGCACGTTCCCAGACTACGCTGCTAATCACACATCAGCTCACCGATATCACCGAGTATGATGCAATTTGGGTGATGGAAAGCGGTCGGTTAGTTCAACAGGGGGATTATCAAACACTCCAAGCCGAAATAGGCCCCTTCGCGGCGCTGCTGGCACAACGACAGGAGGCGCTGTAATGTCTCAGATGAAAACGATGCGGGTATTAAAACCGTTTCTGGCACTTTACCGTCAGCACTTCTGGTATTTGAGTCTGGGCGTGGTGCTGGCGATTGCTACTATGCTGGCCAGCATCGGTCTACTCGCCCTATCCGGCTGGTTTCTAGCGGGCTCCGCACTGGCAGGGATCGTCGGGCTACTTACTTTTAACTACATGCTGCCCGCCGCTGGCGTGCGGGGCGCTGCCATCGCGCGTACGGCTGGACGCTATGGTGAAAGAGTCGTCAGCCACGATGCCACATTCCGCGTTTTACTGCGTCTACGCGTTTTCACATTCTCCCGCATTCTGCCGCTCTCCCCCGGAGGACTAGCACAATTTCGTCAGGCCGAACTACTAAACCGGCTCGTGGCTGACGTTGATACACTCGATCATCTTTATCTTCGTGTTATTTCACCCATCATCAGCGCCTTCGCCGTCATTCTTATCGTTTGTTACGGTCTGAGCTTCATTGATGGTTCGCTGGCTCTGACGCTTGGTGCCATCATGCTGACGTTACTGCTGTGCCTGCCCGTTCTCTTTTATCAGGCAGGGAACGGCATCGGGCAGGACTTGACCGCGCTGCGCGCACAGTACCGCCTTCAGCTTACAACCTGGCTGCAAGGTCAGGCGGAGCTGACCGTCTTCGGTGCGCTCGATCGCGTCCGTCAGCAGTTGGCTCTGGTGGAAATTAACTGGCTGCGTCGCCAGCGTCAGCAGGCCAATCTTACCGGTCTGTCTCAGGCTGTGATGATTTTATGCAGTGGGCTTACCGTTACCCTGATTCTGTGGCTGGCTGCCGATGGCGTTGGCGGTAACCCACAGCCCGGAGCATTGATCGCCCTCTTCGTGTTCGCTTCGCTTGCCGCCTTCGAGGCGCTGGCTCCCGTTACAGTGGCCTTCCAACACATGGGGCAAGTTATTGCGTCCGCTGCTCGGGTCGATCAAATCATTCGCCAGCCCGTTGACGTCACGTTCCCAATGCATGGCCCACAAACCTCGCGCACGGCCTCACTTGAACTCTCACATGTCGGCTTCACTTATCCCGGTCAGCCACAGCCCGTGCTGCAAAATATCTCCCTTTCCATTCAGCCGGGAGAGCATCTGGCGCTGTTGGGACGTACTGGGTGCGGAAAATCCACGCTATTACAACTGCTGACTCGGGCATGGAATTGTGAATACGGGGATATTACGCTGAACGGGCACGCCCTTACCGATTGGCGGGAAGAAGATCTCCGCGCCATGATGAGTGTGGTGCCGCAGCGCGTACATATTTTCAGCGCAACGCTGCGCGATAATCTGCTGCTGGCGGCCCCAACTGCACCGGACGAAAAACTGGCTGAGGTATTACAGCAGGTCGGGTTAGAAAAACTGCTGGAAAATGAGGGACTGAACGCCTGGCTGGGAGAAGGTGGTCGCCAGCTATCCGGTGGCGAACAGCGTCGTATCGCTTTAGCTCGTGCCTTATTACACGATGCGCCGTTAGTTTTGTTGGATGAACCCACTGAAGGGTTGGATGCAGAAACCGAAAAACGTATCCTGCAACTGCTCCGCCAACACTGTGCTGATAAGACTTTGATCGTCATCACTCATCGGCTATATGGTTTAGAATCGATGGATCGCATCTGCATTCTCGATGACGGCAAGGTGATCGAACAGGGCAGCCATCAGGCTTTGATGGCACAACAAGGGCGCTATTGGCAATTTCGCCAACACGTTTAAGGCAATTTCAATGAAGCACAACGTTTGAACAACATGCGTCTATATCAGTTATCGTCTCAATCGCTTCAGTTTCCTGACCCGAATCATGCACTAGATAACCCCAACGGCCTGCTGGCCGTTGGCGGCGATCTCTCCGTTGCCAGGCTGAAGGCAGCTTACCGGCAAGGCATTTTCCCCTGGTTCTCTCCCGGTGAACCTATCTTATGGTGGTCTCCGAATCCGCGTGCGGTTCTGCTTCCCGGCGAACTCCATCTTAGCCGCAGCATGAAAAAATTCCTGAAGCGCCATACTTTTCATGCCACGCTGAATCAGGCGTTTGATGATGTTATTCACGCCTGCGCGCAGGAACACCATGACGGCACCTGGATTACGCCGGACATAATTTCAGCTTATCGCCAGCTTCATCAGGTTGGGAAAGCACATTCCGTCGAAGTGTGGCACAATGGCGCACTGGTTGGTGGGTTATATGGTATTGAACAAGGGCGATTATTTTGCGGTGAGTCAATGTTCAGCCGTATGGATAATGCCTCAAAATATGCGCTGCTGGCGTTTCAACAGCATTTTATTCGCCACGGCGGTCATTTGATTGATTGTCAGGTGTTAAATTCCCATACAGCGTCGCTTGGCGTGAGTGAAATTCCACGCGATCGCTTTCTGCAACAGCTTTCCCAGTGGCAGGATATCGCTGTCGAGGAGGGTTGTTGGCTACCACAGCAGCTCGCAGAACCGGCATTCTGATAGCAGAAACCGAGTAAATAACGCCCCAAACGTGAACGCTTCTTTACATAATGTCGGTTTTTCGGCATTATCTTGCGGTTAAAAAATAAAGATAGTATTAGACCTAGAGGATTCGATGGCCAAAGAAGACAATATTGAAATGCAAGGCACCGTGCTTGATACGCTGCCCAACACCATGTTCCGCGTTGAATTGGAAAACGGGCACGTGGTTACCGCTCATATCTCCGGTAAAATGCGTAAAAACTATATCCGCATCCTGACGGGTGACAAAGTCACTGTAGAGTTAACCCCGTACGACCTGAGTAAAGGCCGCATTGTCTTCCGCAGCCGTTAAGCGGTTCGCTCATCGCTGATAACAGCGGTATATGAGGATGTGACTCCCTCTCCAGCCCTTTCCTTCATGGCAAGGGCTTTGTTTTTTAGAGCTAATAGTTTTTAGAGCCAACAGTTTTTTTGGACAATAATCTGCTTGTCATGGATTCCACTATGAAGCCTGGCTCTCACTTATTTTCACCTCTTTCCTTTCAGGAGAGTACGCCGCTCTATCGTCAGCTTTATGAGCGGGTGCGCCGGGCTATCAGCGTAGGCCTATTGTTTCCGGGCGACCGTCTACCTTCTGCTCGCATGCTTGCTAAAGAACTCGGTGTTGCACGCGGAACGATAGAACAAGCCTACTCATTACTTATTGCCGAGGGCTATCTACAGGCTCACGGACAAGCAGGGACGCGTGTAAATCCTGATTTACCCTCAGCATCCCTTCCCGTTGCAGAGACACCAGTATCTCCCTCAGCTCCAGACGATGAACAACAGATACTATGGCGTCCATCGCAATTATTGCCCTTTCAAATGGGCGTTCCCGCTTTTGACGCCTTTCCGCGCAAACTGTGGGCTCGACTGGGTGCACGCTACCTTCGCAGCATGCAATTACCGGATTTGGATTACCCTGCGCCTTATGGTTTACCAGCACTAAGAAACGCCATCGCCTCTTATCTGCAAGTGTCACGCGGCATTGACTGTACAGCAAATCAGGTATTCATCACCTCGGGTTGGCGCGCCAATTTGCAACTCGCGACGTTGGCTCTGCTGAAATCGGGGCAACGCGTATGGGTCGAAGATCCCGGTTATCCCCCCACTCGCCAGTTGCTATCACAATCTGGATTATGTCCGATCGCAGTATCCGTTGATCGTGAAGGAATTAACGTCGAACGCGGCATCGCGCAGGCGAATGATGCCAGTATGGCCGTTGTCACTCCCGCGCATCAAAGCCCCTTGTCCATGTCGTTGTCGCTTCCTCGCCGGCAAGCATTATTACAGTGGGCAACGGCGCAAAATGCCTGGATAATGGAAGATGATTACGATGGAGAATATCGTTATATCAGTCGCCCACTTCCGGCCCTCGCGAGCCTGGATCGTCATGGACGGGTTTTATATGCGGGGACCTTTAGCAAGGTATTATTTCCGGGGATTCGATTGGCCTATTTGGTTGTGCCCCAATCGCAGGTTGCAGCCTTTGAGCACATAAATCGAATTTTCTTCGCGTCAGCATCGCCAACAATGACGCAGTCTATCGTTGCCAGCTTCATTACTGAGGGGCATTTTGCCCGGCACATTCAGCGCACGCGACGCCTTTATGCAGAACGTCGCACGGCCACCATCACTGTGCTGCAAGGTATTTTGGGAAACCGCATACGCATCGACTCCCAGCCCGGCGGCATGCATTTAGTTTTACGCCTACCGGATAAATTTAGCGATCGGCAACTCGCCGACCGCTTGCTGGCTCAGGGAATTGCCGTTCAGCCGCTATCGCGTTGGGCAGTATCAGGGAGTGGCGATAATGCTTTACTCGTCAGCTTCACTAACTGCACCACCGTGATGGAGTCGGAACGGCTTGCCGCATTAATTCTTGCTGAATGTGAACAGCACGGAAACTCGTTAGCTTAAGTTCGCTTTTTCCAACCCGTACAGCTTATCTGCGGAACCAGGAACGACCTGAAACGCAACCCCCAGCCGGTTCCAGCCATTAATCGCGATAATCATGAACGATAAGTCAGCCAAATCCTCTTCTGACAGTTGCTCACGCACGCGTGAAAATACCGCATCCGGCACACCATGTGGAGGAAGATGCGTCAATACCTCAGTCCACTCAAGTGCGGCACGCTCACGCGGGGAGAAAAGCGGTGATTCACGCCAGACAGCCACATGGTGCAAGCGTAGCTCCCGCTCCCCATTAATCTTGGCTTCTTTAACATGCATATCGACGCAAAATGCACAGCCATTAAGCTGGGAAGCACGCAGCGTAACCAGATGGCCTATCTCAGCCAGAAACGGTTTCTTGTGTAGAATGTTATTGAACTCCAGATACTTTTTGGCAGCATCGGGAGACTTACTGTAATAATCAAGACGTTGGCTCATAGTTAACTCCAAAACTAGACAGGGTTGAGGTGAAGAGAGACAGCCACATGCCCGTTAATGTGCACAGGGTAATGCCTCAGTTCAGTAACCATGATTGTGTGAAATCTTGGCCTATCCGCCAAGCTCCAAGAATCGTATTTTCAACTGGGCCATAATGCGCAATAGAACACCAAAAGCGATAGGTGCAGCAATAAAAAAGGGATGCATCAGCATCCCTCCTCTTAGATAACACACGGTATCGATTAATTAACGCTTTCCGCTTTACGCTTCTGCGCACTCTGGAAGCCGTACGTCAGCTGTTGCGTCTCTTTATCCAGTTCTACCGTCACAGAACCCCCATCCACCAGCGAACCAAACAGCAGCTCGTTGGCCAGCGGTTTCTTCAGGCTTTCCTGCATCACGCGCGCCATCGGTCGGGCACCCATCGCTTTGTCGTAGCCTTTCTCTGCCAGCCAGTCACGCGCTTCATCGCTCACTTCCAGCGACACGCCTTTCGCGTCCAGTTGCGCCTGGAGTTCAACGATAAATTTATCGACAACCTGCTGGATGACGTCGGTCGATAGATGGTTGAACCAGATAATGCCGTCCAGACGGTTACGGAACTCCGGTGTAAACACCTTCTTAATCTCTTCCATCGCATCCGTACTGTTGTCCTGATGGATGATACCGATGGATTTACGCTGTGTTTCCCGCACGCCCGCATTGGTGGTCATGACGACAATGACATTACGGAAATCGGCTTTACGACCATTGTTATCCGTCAGCGTGCCATTATCCATCACCTGTAACAACAGGTTAAAGACGTCAGGGTGCGCTTTTTCGATTTCATCCAGCAGCAGCACCGCATGAGGATGCTTGATCACCGCATCCGTCAGCAGGCCCCCTTGATCGTAGCCAACATAGCCTGGAGGCGCACCAATCAAGCGACTGACAGTATGACGCTCCATATATTCTGACATATCAAAGCGCAGCAATTCGATATCCAGCGCTTTTGCCAGTTGTAACGTCACTTCTGTCTTACCGACACCAGTAGGGCCTGCGAACAGGAAGGACCCTACCGGCTTACGCTCCTGACCCAATCCTGCACGGCTCATCTTGATAGATTCAGACAACGCTTCGATAGCCTTGTCTTGCCCAAACACCAGCATTTTCAGGCGATCGCTGAGGTTTTTCAGCACATCGCGATCGCTAGCGGAGACGGTTTTTTCTGGAATACGGGCGATACGGGCGACAACCGATTCGATGTCACTCACGTTGACCGTTTTCTTGCGTTTGCTGACCGGCATCAAACGGCTGCGTGCACCCGCTTCATCGATCACATCGATGGCTTTATCCGGCAAATGACGGTCATTGATATATTTCACCGCCAGCTCTACCGCAGCGCGAACTGCTTTCGATGTATAGCGGACATCATGGTGAGCCTCATACTTCGGCTTCAGACCATTAATGATTTGTATGGTTTCTTCTACGCTAGGTTCAGTGATATCGATTTTTTGGAAACGACGCGCCAGCGCCCGATCCTTTTCAAAGATATTGCTGAACTCTTGATAGGTGGTGGAACCGATCACGCGGATCCTGCCGCTGGAAAGCAGCGGTTTAATCAGGTTAGCAGCATCAACCTGACCACCGGACGCGGCACCCGCACCGATAATCGTGTGGATTTCATCAATGAACAGAATGCTGTTTTTATCCTGCTCCAACTGCTTCAACAGCGCCTTGAATCGTTTTTCAAAATCACCACGATATTTGGTGCCTGCCAACAACGCACCGATGTCCAGCGAGTACAGGGTGCACTCAGCCATCACTTCCGGTACATCGCCCTGCACAATACGCCAGGCAAGCCCTTCGGCAATGGCAGTTTTACCCACGCCGGATTCGCCGACTAGTAGCGGGTTATTTTTACGGCGACGGCACAATACCTGAACCGTGCGCTCCAGTTCTTTCTCCCGGCCAATGAGCGGATCGATACCGCCAACGCGAGCCAGTTGATTCAGATTGGTGGTGAAGTTTTCCATACGATCTTCCCCTCCTGCCTGTTCTTCATTGACGGGACTTTCAGCGTTAGGTGCCTGATCGGTTTCTTCTTTACGCGTGCCGTGGGAAATGAAGTTCACGACATCCAGACGACTGACGTCATGCTTACGCAGGAGGTAGGCGGCCTGAGATTCCTGTTCGCTAAAAATGGCGACCAGAACGTTGGCGCCGGATACTTCACTGCGGCCGGAGGACTGCACGTGGAAGACGGCGCGTTGTAGTACGCGCTGGAAGCTGAGCGTCGGTTGCGTTTCGCGCTCATCGTCACTCTGCGGCAATGTTGGAGTGGTCTGTTCAATGAAGGCTTCCAGTTCCTGACGCAGCGCGGCTAAATCTACCGTGCAGGCTTCCAGTGCTTCACGGGCGGCCGGATTACTGAGCAGAGCCAACAACAGGTGCTCCACGGTCATAAACTCGTGTCGGTGCTCACGCGCTCTGGCGAAAGCCATGTTGAGACTGAGTTCCAGTTCTTGATTGAGCATAGGCACCTCTCCCAATAAATTGCCTGACTTCAGGCTTTTTCCAGCGTACAGAGCAGCGGCTGCTCGTTTTCTCTGGCATAACGATTGACTTGTACGACCTTGGTCTCAGCGACTTCAGCGCTGAATACGCCACAAATTGCTTTACCCTGATAATGCACCGTTAACATAAGCTGTGTGGCACGTTCAATATCATAAGAAAAGAACTTTTGCAGAACGTCAATAACAAATTCCATCGGGGTGTAATCATCGTTATTCAACACCACGTTATACATGGATGGCGGCTGCAATTTTTCTTTCTGTTGATCGGCGGTCAGGCTTTCCGATTGTGACCACGTACGGTTGTTTCCCATTCTCTATCCACATCATGTAACGAATATCGCGACTCGCGACATTCGTCTGTTTATTCCCAAAAAATCCGAGAAGCAGTAAATGAGTGCCTGCAACTTGAAAGATGACGGGTATCTCTACATTTACAGTAGCACGTCTACTTTTTATTTTACCACCTGAGGAATGAAATGGTTCCCGGAAAGCAAAATTCAAGTCCTGTATCCGATATATTGATTACGCAACGCGATTGTTAGTTCATCAATAGCGTTATCTGCATCAAACTTTGACAAACTCCCCTCGTCACCATGCGGTGGATCGCTTGACGCCGGGATCGATTTCACTAAAGTGTACGGAAGAATTGATGAGGTTTTAATCAATTCGTATTCGTAGTAACCAAATAACCACACCTATTACTGAAAAGAATACTCTTGCGAAGGATGTCAATGCATGGAGACAGGTACTGTTAAATGGTTCAATAATGCCAAAGGGTTTGGTTTTATCTGTCCAGAAGGGGGTGGTGACGATATCTTCGCGCACTACTCAACTATTCAAATGGATGGCTACCGGACGCTGAAAGCCGGACAGGTTGTCAGGTTTGATGTTCATGAAGGGCCGAAAGGCAATCATGCCTGCCTGATCGTCCCGCAAATCGTCGAGGCCGTATCCTGACCCCTTCTACACTACACCCTACATTTCTACTCAGAACACACGACGCTAAACAGTAAAATTAATACAATGCGACAAATGCCGTTCAGCACACTGAACGGCATTTTTTATCGCTACATGACATTAATCTGCACGCCCTCGAGCGAGCCATAGCACGCGAGAGAACATACCGCGAATGAGTGGAGGGATGGCATCGCTGCCCATCGTTGCGGCCTCCATTGCCACTTCAATCGCCAAGTCGGGTTTGGATGACCGATGGATAGCCCTAATGATGACTTTGTGCATCGATAGCGGCACTTTCTCCGGTAATTGTGCAATGCGGTGATAAACCTGACTGAACCCCTCACGATACATGTAGTGCTCCATGTCCGATGCAGGCAAGACGGTCAGATGATCTCGCTCACTTTCATCCTGTACGATTAGCTGGCTTCTTGCCGTCGCCGCATATTTTTTCCCCGCATCGTCACCATCGACCAGCACATGCCATTCAATCCCCATACGGCGCGCGAATTTCAACAATGGCCGGAGGCCCGACTGGGCAAATTCAATCACTTTTACCCCTTCCGCCTCAAAATGATGGCCGCATTGACGCGCGAGTTCATTCAACATCCAGACTTCAGTCTCCCCTTCCACCAGCAGCCAACAGCGAGCAAAGAGAGAAGCAGGTCGATTCAGACGAATATGAAACGCAATACGCCGGCTATCTTCCGCATTCATACCCTGACGACCAATGCGGTACGTCGCAACCCGTGAAGATTCCCGCACCAGACGGCACACCTGCTCCATTGGCACCAGCGACAGCAGCTCTCCTGAGTTGGTTGTCGTGACTTTCTGGAGCGGCAGTTGCGTCAGTAGCCCCCAGGCAACGGACAGCATAATCGGATGCAGCCGGGTTTCTGGGTCTTCAATCAGCAAGAGCGGACGAGCATGGGGATCCAACACCACTGAACCTTTCGCCTGTAGCAGCGTAGAAAACAGCTCTAGCAGGATAATTCGGCTACTGCGGCTATTGGGATCGGCAATCAGGCGGTTGATGTTGTCCAGCGATCGCCACGATTTACCATTGTGTGTTCGCGCATGGCGATGATGACGTCGGTCGTTACCCGTAGCATTCTGCTCGGAAAAATAGTGCTCCAGCAGTTGCTGCATCGCCACTAAGCCCTGACGCAGCTCTTTATCCGTCAGCTTCTGCGGGTTTTGCACCAACTCACGTATCAGTTGCTCAAACTGCTGAGCCAGTTTTTCATTGCTGTTATCTAACGTCGCCGCCAGCGTCCCGGAGCGCAGACGCCGCATAAAGCGCGCATCGCGCAGCCGCAATACCGGATGCAGGCGGATGATTTCTCTGGCCAGTTCATCAATATTATCCAGCGGTATCGGATGCCCGTCGGCGTCCAGAAAGCTGCGCCAGGTGAAGACTGACTGGCTTTCGTCCACCTCACCTTCCAGCCGATAAAAAACGCGGTATAGCGACTCATTTCCCTCCACCCAAACTGGGCTAAGCGAACGATAGCGAGGGGATAAATGGTGGCCGGGCGCCGTCTCGCAAAAAGTGAAAATAATCTGAAGGTGCTTTTCCCGACTGTTTTCATCCCCCGGGGTAAAATGAAAGTCCTGCATATCAAAATGATAAAGCGGCAATGTCGGCGCCAGCAGCAGCGAAAGCGCATCCAGCAGGCTCGATTTCCCCCAGGCGTTCTCCCCAATCAGCACGTTATTCTCGTCCAGTGTCAGCGACAGACGATTAATTCCCCGAAACCCCAGGATTTCAATACTTTCCAGATGCATTCTTCTCTCCTGTAGCGGCTACCTGCGGGTTTCTGCTGGCAAGATCTCCATCACGTAGAATATCCTGCCAGTCAGCGCTTTACTCGCTCCGATAATTTGTTTAATTTTAATAGATTATCGTTTTTCTTCCCGCCAAGTGTAGCCGATGAATCCCACGATGTTGTTGACGCACGGTTTGCATTCCCGTCGCGTCGACGCCTATCGGGGTAGAATGAAGAAGAAAAGCCTCATTGTTTAACTACGGCCCCCCGCAAATCCTAAAATACGGGTTAGTGCCGTTTTTCTCGCGTAAGGACATCAATTCTGTGATGTATTCAGGATTATTAATTATTTTATTACCGCTCATCATTGGCTATCTAGTGCCGCTGCGTGCCAAAAAAACATTACTGTTGATTAACCAACTGCTGAGTTGGATGGTGTACGTTATTCTGTTTTTAATGGGGATTAGTCTGGCCTTTCTGGAAAACCTCAGCAGCAATTTGTTACTGATCTTTCGCTACACCGCCGTATTCGCATTCTGCATTGTCGCGGCAAACGGTATTGCGCTGTGGCTATGGGAAAAACGCAGCGCGTGGCACAGCAAATTCAAAGACGCCGCACCGCCTTCCCGACTGCATATGATCCTTGAATCGTTCAAACTCTGTGGCGTGGTCTTCGCGGGCTTTTTGCTCGGTTTAACACAATGGTCTGGGTTCACTCACGCCAGCAAAGGCAGCGAATATGCACTGATCTTTCTGCTATTTTTGGTGGGCGTTCAACTGCGTAACAGCGGGATGACATTACGCCAGATAGTATTAAACCGTCGCGGTTTGGTTATCGCGCTCATCGTGGGTATCAGCGCACTCGGTGGCGGCCTGCTTGCCGCATGGGTTCTGGGACTACCGCTGAAAACCGGTCTGGCGATGGCATCCGGCTACGGATGGTATTCGCTGTCAGGCATTCTGCTGACCGACGCCCTTGGCCCCGTCATCGGCAGCGCGGCATTTTTCAACGATCTGGCCCGCGAGTTGCTGGCTATTATGCTGATTCCTGCGCTAGCACAGCGCAATCGCTCATGTGCATTAGGCCTTTGTGGTGCGACGTCGATGGATTTCACGCTGCCGGTTTTACAACGCAGTGCGGGTATTGATATCGTGCCTGCTGCCATCGTACATGGTTTCTTATTAAGTCTCGCGGCACCGATACTGATGGCGTTATTTTCCTCATAAGTGCACATTCATCGTCGTTTTCTCCCTCGTTTATGGGCTGTGATTGAGAGTGATTTTCATTGCCCATCACCAAACTTGCGCTAAATCAAATTTACCTAAAGTTGCATTAAAAAAGCCTTTTTACCTGCCTCGGCTGACACTATGCTTTAAACAAGCATTTAAAATGCAACTTTAAAAAAGGAAGTCATCATGTTTTGTGTGCAATGTGAACAAACGATTCGTACCCCTGTTGGAAACGGCTGCTCTTACGCGCAGGGCATGTGCGGCAAAACCGCAGAAACCTCCGATCTGCAAGACCTGCTGGTGGCTGTGCTGCAAGGGCTTTCTGCCTGGGCGCTGAAAGCACGCGAACTGGATATTATCGATCATGATGTCGATAACTTTGCACCACGCGCTTTCTTCTCTACGTTGACCAACGTTAACTTCGATTCCCAACGTATTATTGGCTACGCACAGGAAGCCATTACACTGCGTGAGTCGCTAGCAGTTCGCTGCCGTCTGCACGATGCCACGGCGACCGTAGATCACCCGATGGCAGCGCTGCAACTGGCAGGCAACGATATTCCGACCTTACTGCAACAGGCAGAGGATTTTGCGCTGGACAGCGATAAAGCCATCGTGGGTGATGACGTCCACGGCTTGCGTATGCTCAACCTCTACGGCCTGAAAGGCGCAGCGGCCTACATGGAACACGCCCATGTTCTTGGTCAATATGACAACGCTATCTATGCCGAATATCATGCTTTCATGGCATGGCTGGGCACACAGCCAACCGACGTCGATACCTTGCTGAACAACGCAATGGGCATCGGTAAAATGAACTTTAACGTCATGGCAATCCTCGATCATGGCGAAACCGACGCTTACGGTCACCCACAGCCAACCTCCGTTAACGTACGCCCGATTGCGGGTAAAGCCATTCTGATTTCAGGTCATGACCTGAAAGACCTGCGCATGCTGCTAGAGCAAACCGAAGGCACTGGCGTGAATATTTATACGCACGGCGAGATGCTGCCTGCACATGGTTACCCAGAGCTGAAAAAATTCAAGCATCTGGCAGGTAACTACGGCAGCGGCTGGCAAAACCAACAAACCGAGTTTGCCAAATTCCCTGGCGCGATCGTCATGACGTCTAACTGTATTATCGACCCGAACGTGGGCAACTACGGCGATCGCATCTGGACGCGCAGCATCGTAGGCTGGCCGGGCGTGAACCATCTGGAAGGTGACGATTTCAGTTCGGTTATCGAACAGGCACAAGGTCTGGCGGGTTTCCCATACAGCGAAATCGAGCACATGATCACCGTCGGCTTTGGTCGTGAAACGTTGCTGAGCGCCGCAGATACCGTCATCGACCTGGTTGCACAGAAAAAACTGCGCCACGTCTTTCTGGTTGGCGGATGTGACGGCAGCCGTGAAGAACGCAGCTACTTCACTGACTTCACGCTGAGCGTCCCGCAGGATTGCCTGATCATGACGCTGGCATGCGGTAAATACCGCTTCAACAAACTGGATTTCGGTACGCTGGAAGGCCTGCCACGTCTGCTGGATGTTGGTCAATGTAACGACGCCTATGCGGCAATTATTCTGGCCGTTAAATTGGCGGAAAAACTGGGCTGTGGCGTCAACGATCTGCCGCTTAGTCTGGTGCTGTCTTGGTTTGAACAGAAAGCGATTGTCATCCTGCTTACCCTGCTGTCTCTTGGCGTGAAAAATATTTACACCGGGCCAACTGCACCGGGCTTCCTGACGGACAACCTGCTTGCCATTCTGAACGACAAATTCGGTATGCGGGCGATTACCACCGTTGAACAGGACATGAACACCATTCTGGCCGCTTGATGAATCAACGCGGACGGAGGAGCGCGTTCCTCGTCACGCAGCGTGAAGTGTCGGCATTGATGCTTCACGCTAAGCCCTGCTAATCATGGGCCGCTATCTTTACACGCTTCACCGTATCCGTTTGTTATGGAGATTGACTATGACGATGCCAGTACCACACGCTGGGCCGACACCGCTTTGTTCTAACCGCATGCAGGTGCACTCGATTACCCAGGAAACCCCGGATGTCTGGACAATTTCACTGGTTAATCATGATTTTTATCCGTATCAGCCGGGTCAATATGCGCTAGTCAGCATTGCTAACAGCGAAGAGACGCTACGGGCTTATACGATCTCCTCTTCGCCGGGCCTCAGCCGCTTTATTACCTTGACGGTAAGAAGGCTGGACGACGGCGTTGGCTCCCGCTGGCTGACCCAAACGCTAAAAATTGGTGACTATCTGTGGCTGTCCGATGCACAGGGCGAATTTACCTGCGCCAACGCGGTCAGCGATCGCTACCTGATGGCAGCAGCAGGCTGCGGCGTCACGCCGATTATGTCGATGTGCCGCTGGCTGCTGGCAAACAAGCCGCAAATCGATATCCACATCATTTTCAACGTGCGCAACCCACAGCAGGTGATCTTCGCCAGCGAATGGCAAGATCTGGTGCAGCGCTACCCGCAGCAATTGCATCTGACGCTGATGGCAGAATTTGACGCCGCGCCCGGTTTCCTCGCCGGACGCATCAGCGGCGACCTGCTCGTCGAACGCGTGCCGGATATCACCAACCGCACCGTCATGACCTGCGGCCCTGCGCCATATATGAACCAGATTGAAACGCTGAGTCAGCAGCTTGGCGTGGCGTCAAATCGCATCTTTAAAGAGCAGTTCCGCCCGACTGATGAAGTGGTGGATGAAGACGCCGATCAGATCACGCTGACCATCAGCCGTCCGCTGAAGAATCTGCGTGTTCCGGTGGGTATCAGCCTGCTGGCCGCACTGGAAGCCAATAAGGTGCACGTTCTCGCCGCCTGCCGTGCTGGGGTGTGTGGGAGTTGTAAAACCCGCGTGCTGTCCGGTAAATACACCACTACCAGCACCATGACGCTGACGCCTGCCGAGATCGAGCAAGGCTATGTTCTGGCCTGTAGCTGCCAGCTACAAGGCGATACTGTTCTGGCCTGATATTCCCCCGTTTTACCTCCTTCTGCTCGGTAGCACGGCTATCGGGCAGGTAGGCCATGTTAAATTACGCCTTGTTATCGCACACTTTTCGTCGTTCCCCGTTATATCCGTAATCCTTCAAATTGCTTGTGCGTTGGCTTCCCTTACTCACCCCAGTCACTTACTTGAGTAAGCTCCTAGGGTTCATGCGGTTGCCGCCTTCACGCAACTCGAATTATTTAGGATATAGTAAGCCATGGTTATATTTTGCTGTGGAGCCGCTGGCGTATGACATCCCCCTCAGCCCCGATTCTGATTCTGGGCGCAACTGGCTACATTGGCCGCCATTTAACCGAACGCTTGAGCAAGCAGGGCAACCGGGTGATTGCTGCCGGTCGGAATATCGAATCCCTCGCGTCGCGGAACTGGCCGGGCGTCGACTGTCAGCAGGTTGACCTCACTAAGCCAGAAAGCCTGCCTAATGGTCTGTGGGGGGCGGAAACGCTCTATTATCTGGTGCACAGCATGGGCGACGGCGCGGATTTCGTCGCCAAAGAGCGCATGGTGGCCATGAATCTGTTGCTGGCACTCACCTCCAGCAGCGTAAAGCAGATTATCTATCTGGGGTCGCTTCAGGCGAAGGATGATACCTCACCGCATATGCTGGCACGCCAGATCACCGGTGATGTCTTACGCAGTAGTGGGATTCCTGTCACGGAGCTGCGCGCGGGTATTATTATCGGGACTGGGTCGGCGGCGTTCGAGATCATGCGCGACATGGTCTATAACCTGCCGGTGCTGACCCCGCCGCGCTGGGTGCGCTCTAAATCGTCGCCGATTGCGCTGGAAAACCTGCTGGTTTATCTGATCAACATTGCGCATCACCCTGCGACAGAAAATCGCATTATGGATGCGGCAGGCCCCGAATACATCAGCTATCAAACGATGTTCGAGCGCTTCATTCAGATCAGCGGCAAGCGCAGATTGCTGATCCCGGTTCCCATGCCCACGCATCTGGTGTCTGTCTGGTTTTTACATCTGGTGACATCAGTTCCTCCGTCCATCGCTCGTGCCCTGATTCAGGGGTTAAAACACGATTTGCAGGCCGATGGCTGCGAACTACAGGCATTGATTCCACAAAAGCTGATTAGCTTTGATGACGCCGTGCGCACCACGCTGCAAAGCGAAATGGAGAGCGGACAGCAGGCTGACTGGGGCGACGATACCGAAGTACGTGCACGTTGGAAGCCGAATTACGGCTTTTACCCCAAACAGGCGGGCCATACGCTTGAAACGTCTGCATCCAGCCAAGCACTCTGGCAAGTGATCCAGCAGGTTGGGGGCAAGGAAGGCTATTTTTACGCCAATACGCTCTGGAATATCCGCGCCCGGCTGGACGATCTCTGCGGCAACGGTGTGACTTACGGACGCCCCGACCGCCCAACGCTGGAGGTCGGCGACAAGATTGACAGTTGGAAGGTGATTTCGATCAAGCCACAGCGCCAACTGGTACTGCTATTCGGCATGAAAGCACCGGGGCTGGGTAAACTCAATTTTACTATCACGGACAAAGGCACTCACCGAACCGTAGATGTGCGCGCCCGCTGGCACCCTTCCGGGTTTAACGGGCTGGTCTACTGGTTTCTAATGATGCCCGCTCACCTGTTTATCTTCCGTGGCATGGCGGCCCGTATTGCGAAGCTGGCAGAGAAGGAAACGGTTTAGCGGCGGCTGTATTTTTCCAGCAACGCATCAACGATCGCCTCACTCTGCGCGTCTGGCTGGCCTTGATAATTCTCAGGACGAAAATGCATCTGGAAAGCGGCAATCACCTGCCGCTTCTCGCGTGCCGTCATCGTTTCCGGCACCGAATAGCCGTAACGCGACAATTTTTCCAGCAAAATGGCTTCATCCACCGGTTCTGTCGATTGCCGTCCCTTTAAATAAAACGTAACCCGACGTGCCTCCGGCCAGGCACCAACGCCAGCTTGCGCCAGCATCCGCCAAGGGAAGAGTGGGCCGGGGTCTTGTTTCCGCTGTGGGGCAATATCGCTGTGCGCCACCACGTTCTGTGGTGCAATCTGGTAACGTTCGACAATATCACGAGCAATTGCGGTCACGAGCTGAATCTGCGAGGTGGGGAACGGTGCCCACGTATAGCCGGTTAACGTGCGCTGATAGCCCGCGTTTTCGATCTCAATACCAATCGAGGAATTATTCAGTCGACTAAACCCACGCCAACTGCTCGCCCCTGCATGCCAGGCAGCCTGAGATTCAGGCACCAGTTTCCACGCAAGCGGCTTGCCGTGCTGCAACGGCGGATGTGCCGGAATAAGATAATGGGCGCTGACGTGATCGTCCGTCAGAATATTCAACGAGGTGGCAAAATCTTCCGCCGTGTAGTGAATCACCAAAAAGCGGATACGGGATTCCTGCGCCCGCGACTGCAACGCGGTCTCCAGTACATAATTATGCTGTTCCTGCAACGAAGACGGCGCCTGGCAGCCCGCCAACAACCCCAACGCTATGCAACTCACCCATTTAAACATCGTTATTCCACTCTTATGTGTCTTTTGCGCCACATCGCTTTACCACTTCACCCTCTATACAAGCGACTTCCATCCTCAGCGGCGAACCTTCACTGCGGTACCGCTGACGGTCACCATCAGCATGCTGCCATCCTTCCCAACGGTTTCATAGTCAAGATCAATGCCGACAATGGCATTCGCACCTAAATCTTCAGCTTGTTCCTGTAGCTCTTTGAACGCAATCTGCCGCGCCTTACGTAGCTCTTTCTCATAGGCACCGGAACGGCCGCCGACCACATCACGGATACTGGCGAAAAAGTCACGGAAGATATTCGCGCCCAAGATAGCTTCGCCGGTTACGACGCCACAATATTCAGTAATGGTGAAGCCTTCCAGATTGGGCGTGGTGGATAATTGCATTCGTTTCTCCTAAAGCAGGCCTCAAGCCGTAAACCACTATTTTGTGCTATTATTTAACCAATAAATCGCTTATTGGCAAATTTTAACCCACGGTGATTGCATAACTATTCTGCCAACGTTAACATTCGCCGCATCAATGTCTATTCAATTATTACGCATGAGTATTCAACTAAACGGCATTAACTGTTTCTACGGCACATACCAGGCGCTATTTGACATCACCCTCGATTGTCCTGCGGGTGAAACGCTGGTGCTTCTCGGTCCTAGCGGGGCGGGAAAGAGTTCGCTGATACGCGTTCTTAACCTGTTGGAAATGCCACGCTCAGGTACGCTTTCCATCGCTGGTAATCAGTTTGATTTTCAGCGCACGCCTTCCGACGGCGCAATCCGTGAACTGCGTCAGAACGTCGGGATGGTGTTCCAGCAATATAATTTATGGCCACATTTGACCGTGGTGCAGAACCTGATCGAAGCGCCTTGCCGCGTGCTGGGGCTGAGTAAGGAAGAAGCTAAAGCGCGTGCAGACAAGCTGCTGACTCGCCTGCGCCTCAATGATTTTGCCGATCGATTTCCTCTCCATCTTTCTGGTGGACAGCAACAACGTGTCGCGATTGCTCGTGCGCTGATGATGGAACCTCAGGTCTTGCTGTTTGATGAGCCGACTGCCGCATTAGATCCAGAGATTACCGCTCAGGTCGTCAATATCATCCGTGAATTGGCGCAAACCGGCATTACACAGGTGATCGTGACCCACGAAGTCGAGTTTGCCCGTAAAACGGCCAGCCGAGTGGTTTATATGGAAAACGGCCGCATCGTTGAACAAGGCGATGCGACGCACTTTGCTCAGCCGCAGACGCCTGAATTCGCTGGTTATTTATCACATTGATTACTATCAGGAAAACAATAATGAAAAAATTGATTGTTGCAGCATTATTCGCAGTGAGTGCCGCCTCTGCTAACGCCGCGGATACTATCCGTTTCGCGACAGAAGCCTCCTACCCTCCGTTCGAATTTGTTGATGCCAATAACCAGATTCAGGGCTTTGATATCGATCTGGCTAACGCACTGTGCAAAGAAATGCAGGCAAACTGCACGTTCAGCAATCAGGCTTTCGACAGCCTGATCCCTGGCCTGAAATTCCGTCGTTTTGAAGCCGTCATCGCAGGGATGGATATCACCCCGGAGCGTCAGCAGCAGGTGTCATTCAGTCAGCCTTATTATGATAACGCCGCCCTGTTTATCGCCCAGAAAGGCAAAGTTGCCGACGTCGCTGCACTGAAAGGCAAACGTGTAGGGATGCAGAATGGCAGCACTCACCAGAAATATCTGCTGGAAAAACATCCTGAAATTACTGCGGTGCCTTACGACAGCTACCAGAATGCGGTGCTGGATCTGAAAAGTGGCCGTCTGGATGCAGTATTCGGTGACACCGCCGTAGTTAACGAATGGCTGAAACAGAACGATACGCTGGCTACCGTTGGTGAAAACGTAACGGATAAAGATTACTTCGGTATCGGTCTGGGCATCGCGGTACGCCAGAATAACGATGAGCTGCTGAAAAAATTCAACGATGCACTCAGCAAAATCAAGCAGGATGGCACTTACGAGACCATCTATAAAAAATGGTTCCAGCAGTAATCTGACGCTCAATGATTGAATTTCAACCTCTTGCAAGCGCCGCCGGTATGACCGTCGGCCTTGCCGTTTGTGCACTGGTGCTCGGCCTAGCGCTGGCGATGCTGTTTGCCGTTTGGGAAACCGTTCGCTGGAAAGCCGTTAGCTGGACGGGTACAGCGGTAGTCACACTCGTGCGCGGCCTGCCAGAAATTTTGGTCGTGCTATTTATCTATTTTGGCTCTTCCCAGTTGCTGATGCTGCTGGCGGATGGTTTTATCCTGAACCTCTTCATTGTGCAGATTCCGGTAAAACTGGATATCGGCATGTTTGAAATCAGCCCCTTCCTGTGCGGCGTCATTGCGCTGGCGCTGCTGTATGCGGCCTACGCCTCCCAAACGCTGCGCGGCGCATTGAAAGCCGTCCCGCAAGGACAATGGGAATCAGGACAAGCCCTCGGGCTTAGCAAGTCTGCGATTTTTTTCCGCTTGATTATGCCGCAGATGTGGCGCCATGCCCTGCCGGGATTGGGTAATCAGTGGCTGGTATTGCTGAAAGATACCGCACTGGTTTCGCTGATTAGCGTTAACGATTTGATGCTGCAAACCAAAAGCATTGCTACACGGACACAGGAGCCCTTTACCTGGTACGTCGTCGCAGCAGCAATCTATTTGGTTATCACGCTATTAAGTCAGTATGTGCTGAAACGCATTGAACTGCGCACCACGCGTTTTGAGCGGAGGCCTTCCTGATGCTCGCTTATTTACCTGAGCTATTAAAAGGCCTGCATACCAGTCTGACGTTAACTGCCGTCTCCATTGTCGTCGCGCTGGTGTTATCACTGCTGCTTACTGTTGTACTGACGCTAAAAACGCCCATCATATCAATGTTGGCGAAAGGCTACATTACGCTGTTTACCGGTACGCCGCTGCTGGTGCAAATCTTTCTGATTTACTACGGCCCGGGGCAATTTACCTCTATTCAGCAAATCCCCTGGCTGTGGAGCCTGCTTTCACAGCCGTGGCTATGTGCGATGGTGGCGCTAGCGCTCAATAGCGCGGCTTATACCACACAGCTGTTCTATGGTGCGGTAAAAGCAATTCCCGCCGGACAGTGGCAATCCTGCGCCGCTCTGGGAATGAATCAGAAGCAGACATTACGCATTTTGCTGCCGTTCGCGTTTAAACGCGCGCTGTCTTCTTATTCAAACGAAGTGGTGCTGGTATTTAAGAGTACGTCGCTGGCTTATACCATCACGCTGATGGAAGTCATGGGCTACAGCCAACTGATGTACGGCCGGACATATGATGTGATGGTGTTTGGCGCGGCTGGAATTATCTACCTTTGCGTCAATGGGTTACTGACATTATTGATGCGCTGGGTTGAACGTCGCTCACTGGTATTCGAACGCCGCAACTGATCCTTAACGCACTTACCCACTTAGAAAGCAGGCTTTTATAGCCTGCTTTTTTATGGCGTGCCATCACTGGCCGCCCCCCTTAAGGGCCGTTGCTGACACAACGTTAAAAATTTCTCCCAAAAATTTTTTATTGCCTGCTGATGTAAAAACATGCAATTAATCGATTTATTAATCATTTTAATTGCATATAAATTCAATGACTGGCATGGTAATCACCATAACGCTGGAATCCTTCCGCGCAACTCTATTATATAAAAAAAGTAGAAAGGAGTAGGTAATGAAAAAATTAGTGCTCGCCACGTTACTGGCAGGAATCACCTTCAGCGCCACCGCCGCAGACACCATCCGTTTTGCGTCATCAGCCACCTACCCGCCATTTGAGTCACTGGATGCCAGCAATGAAATTGTCGGTTTCGATATGGATCTGGCGAAAGCGCTGTGCAAACAAATGCAAGCCACATGTACGTTCACCAATCAGGCGTTTGACAGCCTAATCCCCGCGCTTAAATTCCGTCGCTATGACGCGGTAATTTCCGGTATGGATATCACGCCAGAGCGCAGCAAGCAGGTGGCGTTTACACAGCCCTACTATGCTAACTCTGCCGTGGTTATCGCGCAGAAAGGGAAATTCAGCGATTTTGCTGCCATGAAAGGTAAACGTATCGGTATGGAAAATGGCACGACGCACCAGAAATACATGCACGATAAGCACACAGAAGTGCAAACCGTCTCTTATGACAGCTATCAGAATGCGGTACTGGATCTGAAGAACGGCCGTATCGACGGCGTATTCGGTGATACTGCGGTCGTCAACGAGTGGATTAAGACGAACCCTGAACTGGCGACGGTTGGTGAGCATGTGACTGACGCAGAATACTTCGGCACTGGATTGGGCATCGCCGTTCGTCCCGATGACAAGGCACTGCTGGAGAAGTTAAATAAAGCGCTGGATGCGATCAAAGCCGATGGCACGTACAAAACCATCAATGACAAGTGGTTCCCGCAATAAGGTTCGATCTGCGCAGTGTGATATCGTATGAAATCATGCATATAACGCCGCTTTTTTGTCGTCCAGGCGTAAAGAATTGCGCTGAGGTGATCGTTACCGTCGAGTGAGCGGCAGGACGCCGCGAAAGACAGTGCCGCGTCGGGAACGCGTCACTGGCGGCTCGAAAAGCGGGAACGATCACCGAAGGCACCGCGCAGCGGCGCAATTCACGCCAAAAGCCAGTGGTCAAGGAGCTGCGGCAATTGAGCGCTCCTTGTCGGGCATGTGATGAAATCATAGAAAAGCACTAGGATTGACACGCCCGAAACTTTCATACTGTCGAACATAGATACAACAACGTAGTAAATTGCTACCGAGATATTTTTTATTACATATAGTTATCGCTTATCAAGCGCGCTTCAATAACGTCAGTACTTCGTAGTGCGCCGTGTGTGGGAACATATCGAACAGCTGTACACGCAGCGCGCGGTAGTTCGCCAGTTCCGTCATGTCTTTTGCCATGCTTTCAGCATTACAGCTGGAATAGAGAATGTAGTCCGGCGCCATCCGGCTCAGGTAGCTGCACAGCTCGCTGCCGATACCACGGCGCGGTGGGTTAACCAGCACCAGATCGGGTATTTCCGCTTTTGCTGTCGCGAACTGTGTTGAATCCAGCGCCTGAAACTCCACATGTTTCAACCCTAGCTGTTCCGCAGAGCGACGTGCGCAGGCTATCGCCTCAGCGCTGATTTCAATGCCCGTCAAACGCATCTCAGATGATGCACAGTGCAGGCCAAAACCCCCTACCCCGCAGAACAGATCCCACATGCTAGTTATCTTCAGCTCTGCAACCCAGTCGCGTGCCGTCGCATATAGCGCAGCCGCTACCTGCGGATTAGTCTGGAAAAAGCTTTGCGGACGGATATACAACGGCACCTGATTGAACTGCTCAGCCAATGCAGCCGCGTCACTCAGGATAATCTCCGTTTTCCCTTCCATAATCGCCTGATGCACAGGCTGAATGTTGGCGGATATCACCTCAAGCTGGGGCAACTGCTGTTGTAGCCAAGGCATTGCGGCACGTAATTGTGCCAGCTTGGTTTCTGAGCGTAAGACAAAGCGCAGCATGAACGTACCGCGCTGCGTACTTTCCGTCAGCAACAGGTATTTCAGTTCCCCACGGCGCCGGGCCACGTTATAAGGCGTCAGCCCCGCACGGGCAATAAAGACTTTAAGCACATCGAAAACTGGCGCGAAGCTGGTCGGATAAAGCGGGCAATCACAGAGATCTACCGCAGTTCCATCACGGTGTAACATCCCCAATAACGGGCGTTCCACGCTGCCGCTCACCACCATTTTGGCTTTATTACGAAATGCAGTCTGCGCAGAAGGTTGCACCGGTAGCCAGCGCTGCACGGCGTGCGGTTGCAGCAAGTCTTCAAGGTGCTGCTGCTTATCAGACAATTGCTGTGGGTAGGGTTTTTCCAACCATTGGCAGGAACGACAGGTTCCCGTGCTGTAGCGGGCACAATGCATAAAAATCTAACTATCAGAAGAAATACAGAATAAAAGGATTATACCACCCTGACAGCGTCACCCTATGATCTTTCCGCTGCTCATGGGCGACGCCAGCAGCACAACTGGCTCAGGAGATAGAAATTTCTATTTCTGGCGTAGAAAAAAACGCTTACTGCGTCGTGGCAGAAACAGTAAAACAATCACCAGAAGATCGGGGATCTTTTGCATCAGGAGTTGATGCAGCACGGCGGCGTGGTTCTCCCCCGAAATATGGAATATCGCCGGCATAAATTCGCTTAGTGACGCCAGCAGGAGATAACACACTACAACTCCCTGACAGGCTATATAGCCCCATCGTCCCCAGTTCACACCAGCCAAAACGGCAAAGCCACAGCGGATCTCTACACCGACGATAATGAGCGATAATAGTAACACCAGCGTCGAATCCCAAGCCTCCGCGTTACTGCCAATCCAGCCGCTTAAATCGCTGAGCCCCAATTCCCACACGAGCAGCAAAATCCCCAAAAAACGGGTAGCAATAATCGCAATCCCCGCCACCATCACTGGCACCGGGGCATAAACTTTGCGTTGTGTCATTTCCTTCTTCGTGTACAGAATTTCAACGCTCTCCCTTCATGCGGCATTTATCCGCTAAAAATACAGCACCAATATAGAATTCGATGCCAATATAAAACGTGATACTGATATAAAACTTGATAACCCTATAAAACAGCAACGCCCCCATACTTTGGCGGCGTTGCTGGAAATCTTCGCTAGGCTAGCAAATTACGGTGAGAAATCGAATCAGCCGCGTCTCGCTTTTTGCATATCGCGATAGCGCTGCTTCTCTGCTCTCGCCATAAACCACCAGGCGATAAAACCAATAATACCAACGACTAACAATATCAGAGAAGCCAATGCGTTAATTTGTGGATTAACGCCCATTCTGACGCTGGAGAACACCAGCATTGGCAACGTTGTCGAGCCAGGCCCTGCCACAAAACTGGCGATAACCAGATCGTCCAGCGACAGCGTAAACGCCAGAAGCCAGCCGGAAAGCAGCGCAGGGGCAATCATCGGTACCGTGATAATGAAGAAGACTTTGAGCGGGTTCGCGCCCAGATCCATAGCAGCTTCTTCAATAGAACGGTCCAGTTCACGCAGACGAGCACTGATCACTACTGTGACATACGCGGTGCAGAACGTGACGTGCGCTAGCCAGATGGTGAACATCCCCCTCTCTGCTGGCCATCCAATAGCATGCCCTAATGCCACAAAGAGCAACAGCAGCGACAGGCCAGTAATCACATCCGGCATCACCAGCGGTGCTGTCAGCATAAACGCAAACCCATTAGCCCCGCGGAAACGGCCAAAACGCACCATCACCACGGCAGCGATCGTTCCGAGGATCACGGCCATCGTTGCCGAGGCGGCAGCAATCGTCAGGCTTAGGAACACGGCACTGATCATTGCCGTATTGTGGAATAGCTCGATATACCAGCGCGTCGACCATCCTGCCCACACGGTAACCAGCTTGGAGCTGTTGAACGAATAGATCACCAACATCAGCATCGGTGCATAGAGGAACGTAAAACACAGCACCAAAATCACAATACGCCACGGTGAGCGAACAACAGGTAAATTATTCACGCTTCCCCCTCCGCCGTTTTGCTCTGATGCTTGTGGAACCACATAATCGGCATAATCAACAGCAGCAGCATGACGATGGCGACAGCGGATGCCACTGGCCAATCGCGGTTATTAAAGAATTCCTGCCACAGAATACGGCCAATCATGATGCTGTCCGGCCCGCCAAGCAGTTCTGGAATCACGTATTCCCCCACCGCTGGAATGAATACCAACATCGAGCCCGCAATAATTCCGCCTTTCGTTAGCGGGACGATCACGCTGAAAAAGGTTCTTAATGGCCGTGCGCCCAGATCCAACGAGGCTTCCACTAGCGAATAGTCCAGCCGCGTCAGCGCGGTATAAATCGGCAACACCATAAACGGCAGATAGGAATAGACGACGCCGATATAAACCGCCAAATTGGTATGCAGAATGATCAGCGGTTCATCAATCACGCCCAGCCACAGCAGAAAGTTATTCAGGATACCGTTATTTTTCAGAATCCCCATCCAGGCGTAAACGCGAATCAGGAACGACGTCCATGACGGCAGTATCACCAGTAATAGCAGAATATTACGCGTTGAGGGTTTACTGTGCGCGACTGCCCAGGCCAGTGGATAGCCAATAAACAAGCAGCACAGCGTCGATACAGCAGCAACCTGAAGCGATTGCATATAGGAATCGAAATACAGCGGATCGTCCAACAAATGCAGGTAGTTCCCAAGGTTAAGGGAAATATCCAGCTTGTCGTCCATCCAGGAAACCAGATCGGTATAGGGCGGAATCGCCCGCGCCATTTCAGCAAAACTGATTTTAAATACGATCAGGAATGGCAGCATAAACAGCAGCAGCAGCCACAGATACGGCAGCGCGATAACCAGCTTGCGGCCGTGCTTTTGACGCCAGCGCGCCATCAACACTCGCAGCCAGAGTCTGGCTTTGCCTGGTGGTTCCGCCGTGTGATGTTCGGGAAATAAAGTCATGGCATTCTTCCTCGTTACACCGTCAGAACGACACAGCTATCCGCATCCCAACACAACCGAACCTCATCTCCCCAGGTCGGTGTGCCTTTGCGATAGCGGTAGGCGTTTTGTAACTGTGCGCTGATAGTTTGCCCGCTGTTGAGCCTGACGTGGTAAATCGACAAATCGCCCAGATAAGCGATGTGCACCACTTCCCCCACCGCGAAATTACAGCCGTCAGCTGGCACCTCTTCGCACAGCATGATTTTTTCAGGACGCAACGCGATGTAAACCGGAACGCCATCCACCACCGAGACATCCGAATCTACTTTCAGCGAATGCACCAGCCCGGGACTTTTGATGATCAGAGCATCGTCCTGACGTTCCTGCAATATCCCTTCAAACATATTAACCGAGCCGATAAATTCCGCGCTGAAACGCGTATTCGGGTGCTCATAGATCTCTTCTGGCTCGCCAATCTGTACGAACTTGCCGCGATTCATGATGGCAATACGACCAGCCATAGTCATGGCTTCTTCCTGATCGTGCGTCACCATCACGCAGGTCGCCCCTACGCGTTCCAGAATATCGACCACTTCAAGCTGCATGCGGTCACGCAATTTCTTGTCCAGCGCTCCCATCGGCTCGTCTAGCAACAACAGTTTTGGACGCTTCGCCAGACTACGTGCCAGCGCAACACGCTGACGCTGACCGCCGGAAAGCTGATGCGGCTTACGATTAGCGAACTCCTGCATATGCACCAGCGACAGCATCTCTTCCACGCGATCTTTGATTTCTGCACGCGGTAACTTGTCCTGTTTCAAACCAAACGCGATATTCTTCTCCACCGTCATGTGTGGGAACAGCGCATAAGACTGAAACATCATATTGATGGGACGCTGGTAAGGCGGCACCAATGACAAATCCTGACCATCCAGAACAATCTGCCCCTGCGTGGGGAGCTCAAAACCTGCCAGCATGCGCAGCAGCGTGGATTTCCCACAGCCGGATGCACCCAGCAGAGCAAAAATTTCGCCTTTATAAATCGTCAGGCTGACATCATCAACGGCGGCCTGACCATCGAACGACTTCGTCAGGTTGCGCACTTCCAGCAGCGGCGTGGCCGCTTTTTGAGGTTTTGATTGAGGGCGGGGGATCGCGTCATTCACTTCGTATTGCTCTCCGGCAAAAGCAGAACAAGCCACACCGCTGATGTCGCCAGTAGGCACTTTTTACATTCAGCGGTGTGACACAATATAGAGCGCAAACAGGCGGTATCTCCGCCTGTTCTTTGCCACATTAATACTCGTCATACTTCAAGTTGCATGTGCGTTGGCTGCCTGAAACTTGAATTATTTAGAGTATTTTATACCCATCTATTCTCTGGTTGCCGAAACCGGCAACCATCAAGCTCTTGGGTAACTATTCAGATCCAAAAGTCTATTTGCCGCTCTTAACCTTGGTCCATGCACGAGTACGCGTACGGTCAATCTGAGGAGATTGCACCTTGAGCGTAAACATTTTAGCGCGGACATCTGCTGGCGGGTAAACGCCTGGGTTGTTACGAATCTCTTCGTTCACTAAAGGCAAGGATGCCAGATTACCGCTAGCGTAATAGGTGTGGTTACTGATCTCAGCCATCACTTCCGGCTTCATCAGGTAATCCAGAAACGCATAGGCTTCATCCAGATTTTTAGCATCTTTCGGAATGGCGAGGACATCAAAGAATGCCAACGCACCTTCTTTCGGAATACTATATTGGATATTCACTCCGTTCTTCGCTTCTTTCGCACGATTCCCCGCCTGCATGATATCGCCGGCCCAGCCGACTGCAACGCAGATGTCGCCGTTCGCCAGATCGTTGATATATTGCGACGAGTGGAAATAACGAATGCTCGGGCGCAACTTCAGCAGCAGGTCAGTCGCTGACGTGGTGTAATCACCCGGTTTGGTACTGTTCGGATCTTTACCCTGATAATTCAATACCGTGGCAAAGATCTCTTCCGGTGCATCCAGGAAGGATACGCCGCAGCTTTTCAGCTTTTCCAGATTCTCTGGCTTCAATACCAGATCCCAGCTATCAACCGGCGCATCGGCACCCAGCGCAGCTTTAACTTTATCAACGTTATAGCCAATGCCCGTAGTCGCCCACAGGTAAGGCAACGCATATTTGTTATCAGGATCGTGCTGTGCAATGAGCTTCATCAGCTCAGGATCCAAATTTTTGTAATTCGGCAGTTTACTCTTGTCTAATGGCTGAAAAACGCCCGCTGAGAGTTGGCGCTCAAGGAAGCTGGCAGAAGGTACCACCAGATCAAAACCCGTGCTGCCCGCCATGAGCTTGCCTTCCAACACCTCGTTGGAGTCAAACACATCATAGACGACCTTAATGCCGGTTTCTTTCTGGAAATTGGCTAACGTGTTCGGTGCGATATAGTCGGACCAGTTATAAACATGCAGCGTTTTCTCTTCCGCAGATGCGGTGACGGACGCGGCCATCAGCAAGCCGGTAACAACACCCGAGAGCCATTTTTTACGTTGGGTGAACATCCGTTCCTTCCTCCATTCAAGGGGGTGATTCGTGGGTATATGTATCGTTCCGATACAAAATATATCCTGCCGCGATATCTAATCGGTGAATGAATATGCACCGATTTTTATTCGCTCAGACACAGACATAGCACCGATTCGGCAGTCTGTCCCTTACAGGAATAAAGCATAACCCCACAACATCATGCACACCATACTTGAACGTAAAAAATGGGTTTTAACGATTATTTATTCACATTTTATCGATGTGATGAAGGCGTTTAGCGACAAACAAAGAGAAATATCTGGCAATAATGCGAAATTACCAGAATAAATGGCGGCGAGCGGAAAATAAGTAAAACTAATTGCTGCCGTTGGCAGCAACCGTATCAATGCAAATGTGAAGTCGTGACTCTGGCAGCAGAGCCCTCTTCTTCATCCCCAATAAACAGCAGATTATTAGCACCAGCTTCAAGAATCACCATCGATATCTGTTCTTCGGATTGCTGCATAAAATGTCTGAATTGTTCCAACGTCATGCCTGCGGCAACGCTGAATGACTGGCAGACAATCAGTTTTGGCAGATTATCGTCTTGAACGTCGATAAATGCCTTGACGGTCAATGAACTGGCATTGATTTGGCTCAGATCGCCGACCAGAGGAATGAGTGCACTAGGCTTCACTTCCGCAAGTGCGGAAAACAGGATCACGTCATCTACCAGATCAACTTTCGCATCAAACACACCATCAAAATTTTGCATATGAGGAAGATGAAGTGCCTGACAGGAATCACATTCGAAATACAGAATATTCAGTTGATCCAGCCATCGCCGTAGCATAGCCAAATCCGGTACGATGAGTGAATCCATCATGTTTGCCTCATACCTGCCACCATAAAGACAGCCTTGTTGAAAAGGGAACACCACTCACGCAAAAGCGATGTTAAAAACGGCCCATAGCTTACGGAATATTGTGCGACGATGCCATTATAAAAGTGCCTCACTACGCGCATTTCTCGTTCCGCAATGTGGCAACATCTTCACTCAACCTTACGCCAAGGCCCATGAGCCAAGGAGCAACACCGTATTTTACGGCGCAGGATCTGTTTCAGAAAGCTAACTTTTTCCTATTGTTGACGATGTTGCGATGCGCCTCTGAGTCTTTTGCTCAATAAACTCGATCATCATGTCAGCAATATCAAGCCCGGTCGTTGTTTCAATCCCTTCCAGCCCCGGCGAAGCGTTTACCTCCATCACCAGCGGTCCCCGATCGGCACGCAAAATATCAACACCCGCCACATTCAGCCCCAATGTTTTCGCCGCCTTGATGGCAATCGCACGTTCCTGCGCCGTGATTTTAACTTTATTTGCCGACCCACCACGGTGCAAATTTGAACGGAACTCCCCTGCTTTCGCCTGCCGTTCAATGGCCGCAACAACTCGATTGCCGATCACAAAGCAGCGAATATCCTTACCCTGCGCTTCATGCACGTATTCTTGCACCAGAATATGGGCATTCAGCCCGCGAAACGCATCAATCACGCTTTCCGCCGCCTGCCGCGTCTCGGCTAATACGACACCGATCCCCTGCGTACCGTCCACCAGTTTCACGACCAGCGGTGCTCCGCCCACCATAGCAATCAGGTCACCGGTATCATCCGGCGAGTGGGCGAACCCAGTGATCGGCAGGTCAATTCCCTCACGGGCAAGCAGTTGCAGTGAATGAAGTTTGTCACGGGCACGAATCACCGCAACAGAATTATTCAGCGGATAGCTTCCCAGCATTTCAAACTGGCGCAACACTGCCGTGCCGTAAAAGGTGATCTGTGAACCGATACGCGGAATAACCGCATCGAATTTATCCAACCGGCGTCCGCGATAATGCACCGACGGTGCCGCCGAATTGATATTCATATAGCAGGAAAGTGGATCAATAATCTCAACGCTGTGCTTGCGCGACTCAGCCGCTTCACGCAGACGTTTGCAGGAATATAACGTCCCATCTCTAGACAGAATGGCTATCTTCATAAATATCCTACAGATACTAGCGTATCGCCCATCCTTGTTGATGTAAGTAGTCCAGCATGAATGGACGTAACTCTTTTTTCAGCGTCAGTTCAACATGCTCACTCCAGCTTTCACGGCGGCTACCGGTACGCTGCAGATAATACTCCACCATTTGCTGATCGTATTGTGCCAACACATCGCGGTCGAGCGGCTGATAGACATTTTCATGCAGCATCATGGCGGTTGGCATACGCGGTTTCAGTTGAGGTTCGGCGTCTGGGTGACCCAGACACAGGCCAAACAGCGGTATCACCAGCGTCGGCAATTGCAGTAACTGCGTCACATCAGCAATCCGATTGCGGATGCCGCCGATAAATACCCCGCCCAACCCCAGCGACTCAGCGGCAACCAGCGCATTCTGCGCCATGATAGCGGTGTCGACACAACCAATCAGCAATTGCTCCGCCAGCCCAGTTTCCGCTTGTGGGAAAATCTCCACATGCCGGTGAAAATCGGCACAAAAGACCCAAAACTCTGCCGCCTGTGCCACATAGGCTTGTTCGCCGGTATAGTGAACGAGCGTTTCACGTACGGCAGGATCGGTAATACGAATAATCGAACTGCATTGTAAAAAGCTGGAGCTGGACGCGCTTTGTGCGGAGGCAATGATGGCGTGGCGTTGCTCATCTGTCACAGCTTGAGACGTAAACGCACGAATGGAACGGTGGCGTTGTAGCAAATCAATAGTTGGTATCACACTGGCATCCTTGGGTCGGTAAAATTCGTTTATACCCTAAATAATTCGAGTTGCGTGAAGGCGGCAACTGCGCGAATCCCCTGAAGCTTACTTAGGTAAGTGACTGGGGTGAGTAAGGACAAATTGGCTTAGCCAATTTAAACGCCGCTTGCGGCGGCCCTTCAGGGCGAGGCTCGGAGATGAGCCGAGTATTGCCAACGCACAAGCAGCTTGAAGTATGACGGGTATAATAGCTTCAGCAAATCGTTGTAACAGGTAATGACTACTTTTTTTCATCAATGAATACGGGCATAGTAGCGCGATTCGCAGTAACCTCATTAACCGTAACATTTTTAGCTGTGACCTTGTCTGCAAACCGCGTCACGCTATGCGTTCCAAGAATGAGCACATTTTCTAATTTTACAAAGGAGTTTACATGTTCGCTGTAATTTTCGGGCGCCCTGCTTGCCCTTATTGTGTACGTGCGAAAGAACTGGCAGAGAAACTGGCCGAGCAACGTGATGACTTCAGCTTCCGCTATGTAGACATTCACGCCGAAGGCATTTCGAAAGAAGATTTGTCCAAGACGGTAGGAAAACCGGTTGAAACTGTACCGCAGATTTTCCTGGATGAAAAACACATCGGCGGCTGCACTGATTTTGAAGCTTATGCCAAAGAGCATCTGGCGCTGTTCCAGTCATAATCATCAGACTGGCAGGACAAGAGCGCGGCGAAAGTCCGCGCTTTTTTATGGGATATTGTCGAGAACCCACTCAACGAAGATAACGTCGATACAGACTGCGTAAACACAGCACGCCCATCGCGCCCAGCACACACCAAAAGACCGCACTCATCACATAGGCCAGTTCTTGCCAGAAAGAGCGCATCGGCGTATTCCACAAGTGAAGTAGCAGTAAGCACACCGGCATAGCCGCCAGCGCGCCAAACAGCGGGTAAAGCAGACGACCGCGTGCGGAAAGAAAACAAGCCACCATGCCGGGCAGCAGAAAGAGCAACATGCCCGGACTGCCCCGCAGCCCATCATTCACCGCGACCTCCGATACTTCAATCTTTTGACTCAGAAAGACTACGGTGAACAATAGAAAACAGCAGGTCGCACCAACCCAACCTTTATTTCTTGCCATAAATCGCCCCTTCTCAATATGCCCCCCAACCTGCATCGACCAGATACCGAAAGCGCTCGGTATGGCAAAAATGATTGGTGTATCTATTCCCCGATATGAAAAACATGAGGCTTCGCTATGATTTATTCGACGCACAAGTTGTCCGTAGAAAAAGACGATAACCCGCGCATTTCGTCAACAGCGACACCACAATCATTAAATTAAACAATAATTACACTGAACAATTTTTATCGGATAAATTATACTGAACGAGGCTGATTCCTTTCAGCTGACGTGTATTGATACCGTCACGGGAATTCATGCATTTCATGGCTAAATCTAGCCGCTATAATGAATAACATCAAGAACTTACTGGTAAACAACAAGTTACATCCCATGAATATAAACGTCGCTGATTTGTTAAACGGGAATTACATTCTGCTTTTATTCGTGGTTCTTTCATTAGGACTCTGTCTGGGAAAATTGCGCCTCGGGCCAGTACAACTCGGTAATTCTATTGGCGTTTTAGTGGTTTCTTTATTACTCGGCCAACAACATTTTTCGATTAATACCGAAGCACTGAGCCTCGGTTTTATGTTATTTATTTTTTGCGTGGGAGTAGAAGCCGGGCCGAATTTCTTTTCTATTTTCTTCCGCGACGGGAAAAATTATTTCATGCTGGCGCTGGTGATGGTCGGCAGCGCCATGTTACTGGCGTTAGGGTTAGGCAAACTTTTCGGCTGGGGAATCGGCCTGACCGCGGGGATGCTGGCAGGATCCATGACATCGACACCGGTGCTGGTCGGTGCAGGCGACACACTACGCAATACCGCCAGTTTGGGTGGTCAACTCGGTGTTGAACAAGATCATTTGAGCCTGGGCTATGCGCTGACGTATCTGGTCGGGCTGGTCAGTCTCATTTTTGGTGCACGCTATCTGCCCAAACTTCAGCATCAGGATCTTCCCACCAGTGCGCAGCAAATTGCACGCGAGCGCGGGCTGGATGTAGACAGCCAAAGAAAAGTATATCTGCCAGTGATTCGTGCCTATCGCGTCGGGCCAGAACTGGTCGACTGGGCGGCTGGCAAAAACTTGCGCGAACTGGGAATCTATCGCCAGACTGGTTGCTACATCGAGCGCATTCGACGCAACGGAATTCTGGCAAATCCCGACGGCGATGCCGTCCTGCAAATCGGCGACGAGATCGCGCTGGTCGGTTATCCCGATGCACACTCTCGTCTGAACTCCAATTTCCGCGATGGCAAAGAAGTTTTCGACCGTGATTTGTTGGACATGCGCATCGTGACGGAAGAGATTGTCGTCAAGAATCACAACGCCGTCGGTAAGCGCCTCAGCCAATTGAAGCTGACTGACCACGGCTGTTTCCTTAACCGTATTGTTCGCAGCCAGATAGAAATGCCGCTCGACGATAACGTCGTGCTGAATAAAGGCGATGTCTTACAGGTCAGCGGTGACGCCCGTCGGGTAAAAAGCATTGCTGAGCGAATCGGGTTCATTTCTATTCACAGTCAAGTCACCGATCTGCTGGCCTTCTGCGCCTTTTTTGTTATCGGCGTGATGGTCGGGCTGATCACGATCCAGTTCAGCAACTTCACCTTTGGCATCGGTAACGCGGCCGGGTTGCTCTTCGCCGGTATCATGCTGGGCTTCCTGCGCGCCAACCACCCGACCTTCGGCTATATTCCGCAAGGCGCGCTTAACATGGTCAAAGAGTTTGGCCTGATGGTGTTTATGGCGGGCGTAGGTCTGAGTGCCGGTAGCACCATCAACAGTAGCCTGGGAGAAGTCGGTATCCAGATGCTGGCTTCAGGGCTGATTGTCAGCCTCGTGCCGGTGGTGATTTGTTTTCTGTTCGGCGCGTATGTGCTGAAAATGAACCGAGCGCTGCTGTTTGGTGCCATGATGGGCGCTCGGACCTGCGCGCCAGCCATGGAGATCATTAGCGATACGGCACGCAGCAATATTCCTGCACTCGGCTATGCGGGTACCTACGCCATCGCTAACGTGCTACTCACATTAGCGGGTTCACTTATCGTGGTTATCTGGCCTGAATTACCCGGCTAACAAAATGTAAAAAAGCGTGAATTTTTTCCAGAAAACTCAGAACTTTTTCTTTGGTCCACAGTCTGAATAAGTGCCACTGCTTTTCTTTGATTCCCCTTATTGAGGAAGCCCATCGTTCCCGCCTTTCAGGTTCAAGAGCGATGGGCGTTTTCTTTTCTGCCTTATACTCGTCATACTTCAAATTGCATGTGCGTTGGCTACGTTCAAATCTGCTCCCGGCAGATTTGTCACCCGAATCACTTACCTGTGTAAGCTCATCGGGATTAAATGAGAGACATCCAGTCTCTCACCGAAGGCCAGCCGCTGGCTGGTCAAATTCGTTCCCGACAAATTTGTCCTTCGTTTGCCGCATTATTCGGCCTTATGGCCTCTCCCTTCCGGGGTCAGCGCAAGCGCTGTTCAAAAACGTCTTGCCGTTTTTGTCCTGAAATTTGAATTATTTAGAGTATACCTCTTCCCTATTTCCCGATATCCACACATCCGCTATCACATTCGCTTCATTATTTGTTATTAAAATAACAAATATTAATTATTTTGTTATTTTTGTGACATTGAAATCATTGAATGCCATAATCACGCTATGTGATTTTTATCGACACAACCAAGGATTTACCATGACTGACTATGCACGTTATATCGACCACACCCTGCTGGCAGCAAATGCCACCGAACAGCAAATCGTCACGCTGTGCGATGAAGCGATAGCGCACCATTTTTATGCCGTCTGTGTTAATTCCGGCTACGTTCCCTTAGTAGCTGAAAAATTGAAAGGTTCAGCGGTACAGGTGTGCTCGGTTATTGGTTTCCCTCTCGGTGCAGGCCTGACTTCCAGCAAGGCTTTTGAAGCGAAAGCCGCGATTGATGCCGGTGCACAGGAAATCGACATGGTGATTAACGTCGGCTGGCTGAAAAGCGGGAAGATTGATGCCGTCAAAGCGGATATTCAGGCCGTGTGTGAGGTTTGCGCCGCTATACCGTTGAAGGTAATATTGGAAACCTGTCTGCTTGATGACGAACAGATTGTGCTGGTGTGTGAAATGTGTCGTCAGTTGGATGTCGCGTTCGTCAAAACGTCTACCGGCTTCAGCACCGGCGGCGCACGCGAAGAACACGTTCGACTGATGCGTAGCACTGTCGGCAGCGAGATGGGTGTAAAAGCCTCCGGCGCGGTTCGCGATCGCCAAACGGCACAACGTATGATTGAAGCCGGTGCCACACGTATTGGCACCAGTTCAGGCGTTGCTATCGTTTCTGATGACGCTGCCGCAGCAGGGAACTACTAACAACAAAAATAGCTTACTAGCAGGGAATTTTATGGAAACGCGGCGCGACGAACGAATCGGCAGACTGGCTCAGGCATTAAAGAAAACCGATAAACTCCATCTTAAGGACGCCGCACAGCTACTCGGCGTGTCCGAGATGACCGTGCGCCGCGATCTAAATGCAGATTCCACCAGCGTTATGCTGCTCGGCGGCTATGTCGTTAGCGACCTGAAGAATAACGGTGTCACAAATTATTTTGTTTCTGACCAGCAGACCAAACACGTAAGAGAAAAGCAGGCTATCGGTACTGCCGCAGCTTATCTGGTGGAAGCAAACGATACCGTTTTTTTCGATTGTGGCACGACCATTCCCTTCATCATCGATGCAATTCCTGATGAGCTGCTTTTTACTGCGATTTGCTATTCCCTGAACACCTTTTTGGCGTTACAGGAAAAAAAGGCGTGCAGAGTGATTTTATGCGGCGGGGAATACCATCCAGATAACGCGATCTTTACCCCGCTCAATCAACGCTGTGAGCTAGACAACATTTGTCCGAATAAAGCCTTTATCTCTGCGGCGGGTATCGAACTTAACGCGGGCGCGACCTGCTTTAACTTTGCCGAGCTGGGCATGAAGCAACGCGCGATGGCGACTGCACAGCGCATCATTATTGTGGCAGACAACAGTAAATTCGGTCAGATCAAACGCGCCTGTATCGGCCCGATGACGCTGTTTGATACGGTTATTTCCGACAGCGCCCCGAGCGAACCCTACCTACGCTACTTCTCCAACAACGGCATTCAGTTAATCCATCCCGGAAATTAACCGAATAACCCACCGAACCACTGCTGCACCTTCATCATCACCGTATCCCAGAGGCGGCTAAAGAAGCCGGCTTCGGGGATATCATCCATCGCCACCAGTTGGCGCTGTCCGATGCTTTTACCGTCTAGTTGGAAGTCGATAGTGCCGACAACCTGATTCTTGGTTAACGGTGCGGAAAGCTGCGGCGGATTTAGCGTGAAGCTAGCCTTCAGGTTCTTCATTTGCCCTTTCGGAATGGTCAGCGCAGCATTCTGTGCAACGCCAAGCCGCGCTTCTTTTTCTGTGCCAAACCACACCCGCTGCGTAGTAAAAGGTGCATCCGACTTGATAGGCGTTACCGTTTCAAAAAAGCGGAAGCCCCATGTGAGTAGTTTTTCGCTTTCACGAAAACGAATGGAATCCGTTTGCGCCCCCAGCACCACGGAAATCAGGCGCATATTACCTTCCGTTGCCGAGGCCACCAGATTGTGCCCCGCCCCGTTGGTATGGCCAGTTTTCACGCCGTCCACGTTCAGGTTCGTGCTCCATAGCAGACGGTTGCGGTTAGGCTGACGAATATTGTTGAAGGTGAACTCTTTTTCTTTGTGCAATGCATACTCTTCGGGCACGTCGCGAATCAGCGCCTGCCCTAACAGCGCCATATCGCGCGCGGTGCTGTACTGCCCCGGCGCATCAAGGCCGTGCACGGTAAGGAAATGCGTATTCGTCAGGTTAAGCGCCTTCGCATAATTGTTCATCAGGCTGACAAACGAATCCTGACTGCCCGCCACGTAATCCGCCAGAGCGATACTGGCATCATTGCCTGACTGAATGACAATACCTTTATTTAACTCAGAAACGGGGATGCGATCGCCTGGCTTAAGGAACATCAGCGACGAACCGCGTAGCGCCGGATTACCGGTTGCCCAGGCATCTTTTCCCACCGTGACTTCATCCGTCGGGCGAATTTTACCGGATTTGAGCGCCTGTCCAATCACATAGCTCGCCATGATTTTTGTCAGGCTGGCGGGATCAAGGCGCTCATCGGCGTTGCTCTCCGCTAGCACTTTACCGCTATCGTGATCGATCAGGATAAAGGCCTTGGCATCAATCTGCGGCACGGCAGGCAACTGTTCCGCATAGGTGAATGGCACTGCACCAACAAGCAGTACCGTACCTACAGAGAAAGACGTGAGTTTGGTCAGGAAAGGAGTTGTTTTCATGAGTTCGCCGCAATATCCATCAGTCGTTAAAAATTATTAATTTTCAATATGTTTTGAAAACTTTAGTAACATACAAAGGTAACGCGTCACCTCTTGGATGAAAACCGTCCTTTCTGTAAAGATAGTCAAAGAAATGAAAGCCTCTAAAAAAATGCAGATAAAGAAAGGACTTAGGGGAAATAAGGAATATCTGAAAATGTTAGCGGCAAGACACAATCAGAAAAAATAGAGAATGGCACGAGGAGCCATGGCAGTACAGCCTCCCCTCGTGCTTGAGCCTAGCCTCTAGCGCCGTTCGCGTTTATCTGCACGCTTCGATAACCCATCACCCAGCGTCTGCACTACCTGCACCAGAATAACCAGTGCAATTACGGTAATCACCATCACCTCGGTTTCATAACGGTAATAGCCGAAGCGGATCGCCAAGTCGCCCACGCCACCGCCGCCGACAATACCTGCCATCGCCGAATAGCCGATGAGGCTCACCAGCGTAATCGTCAGGCCACGCAATAGCCCTGCTTTCGCCTCTGGCAAGAGCACCGTGCCGATAATACGCATCGGACTGGCACCAAAAGCTTCGGCAGCTTCCACGATGCCGGGATCGATCTCACGCAGTGCGCTATCCACCAGACGGGCATAAAACGCAATCGCTGCGACAGACATCGGCACCGCCGCCGCCACAGGTCCAATGGTATTGCCCAACAGAATCTGCGTAAGCGGCAGCAGCAACACCAGCAGAATAACGAAAGGAATAGAACGGATGATGTTCACCAACACGGTGCCAAACAGATAAACGGCGCGGTTTTGCCAGAACAGATTCCTGTCCGTAACGTAAATCAGTAGCCCCAGCGGTAAACCACCGATCACGGCAAACAGCGTGGAAATACCCACCATCTGGAATGTTTCACCGAACGCCGCGATCAGATCGATCCATAAATCAGCCATGTAACACCTCCACGTTCGCCGTTCTTACCTGAATATGTTCCACCGCTTCCGCCACTTTTTCAGGGTCAGATGGATGAGTCAAGAGCGCCACGAGTATGCCTAGCGCACGGTTGCCGATGTATTCGATCTTACCGTGCAGGATATTGACGGACACGCCAAAGCGCGTCGCCACGTCCGACAACACCGGTTGCTCGGCGGATTCACCGACGAACAGAATCTTCAACAATGTGCCCTGCAAATCTTCCAGTAAACGAGGCGGCAATGCGAGATCGAGCGTATGGGACACCAGTTGGCGGGTAAACGCGTGCTGCGGCGTAGCAAAGATATCGAAAACATCGCCCTCTTCCACAACCCGACCGCCCGTCATCACCGCGACCCGATCGCAGACGGCCTTAATCACGCTCATCTCATGGGAAATCAGCACGATGGTAATGCCCAATTTCTCGTTAATCTCTTTCAGCAGCGCCAGAATGGCGGCTGACGTTTCCAAATCGAGCGCCGAAGTCGGCTCATCGCACAGCAACACTTCAGGATCGTTGGCAATCGCTCTGGCGATGCCCACTCGCTGTTTCTGACCGCCGCTGAGCTGTGCCGGGTAAGACGACGCTTTATCCGACAAACCGACCAGACTCAGAATTTCCGGCACGCGCAGAGTGATTTCTGCATTCGATTTTCCCGCAGCCTTCAGGCTGAAGGCGACGTTTTCTGTCACAGTACGCGTCTGCATCAGGTTGAAATGCTGAAATATCATGCCGATTTTTTGCCGCTGTTCCCGCAGTGGCTGCCCTGCTAATTTGCTGATAAGCACGCCATTAACAAGCACACGGCCGGAGGTCGGTCGCTGCAAGAGGTTGATGGTTCGCAGCAGCGTACTTTTCCCCGCACCGCTGGTGCCGACAATCCCGTAAACCTCTCCGCGCTGGATGTGCAGCGACACGTTGTCTACCGCGAGATTTGATGGTTGCTTCCCTTGTGAGAAGTCAACGCTTACCCCTTCTAACTGAATCATTATCCGCAAACTCCTAGCCTGAGCGGAAAAGAAGAAAGCCGGTCATAGACCGGCCAAATCGTATTCGGTGCAGCTTAACGCTTACTGTGCGGGCGCTGGCGTTTTCGCCTGCATCCACTCAGGTTTCTGGAATTGGCTATACATCAACGCCGGATCGTTGATCACAGCGGCATACGCAGGTGATTCTACGATCGCTTTTGTGTCTTTCACGAATGGCTTATCGAGATCGTCGGTACGCACAGCAATAATATTCTTCAGATTTTCATCCAGCGTTTCCAGCTTGATGGCCGATGACAGTTTCATGCCCGATGCCAGCGCAAAATTACCGTTCACCAGCGACGCCGCCACGCTATCCAGCGTACGAGGCAGCTGTGCCGCTTCCATCGGTTTGAAAACTAACCCGCGTGGGTTTTCAAGAATATCTTTCTCGGAAGCCTTGGTTGGATCAATGTCGGCCTTAATCGTAATCAAGCCCATTGATTGCAGGAAACGCAGGCCACGCGCCAGATTGGTTGCGTCGTTAGAGAGCGTAATTACGTCCCCTTTTTTCAGTTCATCCAGCGATGTGATTTTCTTCGAATAGAAGCCCATGCTGGCCGTCGGTACCACGATGAGTGGAGAAATTTTTAACCCTTTATCGGCGGCAAATTTCTCCAGATACAACGTATGCTGGAAGAGGTTGGCGTCGATGCTGCCGTTGGCCAGTGCCAAATTGGGTTGAACGTAATCACTGAACTCACGCACGACGACCTTGTAGCCTTTTTTCACCAACTCAGGTTTAATCGCCAGATTCACCATATCGCCATACGGCCCCGGTGCCACGCCAAACGTGATCGTCTGCGGATCGCTGCTGGCCATAGCAAGTTGCATACCGGCAGCAAACAGCGTGATGCCCAGCGCGGCGCGAACAGAATGCGTCAATTTCATTGTGTAACTTTCCTGTCTAAATGTAACTTGCTGTCATTATTAAGAATGACAAGTTAAATCATAAAGACTAAAAAGGCATATCATTATTTCTCATCAACTGTCGCAAACATCTGAACATCCTTTATGCAGAAAGAGGTAGCTATGATAACGATTTGGGGTCGTGACAATTCGACCAACGTCAAGAAAGTCCTGTGGTGCGCGGAAGAGCTTGCGCTGCCTTACCAACACATTGCGGTTGGCGGGCAATTCGGCCGTAACCATGATGCCGATTATCTGGCTATGAACCCTAATGGCCTCATCCCCTGTTTACAGGACGACGATCTGGTACTGTGGGAATCCAACACTATCGTGCGTTATCTGGCGGCACAGTACGGCCAGAATTCGCTGTATTTCGCTGATGCGGGCGAACGTGCGGGTGCAGAAAAGTGGATGGACTGGACGAGCTCGCTTGCGGCTTCTTTCGGCCCCGTGTTCATTAATATGGTGCGTGTCGCGCCGGAAAAACGCGATATGGCATTGGTACAGAAAGGCATGGCCGAATGCGAACGTCTGTTCGGTATTGTCGATACGGTTCTGGCTCGTCAGCAATGGCTATCCGGCGATCGGTTTGGCGTTGGTGATATTCCGTTAGGCTGCGTGGTCTACGGCTGGCTGAATATGCCGATTGAACGTCAGACACATCCTCATCTGGAGCGCTGGTATCAGCAGCTAACCGAGCGTCCGGCTTATCAAAAACACGTCATGACCCCGCTGTCTTAAGTGAATACAGGCACCTTGCGGTGCCTGATTTTTTACTCCAGCCCGACTTTCAGCAATTTGCCATTGTCGTGATCGGTTAGCAAATAGAGGTAGCCATCAGGCCCCAGCCTTACGTCGCGGATGCGTTCACCTCGGTCATTCAGCAAACGCTCTTGTGACGCGACCTTGTCGCCATCAAGCGTCAAGCGAATCAGGTTCTTTTCTGCCAGTGCGCCGATGAAGACCGAATTTTTCCACTGCGGAAAACGATCGCTGTTATAGAAGGCCATTCCGCTGATACCCGGTGATTTTTCCCAGTAGAAATCAGGGTTCGCCATCCCGGCGATCTCTTTTCCTTTCGCTTCTGGAATTTGCAACCCAGAATAGTTAATGCCGTGTGTCGCAATCGGCCAGCCGTAATTTTCACCCGCTTTAGGGATGTTGATTTCATCGCCGCCTTTCGGACCATGTTCATTTTCCCACAGCACGCCAGACCAGGGATTAATCGCCAATCCCTGTGGGTTACGGTGTCCATAAGACCAGATGTCCGACCGCGCATTAGGTGTGTTAACAAACGGGTTATCGGACGGCACCTTGCCATCTACCGTCAGGCGAACAATTTTACCCTGTAATTTATCCAGATCCTGTGCAGTCGGGCGCTCGTTGTTTTCACCCAATGCGATAAACAGATGCCCCTGTCGATCAAAGGCCAGCTTGCCGCCAAAATGGTTACCCGTCGACAGCTTCGGTTCCTGACGGAAGAAGACCGTGAAATTCTCTAACCGTTTATTATCCTCAGAAAGTTTGCCATACCCGACAGCGGTTCCCGCTTTGCCATCGCTCCCCTCTTCAGCAAAGCTCAGATAGATGCGCCGATTCTGTGCAAAATCCGGCGATAACGCGACTTCCAACAACCCGCCCTGTGATTTAGCGTAGACCTTCGGCACGCCAGCGATGGGGGCAGACAACGCGCTACCCGCTTTCCATAAGCGTAAATTCCCGGCACGCTCAGTAATCAGAATGCCCTGTTCTTCCGGCAAAAACGCTAATGACCACGGGTGATCCAGCTTATCCTGCAATTCCGTCACCTTCGGTTCCGCCGCCAATAACTGGCTGGAAAACAGCAACGTTGCGCTAAGCAGCAGCCAGTATGGCGCAGCAGAAAATCGTCGTAACACAGTGTGTGAAGCAGAGTTTCGAGGCATCAAGCAAGCGGACATAGCGTTGTCTCCATCCAACAAAAGTCCTGTAAATTTAGGCGGCAGGCGGTGTTTGTGCAAAAAAACGGTGCGAGGTTTACATTTATTGAAGAAATTAAAGGCGTAACGGTATAAATGATCACCTGCGCCGACGCCAACCGAATAACGCTGGAGACCGCTGCATTTACATGATGAAATCCTTTACGAATTTATAAGACAGCGTTTTATGGAGAGCGAGTTTTTTAGCTAAAACAAACATCAATCCTGATAGCGCATCTTTTAACGCTTCATGACGTGTTTTCACGCCCATAATATCTTTAGTTATCCGAAATTGAATAAACGCTAGCGTGTCATCTTTATAAGGATAGGGGGCCCCTAATCTGTCAGCAATAACCATACCGGACACTACAGCACCCTCATGCCCAGCTAGACTGGTATCTACCCCGCAAAACCACAGGTTATCTTTACCCTGTAACTCGCGTAATCGCATTTTATGCATGAAATCCGCAGGTCGCTGTTTGGCTGCACGCCAATGACACGTTTTCACGACCTTTTCATCGTGAATAGGCTGCGTAGGATCAAGCGTCACCAATAAAGGCTTCGTAATATTCTGATACGCCATTAACGCATTGTTCACTCGTGTCACACTGCCGAATAAGTGAGTATGATGTGCTTGGGTGCCAGTAAACTGGCGAAAGTTGAAATAATGTGATGGGGTGTCTGTGTTAAGGTAGTCAGTATCATGGTGCGCGACGCTGGTGATATCGTGGTATTCAAACGAGGATAATATTTCCTGTTGTCTGTGCGTTGGCTCAGCAAGTAAAGATAATGTGACTTCCGCCGAAGTGGCAAAAATCACCGCATCGAACGAGACTTCCCGATCGCCATAGCAAACCCTAACCTTCCCTCTGCACGGCTTCACCGACTTCACCGCGGTATCAAGCTTTATGTGTTCTCCCAGCGTCTCGGCGAGCACCTGCAAATAGCGTTGCATCCCACCGCGAACTTTTCGCCAGTATCCTGGAGAAAAAAACGAAACCAGATTGGCATTAAATGAGATTGCAAAAAACATCAGTGGGTATGTGCGTAGATCGACATTGCATCCCGTAGAAATACTCATCATGGGATACAGAGCCTGATAAATAAACGTCTCAGAATACCCTTTTTCACTTAAATACTCCTCAATTGTCATCGCTTTATACCGAGGGTCACCAGAGCTCATCACTTCAGACATGCCGAGTTGGAAGCGACTGCATTCCTCCTGTATGGCCTGACGCAACGGGCCCTCCAATGTGACGTTGCTCCAATACTGTTTCTTACTGGGAAAATATGCATGGAAAGAGGAAGGGGCAACATAGCTGCCGATACCTAACTTTTGTAATATATTGAACACATTGGGAGAAATACGTTCGTTAAAATATTCAACCCCCATATCAATAGGCACACTTCCCCCTTTTCCTATATCAACTCGCTGCGTGTAAACATGGCCTCCAATATAATTATTGGCCTCAAAGAGAGTGACGTTGTGCGTGTTTCGTAATCGCCATGCGGCAACCACTCCCGCAGCGCCACCACCAATAATAGCCAGATTTTTCTTCTTCATAGTCCCTTCTCCGACCGGGTCGAGCAGTGCCAACTCATACATCGTTTCACTCCCAAACGATTCTGCATGAATTTGATTTCTATTAGCTTTAAAGACCATATTGGACGGGTAATGACACGGCTAAGCGGGTAACGCTGATAATAACGCGCACGGGCGATGCCCTCCTGCTCTGTCGACAGCAGCGATGCAACAGCATGATATTGCAAGCCTTTCAGTTGCATCAGTGAAATGTCAGATCCCGTAATCGTACCTGAAACCTCCGGCGCCTTAAGCATAAGACTGGCATGGCGTGTGGTAATATCGCTCATGACATACATTGTCATTTCATCTTGCTGGAAATGATAAAAACAACTGGCAGACCACACTTGCCCTTCTGCCGCAGCGCTCAACGTTAATAGGCGTTCCTGATTCATGAAGTGACATATTTCATGTAGTTGTTCTTCGTTATTCATTTTTCCTCCCTTCGCACAAGCATGACGCAGAGTGGCACTGGCATCGCCCTGCCCCAGACGAGACCTTACTGCTCGGTATACAGTATTTTTTCCGCGATCGCTTTAGGGCTTTCTAAAGCAGCAATCAGAGCAACGGGCACTTTTTTCTCCAATCTTGCGCCGATCATCCCTGCGGAAATCACCGCCAGTGCAGAGTTTCCACCCAGATCGAAAAAATTTGCTGTCTCATGAAAATCGGCTTGACCTAGGGTGGTCGAAAACACGTCACAGATGATGGCCACCACTGCGTTAAAATGTGCGTTACGATGGACAGAGCTCCCGTCATGCGTTTCATGGTGCAAGGTGTTATCCCACGTTGGTTCGGGGAGTGATTTCCTGTCGAATTTTCCATTCGGGTGCAAAGGGAATGTGGCGAGTACAACAAATAAATCAGGTACCATATAGGCAGGAAGCACCTTGTGAAGCGCCTGCTCCAGTTCCGCTTTTGACGGTGAGTTCTGACTGATCACATAGGCTGTCAGCATATCGTCGCCGTGTCCGGCAAAGGGTTTGGCGGCGACGACAGCGCCTGCGATACCGGGAAGATTTTCTAAGGCATGTTCGATTTCTTTTACACCAATACGATTCCCCCTGATTTTGATCTCTCCATCCCCTCTGCCCAACCATTCCAATTTTCCCTGCGGGTGCATCCGCACTCGATCGCCTGAGCGATAGATTTTTACACCGCTTTGAGGATGGGTGAAGAAAGCACTCGCCGTTCCCTCTGGGTTGCCGTAATAGCCCAGCGCCAGACCAACTCCTGATAGATATAACTGGCCTTCTGTGGCGGGTTGAAGATCCTCATCCAGAACATGTAGCTGCGTATTTTCTAAAGGTTCACCGATAGAAATAAAGGTCGCGTCTTTTTCGACGCATCCACAGGATGTCCAGATCGTCGCTTCAGTCGGTCCATAAAGATTCCATAAGCGCCGACATGTCTGATTCAACTTCCTTGCCACTGGCAAAGGTAGTGCCTCTCCACCAGACAAAATCGTCACAGAGGCATTAGGGCGCCACCCTGTCGCCAGCAGAATCTTCCACAAGCTCGGCGTAGCCTGCACAAAATGGCTTCTGGCGATCAGCGGAAGCAGACGGTCAATCTCGTTCACGTCGCTATTGCTCGCCAGCAGAACCGTCCCGCCAAGCGTTAAAGGATAAAGCAGTTCAAGAATCGAAATATCAAAGGCCACCGTCGTGTGCGCCAGAAAAACGTCCGAAGCCTGCATTTGCAAACGCTTGCCGATCGCCGAGAGAAAATTGCCCAACGCCTTATGCCCGATACTGACGCCTTTGGGCTGTCCCGTTGAGCCACTGGTGAACAAAATATAGGCAGTATCATCCTGTTGTATATCCAGACACACCCAATTCCCCTCGACTCCTCGTTCGGGATAGATAACGCTATCGTGAAGTTCACGTGCCAATGCGCCATTATCTGGGTGGCTGAGCAGCAACGTCGGTCTGGCGACTTCAACGTACTGCTGCAATCGGGATAAGGGATAGGAGGGATCTAGTGGAACAAAGGTTACGCCCAGTGCCAAAGCCGCCACCATACTCGGGACTAACCATTGATCGCGGCATAAAAGTAGCCCAATAACATCCCCTCTCTTAACGCCAGACGTCATCAACGACTGTTGAACCGAGACAACAAGCCGTTCAAACTCCGTGTAATTGACTGCGAATTTTGCGTTAATTAGCGCTGTTTTATCTGCGTGATGCGAAAAAGCATCAAGAATCTGCGCTACCGCATTCGCGGTTTCTTTATTTCGCCTACAAACATTCCCTGCCGTCATATTCGTATTATCACCTGACATGATTCCTCCTGGTTTTGCGATCAAATGGCCTACGCCGCCGGATAAATGTCAGTCACCCATTTCTCATCCCAAAAAGAAGCAGGCATACCAAAATCCATGTTCAGGCTGCGAAGAAAAGGACCAATACACACTGTCTCAACTGCGCCCAGGCGCTGTATCTGTTGAATCATGGTAGGCACAGACAACCGCTCCGTTTCGCCACGCACACTCATGACCTGTACGCCGTCGGGATCGTTCACGACATCGAGCCCATCCAGACACGTCACTATCGGGTAACGCGGGGACAGCAATTTTTTCGTCTCCAGATAAGCTTGTACCTGCTGGGCAATTCGCTGCCGATATGGCGTGTGGTAGGCAGACTGACAGAGCGAGGGTGGAAGTACCTCCAGCATCCCCGACCCTTCCTGCCCTTTCCCTTCCAACACCCGGCGCAACCCAGACACCATTAACAGCGAGCCGACCCCTTGTTGGATTAAGCCATAGTCCACCGAAATCCGCATTTCAGGCGGCTGATGGTAAAAATCACGATCGCCTTCTTGCGTGGACAGGACGAATCCTACGGTCTCATCCTCCGTTTCTGGCCGATCTACCCGTAAGTGGATGAGCGCAACCGCATCATCGATCGTCAATGCGCCGGAAGCACAAAGCGCCGCGACTTCACCCAAGCTAATACCGCCTGCACAACATGGTTCACCGCGCTGTGCAACGACGCTATCAGCAATACCCAACATGCCGGCAAGCAAACCGAGTGACACGACCTGAATGCATGAAAAATCGTCAGGAATCGGTGCCTGGCGAAGAATTACCGCCACGCTCACGTCCGCCACGCTGGCAATATGTTCAAACCGGGCGCGAACCTGTGGATGATGTGCATAGAGTTGCTGCATATCCGCCATCATGTGTGAAACGTCTGCGGGTCCAAAGATTAATGCATAAGGTGTTGTCACTGTTTTTCCCCTGTAGTGGTTACGTCATCCCAGAATGCATTCACACGCACCCCACGGCTGCACATCAGAAATGTGCAGAGATAGTCATCATGCGGAACCAGCAATGACATCCAGGTTGTAGGAATAGCGCCGATATAAACATTACTGATACTGGATTCATCCAGTACCGGCCTGAGTAGTTTCTGTTGGCGGGAGAAAACGGTAACGACCAGTGACCCCGCCAACATGGATATGCTTTTCGTCGCGAGGTAAGGCGCCACGAAGACACAGGGAAATGGAAGTTCTTGCTGAAGCCGGGGATCGTCGAATTCGCTAAGCTCGATAACGGCCGGCTGAAGAAGGTAACCAAACGGCGTTAGCGGAGCGTCGAACGGATGATGAATGCTATCGCCCGATACGCGTGATAATTGCTCGACAGTTTTGGCCGATCCGAGAGGTAAGCGATGCGCGGGGATATGCTTCAGCGCCAACCGCAGCCTCTGACAAAAATCCGTGACGTCACCTTCAACCAGTACAGCACTCGTTGATACACATGCGGCACCACCGAGATCGGTCATGGATTTTGCTACCAAGGCAACCGCTTCATCACGATCGGCATCCGCGCCAACAACGATCTTGGAACGCCCGGGGCCCTGTATTCGCACCGTCGGATGGTGTCGGTATTTTTCTACCATCTCCGAACCGCCATAGGCCAATGTAAAATCCGTTGAGGTAACCAACGCATCGGCGCCTCGATAATCGGTGGGAATGAACGCGACGTAATTTTCCAGACCTGACATGGCTAGTGCGGAAATAACACGCTGTGCAGTGAACGGTTCCCGTGATGATGGCCTGACCAGAACACGGTAGCCCAGTGCCACAGCTTGCGGCCACAGTGCATGAATGCCAGGTCCATTACCCGCTGCAAGAACCGAAAATGTGTCTCCTTTACGGCTGAAAAGACTGCATCCTGCCAATGCATCAGGATCGCGCCAGGACCACCTAGCCCCTCTCGGCATCCCAATGTCGAGTGTTTCAGGCATTATTCGCAACGCGTTGGCAATTGACGTCAGCGCTTCCTGAATGACGCTAGACGGTAAGCCCGTGGTGCGGTGCACCCGTTGGCAATATTCATCGGGGGATAAGCCCTCAAGTATGCCGAACTGGAACCGTTCCGCCGCCTCAGTTATCGCTGCATGAATCTCTGCCAACGGCAAAACCGGCGCAGACTTCATCGCATCGATCGTATTGTGGATATAGATAGGGGGGGCGATGCTCATGTCTGCAACAGGAACATCCAGCAGATCGTTAACCCAGATACGCCGTTGTGTAACATAGCGGCGCCCTAATGCTGAAGCATCGATACCATAATCGGTTATGGCCTTTTCAGGCGTCACCACATGTGAAGAGGGAGAGACGTCATTCATTAATATACCCCCTCTATCACCACATTCCCGGCAACCGTCGACAGCGGCGCAACCTGACTGACTGCAGCACCGGGGAAGTTATCTTCTCGTGGCATGCGAATCGCGGTATCGCGTTCAAGAATATTGGGAAAAAAGGCATAACAGCTGAGATGATGCATAACCACCTGGCCGCGCGAGCCAAACGCAACAGGGGTGCGGGTCTGCGCGTCCTGAACATCAAAGAGAACGTAGGGAGCAAAACTATCGAAAATCGCTGGCGTGGCGATATCAGGCACGTTTCGTGATTTAGCTTCACCTAAAATCATCGTACTGCCGTAGCTGGCTCTAATGGGAACAGAAGGAAAGACTTCCGCTTGCAAAAACAGCTGGGTATCGGAGTCCATTTGCGTCCCACCCCAGGTGATTTCTTTCAACGTTTGATTCATTCGGGTAATTAATGCAGGACGTCTTGCCATATATTCAAGAATAGGCGGTGTGGCAATAAGATATTGAATAGACTGAGTGAAAAGAATATCTTCCGCCTGTTCGATAATATGTTCAGCATAGGCTTGCTTACTCCCGACATCATTTTTCTGGATACATTTCTTAACCCAGCGGGGATCGAGATCGACGGTAAAAAACAGTCCGCCTTTGGCTGACGCCCGACAGCGATTGATCGCCCCGACGACATGTGGGCCTGTGGGGACAAGCGCCAGCGTATTACCCACATTTTGTTCGCCATCAGGATGTGGTTGATCCAGCCGCCACGCCACCAATTCATCGAGCCAGGACTGGAATACCACAAGCCGTTTAGCCTTACCGGTAGTGCCCCCACTTTCAAATACGCCCGCTATTTTCTCATCACGCAAACCACGTGGGATAAGCCGCTCGACAGGCACGTCACGTAGCAAATCAGCGACATCAGGAAAACGTGCCAGATCGTCGAAAGTGTTGATGTCTGTTAACGGATCAAAATCCAATGTCTCTCGCCTTTCCAACCAGAAAGGCGTTCCTGTCTGCGTAGAAAAATGCCATTGCATCATGTGCTTCAGATGAGCATCAAAATTCGGTAAATTTTTCATTGTGTCCCTCTGCTACGGCTGCAACCAGGTACTACGCCATTCGTCTTGCCCACGTTCAACACGCAGGCGTCTGTGCAGACGATCTGAACTTGACGCCCAAAACTCAATGGATTGAGGGATAAGCTGATAAACAGAAAAGCGCTCTGGACAGGGAAGCGGCCCTTTATTCTCAAGCTCCTCTGCCGCAGCCCAGAGTTTATGGCTATCCAGCAATGGTTGGCTTTGGTGCGACACCGTTGACATCGCGTGCAATGGAACAGGACGTTGCTCCCACACTTCAACGGCGACCTCATGTGGCATAGCGATCACGTGACCGCTGACTGATAATTGTCTGCCGAGTTCTTTCCAGTAAAAATGGCCGCACGCGTGGGAATTACCTTGAATGTCCTGAATTTTCCGGCTACATCTGTGTGTCGCGAATAAAATGCCCTGCTCCGCGAAATCGAGAATAGCCATCACTCTTGAGCTCATCTCACCTTGCTCATTCGCGGTGGTTAATACCATCGCCCGGGGCTCTCGGACCTTTTCGTCCATGGCTTCTTTCACCCATGCCTGTGCGCGTGCTATAGGGTCGTGTAATGCGGCATGAAAGTGCAGAAAGTCGGAATTAGCCTTTCCGCTCATGCTTTCAAAATCACTGCTGCCCATCATGATTCCCCTTTAAATGAAATAGGTTCCCTGCGCGACTTGTATCGCATGTCCACCAGCGTATAGCCGATATTTCTCTCCATCAGCCTGTGCAAGACCGTACATTTTAGATGGGTGTCCCATCTCCACGCCCTGTAAAATTTCCAGTGTTCTGCCGAAACGTGTGACACCATGCCTGGCAAGATGCAGCGCCAAAGGCCCGGCGGCAGAGCCCGTCGCTGCATCTTCCACCACACCATAAGCAGGAGAAAACATACGCATACGCCACGCATTACCGGTACCGCAAAAGCAAAGTGCGGCCATGTTTTCATGCCGAGAGAGCGCACGCTGATCGGGCACAAGTGCAGAAAGCATTTCCAGCGTTTCAACGCCGACAAAGACATGCCGCGGACCGACGTCATACATTTCAACTGGCAAGGTGCTGCACGGCACACCCAATGCGTGTAATAGCGCGTCAGTCTGGGTATACATCTGAATCATCGGTTCAGGCTGAACCATATCAATATGCGCGACGACAGCGTCTCCTAGCCGTTTGGGGTATTCCAGAGTAAAAGGAAAAATGCCTTTCGCGGTTTCAATGTTCAGCGTGCTTTTCCCTAGACGCAGGGACAAAGCGAGCGCCGTTCCCAGCAGCGGATGTCCTGCAAAACCCAGTTCATTGACGGGGGTAAAAATGCGGACATGGACATCACCGCCATGTTTCGGCTGGGATACAAATGTTGATTCTGACAGCCTCATTTCAGCCGCAATGCGCTGCATGATATTGGTTTCCAGCTCATCGCAGTCAAAAAAGACAGCGACCGGATTCCCTGCCAGCGGCCTATCGCTGAACGCATTTACGATGGCATAGTGGTGCATAAACCCTCCGCAAATAGAGAAGCAAGCGGAGCCAGGTGCGATTCATTCAGACAACAGGCGGCGACGGTAAAACTCATACGCTTATCCGGCGCTCGCCCGATCATTTCAGTCGAACGATTCGGCGGTAAATCTGCCAGGGCGGGTTTCTTTTCACGCCACAGCATGATCGCCCCCCAACGCGTGGGTGAATGATTCATCACCCAGTATTTCTCCTGAAGTGCCTCCACCGAATGCCAGGCAATCACATCCCGTTGCGTAAGTTGCTCCCGTAGATCTTTGATATCGGGATCGTTTTCTGTGAGTTCCCACCACACCCATTCCATCATCATGACATCACCATCTGTTGTATTGATTCATAGAGAATTCGTGGCCCATCAAGGGTCAAGACCGACTCTGGGTGAAACTGCATGGAGGAAAAACGCGGCCCGCGGAGGCCAAAGATATGCCCTGTGATCTCATCACGAGAAACACGAATTTCCCCCTGAAAACCTGGCGGAACGTTATGATCATCAATGGCGGTGAAGGTGTTGTAGAACCCCACTTTCTCTACCCTGCCAAAAAAAGAAATCTCTTTTTGAATCCCCTGGTTAGGGTAGTCCAGCGCTGCAATGGGGTATCCCAGTGAGGCGCACAGAATCTGGTGGCCAAAACAAACGGCAATAAACGGATGGCACTGTCGCATCGCATTCAGCATCAATTTACGACTTCTAATCACTCGTACATCGCTAAGGTCCCTCGGATCGCCGGGACCGGGGCCAATGATCAAGAGTTCGTTCGGCTCAATGCGAAAAGAGGAGGAATAATGCACAAGACGAACACTCAACCCCATAGCGCGAAGCTGATATTCCATCATCGAGGTAAAGGCGTCTTCGTTATCGACCAGTAGGGCATGTCCTGTATCACCCGTTTTTGAACGTGCTGCTGAGTGATTATCGAGCCAGAACGCGGCAAGGCGTTGGTTATGCTTTTGCAACGCAGCCGTCACCTGCTCGTCTTGAAAAATAGATTTTGAACAGTTAGTTAGCCCCATAGCACACTGAAATGCCGCAGCCTTAGCTCTCGTCTCCGCCGCTTCCGAAGCAGGATCTGAGGTTCTCACTAGTGTCGCACCTAGCCCCATGGTCATAGTTCCAGTCCGATCAATTTCGGTCGTCCGGATCAAAATGGCCGAGTCAATCGAGGGCTTTCCAGATGTTTGTCCCAGCAGTGCGGCAAAACCGCTGTAGTAGCCTCTGCCGGATGATTCATACTTCTCAATAACCCGCGTCGCGTTTTCGAGAGGACTGCCAGTTACCGTCGGTGCAAATAAAGACCGTTGAAGAATCGTGGGGACAGAGAGCGAAGAATGCCCTTCAAGTCGGTACCCTGTATGCACCAAACGTGACATCGGCGTTAAAAACGGGCCAAAGGTTTTTACATCCGAGTCGCAAATTCTGGTCATCATTTTCAGTTCTTCATCAAGAACCATTGACAGTTCATCTTCCTCTTTCTCATTCGATAAAAAGTCAATAAGCCCTTCGAGAGTCGGACCAGTCGGCGGGTAACGGTAAGTGCCGCTGATGGGTGTCATGGAGACACGTTGTTCATCCAGCGTGATATGCCGCTCAGGAGAGGCGCCTATTAATGTCATATCACGGCACTGAATAAAGAACGTCCAATACGCGCCGTTCTCTTGTAGCAGCAGATTTTTAAAGATGGTTAATCCCATCTCCGAGCTGTAGTCGGTTAGCGTCGCGTTATAAGCGCGGCGAATCACGAAATTTGCGCCCTGTCCGGTTCCAATTTCGTTCTGGATAACCTCAGCGACCGTGCGGGCGTACTCCTCATCAGACGGCGTGAAATGCGCATTTTTGACATCCACGGCGACACTGGGCAAACACGTTAACGCCTTGTGTAGCGGTACGGTGTTGTAATCCGTAATGGTGATCGCAATCAGGGGTTTATGGTCGTCAATCGCGGAATAGCCCCGCTCTATAATCTGGCGATAGGGGGCAAGGAGTAATACATCTTGCGTTTCCTCCCCCTCTTTTTTCACCAGAAGATCGTTTAAATCATTCAAACACGCCAGTTGTTGCTCATCGCCCTCTATTATTTCGATTTCGGGATAAATGTTTCTCTCTGGCCGGAACAACAATGCAAATGAATGATTTTCTCTGCCTATACAGTGCTTAAGCAATTCAGTGATGCTGGCTTCCGTATTCATTTCAGCACCTCTTCTACAGGCAGAATAGAAGCGCAGCATGAAGCGGCATAAGTCAACATGTTCTGATGCAGCGCACACGAAAAATCAGCAATGCCGTCCTGAACGAGGAAAACCTCAATATCACGAGAGTATGCATCGAGTGCCGTTGTCAAAATCCCTATCTGCGCATAGACACCACATATAATTATTTGGTCTTTTTGGTTACGATTAAAAATTTCATCCAACGGTGAGGAGAAAAAAGCGCTATATCGCCATTTTTTCAATACATGATCTTCAGGCTGTGGGGATAATGCCGACGTAATCTTAGTATGAGCAGGTTCGGCATTCATGCCGGCGCCCCAGAAATCATAAAGCAGGCCACGTTCTTTCGGCGTCATATTTCCTTTCTGTCCGGTATAGACAATAGGAATAGAGTGCTTTCTTGCCCAATCAATTAATTTTTCACAATTTTTTATTAGTGTATTACGCAGCATTGTTGGCAGCGGAGCGAGGAAAAAATCCTGCATGTCATGAACTAAAAGTAAAGATCGGGAAGGTTCAATATTCCATGAGACGCTATTTTTTACCGACAGCGCTGGAGAACCAAGATCGTACTCTTCTATCTGGGGTATAGCCATGTCATATCCTCTTCAATATTTGAAGCGTAAAAGACCATCGCATCATCATGCGATTGACATAGAAATAATAAAAATGAAATTAAGTGGGAATGCCTACACGCATTATCTTTGGAACAGGTATTCCAAGCGCACGAAATTGTTCGCAAGGATTCATAAATTCCTTTTGGATAAAAATTTTTCCATTTTTAAATTGAAAGTAATGAATAAAATGGTTTTCATAATATCCTTTTGGATATCCTTTAAAATTAATTTCGCCTTTCCCATCACATTCCACCCAGAAAATATCAGGGTCCTGGGTATCGAATATCTGGACGTTATACCATTGCCAATCGGGAAAACAGGCTAATGACCACACCGCATGTTCAGCTAACCGCTTTTTAGTTTTAGTGACAACTGGCTCTCCTGTATCTGTAGTCCATAATCCACCGTACCCTTCATCATCAAAGAGCTCATGTCTTGATAGCCTAGTCTGCCCTAAAGTTTCCATGTACTGCTTAACTGTTTTCCGATTGTTTTCACGCGTATCGCTATGCTTCATGATATTTCCTTATTCCTTATGAAGTAGGGTTTTTATAATCAATACATTATATAAATTCAGCCAGACGATGCTGCCCATTTTTTAAAATCAGCGTTTTTAACCCTTCCCCTAATAAAATTCGCAACGGTGGTTTAGTCGCGTCAACCAATTCCATCATTGGCTGTGCCACACTTTCCGGTGCAGCAGGAATTAATCGGGGCCAACGCTGCTGCATCTCCTCCAGGGTAGGATAAATGTCACTATGAGGCGGTCGGGTAGCAGAGCAGCCAATCCAGTCGGTTAAATGTGGGCCGGGCTCAACTAACGTGACATGAATACCAAATGCGTCGACTTCACCAGCCAATGTTTCAATTAACCCCTCCACGGCCCATTTAGTCGCGTTATACATCGCCATGCCGGGGAAGGCCATTAAACCAGCAATGCTGGATATTTGAATAATGTGCCCTTTCCTCTGCTCTCTTAATAACGGTAATACGGCTTGTATTACCCATAGGGAACCAAGAAAATTCGTTTCAATAATTTTCCTAGCATCAGATTCTGGAACCTCCTCCACCGGGCAGAAAAGCGCATATCCGGCATTATTGATGACCACATCAATCCGGCCAAACTTATGAACACCCTTTTCTACCGCCTGCACGGCTGCCGCCCGATCGCACACATCCAACGTAACCGGTAACAGTCTGTCATCGAATAACTTACATAAATCTGCTAATTTTTCTGGTTCACGCGCAGCGGCAATGACGCAATCTCCACGTCGCAATGCCGTTTCCGTCCATATACGGCCGAAACCACGGGAAGCCCCCGTAATAAACCATACTTTTCCCACATTATTCTCCTCAGTATTTGGGACAGATATTCATTTTCATGGAGTGGCAGGCAGGGTCATATCGCACCGATAAGTGCTTTTTATAATTTATTTAAGATAAATAAACTGACTTTATTCCAAAGAATGTAATATAAAAAGAATAAAGCCAGTCGGTAAATTACAGTTTTTCAATACCGCTAGTATCTGTCGCGCAAAGGCGAATTCGATGTCCGTCCGGGTCGAGTGCAACAAATGTATAACCAAACTCTAGTCTGGTCGGCGTCAACGCCATAGGAACATTACGGGATGCAAAGTCATTATAAATAGCATCGACTTCCTCAATTGAAATGTCACTTAGGCACAGTTCAAATCCACCAAAGGCAGGTTCAGGTTTAGGCTCAATATCGTGCTTTGTCTGTAACCCCAGGATAAACCCATCTTTCAATGAAAACACAGAAAAACCGGGGAAAGCTTCAATAGGGCCCTCTCCAAAAATAGACGTATAAAACGTTGTACTGGCATCGACATCATTGACATAGAGAATGACACTGTTTGGTTTAAACATATCGCTATTCCTTATTCATATAAAAAGAACATTTAAAATACTCACACTAGAAACAAGGAGAAAACCTTTAAACTCTATTATGTTAAGACTAAAATCATATTTGTTATTTTAACGCGCTGATTTTAATGGAATAGAGTCTGTGTGTACAAACACCATCGGATGATGATGCCAAAACTTAGGCATACTTATGCATTTTAGACCAGCGGAGACAGTTTTTCTGACATTGAACTGACCCGTATACAGATAATCTGTTCCTTCACTGGCCATTAGACACCTTTTATCGTTATAAGCAGAAAACCCTAAATGCCGTAAAATTCACTTAAACATCAAACAAATAAATTTAATGGCGTTATTAGAAATTCATTAAAACAACATATATAAGACTTAATTAATTTAATTAACAAGTAAAAATTAGAATCAGTCTTATTGATAAAAGTGAAAACAGTTATTTATTTCTGTAATAAGTATGCATTAGCTTTTTTATCATTCCTAGCTAAAATTCATAAGCCAAATAAAAATTTGACTTAAGTCACAATTATCGTTCTCTTTTTAACCACGGCTATTTTCCCCTTGCTTAATTCCAGGCAAAAGTCTATTACTATTTGAATATTGCCATCGAAGGATAATGTAGGGGCAAGAATGAAATCGACATCGCCAATACTTACTGGATTTAAAAAAGAAAGCCTGACGTTACTCAGTAAGATAAAAGAAGAAAACAGCAAAGACTGGCATGATGAAAATAAGGTTTTTTATAATAAGTCCTTGTTAGAACCTTTCCAAAAATTAGTCGTCTCATTGTCAGCGACGATACGGGAAATCGATCCTACGATTGAAATAAGACCCGATATAGGAAGGACGATTTCTCACATATATACCCTAAATAATTCGAGTTTCAGGACAAAACATTAGCGTTTTGAACAGCGCAAAGCGTTGGCCCGCTAGGGCGTGGCTCATTTATGGGTCTCGTAACGCGGCAAGGTAAGGTAAAATTCGTCGGGAAAGGATTTGACCAGCCACATGATCTATTCAATAAACAGCTTGCAACTACATTGAGGGACGCTTTTATCTTACCTGCCCCGCTATACGCCTTCCTTATCAAAGTTGAAAAGGAAAAAAAGGCAGCTGCCTCCCCCTTCATCACTTGATACGCTAATTGACGAGATGAGCCAATGCGCGAACGACCTGGCGTAGATTGGTACCAATACATGGCAGCAGTATCCCTCATCTTCTTGTAGGAATTTGATGTATGCATCGGTACAATCGCTGCCCTAACGAACCCTAATCTGACTATTTTTTTATCATTATGAGCAATATTTCCACCCCGCAACCACGCATCGGCTTTGTCTCACTCGGCTGCCCGAAAAATCTCGTCGACTCCGAGAGGATTCTGACCGAACTGCGTACTGAAGGTTATCAGGTCGTGCCACGTTATGACGACGCTGAACTGGTGATCGTCAATACCTGTGGTTTTATTGACAGCGCCGTGCAAGAGTCGCTGGAAGCTATCGGCGAAGCGCTGAATGAGAACGGCAAAGTCATCGTGACGGGCTGTTTAGGTGCCAAAGAAAATCAAATACGCGAAGTGCACCCCAAGGTTCTGGAAATTACCGGCCCGCACAGCTACGAGCAAGTGCTGTCACACGTACATCAATATGTCCCTAAACCGACGCACAATCCGTTTACCAGCTTGGTTCCCGAGCAAGGTGTGAAACTCACGCCGCGCCATTATGCCTATCTGAAGATTTCAGAAGGCTGTAACCACCGCTGTACGTTCTGCATCATCCCTTCCATGCGTGGCGATTTGGATAGCCGCCCAATCGGTTCAGTGCTGGATGAAGCGAAACGCCTGGTAAATGCTGGTGTAAAAGAGCTGCTGGTGATTTCTCAGGACACCTCGGCGTACGGCGCAGATGTGAAGCAGCGCACCGGCTTTTGGAACGGTCAACCGGTCAAAACCAGCATGGTCAGCCTGTGTGAGCAACTGGCATCGCTAGGCGTGTGGGTGCGCCTGCACTATGTCTACCCTTACCCGCACGTAGACGATGTGATCCCATTAATGGCAGAAGGCAAAATCCTGCCTTATCTGGACATTCCGCTCCAACACGCCAGTCCGAAGATTCTCAAGCTGATGAAGCGTCCGGGCGCGGTAGAAAGAACGCTGGAGCGCATTAAGCGCTGGCGCGAAATTTGCCCTGATTTAACGCTGCGTTCGACCTTTATTGTCGGCTTCCCCGGCGAAACGGAAGAGGACTTCCAGATGCTGCTCGACTTCCTGAAAGAAGCCAAACTTGACCGCGTGGGTTGCTTCAAATTCAGCCCAGTCGAAGGCGCAGCGGCAAATGAATTGCCCGATCAGGTGCCGGAAGAAGTCAAAGAAGAACGTTTCCACCGTTTCATGCAGCTTCAACAGGCGATTTCCACTCAACGCTTGCAGGATAAAATTGGCCGTGAAGTACTGGTGCTGATCGATGAAATCGACGAAGAAGGCGCAATTGGCCGCAGTATGGCTGACGCCCCTGAAATTGATGGCGCAGTTTATCTGAACGGCGAAACTGGCGTGAAAGTCGGTGACATCGTCAAAGTGAAAGTAGAACACGCAGATGAATACGATCTGTGGGGTAGTCGCGTTTAATACGCTTATCACGCCAGCTTTTCAGCTCGAAAGGCTGGTGTTTTATTTTCATGCCAGATTGGGCTGAATGCTGAAAATTCAATCAATAAACCGCCCGTTTCTCTCCTGCATCTTGCGTCCCCCTGTCAGGTAAAGTAGCCTTGAGGCATGATTAGTCTACTCGCCTTACCCGAGGCATAAGCATGTGGAAACGCCTGACATTCGGTTTGTTAGCCCTCATTGGCGTGCTGCTGCTCTCTGCTTTTTCCCTCGATCGCTGGATCAGTTGGAAAACCGCGCCCTTTATTTACGATGAGCTTCAGACCTTGCCGAAACGTCAGGTCGGCGTCGTACTGGGGACAGCAAAATACTACCGTACCGGCGTAATCAATCAGTATTATCTGTTCCGTATGCAAGGGACGATTAACGCTTACAACAGCGGTAAAGTCAGCTATCTGCTATTAAGCGGTGATAACGCGCTGCAAAGTTACAATGAACCGATGACGATGCGCCGCGATTTGATCGCCGCGGGCGTTCCGCCTTCGGACATCGTGCTGGACTACGCGGGGTTCCGCACGCTGGATTCCATCGTCAGAACGCGCAAGGTGTTTGATACCAACGATTTCACCATCATCACCCAGCGTTTCCACTGCGAGCGTGCACTATTCATCGCGCTGCACCTTGGTATTCAGGCGCAGTGTTACGCCGTACCTTCCCCCAAAAATATGATGACCGTGCGAGTTCGTGAATTTGGCGCTCGTCTGGGCGCGCTGTTTGATCTGTATATTCTCAAACGCGAGCCACGCTTTTTAGGACCACAAGTGCCGATTCCAGCAGAGCACAAAATCCCAGAAGATGCGCCTGACTACCCTGCTGTTCTACCGGAACAGGTGCTGACCTCACCAGTTAATCAGACTAAGCCTTACCAACAACCGACGAGAACAGCATCGGAACCTACGCAGCAGAACGAGAAAGTCACTCCGTAGCGTATTTTTCTACGCCGTTTTCCCTATCGCATTGGTAAGTTTACGCCATAACCATTCAAGCGGCCCCTGACGGAAATAACGTAGCCAGTAGTGGGAAAAGACCAGATTGACGACCCAGATAGCAGGAACCAGCGCCAGCAGTTGCAGGCGGCTGAAGGCCATAAACAGGCCAAGCTGGTTAAACAGCACCACGCAAATCAGCGTTTGCAGCAAATAGTTGGTTAGCGCCATACGCCCGATATCTGTAATCCAATACGTGATTCGCCACTGGCACAGCGTGGTCCAAAAGCCATAACACAGCGCAAGATACCCTATCGCCTGTAATGGTGAGCTCAACTCACGTGGAATCTGCAATAACAGCCCGCTCCAGCGATACTCCCAACCCACCAGCCACTGGCCCACCACACCAATACTGTTAATTGCCACCCCCAGCGGAATTAGCCACAGAGCAATCTTACGATAATGGGCGGTACTGAACTCACCTTTTAGCCAGCCACTGCGCATCAACCCTGCACCGAGTAACATCGATCCCGCCAATAGCCAGCCATACTGCACGCCCAGCGATAACAGGCTTTCCGTTAACAGATCAACGCGATTCTCCCACGCCACGGGCCCACCTAAGGCCCGCCAGTAAACCTCATAGGTGATATCCGCCATGCCCGGCAACCAGAATCGCCCCGGTTGCAAATTCAGAATCTGGCTCAGCACAAACAACACACCGATCCCCACCAGATACAGGAAAGCCCCAGTACGCATTAGCAATCGACCGCTCTCCGCATGGCGAATCATGCCGTAACACACCAGCCCAATCAGCGCATAGTCGAGCAAAATATCGCCATCCCACAGAAAAATGGCATGAATTAGCCCGATGACCATCAACCAGAACAAACGTGCATGTACCCAGCGTTTCCCCCGCGAGAGCAGAAGCTGTAATCCCGCACCAAAAAGAAGAGAAAATAGCGTCAGAAATTTTGCCTGCGCGATCAGATCCATCGCCGCCCAGGTTAAGGCATCAGATAATGTCGCTTGTCCCTGCCAGGCAGGATTCAGATATGCCGCATGCGGTAAACCAAACGCCGTAATATTCAGCAGGAGAATGCCCAAAATAGCGATGCCGCGCGCGAAATCCAGCGCAACGATCCGCGAGGATGGAAAATGATGTGACGGTATAGTGTGAGAAGGCATACAAATTACATTTTCAAAGCATCGAAGTAGCGATTGTATGCACAGACGGGGAAAAAGCGAAGATGCTTACTGATTTAGCGATAATCAGTTTGGCGATGACAACCTGTACTTGCCTCATCATCGCCAATAAAAGAGGCTTAATTGTGGTGGCGTACCGCGCGCAAGAATTCCTGACGCGTGTTCTGGCTGGATTTAAACAGTCCGCCTAACGATGTCGTGGTCGTTGCGCTAGTCGCATCACGAATACCGCGTGCCTTCACGCAGTAGTGCACTGCATCAATCGAGACCGCAACATTGTTTGTTCCCAACAGCGTTTGCAGCGCAACCAAAATCTGCTGAGTTAAGCGCTCCTGCACCTGAGGACGCTGAGAGAAAAACTGAACGATTCGGTTGAGCTTCGACAGGCCAATGACGCCATCTTTTGGAATATACGCCACCGTAGCTTTCCCATCGATCATCACGAAATGGTGTTCGCAGGTGCTGGTCAATGTGATATCACGCACGGTGACCATTTCATCGACCTTCATTTTGTTTTCAATGATGGTGATTTTGGGGAAGTTGGCGTAGTCCAAACCGGAGAATATTTCATCAACGTACATTTTGGCGATACGAGTCGGTGTTTCAGCCAGGCTGTCATCGCCCAGATCGAGGCTCAGCAAATTCATAATTTCCGTCATATGCTCGGCAATACGTTGCTTACGCGTATCCCGATCCAACAACGCCCCGCGCAGCGGCGTTTCCAGACCGCGTGCCAGCAGCGCTTCGTGCACCATAACGGCTTCTTTACTTAGTGATGACATTATTATTCTCCTGCAGGTGTAACTATGCCTATCGTATTATCACGGTCTTGGTCAGACCCTAGCGCCGTCAACACTCTAGTTGAGAGAGTAACGATTATCCAGTGATTGTATGTCATGATTGTTGAAATAGATTCAAGTTATCAAGCGCAGCGGGTGCACCAGTGTGCAGTAACGAGGGTCACGAGTACGCACAGAAAAACGACTATTCAGCGATAAATAAAAAAGCACTGAGGCAATAACCCCAGTGCTTTTAACGATAAATTACCTGATTTTTTCGGCTGTCACTGTCGCGACGCCGTTTGTCATGAAATTATCAGAAGGTTTCCCAGTTGTCGTTGGCGTTGCCTTTCTTACCGCCAGCGGCCGCGAGTAACATCGGTTTCTGCGCTGCTGGCGCTTTCTCCGCCAGACGCTGTTGAGGACGACGAGGTGCCTCTGCGGCCGACAGTTGGAACACCGATACGGCTTCAGTCAACTGACGAGCCTGATCTTCCAGAGATGCAGCGGCGGCGGCAGATTCCTGAACCAGCGCGGAGTTCTGTTGCGTAACGCCATCCATCTCGGTAACAGCCAGACCAATTTGGCTAATACCGCGACTCTGTTCATCCGACGCCGATGCAATTTCACCCATCAGATCGTTCACACGAGTAATCGCAGAAATGATGGAATCCATCGCTTCGCCAGTCTGTGTGACCTGATTTGATCCCATGTTGACGCGTTGAACTGATTCCGCAATCAGGCTTTCAATTTCTTTCGCCGCCTGAGCACTGCGCTGCGCCAGATTACGGACTTCACCCGCAACGACCGCAAAGCCGCGACCTTGTTCACCGGCTCTGGCTGCTTCTACTGCCGCATTCAGCGCCAGAATATTGGTCTGGAAGGCAATACCGTTGATCACGCTGGTGATGTCTGCAATTTTCTTCGAGCTTGTCGTAATACTCGCCATCGTCGCCATTACATCTGCCGTGACCTCACCGCCTTTTTTCGCCGCTACAGAAGCGTCCTGTGCCAACTTCGTCGCCTGATGAACGTTATCGGCATTCTGTTTCACCGTCGCACTCAATTCTTCCATACTGGCAGCCGTCTGTTCCAGTGCGGCAGCCTGCTGCTCGGTGCGTGCGGACAGATCGTTATTGCCGCTTTTGATCTCGCTTGAGCCCTGATGAATCGATGCAGAACTATCGCGAATAATTGAAACCGTATTAACCAGACTTCCCTGCATCTCTTTCAGGTAAGGGATCAGTTGCCCAGCACAGTTACGGCCAAACTCGTCAAGCGGGTGACCAAGCTGCCCGGCAGCCAGAACCTGGAAATAGCCTTTGATCATATTCAACGGCTTGACCAGATAGTTAACCAGATAACGATCGGTCAGCAGCAGGATGAGCAACCCAATAATCACCGCAGCCAGCAGGATATAATTACTCCAGTCAACCAGATCGTAGACCTCTTTCATTGACGTCTCTGACGACGAAATAATTGCGGCCTGATATTTATCCATACTACTGCCAAACGCGACGCTCAGCGGCGGGTACGCTTTGCGGAAAAGCTGACGAAACTCCTCCTGACGATTATCACGCGCGGCGTTCAACATTGGCGTCAACCCGTTATCCAGCAATTGGGTCCACGACGCGATCATATTGTCTGCCGCTGCTTTATCGACGCCGACATGTCCAGCGGCTTTAAACGCCGCCAGTTGATCTGACGTGTTTTTAAACGCCGTTGTCGCTGACGTAAATACTTTTTCTGCTTCCGCAGTTTCGCCCGTTTGCTGGAAGTCCATTGAACGCAACAAGCGAGTAACCGTACGAAAATACTGGTCATTGCCTTTTACCAGCATCTCTACGTTTTTACGCTGAGTTTCGCCGGACTCCAATAGTTTGGTCATGCTGCTTAATGAGGTGGAGGTAAAGAAAGATGCTCCGCCCCATACAACTAAAAACAGCCCCAATATTGTTAAAAGCATTGCCCTGATGGTGATATTTTTTAAAAAGTTCACAGAAAACTCCTATAAATTATCTGGCGATTTTCCTCTGCGCTTTCTACAAGATGGCTGCACATTTTTAATTGGAAATACGCCGAGTGTTACGTCACTTAATGAAGAGCTAAGGCTCTCATTAGTTAGAGTTATTTTCCTTTAATGACAAAAAGATACACTTCCTTACAATAACGATAAGGTATTCCTACCATACATTAACATTATCGGCACTTTGGCCGGGCACTTTACGCCCTTGCATCAACAAATGCGATCAAAATAAAGAATTGCGATAGTTTTTGGCTATTGCTTAGTTACAACTATTTACCTATACATTTAACTGTTTATTTTAATTATCTATTTATTTTTCTCTTTTGCTATTGTATCAGGAGACAATACGATTTTATTTTTCTGTGATTATTCTTAATTTTTTCATTCGAGTCTCTTCTGTTAGTAAATATTCCCCTATTCACTGCAATAGTTGATTTTGGTGCTATTAATTCAGGCCGCGATCATTTTATCGCTTCCTTCTTTTTCTAAATCCAAATATTAATCTTGATGATAATTACGCCCGTAATTTCCACCATTCCGGTATGTTTCATCGCGCCAGATTTAGGTTGAGTTCGCTATATGAGTGATCCACACCTGTTGCGAAATGCACAGCTTGCCGCTACAATTCACAAAAAATGAATAATCAAATGCCAGTTCATTACGAAAAGAGAAAGCTATGGATTTGACTCAACTCCGCATGTTCTGTCTCGTCGCCGAAACGGGATCCGTCGCCCGCGCCGCAGAGCAGCTTCACCGAGTGCCCTCAAATCTGACCACGCGGTTACGCCAGTTGGAACTGGAACTCGGCACCGACCTGTTTATCCGAGAAAAACAGCGCCTGCGTCTATCGCCGATTGGGCACAATTTTTTGTGCTATGCACAGCGCATTCTGGCGCTTAGTGAGGAAGCGATCAGCATGACGCGTACGGGTGAACCCGCAGGTAATTTTGCGCTAGGCTCGATGGAAAGCACGGCGGCGACTCGTTTGCCTACGCTATTAGCGGCTTATCATCAGCGCTACCCCAATGTCTCGCTGTCCCTGAATACCGGTACATCGGGGGAAATCATCGAGCGCGTGCGGGCGGGAACGCTAGCCGCGGCGTTAGTTGATGGCCCCGTCGTGTACGATGAGCTGAATGGTTGTTCGTGTTTTGCGGAACGATTAGTGCTGATATCCGATCCTTCGCACTCACCGATTACCCATGCACGAGATGCCAGCCACGATACGCTGTTTGCCTTTCGCCCCAGCTGTTCCTATAGAAAACGCTTAGAGAACTGGTTCCGTCAGGATGGCGTGGTGCCCGGCACCATCATGGAAATTCACTCATACCACGCCATGCTTGCCTGTGTAGCCAGCGGTTCTGGGCTGGCTATGCTGCCCTATGCCGTCCTCGAATCGCTGCCCGCAGGCGCACGCGTTCAGGTACATGAATTACCGCCCGATATCGCAGCCGCTTCAACCTGGCTGGTATGGCGGCGCGACGCTTTCGGCCCCAATGTCGAGGCGCTTAAAAAGCTCATTATTGAGCAGTCCGCTCAGTCGGAATGAACATTTATTTTTAGTGAGCGACCATTTTCAAGAGGGACGACACCGTGATGATCACCGACGTCCTATCATTTAACTTACAACCCATAACGGTATGCCATTAGGAGCCACCACCATGCAAATGATTAAAACCCGCGCCGCCATCGCTTGGGGTCCAAACCAACCTCTTTCGGTTGAAGAAGTGGATCTGATGCCACCGCAGAAAGGTGAAGTGTTGGTGCGCATCGTCGCCACTGGCGTATGCCACACGGATGCCTATACGCTGTCAGGTAAAGATCCTGAAGGTGTATTCCCAGCGATTCTGGGCCATGAAGGCGGCGGTATTGTGGAAGCGATTGGCGAAGGCGTGACTAGCGTTGCCGTTGGCGACCACGTTATTCCGCTTTACACCCCGGAATGTGGCGAATGTAAATTCTGTCGCTCCGGCAAAACAAACCTGTGTCAGGCTATTCGTTCCACACAGGGCAAAGGCTTGATGCCAGATGGCACCACCCGTTTCTCTAAAAATGGCCAACCGATTTTCCACTACATGGGAACCTCCACGTTCGCCGAGCACACCGTCGTGCCTGAAATTTCGCTAGCAAAAGTGAATAAAGAAGCGCCGCTGGAAGAAGTCTGCCTGCTGGGCTGTGGTGTCACCACCGGCATGGGTGCCGTACTAAATACCGCAAAAGTTAAAGCAGGCGATACTGTTGCTATTTTTGGCCTCGGCGGCATCGGTTTGTCGGCGATTATCGGCGCACAAATGGCCGGTGCAGGTCGCATCATCGGTATCGATCTCAACACCAGCAAATTCGATCTGGCACGTAAACTAGGTGCCACCGATCTGCTCAACCCGAAAGATTACGATAAGCCAATTCAGGACGTCATTGTTGAACTGACCGATGGCGGCGTGGACTTCTCCTTCGAATGTATCGGTAACGTTAACGTTATGCGTTCCGCGCTAGAGTGCTGTCATAAAGGTTGGGGTGAATCCATCATCATCGGTGTGGCCGGTGCAGGCGAAGAAATCGCCACGCGTCCGTTCCAACTGGTAACCGGTCGCGTATGGCGCGGTTCTGCTTTCGGCGGCGTGAAAGGCCGTAGCGAACTACCGGGCCTTGTCGATCGTTACCTAAAAGGCGAATTCCCGCTGAATGACTTCATCACCCACACCATGGGGCTGGACGACATCAACACCGCATTCGATTTAATGCACGAAGGCAAATCGATTCGCACTGTGATTCATTTCGGTTAATTGCGCCACTGTCAGGAATAAAAAGGAGGCTGTACAGCGATGAACCCATCACTGGAACTGCTGGAAGAACACCGTATGTTTGGCGGCTGGCAACAGCGCTATCGCCATGTGTCAGACACACTGAACACCGCCATGACGTTCAGCATTTATCTGCCACCAACACAGGATGACACTCCACCGCCCGTGCTTTACTGGCTGTCTGGGTTAACCTGCAATGACGAAAACTTTACGACGAAAGCAGGCGCCCAGCGCGTTGCCTCCGAGCTGGGTCTGGTTCTGGTGATGCCGGATACCAGCCCGCGCGGCGATGGCGTAGCGGACGATACTGGGTACGATCTGGGTCAGGGTGCAGGATTCTATGTGAATGCCACACAGGCTCCTTGGGCAGCACACTACCGGATGTATGACTACATCAGCACGGAATTGCCGGCACTGATCCAGCAGCATTTTAACGTGAATAGCCGCCAGTCCATCAGTGGACATTCGATGGGCGGCCACGGTGCGCTGATGCTGGCGCTACGCAACCCGGAGCAATTTCTGTCTGCATCGGCGTTCGCGCCGATCGTTAACCCAAGCCAGGTTCCGTGGGGGCGTAAGGCGCTTACCGCTTACCTTGGTGAGGACGAAACACAGTGGTTGCAGTATGACAGTTGCTATTTGCTAGCAAATAGCCAGAAAAAACTGCCAATGCTGGTCGATCAGGGGGATTGCGATCAATTCCTTCCCGACCAATTGCAACCGGCAAAACTGGAAGCGCTAGCAAACCAGTATGCGTGGCCGCTGACACTGCGGACGCAGTCCGGCTATGATCACAGCTATTTCTTCATCGCCAGTTTTATCGAAGATCACCTGCGCTTCCACGCCCAGTACCTGTTTGAAGAAGAGTCGCTCACACGATAGTTGTTCGAATAATGGTGCTATGCTTATCTCGTTGAGAGCAGCGCTCAGGTACGCCCTGAGCGCTGTTTCTCTTTCTTGTTAGAACGCAGTCGCATTAAAATATTCGATTACACACCTGCCCTGAACCAAATTACCGGAACCAAGACAAACAAAAAGGAGCAATGGATGATACACGTTCATCACCTCGAAAAATCCCGTTCGACCCGAGCGACCTGGCTGTTGGAAGAACTGGGCGTTGACTATGAAATTATTCGCTACGCACGTGACCCCAAAACCTTTAGCGCCCCAACATCGCTCAAGCAGATTCACCCGCTAGGGAAATCGCCAGTGATTACCGATGGCGAATTGACCATTGCCGAATCTGGGGCCATTGTGGAATACCTGATTGAGACTTACGGTAATGGCAGATTTCGTCCACAGAGCGGACAAGCGTTGCTGGATTATCGCTTCTGGCTGCATTTTGCCGAAGGTTCGCTCATGCCGCTTCTGGTGATGCGTCTGGTATTGGCGAAAACAGAATCCGCACCGATGCCGTTTTTCATCCGCCCGATAGCACGCAAAATTGTGCAAAGTATCGAACAGGCCTTTATTGTGCCGCGATTGACCACTCAGCTTCAGTTCATCGAACAGCATCTGAGTAAACAAAACTGGTTTGCAGGAGAGTCGTTCAGCGGTGCCGATATACAAATGGCAGTACCGCTGGTTTTGGCGAAAACGCGTCTGGATTTCAGCCTCTATCCACACATTCAACAATACATTGAGCGGATAGAAAACCAGCCAGCTTTTCAACGGGCTCTTGCTCAGGATTAACCATGCAATAGGGATATCGCCTCATCGACCACGAACAACAAACTGCCCGATAAACGACAGAGCAAGAATTCTGTGAGCGTTTACTGATTATTCATAACTTAATAAAGATATGCTGCTATCTAACACGGATATATTTCGAGCTATACCCAAAATAATTCGAGTTGCAGGACAAAACGTTAGCGTTTTGAACAACGCACAGTGTTGGCCCTTCAGGGCAAGGCCCACCACGGGCCGAGTATTTGAACGCGGCCAACGCACATGCAGCTTGAAGTATTACGGGTACATAACACGATATGGCTAGAAAGCTCGAAAGGCGTATATCGTCAGGATGCGGTATTGATACGTTGGGAGTGGTTAATTTTGCAGAGAAAACGCGTTTCATCAACAGAGTTGTTTTCAGTCGGGTACGATGCAGAAAAAAGTCAGTTGGAGGTCGAGCTGCTGAACGGGAGCATCTATCTCTACAACGGCGTAGCTCGTATGATTTATGAAGAGCTGATGGCAAGCAAGGCGAAGTACCGTTACTACGCCAGCTATATCAAAAACTCATTTCCCTACGAGAAAACACAGTAGTTTTTAAAGATAAAGAATAGTCTTTAAGGGCGGAGAATTCCCTCCGCCTATTCCCTACTATTTATTTCCCGCTCAACTCAACGGTGTTAAACGCTGCCAGCAAGACGTCTTCATTTAACGACAATGGCAGATAATGAATGGATTCCCCCGCTTGCAAAGTACGTGCAATCACGGCCTGAAGCGCAGCACGATCGTGAATATCCACATCCAACTCAGCCAGCGATGTAGGTAAACCAAACACCTTGAACGCCGCTTTCAACTGGAGCAACGTTTCGCTATCTCCCAGCAAGGCGCTTTGCACCAGAATGCCATAAGCCACTTTGGTGCCGTGCAGAAAGCGTTCGGTTTGCGGCAACACCGTCAAGCCGTTATGAACCGCATGTGCCGCCGCCACGCGAGTATATCGCTCTCCCAACCCACCAACCATGCCGCCCCCGGCAATGATCGCATCTACCACATCCAGAAAATCCTGCGTCAACTCGCCACGCTTGACGGCTTCTAACGCAGCCGCACTTTGTTGCAACAAGACATTGCGGATATCTAGCGCAGTCTGTAAGCCCAAACGAACAGAAAGAGGCAGCGTTTCAGGCTGGGGGCTGAGAACCACGCCTTCATACCACTTCGCCAGCGTATCGCCGACCCCTGCCAGTAGGTATTCCACCGGCGCTGCGAGCATAATCCGCGGCTCCACCAGTACCAGATGGTTAGCATCGGGAAAAATTTCAAAACGCAGTGCCTGTCCGGCATCGTTATACCAGACGGACAGCGGCGTCCAGGCTGCACAGGTTGCCGCAATAGTCGGAATGGCTACCAGCGGCACGCCGATATGACGCGCAGCGACCTTCGCGGTATCCAGTACAGCGCCGCCGCCGACACCGATGACAACCTGACAGTCATCGCCCGCTTGCGCGACCAGTTTTGCCACTTCACCCTCACTGCAATGCGCACTAAATTGAACACGTCGGGCTGAAGGTGCTTCAAACTCGGCCGGTAAATAGGGCCGAGCCGCTGCAATCGCACGCTCACCATAAATCCACAGCGCGTTTTTCAGCACCTCTGGCGGGTAAAACTCCAGCAACTTATCGATAGCACCGGGAAAGGAAAAATAGTTGGCAGGGCCAACCTGTACGCGAACGGTCGTTGTGTGCATGTTTGAACATTCCTCGCCGCCACTTATCTTGAGCACGGCTCTTATCTTATGTTTGCTACTGCTCTACCCTTTTGATAATTCCATTTTATTCACTTGCTTGCCGCAGATTAAGAACTTTTTTATTTAATTTATGCCTTTTCGTTCATAGCCAGCGACTCTCAAACACGTGAAGCTGTATTAAATTCTCTGGGATATATGCTACCTTTCTTTTCCGTTATTTCATGACCTTAACCGCCAAGAGCGTTGCCGACCATGACCTCTACCTCCCAAAGCCGACTGGAGATGCGCAACATTTCCATCTCCTTTTCTGGTTTCCACGCCCTCAAGCAGGTTAACTTCACATTGGAAGGTGGTTCGATTCATGCCCTGACCGGCGCAAACGGTGCGGGAAAATCCACGCTGATGACGATCCTATCGGGCGCTTACGATCACTATCAGGGCGATATTCTGATTAATGGTAAGCTGGTCGATATCCATTCGCCGCGTGATGCCAAGCGGTACGGCATTCATCTGGTGCAGCAGGAAGTCGATGTCGCGTTGGTTCCCACGCTGTCCGTGGCGGAAAACATTATGCTGGATACGCTGGCACAGGACGGGCATCTACTGAATTGGCCGCAGATATACAGTCAGGCGCAGGCGCTGCTTGACCAACTTGGCGTTCCCCTCAATGTTCGCCAACGTCTGGATACCTGCTCGCTGGCCGAAAAACAGCAAATTCTACTCGCCCGTGCGTTATCCCACGAGTGTCGCTTCCTGATTTTAGATGAACCCACCGCCCCGCTGGATCAGGCTGAAAGTGCGCGTCTCTTTCAGGTGGTTCGTCGCTTACAGGCCGATGGCATCGGGATCGTATTCATTTCCCATCGTATTCATGAACTGAGCGAAATCTGCGATACCTTGACCGTTCTGCGTGACGGCGAGTTTGTTAGCAGTGGCGTGATGCAGGGGCTGAGCGGCGAAGAGATTGTAGAGAGAATGCTGGGGCATCGGCTTGACGATATCTTCCCACCGCGCCGTACCACACCTTCAGAAGAGCCGCTGCTTCAGGTCATCGGTTTGCACGACGAGACGCTGCTGCACAATATTTCGCTCACGCTGCACAAAGGGGAAATTCTGGGCATTGCCGGGCTGGCCGGTGCGGGTAAAACCGAGTTGTGTAAAGCACTATTCGGCGCAGAACCCTGCCAGATAGCGCAAGGTAAATATCGCGGCAAACCCTGGCAACCTCATTCGCCTCATCAATCCGTCGAGCAAGGTCTGGCACTGGTTCCTGAAGAGCGGCGCAAGGAAGGCATTTTTATTGATGAATCCGTCACCATGAATCTCAGCATCACGGCCACAGACAGCTTTTCCCTCTGGGGAATATTCAATCGTGGCAAGGCATTGCGCTGGGCGAAACAGATTGTTGAGCGGCTTGCGGTTCGCACCACCGGCCCAGCGCAAAAGCTCGCACGCCTGTCGGGTGGGAATCAACAAAAAGTCGCCATTGGCAAGTGGCTACGCAGTGAAGCACAGGTTCTGATTTTTGATGAACCCACCAAAGGCGTCGATATCAAGGCCAAGCAGGACTTGTTCACGCTGATTGACGGCCTCGCACGACAGGGTAAAGGCATTATTTATGCGTCGGGCGAGTTTTCCGAACTTGTCGGTCTCTGCGATCGCATCTGCGTGCTATGGGATGGCCGGATTGTCGCAGAGCTAAACGCCGCTGAGATTGACGAAGAAACCCTACTTTTATATTCAACTGGAGGAACTCCCACGTGAGTCACCCACTTTCATCTAACGGGGCGATCCCCTTCCGTCACCACGTTTTCGAGTTTCTCTATAAGTGGGGCATGCTGATCACGGTCGTCGCACTGATTGCACTTTTTGGACTCGCGTCGGAAAATTTTCTCGACCCGTATAACATCATCAATATTTTGCGTTCTATCGCCATCGTCACGGTGATTGCGATTGGCGTCTCCATTTCACTGTCCGTTGGCGGGTTTGACCTTTCCGTGGGATCAACGGCATCGTTGGCCAACGCTCTGGTTATCTCCCTCTTTGTCTGGCATGGGTTCGGCACCACTGGCGCGATTGTTTTGACGCTCCTGCTGTGTACGCTGGTCGGGCTATTCAACGCTTTTCTCATCGTTGTGCTGAAGATTCCCGATATGCTGGCGACGCTCGCCAGTCTGTTCGTCATTCAGGGCGTGGCGATGACGTACAGCTATGGCGGTTCCATCACGCAGAACATGGTGTTGCCCAGTGGTGAAATGGCAGAAGGTGTCATTCCTGAGTTCTTTGCCACGCTAGGTCAGGTGCCGGTGATTGTTGTCATTATGCTGGCGGTGACGGTACTGGTGCAGTTGTATCTGTCCCTTACCAAGCACGGTCGCCGGATGTATGCCATCGGCGGCAACCCAGAAGCCGCTCGACTGGCGGGCATTCGCACAGCGCGTTATCGGGTACAGGCGTATGTATTCTCTTCCTTACTCGCAGCGCTGGGCGGCATCCTACTCGCATCACGCATCGGTTCTTCACAGGTCAATGCTGGGGGCGGCTATTTAATGGATGCTGTTGCTGCGGCATATATCGGTTTCTCACTGGCGGGATCCGGTAAGCCGAATGCGCTGGGTACACTGCTCGGTGCCGTCATTCTTGGCGTCTTGCAGAATGGTCTTGTGATGCTCTCCGTGCCTTATTACGCCATGGATATCATCAAAGGTCTGGTTCTCGCGCTCGCGTTGGCAATGACGTATATCCAGAAACGCTGAGACTTCTCGCTTCCGCCCCATTCATCCGAATTCGGGGCGGATTCGCCATTCAGCCCGCTAATACCGTCCCTCACTAAACGAATACCCATCGTTTAAGCACCGAGATACACGGGGAAACAGGCTGGTTGCCGCAGACAAAAGTCACCACATACATGACATTATTTACTTACGTTATTATTTATAGGTGAGCATTTACTATAAAAATAAAATTAACATAAGAATAATCACAAAGGATAGATCGCTACATTAATACAGGCGCATCGCTATTCCCATCTTCACTGGATATAAAAAGTTAAGCAGACAATAGATTACGAAAGATTCGCCCCGCTAAAACGTTCAATTTTAGTAATGAATTAAAATTGATGAATATCATATTTTAGCTGCCGGGAAATATTCCCTCATACCCGGCTAAATCAAATTACCTCTATACCCTAAATAATTCGAGTTGCGTGAAGGCGGCAACCGAGCGAGCCCCCAGGAGCTTACACAAGTAAGTGACTGGGGTGAGTAAGGGCAGACAACGCACAAGCAGCTTGAAGTATGACGGGTATATTTATCTATGTCCGTTCTGCTGAACATACTCATCAATATTTTCAATCGTCTTTTCCATCAACAATTGCAGCGATGAGGCGGACGTCCAGGAGATATGCGGAGTAATCAGAAGATTAGGTAGGGTTTTCGCCGCAACCATCAACGGATTGTCTTTTTCCGGCGGCTCCTGCGTCAGACAGTCTAGCGCTGCGCCAGCAATGCCACGCTGGAGCAATACCGCTGCCAACGCGCGCTCGTCAATTAACCCGCCTCTGGCGGTGTTAATAATAAACGCGGTTGGCTTACACAACGCGAGCGTCTCTGAATTAATCAGATGCTGCGTACTCGCATTTAGCGGGCAGTTGAGTGAAATCACATCAGCCAGCCGCAGAACCTCCTCAAACGGCAGATACCCAGCACGACACAGTGATACCCCTCTGTGCTCGGCAAAAATCACCTTCATCCCCAGCGCCAGAGCAAGACGTGCAACTTCCCGTCCAATCGTCCCTGCACCGATGATGCCAAGCGTAGAGCCTGCGATATCCTTGACCGGATGATCAAAGTAAGAAAATTGCGACTGGCTGGCCCAGCGATCGCTCAATTGATCGCGGTACCATGCCATAATGCTGTGCTTCAGCGCGAACATCATGGCAATAACGTGCTCGGACACGGCTTGCGTCGAGTAGCCCGGTACGTTTTTGACCGTGATCCCCAGTTCTTTAGCAGCCGCAAGATCGATATTGTCGGTTCCTGTTGCTGTCACAGCAATCAGCTTCAGCGCAGGCAACGCGGCTAAGGTCTCGCGCGTTAATAGCGTTTTATTTGTGATGATAACGTGGGTGTCTTTTGCTCGGGCGATAACTTGATCGGGTGAGGTATGGCTATATTCAATCCATTCATGGCGGCATTGTGGACGCCTAAAACTCGTCTTTTTCAGGAAAATGGTTTCAGGCAGTGAGCCTTTATCCAAAAAGGTAATTTTTAACATCATCGCGCCCTGGTTGCTATTCATACATCGATCTCCGATTGCAGATATCAAGGGTTCCGCAGTCGGCAATCACGACAGGTATTCTCATACAAAAATAATGAATTAAATTCTCTGTATGACACAAGACAACGAACGTATTAATAACGTTACACTTCCTGCCTCATCGGAAATCCATCACTCCCTAACGTGAAGCGTAGTCAGCATTAAAGCAATTAACAATACCTAATATAATGAATTTCATTCATCGACATTGTTATCGTCGATATTCAGAAATATCACAAAAAAATAAGTGCTGATGATATTCACTCATTGTTCTCATGATGCTGGCAAAGGGAGGGAATAATAAGGGTGATAGCAAAACCTGGTCGTTAATCAGCAAGAATAAATGCGCGAGAAAAACCTCAGAAATGATGCAGTGTCTTTAGAGGGGGAAGGAAGCGGAGTGAGAATCATTATACCCCGGAACGAGCTTGACTCATTCCGGGGCGCTGTTTCATCAGAAGTTGACGTTTACCGATACCCAGTAATTACGACCTGGTACTACGGAACCTGTAGTGACCTGACTTGATGTAAAGTAATCACCCGCTGTTGTCGTACCCGTTCCGACCGGGAGGACATAGGTCTTGGTGAAATCTTTGTCCAACAGGTTATTAACCGATCCGTTCAATGTTACATCTTTGGATATCTTATACGATCCGCCGAGGTTCACGACGGTGAATGATTTGAAATCCGAGCCAAGATTGTCATGAACAACCTTGTTTGCATCACTGAGTTGGTCATAATTTTCCGTGAAACGAGCCGTTTTGCCTCGATATTCCGCTTTAAGCCAGGTACTCAACTGCTCGTTCACACTCCAGTTTAAACGCGCATTGGCCATGTGCTTAGGCGTATTGGTCAAACGGGCACCGGGATTTTCTCCGCCTTTCTGCTCGCTGTCAGTAAAGGTGTAATTCACGTTCAGCGTCCAGTTGTCTGACCATAGAGGGATAGTCGATCCCAACTCCAGACCTTGCGTGTTCGCTTTACCAATATTGCGATAGCTAGACGTTACCGTATCAATTTCGTAACTATCGATCTTATTACGGAAGCGGTTATGGAAAAGCGTAGCGTTAGTAGAGAAACCACTAAAATGCTCATAGTATGCCCCCAGTTCCGTATTCACGCTTTCTTCCGGCTTCAGGTTAGGGTTACCAATCGTATTGATCGTACCCTGCCCCGTTACGCCACTTATGCCGTTATGTAACCGAGCCAACGATGGCGTCTTGTAGCCTGTGCTCACCCCACCTTTAATCGTTAATTCATCCAACGCATTCCACACGAGATAAGCACGTGGGCTAACATGGCCACCGAACGCTTCATGATGCTCATAACGAGCGCCTGTGGTTAACGCTAGCGAATCAACAATGCGCCATTCATCTTCAGCAAAGAGCGACCACGAATTCTGTTCGAATTTCTCACCCGTATTCGCCAGAACAATTCCATCTTTCATGACGGCATTCCAGTACTGCCCACCCAGCGTCACTAAATGACTGTCACCTAGTGGGCTAACCAGTTTCGTATCAAGAATGTAGTTGGTATTTTTTAGCTCGCGCTTTTGCCCTGAGGCTGTTGACCCTGCCGGCACCGTAGAACGAGGAATCAACCGTCCCTTGTTCTCTGTCTGGTTGAAGGACAAGCTCGAATTCCATGTACCAAAATCGAGCTGATTATCGCTACCCAGCGTAACCTTGCGACGCTCATAACGCAGTGTATCTTCATAACCGCCGCCCCGAGCCGCAGTACCAGCTCCCAGCGCACCGAGTTGTTCTTCCTTGTTATCATATTTCTGGTTGGAGACTTCACCATCCAGCCACAGGGTATTACGACTATCCAGCAGCCAGGATAACTTACCACCCAAAAGGTAATTGTCAGACTTAACTGGATTCGGACCACGCATACTGAGCTCCTGTCCGGTTGAGGACGAACTAACTTCTGATGCATCGCGGCGTAAGATGTTGCCGCGCAGGGCGAGCCCCAGTTTGTCTTCGATCAACGCACCGCTGGAATAAATCGAGAACTTGGACGCGTCACCATAGTCTCTGTCCTCCTGAAAAGTATGATCCAGAGTGATATTTCCGACCCACTCTTTCGACGCTTTTTTGGTGATGATATTTACCACGCCACCCATCGCATCAGAACCATATAACGTTGACATCGGCCCGCGGATAACTTCAATACGCTCTATCGCCGCCAACGGTGGAATAAAGCCGGTGTTCATTGTACCAAACCCATTCGGCGTGACATCTGATGAGCCGTTCTGGCGAATACCATCAACCAGAATCAGCGTATAGTCACTTGGCATACCGCGAATGCTGATGTCTAGGCCACCTGTTTTACCCGTTGAGCTTCGTACATCAACTCCTTCTACGTCACTGAGTGCTTCACCAAGATCGTTATATTTACGTTTAGTCAGTTCATCATGACCAACAACCGAAATACTCGCGGCCGCTTCGGTGATTTTTTGTTCATAACCCGAAGCCGTCACAACCATCGTATCGTCCTGTGCGGCGATAACGGGTGTCGTTGCCATTGTAACCAGCGCCAATGCCACCGATTTTCTTATATTTATTGCCATGCGTCTGTGTCCTCAGAACGGATGATTTACATTGAGTTTTTTTGTTCAACACATTGTAATGAGCAAATAATAATTGTAAATGAAAATTAAAATCATTTGCATGCGCAATAAGGAATGAAATTGATGTGGCATTTATTCATAAAAAACAAATAATTAAATTAAAAAAACAATTATTAAATCGAGTTAATGTAAAATAACCCGGTAAATCAAGGTGAATAAATTTGATATAAATCAACACATCAATATAAGAGGAAGTATGAAGGACAGTGCGAAAACGAAAAAAAATCAATAAAAAAGGCGACCCCCATCAGGGAATCGCCCGTTAACGGTATGCTAGCGATTAGTCTTTATGATCCGGGAACGTCATATCCTGATACTTGATGAAGCCCGTTCCACGATACAGCTTATAGCCGAACCAAATCAGCAGGAACAACGGAATGCCGATGTAGGTTGCCGTGACGCCATACCAGTCGATGTTGTCTTGCAGAAACGCCTGATAATTCTGCCCCAATGTGATGATCAGGCAGAGCACAAAGGCGAAGATCGGCCCTAACGGGAAGAAACGCGACTGATAAGGCAGACGGTTCAGATCGTGGCCTTGCATAACATAGCCGCGACGGAAACGGTAATGGCTGATCGCGATCCCTAGCCAAGCAATAAAGCCGGTCATTCCCGAGGTATTCAACAACCACAGATAAACCGTTTGGTTACCATACAGAGAAGACAGGAAACACAGCGCAGCCACCACGGTTGTTGCATACAGCGCATTACGTGGCACACCCCCTTTTGACAGCTTAGCGAAAATACGCGGCGCTTTACCTTCCGATGCCAGCGTAAACAGCATACGTGTAGAGGCGTACATCCCGGAGTTACCCGCCGACAACACCGCCGTCAAGATGACCGCATTCATGACCGCAGCGGCAGACAACAGACCCGCATTCTCAAACACCAGCGTGAACGGACTCACCGTAATGTCTTTCACATCATTACGCAGCAGGTTCGGATCGGTATACGGAATGATTAAGCTGATAATCAGAATCGCGAAGATGTAAAACAGCAGGATACGCCAGAAAACCTGACGGATGGCACGCGGAATGTTTTTGCTCGGTTCCTGGGACTCCCCAGCAGCCACACCGATCAGTTCCGTTCCCTGGAAAGAAAAACCCACGATCATCGCCACGCCGATCATGGCGGAGAAGCCACCAGCAAACGGTGCATCGCCAATCTCCCAGTTGTGGAATCCAGCATTTTCCGCACCGCTCATGATGCCCGTAATCATCATCACACCCACAGCAATGAAAATAATGACCGTCGTCACTTTAATCAGTGAGAACCAATACTCGGCTTCGCCAAACCCTTTCACGGAAATGTAATTAAGTAGGAACATCAGCGCCAGAAACAAAGCGCTCCAGATCCAGCCGGAGACTTCAGGGAACCAATATCCCATCACCAGTTGCGCAGCGACCAGATCGACCGCAATGGTCACCGCCCAGTTGTACCAATAGTTCCAGCCCAATGCGAAGCCGAAACCTTCCTCAACATAGCGAGATCCGTAGGTAGAAAATGAACCAGAAACTGGCATGAATGCCGCCAGTTCGCCTAGGCTCGTCATCAGGAAGTAAACCATCAGCCCAATCAGGGCATAAGACAGGAGTGCACCACCGGGACCCGCTTGTGAAACCGTCGCACCAGAAGCGACAAATAACCCGGTACCAATCGATCCGCCAATGGCGATCATCGTTAAATGCCGCGCTTTCAGTTCACGGCGCAGGGTCGGTGCGCCCTGTGTAGTTTGTTGAATATCGTGCTGAGCCATTGTTATCCTGCGTGCTCGTGCTAAAAATCGAGGCGGGATTGTAGCAAATAGCGTTGTACTGGATAGTTAAGATCGTCGAGTTATAAGAGAGCTTAATAACTCACGCCCGATTATTAGCAGCAGAAAATATTTTCACTATGGCATTTCACAGCAATAACTCAGGAAACGCTGTAACACATTTGAAAGATGTTTCTGTCGGTGGTGTACCAAATACAGCGTCCGCGTGAGTTTAGGCAACGGCACCTTCAATTCCACCAACGAGCCTGACGCCAGCTGTTCAGCAATCACATGCCGTGACAGGCAACTGATACCAATTCCATGGCGAACCGCATGTTTAATTGCCTCCGAATTACCTAATTCCATCACCAGATGGAAATGTGACAGGTGCGTCAACAACAGATGATCCAGCACTTCACGCGTGCCTGAACCGCGCTCACGCAGGATCCAGTGGGCATCCGCCAGCGCCGCTAATGATACCGTCCCCCGGCTGAGCGGATACTCGGGAGAACAAAATACCACCAGTTCATCTTCCAGCCAGGGCTGCGTAATTAAATGAGGGTGATGGCAAGGGCCTTCGATCAAGCCCAAATCGACACTAAATTCAGACACGCGGGTGATCACATCTTGCGTATTGCCGACATGCAGTTCCAGCGGAATTTCAGGGTAGTCATGGCGATAGCGGGCAATCATCGCAGGCAATAGATAGTTGCCAATAGTACTGCTGGCATAAATACGCAGTGCTCCATTATCACGCCGGAAGAGCTGCTCAATTTCTATCGACTGTTCAAGCAATGCCAGCGCCTTGGGGTACAGCAGGCGGCCATGCTCATTAACAACCAGACGTTTACCCACGCGGTCGAAAAGTTGAACACCCAGCTGCCCTTCTAAATCCGCCAGAGCAGCGCTGACTGCCGATTGAGAAAGTGAAAGCACAACGGAGGCCTGTGTCGTTGAACCACTTTTCAGGACTTCGGCAAAGACTTCCAGTTGACGTAACGTGATATGCATAGTGCGCTCTTTATCTGAAATACTTATAGGTTATAAATATATAATCAATTTCTCTTTTAATCTCATGGATTATAAGCTGGCTTCTCAATTCGGTACGGTCAGAATAGGCACCAAACCCATGGCTCTTCCTGCGACATTACAAGCGATAGCACCACCCAATGGAGCAAAAGCGCGATTACCTGGCCTGTTGTTAGTAAGTTTAATAACTTTTTCACTTCTCTGGCTGGCAAATATTCCGAAAATCGCCCACTGGGGACCCGGCTCACTGACATTAGCGATCCTAACTGGGATCGTGCTGGGGAATAGCGTTTATCCGCGAATTCATCCTCTGTGCGATCCCGGTGTGCAGTGGGCCAAGCAGCACTTACTCCGCTGGGGCATCATACTTTATGGTTTTCGTCTCAGCTTTCAGCAAGTTGCTGCCGTCGGCTTTACGGGTATCGCCGTCGATCTTACCGTCGTCACGCTAACATTTTTGCTCGCCTGTTGGATTGGCAAGCGCTGGCTGAAGCTCGACAATGAGACGGTGATTCTCATCGGTGCTGGCAGCAGCATCTGCGGTGCGGCGGCGATAATGGCAACAGCCCCCGTTGTTAAAGCCGCTGGCAATACTATTGCCGTCGCGGTTTCCACCGTGGTGATCTTCGGTACGACAGCCATGTTTTTGTATCCGTGGCTCTATCAACTCAATCTCGAACATCAGTGGATTGAAGCTACACCGCAGATCGTCGGCCTGTATTTTGGTTCAACAATACATGAAGTCGCTCAGGCCGTTGCCGCTGGGCATGCCGTTGATGGCGCGACGGAAAACATCGCCGTTATCAGCAAAATGCTGCGCGTGATGATGCTGGCACCTTTCCTTCTCATACTCGGGTTCTTCCTGAAAAAAAACACGCAAAAACGTGATGCAGAAGACGCTGTTCCACTGATGTTCCCGTGGTTTGCCTTGGGATTCATTGCCGTGGCCGCCTTCAATTCTTTCCCGCTACTTTCTCCGACACTCGTCACCCAGTTAGTTCAACTTGATAATGTACTACTGACGATGGCGATGGTGGCGTTAGGCCTGACTACCCAATTCAGCGCCATCCGTCAGGCAGGAGCAAAACCGCTACTGCTGGCACTTATTCTGTTTATCTGGCTGGTGATCGGTGGTGCGGGAATCAACCTGTTCTTCGAACACTTATTCAGCTAACGATAAATTATTTACCCATTAACGTCTGATTAACCCATACCCTAAATAATTCGGGTTGCAGGCAGGCGGCAAGTGAGCGAATCCCGATGAGCTTACTCAAGTAAGTGATTCGGGTGAGTAAGCGCAGCCAACGCACATGCAACTTGAAGTATGACGGGTATGCATGACGATGCCATAATGTCTTCGTTATAGAGGAGACCAACATGAAATACATCGGAGCGCACGTTAGCGCAGCAGGCGGTGTCGATCAGGCCGTGATTCGCGCGCATGAGATAAAGGCGACCGCTTTCGCCTTATTTACCAAGAACCAGCGCCAATGGCAGGCTGCCGCACTCAGTGCAGAGGTCATTGACCGTTTTAAAGCCGCGTGTGAACAGTACGCCTATACGTCGGCACAGATTCTGCCCCACGACAGCTATTTGATTAATTTGGGTCACCCAGACGAGGAAGCGCTGGAGAAATCACGCATCGCGTTTATTGACGAAATGTCCCGCTGCCAACAGCTTGGGCTGAGCCTGATGAACTTTCATCCCGGTAGCCATCTGAAGCAGATCGAGGTAGCGGACTGTCTGGCACGTATTGCCGAGTCCATCAACATCGCGCTGGCGGAAACGGACGGTGTCACCGCCGTAATTGAAAATACCGCCGGACAAGGCAGTAATCTGGGTTTCCGTTTTGAACATCTGGCGGCCATCATCGATGGCGTGGAAGATAAAAGCCGTGTCGGCGTCTGTATCGATACCTGCCACGCCTTCGCTGGCGGGTACGATCTGCGAACAGAAGCGGATTGCGAAGCGACCTTTGCTGAGTTCGATCGCATTGTTGGGTTCCGCTATCTGCGCGGAATGCATTTGAATGATGCGAAAAGCACGTTCGGCAGCCGCGTTGACCGACACCACAGCCTGGGAGAAGGTAATATTGGCAAAACTGCTTTCAGCTACATTATGAAAGACACCCGTTTTGACGGTATCCCGATGATTCTGGAAACAGTCAATCCCGACATCTGGGCCGACGAAATCGCCTGGCTCAAGTCTGAAGCCCAGTACTGATTATACTCTAAATAATTCAAGTTTCAGGAAGGCGGCAAGAGAGGGAATCCCGATGAGCTTACTCAAGTAAGTGATTCGGGTGAATGAACGTAGCCAACGCACATGCAACTTGAAGTATGACGAGTATATACATAAAAAAAGCGCCAGTTGGTGAATACCAACTGGCGCTATCTCATCCACATCCTTGTGTTATGGCAGTACGCTTTCTTCACTTTGCAGGTGTGACGGTTAACTTTCCCCGCCATCATCCTGCATCGTGAAATTTATAACGATAATCAGGCTTATGCCGCTTTCGCCAGTTGCTCATCAGAGCGTTTCAGCAGTGCATACAGCACGCCCGCGACCGCCGTTCCCGCAATGATCGCTAACAGATAGCCGATAACTGGGGTAATTGCGCCTGGAATCAACAGTACGAACAGACCACCGTGTGGTGCCATCAACTTAGCGCCCACCGCCATCGACAGTGCACCAGTCAATGCCCCACCGATGATGCAGCAAGGCAGAACGCGCATTGGATCACGCGCGGCGTAAGGAATCGCCCCTTCGGAAATAAAGCACAGGCCCAGTACAAACGCCGCTTTACCCCCTTCACGTTCAGTCGGGTTAAATTTCTTGCTTGCCAGCACGGTTGCCAGACCCATCGCCAACGGTGGCACCATACCCGCAGCCATGACAGCGGCCATCGGCGCGTAAATCTGGCTACTGAGTAAGGTGGTACCGAAGACGTAGGCCACTTTGTTAACCGGGCCGCCCATATCCGTACACATCATCGCACCCAGAATCGCACCCAGAATCACCGCATTCGCCGTGCCCATGGATTGCAGCCAGCCTGTCAGGCCAGTCAGGATTTTCGCCACCGGCGTACCGACGACGTAAATCATGATAAGACCGGTGATCAAGGTAGCAAACAGCGGAATGATCAGGATCGGTTTTAGCGCAGTCAAACTTTGCGGCAGAGTCAATTTATTGTTGATTGCTCTGGCAATGTAACCCGCAAGGAAACCGGCAATGATACCGCCGAGGAAGCCCGCACCTGTACTCACCGCCAACATCCCGCCAACCAGACCCGGCGTTAAACCCGGACGATCCGCAATGGAGAAAGCGATATAGCCTGCCAGTACCGGCACCATCAGCGCAAAGGCAGAACCACCGCCGATCTTCATCAGCGCTGCTGCCAGCGTACCTTCCTGTTTAAAGGCTTCAATACCAAAGACAAACGACAGTGCGATACACAAGCCGCCCGCCACTACCATCGGTAGCATGTAAGACACGCCGGTCAGCAGGTGACGATATGGGCCTGCTCCGCCTTTCTGACCAGACTCGCTCGCGCTTGACGCGCCAGCTTGCCCGGATGGCTGATACACTTTAGCCTCAGCCTGCGCTTTATCTAATTCTTGCGCCGTCTTTTTCAGTGCCAGACCCGTCGACGTGCGATACATCCTCTTACCGGCAAACTTCGCCAGATCGACTTCAATATCCGCAGCGACGATCACCAGATCGGCCTGCTCCACTTCTTCTGGGGTAATCGTATTACCTGCGCCAACGGAGCCGCGTGTTTCAACCTTAACCCACCAGCCGCGTTTTTTTGCTTCGCTTTCAATCGCTTCTGCCGCCATAAACGTATGCGCGACGCCAGTCGGGCACGCCGTTATCGCAACAATACGCTTGGCAGTAACGGGTTGCTGAACGGAAGCTGACGCGACGGCCTGATACGCCGTTGCTTCAGCCTGCGCTTTCGCCCAAAAGGCTTCCGGCTGCGAAACAGCCAGTTCGATATCACCGACATAAACCTGCTTGCCATTCAGTGCGCTGTCCGCCGCAGCGGATGCACCCAGAACGATCGCCAGTTCAGCATCGTTAGCATGTTCTGTAAACGTCACCTCTGCTTTCGCAGCGGCAGCGCCGAGTAGGTTTTTCACTAGTTGGCTTCTCGCCAGGCCCAGTGATTTATCCAAAATCAGCAGCGTTTTCATTGTTTGTCTCCTGCTGTATCAGTTAAAGGGTTTTAGGTCGACACGCGCCATCATTGCGGCCAACTGAGGACGATCGGTAATACCTACATTACTTTGGCTGACGGCCAGAGCCGAAACCGCCGTAGCCAAACGCAGAGTGTGCTCACTGGACTCACGCATTAATAAGCCATAAATCAACCCCCCAACCATGGAGTCGCCCGCCCCTACCGTACTTACCACATCACAGGCAGGTGGTTTTGCCAGCCACGCGCCAGATGCATTCACCCACAGCGCACCTTCCGCACCCAGTGAGATCACAACATGCGCGATACCCTGTTCACGCAGCGCGTGAGCGGCATCCACCACATCAGCCAGCGTAGGTAATTTACGCCCAGCCCATATTTCCAGCTCCCGGCGGTTCGGTTTCACCAACCAAGGAGAGGCCTTCAGTCCCGCCACCAGCGCTTCACGGCTGCTGTCGAAAATAATGCAAGGACACTGCGTGCGCAGACGAGACATCCAGTCGGTAAACGCATCAGGATCGACGCCTGCAGGCAAACTACCGCTCACCGCGACCATGTCGAACTGCCCAAGCCAGCTCAGCGAATCATTGACGAAACGCTGCCAATCTTGCTGTGTCACTTCAAAACCGGAAAAGTTGAAGTCGGTTACGTCGCCATCTTTTTCCGTTAATTTGACATTAATACGCGTACGTCCTGGCACAACCTGGAAACGGTTGGCAATGCCCAACTCGCTGAACAATTGCTGAAAACCATCCTGATTGTCTTTACCCAGAAAGCCACCTACCGTGACATCAATCCCGAGATCTTTCAGCACCTTGGCAACGTTGATACCTTTACCTGCGGCGTGCAGACCCGCTGTCTGAACCAGATTGACTTCGCCTTTCTCAACTTCTGGGCAATAGCCAACCAGATCGTAAGCTGGATTCAGGGTGATTGTGGCTACTCTCCTGCTCATGCTGCCCCCTCGCCCAAACCGGACGTAATCGCGTCGCCAATAGCGGCAAGTGCTTGCTCCGCATCGCTACCGCTGGCGGTGAAACGCAGTTTGTGACCTTTTTTCACGCCCAGCGCGACGACTTTCATCAGGCTGCGGCCATTTGCCGGTTTGCCTGTGCCATCCAGATTGGTCACCGTAATCTCACTAGTGAACTGTTTGACCACGTTCACCAGCATGGTGCCCGGACGAGCGTGCAGACCGTGTTCGTTACGAATGGTAAATTCTGCCGTCAGCACTTCGCTTTCTTCCGGTACGTCGCTGGTCAAGAGTGCCAGCAGCGTCGGTGCATCAGCCGTCAGCAGACGTTCCGCTTTTTGCGTAATCAGCAAGTTGCTCAAGTAATCGATAGGTGCAAAAGCCTGATCGTCAGCAGCCGCAACCGTCACCAATAAGGCCACGTTTTCACCGTCAACGCTGAAAGGCGCAGCCGGGCGTGCCACCGCAGCCGCGCTGCTGAGGTTACCGACAGCGCTATCGCTGAACCACACACCTTGCCCCAGATTCAGCGGTTTGTTGCTGACGGTGGTGCTGACAAAGCTAGCGTCTGCTGCACCGACCTGCTGAAGACGACCGGCGTTCAGCGCCTGAAGTGTCAGCAGATTATCGGTCGCTACATCCAGCGCAATCAGCGAGGTGTCAAAACGGAACTCCGCCAATTGCTGCTCGCCCATTAGCAGGCTACGCAGTTCTTCTGCTGAGGTTGTGCTTGCCAGCAGTGCCGCTACGCGATCATCGCTCAGGACGTGAGTCAGCTGACGCAGCAAAGCCAGATGCTCATCAGAGCGAGCTGCAATCCCTAACACCACGTAGGCGGTTTGGTCTTCACCCCAGGCTATACCCTGAGGAAACTGAAATACTTGAACTCCGGTCTTCAATACCAAATCGCGGGTATCGGTTGTACCGTGAGGGATAGCAATACCGCTTCCCAAATAAGTAGATGTTTGCTGTTCGCGCTGTAGCATGCCGTCGACATACCCTGCGTTAACGCACCCGGCAGCGGTCAGTGCTGAAGCAACAAGCTGGATAGCTTCCTGCTTATTACTTGCCGCTGCGCCCAAATGAATATCTTGCTGTGACAACTGGAACATGGCGCTCCTCTCTTGCTGAAAGTTGAATCGTTTCAGCTTTTATGAGAAAAAAATGTGGTGATGATTAGGGCGTTTCAAAAAAAATCCCGCTGAAACGTTTCAAAAGTCTCATTCTATTACGTACTTTATGCAAGCTTTCTACACTGCTGACGTAACAAAATTTTGACATCACGCACATTTTAACGTGGATGACGCACTGCCCGCCAACAAAAACCCTCAAATGGCTGAAGCTGTGCTGACGAAAAATAATGAAACAAGATTTCTGTTTCATTATAAACCCGCGTACTATGTCGCGCTCGACAGCCTCTGCCTATTTTCCAAGCGCTATCAATTTATGTTCACTCCTGCAAACACAACACGACGCCCGCTTGACCTGACATCGTCAGCATTTTTAATCATTGCCTTTCTGACTGGAACAGCCGGTGCCCTGCAACTTCCCACGCTCAGCCTCTTTCTTTCCAGCGAAGTACAGGTTCGTCCTTTTATGGTGGGGATGTTTTATACCGGCAGCGCAGTTATTGGCATCGTCGTCAGCCAAATGCTGGCCACGCGTTCAGACCGTCAAGGCGATCGTAAATCGTTGATCTTCGTCTGCTGCCTGCTGGGTGCATTGGCCTGCATGCTGTTTGCGTGGAACCGTAACTATTTTATTCTGCTCTTTATCGGCGTCTTGCTGAGCAGTTTTGGCTCGACCGCGAACCCGCAACTTTTTGCGCTGGCGCGCGAGCACGCGGATAAAACCGGTCGTGAAGCGGCAATGTTCAGCTCAATCCTCCGCGCCCAAATTTCTCTCGCTTGGGTTGTCGGCCCGCCTATCGCCTTTGCGCTGGCACTAGGATTCGGCTTCACCACGATGTATCTGACCGCCGCAGTCGTCTTTATCTTGTGCGGCATTTTGGTCAAATTCTTTCTACCCTCCATGCCCAAAGCGGTGGAGAAAACCACCTCCACGCTGGAATCACCTCGCCGCAACCGTCGTGACACGCTCTTGCTATTCATCGCGTGTACCTTGATGTGGACCTGCAACGGGATTTACCTCATTAATATGCCGCTGTATCTGGTGCATGAGCTTCATCTGCCAGAAAAGCTGGCGGGTATCATGATGGGCGTTGCCGCTGGGCTGGAAATTCCGGTGATGTTGATTGCAGGTTACGTTGCCAAACGCTTCGGTAAACGTTTCCTAATGCGGCTTGCCGTTGCATCTGGCCTACTGTTCTTTAGCGGATTGTTGTTCTTCAACGGAGAAACCGCGCTGCTGGCGTTACAGGTGCTGAACGCTATTTTCATCGGGATTCTAGCTGGAATAGGTATGCTCTATTTTCAGGATTTAATGCCTGGACAGGCAGGGGCTGCGACGACGCTGTTTACCAATACCACCCGCGTTGGCTGGATCATCTCCGGCTCACTGGCCGGTATCGTCGCTGAAATCTGGAGCTATCACGCCGTTTTCTTTTTCGCACTGCTGATGATCGTCGGTTCCATCTATTGTATGTCACGCATCAAAGATGCCTGACCACCGCAATTCAAGGCGCGGTGTCAGCTTCCAGTTTGAGCAGGTAAATCATCGCCTCATCCCGATGGCTGAAACACATATCCGCACGCGGCTTTAGCCCCGCGCAAACCGCAGGCCGCAGAGGGGAATGGAATAACCCACAGCGCATCGCCTCATCAAGATGAATACAGGGCGTGTTTGCTGGCTTGCCGTGCGGCAGGCCCGGCATAGGCGTTGAAATCGATGCCGCGATGCAGCAAGCACCGCAATGAGGGCGACAGTCCATCAGTAAGCTCTCCGGTGGGCTGACAAGAGATAAGAGAGCGCCACGATAGCAGCCCGATAGCAAAAAACCAATATCAGCCCCATTCATCTTATACTCTAAATAATTCGAGTTTCAGGAAGGCGGCAAGGGAAGGAATCCCGATGAGCTTACATAAGTAAGTGATTCAGGTGAGTGAACGCAGCCAACGCACATGAAATTTGAAGTATGACGAGTATCTACTTGCCTGAATTCTCCGGCGCGAGTAACGTGTCGCCACAAAAATCACACTCCTTATAACAGGTAATTTTTATGGCAAGAGCGAACGAGATTAAACGCGGAATGGTCGTTAACTATAACGACAAGTTATTGCTGGTAAAGGACATCGATGTCCAGAGCCCCAGTGCCCGCGGTGCCAGCACGCTGTATAAAATGCGTTTTTCTGACGTCCGCACGGGTTTGAAAGTGGAAGAACGTTTTAAAGGTGACGATATTATCGACACCATCACGCTGACACGCCGCACGGTGACCTTCTCTTATATTGACGGTGACGAATACGTCTTTATGGATGATGAAGACTACGCCCCTTACCTCTTCAAAAAAGATCAAATAGAAGACGAACTGCTGTTTATCCCTGAAGGCGGTATGCCGGGGATTCAGGTATTAAGCTGGGACGGCCAAATCATTGCGCTGGAACTGCCGCAAACGGTAGATCTGGAAATCATCGAGACGGCACCGGGCATTAAAGGTGCTTCCGCCAGCTCACGCAACAAGCCAGCCACCATGAGCACCGGTCTGGTCATCCCAGTTCCAGAATACCTGAGCGCAGGTGAAAAAATCCGTATTCACATTCCAGAACGTCGCTACATGGGCCGCGCAGACTAACAACGACCTCGCACCATCAGCACGATACGTGTCGCCGGATGAGATATCCGGCACATTTCAACCGTCCATTCATATAGGAGCCTGCCATGCTAACGAAAGTCAATTTGATTACGGGGTTTCTGGGTAGTGGAAAAACCACCACAATTCGCCATCTTCTGTCGCAAAAGCCTGAAGACGAAGTCTGGGCAGTGCTGGTCAATGAATTCGGCGAAGTGGGCATTGACGGTGCCTTACTGGCGGACAGCGGTGCTGTCCTGAAAGAAATTCCCGGCGGCTGCATGTGCTGCGTGAACGGCTTGCCGATGCAGGTTGGCCTGAACATGCTGCTGCAACAGAAAAAGCCCCATCGATTACTTATCGAACCCACGGGGCTCGGCCACCCGAAACAAATTCTCTCATTGCTGACGAGTGACATCTATCAGCCCTGGCTGACATTGCAGGCCACACTGTGTCTGCTGGATGCGCGCCAGTTAAGCGACACGCGTTACACAGAAAATGAGAATTTCCGCGATCAGCTTGCCGCCGCTGACATTATTATCGCCAACAAGCGCGATACCTACACCACCGATGATCTCGCGGCCTTACAACAGTGGCAACAGGCAAACAGCGAGGGTCGGCAAATCATCGAAACCAGTCAGGGAAACCTTAACCGACAGCAGCTCGACCAACCGCGACACCCTTTATCGCAAAACCGTGTACGCGAACTGCCGGACGGCATTCACCACCACGCACATAAGCCAAAAAATGGTTTGGCCGCGCTGCAATTACCGAGTGGGCAATCCTGGCGACGTTCTCTTAATCAGGGACAGGGCTACCATGCCTGCGGTTGGATATTCGAGCCTGAAACCGCTTTTGACACCGCCACCTTGCTGGACTGGGTTCGCCTTTCCCCCGTGAGCCGGGTTAAAGGGGTTATGCGTATCAAAGAAGGGACGCTCGTCGTCAACCGTCAGGGACTCGATCTTCATATAGAAACCCGATCGGCGGCACCGATTGATAGCCGTATCGAAGTCATCAATGAAACACCGGCAGAATGGAATACGTTGCAAGCCTCATTGTTAAAGGCTCGTTTACCTAACGTGGACTAAACTGGAGTTTTTCGTATTTGGATGCTTTGCCTTATGTCATTTGCTCGTATTTCTTCTATTTTAGTGCTCAATGTGTTGGGTATTGGTCTGTTTTTATCTTGGTACCTGCCGGAAAATCATGGTTTTTGGCTCACGCTCGACAGTAACATCTTTTTCTATTTCAACCGCCTTTTGGTTGATAGTCCGGCATTTTTACATCTGGTAGCGATTACCAATAACCGGGCTTTTGACGGCTGTGCGCTTATTGCGATGGGGTTGCTGTATTTGTCGTTTTATCTGAAAGCCTCCCCCATAGAGCGCCGCCATTTGTTAATCATTGGCTTCATCATGCTGTTAACTGCCGTAGTGCTGAATCAAGCGGGACATTTGCTGCCCGTTCAACACGCCAGCCCGACGCTCTATTTTAGTGACGTCAACCGCGTTTCAGACTTAACGGGTATACCTACCAAAGATGCTTCATCGGACAGTTTCCCCGGTGACCACGGTATGATGTTGATGATCTTTGCTGCCTTTATGCTGCGCTATTTTACCCGCACCGCTTTCGCTATCGGCGTGGCCATCACAGTAATCTTCTCATTGCCTCGCATCATGATCGGTGCACATTGGTTTACCGATATTGCCGTCGGTTCGCTCTCGGTTGTTCTGGTCGGCTTGAGTTGGTGGTTATTAACGCCAGCAAGCGATGCCGCTATTGCCCTGTTAAACCGACGATTACCTAAGAAATCGACAGTATAAATTCATATGATTTCAGCTTTTTTACATCGACATTTTTTAGCTGAATACATCATTAAATCTTATAAATAAATTAGTTAAAACTACTCGCAATCCTACTGCTGTTGCGGTAGTCTCGTTGAAGTTTGCTTTTTAGCGCATACTGAACTAGTAGCGACAAGAAAAATAATGTGCATTCTGGCACACTTTCGTTGATGAGTATTTGGCTAAGAAGAAACTCTGATTTAGTCTGACTCTCGTTTTCGTTTGGCATTTATGCCCCAGTGAAATGGGGATACTACATAGCGATATTTATCGTTAAGGACAGCAAGGGAACATAACAATAATGGTCAAGTCTCAACCGATTCTGAGATATATCTGGCGGGCAGTGCCTGCCGTAGCGGTAGCAATGATGCTCTCCGCATGTGGAAGTAATAGTGCATATAACCATAAAGCTCAAACTGATATGCATGCAGTTAATGATAAAGATGGTCTTTTACTGCAAGCCTCTCAGGATGAATTTGAAGCACTGGTTCGTAACGTGGACATCAAGTCCAAATTGCTTAACCAATATGCCAGTTGGAAAGGTGTTCGTTACCGCTTAGGCGGTGATAGTCGCCGTGGCATTGACTGCTCAGCTTTCGTTCAGCGCACCTTCCGCGAACAATTTGGCATGGATTTACCGCGTTCGACCTATGAACAGCAAGAGATGGGCCAGCAAATTCAGCGCAACAAACTGCGCGTTGGCGATCTTGTTCTGTTCCGTGCAGGTTCAACCGGACGCCACGTTGGTATTTACCTCGGCAACGATCAGTTCGTCCACGCATCAACCAGCAGTGGTGTCATCATCTCCAAAATGACAGAAGACTACTGGAATAAGCGTTATCAAGAAGGACGCCGTGTTCTGAGTAAAGGAAAAACCAGCTAAACAATATCTGTCCCTTGCTGTGGTATTGTTTAGTTAGCCAACGAAACGAGATGACATTAACGCCGCTTATAACCTAAGCGGCGTTTTTTTATGACGAACATCCTTATCCGTCACCCTACGGACCGTTGCTGCGCAACGTTGGAAAACGTTCCCTACGTTTTTTATTCCTGCCTCCTCCGAATGCCACTTCGTTCCTCCCCTTCTGCGGCATATTGCGCAAAATATGACTGACTCAACAATCTGAAACATTAACAGGCCGTGATTAAGGTAGGTTTATCACCTGATTTCATGATAAAAAGAAAACACGCAACTTCCCTATGGGAATGTTAATTATTTCAAGAACTTTATGCCGAAGAAATCGGCATCGTCGACGTTACGATATGGCATATCTACATCAGACGCCCAATCAGATAACGACCACTCGCAGGAGATTGCCGTCAGATGTTAAAACGCGTTATCGCTGCCGTATTGCTTTGCACGACCCATTTTGGGCTGCATGCCGAAACGATTGAAAACAGCACCCGCTTCGCACTGTTGGGGGAACCCAAATATGCCGAGAATTTCAGCCATTTTGACTATGTCAGTCCTGACGCCCCCAAAGGCGGCAGCATCACTCTCAGCGCACTGGGTACCTTTGACAATTTCAACCGTTTCGCGCTACGCGGCACAGCGGCGGCACGTACTGAACGTCTCTATGATTCGCTTTTCACTTCCTCTGATGACGAACCCGGCAGTTATTATCCACTCGTCGCGCTGACGACACGCCATTCGGCGGATTTCCGCTGGATTGAAATAGAGATGAACCCCAAAGCCCGCTTTCATGATGGCACCCCGATCACGGCGGCCGACGTGGCGTTCACTTACAATATGTTTATGACGCAGGGCGTGCCGCAGTTTCGCATCTATTTTAAAGATGTTACCGCCAAGGCCGTTGCACCGCTGACCGTACGCTTCGATTTTCCCGTATCCGACAAAAACCGCATGTTCAGCCTGCTGACCTTGCCCATCATGCCGGAAAAATTCTGGAAGAATCATAAGTTCAGCGAGCCGCTATCCTATCCACCCCCGGCTAGTGGCCCTTACCGCATCACCGCCTATCGAACGGGGCAATATGTTACCTATTCTCGCGTGAAAGACTACTGGGGTAACGATTTACCGGTAAATAAAGGCCAGTACAATTTCGACAAAATCCGCTACGACTATTATCTGGACGACAGCGTCGCACTAGAGGCCTTTAAAGCGGGAGCCTTCGATCTGCGTGAAGAAGGATCGCCAAAAAATTGGGCGACCCAATATCAGGGTGGCAACTTTGCGCGTGGCTACATCATTAAACAGGATCAGGTCAATCAATCCGCTCAGGATACGCGTTGGCTCGCGTTCAATATCCAGCGGCCGCTGTTTCAGGATCGTCGCGTTCGTCAGGCGTTATCCTTGGCATTTGACTTCAACTGGATGAACAAGGCGCTGTATTACAACGCTTATCAACGTACCGACAGCTATTTCCAGAATACTGAGTATGCCGCTAAAGGTGAACCCAGCGCAGAGGAACTGGCCTGGCTGACGCCACTGAAGGACAAAGTCCCCCCCGAAGTCTTCGGCACGGCCTACAAACCGCCCTCATCCGACGGCAGCGGGTATGACCGACAAAACTGGCTTAAGGCAATCAAGCTGCTGGAAGAGGCTGGCTGGGAATTGAAAGATCAGAAGCTGGTTAATCGCAAAACCGGACAGCCATTTACGTTTGAACTGCTATTGCCAAGCGCCGGTAATTCGCAGTATGTCTTGCCTTTCCAGCAGAGCTTGAAAAAACTGGGCATCACCATGAACGTGCGTAACATCGACAGCACGCAGTTCAACAACCGCCTCCGTAAACGGGATTTCGATATGCTGGCAACGGTATACAGCGCGTCGCTCTACCCCAGTGCTGACCTGCAAATTCGCTGGAGTTCGCAGTATATCGACTCGACCTACAACCGACCGGGAGTCAGCGATCCCGCGATTGATTCACTCATCGAAGACATCGTTAAGCATCAAGGGCAAAAAGTCCCCTTGCTGTCATTAGGCCGCGCGCTGGACAGGATATTGACCTGGAATCAGCTCATGATTCCGATGTGGTATTCCAACCATGACCGCTTCGCCTATTGGAACAAGTTTGCCATGCCTGCTGTACGACCGACCTATTCACTTGGTTTTGATGGTTGGTGGTTCGATACCAAACAGGCAGCTACGCTGCCCGCAGAGCGACGTTAAGGAATCAAAATGGGAACGTATCTGTTACGCCGCCTCTTGCTGGTCATTCCAACCCTGTGGGCGATTATCACGATTAACTTCTTCATTGTACAAATTGCTCCCGGCGGCCCTGTCGATCAAGCTATCGCAGCGATCGAAATGGGACACGGCAGCGGCTATACCGCCAATAGCGGAATGGATGCAGGAATGGCACGCACTGGCACCAGCGGCGCGCCCAATATCGAAAACGCTTACCGAGGCTCACGCGGGCTTGACCCGGAAGTCATCGAAGAAATCACTAAACGCTATGGCTTCGATAAACCAATCCATGAGCGCTATTTTAAACTGCTGTGGGATTACGTACGTTTTGACTTCGGCGACAGCCTGTTTCGTGGCTCTTCGGTGATGCAGCTCATTAAGGAAAGCATGCCGGTTTCGATTACGCTGGGGCTATGGAGTACGCTGATTATCTACCTGGTTTCCATTCCACTTGGCATCAAAAAAGCGGTGAAGAACGGCACACCGTTCGATACCTGGAGCAGTACATTAATCATCGTCGGGTATGCCATTCCGGCGTTTTTGTTTGCGATTATTTTAATTATGCTGTTCGCAGGCGGCAGTTATCTAGACTGGTTCCCACTTCGAGGACTGATCTCCAGCAATTTTGATACCCTGCCGTGGTACAGCAAGATTACCGATTATTTGTGGCATATCGCGCTACCGGTAGTAGCTTCCGTGATTGGCGGTTTTGCTACCCTCACGATGCTCACTAAGAACTCCTTTATGGATGAGATTCGTAAGCAATACGTTGTTACCGCACGCGCTAAAGGGCTGGATGAAAAAAGCATCCTCTATCGGCATGTGTTCCGTAATGCCATGCTGCTGGTGATTGCTGGCTTCCCTGCCACGTTTATCAGCATGTTTTTCACTGGTTCGCTGCTGATTGAGGTGATGTTTTCTCTCAACGGGCTGGGTCTGTTGGGCTATGACGCCACGCTGCAACGTGATTATCCCGTCATGTTCGGCACGCTGTATATCTTCACGCTGATCGGTTTATTGTTGAATATCGTCAGTGACATAACCTATACACTGGTGGATCCGCGTATCGATTTTGAGGGACGCCAATGAGCCGATTAAGCCCGATCAATCAGGCGCGCTGGGCGCGTTTTAAAAGTAATCGTCTCGGTTACTGGTCGCTGTGGATTTTCATGGTGCTGTTTATTCTCAGCCTGTTTTCCGAACTGATCGCCAATGACAAACCGCTGCTGGTGAAATATGACCGTCAGCTCTATACGCCTGTCCTTATTGATCACAGCGAGAGAACGTTCGGCGGACAGTTAGATACCACGGCTGATTTTCGTGACCCTTATATCGCCGAACGTATCAGCAACCACGGTTGGGCCATCTGGCCACTGATTCGCTACAGCTATGCCACCATAAACTATGCCACCACGGTGTCTTTCCCATCGGCACCCTCCTGGCAGAATTGGCTGGGTACGGACAGCCAGGGGAAAGACGTAGTCGCACAGGTACTTTATGGCTTCCGTATCTCACTGCTGTTCGGTCTGGCGCTCACAATACTGTCGAGCGTGATTGGTATTATCGTAGGCGCAACACAGGGCTATTACGGCGGACGTTTTGACCTATGGGGCCAACGCTTTATCGAAGTCTGGTCCGGCATGCCGACGCTGTTTCTCATCATCCTACTGTCCAGCGTGATTCAGCCGGACTTCTGGTGGCTACTGGCGATTACCGTACTTTTCGGCTGGATGAGTCTGGTTGGTGTGGTCCGGGCAGAGTTTTTGCGTACTCGAAATTTTGACTATATTCGCGCCGCGCAGGCAATGGGCGTCAGCGATCGTGCCATTATGTTCCGCTGCATGCTGCCAAACGCGATGGTTGCGACGCTGACCTATCTGCCCTTTATTCTCTGCGGCTCGATTACCACACTGACATCGCTGGATTTCCTCGGTTTTGGTCTGCCAATGGGCTCACCATCATTAGGTACTTTATTGCTGGAAGGGAAAAATAACCTTCAGGCACCGTGGCTGGGTATTACCGTGTTTATGGTACTTTCCATCGTGCTTTCCTTACTCATTTTTATCGGCGAAGCGGTGCGCGACGCCTTTGACCCCAGCAAGGCGCATTAATATGTCCAGTTCACCTTTATTGCAGATAGATGATCTCAGCATTGCCTTCCGCAAAGGCGATCAGGAGCAGCGTGTTGTCGACCAGCTTTCACTGGCGGTGAATGCGGGTGAGACGCTGGCGCTGGTCGGCGAGTCAGGTTCGGGGAAAAGCGTCACTGCACTGTCGGTTTTACGCTTGCTCCCTTCCCCACCCGTGGTTTATCCGCAGGGAGATATCCGCTTTGCGGGGCAATCGCTGCTACATGCCGATGAAAAAACACTGCGTCAGATACGCGGTAACCGAATTGCGATGATCTTTCAGGAACCGATGGTGTCGCTTAACCCCCTGCAAAGCATTGAGAAACAGCTAATTGAAGTGCTTTCGCTCCATTGTGGCATGCGCACCGAGGCGGCCCGTAGCGAAGTCATCTCCTGTCTGGATCGCGTGGGTATTCGGCAGGCTAAAAGCCGATTGAATGATTTCCCACACCAGCTTTCCGGCGGGGAACGCCAGCGCGTCATGATTGCAATGGCGCTGCTGACTCAGCCCGATTTACTCATTGCTGATGAGCCGACAACAGCACTGGACGTTACCGTTCAGGCGCAAATACTGAAATTGCTGAACGAGCTGAAGCGGGAAATGGGGATGAGCTTACTGTTCATCACCCACGATCTGAATATCGTCCGTCAATTGGCGGATAACGTGTCGGTTATGAAATCGGGTAAAGCCGTGGAGCACAACAGCTGTCAGCAGCTTTTCAGCGCTCCGCAGCATCCTTACACACGCCAATTACTGGACGCAGAGCCATCAGGCGAGCCGCTTCCGGTAGAGGATGACGGTGGCCCCCTCCTGCGGGTGGAGCATTTGCACGTTTCATTCCCTATCAAACGCGGCCTTTTGCGCCGTACCGTTGACGAAAAGCAGGTCGTTAATAATATTAGTTTCACCTTACGGCGCGGTGAAAGCCTGGGTTTGGTAGGGGAATCGGGTTCAGGGAAAAGCACTACCGGATTAGCGCTACTTCGCCTGATTCAATCACGCGGTGATATCTGGTTTGATGGTCAACCCTTGCAAGGGCTAACCCGTAAGCAAATGCTGCCCTTCCGTCACCGGATTCAGGTCGTTTTTCAGGACCCGAACTCCGCGCTGAACCCACGGCTGAATGTGGAGCAAATCATTGCTGAGGGATTGATCGTTCATCACAAATTGAGTAAAGAGGCGCAAGAACAACGCGTGGTGGCGGTGATGCAGGAAGTCGGGCTGGATCCCACCACTCGTTACCGTTATCCCTCCGAGTTTTCCGGCGGTCAGCGCCAGCGTATCGCTATCGCTCGGGCACTAATACTGCAACCGGAACTGCTGATTCTCGATGAACCTACGTCGTCGCTGGACAGAACGGTTCAGGCGCAAATTCTGGCCCTGCTGAAGTCATTACAGGAAAAGCACAAAATCGCCTACCTGTTCATCAGCCATGATTTACAAGTTATCCGCTCACTGTGTCATCAGGTTATCGTGTTACGACAGGGTGAAGTCGTCGAACAGGGGGAGTGTAAACAGGTATTCACGCATCCTGCCGAGCATTACACGCGGGAGCTGCTACAGTTTTCATCTGGCATGACGGAAACGCAATCGGCATAAACGAGGAAGTGCCGCAGCGCCAGTCTACTGGCGCTGCGGTTTAAAAAGGATACTGTGCCGATACAGATTCAGCAATAGCGACACCGACATTTTTCAGACGGCACATTGCTGTACTTTCATCATTGCGATGTAAAAACAGACACGGTTCGCTTTCCCATTCCAGAACGGCGCATTCAACCTGTATTTCAAACAGGGATTGATTCAGCTGGCGCATGATTTCCCATGCGATATCGCCATCATGACTCAACAATTTGAGACCAATCAGGTTATTGTCTTCTTCTCTGCCGCTCAGCGGAATCGGTTCAACATTGATACCTGCAAAACCCGATAACCAGCGATAACTTTGCGGCAAACGATGAACCACCGAAAGTTGAAAACTGTCCACTACTGTTTTCCTCAGGTAAAAATTCACAAAATAGCAACATATTTATCATAGTAGCGTGTTCGCGCCATTTCCCGCCACTTTTCGTGAACAAAAAAACAACAAACACATATTTTGCATATCGTGGTAGTGGCTAACTAACCTGATTGCAAGCGCTATTAATGCCAAACTGATCACGAATCGCTCTTCTTTTCCGGCTATATGTAACCTTTTCCATTTAATATCTCAACTCCTTTCAGCTTATTTATTCACTTTTTAGTAAAATATTTTACATTGGCAAAACAAAGGAGAATGGCAGGCTATCGCTGTCAAAAGGAAAATGAGGAATATAAGAGAAGAACAAACTCAGGTGCAGGCACATCTTACCTGCATCTGAAAAGAAGGGGAAAATCAGGACCCTGGGGAACGGTGCGCGTACAGATACAGCAGAAATGCTCCGATCGAACAGAGCGCCATAGATAGTACCATCGGCCAAGCGCTGCTGAATGAAGCCAGTGAGAGGACAACACCTACAATCGCACCAAGACCAAAGCGTAGCGTGCCAGCCAACGACGATGCCGTCCCTGCCATATGAGGGAAATCATCAAGAATAACTGCCATCGCATTCGACGCCACCATCGCAATACAGCCAACAAACAGCGCCACACCAAACACCAGCGGTAAGAAGCCGAGATCGAACAGACAGACAACCACCAAAAATATTCCCATCACAAACTGAATGACCAGCCCTGTGCGGAACATCGCCATAGCACCCAGTCGTCGTACATTACGGCTGTTAAACAGCGTCACCACGAACAGAAAAATGACGTTCAGGGCAAAGTAATAGCCAAAATTCTGAGGAGAAACGCCATACAGGTTGATGTACACAAACGGCCCGGCACTCAGGAAGGAGAACATGCCGCAAAACGAAAGCCCGCTCGCCACCATATAGCTAAACACCCGCTTGTGGCGGAACAGAATAGCGAAATTCCCGATGGTGGTGCGCAGATGAAATTTCTGTCGTTTCGCTGGCGGTAAGGTTTCTTTGATAAAAAAGAAAATCAGCGCTGACGCCAGAAACGCCGCGGCAGAGATCGTCCAGAAAATGGAATGCCAGCTAAACCACAGCAGCAACCAGCCACCGGCAATCGGTGCAATTAAGGGGGCAACAGTCATCACCAGCACGACAAACGACATCATGCGAGAAAAATCATCCCGCGAGAACATATCGCGCATCAGTGCATTAATAACAACCGCCGCGGCGGCGGCAGAAACACCGTGCAGAAAACGCATATAGATCAGCTGCTCTACCGTTTGCGCCAGCGCACAGGCCACGCCTGCGAACGCAAAAACCAGCGTACCGCCGAGAATGACAGGTTTACGCCCTAGGCTGTCCGCCATCGGTCCGTAGAACATCTGGCCAATAGCAAAACCCAACACGTAAGCACTGAGCGTCATTTGGACATGCCCATCGCCCACGCCAAACTCGTTAGCAATGGTCGGCAACGCCGGTAAATACATATCGATAGCTAACGGCATTAGCATCGAAATCAGGCCAAGAATAAAAATCAGCCCGAGATGAGAAGAACGGCGTAATTGCACTAATAACTCCAGATTAGAAAGAAGGTCGTTCTGAATAGTATTATTTTACGCTGGCGACCTCTTCAGCACTTAACTCGCGGAATTCTCCCGGTTCCAGCTCGCTATCCAAACAGATACCACCGATCCGCTCACGGTGTAGCTCCACAACGCGATTGCCCACCGCAGCAAACATCCTTTTCACCTGATGATAGCGACCTTCGCTAATCGTCAACCGAACAACATGATCCGTTATCTTCTCAAGCGTAGCGGGTTTAGTAAGATTCTTCTCGTTATGCAGCTGTACACCCACCGTAAATTGCTCTGCGGTATCCTCAGCCAGCGGCAACTCCAGCGTCACCAGATAGGTTTTTTCACACTCATGTTTAGGTGAGGTAATACGATGCGACCATTGCCCATCGTCAGTTAACAGCACCAGCCCTGTGGTATCGATATCCAAACGCCCTGCGGCATGCAGTTTGTACGCCACCGGCACATCCATAAAATAAAGAATGGTCGGATGATCGGGATCGTCAGTTGAACAAACGTAGCCCTGAGGCTTATTCAACATGAAATAACGTGGGCCGTTTTGCTGTTTCAACGGGTTACCATCAAATTCAACGTTATGCTCAGGGGATAACTTGAACGCACCGCTTTTTACCACTTCGCCATCTACGGTAACACGCTGTGCGTGGAGCTCGCGCGCCACCAGTGAACGACTAATTTCCAGCTGTTGGGATAAAAATTTGTCCAATCGCATTAAAACTGACTACCTATTTCAAAGAAATGCCGGTCTCAAATTGTGAGGCCCTAAATTGTGAGAGGATAGTATACCGAGGCTTTGCCCGCTCGTCCTGCAATTCACCGCCTGTATGTTGCTCTTTTTAGCCAACCCTCATGCTGCGCGCCCCTCGCACTGGGTACTATCAACAGGCATAATAAGGGCAATTTTTTACATTTTAAGGACAATCCTCATGTCATCTATTCACGGCCATGAAGTTTTGCAAATGATGCTCGCGTCCGGTGAGTCATTTACCACTGAACAACTGATTACCACCATAGAAACCCGCTTCGGCAACGCAGCGCGTTTTCATACCTGCTCCGCCGAAAACATGACAGCCTCAATGCTGGTGCAATTTCTGTCTGAACGCGGAAAATTTATCCCGCACGATGCTGGTTTCACCACCAGCGCCAGTAAAATCTGCCAGCACTAGCGATGTCATTCACACTACGGCCTTACCAGCGTGAGGCTGTTTCCGCCACACTCGACTATTTTCGGCATCATACCCAACCGGCCGTCATCGTTTTGCCCACCGGCGCGGGGAAAAGTCTGGTCATCGCCGAACTGGCGCGGCTTGCTCGTGGTCGTGTGCTGGTGCTCGCCCACGTCAAGGAACTAGTCGCGCAAAACCACGCCAAATACTGCGCCTGGGATTTGGAAGCGGATATATTCGCGGCGGGGCTGCAACAGCGAGAGAGCAGGGGAAAAGTGGTCTTTGGCAGCGTGCAGTCCGTCGCACGTAACCTCGATCAGTTCGATAACGCCTTCTCTCTGCTGATCATCGATGAATGTCACCGTATCAGCGACGACAATGATAGCCAATATCAACAAATCATCCAGCACCTGCAAAAAACCAATCCACAGCTGCGGCTACTCGGCCTAACTGCGACGCCCTATCGGCTTGGCAAAGGCTGGATATATCAGTACCACTATCACGGCATGATGCGTGGCGACGAGCGTTGTTTGTTCCGCGACTGCATCTATGAGCTACCGCTGCGCTATATGATCAAGCATGGCTTTCTGGTGCCGCCTGACCGACTGGATATGCCAGTGGTGCAATATGATTTCAGTAAGCTTGTCGCCCGCAGCAACGGATTATTCAGCGAAGCTGACCTAAATCTCGAACTTAAACGCCAACAGCGCATTACGCCGCACATCATCAGCCAGGTTGTCGATTATGCGCAAACGCGACGCGGTGTGATGATTTTTGCGTCTACCGTCGAGCATGCCAAAGAAATTGCAGCGTTGTTACCCGCAGGTCAGGCTGCACTGGTCAGCGGCGATACCCCACCTGCCGAGCGTGATGCGTTGATTGACGCCTTTAAACAGCAGTCGTTGCGATACTTGGTCAACGTGGCGGTACTGACGACCGGTTTTGATGCCCCACATGTCGATCTTATCGCCATTCTACGTCCGACAGAGTCCGTAAGCCTCTATCAGCAAATTGTCGGGCGCGGTTTACGTTTGTATCCGGGAAAAGCAGACTGTCTGATACTGGATTACGCAGGTAACCCACACGACCTCTACACCCCAGAAGTAGGCAACAGCAAACCCCATGCTGGCAGCCAGCCGGTGCAAGTTTTCTGCCCTGAGTGTGGTTTTGCTAACCTGTTCTGGGGCAAAACCACCCCGGATGGCGATATCATCGAACACTATGGCCGCCGCTGCCAAGGCTGGGAAATGGCAGAAAACGGCCAACGTCAGCAGTGTAATTTCCGGTTTCGGTTTAAAGTCTGTCCACACTGTGGGGCAGAAAACGACATTGCCGCACGGCGCTGCAACCAGTGCGACGAGGTATTAGTCGACCCCGACGACATGTTGAAAGCCGCACTGAAACTGAAAAATGCGCTGGTTTTACGCTGTAGCGGCATGAGCTTCGAACAGGGGCAAGATGCAAAAGGTGAATGGCTGAAAATAACCTACCATGATGAGGAAGGTGCTGACGTTAGCGAGCGTTTCCGCCTGCACTCCACCGCACAACGCCACGTTTTCCTGCAACAGTTTTTACGTGTTCATCAACGCGCACCGGGAACGCCATTTAACTGGCAGAATGCCGCCGACGTCATCGCACAGCAGATATCTTTACGCGCACCCGACTTTGTCGTCGCGCGTAAAAACGGGAGATTCTGGCAAATACGTGAAAAGCTCTTTGATTATCAGGGGCGCTTTCGCCGCGCCAATGAACTCCGCGGCTAAGGTATACTCTAAATAATTCGAGTTTCAGGCAGCCGGCAAGTGAGGGACAAATTCGTCGGGAACGAATTTGACCAGCCAACAGCTGGCCTCCGGTGAGAGACAGGATGTCTCTCATTTAATCCCGATGAGCTTACTCTGGTAAGTGATTCGGGTGACAGAACGCTGCCAACGCACATGAAACTTGAAGTATGACGAGTAATGTTGGGATTCATTTGCCCACGAAGCCATATTCCGCTAGAATTTAGCCCGCTTTTGTCCGCAAAAGCTGGATAACCCAACCTGCTGCTGGGTCGCCTGTAGCAGGATTACTTTATATAAGTAGAGAAGAAAATGATTACTATCAAAGCAGAAGCACGTCAAGGTCAGGGTAAGGGTGCGAGCCGCCGCCTGCGTTCCGCTGGTAAATTCCCAGCCATCGTTTACGGTGGTTCAGAAGCACCAGTATCTATCGAACTAGATCACGATTCAGTAAAAAACCAAGAAGTGAAAGAAGGCTTCTACGGTGAAACACTGATCCTGTCTATCGATGGCAAAGAAGTTCAAGTTAAAGTTCAGGCTGTACAACGTCACGTTTACAAGCCTAAACTGACTCACATCGACTTCGTTCGCGTTTAGTTTGCACTGAAGTCGTTTTCCGGGACGCCGGGAAAGAAGAACGCCGCTTATGCGGCGTTTTTTTTATAAAAATTTATTCATTCACAAAGGAATGTGAACATGTCTCGAGATATCTCTCAGCGACTTCTCGCTATCGATGCTCTGCGCGGTCTGGTGATGGTACTTATGCTACTAGACCATGTGCGCGAAACCTTTTATTTACACCTGCAACTCGCCGATCCCATTGATGTCACCAGCACTGATCCTATGCTATTCATCAATCGTACGCTGGCGCACCTGTGTGCTCCCGTGTTTGTCTTTTTAACCGGACTCTCTGCGGCACTTTATCATCAGAAAGTGCAAAATCGTCGGCAAACTGCCCTCTTCCTGTTCCAACGCGGCTTAATTCTCATTCTTCTTGAAGTCACGTTGATCAACTTTGCGTGGACGTTCCAATTCCCACCGCAGGTCATCTATTTGCAGGTGATTTGGGCAATCGGCATGAGTATGCTCGCTCTCAGCGCGCTAATCTGGCTACCTGCTAGCTTGGTTTTCATATTGGGTATTGTTATCGTGGGTGGGCATAATCTGCTGGACCCTCTGCATGCATCCGCAGGTTCCATTTGGTCCATTCCCTGGGCAGTTCTGCACGATCGCGGTTGGATAGCAATCAGCGAAACGTTCCGTATGCGTACTTCATATCCGATACTTCCCTGGATTGGCGTCATTTCACTTGGCTACGCGGCAGGATCACTATACCGAAAAGACGTCTTTCCGCTTCAGCGGCAGAAAGTCTTGCTCGCTCTAGCCGGAACCACGTTAGCGCTGTTTTTCATACTACGTAGTATCAATCTGTATGGCGATAAACCCTGGCAACAGAGTGAAACCATCACGCAGACACTCATGAGTTATTTCAACATCACGAAATACCCGCCATCGCTGCTGTTTCTCTGCCTAACCCTTAGCATAGGGTTTTGCCTGCTCGCTCTGTTTGAGCGTCAGCAACAGAAGCGCTGGCTTGTTATGTTGGCGAATTTCGGTGCCGCACCGATGTTTTTCTACTTATTGCATCTTTATGTTTTAAAAGGCATGTATTTAACCGCTGTTGCGATCTGGGGGGAAAATCAAGGTGAATGGTTCGGCTTTTCCGCCGTTTGGCAATTGTGGGTTTGTACCTTGGTGCTGATGGTCGCGTTATTTTCGCCCGTTCGTGCGTTTGCCCGTTTAAAAGCCCGCCGCAGAGACATCCGCTGGCTCAAATATTTCTAATTGTTATCATTTCCAAACGAGATCAGCTACTGCCCTTTTCCTGACGATAAGAAAAAGGGCAGCGTCGCCTTTTGGCTCGATTTCTACTGCTTACCACCACTCGTCCGACGCTGTAACTGATCGCGTAGATTCGGCGGCGTGCCTTTAATCGTCAACGTATCTGTAGCCGGATCCCAGAAAATCCGCTCGCCAAGTAATAAGGCATCAAAGTTCAGGCTAATGCCGCCACCGCTGCCAGCAAATTTGGTCAACTGACGCAGTGTCCCGCGATCGGCAGGGAAGCTCTCTTCCAGCTCATAGCCCTGATCGGCTGAAAACTGCTGAAAGGTTTTCTCGCCCAGGGGTGGCAGTTCCTGAGACAGCGATGCCAGCTCGATTTCCTCACCAGACTGCAACTGCTCAGTACAGTAGCTATGCACCTGCTGGCGATAATTCTGGCGCTCGTTTTTATCTAACTGCGCCTCATCACAATACTCATCAACCGCTTTCAGCAGGCCACGGTTTTGTGCTTTGGTATCCAGCCCTTCTGACGCGGCCAGGAAATCCATGAAAAAGTCAGACACTTTACGCCCGACGCGCCCTTTCAGGAACGTCAGATAGCGTGTGGATTCAGGGTTAGTTTCCCATTCAGTCAGATCGATACGAGCAATGATATCCGCGTGATTGATATCCAGATAGTGTGTGGTGCTGATATCCAACTGCTCATTAACCCGCATGCTGTTGCAGCTATTAAGCACCGATATCAGCAAATATTCGACGGCAAGATAGCGGTACTGGCAGAACAACACGATGCCACCTTCGGCAAACGGGTACTTCGCCAGTTCGTCACGCAGACGCCCAGTCGCGGCGCGTGAGAAACTCAGAAAGTCCTCATCCCCTTTGCGGCAAGCCCGCAGCGCATCCGCCAGCTCGCTTTGTTCATTAAACAGCCCGTAGGCCTTACTCTTGGCGCTGTAAACGCGATGCAGTTCAGCCATCATATCTTCTACTGCCGCATTGGTCGGCAGCAGAGAATCTCGCAACACCATGTCCAGCGTTTGTTCGTCACGTTTAATTAGCTGATGCAGGGCAATCTGGGCGATATCCAGACTCATGATAAACTCTCCTTTTGGCAAGGCGCGTATTCAAACACTGATACGAGCGACCCGCAACACATAAAGCTGCCCCTTTGCACCTGTACGCGCGCTGAGCGTCTACACTATTTAGTGATAAAAGTACGTTAATGATAAAAGTGCGGAAAAGCATAAGCCTATACGGTAAGATAAGCGACTTTATCCGCTTGAGATACGCCATTTTATGCCACAATCATCCCGCTATAGTGACGAACACGTTGAACAACTGCTTTCTGAGATGGTCAATGTTCTGGAAAAGCACCACGCTCCGACCGACCTTGCTTTAATGGTGCTCGGTAACATGGTGACGAACCTGATTAACACCAGCATCGCACCAGCTCAACGTCAGATTCTGGCGCGTTCTTTCGCTGAAGCCCTACAGGCTTCGATTAAAAAAGCCGATAAAGCTCACTAAATTTTGACCAACGTATGGTAACCAACCGTCAGCGCTACCGCGAAAAAGTCTCCCAGATGATCAGTTGGGGACACTGGTTCGCCTTATTCAACATTTTGCTCACTTTGGGGCTGGGTAGCCGCTACCTGTTTGTTGCCGATTGGCCAACCTCCCTGTTCGGTCGAATTTACGCGCTGGTTAGCTGGCTTGGCCATTTCAGTTTTATCGTCTTTGCCGCCTATCTGCTCGTCATCTTCCCGCTAACATTCATTGTGATGTCGCAACGCCTGCTGCGGTTCCTGTCTGCGGCGCTGGCTACAACTGGGCTGACGATACTGTTAGTCGATGTTGAAGTCTTTACGCGTTTTCACCTGCACCTCAACAGCACCGTTTGGGAGCTCGTCGTCAACCCAGGACAAGGGGAGATCGCCCGCGACTGGCAGTGGATGTTTATAGGCATTCCGTTGATTTTTATGGCGGAGATGTTGTTCGGCACCTGGTGCTGGCAAAAATTACGCAGTCTGAATCGCCGCAACTTTGGTAAACCACTGGCGGGCGTTTTCATCTCGGCGTTCTTCGCGTCGCACCTGATGTACATCTGGGCCGATGCGAATTTCTATCGCCCGATTACCATGCAACGCGCCAATCTACCGCTATCTTATCCAATGACGGCACGTCGGTTTCTGGAAAAACATGGCCTGCTGGATGCGCAGGAATATCAGCGCCGATTGACGCAACAGGGTAATCCTGAGGCGATGACGGTAGAGTATCCGCTCAATAACATCACCTTCCGCGACAACGGCAGCGGCTACAACCTTCTGATGGTGATGATCGACGATACCCAGCCTGAAGCCATACAAAACCGTATGCCTAACTTGTCGCGCTTCGCCTCAGAAAACGTGCGTTTCAGCGATCACTACGATTCGGGTTCTCAGCCAGACGCCGCCTTGTTTAATCTGTTTTACGGCCTCTCGACAACCTATATGGATGGTATCCTGAGTGCGCGTAAACCCTCAGCGTTGATCGCCGCATTAAGCCAGCAGGGTTATCAGTTTGGGCTATTTTCAGCGAACGGCTTCAACAGCCCGCTCTATCGTCAGGCGCTGCTTTCTGATTTCTCCTTGCCCGCGCCACAGCAGCAAAGCGGCGATGCCATCATCACGCAGTGGCAAGAGTGGCTCAATCGCGATAATAATCCCGCGCCTTGGTTCTCTTACGTTGAGCTGAGCAGTGCACCGAAAAATACATCCAGCAAAGACGCAGAGCCAAGCAGCCGAATGAATATTCAGGACGTTGACCGCCAGATTGGCCAAATCATTCGAACTTTGCAGGAAAAGAACATTCTGGATAACACGGTCATCATCGTGACAACCGCACAGAACCAGAATGCCAATACCAGCAACGCGGCACGTTTCACTCGCTCGCAATGGCAAACACCGCTTATTGTTCACTGGCCGAATACGCCGGCACAGACCATTACGAAAATGACGGACAACAAAGACGTCATGACTACGCTGATGCAGCGCCTGCTTCATGTTAAAAACGGCACGGATGATTATTCACAAGGTGAAGACCTGTTCTCTGCCCAACGACGCTATCCGTGGTTGATTAATGGTAATAGCGGCACGCTACTGATCACAACGCCGGAACAAATCATCGTATTGGAAAGCAACGGCAACTACCGGGCTTACGACATGGCGGGAAATCGACTGAATGATGAAAAACCGCAGCTTGCCCTGCTCTTGCAGGTACTAACGAACGAAAGGCGCTTTATTGCCAACTAACTGCTTAAATCTAAAGCAGTCGTTGTAGCTAGCTATTGCAATAAGGTCAGGAAAATGTAGTATAAATGCCATAGCATCGGCACGTAGCGCAGCCTGGTAGCGCACCGTCATGGGGTGTCGGGGGTCGGAGGTTCAAATCCTCTCGTGCCGACCAAATACAACTTCGGTTAGTATCGTTTACTACCGGAAACCCCACAGAAACCCGCATTCTCACTGAGTTTGCGGGTTTTTTGTTGCCTGTTATCTATCGGGATACCCCGTTTACAGCCGGAAATTTTGGGACTACATTTGGGACTATATTAGCGTAGTCCCATAAAACCGTAGTCCCAAAGGTAACGATCATGGCAATTCAGACAAAGCGCCTCACAAACACGGAAGTCAAAGCCGCTAAAGCAATAGACAAAGAATTGTCACTGCATGATGGAGGCGGGCTGCTATTGTTCGTCAAACCTTCCGGCACAAAGACATGGCGTTTTCGCTATTACCAGCCACAAACTAAAAAACGCACTACGTTGACGTTTGGTAGCTATCCGGCAATTTCTTTGGCTGATGCCAGGCAAATGCGGGAAGCAGCCAAAGCACTCTTAGAAAAAAGTATCGACCCACAATTCCACCAGCAACAGCAGCGCGAACAAGAACAAGCCATCAACCTAAATACATTCGCTAAAGTCTCCGCTGACTGGTACGAATTAAAAAAGTCTCAACCGCTGGCCGAGAACACCATTAAAGATATTTGGCGTTCGCTAGAAAAATACGTGTTCCCGTTCATCGGAACCTTACCGATAACCCAGCTTACCGCTCGTCACTTCATCAGCGCGCTGGAGCCGATACAGGCCAGTGGCAAACTGGAAACCGTCAAGCGGGTAAGTCAGCGAATTAACGAGGTGATGGATTATGCGGTTAACTCCGGGCTAATTCCTGCGAATCCCGCCGCCAAGATCCGCAAAGCGTTTCAGACGCCGGTGAAAACTCATATGCCGACCATTCGGCCAGAGGCATTACCTGGCTTGATGAAAACGCTATCGGTCGCCAGCATTGAGTTACAGACCCGCTTATTGATTGAATGGCAGCTACTCACCGTTACCCGCCCTGCCGAAGCCGCTGAAACCCGTTGGAGCGAGATAAACCTTAAAGATAACACCTGGACGATCCCCGCTGGCCGCATGAAGATGCGCCGTGATCACATTATTCCTCTGCCCCCGCAGGCATTAGCCATTCTGGACGCCATGAAGCCCATCAGCGGACACAGGGAATACCTGTTTCCTTCCAGTAAAGATCCCAAGCAGCCGATGAACAGCCAGACCGCTAATGCCGCATTGCGGCGTATGGGTTACAAAGGTGTACTGGTATCCCACGGCCTACGCGCCATATTCAGTACCGCCGCCAATGAAGAAGGGTTCCCGCCAGATGTGATCGAGGCCGCCCTCGCCCACGTAGACACTAACGAAGTGCGCCGTGCCTATAACCGCTCCACCTATCTGGAACAACGCAAGGTGTTGATGTGCTGGTGGGGCGAATTTGTCGAAACAGCCGCAACGGGGAAAGTGATGGCGTCGGAAGGAGCCAGAGGCTTACGCGTCGCGAATGGCTAATACTGTATTTATATACAGTTAGTTATTGATTCCTGTTAGTTGCCCTCCTAAAATGTGGTTATCCGGTGAAAACAGGCAGAACCGAGAATCCCATACCTGAATACTTTTCTCCGCAACTGGCACAAGATTCACGGATAGGGAGCATCATGAAAAAGCTGTTTAAGCTCAAAGAGTGGTTAACATTAGAAGAAACTGCCCGCAGGTTGACAACCAGCTTTCAAGAAGAAGTATCCATTGCAGACTGTCTTCAACTTGCACTTGATGGTCACATCATCATTTCAGCGCTAATAGAAAAAAACCGCTATGGTATGTGGGCTGAAAAAAGAAGCCCTCTTAGCAAAGAGCTTTTAGCAGGGTTTAACAAATTCTTATTAGAGAAAGGAGTGCTTAAGGAAAATCCTCACGTGCTGGATGATGCAGTTGAGGCAATATCAAATAGGATGCCTATACGCATGTCTCGATATGGGGAAGTATTTCGCCTTGAAACAGGCATCTATGATCTACCGATGATAGGGGCTGAAGTATTGGATGTTTTGCACCTTTGTTCTATTCACCAAGGAAGAGAGCCAGCAACCTTTATTAATCTGGATGGACCGTTTTTAATTGATGACGAACGATATATCAGCATAGTCGAACCTTTCATTGAGAAAGCTGTTGGATACAAAATGGATGACGCAGGAAAGCTAAGATTATTTGATGAAAAAAGAAAAGAATTCGTAACACCAGATAATTATCACTCATCGTTTTATCCCGCAGATGGATTACGTGATGTCGAATTTGTATTTCGGCGCGTAAATATTGAGCAGTTTGAAAAGCAGCAGTTGGATGAATATACCGATCTCAATCTGAATGAAAGCCTTTTCGTCATTGGCGCGATTATTGATGCACTAAAAAATACATCGACCAAATCAAAAAGATGGACACAAGATAGCCTGAAGCTGGAAATAGTCGAGAATACGGAGAACATCAAAAACCGCACTCTGGACAACTACTTTTCAGAAGCGAATAAGTTCTATAAATCAAACTGTTAAGTTTGCAGCGAAAATCAATTTTTCGTTGCGATGCCAATTCCCTCACTCTGTTATTGAATAGCCTCATCGACCGGATACGACCGGTCATTGATGAGGTATATCGCTATGAACCTGTTAGACAGAAAAATCCTGTTAAAGAAAGAAGTGAAAGCCATTCTGCGCGTTAGCTCAGACAGCAGCTTTCAGGAAATGATCAATGCCGGAGAATTCCCAAAAGGGTTTCGGGTTGGCTTACGGCGCGTAGGATGGTTCGAGGATGAAGTTAGCGATTGGTTAAGGCAACGCATTGCCGAACGTGACCAGCAAACCGAAACCGCATAAGCCGACACATACATTATTATTGCCGCGATAGCGGCATATCGGAATCAAAAATATGATGTTCCAAAAATCTGGCACTGGCTGGAACGGGCATTGTTACGCCCAAAATCAGCACTCCAGCTATTTAGAAAAACGCTCAAATCACGGTTTTGATTTATCGTCTTTTTCCGCTTCTAACTTACGTCCGCAGGCATCCAATACCCACGCAGAAAAATTAGCGTTGGGGTTGCCTACTTTTTCACGCGCTACGCTGGCATCAATTTCATCAATAAGTTCGTGTGGGAAACGGATTCCCTTTTTAGTGGATTTACTATTGTTATTGCCTGTAGCCATGCCTAACTCCGTTAAAGACACTGACGGTACTATGCCTGAAAAATTGAAATTTAAAGTGCTTGACGTGTGCGCACACCAAGAATTATCCTGTGCGCACACCTTGATTAAATTCAAGGTTAACATAACGAAACCCGGCAGTGCAGCAACACGTGCCGGGCTTCTGACCACAGCGTTAAAAGGAGTAACGTCATGGCTGATTCACAGTCTACCCAAACTCGCCTTAAATTTCAGTATCGCTTTCTGGTACACCCCTACTCTCCGCAGGCAAAAACATTTTGTCGTCTATCCGTTGAAGCCTATTCAGAGCAAGAAGCACGGCAAATGCTGTCTCCGTGTTTTGCATTTGCTTTCGCTGCTCGTATTCCCGTGCAGGAGGTGCGCCATGTTTGATAACACACCGCTGGAACAGGAAGAACTGATCGATCAGTGTCGTGCATTGGCTTATGCCATCGTGGAGTTAAGGGAACCACAGGCAAAAGAGATCCTGATGTTCATTCTTGCCGAACGGCTTAATGCGCTCCACCGAGCGCAGGAGGACGAAGCCGCATGAGCAACACGTTTATTCAGGACGTGCGGGCAAAAGCCAACGGCCATTGGGAAGGGATTTTGCAGCGATTAGGCATCCCGACCAATCGGCAGGAAAGTGAATGCCCCAACTGTGGCGGGAATACCCGCTACCGTTTTGACGATAAAGAAGGTCGTGGCACTTATTTTTGTTCTCACTGCGGTGCAGGAACCGGGCTGGATCTGGTGATGAAAGTGAATAAGTGTGGTGCAAGACAAGCAGCGGAACAGGTCGCCGAGGTGCTGTCGCTTCCGTTGCCCGTCATTACCCCCGCCAGTGAGAAGCCTGATAATCGCACGATTACCGAACGGGTGAATTCGCTGGTGGCGAAATCGGTATCCGGTCAATCTAACTATCTACTGAATAAGGGGCTGCAACGCCCCTCACTACTCTTAGATGATGATTCCCTGTTGCTGGTGCTGCAAAACATGGACGGAACCACCACTGGCGCACAGCTTATCAAACCTAATGGTGAGAAAAAGCTGATTGCCGGTAGCCACAAGAAAGGCGCATTCATTCCCGTTAGTACCCTACCCGAACACACAGACACGGTGATCATTGCCGAAGGATACGCCACGGCGCTTACGACATCGTTACTGATGCAAGGTGTCGCTATCAGCGCGTTAGACAGCGGGAATCTGATTCACGTTGCGCGGTCTTGTCGTACAGTCTGGCCGGACACCAAAATCATCCTGGCTGCGGACAATGACAACAAACCTGATGGTAGTAACACCGGAAAAATCGCGGCTGAAAAAGCGGCACTAGCGGTAAACGGTTGGGTGACACTCCCGCCGACAACTGAAAAAGCTGACTGGAATGATTACTACCAGCAGCATGGCGCGGCGGTATCGATATCGGCTTTTGCTGCTTCACTTTATCAGCCAGGACAAAAACAGCAGCCATCTTCCGCTTCCCCCTTAAAACCTTACGCAGATATTCGTCATGGTGGGCTGTATTGGGTAGAGCCGAAGACTGACCATGACAGCGGCGACATTATCGCGCGTGAAAGCTGGCTGTCTGATCCTATTACGGTAGCGGGTATCGGATCGGATGAATCAGAGCGTTATCTGGTTTTAAGCTGGACGCCAAGCGGTGAGAGCCAATCCCGCACCGAAGCCATTCCAATGCGAGATATTGGCGAACGTGAAGGCTGGGCGCGATTACGTGCGGGTGGGCTGGCAGTCACGGCCAAAGGCGGGTTACGGGCAATACTGGCCGATCACTTGTGTCGCAGTCATGCGGGTTGCCGCTGGGCAATCGCCAGCGCCACCGGCTGGCAACATGGGGCATACCTGATGCCGGATGGTTCCGTTATCGGTACACCAAGTATTCCCGTCTTGTTCAACGGTAAATCAGGTGCAGCCAGAGGTTATGCCACCAGCGGAACGGCGCAAAGCTGGCGTGAAAACGTCGCAGCACTGGCACAGGGTAATCCCTCCATGATGCTGGGGATCACCTGCGCCTTTGCCGCACCGCTTATCGGGCTGGTAAACGCGGACGGGTTCGGCGTCCACCTGTTTGGCGGTTCCTCTGCGGGCAAAACCACCACCGGCAATATCGCCTCTTCCGTCTATGGCGATCCTAACGCGCTTAAACTAACGTGGTATTCCACCGCGTTGGGGCTGGTGAACGAAGCCGCCGCCCATAATGACGGCTTTATGCCGTTGGATGAAATCGGGCAAGGCAGCAATCGTAAAGCCGTGGCCGATGCCGCCTATGCGCTGTTTAACGGCGTGGGTAAGATTCAGGGAGCCAGAGAAGGCGGCAACCGAGAGCTAAAACGCTGGCGGGCAATGGCGTTCAGTACCGGCGAGATCGATCTTGAAAGCTATATCCGCGCTGACGGGGGGCGGGTGAATGCCGGTCAATTGGTGCGCTTGCTGAACGTCCCAATCACCAAAGCAGCGGTATTTCATGGCTATCAGGACGGCAAAGCCCATGCCGACGCAATCCGGGATGCCAGCAACGCCCATTATGGCGCAGTTGGTCGGGCGTGGATCGCCTACCTTACCAGCCAGAAAGAAAATGCGCTGGCAACCTACCGTGAAACAGAGCGGCGCTGGTTATCACTCTTACCCGATGATGCCAGCGAACAAGTGCGGCGTGTGGCATCACGTTTTGCCGTACTGGAAGCCGCTTTGTTGCTCTCAGCCTCTTTTACCGGCTGGACGGCGCAAGAATGCCACGATGCGTTACAGCATAGCTTCTATGCCTGGGTAAATGAATTTGGCATGGGCAACCGTGAGGCCAAAGCCTGGGTAGAACAGGCCGATGCTTTTTTGCACCAGTTTGGCTACAGCCGTTATTTACCTCACCCCAACCCTGATCCACGCGATTTACCCATCAAGGATCTGGCGGGGTATCGGGTGAAAAAGCCGGGAGCCGATACACTGGTGTTTCACACCTTCCCCGCCGTGTTCAATAACGAAATTGCCGTAGGTGCGAATGCCGCCGCGTTTGCGCAGGTGCTGGCCGATGCCGGAATGCTGGATAAACCCGCCAAAGGAATTACACGTAAATCACTGCGCATTGACGGCAAGCAGCCGCGCTTTGTGGTGCTAATGACGCTCGACGACGAGGAAGAGTAAATTACGCGTAAGGTAAAATAAGGTCGGTTCGGTAGGTTCAGTCGGTTCATTTTTTTAATACATTGATTTATCGTTATTTTTATTTGAATAGTGAACCGACCCTGAACCGACTTTAGCCATTTTGAACCGACCTAACCAAACACCCCTTTTCTGGCTGGCTTGGTGAACCGACTTACACACCGCGTGAACCTACCCATAGGTCGGTTCAATTCTGAAAATAATTATCCTATCTATCAATCAGTTGATTGCGTGAACCGACTGAACCTACCGAACCGACCCACTTTTGCTTATCTATAAGAATTTGCGCACACAAAAATCATGATGGGTCAAACCATTGCCAGCAAGAAAATGCGCAAAACGGCACTGAACAAGTACGGAAAAATGCGCAACATGGTACGCAGTTGTGCACATTGCTGTGCGAACTGCGTACCTCGCTGCAACCCGCACCACGCCTCATTTTATTCAATTTGAAATCAATTTTTTGGTCGGTACGCATGTATAGAAATGCTAAGGTTTTTTGCGCAGTCGGCACGGCGGGATATGGTATGGGGAACATGCTTAAAATAGTAGATTGGGGACGGTTTCGATCTATGACCGAGTCAAACACTACTAGAGATCGGCTAAACTCGACGGTCTGCTATGTGCCCGAAGCAAACATTGATAATATTCTCGGGGGTTATATCTGTGATTGTTTTAGATAATACTATATAGCTAGACTTAAACTGGCATACTGTTTATCTTGTATTATAAATATTGCCATATGAATTTAAAACTAATCGAGAGATGACATGGATACTTTTCATAATATTTTATTTGACCACATAGAGAGTCTTTTTAATGAGAATTCTGATTTATCTAGCGACATTGACATCGAAAAGGTTATTAATATTCTAATTCCCGAAATGGCAACCATCGTTAAAAAATCTCTTATTGGCTCTACTAATACAATGCTTAGAGAACATCGTTCTCTTTCAGATGAGTTTGTTGCGAGAAATATTTCAAGATGGGCAGAAGCTTTTGATTTGCTCGAAACACTCATAGTGATATGTACGGAGTCCGGTGAAGAATTCAATAACTCTTATAGACCACAGGCTGCCTCTGAAGATGATTTAGTTTTTGATTTAGTCGTTCGACATCATGCCAGAGCTTGCCATATCGCCAACGAAATATTGTGTCTACTAAAAAATGGATTCGCAGATGCTGCTCATGCGAGATGGCGAGCACTTCATGAAGTAGCGGCTACAGCTATGTTTATAGCAAAGCATGGAAAAGAGTGTGCTGAGCGCTTTTACCAACACGAAGTGGTTGACTCATACAATGGAATGGTGGAACACAAAAAGTACGAGCACCGGTTACAAGAAAAAGGTCCAACTATTGAAGAAGTAGCTGAGTGTAAAGTTCAATTTGATCTATTAATAAAAAAATATGGTAAAAAATACGCAGATAATTATGGATGGGCATCTTATCTTTTCCCTAACCATAATAAAGTAGGATTTGGAGCCATTGAGAAAGATGTTCAGTTAGAACACATGCGTCCTTATTATAAGTGGGCGAGTCAGAATATACACACTGGCTCTAAGGCGATGAGAAATAGGCTTGGTCTCTGTGAAACTGATGAGGATATATTACTGGTCGGTCAAAGTAATTCAGGAATGACTGATCCAGCCCATGCTACTGCTATTAGTTTGATGCAGATTACTGTGACAGTTTTATTTTTAAAACCAACCATTGACCATATCGTCATTTCAAAAATAATACAGAATTATTCTCATGAAGTTGGAAATATTTTTCTTAAAATTGATAAGGGCAATTAAAAATTGCAAAAGTGATAATATGTTCTTTTTTTTTCACTAGTAATTAAATGTTTTTAAAGTTACTAGCTCACACCTATCGAACGTCCGCGCCTCGCTTAACAGACGCCAGCGGCTAATCCATACCTGCAAAGAGAACAACATTCCAGCTACCATTGAGTAGTCACTTGCCTCTCTCTTCTCACCTTATTACAATGTATACAAAACACACAATGTAGTGAGGCAACTGTATGGGTGTCATGTCCGTTCGATTGAATGATGAAACAACCGCGCAACTTGATGCGCTGGCTAAAGCCACGGGACGTACCCGCTCTTTTCTCGCTGGACAAGCCATTGAAGACTATCTTGCGCGGGAAGCCTGGCAGATAGCAGAGATCGAGCAAGCTATTAAAGAAGCCGATGCGGGCGATTTCGTCTCATCAGATGAGATGAACAATCTGTTTAAAAAGTTAGGTACGGCAAGACATGGAAATTAAATGGCTGCGTAAAGCCGCGGCCAATTTGGAAGCCGAATACTTCTATATCGCGCAAGACGATCCACAGGCTGCCAGCCAGTTTGTAGATGAAGTCCAAAGGTTAACGGAATTACTACCGCAACAGCCAGCAATGGGAAGGCCAGGCCGTGTGCCAGGAACGCGTGAGCTAGTGTTAACGCACTATCCCTACATCATCCCCTACCGCGCGAAAGATAATATGATCCAGATTCTACGCGTCTTTCATACGCACAGGCGTTTACCATCAAAATGGTGACAACCTTTAACGAACGTACATCCACCGACTAACCGCCATGCAACCATGAAAAACGACAAAAAACACACCCAACAATCAAGATCGTCTGGCTGGGGCGGGAAACGTACCGGCGCAGGCGCTCCCATAGGTAATACCAATGCAGTGAAACATGGGGAACGCAGCCGCCAGGCATTCTTTCCGTTGGCGGGTGATAATGGGCAATTCACGCAGTTGCAATTGCTACGAGTAAGAAACCTACTCCTTGCCGAACGTGTCGGCGAGTTGATGCACAGATCTCTTTCTTTGGGCACGGCCGAGTGGCGTGAATTTATGTTGCTAGATGGGATTTTATGGCAACACACCCGAAAAATGATGGTGTTGGAGCGTCGTAAAGCAAAATTAAATTTACAGCACAGCCAGCGCTAAAACCAGCGTATACAACGGGCGAGACATAGCCATTTTTAAACTGACTTTTCTCTATGGGACTACGATTGGGACTATGATGTAAAAACTAAAAACACAAATTATTTAAAAATCATAACATTAAAAAACAAATTCAATTTCTCTCGTGGCATTCTCACTGAGTTTGCGGGTTTTTTGTTGCCTGTTATCTATCGGGATACCCCGTTTACAGCCGGAAAATTTAGTTATACGCTTAGTTATACCGTCTCATATAACTACAAAAGCGTATAACTACCCCACTGACCAATACCGAGATCAAAGCCGCCAAACCTGCCGAGAAGGAATACACGCTACAGGACGGAAAAATGAGTACATTGCCACATCGAGGTTACTTTGCTCGAATCTCTTCCTGCCACAACGCCCGTTTTAAAGTTCAATTCCGATAGACACGATCGCGCACTCCTGAATAGTGTAGAAATATAGTCGGCACACCAGTTAACCATGCTGCCTGTAATGATTAAACATCGATATCAACAACCTATTTATAAGCGAGTTCTTCCCTTATCCATCAAAGGATTGAGCGTGTCTATATAGTATTTTTTCGGTTTCAACGAACGTGAATCCAGATGAGATGATCTAACTAAAATCGAGGGCTACTCTCCGTGATTCCGAGTTAGCCCCCTGACATCAATCGACAACAAACAGTTTAGCACCCGTCTCGGTGTAGGAACGGTGAGCTTCCGCGTTATCCGCAACCTGATAGCTCATTCCCGGCTTGAGAACAAAAACACGACCGTCGTCTAATTCCGTATGGAGTTCACCCTCAAGGCATAGCAGGATATGTCCTTTTGAGCACCAGTGATCTGCTAAATATCCGGGGGTGTATTCGACAATCCGGACTCGAATATTATCAAAATGCTGTGTCCGCCAATACGCAATCCCCGACTCACCCTTATGTTCAGTGGGTTCTATTTGTGACCAATCAGTCGTACCAAACGGAATGTTCTTCATGTCCATGTTACTGCCCCTATTCTTCTAACGTTGTTAGTTAACACTCCGCGGACTATCCCGGCAAATCAGCGTTTGGCACCACCGTTCCACGGCATCTTCATTAACAATTTTGCCATGCCGCAAAAACCTGTAATTCCAGCAAACAGCAGCCCTACCCCTACAAAACCAGAGAGCAGGAAGAACGTGCTGTTTACGCTGTAACCCAGTAATACACCACTCAGAATAAGTGCGCCAGCGGCGATTTGGACCTGTCGCATGATTTCAATTGGTTGTTTATTATTGATTTCTGTTGGAAAACCCGCCTTTTTCCAGGCAGTCATTCCACCATTAAGTAAAAAAGCCGTTGCAGGAAACACAGACTGCACCAGAATCTCAGCATTCTGTTCTGAACGCATGCCAGACAAACAATGAAAAATCACAACCTTCCCTTCCCTATCCTCTCCAGTAAGAGGATATCCAGCGGAGGAATTTAGCGGGTGCGATTTCGCCTGCGCAATGTGCTCGCGGGCATACTCTTCCGGCTGGCGAATATCGATAAGTATCGCGCCTTCATCTAACAATTTGTGAGCCTGAGCGGGTGAAATGGCAAGTGGTGTTGACATGATCGTGAGCCTCTTTTGAGCCGTTGAAACCCGTCATAATGCATCACTCAACACGGTGTTCCGTCGGCAAGGAAGGTGATATCGCAGATTGTATGCGTGCCACCATTAATTTAGGTAAACCTAATTAAGTAAAATCTAAATTAAATAATGACTACATGCAACAACTTTCCATGCTGGGAAAGCAATCCAAGCTGGACATCAATTTGCCGGCTGATACTCTGTAAATAGAAACGTCATTTTAAAAATAGCCATGCTGCACCGATCGTACAAAATGGATCAGTAACGGTATGGATAAGCACCGTGCAGAAATAACGCTATTTGCGAGCCACCTTATGGCTCTGTTTACCTTGCCGACTGGGAAACTTGAGATCTATCCAAGACCGTTTCATGAAAAAATTAAAAGATACAGACTGGTATAAAAAGCGTTACTCCAACCGCGTTCTCTTCTGGAGAGAAATCTCGCCGCTAGCCTTCCCCATCTTTATTGAAGGTCTATGCGTCGTGCTCATGGGGGTTTTCAGCACTTTCCTGGTCAGTTGGTTGGGGAAAGAGGCCATGGCAGCCGTCGGCCTGGCTGACAGCTTCAATATGGTTATTATCGCCTTCTTTACCGCTGTCGCCTTGGGGACCGCCGTTGTTGTCGCTTTCAGTCTGGGCCAGCGCAATAGAAAGCAGGCACGTTCTGCCGCTCGCCAATCAATGTCATTACTCGTCCTGTCATCATTTCTGTTAGTTGCTCTGGTTGAATTCGCCGGTTCTGCAATCATCGATCTGATCGCAGGACAGGCCGATGAACAGGTGAAGGTGCTTGCTCTCACGTTTCTTCGCTGGACGGTATGGGGATATCCCGCTGTCGCCGTTGCGCTAGTCGGCTGCGGCGCACTGCGGGGCGCGGGTAACACTAAATTGCCTATGGTCATCAACATTGGGATGAATATCCTCAATATTGCCATCAGCAGCCTGCTAATCTACGGCGCATTTTCCTGGGATGGTATCGGCTTTATTGGCGCGGGCATTGGTATTACCATTTCACGTTACATTGGGGCGGTACTTGTTATTCTGACGCTGATGCACGGTTTTAACGGTGCGTTGCGCATTCCCTTCAAGTCTTACTTTGCACCTTTTACCCTATCGATCCTCTATGAAGTGCTCAGCATCGGCATTCCCGCCAGCATTGAATCCGTGATGTTTAATATCGGCAAGCTCATCACCCAGCGTTTTGTGGCAGGTATGGGGACCGAAGTCATTGCCGGAAACTTTATTGCCTTCTCCATCTCAACGCTGATCAATCTTCCTGGCAATTCGCTCGGTGCAGCCGCCACTATCATAGTTGGCACACGATTAGGGAAAGGCCAGATTATGCAGTCTACTCGACAGCTGAAGCACATCTTCTGGCTGTCCAATATTGGGTTATGTACTCTTGCCATACTGTCGGTGCCCAGCGCCAGCTTTTTGGCGTCGTTTTACACCAATGAGCCAGAAGTGATCGAGGTGGCAAAACACCTTCTGTGGCTCAACGCACTATTTATGCCAATCTGGGCTGCATCCTGGGTGCTACCCGCCGGGTTAAAAGGCGCGAAAGATGCCAGTTACACCATGTGGGTGGCGATGGCAGGAATGTGGGGATGCCGTGTTATCGCGGGATACATCCTCGGCGTGATGCTCGGCCTTGGCGTGATCGGCGTGTGGATGGGGATGTTCTTTGACTGGATTGTACGCGGGTTCTTCTATTACCGCCGTCTGATGAGCGGGCGCTGGCTATGGCGCTATCGCCCTCCGACTGATTCATGATAGCGAGCGGAAACCCGCTCGCTTACAACAAAAATATATCGCTCAACGACTCGGTTTTTTCAACGGAGCAAAACGGGTCGCCATGATAATCAATACGCCCACGCCAACCGTCATAATCATCCAAGCTTGTTCCAGACCCGCCGTATGCTGGCGTATAAACCCGGCGAGTAACGGCATCAGGCTGGCGAGGATGTAGCCACCGCCCTGAACAAAGCCCATTAACGAACCCGTTTTATGTGGTTCAGTCACCTGATCCAACGCCACGATTAGCGACAGTGGGAAGAGCGCCCCAATACCCATTCCCAGCATAATAATGATGGGATAGGTAAACGCCAGCGGAGCCACAATCAGCCCGATCATCCCCACCAGCATCACGAGCAGGATAGGAAGCAGTAGTTTGCGTCGATCGGGAAAACGATTAATGAACGTTGACACCAACAGGCCGGAAATCACTTCCGTCAGCGTTAATCCGCCCAACATCAGGCCACTTTGCGTCGCATCTAACCCCAGTTGCATGTAATACGGCGGTAACCATGCTAGCACCAGAGTATACGCGCCCGTCCCAATGCCAAAGAACACCATCAGCATCCAATCCATTCCCGTTCGGCGCGTGGCTGAAACAGCCACCGTATCCTGCTTCGCGGTATAGATTTTAGGGATACATCGCCAGGCTACCGCTGCAACCAACGCCACAATCCCCCAGCACGCCAGTGCACTTTGCCAGCCCCACGCATTTGCCAACGGAGAAACCGATGAAGCCGCAAACGCCGCACCGGTCATAATCGCCGTGGTATAAAAACCCATAAGGAGGCTGCTATGACGACCAAAGTGAAGTTTGATAAACGACGGTACCAGTGCTTGAATTAAGGCAATTCCGATCCCCGCAAGCGCAGCGCTAACCAGCAGAGCAATGCCGCTATTCAGCCACCAGCGGGCACTACATGCCAGAGCAATCACCACGATGCCCAGCGTGATTCCCCGATATTCGCCAAGGCGCTTCTGCAACTGGCCGCCATATAATGCGCACCATCCCATAGCGAACACGGGAAGCGTGGTTAACATCCCCGCCATGCTGTCATCCAAACCTGTTGCGGCCTGAATTTGATTCAGCAACGGGCCAATCCCCGCCAAAACAGGGCGTAGATTCAATCCCAATAGAATAATTGTGAAGAACAGAAAAGCCCGCGTGCGGACCGTTGATGTCACTACCATTTATAACCTCAATAGCTTGAGCAAATTACTGCTGCCTGATTATCATTATCTTCACACAAAGAATCTTAACGTCAAGATAAAATCGTATGGCAGACTGGTTACAGCATGCATGTGATCCATGGCGGCAAGCATGACCAGATACCGATCGGTTAGAAAATTACTGGATAAACTCGGTGCTAGCTTAGACAAACAGGCATAAAAAAATCCGCCCTAAAAAGAGCGGATTCTTTCGACACAGCTAACACCAACGCTGAGGGTAAAAACCCTACAGGGTTAGATTAGAAGCGGTAACCCACGCCAACAGCCCAGGCACCAACATCAACACTGCGGATACGGCTTTGTTCGTAACCAACATCCAGAGCAACGTCTTGGATTGGGTTGAACTGAACACCAGCACCGTAAGTGAAGCCGTAATCGTCATTGCTGGCGTTATCCTGGCCGTTGGTGTTGTTGCTTGTTACTTTACCATGGCTGAAACCGACAACGCCGTACAGGCTTGCCCAGTCATTCAGACGGTAAGCAGGACCAGCAGTGAAGCCCATGTATTGGCCTTTGCTGTAGAAGCCGTCATCACTACCATTTTTTTCCAGGTAGGTGAACGAGCTAATAACGCCCAGTGGGTTATTATCTTGCTCATAACGATATTTCAGGTTAAAACCTTTAACTTTATTTTGTACGCCCTGAGCATCACCTTGAGCATAGCCTGCAGTTACAGTACTTTGACCAGCAAATGCAGAACCTGCGCCAACGGCTAATACACAAGCCAGAGCGGAAAGACACGCGATTTTTTTCATATTTACAGCCTCAAATTCATTTTATGAAAGACTAACTAACGCAGTAAATATAACAAAGAAGTTCGGAACTTGCCGCCCTATAAATATTTATCAATTAGCCTTTAGATGTAACAAATATTGTCAAAACCTATCTATCACACTAATTATATTGAATTTTTTATTGTGACAGTTAGATTAAAAATAAATTCACCACAGGGTGGTAAAACAGACAAATCTGAATTTCTCGCTCAGTTTCTATGCTAATAGTGCTATAAAAGAATAAATCAATTAAATGATGCGTAAATAAAGGTCAACAAAAGTCAATTCATACCAGACAAATTGTTTACAATTGGATATAATAGCAACGGAATGTTATACCTGTTTTAAGGCCACAAGAATGACCTTATTTTCCCACCGCTCGTCTTCATTCGTCCCTGTGTTGCTCATCATTATCTCGATGCTTTCTATCCAAAGCGGAGCCGCTCTGGCAAAAAGTCTGTTTCCGCTCATCGGGGCAACGGGCGTCACAGCATTGCGTCTGGGAATTGGGACGATCATTCTGTGTATCATCTTCAAGCCGTGGCGTATGCGCTTTAGCAGTAACCGCCTACCGCTGCTGGTTTATGGCATTACGCTGGGTGGCATGAACTTTTTGTTCTACCTCTCATTGCAAACGGTGCCGCTCGGCATTGCTGTCGCACTGGAATTCACCGGTCCGCTTGCCGTTGCTATGTTAGCCTCACGTAGACCTATTGATTTTCTATGGGTTTTTCTGGCTGTTGCGGGGCTGTGGTTCTTATTGCCACTGGGTCACAATATCGGCAATGTTGACTTGACCGGTGCCGCTTGCGCCGTGGGTGCAGGCGCCTGCTGGGCGCTCTATATTCTATTTGGACAAAAAGCGGGGGCAAATCATGGGCCAGGCACCGTCGCCGTCGGATCCTGTATTGCGGCGCTGATCTTCTGCCCTATCGGTGTGTATTACGCGGAGAGCACGCTGTTTTCGTTCTCGATACTCCCACTCGGCATTGCCGTCGCCATCCTATCCACCGCACTGCCTTATTCTCTGGAGATGGTGGCCTTAACCCGTCTGCCCGCCAGAACGTTCAGCACGCTGATGAGCATGGAGCCCGCTATTGCCGCCTTATCTGGCATCCTCTTCCTCGGTGAGCATCTGGCATTCATACAGTGGATGGCGCTGATGTTTATTATCATTGCGTCAATAGGTGCAACGTTGACAATAAAATCAGCGGGCGCGACCAAAGCGACAACTCAAGCAGAATGAGTGCGTATTTCCTTGGGAAGGTGTTGCAGAAAGGTTTCACATTCCCGAGGAGAACGCAGCGTAATAAAGCGGATATGGCGATAAAGAGGGTTAGCTAAATCCGCCAAATACCGTTTCCGATTTTTTGAATAGGTTTTTATTGTCCAGAGGATAATCGAATCACGACTGAAGAAACTGCGGAGAAAAAATTCTTTATTACCGGTACCACTCCAAAGTTCTTCTTTGTGCCACGCCCGAAGATAGGCGCGTCTTACCGCCTGAAAAAGCGTGCGGGTAAAGCAATAATCGACCCAAATCACGACCTCAACATTGCGCCATTTTATATCTCGCGTTCGATTATAGTTACCATCCAGCACCCAACTGTCTGGTTCTAGCGCGTCTTCAAGCCGTTGAAAAAATTCGGCATCCGTTCTTCCTTGCCAGTCGCTCAGCCAAAACAACGCATCCATTTCAACATAGGCCGTATCCAACTTTACAGACAAACGACGAGCGAGCGTAGACTTACCACTTCCGCTGGTGCCAATAATATTGATTCTCATCATTCATGACGCCCTTTAATAACACCTAATATACTTTAAGAGAAAAGCAGAGAATAATAACCATTTCCACCTAAGCAGTAATGATATTTATCAATATGTGAGATTATGTTACGGAGACAATTAAAATATTTCCCTTGCATCACTATTCCCACATTATTGATATCAGATAAATCCCGACCACAAATAACCACAATGTCGTTATGCTATAGCTATTCATTTGATAGGTAATTCTTTTCAATATTAATTTTCACCACTGCTATAATTAGTCACGTTGAACAGTCAGACTATGAAATTAAAGAGAGGATAACTACTATGTCTACCGCCAAACTCGTGAAATCAGCACCGTCCGAACTGCTTTACACTCGCAATGATTTGGACGATAGCGTTAAAACCTCGACTATCGCGCTGTTAAACCAACTGGTTGTTGATTTCATCGATCTGTCGTTGATTACCAAGCAGGCGCACTGGAACATGCGTGGCGCAAATTTTATCGCCGTTCATGAAATGCTTGATGGCTTCCGCACCTCGATTATTGACCATCAGGACACCATCGCCGAACGCGTCGTGCAGATAGGCGGTGTCGCGCTGGGTACCGTGCAAATTGTGGGTAAACAAACGTCGCTGAAAAGCTATCCGACCACTATCCATAGCGTTCAGGATCATTTGAAAGCGCTCGCCGAGCGTTATGCGATTGTCGCTAACAACGTACGTCAGGCCATTGGTAAAACGGAAGATGAGGCCTCTGCGGACATTCTGACCGCCGCATCACGCGATCTGGATCAGTTCCTGTGGTTCATTGAATCAAACATCGAGTAATCGGTGTTGTAGTCCCGGAACGCTTTGAAGGCTGCTTAAGCAGCCTTTTTACTCATTAATAAATCCACTCAATCCACCCTCTTTCTTCGTGTTACCCGCACAAACCACGCATTTTATCCGTTAAGACGCTCAAAAAATTAGCTTTTGTCTCCATTAATTGGCCATAACGCTAATCAACGGTTGTTTCCCTCGTATAAATCAGTTAATCATAACAGCGCCTTGCCTAAGCGAATTGGAGATGAAAATTTCACCACTAGCAAGGTAATAAAATAAAAACAACAGGTTAAGCACAACGCATGATAACTGACCTAATGTTCTAATGGGTTCCACTTTCGTACTATGCTTAAAACGCCTGTAAAACAAAAAGCTCCCACAACCGCTAAATAGGAAGGATTTGATGAAATCACTACTTAAGGCCTCTTTGGCTGCATTGACGCTGATGATGAGCGTATCCAGCTATGCCGCTGAGAAAGAACTGATTGTCGCAACAGACACTGCTTTCGTCCCTTTTGAATTCAAACAAGGCGACAAGTACGTCGGTTTTGACATCGACCTCTGGGATGCTATCGCTAAACAACTCAACTTGAAGTACACCCTGAAGCCAATGGACTTCGGCGGTATTATTCCTGCCCTGCAAACGCGTAACATCGATCTGGCGCTCGCAGGCATTACCATTACCGAAGAGCGTAAAAAAGCAATCGATTTCTCTGACGGTTACTACGACAGCGGCCTGCTGGTGATGGTTAAAGCAGACAACAACGATATCAAAGGCGAGCAGGACTTGGCTGGTAAAGTGGTTGCGGTGAAGAGCGGCACAGGTTCCGTGGATTACGCGAAAGCCAATATCAAAACCAAAGATCTGCGCCAGTTCCCGAACATCGACAACGCCTATATGGAACTGGGCACCAACCGTGCTGACGCCGTGCTGCACGACACGCCAAATATTCTCTACTTCATCAAAACCGCAGGCAACGGCCAGTTTAAAGCGGTAGGTGATTCCATTAAAGCTCAGCAATACGGCATCGCGTTCCCGAAAGGCAGCAACGAGCTGCGTGAAAAAGTGAATGGCGCCCTGAAAACACTGCGTGAAAACGGCACTTATGCTGAGATCTACAAGAAGTGGTTTGGCGTAGAACCTAAGTAATTGCCGATTTAATCTGGAGATATTCCATGCAGTTTGATTGGAGTGCCATTTGGCCTTCTCTGCCCCTCCTGTTGGAAGGGGCAAAAATGACGTTGTTGATTTCTGTTCTGGGTCTGCTTGGCGGCCTGGTGATTGGCGTGGTTGCGGGTTTTGCCCGCGCCTACGGCGGCTGGTTTTCCAGCCGTATTTCGCTCGTTTTTATTGAAATTATTCGCGGTACCCCCATTGTTGTGCAGGTGATGTTTATTTACTTCGCCTTGCCGATGATTTTCACGTCCGTGCGGATTGACCCTTTTGCCGCCGCCGTAGTGACCATCATGATTAACTCTGGTGCTTATATCGCGGAAATTACCCGTGGTTCGGTATTATCAATTCATAACGGCTTTCGTGAAGCGGGTCTGGCGCTTGGGCTATCTCGTAGCGCGACGTTACGTCATGTGATTGCTCCACTCGCCCTGCGTCGTATGCTGCCGCCGCTGGGTAATCAGTGGATTATCAGTATCAAAGATACCTCACTGTTTATTGTCATCGGCGTGGCTGAACTCACGCGTTCGGGTCAGGAAATCATCGCGGGCAACTTCCGTGCGCTGGAAATCTGGACTGCGGTTGCCATTATTTACCTGTGCATCACGCTGGTCCTCAGCTTTATTCTGCGTCGTCTGGAAAGAAGACTTAAGATTATATGATTGAATTTAAAAACGTATCCAAACACTTTGGCAAGACACAGGTCTTACACGATATCGATCTCACCATCGGTCAGGGTGAAGTTGTCGTCATTATCGGGCCTTCAGGCTCGGGTAAATCCACGCTGCTGCGCTGCATCAATAAGCTGGAAGAGATTACCAGCGGTGAATTGATTGTTGACGGCCTCAAAGTGAACGATCCTCGCGTTGATGAGCGCTTGATCCGTCAGGAAGCAGGGATGGTTTTCCAGCAGTTTTATCTGTTTCCGCATCTTACCGCGCTGGAAAACGTCGCGTTCGGTCCGATCCGAGTGCGCGGTGCGAGTAAAGCGGAGGCTGAGAAACTGGCGCTAGAATTGCTGGCGAAAGTAGGTCTGTCAGAACGCGCGCATCACTATCCTTCCGAGCTTTCCGGTGGCCAACAGCAGCGTGTAGCAATCGCCCGCGCGCTGGCCGTCAAACCGAAGCTGATGCTGTTTGATGAGCCGACGTCTGCACTGGATCCAGAGCTGCGTCATGAAGTGCTGACCGTAATGAAAGATCTGGCCGAAGAAGGCATGACGATGGTTATCGTCACCCACGAAGTGGGCTTTGCGCGTAAGGTGGCTTCACGCCTGATCTTTATTGATAAAGGCCGCATCGCAGAAGATGGCGACCCGGAAACGCTGACTACGAATCCACCCAGCGATCGCCTGCGTGAATTCCTGCAACACGTATCCTGATCAACAAGGGGGCTTTCGCCCCCTTACTTCTTTTCAGCCTTATATCTGTGAACGCGGATATTCCCGCTCAATAAACGCCGCAAAATCCTGGCACATCTTCTCATCACCCTGTTCATTATCCGCCAGTACACGGCTACCATCGACCACCCGAATACGAGCGGACAGATCGAAATCCGCTTCAGGCTGAGGACGACGAGCGGCCTGCGCCATCGTGCCTTCCGCCTGTTTCCAGGCTTCTTCCACCGTCAGGTTACAGGCCTGTGCCAGATAGGCGGGATTGAATCCTTCACCCGTCAAACTACGCAGTGTATCGTCATGGCTCACGCTATTACCTGGCAACCAATAGTGCTGCGCCAGATCGGGGCCAATAGCTGGGTTGTCCGTCAAATAGCCGTCGCGTTGCAGAAAGTAGCTCCGCGTCTGTTCCACCGCCATCAGCGCCAGCAGATATCCCTGATAAGAACATGCCGATTCCATAGACAGTAGATGCGGAATCGCTAACGTTGGACGCGGGCTACCGCTAGTGCCCAGAATACGCTGCTCGGTGTCGCGTGCCAATTTGGTCATCGCTTCCGGCGTGCGTGCTTCGTCATCCCACGAATAGAGCTGCCACTCAAAATACGGCACCAGCAGGATATGTCGATCGTTGAAGGCTCGCATCGGCTGCTGAGTACTGATATCCGCACGGATCAACTCATCAGGAATCGTCTCTCCCTGCGCATTCTTTGCATAACGTTTTAACCAGTCAGCATCGCCCAACAGGCTGTCGCAGAACATCGACTGTGTTTCAGCGTAGGCCATCGAAGTTGGCGGAAACTCCTGTGAAAAACAGGGGGCATTCTGCCGAATATTGGCAAAATGCGCGGCGTGTCCACCTTCATGGAACAGCGTATTAATACCGCTGGCACCGCTACCAATTTGATCCGGTTTTGCCAGACTGGTGAAATTAATCCGCGCAGGGACCCATTTCCCTTCCTGCACAAACGGCGGTACCGGACCGTGCATAAAGCCGTTCTCGTATTTGCCTTTCCGCACCAATAAATCGAGCTGCATTTCTGCGCCATTAAACCCGATACGCAAACGCTTAAAGCTATTAATCCAACGTTCAAGCGACGCAGAAAATGGGAAATAAGGATCGAGCTGGCGCGTCACATCACCCGCGCTGGCATAGCGAATATTCCACGGTTGCAGCGCATCTTCGCCCTTTTCATCCGCCAGATTTTTCAGGCTGCGGGCAGTCGCTTCACGGGTCTGCTCTTCGAAAGGATCGAGGATGGCAAAGAGCTGTTCCGGCGTCATCTGCTCCGTTTTATTGACCTTATAGTCAAAATAATTCCGATAGCCCATCTGACGAGCAAAGCGGTTACGCAGTGAAATCAGCTCAGGGAAACCGTTCTGCAACAGCCATTGCTCCAGGGAGCGCAGCGCCTGCTGAGAACTCTGACGATAAGCTTCGGTATCATTGGTCGCCTGATTGGTCAGCAGTTCTCCGAGCGAGGCGGAAACACGTTCTCCCTTGGCATCCAGATGCGTCATTTCATAGGATTTACGCTTGGCGTATAGCGCGCTTTCAGCTGCAATAATCTCATCCATCAACACCTGAGCCTGCGGATCTTCAATCACATTGCAGTCAAAAAACCGATACCAACCTTGCAAGCCATGTAGCAGCGCCTGCTGTTGTTCATCACGCGGGCCATTCTCCAGTGTCGCGATATGCGTTCTCAACTCGGCCAAACGCTGCGGTTGCGAAATAAAGCGCTTATATGCGCTCTCTGCGGCGGAGAAACGCTCAGACACCCCATCGTTTCCCGTTCCCATATACAGTTGCCAAAACAGTTCTTCTTTCGCCTGATGGACCGCAAGATAGTCACGATTCAATGCATTAAAATAGTCCGCTACCTGTTGCATGCTATTCCTTCTCTCTTCAAATGACAGCCGTCTGGCTGTGTGAAGTGACGCAGTAACCCGCGTCTGAACCCGCCCCAGCAGGCCAATCAGCCAAGGCGCTTCTTAATCGTTGCGACAGCCTGTTCCATTGTCGCGGCTTCACCGGCAGCAACCAAACAGCACGCCAGTTGCAGACGAATCGCCTGCGGTATAGCAATTTCACCCGTCAGGCACTGTACCGTCCAGCGCGCCGTGGTTGCAGCATCCCTCGCAATAGGCAGAGCATCGGGCGCGACACTGATATCCTGCCGAAGTTGCAGCACGTTAGTATGTTGCTGGTGAATAAAATGGATTTCCGGGCAGCGCTGCGGGTTGGCATAAACCTCCCCTTCCGTGCCGTGCATCAGAAGCGCGCGCCCATTGATATCGTTAAAAAACGTCCCCACGCGAGAAACGTATTCAGGGTGGGACACGCTGGCGACGCGCAACGCCTCGCTTTCACCAAACGGTGTCGCCACCTTGGCAAGCGTATGACTACTGTTACGAACCCCCATACGCCAGCGTAACTGTAGCTGACGATCGATGGCAGGGCACAGCACAGAGACGGGAATAAATACCGGGCTACCGTTATCAAGCTCCTGTTGAGCCTGCTCGGCATTCTCCGCAATTGTCACGCCAAGGTTACGTAAAATCTCGGCGCTGGTAACACGAGTCGGGTCTTCACTTACGCCATGCACTACCACCGGAAAACCCAATTTTGCCAGCAGCAGCGCCAATAGCGGCGTCAGGTTAGCCTGCTTGCGCGCCCCATTGTAGCTAGGAAGCACGACTGGCATAGGAAAGCCCGCAGGCGGACTCAAGCGCAACACATGCTCGTCCATTGCCTGATAAAAGCCCAACATCTCAGCCTCGGATTCGCCTTTGATGCGAAACGCAATCAATAACCCGCCGAGCTCCAGATCTGGCACGTCACCGCGCAGCATCGCGCTATACAGTTCATAAGCCGTTGCCTGATCGATATCGCGCGCATGATTTTTCCCGCGCCCCACTTCTTTGATAATTTTGGTGTAATCCATGCTGGCCTCTCATTTTCGGCGACCTAGTAAAGAACTTATCAATGAAAATAACATGTTTGCTGAGGTTCTGGTCACTCTGGCGCAGAGGAAATTGCTATTAGGCCGCTTTCCCTGTGGTGCCGTACCAATCAACCCAATTACCGCAGATTTGACGGTCTTCACCGGACGAGCACCGGTTTCAACTTCAATCGTTTCTACACCATGTAAATAATTAGCGGCCAAGTGTCACCTCCGTTGCGCTATCAACCAGATTCTGACCCGCGACAGGCAGCAAATAGCCCAGCGCGATCAGTGTTTTCACGTACTCATGATCTGCTGGCAGTTCAGTCACCTGAGCGGGCCAAAGCAGAATTTCCTGACCATCTGCCAGCGTGACGCCGCTGGCGGGGCCGGTATAGCGATACTTCATGCGTCTTTCTCCTCATAATTAACCGTGGTAAGCAGCGGACCATCCGTCTGCTCGCGGTCTTCGATAAAAAGGGTTTCTGTGGTGCAATCGATGGCGTAATGCCAACGACCTTCGGTGTAACCAACATAGCGATCGCGCACTAACCGGATACCGCGATGACAGTCAGGCAGTCGGTATCCTCCCAGCGCCTGACGAATGGTATCGAGCGTGGCCAGCACGCCGTCTTCGCCATCCAGATCCGCCAGCAGCACGGCAACCATCAACTGCGGTCGCTGCGTCTGAACCGGAGAATCCACATCTTCCGGTGCGGAAAACTCAGAACCGCGATACCCCACCAGCACATCGCCAGGTGTCAGAAGATCTGGACTGATCAGAATATTTTCTGGACAGGACGCGATCCGCCGTGCAGGTAAATGCTGTTGGAGGCGGGCTATCACCGCATCGATAATTGGTTTGGTATTCATATCCGTTCACCCGCTGTGTTGATGGCTTACTGTTTTAGTGGCACATCGTGTTGATGGCGCTAGTATCCGGATAACGACTGGCTGCGGCTTTTAATCTGTTTTAGAAAAAAACAGCGATATGCTTTATTGATAAAAAACGTCTAATCACATGAAATATAAAAATTACTTCGATAAAAAAACGCCAGCACAACCGTGCTGGCGCAAAGGAATATGACGATACCGATAAAGAGAAAATGCAAAGAGAAATTAAATATTACGGAGTTACCGATCCCAGTACTTTTCTGGCCGGGCAATGCCAACCATACCGTCAACCGCATATTCCACAACGTCCACACCCAGGCGGGTCAGATTCGCTAGCCAGACACCTCCCATCTCTTTGGTCAATACTGCCATCTTGCGATCGGCCAGATAATCCAGCGCCTGACGTAACTCCGGTTCAGAAGCACCTGCATATAGCCGCTGCATCACGGCCAATAAAAACATTTCATTCGCGGTATAAGGACGTGTTTTATTTAATGCGATGAGCAAATGCCAACGCATCGACTCCTGTCGGATACACTGCGTATTAGCCATGATGTCCTCCCGAATACCGCTGTTGTACTAACTCCAGTTTGTTATAAAGTGCATCCAACTTGGCCTCTATTACCGTCTGACCACGGATATAATCCTCACGTCGCACGTAAATCAGCGGTAAATCGGCACGAAACTCCAGAAACTCACGTTCTAGTCGCGTCCATCCCTGTTCGCTCTTTTGTCGCGCATTTTCCAGCGCGGCAAAACGCTCGTTCAGCCGCTTTTCAATCTGGGTAAGTAGAATCCGCCCGGCGGCAAACAGGAAGCTCATAAACGACAGCAGCAGGCCGACCAGCGACCAAAATTCCACTTCAATCTTCACGTGTTACCTCCCCTGCCTGTTGTAATGCTTCGATGTAATCCAACAGCGCATTAACCTGCGCACTTAGCGCCTGATAGCGCTCTCCGTTGTCGCTGATGTTGGCGAGGATATCGCGCTGGGAGACGCCTGAAGGCTGTAATTCGGCGTCAACGGTTGTACCGAAACTGGACGCTGCGCCAGTGCGGCGGGCAACGGCGGTAATGTCTGAGGCACCGTCGCCGTACAGACCGAAAGCGGCGTTGTAGTACTGCACGAAGCCACGAGTAAACACGCACTGCACAGGCTGAGCCTTGCCTTTTTCGTCAATGTATTGCTGAGTAACATGGTCGATTTTCCTTTGCAGAGCGACGTTATCCGCCGCCAGTTTTTGACGCACTGCCACATAACGCTGTTCGAGTTGATTCCCACGCTCTACCTGCTGCTGGTATTGTTCCGCCGCCGCACGTAATAGCTGATTTTGGGTTTCGGCCTGCTGCTGCTGGAGTAAATTAAATGCCGCCAACTGCTTCGCCAACGCGGCGTCCCCCAGCGCTTGCGCCAGTTGGTAACCCTGATTACGGCCGGTTAGATAGACGGCGAGTAGTAGCACAACGGCTAGTAGGACAGCGACCACGCGCGGCGAAAGAAAGGATTTCAGGCTAGTAATAAACAGACTATTCCACACAGCTCGCCCTCCCCCAGACCAAATAACGTGGTGCCAACTGATGCAAGATGCGGTCGGGATAATGGCGATTTTCACGCCAGTTGGCGGCGCTGCGTCCGGCATTGACGGTTTCCACATGATCGAACCAGCGAAGTATGTCCTTCTCGGCGGCCTTCGCGCGTTGCTTATCCCGTTGTAACCAGCCAAGTCCGCCGTTGTAGGACGATAAGGTCATTGCCATGCGTTCACAGTCGTTACTGGCGCTAATTCGCGCCCACAGCCAGCGATCGTAGCCCGTCAGCGCACGGATAGCCCACGCGGGGTTAAACGGTTGATTTGTCCGAAGCTCAGGAACAATACCGCTGAACCAGTCGGCTGTTGTCGGCATAAACTGTGCCAACCCCTGAGCACCGACGGGCGAGACTGCCCGTGGATTCCAACCGCTTTCCTGATGCAGCTGTGCTGCAAAATCAGCAATCGGGGCATTCATGCCCCAATCCAGCCGTGCGCTGCGGATCACATCACTACGGTACGCCTGCGCGGCACGAGGGATCGTGTCAGCACAGGCCACAGCACTAAAGAATATTAAATTTAAAAACAATGGGATAAAAAGGTGTCGCATATCACAGCCCCATCGCTACGCCGATGCAAACGGCTGACACAATCAGCGCTCGTCGTAACATCGCTGCGGCAAATACCGTGTGGTGACCGTCCCGAACGGGAAAACGTCCACGTGGTACAGGTTCATCACCTTGTTCAAGGAATAAGCCGGGGCGAGCTTTAGGAAACAGCGAACGATCCAGCCAATAGCCTAATACGGCAGCGAGTGAGATAAGCGAGAGTTTATAGACGGTGACGGGAAGCTGTTGTGGTGAAATCAGCCCGATAACAGTAAAGAGAAAAGCCGATGTCATAATCCAGCCGGTAAGACGTGGTTTTTTGATTTTTTTCACGATAAAGCCTCCTGATAAGAATGGAGGCCATTATGCAAAACGGGAAGATTCGATGATTTTAAAGGAGTTTAAGTATGACGGAGGCGCAATATCCTACAGAATTGAACCATTTAAAATGAGGGCTTGCCAGCAGGCTGAAACCAGGCCGCCAATTCCAAAATATCTTTCTCGTTCAGCGTGCCAGCCGTATAGCGTAGTAATAGCCATGCCTGAAGCCAGCTGTATTTCGCTTCCGCCAGCTCTCGTCGGGCGTTATACCAGTCTTGCTCAGCTAGCAGAATATCCAGATTAATGCGTTCGCCGCCCGCGACGCTCAACCGTGTTGCCTTGACAGCTTCCTGCGCCGACGAGGCCGTCATTTGCCAGGCTTTAATTTTCGCCGATCCGTTGTTGTACAGGTTGTAGTACTTTTTCAATTCAGCCAGCGTTTGCTTAGTTTGATCGTCCAACTCCGCCTGACTTTGCTGGTATTCCGCCGCCGCCTGCCGCATCGATGCCGAGACGGAACCACCGGAATAGAGCGGGACATTCAGTTGCAAACCGACGCTTTGTGTGTCGTATTTCTGATTGTAGTTATATTCACTTTCGGAACGGCTATTACGCGACGATGCCACCAGCGACAGCGTGGGTAAATGCCCGGCGCGACTGCGTTCGATTTCATAGCGGCTGACCGCCAATCCTTCTCGCTGCGTCGCCAGTTTGGCATTGTGTTGCACCGCAAGATCGCGCCACTGCGCCAGCGTCTGCTTGACGGATTCCGTAGACGGAAGTTGCGTGAGCATCAGAGGATGCAGCGCAGCGATATCGAGCACCGTGCCCGTCATATTCTCTAAATCGGTGATCGCAGAATCCAGATTATCCTGCTGCTCAATGCGCTGTGCTTCAATCAGCGTAAACCGCGCTTCCGTTTCCCGCACGTCCGTTAGCGTCCCTTCGCCTGCTAGCAAGAGACGTTTATTCATCGCCAACTGCTCCTGATAGGCCCGCTGCTGCGCATCCAACAATTGTAGTTTTTCCTGCGCCAGCAGCGCACTGCTCCAGGCTTTATACAGCCGCACCATCAGATCCTGACTACGATCGCGAAAACGCTGATCGGCCATCAGCGTGCGGGCAGCCCCCTGCTGATAACGAGCCCAGGCCGCATAGTCCAGCAGCGGCTGGCGCAGCGATAGCGTTGACGTGTAGCTGTTGTAATCGCGTTTTAGCGTGTTATTGCTGACGCTATCTGTTTGGGTGACTTTGGAATGGCTGCTATTGGCGCTATAGCCGTACTGGAGATTAGGGAGCAGATTGGCACGCCCGATCGTCTCCTCTTCCTGACCCGCCGCGCGCTCAAAACCCGCCGCACGAAATTGCGCATCGTTACGCAGCGCCAGTTCCCAGGCATCAAGCAGCCCTAATGCGTTAGCGCCCGAAGAAAGCAGCCCAAACAGCACGATTATCGCGATCCTTTGCATGATTACTCTTCCGTTAATGCCAGATGCAGGCGATCCATTAAAGGCTTAAATAGATAATTGACGAATGACCGCTCTCCGGTACGAATGAATCCTTGTACCGGCATACCGGGTTTAATCTCCAATCCTTCCAGCGCGCGTTTTCCTTCATCATCCACCTGAACACGCAGACTGTAATAAGGCTGACCATCTCTGTCGTCCAATAGACGGTCAGCCGACAACAGCTCGACCGTTCCCGCCACGCGTGGCGTGGTGCTTTGGTTAAACGCGACAAACTGAAGCTCTACGGGTAAACCCGGCCAGACTTTATCGACCAATTCAACAGGAAGGTGTCCATCCACCCGCAAAGGCTGATCGTCCGGCACGATCTCCAGAAGCGTCTGTCCCGGCGCAATCACACCGCCTTCCGTGAACACTTTCAACCCCACCACCGTACCGGAAACGGGCGCACGCATCTGGATATTCGCCAGATTGAAATCGGCCTTTTCCTTCTTGCTGCCCACATCGCTCAATAGCGCCTGCACTTCCGCCAGCTCGCTGTTAACCTCTTTGTCGTATTCTTGCTGGCGCTGGGCCATCAGCAGCGTTTGTTGCTCAATATCACGACGAGTACGATTAATATCCCCTGTCAGTTGTGCGATATCGCCGTTTAGCTGCGCCAGCAGGCGTTCGTTCTCCAGCATTTTGTTGCGTGGTACATAGTTTTCCGCCGCCAGTGAACGCAACCCCTGCAGCTGTTGTTCCAACGTCTCTCGCTGCTTCTGCTTGCTGGACATCACCTGACGTTGGGCGCTGAGTGACGCTTCCATTCCTGCAATACTCGAACGCATTCCTTCCGCCTCAAGCTTGAGAGACTGCTGACGGCTGCGCAGTAAATCGCGCTGTAATGCCGTAATCACGCTCATCTCCGGCCTTTCGGCTAGCGGTTGCAGGCGAGGTGTCATAACCATATCACTCAGGCGCTGCTGCTCAGCAAGCAAACGACCTTCTCGCGCCACCAACTGTAAATACTGACCATCCAGCCCTTCGCTTGCCGAACGTGCATCAACCTCATTCAACGTTAATAGAATCTGCCCAGCCTCAACCTTGTCGCCGTCTTTCACCTGAATTTTATCAACGATACCGCCCTGATTGTGCTGCACAACCTTGCGATTACCGGAAATCACGACGCTGCCATTAACCATGACGCCTTTATCCAACGGCGCAAACAGTGCCCACAGGAGAAAACCGCCGAATCCGGCAAGCACCAGCAACCACCCCAGACGCACGGCACGTTTCTCATCGCGCCGCGCAGTCTGGTTCATATTCTCTTCACTTAATTCAGATGCGGACATGTCTTTCCCTGTTTTCTTTCATTCCCTGTTACTGCTGGACAGCGGCAGAAGGTGTCATTTGTGCTTGGTTCGCAGCACGACGCGGCTGCAATTCGTTCAGAATGTCGCGCGCAGGCCCAAATCGCTGTTGCTTACCCTGATTGAGAACCAGAATTTTATGCGCCAGCGTGGTTAATGCAGGACGATGGGTAATCAGTACCACCGTCGCTCCCCGCTTCTGAAGGTGTGAGATTGCCTGCGCCAACGCGACTTCGCCTTCGTTGTCGAGGCTGGAGTTTGGCTCATCGAGTACCAGCAGGCAGGGAGCGCCATACACCGCGCGCGCCAGTGCGATACGCTGCCGCTGCCCACCCGATAGCCCGTTGCCGTCAGCGCCGAGAGGCGTGTCATACCCCTGTGGTTGGCTAAGAATCATCTCATGGACGCCAGCCAGCTTCGCCGCCGCGACGATTTTTTCCGCGTCATGATCGCCAAAACGGGAAATATTTTCCGCCAGCGTGCCTTTAAAGAGCTGCACATCCTGCGGCAGGTAGCCCATTGCCGGGCCAAACACTGTTTTATCTACCTGACTGAGATCGGCACCATCCAATCGAACCTTGCCACGCGTCGGTGTTTGCGTCGCGACAAGTAAACGTGCCAACGTCGATTTACCTGAACCCGATGCGCCCAAAATTGCCAGCGTTTCCCCCGCCTGAAGCGAGAAATGGATATCCTGCAATCGTGACGCCCCTTGCGGGGTCTGTAATAACACATTCTCGACGCTGAGCTGACCCACTGGCGCGGGCAACGTCATCGTCTCGCTTCTGGGCGGATAAGCCGTCATAATTCGATTCAGCCGATGCCACGCTTGCCGCGCACTACTCAACGGTTTCCAAATACCAATAAGCTGATCGATTGGGCTCAGCACGCGTCCAACAAGAATTGACCCCGCAATCATCATCCCCGGCGTGATCTCGCCCTTAATCGCTAGCATTGCCCCCACACCGAGCATCAGCGATTGTAAAAAGATGCGGGAATGTTTTGACGCCGCCCCGACAACCGCAGCCCGTTCGCTGGCCAGATTTTGCAGGGTAATAAAGCGATAGTGTTGCCCCAGCCAACGGCGACGTAAATTAGATAACATTCCCATCGATTCAATCACCTCGGCATTACGCAGTTGCGTATCTGCAAGATGGGTCGCCTGTAACGCCTCGTGGCTCGCCTTTTCTAAAGTCGATGTGGTGAGATACTGATTCAGCCAGGCCAACAGCACCAGCACCACCGTTCCCCCCAGCGCCAGCAGGCCAAGAACCGGATGGATTAGGAACAGCACTAATAAAAAGAAGGGGAACCAGGGGATATCGAAGAAGGCAAACAGTGAGTTGCCCGTAATAAACTGCCGCAGTTGCGTGAGATCGTTCAGTGCCTGACCCGCTTTTGCCTCACCGGCTTCCAGATTGCGTTCAAACGCGGCGTTGAAGACCTGTTGATTCAGTTGCAGATCGATCCGCGTACCGAGTCGGACGACAACCAGACTCCGCACCCATTCAAGCGCCGCCATGAATATCCCCAACCCGGCAATCAGCAAGGTGAGCATTAGCAATGTCGTGCCATTGCCCGAAGCCAGTACGCGATCGTAAACCTGAAGCATGTAAATAGAAGGCGACAGCATCAGTAGATTAACGATGGCGCTGAAAATCCCAATGCTCCAGAAGCTGCGCCGGAAAGGACGCAGTATACTCAACAACGAACGTTCCTTATTTGATAGTTGACTCACTGCGTTTGCCTCTCCTGTCAGGGCTGCTTATGCAACGTACGTGTACTGCCATCAGGCAATATCAGCGTATAGCCCTCTTTTTCCTTGCTAAAGAACGCTACAGATTGGCCCTGTTCTTTCGTCAGAGTGATACCGTCCGGCGTCGGCCGCCAGCCGGCAGGAACATCGGATAGCAGCGCTTTTAAACACTGCGCATCACCGTCAAGGCGCCAGATGTTGTCCACTAACTGCGTGTTGTGCAGTACAACCTCACAGTGTTGTTCTCCACCACGCAATTGCCATGCACCGCTTAGTTCACTTGCTGAAGGCAACTTCAGACTACTCGCCATACATCCTCCGCTTATTGCACTTAACAGCGCCGCGATGATTAATTTTTTCATAGTGGCCCCAAATCGATAACAGAAAAGGACGGGTTACCCCGTCCTTGCTACATCACACGATAAAATCGGTGGCCGCAGAGGGCTGACCAACAATATGTACAAGAAAGTCTGGTGTGGTCTGGCCTGCAAAATTCAACCACAGATTGGTCGTGTTGCTACCCGCATCCCAGTCAAGCAGTGCTTCATTGCCAAGTCCGGTGAAAGAGTCGACAAACTGCAAGTCTTTATTTTGATTCAGCGCTGACAGATCGATCTTGTCTATACCGCGTTGGAAATCCGTGATGGTGTCATAACCTGTGGTATTGGAAGAATCACTCGCGCTGGCGTAGACAAAAATATCTTTGCCTGCACCGCCTGTCAGCGTATCGGCACCAGCACCACCTTGCAAAATATTATCTGCACTGTTACCGATAATAATATCGTTGCCGGAACCACCAATCGCGTTTTCAATCGTCACACCGTGAGCGATAGACACGTTACCTTTCAGGCCGCCAACATCAGAAAAACGACCTTCATTCAGATCGATAATTTGATTGTCCTTGTAGCCAGAGAAATCAAACGTATCGTTGCCGCCCGCATCCCAAACGGAGAAGATCAATTTTTGGCTATTGCTGTTGGTGGTATAGAAATCACGACCGGTATTGGAATTGAAACCGTATACCGTATCACCGGTACGCGTGTCCATATTCGCGCCGTACAGCAATTGAATCGCCGCGATATCATCAATTAACGGACCAGCAGCATAGTGCCCCTTGAAATCACCGCCGGTATTCTGCTCACTCCAGTAGCTCATCAGACTATATTGGCGCGTATCTTCTGCGTAGGTCACATCGCGGTAAGTCGGATTACCTTCACCCGCATTGTAATCACCTGGGTGATTCAGGCCCAGCGCATGGCCGATTTCATGCGTCAGCGTCTGCTTGCCGTATTCCGTCGCTGGGTTACGCACCGTGTCAGCGTTGTAGTTAAACCAAGCGCTGCCCGCCGCTGAGTGGTTACCCGGCATATAAGCGTAAGCCTGAGTATCGTAGTCCATCCGACCGCTTGAATCACGGGTATAGTTACCAAACGTGATAGTGGCTTTTTGGGTAGGGCTAACCTGAGTAAACGTGAGATTGGCAACATCTGACCACGATTGCAGAGACAGTTTGGCTTGTTGTTCCTGGGCTGCGCTGAATTTCACAAAGCCCTGATCGCCAGAAGGGATAGACTTCACGTTCTGTAAGAACGAATAGGTCAAATCCGCAGATTTACCAAACACATTTGTACCGTTCCACGTCAAACCATCGCGAACTATTTGCCAGCCAGCCTGCTCGCTGGTGAAAGAAGGTTTTCCCTTCAACACCACATCATCACCACGAACATGGTTATAAAACAGCGGTGCTACATCGCTAAATCCTGTACCAGCCGCATCCAATGCGGATGTTGCGGTGTCTTCATCTTGCAAATCTCGTAAAGCCATCTTTTCTTCTCCATAAGTCTGATCAGGATGATCAGAATCCTAAATCCCTTCATGCAATAACCCTACTGAACTACATTGCACGATGCCGTGCATGGCTGCGGTTTAATCGTCTCCTGAGTATTCCCGTCATACTTCAAGCCGCATGTGCGTTGGCTTCTCTTAAGTACTCGGCCCGCCGTGGGCCTTGCTCTAAAGGGCCAATGTTTTGTCCTGAAACTCGAATTATTTAGAGTATAAAGGGTGCTTACCCAAAAATATTTATATCCAAAAAACTCATATAAATAAAAATTATCTCTATAAGGAAATAATTAAGAAAAAATTCCAATTATTTTCGTTATTATCAATTAATAAATAATAAAGTTAGATGACTACTTTTTATTATTGGTATGGACAGTAAAGGGATCTGATGCCAAACGGCATTTGTTTTTGAAAAAGAAGGGGGTTTTATTAATTGTATTAATTCTCATCATGTCACCAATCCCTGGTTGATAAAACCGCACTGCGTAATGACACACTTTGCCACACGTATTAACGGCATCCTTGCTGTTCCGAGACAAATCTAACAAATAAGAATAAAAAAATATAGCGCTAAATAAGAACTAATTACCCCCTTATTAGACGAACAGATATAGAGAAATTTGTTATGGCATATCTCGCTGTTCAATCGGGAAAACCGGCAGCGCCGCCAGCAACTGTGCGCCATAGCCTTTGGTTAACAGTCGCCTGTCGTAAATGACAATTTCACCAAAACAACTATGGCTGCGAATAAGGCGTCCAACCTGTTGGATGAGGTTAAACGAGGCGCTGGGCAAGCTTTGTACGATAAACGGGTGCCGTTTGAGACTTTTTAGCCACTCGCCTTCCGTCAAAATCACCGGACTGTCGATGGGCGGAAACGCTATTTTGTGAATATGCACCTGAGAGAGCAGTTCACCTTTCAGATCCAGCCCTTCCGCAAAGGACTGTAAGCCAATCAGTACGCTGGTCTGGCCTTCTTGTACCCGCTGACGATGTAATTCAACCAGCCTATAGCGTGGTTTATCTCCCTGAACCAGCAACATCAGGCGTAAATCGGTCACCTGTGTCAGAAAGAGCTGCATGGCACGCTGGCTGGCAAACAGCATCAACATACCTTTATGCTTATCCTTCTGTAATTCTGCTCGAAAAAATTGCGCCATCTCGGCAATATGCTGCGCCTCAGACTCCATCAGCGGTTCATGACGCATTTTAGGAATCACCAGACGCCCCTGCTCACGGTGGTTGAACGGTGAATCCAGTGCGATAAACGTATCGCCTTCCTGCTCGCTCAGACCGGAAAGCTCCTGTATGCGCGCAAAACTGTTCAGCGAGCGCAGCGTTGCCGAGGTCACCACAACATGCGACACCTTACCCCACAGTAACCTTTCAAGCTGATCGCAAACGCGAATTCCCGCACAGTGCAGGTGAAGATGCGGCTGGTTATCGCGCATTTCCCGCGTGATCCATTTGGAAACTGGCGCGTTCGAGGATTTTTCCATCGCCGCCAGTCGCCACAGCTTGCTCATAGACTCCAGGTAGCTCTGCTGGCGGCTCATTTTCAGCAATGCGTGATAAACCCGTACCACGTCATGCTTACCCGTTTTCTCGCTGAGATCGTTAAGCATATATTCCACCAACGCCCGCAGCGTGTCGGTCAGTTTGAACAACCGCACACAGAGTTCGCGCATTTCATCTGGCATTTTGCCCATCGCAAAACGGTACTCGGTTTCCTGCCCGTCATGCGGAAGGAACAGCGCACACATTTGCGAGAAAGACAGCACGCACTCGCGGATCTCCTCACAATGGCTGGTTAACCGTTCACTGTTCGCAAGTCGCGGCGGCGATTTAGGCGCGAATTGCGCCATACACTGCCCGATGAGCTGCACCAGCTGTTCCAGTTGCGTCATCATATAGGCGGGATGAATATCGCCAGACATCTCCAGCGTATCGCGGGCAACGTCGGGAATGTGGTGCCCTTCATCGAGCACCAGCAGTAAATTCTTAGGGGGAGGAAGTACCGACTCACTTTCCATCGCCGCCATCACCAATGCATGGTTAGTGACGACAACATCGGCCTGCTCGATCTCACGCCGCGCGAGGAAGAACGGACACTCGCGGTAATAATGGCAGTTGTGCGCAAGGCAGTTTGCTTTGTCCGTACTCAGTTTTTGCCACAGGCTATCGGCTATCGAATCCTGATAATGATCGCGCAGCCCGTCCCAAGCGTGGCCTTGCAGTGCTTTTTCAAGCTTTACACAGACGCGTTCTTCTTCCTTGCTGGCAGACACCCGTTCATCATCCAGAAAGAGCGGTAAATCCCCCTGCGCGTCGGGATCGGTTGCCAGCATCGCCAAATTACGTGGGCAAATATAACGACGGCGACCAAATGCCGCGGTAAATTTCAATTCGGGAATAAATTTCTGCAACAGAGGCAAGTCTTTACTGTAAATCTGATCCTGCAATGCCACATTCGCGGTGCTCACCACCAACGTTTTATCCTCTGCACGCCCCACTGCAATACCCGGAATAAGGTAAGAAAGCGTTTTCCCGACGCCGGTTGGTGCTTCGATGGCCAGATGGCGCGGGTAATCGCCCGCCAGCGTTTTCGCCACTTCGGCAATCATCTGTCGCTGGGAAACGCGGGAAATAAAATCTGGGATTTGCTCTTGCAGGGCCTTATACCATTGACCAATCTGCAATTTTATTGCGGGGGACAGCGTCATGCATACTCTGTATCTGCGTAATCTGGTCGCCATTGTCCCACAGACGTCCGGCGACGTCAGCCGATATCACGTCCGCGATGATTCTGCTCTCGACAATCTTCCGCCCAGCGATTAGGGTAAAACCCTATTTTTGTCGCGAGCGGTAAACGCTATCTTAGGTAAATTATGTCTTCGGTCCACGCCATTAACCAATCGTACTGGTTTTCGACACAATTACCGCATGTTGAAAGCCGCACCACGCGCAACAGCAGCCACGCCTATAAAACACACAGCCATGCGCAATTCTCAATTGGGGCGATCGAACACGGCGAAACACTGTGCCATTACCGCAACGAAACGCATCACTTACAGGCTGGCGATCTGATCTTTATCGATCCCCAACAGCCGCACAGCTGTAATCCACCTCCAGGGAAAATGCGCAGTTATCACATGCTTTATCTGGATACTGCATGGTGCCTCGACCAGATCGCTGTCCACTGTAATTATCAGGCGGATAGCTTGCGTTGCAACCGTGTCGTCTTACGCGATCCCACGCTATTTATTCGTTACCAGCATCTTATTACGCTGCTGCATCGGGGAGAAATCACGTCGGCAGACAGCCTACTCAACGCGATGCTGACACCCGTTTGGCAGCAATATTGCCTGCCTGAGCCAGCATTACCCCATCAGGCGTTACAAACCACGACGCGGCACGTACGCGAGCGTTTGCTGAATAATCTTCAAGAATCGCCCTCGCTGGAAACGCTGGCGGACGAGTTGAACCTACGACGCGAGACTATCGTGCGGCAGTTTCGTCACGATACCGGTATTACACCCATGGCATTTCTTAATAATGCCCGTATTGAGTATGCTAAATCACTCCTGAAGCAGGGCACGCCGCTGGTTGATACCAGTTACCAAAGCGGCTTCTGCGACCAAAGCCATTTCCATAAAACGTTTGTGCAATATACCTCCGCGACACCGGGTCAGTACGCGCGATCAATATTTGACAATAAATAGCCGAACACCTTGTCTAGACTGGCGTCGATTACTTATCGAGGTCAGAAATATCATGTTTATCAATCCCCTTTTTTCCGCCGATTCTCTCTTTCCTGCCCATTTTCCTGCTCTGGCACTGGCGCATTTTGTGGCGCTATTGAGCCCGGGTCCGGATTTCTTTCTGCTGACGGCCTACGCCATTCGCTACCGACTGCGCGGCAGCGCGGGAATCTGTCTAGGCATCGCGTTGGGCAACGGTATTTATATTCTGCTGGCGGCGATCGGCTGGGCTGGTATTCAGCACTCGCCGACGCTTTTTACCGCCATCGAATTGGCCGGTGCCGCTTACCTGATCTGGATTGGCTATCAGTTACTGAAAAGCCGTTCTATCCCGTCGTTTCAGGCCGAACAGCAGTCCGACAGTTGCCCAACGCTGCGTAAACAAATCCTATTGGGGCTCGGTTCGTCGCTGTTGAATCCTAAAAACATGCTGTTCTATATCAGCCTGATGACCAGTATCCTTGGGCCACAGGTAACACCAACACAGCAATTCGTCAGCGGTAGCTGGATGTTTTCTATCGTGCTGGTGTGGGATCTGCTCATCGCGGCACTTATCGCTCGCCCATTGATTCAGCAGCGTTTAACACGCTGGCTTAACCCGATTGAGCGCGGTGCTGGCGTCATTTTGCTCTTTTTCGGTCTGCTGCTTTTATTTCGGTAATGAGGTTTATTTAAAAAGTGAGGCGCGTTTCGGCCTTGTTTCATGGGCGGAAGGCTTTATAATTCGGGGCAATTAACAAAAGGATAACCTGATGACTCTTCAAAAAATCGGCATTATCAGTCTCTTTGCCCTGCTCGCCTTAGGTGGCATGTCTGGCATGATGCTGGTGGGTTACATTATTATCGAGCACGCAGGCTGAGGCTTTCGACCTACCTTTCCCTCCTACTGCACGCTGCATGAACAGTGCCGCACTGAAACGCGGCAATTATCGCAGCGGTTCAGACTAACGCGATTGCTCAGACTTGAACGCCTGCCAGTAGTCTGGAATACGGGCAAAAGTCAGTTGGAACCAAGCCGTAAACTGCTCAGGCGTCATCATCATCCGCTGCGTAATCTCGTCTATCGACTGGTATTCATAGCTCGATACTTCATCAGGATTGATCTGCGGAACGTCATCCGTCACGCCAAAATACACATGCCCCAGTTCATGCTCAATCAACCCATTATCCAGTTGCAGACGATAGGTCAGCGTAAACATCGGCGTCAGCGCACAGCGTAATCCCATTTCTTCATACAAACGACGATGTGCCGCTTGTAACGTCTCTTCACCGGGTGCAGGGTGGCTGCAACAGGTGTTGCTCCATAAACCGCCGCTGTGATATTTCTCTTCTGCCCGCTGCTGTAATAACAACTGCTGGCGAGAGTTGAAAATATAGACGGTAATCGCACGGTGTAACTCTCCTTTTACGTGCGCTTCCTGCTTTTCCATTACGCCTGTTGGCTTGTCATTTTCATCAACCAACACGACTTCAGTCAACGGCATACTTTCCTCCTGCAATACCCTACTCTCCGATAATCACACTTTATTTAGAAACTCACACTGCATCTAGGTAATCACCCTTCGTGGATTCGCCGCCGGGAATATCGGCGGCGAGACGAACATCATTATAGCAGGGTGAAGCTGTCGCTTTTCACGCGTTGAGAATCCAGACCGATCATGACATCGAACTTACCGGGTTCTACTACCTGCTGCATGCGGGCATTGTAGAACTTGAGTGCATCCTGATCGAGCGTGAAGGTGACCGTGCGGGATTCTCCCGGCTGTAGCATCACTTTCTCAAAACCACGTAACTCTTTCAGCGGACGGCTGATGGAAGCCACCACATCATGCAGATACAGCTGAACGACCGTTTCCCCAGCACGGCTACCGGTGTTTTTCACCGTTACGCTGGCGTTGATCGTCCCGTTACGCTTCATTGTCTGGCTGGACAAACGCACGTCTGACACGCTGAAAGTGGTATAGCTCAGGCCGTAACCGAACGGATAGAGCGGCCCGTTGGCTTCATCATAATAGTGAGACGTATATTTGCCTGGGTTTTCCGGCGTGTAAGGACGGCCTGACGGCAGGTTATTGTAATAAATAGGGATCTGCCCGACAGAACGTGGGAAGGACATCGGCAGCTTGCCAGACGGGTTATAGTCACCAAACAGTACATCAGCGATTGCATTGCCGCCTTCCGTACCACTGAACCAGGTTTCCAGTAACGCATCAGCCTGCTGATCTTCACGCACCAGTGCCAGAGGGCGGCCATTCATCAGCACCAGAACCAGCGGTTTACCCGTGGCTTTCAGCGCCGCAATCAGGTCACGCTGGCCTTGCGGCAAGTCGATGTTCGAACGGCTGGATGCCTCATGCGCCATCCCCGCCGCTTCACCGACGACCGCGACCACCACATCCGCTTTCTTCGCGGCTTCCACAGCTTCATCGATCATCACCTGCGGTGGGCGTTTGTCCACCTGCACGGCATCTTCATACTGATTCAGGAAATCGATAATGCCTTTGTGATTACTGACGTTGGCACCTTTGGCATAGAGAATCGTGGCTTTATCGCCGACCGCATTCTTCAGGCCCTGATAAACGGTAATCGTCTGTTTCGTGACGCCCGCTGCAGACCAACTGCCCATGGTATCGCGCTGGCTATCAGCCAATGGCCCCACGACGGCAATCGTGCCCTGCTTTTTCAGCGGCAGCGTTTGCAGACGGTTTTTCAATAGCACCAGACTTTTACGCGCCACATCGCGCGCATCTAAACGGTGTAAGCGGCTTTCCGCATTGGTATCCACCGGATCGGAACTCGCGATGCCCAGATGACGATACGGATCTTCAAACAGCCCCATATCATATTTCACGTTCAAGACCTGACGGCAGGCATCGTCGATCTCCTGCACGCTCACCGCACCACTTTTCACCAGCTCTGGCAGATAGCGTACGAAATACTCGTCGCTCATGCTCATCCCGATACCGGATTTAAGCGCCAGACGTGATGCATCGCGTGGATCGCTGGCAACGCCATGCTTAATCAGCTCTTTAATCGCGCCGTGGTCGGTAATGGTGATGCCTTTGAAATTCCACTGATCGCGCAGAACCTCTTTCAGCAACCAGCTGTTAGCGGTGGCTGGCGTACCGTTGATTGAGTTGAGCGCGACCATCACGCCGCTACTGCCGGCGTCAATCGCCGCTTTGTAAGGCGGCATATAGTCCTGGAACATGCGCTGAGGGCTCATGTCTACCGTGTTATAGTCACGCCCGCCTTCAACAGCGCCGTAGAGTGCGTAGTGTTTTACGCTGGTCATCAGCGAGTGGCGTCCGGTTACGTCGTCGCCCTGAAAGGATTTTACGACCACACCGGCAATTTTACTGGTCAGCCAGGTATCTTCACCGAAGCCTTCAGAAACGCGGCCCCAGCGCGGATCGCGGGTGATATCCACCATCGGCGCCCAGGTCATGTTCAGGCCATCTTCCGTCGCTTCATAAGCCGCCACACGCGCGCTTTTCGCAATCGCGTCCATATCCCAACTGGAGGCTAGCCCCAGTGCAATAGGGAAAATAGTGCGTTGACCGTGCACCACATCATAGGCGAAAAACAGGGGAATTTTCAGGCGGCTGAGCTGCATAACCTGATCCTGCATTGCACGAATATCCTGGCGGGTTACCGTATTAAAAATCGCACCAACCTGGCCATTTCTAATCATTTCCCGGATGACTTCTTTCGGGTTATCCGTCCCGACGCTGATTAATCTGAGCTGGCCGATCTTCTCTTCCAGCGTCATTTTCTTCAGCAGATCCGTGACAAACGCATCACGCTGCTGATGTGAAGGCGATATTGATGCTGGCACAGACGTCAATTCCTGCGCAAACGTCGGATTACAAGCAAGTCCAATTGCTATAGTCAGTGAAGTAAGCCATTTCATTCGTTATAAAGACCCAGTCAATCCAGGCGTCAGAGCAGAACAAGGCGCTGAAGCACAAGACAGGTTGAAGATTCCGGCGGTCACATCCCTTCTCTGACAAGGCGAAAAACACCTTCCCCCTGCCTTAAGCGAATAAGGCTTCCCGATAGTGGTTGCCGCACCGACGCACTCAAATGCACAGCGCGTAATATAGTGCATTTATTGAGATTTCATTTAATAAAAACTGCAAGAATAATGCTAGGCGATACGCATAATTCACATTCCCCGCCTTCCGTTTGCATAATAATCCCAGCAACATTGTGCCAAACCGCGGAGCAGCTACGGTGAGGAAGATGATTTCTACTGTCTTTCGTGCTAATGCTAAGGCTTCGTTACTAAAGGAGCCTCAGACATGTATCAGTTGTACATCGCCAATAAAAATTATTCGTCCTGGTCACTGCGCCCGTGGGTGCTGTTGAAAACACTGTCGATTCCTTTCGAAGAAAAGCAGGTTGTTTTTGCGCCGGGTATGGCACAGCCGGCCTTTAAGGCCTTTTCGCCGACGGCAAAGGTCCCCTGCCTGATCGACGGCGAAACCACCGTATGGGACTCATTGGCGATTACCGAATACCTGGCTGAACAGCATCCCGGCATCTGGCCTGCCGATGCCAACACTCGTGCCTGGGCACGCTGTGCCGCCGCCGAAATGCATTCAGGCTTTACCGCATTACGCAATATCTGCGCCATGAGCTGCGGCGTGCGCGTCAAGCTGAACGAGATGTCTCCGGCTCTCAGCAGCGACATTGCCCGAATTAGTGAGCTGTGGCTGGAAGGATTAACACGATTTGGCGGGCCATTTTTGGCGGGAAAAGCGTTTTCGGCGGTAGACGCGTTTTTTGCCCCGGTCGTCTTCCGTATCAAAACCTATCAGCTTTCCGTCTCGCCGGAAGCCGCCGCTTACTGCGAACGCTTGCTGGCATTGCCCGCGATGCAGCAATGGCTAGGAGAGGCATTAGCAGAAACATGGCGTGAAGCGGCGCACGAGGAAGATGTGACAAATGCAGGTGAAGTGATAGAAGATTTTCGCGCTCGCGCGTAATACCATCGCAGGCGGTGGCCCGTTCGGCCACCGTGAAAACGTCCCCCTCCCAAATCAGTGGGAAAGGGGAACCTGTTATTCGGTTTCGATATTCGCCATGCTCTGCGGTTGATGAGAAGCCAGCGATTTTTGTTTCTTATAGCTCAACGCAGCGGCTGGCACTTCACTGACCTTACCGGTTTCAATCCACTTACGCAGGCGGTTAGCGTCCGCAAAATGCGTGTACTTACCGAAGGCGTCCAATACCACCAGCGCAACAGGTCGCTGATTAATAACCGTACGCATCACCAGACAGTGTCCCGCCTGATTCGTAAAGCCCGTTTTGGTGAGCTGAATACTCCAGTCCGCTTTATAGACCAGATGATTGGTGTTTCTGAACGGCAGGCTATACGCCGGATGGGTGAATGTCGCCGTTTTCTCCTGCGTGGTACTGAGCTGGCTCAGCAGCGGATATTGCTTACTGGCAATCAATAGTTTAGTCAGGTCGCGGGCGGTCGAGACATTATTGATGGACAAGCCGGTCGGCTCCACATAACGCGTGTGTACCATACCTAGCGCACGGGCTTTGGCATTCATCGCGTGGATAAACGCCTGATAGCCGCCCGGGTAGTGATGCGCCAGACTGGCAGCTGCACGATTTTCGGATGACATCAGCGCCAATAGCAGCATGTCACGACGGCTGATCTCACTGTTCAGGCGAACGCGTGAGTACACCCCTTTCATTTCTTTCGTCTGGCTGATATCTACCGAGATGATTTCATCCAGTGGCAGGTTGGCATCCAGCACGACCAGTGCCGTCATCAGCTTCGTCACCGAAGCAATCGGCACGACGACGTCAGGATTACTGGAATAAAGGACATGGTTATCGCGTAAATCTACCACCATGGCGCTACCGGAAGCGATTTCCTGATGCGCATTCCCAGCGGAATACGTCGGCGCTTTCGCCACAGCCTGAGGCAACATCACAGCATGGGTTGACAGTATCAATAGGCCAAAAAGAGAAAGCTTAAAATTTTTAGTCATTCTTCAATAACTTAAACAGTATTCTGTTAAATGAAAGGAATAGGCGCTGGCATTATAATTTACCGCCCTTCCCCGCGCACTCATGCAGCATAAAAAGCTTTGTGACAAATTTTGACAAGCGATTTTAGCAACATACTGTTTTTTCTAGCATTATGTCAAAGACGGTCTTATTTTGCGCATCTGGTTAAGCAAACGCAGGCTAACGCCGCTGAATATTCCGGCGGTAATCCCGCTCGCCGCACCGGACAACAAGCAGAAAACAGGGTCATGCGCCAACGAGGGAAACTGGGCCAGTTGGACGGAAAAATAGAAACGAGAACAAAACGTCAATAGCATCAAGACCAGCGGCCACCACGATCCGGTACGTTGAAAACAGCGCGGTTCTGGCAGGTAGGTTCCTGAGATCGCTCCCCACATCCACCCAATACCCAGCCCAATCATCAACATCAGTAGAAACCCTCCAGCCGCTGCAAGCGGGAGCATCAGCGTGTGAAAAATCGAGCTAATGCCCCACACCATGAAAACTGCTGGCACAATTAACATTCGCGCCAGCGGTTGTCGTCTCGGCTGACTGGCTTTTACGCCAGCATAAATCAGGTAACCCAAAACGGCCCACACCCAATAAGGCGTGTGGCGCAGAATAATCAGCAGGTTTTCCACGGTAGAGAGATTCCTTCATCAATGGTGCATTCATCAACAGTGCCTCATCAACGGTGATAGTCACTTTCCTGTTCAATCACATTCCAGTTCGATCACGGGGTAACTTTTGCCTGTTCCAGCGCCTGTTTCACCGCGTTAATCACGCCCTGACTCGATAACGTTGCCCCCGTTACCGCATCTACCTTGTTAATATCCTGCTTCTCAATAAGCTCAGGCACGATTTGATCCGTCGCACTCAGCATCATCGCTTCAGTATCCCCATGCTTCAGCACCTCAGCGTTAGCGATCTTTCCTTCTTTAATGCTGACGGTTACCTCAACCTCTGCTGCCTTACCCTGCGCTTTACCGATGTAGGTGCCATCTTTATATTGCGCCACATTACTGCCATGAACGGACAGAGAAAAAGCCATCACTAACGTGGCCAGCAGCGCCGGAATAGATTTCTTCATCATTTCCCCATGTGTAAATAAAACAATAAAAGCAACAATTCAATAACCAGAGAAGAACAATCAGTTAAAACCTAATAATTGGTAATAAGACTTAGTTTCAATATTATCCAATGATAATTGAAGCCGTAGCGCACACTCTATACACCGATCTCTGAGTGTTTTCAACTGGGTTTCATCATCGGTCATCACCGATATTTCCACGAAATAACCAAGCGATTCAATATAATCGAGCGTAATATGGAAGGCGTTTAAAAAATAGATGCTGCGGATTTTATGAATGTCAAAAAGGGGCTTATACCCTAACGTTTGTAGCATGCTGTCGGTTTTTTCAAAGGCTTCGACGTTAACCGCTTCGCAGCGATCGGTCCCAGGCCCTTTAACAATCCAGAGTTTTATCCCCGATGGTTCCATGCGACGCACCAGCATTTTGATATTTTGCTGTTGCAATCGTCTCTCTGTGTCATCGTAATAAATATCATGTTCTTTATTTTCAAAGACAAAAGCCTCTGGGTGAAGACTAAAAAGCGTATTTCTGAAAACGGCTATATCTTCGATGCGGAATTTAAGTTCAACTTCATATTTCCCTGTGAAATGTTCAACCATGTTCTTTCCCCTCACTGGATTCCCTGAAATAAAATTGACTCTCCGCCACATCGATCAGCGTTTTATTTCGCTGCCATACGGAAATTCAAAATAATAATGGTTCAGTCATCCGCAAAATAGATCATACAGGTAACATAATATGGCCGAATGGCCGTCCTATAATCCTCCTTGATTAACATCCTACGTCCTGTCACATCCTGGCACCACGATAGCATTAACTCGATAATCATGCCGCGTTATTACCTTACAACGTCAAATATCCCGGGCGCAATTTTCTGACAACGATTACCTGCAAACAAATGCCATCACCGATTTATCACCAAAAAAATGCGGTCAGCGTCGCACTGGACGCTGACCGCCGTTAATAGTAGCTGAGAAGGAAGAAACCGCTAGTTCTTCACGCAGTAACCACAGGTAATAGCAAGATCAGTGCAGAATCGAAGCCGTGATGGTGCATAAACTCACGTAAAATGAGCAACCGGGCGGAGAAAGCATTCTCTAGCGGAATGCCCTCCCAAGCGGCTGGACTCCCCATCATGACGCGTTCCAGACGTTTAAAGGTTCGCTCCATGTCATCCTGCGGCAACCGCCACCCCGCGTCCTCTTCTTCTACTCCCGAAATCTGTGCGATAGCCATCAAGGTAGGATCGAAAGAAAATAGAGCAGAACCTGCTGGGATGTCGTGGCGAATACGCGTCACTTCATCTTCTACCGCCATGATCGCCAGTTCCATCTCGTCCGGCGTCGGAGGAAGATGTTTGAAAAACGTCGCTGCTGTTTTGTCAAAGCCAATGGTCAATTGCAGTGTTGCAGACGGCTGTAATGCCGTCCCGCAGATAACGGTTGTCTGCTGTTCGCCAATACACAGCACCGTCACTGGCACATCGGGTGCAACACGCTGTCTGGCAAGCGAGTACATATGTTGCAGATTTACATCATTTTCCATCACGGCATCCCTATACGAGTACTGACTCTACTGCTGACAACAGCGTGCGATACCGGCGATGTCGGCAGGCGTCGTTCGGCAACAGCCGCCAATCAAACGCGCCCCTGCTGTCTGCCACTCGGGCAGATACGCTGTCAGCGAGCATGCGGTATCGTGAGCGCTGCTCCAGGTTTTGGTTACGGCATCATACTGCTCGCCGGAATTGGGATAAACCACCAAAGGCAAATCCGTTAACGAAGATAGGTGCATTAGCGCCGGTGTTACCTTTTCCAACGCAATGCAGTTGATACCAACGGCAACCACCTGCGAACAGGCATTGACCCGTTCCAGCACAGTGCGCAATGGCGTACCGTCACTGAGGTGTTCGCTGTCACGCAGCGTGAAGGAGAACCAGGCCTGCGCCTGAGGGAATTCGGCCAGCAACGCAATCAGCGCCTCTATTTCCGCAAAAGACGGCAGCGTCTCGCAGGCTAGAAGATCCGCACCCGCCTCATGCAGCGCCGCAATACGCGGCCGATGAAATGCCATCATCTCAGCCTGTGGCAGCTGATAGTCGCCACGGTATTCTGAACCATCCGCCAGATAGGCACCGTACGGCCCCACTGACCCCGCCACGAGAAGCGTCCCAGCCTGCGGATTATCGCGGCGATAATCATCCCGAGCCTGCGCCGCCAACTGTACGCTTTTGGCAATCAGCGCCAGCGACTCCGCTTCGCTATACCCACGAGCCTCAAACCCTTGCGGCGTTGCCTGATAGCTAGCGGTAATCGCACACTGCGCCCCAGCCTTGAAATAGTCGAAGTGCACCTGATAAATCAGCGCCGGATTCTCAACCAGCACCTTCGCCGACCACAGGGGATCCGTTAAATCACAGCCGCGCGCTTCCAGTTCGGTCGCCAACGCACCGTCCAATACAATCGTTGATGCTGTTGCCAGCATTTCGGTAATCCTGTTTTTACGCAATGTCTTCTACTCCCGTTAATCCACGTTTCTTCACCGATTGCGTGAAATAATAAGCACCGTAACACAGTGCGACAAACGGAATGCCACACCACAGTGCAATCCGCTGGCTTGGATCAAACACCAGCCCGACGCAGGCTAACAGGCATAACAGGAAGCCAAGAATCGGCGTTATCGGGAACCAGGGCGCGCGATATTGCAGCTCGGAAAGTGATTTTCCGGAGCGAATATGATGACGGCGGAACATATAGTGCGAAGCGCAAATACTCAACCACACCGCCACCACGGCAAAGCCGGAAATGGCGGATAGCGCTACGTAGACGGTATCGGGCGCGACCACGCTAGAAAACAGCGCCAGCAGCCCGCCCAGCATACTGACGGAAATAGCAAAGAGCGGAATACCACGGCGCGTCAGGCGAGAAAAACGACGCGGCAACGTCCCTTCGTTAGACAGCGACCACAGCATACGTCCCGAAGCATACAGCCCTGAGTTCGCGGCCGACAGAATCGCCGTCAAGATCACGAAGTTAAAAATGTCTGCGGCGTAAGGAATACCAATTTTTTCAAACACCAGCACAAACGGACTTTTGGCGATACCGGCTTCTTCCATCGGGATGATGGCGGCTAGCACCAGCACCGTACCAAGGAAGAAGATCACCAACCGCGCGACGGTCGTGCGAATCGCCATCGGTACAACCTTCTGCGGATTCTCGGTTTCTCCTGCCGCGATGCCGATCAGCTCTGTACCAGAGAAGGCAAAATTCACCGCCACCATCGTCATCAATATCGGCAGGCCGCCGTGTGGGAGCCAGCCAGAAGCGGTAATATTCTGGAAGAACGGCGCGGGAGAACCGTCCTGCATCGGAATAAAACCAAACATCGCGCCCGCACCGAGCACAATAAAGGCAAGAATCGTAACCACTTTAACAATCGAGAACCAGAATTCTCCTTCGGCAAAGAAGCGGGACGAGACGACATTCAGCAGATAGATCAGCGCACAAAACAGCAGGCACCACGTCCAGACTGGCACCTGCGGGAACCAGTACTGCATGCAAAAACCAGCGGCAGTGAGGCTGGAACCGAGCGCGACCGTCCACGTCAGCCAATACAACCACGCCACGGTATAGCCCGTTGCCGGGCTAAGATAACGGGATGCGTACACATGGAACGCCCCAGTTTCCGGCATCGCGACAGACAGCTCACCCAGGCTAAGCATCACCAAGTACACCACCAACGCACCGATCAGATACGCCAACAGCGTCCCGGCCGCACCCGTCGTGGAAATAATGTAGCCCGTATTGAAAAACAGGCCGGTACCGATGACGCCGCCAAGCGAAAGCATCACCAAATGGCGAGCTTTCATGGTGCGCTTAAACTGCCCTTCCGAGCCAGATGCGTGTTGTTCCATGATGACCTTTCGTTATCAATAAACCCGTACTGCTTGATATCGCAGGACGGTAATAGTTCCTAAGCGGGAGTAGACGTTTAGACTTCCAGATAGATGGAGTGTTATACCGTCAACCGATTCGTAAAGTAAAGCGCAGGCCGCTGAAGAGCGATGAGGTGAGTTAAAATTGAGCAGAAGTAAAAGAATGCGGTGAGCGCCTATGGCTCACCAATCACACGTGCGATATCCGTTGAGGTCTTCAACGTGCGAATCTCGCTGAATAACTCGGTGGCATCGTCGTACTCTTTACGCAAATAGCCAAGCCACTGCTTGATACGCGCGACATGATACATCCCCGTATCGCCCTGCTTTTCCAGTCGCACATATTTTTGTAGCAGTAACATAACCTCAGGCCACGGCATACGCGGTTCGTTATATTTAATCACGCGGCTCAGGTTCGGCACATTCAGCGCGCCCCGCCCGAGCATGATCGCGTCACAGCCCGTTGTCGCCATACAATCCTGCGCACTCTGCCAGTCCCAGATTTCGCCGTTGGCAATCACCGGAATCTGCAACCGCTGGCGGATTTCCCCGATCGCCTGCCAGTTAATGCACTCAGCCTTGTAGCCATCTTCTTTCGTGCGACCATGCACGGCCAACTCGCTGGCACCCGCCTGCTGCACCGCATCGGCAATTTCAAACTGGCGAGCACCGGAATCCCACCCCAAACGTATTTTCACCGTGACCGGTAAATGCGCTGGCACCGCCTCACGCATGGCTTTTGCCCCCTGATAAATCAGTTCCGGATCTTTTAACAGTGTCGCACCGCCTCCGCTGCCGTTCACCAGCTTTGACGGGCAGCCACAGTTGAGATCGACGCCATACGAACCCAGCTCAACCGCCCGCGCTGCGTTCTCCGCCAGCCACTGCGGATATTGCCCCAGCAGTTGCACGCGCACCAGCGTGCCGGACGGCGTGCGGCTAGCATGCTGTAGCTCTGGGCAAAGGCGATAAAAAGATTTAATCGGCAGGCATTGATCCACCACGCGTAAAAACTCGGTGATACACAGATCATAATCATTTACTTCGGTCAGCAGCTCTCGCACTAGTGAGTCGAGAACCCCTTCCATCGGGGCAAGCAGAACACGCATAACGCTACTCAATAACTCTTCGATCGTGAATGATAGCCGTAAATAACACAGCCAAAAAGCAGGCAATATTAGGATAATACAGGTCACGTAAGCCCGTTGTTAGGGACATTGTACGGATAACGCAACGGGAAAGATAACGCCAGATACGCCCAGAGGTTGCCTCTCGTGGGCATATCATCAATAATTCGTTGCGAATTTGTGATGCTACGTCCTTACGGACCACAACGAAGTGACTGTTTATTTATGTCGAATGTCAAAACCGCAGAATTTAAACGCCCGCAGCTTTCATTGCCACATAGCGCAGACAAACTGCTGCTGCATTCCTGCTGTGCGCCTTGCTCTGGTGAAGTCATGGAAGCCATCACCGCTTCAGGCATCGACTACACCATTTTCTTCTATAACCCCAACATCCACCCGCAGCGTGAATATCTGATCCGCAAAGAGGAAAACATCCGTTTCGCCGAACAGCATAACGTGCCTTTCATCGATGCAGATTACGATTCAGATCACTGGTTCGAACGAGCCAAAGGTATGGAGTGGGAACCCGAACGTGGCATTCGCTGCACCATGTGTTTTGACATGCGTTTCGAGCGCACGGCGCTGTATGCAGCGGAAAACGGCTTTAGCGTAATTTCCAGCTCACTGGGAATTTCCCGCTGGAAAAACATGCAGCAGATTAACGAATGCGGCCAGAACGCGGCGCAGAAATATCCTGGTGTCACCTACTGGGATTATAACTGGCGCAAAGGTGGCGGTTCGGCACGGATGATCGAAATCAGCAAGCGTGAACATTTCTATCAGCAAGAATATTGCGGCTGCATCTATTCCCTGCGCGATTCCAATAAGCATCGCAAATCACAGGGGCGCGATATTATCCGCATCGGTAAGCTGTATTACGGCGATGAAGCCGAATAACCGCATGGAACCAAAGTCCGGCACAGTGTGCCGGACTTTCAGCTTCTTACTTCTTCACATCGACCTGATAAAAAATATGCTTACCGAACGGGTCAACTTCATACCCGGTCACTTCTTTGCGCACCGGCTCAAAAATGGTGGAATGCGCAATCATGACGGCCGGAGCCTGATCGTGCATCATCTGCTGCGCCTGTTTGTATAGGGCGATTCGCTGTTCATGATCCTGTGAAGCTCGCGCGTCGATAATAAGTTTATCAAACGGGGCGTAACACCATTTTGCAGAGTTAGAGCCGCCATTGGCCGCCGTACAGGTAAACAACGGCCCGAAGAAGTTATCAGGATCGCCCGTCGCCGTTGTCCAGCCCATTAGCGCCGTCTGATGTTCACCACCTTTCACCCTTTTCAGGTATTCGCCCCACTCGAAGGTGACAATTTTGGCCTGCACGCCAACTTTCGCCCAGTCGGCCTGAATCATCTCCGACATACGACGGGCGTTCGGGTTATACGGACGCTGTACCGGCATCGCCCAGAGTTCGATAGCAGTACCCTCCACCAAACCGGCTTCTTTTAGTAACGCCTTCGCCTTCTCGGGATCGTAGTCATAATCCTTCAGATCACTGTCGGCGCTCCAGACGCCCGGCGGCAGGAGGTTTTTCGCTGCGGTGCCAGTGCCCTGAAAGACGGCTTCAATAATCGCCGCTTTGTTAATCGCCATCGTCAGCGCCTGACGCACTTTCACATTATCCAGCGGTGCCTTTTGGGTATTGAACGACAGGAAACCGGTGTTCAACCCAGCCTTTTGCATCAATACGATATCTTTATTCTCTTTCATGCGCGGCAGGTCTGCGGGATTAGGGAATGGCATCACCTGACACTCATTTTTCTCCAGCTTGGCATAGCGCACGGAAGCATCTGGCGTGATAGTGAAAATCAACCGATCCAACTTGGCCTTGCCTTCCCAATAATCTGGAAACGCTTTAAACAAAATGCGCGAATCTTTCTGATACTGCGCTAACTCAAAAGGTCCGGTACCAATCGGATCCATATCAACACGTTCCGGCGTGCCAGCTTTGAGCATCGCATCGGCATATTCAGCAGAGAGGATGGAAGCAAAGTACCAGGCTAAATCGGCCAGAAACGGCGCTTCCGCATGGGAGAGCGTAAAGCGCACCGTGTGATCATCCACCTTCTCGAGATTCTTGATCAGTGAGCCAAAGGACAAACTCTCAAAATTGGCATAAGTGCCTTTCGAGACACTGTGGTAGGGGTGCTGCGGATCTTTTTGCCGCATGAAGGAGAAAATCACGTCGTCAGCGGTAAAATCACGCGAGGGTTTGAAATATTTGTTGCTCTGGAACTTCACCCCTTTGCGCAAATGAAAGGTATACACGCGCCCATCGGCACTGATGTCCCAGCGTTCTGCCAGACTCGGCACTAGCTCTGTGGTACCAACTTTGAAATCCACCAGACGATTATAAATCGGCACGGCGCTAGCATCCACGCTGGTGCCGGAGGTATAAAGCTGCGGGTTAAAGTTTTCCGGCGATCCTTCAGAACAATACACCAGTGTATTCGCCGATGCCGCTGAGGCAACCGCCAGCGTCAACGCAGCCAATGTGAATCGTATTCCTGCCTTTCTCATCCCAGACCTCGCTTGTTATTTGTGTTTCACCACACTGCTATAAAAATCATGACGATAAAATGACAAATAAAACCCTCAAATGAAATAATTTCTACGTTAGGATAACAATCATGGCTCTTACTGAATAAAAAGGATTCGTTATGACAGACAGTCTGGCTCATCAACTCAGCAATCGGTTTTACCGTTATCTCGCCGTCACCAGCCAAAGCGATGCCAGTTCCACAACATTGCCCAGCACGCCGGAACAACATGAGATGGCGCGTCTGCTGGCGGACGAGTTGCGTACGATAGGCCTACAAGATGTGGTGATTGATGAGCACGCCACGGTAACCGCCGTAAAGCCGGGCAACTGTCCATCCGCGCCGCGCATTGGCTTTATTACTCATATCGATACGGTTGACGTCGGTCTGTCGCCGCATATTCACCCGCAAACGCTGCGCTTTACCGGTGAAGACCTGTGCCTGAATGCCGAACAGGACATCTGGCTGCGCACAGCGGAACATCCAGAGGTTATACCGTATGTCGGGCAGGACATTATCTTCAGCGATGGCACCAGCGTACTTGGTGCGGACAACAAAGCCGCCGTCACCGTGGTGATGACGCTCATGGAGAATCTAACCGATGCGACGCCACACGGCGATATCGTAGTGGCCTTCGTGCCAGATGAGGAAATTGGGCTGCGCGGTGCGAAAGCGCTCGATCTCAAACGCTTCGATGTTGATTTCGCCTACACCATCGACTGCTGCGAGCTGGGTGAAGTGGTGTATGAGAATTTCAATGCGGCCTCGGCGGAAATTCGTTTTACTGGCGTGCCCGCGCACCCGATGTCGGCGAAAGGCGTGCTGGTTAATCCCCTGCTTATGGCACATGACTTTATCAGCCAGTTCGATCGCCAACAGACACCGGAACACACGGAAGGACGCGAGGGCTATGTCTGGTTTAACGATCTGACGGCGAATGCCAATGAAGCAAAGCTCAAAGCCTCTATTAGGGATTTCGATTTAGCCACGTTTGAACAGCGTAAACAGCAGATTGCCACGATCGCAGCGAAGATTGCCGCGCAGTACCCGATGGGCACCGTGACCTATACGCTCACCGATATCTACAGCAATATCAGCAACGCGATTACTGACGATCGTCGGGCAATAGACCTGCTGTTTGCCGCATTGGACACGCTGGGTATTGAACCTAAGGTGACGCCAATGCGTGGCGGCACGGACGGCGCAGCGCTATCCGCTAAAGGGTTGCTAACGCCGAACTTCTTCACTGGTGCGCACAATTTCCACTCACGCTTTGAGTTTCTCCCTGTGCCGTCGTTTGTGAAATCGTATGAAGTGGCATTGAATTTATGCCTGCTGGCAGCGAAATAATCGCGTTGAGAAAAGAGAGTTTGATAACGATTAAATGGATTGATACCCGTGATGCATTATTTACGATCGGGCTTTAGCCGGCTATCAAACTGGAACGGTATAATCTCTGCCATCTGAATGATCCCGTAGAAATCTGGGTGTTCAGGGTTTAACAGGTAGTTATACTCTACAGGCGATAGGGCGCTGGGGACTCGCAACGCTATCGAACCTTTGGTAAAGATCCATGCATCACCGTATACAGCCAGATCTGGCGGCGCTTCTTCAGCAGCCCAGTTGTCTGGCAATTCGTCCATATCGGCACTCTGAATCTGATCCTCAGGCACATCGATACGCATTAGCGTGTAATAATCCAGGATCTGCGCTGCATGCAGATGTACCAGCGTCTCCAGCATGGCAAGCGATGCGGTTTCTGATACATAAACCATCGAGGTGCCAATACTATTCCAGCGGCCTCCAGCCTCTTTTGCTCCGTATCCCGTCCAGGCTGTAGAAAGATACTTTGTCTTTGTAAGCCGATAGAGAATCAAGAGTACACACCATGTTCCAGGCGCGTGAGCAATTTCATGACTTCGTAAGCCCCGGTTTCGGATACCATCAGTTCTGCTGGCACTTTCCCGCCAAGCGCTCGGTTTGGCTCATTCAACCATTTTTGAGCCTCGTCCTTATCACCTTCGAACAGTTCTACCGCCCGATCAATGACACGGATGATACGCACCAGCCGTTCACTTTGATCGGCGCTAAATCGCGCTTTGACGCTGCGGCTAAACGTCGTTGACGGAATGCCGGACATTTTACGCAGGTCGTTTTGCGTTATCTTCGCCCAGTCAGCGATAAGGTTAGCAACCTTGCCCTCAAGGCCTTCGTTAATCTGTCCCAGAAGCGCCACACCATCAGAATTGTTTAATCCGGCCACCTGCCATAAACGGGGCGGCCTGGTCTGAGTCGTGGATAAGCTAAATGTTTTCATAACAAACCTCCATTTGGAGTTTTTATTATACCCAAATGGTAATTGGTGCGCAAATAGTAGACACCTACTGGCGACCCAACGCGCTTGTCGGCCTGCTGCTGATGCTAGCGGGCAACGCGGTGATGTTCTACCGTCCACACAACCCAACGGCACAACCTGCGACGGCAAAATAACGTGACCAACAAAAAGGGAGCCAGTGGCTCCCTTTCGATTTTACTTGTCCGCTGGCTTGCTGCGGTTTTGCGGTCGCGGTGCGCGGCGTTGTCCTTCGCCACTGCCCTTACCGCTATTCCCTTTTCCGCCAGTACCCCATGGGCTATCGCTATTACCGCCCGGTTTACGCGGCTGACGATTAGCATCGGCTGAACGGCGCTCGCCCTGACCTTGACTACGTTCGCTGCGCTCGGACTGACCGCGTGGTGCGCCAGACGGTGCACGAGGAGACGCACTACGCGCACCACCACTACTACCACCACGGCTGCCCTGACGGCCATTCACAATCGGTTCTGCCTTGATGGACGGATCCGGCTCGTAGCCTTCAATAGCGATACGCGGAATTTCACGCTTCAGCAGACGTTCGATGTCACGCAGCAGCTTGTGTTCATCCACACACACCAGCGACAGCGCTTCGCCCGTCGCTTCTGCACGACCGGTACGGCCGATACGGTGAACGTAATCTTCTGGCACGTTTGGCAGTTCATAGTTCACAACGTGCGGCAACTGGTCGATATCCAGACCGCGCGCGGCGATATCTGTCGCGACCAGCACACGGATGCCGCCGTCCTTGAAGTTGGCCAGCGCGCGAGTACGCGCACCCTGACTTTTATTACCGTGGATAGCCGCAGCGGTGATACCATCTTTTTCCAACAGCTCGGCCAAGTGGTTAGCCCCGTGCTTGGTACGGGTAAAGACCAGTACCTGCTGCCAGTTGTTTTCACCAATTAGCTGCGACAGCAGTTCACGTTTGCGGCGCTTATCAACAAAATGTACATGCTGCGTGACCAGTTCAGACGGCGAATTACGACGCACGACTTCGACCGAAGCCGGATTGGTCAGCAGTTTGTTCGCCAGCGCTTTGATCTCATCAGAGAAAGTGGCGGAGAACAGCAGGTTTTGGCGTTTAGCAGGTAGCTTCGCCAGTACACGGCGAATATCGTGAATGAAGCCCATATCCAGCATCCGGTCTGCTTCATCCAGCACCAGAATTTCGATCTGAGACAGGTCAACGGCACGCTGATGTTCCAGATCGAGCAGACGTCCCGGCGTCGCCACCAGAATATCCACGCCGCCACGCAGCTTCATCATCTGCGGGTTGATGCTCACGCCGCCGAATACGACCAGTGAACGCAGGGGTAAATATTTGCTATACGCCTTCACGTTCTCATCAATCTGTGCCGCCAGTTCACGGGTCGGCGTCAGGATCAGCGCCCGTACTGGACGGCGCCCTTTCCCTTTATTCTGCGCTTCGCGACTCGTCAGCAGTTGCAATAACGGCAGCGTAAAGCCCGCCGTTTTACCCGTACCCGTTTGGGCACTGGCCATTAAATCGCGCCCTTCCAACACGACAGGAATTGCCTGACGCTGAACAGGGGTAGGATCGCGATAACCCTGCTCTTCAATCGCGCGCAGAATATCGGCACTCAGGCCGAGAGAATCAAATGACATAAAAAGAACAACTCCAGATCCGCTCTGACCGGACAGTAGCCGGTGTAGTTTTCAGAGGGTCAATAAGACGGGTTTGGCGGGCCACTATTAACGTAACAACTAATGTAACACTTCACGTAACAACGACATACGCAACAACCACGATGAACGAGCACAACTACGGTGCATGACTGCCGACGATTGTAGCAGAGATTCTGACCACTAAGGGATTTTTATCTGTGTCGGCCCGTTTTTCTGGCGGAGCGTAATAATCGCCCACTGCGGTGCCGTCAGACGATTAGCCGACATCAGCCGCTGCTTCACGTCCAAACGGAATACACAGCGGCGTGCCGAAAAACGGATCGTCAATGATGCGGCAATTCAGGTTAAACACCGTTTTTACCGTAGCTTCGGTAAGGATATCGCGCGGATTGCCCTGTGCAAACACCGTCCGGTCATGTACCGCCACCATGTGATGTGCGTATCGGCAGGCAAGATTCAAATCATGCAGCACCATGACGATGGTTTTCTGCTGCTGGAGATTCAACTCCCTTAGCAAATCCAGCACCTCCATCTGATGCGCCAGATCGAGGTAGGTCGTCGGCTCATCCAGCAGGACGATATCGGTATCCTGCGCCAACGTCATCGCGATCCATACGCGCTGGCGCTGGCCGCCGGACAGAGAATCGACTGCGCGATCCTTTAATGCCAGCACGCCAGTACTACGCAACGCCTGAAGCACTTTTTCCTCATCCGTTGTCGACCACTGCTTCAGCCACGACTGGTGCGGGTAACGCCCCATTTTCACCAGTTGATAGACCGTCAGGCCTTCCGGCGCGGTCGGTGTTTGCGGCAAAATCGCCAGGGATTTCGCCACCTCAACGGTGGATTGCCGATGGATATCCGCCCCGTTGACAATAATCGTTCCACTCGTTGGTTTCAGCAGGCGGGCGAATGACTTCAATAACGTGCTCTTACCGCAGCCGTTACTGCCCACCAGCACCGAAATTTTCTGCGCTGGCAGCGAAATATCCAGCGCGTCAATGACGATCTGCTTATCGTAACTTAGCGTCAGCGACTGACTGGCAATCGCCTCGCGGGAATCGCTACTTGTTGGAGGCACATTCTTTGAAGACACGTTTTCTGAAAACATAACCTGGCGATCTCAATAGCGTTGCCGAAGCAATAAATAGATAAAGAAAGGCGTCCCGAGCACCGAGATAAAGATGCCGGCAGGTAAATCCAGCGGCAGGAACGCGGTACGACCCAGTAAATCGGCCACCATCACCAGTAAACCGCCTGTCAACGCCGACACCAGCGCCAGTCCGGGAAATGAACGACTCGCCAGCTTTTTCGCAATATGCGGTGCTAGCAGGCCGACAAACGCCATCGCACCGGCGTAGGCAATCGCCGCGCCAGCCAGCGCGACGCTCAGCGTCAGCAGTGCAAGCCGGATACGCCCGACAGATTGCCCGACGCCGCAGGCCAGCGCGTCATCCAGTTCATGTACGTTGACATGCCGCGCCAGCCCCACCAGAAACGGGGCGCCAAGTAGCAACCAGCCCGCCAGCGCTGACACATGCTGCCACTGTGCGCCGTAAATACTGCCCGTCAGCCACACATAGGCCGTCAATGTCGTGCCTATCGGGCTAAACACCAGCATCATCGTAACCGCCGCGCCCATAATGGCAGACAGGCCCACGCCGACCAGCACCAACCGCAGCGGTGATGCGCCTTGTTTCCAGGCCAACAGATAAATGGCGATCGCCGTAATCCACGCCCCGCCCATTGCCGCCAGTGGGAGCCAACGCTGGCTTATCGTTGTCGCCAGAAACGAGAGAAAGAACACCGCTGCCGCCGATGCACCGCTGGTAATCCCCAGAATATCCGGCGAGGCCAGCGGGTTACGCACAATGCTTTGCAGAATCAAACCGGATATCGCCAGCGCCCCACCCACCAACAGCGCCAGCAGCGCACGCGGCAAACGCAAGTCGTTGACAATAAAGTGCACGCCGCTGTCTGCCTTTCCCAGCAGCGCCGACATCACCTGCGTGGGCGACAGCACAATCTGCCCTAGCGACAGCGAGAGGAATACGACAGCCAACAGCACCAGAAGGAGCGAAACCGCTACCGCTGAGGTACGTAAATCAATCTGGCGCGAAACGCTCCCTATGCGCACGGTACACACCTTACCCATGTCGCAGCCCCCTTCTCGCCAGATAAATGAAGAATGGCGCTCCTAATAGCGCGGTCATTGCCCCGACCGGAACTTCCTGCGGCACAATTAGCAAACGCGCAGCGACATCGGCCAGCAGCAGCAGCGTCGCACCGAAAATTGCACAACCGGGCAACAGCCAACGGTGATCGGCAGACAGCATGCGACGCACGATATGCGGCACGATTAGCCCGACAAAGCCGATATTTCCGGCTATCGCCACCGCTCCCCCCGCCAGCCCAATCACGCACAGCCCAGACAACGCACGGACTAGCGCGGTACGCTGCCCCAGCCCTTTGGCGATCTCGTCACCCGCCACCAGAATATTGAGGTGACGCGCCAGCAGCAGCGTGAGACATAGCGCGATAACAAAGTACGGCAGCAGCGGCAACAGCATCGACAGGTTGCGCCCGGATACCGAACCGGCTAGCCAGAACAGCATGCTATCCAGCCCATCCTGATTGATCACCAGCAGCGCCTGCGTAAACGAAATAAACAGCGCGCTGATAGCGGCACCGGCCAGCACGATGCGTAAGTGGCTGGAACGCGCATTGCCCAACGTTCCCAACACGTACACCATGACGCCAGCAACAGCTGCGCCGAGATAGGCCGTCCATGCCAACGCAACCTGCGAGGAAAAGGTCAACAGCGAAGACAGCAGCACGACGGCAAACATGGCTCCGGCATTAATGCCAAATATTCCCGGCGAGGCTAGTGGGTTACGCGTCAACGCCTGCATTAGCGCCCCGGCAACGGCAAGGCTGGCACCGACAACGAGAGCAATCACCGTCCGCGACAGGCGGGTCGTCAACACCAGAATGTGATCGATCTGCTGCGGATCGTAATAGAATAGCGCCCTGAACACGGCACCAAATGAAATCGTGGTTTGCCCCAGCATCAGGCTAGCGACGATACTCAACAGCAGCAGTGTAATACCCGCTGCCATCACGATGCACTGTCTCATCGCGTCTGACTCTCCTCTACGACATCGCTTTTTTTGCTCGCAGGTTCTGCCTTGCCAGCGAACTGCCGTTCGATATCGTCCAGCATGTTATTTGCGCCCAAAATACCGCCAGACAGGCTCCAGGCCACGTTATCTACCGGATACACCTGCTGCTGGCGAGGGGCATGCAGCCGCTGCCAAAGCGGGTGGGCCTGCCAATCTCGATAATTCTGCACCACCGCAGGTTTGTCTGAACGCAGCAGCACAAAGAATAGATCGGCATCCACCACGGGAATACTCTCTTTGCTCGTAAGCTTTTGCATTAGACCTGACGTGTAGCTTTCCGGCCGCGACCAGACAAAGCCGATTTCCGACAGCACCGACCCGGCAAAGCTGGCGGGTAGATAGCTGCGCATGTGATCCTCACGGAATTCGAGAATGGAAACGCTGAGCGGCCAGCGATCGCCAAATCGCGCCTTTAGCCTGTCACGCAGCGAATTCACGCGTCGATCCCAGTGGGATAAAATCTCATGCGTCTTATCTTCCCTGTTAAGCGCTACGCCCATCATCTGTACCGTGTCCTTAAATTCAGACACCCTGTCCAGCGCAATCGTCGGCGCAATCTGCGACAGCAGACCGTAGATCTTTTCATGCCGAAAGGTAGACGCCACGATGAGATCGGGCTTGAGTAACGCGATCGTTTCCAGGCTAGGCTGCGTTTCCAGCCCAACCAGCGTCACGCCCTGCAACGCGGGGCGAAGATAGCGGTAAATCGGCTTCTCCGCCCATGATTCCACCACGCCAATCGGCTTAATTCCCAGTGCAACGGCAGCGTCAGTCGCGCCCTGAAACAGCGTCACTATGCGCAGCGGCGTCCCTGTCACGGTGGTCACACCCAGCGCATGCCGAACCTGACGCGACGGTTCTGCCGCCTGCGCCAACGTCACCAGCAGAAAAGACAACAACACGGCCAGCGAAAAACGCTGCCGTGTTGCTGATTTTTGGACATGGCTAAACTTAGACATGGTTAAACAAGGTAATTTTAGAAATCAATCGAATAACCCAATGTCATCGTGCGACCACGCCCAGAGAAATAGCGCGTATCGTTAACAAGGGCAGCCTGCGAATAGTAGGTGATGTACTGCTTATCCAGCAGGTTAGCCACCGCGACATTGAGACGACCATATGGCAGCTTGTAACCCACGGCAGCATCCATCAACAGGTAGCCATCAAAGGCCATACCCGCATCGTCAAAACTGCGGCCAAAGGCATAATTCGCCTGTACGAATGAGCTCCAGTTATCATTCCAGTTCGCCGACCAGCTAGTGATAAGACGATCCGGAGCAATATTCAGACCGTTGAATTTTTTATCCACCTTGCCATCGCCGTTATTGTCATACTTCCCTTCACTGTGGGCGTAAGAGGCATTAATTTTATGCTGCTCGTTAATTTGGTAGCCTGTAGTCACCTCTACCCCTCGGATCTGCGTACGCTGACGATCGGACAAAAATACGCCACCGCTCTCTCTAACACGCTCACCCAGTTTCGATTTGGACTCAAAATAACTGGCTTCGAAGTCAAACTTATCACGTTTAAATCTGAATCCCGTTTCTACGTTATCCGTCACAATCGGCTTAAAGCCGTCGAAATTTTTCAGGCTAACACCCGGACGGTTAATGGAACGTAGCGCACGGCCCACATCCGGCATACCAAACCCTTCCGAGTAGTTAGCGAACAGGCTCAGGGAATCTGTTGCCGCATAAACAATACCGGCGTTATACAGCGTCTCATTAAATTTTGGGCTACCGCCCTCCACTGTATAACCGCCATTGGATGCCAGCGTTTGATAGTCACCGACCTGTAGCTTAGCGATTTCATGGCGTACGCCCGCGTGTAGCGTTACCTTATCCAGCAGTTGATATTCTCCCTGAATAAACGGTGAATAGTTGGTGTATTCCATCTCCGGCACGTAGGTACGCTTGGTCAGGTAGAGATCCTGTTTCCCTTTATCATACAAGGTATCGAAACCCACCGTGACCTTCAGCGTGTCATCCAGCAAGTCGTCTTTGGTCAACGCAAGCTTGGTGCCGTACTTATTGGCGACGGATCGTGACTGCTCATAAAGCGTACCTCGGGGAGCAATCGCCGGATCCTGGAAAGTATTTGAAATCGTTGCGCCAAACAGCGCTTCATAGCGTTGATTAAACACCAGAGCGGACAGCTTCATCCCCGCCAAATCGTGGTGCTCGTAGGTTAATCCCGTCGTCCAAATACTGTTATTTGGCGCTTCGCCCGGCGGTGTGCCGCGCACTGACGTCGTAGGGATGCCCTGATCGCGGATACCATCCACGCTAAGGTAGTTATTTTCGTTTTTAATGTGGTAGCGATTTACGCTCAGTTGAATACGCTGATAGTCATCCAGCCAGTATCCGACTTTCGCCATGATGTCATAGGCGCGAGAGTCCATGGTGTCGCCCTGCGTATTATCCACGCCAACGGGACGATTGTTGCCATCCAGATACAACCCCTGATTCTCGTAGCCAATCGCGAACAGATAATCGAGATAGTCTTGACGTCCATCCACCCGATAAGTGGTTTTATAGCTGGCAGTTTCGCCACGAATCTTTTCAGTCGGAATCGTGGTCTGCACACTGACATGTTGATTAAACGAACCGTTTTCCGGGCGACGGGTAATGATGTTAATCACCCCACCTGTCGCGCCCATGCCATTGGTGGCGTTGGCACCGTGAATCACTTCAATACGCTCGACCATCGAATAGTCGACCGTATGCATCTCACGTCCGGTGGGGCGCAGCGGGTTAGATTGGGGAATGCCGTCGATCATCACCAACGCTGCACGACCACGGAAAGTTTCGCCGCTGCCGCTCATTTTCTGACGACTGGGGGAGAACGAAGGAAGCAGATTGCTCAGAATTTGCGATGAGTCGGAGGTAACCTGCATCTGCTGCTCGATTTGCTCCTTAGTAATCACCGTAACCACCTGCGGCGCTTTCTGCTGCTGGATATTCGAGCGTGAGGCGGTAATCACCATCTCATCACCGCTCGAATCACCCTTTTTGGTCGTATCATCCTGTGCATACGCCGGAGCAATCAGCACGCATGGCATCAATGCAAGTAAAGTGCGCATCTGGTTCACTGTCCTTCCCCTTTGGTTATATATCCAACCGTGAATAAAAATCATCGCCTGTGGCAGACCACTCACCGCAGCACAGACAAAAAAATGCCAAAATGCTTCGTCTTACGCGAAGCACTTTGGCGGATCACTATCGGCTCTGGCATTGAACGCAGGGTTTACACCCTATGGCACAACGTCAATGCTGGCAGGCCATTATGTCAGTACCAGTAAAAATGCAATTGCTAATGGCAATTATTATCATTCAATGAAATTAATTACAATAGCTACCGCTGATAAACAAGGACTTCAGCATTATCTGGGGCAGTTTATGGCCACTGCTCATCATCATGCTGACCACGGGTTCAGCGGCTTACGCTATTTTTCGACGGAATATCGCGTAATTAATAAGGAGGGGAAATACGGGAAGGCGTTATCTGGCGCGAGGAATCGCGCCAGATAGGAGCGTAAAATTAACGACGATTACCGAAAATACGCAGCAGCATCAGGAACAGGTTGATGAAGTCGAGGTACAGCGTCAACGCGCCGACGATGGAGTATTTGCGGAAGCTATCTTTGTCATCAACAGACAACTGCTCGCCGATATTTTTCAGTTTCTGGGTGTCATACGCGGTGAGACCGACAAACACCACCACACCGATATAGGTTACTGCCCACATCAGCGCTTCGCTTTTCAGCCACAGGTTCACCAGCGAAGCCAGAACAATCCCGATCAGCGCCATAAACAACATGCTGCCGAAGCCGCTTAAATCACGCTTCGTGGTGTAGCCGTACAGGCTCATCGCCCCGAACATCCCTGCCGTAATCACAAAGGTGCTAGCGATGGACTCACCAGAGTACATGATGAAAATGCTGGAGAGCGTCAGCCCCGTCAACGCGGAATAAAGCATAAACAACGACGTGGCAACCGTGCCGCTCAGGCGCTGTACCATGCCGGAAATGACAAATACCAGCCCCAGTTGGGCAATGATCAGTCCAAAGAAAGTGATCTGGCTGGAGAAAACAAAATTCAGTACGGCGGGCGTATTCGCCGCATACCAGGAGACGAATGCCGTCAGCAGCAGGCCACAAGTCATCCAGCCATAAACCTGTGCCATATAGGCCTGTAGACCAGACTGCGAGCGCTCAACGATTGAACCAGAGCGTGGATATCTGTCCATGATGTTACCTTTGCATAAAGTTATCTGATTAACGCGGCGCGAACCGCCTGATTGGGGGATCGAGACTGAATATTCTCTCCCCGCCATCCTTTTATCCTAACACAGAAATCAACTACCAGCGCTGCGCGGCCTGTTTATCACTGTCTCGCGATTCAATCCAATGCTCACCTTCCGGCGTGGCTTCTCGCTTCCAGAATGGCGCGCGGGTTTTCAGGTAATCCATGATGAATTGGGCGGCATCAAATGCCGCGCTGCGGTGGGCGGCACTGACGCCAACAAACACAATTTCATCGCCCGGATAGAGTGCGCCTACCCGATGAATCACGCTCACACGCGGCAGTTCCCAACGTTCGCGTGCCAGCTCGACAATCTCTGCCAGCGCTTTTTCCGTCATGCCGGGATAATGTTCCAACGTGAGTGCGCTGACGTCTTTCGCCAAATTGTGATTACGCACCTTACCCGTGAACGTCACGACTGCGCCGTCTTCATCACACTGTGCCAGCCACTGATACTCATCACCTACGTTGAAGTTCTCTTCGCCGACCTGAATACGCGTTTCTGCCACGATCAACCTCCCGTTACCGGTGGGAAAAAGGCGACTTCATCACCGTCCTGTAGCGGGTGCGTCAACTCAACCAGCGACTGATTTACTGCTGCCAACAATTTGCCGGCTTCCAATGCTAATTCCCAACGAGCACCACGTTGGCACAACGCCTGTCGAACCTCCTCTACGGTGGCATAATCAGCGGGCAGCGACAGGCTGTCTGTTTCGATCAATTCACGCACCTGCGCAAAAAACAGAATCTTAATCATGATCCCTCCGCCGTAAAATCCCCAGATTTTCCGCCGCTCTTCGCCAACAGGCGCACCGGGCCAATCACCATATCTTTCTGCACGGCCTTGCACATGTCATAGATGGTCAGCGCGGCAACGGAAGCCGCCGTCAGCGCTTCCATCTCCACGCCCGTTTTCCCCGTCAGTCGACAAACGGATTCGATACGAACCCGATTGTGCTCCGGCTGCGCTTCCAGCTCGACAGCGACTTTGCTCAGTAATAGCGGATGACAGAGCGGAATCAGTTCCCAAGTACGTTTCGCAGCCTGAATTCCGGCGATACGCGCGGTGGCGAACACATCGCCTTTATGGTGGCTACCGGCAATAATCATGGCCAGCGTCTGCGGGGCCATTTCAACGAAGGCTTCCGCGCGGGCTTCACGCACGGTCTCCGCTTTGGCAGAAACATCCACCATTGCGGCTTCGCCAGCGGCGTTTATGTGGGTCAATTGTGGCTTAGATGATGACATAGTGAATAAGGCTTATCGTTAAGAGGATTTCTTTAAGTGCGGGTAAAAATTGCACGGTTTCTGACGCGCATCCAGCTGTTCCTGAATGATACGTTCCCACGCCGTTCGACAAGCGCGCGTCGAACCCGGCATGGCGAAAATCACCGTCTGATTAGCCAGACCGGCAAGCGCACGGGATTGCAGCGTCGCTGTGCCAATATCTTCATATGACACCATGCGAAACAGTTCGCCGAAGCCTTCAATTTCCCGATCGAACAAGACGCCAATGGCTTCCGGCACCACATCCCCTGCCGTAAAGCCCGTGCCACCGTTAATCAAAATACCCTGTACTTCATCGCTGGCAATCCACGCCGAGATCTGTGCCCGAATCTGGTACAGGTTCTCTTTCACGATAGCGCTGGCGACAATACGATGCCCTGCGGACTGTGCCGCTTCGCGCAGATAGTCGCCGGAGGTATCGTCTTCCGCAGTACGGCGTTCGGAAACGGTCAGTACTGCTAGATTGAGAGAAACGAATTCGCTGCTGACTTTGCTCATGTCAGGTTCCTTTAAGAATCAGTGATATCGCGGATTAACCGCCGATAAATGACAGATTTTGCGTTATGCCGCTATTGCCTTCATGCAGGAAGTGCGTCTGCTTCTTCGTCGACAACCCGCCCGAGATACGCATTTTCAAATCATTGAGATGACGATCGTCAGCCAGCAAATCGCGCAGTGGAATGCCCTGCTCGCCAAAGAGACACAGATGCAGGTTACCGATAGCAGACACACGAAGACGGTTACAGCTCAGGCAAAAATCTTTCTCATACGGCATGATCAGCCCGATTTCGCCCTCGTAGTCTGGATGGCAGAATACCTGAGCAGGGCCGTCGCTGCGTGCACGTTGCTGCTGTTGCCACCCTTGCTGCAATAGCTGCTGGCGAATCACCTCGCCGGAAACGTGGTGACGGCGGAACAGCTCGCCCCCCTCTCCCGTTTCCATCAGTTCAATAAAGCGGAGTTGAATCGGTCGGTGTTTAATCCAGTCGAGAAAGGTTTGCAGGCTGCCTGCGTTCACATCACGCATCAGCACGGTGTTGACCTTAACCTTGGCAAAACCGCAGTCAAATGCCGCATCGATACCGTCCATCACTTGGCGGAATTTATCCTGTCCGGTAATCGCATGAAACTGGCGAGCATCAAGGCTGTCGACGCTAACATTCAGTGCTGTTAGTCCGGCATCACGCCATTGAGCCACGTCACGTGCCAGACGGTAACCGTTGGTGGTGACCGCCAGCGTACGAATAGCTGGGTTTTCACGGATCGCAGCAATGATATCGACGAAGTCACGACGCAGAGACGGTTCGCCGCCGGTAAGACGGACTTTTTCCGTCCCCAATTCAGCAAAAGCGCGGCTGACGCGACGAATCTCATCGAGTGATAAAAAGCGATGTGGATTGGTGCCATTGGCTTGATAACCATCCGGCAGGCAGTAGGTACAGCGAAAATTGCAGACGTCTGTGATAGACAGACGCAAATAGTAAAACTTGCGCGCAAACGCATCAGTCAGTTGACTCACCATAAACACCTTTCCAAATACGGGAGATGCAGGCATTTCTACCTCGCACCCTGGTGACCGCGAAGGCCACGGCCAAGGCGCCGTATCACGCGCAATAAGCGCATCACTTAGGCACCAAGGCTAGGAGTTTGATTCTCATCGGGTATCCGTCAGACAACGGCAGGATAACCAGTAAAGAACCGTGATTTCATTGAGCAGTTTACTGCGAAAAAGCACCGCTAACCACTCTCAAAATCGATATATAAGATAATATATAGCGAATTTTCAATATCTTATACTGCACAGCATACGGGAAAATGTGCGGCAGAAATTGTCTCAGGTCATGCCAGTGTGAGGATTTTTCGCGTTTTAAGGTGAAATCAGCTACCTTAGCGGCGATTGTTATACCCTAAATAATTCGAGTTTCAGGAAGGCGGCAAGGGAAGGACCCCCGATGAGCTTACTCAGGTAAGTGATTCGGGTGAGTGAACGCAGCCAACGCACATGCAACTTGAAGTATGACGGGTATACACGCTATTCATATTCCTCTGGCTTATTCATAAGGTTCTCTATGCGCAATCGCACGTTGGCCGACCTCGACAGGGTTGTCGCGTTAGGAGGCGGACACGGTTTAGGTCGTGTCATGTCTTCGCTATCTTCCTTGGGTTCACGGCTAACCGGCATTGTCACGACCACGGATAACGGCGGTTCTACCGGCCGCATCCGCCGCTCCGAAGGTGGCCTTGCCTGGGGCGATACGCGCAACTGTCTGAACCAACTGATCACCACACCCAGCGTAGCCTCTGCGATGTTTGAATACCGGTTTAACGGTAACGGCGAGCTTGCCGGGCATAATCTGGGTAACCTGATGCTAAAAGCGCTCGATCACCTGAGCGTGCGCCCGCTGGAAGCCATCAATCTGATTCGCAATTTGCTCAAAGTGGACGCCTTTTTAATTCCGATGTCCGAGCATCCTGTCGATTTAATGGCGATTGATGAGCAGGGTAACCCCGTTTATGGCGAAGTCGAGATCGATCAGTTGGCGGCTCTACCGCAAGATTTGATGCTGTATCCAACCGTACCGGCAACACGTGAGGCCATCGATGCCATCGCTAAAGCCGATCTGATTTTGATTGGCCCCGGCAGTTTCCTGACCAGCCTGATGCCGTTGCTGCTGCTGGAAGACCTGACACAGGCGCTCCGCCGCACGCCCGCTCCCATGGTGTACATCGGCAATCTGGGCAATGAACAAAGCAACCCAGCAGCCCGCCTGACGCTGGCAGAAAAATTGTTCTGGATTGAACGCAAAGTGGGGAAACCGGTTATTGATGCAGCAATCGTCGGCCCAAAAGTTGATGTCAGCCAGATCGGTAACCGTCTGGTCGTACAGCAGCCGCTGGCCGCGGAGGATGAGCCACATCACCACGACCGTCAGTTACTGCGTCAGGCTATCGATCGTGCACTACAGCTACTAGGTTCTTAATCCCGCAGCCACGGCGTATAAGTCACGCCAATCAGAATCCCTTCGGGGCTCAGGAAACGCGTTACTTGCTGGCCCCAAGGTTCAAGACGATTTTCGACCAGCAGCGCATAACCCTGTACTTTCAGCGCCTCTGTCGCTTCCGCCATATCAGCCACTTCAAACTCCAGCCAGCTTTGCGGTTCAGGAAGATCCGCAGGCCAATTTCCCTGCCCAAAACAGGATTCACTGGCGTGTGACAGTGGCCACAAGGCAAAATGCTTCACGCCATCCATCACATCGCTCACCAGATAGTCGCTCCCTTCCGCAACAGGTTTTAGCGGTAACTTCAACGTATCCACATAAAGTGCATAGCTGGCAGGAAGTGATGTCACGATAGGGCCAAAGCCCGCGACAAACAGCACATCCACGCCCGGTATAGAAGGGGTCATCATGATTCCTTATCAGAGTGCCGCATCGCTATGATGCCGCGATAACTACAATTCTGCGATAACTACGATATCGCGATAAATTGCGCGCGTAATACCTGTACCTCATCGCGCAGGGAAGCCGCCTCTTCAAATTCAAGGTTCTGCGCATGTGTCAGCATCTTACTTTCCAACTCGCGAATTTTCAGTTCCAGCGCCTTCGGCGTCATAAGTTCATAACGCGCTGCCGGTTCTGCCGCTTTACGATTACCTCGCCCTTTGCCTTTGTTCGCAGACTGTCCGAGTTGCAAAATATCGGAAATCTTCTTATTGATCCCCTGCGGCACAATCCCGTGTTCAGTGTTGTAGGCTTCCTGCTTCTCGCGGCGGCGTTCCGTTTCGCTAATCGCTTTCGCCATCGACGCCGTAATCCTGTCGCCGTAAAGAATGGCCTTGCCGCGCAGGTTACGCGCCGCGCGGCCAATCGTCTGGATTAGGGAACGTTCGGATCGCAAAAAGCCCTCTTTGTCGGCATCCAGAATCGCCACCAGCGACACTTCAGGCATATCCAGCCCTTCACGCAGCAAGTTGATGCCCACCAGCACGTCAAATTCACCCAGGCGCAAATCACGGATGATTTCCACACGCTCGACGGTATCAATATCCGAGTGCAGATAACGTACCCGCTCGCCGTGTTCTTGCAGATATTCCGTCAGATCTTCCGCCATCCGCTTGGTCAACGTCGTCACCAGCACACGTTCGTTAATCGCTGCACGCAGGCGAATCTCGGAAAGCAGGTCATCCACTTGTGTCCCGACAGGCCGTACTTCAATGATCGGATCGAGCAATCCAGTGGGACGGACCACCTGATCGATAACGTCACCGCCCGATTTTTCCAGTTCATAGTGACTCGGCGTCGCAGACACATAGATCGTCTGCGGGGCCAGCGCTTCAAATTCTTCAAATTTCATCGGCCGGTTATCCAGCGCGGAAGGCAGCCGGAAACCGTATTCGACCAGCGTCTCTTTACGCGCACGGTCGCCGCGATACATACCGCCGATCTGGGGCACAGTGACGTGAGATTCATCAATGACCAGTAGCCCATCAGCAGGAAGATAGTCAAACAGTGTCGGTGGCGGTTCACCGGGGCCACGTCCAGAGAGATAGCGTGAGTAGTTTTCGATGCCGGAGCAGTACCCCAGTTCGTTCATCATCTCCAGATCAAACTGCGTGCGCTGGCTCAGTCGCTGCTCCTCCACCAGCTTATCGTTCGCCAGTAGTACCTTCTTGCGATCGGCCAATTCAACTTTGATGTCTTCCATCGCCTGCAAAATACGCTCACGCGGCGTCACATAGTGCGTTTTCGGGTAGATGGTATAGCGCGGCACCGTTTGGAGGACATGCCCCGTCAGCGGGTCAAACAGCGACAGGCGTTCCACTTCTTCATCGAACAATTCAACGCGCAGTGCGATTTCGTCAGACTCCGCAGGGAAGATATCGATCACCTCGCCCCGCACGCGAAACGTACCGCGCTGAAATGCCTGATCGTTGCGGGCATATTGCAATTCAGCCAAACGACGTAAAATGGCACGCTGGTCGATCAGCATCCCCTGCGTCAGGTGCAGCATCATTTTCAGATAGAGATCGGGATCGCCCAGACCATAGATAGCGGACACCGAAGCCACGACGATCACATCACGCCGCTCCAGCAGCGCTTTTGTCGCGGAAAGACGCATCTGCTCGATATGTTCGTTAACAGACGCGTCTTTCTCGATAAAGGTATCCGAGCTCGGAACGTAGGCCTCAGGCTGATAATAGTCGTAGTACGAGACGAAGTACTCCACGGCATTCTCGGGGAAGAATTCTTTCATTTCGCCGTACAGTTGAGCTGCCAGCGTTTTATTCGGTGCCAGCATCATCGTCGGCCGATTGAGATCGGCAATCACGTTGGCTATCGTGAACGTCTTACCTGAGCCTGTTACCCCGAGCAGCGTTTGGTGCGCCAACCCGTCCTCCAGACCTTCCTTTAAACGACGAATGGCCTCAGGCTGATCGCCTGCCGGTTTAAAGTCGGAATTCAGTGTGAATGCTTTACTCATCGTTAAACACGCTACTTATCGTTATTACTCATCGCTAAATACGATGTTCGTGGGTGGACGCACAGAGGCAGGTAAAAGACATAGACTGACGATTTTCGTCACAGGTTGCGTCGTCACAGACACAACCCATCGTACAAACAAGCATCGCCCTACAACGTTAAACACGCGATGCTTTATTCTGAGTGCCAATGGCGAAATTTGCCACCATCATGATACTGGATATAAAAACAGCATCAAGAAAATTATCGCTGAATTGGATGATTAATCGACAAATGAATTTGCTAGCACATTCATATTCAATCTACCAGATAAAACCATCATGATTTATCCCCAGATTTGGTAAAAATGTAACATGCAGGGATAACCAGCGAGGTTAATTTATGCAACTACGCACCGTTGATGTTCAAGACACTTGATTTTATTTAAGTGAATGATAATAAATAGATTAACAAAACCGTGGAGAATAGCGCCAACCTGGCGAAAACCCGCGCCAGCTCTCGGCTAGGACACGTTGTCTATCTATAATGCACATAGTTATCCACAGAAATGGTGGATAACTCCCACAACCCCGCATCAGCACTGAGTTAGAGAAATACCCGCTTCATTGGCGATTCCCCCTGATATGGATTTTCTTCACACTCTTTCTGTGATTTATCGCATAAGTATTAGACGGAAAAAGACTAAAAACAGCTGAGGACTAAAATGCCACAATTCAGTTATGGCGGGGTGTTAGAGGAAAACTCAAGAAGGTTTTATCTATTAATTTTGATAAAAATGCAGACTTTATACTCATGAAAGAAATGTTGGTAAAAAACAACAAAAATCGTTGCGATTAGTAAACGCAGGTGATGGCTTACCAACAATCCTCATCAGCATAATGGTGGCGCAGTATCCCTGTAGGCCGACCCTCATTTCATTGATCTGATTTGAGAGGTCTTAATGACTTCAATTACTCCGCTATACTCCAAATAATTCGAGTTGCAGGAAGGCGGCAAGAGAGGGAATCCCGATGAGCTTACTCAGGTAAGTGATTCGGGTGAGTAAACGCAGCCAACGCACATGCAGCTTGAAGTATTATGGGTATAATAACCCAATATCAATATACTGCCCCAGATTATGCTGAGGAAGATCCGATAAATAAGGAATTTCACCCAGCATCGGCGCAGGCAAGCGCTGTCGCAGCGTTTGCAGATACGGCTGGTGCCATTTCCCTGGCGGGATGACGTCATTAGCGATCCAGCCGCCAAGATGCAAGCCAGCGTGCTGAATAGCATGGGCGGTGAGCATCGCATGATTGATACATCCCAGTTTGATACCAACCACCAAAATCACGGGAAGCTGTTCCTGTACCACCCAATCGGCAAACGTGTCCTGCTCCGACAGCGGCGTAAACCACCCGCCAGCCCCTTCGACCAGCACCCAATCAGCCTGAGTTTCTACTGCCCGTAGCCCTTCTGACAGCGTCGAGAGATGAATAGGTCGCTGCTCCACCGCACTGATAATATGCGGTGAAGTCGGTTCCATAAACGCCAGTGGGTTAATCATCTGATAATCAAGGTGGACGCTGCTATTGGCCTGAAGCGCCAGCGCATCGCTGTTGCGAATGCCGTCAACCGTCATCTCACAGCCGGACGCCACAGGCTTATAGCCTGCGGTACGGTATCCCGCCTGACAAGCGGCCTGGAGTATTGCCGTGCTGGCGACCGTTTTCCCGACTTCGGTATCCGTGCCCGTTATAAACCAGCGTTCAATCACGATAAATCACTCCATAAACCAGTTGGTAGCTGAGCGGGTAGCCGCCCTGTTCTTGTGGATAGCAAGCAGATAGTGCCGCCAGACGTGCCCGACTCAATAGCCCTGGCGTACGTCCTTCATGTAGCCACGTCGCGCCAATCCCCTTCAGCGATTTCATCAACGCCAGCACATCGGGAAAAAGACACACTTCACGTTCCTGTAGCAGATGATGACGATAAGGCTGGCAGGCCGCATCGATAACTGAGTGCGGCAAAAAGCGATTCGTCCGCTGCGTACCGTCGAGCCGTTGCCACGCCTGCGACAGTTCGCTTAAGGAGCCGTCCGCTAACGTCGCAAACGCAATAACGCCCCCCGGCCGCGTGATCCGATACAGCTCTCCCAGCGCGCGTGGCAGTGAATCACACCACTGCACTGCCAGATTGCTGTAGCAGATGTCCACGCAGCTATCCGCCAGCGGCAGATTTTCGATATCCCCTTCCAAATAACGATCTGCAGCATGCTGCTCACGGGCATACGCCAGCATTTCCGCCGACAAATCCAGTGCAGTTACATTTCGACCAGCCTGACGCCAGTAACGGCTAAAGTGTCCTGTCCCGCAGCCCGCATCCAACACCTGTAAACCACTATGCGCAGGCATCAGCGCCAGCAAACGTTCTCCGCTGGTGCGTTGCAATTCAGCAAAGCGGTCATAGCACCCCGCCGCACGCCCAAACGCCTGCGCAATCGCCTGCTTGTTATAGTTTTCTGTCAGCATGATGCAATACCGTAAGCAAGCGATTGATATCTTCCGGTTGATGTTCCGCCGTCAGTGTAATCCGCAGACGTGCACTGCCGGGCGGCACCGTCGGTGGCCGCATCGCACTCACCCACACGCCCTGCTCACGCAGATGGTTCATCAACGCCAGCGCTCGCGCGTTCTCGCCAACAATCAGCGGCTGAATCGCGCTCTGCGAATTCATCAGTTGATATGACGAGTTCGAAAAACCCGCGCGAAACAGCGCTATGTTACGTCGTAGCGCATCACGCCGCGCACCGCCCTGCCGGACACAGTTAACCGCCGCGCTCAGCGCACAGGCCTGCGCCGCCGGCATTGAGGTGCTGTAAATCAAATGACGGGCGAATTGCAGGAAGTATTCGGCCAGCGGTTCGGTGCATAGCACTGCCGCGCCGCTGACGCCAAACGCCTTGCCGAACGTGACAATCAGCAGTTCTGGCTTGATATCCTGCTGCCAGCAACTCCCGCGCCCTTCATCGCCCAACACGCCAATCCCGTGTGCATCGTCCACCATCAACCAGGCATCGTGCGCCCTGCACTGTGCCTGCAACGCAGGCAACGGTGCAGTATCGCCATCCATGCTGAAAACGCCTTCGGTCACCACTAGCGTCTGGCCATCTGTCGGTTTCTCCAGCAGCGCTTGCAGACTATCCGCCTGATTGTGTTTAAAGCGCCGCAGCGTCGCCGGTGACTGTGCGGCAGCTTCCAGCAGTGAAGCATGGCTGAGTTTATCGGCAAAAATCCGATCTTCCGCCTGTGCCAGCGCAGCCACCACAGCCTGATTCGCGGCATAGCCGGAAATAAACAGCAGCGCACGCGGGTAACCCAGCCAATCGGCAAGCTGGTTTTCCAACGAGGCATGCGCATCGGTATATCCCGTCACATGCCCGGAACCCCCACTGCCGATACCGTATTGCTCTGCGCCCTGCTGCCAGGCACGCACAATCTCGGGATGATGGCTCAGCCCCAGATAATCGTTGCTGGAAAAATTCAGGTAGCAACGATCGCCTTGTATCAGCCAGCGTCCGCTCCCCCCCTGATTACTCTGCCGTACGCGGTAGGCATCATCATGCTGACGCTGTACCAACGCAGCTTCAATACGTTGCTGCCAGCTCATGATTGCGCACGCCCCATGCAGCCGTTTGCGTACAGGGCGCTATACTGCAGCATTATAAAATTGCTCGCTATCAGCATTAATCAGTTGTTCTGCCAAGCGCTGCTGCTGTTGGTTGTCGCCAAATTCGGTCCCTGTTTGCTGAGGATTCAGACCTAACTTGAGGAACAGCGCCAGATCTTTATCTTCTTTCGGGTTTGGCGTCGTTAAGAGTTTGCAACCGTAGAAAATGGAGTTCGCGCCAGCCATAAAACACATTGCCTGCGTTTGTTCACTCATCTGCTCGCGTCCGGCGGACAGGCGCACATAAGAGGCCGGCATCATGATACGCGCTACGGCAATGGTACGAATGAAATCAAACGGATCGACGTCCTCATTATCCGCCAATGGTGTCCCTTTCACCTTGACCAACATGTTGATCGGCACGCTTTCCGGCGGCGTCGGCAAATTAGCCAACTGCACCAGCAGCCCGGCGCGATCGCGCACGGTTTCACCCAGCCCAACAATGCCGCCGGAACAGACTTTAATGCCCGCACCGCGCACTTTATCCAGCGTATCCAGACGCTCCTGATAGGTACGGGTAGTGATAATGCTGCCGTAAAACTCTGGCGAGGTGTCGAGGTTATGGTTATAGAAATCCAGCCCGGCAGAGGCCAAACGCTCAGCCTGATCGTGGTGTAGCATCCCCAGCGTCATACAGGTTTCCATCCCCATCGCTTTGACGCCTTGCACCATCTGTTCCAGATAAGGCATGTCACGCTCGTGCGGATTTTTCCACGCTGCGCCCATACAAAAGCGCGTCGACCCAGCGGCTTTCGCCTGACGGGCGGAATCCAGCACTTGTTCGACCTGCATCAAGCGCTCGGTATCAATCCCCGTCCGATAGCGGGAGCTCTGTGGGCAATATTTGCAGTCTTCAGGGCAGGAGCCGGTTTTAATAGACAGTAACGTGCTCACCTGCACCTGACGGGGATCAAAATGCTGACGGTGGATCTGCTGTGCTTCAAACATCAGTTCCAGGAAAGGTTTATTAAATAAGTCTTGCGCTTGCTCAAGCGTCCAGTAAATGCGGTCAGCCATCTCGGCATCTCCAAACTAAAAACGTTTCGTCAGTGTAAATTAACCCGATATACTGTCAACCAAATAGAATCCATTTTGGTTTACGAAAGATCATCATGAGCCCGGAAGACATTACTTTTGACCAGCGCCATATTTGGCATCCCTACACCTCGATGACCAAACCACTGCCCTGCTATCCGGTCATAGCAGCCAGCGGCGTCGAGCTACAACTGGATGACGGACGTCGCTTGATTGACGGAATGTCATCATGGTGGGCGGCGATTCACGGTTACAATCATCCGGCGATCAATCAGGCGGTGCAGAGCCAACTCAGCCAGATGTCGCACGTAATGTTTGGCGGAATCACCCATCCGGCAGCGGTTGCGCTGTGTCGTCAACTGGTAAACATCACGCCGGATGCGCTGGAATGCGTTTTTCTGGCGGATTCAGGATCGGTGGCAGTCGAAGTGGCGATGAAAATGGCGCTGCAATATTGTCAGGCGCGCGGTGAAACCCGACAACGCTTTCTCACCCTGCGTCACGGCTATCACGGTGACACCTTCGGTGCGATGTCCGTATGCGATCCACAGAATTCGATGCATAGCCTGTATCAGGGTTACCTGCCGACTCACCTATTTGTCGATGCGCCACCCTGTGCTGCTATCAACGAAAGCGGTTTTACCGACGAGTGGCAGGAAACCAATATCGCGCCATTGCAGGCGATGCTGTCGGCGCATGCTCACGAGGTCGCTGCTGTGATACTGGAACCTATCGTACAGGGTGCTGGCGGGATGCGTTTTTATCATCCAACCTACCTACGCCGAGTACGGGAACTGTGCGATCAATGGGGGATCTTGCTGATTGCCGATGAGATCGCCACCGGATTTGGTCGCACTGGCAAGCTGTTTGCGTGCGAGCATGCGGGAATTTCGCCGGATATTATGTGTTTGGGAAAAGCGCTTACTGGCGGCTATATGACACTCTCAGCCACGCTGACCACCCGAACGGTGGCTGAAACCATTAGTAACGGTGCAGCAGGCTGTTTTATGCACGGCCCTACATTTATGGGTAACCCGCTAGCCTGTGCAGCAGCCAATGCCAGCCTGTCCTTGCTGGCAGATAACCGCTGGCAGCAGCAAGTGCAAAATATTGAGCGGCAGTTGCGAGAAGCGCTGCAACCCTGTGCGGATTCCCCACTGGTGGCGAACGTCCGTGTGTTGGGCGCTATCGGCGTAGTGGAAACACATCGTCCGGTCAATATGGCGCGGCTACAGCGTTTCTTTGTCGAGCGCGGCGTCTGGATTCGACCATTTGGTCGACTCATTTATCTGATGCCGCCGTTTATCATTCAACCTGATGAACTGCGTAAGCTGACGGATGCGGTTTGTGCGGCCATCCATAACGCACAGTTATTTGAATAATCGTTAACCCAAGGCGCACGCTCCTGTGCGCCTCAAAACCATGGCTCTTGATTTTATTTCGTATTATCGATATTCATTACCGTTCTTATAATTATTTCATGAATAAGATTTTCATTTCATTCATGACGTATGAACTGAATTATGCTGATATAGAATAAAACAATAACAATTGTTAAGTACACCACATTTTATATTTAATCAGACATGCACACTGACTGAATACGTGCTAGATTTCAGAGTGAAAAACCCCAAGCATATATTAAAAGGAGATTTATTATGCTTACAGTGAATAAGAATCCACAGCGTATTTTCCGTACGTTATTCCCCGTATTATTTTCTGCCTTGTTACTCTCGCCCCTAACCGTTTCTGCGGTCAGTTCATCCAAAGACGCAGACAAACTCTATTTTGAGAATAATAAATATTACGTATTCAATAACGTCTGGGGGAAAGATGAAGTAAAAGGATGGCAGCAAACGGTTTTCTATAATAGTCCCACCAGCATGGGGTGGAACTGGCACTGGCCAAGCAGCAGCTCCAGCGTTAAAGGTTATCCCTCATTGGTGAGCGGCTGGCACTGGACTGCGGGTTATACTGAAAATAGTGGATTGCCGATAAAGTTATCCAGTAATAAAAGTATTACCAGTAATGTCACTTATTCCATCAAATCTACCGGCACGTATAATGCAGCTTATGACATATGGTTCCACACCACCGATAAAGCCAATTGGGATTCCACGCCTACCGATGAATTAATGATCTGGCTAAATAATACCAATGCAGGCCCTGCCGGTGATTATATTGAAACAGTTTTCCTTGGCGGCAGTAGCTGGAATGTATTCAAAGGTTGGATCAATGCGGGTAATGGCAAGGGCTGGAATGTCTTTTCCTTCGTACGCACTTCCAATACCAACAATGCATCACTCAATATTCGCCATTTCACCAACTATCTGGTAGGAACCAAGAAGTGGATGAGCAATACAAAATATATCAGTAGCGTTCAGTTTGGCACCGAGATCTTTGGCGGTGATGGACAGATTGACATCACCAAGTGGAACGTAGACGTAAAATAACGCGTCGACATTCTTCCGGTTCAACCCCCAATCCAGACTGACGCGGGGTTGAACCGAATTTATCTCACCCGTTTCTCGTTTCATTTTCAGCCTGAACTGGGTATCGCTCATCCTTCAGGCCGACTCACCTTCCTTAACAAAATTCGTGATCTGTGGCACGTAAATTCCATTAGCGTTATGATAATCCCCTCTGCTAATCAGGAATTTCCCATGCGTAATACGTTCATCGTTTGCTGGCAGTATTTACGCGCTTTCGCATTGATTTATCTCTGCCTGCTGGCAGGCAATGCGGTATCCGCGTTACTTCCGTTCACTATCCCCGGCAGTATCATCGGCATGCTGGTCTTGTTCACACTCCTCGCCTCGCAGATTCTGCCCGCGCAGTGGGTAAAACCGGGCTGCTATCTCCTTATTCGTCACATGGCGCTACTGTTCGTTCCCATCGGCGTCGGCGTTATGAATTATTACGATCTGGTCAATCAGCAGTTTGGCCCCATTGTGGTTTCCTGTCTGATCAGCACCTTTATTGTCATGTTGGTTGTGGGTTTCAGTACCCAGATTATGCAGCGTGAGCGAGCCATGGCTGGCGATCGCACGCCGCCGAAGGATAATGAATAATGTTCAGCTATTTGTGGTGGTCGCTGCCCCTTACTCTGCTGGTCTTTTTCGCCGCACGTAAACTGGCCGTACTGACCAAGCTTTCCCTGTTGAACCCGCTACTGGTGTCGATGGCGATTATTATTCCACTGCTGCTGGTGTTGAAGATTCCCTACGAGCACTATTTTCAAGGCAGCAAAGTGCTTAACGACCTGTTGCAACCAGCTGTGGTCGCGCTGGCGTTCCCACTATATGAACAGCTACACCAAATTCGCGCGCGCTGGAAGTCGATCATCAGCGTGTGCTTCATCGGTAGCCTGACGGCGATTATCTCCGGCACGCTGGTGGCACTGTGGATGGGCGCATCGCCAGAAATCGCCGCCTCAGTGCTGCCAAAATCTGTCACTACCCCCATTGCGATGGCCGTCGCTGGCGCCATCGGCGGTATTCCGGCGATCAGCGCCGTCTGCGTGATTTTTGTCGGCATCCTCGGTGCTGTATTAGGCCACAGCCTGTTCAACGGTGTAGGAATCAAAACCAAAGCTGCACGTGGGCTATCGATGGGCACCGCCTCACACGCACTCGGCACGGCGCGCAGCGCAGAGGTCGATTATCAGGAAGGCGCGTTCAGTTCACTGGCACTGGTTATATGTGGGATCATCACGTCGCTGATTGCTCCGTTAGTGTTCCCCGTACTCTTGCACTTTGCTGGCTGAAGCCTGAGGGGAACGATGCGTACCCACATCGTTCCCGCTATAAAATTGAGATACATCTCGCATTTAGTAGTTAATTTGCATTCATTTCATTCAATAAAGAGATTCCGATCACAATTTATTGCTACTCTGCTACCTAACATGACGTCATTGACGGGTAAAAAGAGTAAGCCGACATGCATACACGATTTGAAAACGCCTTCCAGCAATTATCTGCCAGTCTGCAAGACGCGCTCGGCCCATTGATCGATAAACCGGATTTCGCCGCCATGCTAACCGCTGACGAGGTGAATGCGGTCTGCGAAGCCAGCCAGCTAGACGTCGATGCGTTAGCCTTTGCGCTATTGCCCCTGGCTGCCGCCTGCGCGCAAGCCTCTATCTCAAATTTTCAGGTTGGTGCCATTGCGCAAGGGCTCAGCGGCAATTTCTACTTTGGTGCCAATATGGAGTTTACCGCCGTTCAGCTTCAGCAAACGGTGCATGCAGAACAGAGCGCCGTCAGCCATGCCTGGCTGCGTAATGAGCGTGGATTGCGGGCCGTGACCGTGAACTACACGCCATGCGGCCACTGTCGCCAATTTATGAATGAATTGCGCAATGCCGCGTCGCTGCGTATTCAACTGCCGGGCCGCCAGCCAGCCGTACTCAGTCACTATCTGCCGGATGCCTTTGGCCCCGTCGATTTGCAAATCGATACGCTGCTGATGGATGACATCAACCACGGCGCGACCTTGCAGAATGTGAATGCGCTCACGCGTCAGGCGCTGGATGCTGCCAACCGTAGCCACGCCCCCTACAGCAAAGCCATTAGCGGTATTGCGCTGGAAACGGCGAGCGGCAACATCTATACCGGACGCTACGCAGAAAATGCAGCATTCAACCCCAGTCTCCCACCTTTGCAGGCCGCATTGAATCTGATGAACCTTGCAGGCGAAGATCCGAGCACCATTAAGTACGCAGCTGTCGTTGAACGCCGTAATGCGGTGGTCAGCCACTGGGCAATCTCACAAATTATGTTGGCCGAGCTGGGTTGCACCGACGTTGAACACCACTTTATTGAGGAATAACAGCAGAGATAGGCGCAAAATTTAAGCGGCGTGCGGGTGAAAAAAGAGAGGTGAATCGATAAAGCCTGTATTTCAGCTAAGATGCAAGCCATCTGTAACTATTTAAATTAACATTTTCTGTACATATTCTCTGGGTAATTTAAGATCCTCAGCAGTTTTTCATCGACAACACCTGAGTGTCTTTTCTGTTACCCGAAGAGTAAAAAGTCATGGAATTAGAATACGAAAGCAAACGTCCTCTCTACATCCCCTATGCTGGTCCGATCTTGCTCGAATTTCCCCTGCTGAATAAAGGCAGCGCGTTTACTGAAGAAGAACGCGCTGATTTTAACCTTGCAGGCCTGCTGCCAGAAGCCGTTGAAACTATCGAAGAACAGGCAGAACGCGCTTGGCGCCAGTATCAGGAATTCAAACACGATATTGAAAAACACGTATACCTGCGCAACATTCAGGATACCAACGAGACGCTGTTCTACCGCCTGCTGGACGGTCACCTCAATGAGATGATGCCTATCATCTACACCCCGACCGTTGGCGAAGCCTGTGAACACTTCTCCGATATCTATCGTCGCGCCCGTGGCCTGTTTATCTCCTACCCTAACCGCGCAAATATCGACGATATGCTGCAAAACGCCACCAAGCAGAACGTGAAAGTCATCGTTGTCACCGACGGTGAACGAATTCTCGGTCTGGGCGATCAGGGTATCGGCGGTATGGGGATTCCGATCGGTAAGCTGGCGCTGTACACCGCCTGTGGCGGCATCAGCCCAGCCTACACCCTGCCAGTCGTTCTGGATGTAGGTACCAACAATCCGCAGCGTCTGAACGATCCGCTGTATATGGGCTGGCGTCATCCGCGCATCACCGACGACGAATACTATGCATTCGTTGACGAGTTCATTCAGGCCGTGAAGCGCCGTTGGCCGAACGTGCTGTTGCAGTTTGAAGACTTCGCGCAGAAAAACGCCACACCGCTGCTGAATCGCTATCGTGATGAAATCTGTAGCTTCAACGATGACATTCAGGGCACCGCAGCCGTCGCTATCGGTAGCCTGATTGCCGCCAGCCGTGCAGCAGGTACGCAGTTACGCGATCAGACCGTTGCCTTCTTGGGTGCAGGTTCCGCAGGCTGTGGTATCGCTGAGCAAATCATCGCACAGATGAAGTCAGAAGGGCTGAGCGAAGAAGAAGCACGCGCACGCGTCTTCATGGTTGACCGTTTCGGTCTGCTGACAGACAAACTGCCGAACCTGCTCGATTTCCAGAGCAAACTGGTGCAGAAAAGTGAACTGCTGGCTGATTGGGATTGTAACAGCGACGCGATTTCACTGCTGGAAGTGGTACGCAATGCCAAGCCGACCATCATGATCGGTGTATCCGGCCAGCCTGGTCTGTTCACGGAAGAAATCATCCGTGAAATGTACAAACACTGCGCTCGTCCTATCGTGATGCCACTGTCTAACCCGACATCTCGCGTGGAAGCGCGTCCAGAAGATATCATTCGCTGGACAGAAGGCTCCGCGCTGGTAGCGACCGGTAGCCCGTTCTCTCCGGTTCACTATCAGGATAAAGTCTTCCCTATCGCGCAGTGCAACAACTCCTACATTTTCCCAGGTATCGGGTTAGGTGTACTGGCGTCAGGAGCCAACCGTATCACTGACGGTATGTTGATGGCCGCCAGCCGCGCTCTGGCTGACTGCTCGCCGCTGGCGAATAACGGTGAAGGCGCTCTGCTACCGGACCTGTCCGATATCCAGCAGGTGTCCAAGCGTATTGCACTGGACGTGGGTAAAGCCGCACAGCTGCAAGGTGTGGCCGTCGTAACCTCTGCCGATGCATTGCAGAAGGCGATTGACCATAACTTCTGGCAACCACAGTACCGCAGCTATAAACGTACTTCGTTCTAAGGGCTAGCGCTCTTACTGCTGAAAAGCGCGGCACTCGTTGTCGCGCTTTTTTTTACTCAGCTTTTCAATTTCGGGTCGAGCGCATCGCGCAGGCCGTCCCCCAATAAATTAAACGCCAATACCGTCAGAAAGATCGCCAGACTGGGGAATATCGCAACATGCGGTGCAATCACCATGTCCGATCGCGCTTCGTTCAGCATCGCTCCCCACTCGGGCATCGGTGGCTGCGCGCCCAGCCCTAAAAATGACAGGCTAGCTGCGGTGATGATCGACATTCCAATCCGCATTGAGAAAAACACCACAATAGAAGATACCGAACCGGGCAGAATATGACGAAAGAGAATTGTCCAGTCGTTGGCACCCATGCTGCGGGCAGATTCGATATAGGTAAGCTGCTTCAGCACCAGCGTATTTCCCCGCACCAGACGGGCGAAAGCCGGGATGCTGAAAATCGCAACAGCGACAACCACATTTGCCATACCGCTGCCCATAATCGCCACAACAGCAATCGCCAGCAAAATGCCGGGAAAGGCAAACAGCACATCGCATATACGCATGATGATTCGGTCTGCCCACCCTTCGTAGTAGCCCGCCAGCAGACCCAATGTCGTACCGATCATCATCCCCACCAGCACCGAGAAAATACCCGCTGCCAGCGAAATACGCGTCCCCATCAGGATCCGACTGAAAATATCACGCCCTAATGAATCCACGCCCAGCCAGTGTGCCGACGAGGGGCCTTCATTCAGTCGATCATAATCAAAATAGTTCTCGGCATCGTAGGGCATCAGATATTGAGCCCAAAAAGCGATGGCAATAAGCAGCAGCACAAACAAGCCAGCAGCGACCGCGACGTGCTGCCGAAGAAAACGCCGCCAGAATTCACGCCACGGCGTACGAACGGATTTATCCCTAATGACAGGGAGCGTCGCCAGCATAGCTTTACGTCGCCAGTGTCTCATTCCCTTTCCTTATTTATAACGAATGGCTGGATTAATCGCGGCATACAGCATATCGACCAGCAAATTAATCAGAATAAACTCCAGCGAAAACAGTAACACTTCCGCCTGAATCACCGGATAGTCACGCATCTCAACCGAATCAACCAGCAACCGCCCCAGCCCCGGCCAGTTGAACACCTTCTCCACGACGATGGAGCCACCGAGCAAAAAGCCAAATTGCAGCCCCATCATGGTGACCACTGGAATCAGCGCATTACGCAGCCCGTGTTTCAGCACAACCAGCGATTCGCGCACGCCTTTTGCCCGCGCCGTACGCATATAATCTTCCTGCAGTACATCAACAAACGACGCACGGGTGAAACGCGCCATCACCGCCGCTACCGCCGCACCTAACGTCAGCGAAGGCAAGATGTAGTGCAGCCAGGTATCCGCTCCCACTGTCGGCAGCCAGCCTAATTCAACGGAAAAAATCTGCATTAACAGCATGCCAAGCGCAAACGCAGGGAAAGAGAGGCCGGATACCGCCAGCGTCATCCCGATTCTGTCCGGCCAGCCATTACGCCACACGGCGGACACGATGCCGATCGCCATGCCAAAAATTACCGCCCACGCCATGCTGCAAACCGTGAGCCAAAACGTTGGCATAAAGCGCAAGGCGATCTCTTGCGTGACAGGCCGTTTCGACACCATCGACGTTCCCAAATCCCCTTGCAGAATATTGGTCAAGAAGTGCCAGAACTGGTGCGGCAGCGGCTTATCCAAGCCCAAATCCTGACGTACCATTTCGATCACAGCCGCATCCGCTTCCCGTCCGGCCGCTAAACGCGCCGGATCGCCGGGCAGCAGATGAACGAACAGGAACACCAGCACCATAACGATCAGGAGCGTGGGGATCAGCCCCAGTAACCGTTTAATAAAATAATTCAGCATGAACGGTTTTCCACATACATGTGTCAGGCTCTCCTATAAGTAGACGCGTGTTGACCACAGCGGGTAGCCTAACGGCCACCCGACTCCCTGGTCATTCTTGTGCGGTGAGTTATTCCGTCAGATCGGCATCCTCAAAACTGAACAAGGTATCTGGCATGACGTAGAAACCCGTCAGTTTCTTGCTATTAGCCGACACCAAACGCTCTGTCGCCAGGAAAATCCACGGCGCATCAGCCCAGATTTTATCCTGCGCATCCTTGTACAGTGTCTGCTTTTCCGCTCGATCCGTCGTTTTCAGCGCATTAGCCAAGTCCGTATCAACTTGCGGGTTGCTGTAAAACGCCGTATTGAATTGTGCTGGTGGCCATGAGGCCGTAGCAAACAGCGGCGATAGCGCCCAATCTGCCTCGCCCGTCGATGCCGACCAGCCAGTGTAAAACAGACGAACGCCCGTTTCTTTAACGCCCTTACCTTCCACTTCAGCAGCGCGTTGCCCCGCATCCATCGCTGTCACCTGCACTTTCACTCCAACCTGTGCAAGCTGCTGCTGCGTGAACTGCAAGACTTTCTGCGCCGTACTGTGGTTATGTGACGACCAAAGCGTGGTGGTAAAACCATTCGGGTAGCCCGCTTCCTTCAGCAGCTCGCGCGCCTTGGCCGGATCGTAAGGCCATGGATGATATTTTACCGAATAATCGATGCTATTCGGCAGTGGCCCTTCGGCTGGCGTCGCATAGCCGGAGAACGCCACTTTGATCAACGCGTCTTTGTTAATCGCGTAGTTCAGCGCCTGCCGAACTTTCGGATTATCAAACGGTTTCTGCGTAACGTTCATGCTGATGTAGCGATGCAGAATCGACGGTGACGCCACCAGCGCCAGCTTGTCATTCTTCTCCAATACCTTGGCCTGCTCAAACGGTATCGGATAAGCAAACTGCGCTTCCCCCGTTTGCAGCAGTGCCGCACGCGTATTGTTATCCACCACCGGACGCCAGGTAATGCTGTCTAACTTAGGTAACCCGGCTTTCCAGTAACCGCTGAATTTCTCAACTTTGACAAAATCGGTCTGATTCCAGGCCACAAAACGATACGGGCCGGTGCCTACCGGATGGAAGCCAATCTCCTTGCCGTACTGCGTTAATGCCGCAGGCGAGATCATCACCGCGGCTGGGTGCGCCAGATTGTTAACAAACGCCGAGAACGGCGTCTTCAGCGTGATTTTCACCGTCAGATCGTCCACTGCTTCGGTTTTGTCGATCATCTTGAACAGGTTATACCGCTTCAAACGATTGTCTGGATTACTGGCGCGATCCAGATTCACTTTAACGGCAGCGGCGTTAAACGCCGACCCATCGTGAAACTTAACGCCAGGATGCAATTTGACGGTGTACGTCAGGCCATCTGAGCTGATGTCATAGCTGTCCGCCAGCACGTTGATCAGCTTCATGTCTTTATCGAAGCCAAACAACCCCTGATAGAATGATTTCGCCACCGTTTGCGATAGCGAGTCGTTGGCATCATAGGGATCCAGGCTGGTAAACGTGGAACCCACGGCAATAACCGCATCTTTGGCAGCCCAAACGGGTGATGCCACCATTGCTGCAGTTACCCCTGCGGCCACTAACCAGCGCCGCTGTATCGTCATTACGCTCATGCTACGTTCTCCTTATGAATCCCTGTCAATAAGCACCTGCAATCGGGTGGTGCGCCACAAAGTGTCGCTTGCCAACCTGAACCAGAGGCGCCGTTGTCGGCTCATCGCCAATCGCCCGAATCGGGCTGGGTATTTCATCAACCAACAATACCTGCTCACGCTGGCGGCGTGAGGGATCGGCAACCGGAACGGCCGACATCAGCTTGCGGGTATAGGGGTGCTGGGGTCGTTCGAATACGTCTTGACGCGGGCCGATCTCGACAATCTGCCCCATATACATCACCGCCACGCGATGACTGATGCGTTCGACCACCGCCATATCATGTGAAATAAACAAAAATGCGATGCCAAACTCACGTTGCAGTTCCAGCATCAGATTGATGATTTGCGCCTGAATCGACACGTCCAGCGCCGATACTGCTTCATCCGCAATGACGACCTTGGGGTTCAGCGCGAGCGCTCTGGCGATGCAAACACGCTGACGCTGACCACCAGAAAACTCATGCGGATAGCGCCGAGCGTGTTCCGGCTCCAACCCTACGCGTGACAACAGCCACGCCACGCGTTTCTCCGCTTCCTGTCGGCGGCAAACATTGTGTACCAACAGCGGTTCCATAATCGAGAATCCAACCGTCAGACGGGGATCCAATGAGGCGTACGGATCCTGGAAAATCAGTTGAATATCACGCCGCAGATGCTGTAACGCCGCGCCTTTCAACTGATGGATACGCTGGCCATCAAAGGTAATGTCGCCCTTCTGACTTTCAACCAGTTGGAGCAACGCACGGCCAGTGGTTGACTTGCCACATCCCGATTCCCCCACCAGCGAGAGCGTTTCGCCCGGCCAGAGATCGAAGCTGACTTTTTCTACCGCATGCACCTGCCGGGTTACGCGGTTCAGTAAACCGCTGCGAATCGGAAAGCGCGTCACCAGATTACTCACTTGCAAGATTGGCTCCGCATGTGCAGGAACAGTATCCTGCGGCACGTTGTCCACAATGCGTGCCGTGTTTTGATCCAGCAGCGGAAATTTTGCTGGAAACGGTTGTCCGCGCATCGATCCTAACGCCGGTACCGCCGCTAAAAGCCCCTGTGTATATGGGTGCTGCGGCGCAGCAAAAATCTGCCCCACGCTTGCCGCTTCGACGCTTTCTCCACGGTGCATCACTAATACACGTTCAGCCACTTCCGCCACCACGCCCATGTCATGGGTGATGAAAATCACGGCCATGTCCATTTCTCGTTGGAGCACACGGATAAGTTGCAGAATTTGCGCCTGAATAGTGACATCCAGCGCAGTTGTCGGTTCATCGGCAATCAGCAGCGACGGTTTGCAGGAAAGCGCCATCGCAATCATGACCCGCTGGCGCATTCCGCCAGAAAGCTGGTGGGGATAGCGATCCAGCACGTTGCGCGCTTCCGGTATTCTGACCAGATCAAGCATACGCAACGTCTCTGCACGCGCGGCACGCCTGTCCATTCTCTGATGCAAACGAATCGACTCGGCTATCTGTTCACCAACGGGGAAAACCGGATTCAGCGACGTCATCGGCTCCTGAAAAATCATCGCCAAATCCGCACCACGCAGCGTTCGCATCACCCGCTGGCGGGCACCACGAAGATCTAGCACCTGCCCATCACGACGACGGAATAGCATATCACCTTGATGAATCACCCCACCGGCATGTTCGACCAGACGCATCAACGCCAGCGATGTGACAGATTTGCCCGATCCCGACTCCCCGACGATAGCCAGCGTTTCGCCCCGATCGACAGAGAACGTCAAATTACGTACCGCATCCGTCCGCTGCCCTTGCTGCTCGAAATAGACACTCAGGTTGCGCACCTCCACCACCCGTTTTTCAGGCAACATCAGCCCCGGGACAGGGGAAGACAACGAGGAATAATGATCCTGTGTGGGCGACATGAACGGCGAATCTCCATATAAATGCGGCTGGAATCAGCGCAGCGCGATCAGGGACAAATTATCAGCGGTTTTCGACTATATTTAGCGCAAGGTATGATGTAAAGCAGAAACTGAAATCAACACAGTGAAAAATTCTTTTTATAACATTAAGTTAACCACTAGATAGACGCGCCATCATGCGTGAACTCTCACGCAGATACACTCACATTTACCCGAAATGGTTCACGTTGTGGACAAAAGACGGCTGTTTTTAACCATCCGTCGGTTGCTTAGTACCTAACCGGGGTCCACACGTCAAAAGCCGCATTCCTTGACCTGCATACATTCACCCACGTTACGAACTCTGACATAATTAATATTGGCATAGGAAACCGATTTTCGCCCGTAAACAACGCGTCGGCGAAACACGATTCTTATTGATGTAATCAGTCGTATTGATGAAACAAACTGTATTGATGAAAAACGGTGGAGTGAAGATGGAAAGCGTTAACTCAGGTTTACTGACTCTTGAACAAGCTCTGGAAAATATGTTTGCTCAGGTTCCTTCCCTTACCGAGACAGAGCGCGTATCCCTGTTCGACGCCGCAGGACGGATCACCGCCCATGCTATCGCCTCTCCGATCAACGTCCCGCCTTTCGCCAATTCCGCGATGGATGGCTATGCCGTACGCTACGCTGATTTGTCCGCTGCCGCACCGTTGCCATTGGCGGGTAAAGCATTCGCGGGCGCACCCTTCACGGGCGAATGGCCTGCCGGAACCTGCATTCGTATCATGACCGGTGCACCGATTCCCGCAGGCGCAGACACGGTGATCATGCAGGAACAGGCTGAAGTCAGCGAGGACGGTATTCGTTTCTCCCATGAGGTAAAACTCGGCCAGAATATTCGTCTGCCAGGAGAAGACATTCAGGCGGGTGCCAGCGTGCTGCCCGCCGGTTGCAAGCTGGGCGCGGCGGAACTGCCGCTGCTGGCTTCACTGGGGATTGCGCAGATTGACGTGGTGCGCCGTCTGAAAGTCGCGGTGTTTTCAACCGGTGATGAACTGCAACGCGTCGGCGAGCCGCTGGAAGACGGCCAAATTTATGACACCAACCGTTTCGCCGTGCGTTTGATGCTGGAACAATTGGGCTGCGACGTGCACGATCTGGGCATCATCCGCGACGACCCAGACGCACTGCGTGCCGCATTCCATGAAGCAGACCAGCTTGCCGATCTGGTCATTAGCAGCGGCGGCGTTTCCGTTGGCGAAGCAGATTACACCAAGCAAATACTGGATGAACTGGGTGACATCCATTTCTGGAAGCTGGCGATCAAACCCGGTAAACCTTTCGCCTTCGGCAAGTTACACCACGCCTGGTTCTGCGGTCTGCCGGGGAATCCGGTTTCTGCGGCACTAACGTTCTATCAGTTGGTTCAGCCGCTGCTGGCTCGCCTGTCTGGCTATACACAATGGCACCAGCCACAACGTGTACGCGTCAAAACCACCAGCGCACTGAAAAAAACGCCGGGACGCACCGATTTTCAGCGCGGCATTTTCAGCCGCAACGCGCAGGGAGAGCTGGAAGTGAGAACCACTGGGCATCAGGGTTCGCACGTTTTCAGCTCTTTCAGCCTCGGTAACTGTTTCATCGTGCTTGAGCAGGATCGTGGGCGCGTTGCCGCTGGCGAATGGGTAGAAATCGAACCTTTCAACGCGCTGCTGGGACACTGAGTATGTTGCCGGAACTGAGCGATGAAGAAATGCTGCGCTACAATCGACAGATTGTACTGCGCGGCTTTGATTTTGACGGGCAGGAAAAACTCAAGGCTTCACGCCTGCTGATTGTCGGGCTAGGCGGACTGGGCTGTGCCGCCGCTCAGTATCTGACTGCGGCGGGCGTAGGCCATTTGACGCTGCTGGATTTTGATACCGTCTCTCTGTCTAACCTACAACGTCAGGTTCTGCACCGCGATAACCGTATCGGGATGGCAAAAGTCGAATCGGCGCGTCTGACGTTATCCGACATGAACCCGCATATTTCGTTTGATACGGTTGATAGCGATCTCGATGACGACGCATTGAGCGAGCTGGTCAGCCAGCACGATGCGGTGTTGGACTGTACCGACAACGTTGCTATCCGTAATCGCCTGAACCGTATTGGCTTTCAGCTCAAAAAGCCGCTGATCTCCGGTGCAGCAATTCGGATGGAAGGCCAAATCAGCGTCTTTACCTATCAGCCCGATGAGCCTTGCTACCATTGTCTCAGCCGCCTATTCGGAGCCAATGCGCTGACCTGCGTCGAAGCGGGTGTGATGTCGCCGCTGGTGGGGACGATCGGGAGCTTGCAGGCGATGGAAGCCATTAAGCTGCTAACGGGCTATGGCAAGCTGACCACCGGTCGTTTGCTGATGTTCGATGCGATGACGCTGCAATTTCGCGAAATTACGCTGCCGAAAAATCCCCGCTGCGACGTCTGCGGCGGGTAAAGCAGAAAGTGGAAAGATTGGCATCCGGCACGATAAGTCATTGAACACAGGAAAAATCAGTGACACAGTATCAAGGTAAGTCATCATGTAAACTGAGGAACACACCATGAGTAATGCTTTTTTGCAGTCAATCAAGGCCCGTCGTTCAATCTATGCCATCGGCGATAAACTTCCGATATCAGAAGATCAGGTTACCGCCCTCATTACCGAAGCCGTTAATGAAAGCCCCTCCTCTTTTAATTCACAAACTTCTCGCGTTGTCATTCTGTTCGGCGAGCAGCACCACAAACTGTGGGATATTGTTAAACAGCAACTGAAGAAAATTGTGCCTGCGGACGCTTTTGCCCCGACAGAAGGCAAACTGGCTTCGTTTGCCGCCGGTGCGGGAACCGTCCTGTTCTTTGAAGACACCAGCGTAATTGAAGCGCTACAGGAAAAGTTCGCGCTTTATGCCGATAACTTCCCGGTTTGGTCAGAACATTCAACGGGTATCGCCCAGTTCGCCGTATGGTCGACGCTGGCGCAGGAAAAAATTGGTGCCTCACTCCAGCACTACAACCCGCTGATCGACAATGATGTCAAAGCACAGTGGGATCTGCCTGCCAGTTGGAAACTGCGTGCTCAAATGCCATTCGGTTCCGTTGAGCAACCCGCTGGTGAGAAAACCTACATTGCCTTTGAAGAACGTTTCCGCGTATTTAAATAATCCACTGAATCATTCTTTATGAACAAACAGGGACGCTGCACGGTGTCCCTGTTTTGTTTACGCTCTATCCATTATCACCATGCACCGGCGGCGCAAAAACCTGAATCGCCTTTTCTCTGATCCCAAACACCGCTGGCGTTTTGCCGATTAACTCGCCGTCCGCATTAATATCGTGTGGCCTTGAGGTACTCAGCGTCAGTTGTTTGGCGGAAAAAGCGCGGACTTTACGCCAGCGACCGTGCGTCCCCCGTCGGATAAAGGGGATGAGCGCCACTATTTCCCACCAGTGGGAAACCTCCAGACTATACACATCCAGCCGGCCATCATCGGGCGCGGCACTCTGTGCTACCGCCATGCCACCGCCGTAGAAACGCCCGTTGCCCACCGATACCTGCACGGTTTTAACCCGCTCTTTGATGCCGTCATGCTCGATCTCAACGCGGAAAGGACGACTTTGTTTCAGCAGCTTAAAGGCCGCCAGCGCATAGCCTAATGTGCCCCAGCGCTTTTTGGACTTGGCCGACAGCCCGCGCGCCAGTGCCGCAGAAAAACCGATGCTGGAGACATTAAAGAACAGATGTCCGTTAACGTCCCCCAAATCAACCGCACGCCGCTGGCCGCTGACAATAATCTGAATGGCCTGCCGAATATCTCTGGGAATCCCCACCGTACGAGCAAAGTCATTTGCCGTTCCTAATGGCAGCACGCCCAGCGGCAATCCGGTATCGACCAGACCGGGAGCCGCTGAATTTAACGTGCCATCGCCACCGCCGACAATGACGAAATCAACCCGATCCGCATAGGCACGTATAATATCGCTGTATGAGCCCGTGTCTTTTTCATCTGGCTCGACGAGGGTAATCTGGCTTTGCTGTAATAACTGCTTCACATCGCGAGCAGAGGAATCACCATTCCGCGCATGCTTATTAATCAATAAAAGCGCTGTTGGGCCTGATTCCTTCGCTGCTGAATAATGGCTCATGGTCATCTACCCGACATTATTGTTTGCTTGAATCTAACCATAGGGATGATCAAACCAACAAGAGAGCTTTAACAAGCCCACAATACAATACAAAACATTACGTTCCGGCAATCTGCTCTAATACTTCCACAATGTAACCACTATACTGAACCCTACGAGTCAGCGATTCATTTACCCTACGATGCTACATCGTCAGTCCAGTAAAATGTTGCACCACCATTTTTAGGTGAAAGCAGAGGGTTATTCACCTATCTCATCAATGATTCTCTGGGGAGATTATTTTGCAGACTGGATTCATCAATAACTCACGCTGGCTTGATAAAACACGCGCAATCATAATCCTCGGCACTATGCTGCTCGCGGCATTCCTGGTGATTAGCTGGACCAGTTATGAAGTGGCTAAAGAATCATTAGAAGAAGAAATCGAAGAGAATACTCTGCCGCTGACCAGTGATAACGTCTATTCTGAAATCCAGCAAGACTTATTAAAGCCTATCTTTATTTCGTCGCTGATGGCGCACGACACCTTCCTACGTGACTGGGTGCTGAAGGACGAAAGCGATCCGCAAGCCATGTTTCGCTACCTGCGAGAAATCGATCGTCGCTTCGATACCGTATTTTCTTTCTTCATTTCGGATAAAACCAAGCGCTACTACGATCCTCAGCGCATCCTGAAAACCGTCTCAGAGGATTCACCAGACGATCAATGGTATTTCCAACACCGAACGCTATCAGACGAGATGCCTTACGTTGTCGATCTCCGTGTCGATCCTGAAAAACGTACTCGTTTGGACATCTTCATCAACCATAAAGTCATGGATTATGAAGACAATTTTATTGGCATTACCGGCGTGGGTATCCCGGTTGAGCGGGTTAAACATCTTATTGAAAAATACGAACAGCGCTATAATCGGACCATCTATTTTATTGATAAAGAAGGTAATATTACCTTACATGGGGAAACGTATAACCGCCCCCTCAAGATTCAACAACAGCAGGGAATGAACCGGATCGCGACCACGGTTTTGACCTCCCCCGGTGGCGCTTATGAATATCAGTCAAAGGGGGAACATATTTTCCTCAACACCCGACTAATCCCTGAATTTGGCTGGTATTTGATGGTAGAGCAAACCAGTCACCCCAGTGAAAAACGGCTGTTCGCCACGTTGCTAAAAAATCTAGGCATCAGTACGTTCGTCAGCGCCCTTTTCCTACTTCTGCTGTGGTTGACCATTGGCGGATATCAACGCCGTCTGGAACAAATGGCCACGACCGACAAATTAACAGGCCTCATGAACCGGCAAGCGTTTGATTATTTATTCCGCCGTCTCGGGACGAAAAATGCCTTACAACACAAGTCACTCTCCATTCTTCTCATTGATATTGACCACTTCAAAAAAATTAATGACAAGTATGGCCATAACGTTGGGGATCTGGTTTTACAAGAAGTTTCCGCCATATTGTCGACCAACACCCGCTCCAGCGATCAATCTTGTCGTTGGGGAGGTGAAGAGTTCGTCATTCTACTCGACGATTGCGATATCAACGCCGCGCAACAGCGCGCCGAAGCGCTACGCCACAGTATTGAAATAGCGCACCTTCCCTACCGTGAAGGGATCATTCAGGTGACGGTCAGTTGCGGCGTCGCTGAATATCGGGATGGTGAGACACTCAGTATGCTGATTAACCGCGCCGATATCGCGCTTTATCAGGCCAAACAGCAGGGTCGCAATCAGGTAATGCGGGCAATATAGTAACCAGAATAATAACGACAGGGACAATATCAACAAGAACAAATCAACAAGCGTGGTGCCTGCATTATGCATGCAGGCTCATGTAGACAGGAAGCGAGCAGGCTTCAATAAGGTACAAGCGGATTACGTTCGGTTTCCCGTTTGGCGTTTAAGCGTAATGGAGCAGGTATATCGGTCTGCTGGATGGATCGATACCGTGGTTTCAAAAACGTTTCCCGAGCGGTCAAGATAATGGCGTACGATTTTTAATGCTGGGTAGCCTACGTCAACGCCCAGCGTTTTCGCTATTTTGGCCGGAACACCAACGGCAGAGATCGTCTGGCGCACTTCTTCCCCTTGCACGCCATAATGCTTTTCAATCAAATCGCTAATCAACGCAAATGGATCGCTGCGTACCAGACTTTTGACCTTGGCATAATCCGGGCTAACGTAGCTATCAGTCCAGCATATCGGGGAGTCCTTTTTCTGGCTGTCTTCACGAATACTGGCAATATGCAACCAACGATCGCCCGGCTTGCCGCCAATAATCTTTGCCAGCTCAACATCCGCCACGACTTCATCAATCTTCTTCACTACGCGCAGGTTGGTTTTTGCCAACACAAACAGATCCTCAAGGCTAGCCAGAGGATGGTTACGTTCCCGCTTTTCATCATTATCGACAACAACGGAACCCACGCCCTTGCGACGGGATAGCAAACCCGCCTCTGTTAGATCGCGCAGCGCCTCCCTGACGGTATGGCGGCTAACCTGATACTGCTCACAGAGCTCCAGCTCGGAGGGAATCAACGAGCCAGTTGGGTACTGGCCTAGCGTTATATTCTGGCTGAGTTCACGGGCAATGCGCTTATACAAAGGTTCTTTCATCGGCTCACGCTCTTAATCAAGATTGATGCCCTGCATCACAAAATAACATTTCACTGCTTCCCTAACTTGTCCGGACATGTTTTTATAAATACAACATGTCCGAACATTTGAACATGTCCGAACATTTAAACCTTCAGGCCATACCGCTCATCAGCGGTAAACACGCTTCATTTTATCGCGGATATGGTCTGCATCTTATCACCAATACATTCGCTTCAGGAGGCGTTATGGCTTCGAATGTGCTTGATTCAGTTCTATTCCGTGATTCATTTGGTACCCCAGCAATGCGGGCAATCTTCGATGACCGAGAACTCGTCCGTAAGTATGTGGAAGTAGAGATCGCACTGGCCAATGCGCAAGCACGTTGTGGCGTGATTCCAGAAGAAGCTGCCGCAGAAATCACAGCCAGCTGTAACGCCGACACGCTCGATTTTGAGCTGCTGCGCCACGAAACAGAAATTGTGGGCTACCCTATCCTGCCGCTAGTACACCAGATTTCCAAGCAGGCCGGCCAATCTGGCGGCTATGTACACTGGGGCGCAACGACACAGGACATTATGGATACGGCCGTGGTGCTACAAATCCGTGATGCATTCGCGTTAATTGAAGCAGATATCGACGCACTACGTTCTATTTTAGCCAGACTGGCCGTGCGTTACCGCAATACGCCAATGGCTGGGCGTACCCATTTACAACAGGCGCTACCGATTACATTCGGCTACAAAGCGGCCATCTGGTTGGATATGTTCGATCGCCATGCCGAGCGCCTCGCACAGCTACGTCCTCGCGTGCTGGTGGGAGAGTTCGCGGGTGCAGCAGGGACACTCGCCTCATTGGGTGACAAAGGGCTCGCGGTGCAAAAAGCACTGATGGCAGAGCTTGGACTGGGTGTACCGACCTCAACCTGGCATGTGGCTCGTGATGGGTTTGCCGAAGCCGTCAACCTGCTAGCGGTAATCACCGGTTCATTAGGGAAAATTGGCTATGACGTCATGCTGATGGCCTCCAACGAATTCGGCGAACTGTATGAACCGTTTGTCAAAGGCCGTGGAGCCAGCAGCACCATGCCGCAAAAGCGTAACCCTATTTCCAGCGAACTGATGCTGGCCTGTTCCAAAGGCGTTCGTCAACAGGCTGGGTTAATGCTGGATGCGATGGTGCAAGATCTGGAACGCGCCACAGGCCCCTGGCATGCGGAGTGGATCGCCATCCCGGAAAGTTTCATTCTCTCCGCAGGCGCACTTCATCAAGCCAAGTTCATGCTAGACGGCCTCATTGTTGATGAGAAGATGATGCTGAAAAACCTCAATATGACCAACGGCCTGATTGTGGCAGAAGCTGTGATGATGGGGCTGGCACCGTATATTGGTCGTCAGGAAGCGCATGACATCGTCTACGATGCCTGCCGTATCGTAAATGAGAAAGGCGGCACGCTGGCCGATGTTCTCAATGCTATGCCAAGCGTCGCTAGCCGCCTCGATCCCAAATTAATCGAAGACCTGACCAACCCCGTCAACTATTTGGGGAGCGCCCCTGAAATGGTTGACCAGGTAGTAAATAAAATGGAAAGAAAATAGTCATCACCGGTAATTATCCGGTATCTCCCTAATTCACAAACTGAGATCGATATTCCCCAGACGCAAGATAATAACGCGTCTGGGTAGGCTCTCTGTTGCCGGGAACGATAACGGATAACCATTGCTTGCACGATTAAGGGGACGCTATGTCATCCGAATCATCCACCAAGAAAAAAATAGTCGCGGTTATTATTCCTCTCCTGCTGGGCCTAATTATCTGGTTTTCTCCGGTCCCTGATGGCCTTACGCCACAGGCATGGCATATGTTCGCGATTTTTGCCGCCACTATCGCAGCAATATTGACGCAGCCTCTGCCGTCGGGCGCGATTATGCTGCTTGTCCTTTGCATCACCATTTTCACGGGAACATTAACAGAAGCTAAAGCGCTGGCCGGTTTTTCCAGCGGCACCGTCTGGCTCATCTTTTGTGCCTATATCCTCTCACTGGGCTTTGTCACATCCGGCTTAGGAAAACGCATCGCCTACAAAATGCTGTCGCTATTCGGCGGAAGCAGTTTGGGGATCGCTTATTCACTGGGCGTCTCCGACCTGATCATGGCGCCCGCTATGCCATCCGTCACCGCACGTTCGGGCGGAATTATCTTTCCCATCGCGCGTTCAATTAATGAAGTATTAGGCTCAACACCCGGCGTTAGCGGTAAAAAGATCGGGGATTTTCTGATCATGGTCTGCTTTCAGTTTACGCCGATCACCGGCGCGATTTTTCTCACTGGCATGGCCGCCAATCCGCTGGTTGGCAGCCTAGCAAAAACCTCATTAGGCGTGGACATTACCTGGGGCGGCTGGTTTATTGCCGCTGTCGTACCTGCAATGTGCTGCTTCTGCCTCATGCCACTGCTGGTTTACAAAATTCTGAACCCGGAATTGAAAAAAACACCAGAAGCCAAGGAGATGGGACGCCGGTCACTGGTGGAATTGGGGAACATGAAATCGGCAGAGAAAAAAGTGGCGTTTGGTTTTGTGCTCGCGCTGCTCGGCTGGGGCACCAGCCTGATCACCGGTTTCTCTGCCACGTCCGTCGGGCTGGCATTAGTTGCCTACCTGTTCGTCACTCAGGCCGTCCAGTGGAAAGAGGTACTCAGCGATCGCGCGGCCTGGGATACAGTCATCTGGTTCAGCGTCATTATCAGCCTCGCCGCAGGGTTGTCTGACCTTGGCTTTATTAAGTGGATGACCGTCAAGCTGGGTAACTCCATACAGGGCTTCGGCGCGATGGAAACCTTCGTTATTCTCGGCATCCTCTATATCTATGTGCATTATCTGTTTGCTACCGCCTCTGGGCACGTCGCCGCGCTTTATGCGCCCTTCGCTGCCACCGCAATAGCCGCAGGCGCCCCGCCCATGATGGTTGCCATCTGTTTTGGGATTTTTAGCAACCTGATGTGGGGAAATACCGAATACGGCGGTGGCCCCGGCCCTATCTATTTTGCTCAGGGATATTTTGAACGGCACCGTTTCTATAAAATCAATTTCTGTATCGTCACGTTTAACGTCGCCCTGATTTTTATCGTCGGCTTAGTCTGGTGGAAACTGATTGGCTATTATTAATCGCCTGTCCTGTATGTTCGCAAAAAATAACGGGGAGGCATGTTGCCTCCCCGTTATTTCATCATGATCGTCGTTCAGTTTTTTCAGCCATTAAATTCCATCGTCTTTTGTCTGCACCCAAAACGCATGCACCAAACCGGGAAAATAACCCAACAGCGTCAGAATAATATTCAGAATAAACGCGCCACCAATTCCTTTCCCCAATAACACGCCCAACGGTGGTAAAAGAATAGTCAGTACAATGCGCCAAAATCCCATATCGACCTCCGTAACGTGATAATTACTTATGAAAATAGTTCAGCACTCGGGATTTGTCAGCATTCATCGAAATAATTGAGACTAATCTTCGCAGATAAAATGAAAGTGCGAGTTTCACGCAGCGTATCACTCCCTGAACCGCACTGTAATCCGTCAAAAAATGGCTACAGTGCGGTTTATCCATACGTTACAACGTTAAATTAGAAGGTAACATTCACCTTCGCCCAGTAGGTTCTACCCGGCTCGTTTACGGATGTGTTGGCTGAATAACCGAAACTGCTATTACCGGCAAGGTTGAGATGTTCACTGTAAGTGGTGTTAAACAAGTTATCGACACCCGTACTCAGTTTGACGTATTGGTTAACACGATACGCCGCATTAGCCGAGAAAATCGCAAAGCCGGGGCTATTATCAAAGTCTTTTCCGACAACGTTACCTTCGCTAATCGCCACCCTATTTTGCTGACTCACCAGACGCAGCAAACCCGTGCTACTCCAGTTACCTTTTTCCCACGATAATCCCAAGCGCGCTTCCAGCGGAGGAATTTGCGGCAGCGGCCGATGGTCATCCGTATTCTTCGCCCAGGAATACGCTAGGCTGGCGTCCGTTTTCCAGCTATCCGTTAATTTATAGCTGAATCCCGTTTCGCCTCCCATGATGGTCGCATTAACATTATCCGCCTCGCTGACCCTGGCATTCATCGGATCATAGCGGAACAGGATAAAATCATTAACCCGTCCCACATAGGCAGAGACCCAACTGTTCAGACGTTCGCCGCTGTACTGCGCGCCAATATCAAGCTGGGTCGTTTTCTCGGTTTTAACATGATCGAACGCACTCTGCGTTCTGCTCGGCCCATAGGTTGGCGAGAAAAGCTCCCAATAATCAGGAAAGCGCTCGGTGTAGCCAACGCCTGCGTACAGCATTACTGGGCTATCGGCCAGCGTATGCTCCACGCGGATAAAACCTGCTGGTAACGTATCGTGCCGTTCGCTCGCGCCAGTGCCCGTGTCATTCTCGACCTTGGTTTTATCCATGCGCGTTCCCCCTATGACCTTACTCTGCCCAGTGGCCTGCCAGGTAAGTTCGCTGAAGACACCATAGGTGTTAAATTGCGCATCTTTCTTCCAGCTATCATTCCTCCAACGGCGATGCGTATTCGTCTGCATGTCCGCCCCGCTTTTCAGCTCATAATCGGACCATATCCACGTTGCCATCATCCGTCCGCCAACCGTTTTTCTATCCAGTTGACTGGCCATTGGCATGCTCATCATCCCCATACCACCCGGTGAGCGCAGCGTGTAATTATCCATAACGTGATCGGCATAGTTGTAATACACACTCGCTTCAAGCTTATCGAATACGTTCCCTATATTGGATTTCTCGGCACGTAGACCCAAACTCTCACGCTTAAATTGCGAACCATCCATGCCACGCCCAGCGTAGCGCGCTTCTCCATCACCTTTGCCTGCGGTCAGCTCCAGCAGTGTGTCGCTGTCTGGCGTCCAGCCGAGCGCCACATCCGCATTCCATTTATCCCACTTTGATGCCACGCGTTTTCCATCACCCTCTTTGTAATCGCCCGACTGTGATTTATTACCAATGAGTCGAACATAGCCCTCTTCACTCCCGAAGCTGACATCAGCATTTTCATCATGACGATCGTTTGATGCAGCCAATACGCTGGCGTTGCCCTGTATTCCCGGTTTATCAAAACGCGGCTGTGTCCGCTCAAATCGCACGGTTCCCGCTGAATTTCCCGCGCCCCACAGCACGGTCTGCGGTCCTTTGGTAAAGGTTAACAGGTCATAGCTTTCGGGCGAGATGTACGAACTCGGTGCATCCATGCGTGACGGGCAGGCGCCCAACATCTCACCATTATTAGAAAGGATGCGTAGTCTCGATCCAAACATGCCCCGGAAAACAGGATCGCCATTGGTTCCACCGTTGCGTATTTGCGAGAACCCGGGAATGGTTTTCAGATAATCCGAGCCATCGCTGGCCGGTACTGGCTGTCGCGGGGTTTTCGGCGAGGTCACCAGCGTAAGAGGAGAAGTATCGGGGGCAGTCACCACCATCACGGCATCATCATTCAGCATAGCGTGAGAAGCGGAATGATCGTGATCGCCCTGTGCCATCACGGGTAAAGAGGATAGCGCCACCAGCACCAAAGAAGCGGCGGGCGTGTATACAAATTCAATTTTTTTCATCGTGTTGCCTTACGGTTTCTTATGCCATAACAACATGCGGCAGAACGCCTATGGAGGGATCGCCCGACCATAGGAAGTACGCCGACGGATGTCGTTATTAAAAGGATTCAAAGCAAAGAAACCGTCTCGGGAGGCGCACGGGCACGCTGTGGGCAATAGGGTCGGAATAACGTTGGGCAAACAAAATTAGGGGAATACGTCGGCCGGTGTGCGGATAATAGCAACCAGAGCAATGGCAATATGACAGAAAGAATGAACGGTAAATGCACAAGAAGCTGGCAGTATCCGCAGGCAATGTCCTCCATCGGCGAAAGACCGATGCTGGACATCATCAGATTATGCGGCGTACTGCCGCGATGACATGTCTCATGATCATCTACGCCATGGTGATGCTGAGATGCAGCAGGCATGTGATGGGCGGATACCTGACAGGCCGATAGCTGCACCAATGATCTTGAAATCAAGGGGGCAATAAACAGCATCATCATAGAAAAAATGGCTAGGCAGGCTGCTACTCGTTTAACGTTCACGCCGAATAATTCGCTAACGTACCCCATTGATAAGATGGTCGAAGTGTATCGCACCCGCCGCAGAATTGTCTCATTTGGCTGAGAATTACGCGAAGCCGCTCACGAGGCAACATCGTTATTTGTATACCAAACGAGCGCGATATTCATGCCCATCGTCACTGACTCAATGGCTGAGGCATAATTAAGCGTGTATGTGGGGCGATTTCGGTGTGGAACTCAACATCAAACCCTTTCCAGAAGAGTAAAGTCGGGTTAGCATTCATGGCAGCAGTCTGGAGGTTTAGGGCGTTTTTTGGCAAATACAAACCTAAACGTTCTTACTGCCGTTTTCTATTCTTTCACGCTAACCCGCGATGAACCATAAATAAGCATGATCGTCGACAATGCGTCATGCAGTAAATTTTTTATACTTTGATCTTATTTTACACAAGGGAGGAACAAGCATTGCAGCGACAGCAGGTTTCATCGTCACGAATTGATTCCATTGGGTATGACCCACAGACGCACACCCTTGAGATAGCGTTTCATAACAAAGATATCTATCAATATGTTGGCGTACCTGAATCTATCTACAAAAAGTTTATTTCTGACTCTGTCGTCTCTAAAGGTCGTTTCTTTGATGGCGTGATAAAAGATAAATTCTTATGCCGAAAAAACAAATAGATAAAAATCTAGTAACAGCAGTTTTGCTATTTATCGCCGTCTCTTAACGGCGATTAAAAGAGTGATTTTCTGTAACATTAATCTGCCATATCACCCGCCAACCCGCCTTCCAACATCTCAACTAATCATGTGAATCAAATATATCTGTAGATGTATCTTCACGATAACATCCCTTCATACTATATGGTTATATATCCTGTCGAACGAAGAAGAGTGCATATGATCACATCGGACATTCAAGGAGTTAATGCTCTATTTACCCAAGCCAGCAACTCGTTTAATTACAGATGCGGTCGTGGATGTGCATCTGTAGTCTATCGAATGCCTATTCTAACGCTATACATTAGGCTGTCAGTGATCGAGACACGGCTCGCCTCTTAGTGCCATCAGCGTTGTCGCTTGCCAAATCATCAAGCAAAAAATCCAGTAACGTCCGTGTGCTGGTCGGTAAATATTTACGTGAGCTGTATAACGCATAGACACCCAGTTCCGGCAATAAATAGTCCGTCAAAACGCGAACCAGTGCGCCGGTGCGAAGATAAGGATCTGCCGTAAAAGCGGGTAAATGAACGATACCCCCGCCCGCCAGCGCAGCATGCAAAAGCACCATACTATCATTCGCGGCAAAGTTGCCCGTGACATCCACTTCATCCATCACCAAATTTTCCCCCTTAGCCGACGGGCGCTGAAAACGCCAGACGTTGCCAAAACGCGTGTGGTGCAAGCAGTTGTGTTGCCTGAGATCGTCTGGCCGTTGGGGCGTTCCATTACGTGCCAGATAATCGGGTGCAGCACAAACGACAGAAGCACATCGGGTCAGTTGGCGTGAAATCACACTCGGATCGAGCTTGTTACCAACATGAATAGCCAGATCAATCCGCTGTTCCACCAGATTAATTGATGCATCCTTCAACACCATTTCAATAGCAACCTTGGGGTATTGGGAAGCATAGCGCCTCATCGCATCGGCCAGATAGGATTGACCGAATGAGATACTGCTCGCAACCCGAATCAAGCCGTTAGGCTCTTGGCTCTTACTCTCAAGGGCCGCACCAATATCATCATTTAGAGCTAAAATTTGTCGGCAATAGGACAAAATTTCGCTCCCAGCACTGGTCAGCCCCAAACTGCGACTGGAACGATGCAATAACCGAACGCCAAATGATTTCTCCAATGATGCGATATACCGCGTAGCCATGGCCCGCGAGATATCCAGTTTGTTCGCTGCGGCAGTGAGACTTCCTAACTCAACCACATCAACAAATACCTGCATGGCAACAAAGCGATCCATAAGCCCTCATATTGTCCGAAATATGCAACGTTAGTTTGCATTACTTCGTATTTATTCATCCGATTTCTGCAACTATAGTCTGGGTTTTACTATCCAGACAAGAGATAAAGAATGAAAAACCAACGTCTTACGCCCCTAGCAGCTTTCTTACTTTTAATCAGTGTGGCTGCTACGGCTCACACTCTCCCATCACAAGGTACAGAAACAAAAGGTGCAGAAACAAATAGTCCCGCCATCACCTCACTGACAGGGTGCGGTCCATCCTCAGCTATCAACCAATTTTTCAACCAATTTGGAAGCAGCGGTAAAATGCCTGCCGAACTTGGACGTTGGCTGAATGATGCAAAGGCCCAGGCCGTCGAACCCTATCAGGTATTTGACAATGTTTATTATGTCGGCATTTGTTGGGTCTCAGCCTGGCTCATCAAAACCAGCGAAGGCCCAGTACTAATAGATACGCTGTATGGAGAATTTACAGACCAGCTTATGGATAACATTAAAAAAATCGGCGTCGAGCCATCAGATATCAAAATGGTACTGCTAACACACGGACATTTTGATCATGTAGGCGGCGTATCTAAACTCAAGTCGTTAACCAACGCACGTTTTGTCATGTCTGAGGAAGGATGGAAGGAAGCGCAGGCTGATGCAAAAAAAACACTGGGGAAACCTAGCGCATGGGCAATGCCTGACCCAGCCACCACAGATATCTTGGTGAAAGACGGCGATGCGTTGACGGTGGGTGATACTACATTTCATGCCTACATTACCCCAGGCCACACTTGGGGCACCACATCTTATGTGCTTGATGTCAAAGAGAGGAATAACACCTATCACGCGATTACTATTGGCGGATTAGGATTAAATGCTATAGACGGTCCGCAACAGGTTGAGGCCTACATCCGAAGCATAGACCGTATTAAGGTGATGGTGGAAGATTCTAAGCACCCCATTACAGTCCATCTCACCGCGCATCCTTTTAGTAACGGTCAAATTGAAATGCAAAATCAACTAAAAGTACATCAGCCTGACCAACCACACCCCATGGTAGATGCAAAAGGGCTCCTCAAACAGTTGGCGACACTCCGCGCAGGAGCAATAGAACGACTGGCCGTTGAACAGGCACGGATTCAAAAATAGACGTTCTGATGAGGGATAAAGACCTTTATATTCAGGGGCTATTAGCAGAAAAATAGTCAATATCAGGACACTTGACCATCGGCAGTGACAGACTGATACAACTGTAAAATGCTGTTCGTTCTAGTGAACTGGTGGTCAAAATAGTGCATATCTAGCACTGACAAAAAAATCATATTAGGAAAGGGATTTTCAGGCATAAAAAAACCACCTTGCGGTGGCGTATAATATTATATAACTAATTGTTTTTATTAGCTTAAATCAATGGTGCCGGGGCGGGACTTGAAAAACAAACCCATCTTATTGAAAATAAAGACACATCATAAGTGAACATAGACGATATATCCTCATTTGTATACTCAGTCTTTTTCCCTTCACACCAGTGACTACTCGCCACACAATTCAACAGTGATGTTAAAAATGTTGCGATGCAAAATCTGATGTATAAATAACATCAGTACAACTTCATTCAGCGGTTAGATGCTATCGTGGTTTAATGTAGATAGCAAAACCGTTATCAAGACAGCGAGTGCATTTCTGGCAATCGGTTCACCGCTATCATCAGGTCTGGGGGGCTTTAGGTTGCTCCCTGTCCTCCATAAAATCAGAAGTGGCATCCTCGGTAGCAAACCAACCATCCCAGCTCTCCCCCGATGACGTAGTGATACGTGAGTGATCGATCGCTGTCGTATCTGCGTCTTTCACATCATCGGTCAATGCAGCAGTTTTTGAGATACTGCTATTCCCTTTTCTCATCATCGCCCTTCTCCCGCCAAACGATACGTGGCACATAACATGTCGTATCCCCCTTTTACATTACCAGACTAACATTACCATCACCGTAGCAACGAGATAGGTAACCTCCATCCAGCCCCCTAGCCTGTCGATAATCACCTTGCCGCCAACATCCCTGGATAATGTTTGGCAATTATATCGTTCATCTGATCGATCAGGTCAGGGCGTTTAAAGGTGAGATGCCCAGTGCCTTTCTGAAAGTAACGCACACTAAAGAACTCATCTTCGTATTCCTGCTCGTGAGGATTATCACGGATATGGTCCATCAACCGGATGGTTACATCGCCCCGATTGTCGGGGAGCGGTTTACCATCCAACAGATACAGCATTCTTTCCAAATCAGCCAGTTGATCGCGTCGCCAGCCCCAATTCAGGCCAAAGCCCCAACGGTTGTATGTCACCAGATTGCTGATGATGATTTTCTTGCCAAAGTAGCAAGGGTGATTGGTTTTGTAATCCCACGATAGCCCTTTGAATACGTTAATAACACCTCGCTCAAATACCTCCTGTTTACTTTGGTGGAGTTGCTCAAAGGTGCTGAGTATATTGGCTTCGCTGATGACCGGTAGCTCCCCCTCATCCAGATTTTTATGCCACTGGCTACGCGCTTCAGCATCCATCAGCGTCAACATGCCGGATTTCAGCATCAGGTCGCGCCAGATATTACGATCCAGTGTGCGGGTAATGGCAGGCATCGCTTTGCCAGGTGTTTCTGTCAGCCAGCAGTCGTAGCGATGCCCTTGCTTTAACGCCCAGTCTTCAGCGGTGCCGCCACCAATAGTCGCTGTTAGTGTTGAGATCGCCCGTAGCTGGTTGAGGAGCTGTTCTATCTGTTGCAGCGCGGTATCACGTCCGGTAACGATACGTTCGATATTGGTCGAGCAAATCAGCTCGGTGTGTTCGGTCAAAACCTCGGGTTCAATTTGCATCATTTGTGGTCCATAGATAAAAGCAAATGCGCCAGCCGGTAAGGGCTGGCGCATTATGCATCGGGGAGAAGGATAAATAGATTTGGTCTGGTATTACTGGAAAGCGGCTCGCAGTCTTTATGCTTTGAGCAAGCCGGTAGCACGTCTGGCACGGAGAACATCAACGGCAGTGAGAAACGGCGATTGCTCCTGCCAGTTAAAACCGTCGCGATCGATGCGCACCAGTTCGTATTTTTCCACCAGAAAATTCACGGCATTGACCAACGTGACGCCAGCATCGATATGCGCTTGAATCACGTTTTCCTCACAGAATGGTGTATCGTTCAGCGTCAGGCCGTAGTGCTTTTCCAGCAGGTAGGTCAGCAGTTGCTGCCAGACGGTTATAGGTGACGGACAGGGGTTATCCTCCCGTGGCGGGATTGCAGGTGATGTTTGCATGGGAATACTCTCTACAGGTTAAGTCGTTAAAATCAGGAAAATGCTCAGGATGGGGGAGAAGTTGCAGGTTATTCTGCTGCTGCCGAAGAGGGATAGATAACAATATACACGTAGCCAACACTGCCCAGCGTATCGGCTTCACAGATCCATTCGTTGCAATGCAGCGTGACGCAGTTCTGCTGACGGGGATTCAGTTCCCCCATGCGTAGCTTCTGCTCCAACAGCTTAATTAGCTCAGGGAAGCAACGCTCCAGATTTTGGGCTTCTGTTTTGCTAAACGTACCGACAATGCTGGCCCGGTCTGCCAGATAGTGCAGGCGGTGACCTTCCTGAACCAGCCTGGCTCCGAATCGCGGCGTGACAGCACATTTTAGTCCCCATTCAGGGGTATTCGATGATGGCATGATGGTTTCCTTATAAAAGTGCGGTAGTAAATGTGATCATCACAGCCAGCCACGTTCAGCAAACGACACCACATCAGCGCCGCCGACAACCAGATGATCGAGGACTCTGACGTCGAGTTGTGACAGTGATCCCTTCAGCTTGTCGGTGATATGGCGGTCAGCCTGACTGGGCTCGGCACAGCAGGAAGGATGATTGTGTGCCAGTATCACGGCGGCGGCGTTATGGCGCAGTGAGGCTTTGAGGATTTCACGTGGATGCACTTCGGTACTGTTGATACCACCCAGCGCGATAACTTCCTTTTCTATCAGACGATGCTGGTTATCCAGATACAGCACCATAAAGACCTCGCGATCCAGACCGCTGAGCTCCAGCATCAGCCAGCTTTTGGTGTCCTCCGAGGTTTTGAACTGTCGCGAATTTTTTCGTACCCGTTTTTCCAGCAGGCATAACGCCATCTGGATAATGCGCTGCTCTCTGGACGCGATGCCGCCTGCCAATGAATTACATGACATGGTGATTCCTTATCTAAATGATGGATGATGAAAAAGAAGGATGAAATGGATGACAAGAACACAATAAATACAATGCCTCGCGCAGACGCACGAGGCATCGGAACCGTGAATAAGGTCAGTCGTTATTCCACCTGGAATTCCCATATGCCCTGATCGGTCTCGACAATGATTTCAAGGACATTACAGGCGGCTCCCCAGTTTTTTGACTTAAACGTTGTTTCAAAAGAGCTGCCGAAGCGGAGTCGAACGGGCTTCCAGGATGCTTCGGAAAGATGCTGGCAATTTCCCCGATTAACCGCAATGTCTTTGACGACGACAGAATCTGTCAACGCTGTCACGGATATCCTTGGATAATAGGGACCGGCATACCAGTTCCCTGAGGCAATACGGGTTTGCACTCTGACAGGCGCTTTTTCTGCAAAAACGCTTAGCGAACACAATCCCAGACAGAGTGCGACAAATGCTTTTTTCATGATATTTTCCTTTACTCGACAGGCTCGAAGCCTTCCGATGACCAGAGGCGGTAACACTCAACGATGGCTGAATGTCAGCGTGTCCTTTTTGCCGTTGTAGTGAGTGAGGTTAAGCGTGGTGTTGTTGGCATCATGGGTACTGTCAACCTTCACGATTTCACTGCAATCCTTGAGGTCAATCGCCTTGATTTCAGGCGCGGGCGTCGTTTTATTGACGGCATACCAGCTCCCTGCCGGGCAGGCCATCCCGGCACTTTGCACCAGAAAGGCGTAATACGGCGTATCGGTCAGACGGGTATAAAGGCTGGCGGTATCCGCGCCCTGAACCAGCACATCCTTGCCGTTGTCACCGCAATTCCGGCAGAAAAGCTGGTCCTGCGTGTTTCTCAGTATTTGTGCCTGATACGCCAGAATCTGGTTATTCATCTGGAAACGGTTTTTCTCTCCATTCTTCCAGGTGACAGTGAGCAGCGTGTTGTTTTTGTTTTCCGTCACCGACACCTTAGCTACAGCCGATAAATCAGAGCGGTCATCGTCAAACTCAATAAAGTGAACGGTGGGCGACGCGGCATATTTATCGATGTAATAAAAATCGGGTGTCCGGTTAGCGGTGTAAGCAGGAATGGCATCATTCAGCAGGATGGTATAGCGCGTCATGTCCCATAACTTGCTGTACTGATCCGTTTTATTTTTATAGCCCTGTGGATAGTCAGAAATAAAGAAACTGTCTTTCCTGTCGGGTCCACAGAGATGGCAAACCATGTGCCCTTCGCTGTCGGTGATAATTTGCGGTTCATTGTCAGCAGGCTTTGCTTGTGCAGACAGAATGGGCAGAACCATCAGAGAGGCCAGCAGCAGTCCGCTGCATGGCAGTGCAGGTTGTGTTTTCATTGTGGTTTTCCTTCGGAAGGGCTCTCGGTTAAAAGCCGGCCCATCCGCCAACGGTATTGATGATAAAAAGCAGGCAGGCCATAAAAATCACCAGCGTGATATACCAGCGCATAAAGCGGCCAAACAGCTTCAACAGCGTTCGCATATTATTTTTCTCTGCAAATCAGGTAATACAGCAATCCGGCCAGTAACGGGTCGATGACCATACCCAAAATGAACCAGCCCCAGAACGAGCGACCGCTGCTGGATGCCACGCATCCCAACACGATTGCCAGCCCCACCCAAAGCAGTAACAACGGCATCATTGCCCTCCAGACGCATACGCGTTACATGAACATGTTATTGATTCGTAAAAGTAAAAAAGTCTCAGAATGGAAAATCGATTTTATAGCGGGGAGAAATGGCGGTATAACAAATCAATTCGATCGGTTCGATCGACAAAATCGATCGGTGACGATAAAGAAACCTGATGGGAAGCAGCAAAAACGTTAGTCAAAGAAGAAAGACCACACCGCATTTGCCACTCTGGCAACGGAATGGGTGACGCCATGCAGCACCTGTTTTGCTACCTGAGGCAACGGCGCGTGGTCAATAACCCAATCCACCGCACTGACTACCGTGTCGGAAAATCCAGCCCTGGCCTGCTGTATCGCGCTTTCGGTTTGGTGCTCAGCACGTAAATGAGGAATGACCGGACTGCGAGCCTGCTTTGGGAGAAGGGTTATCATCGCCTCCACCATCTTTCCCAGTTGATAACGGCCTTTAACGGAAAGCGGTAAAATGTTCTCTGCCACGATACCGAGTTGTTGCCCGATAGCCGCCTGCTTTTGTGCCATATGTTCCCGTTGCCTGGATGACGGCTGCGCAGAGGCCCAGTGCCATTCTTCACTCGGTTCAATCTTGTCGACCTGATTGAGCAGCCAGAGTATCGGCGTGTGCTCACCGTTCACGGAGCCGAACACATCCCGATAAAACTGCTCCTCGGCAGAATAGGCGCGGTCATCCGCCTTCAATACCCACAGCACCATATCCAGCTCCGGCAACAGGGATTGATACAGTGCGCGATATTCCTCATCCCGCTGCTGACTTTCACCCACTCCGGGTAAATCAACCAACGTAAGATAATGACGCCCAAAACGCAGACGAATGCGTTGTGGCTCACGGGTACAGGCTGCGACAGCATTCACTGCGCAGACTTCGCTGCGAAACAGCGCATTACATAAGCTCGATTTCCCTACGCCGGTTTTGCCCATAATGCCAATCACCGGTTCATAGGTAACCAGCCGGGTCAGCTCCTGCATAAGGGCATGACGTAACGAACGGGGATAGCGCCGCAGATGGCGGCGGATCAGGGAATAACCTGACGATTTTTTCATATCAGCCTCAGAATGAAAAAGGCCATCCGGGATGGGTGGCCTGATGAATTGGAATTGGGGTAACTCAATGAGGTGATATATAACTGAGATTTTTTTATTTTTTCTGATTCATTTCTGCCCATGCTTTATCTATCAGAAATTCGATCACATCAGCCCTGTTACGGTTAAGATATTTCTCAAGTTTTACCAGCGTCTTTTTAGAACTGTCAGAAATACGAATATTGACCGGTGCTTTGGTTGCAACTTTCTTACGATGCTTCATATTTGCATAGCGTTTTCGCAACGTATTTAGAAAAAGTTGTTTTTCTGCCGGTTCTTCATTCCAGAGATAATATATTGCAGGAATGGCAAAACCCTGCATCTCAGGAATGATGTTGACATCTCTGAAACCCCTAAATATGCGACGTTCCGAAAAAAATTGCTCCATTATCCATTCAATATTTTCTTTTCCTGCATCGACCATCCATGAGAAATCCTTTCTGAACATTTTTTTGTTATTTAAGTAATCATTTTTTATTTCAGACGTAATTGAGTCATTTTTGCTTGTCTGGGTCAGTAATATATCGAGAATAGACAAGGTAGCTAGATAACATTGTTCAGGTGTGTCAGGTATCGCCGAAGGCAAATACTCACCTATAAGCCAGAGATGCCTTTTTCGACGAAAATAATATTTTGGGTATATATCATCCGCATCTCTAGGGTAGAAATCCACATATTCTTTTATTAACCGTAACCAAAAATATATACAGCCATACTGATCTTGCTTAAGCCATACCAGTTGTGATTCATCGACGCTATGGTCACAGTAAATTGTGCTATACCAGAGTACATGCTTTGTAATGCGCGTGGCTCCGTTACTCTCCCGCACCTCAGCATCAATAATCTTGTTAATCTTCTCATTAATCAACTGTACGTTTTTCTGTGTGCCGAATGAAAATCGTCTTGCATCTTCAGAATGTCCCATCCGCCAGAGAAGATAAACCCCCTCCCTAATGGACTTAACTTCAATATACCTAACCATCTCCTACCCTCCATTGCTGGTGTCTTCATTTTTTAATGACACTACTACAAACATCATCAAAAAACTGTGATTCATGATACTAAAATCAGGTCATCTAAAAGCATGGAAAAGGCATGTTTTCTTGCGAATTACTGATACATACAGTAGTGTTTTTTAGGTTATTTATGTGTGATTCATGGCAGATATCATACAATTTTATTTAAAGTAAAAACTATAAAATCAAATGGTTATAGATTTTAAATAAACTTATGGCATGTGCTAATTTAGTACTATTTGATTGATTTGTACAAGCATTTATATAAACCGGCTATATGACATGAGGGGGATTCGTCGCTGATGTGGTTCATTAAGGAATAAAGTATTATTTAATAAATCCAGTCATCACGGATAGATAAATAATAGCATCATTCGCTTAGTGAATAGACGCATTATTAAAAACATTCAACCCCGGATGTATGGCTATAAAAAACCCGTCAGGCATACTCCATGCATTATTAAAAATTAACGCACTGAATAATTATCATGAGATAAATTCACCGGAATAGACATCATGAAAAAACGTCAGTGTAAAAGCATCAATCCAAACTATCAGCATGACATGCATCTGAACCAAAAACTTAGAGCACATCAGGAGATGTTGTTCCTGCGTTACTCAAAGTTACTGATGCTGCGCGTAGACTTTGCATATATTAAAACGAGTTACGAATTTAAACACTCAGATAAAAATACCATTGTAGGGGACATGGTTAAGTTACTCCAACAAAGCGTGAGTATAAGAGGACTTGTAGGGTACGTGTGGGTACTGGAATATACCGAACTTCATGGTTTTCATATTCATGCTGCATTTTATCTTAACGGCCAAAAACACCGTAAGACATGGAATACGTTTCTTTCTGTAGCTGAACTCTGGGATGATATTACCGATGATGCGGGTTATACACATTGGTGTAACCCCAAGGAATATTATGAAGTACGGGGGGAGCGTGTTACCTCCTGGGACAACAATACCGGTCGAGACGACATGCTGTATATTCTGAGTTATCTCAGTAAAAAGAATCAGAAGACAGACAAGATTATTTTTCAGTGCAGCGATATTCCTTCCCGATGTAAAAGTGGGGGACGTAACAGAAACAGACGCCGCACCCATTTGTAAAAAATTACTCCACTGACGAATCGTTTGAAGGAGTTCGCCAATTTCCATTTTCCGGCTCCTTCTCCCATTTATTCAAGGAGAAAAACGATGAGTACCGCTGCTGATTACCGCCTTCTTAACGACCAGTTCGTCGATATGATCTTCATCACCCAGTTGACCGGATTAACCGACAAATGGTTTTACAAGCTGATTCAACTGGGTGAGTTTCCGAGGCCGATTAAGCTGGGCCGCAGTTCCCGCTGGCTGCAAAGTGAAGTCGAAACCTGGTTACAGCAACGTATCGATCAGTCTCGCCAATAGCCACACGTTCTAAACATGACTCATTTTCCTGCCAACAGCGTTGGGACAATCGCTTCCACTAAGCTCGTTATCGTCAGGAATGGAATCAATTTATGCGCTTTCTAAAATGCTATCTGGCTAACAACGCCAAAAATCGTTTTGTTAATGCAACTGAGGCTAGCCGCCTGCCCCTGGGTCACTGGACGTGTGCATCCTGTGGCTGTACGTTAACTCTGCATAACGGCTCTCAATATCAAGAAGCCTGGTTTGAGCATGATCGGTTCAGTATAGATTCAAGAAAACTGAAGGCATGTGCCTACCGGGACCCCGAAGAGAAAGAAGAAGAGAGGATTAAAAAACTGCGGGAGAAGATCCGTGCCAGCTACGTTCCTCCTGAACCGAACACCTGGTATTGCGTGTTGTGCCAAAACCGCTATACAGGAAAGAAACTCTGCCCGGCGTGTAAAGACGGAATCTACAGTGTAGTCGTTGAAGATAATGGCTATGTACCTGAAGAAGAAGGTCATCGGAATAGTTAATTCAGGGCCGCTGCTCGTATCCCATCATTCCAGCCAGAAACGACGCCTTTCAGTTCACCCCCCTTAATTAATTATTCCCTGAATAACAGGCAGCCGTCCGATCCTCCGGAGAATATCGTCTGTCTGTTATTCAGCATGTTGGAGACTTTCCAAATGACACGCCACACGACACTATCCACGTTGCTGGATAAATACCAAAACCATCTTGACAACAGTGCTGCACACGCCATCCATCAGGGTATCAGTACGAGAAAAATTCATACTTTCCATCGGTTGAGATTGACGGCAGTTTCCCTGCCAGACCAGCATAAGGCGCATCTGATTGCCCCCGCGAAACTAGTGCAGAAATCAAGAGCATCGCGTATTGAGGCTACCAGCAGAGCCACTCTGCCAGTGGAGGCCAGCCGATACCTTCGATGGTATCCAATGCTGGGCGGCATTCTAATCAGCGAATGTGACCGGCTGCATCTGGATGAATTGAGTTACACCCTTCAAAGACTATTTGATCGGGAAAATGAACCCGGCATTCAGGAAACGTTAATACTACTGTGCTGGTCTGAACTACTTAACGGCCTGTCTTATCGTGAATGGACATCACTGGCTGATAAAACCGACAGACAGATTCAGATGTGGATTAGCACCCGCCTACGCACTCAGCCAGCACGTCGGGCAATGATTGACGAATACGTTTTCTTTGCCTGCTTTGGTTACTGGGCAGACTACCGACCTGCTTAATTTTCATACCGTTACGTGAACACTGATTCAGAGCGCTTTTGATCGGTAACGCCGATCGATACGATCGCATCGATCTATCAAAACGATTATCTTTTGATCGCTACCGTCGATAAGCTATTGCCGAGAATAACCATAACATAATGTTTTATCTGTTTTTATTTCCATTATCGGGAAGGGCTGACTATTACCTGTCATCCGATAAATCAATAATCGGCAGATAAAAGCCATCCCGTTGCTTTTGCCAAATCAGGACTGATGCGCAATGACCCCGATTACCTCTCTGCATTTAACGATACTGAATCAACAGGATAAATCGGCAACACGATTGAGCCAGGCGATTGAACGGCTTTCATCGGGTCTGCGCATCAATGGTGCGAAGGATGATGCCGCTGGTCAGGCTATTGCCAACCGGATGACCGCTAATCTGAATGCCAACAGCGTCATCACTAACGGAATGAAAGATGGCCTCAGCCTAATGCAAACGGCTGAGAGCGGGCTTAATGCCATCAATAATCTGCTACAACGTGGCAGGCAACTCGCGGTGCAGGCGGCAAATGGCACGTTGTCAGATACCGACCAGACCAGCCTGAACGGTGAATATCAGCAGATTAGGGAAGAGATCGACCGCATCGCTTCATCGACTCAAATCTTTGGTCGTTACCCGCTGGCCCCCACTGAACCAGGCCCCCGGCCTGCCAAACTGGGCGATACGGTGCCACTGGCTGAAAAGTTTCCTGTCCCCAATATCAATCATCAATTTCCTTCTGGGGTGATTTCGCTGGCTTACATTCCTGCTGGCGCAAAAAATATTACCATCACCATCGACTCATTAAGCGCCGATGACGATATCCAGCTCTTTGCGCGAGATGGCAGGCATCTGGCCGGTACACCCGCAGAAGGAGCAGACGCCGATATCGTCTGGTCAGCAAACGGCGTAACGGATGAAACCACCATGAACACCGCCGTGATTACGCAAGATAACGGTTTTTTACCTGGAGCCACCTACTCGGCAGATTCGCTGCTGCAAGCCGGGGAATACAATATCAATACAGGGGCGCAGACCACTTATCAGGGTATGACCATCACCTACAGCGGTGATGGCGACCGTTTTGAAGATGCCAACACCGGGGGCTTTAACGATGGAAATGTGGGCGCAGCAAACCGACTGGAAAAAATTCATATTGATGAGGTAACAGAAGATCTGATTGTCATTGTGGTTGGCAGCGGCGTATTCAATAGCAGCGCAAGCTGGGATGAACTTCCCACACCGACAGAGCCTGCCCCGCCACTGCCGCCCTCAGTACCGATCAGCAAAGAAACGACGTTTGTCGTCGGAGCGAGTTTCGGTGATGCATTGCAAACGGTCACCCTCAACCCAACGCCAGCAGATAGCCAATCGCTGGGGCTTTCCTCTGTGACGCTGGGTACACCTGAACAGGCCAGAGCGGCATTAGCCACGTTCGATAATACGCTGAAAAAACTGGACGGTTACCGCAGTGAATACGGTAGCCAGATGAACCGCTTTGAATCCGTCACTACCGTGCTGTCACAGGAGAAAATTGCCACCGCTGCCGCCCGCTCCCGCATATTGGATGCGGATTATGCCGTTGAGGTTTCCGCGATGACAAAAACCCAGATCCTACAGCAGGCATCGATGGCCGTCTTGTCGCAAGCCAATCAGCAGTCGGGAAACGTATTAAAGCTGTTACAGGGATGATGCGTCGTCAGATATCACTTTGCTATTTTCTACTGAACCACTATCGCCATGAGCATTGAAATATTCAGCCGCTGCCCTTTCACCACGGCGGCGTTTACCTGTCTGGGAAATAAGGATGGCGGTAATGTACCCATCACTGTTGTTGATATTGAACACGGTATCGAAATGACGCTACTGACGCACATCATTACCGACCGTCAACGGGCATTCATTATTATTCTAAATAACCGTAAACATACACCCGTGATGGTGGCTAAAAAGGTATTGCTGTTATCAAAACACGCATCGATGAGTACGATTAAAAAAGTGATCTCTGCCCTGTCATCGTTCAGAGAAATAAAAGGCAAGACGATATCGTTATCACCGAATGAGAAAATATTTTTCGGCTATTGGCTGGATGGCGTTGCCATAAAAACCATCGCGAAAAACATGGCGATAACGCATAAAACCGCCAACAACATGAAAAATAATATCTACAGAAAATATGGCATAAAGGATCTGCTCACCTTTTTACTCATCGCCAGAATCTCACATATGCAACGTATCACCGATGCCCAACATCACAGGGTTATCTACGTTGATAAGGTGGCGTGAGGTAACATTCTAAGAGCAACAGGAGGCTTGAATCCCACTGATTTTGCGAGCATTATCGCAACATATCCCTTTTCAGCTCATGTTGCGTATGCCATCTGTCCAGGAACTTCAAACAGCAATTTCCAATATGTCTATATGGCGTAAAGGTGATCAACGTGCGCCTCATAAGCCATTGTTGCTGCTTTATGTTCTATCGGCCTATCAACAAGGACACCCGCGCCTGTTTCACTATGGAGACGAAATCCGTCCGCAGCTCTTGGCACTTTTGAACAGCTTTGGGCCGCAGCGGCGTGCTCATTACCCTGAAATGCCCTTCTGGCGGCTGAAGGGAGATGGTTTTTGGCAGTTGCAGAACGACGAGTATTGTTCACCGCAGAAAGGGAGTAAAGAGCCGCCAAATCGTGAGCTGATTAAGCACAGCGTCATGGGGGGATTTGATGAAGTCAGCTATCAACTATTATGCAAACAACCTCAACTTATCGATAAACTGGCTCAGCAGATTTTAAGCGAGCACTTTCCTGAAAGTGTTCAGGACGTAATTGCCAACCGCCTGGAACTGTCGCTAGATGATGTACGCAAGTCTCGCGATCCTCATTTCCGTCAAACGGTACTACGTGCGTATCAATACCGCTGTGCGGTATGTGGTTATGATTTACGACACGATGCAACGCCTGTCGGCCTCGAAGCGGCGCACATCAAATGGAAGCAATATGGTGGCCCTTGCACCGTGACCAACGGATTAGCTTTGTGCTCAGTACATCACTCTGCGTTTGATATTGGCGTTATCAGTATTGATAACAGCATGAAACTGATGGTTTCTGAAGGTGCAAACGGCAGCACGATTGTCGAACGGCTATTCTGGGATTTTGAGGGAAAGCCGCTGTTTCTGCCTAAAAAGCGGGAGTATTACCCGCTTGAGCAGTTTGTGGAATGGCATCGAGGGCAGGTTTTTAGGCCATAATACCCAGCATTCAAAGGTATCATTCATGACCGCATTCACACTGTAATGATGTGATGGACGTCCCTCCCTCAGCGTAAGTCCTGCCACAGTAATGGTCTAATCATTTCGGACACTTTGTTAGAGATATAATGAGCAATGCTAACGAGGTGAGAATGCGAAGAAAAAAGTTTACCCATGAGTTCAAACGGGAATGTATCAATTTGGTTCTGCAGCACAAGTACCCGGTGATCCAGGCTGCTGAAACGATGAATATAGGTCTTTCAACATCAGTCGTTAAAAGATTACTTAACAACCGTAATACAACAGATCCAACAGAAAGGTATGCAGAACTTGATCAGGAACGGGTTTTTGAAGCATTACAAAGGATTGAGTTGCATATGTTTATGACTGCTCCTAAATTATACAATATGCTACTTGCTTCGGCTAAGTATCCACCCTTAAACGAAACTTGTTAGTAATACTGTTCTATTGCAAATAGATTACCACGCAATAATTACAATCTGAAATTAATAAAAGTGTTTGTTCGCCGTTTAACAATAGGGAGTGCACATGTGGGCTGACGTAGAATCCAACATTGATTACTTAAATTTTGGCGAAGTTTCAAGTCTAGCAGTGGATATATTGAAGTCTGAAAATATGTTACCAGTATCTATTGGAATATTTGGTAACTGGGGCGCTGGGAAATCCTCACTACTAAAAATTATAGAAAAACAGATAAGTGAAGAAGATGGTAAAGATATCTTAGTTGTAAATTTCGATGCCTGGCTGTATCAGGGATATGATGACGCAAGAGCTGCATTACTGGAAGTAATTGCAACCAAACTTAACGAAGCAGCCCAAGGAGACCCAAGCCTTGTAGAGAAGACATTCAGTTTATTTAACCGAGTAGATAAAGTGAGGGCATTAGGCTACACCCTAGAAGGCATTGCTTTAGCTCTCGGCATTCCCACTGGTGGGATGGTTTCTAAGGGGGTTGGAGCAATTAAAAATATTATCAGTAACGGTGTTAATGAAAACACATACCAAGAAGCCATTAGTACAGGAAATGAATTCGCAAATAGTGGATTAATTAAAGATAAAGAAGTATTAACGCCACCACAGCAAATAAATTTATTTAGAGAAGAATATAGTGTAATTTTAAAAGACTTAGGGAAGAATTTAATTGTTTTCATTGATAACCTAGATCGTTGCTTGCCACAAAATGCTATACAAACATTAGAAGCTATACGATTATTTCTATTCCTACCAAATACGGCATTTGTGATTGCTGCTGATGAAGATATGATAAGAACATCCGTATCAGAGTACTTCAAAGGAACTTCGGCAAGACACCATATTGATTACTTGGATAAACTAATACAAGTCCCTATCCGAGTTCCAAGAACAGGTCTTTTAGAAATAAGATCATATCTTTTCATGCTTCATGCAGTTAATGCAGGGGTAAATAGTGATTTGGTAGAAAAGCTAAGGATAGCATTGGAGAAGTCTTTACAGGAATCATGGCATAAGGATCCTATGAAGAAAGAAGATGCTATAAAAATACTAGAAGGAGAAAATAATTTAGAATTAGCAAGGGCATATGATCAAGTAGACCGGTTGGCACCTATATTTGCAACCTCACCAATAATACATGGTAATCCAAGAATAGTTAAGAGATTACTAAATGTTGTAAAAATGAGATCAAATATTGCTAGAAGAAGAAGTATCTCATTAGATGAGAACGTCATTACGAAGTTAGTAATATTTGAAAGATGTGCAGGAGAGACTGCTGCCAATGATTTATATTCAATGATTGATACTAATAAAGACTACAAGAAATTATTTAGTGAAATAGAAAGCACGAAACCTAAGGAATTACCTGATTCTGTACCAGAATCCTGGACAAAAGATGATGCAATCAGTGATTTTATTTTAAAGTGGTTTGATATCGAACCAAAATTGAGTGATAAGGATTTACGAGCATCAATCTATTTATCACGCGAAACAATGCCAGCAGGCCATTATGTAATGGGTTTGTCTCCAAAAGCAAGGGATGCGTTAAGTGTATTGATTACAACGACAAGAAAAAGTTCTCAAGTCGCTTTAACTGCGTTACGCGATATATCTCAAGATGAGTTTATTCCAGTTATGGAAAGTTTGATTGAACACCTTAGAACTATAACTGAATGGAGTAAACAACCTGCTGGTTTTGCTGGGGCTGTATTAATTGCAGATAAGCATATCGAAGCAGGAAAAATCCTTAAAAGATTTATAAGTGGCATAAACGATAATCCGCATTGGATGAATGCGCTTATAAAAGAAAAAAATTGGTTTAAATAAGGAGGAAATATGGGGACGTCACAGTCAAGTAAAGGACCTAAAAACGGAAATGCCCTTGTTCCACCTTGGGCAGATCAAACAAAAAATGGAGAAAATAAAAACTTAAGCGGTTTTAGGACTCTTTTTGGTCGATTTGCTCGAAGCAGAGATATCGCTTCACTAAAAGGTGCTCTTGGACGCTACTCCCGACAAGTAACAGGTGGAGGAGATTCAGCTAACGAGCGACTTGGTAATATTGTTAGTGCTGGTGGTAATTTATTTGAATTACTAAATGATGGAGTTGCAAACTATCAGAACAGTAATCCTATAATTGACCTGAGTAGCCTTAATGGGCTCTCATGTGAAGACGCAATTGCAAGAATATCCCAAGCCCTCTCTGATGGGAGTGAGGATGCCGATAAAATTCAAACCGCAATGAATGATGCTTTAGTCGAAGCTTTAGATGGGAAGACTACATTTAACCCACAAGATATTACAGACGATGTTCTAATTGAAACGATGATTTGCTATTTAACTGATAGTATTTTTATTCAAGTTACAATGGATGTAGGGAAAGCTTGGAATAATGCACAATCAGCGAAAGAATTGCAGAATGCAGAAAATGATTTGCATGAGTATATCAGTGCAATAGTTGATAACCATATGGAACCGAAAATAAGTAAAAATATTAGGTCCTTTTCAAAGTCAGATATAATTAAAATTCAAAAAGATGTTATTACTGAAGTTTGGGATGAATGGAAGGGGTATAGCGAATGAATATTTATATAGATCATAATTATAGTCGGTTGCCAGCATCGAATGATTCTACAATTTCAGTTCAAATTTATAACCGTGATGGCGTCGTTGCGAAGAATGGAATTAAACCTCGTGATGATATTGCAACTATAGGAAAACCGGTATACGACGCAATTAAAAGATTAGGATTTCAAATATCAGATGAGGTGATGGATTTTCTGACAATATCAATGGCCGTGACAGCCGCTGATACATTTATAGTTCGTGATGATTGCTTTGATGGTTGGACACGGGACATAAACGTATCTGTTAGGGTCATAAATCCATCTATTTGGATAAAGAATAAAGAAAATATTGAAAAAGCCTTACAGTTCTTGAGTGGAGATGTCTGGAGTTTCGACTTTAAAAAAGATGGAATGAAACCTCCTGTTCCATTTAAACCAGTTAATGGTCGTAGGTTGATAAATTTAAATGGGTTAGATTGTATTTCTCTATTTTCAGGAGGATTGGACAGCGCAATAGGTGTTATTGATCTTCTAACCGACGGAAAAAAACCATTACTAATAAGCCATTCTTACAAAGGAGATAAGGCCAAACAAGAAAAAATAGCCGAGGGGATTAAAAGTATAGGGTCATTTTCAAGGCTATGTACCAGTGCAAACCCTATAGGAAGAGGTATGCAAAGAGATATTACAATGAGAACAAGAAGCTTGAACTTCTTGGCATTTGCCGCTGTTGGTGCAGATGCCGTAATGAAAGCTAATGACTATAGTAATATATCTATTTATGTCCCTGAGAATGGCTTTATCTCCTTGAATGCACCACTAACAAATCGCCGAATAGGTTCGCTTAGCACAAGAACTACTCATCCACATTTTATGGAAATGATACAGTCTATTTTTGATGACATAGGGATTAAAATGAATTTTACTAACCCGTATCAATTCGAAACAAAAGGGAAAATGGTTAGTCAATGTAAAGATAAGAATACATTAGCCCAAGTTGTTGATTCCACAGTTTCATGCAGCCACTGGAAAAGAAAACATAAACAATGTGGCTATTGTGTGCCTTGCATGATAAGGCGAGCATCCCTACTAAGAGGAGGAATTCAAGAAACAATAACATATCACCAGGCATCATATGCTAATTTACGGAATTTTGTTAAGAATAAAAAAGATGGAAGAGATGATATCTTCTCAGTAATGATGGCGATTGAAAATGCTAAAAAAAGAAATTTGAAGGCGTGGGTATTGAAATCTGGAAAGCTTAAAGAGCAGGATGTCAGCAAGTATGAAAATGTATTCTTTGAAGGATTACAAGAAGTGGAAGCTTTCTTGAAAAAGGAAAAACTGGTTTGAAATTTGATATGCATTGTCATTTGGATCTATATAAAGATCCAAATGAGATTATTAATCAATGTGATAAGAAAGGACTATATGTCCTTTCTGTCACAACTACGCCGCAAGCGTATATTGGTAGCAATAAACTTGTTTCTGGCTGCAAAAGAATAAAAACTGCTTTAGGACTTCATCCTGAATTAGCCCACTTGAGGCACGAAGAATTAGGCATCTTTGATATTTTACTACCTCAAGTAAAATATGTTGGAGAGATAGGGCTTGATGGTGGGGCGGATTATAAAAACTATGCTGAGATCCAACTGAAAGTGTTCAGGCATATTTTAAGGGAGGTAAATAATCAAGGAGGGAGGATTATGTCCATACATTCACGAGGATGTGCAGATAAAGTTGTGGATGAATTAAAAGGGATTGACGGAGTTCCAATATTTCATTGGTTTACTGGCACAAAAACAGAGCTTGATAAAGCGATAGATATTGGAGCGTGGTTCTCAGTTGGGCCGGCAATGTTAAATTCAAAAAAAGGGAAGGATATAATAGGGCGAATACCTAAAGATAGATTATTGACAGAAACGGATGCTCCTTTTGCGAAGTTATATGGAAGAAATTTATTTCCTTGGGATGTGGATAAAGCCATTAAAGGTATTTCAGAAATATGGGGTTGTGATTTAGACACTGCTGAGGAAAAATTAGAACATAATTTCCGAAGAATTCTTTCGTTAGGTCGGTAATATATGTGAAAATTGAAGGTGTTACAGTGCTCACTATACCAACGTACAAGAGACTGTAATTTACATTGTGTAATTGCCTTTTTTGATATGTTCACTCCAACAACAGAGACAGGCAACGATGGGCGAAAAGAAACTCAAAGCACTGGCTGCTGAATTGGCTAAAGGCCTTAAAACCGAAGCTGACCTCAATGCGTTTTCCCGCATGTTGACGAAGTTAACCGTCGAAACGGCGCTCAATGCTGAACTCACTGAGCATCTCTGGCACGAGAAAAATGCCCCTAAATCAGGCTCTAATACCCGAAATGGTTACCCATCTAAAACCGTGTTATGCGACTGTAAGCACACCTGTTTTAGGGTCTGTCCCTTAACTTCCCTACACGCTAAAAAGTGCTGCAAGAATCATTTCCGAGATATGATTTTTGGTTAAATATTCATCTATTTGGTCGTTCTTTATCGCTTAGCATTTTTTTGTACAGTTATGACAATGCTGAACTGTACACAAAATAGTTACGGGACACAGCCTAGTGTGACCTTTATAGGTATTACTAACGAAAGAATATTAAATTAATCTTTCTTCCAGTATTCAGAGGGGTCAATAACAAAAGGATTGGGTTTTAATCTGACCATTTTTCGCCCGCTAGAATTATCGAACCACTTGTTTAATCCACTAATTTGAGATGGTGTTAATGCTAGTTTTGCATGAAGATAGCTTTTCAGACTGTCGACATAGCTTAGATCTTTATCTTGATTAACTTTTATAAATTGATTAATCCAAAATTCACAAGCGTATATAGCCTGTAAATTCCTAAGAGAATATTCAGGAAATGATTTGCTCTCAATTAACCTATTCAAGAAAATAAAATCACCCTCGGTTAAACTATCACGTTGATAACGCTCATATAGCTCATCAAGTTTTTTGTATTTTATTTTGGGAAAATTTTTAAGTTTCTCAACACGTAGTAGCAAATAAGCAATAGCATTTTGGTTACTATGATCGTCCTTTTTAGACGTGCCCCCTACTTTCCCAGTGGCTATTTTGGGCGGTGCCTTAGAGGTATCCCCACCCACTTCCCCCCCTGGCTCTAAACATCCTTTCGTCAAATCAGGAACTTTTTCCCCAGGATTACTGACGTAATTGGGATTCCGCACACAGTCAGGACCTGCGAACCGTTCGTTACCCTCATGATCAACAACAACAAAGCCCTTACCAGACGTGATGTCGTGTGTCTTACTGCCGAACACACAGGCACAACGCTCAGTGAAGTCGATACGAACAACTCTCCACAGCATGCCCTCCCTCCCTCTGATGACAACGTTCATTATTTTAGAAATACATAAAACTCATATCCAAGTATTTGGTGTGATTATTAGTTATATGAACAGTGTTCTTACCCACAGAACAAACTGTAACCTGAGTCAGTCAGAACTACAGCCTGCCCGTATGCTACCATATCAGCCCACCATCAACTTCCCAAAATCAAACGCACTAACCGCTTTCTCCCGATTCGCATCGAGAAAATTAGCCCACCATTGCAGCATCAGCTTACGCTCATCCAGATGCTCTGCTTTATGGATATACGCCGCGCGAACGCCATTACGTTCCTGGTGGCTCATCTGTCGCTCTACCGCATCCCTAGACCACAAGCCCGACTCAATCAGTGAACTACAGGCCATAGTACGAAAGCCGTGACCACATACTTCCGTTTTCGTGTCGTAGCCCATGGTTTGCAGCGCTTTGTTTACCGTCCCTTCACTAACGGGTTTTCGTGACGAATGATCGCCAATGAAAACCAGCTCGCAATGCCCACTCACTTCTCTGATCTTTTTAAGGATCTCCAGTGCCTGACGGCTCAGTGGAACAAGATGTGGTGTGTGCATTTTTGAACCGCGTTCGGAGAATTTCACTCCTGGAATCGGTTCACGTTCAGGGGGAATCGTCCACAATGCTCGTTCAAAGTCGATTTCCGGCCAGCGAGCAAAACGGAGCTCGCTTGAACGAATGAAAATCAGTAAGGAGAGATTAATAACCCACTTGGTAAACTCACGGCCTTTGTAACCATCAATGCGACCAAGGAGTTCAGGCAAACGTTCAAGCTCCAACGCCGGGCGATGTTCGACTTTGCCGGGCATAATCGCCCCCGCCATATCCTGCGCCGGATTATAGTCAATCAAGCCATTTTGTACGGCATAGGTCATGATGGCAGTCACACGCTGTTTTAGACGCTTCGCCACTTCTAAACGTCCTGAACGTTCAACACTTTTGATCGGTGCCAGTAAGTCGCGTGTTTTCAAATCTGCGATATGTGTGTTGCCAATAACGGGGAAAATATTGTCGCTCAGGCTTTTCAGGATACGCTCGCCATGGGATTCAGACCATTTCTTGTTGTCGGCGTGCCAGGCGCGAGCCACAACTTCGAAGGTCTTTTCATCCTCTTCCTGTTTGGCTTTTACCGCTTTCTTATGTTCGCGGGGATCGATGCCCGCAGCGACCTGCTTCCGAGCTTCATCCCGTTTCTGACGCGCTTCAGAAAGAGAGACTTCAGGATAAACGCCTAATGCCATGAGATGTTGCTTGCCACCAAAACGAAAGCGCAGCCGCCAGTATTTGGAACCATTGGGATGAACCAGCAGAAACATCCCATCACCGTCAGTCAGTGAATACTCTTTTTCTTCTGGTTTTGCCGAACGCACTTTGATATCGGTCAGAGCCATTATCAATATCCTCATTGGTGCTTACGGTGAGTATACAGAGCAAGATAGAACCAACATATATACTCAGATGTATACTCACAAGCAAGTTGATGTCGATTGAATTGCGTTGACGTTGGGAGAGTATGGAATGAAGTGGAAGCCAGTAAAACCGTGGATTTTAGGCAAAAAAATAGACGTCGGTTGACGTCTATTGATTTATCAATGGTGCCCGGGGCGGGACTTGAACCCGCACAGCGCGAACGCCGAGGGATTTTAAATCCCTTGTGTCTACCGATTTCACCACCCGGGCTTAAATATTGGAGGCGCGTTCCGGAGTCGAACCGGACTAGACGGATTTGCAATCCGCTACATAACCGCTTTGTTAACGCGCCAAAATATTCAGGTCTTAGTAACCAACATCCGCAATTGCCGATGCTTTAAATTGGAGCGGGAAACGAGACTCGAACTCGCGACCCCGACCTTGGCAAGGTCGTGCTCTACCAACTGAGCTATTCCCGCAACACAGAACTTACTGATTTATCTAACTTCTTACAAACCAGCGTTGCTGTTGATGCGGTGCATTCTACTGACCTGACGCAATGAGTCAACAGAATTATCAAGCAACCGCATTCGTTTGCTGGTTTTTACGGCGCTTCGATCAAGGTTCAAGCAAATCGTGGCGCGCAGCATTCAAATATTGAAACATGGACCAAAAAGTCAGCACTGCTGCTATGTACAACGCCGCAACGCCAATACCTTCAACAATGCGTTCTGGGCGCCATAGCAAAGCAAAAAGCGCCATCATCTGAGCCGTGGTTTTGACCTTCCCTATCCACGACACAGCAACGCTGCTTCTCTTGCCAATTTCAGCCATCCACTCGCGCAATGCTGAAATAATGATTTCTCGCGCGATCATCGTTGCAGCAGGCAACGTAATCCACCAAGAATGATAATATTCCGCAACCAACACCAGCGCGACAGCCACCATCACTTTATCCGCAACAGGATCGAGGAAGGCACCAAAGCGCGTGGTTTGTTTCCAGCGGCGGGCAAGGAAACCATCAAACCAATCCGTTACGGCAGCAAACACGAAGATCAACGCGCAAAGCAGCGGTGCCCAGACGAATGGAAGATAAAACGCCAGCACGAAAAACGGAATAAGAGCAACACGAAACAGGGTAAGCAACGTCGGTATATTAAATTGCATAGCGCTTAGGTAACTATCTGGCTGGAGTGGATACTAGGAGTATGTTGCTACATTGTCCCTAGTGTTTCAATGCATGGAAGATTTTTTCTGCCAATCCATGCGAAATTCCTGGAACATTTGCAATCTCCTCAATGCTGGCATTCATCAAAGGCTGTAGCCCTCCCATGTATTTCAACAGGGTTTGGCGACGTTTAGGGCCGACACCTTCAATAAGCTCCAACGTACTGGTGTTTTTTACTTTTGCTCTCTTCTTGCGATGTCCGCCAATCGCATGGTCATGCGAATCATCGCGAATATGCTGGATAACGTGCAGCGCTGGAGAATCAGCAGGCAGTGCCATTCCCTCACCCGTCGCCTCAAGAAACAGCGTTTCCAGCCCGGCTTTACGATCGCTGCCTTTCGCGACACCGAGCAACAGAGGCTTATTTTTATCCCACGATACTTGCAAAGAGTCAAACACGGCCTGAGCCTGACCGAGCTGTCCTTTCCCACCATCGATCACAATGACATCCGGTATTTTACTGTCATCTAACGCTTTACCATACCGGCGCTGGAGGACTTGCGCCATGGCGGCATAATCATCACCAGGCGTAATACCACTGATATTATAGCGGCGATATTCCGAACGTAACGGGCCGTTAGCATCAAATACCACGCAGGATGCCACCGTCTGTTCACCCATAGTATGACTGATGTCAAAACACTCCATTCGGTGGATTTCGGGCAACTGCAAGACGTTGGCTAATGCAGCCAAACGCTGATGAATGGTGGATTGCTGAGACAATTTTGTAACTAGCGCCGTAGCAGCATTCGTCCGCGCTAGTTTTAGATAGCGAGCACGATCGCCACGGGGTTTCGTCTGAATTTGGACTTTTCTCCCCGCAACCGCCGTTAGGGATTCGGTAAGCAAATCTTTATCAGGCAAGGTAAAATCAAGCAAAATTTCTGTGGGAAGCGTTCGGCCTGAGTTCCCTTGTAAATAGAATTGCCCGACAAAAGTTTGTACGACTTCCCCCAATTCCGTACCGCCAGGCACTTTGGGGAAATAGCTCCGGCTGCCAAGCACTTTCCCTTGTCGGATAAAAAGGACATATACACAGGCCATGCCAGCATCAAAAGCAACACTGATGACGTCCAAATCTTCGCCGTCACCAGAAACAAATTGTTTTTCCGTCACCCGACGAACCGCTTGAATCTGATCGCGTATCCGTGCGGCATCTTCAAAACGCAGGTCACGACTGGCCGACTCCATCCGTGAGATGAGTTGATTCAATACTTGCTGATCTTTACCAGACAAGAACAGGCGAACATACTCAACCTGCTGCCGATAATCCTCTTCGCTAACCAAACCGCTAACGCAAGGCCCAAGGCAGCGACCAATTTGATATTGCAGACAAGGGCGAGAGCGATTGCGATAGACGCTATTTTCACACTGGCGTACCGGAAACAGTTTTTGCAGCAAGATTAACGTTTCACGCACGGCATTTCCGTTGGGAAACGGGCCGAAATATTCGCCCTTCGCATGCTTAGCGCCACGGTGAACCGTCAAGCGTGGATGAGCATCACCACTTAGGAAGATCATGGGATAGGATTTATCATCGCGTAACAAGACGTTATAACGCGGCTGATAAAGCTTAATATAGTTGTGTTCTAGCAGTAAGGCTTCAGTTTCTGTATGCGTGATCGTGACATCAATATGCTTGATGCTTTTGACTAACGCCTCGGTTTTACGGCTGGCAACATGGCTGCGGAAATAGCTGGCAAGTCGTTTTTTTAAGTCTTTTGCCTTACCAACATAGATGACCGTATTGCCGGCATCGTACATACGGTAGACCCCAGGCTGGCTCGTTACCGTTTTTAAAAATGCCGAAGCATCGAAACTCTCACTCACTACTTAACAATGTCTCCGCGGTAAAAAGCCCGTGCTTGATAGCCAGATGAGTCAATTCTACGTCACCGTTAATATTCAGCTTACTGAACATGCGGTAACGATAGCTGTTCACTGTTTTAGGGCTAAGATTGAGCTGTTCTGAGATTTCAGTCACTTTTTGCCCCTTCGTTATCATTAGCATAATCTGTAATTCGCGTTCAGACAAACACTCAAGCGGCGCATCCGTCTGCGGCTCCAACTGGCTCAATGCCATCTGTTGAGCAATATCAGAAGCAATATACCGTTTCCCTGCATGTACGGCTCGAATGGCGGAGATCACTTCCTGAGGGGCAGCAGCTTTACTAACATATCCCGCGGCACCCGCCTGCATCACTTTAGCGGGTAATGGATTTTCCGTATAAATGGTGAGCATGATGACTTTTATATCTGGAGTAAACCGCAAAATTTTACGCGTTGCTTCAAGCCCACCGATGCCCGGCATGCTCATGTCCATCAGAACAACGTCAACATCATTGCTTCGGCACCATTTCACGGCATCTTCACCACAGCATGCTTCACCAACTACTTTCAGACCTTTGATATCGTCAAGAATGCGTCGTATCCCTGCCCGCACCAGTTCATGGTCATCAACAAGAAAAACGCTAATCAAAGAATAATTCTCCAAAAAAGGGAGTAACACTTACATGAAAAGTTGCTTGCAGGTGATACTACGTTGGTTTCAAAAAATAATGAACACAGATTTATATGAATATGTATTTTAAAATATACCGAGAAGGAATAAAGCGCATTTCCCGATCATAACAATATATTGTTAACCTGAAGATGTATGTTGATCACACTCTTAACATTTCAAATACGCCGCACGCTTATAAACAGTTCCATGGCACAAAATGTATGAAAAACAATGTGAATTAAATGGCATGCAATTGGCTTTGCATCTTAAATGTCAATAAAAAGTCACTATTGTAATCGAGCTATTGTTAAGAATTTTATCATCGCCTATAACTGTATTATACAAATAATGCATTCAGGGAAAAACGTCCATAGTTAACATCATATGTATTAAACGAAACACATCTATATCTTTTGCCACAAAACAACAGCCAAAATATAGACGCTATTCTAATAAATTAAATGCATAAAAAACAGTCACTAAAATGGTGTTATCCGCGAATAATATCAATCCATAATATGCTTTATGGTATACTACCCCTATCTATTTTTGCCTGTCGTGTCAGCGGTGACGCCCGCAGCAGGCGAAGGAAAACGTCTTTTTCTTGTTGAGGAGAAAACATGAGCAACGCAGATTTTTCTACTGCCGCATCCGCTGAAACACTGGCCCATGAGGTTACCTGCCTGAAAGCTATGGTTACGCTGTTATTAAAAGCAATCGGCCAGGCGGACGCCGGTAAAGTTATCATCAATATGGAAAGATATATTGCTCAATTGGAAGATGCCGAGCAAGCTGCCGTTTTTGATAACACGATTAAACAAATCAAAACCAGCTACCGTAAATAGCACTAATTGCTACACTGCCATTTCAGTAATTTGATCTGGCGGTGTAGTGATATTTACCACTATCGTCCCTGATTTAAAAATAGAGACCCTCGTCTATTTATTTCCGATACTCATGAGTTTCAGAAGTAGCGCCTCTTCTTTCTTTTTATAAAGCGTTAATTCCGTCACCAACGCTTTATCCAGGAACTGCTTCCTGGAAAGTGCTTTTCTTTCATCAACCAACTCCCTCAGCTCGGTAAAGCACTCATTTATTTTGTACTCTTTTGAACTTTCCGTACAAATTATCTCATGAATTGCCTGGCTTAGTTCAGACAACGAGATAACCGATTTTGGGTCCTGGTGACTTTTTTCTATGACAGCCAGTAATTTTTCGAATCCCACATGAACCTCCGAAATAAAGCAAAAACTTGCTTATGGCTAACCAGGAAACTTCAGCAACCTCTAAACGCCGCCCCAGTGGATGTGAACACAACCCTGTGTATGCAACTCGCAACATCATAATACGATCTATCGACTATTCCGTTCGTTAAGCATAGCACTTTCTCACCACTCTTCGGGGTGCATGAGACACATCCTCACCAAGCGAGGTAGCAACTTTAAGCTATACCATCAACCACGTTATATTTTCACTCAACGTTAGACGTCATTGAATAAAGGACACGCCAGAGGTCATCGTAGATATAGGCGAAAAATACTGAAATAGACATGAAATAAAATAAAGAGAAAGTGGAATTAATAAAAAATACGATGAAATTAAAGGATGGATACAATTTGATGGAAAGAGACTAAAGAAAACAAAATTATAACAAGTTTAAAATAAAACTGTAACTCTTTGAAATTGTTGGTGGGTCGTGCAGGGTTCGAACCTGCGACCAATTGATTAAGAGTCAACGGCTCTACCAACTGAGCTAACGACCCAACGGGGGGGATTATTCTCCTCCAGAGCTCACCTGTCAAATACTTCATATTAATTTTTTACACGCGATAATAGCATTGTTAGCAGTTGGCAATTTTGTTAATCTGCTCGGCCTATATATCTATGCCTTTCATCGTTTTATCTCTCCTTCATTTTAGGGCGAAAAACATACAGCATCACCTTACATCATTATCTGCCTTCTTTATGCTTATCTCAGACATCCGCTGTAATAAGTACTGCGGTTGAGCTATCTTATTCGTTTCGATTTTCGCAAATGAGAGCCGCCAAAGAGCTCAAAAAAACATCACAGACAGAAACAGGAAAGTGTACTTACATGGTCGAAAAATTAAAAGAAACCGCAGACCTTGCCCCTGAACAGGGAGAAGGACTGCAACGGAATCTGACTAATCGTCATATTCAGCTCATCGCTATCGGCGGAGCAATCGGTACTGGGCTATTCATGGGCTCGGGCAAAACAATCAGTATGGCAGGTCCTTCGATCATCTTCGTTTATATGATCATTGGTTTTATGCTGTTTTTTGTCATGCGCGCAATGGGAGAATTATTACTCTCCAATCTCAACTATAAGTCATTCAGCGATTTCGCTGCTGATCTACTCGGGCCATGGGCGGGGTTCTTTACCGGCTGGACTTACTGGTTCTGCTGGGTCGTAACCGGAATTGCCGATGTCGTAGCCATTAGCGCTTACTCTCAGTTCTGGTTCCCCGATTTATCGCAGTGGGTCTCTTCTCTGCTTTGCGTTCTGCTATTACTGACGCTAAATCTGGCAACCGTAAAACTGTTTGGTGAGATGGAATTCTGGTTCGCAATGATAAAAATTGTCGCTATCGTTGCGTTAATTGTGGTCGGTGTCGCGCTGGTCATGATGCAGTTCTCCTCTCCATCAGGAAACGTCGCCTCTTTTAACAACCTATGGAATGATGGCGGCATGTTCCCTAAAGGGATAAGTGGTTTCTTTGCTGGGTTCCAGATAGCCGTATTCGCATTTGTTGGTATCGAACTGGTTGGTACTACCGCCGCTGAAACTAAAAATCCGAAAGTCGTTCTACCACGTGCAATTAACGCCATCCCGATTCGCATCATCATGTTTTATGTTTTTGCATTAATCATGATTATGTCCGTGACACCGTGGGGGGCAATTACTGCGGATCGTAGTCCTTTCGTAGAAATGTTCGTTCTTGTTGGCTTACCTGCGGCCGCCAGTATGATCAACTTCGTCGTATTAACGTCTGCGGCATCCTCAGCCAATAGCGGTGTGTTCTCAACCAGCCGCATGCTATTTGGCCTCGCTAAACAAGGCGATGCACCGAAGAGCTTCGGCATGCTATCTAAACGCGCGGTTCCTTCAACCGGTCTGATGTTTTCTTGTATATGTTTACTCTCGGGCGTGGTGCTGATCTACCTGATTCCGAACGTGATGACCGTCTTTACGCTGGTGACCACCGTCTCCGCGATTTTATTCATGTTCATCTGGAGTATCATCCTATGTTCTTACCTGACATATCGTAAAAAACGCCCTCAGCTACATGCAGAGTCATCATATAAAATGCCATTGGGTGTTTTTATGTGCAGGGTATGCTTGGCCTTTTTCGCTTTTGTTATTGTACTGTTAACATTACAGCCAGATACACGTCAGGCGCTTGTTGTTACGCCGCTTTGGTTTATTGTTCTGGCTATTGCTTATCAGTTTGTTCGTCGAAAAAAGCAGGTTGTTGACGTGAAGTAAAGCGTATAAATGCAAGAAAGGCGCGGACAACGTCGGCGCCTTCAATTTTTTTCAGCAAAGTCACGCATAGCACAAGTATTCTCTATTATTGGATATAATCAATTCTCAATTGATGTGTGGAAATTAATATGCGATCAATTAATGTCGTCACCATTGATATATAAGAAAGTTATTCCCGTAATGAAACGGTTGTGATTCGATTGATATTTTTTTCCAATAATTCGAAAGCTAAGTAATTATGCTCATCCTTCCGCTGCGAAGCATCAGCAACCACACCTTCTATCTTTTTATTTAACTCATTGATTTTACCATCATCAAACGTTGAAACAATAGCAGAAATCAGCATCTCTAACGATTCAATCTTCGCGTTAAGCGCTTTTTCTCCAACTTCTTTTTCTGCCAACTTTATTAAAAGATGAGAGAGGATATTATTCATTTGAACTCCTTAATCAAAAAAATAACCGTCATACACCCATAAGGCAACACCTGTTCTTTGGTGCACAGGATTAGAGAAAACATAACGAAGATTAATGTAACACTGTGAATGGCATGACCGCTAGTGTCTATTACCATTTTAAGGAAATCATATTCACATTGCGGCAATAAAATGAAGCTGCAGATAAATAAACCAAATAAATAAAAAAACTAAAAAACCATTTTATTTTTAAGAGCAACGTCATTGTTTGGAAGAAACTCGATAACACTATGGAATTGTGATGAGACTCACGGAAAAGATATATAATTCCACAGAACATCTAGCAAGAAAGATTGATTGATAGCCAGCCATCGGGAAATGGCTGGCTCTATGACTAACGCTTACGCACTCATTGATTGCCGTACACCACTCACCGCATCCTTTGCCTGTTCGCACTGCGACAATATCGTCTGTGCATGAGAATAAAGAATTTTCCCCGCCTCGGTAGGCGTAACACCACGCCGACTCCGTACCAGCAGCTGTTTTTCGAGTTCACTCTCCAGCGTCGCGACCTGCTGGCTCAGCGCCGGTTGTGCAATATGCAACAACTCAGCAGCCTGTGTCAGGCTACCGATATCAACGATTTTCACAAAATACTTGAGCCGTCTAAGATTCATGTCTGCCTCCTGAGTAGTTACCCTAAAGAGGTAGCAAAAAGCGCGCCATATTTTGTACCTGTACCTAAGAAAAAGTGATACCTCCTTGATAAGCCACAGGTAAAATAAGGAAAAGCAATGATTCTGCTAACCAACGCTCCGGTTTTGTATCGGAAATCGGTCATAAGGCCAATGCCAACCTGCACCATCTTAAAGCAATCTCTGCTATTTTAGGGTGCAGATCTGCCCACCAATCAGCGCATTTCATTGCTTTCTAGTGCTCAACTTGAGCAATAATTTCAATATGTTGGTTATTAGTTCGGCAATCAAACGCACCGAGCTATAACAGTCTTTGACAACCCGAAACGCTCCCGCTATTATCCATCGCACTTAACCGATTCCTCTGTAGTTCAGTCGGTAGAACGGCGGACTGTTAATCCGTATGTCACTGGTTCGAGTCCAGTCAGAGGAGCCATTTTAGAGAAAGCAGACGTTCACTGACGTCTGCTTTTTTGCTTTTTATCAATTGGTTATCCCCTTCTTTAGGTTCGCCCTCGTTCACCAAAAAACGCTCGAAGCCATACCCTTTTGCTGGTAAAAATACTGGTAAAGCTGGTTCGATTTCGTTTTTACCAGCAATCGGAGGGAACCGTCATGTCACTTACTGATACTAAAGTAAAAAATGCCAAGCCGTCAGAAAAGGCGGTGAAGCTCACTGACGGGTTCGGCCTCTACCTGCTGGTGCATCCCAACGGTTCAAAATACTGGCAGTTAGGCTATCGCTTTGAAGGAAAACAGAAGGTGTTTTCCATCGGTGTCTACCCTGCTGTTTCACTGGCTGGTGCAAGACAACGCCGGGATGAAGCAAAAAAGCTGTTAGCGGCGGGAATTGATCCGAGCGCTAAAAAGCAGGCAGACAACAAAATCGTTCAAGAGAAGCGTAACAACACCCGCGCTTTCAAAACCGTTGCCAAAAGTTGGTTTGCCACCAAAACCACATGGTCGGAAGATTATCAGCGTTCTGTCTGGACACGACTGGAAACTTATCTGTTCCTCGACATCGGTAACAAGGACATTGCTGAACTGGATACAGGCGATCTGCTGGTTCCCATCAAAAAGATAGAGAAGCTGGGTTATCTGGAAATTGCTATGCGGGTGAAACAGTACACCACCGCCATCATGCGTTATGCCGTCCAGCAAAAGATGATCCGTTTCAATCCAGCCTATGATTTGGAAGGTGCGGTTCAGAAGCCACAGACGGAACACCGCCCCGCTATTGAACTGGAAGAGATACCTACCCTGCTGGAACGCATTGAGGGCTATCAGGGCCGTAGCAGACTGACCCAATTGGCGATAAAACTCAATCTGCTGATTTTTGTGCGTTCCAGTGAACTCCGCTTTGCCCGATGGTCAGAGATCGATTTCAACAGTACTTTGTGGGTTATTCCTGAACAGCGTGAAACCATTAAAGGGATCAAGCATTCAGGCCGTGGTGCCAAAATGCGCAGGAAGCATTATGTCCCCTTGTCCAATCAGGCACTGGCAATTTTGGCAGAACTAAAAGACCTCACCTATGACGTTAACGGTAATGACGGCTTTATCCTGACTGGCTGTTATGATGCGATGAAGCCAATGAGTGAAAACACCATCAACAAAGCACTACGCAAAATGGGCTATGACACCAAAACCGATTTGTGTGGTCATGGTTTCCGAACGCTGGCGTGTAGTGCCTTAATTGAATCGGGTATTTGGCCTGAAGACGTGGTTGAGCTTCAAATGAGCCATATGGAAAAGAACAACGTTCGCGCTGCCTACACTCACAAGGCCAAACATCTTGAACAACGTCGCCTGATGCTGCAATGGTGGGCTGATTTTCTGGACGCTAACCGGAATGGGATGGTCAGGCCGTTTGAGTTTACACATCAAACATAATTAATATTCTCACCAAGGCTGGAAAAAACGCCAAATTATCCCGTATACTATTTCCAACAAAATATATATGGGATAATAAAATGAAGAACATTGATGTCATCCTTGGGAAAGATCATTTAGAAGATATTTCTTCTGCAAGACCAATTCCAGCAATTAAAGAAATAATATGGAACGCTTTCGATTCAAGATCATTAATTGTCAAAGTTCTATTCCAGAAATGTCAGAATACAAATACGATTGAGAAAGTTATTATTAAGGATCAGGGAGAAGGCATCCCACATGATAATGTTTCGTCGTTGTTCGGTAGCCTTGGTGAATCTTGGAAGAAAAGTGCAAAAAAAAATGGAGACCGTTCTTTACACGGTCAGTTTGGGAAAGGACGTTTTAAAGCATTTTCACTGGGAGAGATAGTTATATGGTCAACCTGCATAGAAGATATCAGCCGTCAGCCTATATCCATCAGGCATCAGGTTATTCAGCGACTCATGGGAACCCTAACTGCATGAACATAACAGTGAGCGCCCCATGAATAAGCAGATATATTTACTCTGATTTACCTAATGGTTCAAAACTTGTTTGAATGAAGTTAACCGCACAACTCAAGTACCACTCAAAAGTAATTTTGCAAAGTTCAAGCCCTTTTTCTGATGCGGACTTGGAGAATTCAAGAAATCGGTCTTGAGTAATACTCATATCTTCAATTGATGACTCTACAAATCCATGCACAGCCTTATTCCTTTGAACTCTCCATTCATCTAGCTCATTGAATAGCTCGAATTTTTTTCCAAGATTATCTCTGGAGAGTTTAATCAGATTATTCAAGTTATGGGTTTGTGGTTTTATATTTTTCGCTTCTAAATAATTATATAGGATATTGCTAATTACACACTCTGATAAGGTTATTGCTTCAAGATAGAAGCCTGATGATATTGACTGTTCTATTCGTAATAAAGCCTTTCCTTGAGCATCATTTCTCTTTTTTATAATCTCTGCTGCTTTATCAAAATTTATATCATTTTTTTTTGCCCTATGAAGAGCCTCAAAAAGAGAATACCCTGACTTGCTCGATACCTTTTTGTCGAAAGCCTTAAGATAATTGTAATAAAATTCATGAAAGCCATTTATAAATGTAAATACGAAAGTCCAATCCCGCTTTACCCATTCGAAATACTTACCGGTTTTTTCAGGCTCTGGTATCTCCATGAGAGTATGTCCGATGTTATAGATCCAGTGGGGTAAAACATGAACCAATCCTGCAACGTGAATGCAGGTTCTGTACTTATTAGGATACATATATGCGTGTTCCGGTTCCCAATCAATTATATTTTGGGTTTGAACCCATAAATTCATCTCGTCTTTATTTGCATACTCTGAGAGCATATACATAAGAAGGTCATATATACTCTTAGGCCGCGGCGATAGATCTAAAATATTGTCACAAGTAAAACACGTAGATAAATTTACACAAAAAGCTTCAAGATCTAATCTTCCATTATTATTTATAAATTCATAGCTTTTTATGAACTCATAGAAACGTTCTTGCTCCTTCAGTAACTCTTTATCCATTCTATTCACCTTAAGGTCACCATGATTTTTAGAGGTTATTTAATCTTAACTCAATGATAAAAGGTTCTTCACATATCTCTGATAATCCCTTCCATCTTCATGTAAAAATAACAGTCCTTTACCACACCAAGGAATTTCATTTTTATCAAATTTAGCTGAATTGAGTTATTTTACATCATCAGGCCAGTTTTTCTCATGTTAATTAATGTTTTAATTTATATTCCAAATTTTTTATTAAAAAAAGTCATAACAGCAGTTTTGTTAATCATAAAGGGGTATTTGTTATTTAACAAAACCATAATGCTATGAAAATTTATTTTTTAAAAATTAAAATCATTTTTATCTAATGCATAGACTTGACTGTCACTAAATTCATACATTTTTCGATTCAGATTTACAACACTTTCTTGATTTATCTTAATTCTTTCAACAGACCAAGAATGATGAGGTGTTAATGAAATAGCAAGGGTTGGGCTTAGAGGGTAATAAAAATCATGCCCTTTGATATCATTATGTTCAGAATCCGACAATATATTGATAATAGGTTGATCAGAGGTAATAAATCGAGTTCCCCCCCGGCGCTCGAACTAAAGATAGCTTCATGGGATGCATTACCGTAAATAGTTTAGTCATGACCTGCGCCATATTATCCAAACAGTATGGTGCAATTTTATCTATATTAACATTCATTGAAAACTCAAACATTTGTTGTTTAACTTTCCTCATGTCAATTTTTATTGATTGCTCACTCAACATAGATTCAAATCTATTTAGGTTTCTTACTATTTCCGCCCTAGTTTCAAATAGAAAATCCACATTACTTACTATACGTTTTTTCATTCTATTAGTTCTGACATATTGCATAAAGAAATACATTCCGAAACTTATCCTACATCTTTCATCTAAATAAAAATCACAATTATCTTGCATAAGATTGTTGAGATAATCTATCCCCATGCGTTCATATTCGCATTGAATATCTTCTCCAATTTGTTTCCTTTTTTTATCAAAAAATTCATTGACCAGTTCGCGCCCCAAAGAGTCAATAATATTTCCTTCAAAATCTGACCATAGCTCATTTATATTTAGCATGAAATTTGGATTTTCACCTATATCTACTCTCTCAGACCAATAGCATGTTAAAAAAACAACTAATTTCTCCAAATCCGTTAAGGATTTAACTTCATAAAAGTATCGCTTTTGCGCAGTATTTTTAATACTAGTGTATTCTATTTTATGATTTTCTTTAAACAGGCACCATGTCTTCACTTCTTTTTTATCCTTCTTAGCCCAAGCAGACAGATAATGACGAAAAACATAATGTTGTTTTTTCGTGACTTGCGTGTTTTTAATTACACCTTTTATTTTTAATTCAAAATCATCTGTTCTGTTTTTTTCATTCATAACCATAACCTACTTATTTTTTATAAAACCTATCCTTTTGGATAAATATTAAACCAGCTAAGAGGCTGACGAGAAAATTCCTTAAGCTAGTTCCCCACAAATACTCGCAGCAGCGTCCTCAATTGCTCATACAGCTCTGGAGCTATACATATTTTGAGAGAGCAGAGACTTACCTAGCACGATTTTTCTATACCGAATTAACCAATTGAATTGACTAGTAAAATAAATGAGACTACATTGCAGCCGAAAAGGTTCACGTCTGCATACAAGGCTACCTATGAACCAGTTTCGCCCCTGAAAGGTACTGCAATACCAGACAAGGGCTAACCTCAACGTTATAAGGACTAACGCTATGGCTGTCTGTCAGTTTACCTATTCCCTTCCTGAAAATCTGCATCTGGCTACTGCTTTTTTGCCATATCCAGCAACGGAGGCTTACCATGTTCGATAACACCCCGCTGGAACTGGAAGAAATCATCGATCAGTGTCGGGCATTAATTTACGCAGTTGTTGAACTGGATGAACCCAAGGCAAAAGAGATTTTGATCTTCGTTCTTTGGGAACGACTTGATCTGTTATTCCGCACTTTTCATTCGCCAGAAGTGATTCCAGTAGACGAAGGAAACAGCCATGAGGATAACGCATTAAGACCACAACTTTAATTGCGTGGGAAGTTGAGCAGCACATAGGTTGTTGTGCTGCTATTTAATTTTTTTGATTACAGTTCGTCGTTATGAGATTTTTATTTTAATAGCTAAATCACCAGACTATTTTTTAAAATCAACCTTACTAATACAGTCTGGTGTTAATGTGATACAAGCTAGTGTCTCACCATTATCATCACAAAACTCTATCTCATATGCAGGGGATGGGACGTTATAAATGTGAACAATAGGCCCTAACATTCCTTTTTTAAACCCTTCATCTGGAAGATCATTTTTTAAAGAAATAACATCAAATAAAGAATAACTCGCCATTTACCCATACTATTAAATTATTTAACTTTCTGACCATTTTTAAAAGCTTCTCTAGCCTCATTTAAACTCATCTGATTTGCCCCTCCGGGGTAGTCAGGTTCTCGTGACTGAACGGGATCATCTTCCCATCCACAATGAGAGCAAATGTCATATTCACCTAATACTTCGAACTCATGTTTACCACAGCACGGGCATGGGTAGTTATATTTATTAGCCAATTCATTTACCTTTTTCATTATTCTTCACCGGGAGAATAAAATCAGATAGAAATCACCACCTAACCATTGACGAAAGTAAATATGTTATTGCTTCAACCTTTTCATTAGTGTCATAATCTATCTGCATGCTTACAGGGATATTATATTTTTTTAAATCATAAAGATCTGTATAGCCAATATCTTCTTTCAATACCTTCCTTGGAAGAAGGCTCTTCTCTGGAAAACCAATATTTTCATGCACCCAACCACGAATCATATTTTTACGTAAAGGCGCAGGTAATTCATTAGGAAAATTCCAGTTACTTATTTTTTCGTACTGAATTCTCAATGTTATCTCATTTAAAACTTTATCAACCCTATTAAAAGAAAGGTAAATACCTTCTTTTATCATATCCAAACTGATATCTGGATCGCCAGAAAAACCTGTTGGTTTTTTCTTATAGGGAATCAGACCTGCATCAAATATCTCTTGATACGTTTTTCCTAAGCAGTCGATTAACGCTTCTACGTTTACAGACATTAGTACAACCCCTGTTCTTCATTAAGTTTATGCATTTTATCTCTTGCCAGTTCTAACTGTTCTTCTGTTACACCATGCTCTTTTAATTGAGGTTTTATCGCATCAAAATTACGATCCAATGCCCCTCTCAAGTCTTGTGAATCAAGTTCAATATTATCTGCACTATTACGTCCACCATACGTTTCGCTGATTTTTTGGTGAATTTCGGTAGGAATGATAATCGCAGCAACCTCTTTAGCCATTTTTTCCAATTTATCTTTTCGCAAATCAGGATACAAACGCTTAAGGTAAGCTTTTACCGCAGCTGCAGAAGGCATGTGATCGGCCTGATACTTCCCTTGTCGTGAGCGTCCAATGAAATTACTGTATAAATCAACATCAAGCAAGTTAACAGGCAACTTACTCAAATAGATGTAAATCGGTGGAAACGAATTCTCCGGAAACACCAGAATGTAATCCCGAAAATCCTTCTCTTCCGGCATTGGTGTCGCAAGAATACTGACATCATCCATTTCGGGAATTTCAAATCCCGGCACTGCTGACGGGATAACAGGCTGTTCACCATGTGCCGTATCTGTAGGTAATTCCATGCCCGGATTGTCCGGTGTCCATAGAATCGTTGGTCCGGTTGCCCCCTCTTCCCAGAACGCATAGCGGTTATTGGGGAAATCGTATTTTAGCAGTCTGACACGCACCTGATCGCGCCCGCTTTCCATACTGGTGTGGTAGCCAACCGCCTTCAGCCTGCCTGTTTCCTCATCTTCCATCCACTGATAACGCACACGACTGGGGACGGTTCCCTGCTTATTAGCTGCCTCAAGCAATTTCTCAGGTGTCAGTAAATCTGCTTTTTCACCTTTCAGATGGTGTTGAATCAACGCTCCCATCAGCAGGAAACTTTGCGCCATCTGCAACTGACCTTGCCAGATTGATGGCCCAGAAAGGCGTTTCATCTGATGTGTCAGTGCCTTTGCTGCATCCTGATTGGCCTGAGCTACAGCGCCACCCGCAGCAGCGATCGCACCCGCCTGTGCTGCCGTACCTGCCATTACCACTTGTTGAGGTGGCGGCAACATTGCCGCATCCGCTTTACCCACTAACAAGTCAAAAACCGTTTTATACCACGGTTCCATCGGGGGTATCTGAGGCTTGTTAATCGCACCGGGCGGGGTCTTGGGTAACGGTTCGTTTTTTCCGGCAAATGACTGAGGAGGGGAAACAGCAGCAGAAGACGTGTTTTTCTTTTTCGCTGACTGCGCATACTGCTTAATCTCACCTTGTTTATCAGCCGGAGTAATCGACTCACCAACAGGTGCGGAGAAATAGACACTCATTTCCCCGATGTTGCCCTGTGGCTCGTCTTCCTTTCCCGCATCGGTACAACCCGCGCCACGTAAGCTGGATTTAGCAAAAACAGGTTCTACTGTCAGCATCGGCGACAATATCAATATAGGCGCACGGGTCAACGCTGCTTGTTTAGCGCATTCCTGAATCGGAGAACAATGTGGAGTATCACCAATGATGACGTTGCCACTACCGGACGTGATGACTCCACCACAATTGATGCTGTCCCCAATACGCGCAGCATTTTTACCGTTAATAATGACGGTCGATGAACCTTCGGCGATTTTTCGGGAATGAACACCATGGGGTGCATTGGGACAGGGACAACCATGAAGCAGAACAGCATCACCTTGTCGGGCAGCAGGCTGACCGTTAATAATCACGTCAGGACTGCCTTCAGTTATCGGGGTTTCAGGGAAGCAGTCATGACCACTTCCGATGTCATTAAGACGGGCAGCACCCGGCATTGTCATTTTCCTTTGACAGTGAAATATGCCTTTTGATGACTGAATGTTGGGCGCTTTTTATGAGGAATTCAATCCCGGAACCGTTAACAACGCCCAATACAGACGTTATTAGCGAAATTTTTATTTATGGTCAGATATTATTTTTCATAAACAATTATCTTGCTAAAAATTACATTATTTATTATGCAGATATAAACATGATAATAACCAGCTCAACAGTTACTCGCCCACAATAATAAAAACACGCATGCAATTTAGCTTATCCACTGAATGTGTGGCATGAGCCCCACAAGAACAGCTAATTACCAAATGATTGACATCCTGTTTATCAACAAGCGTTGAAGTTTTCATTTTTCCCAGATCAATAAATAACGCAATCAAAAAAACCAAAATAAAAAGAGAAATCCAGCCTATTTTACCTTTATTCATAATTATTATCCTATTTTATTTCCACATGGAAACAATTACTTCATAGGAAAATAAAAATCAAATTTTATTAAAAAGGTTTTTATTTATCACAAAACTATTGTGATAATGAAACGCTGATATCACTGCTGCTATGAAATCCAGAACTTGCCATAACCACCTGAACAACATCGCCCTGCTTTACTGCCGTCGTAAACATACGGAATGTCGCACCCGTATTTTCATAACCCCAGTAATGTCCACGACTTCCCGCTTTCCAGACCGTAATTGAGGTCGTGATTTGTCCCACCGTCTTACCCCCTACCAGAACATTAAACGTGGCTGAACCGGTGTGTGTACCATCTGCTGGGTAAAATTTTGACGCCACAAAAACATTGAGATAGTTAAAATCCCCCGAGGACTGAAAACGTAAACTGTCAGTGGCTGTTCGGGTGATACTGCCGCCACCTGTTCCTTTCCATTCCCCATTCTGGCAGGACAATATCGCGCCTGTTTCATCCCTGCTTATCAGACCATCAGGCGAACAAACCTCACCTGCAATTGATATTGAAGTCGGCTGCAAATATTTACCTGTAATATTTCCTGATGCAGAAATCGCTCCTGTCGTTTTTCCATCATTTGAACCCGATAATGTGAGGTCGCCTCTCACTCTTTGGCTACCCCAAATATCCAGTTTAACAGAGGAGTTGTTATCTCCATTCAGGGAAAGATAGCCATCACCCGCACCGCCTGATACGTTCAGCAGGAGCATATTCGGATCGCTGGTGCCACCGCCACCAATCTGAAGTTTGCTGGCTTGGGTTCTGGCTGAAACATAGCTTTCAGAGTTGATACCATTTTTTACCGTAAGCTGGCTGTTCATCGATACGTTCTTACCAAAGGTGGAAAATCCAATAACATTTAAATCTTCAGACACATTGACGTTCTTGGCAAAGCGCCCATAAGTGCCGTTAAACGAGGTCGCGTTAACATCACCCGATGCGGTAATATCTTTGGCATAATTAATACTCTGACCGCCCATATTCAAATCCCCTGTCATAGGGAGTGTTCCATCACGACGCAGATAAACCGAATACATAGAAGAATCGTAGCCAACACGGTAGGCCAGCAATCCTGCCGCATTTATCCCACTGTAGTTATTTTGGTTTTCGGTCCATTGACCAGCCGTACCCGATGCCACCGTAGCTGATTGCGTCATACCGCTATCAATACTAGCCGCTTGCATAGCACGACCTAATAAGTCATAGCGAACACGGTTTCCTTCTGACCAAGGCAATGTGGTGATAACAAGTCCATTAATGACGTAGTTAGGTGTTGTTCCAGAACGTTTTAACAAAATTTTATACGCTGATTTCTGCGCATTGATTCCGGTATAGCTGACAGGCAACAGCCCTTCATTCACTAACGTTTGATAAGTTATTTCACAGCCATTAGCCGAACAGGTTCTTGGTCCCGGATCGCTGCTCTGGCTGCTACTGGATGAGAGCGTTGAAAGTTTGTCATAGCGAATGCTGATATAACGATTAACTGCCTCACCCATCTGTTTCATCTGTGAACCTACGGTATTCGCCATGATGTTTTCTTGATCACTTTTCATGTCCTGAAACTTCATGAAAGCCATTGCTGAACCAACGCCTAATACCAATGTTATTTCCAATAGGGAAAACCCTTTTTGATTTGTTATTTTCATTCCTCACCGTCCTTTTTATTTTCACGTAATATCTAATTAGCAAAAATAAAAAAGTGGTCAAGATATCCACAAGGAATAAATGACAAAATGTAAACCGTTATTTTATTTATAATGATGTAAATGAAACAGTGTTATTTTCTCCACCACGACTACAAGATGATGTTACACCAGCAATATCAAGAGAACCGTTGGAATCTTTTACCGTATCCGCTCCTATTTCAATAGAATAAAATGAAGCAGATAGTGAAGATACAAGTTTAGCACATTCCACTGCTGGAACACTTCTATATGTTATAATGAATGAGCTTCCAATTGCTCCAGAAGGTCCTGTATCAGCAGAAGAAACACTAATATTCCCTTTCCAAACATTCACCATACTAGAAGCTGCACCAGATGTTTTTTGTATAGATTCAGGTAATACTTTGGCTTTAACAAGAGTTGTTATAGCTAATCCAGAATAAGAGGATACTGCTGAATACAAGCTTTTTGTCCCAGCCTGTATTAATGCAATATTTTTTACTTCTGCTTCTGCTCTTTGAGATGCTTGAACTTTAGGATATACAATAAACACTGCAACAACCAATGCTGCTATAACCCCCATAACTAAAATTAATTCTAAAAGGGAAAAACCTTTTTTATTTTTTCTTTCTTTCAACAAAATCATCATTATCTCCTTTATCATTTAAATGATAAAAAAGAGATAACAACCACATCAAAATAGACAATAGCGACCTAATATCAATTAACAGAATAATAGATAAACGGATGACTTTAACGCATGTAGATCATATCACCATGAGAATAAACATCATTACTTTTTCTTTAGTGACAATAAAAAAGGTTAAATACTAAAATAGTATTTTTATCTTGGATGAGCATTATTTCATTATTCAGTTCACTTTTCACAGAACATCTTTAATGAATAATCGGATAGGTCCTCATACTCTTTAACACACTCTTTTCTTCCATCAGGATACGCTTTTATCAGTTTCCCTTCTGAAATATAGTAGATAGCCATTCCTGCCGCGAACACCTCTTTAATCGCTTTCTGTGATGCCCTTTGGGCAATTCGACTTAACACTGCCGTATCCTCAAGTGGATTTTTCTTTGATTTTTTCTTTTTCATTATTTCCTCCGTATCCATATTGATATACAATTTATTTCTGACATATGTCAAATTCAGACACCCTATCGATGATTTTTTATCACCATCAGGATAATAAGCTATGAGTGAAGTACTTAAAGTATTAAACAATATCCGCACCCTACGTGCTCAGGCGCGTGAAACCGATTTGGCAACATTGGAAGAAATGCTGGAAAAGTTGACTGTTATTGTTGAAGATCGTCGTGAAGAAGAAGCCAGCGCACAGCAACAAAACGCTGAACGTCAGGCCAAAATCGAAGCCTTACGTGCAAAACTGTTAGAAGATGGTATTGATCCATCAGAGCTACTTGGCGGTGCATCATCCAAGTCTGTAAAATCTAAACGTGAACCTCGTCCTGCCAAATACAAATACATCGATGAAAATGGCAATGAAAAGTTATGGACTGGTCAGGGCCGTACACCTAAAGCTATCGCTGCTGCGCTTGAAAATGGTAAAACACTGGAAGATTTTGAGATCTGATAAAACCCTCCCCCTTTGAATTTTATTTAAAGGGGATTTTTCTAAGATTAAATATAAAAATTTAACTTAAGGATAGTAAATGACAGGCAGAGTCTTAATTCTGGGAATATTTTTTCTGGTAGGCTGTACCAATTTTTCCGCAAAACAACCTTACCGAACTCAGGATGGCGAACAACTTCTAATTAGCGCAAACATGCCGAACGGTGTTTTAAAGCTATGGGTAAACGAAACGCTGATTGTAAATGAACCATTCCTAAACCAAGATAAAAGTTTAGCCGGGGCCTTTAGTAATAGCTTCACGAATGTCTATACAGCCACTTATAATGGTAAAAAAGTCATGGCTCGATGCAAAAGAGAAACCCACGCATTTTCAGCACCAGATCATGAATGTGATGTTTTTATTAATGGTGAATATGCTGCGAATCTCTTCCTGAGATAGTGTTGGGAATAAATTAGCTACCGCGCCCTCTGGGGCTTGCTCAACAGTTCACCGACCTAAAAACAAGTTTTAGGTCGGCTCACCGTTCGGACGTGAAAAACAGGATTAGTACTTGGACTTATTTAAAACATTTTCGATATAAGTTTGGCCTTGTGCTTTATACCTTTCAATATCACTTTCATGAAGATTCGGGATATCAAGCAGAACCCCAAAGACCAATTCCTTATCTACATAACCAATATCACATCCTAAGACTTTGGCAACCTCTGCGCCGAAAATTATTTTCTGGCGAGTATTTTCTTTTTTTGTTTGTTGTTTCTTTTTAGCTTCCAAGAAGTATAGGCGTTCCTGTGCTGAAGCAATTTTTTGTTTTATCGTTTTTGTTGTCATTATTTTTCTCCTTTATATTTTTATGGTTTTATTTATCATCAGCATCCCAATCCCAAAATGAATCTGAATGGTTGTTTTTTACTATCGGTTTTTTCGGCTTATATGGAATATTTGCGTATTCGTATCCTGATGCTATTTTTTTCTTTATGGACTTAATACGAAAACGAAAATGATCCTTTTCTTCTTTTTTTCTAACTTCCTCTCTCTTTCTGTTAATAATATTTGTTGCATGGGAATAAGCTTGTTCAATATTGGTATAGATACCATCCTCAATTAATCGTCTTGCTACCCAATCAATGGCCTCATCATGATTTTTATGCATACTCTCTCCTTGTAATATTCAGTGCAATTCAATTAACACATTTTTAATAATTATCAACAGGATAGAGAATTATATTTTTATCTGATAATCCATAGGCTAAAAAGCCCAATATTAACTCCCCACATCACAGCATTTATTGTCATTAAAATTAATGCGGTTTCATCCAGTTCACCAAGCCTCATGTTATTCTCCTTTTATTTCACGTCTGTTATTATTCACTTTATTTTTATTGAAATGGAAAATTGAAAAAACAGAACTAAGAGAGTATGATTTTTACGCTATTTACCGTTCATTTAGAAAGGATATTCTATGACAACAAGTAAACGTTATGAACCAGTCAAAAAAATCACCGAAAATTGAAGTCTACACCTAAAAGACCGAGACCTTAGAAAATATTCCCCTGATGATTCAGGGGAATAAATTACATACTTTCAATGAGTTCACGAAAGTCTCTATAGCTAAACAGCTTCACTTTATCATTACCATATACTCTACAAATAATGTCCTGATGAAGCTCATGGAAAGTAGATAAATAACAGTATTCTTTTAGCGCATCCAAAACAGCAATATATCTTTCTTTATATTGAATAAAATTATCTGGTTTTTCTTTTTCGGGGTCATGTTCAATCTCAACAAATCTACTCAGTGTTATCCTAAATCCATTATCATGCAATGATTTCAATGCCGATGGTATATTTTCCAGTTGATTACAGTATAGAGAGTCAATGATAATATGCTTTTCTTTAAATCTATCCGCATATCTCATAAAAACATCGTGATATTTAAAGAATCCATAAGTCGCTAAAACATGACGACCTTCATTGTCTTTTCTGTCTACATCTATTCCATGTTCAACTAAGGCATTAATCACTTCTTCTGAACTGACATGAAATAGCACAGTATGCCCAAGCTTATCCTGATGATTAATATCAACACCAAGATCTATTAATTGTTCTACATCGTCTTGTGTTCTTGCATAGAACAGTAATGTTCGGTCGAGCGAGTCTCTTATTTCATATGCCGATACATTATGCGTTTTGAGAACATTCGTTAAAGATCTAAAAATATCATTGGTAAATGGCAGCATGTTGTTATCTCCTTTTTATTTTATATATTACATTCCTTTATTCTATAAATTTGTTTTTGTCAAAACTGGAGATTTACTATTATTCAATCTAATCACAAAATCTCCAGTTACAAATATCATCGACGTATAATTTTCATTATCATAAAAACCATTAACACGATGTTAAAAATGGTCTTGATGAGTTTAATAGGTTTACTGAAATAAAAAAAACCTACCTAATTAACGCATGTTTGATTCAAATTCCCCCCACGCAATTTTATCATTTTTAGTCAGAAGGTTTTCCTTTTCTAAGTAATCTTTCAATATATCGAATCCATCTTCCCCATCAGAATGAGAATAAAAATCCCAGTCCGGATATTTAACTCTTAGTTTGAAATATTCAGGTTTAACTAAATTATCGTCAAAAAAGGAACAAATGATATCAAATGTGTCACGGCCTTTAAGATCAATAATCTCTCCATTTTCATCATATAATGCATTTATATCCTTAAGTTCCTTGAGCTTAAGGATATCTCTTAAATAAACGAAAGGTACATTATGAGATAAGCGAACAAGATCACTCTCTGTAAACATAACACCCTCTTTAAGCATTTTTATGACTATCGGATTAGACATTAGGTTGTAAGTCAAAAAATGCAAATTGCTTGAAAAATCATTCACCGAAAATGCCACATTTTTTCTATAATCAAAGAAGTTGATTCCATACCAAACAGGAGCTAAAAAACTATTTCCACACACATAATCAAACGTTGTCTTTGAGAACCGTCTTTCAAACTTATCGATAACATCATCTCTACTGAGTTTCATGTATTTTCTTTTAGGTGATGTTTTTATGCTTGGAGAAATCTTTTTCATTTCCTTAATAAAATCATCTTGTCTCAAGACAAGGTTAAAGTCATTGTTGGTATAGTGCCTAAAGCTTACAACTGTATCATCTTTAAGGCGTGCTGCTGTTGTTATCAACCCTCCCATTCTGAACCCTCTATTGTTAATTAATAATTGTTATATATTACTTACTCAACTTATTAATCCTTGTCAAAAAAATAATAAAAAAACCAACAACAGCAAAGTAAAATAAAAATCAACAACACCACATGATAGTAATCACTAACTATTTTATCTAATACTCTCCGCGTTACTTATTTTTGTTTATTAGTGTTTTTCATTTAACTTGTTAAATTTTCACTCTGATTTTCATGACTAACCTGTAAATTGTGCAACAGGGAAAACTATTTAACAATACTCTTATTTTTCGGGTTTTAGTGCTTTCCCGCCTTACGGCGGGATAAATTAAACTCTTTTTGTCCTTCGGACGCTATCTAAAACCCATCTCGGTAATATCGCGGAATACTTCGCCCGTTTATCCAGATAGCGCCGCTTAATTCGGCGTTTTGTTTTACAGGCATTTATATATTTCGTATTAATTAATAAGAAGGCTTTTACATTGTTTCTTTTTTTAAGAAAACAATGCCCACTTATACACTCACTTCGTGAGCGTGTGGGGTCTACCGACGGTTGCCTGCCGCAGGCTAAAAGCAAAACCAAGGCCAACACATAGAGTTTTTCTTACGAAAAACTAACAGCAGTATAGTTATATTTGAGGATATTTGTTATATGGCGATTTTTCATCTGGAGTTTAAAATTGTGAAACGTTCTGAGGGCATGTCTTCCTGTAGGAAAGCAGCCTATCATAACAGGTCAAGAATAACAGATGATCGCACAGGTAATACCTACGACTTCAGCCACCGTGCTGATTTATTCCATCATCAGATATTAGCGCCTGTTTCCGCCCCTGCTCATATTATTGAAAGCTCTGCCGCCTTATGGAATGAGGTTGAAAGGGTCGAGCGTCAGAAAGATGGTCAAACAGCCCGCTATTTTGATGTAGCTATTCCCTGTGAACTTAGCAATGAAGACAAGATAAAATTAGTAGCCGAATACTGTCAGAAAAATTTCGTTGATAAGGGAATGATTGCTGATATCGCTTTTCATGATCTTAACGGTAATAATCCTCATGCGCATGTGATGCTGACATTAAAACCGATCACAGTTGATGGCTTCGGTAAAAAAGAAAGAAGCTGGAACGACAAGAAAAACGTGATCCTTTGGCGTGAATCGTGGTCTGTGATTGCCAATCGCTATCTGGCTGCCGTTGGCAGTATTGAGCGTATTGACCACCGTTCTATTGATGCTCAACACAGTGAAGCACTCGAAAACGCTGCTATTACATTAGATATTGAAGAAAAAGCGCTATGGCTTGCCAAAGCAACGTTAACCAGCCGTCCACCAATGCAACGTGTTCACCGTGCTAAGTGGAACAGCAAATACGTTCAGGAAAAACGCGCTGCTGAACAGGCCGTACGTGATGAGATGAAACAAGAAGCTCAGGCTACATATAGTGTCTTCAAAGATTTGGATCTTCAGATCGTTGTTGACCTCAACAGTTTCACCGTATCTGAATTGCCAGAGCCAGTAGAAATAATCTTAACTGAAATGGGTTCACAGTCGGCATCATCAGGTCAAAAGCCTGTTTTGGTTGCCCCTGCACCTCATACACGCACTAAACTGAAAACTTCTCCCTCTCCAACTGCCAGTACGGTCAAACGCACTCCTGTTAAAAGCAAGAGGAAGCAGGTTAAACCTCGTCAGGATGGTATCTTTAAACGTTTCACTTTACTGGTAGTAGAGTTCTTTAAAGAACGATTTATCTGGGCCAAGAAGAAGCCAGCCCCTGTTTCCGTAGATGCTAAACATGATAAGCATATTGCTGAAAATTATGTCTTTGATGAGGTTCAGGGTATCTATGTATCACGCGCTGAACATGAGAGACGTGTCAGATTCAATACTGAAAACTATAAACCTACCCCAGATGAGATCAGGCGTTTTCCCAATAGACCTAAAAAAGAGAATTCTGATATTGATAACAGTATAGCGATAGCTCCAGCTAAACCGGCTGAACAAAGAATACAAATTAATACCCCAAGAATTAAACCCCAAACCCATCATAGAAAATAAATTTAAAAATATTTTTATCCGTTGTAATAAAAATATTTACGTATACAGTTTTCACCTCATAGATTCCTATAACAGAATAGCTATATTATGTAGTAGAAAGGCCTAAATATTTAAGCACCTCTACGAATTCATCTTCTGCTGAAGCATCAGTAAAAGAACCATCTATTTTGAATAACTCAGGGAAAAGTAACTTCCCCTCAATTGTCATTGTGATTTTATTTTTCACAAAATTTTCCGTAATTTCTTGTTCAACACCGTTTACAAAAAAACAGTCATACAATATATTTAAATTTTTGTCTTCAGTTATAAATGAATATCTTACATAAGGGGTAAGGCCAAGGCGAGCGCCCCTTTCAATTTCATTAGACATTCGAGCAACTCGGCTTACAGACTGTAAGTCGGCCAGAGCATTACTGCTATTAAATTCTCCGGGTTCTCGTTTAAACTTCATAACCTTTCTTGCCGGAATACAACCATAAATACATGCGATGGCTGAAATTACTACGACACTATTTTTTTCAATATTTAATAAATCGGCTTGTTCACAGAAAGACTTAACGTATCCCAATCTTTTATTTTTAGAAACAGCATCGATGATACCGCTACAATTTACGAAAGAAAGAAAATCATGGTAACCTTGGCCATTCATTTCTGGATGATATGATTTCATTTTATTAATGTATTCATCAGAAAACTCTGGACTTTCGATAACTTTCGCGTTTTTGAAAAAAAGATGCAATGCTTCAAGATCTTCACGAACCTCTGCAGTTAAATTATTAACTGATTTATCATTAAATAAATCACTGGTTTTTTCCATTAAAGCAGGAAGATATGATATTGCATTATTATCAAAATCAAGAGTCTCCAAAAACTTAATAAATTTATACTTATCAGTACCAATCATTTCATTTGATAAATATTTTCTACTTTCTCTTATATTACTAACACAGCAGATATCAAGAAAGTAACAAGTCGGAATACTTTTACTCCACAGGTTAATTAAATCAAAAAAACTTTGATTTTCAGGTGTATTTTCAAATGCAAATTTCATCCTACCTTTCACAAACACCCCTTATAATAAAATCACGCCAAATAACAGTATCATAATGTAATAAATTAAAAAACTCAATATCTTTCATTAAAATTATTGCTCTTCATATAAGATCGAAAATCCACTTTATAGTACGCAACAATTATTGCCAAACATTGTTCATTATATATGAAGAGAAAACTTATGATAAATAAAATTTTATTTATCTACTTCTTCCAATATCAATGCAACGCTTGGATAATAATACCCTAACTCATTTTTAAACATAAACTGCTGATCAATAAGATATGCATATGAAACACACTCTCTTCTGTAATTCGGAATAGCACCATCAATCAACTGTTCAATATACTCTTCAGCGATTATTTCTTGTGAATTTATCTTAGTATAAAAAACAACAAAAGTTGCTGAAAAATGGCGATCAGCTTGCCCTACCAAACGATTAGCATCACTACGTGCCTCATCCATTTTAAAATTAGTAATAGCATTGCTTTCGTTTATATTATCAAGATTATACCAAGCATGTTTGGCTTCGATAGCAACATCATCATTTTTATTTGTAATGTAAAGATCAACACGACCTTTACTGGTATCAGTATTTTCCTGAAGACAGCCCTTCATTCTTTTATTTGAAGGGTATTCTTCAATTGCAGCCCAGCCTAATGACCATGCAGCACCAGCAAGAACACTGACATTAGTCCGTTCGTTATACCACCAACAACAATCTTTCTTTCCTAAGAGATCGACATAGCGCTGATTTGCCTGAATCCATCCATTCAATAGTTGCTCAATGAAACTATCATTTGCGCATGTTTTTTTTATAATCATATAACACTCCATATCACCATAATGTGAATCACACGTAGTGTGTTCAGATATTTATTTTAATCGATTTTTTGCTAAAATATATGCGTATGCATCAAAAAAACAAGATAGATAGTTAACAAAACAGTCGTCACGTTAAACTTAATGTTATCATATCATTATGTAATCATAAAAGAGCACCAACCCATGCAAGAACCTACCCCCACAAGCACTAAAAGACCAACACTTGAAATCCTGCATATCTACGAACGAGATAATCCAGATAAGTATTGGAAATCCTTTCTCATAGAGACTATTTATAAAAATAAAAATATTGGTAATGAGCATAATGACCTAATAACACTTTATTTTCGATGCGTTGGAGAAAAACAAGCCCCTGAACTCTCTTTCCGAGCAATCCATACTATTTTAAAGAATGATAATAATGTTATTGTTTTGGAAACTATTTCGCTTACATGCGGCTCACTTGGTATTTGGCATAAAGATTACAGAGGAAATAGGCTGGGAAGGTGGTTGTTCAACGAAATTGTAACTTGGGCAAAGCAATGGCCTAATGCAGATGTTAACTCAATTAAACTTGGTCCAACAGATGCCACAGAAGATAATCTAAAACGCCGAAATAAAATGTATAGAGGCGCTGGTTTAAAGTTTGACTATGATGATGACGAAAAACGTACTGGTCGATCTCGTGAAATGAAAGCATCAAAATTGATTGTTCTATCTTCATGGAAAAAAGAGAATGGTGGAAATATCGCGATTCAAAATATTGATGATTATATAAATAATCTGATTAAAGAAAATGAATCACTAAAACGAGAGATGGAAAACAAAAAATTAAGAATCAATTCGTTAAATCAAAAACTTACTATAATGGAGAGTAAAACAATAAAAGGTATATTACATCGAACATCAAGAGGCATTATTAAATTCCTAAACCTTATTTTTAAAGATAAATGATAAAGTTGATTTTACATCTTGTTTATTATATAGAACTTATGTATCTATAAAAAGGATCCGTATATGTATTACAAGATAATAAAACCAGAAAAAGACAGGCTAAAAGAAAAATATCAACCCTATGATATTTTAGATCTACTTAAAAAATATGATACTGATAAACAGAAGAGAGATTATTATACTATTCTTGATGAGCTGCTTACACCTGTGCCATCATCAAAGCAGATTGAGTTTATTAACGAATGGAAAGATGATATACCACGATTGTCTAATGATTATCCTGAACCAGATGGGTTATGGTGGAGTAGAACGGTAAGACGTGGTGAGTTTATGATTGAAGAAGCCATCAATTTACATTTTTGGTATTCTTTTGTTAGTGAAGAAAATTTATCCTTGGTTAAAGATTATCTTCCACAAGATAAAATAGATAAATTTAAAAATAAAGGAAACATTACTCACATAGAATTATGGGAATCATTAAATAATGATTAACCAAAAAATATAAAAATCCAAAAAAAATAAAAGCCGAAATCAATCCGGCTTTGCATGTTCAGAAAAACATATTCACATGGCTAACTCTCTTATTCTCTGTTTTTCAGTGCATCACGATAACGCTGTCGTTCGACGATATTCAGATTGAGTTCAGACAGAATACTTGCTCCCTTCACAGCAATATCGTAGTCAATTTGTGATTGTGTCTCATACTCTTTAATGGGCTTGAAATATTCTGATTGCGGTGCAGATGACGGTGCAGAATAACCAGAATATGTTTTACTCCCAGCACAACCGAGATAAGCCAGCAGACAGACAAACAAGAAGAACAACGTCCACACCACATTGTATCCATTAAGCGTGTATCCACTGCCATTCACATCTGAAAACACGCCGTGAAACCTAATGGCATAGATAATCAGGAATGATGAAAGGATAACAGCCCTGCTTTTACCTACAGTTAAATGCTTACGCATGAATTTTACCACTGGCACCAGCATGACCACAAATAACCCAATGGCGGCAAAAATCAGCCATACAGGGAACAGTCCATATTTTTGTGTTGTATTCTGCGATACCGTTACCAGCGATAGCACCAAGAAGGCGTTAAGCAGAAAAAGTCTAAGGGCCATCGAGACCTTAACCTTCTTTGATATATTATGCAGAAACAGCACCGGAGCCAGTGATGGTATGTTCATCAGCAGGCCCATGAAAAACGCCCAATAGATAGAGTTCATAGCGTCTTTTCCTTTAATTACCGAGCGGCCCAACCGTTATTGGTTTTCACCAGAACAATTTTGGCTTCTTCGGGTTCAGCCATCCCCTTGACACCAGAGAACGCATTTTTATCCACCCAGCTCGGAACGCCCTCGAGTTTCCATGTATAGGTCACTTGTGTCATTTTAACGCCATTACCCTCACTGGGTTCGGTCCAATTAGTAATCTCAGCCACAGCACGATGACCCACGCAGGCCCCTTCCTCCCGGTTCCAAAACTCAACCTCTTGTCCTTTGTCTGTTACTTCCAGAACATCAACACTGCTAAAGCCATTCGCCTGTTGTGAAACAGTAAGAAGCCCCTGTTCAACAAGCCCATTCAGGATTTCATCACCGGCATTGTATCCAGCAGAACGGTAGCCATGATTAACCTTTACTGGAAAACCTTTGTTGAACGCAAAGTCATTGTTTTGCAGGGAGTAGCACACCTTTGATTTTGAAATTTTCGCGTTGATAGCTTTTTCAAAGTCGCCTTTCTCACCACATCCCGCCAGAACAAGAGCAGTGCAAGTAACGAGTAAAATCTTCTTCATCTTCCCATCCATCCTGATAATCAAAAATGCTGCTATGTTTTGATGCCTTTCGGGTTGCCTGAAGACGTTACAGCTTGCTCTAACAGGACGACCACAGCAAAGCCACCTTATTAACCAATTGATAGGATTCAATTATTTTTTAAGGTCGTCATATCGTTTGTAACGATCAAAAACAAAATAATGATAGATTTAAACTATCATATATTTATATTCGATCGATTAAATCAATTAAAATGTCGATCGATAAAGCATTATCAATCGTCATAGACTATCAATATTAATTTATCGATCTGTTATACCGATCATTTTCTTGCTAGAAGAATCGTTACTGGATAAAGTGAGAAAAAGAGCCACAGAGCTGTTTACGAGTGGGTTCAAGGAGATGGAGCTACTGGCCGTAAGACAAACGCCTAAAGCTGTTTTATGGCATCTGCGCTGCTTCTATTAACGCAACATCAGGGAAAACAACCATAAGGGATGCCGTTAGCGGATTAGATAGAAAGACTCACAACATCTGACAAGCGGCTTTCTTCGCCAGTCATTAACACAAATTGTAATAGCCAGATTCGATATGCCTCTGGCCCCGGCTTCTTTACGCCTGTTTCTACGTTTACTGTTTATATGGAGTTAACATGAAAAAACTGTTTATCGCAGCACTGGTGATCTTACCTCTTACCGCTTGCACCACCTATGGAAACAAATCCCTGAAAGACGAAACCCAACAGACTGTAAAAACCAAAATCGTTAAAGGGAAAACTACCCAGCAAGATGTTATTAACGCATTCGGGGAACCACAAACACGAGCTACCAACGATGGTCAGGAAATGTGGTCTTACTCCAGTATGTCAGGCGAGACTCAGATCTCAAACTATATTCCCGGTCTGGCCCTACTGAAAAACAGCAACACAGCGCATATGAACACCCTTGAGATCTGGTTCAAAGGGAATGTTGTTGACCGATATAATTTCAGTCAGACGGCGAGTAAGGTGTCGAAGGGATTATTAGATTGATCAGTATATAACTAACACTATATCCCCTCAGACACTGTTAAATACCAAAAACTGTAGCAATTAGCCTCAGCATCGGTTGAGGCTCTATCCAGTGATGCAACAGAGCTTGCTATATAGTGTATCTTTTTAACTCTCCATTTTACTGGTGATAGCACTGCTATAACCATATTGTCAAAAAACATAATTTTAGTAAAACAACCAGTAAATTTTTTCATAGGCTACTGGATCGAATGAATATTGAAAAGCTCGTCATTAATCTGTACCATTGAAACGTGAGGACCAAAGTCAATTCGCATCAACCATCAGTCCGCATTTTATACCCTATTTTGGATAGCCGATTTTAAGTTAAAACAGTGAATTAACTCATGGAGAGAGAATATGGGAAGTAAAGAGGAATTAACCACTCAACTTAATGAACAATTAAAAAGTAGCCTTCTTAATAGTTCATTACCTCCTGAAGAAATATTAGCATTGATGATGAGGTTATGCCTTTCTTTGATGCAAGTGACCCAAAGCAATCTTGTTGAAATGAAAACATCAGATGGGCGAAAACTTTCACTCAAGCTTGATACACCATCAACACATTAATAAATTTACTTCTTGAGGTTATTGAAAAATGTCTAGCATTATTTATTTAGAACTTACAGGTGATAAGCAAGGATTAATTTCTTCTGGTTGTTCATCACTGCAATCAATTGGTAATAGAAGTCAACTCGGTCATGAAAACCAAATACAAGTATTGAGTCTCAATCACTCAATGAGTTATGATGATAACCTGTCTTGCCATCCTGTTGAATTAGTTAAGTTTATTGATAAGTCATCACCGTTGCTTGGTGTTTCAACCTCTTCAAATGAACGGTTAACGGCTAATTTTTTCTTATATAGAGTAAATTCTGCTGGTCAACTAGAGATTTTTTACGAAATTAAATTAACAGATGCGCGTATTGTTGACATCTCCTGTAATTACCCACATTCAATAAATAACAATGAAATGATGCCATATGAAAAAGTTTTATTAAAATATGGTTCTATATCATGGGAACATAAAGTAGCAGGAACATCTGGCTATAGTATCTGGAATGATAGTATTTTATAATTTTTCTGATACATTTAGATACGGTCACCGATAATATCTTTTGGTGGCTGTATTTTATCTTAATTTATCAGCCAAATAATCACCAAGCCAAAATGAAAAGAGTATACCTAGTCCAACAAAAGGCAGCATAAGAGAATCGGGTAAATGAGCACCTATAAAAACAAAGATAACTGAGAAAATTAATTTAAGAAAAATAGCTAAAATATCAAACAGAACAGTTTTGATAGATTTTAACATGGCATCACCATGTCGTATAAAATATTAGCAAGAGCATTTATTAGTTCATCTCAACCTATTTATCAATCGATTACTAATCCAGAATGAAAATATCATACCAAATACGGACGATGGAAATAAAAAATCTTCAGGGAAAATTTTCCCACATATATAAATTGATAGGATTGAAAAAATTATTGTCAGAAAAATAGCAGCAATGTCTAAAAAAACAGATCTTATTGATTTTAACATGACATCACCAATCGTAGAAAATATCAGCAAGCACATTTATAAGCTCATCGGCGTTAGTGTGATCGTTTAATTTTGTCACAACAATTAAAGGATCTATTTTTTTCGCTACAATGAAGTATAACATTTCAGTATTTTTTGAGTAAAGCATGTTATATATGATTCGATCACTACGTCTTAATTTTCGTGCAGATTGGGCGGCTTTTTCGACATAACTATATATTTGAAATGCTGTTATGGTACCTTTTGATATTTGATCGGCTGTGAGTTTTGTTATTGGTTCATTTGATATTTTTGTTGCAATTATTTTTGACAACCCTTCAATTATTGCTATTTTTGTGGCTTGTTTAATAGCCTGCTCTGAGATTAAACTAGATAATTTACTACCCAGTTCCCGATATCTCTCTGATAGGTTTTTTTGTGTTTTTTCTGGCATTCTCGAAAAGAGATAATCTATAATAGTCTTTACCATATCATAAATTAAATTAGGGTTTGCGATCAGAGATAAAATACAAACCATCATTCTTTTATCTTCCTGAATAACCAAGTGCCTAAACTCTGAAATTACTTTTGAATATTTAGGATCTATAGATAGCATGGAATATGGTGATATCCATACTGACATTCTCGCTGCACCTGTACCAATGTCTTCTGCTGTTTCCTGAATGATACCGCTAGTTCTTTTAATAAAGGCATCATAATATCTGGCAAGCACTTTATTAGATGATTCGATATATTCCATTTTCGTCATTCTCCATGTAAAAACAACTTCACTGCTTGTTAACTTCTCTATCATTGGTACGGATCCCAAACTATATAACACATTTCTTTAATTTATAAAAGAGTATAAATAATTAATAAGATAAATATTCATAAATAATTATTTCCATTCTAATTATTAGGTATATGTTCTTTTAAATTTTAATGACTTTCGACTGCCAGTAGGCAACACATAGGAAGGAAAAGATTTCTCCTTAATAACTCATTTATTCTCACAAAACACAACAGCGATCTTAAGCCTATCAACAACCTTAGATAACGCCTCATAGAGATCGCCCTCCATCTCATGCTCGAACTCACCGTTCCTGAACATTGCCACATAGCCATTGGTCAGATCTCGCATATGGGTAAGGTTTATCGGCTCGATAGCTATTCTGATGTCTGTACCTTTGTATTCCGCTGCTGGATAGCCCATGTCGGCGTGAAGCACGATACCGCCAGAAGCTTCCAGTTCGGATAAGAAGATATCTTCTGTTATGGCTTCACGCAGATCTTGTTAGGCCAAGTGCATTCATCAATGTAGATTCATCTGAGGTATTGGCTTTCCCCCTGCTACAGTAATAGTAATCATCCAGAACACTAACGGGCGTGTTGGGATGCTGGCTGTTGTAGGTTTTGGTCTCTGACATCAGCAAGCTTATTGTTTCTTCGCTGACTTGACTGAGTTCAGAAATCAATCTCCCATACACATTTACCATTCGTTCCTTATCACAATCATTTGCTGATTCAGACAGGAAGAAAGAATCGTAATCTTTGACATAAATTTTATTGCCGTTTTCGAGAGTAAGTTTTATCCCGTGTTCATTCTCTTTAATATCTTTAACTATGCAGGTCATAAATGGGATTTTTTCACTGGCATTAAAGAGCGTGATGATTTTAATATTATTCATTGTTTGATTTTCCTTTTTGTTATTAGTAATAAATACTATATTCCTCACGGAAAAATCAAATTTAACTCTTGCGTGATAACGTTTTACTTACTGCTTTAATCTTCTTTTGAAAAGATATTTATCTTATGAGCTAACGCTCATGTGCTGTCGAAAACGATGAATCTGTTTTCATGAGCACGGCTACGCCCTAACTCTGAAATATGTATTTTTATCTTGATGAAGTACGTTTTTAGTATTGATAGCAAAAAGAGGAAAGATCTTTTTTAGATCGTTTAATCATAAAAAACAAAATTGACCTTATTCTTGAACACAGAATTACCACGATAACATATAGTATTTGCTCTTAAACATATAGGAAAACTATATCCAAAGAAGCAGCACCGAGTGATTGTCAAAAACAATCACATTGCTGAAACAGGGTTCATCCCTGTTAATGATGGATTTATCCATAAAGAATTTCGGCGATAGCCGATAAAGCAGAAATAGTATGATTAACCTTACGACTTCATGGACGGTTTAGTGTTCAAGATATTTTATAAACTAGTTTTATCCTATACTTAAATTAAAATTTCATATTGAAAAACAAATCCTTTCTTATGAGCTTTCGCTCATGGCTTCGCCCTTTGTTAGTATATTAATTAGAAATTAATCAAGGCTATAGTATTTGCTCTTAAACACATAAGAAAACTATAATCCCAATAGCAGCGCTTAGTGATTGTCCAAAACAATCACATCGCTGAAACAGGGTTCATCCCTGTTAATGATAGATTTATCCATAAAGAATTGCGGCGATAGCCGCCAGTAAAATAAAAGGAAAACAATTACACTATTCTTAAAATGCCAGCAGCGCTTCGTGATTGTATGAAACAATCACTTCGCTGAAAATAAGTATCAAGAAAACCACATATTCCCACGTAAAACCCCCTGCACATAAGGAAAAAGAAAAACTGGACTCTCTTAACTTCTTACTAATTATTTAATTATAAGCCCCCTCCCAGCCCAATGAAATCAAGGCTTCGCAACTTTTTTTGCTATGTTCGAACATAGCAAACTCCTATGTGCGCACATAGTTCCGTCCTATGTTCGAACATAGCAAGATCTATGTTTGAACATAGGTTTTTTAACATATAACAATATCATAATAATAAAATCCCTATTTTATTTATAGTTTAACTATTGACTTTTATTTTTCTGCATAGTATTAAAAATAACATAATAAAAACTATAAGAGAGAATACTATGAATATTAATGATACTGAACTACTTAGCCTATTTGAAACATTAACCACGGAACAAAAGATTGATATCGCAAGACGCTTACTGCAAAACAAGGATATAAAATCGACCACAGTTATTGCAACAGAAGAAGATAAATCGATCTCATTTGCACAGCCTTATGTTTTTGCCTTCACTTCCAACTTCCGTGTTTTTTCTGATTTAGATATATCTAAGAATGAATTCCGTGTCTTGACTTATATCTTAGAATATATGGAGTTCGGAAACCTCATCAATCTGTCGCAATCATCACTCTGCAAGGCATTGAATATCGCATCCGGCAATATGTCCAACATATTCAAAAAGCTCAAACAGAAAGGTATTCTCGTTGAACATCATGGGCATCTGTATATTAACTCGAACATTTTCGCCAAAGGTCTAAGCCATCAACTTGATGAAAAGCGTAAAGAGCATTTAAGCAATGCCAGAAGTCTTCATGCTGAGCTTGAAAAATATCCAGAAAACTATACTGATTACTCAAAGCAAGAAAGACGAAGCCTAGCTTTAGAAACAGAAACGAAAGAGATCTATACTGATGCTTTTATTTTTAGTAAGAAGAAAAAGAATAATGCTGTTCCTAATGCTAAAAACAGTATCAAGATCGATAAGCCCCGAAAGGTATACAAACGAACGAAAGAAAATGAAGCGGCAAGAAAAGACTTGGCTGATGCCACAAACCATTTGAAAGCAGTATCATGATAAAAATAACAATAAGGAAAAAAAAATGAAAAAACTCCCCGGTTCACTTGAAATCAAACTTCATGAAAAACTATCCAAAAACGATATTCTGAATATCTTGGCTGAACAAATGACTATGCTTGAGGAAACATTTGGTATTCAAGAGTTCAAACTCTATTCTTACCTTGAGTGTTATCGTGAAAATAAAAAACAGGCTTTATATCATCAAGATCACAATATCGTTGTAGGAGCATTTAATTTAAGAAGTCAGGAAAACTTAGAGAATACAGCCAAATTAATTTCAAAAGAGGGTAATAACCGTGTCATTTCTTTTGAAAAAAAGCTTGATGTAGATAAAATATCAACCACAGTTGACAACATTCAGGCGAGTAATCCTTACCGATATTGGTCAAACAATATTCAGGTTATTCCAGCTTCGCTGGTAAGTAACATCATTCAAAATGAACAAAATCGCCAACAGGCAGAAAAAGATAGGTTAGATCTCGTCGAGAAACAATATAAGAAGGAAGAACAACCCCGTAGATTTAAAAGGTTTTACCACCCCAAAAATTAAATAAAGTGACCTATCTGAAAAATTATTGGTTCAACCTATAACCGTCTAATAGATTATACTACAACATAAAAATATTTTATCGAAGAGACCTATTAGATAAATATTTCGATGTTAGATTGATTTGCTATTCAATAAAAATCTTGATGGGGAATTCGGGAAAGTTGAGTTTTATACTGGTAGTGATGAGTTTATTTTAGATCAGTATAAAGCCCCTCAGCTTGTTTAAAATAATAATTTCATTTTGGCATTATAATAGATTGAATCAAGGTTAATATATAAAGCAATCAGTCTTAGGCGTTTTTATACCAACTAATATAAAACGAAAGTAATTCCCCTTATTTAATTTACTGCTGAATTTGACAGTTTCTTTATATACCTTAACATATAAATATAACACATATTATTAACGAGGTATTTATGAGAAATGTAAAATTAGACAACAGCGATATATTAACCTATTTTGATACTATTGAAAAACTAAAACAACAACCATCAATGAATGAGTATCTGGAAGGCTATCGTAAAGTGCGTGAAGAATATCCTTTTGGAACACAAGTAGATAAATACAGGTCTGTTTATAATGAGCTACGCAGACTGGATAAGAAGAGACAATCACTGATAGATAATTTTGTCATTGAACTCAATCCTATAAGTAGCTCAACAGCAAGAACAGCCGCTAAATCATCCGGTAATCTTGATATCATGCATGAGCGTATGATCTACCAGAGAGCTATTTCAGAAAAAACAGACGCTGAGATTGTTGCTCTAGTAATAAAACAGCGTACAGAAGCAGCACTTGAGTTTAAACGTTCTGTTGAGCAGAGTCTTGAACAGCTTTCCAGTATTTCATCAGATTTCGGAGCATCGAATACAAAACGCAGAAAAATGGCTGTTTAAATGAAGATTATAACAACCATATTGATAGAGTCACCAATATGGTATGGTTCGCATTTGTATAGATGTATTGACTCTATTTTCCCGCTTTCTATATTAAAACACAACTAGCTTAAAGAACACTAACGAGCAGCCAACGTATGTTAATTTTCAAAAAATCAGACTGATGGATAAACTACTCCTGAATATCTACGATTCTTTAAACGGTTGACGTTCAAATTTTATTAATACTCCGAGCGTAAGATGAATATGATCTTCTAATTGCTCATATTCATCTTGAGGAGACAAAGGAGACAATAATATTTCTGTTGCTGAAAAAACATCAATGTCATACTTGATATCTGAAGGTATTTCATTTTTTACCCCTTCAATATATCGCTCATACTTCCTCTTGATTTCCTTTATTTTTTCATCTCTGCCGTTAGTTGTGATGCAAAATCGACTAGGAATGTAATTACAATTATAAAACGATTCGAATGCGCAATTAACTGCAAGGTTTAATTTTGATGAACCTGTATTTCCAGTATATTTTATATATTCTAAATTTCTTCTTATATCCTCAATTAACAATTTTTTTTGCGGAGAATTGCCTTTAACTTCAATAGCACACTTAGGATAAGATATGCCATTGTTATCACCAAGTAATACAATGTCAATCCTTCCTGTCCTAGTTGTATTAGCGTGCTTTCTTAAAACACTCTTAGGAAATAAATTACCGATTGCCATTCTTTTTATTAATGGCACTGTTGATGTTAAGAACTTTCCTGTATTATATTCGAATATTATTTTTTCATCACCTATACGGAATTCCTTACTCTTGAGCAAAGCCTGACCTATTGAGACAGTCGCAAAGTATTCAGTGTTAATTTTACCACCAGAACTAAAATCCATTAAGCGTGTATTATACGCAGCATGTTCCATTCCTTTTTTAACAGCTTCAATAATATCATTTCTATCCATGTTTTTTCACCGTTTAATATTTATACTAATGCCATTGAAAATGAAATTTAAGATCGAAAAAATTATAACTCCCTCCGAAAATTATTTCCAATAGAAATGATATATATTAACAACTTGATTTTTCGATGATTAGAGGAATACTGATTTCCAATACAAGTCTGTCTGTCAGATTAGATATTAATCCGAGCCACAAAAATTTAGCTCATGTCTGAGCCAAAAGATCATAGCTCCTCTGGGGAGATCCGCTCACATTCCATTTTCTCAAGCAACTTCTGTAGTCTCTTCATCCTCAGCTTACAGGCCTTTTTCTCACCAGTCTCCTGATAGTATTCTTCACGGCGCTCTGCTACTACCTTGCGGAACTTCTTCAACAGTTGATTCAAGGTTTTTAAATCAGTTGTAGCCGCTTCAGCTTGGATTTTTCTATACATATACATAACGTGGAATTCATCAATCATATTATAACCCTTAGTTTTATCATTCATGTTATTTCCCTCTTTCGAGGGAATAATATTAATATTAAACATCAAATAACTGTCATTTTTAGCTTCCAATAAATAGGATCTTGATTTTCATCTTGATTTATATTTTTCGAAACAAGTTCAATGATGTGTTCTTGATGCCAATACAAGATTGTGGCTTTTAAATCTCTTCTATTGATACCTGATACATCATTTTTGATAGAGTATTTCTTCATCGCACGAGTTATCAAAACATCATATATGACGCTTGACATGAACCCATCTTTCAAAATATCGATTGCTGTTTCATGATGTTTTTCATAAATGCTATATATTTCATCACAGTATCCTTGCAAGATATTGGCAATAAGTTCGTTTAGTTCTTTTTCACTTTTATTTAATATAATCTCTTTCATCTTTAATCCTTTTTTATATTAATAGTTAGTAATAATGTTTAGTTGTTATAAACGATATTGATGATTACAGACCGTATTCTAGATCTAACTCATCGACTAAATCGTTATTGATATGTTGATTTAATGCATCTACTAAGTTTTTATCTCCTATCATTTCTTCTACTGAATACCCGCTCAGAGCAATAAACACATCTAGGCTTTCTTGAATAGTATTCTTTACTGTTGGGGTTCCTTCGCACAGCATACTTACTACTACAGATATTTTATTTGTCATGGAGTTTTGTTCGTTGTTGTTTACCATTTATATTTTCCTCTTTTATTTTTGGTTAGCCCCTTGCGGGGCAAGATGAGTTCTTACTTTCTAAAGTTTTCTGAATACTCGACTAACATGGCAGCAACCCGTTCAAAGTTAACTTGATTAACATCACCGTTATTACCCTCTTGTTTAGTGAATCTTTCAAAGTTGTTCTGGATATGATTAATCACATGAATAATAAATGGACTCATAAAATCAGGGTCATCCAAATAATCATTGGCGTCACCATCACCATTAACTTCCATGAACATATTCCAGCTTGCGGAAAATGCTCTGCATGCAAGGTCATAGAACAGTTCGGTTGATTTATTAATACCCATCGTATTTTTAGACATATTTATATCCTCATAGTTAAATGCTTATTTAATTCATTGTGTTTTTATTAGCCCCTTTCGGGGCCGAATACGCTGTTGTTAGCTCATACTAAAAAGTAATGCTTGGGTATGAACATATCTCATTTCATGCATAACTTTATCCATATCAACATAAATCAGTCTTTCTCTTTTACCCATTTCTTCCATATGTCCATCAAAGCGTTTTGCCAGATATTCTTTAACATGCGAAAGATATGATTCCGTTCTATTACTATCTAACATTATGGCTTCCAATACCTCATAATCTTCTTGTTCTTTATATATACGGATTCCTGTAATATAAAGATTCTTCGCCATAGCAGTAAAAATATTGGTAGATGACTCTTTGATATTTTTCATTTTATTACTATTCATTTTATTTCCTCTTGGTTATATTATTTAGATATATTACGTGATTGTGCAATGGTGTTATCAATCCATGCATCAATCTCACTTTCTATAAAGGCAATAGACCTTAAACCCGTTTTAACCTGCGGTGGAAAGCGTCCGGCTTTAATAAGTGTATAAATCCATGTCTTTCCAAATCCTGTTCTTCTAATCACTTCTGGTAAACGGATAAGACGTTGTTTTTTGTTTGCTACGATTTGAACCATATTTATCTCCTGTGTATTTGATGGAAATAATTGTATGGATATCGCTTGTAAAAAACGAGGTTGGTTCACCAGCCCCGAACAGAGGGGAAGTTCAGGACCAGTGAATTTCGGGGATTTTTATGAGGGGTGAATGCCGGGGACGTTCAGGCTTAGCGACTGTCCCTTGTTTTCTTCTTGTCTTCAGGTTTGTCATTCATGCCGATGACAGCAAGGATATCTGAACTCGTCACATGCATGTTTTTTATGAAAAAGTCATTTAACGACTTGAAATAATTATCATTGTTCAAAAAATCATAGGCCAGAGGGTAATCCGTATCTTTGATTTGCTCACTACCTCTGGCATACCGCATATCTGGGTGTAGGAGGCCAGCCAATACAGGATACGGGATCTTCTGATTGTTGAGTTGTTCCCAACCAATGAGATCCATCAGCGGTATGATTTTGTAATCGAGTATCTTCTGGAATGTTTTATGACCAAAGCGAAAGTCTTTTTCCGGGGGCTTGGGTGCTTTCAGGTGCTTCTGCCACTGACTGATAAGCACTTTTAGGTGTTCAGCCAAATCGTCGCTGCTGGCTTCATCCAAATCAATCTCAATCAGCATCTTGTTAGCAGGGTTCAGCCCTCCCTGTTTCAGGTATTCAGAGATATATTCCGAACTCACTGAAACATCATCTTTAGCAACGTTGTTTTCCAGACGATACATTACCCGTCCATAGTTAAACAACGAAGTCCTTGTCATTGGCCTGACAGCATAGCTATGAGCCAGCATATGACTGTCAGAAAGCCATTTAGTCTCACGTATAACCTTACCAGAACGAATCAGGGCATCATGGTGTATCGCCAGTATTTGGTTATCTTGACCTGCTGTTTCCCACTGCTGCCTTGCTTTATAAGCAAAGATCCGCCTTTCCAACTCGGCATAAATTTGTTCTAGCGTTAGATCTTTCAGCACATCATAGCGACTTACATCAAACCACTCGCTTAATGCTTCGACGATCTCCGCTTTAGGCATCTTTTTTGTCATTGTTTTCTCTATAAATGTTGGCTTTGAGTTGTGATAACGCTATCTCATTCAACAGAATAGAGAAAGCGAAAAGAGATATCAGGCATCCCAATGCAGAGACATTGAAGAATTGAATGTTGCTTAGCATCCTTTTTGCTTATTACTTGACCAATACTCGCAAATAACTCGCTCACTCATAAGTTATCGATGACCTCAGTAGTTCTTCTGCTAAGTGCCAAAGCGTAACTCATTAACATGAGTTACTTTTAACCGACGGAAGCAAATCAAGCATAGGTAGTCGTCTACGTGCTACTGTCAAAGAGTTTGTTATGCAAGTCATGTCATTTGATGAATGCATAAATAAGCGGGGTGTGGTTCATAATTAAATTGTCAATAAACTGATAAATAATATATTCCAAGAGCTCATCATCATATATAATTACTCACACTAAAAATTTTTAATTTGCTTTAAGGATAAATGATGGACGTATGTTATCTTTGCGGAAATAATTTTAATGAAAATTCTATAGTGGATCATGGAGAGCATGTTATACAGCAGGCTATAGGTGGAAATTTAGTCAGCAAGGGCATTCTTTGTAAAAAATGTGGTGGTGATCTCAGCCGAAAAATAGACAATCCTTTTAATGCTATATTTGAAGGAATAGCAACACGGCTTGACATAAAAACAGATAGAAAGACAAAAAAAAACCCTTCCATATCCGGTAAGATAGTAAGCGAAAAGGATGCTTATGGTATGAACCTTAAAGATACTCCGGTTTTTTGGAAGAATTTTAAAGTCTCCCCCGTCAAACCCTTTCACAGGTTTACTGAGGATTATAAAAAAGCCATTATCTATTCCCCCAAAAAAAATTTCGAGAACCACAAATCAATAGTCCAAAAAGAAATTCAGAGTATGGAATTGGGTTTTTCTCCTGAAATAATTATGTGTGACGATATTGATTGCAATGTGGAATATCAGTTTCCTATGAATAACATTGCCTTCAAAAGGGGAATTGCTAAAATTGCCATTGGATTTGCCTGCACGCACGGAATATCGAGAGAAACTTTACATTTGGCGTTAAAGATCTCAGAGGATAATCACGGATATATTGATGAAAAAATATTTTTAGTTCAATATGCTCCTTTGAGTATAATTGATAAGATCATTGAAAAGGATAAAGCAAAGTTAGCTAATTATCCTTCTCATAATTTAATTCTATTTACCTCAAAAAAATACCCTTCTTTTTTATGGTGTTATATTGAACTATTTTCAACATTTCAGTATTACATATTGTTAAGTGATAGTTATGAGGGTAAGCCTGTTTATGAATACCATTATCAACGAATCGAAAAGGCAAATGAGTATGTTTTCACTCCAGATAGAAGACATTATAAAGAGCGTAATGTAATTTTAGGAGGGTTGGGGATTACAGATGAACGCATCCAATCAGCATATGAAAAACAAAAAGATAAAAAAAATCTGAAATCATTATCAGAAATTGAAATCGACATAATCACGGAAGAGACTGAAAAGCAGAAAAACAAGGTAAACTTCGAACATGACATCAATAAATTTGTCGACTATTGTGCACAAAAAATAATTTTAAATAATGATTTTGACTTTAACTCCATGATTAATTTCAACAAAAACTTCTCACTATTTAGTAGGATTATAGTAGACAGTCATGGCGAGGATGAGATTTTCGATATATTGAGCTACCGCCGTTACTATATAGAAGACGAAAAACTTATAGATTACCTAGATGCCTTAATGCTGATGAAAATGAGAAATGATTCAGCGTTGAAAACACATAGCTTCTACAGATTCCATCAACTTGAAGATTATATTCAAAACAAGGGATTTAGAGAAAAAATAAGGCAGGTAAAAAGCCTTATTGAAAAATTAAAAGATGATAATCCTTCTGAATGATTTCTATAGCTGCTTTCCTATAAGCAATAAGCTCCCACTTTAAGTTAACATATTCATTTTCTTGTAGAGCGGATACTACGCAAAGGTCCGCTTCTCACTCAAAGCAGTCTGTCGAATAACATGTAGGTGTATCAGATTTTACTGGCACTGATCATGCGGATGCAGATTTTCACGCATAGTGAATCCGGCCTCAACCTGTATCAGACCCAATCAAGAAAAAATGTTAAAAATTGAGTTGTCATTCAATAATGATTTGTTTCACAAACATAAAAATCATAATAACACTGACAATATGATGTTGAGCATCAAACCTTTCACAAGCATCAACAAACAAAATGCAATGACAACAACCAATTGTTTTTAATTGACATTTTATGGTTACAGATTAAATAATGATGGTAAAAATGCTGGTAAAAAATCACAGTATTTACACAAATCCAACAATAACAGGAGTTACAGATGAAGTTCGAGTCCAGTCAGAGGAGCCAAATTTAGAAATCCTGCTTAAGGAAACTTAAGCGGGATTTTTGCTTTTTAGCACTTTGTTCAATAAATTCATGTTCACAGCGTTCCCGATACGCATTCCATTTTCACTCCGCATCGGGAGAATTTGGTGGTCAGATTTGGGGTCAAGTTGGTTCGATGACGGAGTGACCCCCAAATGCCCCTTAACGACTCAAAAATCCGCAACTTAAAATCATCCGCAAAACCATTCAAAGTTTCTGATTCTCACGGTCTATACCTTACCTGCATAGACACTACCATCGGTTTATAAATATTCTGGGCCGGAACCTTGCCTCTTTGTCGCTCGCCCCTACTCTGAGCGAACCACCTAGTCAGATAACAGCATCAATTTTAGGAAATTTTTTATCCATTGGACGAATAAATGACCAAGTAGAGTGGATCACACGCCAGTGGTCGTCTTCCTTCTGAAAAACCTCGATGACGTTGTATTCCATATCAATTCGGTTGGTTTTCGCGTACAGCTGATAGGTCAGCACGGCCATATCGTTTACGGCCTGCACCCGTGGATGGCAGAAATCATAACTGTCAGCAAACAGCTTGCCGTCAATGGATTTCAGAAACTCTTTAATCGTTTCATAGTCATCGACCCTTTCGGTCACTACCGCATCAAAGTAAGTAAAGCTGCGTTCTGACCAGAGCGATTCATAACCAGATGTATCCCCCTTGAACCACTTATCCAGTGCTGATATTTCCAGACCGATAAGATGGTCCGCGAGGTTACGTTCTTCATTACCGTAGTTTTGCTCGTAAACAGGCAGTGCATTTGACATACATTTATCCTTTTGTATTCGAAAAAAATATTGGCAAAGGAAAGCAAACCTCGCTTACAGCCGGATAGAAACGCGCATCAAGTTCCAGCGAGCATTTCGCATATATTTTGCTGTGACGTAGGCTGATCCTCATGAGGTCAAGAGATAGCCTCTCGTTTGCGGAAATCCTTCGGCGTAAAATTGGTTTCCCGTTTGAAGAACTTGCAGAATCTGTCGACCTCACCGAACCCTAGACGCCCGGACAGCGCACCGATGGACAAATCGGTATGCGTGAGTAGCCGTTTGGCCTCCAGCACAATCCTTTTTGAGAGATAGGCTTTGGCGCTGATCCCCTGAACTGTCAGTGTTGCGCGCGTCAGGCTCTTCTCAGTACAACCAAGGTAGCTTGCATAGTCACCGACCTGGCTCCATTGCGAGAAACGCTCGTCTACCAGTTTCTGAAACTGCCGGAATCGTAGCAGCATGGCCGACTGCTGAGATGCAGGTTCCTGGCGCTGCCCGTGCAGGAAAGCCAGCCAGGTCAGAAGCGCGTAGAAACGGTAACGCAGCAACGCATGCACCTCAACACTCAGGCAACTTGCCGAAACATCCGCCGCCTCAATTCCAGATTGCTCTTCAGGTCGCTTTGATAACCCCAAACTGGCATCGTCGTGGATGTACTGAATATCCTGCGTGGCTCGTCTAAGCTCCGCCGGATCAAGGCAAATGCTTCCAGGCAAGCGATCCAGAACAGGGGCTATTTCAGCCCCTGCCGACAGCAGAAACTCTGGACGCAGCAGCACCATCCATCCATCCCAGCCCTCCTCGCTTCCGAAGTTGTGGGCCTGACCGGGTAGCAACGTGAGCAATGTCCCCGCGCTGCATTCCACCGGCTCGAAATCGACAAAGTGCGTACATTGCCCTTCGGTCACGCAGATCAACATGTAGAACTCGTAGCAGTACGTCCTACGCATGGCCTGTACCGTCGAGCGTAGCTTGAGGTCCGACAAACGGAACACCTCAAGATCATAAGGATAGGGGCTGACTGGGCTATACGTCAGCCGTTCAACTGTAGGTCGCACCATCGCACTCATCGACTACCTCTTTCACTATCGCCCCACCAAATGTCCGATATTTGCAATTAAAAAGCCATTAAACTGTACAAACCATGCCATTTATGGCCCATAATAGCAATTACTGAGAACGTTACTGCGGTCTCTGTCCACGGATATATGGGCACGAAAGAGCAGCCTTGTACCGGTATCGCAGGCTAGCGGGGACGGGATGATACATAACTGGCCATTCTTCATTACCCGCTTCCCCGAAGCGGAAAAAGCGGTCCAGAATATCTGGTACATACATCCATTCCCGAGTTCGCTGAGTCGCGCAGATATTGTCAGGAGTTCCCATGGATACACAGAACCTGGTTCACGTCGCCGATGACTATGCACGTTCGCTTACGGGCATCACGGCTGACCACTCTCTGGGGAGCGGATGGGCGACCTACAAGTTGCATGGCAAAGTGTTCATGCTGATCAGCGAGGTGGACGGAAAGGCCACCATTATCGTCAAGGCCGATCCCATTAGGGCTGCGATCCTGCGCGGGCAATTTGAGGAAATCTCACCGGGTCATCGCATGAGCAAACGGCACTGGCTGTCAATCGTTGCGGGCAAGTCCATCACGAAAGCGTTGTTGCATCGGGAGATCAAGGAGTCTTACCTGCTGGTCAAGGCGAGCCTGCCGCAAAAACGCATACGCAATGTCGGACAGCCAGCACATAAAAGCGTATCCAGACGCCAGTTGCAGCCTCTGGCGCGTCGTCTGGCGACTGAACTGCCTGGCGTCACTCATAGCCGCCCGTTTGTCGAAAAACTTGACGTCTACAAGGTCGTCAACAAAGTCTTTCTCATCGTCACCGATGATCCTGGTGAACCGATCATCACGGTTAAGGCAGAACCGGGCCAGATTGGTACCCTGTGTGAGCAGTATGAAAACGTAACGCCCGGGAGATATCTCGATAAGCACCACTGGGTGTCCGTTGAAGGTGGCAAAGGAGTGACCCGGGAACTGGTAGAAGACCTGATCAAACAGTCCTACCGACTGGCGCTCAAAGCAGTGCCTCAACGTTTAAAGCCTCCGGTGTAAAGCCGCCCGACAAGCCGGATACGTCACCCTGTGGCCGGGTCCTGCTAAGTGTCGTCGAAGGCCATTTTCAATTTAACAGGAGTAACTAATGACCAAACTCACCGGACAAGGCAAAGCACTGGCCGCGCACTACGCCGGGGAGCTCTCAGGTTGGGCTCCCATCACAACACGGCCCCTGTTTGGCGCTGTCGCACTCTATCGTGACGGGCTCGTATTCGCGATGGTCTGGAAGGGATCTCTGTATTTCAAGGTGGACGATGCAAGCCGGGCCGACTACGTGGCGGCAGGCTCACATGCGTTGGGCTATGTCGCCGATGGCAACGACCATGCGCTAAAATCGTACTGGGAAGTACCTGTAGATGTGCTTGAAGATAATGAAACACTGACGGTATGGGCACAGCAGGCATGGAGCGCCGCTCTCAAAACGGCTAAGGGCTGATTATCTCGTGACGACAAACTCCCAATCAAACGAATTTCTGTCGGGCGGACAGTTCACAGCAGCCACCCGAGACTGGTTTGTCTCCACGTTCGGTACGCCCACAGCAGTACAGGATGCTGCGTGGACGGCAATCGGTGGAGGGCACCACTCGCTGGTCATCGCCCCCACCGGCTCAGGCAAGACGCTTGCCGCGTTTATGCATGCCATCGATCGGCTATTCATTGAGCAGACTGAGACGTTCACCCCGGCTCCTGAAAATGCTCGGCGACCTGCAACGAAAACACGGATCCTCTACATCTCGCCTGTTAAGGCTCTGGGGGCGGATGTCCAGCGCAATCTGTCTTTGCCACTTCAGGGGATCATGCAGGCGCGTCAGCAACGGGGCGATGCCGAAGTGGTGCTAACGGTAGGCCTGCGTACCGGTGACACGACGACAGCCGAACGAGCCCGTCTCGTACGCAGGCCTCCCGACATTCTCATCACGACGCCGGAGTCACTGTTCCTGATGCTGACCTCCCGGGCAAGAGACGCGCTGCGCGACGTCAGTACCATCATTATCGACGAGATCCATGCCGTGGCGGGTACCAAACGCGGATCGCATCTGGCACTGAGCCTGGAACGGCTGGACGCGCTGCTTGAAACGCCTGCGCAGCGCATCGGGTTATCCGCCACCGTACGCCCTGTGGAACGGGTGGCTGAGTTCCTGGGAGGCGAACGTCCTGTCACTATCGTGGCTCCGCCAGCAAGTCGTCACCTTGACGAGCGCATCGTAGTACCGGTGGAAGACATGTCGAACATCCCGGAATCTGAACCCGGCGAAGACGCTGGCAATGGCCGACCTGGGTCTGTCTGGCCGCACGTGGAGGCCAGTATTCTGGATCAGGTGCTTTCACGCCGCTCCACTATCGTTTTCGCCAATTCCCGCGGCGTGGCAGAGCGGCTCACCGCGCGCCTCAATGAGGCGTATGCAGCAAGACTGGCAGGTGCCGGGCAGACTGCATCCACTGCGGACAGTTTCCCTTCCACACAGTACGAATCGATAGCGGGCAGCACCCAGGCGCGTTCCGCTGCCGCTACCGCTACCATCGCCCGGTCTCACCACGGATCGGTGTCCAAAGAGCATCGCGCTGAGATCGAGCAAGCCCTCAAATCCGGTGAGTTACGCTGCGTGGTCGCTACCTCAAGCCTGGAGTTGGGCATTGACATGGGCCTGGTCGACCTGGTGATTCAGGTATCAGCCCCCCCGTCTGTCGCCAGCGCACTGCAACGTGTTGGGCGTGCCGGGCATCAGGTTGGCGGCATTTCTACCGGGCTCGTATATCCTCGTTCACGACGCGACGTCATCGACTCCGCTGTTATCGTCGATGCGATGTTGAACGGACGTATTGAAGCTATCGCCCCACCTCGCAATCCACTGGATGTGCTTGCACAGCAGACGGTCGCCGCCGTCGCGATGGAGCCGCTTGATATCGACGCCTGGTATGCCACCGTGTGCCGCGCCGCGCCCTATCGCACACTGCCTCGCACAGCGTTCGATGCCACGCTGGATATGCTGGCAGGTCGCTATCCCTCTGACGATTTTTCTGGGTTTCGGCCCCGGCTGGTCTGGGACAGGGAAACCGGCCAACTGTCGGCACGTCCGGGCGCACAGCAGTTGGCGGTCACCAGCGGGGGCACTATTCCCGACCGCGGCATGTTCAGCGTCGTTCTGCCCGAAGGTGAAGAACGTGCTGGCTCACGCCGCGTGGGCGAACTCGACGAAGAAATGGTCTACGAGTCGCGCATCAACGATGTCATCACTCTAGGGGCGACCTCCTGGCGCATTCAGGAAATCACCCGCGACCAAGTGGTCGTCATCCCAGCTCCGGGCCGTTCCGCCCGCCTGCCATTCTGGCGCGGAGACGGTATCGGCCGTCCTGCTGAGCTGGGGGCAGCCATCGGTGCTTTCCTCGGCCAGCTCGAACCAGACATCTCCGGGGCCACTAACACCCCATTTTCCGAACTCGATACCCGGACGCGCCTGGAGGCCATCGGCCTGGACGGGAACGCCATCGGCAACATGCTGGCTCTCCTGTCAGAACAGCGAGCCGCCACGGGCGTACTGCCCACCGATCGCACGCTAATCATCGAGCGATGCCGTGACGAGCTGGGTGACTGCCGTCTGATCCTGCATTCGCCCTATGGGCGTCGGGTTCATGAGCCCTGGGCGCTGGCCATTGCCCAGCGTATCCGGGAGCGCTGGAAAATCGATCCGGCCGTCGTGTCCAGTGACGATGGTATCGTGGCGCGCCTCCCGGATACTGGCCGGGTTCCCGACGCGGAACTGTTCCTCTTCGATCCTGACAAGCTGCGCCGCACCGTTGCCGTGGCAGTCGGGGGCTCAGCACTGTTTGCCGCACGGTTTCGTGAGTGCGCCGCGCGTGCGCTGCTGCTTGCGCGGAGAACGCCCGGACGTCGCTCTCCACTTTGGCAGCAGCGGCTTCGTGCCAGTCAGTTACTGGAAAGCGCCCGGGATTATCCAGAGTTCCCGATACTGATCGAAACCGCACGCGAGTGCCTGCAGGACGTGTATGACCTCGATGCGCTAGATGAACTCATGCGGCGACTGAGCACAGGTTCGGTGCGGCTGGTTGAAGTCACCACTGAGGTACCCTCCCCTTTTGCAACTGACCTGCTGTTCGGCTATGTGGCACAGTTCATGTACGAGACGGACGTGCCGATGGCCGAACGACGTGCCTCGATGCTTGCCCTCGACAGTACCTTGCTGGGGGAGCTTCTTGGACGGGTCAAACTGAGTGAACTGCTCGATCCTCTGGTGATGGCTCAGCTTGATCAGGAGCTGCAGAGGCTGGCGACTGGCTACAGAGCAAAGGGCAAGGAGGGAGTGGCCGATCTGCTGCGCGAAATTGGGCCACTTTGCACGCAGGACGTTGCCGCGCGGCTGGACAGTGAGGGCGACGAAGCGGCCACTTTCCTCAGCAGTCTCGAGTCCGAGAAACGTGTCATCCGTGTCATGATCGGCGCACGGGAGCACTGGGCCAGTATCGAGGACGCCGGACGACTGCGCGATGCGCTGGGTGTGCCTCTTCCTATCGGGCTACCGGCGGCATTTCTGGAATCCACAGCCGATCCGCTGCGCAGTCTGATCGCACGATTCGCCCGCACCCGCGGGCCATTTACCACGGGTGACGCGGCCTCGGCCTTCGGCCTGGGTGCATCGGTGGCCGAGGCCGTACTGCGGCAGATTGCCGAACAGGGCAAGCTTCTCTCCGGTCGCTTCGGGGTCAGGCGCGGCATGAAATCCCCCCCTCTGGTCAGCGGTGATACCGGAACGCTCGCACAGAACGAATGGGTGGGCGACGAGGTGTTCCGGCGTTTACGTGTCCGGTCATTACAGGCCGCCCGCAAGGCTACCCAGCCGGTACCCCGCCATGCCTACGCCCGCCTTCTGCTCGAACGGCAAGGGCTTGTTGCCGATTCATCACAAAGTGTCGTTGTGAAGGGCTGGAATCTGGCGCGCGGTGCGCTGGAAGGCCAGGAAGGCGTACTGCACGTCATCGAGCAACTGGCGGGGATACCGTTGCCAGTGTCGGTCTGGGAACAACAGATCCTGCCCGTACGCGTACGCGACTACGCGCCTGACATGCTCGACGCACTACTCTCCAGCGGTACGGTATTATGGTCGGGCCACGGCAGACTGGGTAACGACGACGGTCTGGTGGCTTTCCACCTCCAGGAGTTTGCCCCCGAAACTCTGTCCATGACAGCACACACGGCTGGTACGCTAGACATGTCACCTCTGCAGTCGGCGATCCTAGAATTGCTCTCCGGCGGGGGCGCATATTTTGTGCGTCAGTTGGCTGCGCAGGTGCAGATCACGCAGTCCCAGGAATATTCCGAACGACACGGATCCCCCGACATATTGATTGATAATTTACACACAGCCCTGTGGGATCTCGTCTGGGCGGGTTGTATCACGAATGACACATTGACACCGTTACGTGCGCTTGCACAGGTAGCGCAACAACCCCGGCCTCGTGCATTGTCCTCGCGCAGAAGGCGGGGTCTGCGCGGACTCTCGTCGGCCGCGGTTTCCGAAACGTTGCATCCTGAATTCACGGCACTCAATGCGACAACCCTGGCGGGCCGGTGGTCGATGATACGCACAGACCCCCTTCCCGATACAGTGAAGGCTATCGCCTGGACCGAAGGTCTGCTGGATCGTTACGCTGTGGTAACGCGCAATGTCACCGTCTATGAAAACGTCCCCGGCGGCTTTTCGGCATTGCAACCCGTGTTCAGAGGCATGGAAGACACCGGACGCGTGATCCGTGGTCGCTTTGTGCTCGGACTTGGGGCTGCCCAGTTCGCCGAGCGCGCAACAGTGGACCGCCTGCGCGAACTGGCCGAAGAAACGATTTCGGTACCCACTCCAGTCGCTCTCAGTGCCGTGGATCCCGGTAATCCTTTCGGGACTATTCTGCCCTGGCCCTCTCATGCATCCCTGATGCGGCCGGCCCGAAGAACAGGAGCCATCGTAGTCATTGATGGCGGTCATCTCGTGTTTTATCTGCCGCAAGGCGGCCGCCAATTGTTCACCTATATTGACCCGGATGATGCAGCACAAACGGAAGCTATTGCCGCAGCACTGGCAGCGCTATCCACTGCACTTTCGCGCGACAAGCGTAATCGGTTCACACTCGAGTTGGTCAACGGTGTGCCGGTACGTATGAGCAAACTGACCCCAGCGTTGAAGGCGATTGGCTTTTCCAGCGCGCCTAAAGGCTTGTACTGGGGTAACTGAAATTGACTCGCAACATTGTTAATATATCAACCGCTGTGGAGGGGAAACAACACAACCACAGCGTCAGTCTGACTACCCTATTTTACTTTCCAGCATGACGCTTACTGCCGTTTCATGATTATTAATCCGCTATTCAGCCGTTTTCTGCATGAAGCTGGTATCAAAGTAATCTCTCCAGGCAATGATTTTATCGCCCTCGACTTCAAGTATCCCCATCACTTTTGCTGCGCCAATCTCGCTGCCATCAGCACGTTCGAACCTGTCAAGCCGTTCAGTGAGCACTTTATTACCGTCAGCGGCAATCGAAAGCATTTCAATACGTACCGTCGTGATGCCAAATGCCTCTTCGAGTTTATCAATCAGCGCGAACGCTTCATCAATGCCGGTAGTAGTGGCGACGCCTTCATTGACCCAGACGCTGTAGGGTGTGAACCACCGCTGTATGGCAATTTTACCTTTTGCTTTAGGATAAGCGTTGAAAAATGCATTTACGGTATTAATCGGCGTTGCCATATCGATGTCCTTTAAAGGCTTAGCTAAATTTAAATGCCGATGCTCTGTAAACTCAGGTTGTCTTACACATTGAGTCTGAGAGTATTGCCTGCTGCTTAACAAGGTGCTGCTTAAATCTGTCGACGTAATCGTCTCGCACGGCAGCAATGACGCTTGGCCTGTGTGCCAGTGAAGCCCGCCACGCCGATACACGGGGAAGATTGTCGAAAATCGGCTGCGAAACGTCGGGGCTTAGCAAGTCAAAGTAGCGAAAGACCGGGGCAAACATCGCATCGACCATACTGAACGCGGAGCCTGAAAAATAGGGACCTTGCTCAAGAGTGCTCTCAAGTCGCTGCAACTTATCGCGAAAGGCAGCTTTCTTATCGTTAGCAACGGCGAGCTCCTTAGCATTCAGGAACTGCCAGGCATCGGAGAGAGCCGCCACGCCAAACTCTACCCAGGCACGTTGCTGTGCACGGGAAAGTGCATCACTGGAATAAAGGCTGGCTCCTGCCTGCGTTTCGTTGAGATATTCGCAAATAGCTGCGCTCTCGAACAGAATCGCGTCAGAATGGCCCGCTAATTCCACCTTGAGCAATGGCACCTTACCCATAGGCGAAAGCGCCAGAAACCAGTCAGGCTTAGCTGCGAGATCGACGTCGATCCTTTCAAAGGAGACGTTTTTTTCCAGCAGCACAATCGCCGCCCGCTGAACGAACGGGCACAACGGATGGCTGATAAGCGTCAACTGAGCGTTAAGCATATAAATCCCCTAATAAGGTGGCGAAGTGATGGAATAACGTGCGGTTACTACAGCAACTGCCCGCCCGAAATGTCAAAGGTCGTGCCGTTAGCCCAGGCCATATCATCGGACAGGATGGCGGCTACTGCACCACCTACATCGTCCGGCAGACCGACACGGCCCAGAGCAATCCCCTGCGCCACCCAGGCGTTCACATCATTATTATCGCGCACCGCGCCACCACCAAAATCAGTTGCGATGGCACCCGGGGCAATGGCATTGACACGGATCTGACGTGAACCCAGCTCTACGGCCATGTAGCGGGTCAGAACTTCAACGGCAGCCTTCACCGCCGCATAAATGCTGTACCCAGGCAACGTAAAACGTACAAAACCGGACGATACATTCAGGATACGTCCGCCGTTTTCAACCAGCGGCAACAGCTTCTGAGTCAGAAACATCGGGCCCTGAAGATGGGTGGTTACCAGTGAAATAAACTGTTCTTCGGTTGCATCAACGAAGTTTGCAAAGAGGCCGTTGCCTGCATTATTGACGAGGAAGTTGAAGCGCTCACGGGCAAAATCGGTTTTCAGCGTTTCCGTCACGGCGTCTGAAAAAGCCTGATAACTGGCGCTATCGGTGATGTCGAGCGGTAACATGACGGCCTTGCCGCCTTGTGCTTCGATCTCCTGTTTCAGCGTCTGGGCTTCTGCTGCGCCGCTGCGATAGGTACCGATGATGTGGACGCCGCGTCTGGCGAGGTGAAGTGCCATGTTGCGGCCGAGGCCACGGCTGGCGCCGGTGATAAGTGCGATAGGGTGAGTCATGAGTTGTCTCTTTCAGGTTGTTAGGTGCACCTGTTGGTGCTTTCTCGACCTGCTCATAATAGATAATGACCGGCGGGTAACCTACGCCTGATAAGCTCAGTTTATTGCCTGATTGTATCAGTCGTCTTACGCAGTGCTGGGTCATCGCTATAATCGTGCCATGAATGACTCTCTTGCAGCACATCTTGATATTGCTCTACGACATGGACCATAGGGTTTGACTATCACACGGATCCCTTGCAGACCTCTGCATTGGACATGTCTCTACAGACAAAGCGCCCTGCCCGTATCGTTCGATGAACTGTTTCATCCTGCAGGGCCCTCAGGGACAATTACAGTACCCGCCTTCGTATCGACGCGTTGTGCGAGGTAAATGGCTGGATTCTCTGGTGGTTACGAGATAGCCCACAATTTTCAAGGGAGTACAAACGCTTATTTGGCCATCCACCAGCACGAGACGCAGACTTATTAAGGGAGTCATTACTCAATAATCCAGGCGATTAATCGTCAACCTTCTTTAAGCATCCTGACTAACCGAACCATTCACTTTTAGAGATCTTCTGACATACTGATTATGTCCCCTGAGAATTCCCCCCATGAAGAAAGAATGTTATCACGCTCAGAGAGCCCGTTGCCTTTACTGCAAGGTTCAATCTAATGAATAAGATCCGCCGGTTATGCCTGGTTCTGGGCGATCAGCTATCATTTGACCTCGCTTCTTTGACGGAACTGGATGCCCAACGAGATGCCGTTCTTCTGGTCGAAGTCAGGGAGGAAGCACGCCATGTCCCCCACCATCCGCAAAAAATAGTTCTCATTTTCAGTGCAATGCGCCACTTTGCCAGCGCGTTGCAGCAGCAGGGTATTGGTGTGCATTACGTTAGCTTCGATGACCCGCTCAATACCGGGTCTGTACCGAGTGAATTGATGCGCTGGCAGTCGCTGTTACAGCCTGAGGAACTGCACCTGACAGAATGCGGTGACTGGCGTCTTGAGCAGTCGCTTAAAAATTGCGGCTTGTCAATACAGTGGCATCCCGACACACGTTTTTTGTGCACGCGTGATGAGTTCTCATCCTGGGCTAAAGATAAAAAACAGTTGCGCATGGAGTTTTTCTATCGGGAGATGCGCCGCAAAAGCGGGCTGTTGATGAATATCGATGGCAGTCCGATAGGCGGCAATTGGAATTTTGATGCAGACAACCGGAAGGCTCTCCCCAAAGGCGTGGCCGCGCCCTATCCGGCACGATTTAGTGCAGATGCCATCACTCAGGAAGTGCTTCGACTGGTACGTGAACATTTTGCAAACCATTACGGTTCAATCGACGTTTTTGATTATCCGGTGACGCACGCTGATGCACAGGCGCTGTGGGATTATTTTCTTGATTATGGTCTGGCCGGATTTGGAGATTATCAGGATGCGATGGCCTGTGATGAACCCTTTCTATTCCACGCCCGTATCAGTGCCGCTCTCAATATCGGTCTACTGGATGTGCGGCAGTTATGCAGTGATGTGGGATCCGCCTATTTATCTGGCAGAATTAAGCTCAATGCGGCCGAGGGATTTATTCGCCAGCTTATAGGATGGCGTGAATATGTTCGCGGCGTTTACTGGTTGAAGATGCCTGACTATGCAGGTGGCAACGTCTTTGGTAACACCAGGTCACTGCCTGAGTTCTATTGGACCGGTAAAACGCAAATGAACTGCATGCAGCAAGCCATTGGTCAGAGTCTTGAACACGCCTATGCCCACCACATACAACGGCTGATGGTGACGGGCAATTTTGCGCTGCTCGCTGGCATTGCACCGGCTGAGATATGCGAATGGTATCTTGCCATTTATATGGATGCGTTCGACTGGGTTGAGCTACCCAACACACTCGGCATGGTAATGCACGCCGATGGGGGCTATCTGGGTTCTAAACCCTACTGCGCGAGCGGTCAGTATATAAATCGTATGTCTGACTACTGCCGCAGTTGCGTGTACAAAGTCAGTGAGAGCACTGCGGATAATGCCTGCCCCTTCAATGCGCTCTACTGGCATTTCATCATGCGACACGGCGAACTACTGCGCGGCAATCACCGCATGGGCATGACATACAAAAACCTCGATCGTTTGTCTGAATCTAAGCGGCAGGCACTCTGGCAGCGCGGCCAAATGCTGCTGGCAAAACTTGACGCTGGAGAGTCACTTTGAAAAAAAAGCGAACTTCCGACAAAAATTTGTACAGTATGCGGACTCCCGTTTAGCTGGCGGAAGAAGTGGGAAAAATGCTGGGAGGACGTGCGTAAGTGCTCTGAGCGTTGTCGGCGTCAAAAAGAGACGAAAAAACAGCACCTACAAAACAAGCAGTTATGAAATTTAAATGCCCGATTGGAACGGGTAAACGGCAGCCTGTTATTTTATTGCTGCCCGTTCAGGCACGGTAAGTCTTTCCACCGTGAAACAAGTCATCAGGAAATACGTCAGTGATGTTCTTGCTTGATGAATAAACAAGAAAGTTCTCAGAAGCCATTCCATAGAGGGTTTATATTCCTGCTGTAAATAAAAACATGTTATTAAAAACAGTATTGACAGCGTTTTCAAAATCCGTAAATTAGCTTTCAACAGCGGTTAAATGGTAGTTCGCTGTTAAGTTAATAGTATTGGTAAAGCACGAAAAGTAATTTACGATAAAAGGTTACGTAGTTTGTTGTATGGGATAACTGACGATAAGATAAGTATTTTTACGTCGGTAATGCTTCAAGGTTATGTAGTGATAATAGTTAATCGTAAATTTGTGAAGATAGCGCGACGATGTGAGGCCCTGTTTTAAGAGTTATTGTTTGCGATTGGGTAGCGTAAGTCAGTTGAGTTAATTTATCGCAACGAAAGTAAGGCCACGCATCAAATATTTTATGTCGCGAGGGGAGATGTACTTGTTTAAAGTGCCATTTATTAGTGTTATTAAGATGGCGGAATAGGTTACAAAGAAAATAGAGGGAGGATTTAGTTAGTATCAGTACCCAATATTATCTGTGATAAACGTGTACATTTAAAAGCAGTATCATTAGCAGTATCCATATTAAGTCCATTAATGTTAAATCTTAAGTCTGTAGTACCTTAAAAGCCCTGACTGCAATGGTCAGGGCTTTTATTGTATCTGTACCCCGTCCTCGTTAAATTACCTGCTGAATAAACAATCAGATGATGGATTGCATATCGGACGTGACCGATTGTTCTCTCTGCTAAAGAAACGCAGGCTGCGGGTTCCTGTCAAACTGGTGTGTCATAAAGCAACGGACAGCCATCACTCAGACCATGAAATACAATATTTTTCAGTACTTTATCAGTCAATCCAGGCAGGGTGAGGCAAAAAACTCGCTTAAGCATCAGTACAGTGGGAATAGCCAACTCAGCATAACGATGCGGCCGACCGTACGAAGACGTAGCACTCAAGCTAAATGGCGGTCATTCGGGTGGTTTTGACAGAAAGGAATGCAACCTTTAGCTCAAATATTAGCCACCTCTAGCAAAAGTAATCCCAGTAAGGAAACCAAATTTAGAGAATCCCGCTCAAGGAAACTTAAGCGGGATTTTTTAGCAGATTCTGACTGTAGGTTAAGAGCGGGACCTCGGCATAACAGCGCGAACGTTAACCCTTTCCAGATGGCCTTAATAAGCTATTCATTGCCCCATTGATTCAGGAACGTAGCTATCTCATCGATACGTCGCTCGTCGATACCGGCTTCACTGGCCATCTCTTTCTGCGCATTCTCACTGATTTCCTCGTTATTCATTAAACGGGTGATCAGCAGTTGGAAATAGCGCGCCAGGGATTCACGTTCAGACTCGCTCACCGGCTCTGCTGATTCCGTCGAATACTCATCCACGATGTCATAATATTTAAGTGATACTTCATTGTTCATAAATCGCTCCCAAGGTTGCTGGCGGAGTTTGTGAAAAAGCCGTATATCACGGCGCACTGCGGTGAGTAAGCAATGCCGAAACCTGGCTTATGCACGGCATAGGATTTCGGCATAGAGTCAGTCCGTATTGTTTCAGACCTTGAGCATTTTCACCGTGGCATCCACGTCTATCTCATCTTCCGAGAAGATTAACGTCGTTCCCTGGAAGGTGGTTATTGCCAGTTTTTTCAGTGAGCGTATTTCATCAGGCTCAGCGACTGATTTCGGTCTGATACTATTCATCAGTACCCCCACAGACAGCACCGTATTTTCTTTGTCAATGCGGGTATCGGCAGGCACTTCTTCGCTGTAAACCAGATAAGACTTGATCGACGTGAGCTTAAGGCGCTCACCCGCGATATAGATGTATTTGCTTTCCGGTACGACTTTCACAGCATAAGCTGACAAACCCTTGTTATTCGTGGTGGGTTCGAAAGTGACCGCCGCATCTTTCTTAATCAGATCAGGATTGGCGACCTTAATCACATGAAAATAACGGTTATCACCGTTTTCATCTTTGATAAATCCAAAACCTTTATCTTTAAACCAGGTTGTGATCGTTCCGTTCATCGCCATTACCGCCTACTTAATCGTTTATCTACTCAGTTTTTGCAGCGCGCAGTGTAAAGCACAATGCCTGCGCAGACTACGTCTTTGGTTTAAGTCTGGACGATAAATTTCTGGTGTGCGAGGGTCGGCCAGATGAAAGCATAAGCGACACGAAGTGAAACACTGTGGTCAGTCGTGGCAGAAGAGTTAACGGCTTCAACCTGGGCCTTCACTCCCTGCCGCCAGCAGCGGTACCAACACGTCGCTGATGGGCGTAGAAATATTATGTAAGTGACCATAACGCTGTACCACGCCGTTGCGGATATCCCACTCCAGTGGGCGGTTTGCCTGGCGGTCGGCGAGAATGGAGGTGCCTAAATCCACAGGGGCATGATGAAAACCGTCAACGATCTCCTGCGGAACGTCATCGTTCAGTACCGCACCTTCCGCACGCGCCACCGTCAGACACTCGCGCAGATAAGCCAGTGCCAGTTCAGTTATATCCCCACGTGAAAACATCCCAGCACGGCGATTAGCTAGTACCATCAGACCAGCAACCGCATTCTGCAGCAGTTTACGCCATGCGATGGAGGTAAAATCGGTCGACAGCTCAACCACGCAGCGTGTGCAACTAAGCACATCGACTACTCGTTTTGCCTGCGGCACATCCGGCAGCGTGAGGCGCGGCTTGGCGCGCAGCCAGACGGAGGCATCCGGCTCGCGCTGTGCCGGGAACCACACTACCGAAGGCAACACCTCTGCACCGTTGACAAAAGGCTCCAACAGGGTTTTCTGCTCGACACCATTTTGCAGCGCACATACTACGGTGTTTTCATCGCACAGCGCGGCCAACCAGTTTGCACTGTCAGCTACCTGAGTGGTTTTCACTGCGACAAACACCAAATCGAACGGGTGGCTGATCGCCGCAGGATTGTTCAATACCGGACCTGGCACCACAACTTCACCATCATCGTGACGCAAAATTAACTGCGGATGCGCGGTGCGCCCGCAAAGGACTGTCGTTCGGTCAACTTCATGCAATGCAGCAGCGATGGTGGTACCGATAGCACCCGGACCAATAAGAGCAATTGTGGGATGGTCTGACATCTTGTGTTCTCCTGATTTGATTAACCCATCATCAGTGTGCTGGCGGAAAAGGTATTGGCAACGACAATAACACTCTATTTTTCATCAACTGGCTGAACATAAAATCTTAATGAAAAGCCCTGAAGGGCTTTTCATACATAAGCACATGCAAAATGTTAATTACCACATCAAATCATCGGGCACTTTAAAATCGGCATACGGATCTTCTTCATCTTGATCTTCCTGACTCAGCGCACTGTTTAATACAATACTGTTCGCATCTCGCTGCGCAATTTTATCGGCTACGATCGCGGGGATAATGGCGTATTCACTCTCTCCACTGTTATCAACCACCAAACGAGCAATGGCGAGACGACCGCTAATCAGCTGAGCTTGAGTAAGCTTATCCACAACAATTTTTTTAATTAAATTCTGATCTGTGAAGTTAAAACCAACATCGCCTTTTGAAATGTTGATTCTGTTCATTTCAATGAGCTGTTTCACCTGAGCTTTATATTCTTTAGATAAAGTAGCTTGTTTTTGTTGTTCGCTTAGCTGTTTATCACGCTCAAGTTGTGCTTTTTTATTTTCTTCCACAGCCTCTCTTGCCTCACGAGCCTGAACGCGTGATTTTTTAGCCGTTCTCTGGACTTTGGCCATTTTTTTGCTGGTCACTAATCCAGCTTTTAGCATCTGCTCTTGTAAGGTGAGCTTTGTCATCTTCGTTCCTAAACCCGTTAAATAATGTGTGGGATTATACCTGTAATTTTTGAGACTGTACCAGATTGCTGGACCTGCTCTGAGTCGCTATACGTAGTCTAGACACTTCCTAGCCGTTGATAGTGCTGCTGTTCATATTCATTAAGCGACATTTGGACACTTGGGACGGAACGATCTCACCCAGCTGCTTCAGTTTTGGACTCTTCGGGATAACGTTTACCGCTCATGGGCACCTCTTTTTTAAGCAATTTTAAATGACTCCGAGGTGTCTAACAAACCCGCAACGATTCAATTCGCCTATAGAACCAAAAGGCATATTATCTATTCAACAAGGTGCCCACGTAATTATCAAAAAAACAAGGATACTAAATAATGGCACCACCCTTCATATACCATGGTTTCTGTCCCGGACAGTTTTTAACATTCAAGATTTCCACATGTTTAAGCTGTTCCCCCCCTGTACTGCCCTCAATAATCTGATAGACCCTCAGGTATTTTCTTGCTTCAACACTCTGATTATCAAAGTCAACTTTCACATAATAAAATGCTCCAGGTTGGGGTTTGAAAACTATAACGCTTTCAGACACGATTTGTTTAAGTGAAAAGAAATTATTAGTTCCCGTATCCCCAGTATAAATGACTCTTATGGCTATATTATTATTAGCACTAACCCAATACTCCTGACTGATTTTTCTCATACCCTCTACTTCTGGAATACCTATTCTTTTCTTGTCAGACAACCCTCGAAAATCAAAAGCACCGCGCGGCAAAAAACCATTACTCGCTGAATACAAATCAATACAAGCCTTCGTTTCAGGGTAAACTCTGACCTGATTGTTATCAGTGTCAAATGCAACTCCCACTTTTTTATCTCCTGTGTAATTCGTTATATTTTTATTATAGTCACGGACAGTCGAGATTGACGAACATCCTGTTAACAATAAAACACCAACCATCCCCATGAAAAATCTCAAGTAAAATACTCCCATTTAAATATAACTCCCTAAAATACCATGTATTACGTAGACTTTTCTTGCAGTCAATAACATGGTGCCACCTATAGCATATTATTAAAATCATGAATAACCAATAACCATTTTATAATAATGATTTACTTCCCAAAAGTTTTAACTAAATAACGTCTCATATTACTGATCCACTTTAGCCAGCCGTCCACTTTGTGGTTTTTATAAATGATGTCGTTACCCATTAGCAGCGTGATAGTTTCACCTGCCAGTATATGTGCAGCAACGCATTTAAAAGGTTGAAGATATGACAACTCGAATATAAACGTGAATAAGAACTCGCCCCAAACGGAGTATCAAACTTTCTTTTTCATACTTTGCGGCACTTTTCGAATGGCTGCGGTGCTCGTCTTTTCACGCATCTGGCCCCTTCGGTGCGTGACCTCAACGAGTTTCCTGAAGGTTGGGCATTCCATATGCGATGGCGCAGAACAGTCGGCGACGTGCCGCAGCGTATCACGCAATACCCGTAGCTCATGGATTTGCTGGTCGATTTCGTCAGCCTTCAGATGAAGCGCGGTACGCGGCAAATCCGGCATCCCATTTTTGTTAAACATGCCAGCGATTTCCTGAAGTGAAAACCCCGCCGATTTCCCCATCGAGATCAACCTGAGTTGCAGCAGTATGTCTTCAGAAAACTGCCGCCGGAGCCCGTGCCGGGATACCGAAGCAATCAGGCCGATATCTTCGTAATAGCGCAACGCTGAAGGCTTGATTCCGCTCTTCTCCGAGACGTCGCCAATATCCAGAAATTTCATGCTTGACCTCAAGTCGACTTTACTTTGTAGCATGCTCTGGAACTCACATTCTGACAAGGATAAAAAATGGCAATTAATAGTCTGGGCGAACCGGAGAAAAACAAACCGGGGATCACCATCACACTGGCACTGTCGATACTGTCGGCCTCGCTGGGAACGAGTATTGCCAATATTGCCCTTCCGACACTAACGGCGGTATTTTCTGCACCATTCGCACAGGTACAGGCCGTCGTCATCGCCTATCTTGCGGCCATGGCGCTTTCGGTTGTCATCGCAGGCCGCCTTGGCGATCGTTATGGACTGAAGCCCGTTTTCATTGCAGGCCTTGTGCTCTTTGCTGTCGCGTCACTGCTGTGTGCCCTTGCGCCCCATCTGTGGCAACTCATCGGGGCAAGAACACTTCAGGGGATCGGTGCAGCCTTCCTGATGACGCTCGGCATGGCACTGCTGAGGCAAACTGCCGGTGAAAAGCATGTTGGGCGCGCGATGGGGGTACTGGGAACGGTATCCGCACTGGGTACTGCGCTTGGCCCTTCTGTCGGAGGATTTATTCTTACGACAGCGGGATGGCGTAGCCTATTCTGGGTGCAGATCCCACTGGTAGCGATCGTCCTGTTTCTGGCTTTTACCCTGTTGCCAACCGCATCGGTTAAAGAGAAGGTTCTCGCTCAACGTGTATCACCCATTCGGAACCCCACGCTTTTATCGAATCTCACTATCAATGCGGCCGTCACTTCCGTCATGATGACGACGTTAATCGTCGGCCCTTACTATCTTGGTCCGGGCCTGGGCTTGAAGGAAACGCTGGTAGGGATTGTTATGGCAATTGGCCCTGCTACTGCGATTTTCTGCGGAATTCCGTCTGGGCGGCTGGTAGACACTTGGGGATTTGGTCGCGCGCTCACCGCCGGACTCTCCCTCGTGGTTACTGGCACCTTGATGCTGGCGATCTTGCCTCCTCTGCTCGGCGTCACGGGGTATATCCTTTCCGTTATTGTCCTGACGCCAGGCTACCAGCTCTTTCAGGCTGCAAATAACACTGCGACTCTTGCCGACGTTCCTGGGAACCAGCGAGGTACGGTCTCTGGTCTGCTTAACCTGTCGCGCAACATTGGGCTGATCGCCGGAGCCTCAGTCATGGGACAGGCCTTCGCGTTAGGCGTCGGAACGGAAGATTTTACCCATGCCACGCCCGCTTCCCTCGCTAACGGGATGCAACTGACCTTTTTTCTGTCTGGCGGAATGATACTTGCCGTCCTTGCATTCACCCACCTGCCAAGGTGGAAACGGGTTACCCGATAACACGCTAAACATACGCCTTTGGGATTCACGGGGGATTACATCCCCCTTTCTGCTTAAATCACCGCTGATTTATGAGTGTCATTCATAACGTCTATCCTGCAGCGCACGATTATCACTGGGCGCAATCCCGGTAAGATAATCCAAAGCATGTAAAACCAGACGGATAGATATGACTCACGTTCAAACGCGCTCAGAAAAAACTTCAGGGCTACTTTTCATTGCCATTCTCAGTGCACTGATGGCGTTTACCTCTTTATCGACGGACATCTATTTACCCGCCATGCCCATCATGGCAAAAGATTTACAAGGCGATGCAGAACTCACCATCACCGGGTTTTTAATGGGTTTTTGCATCGCGCAGCTGGTTTGGGGGCCGTTAAGCGACCATCTGGGCCGCCGCACACCGCTATTTATTGGTATGGTGTTGTTTATCATCGGATCGGTAGGCTGCGCACTGTCTACGGATATATCGCAAATGGTTTTTTGGCGTGTCTTTCAGGCGCTGGGGGCGTGTACAGGCCCTATGCTGGCCCGCGCGATGATCCGCGATCTCTTTAGTCGTACCCGTGCGGCGCAAATGCTCTCTACGTTAATCATCGTGATGGCAATTGCCCCGATTGCAGGGCCATTACTCGGCGGGCAGTTGATCAAAGTAACGTCATGGCACGCTATTTTTTGGCTGCTGGCGATTATTGGTATCATGATGCTGATTTCATTACGCTGGCTGCCCGAGACATTACCCGAAGACAGGCGGGTAAAGGCTTCTTTGCCCAGCGCCTTTCGCAACTATTATGCACTGCTGACAAACGCTAACTTCATGCGTTTCACCTTATGCCTGACGTTCTATTATGTCTCCGCCTACGCTTTTATTACTGGTTCGGCCTTCGTCTACATCACCTATTTCGGCGTCGAGCCACAGCACTACGGCTGTCTATTTGCGCTGAATATCGTCGGCGTGATGGGCATGAGCATGGTAAATCGTCGTCTGGTTCAGCGCTATCCGCTTGAGACGCTGCTTAAATTTGCCGTGCTAATCGCAACCGTCGCGTCGTTCATTCTTGCTATTGGCGCAAAACTGAATATCGGCGGAATGCCCCTGATTGTGATCTCAGTGTTTGTGTTCTTTTCGATGAACGGCATCATCGCCGCAACGTCAACTGCCGCAGCGCTTGATGCAGTGCCAAACATTGCTGGTTCGGCATCGGCATTAATCGGGGCGCTACAGTACGGCAGCGGCATTATATCTTCCCTGCTACTTGCGCTACTGAGCGATGGGACACCGTGGACGATGGCATGGATCATCGCATTGTTTACCACAGCCAGTGCGATAACAGCGCTAACTACACGCGTTACGAAATCGAGCAGTTAAATATTGCTGCCGATACCATAAATAATAAAATCAATAGCCGAAGTAAAAACAGATAGTTAACGGTTTACTCTGACGGTTTATGGTGACGCGCGGCAACCTTCGCAAGATCAGACAATACGGCGATTGCCTCGTCTAAACGCTCAGAGACGAGCTTGTAGAACACCCAGTTCTTGATGCGTTTCGATGTGACAATTCCGGCTTTCGATAGATATTGAAGATGGCCAGTGACGGTCGGTTGGCTCAGGCCAATTTTCTCAGTGATAAACCCTACACATACCCCGTCCTCAACCAAGTCGCCATCCTGCTGTTCCGGGAAATTTGCCCGAGGATTGGCCAACCATTCCAGAATGATGAGCCGCTGCTCATTGCCGAGCGCACGTAGTAGATCGGCGGCTGTCGTTGCATACTTGTTCATATAGCCAAACACCTATATAGTTATTTCCATATACAGTTGATAGGAAAATACTATGACAAGCAAATACCAAAGAGCAACCGACTCTGTAACGTTGAAAGATATTTACACGGCATCTCAGCAGATTAAAACGACGATACGCAGAACGCCGCTAGACCGCTCGCAGGAATTATCCGCTCTTGTTGGTGCAGAAATTCGGCTCAAGATGGAAAACCTCCAACAGACCGGTAGCTTCAAGTTACGTGGCGCGGCAAACGTTCTTGCCAATCTGGGTGCAGAACAACGCCGTATTGGCGTCATCGCCCCAACGGCAGGAAATCACGGATTAGGGCTCGCCTATGCCGGACAAGTGGCGGGCGTCCCCGTAACCATCTTTTTGCCACGCTCAGCAGACCCGATGAAAGTCGCGGCCATGAAAGGTTGTGGTGCCCACATTACGTTTTTTGATGACATCGAAGAAGCGAGGCAGGCGGCAATAGCAGCAGCGCAACAGTCTAGTGCTACCTTCGTTTCAGCCTACGATAATCCGCATATGATTGCTGGTGGCGGCACCGTCGGCCTTGAGATTATGGAAGACTGGATGGATGCAGAGATAATCCTGGTGAATATCGGCGGCGGCGGGCTTATTTCGGGGATTGCGACGGCAGTAAAAGCAATCAACCCCGCTATCGAAGTATGGGGGATACAAAGTGAAGTCAGCCCGACATTTGCCCGTTGGAAAGACGCCGGTGAAACGCTTCCCGTCGAACTGACTCCCTCCATCGCTGAGGGCGTTAGCGGCTATATTGAGCCCAGTGCGATGACCTGGCCGCTGGTTCGTGACCGTGTCGATCGCGTGCTCACGGTATCAGAAGTTGAAATCAAAGCCGCAATGCTGTCAATGCTCGAACTTCACCGTCATGTTGTCGAACCTTCAGGGGTGCCAGCCGTCGCGGGAGCCATTCGCTACGCGAAGGAGATTGGGGGACGTAAAACCGTCTGCGTTGTCACCGGTAGGAACATTTCGAGTTCACGTTATCTCACGCTGCTTAATGAGGCGACGGCCGGTGTAGATAAGTAGGATGTGCGAGCAAGGTCGCACGATGCAGTGATATTTAGCGTAGATAGGCCAATTGATTAAGAGTCAAATGGTCATTCAGGCATCGCGTTTTTTGGCCTGGCGGCGAGAGCGACAAATTTCGGCATGGCTTTCCGCTGGCAATGTCTTTTGGCTAACCGTGTCATTGATGATTGTGTCATTAGTCATTATTGAAACCCCAGCACACACTCGTCAACACTTTACCGTCGGTTATTAAGCCCTGACGACGATCCGCACATTGGCCGCTTTCCCTGAACAATGTGCGGTTCTCGTGTTATATCAATATGAGGTAGAGATAGAACAGAACGGTATCAGCGAGCTGCGTGAGTTTGTTATGGTGTTGGCTTAACTCGCTCTCTTTTCACGCATAAGGAGTTTTTGAATGGCTACGTCCCCAGCCTATGTGCCACCAAAAGTCTGGCAGCCCGCGTCTTCCGGCGGTGCTTTCGCCAATATTAACCGCCCGATAGCCGGTCCGACGCACGAAAAAGCCCTGCCCGTTGGCAAGCACCCGCTTCAGCTTTATTCGCTGGCGACGCCAAACGGCGTGAAAGTGACCATCATGCTGGAGGAGTTGCTGGCGCTGGGCCATTCGGGTGCCGAGTACGATGCCTGGCTGATTAAGATAGGCGATGGGGATCAGTTCTCCAGCGGATTTGTTGACGTCAACCCGAACTCAAAGATCCCCGCATTGCTTGACCAAAGCGGCGACAAGCCGATTCGCGTATTCGAGTCCGGCTCCATTCTAGTGTATCTGGCCGAGAAATTTGGTGAACTGCTGCCGAACGACCTCGCCACGCGCACTGAAACCCTGAACTGGCTCTTCTGGCAGATGGGTTCCGCCCCTTACGTTGGCGGTGGATTCGGGCACTTCTACGCCTACGCGCCGGAAAAATTTGAATACCCGATCAACCGTTTCACGATGGAAACTAAGCGCCAACTGGATGTTCTCAACCGTCGACTGGCAGAGAGCCGTTATCTGGTTGGTGATAGCTACACGATTGCTGATATTGCCGTCTGGCCGTGGTACGGCGGGCTGGTACAGAACGCGATCTACTCCGCTGGCGAGTTCCTGTCCGTACACGAGTACACGCATGTGATTCGTTGGGCCGACGAGATTGCCGCCCGTCCGGCGGTAATTCGCGGTCGGAAGGTCAACCGCACATGGGGCGAAGAGTCAGAGCAGGTCACCGAACGCCATCAGGCATCCGATCTGGATTAATCCTCCGCCGCCTGTCGATCAGCAGGCGGCATTCCGATTCACCCTTAGTGCTGATGACAGAATACAACAGTGGGCTTTCTTCACGCGAAATCGGTGAAGCGAAAGGTGCATCTACTTATAACGAACCGGGCCGCGCCTACTATGCGGGGATCACCCTCATTCTGATAGTCATACTTTTCTGACCGTTACGTTTTTCTGGTTCCCGCGTGTTCAGTAACCAGAAAGTGTGTTCTCAGGATAAGCGTCGGTGGCTAGCAGCGTTCAGAGACGAAAAAAATCGGCCTCTGCCCTCTCCCGTAAAGGAGGAGGCAAAGGCCGAATGTTGTTATACGAGCGCTCTGCTAATTAGCGGCGTACTTTCACTTTATTCAGCACAGTCTGAATCGCCGTCGACAGTTCATTGATCTCGAATTTCGCGACGTAAGCATCTGCACCAACATTACGTACGTGATCTTCGTTGGCGCTACCAGACAGTGAAGAGTGAATCACCACGGGGATATTCTTCAGGAACTCTTCACGCTTGATATTTCTGGTCAGCGTAAAACCGTCCATTTCCGGCATTTCCAAATCGGTCAGGACCAGTGAGATCTTGTCTGAAATGGGTCGCCCTTCTGACTGTGCTTCTTGCGCAATTTGCCGAATCTTGTTCCAGGCATCCTGTCCGGTGATGTGCATACTAAACGGAATACCCATCTGGGTTAGCCCCTGCTCAAGCAACGAACGGGCGACCTTGGAGTCTTCCGCCACGATCGCGATCGCGCCAGGCGTGTAGGGATAGGTCTTATCTTCTGCGTTCTTGAGTTTGGTTTCACGATCGCCGGGAATAATATCGAACAGAATCTGTTCAACATCCAGCACCAGCGCCAGACGATTACTGTCTTTGTCGGTATCAAGACGCGCAATACTGGTGATATAGGAGCTACTCACGCCCGCTTCAGCAGTCAGAACCTGGCTCCATTCCAGACGAACGATATCGTCTACCGATTCCACTGCGAATGCCTGCGTACTACGTGCATATTCAGTGATAAGGAGAATGTTCAGGCCCGTATCCGTTGCACTGCCGACTACAGCAGGAAGATCGATAACAGGAATGATTTGTCCACGAATGTTGACCATGCCCAGCATCGGCGATTTCATGCCAGCCGCTTTGGTCAACGTAGGCATTGGCACAATTTCACGCAGTTTAAACACGTTGATGCCAAACAGCTCAGATTTGCCACCTTCAGGTGATTTGCCCAGCTGGAATAATAAGAGTTCGAATTTATTTGCAGAGGTAAGGTTTGTTCTCTCATCAATCTCTTTTTGAAAATTATCCATGCTTTCCTCAGTGCGAGTCATTATTTATATAGGTATAGCGTAATCAGGCAACATTCGAGATGTGAGTAAACATGAACTAACATCTGACCGCTCCACTGTACGTGATAGTCGTGTTCTTCAATCTTATCCAGCGTCAAACGTAAAATATTTGTTAGTTGTGTCAACTTCATCATCCAACGATGGTAATCATCGGACCAGTAGACGGATATCAACCCTCTCAGTATAGCGGTCGGCTCACATCCTTTAAGGCGCAGATAACATTCCCTGAACCATTAATATCGGCAGACTTTGCCAACACCTTATCCCAAATCGTGACAGAAATGTTGCTTGGAAAGAAAACCTCACACATCTCTTGACACCGCAGCCAGAAAAAACTAAAAACATACCGTACAGTTCGGTTTTATAAAAAGTACATCTACCGACATTTACGCATAGCGACAGTAAAAGTGCTCTGGCAAATAAACAGTTGATGTTGCTGGACGTCATGTGGCTAAGGCGGCGTGTCATCACGCTATTCAGCGGTTCTCTTTAACAGGATTCTCATATGTTCACATTATCTCGGGTTGCACGTCCTACCCTATTGGCCTTGGCTGTCGTACTCGCAGGTTGCGCGAGCAATCCCCCCGTACGCTACAGCGGTATCGCATCATCTTCGCAATTGGCGCAAAACTCAGGTGAGCACGCGGATCGCATTCCTTACCGTTACACCACGCCCGTCGACTGGAAGCAATACACCCACATCATCATCGATCCAGTCAGCATCTATCAGGGAAGCGATAACCAATTTAACGACATGTCACAGCAGGACAAGCAGTCTCTGGCCACCTATATGCAGGATACGTTCAGTAAAACCTTACGCTCCCGTTTCAACGAAGTGACTTCACCAGCTCCCGGTACATTACGGTTGAAATTGACGCTGACGGGTGCCGATACCACCACCCCCGTTGCCGGTACGTTTACCAAATTCGACCTGGCTGGCGGCCCCTACAACATCGTGCAGTCCATTCGCGGTAAAGAAGGCCTGCTCAATGGGTCAGTGAACTATGCCGTTGAAATTTATGATGCGACGACCAACAAACTGCTCAATGCCTATCTTGCGAAGCAGTATCCAAACGCCATGAACGTCAGCGCCAGCGTGGGGGCACTGAGCGCCGCAGAAGTCGGAATCGATAAAGCGGCTGAAGAACTGGCCGACATGCTGAAGTAAGCGAAGAAGAACCTATACAAACGGTGCGGAACAGCATGATGACAATCTACCCACACTTAATTATCTGTCCGCACTGCGACAGCGTGCACCATTACCGGGCGTTAAATCCCGGTGAGGCAGCGCGCTGCACACGCTGTCAGGCCACACTTTATCGGTCAGGATGGATAAATACCGGGCATAGCCTGGCGCTGATACAAACGGCGGCCATCGTCTTTTTTATCGCGAATAGCTATCCGGTACTGACCGTCAGTTTCCATGCGCTACAGAATACGGCAACACTCTGGCAAGCAGCGCTCGCGCTGGCTAACGGTGCGACCCTGCCGCTGGCGATAGGCTGTTTTTTTATCCTGATTATGGCGCCTTTTCTGCAAATCATGCTGACCGGCTGGGTGCTGATGTTTGCCAATAAAGATCGCTGTGCCCCCGGCTTTATTCCTGTGATGAAGATACTGCTGTGGCTTCGTCCCTGGAGCATGCTGGAAATTGCGACGTTGGGCTTTCTGATCACCGCCATCAAGCTCTCCGGCTTTATGCAGGTAATGCCCGGTGCAGGCTGCTGGGCGCTAGCGGCACTGATGTTGCTGCTCGTTGTCGTCAACAGTATCGATCTTCGTCCATTATGGTCGCTGGTGCCTACGGACAGTAACCACAGCGTGGTCCGTCATGAAAAGTAATTCACCCGACCAGCCATTACCGTTGATCGCCTGTCCGCTGTGCGGCCTCGTCTGCCTGCATGATGCAAACCCGCACGATGCGGTGCGCTGCCCACGCTGCCAGTCGCGGCTGACATCTCCCCATAAGGACAGCACTGCATTCTCCTCTGCACTACTGGTCACCGCCCTGATTTTCTATATTCCCGCCAACGTGTTGCCCGTGATGTATACCCGCCTGTTCGGATTGGGAAGTGAAAGCACCATCCTAAGCGGCGTGATTGATTTCTGGCACAGCGGCGACTACGGCATTGCCCTGCTGATATTTACCGCCAGCATCGTCATCCCCTGTATGAAATTTTTGATTCTCGGCCTGCTGCTCTTTATGTCACGCCAAAAAAGTCGTAAGGCGATGGCCGAGCGTGCTGTGCTTTATCGGCTAACGGAATGGGTCGGTTACTGGTCCATGCTGGATGTCGTCGTCATTGCCGCCGTCTCTGCGCTGGTCAGATTTCCTACCCTGAGTGAAGCGGAACCTCGCAGCGGCATTCTTTTTTTTGGGCTGGTGGTGATACTGACCATGTTATCTGCCATGAGCTATGACCCGCGTCTTATCTGGAAAGGTGAAAAAAAATGATCCACGAACAACCCAGTGATCCGGTGATTATCCGTCAACGCTGGCGAATCTCATTGATATGGCTGGTACCCGCGCTCGCGATGCTAACGGGGCTCGCCATGCTGATTCACACTTGGTCAGGTAGCGGGCCGAAAATCGTGATTTCCTTTCAGAGCGCAACCGGTCTTGAAGCCGATCGCACCGTCGTTAAATATAAAGACGTGGCGGTAGGCATCGTAAAAGACATCACGCTGAGTCAGGACAGTAAACAGGTTCTCGTCACGGTGCTGCTCAATAAAAATGCGGAAAGTCTGGCCCATGCGGGTAGCCGCTTTTGGGTGGTTCGTCCGCGCGTCGGCATCAACGGCGTGACGGGTATTGATACCTTGCTTTCTGGTGCTTACATTGGCGCGGATAAGGGTGAATCAACGCAGGGAGAAACTCGCTTTACCGGTCTGGAGTCGCCCCCTGCGGTGATTAATGGTATGCCGGGCAGCCGTTTTGTCATTCAGGCGGATGATCTCGGATCGCTGGATAGCGGTTCGCCAGTTTATTATCGCCGCATCCCCGTCGGCCGCGTTGCGTCCTATCAGTTGAATAACGATGGCCACGGTGTCCAGCTTCAGGTTTTTATTGATGCACCCTATGACCGGTTTGTCACGCCGAATACTCGCTTCTGGAATGCCAGTGGGATGGACCTTTCCGTTGACGCCAACGGCTTTCGCCTTAGAACACAAACCCTCGCAGCCGTCGTGGCTGGCGGTATTGATTTCTCCACCCCCGATCTGGACAACGCTATCGCCCGACCGGAACCACTGACCACCTACAAACTGGCTCGCGATCAGGAATCGGCCCTATTGCCACCTGATGGCCCGCCCATCCTCTTCAAACTCCGTTTTGACCGATCGTTACACGGCCTGGAGGTCGGTGCGCCCGTGGAATTTTCCAGCGTCAAAATCGGCCACGTAGCCACCATTGAGCTGGATTACAGCAAAACAGGCTATCGCTTCCCTACCGTCGTCAATATTGAGGTGTTTCCTAACCGTCTTGGTAATGTACTGGATAAGCTACCTAAGCAGGCGATGTCACTCGAACAGCAGACGGCCGAGTTCACCCGCGATCTGGTTGAACACGGTCTGCGAGCACAGGTTGCACCAAGCAATTTGCTGACCGGACAGCTCTATATCTCACTCGATTTTGTGCACGATGCAGCGAAGGTGCCGTTTGATATCAATGCTCAGCCGTTAGTTCTGCCCACCGTCAATGGGGGATTCGATCGGTTACAAACGCAGATAGCGAGCATCATCGGCAAGATCGATAACATGCCGTTGGATGCCATAGGCCGCAACATGAACACCACGCTGATCGAAGCCAATAAAGCGCTTCGACAGGTTAACGGGCAGACGTTGCCAGAGGCCAGCCGGTTGATGAAACACATGCAGCAGGCCACACGTCGCGTACAGGATGTACTGGAAGAGGATTCGCCATTGCAGTTGGGCATCACACAGTCATTGCAAGAAATTCAGCGCACCTTACGCGCCTTGCGCAGTCTGGCTGAGCAGATCGAACGTCACCCAGAATCGCTGCTGCAGGGGCGCTCGAACGCCCCATCACCATCGACATTTACTCACGACACAGCCACCCCAAAAGGAGCCTCAAAATGAAGCGAGTGGCATCATTCTGCACGCTGATCGTCATCGCGTTATTGAGCGCCTGCTCATCGCCTCCGGTGCATTATCACACCCTACTCGCACCAGCATCACCAGTTGCAACCACCGCGCATGCCGCTCCCTTTTTCATCGATGTGCTGCCTGTTGGCGTACCGACGCAAATTGATACATCACAGCTCGTTATTCGACAGGGCGACAGCGGCGCCGTCGTGCTGGATAACGAGCGCTGGCTCAGCCCGCTGGGGGAAGAAATTCGCACCGCGCTTTCCGTCGGGCTGACACAGCGTCTCAACACGCAGGATGTTTCAGGATTGGTACGCGCGGCAGAAACGCCAGTGGTCAGAATCCACCTACAGGTTCGACGATTTGATAGCTGGCCCGGCCAATTTGTAACGTTCGAGGCAGACTGGAGCCTTAGCGCCATTGAGGGAGAAGATCGCGCACGTTTGCTCTGTCGAAGCCAGTTTACTGAGCAGGCGACGGGGGACGACATCGCGATGTTACAGGCTCAGCAGCAGGTCATCACGCGGCTGGCGGAGCAGATCGCAGCAACGGCGACCCGCTGGATGCCGGATAGAAAAGGAACCTGTGTTACGCCGCCGCCCCAGCCATAAACATACTAACCGCATCCCCCACTATCTCGCGGATGCGTTCAAGGCTTAGTGGTTGTAAATGGCGGTGGAATATGCGGTCATCAATTTCTGCCGTCAGCAGCGCCAGAAACTGCAATGCTCGCACACGTGAATCCCCCGGTTTCAGCGCCTGCCGCGCTATCGCCGCCGCCATCAGCTCAGACAATTTATCAACGTTCTCTTTCGGGCCTGACTCATAAAACAGCGAACCAATATCAGAATGTCCGGCCTCCGCGACCACCATCCGATAAATCGCCATGGCGCTGCTATCGTTGGTCAACACATAGAGGATACGCTCGCCGAAGCGCGTCAACTGCACTTCCAGCGTCTCAGATGCTAGATCATGCGTCATCAACTCTGCCGTTGCCTCGGACAAATGCATGGTCGCATGTTCACGAACGACGGACGTAAATAGCGCTTCTTTGGTTGAGAAATAACCATACAGCGTGGCCTTGGAACCGCCGACCCGCTTCGCCAGTTCATTCATGGTGGCGCGCTCATAGCCCATTTCCTGAAAAAGCTGCGCCGCCGTTTTAACGATGGCCTCACGGCGAGCCGTAGTTCGGACTTTCATCACCACTCCTGCCAGACTGTGCTGACGAGCAAAATAGGATTCGATATAGCAATATTATCAAAACATTAGCCTCACCGCCGCCTCTTTACACAAAGCCACATCACAGTCTGTAAAAACGGGAGAAAGACAAGAAAAGCACAATGATGAATATCAAAGGATGACGGGGGTTGATAAGGAAAAACGGATTATTTACTATCCAGCTCCGAATGACAGGCATTTCTAGCCGTTCGTTGCAGGAGAGCCAGCGTACAGGCAATTTGAAGTATGACGGGGAAACTGCTTTTAGGGCGCATGGCTTAGCACCACACACCCTAAATTCAGTCGACAGAACAGGAACAACGTATGAGTAATTCCCTGGGTTGGCAAATCAATTTGTAACAATTTTTTTAAAATTTACTTTCTTAAATTTTTTTATAAATTGTCCTGTTCACGAAAAAATTATAAGTGATATCATGGGGTAACAGTAGTTAGACTTAGGTATAGGTCAGCACTATACTTTTATGACGTCATCTATATCATGGGTACATTCTCGCTTTTATTGAGGCCGTTACATGTCTGTATTTTGCTCTGACAATGAAATTATCAATAACACGATAAAAAGCTATCTCGGCCGAAAGTTAAAGCAGTATGGCGACCTGAAATACGCCTATATGATCATGAATAAAAAGAACCCGTCTCAGGTTGTGATCATTTCAAATTACCCGCAGGAATGGGTTGATACCTATAAAGAAAATAATTATCAGCATATTGATCCGGTTATTTTGACGGCGATAAACACAGTCTCGCCATTCTCTTGGGAAGACAACATCGTTATTAATTCTAAGCTGAAATTCTCCAAGATTTTTAATCTGTCAAAAGAATACGATATTGTTAATGGCTACACCTTTGTCTTGCATGACAACAATAATCATCTGGCGGCGCTCTCGATTATGTTTGAAGAACATGCGCCAACGGATATGGAAAGTATTGTTGAGGAAAATAAAGACAAACTGCAAATGCTGCTCATTGCCATTCATGAGAAAATCACCACGCTTTACAAAGAGATGACACAAAGCCCTCAGAGTAAAAAACAAGGCGACAAAGAGATATTCTCTCAGCGTGAAAACGAAATTCTTTACTGGGCCAGCATGGGAAAAACCTACCCGGAAATTGCGCTGATTCTGGATATCAAAATCAGCACCGTTAAATTCCATATTGGTAATGTGGTAAAAAAACTGGGCGTGCTGAATGCCAAACATGCCATAAGACTGGGTGTGGAATTACAGCTCATTAAACCTGAGCCTTTATAATCGCCAGCAAATCTACTTCACCTTATATTCCCGTCATACTTCAAGCTGCTTGTACGTTGGTTTCCCTTACTCACCCCATAAACGAGATTCACCCTTCGGGCCAGCGCTACAAGGCTCGCAATAGCCGCCGCCAGCAGGCATAGCGGAATACCCTCGACTGCGATCCCGTTGACGATACAAGTGCCACCACGCGGATAGCCTCGTGGTTATGACGGCATTATTTATGGCGACGTGGACGTGCGGGTCTATTTGTTCTGATTCCTATCGTCGAGCATCCATAACACAATGCTCTGCTGGGATAACTTTCTGTCATCCCGGCACGTTATCATCCGTTCCTCTTGCCGCTTACTCCCCTTACAATCCGTTACCGATTAGGCTTTGGCCTTTTGCCGCAGGGTCATATTAATGACATCGCCCCTGTTCCATACTGATCATCGGTACTTTCTCATGCTCCGTTTACCCTGATATTTTTCGCCAGCCGGAGACCCGTCATGAAACGCAACACGATCCTGATCTTCACTGTTTCTGCCATCATTTTGCTCACAGCGGCCACAACAATAGGGTGGAAGGTTGTCCGAGGAAACAGTAATGCGCTGTGGGAAATAGTCAGTGAACAGTGCGTGCCCAACCAGCAACACAGTGGTAATCCGGCACCCTGCCTAGAGGTCAATCTGGCAGAGGGCTACGTGCTCTTTGATGACAGAAATGGCCCCTATCACGACCTGCTGCTCCCAACGGATAAAATCAGCGGCATCGAGAGTCCCGAACTCTTACAGCAAAACACGCCCAATTTCTTCATGCAGGCATGGGATAGACGCGGCCATCTGTCGCGCGAAGCAGGTAAACCGATCAAAGATGATTATATTTCGCTAGCGATTAACTCACGCTATGGTCGCACGCAAAACCAGTTGCATATCCACATTGCCTGCCTGCGCCCCGAAATTTATCAAACGCTGAATCAACAGTTCCCTACGCTCTCTGGCGACTGGAAAGCGCTGCCCGTGAAAATTAACGGGCACATCTATCTGGCAAAAACGCTCACAGCGAACGAACTGACGCAAAGCGATCCGTTCAAAACCTTGGATCGCTACGCACAGCAGCGAAATGAATCTATCGGCAAATACGGCCTTGCGATGGTTTCTACGCCAACGGGCGAGAAGGTGCTGCTCGCCAGCAGTCTTGACGTGTTCAATATGAGTCTCGGCTCAGTGGAAGAAATTCAGGATTTTTCTTGTGCGCTGGCAAGATAGCCGCTGACCGCGCCAGACGGCCGCCTTCGCGTGTCGGAGGTCGATAGCAATCAATTCGCTATAACTTATAACGTTTTGTTCATTGCGTTGCTATCCGACCTCCGCCTAAAAAGTGGGGAAAATCGATACGGTAGGTAGCTGCAATATGCATCTGGATTTACGGCAATTACGCAATTTTCTTGCACTGGCCGAACACGGGAGTTTTGTACAGGCCGCAGAAGCTGTCTGTCTGTCGCAATCGGCATTCAGCCGCAGTATTCAGGCACTGGAACAAACGATGGGGCATCCGCTTATCGATCGTCAGAGCCGACGCTTTGCGCTGACGTGGCAGGGCAATACGCTGCTGCCGTTTGCGCGGCGTATGCAGGAGCTGTCCTGGGAGTTGATGACCGATATGCAGCAGATCAGCGAGGCGCAGGAAGGCGAACTCACATTCGGCTGCGGCCCTGCACCGTCTACCTCGCTGATCCCCAAAGCGGTCGCACATTTCCATGCCCTTCGTCCGCGAGCCAGAGTCACCTACAGTGTGGATAACTGGCAATCGCTGCGTGAGCGGCTGTTGGCCGACGAGTGGCCTTTCATCGTTGCCGATACCTGGCAGGCCGAAATGGAAACGAACCTCCATGTGCAGCCATTAAGCCAACAGCGCTGCTTCTTTATCTGCCACTCCTCACATCCGTTGGCACAGCAGACAAACGTGACGCCGGACGATCTGCTGCGCTTTCCCCTCGCCTCCCCCTTTATGCCTGTCGGCATGCGCAAGGTTCTGGCTGCCCTCACGCGCCAGCCCGACTATCGGCCGCAGATTCAGTGTGACCATATCTATTCGGTCTTCAGCATCCTGCGCCACACGCAGGCTATCAGCTTCGCCAGCGAGGATGGCTTCGCGCTAGGACGATTAAGCCATCAACTGGTAGAAATTCCGCTGTCGGGCACACCGCCGGAATGGGGTAACATGCAAACCCGCTTCGGCATTGTCACCTGTTTGCAGAGAACACTGCCGCCGCTAGCCGAACTGATGATCGAAACCCTACTGGCGCAGGATCGGCTGCGCTCACCGGCTCCTGCACTGCCGACCCTGTGAGCGCTTTCATGATTATTTCACGGGATTGCCGCTGGCGTCATACACCGGCCAATTTGACTCCAGTCCTTTGGCCTTTAATGCCCGATCGGCAAACTGACCGTCGAACCAATCGCTGGCCGAGAACGTGTTGCGAATCAGCCCAGCGGCTTTCGCCCGCTCGATGCTGTCCTGCAAGCTGCTGAGCAGGAATGGGTCGAGGCGTGGCGAGCTTTGGAATGGGAGATCTTCCGCTTTCAGCTCTTCCTGAAAAATAGCCTGTGGAATCTGGCTCTGCTCGGACATCAGTGCCGTGTATTCCGGCAAGTGTTGCGCATCGCCGATCCACTGCGCATTATCTACCAATACATTCACCAGTTGCTGCGTCGTTCCTGGGTAGCGATCGATAAAATCCTGCGTCGCCAGCACCGCAGCCTGCGTGGTGTTCGTCCAACCGAGCGCACGGCTGGTGGTAACGATATTGATGCCCTGCTTGCGCAATGCCAGCAGAGAGACGCCGCCCCACACTGCATCAACGCGTCTGGCCGCCAGCGCCGCTTTGCCCGCCGTCCAGTCAAGATTGATCACCCGCACATCGCGTTCATTCAGCCCAACGCTTTTAATTGCACGTTCAAACGACAGCTGATCGGCCGTTCCTTTGTAGACCGCAATTCGCTTGCCGCGTAAATCTTCAATGCGCTGAATACCCGATTCCGGTGTCGCCGCCAGATAAGAATTAGAACCACGCGATCCCACGAGTACCCGCGTCGGCAGACCACCCGCTCGGCCAATAATGGCGGCCAGATCGCCCAGATACACCACGTCCAACTGCTTGTTTGCCAGCGCCTCATTCACCGCCGGCCCAGCACCTTTAAAGAACGACCACTGAATTTTGATGCCCTGCGGCTCAAATTCTTTCTCCAACTGCTTTTGAATATGTGCCAGCCCCAACGGCCCGCGGATAAAGGGTTTACTGCCTGCGCTTTGGTCCGGCAAACCGATACGAATCTCCGTCGGCTTCAGTGCATCCGGCGTTACGCTATCGTCCGCCTGTACCGCGGAAGCGAGTGCGGCGCTCATCAATAACGTCATGCCAAGAATTTTATTCATTCCTAGCCACCAGCGAGAATAAGGGGTTATCAACGCTAAAGGGGTTGCATGCTGCATACGGTTTTCCTCAATAATCCGTTTCATCTGCCATGAAAACTAACGAACCGTCGGCGTCAGGCTTAAATAACATTTACAGGTTTGTTCAGCGGAAAAAAGCATAAATCAGCGCGGGCGGGCTCAGGCTACGCATATGCATTTCTTGCACGACGGCCATCGCTTTATTGCATTGGCCTTCCGCGTGTAAACCTGTTTTTTATTACTTATTCATCCAGCCGTGGGGCTTTCGTGAAATAAAATGAATAAGTCGATAGTGCTGAAAAAAACCGTGACCGTCTGGCCTGCTCTGCCGATAGCGCGGGTCTATTCTCTTATAGTGCCAATAATTGTGCCACTGGCGTTACTGGCGCTGTGGTACATCAGCACCCACTACGGCTGGATGCCCGCTCAGATTCTTCCTGCCCCCAATGTCGTCGCTAATACCGCCGTTGAACTTTGGCACAACGATCTTCTGCCACAACTCTTTATCAGCCTGCAACGGCTAGTCGGCGGCCTGCTGGTAGGTTTGCTGGCTGGAACGTTACTCGGTGCGCTCATGGGAGCATCACGCCGTGCCGAACACCTGCTGCACCCGACGGTATACGCGCTGGCGCAGATTCCGACACTAGGCTGGATCCCGTTGTTTATGGTGCTGTTTGGCATTGATGACGGCCTGAAACTGGCGGTTATCATCAAGGCCGTGATTATTCCAGTGACGCTACATACGCAAACAGGCGTGCGCAACGTGCCGCATGCGCTACAAGAAGTCGCCCGCACCCTACGTCTTCCGTGGCACCAGCGCCTCGTCAAACTAACGCTACCTGCCGCGTTCCCAACCTGGCTAACCGGCTTGCGGCTCGCGCTTTCGCAGGCGTGGGTGTCGCTGATCGTGGTCGAGCTGCTGGCATCATCTCAGGGCATCGGCTATCTGCTGGTATGGGGGCGTCAGCTGTTTCAGCTAGACATCGTGTTTGTCTGCATCGCCGTCATTGGGCTGGCTGGACTGACAATGGAGTGGTTGATCAATCAACTGGAGCGCCGTCTGGTCTTCTGGCCGCATCCGCCACTCAGCCAATTAACCACAACGCCGTCTCGCAAACTATCGGCACTGGTTTTACCGTTTCTGCTCCTGCTGTTATGGCAGCAGGCCAGCCGTTTCGGCTGGATCGATCCGCTCTTGCTTCCCCCACCCGCCGACGTGTGGCACATGCTGCTGCAAGGCATCCGCGATGGCTCACTGACCGAGGCGATGCAGGCCAGTCTGACGCGTGCGCTCGCCGGCGCGGTATGCGGCATTATCACGGGCCTCGTAGGCGGCGTGCTGCTGGGACTGAATGCCACCAGCGACGCCCTCTTCACCCCCACGGTCGCGACGCTGCGCCAGATTGCTCTATTTGCCTGGCTGCCGCTGCTGACCGCCTGGGTCGGTAACGATGAAGCTGGAAAAATCACGTTTGTCGCACTCGCGTCCTTCTTTCCCATGCTAGTAGCCAGCCATCGCGGCATTCGCCAGCGTTCGCAGGCCTTACAAGAAGTCGCGCTGGTGTTGCAACTGCGTTTATCGACTCGTCTGCGAGTCCTAATTTTGCCGGGAGCCGCACCTGCCATCTTTGCGGGTTTACGCCTGTCGCTGATTTACGCCTGGCTTGGCACCATCGGCGCAGAATATTTCATGTCATCCGGCACCGGAATCGGCAGCCTGATGATCAACGCTCAGCAACTGCTGGACATGCCTTTGATTATCAGCGGCATGTTATTGATTGGATTAATGGGCGCGGTGCTCGACCGCGTCGGATTAGGTCTGGAACAGCGGATGACGCGCTGGCGTTCCGCAGGAGAAATCGAATGACGTCCATAACCCCTGATGTGCCACCGCCAGTGGTGCAGTTCGACCACCTGCGTAAACAGTTTCGCGTACAGGGCGAAGCACTAACGGTGATTGAAGATTTTTCATTGTCGATTCACAGCGGTGAGCTGGTGGCAATTGTCGGCAGCAGCGGCTGCGGCAAATCCACACTGCTGCGCATGTTGGTCGGGTTAGATAACGACTATCAAGGGCGTGTGCTGGTAGAAGGAAAAACCGTGCGCGGCATCGGACGTGAGCGCGGCATGGTGTTTCAGGAACCGCGCCTGTTTCCATGGCTGACGGTGCGGCAAAACATCGCACTCGGGCTGGCGAATGAGTCAATCAGCGAAAAAGATCGCAAACACCTGATCGACCACTTCATTCAGTTAGTGCATTTGCAGGATTTTGCCGACGCCCTGCCCGCCCAACTTTCCGGTGGCATGGCGCAGCGCGTGGCTATCGCGCGCGGGCTTGTCGGCAATCCACGCATCTTGATGCTGGATGAACCTTTTGGCGCGCTGGACGCCCTGACCCGTCAGCAGATGCAACAGGAGCTGCGTCGTATTCATCAGGCAGAAGGCACCACCACGCTGTTGGTGACACACGACGTCGAAGAAGCGGTCTACCTCGCCGACCGCGTTGTCGTGCTGGCACCGCGACCGGGCCGTATCCGACAGATTGCAACCATTTCGCTACCACATCCGCGTCAGCGTGACAGCCAAGCTTTTCACCAGCAGTGCAGCGATCTACTTGCGCTACTGACGCAGCCTGCCGACATGGCTACCGCCCTCTCTTCTCTGAACACGTAAATACTGGAGCACCATCATGGGACACCCTTCCGTCTACCCAACCGGCACGACAATTTTCAACCCGGAAAAAGCCTGGGGCGGCTACACCGTCTTTCAGGCACTGGAGCGCGGCGCAGTGCTGGTGGATATGAACGGCACCGAACTGCGCCTGTGGGAAGGCCTGCACGGTTTCCCTAACAAAATTCTGCCCGGCGGTTACATCCTCGGACACAGCGGCGAACGTGATTCGCGCTACGGTATGCAGGACATGGTCGATCTGATTCAGGTGGACTGGGATGGCAACGTCGTCTGGAAATTCAACGGTTATGAACACATTACCGATCCAGACCTTCCACCCGAATGGATGGCGCGCGTCCATCATGATTACCAGCGCAGCGGCAATCCGGTCGGCTATTACGCACCGGGGCAAGAACCGCAGTCGATTGGCGGCAACACGCTATTGCTGGCGCACACCAACCTGCACAATGAACGCATCAGCGACAAACTACTGCTTGATGACACCATCATAGAGGTGGACTGGCAGGGTAATATTTTATGGGAGTGGCGGTGCAGCGACCATTTCGACGAGCTGGGCTTTGATGACGATGCCAAAACCGCGCTGTACAACAATCCCAACCTGCGCAAGAGCGGCGGCGGGATGGGCGACTGGATGCATATCAACTCGATGTCGGCACTCGGCCCCAATCCATGGTTCGATCAGGGCGATACCCGTTTCCACCCCGATAACATCATCTGGGACGCACGCGAATCCAACATTATCGCCATCATCGACAAGCTGAGCGGTAACATCGTCTGGCAGCTTGGCCCCAATTACAACACACCTGAACTCAAACACATCGGCTGGATTATCGGCCAGCACCACGCGCATATGATCCCAGCGGGTTTGCCGGGCGCAGGCAATATTCTGGTGTTTGATAACGGCGGTTGGGCAGGCTACGGCACACCCAATCCGGCATCCCCCGATGGGGTGAAAAATGCCTGGCGCGACCATTCCCGCGTGTTGGAAATCAATCCGGTAACGCTGGATATTGTCTGGCGTTATTCGCCTTACGAAGCGGACATTCCACACCCTACCGACGCCTTCCGTTTTTACAGCCCGTACATCAGCAACATCCAGCGCCTGCCGAACGGCAATACGCTGATTAATGAAGGGGCCAACGGCCGGCTGTTTGAAGTCACCGTCGATCATGAGATTGTCTGGGAGTTTATTTCCCCCTACTGGGGTAAGACGGTGAACACCAACATGCTGTATCGCGCCTATCGCGTGCCCTACGAGTGGGTGCCACAGCTATCGCGCCCGCAGGAAACGCCAGTCATAGCCCCCGACAACACTCAGCTACGCCAGCCCGGAGCCGCCGCGCCCGGCTTCGCCAGCGTCATTCGTATTGACGGCACGCGCCCTTATAAAAAGAGCGGCGATGCCCTGTGCGTCGCGACCGACAGCGAAGACCTCAAGCGCAGCCCGAAACTCTTTGCCGTCAACCGTGAGCGCTTTGCTCCGCTTACCGCCGACGATTGGACAGAACTGGCAACACAGGCTGGCCCACAGCTGTTGCTAATCGGTGCAGAGCGCTGCGTCCACTGTAAGAGCCTTTACCGCCAACTGGAAACAATTCTGGATAACGAGGAATACCGCCAGTTGCCGAGCCATTATCTGGACGCCGATCATCACATTGCACTGGCGGAGAAACTGGCGGTAAGAACACTACCGACCCTACTATGGCTTGAAAACGGTGAAGAACAGGCTCGACTGAGCGGCGCACAACAGCCCGAACGCCTACGCCAATGGCTGGCAGAGCAGCAAGCCTAAACCTCACGACATTTAACGCGATCTCGCTTCCAGTGAGATCGCTTCTATCCATCCACATTGATTTCTACGCACATGTCACAACTTATGATGGTTTCTCCATCATCCGGCTTAAAAAATTATGCAGCGGTGGGCGTGACCGCCGAGTGAGCGGCATGGACGCCGCGAAAGCCAGTGCCGCGCAGGGAGCGCGTCACTGGCGGTTCGATTAGCGGTCATGGACACCGATGGCATCGCGTAGCGACATAATTTAGCCGGAAGCCAGGGTTCTCAGGGCTACGGCAATTGAGTGCCCTGAGTCGGGCGCGTGTACGGTATCAAAGATGAATAGCGACTGGGCAGCGCACGAAACCATCTCTGAATTTCCATAGAAGTGTGATCAAAGGATGGCGATACACCACGATATGCTGGAACTGGCGCAAGATATCGGGATATTATTTGAACGCTGGCAGATACCACTGCCGCAAAAAAGAGCGATACTGTTTTACATCGCACGAAGCGGTAACACATCAAAACCCGCAGAGTTTATTGAGGCCGTCGCGCAATCTCTGTCAACGGATCGGGAGGCAATCATGACCATCGCGCAGCAGCTAGAGAAAATCGGGTTTGAAAAAGGCATCAAACATGGCATGCAGCAAGGAATGCAACGGGGTATGGAGCAAGGTATAAAAACCAGTGCTCGCCAGATTGCTCGCCAACTCCTGTTAAGCGGCATGGAACCGGCTCAGGTTTGTCAGATGACTCAGTTGAGCGCAGCAGAACTGGCACAACTCAGTAATGAATCTAACGAGTAACCACTCAAGATACACCGCGTTTCCCTACGATTTACTCTCCCCTTTCTCATCACCGACGCAAGGGGTTAAGGCTGCGTTGATAGCGTGATTTATTCGCTCTGGATCACATTTCCTTTGCATCATTTCGCCTTAATTTGTTATGTTATTACATATCGATTTACATCAACCCTATACGCAAGCCATGATCAACTGGGACAGACATACAGACGCCACGCTTCAGGTAGAGAATCTTAGCCTGTCTATTGGTGGTGAAACAAAAGTCAGCGATATCAGCTTTACGCTGTTCGCAGGTGAACTTGTCTGTTTACTCGGCGCGTCCGGTTCAGGTAAATCCCTCACCGCCAAAACGGTAATCGGCACCCCACCCGCAGGATGCCAGATTAGCGGTAGTATTTGGGTTAATGGCGAGAATGTCAGCCAGTTGAAAGCGCTGGCACGCCCGCATACCAGTCGCGTCTCTGCCGTTTTTCAGGATTCTGCAACAGCCCTTAATCCCCTCATGCCGTTAGGAAAGCAGCTCTCGCTGGCGTTGAAAGCTCCCTCTTCTGCTGAGCTTTCTGCGCTTCTGGCTGCCATGAAGCTGGACGATATTCCCAATCTGCTGCAACGCTATCCTGCCGAACTGTCAGGTGGTCAGCGGCAGCGTATTTGTATTACCCTCGCGCTGCTCGGCAAAACTCGCTTACTGGTCGCGGACGAACCAACAACCGCGCTTGATGTCATTACCCAGCAGCAGGTATTGCAGGTGTTACAGGAACGTAGCGCGCAGCCAGATGCGCCTGCCCTGTTATTTATTACGCATGATATCGCCGTGGCCGCCCAACTCTGCCAGCGCGGTCTGGTGATGGAAAACGGCCAGATCGTTGAATCCGGCAGTATGCGGCAACTCCTGAATGCACCACAGCATCCCTATACTCGTAGTCTGGTCGCTGCCGCGCGTCGCGCTGACAATTTTTTATCAACCACTGCCTTATCCAGCAATGTGTTCCCCACCGCCGTTGCGGGAGCGCTTGCCTGATGAATCACCACCTGCATGCGGTGTCCTCACCGTTTTTAAGTCTTGAGCACGTCAGCCGCTATCGCCAGACGCCGCGTTTGCCGTGGCAAAAGGCCGATCCTGCCAGCGCCATTTTTCACGACCTGTCGCTGAATTTGCAACAGCATGAACGCGTCGGGCTGGTCGGTGCCTCAGGCTGTGGTAAATCCACGCTGCTAAAAACCCTGCTTGTGCTTGAAGCGCCAGAGAGTGGCGCGGTGTACTGCGACGGCAACCTGATTAAGCCCGGTTCGGTACGCTCGCTACTTTGGTATCGCCGCCGCGTTCAGTATATTCCGCAGGATCCGGCAGGCTCCCTCGCCCCACGCCAGCGCGTCGCCGATCTCCTCGCTGAGCCACTGAAGCGGCTCCGTCCCGACGAGCGCAGTCGCGCTAGTGAAAAGAATTTACGTGAGGTTATGGATCAAGTAGAGCTAAGCATCACGCTTCTGGACAAGGTCGCTGGGCAGCTTTCCGGTGGGCAGGCACAGCGCGTTGCACTGGCGCGAGCACTGATTATCCGGCCTGAGTTTTTATTGGCAGATGAACCCGTCAGCGGTCTGGACTTGCCGCTACGTGAACAGATCAAAACCCTGCTTCAACAGATCACTGAACAAAACAAGATGGGATTACTGATGGTATCGCACGATATTTCCATGCTCGCCGGACTGTGCGACAGAATGCTGGTCATGGACAGCGGATGCATCATTGAAGATCGCCCTACCGCCGAGATACTGGCTTCACCAGAACAGGCGCACACCGCCCGTTTATTGCAGGCCGTACCTGGGCTGTCGGCCTCCGGCTATTAGCTCGCTAAAAACACACGTTTTACAAAATAAAAAACCACGTCAATAACACATCTCCCCATTGCGGAGATTTTTATAACGGATGATTGAATGTCAGACCTTACCGCCAACCGCGCCCCACGGCCTTATCCCCCGTTGCTTCTGGGTAGCCAGCTTGTTTTCAACATTGGTTTTTATGCCGTCGTGCCGTTTCTGGCTATTTTCCTGCGCGACGACATGCTGCTTTCCGGCTGGGCTATTGGGCTGGTAATTGGCTTTCGCACCTTCTCTCAACAGGGCATATTTTTAGTCGGCGGCGCGCTGGCCGATCGCTTCGGTGCACGCGTAACTATCCTGTGCGGCTGTGTCGTGCGTATCAGCGGCTATCTCCTGTTGGCGTTGGGCGACTCGCTATGGCCGATAATCCTCGGTGCCTGCCTGACCGGTGTCGGCGGTGCCCTGTTCTCCCCAGCCATTGAAGCGCTGATGGCACAGGCCGGTACGCAGAGTGAAAAAGAGGGAAAACGCAGCCGCTCCGAGTGGTTCGCCCTGTTTGCGATTTGCGGCGAGCTGGGTGCGGTGCTGGGGCCATTGCTCGGTTCGGTGCTGGCCGGATACGGATTCCAGCGCGTGGCGCTGGCGGGTGCAGGCGTTTTTGTTATCGCACTCATCGTGCTGTTTTTCAGCCTGCCGCCAACACAGCGAAATCAAGCTGAATTGCACATCGCTCCGTGGTGGGAAACCTTTCGCCAGCGGCGTTTTGTCGCCTTCATCATTGCCTACAGCGCTTACCTGTTCAGCTATAACCAGCTCTATCTGGCGCTACCGGTTGAACTGCATCGCTCCGGCAGTAGCGAAAAAGATCTCGGCACGCTGTTTGTGCTGGCCTCTCTACTGGTGATCGGATTACAGCTCCCACTGGCGCGTTTTGCTCGTCGGGTTGGTGCGGCACGCATGCTGCCATTAGGTTTCGCGCTGCTGTCCGCGTCCTTCTTTAGCGTCGCGCTGTTTGCCTCCACCACGCCGCCGGAAGGCTGGCAGCGCCTGCTCCCCGCGATCTCATTAATTACTCTGCTGACGCTGGGACAGATGCTTATCGTCCCCGTCGGGATGGACCTCATTCCACGCTTTGCCAACAACAAGAACCTGGGTGCGCACTATGGCGCACTGGCGTCAATGGGCGGCATCGCCGTGCTGGTCGGCAACTTTGTGCTCGGCAGCCAGCTCGATCGCGCGCTAACGCCATCGCCGCAGGCTGCGATTCCATGGGTGTTGCTCGCTGCCGTACCGTTGTGTAGCTCACTGGCGATGATGGTTATCTGCCGCCCGTTTAAATCCACTTCAACCGTGAATGAATAAGGACAGACTGATGAATATGCGTAATACCCTGTGGCCTATTTCCGGTCTGCTCTCAGCTACGCTGCTGCTTTCAGGCTGCTTTAATGAACCTGAAGAAAACCACACCTCGCATCATGACGGTCGAATCAAGCTGGCGATGCTCCAGCCACCGCGTTCAGGTCTGACGCCGCTGAGCGATGACGCCTTTAAACTGTCGCGCTGGAGTACGGCAGAAACGCTGGTGGTGCTCGATAAACTCGGTGAGGCACAACCCGCTCTGGCGACGAAATGGCAGCAGATCGATGATAAATCCTGGCGTTTTGAACTGCGTCCGAACGTCCATTTTCATGACAACACCACGTTAAACGCCGCCACGGTGGTCAATGCGCTTACGGTGGCCTCTACCGCCTCACCTAAACCTCGAATTCTGGATGGCGTGCAGTTAACGGTCAAAGCCGATGGCGATAACGCCGTCATTGTCTCCACCGCCAAAGTAGATCCGCTACTACCGCAGCGTTTATCCAGCCCACAGTTGGCGATTCTTTCCACTACGGCATACGGTAAGAATGGCGTCGTCAACCCGATCAATACCGGGAGCGGCCCGTTCGTTCTGCGTACTGTCACGGGCACCAGCAGCGCAGTGTTGGATAGATTCGATGGTTACTGGGGCGAGAAAGCACAGTCCAGCGGTATCGACGTCAGCTTTGTGTCCGACGGCGCGGCACGTGCCGCCGCTCTGCGCACTGGCACGGCAGACATTGTCGAAGCCATTCCCGTTTCTCAGGCACCGCTGCTGGATCAATCGCTGGTGCATGAAGTGCCTATGCCACGTACCAACACGCTGTATCTGAATACGCGTCATGGCGTGATGCAAGACCCTGCCATGCGTGCTGCCGTACGCGATGCCATCAATCGTCAACAGTTGGTGGATAACGTGTATGAGAAGCGTGCCGATGTCGCACAAGGTCTGTTGGGACCAGCACTACCGTGGGCGGCGACGCTGCGCCAGCCTGTGGCAAATCCGGTTAAAGCCGGAACGCCCGCTGGCGCGACCATCACGCTGGCAACCTTCAGCGATCGCGCCGAGCTGCCTGAAGTCGCGGTCTATCTGGCACAGCAGCTCACCGCCGCCGGATTTACGGTGAAGCAGGTGGTGCGTGAATATGCGCAGATCGAGTCTGACGCGCAGGCTGGCAAGTTTGACGCCTTTATTTTGTCCCGCGCTACTGTGCTGGATTCAGGCGATCCGGTGGCTTATCTGTACAGCGATTTTGCCTGTGAAGGGTCATTCAATATCGCACAATTGTGCCAACCGGAAATCGATCAAGCGCTGCAAAAAGCTGCCGCGATCCCCGCAGGAGAAGCGCGCCGACAGGCCATCATGCAGGCAGAAAACCTGATCCTCGCCAGTGATGCCGCAATCCCGATGCTGCATGAGCGAGTGATTCAAGGTGAGAGTGCTCAGGTAAAAGACGCACTGCGTGATCCGCGTGAACGCACGTTGATTAACACCGCCACGCGCATTGCTACCGGCACGAAATAACAGGTAACGCACCTGCAACCAGAAAGATGACGAGTTTATGAGCGAATCGCTATATTGCCGCACCTGCGCGACCATCAACCAGACACAACGTCCGCGATACGGCGTGCTGATCCCGCTATTTTCGCGGCTGCTGACGCTAGCGGGGATTGTGGTATTAATTGGTATGCTGCCGTGGTTATCCGGTCAGGATCCAGCGCTGGCGCTGCTGCGTGCTCGCTCCGGCGAGCAGGAAGCGACAGCGGAGACGCTAAATGCGATTCGCCATTCTCTCGGGCTGGATCAAGGCCCACTGCAGCTGCTATTGAACTGGCTGACTGGCCTGTTGCATGGCGATGCGGGCAATTCCTGGGTTTCAGGCCAACCGGTGCTTCCAGGTATGTTGCAGGCGGCTGGCGTATCACTCACGCTGATGGCCTCCTCGGCGCTGGTGGCCTTCACGCTGGCTGCCGTGCTGTGTGCTTCTACCTTTCGACAGGGGTTGCGCGGTCAGGTTCATCGTTCAGGCGGCCTGTTCGCTGCCTTATTTACCGCATTGCCAGAGTTTCTGCTGGCGTCGTTCCTGCTGATCGTCGGTGCCGTCTGGCTACAGTGGTTCCCACCCTATGGCTGGCTGGGCTTGCACTATGCGGTGCTACCGTCGCTGGCTCTGGGTATCCCGGCAGGTGGTTATCTTGGTCGGATTATCGCAGATGCGCTCTCCGCCACCTTTAGCGAGAATTGGTTAACGACCTGGAGCGTCGCGGGGGTGAACCGTCGTCATATCGCGCTGGCAGTGCTGAAACGCACGTTGCCCAGCGTGATGCCGCTCGTCGGGCTGGTACTAGTATCGTTAACTGGCGGGGCAATTGCCGTCGAAAAAGTGTTCGCTATTCCCGGTCTGGGTCGCGCAACGCTGGGTGCGGCGGCGGCGCAGGACCTCCCCGCCTTGCAGGTCGGCGTGCTGATTCTCTTACTCATCGCTTCTCTAGCGGGTATGGCAGCAAGCAGCGTACGGCTGCTGATTCTCGGACGCGCGCTGCACAGCGGTGCAATGCCAGTGCCAGAAGAACGCGATAATTCCGTGTCTCGTCATGCCATCTGGCTACCGATTATCTGCGCGCTGCTGCTGGTATTTTTGTTGCTGGCAGGGTTACCGCGCGATCCTTATAGCTCCGCCTTTCTACGTCTGCAACCGCCATCGTTCCTGTTGCCTTTCGGCGCAGACGCCATGGGGCGTGATTTGCTGGCACGCGTTGCGCACGGTACGTTAAATACCTGTCTGTTGGCGCTGGCGGTATCGCTAGCCTGTCTGGCGATTGGCCTGTTAGTTGGATTATTCCCGCGTCTGCTCACCGGTCCTATAGAAGTCACTAACGCCCTGCCACCGGTGATTGCCGGACTGCTGGTTGCCGCCGTCAATGGCCCAACGGCAACGGGGGCGGCGATTGCCGTGATTGCCGTCAGTTGGGCACCGCTGGCTGCCCACACGGCGGCGCTGGTCGCTGAAATCAATGCACGCCCTTATATTCGGATGCTGCCGATACTCGGCGTGGGGCCGATACGGCGCAGCCTATTCTATATTCTGCCCGCGCTGGTTGGCCCGCTTTTCCGTCACGCGATGCTGCGACTGCCCGGCATCGCGCTGGCGCTGGCGTCTCTCGGCTTCTTAGGGCTGGGCGCATCACCGCCGACGCCGGAATGGGGACGCGTACTGGCGGAAGGTATGCCGTATATCGAACGCGCATTCTGGGGCGTGCTGGCACCGGCTGCTGCACTCGGTGTGCTGTCGATACTGGCCGTAAGCGCGGCAAACCTCTCTGGTCGCCACAAGCACTAGCGCTCTTCTCTTCACGATCGCAGACCCGCCAGATTTCACGATGGCGGGTCTGCACATCTTCAGTTACGCTGTGAGCTAACTTCTGCCGAAATACAGAATGTGAATAGTGCAGAGTGTGAATAAAGGAGAGAACATGCATAACAGCGGATCCCACGTCAGTCTTACCGTCACTCAGACTCTGGATAAACTGGAAGCGCTGTATGATGATGCCGTCTCAGCACTGCGCGACGCCATCGGGGGCTTCATCAATGATGGCTCGTTGCCCGACGCCACTGCACGTGCCGCAGGACTATTTGCCTACCCAGCCTTACGCGTCAGTTGGAATGGCAACTCGACCAGCCATCCCCGACATCGCGCCTATGGCCGTTTTACCCATCCCGGCAGTTATTCCACCACCGTCACCCGTCCCGCATTCTTGCGTGCTTATCTGGCGGAACAACTGGCGCTGCTGGAAGGGGATTATGACGTCACCATTGAAGTCAGCCCGTCACAGCAGGAAATTCCGTTCCCCTACGTGCTCGACGGTTCCGATCTGATTCTTGACCGCTCTATGAGCGCCGGCATCGCCAAACATTTCCCAACCACGGAACTGTCACAGATTGGGGATGAAACGGCAGATGGCCTGTTTCACTCCACCACTACGTCGCCGCTGTCGCACTTCGACGCGCTGCGCACCGATTTCTCGCTGGCGCGGCTCCGCCACTATACCGGTACGCCGGTGGAACATATTCAGCCGTTCATTCTCTTCACCAACTACACCCGCTATGTCGATGAGTTTGTGCGCTGGGCCTGTGCACAGATTGCCGATCCTGATAGCCCCTATGAGGCGCTGTCCTGCGCGGGTGGCATCTATATTACCGCCGACACGCCTAACCCCGAGCAGGCGGTTTCCGATCTGGCTTGGAAAAACCACCAGATGCCCGCCTATCATCTCATTCCCCGCGAGGGTAAAGGAATTACGATGGTCAATATCGGCGTCGGGCCATCTAACGCTAAAACCATCTGCGATCACCTCGCCGTCATGCGCCCGCATGCCTGGTTAATGATCGGCCACTGCGGCGGCCTGCGCGAAAGTCAGTCCATCGGCGATTACGTGCTGGCACACGCTTATCTGCGTGACGACCACGTTCTGGATGCCGTTCTGCCGCCGGATATCCCGATTCCGAGCATCGCTGAAGTGCAACGCGCGCTGTATGACGCCACTAAGATGGTCAGCGGGATGCCGGGGGAAGAGGTTAAACAGCGCCTGCGTACCGGCACCGTTGTCACCACCGATGACCGCAACTGGGAATTGCGCTACGCGGCATCCGCTCTGCGGTTTAACCTCAGTCGCGCTGTCGCGGTGGATATGGAAAGCGCGACGATTGCCGCACAGGGTTATCGCTTCCGTGTGCCTTACGGTACGCTGCTGTGCGTCTCGGATAAACCGTTGCACGGTGAGATTAAACTGCCGGGACAGGCGAACCGTTTCTATGAAGGAGCGATTTCGGAACATTTGCAGATTGGCATCTGCGCCATCGATCTGCTGCGGGCGGAAAGCGACAAACTGCACTCGCGTAAGCTACGCACCTTTAACGAGCCTCCGTTCCGCTAACCGAAGGATATTGCTCAGGCGGCCGACCGCAGTCGGCTGTTCTGGCAGAATGAGACATAGCAAAAGCGCCACGGATGTGGCGCTTTCCTCGTTCAGTGAGACGAGGCTAGTTAATTTCAGGGTGCTGTTCAGACAGCCGTTTTCTTTTCTTCTCCAGTTCAGCAATTTGCTCATCAATGTCTTCTATTTTCTGCTCAATATTGTCGTACTGTTCCTGCAGCAGCTCTTTGGCTTCGGTGCGATCCGACGCCGCAGGCGTGGCACCTTTCAGCGGCTGGTTTGCCGTTTCTCGCATCGACATCCCAGTAATCAGACCGATCAGCCCAATCACCATCAGGTAATACGCTGGCATATACAGATTGCCGGTCGACTCCACCAGCCAGGCTACCGCCGTCGGCGTAAAACCTGCCACCAGCACGGAAACGTTAAATGACGTCGCCAGCGCACTGTAACGAATATGCGTAGGGAACAGTGCAGGAAGCGTCGATGCCATCACACCAGTAAACGAATTCAGCAGTACGGCCAACATCAGTAATCCACAAAAAATCAGCCCAATTACATCACTGTTGATCAAGATAAAGCTGGGAACTGACAGTAGCAACAGCCCGATACTACCGCAAATAACAAATGGTTTTCGCCCGTAACGGTCGCTCATCAGCCCCATCACCGGCTGCACAAATAGCATCCCGATCATGACGGCGATAATAATCATCACCCCATGATCTTCGGAGTAATTCAGGCTGTGTGAAAGGTAACTCGGCATATAGGTTAGCAGCATATAATAGGTAACATTGGTGGTAATCACCATCCCAATACAGACCAGCAACCCTCTCCATTGTTTAGTCACGATCTCACGCAGAGAAATCTTCGGCGGAGATTGAATACTGTCTTTCGATTCTTTATCAATATTGTCTACGTGCTGCTGGAACGTCGGCGTTTCTTCCAGCGCATGGCGCAGATAAATCCCGATTAATCCAAGCGGTGCGGCAATAAAGAATGGAATACGCCATCCCCATTCCAGAAAACTTTCTTCCCCGACAATGGAGGAAATCACTACCACAACGCCCGCCCCCATTACAAACCCAGCAATAGAGCCGAAATCCAGCCAGCTACCTAAAAAGCCGCGTCGCCTGTCTGGGGAATATTCGGCAACGAAAATAGCCGCACCGGTATATTCTCCCCCGACGGAGAAACCCTGCGCGAGTTTCGCTAACAGCAACAATACCGGCGCCCAAATACCGATAGATTCATAGGACGGAATCAAGCCGATACAGAATGTGCTCACCGACATGATAATAATGGTGATCGACAACACTTTCTGGCGACCGAATTTATCCCCCATTGCACCAAAGAATATCCCGCCGAGCGGTCGAACCAAAAAGGGAACCGAGAACGTTGCCAGCGCCGCAATCATTTGCACACCCGGATCGGCTCCGGGGAAAAAGACCTGTCCGAGTGCATACGCCACAAAGCCGTATACGCCAAAATCAAACCATTCCATAGCATTGCCCAACGCGGCGGCGGTAATGGCTTTTTTGAGTCTGGCATTATCGATGATTGTAATATCCTGAATTTTCATCGGTTCAATTTTTTTCTTTCTTAATCTCATCCCTTTTTCCTTTGCTTAAAAAGCGGCAATTTATTAAAAATAAAACGACTTATTTCATGCACAGGGAACCACCCGACTGCACATTGAAAAACAACCGCTTATTGGCCGCAATATTCGTTACACGTTGATACTGCTGAATGGAGTATAGAAGAGTTTGGATAAAGGCTCAGTTTCACGCCCCAGAATGACGCTGCATGCTTAAATAACGCACGGGAATATAATGAAAGGAAAATAATGGTAAAAGGTTATGACAGAACGGTTATATTATCTCCTGAACGTAATTTACTTCCGCGACGCAATCATTTTCGGATTACGGTTAAAATAGCGCGTAAATGCCAGACTGAAATTAGCCGGATGTCGATAGCCAACTTGCCAGGCAGTCTGCGCCACCTGAAACCCTTGTTCCAATAGCTGGTGCGCCCGCTCCATTCGCATCCGCAATAACATTTGACCCGGCGTGCTCGCAAAGCAGCGATGAAACCCAAGTTTGAGTTTGGATTCACTCATCCCAGACTGTGCTGCAATACAGGCTAGCGTCAACGGTTCAGCCAGATGTTCACGCATCCAATGGCATACTCGATCCAACTGCTGCCGTTCCTGTGGATGAATGCCGCCGCGTTCGCCCTTCGGTTGCAGAAGATATCGATACTGCGATAACAGACTTAAGGCGTGGATATGGCGATTCAGCGGATCGGCGTCGCCGCACAGCGCATTCACATGCACTTGGCTGGCCGCAGAGACAGACGCAAATGCTCGCTGCTGTAGCCCATCATCACTAAACAACTGTTCCGCACATTGCGCGCCAAAATAGCGGATAGCCGCTGCTTTCCCCACCAGTAGCCGTAGCTGATCGACCTGCTGCTGAGCCTGATAATGGCGTTCGCCCACGCTAGCACCAAACGTCGTGATAGTGACATGCTGTTGACGAAACCAGACCTGTGAACCATGGCTATCGTAATAGGCCGATTCCCCTGCCAGCGCAAACGTCATGACCAGCATCGGCTGTGAATGTGGGTTGTGTGTTTCCTCCACCAACGCGCGACGAGGACGGTATTGTGAACGAGCCAATGACAGATCGGCATCAATACGGCTGAAATCCGACCAGCATTCACCGATGCCATCTGGCAAAGTACGGCGTGAGCCCGAGATATCCGCCTCACTCGTACAGCACCGATCGCCTGCGGGTTTTTCACTTCGCCTCTGTCGCTGTCTTTGCATCATCTTCCTTCGCCGTTTCGCATATGAAAAACGCCGTTTCGCATAACAATGAACATAATAACCATTCTCATTTATAGATAGCATACTCCCTATCGACAGACCATCAATGAGAAAGACCGCTTATGAACCCACTAGAGACATTATGGCAGCTTGCCGCCAACAGCGTGAAAGCCGACGTTTTACATCTGGCTTTGGAACAGCAGATTTTCGACCGACTGGAGGATGTCACCGCGCCGGAACAACTGGCGGAATCACTGGGATGGCAGCCGGAGAAAACCGGATTTCTGCTTGAAATCCTATGGAGTATGCAGCTTTTGACGCGCCATCATGGCGGTTATCGCACCGCATCCGCCAGCTCTGCCGTGCTCTGTCGCAGCAGCCCGCGTTTTCTCGGTGACGCCTGGCGTTTTCGCCTCACCAGCCTGCGCCAGTTTGGTCAGGGGCTCGCCGACGGTATGCACCAGCCGCTGCCTGCGCAGTTGAGCGAGTTACCCCGCGATGCCGCGTGGGCCAGTGCGGCAGAACAGCAAATCGCACAGGAGCAGCGATCGATAACCGCAGACCTTGCCGATCAACTGCTCTCCAGACTGCCGGATTTCCCGCAAATCAGGCACGTTCTCGATCTGGGCGGTGGCCCCGGCTGGGTGGCGATTACGCTGGCGCTGCGCCATGCCCAGATCTCCGGCACGATCTATGACTTGCCGCAAACTGCCGCCGTAGCACAGCGTAATATCAACGCTGCCGGATTATCCGCACGACTGTCAGCACAAAGCGGCGCGTTTCCCAGCGAGAAATACGATCTAATCTGGAGCTCTTCATTCCTGCATTTTGTCGAGGATATTCCCGCCATGTTGTCCACGCTTTACAACACGCTAACGCCGGATGGCTCGTTGGTTCTGGCACAGGCGGAGATTCCCGAAGAAGCCGACGATGCCGCACCGATTCTGCCGTTCTATCTGCCGATGCAAATAAGTGGCCGCCACGTCACGCAGGAAGGGCAACTGACACAGTGGCTAGTGGAAGCAGGTTTTACCTCTGTCGAAACCCGGCGTCATCAGGCATTTCCCATGGCACCATTAAATGTGCTGATCGCGCGTAAACACAGGTAACCACATCTGCTCATCAACGGTAGGGCATCCATGACAATCAGCAAAACGACCCCCTGTTTGGTGAATCCGTAGGGGTTTTGCTAAAAAAGCCAGTCAGTGAATGCTGACTGGCTTTCGGGATGGACGTAATGGGGTACTGCCTATTTCCGTCTGGTTTTTCACTCTACCGCATATTCCTTCATTTTATTTTCGTCAGGCATCGTGCCATTGAGCTTTTTTAGCACGTCCTTCGCTTCCTTCAATACTCGGGCACATTGCTCGCGCGTGATGGTAAGCGGTGGCTCAATCCTGACCGATTTGGAATTATTCAGGGTACCCGCGACCAGAATATTACGTTGAAACAGTTCTTTCGCGAACGCGTACCCGATCTCGTTTTTCCTGAACTCGATAGCCTGCAACAGCCCCATTCCCCGTGCTTCGATAATCAATTGAGGATACTCGGCCGCCAGTTGCTGTAAGCCCTGTAACAAAAATTCCCCTTGGATTGCCGCCTGTTCTGGCAGATTTTTCGTCAGCAGTTCATTGACGGTTGCCAGCGCCGCCGCGCAGGCCAGCGGATTGCCGCCAAACGTGGTGGTGTGCAGGAACGGGTTTTCAAACAGCACGGAGAATACGGCTTCCGTCGCCACCGTTGCGCCAATCGGCATCACTCCACCGCCCAACGCCTTCGCCAGACACAGAATGTCGGGCTGCACGCCATAATGCTCACAGGCGAACATCTTGCCCGTGCGCCCCATGCCGGTTTGCACCTCATCCAGAATCAGCAATGCCCCAACCTCATCGCATAATGCTCTGACCGCAGGCAAGTAATTTTCCGGTGGCACAATCACGCCGCCTTCCCCCTGAATGGGTTCAAGGATGATAGCTGCAACGTCATCGCCGGTCTTCTGACATTGCTGAACCTGCTTGCGCATGGCGCTGATATCGCCAAAAGCAACATGATGGAAACCGGGTAACAGCGGCATAAAAGGACGACGAAACGCAGGCTTGGCAGTGGCGGAAAGCGCGCCTAGCGATTTCCCGTGGAACGCCCCTGTCGCAGCGATAAAGGTATATTTACCGCGCGGTGACTGGTAAGCCTTCGCCAACTTCAGGGCAGCTTCAACCGATTCCGTTCCGCTATTGCTGAAGAAGCTGTATTTCAGATTACCCGGCGTCAGTGCCGCCAGCGTTTTTGCCAACAGCCCCCGTAGTGGGTCAAGCAGTTCCTGACTATGTAGCGGTTGCCTGGCAAGCTGGCTCTCAACAGCGGCAATCACGTTAGGGTTACGATGCCCAACGTTAAAAATGCCGTAACCGCCCAGACAGTCCAGATATTCATTCCCTTGGGTATCAATCAGCGTATTCGGGCCGCTGGCGCGCCATTCGACTGCACCGTAATCGCCGCCGGTAGTGACAGATTTTCTGTACTCCAGAAAACCCGGGTTGACGTATTCACGAAAACAACTCAAGACTTCCTGATTCAGTGCCGCCATGTCATCTGGGGATAGCGTGTCACTATGAATCCAATGCAGTGCCTGCTGAGTACACTCTAGCGGGTTAAGGTGGGCGTTTGATCTGGACAAAATGCGCTCCTTGAAAACGAACATCACGCGATGCCAATTTAATTAATGCACATAACACGCCAGTCACCTGCCCCAAATCAAAATAAAATACAAAAACGCGATCTAAACCAAAAATCCAGCAGATAATTTGAACTAAATGCAGATATTTGAAATTAATAACCGAATGACAGAGTGAATGTCAGTATGAAGGGAATTACCGTATCTTGCGCTGCCCTGCTTTTGCTCAGCGCGCCCTCTTTTGGGGCGCGCCAAGGTTGGACAAATGCGCTATCTCATTACTCAACTTATCTCTAAGGACAAACAGGATTCCTGTAGCAGAGTGAATAACCTCAGTGCCGGATCATGATATGACGCACGATGGTGTAATCCTCTAGTCCGTACATCGACATATCCTTGCCGTAGCCGGACAGCTTCTGTCCGCCGTGTGGCATTTCGCTGACTAACATGAAGTGGGTATTCACCCAGGTACAGCCATATTGAAGGCACGCGGCCAAGCGGTGTGCTCGCCCGATATCGCGCGTCCAAACCGACGACGCCAGCCCGTAATTCGAGGCATTCGCCCAGCCAATCACCTGCGCTTCATCGTCGAACGGCGTGATGGATATCACCGGGCCAAACACCTCTTTTTGGACGATTTCATCGTCCTGTTTCGCCCCCGCCAGCACCGTAGGCTGGAAATAGAATCCCGTCCCTTTCACCCGCTCGCCACCAGTCACGACCGTGATATGCGGCAGCGCTTTGGCACGTTCGACAAAACCCATCACGCGTTCAAGCTGCGGTTCGGTAATCAACGGCCCCAGCTCGGTCGTTTCATCGCGTGGATCGCCAATTTTCAGCGTCGCTACCGCTTTTCCTAATGCCTCCACGACTTCATCGTAGACGGCACGCTGTACATACAGCCGACAGGCGGCGGTACAGTCTTGCCCCGCGTTGTAGAAACCGAAGCTGCGAATCCCATCAACCACCTGATCGATATCGGCATCGTCGAACACAATCACCGGCGCTTTGCCGCCCAGCTCCATATGCGTCCGTTTTACGCTCGCGGCGATATGCGCAAGGATATGCGCGCCAGTCGCAATAGAACCGGTCAGCGACACCATGTTCACTTTCTCATGTCCCGTCAGCGCATCACCGATGTCTGCACCGCGCCCGAACACGATATTGACCACGCCAGCGGGGAGTATGTCCGCCAGCAGGTGCGCCAGATAGAATGTCGTCAGCGGGGTTTGCTCCGCCGGTTTCAGCACCACGCAGTTTCCTGCCGCCAACGCGGGTGCCAGCTTCCACGACGCCATCATCAGCGGATAATTCCACGGAGCGATGGACGCCACGACGCCAACCGGATCGCGCCGAATCATGGACGTGTGCCCTTCCAGATATTCTCCTGCCGCCGAACCACTCAGGCAGCGCGCCGCCCCGGCAAAAAAGCGAAAGACATCCGCCACCGCAGGCACTTCATCATTCAGCACCGCATGATAGGGCTTACCGCAGTTCAGTGATTCCAGCTCGGCGAACGTCTCAGCATTTTCTTCGATGGCATCGGCAATGCTTAGCAGCAGCGTCGCGCGCGTTTTCGGTGTGGTCTGTCCCCAATGTGCAAAAGCGGACTCCGCAGCCAGAACGGCTGCATCAATCTGGTGCAAATCGGCCTGCGGAATGGCGGCAATTTGCTCTCCCGTCGCGGGGTTGAATACCGCCAACGCCTCGCCGTTTCCCGCAACCAGCTTGCCTTCTATCAGTAATTTGTCATGCATACATTTTCCTTACAGAGAGAAAACGATCGTGTTTTTCATCACTATCTGCAAAATGTCTGTGCAAAAAACCTGCCACTTTATGTTTGACAGTCAATCAGTTCTGCCACAAGCAGCCTCAGTTCAGGGCGTATTACCCGACGCTTTCTTCGTCTGCGTCGCGGCCTGTCTGGCTTCCTCCGCCAGCGCGTCGATCTCTTCTTCCGTCAGTTGATCTGACGCCTCATGTACCTTTGCCAGCCCTTCGCTGACCGTTACCTCTTTGGGATCGTCTTTCGTCGTCATCGTCATTCCTCTCAATCAAATAATACGTCAACAAAGATAAGTGTAGTCGACGGCAAAAATCCGCCAATCTGAAGAAGATTTAACTCTGCTTTCCCATTCTTCATATGTGATAATAATTATCAATTACATCACATTTATGCCCTAAATTTGCCGCAGAGGCGGCGGGAAGGTCACCTGACGGGACGTTGGCATGTCAGAGTCTGAACTCAGAATGCTGTTCAACCACTATGCAGAGCGGTTAGAACGCTATCTCAATCATAAACTGCGCGACCCTCAGGCAGCGGCAGACCTGATGCAAGAGAGTTTTTTACGGTTGGCGCAACGGCTGGAACAGCAAGATGATGTAGACGACAAGAAAGCGTATCTCTATAAAACAGCCAATAATTTGCTGCTCGACCACATCCGCCACCAGCAGCGCTGGCAGATGGCGACGTCGGTTGACGACGTGGATGCGACGCTGGAATATCTGCCGGATGCGGCTCCCCAGATCGATCAGGCGGCGATCGCCCAACAGGAACTGGAGCATCTGGCAAACGTACTGGCAACATTGCCTGAACGTACGCAGCAGATATTTCATCTGCACCGGTTTGAACACATGACGCAGGCGCAAATTGCTCAGCAGTTGGCTATTTCCCTCAGCACCGTCGAGAAGCATCTTGCCATGACTCTGCACGCCATGATGACGATCCGCGCCTCGTGAAGAAAATCGCCCAACATGAAATAATCACAAATTATTTACGGGTTTATTGCCGTCAGACGTCTACTTATTTAGAGACCCTACATACTCCAGGCCTACAACATGAACGATTATCCCCCTGACATCCATCAGCAGGCAGCGCGATGGGCCATACGTTTGGCCGAAGCGCCGCTGGACGATGAACAGGAACTGACATTCCAGCGCTGGCTGGCACAGGACCCGCGCCATCGCCACGCATTGGAACAGGCTGGGATGCTCTGGCATGGGCTCGGGTCGCTCAGCGCCGAGCAAAAACAAGCTCTACAAAGTCAGGGCCTGCAACCACAGCCGTTAGCAATATTGCCTGTCAGACGCGTCAATCGCGTGACGCAGTGGAAAATCGCGGCCCTATTACTACTGGGTTTCAGTCTCGGCACGACGTGGATTTCCGACGGCATCATCATACTGCGCTCAGATTATCGTGCAGATCATCAGGTCAAACACGTCACGCTACCGGACGGCAGTGAAGTCGATATAGATGCAGGCAGCGCCATTGCTCTCGCCTACACACCGCAAGAACGGCGAGTTACGCTGCTGCAAGGTTCGGCCTGGTTCACTGTCGCACCGACGAATGCACAGGAAAAACGCCCTTTTCTGGTTGATGCTGCATCTGGCACCACACAGGCGTTGGGCACACAGTTTATGGTGCAGAATTCATCACAGACAACGACCGTCGGCGTGGTGGAACACAGCGTTCAGGTAACGGCAAACGGGCAAGCACTGCGGCTTGATGAACAACAGGCGGCACGCTATACGGAACAAGGCATGACTCGCCTCCCCGGCTGGAATAGTCGCGAGCGCGGCGACTGGCGGCGCGGCCTACTGATATTTGATCAACAACCGCTAGCTATCGTGATCGCCCGGATCAATCAGTATCGCTCTGGCACCATCGTTATCTCCAGCTCTGCGCTGCGCCAGCGTCAGGTTAGCGGCATGTTTTCGCTGAACGAGCTAGATGGCGCGCTGCAAACCATGGCTGCCGAACTGGGTGCCAAAACGGTTTCACTCCCCGGCATCACGATTCTGTACTGATCCCCTTCTCCTGCCTGTATTCCCCACTCCTGCCATGCCGCTCGGGAGTGGCAATCACCCGAAAAAACCCTTTACGTTCACAAAGTCGCAACTCAGCGGAGAAAAAAATTTAAATATTTTTTTACGGGTTCTGTCATCTCAGCCGTCTTCATATTTAGGTAATGATTTTTATTATCATTTTCATTAAGAAAAAAAGGGTAATTATCCCTTTGTTATTAATGCTTATTGATGATTTAACGGATGACAGACCAGGCGAAAAATGTTTAAAAAAACACAACAGCAAGACAGCCGTTTGTTACAGCTTAATCCACTTTCCCTTGCCGTCAGCATCGCACTTTCGCTGTCGGGTTCGCTCCACTATGCGCAAGCGGAGACACAGGCCACCAACGTTCAGGAAGCCACTCGTCAGAGCGTCGCCTTTTCCATCAGCGCGCAGCCACTGAGCAGCGCGCTACTGCGCTTCGCCGAACAGGCTGGGTTACAGGTCTTTTTTGCTGACGTAAAACTGGAAGATATGCAGGCCGCCGGGCTTCAAGGACGTTTCACACCCGAGCAAGGACTGCGCCAGATGATCGGTGCCAACCCAGTTGATTTTCAGATCGGCAGCAATGGCGTGATTACTCTGCGCCCTCGTTCAACTCACGTCGATACGGCAAAAATAGACGATGTGATGACAGTTCGCGCCTTTACCGTCGCCAATCCGGGTGACTGGATCTACGAACAACCGCGTGCCATCAGCGTCATATCACGCGAGCAGATGGATAACCGCCCTGCCCGCCACGCCGCCGATATGCTGGAACAATCCGCTGGCGTTTACTCCAGCGTCAGCCAGCAGGATCCTGCGCTGTCGGTGAACATTCGCGGGATACAGGATTTTGGTCGCGTGAATATGAATATCGACGGCGTGCGGCAGAATTTCCAAAAAACGGGTTACGGCCAGCGTAACGGACAGATGTATATCGACTCGGAACTGCTCTCCGGCGCGACCATTGAAAAAGGTGCAACAAACGTGATGGGCAGCGCGGGCACGCTGGGCGGCGTCGCCACGTTTAATACGGCCAGTGCTCGCGATTTTCTGGCTCCGGGTAAAGAGCTGGGCGGAAAACTACACGCCAGCACGGGCGACAACGGAACGCATTTTATCGGTAGCGGCATTCTCGCACTAGGCAACGAGAGCGGCGATATTCTGCTCGGTGCCAGCGAACGCCATTTGGGCGACTACTGGCCGGGTAATGACGGCAACCTCGGGAGTATTCGTATCCCGGGCAGTTCAAGCAATTACGAAACGTGGGCGAATAACTTAAAGCATCAGAAAGTGAGCAATGCAGCCTACACCATGCGCTCACGGCTGGCGAAAGTCGGCTGGAATCTGCCCGCCAACCAGCGCGTCCAGCTCAGCTATATGCAAACGCAAACGTCTTCCGAAAATGCAGGGACGTTGTCCAACCTCTCCAATACCGAACTGGGCTGGCGAGCCAGCGGACACAGCGACATTATGGCACGCAGTACCGCACTGGATTACAGCTTGAAGCCGGATAACCAGCGCTGGCTGGATTTTAAGGCCAAGATTTATTACGCCGATACCAATAACGACACCGATAATTACGCCCTCTCCAATACGAGCGCGTATCACGAAAGCACGCGATTACGCACCTACGGCGCGCAGGCGCAAAACACGTCGACGCTGTGGCAACAGGGCGCGCACGATCTGAAAGCCGATTATGGGTTGGACTTCTATTACGACAAAATCACCACGGACAGCACCAACAGCACAGCAAGTAACGCGACCCCAGAAGGGAACCGTGCGATGGCCAGCCTGTTCGCTAACCTGAATTACGCCTACGACGAGTGGGTGACGCTGCAAGGTGGTCTGCGTTACGATCGCTACCAGTTACGCGGCACCACCAGCATCAGCTATCGGGAAATTCCCTATACCATCGCGGATCCCTGTAAGGAAGGATCGATCGCGCGCTGTCCATCGTTCGTGACTACTACGCAGGATTGGAATGTCGATGACGAGCACGGCAAACTTTCCCCCACGCTGTTTGCTGGCGTCCGCCCTGGCATTGAATGGCTACAGCTGTTCACCAGCTACGGCCTGTCCTGGCGGCCACCTTCCGTCAGTGAAACCTTCGCCAACGGCACCTACAGCGCGGGCAACTATTACCTGTATCCGAATCCCAACCTCAAGCCGGAGCGCTCACGCGCCTGGGAGGTCGGGTTCAATATTCAGAAACCCGAATTGTTCATTGATGGCGACAGGCTGGTCACCAAGGTGTCCTACTTCGACACGCGGATAAACAACTACATCAGCCTGAACGGCGCGCGCAATAAACCGGGCTACAACGGCTATTCCCTCAGCAATTCCGTGTTCCAGAACAATCTGGCGAAAAGTCGTTTCCGCGGCATGGAATACCAGCTTAATTACGACGCGGGCTTTTTATATGTCGATGCCACCTACACCCACATGATCGGCAATAACGATTTCTGTGCGCCAGTGGCCTGGATGGGCGGCGTCACAAACGTTGGTGGCTCCAGAGGTAACTATTACTCCACGCCGGTCGATACCACCGCCAGCGATTCTTCTTGCCAGAAAACGCTGTTATTCAGCAACGCCGCCTATCTACCCGGTGACCGCGGTTCCGTCACGCTGGGGACACGCGTCTTCGATCGCAAACTGGATATGGGCGTCACGATGCGTTTTGCTCCCGGCTATCAGGATACCGCCGCACCGAGCAATTCCGCCTATTTAGCCGATTGGCCCAAATATGAAGTTTACGATCTTTACGCTAGCTATCGCCTGACCGACAGCCTGACGCTGCGCGGTTCCGTCGAGAATATTGCTAACCGTACTTACATCGTGAGCTATGGCGAATCACTGGGTTACACGCCAAGCCGAGGCAGAACGGTGCAGGCTGGTGTGGAATACCGATTCTGATTTCTCTGTTTCCCAACGCGGGAGACAGGAAAACAAAGGGGATGGGATGGCTCATCCTCTTTCACAACAGACACGGATGACCGTGCCTGTCGATCGTTAGTTAATGAGGAATCTATTATGAGTTTTGCAATTACCTACGATGCCTACTATGCCAATTACAGCATTGCCAACTACCTGACTGAATGGTCAGCAGCGTTTGGTGACGTTAACCATACCACGGGTAATACACAAGTCGGTGGCAATAACACTGGGGGCTTTTACGGCGGCGATACCTTTATAGACGGTTCTCAATATGCGATCACGAGTACGCAGAACGATTTCTCCGCGCTCATTGCAGGAGGCGATCTGACCTATAGCCTCTTCTCCCCTCCCGCTCATACGCTGTACGGCGATCTGGACAGCCTGTCATTCGGTAATGTTCTGCAAGGTGGCACCACAGCGGGCACCACGTATTCTCTTGTCGAACCGGAAGTCACCTTCAGCGGTCTGGATCTCTCCACCGATGTGGCCAACCTGACCGTTAGCGATCGCGGTGTGGTTCATGACGTGATTTACGGCTTGATGGGTGGTCAGGTTCAGCCGCTGCTAGATGCACTGACGAATGCCGGTATCGATATTAACGCCAGCCTGGATAGCTTGAGCTTCGCGACAGCAACCTCTGATGCGGCACTCTCTGCCGATACCGTGGTTGACGTTGTCGGCGTCGCCGAAACGGCCGATCTGCTGGCGGCATAAGAAAACGGCTAAAAGATGACGCTTTTAGCCGTTTGAGTGAACACCGTCGCGGTACGGAGAGAGTATATACCCCAGATAATTCGAGTTGCAGGGAAGCAGCTTAAAGTCTGACGGGTACGGCACCGCGGCGGTCTATTAAGTGTAATAACCGTTGGGAAGCCGCGTCAATAGCGGTACGGCTAACCACTTCCTCCCTCTTCCACGTTGTGGGCACCCCACAATGAGAACGATGGCGATTTTATTGAAGAAGGAACATCCCATGTCCGTACCCCATCCAGCTTCATCAGGCAGGGAGATTATTGCCGCGCTGGCCGCCTATCGCCAGGGGTTCTGGGGAATTGGCCTGTTCAGCGCCGTCATCAACCTGCTGATGCTGGCACCAGCTATTTATATGCTCCAGGTCTATGACCGCGTACTGCCGTCCAGCAGCACTATGACGCTGGCGATGCTGACGATCATTATGCTAGTGCTGTTTTTATTGATGGGATTATTAGAATGGATACGCAGCGCCGTGGTAATCCGCCTCGGTACGCAGATGGATATGCGTTTGAATCAGCGTGTCTACAATGCGGCATTTGAAAGCAACCTCAAGAACGGAACGGCAGGTGCCGGACAAGCCTTAAACGATCTTACTGCCCTGCGTCAGTTCGCCACTGGGAACGCGCTGTTCGCTTTCTTTGATGCGCCGTGGTTTCCCGTTTATCTCTTAGTGATCTTCTTACTGCATCCCTGGCTGGGCGTCATGGCGCTGGCGGGGGCTATCGTGCTGATTGTACTCGCCTGGCTGAATCAAAAACTGACGCGCGAACCGTTGGCATTAGCCGCACAAAACACCGTTCAGGCGACTCATCAAGCCAATGCCAACCTGCGCAACGCCGACGCTATCGAAGCGATGGGAATGCTACCTGCCATGCGCGAGCGCTGGCTGACACAGCATAAAGCGTTTCTCTATTATCAGAATGTTGCCAGCGAAAAGAGCGCCAACATTACCTCGCTGACGAAGAGTACCCGGCTGGCGCTTCAGTCGCTAATGCTAGGTTTGGGCGCACTACTGGCCGTCAACGGCGATATCACACCCGGAATGATGATTGCGGGTTCCATTCTAGTGGGACGCGTACTCAGCCCGATCGATCAGATCATTGGCGTCTGGAAACAGTGGATGCAGGCGCGTCTCGCCTGGCAGCGTGTCAATATCTTGCTCGATAATCACCCCGCGCGACCTGCTGGCATGGCACTGCCCGCACCAGAGGGTAAACTTCAGGTGGAACAGCTCAGCGCCAACGCGCCCAACACCCGCACTCCCATCCTCGCCAATATCACATTTGAACTGGCTCCCGGCGATGTACTCGGCATCTTAGGCCCGTCAGGTTCAGGTAAATCCACCCTCGCCCGCTTGCTGGTTGCTGCCATGCCTGCACTCGGCGGCAAAGTCAGGCTGGACGGTGCCGACATGCACCAGTGGGACAAAGGTGACGTAGGCCGTTTTGTCGGCTATCTGCCGCAAGATGTGCAGCTTTTCAGCGGAACGATTGCCGAAAATATCGCGCGCTTCACTCAACCGGATCCCGAGAAAATCGTCGCCGCAGCCATCACGGCAGGCGTTCACGAGATGATTCTACGGCTGCCGCAGGGCTACGATACACTTTTGGGCGAAGGTGGTGCCGGGCTGTCCGGCGGACAGAAACAGCGCGTCGCCCTTGCCAGAACCATTTACAACCAGCCACGCCTAATCGTGATGGATGAACCGAATGCCAGTCTGGATGACGACGGCGAGAAAGCCTTATTAGCCGCGATTGCCGCGCAGCAGGAGGCCAAAAGCACGCAGGTACTGATCACGCATAAACCCGCCCTACTGTCCTGCGCCAATAAGCTGTTAGTCCTGCGCGCTGGGCAGATCCAGTATTTCGGCGCAACAGAGCAGGTGCTGAAAGAACTCCAGCGTGCCAAGCCCGCCAATGCGTCTATGACCAAACCGATGACTAAACCCGTCAGCGCCAAACCCGCACCGGTTAAAACAGCCGACGCCGCGAATGCCTTTAGCCCAAAGGAGCCCGGCTCAACGGGTCTCAGCATGGTGTACAGCGCGCCGACGCCTCGCCATGCCACACCAGATAAATGAGGCTTAGCGCATTGGTCACCAACGCCTGTCGTCAGGAAAGCATCACGGAAAGAAGAGGATAACCATGTCCGCGTTACGCGAAGTCACATCACAGCCGACAGCCCCACAGCATCCGGTGGAGGATAATGTCGCAGCGATGCCGTTACATACCGATGCCGGACGCTATCTGAAACATGGGCTCTGGCTGGTTCTGGTTGGTTTTGGTGGCCTGCTACTTTGGGCAGGCATGGCACCGTTGGATAAAGGCGTCGCTGTGTCCGGTCGCGTCGTCGTCGCGGATAACCGCAAAGCAGTGCAGCCCGTCAGTAGCGGACGCATCGCCTCGCTTACCGTGCGAGATGGCGACCGTGTGCAGGCTGGGCAAATTCTTGCCACGCTGGATCAAATTCCCGCTCAGGCACAGCGCGATAATTTAGCCACGCAGTTGCAGGAAGCACACGCAGGCGAAGCGCGCCTGCTGGCGGAACGCGACGATCTGAGCACAATCCTCTTCCCTGCCGCCATAGAGCCATACAGCACCGTCACACAGCAAATTCAGATCGCCCAACAGCAGCTTTTCATCAGTCGTCGCGCGGCGCTGCAACAGGAACGCGCCGCCATGCAGGCTGCAATAATCGGGGCAAAAGCCCAGTCGCAGGGTTCACAGGCGTTGCTTGCCAGCAGTCAAACGCAGTTCCAGATCGTCAATGAACAGCTACGCGGGCTGCGTCCATTGGCGCAAGAAGGCTATATCGCCCGTAATCGCCTGCTGGACGTCGAGCGACAGGCCGCTCAGTTGGCAGGCGCGATTGCGCAGGAACGCAATAATCAGGTGCAACTCCAGCAGCAGGTCGTCGAGTTGGAACAAAGGATCCAGCAAAGTCAGAACGAATATCAAAAAGACGTACGCGCCCAGCTCGCTGATACCCAGCGTTCCATTCAGGATCTCACCCAGCGGCTGAAAACCGCGGAGTATGAGCTTCAGCACACGCACATTCGCGCCCCCGCCAGCGGCACGGTCGTCGGGCTGGCGCTGCATACCGAAGGCGGCGTGGTGAATAGCGGGCAGATGCTGATGGAGATCGTTCCCGATGGGCAACCGTTATTAATTGACGCACAACTGCCTATCGAGCTGGTGGACAGAGTCAATAACGGGCTGCCGGTCGAGCTGCTGTTTTCCGCTTTCAATCAAAGTACCACACCGCGTATTTCCGGCGTTGTCGCGCTCATCGGTGCCGACCAATTAGTCGAGCAACAGACAGGAAAACCGTATTACGCCTTGCGTATTCACGTCGATGAACAAGGTAAGCAGCAGCTCGCCGGACTAGATGTTCGCCCCGGTATGCCAGTGGAAGCCTTTATTCGCACTGGCGAGCGTTCCCTGCTCAACTACCTGTTCAAACCACTTTCCGATCGCCTGCATCTGGCGCTGACCGAGGAGTAATCATGCTGCGCCTTTCATCTATTTACCGCGCGGCGATCCGCTCCTGCTGTGCCGTACTCGTTTATGCCGCTCCCTTCTTCCTCGCGCTGATCTACAGCGCACCGAGTCAGGCTCTGGGGTTAATGGAAGCCTGGCAGCATGCGCTGACACACGATCCGGCTTTTCAGGCTGCCGTGCATGCACGCAACGCCGACAGCGAAGAGAAGAACATCGGGCGTGCCGGACTGTTGCCGAAAGTCACCTATGACTACAATCAGTCTCGCAACGATTCCACGGTCACCGCAGGCGGCCAACAGTCGGAGCGGGATTACACCAGCCGCGCTTCCAGCTTTTCCCTGCAACAACCACTGATCGACTACGCGGCGTGGTCGCGCTATCAGCAAGGTGAAGCCAGTGCGGTGCTGGCGGACGAACAACTGCGCGATGCTAGCCAGCAGTTACTGGTACGTCTGTTTCAGGCCTACACCAACGTGCTGTTTAGCCGTGAGCAGATTACGCTGGTTCAGGCACAACAACGTGCTTATCGCGAGCAGTATCAGTTGAATCAACGTCTCTTCCAGCAGGGAGAAGGCACCCGTACAGATATGCTGGAAACCGAGGCGCGGGTCAATCTGACAGAGGCGCAGCTCATCGAAGCGCAGGACAATCTGGATATCAGCCTGCGTGAACTGGAAACGCTGCTGGGGATGCCAGTTGGCGTGGAGCAGCTTGCGGCGTTAACCTCACACTTCACACCGCTACCGCTTCAGCCTGCGGGCTATCAGCACTGGCACTCGCTGGCGTTACGTCACAACGCTCAGCTACTGGCGCTGAACCAATCACTTGCCGTGGCGAAATACGGCATTGAGCGTAACCGAGCGGGTCACCTGCCGCAGGTCACGCTGGTCGCCAGCACCCGCAACACCCAGTCCGATACCGAAAACAGCTACAACCAAAAATACGATACGCGATCGATTGGCATCCGTGTCAGCGTACCGATTTTTGCTGGCGGCGGCGTTTCTGCGGCGACGCGTCAGGCGAAGGAGCGCTATCAGCAAACCGCGCGGGAAAAAGATGAGCAAACGGCAACCATTCAGACGGAATTGCGTCGCCAGTTTAATTTGGTCACCAGCAGTCAGGCGAAAATTCGCGCCTATGAACTGGCGGAAAAATCGGCGCTGGCGTTGGTCACTGCGACCCAGAAGAGCGTTCAGGGTGGGGAGCGTGTGAACCTTGATGTGCTGAATGCCGAACAGCAGCTTTATGGCGCACGACGCGACCTGACCGAGGCACGCTATACTTGGCTGACGGCTTGGCTACAGTTGCGTTACTACGCTGGCACGTTGGATGAGCAGACGCTGCGTCAGTTAGCGACCTATTTTGTGCATATCTAACAGCAGAAAGGGTGCCGTTTGAAAAAAAATAGGGTCGCTGACGTGCCGATATTCGGCCACATTCCTCTTTTAAATGAAAATAGTTTGCATCCAGATATTCTAAAAAAATTATAGAAATTTTATATTAATAACTAATCACACTATAAAGAGCGTTCCCCTTCGCATCTAATGCAAACATAGCAGAGAACAAGTTAGCTATATTTCTGAGGTGAATAGCGGTGACGGAGCAGTTATTTTTATTTTTCGACAATCCCACGATGGTCTGGCGTTGACTTCATTACCAAAAAGGGATTCATTTTATCATTTTTAAACTAATCATTTAAAAACAACGAAATATGAGTAAATACTCCATTAGAGGTAGATCGATTGGCATTAAGGTATGATTTTTTGTGGTGATCGTTAACGAAAATAAAAAATAAAACAACACAAACCACAACAAAATAAGAACAGGAATTTAATCACTATTAAAAACACCCCACCGATCATTAACAACCGCGCCAACGAACGCTCACCGCAATAATTAATAAATTAAAATTACACTTAAAAAACTAAAGAAACCAGAAAGACATAATTATTGCGAGCGAGATCTTTTATTTTCATGAAATAGGACAAAGATAAAAATTAATAGATTTAGATCAAGAAAACAAATAACAACCCGTCCATATAGTACCCGCAGTAAAAACCAACTTATTTTAATTCTAACTAATCAGTTCATTAACTACTCTAAATAATTCAAGTTTCAGGAAGGCGGCAAGAGAAGGAATCTCGATGAGCTTACTCAAGTAAGTGACTCGGGTGACTGAACGTTGCCAACGTACATACAACTTGAAATTGTGGCGAGTATATTGAGCAATTCAATGGGGCTACTATGGATTTCATCATTCAATTAGTCATTGTCCTTATCTGCCTTTTTTACGGGGCAAGAAAAGGCGGGATCGCGCTGGGTTTATTAGGCGGGGTCGGACTCGTTATTCTGGTCTTTATCTTTAAACTGCAACCGGGTAAACCACCCGTTGACGTCATGCTGGTTATCATCGCCGTGGTGGCCGCATCGGCAACGCTTCAGGCATCGGGCGGGCTGGATGTCATGCTACAACTCGCAGAGCGTATGCTGCGACGTAACCCGAAATACGTTTCGATTATCGCGCCGTTTGTTACCTGTATTCTGACTATTCTGTGCGGTACAGGCCACGTGGTGTATACCATCCTGCCGATTATTTATGATGTCGCCATCAAGAATAATATCCGTCCTGAAAGGCCAATGGCTGCCAGTTCAATCGGCGCACAGATGGGGATTATTGCCAGCCCGGTTTCCGTTGCGGTTGTCTCGCTGGTTGCCATGCTGGCTAATTTCACCTTCCAGGGTAAGCATCTGGGGTTCCTCGACCTGCTGTCTATTACCATCCCTTCTACCCTGCTGGGTATTCTGGCGATAGGGATTTTCAGCTGGTTCCGCGGTAAGGATCTGGACAAGGATCCCGATTTCCAGAAATTCATCGCCGATCCAGAAAACAAACAGTATGTGTATGGCGATACCGCTACGCTGCTGGACAGAAAACTGCCACGCAGCAACTGGGTCGCCATGTGGATCTTTTTGGCAACGATCGCTGCGGTAGCCGTTCTGGGTGCTGTTGAAGAATTGCGTCCGGTCTTTGCCGGGAAGCCGCTGTCGATGGTTCTGGTTATTCAGATGTTCATGCTGCTTTCTGGCGCCATCATCATTATTGCGACCAAAACCAATCCGTCATCGATCTCGAAGAATGAAGTGTTCCGTTCAGGGATGATTGCCATCGTCGCGGTATACGGTATCGCCTGGATGGCGGAAACCATGTTCGGCGCGCATCTGGAAGAGATCAAAGCCACGCTAGGGTCGCTGGTGAAAGTTTATCCTTGGGCTTACGCTATTATCCTGCTGATCGTGTCCAAGTTCGTTAACTCGCAGGCGGCAGCGCTGGCGGCAATTGTCCCTGTTGCGCTAGCCATCGGCGTGGATCCCGCGTATATCGTGGCATCTGCACCAGCCTGCTATGGTTACTACATTCTGCCGACCTACCCAAGCGATCTGGCTGCTATCCAGTTCGACCGCTCCGGCACCACCAAAATCGGCCGTTTCGTTATCAACCACAGCTTCATTTTTCCTGGCTTGATCGGTGTCAGCACCTCTTGTGTATTTGGTTGGGTGTTCGCCGCGATGTACGGCTTCCTGTAATTCAGTTCTCTGTACCTAAAAGCCGTCCAGCAATGGACGGCTTTTTTATGGCGTGCCCTCCGGCACGCCACCCTCACGGGCCGTCGCACGCGACGTTGAAAAACGCACTATGCGTTTTTTTATCTCTGTTGCCAGATGCGAACACAGGCTTGTGCCAATGCTCGTGTTGGATCGATGCTGATATCTCTCCAGCGTGACGACACCGCCTCCAGCGCAGGGGGGACTTCCGTGCAGGCCAGCACCAGACGTTCTGCCCCTCGTTCCACCAACCGTGCCGCAAGCTGTTCCAGTAAACGTCCGCCGTGCTGGAGTTCACCGCGTTTTACCGCATAGCACCCCGGCACGAAGAGCGTCGTCATTTCCTGCTCGTCCGGCACCACCGTTTCAACGCCTAACTGCGCAGCAAAACGCTGCTGATACCATCCGGCGTTTAGCGTCCCGTGGGTCGCAATCAGTCCGATTTTTTGCGGTATTTTCTTTGTCTCCACAGGTTGTGTGATGGCGTGCAGAGTGGCATCGGCAATATGTACCAACGGCGCATGGCTTGTCTCAGACAACGCGTCAAACCAGTGGTGCGCCGTATTGCACGGCACCACGATATGACTAACCGACAAACGATTAAGCTGCTGGACAGCATGCAATAGCGTCGGCAACGGTGATTCACCGGTTCCTGCCAGCGCCTGTTGGCGATCGGGAATCTGCGGTACATTCCAGACAATCACCGGCACATGCTCCTGATCGCGGCTGGCAGGCGTTTCCTCAACGATCTTATGCAACAGATCGACCGTTGCCAGCGGCCCCATGCCACCCAACACGCCAATCAGCGGTGTGCTCATTGTGCTGCCGTTTGTTCGAACAGTTGGCGGTAGCCAAACAGCCCCGCTGAGCCACCGGTATGAATAAAGACGATGTTTTCATCGGCGCGAAAATGCCCCTGACGGATTAAATCGATCAGTCCCGCCATCCCTTTTCCTGAATAGACCGGATCGAGCAAAATCCCTTCCAACTGCGCCAACAGCCTGAGCGCTTCTAACGTTCCTTCAGTGGGAATGCCATAGCCTTTGCCAACGTAGTCGCTGTTCACCCGTACGGCGCTGCGCGGCAGTTCGCCCGGAATGCCCAGCAGTTGCCAGGTGCGCTGCGCTAACGCGTAAACATTCTCCTCCTGCTTTGCTTTGGGCGCTCTGACGCTGATGCCTAACAGCGGGATCTGGCTGTGTGTTGCCGCCAGCCCAGTAACCAATCCCGCCTGCGTACCCGTGCTGCCCGTCGCATGCACAATATGATCGATGCGTAAGCGCTGCTGGCTAGACTGGAACAACAGCTCTTCCGCACAGGCAACATAGCCCAACGCGCCTACCGGACTGGAACCGCCACCGGGGATAACATAAGGCTTAAATCCTTCTTTACGCAGCGATTCCGCCAGTGTTTCCATCGCCTGCTGCATGTCTGTACCCGCAGGAAGGTGATCGATAATGTCACCGCCAAGCAGGTTATCCAACAGCACGTTACCGGAGCGCTGATAATCTTCGCCATAATCCTCTACGCGCTTTTCCAATAGCACTTTGGTTTTCAGCCCCAGCTTTGCCGCCGCCGCAATGGTTTGCCGCACATGGTTAGACTGTGTCGCGCCCTGTGTGATGATGACGTCCGCACCCTGCTGCTGCGCATCGGCTAACAGGAACTCCAGCTTGCGGGTTTTATTCCCGCCAGTTGCCAAGCCTGTAGCATCGTCACGTTTGATATAAATCGTCGGCCCGCCCAGATAAGCAGACAGGTTCGGCAACACTTCCAACGGCGTAGGGAAATGACCCAGTGATAGACGGGGGAATCGGGCAAGATGCATAATATTCTCCTGAAATTCGGATTACAGATTGAGGTGACGACGCGCTTCTTCACGAACGCGATGTAAAATACGCTGCTTCAATGCGGCGTAGTCAGGATGCTGAGCCAGAGTTTCAATGTCTCTTTCGCGGCCAAATGGCAGCGAGATCGCCTCCGCAATACGACCGGGACGCGCGGACATCACCAATACCCGGTCGGCTAAAAACAGCGCTTCGTCCACGTCATGCGTGACAAATAACAGCGTGGTGCCGGTTTTCTGCCAGGCAGAAAGCAGCAGTTCCTGCATCATCAAACGGGTTTGTGCATCCAGCGCACCAAACGGCTCGTCCATCAGCAACACCTCGGGGTTCGGCAGCCAGGCACGCGCCAGCGCCACTCGCTGCTTCATTCCACCAGAGAGCTGCCAGGGATAGTGCTGTTGGAATCCTTCCAGCCCGACCAGCGCCAGATAGTTTTCCGCTTCACGCTGAAGCTGGGCTTTATTCGCACCCTGCATTCGTGGGCCAAACGTCACGTTTTCCAGCACCGTGAGCCAGGGAAATAAATTGGCCTGCTGAAATACCATGCCGCGCGAGGGTCCCGGACGGCGCACAGGTTCACCACCGCACAGCACGCGCCCCTTATCGGCAGTTTCAAAACCGGCGATCATATTGAGAATGGTTGATTTGCCGCAGCCAGAAGGACCCAGCAGCACGACGAATTCACCTTTAGCGATCTGGAGGGAAACGTCATCTAGCACCGTTAAAGGACCACTTTGTGACGGAAACGTGAGACTTACGCGTTCCACGACAATGTGTGGTGCATCAGGCTGAGCATGTTCTGTCATGACGATTTCCCCGCCCAGGGTACGAAGACGCGCTGAGCACCGACCAACAGCAAATCGAGCGCATAGCCAATGCCGCCTAATAATAAGATGCCCAACATAACGATATCGGTACGCAGATAGGCGCTGGCGTTCATCACCATCCAGCCAATGCCTGACGTAGCGGCGACCATTTCCGCCGCAATCAAGGACGTCCAGCCGATACCGATAGCCAGCCGCACCGTGGTGAACAACTCCGGCAGCGTATCGGGCAAAACGACGTGGAAAAAGATCTGTCGGCGACTGGCACCGAGCGTTTGTGCGACGCGGATACGGGAACGTTCCACACGCTCAACGGCGGCACAGGCACCGACCACAACGCTGAGAAAGGTCGCAATGAAGATCAGAAAGAATTTGGATGCCTCACCGATTCCCAGCCAGACCACCGCCAGAGGAATAAGTGCAATTTTAGGCAGCGGCCGGAGAAACTGAACGAAAGGATTAAAAACGGCAGCAGTCGGAGGCGATAGCCCCATCAACAGGCCAAGCGGGACGCCAAGAATAATGGCGACGCTGAAGGCGCTCAGCGCCCGAGCAACGCTGACGGCAATATGCTCCCATAACGGGACCTGCCGATAGCCGTCCTGCGCCAGCTCCCCAGCGGTCAGAATGATATCCGACAGCGGCGGTAGCAGCAGCGGATCTACCCACTGCTTCGCCCCCGCCAGTTGCCACAACGCGAGCACCGCCGCCACGGACGTGATGCTCAATAACACATAAGACGTTCTTTTCACGACCCGTTAATTCCCTTTTGCAGCCTGCTTCAGATAAGAGGAATTAATGGAGTCGGCGAACGACGCGGGAATATCACGCTGGCGAACTTCGCCGATACTCTCCAGAAAATGCGCCGTTTTCGCGACTGCCTGACCGATGCCGCTCCGATCTGTGTTGTTACCATCACCCAACCATTGCGCCGTCGCCTGCTGTTCCAGCGTCGGGTATTCCAGCCCTGATAGCGTATTGGTTGCCGTCGTGACTGGCGCACCGACCTCTTTTGCCACAATCGCCGCTGCTTTTTCTGGGTCCTGACGGAACTCATCCACTTTCTGCTGGTGTACCCGCAGGAAGCGCGCCACCGTTTCTGGGTACTGCTGGGCAAAGGCCTTTCTGACCACATAGTTGTTGTAAATCAGATAGCCATCTTTTTGCAGATCTTTGGTCGCAAAAATCGCGTGTCCGGCGGAGGCTTCCAGCTCTTGCGCGAACGGTGCCCAGACGTAGCCTGCATCAATATCACCGCGCTTCCATGCTGCCACCATTTCAGCCGGGCGGAGCGGAATAAGGGTAATCTTGCTGCGGTCGAGTTTATTCACCGCGATTGCCGCCTCCAGCGCATACTGCGCCGTGGAATTTGGCGGATAGGCGACGCGCTTACCTTCGATATCTTTCAGCGTAGTGATACCAGATTTGGCAATTAGGCGTTCATACGTAGCGATCACGCCAGATACGCCGACGATCTCCACAGGCAGTTTTCTGACAATACCGGCCGTCGCCGGGCTGGAACCAAAGTTGGCGATATCTATCGCATTACTGGCGAAATAATTCAGCGCATCAGCACCGGAAGCAAACTGCACCCACTTTACTGGCGCACCCAATGCTTTTTGCAGCGAACCGTCGGCTTTGGCTAAGACTAATACCTGTGAGCCACCGCTGTAGGCCACACGAACTTCATCAGGATGCTTTTCTGCCGCCAGTACGGATGTTGTAATTAATAACAAGCTACCGACACCGACTGCACTCAATATATTTTTCATTGTTTTTCCCTATGGAGATAAATAAATAAAAAGTTAAATAATTTAATTCATCAAGCCACATTTTTATTTAAATAAGATAACTGCCCCCAACTCACATCATCGACAAAAATGCCGTTATCTACCCGTTGACGATAGGTTTGTTTTTCTTTATCACCTGGCAGTAATAATCCATCGTCATCGCGGGATTGGCGCACCCATTCCAATAAAGCCGGAATTTCCTGTTGATAGGTTGCCGCACCGCCTAATTTCTGCGGATCGATTAAAATTGACAGCATGCTGTTAATAATCTGCTTACCCTCACCTTTCGCCGTGCGTTCTGTTTTCCCGCCAGTCAGCGCGGCGCCAAGCAGAGAGCAAACCAGCGAAAGCCCCGATCCTTTATGTTCGCCAAACGGCAGCAGTGCCCCCAAAGGGTGTTCCATCAGCCAGCGCGGATCCACCGTCGGATGACCTTCGTTATCAACGATGCAACCGGGTGCAACCGATTTGCCCTCATTCCACGCAATACGGGCTTTGTTACCGGCAATCACGCTGGTAGCAAAATCCAGAATCACCGGATCGTCGTGTTCAACCGGAATACCGGCACAGAACGGGTTCGTCCCAAAACGCGCCTGCTGGCCCTGCCACGGCAGCACTACCGGCTTGGTATACACATTGGCAAAGTGCAGCGACACCAGCCCGACCTCTGCGGCCTGTTCCGCCCACGCCCCGATGCGCCCTAGATGGTGAGCATTGGCTAAACTCACCACCGCCAGACCATGCGTTTGTGCACGCGCAATGCCTTCAGCCAGCGCCTGCTTTGCTACCACTTGCCCGAAGCCCTGCTGACCGTCGAACGAAATTAACGGGCCGAAATCCAGCGTTTTTTCTGCCTGTGCATGAGGCGATAACCCACCTTCTCGAATCGCGTCGATATAGCGCGGCAGCATACTTACACCGTGCGAGTCATGCCCTTTCAGGCTAGATTCGACAAGATTATCCGCCACAATTCCTGCAATTGACCCGTCCACGTCATTCTCTGTCAGCCGATCGCGTAAATAATCGCGTAAATAATGATGAGTAAAAACAGGCATATTTTTCTCGGTATACCACCATAACAATGAATATTAGCGTCACTATAACGCGCAGATTTTTATCCATAACTGACAAATAAGACTATCTATAGCGAATATTTAGCTAAGGTGGTTATTTACTTGTTTTCCCTTATGCATCGCCGATTAAAATCACATTTATTCTAACTTATTCCAAAAAACACTTTATCAGCAACGCGCCAAGAAAATAGGATGTTTTCTTTAGTACATTATTTACAGCACGTTATTTATTTAAATATTAACCTGCCGTTTTTATTATTTATTTCATACCCTTTTTTATTACTGCTTAACCATGAGAGATAACAATAATGAATCACTCACTACCCGCGAAAAAATCGACGCGTTTCACGCGCCTTGCCGCCATGATCGGCCTGACGTTAACGGCATTCGGTGCCAATGCGGAAGGCACCATTAGCATTGCACAGCAGTTTGGCATTGGTTATCTGATTCTGGATGTGGTGCGCGACCAGAACCTGATAGAAAAACACGGTAAGCAGCAAGGGCTGGATATCAAGGTAGATTGGCGCACGCTTTCTGGTGCGACGGCGATTAACGAAGCGCTGCTGTCAGGCGCATTGGATGTGGCCTCCGCCGGTGTTCCACCGATGCTCACCGTGTGGGATCGCACGCAAGGCCGTCAGAATGTGAAAGCCATCGCCTCGCTCGGTTCCATGCCCAACTATTTACTCAGCAATAACCCGGCGGTGAAATCCATCCGTGATCTGAGCGATAAAGATCGCATCGCCGTGCCTGCCGCAGGGGTAGGCTTCCAATCGCGCACGCTGCAAATTGAAACCGCAAAGCTCTACGGTGCAGAGGATTTCAAACGTTTCGACAAGATTTCCGTCAGCCTGCCGCATCCCGATGCCAGCGCAGCGCTTATCGCGGGTGGTTCCGAAATTAACGCCCACTTCTCCAGCCCGCCTTTCCAATATCAGGCGTTGGAGCATGACAATGTGCACAAAATTCTGAGCTCTTATGATGTGCTGGGCGGTCAGGCGACGTTCAACGTGCTGTATACCACGCAGAAATTCCATGATGAGAACCCGAAAACCTACCGCGCCTTCTACGACGCACTGAAGGAAGCTTCGCAGATCATCAAAGCAGATAAAGCCGCGGCGGCCGACACCTATATTCGGGTAGAGAAATCGAAGCTGAATCCTGAACTGGTGAAACGCATCGTCGCCGACCCCGAGATCGATTTTACCATCACCCCAGAACGCACCTACGTTTATGCCGAAAAGCTGCAACAGCTTGGCGTGTTGAAAAACAAAGCAGCCTCCTGGAAGGACTATTTCTTTGCTGAAATCCACGACCAGCCGGGTAGCTAAAGGGTCAGAGACAGGTTCATTCGACGAGAACCATCGTCGCTACGCAGGAGAACAAGCATGACACTCGATTCTCACGACACTGTCGGCCAGCCGCTGTTGCAGGTGGACGGCGTCGGGCTGGAATACCGCACGCGGCGCAGTCTGGTACGCGCCACCCATGATGTAAGTTTTGACGTCTTTCCCGCCGAACGGTTTGTGCTATTAGGGCCTTCCGGCTGCGGTAAATCCAGCTTGCTCAAATCTATTGGCGGCTTTTTGTCTCCGGTAGACGGTGAAATTCGCCTAGACGGCCAGCGCGTCACACGTCCCGGCCCAGATCGCATCATGGTCTTTCAGGAATTTGACCAGTTGCCGCCGTGGAAAACCGTGCTGGAAAATACGCTATTTCCGCTGGTTGCCAGCCGTCAGGCAACGCGAGCCGAAGCAGAAGATCGCGCCCGTTATTTTCTCGATAAGGTCGGGCTGGCGAAGTTTGCCGATGCCTATCCGCATACCTTATCCGGCGGGATGAAGCAGCGTGTTGCCATCGCACGGGCGCTGACCATGCAGCCGAAAGTGCTGCTCATGGATGAGCCGTTCGCCGCACTGGATGCGCTGACACGCCGCAAAATGCAGGAGGAATTGCTGGCGCTGTGGGAAGAGGTGCGCTTCACGCTGCTGTTTGTCACCCACTCGATTGAGGAAGCGCTGATCGTCGGCAGCCGGGTTTTGCTGCTCTCACCGCATCCGGGTCGCGTGCGGGCGGAAATCAACTGCCATCAGTTCGCGTTAAACGATCAGGGCAGCGAAGCCTTTCAGAGCACAGCACAGCGCATTCACCATCTTCTTTTTCCAACCGATGTCGACGCGCCGTCACCCGTCACATCCACGCAAGGTAAAACTTATGAGCATCCAGCCCCCCGTGCGGCCCGAGTATCAGCGTGAACTGGCGCCGCTGAAAGATTTTACTCTCGCCCAACCTCTGCCACTGGCAACCCGCCTCTGGAATCAGACCTGGATTCGCAAACTGGTGCTGTTGGCTGGGCTGCTCTTGCTGTGGGAAATAGGCGCACGCTGGCAAAACAACGACCTGATGCTGCCCAGCTTCCTGCAAACATTTCAGGCATTTCGCGACGATGTCGCCAGCGGCGAACTGCCACATAAGATGGTTGTGTCACTCGGCACGTTGTTGAAAGGCTATGTCATCGGTAGCCTGCTGGCGCTAGCGCTCAGCGCGTTGGCAGTATCCACACGTTTCGGGCGCGATCTCTTAGGCACATTAACCTCCATGTTCAACCCGCTGCCTGCGATTGCGTTACTGCCGCTGGCGCTGCTGTGGTTTGGGCTGGGAGAAAAGAGTCTGGTATTCGTGCTCGTCCACTCCGTAATGTGGCCGATGGCGCTGAACACCTATTCTGGCTTTCTCGGCGTTTCGGAAACGCTGCGCATGGCGGGCCGCAACTACGGCCTGACCGGCTTTCGCTATATTAGCGCGATCCTGATACCTGCTGCTCTGCCATCGATCCTCTCAGGCCTGAAGATCGGCTGGGCGTTTGCCTGGCGCACCCTGATCGCCGCCGAGCTGGTGTTCGGCGCATCCAGCGGAAATGGCGGTTTGGGGTGGTACATCTTCCAGAACCGTAACGAGCTTTACACCGATCGCGTTTTCGCCGGACTGGCTTCCGTCATCATCATCGGGCTGCTGGTTGAAGGGCTGGTATTTTCCACCATCGAAAAAGTCACGGTGAAACGCTGGGGAATGCAGCGCTAAACGCCATTCTGGTTATGCGAAATCTGCCCATTTATAGCCAGAATTGTTCTTTTGCAGCGTTCGATATCGCTGTTACAACTGATTTATCTTTTCCCACAGAGATGAGAGATCGCGAGCATGATTGCAATACAAGCGCCACAAACCTATCTAAATCGTGATGGCGTCATTCGTTCTGTCGGCGAATATGCTGCCCCTTACGCCAGCACAATACTGATTATTACCAGTCCACAGGCATGGAAAACGACGGCGGATGCCGTCGAACACAGCCTCAATGAGCACGGCTTACGCTATCAGGTCGAATTCTTGCCGGGCGATTGCACCAAACCCGCGATCGAGACGCTAACCGCACAGGCGCGCACATTCAGTGCGGAACTGATTTTAGGCATTGGCGGCGGGCGTGTGCTAGATGTCGCCAAAGCCGTCGGCGATATTCTGGGGCAGATCCCCGTCATCGCCGTACCCACCATTGCCGCTACCTGCGCCGCTTGGTCACCGATCAGCGTGATTTACAATGAGAGTGGTGCGCACAACGGCCCCTTTCCACTGACGCGTTTACCGGTGTGGGTGCTGGTAGACAGTGAAATCATCGCCCACAGCCCTTCACGTTACCTCAAGGCTGGTATCGTGGATGCACTGGCAAAGTGGTACGAGTTTCAACCGTATCTGCGCCACGGTGATGATGGGCTGGCGTTAGCGCTCAAAGCACAAGCGGCAAAGCTAGCCGTAGAAACGTTTAATACGTACGGCGAGCAGGCCATCGCGGATAATGAACAAGGGTTGGTCACCCCTGCCCTGCGCCGTGTGATCGATGCCGTTATCGCACTGGCTGGCGTCGCGAATAGCATGAAAGATGAGGTGCCACGCATCGGCGTCGCGCATGCGATTCACAACAGCATGACTCGCCTGCCGGAACTGCATGACTGGCTGCACGGAGAGAAAGTGGGTTTTGGTCTGGCTGCCCAGGCTTTTCTGGAACACGATAACGACGCTGACCGCGAAGAACTGTTCACCCAGTTGCGCCGCTACGGTAGTCCGATCACGCTAAGCGCCCTTGGTCTGAACGAACGTCCATTGCTGGTTGAAAGCATCGCGCAGAACGTGAAAATCGCCCCTAAAATTGCTGCCCGTTTGCCGTTCGCAACGGATGCCGAACGAATTCAACAAGCGCTATGGCACACGCAAACACTGGAAGGCCATGTGGTAGACAGCCACGCGGCATGACGGTAGAAAACGCTTTTTCCCAATAATATGGAGCACAGGCATTGTTGGGAAAAAACCATCGGGCATGTCATCTCGCTAAGGGCAAACTAACGAATCTTTTTGAAAAGGAGCAATATCACTGGTACACAGACTAAAAAACCATACACATATCCATCAAAAACACTCTCTGTTGCGTCCTTGATCTGGCGGAGAGAGGATGAATACCGCTCTGCTGAAACGGAATTAGAAAACTGTAGGGTTTCATTCTCCATAAAAACAGACATAGGCTGTAATGATATAAACAACCATACCAAATAACAGAATAGTACAAATAGAATACTTCCCCATCTCAAAAAGCACATTGACCTATTCCCCCTCATGTAGATCACCTTACTTTTTTGAAAATAAATAGAATTAGCGCGATACAGATAAAAAAACCAAGAAAACCAACTTTATCGATTACCTCCGACTGAACTTGCACTATATTGATCGCATTACTGTATTCGCTAATTGTCATAGCACCTGAAACTCGCATAGACTCTTTCTCAATGAGACTGAAAAACGATCTTTTGGAAAAATGAAGTACGATAAAATAGCAACATGAGACGAACATAATCCCAGACCATCTAACGATAGTTTTTCTTTTATTTGTTAGCATCGCTAAAGCCACCTAATAAACCGCCCACTGAACCACCAGAATAAGATGAGCCATAACCTAAAACTGAAGCCACTTCCGCAACAGCTGACTCTCCCCTTGACCTTAGCGTCTCTTCTGTTGGCATAAAGTTATCTATGTTGGGGTATTGCTTTTTGAACTCGCTAGTCACTTCTGCAACCTGCATTGATACACTAGCACTTTTCCCCATTAAATATCGCTGCAAAGATACAGGTACGGCGAAATTCTCTTTCAGATCAACGTGCATTTGAGAGTTTGTGCTGTACCCTGCGCTAAACACGTTCGAACCAGCAAACTTAATTCCATCCATGGTGTGAGTGGTACAGTTCTTACCTGTCACATCATACTGATCAACTGTTTTTCCACGTCTTTGAGTCGCATCACGCATGTCTGGAGTTTGGGTGGCAGGAGCGCCATTTTCCCACAGCCGTTCAAAGTATTTTCTCGTGATAAATAGATCTGCGTCATCAATGCGAAATACCTTAGCTTCCATTTTGTATAATTCATTCCTATAATACGTTCTCGCATCTTCATATTTCAAAGAATTAAGAATTCCATCGCCTAAAAGGGCCCCGAACCATCGCCGGCCAAATCGACCATAGGTATACACATGAGCGTCATTATTCTCATGAACTGAAACAAATACATGTCCGGCCCCTTTGATTTCAGTCCAAACAAATACACCATTTGCTATTGGATTTACCTCCGGCTTACATTGTTCAACCAGAGCAGTCCATTCATTTTTTTTGGGGGGAAGATAAACAGGATCATCCCTAAAGTAAGATTGGGGTTTGCTCTTAATCCCCTTTGCTCCCTCAATAGTTTGACCAGCAAACCACCGGTAAATATTATTTCCATTTCCCATAATCCCTCACGTATTCAGAAATCAATTTCCTATTATTCAACAGCTAACTACTTAATATAATACATAGAATAGCTTTCCCAGTATTCTACTATTACGTTGGTACTAAAAAGAAACGGGCGCATCGATCATTCGATGCGCCCGTTGTACATACAATTTGAAGTGTGCCGGTGTTATCCCTGCTGGGCAGGCTGTGTACTGATGCCTTTGATTTCACGCTCGTACGCCTGCGCTTTCTTCTCGTCGAATTGATGTTCCCACTTGGCAATCACCAGCACCGCCAGCGCATTTCCCACCACGTTCAGCGCGGTACGCGCCATGTCGAGGATGCGGTCAACGCCCGCAATAAACGCCAGACCTTCCAGCGGAATACCGACGCTGCCTAGCGTGGCGAGCAGTACGACAAACGACACACCCGGTACGCCGGCAATGCCTTTGGAGGTCAGCATCAGCGTCAACACCAGCACGATTTCCTGCCCAATCGACAATTCAATGCCGTACAGCTGCGCGATGAAGATCGCGGCAATGCTTTGGTACAGCGTAGAGCCGTCAAGGTTAAAGGAGTACCCCGTCGGCACTACGAAGCTGGTAATCGACTTCGGTGCGCCATAGGCTTCCATTTTTTCGATGATGCGCGGCAGCACGGTTTCTGAACTGGCTGTAGAGTACGCGAGAATCAGCTCATCTTTAAGAATACGGATCAGCATCGTGATCCGCAGCTTACACAGCCGCGCGACCGCACCGAGCACCACCAGCGCAAAGAAGAAAATTGCGGCGTACACTAACATCACCAACTTGGCCAGCGGCCACAGCGAAGCGAAACCGAAGTTGGCAACCGTAACAGAAATCAGCGCAAACACCCCAACTGGCGCATAGCGCATGATCATGTGCGTCACTTTGAACATGGTTTCCGACACGCCGCGAAAGACGCTCAGCAGCGGGTCACGATGTTCTTTAGGCAACGAAGATAACCCAAGACCAAATAGCACCGAGAAGAAGATGATCGGCAGCATTTCACCGTGTGCCATCGCTGCGAAGATATTCGGTGGAATCAGCGACAGTACCGTCCCCACCAGACTATGCGAGCCGCTCTGCACCTGCTCGGTGGTCTTTTGATATTGAGAGATATCAACAGCAGTCAGCGTCGACATATCGATGCCAAGCCCCGGCTTGAAAACATTGGCTAGCGTGATGCCAAGGATAATCGCCACCGTCGTGATGATTTCAAAATAGAGGATAGTTTTGAAGCCGATACGTCCGAGCTTTTTGGCATCCCCTACGCCCGCAATCCCGACAACCAGCGTGGCGATAACAATGGGGACGACAATCATTTTAATCAGGCGGATAAAGATGTCACCGGCAGGGCTAAGAATATTGCTGATAAGCCACTGACGGCTTTCTTGCTGTTCATGCAGTACGGCACCGAGTGCAATACCAAGAACTAACGCAATAAGGATTTGCCAGGCTAGGCTGATTTTTTGTGTTTTCATCGTCATTTTCCGTTTTAAACTCCCCGCCATCACAAACATGGCGCTAGCGCGACTCCGGCGCAATACGAACCGAAAAAATCAACGTGGAGGTAATTGACTAGTAAGAATACCTGATTGGTTGCTAGCGTTATCTTTCTACTGCGACACAAAAGTCGTTAACATAATTATTCAATAAAAACGCACAACTATTTGTATAGCTTAACAAAAACAAACGCATAAGCTATTGTTATGACAGGAATGCTACTATTCCACCACGATCAGATCAAGCAGATTATCGGCACGATAAACCATATTTATGCTGAATTGAGTACAAAAAACGGCAAGCGTCGCGGAACAAGAAATCGCAACGAAGTAGAAAGGGAAACGTCCGCCCAGTCAGAAAAAACGCTGGCTGGGCATCAGGTTAGGAAAGTGCGCAATTACTCAGATTTGGTAATCAATCACCGCTTCATCGTTATCAGAAAAGACCTTGTCCTTAATATCATCCAGCGACAGCTCTGTATTACACAGCTGAATAAATTTCCAGGCATAGTTACGCTGTAACTGACCTTTTTTCAGTCCCAGCCAAACTGTGTTGGCTTCAAACAAGTGCTCAGCATTCAACCGTACCAGCCCCTTGTCACGCACTGGATCGTATGACATATCGGCGACAATCCCAACGCCGAGCCCCAGTTCAACATAGGTTTTAATCACATCCGAATCCTGCGCGCTGAGCGTAATATCCGGCGACATGCCCACCGCCTGAAACGCCCGATCCAAGCGCGAACGCCCCGTAATCCCCTGACGATAGGTAATCAGTGGTTCTGCGTTGAGCATTTCCAGCGTAATAAGCGGCTTCTGCGTCAGCGGATGGTGTTCCGGCACAATCACCGAATGGTGCCAGCGGTAATAGGAGAATGCCGCCAACGAGGGATCGTTAATCAATTGCTCACTGGCAATACCGATATCGGCTTCGCCAGAATGAAGCATCGCCACGATTTCATCCGGCGTGCCCTGATTCAGCACCAAGCGAACCTGCGGATACAGCGAGCGGAAGGCTTTAATTACCGGCGGTAGACTGTAGCGCGCCTGCGTATGCGTGGTCGCGATCACCAACTGGCCAGTGTCGTTATTGGTGAAGACATTCGCCAGCCGACGAATGTTGCTGGCGTCATTCAGAATGCGCTCTGCCACCACCAGCAGCTCTTTTCCCGGCTCGGTCATCCCTAACAGACGCTTACCGCGACGGATAAAAATTTCAATCCCCAGCTCTTCTTCCAACTCGCGGATGTGGCGGCTCACGCCGGATTGAGAGGTAAACAGCGTATTCGCTACCTCGGTCAGGTTGTAGTTGCACCGTGCTGATTCACGAATAATCTTCAGTTGCTGAAAGTTCACCTTTCACTCCCTTGTTCTTTATTACAGATAGCAACATTGATCCAAGTAATGAGAGGCAGAACAAATAAGCAAATGGAGTTGATTATATTTTTTTATACTAACGGTATGTCTGCCGCGCTAGATTACCTAACAAGGAATAGACATAAATAGTAAAATCAAAATGTTAGATAAAATCAGTTTTATGTCTCACGCAGAGTCAATCAACCATTTAGATATGATTTATGCCTTTCTGATCTATTTGCTTCCCCGCTTTTATACTCTAAATAATTCGAGTTTCAGGACAAAAACGGCAAGGCGTTTTTGAACAGCGCTTGCGCTGACCCCGAAGGGGTGAGGCCATAAGGCCGAATAACGCGGCAAGAGAAAGAATCCCGATGAGCTTACTCAGGTAAGTGATTCGGGTGAGTGAACGCAGCCAACGCACATGCAACTTGAAGTATGACGAGTATATTTTCGTTTTCAGTATTTCCTCGCATCCTAAAGATAGCGTCCTACTTCAAGCTGGCGTGCTATCGCTGCTATGATGACGGTCAGAACCAGAGACAAGGTGGCAGCATGCAGGGCGTACCGGAACACTTTACCGATGAAAGAGACTATGCCCAGTTTCGGCACTTGCCGACGTTGCCCGGCATAGAGCTTTATCACGCGCATATTTGCCGCTATGCCTTTGAGCCACACACGCACGAGGCGTTTGGCATCGGCACCATTGACGACGGCGCAGAGCAATTCCGCTACCGTGGTGCCAAACATATTGCGCCTGTCGATTCATTAGTCTTGATGAACCCCGATGAACTGCACACGGGGGAGTCCGCCACGGAAGACGGCTGGCGCTATCGCATGATCTACATCCCGCCCGATGTGCTGGAGAGCGTCTCCGGCGAGAAAGGCTGGTGGTTTACCGACGTCGTGCGTCACGATCCCGCTACTGCACGTCAACTGGCCATGACGCTGGCTGCGCTGTGGCAGACGACCGACCCATTAGCGAGTGAAAGCCTACTGCTGTCGCTGATTGCACTTTTCCGGCCCCACGCGCACATAGCACAACGTCAGCTCGTTGAACCGTTTCATCGCTTTGATGTGGTGAAAGCCTATCTGCGGGAGAATTTCGCCCACACTATTACCTTAAAAGAGCTGGCGGCGCTGGTTTCCCTTAGCCCCTACCACTTCCTGCGCCAGTTCAAAGCTCAGTTTCACGTGACGCCACACCAGATGCTAATGGCGATTCGGCTGTATGAAGCCAAACAGATGCTGACGCGCGGTATGGCTGCCGCCCATGTTGCTGTCGCCGTCGGGTTAACCGATCAGGCACATCTGACTCGCACCTTTGCTCAGCGCTATGGCGTCACGCCTATTCGCTATCAAAAGCAGGTTTATCCGGCTCTGCGCTAGCCTTTTTAGCGCGAATACTTTCAGCGCCCCCCGATGACAAACAGCAATATCCTACAATAATTCGTCGCCGACTCTCCCTAGACTGGTGCGATGAAATATTGCGAACAAACAGGTTTATCATGCTGACTGGTGTTTTATTTGCACTTGCCGCCGGACTAATGTGGGGGCTGATTTTCGTTGGGCCGCTGCTCGTACCGGACTATTCTGCCGCGTTGCAGTCCACTGGACGCTATCTGGCTTTTGGGCTGATTGCTCTGCCGCTGGCCTGGCTCGATCGCCGCCGCCTGCGCAAGCTCAACCGCAGCGACTGGCTGGAAGCCATGAAGCTCACCGTTATCGGCAACCTGCTGTACTACTTTCTGCTCGCCAGCGCGATTCAACGCACTGGGGCACCGATATCAACGATGATTATCGGCACGCTGCCCGTCGTGATTTCCGTGACCGCGAATATATTGTACAGCAAGCATGACGGCCGTGTGGCCTGGCGTCGGCTTCTCCCTTCGCTGCTGTTGATTGCCGCCGGACTGGTCTGCGTCAATATTGCCGAGCTGAAAGGCAATACGGACACATTCGATTTATGGCGCTATACCAGCGGCATTGCAATGGCGTTTTGCGCGGTCATTTGCTGGACCTGGTATCCGCTGCGCAATGCACGCTGGCTACGCGACCACAAAAGTAATACGCCGATGACCTGGGCCACCGCACAAGGTCTGGTCACGCTACCGCTGGCACTATTGGGTTATATTTTGGTGTGTGGTCATCTGGCGCTGACGGATGAGACGTTTACGCAGCCGTTCGGCCCACGACCTGAGATTTTCATCCCGCTAATGATTGCGATTGGTCTGTTTTGCTCGTGGATCGGCACGCTATTCTGGAACGAGGCCAGCCAGCGCCTACCGACAGTATTGGTAGGGCCGCTAATTGTGTTTGAAACGCTCGCGGGTCTAACCTATGCCTTCATCATCCGGCAATCCTGGCCGCCGCTGTTGACGCTCTGCGGCATCACCTGCCTGATTATCGGCGTGATCTACGCTATGCGGGTGAAACCGGAATCTGTAGTGGTGCAGGTGCCGGTTTCACGGGCAGAATAAACGTACACCGCGAAAGGTGTGAGAAAATAAGATGTGGGACAAGCCGGTCGTTATGTCCGGCTTGCCAGCTTCTGAAACAGTTCTGTCAGTTGCGCTTCATCCCTTACGCCCTGATGCTGATCGGTCACCTTGCCGTTGGCATCAATAATAAATGAGGTCGGCGTACCACTAACCTGATAGCGCTCTTTGGTAATACCTAACTGATCCCGCACCACTGGATACGTCACGCTGTGATGTGCCAACATTGAGGTGATATCTACGCCATCAGGATCGGTGTTGACCGCCACAACGACCACTTTATCGCCATACTCCTTGCTCAGCTTCTCCAGCGCGCCCATTTCGACCATGCAGCCGCCGCAGCCCGACGACCAGAAATTTAGGTACACGTTTTTCCCCTGCCAGCGCGACAGATCCACCTGCTGCCCCGCCAGATCATAGGCTGCCAGCGCAGGCGCTTGTGCTCCAACGCTAACCTGCTCTTCCTTACAGCCGCTCAGTGCCAATACGCCTAGCAGGCAAAGCGCGGTAATACCGTTACGCCACTTCATGATGATTCACCTCTTCACCGAAATACTTACCGTGTTGCAGGCGGATAATGCGGTCAGCAAAACGCCCCAGCTCAGGATTGTGCGTCACCATGACAATAGTGCGCCCCTGCCGATGCAGATCTTTCAGTAGATCCAACACGCGCTGTTCGTTCTCTTCATCCAGATTTCCCGTCGGTTCATCGGCGAAAATCACCGGAGGCTCATTCACCAACGCGCGAGCGATACAGACGCGCTGCTGTTCGCCACCAGAAAGCTGGCTCGGTAAGTGATCCACACGATGCGCCAGCCCAACCTGCTCAAGTACGCGCTGCGCTGCGGCTTCATCCACCACGCTGTGGTAATGCTGCGCCAGCATCACGTTTTCCAGCGCAGTCAAAAATGGAATCAGGTGGAACTGTTGAAATACCAGCCCAATTTTATCGGCACGGAACTGACGTCGCCCTTCCTCATCCAGCGCCGCAGCATCGACACCGTCCAACAGCACCTGCCCTTCGCTTACCGTATCCAGACAGGTGAGAATATTCATTAGCGTGGTTTTACCGGAACCGGACGCGCCCATGATGGCGACAAACTCACCGCGTGCGATGCGGATATTGATATCTTCCAGCGCGGTAACCTGACCAAAGCGTTTATAGAGCTGGCGAGTTTCAATCACCGCCTCCGTTGCCTGCGCCTTTTCCTGCACGTTTACCTCTACAGACATCGCACTACTCTCCTTTCAAGACTTTGGCCGGTTCGACATAAATCGCCCGCCGGGTAGGAACCACTGCCGCAACCGCAGCAACCAGCAAAGACAGCCCCAGCGTGAGCGGGAACACCGGCAAACGCAGCGAAATGGTCGCGTTGAATACCGCCATCCCCAACACCTGTGCCAACAAATAACCCAGCAGCGAACCGCACACCACGGCAGCCAGCGCGATAATGCCGGTTTCTGCCAGCATCTGCCTAATGATGTCTCGTCCACTTGCGCCCAGCGCTTTCTGTAGCGCGAACTCGCGTGCACGTTCACCGACTATCGCCATCAGCGTGGTGTTCACGCACAGTGAAGACAAGACGAGGATCACCGCCGAGACCAACCCCATCAGCCCTTTGATTTTATTCAGCACCTGACCTTCCGACGCCGACACTTTCAGAATCGGGCGGATCTCCAGTTGCGGATACTGCTGCTGGAGTTGGGCAGCGAAACGATCGACCTGTCCCAGATCGTTGCTAACACTGAGCAAGGCATTACTGATCGCGCCTTCTTTATCCAGCCACTTTTGCGCCAGATCCAGATTCACAATCAGCATGTTGTCTGTCGCATCGCCGGATTCCACAATGCCTTTAATCTGCAAACGCTGCTTCCCGCCGTCGTCCACTAGCGTAATACTGTCGCCGACTTTGACGTTCAACCGCGCCGCCAGCTTCACCCCGATCATGGCATTACGATCGTCGAAGCTAACACCAATCCAGTTACCCGTGACCTGCCAGTACGGTGCCAGTTGGCGTAGCGATTCGAACCATACGCCCATCAGCACCACTTTCTCCAACTCCGTACGCGCCATGCCATACAGATAAGGGCTGGCTGCATTGATTAACCCAGTTGGTGCATTGTCAATTATCGGCTGAAACGTGCTTTGTGGAATCGAGTTCCCACGCGCCGGGCCGATGTAAAAATTTGCGCCAAAGGTGCGCAGTTCCTGGCTCATCTTGGCGTTGATATCGAAATAGACGGCGGACATCGCCGTCACAATCGCCGCCCCTACCGTCAGTGCGGCAAACACCACGCTGACGCGCTGCATACGGAGCCGTAGCGCGCGGAACACCAAACGCCAGAACATGCTGTTCATCCAACCGTTAGCGCCCATACAGCACCTCCACCGGATACAGTTTGGCAATTTTCCGCGCTGGGAACCACGTTCCGATAATGGCAATCAACATCGAGATCACCAGTACGCAAGGGATAACGATCCACGCGAAGCTCAACGGTACGCCGAACAGCATCAGGCCAATCGCTTTCGCCAGCCCCCAGCCAGCGACACAGCCCGCGATACCACCCACCAACCCGCTCAGTGCCGCTTCGAGATAAAACAGCAGCATGATTTGCCACTGGCGTGCACCCAGCGCTTTCATCAGCCCGATTTCTTTGGCGCGTTCCATGATGGTACTGGTCATCAGCGAGGCAATCCCCATCGCAGACGCCACCAGCGCCGCAAAGGTCACCACCGCCAATAGCAGTTGAATCTTGTCGATCACCACACCTTCCGACGCAGCAACCTGCCAGATGGGGCGCACGACCGAACCGGAAATCGCCTCTTCCAACTGGTGTGCAATCGAAGACACATACGCAGTGCAGTACCAGAGGTCATATTCTTCGGCGTTGAGCGCTTCCAGATTTTCACGCGCCCGCCGCGACAGTTCATTTTCCGGTACAGTTAGCGCCGACACGCGAATGGCCTGAATTTTACCCGCCAGCCCTAGCAGCGATTGCACCGTTGCCAGCGGCATCACCAGCCGGCTTTCTTCATCGCCACCGCTGTTCAGAATGCCGCTAATTTCTACCGTCGCGTCCCCTTTCGAGCCGCGCAGTGCGAGTTTATCCCCTACTTTCCAGCCCGTTTGGGTCGCCAGCTGTTTTCCCACCAGCGCCTGCGCCACATTTTCCGTCGTCACCGGCTCCTGTGGCCACTGTCCTGCCACCTGCCAGTAAGGGCTAACGGTCATTTGCCCTGTGCGATAGTCTTCCTCATCCGGCACGGCGACAGGCTGAGAAAAGAACGTGCCCAATACGGCAACTGGCTGACCATTGATCTCAACATCGCCGCTTAGCAGCGGTGCGAAACCGACAATATTATTGCGCCAGAAGATATCTTTGATATTAGGCAGTTCGGCTTCATCAAGAAAATCCTGCCCTTCCAGCGGATTACTGCGCTCGCCAAACAGCGCAGGCAGCGCCGCCTGACCTGCGGGTTCAATCAAGATATTCGCACCGTAGGACTTCAGCTCACGCGCCATCTTGTCACCGATATCGATGGACACCGCCAGCAGTGCGGAAATCAATCCGGCCGCCAAAAACACGGTCAACACCGCCAGCGATTTGCGTCGAACATTTCTGCGCCAGGACTGACGTAATAGTCGCCACAGCATAATTATTCCTCCTCCACCGGTTCGCCAACCGCCGCTTTGGCCGTGGCAAATTTAGCGGGACTTTCGCGGAAGCGGTTATAGTTCGCTTCTGACGAGAAGAAGTAGGTTTTACCGCCGTAGCGATATTTATGCTCTGCATTCACGTTGGTCAGCTTGGAACCATCAACCGGATCGATCACTTCCATCGATACCACCGTCGAGAAGTAGTTAGTGCCAGCCGCCAGCGAAGCACGTCCAATCACCAGTTCATTATCGTCGTTACTCCACCCTTCAATCGGCACCGGATTACAGCCACCCGCTTTCCCGATAGAAGGAATGAAAATATGCACACCGCAGGCAACACAAATCACCTGATTGCCTTCCATCACGTAGCCCTGATCGCCACACAGCAGACAGGCATCAAACACCACCCCCAGACGCAGGCGATCGGGATAGCGGTTAATGATGAAAAAGCGCACCGCCTTGCCATCATCGGCAATCCAAACGAAGCGATGCAACTTGCCATCGCGCACCTGATCAATCGGAATATGCACTTTGCCATCGGCCGCCAGCGTCACTGGCTGGGCTTCCGACAGGCGAGGCGGTTGTGACGCCACCTTGTCCCAATAGAGCTGAGCGAAGACGACAACCAGCAGCCCCGCTACCGTCGCCAGCAGCGTGCGGCGCACATTACGATAGCCTGCCGTCGCTTTGCGTTTTTCAATCGCCTCATACGCGGCCTGCATCTCACGGCGCGCATGCAACAGCGGCCAGGCAAGACTGGCGGCTAAAATCGCCATAACTAACGCACTGAGATAATTCAATAAATAGGCGCTATTGGTGACATGCGCCACATAGCTCAGGCGCGGTTTGGTTAACCCTAGCGCCTGTAATTTCATCAGTAACAGCAGTAGATTACCGCTTATCGGCAACAGCAAGAGTGCGACTAGCAAGGCCAAAAGTGGCCAGCGCAGTAAACGAATGCGGCGCACAATCATGCCGCACAGCGCGGCGCAAAACACCAGCCAGCCAAACGCCACTATCACGGCGCTGAAATTCAGCAGCAGATCGGTATTCACCACATGCGTGGTCGTCAACGCGGTCAGATTAGGATCGCCGCCCCACTGCACCGCCGCGCCTGCCACTAACAGCGCCTGCCACAGATAGCCGAGACGCGGATGTGAAAAACACTGACAGGCAAGAAACAGGATCAAAGCAAGCGCTTGAAGTGCCGTAAACCCAAGCAGAAACGCTTGCCCGTTAGGAAAGTGAACGCCAATAAATGTACCGGCACACAGCGCCAGTAGCGTGACCCAGCCCAGCGGCCCGATCGTCGGCGTAGAACGATGGCTCCAGTTCAACCCGAGCAATAGTGCAATCGGCAGGAAAGATTGGAGTGTCGCGATAAAGAAATAACTCATATATACCCGTCACCTTTCAAGTTGCAGGTGTGTTGGCTTTGTTACTCGGCCCACACATGGGCCTCGCCGCTGCAAACCGCGTTCAAGTTGCAGGTGCGTTGGTTAAGCATGCTGTCTGGCGGCATCAGTACACTAACCAGAAAATCACCGCCTCTGCGGGCAGCAATAATGTATCCGCAGAGGCGTGAACATGGCCGCGACAGTGCATCGCGGACAGAAGACCTTATTCTATGCCGACGTATTTGAAGTCAAAGCTGACATCAAACGGTTTCCACCAGCGGCCTACGCCCGTTTCACCATCGGTGTGACGGTGCATACCGGCTTTTGATGGCGGATCGATGTGGTAAGTCACTTTATAGTTACCCACCCCCATCATTTTGATGTTCGCACCGTAGTGTGGACCATCGCTAGCAACCATTGGCATGAAGGTGCCTTCTTGCTTCGCGCCGGTATCGGTGTTGGTCAGGGTGTAAGCAATCGTCAGGAACGGCATCCACTCACCGGCACCAAAACCGTTCTTGTTGCCTTCAGCAGCGTGAATATCAGCTTCCAGATGGATGTCTGCTTTAGCGGCAGGCAGCCCCATCCCACGTGGCTCCATGTCGATAGGTTGCAGATAAACAGCAGCAATTTCCATTTCGTTCAGGGAAACAGGCTCACCCGCTGGATATTCTTTAAACGCCAGCGCAGCAGGCGCTGTAAAAATACCGGCAATAATGGCACCCGCAATCAGACTTTTTTGCATATTCATCAAACCTATCCTCATCTCAGTCGTCCCTACTCACTTAATTCGCTAAGCGATTGGGGTTGTTATGGTTATTTTCTGCTCTTATTGCTTTCAGTATTTAATATTGGATTCATGCTTTATTAGATGGCTGACGCTCTGCGTCGCATCACCCACAGGGCAAGTAACGCCGCGACAACCAACACAACTTGTGGAATCAGCGTTTCCACATAAGGATAAATGCCCAGCCAGCTGATTTCCGGCACGCTAGTCAGCAACGTCGGCTCAAACAGCTTGCCTTCGATCAGTTCCAGCACGCCTTTTCCTGCGAACACAAACGCCATCAGGTACATAAAGCAGCCGGTAAACATGAAGAACGGCTTCAGCGGTAATTTGACGATGGTGTAGCGCATCACGAAGTAAGCGATAAGTAGGATCACACAGCCGATGGCAAACCCAGCCAGAATGGAGAGGTGCCCTGCCATATTGTTGGCATCACCGACCAGCGCGTAGTAGAACAACACGGTCTCCGCACCTTCGCGGTACACAGCCAGAAAGCTGGTTAACCATAGCCCGATCATGGAACCGCTGCTCAGCGAATGGGACAGCTTACCTTCCAGATAAGCCTTCCAGTGCCGCGCTTCCACTTTGGACAATAGCCAGTAGCTCATGAAGAACAGCATCACTACGGCGATCAGCATCGTAATGCCTTCCAGCAGCTCACGACTGGCTCCGGAATTGGTGAACACGAGTTGGAAAATAAAAGCGGTAATCACGCTACACAGCAGCGCGACGTAAACTGACTGGCGAATCAGCGGCAGTTTGTCCTGCTGATTGTTTTTCACCAGATAGGCCACGATCGCCGCCACAATCAGCAAGGCTTCCAGCCCTTCACGCACAATAATCATCAGGCTGTATATCAACAGGCTCCAATGCGTTTCGCCGCCGTCGCCCAACATGGTGACCGCTTTCGCCAGTTCCTGCTGCAACGCGTCAGCCTGCCCTTGCAGTTGATCCACCGGCTGTTTGGCATTCATCATGCTCACCAGACGGGTGAAATACCCTTCCAGCGTCGATTTGAACGCCGCATCACGAGAACCGACTTTGTTCTCCATGCCTGTCGCTTCAAACAGATCGAAGTAGGTGTCCTGCACCGCCATGATGGCGGGTTTAATCTGACCCGCACGGTATTGTGCGATAGCGGCGGCAATGGCCTGATTAATATCGTCGGAGACTTTCGCCCAGTTTGCATCCGGCACAGCGCCGGTATCGGCATTCGCGGCAGGTGCCGCCGTTGCCTGCTGGCTATCGCGCGTTGTCGGCAACCCCGGTAAGACATCCTCGATATCTTGCAACAGCGTGGTGACCCGATAGGCAACGTCTGTCAGTTGCTCGGGTTGGCTGGCTAACGTAATCAATGCAGAGAATTGTTGATTAATGGAAGCGGCCTGCTGCGCCGAGCGATTCTGCCGGACAGACATTTCCATTTCAGAGTTTTTAAATCCCTGATAGTGCGCCTGCTGCACGCTCTGGCTGGCTTTTTTGTAATCGCCAGCCTGATATTCCGTCACGGCCAGCGCGAGCTGGTCATCAATGATTTTAAAACTCTGTTGCCAGTACGGCGCGATATCAGCATTGTCGTAGGCACCGTGCTGCTCCTGCGCAACCAGCTTGTGCCCTTCCGACAGCACGGGCAAAACAGCATCCAGTTCACCCTTCAGCCATGAGATTTTTGCCTGCACGTCAGCCTGCGGTTTTCCTTCGCCAATCATGCGGCGAATTTCACCAAAGGTCGCTTCTAGCTGATAGCTTTTTTGCGCGGAGATATTGATGCGGATAGGGCCTTCGAGGTTTTCAAATACCTCAAAATAGGCCATCTGAACTTCAGTGCGGGCGTCATCCGGCTTTTGCTGCTCATAGAGCTGAGCCGTTTTATCCAGCCTGGTTTCGATATCTTGAATGAATGTGGCGTAATCGGTCGCGGCAACTGCCACTGAACAGCTCAACAACCAACACAACAACAGAAGCGTTTTTTGCCAGATAGACATAAGCGTGTGGTGAAGCACAAATGATATTTATTCTTATTATCACTTTGAAGTCGTCATCTGTCTTGATTTACGTCACGAAAAGATAAGCAAGAATGACTTTAGTATGTAACAAATAGTTTCAATCATTTATTTAACGTCAAAAACCCCATTCTCTTTCAATATCCTTGGGGAAGTGCGGTTTTTTGATCGCAAAATCGGCAAAATACACCCAGCAAAAACAAAGCAATAATCATACCATCATTTAATTAAAATCACTTTCTCGCTAGAGATCCTCGTCTTAAAATGGCATTTCTTTACACTACCGCAGTCATTTTTACAGAAAAAAATGCCATTTTTTCTCAGTAATCCAAGGTATTACGCACATCGACATAACGTTTTTCACCACCATTTTTTGAGCAGTGGTCCACAAGAAGTCAGACGAAAACCGGAAGGCAAGGGAACCTGGCAGACTCCTTTCTGCCCTGTTCGTCATCAAACTTATTGGCTATGTCGTACTCAACCTCTACATGCGTTCAACGTCTCTCGCGCATTCAACCCACTGCGGATCAGAACTTTTCCCATCCCTCACCGTGACGGCCATGCACCGACAACAACGGCGTAGTGCTCTGCGCGACCGCGCGGTGAACAGGAGCGGCAATGGCCGGACGGGAGAAAGCGGTTTGCTGATCGCTATCCGAATCCAGATTAAACACGTCCACTACGGCAGACAATTCACTGGTTTGTTCATCCAGACGCGCGGCGGCTTCAGCCGATTGCATCACCAACGACGCGTTCTGCTGTGTGACGCTATCCATTTCGTGCACCGCTTGGCTAATTTGCGTAATACCGCGCGTTTGCTCATCCGTAGCCGCCGCGATTTCACCAATCAGATCGTTCACATGAGCGATGGAAGCGATAATTGCCGTCATCGCCTCGCCGGATTGCCTTACCTGCCCTGCACCGGTTTCAACCCGTGAAACGGATTCCGCAATCAGCGCCTCGATCTCTTTCGCCGCCTGCGCACTTCGCTGCGCCAACGTTCGAACTTCCCCAGCCACCACGGCAAACCCTCGCCCTTGCTCCCCCGCACGCGCCGCCTCAACAGCCGCATTCAGTGCCAGAATATTGGTCTGGAACGCAATGCTGTTAATAACCGAGGTGATATCGGAGATTTGTCGCGAACTGGCACTGATACCATCCATTGTTGCCATCACGTTGGTGCTGATATTTCCGCCTTTTTGCGCCATGTCAGCCGCATCCTTCGCCAGTTGGCGTACCTGATGCACGTGATCGGTAGTCTGTCGTACCGTGGAGCTAATCTCTTCCATACTGGCGGCGGTTTCTTGCAATGCCGCCGCCTGCTGCTCTGTGCGGCTAGAGAGATTATCGTTGCCATCCTTAATGCTGGACGTCCCATTGTTGATTTCCGTCGTGCTTTGCCGGATGACGGTCACCGTATCCCGCAAACTTTTCTGCAACCGCTTGATATCGGGAATCAGTCGCCCTGCACAGTTCTTGCCGAACTCCGCCAGTTCACAGCCTAAACGACCCGCTGTCAGCTGCGACAGGTGCGATTTAAGTACGGCAATCGGTATCACCAGATAATTTCTCAGATAATACTCGGTGAAAATCAGCACGATAACCCCAATCAACATAACCACAATAAGCACATTGCGGTTTTTATCATTGTGTTCATTCACACTTGGAATCAACGATGAGGCGGTAATGCCGTCCGAATAACGTTTGATATCGTCCCCGAATGTCAGACTGACGGGAGGGTAAACGGATCGGAAAATTTGCCGGAATGCTTCAGGATCGTTGCGTTGCAATGCTGAATTCATCGGCTCGATAGAAGAGGAGATCAGGGTGTTCCACGTGTTTTTAACTGCATCAACCGTTGCCTGATTGACACCAACGTGCTCCGCTGCCTGGAATTTCTCCAGCGAATCCTTGGTATTTTTGATTGCACGCTGTGCCATTTCCAACGTCTGTTTGGCGTTTTCTGGCTCGTTACGCTGCAAATAGTCCATGGTTCTTTCCATCCGCGTTACGGCCCGAAAATATTGATCGGCGCCATAAACCAGATGGGAATACGTTTTGCGCTGAGTCTCGCTTTTATCAAGCAAATTGGTGACCTGATAAAGCGAGTAAAGACTTAACCCAGATGCCACTCCCCACGCCACTAGCAGGGAAGCCACTATGACCAGCACCATCATTTTTATGCTGACGTTTCTTAGAAATTCCATAATGCACTCCGCGACGTTAAAAAATATTTCCCGCCCGCACGCGCTGTCGGGAAAGTATTTACTTTTTTGCTCATGACGGTGCCGTCAGTCTTATCACGCCCTTTATCCCGCGCGATCTGACAGACGTTCTGGAATTCCCTGATTCAGTACCCATTACATGGGAAGTTATGCTCAAAAAATTAACGAACAGCATGCGTTATCTTCCTTGAGAGGCCAGTTTCCGTTGTTTTAAACAGCCGATGGGCATGAATGCATCAGCCTAGTCGGTGGCACATAGAGTTAGTATCGTCAAAAACAGTATAGGCATTAACAGATAAAGAGGAGGAGTACACCAGCACGTTATTTTCCAGACAAATGTCCTATGGAAAAAGGTCGTGATGCTCAAGGCGTTAGGACAATTTGTCACGCGCTGAGCATGACCACGATCAGTAAATTAATTTTCTTTATCGGCGATTATCGAGGATTAAATAACTGCATCAACAGCCTGCCGCAAGAATGCAGTTCTTACGATCCAAGACTCGGCTTTGGAGAACAATCATGCAGAAAGTGCTTACCGTCTGCCCGTATTGCGGGTCAGGCTGCAAAATAAACCTGCTGGTAGAGAACGGCAAAGTGGTTGGTGCGGAAGGGGCAAACGGCGTCACCAACGAAGGTGAACTGTGCCTGAAAGGCTATTACGGTTGGGATTTTCTCAACGACACCAAGCTTCTCACGCCTCGGTTGAAACAACCGTTGATTCGCCGTCAAAAAGGCGCCCCCTTTGAAGCGGTCTCCTGGGATGAAGCCATCGACTTCGCCAGCTCTCGACTAAAAGGCATCAAAGAGAAGTACGGCGCCGAGTCGATCATGCATACGGGATCATCCCGCGGCCCCGGTAATGAAACCAACTACGTGATGCAGAAATTTGCCCGAGCGGTAACCGGCAATAACAACGTCGACTGTTGCGCCCGACTCTGCCACGGCCCTTCGGTTGCCGGGCTACAGGTCACGCTGGGCAACGGCGCGATGAGTAACTCCATCTGTGAAATCGAAAAGACCGACTGCATCCTGATTTTTGGCTACAACGCCGCAGACTCGCACCCTATCGTGGCGCGCCGGATCCTGAAAGCAAAAGCACGCGGGGCAAAAATCATCGTGTGCGATCCACGCCGTATCGAAACCGCGCGTATCGCCGATCTGTGGCTACCGTTGAAAAATGGCTCCAACATGGCGCTGGTTAACGCGTTTGCTAACGTGCTGATTAACGAAGGTCGCTACGATAAGGCTTACGTCGCCCGCCATACCGAAGGCTTCGAGGAATTCAGCCAGACCGTCGCAAAATACACGCCGGAGTACGTCGCCAACATTACCGGTTTATCACCGAAATTGATTCGAGACGCAATGCGGATGTATGCCGCGGCGCCGTCAGCCACTATTCTATGGGGAATGGGCGTGACACAGTGGGGCCAAGGCGTTGATGTGGTCAAAGGGCTATCCGGTCTGGCACTGCTGACCGGTAATCTGGGACGTCCGAACGTTGGCGTCGGGCCGGTGCGTGGACAAAATAATGTACAGGGTGCCTGCGATATGGGTGCGCTGCCTAATATGTTCCCCGGTTATCAAAACGTCACAGATAAGGCGGTACTGGCGAAATTTGCCGATGCCTGGGGCGTGCCTGAGCTCTCTGACAAAATTGGCTACTCGCTGACCGACCTCCCGCACAAAATAAAAGAAGGGAAAATCAGAGCCAATTACGTGATGGGTGAAGATCCACTGCAAACCGAGCCGGACCTGTCGATGCTGCGTGATGCGTTCAACGAGCTGGACTTGTTGATCGTACAAGACATCTTCATGACCAAAACCGCCGCGATTGCCGATGTCATTTTACCAGCAACATCCTGGGGCGAACACGAAGGGGTCTATACCGCCGCTGACCGAGGATTCCAGCGTTTTTATAAAGCCGTGGAACCGCAGGGCGATGTCAAACCTGACTGGGAAATCATCAGCCTGATGGCGACGGCTCTCGGTTATCCGATGCACTACAACAATACGCAGGAAATCTGGGACGAACTGCGGCAGCTCTGCCCGCTGTATTACGGCGCAACCTACGAGAAAATGGCGGGGCTGGGTTATGTGCCGTGGCCGTGTCCGACGGAAGACAGCCCCGGCACCCCGTGGTTGTATGCAAACAATCACTTCGATCGCCCCGGCGGGAAAGGCCTGCTGCTAACCGCAGAATGGCGGCCGCCGATGGAACGGGTCGATGAAGACTACCCGCTGGTATTGTGTACCGTGCGCGAAGTCGGCCATTACTCCTGCCGTTCCATGACAGGCAACTGCACCGCCCTGCAAACGCTGGCAGATGAGCCAGGTTACGTGCAGGTTAACCCACATGACGCTGAACGTTTAGGAATATGCGATCAACAACTGGTCTGGATCTCATCGCGACGCGGCAAGGTTATTTCTCGCGTTGCCGTCAGCGAGCGCATCAATAAAGGTGCCGTCTACATGACTTACCAGTGGTGGATCGGTGCCTGCAATGAGCTGACGCTGGATCATCTCGATCCGGTATCCAAAACGCCAGAATACAAACACTGTGCCGTTAAGCTGGAAGCCATTGACGATCAGCAGGCAGCGGAGAATTACGTTCAGCAGGAATACAGCCAGTTGAAAGAACGCCTGCGTACCACCGCAGAAAACGTCAGCTAATCTCCCTTACCTAAGCCGTCACCCATTTTTACGTGGCGGCTTAGGTAATTATTGGGTTTAGAACGTTCGAGTGATTCAGAAAATACGTGCCGGTTTAGACAACGTTTAACTCTCCTCACCGATAATATATTTATTCCCCGTCCCATCTTGTAAGTATTTATTAATGAAAACGGATGAATTCCCGTTAACCGCTAATAAATTTCTACGCAGACATTAAATCCCCACATCTCTGTTTATCTTTTAAAATTATGTTGGTTATCGCTGACCTTCCCATCGTTCAATTGTTTTTTATTCCAATTTAGCGCAATTTGCGTTTTATTTTACAATGCTTTAATTTGTTTTTAACAAAAAGAGCCCCTGTTAGCCGTGATTATCAAATCATCTGCATTACACGTAAAGTCATGACCAAACAATCGGTTACATGGCCGCTAACGGGGATAAAAGGAATATTATTATTGCTCGCATAGAGGTCATTTATGTTACCGATTACCGTTACCTTATCGCGCTCTCATTATCTGTTATTTATTATTCGTATCGACCCCGGAAGTTAACCCTCTCCTTTTATTCGTATTCTCCTGAACGTCTCTGACGTTGGGAAATAGCTAGACCCTATACCTTTCGATATGCGGTTATACCCGTAATACTTCAAGCTACATGTGCGTTGGCCGCGTTCCTGCGACTCGAATTATTTGGGGTATATAAAAAATCGCATGGCTTTTTGCACCTTCAATTTGCCATAGAGAAAGGCAGTAAATTATTTGGGAAATAATAAAAAACAGGAGACGTATTGTGCTCACTATTCTCGGTTTCTCTATGGTCATCTGCTTTATGTACCTGATCATGACCAAACGAATGTCTGCGCTTATCGCGCTAATTCTCGTCCCTACGCTGTTTGCGCTAGCGGCTGGTTTCTATCAGGGGCTGGGCGCGATGATGCTAGACGGCATCAAAACGCTGGCACCAACCGGCGTTATGCTGACGTTTTCTATTCTCTACTTCGGCATTATGATCGATGCAGGGTTGTTCGATCCGCTAGTGCGCTTCATTCTCCGTTTGGTTAAAGGCGATCCGCTAAAAGTCTTGGTCGGCACCGCCGTATTAACGCTGATGGTCGCGCTAGACGGTGACAGTACTACCACCTACATGATAGCAATTGCTGCCTTTCTGCCGCTTTATCAACGGCTGGGTATGAGCGTGCTGGGATTGACCTGTCTGGTTAACATTGCCAGCGGGGTAATGAACCTCTCGCCTTGGGGCGGACCGACGGCGCGTGCCGCCGCCGCATTGCGCGTTGATGCGCTGGACGTATTCCTTCCCATGCTGCCCGCGATTATTTTAGCCAGCCTGACGCTGGTCGGCGTAGCCGTTTTTCTGGGTCTACAAGAGCGTAAACGCTTGGGGATCATTGATATCAGCAGCTTCCAGAATGTCTCGATCAATCTGGGCAACGGCAGTGACGAAGAAAGCGACGCTAATCGCCGCCCTAAAATGTTCTGGCCCAACTTTATTCTCACCACCCTGCTTCTGTTGTTTCTGGTGATCGGCCTTCTGCCCATTCAGGTGCTGTTTATGACCGGCTTCGCCATCGCCGTTATGCTCAACTATCCCAAGCTGGAAGAACAAAAAGCGCGAATCGGTTCACACGCGGCTAACGTGTTAGCGGTGACATCGCTTATTTTCGCCGCTGGGATTTTCACCGGGATTTTATCTGGGACGGGAATGGTCGATGCGATGGCGAAGAGCCTGTTGCAGGTGATACCCGAGAGTTTCGGCCCTTATCTTGCAGTATTCACAGCGCTGATTAGCCTGCCGTTTACTTTTTTGATGTCCAACGACGCGTTCTATTTCGGAATCTTACCGGTTATCGCCCAGACGGCAGCCAACTACGGTATTACCCCAGAGGAGATCGCCCGTGCCTCGATTGTCGGCCAACCGTTCCACTTACTCAGCCCGCTGGTGCCATCGCTCTACCTATTGGTCAGTCTGGCAAAAGTGGACATCGGCGATCACCAACGCTTTGCGATCAAATGGGCGATTTTTGTCAGCCTGTCGCTGCTGGTCGGTGGTATTGTCTTCGGCGCATTTCCGTTCTATCACCAGTAAGTCAGGAGTGCTCCGGTTTGGCCGGAGCACATTCTTTTGGTAAGTGCTCCTTGCTGGCAAGAGCAAAACGATATCTCCGTAACACCCTAAACGACATGGCAGGATAGCGATGGCTTTAACTCCCCTACAGACAAGGATTGTCAGGCAGATTGTCGCCTATATTCGCCGTGAGCAACTCCCACTCGGCGCTCACCTGATCGAATCATCGCTGGCGCAAGTGCTGAACGCCTCCCGCACACCGGTCAAGGCTGCCCTGCTGTACCTGACAGAAAGAGGTATGCTGCATTACCACCGCAACCGAGGGTTTTATCTCGACCGCCATGCCCATGAACTAGGTCGACTGGTCTCAGAATTAGCCGCCAGCAGTGAAGATCCGCTCTACCAGAAGATTGTCGATATGCGTCTCGCTCGGCGGTTGCCCGAGCAGTTTTCAGAAGTGGATCTCATGCGAGAATGTCAGGTGTCCCGCGCCGTACTACGTAACGTTCTGACTCGAATTCAACAGGAAGGCTGGCTAGAATTTCGTACCGGTCAAGGCTGGCGAACCACGCCGATTATCGATTCCGTGGCCGCTTATGAGGAGAGTTTCACCTTCCGCCTACTGGTTGAGCCGGTCAGCCTGCTGTCGCCGCAGTTTCATATCGATCCGCACACGCTCAACGCCTGCCGTAAACAGCAGGAAGACATCCTTAATGGTGGGTATCTGACGCTCACGGCCCATGAAATGTTCGATGCTAATACGCACTTTCATGAAACGCTGCTCGCTTGTAGCGGCAATCGTTTCGCCCACCATAGTCTACAGCGAATCAATCAATTACGGCGTCTGGTGGAATATCGGCAAGGCAGTCCCGCCTTCAACCCCAAGAGGTTGGAACAGATAGCTGAACATCTGGTCATTCTTGATTGCCTGCAACGGGGAGAGGCCGAAACGGCGGCAGATAGGATGAAAAAACATCTGGAAAAAGCGTGTCACGATAAAGTGAGCATCGCCCTTTTTCGGTGAAATAACCAACAACAGTATTTTAAATAAAAAAAACAACATTTTAAATAACCAATAACGCCAATTTAAACAACAAAAAACACCGTTCTGAATAACCAAACACGGTAAACATTACAAAACAGAAACACTTTGATTAATAATTACACTTTATTTCATGCGATTTTATTGGCTATCATAATTAATAAATCAAACCACTAGTTAAAATAATTAAAAAACTAATGTAACCAATAAATGCGACATATATCATTCTTTCGTTGATTGTTTCCTTATTACTACCCAGTTTTTAACCAATTGACCATGTATTTTATTGATGTAACTCACCGCATCATTAGCAACACTAATTCAACACCTTACCCCACCTTTTCTTACCCGGAGAAAATCAACCCAACATATTGTTTAATAAAAAGTTAATTGATTTTATAGCTTTCTCTCGAACTGCTCACTACATCCCTATTTATCATTACAAGCGGTGCGGATATGCATTTTTCGCATGACAACGATCACAATTGCATAACAATCCGCAGAAAAAAAATGTAAAAAACAAGAATCGTTGTAATATCGGCGGGCAGACACAACACCCCAATAACAGGTTCGGGTGAGGGCTTGGTGTATTCAGGGAAAGCACCAACCATCACGCGGCAATAATATTGTGTTGTCTGAATCAATTCATCAACATGAGGTTTATATGCAAAGGCAGAAGTTACTTGTACAGATAGTCTTGGCTATCGTCCTGGGGATATTAATCGGATGGGCCTGCCATCAGTATCTTGATGGCAGTCGAGCAAAAGAAATTGCATCTTATTTCAACATGGTTACCGATATTTTCCTGCGCCTGATTAAAATGATCATCGCACCATTGGTCTTCGCTACGCTGGTTTCTGGCCTGGCAAGCATGGGAGGAAACTCTTCTGCCGTTGGCCGTATCGGTATGAAAGCAATGATCTGGTTTGTCAGCGCATCATTCATTTCTCTGCTTATCGGTATGCTCTTCGCGAACCTGTTCCAACCCGGTGCAGGCATGAATCTCGAAATCCCTGTACAGCAGGTTGCAACTGGCCTGAATACGGACGGATTCACGCTTAAGATCTTCATCAGCCATATCTTCCCGAAAAGCATCGTAGAAGCGATGGCGAACAATGAGATCCTGCAAATTCTGGTGTTCTCTCTGTTCTTCGGCTCCGCACTTGCCTATGTGAAAGGCAAAAACAAACACGCGACCACGATCATTTCCATGATCGAAGAACTGACCAAAGTGATGTTCCGCGTGACCGACTACGTAATGGCGCTGGCCCCTATTGCTGTGTTTGCCGCAATCGCTTCCGCGATTACCACACAAGGCCTGGGACTGCTTTACGACTTCGGTAAACTGATCGGTGAGTTCTATCTCGGCCTGGCCGTGTTGTGGAGCGTTCTGTTCCTGGTTGGCTACCTGTTCCTGGGCAAAGCCATCGTGACTCTGGCGAAGCTGATTCGTGAACCGACCATGCTGGCTTTTGCTACCGCAAGTAGTGAGTCCGCTTACCCGAAAACCATGGAAGCACTGACCAAATTCGGCGTACCGAAAAAAGTCACCAGCTTTGTGCTGCCACTGGGTTATTCGTTCAACCTTGATGGTTCCATGATGTACCAGTCCTTTGCGATTCTGTTTATCGCACAGGCTTACAACATCGACCTAAGCATCACCCAGCAAATCCTGATCCTGCTGACGCTGATGATCACCAGTAAAGGAATGGCGGGCGTAGCGCGTGCCTCTATCGTAGTCGTCGCCGCAACGCTGCCAATGTTCAGCCTGCCAGAAGCCGGTATTCTGCTGATTATCGGTATCGACCAGTTCCTGGATATGGGCCGTACTGCAACTAACGTCATCGGTAACAGTATCTCTACCGCCGTTGTGGCCAGTCTGGAAAAAGACATCCACGACGATGATGAGGAAGAGGCTACCGATGAGGTCGTCGCTTATAAAGAACCTCAGCAGGCAACACAAAATAGCTAATGCTGTATGAGTGAATGCTTCATCTATAGCGGCCTTCGGGCCGCTATTTTTTTAGCTCTCGTCGTACAATCATATTATCGCGACGTTTATAGCCCAGACGTCGATGACAGCCCTTTCATATAGCGCCAGAATTTCTCCGAAGCCACATTCAGCCGCGCATCAAGCCGATACAGATAAACGCCCATGCGGATCACGGCATTTTCCATGTTCAGGATCGCCAGCTCTTTGTTTTTCAGCTCTTCTTGAATCGAATAGTCCGGCAGCCAGGCAATGCCATACCCTTTCTTTGTCATACGCTTGAGCAAGTCGCTCATGGAAGAAACAAAGTTGACCGTAAACTTATCGCTATCGACGCTAGATAAGTAACGGCTGACCTGACGCCCCATATAGCTCGTCTCGGTATAATTGAGTAACGGCACCGATGAGGCGCTTACATCAAACAGCGGCTTCCCTGCACTGTCGCACGCGCAGACTGGATAAAGCCGAGATTCCAGTATCTTCTCGTGCATAAAGGGCTCGCCCATCAGATCCTCATTGTAAAACGAGAAAATGAAGTCGCTGCGTCCTTCTTTAAGATTCAGCACCGCTTCATCCACATCGATCGATTCAACATAGAAGATTTTTTCCTGCGGGTCCGGCACGTCTTTTAACAGCTCCGGCATGATAAACACCGACAGCGAATGCGCTGCCGCAATAGTGATCTTATTTTTGTAATTATCTCCACCGTGCAACTTATTGAGCTGATACTCCAAGTCGTCCAGCGTATTGCGGATATAGGCGTGGAACACGCGACCCTGTTCGGTTAATTGCAGCGGCAGCACGCTGCGGTCGAAAATATCAAACCCGACCGCCGCTTCCAGCGCCTGAATGCGCCGACTAAATGAGGATTGAGAGATATTCCGCTTCTCGGCAGCCAGCGTAAAACTACGGTGCTCTTCCAACATGATAAAGTCATAGAGCCACTTGGTTTCGATATTGTTTAGCATCACCCCTCACTCAAAACGCTCAGCGTCATGTTTTCGTTCCCTATACCCGTGTTTTACATCGCCAACAAAGAGTCGTCCCACCGCGTGCCGTTAAACCCAGTAAAAGCATAGAGATGCCAATAGTTATGCAAATCATACATAGCAGATGGGAATTTAGCAATTCACATTGCCCGCCAGTATGCGATTATCCTTTTAATTTCATAATGCTACAGGGTTAACAGCATGAACAGTCTCGTGGGAATTCTGGGTGGTATGGGGCCGGGTGCCACCGTCGATGCGATGCAAAAACTGATCAAAAACACGCCAGCGTATCGGGATCAAGACCACATTCCAATGATTGCGGTTTCTATTCCTGATATCCCAGACAGAACACAGTGCATTCTCCAGCACAGCGCGTCACCGCTGGGTAAAATGCTGCAATATATGAAAATTCTCGAAAACGCAGGCGCTGAATGCATCATTATTCCGTGTAATACCGCACATTATTGGTTCAATGAATTAAAACAACAGTGTAGTGCGGAAATGATCAGCATTATTGATGTGACCTGTCAGGCAATTAGGAATACCAATACAACACGCGTCGGCTTATTAGCGACGACGGCAACAGTGAAAGCGAGAATTTATCAGGACAATCTGATAACCGATAATATTGAGTGCTACACGCCGGATGATGCTGACCAACACCAGGTAATGGAAAGTATCTATGCCTATAAATCCGGTGATATTTCCGGGGCCTATAGCATGCTGTCACCGGTCAAAGATCGCCTATTGCAGGCTGGCGTCGAGAAAATCATTTTGGGTTGCACCGAGCTTCCACTGATTCTGGAACAGGAAGTCAGGATCTCACCACAGCACTATATCGATGCCACAGAAGAGTTAATCAAGAAAACGGTTGAGTGGTATTTTACCCACAACCAAAAAAATAACATCGCCGCTTAATTAGCCTTAGTTATTTATATTAATTCATTCAAATAAATATGCCACTCAACATTAACATGTTCGCCGAGTGGCATATTACGGCATACTCAATATTTAAAGAGTTTCAATTCCTAATAAAATACTCAGCAGACAAGATCGTAATAAAAATAGTCAATGATTATGACGGGAATTTCAGCGCACTGCTTTGCGCTCCAGAATTAGAAACAACCCAGGATTTAGCCGCCGCAGTTGTCATCAAACTGTATGAATAGTTAGATGATGCCGTCCATTTAGCCGCAGTTGATTTGCTCGCTACAGCCGCCGGTGAACTGCCATTATCCGTAAAGGTTGAGCCATTACCTTTATCATCAACCATGCCTTTCTTTTCAGCGCCGGTGCCAAATACGTTACGTTCAGAAAGCACGTTGGCATTCTGCGCAACCGTAAAGGCCAGGTTGAATTTATTGACGTAGTTGTTGAATACGTGGAAATAACCATAACGCATCAGGCCTGGCGCACGAACCTGAATATTCTCGTAATAGTTGTGGCAGATGGTCAAACGTGGGTAGCCATTGTATGCACTATTGTTGTCATCTGCCGGATGACCGAAAATACAGCCATATTTATGGTTTGAGAATAAGCAGTTACTGATCGTGACGTAATCCGCTTTTTCACCGATATAAATCAGTTTATCGAGGCTGCCGTCGCTATCACTCCACGTATGCCCCGGCCATGAACAGTGGTCCACCCAATATCCCTTACCGTAGTTCAGATATAATTGGATATCGTCATTGTCCTTGATTGAGACATCATGTTTAAAAACCAGATTCTGGAAAATGACGTTAGCTGAATTGCTCTCAGCGCGCAGGTGGATATTAGTCAGTACATTAGCCCCGCCGAAAGAACCGACAATGGTTTTATTGCTGCCAAATACGACCTTAGTCAAGGCTGATGCTTTTAGCGATGCTCCCAGCACCACGATGGTTTTTGTGGAACCGCTCACGGCGGACTTAAAATCGGCCAGAGAATTTACCGTAACAACTTTACCGCCCGACCCTCCGGTAACATTCGCTGCTTTTGCAAAACCGATAATCCCAGTAAGATTTGTTGTTGGGTAAGCCATAAATATCCCTCTTTACAATTAGTGAATAGTAGTGTCTTCCGATGCATTATTTAATCGATAATAAATAACACACCGCCGACAATTAAAGAGTGTATATAAGGGATTTCATTAAGCTTATTAATTGAGTTTAATAAAAAAGACAATCTTGCGAATAATTCAAATACAAATTAATGCGCTACCATCTTTTTAGTAAAAATGGCAGCATCAAAATGCGTATTACCAACCTTTCACTGCACCACCGTTAAAAATACGGTCGGCAGCCTGCTCAACTTCATCAGACTGATAGGCTTTAATAAATTTTCTGACGTTCTCCGCCGTTTTATTATCTTCACGCGTTACGATGATATTCACATACGGTGATTCTTTACCTTCGATGAAAATACCGTCTTTGGTTGGTGTTAAGCCCGTTTGCTGAATATATGTCGTACTGATTATCGCCACCGTCACTTGTGGATCGTCTAACAAACGTGGCAACTGCGCTCCTTCCACCTCCATAATACGCAGGTTATGTGGATTGGTCGTGATATCCAGCACCGTCGGCAATAAACCTGTATCCGGCTTAAGGGTAATTAATCCAGTTTTCTCCAGTAATAGCAGCGCTCGTCCCAGATTAGTGGGATCGAAAGGAATCGCAATCGTATCGCCGTCTTTCAGGTCGTTGATGTTTTTGATCTTATTCGAATAGCCTGCCATCGGGAAAACGAAGGTGTTCCCTACCGCCACCAGTTTATAACCGTGTTCGCGATTTTGCTGTTCCAGGAAAGGACGATGTTGAAATACGTTCGCATCCAGATCGCTTTTATCCGTTGCCTCGTTCGGCAATAGCGAACCGCTAAACCCAACCAGCTCGACATCCAGATTATATTTTTCTTTTGCAACTTTCTTCGCGACGTCGGCGACATCCTGCTCTGCGCCGTTAATCACACCAACTTTAATATGATTGGCAGAACTACCTGCATTATCGCACGCGGTCAACGCCATTGCGGCTGTGACCATTCCCGCCACCAGCGTTATACGCCATTTATTCATCATTCTGTTTCACCTGATATCGTAAACACATCGATTTCTAAATACATAGATTTAAGGAGAAAAACAGTATGTCTCTCGATAAAATGAGTCAAATAACTCCGCGTTCTATCAATATGCCTTTCACCATTCGATCAATAAATAGAATTGTATATACCCTAAATAATTCGAGTTGCGTGAAGGCGGCAATCGAGCGAATCCCCAGGAGCTTACACAAGTAAGTGACTGGGGTGAGTAAGAGCAGCCAACGCACAAGCAGCTTGAAGTATGACGGGTATATCTGTTAAGCCGATTCCATTTTAATTATCTGCTATTGCTCGCCTCTGCATTCCCCCGCATTATGGCGCTTTGATGACTTTGGATTCACACGGCGAAACCATGATTAATGTGGCTTTGGTTGACGATCACATCGTTGTACGGTCTGGCTTTGCACAGCTTCTGACATTAGAGAATGACATTCAGGTCGTTGGCCAATATGGCTCGGCGGCACAGGCGTGGCCGCATCTGCTCAAACAGCCGATTGACGTTGCCGTGATTGATATCGCCATGCCCGATGAAAGCGGCCTGTCGTTATTAACCCGCCTACGTCAGCAGCGCCCCAATTTTCGCGCCATTATTCTAAGCATCTATGACACCACTGCGTTTGTACAAAGTGCGTTGGATGCGGGCGCGGGCGGCTACCTAACGAAGCGCTGTGGCCCAGAAGAGTTAGTGCAGGCGGTTCGCGTGGTCAGCAGCGGTGGCCTTTACCTGTGTGCCGATGCGCTGCACGCCATTCGCCATCAGCAGCAGCCACCGAAGGAGTTACTGACGCTGACACCACGCGAGCGAGAAATATTCAGCCTGCTGATCAACGGGATTAGCGTCAAAAGCATCGCTGAACAGCTCGAACTTAGCCATAAGACGGTTCATGTTCACCGCGCCAATATTCTCAGTAAATTACAGTGTGAATCCACGGTAGAACTGGTGCACTTTGCACTGCAACACCAGTTGCTGGCCGGGAAATAGGCCATGCGCCGCCTGCACGTCATCGGTATGACGCTGTTTCTGGCCTTTTTCTACAGCCTGATTTGGCTGGCGCTATGGACCATCAGTTTCTATCTGAGCAATAACGGCCAGCAGGCTACGCTGCTGTTACCGCAAGGGCTGCGGCTGGCGTTGATGATTTTGCTGCCGCGCAAATACTGGCCGACCTTGCTGCTTTCAGAAATCGCTATCCAGAGCTGGCTTATCAGCGAGCAGCTCATGACGCGCTCGCTATTACTGCTTTCTCCCTTTCTGAGCCTGATTCCGGCCGTCATCACACATAAAATCTGGCACCGCTATACGCTTTATTGGCAACGACTGCTGCTGTTGCTGGCGGCATTGACGCTCAACAGCATTTTGCACGGCATCGCCATTGGCCCTTGGTTACATTCGCAGCTGACACAAACGCTGCTGGCCACGTTTACCGGCGGCGTACTCCTGATTCCGTTCATCTATCTGCTGTACGAATACATCAAACAGCAGCATTTGCAGACCTTGCTGGCGCAGGAGATTCCCGATCCACCGCTGCGTACTTCGCTGCTGATTTGGTGCTCGCTGTTTTTTTCTATCGGCGTTTGCCTGCAAATGGCGTTCACACCCGAGATGGAACGCCTGCTGCTGATCTTCGTTTTTCTGCCTAATGTGGTGATGGCGTATAAATTCGGCTGGCAAGGTGGCGTACTGTCCGCCGTACTCGGCAGCCTGATGATTGCCGTCACGCGTCAAGTGAGCGGAGCCTTTGATGACCTGCGCGAGCTCGAACTGTTTCTCTCTACGCAGGCGCTGCTCGGCATTGGATTGGGTATCGCTATCAGCCGTCAGCAACAGCTGGCACAGCGGCTCCAGCGCTATCGTCAGCAGTTGGAACAGGAGCTAAAAACCCGGCGGCGGCTGATGGAACGTATCATCCATACCGAAGAAGCCGTGCGCAAAGATATCGCGCGCGAGCTGCACGATGATATCGGCCAAAACATCACCGCGATTCAGATTCAGGCCATGCTGGTGAAACACAGTGCCCCTGCCGATGCAGCCCAACATGCAGCCGGACAAATCAGCGAGCTGTCGCGGCGAATCCACCACACCACACGCCAGCTGTTGCGCCAGCTGCGCCCGCCGGTGCTGGATGAAATGGTGCTGGATAAAGCACTGCATCATCTGGCAGATGAGTTCGCCTTTGCGGCTCGCGGCATCCAGTTTCAGTTGGATTATCAGCTCCCCACGCCCCCTCATGATGACGTGGTAATTTTCACGCTTTATCGGCTGGTGCAGGAACTGCTCAACAACATCAACAAACACGCCAGCGCCACACAGATTACCGTCCGTCTCAGCCAGCAGGATGACCTGATTACGCTCGACGTCATTGATAACGGCGTAGGCATCGCACAAAAAGGCAGTACACATTCGACAGGCAGCGGCTTCGGCCTACGGGGTATTGAAGAACGCGTGCAGGCACTGGGCGGAAATTGGTTGGTGAAAGCCGCCGTCAGCGGTGAACCCACAACGCCGCGCGGCACGCACATAATTGTTAACCTGCCCACAAAATTTAAACAAAAAGACGACTAGCTAGGAATTATTCTTAGCCATCTAAAACCTTGTCTCATCCTTTTTAATTCGTATCCCCCTACTCTTCTCTCAACGCGACGGAGAACCCCATGCAAGCACCCATGTTTCCAAAGGGACAGCTTTCACCAACACAAATCAGTCAGCGCTATCGCTACTGGCGACCGCGGTTGTTGATTTCCATGGTTATCGGGTACGCCACGTTTTACCTGACGCGTAAAAGCATCAACTTCGTCATGCCGGTGATGCAGTTGGAATTAGGGTTAAGCAAAGGCGATATCGGTCTGCTGGGGACGCTGTTTTACCTCTGTTATGGCGCGTCTAAATTTATCTCCGGCATCGTGTGCGATCGCACTCAGGTGCGCTGGTTTATGGGTGTCGGACTGATGATTACCGGCGTGCTGAACATTCTGTTCATGTACTGCCAGTCACTCACCGGTTTGCTGATTGTCTGGGCGCTGAACGGTTTCTTTCAGGGCTGGGGTTGGCCCCCTTGCGCCAGACTGCTGAGCAGTTGGTATTCGCGTAATGAGCGCGGCCTCTGGTGGGGATGCTGGAATACGTCGATCAACATCGGCGGCGCGGCGGTTCCCTTACTCGCAGGCTATCTGGCCTCCGAATGGGGGTGGCAAGCGGCGCTGCTGGTGCCGGGCATTATCGGGATTGTGATCGGGCTGTGGCTGTGTTGGCAGTTGTGCGACAAACCGCAGCAGCAAGGGTTGCCAAGCGTCGGTCAGTGGCGACGCGACGCGCTGGAGCTTCGTCAGGAGCAGCAGAGCCCGCCGATGCCGATGCGTCAGATTCTGCGCGATGCGATTTTGCGTAACCGTACCATCTGGCTGCTCGGGTTTTCCTACATTCTGGTGTACCTGATTCGTATCGCACTGAATGACTGGGGAAACATCTGGCTGTCGGAGAGCCACGGATTCAACCTACTCAGCGCTAACGCCACGCTGTCGCTATTTGAACTGGGTGGATTGCTGGGAGCGCTGTTTGCTGGTTGGGGTTCGGATCTGCTGTTTCGTGGTCAACGCGCACCGATGATTTTGCTGTTCGCACTTGGGCTGTTTTTAACCATGACCGCGCTGTGGCTGGCACCGATTCACCACTATTCACTGCTCGCAGCCTGTTTCTTCAGTATCGGTTTTTTTGTTTTTGGACCACAGATGTTGATCGGTCTGGCTGCGACGGAATACAGCCATAAGGATGCCGCAGGCACGGTGACAGGTTTTCTGGCGTTGTTTGCCTATCTGGGGGCGGCGCTGGCGGGCTGGCCGCTGGCACAGGTGCTGCAACACTACGGATGGTCGGGATTTTTTACTCTGCTGGCGTTGGCCTCAGCCTGCATCGGACTGTTATTGATGCCGCTGCTGATGGCAGGTGTCAGCCGCCGGGAACGTTTGATGACATCAAAATAGCAATAATAATCGATAACTATACCCTAAATAATTCGAGTTTCAGGAAGGCGGCGACACAGCGAATCCCCAGGAGCTTACTCCAGTAAGTGACTGGGGTGAGCGAGGAAAGCCAACGCACATGCAACTTGAAGTATGACGGGGATATACAAAGGAAAACATCATGAAACTGACTACCTTAACGACCCTCATCGCCGCTGGACTGACCGTTGCTGCCGTTACCACCACTACCGCTCGGGCTGAAGGTCGCCTGGTCATTTACTGTAGCGCCACCAACGCCTTCTGCGAGGAGGAAGCCAAGGCCTTCGGTGAAAAACACAACGTTAAAACTTCCTTTATCCGCAACGGTTCCGGCAGCACGCTGGCGAAAGTCGATGCGGAGAAGAAGAACCCACAAGCTGATGTGTGGTACGGCGGCACGCTGGATCCGCAATCTCAAGCGGGCGAAATGGATCTGCTGGAACCCTATCAGTCTAAAAATCTTGATCAGATCATGCCGCAGTTCCGCGATCCCGCCAAACGTAAAGGCAACTACTCGTCTGCGGTTTACGTCGGCATTCTCGGCTTCGGCGTTAACACCGACCGTCTGAAAGAGAAAAATCTGCCGGTGCCACAGTGCTGGAAAGATCTGACCAACCCTATCTACAAAGGCGAAATTCAGATTGCTGACCCACAGAGTTCCGGTACAGCCTATACCGCACTGGCGACCTTCTCCCAGCTTTGGGGTCAGGATCAGGCCTTTGATTATCTGAAGAAATTGAACACCAACGTATCGCAATACACCAAATCCGGTATTGCCCCGGCACGCAACGCCGCGCGTGGCGAAACCGCTATCGGCATTGGCTTCCTGCACGACTACTCGCTGGAAAAAGAGAAAGGCGCACCGCTGGCACTGATCTCCCCGTGTGAAGGCACTGGCTATGAAATTGGCGGCGTCAGCATCCTGAAAGGCGCGCGCAATATGGATAACGCCAAGCTGTTCGTTGACTGGGCGCTGTCAAAAGAAGCACAGGAACTCTCCTGGAAGAAAGGCCAGTCCTACCAGATTCTGACTAACACCACCGCAGAAGCGTCCCCACTGTCGCTGAAGTTGCAGGACCTGAAACTGATCAACTACGACATGGACAAATACGGCGCGGCAGACGTGCGTAAAGAGCTGATTTCCAAGTGGGTTAACGAAGTCAAAATGGGCCAATAATCTCGACTGATTGCCCTTGATTGATTGCCTTTGATTCATTGTAAAAAGAACGGGAACACTGCGATATGCGCGTTTCGCTTAACGCAGTGTTCTCAACATCGCTGATTAACCATTACTCAATATTATTAACCAACCAATACCTGTGACGATTCAATCTCATAAAACAATTCGATAAAACTTGCACGCACCAGGGAACCATCATGTCACACACACTAACTCTCTCACCGACGCCTAAACGGGATCCCGTTTTCCTGTGGCTGGCGCTGATTGCAGCGACATTTTTGCTGCTGCCAGCGTGGAGCCTGGATTATGGCCTGCTCGATGCCTCACGCGATGAACTGCTGGCGGCCTACAGCTGGTCGAACCTGAATATCAGCCTGCTTTGGTTTCTGCTCCCGTTAGGATTACTGGCGCGTCCACTGCTTACGCCCAGCCGGGAACAGCGTGGTCGCCACCGTTTTGATGCGGCTTATGCGTTGTTCTGCGCCCTCTTTGTAGTCATTAGTGCGACCATTGAAGGCCGTGGCATGGGCTATGGCACCCTTGGGCTATTTGTTGCGCTGAGTGCGATTATTACGCTGGCGCTCTCGCGGCTTGACTGGCTGGGTGGCGATCGCTTCGTCATCGGCTCGCTCATCAGCATCATTGCGCTGATTAGCGTGTTTATTCTTTACCCCAGCATCGCTATCTTCATTCCGATGTTCACCAACGACAGTGGTGAATTCGCGCCGCTGTCGTTTATGCAGATTCTAAGTCAGGCCCACATTTTACGGGTGATCTGGAATTCATTCCTGCTGTCGGTTGCCGTCGGTATCGGCTGTACCTTCTTCGGTATGGTGCTGGCGATTTATACCTCGCGTATTGCACGACGTTCCGCAATTATCGGCCGCATTTTCTCCATCCTGCCTATCGTTACACCACCGTTTGTCGTCGGGTTAGGCGTGACGCTGATGATGGGCCGTTCCGGTTATATCACCGAGCTGATGGTGACTTGGTTTGGTCTGACGAACACCAACTGGCTGTATGGTTTTACCGGTATCTGGCTGGCGCAGGTGCTCGCCTTCACACCGATGTCGTTTATGATTCTCGAAGGCGCGATGAAGACGATTCATCCGTCGCTGGAAGAAGCATCGTATACGCTGCGAGCCAACCGCTATCAAACCTTTCAGCGAGTGTTCCTGCCCTTGCTAAAACCGGCGCTGGCTAACTCGTTCTTGATCGTGATCGTCCAGTCGCTGGCCGATTTCAGTAACCCGCTGGTGCTGGGCGGCAACTTCGACGTACTCGCTACCCAGATTTACTTCTACATCACCGGGGCACAGTTGGATTACCAGTCGGCCAGTACGCTCGGTGTTGTCCTGCTGCTGTTCTCACTGGCCGTGTTCTGCGTGCAATATCTGTGGATCGGTAAACGCTCCTACGTCACGATTTCCGGCAAATCCTCCCGGGGTGATGTGCAGCCGCTGCCGGTTTCGCTGGTGTGGATCGTCAGCATCCTGCTTTATGTCTGGATTGCCTTTAACGTTCTGCTGTACGGCAGCATTTTCTACGGCAGCTTTACCGTTAACTGGGGCGTGGATTACACCCTGACGCTGGCAAACTTCAGCAAGCTGTTCGGACAAGGCTTTAGCGAAGGCGCCTGGCCTTCCTTACTGGATACGCTGCTGTTCGCGGGCATCGCCGCACCGATTACGGCACTGTTTGGGCTACTGATCGCCTACATCGTGGTCCGTCAGCAGTTCTACGGCAAGAAGGCTATCGAGTTCACTACCATGCTGTGCTTTGCGGTGCCGGGCACCGTTGCTGGTGTGTCTTATATCCTGGCCTTTAACAGCGCGCCGGTTTACTTAACGGGAACCGCGGTGATCGTCATCATGTCGATGGTCATGCGTAACGTGCCGGTCGGTATTCGCGCCGGTATCGCTGGGCTGGGGCAGTTGGATAAATCACTGGACGAGGCGTCGCTCAGCCTGAGGGCGGGTTCGATGCGCACGGTGTTTTATATTCTGCTACCGCTGCTACGTCCGGCCATTCTGTCCGCACTGATTTACAGCTTCGTGCGTGCTATTACCACCGTCAGCGCCATTATCTTTCTGGTTACACCGGATACTCGCGTCGCCACGTCTTACATTCTTAACCGCGTGGAAGACGGTGAATACGGTATGGCGATTGCCTACGGCTCCATCCTGATTGTGGTCATGCTGGCCATTATTTTCCTGTTCGATTATCTGGTCGGTGAAGCGCGGGTTTCCCGCACGAAAGCCAAGAATAATGCCTAAGCGGAGTGATTACCTTGAATACTGAAAAAAGCTTTGTCGAACTGAAGCACATCACTAAACGTTTCGGCAACAACACCGTCATTGATGATTTGAATCTGGCGATCCCACAGGGAAAAATGGTCACGCTGCTCGGGCCATCAGGCTGCGGTAAAACCACGGTACTCCGCGCGGTTGCCGGGTTGGAAAAACCGACAGAAGGCCAGATTTTCATCGACGGCGAAGACGTCACCGAGCGCTCGATTCAACAGCGTGATATCTGCATGGTGTTCCAGTCTTACGCCCTTTTCCCGCATATGTCGTTGGGCGAAAATATCGGCTACGGGCTAAAAATGCTCGGTCGCCCGAAGGCAGAAATCAATCAACGCGTGAAAGAAGCGCTGGCGCTGGTCGATCTGGAAGGGTTTGAAGATCGCTATGTCGACCAGATTTCCGGTGGGCAGCAACAGCGTGTCGCTCTGGCGCGTGCGCTGATCCTTAAACCTAAAGTCCTGCTGTTCGATGAGCCACTGAGTAACCTTGACGCCAACCTGCGCCGCAGTATGCGTGAGAAAATCCGTGAGCTTCAGCAGCAGTTCAACATCACCTCGCTGTACGTCACGCACGATCAGAGCGAAGCCTTTGCGGTGTCCGACATGGTTCTGGTGATGAACAAAGGCAAAATCATGCAGTTGGGCGCACCACAGGAACTCTATCGCCAGCCCGCTTCCCGCTTCATGGCCAGCTTTATGGGAGATGCCAATATCTTCCCTGCCACCTTCACGGCAGACAGCGTAAATATCTATGGCTACCTCATTCCGCGCCCGCAGGGGTTTGCTGCGGGATTAAGTGAATCGACCGTCGGTATTCGCCCGGAAGCTATTACACTCAGCCATCAGGGTGAAGAAAGCCAGCGCTGCACCATCACGCAGGTCGCCTATATGGGGCCACAGTACGAAGTGCAGGTGGACTGGCACGGTCAGTCGATGCTGTTGCAGGTTAACGCCACTCAGCTTCAGCCGAATCCGGGCGACAGTTACTATCTGCAAATTCACCCTTACGGCATGTTTGTCCTGTCCGAACAGTAAATATCGGATAACTCACTACCCACATACCGGGAGCGTTCGCTCCCGGTTTTACTGTTGACCTGCTTCAATTGCGCCGGAGTACATACACCGGTTACGGATTCCCCGCGCGATTTGTTATGATAATGCCCTTTCACGCACGGAATGATCGCCATGAAACAGAAACCCATAACATTACATGATGTCGCCGAGTACGCAGGGGTTTCCTATCAGACGGTTTCCCGAGTGCTGAATCAAGCGCCTCATGTTTCATCCCGTACTCGCAATAAAGTGGAACAGGCGATGGCGGCGCTGAATTACACGCCTAACCGCGTCGCACAGCAGCTAGCAGGGAAAACCATCACCACGCTGGGGCTGGTAACAACCGATCTTTCACTCCATGCACCATCACAAATTGCTGCCGCGATTAAGAGTACCGCCAGCCAGCTGGGGATCAACATCGTGATGTCCATGCTGAGCAGCCCGGATGTCAACACGTGTAATAACGCCGTTAACGACCTGCTTTCTCAGCGGGTTAGCGGCGTCATCGTGAATGTTCCGCTATCGACGGATGAAGTCGCCCACATTAGCCAAACCTGTGCCGATACGCCCGTGCTGTTTATGGATGCCGATCCCCATACCGACATACTCAATGTCATGTTCGATCCCGACCACGGTGCACGGTTAGCTATCGCGCATCTGGTGGAACTAGGGCATCAACATATCGCTCTGTTGACTGGGCCAATGACCTCGATTTCCGCACGCCTACGCTATGAAGGATGGCTAGCCGAGCTGGAAAAACAGCGATTATCCCCCGTTTCGGTACTGCACGGTGACTGGAGCGCCGCTTCTGGTTATCACCAAACACTGGCCCTGCTGGGACAATCCCTACGCATATCCGCCATTGTGGTAGCGAACGATCAAATGGCGCTTGGCGTTCTACGCGCACTGCACGAATATGGCCTGCGCGTGCCGGAGCAGATGTCGGTGATCGGCTTTGACGATACTCAGGACAGCGCTTATTACACCCCGCCACTGACGACCATTCGCCAGGATTTCAGGCTATTAGGTAAAGAAGGCGTCACCCGTTTGCTCGCTACGCTGCGCGATCCTACTCAGGCCACTTCACTACTGTTACCCACCGAACTGATCGTACGCCATAGCACCGCCATCCATTCATCAACCCATGCTTCCCTGCAAGAATTAACAAAAAATCTGTTGGACATTACACGCCAGCTCCAGCGCTTGTAACCCATTACACGACAGCGCTGTTTTCACCTCGCCTGCCTAACCCTAACAAAATAAGCTTATAAACAATAATTTAGTCTTTAACTCCTGTTAATTTATTGCGCGCAGCTTTCCAAATTCGATGTTATCTCATTCGTTTTGCAAACGATCTTTGTGATCGCTTCCACTTTATTGTCACATTCCTCTTTACTCACTTTGGCAAGTCGATATGTTATGGAAAACACAAATTGTGAGCGGATAACAATTTCATTTAACCAATCACAATGACAGACTCAAGACGTTCAGGAGTAAAGCCATCATGAGCGACAGCGTTTTATCGAATCCAACACGCCAGCATGCTACGCTGCGAGAAATTCTTGCCCGACGTGATTGGGAAAACCCAGCTTGTACAAACTATCAGAGGCTTCCTGCTCACCCGCCATTCAACAGCTGGAGAAACGTGGCTGCTGCACACCAAGATGAACCATCTCAGCGTCTTCGTCGCTTGAATGGCGAGTGGAAGTTTAGTTATTTTACTCGCCCCGAAGCCGTGCCGGAAAGCTGGCTGCAGCAGGACCTGCCTGATTCCGCTACCATTCCGGTTCCTTCCAATTGGCAGTTACAGGGCTATGACACACCGATTTACACCAACGTAAAATATCCGATCCCCGTTAATCCGCCCTATGTTCCGGAAGATAATCCCACAGGTTGTTACTCGCTCACTTTTAAAGTCAATCATGACTGGCTCAGCTGCGGACAAACGCGGGTTATTTTTGATGGCGTCAATTCCGCGTTTTACCTCTGGTGTAACGGACACTGGGTGGGATATTCGCAGGATAGTCGCCTGCCTGCGGAGTTTGATATTAGTCGCTATCTGACGACAGGAGAGAATCGACTGGCGGTGATGGTGTTACGTTGGTCTGACGGAAGTTATCTGGAAGATCAGGATATGTGGCGTATGAGTGGTATTTTCCGCGACGTCACACTTCTACATAAACCGACGGTTCATCTTGGCGATATTCAACTCACTACGCCGCTCAGCGCCGATTTCCGCCATGGCACACTGGATATTCAGGTAAAGGCAACACTCTCCGAGTCTGAGGCAAAAAACTATCGCGTACACGCACAGCTTTGGCGCGGTAATAACCTCATTGGTGAGACACGACAGGCGTTCGGTAGCGACATTGTGGATGAACGTGGTGCCTACCATGACAGGGCTGCACTCCGTCTTGACGTGCAACGGCCCGATCTGTGGAGCGCCGAACTGCCGCATCTGTATCGCGCCGTCATCGCACTGGAAACAGCGGAAGGCGAACTGCTCGAAGCGGAAGCCTATGATGTCGGCTTCAGAAAAGTTGAAATTAGCAACGGCTTGCTGCTGCTGAATGGTAAACCGCTGCTAATCCGCGGCGTTAACCGCCATGAGCATCACCCGCAGAACGGTCAGGTGATGGATGAAGACACGATGCGGCGCGATATTATGCTGATGAAGCAGCATAATTTTAACGCGGTGCGCTGCTCCCATTACCCCAACCATCCGCTGTGGTATCGACTGTGCGATCGCTATGGTCTGTATATGGTGGATGAAGCGAACATTGAAACGCACGGCATGCAGCCAATGAACCGTCTCTCTGACGATCCCATGTGGCTGCCAGCCTACAGCGAACGCGTATCAAGGATGGTGCAGCGCGATCGCAATCACCCTTGCATCATTATCTGGTCATTGGGGAACGAATCCGGTTACGGCGCAAATCATGATGCGCTTTACCAGTGGATCAAACGCCACGACCCAACCCGGCCCGTGCATTACGAAGGCGGCGGTGCGAATAGTCGTGCGACCGACATTGTGTGCCCAATGTACGCCCGTGTTGATGAAGATCAGCCCTTCCCCAACGTACCCAAATGGTCGATCTCGAAATGGATTAGCATGCCGAATGAACATCGGCCACTCATCCTCTGCGAGTACGCGCACGCGATGGGCAACAGTTTGGGGGGATTCGCCCGCTACTGGAAAGCATTCCGCCAATACCCTCGGTTACAGGGTGGATTCATCTGGGATTGGGTCGATCAGGCACTGATCCGCCATGATGAACAAGGTAATGCCTACTGGGCGTACGGCGGAGATTTTGGCGATATGCCTAACGATCGCCAGTTCTGTCTGGACGGTCTACTTTTCCCCGATCGCACTCCACATCCCAGCCTATATGAAGCCCAACGAGCACAGCAGCATATTCAATTCGTCTGGCAGGCTGAATCCCCCTGTGAATTACGTGTTACCAGTGAATACCTGTTCCGTCATACGGACAACGAGCAGCTGAATTGGCACATTACGCTGGACGATAAGACCCTGGTAGAAGGTTCGCTGCCACTGAAGCTCGCTCCGCAGGCCACCCAAACCCTGACGCTGTTGGAATCACTTCCCACCGTCGATCGCGCAGGGGAGATTTGGCTCAATGTTGAAGTCGTGCAACCCAAAGAAACCGCCTGGTCGAAAGCAAACCATCGCTGTGCCTGGGATCAGTGGCAACTCCCTATACCGCTTCACCTGCCCGAGGCATCATGCTCTAAGCAGAAAATCCCACCGGTTTTACGAGCGTCCGATATCTATTTTGACGTCGTTCAGGGCGAACAACATTGGCGATTTAACCGCCAGAGCGGCTTGCTGGAGCAATGGTGGACAGCCGATACCCCAGCACTACTGACTCCGTTGCAGGATCAATTCGTTCGGGCACCACTGGATAACGACATCGGTATCAGCGAAGTCGATCGCATCGATCCACACGCGTGGGCCGAACGCTGGAAATCAGCTGGGCTTTATCAATTGCAGACACAGTGTGTTGCGATTCAGGCAGACCAACTCGCCGATGCCGTACACATTGTCACCGAGCATGTATTCCGCCATGCAGGGCAGATTCTGCTACGGAGTAAAAAGCGCTGGCAGATTGATGCATATGGCGTAATGACCGTCGATGTCGACGTTGATGTCGCGACTGTACTTCCGTCACTGGCCAGAGTCGGTTTGAGTTGCCAATTGGCTGACGTCGCGCCTCAGGTCAGTTGGATCGGGCTTGGGCCACATGAAAATTATCCCGACCGACAGCTCGCCGCACAGCATGGGCATTGGAATCTGCCATTGGATGACCTTCACACGCCCTACATTTTCCCATCGGAGAACGGGTTGCGCTGCAACACGCGTGCGCTGACATATGGCAAATGGGCTATCACCGGAAATTTCCACTTCGGGCTAAGCCGCTACGGACTAACTCAGTTGATGACGTGTACCCACCATCATTTATTAGAAAAGGAAAAAGGCGTTTGGCTCAATCTGGATGGCTTCCATATGGGAATTGGTGGCGATGACTCCTGGAGCCCCAGCGTTCATTGTGATGATTTGCTCACAGCAACGCATTATCACTATCGCGTCGCTATTCAACGTCACTAACCATATTGGTATGAAAAAACCGTATTAAAAAACAACGAAAGAGAGCGGCTACGCTGCTTCTTTCCATCTTGGTTGTATCCAGCAAGTATATATCCGCCATCAAAGTAAATGTTGCGAATATATACATATCGGAGAAGACAACATGTACTACCTACATAATAAGAATTTCTGGATATTTGGCCTGTTTTTCTTTTTTTATTTCTTCATCATGGGGGCTTACTTTCCCTTCTTCCCTATTTGGCTTCATGATATTAATCAAATAAGCAAAAGCGATACAGGAATTATCTTCGCCTGTATTTCTTTTTTCGCCTTACTATCCCAACCTATATTTGGCTTACTATCTGATAAATTAGGATTGAGAAAACACCTGTTATGGATTATCACCATAATGCTGGTGTTTTTTGCTCCGTTCTTTATCTATGTTTTTGGCCCGTTGTTAAAATACAATATCGTTTTAGGTTCTATCGTCGGTGGAATTTATCTGGGGTTTATCAACAACGGCGGCGCACCGGCCATTGAGGCCTATATCGAGAAAGTCAGCCGCCGCAGCCAGTTTGAATTTGGTCGTGCACGTCTATTCGGCTGCCTCGGTTGGGCGCTCTGCGCGTCTATTGTCGGCATCATGTTTACCATTAATAACCAGTTTGTTTTCTGGCTCGGCTCCGGTTGTGCCGTCATCCTCGCCATCCTATTGCTGCTAGCAAAGCCAGAGGCCTCCTCCAGCGCTATCGTTGCCGATCAAGTAGGCTCCAACCAGAAACCGTTCAACCTGAAAATGGCCGTTGAGTTGTTAAAAGAACGCAAAATCTGGTTCCTGACCCTCTATGTCGTTGGCGTTTCTTGCACTTATGATGTGTTCGATCAGCAATTTGCCAACTTCTTCACCTCATTTTTTGAAACCCGACAGGAAGGTACACGAGTATTCGGCTACGTTACAACATTGGGTGAATTGCTTAATGCCACTATCATGTTTTTTGCGCCGCTTATTGTGAACCGTATCGGCGGCAAGAATGCCCTTCTCATTGCCGGTACAATTATGTCCGTGCGAATTATTGGCTCTGCTTTTGCCGACTCTGTACTGGAAGTGATTGTGCTGAAAACGCTACACATGTTCGAAGTCCCCTTCCTGATCGTTGGCTGCTTCAAATACATTACCAGCGTTTTTGAAGTCCGCTTTTCTGCGACGATTTATTTGGTGTGCTTCTGCTTCTTTAAACAGGTATCGATCATTTTCATGTCCATCTTTGCTGGCAATATGTATGACAGCATCGGTTTTCATGGCACTTACCTGATCTTAGGCGGTATTGCCCTCTCCTTTACGGCGATATCCCTCTTCACTCTGTCAGGAAAAGGGCCGTTATATGCCTTTTCGGATAAACAGAAAACATCGGTGAATACACTTTAGCGGCAGCAGTACGCGATAAAACGCCGGTATTTGCCAAAAATATCGGCAGATTGCACATTCTCTCACCAAACGGTGCAGTTTTGTGGTTTACGCCTTTGACATGCACGGCACACGCCGTTATCATGCGCCCCGTTCACACGATTCCTCTGTAGTTCAGTCGGTAGAACGGCGGACTGTTAATCCGTATGTCACTGGTTCAAGTCCAGTCAGGGGAGCCAAATTAGAAACGCCCGCTTAAGGAAACTTAAGCGGGCGTTTTGCTTTTTAGCACTTTGTTCAATAAATTCATGTTCAAAGCGCTCCCGATACGCATTCCATTTTCACTCCGCATCGGGATAATTTTGGGGTCATATTTGGGGTCAAGTTGGTTCGATGGCGGAGTGACCCCCAAATGTCTCTTAATGACGCAAAAATCCGCAGTCCCAAACCCCTTGGTAAACGCCCTAATATCTCCGACTCACATGATTCTCTATATCTTAGGCAAGTCATGGCATCTATCGTGACAGTTCATATTCTACGTATTACTTTTCCCCTCCAACAATTAATTAGTATTTTTAATTGATAAACTAAAATCCACGTCTATATTTAACCCAAACCTTCGGAAAAACACCCTGTTACATTTTATTTTAAACAGATAAAAACCTACGTAATTAATGATATAAACACAAAATAATGAGTGAAATTACTTCTCTTAGTCGAGCTATGCTCAAAAATAAAATATTAATTATTTTAATTAATAGCAGGCAAATTAAGTTATAAAAATTTAGTAGGAATGCGAACTTAGCTAAAAACACAGCCTATGTGAATCAGAATTGGAGCACCTCAATGTCATCTATTCAAAACAATCCTCTGGAAAACCAATCCATCTTAAACAGCGATCATTCCTCCGACTCTAACAAGTTACCTCTCAGTTCCACTCAGCAAGTTGTCTGGCTCGATCAGACACTCAATCCTGAATCACCTAATTACAACATTGGCACACGACTCCGTATCGATGAACATCTGGATGAAACGCTTTTTAACCAAGCTTTTGAGAGACTTGTCGCTCGCCATGATGCATTACATTTACAGTTAATCCACACTCACGGTCTCCCCTTACAGGCCCTGACGGATGCATCCCCCTCATCGATAAACGTGTACGATTTTTCGCACTATGATGATGCTGAGGAGCGCGCACAGCAGCACATCCACGCCACATTTATGCGTCCATTTGATCTCCGTGGAAAGCTATGGGCTTCCGAGCTGTTGAGGGTTAGCGATACACACCGCTATTGGCAATTCTGCTGTCATCATCTGATAGCCGATGGATGGAGTCTAAAATTACTGGTCAATGAGCTTGTCGCTACCTACAACCAATTGAAAAACAGCGATGATAATGCTGGCGAAGTCGCTCCTTCCTACCTCGATTACATCTCTGAGGATTTAATTTATCTTGATTCCAGGCATTATCAGTCTGACCTGAAATTCTGGTTGGATCGTTATAAAACGCTACCGCCAGCATTGATTCCTCCCTCAAGCCAAAACAAGGAACTGACGAACGAGCTTCCTCCTCCTCATCTTTGGCAATTAAAAAATGAATATTTTCATAAAATTGAAAATATTGCGGCGGAACATGGGCTCTCGGTTCTTCATTTTATGTACGCCATTCTGGCCTGTTATTTTTCCCGGACGACAGAAACAGAAGACATTGTTATTGGCATTCCGATTCATAATCGTAGAAATGCAAAACAAAAGAATACAATAGGAATGTTTTCGTCCGTCATTCCTATCGGCGTGAGCATTAAGAAAGAAGATTCTTTCCTTGATATTATGCGGAACGTAGCGGCCGAGCTGCGCCGCTGTTATAAACATCAGCGCTTACCCATCACAGAAATTAACCAGCACACACGAATCAGACAAAAAACGGGTCGCGCACAGCTTTTTGATATTACGTTATCGCTTGAATGGTTTGAGTTTAACGTACATATGGAAGGGACGAATACGACCTTCCAGACACCACATCGGGCGACACAGTTCCCTCTCGCCATCAGTATTTATCAATATGATTTTGAAAATAAAAATCACCCCGTCACAGTAGAATTCAATTTTGATACTCGCTACCTGAGCCGTGAAGACGTGATGGCCATCCAGTCACGTCTGGCTACGCTGGTTGATGCAGCCATTACCTCGTTGGATATGACGGTTGAGCATGCGCCTATCCTGCCGCCAACAGAACGCCAACAAGTCGTCGTGGATTTCAACGCCACCGATGCCGACTTCCCGCAACACACCTTGATACATGAGCGTTTCGAGCAACAAGTCGAACTAACGCCTGATGCAACCGCAGTTATCTTTGAAGAGCAATCGCTCAGCTATGCGGAACTCAACCGTCGTGCGAACCAGCTAGCGCACCGCCTGCTTACTTTGGGCATTAAGCCAGACGACCGGGTAGCGCTGTGCGTCGAACGCAGTCTGGAAATGGTCGTTGGCCTGATGGGGATACTGAAATCGGGTGCCGCTTATGTACCGCTCGATCCGACTTATCCAGCTGAGCGACTAGCCTACATGATCGATGATGCCAAACCCGTAGCGTTGCTGACTCAGGCGAACCAAATAGCAATACAGACCGCAGATATTCCGGCGATCATGCTTGATACGGATAGCTTTGACGCTTACGCCACATCGAATCCTGACGCTCAGGCGCTGGGTGTGACGTCAACACATTTGGCCTATGTAATTTATACCTCCGGCTCCACGGGTAAGCCCAAAGGGGTGATGGTCACGCACAGAAACGTACTCAACCTCGCTAGCGGTCTGAAAACGCTACTCGCATTCGAACACTCTAACCGCATTGCCCTCAATGCCAGCATTGTGTTCGATGCCTCGGTGCAAAACTGGATTCAAATACTGTCAGGTCACACGCTGGTGATCGTCCCCGACGCAATCCGCACCGATGCACGACAGCTCTGGCACTATTTTTCCCACCATGCCATAGATCTGTTTGACTGCACGCCAGTCCAACTGCAATGGTTACTGGACGCTGGCCTCGGCACCGACCCTGACTATCAACCTGCGCAGGTTCTAATTGGTGGAGATGCCATTTCACAGGGTATCTGGTCCCGTTTACAGCAGCTTACCGATACCCGATTTATCAACGTATATGGGCCGACAGAATGTACCGTCGACGCCACCGCATGCCCTATCGATTCCTCACAATCGGCTCCCACTATCGGCCGTCCTCTCACCAATACAGAAGTCTATATCCTGGGTACGCAGGGTCAGCCCGTACCTATCGGTGTAACCGGAGAGATCTACATTGGTGGAGCTGGCGTGGCACGCGGCTATCTCAATCGCCCAGACCTCACCGCCGAGCGCTTTATTACTAATCCCTTTGTCGATGAACAGGAGGCTAGACTCTACAAGACCGGCGATCTTGGATACTGGCGCCACGACGGCAGTATTACCTATCTGGGACGTAATGATTTTCAAGTCAAACTGCGTGGCTTCCGTCTTGAACTCGGTGAAATTGAAACGCTCCTAATACAATATCCAGGGATTCAGGAAGCCGTCGTCATCCTTCGCGAAGATATACCCGGTGATAAACGTCTGGTGGCCTATTTTCAGGCACAGCCGGATACTCAACCTACCCCGGCAGACCTGCGTTTACAGCTTTCACAACGTTTGGCTGAATACATGATCCCCAGCGCGTTTGTCGCATTGGATGCGTTCCCGCTCACACCCAACGGTAAACTCGACCGTAAGGCGCTGCCCGAGCCCGATAAATCGGCTATGGTCACGCGTCACTACGAGGCTCCACAGGGGGAAATGGAAACAATGCTGGCCTCTATTTGGCAAACATTGTTGGGCATAGATCACGTTAGTCGCTATGACCATTTCTTTGAACTCGGTGGTCAATCGCTGATGGTCGTCAGTCTGATTGAACAGTTGCGTAATCAAGGAAAAACCCTCGACGTCCGCAGCGCCTTCTCAGCCCCTGTGCTGTATGAAATGGCTCGCGCGATACAGAACCATCAAGATGATACCGCTCTGGTCATTCCTCCTAACCTTATACATCAGGATTGCACCACCATTACGCCGGATCAGTTACCTCTGATCGCGCTTTCGCAATTTGAAATAGACACCATCACTAGCACAGTGCCGGGTGGGGTCACCAATGTACAAGATATCTACCCCCTTGCTCCGTTACAGGAAGGCATTTTTTTCCACCGCTTGTATCAGCAAACGGGCGATGTTTACCAGTTAGACCTATTAGTTGCCTTCGATACCCGAGAACGTCTTGATATCTTTCTGAACACCTTACAGAAGGTTATCGACCGCCACGATATCCTTCGCACCGCTATCTGCTGGCAAGGTCTGAGCCAGCCAGTACAGGTAGTCTGGCGTCACGCGCCGCTGCCGGTGAACACCTTCGAGCCAGCATCTTCAGAGGATATTACCGCTCAATTGCAGGCCTATATTTCCCCTCAGACACTCAGTCTCGATCTGAATAAGGCACCGCTGCTGGCTGCTGATATCGTCTACGATCCGTCACGCAGCGAATGGCTGATGGCATTGAGAGTCCATCATCTCGTCAGTGACCACATGACTCTTGACCTGATCATCGCGGAAGTCCGGCTTATGCTCTGGGGGAAAACGGATGAACTTTCGCCCCCCCAGCCTTATCGTAACTTTATCGCTCATGTGCTTAGCATTCCCAACGCCGTTCACGAACAATACTTCCGTTCTCGTCTGGCCGATGTCGATACCCCTACGATCCCCTTTGGTCTGGCAGAGGTTCAGGACTATGACGGAGAGATGGCTGAAGCAACGCTCTCTCTGGATCACAACCTAGTAGACGCTATTCACCACCACGCCCGTCAACTTAGTGTCAGCCCAGGCGTCTTGTTCCATGTCGCTTGGGCACAGGTCTTGGCACAAATCAGTGACAGTAGCGATGTTATCTTTGGCTCGGTATTGTTGGGACGCCTGCAAGGTTTCACGGGTGCCGATCGTGTAATGGGGATGTTCGTCAATACGTTACCGCTACGTATTCCCCTTAACGATCGCAGCGTACTCGACATTGTAAATAGCACTAACAACGAGCTTTTGTCCCTGCTGGAACATGAGCAAGCACCTCTGGCGCTAGCACAACGTTGTAGCAGCGTTGCGCCTCCCATGCCGCTTTTCAGCACACTTCTGAATTATCGCCGAACTCAGGCAAATACGGCAGCGACAACATGGGAAGGGATGACGCTGTTGGCTGAAAGCCGACGCACCACCTATCCATTTAATTTCTCTGTGGACGATCAAGGCGACAGCATTGAGATACTTTCTCAGACCATCGCAAGCGTTGATCCAGCGCGTATCGCCCGGTATCTGGAAACGGCCTTACACGGTCTGGTTGAGGCACTAAAATCCGATCCACAGACCCCGATCCTCAGCATATCGATTTTACCTGCTGAAGAACGTCAGAAACTGCTGGTCGATTTCAACGCTACCGCTATCGACTTCCCCGACAATTCCCTGATTCACTCACTCTTTGAGACACAGGTGGAACAGACGCCTGATGCCACCGCCATCGTGTTCGAAGAACAGCACGTCACTTATGACGAACTCAATCGCCGGGCCAACCGGCTGGCACACCATTTGCTTTCGTTCGGCGTAAAACCCGATGACCGCGTCGCGATTTGTCTCGAACGTAGCCCAGACATGGTGGTCGGGTTGCTGGGGATTCTGAAGGCCGGTGCCGCCTATGTGCCACTGGACCCATCCTATCCGGCCGAACGCCTCGCTTATATGCTCGACGATGCAGACCCGGTCGCGCTTTTGACCCATTCATCCCTGATTGAGTCTTTTAGCCACACGTCACCGACAATTGTGCTGGATAATGCCGCCCCGTTCGACGCTTGCCCGGATACCAATCCCGTGATTCAGGGGCTGAACGCTGCCCATCTCGCCTATATCATCTACACCTCCGGCTCTACCGGTAAACCTAAAGGCGTTATGGTCGAACACCGTGGACTCAGCAATTATATCCAGTGGGCGCGTGAATATTACGTCACATCGAACAGCCTCGACAGTATCGTATCCTCCCCTGTCGCCTTCGATGCTACCGTCACGAGCCTCTACCTACCCCTGTTATGCGGCGGTAAAATTCAACTCATTCACGACGGACAGGAACTGACCGAATTACTGCCCGCCCTGCTCGCAACGCAACCCGGCACGTTGATTAAAATCACCCCCACTCACCTTGCCGCTCTCGGTCAGGAACTACAGTCTACTCACCGGGTCTGCCCGGACCTGCTCTTTGTCGTCGGCGGCGAAGCACTGTCCTCTGCCACCGTCGCACTCTGGCAGACGCTTTCTTCCGGTTCCCGTATCATCAACGAATACGGGCCGACCGAAACCGTCGTCGGTTGTATCACCTTTGATGCCTGCACACCCAACTCGCTCACAGATAACGTTCCTATTGGCCGACCCATTGCCAATACGTGCATTTATATTCTCGATGCGAAAGGCCAGCCCGCGCCGGTCGGGGTGGCTGGTGAGATCTACATCGGCGGGGCTGGTGTTGCACGCGGCTACCTCAATCGCCCAGACCTCACCGCCGAGCGCTTTATTGCCGACCCGTTCTCTGACTCGGAAAACGCCCAGATCTACAAGACCGGTGACCTCGGACGCTGGTTGCCAGACGGTAATATCGAATATCTCGGCCGCAACGATTTCCAGATTAAAGTACGCGGCTTTCGCATTGAGCCGGGTGAAATAGAGGCTCGTCTGATGGCGTATCCCGGCGTACGGGAAGCACTGGTTATTGCCCGCGAAGACAGTCCGGGAGATATCCGTCTGGTGGCTTACCTCATTGCACAGCCCGGAAGCGAGCTCATTCCTTCCGTATTACGCAAGGCGCTTGCTCTCCATCTGGCCGAGTACATGGTGCCCAGTGCCTTTGTCACCCTTGACGCTTTCCCGCTCACGCCGAACGGCAAGCTCGACCGTAAAGCTCTACCGGTGCCTGAGCAATCCGCTATTGTCAGCCGTGGATACGAAGCCCCTGTCGGTGAGCTGGAAATGGCATTAACAGAGATATGGCAGAATCTACTGGGGCTGGAGCGTGTCGGTCGTCATGACCACTTTTTCGAACTCGGCGGTCATTCGATACTCGCCGTACAATGTGTCACTCGTGTACGTCAAATGCTGGGTCTGGACCTTCAGGTACAGAAAATTTTCGCCAACCCCGTGCTCAGCGATCTCGCACAAGAGCTTACCAATACATCAACGATTGCGGTCACGGCCATCCCGCTTGCCGATCGCAGCCAGCCGCTACCGCTCTCGTTTTCTCAGCAGCGGCTATGGTTCCTTATCCAGCTCGAACCAACAGCCAGTCGAGCCTATAACCTGCCCGCCGCGCTACGCCTTATTGGACGGTTCGATAGGAAAGCTTTCATCACCGCGCTTGACGGGCTGGTCGCGCGTCACGAAAGCCTGCGCACCCGCGTTACCTCAATCGACGGGCAGCCCTGCCAGAAAATTGACCCAGCCACAATTGGCTTCAGCCTATCCTGTCTCGATCTGCGCACATTGAACGATAAGGCTCGTGCGCAGCGCGTGTCTGAACTGGCCGCTCAGGAGTCGCGTGCCCCCTTCAATTTGGCAGAAGGTCCGCTAATCCGCGGCCAGTTGCTGCAACTGGGCGATGAGATACATGTGATGCTGCTCACTATGCATCACATCGTTTCCGACGGCTGGTCTATCGGCATTCTGGCACGCGAGCTGGCAGCCCTGTATCAGGCTGCGTTGGAGGGTAGCGAGGCGAACTTACCGCCATTGCCGGTTCAGTACGCCGATTATACCGTCTGGCAGCGTCAGTGGTTGCAGGGCGAGACGCTCAACGACCTGCGTGATTTCTGGCGTAACCAGCTACAGGGGGCACCGGCCCTGCTGGAGATCCCGACCGACCGGCCCCGCCCGTCGGTACAACGCTATGAAGGCAACATTCTTCCCGTCAGTCTCGATCCAGAAGAACTGGCAGCGTTGAAATCATTATGTCGCCAGCAAGGGACAACCCTGTTTATGACGCTTCTGGCCGTCTGGAGTGTGGTGCTCTCTCGTCTCAGCGGGCAGGGGGATATCGTCGTTGGTACACCACTCGCTAACCGTAAACACAGCGAAACGGAAGGGCTGATAGGCTTTTTTGTCAATACGCTAGCTCTGCGAATTACTCCCAGCCAGTGCCAGACTGTCGGCGATCTCTTTGCTCAAATCCGTGAACGGGCGATTGCAGCTTACACTTATCAGGATCTGCCTTTCGAACAAGTGGTAGAAACACTACAACCCGCTCGCAGTCTCAGTTACAGCCCTATTTTTCAGGTGATGCTGTCGCTGAACAACACCCCTATGCAGGATTTTACACTACCTGGACTTGAGATCTCTGCCGTTGAGCGTCCACAGCGTAGTACCCACTTTGATATGACGCTCTCCCTGACAGAAACAGAAAACGGTCTCGAAGGCGGGCTGATCTATTCCACCGACCTGTTTGATCACGAAACGATTGTGCGTCTCAGAGGCTATTTGCGAAATGTTTTGATGGCGATGACCGACGATGTGACACAGCCTGTCGCCACCCTGCCCATGCTGCCGGACAGTGAACGCCGGCAGGTCATGCTCGACTTCAATGCCACCGAGGCCGACTTCCCGCACGATGCCCTTATCCATCAGCTCGTCGAAGACCAGGCCGCTCNTACCCCCGATACCACCGCCGTGCTCTTTGAAGACCAGCACCTTACCTATGACGCGCTCAACCGCCGCGCCAACCAGCTCGCGCATCACCTCATCGACCTCGGCGTACAACCCGATGACCGCATCGCCATTTGCGTCGAGCGCTCGCTCGACATGGTCATCGGCCTGCTCGCCATTCTCAAGGCCGGCGCCGCCTATGTTCCCCTTGACCCCGGCTACCCTGCCGANCGNCTCGCCTACATGCTTGACGATGCCAGCCCNGTGGCGCTGCTGACTCAGGCGAACCAGCGCGCCCTGCTGACCGGAGACATTCCGCGCATCCTGCTCGATACCGCCGACTTCAGCCACCTGAGTGAGGACAACCCCCATGTCGCCGGTCTGGATGCCCACCATCTGGCCTACGTCATCTACACCTCCGGCTCCACCGGCAAGCCCAAGGGCGTCATGAACAGNCACCGCGGGCTCTGCAACCGCCTCGTCTGGATGCAGAACACCTATCGCCTCACCCCCGATGACCGCGTGCTGCAAAAGACCCCCTTCAGCTTTGACGTCTCCGTCTGGGAGTTCTTCTGGCCCCTGCTCTACGGTGCACGCCTCGTCATGGCCCGCCCTGACGGACACAAGGATGCGGCCTACCTCGCGCAGCTCATTGAGCGTACCGGCATCACCACCCTGCACTTCGTGCCCTCCATGCTTCAGCAGTTCGTTCAGTGGGCCGATGCAGACTGTGCCTGTGACTCCCTGCGCCGCGTTATCTGCAGCGGCGAAGCCCTGCCTGCCGAGTTGCAGCAGCGCTTCTTTGCCCGCTTCAACGCCCAGCTCCATAACCTCTATGGCCCTACCGAAGCCGCCATTGACGTCACCTTCTGGGCCTGTCAGCCGGACGACCACCGCAGCTTTGTTCCCATTGGCCGCCCCATCGCCAATACCCAGCTCTATATCCTCGACACCCTCGGCCAACCTGTGCCCCTCGGTGTCGCCGGTGAACTCCATATCGGCGGCGTCGGCGTCGCCCGCGGTTATCTCAACCGCCCCGACCTCACCGCCGAGCGCTTTATTCCCGACCCGTTCAGCAACCAGCCCGGAGCCAGACTCTACAAGACCGGTGACCTGGCCCGCTGGCTGCCCGACGGCAGCCTCGAATACCTCGGCCGTAATGACTTCCAGGTCAAGCTGCGCGGCTTCCGTATCGAGCTGGGGGAAATCGAGGCCCGCCTTATGCACTGTCCCGGCGTGCAGGAAGCCGTGGTTGTCGCCCGCGAGGACAGCCCCGGTGACACCCGGCTGGTCGCCTACCTCTGTCCGCAGCCCGGCATCACGCCCGACCCCGCCGACCTGCGCCAGCAGTTGAGCCTGCATCTGGCCGAATACATGGTGCCCGGCGCCTTTGTCACCCTGGATGCCTTCCCGCTCACCCCCAACGGCAAGCTCGACCGCAAGGCCCTGCCGGCCCCCGACCAATCCGCCGTGGCGACCCGCGACTATGAAGCCCCGCAGGGTGAGGTCGAAACCGCGCTGGCTGCCGTCTGGCAGGACCTACTGGGACTGACGCGCGTCGGCCGCCACGACCACTTCTTCGCGCTCGGCGGCCACTCGCTGATGATCGTCAGCCTGATTGAACAACTTCGCCGAGCAGGATTGGCGCTTGATGTACGCGGTGTTTTCTCCACACCGGTGCTCAGTGACATGGCACAGGCGATACTGACGCATCAGGATAAACCGGCCCTTGTGGTGCCGCCTAACCGCATTCCGGCGGACAGTACTACCATCACGCCCGACCTGCTGCCGCTGGTGACGCTCACCCAGCCGGAGATCGATACGGTGGTGGATACCGTATCTGGCGGAGCCGCCAACGTACAGGATATCTACCCGCTTTCGCCTTTGCAGGAAGGCATTCTTTTCCATCATCAAATGCAAAAACATGGCGATGCCTACCTATTAAGAAATCTGGCAGCTTTTGATACCCGTGAACATCTCGATGCTTTCCTTACCGCACTTCAGCAGGTTATTGAACGTCACGACATTCTGCGTACTGCCGTGTGCTGGCAGGGACTAAACCAGCCGGTACAGGTGGTTTGGCGTAGGGCTTCACTGCAGATAAGTCATTTTGAACCCGCTTCACCAGAGGCGGTATTGGCACAGTTGCAGGCCCATACCGACCCACGCACCTATCGCGTCAGTCTGAATCAGGCTCCCCTGTTTCAGGCCGATATCGCCCACGATCCTAAACGAAACGAATGGCTGCTGGCGCTGCGTTTCCACCATCTGGTCTGTGACCATATGACGCTGGCACTGATCATCGGTGAAATCCGTCATCTGTTACAGGGACAAAAGAACGCTCTGCCGACGCCGCTCCCGTACCGTAATTTTATCTACCAAACCTTAAATGTACCGACCTCAGAACATGAGGCCTATTTCCGCGAACGACTGGCGGATATCGATGCACCGACCGCGCCTTTTGGGGTGCTAGATGTACAAGGCGACGGCGACGGCATCACCGAAGCACATTTACCTCTGGAAACTGTATTAGCATCCGCGATTCGCAGTCAGGCTCGCCGTTTCGGCGTCAGCCCCAGCGTGCTATTCCATGTAGCCTGGGCGCAGGTGCTGGCGCAGACCAGCGGTCGTGATGACGTGGTATTCGGCTCCGTTCTGCTTGGACGCCTCGCAGGCACCGCCGATGCCGATCGGATCATGGGGATGTTTATCAATACGCTGCCGCTACGAATTTCTCTTGCGGATCGCGGCGTAGCAGATGTGGTTGAGCACACCTCGCACAATTTGATGACGCTACTGGAACATGAACAAGCCTCTCTGGCATTGGCTCAACGCTGTAGCGGTGTGACGCCGCCGATGCCGTTGTTCAGCACGCTGTTCAACTATCGCCATAGCTCACAAGATATTGACGATCTTGCCTGGAGCGGAATGCGTTTACTCACATCGGAAGAGCGCACCAATTATCCACTCATTCTTTCTGTCAACGATCGGGGTAACGCGTTCAGTCTGGAAGCGCAGGCTATTGAGGGTATCGATCCTGAGCGCGTGGTGAATTACCTGATCACGGCGCTCAGCGGCCTGACTGCCGCATTGGAAACAGAGCCCCAGCGACCGATACGCAGCCTATCTGTGCTACCGGAATCAGAACGTCAACAATTGCTGATTGGCTTTAACGCCACCGATACGGATAGCCTGCCGCACGCGCTGATTCACGAGCGCATCGAACACGTGGCGAGCCAGACGCCGGATGCCGTTGCGGTTATATTCGGTAAGCACACTCTCAGTTACGATCAACTCAATCGCCGTGCCAACCGCCTCGCCCATCATCTGCTCACGCTCGGCGTGCAGCCGGACGATCGGATCGCGATTTGCGTCGAGCGTGGTCTGGAGATGATTGTTGGTCTGCTCGGCATCCTCAAAGCCGGTGCCGCCTATGTCCCGCTGGATCCCTCTTACCCTGTCGATCGTCTGACTTACATGCTGGAGGATGCCGCCCCTGTCGCGCTGCTGACGCAAACCGCTCTCGTCACGCTACTGGATAGCCCTCTGCCTGTGATCGAACTCGATAATCTGCCAGCCGCTATCGCTGACGAGACACCAGACAGTAACCCGACACCACAGGCGTTCGGCCTGACGCCAAATCATCTGGCCTATGTGATCTACACCTCCGGCTCTACGGGTAAACCCAAAGGGGTCATGGTTGAACATCGTAGCTTGTGTAATTTGGTTGATGCGCTGGCTGATGCCTTCAATATCACCCGTGACAGCCGCCTGTTGCAGTTTGCTTCTTTCAGTTTTGATGCCTGTGTGTTTGAAGTTGCGACGACCCTTTCTCATGGTGGTTGTTTGGTACTTGCACCCAGAGAAGCATTATTGCCCGGTGAGGCGCTGCTGACGACATTGAAAACGCAAGCGGTGACTCATGCGTTATTACCGCCTATTGCCGCCAGTGCCCTACCATCCGATGCCGAATTACCTCTGCTGAAGACCCTGATTCTGGGAGGAGAAGCTTGTACAGCCGCGCAGGTTAAGCGCTGGGCATCAGGCCGACGAGTGTTTAATGCTTACGGTCCAACGGAAATTACCGTCTGTGCCACCTTGTCTTGCTGCGATGCAAGCCATAATGGAACACCGCCGATTGGTCGCCCGATTGCCAATACACAAATCTACATTCTGGATGAGCAAAAACAGCCCGTTCCCCTTGGTGTCGCCGGTGAAATCTATATTGGCGGCGCGGGTGTCGCACGCGGCTATCTTAATCGTCCGGAACTGACAGCAGAGCGTTTTATTGCCGATCCATTTACCGATACTCCTGATGCTCGCCTCTACAAAACGGGCGACCTCGGCCGCTGGTTGCCCAACGGTGATATCGACTATCTGGGCCGTAACGACTTCCAGATCAAACTGCGCGGTTTCCGTATTGAACTGGGTGAAATCGAAACGCACTTGATACAGTGCAGCGGCGTCGGCGAAGCCGTGGTGATTGCCCGTGAAGACAGCACCGGCGACGCCCGACTGGTCGCCTATCTTTGCCCGCAACCAGGTGCAGAACTGCACCCTACCGACCTGCGCCAACAGCTCAGTCGGCATCTGGCAGAGTATATGGTGCCTTCTGCATTTGTCGTTCTTGATGTTTTCCCACTCACGTCGAACGGTAAACTCGATCGCAATGCGCTCCCAGCACCCGGCCAAACGGCCGTCGCTCGTCACGACTATGAAGCACCGCAGGGCGAGTTGGAGATTGCACTTGCACAAATCTGGCAAGACCTACTGGGGCTGGATCGCGTCGGACGACACGATCAGTTCTTCGAACTCGGTGGCCATTCGCTAATAATAGTCAGACTCATTGAACGTCTACGCAACCTTGGCTGGACACCTGAAGCCCGAAGCCTCTTTTCTACCCCGATTCTCTGCGACATGGCACAGGAAATACTGGCGAATCAGGATAAATCAACGTTCATCGTGCCGCCTAATCATATTGCCATAGACGCCACAGCCATTACGCCTGAGCTGTTGCCACTGGTCACACTGTCTCAGGAAGAGATCGATACCGTTATCGCTACGGTACCCGACGGCGTAGCCAATGTGCAGGATATCTACCCGCTAGCCCCTTTGCAGGAAGGCATTCTGTTCCATTATCAGTTACAGGAGAAAGGCGATACTTATCTGTTAAACAGTCTGCTTGCCTTTGACTCGCAGACACGCCTTGATGCTTTTCTCGATGTATTGCAACAGGTTATCGCACGCCACGATATTCTGCGTACCGCTATCTGCTGGCAAGGGCTCCATCAACCCGTGCAGGTGGTTTGGCGGCAGGCGCCGCTGACGGTAAACACCCTGACGACAACATCATCAGATACTGTCCCAGCGCAATTACGTGCGGCTACCGATCCCAGTAATCATCGGCTCAATCTCAGCAATGCACCGTTGCTTTCGGCGACGACAGCGCATGATCCGGTTTGCGGCGAATGGCTATTGTCGTTGAGCATCCATCATTTGATCAGCGACCATATAACACAGGCGTTGATCATCGATGAAATCCGCCTGCTGTTGGAGGATAGGCCGGAAGCCCTGCCTAAACCGCTACCGTATCGCAACTTTATCGCGCAGATCCTGAGCGTCCCGCTTTCTGAACATGAGCAGTATTTCCGCAACCGACTGGCGGATATTGACACGCCGACAGCACCTTTCGATCTCGTGGATGTACAAGGTAACGGCGAGGACATCACTGAAGCGCGTCTTTCACTCGATTCCTCACTGGCTGATGCCCTCCGCCGTCAGGCACGCCATCTGGGGATTAGCTCAAGTGTGCTATTCCATGTTGCCTGGGCACAGGTCCTTGCACTGACCAGCGGTCGTGATGACGTGGTCTTTGGTTCCGTGCTTTCGGGGCGCTTGCAGGGGAACTTGGGGGCCGATCGGGTGATGGGGATGTTCATCAACACGCTGCCGCTACGCGTATCGCTCCGTGAACGCAGCGTACACGATGTTGTTCAGGCCACGTCTCATGAGCTGATGATGTTATTAGCCCATGAACAGGCACCGCTGGCATTGGCTCAGCAGTGCAGTCAAGTTCCTCCTCCTCTTCCGCTGTTTAGCACGCTATTCAACTATCGTCATTCTCAGAAAGATGCCAGCAGTCAATTCTGGGAAGGTATGCGCCAATTGAGTGGGCGAGAGCGTACTAACTATCCGATCACGCTGTCAGTGGACGATCTGGGCGATGGCTTTAACCTGACCGCAAAAACCGTCATGGGCGTCGACCCTGAACGGATCGTTCACTATATGCTTACCGCGATCGAGAATCTGGTCACGTCGCTGGAGAAAACACCGCAGCAGCCAGCGCTAAGTCAGCCTATATTACCGAAATCCGAGCGCCAGCAGGTGCTGGTTGATTTCAACGCCACCGATGCAGACTTCCCGCGTGAGATGTTGATTCAGCAACGGTTTGAAGCACAGGCCGAACAGACACCCGAGGCTATCGCCGTGCTGTTTGAAGATCAGCACCTTACCTACCGCGAACTCAACCGCCGCGCCAATCAGCTGGCGCACCACCTCATCGCCCTCGGCGTCCAGCCCGATGACCGCGTTGCCCTCTGCGTCGAGCGCAGCCTGGAGATGATGGTTGGCCTGCTAGGCATCCTCAAAGCCGGGGCCGCCTACGTCCCGATGGATCCCGCCTATCCGGCGGAGCGCCTTGCCTATATACTCGACGATGCCGCCCCGGTTGCCCTGCTCACCCAGTCCGCGCAAGTGGCGCAGCTCAACAGCACGCTGCCTACCGTGCTGCTCGATACGCCTGCCGCCGCAGCCTGCCCGGACACCAATCCCGTGGTTCAGGGGCTGCACGCCGCCCATCTGGCCTATGTCATCTACACCTCCGGCTCTACCGGCAGGCCCAAAGGCGTCATGGTCGCACACCGGAACGTGATTAACCTCGCCACTGGGTTACACACGTTGCTGGCACTCGACCACCCCAGCCGCATTGCCCTCAACGCCAGCATTGTCTTCGATGCCTCGGTGAAAAACTGGATACAGTTGCTGTCCGGCCACACCCTAGTGCTGGTTCCCGACGCCCTCCGCGCCGATGCCCATCAGCTTTGGCGCTATTTCGCCCGCCACGCCGTTGACCTGTTTGACTGCACCCCAGTGCAGTTGCAGTGGCTGCTCGACGCTGGACTGGGCAGCGACCCGGCCTACCAGCCCGCGCAGGTACTCATCGGCGGTGAGGCGATTTCGCCCGCCGTCTGGTCGCGCCTGCAGTCGCTGTCCGACACCCGCTTTATCAACGTGTACGGCCCGACCGAATGTACCGTTGATGCCACCGCCTGTGTGGTCGACCGCACCCAGCCGCTGCCGACTATCGGCAAACCGCTCGCCAATACCCGCCTCTATATTCTGGATGCGCAGGACCAGCCCGTCCCGATTGGCGTCACCGGTGAACTCCATATCGGCGGGGCCGGCGTCGCCCGCGGCTACCTCCACCGTCCCGACCTCACCGCCGAACGCTTTATTCCCGACCCGTTCTCCGCCGACCCAGCGGCCCGGATCTACAAGACCGGCGATCTGGCCCGCTGGCTGCCCGACGGCAACATTGACTATCTGGGCCGTAACGATTTCCAGATTAAGGTGCGCGGTTTCCGTATCGAAGCGGGTGAAATCGAGTCCCGTCTCTTGCGCTGTCCGGGGGTACAGGACGCCGTGGTGATAGCCCGCGAAGACAGCCCCGGCGATACGCGTCTGGTGGCCTATCTCTGCGCCCGGCCTGATGCTGAGCTGCATCCTGCGGCGCTGCGCCAGCAGCTTGCCGCCTCGCTGGCGGACTACATGATCCCGTCAGCCTTTGTCACGCTTGACGCCCTGCCGCTCACCCCGAACGGCAAGCTCGACCGCAAGGCCCTCCCGGCCCCGGATCAGACTGCCTTTGCCACCCGCGACTATGAAGCGCCGCAGGGCGGGATCGAAACCGCGCTGGCCGCGCTTTGGCAAGAGCTGCTCGGGCTGGATCGTGTCGGTCGTCACGATCAGTTCTTTGCCCTCGGCGGTCACTCGCTGCTGGCGGTGCAGTTGCTGAACCGCATGAACAAGGCCGGCATGGACGTCGCACTGGCGACACTGTTTGCCCACCCGACGCTGTGCGATCTGGCCGCCGCCGTCACGGCCACCGCGCACGATGCGCCGTTCACCCTGCCCGTGGCCGACCGCACTCAGCCCCTGCCGCTGTCGTTTTCCCAGCAGCGGCTGTGGTTCCTCGCCCAGCTCGATCCGGCCGCCAGTCAGGCCTACCACCTGCCGGCCGCACTGCATCTTACCGGCCGGCTTGACCGCCCGGCACTCACGACCGCACTCAACGGGCTCGTCGCCCGTCACGAAAGCCTGCGCACCCGCTTTACCTCAATCGACGGGCAGCCCGCCCAGCAGATTGATCCGGATACGCTCGGCTTCAGCCTGTCCAGCCATGACCTGCGTAAGCTGGACGAGGCGGCCCGCACCACACGCGTGGCAGAACTGGCCGAACAGGAAGCGCGGGCGCGTTTTGATCTGACGCAGGGGCCGCTGATCCGCGGTCAGTTGCTGCAGTTGGATGACAACACCCATGTGCTGCTGCTGACCCAGCACCACATTATCTCCGACGGCTGGTCCATCGGCATTCTGGCACGTGAGCTGGCAGCCCTGTATCAGGCCGCGTTGGAGGGTAGCGAGGCGAACTTACCGCCACTGCCGGTTCAGTACGCCGACTACGCCGTCTGGCAGCGTCAGTGGCTGCAGGGGGAAACACTTAACGACCTGCGTGACTACTGGCGCGATCAGTTGCAGGGGGCACCGGCCCTGCTGGAGATCCCGACCGACCGGCCCCGCCCGTCGGTACAGCGCTATGCGGGCGATCAGGTTCCCTTCCATCTGGATGCGGGACAGCTCCGTCGCCTTCATGCACTGAACCGGCAGCAGGGCACGACCCTGTTTATGACGCTGCTGGCCGCCTGGTCGGTGGTGCTGTCCCGCCTCAGCGGGCAGGACGATATCGTCATCGGCACCCCGGTTGCCAACCGTCCCCGTCAGGAGCTGGAGGGCATGGTCGGCTTCTTCGTCAACACGCTGGCATTGCGCACCGAGCCGGGCCGCTGCCACGCCGTCGCAGATCTGCTCGATCAGGTGCGTGAGCGGGCGCTGGACGCCTACGCCCATCAGGCCCTGCCGTTCGAACAGGTCGTAGAGATCCTGCAGCCCGCTCGCAGCCTCAGTTACAGCCCCATTTTCCAGGTGATGCTGTCGCTGAACAACACCCCAGCACAGGCCCTGACGCTGCCCGATCTTACGCTCTCTGCCGTTGAGCGGCCGCAGCATAGCACCCACTTTGATCTGTCGCTGTCGCTTATCGAGACTGAAAATGGCCTCAACGGTGGGCTGGTCTACGCCACCGACCTGTTCGACCGCGAAACCATCCTTCGCGTGGTGGGTTATGTAGAGAATATCCTGATGGCGATGGCCGACGATGTGACGCAACCTGTCGCCACCCTGCCCATNCTNCCGGACANTGAGCGCCGGCAGGTCATGCTCGACTTCAATGCCACCGAGGCCGACTTCCCGCACGANGCCCTTATCCATCAGCTCGTCGAAGACCAGGCCGCTCGCACACCCGATACCACCGCTGTGCTCTTTGAAGACCAGCACCTTACCTATGACGCGCTCAACCGCCGCGCCAACCAGCTCGCGCACCACCTCATCGACCTCGGCGTAAAACCCGATGACCGCATCGCCATTTGCGTCGAGCGCTCGCTCGACATGGTCATCGGCCTGCTCGCCATTCTCAAGGCCGGCGCCGCCTATGTTCCCCTTGACCCCGGCTACCCCGCCGAGCGCCTCGCCTACATGCTCGACGATGCCAGCCCGGTCGCACTGCTGACTCAGGCGAACCAGCGCGCCCTGCTGACCGGAGACGTCCCGCGCATCCTGCTCGATACCGCCGACTTCAGCCACCTGAGTGAGGACAACCCTCACGTCCCCGGTCTGGATGCCCACCATCTGGCCTACGTCATCTACACCTCCGGCTCCACCGGCAAGCCCAAGGGTGTCATGAACAGCCACCGCGCACTCTGCAACCGCCTCGTCTGGATGCAGAACACCTATCGCCTCACCCCCGATGACCGCGTGCTGCAAAAGACCCCCTTCAGCTTTGACGTCTCCGTCTGGGAGTTCTTCTGGCCCCTGCTCTACGGTGCACGCCTCGTCATGGCCCGCCCTGACGGACACAAGGATGCGGCCTACCTCGCGCAGCTCATTGAGCGTACCGGCATCACCACCCTGCACTTCGTGCCCTCCATGCTCCAGCAGTTCGTTCAGTGGGCCGATGCAGACTGTGCCTGTGACTCCCTGCGTCGTGTCATCTGCAGCGGCGAAGCCCTGCCTGCCGAGTTGCAGCAGCGCTTCTTTGCCCGCTTCAACGCCCAGCTCCATAACCTCTATGGCCCTACCGAAGCCGCCATTGACGTCACCTTCTGGGCCTGTCAGCCTGACGACCACCGCAGTTTTGTTCCCATTGGCCGCCCCATCGCCAATACCCAGCTCTATATCCTCGACACCCTCGGCCAGCCTGTGCCCCTCGGTGTCGCTGGTGAACTCCATATCGGCGGCGTCGGCGTCGCCCGCGGTTATCTCAACCGCCCCGACCTCACCGCCGAGCGCTTTATTCCCGACCCGTTCATCAACCAGCCCGGTGCCCGTCTCTACAAGACCGGTGACCTGGCCCGCTGGCTGCCCGATGGCAGCCTCGAATACCTCGGCCGTAATGACTTCCAGGTCAAGCTGCGCGGCTTCCGTATCGAGCTGGGGGAAATCGAGGCCCGCCTTATGCAATGTCCCGGCGTGCAGGAAGCCGTGGTCGTCGCCCGCGAGGACAGCCCCGGCGACACCCGGCTGGTCGCCTACCTCTGTCCTCAGCCCGGCGTCACGCCCGACCCCGCCGACCTGCGCCAGCAGCTCGGACAACATCTGGCCGAATACATGGTGCCCGGCGCCTTTGTCACCCTGGATGCCTTCCCGCTCACCCCGAACGGCAAGCTCGACCGCAAGGCCCTGCCGGCGCCTGACCAGTCCGCCGTGGCGACCCGCGACTATGAAGCCCCGCAGGGTGAGGTCGAAACCGCACTGGCCGCCGTCTGGCAGGACCTGCTGGGTCTGACGCGCGTCGGCCGCCACGACCACTTCTTCGCGCTCGGCGGCCACTCGCTGCTGATCGTCAGCCTGATTGAACGACTCCGCCGAGCAGGATTGGCGCTTGATGTACGCGGTGTTTTCTCCACACCGGTGCTCAGTGACATGGCACAGGCGATACTGGCGCATCAGGATAAACCGGCCGTTGTGGTGCCACCTAACCGCATTCCGGCGGACAGTACCGCCATCACGCCCGACCTGCTGCCGCTGGTGACGCTCACTCAGCCGGAGATCGACCGGATAACCGATACCGTGTCTGGTGGTGCGAGCAATATACAAGACATCTATCCGCTCGCACCGTTGCAAGAAGGCATTCTCTTCCACCATCTCCTGCAAGAACAGGGCGATACTTATCTGCTCCGCAGCATGGTGGCCTTTACCCACCGCGAACGTCTTGATGCGTTTCTCAGTGCACTGCAACAAGTTATCGATCGCCACGACATTCTGCGCACCGCCGTGTGCTGGCAGGATTTAAGCCAGCCGGTGCAGGTCGTCTGGCGTCAGGCAATACTGCCAATCAACCATTTTGAACCGACGTCACCGGAAGATGTATTGGCACAGTTGCAGGCTCATACCGAGCCGCGTACACGCAGGATCGATCTCAGTCAGGCGCCGTTGTTTAGGGCAGATATCGCTCACGATCCCCTGCAAAACGAATGGCTGCTGGCACTGAGCTTCCATCATCTGATTAGCGATCATATGACGCTGGCGCTGATCGTCGGTGAAATCCGTTTGTTATTGCAGCATCAGGCTGACGCGTTACCGACGCCGCTCCCGTACCGCAATTTTATCGCCCAGACGCTAAGCGTACCGAACTCAGCACATGAAGCGTATTTCCGCGACAAGCTAGCTGATGTTGATGAACCGACCGCACCTTTTGGGTTACTCAACGTACAAGGTAGCGGCGGGGATATCCACGAAGCTCGTCTGGTGTTGGATGCCACACTGGCATCCGCTATTCGACAACAGGCACGTCATCTTGGCGTCAGCCCAGGCGTGTTGTTCCATGTGGCCTGGGCGCAGGTTCTGGCGCAGACCAGCGGTCGTGATGACGTGGTATTCGGCTCTGTTCTGCTCGGCCGCCTTGCTGGTGCTGAAGGGGCTGACCGTATTATGGGGATGTTTATCAATACGCTGCCGCTGCGAATTTCTCTTGCGGATCGCGGCGCAGCGGAGGTGGTTGAGCGCACCTCACACGATTTGATGACGCTACTGGAGCATGAGCAAGCACCGCTGGCGCTGGCTCAACGCTGCAGCGGCGTAGCACCACCCATGCCGCTATTCAGTACCTTACTCAACTACCGCCATACACAGGCCAGCTCGACCGACAATACCTTGAGCGACATTCGTGTGCTGACCTCAGAGGAACGAACCAATTATCCACTCACGCTTGCAGTTGACGACCGGGGCGAAGGATTTAGTTTGGTTGCGCAGACGCTGGAAGACATCGATCCTCATCGTCTGTTGAACTATCTGATGACGGCAATCAGCAGTCTGGTCGACGCGCTGGAAACAGAACCGCAGCGTTCCATACTGAACCTACCGGTGCTGCCGGACAGCGAACGTCAACAGATGCTGGTTGATTTCAACGCAACCGACGCGGATATCCCACGGCACGCGCTTATCCACGAGCTGTTTGAAGCACAGGTTGCCTGCACGCCCGACGCCATCGCGGTGGTATTCGGGGAAGCCTCCCTCAGCTATGACGAGCTTAATCGCCGGGCTAATCGCCTTGCCCACCACCTTATTTCGTTCGGCGTACGGCCCGATGAGCGGGTCGCGATTTGCGTCGAGCGTGGTCTGGACATGGTTGTCGGGCTGCTCGGTATTCTCAAAGCCGGCGGGGCCTATGTGCCATTAGATCCCACTTATCCCGTAGAGCGTCTGCGCTACATGCTTGATGATGCCAAACCCGTCGCACTGATCTCCCAGTCAGCCCATCTCGGGATAATGAACGGCAGCCTGCCTGTGATCCTGCTTGATGACGGAGAAACCCGTCCGTTTGATAACGAACCGGATACCCCGCTTGACGCCCGGAAACAGGGGCTCACGCCACGCCATCTGGCCTATGTGATTTACACCTCAGGCTCGACGGGTAAACCTAAAGGCGTCATGGTTGAACATGCCAACATGGTTAATTTCCTCTGTTCAATGCGTAAGGAACCAGGTATCGCCCAAGAGGATGTTTTGCTCGGCGTCACATCACTTTCTTTTGACATCTCCATATTAGAAATTTTCCTGCCGTTATTGAACGGTGCACGGCTGATTCTGGCTACACAGGCACAGGCGGCGGATGCACAACAGTTGGCCATGCTGATCGAACGCCATGCGGTGTCCTTCATGCAGGCCACGCCGTCGACCTGGCGTATGTTAGTGGAGTTACGCGACTTCGCTCTGCCGCCGGGCTTTAAAGCGCTGTGTGGAGGGGAAGCTCTGCCTGAGAATCTGGCGACGGCGCTGCTTCAGAAGGTAACGACGCTCTGGAATCTGTATGGTCCGACAGAAACCACGATCTGGTCCACGCTAAACGGCCTGACGACACCAACGCCTTATATTGGTCACCCCATCGCCAACACCCAAATCTATATTCTGGACGCGCAGGGGCGCGTGGTTCCTCTTGGCGTCGCGGGCGAAATCCATATCGCCGGTGCAGGCGTTGTGCGCGGTTATCTTGGTCGCCCCGATCTCACGGCAGAACGTTTTATTACCGATCCGTTCTCAGGAGCACCAGAAGCCCGGATGTACAAGACCGGCGATCTCGGCCGCTGGCTGCCTGACGGTACCCTTGAGTATCTGGGCCGTAACGATTTTCAGGTCAAAGTACGCGGTTTCCGCATTGAATTGGGCGAAATTGAAACTCGCCTCGCCCGGTGTCACGGAGTACACGATGCCGTGGTCATTGCCCGTGAAGATAGCCCCGGCGACAAACGACTGGTTGCCTACCTACTCGCTCAGCCTGATACGGTGCTCGAACCTGCCGATCTACGACAAAGACTTAGCGAGGGGGTGGCTGAGTACATGATCCCGAGTGCGTTCGTCACACTGGACGCCTTCCCGCTCACACCAAATGGCAAACTTGATCGCAAGGCGCTACCGGCACCAGACCAGTCGGCGATGGCGACTCGCGGCTATGAAGCGCCACAAGGTGATCTGGAACACGCGCTGGCTCAAATTTGGCAAACGCTACTGGGAGTGGAGCGTGTAGGACGTCATGACCATTTCTTTGAGCTCGGCGGGCACTCGCTCCTTGCGGTTCAATTGAATGCCCGTATACGCGCAGAATTTTTAACCGATATCCCCATCGTTGCCATTTTCCAACATCCCCAGCTATCCGCGCTGGCGGAGGTCATTTTGGCCGCACAAATACACGCAGCCTGGGGAAATGACACCGATGCACTCACACACGATCTCGACTCAATGTCAGCAGAAGAATTAATGGCGATTTTAGACGGAGATACGAACGATGAATAAAGAAAACATGAGCATTGAAGAGCTAAAACGCGCCGTTCTGGAGAAAAAAGTTAAAGAACAGCTAAAGCAACGTGGACACCAACAGCGCCCATCGATTAAGAAAGTCGATCGGAACATGCCGCTGCCACTCTCTTTCGCTCAACAGCGGCTGTGGTTTATTGGTCAGCTCGATCAGGCCGCTAGTCAGGCCTATCATCTTCCTGCGGCTCTACGGCTGACCGGCAAACTCGATAAACCGGCGCTTACGACGGCGCTAGATGGTCTGATCGCTCGCCATGAAAGCCTTCGCACACACTTTGCGCTGGTTGATGGTCAACCCTCTCAACAGATTGCCCCTGAAGAAACCCGCTTTTGTCTATCCAGCCTCGACCTGCGCGACCTTGACGAGACGGCGCGAGCCCAACGGGTGGCCGAGTTGACCGAGAGTGAAGCGCGTGAACCATTCGACCTTATGCAAGGCCCGCTAATTCGTGGACAGCTATTGCAGCTGAGCGATGAAGAACATGTTTTGCTCATTACCCAACACCATATCATCTCCGATGGCTGGTCTCTGGGGATCTTCGTGCGTGAATTTTCTGCCCTGTATCGCGCCGCACTCAGCGGCCATGCGGCACATTTACCACCGCTACCGATTCAGTACGCCGATTATGCCGCCTGGCAACACGGCTGGCTCAAAGAAGATACGCTCGCCGAGCAACGTGATTTTTGGCATAGCCAGTTACAGGGCGCGCCCGCGCTGTTAGAACTGCCAACTGACCGTCCACGCCCCGCGGTGCAGCGCTATGCGGGCAGCCACGTGTCTTTCCGTCTCAGTGCTGATGTTCTTAATGCGCTCAAAACACAAGGTCATCAGCAGGGAACCACGCTGTTTATGACCGTACTTGCCGCATGGAGTCTCGTGCTGTCTCGCCTCAGTGGCCAAGATGATATCGTTATTGGCACGCCGATCGCCAACCGCACCCGCCACGAGCTGGAAGGGCTGATAGGCTTCTTTGTGAACACGCTGGCACTCCGCATTGAACTGGATGAATGTAAAACCTTGGAAGCACTGCTGACGCAGGTTAGAGAACAATCACTTTCCGCTTATGCCCATCAGGATCTTCCGTTCGATCAGGTCGTAGAAGTGGTACAGCCAGCACGCAGCCTCAGCTACAGCCCCATCTTTCAGGTGATGTTGGCTCTGAATAACACAGCTTCACAGAAATTAATGCTGCCCGATCTGGACGTCTCTTTTATTGAACAACCCAAACACAGCGCTCAATTTGACCTGATGTTATCGGTTAACGAGACGGAAAATGGTCTGACTGGCTCACTGGAATATGCCATCGATCTCTTCGATCGAGAAACGATTGAACGCGTGGCTGGCTACGTAGTGAACGTATTAACGGCCATTGCCACCGATGTTACACAGCCTCTTTGGTCCGTTCCTATGTTGTCGGACAGCGAACGCCAGCAGGTGCTGGTTGACTTTAATCCAGCCGATGCCGTATGCCCAACGCCTGCGCTGATTCAGGCTCGCGTCGAAGATCAGGCACAGCGCTTCCCGAATGCTATCGCCGTCGTCTACGAATCACACTCGCTCACCTATCAGACACTTAACCAGCGCGCCAACCAGCTCGCACATCATCTCATCAGCCTCGGTGTCAAACCCGACGACCTCGTCGCCATTTGCGTCGAACGCAGCCCCGAGATGATTATTGGCCTGCTCGCCATCCTCAAGGCGGGTGCCGCCTATCTCCCTCTCGACCCGTCCTACCCCGCCGAGCGCCTCACCTATATGCTCGACGATGCCACGCCCGTAGCGCTCCTTACCCAGTCGGCATTGACCGCTACACTGCCGGATACCGCGCTGCCCACCGTACTGCTTGACGCGCACGACGTCTTCGATGCGCAGCCTGACCACAATCCCGACGCGCACGCGCTGGGCGTCACGCCCGACCATCTGGCCTATGTCATCTACACCTCCGGCTCTACCGGTAAACCCAAAGGCGTCATGGTCGAGCATGCCAGCGTCACCCGCCTGCTCGACGCAACGCAGGACTATTTCCACTTTGACAGCAACGACGTCTGGACCCAGTTCCACTCCTTTGCGTTCGACTTTTCCGTCTGGGAAATATGGGGAGCGCTCGCTTACGGCGGCAAACTGGTTGTCGTACCGACGCTTTGTGCCCGCTCACCGCAGGAATTCTATTCCCTGCTCTGTCGGGAGCGTGTGACGGTACTTAACCAGACGCCGGGGGCGTTCCGCCAGTTGATTGCTGCGCGAGATGATACCGATCATTCGCTGCGCTGCATCATCTTCGGCGGGGAAGCGCTAGAGTTACATATGCTGGCCCCGTGGATAGCGGATAATCCGCTTGAGCGCACCCGCCTGATTAATATGTACGGCATCACCGAGATTACCGTTCACGCCACCTTCCGCGAACTGAGCGCCGCCGATATCACCGCCGGGCGCGGTAGCCTTATTGGCCGGCCCTTGCCGGATCTACGTGCCTACCTGCTTGACCCGCACGGCCAACCGGTGCCGGTCGGCGTCGCCGGTGAGCTCTATATCGGCGGAGCAGGTGTCGCACGCGGCTACCTCAACCGTCCTGACCTGACTGCCGAGCGCTTTATTGTCGACCCTTTCTCTGACAGCCCCGCAACCCGACTCTACAAAACCGGCGATCTCGCCCGCTGGCTGCCCGACGGTACGCTGGACTATCTGGGCCGTAATGACTTTCAGGTCAAGGTACGCGGCTTCCGTATTGAACTGGGGGAAATCGAGTCCCGCCTGGTACAGTGCCCAGGCGTTCAGGAAGCGGTGGTACTCGCCCGTGAGGATGTTCCGGGAGATACCCGTCTGGTGGCCTACATTCAGCCTCAGCCCAAAGCGGTGCTGGAACCAGCCGATCTACGCCAGCAGCTGTCAACGCATTTAGCCGACTATATGATCCCGGCGGCGTTTGTCACACTTGAGGCCTTCCCGCTTACGCCAAATGGCAAGTTGGATCGTAAAGCCCTGCCTGCGCCTGAACGCTCCGCCGTGGTAACACGCGGCTATGAGGAGCCTGTCGGTGACATTGAAACGGCATTGGCTGAAATCTGGCAAGACCTGCTAGGGTTAGAACGGGTGGGACGGTATGACCACTTTTTTGAACTCGGCGGCCATTCATTGCTGATCGTCAGTTTGATTGAAAAACTGCGTCACCTCGGCTTAAAACTCGACGTTCGCAGCGTATTTACCGCGCCGACGCTCATCGAACTGGCTGATGCCATTCAACACGATCGGGGCGAATCCCGTTTCATTACGCCAGACAACCTTATCCCCAACGGTGCTGAAAGAATCACGCCTGAGATGCTGCCTCTGGTAGCCCTGTCGCAGCAGGAGATTGATGCCATTACTGACACCGTTTCTGGCGGTGCCGCCAATATTCAAGACATCTACCCTCTGGCTTCACTACAGGAAGGGATTCTCTTCCATCATCGTTTGCACCCAGATAACGATCCCTATGTCGTATCGTCACTCTTGCGTGTTGCGAATGAGACAAAGCTGGATGCGTTTATTGCAGCACTACAATCCGTCATTAACCGGCACGACATTCTACGTACGTCGATTCACTGGACGGAATTGACGCAGCCGGTTCAGGTGGTACATCGCCATGCAACGCTGAATGTGCATCGTCTGGAACCAGAAAACAGCGTTGATGTGGTCACCACGATGCGGGAAAGAGTCGTCTCCTCACACGCCTCAATGGATTTGTCACAGGCACCATTAATGCATCTGTACGTAGCGCCTGACTCAACATCACCGGCGCTTTATATACTGCTTCAATTTCACCACATCATTGATGACAACCTTTCACTGCGTCAGCTACTCGCGGAAACGACCGCGTTTCTGATGGGAAAAGGTGAGGCACTTCCACCATCATTCCCGTATAGAAACTTTGTGGCTTATACCCGTCAGGAAGATAAAAACCATGCAGCAGAAGCATTTTTCCAAGACTATTTGGCGGACATCGACGAAATTACAGCACCATTTGGTGTAGCAAATGTTCAAGCCAGCGGTGAAAACGCGGCAGAAGCACGTCAGTCGCTTAGCCCTGAACTTTCACAAACGATTCGTGACGCCGCCCGCCGGTTCGGCATCAGTCCAGCGGCGCTGTTTCACGCCAGTTGGGCGTTGGTTATCGCACGAACCAGTGGACGAGACGATCTTGTGTTCGGCACGACATTATCGGGACGAATGTCGGGTCTTGAAGGCAGTACAACCGCATTAGGCATGTTTATCAATACGCTGCCCTTCAGGATAAAACTGGCGGGTATGAGCGTAGCAACGCTAGTCAACACCGCGAATGATATTTGCGCCAATTTATTACGCTATGAACAAACACCGCTGTCCACGGCCCAGCGATACAGCGGGCTCGGTACTATGCCGCTGTTCAGCACCCTACTCAATTGTCGACACACCAATGACAGAGGTGCCGACGCGCCGAATTTAAGACAGTTCGGTGTAGAGAGCCTGTTTAGCCGTGAGCGCACTAACTACCCATTGGGCATCTCAATTGATAATAACCGTGAGTGTTTTTCGCTCTCGACCCAAACCATCAGCCCTATCGATCCTAATCGGGTGAATGCCTATCTGTTGCAGGCAATAGAACAGCTCGTCACCCTATTAACCGATGCGCCGGAAACGCTCGCAGAGGCTATCGATATATTGCCCGCTGCTGAATACGAGCAATTATCGGTGGGTTTCAACGCCACCCATAGCGATTTCCCATACGATGCCTTAATCCATCAACGGTTTGAACAACAGGTTGCCCAAACGCCTGACGCTATTGCGGTCGTGTTCGAGGAGCAGACGCTCAGCTATGACGGCCTTAATCGTCGTGCCAACCAATTAGCCCATCATCTCCTGTCACTCGGCGTGCAGCCGGATGATCGTATTGCCATTTGTGTAGAACGCAGCGTGGAAATGATCGTCGGTCTATTGGGTATTCTTAAAGCAGGTGCGGCTTATGTCCCACTCGATCCTGCTTATCCAGCCGAGCGTCTGGCCTACATGCTGGATGATGCTAAACCGGTCGCACTGTTAACCCAGACGGCGCTGATTGAGACGCTGAACAGCACGTTGCCGCTGGTGGTACTGGACGATCCGCAATTCACTGTCTTTAAGCATGCCTCGCAAGACAATCCGGATGCGCATGCGCTGGGGTTGACGTCACATCATCTGGCGTACGTCATCTATACTTCGGGCTCAACTGGTCAGCCGAAAGGTGTGATGATCGAGCATCGTAGTCTGTGTAATCTCGCTAACGCACAGATTCGCGCATTTGGCATCACGGCAAACAGCCGCCTTTTACAGTTTGCCTCTTTCAGTTTCGATGCCTGCATTTCCGAAGTGACAACCACGCTGTGCCAAGGCGCCAGCCTCATTCTGGCCTCTCGTGAGGCGCTTTTGCCCGGCGATGCATTGCTCAACACACTGCAAACGCAGGCGATTACTCATGTGACGCTTCCACCGATTGCGGCGGGTGCGTTAGATGCCTCCGCTGAGCCTCCTGATTTGACGACGCTGATATTCGCGGGCGAAGCGTGCCCTCCGGCATTAGCTAAACGCTGGGCAACGGCGAAACAGGTCATTAACGCGTATGGCCCGACGGAAAGCACCGTCTGTGCGACGATCTATCATTACCATCGTACCGGAGACGATTTTTTGCCCATCGGGAAACCGATCGACAATACCCACGTTTATATTCTTGATGCGAAGGGTCAGCTCGCGCCACTCGGCGTTGCTGGCGAAATGTATTTGGGCGGCGTTGGCATTGCACGCGGCTACCTCAACCGCCCCGAACTGACCGCTGAACGTTTTATTCCCGATCCGTACTCCGACCAACCCGGTGCGAGGATGTACAAAACCGGCGACCTTGGCCGCTGGCTGGCCGATGGCAATATAGAATATTTAGGCCGTAATGATTTTCAGATCAAACTGCGTGGTTTCCGTATTGAGCCTGGCGAAATCGAAGCGCGTCTCATGGGCTGTTCTGGAGTGCAAGATGCCGTCGTTATCGTCCGGGAAGATAATCCTAACGATAAACGGCTGGTTGCCTATATCCGGCCCCATGTCGGTGCTGAAATCGAACCCGCAGCATTGCGCCTACAGCTCTCACAGCATCTGGCTGAATATATGTTGCCCGCCGCTTTTGTCACACTGGAACAGTTTCCACTGACCCCTAACGGAAAACTCGACCGTAAGGCGCTCCCGGCTCCCGACCTGCTTTCTGTCGCAACCCGCAGCTATGAAGCGCCGCAAGGGGACGTGGAGATCGCATTAGCGGATAGCTGGAAAACCTTACTGCAGCTGGATCGCGTGGGTCGCCATGACCATTTCTTTGAGCTTGGCGGGCACTCGTTAATGGCCGTCAACTTGATAGAGCGGCTACACCATCTGGGCTGGACGATTGATGTCAGCCGTATCTTCTCTACGCCCGTGCTGTGTGAAATGGCGCAGGCGGTACAAGCGAATCAGGACAAACCGGCGTTCTCAGTGCCGCCTAACCGTATTCCAAAACACTGCTCGGCGCTTACCCCCACAATGCTGCCTCTGGCTACACTCACTCAGGCAGAGCTGGACACCGTTGTCGCTACCGTATCCGGCGGCGCGGCCAACGTGCAGGATATCTATTCTCTCTCGCCGCTTCAGCAAGGCATTTTGTTCCATCACCGCCTGCAAGAGCAGGGAGATGCTTATCTGCTTAACAGTTTATTGGCCTTTGATAACCGCGAACGACTTGATACCTTTCTGAACGCCCTGCAACAGGTTATTGACCGCCACGACATTTTACGTACTTCATTCTGCTGGCACGGGCTGACTCAGCCGGTTCAGGTCGTATGGCGTCACGCACCGCTGCCGGTGAGTACGTTTTCCCCTGTCTCTGAAGACAATATTCTCTCGCAGTTGAAAGCCTACACCGACTCGCGTCACCGCCGCCTTAATCTGAATCAGGCACCGCTGCTCTCCGCTGATATCGCCTATAATCCGGCGACAGGGGAATGGCTGCTGGCATTTGGTTTCCACCATTTGATTGGCGACCATATGACGTTGGATCTTATCGTCAGTGAGATCACCACCCTACTTCAGGGACGCGCGGAGACGTTACCTCCCTCGCTTCCATACCGGAATTTTATTGCCCAAATTCTGAGCGTACCGCCTTCTGTTCACGAGCAGTACTTTCGTTCTCGTCTGGCGGACATCGATACGCCGACCGCGCCTTTCGGCATCTTGAATACGCAAGACGACAGTGAACATATTGCGGAAGCGCGTCTTGCTCTGGATACCGGATTAGCGCAGGCGATTCGCAAACAGGCTCGCCAGCTCGGCATCAGCCCAAGCGTGTTGTTCCATGTCGCGTGGGCTCAGGTGCTCGCTCATGTCAGTAGCAGTGATGATGTGGTTTTTGGCTCCGTATTCCTCGGTCGCTTGCAAGGTACGGCAGGGGTAAGTCGAATCATGGGGATGTTTATTAATACGCTCCCTCTGCGCATCACCCTTGGCGACCGCAGCGTGCTGGATGTCGTACAGGATACCTATCGCGATCTGACGGCTATTTTAGAGCATGAGCAGACACCGCTCACCTTGGCGCAACGCTGTAGCGGCGTCATGCCACCGATGCCTTTGTTCAGTGCGCTGTTCAACTACCGCCATAGCCAGTTGGGAACAACGACAGACAGGGTATGGCGTGGAATGCGTTTGCTGACAGCGGAAGAACGCACTAACTACCCCTTCACACTTTCAGTCGACGATCTTGGCGAGCAATTCCGCCTGGTCTCCCAGACTATTGAAGGGGTCGATCCGCTCAGCCTCGCACACTATCTGGAAACGGCTATTAAGGAATTGGTTGAGGCGTTGGCCACGGAGCCACAGCGCTCTATCATGTCGCTGCCGATACTGCCGGACAGTGAGCGCCGGCAGGTCATGCTCGACTTCAATGCCACCGAGGCCGACTTCCCGCACGACGCCCTTATCCATCAACTCGTCGAAGACCAGGCCGCTCGTACCCCCGATACCACCGCCGTGCTCTTTGAAGACCAGCACCTCACCTATGACGCGCTCAACCGCCGCGCCAACCAGCTCGCGCATCACCTCATCGACCTCGGCGTAAAACCCGATGACCGCATCGCCATTTGCGTCGAGCGCTCGCTCGACATGGTCATCGGCCTGCTCGCCATTCTCAAGGCCGGCGCCGCCTATGTTCCCCTTGACCCCGGCTACCCCGCCGAGCGCCTCGCCTACATGCTCGACGATGCCAGCCCGGTCGCACTGCTGACTCAGGCGAACCAGCGCGCCCTGCTGACCGGAGACGTCCCGCGCATCCTGCTCGATACCGCCGACTTCAGCCACCTGAGTGAGGACAACCCTCACGTCCCCGGTCTGGATGCCCACCATCTGGCCTACGTCATCTACACCTCCGGCTCCACCGGCAAGCCCAAGGGTGTCATGAACAGCCACCGCGGACTCTGCAACCGCCTCGTCTGGATGCAGAACACCTATCGCCTCACCCCCGATGACCGCGTGCTGCAAAAGACCCCCTTCAGCTTTGACGTCTCCGTCTGGGAGTTCTTCTGGCCCCTGCTCTACGGTGCACGCCTCGTCATGGCCCGCCCTGACGGACACAAGGATGCGGCCTACCTCGCGCAGCTCATTGAGCGTACCGGCATCACCACCCTGCACTTCGTGCCCTCCATGCTCCAGCAGTTCGTTCAGTGGGCCGATGCAGACTGTGCCTGTGACTCCCTGCGTCGTGTCATCTGCAGCGGCGAAGCCCTGCCTGCCGAGTTGCAGCAGCGCTTCTTTGCCCGCTTCAACGCCCAGCTCCATAACCTCTATGGCCCCACCGAAGCCGCCATTGACGTCACCTTCTGGGCCTGTCAGCCGGACGACCACCGCAGCTTCGTTCCCATTGGCCGCCCCATCGCCAATACCCAGCTCTATATCCTCGACACCCTCGACCAGCCGGTGCCCCTCGGCGTCGCCGGTGAGCTCCATATCGGCGGCGTCGGCGTCGCCCGCGGTTATCTCAACCGCCCCGACCTCACCGCCGAGCGCTTTATTCCCGACCCGTTCAGCAACCAGCCCGGAGCCAGACTCTACAAGACCGGTGACCTGGCCCGCTGGCTGCCCGACGGCAGCCTCGAATACCTCGGCCGTAATGACTTCCAGGTCAAGCTGCGCGGCTTCCGTATCGAGCTGGGGGAAATCGAGGCCCGCCTTATGCACTGTCCCGGCGTGCAGGAAGCCGTGGTTGTCGCCCGCGAGGACAGCCCCGGTGACACCCGGCTGGTCGCCTACCTCTGTCCGCAGCCCGGCATCACGCCCGACCCCGCCGACCTGCGCCAGCAGTTGAGCCTGCATCTGGCCGAATACATGGTGCCCGGCGCCTTTGTCACCCTGGATGCCTTCCCGCTCACCCCCAACGGCAAGCTCGACCGCAAGGCCCTGCCGGCCCCCGACCAATCCGCCGTGGCGACCCGCGACTATGAAGCCCCGCAGGGTGAGGTCGAAACCGCGCTGGCCGCCGTCTGGCAGGACCTGCTGGGTCTGACGCGCGTCGGCCGCCATGACCACTTCTTCGCGCTCGGCGGCCACTCACTGATGGCGGTCAGCCTGATTGAGCGGCTGCGTAATGCCGGACTCACGCTTGACGTGCGCAGCATTTTTTCCGCACCGGTGCTCAGCGACATGGCACAGGCGATACTGGCGCATCAGGATAAACCGGCATTTGTCGTGCCGGCCAACCGTATCCCGGCAGACTGTATCGCCATCACGCCCGATCTGCTGCCGCTGGTGACGCTCACCCAGCCGGAGATCGATACAGTGGTGGATACCGTATCTGGCGGGGCCGCCAACGTGCAGGATATCTACCCGCTTTCGCCTTTGCAGGAAGGCATTCTCTTCCATTACCGCTTTCAGGAGCAGGGCGATACTTATTTGCTGTACCACTTGCTTGCATTCAAGGATCGCGCACGGCTTGATGCGTTTCTCGGCGCACTGCAACAAGTCATCGATCGCCACGACATTCTGCGCACCGCCGTTTGCTGGCAGGGGCTAAGCCAGCCAGTACAGGTTGTCTGGCGTCAGGCTGTCTTACCCATTAATACCTTTGAGCCGACCTCAGCAGATGATGTTCCAGCTCAGTTGAAGAAACAGACCGATCCACGCACCCGTCGCCTTGATCTGAATCAGGCACCGTTACTCTCGGCCGACATTGCCCACGACGCTGCAACAGGTGAATGGCTGCTCGCCTTAGGGTTACACCATCTGATTAGCGATCATATGACGCTGACGCTGATCGTCGGTGAAATCCGCCATCTGTTGCAGGGTCAGCAGGACACCCTGCCAACCCCACTTCCGTACCGTAACTTTATCGCCCAAATATTAAGCGTTCCGAACACGGAACATGAGGCCTATTTCCGCGAACGACTAGCGGATATCGATGCGCCGACGATTCCTTTCGATTTACTGGATACACAGGGAGAAGGCGAAAATATCGCTGAAGTCCGCGTGCCACTTCCTGCGCCATTATCCAACGCGATATATCAGCAGTCTCGCCGCTTAGGTATCAGCCCAGGCGTGCTGTTCCATGTGGCCTGGGCGCAGGTGCTGGCACAGACCAGCGGCCGTGACGATATCGTCTTCGGTACGGTACTGCTAGGTCGTTTGCAAGGTTCTGCGGGTGCGGATCAGGTCATGGGGATGTTTATCAATACGCTGCCGCTGCGGATTTCTCTTGCCGAGCGCAGCGTTTTGGACGTGGTACAAGAAACCTATCACGATTTGACAACGCTGTTAGCACACGAGCAGACACCGCTGGCGCTCGCCCAACGCTGTAGCGGCGTAGCACCACCCATGCCGCTATTCAGCGCCTTGCTTAACTATCGCCATACGCAGATAAATAAAGATACCCGCCCTTGGGAAGGCATTCGGGTACTGGCGGAGAATATACGCACCAACTTTCCGTTTACGCTTTCGGTGGATGATATCGGCGACGGGTTCAGTTTCCTGGCGCAAACCAGCACAAAAATTGATCCTGCACGAATCGCTCACTATCTGCTCACCGCGATCCACGGTCTAGTTGAGGCACTAGAGAATGAGCCACAGCGCCCAGTCCTGACGTTATCCGTCCTGCCGGAAAATGAACGCCAGGCACTGCTGGTCGATTTCAATGCCACCGATGTCGCACTACCAGAATCAGCACTTGCCCACGTGTTGTTCGAGGCACAGGTTAAACGTACCCCTGACGCGACGGCGGTAATATTCGATACACAATCTCTCAGCTACGACGAGCTTAACCGGCGCGCCAATCGTCTCGCCCACCATCTGTTATCACTCGGCGTGCAGCCGGACAATCGGGTCGCGATTTGCGTCGAGCGCAGTCTGGAGATGATTGTTGGCATGCTGGCGGTACTCAAAGCCGGCGGTGCCTATGTGCCGTTAGATCCGTCTTACCCCGCTGACCGCCTCACTTACATGCTGGAGGACGCCGCCCCTGTCGCACTGCTGACGCAGACCGATCTAGTCGCCCTGCTGCATAGCGATCTTCCCGTGATCGAACTCGATAATCTGCCTGCGGCTATCGCTGATGAGGGACAAGACAGCAATCCTGTCCCTCAGGCGTTTGGCCTCACACCACGCCATTTGGCCTATGTGATTTATACCTCGGGTTCTACGGGTAAACCCAAAGGGGTGATGGTTGAGCATCGCAGTATGTGTAACCTGCTTAACGGACAGATCGAGTCTTTGCATATTGCCGCAGACAGTCATGTGATTCAGTTGGCTTCTTTCAGCTTTGATGTCTGTATGCAGGAATGCTACATGACACTGCTAACAGGCGCGACACTCTACCTTGCCGAACGTGCGGCTATCCTGCCGGGGGCAGCACTTCGTCAAACGCTGGAAGACAATACGATTACGCACATGCTGATAACACCAACGGCATTGGCAGCGCTGGATGAGATCCCTGAGACATTACAGACGCTGGTCGTCGGCGGTGAAATTTGTCCGCCTGCGTTAGTCAAACGCTGGGCAGCCGGACGATGCATGTTTAATGCTTATGGTCCGACGGAAACCACCGTCTGCGCCACGCTTTATCCCTGCCGCATTCAAGATGAAAGAGAGCCTTGTATTGGTCGCCCGCTTGCCAACACGCGCATCTATATTTTGGATCCGCAAGGTAAATTGGTTCCCATCGGCGCGACCGGAGAAATTCATATTGGTGGCGTCGGCGTCGCACGCGGCTACCTTAATCGCCCGGAATTAACGGCAGAGCATTTTATTGCCGATCCGTTTACCGACGATCCCGATGCTCGCCTCTACAAAACGGGTGATCTTGGTCGCTGGCTAAACGATGGCAATATCGACTATCTGGGTCGTAACGACTTCCAGGTGAAGGTACGCGGTTTCCGTATAGAACTGGGGGAAATTGAAGCACGCCTTATTCAGTGCTCTGGCGTGAAAGAAGCCGTCGCGATCGCCCGTGAGGACACTCCGGGAGAAACGCGTCTGGTCGCTTACCTCATTGCACAACCCGGTGTTGAACTGGTGCCTGCTGAACTCCGTCAGCAACTGGCTCACCATTTAGCCGAATATATGGTGCCCAGTGCTTTTGTCACCATGGAGGCTTTCCCGCTCACGCCGAATGGCAAGCTCGATCGCAAAGCGTTACCCGTTCCCGATCAGACAGCCATCGTCACGCGTACCTACGAGGCACCAGTGGGTGAAAAAGAAACCATTCTGGCGTCTATTTGGCAACATTTGCTGGGCTTAACGCATGTCGGACGCCGAGATCAGTTTTTCGAACTCGGCGGCCATTCACTAATGGCGGTCAACCTGATTGAGCGATTGCGTAATCTGGGTTACCGGCTTGACGTGCGTAGCGTCTTTTCATTACCCACGCTAGCCGACATGGCGGAGTCTATACAGGTACATCAGGAGAGTAGTCTCAGCAAGGTTGCGCCTAATATCATCCCTAGAGATTGCAAACAAATTACGCCCGACCTGTTGCCGTTGGTCACACTCTCTCAGGGCGAAATCGACGCTATCGTGGCAAGTGTCCCCGGCGGCGCAGCCAATGTGCAGGATATCTACCCGCTGTCTCCGCTGCAGGAAGGTATTTTATTCCACCACCGGTTACAGGCTCAGGGAGACGCCTATCTGCTCAACAACCTTGTCGCTTTTGATACCCGTGAACGTCTCGATGCCTTCTTAGATGCGCTACAGCGCGTCATTGACCGTCACGACATTTTGCGTACCGCTCTCTACTGGCAGGGGTTAAATCAGCCAGTACAGGTTGTCTGGCGTCAGGCACCGTTGAGCGTGAATACGTTTGTTCCTGCGCAGGAAGAACAGGTTCTGGCGCAGTTAAAGGCCTATACCGATCCCAGCGTGCGTCGACTTAATCTTAATCAGGCACCGCTATTTTCTACCGACATTGTTCACGACGGCGAGCGTAATGAATGGCTGTTGGCGCTGACGTTCCACCACTTGATCGGCGACCATATGACGCTGGCACTGATCATTGAGGAAATTCGACTGATCTTACAAAGTCATACTGAAGCGTTGCCGACGCCGCTGCCCTATCGTAACTTTATTGCGCAAAACCTCAGCGTACCAACGTCTGCACATGAGGACTATTTCCGTGACCGATTAGCGGATATCGATGCACCAACCGCCCCCTTCGATTTGCTGAATGTGCAAGGTGACGGGGACGATGTGATGAAAGCCAGCCAGTTACTCGCCCCGTCATTAGCCATGGCAATTCGTAAACAGTGCCGCCAGTTGGGGATCAGCCCGGGAGTGCTGTTCCACGTTGCTTGGGCACAGGTACTGGCGCAAACCAGTGGTCGTGATGATGTTGTCTTCGGTTCGGTCTTACTTGGTCGCCTTCAAGGGTCGGCAGGTGCGGATCAGGTCATGGGGATGTTTATCAATACACTGCCGCTACGCCTCTCCCTTGCCGAGCACGGCGTACGGGATGTCGTACAGTCCACCTACCGCGACCTCACAGCCCTGCTTGAGCATGAGCAAACGCCACTTTCCGTAGCGCTACGCTGTAGCGGGGTGACACCCCCGATGCCGCTGTTCAGTACGTTGCTCAATTACCGTCATAGCCAGACGGGAACACATGACAACAGCGCCTGGAACGGCATCAAGCTTTTGGCAACCGAAGAGCGTACCAACTACCCGATCACACTATCCGTAGACGATCTGGGTGAAGGATTTAGCTTGGTGGCTCAGACCGTGAGCGAGATCGATCCCGCCCGAATCGTGAATTATATGATGACGGCTTTACGCGCACTTGTTGAGGCGTTAGCGATTGATCCGCAGCAGCCTATTCTCAGCTTGTCTGTCCTGCCAGAAGCGGAGTGCAAAACGTTGCTGGTCGACTTCAACGCAACCGAAGCCGAAATCCCACCTGCGCTGCTTCATCATCTGTTCGAACAACAGGTCGTGCAGACGCCAGATGCCATCGCTATCGTGTTCGAAGACCGGTTACTCAGCTATGCGGAAGTCAACCACCGCGCCAACCAGTTGGCTCATCATCTGCTTTCTCTGGACGTAAAACCTGATGACCGTATCGCGATTTGCGTCGAGCGCAGCCCAGAAATGGTGATCGGTCTACTGGGTATCCTCAAAGCCGGCGCGGCCTATGTACCACTTGATCCGTCCTATCCCACAGAACGTCTCACTTATATGCTGGAGGATTCCGCCCCAGTTGCACTCTTGACCCACTCATCTTTGGTGGCGTCATTGAGTAGCACGGCTCCGACGATATTGTTGGATAACACGGCACTGTTCGAGGCCTGCTCAGACAGCAACCCAGCGGCTCAGGCAATCGGGCTGACGCCTCACCATCTGGCCTACATCATTTATACCTCGGGCTCGACGGGCAAACCTAAAGGCGTCATGGTCGAACACCGCAACATTGTGGCATCGACCTACGCCCGACAATTAACCTACCCCATGTTCGAGCGGGTACTGCTGCTGTCCTCGATTGCCTTTGACAGCGCGCTTGCCAGCGTATTTGGTACGCTTACCCGAGGGGGAAGTCTCTACCTGCCACAGCAGGAGATAACCGTCGATCCAACCGCCATACTGCATATGCTGCATGAACACCACATTTGCTGCCTTTTGTGCGTGCCGTCCTTGGCCTTGAGCCTCTTGCAGATGAGCCAGAATGAGGAACTGGCCTCTCTGAAAGCGCTGATTGTTGCGGGTGAACGCTGTCCGCCGGAAATTCAAACCGCGATTGAACAGCTCGGCCTGTCAACCGCACTGTATAACGAATATGGCCCAACAGAGGCCGCCGTGTGGGCCTCTGTCTACCACGTGACGTCAACTGAGACTTCACGCAATCGGCTCACCGTGCCGATTGGTCACCCTATCGCCAATAGCCAGATCTATATTTTGGATCCGCAAGGGCGTCCGACGCTGCTCAACGTCGCGGGGGAAATTTATATCGGCGGCGCAGGCGTGGCACGGGGCTACCTGAATCGCCCAGATCTGACGGCGGAACGCTTTATTCCCGATCCTTTCTCAAGTTCACCAGAAGCCCGGATGTACAAGACGGGCGATCTTGCCCGCTGGCTGCCAGACGGGAATATCGACTATCTGGGCCGTAATGATTTTCAGGTCAAGGTACGCGGCTTCCGCATTGAACTGGGTGAGATTGAGTCTCGCCTCATGCAGCTTCCCGGCGTGCAGGAAGCGGTGGTCGCCGCGCGCGAAGATATCCCCGGCGATACGCGTCTGGTTGCCTATCTCCGCTCCCAGCCTGACGCTGAGCTCAATCCAACGGAACTGCGCCAACAGTTGGCCGAACATCTGGCGGAGTACATGGTGCCCAGCGCTTTTGTCACGCTCGACACCTTCCCACTCACGCCGAACGGCAAGATTGACCGTAAAGCGCTACCCGCTCCGGATCACTCTGCCGTTGCCACACGCGGTTATGTCACACCACAGGGAGAACTCGAAACCGCTCTGGCACAAATTTGGCAAGACCTATTGGGGCTGGATCGCGTTGGCCGCCACGATCAGTTCTTCGAACTTGGCGGTCATTCACTCATGGCCGTCAGCCTGATTGAGCGGTTACGCAATATCGGTCAGACACTGGACGTTCGTAGTGTTTTCTCTGCCCCCATACTCTGCGATATGGCGCAGGCCATACTGGCCAATCACACAAAACAACCCCAGGTCGTTCCTCCTAGCCTGATTTCACCGGATTGTACGGCGATTACACCGGAACTGCTGCCGCTGCTCTCCCTCTCACAACGTGATATTGACGCGATTGTCGCGACCGTCCCCGGCGGCGCGGCTAATGTGCAGGACATTTACCCGCTTGCGCCGCTGCAAGAGGGGATCTTGTTCCACTATCTGCTTCAGGAACAGGGAGATACCTACCTGTCGCAAACCGTGATTGCTTTTGATACCCGTGAGCGCCTTGATACCTTCCTCAGCGCACTGCAACGCGTTATCAATCGCCATGATATTCTGCACACCGCCGTCTGCTGGCAAGGTCTTAGCCAACCGATCCAAGTCGTTTGGCGTCACGCGCAGTTACCGATAAACACGCTGGAGACTGATTCGGAAAACGATGTGCTCAGTCAGCTACGCACCCATACCGATTCGCATACGCGCCGCATCAATCTCGGTGAGGCGCCGTTGCTTACTGCTGATATCGCTCACGATGTGGCAAATCAGGAATGGCTGCTGGCGCTAGGCTTCCATCATCTGGTCTGCGACCACATCACTCTCGCCCTGATGATTGACGAAATAAGAACGATCTTACAGGGTCGCGATAATGATCTGCCCACGCCGCTGCCTTATCGTAACTTTATCGCTCAGATTTTAAGCGTCCCAATGACCGCTCATGAAACGTATTTCCGCTCCCGTTTGGCCGATGTCGATGCGCCTACCGCGCCTTTTGGTCTGGTCGATATACAATCCGGTGGCGAGAATATGGATGAAACCGTGCAGTATCTCGATCCTGCATTAGCCCAAGCGATACGACACCGAGCAAACCGACTGGGAGTCAGCCCCGGCGTCCTGTTCCACGTGGCCTGGGCACAGGTGCTGGCACATATCAGCAATCGTGATGATGTGGTTTTTGGTTCCGTCCTGCTCGGTCGCTTACAGGGTACAGATGGCGCAGACAGGGTAATGGGCATGTTTATTAACACGTTGCCGCTGCGTATTTCCCTTAACGATCACAGCGTACTTGATGTAGTCCGTTCAACCTATGATGAACTCATCTCGCTTCTGGAGCATGAGCAGACACCGCTCACCTTGGCGCAACGCTGTAGCGGCGTCATGCCACCGATGCCTTTGTTCAGTACGCTGTTTAACTACCGTCACAGCCAGCACAGTGCGGCTAACAACGACGCCGCCACCAGAGTCTGGCAGGGTATGCGCCAGTTAACCGTGGAGGAACGCACCAACTATCCGTTAACCGTATCGGTAGACGATCTCGGCAAAAATTTCCGTCTGGTTACCCAAACCAGCTCAGAAATCGACTCGGCACGTATTGCCCACTATCTGGAAACGGCGATTGAGAGGTTGATTGAGGCGTTGGCCACGGAGCCAGAGCGTCCAATCATGTCGCTGCCAATACTGCCGGACAGTGAACGTCGACAGGTCATGCTCGACTTCAATGCCACCGAGGCCGACTTCCCGCACGATGCCCTTATCCATCAGCTCGTCGAAGACCAGGCCGCTCGCACCCCCGATACCACCGCCGTGCTCTTTGAAGACCAGCACCTTACCTATGACGCGCTCAACCGCCGCGCCAACCAGCTCGCGCATCACCTCATCGACCTCGGCGTACAACCCGATGACCGCATCGCCATTTGCGTCGAGCGCTCGCTCGACATGGTCATCGGCCTGCTCGCCATTCTCAAGGCCGGCGCCGCCTATGTTCCCCTTGACCCCGGCTACCCTGCCGAACGGCTCGCCTACATGCTCGACGATGCCAGCCCCGTGGCGCTGCTGACTCAGGCGAACCAGCGCGCCCTGCTGACCGGAGACATCCCGCGCATCCTGCTCGATACCGCCGACTTCAGCCACCTGAGTGAGGACAACCCCCATGTCGCCGGTCTGGATGCCCACCATCTGGCCTACGTCATCTACACCTCCGGCTCCACCGGCAAGCCCAAGGGCGTCATGAACAGTCACCGCGGGCTCTGCAACCGCCTCGTCTGGATGCAGAACACCTATCGCCTCACCCCCGATGACCGCGTGCTGCAAAAGACCCCCTTCAGCTTTGACGTCTCCGTCTGGGAGTTCTTCTGGCCCCTGCTCTACGGTGCACGCCTCGTCATGGCCCGCCCTGACGGACACAAGGATGCGGCCTACCTCGCGCAGCTCATTGAGCGTACCGGCATCACCACCCTGCACTTCGTGCCCTCCATGCTCCAGCAGTTCGTTCAGTGGGCCGATGCAGACTGTGCCTGTGACTCCCTGCGCCGCGTTATCTGCAGCGGCGAAGCCCTGCCTGCCGAGTTGCAGCAGCGCTTCTTTGCCCGCTTCAACGCCCAGCTCCATAACCTCTATGGCCCCACCGAAGCCGCCATTGACGTCACCTTCTGGGCCTGTCAGCCGGACGACCACCGCAGCTTTGTTCCCATTGGCCGCCCCATCGCCAATACCCAGCTCTATATCCTCGACGCCCTCGACCAGCCAGTCCCCCTCGGTGTCGCCGGTGAACTCCATATCGGCGGCGTCGGCGTCGCCCGCGGTTATCTCAACCGCCCCGACCTCACCGCCGAGCGCTTTATTCCCGACCCGTTCAGCAACCAGCCCGGTGCCAGACTCTACAAGACCGGTGACCTGGCCCGCTGGCTGCCCGACGGCAGCCTCGAATACCTCGGCCGTAACGACTTCCAGGTCAAGCTGCGCGGCTTTCGTATCGAGCTGGGGGAAATCGAGGCCCGCCTTATGCAATGTCCCGGCGTGCAGGAAGCCGTGGTCGTCGCCCGCGAGGACAGCCCCGGTGACACCCGGCTGGTCGCCTACCTCTGCCCGCAGCCCAGTATTGAACTGATGCCTGCCGAGCTACGTCAGCAGCTCTCGACACATTTAGCCGACTATATGATCCCGTCGGCCTTTGTCATGCTAGATACTTTCCCACTTACGCCGAACGGCAAGCTGGATCGTAAAGCCCTACCGGCACCAGACCAAACGGCCGTCGTCAGTCATGGCTATGAAGCGCCACAAGGCAAGGTGGAAATGAAGCTGGCGCATATCTGGCAGATGCTACTGGGTCTGGAACGGGTAGGACGTCATGATCACTTCTTTGAACTTGGTGGTCACTCGCTGCTGGCAGTACAGTTGCTAAACCATATGCGTGAACAGAGCATGGAGGTATCGCTTGCCACGCTCTTCTCTCATCCAACGCTGTGCGATCTGGCCTTCGTGGTTGGCAGTGATACCTCAGCAACATCAGGTTCTCCGTTTGATGTGAACCCTGTGCCGCTCAGCCCTGAAGGTAATCTCCTGCCGCTCTTCCTGATACACGAATCCACCGGCGACCCGTTGGTTTATTCGACTTTCGCCACGTTGCTACCACCCGCATTGCCTGTTTACGCGCTACAGTCTCTAGGCCTGCATACGCTACCGTCACTTCCAGCGTCTATTGAGGAACTGGCGACTGACCATCTGAATGCGATCCGTCGTATTCAGCCTCACGGCCCTTATCGCCTTGCCGGATGGTCATTAGGTGGATCGATTGCCTATGAAATCGGGCTACAGCTGCTTAATAGCGGCGAGGAGGTCGCGTTTCTTGGCATGATCGACTCCTATAACTTCAATCGGGCAGACGCTCAGTCTGGCGAGCAAAAAAGCGTCTATCCTCACGGGGATTTAAATGATGAGCAGGAAAACCTGAATATCATCCTCGTCTATTTACGCAATCACATGACAACGGCAGATGAGCAAGATCTGGACGATCTGCGTGCATTGGGAGACATCAACCAGATAGTCACACGCTGTCATGAACGTAAATGGCTCCCTTCCGGCATCACCAAAGAAGATATTCTTCTGCGCATCAACAGCCAAAGAACGATTTTGCAGTTGTCCCGGCATTATCGTGCTCCCGCGTCAGCCCTGCCGGTTCACCTCTACCGTGCAGAGCACATCACCGATGATGATATCTGGGGAGAATGGCAAGGCATCGTCGGTAAGGACTCGGTGCTTCATCCTATCGGTGGAACCCACTACACGATAATGCAGCCGCCCTTGCTGAATCAGGTTGCCGACTCGTTTAGTGAGTTCCTGTTACCCACTGACTATGTGCCAAACATCGTTATCCAAAACGGTACGCCAGGGATTCTTCCGCTCTTTTGTACCCCTGGGGCAGGAGCCAATGCTTCCAGCTTTATTGAACTGGCGCTGGCGCTACCGACGCAACAACCCGTCAGTGCCTTACAGGCTCGCGGCCTGACAGAAATCGGCCAACCGCCTTATATCAGCGTAGAGGGCGCAGCACGAGCCTATCTTCAGGGAATACGGCAAAAGCAACCCCATGGACCTTATCACCTGCTAGGACATTCCTTTGGTGGATGGGTAGCTTTTGAAATCGCATTACAGCTACAGGCACAGGGGGAATCGGTAGCCAGTCTGATACTGGTCGATACCGATGCTCCCGACGTTCAGGCGTGTCCGCCGAAAGCGATCGATCGCGTTGAGACGATCATGAAATTGATCGACATCTACAACATGATTCTGGCGCAGCCTTTAGCGCTGACGCGATCTCAATTTGTGGATATGTCACCGGAAGAACAGATCACACGGTTGCACCGCGCGCTGGTAAAAGCCGGTATTTTCTCTACGCACACGACCACAGCTCTGTTGCAGGGAATTGTTCAAGTAATGCAGGCCAACCTGAACACGGTGTATACGCCACGCGCTCACTACGACGGTGCGGTTTATCTGGTCAGTGCCAAAGAGGGAGACACGGATGAAAGAACGACGAACGAAAGCGAATGGAGCACACATGTTACTCAATTAGACCCTGTTTTAATGCCGGGCAACCACATGACCATGCTCTCCATGCCGCAGGTCGAACGGCTTGCCGATTGGCTATGGAGGACTCTGAACCTTAGGAAATAGCAAAAGCTGGCTGTTGGCGCGACCAGCTTACAACGCTGGTCGCGAATCTCGGTATCTTGTAGGCCTCAATAACGTATGGACATAATATGAATACGTCGACAACCAAAAATCCAGCGCTAAAGCTTTTACTCTCACTCTTGTTCGATTCACGGCGGGTATTGACGATTGCCACAGTAGCCAGTGTCACCAATGGCATTGCCAGCGTTTTATTGATTACCTTAATCAACAAAGCGCTGCTGACGCCCACCGATGACTATGTGCCACTCGCCTGGTATTTTGCCATATTGACTGTCCTGGCAATTTCCTGCCGTATTCTCAGCGGCGTCATTTTCGCCAGATTAAGCCAAGGCACCATGGCAAAAATGCGCGAACTAATTTCAAGCCGTGTGGCTCGCGCGCCCTTCCGTCAGATAGAAGAACTGGGTGCCTCACGTGCGCAGTCGATCATCACGGATGACTCAACCAGCGTATCACTCTTGTTCTTCACCCTGCCGAACATCGTGATGCAAGGTTCTATCGTCGTCGGCTGTCTGGGATACCTTGCCTGGCTATCGCTCCCTATCTTCTTTCTGGCACTGACAATCGTTGTCATTGGTTCACTGGGTTACAGTCTGGGCGGAAGCACGGCGTTCACCTCCCTGAAAGCAGCAGGTCAGGCACAAGATCGCTTATTTACCCACTTCAATGCGCTATTTTCCGGTGCAAAAGAGCTCAAATTGCATGTCTCCCGTGCGCATGCGTTTCTCAATCAGTCACTCGGTAAAGAAATCGACGCCGTACGCAAAAATCGTACCCGCGCCTTCGGTGTTTATGCTTTCGGCGTTGGCTGGATCCTCTTCCTTTTCTATAGTTTCCTTGGTCTGGTCATCTTTTCCCCAACCATAATACCGGGGCTTGAATCAACAGCGCTGGCGGGCTATGTCATCGTATTTTTATTCATGCTGATGCCGCTGGAAGGGTTACTGAATAGCATTCCAACGTTAAATTCTGCGCGCGTCTCATTACGAAGAATTAGCGCGATATTATCTGAGCTGGACGAGCGTGACTCCATCGATCATACCGTCTCCGCGAATGAATTTGGCAATGCCGACACTATCAGTCTGTCTGGCGTTATCCATAGCTATTACCGTGAAAAAGAAGACCGCGTGTTTCAACTGGGGCCGATTGATATGACGCTCAGGCGTGGGGAAATTACGTTTCTGATTGGCGGTAACGGAAGCGGAAAAACAACGCTCGCCAAGCTGCTGGTCGGTCTATACACGCCGGAAAGTGGCACCATTACCGTTGACGGCCACGAGGTCGTTGACAGCAATCGTGCCAACTATCGGCAGCTTTTCTCCGCCGTATTCTCTGATTTTCATCTTTTCGAATCACTGATTGGGTTGAATGATGCCGACTCAACGCTGGATTCACGCGCTAACGCACTACTGGCCAAGCTGCATCTGGAGAATAAGGTCACGGTGGAAAACGGCTATTTTTCTACTCGCAACCTCTCGCAGGGGCAACGTAAGCGCCTCGCGCTGGTCGTGACCTATCTTGAGGATCGTCCTTTCTATCTGTTCGATGAATGGGCAGCCGATCAGGACCCGTTATTCAAACGCGTGTTTTATCAGGAACTTCTGCCTGAGTTGGCCGCTCGTGGTAAAGCCGTATTGGCTATCACACATGACGATCGTTTTTTCCACCTAGCCGATCATTGCATCAAGCTCGAAAACGGTCGACTCATCGCTGATGAAGGTAATACTGTTTAGCACTGGGGTCATTCTGGTGGTCTTGGCAGAAAGGGGATTCGGGCTTAGCTTACTTATTAGCCAGTTAATGGCGAAGGCGATCCCAGTCAGAGGAGCAAAATTTAGAAATCCCGCTTAAGGAAACTTAAGCGGGATTTTTGCGTTCCGGGGTTTGGTGGGTCAGAGAATAGCCGTGAACGAACGGCTCAGCGCACCGCCTGAATTTTCGATGGGCTGACAGCCTGATGTCACCGATTCCGTCATCGAATTGCTATGCCTGTTGTCGCTTCTTATTTTCTAAGGCCCGTTCAGGCAAGTCAACGCCTCCCACACACAGAGAGAATCAGGAAAAGTAATAACCACCTCTTTTCACACTTTTTACCGCATTTTCAGTAACACGGCGTAACTCACTCATTTTCATACCGCATGCCGCCTTTATTCATCAACAAGCCAGGCTTAATATCAATCGCCTCTTTATAGGTCGTCATCTCTGCGGTCTGATTAATGTAGGCTTTAAAGTGTGGTGTCAGGCGATGAGCCTGATAAGCATTTTCGCTGGCGTATATTTCATAAAAATACCAGCGATTACGGTTAGCTTTATCGATAGCGGCATACATTGCCAGAACACCCTCTTCTCGCTCAATCGACTGTGCCATTTCGGGTAAAACGACATGGCGAAAAGCCTGCCCAAGCTCTGGTTTCACATCCACGATGACAAAGTTATTTATCGTGCTATCGTTTTGCACAATCTTTTTGTCCGCCAGAAATTGCGGTATCACATCAATTCTACGCGTTTGACTCGTTTCCAGAATATCAGGTGAATTGCGCAAAAATTCTTTGTAACTCGTTGAGTTCAGGTGTTTATCGTAGGCATCACTGTCAGCATAAATTTCATACATATAAGCAACTGACGGGTTCGTTTTCTTTTTGGCTGAATACATCGCCAGCGTTCCAGACTCACCGGTTACCGAAGCAGTAATATTTTTTTCAGCCAGGCTGTCGTAGGCGTTATTTTTATCCTGCCTGATGACGAGCTCAAAAATATTAAACACGGGTGGAACAGATATTTTCTGCCCCTGCGCAACGGCAGAACAACTCAGAACCAATGAAAGTGACAACGAAATCCCAGCTTTCATAAACGACCTCTCTTTTTCGGCTGTATTAAATTTTGTGCCATTATTCCCAACAAGGCGTGTTCAGCCGTTACGCTCAGCCACATACTGCATTCTTAGCTCCTTACCACGTTTTTTAATGAGAATTGCGGCATCTTTTATTGCCAGCTTCCCACCATTTTCGGGATAAATTCGCGGATCTCATATTGAGCTAGATTTGGAAAATAGGCGTCTTCACTCAGGATGGCGTCCAGTTCCTCCCGGCTTGCAGTCTGAGCAATAATGACCCCTGCCCGTTCGCGATCCGAATAGGGGCCGATCAGAACAAACTTACCTGCGTTGAAATACTGCTGAAACCAGCTGACATGGCGAGCGAAAAGCGCGTCATGTTGATCAGGAGAAATATCGTCATTTACCACAATATTGATGAGATACATTTTTCTTCCTCTTTTTTACACAGCCATGTTTACAGCAGGCGAAATTTCTTTAATCGCAGTAATCAGGCGTGTGGCGTGATCTTTGGCCATGGTTTTCTGTTCGCGAGTTTTGGCTTCATCACGCCCCGCATAGCTGATACCCAAGGTGTAAACCTTGCCCTGCAAATCCAGATTGCACATCGCTGCTGTGGTTTCAAACTGAGTCATGTATTGCTGAATGTCGTGACCGAACAAACCTTCAGCGGAATACAGGCTCTCTGGTGCTCCGGCGGTAAAGGAAATAATCAGCTTTTTACCACCCAATCTTGCGGTTGAACCATGGGCAAAACCATGAACAAAAACCTGATCAATCCATAACTTCATTAACCCTGGCACCGAATACCAGGAAAAAGGAAACTGCCAGACAATCACATCGGCGTTGAGTAAGGCTTCCTGCTCCTGCACCACGTTGATTTGGTAGTCAGGGTACAGGGCGTCAAGAAAGCGAATTTCTGCATCGGGCAATGCTTTCGCGACTTCCGACAGGATAGTGGCATTGCCAATGGACTCATTAAGATTTGGATGCCCCGAAATAATCAGTACATTTTGCATTTTGGCTTCCTTAACAGAGGTTTGTTTAACTGGAAGTGAGTATAAACAACCCTTATTCTGTTTTTTAGAACAGTAATAACTTATACACTATTAGCCAATAGCTAATAATCAAACTCTGCTTCCTCCTCGGGATGACGCCATGAACAATGTCATTTACAACCAAATCCGTATTTTCCAGAGCATCGCTCGTGAAGGCAGTATCACTGCAGCGGCCAGGAAACTTGAGATAACGCCGCCTTCCGTAAGCAAATCGCTAAAACTCCTTGAGCAGCATATTGGCCACCCGCTTTTTTTGCGCACCACGCGGCGCATTGAGTTGACGGATACGGGGGAACAACTGTTGCAACAGACGTCGCGGGCTGTGGAATCGCTGGAAAATGCGCTGGAAAGTATCAAAAGCTTGAATCAGGAACCGTCTGGGCTGGTCAGAATTACGCTGTCACGCTTTGCTTACCTGCTTATTCTGAAGCCTTTTATGGCCGAGTTCTGCCACAGCTATCCTGGAATACAGCTTGAGATTTCCGTTTATGACGGAACCGTGAACATGATTGATGAACGCTTTGATTTAGGCATTCGTTTTGGCGATATCCTGGGAGAGAGCGTTGTGGCTCGTCAGCTGATGAAACCATTTCGTGAAGGCCTGTATGCTTCAGCGGCCTATCTTGCAGAACACCCCACACCCGTTCTACCGGCGGACTTGCATCAGCACCAGCTTATCGGCTACCGCTTTATTACCAATAACCGAATACTCCCACTGATGCTGGACGATCAAGGTGAGAAATTAACCGTTGATATGCCCGGCCAGCTAATCAGTAATGATATTGACGTGATGGCCGACGGAATACGCAGTGGTCTTGGAATAGGCAGAATGTTTGAGCCGGTGTATGAATTGCAGCCTGATAAAGAGCAATTTATCCCAGTTATGATGCCTTACTGGAAAACCTATCCACCGGTTTATCTCTATTACTTAAAAAGCACCGGCAAGGCGAAGCGAGTCAAAGCGCTGATTGATTTTTTAATCATGAAAACAAAAAATAGCTATCCACATAACCAGTCTAAACGTCCATAGCAGTTTGATACGCTAAACGGCCCGAAATAGAGCCATCAGACTGCTGCGAGCGAAAAGCGGAAGTTGTCAATTGTTCGCACAAATGTGACCCTGACCCTAAATCCTGCCTCATTCAGAAACAGAATACCGACACTCCCCGAAACGGAGGGGGCGCCGATGAAAAATTCACGATTCACCGAAGAACAGATTGTCTTTGCTCTGAAGCTGGTCGAGCTGGGTACAATTACTGGCGAAATGCGGCGAAAACTCAGCCCGAAAAAACCATGTCGGTGGGACATCCGAGCACTCTGTAGATCTCAGAAATCACCTGCATCGTTGCGTCTTCGATCATTCCTTCGTTACGGCATAAAACCCAGCCTTGCTCTGCAACTTCTCGCTCGAACGCCTTAGTACAGGCGACATGCTCTTCGAATTTATGAATCACTGTACTGCTTAGCCCACGCGGTCGGGCCGCGGCCCTTGCCCATGAAATATCAGGCGCAGTAACAACCCCGACATGCAGGTCTGGCGTTCGCACGTTTCGTTCAATGTTAAGCTGTAAAATCTCTGCAAATGGAACCATCCGGCGAAACGCGGCATCAGACGGGTACCAGCGATCCATCAAGATAATGCTGTCAGGTGGCTGTTTAGTCAGCACGTGCAGGGAAATCCAGGCACGGCTGTCAGCAAAGCGCTCACAAATCTCCCATTCCAAATCCAGAGTGGGATTTCTGGCGAGCTTGTTAACGAGGGCCATAGTTTCACCCCTATAGGGGTCGCTTTTTTTCTCGCAAAGTCGGATCACCTTCTTGTTGTCCGCCCTGAGTACTTTCGTAATGGCCTCTAACAGTGTGGTTTTACCGGCTCCCTTGGGCCCATCCAGAGAAATAAACAGCGGACGACTCATTCTTGAAATGACGATTGATATGCGGTTTTTGTAAAGCTCAAATCTGGCAAAAGCATCTTACTTCCTTCGTATGAACCGCTGACCACCCTCTTCGTTCTTTGGATACGCCTGGCGCGTCAGCACGAATCGAGGGTTCTTATAAACAGACGCTGATGAACACTCTAGCAATGCTTCTGACTGACGGGTCTAAAAACCCAGAATTATCGCCGTTTGTGGTCATTGCTCATATGTTACGACCTGTGCGGTGTAGTTTAAGAGATCTGCTTGGAAAACGGAAAATATCCCACGTTAGGCCTGTTTTTTAAGTAGACAGGCGTTGACGGGCAGCATTGAGCGTGAAGCGGACGATCATTGTGCTGGACCGCAATAACAAGGGTTGGCTTAGTCGTAAACAAATTTATGCTTACTCTTCCATCAAATCCCTTTCGTTAAAGGCGCCATACTTTAGGACTTTCCCCTTCATTCGTTCCTGCCAGCGGTTGATAAATTCTATAATGTCGGTTGTTTTGAGATAGGCACTTAGTGAGTCGTGATCTTTCCAGCGTTTCGATATGAGCAATCGTCCGCCCAAATGGTTATCTACGGCGACATCATATGAGAGGTTTCCTTCACGTTGTCGAGTGGATATAGCCAATGGCAGAACGGCAATGTGATAATCAAAAATTGGTGAGCACTATTTTTCCCTGAATACTGCCTAATGAAGCGCGTTGATGGGCAGTTGATGCCATTGCTAGCGGGTAAGTACTATCAATGACGACACGGATAACCCCTTTTTCCAAAAGTTGACCCGCTTCTGATAGCTGCGCACCACTGGAACGCACTTGCGTTGCTGACACAGTAATTCCTTTTGTGGCGGCCTCATTCTGTCCGGAAAAACCTAAAGGATTAACAAGAAATAGTGCTCCGTCTTGCTTGATACAGCTTAGAAAGCGCTCCATGTGAGTCCCGCCCACAGCATCAATGACGAGATCGGCATTTTTAACTACAGTCTCGACAGCGACTTTGGTGTAGTCGATAAACTCATCCGCCCCCAGATCACGTAAAAGCACCTCATGCCGGGAACTGGCTACCGCTATCACGTGCGCACCTTTCCACTTGGCAATCTGAACCGCAAGGTGTCCTACGCCACCTCCGGCACCATTAACCAGCACCGTACGACCCTCAAGTTGAACGGGTGTATGTGTGAACAGCTGGAAAGGATTTGGAGCGTTATGGCCTAATTCGACAAGGAACTGCCAGGCCGTGAGCAGTGACATCGGTGCGCCCGCAGCCTGGACATGTTCGATGCCCTGAGGTTTTAACGCCAGATCTGACGAAGGAACACACACGTAGTCGGCATACGCACCACTACCTTGCATTACTCCTTCAGGAAAACGCACCATTGAATAGACCTCATCCCCAAGGCTGAATTCGGAAATATTTTCGCCGATCGCTGCGACAACACCTGATACATCAGTTCCCAAGATGAGTGGAAAGGAGGAATTGGGCCACCATTCAGACGGAAGAGCGCGATAACCATCACGCAAATACAAGTCTGGCGGATTGATACTGGCCGCATACACTCGAACAAGTACTCCGTCACATCCCACAGTGGGCAAAGGTGCATCCCCATACTGAAGAGTTTCTGGGCCACCGAACGCATTTAGTTGCACTACTTTCATCATTTCACTCATCACAATCTCACTCCTACAGGGGTTCAGTTGCGAGATAATATGACCAATGCTGATGGTTGATAATGAGCCTATATTTCGCTTTAATGTTGCCATGAAGGAACAAATAGGTTTTGAAAGACTCACAGGTCTAATTGCATTCGCACGTGCGGGAGCTCTCGGCAGCTACACCGCTGCTGCTCGCTCGCTGTCAGTTTCACCCTCAGCGATCAGTAAGAGTATCCAGCGACTGGAGCAGCATCTTGGCGTTACGTTATTCACCCGAACAACACGCTCTCTGGTTTTGACTGCTGAAGGCCGTGAATTACACGAGCGAGCGATAAGGTTGCTGCTCGATGCTGAAGAGATTGAGCAGGTAGCCAAGCGCTCACGCGCTGAGCCTTCGGGTACACTACGAATAGCTGCATCGTTTCCGATCGGCCTCCATATGATTGCTCCCGTGCTCCCAACGTTCTGCGCACTTCATCCAAAAGTGGCAATTGACCTACGCTTGAGCGATCGCGTGATAAGCATCATTGATGAACGTATTGATATTGCTATCAGACTTGGCGACCTCGCTGATTCAAATCTCCTGTCGCGTCGCCTCTCGCCATATAAGTTGTGTTGTTATGCATCTCCTGAATATTTGGCCAAATGTCCGCCGCCACGCCATCCCAATGAACTGATAGGGCATAAAACGGTAAATCTGCGTTACCAAAATACAGGGCAGGTTTTTCGCTGGCCTTTCCGGGTAGGAGAGAGGGAGATTGAAATCGTGCCATCATCGAATATCATCGTCGATGCAAGTGAAGCAGTAATAGCGGCAGTTTCTGCCGGTGCTGGGATAGGAATGGCTACCAGCTTTATGACCGCTTCTTTGGTTAGGAAAAAAGCGTTAATTCCTGTTCTGTCAGATTTTGCCATAGAGCGTCACAATATTTCGGCGGTCTGGCATGAGAGCCGTCGCTCTAACCCTGCTGTACGTGCATTTATAGATCTCATGCTTGAGCAGTTTTAATTATTTAAACATGCTCACTGTTGCAATGAATGCCATGATATTAATTGAGCTTATCCAGCATATTGGCGTAATGATCCGATATATTCAGGCTCAGATTTAAAATGTTCCCGAGCGTACCTGAATAATGTCTCTCTTTTCATCATAACTCCCGTTTACGCCTTACCTAGCGCGTCTATCGCCATCCGTATGGCGCGCACATCTCGGACAGGCGGCGCGCCAAATTGCCGGAGATATTCACGGCTAAACTGTGATGCGCTTTCATAGCCAACAACAAATGCCACGTCAGACGCGCGATGCTCACCGGCAAGCAAAAGCTGGCGAGCTTCCTGCAATCTAAGCTGTTTCTGATACTGGACAGGACTGAGGCCAGTCATCGACAGAAAATGGCGATGCAGGCTTGCTCGGCTCATACCGCTTACCTCGCACAACGCGTCGATGCGAAGACGGGTACTGTAATTGTCCCTGATCCAGCCAACGGCGCGCCGGATGCGACTGAGTGCGCCATCGGGTTGGGCAATCTGACGCAACAGTCGCCCCTGAGGGCCCTGCAAGAGACGATAAAGCAATTCCCGTTCGAGCATGGGGCCAAGAATCGGGATATCGTCAGGCGTATCAAGCAACGACATTAGGCGGAGTAACGTATTGCGGAGCGAAGCGGTCATGGGATTTATCATGATGCCAATCCCTTTCTGTTCACTTTCGCGAACCGGCGGCATGTTTGCCGCTAATTCCGCTAGTATGGCCGGATCCAGCACCAGCGATAGTGCAACGTAGGGCCGCCCCCCTTCAGCATCAAGGATCTGTCCGCTAAGAGGTAAATCAAGGGCACTGATAAGATACTGTTCGCTGTTGTAACTCAGAAGCGTGTCGTTAATTGCAACGCGCTTTGAGCCTTGCAGGATGAAACAGATCATCGAGCGATACAGGCAGGGAGCCTTGTCTGTCGAGCCTTGTCCGACGCAGAGGTCTACACGCGGGATCCGTGTGACAGTCAATCCCAGCGACGCGTGCCGCAGGGCGATATCAAGGTGCGGTGTAAGATCGTTATTCATAAGGCTGATTATATCAACGGCCCATTACCACGCAAGATGACTGATATAATCAGGCAAGAAAAAGAGCTTATCAGGCGTAGGCTACACAGCTCACACAGTCTGAATCAATGAGGGCGTGCCACCACTACCGGCATCGATGAAGCATTGGCGCTAATTGACAAACTCGAAGAGGCATTTGGCATCACGACAGTACGTATTGAAATGCTTTCGATCGCCGCTGACGGTAATAAGATGCTCACTGGACGCTTTGACAGGTTTGAACGTGCTGATGGCAGCGAGATTGGCGCAGCAAAAGTGATGGGCATACTCAAGCTTGACGGCGATAAAATCATCGCCTGGAGAGATTACTTTGATACCAGCTTCATGCAGAAAATAGCTGGCACGACGCAAAGCTTTCCCCTTCACGATTAATCACTGAAATGATAAGGCTAAGTGTTTTTATACATCTAGTCTACCTAATCGATCCCCCTTATCTTACTCGGCAACACCGTGGCTAGATCCTACCGGATCAAAATTTTGCCGCATCCATTGTATGGAAAATCTCATGCCCTATTTAGGCCTCCTTTTCGAGCATTTCCGATGTGAAAATGGCATGACACTTCGCAACCGGTGTTCAATCCGCATTGAACAAGCAAAGGAAAGACACAGTTTAGCGACATGTGAATTTACTATTGTTTGAAAGAACTCTTTTGGCTTCAAAGTAATACTGGTGAGGAATGATAATGAGTAAGATATTTAATGAAGAACTGGCCGTTATTGAAGCGGCGGCGGTCGCTTACTTGACCGCCTTCAATCGTGCCGATATCCCGGCCGTAATAGCAACATACACTGATGACGGTGTACTGATGGGGCCTGGCAGGCCAGCGGCAGTGGGGAAGGACGAGCTTGCTGAGGTCTATCTCAGCGTCTTTGAAACAGTCGGCTTCGACATGGCCTATGAAATAAAGGAGGTTGTGCAAACTAGCTCTGACTGGGCCTTCGTTCGGAGCGCCACCGAGGGAACTGAAACAAACAAAGCGACCGGTGTCGTCACACCTGCGGCTTATCAGGAGCTTTTTCTGCTACGTAAGTCGGCTACCGGATCATGGCAGACTGCGCGATACTGCACGTCAAAGATCAGCCCATAAAGTCTGATCAACAGACTCACGGGAACAGGTAATTTACAGAGGCTCAGATGACCCGCTAACACAGCGGGAATCTTCACTTTATGCGATTAATGACCGTATTTAAAATTAAATCCTAAGGCGTCACCGGTGGTGTCGTATTCGCGGAAGTTGTAGATCAGCGGCTTCCATTTTGACGAGTCGATGACATCATTTGATCCTAATAGCTCGCTATCCACCCAGACATTGACAATATCTAGTTCGACAAGAATAAAACGACCTTTGTCTGTGGTACTGACAGTCTTACATTCTGCCTGGATAGGACATTCAATAACCCGAGGTGGCGTAATATCTGTAGAGGCTTCAGTATGAAGGCCTACTTTGGAGAATTTATCGTGGCATACCTGAACGCCCCATTTTATCTGCCCTTCAGATAGCGTGTCGCTTCCGGTCAATTTACCGAGTTCTTCAACCTTCTCCCAAAGTTTGTAATCAGGAATATTGATGACGACATCAGAACCGGATAATAAATTACTGTAAGTCTTACTTCCTTTACTGACACCAATAATAATTTTATCACCAAGAGAAATTGATGATGATATAGAAGCGACATTGGTATCCCCGTTACTATTATCCGTCGTCGTAACAAGAAAAACAGGAAATCCATAATAAAACGAACTGAGTTTTACATTCTTTTTCATTTTAGTTCAGGCCTCATAATAGATTATCGTTATACCTTTCCATTTTTACTCTTTTGATTTCCACTTAACAATAACCACAATTGAGTATCGGTAATACAACCTTTGCACGAGGAATTTCGATATTGTAAAAATTAACTAGCAAAAAATAATTCACAAGCATTAAAAGAGGTATATGCTATGCATCATATGATTTTTTCCTTCCCGATCCACAATGTGGTTGGGTAAAATATGAGGTTTAAACATGGAACGAATTGTCATACCAGCGAATTATGTTCATACCCGTACAACACCGTTTTGGACAAAGGAGACTGCTCCCGCGTCTATTTGGCGGCGCCATTTGGATGCAGGAACACGACAAGGTGTTTACCCGCGTTTGTGCGTGATGCAAGGGACAATTCGTTATTATGGCTATGCCGATGAAACCAGTTCGGAGCCAGTCGAAACGCTGACCATTGAAGCAGGACAATTTGGCGTATTCCCTCCAGAGAAATGGCACAGAATTGAAGCGTTATCTGATGATACGTTATTCAACGTAGATTTTTATGTCGATCCAAAAATTCTGATAGAAGGTTGAGGTAAAAAATGACAACTGAAAATAAAGGGTACTCATTAACACTATTGAACCGCAATAATAATGAAAAAGCAGAAAAGGTTTACCTTAAACCGATGGCTTTTTATGTACCCGATTTCGCTGCCGGCGCGGTTGATGAATTAGTCAACAATCTGTCTTTAACCAGCGATAATAACAACGGATTTTTGCTGACGGTAACCAATAATAATAATGGCGTATCCGTTGATAAGGATTTCTCCGCGCTTGCAGAATTAAAAGATAAGACGATTTCCGCTGAATCGGTGAAAGAATTGGTTAATATCGTACGTGGTTACGATGCGGATGAAGAAACTAACGTCTGCGGCTGGTAAACGGCATAGCGTCATCCTGATCCGCGCTGGCTTGCGCTTTTTTTCGCATGACTTTATTGGCGTACATTGCAGCATCGGCTCGACGGATCACACCATCAGGCTCATCAACGGAAGGATCTGCCGTGACGATCCCCATGCTTGCACCTAAGTATTCGATATTGACCGTACCAAGCGGATAATTCCCCTTCAACAGGAGCGTAATACTGTCTCTAAAGGAAGAAACCACGTACTCGTTTTCCAGGCAAGACCTGAAGCCGTAGCAATAGTCTTACTCAAGACAGCCAATCATCACTGTTTTTATCAAGATGCCCACAAGTAAAACGCTGATTTCTCCTGATGCACGCCTAGGTTGACCCTTATCACGATAGTGAACAAACTGCGTTAATGAGATTGCAAACAAGAGTGATTATCATATATTGTTTTAATCGCCTGCCGAAAATATCTCCTTATTTTATTAATTTATGCATCACATTCACTCTGGAGAAGATAATAACATGTCAAAAACGCTGTCTGTTCTGCGCAAAAAAGCGCGCCTGCTCACGCTAGCCTCATCGCTGATGGTGGCTTATGCATTGCCAGCTGTCGCCGCAGAAGATTCCCTGACCCTCTACACCACGCGCGAGCCTGGGCTGATTCAGCCGCTGCTTGATGCGTTCACCAAAGAGACATCCGTCAAAGTAAACACCGTGTTCATTAAGGACGGCATGCTGGAACGCGTGAAGGCGGAAGGCCAAAACTCACCGGCTGACCTGCTGATGACCGTTGATGCTGGCAACCTGATCGATCTGGTGGAAGCGGGTGTCACACAGCCGATTCAGTCCAGCACGTTGACCGACGTCATCCCAGCTGCGCTGCGCGATAAAGACAATCAGTGGTTTGGCCTGTCGATGCGCTCCCGCGTACTTTATGCGGAAAAATCACTGCCGCTGACCGGCATTACTTACGAAAATCTCGCCGATCCGAAATGGAAAGGCAAAGTGTGTATCCGTGCGGGTCAACACCCTTACAATACCGCGCTGGTTGCCGCGATGATCGCACACCATGGCGAAGCTAAAACCGAAACCTGGCTGCGCGGAGTGAAAGATAATCTGGCACGTAAAGCCACTGGCGGTGACCGTGACGTCGCACGCGATATCCTCGGCGGTATCTGTGATGTGGGTCTGGCTAACTCCTACTACGTCGGCCATATGAAGAACGCCAAAGAAGGCACAGATGCCCGTAAATGGGGCGATGCCATCAAGGTGGTTCAGCCTACCTTTGAAAACGGCGGCACGCACGTCAATATCACCGGCGCAGCCGTTGCACGCCATGCTCCGCATAAAGATCAGGCCGTGAAGCTGATGGAATATCTGGTTTCCGCCCCAGCCCAGCAGCTCTACGCACAGGCGAACTATGAATACCCGGTTCGCAAAGGCGTTACGCTGGATTCAACCATCGGCAGCGCGATTGGTGAAGTGAATGTGGATAGCATTCCGCTGACTGATATCGTTAAATTCCGTAAACAAGCTAGTCAGTTGGTAGATAAAGTTGGATTCGATCAATAAGACCGGTTCGTCAACCCGGCGCGGCGCCTTCGGGCGGCCGCGCCTCTTTTTTTCGCCGCTTCGCATCGCCGCTATCATTATTGCGCTTGGCGTACTGGCTCCGCTGGTTTCCCTGCTTTGGCTAGCGGCGGGCGCAGGTGTTGGTCATTGGGATCACCTGATGCGCTACGTGCTGCCCGATGCTGCACTCAACACGCTGATTCTGCTGGTCGGCGTCGGCACATTAGTGATGGTGATTGGTGCGGGCTGCGCCTGGCTGGTGACCGCCTTTGATTTCCCCGGCAGACAGCTCGTTAGCTGGGCGCTGCTGCTACCGCTGGCGATGCCAACTTATATTGTCGCGTTTGCCTGGCTCGATATGCTGCACCCTATCGGCCCGATTCAGGAAGTGATCCGCAGTATTCTTGGCTATGACAGCCCGCGTCAGTTCCGGCTGCCGGACTTGCGCTCCATGACCGGTGCCATTCTGCTGCTCGGGCTGGTGCTCTATCCGTACGTTTATCTGACCATGCGTGCCATGTTTATCAGCCAACCCGCACACCTGCTGGAAGCCGCTCGCACATTGGGTTTGAGCGCGACGGGCACCTTTTTGCACGTTGCCCTGCCGATGGCACGCCCTGCGCTAGCCGTCGGCACCAGTCTGGCCTTGCTGGAAACACTGAATGATATTGGCGCGTCCGAGTTTCTTGGGGTGAATACGCTGATCGTGACGGTCTACACGACTTGGGTCACCCGGTCGGATTTACCCGCTGCGGCACAGATCGCCTGCACGATGCTAACGGTGGTCATCCTGCTGCTGACGCTGGAATATTATGGCCGGAAAAACCAGCGCTACGGCACCAGCCGACAAATGCGTGGCATCATGCCCACTCCGTTAAAAGGCGTACGCGCCTGGCTGGCAACCTGCGCGACCGCGTTACCGATCTTGCTCGGATTCATCGCCCCTGCCCTCTTTCTCGCATGGGAAAGCGCCAAACGGCTGGGTGATAGTGTGACGATCTCCGCTGGCCTGATACAGTCGTTAGAAAATTCGCTGCTGCTGGCCGTTGGTGTCACGCTGGTCGTTACCGTCGTTAGCCTGATTATTGCGTGGTATGCCCGTCATTCAGCCATTACCGATCGCTCGCCAGAACGCCGCCGCACCGTATTGAGAATCGCCTCGCTGGGCTATGCCGTTCCCGGCACGGTACTCGCCATTGGCCTGCTGACGCCCGGTATGGCGACAGATAATTTTCTCGCCGAGCTAATCGGCTATAAGGGATTACCGCTGCTTTCCGCCGGTATCCTGCTGGTAGTCTGCTGTGCTATTCGCTTTATGGCGATTGCGATAGGCGCGCTTGATGCCGGACTGACGCGTATTCCGCCCGTGATGGAACAGGCGTCGCGTCTGCTGGGTGAAAGCGAGTTGGTGACGTTTTTCCGCGTGCATCTTCCCCTGCTGCGCCCGGCGCTGGTAACCAGTGCGCTGCTGGTGTTTGCCGACGCGATGAAGGAACTTCCTGCGACACTGCTGCTGCGCCCCGTCAATTTCGAGACGCTGGCGACCGTCCTCTATGCCGAAGCGGCCAGAGGCACTTATGAAGAAGGCGCGATTGCCGCACTACTGATTGTGATAGCTGGCACGCTCCCCGTTGTGCTGCTGGCACGTAGTCAGTTAAAAACGTCGGTTGAGAAAGAATGAAAATCATGAGGAAGAGTCAAGGTGTCTGAGGCTACACTCGTTCTGAATAATGTCCACGTCGCCTACGGGCACAAGCATAATTTTCATCATGTGCTGAACGGTTTTTCCATGCAGGTTGTCGCGGGGGAACTGGCCTGTCTGCTCGGTGCCTCTGGATGCGGCAAAACCACAGCGTTACGTGCCATTGCCGGTTTCGAGCACGTGACTCAGGGAACGATTTACGTCGGCGGGCGCTGTGTGGCGGGCCCAGACATGCATCTGCCGCCGGAACAGCGCAATGTCGGGATGGTGTTTCAGGACTACGCGCTGTTTCCCCATCTGACCGCCGCGCAGAACATTGCCTTTGGCCTGCGAAAACAGCCGAAAGATCTTCAGCAATCGCGCGTTCGCGCCATGCTTGAATTGGTCGATCTCGCTGCGCTAGGGCAGCGCTATCCGCATGAGATGTCCGGCGGACAACAGCAGCGTATCGCGTTGGCACGTGCATTAGCTCCCCAACCTGCCGTACTGCTGCTCGACGAACCGCTATCCAGCCTCGACCCCGATAGCCGTAAGCGGCTAGGACAGGAGGTGCGCGACATCCTGCGCGACGCTGGACAAACCGCGCTCTTAGTCACGCACAGCGAACAGGAAGCCGAACTCATGGCCAGCCATATTGGTTATTTGAAAGAAGGCGCGTTGCAATGGCGGGAACAACGCTAACAGCGGCGACATGATTTAAAAAACCACATAATTTAAACACAAGAAAAAACAGGGAGCACATAACAACGCTCCCTGTTTTTGTTTGTTACCGGCGCAGCATAACTACGCGTTGCCCTACCTGTGTTTATCCGCGTATTCCGGGCTGTTGATCCACTGGTGATCCGCTTCCCAAGTGAAACGCCACTGGCGCGTGGGGCCAGCCATCACATTCAGATAATAGCTGTCATAACCCGCAATCGTGGCGACCGGATGGTAGCCGCGCGGCACCTGCACCACATCCCTATCGTATACCGCCATGCATTCATCTAATGAACGGTCATCGGTATAGACGCGTTGCAGGCAGAACCCCTGTTCTGGATTCAACCGATGGTAATAGGTTTCTTCCAGATAAGTTTCCTGCGGCGGATTATCGACGTCATGCTTGTGGCTAGGATAGGAGCTGGTACAGCCCTCGTCGGTGTACACTTCGACCACCAACAGGCTATCCGCCGCTTTATCCTCCGGCAAAATGTTATGCACGTAGCGCTGGTTATTGCCGACACCACGCTGCTCGGCGTCAATATCCTGCGGCGCGATCAGCCGGGTCGGATGTGTGCCGAACCCCGGTGCAGCGCACACTGCCAGCTCCAGCGCGGTGTGTGCCATCACCGTAATCGTTTCGCCAGCAGTGACATAAACCGCATAGGGCTTTCTGCGCTCAAACGGGCTCATTCGGTCGCCAATCTGCTCGAAACGCTCACTTGGCGTGACAACGGTAGCTTTACCGCTGACCAACACCAGACAGCGTTCGTTATCGCTAGCGGGTAGCGATAGCACCTGCTCCAGTGCCAGTTGGTACATATCGAACCCCACATATCGCCAGCCCGCCGTTTCCGGTGTGATGTGTTGCGTACGCCCGTATTCATCAGGCGCACGATGACGAGATAAGAGTCGGGACATCTTGTTACCTCCTATACCACCACAAATCAGATCAATTCCGCCTGCTGGGCGAAACGTTGCAAGTTATTGTAGCCCAGCGTGGCATAGGTTAGCGGATGTGCGACGGCCGGATCCTGTTCCGCTTCAACAACCAACCATCCGCTGTAGCTATTGGCTTTCAGGATGCTGAACACCGCTGGATAGTCAATGCAGCCATCGCCCGGCACGGTAAAGACACCGCTCAACACGGCGTCCAGAAAGCTGGTTTTGCGGTTTTTCACGTCTTTCAGCACGTCTGGGCGGATATCTTTGCAGTGAACGTGATTAATGCGATTAATCCAGCGTTTGGCCACCGCTACCGGATCGGCCCCCGCGAACGTTAGGTGACCGGTATCCAGCAATAGTCCAACTTCCGGCCCGGTGTGTTCCATCAAATTGTCCACGTCCTGCGCGCTTTCAATTACCGTGCCCATATGGTGGTGATAAGCAATCTGCACGCCCTGACTTTGCGTGTAGCGCGCAAATTCGGTCAGCTTTTTGCCATATTCTGGCCAGCGTTCTTCAGGGAAACGCGGACGCAGATGAACCGGTTTCTGCTGATCGCCGTGGACCGCACCTGTCACTTCTGCAAACACTAGCACCGTCGCTCCGAGATCGCGCAACAGCGCCAGATGCCCCTGCACCGCTTCGATTTCTTCTTCTACTGAGCGGGTTAGCAGTTCACCGGAATACCAGCCAGAAACTAAGCGCAAGTCGTGCGCTTGCAGGATTGGCCCCAGCACGCTGGCCTGACGTGGGAACTTGTTACCTAATTCAAAACCAGCGAAACCCGCCTGCCGCCCTTCAGTCAAACAGGTTTCCAGTGGCGTGTCCGCGCCCAGAGAAGGCAGATCGTCATTTGTCCAGGTGAGTGGATTTATACCAAGTTGAACAGTCATGTTATTTTCCCTTTATTCGATCACATAGAAACGGGTTAACCGCGCTGACGCCAGACGGCGATCAGTTGCAGGTAGTTATGTTTAACTTGCTCAATCAATTCGGCGTCATCGATCTCATTGCGCAGCCACTTTTGCGCAGGCTGGGCAAACAGGGTGCGCCCGACGGCAAACCCTTTCACGATCGGGAAATTGACGGCGGCGCTAAAGCCTTGTTGCAATGTTTCCAGCGGCGCATCCAGCCCAAGGATGACCACGCCGCGACAGTAAGGATCGCGCTGTGCCAACAGAGGCGTGAGTTGCTCCCAGCCTTCGGCGGACAGCGGTGGCAGTTTCCACCAGTCTGGCCGCACGCCGAGGTTATAGAAGCGCTGAATGGCGCGTAGATAAAGCGCATCGCTGTGCGCCATCCCTGCGGGAAGAATAACTTCGAGCAGCAGTTCATGGCCGGATTGACGGCAGGCCTGATAGACCTCCATCACCTTCATTTCCTGCTCGCGCCGCAGCGCGTGGGCATCTTCCGGGTGGAAGAACACCAAACATTTCACCACGTGCTCCAGCGGCCAGCTCACCAGCTGTGAGCCGATGTTGCCCCGCTCCATGATTAAGGGGCGCGAACCCGGCAGTTCAATCGGTCGACCAATCCACCAGCCTTTTCCGGTGATATCATTCAGCGCATCCTGACCGAACGTGCCGTCACACAGCAGACCCGCTTTGCCCTCCAGCCCCGCCTGCTGAGCCGCATAATAGCTGGCACGCAAAATCAGCATCTTCAGCGCCGGAATACGACTGATTTCCGTGCCGCAGTTCAGCGCCATGTCTTCCAGTTGACTGCGGTGATCGAACGCAATCACGCACAGTTCATTCCACTGTTTACGGCGTGTCGTAACGCGATGTAGATGGTTAAGCTCTTCATCCAGATCGGGACGCGGAACGCTCGCCGCACGGGCTAAATAGTTATCCAGTTCGATCTTGCTTGGCATGGCTGGCGCGCAGCCGTGGCGTGATACCACCAGCGCACCACAGGCATTGGCGTAAGCACAGGCTTTCTCCCAACCTTCACCGTTGAGATAGCCGCGCAGCAGGCCGGACATAAACGCATCGCCCGCGCCCAGCACGTTGAGAACATCCACGCGTACCCCTTTGATCGTGATGCCTTTATCCAGATGGTCGGGAATGGCATCGCTAAACACCGAACAGCCCAGCGCTCCACGTTTACACACCAGCTCTGCCTGCGTATGCTGCCGTACCGTGCGCAGCGCTTGCAAGGTATCCGTGCTGCCGCCAGCAATGTGGAATTCCTCTTCGGTGCCGACAATCACGTCGAACAGCGACAGCACCTGCTGCAACTGCGCCGTGACTGCCTGCGCTTCAACAAAACGGGTTTCGCCATCGCCCAGCGACGTCAGTCCCCACAGCACCGGACGGTAGTCAATATCCAGCGCCGTCTTCACCCCGTTGCGCCGTGCATATTGCAGCGCCGTCAGCACCGCGGCACGCGTGTTAGGGTGAGAGAGATGCGTGCCGGTAATCGCCAGACAGCGGGACGATGCGATGTAATCTTCGGTGAAATCCTCCGACGAAATCGCCATATCAGCGCAGTTGTCGCGGTAGAAAATCAGCGGAAAGGTATCGCGATCTTTAATGCCCAACAGCACCAGCGCCGTCAGGCGTTCCTTATCGGTAATCAAATGGCTGGTGTCACAGCCGACCTGATTCAGCTCTTCGCGCAGGAAACGCCCCATATGCTCGTCGCCCACCCGCGCTAGCATGGAAGAACGTAACCCCTGCCGCGCCGTACCGTAAGCCACGTTGCCGGACGACCCGCCCAGATACTTGGCAAAACTGCCCATATCTTCCAGACGCGCGCCGATTTGCTGCCCGTACAGATCGACAGCAACGCGCCCCATGCAAATCACATCAAACGTCTTTTCCTTACTCATAGCAGCAAGCCCTGTAAAAAAGTCGCGTAAAAAAAGCCTTAATTAGCCCACCTCGTCCACGTTCACCCAGCGCGCCGTTTCGTGTGACTGCACTATCGCATCCAGAACTCGCGATACTTTCCAGCCCTCTTCGAAATCCGGCCATAGGGGTACGTCGGCCGCAATACCATCGATCAGATCGCGCACTTCCACCGTTTTCTGATCGTTAAATCCAATACCGTGTCCGGCGCTGGCACAGAAGGCCGCGTAATCCGGGTGTTGTGGCCCGGTCAGCAGCGTTTTAAATCCCTGCCGATTTTCCGGCTCGTCATGCCGATACAGCTTCAGCTCCGCCATGCGTTCCTGCGTGAAACTCAGCGAGCCTTTGGTGCCGGTCACCACGTAGGTCAGACCCATTTTTCGCCCACAGGCGATACGCGAAGTTTCAATCACGCCGCGCGCGCCGCTAGCAAACCGCACCATGGCATGCGCCTGATCTTCATTCTCCACCTGTACCCATTCGCTGCTGCCCGATGCCGTCGGACGCTGCGCAATTACCGTTTGCAGATCGCCACAGACGCTGGCGATATCGCCAACCAGATACTGCGCCATGTTGACGATGTGCGCCGCCAGATCCCCCAACGCCCCTAGCCCTGCCGTTTCTTTAAAGCAGTGCCAGTCTGCAGGTTTGTTAGGATCGGCCAGATAATCCTCATTGTGCGTGCCGTAAAAATGCACTACCTCGCCAATTTCTCCGCTGGCAATAATCTCTTTGGCAAGCTGTGAGGTCGGGTTCTTCATGTAGTTGAAGCCCACCAGCGTTTTCACGCCCGCCCGCTGTGCAGCATCAACCATTTCTCTGGCATCACGCGCGTTCAGCGCCAGCGGTTTTTCTGAGTAAACATGCTTACCGTGCTGGATGGCCGCCATCGCCATCGTCTTATGCAGAAAGTTCGGCGCACAGATATCCACCACATCAATGTCGGGATCGGCCACCAGTTCACGCCAGTCACCGGTTGAACGCTGAAAACCGAACTCCTGCGCCCGTTTAGCCGCTAGTTCCGGCGACACTTCCGCCAGCATGGCTTTCACCAGATTCCCTTTCAGCGGGAAGACCGTCGGTGCCTGCGCGTAGGCGATAGCATGCGCACGCCCGATGTAGCCAGTGCCGATTAACCCAATGCGTACATCCTTCATATCCACCTCAGTGCAAAAAAGATTCGGTACAGGCGCGGATCAGATAGCGCCGCGACGGCTCTTGGCATAGGTGTCGAACGCCACGGCCAGCACGATAATCAACCCGGTGATAATCTGCTGGTAGTAGGCCGATACGTTCATCAACACCAGTCCGTTAATCAGAATGCCCATGATGATCGAGCCGATAATCGTGCCGCTGATCCGGCCATAGCCGCCCATCAGCGAGGTGCCGCCGATGACCACCGAAGCGATCACGCGCAGTTCGAAGGTGATCCCCGCGACCGCTTCTGCGCTGCCGAGACGAGCGCTGAGAATAAAGCCCGCCAGTCCAGCCAGGCAGCCAATCACCACGTAGACGCTGACGAGTACACGCTGCACATTCACACCAGCCAGTCGCGCCGCTTCGGTGTTGCCGCCGATGGCGTACACAAAGCGTCCCCAGCGGGTTTTATGCAGCGCCAGATAGCCCAGTAAGGCGACCAGCGCGAAGATCCAGATCGGCACCGAAATACCGAGGATTTCTCCTCGTCCCCACCAGCGATAGCCGGGGTCAAAGCCCGCAATCGGCGCACCGTCGTTCATCACCAGCGTTAATCCGCGCCAGATGGTCATCCCGCCCAGCGTGACGATGAACGGCGGCAGACGCAGTTTGGTCACCCCTAAACCATGCAGGAAACCAATAAAGGTGCCCATTGCCAGACAGACGCCCAACGCGACCAGCCAGCTCAAGCCGTACCAGGCATCGGGGTCGACGGTGGTGAAGTTGTCGCCTTTAATCACCGACGCGGCAGTGATTGCACATACCGCAAGAATCGAGCCGACAGACAGGTCGATCCCAGCAGTCAAAATGACGAACGTCATTCCTACGGCCATGATGCCGTAGATGGACACTTCGGTAAGGATGTTGGTGATGTTGCGTTCGGACAAAAAGTTGCTGTTCTGCGACTGAAAGAAAATCAGCAGCAAAATCATGAAAATAAACACGCCAAAGCGTTCAAAAAAGCCAATGGGGTCAAAACGTCCACGCGTGTTGGGCGGCGTAATCGTCTTAGAAAGCGGCTGCTGGGACATGCGTCACCTCCGTTATGCTGCGTGTAATGCGTCGTGGCAAATGGCCATCATCGTCATCAGTTTTTCTTCTGTAGCGTCATCGCCATGAATTTCCCCACTGATCCGCCCTTCGCTGAGCGTGATGATACGGTCGGAAATCGCCATGATTTCCGGTAAATCGGAGGAAATCACAATCACGGCAACACCCCGTTTCGCCATATCAAACAGCACCTGATGGACTTCGGACTTGGTGCCGACATCGATGCCGCGCGTGGGTTCATCCACAATTAACACCTTAGGGTTCAGCGCCATACAGCGAGCAAGAATCACCTTTTGCTGGTTACCGCCCGACAGCTTGCGCACTTCCTGATCGCTGTTCACCATCTTGATGTGCAGCGCCTGACGATAGGCGTCAATCAAATCGTCTTCTTTACGGGTGTTCACAAACCAGCGCCAGCGCATGAGCGATGAGAGGTTGGAGAGCGAGATGTTTTCCCTGATCGATAACCCCAGTACCGCGCCCTCTTTCTTGCGGTCTTCCGGCACCAGAGCAATACCCTGCGACAGCGCATGCAGTGGCGTGGACGGATGATAAGGCGCATCATCCAGCACAAACTCACCGGTAGAGAACCCATCGGCACCAAACAGGCAGCGTGCGATTTCCGTGCGCCCTGCACCGACCAGCCCAGCAATGCCGAGCACTTCTCCGGCATGCACCTGGAAGCTGATGTCTTTTAGCGCAATGCCGTGCGCATCCAGTGGCGGCTTTTCCCGGCTTAACCCCTTTACCGCCAATCGAACTGGCTTATCCTGATGATGCGTTTCTGAAGGCGGACGACGGTTAAACACCACGTCACGACCGACCATCAAGCGAATAATTTCCTGCACGTTGGTGCTGGCGACATCCCCAGAACCGGTGTAGCGGCCGTCCTGAAATACGGTAAAGCGATCGCATAGCTGGAAGACTTCATGCAGTCGGTGCGTCACATACACCACGCTCACACCGCGCCCTTTTAGCTCACGCACCACACGGTGCAGGCTGTCAACTTCGCTATCGCTCAGCGCCGCCGATGGCTCATCCATCACAATCAGTTTGGCGTTCAGCGTCAGCGCTCTGGCGATTTCCACCATCTGCTGCTGGGCCACGCTCAAACGCGCCACCTGCGTCGTCGGCGCAATATTTAATTTCAGGTAATCCAGTACCGCTTTCGCCTCGCGATTGACCACCAGTGCATCGACAAATAATCCACTGCGCTGCGGCTCACGCCCCAGGAACATGTTTTCCGCGACGCTCATGTTAGGCAGCAGATTAAACTCCTGATAAATGGTGATAATCCCTCGTTTTTGGCGTTCAACCGGCGATTCAAGCGGTAACAGCTGCTGGCCGCCAAACCAGATATCACCGCTGGTCTGCGGCTGCGCCCCTGCCAGCGCCTTTAACAGCGTCGATTTACCCGCGCCGTTCTCTCCCAATAGCGCATGAATCTCTCCCGGCTGTACGGTCAGTTGCGCACTGCTCAGCGCCCAGACGCCAGAGAAGCTCTTTGCCAGATTGGTGATGTTCAGTAGGGGTTCCGTCATGCGTACCTTCCTCCCGCAAGGCCGCACGGATGCGGCCTGCTGAATACCTTTTATACCCGTAATACTTCAAGCTGCATGTGCGTTGGCTGCGTTCACTCACCCGAATCACTTACCTGAGTAAGCTCATCGGGATTCCCTCTCTTGCCGCCTTCCTGCCACTCGAATTATTTGGGGTATATGATTTAACAATGGCGTGGAAAACGATTTATTTACCCGCTTCACCAATGCGTTCGGCATCGTTCAGGTTATCTTTGGTAATCATGGTCGGTTGGTAGTCTGCCCCGGTGATAGGCGCTTTACTGCGGATGTTATTGGTTAACTGCGTTAATGCCGTGGTCACGGCATAGCCCGGACGCTGATCGGCGGTAACCGCAAGCCAGCCGTCGCGTACGCGAGCCAGCGCTTCCGGTACGGCATCAAATCCCGTCACCAGCACCTCGCCGGGTTTCAGACCTTGCCCCTGTAACGCTTCAATCGCGCCCAGCGCCATATCGTCATTCGCAGAGAGAATCACCTGCGGGCGTTTTGGTAATGATGGAAAAACACTTTCAACGATGCGCATTCCTTCTGAACGCATCCAGTTCCCCGTCTGGTCAGCCACAATACGGTACTTGCTGCCGCCCGCTTTCAGGCTGTCACGAATCCCCTGCGTCCGTTCAATGTTGGAAGAAGAACCCGGCTGACCAGTCAGTAGAATGATCTCTGCACCGTTCGGGAATTTGGTTTTGACGTAATCAGCAATCGCCTGACCGCCTTTGTAGTTGTTAGCGCCAAAATGCGGCACCGCTTTTTCCGTTTTCACCGAACGATCCAGCGTCACCACTGGCAGTTTGGCATCCTGAATTTCGGTCACGGCGCTGGAAACTGCATTGACGTCATTCGGTGACACCACGAAACCTTGTGCACCGCGTGTGATGGCATTCTCCAAATCGGCGGCCTGCTTCGGCGAGCTACCCTGCCCATCCAGCACCTGCAAATTCACGCCCAATTCTTTGGCGGCTTTGACGGCGGTGCGCTGCATGTGAACTTCAAACGGCATAGCGAGATTCGGCGTACTGAAAACGATTTGTTCATTTTGGGCCTGAGCAAGACCAGACAGACCCAGTGCGATGGCAATTGCGGTAACGCTAATGATCTTTTTCATATGTCTTTTCTCTGCTTCTGTTATGGGTATGGTTGTAGGGTTGAAAGCAGGTAAAACGCGCTGTGCCGATGCGGTTACACGGCGACCTCCTTGCCCTGAGCCAGTGATTCAAACGCTTTATCCGCCAGATTCAACGCGCGTTCACCGTCCAGACCAGAGCACTCAGGCTGCGTACGACCATTTAGCACATCGACAAAGTGCTGCCACTCTGCCGCGTAGGCCGCGTGATAGCGTTGCAGGAAGAAATATTCAGGTTTCGCAGACAGACAACCGTCATCCGTCCACTGCTCGACTACGTTTTCACGGATGTTGCCTGCGGTGAGCACGCCTTTCGCGCCGTGCAATTCAAGGCGCTGATCGTAGCCGTAACCAGAACGGCGGCTGTTAACGATGGTCGCCATCGCGCCAGAAGCAAATTTCAGCACGATAAACGCGGTATCTATGTCCCCCGCTTCACCAATCGCCGGATCGACCAGATTACTGCCTTGTGCAAAGACCGACACGGGTTCTTCACCCATAATGAAGCGCGCCATATCGAAATCATGGATCGTCATATCGCGGAACATACCGCCGGAAACGCGGACATACTCAGCAGGCGGTGGGGACGGATCGCGGGAGATAATCAGGAGAGATTCCGGCTTGCCTATATTGCCTTCGCTAGCCAGCGTTTTGACGCGGCGGAATTGCGGATCGTAGCGGCGGTTGAAGCCCACAAACAGCGGCACGTTCTGCTGTTTGACGACGGTCAGGCAGTCGCGAACGCGAGCAATATCCAGATGTACCGGTTTTTCACAGAAGATGGCTTTACCATGCTTGGCAGCAAGCTCAATCAGGTCGGCGTGCGTGTCAGTCGCGGAGGCAATCAGGACGGCGTGCACGGCGGGATCGTTCATGACCTCGTCAACTGTTTGTACTTTGGTATGGTAACGTTCGGCCAGTGCGGTGGCATTGGTTGGGTTGGGATCGACCACCGCGTACAGGTTGGTTTCTTTGTGTGCCGCGATGTTCACTGCGTGGACCTGGCCAATACGGCCCGCGCCCAGTAAAGCGATGTTAAACATAGATGCTCCCTTGCTACCTGAGTGGTATTTAACGCCAGACTGATAAAGTGACGGGATAACGGCTAGTCGCATTCTCTCCAGCCCCATCACTCACTTTTTACCGCAAATCCCGATAGCTAAAATAAAACATTTATTTCAGTTTTGTATAAATTGAAAATTATGTTTTTGCGCGTCAGTTAACATTTTCATGACATCTTCGCTGTTTTCTGCAACCACAATCACACATCGGGTGAGAACGTTTATGGGGATATACATGACTATCAGCGGATCGGTCAGGTGTTGGCGTATAGCAGGAGGGAAAATGAAACCGCGGTTTAAAAATGAAATAAATATTTCAGTTTAATGTTACATGTGAGAGCAAAGAGAAACCTTAAGCAGCACTAAGCAGCACTATGACGCTAAGCTAACAATATCTAAAGCCGTATGAGTGTCTTGCTGTTTCTATTTCCTCGGCGTAAAAAATTGCGCTGAGGTGGGCGTGACTGCCGGGTGAGCGGCATGGACGCCGCGAAAGGCAGTGCCGCGTTGGGAACGCGTCACTGACGGCCCGAACAGCGGTCACGAACGCCGAAGGTATCGCGTAGCGACGCCATTAGCGCCGAAAAGCCAGTGGTCAAGGCGCTGCGGCGATTGAGCGCGCCTTGTCGGGCGTGTGTGGACACACTGAGGAAATAAGTATGCTTAATACGCCCGAAACCTTCGCAGAGGCTGGAATGAAACGGCAAAACTCATACCAGCCACTTGGCATAGCCCCCTAATATTGCCGCGCACGGGAGAGCGCGGCTTTCACGCTATTGGCAGCAGACTCAATCTCTGGGTTGTCGGCAATCTGCGCCGTTCCCGTACGCCACCAGGATTCATAGCCGTGCGTCATGGTCTTCGGCAGCACCTTGATATCGAGCAGCACCGGTCCTGAGTGCTGGCGTGATTCCACCAGTGCCTGCTTGAGCGAGGCTTCATCATGCACCCGCCACGCTTTGCAGCCATAGCTTTCCGCATTCTTGGCGAAATCCACCGGAATAAGCGCACCGCGCAGTTGCCCCGATTCCGCATCGCGGTAGCGGTTTTCTGTACAGAAGCTGCCCATCCCCTGACTCATTTGCAGGTTGTTGATACAACCAAAACCCGCGTTGTCAAACAGCAGTACGGTGATTTTGATGCCCTCCTGTACCGCCGTTTGTAGTTCGGTATGGAGCATCAAATAGGAACCATCGCCGACCATCGCATAGACTGGCTGCTGCTGTGCCGCAAGGCGTGCGCCAATGGCCGCCGCAATCTCGTACCCCATGCAGGAGTAGCCATATTCCAGATGATAGCTGTCCGGTGTTTTCACCTGCCACACGCGCTGTAGATCGCCCGGCAGTGATCCCGCCGCACCAACCACAATCGCGTTATCCTCCAGTTCATCATTCAGTATGCCCAGCACGCGCGTTTGCGTCAGATGGGTATTCAGCATCTGGCGGTATTCATCCAGCTTATCTTCCAGACCATCCACCACTTCTGGCACCAGTTCACCCTTATCCTGCACGGTAAACAGCCGCCCTAGCTCGCGCTCCCATTCCGCACGAACCTGTTCGACAGCCTGCTGCCAGCCGCTATGATACGACACCGTTGCCAGCCGTTCGCTCAACGCTTCCAGCCCGATACGAGCATCGGCAATCAGGGGCAACGCGTCCAGTTTTAGCGCATCAAACTCGGCAACGTTGAGCAGTAAAAATTCGACATCAGGGTTCTGAAACAGCGATTTGGAGCCGGTAGTAAAATCGGTTAAACGCGTCCCGACGCCGATAATCAGATCCGCCGCTTGCGCCAGCCGATTCGCCGCTAGCCCGCCCGTGACGCCAATGCCGCCACAGTTCAGCGGATGTGATGAAACAAGTGCACCCTTGCCCGCCTGTGTTTCGCCAAACGGAATCGCAAACTGCTCGGCAAACTGTGCCAGCGCATCATGGGCGCCGGAATAACGAACGCCGCCGCCGCAAATCAGCATTGGACGACGTTTTCTCGCAATCAGCGCCGCGGCTTCATCCAGCCGCGCGGCATCCGGCGGACGACGTTCGAGGTGATGGACGCGCTTGCGGAAAAACGATGCCGGATAATCCCAGACTTCCGCCTGTACATCCTGCGGTAAGCACAGCGTTACCGCACCGGTGTCTGCAGGATCGGTTAGTACGCGCATGGCGTTAATCAACGCGCTCATCAGCTGTTCAGGGCGATTAATGCGATCCCAGTAGCGGGAAACCGGTTTGAAGCAGTCATTGGTGCTAATCGACAGATCGTGATATTGCTCGACCTGTTGCAACACCGGATCCGGCTGGCGACAGGCAAAGAGATCGCCAGGTAGCAGCAGTACCGGGATGCGGTTGGCGGTCGCGGTCGCCGCAGCGGTCACCATATTCGCCGCACCCGGCCCCACCGATGAGGTCACCGCATAGATTTTCCGCCGCTTGTGCTGTTTAGCAAACCCGACGGCAATATGCGCCATCCCCTGCTCGTTGCACCCCTGATGCACGGTGAGACGGTTTGCCTCCTGCTCCAGCGCCTGGCCGATGCCCAGCACATTACCGTGACCAAAAATGGTCATGACACCCTGCACAAAAGGGGATTCTTCACCATCTATGCTGATGTATTGCTGGTTGAGAAACCTGACCAGCGCCTGCGCCATGGTGATGCGACACGTATCCATTGATCTACTCCTTAAATAAGGATCTGATTTCTATAATGAACTATGTATATTCAGCGAGTATTTCGTGCGCAAAAATTTAGCTATTCTTATGCTACGTTGTAGCACGCGCCCGACTCAGGGCGCTCAATCGCCGCCGCCCTGAGAACCCAGGCTTATGGCGATAAATTATGCCGCTACGCGGGCCCTTCGGTATGTGTCACCGTCATCCGAACCGCCAGTGACGCGGTCCCTCCGCGGCACTGGCTTTCGCAACATCCTTGTCGCTCTTTCGGCGGTGCACCTACCTCAGCATAATTTTTGACGCCGGAAGAGCACAACCAGTGCACTCCATTCATCACCTGTTAGCAGTCAAATCCTCACTCCAGCGTGGGCATGATGAAGCTGCTGGTGTGGTGTTCCAGACGGACGCTGGCGGGCCAGCGGCTGGTGACGGTTTTCATGCGGGTGTAGAAGCGCACGCCGTCGCTGCCGTGGACGTTGAGCGGCCCAAAAATGGAGCGCTTCCAGCCGCCGAAGCTGTGGAACGCCATCGGCACCGGAATCGGTACGTTCACACCGACCATGCCCGCCTGTACTTCTTCACAGAACTGACGCGCCGTTTCGCCATCTCGGGTAAAGATAGCCGTGCCATTGCCGTATTCATGGTTATTAATCAGCGTCACCGCCGTCTGGTAATCCGGCACGCGTACCACGGACAGCACTGGGCCAAAAATTTCTTCCTGATAGATCTTCATCTCCGGCGTGACGTTATCGAACAGCGTCGGCCCGATAAAGTAGCCTTGCGGGTGCCCCTGAACAGACAGCGTGCGGCCATCGATGCGCAGCGTCGCGCCCTGATCGACACCACTTTGAATATAGTCGGCAATTTTCGCCCGATGCGGCGCGCTGATTACCGGCCCCATTTCATTTTCCTGCCCGTCAACCAGACCCGGTCCAACACGCATCGCTTTTATCTGCGCACTCAGACGCTGGTGCAGCGCGTCTGCCGTGTCATCGCCAACGGCCACCACCACCGACAGCGCCATGCAGCGCTCGCCCGCCGCACCAAACGCCGCGCCCATAATCGCGCTAGCGGCCATATCCATGTCAGCATCCGGCATCAGGGTGCAATGGTTTTTCGCCCCGCCCAGCGCCTGACAGCGTTTGCCATGCGCCGACGCGGTCTGATAAATGTATTCCGCCACCGGCGTCGATCCCACAAAGCTCACCGCCTGCACGCGTGGATCGGTAAGCAGTACATCCACCGCTTCTTTGTCGCCCTGAACCACGTTAAACACGCCATCCGGCAGGCCTGCCTCTTTCAGCAATTGCGCCAACAACAGCGAGAACGACGGATCTTTTTCCGACGGCTTAAGCACAAAGGTATTGCCCGTCGCCAGTGCAATCGGGAACATCCACATGGGCACCATCGCCGGGAAGTTAAACGGCGTAATCCCGACGCACACGCCGAGCGGCTGCATGAGCGAATGGCTATCCACACCAGTGCCAACATTCGCCGAGTGTTCACCTTTTTGGAGATGCGGAATACCACAGGCAAACTCAACGACTTCCAGCCCGCGCGTCACCTCTCCCACAGCATCGGAATAGACCTTGCCATGCTCCTGTGAAATCAGCCGAGCCAGCGTATCCATTCGCTCTTCCAACAGCGCCTTGAAGCGAAACAGGACGCGCGCACGGCGTAACGGAGAGTGCTTCGACCACGCAGGGAATGCCGCCGCCGCGCTGGCAATGGCCTGCTCTACTTCCGCCTTATCAGACATCACAACCTGGCGAATCTGCTCGCCCGTCGCCGGGTTATACACCGCCGCGTAGCGCTGGCTGTTGCTGGAGGCAATCGCCCCCTGAATGAAGTTAGATACGGTTTCCATGTTTACACCTTTGTGGGTTTTGAGGAGACAAACGGCTGACATCGGATTACAGTATATGAAATGAATATTCCATTTAATGGAAAAATAAAATAAATGTTGATTATTGTGATCCGCTGCGAATTTTTATGTAAACTTGAAGCCAGCTGTCCACAAAGACAGGCGAGCAGCCTCTGAAAATAGCCTCATCGATAAAAGGTTTGCCGCCAGAAATGTCGTACAGATAAAACAGTCGTATCCAGAAATGAATTTTCTGTTCCGTTTCAAACGCCAATCATCACAGGCGTGACGGAAACCAAGCAGAATTGTGATATGTGAGTCTTACACGTCTTTGGGAGATGACCCGATATGCCCATGGCAACCAGCCTGAGAGAGTTACAGGAACAGATCCGCGAGCGTTACGATTCGCTCAGCAAACGATTACAGCAGGTGGCGCACTATGTGTTGGATAATACCAACAGCATCGCGTTCGATACCGTTGCGGTAATAGCCGAACGCGCGGATGTTCCTCCCTCAACGTTGATTCGCTTCGCCAACGCCTTTGATTTCAGCGGCTTCAACGAGATGAAACAGCTATTCCGTATGAATCTGGTGGAGGAAACGGCCAGCTATACCGACCGGGCACGGCTGTTTCGGGCGATGGAAGCTGACGCGGTGCCAGAAACGCCGTTGGATATTCTGCATGAGTTTGCACGCTCAAACGCGCAGGCAATGCAACAGCTGGCAGCACGCACCCCGCAAGAGGATCTGCAAAAAGCGGTCGATCTGCTGGCGCAGGCGGACACGATCTATATCGTGGGGCTACGACGCTCGTTCAGCGTCGCCACCTACCTCGCCTATGCGCTCAGCCATCTGGAAAGCAGTGCGATTCTGGTCAACGGCCTGGGAGGCATGTTTCGCGAACAGCTCAGCCGCGTTAACTCACGCGATGTGGTGGTCTCCATCAGCTTCTCACCCTATTCACAGGAAACCGTGATGGTCAGTGAGATGGCGGCGAAAGCCGGTGCGCGACAAATTGTGATTACCGACAGTCAGATCAGCCCGCTGGCAACGCTCAGCGACGTTTGTTTTGTGGTGAAAGAAGCGCAGGTTGATGCGTTCCGTTCACAGTCTGCCACGCTGTGTCTGGTGCAGTCGTTGATGGTATCACTGGCCTACCGTCAGGGAAACGGCGCAGAACAGAGCGAAAAACAGCAGCGCGGCTAGCCGGAACTATTTACTTAGCAGAATGAACATGTAGGGAGACCCGTTTTATGCTTCAAGTCATAGCCCAGGATTTTATTAAGCCTGAGAGCATTGAGATCGTCATGCCGCTGTACCGCGAGTTAGTAGAGAAAACGCGACAAGAGCCGTTGTGCATCTCGTATGCGCTTTTTATCAATCAAAAAGACCCAGGGCACTTAACCTTTATCGAAACCTGGCCGGATAGAGCCGCTCTGGACATTCACTGCCAGACCGAACACTTCCAGCGTCTGGTTCCCATGATAAATAGCCACCAGCGGGCCGAGTGCACGTTCCTGTTGATGGATCCGTTTGAGTAACGATTCACCGCCCACTGAGGAAAACCTATCTCGGTAACAATGACGGAACAACAGACTGTTATCTTGCATCCTCAAGCCACTTCAGTTCGGCGGCGGCCTTTATTTTTTGCCCGATAAAGCGCCATATCCGCCGCCTTTAACCAGTCAATATATTGGCCCATATCCGGTGAAATCTCCGCAATCCCGACACTGACAAAAACCGCCAACTGTGGCGTCTGGTTCAGGAACTTCAGCGACAAACTCTCTCGAATACGATTCACCGCGTCCAACGCATCCCCCGCGCTGGTCTGGGGTAAAATAACGGCAAACTCATCACCGCCGAATCGCCCAATCACATCCGTCTCCCGAAAACCTGACGTCAGCTCACGCGCCAATAGCAATATCGCCTGATCGCCGACGTTATGCCCAAAGTTATCGTTAAAGGCTTTAAAATGGTCGATATCGAACAGGACTAACGTCGCAATACGCTTATAACGCTGGCAAATCTCATACTCGTGCTTAAGCAGGCGTTCCCAGTGGTGACGGTTATAGAGACTGGTCATACCGTCATGAATACTGACTTCCATCAGCATACGCTTGTGCTCCGCCAGCTTCAGCGCAGTGGTGTAGGTAACATAGCCCAAAGAAATCGGGTAGATCAGTAACATCGGCAGGCAGGCATAAAGCTGTATCGGCGTGGTATTCAGAGAAATAGGTACAGCAAACAGCACAAGAACCAGCAAGCAGGCAACACACTGTAATACGATACCCTGAACAAACAGTTTGATTCCACCACCCGCCGTCCCGTTCATACCAACCATCGCGACAATCAATGCGCTGGGCAAAAGATTCACGCCCATAAACCCTATCCAGATGCCACCAAATACCACATCAATCAATAAATTACGTTTCTCGCACCGCATCGGATCGTGTGAACGAAGAGATAGTGTGTAAGCAATATGAGGCCAGACAAAGGCATTAAGAAAGAGGAGTCCCCACGCGAAAATTGGCACAGGTTTGACAATCAATACCGAGGAAATAAAAAGAGAGCACAGTATCGTACCGATAATACGTGGAATATAGACCCGCTGGGAAAAACGTAACCCTGAGCGACGTACATCTACCGTCAAAAACATCGGCGACGAGGCTGACATAACGACCCCCATGCGGTTCACTAACGAATAGTGAGAAAAAAAACATTATGACTGAAAGCATGTCAGCATCAGTGAGCAGTATTTTAATTTATTCTGTTACATAACGAACTCGTGTCGTAACGGCTGAACAGAGTAACACGGATGTTAACGGTAGCTGGTCTTACCCGTGGCTTCGTTCAGTACCTGTTATTGCCGCAGCCATGCCTGTCATGATGGCCGACGTGACTAAGATAGAGAGGGTTGTAAACGGTTAATGTGAATGGTTAGAAACATAACTTCGTCGGTGGTCAGCTGGCAGCCGTAATTTTTCTCCACATAGTCATACACTTTCATCGCACAGGCATACGCCCGCGGCATCAGTTCGGTAATTCCCTGATAGATGGAGTCATCACCGTGGCTCACTGTTTCCCGATTTAACAAGCGTAGAGCGAAGAACTTCAGGTGCGTAATCAAACGCTGATAATTGAGAGAATGTTCATCAAAAGTGACATGCAGGTCGTACTTCAGAATAGTCAAAATATCTTTAATGATACCCGCGCTTTGCATCGTGCTCTGCATGTCGCTGTTATTCGCCGCATTCGCCAGATGCAGCGCAATAAACCCCGCTTCATCCTCCGGTAAATCGATATCCAATCTGGAGCGAATCAGCGCCAGCGCCTCCAACCCAACGGCAAATTCACCGCGATAGAACTGACGAATATCCCACAGCATCAGATTCTTGATCACCTGCCCTTTCTTATGGCGTTGAATTGCAAAGTTGATATGGTCGCTTAATGCCAGAAACAACGTGTCTTGCACATCGAGCCGCAGTGTTTTTTGCGCCAGAGTAATAATCTGCTGCGTGACCGCCAGACAGTCAGTTGGAATATCCGCCAGCAGTTGTGACAACACGTCCGCGATACCGTCACTTTTCTTTACGAACTGACTTTCAATGCGCTGCGGATCGATAGGGTCGCCGACCTTTTTGCCAAAGCCGACACCTTTACCAATCGCCACAATTTCCCGTTGGTCATCAGCCAGCACCAGCACGGCGTTATTGCTCAGTATTTTTTCAATGATCATCGCATCAGCCGTCCTGTCTCACGGGAAGGCACGCTGGCCTTCCCTGCCGTTTAACGCCTCGAACGTCGTATTGCCGAGGCGTCTTCTTTCATCATTTACACTTCTGAGCTATCCAGCCCATTGTTTTTAATGACATCAGCATACCAGTATGCGCTTTTTTTACGGATGCGCCGCAAATCTTTCAGATCGAATTCTTCACGGTTGACGTAAATAAAACCATAGCGTTTCGAGCATCCCTGATGGGTGGAAATGAGATCCAGTGCCGACCATGGCGTATAGCCGAAGACATCCACACCATCGGTAATCGCAAGCTGAATTTGCTCAATGTGGCGTTGCAGGTAGTCGATGCGGTAATCGTCCTGAACCTCACCGTTTTCATCCAGCGTATCAAACGCGCCCAGCCCATTTTCCGTAATAATCAGCGGTAAATGATAGCGATCGTGTAACTCACGCAAGGTATTGCGGAAGCCGATGGGATCGATTTCCCAGCCAAAGGCGTTTTTCTGCAACCACGGATTGCTCGCGCCACGGTGTACGCCCTCTTCACCCGATTTCAGGTGCTGGTCACCTCCGCGTGCAATTTCATCCGACCCGTCGCCTTTGCTGGCTTCAACCGTTTGCGAGGTGTAGTAGTTAAACGCGATGAAATCAGGCTTGGCCGATGCCAGAATATCCATATCGCCGGGCAGAATCTCCGGCGTATAACCCTTTTCTTCCATATAGCGCCAGGCCGCCGTGTTGTAACGTCCGTATACCGCCATATCCAGATAGAGCCAGTTACGGATCGCGTTATAGTTGAACGCTGCCATCACATCTTCAGGCTTCGCTGATGCCGGATAAATCAACGCAATGTTGGGTGCCGGCCCAATTTTCGCGCCGGGCACTTTTTCATGTAGCGCATTCATTGCTTTTGCCTGAGCCACCAGCATGTTGTGGTTCTGCTGATAGAGATTCTGCTTAGGATTTTCCGGCGTCGGATCCAACGTGCCTAATGCAGAACCGTGCAAAATCATCATGTTTTGTTCATTGATGGTCAGCCAGTACTTCACCTTGTCGCCATATTCATCAAACAGCACGTTGGCAAAGCGTTCAAACGCGTCCACCGTTTCTCGGTTGTACCAACCGCCTTTTTCCTGTAGCGCCTGCGGCAGATCGAAATGGTACATCGTGACGATCGGCTCAATGCCGTAATGCAGCAACTCATCGATAAGATTGTGATAAAACGCAATGCCTGCCGGGTTTACCTCACCGCTGCCATCGGGGATGATACGGCTCCAGGCGATGGAAAAACGGTAGGTTTTGAAGCCAATATCGGCAAACAGTGCGACATCGTCCTTGTAGCGATGATAATGGTCACTGGCGACTTTAAAATCCGTTGTACCCTCAGGATAGGATGTTCTGGCATCAATCACCGATGGCCCCTTGCCGTCTTCATTCCATGCCCCTTCAACCTGATAAGCCGATGTCGCCGCGCCCCATAAAAACCCCTCAGGGAAACGTTTAAGATGACGGTATTTCACAGTTTTTCTCCTTTCCTTAACGAGATAATGTCAGCAGACATCACTGATGTTATGGGTGGCACGCGATCGGGTTGAATTCAGGCAAAAAAAAACCTGATACGGACATGTCTAAATCACATGCGTCGTATCAGGTTCCGCTCAGGCCTAAGCCCGATCACGTCCTTCTTATCGGGTTATATCTGCTAACCGTCGTAGACTCAAACCAAGGTCGGGCAATCTGTGATGAATATCACCGATAATCCCGTCACCTGACGATGTTCTGTCCCCTACGCCAGCCATTCCAGGAATGCAGACTACCGTTCACCACCATCATGGTCTCGTGCACCGTTAAGTCTGACAAGCCGCTTCAACAGCCTGAGTAGCTTCATTCCATCGGGCGAACCCAACCCCGTGCAGGCATCCCATCCTTCTGAAGCCACAAACGCCCCATTATTCCCCCGCACGATATCCTTGCAGCTATTACGATTGCGGTACAGCAAGGGGGGAATAAACAGCGATGCCGACTCGGTCAGTGCCAGCATTCGCGCCAGCAATCCCGCCCACAGCGGCGCGACGGCGCTGGTTCCGCCAACCACGCCTTCCCGTCCGTTGACTTCAATCAGATAGCCCGTTTCGGGATCGGCATTACCACTGACATCCGGTACGCCACGGTGTTGCAGAGGGTGATGGCCACCGTATTTGTCTGCCAGAGACAGCCCTAACTGCCAACCGGGAAGCGCAAAATATTGGCTGACGCCGCCCCCCGTCGCGCTGCCGTCTCGGCTATGCCAGGTGGTTTCTTCCATTGTTTTTTGCAGCCGAGTGCCACCACAGGCTAAAACGTAGGGGCTGGAAGCAGGAAAGTTCACGTGCAGCCCGTGCAGCTCGCCATCTTTCGCCCCCTGATCGCCAGAGGCCACGCACACAGTGATACCTAATGCTGCGGCGGTTTGAAAAGCCTGGTTGTAAACCCGCAACGATTGCGCTGTCCATTTCGACTCACTACTACCCCAGCTAATTGAAATTACCGACGGCGCGTTTTTCTCATCATGAATCGCGGCATTGATCGCTTCTAAAAACCCTGCATCGGTATTCGGGGCAAAATACACCACAATTTTGGCCGCCGGAGCCAACGTGCCCGCAATTTCGATATCCATCTGTACTTCGATATCAATCGGGTTCACCTCTTTATCGCTATCCAACGATGCTGGGGCATTCTTGGCTCCGCCCACGCAAACATCGACAATCTGCGGTGGATTAACGCCCATTCGTTTAAAATAGTGCTCCAACTGCGGTAAGCGATACCCGCCCCCCAGTTCAATTATGCCAATGCACTGCCCTGCGCCATCATGTTCAGGGAAGTGATAATGCTCAGCCAGCTCTAGCGGCGTATAGCCCGACGGACGCATCTCTGCATTAGAGAACGGACGATTCATACGTAGGCAACAATCCGTCGCCAGACGCTCATCAAGTCCTAGCACAGCGACAACCACGCCCTGTAGATATTCGGGCAAATAAATCCCTCCCGATCTCCCACGAAAAGCTCCATTTTTGTGATCATAGCGAGCTAAGCTCACGCGAAACGCTTGCTCTATCTGCCCTGCAGTACCCGTCATGAAGACAGTACGACTGGCAGGATGTTCACGTTCGATAGATAGCCGATAATGTCGCGCAAACGCGCGAACGTGCTCCATATCAGCATCATCCGCGCTGAACTTTCTGGCATAACTGGCACGCGACAGCGGCTTATTAGCGTTGATGCCACCAAATTGCGGATCGATGCTATCGTGCAGTTCGGTGTAATACTCATCATCTGGCGTAGTAAAACGCAGTACCAGCATGACCCTGACGCTTTCATTAACATTACAGCGCTCGCGGTACGCTGCGTCAGCGATATTTCCGCGCTCACTCCCTTTCAATAATTGGTAAGTCATCGTCTTCTCTCCCACTCAGCTATTTGCCGTCTGGTTCAATGTGACTTAATGCCGCATAAATCTGGCGTTTGTCGTTCTGTGACAGATGCTCAACATTAATAGAAGAAAGAAACGTAGCCTCTTGCTGAGGCGCAAAATGCCCGCCATTCGCGAGATAACGTTTAATACTAATCAGAAGTTGGTCGTCAATCGTGAGTAGCGTGGGCCTGATGGTGTCGTTCAACGAAAGGGGCGTCCAGTCGCCCTCAGGTGTCGCAAGCCAGTCCGCCATGTAGCGATACTGAATGGCTTTGCTGGCATTCATTAATGAAGTAAAAAACATCTGTGTACTCTGAGGGGATAACCCAACGGCAGCAGATTGTTCCCGCGCCTTACTCAAAATACGGTCCTCTTGCTTTAAATCCTCAACGGGCAGGTGTTGGCGGGCTTTATACCCCGCTACATCTTTCATGAGCACCATCCTCTCTTGGATCAGTTGGTAGATACCAAGAGAATTATCCTGCACGGCCGCATGCAGAGGGAGACACCAGGCAGAACTCATCATTAACGAGATAACAGCGGAAATAGGCAAATTCATTGGGTTGCACTCTCCTGTCAGCACTGCCATTAACATCTATGGCTATGTTTTTATTTTGCCATTGCGGCAGGAGATAATAGATTTCGCTATATGAATCTTCCATGACGAAACTATTTCAATCATTACCTATAGGACACACTTCCTCTTAACAGTTTTCCGGCCTGTCGCGATTCCTGCTATTAACGTTTTAAATTACAAGCAACTGCGAAATCAGATCTCAGAGTCGCAACTCTCGACATCGGATAATTAAGATACAAACAATGACCAAATGAAATAGTTCAAATTGGTTATCAAGTGACGATATTGACCTGCAAAGCAAACGCGCACAAAAAAGCCCGTCGCGGCACTCGGCCATGACGGGCTTTATTAACCCTAAACTAACTGGGTCGATTAGTGATCGGTGAGGCCATACAGCGAGCTACGGCGCTGCAACATTTGACCACCATCACGCGTTAGCGGTACCCAACCGACTGCCCCGCGTTTCACCGTCGGTTCAGTGAACAGTAGGTCAAACGGTATGGAGACGTAGAAGCCTTTGGTAAAGCTCCCTTCACCGTATTCAGCAGCGCTGACGTTAGTTTTGGTTGCAAAGGCACCCGCAACAATCCCGCTGTCAAAGCGGCGAGACAGGTCGAGCGTGACCCCTTTATCACCAGCCAGATAACGACCTACGCTCACTTTCGCCACCGCACCTTCCACAAACGGCAGTTCCCAATACGCGGTCAGATGGCCCGTCACTACATCGTAATCGGCCATTCTCATGATGTCGTTCCAGTCACGCTGTTTGACATAGTTAACATCCAGCCCCAGTGCCCAGCTTTTACCGAACGGACGATACAGCACTTCAGAGCCAACGCCAGCATACATCATTTCCAGATAACCGCCGTAGACCTGCGTATACCAGTCCTGCGCGGGATTATCCCTGCGGGTCAATTGCAGATTGGTCAATAACAGATCGGAAGATGTGGAATATTCACGCACCCAGGTTCTGACTCGCGGCAATGCCGCGCCATCGGCCGGCGGTGATTTATAGTTAAACTTGTCATAGTTATTCACCAGATTCAGCAGCGCGGTTCCCCCCACGCTCCAGTGATCGCTTAGACGGTAGTCCACATTGCCTTTAAGCGCGATTTGGTACATATAGAAGGATTCAGGACCACCGAAAGACTGCACCAGCGTCGGATCTAATGAATACGTCAGACGATCGGGCTCTGCGAGCAGCACTTGCTGACCACGCACGTCAGATACCGGCTCTTTGCGATGCGTAGCAGGTTCAGGTTGACCAAGCGGAATAGCAGCCTGTTGAACCTGATGGAAGGCTTTGGCATCGACTTCCGTACTGGCAATCGGTAAGCGCTGGCTGCGCTGCACAATATGGTATTCATCAATACTGCCCGGTACGTGGTTCGCCAATACCGTCGCCGCACGCTGTGTCGCCTGATCGCTATCACGATATTTTGTCTGATCGGCAACAATGGTGACCTGTTTTTGGTCCGCGTAGATATCAGCGTCCTTAAAGCCAGCCTTATCATTCAGCTCTTTCGAGACTAACTGCCAGTTTGTCCCTTTCCCATCCTGCACCGGCGCATAGACCGGTGGCGCATCATCTAAATAGTTTGGTTTCAAACTGTTAAAGCTGGTACGTAGGGTAAAGCCCCACATCAGGGTATTGCCCCGCTGCCACGACAGCGTGGTATCCAGTATATCGCCCACGCGGTAAACCGCTCCGATGTTGAAAGGAGAATCCTGCTTGATGGCACCGGCGAATTCACGGCTGTAGTCATTGCCGTCATATTCAAGCTTTAAGCGCAGTGGATCCCATGGCGTCTGATATTCAATTCCACCAAACAGTGCCGCCGGACCGTGTAAGAAATTCTTAACCTCAAACTGACCGATTTCTGTATTCTGAGTACGATTGCAGAAACTGGCTTTCAGCGAACAGGCTGGGTTTTTAATATTCCCACTCTCCGCCATATTGCCCCACCCCATACCCAGGGTGAAATCAAACGGCCCCATACGCTTACTGGCTACCAGATATTCACTATCGAACAGCCCGGTACCAGCAATATCGCGCAACCCCAGCGATACATCCGGCATCCAGTAGCTTTCCTGCCACAAGCGGGCCTTGAGATCGAAGGCTTTGTCCTTGTAGGTTTGATTACCGCTGAAAGACGCGTCGCCGCTATAAAGCCGGGTACGAATATCGGTATAACGCACCGTCGTTTCCAGCCAGTCAAAGAGCTGGAGGGATACGGAGTAACGTCGATACTCATCATTGTCGCGGTAGTTAAGGCTAAATTCGCCCGTTTCCGCCATACGTGCGGTTGGCATTTGCAATAAGCCCGTGCCACCGAAATCAGACTGCGACACACCCGCAGGCTGAAAACGCAGATTCGGGTTCGTCGCAGTACGGCTGTTTTCTGTTTCAGCCGCCATAGCCTGCGCACTCAGAATGCCGCCAATCGCCAACGACAGACAGCCTAGTTTAACGTTTCTGTTCTTGGTCATTCGAGTGGGATCCGGTTAGCAAGGTAGTCAGCAAGCTGCTCGTTAAGTGATGACATATCCTGTGGTAAAACAGAAGGATTGAAACCGATGAAGATCGTTTCGCCCGCAGCAGGTTCAATATGCTGACGATTCCACAGCGCTAGCGGTACCTTGCGCCACTGGCCATTTCCCCCAATCAGATAGCCGTAACTATTATCTGCTCCCGCTAAAAGCCGCCGTCCAGCGAGATAATTCTCGACCGACCATCCTGCACGTAGCACAACATTTCCCGACGTCTCCAACTCACCCACATCCGCAGAGGTATTCACCAAACCAATTAGCGCCAACTTATCATCATGAGGAGCCACATATAACGCATACTCCCCCACCAAAGGTCGGTTATTTTCACTATAAACACGCACGCGGTCAGGATCCAAATTAGTGCGGATACGACCCGCAACATTAATTGGGTTAATCGCCTTTCTCAGAAGCCAGGCGGAGATCGCCAGATCGCCATCACCTGAATTACGCCAGCGCGTTTCCAGTTCGGCCAGCTTTTGCAACAAGACATCGCCCTGTACACGAACTTTCTGTGTCGTCGCAAAATCAGAAATAAACGCCGTTTGCCAGTTGATATTCTGTGGCCAGGAAACCTGTTCGTAAAATTTTTCAAGCCGTGTACCGTCGTCCAGTTTAACGACGGCGATCGTCTCTTGAGGCGATTTCACAGTCAGTTGCGCAGACATCGCGACGCCGGAAATCAGCAACAACAAGGTAGCGATACGGTTAAGTGCCAACATAGTAGCCCCTTATTGTACGTAGGGTTTTAATACGGTGAATGTTACCAATGCCATACTCGGCCCCATATACTGTTGGCTTTGAACCACACTTCCGTTAGTCGGATCGAGCCAGTAGCTATTGGTGTAAGATTCATTTAAAGCGGGGACGGTAACCTGCTCATCAAAGCGCAACAGCTCACGCGAGGTATCCAGAATTTTTATCGTTTCTTTGCCACGGGCCTGAAAAACAGAGCGGGTATCGTAACCACCGCGGAAGACTTGAGCCCATTCAGCCCGGCTTTGCCATGTCATTGGCGTCGATGTCTTCAATAAACCTAATGTCAGGGGATCCTGTTGCAGGTTATCCACATAGGTAATGTCTTCGCCGAAGCCTTGCGTTTTCACTACACGACCATGTTGGGTCGATATCATATTTTTATCAGCCCCAATCCATTTCAATTGGTTCTGTTCGGCAAAAACGAGAATGACAAACGCCTGTGGCGCCTCTCCCACTTTTAGATAGGCCGACGCATAGGGTGTATCGGAAACCCGTTTGGCCGTCACATGGGTATCATCCTGACCAAAAAACGCCAGTTTGAACGTTTTCCCCACCTGCTCCACATTTTGGGAACAGCCAGTCAACACAATCGATAAAAGAGGTATGGCAATCAGCGAACGTACCTTTGCCATTCGTTTTATTTTTGTCATGAAATGCAGTTCTCGTTGAACAGCGCAGCCTAGAAAAAGAAAGGCCACCGAAGTGGCCTTAGAATTGAAACGGAATTAACGAGCAGTACCAGTAGTTACCGTCGTGGTGCTCGTAGCATCGTTGTTGTCATTGCTGGAAACAGCAACAGCAACACCAACAGCGACAGCGGCAGCAACACCGACAGCAATCAGAGCGGTAGTACCAGCAGCAGCACCAGCACCAGCACCAGCACTACCCGCGGCAGCAGCACCAGCAGGACCAGCTGCATACACGCTTGACGACATAGCCAGGACAGCGGCTAGCGCGATTAACGTTTTCTTCATTACGATTTCCTTTTTAACATGAAGTACTTCAGGGTGGAGTACCGTCAAAAAGACCATACCCCGTCCTTCATTCCAGTCAGCACAACAGCAAATATCTCTATTTAGCGCGTTACTGACCGTTACCGGGATCCTCCCAGCAATGCGTTACAATCCAATGGCGATAAAACTCTCTATCACGCAAAGCATTTTTGAGAGGCGACCACCTCTGATAAGCAATACCAGAAAGCAAAACTACAACTCAATTTTTGCAACACTGTTAAAAATAGCAAGATCCCGATGTAATAAACAGTAATGATCTCGGTAAAAAAGCAGATTTCTTTAATGAAATTTACAGTATTCCAGAAAAAAAGTCATAGATATCTTAGCGATATCAATCCATTGATTCACCAATATAAAAAAACGCCAGATATTTCCTAATCTGGCGTTTTATTAACAAATCACTTTACCTAAGCATAAGCATAAGAAACGATTATTCCAACCATTCGGTATGGAATACACCTTCTTTATCTGTACGCTTATAGGTATGCGCGCCGAAATAGTCACGCTGAGCCTGAATCAGGTTAGCTGGCAGCACGGCTGAGCGGTAGCTGTCGTAATAGGCAATTGCCGCTGAGAATGTTGGCGTCGGGATACCCTGCTGAACGGCGTAAGAGACGACGTCGCGCAGTGCTTGCTGGTATTCATCCGCCACTTTTTTGAAGTAAGGTGCCAGCAGCAGGTTAGCAATATCCGCTTTCTGCTCATACGCATCGGTGATTTTTTGTAGGAACTGCGCACGAATGATGCAACCCGCGCGGAAAATCTTGGCGATTTCACCGTAGTTCAGATCCCAGCTGTTCTCGTCTGATGCCGCTTTCAGCTGTGAGAAGCCCTGAGCATAAGAAACGATTTTGCCTAAGTACAGCGCACGACGTACTTTCTCAACGAACTCGGCTTTATCACCGCCAAATGGCTGAGCCGTTGGGCCAGTCAGTACTTTAGATGCAGCGACACGCTGATCTTTCAGTGAAGAAAGGTAGCGGGCAAAAACGGATTCCGTGATCAGAGACAAAGGTTCGCCCAGATCCAGAGAGCTTTGGCTGGTCCATTTACCGGTACCTTTGTTAGCCGCTTCATCCAGAATCACGTCAACCAGATATTTACCTTCTTCATCTTTTTTCTTGAAGATATCGGCCGTGATTTCAATCAGGTAGCTGCTTAACTCGCCTTTGTTCCACTCAGAGAACGTGGTAGCAAGCTCGTCGTTGTCCAGATTCAGTGCCTGCTTGAGCAATGCATAGGCTTCAGCAATAAGCTGCATATCGCCGTATTCAATACCGTTATGCACCATCTTGACATAGTGCCCAGCGCCATCAGAGCCAATATAGGTCACACAGGCTTCGCCATCAGCACGCGCGGCGATCTGTTCCAGAATCGGTGCCACCAAATCATAAGCTTCTTTCTGGCCACCAGGCATAATAGAAGGCCCTTTCAGTGCACCCTCTTCTCCGCCGGATACGCCTGTACCGATGAAGTTAAACCCTTCAGCGGACAGTTCGCGGTTACGGCGAATGGTATCTTTATAGAAGGTGTTACCGCCATCGATCAGAATATCGCCCTTCTCCAGGTAAGGTTTCAGCGATTCAATCGTTTTATCGGTTGCTTCACCGGCCTTCACCATCAGCAGAATACGGCGGGGTTTTTCCAGGGATTCGACAAACTCTTCAACGGTGTAAGAAGGCACCAGTTTTTTACCCGGATTTTCCGCGATAACTTCATCGGTTTTATCGGAAGAGCGGTTAAAGATGGAAACGCTATAGCCACGGCTCTCAATGTTCAGCGCCAGATTGCGCCCCATCACCGCCATACCAACAACGCCAATTTGCTGTTTGGACATTAAAGCAACTCCTGTCTGAAGGATAACCTGCCTACAACGGCGACAACGCCTCGCGTTGCGACCTCGCAAGCAATTTAAAAACAGGTCGACATGGTAACTCAGCTTTGCGTGAGTGGGTAGTGATTGGTTTGATAGCGAAAGCACCCGCAATCCGAACGTATGGCGGGGAAAATAAAAAACCGCAGAACGATTCAACGATCTGCGGTTTTACAGCATGTTACCACTCAATATTACTTTTTCAGCAGCGCCTTAATACTTTCTTTAAATTCGGCACCAAACTCAGGATTGCGTAACCCGTAAGACACAAATGCCTGCGCGTAACCCAATTTACGGCCACAGTTAAAGTTCTTGCCCGACATCTGTACAGCATCAACCTGCTGGGTCGCAATCATATCAGCAATCACATCCGTTAACTGAATACGTCCCCATGCACCTGGTTCGGCTTTATCGAGCAATGACCAGGCATCGGCCGTTAAGACATAGCGTCCTACCGCAGAAAGGTCAGACCCAGTTTCGGACGGTGCTTCAGGTTTCTCAATCATTGACGTAATCGCTGAGGCATCGCCTGGGTTCACCAGCTGTGCTTCACAATCGACAACAGAGTACTCTGGCAACACCTCATAAGGACGATGCTTCACCAGCACTTGACTGCGCCCAGTTTCTTCAAAACGGGAAATCAGCAGCGCCAGGTTTTCCTGCGTCTGATCGGCTGTACTTTCATCCAACACCACATCAGGCAACACCACTACAAACGGATTATCCCCAATGATTGGACGAGCACAGGAGACCGCATGCCCTAATCCCAGCGTTTCACCCTGACGGACGTTCATGATCGTCACGCCTTTCGGACAGATGGACTGTACTTCGGCCAGCAGCTGGCGCTTGGCGCGTTCTTCCAACAGAGACTCAAGTTCAAACGAGGTATCGAAGTGGTTTTCGATAGCATTTTTCGACGCATGCGTCACCAGAACAATTTCTTTAATCCCCGCCCTCACACACTCGTTGACGATTTTCTCAATCACCGGGCGGTCAACCAACGGCAACATTTCCTTAGGAATTGCCTTGGTCACGGGTAACAAATTCATCCCTAAACCTGCTACAGGGATAATAGCTTTCAATGATGTCATGGATTGACTCTCTTCAATCTGATGGTTTTTATCTAACTGTGTTGATCTGGCCGATCGTTTTCACCCTGCGGGGGGTCATGCCACACGCCACGCATGACACTAAGATTACACCCAATCAGCCACAAAGCGATCTCAAGCATCGACTTTTTCTGATACATCAGACAATTCTGGTGGAGCAGAGTGATATAATGGCTCGACTATTCAAAGGTATTTTTAATGAAATAAAGACAAAGGGTGGACTAGTTGATGAAAGGGATCGTGCTCGCGGGGGGAAGTGGTACTCGGTTATACCCAATTACTCGCGGAATTTCCAAGCAGTTACTGCCGATCTATGATAAGCCGATGGTTTATTATCCTATTTCGGTTCTTATGCTCGCTGGTATCCGTGAAATATTGGTTATCACTACGCCTGAGGATATGCCAGCATTTCAGCGTCTTCTGGGAGACGGTAGCCGTTTTGGCATCGAACTTAGCTACGCGATTCAACCTAGCCCTGATGGACTTGCCCAGGCCTTTATCATCGGTGAAGAATTTATCAATGGGGAACGCTGTGCGCTGGTACTCGGTGATAATATTTATTTCGGACAAAGCTTTGGTAAAAAACTTGAAGCCGTGGCGGCAAAAGAAGAAGGTGCAACGATCTTCGGCTATCAAGTCACCGATCCAGAGCGTTTTGGCGTCGTCGAGTTTGATCAAGATTTCAGAGCGCTGTCGATAGAAGAAAAACCGGTAAAACCGAAATCAAGCTGGGCCGTTACTGGGCTCTATTTCTATGACAGAGATGTCGTAGAGATGGCGAAACAGGTAAAACCGTCGCACCGCGGTGAGTTAGAAATTACCACGCTGAACCAAATGTATCTTGAACAAAACAGACTGGATGTCGAACTGCTGGGAAGAGGTTTCGCCTGGCTGGATACCGGCACACACGACAGCCTGATTGAAGCCTCCCAATTTATTCACACCATCGAAAAGCGTCAGGGACTGAAGGTTGCCTGCCTGGAAGAGATTGCATTTCGTAAAGGGTGGCTATCTATACAGCAAGTTGCCGATGAAGCAAAAGTGATGCTCAAAACGTCTTACGGACAATATTTAACCCAACTCATCGCAGAAAAATAACATGCAAATCATTGATACTGCTGTTCACGGCGCAAAAATCATTCAGCCGAAAGTATTCGGTGATGCGCGAGGTTTTTTTCTGGAAACGTTTGAAAAGAGACGTTATCAGGAGATGCTGGATATCGATGTAGACTTTGTCCAGGATAATCATTCCCGCTCAAGTAAAGGTGTATTACGAGGTCTGCATTTCCAGAAAACAAACCCGCAGGGGAAACTTGTCCGCGTTGTACGTGGCGAGGTTTTTGACGTTGCAGTAGATATTCGTCAAGATTCTCCTACCTACGGGAAATGGTATGGAGCACTCCTCTCTGAAGAGAACAAAACGCAATTTTGGCTCCCTCCGGGGCTAGCACATGGTTTTGTTGTCCTCTCAGATATCGCAGATTTTGAGTACAAGTGTACGGATTATTATGACCCTAGCGATGAGGGTTGCCTATTATGGAACGATCCTGATCTTGGTATCGAATGGCCAATATCAACCCCGCAGTTATCCGAGAAAGACAAAGTAGGCAAGTTATTCAAGGATCTAGCAAAATGAAAATATTACTGACGGGTGCAAATGGGCAATTGGGTCGCTGTTTTCAGGATCGTCTTCCCACCCACTGGCAAATATGGTCAACGGATGCTAACGAACTTGATATCACTGATTTAACGCAGATTGAAGCGGCTATAGCACGTTATCAACCAGACGCGATTGTTAATGCGGCAGCCTATACAGCCGTTGATAAAGCAGAGTCAGAATCAGTATTAGCAGAAAAGATAAATGTTACAGGTCCCCATAATTTGGCTACCGTAGCACATGAAAAGGGGATCCGATTAGTCCACGTTTCAACGGATTATGTCTTTGATGGAAATGCCACGACGCCTTATCTTGAATCCAGTACCACCAATCCCTTAAGCGTATACGGTAAAACAAAGTTAGCTGGCGAGCAGGCCGTGACGAAAGCAGCCCCCGACGCCATTATCGTTCGTACAGCTTGGGTGTTCAGTGAATACGGTAATAATTTCGTTAAGACGATGCTGAGGCTGGCAAAAGAACGTGACGCATTAAGTATCGTTGCCGATCAAAAGGGATGCCCAACTTATGCAGGGGATTTAGCGCAGGCGATTATTTCTCTTATTGAGAAAAATGCGGAATGCGGAATTTATCACTATTGCGGTGATAAAGAAGTTAGCTGGTATGAATTTGCAAAAACCATTTTTGAAATGGCAAAACAGCAAGACATTATCGATAAACAGCCACAGTTAACTGCAATAACAACTGAGCAGTACCCTACCCCGGCACATCGACCTCAATACTCGTCATTATCGTGTGAAAAAATCGCGAGATTGACAATAAAACCATCAGACTGGACTGACGCATTGTCACAAGTCTTGGCACGTTGAATGAAAGACCTGCTTTAATATAAGAAATAAAGCAGGTCTTAATTTATTAAAATTTATACGATTAAAAATAACCTATCACTGCCGTAGCAGATGCAGAATCGCATCCGTTTTCTCAACCATCAAAGCGTTATTAGCTTTAGATTCTACATTTAGGCGAACAACCGGTTCAGTATTAGAAGAACGAAGGTTGAAACGCCAGTCTTCAAATTCCAAACTAATACCGTCGGTTTCATCAATAGACAGCGCTTCCGGCAAGTACGCAGCTTTAACACGTTCTATCGCTTTAGCGGGTTCGCTTAATATAGAGTTGATCTCTCCAGAAGCTGGATAGGCCAGCATCCTTTCACTCACCAAATCTCGCAGGCTTTTATCTTTTACACAAAGCAATTCAGCGACCAATAGCCAGGGAATCATTCCTGAATCACAGTACGCGAATGAGCGAAAATAATGATGAGCGCTCATTTCTCCGCCGTAAACGGCATCTTCTTGCCGCATCCGTTCCTTGATAAAGGCATGCCCTGTTTTTGACATAACCGGTTCGCCTTGGCAGGAATTAACGATATCAATGGTATTCCAGCTCAGTCGAGGATCATGAATGATTTTGGCACCGGGCTCTTTTTGGAGAAAAGCCTCGGCCAATAAACCAACAATGTAGTATCCCTCAATAAACTCACCGAGATGATTGAACAAGAAACACCGATCAAAATCACCATCAAAGGCAATCCCTATATCAGCAGAATGGGCGATAACCGCATCAGAGGTATCTTTTCGACATTCTGGTAAGAGCGGATTAGGGATACCATTAGGAAAAGAGCCATCGGGCTGATGGTGTACTTTGATAAAGGTTACGGGAAGATTTAATTGGTTGAAACGTGCTTCCAGCGCATCAATAACGTGTCCTGCCGCACCATTACCGCTGTTGATGACTAGCTTTAACGGTTTAAAATTCGCAGGCTCTATATAAGTCATCAAATGCTCAACATAATCATCAAGCACAGAAGTTTTTGTGTATTCACCTTTCTCTTCGGCAAGAACCGGGATAAAAACATTGTTCTCTGCCAATACCTGAATATCGCGCAACCCAGAATCACCACTAATTGGCTTAGCACCTTTGCAAACCAATTTCATTCCGTTGTAATCAATTGGGTTATGGCTTGCGGTGACTTCAATGCCTCCGTCAATCCCCAGATGATGTGTCGCGAAATAGATCTCTTCTGTACCTGCTAATCCAATATCTAATACGTTTGTCCCTGCGTCCCGTAGACCATTGGACAACGCTAATTTCAAACTCTCGCTGGTTAGCCTGACATCGCCTCCAACAACAACATTTTTGGCTCTTGTAAACTGACCATAAGCCCGACCAATCCGGTAAGCAATATCTTCATTAAGTTCGTCGCCCAGACGACCCCGAATATCATAGGCTTTAAAACAGGTGAGCGTAGACATCAATAATACCTTTTATATTCTGCCGTATCGATCTTGCAGTCTGACGATGTCATCGTCAGCCAAATAGTGTCCTGAACGTACCTCAATCATTACAAGATCAATAACGCCAGGATTTTCTAAAGTATGAACAGCCCCAGGCGGAATAAACGTAGATTGATTTTCTGAAAGGAAAAACTCTTTTTCATCAATATTAACTTTGGCCGTGCCCACTAACACAACCCAATGCTCTGCCCGATGGAAATGTTGTTGCAGAGAGAGGCCGTGCCCAGGGTGAACGATTATTTTTTTTACCTGGTAATGATCGCCAGAATCAATATTGCTAATTTTACCCCAAGGACGAAATGACTCAGGGTGTTCACGGTAGTGATGGAGATTACTTTCTTTCAGCCGATCGACCACTTTTTTTACATCTTGCGATCTATCTTTAGCGGCGACCAAAAGCGCATCTCCGGTATTAACAATGACAACATCATTAATGCCGATTGTTGCAACCAATGCTGAGTCAGAAGAGATGTAGTTATTATGGCTATCGAGCGCGATTACCTCACCAATATTAACGTTACCCGACTCGTCCTTTTCTAAAATGTCCCATAGCGATGACCATGAACCGACATCACTCCATCCAGCGGCCAATGGAATAACTACCGCATCACTGGTTTTCTCCATGACGGCATAGTCGACAGAATCATCCGGGCAATCTGTAAAAGCGGCTTCATCAAGACGAGTAAAATCTAGATCTTCGCGCGAGTTAGCACAAGCCTGCTCACAAGCGGCAAAAATGTCAGGCCGATGTTCTTTCAGCGCATTCAAGTAGACACTCGCCTTGAACATGAACATACCGCTGTTCCAATAATAATCGCCTGATGAAACATAAGCTTCTGCGGTACTCGCATCAGGTTTTTCAACAAAGCAATCGACGGTAAATGCCGCATCGTTAACACTGATGCCTCGACGAATATAGCCATACCCCGTATGTGCTTCCGTCGGGACAATGCCAAAAGTAATTAATTTCCCTAAAGCAGTAAGCGGCTGCGCCTGATTTACGGCTTGCGTAAAAGCATCCTCATTCTCAATGACATGGTCTGCAGCTAACACAAGCAAGATGGGGTCAACATCTGGGGCAAACCGCATTGCTTGCAACGCAGCCACAGCGATAGCCGGTGCAGTATTACGGCCACACGGCTCAAGAATAATTTTCCCTTCACAGCGCAATTCGCGAAGTTGCTCAGCGACAATAAAGCGATGCGCCTCATTACAAATAACGAGCGGAGCTTCTGACTCAAATCCTGCTAATCGACTAATCGTAGCTTGCAACATGGTGACATCGCTATGCAGTGCCAATAACTGTTTGGGATACAAGGCTCGGGATAGAGGCCAGAGGCGAGTACCTGAGCCACCTGCCATAATAACGGGAACAATCATGTTACATCCTTATATATCTCAAACAGAAGAATTCCAATAACTTTTGTACATAGACAATTTTTTGCACAACGTACGATTTAGGCGATGATAATTCTTGCCTAATTTATATCCCAAATATTTTGCACCTGAACTTACAATAGAAAAAGGGATGTAGTGGTAATAATTACTTTTTAACAGATAACAAATTTGGCCAAGGGCAAATTTTACCCCCTCCCCCTCGACCTTACCAAGACTTGCCAACATCCATTCTTGTGTTTTATGGAAGACTCCAATGTCAAAATAGCGCTTAAATTCTTCGCCAACACTATAATTATGGGAATGTCGAGCAAGGGCTTGCGGTATGTAACCAACAGACACTCCTGTCGATAGCATACGCGCAGCAACATAAGAGTCTTCACCCAAGATAAGTTTCGCGGGAAATCCACCAATCTGCCGCAGCGTATTGACTCGATAGCCAGAAAAGGAGTTGGACATAAACGCTTTACGGAAGCCCTGAGGAAAATCATCTTTCATGGATGTCACGTATCCGACTTCGCCATAGCTATGTAACCGAGCATGTGTGGCCAGCGGATTCGCATCATGATGAGGGAGTTGACGCCCATAGACGGCTCCCACTTCTTCATTATTAAATGCGCTGAGAAGATAGAAAAACGCTTCATCATTCTGCAATATCGCATCTTGGGTCATATAAATAACAAACTCAGTGTTAACTTTCTCTAATGCCATGGAACGTGTGCCGCCATGATCAAAAGTAGATTTATCTATATGGTAGACTTCAAAGCCTGCTTCAATGGCATACGCCACGGTATTATCTGTAGAACTTGAATCAATAATAATAACGCATTCAGGTTGTATGGTTTGAGATTTAATTGAACGAATAACCTCTGGCCACATCATTCCTGCATTATAAACCGGTATAACAAGAGAAAATTGCATAATCACTTCCAAATAATTTAATCAAAAATTAAATTAATCAGGTTATTTATTTTAAGGTTGCCTATAAATTCAAATAATCATTATATAGTAGTAAAAGTGCTTACCACTTATATAAGACTCAGCGAGACTTCTCATTGATGTTTTTTAATGCAAGCATAAGCATATCCTTGCATCGATCGTAGCTGTATAAGTTGACTCGTTGCAACCCAGTATCAATAACGTTTTCACGAGACACTTTCAGCGTGTCAACGGCATGTTCCCAACTTTCTCTGACATTAGGATCGACATATACTGCGGCTTCCCCCAGTATTTCTTTAAACACTGGGATATCTGAAACAATAACAGGTAAAGACAGGCTCATTGCTTCAATAGGTGGTATCCCGAAGCCTTCACTCAATGAAGGATAGACAAGTGCAAAAGAGGTTTTGTATAACGAACTTAGTTCCTGTTCGCTGATATGATGTTTAAATGTTACATTATTCTCAAGTCCCAACGTGGCAACCAGTGATTTCAATTCATCAAAGTAATCTGTTTGGCCACAAACAATAACGGCGCTGTAATTGTCTTTATGGTATGTAAGGAAATTTTTCAAAAAAGAATGCGCGTTTTTATGCTTCCAGCTTGCCCCAACCATTAAGAAGGTATTTTTTATTGTCGCTTGTTCGCTATTGTCCGTACCATCAGGACGCAAAGAGGGATCGACAGAGTTATAAACAACCTGTATATCAGATCGTGCAACGCCCATATGCTCTTCTATTTCATTTTTCACTGTCTCTGAAACAGTAAACACCCCTCTGAGCTCCTTGACCTTACGTGGCAAGTAATGAGAGAAATAGATTTCTTGCAGTTTCGAGTCTGGATAAAATGCCGGGCGCAAATCATGAATGGTAATAAATTGATTTTTAAAAAAAGGTATCGAGTGGTGTGTTGTGCTTAGCAATGCTACATCTTTTTTCTTTTTACTCAGAACAAGCTTACAGCCCAGAAAATAGCTGTATGAAAGCCATATTAACGGCCTGAATTTTGACACCTTCATAGTATTGGATACTATTTCTGGCGTGATAATGATATCAACCTTGGGATCTTTATATCTATTGGAGAAGTACTCAACGTGGTCTTTAGAACATATGATTGAGTCGAGAAAGCCAGATTCGTGCAACATGTCAGCAATGTTTTTGGAATAATTCCACATCCCTGTACCATGTTTTCCTACCCTTGATAAATTCAATGCTATCTTTTCAACTTTCATGACTATCTGACCTATTTTGTTTTTAAACGTACATTTAAAAAGAAATACAAAATCAACGCGAGAACACAATGCTCAAAGAATAACCAGCCAAAACCAATTGGGAGAAGGTTCGCTCCACATAAAAATGCGAAAGGAATAAAGTAGTAAATATTTTTATTACCCTTAAGGATGTGAACGGTTACTTTAAGCAATATACCTTTAATAAAATAAGTAACAGAAATAATGACGATGGAAAAGAATCCAAAATCCGCATAAAAGTCGCCGAGTCCAAAGGACGGGACTCCCTGATTGTTATAAAAACTTTCAGAGTAAAAGCGACGAGCCAACTCAAAGTAACCAAAATCAACTGGCTTGTCAGGATATATAGCCCTGGGAATCCTTGAGAAAAATTCACTCTCCATTAGTAATCGACCAAATTGAGGTTCATAACCACTATCGATAAGCAAAGCGAAGTTTCTGGTATAGTCAGAATATCCCGCCATTACTAATATGGCTGATTTAAAATCGATACCGAACGTGAAAACAAAGATAAACGCGATAAGAAAAGAAACCACAGCAGAGAAGATAAAAAACTTTTTGATAGAAATAATCTTATTCAAAACATAGCGCTGATAAATAATATAATTTATGGCGACCGTAAGCAATGGTGATTTATTACCATGAAAATAGATAAGAATCAGATTAATTAAAATAATCGCGATCGATAAAAAACGATATTTAGATGTCGTATAAAAACTTAAGAATATAGCCAATTGACTAAACAATATGGAAAGGAAGAAACTCATCCCATATCCTGTTCTTGTTCTCTCATAGATTATCCGAGGAGTAAGAAGATACTCTTTAAACTCTCGCATAATAGGAAGGAATGAATAGAACGCAACAACAGTTAACAGAATGGAGAAGATCAGATATTTATCATAATTTATTGGCGCGACATCATGATTAGATACATCTTTCAGTTTTAATGGGAAAAAGTAACCAATAAAAAGAAATAAAAAAGAAGCCGTATAACATAAATAAATAAATAGGTAACTTAAGTTACTGTAAGAACTCCCAATATAATACTCATAAAAAAACTCAAAAATAAAGTATTGCGGTACAATCATAAAAACCAAAGGAGTGAATATATTTACGATACTCTTGCTTCTTTTATAGACAAAGTAATATAGAATCGACCAAATAAAAAGAGATGACAATATAAATACAATCTTCATAAAAAAGTCTCGTCTAATACTTCAATGCCTTTAGGATAGAATAAATCATCGCGATTTATTTTCATTTTAGTCATTTCATTGTTAGATAAGGCATAGTTAATTTTTTCGGCGAGATTTCTTGACTCAATATCATCACTACCGCCTACATCATATAGCAATTCATCCGAAATATAGTCGCTCATACCGTCTCTATTTGCACCAATGCAAGGAATATCAAGGGATAACGCTTCCAGCATCGTCAAAGGAACACCTTCAAAACGCGACGGCATAACTACATAATCAATTTTTTCATCTATTTTATACCATTTGTCGACCCTACCAGTAAATGATACCTTATTGGAAAGATGATTATTGTCTATCATATCTTTCAACGTACTCATATCTGGTCCATCACCGACGATAATGAGATGTACTCGATTAACGATTTCATCATCAATATATTTTAATGCATTGATTAATATATCGTGTCCTTTTTGCTTTATCTCCACCCTGCCAATAATGGCTAGATTAATCGTTTCAGACGAGCGGCCATCGACTGGAATGACATTAGAAAGAGGAGAAACGAAGTTATTAACAATATTGACTTTCGCTGAAGCATTTCTTTTCTTTAACAGAGCCTCGTTAGGATTGGATATCGTTATGTAATTCATACACATTTTATAGGTCAATGCAGAAACCACATCACGTAACTCGCCAAGCTTAAAACCCATATGTTTAAACGTATGACACATTGGGATATAGCTTATCAACAGATTTCGGCATCCAAGAACATAAGAAATCCAAATGAACTCAGCACCAAGCTCAATGCTCCCCTGAACAAGGACAGCCCTGCGTCTTAAAGCAAAGAGCTTCTTGATAAAAAGGAGTTTTCTAACAAAAGATGCAGGTTGAAAAAAAGAAAGAAGCGGGTTCTTGTCTGATGACCAAGAGTGAGAAAATATTTTTATTCTCTCATAGCCAAATTTTTCATTCAGTGCACTCAGAGAATTCAATACCTTATCGTTTCTTTTATTTACGTGGCACTCAATGCCAAAAGAGTTATGACTCGCGATATAATTCAAAATATTTATAGTCATAACTTCATGTCCACCGTACAGGTGGTTCGGGAAAATAAAGGATGAAGTATAGTTATTTTCTTTCATATGGTCTTATAAAAATCAACTATTGATATTTTTAAAAAACAATTCCCTGTCTTTTATTTTCTTGCAGGGCACTCCAGCATTTATCGTAAATGCATCTACATCTTTCGTCACTACGGAACCAGCGGCAACGACTGCACCATCACCAATAGTAACGCCAGGCAAAATAACGGCCCCTGCGCCAATCCATACGTCATTCCCAATTGTGATCTCATTCTTTTTATCATCCCAGCTTTCATCAATCATCAGTTTTTCAGTATTGACGACATGATTGGACGCGACCACACTCACAAATTGGGCGATCATACAGTTTTCGCCAATTCTAATTATCCCGCCTGATGCTCTTATATTTGAGTACTCATTAATTGTGGTTCCTTTTCCAATAACCAACTGAGAGGAAACACCCTCTCTTGCTTTCTCATTAGTACAGATAACAACAACGCCATGAGAAATTCTTACCCCTTCATTCAGCGTTATACTTCCTCTGTCATCGCTTCTAATGATAGCGGACTTATCAATATAAATACCATTCGCCCTGAATTGAGCTCTTCGAAGATAAGATTTTAGCGTTTTTAATGTATCCGACATTAAGAGGGCTAAAAAATAAAGAACAGTTTTAACCGGGTAGCTATTTTTTAATTTCATAATAACCTTGACTTGATATCCCTCAAGTATATTTTTATTTTCGTCAAGAAATTCCCACCGTACTCCCCCGAAAATCGAATAGACTCTTTCCTTTGCAGATTTTTTATCTTTGAAACATGACTTGAATCGGTATTGTCGTGTCTTCTGTAAAAGAAACCATTAGTGCCGGTATTGATGAAAGGCCGATTGGCTAACAGATCACAGTAGAACTTCAAGTCTGACAGCCATTTATACTCAGGGCTGAATCGAGTGGCGCCAATACAGCTGACTCGAAGTAATCCGTTAGAAGGACCGCCAATATAGTTGGCAGAATGCGAGGCACATTTTTTAATAACTGCATTTCCGTCTGTATTACTGCCTAAAAAATCGTGATCTTTTATTTTCGTCAATTTGTCATCGGTAACGATCATATTACACGTAGCAAATGCCCCTCTCGGCTCAGACTCAAGTAACTCAAACTGTTCCTGAATGATATTTGGCAGTAATACATCATCTGACGATAACACTTTAAGATAATCATATTCATTGTCGATAGCATACTCAAGACAGCGGTTATGATTCATCGTAGGACCAACATTACTCGCGCTTTTCTTTAGTAAAACTTTAGGGTTGTTCAGAAAAGTATTTTCTATTATTTCGACAGAATCATCTGTTGAAGCATTATCAAAAACGACAACGTCGACTCCTGAATAAGATTGCTTCAATACCGACTCAATCGTATCAACAATATAGGCCGCATTATTGTAATTTGGTATGCCCACTAATATCTTTTTCATCTTCGTTCTTATCCAATGATTTTATATATTTTATGCATTTTATTGGCAGCAACCAAACCGCAATTGCCAGATATGAAACCAATAGCCCGATCGTAATCCCATACAGCCCAATATTCTCAGCCAGCACCCATTGGAGTGAGGCACTAATTGCCGCCTGAATAGGCGTAAGAATCAGGAAGAGGCGCACTAAATTAACACTTTGCAAAATGGTTGAAAATAATGCAGTCCATATCAGAACGAGCTGGTAAGTGCCATTTAATAGAATAAAGGAGTTGGGTATGGTTATTACCTTCCCGCTTCCTGATGTAAATATACTTACCACGATATCTTTGGTGAGAATAAATATGAAAGTAAAAATCACTACACCTAGCAAACTAAAAAAAACATACTTCTTAAGTATGCTTAAAATCTTTTCTGCATCTTTCTTTACTGAGAGTTCAGTAAAAGTTGGCCACGTTGCTGCAAGTACAGATGAATATAGAAAGTATCCAAAACCGAATATTCGCGTTGTTAGCGTATAGATGACAATATCTTCAGCAGAAAGGAATCGAGACATAATAACGTAATCTACCTGCAGCGTTAACGCCACCATGATAGATAACACCCAAAACTTACTACCTCTTACGACTAAAGATAATTCAAACCTAGGAAGAGAGATGCAGGGTGCGGTCTTTTTCAACAAAGCGAATAAAGCAATTAACGCGGTTGGAGAATAAAATAACATTATTCCGCCAAGAGATTTATTCTCCATGCGGTCAATAAATAAATAAAGGAGAAAAAATCCGATTATTGCTCCAATTGCCGGAAGAATATTTGATATGTATCCTTTATTTTCAGCATACCAAATTTTGTAACATACATTGCCAATCCCTGTCGTGGCAAAAATTAGCCCTGTAATAAAAATCATGTCAGCTTTGACATCAATACTGACATTACTAAACGGGAGCAAAAAAGATGCTATGTTAGTTGAAAATAGATATAAAATCGCGACTAAAACCGCGTACCATGGAATAATAAAGTACATTGCCTTAGATATTAGATCTTGATATCGCTCTTTGTTCGCTAGCCGTTCGGAAATATAATTTTGCAGAGCAATTGCAATCCCGAAGTCCATTAATATAAACCAACCACCAATACTAACCAGAAGCGAATATGCAGCAAATTCATCCAAGCTAGAGTGTTTAAGTAATATTCTTATACTTATTAGCTGCGCGGCAATTATTATTATACGAGAAAGCCATGAAAATAGGGTTGTTATGAGAATTGACTTCGCATTTATCATCTTGCTCTTCTTCTATTTCACCCAGCCTGGTGAAAATAGCCAGGCTGGTTTTTCTTAAAAATCATAACAAAAAACCTCAATGTAAAATTGAGGAAACCGGATTGATGCAAAATAAGCATCTCAAGCTAGTTATAAATGACTATATAAAATGATATAGGAATAAAAAGCATCAAAAATAAATATCCGTACCAAATAGAACGAGATGATATCCTCACAAGAAGCGTAATACCTATCTCACTATCTGGTTGACGACTTGTGCCACGCGTACATTTTTCTAAGGATGCTTAAGCTATCTACCGTTTCAGCAACCTTAAGCCGCTGTGATACACGTTGCGTGTTAGGATATAAATCATCAACTTTATTTTTTTTAGCCGGATTAGTATTAATCTCAACATTGAGTTCTTTTCCAAGAAGATCGCCAATCATCTTCACAAGCTCAATATGACTTATTGAATATGCACTACCCAGATTGTAGACATCACCATCTCCTCCTTTTACCAGAGCAGTGAGTGTCCACCACGCCGCATCACTACCGTATAAATAACTTCTGCGAACATTACCATCGCCATGGATACGAACGGTTGAACCATTGAGCGCATCTCTCATAAAGTTATTAATCGCCCACGGCAGATCAAGCTCATGGTAAGGCCCAGCCAAAGTAAATGGTCGAACGGTAGAAATAGGTAAACGATGCTGATTACGGTAGATAGTCGCTAATGTTTCAGAGGCACGTTTGGCTTCGGCATACACACCGTGCAATTCGCCGGAACGCTGCATAAATGCATCATCTTCCGATGTTGCTCCAGAACGATCGGGTTGACCATTTACCAGACATGAACTGACATTGACCATCCGAATAAGCGAACCAAGCTTGGTCGCCGCTTCCAGACAATTTGCAGTCCCTGTGACGGTAGTTTCATAAACTCTCAGAGGATCTGAGGAATGAACCCGCGTATTAGGGATACCTGCAGCATGAATAATAAAATTCGTTGCCTTTGAAAATTCAAAAGGCGATCTGACATCCTGACTATAAATATTGATATCCGATCTTGCAGCCAAATGAGGCAATCGTCTCGCCCACTCCTGCACTCGAGTCGCATAGATATCTAACGTAATGCCCGCATTATATTCATCGTTCAGTGCCGATATCATTTCCGCAATCCAGGTACCGAGGAATCCGGTTCCGCCGGTTATGCTGATATGCTTTCCAGCTAATACCTTTCTTACGTCTTCAGCCCCAGCACAGGCAAGCAAGCAATCTGAACGACATTCTGACAATGATGATGTTTTCATTATTATTGTCCCTTTTCAACGGAGTTTTCATTACGTTTGGCAAGATCCCGCGCAACTTCGTAAATCAAGCTTTCCTGGCCTGCAACCGCTTTACGTTCACCCAGCCCAAAAAAGATATCTCTGGGATCAACATTGTAATCTTTCGCAGCTTTTGCCACAGGTTTGGCAAATCCTGAAAATACGCCGGCAAGACCACTTACAATCGATAAAGGCGATATTGACGGTGCGACAGGGTTAAATCCTTTTTCAGCAATATCGGCTGCATCCAGAATTTTATAGAGATCGATACCTGTTTCGTAACCCAAGCGTTCAAACACGGCAACCAAGACTTCCAGTTGAGTATTCCCAGCGCCAGCGCCGAATCCACGAATAGTTCCGTCAATAATTGTTGCACCTTCCTGCACTGCAACCACCGAGTTAATGACTGACATACCCAGATTATTATGACCGTGAAAACCGACAGGTACGGTTAGTCCATTGACCAGCGTCGAAATACGCTCTTTCACATCATCAGGGAAATACGCCCCAGCCGAATCCATGATGACAATCGCTTCTGCGCCATAGGACTCCATCTTTCTGGCTTCTTCTAAAAGAACCGCAGGAGAAGTCATATGGCTCATCATCAAGATCCCCCATGCCTCTTTGCCCGAATTTCTGACAAAGTGAATGTGACGATCGGTAATATCAGCTTCAGTACAATGCGATGCAACACGGAATAAATCGACGCCAAGCTCCAGAGCTCGGGTCAGATCTTTCTTGATGGTGCAAAACCCAGGGATCAGGTGGATCGCCATACGAGACTTGTGTAAGTGCTCACGCGATATGGTAAAAATATCTTCATCACTCAACAAGCATTCGCCAACAAGCATTGACGAGGCGCCCAAGCCATTACCGTGACCGACTTCCACAACCGGAACATTGGCAGCCTCAGCCGCCTGACAATAAGCGGCAAAGCTTTCACGCGTCAGTTGATGTCTTACAGCATGATTACCATCACGGAGAGTTGGATCACATAATAGAATTTTCTTCGCCATCGTCTTATTTCCCATATCTCAATGAAGAAATCATTTCCGTTACAGCAATCGCCGCACAATTAATAATATCAAGGTTGCCAGCGTATTGTGGCAGGTAGTCGCCATTACCCATGACTTTAACCGTAGTGACAACACGGTTGCCATCAAGTGTTGGCGGCAGCACTAGCTGATATCCAGGTACGTAGCGTTTTAGCCGTTCAACCATTTCTCTTACCGCGGCATCAATTGCAGCAATATTTGGGCGATCTATTTTTGCGTAAATCGTCGTCTGCATATCAATCGGTGGCACCGCAGGGTTCAATATCAGAATGGCTTTCGCCCGATGAGCCCCAGTGAACTGCTTAAGCGCTTTTTCTGTCGTATCAATATATTCATCCAGATTTGCACGCGTGGCTGGCCCTGCACTCCGAGAGGCAATGCTTGATGCCACTTCGATATATTCAAACTCAGGATGAACGGACGAAATCGCATTAGCAATGGGAATCGAGGATTGTCCCCCACAGGTGACCATATTGATATTTCGATTACCTGACGCCAATATCTCTTCAGCATTAATCGCAGGAATGCAGAAACCACCGACCTTGGCAGGCGTCATATCAATAACGGTTTTATCAAGCGGTTCCAGCTCACGCCAGTGCTCAATATGAGCTTGAGCGGAAGTTGCATCAAAAACGACATCGCAAATAGAAGGATCGTCCAGAATAGCCTGAATCCCGCGATCTGAAATGTGTACCCCGAGCTCATTTGCTCGTTTCATGCCGGCAGAGTTGAAGTTTCTTCCGGCAAAAATTGTGCATGTAAGCGATTCAGAACGCATAGTTTTGATTAGCAAATCAGTACCAATGTTACCGCTACCAATAATGCCAACACGTACTTTTTTATTTAGATTTGTCATCTATTAGTCTCTACTGAATTTTTCTCTCTAGACTGTTTTCTGGAGACCTAAAATAGCGTTGGTCTCCTCGATGATGGTTTCAAGAGATGAATACTCTGGCAGATAGCCAAACTTGGCAGCTCTTTTGTTCTTTGAGTAGTAGCAGGGTTTAATACCCGTCGCATTAATAGACATATTCGATTCCTTAACGCGATAGGATAAACCGAATGTCTTTTTCATTTCGTCAAGTAATGTAGCTTTGTCCACTGGTTGCCGACTATAACAATCCAAGGAGATATTCATCGGCGGCGTATTGAGCACACGTTCAACCAGTTGATAAAAATCCTTAGGATGCATAAAATCGCGATAAATCATATCGGATGAGGTGATCAACTCCGTACCGGACTGAATCGCTCTGACGATATCGGTAATGAAGAAACGCGCCTCTAAGTCTTGGGTCCGACTAAAGACATTGAATACACGCAAATCAACGATGGCATACTCTTTTAACGAACGGTGTCTGCATTCAGCATGCAGTTTTGCTACCGAATAATATTCTTGTGGAAGCAGATTATTAATATTAATCGTTGATGGTGTGTCGGCGTCCGCAGGTTCTAAAAATGATGAACCATAGGCCGCACCACTGGATAAGAATAGATAGCGACGATCGGGATGTTTTTTTAGCTCGTTAAGCACTAACTCATCATAATGCAGCGTAATATCGAAGATACTTCCCCCCATAGCAGCAGCTTTAGAGGGATCGCCAATACCAACGAAGTTAATGACCACATCATGATCAATATTGGGATATTCTTCGTATTGATTCACGCTACAGCGTGATGTTATGCCATTTTCAGCAAGCCACGACTGTGTCTGCTGAGGTGTTCGGCCAAAGAGAATCAAATCGTGCTGGCTATAAACATAGATAGAACGAATAAGATCTTTAGCTATTTGGCTGGTACACCCGAGAATCGCAATATGCATGGTAATTAATCCTCTAAGATAGCCGCTGACATTTCCTTTTCAATAACATCGTCAGGTAAAGCAGGCTGCATCTCATGAATAGGAGTTGACACCATTCTTCCATCTGGCAAGCGTTTAGACGCAACGGTAGGAATAATACGCTGATTCTTCATTGTGATGACTTCAACAAGCACCGGTCCATCTATTTCCAATGCTTCTTTAATTGTATTGCATATCTCTTCGTTCGTTTTACAGCAGAGGTAAGGAAGTTCATAGCTCTTGGCCAAAGACTCCATCGCCGGAATAAATACGCCCGATGCATAATCGGCACCGACGATTAATCCCTGGAAGAAATCCCTGTGCGTATTACGCATAGAGACATAGCCAGAATTGTTAATAACAAACAATTTGACGTTGCGCTGCTCCATTCGCATGGTGGCAAGTTCGTGTACGTTTGTCATCAGCGAACCATCACCTGTGACACAAACAATCGGGCGATTACGATCGAGAAGTGAGCATCCATTTGCTGCAGGCAGCGCATAGCCCATGGCACCGAGTGAACCAGAGGAGATAAATCGCTGTCCGTCTTTTAAACGAATCGCCTGCCCCGTCACATAAAATGCCGACCCGGCATCGGATACCACGCAAGCATTCTCAGGTAACAGTTGCGATAGTATTTCAGCAAAATCATAGAAATTAGCGCCGTCTTCCTCGTGCTGATGTGGTTCCGCATGCACAGGGTAACGTGTTTTCCAGCTATGGCAGCATGCGCGCCATTTTTCAGAAGCGTGTGGCGTAATAAAAGGTTTAATGCTCTCAATGAATTCGGCTACGCCAGCCCTGACTTTCAGATTGACATTAATCTGCTCTCTTTCCAGCACGGCATCATCGAGATCAATTTGTATTTTCGTCGCCGTAGGGGCAAATAGTTTATTTTCCCAACCCGTTGTTTGCCCGTGCAGACTCGTACCAAGCGATAAAATAACGTCAGCAGTTTGGACGGCAAAGTTACCGGCTCTATCACCTTTGGGGCCAGAGTGCCCTACAAATAACGGATGTTCATAATACATAACATCCTTGCCCAGTTGGGTCGTCACAACAGGAATTTTCCATTCCTCAATGAGCTTTCTGAACGCTTCCGATGCATTTGCTACCCGAACGCCCACGCCTGCTAATATAACCGGTCGCTTAGCTCCCGATACCGCCGCAATAATTTGTTGAATCTCATTCTCTGACGGTGCAAGTGCAGTAGGCTCTTCGTCGATAAACCCTTGCAGGGTTTCAGGATCAATCAACGCACCCTGAATATCCAACGGGATATCAAGTAAAACAGGCCCAGGTCGACCCGATGTCGCTTCGTGTATTGCTTTTTCAAGATGATATTTAATCGTGCTCGCATCAGTCAGCATGTGGCTATATTTAGTCACGCTTTCCATGATGGGTACGGTATTCACTTCAAATGTACCAAACTGACGCAATCCTTTTATGCCAGACATCGCAATGGTTTGTGTACTTTTACTTTGGCCCGTAATAAAAAGCGCCGGAGAACTATCTTGCCACGCGCCAACAACGCCAGTAAGGATGTTGGTTGCACCCGGCCCTGCGGTTGCGTAGCAGACGCCTAATTTACCAGAAAGACGAGCATACGCATCAGCAGCAATAGCAGATGCCTGCTCATGGTGGCTGCAAACATAGTGCATACCTTCACATCGAGCCAGGGCATCAACCATATGCATCATGCCCCCACCGTTCAATAGAAATACGGTGTCAACACCGATATTACGAAGGTGCTGAACAATAAAATCTGCCACTCGCATTTTCATGATTTCCTCTTATATATTTTTTATATTGAGCTTGAAGGTGTCTACGGCGGCAGACATCGCTTGTCTAATTAATGATGTGTCGACGCCATATACGAGCACATTGGCACCTAAATTAATGGCTGATGTAATTTCACTTTCATTACGAACCATCACGCCAGCCGCTTTCCCTGAATTTCGAATAGTTTTAACCGTTTCATCCACTATTTTAACTAACTCAGGGTGAAGCGTATTACCGTTATACCCAAGAGAAATTGAAAGGTCATAAACGCCGACATAGATCATATCAAGATCTTCAATCGAGCATATTTCATTAATTTCTTTAAGAGAAAGCGCGTTCTCAACAATAATTGAAGTAAGACCGAACGTATTGGCTAATTTACCATTTTGATTGCTAGATGCATTAGCATAGCCGCCTGCCCGAGTGAACGGATTATAACCTCTTGTTCCGCTGGGCGAAAACTTAGTCATTTCAACGGCCATTCTAGCTTGTTGCTCACCTAATACTTGAGGAACAATAATTCCGTGACTTCCCAAATCCAATGCCCATTGTACCGCGGAAGCATTCATGCCAGGCACGCGGACTATCGGAGAAGCACCAGCTACCTCAGTAGCCCGAATACAAGCCTCAAGCGCTTCTACGCCATAAATACCATGTTCCATATCCAGTATTAAAAAATCGATACCTGAACTTGATAAAATTTCAACGACGGTAGGAGATGATACAATAGACCAAATCCCCATAACGGGCTGGCCTGCGGCAAGCTTTTGCTTTATTGGGTTAAGCTGTTTCATCGTATTTATATTTTCAGTAAGTGTAGTATTTTAATACTATAGAGTGGCTGGACTGTGGCAATATGACGTTATGGCTTATTAGTAAGGGAGTCATTTTGCACAATTACATTGTGATTTTAAAAATTATTTTTAGATGAACTTATTTAATAAGCGGATAGCGATATACAAAGCAATCCGCTTATTCTTTATTTCAATTAAAAATTCAACCCAAAGAATTCTTCAAATTTTCCGATCACAAAATCAAGATGTTCAGTATCTAATCCCGGATAAATGCCGATCCAGAAAGTCTGATTCATGATACGGTCAGTATTGGTTAATTCACCAACAACACGATATTTCACGCCTTCAAAGTAAGGCTGACGAGTCAGGTTACCCGCAAACAACAAACGTGTGCCAATTTTCGCATCGTCCAAGAATTTAACCAGATCGATACGATTAATACCGCTTTCTTCTTTAAGGGTAATCGGGAAACCGAACCATGATGGCTCAGAATTTGGCGTAGCTTCAGGTAACTCAATGAACTCTTCGCATGATGCAAGACCTGCTTTCAGGTATTCAAAATTGGCATTACGCTTCGCCACGAAATCCGGCAAGCGATCCATTTGCGCCAGGCCACATGCAGCTTGCATATCCGAGATTTTGAGGTTGTACCCGACATGTGAATAGGTATATTTATGGTCATAGCCAAAAGGCAGGGAACCTAATTTCTGGCCGAATCGATTATTACAGGTGTTATCACAACCCGGTTCACAGTAGCAATCACGTCCCCAATCGCGGAAAGATTCAGTGATCGTTCTCAATTCAGATGAATTAGTAAAGACTGCACCACCTTCGCCCATCGTAATATGGTGTGCGGGGTAGAAACTCACGGTAGCAATGTCACCAAATGTGCCAACGATCTGGCCATTGTATTTAGCGCCCAACGCATCGCAGCAGTCTTCAATCAGCCAGAGGTTGTATTTATCAGCAATTCTCTTAACTTCAGATAAATCAAATACATTACCCAGAGTATGCGCGATCATAATTGCACGGGTTTTGTCGCTAATTGCCGCTTCAATTTTGCTGGGGTCGATATTGTAAGTTGGAATATGAACATCAACAAAAACAGGAATCAGGCCATACTGAATTGATGGGTTAACCGTGGTTGGAAACCCTGCAGCAACAGTAATCACTTCGTCACCCGCCTTTAACGCACGATCGCCCAGTTTCGGGGATGTCAGCGTAGCCAGAGCCAGAAGGTTAGCGGCAGAACCTGATACTGTCGTCAGGACATGTTTTACACCAAGGAATTCACCCAAACGGCGTTCAAATTCACGGTTAAAACGCCCTGTTGTCAGCCAGCCATCCAGACAAGCATCAACCATCATTTTTATTTCTGGAGCACCGATCACTTTGCCCGCAGGAGGGATGACACTTTCACCGGCCAAAAATACTTTGGAGGCAAAAGCCTGGTTAGCATATTGCTCGACCAGTTTAGCGATGTCTTCTCTTAGGTTTTGGGTGCTCATCAATAGTGACCTTTATCGTTTTGAGTTTTCATATAATCATGTATTTCATTTAGCGTAATCTGATGCATATCCGCACCAGCTAACCAGGCTTTGTGCCACGTGACAATGCGGTTCAGCGTCTCGTCAAGCCGCCATACTGGTGCCCAATTCAAACGCATTTTAGCCTTGGAACAATCTAGCTTCAGATAGTGTGCCTCGTGGGGATGTTCACCATCATCCAGAATCCATGATGCATCGTCGCCCCACGCACCAACCATCTTCTCAACAATCCATTGAACCGGTTGAGCATCTTCATCTAGCGGCCCAAAGTTCCAAGCCTCAGCATACTCTGTACCGTTTAGATAAAGCGCCTGCGCGGCACAGAGATATCCAGACAGGGGCTCAAGTACATGCTGCCAAGGGCGGATCGCGTGCGGATTGCGAATCAAGACAGGACGTTGCTCTTCAAACGCCTTAAGGATATCGGGAATAAGACGATCGAGGGCCCAGTCACCACCGCCGATCACATTACCTGCTCTGACAGAAGCCAGCGCACAACCATGTTCGTGATATTTATCAGCATTAAAGTATGACTGTCGATACGCAGCGGCAACTAACTCAGCACAGCCTTTGCTGTTACTGTAAGGGTCATAACCGCCCATGGGCTCGTTCTCACGATATCCCCAGACCCACTCTTTATTTTCGTAGCATTTATCACTGGTAATATTGACTACCGCTTTAACGCCACCGATTTTACGCACCGCTTCCAGCAAATGCACGGTACCCATGACATTCGTAGCGTAAGTATCGACAGGAATATCGTATGAAAGCCTGACAAGCGGCTGAGCCGCCATATGGAAAACAATTTCAGGACCGAATGCTCTGATACTTTCTTCCATTTTCTGGTAATCACGGATATCCCCAATTTCACTGGACATCCCTTCGTCAACACATGCGGCTTGGTAGATAGACGGCTCGGTAGGCGGTTGCAACGCATACCCTTTTACTTCTGCCCCCATGCTCTGTAGCCACAGGCATAACCAACTACCTTTGAAGCCAGTATGCCCTGTTACGAAGACCTTTTTTCCTTGCCAAAATGCTGAATTTACCACGCTGCTTACTCCCATTTTTTCCAAGGAGCTTCACCATTTTGCCAAAGTTCATCAAGAAGCATTTTGTCTCTCAACGTATCCATTGGCTGCCAGAAACCCGTGTACTCATAAGCCATCAATTCGCCCTGCGCGGCCAGGGTCATCAGCGGTGATTGTTCCCAAACGCTGCTGTCACCATCAATCAAATCCAACACCTTAGGTGACAGAACAAAGAAGCCGCCATTAATCAAGGCGCCATCACCTTTTGGCTTTTCTTTAAAACTTTTCACCTGTCCCTGAGATAATTCCAGAGCTCCGAAACGACCAGGTGGTAACGTCGCAGTTAATGTGGCAAGTTTGCCATGACGCTTATGGAAGGCAATCGTATCTTGAATATCGATTCCACAGACACCGTCACCGTAGGTAAAGCAAAAACACTCGTCATCTTTAACATATTCAGCAACGCGGCGTAGACGACCTCCGGTCATGGAGTGCTCGCCTGTATCTACAAGCGTAACTTTCCAAGGTTCTGCGCGTTTTTGAAGCACCGTCATTTCATTATCCTTCATATTGAAGGTAATATCAGACATATGTAGGAAATAATTCGCAAAATACTCTTTAATAACGTATCCCTTATACCCACAGCATATAATAAATTCATTTATGCCATGATAAGAATACATTTTCATGATATGCCATAAAATAGGTTTCCCACCAATTTCAACCATGGGCTTAGGTTTAGTAACCGTTTCTTCACTCAGTCTGGTACCTAACCCACCTGCAAGTATCACCGCTTTCATGGAACGCTCCTAGTTGGTCCCTACTCTTTAATTTTTTGCCATATACTGATGACAAATAATACATTCGATATATCTTTCTTAACCACTTTATGATTCAACCAGATACCACAAAGGCATCTGAATAAAAATTAGCGGCAGGAAGCCCTTTTTCAATCAATAACGCTTTTGCCGACTCAATCATTGATTGGCTTCCACAGGCATAGACACTGGCGGTGTTCAAATCACCAATATCAGCGACGACAAACTCCTGAACATAACCGTATCTTCCATCCCAACCCTCTTCAGGTTGAGACAAAACCAGACTGCACTTTACATTAGCGTGTTGGCTTTCCCATAGCTCAACAGAAGGATCATAGAACAAACTGCTTTTTCTATTTCCCCAATAAATATAAATATCTCGTTGAGTACCCTTATTAAGCAGGTCAGTAACAATCGACTTTATCGGTGCAAATCCAGTACCCGTTGCCAGAAATATTATTGGTCCAGAGCTTTCATTATTTCGATAAAAAAAGGTACCTTTTGGCCCTTCGAGCTGCATTAGTTGGTTAGCGGATAAATTACCAAATACCTTGCTACTCATGGCACCATTTTCTACACGCTTTAAATGAAGCTCAATTTTACTATTATTCTGCGGAATAGAGGCAATGGAGTAACTTCTGGTTATTCCTTGATACTTCAGATCAAGATATTGCCCAGGCAAGAATGTAAGGTTAGCTGTAGGTGGTAAACGCAGCGTAATAATTACAATATCCTCATGAGGATAGTCGATAGAATCGACCTTGCACGGTGCGGTTTTACTTTTAATATTCGCTAACTCAGGATAGTACTCCGCCTCTAGGGTCATATCGCAGTCAGGCTTTACCTGACAAGTCAAAATGGTAGTAAGGATTTCACCTTGAGGACTAAGAATATGGGCTTCACAAGCGTTACACGAACCATTTTTACAGCTATGTTCCAGAACAATGCCTTGATCTATTGCTGAATCTAAAATTGTTTTTTCTGATCCACATTCAAAAACAACACCAGAAGGCATTAATGTGATTTTATTCGTCATAATGGAAGCCAACTATTATTTATACTTTCGGCTAAATTAAGTTAGTCGATTTAGCACTAATTACAAATCTGAAACATGCCCATTGATATTATCTTCTCAATGTCTATTTCATTTGAGAAATCACTAATACTCGCCATCTCTTTTTAAAACAACATTAATCGTCTTAAATAAAATGGCGATATCATTCCATAGTGACCAATTTTTTACATACCACGCATCAAAGTACACCCGGGTGTCATAATCAACATCATTTCTGCCGCTGACCTGCCATAGCCCAGTCATTCCTGGTTTTGCCATGAGATAATAGTCGACATCACCGGCATAACGTTCCAGCTCTTGCTCAACAATAGGACGAGGACCAACCAAGCTCATCTCCCCTTTCAACACATTGAACAACTGAGGGAGCTCATCTAAGCTGGTCTTCCTAATGAAATTCCCTACCTTGGTGATTCTGGGATCGTTTTTTAACTTAAAATCTTTTTCCCACTCGGCTCTTGCTTCGGGATCTTTGTCGAGTAATTCCTGCAACACTTCCTGAGAGTTGACGATCATTGAACGGAACTTTAAGCATTTAAATTTTTTCGCATTACGCCCAACACGTTCATGCCCATATATGGCAGGGCCGCCATCTTTAGAAATCAAGAAAGCTAAGAATAGCAACAAGGGTGATGCCACAAAAATAATAGAGATAGAACCCACAATATCAAATGTTCTTTTTACTATTCGTGACGTCCTTTTAGCCAGATTGTTACTGACTCGCAGGATCATGACTTCATGGCTAAAAATGAAAGACATCTCAGTTCCATATAATGGAACGCCGCGCAACGTTGGAATGACAGAGACAGAACGACATTTCTTTTTAGCTAGTGACTTTAACCAGTAATCCCTCAGGTCATAATCTTCAGCGTCAACAGCGACAATAAATTGCGTTTCTTCAGAACAGCACTGTTCCCAAAGTTCATCTTCTGAAGAGAGAACGGGAACATTAAAAATCTGCCTATCGTCATTTTTCTTAGTTGAAAAAAACGCAACTATGCTAAAACCGAGAATTTCTTCGCTTTGTAAAGCAGCATAGGCATCTCTGGCATTTTTACCGTTTCCAATAATGACCGTTTGCTTTTTCCAAAGATTCAGTTTGTCTAAAACACGTTTAGTTAACGAGCGCCCCAGAGGGACGAGTACAAGCGCGAAAATCCACGTTAGCACCCAAACATATCGGGAGAAATCCCATTTCGAAAACGCAACAAATGCCAAATCTAATATGGAAAAAATGACTAACGTTCTTAAAATTTCCTTTAACTCGAACCAGAACGGCTTACGATAAGAGTAATGTCTTAATCTGACCCAAAACCAACTGACACAAATAACAGAAAGAACAACATGTGAAATAAATCTGGCAAAAAATTCATTTTCTGGAATGAAAGAATAAATATTAAAACCAAAAAAACCAATCAGAATAAAAGTAAGAATTAATGAAATATTAAAAAAGAAAAAATCCGAAAAAGCTAATGAGAATTTTATTCTATTTATTTTTCTAAAATTTAAAAATGAATGCATGATTATTACACACCTTAGCAATTGCTAATGATTCATTAATTAATAAGTTTGAAAATCAACAAACGCCTTAGCGTTTAAAATGCTTTAGGTAACATCATTTTAGTGGATTTATTATATTCGATATAAATATTGAGAGTGGGGAGCAGGCAAGTAACCCTATAAAAGAGCTACTTGCCATAGTAAGAACGATACTCTTATTTAATGAGACTATTTATCTGATTTATATTCATATGAATAATAATCATAGTTGCCGTAGCTATAGTAGCTAGCCGCACGTTTTACAATGGCATTCAGAATAACACCTTTAATCTCTGTACCATTCTGCTCAAAGCGGCGGATACTCACTTCAATTTCTTTCAGTGTATTCACCTCAAAACGAGCAACCAGAAGTGAAGTTCCAGCATGTCTACTAATCACAGCAGCATCGGTTACAGCAAGAATCGGCGGTGTATCCAGCAATACAATGTCGTAGTTCTTGGTCGCCCAATCAATAAATTGTGAAAAGCGGCTATGCATCAACAATTCCGAAGGGTTAGGCGGGATTTGTCCACGAGGGATAAAATCCATGTTTTCTACGGCAGTTTTACGAATACTTTTATCTGTCGTTATTTGCCCAGACAAGATATCGGAAAGCCCGTCTGTACCCTGACATCCCATCAGTTCGTGAGCGTAGCCTTTACGCATATCACAGTCGACAATCAGTACGCGCTGTCCTGACTGAGCGATTACAGCACCCAGGTTTGCACTAACGAATGTCTTACCAATTGCAGGGCTGGCACCAGAGATCATCAGCACATTGTTTTTTGCTTCCATCATGGCGAAGTGCAAGCTGGTACGTAAGCTTCTGATAGCTTCGATTGCAAGGTCTGCTGGATTCCCAACGGCAAGCAATTCTGTAGAGCGTGTATTACCTCTTTTACCCTTACCCAGCAGTGCTCGGTCTTTCTTCTGTTGCCAGGCTGACAAAGGCACACTTGCATATACGCTAATACCCAATTCAGCAAGCTGTTCAGGGCTTTCAATACCCTTATGCAATATGGTTCTAATAAGAACAAATGATACAGAAAGCAGTCCGCCTAGTATGATAGATAATAAAACGATAAATACTTTTTCAGGCTTAACAGGTCTGAGCTGTACAACTGCACTATCAATGATACGAACGTTACCGACAGTACTAGCTTTATTAATGCTTAATTCCTGCTGCTTGTTTAGCAACTGCATATATACTTCTTGGCCAGCTTTAACATCTCGAGTTAACCGAATAATTTCTTGTTGAGTCTTCGGCATTGCTCCAACTCGTTTATTGATTTTTTCCTTCTCTTCTTCGAGTGTTTTACGCTTTTCTAATAATGCACGATAAGCAGGGTGCTCTTTTGTATAAAGTTTCGATATTTCGGCTTCTTTAAATGTTAATTCATTTAATTGTGCCTCTAAAGCAACCATTGTTTCTAAAACGGATTTAGCTTCTAATGATAAATCCACTGATTCATTTTTCTGTCGAAAAATATTCAGCTTATTATCAGCTTCATCTAATATACTTCTTACGTTAGGTAATTGTTCTTTTAAGAATTCAAGACTGCGTCCTGATTCTTCAGACTTACGTTCGACATTCTGTTGTAAATAATTTTCACTGATACTATTAAGTATTTTATTGGTGAGGATCGGGTCTTCACCTTCAAGGCTCAATGCTAATACGCCCGTATCTTTTCCTCTATCAGCAACAGTCAATGTTTTTAGTATATTGTTAATTGCTGTTAACTGATTAAGTTTCTTTATGCTAAATGTTGTTCCTTCATCGGCAGCAATATCACTAATCAATAACGTCATCCCATCATGACGTTCTAACCTGCCGACCTGCCCTTCAAATCGAACTGCATCGCCAGCAGATATACTATAATTTTTATTATCGGTAACCGTTAAAATGATAGGTTCATCTTTCCAGGAATCAGGAACTTCCAGACGAGAGACAGCAAGCACTCCTTTCGTGGCGCCTGTCAATCTGGCAATCCCTTTACCAAAGAAAGGAAAATAATTTTGCTGAACATTGATATCCAGCGCTAAGTCATTAACCGTCTTCCCAATTATCATTCGAGAAGTTATTAGCTCTACCTCTGCAGCCGATTCTGGCTTAGCGTCTGGTAGCATGCTTGTTATATCGTTAATTAGCTTATTACTACTATTTTTCTCTACCTGAACCAAGGCATCCGCTTTATATATCGGTGTTGCCAGCGTAGCGTAGAGAATGCCAAATATTAAAAATATTGCCGTTACACCGATTATTAGCCATCTGTTATCTAATAATGTCCCTAATAAACGACCTAAATCAATCTCATCCGCATTGGTATCGGCGGTTTTTACTGAAATTTTCTCTGCCATGGGTTTCCCTGACTTGTTAACGGCTTAGTACCTGCACCCATTTCTGGGCAGACTGCTCAAGTTGTGAATAGACAAATTCAAAAGCTTCGCGGCTCTTTCGATAAGGATCCGCTATCTCTTGTTGTTCCAGCCAACGACCGAATAGCATGGTCTTACCACGAACCTCAGGAGCAATACGGCATACAGCCTCAATATGCTCTTTCTCCATAACCAAAATGAGGTCGTATTGCCGACACAATGCAGAAGTTAGCTGTTGTGCAACATGTCCTTCAAGAGAAAGATCGTGCTTATTTGCAACGTCAGTTGCCATAGCATCTGCAGGTTTCCCCACCAGCGCCCCTACCCCTGCGGACGCCACTTTTTTTGCAGGTAACACCTGTTTTAGCAATCTCTCCCCGGTAGGGGAACGACAAATGTTACCTACACAGACAACCAATATCGAATCAAACATAATTATCTCTATGGCCAGGTACGAACACGCAAGCTACCTTCGCTGAGATCGTTGAAAGCAGAAATAGTAGGTGCGAGCTGTGAAATCAAACGGTTCCAACGAGCAATTGGTGCAGCAGTCACATAAACCACATCATAAGGTTGCAGTTGGAATTCTGCCCCCATAACAAGAGACGTCGCATCAGCAGCATTGAGCTGATAGATATCTGCCAACTTCGGCCCCTGTGTTCCTCTCAGTGGGCGAATGACAAAGACACCCGTCGCATCAGCCAACGTTTGGTCCATACCTTCGGCGTTACCTAAAGCTTCCGTCAACGTCATGCCACTGCGGTCCATTTTAAGCGTGCTTTGCTTTTTGACTTCGCCCATTACGAACACTTTCAGGTCGTCATTACGTGGTATATAGAGGATGTCACTAGGATAAAGGAGATGGTTTTGAGACAGGTCACCATTTTGCATTAGCGCCTGAAGAGAGATTCTTTTTTCCTGACCGTTATGGGTCAGAATAATATTGCGCCAATCAGCATTACTGCTCAATCCACCAGCGTTGTTGATGGCATCCAAAACAGTGAGAGGCACATTAGTGATAGGTTGTTGTCCTGATTTATCAACTTCCCCTGTTACATACGCTTTTTGCGAACGAAACGCGGCAATGCTGACATCAACCTGTGGAGATTCAATATACGTTGCCAAACGACCCATGACTTCATCACGGACTTCTGTCACCGTCTTACCTGCAACTTTGACCTTGCCGATGTACGGATAGAAGATTGTACCGTCGGAATGTACCCAGTTACCGGTATCAGCAGCGGTACGGTATGTACCAGCAGGCGTGGTCAATTCAGGGTGATCCCACACAGTGACCATGATGACATCGCCAACGCCAATGCGATATTCATACTGTTGTAGTTCGCGTTCCAATGCAGGGTTAGTCTGTGCGATTAATGGCTTGACGCGCATTTTATCGACTAAATAAGGCGTAAGAGGATAAACATTCACCAGTTTATCAATATTGAAATCAGCGTCTTGCTGCTCGATAACCTCTTTGCCACTCGTCGAAAGATGACTTCCGGGAATTATTGTACAGCCGCTAAGAAAGGCTATAGACACGACTAGCGGTGCCAATTTTAACTTGTGCTTTATCATCCTGTTATTCCATCACTCTTAATTCAAAATTGCGCAAATCCCTACAAAATATCAAATGATTATAGAGAATATTTATTCAACTGAACCCGCAGTCTAGCGTATAAAAAGTCTGTAATTTGTCGCTTAGCGACGCTGAGCGGTGCGATTTGACAGCTTAGCCACCAGCCTGTCTGAATGCGTTCGCCGCCCCAACTGCAGTACTTTTCCTATACGCGGTATAAAATAGAAATAACCGATAAACGTTACAAAAAACAGGCTCAACATCATGGACTGGCTCACGTTATTACGATCGCTGATGATACCCACGGCAGCCAGCAGCAATGCCGCAAACGTAATGACCATCAACGACTGCCGCGAGGTTAGTCCTGAAGACATCAATATGTGGTGAAGATGGCCTCTATCCGCTTTAAACGGACTATCACCTCTCAAAAACCGCCGCAGCATGATAGCAATCATGTCGATCAAGGGGAGCGCAATTAACCAAAGTGCCGTCACTGGATGCATTACTGCTGTCTCTCCCTGAGAAGCAAGAACCAGCAACCAAAGTACGGTAAATCCTATAACGGTGCTACCCGCATCCCCCATAAAAACCTTAAATTTTTTTCCCAACGGAATACCAAGATTAAGAAAAAGATAAGGTAGCGTAGCCGCCATCATGCATAGGCTCCAGAGCCCTAGCTGACGTTCGCCTCCAGAATAGAATAAGAAAAACAGCGAACAAAAAGCGATGCAGGAAAGCGAGCCCAGTAAACCATCAATCCCATCGATCATATTAAAAGCGTTGATAGCACCACATACGGCAAACAGTGTAATGACGTACCCGAATCCCCCTAAAAGAAGCTCATGCCCAAATAAAACATTTCCCAAGGATGAAAGGTATAAACCGGAATACATCATCAAACCACCTACCATCGTTTGAACAGCAAATCGGGGCAAAACAGGAAGGTCAAAACGGTCATCAATTACACCAATAACCAAGAGCAACGTGGCGCAAACCATGTATAGAGAGAAATCAGGAAGCCAATCAGAATGAAGTATAAATAAAATGCAGAGGGCGCAATAAATCGACACGCCCCCAACAAGGGGAATATTTCCACGGTGTTTTTTCCGCGCGCACGGCTTATCCACCAATCCGATGATGGTTGCTACTTTTCTAGCCAGAAACAGCGCGGCGAATGCGCTTAAAAATACAACGATGAAATCTTGCATTTTTGCACCATCATCAACCGTTAAATGTTCTGCATCAGGCACGCTACCGCCCTTGGCTCATAGCTACCAATGCACTGTTAAATCACGTGTGAAACCCATTTACTGAATTAAACATTCAGCCCGCAAGCCATCCGCTGTGTATCAACCTTTTTTTGTTCGCAAATGCATGAATGCCGCTAACCAATTATTAATAATCACTATTTTTATTTATAAACCCACACTATCGCTGCAGAGACTCCTTTTTCACCCCAATAGTATTGACGACGAAGTGAAGAGTACAAGAGTAAGATGTTCAAGGACGAGCTTTTCAGAATAAGACTACGCATACACTTTCTCTAACGCATCGTCAGTCTAAAAGGCATCTTGGGAGGAAGCTATCGGGTGCAGATAAAAAATCATAGCAAAAACCAGATCCTCCCTGTCGTAAAAATCCTGTTAAAAAAGGCATATGCATTCTATGCGTTGTCTACCAACACTATCAAACATTAACGCGCCTTATCCCGCTCATAATCCTGAAAATCTTGCCTATCGATGCTTTTTCACACTGTTTCCAGTAGCTCACCACACGACATTAAGTAATAACTAGCCACCACGTAAAAGCGGGATGCAACACGAGTAAATTGACTACCTACTGGCTTACTGACCTCGTCAAAGTAAAGAATATCCCTGCAAATTCTGGTTCATCTGTGCACGCCCTGATACGCTATCGGGGTTATGTTCATTTAAAGGTGAAAAAATAGATATGGAGTGGATCGCTGATCCAACGATATGGGCCGGGTTGGCCACGCTGGTTGTCCTGGAACTGGTTCTGGGCATTGATAATCTTATCTTCATTGCCATTCTGGCTGAGAAATTACCAAAAGAACAACGCGATAAAGCCAGAGTCGTCGGCCTGCTGCTTGCCCTGATTATGCGGCTGGGCTTGCTGGCGTCTATTTCCTGGCTGGTATCGTTGACGACCCCCCTCTTCACGTTCCTTGAACATACCTTCAGCGCTCGAGATGTCATCATGCTGATTGGTGGGCTATTTCTACTCTTTAAAGCCACCATGGAGCTCAACGAGCGTCTCGAAGGAAAGGATGAAGATCAGCAAGCCCAACGTAAAGGGGCACGTTTCTGGCCGGTAGTCGCTCAGATAGTGGTGCTGGATGCGATATTCTCGCTGGATTCCGTGATCACCGCCGTCGGCATGACAGACCATCTGCTGGTCATGATGTCCGCCGTGACGATTGCCATCCTCCTGATGCTGCTGGCCAGCAAGCCACTGACCCGTTTTGTCGCGGAACACCCGACCATCGTTATCCTGTGTCTCAGCTTCCTGCTGATGATTGGTTTCAGCCTAGTGGCGGACGCCTTTGGTTACCACATCCCCAAAGGCTATCTCTACGCTGCGATAGGTTTCTCGGTACTGATCGAGATGTTAAATCAGGTTTCCCTGTTTAACCGCCGACGCTTTCTTTCTTCTACGGTTCCGCTACGCCAGCGTACCGCAGAGGTTGTTTTGCGTATTTTGCGCGGCAATCATGAAGAAGCCGAGCTGGATAATCAAACCTCGTCGATGATTGCCGACAACACCCGGGCAGGCCGGGAGGTTTTCAATATCCAGGAACGCCGGATGATAAAGCGGGTATTGGGGCTGGCACAGCGAACCATCAGCAGCATTATGACGTCGCGGCATGATATCGAGTCGGTTGAGCTGGATATTACGCAGGATGCGCTTGCTAAGCTGTTAACGACCAACCAGCATTCTCGGCTCGTGGTCACCGACAGCAATACCTCTGACGAGCCGCTCGGCATCATAAATGTTGCCGATTTACTACAGCAGCAGCTAAATCGCGAGCCGTTTAACCCACGCATTCTGATCCGTCAGCCGCTGGTGTTCCCCGAGCAACTCTCGCTTTTGCAGGCGTTAGAACAGTTTAGAGAAGGAAGGACACATTTTGCGTTTGTCGTTGATGAGTTTGGTTCAATGGAAGGGATTGTCACATTAAGCGACGTGATGGAAACCATCGCAGGTAACCTACCGCGCGAAGGTGAAGATCGCGATGCGCGCCACAGCGTTCAGCAAAATGACGACGGCAGTTGGACCGTAAACGGCTATATTCCGCTGGAAGATCTGACGATGTATGTTCCGCTGACGCTGGATGAAAAACGCGAATACTATACGTTGGCAGGGCTGCTGATGGAGCACACGCAGCGGGTTCCGCAAGTGGGCGATACATTATCAATCGATAACTATCAGTTCACTATTCTGGCGGTGGAAAGCCATCGCATCGTGGAAGTCCGCATCACACCGAACGACGAACCACAGACTGATTTTGAAGTGTGATGACAACGATGTAACACAGCCGACACCATGCTCACTCACAGCCCCTTCCAGATCGGTAGGGGCTGTTTGCTATGTGTTATCACGCGGGTATCATAATTTCTGTGGCAACCACCACCACAATCAACCCGACCAGAACAGGAACAGATGTGCGCTTCACCACCTCAAACGGCGATATCTTCGCCATCCCCGCCACCGCAACCACCACGCCGGATACCGGAGAAATGGTACGTCCTAAATTGGAAGCCTGAAGCATCGGAATGGCCAGATAGGCAGGGTTGATACCCATTTGTGACGACAGCTTTGGAATCAGCTCAACAAACGCATAAAACGGCGCATTGCCCGAACCCGTCGTCATAGCCGCCAGCATCGTGATTACCACCAGCACCAGCATAATCACCAACCCACCGCTGCCAAATGACTGCGCGAGGCCAATCAGTCCGCTGATAAAGCCAATTGTGCCAAGTCCCTGAGCAAAAACACCAGCAGCAACTAGCAGGATTACGACGCTAGAGAAAGCATCGGCCATGCCGCGATAAGCTACATCTAGCCCATCAAATACTTTTTGCGCATTGAATGAACGGACAAACTCCAGCACCGCGGTCAACACCATACAGATAACCAGTACGGTGATAATGTGAAGCTCCGGCCCCCATTTGCCATCAAATACCAGTACGCCCATGATAGGCGTAAACGGCAGAATGGCGTAAAAACGCGGAGCATTCGTCGTGATCTCGCTGACATCCAGAATCTCATGGCTAGCATTCTCTTTGTTGTCCAAATAGCGCTGCCAGAAGAAATGTGCGATGGCCATGCACACGATAGCAATGATGGAAATGGGCAGCGTGGCCTTAAAGGCGAAATCCACTAATTTCATCTGCGATGCCTGAGCAGCAAGCACCACGTCGCCCGACGTTGGCGACAGGATCAACGCCACAGGGGATGCACAGATTGCCGCAGCAGCACCGCGGCTAATCCCGACATTCACCATGACAGGGAACAGCGTTGCCATCAATAACACGCCCAGCCCAGTGGCCGATGACACCGCCAACGACATCAAACAGGCGACAAAATAGGCCGCAATCATCAGCAAATAAGGCGAGTTGATCATTTTAAGCGGGCGTGAAACCAACTTAACGACGACATCATTCGCCCCGATGTGCGTCATGTAAGCCGCAAACCCACACAGCACCATAATCATCATGCCGAGATCGCCACCGCGGCTCATCAGCAAAATTTTTACGTATTCAAAAATATCCGTAGCGCTCCAGCCCGTCGCCTTCGCACTGGCTGGCAATATGTTTTTCCCCAGCATGGCACTGATTGCCAAGAGTAAGAGGCCTCCCACCAGCAACACGCCCGTCGCGGAATACCCTTTTATAATGTAACGACCAACCAGAATCGTTACAGCAACACCAATCAAAAGTTCGAGCATAGTGAGTTTCGATACCTGAGTAATAAATTATCTGACAGAAATTCCCCGGCAGCGGAATCTCACCGCACCGAAAACAGGGAGCGGAGTTTACTGCTTTAGAAAATAAAAAAAGAGAAAAATATTAATATGCAGCGTTAAAAAAGAGACATCGAGCACAAAGGCGGGCTGGGAAAGGATGACAGAGTAAGGGAAAACATTAGGGAGACGCTGCCGATTTGCTGACGAGAATCAGCAAATCGGCCAAGAACGCAGCACTTCTGAAACTTAAAGGCGGTCGAGCAGTTGCTTCAGATCTTTGCCCTTCTGGTTTTGCTGATTTTGGCTGGCCCAGTCATTTAGGCGTTTCTTCAACTCGTCCTGTAGACGTTTACGCAGCAATTGATCCACCTGTAACTGGTAGTTCAATTTATCCCACTCGCCATAGACGCGTAACGGGATCGCTGTGTTTTTCAACACGCTGACCAGTTGCTCATCGCCCTGCCACCCCTGCGTGATAGAGACATTCACGTTGACGTCACACGTCTGAGCTGGCAAATCGAATTGTCCTACACCACTTAGCGACAGCAGCTCTGAGTGACCATTGAGATCGGTAAGGCGCAATTTACCTGCGTTCAACTGTACTTTCCCTGTCAGCTGTTGCAGTTCGGTATAACGCTCGTAGCGCTCTTGTCCTCGCACATTTCCGTTGCTACGCGCCACCGCCATCTGCACCATTTGCTGAATGTTTAAGCCCTGTAGACGTACATTCTTGGCTTGCAGCGTCGCCGTTCCTTGCCATTGCTGGAGCAATGCAGGCAGCGCAATACTGTTTCCGCTAAATTGTCCCACCATCGACAATTTCCCGCTGACCGTCTCGGAAGACAGCGCCAATGCGGACATCAACTGAGCAAGCTCAATATCCTTGAGGTCAGGCCGTAGCGTGATGTTGGTTGCTGATTTTGTCACGACTTTAGCGGGTAATGAGAAATGTCCATCCCCCAGTTCGCCACTTAAGGTAGTGATGTCTAACAACCCCAGCTGATTGTCTGCCCGTAGCGTAAATTGTCGGACATTAAGCCCACGGTAAACCAGTGATGCTGCCTGTAACGACAGACGAGCGGTGAATTGCTGTAGGCTATCTTCTGGCTTAGCCGTGCCACTTTCATTTGAAATAACGGGAGCTGACGGTTTAACCGCCACCGTAGGGGCGCTGTTCTCTTTTACCGACGCAATCCCCAGTAGAGAATCCAAATCCAGTTTTTCAGACAACAGCTCCAATTCATAATGAGGGACATCACCCAAGGTCACGCTACCCACCCCAGACAACTGGCTATTATTGGTATTGAGTGAAAGCTGACTAAACGTGATTTTTTCAGGCTGCTGTTGATAACTCGCCTGTACACTTCCCGTCCCGCTGATACCGTTTGCCGGTATCCCCGCCCCCTGAAGTTGATAATCCAGTTTGGTGATATTGGCATTTACCTGCTGAGGGAAATGTAGCAAATCGACATCTGCGGCAAGAGAGAAGGCAATATCGCGCTGATCGCGATTGATACGGCTAGATAATTCGATGCTGATCTGGCGATCGCTGCTCTGCTCCATCGCAAGATTAATATCGCGAACATTAATCTGTTCATTATTACTACGTTGCAGAATCAACAGGCTATCGGCAACTTTTATCTTATCGATATCCAGCCGCCAGCGTCGTTCTTCAGATGGGGCCTGCGACCCCATAGGGGCAATTGGCGCAGTGTTAGACTGTTTGGCTTCACTTTCCGGCGTCAGGCGAATAATGGCCCCTTTTAGCATCACCTGTTTGACTGCCAGCTTGTGCGACAGCAGCGGCCACAGTTGCACATCAAGGCGCATATTCTCAGCACTGACAATTGGCGCACTAGAACCGGGCGCACTTAATGACATACCGCCAGATAAAATACTCAGTTGCGGCCATACGTGCCAGCGCAGATCGCCGTCCAGTTGCAGGCGGTAGCCGCTACGTTCCTCAACCTGCTTCACCATATAAGCGCGGAAGTCATTGGGATTAACCAGTACGACCAAAGCCGTCATTCCTGCCACCAGCACCACAAGCAGAATTGCCAGCGTCGTCAGAAATCTTCTCATGCCATCCTCATTGCGAAACGCACGGCTACCTGCTTTTTACGTTACAGGCCTGTCGCCAAACGCTCAGTCTTTATCGATCCGGCTCGCTACCGCACCCTGTTGATCTTTATATTTGGCATCCTGACGGCGGTTGTACGGACGAGCAGCCGGCCCGGAAAGCGGTTCAAAACTCAGTGCGCCAATCATCATGCCGGGGCGTAACGCCAACGGCAACTTACCTGAATTATAGAACTCCAGCACAATTCTTCCTTGCCAACCTGGATCAATACGGTGTGCGGTGACGTGAACCATCAATCCCAGACGGGCTAACGAAGAACGACCATCCAGCCAGCCAACCAAATTATCCGGCAACGTGACAGACTCAAGCGTTACTGCTAGGGCTAATTCTCCCGGATGCAGGAAAAACGCCTCACCTTCCGGCAAATTAATCTCATCACTCATGACGCGTTCGAGCGCAGCGCTGACTTCATCCTTCGGGCCGCTTAAGTCAATGAAAGCCGCTGTGTGCCCACGGAATACGCGAAACTGATTTCCCAAACGAACATCAACGGTCGCGCCACTGATCCTCTCAGTCGGCGGACGGGGTGTAATCACCAGTCGGCCATCATCCAGCCAGGCTTCAATGTCACGGTCACACAGTCTCATCTTATTCTCCATTCGACAGTGGTATCTATCAGATACTGCTACGCTTCACGTTGCATCCGCATTAGCGGTGTAACGTGATGGTATGACGGGTATCCACTACTCAAAAAACTGGCTTATCTTCGCTTTCAAAATATCAATCGCAATGCGGTTTTTCCCGCCACGCGGCACGATAATATCGGCATACTGCTTAGAGGGTTCGATGAATTGCAGGAACATTGGGCGCACGGTCTTTTGATACTGTTCCATCACGGAGTCCATTGAACGGCCTCGCTCATTAACGTCGCGACGCATACGGCGCAGCAGGCAAATATCCAGTGGAGTATCGACAAAAATAGAGAAATTCATCTCATTGCGCAGGCGCGCATCCGTCAGCAGCAGGATACCTTCCAGGATAATGACCTTTTTCAGTTCAATATGCACTGTTTCCTGTTTACGGGTGTGCTCGACATAGCTGTACTGCGGGACTTCGATGGCCTGACCGGATTTCAGCATCTGCAAATGTTTGATTAGTAGGCTGTGATCCATCGAGCTTGGGTGGTCATAGTTGGTTTTTACCCGCTCTTCCATGGTCAGGTGGCTTTGGTCTTTATAATAACTGTCCTCAGATATCACCCCGATATGCTGATCACCAACCTGATCGCGCAATTCACGATACAAGGTGCTGGAAATAAGACTTTTACCCGAAGCGGACGCCCCTGAGATCCCGATGATGACGCACTGGTGAGACTGATCAGTCATGGTATTAACGACCTGATTAACATAAATAAAAGAGAGGGGAATGCGCCAACAGGCGCTTTGACGCGGCAATTATAGGGAGTTAGCCCCCTTCACGCCACCCTTTCCGCGTATTGCATCAGGGGAAACAAGGCACTGACACATTCAACAAGCCGGGACGATGCCCGGCATTGATAGAAGCGTTACAGCGCTCGGAAAGAAATCTCACTGGGGATAACGTTACCCTGCCAGTAGAGTTGAGCGGCAACCTGTCCCGCCAGTTCACGGTACAGGGAAGTAAACTCACTGTCCGGCTGGCTAACCACAGTCGGCTCACCACGGTCAAGGTCTTCACGCAGGGAGATATGTAGCGGAAGCTGACCTAACAGAGAACAGTGATATTTTTCCGCCAGCTTCTGCGCGCCGCCCGTGCCGAAGATTGGCTCCAGATGACCACAATTGCTGCAAATATGTACGCTCATGTTCTCAACGATACCCAGCACCGGCACGCTGACTTTTTCAAACATCGCGATGCCCTTCATGGCATCCATCAGCGCGATATCCTGTGGCGTCGTCACGACAACTGCACCGGTGACAGGAATACTCTGCGCCAGCGTCAGTTGGATATCACCCGTGCCCGGCGGCATATCTAACACCAGATAATCCAGATCCGGCCAGAGCGTATCCTGTAGCAATTGCAATAACGCTTTACTGGCCATCGGGCCACGCCACACCATCGCATTATCGTCCGTCACCAGATAACCAATCGAGTTGGTTGCCAGGCCGTGCGCGATAATCGGCGCCATGTGTTGTCCATCAGGCGAAGTGGGACGCTCACTGGCAGAACCCAGCATGGTAGGAATGGAAGGGCCATAGATATCGGCATCCAGAATGCCCACATTCGCGCCTTCTGCTGCCAATGCCAGCGCCATGTTGACCGCCGTACTCGATTTGCCGACCCCACCTTTACCAGAACTGACAGCAATGATGTTTTTCACGCCCTTCACGCCAGCTTGATCGTTAACCCGGCGCAGCGTAGCGATATCGTGCGTTAAGCGCCATTCGACTGCCTTCGCGCCTGATAAACGTAATAACTCATCGCTAACCGTTTCTTTTAATACTGCCAAACCACTGAGCCATACAAACGGCATCGTCAGTTCGATGTGCAATACATTATCCAGCAACGCACAATGGCGTAGCGCATTCAGTGTCGTCAGATTATTTTTCAGTGTCGGGTGCTGAAAAGTAGATAAAACCCCGGTGACCATCGCACGCAATGCTTCAGGACGTTGTTCGGGGACTGTAGCGTTCATTCCGGCTCCTTGAAATTCTCATATTTTACCGTTGAGATCGTGTATAGCATATCAGAGCCATAGTCACCTGACGCCCTTCGGCATCAAAAACGTGGAAACGCTACGCAAAATAGAATCTGCCAGGGTGTTTCCTACCGTTTTTACTCACGCCAGCGGTTTACGCAGCAAGGCGCTATCGGTTAACATCGATCTCCCTCTATTCACAAAAGAAAGCAAGTTCCTCATGACTCAAGTCGCAAAGAAAATCTTGGTAACGTGCGCGCTGCCTTACGCTAATGGTTCGATTCACCTCGGTCATATGCTTGAACACGTTCAGGCCGATATCTGGGTTCGTTACCAGCGAATGCGCGGCAACCAGGTTCACTTTATCTGTGCGGACGACGCCCACGGCACGCCAATCATGCTGAAAGCGCAGCAGATGGGAATTGCGCCAGAACAGATGATTGCGGCAATGAGTCAGGAACATCAACAGGACTTTGCCGGCTTCAATATCAGTTATGACAACTACCACTCTACGCATAGCGAAGAGAACCGTGAGCTGTCAGGTCTGATTTATGGTCGTCTGAAAGAGAACGGTTTTATTAAAAACCGCACGATTTCTCAGTTGTACGATCCAGAGAAAGGTATGTTCCTGCCGGATCGTTTCGTTAAAGGCACCTGCCCGAAATGTAAGGCTGCCGATCAATATGGCGATAACTGTGAAGTCTGTGGCGCAACCTACAGCACAACGGAGCTGATCGAACCGAAGTCCGCGGTTTCTGGTGCGACGCCGGAGATGCGTGAATCAGAACACTTCTTCTTCGATCTACCGGCTTTCAGCGACATGCTGCAAGCCTGGACGCGTTCAGGTGCATTGCAGGAGCAAGTCGCCAACAAGATGCAGGAGTGGTTCGATTCGGGTCTGCAACAGTGGGATATTACCCGCGATGCGCCGTATTTCGGTTTTGAAGTCCCTGATGCGCCGGGCAAATATTTTTACGTCTGGCTGGATGCGCCAATCGGCTACATGGGCTCGTTCAAAAACTTGTGCGACAAACGTGGCGATCTGAATTTCGATGATTTCTGGAAGAAAGACTCAGACGCGGATTTGTATCACTTCATCGGTAAAGACATCGTTTATTTCCACAGCCTGTTCTGGCCGGCCATGTTGGAAGGCAGCGGTTTCCGTAAGCCAACGAATCTGTTCGTGCATGGCTATGTCACGGTCAACGGTGCCAAAATGTCTAAATCACGCGGCACCTTCATTAAAGCGGGCACCTACCTGCAACATTTGGATGCCGATTGCCTGCGCTATTACTACGCCGCAAAACTGTCTTCTCGCATTGATGATATCGACCTCAATCTGGAAGATTTCGTCCAGCGCGTGAATGCTGACATCGTAAACAAGGTTGTGAATCTGGCATCGCGTAATGCGGGTTTCATCAGCAAACGCTTTGACGGCAAACTGGCGGACAAACTAGCAGATGCCGAGCTGTACAAAACCTTCACCGATGCTGGTGCCAGCATTGCGGAGGCCTACAGCAGTCGTGAGTCCGGGCGTGCCATTCGTGAGATCATGGCACTGGCGGATATCGCCAACCGCTATGTTGACGAACAAGCGCCTTGGGTGGTGGCGAAAGTAGAAGGTCGGGATGCCGATCTGCAAGCCATTTGCTCAATGGGTATCAACCTGTTTCGCGTATTGATGACGTACCTGAAGCCAGTTCTGCCTGCGCTGACGCAACGCACAGAAGCATTTTTGAACACGGAACTGAGCTGGGATGCTATCTCCACCCCGCTGCTAAGCCATCAGGTCAATCCATTCAAAGCACTGTTCAATCGCATCGATCTGGATAAAGTCAGCGCAATGGTTGATGCGTCTAAAGAAGACATGGTCACAGCGCAAAACGTCGTATCGGGCCCGTTGGCAGACAACCCAGTGCAAGACACTATTAACTTTGACGATTTTGCCAAAGTCGATATGCGCATTGCGCTGATTAAGCAGGCCGAACTTGTTGACGGTTCTGACAAGCTATTACGTCTGACGTTGGATTTGGGCGGCGAAACTCGCCAGGTCTTCTCCGGCATTCGTGAGGCTTATCCCGATCCGGCTAAGCTGGAAGGCCGTTTAACCGTGATGGTCGCCAATCTGGCACCGCGTAAAATGCGCTTCGGTATATCAGAAGGTATGGTGATGGCTGCGGGTCCTGGCGGGAAAGATATCTTCCTGTTGAGCCCAGACAGCGGCGCTCAACCTGGTATGCAGGTCAAATAAAAACCACATCAAGCCGGATTCTTATCCGGCTTTTTTTGCAACAATTCCTCCACAAATATCCGCTTATTCCCCTCCGACCGATTCGTCACTCTGCATAACTTGTAACCATGAAATAACAAAAACGTTATGCATTACAATATATAGCGAATAAAAAACATACCTCTTTGTAGGTGTAATGGGGATTTAAATACTTAAATTTTGATTTTGCGCAAAGCCCACATTTTGTGTGTTGTTAAATTGCTCGCAACAAAAATGACACATAATTACACAGGGAAACTAATGCAACTGAATAGAAGAGGTTTCTTTAAAGTTTGCGCGGGGGGGATGGCTGGAACCACTCTCGCGGTATTAGGCTTTACACCCACGGAAGCAATGGCATCTGTACGTCAATACAAACTATTACGGGCGAAAGAGACGCGTAACAACTGCACATACTGTTCGGTCGGTTGTGGTGTGCTCATGTATAGCTTGGGCGATGGCGCCAAGAATGCAAAACCCTCCATTTTTCATATCGAAGGTGATGCCGATCACCCAGTCAGCCGCGGCTCCCTTTGCCCGAAAGGTGCGGGCCTGGTTGACTATATCCACAGCGAAAACCGCCTGCTCTACCCTGAATACCGTGCGCCGGGCTCAGATAAATGGCAACGAATCAGCTGGGACGACGCGATTGAACGCATCGCGCGCCTGATGAAAGCTGACCGCGACGCCAACTTCCAACGCACCAACGCGAAAGGCGAAACCGTCAACCGCTGGCTGACTACCGGCATGCTGTGTTCTTCTGCCGCCAGTAATGAAACCGGTGTTCTCGACCAGAAATTTGCCCGCTCACTCGGCATGGTTGCCATCGACTGTCAGGCTCGCTTGTGTCACGGACCAACCGTTGCCGCGCTGGCACCGACATTCGGCCGTGGCGCGATGACCAACAACTGGGTTGATATCAAAAACGCCAACGTCATTATCGTGATGGGCGGTAACCCGGCAGAAGCGCACCCGGTTGGTTTCAAATGGGCAGTTGAAGCGAAAACGCACAATAATGCAAAATTGATTGTTGTCGATCCACGCTTTAACCGTTCCGCAGCCGTTGCCGATCTGTATGCACCAATTCGCGCGGGTTCCGATGCGGCTTTCCTGCTCGGCATCGTTAACTACCTCATCACACATGAGAAAATTCATCGCGAATACGTGGTGTCCTACACCAGCGCCAGCCTGATCGTACGTGAAGATTTCAGCTTCGACGAAGGCTTGTTCAGCGGCTACGATGAGCAAACTCGCCAATATGATAAATCCAGCTGGCAGTATGAGTTGGATGAATCTGGTTTTGCCAAGCGTGATAACACGCTGTCTCACCCACGCTGCGTCTGGAACCTGCTGAAAAAGCACGTTTCCCGCTATACACCGGAAATGGTGACCTCTCTGTGCGGTACGTCAGCCAAAGATTATGAAACCATTTGCCGCACGCTGGCCGAAACCTGTGTGCCAAATAAAACCGCCACCTTCATGTATGCACTGGGCTGGACGCACCACACTAACGGTGCGCAGATTATCCGCTCAGCAGCAATGATCCAGCTTCTGCTGGGCAATATCGGCATGGCAGGTGGCGGCATCAACGCCCTACGCGGTCACTCCAATATTCAGGGCTATACCGACCTCGGTCTGCTAACGACAAACCTGCCGGGCTATATGCCACTCCCGTCAGAAAAACAGCCGGATCTGAAAACCTATCTCACGCAAATTACGCCAACAGCGCTGTTGCCCGATCAGGTTAACTATTGGAAAAACACGCCAAAATTCTTTATCAGTATGATGAAGAGCTTCTACGGCGATCACGCTCAGGCTGCGAATAACTGGGGTTATGACTGGTTACCGAAGTGGGATCGCAGCTACGACATCATGGTGCAAACCGAGCTGATGGTAGAAGGCAAAATGAACGGCTACATCGTTCAGGGCTTTAACCCCGTTGCCGCGTTCTCCAACAAAAACAAAGCGACCGAAGCTCTCTCCAAACTCAAGTATATGGTCATCATCGATCCATTGATCACTGAAACGTCCACGTTCTGGCAGAACTACGGCGAATTCAATGATGTGGATACGAAGTCCATTCAGACTGAAGTCTTCCGCCTGCCTTCTTCCTGCTTTGCCGAAGAGAATGGTTCTATCGCCAACTCCGGTCGCTGGTTGCAATGGCACTGGGCGGCGGCCGAGCCACCAGGAGAAGCCCATCACGACGGCAAAATCCTCGGTAAGCTGCTGATGCGCCTGCGTGAACTGTATAACGAAGAAGGCGGTGCGTATTCCGATCCGTTGATGAACATCAACTGGAACTATAAAGACCCGGAAGATCCAACGCCGGAAGAGATCGCCCGCGAAGCCAACGGTATGGCGCTGGCCGATATCTACGACGACAGCGGCAAACTGCTCCTGAAAAAAGGCCAGCAGCTTGCTGATTTCTCACAGCTGCGTGATGACGGTACGACGTCAAGTTTCTGCTGGATCTACGCCGGTAGTTGGACAGAGGCCGGTAACCAGATGGATAAACGCGACAATGCTGATGCCGGTCTGGGCTGCACGCCGAACTGGTCATGGTGCTGGCCGCAAAACCGCCGCATCCTCTACAACCGCGCCTCCGCTGATCTGCAAGGTAAACCGTGGGACAGCAAGCGTAAATTGCTGGAATGGAACGGCCAAAGATGGCAAGGCATTGATGTACCGGATTTCGGAGCCACCGTACCGCCGGGCAAGGACACCGGGCCGTTCATCATGCTGCCAGAAGGTCTGGCACGTCTGTTCTCTGTGGACAAACTGGTAGACGGGCCGTTCCCTGAACACTACGAACCGATCGAGTCACCTATCGGCACTAATCCGCTGCATCCATCGGTGATTTCCAGCCCGGTAGCGCGTTTATTTGCACGTGATGCGAAAACGATGGGCACCGCGAAGGACTTCCCTTACGTGGCAACCACGTACTCGATTACCGAATTGTTCCGCCACTGGACAAAACATGCGCGTTTGAACGCGATTGTGCAGCCAGAGCAGTTTGTTGAGATCGGTGAAAATCTGGCGAAGAGCAAAGGCATCAAAGCGGGCGATGAAGTCAAAGTCTCCAGCAAACGTGGCTACATCAAAGCCAAAGCGGTCGTTACCAAGCGTATCAAAACGCTGGAAATTGCCGGACACAGCGTGGAAACCGTTGGTATTCCCTGCCACTGGGGCTATGAGGGAACCACGCGTAAAGGGTTCTTGGCTAATACACTCACCCCGAGCGTCGGCGACGCTAATTCACAAACGCCTGAATACAAAGCGTTTCTGGTTAATGTAGAGAAGGTGTAAGGGTAGCCAACTATGTCAATGCAATCACAAGATATTATTAAACGCTCGGCCACCAACGGCTTTACACCGCCTCCGCATGTGCGTAATGACAAAAGCGAAGTGGCAAAACTGATCGATGTCACCACCTGTATCGGCTGTAAAGGCTGTCAGGTGGCCTGTTCAGAGTGGAACGACATTCGTGACGAAGTCGGTCATAACCTCGGGGTTTATGATAACCCCGCGGATCTGAGCGCTAAATCCTGGACGCTGATGCGCTTTTCCGAAGTGGAAGAGAACGATCGTTTGGAATGGCTGATCCGTAAAGATGGCTGTATGCACTGTAGCGACCCAGGCTGCCTGAAAGCTTGTCCTTCCGCTGGCGCAGTCATCCAGTACGCCAATGGTATCGTCGATTTTCAGTCCGAAAACTGTATCGGCTGCGGCTATTGCATCGCCGGTTGCCCGTTCAATATTCCACGTCTGAATAAAGAAGATAACCGCGTCTACAAATGTACGCTGTGCGTCGACAGGGTTAGCGTTGGGCAAGAGCCTGCCTGTGTGAAAACCTGTCCGACCGGTGCCATTCGTTTCGGTACGAAAGAAGAGATGAAGCATCTGGCAGAAGAACGCATCGCCGATCTGAAAAGCCGTGGTTACGAACACGCAGGTCTTTACGATCCGCAGGGCGTAGGCGGTACGCATGTGATGTATGTTCTGCACCACGCAGACAGACCATCGCTCTATCACAACCTGCCGGATGACCCGCAAATTTCCACACCGGTCAATCTGTGGAAAGGCATTCTGAAGCCGCTCTCTGCGTTAGGGTTTGTCGCCACCTTTGCTGGGTTAATGTTCCACTACATCGGTGTAGGTCCGAACACAGAAGAAATGGAGCATGAGCACGAGGAAGAAGACAAAGAAGGGGGAGACAAACATGAGTAAACCAAAAATGATTTTGCGCACCAAGTTTATCGATCGCATCTGTCACTGGATTGTGGTGATTAGCTTTTTCCTGGTCGCGCTCTCAGGGATTGCTCTGTTTTTCCCAACCCTGCAATGGTTGACGCAGACGTTTGGTACGCCGCAAATGGGGCGTATTCTGCACCCGTTCTTTGGCGTGCTGATCGTTATCTGTCTGATCCCAATGTTCTTCCGCTTTGTTAGCCATAACATTCCGAAGAAACGCGATCTGCCGTGGTTCCTCAACATTATTGAAGTGTTGAAAGGTAATGAACATGAAGTGGCTCAGGTGGGTAAATACAACCCAGGCCAGAAGCTGATGTTCTGGAGCATTATGGGGCTGACGCTGGTACTGCTGATCACCGGGGTTATCATGTGGCGTCCTTATTTTGCCCACCTTTTCCCGATTGATATCGTGCGCTACGCTATTCTGATTCACGCTGCGGCGGCTATCGTGCTGATCCATGCCATCCTGATCCACATGTACATGGCATTCTGGGTTAAAGGCTCGATTAAGGGCATGATTGAAGGCAAGGTCTCCAAACGTTGGGCGAGTAAGCACCACCCGCGCTGGGCGCGTGAAATGGAAGAGAAAGAAACGAAGAAATAATTCACTCTTTCCTCATCTAACAGCTCTCCTCAAATGCCCGCCTCGCGGGCATTTTTCTTTGCATCCGCAGTCAGCACTAATCGTTATAACTTAAACCCAAAAATCATAATCATCCCCTCTTTCTCGGCTATCGCTCAACGGCTATGATGCAGTATTATTTTTAAATAGACATCCAGACATAAAGACAGCTATAAGTAGTAACGCAAACTACATAACAATACTGTCATCGACACAACATCAATTTATAAAACGCCACGGAGCTGATAATGAAGAAATTTACGCCTGCCCTGCTTGCACTGAGCTTACTGACAGCATTACCGGCACTGGCTAATCAGAGCGCCACCATTGCCCCTGTTCCGGCCGCTATCGCCAATCATAATGGTCCGGTTCGGATCGCCGTTATCCGCAATTTGGGATCGGACGACAACACTACACAGTTTGTTTCCGGCGTGCTCGAAGAGGGTAAAAAGCTGGGCTTCAAGGTCAGCACGTTCTTGAGCAACGGCGATGACGCCCGTTTTCAGGATTTCGTGAATCAGGCCATTAGCCAGAAATATGATGGCATTATCCTGTCACAGGGCCGCGATCCCTACTCTACCGATTTGATTAAGCGCATCGTCGACAGCGGTATTGCCGTTTCCGTGTTTGATACCGCCGTGAACGGCCAGATTCCGGGCGTGACTGTCACACAGCAGGATGACGCCTCACTCACTAACGAATCCTTCGGCCAACTGGTTAAGGACTTCAACGGCAAAGCCAATATCATCAAGCTATGGGTCGCAGGCTTCCCGCCGATGGAACGCCGCCAGCTCGCTTATCAACAGATCCTGAAAGCCAACCCCGGCATCAAAGAGCTGGAATCGATTGGCGCTGTGTCCTCTGACGTACAGGGTGATACCGCCAATAAAGTCGGCGCAGTACTGGCGAAGTATCCGAAAGGCAAAATTGATGCAATCTGGGGATCGTGGGATGCCTTCAGCCAAGGTGCTTATAAGGCATTGAAAGAAAATGGCCGGACTGAAATCAAGCTATATAGCATCGACATCTCCAATCAGGATTTACAGTTGATGCGCGAAGCGAGCAGCCCGTGGAAAGTCAGCGTGGCCGTCGATCCTAAGTTGATCGGTAAAGTGAACCTGCGTCTGGTTGCCAACAAGATTGCCGGTGAACCAACGCCTGCAACCTACGAGTTCCGCGCTGCCTCGATTCCACAGGCGCTGTTAGCCAGCCAGCCAGGCGCGGTCAACGTCGCCGGATTGGCAAAAATCATCCCAGGTTGGGGCCATACGGATGATTTTATCGCACCGTGGTTTGCTACACTGGAAGCCAAACAGGCGAAATAATACGGAGGTAACTCATGGCATCGACTCCTCTGCCAACACCCGATTACAGCCGCAATATGCGGCTGATTGGACACAGCGATCAGGGCGGCAGACCCGATGGCGTGCAGGTGATGGTTCATCGCGGCTACGCTTACATCGGGCACATGGTTTCACAAGGCGTGTCGATTGTGGATGTGCGCGATGCCAAGAATCCCAAGCCAGCGGGGTTTATTGCTGCCCCGCCCGGCACCTGGAATATTCATCTGCAAACACATGATGACCTCCTGCTCGTCGTCAATGCGCGCGATTTGTTTGCCGACGCCAGCTTCGCCGAGGAAAAGGTCTATTACACCCGCTCCGTCGCCGATACGGTCAGTACCAAACAGCAAGGCAAAAGCTGGAGCGCCGGATTACGAATTTTCGATATCTCAACGCCGGATAAACCGAGTGAAATCAGCTTCCTGCCGTTAGACGGCATCGGCATTCACCGCATCTGGTACATGGGTGGGCGTTGGGCCTATGTTTCCGCTTTGCTCGACGGCTATAGCGACTACATCTTTCTGACTATCGATCTGGCCGATCCGCAGCGCCCTGAAGTTGCCGGGCGTTACTGGTTACCCGGTATGCACAACGCTGGCGGGGAGACCGCAAGCTGGCCTGAAGGCAAGCGTTACGCGCTTCACCATGCCATCATCAGCGGTGACACCGCCTACGGAAGCTGGCGCGATGGCGGGTTGACGCTACTGGACGTGAGCGATCGTACCCATCCACAGCTCATCAGCCACCGTAACTGGAGCCCGCCGTTTGGCGGTGGCACACACACGGCGCTACCGCTGCCGGATCGCGATCTGTTGATCGTATTGGATGAAGCGGTATTGGATAATCAGGAAGATGGCGAGAAATTGATTTGGGTGTTCGATATTCGTGAACCGAGTAATCCGGTCAGCATCGCCACCTTTCCCCAGCCGAAAGAGGCGGATTATGTGAAGAAAGGCGCGCACTTTGGCCCACATAACCTGCATGAAAATCGACCCGGCAGCTTCATCAGTTCATCATTGATTTTCGCCACGTATCAAAACGCAGGAGTACGGGCTTACGACATCAGTAATCCGTATCAGCCGAAAGAAACTGGTGCGCTTGTGCCTGCCGCACCAGCCACAATGGTCGATAAACGTCCCGGTAGACCGCAGATCATTCAGTCTTGCGATGTGTTTGTTGATGCCGACGGCATCATCTACAGCACAGATTACAACGCGGGCTTGTCGATTATCGAATACCGGGGTTAATTGCCGACCCTGTACACAAATCAGCACTTCACAGCATCAACGTTTCACAACATTAGCGACAAAAAAGCCCTGCGGATAAACGCAGGGCTTAATCTTAATGTTGTGCTTCGCTTACTTAATCCAGCGCCAGCACCGCCACCCACATTGGACCTTGACCGACGGCGTAACGCGCCAGCGGTTGCAGATCGCCCGTGTGCTGATCGATGTGATACACCTCAATATGCTGAGACTTCTGCCCCGCTGAAATCAGGAACTCACCGGTGTGATCGATATTGAAACCGCGCGGCTGCGTTTCGGTCGGCTGATGACCCGTCAGCGTTAACGTGCTGCCGTCTTCAGATATCTGGAAAACGCTCAACAAACTGGCAGTACGATCGCTGATGTACAGGAAATTGCCATTCGGCGTGATGTGAATATCTGCCGCCCAGCGCGTATCGCTAAAGCCAGCAGGCATGGCATCCAGCGTTTGTACTTTCTGCACGTCGCCGCTGGCTGCATCCAATTGATACACATCGACTGAGCTGTCCAGTTCATTCACGCAATAGGCAAAGCGCTGATTCGGATGGAAAGCCATATGGCGCGGACCAGCACCCGATACCGTCGTCATTTCAGCCTGACGATGTATGCTCAGTTCACCCGCTGTACCCAGATCGTACAAACGAATACGGTCTTCTTTCAGACACGGTGCCCACACGACGGTATTGGTTGGATCGATATTGGTAGAGTGACACCCCTCCAATCCGTCCAGTTGCTGAGTCGGCTCGCCGACAATGCCGTCAGCATCAATCGGGCTAACGCTAACGCAGGCGCCGCTGTAAGACGCGCTGAACAGGAAACGTCCATCGTTATCGGTAGACAAGTGCGTCGGGCTACCCGGTAAGGATGCAACGCCCGCTTCCGTCAATTTACCCTGTTCATCAATACGATAGCTCAGAACCCTGAAGTCAGGACGAACACCGACATACAGGTGGCGCTTATTTGGCGCAATCGCCATCGGCTGGACCTGTCCTGGGACTTCAACGGTTTGCAATAATGTCAGATTTCCCTGAGCACCGAGCTGCCAAACATGAATCTGCTGGCTTTCTGGGCTGGCGACATAAACAACTTGCTGCATCGTATTCTCCTTATTTCACGCGAATGTGGCGGCACAGGAAAGCTCAGAAGAGGTTCATTGAAAGGATAACGAACTGGCTCACCTTGGCGCACATATACCATTAATGACCAATCACTCTATTCTACAGAGACATCGCAAGGCTACTATTGATTTAAGCAGTGGCTGATTTAAGTAATCATTGATTTAGCTAACGGCGCTGATGATGCAGCAAAACTGAATGGGTGATAAAAAGTGATGGTGCAGAATATCAATGGAAGATAAGAGGATAACAAGAAGAGACATGGGGAAATATTGAAAGTGGCGGAGGAGTAGAGATTCGAACTCTAGAACACTTTCGCGTCGCCGGTTTTCAAGACCGGTGCCTTCAACCACTCGGCCACTCCTCCGCAATGACGCGCACTATAAACAGTACGCCGCGTATTGTAAAGCCATGTTGTGATTGATTGCTTAAAAAATAGATGATAAGCCGTTGAAAGAATAGAAAATAGACAATGATATCCCGTATTAACCCATTTCATCCCACAGCACCGGATACTTCGCAACCAAGCCAACCAGACACTTTTATCTCGCTGTTATCTGTCTATTTTTCGCCGTGTCCTTTATCGTAGAGGTAATTTGATACCCACATTTTTATTTGCGAGACAACTATGACCTACCGAGTAATTGCACTTGATCTTGATGGTACGCTACTGAATCAACAGAAAAAAATCCTCCCTGAATCTCTTAGCGCACTCGCGCTGGCCCGTCAGCAAGGCATAAAAGTCATGATCGTCACGGGGCGTCACCACTCAGCAATCCACCCTTTTTATCAGGGATTGCAGTTGGATACGCCTGCGATCTGCTGTAACGGCACCTACGTCTATGATTACCAGCAGGGCCGAGCGTCGCACACCAATCCGCTCTCTGCCGATCAGGCAAAAAATGTCATCACGCTGCTAGAGGAATTTGATATTCACGGGCTGATGTATGCTGATGACGACATGTATTACCAGTATCCTACCGGCCACGTGGTCCGCACGCTGGCATGGGCTTCTAGCCTGCCGGAGCAGCAGCGCCCGCGCTTCGCACAGGTGGAAAATCTGGTGCGTCAAACGGAGGCGTCTCACGACATCTGGAAATTCGCAACCACACATGCCGATGTCCCTACGCTGAATAATTTCGCTGCGGAAGTGGAAAAACGGCTGGGATTGGCCTGCGAATGGTCATGGCAGGATCAGGTTGATATCGCCCAAACCGGCAACAGCAAGGGTAAACTGCTTCAGCAATGGCTCGGCGAGCAGGGTATCAGCATGAAGGACGTCGTGGCATTTGGAGATAACTTTAATGATATCAGCATGCTGGAAGGCGTAGGACTAGGTGTCGCAATGGGCAACAGCGCCGACGAGATCAAGGCTCGTGCTGATCTGGTGATTGGCAGCAATGAAGAACCCAGCATCGCAGAGGTTATCCGCACCCGTATTCTGGCATAACTAACGGTGACGCAATCAGGCAAGCGAGTGGTATTAGACAATCACGTCGCTTTTCCTGATTGCGTTCGACTATTGAAAGACTTACAGCGCGCTACCCAGCACCTGTCGCAGGTAAGCCCCTGCCCCCATTAATCCTGGCTGTTCATGGGTAATCAGGTACACAGGGATATCCTGCATATAGCCTTTAAACCGTCCTTTGTCTTCAAAAGCCGCCCGAAAGCCAGAGGCTTTAAAAAACTCCAGAAAGCGCGGTACGATGCCGCCAGCAATATAAACACCGCCAAACGTGCCTAAATTTAACGCCAGATTGCCACCGAAGCGCCCCATAATGACGCAGAATAGCGACAGCGCGCGACGACAATCTACATCCGTATTGTTGACAGCACGTTCGGTAATATCCTTCGGCTCCAGCGCCTCAGGTGTACGATTGTCGGACAGCACGATAGCGCGATAAATGTTCACCAGCCCCTGGCCAGACAGCAAACGCTCAGCAGAAACATGCCCCAACGATTGGCGCAAAATAGCCAGAATGTTGTCTTCTTCATCGCTATTGGCCGCGAAATCCACATGCCCACCTTCACCCGGCAGGCTGACCCATTGGTTGGCAACATGAACCAGATGAGCGACACCAAGCCCCGTGCCTGCGCCATACACGGCAACGGGCTTACCCGGCACAGGTTCCCCACCACCGAACTGGAGCAAACTCTCACGCCCCATCACCGGAACCGCCATGGAAACAGCAGTAAAATCGTTGATAACCTCAAAGTGGCGTAAACCCAGACTCGCTTTCATTTCAGCGATGGAAAATGCCCAGGTGTGGTTCGTCATCGCTACCCAGTCACCGGTAATCGGGCAGGCAATCGCGATACAGGCATCCTGCACCGTGGCCTGCCGCGAATCGAGATAATCGCGGATCGCCCCTTCCAGAGAAGGGAAATCCAGCCCGGAATAAGTCTCAATTTGCGACAATTCGCCCGTAATGGCGTCACACAGCGCCAAACGCGTATTGGTGCCGCCGACATCGCCCACTAAAACAAAGTGCGTCATTCTTCTTTTCCCCTCAATAAAAGCAGATACCCGATCATTGCGCGAAAACAGCCAACTACGCTATGGCTATATAACTTTCTAGTGATAAGGATCTCATTTACGGCTAAAAGCTGCGGTTAAGTTAAAAGTAATCGATTACATTTAAAAAACACAGATTGTAATCGATTACTTTTAAGAGGGATACCGCATGGTTTCTTCATCTGAAAACACAGCTACCAAATCGTTACAACCGGCCTTCGTCGTTCCCAGACTGTCACTCATGATGTTTTTAGAGTTCTTCATCTGGGGTTCATGGTCGGTTACGTTGGGCTTGGTTATGACACAGCATAATCTGGCTGCCATGATTGGCGACGCCTTCTCTGCCGGACCGATCGCCTCGATCCTTTCTCCGTTTGTGTTGGGTATGGTGGTCGATCGCTTCTTCCCCTCACAGAAAGTCATGGCGCTGCTGCACCTGATCGGGGCCATCATTTTATGGTTTGTTCCCAGTGCGTTGACCAGCGAGAACGGCACCCAACTGCTGATACTCCTGTTCGCCTACACGCTGTGCTTTATGCCAACGCTGGCGTTAACTAACAACATTGCATTTCATAGCCTGAGTAACAGTGAAAAAAGCTTTCCCGTTGTGCGGGTTTTCGGCACGATCGGCTGGATCGTTGCCGGGGTCTGCATCGGGATGGCTGGCATCGCCGCAAGCGTCAATATTTTCTACGTTGCCTCCGCTTGCTCCGCCATTCTGGCAGCCTACAGCCTGACGCTGCCACATACTCCAGCGCCCGCAAAAGGCTCACCGCTGGCATTACGCGATCTGTTCTGTGCCGATGCATTTGCGCTGCTGAAGAAAAGCCATTTCCTGGTGTTTGCCATCTGCGCCATGCTGATCTCGATTCCACTAGGCACCTACTATGCTTACACCGCCTCCTTCCTGAGCGATGTCGGCATCAGCAACGTCAGTACCGCTATGTCGTTCGGCCAGATGTCCGAAATCTTCTTCATGCTGATCATCCCGCTGCTGTTTAGAAGACTGGGTGTGAAATACATGCTGTTCATCGGCATGCTGGCGTGGTTCGTACGTTACGCATTCTTCGCACTCGGCGTGAACGAAGAAACCCGCTGGCTGCTCTATATCGGCATCCTTCTCCATGGCGTGTGCTATGACTTTTTCTTCGTCATTGGCTTCATCTACACCGACCGCATCGCCGGGGAAAAAATCAAAGGTCAGGCCCAAAGTCTGGTGGTTCTGTTCACCTACGGAATTGGCATGCTGCTGGGATCGCAGGTTTCCGGTGCGATTTATAACCGTCTCTTCGACAACGGCACGCTAAATGAGCCCGCAATCTGGACCTCTTTCTGGTGGATCCCTGCGGTCGCCGCTGCCGCTATCGCCATCATTTTCCTCTTCTCGTTCAAATATAAAGAGGAGCAGGCCTAACCGTCTGATACCGATTATTTAAGGAGAAAACGGGATGAGGCCGCTTAATGCACTCATCCCGTTTTCTCCACTACTGCTATCGCAATCGTGCAACGGTATTGATAACCACACCCCGTTGCCAAAGGAGGTAATAATGAAAACGTTAAAAGGACCGGGTATTTTTCTCGCCCAGTATATTGGCGATCAGGCTCCCTTTAACTCGCTGGAAAATCTGGCGCAATGGGCAGCCGGATTAGGCTTTAAAGCGCTGCAAATTCCCTGTAACCATCCGCATATATTCAACCTAGCCACCGCCGCCGACAGCCAAACGTACTGTGATGAGGTGAAAGGCCTGCTGGCACAGCACGGGCTGACCATCAGCGAACTGTCGACTCATTTGGAAGGACAACTTGTTGCCGTCCACCCTGCTTATGACGATGCTTTTGACGATTTCGCCCCACCAGCCTACCGCCGCAATCCACAAGCTCGCCAGCAGTGGGCCATCTCAGCAATAAAGCAGGCGGCAAAAGCCTCTTCACGCCTAGGGCTCAACGCCCACGCCACATTTTCCGGCGCGCTGGCCTGGCCTTATTTTTACCCGTGGCCACCGCGTAAAGAAGCCCTGATTCAGGAAGCCTTTAAAGAACTCGGCCGACTGTGGACGCCGATCCTCGACTGTTTTGACGAGCACGGCGTGGATGTGTGTTACGAGCTACATCCCGGCGAAGATTTACACGACGGCGTAACTTTTGAACGCTTCCTTGATGTCGTCAATCATCACCCGCGCGCCAACATTCTTTACGATCCCAGCCATATGCATTTACAGCAGATGGACTACCTCGGTTTTATCGATCGCTACCATGCGCGAATCAAAGCGTTCCATGTGAAAGATGCGGAATTTACTCCATCGAGCAAAAGCGGCGTCTACGGCGGCTATCAGTCATGGGCTGAACGCGCCGGGCGCTTCCGTTCACCGGGAGATGGACAGATCGATTTTGGCGCTATCTTCAGCAAACTTGCCCAATACGATTACGACGGCTGGGCGGTGCTTGAGTGGGAATGCTGCCTGAAAGACAGCAACTGTGGTGCGAAAGAAGGTGCGGCGTTCATCAATCGCCACATTATTCCCGTCGCTCAGCGCGCCTTTGACGATTTTGCTGCCACCAGCGACGATCGTCCGTTGGTAAGAAAAATGTTGGGATTAAAAGAGGAGGATGCAGAATGATCCGCGTTGGCATTATTGGTTCCGGTTTTATTGGCCCGGCACATATAGAGGCAATTCGTCGCCTCGGCTTTGTTGACGTGGTGGCGCTGGCGGAAAACTCGCTGGATGTCGCTCAACAGAAAGCCCGGCAGCTCAACATTCCTCATGCCTACGGCAGCGTCGCTGATTTGTTAAATCACCCAGACATCGATGCCATCCACAACTGCACGCCAAACCATCTCCATGCAGCGATCAATAAGCAGATTATTCAGGCAGGCAAACACGTTTTTTCGGAAAAGCCGCTGTGTATGACCAGCGAAGAAGCGCGTGAACTGGTCGCACTGGCAGAAGAAAAAGGGGTTGTCCACGGCGTCAGCTTTGTCTATCGCCAATTTGGCATGGTGCAGCAGGCAGCCAGCATGATTAAGCGTCAGGAAATAGGCCGACTCTTTGCGGTGCACGGCGGCTATCTGCAAGACTGGATGCTGCACGACACCGACTATAACTGGCGTGTTGAACCCGAGTACGGTGGTATTTCCCGTGCAGTAGCCGACATCGGCTCACACTGGTGCGATACGGTACAGTTTATTTCCGGCCGGAAAATTGTCGAAGTCTTCGCAGATTTCGCTATCGTCCATCCGATCCGCAAATCTAATCGGAATGGCACCGCCACGTTCTCATCATCCGATAGACCGCCCGAGTACGACGACAAACCGGTTAAAACCGAAGATTACGCGACCGTTTTACTGCGCTTTGATGATGGTAGCCGCGGATCGTTTACCGTTTCTCAGGTCAGCGCAGGCCGGAAAAACCGCCTGACGTTCGAAGTGAATGGTAGCGAGCAATCGCTGGCCTGGGATCAGGAAACACCGCAGCAGCTATGGATCGGCCATAGAGATAAACCCAATCAGCTGTTGTCGGACGATCCATCGTTGCTAAACCCAGAAGCCGCCGCCGCAGTCCATTTCCCCGGTGGGCATATCGAGGGCTGGCCGGATGCGTTCAAAAATATGATGGCGAATTTTTACACCTACCTGCGCGATGGTAAAAAACCCGGCGTCGATCCGTTCAATTTCGCCACCTTCTACGATGGTGCGAACATCATGTTCATCATTGATGCCATCGTGCAAAGTCACCAGCAGCAAGCGTGGGTGAAGGTCGCCGATTAAGGCATCAGGCCGCTCATTCTCTTATGGCATTCATCCCGCAGGTACAACGCCCGCGGGATGCAGCCAGAGATATTTATGGTAATCTGCTCAGCCAAGCATAAGTAGCGTGAGTGCCTTCTGAATTATGTCGATTCAAAAAATAGCACGGATAGCGGGTGTCTCGGTCGCAACGGTTTCACGGGTGTTGAACAACATTGATACCGTGAAGCCGCAAAACCGGGAACGTGTTCTCAATGCGATAAAAAACAGTAACTATCAGCCGAATTTACTAGCCCGACAGCTACGTACCGCACGCAGCCACATGCTCTTGGTCATGGTTTCCAACATTGCCAACCCTTTCTGCGCCGATGTGGTAAAAGGCATTGAGGCGGAAGCGGAAGAAAATGGCTACCGCATACTTCTATGCAATTCCGGCTCTGATATCGTTCGCGCCCACTCCAGCCTGCAACTGCTGTCCGGTAAAATGGTCGATGGCGTGATTACCATGGACGCCATTTCGACGCTGTCAGCGCTTCAGGACATGATTGGCACCGCGCCTTGGGTACAGTGCGCCGAGCATGATGATACCTCCGCCGTTTCATCCGTCGGTATTGATGATGCAGAGGCGTCCCGTTTCGTCATTAATCACTTTATTGGCAAAGGCCGCCGCCGTATCGCCATGATTAACCACGATATGAATTACCTCTATGCCCAGCAACGAGAGAAAGGCTATCGTGACGTTATCGCGGAAAATGCGTTTGATTATGGCAAAGTAGAATACGCTAATGCGCTGAGCTATGAAGGCGGAAAAGCGGCAATGACCGCGCTACTTCACGCCCCAGAACGCCCGGATGCCGTCTTTGTAGTATCCGATACGCTGGCAGCAGGCGCATTATCGGCAATTAACGAGGGAGGACTGCGCGCGCCACAGGATATTGCCGTGATCGGTTTCGACGGTTCGGAACTGGGCTACATCACCTCACCGCAGCTCAGCACTATTCAGCAGCCGTCTGCGCATATCGGCAGAGAAGCCGTGAAGTTACTGTTACAACAGATTGACCAGCCTGCCAGCGAAACAGAAAAGCGCTTACTGGAATGGACGTTTGTCGAACGGGCATCCAGCTAACCCACGCAGAATACACCGTTCATAACCCCACTTTTGACAGCCTGCGGTTCGCTGACCGCAGGTTGATATCTCTATTTCTTACTTACTTTTTACCTTACTCAGTTTTTCATATAACGCCTGGTAGGCGGCGGAAATAATGGCCTGCGGATCTTTCGGCAAATCATGCTCAGCAACAAACCATTGGGTGCCCGCTTTGGCCGCCGCTGGGAGAATCTCTTCCCACGCCAAAATGCCCTCGCCCGGTGGGGCAAAGTTCATTTCATCATCGCGGATACCGATGGAGGTATTGTCTTTCGCATGAATCGAGTAGATACGGCCTTTGTACTGGCGCAGAAGGCGCGTAGGATCCTGCCCTCCTCGGGATACCCAGGCAACATCCATTTCCAGCATCAGGTTCTCAGGCTCTGCGGCATCTAACATAATTTCCAGCGCCGTTTTGCCGCGATACTTCTTCATCTCAAAATTATGGTTGTGATAAGCCAGCTGCATACCCTGCTTCTTCAGTTCACGCCCAAGGTCGTTCATTTCTGTACCAAAGCGCTGCCATCCCTCTGCGCTATTCGGTCGGTCTTCAACATTTAGCCACGGCACGATAATCATGCGGTTGCCAATTGCTTTGTTAAAGGCCACAACCTCAGCCATATTACTTTTCAGTTCGCCAAGCTGGACATGTGCAGCAATGGCTTTTAACTGATATTTCCCCAGCAACCCTTTCATTTCTGACGCACTAATACCGTGCGTCCCGACGAGTTCAACCGCTTTAAACCCAGCGTTGTGCGCCATAGAGAATTGCTCATCAAGCGTACTAACGCTACGCAGCGTATACATCTGCAACGCTATTTTCTGATTTTCTGCTGGACGCTCAGCAAGCGCCAGACCAGATGAAACCATCAACAACAGCGGTATCGCGAACGCACGGCGTAACAATGTCATACAAGGCATATCCTTCTCCTATTTTTATCCCGTAGCACAGGTGAAAACAAAAAGTAATCGATTACTTTTTATGATGAAAAAATAATGAAGCCGGGATAACTTATCTGACTACCTTGTTCACACGGTAGAAAAAACGAATTGAAAATCACTCTCAATCCTCAATTTGTTATCTTAGTCACAAAATATCGGCTGTTCAACACAATAGACCGAGCGATGCAGGACACTACCTTACCGCTCAGCCTATGTTTACGCCGTAATCGACACACTCTTAATCTGCGCATAGAGCATTTTCCCCGGATGAAGCGCGAGATCGTCACGTGCCCACGGTGTAATACGGGACCACAGCGTCTGCTGGCCAACGGCCAGCTTCACTTCAACCTGTCCATCGACATCAATGCATTCCTCCACGCAGGCACGCAGCACATTACGGATACTGCTTTTTTCCGGCGGCTGTAGCACCAGAGAGACATCGGCGGCATTCACGCGAATGCGCAATACGGCATCCTGCGGCAGCTCGACTTTTCCGACCCATACCTGCTGGTCGTCTAATGCCAATGCCGTCATTGCGTAATGCTCATGCTGTGCCAACACGCGCACACTCAGAATGCTGCTCTGCTCATCTTTCGGTAACCAAGGGCGTAACGCGCTACTGGCCCACACCTCTTCCAGCAGCCCCTGCGCTTTCACCTTGCCTTTATCAAGCACCACAACATGATCGGCTAACCGGACAATTTCTTCCAGACTATGGCTGACATACAGAATAGGAATATTGACCTCTTTCGCCAACCGTTCCAAATAGGGCAACAGCTCACGCTTTCTGGGCAGATCCAGCGATGCCAGCGGCTCATCCATGAGCAGCAATTCTGGCGCAGTCAGCAACGCCCGACCAATCGCAACGCGCTGTTTTTCTCCGCCAGATAGCGTCAGCGGGTAGCGATTAAGTAAATGCTCAATACCCAGTAAATTGACGATGTCATCGAACTGCGATGCCATTTTTTCAGCCATGCCGTAGCGCAAATTACCGCGTACACGATAATGCGGAAACAGGCGAGCATCCTGAAACACATAACCGATGTGTCGTTTTTCTGGCGGTAGGAAAACACGCTGCTGCGTATCCACCAGCACATGGTCATTGAGCACAATCCGGCCGCCATCAGGTCGGGTCAGGCCAACAACAGCGTTGATCAGTGAGGTTTTTCCTGCCCCAGACACACCGAAAATAGCGGTAATACCGTTGGCGGGCAGTTCAGACTGAACGTGGAGTTCAAGGCTACCCAGCTGTTGATGAAAATCGAGTTGCAGCATTATCCCCCCAACCGCTTGCGGCTCCAGTTTGTTAGCCACTCCGATGCCATCAGCGCAGCCAACGACAAGACGATGGCAATGATGCACAGCCTTGCTGCATCAGCTTCTGCTCCGGGTGTTTCAATCAGGGTATACATCGCCAGTGGAATGGTTCGGGTTTCGCCGGGAATATTGGAGACAAACGTAATGGTCGCGCCAAACTCGCCGAGCGAACGAGCAAACGCCAATACGGTTCCAACCACGATTCCAGGAAAAGAGAGCGGTAACGTGATGGTGAAAAACACGCGCCAAGGTGAGGCACCCAGTGTCCGGGCGGCTTGTTCCAGATGCGTATCGACGGCATCAAGCGACAGCCGGATCGCTCGAACCATAAGCGGAAACGCGACAATCGCCGACGCTAACGCAGCACCGCGCCAGCTAAAACTAAAGCTGAAGCCGAACCAGTCATAAAGCCAGGAACCGATTACGCCGCGTCTTCCCATCGCCACCAGCAACAAATAACCAATGACCACGGGTGGCAACACCAATGGTAAATGGATAATGCTATCCAGCAGTGATTTGCCGGGAAACCGACAGCGCACCAAAACCCACGCCATCAGTATCCCAAACGGCAAGCTGCACGCCACAGCCACAACGGAAACTTTGAGGCTCAGCTCAACCGCCTGCCATTCGTAATCGCTCAGCATCATTAACGCGGCGCGAAGCCGTAACGTTTAAACACTGCGGCCGCTTCAGGTGTTTTCAGATAGTCATAAAAGCCGGTAACCGCAGCGTTTTTATGCTCTTTCACTATCGCCATCGGATATTCGACAGGCTTGTGGCTCGCCGCTGGGAACGTACCGATGACCTTAACTTTATCGCTAGCAACCGCATCAGAACCATAAACAATACCGAGCGGGGCTTCTTCACGTTCCACCAGCGCCATGGCTGCGCGCACATTATTGGCTCGCGCCATCAGCGGGGAAAGCTCGTCCCAGGCTTTCAGATTCTGTAACGCTTCCTTAGCATAGATCCCAGCAGGCACATGATCGGGGTCGCCAACGGCCAGACGTCCGTCTTTCAGCAGGCTTTTCCAGTCCGTTTTATCGTCAATGTTAATCTCTTTCTGCGCACTCGCCTTCGGCGCAATCACTACCAGCTCATTGCCCAGCAGCGTATGGCGCGTAGCGATATCCATCAGGTTTTTATCTTGCGCATAGTCCATCCACTGTTGGTCAGCGGAGATGAACAGATCGGCAGGCGCACCTTGCTCAATCTGGCGAGCCAGCGTTGAAGATGAGGCATAAGACGCCACGACAGCGACGTTTTTCTCTTTCTGATATTGCGTAGCGATCTCCTGCAACGCATTCGTCAATGATGCCGCGGCGAACACCGTGACTTTATCTTCTGCCACCGCGGGCAACGCCATTCCTGCACTGAGTGTCAATGCGGCGAACCATTTTAACCATTGCTGCTTCATTCTTGTCTCCTGACAATTATCGTTGTGTAAATAATAATATAACGAATTATGAAGAAGTGTCATGCGCTTTAAAGAGGTAGATACACCCGTCATACTTCAAGTTGCATGTGCGTTGGCTGCGTTCAGTCACCCGAATCACTTACTTGAGTAAGCTCATCGGGATTCCTTCTCTTGCCGCCTGCCTGAAACTCGAATTATCTAGGGGTATATTAGGAGGTAGAAAAGAAATGTCCGGCAAGAAGCCGGACATCAAAATAGAAAAGGATCGTGAATCAGTGCTGATTCTTTGCGCGCTGACCGTCAGAATGACCGATGCGGGACAACACGTTAAATACTTCGCCCAGGCAATAAATCGCACCCATGATAATCACCATCATCACAGGAACCATGGCAACTGCAAACAGCAGGCTCTTCAACAACTCCAACATGCTTACCTCACTTATTGCAACGGTTACCGCTACTCTAGCCCTTTTGGTACGCTATTTCACCGTAAACCGAAATCGTCGTAATTGTGATCTAGTCTACCGCAGTAAGAGAAAATAGTGCGTCTATTTGTGCGATTTGCCCCTGATGAAGAAAATAGCGACAATACAGAGAATTAAACTCACCGACGGTGCTCCCACTATGCAGGCTGAAATTCTTCTCACCCTGAAACTCCAACAGCGTTTATTCGCCGACCCGCGGCGTATTGAATTGCTCAAGCAAATTCGTCATACCGGTTCAATCAGTCAGGGAGCCAAACTGGCGGGAATTAGCTACAAAAGCGCATGGGATGCCATCAATGAGATGAACCAACTTTCCGAGCAAACCATCGTCGAGCGCATGACCGGCGGCAAAGGCGGCGGCGGTGCGCAACTCACCCGTTATGGCGAACGCCTTCTTCAATTGTATGATTTGCTCGCACAGATTCAGCAAAAAGCTTTTGATGTCTTACAGGAAGACGGGCTGCCGTTGGATAGCCTGCTGGCAGCCATCGCGCGTTTCTCTCTGCAAACCAGTGCACGTAATCAGTTTTTTGGAACCGTGCTCGCACGCGGTGAAGAGCAGGTGCAACAACATCTGGATATTTTACTTGCCGATGGTAAAACAACGATCAGCGCGCTGATTACGCAACAAAGCGCCGAGCGCCTGCAATTACAGAAAGGGAAAGAGGTGCTGGCCCTGATTAAAGCACCGTGGATCGATGTGTACGCCGCCACATCCACCGCGCCTGTCGTTGATAACGTCTTGCCAGGGCAAATTCAGGCCATTCAGCACGGTGCGGAAAACAGCGAAATTCTGATTACGTTGACGGGGGGAGAGACCTTGTGCGCCATGGTGCCAAATACCTTGCTTGAACAGCAAAAACTGCAACAGGGAATGGACGTGAAAGCCTGTTTTCATGCCGACCGAGTCATCATCGCCACGCTTTGTTAATAACGCTGAATGCTGTAGACCACTAGAGCAGGCCATCGGCCACTGACGAAGGAGAGAAGATGTCATTGTTGAAAATCACGCAAGGATTGTTTCGTCTCAGCGATACCCGCATGTTGCGTTTGGACGAACTGACGCTTGAACAAAACCAGTGCTGGGCCTTTGTCGGGGCCAACGGAAGTGGTAAATCGGCACTGGCGCGGGCGCTATCTGGCGAACTGCCATTATTGAGTGGTGAACGAACAACGAGGTTTCAGCATCCTGTTCGCCTGTCGTTTGAACAATTGCAAAAGCTGGTTTCCGACGAGTGGCAACGCAATAACACCGATCTCCTGAGTGAAGGTGAAGATGACACCGGCCGCACTACGGCAGAAGTGATTCAGGATAGCCTCAACGATCCCACACGTTGCCAACAGTTGGCATGCCAGTTTGGTATTGCGCATTTGCTAGAGCGTCGCTTCAAGTACCTCTCGACGGGGGAAACACGCAAGGCAATGCTTTGTCAGGCACTGATGCCTCAGCCCGATCTGCTGATCCTTGATGAGCCTTTTGATGGGCTGGACGTCACCTCCCGCCAGCAGCTTGCTGATGAGCTACGGAAACTGGTAGACACGGGCTATACGCTGGTACTCATTCTGAACCGGTTTGACGACATCCCTGATTTTATCAACCATATTGGTGTGCTGGCAGACTGTACGCTGACCCGCATTGGTGAGCGTAAAGCTATTCTCTCTGAAGCGCTGGTGGCACAGCTCGCTTTTAGCGAAAAACTGTCGGGAAGTTCGCTGCCAGAACCCGAAGATCCACAACGGCATGTGACACTTCCCGCCGATGAAGCACGTATTCTGCTACGCAACGGCGTGGTGCAGTACAACGATCGCCCCATTCTGCATGAGCTGACATGGGAAGTGTTTCCCGGCCAGCATTGGCAGATTATCGGGCCAAATGGCGCAGGGAAATCGACGCTGCTCAGCCTGATTACCGGCGATCACCCGCAAGGCTATAGCAATGATCTCACCCTATTTGGCCGTAAGCGCGGCAGCGGTGAAACCATCTGGGATATCAAGCGCCACATCGGCTACGTTAGCAGCAGCTTGCATTTGGATTACCGCGTCAGCACCAGCGTACGCAACGTCATCCTGTCTGGTTTTTTTGACTCTATCGGTATTTATCAGGCCGTCTCCGATCGTCAACGTCACCTGACCGAACAGTGGCTCATCCTGCTTGGGCTCAGTGGCGCTATCGCCGATACGCCGTTTCAATCGCTCTCTTGGGGCCAGCAGCGTCTGACGCTGATTGCCCGCGCGTTAGTCAAACACCCTGCCCTGCTCATCCTTGACGAACCTCTACAGGGGCTTGATCCGCTCAATCGCCAACTGGTTCGCCGCTGGCTGGATATCTTGATTGGCGAGGGAGAAACGCAGCTACTCTTTGTCTCTCACCACGCAGAAGACGCGCCCGAGTGCATCACACACCGGCTCACTTTCGTCCCACACAATGACATCTATCGCTACCAGATTGATGAATTATGTAAATAACACCTGGAAATAGGGATGATAACGCTACCACAAAATAAAATATAGAGTAGAAAGTCAGGCTCATTTACACTGTAGCCTACGCTTTACTATATTTATTCGTAAAAAAATCATCGATAACATAGGCAGATTCTCGCTGTAGATCACCTTTATCAGCATCTAGTCATGTTATTTTGCAGCATTACAGTAATAGAGGTCATTATGAACGTTCTTGTCACAGGTGGTAGCGGTTACATAGGAAGTCATACTTGCGTACAATTGCTGGCTGCTGGGCACACACCCGTCATTCTCGATAACTTGTGCAACAGCAAGGCTAGCGTCGTTAAAACCATTACACGTCTAACCGATAAGACGCCCATTTTTTATCAGGGAGATATCCGCGACAGCGCACTGCTGGACGATATTTTCGCTAAGCACGCCATTGATTCCGTCATCCACTTTGCCGGCTTAAAAGCCGTGGGTGAATCGGTGCGTGAACCCCTGAGCTACTATGACAATAACGTTTACGGTACGCTCGTGCTGGTTGAAGCGATGAAGAAAGCAGGCGTGAGAAGCTTGATTTTTAGCTCCTCCGCTACCGTTTATGGCGATCAACCGCACACACCTTATCAGGAAAGTTTCCCGACCGGACAACCAGCCAGCCCTTATGGCCGTAGCAAGCTGATGGTTGAGCAAATTCTGCAAGACTTACAGCATGCGGAACCAGAATGGAGTATTACGCTGTTGCGTTATTTCAACCCAGTCGGTGCCCATCCCTCTGGCGAGATGGGCGAAGATCCGCAGGGTGTTCCCAATAATCTGATGCCATACATCGCTCAGGTTGCTGTAGGACGTCGCGACTCACTAGCGATCTTCGGTAATGACTACCCTACCGTTGACGGTACTGGTGTACGCGATTACATCCACGTCGTCGATTTGGCTGACGGTCATATCGCCGCCATGAATACCCTGCAAAATCGTGCTGGCGTACATATTTATAACCTGGGTGCAGGCGTAGGCTACAGTGTATTGCAGGTCGTCGAAGCCTTTAGTCAGGCCTGTGGTAAGCCGCTGGCTCACCATTTTGCCCCACGCCGCCAAGGCGACCTGCCTGCTTATTGGGCAGATGCCGAACGTGCGGCGAAAGATCTTAACTGGCGCGTCACGCGCTCATTGCAAGAAATGGCGCAGGATACCTGGCGCTGGCAATCCAACCACCCTAATGGGTACGAAGAGGCATAACTGCGTTTTTTACGCCAGGTGACAAATTAAGGGGAAGATAAGCTGAGTTAATTTCTGCCGCCTTCCCCAGCATTACACGCATCGCCACCCTCTATCTTGTCGGGCCTCTACAGGAGCAAGTCATGTTGAATGAAAGTCTTGGCACGCTGGCACCAGATGGTCAGCCGTTTCAATTAACGACCTTGCAGAATCACGCAGGCATGCGTGTATGCCTGATGGACTGGGGTGCAACCTGGCTTTCCTGTGAGCTACCGCTGCCAGAGGGTGAAATACGCGAAGTCCTATTGGGCTGTGCATCGCCCCAACAGTATCCGCAACAAAACGCTTATCTCGGTGCATCGATTGGCCGCTATGCCAACCGCGTAGCCAAAGCCACATTAACCCGAGAGACCGAAACCTTTCATCTGGTTCCGAATCAGAACGAGCATCAATTGCACGGTGGCCCGGAAGGCTTCCATGCCCGCCGCTGGCGAATTGCGAGTCAGGATGCAACGCAGGTGACTTACCAATTGCACTCACCGGATGGCGATCAAGGGTATCCAGGGCATCTTAATGTGCAAGTGACCTACGCGCTGACCGAACATAATTCGTTAGAAATCGCGTATCAGGCTACCGTGGAGAAAGCCTGCCCTGTCTGCCTGACCAATCACGCATATTTCAACCTTGATGGCGATGTGACTGATGTACGTAAGCACCAGTTGCAGCTATTTGCCGACTATTATTTACCCGTCAATAGTGCGGGCATTCCTAACGCCGATCTGACGCAGGTAAACGCTACCGGAATGGATTTCCGCCAGCCAAAAACGCTGGAGGAAGATTTCCTACGCGATAGCGATCAAATGGCTGTTGGCGGCTACGATCACGCCTATTTATTGCATCGCACCTGTGGATCCAGCGAAAGCCCGGCTGCAAATTTGTGGTCATCCGATGGCCGCGTGCTGATGAGCGTTTTCACCAGCGCTCCTGCCTTACAGCTCTATAGCGGTAACTTTCTGACCGGAACACCATCGCGAGACGGTGGTCAGTATGAAAACTATGCCGGTGTCGCGCTGGAAAGCGAATTCCTGCCTGACAGCCCGAATCATCCAGACTGGCCGCAGCCCGACTGCTGGCTGAAACCGGGGAAAGTCTATCGCTCGGACACCACGTACCAATTTCTCATCCAGTAACCACACGATTAAATATAATTAACTCGTTGATAACATTGGCAGATGAGTATCTGCCAATTTACAAAACTACTTTACAAAACTATGCCATTCCCCGCTTGCCCCCTTCCAGCTTAGGCGCTTACACTGCAATGACGTCCAAAAAGGAAACGCCATGTCCGCATCATCACGGTCTCCATTACTCATTCATCATCTGCGCCATAAAGGCAGGTGGGGATGGCTATTGGTATTGTGCTGGCTTTTCCTGAATGCACAACTGGCTATCGCAGGTCATCAATGCGACATGACGCTCAGCCAGACATCCCCCGCTATCCAGCATCAGGTACATCTGCAACAGGCTGACGTTCAGCCGTTATCGTCTAACGCGCATCATGCAGCTAAAGCGTCTTACGCTGCCGACCAACAAACGCCGTTGTGTGAAAAACACTGCGTGCCGGATAGCGTGAAGCAGGATAGCGGCTCACTGGCATTATTAGCACTGCCAGTCAGCGGTGAACTGGTTTTAGCTGATAACCCTGTGACGATCAAGCAGGCATGCGATGCCTGGTTCTCTCCTCCTGCGGCTGGCCCTCCGGCCGAGATCCGCTTCTGCCGATTCAGAGAATAACCCAAGTTATTGATAACTCCTGCGCCAGCGGGCGCAACATCTTGTTTATCAATTACTTTTATTGGGATTATTTTTATGCGTATCACTTACTCGGCCATGTTCAGCAGCCTGATTTTTTTCGTATCCTCCTTCACCATCCCCGCGTGGGCAAACGATCACCAGCATCACGCGATGATGCATACCAATCCCCCTGCGGCCACAGCCGTTTATCAGACAACTGGGATTGTTAAGCAGTGGAACGCCGATAGCGTAACGCTCTCTCACGCCCCGGTTGCCGATCTAAAATGGCCCGCCATGACGATGGCATTCACGCTGCCGTCCAGTGGCGAAATAACGCCGCTCCCTGTCAACACGTCAGTCACTTTCAGCTTTGTCCAGAATGACAGCGGCTACACTCTGACCGCGATTACGCCACAGCAACCCTAACCGGAGCACATCATGAACTTATCCAAACACGACGCCACGCGCGTGTGTCTGGCGATGTTGCTGTGGCTGCCTGCCGCCGTTTTTGCGGCAGATCTGAGTCTTGAGCAGGCCTTACAGGCAGCGGAACGTTACTCCGCCGATCTGTCAGCCAATCAACACCAGATTAATGCGCTACAGAACATGGCCGACTCCGCCACACAGCTTCCCGACCCTAAACTAAAATTTGGCGTCGAGAACCTGCCATTGGGCGGCAACAACGGTAGCCGACTCACGCGGGAAGGGATGACTATGCAGCGTATCGGCGTCATGCAAACCTACGTCAGCAGCCGTAAGCGTGATAGCAAAGCTCAGGCCATTCGGGTAGAAGCCGATGCGCTGCAAAGTAATAGCGAAAGTATTCGTGCTCGCCTGCAACGGGAAACGGCACAGGCATGGCTGGATCTGGCGCTCTCACAGAAAGCGTTGAGCGAGGTAACAGCGCCGGTCACCGAAAGTCAGCGACAGATCGCCTCACAAAAAGCAAGTGTGGCGGCAGGTAGTGAAGCGAGTAGCGTGCTGGATGCCCGCCTGACGTTGGCAACGATGCAAGACAAACAGGCCGATGCCGAGCGAGATACCCGCATCGCACATGCCCGGCTGGTACAGCTTACCGGCATTGCAGATATCAATGTAAACGGCGAACTTCCCCGCTTTGAACGGCTACCAGCTTCACCGGATGTGTTGAGCAACACCATTCATCAGCACCCAGAAATGCAACAGGCACAGCGAGAAGCCGAGTTGGCTCAGGCTCGTTCCGCACAGTCAGCCGTTGCCGCCATCCCTAATGTCGATGTTGAAGTCTATTACGCGAAGCGTGGAGATGATTACGATGACATGGCGGGCATGATGGTGACGGTCGATCTGCCGCTGTTCAAATCTAAGCGTCAGGATAAGGACTACGCCGCAGACGTATCGCGCAGCATGGAGGCCCGCGACAGAGTATTGCTCACCGAACGAGAACATCAAGCGCAACTCGATACGCTGATTGCTCAATATCAAGCCGCGCAGTCACGCTGGCAGCGTCAGAACAACGAGATTCTCCCCCTCCAACAGCAGCGCATCAAACTGATTCAGGTTCAGTATCAATCCGGTAGCAGTAATCTCTCTGCCGTATTGGATGCACGTCGGGCACTGCTCGAAAGCCGGATTGCCGTTCAGGATACCGCTCGGGAAATGGCTCAATATTGGGCCGCTATCCGCTATCTAACGCCACAGGGAAGCCCTACGCGATGACTAAAATAGTAACGAAAAAATCACTGATGCTTAGCCTGATGACGCTGGCTATTCTCAGTGCAGGTGGCGTGGGCTATCTGGTTGGCAAACAGCAAACACCGCACTCGCCTTCTACGGCCGAGCCAGAACGATCCGTACTCTATTGGTACGACCCAATGGTGCCGGACAAGCGTTTCGACAAACCGGGAAAATCGCCATTTATGGATATGGAATTGGCTCCCCGCTATGCCGATGACGTGCAGGAAGATGGCGGAATCACCGTCAGCGCGCGTCAGCAGCAAAATCTTGGCGTTCGCACAGCCCGCGCGGAAATGCGCGAACTTGCCGATCGCACCACAGGCTATGGCACCGTCGTGCTCAACGAACGTGGATTACACACCCTGGTCGCGCCTAGCGGCGGCATTGTCGAGAAGCTCACGGTCAATGCACTGCAACAGCAGGTGAAGAAAGGCGAGACGCTCGCCACGTTGTGGAACCCAACCTGGGCGGCGGCACAGCGCGAATATCTTGCAGTACGGCAACTGGACGACGAAATACTGACCCAATCGGCTCGCCAGCGATTGGCGCTACTATTCATGCCGGAAGCCATTATTCGACAGGTTGAGCGTAGTGGTAAACCGCAAGACAGGATTGCGATTACCGCGCCGGTAGATGGCTACGTTAATAAGCTGGAGGTGCGGCAGGGCGTGCAGTTGAACCCTGCCCAGTCGTTATTCGAGCTTGCCAGCCTGAACCCTGTGTGGGTAGATGTCGATTATCCCGAGGCGCAGGCGGCGCAGTTAACGATAGGCAGCGACATCAGCGCCACCAGCAGTGCCTGGCCGGGCAAAACTTTCCACGGCAACATCAGTGAACTGCTTCCCGTGTTGGATAGTACGACGCGTACGTTAAAAGCGCGCGTCGTGCTAGATAACCCGCAACAGCAGCTCAAACCCGGCATGTACCTGACTGTCCAACGATCTCACACTCAGGCACAACCGCGTCTGGCGATCCCGCAGGAAGCCTTGTTAGTCAGCGGTAGCCAAAATCGTGTCTTGCTAAGCGACGGTAGCGGCCATTTCACCCCGCGCCGCGTCACCGCGGGCGCATCGTTGGGCGACTGGGTGGAAATCATTGATGGGCTGAAAGAAGGCGACAACGTGGTCACCTCTGGTCAATTCCTGATTGACTCCGAAGCCAGCCTACGCAGCGCCCTGCCACAATTTGATGCTGACACATCGATATCCCCAACAACATCGGCAACGCCCGCCGCTCCCGTTGGTTATCAAACGCAGGGAGTGCTCAAAGCGATAAACGGCAATCAGGTCACCATTGAGCATGAAGCCGTTCCAGCACTCAACTGGTCGCCAATGACGATGGATTTCACGCTGCCATCGTCAGGGCTGCCACAGGGTGTGGGGATCGGTAGCACTGTTAGTTTCCAGTTCAACATGGACGATAGCGGGATTCACGTTCTGCATTTTTTACCCGCTGACGATCCACATGCCGGACATGGAGGTCATCCATGATTGCCTACGTGATTCGCTGGTCGCTCAAAAACCGTCTGCTGGTTCTACTGGCGGCGCTGTTCATGGCGACGTGGGGCCTGCTTTCTCTGCAAAAAACGCCGCTAGATGCCCTGCCCGATTTGTCTGACGTACAGGTCATCATTCGTGTCAGCTATCCGGGTAAAGCGCCACAGGTCGTAGAAAATCAGGTGACCTACCCGCTGACGACCACCATGCTTTCTGTACCAGGTGCCAAAACGGTACGGGGCTTTTCCATGTTCGGTGACGCCTACGTCTATGTGCTGTTTGAAGATGGCACCGATCCTTACTGGGCACGCTCTCGCGTACTGGAATATCTCAGTCAGGTGCAATCCAGCCTGCCTGCCGAGGCCAAAACCTCGCTCGGCCCGGATGCCACCGGTGTCGGCTGGATCTACGAATACGCGCTGGTTGATCGCAGCGGCAAATACAGTCTGGCCGATCTGCGCGGCTTTCAGGATTGGCTGTTGAAGTATGAGCTGAAAACCGTTCCCGATGTGGCGGAAGTCGCCAGCGTGGGCGGCATGGTCAAACAATATCAGATCGTCGTCGATCCAGAGCGCATGCGGACGCAGGGCATCACCCATCAGCAGATCGTCACTGCCGTTCAGGCAGCGAATCAGGAAAATGGCGGTTCCGTGCTGGAGTTGGGTGAAGCCGAGTACATGGTACGAACCACCGGTTACCTGAAAACTGCACAAGACTTTAACCACGTAGTTATTACCACCCGCAACGGTATTCCCGTGCTATTGCAGGATGTCGCCACGCTCAGAGAAGGACCGGAGATGCGGCGCGGCATCGCCGAACTGAATGGCGAAGGCGAAGTGGCTGGCGGCATTATCGTTATGCGCTATGGAAAAAACGCGCTGAATACATTGCATGCCGTCAAAGCACGATTACAGGAAATACAAAAAAGCCTGCCCGCAGGCGTGGAGATCATCCCAACCTACGATCGCTCGCAGCTGATTGAACACGCTATCGACACGCTTAGCTTCAAACTACTGGAAGGGTTTGCCGTTGTCGCCGTCATCTGCGCCCTGTTCCTGTTTCACTTCCGTTCAGCGCTGGTGGCCATTATCAGCCTGCCGCTGGGGATTCTGGGGGCATTTATCATCATGCGTTATCAGGGGGTGAACGCTAACATCATGTCGCTAGGCGGTATCGCGATTGCCATCGGTGCCATGGTGGATGCTGCCATCGTGATGATAGAGAACATGCATAAAGTCATTGAACAGTGGCGGCATGAAAACCCAGGGAAACAGCCGCAGAATAACGAGTGGTGGCAGTTGGCAGAACGGGCTGCGGTAGAAGTGGGTCCCGCGCTGTTTTGCAGTCTGCTAATCATTACGCTGTCGTTTGTGCCGGTGTTCTCACTGGAGGCGCAGGAAGGTCGCATGTTTTCACCGCTGGCCTTTACCAAAACCTATGCCATGGCCGTCGCCGCCGGATTAGGGATTACGCTGGTGCCGGTGTTAATGGGGTATTTCGTACGCGGCAAAATACCGGACGAGCAGGCGAACCCGATTAACCGTTGGCTGATCGCGCTCTATCATCCCGTACTGCAAAAAGTGCTGAGCTATCCGAAGACCACGCTGCTGGTTTCCGGCCTGCTATTGCTACTGACGCTATTTCCGCTTAGCCGTTTGGGAAGCGAATTTATGCCGCCGCTGGATGAGGGCGACCTGCTGTATATGCCTTCTACCCTGCCCGGCATCTCCGCACGGGAAGCTGGGCGACTGCTGCAACAAACTGACAGGTTGATTAAAACAGTGCCCGAAGTCGAGTCGGTTTTCGGCAAAGCGGGCCGAGCCGATACGGCGACTGACCCTGCACCGCTAACCATGCTGGAAAGCACGATCAGGCTGAAACCACGCGATCAGTGGCGTGAGGGCATGACCATGGACAAGCTGGTTGCCGAATTGGATCGTACCGTCAACCTGCCGGGCATCGCCAACGTGTGGGTCCCCCCTATCCGTAACCGTCTGGACATGCTGGCCACTGGTATCAAAAGTCCGGTGGGCATTAAGGTTAACGGAAACAATCTGGAGGATATCGAACGTACCGCCGCGCAAATCGAGCAGGTGGTAAAACAGGTTCCGGGCGTGACGTCTGCGCTGGCGGAAAGGCTGGCGGGCGGGCGCTATATCGATATTGATATCGATCGTCAACGCGCCGCACGCTACGGCGTGTCCGTCGAAGAACTTCAGTCGGTGGTCGCTACGCTAATCGGTGGGCAAAACATCGGTGAAACCATTGAAGGCCGCCAGCGTTATCCCATCAACATCCGCTACCCACGTGAGTTACGCGATTCGCTGCAAAAATTGCGCGACCTGCCCATCGTAACGGCCAATGGCAGTAGAGTAACGCTGGCAGAACTGGCCGATGTTCGCGTCAGCGAAGGGCCGCCTATGCTGAAAAGCGAAAACAGTCGACTGTCGGACTGGATTTATGTCGATCTACGCGGTCGCGACCTGAAATCCGCCGTTGACGACATGCAGCAGGCCGTCGCCCAGCAGGTCACGCTGCCGGAGGGCGTGTCGTTAAGCTGGTCCGGTCAGTTTGAATATCTGGAGCGCGCCACGGAGAAAATGAAAGTTGTCGTGCCCTTTACGCTACTGATCATTTTTGTGCTGCTGTATATCACCTTCAACCGCATCAAAGATGCACTGCTGATTATGGCAACCTTACCCTTCGCGCTCATTGGCGGCGTCTGGCTACTCTATATCCTCGGCTATAATCTTTCTGTCGCCGGTGCGGTGGGCTTTATTGCACTGGCAGGTGTGTCGGCGGAATTTGGCGTAATCATGCTGCTGTACCTCAATCATGCGGTAGAAAAGCACCGCGTGGCGGGTCAGGCGCTTTCGCGCCAGCAGCTAATGGATGCCATCCACGAAGGGGCGGTTCTGCGCGTGCGACCGAAAATGATGACCGTGGCAACGATTATGGCGGGGCTGCTTCCCATCATGTGGGGAGGTGGTAGCGGCTCCGAAATAATGCAGCGGATCGCCGCGCCGATGATAGGCGGAATGGTTAGTGCCCCTCTGCTGTCAATGCTGGTGATTCCAGCGGTTTATCTGTTATTACACAAGGGAGATTCCGGTTTGCTGAAACGGTAAAGCCAGAGCGTGATTTTACGCAAATAACCTGCGGATAAATCACGCTTGCCATCGACTATCGATTGCCGATAACCGTTCTCCCCCCCTATAATGAAATCAGTTATCACAGAAATCTTAGGATAGGAAGGAGTTTAGCTATGGCTGTAACTAAGCTAGTACTGGTAAGACACGGTGAGAGCCAGTGGAACAACGAAAACCGCTTCACAGGCTGGTACGATGTTGATCTGTCCGAAAAGGGCCGTTCAGAAGCCAAAGCCGCAGGTCAGTTGCTGAAAGACGAAGGTTTTGCCTTTGATTTCGCGTATACCTCCGTGCTGAAACGTGCCATTCACACACTGTGGAGCGTACTGGACGAGCTGGATCAAGCCTGGTTGCCAGTTGAGAAATCCTGGAAACTGAATGAGCGCCACTACGGTGCATTACAGGGTCTGAACAAAGCAGAAACCGCTGAGAAATACGGTGATGAGCAGGTTAAACAATGGCGCCGTGGTTTCGCAATCACGCCTCCAGAGTTGACGCGTGATGACGAACGTTTCCCGGGCCACGATCCGCGTTACGCTTCTCTGAGCGACAAAGAGCTGCCACAGACTGAAAGCCTGGCGCTGACCATCGAACGTGTTGTGCCTTACTGGACCGAAACCATCCTGCCACGTATCAAGAGCGGTGAGCGCGTCATCGTCGCAGCTCACGGTAATTCACTGCGTGCACTGGTGAAATATCTGGACAACATGGGCGAAGACGAAATTCTGGAACTGAATATCCCAACTGGCGTGCCGTTGGTATATGAGTTCGACGAGAATTTCAAGCCAATCAAACGTTACTACCTGGGCAACGCGGACGAAATCGCCGCAAAAGCTGCCGCAGTAGCTAATCAGGGTAAAGCGAAGTAATTTACCTTTGAAATGAGAAAAACTCGGCAATCGCCGAGTTTTTTATTGTCCGCTATCTGTCACGCTATTCGATATTACTTATTGCGGCGCTCGCGTACAGCAGACGCTAACTGGCGCAACAGTGATTCTGTATCTTCCCAGCTAATGCAGGCATCGGTAACGCTACGGCCATAAACCAGAGGTTCGCCGCTTTCCAGATTCTGGTTGCCTTCAACCAGATGGCTTTCCACCATCACGCCCATAATCGCTTTTTCACCCTGTGCGATCTGCCCACAGACATCAGTACAGACTTCCATCTGCTTTTTGAACTGCTTGCTGCTGTTCGCATGGCTGAAATCGATCATGACCTGCGGTGTCAGGCCCGCTTTTTCCAAGCCAATTTTCACGTCTTTAACGTGCTCAGCACTATAGTTCGGCGTTTTACCACCACGCAGAATGATGTGGCAATCGTTGTTACCACTGGTGTTCACGATAGCCGAATGTCCCCATTTGGTGACAGACAGGAAGCAGTGCGGCGCACTGGCTGCGTTGATCGCATCAATCGCTACCTTGATCGTGCCGTCGGTGCCGTTTTTAAAGCCCACAGGACATGACAGGCCAGACGCTAATTCACGGTGTACCTGAGATTCTGTAGTACGTGCGCCAATAGCGCCCCAGCTCATCAGATCCGCCAGGTATTGCGGAGTAATCATATCGAGGAATTCACCCGCAGCAGGTAAACCGGTATCGTTAATTTCCAGCAGCAGCTGGCGGGCAATGCGCAAGCCGTCATTGATCTGGAAGCTATTATCCATGTGCGGATCGTTGATTAGCCCTTTCCAGCCAATCGTGGTGCGTGGTTTTTCAAAATAAACCCGCATGACCACTTCCAGATCGTCGCTCAGCTCGCTACGCAGCGTCAGCAGACGCGCAGCATACTCTTTCGCGGCTTTCGTGTCGTGGATCGAGCAAGGACCAATCACCACCAGCAGGCGGTCATCATTGCCGTTAAGAATTTTATGGATGGCTGTACGCGCGAACGATACCGTTTCCGCGGCCTTCTCCGTGGCTGGAAACTTTTCTAGCAAAGCAACCGGCGGCAAAAGTTCATTAATCTCTTTAATTCTTAAATCATCATTTTGGTAATTCATAAATAAATCCATCGGTTCCGAAACGGTATGTTAGCCCCATCCAATACGCGCCATCCCACCAGAGCGGGCAGCCTGAGAAACGGGATTTTTCATATTGAAGATTGATTATTATATGTCAAGCTGGTGTTATCAGGGCGCTGAAATCAGTGGAATTTACGCGATCAAATGCTCTCAGATGCCGCATCCGTCCTATTTTCACCAGAAAATAGCCCAGTTGACGGGTCGGAGAATCACAGGATAGGTTTTCTCTGTGGGTTTCAGTAAAGTGGGATAAAACCGCAACTCAGGATGATTTATGGCACACAACCACAGCCACACGGAATCAGGCAACAGTAAACGTCTGCTGGCCGCTTTTATCATTACCGCCACGTTTATGGTGGCAGAAGTTATTGGTGGCCTGCTGTCCGGCTCCCTAGCTCTGCTCGCGGATGCGGGTCATATGCTGACCGACGTCGCGGCGCTGTTCGTCGCGCTTGTCGCCGTGCGTTTCGCGCAGCGTAAACCGAATGCGCGCCATACCTTTGGTTATCTGCGGCTCACTACCCTTGCCGCCTTTGTGAACGCGCTAACGTTGATACTGATTACTGCCTTTATCTTCTGGGAAGCGATTCAACGCTTCTATGACCCTCAACCCGTTGCTGGCGTCCCGATGCTGCTTGTCGCCATTGCCGGGTTACTGGCAAACATCGTGGCGTTTTGGCTGTTACACCATGGTAGCGAAGAAAAAAATATTAACGTCCGCGCGGCGGCCCTACATGTGCTGGGCGATCTATTAGGGTCCGTTGGTGCGATTGCTGCCGCTATCATCATCCTTTATACCAACTGGACGCCTATCGACCCGATTCTCTCTATTTTGGTGTCATGTCTGGTGTTGCGTAGCGCCTGGGCGCTATTAAAAGAGAGTATTCACGAACTGTTGGAAGGCACACCGAGCCAACTCAGTGTTGAGGCACTACAGAAAGATGTGACGCTGAATATTCCCGAGGTCAGGAACATCCACCATGTTCATTTATGGCAGGTTGGCGAAAAACCGATGATGACGCTGCATGCACAGGTGGTGCCGCCTCACGATCACGATGCGCTGCTAAGACGTATTCAGGAATACTTACTGAAGCATTACCAGATTGAACACGCGACAATTCAGATGGAATATCAACGCTGTGATGATGACCACTGCTCTTTTCATCAGGAAAACCATCATTCGGCTATTCATGATGGTGAAAAGCATGATGCAGAAGGCCACCGCCACAAGCATTAAGTTTGGATTACACGCCGTTCGAAACCGCGCTGACGCGATTTTCCTTCGCGCTCTGAATCCACAGCCAAGAGCCGTTCAGGGCAATCAGCGTCAGGATCGCGTATTCTACCGCCATCGCATACACGCCCTGATAAGCAAAAATCACCACGCTTATCACATCAATCACCACCCACAGCAGCCAGTTCTCGACGTATTTACGCGTCATCAAGATCATCGCAACAATCGACAACACCATCATGGTGGAATCCCAGAATGGGAATGCATCCGGCTGAAGGTTCGGCATTTGTACCGTCAACCCCAGCCCCTGCATGCAGGAAACAGCGATCCGCGTTAGTACTGCAAACACCGCATCGATGTAGAACGTCATCAAGCCAATCGCGACAACGCAGGCTACCGACCAGCCAATGAGCTTCTGCACCGGTAGCCAGCGAATGCGTAACTCGACTTCCTGCGCATCTGTCTTACGCGTCCAGGCGTACCAGCCATAAATATTGGCGGCAAAGAAGAAAATTTGCAGCAATAAGCTGGCGTACAGCTGAATCTGGAAAAAAATCACGGCAAACAGCGTGACGTTAATCAACCCAAACAGATAGTTGATATTTTTTTCCTGACTCGCGAACCAGATACACAGCAAGCCAAATAGCGTGCCTATCGCCTCAATCCAGGAAAGGTCGTATCCCCCTTCGCCCAAAGGGATATGAATTAAAATATTACTGGTACTAAAAAAATCCATCTCACCACCCTGTCTCAATTATTGTAAGAAACCGCTATCAAGCTGCCTTGGATCTCCGTCAGGCATTCCCTTTCACACGCAATTTTAGCGAAGCAGCAAAATCCAGCATGCGATTCAACGGGATTAGCGCGCCTTCTCGCAAAGCGGCATCAACATGAATCTCATGGGCATGGCCACCCTGCTCCAGACCGTTAGCAATCGCCTCCAGTCCATTCATCGCCATCCATGGGCAGTGCGCACAGCTGCGACAGGTTGCCCCTTCGCCCGCGGTCGGCGCTTCCAGCAATGTTTTCTCCGGGCAGGCCTGCTGCATCTTGTAGAAAATACCGCGATCAGTTGCGACAATCAGTTCACGCTGTGGCAGCGTTTTCGCCGCTTGAATCAGCTGGCTGGTTGACCCAACCGCGTCAGCCATCTCTACCACGCTCTGCGGCGACTCCGGATGAACCAAAATTGCCGCATCGGGGTACAGAATCTTCATGCGTTGCAGCGCCTGCGTTTTAAACTCGTCATGCACAATGCACGCACCTTGCCAGCACAAAACATCTGCACCCGTCTGCTTTTGTACATAGCTCCCCAGATGGCGATCCGGTGCCCAGATAATCTTTTCTCCCAGGCTATCCAGATGCTCGATCAACTCTACCGCGATGCTGGATGTGACAACCCAATCTGCACGCGCCTTTACTGCCGCGGAAGTATTGGCATACACCACCACGGTCCTGTCCGGATGCGCGTCGCAAAAACGGCTGAACGCATCGATGGGACAACCGAGATCGAGCGAACATTCAGCCTCCAGCGTGGGCATCAGAATCGTCTTTTCCGGATTGAGTATCTTGGCGGTTTCCCCCATAAAGCGGACTCCCGCCACCAGCAGCGTCGATGCAGAATGAGTGCTACCAAATCGCGCCATTTCTAGCGAATCCGCTACACAGCCGCCGGTTTCTTCAGCCAGCGCCTGAATTTCAGGATCGGTATAATAGTGCGCGACCATGACAGCGTTTCTTTCCCGCAGTAGCGTCTTTATCCTGCTACGATAGTGCTGTTTTGCATCAACCGATAAGGGTCTGGGCTTCGGCGGAAAGGGATAAATAGTCTCATTGCTATCAAAAAGGATATTCATTATGGATTTCCACGATGACAACTCGGGTTGTAACACCTGATACTGGTCTACTATCAGCATCGGAGTTTTTTATCCTAAACAAAATACCGAAAACACGCCCTAAAGTCGCGGTGTTTTTTCCAAAAAACCCACCATTTTGTTTACTATGCTTAAAATAATAAGGTGAAACGCGTGGGTCGTATTATCAGTTGAAGAGAGACAAGGAGAGAAATGGCATGGCCAGCCTCTATATCAGAATATATCGCGATACCCTGACCGTCAGAAACGTGGACACTAAAAAAGAGCTGACCGAGCAATCAGAAGTGCCTTTTACAACCACGCGCTTACTGCTCGGGCAGATGATTCCTGCGATGAAACTATTGGATCGACTTGCACGCAAGGTAGCGGCTAAACGACTGATCGATCTGTTCTACTCACACAACGTCATCATCCATGCCATGGAGATGAATGAAGGTGGCCATAGTCAGGTAGAATTTGCCAGCTATATTGAGCTAGCCAAAAGTATCAGCCCGCAAGGAAAGCATATTTATGTATGTAGCAAAAATGTGCCGCTTACCGACCAGGAGGTGATACAAATTTTTAGCGGCGACATGCCTTCGATCATCAGCCGCTAATCAGGCGCTGCGCTTTAGGCAAAGAACCGATGCCAGTACAGAGAGATAGGAATAACCAGAACCAAAGCAGGCAGAAAGTTAACTACCGCAAATGATTTGATCTGCGCAATCCTCAGCCCTACCGCAATCATGATAATCCCGCCACAGGCAGAAAAGTCGCCCATCGTGACCTCTGTCATAAAGGGCATAATCAATTGGGCAGAGAAGAACAACAGCGCTTGGACAATCATCTGTGGTATCGCAATCGACATCACAGCAAGGCCAAGCGTGATGGAAAAAATCAGCGCGGTAAAAATATCCAAAGCAGATTTAATAATCAGCAGTTGATAGTCACCGGTTAATCCTTCCGTCAACGCCCCCACCACACCGGTACCACTGGCGCAAAACAGAACGATTAACGCGGTAAAATTCTGCGAATAAACATCCTGCGGTAAGCGGTGCTCTGGTGCAGGCAGAACGCGGTTTAATCCTTTCTGAATCATCGTACCCGCCCACTGGACGCCGGACTCCATGCGTAGCAGTTCGCCTAACGCAACACCAATCACGATAGCCAGTGCCACCGCCGGCAGTTGCTGGACTTTAACAACCAGCGTGACACCCATTGCAATCGACACCATCGCAAACGCGGGAGGCAGACCATCCTGCAACCGCTGAGGAATAAAGCGACGTAAAGCAATACCCAGACCACTACCAATCAAAATAGCGGCACCATTAATCAACGGACCAATCATATATCTTCCTAAACAGGGCTATACGCGCTTCCCTGTGGCAATGACTCCATCCCTGCTCGATAGGATTAGAAAACAGTTCCTGACGGGTTATATAGTCCATAGAGAGGGTAAAGACCTAATATACTCCAAAGACTTAACGAGCAGGGAATGATAATGGGTTTTATCTCATCGACACGATACGTTCTGTATGGATTAAAGTGGATTGATTTGGGGAAGGAATTTTACTGCTGAAGTGGTGGGTCGTGCAGGATGACTCGACCTTCGGCCTCGCCCCTTCGGGGTCAACGCTAGCGCGTTGCTGTCTCGCTTCGCTCGGTTCGAACCTGAGCGCAGGTTTTCACCTACACGACACGTGTGGTATATAATTTAGAATGAATTTATTTGAGGAAGGAATTCTACTGCTGAAGTGGTGGGTCGTGCAGGATTCGAACCTGCGACCAATTGATTAAAAGTCAACTGCTCTACCAACTGAGCTAACGACCCGCAATGCGGAACTACTTGATACTTACTGATGCTACAACTACATTTGAAATTGGTGGGTCGTGCAGGATTACTCGTCCTACGGACTCGCCCTTCGGGCCAACGCTTTCGCGTTGTTCAAAATCGATACTGCCGATTTTGTCGAACCTTTCGGTTCTCATCCTTCACGGTTCAAAATCAATTATCAAACTTGAAATTGGTGGGTCGTGCAGGATTCGAACCTGCGACCAATTGATTAAAAGTCAACTGCTCTACCGACTGAGCTAACGACCCAATTTCATGCTGCTTTAGCGTTTTGCTGTTTGCCTTGGCAACGGCGGCACATATTACTGATTTAAATTTTCAGCGCAACCTATTTTCTTAAAAAACTGTTTGATTGCTTACTCTTAAGACGTTTAGGCACAAAAACCGCTCATGATGCGCAATTTTTGTGCCAATTAATACGGTATTACGATCCCGCTAAACGCTTTTGCGCCTGCTTTGCACTTTCCGTATTGGGGTACATTTTTACAACTTGCTGGTAAACGGCTTTGGCTTTATCAGCTTGACCTTTTTCCTGCATGATCACCCCAACCTTCAGCAAGGCTTCGGAACTTTTTGGTGACTTGGGATAGTTTTTAACAACATTGGCGAAATAGTACGCAGCATCGTCCTTTTTCCCCTTGTTGTAATTCAACTGACCAAGCCAATAGTTGGCATTCGGTTGATAGGTTGAATCCGGATATTTCTTGACAAATGCCTGAAATGCGCTGATAGCCTGATCGTACTGTTTTTTCTCCAGCACAAGCGCGGCTGCGGCATTGTAATCACTATTCGCATCACCCGTACTGGCCGGTGCCGCCGTATTGGCAGCACCGGTATCAGTACCCGCAGCAGCGGCAGGTGTGCCATCTGTCGTCGGTGTAGAAGATGATTGCGAACTTATTCCATCAATCTGCTGATAGATCTGTTTCTGCCGTTCAACAACCTGATTCAACTGATACTGACTTTCCTGAATCTGTCCACGGAGACTGTCAATGTCACGCTGATTATCAGAGAGCTGCTGTTGGAGTTGGGTTAAAAGCTGACTGTGAGCGTTAGAAATACGCTCCAATTGAGTGACACGGTCTTCGACCGAGCCTGAGCCGACATTACTGATTGGCGCTTGGGCAGTAGCGGCCCAAGGGACCGCTACGCCAACCAGTAACGACAGACCCAACAGGTGACGTCTGAAGTTACTGCTCATGCGATTCTCTTAATATACCAGAACGGCACGACGGTTTTTGGCATAAGCCGCTTCGTCATGACCGAGAACGGCTGGTTTCTCTTTACCGTAAGAAACGATAGAGATCTGATCGGAAGAAACGCCTTTACCCTGCAGGTACATTTGTACCGCGTTGGCACGACGTTCACCCAGAGCGATGTTGTATTCTGGCGTACCGCGTTCGTCCGCGTGACCTTCGATAGTCACTTTGTAAGACGGGTTGCTACGCAGGAATGCAGCGTGCGCGTCCAGCATCTGAGCGAATTCAGAGCTAACATCATACTTGTCCAGACCGAAGTAAACGATGTTGTTGCGCTGTAATTCTTGCATCTGCAAACGAGCTTGCTCAGAAGAAGACGCGTTGCCGCCGTCCATCATGCCGTTGTTGCCAGCACCCATGGATGATTGGTCATTGTCCGCGTTCTTGTTGGAGCTACAAGCGGCCACTGCCAGTACCGGCAGAGCCAACATCAGGCCTTTCAGCACTTTATTGAATTGCATTTCTTATGTCCTTTGACGAGTTTATTGTACATATCTGTACTTATAGATACGGCGACCAGGCAGGGAATTTAACCTGTCCATCAGTAGCCGGAAGACGCGCTTTGAAACGCCCATCTGTCGAAACCAACTGTAGCACTGAACCCAGCCCTTGTTTGGAGCTGTAGATCACCATCGTGCCATTCGGTGCGATACTTGGCGTTTCGTCCAGGAACGTGTCCGTTAATACTTGTACGGCACCCGTTACCAGATCCAGTTTGGAAATATGCTGAGCCCCACCATTAGAACTCACCGTTACCAAAAATTTCCCGTCGGCACTCACATCTGAGTCCTGGTTCTGAGAACCTTCCCAGGTCACACGCTGTGGAGCACCGCCGTTAGCATTAACTTTGTAAACTTGAGGACGACCAGCTTGGTCTGAAGTATAGGCCAAGGTCTGGCTGTCTGGGAACCAGGTTGGTTCCGTGTTATTGCTGCGGCCATCAGTCACCGGGCTGATTTGCCCCGATCCCAAATTCATCACATACAGATTCAGGCTACCGCTTTTAGACAGAGCAAACGCCAGTTTGCTGCCATCAGGAGAGAAAGAAGGTGCACCGTTGTGACGTGGGAAAGACGCAACTTGACGGATCGCGCCATTTGCCAGCGTTTGGATAACCAGCGCAGAGCGGCCACTTTCAAATGTCACATAGGCGAGTTTGCTGCCGTCTGCGGACCAGGCCGGAGACATCAGCGGCTGTGGTGAACGGTGAACGACAAACTGGTTGTAGCCGTCATAGTCCGCAACACGCAGTTCGTAAGGGAACTGGCCACCGTTGGTCTGCACGACGTATGCGATACGAGTACGGAACGCACCTTTAATACCACTCAGTTTTTCAAACACTTCATCACTGGCCGTGTGCGCAGCATAGCGCAACCACTGCTTGGTCACTTTGAATTGGTTCTGAGCCAGTACGTTCCCTGGGTTACCCGACGTATCAACGAGCTGATAAGAGACCAGATAGCTGCCATCGGCACTCGGTTGAACCTGACCAACAACAACCGCATCAATGCCCAACGCCGTCCATGCAGCAGGGGTCACTTCAGATGCCGTCGCAGGCTGCTGTGGCATACGGTTTGCGTCGATCGGGTTGAATTTACCGCTGTTACGCAAATCAGCACCCACGATGGCGCCTACGTCTTCAGGCGCAGCGCCCGGCCCAGCCCATTTAAACGGAACCACACCAATAGGGCGTGCAGAGTCTACCCCTTGGGTAATCTCTATACGTACTTCTGCGTGCAGCACAGCCGCCCACAGCATTAAAAAGCTTACTGCAACTTTCAGTACTTGCTTCATCTCATCTCCCTTATCTAGACGCAAAGTCTACGATAAATTAGCAGAATTTTAACAAAAACAAACCAATGTCAACAAAACAACATAATCTGGTTTATTTACCATCGTAATAATCTTAAATCTATTGGGTAAACAGCCCGGTTACTGCGGTTTAAAGTCTATTGGTGCATTTTTGAAAGCCTCATAAACATCCGTACTCGGTGGCTTCGGTATTTTGGCCTGTTTAGCAGCGGCAATAGCTGCCTGGCATAACGCTGGATCGCCGCCTTCAGCCGTGACATCAATCAGCAGACCATCTGGTGCCAGCTTAATCCGTAATGTACAAGTGCGCCCTTTGTAGAGCTGCCAGTCATAAAATTTGCTCTGAATAGCTGAGCGAACCTGACCACCATAACTATCAAGCGCCGCACCTGATGCACCGCTTTTCTTATTGTTACCTGTGCCCGCAGGTGCCCCACCGCCGGACTTCGGCGCATTTTTCGATGAAGCCAATCCACCCAGCAAGTCATCGACAGCGTTTTCCTGCTTAGCGGCCTCTGCTGCCGCTTTCTTTTTATCATCAGCGGTTTTCTTAGCCGCTGCGGCTGCTTCTGCTTTCTTCGTGGCTTCAGCGTCAGATTTTTGTTTAGCTGCCTCAGCCGCTGCTTTTTGCTTAGCTTGTTCAGCCTCTTTTGCTGCCTCTGCGGCGGCCTTTGCTGCTTCCGCTTTAGCGGTTTCTGCAGCCTTCTGCTTGGCGGCTTCAGCGGCTTTTTCTTTGGCCTCTTCTTCCGCCTGCTTCTTAGCAGCAGCAGCGGCAACAGCTTGTTTCTTCGCTTCGTCTTCCGCTTTCTTTCTGGCGTCCGCTGCCGCTTTCGTCTGCTGTTCAGCTTCAGCCTTCGCTTTTGCTGCGGCAGCTTCGGCTTGCTTCTGCTGTTCTTTTGCCTGCTGAGCCGCTGCTTCAGACTGTTTACGCTGTTCAGCCTGTTCCTGAGCCTGTTTTTTTGACTCTTCTTGCGCTTGCAGGCGTTCTTTTTCCAGCTCTTTCAGACGTTGTTGCTCAGCTGCTTGCTTCTGCTGGAGCTCTTCAGCCTGCCGTTCAGACTGCTTTTGGCGCAGCTGTTCAGAACGTTTGGCATCCGTCTGTTGCTGTTGTTGGCGGTTATACTGCTCCACCACAGCGCTCGGATCGACCATCACAGCATCAATTGACGAGCCCCCGCCGCCCCCGCTGGCATCCATCGTTTGCGTCGACGAACTCCAGAGCAGCAAAGCAATCAGTATGATGTGCAAAACAGCCGAGATAATAACGGCGCGTTTCAGCTTATCGTTTTGTTCGTTTGCCTTTAACACAAGCGATTCCCAAAAACAGTGTTGCCAGAAATAGGCTTAACGATCATTACCGTGATGCGCTCATTTAAATCGGTTGCGTCATCAAACCAACGGACTTTACGCCAGCTTGATGTAACAAATTCAACGCTTTAATGATCTCATCATAAGGAACATCCTTAGCGCCACCAATCAAAAAGACCGTCTTGGGGTTGGTTGCCAGCCGTGATTGCGCTTCGGCAACCACCTGCTCTGCCGGAAGCTGTTCCATACGGTTTTGCTCAACAACCAGGCTGTATTGTCCTACGCCTGAAACCTCTACGATCACAGGTGGATTGTCGTTGCTGGAGACCGTCTTTGAGTCCGTTGCATCAGGCAGATCCACCTCGACGCTCTGTGTGATAATCGGCGCTGTTGCCATAAAAATCAGCAACAGCACCAACAGCACGTCCAGTAGCGGAACAATGTTGATCTCGGATTTCAGCTCACGACGACCTCTGCGTACTCGTGCCATGATCCCCCCTGATTACTTGCTGTTGTCGATGGAGAATGCCTGACGGTGCAGGATAGCGATGAACTCTTCCGTAAAGTTGTCGTAGTTCTGCTCCAGTTTGCCAACACGCTGGCTAAGGCGGTTATACGCCATGACCGCTGGAATCGCTGCAAACAGGCCGATTGCCGTAGCAATCAAAGCTTCGGCAATACCAGGAGCAACCATTTGTAAGGTTGCCTGTTTCACCGCGCCCAGCGCGATGAAGGCGTGCATAATCCCCCAAACGGTACCGAACAGGCCGATATACGGACTGATAGAACCCACGGTGCCCAAAAAAGGAATGTGTGTTTCCAACGTTTCCAATTCACGATTCATTGAAATGCGCATCGCACGGGATGCACCTTCTACAACCGCTTCCGGCACATGGCTGTTAACACGATGCAACCGCGCAAATTCTTTGAAACCTGAATGGAAGATTTGTTCAGTGCCCGTCAGGCTATCGCGACGAGTCTGGCTTTCCTGATAGAGACGCGACAGTTCGATGCCCGACCAAAATTTGTCCTCGAAGGCCTCGGCGTCACGCGTTGCCGCATTTAAAATTCGGGTACGCTGAATAATGATCGCCCAAGAAGCGATAGAAAAACAGATTAAAATCAGCATGATTAGTTTAACCAGAAGGCTTGCCTTCAGGAACAAATCAAAAACGTTCATGTCAGTCACTGCTTGAACTCCGCGACAATAGACTTAGGAAGCGCAATAGGCTTCATTTGATGTGGATCGATGCATGCGATCAAAACTTCAGCATGGCTTATCAGGGTGCCATGAGTATTGAGAATACGCTGTGCGAAAGTCAGAGAAGCACCACGAAGCGAGATAACCTCGCTCTGCACTTCCAGCATGTCGTCGAGGCGCGCAGGGGCAAGATACTCCACCTTCATCCGACGAACAGCAAACGCGACATGCTCACTTAGCAAGACCTGCTGGTGAAAGTCGCGCTCACGCAACGCCTCAGTCCTTGCCCTTTCATAAAAGGCAACATAGCGTGCATGGTAGACAACACCACCAGCATCAGTGTCTTCAAAGTAGACTCGAACTGGCCAGCGAAACAACGAATTACTCACTCTACATCCCAGTAATGCATTAAACCTCGCTACTATACGCAAGAGAAATGAGGTTTGGAATGGATTGTGACAGCGGAGAGAAAATAATTATGGGCTGCAAGCAACCCATAACTAAATGGAATAGGGGGCTATTTTAGCCGAAGAAATAGTACAATCCTGCGCACAGGATCACAAAGGCGGGAAGTGGTGCGAAAAACGCGCGCCAAAGCAGACGGTGTGGACGAAAGCCAACGCCATGAACAACGCCAGCGCAAACAGCCCAAATCAACATCAGCCCCTGCCAAACAGCAAGTTCGCTGGTACGCGCAGCAAAACGCGTCGGATCCCAGAACACACAGCCAGCCAACAGCAACGCCATGATGAGGGAAAGAGCCCTTATCGGGCTCTTGTCCATCAGGCGATAGAGTTTATCGACCAGATCACTCATTGCTTATCTTCTTCAGCCGCTTTGCTTGCCTCACTCTGCTCAATAGCCAGGGCAGTGATGATCCCTAGTGAGCAAGCAAGAAGCGTTCCGAGTATCCAGGCAAAATACCACATAAATTAAGCTCCTTACTTAGTACATAGAGTGAGTGTTTTGCTCAACCTGCTCTTTGGTAATGCGACCGAACATCTTGTAGTAGCACCATGCAGTATAAGAAAGCACGATAGGAACGAAAATAATCGCAACCACTGTCATCACTTTCAGCGTCAGCAGGCTCGATGTCGCATCCCATACCGTCAAGCTGACGTTAGGCACCGTGACTGACGGCATGATGAACGGGAACATGGCGATCCCAGCCGTCAGAATCACACAAGCGATAGTCAGAGAAGAGAACAAGAATGCCCATGCCCCTTTCTCTACGCGCGCCATAAGAGTCGTCAACACCGGCAACACCACACCCAGCACAGGGATAGCCCACAATATCGGATGGTTATTGAAGTTAACCAGCCAGGCACCCGCCTGCTGAACAACTTCTTTACGCAGTGGATTAGACTCAGCGGCAGTGTTTATCGCAGACGTCACCACATAACCATCAATACCGTAAATCACCCATACGCCAGCCAGAGCAAACGCCACCATCATTGCTAATGCGGAAATCTGCGCAGCAGATTTGGAACGTACATGCAGGTCGCCCGTGGTACGCATCATCAGGTAGGTTGCACCCTGAGTAAGAATCATTGTCAGACTCACCACACCAGCCAGCAAGCCAAACGGATTCAGCAGTTGGAAGAAGTTTCCGGTGTAGTAAAGGCGCAGATATTCATCGACATGGAACGGTACGCCCTGCAACAAGTTGCCAAACGCCACACCAATGACAACCGGCGGGACAAAGCTACCAATGAAGATGCCCCAGTCCCACATTCCCCGCCAGCGTGGATCTTCGATTTTTGAACGGTAATCGAAGCCGACAGGACGGAAGAACAGTGAGGCCAGCACCAGAATCATGGCAATGTAGAAACCGGAGAACGCGGCAGCGTAAACCATTGGCCAGGCAGCAAACAGCGCACCGCCCGCAGTGATCAACCATACCTGGTTACCGTCCCAGTGTGGAGCAATGCTGTTAATCATGACACGACGCTCGGTATCTCCACGCCCCATCAGACGGACCAGAATGCCCACACCCATGTCAAAACCATCAGTGATAGCGAAGCCAATCAGTAAAATACCGATCAACAGCCACCAGATAAAACGTAAGACTTCATATTCAAACATAGTGGACCCCTGTTTACCGTGCTTCCTGCGCAGCCGCTATAGGTTGTTCAAAATGGTAACGCCCCGTTCTCAGGCTGCTTGGCCCCAAACGTGCATATTTGAACATCAGATACATTTCTGCGACCAAGAAGAGCGTATACAGACCACAGATCAGCGCCATTGAGAACAGAATATCCCCTACTGTCAGTGATGACGTCGCGACAGCCGTTGGCAGAATTTCACCGATGGCCCAAGGTTGACGGCCATATTCAGCCACAAACCAGCCAGCTTCGATAGCAATCCACGGTAGCGGGATACCATATAGTGCGATACGGTGCAGCCAGCGTTTCTGACCAATTTTGCCACGCAGTACGGTCCAGAAAGACAGGCCGATGATCAACAGCATCAGAATGCCGCAGCCAACCATGATACGGAAGGAGAAGTACAGCGGCGCAACGCGTGGGATAGAATCTTTAACCGCCTGCTTAATCTGCGTTTCTGTCGCATCAGAGACTTTCGGCGCATAGCGTTTCAGCAACATACCATAGCCTAAATCTTGCTTAGACTGCTCGAACGCTTCTTTTATTGCAGGGTCGGTATTACCCGCGCGTAATTCTTCCAACAACTGGTAAGCCTTCATGCCATTGCGAATGCGCACTTCATGCATCACCATCAGCTCTTTCAGGCCTGTGACTTCTTTGTCAGTAGAACGGGTGGCAATTAACCCCAGAGCATAAGGAATCTTGATGGCATAGTTATTTTCCATCGTATCCTGGTTCGGGATGCCGATCAGCGTAAAGGATGCTGGAGCAGGTTGTGTTTCCCATTCGGCTTCAATCGCTGCTAGTTTGGTTTTCTGCACGTCACCCATTTCATAGCCAGATTCATCACCCAGTACGATAACAGACAGAACAGAAGCCAGACCGAAGCTTGCTGCGATAGCAAATGAACGCTTGGCAAACGCAATATCGCGGCCTTTCAGCAGATAGTAGGAACTGATGCCCAGAATGAACATTGCGCCAGTACAGTAACCTGCTGCCACCGTGTGAACGAATTTCACCTGAGCGACCGGGTTCAGCACCAGATCGGCGAAGCTCACCATTTCCATACGCATGGTTTCGAAATTGAAATCCGATGCGATGGGGTTTTGCATCCAGCCATTGGCGACGAGAATCCACAGTGCAGAGAAGTTAGAGCCCAGTGCGACCAGCCAGGTCACGGCCATATGTTGCACTTTTCCTAAACGGTCCCAACCGAAGAAGAACAAGCCAACAAAGGTCGATTCCAGGAAGAATGCCATCAAGCCTTCAATAGCCAGCGGCGCACCGAAGATATCCCCGACGTAGTGAGAGAAATATGACCAGTTGGTCCCGAATTGAAACTCCATGGTCAATCCGGTAGCGACCCCCAGAGCGAAGTTAATTGCAAATAACTTGCCCCAGAATTTGGTCATATCTTTATAGATTTGTTTGCCGGACAGCACATATACCGTTTCCATAATCGCCAGCAAAAACGCCATCCCCAGCGTTAATGGTACGAATAGAAAATGGTACATTGCGGTTAAGGCAAACTGTAAACGAGACAGTTCGACTACATCAAACATTTTGACTCCTTGCTCCTCGCAGGAAGGGATTAGCTTGCAAACGCTGGCAAGCCGCCAAACATCCGGCCATGACACCCAAAAAGAACACAACAAAAATTGCTTTAACGCAGGCTGTAACAAACGCTAAAAATACCGTTCACCGAGGCAGTCACATCGCGACGCCCCGACAGCAAGCTCAAGATAAATCACAAGTATTACAAATAACGTACCCCGTAAGGAGGTAGCCGTATATTACGCCTGTAATCCCCTACAATAAATAGGTTTTTACGTGACCTAGACTAGGTTTTTGGCTTCAAATCAACTTTCCCATCAAACGGCGCGAAAGACGATAATTGACCTCGCGCAATTTAAGCCTATTTCGTAAATTATATCCAGATGCATTTTTTGATCTAAAACAATTTAACGCTTTTCTCGTGATTGGCGCGTTGCATTAATTTCTTTATTACACCCATTGTTAATGTGATGTGAATTTTAGGTTTAATTCACATTAATTCAGCAATATATATTTTACTTTCCGCTATCGATTATTTACATACAATAAAACGCATTTTCTTTATTCTGTTTTCTGTATGATTTTTCTAATTTTATTACTTATTCTTCCGTTTATTTATTTTTTCTGGGTTGTTCTGGATATTAACGATATTTTCTCATATTTTATCCTCTTGAATGTAATCATTTTTTGCATAAAAAAAGCCACCCGAAGGTGGCTAGCGAGTTTAATCGAATAATCGATTAACGTGCTAATATCGCTTTTACTGCATCGCCGATATCCGCAAGGCTGCGAACGGTTTTAACACCCGCCGCTTCTAACGCTGCGAATTTATCATCGGCAGTACCTTTACCACCGGCAATGATGGCGCCAGCATGGCCCATACGCTTGCCTTTCGGTGCCGTAACACCCGCGATGTAGCCAACGACAGGTTTAGTTACGTGCTCTTTAATGTACTCCGCCGCTTCTTCTTCTGCCGTACCACCGATTTCACCAATCATGACGATGGCTTCTGTCTGTGGATCCTGTTCAAACAGCTTCAGAATATCGATGAAGTTGGAGCCTGGGATCGGGTCGCCACCGATACCGACACAGCTGGACTGACCCAGCCCAGCATCGGTCGTTTGCTTCACGGCTTCATACGTCAGTGTACCTGAACGAGAAACGATACCGACTTTACCCGGCAGGTGAATATGGCCCGGCATGATGCCGATCTTACATTCGCCCGGCGTGATCACCCCTGGGCAGTTCGGGCCGATCATGCGCACGCCGCTCTGATCGAGTTTCACTTTCACCGTCAGCATATCCAGCGTCGGAATACCTTCGGTGATACAGATAATCAGTTCGATACCTGCGTCAATCGCTTCCAGAATGGAGTCTTTACAGAACGGTGCAGGAACGTAGATAACGGATGCCGTTGCGCCCGTCGTTTCTACCGCCTCACGCACCGTATTAAATACAGGCAGACCCAGATGTTCCGTGCCGCCTTTACCTGGCGTCACACCACCGACCATTTGCGTACCGTAAGCAAGTGCTTGCTCAGAGTGGAATGTCCCCTGACTACCGGTAAAACCCTGACAGATAACTTTGGTATTTTTATTAATCAGAATGGACATTATTTATCTCCCGCTGCTGCAACAACCTGCTGAGCCGCACCCGTCAGGCTGGTGGCGGCAATAATATTCAGGCCGCTATCCGCCAGTTTCTTGGCTCCAAGTTCTGCATTGTTTCCTTCAAGACGCACAACAACCGGTACGCTAACGCCCACTTCGGCTACCGCGCCGATGATACCGTCAGCGATCAAATCGCAACGTACGATGCCACCAAAAATGTTAACAAAGACGGCTTTTACCTTGTCGTCAGACAGGATAATTTTGAATGCTTCAGTTACACGTTCTTTCGTCGCGCCACCACCAACATCGAGGAAGTTAGCAGGAGAACCGCCGTGCAGTTTCACGATGTCCATGGTACCCATCGCAAGACCCGCGCCGTTCACCATACAGCCGATGTTACCATCCAGCGCAACATAGTTTAGTTCCCACTGTGCCGCATGCGCTTCACGGGAATCTTCCTGGCTTGGGTCACGCATTTCACGCAGCTCAGGCTGACGAAATAGTGCATTGCCGTCCGCGCCCAGTTTGCCATCCAGACAGATCAGATCGCCCTGCTTAGTGATAACCAGCGGGTTGATTTCTACCAGCGCCAGATCGCGCTCAAGGAACAGCGTCGCCAGACCCATGAAAATTTTGGTGAACTGGGCAACTTGCTTGCCGCTCAGACCCAGCTTGAAGGCCAGCTCGCGACCCTGATAAGGCTGTGGGCCTACCAGTGGATCGATAGCAGCTTTGTGGATCAGTTCCGGCGTCTCTTCCGCAACTTTTTCAATTTCTACGCCACCTTCAGTGGACGCCATGAACACGACACGACGCGTGCCACGGTCAACAACCGCGCCCAGATAAAGCTCTTTGTCGATATCCGTTGCCGCTTCAACCAGAATCTGATGAACCGGTTGGCCCTGTGCGTCAGTTTGATAAGTAACGAGCTTTTTACCCAGCCAGTTTTCAGCAAAAGCGCGAATGTCTTCTTTGTTGCTGACCACTTTAACGCCGCCCGCTTTACCGCGACCGCCTGCGTGAACCTGACATTTTACGACCCACGGACCCGAGCCAATCTTAGATGCGGCTTCTTCTGCTTCACGCGGTGTAGTACAGGCATAGCCGGTCGGTGCCGGTAAACCATATCGAGCAAAGAGTTGTTTTGCCTGATACTCGTGTAAATTCATGATGTTCTATCCATTTAGGTTTGGAGATAAGTCGGCAGACGATTTTTCATCACCGAATCTTTCGGTAGAGAAAAACGCCATAAACTCTCTGATATATTTGGATAACGCCGTTGAGAAAAAACGGCCTGCATAGCACATAATTTTATCTATACCCTAAATAATTCGAGTTGCAGGAAGGCGGCGACACAGTGAATCCCCAGGAGCTTACACCAGTAAGTGACTGGGGTGAGCGAGGAAGGCCAACGCACATGCAGCTTGAAGTATAACCGGTATATCTTTTCAGGCGGAGAACCGTCAGGGTTGTCCGCCTTCGAGCATGATGAATCCAACGATAATTAAACGTCTAACAGCAGACGCGCTGGATCTTCCAACATCTCTTTCACCGTCACGAGGAAGCCAACGGATTCTCGACCATCAACCAAGCGGTGATCGTAAGAAAGCGCCAGATACATCATCGGCAGAATAACCACCTGGCCATCAACCGCCATTGGGCGATCTTTAATGGCGTGCATACCCAGAATCGCACTCTGCGGCGGGTTGATGATCGGGGTAGACATCAGAGAACCAAAGACACCGCCGTTGGTAATCGTGAAGTTACCACCCAACAATTCTTCAACCGTCAGTTTGCCGTCACGGCCTTTCACAGCCAGCTCTTTGATACGCTTCTCGATGTCGGCCATGCCCAGCGCATCCACATCACGCAGTACTGGCGTAACCAGACCACGCGGGGTAGAAACCGCAATGCTGACATCGAAATAGTTGTGGTAAACCACGTCTTCGCCATCAATGGAAGCATTCACTTCAGGGTAACGCTTCAGCGCTTCAACGACGGCTTTGATGTAGAAGGACATGAAGCCCAAACGTACACCGTGACGCTTCTCAAAAGCTTCGCCGTATTGCTTGCGCAGGTCCATGATCGGCTGCATGTTGATTTCGTTAAACGTCGTCAACATTGCTGTGCTGTTTTTCGCTTCCAGCAGACGTTCTGCAACGCGCTTACGCAGACGCGTCATCGGTACGCGTTTTTCGCTGCGCGCGCCCAGAGCAGGTGCAGGAGAAGCCGCCGGAGCCTCGGGCTTAGCCGCTTTAGCAGAATCTTTCTTCTGGGCAGCCAAATGCTTATCCACATCTTCACGGGTAATTCGGCCACCTACGCCGCTGCCTTTGATAGCAGACGCGTCGAGATTGTGCTCGGCAATTAGGCGACGGATAGCCGGGCTCAGCGCGTCGCTGTGCTCTTCTTCCAGACCAGCCGTATGACGCTGTGCCGGTGTCGATTCTTTACTCTGAGATTTCTCGCCAGTTTCTTTACCGGAGCTATCGCCACGGCGAATACGGCCCAGAAGCTGGCGAGACATGACGGTTGCGCCTTCTTCTTCCAGCACGGCATCCAGAATGCCGGCTTCAGAGGCTGGAACTTCCAGCACTACTTTGTCAGTTTCAATTTCAACCAATACTTCATCACGCTGGACGCTATCGCCGGGCTTTTTATGCCAGGTAGCCACAGTGGCGTCAGCGACGGATTCAGGCAGGTCGGGTACAAGAATATCTACGCTACTCATTATCTATCCTTTTATTTAATCAACGTTCAGCGCGTCATCGACCAGATCTTTCTGTTGTTTCTGGTGTACGGACATATAGCCAACGGCGGGTGATGCAGACGCCGGGCGTCCTGCGTAACGTAAAGAAGATCCAAACGGAATCACTTCACGGAGATGGTGCTGACTGCAATACCAGGCTCCCTGATTCAGCGGTTCTTCCTGACACCATACGAAATCATGAACTTGGGAAAAAGGTTCCAGTGCCGCTTGAACAGCTTGATGCGGGAACGGATAAAGCTGTTCGATACGGACGATAGCGACATCTTTTTGCTCGTTCTTGCGGCGCTGTTCCAGCAAATCATAGTAGACCTTACCGGAACAAAGCACGACACGCTTCACGGCTGCCGGATCTAATTCTTCTACTTCACCAATCGCTGGTTGGAAGGAACCATTCGCCAGTTCGTCCAGTGAAGAGATCGCCAACGGATGGCGCAGCAGGGATTTCGGCGACATGACCACCAGCGGACGGCGCATACCACGCAGGGCCTGACGGCGAAGCATGTGATAAACCTGTGCCGGTGTTGATGGAATACAGACCTGCATATTTTGCTCAGCGCACAGTTGCAGATAACGCTCCAGTCTGGCAGACGAGTGCTCTGGGCCCTGCCCTTCATAACCATGTGGCAACAGCATGACCAGACCACACATCCGGCCCCACTTCTGCTCACCGGAGCTGATGAACTGATCGATCACCACCTGCGCACCGTTGGCAAAGTCACCAAACTGCGCTTCCCAGATAGTCAGCGTGCGCGGTTCTGCGGTCGCATAGCCGTATTCAAACGCGAGGATCGCTTCTTCGGATAGTACGGAGTCCCAAACATTGAACTCGCCCTGCCCGTTATGTACATGGTTCAACGGCGTGTAGCTGGAACCATTTTTCTGGTTATGTACGACAGCATGGCGATGGAAGAACGTACCGCGACCGCTGTCCTCACCAGACAGGCGAATCGGAATCCCTTCATCAACCAACGTGGCGTAGGCCAGCGTTTCCGCGCCACCCCAGTCGAACGGTTTATTGCCAGCGGCCATTTCGGCACGGTCGGAATAAACTTTGGCAACACGAGGATGGATCTCAATGCCTTCCGGTACTTCGCTGATACGTTTTGCAAGCTCTTGTAAACGTTTCATTTCCGTACTGTGCGGATAAGGCTCATCCCATTCATGATTGAGATACGGCGTCCAGGTAAAGGACTGCATATCCATCTCACGCCATTCATCGACTACGCACTCACCGGCATCCAACGCGTCACGGAACAGATTGACCATTTCGGTGGCATCTTCCTGTGTGATCGTTTTTTCCTGTTCCAGACGATCGGCATACACCTTACGTGGTGTCGGATGCTTTTTGATCTTCTGATACATCATTGGCTGCGTTGCACTTGGCTCGTCGGCTTCGTTATGGCCGTGACGGCGGTAACAAATCAGATCGATGAACACATCGCGTTTGAAGGCGTTGCGGAAATCCAGCGCCAAACGTGTAACAAACGCCACCGCTTCCGGATCGTCTGCGTTAACGTGGAAAATAGGTGCCTGCACCATTTTACCCACATCCGTACAGTATTCTGTTGAGCGAATATCCAGCGGGTTGGAGGTGGTGAAGCCGATACGGTTGTTGATCACAATACGCAGCGTGCCACCGACTTCGTAGCCACGCACCGTCGACATATTCAACAGTTCCTGCACCACGCCCTGGCCGCTAATTGCCGCGTCGCCGTGAATGGTGATAGGTAAAACACGCGGGCCACTTTGGCTATTCAGGCGATCGAGACGCGCACGTACCGATCCCGTCACTACTGGGCTGACGATCTCCAGATGCGAGGGGTTGAACGCCAACGCCAAATGCACCAGACCGCCAGCAGTATCAAATTCAGAAGAGAAGCCTTGGTGATATTTCACGTCACCGGTACCCAAGTGTTCTTTATGCTTACCGGCGAACTCGTCAAACAGATCCTGAGATTTTTTGCCCAATACGTTGATTAGCACGTTGAGGCGACCACGGTGCGCCATCCCCAATACGACTTCGCGAGTATCGTTTGCACCCGCATGGCGAATCAATTCTTTCAGCATAGGAACCAGTGCGTCAGCGCCTTCCAGCGAGAAACGCTTAGCGCCTGGATACTTGGCACCCAGATACCGCTCAAGCCCTTCGGCTGCGGTTAGCTCTTTCAGGAAACGGCGCTTCTCTTCTACCGTAAACGACGGTTGACCGGTTACTGATTCAATACGTTGCTGGATCCAACGTTTCTCTTCCGTGCTGGTCATATGCATATATTCAGCACCGATAGAACCGCAGTAGGTGCGTTTCAGCGCGTCATACAGATCTTCCAGCTTCATGGTGTCTTTGCCGATGGCAAAAGACCCCACATTGAAGGATTCCTGTAGGTCATCCTGAGTCAGGTTATGATAATCCAGATCCAGTTCTGCAACAGGCTCCTGAGGACGCAGGAAAATCGGGTCCAGATTGGCCTGCTGATGCCCACGGAAGCGGAACGCATTGATCAGCTGCAATACCTTGACCTGCTTGACATCAATATCGGGATCGGTGACTGATGAGGTAAAGCGCGAAGAGTCTTTCGCCAGACGGCGGAAATAGTCGCGCGTTTTGGAATGGAGTTGATCCGGTTTGACCCCGCTCGTAGGCAATTGCTGGAAGATCGAGCGCCAGCTATGTTCGATCGAGTCAGGATCGGTTAAAAAATCTTCATAGAGTTGCTCTATGTAGGACTGATTCGCACCCGCCAAATAGGAGGAATCCAGCCAGGCCTTCATCGCGCCGTTCTGCATTATGATCCCTTAAGCTAATAAGCTTCAGTTTTCGCCGTGGTTAACATGTAATTAGTGTCCGTATATCGTTTGCCATACAAACGGTTCACTTGTCGTACAATCGGTACGCGCTTAGGGTATCCATTCCCCCTAAGGAACCTTTAAAAACCGGTTCTGGCGCGCAAGCCGGTTTTTAAAGGTTTCCTGCGCTCCCTCTGAAGAATAGCAACTTCAGAGGGAGATACATGTTTTACTACTTAATCTTTATGCAATAACGCGTTACGTATCAACTATCGGTTACGCGCTGCGGTGCAGCAACATCGATTTAATATGACCAATAGCCTTGGTCGGGTTCAACCCTTTCGGACAAACGCTAACGCAGTTCATGATGCCGTGGCAGCGGAAGACGCTGAACGCATCGTCCAGATCGTCAAGTCGTGGCGTAGTTTCCGTATCACGACTGTCAATCAGGAAACGGTACGCGGCCAATAACCCAGCAGGCCCAACAAATTTGTCTGGGTTCCACCAGAACGATGGGCAAGACGTTGAGCAGCAGGCACACATAATGCACTCATACAATCCATCCAGCTTGGCACGTTGTTCAGGCGATTGCAGATGTTCACGCGCTGGCGGATTTTTCCCATTATTCAACAGGTAAGGCTTTATTTTCTCATATTGAGCATAGAACTGTCCCATGTCCACTACCAAATCACGTACAACCGGTAATCCCGGTAAAGGACGGATAACAATTTTGCTGTTTCCGCGCCGTAACGCGGAAACTGGCGTAATACAGGCCAGCCCGTTTTTGCCGTTCATGTTAACGCCGTCGGAACCACAGACGCCTTCGCGACAGGAACGACGGAATGAGAGCGTCGGATCCTGCTCTTTCAGCAACATCAGCGCATCCAGCAGCATCATGTCGCGGCCTTCTTCCGCCTCCAGTTGGTAATCCTGCATCCGCGGAGCATCATCAACATCCGGGTTATAACGATAAATAGAAAATTCGACTTTCATCGTTTGATCTCCGCAATTAATAAGTACGTATTTTCGGCGGGAACGCCGCACGCAATTTAGGCTGCATGTTCACCTCACGGCGAGTCATGCTGTCGGTTTGCGGCAGATACAACGAATGGCACAGCCAATTCTCATCGTCACGTTCTGGGTAATCAAAGCGGCTATGGGCACCACGGCTTTCAGTACGGAAGTTAGCCGAAACCGCCGTTGCGTAAGCGGTTTCCATCAGGTTATCCAGTTCCAGACACTCAATGCGCTGGGTGTTGAACTCGCTTGATGTATCATCCAAACGCGCGTCTTTCAGGCGCTCACGGATCACTTTCAGCTCTTCCAGCCCTTTGGCCATCGCATCGCCTTCACGGAATACCGAGAAGTTATTCTGCATACAGGATTGCAGCGCCTTGCGGATTTCAACCGGATCTTCACCGGAACGCGTATTGTTCCAACGATTCATGCGGTCGAGTGACGCTTCAATATCAGATTCGCTGGCATCACGACTTTCGCCCTGCTCTTCCAACGACTCTCGCAGATGGATACCCGCCGAGCGGCCGAATACCACTAGGTCGAGCAGCGAGTTACCGCCCAGACGGTTAGCACCATGGACCGATACGCAGGCAATTTCACCCACGGCAAACAACCCTGGAATCACCACATCCTCGCCTTTCTCATTCACCGTCAACGCCTGACCGCTTACTTTGGTCGGAATACCGCCCATCATATAGTGGCAGGTTGGAATAACAGGAATCGGCTCTTTCACTGGATCGACGTGAGCAAATGTACGGGACAGTTCCAAAATACCCGGCAGGCGAGATTCCAGAACGTCTTTACCCAGATGGTCAAGCTTCAGCTTGGCGTGCGGTCCCCACGGACCTTCACAGCCGCGGCCTTCACGAATTTCGATCATAATAGAACGGGCAACAACGTCACGACCCGCCAGATCTTTCGCATTTGGCGCGTAGCGTTCCATGAAACGCTCACCGTGCTTATTCAGCAAATAGCCACCTTCACCACGGCAGCCTTCGGTTACCAGCACACCCGCACCAGCAATGCCGGTTGGGTGGAACTGCCACATTTCCATGTCCTGCAACGGAACACCGGCACGCAACGCCATACCTACGCCGTCGCCAGTATTAATGTGCGCATTGGTGGTGGACTGGTAGATACGGCCCGCGCCACCGGTTGCCAGCACGGTCGCCTTCGCTTTGAAATAGACCACTTCACCGGTTTCGATACAGATCGCCGTACAGCCGACAACAGCACCATCCTGATTTTTCACCAGATCGAGGGCATACCATTCGGAGAAGATAGTGGTGTTATTTTTCAGGTTCTGCTGATACAGCGTGTGCAGCAGCGCATGGCCGGTACGGTCAGCGGCAGCTGCGGTACGTGCGGCCTGCTCACCGCCAAAGTTCTTGGATTGGCCGCCGAACGGACGCTGATAAATACTGCCATCATCCAGACGGGAGAACGGTAATCCCATGTGTTCCAGTTCCAGAATCGCTTCCGGGCCGGTTTTACACATATATTCAATCGCGTCCTGATCGCCAATGTAATCCGACCCTTTTACGGTGTCATACATGTGCCATTCCCAGTTATCTTCATGGGTGTTACCCAGCGCAACGGTAATACCGCCCTGCGCGGACACAGTATGGGAACGGGTTGGGAACACTTTGGATAACAGGGCACAGGACAGGCCCATTTGGGAGATTTGCAGCGCGGCGCGCATTCCTGCACCACCCGCACCAACAACCACTGCATCAAATTCTCTGACTGGCAAATTCATCACGCACCCCACACCACAATAGTTCCATAAATGACGTACACCAACAGCGCTATAACAATCGCCAACTGTAAAGTCAGGCGTAAGGCCAGCGGTTTAATGTAGTCGGTCAGCACTTGCCACATCCCTATCCAGGCATGAACCAGAATGGAAAATAAGGTTAGCAGTGTGAATACTTTGGTGAGAGCCATCGCGAAGAAACCACGCCAGATTTCATAAGTGATGTCGCCAGCCGTAGCAATAAAGCCAATGAGATAAATTACATATAGAACAATGACGATGGCGGAAGCGCGAATCAGTAACCAATCGTGTACGCCATTGCGTCCTAACGCAGAAGCATTGCTTACCATACGAGGACTCCAGCCAGAATTGAAAGCACGACAGTAATAATAAATGAGAGATTTGCAGAACGCTTACCTGCGGCAAGGTCTTCTTCTATATAGCCAAAATCCATCAATAGGTGACGTATACCACCAACAATGTGATAAGCCAACGCAACGAGGATGCCCCAGACGATAAACTTGACGATGAAGCTATCCATAATTTCCGCAGCGCGCAGGAACCCTTCCTCGGAAGAAAGAGAGGTGCCTAACAGCCACAGTAAAATACCGACAGCGACAAAGGTGATAACGCCAGAGACGCGGTGAAGAATAGATGCTATCGCAGTAACGGGAAACTGGATCGTCTGCAATTCCAGATTGACAGGTCTTTGTTTTTTCACGGATTTGCCCACACAGCTTTTATTATTGTTTCTTCCTCCGGGCCTGATGTGAGGTCAGACAGCATGAAAGTTGCAGCCCTGAGAGTGGGTTTACGATACGCGCTCAAACATCGACGTTCCGGTGTCTAAACAGCGCATGATCCTTTCATACTGGGTGCTCCTACTGCAGGGTGATTCCGGAGACCTGGCGGGAGTATAGGTCCTTCACATTCTCATTACAATTCCCATACAAACTGTTTGGTGACATTTGCCCCGAACAGTGATTTAGATCACGAATTTCACAATTTATATAAAATTAATTATCTGATTTGACAAAAGTTCAACATTTCAATTACAACTAGGGGATTGAATTTCTTATGATGTGTTAAAGCACGACGGCGAGACTTCCACACTGGCGTAACTTATGTAACAGTGAAGAGAGTCCACGTAAAAATCATAGGTAATGACTACAATCTATTCAGAGCATTGTTAATTGCCTGAAGATCGCTAATTACCTGGAGAACGAATTTTTCATCCTGAATGCGGCTATCCGCCTTACTCTGTATCCTATTTGACGACTGTGTCACAACAGAGTTTCACTGGACGTTTTTCGTCCGGTGCGCAGGCATGACGGTATTTCTTCAGTGAAAATTTTTAAAATTAAAAGCGCTAAGGAGACTGTAAATGGCTGATAAAAAAGCAACACTTACTCTAGAGGGTAAAGATCCAATTGAGCTAAATGTCCTATCTGGCACATTGGGGTATGATGAGATTGATATTCGTCCCCTCGGTTCTAAAGGTTACTTCACATTTGACCCCGGCTTTACCTCAACCGCATCTTGCGAATCCAAGATTACCTATATCGACGGCGACGAAGGCATCCTACTGCACCGTGGCTTCCCAATTGCCCAACTGGCTGAAAAATCTAATTATCTTGAAGTTTGTTACATCCTGCTGTTCGGCGAACCCCCGACGGCAGAACAGTATGAAACCTTTAAGACAACCGTTACTCGCCACACGATGATCCATGAGCAGATTACCCGTCTGTTCCACGGTTTCCGTCGTGATTCACATCCAATGGCCGTCTTATGTGGCGTCACCGGTGCACTGGCAGCGTTCTACCACGATTCATTGGACATTAGCATTGAGCGCCACCGCGAAATCGCGGCCTACCGCCTGCTGTCCAAAATGCCAACCGTTGCGGCGATGTGCTACAAATATTCACTGGGCCAGCCGTTTGTTTATCCGAAAAACAACCTGTCCTACGCGGGTAATTTCCTGCATATGATGTTCTCCACTCCTTGTGAAGAATATGTTGTGAATCCGGTGCTAGAACGGGCTATGGACCGTATTCTGATCCTGCATGCCGATCACGAACAAAACGCCTCGACTTCTACCGTGCGTACTGCGGGGTCGTCTGGTGCAAACCCGTTTGCCTGTATCGCCGCGGGGATCGCCTCGCTGTGGGGACCGGCGCACGGCGGCGCGAACGAAGCCTGTCTGCGTATGCTGGAAGAAATCAGCAGCGTGGAACACATCCCGGCGTTTATCGAGCGTGCAAAAGACAAGAACGACTCCTTCCGCCTGATGGGCTTCGGTCACCGTGTGTACAAAAACCACGATCCGCGCGCCACAGTCATGCGTGAAACCTGCCATGAAGTGCTGAAAGAGCTAGGCAGAAAAGATGATCTGCTGGAAGTGGCGATGGAGCTAGAACATATCGCGCTAAACGATCCGTACTTCATTGAGAAGAAACTGTACCCGAACGTGGACTTCTACTCAGGTATCATCCTGAAAGCGATGGGGATTCCGTCTTCCATGTTTACCGTCATCTTCGCGATGGCGCGTACCGTGGGCTGGATTGCGCACTGGAGCGAAATGCACGCCGACGGCATCAAAATTGCCCGTCCACGTCAGCTGTACACCGGCTACGACAAACGTGACTTTGCGTCCAATCTGAAACACGATTAATTCATTCAGTACGTACAAAAAGGCCGGATATCACTATCCGGCTTTTTGTTTCAGAACCGTATTTCTCTTACCTCTACTAGCTCTAGCTCTGGCAGTGCGGGCACCAATAAAACGGGCGTGATGACAGCATCGTTCTTTCAATGGTTCCGCCGCAGCGCTCACAGCTTTCCCCTTCTCGATGGAAAACCTTGAACGAAAAAATTGCCCCATGATGTCGATTTTCATCCGCGGTGCCACGCGTGTTGTAGGACAACCGAGGAATCTTCAGCAACGCTCGACTTAGCGTTTGCAACTGTTCCTCATTCAACTGCGAGGCCGTATGCTGCGGTGCCAGCTGTGCCTGCCACAGAATCTCGACGCGCAGATAATTCCCCAGCCCAGCAAGAAAAGCCTGATCCAGCAGCAGCCCACTGAACTGGCGACGACGAAAACGCGGTAATAACAAACGCTCACACACCTGTTCTGGCGTCAGAGAAAGATCCAATACATCCGGCCCAATACGTTGCAGGAAAGGATGCGCCGTGAGCGTCTCCAATGTCAGCATTTCAATATCCGATGCACTGTAGAGCAGAATAGCGCGATCCTGCGTCTCCAGCCGGATGCGTAAATCCCGCTTCGTTTCCGGCGACTCACCAGCATTCACGACTCGCCACACGCCATACAGCTGATTGTGGCTATACAACACGCGATCGTGGCTAAAATAGGTCAGTAGCGCCTTCCCGCGTGTTTCGATCTGCCTGACCTGCTGCCCAACCAATTCGGTTTCGTACGGCTTCAGTTCTGGAAACGCAAACCAGACGCGCGTCAGCGTTTTTCCCACGACAGCCTCAACCAGCTTATCGGCCGCCCGACGAATTTCCGGCCCTTCCGGCATACTCGACTACTCCCTGAAAATCAGACGCTCTGCGACTGAGCGATTCGCTAAATTAATGTAATGCCCCGCCAGTAATCGCCACGTCAACCTGCTGCACCAGCAACTGCTTAATCATCACTTCCAGCGCCGCCGTGACTAACGGCGTTGGCATACTCGGCTCGCCGGGATGTCGTGCCGCCTGTTCCGGTGAATAAGGAATATGAACAAAACCACCGCGGACCACATCACCTTGTTGGTGCAACTGGTGTAAAAGCCCGTACATCACGTGATTGCAGACAAACGTCCCTGCGGTTTGCGACACCGAGGCTGGAATTCCCGCCACATGTAATGCCTGAACCAGCGCTTTCACCGGTAGCGTCGAGAAATACGCCGCTGGCCCCTTTTCCACCACGGGCGTATCAATCGGCTGGTTGCCTCGGTTATCCGCAATTCGGGCATCATTAATATTAATCGCCACGCGTTCGACAGAAATATCGGCACGGCCGCCCGCCTGCCCCACCGCGATCACCACTTCCGGCTGCCATTCGGCTATCGCACGATAGAGCTGATCCAGTGATAGATAAAAGACGCAAGATAAACGGCAAGCCACTACTCGCACGCCGCCAACTTCCCGCTGATGAAGGTCTTTTACCGCTTCCCATGAAGGATTAATCGCTTCGCCCTCAAAAGGTTCAAACGCCGTGATCAAAACGGTTTTCATCTATTATCCCCGTAATACAAAAATAATGATTATGTCGCAGCAACTGCTATCTGGTGCTGGCTAAAGCAGTTACGCAACTTGCGGGCAAACAGCAGCGCGTGTTGCCCATCACCGTGAATACACACGGTATCCGCTTGTACGTTAACCCAGGAACCGTCGATCGCCCTAACCCGCTGGCGTTGAATCATTTCCAGCGTCTGCGCCAGCGCCAGTTCATCGCTATTAATCAGCGCACCAGCCTGAGTGCGCGGCACCAGCGACCCGTCTGGCAGATAGCAACGATCGGCGAAAACTTCCTGACGTGTTTCTAGCCCGAGTCGTTTTCCGGCGCGAATCAACTCACTTCCCGCCAACCCGACCAAACGCAACGCCGGGTTAACGACCTTAACCGCCTTGGCTACCGCATCAGCCAATGCCGGTTCGCTCGCAGCCTGATTGTAAAGCATACCGTGGGGCTTAACGTGCGACAGCGTTCCACCTTCAACAGCGACGATCGCGCTGAGCGCCCCCAACTGATACACCATCTGCGCAAAGACAATTTCCGCAGGCACATTCATCGCCTTACGGCCAAAATTTTCACGATCGAGAAAGCTGGGGTGTGCACCAAGCGTGACCCCATAGCCGATTCCCCAACGTACTGATTGACGCATGGTTTGGGCGTCACCGGCGTGAAATCCACAGGCAATATTGACAGACGTCACCAACTTCAGCAGCGCTTCATCATGCTCGCCGCCCTCGCCCAGATCGGCATTCAGATCAATAATCATGCAGCCTCCACGCCAGTTGTTCGAGGTAACGCCGCTGTTCGTCAGCGGCTTTTTGCGCCTGAGCTGGCGTACAGTGAATAAAATGTATCGGTTCACCAAGTCGAATTTGTGCCAGATGGAACAAGTCGGCTTCGATCACGCTCGCAATACGCGGATAACCGCCCGTAGTCTGCGCATCCGCCAGCAGCACAATAGGGTGACCATTATGTGGAACCTGCACGACGCCCGGCAGCAGCCCATGTGATGGCAGCTCGCGCGGTTTATTGCCTGACGATGTGGTGCGCTGTAGCTCCGCCCCCAACAAACGGTATCCCATGCGGTTACTTTGCGGACTCAACTGCCAAGAGGTTCGCCAGAACAGCTCCTGCATCTCTTCGCTGAATTCCTGATATTCCGGTCCTGGCAATGCCCGCACGCGATTGCTGAATAACAGCTGCTTGATCCCGACTTCTCGCGTCAGTTCGCGAGTCGGCGTTCCCAGCGGAAGCTCATCGCCATCCAGTAGTAAACGTCCGTCAAAGCCACCAAATCCGGCTTTCAAGTCGGTACTGCGCGAACCGAGCGCCTCCGGCACATCCACTCCGCCGGACAGAGCCAAATAGCTGCGCATTCCGTTACGCGGCAGGCGCATTTTCAACGTTTGCCCCGGCTTCACGGCGAAACGCCAGCCAGTCCAGAGTGGTTTTCCATCCAGTTCGGCATGGCAGTCCGCACCGGTAAGCGCCACCCAGCAGGCCGTAGTGAACGTTGCAGTAAACTTGCCCAGTGTAATTTCCAGCGCCGCGGCGCTCTCTGCGTTGCCCACCAGCAGGTTAGCCATTTTCAGAGCAGGCAGGTCGAGCGCACCTGACTGGCTGATTCCCAAACGGCGAAAGCCGACGCGACCGCCGTCCTGCACCGAAGTATGCAATCCGGCATGGATAACTTTCAGCATATGCCCTCCTTCTGTGGCAGGAACCGAACGTTATCTCCAGGGCGTAACAGCGTTGGCGGCATCGTTTGCGGGTTGAACAGCGTCAATGATGTACGTCCAATCAGTTGCCAGCCGCCCGGCGTTGCCAGCGGATAGATCCCCGTTTGCGCACCACCAATCCCGACCGATCCCTCTGGCACGCGCAGACGAGGTTCGGCACGACGCGGCATATGCAGTTTTTCATTTAATCCGCCAAGGTAGGCAAAACCCGGTTGGAAGCCCAAAAAATAGACCACGTACTGTGCAGCCGCATGCGCTTCCACAACCTGGCTCACCGTCAGGCCACTGTGAGCGGCAACTTCTGCCAGATCTGGCCCCGCCTCTCCACCATAAATGACAGGGATGTCGATATCTCGTGGGTCAAACACCAGCGATTCGCTTTCTTCCCACCAACGCTGCAAACGTTCAATCGCATCCAGCGCCACCTGTTGCGGATGCGCCAACAGCACCGTCAGGTTGTTCATACCCGGAATCACTTCCAGCACCTCTTCATGGTGATTCAGGCGCTCGGCAAGCCCCCATATCCGCTGCTGGCTCTCCAGCGACATTGGCGGTTCCAGTTCCAGTACGACAGCCCTCTCGCCCAGAAGATAACACCGTGCTCGTTGCAATCTTTCCTCCTGAATCGCGTTTTATCCATCATGGTGAACATGGTTAAATGATTAGCATTGCTTACTGATAAATTTTCTTCTTAAAAGCTAAGCAACAAAGATGCCAACATACAAAATACGCCATCATTCAGCTGCGATACCGCTACTTTCAGCCCATCAGGCCGGGTTAGGAATATCAATAAATGTCACATCAAAACCGTGTTGTGCCGCTAACCATTCGCCCAACGCGCGAATACCGCCGCGCTCGGTGGCATGGTGTCCGGCAGCGAAGAAATGCAGCCCCATCTCGCGAGCGATATGGATAGTTTGCTCAGACACTTCACCAGTAATAAAGGCATCGACCCCGAATCGGGCCGCTTGTTCAATAAACCCTTGGCCGCCACCGGTACACCAGGCCACACGCTGTATCTGTTGCGGTGCATTATCCCCACAATGCAGCACAGTACGCCCCAGGCGCTTTTCTACACGACGGCAAAACGCTTCTGCTGTCATGGGCTGTGCCAGCTCCCCATACGGCATCAGTGGTTCGATCATGCCCTGCACCTGAATTTCCAGCAGCGCCGCCAGCTGTGCGTTGTTCCCTAATTCTGGGTGTGCATCCAGCGGCAGATGATAGCCGTAGAGGTTGATATCATTAAGCAGCAGCGTTTTCAGTCTGTTACGCTTCATACCACAGACAATCTGCGGTTCATTTTTCCAAAAATAGCCGTGATGGACCAGAATCGCATCAGCCTGCTTCTCTACCGCAGCATCCAGCAGTGCCTGTGAGGCGGTGACGCCCGTCACAATACGTTTGACTTCTGCACGCCCCTCGACCTGTAAACCGTTAGGCGCGTAGTCCTGAAACGTCTCCGTACTCAGCTTCTCGTTAATGACTCTTTCCAGTTCCGTATTACGCATACTTACTTTTCTCTTCTCGATCGTTATTCGCCATGCCGATATTTTTTGCTGCTTCAAACGCCGCCAGCGTATCCAGACGAGCGGTTTTGTGGTCAACGATTGGCAGCGGATAGTTCAGCTTAACGTGTTGTTTGTCAGCCCAACGATGGGGCTGATGAATGTCTTTATCCGGCACCGCGGCCAGCTCGGGTAGCCAGTGACGAATAAACCGACCATCGGGATCGAAGCGCTCGCCCTGCGTTGTCGGATTAAAAATACGAAAATAAGGTGCCGCATCGGTGCCAGTCGACGCCGCCCACTGCCAGCCGCCATTATTCGCCGCCAAATCGCCATCCAGTAACTGCGACATAAAGTAGCGCTCACCTTCACGCCAATCGATCAGTAAATCTTTGACGAGAAAACTGGCACAGATCATACGCAGTCGATTATGCATCCACCCTGTTTCATTCAGTTGATGCATTGCTGCATCCACGATCGGGTAGCCGGTTTTCCCCTGTTGCCAGGCGGTTAAATCCTCCGGTGATTCCCGCCATTTCACCCACTGCGTCCACGCAGTAAACGGTCGGTGCTTACACAGTTGTGGCCAAGAGACGATCAGGTGACGGTAAAATTCGCGCCAGACTAGCTCGTTAAACCAGGTAAATGCGCCGCCCTCACGCCGTTCCAGCATATCTGGGCATTCAGCACGCAGGCGGTTAAAACATTGGCGCGGCGATACAATTCCAAGTGCCAGATACGGAGACAACTTGCTGGTACCGGGCAACGCAGGGAAATCCCGCTGTTGATCGTAATCCTGCACCTGCTCGCGGCAAAAACGGCGTAACTGCTGCAATGCCGCACGTTCACCGCAGGGGAAATCCTCGCTATCCACTTCGCACTGCGGATAGCTAAACGGCACTAATTCCGCCGTGTTATTGATCGGCTCACCGCGTGCATCCGGTGCCGGTACGCACGTCGTATCCGCTTCCAACAGCCGCTTGATAAAAGCCTGGCGAAATGGTGTGAATACTTTATACATCTCGCCGTTGCCCGTCAGCACGCTACCCGGCGGCAGCAACAGGCTGTCATGATAACCGTGACAAACCACACTATCGGCCAGCCGATCTTTCACCTGCTTATCACGCAGGCGCTCGTTGATTTCATACTGATGGTTGTAGAAAAGATCGGTGGCCTGCTGCTCCGCACAAAATTGCATCAGCCAGTCAACCGACGCCGCAAAGTCCGCGCATTCGTGGTAATGCAGCGGGATACCTTTCTCGGCCAGCACATGCTGTACCAACGTCAGGTTCTCTAGCAAAAAGGCAGCCTGCCGCGGCGCCATATCGTGCTTTTCCCACTGTGCGGGCGTCGCAATGAATACCGCCAGCACAGTCGCACTCGGATCCTGACAGGCGGCGTACAGCGCCAGATTATCGGTAATGCGCAAGTCGTTGCGCAGCCAGACTACATGTGTAACGGCATGATGTGTAACGACATGCGTGGTCATGAAATTCCTCGGGCGATCAAACTAGTGTCCGTAACGCAGGCGTAATGCTTCTGGGTACGGCTCAAAGTAACGCTGCTGAGCCAGATACGCATCGGGATATTCCGCCATGTAATGTTTTAACAACGTGATCGGTGCCAATAGCGGCTGCAAACCCTGCCGATAGCGATCGATGAGCTGCGCCAGTTCCTGTCGCTGTTGAGAACTCAGTTGACGTCGGAAGTAGCCCTGCACATGCATCAGCACATTGGTGTGGTTGCGACGCGTCGCAGGCGTCGACAGCAGCTTCATCAACCGCGTCCGATATTCAACAACATACTCTTCCAGCGATTCCCACTTATCGATCCCCGCAACAAACGGCCCCAGCTCACGATATTCCGGCTGGGAATGCGCCAGCAGCAGCAATTTATAGCGGCTATGAAAGGCAATGAGCGCACCACGGCTCAGCCCATTTTTCCAGAGTTGATTCAGTTCGTGCAGCGCATACACGCGTTCAATGAAGTTTTCCCGTAAGCCGGAATCGTGCAGGCGCCCGTCTTCTTCAACCGGTAGCCAAGGCATTTGTCGCATCAGCTCTTGCGTAAACAGGCCGACTCCACTTTTACGCGCATTCTTTTGCGCTTCATCGTAAACCTTCACGCGTTCCATACCGCAGCTTGGCGATTTGGCACAGACGATATAGCCGCATAAGTGCTGAAGTTGGCTGACTTTGTCAGCGGAAAAAACCGTTATCTGCTGAGTAACATCCAGCGATGAACCGTTGCTGGCACGCATCGTGACATGGCTTTCCCCTTCTCTCACCAGCCTGAGTGCCGGGCGTGGTACCGGTAAACCAATCGCCATTTCTGGGCAAACAGATTCAAAACGAAAATAGGGTGCCAGTTCTTCAACAGCAAACGTCAAACGTTTATGTCCGCCATCAAACCGCACGGGATTACCGAGCAGACAGGCACTGATACCAACAGGGATGAGTTCGAGCGTCATGATTTATCCTTATACCCGTCATATTTGAAGCTGCATGTGCGTTGATGACATTTTGCAAACCCTCTGACCAGCATAGCGGATTTCACCACGACTCTATGTAGTCACAGCGAAGAATAAAGTAATAAATCATAAGATTGATGGATTATGTCGATCAAATAGGGTCGTTTTCTCTGCGGCCAGAATTCATATCGGGAAGACACACCGCAATCCTCTTTTCATCTGTCATCAAATAGCCTTATTCCCCCACTACAATCCCCATTCCGATATAGAGTCCCAAAGAGGATACCCCATGTTTTTTCCCCTGCTTTACCGGCGGGACGCTTTGCTACGCCTTTTAAATTGGCAGCCAAAAAGCGCTCGTCTGCTCCACCGATATCACAATGGATATCGCCTCCCGTTATTGCGCGGAGGTGATAATGACCACGGCTGAACTCGCCACGCCCGCTGCGATTGCGATCGATAAATTATCCCACGCTTTCGCAGGAAAAACGGTTCTCGACTCGATCTGCCTCAATGTGTCGAGAGGCACCATTCTGGCCTTGCTGGGGCCTTCCGGCTGCGGCAAAAGTACGTTGCTAAAATTGCTGGCTGGGTTGTTACAACCAGATGCAGGCACCATTCATTTTGGCGATCGTCAGGTTGCCGGTCATCAGCTATCCCTACCGCCTGAACAACGCAATCTTGGCATGGTATTTCAGGACTACGCACTGTGGCCACATATGACCGTGGCACAAAACGTCGGGTTTCCGCTGCTGATGAGGAAGGTTCCGCGCGATATCTGCCGCCAACGAGTTGACGTCACGCTAGCGCGCGTAGGTCTGGCCGATTTTGCCGATCGTAAACCTGCCGATTTATCCGGCGGTCAGCAACAGCGAGTCGCGTTGGCACGCGCCATTATCGCAGAGCCGAACATCCTGCTATTTGATGAACCGTTATCCAATCTCGACCGGGATCTACGTGAATCGCTTTGTCAGGAGATGGCATCGCTCTTACGCCATCTTGGTACCACCGCCGTGTATGTCACCCACGACAGAGGCGAAGCCAACATACTGGCGCACCGTATTGTTCACATGTCGCAAGGCTACATTACTGATATCACCACACGTTAACTTTGGGGAAAAATGCAATGAAAAACACACGGTTTACCATGAATCAACGAGGCATCATTATGGGTATAGCTCTCTCATTAGCCGCGGTGACAGGCAGCGCACATGCCCTGACGCTGTACACCGCCGGACCGGGAGCATTGGCAAAGAAACTGGCAGCCGGTTATGAAAAACAGACAGGCGTGAAAGTCGATGTTTTTCAGGCAACAACCGGTAAAGTCATGGCCCGACTGGAAGCCGAGCAGGCCAATCCACGTGCAGATGTCCTGATTTCTGCCTCTTGGGATACCGCAACAGATTTGCAGCAACGAGGCTGGCTGTTGGAGTTTGATAGCCCGAATGCTGCCACCGTGCCTGCTCAGTTCAAAACCCCTTTCTACGTGGCACAGGGGATTTCCGCGCTGGGCATTGTGTGGAACAGCAAGAGCGGCACCCCAGAACCTAAAGACTGGAACGACCTCACCAAACCTGAATTTAAAGATAAAGTCACTACACCAGACCCTGCGCTGTCAGGCGCCTCGCTCGATCTGCTAATTGGTTTGCAAAATGCGGAAAAGGATAAAGCGTGGGAGATGTTCGATCGCTTAAAAGCCAACGGCATGATCATCGCAGGCCCGAACGCACAGGCATTAACGCCCGTGTTGCAAGGCGCGAAAACCGCCGTTTTCGGCGCAGTGGACTACGTTTCTTACGGCAGCATGGAATCAGGTGAATCAATTAAAGTCATTTTCCCTTCCAGCGGCACCGTCATTGCCCCTCGCCCGATGATGATCCTGAAAAGTAGCAAAAACCAGCAGCAGGCAAAAGACTTCATCAACTACATGTTGTCGCCTGAAGGCCAAAAAGCCGTCGCGGAAGCCTGGTTGATGCCAGCGCGTCAGGACATTGAAGCCAAGCGCCCTCTGTTTAAGAACCTGACATTGCTGCCGGAAGGCGATAGCGCCTCCGCTTCCCGTGCAGCCGTTCTCGATCGCTTTGCAGCCTTATTTGGTCAACGCTAAGCCTGTTCAGTCATGACATACCCTGGATAGTTCGAGCTGCAGGACAAAATGTTCGCGTTTTACACAACGCGATATTTTTGAGCAATACATACATGAATCCACGGAGGGATCGAGTAACCAAGTAAGTGCTCACACAGCTTGAAGTATGATGAGTATCGATAACGCCTTGCTGACGACAGTCAGCAAGGCTGGAGTATCAGATGAACAAGTTTGCTTTACTGCCATTGCTGACGGTAGCGGTGCTTTTTATTCTGGTTGGCATTCCCGTATTGTTCGTTGCACTACAGGCGATCTTCCCCAATTTGAGTGCGGGTTCTTTTTCAAATCCGTTCTCGGCCTTTGCAGACGTTTTCGCACAGGCACGCCTGTTTGCGTTGTTGAAAAATACGCTGCTGCTTGGGCTTGGTGTTGCCTTGTGCTGTGCGGTAATTGCTATTCCACTCGGTGCGTTGCGTGGGCTCTTTGCGCTACCGCTGGCAAGATTTTGGGATTTACTGTTTCTCATTCCATTCCTGATCCCGCCTTATATCGCCGGACTATCGTGGATGCTGGCACTACAGCCAAGAGGTTATGCGGAACAGATATTACCTATTCAACTCGGTGAGGTTCTGTTTTCATTGCCTGGCATGATTGGGGTAATGACGCTCAATATTTTCCCAGTGGTCTATTTCGCCGTTTCACGCAGTATGGCCGCAAGTGGAAACCGTCTTGCCGATGTCGCACGCGTTCACGGTGCCAGTAGCTGGCAGGCATTCTTGCGGGTCACGCTGCCATTGTCACTCCCCGCGACAGCGGCCAGCCTGCTACTCGCCTTCACGCTGGCAATCGAAGAGTACGGCATACCCGCAGCATTGGGATCGCGGGCTGGCATTCAGGTACTGACGACAAATATCGAGCAGCGTCTGGCTGACTGGCCGATCGATCTCTCTGGTTCAGCGGTGCTGTCCTTGCTGTTAGTTGCTATCGCGCTCTGTGCATTTACCCTACAGAGGGCGATCGTCGCTGGTAGCAATGTGGAAACGACCACAGGCAAACCCGCCGCCATTGTCACTAGTCCATTAGGTATATGGCGCTGGCCGGTATTACTGCTGTTTAGCGTTGTGGGCCTGCTGGCCGTAGGGATTCCGCTTGCTTCCATGCTGATTACGGCGTTTTCTGCCACCATATCCAGCGCTATTTCCTGGCAAAATTTAACCTGGCAGCACTTCACCATGTTGATTGATTACGAAAACGAAGCGCTACCCGCATTGACGACCAGTCTGGGGCTGGCTGTCGGCAGTGCGTTACTGACGGGAACGGTCGGCTTTCTCGCAGCCTGGTTTGTCGTCGCCAAACGTATTCGAGGGGCGGCAGTGCTGGATGGGCTATCGATGTTACCCGCCGCACTGCCGGGGATTGTTGTCGGAGTGGGATTGATTCTTGCCTGGAACCAACGTTTCTGGCCGATAACGCCCTATAACACCTGGGTGATTTTGCTACTGTCATACAGTTGCCTACTTTTACCCTACCCCGTCCGCTATAGCAGTGCGGCATTGGCGCAAATCGGCAGTAATTTGGAATCTGCGGCACGCGTTCACGGTGCTAGCGCAATCGCGGCATTACGGTTGATTGTTTTCCCGCTGGTATTTCCCAGCCTGCTGGCAGCAATGATGTTGGTCTTTGCCGTCGCGTCACGCGAGCTGGTGACATCACTCTTGCTATCACCTGCTGGCGTGCAGACGGTATCCATTTTTGTCTGGCGTCAGTTCGAGCAAGGTTCAGTCGGAGATGGTATGGCGATGGCAAGCGTTGCGGTGTTTATCAGTCTATCGGTGATGTTGTTGGCGTTACGATTTCATTCGCTAAAAACAAAATAAGCGCCAGATCCGTAACGGAAATGGCGCTTAATGATTGCCGTTGAATATGATCTTGTTCAAACAGGTGGCGTCAGTATGCAATGTGCTGACGTCACTATTACGCGCCCAGAGCAGTCAACGACAACGTCAATAGCGCGGTATTCTTAATAGAAATCGCAGGCGGCGGCTTCGGACTGCGCCATCCATACCGGTTTATCGCTGGTTTTCAGCCAGACGCGGTGTAAATAGCTGTAGAAACGCGCCCGATCGCGGCGGAACAGCATCACCGGTAACGCCAGCACGCCGATAGCAATCACGGCGGCGCGACGCAGGAGAATACGGTGCAAGGGATAAGTAGTATAAAGCGACATAACGATCCTCCTCTGGGATAAGCACTCTTTTTCAGAAGCGCTCTTAATAACGATAAAATAAGAACTGTGATATTGGTTAAAATTTTACCGCTTTTCCTGAAAGTTTACTACTCATCGGACCAGAAAAAGATGAAATAATCGCCAACTTTTTTCGCCATCACGTCATTAAGTTACAATAAGGTTAAAAATAAAATTACCATTAGTTAATTTATGGTTTTTAGATTGGATCAATTTACGCCAGCCTTCTCGCCACATCCGATTTTGTGAACACCGTAACCTCATCACCACCTCCAGCGTCTACTTTTCACCCCATTTTTATACTTTTTTTACGCCCACAGACGGGAAATTTGCACCTTCTTTTCCTACGTTTTCCTACCCTGATGCTGTCTATTTTGTTCTGGAGGTGTGTTGTGACGCTTAGCATCGTCTTAGGCGGCCTACTCGTGCTGCTGTTACTGGCCTATCTGGTTTATGCCTTATTGAAGGCGGAGGAATTCTGATGGCCGCTGACGCTTTTTTACTGATCTTTGGTCTGCTGCTTACGGTGCTGATCGTCGCCCAGCCGTTAGGTAGCGGACTGGCTCGTCTGATTGAGGGCGAAACAGGGACGCTCCTGCAAAAATTCGAAACGAAGACGGCGCGCTTCTTCGCTCTGGATACAACGGAGATGCGCTGGCAGCAGTATGCTGCGGCTATTCTGGCGCTTAACCTGATCGGCATTGTCGTCCTGTTTGTACTGCTAATGGCTCAGGGCAATCTGCCGCTTAACCCAGAAAATATGCCGGGGCTATCGTGGCATTTAGCGTTAAACACGGCAGTCAGCTTTGTCACCAACACCAACTGGCAGGCTTACAGCGGTGAAAACACGCTGAGCTACCTGAGCCAGATGGTCGGACTAACGGTACAAAACTTCCTTTCCGCCGCCAGCGGTATTGCAGTGGCCTTCGCGTTAATCCGCGCATTTTCCCGTCGCTGTGTCGATACGCTGGGCAACGCATGGCTCGATCTGTTGCGTATCACGCTGTACGTGTTACTGCCGCTGTCCCTGCTGTTGGCGCTGTTCTTCGTCAGTCAGGGTGTGTTGCAAAACCTGCTGCCTTACCAGCACCTGACCACGCTGGACGGCGCAGCCCAAACGCTGCCAATGGGCCCTGTTGCCTCACAGGAAGCGATTAAATTGCTGGGCACCAACGGTGGCGGCTTCTTTGGCGCAAATTCGGCGCATCCGTTTGAAAACCCGACGGCACTCAGCAACATCGTACAAATGCTGGCGATCCTGCTGATTCCTACGGCGCTGTGCTTCGCTTTTGGTAAAGCCGTCAGCGACAAGCGTCAGGGTCATGCGCTGCTGTGGGCGATGGCACTGATCTTTATCGTCGCAGCTGCCGTAGTGATGAAAATGGAGGTCACCGGTAACCCACATCTGCTGGCATTAGGGGCGGACAGCGCGGCAAATCTGGAAGGCAAAGAGACACGTTTTGGCGTTCTGACTTCCAGCCTGTATGCCGTTGTCACCACGGCGACGTCGACAGGTGCAGTGAACGCCATGCACGACTCCTTCACGGCACTCGGCGGTATGGTTCCCCTGTGGCTGATGCAGATTGGTGAAGTGGTGTTCGGCGGCGTCGGCTCTGGGTTGTACGGCATGCTGTTGTTCGTACTTCTGACCGTCTTTATCGCTGGCCTGATGATTGGTCGTTCACCGGAATATCTGGGCAAAAAGATCGAAGTCTATGAGATGAAGATGACGGCACTGGCGATTCTGATTCCCCCCGCACTGGTGTTGCTCGGCACCGCGCTGGCGCTGAGTACAGAAGCCGGACGCGGCGGCATTCTGAACCCCGGCGCACACGGCTTTAGCGAAGTGCTCTATGCCGTATCTTCCGCCGCGAACAACAACGGCAGTGCGTTTGCTGGCCTGAGCGTCAATACGCCGTTCTATAACGTCTTGCTCGCTGTCGCCATGCTGCTGGGTCGCTTTGCCGTTATGGTGCCCGTGCTGGCGATCGCCGGTTCGCTGGTCGTGAAAAAGCGCCAGCCGGAAAGCAAAGGCTCGCTGTCTACCCGCAGTCCGCTGTTTATCGGCATGCTCATCGCCATCGTTCTGCTGATTGGTGCGCTGACATTTATCCCTGCACTGGCGTTAGGGCCAGTTGCTGAACATTTACAGTTCGGCCTGACTCACTAAGGCTGGAGACTCTTTATGACTCGTCACACGATGGATCATCAGGCCACACAGGAACCGACCTCATCTCAACAGGGTGAGGCCTCCCGCCACGTTGGCAAACATAAACAGCAAACGCTGTTTGACAGAACGTTAATCCGCTCAGCGCTGAAAGATGCGCTGAAGAAACTCGACCCGCGCGTGCAGTGGCGCAACCCAGTCATGTTTGTGGTGTACCTCGGCAGTATGCTGACCACTCTCGTTTGGCTGGCTATTCTGGTTGGTAAAACAGAAGGCAACGCCATGTTTACTGGGCTGGTATCACTCTGGTTATGGTTTACCGTGCTGTTTGCCAACATGGCCGAAGCGCTGGCAGAAGGTCGCAGCAAAGCGCAGGCAAATGCGTTGAAAGGCGTAAAGAAAACCAGTTGGGCGAACAAACTCTCGGCACCGAATCACGATGCCAGTTCGGAATCGGTTCCGGCCGACAGCCTGCGTAAAGGCGATATCGTACTGGTGAGCGCGGGTGAAACCATCCCGTGCGACGGCGAAGTGCTGGAAGGCGGCGCATCTGTCGATGAAAGCGCCATTACCGGGGAATCCGCACCTGTAATCCGTGAGTCCGGTGGTGATTTCGCTTCCGTCACTGGCGGCACACGCGTGCTGTCCGACTGGCTGGTGATTCAGTGCAGCGTCAACCCCGGCGAAACCTTCCTCGATCGAATGATCGCCATGGTTGAAGGGGCGCAGCGTCGTAAAACGCCAAACGAAATCGCACTAACCATCCTGTTGATCGAGTTAACGCTCATCTTCCTATTAGTGACGGCCACGCTCTACCCGTTTTCATGGTTTGGTGTACAGGCGAATAACAGCGGCGATGTCGTCGGCGTGACGGTACTTGTCGCCCTGCTTGTCTGTCTGATTCCGACCACTATCGGTGGCCTGCTATCGGCAATCGGCGTGGCGGGGATGAGTCGGATGTTGGGAGCTAATGTCATTGCCACCAGCGGTCGCGCGGTCGAAGCGGCAGGCGATATCGATGTTCTGCTGCTGGATAAAACTGGCACCATTACGTTGGGTAACCGTCAGGCTTCGGCTTTCCTGCCTGCGCCGGGCGTCACCGAGCAGGCGCTGGCTGACGCCGCGCGTCTCGCGTCTTTAGCCGATGAAACGCCCGAAGGCCGCAGTATCGTGGTGCTGGCAAAGCAGCGCTTTAACCTAGCGGAACAGGACTTACGTTCGCTGGACGCGACCTTTGTTCCCTTTACCGCCCAGACGCGTATGAGCGGTGTCAATTTCGGCCAACGTACCATTCGTAAAGGCGCTGTTGATGCCCTGCGTCGCTACATTGAAGCGAACAATGGCGATTTTCCGCATCAGGTCGAGGAAGCGGTATCCAACGTTGCACGCAGCGGAGGAACGCCGCTGGTCGTTGCAGAAGGCAAACGCGTGCTTGGCGTAGTGGAACTGAAAGATATCGTGAAAAGCGGTATCAAAGCACGCTTCGCCGAACTGCGCAGCATGGGGATCAAAACCGTGATGATCACCGGCGACAACCCGCTCACGGCAGCAGCCATTGCCGCAGAAGCGGGCGTCGATGATTTTCTGGCAGAAGCCACACCGGAAACCAAGCTGGCGTTGATTCGCCAGTATCAGGCCGAAGGTCGGCTGGTGGCAATGACTGGCGACGGCACCAATGATGCTCCCGCACTGGCGCAGGCCGACGTGGCGGTTGCCATGAACTCCGGTACGCAAGCAGCGAAAGAAGCGGGCAACATGGTCGATCTGGATTCCAACCCGACCAAGCTGATTGAAGTGGTGCATATCGGCAAACAGATGCTGATGACGCGCGGCTCGCTGACGACGTTCAGTATCGCCAACGACGTGGCGAAATACTTCGCCATTATCCCAGCCGCCTTTGCTGCCACCTATCCGCAGCTCAATGCGCTAAACGTGATGCAGTTGCACTCCCCCACGTCGGCCATGCTGTCGGCGGTGATCTTCAATGCGTTGATTATCGTGTTTCTGATCCCGCTGGCGCTTAAAGGGATTAGCTATCGACCCATGAGTGCGGCGGCACAGCTAAGCCGCAATCTGTGGATTTATGGTCTTGGCGGGCTGCTGGTGCCGTTCCTCGGTATCAAGCTCATTGATATGTTACTGACCGGGCTGAATCTGGCTTAAGGACTGACGGGTATACGCTATGCGCTATTTACGTTCTTCTTTGTTTTTATTCTTGTTATTACTGCTGGTTACCGGTCTGGCGTACCCGCTGCTGACCACGGTGTTAGCACAGTGGCTATTCCCGACACAGGCAAACGGCTCGCTGATTTATCGTGACAACGCCGTCGTCGGTTCATCCCTGATCGGGCAGTCGTTCAGTCGGACAGGCTATTTCCAGGGGCGCCCCTCCGCGACGTCAGATGCTCCCTATAACGCGCTGGCGTCCGGCGGTAGCAATCTGGCTGCCAGCAATCCGGCGCTGGATAAACAGATCGGTGAACGCGCCGCTTATTGGCATCAGGCCGTCAGCAATCAGCAGCCGATTCCTGCTGAGCTATTGACGGCATCCGGCAGCGGGCTGGATCCGCAGATTTCCCCAGAGGCGGCACGCTATCAGGCACTTTACGTCGCGCAGGCCAGAGGAATGTCGCTCCAGCAGATACAACAATTGATCGACCGCTTTACCGAGACCAGCAAGCCCACCTTCATTGGGCAGCCGACGGTCAATATCCTGCTGTTGAATCTGGCGCTGGATAAGGAAAAACCGCTGCCTTAATCGACAGTGCGTTACTATTAATCATTATACGGGGAGCCTGACTCCCGCCGTCTTTGCTACGGCCTGACATCTGTTCAGGCCGCTCCAATAAGGGATAGCTCATGATTGACGGTGAAGACCGCCGCCCAGATCCCGATAGCCTGCTGGCACAGGTGGGTACGCCACCGCGTGGGAAGCTGAAAATCTTTTTTGGCGCCTGTGCAGGCGTAGGGAAAACCTATGCCATGTTGCAGGAAGCTCAACGGCTGCGGGCGCAGGGATTAGATATTATTGTCGGCGTGGTCGAAACCCACGGACGGAGCGAAACTGCTGCGCTGTTGGATGGGTTACCGCAACTGCCGCTCAAGCATCTTCGCCATCACGGTCGCCACACTGTCGAATTCGATCTGGATGCCGCGCTGGCACGCTGTCCGGCACTGATTCTGATCGACGAACTGGCGCACAGCAACGTCAACGGCTCACGTCACCCCAAGCGCTGGCAGGATGTGCAGGAACTGCTCGATGCCGGTATCGACGTCTTTACCACGGTGAACGTCCAGCATCTGGAAAGCCTGAATGACGTAGTCGGTGGCGTCACAGGGATCAGAGTACGAGAAACGGTGCCGGATCCGATCTTCGATCAGGCTAGCGAAGTCATTTTAGTGGATCTGCCGCCAGACGACCTGCGGCAGCGTTTGAATGAAGGCAAAGTGTATTTGCCGCTTCAGGCCGAACGCGCCGTCGAGAACTTTTTCCGTAAAGGCAATTTGATCGCCCTGCGCGAGCTGGCGCTACGGCGCATGGCAGATCGGGTTGACGATCAAATGCGCGCTATGCGTGCCGGACAAGGCCGCGAGCAAGTCTGGCATACGCGCGACGCCATTCTGTTATGTATCGGCCACGGCACGGGTAATGAAAAACTGGTGCGTACCGCAGCACGACTCGCAGCACGCTTAGGCAGTGCCTGGCACGCAGTTTACGTCGAAACACCACGCCTGCACCGCTTACCCGAACCGCAGCGACGTGCCATTTTGCGTGCATTAAAGCTGGCGCAGGACCTCGGGGCCGAAACCGTTACGCTATCCGAGCCCGACGAAGAGCTTGCCGTCCTGCGCTATGCCCGTGAACATAATCTCGGCAAAATCGTCATTGGACGCCATGTGGAGCAGCGCTTCGGCTGGTGGTGGCGCACTCGCTTTGCCGAACGGCTCGGCAGATTAGGGCCCGATCTCGATCTGGTTGTCGTCGCCGTACAGGATGACGCGCCTGCCGCACCGATAAAAACGCCCGATGCGCGTGGGCTGGTAGAAAAATGGCGTATGCAACTGTTTGGCTGTGGGTTGGCAACGCTGCTGTGCGCCTTTATCACCCTGCTAGCCTCATGGTCGCCATTTGCCATGCTGGAACCGGTCAATCTGGTGATGATTTATCTGCTGGCCGTGGTGATCGTCGCGCTCTTCTTTGGTCGTTGGCCATCGGTGTTCGCTGCCGTCATCAACGTCGCCAGTTTCGATCTCTTTTTCATTCTACCGAGCGGTACGTTTGCCGTGTCGGATGCGCAATATCTGGTGACCTTTGCCGTGATGCTCGGCGTCGGCCTGCTGGTCGGTAACCTGACGGCGGGCGTACGCTATCAGGCCAGAGTCGCCCGTTATCGCGAGCAGCGCGTCCGTCATCTGTATGAGATGTCCAAGGCACTGAATCGCAGCCTGTCCAGCGCCGATATCGTCGAAGCCAGCCAGCATTTTCTCAGTACAACGTTTCAGGCCAAGATCGCGGTTCTGTTGGCCGATAGCCTGCATCACACCTCGCCCGACTTGCCGCAGCCCGCACGGGATAATCAGCAGCTGATTGTCGATAACGCTATCGCTCGCTGGAGCTTCGATCATCGTGCGCCTGCCGGTGCGGGGACATCCACCCTGCCCGGTGTGTCGTATCAGATTCTGCCGCTCGCCACCACGCAGCAAATCTTCGGCGTACTGGCGATCGAGCCCAGTAACGCGCGGCAGTTGATGATTCCCGAGCAGCAGCGCCTGCTGGAAACCTTTACCGTGCTGATCGCTAATGCGCTGGAGCGTCTGCATCTGGTGCAAAGTACAGAAAATGCCCGGCTGGATGCCGAGCGTGAGCAGTTGCGTAACTCGCTGCTTGCCGCACTCTCGCACGATCTGCGTACGCCGCTGACAGTACTCTTTGGTCAGGCCGAGATTCTTACGTTGAATCTGGCGAGCGAAGGATCGCCTTATGCCCAGCAGGCCAATCAGATCCGCCAGCACATTTTGAACACTACGCGGCTGGTGAATAATCTGCTCGATATGGCACGTATTCAGTCTGATGGTTTTAACCTGCGCAAAGAGTGGCAAACATCCGAGGAGCTAATCGGCAGTGCCCTACAACAGTTGGAAAGCGCGCTGGCGAAAAACACCATTCAGGTTAATCTACCTGATGAGATGGTTCTGGTTTATTGTGATGCTGGGCTGGTAGAACGCGTGTTCATTAACCTGTTGGAGAATGCGCTGAAGTACGCCGGAGAGCAGGCCACGATCGTCATTACGGCTCACGTTGTCCCGCAGACTGATACGCAGGAAAACGCACTGGAAATCATCGTGATGGATAATGGTCCGGGAATTGAGCACGGCCAAGAAAGTATTATTTTTGATAAATTCTCCCGCGGTCACAAAGAGTCATCGATTCCCGGCGTGGGATTGGGGCTGGCGATCTGCCGGGCAATTGTGGAAATTCACGGTGGCCGTATCTGGGCAACTCACGTCGAAAGCGGCGGTGCAGCCTTTCATTTCACCCTACCGCTGTCGGCACCACCGGATCTCGAACCGGAAGATATTGAGGAGCACTAAATCCATTGCAGGCCACTATTCTGATCGTCGAAGATGAAAAAGAGATCCGTCGTTTTGTACGTCAGGCGCTGGAAGGCGAAGGCTGTCGCGTGTTTGACGCAGAAACGATGCAGCGCGGCCTGTTAGAAGCGGCCACGCGCAAACCCGATCTGATTATTCTCGATTTAGGCCTGCCGGACGGCAGTGGCATCGACTACATTCGCGATTTACGCCAGTGGAGCAGCCTGCCCGTGATTGTGCTTTCTGCCCGTACCGACGAGCAGGATAAAATAGGTGCTCTGGACGCGGGGGCCGATGATTACCTGACCAAACCGTTCGGCATCGGTGAACTGCTAGCACGATTGCGCGTGGCACTGCGGCGCCACAGCAATACCCAGCAGGAAACGCCGCTGGTGAGTTTCGGTACGATCACCGTTGATTTACTTAACCGGCAAGTAAATCGCGATGGTCAGGAATTGCACCTGACGCCCATCGAATTTCGTCTGCTGGCAACCTTACTCGCTAACCCCGGCAAGGTGCTGACGCAGCGCCAACTCCTGACGCAAGTCTGGGGGCCTAACGCCGTCGAGCACAGCCACTATCTGCGTATTTACATGGGGCATCTGCGCCAGAAGCTGGAAAGCGACCCCGCCAGACCGCGCCATCTATTGACTGAAACCGCTATCGGTTATCGATTTATGCCGTAAAATCACCTTTCTGTATTAGGCGACGTCCGTGGAGAATTTCTCCCGCAGTACGCGCCCGTCTTTTCTTCAGGAATACATCAGGAATACATCGTCATGAGTAGTTGGTTGATTTACGCCTTGCTGTCTGCTGTATGCGCCGCGATGGTCGCGATATTTGGCAAGATTGGTTTGCAAAATTTGGACGCCAATACGGCGACCGCGATTCGTGCCGTCATCATGGCACTTTTTCTGGTGGGAGTGGTGGTCGCGCAAGGTAAACTGGTGCTGGTCGGTGAGATTATTGCCAATAAGAAGGCGCTGTTGTTCATTGTGCTCAGCGGCATCGCGGGTGCATTGTCGTGGCTGTTTTACTTTGTCGCGTTGAAGACCGGTAACGTCGCACAGGTCGCGCCGATCGATAAACTCAGCGTGGTATTTGCCGTTGTGCTGGCGGTCATACTGCTGGGAGAAAAAATTTCACTGGTGGCGGGAGCCGGCGTTGCGCTAATTTCGGTGGGAGCGCTACTTGTCGCGTTAGGATAACGATGTTCTACGTTTTCTGGCTATACAAGATTAAAAAGGCGCTGCAAGCAGCGCCTTTTTACTTATTTGGCGCTTGCCAGCACCGCACTAACAATCTCTACCGCTTCTTTCTCGATGCGCTCGCGGTGTTCGACCCCGAGGAAACTCTCACAGTAGATCTTGTAGGCTTCTTCCGTACCGGAAGGACGCGCAGCAAACCAGCCGTTCTCCGTCATCACTTTCAGGCCACCGATCGATGCCCCATTGCCCGGCGCAGCAGTCAGGCGAGCAGTAATCGGATCGCCCGCCAGCGTACTGGCCGACACTTGCTCAGGCGACAGTTTAGACAGCGCGGCTTTTTGTGCATGTGTCGCAGAGGCCTGAATACGGTTGTAGCTCGGTGCCCCAAAGCGTTGTGCCAGCTCATCATAATGCTGCTGCGGGTTTTTACCCGTCACAGCCGTAATTTCTGCCGCTAGCAGACACATGATGATCCCGTCTTTGTCCGTCGACCACGGCGTGCCGTCAAAGCGCAGGAAAGAAGCCCCCGCGCTCTCTTCACCACCGAAGCCAAAGCTGCCGTCATACAGACCGTCAACGAACCATTTGAAGCCAACGGGTACTTCCACCAGCTTGCGGCCCAAATCTGCCACCACACGGTCGATCATCGCACTGGATACCAGCGTTTTGCCGACAGCAACAGATTGTCCCCACTGTGGACGGTGCTGGAACAGATAGTTGATCGCCACCGCCAAATAGTGGTTCGGATTCATCAGCCCTGCCGGAGTGACGATACCGTGGCGGTCATAGTCAGGATCGTTGGCAAACGCCAGATCGAATTTATCACGCAGCGCCAGCAGCCCAGCCATAGCGAACTCTGACGAACAATCCATACGGATCACGCCGTCATGATCCAGCGACATAAAGCGGAATGTCTGATCGACGGCATCGTTAACCAGCGTCAGATCCAGCTTGTAATGCTCTGCGATGCGCTGCCAGTAGGCAATACCAGAACCGCCCAGCGGGTCGACGCCCAGTTTCAGACCGGCGCGTTGAATCGCCGCCATGTCTACCACGCTAGTCAAACCTTCTACATAGGCCTGAACCAGATCCTGCTCGTGGACATGTCCGCTTTGCAACGCCTGATCCAGCGTAATGCGTTTTACGTCACGCAGTTCATCTGCCAACAGCGCATTCGCCCGCGTCTCAATCACGCTGGTGAGGTTGGTGTCCGCAGGGCCGCCGTTCGGCGGATTATATTTGATGCCGCCATCTTCCGGCGGGTTATGGGACGGCGTAATCACAATGCCGTCCGCCAGCGCACCGCCCTGACGATTGTGAACCAGAATCGCGTTAGACACCGCAGGCGTTGGAGTAAAACCATTATCCAACTGAACGATGACATCCACGCCATTGGCAGCCAACACTTCTAGCACGGAAATAAAAGCAGGCTCGGAGAGCGCGTGAGTATCTTTACCTACATAGCACGGGCCACTGATGCCCTGCTTTTTGCGCTCTTCTGCAATCGCCTGCGCAATCGCCAGAATGTGCGGTTCATTAAAGCTATGACGCCCCGCGCTACCGCGATGGCCAGACGTACCGAATTTCACCGCGTGCGCTGTGTTGCCGATTTCCGGGCGCAGCACATAATATTGTGACGTTAACTGTGCCACATTAATCAAATCGCTCTGCCGGGCAGGCTGTCCGGCCCTTGGGTGATTAGCCATTGGCGCTTCTCCCTAACGCTGTAGTTAGATAAGTGGTTGATATATAGGTCATACTTCAAGCTGCTTGTGCGTTGACTTCCCTAACTCACCCCAGTCACTTACTTATGTAAGCTCCTGGGGACTCGCGCGGTTGCCGCCTTCACGCAACTCGAATTATTTAGGCTATAGATAAATAATTAGATAGTGCCGCACACTTTTTCTGTCAGTTCCGCGGGGAACTGCATAGCCAGCATGATGTGCTCAACCATGCTGCGTTTACGACCCGTATTCGTGTTGGTAATCACCCAGTATGGCGTGCCCGGAATATGTTTAGGCTTTGTGTGAGTGCCATGCTGAAGCAAGGTTTGTTGGTCGCCCGCGAAATAGACCCGGGTGCGGCCATGAAGAGACTCCGTCGCGACAGCAAATTCCTGCGGCGATAGGGTATACAGCGTGCACAGAACCAGCATAAAGCGATTAATGGCCTTATTCTGTTCAGCATATTCATCTGACAGCAGCAGTTCACGAAGGGTTCGAACCCGATCGCGCGGACTCGGTGCAGCAGCAGGCTGAGACGTCGCCGTTGCCGTCGCCTCTACCGCTGGCGTTGTGACAGTCTGCCCAGCAGTAAATTTCAGCATACGCCGTAAAATATCCGATGCGCTCTCACCAATATGCTGTGTGTGGCTGGCAATATAACGATAAAGCTCTTCGTCGACTTCAATAGTTTTCATCTTTATCCAGTGCTGTTTTTACCCATTATCGTGCAAATTGCAGAGACGCTTCCCTTCTGCAACCCGACACCGATGGGTAGATGACTCAAATCAAAAGGATTATACAGGCGTTCAAACATTATCGAACAGCGGCATAGTGGGACAATACCAAAAGTCAGACTATGCCCCAATGCCTTTCACATTCCTTCGAGTAGCTATGCTGTTCCTTCAGTGACAACGTCGATTCTAAAGTCATGATACCCTAAGCCCATGTCTCTCTGAATGAACTTCACCATGAAATTGAATCATCGCTGGCAAAATGCGCACCAGCCCACAGATAAACTCCCTGTTGTCCTGATTCATGGCCTGTTTGGCACATTAGATAACCTTGGCGTATTGGGTCGGGATTTGCAAAACACGCATGACATTCTGCAAATCGATTTACGCAATCACGGTTTGTCGCCGCGTTCACCACAGATGAACTACCCTGCGATGGCGCAGGACGTGCTGGAGCTACTGGATGAACTGAACATCGAACGCGCTAGTGTTATTGGCCATTCGATGGGCGGAAAAGTCGCCATGGCGCTCAGTGCACTTATTCCCGAACGGCTGGACAAACTAGTCGCGATTGATATCGCACCAGTGGATTATCAGGTGCGCCGCCACGACACCATTTTCGCTGCGCTACGCGCCGTAACGGAAGCCGGTCTGACATCACGTACCGAAGCGACAGCACTCATGCGCCAACATATAAAGGAAGAAGGGGTGATTCAGTTTTTACTGAAATCCTTCCAGCAGGGAGAGTGGCGTTTTAACGTGCCCGTTTTGTGGGATGAATACGAGAATATCGTTGGTTGGCAAGATGTTCCAGCCTGGCAAGGACCAATACTGTTCATTCGTGGCGGCGATTCCCCCTATCTGGACGATCGCTACCGCGATTCACTGCTGCGCCAGTTTCCAGCGGCGCGTGCGCATGTGGTCAGCGGCGCCGGCCACTGGGTTCACTCAGAAAAACCCGATGCGGTTTTGCGTGCGATCCACCGTTTTCTGGACGCGAATTAACCAGACGATACTCACACTGGCGGATTCATGGTAGTGGCGGCAGTTAACCGTTGTCGCCGCCTGTGCGGCTAGGGTATGATGGCGCTCGCAGTAGAGGGACGGCTGATTCAGCCACAAGCATTGTAACCACTTCATCAAAATGCACGTATAACTTCCCGGCATGTTCCACATATTAGGTAAACCGCAACCTGACAATCCTGTTACAGGATGAGAATAGACATCGGTTTTATTTGTAGAGCAAGACGGATAGCACCGTGTATTTTGGTCCGAATACCTTGCAGTATCATTACTTATGGCAAAAGAACAAACGGATCGCACCACACTGGATCTGTTCGCAGATGAGCGTCGTCCGGGCCGCCCCAAGACCAATCCGCTCACTCGTGACGAACAACTAAGAATTAACAAGCGTAATCAACTACGTCGCGATAAAGTTCGTGGCTTGCGCCGTGTTGAATTAAAGATTAACAGCGATGCCGTTGATATCCTGAACAGCCTTGCTGAAGAGCGGAACATTAGCCGCAGTGAATTGATTGAAGAGATGCTGTTGGCGCAGTTGGCAGAACAGCAGTCCTGATTGACGTAACGCGCTATTCACACAATGCAGTATTCACATCTTGTGCGGCGCCATTTCTGACGCCGCCTGGATGTTCATCCAAGACTAAAAATACCATCACGGATTAAAACAACAGTTAGAATTTTTCCCAGTTATCGCTACTGGTCGGTAGCGCTTTACCTGCACGCGGGGCAATCGCCTGTGCTTTTCGCACCGGTTTTGCTGCCACTTGCAGCGCTGATTGCGTATCGGACAGTTGGAACAGCGACACAGTCTGGTTCAACAACGCCGCCTGTTCTTCCAGCGACAAGGCCGCAGAAGAAGCCTGTTCAACCAACGCGGCGTTTTGCTGCGTTACGCTGTCCATTTCCGCCACGGCCTGACCAACCTGCGCAATACCTTTGCTCTGCTCTTCCGAGGCAGACGCGATTTCCCCCATGATATCTGTCACGTTGGTAACCGCACGGACGATATCCTGCATGGTATCACCAGCATCGCTAACCAGATTGGAGCCGGTATCCACACAGCGAACCGATTCAGAAATCAGCCCTTCAATCTCTTTCGCTGCCTGCGCACTGCGCTGCGCCAGACTGCGAACTTCTCCTGCAACTACGGCAAACCCACGCCCCTGTTCACCCGCACGCGCCGCTTCTACCGCTGCGTTAAGTGCCAGAATGTTGGTCTGGAAAGCAATGCCGTTAATAACGGTTGTGATTTCTGCGATTTTTCTTGAACTACCGGATATTTCCGCCATGGTTTTCACCACGTTTTCAACAATTTCACCGCCCTTCTTCGCCGTTGTCGAGGCTTGTAATGCCAGTTGGCTGGCGTGGTTGGCGTTTTCGGCGTTCTGTTTCACCGTCGCCGTCAGTTGCTCCATGCTGGCTGCGGTTTCTTCCAGCGCGGAAGCCTGCTCTTCGGTACGAGATGACAGATCGTTGTTACCCGCAGCAATCTCAGAAGCACCCTGATAGATAGAATCCGTGCTATTTCTGATTGTGCTAACGGTAGTAGCCAAACTCCCCTGCATTTCACGAAGCAGTGGGAACAGACGACCGACACAGTTATTACCAAAGTCCAGAATTGGCTTGCCCAGGTGACCAGAAGCAATCACGCTAAAGTGATAGCGCAGGTCATTCAACGGGCGAACCAGGCACACAACCAGATAACGGTCGGTCAGGAACAGCATGATAAGGCCGATAAACAACCCACTCAGCAAAATGTTCTGCCCAACTGTGGTGATTTGTTCAAAACGCACACCCGCCGCATCGAATTTCTCTGCGCTGGCGTTACTGAACGCGGATAGAGATGCGCCAAACTGGCGACTCAATGGCGGCACAACGTCCTTGGCCTGATTTTGGTAGTCATCCAACGTGTTGGCGGCGGCCTTTTGGTAAAGCGGCTCAACACCTTGAACAATCAGATTACTCCAGTCACGGCTGACAGCCTGTACCAATGCATCGTCCAGACTCGCATGATCGATAGCATTAAACGCCACCAGATCAGACTTCAGTTTATCCAGTGCAACTAATGCCGATGCCTGCTCTTTATCTGCGGTTGCGTTATCACCACTACGACGAGCATCAACAGCGCGCGCCAGACGAGTCACCATACGGAAGTATTGATCGTTGCCCTGGTTGATAAAATTCATGTTCTGAACCAGCAAGGTGCTGGTCTTCGAAGTCGCCGTCATCTCTTTAAAAGAGAACATGGTATATATCGATACGCCGCCCCAAAGAACACAAAAAACGCCCAGCACCCATAACATAGCGGTTCTGATGGCAATATTTTTTATAAGTCTCATAGCTCACTCCAAATCAGGAAAATGGTTAAAAAGATTTTTATCGCTAATCAACCGATATGAATCAGAAAATTCACACCATGAAACAGGTCACTTCTCCTTAGCGTTCAAATTTCACCGAGTTGAAAACTCAAAAACCACGCTAACTCATCGGCTAAATGCAGAGAATATTTAGCGTTCTCGCTATATTTATTAATATAATTTTTCACACTGAGAATAAACTCACCTATTTTTATAGATATAAGGATTTTAATCAGAGGGTTGCAAGTAAAAGCCTCATCCACTCCACCCTGTGCGGGCTAGTATGGATATGCCATGATACAGTAAGGTGATGAGAGATGATTTTAACGTTATTCTTTAACATCAAAAAATAAAACCATCCCCCACATCATTGCATCGTTTCAGCTGCAAATGGTTATAATTCTCACTCATCTTCATTAGGAATATTCCCGAAAAATGTTACAGGTCTTCAATTCGATAAAAACATTATCTTTATATACATTTTAATTCTCCTGAATAGTAAGGTACCGTTGCGTGACTTTTATTTTCACAAAGAGAAGTCTGCTTTTAATTACAACCGGGACAAGTCATGAAAATAAAAAGCAGATTCATAAAAAATGAAACATTGTTATAAATAAATAACCGCGATAACACTAAGGAAATAGGCGTTTAACCTCAGACAATAACATAAACCCTATTAATTATGGGGATTTTAGCGTCAGCAGAGATGCTTTCGTTTCCCTTCTTTACCTCCTCCTTTCACCCGCCCTTGATTTACGCATCCTTACCGATACGAGTTTCTCCAGATGTGAGTGTCTGTTATTATTAACAGATAAGTGGGTGAAATATTACACCATACCATTAGGAATCAAGAGGTTATTCAATTCATGGCACTCATCGGAATATTCTTTGGCAGCGATACAGGCAACACTGAAAACATTGCCAAAACGATCCAACAGCAGTTAGGCACCGGCGTTGCGGATGTTCATGACATCGCTAAAAGCAGCAAAGAAGACCTCGAAGGTTTCGATATTCTGCTGTTGGGTATTCCAACCTGGTATTACGGTGAAGCTCAATGTGATTGGGATGACTTTTTCCCGTCACTGGAAGAAGTTGATTTCACAGGAAAATTGGTTGCTCTGTTTGGTTGCGGCGATCAGGAAGACTATGCGGAATACTTCTGTGATGCCATGGGCACCATTCGTGACATTATTGAGCCTCGCGGCGCGACGATTGTCGGCCACTGGCCAACTGAAGGCTATTACTTTGAAGCCTCTAAAGGGCTCGCCGACGACAATCACTTCATTGGTTTAGCTATCGATGAAGACCGTCAGCCTGAACTCACCAACGAACGTGTAACGACGTGGGTGAAGCAGATCAGCGATGAACTGAATCTGAAAGAGCTGGTTGGCTAAGCCATTTTGGCTCTGATATCCCCTATCAGAGCCAAAACAGCATTGATAGGTAAAACCTTTCATAATAATTGATACATTTTTTTAACTTCTATCAGTAAACCTGTACAATAATCCCATCGGTTTTATACGTGCATCACCATTTCCTCATTCATCAACAATAGATTGCGTTGTATATCAGTAGTGTGAGTGGGGACAATATTGTTAACATTCCCTTGTTTTCATTTTGTATGCGCAGTTCTATAATTGAGATGTGATTAGATTTTTTAAGCCGACCGATGTCATAGGCTAGGCAGCCTCCATTGATAAGTAAGCAACAGGACTAAACCCGCATGACTGACAACAATACCGCATTAAAGAAGGCCGGCCTGAAAGTCACTCTTCCAAGACTGAAAATACTGGAAGTGTTACAGGATCCTGTCAGCCATCACGTCAGTGCGGAAGATTATATAAAGAGACTGATTGATATGGGCGAAGAGATTGGTCTTGCTACTGTCTATCGCGTACTCAACCAGTTTGATGATGCGGGTATCGTAACCCGTCATAACTTCGAAGGTGGCAAATCCGTCTTTGAATTGACGCAGCAGCATCATCACGATCACTTAATTTGCCTCGACTGTGGCAAAGTCATTGAATTCCGCGATGAATCTATCGAAGCACGTCAGCGCGAGATCGCAGAAAGACACGGCATTAAACTGTCCAACCACAGTCTGTATCTCTATGGGCATTGCAGTGAAGGGGATTGCAGAGAGGACGAAACTCTGCACGACTCCACACGATAAATCGACCGCACAAAAAAATAAAACCGCCGAGGCGGTTTTATTTTTGTCTTCTTACCAGTGACCTTAGCCTACCCAAGTATCGCGTAGTCCAACCGTACGGTTAAACACCAGGTGTTCCGCACTGGAGTAAACGCGATCGGCACAGAAGTAACCTTCACGCTCAAACTGATACGCTTTCTCTACTTCAGCCTGCACCAAACTCGCTTCTACAAAACCTTGCGTAATTTTCAGTGAGTCTGGGTTAATCGTTGACAGGAAGTCATCCGCCGCCGCAGGGTTTGCCACACTGAACAAACGATCGTACAAACGGAATTCCGCTGGCACCGCGTGCGCCGCAGAAACCCAGTGGATGACGCCTTTCACTTTACGACCATCAGCCGGATCTTTGCTCAGCGTTTCCGCATCATAGCTACAGTAAATCGTGGTGATGGTGCCCTGCTCGTCTTTTTCAATGCGATCGGCTTTGATCACATAGGCATTACGCAGGCGAACTTCTTTACCCAAAACCAAACGCTTGTACTGCTTGTTAGCTTCTTCACGGAAGTCAGCACGATCGATGTAAACTTCACGGCTGAATGCCACCTGACGCGAGCCCATTTCTGGCTTGTTCGGGTGATTTGGCATCGCAACAAACTCTTCGTGCCCGGCTGGCAGATTCTCGATCACCACTTTGACCGGATCCAGTACCGCCATCGCACGCGGAGCGTTTTCATTCAGATCGTCGCGGATACAGGATTCAAGCGCTGCCATTTCCACGTTGTTATCCTGCTTCGTTACGCCGATACGCACACAAAATTCACGGATAGAAGACGCACTATAACCACGGCGGCGCAGGCCAGAGATGGTCGGCATACGCGGATCGTCCCATCCTTCAACGACATTTTCCACAACCAGCTGATTCAGCTTACGCTTGGACATAATTGCGTATTCGAGATTAAGCCGAGAAAACTCGTACTGACGTGGGTGGCAAGGAATGGAGATATTATCCAGCACCCAGTCGTACAGGCGGCGGTTATCCTGGAATTCCAGCGTACACAGAGAATGCGTGATCCCTTCCAGCGCATCGGAAATACAGTGAGTAAAGTCATACATCGGGTAGATGCACCACTTATTACCCGTCTGGTGGTGATCGGCAAATTTAATGCGATACAACACCGGATCGCGCATCACGATAAAGGATGATGCCATATCGATTTTTGCACGCAAACAAGCAGTACCTTCAGCAAACCCGCCGTTGCGCATTTTTTCAAACAGCGCCAGATTTTCCTGTACGGTACGATCGCGATAAGGACTATTTTTACCCGGCGCCGTCAGCGTGCCACGGTATTCACGAATTTGTTCAGGCGTCAGTTCATCAACGTAAGCCAATCCTTTACCAATCAGTTCAACCGCATAAGCGTGCAGTTGATCGAAATAATCAGAAGAATAGCGAACGTCGCCGCTCCATGAAAAACCCAGCCACTCGACGTCACGTTTGATCGACTCAACGTATTCAATATCTTCTTTTACCGGATTGGTGTCGTCAAAACGCAGGTTGCATTGCCCCTGGTAGTCACGCGCGATCCCAAAATTCAGGCAAATAGACTTTGCATGCCCAATATGCAGGTAGCCGTTCGGCTCTGGCGGGAAACGCGTCTGAATATGGTCATGCTTACCGGACGCCAGATCTTCATCGATAATCTGACGGATAAAGTTGGTTGGGCGGGCTTCAGCCTCACTCATTCTTCATTCCTCAATGCTAAAACGACGTATAACCAACAATGATCCAACAAGCTACGCTGGGAAACAACCGTTAGTTTCATTTAATTATTCATAACGAAAAAAAAGGGCGAGATTGCTATCTCGCCCATCACTTTCATCGACATAACACCGCGTTAAACAAATAACGCCGTCACATTACGCTTTGTCATGTTCCGCTTTCAGCGCAATTGCTATCGATTCAGCTTGCGTGCCCACGACAATCTGTACGCTCTGCTTATTCAGACGAATAACACCTGCCGCACCAAGACGTTTCGCCTGAGCATCATCAACCAGAGAAGAGTCAGCTACATTCAAACGCAAACGCGTGATACAGGCATCGATGCCGATCAGGTTGGCTTTGCCGCCAAGCGCCTGCAAATAGCCACGCGCCAACGTCGCCGTATCGCTTGATTTATCACCCGCAGATGCGGTACTCACGTCATATCCATCGGCTTCGCTACCGCTCACTGCCAGTTCACGTCCCGGTGTTAACAGATTGAAGCGAGTAATCGTGAAGCGGAACACCACATAATAAATGACGAAGAACACCAACCCCTGCGCTATCAGCATGTACCATTGAGTGGCTAGCGGGTTACGCGAGGACAGCACCATATCCACCAGACCGGCACTGAAGCCAAACCCAGCAATCCAATGCATACTGGCAGCGATAAAGACGGAAAAACCCGTCAGTAACGCATGCAGGAAGTACAGCACTGGCGCCACGAACATGAATGAGAATTCCAGCGGTTCAGTGATCCCAGTGAAGAATGAAGCAAACGCCGCCGCCAGCATAATCCCGGCAACTTTACTTTTGTTCTCAGGGCGCGCGCAGTGGTAAATCGCCAGTGCAGCTCCCGGCAGGCCGAACATCATTATAGGGAAGAAGCCCGCCTGATAACGTCCGGTAATCCCCACCACAGCTTTGCCAGAATCGATAGACTGTTGGCCGGCCAGGAAGTTAGGAATATCGTTAATACCCGCGACATCAAACCAGAACACGGAATTAAGCGTATGGTGTAACCCTACGGGGATCAGCAAGCGGTTAAAGAACGCATAGAGCCCAGCGCCAACCGATCCTAACTGTTGAATGTATTCACCGAACGACACCAGTACATTGTAAATTGCTGGCCAGATGGACATTAAAATAAACGCCACCAGAATCATCAAGAAAGAAACCAGAATCGGCACCAACCGGCGTCCGCTGAAGAAAGATAGCGCTCTAGGCAATTCAACCTGACTGAAACGGTTATACAGTTCAGCGGACATCACACCGACCAGAATACCGATGAACTGGTTTTCAATCTTGCCAAACGCAGTCGGCACCAGTTCAACAGGGATCCGTTGGATCATGGCGACAACAGCCGGTGAACACAGCGTAGTGAGCACCAGATAACCGACAAAGCCGGTCAATGCGGCCGCACCATCCTTATCTTTCGACATACCGTAAGCGACGCCCACCGCAAACAGCACCGCCATATTCTCAATGATCGCCCCACCCGATTTGAGGAATAGTGCCGCCAACGCGTTCTCACTTCCCCAACCAACCGGATCAATCCAATAACCTATCCCCATCAGGATAGCGGCAGCAGGCAGCGTCGCGACAGGCACCATCAATGCCCGGCCGATTTTTTGTAAATAGCTCAGAATACTCACTTTTCCCTCTCTTACCTTTGCGAGGTAAATGAAATGTTGTAGGGCAAACAAACCTGCCAATAAATTTTACTGCCGAAAAACTTCACTACCAAAAAGCTTCATTGTCGAAAAAACAGGCCCAGTGGTGGTTCTTAGGGGAGTGTAAGAAAAATAATTCGCTACACAAATTAAACCCCGTAATTATGTGATAAAAATCACCAAAAAACTGCATACAAAAACTTTATACCTGAATAAAACCCCAACTTATTTCAAGATTAAAAAAAACGGAGTAGACTAATTTTAATGCACAGACAAAACGCGCGACTGGCGCGATTTACGCAATAACGTATTTAATTCCACTAAAAAATCAGGAGAGCGCTGATGAGACTCATTCCCTTAACTACCGCCGCCGACGTCGGAAAATGGGCCGCCCGCCACATTGTTGAGAAAATTAACGCTTTCAAGCCCAGCGCTGAGCGCCCCTTCATTCTTGGGTTACCGACAGGAACTTCACCGCTGGAAGCGTATAAATCGCTGGTCACCATGCATAAAGCGGGTCTGGTGAGCTTCAAACACGTAGTGACCTTCAATATGGATGAATATGTCGGTCTGCCAACCGATCATCCGGAAAGCTATCATACCTTCATGCATCAGAATTTCTTCAATCACATTGATATCCTGCGTGAAAACATTAACCTGCTGAACGGCAACGCAGCAGACACCACAGCAGAATGTCGCCGTTATGAAGAGAAAATAAAGTCCTACGGGAAAATTCATCTTTTCATGGGCGGCGTGGGCAATGACGGACACATCGCCTTCAATGAGCCCGCCTCCTCTTTGGCTTCCCGCACCCGCATCAAAACGTTGACGGAAGAAACCCGTATCGCGAATTCCCGTTTCTTCGGCGGGGACGTCAGTCTGGTGCCTAAATTTGCCCTGACAGTGGGCGTCGGTACGTTGCTGGATGCCGAAGAAGTGATGATTCTGGTGACCGGTCGTAACAAGGCACAGGCGCTACAGGCTGCGGTAGAAGGCAACGTCAACCACATGTGGACCATCAGCTGTCTGCAACTTCATGCCAAAGCCATCATGGTTTGCGACGAACCGTCAACGATGGAGTTGAAGGTAAAAACCGTTAAATACTTCCGTGAGTTAGAAACGGAAAGTATGAAGAACCTCTAACCGATCGCGGGAGTCGATGATGTACGCGTTAACCCATAGCCGGATTTTCACCGGCCATCAGATTCTGGATAATCACGCCGTCGTGATTGCCAATGGGCTGATCGAGCGAATCTGCTCGGTTGCTGAGCTCCCTGCCGGCATTGAACAACACGACCTGAGCGGTGCGTTTCTCGCTCCAGGATTTATCGATCTCCAACTGAACGGCTGCGGCGGTGTGCAATTTAACGACTCGCTGGACACGATCTCCGTCAAAACGCTGGAGATCATGCAGCAGGCGAACCAGCGTTCAGGCTGTACCAGTTTTTTACCCACGCTGATTACCTCCAGCGATGAGTTTATGAAACACAGCATCAACGTAATGAGAGACTGGCTGGCGCAGAATAAGCATCAGGCGCTTGGACTACATCTCGAAGGCCCGTGGCTAAACGTGATAAAAAAAGGCACACATGACCCTGCCTTTATCCGCAAGCCAACGCAAGCGCTCGTCGATTTTCTGTGTGTCAACGCAGATGCCATTACGAAAATCACGCTGGCACCGGAAGAAGTCGAACCGGCAGTTATCCGCCAGTTAACGGCGGCGGGCATTATCGTCTCCGCCGGACACTCTAACGCGACCTGGGAACAGGCTAAGCAGGGTTTTTCCGCTGGCATTCGCTTCGCCACTCACCTGTTCAACGCAATGCCATATCTGACTGGCCGTGAACCCGGGCTAGTCGGCGCAATTTACGATGCCCCGGAAGTCTATTGCGGCATTATCGCGGATGGACGTCACGTAGACTGGGCCAATATTCGCAACAGCAAGCGCATTAAGGGCGATAAACTGGTGCTGGTGACCGACGCCACAGCACCAGCGGGCGCAGATATTGACCAGTTCATTTTTGCTGGTAAAACCATATACTACCGTGATGGCATTTGTGTCGATGAACACGGCACCCTAAGCGGCTCTGCACTGACAATGATCGACGCCGTGCGTAATAGCGTCGAACACGCTGGAATCGCACTGGATGAAGCTATTCGGATGGCAACGCTCTATCCGGCTCGTGCCATCGGCGTCGATAAGCAGTTAGGCAGCATTGAAAGCGGTAAAGTGGCTAATCTGACCGCATTTGACCGTGATTATCACATTCTCAAGACGTTTGTTAACGGTAATCCTGTTTGGGGATAAAGCGAAAAGCGTCTTGGGGTAAAGCGGAAATACGTTGGGGGAAACCGAGATAAGGTTTACCCCATGTTGACGAAACAACGCGTTATACCTAAAGAAGCGAGTAACCTTTTAATGACCACAGGCGGACAGGCGCAGATAGGGAATGTCGATCTGGTTAAGCAATTAAACAGTGCGGTGGTTTACCGCCTGATTGATCAGCAAGGCCCGATCTCACGGATTCAGATAGCAGAGCAAAGCCAGCTTGCTCCCGCCAGCGTCACCAAAATAACCCGCCAGCTTTTGGAGCGCGGGCTCATCAAAGAAGTCGATCAGCAGGCTTCAACTGGCGGTAGACGCGCCATTTCAATTATCACCGAAAACCGCCCTTTCCATACCATCGCCGTACGTCTCGGTCGTTATGACGCCACCATTGCGCTGTACGATTTACAGGGAAAAGCGCTGGAAGAAATGCACTACGAGCTGCAAGAAAAAACACAGGCGTCGCTGGAGGCCACACTCTTTCAGTCTATCAGCGATTTTATTGCCAGCCACCAGCGCCGTATCCGCGAGCTTATTGCAATCTCTGTGGTGCTACCAGGACTCGTCGATCCCGTTGCAGGCATCGTCCGTTATATGCCACATATCAGCGTGAATAACTGGAAACTGGTCGAAAATCTGCAACGCCACTTCAACGTCACCAGCTTTGTCGGTCACGACATCCGCAGTCTGGCACTGGCGGAGCACTATTTTGGGGCCACCCACGACTCTCTGGATTCTATTCTGGTACGTGTGCATCGAGGTACAGGCGCAGGAATTCTCGTCAACGGACAAATATTTCTCGGCAGTAACGGCAACGTCGGCGAGATCGGTCATATTCAGATCGATCCACTCGGCGATCGCTGCCACTGCGGTAACTTCGGTTGTCTGGAAACCATCGTCGCCAACGGAGCAATTGAACAACGCGTACAACATCTGCTACGTCAGGGCTATCCCAGCAAACTTTCTGCGAATAACAGTTCTATTTCAGCAATTTGCAAAGCGGCTAACCGGGGCGATGACCTCGCCCGTGAGGTCATTGAACAGGTTGGGCTCAATCTCGGTAAAGCGCTTTCCATCGCGATCAATCTGTTCAATCCACAGAAAGTCGTGATTGCTGGTGAAATTACCGAAGCAGAAAAAACGCTGCTTCCTGCGATTCAACGCTGCATCAACACGCAGGTACTAAAAGAATTTCGTCATAACCTGCCGATTGAGATATCCAGCCTTAACCATCTTTCCGCCATCAGCGCTTTCGCATTGGTCAAACGTGCGATGCTAAACGGTGTTCTACTACAACAATTGCTCGAAAACGCCTGATTCCTTTTCTGGCCGGATTATGTAATCACTAAAAACCCGGCCTTTCCCTTGCATGAATTTGACGAATCAACACCAAAAAACCCAATAAATTAACGAAACACCACACCAATCGCTTTTTTCATTAAATAATATTGAATTCCTATGGCACTTTGATGCTAAATCAATGGTACTAAGTTCGAATCCGTAATTATTGGGAGTCATGTATGTGTTCTATTTTTGGTGTGCTTGATCTGAAAAGCGATCCTGTTGAACTGCGTAAGAAAGCACTGGAATTATCCCGTTTAATGCGTCACCGCGGACCAGACTGGTCCGGCGTTTATGCCAGCGACAAAGCGATTCTGGCTCACGAGCGTCTGTCTATCGTTGACGTCAACACGGGGGCACAGCCGCTTTACAACGCCGAGCGCACCCACATTCTGGCCGTTAACGGTGAAATTTATAACCATCAGGCATTGCGTCAGCAATACGGTGACCGTTACGCGTTTCAGACAGGCTCCGACTGCGAAGTCATCCTTGCCCTGTATCAGGAAAAAGGCCCTGAATTCCTGGACGAACTGCGAGGCATGTTCGCCTTTGCGCTGTATGACAGCGAAAAAGACGCCTACCTGATTGGCCGTGACCACCTCGGGATTATCCCGCTGTATATGGGCTACGATGAGCACGGTAACCTCTACGTCGCTTCTGAAATGAAAGCGCTGGTGCCAGTTTGTCGTACCATCAAAGAATTCCCAGCAGGCAGCTACCTGTGGAGCAAAGACGGTGAAATCCGTGAATATTACCAGCGTGACTGGTTTGATTACGATGCGGTAAAAGACAACGAAACGGATAAAGTAGCGCTGCACGATGCGCTCGAAGAAGCGGTGAAAAGCCACCTGATGTCTGACGTGCCTTACGGCGTGTTGCTTTCTGGCGGTCTGGATTCTTCCGTTATCTCCGCAATCACCAAAAAATATGCCGCACGTCGCGTAGAAGATGACGCGCGCAGTGAAGCATGGTGGCCTCAGTTGCACTCTTTCGCTGTTGGTTTGGAAGGTGCGCCAGATTTGAAAGCCGCGCAGGAAGTCGCTAAACACTTAGGTACCGTGCACCACGAAATCCATTTCACCGTGCAGGAAGGGCTGGATGCGATTCGCGACGTGATTTATCACATCGAAACCTATGACGTCACCACGATTCGTGCCTCAACGCCGATGTACTTGATGTCACGTAAAATCAAAGCGATGGGCATCAAGATGGTGCTGTCAGGTGAAGGTTCTGACGAAGTGTTCGGCGGCTACCTCTATTTCCACAAAGCGCCAAACGCCAAAGAGCTGCATGAAGAAACCGTGCGTAAACTGCTAGCACTGCACCAGTATGACTGCGCCCGTGCTAACAAAGCGATGTCGGCCTGGGGCGTGGAAGCTCGTGTACCTTTCCTGGACAAAAACTTCCTCGATGTTGCCATGCGCATCAACCCGCGCGACAAAATGTGCGGCAACGGCAAGATGGAAAAACACATCCTGCGCGAGTGCTTTGAATCCTATCTGCCGCACAGCGTTGCATGGCGTCAGAAAGAACAGTTCTCTGATGGCGTGGGCTACAGCTGGATCGACACGCTGAAAGAAGTGGCTGCCAACCAGGTTACCGATCAACAATTGGAAACTGCACGCTTTCGCTTCCCATACAATACGCCAGGCTCCAAAGAAGCCTACCTGTACCGTGAAATCTTCGAAGAGCTGTTCCCGGTTTCGAGTGCAGCAGAATGTGTCCCTGGAGGCCCGTCAGTCGCCTGTTCGTCTGCTAAAGCGATTGAGTGGGATGAATCCTTCAAAACACTGGATGACCCATCAGGACGCGCGGTTGGTGTACACCAATCAGCCTACAAATAATTCGATTTAATTTCATCAATCAACGGGCCTTTATGGCCCGTTTTGTATGCTTAATTGACTGCGAATGCGTGCTTTTTGGCGTTTTTCTCACCATACTGTTCACAACCCAAACAAACGATACATTGTGGGCCCTTTTCGGGAAAAAACTAGTTGACGCAATTAGACCAACTACGCATAATGCGCCCCGCAACGCCGATGAAGGTGACGCAAAAAAGATGGCTACGTAGCTCAGCTGGTTAGAGCACAGCACTCATAATGCTGGGGTCACAGGTTCGATTCCCGTCGTAGCCACCATCTTTTTGCGGGAGTGGCGAAATTGGTAGACGCACCAGATTTAGGTTCTGGCGCCGCAAGGTGTGCGAGTTCAAGTCTCGCCTCCCGCACCATATCATCTTCTCGGTTTGGCATCGTTTTTCGAAGCCTGTTGGTATTTTGTAGTGATTGGGGTATCGCCAAGCGGTAAGGCACCGGTTTTTGATACCGGCATTCCCTGGTTCGAATCCAGGTACCCCAGCCATTTCAAAATGTATGCTGAAAAATTCGTTGTCCTGATGGGGTATCGCCAAGCGGTAAGGCACTGGTTTTTGATACCAGCATTCCCTGGTTCGAATCCAGGTACCCCAGCCATCTACTTGATAGTAGAAGATTTTGTTGAAGTGAAGTAATAATAGCAGTACATTTGGCTACGTAGCTCAGCTGGTTAGAGCACAGCACTCATAATGCTGGGGTCACAGGTTCGATTCCCGTCGTAGCCACCAAATTTTTGGGGTATCGCCAAGCGGTAAGGCACCGGATTCTGATTCCGGCATCCGAGGTTCGAATCCTCGTACCCCAGCCAAATATGCTGGTAAAACAGCAAAGAAACGGGGCGACAGTCGAAAGACGTCGCCCCGTTTTCTTATGCGTGGCGACAAAGTGGCGACAGAAAGAGAAAATGCGTCTCTTGTGATGTTCAATTTTCTCAGTTGTTATTTGAAGAAGGAATTTCCGCATGGCATTAACGAAATGCAAAGAGTGTAGAAAAGAAGTATCCACATCGGAAAAAATATGTCCGCACTGTGGGATTAAAGACCCAGGCGTCACATTGAGCATGTCGTTAGTTGCCGTAGTTATTCTAGTTGCTATCGGGTGGGGAATATTCCATTGGGTTAGTAGTGATGACGAAAACACAGAACCAAAAACTTGTAGCCCTACCGATGGGCAATGCCTTTTCAAAGCCAACGTAGTTGACGCTACAGTTTCCTGTAAACCTCTTGTAGAAAAGGCCTCAAAGTACGATTACGAATGGGCTGATGATATACTCGATAATATCTTTTCCCGCTTTCTGCTAGACAGTAAAAACAATCAGCTAACGTTCATCGGCGACAAAATTAAATTCAAAAATGGCTTTAACGCAAAAATGACGATGACCTACGCATGCACTTTAGATCTGAAAACTAAAGAAACGGTTAACTTCGATATTGCAGAAGGAAAGCTGTAACACCAGAAGCCCAGTTATAGCTACGGGACTGTTGCACCCGTTTTCTTATGTCTGGTATTAACATAGTCTGGTGCTAACATATCCAAATCAATTATTCGATTTTCCCAAAAGGGCAGTCATGAAGGTTTTATCAACATACTCTGTTACTCATGATTTCAGCTGCGTTGTGGCTCCACGACAGAATAGCATCAGCAAGTCATGGCGATCTGCCATGCGTGTGCAATTAAGCAAACTGCTACTCAGCGTTGCGTTGCTGTTTTGCTTTCTCACACCAACTTATGCTGTCGGCACAGCTTCTTTCAAGATGTCAGCGCAAACGTTCGCTGACCGGATGAATGCCAATCTGACGAAACTCAATATCCCTCTCAAACTAACCATTAGTGTGGAAAAGGGAACGTCCGTCGATGATTTCCAGCACATTTTTAACGAGCACGTTGGATTAATTGGGTCGATAGAGAGTAAAAGCCAACAGCTTAATGGAATCGTGATACTCAACGCCGCGTCAGAATCCGCCGAAGCAACAAGACAGAACCTGCAAATCGTCACTGCCGCGTTTTCTGCGCTATTGGGTGAGAGCACGTTATCAGGTGAAAATAGCCTCGAAAGCCCTGAGGTGACCGAGATGATGTTCGGCCTGCTTCAGGATAGCCAGACCTCAGGTAAAGGCGTTCGGCAGATAGGAAATGTTCGCTTTATGGCAACAACTAATGCGGACACCGATATTATCTTCACCGCCGAGCCAGCACTGTAGTGGGCGGTATCCCCATAATCAGTCAGACGCCAATCGCGTATTTCAATGCGCGCTGTTTTAACACGCCAGCGCGCTGTGCAACCATTAATGCCATATTGCGCGCAAAACTCAGCGGCGGTAACGCGTTACTGAATGCGCTATAGAATAAATCCATCCCGCTTTGCATCATCAGGTTATCCGGCATACGGCGGCACTGATAGCGCCGTAATACACGTTCAGAAGCCCATTGTTCTCCCGCATTGCGCGCGTTAATCAACACATCCAGCAGCGCCTCAACATCACGATATCCCAGATTAACCCCCTGCCCCGCCAGCGGATTGATGGTATGCGCGGCATCACCCAGCAGTACCAAGCCAGGCTTGATATAAGTTTGCGCATGGCGTCTGACCAGCGGAAATGACCCAGCAGAGATCACTTTGACCGTGCCCAACCGCTCAGGAAACGCAGCCGCAATTTCTTTATCCAGCTGTGCAAGCGGCATCGCCTGAAGCTGGCGAATACGCTGTGGGCTGTCATACCACACCAGCGATCCCCATTGGTCAAATAGCGGTAAAAACGCACGCGGGCCACTCGGAGTGAACTGCTGCCAGGTAACATCCTGCTGGGGTTGCGACGTTTCAACGCCGATCAACATACAAGACTGACGATACTGCCAGCCGCTAATACCAATCCCTGCCCACTGACGAACCTGAGAGTTTGCGCCATCAGCACCAATCACCAGAGAAGCCGTCAGCTTCTGCCCATCAGCAAGCTGTAAACACCAGCCATCATCCGTACGTTGCAGACCCTGCGGTGTAGCAGGGCAATAACATCGGCAACGCTCCTCCTCCTGCAAACTTTCCCAGAGTGCCAGTTGCAGCACACGGTTTTCCACCATAAAACCCAGTTCAGGCAGGTGAATGTCGGCAGCATCGAAAACAACTCTGGCGTTCGCCCATTCCCAGGTTTCCAGCCGGCGATAAGGCGCGCTGCGCATTTGCTGTACTCGCGGCCATGCATCCAGTTCTTTCAGTAGCGCAACCGACGCATAGCCAATCGCCGAGATCCGTAAATCTGGCGGACTGGTGGCATCAAACGGCGTCGGCATTTCCTGCTCAATCACCGCAACCTGAAATCCTCGCTGCGCCAGCCCGAGCGCCGCGGCAGCACCGACCATTCCACCGCCAACCACAATCGCATCGTAATGCATATTGGCTTTATCCCCTCTGGTTCTGGTTTATTCACACCAGTAAAAATACATGAAAATAGTGTACTGGATTTGCGGGTGATTTTTCAGAAAAGCCGCATTTTTATAGAAAGTAAGGGGTTATAAAACCAGCGTGGCTTCCGGCACTGGTCACAACGTCAGCGAACGATTACAATACCCATCCCAAATGAGGGGAATCTTTCTTATTCCTTCCGCACTGAGTAATGGCAAGTCGATGACAAAAAAACTGCATATTAAAACCTGGGGCTGTCAGATGAATGAGTACGATTCATCAAAGATGGCTGATTTACTGGGAAGTACGCACGGCTATGAGCTAACGGAAATCGCTGAAGAAGCCGATGTTTTGCTGCTCAATACCTGCTCGATCCGTGAAAAGGCGCAGGAAAAGGTCTTCCATCAACTTGGTCGCTGGAAAGCGCTGAAAGATCTTAATCCGAATCTTATTATTGGCGTTGGTGGCTGCGTTGCATCGCAGGAAGGCGCGCATATTCGTGAACGTGCGCACTACGTTGACGTTATTTTTGGCCCACAAACGTTACACCGCCTACCGGAAATGATTAATCACGTTCAGGGCACGCGTAGCCCCATCGTTGACATCAGTTTCCCTGAAATCGAAAAATTTGACCGTCTGCCAGAACCGCGTGCCGATGGGCCGACGGCATTCGTTTCCATCATGGAAGGCTGCAATAAATATTGCACATTCTGCGTTGTGCCTTATACCCGCGGCGAAGAAGTCAGCCGCCCATGCGATGATGTGCTATTTGAAATCGCTCAACTTGCCGCGCAAGGCGTGCGTGAAGTTAACCTTTTGGGGCAGAACGTTAACGCCTATCGCGGCGAAACCTATGACGGTGAAATCTGCTCTTTTGCTGAACTGCTGCGTCTGGTCGCCGCTATTGACGGGATCGACCGTGTTCGCTTCACCACCAGCCATCCAATTGAATTCACAGACGATATTATCAGCGTTTATGAAGACACGCCGGAGCTGGTCAGCTTCCTGCATTTGCCAGTGCAAAGCGGCTCTGACCGCGTACTGACGATGATGAAACGCCGCCATACCGCGCTAGAATACAAAGCCATTATCCGTAAGCTGCATAACGCGCGTCCAGGCATCCTGATTAGCTCTGACTTTATCATCGGCTTCCCTGGCGAAACGCAGGCTGACTTTGAACAGACCATGAAGTTGATTGCCGATGTGAATTTCGATATGAGCTACAGCTTTGTCTATTCCGCCCGTCCGGGAACACCGGCTGCGGATATGGTCGATGACGTGCTCGAAGAAGAAAAAAAACAACGTCTGTACCTTCTGCAAGACCGCATCACCAAGCAGGCAATGCGGTTTAGCCGCCTCATGCTGGGCACCGTCCAGCGCATTCTGGTGGAAGGCACCTCACGTAAGAGCGTGATGGAGCTATCAGGCCGCACGGAAAATAACCGTGTCGTCAACTTCGAAGGCACGCCGGATATGATCGGTAAATTCGTCGATGTTGAAATCGTTGACGTTTATACCAACTCACTGCGTGGCATCGTGGTGCGGACCGAAGATCAAATGGATCTGCGCGTACACGAATCGCCGTCTTCCGTGATTGCTCGTACTCGCAAAGAGAATGAAATCGGCGTTGGATTCTACCAGCCGTAATCGATGTTCATTCTAGCCTAAGCGCAATGATGGGTGGCTTTGTCACCCATTTTTTATGGTTGACTACCACTGCAGCCCCCCTTCGGGTCGCTGATCGTGCATTTGTTATAGCAGGCTATTCTTAGCCTTCAACCTGTTTCAATTTCAAAGCGCTTACATTTGCTTTTGCGAGGCAGCATCCCAATATCATTATTGTGACTTGCAGCATCGGGCATTCACGATGAATAATTCACTCACATGGCGGAAACATCAGGCCATCGGATAACAGTTCATTTTGTACGGGCAGAAATAGTGCCAGTACAGTAACGCTCAAGAGGAATAATTTGAACGTAACGACAAAAGAAATTGCCCTTGAACCCGCAGATAACCAACGCCTGCTCAGCCTTTGCGGCCCGTTTGATGACAATATTAAACAGTTAGAGCGTCGTTTAGGCATCGAGATCAACCGCCGGGATAATCAATTTAAACTGATCGGCAAAAACCTGCTGACGCAAGCTGCCGCCGATATCCTGCAACGCCTGTATGTCGATACGGCTCCAGTGCGCGGCGTCATCGGTGATATCGAGCCTGAACAAATTCATCTTGCGATTAAAGAATCTCGCGTGCTGGAACAGTCTGCGGAACACGTTCCTGACTATGGAAAAGTGGTCAATATCCGCACCAAACGCGGCGTGATCAAACCGCGCACGCCGAATCAGGCGAAGTATGTCGCCAACATCCTCGATCACGACATCACGTTCGGCGTTGGCCCTGCGGGAACGGGGAAAACCTACTTAGCAGTTGCAGCCGCCGTGGATGCATTGGAGCGTCAAGATATTCGCCGTATTCTGTTAACACGCCCAGCGGTCGAAGCCGGTGAGAAGCTGGGCTTCCTGCCTGGCGATCTTAGCCAGAAAGTCGATCCCTACCTGCGCCCACTCTATGATGCCCTGTTTGAAATGCTGGGCTTTGAGCGTGTCGAGAAGCTCATCGAACGTAACGTGATTGAAGTTGCGCCACTGGCTTACATGCGTGGCCGAACGCTGAACGATGCCTTTATCATTCTGGATGAAAGCCAGAACACCACCACCGAACAGATGAAAATGTTCCTGACACGCATCGGGTTCAACTCAAAAGCTGTCATCACCGGTGACGTCACACAGATCGACCTGCCGAAGAGTCTGAAATCTGGCTTACGTCACGCGATTGAAGTACTGGCCGATGTGGAAGAGATCAGCTTTAACTTTTTCCACAGCGAAGACGTAGTACGCCATCCGGTGGTTGCGCGGATTGTGAATGCCTATGAAGCATGGGAAAATGCCGACCAGAAACGTAAAGACGCCTTAGCAGAACAGCGTAAGCGGGAAGCACAGGCGGCGGCATCAGATCAGGAGCAAAAATGAGTCAGGTGATTCTCGATTTACAAATCGCCAGCGAGCAAGCACAGGGATTGCCGGAAGAAAAAGACTTTCAGCGCTGGCTGGAAGGCGTTCTACCGCAGTTTCAGGAAGTCTCTGAAGTCACCATCCGTATCGTGGATGAGGCCGAAAGTCGCGACCTGAATAACACCTATCGCGGTAAGGACAAACCGACTAACGTGCTGTCGTTTCCTTTTGAGGCACCGCCTGAAGTCGAGCTTCCTCTGCTTGGCGATTTAATCATCTGCCGTCAGGTTGTGGAACGCGAAGCCGTAGAGCAGGAAAAAACCGTAGAAGAGCACTGGGCGCACATGGTTGTCCATGGTAGCCTGCATCTGCTAGGGTATGACCACATCGAAGACAGCGAAGCCGAAGAAATGGAAGCGCTGGAAACCGAAATTATGCAAAGTATGGGTTATGCCGACCCTTACCTTGCAGAAAAAGATGGCCTCACCGAATAAATAGAAATACATTTTATGTGACCCTAAATAATTCGAGTTGCAAGAAGGCGGCAAGGGAAAGAATCCCGATGAGCTTACTCAGGTAAGTGATTCGGGTGAGTGAACGCAGCCAACGCACGTGCAGCTTGAAGTATGACGGGTCTCCCCGAGATCGGGAAGATGTCGGGTACTTATCTGTTCCACATCAGCCACTGTGCCGCTTCCAGTTGCTGGCAATAATCCTTTAACAAGAGTGATGTTAACTAAAACGCATGAGCGACGACCATTCTCAAAACAGCGATGCACCCAGTCCCAAAAAGGGCTTCTTTTCTCTTATTCTTAATCAGCTTTTTCACGGCGAGCCAAAAGATCGTAACGGTTTACTTACTCTAATTCGTGATTCCGAACAGAATGAACTGATCGATCCTGAAACACGAGATATGCTCGAAGGCGTTATGGATATCGCCGACCAGCGTGTGCGCGACATCATGATCCCTCGCTCGCAGATGATTACGCTCAAGCGCGATCAAACGCTGGAAGAGTGTCTGGACGTGATTATCGAATCCGCCCACTCCCGTTTCCCCGTCATTAGCGAAGATAAAGACCACATTGAAGGCATCCTGATGGCCAAGGATTTGCTGCCGTTTATGCGCAGCGATTCCGAGCCGTTCAGTATGGATAAAGTTCTGCGTTCCGCCGTTGTTGTGCCGGAAAGTAAACGCGTTGATCGGATGCTGAATGAGTTCCGCTCGCTGCGCTATCACATGGCGATTGTCATCGATGAGTTTGGTGGCGTATCCGGCCTGGTCACGATTGAAGATATCCTTGAGCTGATTGTTGGCGAAATTGAAGATGAATACGACGATGAAGAAGACAGAGATATTCGTCAGCTTAACCGCCAGACTTACACCATTCGAGCTTTAACCGATATCGAAGATTTTAACGAAGCTTTCGGCACACGGTTCAGCGATGACGAGGTCGACACCATCGGCGGCTTGGTCATGCAGTCTTTCGGGCATCTTCCTGCCCGTGGCGAAACCATCGACATAGAAGGTTACCTGTTTAAGGTTGCGATGGCAGATAGCCGCCGTATTATTCAGGTTCATGTCAGAATCCCTGACAATGCCCCTCAACCAAAATTGGAAGAATAATTTGGCAATGGCTGTCGCTTCTTTTTTACAACGCCAGCAGGTTAAAGCCCTGCTGGCGCTCTTATTTGGTGCCTGTGGCACGCTGGCGTTTTCTCCCTTTGATTTCTGGCCTGCGGCGATTATTTCGCTCATGGGCCTACAAGCGCTGACGCTAAACCGTACCGCTCGCCAGTCAGCCTGGATAGGATTTTGCTGGGGCTTAGGCCTATTCGGCAGCGGCGTAAACTGGGTTTACGTCAGCATCGCGCAATTTGGCGGAATGCCGGGCCCTGTCAATGTTGCGATAGTCATTCTGCTCGCCGCCTATCTGTCACTCTATCCTCTGCTGTTTTCTGCCCTAATCTCACGCCTGTGGCCGAAAACAACGCTGTGGCGTCTGGCGCTTGCCGCTCCCGTACTCTGGCAGCTAACCGAATTTCTGCGCGGCTGGGTGCTCACCGGATTTCCGTGGCTGCAATTCGGTTACAGCCAAATTGATGGCCCGTTAAAAGGTATCGCGCCCATTCTGGGTATCGACACCATTACCTTCCTATTGATGTGCCTCAGCGGACTGTTTGTTTATGCCATCAATCAACGAAAAATCGCACCAGCGGCCATTGCTATCGGTGTTTTCGTTTTATCATGGCCGCTGCGCAGCGTGCAGTGGTATACCCTGCAACCTGAACGTGCCGTCAATGTCGCGCTGGTACAGGGCAATATCCCGCAGGCCATGAAGTGGGAACAAGATGAGTTGTTGAATACACTGAGAATCTATCTGGATAACAGTCTGCCCTATATGGACAAGGCGCCTATTGTTATCTGGCCGGAAACCGCTATTCCTGATATTGAAAGCCGTCAGGGCGCGTATCTGAAGCAGATTGACGATACCCTGCGTAGCCATGATAGCAGCCTGATTACGGGTATCGTCGATATCCGGCGTGATGGTAATAAGACCGATTTCTATAACTCAATTATCGTACTCGGCGACAAAGATCCGTACAACTACCCTACGACGAACCGTTACAACAAAAACCATCTGGTGCCTTTCGGCGAGTTTGTCCCGTTAGAAACGCTGTTACGCCCGCTGGCCCCGTTTTTCGATCTGCCGATGTCGTCGTTTAGCCGAGGTGACTATGTTCAGCCACAGCTTTCTGTTCATGGCTTCAAACTTAACGCCGCCATTTGTTATGAAATCATCTTAGGCCAACAGGTGCGTGATAATTTTCGGCCAGACACCGATATGCTGCTGACCATCTCGAACGATGCTTGGTTCGGCCGCTCAATCGGCCCATGGCAACACTTTCAGATGGCACGCATGCGCGCGCTGGAATTAGGTCGCCCTCTGGTTCGTAGTACCAACAACGGCGTCACAGCGGTGATTACGCCAGATGGCAAGGTCAACGCCAGTCTGCCGCAGTTTACGCGTGCCGTGTTGGACACTCAGGTGGTTCCTGCCACAGGGATAACGCCTTATGCACGCTTCGGTTCCTGGCCGCTCTGGCTTGTTACTCTGCTGGGCGGCATCGCTGCGGTCTTCTTCGGTTTACGTCGCCGATAACCAGCCCTCACCTCTCTTCCCTAAGGGCATGCTTTTGCATGCCTTTTTTATTTATGGCACGGTATTTGCCTCTTATTACCCTGTAAAGGGTTGTTTCTATATTTTTTTGGATATTACGTCAGCGTAAAGCTCTCTCACAGGGCAACTGACGCACCAAATTGGTGCCAATCTCTGACATTGCTGCCATTTGGTGCGGCGAATATCGCAAAAAGAAAACATTTCCATTTCAATCTATTTACAATCAGCTACTTTTTAACTGTGTACGCAGTAACTTCGCGCTTTAACGGTGCAACGTTCTCACTGAAAAGTAGCAAAGTGTCATGAGTGATTCAGCGACACGTTGTTAACTTGAAGACAATGTTAACTTGAAGATAACGGACACATTAACCCTATGGTTATTGGTGACAGCGCTATAACTATTGCAGCAACGACAGCAAAGGAGTTAGAACATGCAAATGCGTAAACTGGCATTATCACTGATTCTTCTTGGCACTGCCGCCAGTGCAGCCCAGGCTGAAGATCTGGCCGGTACATTGAAAAAGGTCAAAGATAATGGCGTGATCGTCATTGGCCACCGTGAATCATCCGTCCCTTTTTCTTACTACGATAATACGCAGAAAGTCGTCGGCTATTCTCAGGCCTATTCTGACAAAATTGTCGAAGCGATTAAGAAAAAACTGGATGCGCCTAACCTGCAGGTCAAACTACTTCCTATTACCTCTCAGAACCGTATCCCTCTATTACAGAACGGTACATTCGATTTGGAATGTGGCTCAACGACCAACAATCTGGAGCGTCAGAAACAAGCCGCGTTCTCTAACACCATTTTCGTTGTCGGTACGCGCCTGTTAGCCAAAAAAGATTCCGGCGTAAAAGACTTCCCGGATTTGGCGGGTAAAACTGTCGTAGTGACCTCCGGTACAACCTCTGAAGTTCTGCTGAATAAGCTGAATGAAGAAAAACAAATGAAGATGCGCATCATCAGTGCGAAAGATCATGGCGACTCCTTCCGTACGCTGGAAAGCGGCCGTGCTGTCGCCTTTATGATGGATGATGCTCTGCTGGCTGGCGAACGTGCGAAAGCGAAAAACGCCGATCAGTGGGATATCGTCGGTAAAGCCCAGTCTGAAGAAGCTTACGGCTGTATGTTGCGTAAAGACGATCCGCAATTCAAGAAACTGGTTGATGATACTATCGCCGAAGTGCAAACCTCCGGTGAAGCCGATAAATGGTTTGATCGCTGGTTCAAACAGCCTATTCCACCAAAAGATCTTAACCTGAACTTTGCCCTTTCAGACGAAATGAAAGCGCTGTTCAAAGCGCCAAATGACAAAGCACTAAACTAATTAATAATGAGAATAAGGGCAGAATCACTCTGCCCTCTGATTGCTGATTCGTGGCAGGACAGACAGGCATGTGATGGTCGTTCCCCATCACATGTTGCCCCGAGAAATTTCGATAAACAGGAAAATAAGCACTACGCCTGTAGTTTGAAAAAGAACGGGAATATGGCCGCTCATCAATCTTCAGGGTAGCTTCGCTACCCTTTTTTTACCGGAGTTCGTTATGTCAATAGATTGGAACTGGGGCATATTTCTACAAGATGCCCCCTTCGGCAACACAACCTACCTCGGGTGGATTCTGTCCGGTCTGCAAGTCACCGTCACATTATCTATCTGTGCCTGGATTATCGCCTTCCTCATTGGTTCTTTATTTGGAATCTTACGTACCGTCCCGAACCGTTTTCTTTCGAGCATTGGTACTTGCTACGTCGAGCTATTTCGCAACGTCCCACTGATTGTCCAGTTCTTTACCTGGTATCTGGTCGTTCCTGAGCTTCTTCCCGTCAACATCGGTATGTGGTTTAAAGCCGAGTTAGACCCCAATATTCAGTTCTTCCTGTCATCGATGATTTGTCTGGGGCTCTTCACCGCGGCACGCGTTTGTGAGCAGGTGAGAGCAGGCATCCAGTCGCTACCACGTGGGCAAAAAGCTGCCGGGCTGGCGATGGGTCTGACGCTGCCACAAACTTATCGTTATGTGTTACTGCCCAATGCGTATCGCGTGATCGTTCCGCCGCTGACGTCAGAAATGCTGAATCTGGTAAAAAACTCGGCTATCGCTTCCACGATTGGTCTGGTTGATATGGCGGCACAAGCGGGGAAACTGCTGGACTATTCCGCCCATGCGTATGAATCCTTTACCGCTATCACGCTGGCGTACGTTGGCATCAACGCCGTCATTATGCTGATCATGCAGGTCGTTGAGCGAAAAACTCGTTTGCCGGGCAATATGGGGAGCAAATAAATCATGTATGAATTTGACTGGAGCTCAATTGGGCCAAGCATGCCGTACCTGATTCAGGGGATGGTAGTCACACTCAAAATTACGCTGACAGCGGTAGTATTTGGGATTATATGGGGCACGATTCTGGCGGTGATGCGTCTGTCACCGATAAAGGCGATTAGCTGGTTCGCCAAACTTTATGTGAACCTATTCCGTTCTGTTCCGCTCGTTATGGTTCTGCTGTGGTTCTATCTGGTGGTTCCTAGCTTATTACAAAATGTGCTTGGGCTATCGCCGAAAACCGATATTCGACTGATTTCAGCTATGGTAGCCTTCTCGTTGTTCGAGGCAGCCTATTATTCGGAAATCATTCGTGCGGGCATTATCAGCGTATCGCGCGGTCAATCCTCCGCAGCGTTAGCATTAGGGATGACACACTGGCAATCCATGAAGCTGGTTATTCTACCGCAGGCATTCCGTGCCATGGTGCCGCTGTTGCTGACGCAAGGGATTGTTCTGTTTCAGGATACCTCACTGGTTTACGTACTTAGCCTCGCTGATTTCTTCCGTACCGCCTCAACTATCGGCGAGCGTGACGGAACACAAGTTGAAATGATCCTGTTTGCAGGATTCATTTATTTTCTCTTCAGCATTACTGCCTCAATGCTGGTCAGTTACCTGAAAAAAAGGACGGTTTGATGATTTCCCTGAAAAATATCTCTAAATGGTACGGCCAATTTCAGGTGCTAGCCGACTGCTCCACAGAAGTAAAAAAAGGTGAAGTCGTAGTCGTCTGCGGGCCTTCTGGTTCCGGTAAATCAACCCTGATCAAAACCGTGAATGGCTTGGAACCGATTCAAAAAGGTGACATTACCGTCAATGGCATTGCCGTTAACGATAAAAAAACCAATCTAGCCCAGTTGCGCTCTAAAGTGGGTATGGTGTTCCAACACTTTGAACTGTTCCCGCATCTGTCGATTATCGAGAACCTGACGCTGGCGCAGGTAAAGGTACTAAAACGCAAACGCGAGGAAGCTAAAGCCAAAGCGCAGAAGCTGTTGGAACGCGTTGGGCTATCGGCACACGCCAACAAGTATCCAGGGCAGCTCTCCGGCGGCCAGCAGCAGCGTGTCGCAATTGCCCGCGCGTTGTGTATGGATCCTATAGCGATGCTATTTGACGAGCCGACATCTGCGCTTGACCCAGAGATGATCAATGAAGTACTGGACGTCATGGTTGAATTAGCGCAAGAAGGCATGACCATGATGGTCGTCACCCATGAAATGGGCTTTGCCCGTAAAGTGGCGCACCGCGTGATCTTTATGGACGAGGGCAAAATCGTTGAAGACACCCGCAAGGATGATTTCTTCAATAACCCACAGTCCGAACGTGCTAAAGACTTCCTCGCGAAAATCCTGCATTAATACCCGTCAAAGCGTGCCGTAAGGCACGCTTTCTCTATTCAGCGCGTCCAGCAGCCTTACGGCTGAAACGGCTGGCGATGAAACAGATCATGTGAGCATTTCGGGCAGAGTGGCAAGACTTCCGGCGTGTAGAACGCGATATGGTAATGGCAGTTCTCACACACCAGATTACCTAGCCCCACCACTTCACCACTGTGGTACACCCCGTGATGATTCACATCTTTAAAGATCTCGCGCCACTCCAACTGCGTTTTATCCGTAATATCCGCCAGCTCCTGCCACAGACTTTCCTTAATTACTCGCATAAAAACGCTGTCGGTAAATTCATCCTGACTTTCGCTATAGCTGCGGCCAAACTCTTCCAGATCGCGCTGAACAGCTTGAATTACCTGTTCTATTTCTTTCTGCGTCAGCTCCGAGCTTTCCTGCAAGGTTTTACGGGCGCTCAGCACCAAACTGTCGAGATCGCGTTCACCGTTGTTCAGCCGAGCCGTCACTGAAGCCATTAACTCGCGGTAGTAGCGGGCTAGTTTATTCATGCTTCCTCCTGAATAAGCGGGTTGAAAGGTGATAAAGAACGACTATTCGCCGTCTGGCACAGAAGGCCAAAAACCGATACGTTGCCTATCTCTCTCTATTTTAGATTATTTTCCCCACCTGTCTGAGGAATTGTCGCCAATTTGCGCAATCCCTCGCAGTATGTTGCTTACAGATCAGAAATATTCCTCAGTCGGGCGCTGGGTGTTGTTGCCCGCGCCGCTTACGGCTATGCTATGCGGATCTTTTGTTATGAATCAGAAGAGGCTACTCGCGTAGCGATTCTTCACTAAACAGGACCCCTGGCAGCCATGCAAGAGCAATACCGCCCAGAAGAGATAGAAGCGGACGTCCAGCTTCACTGGCAAGAGAAGCAGACATTTAAAGTTACCGAACAGCCCGGCAAGGAAAAATACTATTGCCTTTCCATGCTGCCCTACCCTTCTGGCCGACTACATATGGGCCACGTCCGTAACTACACCATCGGCGACGTGATTTCCCGCTATCAACGCATGCTGGGAAAAAACGTTCTGCAACCGATCGGTTGGGATGCGTTTGGTCTGCCAGCCGAAGGCGCAGCGGTTAAAAACAACACCGCGCCAGCCCCCTGGACATATGCCAACATCGACTACATGAAAAACCAGCTCAAACTGCTGGGCTTTGGCTATGACTGGGATCGTGAAATCGCGACCTGTAAACCCGACTACTACCGTTGGGAACAGTGGTTCTTCACCAAGCTGTACGAAAAAGGCCTGGTTTATAAAAAAACCTCCGCCGTTAACTGGTGCCCAAACGACCAGACCGTGCTGGCGAACGAACAGGTTATCGACGGCTGCTGCTGGCGCTGCGATACCAAGGTTGAACGCAAAGAGATTCCGCAGTGGTTTATCAAAATCACCGCTTATGCAGACCAATTGCTGAATGATTTGGATACGCTGGAAAGCTGGCCTGAGCAGGTCAAAACCATGCAGCGTAACTGGATCGGCCGTTCCGAAGGTGTGGAAATCACCTTTGACGTGGCAGACAGTGAAGAGAAGCTGAGTGTTTACACTACGCGCCCAGATACGTTCATGGGCGTGACCTACGTTGCTGTTGCCGCAGGCCACCCTCTTGCAGCGCAGGCTGCCGTAACAAATCCCGCGCTAGCTGATTTCATTGCAGAATGCCGTAATACCAAAGTCGCTGAAGCCGATATGGCGACGATGGAGAAAAAAGGCATGGCGACCGGCCTGTATGCCATTCACCCACTGAACGGTGAAAAAGTCGCTATCTGGGTTGCCAACTTTGTTCTGATGGAATACGGCACAGGCGCCGTCATGGCCGTTCCGGGCCACGACCAACGCGACTGGGAATTCGCCACCAAATATGATCTGTCCATCAAGCCAGTTATTCTAAATGCCGACGGCAGCGAGCCCGATCTTTCCGCTCAGGCGATGACCGAAAAAGGCAGCCTGTTCAACTCTGGTGAATTTGACGGCCTGGATTTCGAGGCTGGGTTCAATGCCATTGCCGATAAACTGGTAGAAAAAGGCATTGGCGAGCGTAAAGTCAACTATCGCCTGCGCGACTGGGGTGTATCCCGTCAGCGCTACTGGGGCGCGCCCATCCCGATGATGACACTGGAAGACGGTACAGTCATCCCGACGCCAGAAGATCAGTTACCGGTGATCCTGCCGGAAGATGTCGTGATGGATGGCATCACCAGCCCGCTGAAATCTAACCCAGAATGGGCGAAGACGACGGTTAACGGTCAGCCAGCGCTGCGTGAAACCGACACGTTCGACACCTTTATGGAATCGTCCTGGTACTACGCGCGCTACACTTGCCCGCAGTACGATCAAGGGATGCTGGATCCGGCTGCTGCCAACTACTGGCTGCCCGTTGACCAATATGTTGGTGGTATCGAACACGCCATCATGCACCTGATGTACTTCCGCTTCTTCCACAAACTGATGCGCGATGCCGGTCTGGTTACGTCCGATGAACCCGCCAAACGCCTGCTGTGTCAGGGCATGGTGCTAGCCGATGCCTTCTACTACCTGGGTAATAACGGCGAGCGCATCTGGGTTTCTCCTACCGACGTTACCGTTGAGCGTGATGAGAAAGGTCGTATCGTTAAAGCGACAGATAACGAAGGCCGTGACGTCGTCTACGCGGGCATGAGTAAAATGTCGAAGTCTAAAAACAACGGCATCGACCCGCAGATCATGGTAGAGAAATACGGTGCAGATACCGTTCGTCTGTTCATGATGTTTGCTTCTCCGGCAGAAATGACGCTGGAATGGCAGGAATCCGGCGTAGAAGGCGCGAACCGCTTCCTGAAACGCGTCTGGAGACAGGCATTCGAGCACACCGGGAAAGGTGCAGTAACGGCACTGGATATCACTACACTGACCGAAGATCAGAAATCACTACGCCGCGATCTGCACAAAACTATCGCTAAAGTGACCGATGATATCGGCCGTCGCCAGACCTTCAACACCGCGATCGCCGCCATCATGGAGCTGATGAACAAGCTGGCAAAAGCACCGCAGGAAAGCGATCAGGATCGCGCGCTGACGCAGGAAACGCTGCTGGCCGTCGTTCGTATGCTGTATCCGTTCACTCCACACGTCTGCTTTACACTGTGGCAAGCGCTGCAAGGTGAAGGCGATGTCGATACTGCACCGTGGCCGGTTGCAGATGAGAACGCGATGGTAGAAGACTCCAAGCTGGTCGTCGTTCAAGTTAACGGTAAAGTACGTGGTAAAATTACCGTTGCCGCCGACGCCAGTGAAGAACAGGTTCGCGAACGCGCTGCTCAGGAACCGCTGGTCGCGAAATATCTGGACGGCGTCACAGTTCGTAAAGTGATTTATGTCCCTGGCAAACTGCTTAACCTGGTTGTGGGTTAAGGCAAGGAGGAACTGTGCGACATCGTCTATTCACGTTGGTGCTGGGGCTGGCGGTGTTAATCACCGCGGGCTGTGGTTTTCATCTGCGCGGCACGACACAAGTGCCTGCGCAGTTACAAACACTGGTGCTCGACAGCAGTGACCCTTATGGTCCGCTAACGCGTGCGGTACGCGAGCAGCTCCGTCTCAGCGATGTGAAAATCGTTGACGATGCGACGCGTCAGGATATCCCGTCTCTGCGGGTACTGAGCTCAAGCGAAACGCGCGATACCGTTTCTATTTTTCAGGACGGTAAAACAGCGGAGTACCAGATGGTGCTAACGTTGCAGGCACAAGTGCTGATGCCGGGTGAAGATATTTATCCGCTCAGCGTGACGGTGTTCCGCACGTTCTTTGATAACCCGCTGGCTGCACTGGCGAAAGATGCCGAACAGGACATCGTCCGTCAGGAAATGCGTGAGCAGGCTGCCCAGCAGTTGGTGCGTAAATTGCTGACCATCAACGGTAGTCAGGAAGTCAAAAATCGGCTGCAGTCCACCGATTCACCCACTGCCGCCAAGCGTTCATGATTCGGCTTTACCCCGAACAACTCACCGCGCAGCTCCATGAGGGGCTGCGCGGTTGTTATTTGGTCTTTGGTACAGACCCGCTTTTGCTGCAGGAAAGTCTCGACAGCATTAAACGGGTCGCTCAACAGCACGAATTCAGCGAGCATTTCAGCTTCATTCTGGATCTTCATACCGACTGGGATGCGGTTTTCAGCACCTGTCAGGCGCTCAGCCTGTTTGCCTCGCGCCAATCACTCCTGCTGCTCTTGCCGGAAAACGGTCCGAATGCGGCGATGAGCGAAAATCTGGTCAAGCTCTCTGGATTGTTACACCCCGATATTTTACTGATTTTGCGCGGTCATAAACTGACTAAAGCGCAGGAAAACAGCGCCTGGTTCAAAGCGCTGGCGCAAGACAGTGTCTACATTAGTTGCCTGACGCCGGAACAGGGCCAGCTCCCCCGCTGGGTTGCTCAACGCGCCAAAGCCATGAAGTTGACGCTGGATGAACAGGCCACGCAGCTCATTTGCTATTGCTATGAAGGCAACCTTCTCGCGCTGTCTCAGGCGTTAGAGCGGCTGGCGCTGCTTTATCCCGACGGCAAACTGACCCTGCCACGCGTAGAAAATGCGGTCAACGATGCCGCTCACTTCACGCCGTTCCATTGGCTTGATGCGTTACTGGCAGGCAAAGGCAAACGCGCGTGGCACATTTTGCAGCAGCTAAAGCAAGAAGATTGCGAACCCGTCATTTTACTGCGTACGCTGCAGCGTGAATTGCTACAGCTGTTGGCGCTGAAACGGCGCATGTCAGACACACCGCTACGTACGTTATTCGATCAGCAAAAAGTGTGGCAAAACCGGCGTGACCTGCTCACTCAAGCATTACAGCGGCTCTCTCTTCAGCAGCTACAGCAGGCCGTGCGATTGCTGACGCAGGTAGAAATAACGTTAAAGCAAGACTATGGTCAGTCCGTTTGGTCTGAACTTGAATCGCTTGCCATGCTGCTATGCGGAAAAGCCTTGCCGGAGGCATTCATCTGAATAAGTCACCCGCTGTGCCATCACTAACCGCATTTTTTGGCGGCACGTTCGATCCCATTCATTACGGACACCTTCAGCCGGTGACCGCACTGGCAAAACTCGTGGGATTGACTCAGGTCGTCTTAATGCCCAATAACGTTCCGCCGCATCGACAGCAGCCCGAAGCCAGTTCCCGGCAGCGTTTTCATATGGCTGAACTGGCTGTGGAAGGCAACCCGCTCTTTACCGTGGACGATCGTGAACTGCAACGGCAAACACCCTCCTACACCATTGATACGCTGGAGGCGCTGCGGGCTGAAAAAGGCCATGACGCGCCACTGGGCTTTATCATCGGGCAGGACTCGCTGTTGACGCTACACCACTGGCACCGCTGGCAGGATCTGCTCGGCGTTTGTCATTTGCTGGTGTGCGCACGCCCCGGCTATCGCTCGACGCTGGAAACGCCAGAATTACAACAATGGCTTGACGATCATCTGACTCACGCGCCAGAGGATCTTCATCAGCAACCGCATGGACGAATCTTCTTAGCAGACACACCACTGGTCACTATTTCCGCAACGGATATTCGCCAGCGACGCCAGCAAGGTTTGGACTGCCATGATTTATTACCTCCCGTCGTACTCCGTTACATCAACGAACACGGCCTGTACCAATAGCGCAGGTTTTCCCCCCATCAGCTACGGGCTTTATACCACTCGGCAAAAGTGCGTGATATACTCCGCGGCTGGTTTCAATCACCGGGAAAAGCGGAAATTCTCGGCAATTACTCGGTGATTTACATTTTTCCTAAACAATTCAGCGCCACACGCGTTCATCAGTTACTGACAAAACGCCACTGAGGGGGAACCTTTGCAAGGTCAAGCACTCCAAGACTTCGTTATTGATAAGGTCGATGACTTAAAAGCTCAGGATATCGTTGTACTCAACGTCCAGGGTAAATCCAGCATCACCGATTACATGGTTATTTGTACGGGCACGTCTACACGTCATGTCGCTTCTATTGCCGATCACGTCGTGCAATCTTCACGCGCGGCGGGTCTAATCCCACTCGGTGTTGAGGGTGAAAATGCCTCTGACTGGGTTGTTGTCGATTTAGGTGACGTGATGGTTCATGTCTTGCAAGAAGAAAGCCGCCAGTTATACGAATTGGAAAAGCTGTGGGGCTAGCATGAAACTGCAACTGGTCGCCGTTGGCACCAAAATGCCCGACTGGGTGCAGACTGGTTTCACCGATTATTTGCGACGCTTCCCGAAAGACATGCCTTTCGAATTGCTCGAAATCCCAGCGGGAAAGCGGGGTAAAAATGCCGATATCAAACGCATTCTGGAGCGCGAAGGCGAACAGATGCTGGCTGCGGTAGGCAAAGGTAACCGTATTGTTACGCTGGATATTCCAGGTACTCGCTGGGAGACGCCGCACTTGGCGCAACAGTTGGAGCGCTGGAAACAGGATGGGCGCGATGTCAGTCTGCTGATTGGCGGGCCTGAAGGGCTTTCGCCGGAATGCAAAGCCGCAGCGGAACAAAGCTGGTCACTCTCGCCATTAACGCTGCCGCACCCGTTGGTTCGTGTATTGGTGGCAGAGAGTCTGTACCGTGCATGGAGTATTACGACTAATCACCCTTACCATCGGGAGTAAGGCGATACGATGAAACATGTGAAATAACACTGGATGAAAGTAGAACGTAAACCCTTTCGTGATTATACGGCTGAGTCCGCTCTGTTCGTGCGCCGTGCTTTGGTAGCCTTTCTGGGCATTTTGCTGCTTTCCGGTGTATTAGTCGCTAATCTTTATCATCTGCAAATTTTGCGTGTTGATGACTATCGCACGCGTTCCAACGAAAACCGCATTAAACTGGTTCCTATCGCGCCCAGTCGCGGCATCATCTACGACCGTAACGGTACGCCGCTGGCGTTGAACCGCACCATCTATCAATTAGAACTGGTGCCCGACAAAGTCGACAACCTGCAAGAAACGCTGGAAGCCCTGCGCCCCATAGTTAATTTGACCGACGACGATCTGGAAAATTTTGAAAAAGAGCGCAAGCGTTCACGCCGTTTTACCTCCATTCCAGTAAAAGCTGGGCTCGATGAGATTCAGGTCGCCCGTTTTGCCGTCAACCAATACCGCTTTCCCGGCGTTGAGGTTAAAGGCTATCAACGACGCTATTATCCTTACGGTTCTGCGCTGACACACGTCACAGGTTATGTCTCCAAAATCAACGATAAAGACGTAGAACGGCTGATCAAAGAAGAAAAAATCGCCGATTACTCCGCGACGCGTGACATCGGCAAGCTGGGTATCGAACGTCATTACGAGGATTTGCTGCACGGTAAACCTGGTTATGAAGAAGTTGAAGTTAACAACCGTGGCCGCGTGATCCGCCAGCTCCACGAACAGCCACCGCAGGCCGGGCGTGATATTTATCTGACGCTGGACCTGAACCTGCAAATCTACATTGAGAAACTGCTGGAAGGCAGCCGTGCCGCAGTGATCGTGACCGACCCACGAGACGGCGGTATTCTGGCGATGGTTTCCACGCCCAGTTACGACCCCAATCTGTTTGTCGACGGGATTTCCACCAAAAATTATGCAAAGCTACAAAACGATCCTAATCGTCCGTTGATCAATCGTGCAACACAGGGAATTTATCCTCCCGCCTCCACCGTTAAACCCTACATTGCGGTTTCCGCCCTGACGGCTGGCGTTATCACCACCAGCACGAGCCTATTTGATCCCGGCTGGTGGCAATTACCCGGTTCTGAAAAACGCTTCCGCGATTGGAAAAAATGGGGACATGGTCGCCTTAATCTCACCAAATCTCTGGAAGAATCTGCGGATACCTTCTTCTACCAGGTCGCTTATGACATGGGAATCGATCGCCTGTCCGAATGGATGAATAAGTTTGGTTATGGCGAGAAAACGGGTATCGATATCTCGGAAGAAAGTGCTGGCAACATGCCAACGCGCGAGTGGAAACTCAGGCGATTTAAAAAACCTTGGTATCAGGGGGATACTATTCCGGTCGGGATCGGTCAAGGCTACTGGACGGCAACGCCTATCCAGATGAACAAAGCTCTGGTTACGCTGATCAACGACGGCCAGGTCAAAACGCCGCATCTGCTTTATAGCTCGCGGGAAAATGGCACGATTGTGCCTTTCCGACAGACCGAGAATCAGCAAATTGGCAATATCCACTCTGGCTATTGGGAAGTGGCGAAGGACGGTATGTATGGCGTGGCTAATCGCGCTAACGGTACCGCACACAAAAGTTTCGATGATGCGCCCTATAAAATTGCGGCAAAATCCGGTACGGCACAGGTCTTTGGCCTGAAAGAAAATGAAACCTATAATGCGCACAAGATCGCAGAACATTTACGTGATCATAAATTAATGGTCGCATTTGCCCCATATAAGAACCCTAAAGTCGCGATGTCGATTATTCTGGAAAACGGCGGGGCTGGCCCGACCGTGGGTATCATCACCCGCCAGATCCTCGATCATATTCTGCTGGGCGATAACAATACCGATTTACCCAGCGCGCCTCCTGCGCCGCCGGGTAGCGAGAGTGAGTAACAGACATTCATGACCGATAGCCAACAAAAGGGATCGTTCTGGGCGAAAATCCACATCGATCTGCCGTTTCTTCTCTGCATCCTGGCACTGCTGGGCTATAGCCTATTTGTCTTATGGAGCGCCAGCGGGCAAGACGTCGGCATGATGGAGCGAAAAGCCGTTCAAATCGTGCTGGGGTTTACGGTGATGATCGTGATGGCGCAAATCCCTCCTCGCGTGTATGAAGGCTGGGCCCCCTATCTCTATGTAGTCTGCGTAATTTTGCTGCTCATCGTGGATATTTTCGGGCAAATCAGTAAAGGCGCACAGCGCTGGCTGGATTTGGGTTTCATTCGTTTCCAGCCATCCGAAATAGCCAAGATCGCCGTGCCACTGATGGTTGCCCGTTTTATTAACCGTGATATGTGCCCACCGTCGCTAAAAAATACGGCAATCGCGTTGATTCTGATTTTTGTTCCTACACTGCTGGTTGCCGCACAGCCGGATTTAGGCACCTCGATTCTGATTGCATTATCTGGGCTGTTTGTGCTTTTTCTGGGAGGTATGAGCTGGAGCTTGATTGGCATCGCCGTGCTGCTACTCGCCGCGTTTATTCCGATACTCTGGTTCTTCCTGATGCATGATTATCAGCGTGCCAGGGTCATGATGCTGCTCGATCCAGAAAGCGATCCGCTCGGGGCCGGATACCATATTATTCAGTCGAAAATTGCGATAGGCTCAGGTGGCCTGTCTGGAAAAGGCTGGCTGCATGGCACACAATCTCAGTTAGAGTTTCTGCCGGAGCGACACACTGACTTTATCTTTGCCGTGCTGGCAGAAGAGCTTGGGTTAATCGGCGTCTTGATTCTGCTCGCCATGTACCTGTTCATGATCATGCGCGGTCTGGTAATTGCCGCTAATGCGCAAACCTCGTTCGGCCGGGTTATGGTCGGCGGGCTAATGTTAATTCTGTTTTTCTATGTTTTCGTCAATATCGGGATGGTCAGCGGTATACTTCCCGTCGTTGGTGTGCCGCTACCGCTGATCAGCTACGGCGGGTCGGCGCTGGTCGTCTTAATGGCGGGGTTCGGTATCGTCATGTCGATACATACTCACCGCAAACTGCTATCTAAGAATTTATAACACGAGGTGAGCAATGCGTAAGGATTGGCTTTGGGTCGGCGTAGCAACTCTGGCGCTTGCGGCCTGTACCACAACGGAACAGCGGCAACCAGCGCCGCCTGTCACTCAGGTTTACAGCGGACCGACGGAAGAGATCGGTGGTGCAGAACCTCGTTATGAACCCTACAATCAGGGTACACTGCAAGACTACAGCATCAAAGGCAAGACCTATAAAATTGTTAAAAATCCGCAAAACTTTAGCGAAGCGGGTTTAGCAACATGGTACGGCGAAGAAGCCAGCGGCAATCGCACATCAATCGGCGAAGTTTTTGACCCTAACGCAATAACCGCCGCCCACCCGACACTGCCGCTACCGAGCTATGTGCGCGTGACCAACCTAAGTAACGGTCGCCGTCTGGTTGTGCGTGTCAACGACCGTGGGCCTTACACACCGGGCAGAATCATCGACCTGTCGAAGGCCGCAGGCGATCGACTGAATATTTCTAACAATACCAAAGTAAAAGTGGATTTCATCAACGTTGCGCCAGACGGCACGCTATCAGGTCCAGGAACCGCAGGTACCACCGTTGCCAAGCAAAGCTTCTCCCTGCCGGAGCGCCCGAGCTTCGGTGCCAGTGGACTGGGTACGCCCATGATGGAAACAACTTCACCCACGTCCAACAGCGCTGTTCGCCCGATCAGTAATAGCGGCCTGAACACGCCAGCAGAAAATGCTCAGCCGCAGAGCAGCACGCCGTCGCACGGCGGTGGCTTTTTAGGGGCCCCTTCTGCACTACGCGCTGGCGTGGTTGAGCCAAACATGACGCCAACCACAACACCATCCACTGCGCCAATGAACGTCGCGCCAGTTGCCGCTGCGGTTACTGCTCCTGTAGCAACAACACCCTCCGCCACGGGTCGCTATGTCGTTCAGGTCGGTGCGTTGAGCGATCAGCAACGCGCGCAAACCTGGCAGCGCAGCCTGAGTGAACGCTTCCGTGTGGCAGGGAAAGTCACAGCGAGTGGTGGGCTGTACCGTATCCAACTGGGGCCATTCCAGAATCGTCAGCAAGCTGCTGAACTTCAACAACGTTTGTCAGTCGAAGCTCAGCAGCAATCGTTTATTACCGCCGCACCCAGTACGCTCTAATAGCGGATAATTAGCAGGCTCATGAAGCGAAAACGGCGGCTATGGCATTGAACATACCGCCCTTTCGCAAAATCACGTAACGTAATGCCTGATGCCTGCCTATTTCCCATCTGCTATAGTGTGGCTCGTTTTTAACTCATACCCACGGATGTTGTTGTTCCAATCATGAATACTGTAAACACGTCTCGTTTTACTAAGCGTACTGCGCTTGGCGCACTGCTCGTCATTAGTGCCTCTTCCTTTGCCTATGCTGAAGATATCAATCTTAAAACGATGATCCCCGGCGTCCCGCAAATCGATGCTGAATCCTACATCCTGATTGATTACAACTCTGGGAAAGTGTTGGCGGAAATGAATGCCGACACACGCCGCGATCCGGCCAGCTTAACGAAAATGATGACCAGTTACGTCATTGGTCAGGCGATTAAATCAGGAAAAATCAGCCCGAACGACATCGTTACTGTCGGTAAAGATGCTTGGGCAACCGGCAACCCGACCTTCCAGGGCTCTTCCCTGATGTTCCTGAAGCCTGGTGACCGTGTCCCTGTTTCCCAATTAAATCGCGGTATTATCCTGCAATCCGGTAACGATGCCTGCGTCGCGATGGCCGACTACGTTGCTGGTAGTCAGGATGCTTTCGTTAACCTGATGAACGGTTACGTGAAAGCGCTGGGGCTGCAAAACACCAATTTTGAAACCGTGCACGGTCTGGACGCCCCCGGCCAGTTCAGTTCAGCGCGTGATATGGCCTTGATCGGTCAGGCGTTAATTCGCGATGTTCCAGAAGAGTACGCGACCTACAAAGAGAAAGAGTTCACATTCAACAATATTCGCCAGCCTAACCGTAACGGCTTGCTGTGGGATTCCAGCCTGAATGTTGACGGCATCAAAACGGGCCATACGTCATCAGCCGGCTTTAATCTGGTCGCCTCGGCAACAGAAGGTCAGATGCGCCTGATTTCAGCGGTACTGGGCGGGCGTAATGCCAAAGGACGTGAATCAGAAAGCAAAAAATTGCTGACCTGGGGCTTCCGCTTCTTTGAAACCGTCGCGCCATTGAAAGCAGGTAAAGAATTCGCTTCTGAGCCAGTTTGGTTTGGCGACAACGATCGCGTTGCATTGGGCGTTGAGAAAGACGCCTACCTGACCATTCCACGCGGCCGCATGAAAGATCTGAAAGCCAGCTATGTTCTGGACAACACGGAACTGCATGCGCCATTAGCCAAAAATCAGGTTGTCGGTTCCATCAACTTCCAATTGGATGGCAAAACCATCGATCAACGCCCGTTGGTGGTGATGAATGAAGTGAAAGAAGGCGGAATCTTTGGCCGCATGATCGATTACATCAAACTGATGTTCCACCACTGGTTCGGCTAGTCCCCCCTTGTTTGGGGCCAAAACGCCCCCATATAAGTCGTATCCTTAACTCCCGCAAAAACGCGGGAGTTATATTTTCTAATATGATGTACATATGTCAGTGCTAATACCGACGGTATTATCCTCTCTGGAGCGCAAATGAAAACCAAATTAAACGAACTGATTGAATTCCCTTGCGTTTTTACTTACAAGGTCATGGGTGAGGCAAAACCAGAGTTAGTCGATCTGGTCGTTGAAGTGGTACAGCGTCATGCGCCTGGCGACTACACCCCGCAGATCAAGCCCAGCAGCAAAGGGAACTATCACTCGATTTCCATCACCATCACGGCGACTCACATTGAGCAGGTGGAAACGCTGTACGAAGAACTAGGCAACATCGACATCGTGCGTATGGTGCTGTAAGAAGAACGAGCGGGAAAATTGGCAAATACGGCATGGTTTTACAAAGTGCGGCATAGTTTTGTGCCGTATAGCATTGCGTAATTTTGCATAGTGCTGTTCGCTGAGGCTTCCCGCCGTTATAATCCCCCCACCCTTCCTTAACCTGAAGATGACACACTTGCTACAGGATAAGATCATCGTACGTCAATTCAACGTACAACCGTATGAACCCGTTTCTTTGGCGATGCATAATTTCACCGACCGACGTGATGATAAAACCCCAGATGAAATCTGGCTGGTTCAGCATCCTCGTGTATTCACACAAGGTCAGGCGGGCAAAGCAGAACATGTACTCATGCCCGGTGACATTCCCGTGATTCAGAGCGACAGAGGCGGTCAGGTGACCTACCATGGCCCCGGGCAGCAGGTGATGTACGTGTTGATTGACCTGAAGCGTCGCAAGCTCGGCGTTCGCCAGCTCGTCACCGCAATCGAAAATACCGTGATTGGCACACTGGCACATTTCCAGATTAAAGCCCATGCGCGCCCAGATGCACCCGGCGTCTACGTGGGTGAGCGTAAAATCTGTTCGCTAGGGCTGCGTATTCGCAAAGGCTGCTCTTTCCACGGGCTGGCGCTCAATATCGCTATGGATCTCTCTCCTTTCCTGCGTATTAACCCTTGTGGGTACGCCGGTATGGAGATGACGCAGGTAAGCGATCTGGTGCCGGGCATCACGTTGGATGACACCGCACCGGTGCTGGTGAACACCTTTTTGCAGTTAGTCGGCTATTCCGCACCCGAATTTATTCCGTGGGCTCTGGACGTTCAGGGTGAACCGCTTCCCGATTAACATGCTTTATTCTGTCAATAAAAATCAGTCAGTTAGGCGATCGTTTTTTGATAAATTACATTTTATTCACATAATTTCTTCATTTTGATCGTGCAAGGGCTGATTGTGATTAGGCAAGATGATATAATTTTTATAGTTTTTTAAAAAAAAGTTTAACAAAAAACATAATCCTTTGAATTTGAATAACAAATTTAAAGAAACGATTCAGAACTGGAACTTACGCAAACATGAGTAAACCGATTCAGATCGAACGCGGTGTCAAATACCGCGATGCCGATAAGATGGCCCTAATTCCGGTACGTACTGTCGTTACCGAACGCCAAGAGCTTCTGCGCAAACCTGAATGGATGAAGATTAAACTTCCGGCGGATTCGAGCCGTATTCAGGGAATCAAAGCGGCAATGCGCAAAAACGGGTTGCACTCAGTTTGCGAAGAAGCGTCCTGTCCGAATTTGGCCGAGTGTTTCAACCACGGCACCGCCACCTTTATGATTCTGGGCGCCATTTGTACGCGTCGCTGTCCGTTCTGTGACGTTGCCCACGGCCGCCCGCTTACGCCGGATGCCAATGAACCAGAGAAACTGGCACAGACTATCCATGACATGGGCTTACGCTATGTCGTGATCACCTCCGTTGACCGTGATGACCTGCGCGACGGTGGAGCTCAACACTTTGCGGACTGCATTAGCGCAATTCGTCGCAAAAACCCGCATATTCGTATCGAAACGCTGGTGCCAGACTTCCGTGGTCGTATGGATCGCGCGTTGGAAATATTGACCGCCACGCCACCAGACGTGTTCAACCATAATCTGGAAAACGTGCCGCGTGTTTACCGACAGGTACGCCCTGGCGCGAACTATGAATGGTCCCTGAAGTTGCTGGAAAACTTCAAGAACGCGCATCCCGATATCACGACCAAATCAGGCCTGATGGTTGGTCTGGGGGAAACCAATGCTGAAATCGTGGAAGTCATGCGCGATCTTCGCCGCCACGGTGTAACAATGCTGACGCTGGGACAATATTTACAGCCGAGCCGTCATCACCTACCGGTACAGCGCTACGTCAGCCCAGATGAGTTCGATGAGATGAAAGCCGAAGCGATGGCGATGGGCTTTACCCATGCTGCCTGCGGCCCGTTTGTTCGCTCGTCCTACCATGCCGACTTACAGGCCAAGGGCATCGAAGTAAAATAAGCACTCATATATTTTTACACATTTTTTGTGTGGAATAAAAAACGGACGGCAATGACCGTCCGTTTTGCTGTGTAATGCGCGATCAGGATTCTTTGCGCGACGAATCATTCAGCGCAGCCGTGTCATCCGTCTTGACCGATTGATCGTCATTCATCGCCTTCTTGAAGCCTTTAATCGCCGCCCCTAAATCGCCGCCTAAGCTACGAAGTTTATTCGTACCGAACAGCAGAACGATTAATGCGCCAATCACCAACAGTTTGGCAATACTGATACCTTCCATACAAACCTACCTGATTTACAGAGGCTGGAGACGCCAGCGAACGAGAGCAATAGTTGTCGAAAAAATTCTTTGTATTCTATGTCCTCTATGTAAAACCTTACGCAGCACGACACAATCAGCATCTGTAACAAAGTAAGACACCGCTTTCGCGAGCATTCAGATTGCTTTACAACTTTCCCCTCTGCATCACTACAAAAAAACCGTCTGACGGCGTAAACTTTTCACACTAAAGCGGAGATGACATTCCTCCCTACCCTAACGCCGCCAAAAACGCTGGCAGCCTGAAGTAGAGGGTACAACCGCCACCCGGCTGATGATGTCTACGTCCACCTCGCAGAGAGGGCGTAGCGTCTTGCCCAAGATTCTCCGAGATCGCAAAAACAATCTATGTAAAAACAATCTATGTAAAAAAAATCTATGTAAAAAAAATCTATGCAAAAACAATCCATGCAAAAGCAATCCAAGAAAGGTTTCTATGTTTAGTACATTACTCGCGGTATTTATTGGTGGTGGAGTCGGCAGCGTGGCACGCTGGCAGTTGGGCGTTAAGTTTAACAGCCTGTATCCCACGTTGCCTTTGGGTACTCTACTTGCCAACTTGATTGGTGCTTTCGTTATTGGCGGCGCGCTAGCCTTCTTCTTGCGCCATCCTCATCTCGATCAGGACTGGAAAATACTGATTACCACTGGGCTGTGCGGTGGCTTAACGACGTTTTCGACCTTTTCCGCAGAAGTCGTCATGTTTCTGCAAAGTGGACAGCTGGCTGCGGCAGGGTTGCACGTACTGTTGAATCTTGCGGGTTCGTTGCTCATGACCGCACTGGCGTTTGCCTTGGTCACCTGGGTGACAACACACTGATATCTCATGGAAAATAAAGCAAAAAAAACCCGCCATCGGCGGGTTTTTCACGAAATCGGTATAATTAAATAGCGTTAACGTTAGCAGCAGAAGGACCTTTGGCACCGTCAGTGATTTCGAACTCTACACGCTGACCTTCAGCCAGAGTTTTGAAACCATTGCTCTGGATTGCAGAGAAGTGTACGAACACATCTTTGCTACCGTCTTCTGGAGTAATGAAACCGAAGCCTTTCGACTCATTAAACCACTTAACACTACCTTTAATCTTAGACATCAAACTTACCTTTACATGAATGAAAGACACAAATTCTGTGTCGGGTACAGTACAGCAATAGATTGACCTTTTGTCCAGTCGAAGTTGGATAAAAAGTGATAAAAGTCGCTAAAAATATATACCAAGCGACTTCTCTGCCCTATTTTAACTCGATGCAGAACATAGAGAGCTCAGCTCGGACCGATTCATCACTTTTTATGATATCAAAGGAAGCACCATGGTAAGCAAAACGCTGGGTCTGATCGGGGGGATGAGTTGGGAATCCACGATCCCGTATTACCGCATTATCAATGAATATGTGAAAAGCCAACTTGGTGGCCTGCACTCTGCCAAAATCATCCTTCACAGTGTCGATTTTCACGAGATCGAACAATTACAGTCACAAGGTGATTGGGCGCAGGCAGCGGCCGTACTGGGCAATATCGCCGTAGGATTACGTCAGGCAGGCGCAGACGCTATTGTCATCTGTACCAACACCATGCACAAAGTCGCTGATGAGGTTGAACGCGCCAGTCAGCTTCCCCTTTTGCATATTGCTGATGCCACCGGTGCCAGCCTGAAACAGCACGGATTGAAGAAAGTCGGTTTGCTCGGCACCCGCTACACGATGGAGCAGGATTTCTACCGCCAGCGCATTCAGGAACGGTTTGGCGTGGACGTGATTGTTCCCGACCAAACGGGGAAAGAATTAGTTAATCGCATCATTTACGACGAACTGTGTCTGGGGAACATTAACGACACCTCGCGGCAGGTTTATCGGGAAATTATCCAGCAGCTTGAACAGCAAGGGGCGGAAGGCATCATTCTGGGTTGTACGGAAATCCCGCTGTTAATCGGCGCTGGAGATGCGACAGTTCCTCTTTTTGATACCAGTTACCTCCACGCCATCGCCGCAGCGAAATTTGCGCTTAACCAGCCATCATCATGAATTAAATAGAGAAAATAAAATTCACGTGCTAACGAATAATACCCTCTTTTATTTACTCAAGTTTCCCCTTTTTACATAGAAAAAAAGCAGTATTGAGAGACTCAATACTGCTTTATTCGTATGATTTTATTCCTGGTATGCAATGACTATCGGTACTTCTCGTTATTATTTGCGTAACATTGCTTCAATAAAATCTTTCCAAGTACTCACTTCTACTTCTACCATGCGAACCTCTTGGTGATTAACGGCGACATATTATACGCACACTTTTTAAGCAGGCAAAAGTGTTATGAAAGTATAAAAAGTGTACAACCACTTATTTCTGCAACGCAGTTCACAGTAGATCTCCCCGCCTTTTTTCGGCATGCTGGGCTATCGCACGATTGGGCCCCGTCAGGCCATGCTGTCCTACACAGCAATCGTCATGCAACTCAATAAGCAGAAAGGATTTTACCCCTATGGCGCTGACCCTATACGGCATTAAAAACTGTGACACCATAAAAAAAGCGCGCCGCTGGCTGGAAGATCAACAGGTGGCCTATCAGTTTCATGATTACCGTGCCGACGGTCTGGATGAACAGCAGCTACAGCGTTTTATCGACCAACTGGGGTTTCAAGCCTTGCTCAACACGCGCGGAACGACCTGGCGTAAGCTCAGTGAAGAACAGCGTGAACGGATCAACAGCAATACCAGCGACAGCGCAGAGGCTGCTAAAAATATTATGCTGGAACAGCCAGCGGTGATTAAACGGCCTTTACTGATTGCCGATGACGGCAATGCGCTGCTTGGATTCAGTATCGACAGCTACCAGAAATTTATTGCGGAGAACAAATAACGTGTCTTGCCCAGTCATAGAGCTTGCTCAACAGTTAATTAAACGCCCTTCCCTCAGTCCGAATGACGAGGGCTGTCAGGCACTCATGATTGAACGCCTGACGGCGATTGGCTTTACCGTCGAAGCGATGGATTTTGGCGATACCCAAAATTTTTGGGCATGGCGCGGCACAGGAAAAACATTGGCCTTCGCAGGGCACACCGACGTGGTTCCCAGCGGCGATGAAAGCCACTGGCAGCATCCGCCGTTTGAGCCCATCATTCGTGACGGTATGCTGTATGGTCGCGGCGCAGCAGATATGAAAGGTTCACTGGCAGCCATGGTGATTGCCGCCGAGCGTTTCGTCGCAGCTCATCCTAACCATCAGGGGCGTCTGGCGTTTCTGATTACGTCAGACGAAGAAGCCAGCGCCGTTAACGGCACCGTAAAAGTGGTCGACGCACTGATGGCTCGCAACGAGCGGTTGGACTATTGTCTGGTCGGCGAGCCCTCCAGCACGCATGTCGTGGGCGATGTGGTGAAAAACGGTCGTCGTGGTTCTATCACCGCAAATCTGCGCATACACGGCATGCAAGGGCACGTTGCCTATCCTCATCTGGCGGACAACCCCGTTCATCGTGCAGCACCGGCGCTCAACGAGCTCATCGCCACCGAGTGGGATCGGGGCAACGATTTCTTCCCACCAACTACCATGCAAATTGCCAATATTCAGGCCGGTACGGGGAGCAATAACGTCATCCCCGGCGAACTGTTTGTGCAGTTCAATTTCCGCTTCAGCACCGAATTAACGGATGTGTTAATCCAGCAGCGCGTAGCGGAATTGCTGGATCGTCACCAGCTTAATTACACTATTGACTGGAAACTTTCCGGCCAGCCATTTCTGACCGCACGCGGCGAACTGGTCGATGCCGTGGTGAATGCCGTCAAACATTACAACGAAGTCACTCCAGAGCTGCTGACTAATGGTGGCACCTCCGATGGCCGTTTCATTGCCCGCATGGGTGCGCAGGTGGTTGAACTAGGCCCCATCAACGCCACGATTCATAAAGTGGACGAATGCGTCAGCGCGGCAGACCTGCAACTGCTGAGCCGGATGTACCAGCGCATTATGGAGCAGCTCATCGCATGATGACGCCAGCTATGTTAACCGGTAAAAGTGACCAGCATCTGGTCGCTTTACACGGTCATCATCGCCTTCAGCCGGAGGCGGTAACGGCGTTTCTTGCGCTACAGCACGCAGCCAAAACGGTGGGATTTAACCTACAGCCCGCCAGCACGTTTCGCGATTTCGAACGCCAGCGTCAAATCTGGAATAGCAAGTTTCGCGGCGAGCGTGCCGTCATGGATGCCAACAGCCAACCGCTGGACATATCGTCTCTGGACGACGGCGAGCGCTGTGAAGCCATTCTTCGCTGGTCTGCGATGCCCGGTTCCAGTCGTCACCATTGGGGCAGCGATCTTGATATTTACGATCCTGATTTATTACCGGCAGGCAGCTCGCTCCAGTTGGAGCCGTGGGAATATGAAGAAGGTGGCTATTTTGCCGCACTGAATGGGTGGCTGAGCGCGCACATGCATGAATATGGTTTTTATCGGCCTTATGCGCACGATCTCGGCGGCGTCGCAGTCGAACCCTGGCATATCAGCTATTATCCATTAGCACAGTATGCGGAAGAACAGCTTACACCGGACCTCATCCTTGCCGCCTGGCAAGATGAAGACATTGCAGGCTACCAATGGCTTTGCCAGCACTTGCCGCAGCTGTTTACCCGTTACATTCATAACGTTGATGAGGCGTGACCATGGCATGGCTGGCTGATTACTGGTGGATAATCCTGATTATCCTGATAGGCATGCTGATTAACGGCATCAAAGAATTGCGCAACGTTGACCATACGCGTTTTCTGCTCAACAAACCGAAATTGCCCCCGCATCGTGACAACAACGATAAATGGGACAATGAAGAAGACGACTGGCCGAAGAAAAAACCCTGACAGCTGTCATCGCCAAACCGCCTGCACACGAGCTAAGTTCCGCGCGGCGGGCGGTTTGGATTCTCACGCGGCAGGAACAAAACTTTCCGCCCGCTCCAGAAGAAAATCATAAAACTCTTTTGCACATACCGAAAGCTGGCGCTCCTTATCCGTCACTAGATAGATGCCGCGCTGCAACGATAAATCCCGAAAGGGGATAATCGCGATATCTTTGTGCTGGAATTGAAACAGCGTCAGCCCCGTCACAATGCTCACACCGTAATTCGCCGCCACCAACCCCATCATGGTGGTCAGCTGACGCACTTCTAGCACGTAGTTAAAGCCTTCCGGTTCGATAAGCTGATCGGTGTACTGCCGGATACTGGTGCCTTTGCAAAACCCAACAAACGGATATTGCGCCACGTCGATCACATCAACACTGTTTTGCTGCGCCAGCGGGTGCGAGTTATGGCAGATCAGATAAAAGCTGTCGGCGAACAGCATGCGGGAGCTGAACGTTCCCGGCGACGGTTGCCCCGCCGTTAGCGCCAGATCGGCACGACCGTCTAGTACCGCTTTCAGGCAGCGATCCCACTGCGTATCCAGCAACTCAACCTTAATCTTAGGGTAAGCGCGGTGATATTGCGCCAGCACCTGAGGCAGCCATTCCACTGCCATTGACGGCAGCACCGCCAACACAATATTCCCTTTATACCCCGTGGCATAAGACTTGATTTCACCGACGGCATCGTCGTGGGTTTGCACCAGCCGACGGGCAATATCAATGAAATGAATGCCATCAGCATTGAGCTGCACTTTACGTGTATCGCGGTCAAATAGACGATAGCCGACCTCTTCCTCTAACCCAGCAATTAATGAGCTAAATGCAGGCTGAGAGAGATTTATTTTCTGAGCGGCACGCGTGAAATTATCAGTTTCAGTCAGTGCGATAAAGGCCCGTAATTGTTTTATCGATAAGTTCATAGTGTTTTTATATAAATAAAATTAAGTCTCCGGTAAGAAAGGAACAAGTTCAATAGAAAACGATCGACACCTGCTATTTTTATGATCCTTCCCGCATTTATTTAATTCCATTCAAACAACGTCCGGCATTCATAAAAATGGACATTCTAGATAAATATCACAAACCGTAAAAAACAATTGAACAAAAAGGCCTAACTATACAAACCAAATCAACCAATTAGCCATTAATAAGAAAAACAGAACCATTGATTACATTAACAAATAAAATAAACCCATCAGATTTACGAATAAAACCATTGCTATTACGAGTTAGTATAAAGAGGGTCAAGGGTGATAAAAATAGTGCAGACAAAAAATCAAATGACTCTGGGATAAGCATTCATTTTTTATTTGTTAATTACTACATGGATTGTTATTGAGTTGTTTAATTTATTGTAAATAAAATCATACAATTATACTAATGAGGAATTTTTATGCTAGCTCTCATCGGGGTGCTCACCATAGCTACCCTGCTATTTTTCATCATGACAAAGCGAATGTCGCCTCTGGTGGCGCTCATCGTTATTCCGGTTCTCGGTGCGCTCGCAGCAGGCAGCGGCACCGATACCGCAAAATATGTGGTGGACGGTATCACCAAACTGGCACCGATGGCGGCGATGTTTGTTTTTGCCATCGCCTTCTTCGGTGTGGTAACCGATGCCGGTATGTTTGATCCTATTATTAGAGGGATCTTACGCATAGTTGGTACCAACCCAGTAAAAATCATTATCGGTACGGGCGTGTTAGCACTGATTGCACACCTGGACGGTAACGGCGCCGTCACTTTCCTGATCACCATTCCTGCCATGCTACCGCTGTTTAATAAGCTTGGTATGGATAAACGCATTCTGGTCGGTATTACCGCGCTCAGCGCCGGGGTTAACTTCCTGCCGTGGACCGGGCCGATGATTCGTGCCGCAGCCGCGTTGAACACCACCACACACGACCTGTTCATTCCGCTCATCCCGGCACAGGTCTGTGGCCTAACGTTCATGGTGCTCATGGGCTATTACTGGGGCAAGAAAGAAGAGAAACGTCTGGGGCTGGCAGCGGGTAATCCGCTGGCGGGTGGTTCGCAATCCATCACAGCTGAAGCGCATGTGAAAGAGCTGACTGATGCAGAAAAAACGCTGCGTCGTCCGAAGATGTTCTGGGTCAACATTGCGCTGGTTCTTGCCGTTATCGGTACCATGGTGTTTACCAAAATTTCACCGACGGTCGCCTTTATGATCGCCCTGACGCTGGCGCTGATGTTCAACTACCCTAACGTTGAAATGCAGAAAGAGCGTATTAACGCCCACGCCAAAGCCGCACTGATGATGGCCAGCATTCTGTTCGCGGCGGGTGCCTTCACCGGCATCATGAGCGGTACTGGCATGCTGAAAGCCATGTCGCTCTCGGCAGTCAGCTTTGTGCCGGAATCTTTTGCCTCCCACATTCCGTTTATCGTCGGCCTGATCTCCATGCCGCTGAGTCTGGTGTTCGACCCTGATTCGTACTACTTCGGCATCATGCCAGTTATTGCTCACACCGTGGACATGCTGGGTGTACCACCGATTCAAGTTGCGCAGGCTTCCGTATTAGGACAGATGACCACCGGCTTCCCGGTTAGCCCGCTCACGCCGGCAACCTTCCTGCTGGTCAGTTTGGCGGGGGTCGATCTCGCCGACCACCAGAAATTCTCTATTCCTGTGCTCTGGGCTGCCAGCGTCATCATGACGTTCGCCTGCGTCATCTTCGGGGTCTTCCCCTTATAGGGAACGTTCGGTTTCCCATTGATTACGCCAACAGACACATTTCATTGATAAAGGTAAGTTTATGAAGACAATTCGTATTGGTTCCGGCGCTGGCTATGCAGGCGATCGTATCGAACCGGCCGTAGAACTGGCTCAAAAAGGTGACATTCAGTATCTGGTATTTGAATGCCTGGCGGAACGCACTATTGCCATCGGCCAAAAACAGAAGCAGCAGAACCCAGAAAAAGGCTACAACGAGCTGCTGGCTGACCGTATGCACGCCGTGCTGCCGCTCTGTCTGGAAAAAGGTATTAAAATCATCACCAATATGGGCTCGGCTAACCCTGTCGCCGCCGGTCAGCGCGTATTGGAAATCGCCAAAGAACTCGGCGCAGACAAGCTGAAGATTGCGATCGTCACCGGTGATGATGTGCACTCGGTGCTGATCGCACAAGATTCCAAATTGGATGAGATTGGCCTACCGATTTCACGCTGCGGTAAAGACATTCTTTCCGCCAATGCCTATCTGGGTGCAGATGCGCTGGTTGAAGCGTTGCGTCAGGGTGCGGACGTGATTATCGCAGGTCGCGTTTCCGATCCGTCTCTGTTCCTGTCCGCAATGATGTATGAATTCGACTGGGCTGCCGATGACTGGGATCGTCTGGGAAAAGGCACCTGTCTCGGCCACTTGCTGGAATGCGCGGGACAAATCACCGGTGGTTACTATGCCGATCCCGGCGTCAAAGATATCCCTAATCTTGACCGTCTGGGCTTCCCGATTGCGGAAATTACCGAAGATGGCAGCGCCGTGATCACCAAAGTTGAGGGTTCCGGCGGCTGCGTCTGTGTAGATACCTGTAAAGAACAGTTGCTGTATGAAATCCACCGCCCGGATAGCTACATCACTCCAGACGTGATTGCCGATTTCAGCCACGTGACATTTACGCAAGACGGTGAAAACCGCGTGCGCGTACAGGGTGCGACCGGACGGGAAAAAACCGGCACCTTGAAAGTGTCTGTCGGCTATCAGGATGGGTTCATCGGCGAAGGCGAAATTTCTTACGCCGGTCCCGGTGCGGTGGCGCGTGGTCGTTTAGCACTGGATATCGTCAAAGGACGTTTTGCGCTGTGCCAGCTTGATCTTCAGGAAGTGCGCTACGACCTGATCGGCGTTGATGCACTGCACGGTGCACAGCGGTCGCAAAGCAGCGAGCCGTATGAAGTTCGCGCTCGCGTCGCAGCTCGCTGCACTTCCAGAGCGCAGGCAGTGAAAGTGGGCAATGAAGTCGAAACACTCTATACCAACGGCCCGGCCGGCGGCGGCGGTGTTAACAAATCGGTGAAAGAAATACTGGCGATGGATTCCACCCTACTGTCTCGCGCCTGCGTCACACCAGCCGTTGATTATCTGGAGATTAAATAATGAAACTGCGTGAAATTGCTCACTCTCGTACCGGTGATAAAGGAAATACCTCCAATATTTCGCTGATTGCTTACCGTGCGGAAGATTATGAAGTGCTGAAAGAGAAGATCACTGCCGAAAAAGTGAAATCCTGGTTTGCTGATATCGTGACGGGTGATGTCGTTCGCTATGAGTTACCGAGCATCGGCGCACTGAACTTCGTCATGTACGGCGCACTCGGCGGCGGCGTCACGCGCTCGCTGGCGCTGGACATGCACGGCAAAGGATTGAGCTCAGCCATACTGGATATCGATATCTAATCCGATAACAGGGAACAGAGGTTATTTAATTTCTTCTGTTCCCGCTAAATAACGTACATGTGCCGCCATGATTAGCAGATATTTACCTGCGGGGATTCGTGCGGCCATTTTTCAGAGCAACAACTTTCAGAGTCATTATTTAAGAGTAAATATGCAATGAAAAATAAAGTCATTGATGCCAGCCATTTCCGTTCTTATTTATTTGACGGAATGACAATTATGTTCGGCGGTTTTATGGGAGTCGGAACACCGAAATTATTGGTAGATGAAATCATTAAATCCGGCGTATCTGATTTAACGCTGATTGGAAATGATACCGGGTTTGTCGATACCGGCGTTGGGCCGTTAATTGTCAGTGGTCAGGTAAAAAAACTGATTACTTCACACATTGGTACTAACCCGGAAACCGGACGCCGCATGATCTCCGGCGAACTTGACGTAGAGCTGGTGCCACAAGGGACGCTGGCGGAACGTATTCGCAGCGGCGGCGCGGGCTTAGGCGGTTTTCTGACACCTACCGGCGTTGGCACCATCGTCGAAGAAAACAAACAAAAAATAACAATTAACGATATTACCTATTTATTAGAACTGCCAATTAAGGCAGATCTCGCCATATTACAGGCCAGCATTGCCGACACCAGCGGAAACCTTATTTATCACCTCACTGCCCGTAATTTCAACCCGCTTATTGCGCTTGCCGCGAAGAAAGTCGTGGCGCAATGCGAGCAGGTTATTCCGGTTGGCCAACTTGCGCCGGAATGTATTGTCACCCCAGCGGCGCTGGTCGATCACCTTTATTTGGGAGAGAAATAATGGATGCGAAAGAATTAATCGCCCGCCGCGTCGCGCTGGAACTGAAAAATGGTGACGTGGTGAATTTAGGGATTGGCTTACCCACCAAAGTCGCGAATTACGTGCCGCACGGCATCGAAGTTACCTTCCAATCAGAGAACGGCTTTTTGGGGCTCGGCGCGATTACCGAACCGGATGGCAATCTGGTTAACGCCGGAGGTCAGGCATGCGGCATGGTGCCGGGTGCGGCAATGTTCGACAGCGCCTTTTCCTTTGCGCTGATTCGCGGCGGCCATGTCGATGTCTGCGTGCTGGGCGGTTTGCAGGTCGATGAACACGGCAACCTCGCCAACTGGATGGTGCCGGGAAAAATGGTGCCCGGCATGGGCGGTGCGATGGATCTGGTTGTCGGCGCGAAGAAGGTCATCATCGCCCTTGAACACTGCGCCAAAAATGGCGATGCGAAGCTGTTGCATCAATGTACCTACCCGCTGACCGCCGCCAATAAAGTCAGCATGGTCGTCACCGAACTGGCGGTCTTTCACTTTATCAACCAGCAGATGGTGCTGACCGAAATCAGCCCTGATATCACCGTGGACGAACTACGCCAAAAAACCGAGGCGAACTTCATCGTGTCCGCCGATGTAAAACCATTCAGCATTCATTAATCGAGGCGACCATGAACGACTCCATTGTTATTGTTAATGCCAAGCGCACCGCGATTGGTAAATTCGCAGGCAGTCTGGCCAACACATCGGCTATCGACATGGCATCTGCCACCATCCGTGACTGCCTGTCGACGCTGCCGGACACGCTGGCGATTGATGAAGTGATTCTCGGCAACGTGCTGCAAGCCGGTCTGGGGCAAAACCCCGCGCATCAGGCCAGCAAGGCTGCTGGGCTGCCTTTTGAAACACCCTCGCTCACCATCAGTAAGGTGTGTGGTTCCGGCCTGAAGGCCGTTGTGATGGGCGCACAGTCTATTCTGTCCGGCGATAATCAGGTCTGCGTGACCGGCGGGATGGAAAACATGAGCGCCGCGCCTTACCTGCTGGAAAAAGCGCGCCACGGTTACCGCATGGGAGACGGCAAGCTCGTTGACATCATGATTAAGGATGGTCTGTGGTGTGCGTTTAACGATTACCACATGGGTACCACGGCGGAAAATATCGCCGAGCGCTACCAGCTCACGCGAGAAGAACAGGATCAGGTGGCGCTGGCATCACAGCAGAAAGCCGTCGCCGCGATTGAGGCTGGCCGCTTCAAAGCCGAAATAACCCCGCTGTCACTGCGTAGCAAAAAAGAGACGCGGATTTTCGATCGGGATGAATTCCCTCGCGCCGACACCACGCTGGCATCGCTGGCCGCGTTACGTCCGGCGTTTTCCGCTAACGGCACCGTCACCGCAGGCAATGCGTCCGGCATTAACGATGCCGCCGCGACGCTGGTGTTAATGCGTGAATCCGAAGCGAAAAAACAGGGTATTACCCCGCTGGCGCGGATCCGCAGTTGGGCGTCTGCTGGAGTACCGAGTGAAGTGATGGGGCTGGGGCCGATTCCGGCGACGCAGAAAGCACTGCTCAAGGCTGGGCTGACGATCGGTGATATTGACCTGATTGAAGCAAATGAAGCTTTTGCCGCACAGTTTCTAGCGGTACAGCGCGATCTTCATCTCGATCCAGAGAAAGTGAACGTCAACGGCGGTGCGATTGCGTTGGGCCACCCTATCGGCGCGAGCGGTGCGCGTATTCTCGTCACGCTGGTACATGCGCTGCACAGCTATAACAAAACGCTGGGATTGGCGACGCTGTGCATCGGCGGTGGGCAAGGTATCGCGATGATCGTCGAACGCGTTTAAAGCGGGTTGTTGCCAGTTAAAAGACAATGCAGGCCATTACGGCCTGCATTGCTTTCTTCATGCTACACGTTTTGCTCAACAGCAACACGATTCCTCGGTTAAAACGTTTCCCAATTCGCATTTGATGATCCGGCGGACGTGGGTTTGGGCAAAAGCGATTTCGGTAATGCAGCAAGAGAAGATGCGCTCGCCGCGCGGTGTTCCTGCGCTACCGCCTGATTAATTTTGAACACCTCAACCGCATTCTGCAAAAATCTGGCCTGCTCTTCCAATGCTGCCGCGGCAGAAGCCGACTCTTCAACCAGCGAGGCGTTTTGCTGCGTAACACGGTCCATTTCATTGACCGCCTGTCCGACCTGATCGATCCCCCGGCTTTGTTCATCCGATGCCGACGCAATTTCGCCCATAATATCCGTTACTCGGCTCACGGCGCTGACGATTTCTTTCATCGTATCGCCCGCGTCTTTCACCTGCAAAGAACCAGTATTGGCGCGACTAACCGAATCATCAATCAGCGATTTGATCTCTTTGGCAGCCTGCGCACTGCGCTGTGCCAGCGTGCGCACTTCACCCGCCACCACGGCAAAGCCCCGCCCCTGCTCACCCGCTCGCGCCGCTTCTACCGCCGCATTCAACGCCAGAATATTGGTTTGGAAAGCAATGCCATCAATCACGCTGGTAATATGGGCGATCTTTTGTGAACTGTCAGAGATCTCATTCATCGTTTTCACGACATTATCGACGACAGTGCCACCTTTGTTGGCCGTTTCTGACGCATTTTTTGCCAGCAGCGTAGCCTGACGCGCGTTGTCTGAATTCTGTTTCACCGTTGAGGTTAGCTGCTCCATGCTGGCCGCTGTTTCCTGTAGCGATGCGGCCTGTTGCTCGGTACGTGAAGACAGATCGTTGCTGCCTACCGAAATTTCACTGGCCCCGGAATGAATGGAGTTGGAACTGTCACGCACTAGGCTCACGGTACGGATTAATGACTGCTGCATATCGTGCAGCCCCGCCGCCAGTTGGCTCATCTCATTACGACCTGCGGTATCAATATGATGCGTCAGATTACCCTCGGCGATAGCGCTGATATGCCGCATGAGCGTACGCAGCGGGTGCAAAAGAATACGCTGCAACCCGATCCAACTGAGGATAATCACCAGCACGACGACCACGGACAGTGCGCCCAAAAGCCACAGCATCGTTTCAAATGCGACGTGGTTTTCCTGTAAGCCATCATCTGACAGCTGATTTTGTGCCGCACGCCACGTAATATAGGCATCCTGCATCGCCACGTTAAACGGTGTCGCCTCGCTACTCAATTTCATCGCCGCCCCTGCCAACCCACCAGAAAGCGAATCCACAATATCATTCAGTAGCTTGTCGTAAGCGGTATAACTCGTCTCAAGTTTTTTGGATAACGCGTCATCCAATCCAGGTGTATTAGGCAGAGACAAATAGTGTTTATAACTACTCTCTGAGGCAACCAGTTGTGATTTGGCCTGCTGTAAAAGCGCCTGCATGGCTTCTTTATCCGCATTCCCCAGCATCATGTTTTGTATAATAGATCCGATAGCGATGCGCGTCTGATTCATCATAATCCAGGCATCGGTAAAGGCGGCCACATTCTGGTTAGAGCGTTGAGAAACAAGGAAACTATCTCTATCGTTTATCAATGCCCGAACGGATAGCGCCCCGGTTAAAAACTGAGATATTCCTAATACAAACAATAAAATAACAAGGATGGTAATGACTTTAATACGCTTAAACATGGCACACCCTCTTTTTCCATAAGGATGTGTTACTTATATCCGAAAAAAGAAGGGAAATATTGAACACTCAACACAAATAAAAATATTGTCTATATTATTTAACAGCCAAATATGGATTATATTATTTTTAATATGGATAAAATCTCATTCCAGAAAATATATGCTCTCATTTGAATAGAGGCAGCGCCGAAAAATCATTATGCACACCGTACGTAATGATAACGAACACTGCCACATCAAACATCACCAATAAGATAATCTGATGAGGTATGTTTATTTCAGATAAACCAGCGCCTGCTTCAGCATGTGTTCATCAATACCGTGCCCGACACCGGGTGCGATATCCAACGTAAACGACGTTCCCAGCTCCTGAAAGCGATGAGCGGCAGCATGAGCATGCCCAACCACAATGACGCCATCTGCTTCACCGTGAATCAGATGCACCGCAACATCAGCAAAGGCTTTTTCTGGCAAAACGGCAAAGCGGCCGCTGAACGCAATAATGTGCCCGGCCAGCGAGGACTCAGACTTCAACGCCTCCAGCGACATGATGCTCCCCTGCGAGAACCCCACCAGCACGGTTTGTTCCGCGCTAATGCCACTTTGTTCCTGCCAGTGACGCACGGTATCAACAAAACGCGGCAAGTTTGCTTCAATACGAGATAACCGATTCTCTTCCGTGACGCCCTGAACAGAGAACCACTGCCGCCCGTCGCCATAGCCAGTACTGAACGGTCCGGCAATACTGATCACGAGCGCCTGCGGTAATGCGGCGGCAAAATAGCGCCCAATCTGCGCCATGCCTGCGGCGGTATCGCCTACTCCATGAAACAGCAGGATTAACCGATTTGCTTCTGAGGGTTGCTGAACAACAACATAATCTTGATTCACGTTTCTCTCCTGAAGGCATGCGTCAAACGCAACACCTGGCGACAGTCGTCATAAAGTACGGTTAATTCTCACTATACGCCGCGCACTGACAGGAGAAATCGGGAATTACTGAACGAGATGTTCCATTTTTTGCAATGACAGAGGGGAAAACCTCACAGCCTCGCCCTATCAGTGCGGTTTGATAATACGGATCGTTGAAGCCGGATCGTTCACTAGACAGCGTACCGGACGCACCGGTCGTTTGACCAATCCACCACCGCAGTTCGGGCAGGCGTGGTGAAATACGGCATCCGCACAGTCAGGACAGAACGTGCACTCATAGGAGCAGATATACGTTTCGGCGTCCGGCGGCAAATCACAGTCGCAGTGTTCACAGTTAGGGCGTAATTCCAGCATCGGCTTATCCTGATTCAAAAAATTATGGCGCTCTCGCTGTCACTTTCCTGTGGTTATTGCACAAAGATTAGTGAAGGAGACTGAGGTTCTTTTCTACCAGAAACCGCCCTTCATGCAAATAAGGTTTATACCCCGAAATAATGCATCGCATTAACGTCAACCTTACTTTCCAAATCCCTTTTTATTTGGGAGGCGGCTCACCGCACTGGCGCGTATCCATCAGTTGGTGAACGCGGGGTGTCAGTTCATCATCGCTACCCACTCGCCTATTATTCTGGCCTACCCTAATTCAGTGATTTATCAGTTCAATGAAAACGGTATTCAGCAGGTTGCATGGCAGGATACGGAGCATTATCAAATCACGCGGCAGTTTTTAAATAACCCACAGGGCATGATGAAGATATTACTCGTCGATGAAGACGACACCGGTGAAAACACTTAGCATGTCGTCATATTTTCTAAAACCAAGGAAATGAGCGATGACAGGTGACAGAGATGAAATCTATCGACTCGTGGGCGAGCTGTTGCACGGCATCCAACATGGCGATACGGATGCTTTAGTGGATTTTGGCGTGAACCCGGCTATTTACGAAGAGATTCTTGAGGAATTGGATAGCGTGGGGGAAACCATCGCAGAGCTGACGCTTCCACCTTATGACATGGCTTTTACACCAGATAGGACGGGCAGGATTCCCCTGTGCAGCTACGTGATGGACGCCTCCCCTCAGCGCAAGAGAGTGGAATGCCAGCTCTGGTCTGGAGAGAAAAAGACCGAACTGACGTTAATTGCCGACTACCCAGAGAAACCGGGGAAAGCGTCTCTGGTTTTCCGACTCTTAGAGACGCAATAACTCCGCCCATGTTCGAGCGGAATTACACCATTGAAGACAGCAGAAAACATCACTCACCGCGCCAGGCAAAACCACGTTCACTAAATGTCCTATCCGAATCTGGATGCGGCAGTGCATCATCGCCTGCATGAGCATCCTTCTTGTGCAGACCGTCACTTTCGGCTAAAGGTGCCAGATGTAGATGATGAGTATGCAAAGCCGCCAGCGATTCTCGATGCGCCACGCTGATAATCGCGCTATCAGGTAAGGCCGTGACCAATGCCTGATACACCTGCTGCTCTGTCTCAGGATCGAGCGCACTGGTGGCTTCATCCAGAAAAATAAAATCGGGCCGATGCAACAACGCACGGGCTATCGCCATTCGCTGCTGCTCACCGCCGGATAACCGCTGCTGCCAGCGATCTTCATCATTCAACTGCGAGGCCATGTCCGATAATTCGCTGCCGATGAGCGCATGTCGGCACCGCTCGTCGGTAAAATCCCGCACATTGCTGGGGTAGCACAATGCCGCTTTCAGCGTTCCCGTCGGGAGGTAGCTTTTCTGCGGTAAAAACAGCGTGCGGCAGTGGCGAGGTAGTGTAATCGCCCCGCTACCGTGCTGCCATAGTCCGGCACAGGCGCGCAGCAGCGTGCTTTTACCCACACCGGATGCGCCGTTAATCATCCAACGCTCACCGGGCAAGACCTGCCAATCATCTAACGCGGTCAGCGCACGGCCATCCGGCGTTAACAGCCGCAGATTCTCACAGGAAAACCCAAGACCGTCGTGTTCCGTCACCCGAATAGGCGATGACGTCCGCACACTTTTGTTCAGCGCAGCGTCCATATCCTGTAAACGCTTCGTCAGCGCTAGCCAGCGCGTGAAGGCCTGATACGCCTGCATAAAATAGCTCAGCGTCGCTCCCAGAGAACCGTAAGCCATTTGAATCCTCGTCAAATCGCCAAAGGTGATCTCTCCACGTAACAGCTGTGGTAGCGCCAATAACGTTGGCAACGGTGAGAGAAAATGGCTAAACAGACTCTGACCAAACGACACCTTAAAACCACGCAGCAGCACAGACAGCGCATTGTCACGCACGCGAGCAAACCGCTGGGCCAGCCGTTCACCTTCCCGCGATCCTCCCTGATAGAAAGCAATCTGTTCCGCGTTTTCACGTAATTGAACGCCAAGGAAGCGGAAGTCACCTTCCGCATTTTGTTGATCCATATTCAGTTTTATCAACGCCTTACCCAGCCAGTGCGACAGCGCAACCTGAAGGATATATTCGATGTAGAGGGCGTAAACCATATAGCCGGATATCGCCCAGTCGCTGCCCATAAACGAGAAACGCAGCACTCCAGAAACCGACCACAGCAGCGCCGTGTACGTGACAGTGCTGATGACGACCGAGATAAGGCTGAGAAAAAAGTTCAGCGAGGCCGATACCAGTTCGTTAACGTCATCGGCGATACGCTGATCGATATTCGACAGCGCACCGTCTCTCTCTATTTCGTAATAGGCCGATGTCCCCGTCCAACGCCGGATATAGTGGAGCGTCATCCAGGTACGCCAGCGCAACGCCAGATAGCCTTGACTGAGCACGTTTACCCATCTCAGCATCATGACGCTCAAACCGAGGATGAAGCTGAAGATAAACAGCGGCTTTATTTGCTCCCAATCCAACCCAATCAACGCATCGGTGAATTTCCCCGAGACTCGGTTCGCCTCCACGCTGATGTAGGCCGTCCCCAGATTGATGCTAATAATCACCGCCAGAATAAACAGCGCCAGATACTTCTCTGACGTCTGCCAATAGGGCATCAGAATCTGGCCGATGCCCGGTCTTGTCGTACTCGTCTCGCTTGCGTTCATGCGCCGTTTATACCTGCTGATTCGTGTGAATGACCGTTCTCGTTATTTGTCTAACAGATTGGCCGAACGGGTTATCAGAACGAATACGTCCCAGTGAGACGCCACGTTCGCCCTTCTTTCACTCCGATATATAGCGGCGTCGTGCTGGTGTAGTAGATATCGCGATCGAAGACGTTGTTGACACCCAGCGTCAGCGACCAGTCAGGCTGGCGGTAAAACACCGATGCATCGGTTGATGCCGAGCTGCCGATGTTGAAGGCGTTATTGCTCGGGCCGTTCTGCGTTTTCGATGAACCGCTGATACCGACTGATGCACCGGCCCCCTGATAGCGTCCAGACTGCACTTCATAAGACGTCCACACGTTTCCAGAGTGGCGCGGCGTAATCGTGCTACGAACGGTGGTAGGATCCTTATTATCCGAGTAGGTATAGCTGGCCGTGACATCCCATCCCGGCAACAAAGAACCGTTCAGATCCACGTCAAAACCTTCACTTTTGCGTCCCGTGGTCGCAATGGGGAAACCGTTTCTATCCGTTACCGCTAGGTTTTTTTGCTCAATGCTGAATACGGCTGTCGTCAGCGTAAGGTTATCTTCGAGCAGGTTGAATTTCAGCCCAGCTTCTTTAGACTGCCCCGTCGTTGGGGGGAGCTGGACACCAGAACGCGAAACTTGCGCACTGCCGCTAAAGCTATTCAGCAAGTTGGCGTAAACCGTGACGTCCGGTGTGATATCGAAGCTAATGCCGTAATTGGGGATCCACTTGGTCGCGGTATACGTCGATGCTCGCGTTCCTACCAAATAGCTGTTGTTCCATGTCGAGCGCTTCACCGCCAGTTGGAAATGCAGGCGGTCAAAGACATCGATCTGATCCTGGAACAGGAAGCCGCTTTGAATCAGCTTGGACGTGTACGTCCGGCTATTCGGTTCACCGATGCTGGGGAACACCAACGAGTCTGGGTTATACACATTCCCATTGGTCATCAGGATAAAGCTGCCGTCATAGCTGGCGTAGCGTTCATGCTTATAGTCATGGCCGACCAACAAAGTCTGAGTGACGGGCCCGGTTTCGATTTTCCCGCGAATATCATTTTGCTGGCTCCACGTCTGATTAGTGGATTTATAGGCCAGCGGGTGGCTAATTTTGTTGCCATTAGCGGCGATATCCAGCGTTTCGTTCATCTTCATCTGCGAAGCCGTGCTCTGGAAACCCGCTTTACTGTTGAATGTCCAATCGTCGACGAGTTTTTGCTCCAGCTCATAATAGGCATTCGTCGTTTTCATCTTGTTATGATCGTCTTTATCCCCCAGACGATATTCCGGCAGCTTCTGTATTCTCCCGTTAGCGTAAATCGTTCCGGCAGGTCCCGATTTACGTGCCTGATTCACTTCCGCACCAACGGTGATCCGCGTATTGTCGTTTTTCCAGGTCAGCGCTGGGGCTAAATAATCACCGTGGTTACCGTTGTAATCAGGAAAGGAGTGCTGAGATTTCATGGTTGAGGCATTTAAACGGTAGCTGAACGCTTTATCGTCCGTGATCGCGCCACCCAGATCGATAGCCGTTTTAAATTCACCGTAGCGCGCCGCCTCGACTTTGAGGACATGCAACGGTTCGGTTACCGGTTTTTTACGCACAACGTTAATGGTTCCCGCGGCGGAACTGCTTCCCGCGAGCACCGACTGTGGCCCTTTCAGCACTTCAACACGTTCGACCCCCTCAATCGCCGTACCCTGACCAATACCAGCATTGCTAGAGCCCGACAGGCCATCCGTCGCACCAGACGTTACGGCATAGCCACGCATCCAGTACGTAGGCGTACCACGGTTTGACTGAATGGTAACCACGCTGCCTGAGTTTTTTAACGCCTCTTCCAACGATGTGGCCTGACGGGCGGTAATCAGCTTATTACTGATCACCTGAACTGACTGTGCCGTTTGCTGCAACGACGTGCTGGTGCGTAATGCCGAAGAGGAGGTGCCGGGATTCAATACGGTTTCATCTTCACTGCCTGCGCTGACGGTAATCGCTGGCAGCGTTTTATCACTCGCCTGCGCCACATCTGCATCATTAGCGCGGGAAGAAACAATGGTCAGCGTGCCATTACCCGTCGTCGTCAATAATAACGGCGTACCTTGCAGTAAGCGTAAAATAGCCTGACGCGTTGAATAATTGCCATTCAGCGCGGCACTCTGATAATTCGCCACCAGCGCAGGATTAAAAGAGAGTGTCTGTTTGCTTTGATTGGCGATTGCCAATAGCCCTTTTTGCAGGTCGCCCGCAGGAATAGAAAATGCCACGGTGTCATTTTCACCCGCCGCATAGACGGTCATAGGAACGGTCGTTGCCCCCATGAATAACGCAGAATTAATCGCCAACATATTAGTGAAGAATAAGCGTTTCTTAAAACTCAGCCCCAGAGCGGGAGAGGCAGTATTACGTTTTTTCATTTTTCCCTCGTCAATTGCTTCAAAAAATCAGTTTTTATTGGTCTTCGTATGATTTGTGCAATGACGATGGAAAAGTGACAGTGGGAAAGTCATTTTTCCCGTAATTATTTTTTCCTCGGTAGAAAACAGATTGATTTGGACAAATCTTTCCTCTGTATTTTTAAATATAAAAATGAATCACTCTTCTGAATTGTCTTTTTTATCGCCCGCCAAGAAACATCCAGAAATAGAGATTTACCCATTCCAGTCAGTAACAGAACATTTCTAACTAACCATAGAAAAAAAACGTTGTTTGACTCCTGCATATTTTGACTTAAAAACAGCACAGGACGCATCGTTCCTTTTGTTCTGCGGCCCTGGGGTATCCCGGTTCAAGCATTGTTGTGATTTACGCTATTTAAGGATGCCCATGTACATAGAGGCTGTTAAAAAACCCGACTTACTGTCGCTGATATTTCGTAGCGACTATCGCTGGCTAACGGAAAGATTACGCCGCCGTATTGCCTACGGCTGTGAAGCGGAAGATGTCGCCTCAGAGGCATTTTTACGTTTGGCCTCGCTACCAAATCTTGCCAATGTACAGGAACCGCGCGCGATGCTAACCACGCTCGCCAAACGCGTACTGTATGAAAACTGGCGTCGCCGCGATCTGGAAAAAGCCTATCTCACCGCGCTGGCGAGTAAACCTGAATTTCACCATCCGTCACCAGAAGATCAACAGCTGTTGATGGAGGCGCTGCTCACTATCGATCAGGCGCTGGATGGGTTATCCACCAAAGCACGGCAGGCATTTCTGTTTAGCCAGCTTGATGGCATGACCTATGCCGACATTGCCGTACAGCTCGATGTCTCCGCCAGTATGGTGAGAAAATATATCGCCAAAGCGCTGACCAACTGCTATCTGGCCACACAGGACAGCAGTGACTTATAGGTGAACCGCATGGCAAGACGACACATGGATGACCCGATTGCCGAACAGGCGATTGAATGGATGGTGCTGCTGCGTTCGGGCGAAGCAACACAGTCCGACTATGATGAGTACCGACGCTGGCGATACGAAAACCCTCTGCATGAGCGCGCCTGCCAACGCATTGAGCAAACTCTGGGGAAATTTCAGCCGCTTCTCGCCGCGCTGCCTCACGAACCGATTCGCCAGGCGCTATTAGCCCCCTCAGGTCGGCGCAAAGTCCTGCAATATGGGCTGGGCATGGTGGCCATCGCCTCGCTAAGCAGCTTGTTACTTAACCAACATTACCCCCTATCACCCCTTCTATCTGATGTGAAGACTGCCACGGCACAGCGCCAGCAGGTTCCGCTCAGCGATGGCAGCACGCTCATGTTGAACGCGCGTACCGCCGTCGATATCAACGTTGAACCAGAAAATACCCTCCGTCAGGTCGGCATTCTCAACGGTGGTATCTTCGCGAAGATTAAATCGGATGCACAACGCCCTTTTATTATTGATACCCACATGGGCAATATCGTCGCGCTTCAGGCCAATGTGAACGTGCGTCATGAAAGCGGCGGCATCCACGTCGGCGTGCTGGATAACATCGCCAAGGTGACTAACCACGCAGGGCAAAGCCTGCGCCTTCACGCGGGTCAAGGCGTCTGGTTCGATCGCTCAACGCTCTATCAGGTTGCCGTCACGCCGGAGGCGGAAAGCGCCTGGATGCAGGGTCGTCTGGAAGTCCGCGATCGCTCGCTGGCGTCGGTCATCAGCGAACTGCGTGATTACACCCCCGGAATAATCCGGCTGGATCCCGCTATCGCTGATTTACGCGTCAGTGGCAATTTCCCGTTAGATAACCTGAACTACACGCTGGATTCTCTGGCGCAAACCATGCCCATCGCGATTGTGCATACCACCGATTACTGGATACATATCCGCGCCGCCGACGCCAGACACGTATAAGCGATGGCTCGCAAAGGTGGTAGTCAAGGATGGCAAGCCGCAAAAAATTTCACGCACGTGGTGACACTTTTCCTGCCTCGTTGCACATCGTTAATAGAGGTCATCACAATCCCGATGTTCAGGGCGGCATAAAGCGTCCGACACCGTAAGTAAGAGCAGCAGAGGAAAACGTGCAACAGGCATCCGTGCAACACCTTTCGTTAAACGCGCGCGTTGATGCGGCACCCGCCGCACGGCGTGACGTCGCACCCGCACAGCCGTCGCGCAGCATGGCGGTGGCGGCGCCCGACCGGGGAGAAATGGGGAGGATTGCGCTCAGCTTTCTGACGGTCGCGCTGATCCATGCCGGTGTCGCTGCCTTACTCATCACGCGAACCACTGAATACACACCGATCAACCTGCTCAATCCAGCAGCCAGCATAAGCATTCAGGCCACGATGGTTGACGCGCCAGAACCCGAACCGATTCCTGAACCGTCGCCGGAGCCACCCGTGCTGACATCAGAACAGGGTGAACGTGAAATTGCGCCCGTTCCTGAAAAACCAGTCGTTGAGGAACAGCAAACGCCGCCTCCGGTCAAAAAAGAGGTTCACCAGCCGCCGGTTAAGCCAGTGGTAAAACCACAGCCCATCCGCCCAAAAACCACCGCTGAGCGTCAGCCTGCGGCGCGTCCGGCACCGGAGCCGTCTCACACCGCACCGGAAGCGACGCCAGGCACACTGACGACCGCCAGCAAGGGCAACCTGATGCAGAACAGCCCGGGTGCGCAGCCTAAGCAGGTTGCATCCGTTGGCTGTGTCGTCCCGCAACCTGACTACCCTCGCCGCGCCAAGCGTCTCCAGCAGGAAGGCAACGTGCTGGTTCGTCTGGTGATTAGCCCAGAGGGGCGATTGATTCGACACGACATTGCCCGCAGTAGCGGCTATGACGCACTCGATCAGGCCGCGATTGAGGCCGTAGCGCAGGCACGCTGTACGCCTTACCGCGAAAATGGACAGGCCATTACTGTCATGACGATTCAGCCCGTTAATTTCCGGCTGACTCACTAAGAAAGCACCCGCGTTGACATAGCGCATCCGCCGTTTCGCAAACACGCCCGAATCAGGTTATTGCATAAGAGGTCACACATGAACACGTTAGATATCCATCATTTCTGGCAGCAGGGCGACGTGGTCACCCACTCGGTAGCCATCATTCTGCTCATCATGTCGCTGCTGTCATGGACGGTCATGCTGCTTAAAGCGCGGCAGTTATTCGCCTTGAACAAAAGCGTGCAATACAGTCGGAATACCTTTTGGCAGGCGACCAGCCTGCAAGAGAGCGTCGAGAAATTCGGTAAGCAGCGTTTTAACCCGTTCCGCGATCTGGTGATCGAAGGGCACGCGCTGCTGAAACACCCGCACAAATTTTCTTCCACGCTGGGCGGACACGTCGATCTCAGCGACTGGCTGGTGCGCGGCCTGAGCAACACGCTGGACACCAACTCAGGCAAACTGCAATCCGGCCTCGGCACGCTGGCGTCTATCGGCAGTACCGCGCCGTTTATCGGCCTGCTAGGCACCGTGTGGGGCATTTTTCACGCGCTGCAAACCATCAGTACCATCGGCCAGCCCGATCTGGCTCAGGTTGCTGGCCCTGTCGGCGAAGCCTTGATCATGACGGCGTTTGGCCTGTTCGTGGCGATTCCGGCCGTATTAGGATTCAACGCAATCAACCGCCGCAATCGCATCGTCCTGCATGCCATGAATCGCTTTGCGCACGATCTGCACGCTTACCTGCTGACTGGCGCACGCGTGGATACCAGTATTACCGATCTGACCAGTATTACCGACCAGAATAGTGCAGCGCGGTATGAGCCGACTCACCCCGTTGAGCGCTCCGCCTGAAGAGGAACATAGCCATGAGTATGTCATCCCCGTTTGAAAGTCAGGAAGACGCCCTGCTTAACGACATCAACATGACGCCGTTTATCGATGTCATGCTGGTGCTGCTGATCGTGTTCATGATCACCCTGCCGGTCATTAATCACGCCGTCAAAGTGGATCTACCGCGCGCCAGCGTCGAAAAAATCAAAAAAGATCCACAAGCTGTGGATATCGCGATTACCGCAACCGGACAAATTAACTGGAATAAAGAAGCGGTCGATGATGCCCAACTGATCGCCAAACTCGATGCGGCCTCAGCCGAAGGCACTCACCCGAATATACGGCTGTTTGCCGATCAGGCCGTCGAATATGGTCGGGTAGCGTATGTCATGACGAATGCCCAGCAGCGTGGCCTGAGCAAAATCGATTTCGTCCTGCAACCCGTCAAAGCCCCCTGACTTCCTCTTTCGCTCTGGTGCTGAAAGCCTCGCCAGCATCAGAGCGCATCATCTTCTCCATCATCCAAATTCCTCAGCGTAAAAAAAGTTTCGGCGTGCGGTGACGCTTTTCTTTCTTCGTTGCACATCATGAGTAGAACACTGTCACGCATGGATACCGAATAATGCCTTCTCTTGATGAATCCCCCGTTCTTGCTACGCCGCAGACCGACACGCTTCAGTCGCTGGCCGGAGACGTGCTGGACTTCGCGGCCGCAAAAGGCGCGAGTCAGGCAGTCGTCAGCATCTCGCAGGGAAACCGCCGTACGATCCGCGTCAGGAACGGCGATATTGATACGCTGACGCAAAACCAAAGCAACTTCCTGTCCGTTACGGTCTACTTCGGCCAGCGCGCAGGCACCGTTTCTTCGACCTTGTTTAGCAAGGAAGCGTTGCAGGATGCCGTTGATGCCGCTAGCACGCTGGCAAAATATGCCGATGAGGATCCGTGTAGCGGTCTGCCGGAAGCACAGCATTTCGCCCGTAATATTTACGATCTTGCGCTTCACAACGCCGATACGCTGACGGTTGAGCAAGCGCTGTCGCTGGCGCTGCGCGCCGAGCAGGCCGCCAATACCACACATGAACATGGCTACAGCGAGAGCACGGAAATCACCTCGCAGCAGGGAGACTTTATTCTGGCGAACTCTGCCGGTTTTTCGGCAGGTTACCCAACATCGTTACACACCCTGTGGAGCCATGCGATTGCGCGTAACGATACGCAACGTCAGCAGGGTTTCTGGCACACCTCCGGCAGAGCGCCGTCGCTGCTGGCCTCGCCAGAGGCTATCGGACATACCGCCGCGCAACGTGCGGTGGCACAGCTAGGTGCACGAAAACTCTCAACCCGCCGCAGTCCAGTGCTGTTTGAGGCCCCCGTGGCGCACAGCCTGATTCATCATTTGGTCGGTGCGCTGAGCGGCGCGGCGCTTTATCGATCCACGTCATTTCTGGGTCAGTGCCTCGGTGAGGCCATCACTGCACCGCACCTGAGCTTGTATGAAAATCCGTTTATTCCCGGCGCACTGGCCAGCGCCTGCTTCGATGCTGAAGGCGTCGCAACTGCTCCGCGTCATGTCATCCACGACGGCATTGCACAAGGCTATTTTCTCTCAAGCTACAGCGCTCGACGCCTGGGGCTCACGACGACCGGACACGCAGGTGGAGCCTATAATCTGAGCGTCAGCAGCAACCAGAGTCGCGCTGGCGATGACTTGCCAGCGCTGCTGCGCCAGATGCACACAGGACTGCTGGTCACCACGTTGCTAGGGCACGGACTGAATCCAATGACGGGCGACTATTCGCAGGGTGTGGCGGGCTTTTGGGTCGAAAACGGCGAAATTCAGTATCCGGTCGAAGAAATCACCATTGCAGGCAACCTGAAAACGCTGCTCCTGCACTGTGTCGCGCTCGGAGCGGACATCCACACGCAGGGCAATCTCTCCTGCGGTTCCCTATTGATTGAAGAGATGCAGATCGCCGGGCAGTAATCCCACATCGCGTCACAGAAACAGGATCATTATCATGGCAATACACGCTTCCAGAGCGGGAGTCTCACCTGCGCTGTCGGCATTTTCGCTGGAAACGACGGAGATAACGCACGCGCTGAACCACATCATGCAGCGTCAGGTGGACTATGCCGATCTCTATTTTCAGCGCCGCCAGCAGGAAGGCTGGCAGTTAGAAAACGGCATTGTGCGCCCAACAGGATTTAGCCGCGATCAGGGCGTTGGCGTCCGCGCCGTCAGCGGCGAGAAAACGGCGTTCTCCTACACCAATGACCTCCGCCCGCAGGCTATTCTGCAAGCAGCCAATACCGTAAGAGAAATCAGTCGTCGGGGACAGACCGCCAGTGTGGCACTACCCGCGTCGCTGCCGCACGGCACGACCGCGCTTTATCCGTCAGACAATCCTTTACTTGCCGTAACCGAAGAACATAAACGTCAGCTTCTGCTCTCGATCGACAGACAGGCGCGTGCCCGCGATCCCCGCGTGACGCAGGTCACGGCCTACCTGAATGCTTCACACGAAACCATTCTGATCGCCCGACATGACGGTCGGCTCGCCACCGACGTTCGCCCGCTGGTGAATCTGGTCATCAATGTCGTCGTCGAACAGCAGGGTCGTCGGGAGAATGGTTCCAGCGGTGGTGGGCGACGCCTCGACTACCGATTCTTTGCTGACGAGACGGTCAGCCAGTGGGTTAATCAGGCTGTCGATCAGGCGCTGAATAATCTGGACGCCAGCCCGGTGCCAGCAGGAACTTACAGCGTGATCCTTGGTGCAGGTTCGCCCGGCATTTTGCTGCACGAAGCTATCGGGCACGGGCTGGAAGGCGATTTTAATCGCAAAGGCAGTTCCGCATTCTCTAGTCTGTTAGGAGAACGCGTTGCCGCGCCGGGCATTACCGTCGTGGATGACGGCACGCTCGCCAACCGGCGGGGTTCGCTGCATGTGGACGATGAAGGCACACCGTCACAGTGCACGACATTAATCGAGGACGGCATCCTGCGCGGCTATTTACAGGACAGCCTCAACGCCAGACTGATGAATACCGCCCTGACGGGCAACGCGCGTCGGGCTTCCTACTCTGCGCTACCGCTGCCGCGCATGACCAACACCTACATGCTGGCAGGACAATATCCAGCCGAAGAAGTGATCGCATCGGTCAAAAACGGCCTCTACGCCGTCGGCTTCGGCGGCGGGCAGGTTGATATCAGCAGCGGGAAATACGTCTTTTCCACCACCGAAGCCTACCTGATTGAAAACGGACGCGTCACCCGCCCGGTTAAAGGTGCCACGCTGATTGGTCACGGGCCAGAAGCATTGCTGCACGTCGCGATGGTGGGTAACGATTTGGCTTTGGATGACGGCAATATCGCCTGTACCAAAGAAGGCCAATCCCTGCCCGTCAGCGTCGGCCAGCCAACGCTTCGTATCGACAACATGACCGTAGGCGGCTCACAGTAAGCCGTGTTGTCACGGTTCACTGCCCCCTACTCAACTTACTCACTATTTTCTCTGAACGGAGACACCATGTCAGACGCCATCATTACTGCCAGCGACACCTCGCTGGATACGTTGCTCAATAACAGTGACAAGCCCATTTTGCTCGACCTGTGGGCACCCTGGTGCCAGCCGTGCAAAACGCTAGCTCCTCTGCTAAACACGATTGCCGATAACACGCCAGACAACCTAACCGTCGCCAAGTTGGATGTGGAGCAATATCCGGCATTCATGCAGCGTTTTGGGGTACGAGGTATTCCTACGCTGCTGCTGTTTAAAAATGGGCAGGAGATTTCACGGCAGATCGGTGTGAAAACGCTGGCGCAGCTACGCGGCTGGCTGGAATCGCACGAGATTGCGATACAGAACACCGCACAGCCGCTGGCAGACACTCACGTTACGTGGAGCACGTTCTATGGTGATGCTTCGTTGCACACATTCCTCCACCAGCGGCTACGTCAGCATGCGGCGGACGGTAATATCGAACACGCATTTTCCCCCTACTGGCAGGACAACAAAGGCTCAGTCTCTGCTGCGCTAGCGCACAATGCAGACATTCGCATCTTTGAACGCATCACCGGATTACCGGCCTCGCTCGGCCTGCTGCTGGAAAAACTGCCGAGCACCACACCAGAACAGGTTGATGCCCTCTTTGCGGCTCTCGCTCCGGGAAAAACGGTAGATGGCGTTGCGCTGCAATGGCTGCACCACTGGTTAAGTCACGAAGGAAATCCGTGGTCTGACTGGCTGGTAGATGAAACCGTAGACGGCTTGCGTCAGCAGTGGGTTCAGGCAATTTCACGGCTGTTAGCGGGTGAAGCCGTGGCAGAAAGCGAATGGACGGCACTGCATCAGCAGGCAATAAGCTGGGAAGAAAAAGCGGCTACCGAACTGGGCCTGGAAAAGAATATTGCCACAATACTCGCCAGCCTATCGCCGCCGCCTGCCGCGTCCGACGCTGATAGCTGGCGCAGCATCAGTACCACTCTTGGCTTCGCGCTGGCGCAGATCCTGCAAATTAAAGACGGATGGAGCAGAGAAGAACGCGCAACGCCAGATAAGCGCTTCCGCTGGTTTCAGGCACAGGAAGACGCCACGCCGAGCAAAAAGCTAACGGATGAACAAATTACCGCGCTACGTGAACAATGGCTTCAGGAAAACCCGGATTTTTCCGCGAAAGAGGATGCATTTTATCAGCGCTACTCGCAGCTGTCAGAAGCGCAGAAAATCCCCTTGCAGGAAACGCTGTGGGAATTACTTCGTCGTGCGCCCGCCTTCAAATCACAGTTGAACTGATACCGTAGTCTGCCTATCCATAACGATGCGTTTCAGGGATGAAGCGCATCCTCCGCTGCATCGTCAGGAAGCACCCACAGCCGCCAGCGCTCACCGCGTTGCGCATCGAGATCGATTAGCGCATTGGCGGTTTCTTCTCGCCAGCGTTTCAGGAGCGCTTTCTTGCCCGTTAGCCCTAACGTAGCAGCCGTCTGTTCGCCTTCACCCGGTGTTTCCGCCAACAGACGTAGCGCAGGCAGCGGCAACGAGGTGTGAATCAGCAGACGACAGATCGCAGCGAAGCTCGCCTCCATAGGCCGATGCGCAAACGCAAATCCCACCAGCTCACGCCAGTCGTCGTCATTCAGTTCAATATTCTCTGTACCCAGATCCGTATTTTCCGTCTGTGGCAGCGCGAGGCTCAGCGGAATCATGCGTTGTAGCCAGTGCCAGTCGCGCGCCAATTGCTGGCTTCCCTGCTGCGCCAGTTTATGCCCGGCCTCACTCAGCGGCAGTACCGCCATCGCGCTATAGCAGCCGCTGCTGGCCTCAAGATGACTGCCGATACGCACCAATTGAAACCCACACGATTGCCAGAACGCCCACAGATCTGGCTGATAGCCGAAGCTAACCGACAGATAATCCAGCGCCTGCTTTTGTGCCTCACGAGTCTGATCTGCGATTAATGCTCGCCCTATTCCCTGTCGGCGAGATGACGAGGCAACCGCAATCCGGCTTACGCGACGCGCGTGCAGCGTCGGCGCATTCCACAGGCCAGCATGCGCCGCCAGCGATTGCGCCACCAAATTACCGCGCGGTCGCCTCCTGCCAGCCCAAACGTCATGAGCCAGTGAATCAGACAGCCCGCCTTCCTCCACCAGCCACAACACGCCACGAATATCACCCGCCACCTGTGCACTGACAATATGCATGCCCAGTGCATCCATCATGCGGCGTAAATCCAGCGGCGAGGTACGGTAATGTGCACTGCACAATAGCGCATAGCACCACGTCAGGCGTTCGGGATGTGTCAGCCAGTCGTCGGCACGCTCGGTTCGAATATCAAGGTCGGCAGAGGGCAGAGTCAGTGCGCCATCAGTGGGATTCAGCGGAAAATGAAGAGAGGCGGGTTCGTTGAACAGCAGCGCCTGATCCAACACGCGTTCCAGCGGGTCATTAGCGGCCCAGCGCAGAGGATCGTCCAGTGAAAATACGCGACACTGCGGCAATGCCGCACAAAACTTCAGCAGAAAACCCCGTCCCGTGCCTTCATACCCCTGCACCGTCGTGGTCATCAAAATACGGGGGAAATAGGGCAACAGCGCAGTAAGTACAGAAGACGGAATCGCTGCCGCTTCATCAATCAACAACCAGTCGATGTCGGGTGCGCCATGAAGGTGACAGTGTGCTAACAACGCATCCGGTGCCCAAAACTGCGCATCGCCACGCGCGTGCTGTTGCAGGATATCCGTCGCCGAACGGGAAGGTGCGGTGGTCCAGCAGGTTCCGCGACTACGCTGCGTCAGCATTCCCGCCAGCGTCGATTTTCCTCGACCGCGTGGCGCGATAATCACAAATACGCCAGACTCGGTGGCACTCAGTTCATGCAAGATGTGCTGCTGTCGTACGGTCGGTTCACCCTGTACAGGCTGCCAGTCGGATCTTACAGCCAGCGGCTGAATCACCAACGGCTGACCTTGTTGCCAGAGAACCACATCGTCATCGGCCAGCAACTGCCGCTGGAAGTGCTGAATAAAGTGCGGAGTAGCAATCGGCTGTGCGTGCTCACTCCAGCGTAGGCTGTCTTGATCCGGCAGCGTCGGCCACACTTGCCACGACGGAACCAGCATAATCAGCCAGCTCCCGGCCTGTAGCGTGCCGGACAGCATCGCCAGCGCCTCGACATCCACGCCGCTGCGCGCATCAAACACCGCGTGATGAAACTCTCGCCCTAGCAGCGTCCGAACACGACTGGCTGGCAACGAGGCGACGGAGTCAGGTGCGTGTTCGCTAACCCACAGCCAGTCGCCCGTTGACTGGCGGCTAAGCACCATCGCTTGCTCTTCACACCAGCTCGACTCACCGCTCAGCACCAGCAATCGCCGGATACCATAGCGTTGCTGCTGTTGTTGGCTGTGGAGAAAATCACGCAATATCATCACACGCGCCAGCTCAGTCAGGTCTTGCCAATCAGCAGAGAAAGTAGCCCTGCGGCGATCAACGGCCCGACTGGCACACCGCGAAACAGCGCCACGCCCATGACCGTTCCCACCAGCAGCCCCGCCACAACGGAGGGTTGATTGCTCATTAGCGACACACCACGTCCGCCAAGCCAGGACACGGCGACACCAATCAGAATCGCCAGCAGGGATTTCCAATGCAGGAAGGAATGCATCACTTCACTGGCGGTAATTTTTCCGCTGGCAATCGGTGCCATCACGCCAATAGTCAGAACGACGATACCGATGCTCAGACCGTATTTTTCTACCCACGGGAAATAGCTGTTTAAGGGTGTGATACGTATCGCCAGCAGCACCAGAATCGCCAGTGTGACGGTCATGTTGTGGCTGATGATACCCAGCCCCGCCAGGACGAGCAGAATTAACAATGTTGGATCGATATAAGCCATGGATTCGAGTCTGTCGAAAGTAGTCAGGTTGCGCGTTAAGCAAACCGCGATGATAGCATTAATCGAGATAAGGGGCAGACCAGCAAATCATGCAGGCAAAGATGAGGAATAAAAGGGCGTTTTCTGAAAGGAAAATAGTTAAAATATTCAGGTCTCCAGCCTATTGCCGACTGGAGACCTGAACGTAAACGATTGCGCAGTTAGTCTAATTTTACGCCGATACGGTGCGCAACTTCTTCATACGCTTCAATCAAGCCACCAAGGCTCTGACGGAAACGGTCTTTATCCATTTTGTTCAGCGTTTCTTTGTCCCACAGGCGGCTACCGTCTGGTGAGAACTCATCGCCCAGCACGACTTCACCGTTGAACAGACCAAACTCCAGCTTGAAGTCGACCAGAATCAGCCCAGCGTCGCCAAACAGTTTGCTCAGCACATCGTTCGCTTTGTAGCTCAGTTCCTTCATGCGAGCCAGATTCTCTTCACTTACCCAGCCGAACGTCTTGCAGTAAGATTCGTTCACCATCGGGTCATGCATGGCATCATTTTTCAGGAACAGATCGAACAACGGCGGATTCAGCTCGATACCTTCTTCGATACCCAGACGTTTTACCAGCGATCCCGCCGCGCGGTTGCGCACGACACACTCGACCGGCACCATCTCCAGTTTTTTCACCAGCACTTCATTGTCAGACAGCAGGCTCACCATTTGGGTTGGGATTCCGGCTTCTTCCAGTTTGCTCATGATGAAATGGTTGAACTTGTTATTCACCATCCCTTTACGGTCAAACTGCTCAATGCGCGCACCGTCTCCTGCTGATGTATCATTGCGAAATTCCAGCACCAGTAGATCGGGATCTTCGGTGGTGTAGACGGTTTTCGCCTTTCCACGATACAGCTCAGCTAGCTTTTGCATCTTTAATTACTCCACACAGTGAGGGTCAAAAAATACGACCCGATATTTAACGCTTCCCCGAACGCTTGCCGATAGCGCCCGCCAATTCGGGTAGATATTGTTGAATGAAGAAGGGCCGGATAATCCGACCCTTGTTTTATGCGTTATTTACTGAACGCCGCCTGGAATACGGCCACCAGTGCATCGTTCTGCGACTGGGTTAGCGTATGCCCCTTGGAATCGATAAATTGCAGACTGCTGCGGTTATCTAAATCGCCGACCTGCAATTTGTAATCGCCGTTAGGCAGTTCAGGGTTTTTCGCGCCCAGATCATCCCAGGTTCCGCCGCTTGGTGCTCGATACGTCACAGAAACAGAACCCTGCGGACGGCTGCGATCGTTAACCTTCATGCCGATTTTGTCCAACGCGACAGGCAGACGATCCCACACAACAGTGTACGGACCGCGCACAATCAGCAGCGGCAGACCAGTGTCATCCGCACCGCTCTGCACGTCCAGCGAACCAATGGTGCGGTTTGCCAGCGCATTTTCGCGTGCCGTTGCCTGAGAGTCCAGACCATTACTGAGGACATTCAGCATCAGGCCAGCGTAGCGCTGCGTCTGATCGCTCGTCGTCACTGGCTGACCGTTCAGTTGTAAGCCCAGCAGTTTCACGATTAGAGCAACCTGGTAACCCTGCTGTTGCACAGAAATCTGATAACGGCCCTGATACGGAACGTTTTCATCTTCACGCGGCCATGAGATCCAGTCGGTCGTCAGCGTTTGGCTGGCATCCTGACGGTTGGCAATGGTAAACGCGTTGTCTTGCAGCACGCGGATAACCTGAGACCAGATCTGGCTGTTTTGCGCACTGTTTTCTAACAACAGCGTTGCCGTATCACCTGAGGTTTGGGTACGGGAACCATTCAACAAAGCCAATGGCTGCACTGGAGGACGAATATCCAGCTCTTTGCCAACTGCACCATTCAGGGTAACTGGCGGTATATCAAAATCCCCGTTCTGCACCGGTAAAATCATCCCGGCAGGCGTATTCAGCACATGTTGCGCTGGTGCCTTTAGATAGGATTCATCGCCACTGACCTGACGCTTATAGCGCTGATCGCTGGAACAAGCCGCAAGCAACATCACGAGTGATAAGCCAACGACTTTCGCCACCATCGACTTTTGTAATGAATAACTCATTAAATCTCCCTAACGATTACAGCAAACCCGCTTGCTTAAGTGCTTGCCCCATCACCGTACGACCGGAATCAGTCAACGGTGTCATCGGCAGGCGCAGCGTATCGGTCGCCATGAGTCCCAATTCCTTACAAGCCCATTTCACTGGGATAGGATTGGGTTCAACAAATAATTTCTGATGCAGTGGCATCAGGCGCTGATTTAAACGGCGCGCTTCGACAAAATTGCCCTGCGCCGCCAGCCTGCAAAGTTCAGCCATTTCACGCGCAGCGATATTCGCTGTCACGGAAATCACACCTTTACCGCCGAGTTGCATAAAATCCAGACCGCTGGCGTCATCGCCGCTCAGCAAAATGAAGTCTTCACTAACCAGCTCTTGGATCTGACTTACCCGACTTAAGTTCCCCGTCGCTTCTTTAATTGCGACAATATTTTTCACTTCGGACAAACGGGCAACAGTTTCCGGCAACATGTCGCAGCCAGTACGGGAAGGTACGTTATACAGGATTTGCGGCAGATCGGTATGCTCGGCGATCGCTTTGAAGTGCTGGTATAGACCTTCTTGCGTCGGTTTATTGTAGTACGGTGTGACCGTCAGGCAGCCAACAACACCCGTGCCATGAAACCGTTTGGTCAGAGAAACGCCTTCGGCAGTAGCATTAGCACCCGTTCCAGCGATAACAGGAATACGTCCGTCGCTCAGTTCCAGCGTCAGCAGCACGACATCGCCATGTTCGTCATGGCTCAGCGTGGCAGACTCACCCGTCGTGCCGACAGAGACAATCGCCGATGTACCGCTAGCGACATGATAATCAATCAGTTTTTTCAAGCTCGCCCGGTCAACGGCGCCTTTGGCGTCCATCGGCGTAACTAGCGCAACAATACTTCCCGTAAACATTGGCCATCCCCTCCACAAACAAGTGCTTCATGGTACTTTTGACCTCTATGCAAAAGCAAGCGGACAAGGGCGTTGTAGGCGTCTGACGCAGGTTTTTTTATGACGCAGCAAACGAAATTAAAAATGCTTCTGATGTTTTGGGAAAATAGGCCGCGTAAATCGAGCTAAAAATTGCTCCCGTTTTTTATGGCGGTCTATCCCTGCCCGCCACCCTTCGGGCCGCCGTAAACGGCGTTAAAAATTGCTCCGTTTTTTTTACGGCAGGCTATCCCTGCCCGCCGCCCTTCGGGCCGCCGCAAGCGGCGTTAAAAATTGCTCCAAGCAATTTTTTATGTTTACCATGTATTAATGGGAAAAAAGACAGGAAGCATGATGTTGCCAAGCTCACAAGAACACTATCTGGTTATTACCGCGATGGGGGTTGATCGCCCCGGTATCGTCAATGCGATTACCCGTCACGTCAGTAGCTGTGGCTGCAATATCGAAGATAGCCGTCTTGCCATGCTGGGCAAAGAGTTCACGTTTATTATGCTGCTGTCCGGCAGTTGGAATGCGATAACGCTGATCGAATCTACCCTGCCGCTGAAAGGCGCAGAGATGGATTTACTGATCGTGATGAAGCGGACGGAGTCACAGGCTAGTCAGCCAACGCCTTCAACCGTTTGGGTAAAGGTCGACGTTGCCGACTCCCCTCACATCATTGAGCGCTTTACCGATTTGTTCGATTCTCACCAGTTAAACATTGCCGAGCTGGTTTCCAAAACGCAGCCCGCCGAGGGTGGCAAACCGCCGCAGCTGTATATTCAGATTGCCGCACACAGTTCTGCAACGCTTGATAGCTCAATTATTGAGCCAGCCTTTCATCAGCTATGTACAGAATTGCACGCACAAGGCAGTATTAGCGTCGTTAACTATGCCCGATAGTCTATTTATGGGTATATCCACAGCATGAAGAGAAATAAGACGGAGAGTCGTGATGAACACACTGAAAGCCGGTGATATTGCACCGAAATTTAGCTTGCCCGACCAGGATGGCGAACAAGTAAATTTAACCGACTTCCAGGGACAGAAAGTGTTGGTGTATTTCTACCCTAAAGCGATGACGCCAGGATGCACCGTTCAGGCTTGCGGCCTGCGCGATAACATGGATGATTTGAAAAAACATGGTGTTGAAGTTCTCGGTATTAGCACGGATAAATCAGAAAAATTGTCCCGCTTTATCGAAAAAGAGGTCTTAAATTTCACGCTACTTTCTGATGAAGATCATCAGGTTTCAGAAGGATTTGGCGTTTGGGGAGAAAAAACGTTCATGGGGAAAACCTATGACGGGATTCATCGCATCAGCTTCCTGATCGATGAAAACGGCAAGGTAGAGAAGGTTTTTGACGACTTCAAAACCAGCAACCACCACGACATCGTTCTCGATTATCTGAAAAGCGCCTGATTCGCGGTTTTCAGATCGTCCACCGGCACCGTAATAGGTGCCGGTTTTTCCTATCATTATCCCTCTTCACCACGTTTTTCCCGTTCGGGCATTTCTTTGTCTGCCATCGCTGGCTAAGATAGTCGGCAGAATGCTTTCACGTTAGCTGTTGATAAGGTTATCTTCCGTTATGTCTATTCGGTTAAGAAAAACGGTCATGTCCGTCCTGCTTGGGACGCTACTGGCTGGCAACCTGCTTCCTGCTCAGGCTGACACGCAGGATCGGCTGCCGGATATCGGCACCACCGCAGGCGGTACGCTTAGTATCAATCAGGAGCTGGCAATGGGCGACTTTTACGTCCGTCAGTTACGAGCCGGTGCGCCGCTTATCAACGACCCGCTGCTGTCCAATTACATTAATCAGCTCGGTAACAGATTGGTCAAACAGGCCGATTCCGTGCGCACGCCGTTCCATTTTTATCTGATCCGTAATGACGACATCAACGCCTTCGCCTTCTTCGGCGGCAATGTGGTACTGCATTCCGCACTGTTCCGCTATGCCGATAGCGAGAGCGAACTGGCCTCCGTGCTGGCGCATGAAATCTCTCACGTTACCCAGCGGCATTTAGCGCGCAGCATGGAATCACAGCAGCGCAGCGCTCCGCTCACTTGGGTCGGCGCACTCGGTTCCATCCTGCTGGCGATGGCCAATCCACAGTTAGGAATGGCAGCGCTCAGCGGTACGCTGGCTGGCGCGCAGCAAGGCATGATTACCTTCACGCAATCGAATGAACAAGAAGCAGACCGCATCGGGATTCAGGTGCTGCAGCGTGCAGGGTTCGATCCGCAAGCCATGCCGAATTTCCTGCAAAAGCTGGCTGATCAATCGCGTTATGCTTCAAGACCACCGGAAATGTTGCTGACTCACCCATTGCCGGAAAGTCGCCTGTCTGACGCTCGTAACCGCGCCAACCAGATGCGCCCGACACCAGTGCAGTCTTCTCAGGATTTCTTGTTCGCCAAAATACGCACCTTTGGTATGTATGGCTCACCGGATCGCCCACTAAACGACGATCTGCTGGTGCAATGGGAAAAGGGTAACGTACGGGAACAGTTGGCCGCAAAATATGGCCGTGCGATTCAGCTTTATCAGGCGAAGAAGTACGATGAAGCGCGTAATGTGCTGCAACCGCTGCTAAGCAGCGCACCAGACAATCCGTGGTTTCTGGATATGATGACCGACATCGATCTGGGACAAAATCGTGCCGCGCAGGCTATCGCCCGTTTACAAAACGTGCCCGGAATGCAGGCTAACCCAGTACTTCAGCTTAATCTGGCCAATGCCTATGTTGAAGGGAAACAGCCTGCTGCTGCCGGCAAAATATTGTATCGCTACACCTATGCGCACCCTGACGATCCGAACGGCTGGGATCTGCTGGCGCAAACCGCAGCAGCCCAAGGACAGCGCGCAGAAGAGTTGGCTGCACGCGCAGAAAGTCTGGCGCTTAACGGTCAGCTCGATCAATCTATTCGGTTACTGAGCAACGCGAGTTCACTGGTCAAATTGGGGAGCTTGGAGCAGGCGCGCTACGACGCCCGTATCGACCAGCTCCGTCAGTTGCAACAGCGTTTCCGCCAGTACCAGAAATCCTGATAAGGAGCATGACGATGACACAGCCTTCAACCAAAGCATCCGTGACGATTTACCACAACCCACGCTGTTCCAAGAGCCGTGAAACGCTGGCGCTGCTACAAGAGCACAATATTGCCCCCGACGTCGTGCTCTATCTCGACACGCCGCCCGATGCCGCGACGCTGGATCAGCTTATCCAACAGTTGGGCTTTAGCAGCGCGCGCGAGTTAATGAGAACCAAAGAAGAGATTTATCAGCAGTTGGGGTTGTCCGATGCCGCACTGACAGAAGCTCAGCTTATTCAGGCGATGGTCGATAACCCGAAGCTCATTGAGCGCCCTATCGTCGTGGCACAAGGTCAGGCACGCATTGGCCGCCCGCCAGAACAGGTACTGGAGATTCTGTAATTGTGAAAGAGTGCTGTGAACGATAATTCCAGCTACAGCCCGAGGATCTCTTTCACAAAGGGAATGGTCAGCTTGCGCTGTGCAGTGATGGAAGCGTGGTCGAGCTGATCGAGCGTCATAAATAACGTGCGCATTTCTCGATCCAAACGCTTAAGCAGAAAACGACTCACGTCTTCCGGCAATTCGAACCCGCGCAGTCTGGCACGCAGCTGTAACGCTTCACCCTTTTCATCATCCGACAACGGTTGCAGCTTGTAGATTTGTCCCCAGTCGAGACGAGAAGCAAGATCGGGCAGGCGTATATTCAACTGACGCGGCGGACGATCGCCAGTAATCAACAGCAGAGCTCGCCCCGTTTCCTGAATGCGGTTGTACAGATTAAACACTGCCATTTCCCACGCTTCATCGCCCGCAATCGATTCGATATTATCGATGCACACCAGCGCCAATTGCTCCATACCTTCCAGCACGTCCGGCACAAAGTAGGCGCGTTTATCTAACGGCACATAGCCCACCGCGCGTTCCTGACGCGACAGTTCAGCGCAGGCTGCATGCAGCAGGTGACTGCGCCCGCCCCCTTCGCGTGACCAGAAATAGATATAGCTACCATGCTCCTGATACAAAGCATTATTGACGGCGGCAAGAAGAGACGCGTTTTCACCCGGATAGAAACTGGCAAATGTTTCGTCATCGGGTAAATAGAGTGGCAATGAAAGCTGTGCCGGCGTGTTCAGAATCACCTCAAGCAAAACGGGCAGGAAAACGGATCGAGTTTACCACAGAAACCTGGCCCTGTTGAGGCCGCGATACGCACGGCCTCAACAAGGAGAATGACGCGGTTATGAACGCGTGTCGTTCTCTTCCGGCGCATCGAGGATCTCTTCCTCTTTACGGAACAGGCTGATGACCTTAAATACCAGACTCATACCGATACCAACAACTGTCGCCAGCGCCATGCCTTTCAGCTCGGTCGAGCCAAGATGCACTTTCGCGCCGCTGACGCCGATGATCAGAATCACGGAAGTCAGGATCAGGTTTTGCGCTTTGTTGTAATCCACTTTGGATTCAATCAGCACGCGAATACCGGACGCACCGATCACGCCGTACAGCAGTAGCGACACACCACCCATGACAGGAACCGGTACAGCCTGAATCGCCGCAGCCAATTTTCCCACGCAGGAAAGCAGAATCGCAAGGATCGCCGCACCGCCGATAACCCAGGTGCTGTACACTTTGGTAATCGCCAGCACGCCGATGTTTTCGCCGTAGGTCGTATTCGGCGTAGAGCCGAAGAAACCAGATAACACGGTAGAAATCCCGTTGGCGAACAGGGAGCGATGTAGCCCCGGATCGCGCATCAGATCTTTCTTCACAATATTCGCCGTCACGACCAAGTGGCCAACGTGTTCCGCAATCACCACCAGCGCCGCAGGCAGAATCGCCAGAATAGCAAACCACTCAAAACGCGGCGTATAGAATGTTGGCATCGCGAACCAGTGCGCTTCACGAATTGGGGTCAAGTCAACGACACCCAGCGCAAATGACAGCGCATAGCCAGCCAGTACCCCAATCAAAATCGGGATGATCGCCAGAAAACCGCGAAACAGCACCGATCCCAGAATGGTGATCGCCAGCGTCGCCAGTGAAATCGTCACCGCGGTGGAATCCACAGATGCACCATCCGCAGGCAACAACCCAGCCATTCCTGCCGCCACACCCGCCAGTTCAAGGCCGATGACAGCGACAATCGCTCCCATTGCCGCAGGCGGAAACAGTACATTCAGCCAGCCAGTACCCGCTTTCTGAACAATCAGCGCCACCAGACAGAACAACACGCCGCACATAATGAAGCCACCCAGCGCAACTTCATATCCCAACGGCAGTAGCAGTAATACTGGGGAAATAAATGCGAAGCTCGATCCCAAATACGCCGGGATTTTTCCCTTACAAATGAATAAATAAAGCAGCGTACCCACACCGTTGAATAACAGCACGGTTGCCGGGTTGATCTTGAACAGAATGGGTACCAGAACGGTAGCGCCAAACATCGCGAACAGATGCTGGAAACTCAACGGGATGGTTTGTAACAAGGGGGGTCGTTCACTCACCCCGATGGCGCGACGAGTCATCTTCAATATCCTCTGTAGTGTTGTGCAGGTAGAGCCGCACTTGTTATCACAGCCAGACTCACCCCGCCCCACCGTAGTGAAGCAGGATGATGTTGACTGCTGATGTAATAAAAGAACGCGTGTGACGAAACACTGGTTATGGCGAACCATAGGAAATACTTAGGTTTACGCCAAAAAAAAGCCGACTATCAAGTCGGCTTACCTGTTATTTCGTACCAAATATTTTATCGCCTGCATCACCCAGACCCGGCATGATGTAACCCTGCTCGTTAAGGCCTTTATCGATTGATGCCGTGTACAACTCGACATCCGGGTGGGCTTTCTCCAGTGCGGCAATCCCTTCCGGCGCCGCGACTAAAACCAGTACCTTAATACTGTGACAACCTGCTTTCTTCAGCAGATCGATCGTCGCGATCATTGAACCACCGGTTGCCAGCATTGGGTCAACAACCAGCGCCATGCGCTCTTCGATATTGGAAACCAGCTTTTGGAAATAAGGAACAGGCTCCAGCGTTTCTTCATCACGGTAGATGCCGACAACGCTGATACGCGCGCTAGGGACATTTTCCAGCACGCCGTCCATCATCCCCAATCCTGCACGCAGAATCGGTACGACGGTAATTTTCTTGCCTTTGATCTGATCGACTTCAACCGGACCGCACCAACCATCAATGGTGACTTTTTCGGTTGCCAAGTCGGCCGTCGCTTCATAAGTCAGCAAACTTCCTACCTCGGAAGCCAGCTCACGAAAACGCTTAGTGCTAATATCGTTCTCACGCATCAAACCCAGTTTATGTTTGACTAGTGGGTGTTTCACCTCGACGATCTTCATCATTATCTCCCCATCGGCTAGTGGGCGGACAAAAACGCTAAACGCGTTTTTAAACACCGCTTGCGGCGGCCCGCAGAGCGGCGGGCATGAGAGCCCGTCGTAAAAAAAATCGCGAGATTATACCGCCTTTTTTACTTAGCGCCATACGATTAAGCCTGATCCAGATCAACCGAGAAGAGATATTGTCGCCATTAACGAAAAATAGCCAGCCGATGACTCATCACTCGCAAACGATTGCCTACACTGTTAGAATTAGCGCGCATTATTTTTACCACAGTATGTTTTCTCAATACCGTGTTTTCTGAATACCATCTTTTCTGAATACAACCTGTAACCTTCGTGGGGACTCAGCAGTGACCGACAAAACCTCTCTCAGCTATAAAGACGCAGGCGTGGATATCGATGCGGGTAATGCATTGGTAGACCGTATCAAAGGTGTAGTGAAACAGACCCGTCGCCCGGAAGTTATGGGTGGATTGGGTGGTTTCGGTGCCTTGTGCGCCTTACCGCAAAAATACCGCGAACCGATTCTGGTTTCCGGCACTGACGGAGTCGGCACCAAACTGCGCCTGGCGATGGACCTGAAGCGCCACGATACGATTGGTATCGATCTGGTTGCAATGTGCGTAAACGACCTGGTCGTTCAAGGTGCTGAACCGCTGTTCTTCCTCGACTATTACGCAACGGGCAAGCTGGATGTCGACACCGCTGCCAGCGTGATTACCGGTATCGCGGAAGGCTGTAAGCAATCAGGCTGTGCGCTGGTCGGTGGTGAAACTGCCGAAATGCCGGGGATGTATCACGGCGAAGACTACGATGTTGCCGGCTTCTGCGTCGGTGTCGTAGAAAAATCGGAAATCATCGACGGCAGCAAAGTTCAGCACGGTGATGTTCTGGTTGCCCTCGCCGCCAGCGGCCCGCACTCAAACGGCTATTCGCTGGTGCGTAAAGTGCTTGAAGTCAGCAAGACCGATCCAGAACAGTTCGAGCTGGAAGGCAAATCGCTGGCCGACCACCTGCTGGCACCGACTAAAATCTACGTGAAATCTGTCCTGTCCCTGATTGAGAAAGTGGATGTCCACGCGATTTCTCATCTGACCGGCGGCGGCTTCTGGGAAAATATCCCACGCGTGCTGCCAGAAGGTATGCAGGCGACTATTGACGAATCCAGCTGGCAATGGCCTGCGGTTTTCAACTGGCTGCAGCAGGCTGGTAATGTCAGCCGCCACGAAATGTATCGTACTTTCAACTGCGGTGTTGGTATGATCATCGTACTGCCAGCCGAACAGGCAGACGAGGCCGTTGCATTACTCAATAGCAGCGGCGAAAACGCATGGAAAATCGGCGTCATTACGCAAACCGATGCCGGAGACGCAGTGGTTATTAACTGATGAAAAACATCGTTGTCTTGGTTTCAGGTCATGGAAGCAACTTACAGGCGTTGATTGACGCCTGTAAGAACGGACGCCTTAAAGGAAAGATCGTCGCCGTATTCAGTAACAATGCGGAGGCTTATGGGTTAGTACGTGCACAGGATGCCGCGATCCCTACATGCGTCCTGAATCCTGAAGACTTTGCCGACCGCGCAGCATTTGATGCTGCACTGGCAAACGAAATTGAGCAATATGAACCGGCGCTGGTGGTCTTAGCGGGCTATATGCGAATCCTCAGCCCGGAATTTGTCGCTCAATTTGCAGGCAAAATGCTGAATATCCACCCTTCCTTGCTGCCGAAATATCCCGGACTACATACGCATCGTAAGGCGCTGGAAAATGGCGATAGGGAACACGGTACGTCCGTACATTTTGTCACCGATGAACTGGATGGCGGCCCGTCAGTTCTGCAAGCGAAGGTACCTGTATTTAGTGACGACACGGAAGAAAGCCTGAGCGAACGCGTTAAGACGCACGAGCACACGATTTATCCGATGGTCATTAACTGGTTCCTGAACGGAAGACTGGTGATGCGTGATAATGAAGCCTGGCTGGATAGCGTGCGTATTCCTCCACAGGGTTATGCCGCCTAGTAGGCCACAAGCACGTCACCTCAGTAAGGCTCTCCTGTAGAGCCTTACAACTTCTGTCTTTCTCTTACCAAAAAATTCCCGCAGCTAAATCAGCTTCCACTGCTCGGTAACAGCAACCTGCAAGCAATGAACGCAGAAATGCTGTTACCGTTAAAATCCGATCGGGTCATTCTGCCGCAACTGGCAAAAAACGCGACCCACGCAGAACAAGCAATATTAGCTTACCACCAATGAATCATAGTCTTTCCAGCGATAAATCAGCATTGATATGCACCAGAAGACAACAAATATACCAATCACGATAAAGCCAGCATTGCCAAGGCTATCATTGAGGCCACTGACCACAGACCATGCCCCGCCTTGCAAATCAAACTTGTCCACTAGCAGCCCCAGAGCCTCAATACCGCCAATAAATAGAGCCACTACCACCGAAGCGCCAGTGATGGTCATGTTGTAATACAGTTTGCGCTGTGGCTTGTTAAATGCCCAGCCATATGCCCCTACCATCAGGATATTGTCCAGAGTATCGACCAGCGCCATACCGCTAGCGAATAAGGCTGGAAAGATGAGAATTGACCAGATGGATACACCGAGAGAAGCACTGGCAGCGGAGATACCCAGTACGCCAATTTCCGTTGCGGTATCGAAGCCCAACCCAAACAAAAAACCGACCAGATACATATGCCAGCTTTTATCGACCATCCGAAAGGTGGAGCGGAAAAGCCAACTCATCATCCCGCCAGAAGCGCCCATCTCATCACGGTTTTGCAGCGGTTCACCACGTTTTAAGGCCCGAAAATTTCGCCAGACGCCGCGCAAAATAACCAGATTCACCAGCGCCATCGCCAACAGGAAAAAGGCAGAAACCGATGTTCCGATAATGCCGCCAACATCGTGGAACCACGCGATATCTTTCTGAAACGCCGCCGCTGTCGCCGCAATCGCTACTGTAGCCAAGATCACAATCGTTGAATGCCCGAGTGAAAACCAGGCACCTACCCCTAACGGACGCTGTCCCTGCTGCATCATTTTACGGGTGACGATATCAATCGCGGCAATATGGTCGGCATCCACCGCGTGCCGCAAACCGTAAGACCAAGCCAGCAAACAGGCCGCTATCAGTGCACCATTATTCTGGAACACAACCAGTGCCCAACACCATGAAACAAGATTTGCCGACAACAGCAATATTAACAGCATCGCGCTACGGGGATGGTTGCGCAGAACGGGAAGTAACATCAAGTTTATCCTTTATAGTCGATTGTAACTGTGCGGCGGCTATCACCGCCTGCCCCAAAGAAATTGAACCATCGCCAGCAGGCAGTCGCGTAGGTAACAGCACGTTAAGGCCATCAAGACGAGACACCAGCCGTTGACATAACAGCTTGTTGTGGAACACACCGCCAGCGCAGGCGACGGTACCGATATTCAGTCGTTGTGCATGATGCCGGACCAGAGAAGCCAGCCCGGCTGCCAGCACGTCATGGAAAGCCCATGCTCTGGCTTCTGGCTCCGCACGCCAGTTCAACCACTGCCGCCAGAAGGTCACCATATCCAGTTGACCCGCAACGCAGGGCAGCGTCACCGGATGATCAACCCCGCCACACCGCGTAGCCATTGCCTCCAGCCGGCCAGCCGCCTCTCCCTCATAGTGTTGAACCTCGGCCGTACATCCCAGCGCTGCTGCCGCAGCATCAAAAAGCCGCCCAGCGGACGATGCAGTAGGAGAATTGATCCCCCGAGCGATCGCTTTGGCCAGAGGCCCCCAAGGATGACGGCGAACGCTATCCGTTTCCGGTAGAGTCTCCCAGTCAGGAACGAAAGCCAGGCAGTGCGCCAGCAAATTGCGCCACGGCTGCCGTGCAGCCAGATCGCCCCCCGGCAGAGCGACCGACGGTAACCCGCCCAATCTCTCGCAGACGCGGTAATCCACCTTCAGACACTCTCCGCCCCAAAGCTGCCCTTCAGCCCCCATTCCCACGCCATCCAGCGCCAGACCAATAACGGCTCCGCCGTCCAACGGCCAACCGTGTTCAGCCAGACAGGCAGCAATGTGGGCGTGGTGATGCAAAACGTAGTGGCACGGCAACCCCATCTGCTGCCCCAATCGGAGAGAGTGATAACCGGGGTGGGCATCCACCACGACCTGCTGAGGAGTGAAGTCATAAACCCGGCACATCAGATCAAACGCACGGTGCCACTGCGATTCAACGCCATCGTCGCTTAAATCGCCCAAATGCTGGCTCAATACCGCACTCTCGCCACGCACCAGACAGAACGTGTTTTTCAGGTCCGCACCCAAACACACCATAGGCGGGATATTCTTGAAGCCAGAAGGCAAGGAGATCGCATCGGGTACGAACCCTCTGGCCCGTCGTATCATCATGCCGCGCGTATCCAGCAGCGAATCGTCCATGCGCTGCGTAATATCGCGGTTGTGCATTAGCCAACCGTCGGCAATACCAGCCAGTTCACTCAACGCCTGTTCATTGGTTAGCGCCGGAGGACGCCCACTGAGGTTTCCAGACGTCATCACCAACGGACGTCCGATATCCTGCATCAGCAGATGCTGTAATGGGTTAGATGGCAACATAACCCCCACGTCATTCAGGTCAGGGGCGATGTCTTTGCTAAGGAAGCCCATTATCTGCTTGTCTACCAGAACAATTGGCGCTGCCGGGCTGCTCAACCGCGCTGCCGTCAACTCGGGCAGGCCGCTGGCATTCTCCACCATCACTGCTAGCGGTTTCGCTGGACGGTGTTTACGCAAACGTAACAACCGGACAGCCTCATCGTTTTGGGCATCACAGGCCAAATGAAAGCCGCCAATCCCCTTGATCGCAACAATTCCCCCCGCCTTCAACATTGCTACCGCAGCCTGAAGGGCCGCTTCACCCTCGCAGCGCCGATCAACCGTCTGCCAAAAGACATGAGGGCCGCAATCCGGACAGGCCACTGGCTGAGCGTGAAAACGCCGATCTCGGGGATTACGGTATTCCGACTCACAGGCTGGACAAAGCGGAAACGCCGCCATCACCGTCAACGGACGGTCATAGGGCATAGCATGAATAATGGTAAAACGCGGCCCGCAGTGAGTGCAGTTAATGAAGGGATAGCGATAGCGCCGCTGCGCCAAATCGTTCATTTCAGCGAGACAAAATGGGCAGGTGGCGGCATCCGGTGCTATCTGGGTATTCATGGTGCCGCCATGACTGGGGCGAATGGTAAAATCCGTCGGTAACGTTTTCCAGCACATGACAGACTGCTCCAGCGCATCAATACGCGCCAGCGGCGGACACTGTGTATGAAGCGCATGGATAAACGCCTGCGGTGCCGATATCAGGCGAATCTGCACGCCAGCGCCATCATTACAGACATCGCCATACAGATGCATCTGTTTCGCCAGTTGCCAGACCCAGGGGCGAAAGCCAACCCCCTGAACCTTGCCCCGAATACTCAGCACCACGCCCGTGTTATCCATTGCGCCCCGCATGTCCCCTTGCCTCAATGCGCCACGGCTGCGCGCAGGCGTGCTTTCATATCGTTATAGGATGTACTGGCAAAGTCTTCCGCCCAGCGTTGATCCTCAATAACATCAACCTTCGCCGCGCAGTACTTGGTTTCCGGTGTTTTGGATATCGGATCCAGATTGTCCTGAGTCAATTCATTACAGGCACCGATCCACCACTGGTAGGTCATGTAGATAGTGCCTTTATTGATGCGCTCGCTGATATCAGCACGACTAATCACTTTACCGCGGCGTGAACTGACCCAGACCAGATTTCTATCCTTAATCCCCAGTCGATTTGCATCTTGCGGGTGCATCTGCACACGCCCCGGCTCATCTGCCAGCGCCTGTAGCGCAGCACAATTACCCGTCATGGAACGGCAGGAGTAATGCCCGACCTCACGAACGGTACACAACACCAGCGGGTACGCTTCATCCGGCACTTCCGCTGGCGCACGCCACTGCGTGGCAAACAGTTTGCCTTTGCCGTTCGGTGTATCAAAGTGGCTATCCTGATACAGATAGGGTGTCCCTGGGTGATCCAATGTCGGACACGGCCACTGAATATGGCCCATATCGCCCATTTTTTCGTAGGTGACGCCATAGAACAACGAGCAAAGGCTACGCATTTCGTCCCAGATTTGCTGGTTATCAGCATAATGCATCGGGTAGCCCATTTCGCTGGCGATCAGGCTGATAATCTCCCAGTCGCGTTTTACATTGCCTTTCGGTTCAATCGCTTTTTCAAAACGTTGGAAACCACGATCCGCACAGGTAAATACGCCGCCGTGTTCACCCCAAGAGGTAGCTGGCAGCAGCACGTCAGCCACTTCAGCAGTTTTGGTCATGAAGATGTCCTGAACTACCAGAAAATCCAGCGCTTCGACCCCTCTACGGACCAGACTGAGATCGGCCTCGGTCTGTAACGGATCTTCTCCCATGATGTAGTAGGCTTTGATTTTTCCTTCCAGCGCCATATGCGGCACTTCGGTGATGCGGGTTCCGATGTTTTCATCCATCACAGCCGGTGAAATTCCCCAGGCATCGGCAAACTTCGCGCGGACATCGGGATCCGTTACAGACTGGTAGCCGGGGAACATGTTCGGCAGCACCCCCATATCGCAGGCCCCCTGTACATTGTTCTGGCCTCTAATCGGGCCGACTCCCACATTTTCACGGCCCAAATTACCGGTCAACAGCGCCAACCCCGCCAGCCCACGCACAACGTCAACAGCCTGACCGAACTGGGTGACACCCATTCCCCACATAATGGTCGCTGATGGCGCCGCCGCGAAGGTTCTCATTGCTTGGCGCACATCCGCCGCCGGTACACCGGTGAGATGTTCGACTGCTTCCGGCGCATAGTCCTTGACGATTTCACGGTAGGTGTCTAGCCCCTCAGTAAAGCGGTCAACATAGTGCTGGTTGTAGAGTTTCTCTTCCAGTAGGACATAGCCGAACGCATTCACCAACGCCATGTTGCTACCGTTGTTCAACTGGAGGTGCTGATCGGCAATACGCGCAGCCTCAATACGGCGCGGGTCGCAAACGATGATTTTGGCGCCATTCTGATGAGCCTTCACCACGCGACGGGCTACAATCGGATGCGAGTCCGCACTGTTGTAACCAAAGATCAGCAGACATTTAGAATTTTCGATATCGCTGATGGAGTTACTCATCGCGCCATTACCCAGCACTTCCTGAAGCCCCGCCACGGAAGGGCCGTGACAAACGCGTGCGCAGCAGTCCACATTATTGGTGTTGAGCACCGCACGGGCAAATTTCTGCATCACGTAGTTTGTTTCATTACCCGTCCCGCGTGATGACCCCGTGGTCATAATGGAGCGCGGGCCATATTTCGCTTTAATCTCGCTAAAACGTTGTGCGGTATAGCGGATAGCTTCGTCCCAGGAAACGGGAGTGAGTCTCCCCCCTTTCTCATAGCGGATCATGGGCTGCGTCAGGCGGGGAGTCAGCAGTTGGGTATCATTGAGAAAATCCCACCCGTAATACCCTTTCAGGCACAGTTCATTCTGGTTCGTGACGCCGTCAGCCGCTTCAGCTCGGATAATTTTGTTGTCTTCAACAACAAGTTTGAGTTTGCAACCCGCACCGCAGTACGGACATACGCTAGTGATCTTTTTCATTAATAACAGGCCTGTTAAAAGTGAAAGAATTCGGGCCTGACCGAAGTCAGGTATCGTCAGAAATTCAGGATTTCAATCGAATTGAGCGCGGCACGGCGACGTTTTTCGACGTTCATGTATTCCAGCTTATCCCTGTCAATACTGACAATTGCGTTGGTCGGACAGACGTTGATACATGCTGGGCCTTCCGCATGGCCATCACAAAGGTCACATTTGTTGGCTTCCACCTTGTATGACAGGAAGGGTTCACCGGTGATCCTTTTCTTCATCACCGGGCGGGAAACCACTTCCATGACACCGTAGGGGCAGGCAACAACACAGGTTTTACAACCGATGCAGCGCGCCTGCTGGACATGTATGAAATCTTTTTCACGAGTAATCGCCCCATTCGGACAGACATTGGCACAGGGAGCATCTTCGCACTGCCGGCACATGACGGCCGTTGAGACATTCGCCCCTTTGATGACGTGAATGCGGGGTAAAAAGTTTTCCTGCGTCAGGGAGGCACAATCCTGCGCTTCCTGATGCGACACGACACAGGCCACTTCGCAAGTGCGACAGCCTATACATTTGCTCGAATCAACAATGACAAAACGGTTCATCATATTCTCCGACTACGAGGTTATTTTTTTAATCGTACTTAGTCAGGTATACATAAAACGTGCCAATTTATAATTATTTGTTTTTAATTGGTTTTTTTAAATAATCTTGTCAGGAAAAGCGATCTCGACACTTATGACGATGCGACCTGCAAGAATACAAGCAAAGAATAGGCTCCTGATTCATCCTGACCAATATCCATATTCTTTATGTGATTATTCATAATCCGGGTGTGAAAACGTTGACGCTTGTCAGGCTGATTTTATTTATCTTCACATTTTTGCAGAGTTTTTCTGTACTTCCCTGCCATAGGGAAACCACGCCACGGTTTTGCCACGCCATCAGCAATCGCCCCTCCCTTTTCACTGTCATACGCGTAGACAAAAGTGACGATATTCAAGGTATGACGTTCGACACTCGCGGCACCTCCCTTCCTAAAAAAACATAAGTCGTTGAATTAAAGCAAAATAAAATAATGGTACGAATTATGCTTATGGTACAGGTGATAATTTATTTTCCGTCGTCTGAACCTGAGGACTGAACATGAACCGCTTTGTTATTGCGGACCCCGAACTGTGTATCGGGTGTAATACCTGCATGGCCGGATGTACGTCAGTACATAAAGCACAGGGGTTACAGGGACTACCCCGGCTAACCGTGGTGAAAACCGAGGATAAAACCGCCCCGTTAATGTGCCGCCAGTGCGAAGATGCCCCCTGCGCCCGCGTCTGTCCGGTCAATGCTATTACGCATGAAAATGCCGCCATCGTGCTGAATGAAAGTCTGTGCATCGGCTGTAAACTCTGCGGGCTGGTTTGCCCTTTCGGCGCAATTACCCCGTCCGGCAGCACGCCGGTTAATACCCCAGCGCTGCTACAAAACATGATTCCCGAAGCGCTGCTGCGTGACGTTCCCGGTAGCGCGCCCGGAGCTAACCCTTTTATCGCCTGGAACGCCGGTATTCGCGCCATCGCGGTGAAATGCGATCTGTGTGATTTTCAAGATACGGGTCCTGAATGTATCCGGGTCTGTCCGACCAAATCCATCTCTCTGGTGGATAGCCAATCCATCAGTACCAACAGCCAGTCCAGACGTTTGAAAACCCTGCTGTCATCCTTTCATGAACAGGGTTTCATGTCCGTGCAACAGGAAGGGGACGAATAATCATGGATTCACTTCAGTTGCTTCAGTGGTCAGCGATCTGTTACCTCGCAGGCGCCGTGTTATCTCTGCTCATGGCGCGTAAAGAAAACGCGTCAATCATCATCGCCGCCATTACCGCCATCTGCGGTGGCGTACTGGGATTATGCAGCGCCGTGCCCGTATTGTTGAGCGGGCAGATTCAGCTATACGCTACGCAGGGCCTATTTCACTTTGCTGCCTTTACTGTGCGTCTCGATATGTTGGCCGCCTTTATGGTGACGGTCATCTCGCTGCTGGTCACAGTCTGCTCGCTCTACTCCATCGCCTATGTCCGTGAATATATAGGACGAGGCGCCGGCAGTATGGGGGGCTTTATGAATCTGTTTATCGCTTCCATGGTGGGTCTGGTCGTGATGGATAATGCGTTCTACTTCATCATCCTGTTTGAAGCCATGTCGCTAGCCTCCTGGTTTCTGGTTATTTCTGAACAGGATCGTGAATCCGTCAGCGCAGGCCTGCTCTACTTCTTTATCGCCCATGCCGGATCGGTGCTGATCATGATCGCGTTCTTCCTGATGTGGAGAGAAAGCGGCAGCCTGGATTTTGCGGCATTCCGCCGATTATCGCTCTCCCCAGTGCTGTCTTCGGTCGTCTTCCTGCTGGCCTTTTTCGGTTTCGGTGCCAAAGCGGGCATGCTGCCATTGCACAGTTGGCTACCGCGCGCCCATCCCGCGGCGCCGTCTCACGCCTCTGCGTTGATGTCCGGCGTCATGGTGAAAATAGGTATCTTCGGCATCATCAAAGTGGGTATCGATCTGCTGGCGGCGCCACAGCTGTGGTGGGGGATTGTGGTACTGGCGTTCGGATCCATTTCCGCCGTACTGGGTGTGTTGTATGCGCTGGCAGAACACGATATTAAGCGCCTGCTGGCCTGGCATACCGTCGAAAACGTCGGGATCATTTTGATGGGTGTTGGCGTAGGGATGGTTGGCATCGCCACTCAGCATCAGGTATTAGCGACGCTCGGCTTGCTGGGGGCGCTCTATCACCTGCTGAATCACGCTGTGTTTAAAGGGCTGCTGTTTTTAGGCGCGGGTGCCGTCATCTACCGCCTGCATACCCGTGATATGGAAAAAATGGGCGGCCTCGGCAAACTCATGCCCAAAACCGCATTGGCCTTTCTGATTGGCTGCATGTCCATCTCCGCCCTGCCGCCGCTCAATGGCCTTATCAGTGAATGGTACACCTACCAGTCACTGTTCAGCATGAGCCACGACGGCAATGTTCTCATGCGCCTCAGTGCACCCGTAGCCATTGTGATGCTGGCCATCACGGGGGCATTAGCCGCGATGTGCTTCGTCAAAGTCTATGGCGTCAGTTTTTGCGGCGCGCCACGTAGCGAGGAAGCCAGTCAGGCCCGAGAAGTACCGTGGCAAATGACGTTATCCATGTTGCTGCTAGCACTGTGCTGCGTAGCGCTAGGCCTTGGTGCAAGCAAGGTAGCGCCCATTATTGCTCAGGTTGCGATGTCGCTGAGCGGTGCTCAGGACGTGGCAGTCGCTCAGGGAAACTTGCTGATTCCGGCTCAGGCCGAGCAGGCGATGTTCTCCCCTGCGCTCGTCTTTATCCTGCTCATCGCGTTGCCGGTGCTGCCGCTGTTGATCTGGTTATTCCTGAAAGGTAATCGTCCCGCGTTTCGCCGCCATGGTGACCCATGGGCGTGTGGTTACGCCTGGGAACCGCAGATGGCCGTCTCGGCCAGCGGCTTTACGCAACCGCTGCGCGCGATGTTCGGCGGGCTCTATCGCATGCGCCAGCGGCTTAATCCAGCTCCTCAGCTATCCAGAGCGCTACAAGGCATCACTCAGGGAGCCACCATCATCGAACCGTTCTGGGATGAAAAAATTATTTACCCGTTGGTGCGTCTGGTACGGCGTATCGGTGCACAGCTACAGCGGTTACAGGGCGGCGACTTCCGCCTCTACTGTCTGTACGTGGTTGCGGCACTGACCGTACTGCTGTTGATTGTCGCGGTGTGAGGGAAAGATCATGACGATGCAAGAAACTCCGTCGCTAATGATGGGTATCTTTGCGCTGATACAGGCAGGGATCCTTTTGTTACTGACACCTTTATTTACCGGTATTTCCCGCCAGATCCGCGCCCGCATGCACTCACGCCGTGGGCCGGGCATCTGGCAAGACTACCGCGATATAGTCAAACTGCTCGGACGTCAGGACGTCGCTCCGGCGCAATCCGGCATAATCTTTCGCGCAATGCCCTGGGTGTTACTGGGCAGCATGTTACTGATTGCAATGACGCTACCAGTATTGACCCGCACGTCACCCTTTGGCGGTGCGGGTGACATCATCACCCTACTGTATCTGTTTGCGCTGTTCCGTTTCTTCTTCTCCCTATCCGGTCTCGACACTGGCAGCACCTTCGCGGGTATCGGTGCCAGTCGTGAACTGACGCTAGGCGTGTTGGTTGAACCGACACTCATTCTTGGCCTGTTGGTTGTCGCCCTAATAGCGGGTTCCACAAACATCGGGACTATCAGCGCCACGCTGACGGACGCTTGGGTCTCACCGACGGCAACGCTGCTGGCACTGCTGGCCTGCGGCTTCGCCAGTTTTATCGAGATGGGAAAAATCCCGTTTGACGTGGCAGAGGCGGAGCAGGAATTGCAGGAAGGGCCGCTGACCGAATATTCCGGCTGCGCTCTGGCGCTGGTGAAGTGGGGCATTGGCCTGAAGCAGGTGGTGGTTGCCGCACTGTTTCTGGCTGTGTTTATGCCATTCGGTAAAGCATCGGAGATCACCGCAGGCTCCCTGCTGCTAGCGCTTGTCCTGATGCTGATCAAACTGCTGGTGATTTTTGTACTGGCGTCGCTATTTGAAAACAGTCTGGCCCGCGGACGCTTCCTGCTGACCCACCGGGTCACCTGGGTAGGATTTGGCGTTGCCACGCTGTCATTTGTGTTTTATCTGACCGGTCTGTAAGGAGTCTGAAAAATCATGATGGAAAGTTCATCCTTTATGACCAATACGGCCCTCGCAACGTTGTTACTGCCATTTATTGGCGCGTTGCTGACGGCATGTTCGCCGAAGCGCAACGCGAAATGGCTTTGCACAGGGTTCGCTTTGCTGGCGACGCTTGGCACTCTGGTGCTGGGCTGGGGCTTTCTGGCACACGGGAAAGTCGCCGTCACGCTTCCCCTTCTGAGCTATGGCAACGTGGCGCTGTTTGGTTTTACGGTCGACCGCATCAGTACGCTGATCGTTTTTGCCGTCGTCTTCCTCGGCCTACTGGTCAGCCTCTATTCAATAGGCTATCTGAATACAGGCAACCGCGAACATCCGCATGAGGGAACCAATCGCTATTATGCTTTCCTGCTGATCTTCATTGGTGCCATGGTTGGGCTGGTCATGTCCTCCACGATCCTCGGCCAGTTATTATTTTTTGAAATAACGGGTGGCTGCTCGTGGGCGCTGATTGGCTACTATCAGACGGCAAAGTCACAGCGATCAGCGTTGAAAGCGTTGCTGATAACTCACGTCGCCTCTCTGGGCCTGTTTATTGCCGCCGCCATGCTGTTTATCTCAACGGGTACGTTTGCGTTGAGTGCCTTGTCCCAGCTTAGCGGCACCCCAGCGCTGCTGGTGTTCGGCGGTATTCTGTTCGCGGCCTGGGGCAAATCGGCCCAGTTGCCGTTACAGGCGTGGCTACCGGATGCCATGGAAGCACCGACGCCAGTCAGTGCCTATCTGCACGCCGCCTCAATGGTGAAAGTCGGGGTATATATCTATGCCCGCGCGATTGTTGAATCTGGGCATATCCCGCTGGTGATTGGCTGGGTAGGCATTGGCATGGCCACGTTGACTATCGTCTACGGTTTCCTGATGTACCTGCCGCAGAAAGATATGAAACGCCTGTTAGCGTGGTCCACCATCACCCAGTTGGGCTACATCTTCCTTGCTTTATCCATCGCCATTTTTGGCTCCCGTGAAGCCTTTGAGGGTGGGATTGCCTACATTTTCAACCACGCCTTTGCGAAGAGCCTGTTCTTCCTAGTGGCAGGTTCCCTCAGCTACTGTTGCGGCACCCGCCTGTTACCGCGTTTACGCGGCGTGATCAACAAAATGCCCATCGTGGGTATCGGTTTCTGTATCGCGGCACTGGCTATCGCCGGCGTTCCGCCGCTTAACGGCTTTTTCAGCAAATTCCCCATCTTTGCAGCAGGGTTCGCCATGTCTCACGAATTCTGGGTAATGACGCCGCTGATGGTGTTGGTGCTGATCGAGTCTGTCGCCAGCTTCGCCTGGCTTATCTACTGGTTCGGCCAGGTTGTCCCCGGAGAACCGAGTGAAGAACTGGTTCAGGCTTCACCGCTGCCCATAACGATGCGACTGGTACTGTTGGTACTGATCGTGATGTCGTTCTGTTCCAGCGTCATTGCCGTAATCTGGCTTGGATAAGGGAGATTGATTATGACCGGTTCACTTATCGTCAATAATCTGGCGGGGCTGATGATGTTCACCTCGCTGATGGTCATCGGCGTAAAACGTCCTACGGCGTCCTGTTGGCTATATTCACTTCAGGCGCTGATACTGGTACTGCTGTTTTTAACGCTGTCTTATACGCTGGACGCCCACGAATTGAGGACATGGGCCATTAGCGCCTTTTTTACGAAGGTTGTACTCGTCCCCGCCATCCTGTATTTCGCCTTTCGCACCATGCGCGATCCCGCCCACGAAGGCAGTGTGATAAGCCTTCCGGTACTGATGATCCTCGCCGCCGCCATCGTCATCCTGTGTTGGTTTGTCGCTGAACCCGTTCAGCTACCGCTGCTTGCGACGCTGAAACCCGCGCTGGCGGTTTCGCTCGGCCATTTTATGGTGGGCCTGCTCTGCATCGTCACACAGCGCAACATCCTTAAACAGGTATTTGGCTATTGCCTGATGGAGAACGGCTCGCATCTCACTCTGGCTCTGCTGGCGAGTAAGGCACCAGAGCTAGTGGAAATTGGTATCGCCACTGACGCAATCTTTGCCGTCATCATCATGACGATACTGGCCCGTAAGATCTGGCGCACTCTCAATACGCTGAGTGTCGACCAACTGACCGCGCTGAAGGGGTAATAGGATGAGCGATACATCCGTACTTTTATTGCTGCTGCTAACACCACTCGGGATCTCCGTGCTGAATTTTAGCTGCCATCTGGCGGGATCTGCCGCACGAAGATTGGTCACAACACTGCATGCTATCGGGATTGCGGCGCTGTTAGTGGAATCGCTGTGGGTGGTTTCCCTGATTTATTATCACGGTGACATTCTGGCTGCGCACAAATGGTTGCATATGGATGCCCTGAGCCTCCTGTTTTTGGCCATTCTCGGTATAGTCAGCTTTATTACAGGGCTGTACTCCATCGGATATATGCGCCATGAAGTGGACGATGGCGAGGTGTCCGTTTCTGGGTTGTGCAACTATTACGGCTTCTTCCATCTGTTCGTATTCACCATGTTGCTGACCATCACCAGTAATAATCTGATTATGATGTGGGCTGCGGTTGAGGCCACCACGTTAAGTTCCGCCTTTCTGGTCGGTACCTACAATCAGCGCTCCTCTCTGGAAGCCGCGTGGAAATACATTATCATCTGTTCCGTCGGGGTCGCATTTGGCCTGTTCGGTACTATTCTGGTTTACGCCAACGCCACCAACATTCTGGCCAACCCAGACGACGCCATTTTCTGGACCGATGTTCTGCAACATGCCGCCCTATTGGATCCGGTATTGATGCAATTGGCGTTCGTGTTTGTTCTGATTGGCTTTGGTACTAAAGCAGGCCTGTTTCCTATGCACGCCTGGTTGCCGGATGCGCACAGCGAAGCGCCAAGTCCGGTTAGCGCCCTGCTATCTGCAGTGCTGCTGAACTGCGCATTACTGATCATTCTCCGCTACAACATCATTATTAACGGCACCATCGGCAACCGCTTTACCAGCACACTGCTTATCGTTTTCGGCCTGCTTTCTATTGCAGTCGCGGCATTCTTTATTCTGGTACAAACCGACATAAAACGTCTGCTGGCCTACTCCTCGGTAGAGAATATGGGGCTTATCGCCGTGGCATTGGGGATTGGCGGTCCGCTGGGCGTACTGGCTGCGATGCTTCATACCCTAAACCACAGTTTGGGCAAAACCTTGCTGTTCTGCGGTTCCGGTAATGTCCTGCTGAAATACGGCACGCGTGATATTACCGTCGTCAAAGGCATGCTGAACGTCGTGCCCTTCTCCGCCGTGCTGATGACTGGCGGTGCGCTGGCGCTGGGTGGAATGCCCCCTTTCAACATATTCCTGAGCGAGTTCATGACCGTGGTCGCGGCGCTGAGCGCCGATCATTTCTGGCTGACCCTCGTTCTACTGCTGTTGTTAACGCTGGTGATGGGAGGACTGGTGCGCATGATCTCGGCCATCATTTTTGGTTCCGCGCCGCAGCAGGTCAGCCGAGGTGAACTCGGGCTTCTCACCACCTTGCCCATGGCGATCCTGTTAGTGCTCATGCTGATCATGGGAACCTACATTCCACATCCGGTAGTACAGATGCTCGAAAACGCGGCAAGCGTCGTGCTGCAACGCGACAGCCGTGCCGTACAGCCGCATTACACCTGGCCCTGGGCAAGTGGTTCCGATAATACCGTGAGTACCGCTGGCCGCCGTGCTGTTAATACCTCATCAGGAGAGAAAAGTGACTTACGATAATCACGTCAGGGCCATTCAGAGCGACCAAAAACTGGGGGGGAACTACCTGGCACAAATTCGCCAAAAATTCCCGGCGGCGGTACTCGATGAGGAGTGGCAAACTCACGATCAACTGACTATTACGATAAAAACCGAGTCGCTGCCAGACGTCGTAGAGTTTATTTATTACCCGTTAGGCGGCTGGCTGCCGGTGCTGTTTGGCAACGACGAACGAACATTAAACGGTAATTACGCGGTCTATTATGCGCTCTCCATGGAACAGGGCGAGAAGTGCTGGATCGTGGTTAAGGCGTATGTGGATCCCCTGACGCTGGAATTCCCCTCCGTCACCCCGCGAGTTCCCGCCGCCGTCTGGGGGGAGCGCGAAATTCGAGACATGTACGGCCTGATACCCGTCGGGCTACCGGATGAGCGCCGTCTGGTGCTGCCGGATGACTGGCCCGACGATCTCTACCCGCTGCGTAAAGACACCATGGACTATCGGCTACGCCCAGAGCCAACGACCCAAATTGAAACCTATCAGTTTAAAAATGAAGGCGGCAGCGAGGCACGGATCGTCCCCGTCGGTCCGCTGCACATTACCTCAGATGAACCGGGCCACTTCCGCCTGTTTGTTGACGGAGAACGTATTGTCGATGCGGACTACCGCCTATTCTATGTCCACCGCGGCATGGAAAAACTGGCGGAAACCCGCATGGGCTATAACGAAGTGACCTTCCTGTCTGATCGGGTATGTGGGATCTGTGGTTTCGCGCACAGCGTGGCTTATACCTCCTCGGTGGAGAACGCACTGGGCATCTACGTGCCACCGCGCGCTCACGCTATCCGCAGTATATTGCTGGAAGTGGAGCGCCTGCACAGCCACCTGCTCAATATCGGGTTGTCCAGCCACTTTATTGGCTTCGATACTGGGTTTATGCAGTTCTTCCGAGTCAGAGAGAAATCCATGGCGCTGGCGGAGTTGCTAACTGGCGCGAGGAAAACCTACGGACTCAATTTGATCGGCGGTATCCGCCGCGACATCCTGAAAGAACAGCGTCAGAAAGGGATCAAACTGGTCCAGGAAATGCGGGCCGAAGTGACCCAACTGGTCGATATGCTGCTCAACACACCCAATATGGAGCAACGTACCCAGGGCATCGGCCTGCTGGATCGTAAGATCGCGCGTGACTACAGCCCGGTTGGCCCGATGATTCGCGGCAGTGGTTTTGCCCGCGATATGCGTTTCGACCATGATTACGCCGGCTACAGCGCACTGCCGAAAACGCTGTTCACACTGGACGGCTGCGATGTGTTCTCCCGCGTAATGGTACGGGTGCAAGAGACGCTGGAATCTTTGTCCATGGTGGAGTTCGGTCTGGATCACCTGCCGGAAGGTCCCCTGTTAACCGAAGGATTTACCTACCGACCGTATAAGTTCGCACTGGGCTATACCGAAGCCCCGCGCGGAGAAGACGTGCACTGGAGCATGCTAGGCGACAACCAGAAACTGTTCCGCTGGCGCTGCCGCGCGGCAACTTACGCCAACTGGCCGGTACTGCGCTATATGCTGCGCGGTAACACCATCTCCGATGCGCCGCTTATTATCGGTAGTCTCGATCCCTGCTATTCATGCACCGACCGCGTTACGCTGGTGGACATTAAAAAACGCAAATCCACTACGGTGCCTTACAAAGAGATCGAGCGTTACAGCATTGAGCGTAAGAATTCGCCGCTGAAATGAGGGATGAATGATGCTGAAATTATTTAAAACCATCTGGCAGGCTGGCGATGTCACCGTCAAATACCCGTTTGCGCCTCTGGAGGTTTGCCCTGGATTTCGCGGTAAACCGGAATATGACGCCCAGCAATGCATCGCCTGCGGTGCCTGCACCATCGCCTGCCCAGCCAACGCGCTGACCATGGAAACCGACATTGAGACAGGTGCCCGCACCTGGCAGTTGTTTCTTGGGCGCTGCATCTTTTGCGGCCGCTGCGAAGAAGTGTGCCCGACCCGCGCCATTCAGCTATCAGCAGATTTTGAACTGGCCGTAACCCACAAGCCAGACTTATACACCCGAGCCACCTTTACTCTGCTGAAGTGCCGAGTGTGCCGTCAGCCCTTCGCCGCAGAGAAATCGGTGGAGTATGCCATGGCGCTGCTGGCCCATTCCGGTATTGATGCTGAGAGCATAGAAGAAATGCGACCCCAGTTTGAAACCTGTCCGGCCTGCAAACGTGAACAAAGTCTGAATCATCACGGTCGCACCAATCTGAGTTATCACATTGGAGAGGCAAAATGAGCCAGCCAGAAATGAAAATAAACCATCATGTCAGCCAACCCATTACCCTCGATGAGCAGGCTGCCCAGTTGAAAGGCCGTTTGCTGAAAGATATTCAGCGTTCGGCTTACGTCTATCGCGTTGACTGTGGTGGCTGTAACGGTTGCGAAATCGAAATTTTCGCCGCGATTACGCCCCTCTTTGATGCCGAACGTTTCGGTATAAAAGTGGTAGCCTCGCCGCGTCACGCCGATATTTTACTGTTTACTGGCGCGGTCACCCGCGCAATGCGGGTTCCCGCCCTACGAGCCTATGAATCTGCGCCGGACCCTAAAATTTGTATCTCCTACGGGGCGTGCGGCTGTGGCGGTGGCATTTTCCACGACCTGTATTGCGTATGGGGCGGCAGTGAAAGCATTGTCCCTATCGATGTCTGGATCCCTGGCTGCCCGCCGACACCCGCCGCGACGATCCACGGCTTTGCCGTAGCACTCGGCCTGTTGGAGCAAAAACTGAAAGGGCAAGACCACATTCAGTTGCCAGGAGAGCGTGCGGAAACTCTGCTGCCCACCATACCGCTGGCGACACGCGTTATGGTTGAGCGGGAGGCCCGTCGACTGGCTGGATATCGGAAAGGCCGCGAAATCAGCGATCGGTTACTGACTCTGCTAGCGGGTTCCGACCTCTCCACTGCCGCCAAAAAACTGGATGTCTGGCTCAGCGAGGAAAACGACCCGCGCCTGCGTGAAATCGTACAGTGCCTGACGCAGCTATTGCGGGAGGCACCGAATGTCTGAAGATCAGGTTATCTTTTGGTCGCTGCGCCAGAAATTTCTCGACAGCGAATCCGTGCCAGAACAGCCCCAGCAGGTGATGTATTACTCACTGGCGATTGGCCATCATGTCGGCGTGATCGATTGCCTGAAAGCCGAGCTGACCTGCGATCTCGATCGCTATCCGCAGTGGACAGCCATGCTCGGCACCGGAGACGCACAGCGCAAAATGAACGGTCTGTTGACCTTCGGAGAAATTTATATCGATAGCACGCACGTCGATATGCTGGCCCACGCGCTGGCCCCGTTGGCGCAAACCGGGCAGTTGGAGCCGTTTCAAACCTGGAGTACCACACTACTGCGTCTGCTGGCAGAAATTCAGCAAGAGCCTGCTATTTATCTCATCGTAAAAAAACAGATTGCCAATAAAGTAGGATGAACCGATGACCAATACCACACCTGATATCCTTCTGACCGTCGGTAACAAAATGATGGGTGACGACGGTGCCGGCCCGCTGCTTGCGGAAATGATGGCGGCCGGCCCGATTACGGGCTGGATTCCCATTGATGGCGGTGCCACGCCGGAAGATATGACGCATCACATTCAGGCATTACACCCCGATCGGGTACTCATTGTGGATGCTGCCGATATGGGGTTAATGCCGGGCGACATACGTCTTATCGATCCAGACGACATTGCCGAAATGTTTATGATGAGCACGCACAACATGCCGCTTAACTTTTTAATCGAGCGGTTAAAAGAGACGGTTCCAGACGTCATTTTTCTGGGGATTCAGCCAGATATTGTTGGGTTCTGTTACCCGATGACGGAAAAAATCAAACAGGCAGTGGAAACCGTGTATCGGAAACTGCCTGAATGGGAAGGTAACGGCCCGTTTGCGCAGCTCACGGTTGAAGAAGCCTAGCCTGCTAACACGATGCCGGAGCAACGCTCCGGCAATTTACCCGTCAGACTGTTATAAATCGTATATCGAAATCCCTAGCCGCTGCATACGCGAAAGCAGCGTGGTGCGTTTCAGCCCTAACCGCAGGGCCGCACCACGTGGCCCAGCCACCACGCCGTTGGTTTCTCGCAGCACTTGGATGATGCGCTGACGTTCATTCTCATCGTTTTCCGGCGGCGGTGTCAGAGCAATTTTATTCTCTTTCACCGATACCGACGGTACAGACACATTCAGCTCGTGCATCTGCAAATTCAGCGTTGAACCTCGGGTCAGGATCACCGCCCTTTCGATGACATTTTCCAGCTCGCGCACATTTCCCGGCCAGGGGTACTGGCAGAGCTGGCGCAGCGCCTGCGCCGGAATGTTGTCTATGCTACGTTTCATTCTATGCGCAATTTTCTGGACAAAGAATTTCGCCAGCAGAGGAATATCTTCAGGCCGTTCGCGTAGCGGCGGAATAGAGATCGGGAAAACATTCAGCCGGTAATACAAATCGCTTCTGAATTCGCGATCCATCGACATCTGCTTCAGGTCGCGATTGGTTGCGGCAATCAGGCGTACATCTACTGGGATGACCTTATTACTACCCAGTCGCTCGATTTCCCTCTCCTGTAGCACCCGCAACAGCTTGGGCTGAAGCTCAAGCGGCATATCGCCAATTTCATCCAAAAACAGCGAGCCGCCTTCCGCCATTTCAAAACGCCCGATATGAACCGTGGAAGCCCCGGTAAATGCCCCTTTTTCATGCCCAAACAGATCGCTTTCCAACAGACCTGAAGGCACGGCGGCGCAGTTCATTTTGACCATCGACCCTTTGTGCCGATAGCTCATCTTATGAATAGCCCGTGCAATCAGCTCTTTACCCGTACCGGTTTCCCCGAGGATCAGTACGGTACTGTCGCTCGTCGCCACCATACTCATTTGCTCCAATACCGACCGCATCTGAGCGCTTTGATATATGATATCGCCCTCGGCATCCGTGTTCTGAATACGCGCATTGAGCCAGATATTTTCATTCTTTAAGGTATCTTTCAGACGCGAAATCTGACCGTAAGCATCGGCGTTATCCACAGCGATGCCGATACGAGCCGCTATTTGCTGCAACAGATTCAGATGATTGTCATGAAAAAAATCCGCTTGCTCATAGGCCAGAACCAGCACACCTAACGGCTCACTATTGAAAGAAAGCGGCAACAGACACACCGTAGACAACTGGCGGGAACGCAATTCATCAAAAAAAGTATCGCGAGCCTGTTGGCAGCGATCGTCGTCAAGATTGAGCACGACGACCTCGTGGCTTTGTAGAACGTGCTCAGTTAACGATTTCGCACGAGGAAACGTACACTGATGGCGGGATACCGGGGACTCTGGGGCATAATAGGTCGACCATAGGCGGAAATCAGCAGGTTTTTCACTGTTGCTGAGCGCCATCGCAATATACTGAACGCCAAAAAAACGGTGGATCTCCCGCGAAACTTCCTGCACCAGCGCATCCATATCCAGATGAGATAGCACCGAGTTCGTAATATCGACCAGAATGCGGAAATGATCGCGCTGATGGCGCATCTGCTGGGACTCATCCAGCAAGGTTTTGTTGTGGCAAATATGGGAAAGCACTCCGCCAGCAAGGCAGGCCACCTGACGCAGAAAACCAAGCTCTTCTGGCGTAAAATGTCCACCACGGGAACGAATAAAACTCAATTCCCCCTGCAACGGGCTGGTACTGTTTAGCGGCATCGTACAGTGTCCGCCACCGGAACAACACTCGCCCTGCGGCGGGGTTTCCTGCGTGACATCCTGCTGCCAGACACCATAGCTGGGCAACGACAACGTAACCGACTGGAAGAAAACGAATTCAGAGGATAGGGCTGCCAGAACCGATAAAACGGAGAGTGGATCCTGCTGGCGGAGTAACGCCTCCGCGATATCGACCAGTTTCTCTCGCCGGATATCCCAGGTGCCAGCAACTCGGGAAGTATTTAGTGAAATCATCGGGGATTTAGCTACCACTTCCGAATTAAGATGCACTAATTATAAAGGGGTGTAAAAATAATAAAATCGACAGTACCCGGTACTTTGATCTGACACAATATTTTTATTTCCTCACGCTTAGCGCCTACATTTTCGTGTAGTAACACACATAGCATGATAAATAATTATTAATAAAACATTCACTAAGAAATATTACTCTGCCTTAGAAGTAGGATAATGTCATTCGCTATATATCATAGCGTTATTTCTATAACCATCGATATATTAATTTTTTATAATCATAGAGAATAATACACCGGCGCGACGATAATATTGAATTTTCATAGACCTTAAACATGAAGCATATATACCAACCAGTCATAAAAAACTCATTTATTATGAAATCATCGATGCATATTACCGAGAATATAATTAAATCCTCACATACTGCACATCCTTATATTGATGAGCAATAATAGAATGCCGTCAAAAGCAACCTTCCCACATACCTCTTTGACCATGAGTCTCTTATTCGCCTTACTTTCCATCCCACAGTTGGAAAGATTTGGGCGAAATCTCATCACAATACCCGACAGCATCAAAAAAAAGGCTTTCAGTAGCTGAGAAAATAGAACTTCTTAAAGCAGAAAAAGCAGCCGGACAAGTATGGCATACCGTTTACGGCGGTATGGTTTTGCTTCGGAGACATTAATGCATGAACTCACGCTTTGTCAGCGCGCCATCGAAATTATTGAACAGCAAGCCCAGCAACACGGGGCCAAAAAGGTCACTGCAGTCTGGCTGGAGATTGGCGCTTTTTCTTGCGTTGAAACCAGCTCCCTCGATTTTTGTTTTGGCATGGTATGTCGCCGCACACTGGCGGAAGGATGCCAGCTCCACCTCCACCAGCAGGAAGCTGAGTGCTGGTGTTACGACTGCCAACAGTCTGTCACGCTGTTAACCATCCAGGTACGTCGCTGCCCGCAATGTCAGGGCGATAACCTGCGAATTGTGGCAGACGATGGCATCCAGCTCAAACGCATGGAAATAGAACAGGAGATTTAATATGTGTACAACCTGTGGTTGCGGCGAAGGTAACCGCTATATCGAAGGGGATGAACATAATCCCCATTCCGCTTTTCGCAGCGCCCCTTTTGCACCAGCCGTGCATCCAGCCATAAAGATTACCGGACTGAAAACGCCCTCTTTTATGCCTAAGGAAACCCATTCGGGTGATTTGCACTACGGACATGGAGAAGCGGGAACTCACGCACCGGGAATGACGCAGCGCCGAATGCTGCAAATAGAAATCGATGTTCTTGATAAAAACAACCAGATCGCCGCCCACAATCGCACGCAGTTTTCCGCCAGACAGCAGTTGGTGCTCAATCTGGTATCCAGCCCCGGTTCCGGCAAAACCACGCTCTTGACGGAAACGCTGCGCCGCCTGCGCGGTCGCGCGGAATGTGCCGTTATTGAAGGCGACCAACAAACCAGTAACGATGCAGCCCGGATACGCGAAACCGGTACGCCTGCCATTCAGGTCAACACGGGAAAAGGCTGCCATCTGGATGCACAAATGATCCATGACGCCATGCAGCGTCTGCCGCTGGCGAATAGTGGGATACTGTTTATCGAAAACGTTGGCAATCTGGTGTGCCCTGCAAGTTTCGATCTGGGCGAACGTCACAAGGTGGTGGTACTTTCCGTCACGGAAGGAGAAGACAAGCCGCTAAAATATCCACATATGTTTGCGGCAGCCTCCCTGATGCTACTGAACAAAGTGGATTTGCTACCGTATCTCGATTTTGACGTTGAAAAATGTCTGGACTACGCCCGTGAGGTTAACCCGGATATTGAAATCCTGCTGGTTTCCGCCACCAAAGGGGACGGTATAGAGCAGTGGTTAACGTGGCTGGAGGCGCAACAACAATGTGCATAGGCGTTCCCGGTCAGGTAAAAGAGCTTATCGGCGACAGTGCTGCATGGGTCGATGTTTGCGGCATTCGCCGCGAAGTGAACATGTTATTAGTCGGTGCATATGACGACGATGGCCAGTCACGAATTGATCAGTGGGTATTGGTACATGTCGGCTTCGCCATGAGCGTGATTGACGAACAGGAAGCCCTCAACACGCTGGAGATATTACAAAAGATGTTTGGCGTCGAACCGGATGTCGGCGTGTTGCTGTACGGTGAGGATCAGCGCTAATGCATCTTGTCGATGAATACCGCGATCCCGAGAAAGTGATGGCGCTTATTGCCCACCTTAACCAGCGGGCCCCGATGCTTTCTTATACCAAACAGCGTCCATTGCGCATTATGGAGGTCTGCGGAGGCCATACGCACGCGATATACCGCTTTGGTATTGATCAACTGTTGCCGGAAAATATTGAATTTATTCACGGCCCAGGCTGCCCGGTGTGCGTCCTGCCGATGGGGCGTATCGACAACTGCCTTGAGATAGCCAGCCATCCAGAAACGCTTTTTTGTACCTTCGGTGACGCCATCCGTGTTCCGGGGAAAAATGGCTCTTTACTGGATGCCCGCGCCCACGGAGCAGACATCCGCGTGGTTTACTCCCCTCTGGATGCACTAAAACTGGCTCGCGATAATCCGCAGCGCAAAGTGGTATTTTTCGCCCTGGGGTTTGAAACCACCATGCCAGCAACCGCACTCACCCTGCAACAAGCCAAGGCCGATGGCGTCGACAATTTTTACCTTTTTTGTCAGCACATTACTATCATCCCCACCCTACGCAGCCTGCTGTTACAGCCGGATAACAGCATTGACGCTTTTATCGCGCCGGGACATGTCAGCATGGTAATCGGGGTTGATGCTTACCAGTTTATCGCCACTGAATTCCAGCGACCGTTGGTCATAGCAGGATTTGAACCGGTTGACCTGCTGCAAAGTGTTCTCATGTTGATCGAGCAAAAACTCGCCGGTCAACCTGATATTGAAAATCAGTACCGCCGTGTGGTGCCAGATGCAGGCAACACGCTAGCGCAAAAAGCGATAGCGGATGTTTTCATGCTGAAAGGTGACGCCGAATGGCGTGGTTTGGGGATTATTGGTGAATCCGGCGTGACATTAACCCCAGATTACCAGCAGTTCGATGCGGAACGTTATTTTCGCCTACAGCCGCAAGAAACCAGTGACGATCCGCGGGCATGCTGTGGAGACGTATTAACCGGGCGCTGTAAACCCCACCAATGTTCGCTCTTCGGCACAATCTGCACGCCACAAAGTGCCTTCGGTGCGCTGATGGTTTCTTCCGAGGGCGCGTGCGCCGCCTGGTATCAATATCGCGCACAGGAGACTGCATGATGAAAACCATTACCCTCGCCCATGGCAGCGGCGGCCGAGCAATGCAACAGTTGATTTCCAGCCTGTTTATAGAGGCCTTCTCTAATCCATGGCTCGCAGAGCAAGAAGATGCGGCACGCTTATCGCTGGCAGAGCTCACTGCCAGCGGCGACCGGCTGGCTTTCTCTACCGACAGCTATGTCATTGATCCGTTATTCTTTCCCGGTGGGAATATTGGAAAACTGGCAATCTGTGGCACAGCCAATGATATTGCCGTTAGCGGTGCGCGACCACGCTGGCTCTCCTGCGGCTTTATCCTCGAAGAGGGATTAAGTCTGGAGATGCTGGAAACTATCGTGCGCAGCATGGCGCAAACCGCTCAGGAAGCAGGTATAGATATCGTCACCGGCGACACCAAAGTGGTTCCACGCGGCGCGGCGGATAAGATTTTCATTAACACCGCTGGCATCGGTGCCATTCCCCATCAGGTGTGCTGGGGAACCAATCAGATCGACAAAGGCGATGTCATTATCGTCAGCGGAACGCTGGGCGATCACGGGGCGACGATTCTCAATCTGCGCGAACAGCTTGGTCTGGAAGGTGAGCTAGCCAGCGACTGTGCGGTGTTAACCCCCCTGATTCAAACGCTGCTACCGATACCCGGCGTCAAAGCGCTACGCGATGCCACGCGCGGTGGCGTGAATGCCGTGCTACATGAATTTGCGGCCAGCAGCGGGTATGGAATGGACATTATCGAGGCACAGCTGCCAGTAAAACCCGTTGTCCGCGGCGTGTGCGAACTGCTGGGACTGGATCCGCTAAATTTCGCCAATGAGGGTAAACTGGTCATTATTACCCGCCGAGAATCTGCGTCCGCCGTGATGGAAGCCCTACATCAACACCCATTGGGATGTGATGCGGCGTTGATTGGCGAAGTAACTGAACGGAAAGGTGTACGCATAACCGGGCTTTACAGCGTGAAGCGCACGCTAGATCTTCCTCATGCGGAACCTTTACCGCGTATTTGTTAGCACGCACATCGTGAAAACGCTGGCGTCATCCGCCAGCGTTTTTACTGATTTATGCACGCCTACGAGAGATGAAAAAATGCCCTACGTCCTCGACTGGCGGGCATATTTCCGTCCACCACAGGTAAGGAAAGTGCCATACGAACGGTTTGTTCTGCCAGCGACAGCATCGATTCCGCCGTCAAGGTTTTATTCAACGGCGACATCAGAGATGAGGCCAGATATTGTCCACATCCGTCAACATAACCCACAGTAAAACGGATATCGCCGCAAGGCAGGCTCAGCCCCAGCGATTCCCCGACAGTCCGTCGTAGCCAGCACTGATCCGGGCCGGGCAATACCAGTAAGCTCAGCATCCAAGGCGTCAACATACAGCCAATCCACTGGTGCTCAAACAGTTGAAATCCACACGCGGACACCGGAATCTGAGGCTGAAAAAAAGGCAAAGACTGCATTTCCCTCTCCGCGATCGCCTGAAAAGCCGTTTCTAACTGTGCGGCTGGATTGTGCTGAAACCCGTTAACAAAATCCGGCATCAGACGCCTCCCGCAGTTCGGCGACCACGCCGCTAGACTGCAACGCCGCCAGAACCTGAGCCAGCGCAGGCTCAATCGCCCGACTGGCCAAGGCTGTCAGGCCGATACCGGGTTCAAGCGATGCAGGCACAACGCCCACCAGCGTCAACCGGCGTGGGAATTCCTCCGTCAGCCGTAGCGCCATCAGTACATCGGAAAGCCCGAGCTGATGGGGCGACACTTTGCGGGTAAAGAACGCGGGGATTTCCTCATCATGCAGTTCCACGACACTGCCCGGTGGGCTATCAGCCAGAACCGCATCGGCCACAATCAGGTGATCGCGGTTTGCCATTACGTCCATCAATTCCATGCCTGACGTGCCACCATCCAACACCTCGACGTGCTCCGGCAAACGGTAGCGCTGCTCAAGCGCTTCAATAATACGAACCCCCACGGCCTCATCGCCCAGCAGCAGGTTGCCAATCCCCAGCACCAGAATGCTCATCACAGCACCCGAACCTTGGTCACTTCCTGACCTGATGTATCGACAAGATGCACGGCGCAGGACATACAGGGATCGAACGAATGAATCGTTCTCACGACTTCCAGCGGTTTGTACGGGTCTGCCACCGGTGTCCCCACCAGAGAGCGTTCATAAGGGCCTGGCTCATTGTTAAAATTGCGCGGCCCCGCATTCCACGTTGAAGGCACAACCGCCTGATAGTTGGCTATTTTTCCATCTTTAATAACCACCCAGTGCGACAGCGCACCGCGCGGTGCTTCAATAAAGCCCACACCGCGGAATTCACCTTGCTCTGGGATGTTGGGGGGAATAAACGTTTCATGATCGCCATTGCCGATATTCGTTACCAGCGCCTGCCACTGCTGTGCCAGCGTGTCATGCAGCACGCAGGCATGCACGGTGCGCCCTAAAACCCGGCCCAACGTTGATGGCAGTTGCTCCTCCGTCATTACGTTACCGGTTAGCGCTTTGTAAATATCATTGGCGCGTGTGAAATAATGCTGTGCGGGCTGATAGCCAGCTCGCAGATTACACAGCAGCCACGCCAAAGGCCCCATTTCTACCGCGTTGCCGTAGAAGGTTGGCGATTTCACCCAGGAATATTTACCGTCATCCTGCCAGCCGGTGTAATTCGGGCGGGTCAACCCCTCCCAAGGAGCCAGCGGCTGATCATCCTGATACCAGGCATGTTTGCCACTTTCCTCGATCCCCTTGAGCAGGTATTCATCATGCGGATTGTTTATCGGACGAAATTTTCCATTATCCAGAAACCCGCCCGGCATCAGGAACGTCTCACTTTTACGATCGACAGGCAGTTCCGGCACACAGAGATAACAGTCGGCTCCTCGCCCCATGGTGAACCACTCAGGATAATGAGCAGCAATAACCGCAGTGTCGACCAGATAAACCTGTTCGATGAAATCACCAAGACGATCGATAAAGGATTTCAGATACATCAGGCGTTCCAGATTCAGCACGCCCGGTGAATCAAGATTGATAGGGTTTGCCACGCCGCCAACGGCCAGATTCTGAATATGCGGTGTTTTTCCCCCCAGAATCGCGACTATCCGGTTGGCGTCACGCTGACACTCCAGCGCCTGCAAATAGTGAGCGACGGCAATCAGGTTAATCTCCGGCGGCAACGACATCGCCGGGTGTCCCCAATAGCCATTAGCGAAAATACCGAGCTGACCGCTACCGACCAGATTTTTAATCTTCTGCTGCACCTGAGCAAATTCCGCTTCACTGTTCAGCGGCCAGTTTGACAGGCCTTTTAGCAGATCGGCGGCTTTTTTCGGGTCGGCCTGTAGTGCAGAAGTGACATCAACCCAATCCAGCGCAGAAAGTTGGTAGAAGTGCACGATATGGTCATGAATACTGTGCGCCGCCGCGATGATGTTACGGATATATTGGGCGTTGATCGGCACTTCCATCCCCAGCGCATTTTCCACCGCCCGCACAGAAGCCAACGCATGAATGGTGGTACACACCCCGCAAATACGTTGCACAATCATCCACGCATCGCGCGGATCGTTGCCTTTGACTATCTCCTCCATACCGCGCCACATGGTGCCGGATGACCAGGCTTTAACCACTTTGCCGTCTTCAATTTCGCAATCGATGCGCAGATGCCCTTCAATACGGGTGACGGGATCAATGGTGATGCGTTGGCTCATGCTCTACCTCTAACGATTTATTTTCATTTTTGTGTTGATGCACAGGCAACACTGGCAACAACCGGATCAACAGGATGTAGGCACAGACTTCTATTGCCACAAAACCGATGGATATCAGCAGCTCGCTGAATGTTGGGAAATAGCCGTAGCCGTTGCCTGGGTTGTAACTCAATAGGGAATAATTCAGACGCCAGAACGCTGCACCGAAGACCATGCACAGCGCACCGATAAACAACAAGCGAGGGTCGCGACGATTATTCTTCCGACGAAAAAGCAGCAGAGGGATCGCCAGCAGCAGTATTTCCACCCAGAATGAAAGGGCGAAACGATCGATGTGCCACAAATACGCGGTCTTGTCGCGCGCAATAAGCTCCCCGAAGCGCAGTACAATAAACAACAACAGCAGAATATCGATGGTGCGGGTCAACCGAGTGAATAACGGTGTCTCCTGAACACTTTTTCCCCTAAGCCCCGCCTGAACCAGAGATCCTTCAAAAATCACAATTGAGAATCCCAAAATAGCAGCGGTTAACAGCGAAAACAGCGGCAGCATTTCGTAGCTTTGCCATAGCGGGTGCACCTTGATACCCGCGGCAATCATCAGCGACCCCATAGACGACTGATGCATTGATGGTAGCAAAGCCCCCAGCGCAATAACAAAAAACATCAGCTTATTCAAACGCCTGAGTGAGACCTTCCACCCCAAGCGCTCTAACAGCGTCGGAGCAAACTCCAACACCATCACGCCGATGTATATCGTCATACACACTGCCGTTTCAAAAAGCACTGACGACGTATTGAAATGGCCGGGAATGAAGAAGTAAGGCAGATTCCAGTAACGCCCCACGTCGATCGTGATGGATAACCCGCCGAGTGAGTAACCGAACAGACTAGCCAGCAGCGCAGGACGCACCAATGGATGATATTCACCGCGGTTAAAAACATAGACAGCCCAGGCCAACGCCCAGCCACCACACGCCAGACCGGTTCCGACCAACAGATCGAAAGCAATCCAGATACCCCATGGATAGCCACCATTTAAATCGGAAACGGAACCAATCCCCAGCACCAGCCTTTTCACGATCAATAACAGGCACAACACAATGAAAGGTGCCAGCAACATCACGGGCCAACTCACCAGCCGCCCGCCTAGGGGGCTCGTTTTATGCATCGTCATGTTCATCCTCTTTTTCGTCCTGATCGTGCTTACCCATGTTGCGCTGCACCAGGAAAGTGATCCCGGCCAGTGCAGCAAACGGCAGAACCATGCCTTTATACAAGGAGTGCTGTACATGTTCGGAACGCGCCCCCGTTGATAGGCTATCCAGCAGTGGCAACCCTAAGTTTTCAAACGGTACGCCAGTCAACACCAGCACCTGTGTTCCGCCCCCCTCCAACTCGCCGTATACATGCTGCTGGTAATGTGGAAGAGGATGTTCGTACCGGTCGTTCCCCTGCAATGTCTGGCGTGGGAACCGGTAAGGCTCGCCTGTTTTCCCTGCAAGGCGCATTTTAGCTTCATCCAGCAGTTGCTCCCGCGTGCCGAAAATCACCGCCCCCGTCGGGCAGACTTCAACACACCCCGGCAACCCTCCGTTATCCAACCGCTCAACGCCCTTCTGATTGCAAAGCTCACACTTGTGAATTTTTCCGAACGGGTCGTCATAGTCATATTTCGGCACATTAAACGGGCACCCCACGATGCAGTAACGGCAACCGGTACACACATCGGGATCGTAATGCACGATGCCTGTATGGGCGTCTTTGCGTAATGCTTGCACCGGGCAGACGGATACACAATTGGGATCCACACAGTGCATGCACTGTTTTTTGATATAGGCGTAACCATTTTCCGTCTGGTCTTTATGTACGCCGCTCCCATCACTCCACACCTGAATAATGTTGTTGGTGTAGGGGCTGAGCTTATCGTTGTTAGACCACATCGGTTCCGTACCCGCGTAGGCGTATGTCGCACCATGCGGTGCATCACTGTGGTTGATGCGCTGACACTGGCTGACGCATGCCTGACACCCCACGCACAGCGTTGAGTCATACAGCATGCCAAGCGAGTTCGGAATTGGCGGCTTGTTCTCTGCTTTAGCCAACGCAGAGGGGGCGATGCCGACCGTCATCACCCCGCCAGTAGCCAGTTTTAGAAAATTACGTCTGTCCACGGCTCACTCCTTGCGCGAGGGCTGATCACCATCGTTACGATTCATCTTCTGTTGCCGCCCCAGCTCTTTCACCGTCATCAAACTGACGCCAGCCACCAGCCCCACAACACCGCCAAGCAACCCGACCGTGCTCAGGCTGACATTTCCCCCTTCCTTACTCATCACGTCTGGTTTGGCATTACGCGGCGTGGGGTTTTCGACGTTGGCCAGTTGAGCTATCCCTTTGGTAAAACCGATACCTTGCTCATTGCAGCCATAACACGGATGACCGATCCCGACTGGCCATATGCCACCACCGACATCGCAGAACTCCAGAGTCGGGCAGTTACCATACGTTTCCGGCCCCTTGCAGCCGAGGTGGTACAGACACCAGCCCTGCCGATGGCCGTCATCACCGAACTGTTTGGCAAAACGCCCCGCATCGAAATGCGGACGGCGCTCGCAATTCTCATGAATCAGACGGGCGTAGGCAAACTCAGGGCGGTTTTTCGCATCAAGCGCAGGGGGACGCTGGTAGGTAATGATGTGGGCGACGGTAGCCAAGAAGTTATGCGGATTAGGGGGACAACCAGGGATGTTGATGACCGTTTTATCAGGCAAGATTTCCTGCAAACTGACCGCACCGGTAGGATTAACACCGCTTGCAGGAACCCCACCCCATGCGGAGCAAGACCCAATCGCGATGATCGCTGCCGCGTGTTGCGCCGCGTCACGAATGTGGTCAACTATCGGCTTACCGGCCACCATGCAGTAGATTCCACCATCCTTTATAGGGATAGATCCATCCACGACCAGCACATACTGGCCTTTGTATTTCTCAATAGCGTGGTGTTTATTTTCCTCCGCCTGCTCACCAAACGCCGCCGAAAGCACTTCGTGATATTCCATAGAGATAACGTTTAACAGCAGACTCTCAATAGTCGGGTGAGTCGCCCGTAATAAAGACTCCGTACAGCCAGTACACTCCTGTGCTCCAATCCAGATAACGGGTGGCCGAGCAGAAGCGCTCACAGAGGAAGCGATATCAGCAGCCGCTCGACTGCTCAGCCCCATGGTGGCAGCCAGCGCAGCGCACAGCTTCATGAAATCACGACGATTGACACCCTCACGGAAAAACATTTTATTTTCTTCAGTCATTATTCTTACATACCTTCAGTTAGCCAGTGAGCACCTCACTACAAACTTAATGGCAATACTGATTACTCCTTGCACATAATATCGAATTGATTTACATCATTTTTTAATCATCAAAAATTTATTATTCATAAAAACATGAGTAAGATCGCTTCAGTTATCTCACTGGTGTTGACACACGGAAAGCACTATCGGAAGGAAATAATAATCATTATTATTTCATGGGCGTCATTTATCGCAGAATCTTATGATCCTCAAATAAAAAGCATTCCCGTTTGATAAATAAAAAGAGGCGAATTTATAAGAATTACACTTTCGTCGTTATTATTTCTGCCAACGATAATACCGCTACTTTAAAATAAAACCGGCCTGAAATAATTAGCTCTAGCCACGAAATCAGCGCATCGCTAATATCGAGCGTTTGACGTTATATATTCTAAATAATTCGAAGTGCAGGGCAAAACATTAACGTTTTGAATAACGCAAAGCTTTACCCCTTTAGGATAAGGCCCACGAATGGGCCAGGTAACAAAACCAACGCCTATGCAGCTTGAAGTATGGCGGTATGCGATGCGTTATCCAGAGAACTGCCGGAATAGCGCTTTACCGCGTAGTAGCCTCACACCCAGCCAGCCACCGCAGAGCGAGAGGAGGAACGCCGCGATTAACGGAAGCGTTATCCACATCGCGACATTCGGTTCCCAGGCAAAGTTAAAGACCTTACGCTGCAACAGCCACAGAGCCGATTCTGCACCAATTGCTGCCGCCGTTCCCGCCACCAGCCCCAGTACCGCGAATTCACACCACAGCGTAGTGCGCAGCAAGCGTAATCCCGCCCCCAGCGTCCGGTACACCATCAACTCCTGACGCCGTTGACGCATCCCGACCTGAATCTGTGCTAGTAACAGCAACACACCGCAGAACAGCACCAGTATGACCATAATCTCCAGCGCACGACTGACCTGCTGCAAGACTTGACCCACCTGACGCAGAATACTGCCGATATCCATCACGCTCACCGTCGGGAACTGACGATTCAATTGGGTAATCATCTTCTCATCGCCATCGTAACGGAAGCTGGTCAGCCAAGACTGTGGCTGGTTGTCCAACGCCCCCACGGGGAAAATAAAGAAGAAATTCGGACGCAGACTTTCCCAATCCACCTGACGGAAACTGGTTACCGTCGCGCTAAACGGCTGCGTGTCGCCGGTAAAGGTCAACGTATCACCAATCTTGATGCCCATCTCTTTGGCTTCTTTCGCTTCCATCGAGACTTCGCCCGCCTTCGGCGCTTCCCCTTCCACCAGCACGTTGTGCGGTGGAATCCCGTTCATCCAGGTCAGGTTCAATTCACGGTTTACCGTGTTGCCGCCGGGATCGTCCTCATGGATCACTTCCGTCGCGATCTGTTGATTAATCTCCGTCAGCCGCGCACGAATAATCGGGAAGAACTGCTCCGGCATCACGTTATGCTGAGAGAGAAAATCCCTCACCTGCGGCACCTGTTCTGCCGTAATGTTCAGCAGGAAATAGTTCGGGCTACCCGGAGGCAACTGCTGCTGCCAGCGATCCAGCAAATCACCACGCATCACTAACAGCAGCGCCAATAGCATGAAGGACAGCGAGAACGCGGCCAGTTGGCTGAGCGTCGACCACGGCTGACGCAACAGGCGATTAATAGCCAGACGCAACGCCAGTCGTTTAACCGTCAAACGCCGTAACAGCAGCAGCCCGCCCCAACCGATAACACCCAGCAGTAGCGACAGCACTGCCACACCGCCGAGCAGCGACCACAGCAACACGCCGCCGCCAGATAACACGGCCAGCAGGCCGACGACAATAAGTACAACAATCGGCAGGTAGTAGCGCAGCGGCCACACGTTCGCCACCACATCCTGACGCAACACGCGCAGCGGCTGTGTCGCCAGCAGCAGTCGATACGGCCGCAGCCCAACCAACAGCGAGATCAACACCAGCGATCCCAACGCCCATACCCACGGCCATAGCCCAGAGGCTGGCAGTGCGGCAGGTAGCACCGGTGCCAGCATTTTCATCAACAGCGCTTCAAACCCTAGTCCAAGCACGCTACCGCAAACCGCCGCCAGCCCGAGCACAGAGAGCCATTGGCCGATGATTAAGCGCCTCAGCGCTTGTTTGCCTGCTCCTAATGTTTTCAGGATAGCGACCAAATCATAGCGGCTGCGGCAGTAATGCCCCATCGCCACCGCAACGGCGGCGATAGACAACAGCAGCGTGAGCAGCGCCGACAACAACAGGAACTGCTGTGACCGTTTTAACGACTGGCTCAGCGCACCTTCAGAATCTTCCATGCCATACCAGCGCTGATCGGGCTTGAGCTGTTGCTTGATGAAATTGCTGAACTCACTAATTTGTTTTTCATTGCCGGAAAACATGTAGCGCCAGGTAATGCGGCCACCCGGCTGAATCGCTCCCGTTTTCTCGACATCGTCCAGATTCATCAGAATGCGCGGCGCGGTTTCGAACGGGTTAAAACCGGAATCCGGCTCCTGAATCAGCTCACCGCTGATACGCAACGAGGTATCCCCGACGTCCAGCATGTCACCGACTTTCAACCCAAGTAAGGCCAGCAGGCGCGGAGCCACCAGCACCGTTCCCGCTTCGGCATGCAGCCCCTCAGGACGCGTCTGCAAATCGCCATACAGCGGATAGCGCTGGTCGGTAGCCTTAACCTGCGCCAGCTGTGGCGTATCGCCCGCGAACGTCATGGTCATAAAGGAGATCTGCCGGCTGAGCGTCAGCCCGCGCTGCTGCGCATCCAGAAGCCAGGTTTCCGCGACAGGCCGAGAAGCACGCAGCACGCGGTCACCCGCCAGAAAATCACGACTCTGCTGACTGAGCCCTTTTTCCATACGGTCGCTGATCGTACCCAGCGCCAGCACGCAGGCCACCGCCAGCGTTAACGCCAGCCAGACAATCAGTAAGGAAGGAGAGCGCCATTCGCGCCAGAACCACCGCCAGATCATGCGTCCTCCCTAAGTTTGCCGTCGACTAACCGCAGACGTCGCTCGCAGCGTGCCGCCAGTTGCTCATCGTGCGTCACCAGAATCAACGTGGTGGCATAATCGCGATTGAGGGAAAACAGCAAATCAACGATGCGCTCACCCGTTTTACGATCCAAATTCCCAGTTGGCTCATCGGCAAACAACACGTTAGGACGGCCGCTGAACGCACGTGCCAAAGCCACACGCTGCTGTTCACCGCCAGAAAGCTGGGCGGGAAGATGATGTAAGCGCTCACCCAGCCCGAGCTGCTGTAAAAGCTGTTCGGCCTGCCCGCGGCTGTGGCTGTCGCTTTCACCGCGCAGTAACGCGGGTAATTGCACGTTCTCCAGCGCGTTCAGCGTCGGCACCAGCATGAAAGACTGGAAGACAAAACCGACATGTTGGGCTCGCAGTGCCGCCCGACCTTCTTCGTCCAGCGCGTTCAGCGATTTGCCCATCAGGCTAACGTCACCTTCTGTGCCATCATCCAAACCGGCCAGAATCCCCAGCAACGTTGACTTCCCCGAACCGGATTCGCCAATCAGGGCAATTGTCTGCGCAGGTTTGACAATGAGCTCAACTCCGGTAAGGATGGAAAGCCGATTCTCTCCCTGACCAACGTGCTTACTAAGATGATGAACTTCAAGAATGTTTTCTACGTGCGCAGTTTTGCTTGGCGTAGCACTCGCTGGGCTGGTCTTCGCAAACATGTTTTCGTCCTTTTGCTTCTGGGATTATGCAGCGTACGCGCTTTCGCCGCTGATACATTATTAATTCTGGGTGATAGCCTCAGTGCGGGCTACCAGATGCCGGCCGCTAACGCCTGGCCAACGCTGCTGAACACGCAGTGGCAGACGCAGAAAAAGGGCATCGCCGTGGTTAACGCCAGCATTAGCGGCGACACCACCGCACAGGGGCTGGCGCGACTTCCTGCCTTACTGAAACAACATCAGCCGCGTTGGGTGTTGATTGAACTGGGCGGCAATGACGGGCTTCGGGGGTTTCCGGCACCCAATATCGAGCAGGATCTGGCGAAAATCATTACGCTAGTCAAACAGGCTAACGCTAAGCCTCTGCTGATGCAGGTTCGTTTGCCAACCAACTATGGCCGCCGCTACACCGAGTCATTCAGCAACATTTACCCCAAACTCGCGGAGCAGTTTGCGCTTCCTCTGCTGCCTTTCTTTATGGAGCAGGTGTATCTTAAACCGGAGTGGATCATGGAAGATGGCATCCATCCAACCCGTGATGCCCAACCGTTTATCGCAGAATGGATGGCGAAGCAGCTGGAACCCTTAGTTAACCATGAGTCTTAATAAATAGGCTTTTGAATTAGGTAAAGTTATGCAAAAAACGGTCTTCATTACCGGTTGCTCCAGCGGCATTGGCCTGATTGCCGCGCAGGATTTGCAAAAACGCGGTTATCGCGTGATTGCGGCCTGCCGTCGCGCAGAGGATGTCGCGCGTCTGACTGCGTTGGGTCTGGAAGCGATTACGCTCGATCTGGATGACAGTACCAGCGTTGAACAGGCCGCTGCGGACGTGATCAGACTGACCGATAACCGTCTGTATGGCTTGTTTAATAACGCCGGATACGGCCTGTATGGGCCACTGAATACGATTTCACGCCAGCAGCTCGAACAGCAGTTTTCCAGCAATCTGTTCGGTACGCATCAACTCACGCAGTTGCTATTGCCCGCGATGCTGCCGCACGGCGAAGGCCGCATCATCCAGACCAGTTCGGTCATGGGACTGGTGTCCACGCCGGGACGCGGCGCGTATGCCGCCAGCAAATACGCACTGGAAGCCTGGTCGGATGCCTTGCGCATGGAGCTGCACGGCAGCGGGCTGTGCGTCAGCCTGATCGAACCCGGCCCGATTAGCACACGCTTTACTGATAACGTGGCACAAACGCAGACGGACAAACCGGTCACCAATCCCGGTATCGCCAAACGCTTCACGCTGCCGCCGGAAGCGATACTGCCGAAACTCCATCATGCGCTAGAAAGTTCACGGCCTAAATTACGCTATCCCGTGACGCTGGTGGCTCACGCCTTAACCTGGCTGCGTCGTCTGCTACCGGGGTGTCTGCTGGATAAGGTATTACGAGGATAAGGCAGCAGAAGGTGACGTATTGCGCACTCACCTCTGCACGAGGCTTGTAAGTCACACCAACAGGCCCCATCTAAAGATCAAACGAATTCAAGAAGTAAGAGAGAATACTCATGTTAGAACAACAAGCGACTATCGTTGACGTTAACGAATCCAACCTAAATCAGGTTTTGGAACACTCCGCGACACTGCCCGTCCTGTTTTACTTCTGGTCGGCGCGTAGCCAGCACTGTGTGGAACTGGAGCCGGTGCTGGACAAGCTGGCGCAGGAATACGCAGGACAGTTTGTTCTGGCGAAGGTTGACTGTGATGCCGAGCAGCGCGTAGCCGCGCAGTTTGGTCTGCGCTCAATCCCAACCGTTTATCTGTTTAAAGACGGGCAACCGTTAGACGGTTTTCAAGGCCCACAGCCGGAAGAAGCGGTTCGTGAGCTGCTGAAACGCGCACTGCCGAAAGAAGAGGAGCTAAAAGTCGCACAGGCACAGCAGCTGATACAGGAAGACAAACTGCCGGAAGCAATGCAGTTGCTGAAAGACGCCTGGCAACTCAGCCAGCAGCGCAGCGACATCGGCCTGATGCTGGCCGAAGTGCAGATTCAAATTAAACGCAGTGAAGATGCCGAAGCCGTGTTGGCCGCCATTCCTTTGCAGGATCAAGACACTCGCTATCACAGCCTCGTTGCTCAGATTGAGTTGCTGAAACAGGCAGCAGATACGCCAGAAATCCAGCATTTGCAGCAGCAGTTGGATGCTGACCCGCAAAATGCGGATCTGGCGGTACAGCTGGCCCTGCAACTACATCAGGTCAGCCGTAATGAAGAAGCGCTTGAACTGTTGATGGGATTCCTGAAGAAAGATCTGGCTGTCGCTAACGGTAGCGCACGTAAAACGCTGATGGACATCATGGCCGCCCTCGGCACCAGCGACGCCCTCGCCGCCCGCTACCGTCGGCAGCTCTATTCGCTGCTGTATTAATTCTCTTGTGAAGAAGGCCAGAACGTTGATTCTGGCCTTCTTATTTTCAAACAAGCATCAGCATTGTTGTTTTTTCATCGTTTTATGCTGAATTGATTCGATGGTTTCGGGCAGGTTTGCCCGGCGTAAAAATTGCGCTGAGGTGAGCGTTACCGCCGAGTGAGCGGCATGGACGCCGCGAAAGCCTGTGCCGCGTCGGACAAAAACGTCAGAAACGTTTTTGAACAGCACTTGTGCTGGCCCGAAGGGTGAGTCCCATTTATGGGGCGAGTAGACGCGTCACTGGCGGCTCGAAAGCGGGAACGATCGACGAAGGCACCGCGCAGCGGCGTAATTCACGCCAAAAAGCCTGGGGTCACGGGGCGAGCGGCGTGTGAGCCGTCCCGTGTCGGGCGCGTGCTACGAAGTAGCATGAAAATAACGGTACTATCGCGCACGAAACTGCCCCGAAAGCCAAATAGAAATGCGGCTAAGAGGCAGGATGAGGATCAGATCCTCAATTCCCCGCTGACTACAGCGTCTTCAACACCGAGATCCAACCGTGTCCGCCGTACACTGGCCAACCGTTCAGCCAGCGGCGCAGCATATTCATCGCCAGCATCGCGACGACTTCCTGATGGGTTTTCAGACTGTAGCGCTGTACATTGAACTGTATCGTTTGGGCGAAAGATCCTTCGGGCGTATGCAGCGCTAAGGAAAGCTCAGCATCGTCCCGGCTCCCGACGACCAACGCTAACGACGCGCCCTGACGCTCTGCCAGATGGCGTGCATAGTCCACTAGCCCAGACAGGCTGGTGTCTTGAACGTTTGCCAACAATTCTCCGCCTGCCAGCGGAGCACTCGCCGACTGGAGCTGCCAGTTGAGCAATCCCGCAGTGAAGTGTTCACTCACCGCCAGCGTCATATCACGCTCTGCCAGACGTCGTGCAAGCTGTGCGGGCAACCCTTCCGTTCCTTCAAAGATGGTATTTTCCCCTGCGACGGTGCGCACCGTTTCCCACAGTTGCTCCATCTTTTCCTTCTGTGCCGCTGGGCCGGTCAGCTTCAGCTCGATAATCGGCATAGAAGAGCGGTAGCCCAGCACCACGCCAGACGGTAACGCCATACCATCCAACTGGCTTGCCAGATCGCTCTCGGAGCGGCCAAAGGTGGTCAAACGCAGGCATAACGGCGCATCTGCGACAGCAAAACGCTCACGCAGGCGCGGCATAATTTGCTGATCGACCATGACCTTAAATTCGGACGGTACGCCCGGCGTAAAAAACATCAGGCACTTGTTCAAATGCAGCGCAAAACCACAGGCGGTACCCACCGGGTTATCAACCATTTCTGCGCTGGCAGGGATTTGCGCCTGTTTGCGGTTGCTGGGCGCCATCACTCTGCCGCGCTCGGCAAAAAAAGCTTCCATACGCGCCAGCCAGTCGGCGTGCTCAACCAGCCCTTCTCCAGCGGCGGTGGCCGCCGCCAATGCGCTAAGATCGTCGCTGGTCGGCCCTAGGCCGCCGTTCACAATCAGGATATCGGCTATCTGACTACGCTGCGTTATCGCCGTCACCAGCGCATCGAGATCGTCACCCACCGTCATCCGGCTGGTCATCGGTAGTCCCTGCTGAAACAGATAATCCGCCAGCCAGGCTGCATTGGTGTCAATAATCTGACCATGCAGCACTTCATCGCCGGTACATAACATCTCAACCCTAAGCATTTTTTCACTCCTGATAATGATTCTGAAACCACTTTAGAAAGTCAGATGAACAAACACAATATTTCTTTCAGCCTGCCCGATAATACGCGACGCCGACACACCGCACTCCAGTGTAAATATAAAATTACACCCCTCGTAACGGTGTTTTGACAGGATTCGCTGAATACTCTACCCTGCTGCCAAAAATATCTGGATATACTCGTAATACTTCAAGTTGCATGTGCGTTGGCTGCGTTCACTCACCCGAATCACTTACCTGAGTAAGCTCATCGGGACTCCCTCGCTTGCCGCCTGCCTGAAACTCGAATTATTTGGAGTATGACCACGCTATATATAGAGGAATAGGTGAAAAATCGTACTCTTGGCAGTGTTTTTATCGTTGCTGGTACCACAATTGGAGCAGGAATGTTGGCGATGCCGTTGGCAACGGCTGGCGTCGGATTTGGTACCACATTGATGATATTGATCGGCCTGTGGGCACTGATGTGTTATAGCGCCTTGTTGCTGGTTGAAGTGTATCAGCATCAGCCGTCACACACCGGGTTAGGCACATTGGCAAAAATCTACCTCGGCCGCTGGGGACAGTGGATTACCGGTTTCAGTATGCTATTTCTGATGTATGCACTAACGGCGGCCTATATCAGCGGCGCAGGCGAACTGATCGCCAGTAGCATCAGCCAGTGGAGTGGCTACTCACTTCCGATGTCCGCAGGGATTTTGCTCTTCACGCTGGTTGCTGGCGGCGTCGTCTGTATCGGGACATCCTCAGTCGACTTGTTTAATCGCATCCTGTTTAGCGGCAAAGTGCTGATGCTCGTCATCATGCTGGCCGTCATGGTTCCGCATATTCAGCGCGTCAATCTCTTAACGCTGCCGCTGCAACAGGGCCTCACGCTCTCGGCATTACCGGTCATTCTGACCTCATTCGGCTTTCACGGCAGTATCCCCAGCATCGTCTACTACATGGGGGGAGACAGCCGCAAGCTGCGCCGGATATTTCTTATCGGTAGCGTGATACCGCTGATTGCCTATATTTTCTGGCAGTTCGTGATACTAGGCAGCCTCAGCTCTTCGACATTCAATGCTATTTTGGCCGATCAGGCAGGATTGAATGGGTTGATGCAGGCAATTCGCACACTCGTTGCCTCTCCACACGTTGAACTGGCCGTCCACCTGTTTGCCGATCTGGCACTGGCGACCTCTTTCCTCGGCGTGGCGCTCGGGTTGTTCGATTATTTAGCCGATCTGTTTAAACGTAAAAATAGCGTCACAGGGCGCGCGCAGACGGGCTTACTGACCTTTATTCCACCACTGGTGTTCGCACTCTTTTATCCACAAGGGTTTGTGATGGCGCTGGGCTATGCGGCGATTGCACTGGCCGTGCTGGCATTACTTATTCCCGTTCTGCTGAGCTGGCAAGTACGCAAACAGAATCCTGAAATACGCGCGACTCGCGGTGGTGTACCGGTATTGGCGCTGGTGTTCGCCAGCGGCGTAAGCATCATCCTGATCCAACTAGCGATGGTGGCAGGCTGGTTGCCATCCATCAGTTAATATTCTATATCAGCTCCACCGAGACATAAAAAAACGCAGGGAGCGTTTTCAACGTTGTGTAGCGACGGCCCGAAGGGTGACGGACAAGGATGTCCGTCATAAAAAAAGAGCGTGAACTCAACATTCACGCTCTTTTTTCTTTCCGGCTACGACATAAAACCAGCATACCTGCGGCTTGAAGTATAACGGGTATATTAGAAGCTCAGACCAACGCCGACATAGGCAGAATCAGCCAACTTGTTATCTGGGCCGTTCTCACGCGCCATATTGATGTAGCGATAGCCGACATCCACGCTCAGCGGTGCAAATACCTGCCAGCGCACGCCCGCTTTCCCTTCAACATAGTGATCGACATGGCTGGAGAAAGCATCCGGTGCATAATAGCCTTCGCCATACAGCGAGAACTGACGGCTCAGTGGCCACTGCACGCCACCACCTAGTGCGACGCCATAGCCATCATTGCCGTGATCCTGGTTCAAATACAGCGCTTTGCCACCCAGAGTCAGCTTGAGTGGACCAACGGGAATGGTGTATCCCAGGCCAAAACCGTATACGTCATTGTTGTTGTCGCCGTGAGCATAGCTCACATTGCCCGCAAGCCCAGGAATGCCCAGACCGAAGCCCGCACTGGCACCAGCGTAATCACGACCTGCTTCCCCAGAAAGGCTAATGGCATGTACAGAAGCACTTGCAAGCAACAGGCTTCCCGCACAGGCAATCACAAACTTTTTCATTTTCAATATCCTTAAAACCGTCGTTAAACGCGCGTGTAAAGATGTTATCGTTGCCGATTCTACCCGAAACATCCCCCCACTCCAGCATGAAATTGCCCTGAGCAGTGATTTATTCTGTTAATAATCATAAAAATACTTATTGAAAATTACTGACAATAGCAGCAATAAGCACCACCTATTTGCCCCAAAAACACAAAGTGAACAATAGTACTCACCATGGATGATGGGAAACAGGCGGGAGGAAGCGATCGTGAGAGAAGGAAAATTAGCCGCAGGGAAAAGCACCACAGAGAGAGGCGATCATCCTACGGTGAATGCCGAGAGACGCAGCCCGATACAGTTTCAGGATATGTGGTTTTTAGAAAAACTGGCACAGTTTGATCGCGAAACCAGCGCCAGTCATCAGAGATTCAAGATAGGTTCAAACCTTCATGTTCCAGATAAATAATATGACGCCAAACGCCCCTAATGCCAGTCACTTAAGCATGGATTTAGGGGAAACACGGTGATGAGGTTCCCGCAGGGATGCCTCACTCCGTGGTAGCCCCGGTATCTCGATCCTTAAACGATCGGCATTAGCCAAGCACCCCTACCTTTTAGGTTGGGGATACGTTGCCTTTACCCAGTTTTTCACCTGTTGGCGAGAAAGCTTAATTCCACCATTTTTCAGTTCGGCAGGCAGCGCATAATACGCGACCGGGCGCTGAAAGCCGGCAAGCTGCGGCTGTAGCCAATCACGAACCGCATCAAGCGTCGTGGTTTGTACTACCTCCAACACAGCAACGGGGCGGTGGCCGAACTCCACGTCTTCAACGGGCACAATGCATGCCTGCTGAACAGCAGGATGCGTCAACAACACGGCCTCGATATTCTCCGGCTGAACCCCTTCTCCACCGCTGAAGAACTGATTATCCAAACGCCCTTGAATGTGCCACTCGCCCTCGGTAAATAGCCCGCGATCGCGCGTGTGGAACCAGCCGTCATCATCGACCAACGGAATCAGTTTTCCGTCACGCCAATAGCCAGCGGCCAACGTGCTGCCACGCAGCAGAATCTCATCGTCCACAAGCTGGATCTCTCGCCCGAGCAGCGGCATTCCGACGCCCGAACGCCCATCGGCACGCTTAGCACAAACCGTAGAGGCCAGTTCAGTCAGACCGTAGCCACACCAGCAGCTGACACCGCGTGCTTCCGCCTGTTGCGTCAGCGTCTGCGGGATCATCGCGCCGCCGAGCAATACCGCTTTCAATGCTTCAGGAAAGGCCTTCTCCGACAGCAGTCGCCACAGTTGGGTCGGTACCAGAGAAGCGTGGGTGCAATCGCGCAGCGCAGTATCCAGAGGCTGATGCGCGCGAACAACAATCGTCGCCCCAGTAGCAAGCCAGCGCCAGATGATACCCTGCCCAGACACGTGAAAGAGCGGAAGTGACAGCAGCCAACTGTCGCTGGCGGAAAACGCCATCATTTGAACCACACCTTCCGCGCTGGAGATATGGGCAGAAAAAGTGTGCGCTACCGCTTTCGGCATTCCGCTAGAACCGGATGTCAGCGTCAGCGTCGCCAGTCGCTCGTCCTGCCAGCGTAATCTATTGGTGTCGATGGTTTCTTCGATATCACCCGATAGCGAGGAAGCTGATGGTAAAGAAAGGGTACGTACAGAATCAGGCCAGGGCTTATCATTCAGACACAGACCACACGCGACATTCAGCGCAGGCAGCAGCACCTCAGTTAACGTATCGGGCAACTGTGGATTCAGCGGTAACGCACGCGCACCGCACTGTAACAGCGCCAGATAGCTGCACAGCATCGGTACGCTATTTTTCCCGCGTAGCGCTACCGTGCTTTCGGCAGTCACCCCCTGCTGTGCGAAATGCTCTGCCAGACGATCAACCCGCTGGGCAAGCATCTGCCAGCTCCAACGGGTTTCATCGTCAATCAACGCGACAGGCTCATTCAACGGGACAGGCTGGGGCGTCTGGCTAGCCCAGTATCGCCACGGCCAGTCAGTCAGGATTGCCATACCACGTCCAGTTGCTCGGCAGCCAGAAGCGGCAACGCGCTATCCGGCCAACGCTGAATCACCTGCGTCTGCATCAGATCTAACGTGTCCAGCCCTGGGATCGTGTCCGGCGTCAGCCAGCTTGCCAAACGCGCCAGTTGCGTTAACCCCAGACTGGATTCAATGCTGGAACTGATCACCGCCGTTAACCCAGCCTGATGCGTTTCCTGCACCAGTTGCTGGCAGCGAGCAAGGCTGCCGACCAGCGTCGGCTTGATCACAATCGCACTCACACCCGGTTCAGCTTCCACCCGAAAATCCGCCTCACGCACGCTTTCGTCCCAGGCGATGTTGATGCCGGTTTCACGCGCAAACTCACGGGATTCTTCACGGGTTTTGCAAGGCTCTTCGAGAAAGGCAATACGTGAGCGTAACGACGGAGCAACATAGCGGGCAAAGCCGTCCGCTTTGGCGCGTGTCCAACTGCGGTTGGCATCCAGACGGAGTTTCAGATCCGGCAAGGCTTCCAGCAGTACGTTAACGATCATTCCGTCACGCACCGCCTCGTACAGGCCGACTTTCACCTTTGCCACTTTCTCACCCGGCATCGCCTGTAGCATTTCGAACAGCTCATCAGGATCGCCATTGCACAAGGGCGCTTTGCGATAGTCCGCCGCCTGCGGCAGGTGCTGATCCAGTTCGGCCTGCGCGCAGCTCAAACCAAAGGCAACGGACGGAGGAAGATCCTCAGAAAATGCATGCCCTGCCGCCCACGCAGCCAGTTGCTCAAGCGCGGCTGATTCCGCTTCTGCCAGCGTTTCCAGACTGAACTCCGGCAGTGGCGCAATTTCCCCCCAACCCAATCGTTCATCTTCTTGCAGGCGAACGATAAGACCATCGCGGGTTTTCAGGCGCTGATTGCGCAGCACCACTCCGGCTTCCATCGGCACGCTATAACGATAGAGAGTGACCTGGCGCATTACGGGTTCCGTTTGAATTTGCTGAAGTCCGGCTGGCGTTTCTCATTGAACGCGTTGCGGCCTTCCTGCCCTTCATCTGTCATATAGAACAACATGGTGGCGTTGCCCGCCAGTTCCTGCAAACCAGCCTGACCGTCGCAGTCCGCATTCAGCGCCGCTTTCAGGCAGCGCAGCGCCATCGGACTGTTTTGCAACATTTCACGGCACCAGCGCACGGTTTCTTTTTCCAGATCGGCCAACGGTACGACGGTGTTCACCAGTCCCATATCCAACGCTTGAGCAGCGTCGTATTGGCGGCACAGGAACCAGATTTCACGGGCTTTCTTCTGACCAACGATGCGTGCCATATAAGAGGCCCCCCAACCGCCGTCAAAAGAACCGACACGCGGGCCAGTCTGACCGAAGATGGCATTTTCTGCCGCAATGGTCAGGTCACACATCATATGCAGAACATGTCCACCGCCGATGGAATACCCAGCCACCATCGCGATAACGGGTTTCGGACAGGTGCGGATCTGGCGCTGGAAATCCAGCACGTTCAGGTGATGCACACCGCTGTCATCCTGATAGCCGCCGTAGTCACCGCGTACTTTCTGATCGCCGCCGGAGCAGAATGCTTTATCGCCAGCACCGGTCAGGATAATCGTCCCGATACCGTCATCGTGACGGGCATTATCGAGCGCCTGAATCATCTCTTTTACCGTTTGCGGACGGAACGCATTGCGTACCTGAGGACGGTTAATGGTGATTTTGGCAATACCATCGATAGATTTATGGTAAAGGATATCGGCGAAGTCGCCGCTGCAATCGTGCCATTCAATCGGTGCGTAAAGCAGTTCTTCACTCGGATAAAGCATAGTTATCAATCCTTAACGGGATGCGAAAGAAAAGTGCGAACCCGCTCGGCATAGGCCGCCGGATTCGCCTGATGAGCATTATGACCCGCCAGAGCAACGCTCAGTAACGGCAGGCCATATTGCGCCGCCAGCGTCTGAAACTTCACGTCGCTGGCACCGCATAAATAAATAAAAGGTATCGACAGATGCTGTAGCCGCGCCGCCAAGAAAGGCTGTCGCCCCAGCGAGGTGGCTTCCAGCATTGCCGCGACAGATGCGCCGTGATTAGCGCTGCGGCGCGCGATCAGCTGTTCACGCTGTACTGAGTCAATATCGGCAAAAACCGCCTGCTGATACCAGTCCTGCAAGGCCTCTGGCAGCGGATCCTGACGAAAGCGCTGCGCCCAGCGTGCATCATGGTGGATACGCTCCGTACGCTGCTCGGGCGTTGCCAGGCCGGGGTGTCCGCCTTCGACCAGCAATCCTAGCATGCCGTCATGATGCCCTTCGCAGGCGTGGTACATCGCAATGCGCCCGCCAAGCGAATAGCCCAACAGCCAATAACGCTCGATACCCTGCTCCAACAGCGTAGCGGTTAGCTGGCGGCTTACCTCGGCAAAATCTGCTGTAGTAATGGCTCGCGACGCACCGTGTCCGGGCAAATCCACCAGCAGCATGGGCCAGTCACGAAAAAACGGCAGGACAGGCGACCAGTCCTCGCCACTGCCGAATAAGCCATGCAGGCACACCAGCCACGGCTGTATCGGAGCAACCGCGCCATGCGTCACTTTTCGGCAACTTAGCCCCTGAAAATCTAGTGAGTCCACGCCGCCACCTGCGCGACCAGTTCATTGAGCGTTTCCGCACCGTCTTTCGGCTCAACTACCACTTCAAGCAGCGTGACGCCGCCCTGAGTCCAGCAATCTGACACCGTATCTGCCAGCTGTTCCCAGCTTTCGGCGCGCACGTAATTCAGGCCAAACATCGCAGCAGCATGTCCGAACTCCACATTTTGCGGCATGCAGTAAAACGCTTCACGCTGTGCAACCGGCGTCGGCAACAGGGAAAATATCTGGCCACCGTTATTGTTCACCACGATCAACACCAGCGGTGCGGGGGACTGACGCAACAGCGCCAGCGCATTCAAATCGTATAATGCAGAGAGATCGCCGACGATGCCGAGCGTCGCTTTCGCCGTGGCACGCTGTACGCCTGCCAGCGTGGAGATCAGGCCATCAATACCACTGGCCCCTCGATTACCATACACAGGATACCCTTGCGGAAGCTGTGCCAGCGCATCGATCAGACGTACCACGAGACTGTTGCCGACAAACAGCTGCCCATCCGGCGGCAAAAGCGCCGGTATTCGCTGCGCCAGCTGCGCTTCACCAAAATGGGAAGCCAGATGCGCGTCAACCTGCCGCTGCGTTCTGTCGGCAATATCCACCAGCAAGTCCGCCCACGGCGTCTGTTTGTCTGCTGGATGCGCCGACAGCCATTCGCCAACGTCCGCGACCAGACGGCGCCCACGATGGTGAGCCGGATCCAGTCGTCCGGGTAAATCATCAATTAACCAAAACTCTTGCGGCTGGCACTGTTCCTGCCATTGCAACAGACGTTTGCCCGTCAGGCTTCCGCCGAACTGTAGGACGATTTCCGCCTGCCGTAAAAGACTCGCCGCTTCAGGGTGCGCCAACCAAATATCTGCACAGGGCAAAGGCTGCCCACTTTGCGACAGGACATCACCAATCAACGGCCAGCCCAACTCGTTCGCCCACGCAGCAAGACGCGCGCCTTGTTCAGCACTCACGCGTCCGGCGAGGACGACGCCACGTTTCTGCCGCCACTGCGGCCAGTCCGGCTGCACCACAAGCGTACTCTGACGCATTTCACGCAGCCAAGGCTCACGGCTGTTCCACCAGTCACCCAGCGTCATTAGCCAGTCCTGATAAGCCGTGCCGTCATCGGCACCATACAGCGGTTCAGCAAAGGGGCAGTTAATGTGCAACGCGCCGTGCGTAAGCCGCGCCATGGCACTATCCACAGAGGAAACCAGCCAGGTGGCCGGAATATCGGGCGTAGGGCGAGGCAAATCCAGCGCCAGCGTAGGATGTGAAGCATACAGTGCATGCTGACGAATCGCCTGATTCGCACCGCAGTCAATCAACTCCGGCGGGCGGTCAGCCGTCAGAACGACCAGCCGTTCACCGGTCAGCCCGGCTTCAATGATTGCGGGATAGAGATTCGCGGCAGCCGTGCCGGATGTCACGATAATCGCAACAGGTTCACGCGAGGCTTTTGCCAGCCCCAGCGCAAGATGCCCGAGCCCTCGCTCGTCGAAATGCGTATGGCAAATCAGCGCATGATTATCCGCCGCGGACAGCGTCAGCGGGGTGGAGCGAGAACCAGGCGCGATGCAGATATGCCGGACGCCGTGACGGGTCAGCGATTCCAGCAGTAATGTAGCCCAGCGGCGATTAAATACACTTGTTGACATGGTGGACTCAACAACTCAGGTTGCAGGTTATTCCCGTCATACTTCAAGCTGCATGTGCGTTAGCTTCTCTTACTCACCCCAGTCACTTACTGATGTAAGCTCCTGGGAGTCGTGCGCTCGCCGCCTGCCTGCAACTCGAATTATTTAGGGTATAGCAAATAATAATGATCAAACTGTTGGTGGCCTGGTTACCCTTCAACGAACATCGCGATCAGCCTTATTATATTTTTTTTTACTACGCTGACTTTGATATAAACCAGTACCTAGCACAACAATCATAAAACAAAACTATGACATATCACCGTCTAGCAGGGATCTCAGCCCAGCGGCTTTGTTTTCTAACTCCTGCCATTCTTGTTCTGGATCAGAACCTGCCACAATTCCGGCGCCAGCATAAAGTGTCAAAACATGATCCCGCACCTCGGCCGAACGTAGCGCCACGCTGAATTCAGACTGCTGACGCGAAAGATAACCCGCAGAACCCGCATACCAGCGACGCTCAAACGGTTCATGTGCCGTAATAAAACGGCGCGCCTCTTGCCGAGGTAACCCCGCTACCGCCGCCGTAGGCTGCAATGCATCGAGGCACGCGCTATCAGAAGCGGTGCGTAGCGTGGCATGAATGGTACGACGCAGATGCTGCACCTTGCGCAGACGCACAATTTCCGGCGGCATCACATCCAGCGACAGCGCCGACTGCTGTAACCGCTGGCAAATATCATCCACTACCAGCATGTTCTCATGCTGATTTTTAGTGTCTTTCATCAGCCAATCGGCCAGTTCGGCCGCTTTATGTGCATCACGATCGCTTGCCACCGTTCCCGCCAAGGCTTCCGTTTCCAGCTCACTCCCTCGCCGGCGATAAAGCCGCTCAGGGCTGGAGCCGAGAAACGCATGACGCGCATCGTGCGCCAGCATGAAATGGAAACAGTGGTGATTCGCCGCACGACTGGCGGCCATAAAGGTGGTTGCTTGTAACGGCTGAGTCAGCGTTAACGTGGTTGCTCGCGCCAAAACGACCTTTTCCATTAACCCTGTGTTGATGTCATGCAGCGCCCGCTGGAGCAAATCAATCCACCCCTGACGCTCCGGCTGATGCCCGACAGATTGCACCTCCGCATGTAAAAGAGGCAGTGACGCAGACGGAAGAAGCAGATTAATAAACGCTGAGGCTTCAGCCGCATCCTGTTGCAATGACGTTTCACTGAACAGGTTAATACTCAGGCTGAGCATATCATCCTGACGTCGCAGCTCCGCGCGGGGCAAGAATAGATAACCCGGTGACGAAACGCCCTCTTCTTTCGCCTGGTTAAAGGCATTCAGCCCCCAGATGCGCACATCGGGATCGCACTGCTGCTGAACGAGGAATGCCTCAGCATCCTGAATATGACGAAACCCGCACACCTTGCCGCAAACGGCGGCTTCTTCACGATCCTGACGGTGCTGCCAATAGAACTGGGGGTACACTGGCTGGGTCGCCAGCCACGGTAGTAGCTCAGACGCATCGCTGAGAGTTAATGAACGCGTTATTTGTCTAAAACCTGCGCATTCAGGCTGTGGCTCGCGCAAATCCTGCTGCAAATGTCGCAGCAAGTCGGAAAGTTGTTTCACCGTAACCCCGGAGACCTAACACAAAGTAGGGGATTATACGGGAAAAAAACACGTCGTGGGTGAGTGGTTACGCAAGACAAAAAAGCCACCTTCAGTCGAGCACGCCTCATCGCATTCTTTATGACGTGCCATCCCTAGCGCCACCCTTACGGGCCGTTGCTGATGCAACGTTAAAAATTTCTCCTGGAAATTTTTACCCCCTGAGGATTATCCGCATGACCAGAACGGTGAACATGAACTGAAATCGCATCAAACGGCAAAACGGGGCATATGCATCGGATTAAAATCGCACTTCATCATCATTATTATTGCTTCAATTTATCTATGCTTTTTTTTGCCGATTATTTAATCGGCATTTTTGTTTTACAGTATCTCTGGTCAAGCACTTCGCTGAACGCCCGCCATCCATAGAAATGCGTACACTGCCCCACCGTCAGATAATGCCACCATTGGCAAACACGGTTTGACCGTTCACCCACCCGCCGTCGTTACTGCAAAGCGTAGAGATGACGTTGGCAATATCTTCTGGCTCAGCCAATCGCTTGTGCGGTGTGCGCTGGGCAAAACCAGCAATTTGCTGCGGCGTCTTGCCATCGGTGAAGAGAGTCGTGTTGACCAATCCCGGAGCAATGGCATTGACCGAAATCATGCGGCCTTCCAATTCCTTGGCAAGGATATTGGCAAAGAGCTCTTGCGCAGCTTTGGAAGCAGCATACGACCCATAGGTCGGGCTGCGCAATTTCGTAATGCTTGAAGACAGCGTAAGAATTCTTCCGCCATCGCGTACGCGACGGGCAGCTTCGCGCAGGACATTGAAACTCCCCTTCACGTTAACCGCCATCATACGATCGAACTGCTCGTCAGAGAGTTCAGTAAAAGGTGCCAACTGCATGATGCCTGCGTTACTCACCACAACATCGACACGGCCAAAAGCCTCGTTATTGGCTTCAAACAAGCGGCGCACGGCTGACGGGTCACTGACATCGGCCTGTACGCTGATGGCCTTGCCACCTTCTTGCTCGATCTGCCGCACAACGCCAGCTGCCAGTTCGCGGTTAGTTAGATAGTTGACCGTGACACTAAAGCCATCAGCAGCCAGTCGCTTGGCAGTGGCTGCGCCGATCCCGCGTGACGACCCCGTAACCAATGCAACTTTGCCAGTAGCCGGCTTGGGTTGTGCGGCTTGAACTCCGCTACTCGCCGCCCCCATTAACAGCACGGCTGGCGCGGCCATGGCGGCGGCCGTCAACATTTTACGTCGATGGAGATTGGGTTCAGTTCCGGTCTTACCGGCGTGTTCATTGTCATTTTTCATGCTCATGATGTGTTCCTGAAATATTGAAAATCAGTTAACTGGACGCTGTAGCACATAGCTTGCGTCGACAAGCCCTCTCTGTGGGACATATCGACGTATTGACAAGAATGACCCTAGACCAGACCGCCGTTGGCATTCACCACCTGGCCATTGATCCAGCCTCCGCGTCCTCCAGCAAGGATTGAGACAACATTGGCAATGTCTTCCGGTTCACCAAGTCGTTTGTACGGCGTCTGCTGTGCAAACCCAGCGATCTGTTCTGGCGTCTTGCCGTCGGTAAAAAGAGACGTATTCGTGGTACCTGGTGCCACCGCATTGACGGAAATCATCCGTCCTGCCAGTTCCTTTGCAAGGATGTTGACAAACACCTCCACGGCCGCTTTGCTGGCCGCATAGGGACCGTAAGTGGGTGGGCGCATACTGGTGGTCCCTGATGAAAGAGCGATGATGCGTCCGCCATCAGAGACCTGCCTAGCGCCCTCACGCAGCGTGTGGAAAACACCTTTCATGTTGACGTCTATCAACCTGACATAGTCATCGTCACTCATATCGGCGAACGCCCCTAGCCTTTGGATTCCCGCATTCGCGACAACGATATCCACCTGACCGAACGCTTCACGGTGTTTGTCAAAAAGACGGCGCACAGCCTTGGCATCACTGACATCGGCTTGCTCGAAAATAGCTTTCCCGCCCGCAGACTCAATGTCACGCACAACCCCAGCCGCGAGTTCACGATTGTTCAGATAATTAACGGTCACCGCATATCCATCCAGAGCCAGTCGCTTCGCTATCGCCGCACCAATGCCTCGCGACGACCCCGTAACCAGTGCCGCTTTGCTATTGGTAGCATTGGATTGCGCAGCGGCAGCGACACCACTCGCCGGACCAAGAATCAATGCGGCTGGCACGGCTACAGCAGCGGCCGTCAGGATCTTGCGTCTGGAAAGGTTAGTCTCACCAGAACGAACGGGATTGTTGAAATCTTGTGTGGACATAACGAAATCCTTCACTATTGATTTGAGATTGCGGTAGAAAGCGATACCGCCGGTATGAGGAAGGCTTATTTACCCCTAGCGCGCTGCTCAGTTGCCCGCACGTTGATCAAATCAAACACCTGTTCGAAGCGCCCTTCACGCTCAGCCAAGCGTTGTAGTTGAGCGCGATCCACAACGATCTCGTTTGGCGTCGGTTGCTTGCAAAACAGAGCCATAACTTCATCGATGTATGCGTTCAGAGGCATGTAACCTTCGCGATCCGACTGACCCGGCGTGAGCTCGGTTTGGATACCCGGTGGCACGAGTTCGATGACTTCCACCTGATCCACGAGCTGATGCCGCAATGACAGGGTGTAGAAGTGAACGGCAGCCTTAGTCGCGCTATAAACCGCCGCATCAGCGCGCGGAACGAAAGCCAGACCCGAAGACACATTAACAATCGCTGGATTCTGTTGGCTCTTCAGGTGATCGATAAAGGCATTTGTGAGGCGGATAGGCCCAAGCACGTTCGTAGTAATCTGCGCCTGCGCATCGCACAGATCGCTTCTCGTACTCAGATCTTCGTAACGCATGATGCCAGCATTGTTAATCAGGACGTTAAGGGATGGATATTCCGTCACGATCCGCTGTGCAAACGCATTGATAGCCTTGGGATCATCGATATCTAATTCGAACGCGTGCATATTTTGTCGTCCAGCGATCGTCTCCTGCAGGAGAGAAGCTCGCCGACCCGTCACAATAACCGTGTTGCCGAGATCGTTGAAACGCTGTGCGAGCTCGCGACCAATGCCGGAACCACCTCCCGTAATGAGTATTGTGTTATTTGCCGTTTGCATAATTAGCTTCCCCTTCTCGTTTACATTCAGGAACTATCTCTTTTAAATTCAGGCGCTATGCAGCCGCATAGTCGATGCCCGTCTTCCGACAGTATTCGTGCGCAATAAGGAACAACATCGCAGGCCTAAGAAACAGGGGCTGCGCACAAATGCCAGATGCACGTTTCTACTGGAAAGCGGGTAGGCTTCAAAGAATAAGCACATCACAAACCTTTGGGAAGTAGGCACCATAAAGTGCAATACTTACCAAACAGTAAGCGTAGAGAATACGTGCTTTAAGGAACGTGGATACTTGACTCTCGATACCGCGATACGCAAACTTCGGGAAAGAAAAGCACCATAATGATCACCATTACCCAAAAGAAAGAGAGTGGCCTATGAGCATCGACGTCGCTAAACACTCAGAAGTCCAGAGAAAGCTTTCATCAGAGACAAAGCAGGATCCACGCGTAGAAGCACTGGTTAACGAAGTGATCGGCCGAGTAGCAGACAAATGGACGATGTTCATCCTTGAGGTCCTGGCTGAAAACGGAGAATTACGCTTCACACAATTGGCAAAAAAAGTGGCAGGGATCAGCCAGAAAATGCTGACGCAAACCCTGCGCCAAATGGAACGTGAAGGGTTGGTGATCCGCACCGTACATCCCGTTATTCCCCCAAAGGTGGAGTACCGCTTGACAGATCTCGGTCTTGGACTTGGAGCGGCGTTCTGTGGCGTGTGGGTATGGGCTGAGCAAAACCTTGAAATCATCGAGCAAGCCCGTGCCACATTCGATCTGCAAGCCAAAAGCAGCTAAGGCTGCACCAGGGGAAGTAGCCGGCAAAGTTTGCTGTCAATTATAGGCGTGATGAGCATCATGATTCTTTCCATTCAGACCGCTAATTATGGTAAAAAGAGGCCCTTGTTACATCGACCGGATAGCCTCGTTCAGGATGAGTACAACGCTGAATTCCGACCCGTTATGCATTAATCAGAATCTGTCAGGCAAAAAAGCACAGGCAGCGACACGCATCGTTTTCTTTGTTGCGGGCTTTGCCATGGCTTCCTGGGCACCGTTAGTGCCATTTGTCAAAACGCGGCTGGCTATCAGTGACGCTTCTCTGGGGATGTTACTGCTTTCTCTCGGTATTGGCTCACTGTTGGCCATGCCACTCACCGGCTTCCTTACCAGCAAGCTGGGATGTCGCAGCGTTATTTTGCTGGCAAGTGCACTGCTTTGTTTCGTGTTGCCCGCACTGACGCAGGCAGAAACACTGCCTATGATGGCGGTCATGTTACTCTTTTTTGGCGCCTCCATCGGCATGATCGATGTCGCGATGAATATTCAGGCCGTCATCGTCGAACGCGCCAGCGGTCGAGCCATGATGTCTGGTTTTCATGGTTTCTTCAGCGTAGGGGGAATTGTCGGTGCAGGTGGCGTCAGTGCCCTGCTGTGGCTTGGTCTGTCCCCACTGATGGCCATTCTGGCTATTGTCGCACTCATGCTGATATTCATGACAACGGCGCACAAACACCTGCTGCGCACCACGAATCAAGATAACAGCGGCCCGCTGTTTGTTATCCCACGCGGTTGGGTTATGTTCATTGGCTCACTGTGCTTCATCATGTTCTTAGCCGAAGGTTCCATACTGGACTGGAGCGCCCTCTTTTTAACGGTTGAACGCAACCTGAGCGGCGCGCAAGCGGGCATGGGCTATGCCGCGTTTTCCGTGGCGATGACGCTAGGCAGGTTGAATGGCGATCGCATCGTTAATGCGCTCGGACGCCACGCGATTCTTACCGGTGGCAGCCTCTGCGCCTCACTCGGCCTAGTGTTAACGATTAGCATTGATAACGCAGTAACCGCTATTCTTGGCTTCGTTATGGTCGGCGTCGGCGCATCCAATGTGGTACCGATCCTCTTCAGCGCAGCAGGAAATCAAAAAATCATGCCACCAAATCTGGCTATCGCTTCCATTACAACGGTAGGCTATGCGGGTATTTTGATCGGCCCAACCATTCTCGGTTTTATTGCGCAGTTCAGCAATTTAGCCACCGCATTCGGGTTTGTCGCACTGCTGTTGCTTGCCGTCAGCGCCAGCGCGCGTGCCGTAATCCGCTAATCAGGAGCGTTAATTGATGCCAGCCATAATCCTGCGTTATTTTTCTCTCCTTACGGTGTTATCGATCCTGATTACCGGAACGTTCGGCTATAGCTACATCAACGATTTGCTGGCGGACAAAAAACATTCACTGACGACCATTGCCCAAGGTGTTCAGAAACGCATTGATACCTACCGTTTCTTCACGTACCAAATTTACGGCAGTCTGAACAGCGAACCGTCCGCTAGCGACGCTAGCATTACCGCGATTAATTTAATGCCCAATGTTTTCTACGTAGAAAAAAATGGTCAGAAGACGGATGCTCTGATTTTTGGACAACACGATAAAGGAACGCTGACGTCGGTTCGCCGCATATCGCGTTACCTCGATATTCTTTGGGGAGCAGAGAATAACGTCTATTCCATGTATTACCTGAATGGCATCGACAACAGCCTGACGATGATTTCTACGCAGACGTTGAAAGATATCTCCTCGCAGTTCCGCGGCAATTATATTACGGTCATCGCCGAAGCCCGTCGGACGGAAATGCTGCAACAGGCGAATGTGTTAGACGAGCGCGAAAGTTTTTCTCCGCTGCGTAAATTACGCTTCTATAACGACTACTATTTTACGCTGCGCACGACATTCAATCAGCCAGGTCACCTAGCGACAATTCTGGCGTTCGATCTGCCAATTAACGATTTAATTCCAGACACGATCCCGCGTGAGTTCCTTATGCTGAAGCCGGATACACCAGCAGCCAGCAATATGGATAGCAATGGCGAAGGCACGGCCGACGTGCAGCTTCATGGCTCTAATCTGGAGATCTCCGCTACGCTCGTGAATGCACCGATAAAAATCGTTTTTCAGGTGCCCGTAAAAACACTGATTGTTGATTCATTGCGTAATAACATCTGGCTTCTGTTGTTGAATCTGGTTCTGCTGAGTGCATCCATCGCTGGTTTTTATCTTTTCCGTCGGAAGTATGCCCATCCAGGAGAGGACTTATCTCATCAATTAGAGAAGAAGCTGGATATTTACCGCGAAACAACGGGAAAAATCCCGATGGGCGTGCTGGTTTATGATTTCAGCAGCAACAAGGTGGTCATACAAAATGAGCGTGCAGAGCATCTGCTTCCGCACCTGAGCCTGCAAAAAATCACCAATATGGCGGATGAGCATCAAGGCGTCATTCAGGTCACCATTAATAATGAGATGTATGAAATCCGCCAAATCCGTAGCCAATATTCACCAGACTATTGCCTCTTCCTGCTGCGTGAACAGGATAAAGAGATTCTGGTGCAGCGGAAATTGCAGCTCGCCCAGCGTGAGTACGAAAAGAATATTCATGCCAGAAAACGCTTATTCCAAAATCTGCTCAGCGAATTCAAACAGCCACTGATTTCACTACAACAGCATATTTATGCGATACGCCACAGCGATACAGCAACCGTACAAACACAAACGCTGGATCAACTAACAGCGGATACCCGCTGCGCTATCGAACTGCTGGAAAATATCGCGTTGCATGAAAAACTGGAAGCGCAGGAATGGACCGTGATCAACGACAGCTTTTCACCGCTGGCGCTTATCGATAATGTTCTTCTTGAGCTGCTGCCACGATTGAATCAAAAAGGGCTGACCCTATTCCATCATTACAATGTGGATAGTAATCAAACTTACGTGGGTGATGCAGGGCTGTTGAAAAAAACGCTGGCACTGCTGCTAAATTATTCGGTAACCAATACGGATTACGGCAAAATTACGGTGTCGGTTGATAGAAAAAATAATGAGTCGGACATACTGATTATTCAGGTCAGCGATACAGGAACGAATGTTTCAGGTAAAGAGCAGGAAAATATTCGACATCCTTTCCTGCATCCTGCGTCTTCCGATCGTTTCGGACAAAATTCAGGATTGACCTTATTTTTGTGCAATCAACTCTGTAATAAACTGGGCGGTGCGTTAACCATCAACAGTAAATCCGGGTTAGGCACACACTATATTCTGACGCTCAAACTGGAACCGGAAACGCTTCCCGTTGAGGAAGAAAAGCTGTTGGATGGTATTACCGTTCTGCTGGATGTGACATCCGATGAAGTACAGCATATTGTCGGCCATATGCTGACAGGCTGGGGCGCTAATTATCAGGTCAGCGATGAACGCCAGATTAATCAGGAAGCGGATATCTTTATTACTGATGACCCGGAGAAAAAAGCAGATTATACGCTACTGTTGAGTCATGACGATGACACAGTAACGCCTTTGGGCCCGCGCCGTTTGCGGGTGAACTATAATATCAGCCACCTCCTACTGGAGGCATTGCTTAAGCTGATTGAACTGCAACTGGAAACACCACCCGATGCGATGCAAGAGGGGGAACCGAACGATGTCGAATTTTACGCCGCTCAATTGGCGTCAAGTGACTATTATTCGCTGTTCGTGGAGACAGTACCGGATGATTTAAAGAGGCTGTATACTGAAGCGGAAGCAGGCGATTTTCCGTCACTTTCGCAGACGGCACACCGGCTGAAAGGCGTGTTTGCCATGCTGAATCTGCATCCTGGCAAACAGTTGTGTGAACAGCTTGAACAGCATATTACCGCGCACGATAGTGTACAAATCGAGGCTAACCTTCATGAAATTGAGAGGTTTGTCAGTGCATTACTATCCCCAATAGAACCTAAAGGGCAGCAAGGTAGCCAACAAGATGAGTAACCAAAACAATGAGTAACCTAAACGTAATTATTGCCGACGACCATCCTATTGTCCTTTTTGGCATCAAAAAATCGCTTGAGCAGGTTGAATGGGTCAATGTGGTTGGCGAATTTGAAGACTCAACAGCGCTGATTAATAACCTGCCTAAGCTGGACGCTAACGTCTTAATCACCGATTTATCCATGCCTGGCGATAAATACGGCGATGGTATCACCCTCATTAAATACATTAAGCGCCATTTTCCTCATCTCTCTATTATTGTTCTCACCATGAACAATAATCCGGCGATTCTGAGCGCAGTATTGGATCTGGACATCGAAGGTATCGTACTGAAACAGGGCGCGCCGACCGACTTACCCAAGGCGCTGGCAGCCCTGCAAAAAGGGAAGAAATTCACGCCGGACAGCGTATCCAAAGTACTGGAGAAAATCAGCGCCAGCGGCTACGGCGATAAACGCCTGTCCCCGAAAGAAAGCGAAGTGCTGCGTTTGTTTGCTGAAGGCTTTTTGGTTACCGAAATCGCCAAAAAACTGAATCGTAGTATTAAAACGATCAGTAGCCAGAAGAAATCTGCCATGACCAAGCTGGGCGTCGAGAACGATATCGCCCTGCTGAACTACCTGTCTTCCGTTAATGGCACGCAGGTAGACTAAGCTTTTCCTTCCTGCACCAGCAACCGCTGGTGCAGGTTATTCCACAGATGTTCTCGCCTGACGGACCACGTTACTGTAATACGACAGCGCCTGCTGCAACGTACCCAGCGTAACCGGTTTTGACAAACAGTTATCCATCCCTGCCCCAAGACAACGATCTCGTTCTTCCGCCAACGCATTTGCCGTCACACCGATAACCGGGAAGCGTAATCCCTGCTCACGCATACGCTGTGTGAACAAGTAGCCATCCATATTCGGCATATTGACATCCGTCAGCACGATATCAATGTGATTTTTACTCAATACATTCAACCCATCGATGCCATCATTCGCCGTCATCGCCTGATAGCCCAGAGAACCGAGCTGATCCGCCAGCAGTCGACGGTTGATCGGATGATCGTCAACCACCAGAATCATAATGTCGCCATTCTCATCCCGCACATAGTTGGTCAGCGGTAGCGAAATCTCGGCATGAGTCCTGTCCTCACTTTCTGAGCGATAGATTTTCTCCAGTAAATCAGGCAGGTGTTGAGGTGTCGATGTCCCTTGCAGCCAGTGCCCTTCGCTAACTTTCTGCGCTGATCCTTTATGCGCACCACTCATCACGATATGCGCCCGAACGGCAATGTTTTCTGTCGATGTGTAATCACTAATCATTACATCATCAAGCGATACCGTTTGATTCTGATAACGCACAGCTTGCACGCCTTGTTCCTGCAACAGCGTCAGTAGATACGTCTCCAGCCGGGCATTGCGTACCCTCAACCAGCATATTTTCCCTTGCAGGCTGGCGTTGATCGCCACTGGAGCATAGTGCGCTTTATACAACGGAATCCTGACGCCAAACAGGCTGCCAAGCCCAGGTTCTGACTCGATGGTAATGTCACCGTCCATCAGATTGACCAGCTTTTCACAAATCGCCAGCCCTAAGCCTGTGCCCTGGAAATGACGCTGCACACCACTCCCGGCCTGGAAGAACGGATCAAACAACTTCACCGCCTCGCGCGGTTGAATGCCCACGCCGGTATCGCGCACCACAAATTCCAGATAACCATCGCGGCAACCTACTTCAAAAATGATGCAGCCCGTATCCGTAAACTTGATGGCGTTGCTCAACAGGTTAGATAACACCTGCTGCAAGCGCACGGGATCGCCAAACAGGCTGACGGGAACATTAGGATCGATAAAACAGTACAGTGTCAGACGTTTTTTGACCACCAGCGGGAGATAGTTGCTGGTAATGTGACTGATGACCTCATGCGGCGCAAATTCACACGGTTCTATCTTCAACTGCTCCGACTCAATCTTGGAAAAATCGAGGATATCGCTGATGATTTTCAGCAGCAGCGAAGAAGAGTTGTTCATCGCCACGACCAGACGGTTTGCATCCTTCGGCAGCGACTTGGTTTGCAGCAGGTCGAGATTACCAATAATCCCGTAAAGCGGCGTACGCAATTCATGGCTGACGGTGGCAAGGAACATCGATTTAGACTGGCTTGCCTGCTCGGCGGCATTTGCCATTTCCTGTAGCGACTCTTCCATTTTGACGCGTGCGCTGACGTCCAGCAGAACACAAATTGCCACATTTTCATTACGATAGCGCGAATGGACAAAGCTGATTTGCAGATGATGGTTGCGACTGGTCATGACATCGACAAATTTGGACTGCTGCTCGCAAATAATGCGGGTAATTCGCAGCCTATCCTCGTGGGTAAGCAGGTTGAGATAGTTGTGCGCCAGTTCGTTACTGAGGATATTCGTGCCATCATTAATACGCAGGATGCAAATTCCTACTGGCGCCGACGCCACAATCTTGCGGTTGAATTGCTCATTCTCTTCCAGTTGGAACGCATTCACTTCCGCAGGCAATAGCATTTTCCGCTCAAACACCAGCGCCAACACAAACAGAAAAATGGCCCATAGAATATTCAGCACGAGCATGTTGATCATCAATGCACTGATATGGGAGAGCAGCACTTTCAACGGCAGCGAATACACGATGCTGAATGAAGTCGGTGGCAGCGACTTTTTCAGAATGAGTTCATCATAGCCATTCACATAGCCAAAATAGTTATGATCGGAGGGATAACTGTCTACCGAAGACGCATAGCGCTCTTTAGCATCGGAAAACTGCAAAACAACCTGATTATATTGATCCAGCAGTCTGGCATTGATTGGAAATTTACCCACGGTGACGAAATCATCCAGACGAATCGTCTGCTCAATCCCCATGATGGCTTCCAGTTTGTTATCCACATAAATCGGCGTCAGCGCATATAAATAGCCGACATCGGGGACAGACGCGGGAGCAATCCAATAGAGCGTTTCATCACGGCCGGTTTGGGTGCGGTTTTTCTTCTGATCCTGAAACCGATCCTGCACGTTTTTAAGCAAATTATCACGATCGAGTGACTGGTTACGAATGCCAAAATCAACCATACAGCGCCGATCGCCGCCGACAAAAAAGACCCGATTGAGATCGTAGACGGCTGAGAAATTATCCTGCCAGCCGTTGAAAAAATGGCTCAATGAGAGCAGCGCCGTATTCCCGCCATATTGCGTGGAACACGTTGCGCCGGGAGCAAGGGCATAAACGGAGACACCGGGGCCTCCTTCCGTTGGCGGTTCTGCCTTTTCTCTCGCCAGAATCAGACGATTTGCCGCCAGATACTGGAGTTCGCGCACAATATCCGACGCGTGCCGAATGTAACCCTGCGACTGATCAAAGCTGAGATTATATTCCTGCCGCAGCTCTGACTCTTTTTCATTCAATACTTTAGTGACATAAAAAATGGATATCAGCGCTCCCAACACCCACAACATGACTGCCAGAACCCGAAATAAATAGCGGGAAACTTTTAATGTGGTATGGAATGAGGCGAGATATTTCAAGTGGATACCGTTGAATAATGGGAGAACCCGTTTGCTGATACACTACCGAGAGTCAATAAAAAAAGCCAGCGCATCGCGCTGGCTTAATCGACTCATTCCGGTTTAAGGAAAAGGCTTATTCGTCATCTTCAGCGATATCATCATCGCCATCAATGTCGTCGATAGCATCATCGTCTTCAGCGATTTCGCCTTCAACGCTTACCACGCCATCTAGCTCTTCATCTTCTACCGGTTCAGCAACGCGTTGCAGGCCAACAACATGTTCGTCTTCCGCTGTACGAATCAGCGTCACACCCTGTGTGTTACGGCCAACGATGCTGACTTCAGATACGCGTGTACGCACCAGCGTTCCCGCATCGGTGATCATCATGATCTGGTCTGCGGTATCAACCTGAACCGCACCAACCACTTTACCGTTACGCTCGCTGACCTTGATAGAGATAACCCCTTTCGTCGCACGCGACTTAGTTGGGTACTCACTCACGGCAGTACGCTTACCGAAGCCATTTTGCGTGACGGTCAGGATATCACCCTCGCCGCGAGGGATAATCAGCGAAACGACGCGATCTTCACCTTGCAGATTGATACCACGGACGCCCGTTGCCGTACGACCCATGGAACGCACCGCCTGTTCGGAGAAGCGAACCACTTTACCTTCCGCTGAGAACAGCATCGCTTCATCGCTGCCATCGGTCAGGTCGACGCCAATCAGCTCGTCACCGTCGTTCAGGTTAACCGCGATGATCCCCGCGCTACGCGGACGGCTGAATTCCGTCAGCGCCGTTTTCTTCACTGTACCGCTCGCGGTTGCCATGAAGATGTGGCGGCCTTCTTCGTACTCACGTACCGGCAGAATCGCAGTGATACGCTCATTCGGTTCAAGCGGCAACAGGTTGACGATAGGACGACCACGTGCGCCACGGCTGGCTTCCGGTAATTGATACACCTTCATCCAGTACAGACGGCCACGGCTGGAGAAGCACAGGATCGTATCGTGAGTGTTGGCCACCAGCAGGCGATCGATAAAGTCTTCTTCTTTAATACGGGCTGCAGATTTGCCACGGCCACCACGACGTTGTGCTTCGTAGTCGCTCAGCGGCTGATACTTCACATAACCCTGGTGAGACAGCGTAACAACAACATCTTCCTGATTGATCAAGTCTTCGATGTTAATGTCAGAGGTGTTTGCCGTGATTTCTGTGCGGCGCTCGTCGCTGTACTGCGTTTTGATCGCTTCCAGCTCTTCGCGGATCACTTCCATCAGGCGCTCAGGATTATTGAGGATATAAAGCAGCTCGGCGATCTCCGCCAGCAGGTCTTTATATTCATCCAGCAGCTTTTCGTGCTCCATACCGGTCAGTTTCTGCAAACGCAGATCCAGAATCGCCTGCGCCTGCTGTTCCGTCAGGTAGTAACGACCGTCACGGATGCCGAACTCTGGCTCCAGCCACTCTGGACGCGCAGCATCATCGCCCGCACGTTCCAGCATGGTAGCAACACTGCCCAATTCCCATGCTTCTGCGATCAGTGAAGCTTTCGCTTCAGCAGGTGACGCAGCACGACGAATCAGTTCGATAATCGGATCGATGTTCGCCAGCGCAATCGCCAACCCTTCCAGAATATGGGCGCGGTCACGGGCTTTACGCAGTTCAAAAATGGTACGGCGCGTCACCACTTCACGGCGGTGGCGCACAAACGCAGCCAGAATGTCTTTCAGCGGCATGATCTTCGGTTGGCCCTGATGCAGTGCCACCATGTTGATGCCGAATGACGTCTGAAGCTGCGTCTGAGAGTACAGATTATTCAGGACCACTTCGCCCACGGCATCACGCTTAATCTCGATAACGATACGCATACCGTCTTTATCGGATTCGTCACGCAGTGCGCTAATGCCTTCAATACGTTTATCTTTGACCAGTTCGGCAATTTTCTCGATCAGGCGAGCTTTGTTCACCTGATACGGAATTTCATGCACGATAATGGTTTCACGCCCAGTTTTCGCGTCCGCTTCAACTTCGGCACGCGCACGGATGTAAATTTTGCCGCGCCCGGTACGATAGGCTTCTTCAATGCCGCGTCGGCCATTGATGATTGCCGCCGTCGGGAAATCAGGGCCTGTGATGTGCTCCATTAACCCTTCAAGGCTAATGTTCTCATCGTCGATATACGCCAGACAGCCGTTCACGACTTCTGTCAGGTTATGCGGTGGGATGTTCGTTGCCATCCCGACGGCGATACCGGAAGAACCGTTAATCAGCAGGTTGGGAACACGCGTAGGCATGACATCAGGAATCTGCTCGGTGCCGTCATAGTTCGGCACAAAATCGACCGTCTCTTTTTCGAGATCGGCCAGCAGTTCATGAGCAATTCTCGACATGCGAATTTCGGTATAACGCATGGCCGCAGCAGAGTCGCCGTCAATCGAACCGAAGTTGCCCTGACCATCAACCAGCATGTAGCGCAGTGAGAAAGGCTGCGCCATACGCACGATGGTTTCATAAACGGCAGAATCACCGTGCGGGTGGTATTTACCGATGACATCCCCGACGACACGGGCGGATTTTTTATACGGTTTGTTCCAGTCGTTACCCAGTACGCTCATTGCGTACAGTACGCGGCGGTGTACCGGTTTCAGTCCATCTCGAACATCTGGCAATGCACGTCCGACAATAACGGACATCGCATAATCCAGATACGAGCTTTTCAGCTCTTCTTCAATAGTGACCGGTGTGATTTCTCTGGCAAGGTCGCTCATGGAGCCGCTATCCCTCTATTTAGGCATCTACCCGTGTTCAGAAAAGTGAACCGTTCAGAAAGGTGAACTGTTCAAAAGGTGAAAAATTATATCACAAACCGCCGTTTCGGGGGAAACTCACTTCCGCTCTGAACAGACTGTTTTCCCAGTGAACGTTTATCCCGTAGAGAAAAGCGACACCGCTGCACGTTGCGACACGAAGGGAGTATACTCGCGGCAGTAGAAGATGACGAAAGGCAGCGATGACACATGAATGTAGAAAATCAAACTCCGAACGTTGACCATCAGGAAATTGCCAAATTTGAGGCTATCGCCTCACGCTGGTGGGATCTAGAAGGCGAATTCAAGCCATTGCACCGCATTAACCCACTGCGTCTGGGCTATATTTCACAGCGCGCAGAAGGCTTGTTCGGCAAGAAAGTGTTGGATGTCGGCTGCGGCGGCGGCATTTTGGCCGAGAGCATGGCGCGTGAAGGCGCGGACGTCACCGGGCTGGATATGGGCGCGGAGCCGTTGCAGGTCGCGCGTTTACATGCACTGGAAAGCGGCGTCACTGTCGATTACGTGCAGGAAACGGTAGAAGCACATGCACTCGCTCACCCGGGCCTTTACGATGTGGTCACCTGCATGGAAATGCTGGAGCACGTTCCCGACCCGCAATCTGTGGTGCAGGCGTGCGCTAAGTTAGTCAAACCCGGCGGGCACGTCTTTTTCTCCACGATCAACCGTAATGCCAAAGCGTGGATGATGGTCATTATCGGCGCTGAGTATGTTTTAAAGATGGTGCCGCGCGGCACACACGATATTAAGAAATTCATTCGCCCGGCTGAGCTGATGCGCTGGGTTGATGACACCGCGCTGCGCGAAAGGCATATCACTGGGCTGCACTACAATCTGCTGACAGACCATTTTAAACTTGGCCCAAACGTAGACGTGAACTACATGCTGCATACTCACCACGACAAATAGAACCCATTAAGAATGCTCTTAAAAATTGCGTGGTTTTTCACCGCGCAATTTCCCAGGGTTTACCTGGAAAACCAACAAAATGGCCGAGACTTATTTTTTTTACAGAATATTGACATCCTCTTAGCCCTTACAAAATCAGGATTTCGAGAAACCAACGCTTCCGCAACCTGAAATTAACACCAAAATCAAGCCTTGTACTCAAACGAATCCAGACTAGAATACTCACCATGTAGTAGTCATTTATCAAAAAATATCCATATCTAGTATTTATCCACAGAGTTAGTCACAGAAGAATTTCTGTGAATAAACAGGGGATATTTTTTATTTTCACCAATAGGTAAATCCCAACATGAACCAGAGCTTGCTCGTCACCAAACGCGATGGCAGTAAAGAAAAAATCAATTTGGATAAAATCCACCGCGTCATTACCTGGGCCGCAGAAGGTTTACACAATGTCTCCGTTTCTCAGGTGGAACTGCGTTCCCACATTCAGTTTTATGACAGCATCAAAACCTCTGATATCCATGAGACCATCATTAAGGCCGCAGCCGATCTGATCTCCCGTGAAAGCCCGGATTACCAGTATCTGGCCGCGCGCTTGGCTATATACCATCTTCGCAAGAAAGCCTATGGCCAGTTTGAGCCACCCGCTCTGCTAACCCACGTCACCAACATGGTGGAACTGGGCAAATACGATAAGCACCTGCTGGAAGATTATAACTCGGAAGAATTCGCCCAAATGGACGCTTTCATCGATCACTCGCGTGACATGAATTTCTCCTATGCTGCGGTTAAACAGCTGGAAGGGAAATATCTGGTACAAAACCGCGTCACTGGTGATATCTACGAAAGCGCCCAGTTCCTGTACATTTTGGTCGCCGCTTGCCTGTTCTCCGGCTACCCGCGCGAAACGCGTATGGATTACGTTAAACGTTTCTATGACGCGATCTCCACGTTCAAAATCTCTCTGCCGACGCCAATCATGGCAGGCGTGCGTACCCCGACACGTCAGTTCAGCTCCTGCGTGCTGATTGAATGCGGCGACAGCCTGGATTCCATTAACGCGACGTCCAGCGCTATCGTAAAATATGTTTCTCAACGTGCAGGTATCGGCATCAACGCCGGTCATATCCGTGCACTCGGCAGCCCGATTCGCGGCGGTGAAGCATTCCATACCGGCTGTATCCCTTTCTATAAACACTTCCAGACGGCGGTGAAATCTTGCTCTCAGGGTGGCGTACGCGGCGGTGCTGCCACGCTGTTCTATCCGCTGTGGCATTTGGAAGTGGAAAGCCTGCTGGTACTGAAAAACAACCGCGGCGTGGAAGGCAACCGCGTTCGTCACCTCGATTACGGCGTGCAACTGAATAAATTGATGTATCAGCGTTTGGTAAAAGGTGAAGAGATCACACTGTTCAGCCCCTCTGACGTACCGGGACTGTATGACGCCTTCTTCGCCGATCAGGATGAATTCGAGCGCCTGTATGTGCAATATGAACAGGATGCCAGTATCCGCAAGCAGCGGATCAAAGCCAGTGAGCTGTTCTCCCTGATGATGCAGGAACGTGCTTCAACGGGCCGTATCTATATTCAGAACGTTGATCACTGCAACACGCACAGCCCGTTCGATCCGCAGATTGCGCCAGTTCGCCAGTCCAACCTGTGTCTGGAAATCGCGTTGCCGACCAAACCGTTGAACGACGTGAATGATGAAAACGGTGAAATCGCACTGTGTACGCTGTCAGCGTTTAACCTCGGCGCGATTAATAGCCTGGACGATTTGGAAGATTTAGCAACGCTTGCTGTGCGCGCGCTCGATGCCCTGCTGGATTATCAGGATTACCCGATTAAGGCAGCAGAACGTGGTGCGATGGGCCGTCGCACGCTGGGTATTGGCGTCATCAACTTCGCCTACTATCTGGCGAAAAACGGCGTACGTTACTCCGACGGCAGCGCCAACGGCCTGACGCATAAAACGTTTGAAGCGATTCAATACTATCTGCTGAAGGCGTCGAATGTGCTGGCACGTGAACAAGGTGCCTGCACGTGGTTCAATGAAACCACCTACTCGCAGGGTATTCTGCCTATCGATACCTATAAGCGCGATCTGGATGCGATCTGTAACGAACCGCTGCATCTCGACTGGGAAACGCTGCGTAAAGACATCAAAGAATACGGTCTGCGCAACTCCACGTTGTCTGCGCTGATGCCGTCTGAAACATCGTCTCAGATATCCAACGCCACCAACGGTATTGAACCGCCGCGCGGCCACATCAGCGTCAAAGCGTCCAAAGACGGCATTCTGCGTCAAGTCGTACCGGAATACGAAACGTTGAAAGATGCTTACGAACTGCTGTGGGAAATGCCAAATAACGATGGATACCTGCAACTGGTGGGCCTGATGCAGAAATTTGTCGATCAGGCGATTTCCTCTAACACCAACTACGATCCATCACGCTTCCCGTCAGGTCGAGTACCGATGAAACAGTTGCTGAAAGATCTGGTCACGGCCTACAAATTTGGCGTTAAAACGCTGTATTACCAAAACACCCGTGACGGCGCTGAAGACGTACAAGACGACCTGCTGGCAGAACCGCAGGACGATGGCTGCGAAGGCGGCGCGTGTAAGATTTAAGCCAATAATGAAAGGCTGCAATGCAGCCTTTCATCCTTTTAGCGCGGGCGTCCTACCCGTAGCCGCACCTGGCGTAAAAAAATGCTCCCAGCATTTTTTTTGGAGAGATTCATGGCCTATACCACTTTTTCACAGAATAAAAATGACCAACTGCTCGAACCGATGTTCTTCGGCCAGTCTGTCAACGTTGCGCGTTTCGACCAGCAAAAATATGAAATTTTCGAAAAACTGATCGAAAAGCAACTGTCCTTCTTCTGGCGCCCGGAAGAAGTCGACGTGTCCCGCGATCGCATCGACTATCAGGCGCTGCCGGATCATGAAAAACACATCTTCATCAGCAACCTGAAATACCAAACGCTGCTGGATTCGATTCAGGGACGTAGCCCGAACGTGGCGCTGCTGCCGCTGATTTCTATCCCTGAGCTGGAAACCTGGGTGGAAACTTGGGCCTTCTCGGAAACCATTCACTCACGTTCCTACACGCACATCATTCGTAATATCGTGAACGATCCGTCGCTGGTGTTTGACGATATCGTGGCTAACGAAGAGATCCTGAAGCGCGCCAAAGATATCTCCGGCTACTACGACTCGCTGATTGAGATGACCAGCTACTATCATCTGCTCGGTGAAGGAACGCATCAGGTTAACGGCAAGACCGTGACCGTTAACCTGCATGCGCTGAAAAAGCAGCTGTATGTGTGCCTGATGAGCGTAAACGCGCTGGAAGCGATTCGCTTCTACGTCAGCTTCGCCTGCTCGTTTGCTTTTGCTGAACGCGAACTGATGGAAGGCAACGCTAAAATCATCAAGCTGATCGCCCGTGATGAAGCACTGCACCTGACTGGCACGCAGCACATGCTAAACCTGATGCGCTCCGGCCATGACGATCCCGAAATGGCGCAGATTGCCGAAGAGTGTCAGCAGGAGTGTTATGACCTGTTCGTGCTCGCCGCTCAGCAAGAAAAAGAGTGGGCTGAATACCTGTTCCGCGACGGCTCGATGATTGGCCTGAACAAAGATATTCTGTGCCAGTACGTGGAATACATCACTAACATCCGCATGCAGGGCGTGGGCCTCTCGCTGCCGTTCCAGACGCGCACTAACCCCATTCCGTGGATCAACGCCTGGCTGGTATCCGATAACGTACAGGTCGCACCGCAGGAAGTCGAAGTCAGCTCTTATCTGGTCGGCCAGATCGATTCAGAAATCAGCGATGACGATCTGAGCGATTTCCAACTGTAATCTATGAGCAACCCAACCATTACGCTGCGCACATCAGGTGCGCAGTTTTCCTGTTCAGGCGATGGCCCTTCCCTGCTGGATGTACTGGAATCCAACCGCGTCAGCATTGAATATCAGTGCCGCTCTGGCTATTGCGGTTCCTGCCGACTGCGTCTGGTAAAAGGCCGCGTAGCGTATCGACAAACACCGCTGGCCTGCATCCAACAAGATGAAATCCTACCCTGTTGCTGCATGCCACAAGGCGACATCGAACTCGATATTTAGCCCCGTCCCCTCACTGGCCACTCTCCCTATCGCTCTTACCGGCGGGCGTATTTCCTACCCGCTTTCATACTCAAGTGAGTTACACTGTCTAATGACACGTCTTTCGACCGATATATACCCTAAATAATTCGAGTTGCAGGCAGGCGAAGACCGAGCGAATCCTCAGGCGCTTACACCAGTAAGTGACTGGGGTGAGTAAGGGAATCCAACACACATGCAGCGTGAAGTATGACGGGGATAAAACAACCTGGAGGTTTTAGAACATGCTTACCGTCATTCCTATTTTGATCTTTGTTGCACTCATCATCGTCTGGTCAGGCATCAAGATCGTACCTCAGGGATACCAATGGACTGTGGAGCGGTTTGGTCGCTATACCAAAACGCTGATGCCAGGGCTTAATTTGGTCGTGCCGTTTATGGATCGCGTTGGTCGCAAAATCAACATGATGGAACAGGTATTAGATATCCCCTCTCAGGAAATTATCTCTCGCGATAACGCCAATGTCGCCATTGATGCCGTCTGCTTTATTCAGGTGATCGATCCCGCGCGGGCCGCCTATGAAGTTAGCAATCTGGAACAGGCTATCGTGAACCTCACCATGACCAACTTCCGTACCGTGCTGGGCTCTATGGAGCTGGACGAAATGCTGTCTCAGCGCGATAGCATCAACACGCGCCTGCTGCACATTGTTGATGAAGCCACCAACCCGTGGGGCGTGAAAATCACCCGCATCGAGATTCGTGACGTACGCCCGCCAGCTGAACTGATTGCAGCCATGAATGCGCAGATGAAAGCAGAGCGTAACAAGCGTGCCGATATTCTCGAAGCCGAAGGGATTCGTCAGGCCGCGATTCTGAAAGCCGAAGGGGAAAAACAGTCACAGATTCTGAAAGCCGAAGGTCAGCGGCAATCCGCGTTCCTGGAAGCTGAAGCGCGTGAGCGTGCGGCAGAAGCCGAAGCACAGGCGACCAAAATGGTATCCGAAGCCATCGCAGCGGGCAACATTCAGGCGATTAACTACTTTGTCGCACAGAAATATACCGACGCCTTGCAGCAGATCGGCTCCTCCAATAACAGCAAAGTGATCATGATGCCGCTGGAGGCCAGCAACCTGATGGGCGCTATTGGCGGGATCACGGAACTGATTAAAGACAGCAAAGACAGCCGAGGTCAATAATGGGCATTGAACTGGTGATGGAAAATGCACACTGGTTCTGGCTATCGCTCGGCGGTCTGCTGTTGGCCGCCGAAATGCTGGGTGGCAGTGGCTATTTGCTGTGGAGCGGCTTATCGGCGGTATTGGTTGGGCTGTTAACGTGGATCATGCCGCTAGGTTGGCCATGGCAGGGAACGATTTTCGCCATCCTGACGATCGTCACGGCGCTGCTCTGGTGGTATTGGCTGCGTAAACGAACGCTGTCGCGTCCACCGTCGACGCTCAACCAACGCGGACAACAGCTGGTTGGCCTGCGTGCCACCGTGTCAGAATCGGTGACTAACGGCTTTGGCCGGGTAAACATCGGTGACAGCAGTTGGCGCGTGAAATCAGAGCAGGATCTGCCTGCTGGCACGCATGTTGAAGTGATTGCCGTTGACGGCATCACGCTGCATGTGCGCTCAATTGAGCGCTAACATAACGCACTATTTGGGGGAGCCCGTCTCCCCTTTATGACGCTTTTCCCTTTTGACAACAGCCTGCCAGATTATTGATTATCGGGCACTCCGAACCACCATCTCCCGGACACTGTTCGGCCAGCGCCAGCAACTGTTCACGCATCGTTTTCAACTCTTCGATATGCATCTCGATTTCCTGCACTTTCTGCAAGGTTCGCGCTTTGACATCCGAGCTTCTCCGCAGCGGATCGTTAAATAACGTAACCAATTCGCGGCATTCATCCAGATTAAAACCAACCTGACGCGCCTGACGCAGCAGCGTTAGCTCCTCGACGTGATGATCATCGTAGCTGCGGTAACCATTTTCAGAACGCAGCGGCGTAGTCAGAAGTTCTTTCTCTTCATAGAAGCGAATGGTTTTACTGCTGAGGCCGGTTTTTTTCGCAACATCACTGATATTCATGATTTCCCCTTGACCCTCCCCTTGCTAGAAGGTTTACCTTACTCAATAACTAGTAGAAATCAGATGGCCGGTCAACGTCTTTCACCTCCGGCTGTGATCACGGGAGAAAATTATTATGTCTCAAACTATCGTGTTGTCGTTGCAGGGACTGACCTGCGGGCACTGTGTTCAACGCGTTAAAAAAGCACTGGACGCGCTACCCGCTGTCGAACAAACCGACGTCACCCAACAGTACGCCAGAGTCAGCGGCGACGTTGATTCCCAAACGTTGATCGACACTATCGAGCAGGCAGGCTACGACGCACAGCTGGCTACCACGCCGGATGTGTCACTCCAACTTTCTGGCCTGAGCTGCAACCACTGTGTCGCCGCTACGCGTAAAGTGCTGGAAGCCATTCCCGGCGTCGTGGCGACGGATGTCACTAAAGAACAGGCTGCCGTGTATGGCAACGTTGAGGCCACCACACTGATTAGTGCTATTGAAGACGCGGGCTATCACGCCACCGTGCAGGAGAGCGTTCACCCAAAAACTGAGCCGCTGGCACAGGTAGCGACGACGCCGGAAGCGCTGCCAGCGGCCGAGAGTATTCTTCCGGCAACCACAAGACACACCACCAACGCTGACGACAGCGTGCAGCTCCTGCTTCAGGGGATGAGCTGCGCCAGTTGCGTGAACCGTGTACAGACGGCGTTACAAAACGTCAGCGGCGTCACGCAGGCGCGCGTGAATCTGGCTGAGCGCAGCGCATTAGTGAGCGGTCACGCCGAGCCGGAAGCGCTGATTGCCGCCGTTGAGCAAGCGGGCTATGGCGCAGAAATTATTCAGGACGAAGAAGCACGCCGCGCGCGTCAGCAGCAAACGGCTCAGCAGGCCATTCGCCGTTTTCAATGGCAGGCGGCGCTAGGTTTACTGCTGGGTGTACCGCTGATGCTGTGGGGTGTTTTGGGCGGCAGCATGAGTCTGACGCCGGAGAACCAAACTCCGTGGCTCGTCATCGGTATTCTGACGCTGGCGGTGATGGTATTAGCAGGCAGTCATTTTTACCGTAACGCCTGGCGCAGCCTGAAAAACGGTGCGGCGACCATGGATACGCTAGTCGCGCTGGGAACGGGTGCGGCATGGCTTTACTCTATTACCGTTAACCTGTGGCCGGATCTTTTTCCGATGGCAGCGCGTCATCTTTACTATGAAGCTAGCGCGATGATCATCGGTTTAATCAATCTGGGTCATGCATTGGAACAGCGTGCTCGCCAACGCTCTTCACGCGCTTTAGAGCGGCTGCTGGATTTAACGCCCCCAACCGCCCGCATCGTGACACCGGAAGGTGAGAAATCTATTCCACTGTCCGAAGTCCAGTCCGGCATGACGTTACGCCTGACAACTGGCGATCGTATTCCCGTCGATGGCGAGATTTTGCAAGGCGAAGTGTGGGTGGATGAAGCCATGCTGACTGGTGAGCCGATCCCACAATCCAAAACATCCGGCGATACGGTTCACGCAGGCACATTGGTTTCCGACGGCAGCGTTCTCTTCCGTGCGGACGCGATCGGCAACCAAACCACCCTGTCGCGTATTATCCGACTGGTCAGGCAGGCGCAGAGCAGCAAACCCGCTATCGGGCAGCTAGCGGATCGTATTTCTGCCGTATTCGTTCCCGTTGTCGTTGCCATCGCGCTTCTCAGCGGCGCGATCTGGTTCTTCGTGGGGCCACAGCCGCAGATAGTCTATACGCTCATTATCGTCACAACCGTTCTGATCATTGCTTGCCCTTGTGCTCTTGGACTGGCAACACCGATGTCGATTATTTCCGGCGTCGGACGGGCTGCTGAGTTTGGCGTACTAGTGCGAGATGCCGATGCGTTACAGCAGGCCAGCAAGTTGGATGTACTGGTGTTTGACAAGACCGGTACGCTAACCGAGGGACAACCGCGCGTCGTGGCAATTCATACGTTCGGCAGCGTAACAGAAGAGCAGGCGCTGGCATGGGCAGCCTCGCTGGAACAGGGGTCTAATCACCCGCTGGCGAAGGCAATTCTTGAACGCGCGGAAAATCTTACGCTAACGCAAGTCGAGCAGTTCCGCACACTACGCGGCCTCGGCGTCAGCGGTAAGATCGGGGAGACCGACCTGCTGCTGGGAAATCCGCCGCTGCTCCAACAGTATCAGGTCGATACCACCGAAGGTGAAACGCTGATCAACGAACAGGCTCAGCGCGGTATCACGCCGGTGTTGCTTGCGGCGAATGGCCACATCATCGCGGTGTTCTCTATCCACGATCCGCTGCGAGCGGATAGCGTCAGCGCCTTGCAGCGTCTGCATCAGCAGGGCTATCAGTTAGTTATGCTCACGGGGGATAACCCGCTAACGGCGAAGAGCATCGCTAAAGAAGCGGGTATCTATCAGGTGATCGCCGGGGTACTGCCAGACGGTAAAGCGGAGGCCATCAAAAAGCTACAGGCTCAAGGCAAACGCGTGGCAATGATTGGCGATGGTATCAACGATGCCCCCGCACTGGCGCAGGCCGATGTCGGCATTGCGATGGGCGGCGGCAGCGATATCGCGATTGAAACGGCCGCCATCACGCTGATGCGCCACAGCCTGCACGGCGTCGCCGATGCACTAGAACTCTCCAATGCCACGCTGCGCAACATGAAGCAGAACCTGCTGGGTGCGTTTATCTATAACTCGCTAGGCATTCCGATTGCAGCGGGCGTGCTCTATCCGCTGACCGGAACGCTGCTCAGCCCAGTAGTTGCCGGTGCCGCCATGGCGCTCTCCTCCATCACCGTGGTCAGTAACGCTAACCGCTTGCTGCGTTTTAAACCTAAAAGTCAGTAATGTCAGTGCGCCATCTTCATTGCGAATGATGGCGCACGCTTTCTTTCGCATAATCGTCTTACCACCCCACCACATTCGCGCCACCCGCGGTATACCTTGTATTGTTCTGCATCTAGCGTTTAGCATAGCTATTCCCACATCAGGAGACGGAATCAATGGGGCAACTGCTGCGTAGAATCGCGACTTTTCTTGGTTTTATTTCACCACTGGCTTATGCCTACCCGGCGATAGATGTTCAGCTTGGCAATGAACGACAACTGCATCTGGTTGGCAGTATCCATATGGGTAGCCTGGATATGGCACCGCTGCCCGATACGCTGCTGCAACAGCTCCAGCAGGCGACTGCACTCATTGTAGAAGCCGACATCTCTGATTCTCACTCTCCCTTCGGACACAGTGATACCGAGCCACCGCTCGTGCAGCGCCTCAGCCCGGAGAACTACCGCCAGTTGCAAAAAATCTGCGCATCGCTCTCTTTCGATGAGAGCACTATCAATACGCTTCCAGGCTGGCAGGCCGCGCTGATGCTGCAAGCGAGACAGGCACAGCTGCTGGGCTTACGCCCCGACTACGGCATTGATTATCAGTTGATTAATGCCGCGAAATCCCACGGAATTCAGATTATCGAACTGGAAGGACAGCAGACGCAGGTTGACCTGTTACAACAGTTGCCTCAGGGCGGTCTGCTCTTGCTGGAAGACACCATTAAGCACTGGCACACCAACGCGCGTTTGCTGCAAACGATGGTGGGCTGGTGGCTAGACAACAAGCCCGGCACCTATAAACCGGATATCCCCGCAACGTTCAGCAATGAAATGACTGACCTGCTGATGGGTCAGCGTAACCGTCGTTGGCAGCAGCAGCTTCAGGCGCTGCCGCCCGGAAACTACGTTGTAGCCGTCGGTGCGCTGCATCTGTATGGCGATGAGAATTTACCTACGCTGCTCAACGACGGTCATTCAGCAAAACAGTGAAAGAACACACTATGGCGCACCTGTGCGTCCGCAAGATAAGACCCAAAAAGGGTTTAAGGATAGTGAAGTCATGACACCCGCAGTCAATTTACTCGAAAAGAATAAGATCGCCTTTACGCTACACAGTTACCACCACGACAGCGACGAAACCAACTTTGGCGAGGAAGCGGCCAGAAAACTGGGGCTGAATAAAGAACAGGTTTATAAAACGCTGCTTGTTTCTCTGAATGGTGATGCAAAAAATCTCGCAGTTGCCATCACGCCGGTCGCTGGAATGTTGGATCTCAAGAAAGTCGCACGTGCGCTGTCCGCCAAAAAAGCCGATATGGCCGATCCGGTCATCGCTCAGCGTGTAACGGGTTATCTGGTGGGAGGGATTAGCCCACTTGGGCAGAAGAAACTGCTGCCGACCGTGATTGATGAACCAGCGCGCCAGTTCGATACCATTTTCATTTCCGGCGGTAAACGTGGATTGGATATCGAATTATCGGCAGATGATCTGGCGCGGCTACTGCGCGCCACCTTTGCTGATATCGCCAAGCATGATTAATTCCTGTGATTAAACGAGCATAACCTGTCAGGCAATGTAGTATCAAAGCGAAGCAGATAGCAGAGGACTCCACGGCCAGTGTGTCCCCCGCTACCGCTTCATATACTCGTCATACTTCAAGTTGCATGTACGTTGGCTGCACTACTCGACACACTGATGTGTGTCTCGCCCCGCTGGGGCCGCTGCAAGCAGCGTTCAAACCTGCCTCTGGCAGATTTGTCAGTCGCCCGAATCACTTACTTGAGTAAGCTCATCGGGATGAAATGAGAGACATCCTGTCTCTCACCGGAGGCCAGCCGTTGGCTGGTCAAATTCGTTCCCGACGAATTTGTCCTTCCCTTGCCGCGTTATTCGGCCTTATGGCCTCACCCCTTCGGGGTCAGCGCACGCACTGTTCAAAAACGCCTTGCCGTTTTTGTCCTGAAACTCGAATTATTTAGGGTATAATCGATTACTGATCGACTTTCGCCCCTTTATCCAACTGCATTACCGGGCCTTCCTTCACATTGACAGTCAGGCCTTTGGTTTGCAGTTCCGCATTCCTTACCCGAATACCTTTATCCGCATCAATCCGCACGTTATCAAAGTGGAAACCACTGAGCGGCGCTTCCGGCACGCCGATAATGTACGCGGCGGCCTTGGTTTTACCGGTAGATTCCAGATTTTCAATGGTGACATTGCTGAAATGCGGCGTCTTGTACTGATCAAATGGCTGCTCTGGGTCGGTATCCGGTGGGTAAATCTGCTCACCCATCGTGAAGCCGCCTTCGGCCAGCATCTTGTCTACCTCAGCCTGCACAATCGGCGCGGCTTTGTAGTAAGCGGCAAAGACCAGCGGTATTTCGACATCCACCATTTTGGTATTACGGTAAGTGATGTTTTTCACTTCGCCGCCTTTACCGCGCAGGGTTTTAATGCGAATACCGTACATGGAACCTTCAAACTGGTTGTTTTCAACCAGTACGTTATTCACACCGCCGGAAGTTTCGCTGCCGATAGAAATGCCGCGCCCCTGCTTCAGGATATTGTTGGCGATATAGATGTTATCCACGACACCATTCGGGAAGCGGCTATCCGGCTTCTCGGCTTTTATCGCGATATGGTCGTCATTACAGTCGATGTAGTTGTTAGTAATACGGATATTCTGGCTGTCGATCGGGTCGATAGCATCGGTGTTTGGTGCATGCCACGGTGACAGAATCCGAGTACCGTTCACATCCACATCATGCGAGTAACGCATCACAACGTGGAAGCTCGGGGAATGCGTGAGTGTGACACCGTCCACCAGCACATTGCTGGAACTTTTGATATAAATCAGACGGGGACGATCGGTCCCGCCCTTCTTGCCGGTTGCGCGAATATTCTCACGCCAGCGCTCCCACCAGACGGCACCCTGCCCATCAATGGTGCCTTGACCGGTGATAGCCACGTTCTGCGCATCGGCAATACTGATAAAGGGAAGCCAGCCATTTTCCGCTTCAGCGTACTTGGTTTTTTCCGTCGCGCGATACGCCGCGACTTCGGTCGACGCGACGATAGTTGCATCTTTTGCCAAATCCAGTCGGATGTTACTCTTCAGAAACAGCGGATCGACCAGATAGTTACCGCGAGGAACGTGTACCGTTCCGCCACCAGCCGCAGCGCAATCATCAATCGCTTTCTGGAAAGCCTCGGTATTTAGTGCGATCTGTAGGCGGTGACCTTCGGCCCCGTATTGTGTGACGTCACAGGTTTTATCTGGGAATTTCACTGAACTGGCCGCTTGTGCCGTACCAGCTTGAATACCCAGTGTGATGCAGGAAGCCATTAAAGACAGAGCAAGACCACTACGCATACTTAACCTCACTAAATAATGAAATATCGTTTTAATAAAATACCACCAACATTCCATTAAAAAGCGAGAGACGATCACGTTTTAGATGTATTCGTAATAATTACAATAAGGTAGGGATTTTTTCGTGCAATTGCACTATTCCCATTATGAGAATCTACATATGACACGTACCGCCCAACCAGACAGGGCGCTGTATAAGTAGAGTAAGAGGCAGAAAAAAAGTAAATCAGCAAGATTGTGCTGACCTGGATGGCCAGCACAGATAAACAATAGCGTTATGCCGTCAGACGAGCGAAAGCGTCACGGATTTCCTGTTCAGGCAAATCAACACCAATAAACACCAGCACGCTCTTTCTTTCTTCATCAGCATGCCATTCTCTGTCCCAGTCAGCGCTGTACAAACGCTGGACTCCCTGAAACAGCAGGCGGCGGTCGTCACCGTTGATGGCCAGAATGCCTTTATAACGCAGTAGATTATCGGAGAATTGTAGCAGCAGGTTTTCCATCACATCGGAGACTGCCTGAAGCTCAACGGCATCATCGAGATACACAACAATCGACTGCACGTTATTCTGCGTAGGAGCGACAAAGCGAAATACCGGCGTTTTCACGTCCAGCTTGTCACTAAGGACAAAGCCGTCGATGTTAAACAGCACGCTCAGATCGATATTCCCGTGTACCACAGGATAGATTGGTGCGCGCGCGTTGATGCGTTGCAAACGCGGTAGCAGCGTCTCGTCTTCGCTTGCCACATCGGTTTTGGTTAGCAGTATGCGATCAGCATAGCCAATCTGTGACTGTGCGATGGTGAACTGATTAAGCTGTTGTTGCGCATGTGCCGCATCAACCAACGTGATGATTCCGTCCAGAACAAAGCGTTCACAGATAACTTCATGAGAGAAGAAGGTTTGCGCCACCGGCCCCGGATCGGCCATACCAGTGCATTCAATGATGACGTGATCAAAATCTAGCGTGCCGTTATCCACGCCATCAACCAGATCGAGCAGCGCATCAGCCAGCTCATTGGACTTCGTGCAACAGATACAGCCGTTACTCAGCGTCGTAATCTGGCTGGCACGTTCACCGATTAGCGTATTATCAATCGGAACTTCGCCGAACTCATTTTCAATCACGGCAATCTTGTAGCCGTGTTCGGCATTCAGGATATGCCGTAATAAGGTGGTTTTTCCGGCACCGAGAAACCCGGTCAAAATAGTGACATACACAGGTTTAGTCACATCAGAGGATAAAGGTTGAGTCATAACAGGTTCCAAGTCGTTAACAGCAGCGCATCCCGCCTTTGCCGTCTCCGCCGTAACGCGCCTGCTGGCGTTCGCGGAAAAATTCTTCGTACGTCATCGCAGGTTTATCCGGGTGATTGGTCTGCATATGCTGCACATAGGTATCATAATCTGGCATACCGACCAGCATACGCGCCGCCTGGCCCAAATATTTTCCTGCTTTTCCCAGATTGCCAAACATCATTACCTCCAGACCATCGCCTGCAATAGCGGCTAGATAAAAAATACCCTGCATAACGTTATACATTATACAGGGTATCTGTACCCGTCATCTTTCGCGTTCAACCTTGCTAGCTGTCTCGCAAAATCTGACAGGCGCGTGTGGCTTAGTGACCAGAAGAGAGTTTCACGCCACCTTCAGGAACCGGAACATACGGCGTTTCCTGATCGGTACGTTCAGCCACTTTACGTGCAGCCAATGCCGCTTTAATACCGTACGCTATGATGCTGTACACCACGATCAGGAACAGAATGCTCAGACCGGCGTTGGTATAGTTGTTGGTCACGATATGGTTCATGTTCGAAATCTGCTGCGCGCTCAGATCGGCACCGCCTTCTGCAATTTTGCCCTTGAACATGTTCGCCATGTAGAAGAAGCCTTCCAACTGTGGGTTGTCGCTGAACAGTTTCAGACCCAGCGCCCAAGTGGTACAGATCAGCAGCCAAACCGCCGGAACCAATGTGACCCAAATGTACTGTGTACGTTTCATCTTAATCAGGATGACGGTACCCAGTACCAGCGCCACCGCAGCCAGCATCTGGTTAGAGATACCGAACAGCGGCCACAGGCTCTTCACGCCGCCCAGCGGATCAACCACACCTTGATACAGCAGGTAGCCCCACAGACCGACACAACCCGCCGTACCGATCATACCAGCAATCAGCGAATCCGTTTTCTTCAGGAAAGGAACGAAGTTACCCAACAGATCCTGCAACATGAAGCGACCAGCACGCGTACCCGCATCCAGAGCTGTCAGAATAAACAGCGCTTCAAACAGAATACCGAAGTGATACCAGAAGCCCATATTGGCGCCAGGAATGATCTGGTGGAACACGTGTGCAATGCCGACAGCCAGCGTTGGTGCACCACCTGCGCGGTTAAGAACGGAAGGTTCACCGATGTCTTTCGCCGTTTGCATAATCTGCTCAGGAGAAATTACGAAGCCCCAGGAGCTGACGGTTGCTGCCGCGTGTGCAGATACATCTTGTAACTGTGCCAAAATCATCGGCGCATCCGCAGTGCCCAGTCGATGCAGATCCGGCATCGTAATACCCAACGCCGCTGGCGGGGTATTCATCGCAAAGTAGAGACCCGGTTCGATGATAGACGCCGCAACCAAAGCCATGATCGCCACGAAAGATTCCATCAACATTGCACCGTAACCGATGAACCGTGCATCTTTTTCGTTAGCCATCAATTTCGGCGTAGTACCGGAAGCAATCAATGCGTGGAAGCCAGACACCGCACCACAGGCGATAGTAATAAACAGGAATGGGAACAGCGTACCTTTCCAGACCGGACCGGTGCCATCCACAAACTGCGTTATCGCTGGCATTTTCAGATCGGGATTAAGTATCACAATACCAATCGCCAGACCGACGATCACACCGATTTTCAGGAAGGTCGCCAGATAGTCACGCGGAGCCAGAATCAACCATACTGGCAGCAGTGCAGACACGAAGGCATAGCCAATCAGCGTATAAGTAATGGTCGTATCTTTGAAGGTCAGCGCCGGACCCCAGTACGGGTCATGTGCCACTACGCCACCAAACCAGATCGCCAGCACCAGCAGCACGATCCCCATCACCGAAATTTCACCGACTTTACCCGGACGGATAAAGCGCATGTAGACGCCCATAAAGAGCGCGATCGGTACCGTAGAACAAACGGTAAAGACGCCCCACGGACTTTCTGCCAGCGCTTTCACCACAATCAGCGCCAGTACGGCAAGAATGATGATCATGATAAGGAAGCAGCCGAACAGCGCAATCGTACCCGGTACTGGGCCGAGTTCTTTCTTAACGATTTCGCCTAACGACGCACCGTTACGGCGGGTCGAAATAAACAGCACCATGAAGTCCTGCACGGCACCCGCCAGCACCACGCCGCCCAGCAACCATAAGGTGCCCGGCAGGTAGCCGACCTGCGCGGCCAGTACCGGCCCAACCAGCGGCCCCGCACCTGCGATAGCAGCAAAGTGGTGCCCGAACAGAACGTTACGGTTCGTCGGTACATAGTTAAGACCGTCGTTATTGACAACGGCGGGGGTTGCTCTGGTCGGATCCAACTGCATGACTTTTTGTGCGATATACAGGCTGTAGTATCGATAGGCCACGAGGTAAACGGCGACAGAAGCAACAATAATCCATAAGGCACTGACATGCTCACCGCGACGTAGTGCGACTACGCCGAGGCAGGCAGCCCCAATGATTCCAAGAATCATCCAGGGGATGTGTTTAAGAATGGAATTGCTCTTCATAAGACATCCTTCAATTAAAAATCACAATCGTTTGATTTTGTTAGCTGTAGAAAAATAAACCCTGGTAAAGCGTTGTGCGATAACGCGAGTCATCGCGTATTTCAGATAAGGAAGATAGTGGCGGCACAGTACGTCATCGCGTACGCGCGTGGGGCGGGTATTTGGGTAGGCGGCAGAATAGCGTGCTAAGCGGTTAGAATGACGCAGTGAGTGGCTGGAGAAAAATTGGACGACATCAAAAAGAAAAGGCCGCGACATTCGCGGCAAGTAGAATGTTGAGTATCGTGAGTTATTACGGAGCCTGATACGCCAGTTTGTAATTGCCCGCTGCCACAGTGCGGAATGTCACACTGTCGGTGCGCCAGCGAATTTCCACTTCCGTTGGTGATTGCACTTTCCAGCTAGACGCATCGTTGACGTTCAGCACCAGTCGGTCAATGGTCGCTACATCTGTGGCAGGGTCGGTGATATCAAGCGCGAACGCAAAGGCGAGGGCATCTGGTACGCCGTTGTTGGATGAGAACAACTGCGTCCACTGTGCCGCAGTAATCCCACCAAGCTCGGCTGGCGTCATACCATCAGCAATCAACGCCGTTGCACCTGCCGTATCTGCTGACAGCGCACCAACATCAACCCACGCCCCGCTCCGCAAGACATGCCAGTTAATCAGATCTCGCGTTACGGCGACGCGCACTTTGCCGCTGCCAGTCTGCGTTGCTGTTAGCGTTGCTGAATTGATTTGTGACCATGAATCAGTTGATGTTAATAACGTCTGAATGACTAATTGCTCTAATGGTGTATATGTTGTGCGCACACTAATCTGCCGATCAGAAATCAGTTTTACAGGAGTAGTAAAAATAGGCAGCGTCGTATTTAATGAATCGATTTTCGATACACCTAACAGATCTATTTTTTCTGGGGTCAACTCTCCAGTGATTTCAGTCAGTACGCTTCCAGAGAAGCCATAGTTTTTCCCACCAGTATGGATAACAAACTTTCCATTTGGTTGAAAGAATTTTAATTCTGAAATAGTGACATATGGGCTGCTACCATTAATAGCTGTAATTAACAGACGGTAACGTTTGTAACTAGAGAATTGTGAGAGAGTAAAATTCCTTATCACACCAGGTTCATTATTTGCGTCATCGGTAACGGAATGTAAATCATCCCACGTTACACTCTTATCATTACTGCCTTGGAGTTTCCACGTTCGAACATTCCCCATATCCAGTTGGCTACGGTTGGTAATTTGATAACCACCGATGACCTCTTCCGCTGGTAAATCGATTTGTAGCCAGTGAGGACGTTCAATAGAAGGTACCCATGTCCCATCAGTTCCCCAACAGTTGGGTGGCGGACCTGAATTGTTAGAGCCATCAAACGCGATAAAAGCTTTATACATCCCTAGAGATTCATTAGATGCGCTCGCTGTATAACCTACTGGCAATGTATTAGATGTCATAAAAGGAATAACGGACGAAGAAAAATCAGCCATTACAGCGATATCTAATTTCTCACCATCCGATTTTATTTCAGCAGAGTAAAAACCCTCATCTGGCATTAGTTGATAATTTGAACCAGTATAAAGACTGACCATGCCATCAAAAATAACTGCACTCGTCGCTTTGTAATTTGGCTCACTCGACGCATTAAAATCATCAACCACATAAGTCTGATTCGCAGCACCTGCTTCTTCTTTCAGCGCATACGCCGCGAGATTAAATTTATTTTGTGGACTCATGCTGAACGCGTGATTTTGCCCTGCCGTTGCGCCCTGACGATCGGCGACGATGTAGCCAGAGTTGCTGCTGCCGGAACCACCGCCCGTTGAGCTAATTACCGTTTTCTCATTCGCAGCGTTATAGCTCAGCGTCACGCCTGCTCCTGCTTCCAGTGAGGAATGGATGAGCTGTTTTGTTTTTTGCGTGTAGTCGGTGATTTCCGATGTGGTGTGAGTATGCCCTACCGCTGCTACGCCCATTTGCGCTGGGGTTGGTGAAAAATCACCGCTACCTAACAACGATTGACCAAAGAGCGTGCGGATATTCGTTCCAGAGATTAATTCAGCCTGCTTCGCATTCCAGACTGCTTTCTCATCCGGTGTAGCAAATTGTCTGGTGGCCGTTTCGGTAATCTGATCGGCGGTATAGTCACCGGATTGTGCAGTGACAACACCAGTCCGTCCGAATACGGAGGAAACGTCAGAAACACCGGGTTCTTGCCCACTTCCGTTATCGGAATGACAGCAAGTATGAGGATTAACGGTAAATGTTGATTTGCCTGTACTGTCACAAACATTGATTTCAATATTGATGTTTTTCATAGTACTGATGGCTCCATTGATAAAAGGCATCAGAAGTGTCGTTTATTTAGAGAGAGTATTATTTTAAAGCGTTTTAATAATTTATTCTTTTATATAAAACACAGATGAAAAAAAAGCCGCGATATACACGGCCATTGGAATAGGCAGTAGGGAGAAGAATTACGGAACCTGATACGCCAGTTTATAATTACCCGCCGTCACGGTACGGAATGTCACACTGTCGGTGCGCCAGCGAATTTCCACTTCCGCAGGGGATTGCACTTTCCAGCTAGACGCATCGTTGACGTTCAGTACCAGTCGATCAATAGTCGCAACATCTGTGGCTGGATCGGTGATATCAAGTGCGAATGCAAACGCAAGCGCGTCCGGCACGTCATTGTTTGATGAGAACAACTGCGTCCACTGTGCCGCAGTAATCCCACCAAGCTCGGCTGGCGTCATACCATCAGCAATCAACACCGTAGCGCCTGCCGTATCTGCTGACAATGCACCAACATCAACCCACGCCCCGCTCCGCAAGACATACCAGTTAATCAGATCTCGCGTTACGGCGACGCGCACTTTGCCGCTGCCCGTCTGCGTAGCTGTTAAGATTGCGGAATTGATTTGTGACCATGATCCACCAGGGAGCAGAGAGCGTTGAATTGATAGCTGGGATTGTGGTGTGTAAAGAACGTCAACATGTATTCCCTCCCCTGAATATATATTACTGGATGGGTATTGTTGGATATTTCCTGATGCGATAAAACCATCACGAATAAAATCACTGGCACTGGTTGGAGCAGGAACATTTGACAGAATTCCATTTCTCACAGTAAACCATTGCTCACCCGCTTTAAGTAACATCTTTGAACCGGTGAACAACGATAATTCTTTGATGCAAACAAAATTATCGCCGCCATTCGATGCTGTGAACAATAATCGATACGACATGTATCGCCCCGGAGTCGATACTGTAAATCGGCGAATAACGCCCGATGTGTTATTTTCATCGTTTGATACAGCATGCAGAGTGGCCCAGTCATTATCGTTATTACTCCCTTGTAATTCCCATGACCTTGGATTTGACAGCCCAGCATATACACGGTTTGTTATCGCGTACTCAGTAATATATTGATGGTCAGGGAATTTCAAACTCAGCCATTGAGGATTACTGTCTGTCGGCCTCTGATTTGAGGCCCAGCAGTCACGCACGTTATTGGGGCTAGAATCATTTCTATCAAATGCGATATATGCAGGATACGATGGCGAATATATTGAAGATGCCGATGCAATATAACCGCGATCAGAGTCTGCCGTCATTACGGGTACAATTGACACACTGGGTAGACTAATAGAGACAGCACGATTACCCGAATTCACCTCCGATGAATAAAAATCACCGTTCTTAACAAGCTCAACACCTCCGCCAATATTCGGATGTATTTTTCCATCAAAAACAACATCATTTGTTGTTTCATAGTTAATTTTGCTCGATGCATTGAAATCATCAACCACATAAACCTGATTCGCTGCACCAACGACTTCTTTCAGCGCATACGCCGCGAGATTAAATTTATTTTGTGGACTCATGCTGAACGCGTGATTTTGCCCTGCCGTTGCGCCCTGTCGATCGGCGACAATATAGCCAGAATCGCCGCTGCCAGAGCCTCCGCCCGTTGCGCTAATTACCGTTTTCTCACTCGCAGGGCTATAACTCAGCGTTATGCCCGCCCCTGCTTCCAATGAGGAATGGATGAGCTGTTTCGTTTTTTGCGTGTAGTCGGTGATTTCCGATGTGGTATGAGTATGTCCTACCGCTGCTACACCCATTTGTGCTGGTGTTGGTGAAAGATCACCGCTACCTAACAACGATTGGCCAAAGAGCGTACGAATATTTGTTCCAGAGATTAATGCAGCCTGCTTCGCATTCCAGACTGCTTTCTCATCCGATGTAGCAAATTTTCTGGTGGCCGTTTCGGTAATCTGATCGGCGGTATAGTCACCGGATTGTGCAGTGACAACACCAGTCCGTCCAAATACGGAGAAAACACCCGAAACATTAGGTTCTTCCTCACCCTCGTCATTTGAATGACAGCAAGTATGAGGGGTGACCTGAATAGGGGGATGAACAGTACACGTCGATTTTCCTGTACTATCACAGACATTAATTTCAATATTTACGCTTTTCATTATTTTGATAACTCCGTTGATAAAAGGCACAGGGAGTATCATTTATTTTGCGGGGGAATTATTTTAAAGCGCGTTAAGAAAAAGGGATTTTTATAATTTAAACCAATGAATTAATTTATTTCACTTTGGCAAATAAGATCTTAAATCCACGCTATTTCTTTAAGATATCTCAGAGAAAAAACAGCGGTTTTCGCCACCAGCACAGAGACAAAAACCGCCATCATTATCAGTTATTTATAAACAATCTCACCTTTCGGTGCATAAGCTTGCGCATCCAGCGGAGAATGCTTCTCGATATATTGCTTCAGCACTTCAGCATCAACAAAACCGGTGTTCACATAACCTGGCAAATTATCAAGACGTGGGTAACCATCCCCCCCCATCGCATTAAAGTTCAGCGTTGCCATGCGGTAAACTTTATTTGCCTGCAACGGCTCACCTTTGATTTTCACGTTCTGCACGCCCTGTCCGTCTGCCGTTAGGCTAACGTTAAGGAATTGCGCATAGGCACCAGAATCCACCTTTTTATTAGCGGCTACGGCTAGGTATTTCTCGACGTCGCTGCCTTTCATATTCACATAAACCAGCGTGTTAGCAAACGGCTGAACCTTCAGTACATCTTTATAAGTGATATCACCCGATTCAATCGAATCACGTACTCCACCGCCGCTCATGATGGCGAAATCGGCCTCTGCTCGCTCAAGTTGCGCAGACAGCAGCACGTGTGCCAGATTGGTCTGACGGAAACGCACCTGATTGCGATCGCCTTCCAATTTGCCTTTCACGCTACCGATCTTGATGCCCAACTGCGCCTGTCCTTTTTCCTGGAACGGCGTCAGCATTTTCATGACGTCAGAGTCCTGCGTGATTTCATGCGTATAGAAAACCCGTTCGGTCTTGCCGTCTTTCTCTACTTTTTTCTTCAGGTTGATCGGAATCAGCTGATAATGCTCAAGTTTCAATTCGCCATTACGGAATGTGAAATCAGCACGACCCACATATTTACCCCACTCATGCGCCTGAACAATCCAGGTACCATTCTGGCGATCGGGAGCACAAGGCGTGCCCGGCACATAATCCACCTGCTTTTTATTTTCCTGCGCCATACAGACCGGATCCTGCGAGTGGCCGCCGACAATCATGTCCAGATATCCAGCAGGCAGGCTACGCGCCATTTCCACATCACCCGGTGCATTCGAGCCATGATTACCATCGTCATAGTGCCCCATGTGCGTCGCAGCAATGATCACATCTGGCTTTTCGCTCTTACGCAACTGCTCAACAACCTGCTTCGCTTCCGTCGAAGGATTACGGAATTCGATATCGGTAAAATACTCAGGATTGCCTAATTTGGCCGTATCATCCGTTGTCAGGCCGATAACTGCGATTTTCACACCTTGCTTGTCGAACAGGGCATAAGGCTTGAACAACCGCTGATCGGTGCTTTTTTGGTAGATATTGGCCGATAACAGTGGGAATTTTGCCCATTTCTCCTGCTGACGCAGCACAGACAGTGGATTATCGAATTCGTGGTTGCCGAGTGCCATCGCATCATAGCCAACCATGTTCATACCACGAAAATCAGGCTCCGCATCCTGCAAATCGGACTCAGGAACGCCGGTATTAATATCACCGCCGGAAAGCAGTAATACGCTGCCACCTTTACTCGCCACTTCCTGACGAATCTGATCGACCAACGTTTTTTGCGCAGCCAAACCATATTCGCCGTGATCGTTATGCCAGAAATGACCGTGGTGGTCATTCGTATGCAAAATAGTGATGGCGTATGTTTTGTCTTTTTCCCAAGCCATTGACATAACAGGTGTTAACGCCAGCGATACTGCCATTGCACATCCCAGAGCTTTTATTGAAAAGCGCATGATAAATCTCCGTTTATTTTAAAGCTGCAGTGGAACCACTGAGAAATTCATTGCACAAATTATCACAGCCAGATGAACAATGCGCCAAGCACGTTCACGCCATCCGTCAGCAATGTGCAGTAGGTGACAAAATCAGATTAGGTATAGCCGCTATAGTGATATCACGCTGGCCTGGCACTGTCGTCGCACCGTCACGAACTCTTGCTAATATGGATACTTCATCGTAATAACCTAACATCACACCGTTTATCCTCTGTTTTCTGGCTTTTACACAGGTGGAAAAAATCATTCCGTTGAATACACGGAAAATTTGTAGTGAATTCACACCAAGAACATCACGCCATCATAATAATTACGCATGTTTATCAATGCTTATCGTGAGAAACCATCCATAAATCTGTGTTACACTACCTTTAACTGGAGAAGCTGATATTTTTCATAAAATACCACTTTTATCCAAGCAACATTTCGTTATATGCAATAGAATTTGTATATACCCAGAATAATTGGCGTTGCAACCAGACAGCAAACGAACGAATCCCAATACGCTTTTCGGTACATAATAAGAGTGATAAGGGTACGTAAGCGCCGCTAACCACGCTGTAGCTTCAAGGCAAGAAGGGTAAATCCGCTCAATTACGTTTCATCTATGGCACAAGGAGTTGGGATGCATGCTGCAACACCGCTAATTTCTACTATCGCAGGGGGGCTGGTTCTTGCCTTCATCCTTGGTATTCTGGCACACCGCCTACGTATCTCTCCCCTTGTTGGTTACCTTGCCGCAGGCGTACTTGTCGGTCCTTTTACCCCCGGATTTGTCGCTGATACCTCACTAGCATCAGAACTGGCTGAACTTGGCGTAATCCTGCTGATGTTTGGCGTTGGCCTGCACTTCTCGCTGAAAGACCTCATGGCGGTAAAGTCTATAGCCATTCCCGGTGCGATAGCCCAGATTGCCGTGGCAACGCTACTTGGAATGGGGTTATCAACTATGCTGGGCTGGAACCTGGCGAGCGGCCTGGTTTTTGGCCTCTGTCTATCAACCGCCAGTACAGTGGTTCTGCTACGTGCGCTGGAAGAACGCCAGCTTATTGATAGCCAGCGTGGCCAAATCGCTATCGGCTGGCTGATCGTAGAAGATCTGGCGATGGTGCTTACGCTGGTTCTGCTGCCAGCCTTCGGCGACATGATCGGGGCTGAGCATGCTGACACCAGCAAGCTGCTAGCCGATTTGGCTTGGACCATAGGTAAAGTCATCGCGTTTATCACCCTGATGATTGTGGTAGGTCGCCGTCTAGTGCCGTGGGTGTTGGCAAAAAGCGCAAGCACAGGCTCACGCGAGCTTTTCACACTGGCGGTATTAGCGATGGCTCTGGGTATCGCCTTTGGCGCAGTGAAACTGTTTGATGTCTCTTTTGCACTGGGCGCATTCTTTGCAGGTGTGGTACTGAACGAATCTGAGCTCAGTCAGCGGGCTGCTCACGATACACTGCCGCTGCGCGATGCCTTCGCCGTACTGTTCTTTGTTTCTGTCGGCATGCTGTTTGATCCGATGATCTTGCTGAACGATCCGGTTTCCGTGCTGATCACTCTGGCAATCATCGTGTTCGGTAAGTCAGCCGCTGCTTTCGCGCTGGTTCGCCTCTTTGGCCACTCAAAACGGACAGCATTGACGATTTCTGCCAGTCTGGCGCAGATCGGCGAATTTGCCTTTATTTTAGCCGGACTCGGCATTGTGTTGGGGCTGTTGTCCGAAGAGGGTCGAAATCTGGTACTAGCCGGTGCCATTCTCTCCATCATGATAAACCCGCTGCTGTTTACGCTGCTTGAACGCTATCTGGCGAAGAACGAAACAATAGAAGAGCAGATCGTAGAAGAGGCCATCGAAGAAGAGAAACAGATTCCTGTCGATATGTGCAACCATGCTCTGCTGGTCGGCTATGGCCGCGTTGGTAGCCTGATTGGCGCCAAATTGCATCAGGCAGGCATTCCCGTGGTAGTGGTTGAGAATTCACGTACACGCGTCGATGCCCTACGTGAGCAAGGCATTAAAGCCGTGTTGGGCAACGCTACAAAGCCTGAAGTCATGGATATTGCTCGTATCGACTGTGCCCGTTGGCTATTACTGACCATTCCGAACGGCTATGAAGCCGGGGAAATCGTCGCTGCGGCCCGTGAGAAACGCGCCGACCTAGAGATTATTGCTCGCGCGCACTATGACGATGAAGTTAGCTACATTACCGAGCACGGTGCCAATGAGGTAGTCATGGGCGAAAGGGAAATAGCCAACAGCATGATCACGCTGCTGAAGCTGGATGAAATCCCACCAGCACCTCAGGCGTGTCCTATCTAAACGGCTCGACTACATGCTGAATAACAAAAATGGCGGACAAATTATGCCCGCCATTTTTTATGCTGTTCAACGTAGGTATGATGCTTTCAAGCATTACCAAACAAAGGTAATCTCTCCCCTATTCTACTTTTCCAACTAGCTGTTCCAGCAGATCGATATGTAGCGGATCGTCATTGAGCGCAGGAATATAGTGGAATGCTTCTCCACCAGCGTGCAGGAAGATTTCACGGTTCTGTTCTTGAATCTCTTCCAGCGTTTCCAGACAGTCCGCAGCAAAACCAGGGCACATAATCTGAATGTGCTTGATTCCCTGTGCGGGTAATCCCTGCATGGTTTCATCCGTGTACGGCGTTAGCCAGGGTTCACGGCCAAAACGCGACTGGAAGGTCATCATTATTTTGCCTTCCGGCAGCCCCAGCGCGGCAATCAGCGCCTCAGTCGTCGCCCGACAGCGCTGCGGATAGTCATCCCCTTCATTGGCATAACGCACGGGAATGCCGTGATAGGAGATCACCAATCTGTCCGGCTCACCATGCTCCGCAAAAGACTGCTCAACACGGTGCTTCAAGGCCGCAATATAAGCAGGATGTTCAGCGTAATCACGGATAAAGCGAATCGCAGGCAACTGCCGATTATCACGCAGTTGCGCAGCAAGCCCATCCCATACCGCGGCGGTCGTTGAACAGGAATATTGCGGATACATGGGCAAAACCACCAGTTGCGTTACGCCCTGCGCCAGCAGCTTATCCAGCGCTGAACGCAAGCTGGGCGAACCATAGCTCATGCCTAGCTCAACAGGCGTGTCTGGCATACGTGCAGCCAGCGCCTGATGCTGTCGACGGCTAATCACCAACAGCGGCGATCCGCCTTCCATCCAGACAGATTGATAGAGCTTCGCCACTCGTGGTGAGCGAATTGGCAGGATGATACCGCGCAGCAACGGCCACCATAGCAAACGCGGTGTATCCACTACGCGGCGGTCGCTCAGAAACTCAGCCAGATAACGCCTCACCGCCTGCGGCGTCGGGGCATCAGGTGTCCCTAAGTTCACCATCAGCACGCCGTATTTCTCTTGTTTCATCGCCGTCTTCCTTTTATGGAGAAGCAGGCTTTCTTTCAGCCCACCAGTGCGTAACATCAGATTCCTATTGTAGCGAAAAAAAGCTAAACAAATACGGGTAGATAGCAGGGGTAAAGCCGATGCTATCAATAGAGAAAAATAAGCAAACAAGAATTTCAGAACAAAAAAATGCCAGACGATCGTCTGGCATTCAGATGGCGGGGTATGATTCGCTTAGAAAAACTAGCCCAGAATGGTTTCCAGTTCTGCGCGAACTTCTTCTACTTTACGCGTGCCTTCCACTTTGAAATAGCGCGTATTACCCGCGTCAGCTTCTTTCTGATAGTAAGAAACCAGTGGCGCAGTCTGCTGATGATATTCAACCAGACGTTTACGCACGGTATCTTCCTGATCGTCCTTACGAACGCTCAGGTCTTCGCCGGTCACATCGTCTTTGTCTTCAACTTTAGGCGGATTAAATTTTACGTGATAAACACGACCGGACGCCGCATGAACGCGACGACCAATGATACGATCGATGATCAGTTCGTCAGGAACTGCGAATTCGATGACGTAGTCCACATCGATGCCAGCATCTTTCATAGCATCAGCCTGCGGAATGGTGCGTGGGAAGCCATCCAGTAGAAAACCGTTACGGCAATCGTCCTGTGCAATGCGCTCTTTAACCAGAGCAATGACCAGTTCATCAGTGACCAGTTTACCCGCGTCCATGATTTCTTTAGCCTGCTTGCCCAATTCAGTACCGGCTTTTACCGCTGCACGCAGCATGTCACCCGTGGAAATCTGCGGAATACCGTATTTTCCCATGATGAATTGAGCCTGAGTACCTTTGCCTGCGCCCGGAGCGCCCAGCAGAATAATACGCATCGCGTAAATCCCCTTGCTATGTAATATTTATAAAATAAATTTGAAAAACGCTGAACCATACCATTCTGGACGCTTATGCTCAAGGAACTGGCTCGCTTCAGCATCGCGTAGGCAGATGAAAAAAAACCAAATACCCAAAAATACGGTTTGCCGTCTGCCTAATGTTGCCATTCAGTGTAGACGAAGAAACCCTCGTCAGAGGAAGGAAGAGTAAAATCGGAGAAGACCCCGGTTGACACCGGGGTCTGAAGGACATCAATATCAGGCGCTTAATAGCTGATTCATACGACGAATGAACAGATTTGGATCGTCCAGCGTTCCGCGTTCCGCTAACAAAGCCTGATCCAGAAGCAGCTCAACCCACTCACCAAATTCAGCCTCATCAGAAACGTCAGCTGCACGTTTAATTAACGCGTGCTCCGGGTTCAGTTCAAAAATGTACTTCACTTCCGGCGCTTGTTGGCCCGCTGCGGCGAACAGTTTCGCCATCTGCGTGCTCATCTCGTCGGCATCCGTCACGACAATTGCAGGCGTATCGGTCAAACGGTACGTGAAACGCACGTCTTTAACGCGTTCGCCCAGCAGCGTTTTCACACGCTCGACAAACGGCTCCAGCGCTTTTTGTGCTTCTTTCTGCGCATCGTTTTCTTCATCAGCCAGTTTGTCCAACGTATCATCCGCTTTGCTAACAGACTGGAAGGATTTACCGTCAAACTCGGTCAGGTAGCTCATCATCCATTCGTCAATACGCTCGGACAACAACAATACCTCAATGCCTTTCTTACGGAACAGCTCCAGGTGTGGGCTGCTCTTCGCTGCCGCATAGCTGTCTGCAGTGATGTAGTAGATCTTGTCCTGACCTTCCACCATGCGACTAACGTAATCTTCCAGCGACACCGTCTGCGCTGAACTATCAGATTGCGTGGTGGCAAAGCGCAGCAGTTTCGCGATCGCTTCCCGGTTGCTACCGTCTTCCGCCGGACCTTCTTTCAGCACCAGACCGAACTGTTGCCAGAACGTTTGATATTTTTCCGCGTCGTCTTTCGCCAGTTTGTCCAGCATTTGCAGCACACGTTTGGTCAGCGCATTACGCAAATTCTGCGTCACACGGCTGTCCTGCAAAATCTCACGGGAAACGTTCAACGGCAAATCGTTGGAATCAATCAGGCCACGAACAAAACGCAGGTAATTCGGCATGAACTGTTCAGCATCATCCATAATGAAGACACGCTGAACATACAATTTTAGACCGTGTTTATGATCGCGATTCCACATATCCCACGGTGCATGTGCAGGAATGTAGAGCAGGCTGGTGTACTCCTGCTTGCCTTCTACACGGTTGTGGCTCCAGCTCAGCGGATCGGTAAAGTCATGGGAGATGTGCTTATAAAATTCGTTGTACTCATCATCGCTGACTTCAGATTTACTGCGCGTCCACAGGGCTTGTGCCTTGTTAATTTTTTCCCAACTAACAGTGGACTCACCACCTTCTTCTTCGCTTTCTGTCTGGGATTCGATTTCTACCGGCAGCGCGATATGGTCAGAGTATTTGCTGATGACGGAACGCACACGCCAGTCATCCAGAAACTCGTCTTCGCCTTCACGCAGATGCAGAGTGATTTCCGTTCCGCGATCGTCTTTAGTGATGTCAGCAATGGTATAATCGCCTTCACCGGCAGATTCCCAATACACGCCCTGATCGGCATTCGCGCCCGCGGCACGGGTACGCACGGTCACTTTATCCGCCACGATGAAGGCAGAGTAGAAACCCACACCGAACTGACCAATCAGTTGGCTATCTTTAACCTGATCGGAACCCATGGATTCCAGAAAGGATTTAGTGCCGGATTTTGCAATAGTACCCAGATTATCAATCACTTCGTCACGGCTCATGCCGATACCGTTGTCAGAAATCGTCAGAGTACGTTTTTCTTTATCCGTAGACACGCGCACGCGCAGGTCGCCATCACCCGCATACAGTTCTGGTGTGGACAGCGCACGGAAACGTAGCTTGTCTGCTGCATCAGAGGCGTTGGAGATCAATTCACGCAGAAAAATTTCTTTATTGGAGTAAAGCGAATGGATCATCAAATGCAGTAGTTGCTTAACTTCGGACTGGAACCCGCGAGTTTCTTGGCCTTTCATACTCATTGTTGCTTACCTCAATCCTAATATTATTCAGGCTGATTAAACTGACGATAAGTAGCAAATGGGGATAAACCAAGGTGATTTCAAGGGGTAAATTTCAGCGGATCAAGAAAATCGTGGGGGAAGAAAAGATGACTGCGGCTACCAGATGATGCGACTGGCAGCCGACAGATTAAAACCGGAAGGGCTGACGACCCGCGAGCGAATGAGAGAGCGTCGTGCCATCGACCATTTCCAGCTCACCGCCAACGGGAACGCCGTGTGCAATGCGGCTGGCCATCACGCCGTGTTGCGCACAGAGCTCAGCGATATAATTCGCTGTAGCATCGCCTTCTACCGTCGGGTTAGTAGCCAGAATCACTTCGTTGAACGATTCCACTTGCAGGCGCTCTTCTAATCGCCCCAAACCAATATCGTCTGGGCCAATGCCATCAAGCGGCGACAAATGCCCCATTAGCACAAAGTAACGACCAGCAAACTGCCCCGTCTGTTCAATGGCATGAATATCAGCCGGGCTTTCTACAACGCAAACCAGCCCATTTTGCTGGCGGCGTGGATTCGAGCAAATCGCACAAACGTCCTGCTCGGTGAATGTCCGGCAATCGCTACAGTGCCCGATTTCGGACATGGCTTGCGTCAACGCCTGCGCCAAACGCATACCACCGCTGCGGTTACGTTGCAGTAGTTGAAACGCCATACGCTGCGCCGACCTGGGCCCAACGCCCGGCAGGCAGCGCAGCGCTTCCATCAATGATTCAAGAAGCGGGCTGGTCTGCATCAGAACGGCATCTTGAAGCCCGGCGGCAATTGCATACCGCTGGAAACCGTTGCCATTTTCTCTTTCTGCGTTTCTGCGATGCGACGAGCGGCATCATTGAACGCCGCAGCGATCAGATCTTCCAGCATCTCTTTGTCGTCTTCCATCAGGCTAGGGTCGATCTCAACACGGCGGCAATTATGCGCACCGTTGATCGTGATTTTCACCAGACCTGCGCCCGATTCGCCCGTGACTTCCAGATTCGCCACTTCTTCCTGCATCTGCTGCATTTTTTCCTGCATCTGCTGGGCTTGCTTCATCAGGTTGCCAATTCCACCTTTACCAAACATAGTTTTCTCTCTATCACGTCGGGCTGCGCACTCGCAGCGGTTAAACAGGGCGGATACTTTCTTCGTCCAGTTCCGCATCAAAGAAACGCCGCAGCGTTTGAATCGTCGTATCGGCCAGAATCGACTGACGCGCCTGCGCCAGTTTCTCTTCATATATAGCCTGACGCCACTCCAGCGGCGTCCGCACCGCTGGGTTATCGTCTTCAGTAATCAGTAATTCTACAGGATGCCCATAGTGGGCCGTCAATGCATCCAGCAGCGTCTTTTGCGCCACAGGCGAATTCAGATGCCGCTGAGATGAACGCAGATGTAGATGGACTTTTCCTGCCTCTTCGCTCTCTTTAAACGCATTGAGTGCCAGCTGTTGTACCAGTTTTGGCAATGTCAGGCGATGGATTTCCGCCGCCCATGGATCCCGCTCCAATGACTCTTCCGCCAGCCGTGCCGCTAGTTCAGGCGTTTTTTCGTGCTCCAATGCCGAACGCAGCGCTTTTGGCGTCGTCACATCGACCTTCTCTTCGTCGACTTTATTCTGCGCCCGCCAACGATACGCTTCCGGCTTTTTAGGTTCGGAGGGAGAGGTTTGCGCGTTTTGCCGTTGAATACTGCGCTCAGTCACCGAAGCCAATCGCTCCAGCGCTGAGGTTGCCGGCCGCGTGTTGTCAGACGCTGCCGGTTCAGCCTTTTTTGGTGGCGTACTCCCCTGTTTTCGCAGTAGCTGGCTGCGAGCCTGTAACAGCTGAGAAGTCGCATCAGGTAATTCACTCACACCATGCTGATCCGCAGAACCGGCCGTAACAGTCGCTTCCCCTAACGGTGGCGCATAGGCAGAGGCATCCATCGGCGGTTCGGGAGAGTATGATGACGGCAGCACGTCGTCATGAGATTCGCTGTTTTGCGGCATTGGCGCACGAGCCACCGCCGATGTTGTTGCCGTAGGTTGCGGCTGCGCAGGCGGCTTGACAGAGGGCGCACGCGCAGCCTGAGCAGGCGCGGCGCTTACTGGTGCAACCAGTTCGGCAATAATCTGACTGGGATGAAACGCCAACGCTCTTAGTAGCGTCATTTCAACACCCATCCGACGATCCGGCGCGAAAGGCAGCTCTTTGCGGCCAATTAGCATCGTCTGGTAATAAAGCTGCACGTCAGCCGGTGGCAAAGCTCGCGCCAACTCTCGTATCCGCGCTTCAACAGCCGCGTAATCATCGCCCAACGCCGCAGGCAGCAGTTGAACCATCGCAATACGGTGTAACAACGTTTGGGTTTCTACCAATAACGATTCCCAATCCACACCTCGTGCAGCAACCTGATCTAGCAGCGACATGACTTGCCCGCCATCGCCTTTCGCCAACGCTTCAATCAGTGCCAGCGGTTGTTCATCGTCCAGCGTGCCTAACATTTGGCTGACTGAAGCGGTTGTCACCTGCCCTTGCCCCATGGCAATAGCTTGATCGGTCAAGCTCAGCGCATCACGTAAGCTTCCATCGGCAGCACGCGCCAGAAGTTGCAGTGCCCGTGGTTCACTGGCGAGATTCTCCGCCTGTAGTACCTGTTCCAAATGCGCACGAATCTGTTCGACATCCAGCGCTTTGAGATGAAATTGCAGGCAGCGCGACAGAATGGTCACCGGCAGTTTCTGCGGATCGGTAGTCGCCAATAGGAATTTGACGTGCGGAGGTGGCTCTTCCAGCGTTTTTAACAGCGCATTAAAGCTGTGGCGCGATAACATGTGTACTTCGTCAATCAAGTACACCTTGAATCGCCCACGCGCGGGGGCATACTGCACATTATCCAACAGATCGCGCGTGTCTTCGACTTTAGTGCGAGAAGCGGCGTCGATTTCGATCAAATCGACAAAACGGCCCTGTTCGATTTCTCGGCAATTATCACACTGGCCGCACGGCGTTGCCGTTACACCCTGTTCGCAATTCAGCCCTTTTGCCAGCAAACGGGCAATCGTCGTCTTCCCGACACCGCGGGTGCCAGAAAACAAATAAGCGTGATGGATTCGACCTAGGGAAAGGCCGTTAGCCAACGCGGTCAGGACATGTTCCTGACCGACAACTTGGGTAAAGGTTTGGGGACGCCACTTACGGGCAAGAACCTGATAGCTCATCAATACCGCAACAGTCGAGTTATTGAGGCAATCATGCTAACACAGCCACGCCGCTATCGGCGAGACTGTTATGATTAATGTCCGGGGAAGTCAACCAAGCTATAGCAGGTTACACCCATCTCAGTCAGGCGTTGCTCGCCACCCAGATCGAACAGGTTAATGATAAAAGCGGCATCGTTTACCGTGCCACCCAGACGACGGATCAATTTCACCGTGGCTTCAAGCGTACCGCCCGTTGCCAGCAGATCGTCGATCACCAGCACATTATCGCCAGCAGAGATCGCATCCGCATGAATTTCCAACGTATCTGAACCGTACTCCAGTTCATAGCTTTCACTGATCGTTGGACGCGGCAGTTTGCCCGGTTTACGCACGGGAACAAAACCCACACCCAGCGCCAGCGCAACAGGGGCGCCAAACAGAAAACCACGCGCTTCGGTGCCGACAACCTTCGTCACACCGGTGTTGCGATAACGGTTCGCCAGCATGTCAATACTGGCCGCATAGGCCACAGGATCTTCCAGCAGGCTGGTGACATCACGGAACAGTATGCCCGGCTTCGGATAATCGGGGATGCTTTTGATACTGTTTTTAATTAATTCTGCCTGCTGCTGCGCTGTTACGGTCGTCATAGTTGTGCCTGATAAAACGTTCTGAACATACAAATGCCGGTCGCCACAAGGCTTTCATCATCGCATGATGTGATGAATAAGCATTATGACAAAGAGGAAAATGGCGACCCGTGCACGAAAACGCTCAAATCTAGTCAAAGTGACGGATAAATGCAACCATCCGCACTCTAGGTGGATATTTTTTGTCTGCCCGTCACGGAGACCGCCGTTTGCGCTATCTTTTCGGATCCGCGCCCTGCGTTTGTTGTTCTGGATCAACCACGGGTAAACGAAGCATGAAGGTCAGCAAAATAGTTAAAATGACCAACAGCAAGATCCTGACCCAAACCAGCTTGACTAACCAGAGCGAAAGCGCAAACGTCAGCAGAATCATGGTGACAGCCTTCCACTTTGCTCCTGGCGGCAACGCCCGATGTTGCTGCCAATGGCGCAGATAGCTGCCAAACCAAGAGCGGTGCAGTAACCAGTTATGGAAACGCGGGGAGGAGCGGGCAAAACACCAAGCGGCCAGTAACAAGAAAGGTGTGGTCGGTAATAAAGGCAATACGACACCCAACGTTGCCAGCACAACAGAAATCCACCCCAGTATAATCAGCAACACGCGATACATATTCACCTTTACGCTTTGTTCACTACCAATATGTTTTGTCTACAATGTCCATCACACTTTATCACCACCTTGCCCGATGGATTAATTAAGATATCCTCATGCAATACATAAGGCGACGTAGATCAATCACGCTGACATACTACACAACGTCGGCCCGCTGAATTATCAGCCTTACCGTAAGGGAAAAAAGTGAACACGCATCAATTGCTGTTGGCACTTGAACAACAAATTAACACGCTGGCGAAACAGCTTGAACCGCTGGCGGATAAAGCTGTACCGCAATCGCGCTTTGATCGTCAGCTTTTTAGCAGTTACGGCACTCGGCTACGTGATTATCGCGCCGAAGTTGAACAAAACCTGCGCGCAATAAAACAGCTGGTTGCCGAACAGCGCACCGATCGCGTGGCGTTTCTAGCTGAAAAACTGGTTAGCCAGATAGCCGCTCTGCAACGTGAACTGGCGACACAATCATTGCGCAGGCAGGAGCAAAATGCCGCACCACCGCAGGAAGATGTGTATCACAAACTGGCGGAGCATCAGGATTATGAGCGCCGTTTGCTTTCCATGATTCAGGATAGAGAAAGTCTGCTCATTACACAGACGCTTTTCAGCGAGCAACAGCGGCTGCAAAAAGAGTTGGCCGCGCTGGAAGGACGGTTGTCACGCTGCCGTCAGGCTCTATCACGCTTAGAACGTCAGATTGAACGCCGGGAACAAGGACTGTAGCGCGGCGGCTTCGCCGAGAAAGAAGAGGAAATGACTCATGTCACTTGAAAACGCGCCACCCGAAGTCAAGCTGGCGGTCGATTTGATTATGCTGCTGGAAGAAAACCAAATCGAACCCCGTATCGCACTCGCCGCACTGGCAATGGTACAGGCCGATTTTGAGAAAAAGCTCTCGCAAGAAAAAAATGACGCTAAATCTTCCTCTTAAAGCGAATAGCTCTGCACTTAAAGGTAAGAGGTGTTAACGCGGATGAACCACTACTTACTCAGCAGGTTTACGCAGCGCAGGGCTAAAATGCAACATGTCGATAAAGGCATCTACCAGCGCCGGGGCTTCCTGATCGAGATCGAAACTTTCCGGCATAAATAACCAGTTCTCCATCACACCGGAGAAATAGGCACGCAGCGCAATCGCTGCCCGACGGGGATGAATGTCCGTCGGCAACATCCCCATACGAATGCACTCAATCAGGTTTTCTTCGATATCCACATAGCAGGAAAGATAAAGCTCTTTTCGTGCATTATACGATTGCAGCATTTCACCGACAAACTCACATTTGTGAAAAACGATCTCCATAATGGAACGCCAGTGAGTGTCGCTAACGGTTAAACGCAGCATATAAATCAATAATTCACGCATCACACGGAGTGGATTATCAGGGAATTTTGTCTGATACTCTATTTCAAACTCACTGATTTTTGACTCTGCCAGAGCCCAGATTTCATCAAAAATTTCGGCTTTGTTCTTAAAATGCCAATAAATAGCACCGCGGGTCACACCAGCAGCAGTCGCAATATCAGACAATGAAGTCGCAGACACACCATGCTCAGAGAACACTCTTAACGCAGTATCCAGTATCTGTTGCCGAGTTTCCTGAGCCTGTTTTTTGGTTTTTCGTGCCATGATAATTTGGTTTTTCGTGCCATATCGCTGTATTTGAAGGAAAGTGAGATTTACATACATTCAAGTATGTATGTAACATAGCATGAACATAAGACTATAGCAGCAATGGGTTTTTAAGCTTGTGATCCATTGGTCAATTTCAAATCGGACACTTGAGGTTTATCTATGAACAAAAACAGAGGGCTAACGCCTCTGGCGGCAGTTCTGATGCTTTCTGGCGGCTTAATGCTTGCGGGATGTGATGACGGCAACAATCAGCAAGGTGGCGCACAGCAGCAGATGCCTGAAGTGGGTATTGTTACGTTGAAAACGGAAGCACTGAATGTTATGACCGAGCTGCCGGGCCGTACAAGTGCTTACCGTATTGCAGAGGTTCGCCCACAGGTTGGCGGTATTATCCTCAAACGCAACTTCGTTGAAGGTTCCGACGTTAAAGCTGGTGCATCGCTGTATCAGATCGATCCGGCGACATATCAGGCAAACTATAATAGCGCCAAAGGCTCACTTGCTCAGGCACAGGCTCAGGCAGAAATTGCCCGCCTGACGGTTAACCGCTATAAACCGCTGCTGGGCACCAACTACGTCAGCAAGCAGGATTACGATCAGGCAGTTGCCACCTCTCGTCAGGCTGATGCAGCGGTTCAGGCTGCTAAAGCGACGGTTGACACTGCGCAAATCAATCTGGCTTACACCAAAGTTAATGCACCAATCGAAGGCCGCGTGGGTAAATCCACGGTAACGGAAGGCGCATTGGTGGGCACCAGCCAAGCAACGGCATTAACGACCTTACAGCAGCTTGATCCAATCTATGTGGATGTCACGCAGTCCAGTAATGATTTCCTGCAACTGAAGAGAGAGCTGGAAAACGGCACGCTGAAACAAAATGAAGGCAAAGCGAATGTTCGCCTGCTGTTGGAAAACGGTACCGAATATACCGAAGCGGGTACATTGGAATTCTCTGATGTAACGGTAGATGAAACCACGGGCTCCATCACGCTGCGCGCTATTTTCCCAAACCCACAGCATAACCTGCTCCCCGGAATGTTTGTACGAGCTCGCCTCGATTCCGGTGTTAACCCAACGGCTTTGTTAGTTCCTCAACAAGGTATAACCCGCGATCCGCGTGGTCAGGCCACAGCGATGGTTGTTGGGGAAGGCGATAAAGTGGAACCTCGCACGCTTAAAACCAGTAAAGCAATCGGTGACAAATGGTTGGTTGCCGAAGGCTTGAAAGCGGGCGATCGCGTTATCCTCACTGGTCTGCAAAAAATCAGACCCGGTGCGCAGGTGAAAGCTAAAGAAGTCGCTCCAGAAAATCAGCAGGCGCCGCAAGCGTCAGCAGAACCCGCGAAGTCTTAAGACGTTCTAACAGGAGCCGGTACAATTCATGGCTAAGTTTTTTATAGATCGACCCATTTTTGCATGGGTACTCGCCATCATGGTGATGCTGACGGGGTTGCTGGCAATTGTTAAATTACCCATTGCCCAGTACCCAACAATCGCGCCACCCGCGATTGAAATAACAGCAAACTATCCTGGGGCCGATGCATCAACACTGCAAGACTCTGTTACGCAGGTTATCGAACAGAATATGAACGGTATCGATAACCTGATGTACATGTCATCAAGCAGTGACTCCTCAGGTACGGTCCAGATTACGCTGACCTTTGAGGCCAGTACCGATCCGGACATCGCGCAGGTTCAGGTGCAGAACAAGCTGCAACTGGCCATGCCGTTGCTGCCGCAGGAAGTACAGCAGCAAGGGGTGAACGTTCAGAAATCAAGTAGCAGCTTCCTTATGGTTGCCGCCTTCATTAGTGAAGACGGTAAAATGTCACAGGAAGATATCGCTGACTACGTGGCCGCTAACGTTAAAGACCCTATCAGTCGTACATCCGGCGTAGGCGACGCGCAGCTATTTGGCTCCCAGTACGCCATGCGTATCTGGCTAGATCCGAACAAGCTGAACAACTATCAGTTAACTTCAGGTGACGTCAGCGCAGCAATCCGTGTTCAAAACAACCAGATCGCCGCAGGACAATTGGGGGGCGCTCCACCGGTTCCCGGCCAGCAGTTGAACGCCTCGATCATTGCGCAGACCCGTCTGAATTCAGCAGAGGAGTTTTCTAAAATACTGCTGAAGGTCAACGCCGATGGGTCTCAGGTTCGCCTTAAAGATGTCGCACGCGTTGAGTTGGGCGCAGAAGGCTACGACGTTATAGCTCGTTTCAATGGGAAACCCGCTGCCGGTATCGGTATCAAATTGGCAACAGGTGCGAACGCGCTGGATACGGCAAACGCAGTAAAAGATGCACTGACCAAAGCGGAAGAGTTCTTTCCTTCAGGCCTGAAAGTCGTTTACCCGTACGATACAACGCCCTTCGTTAAGATCTCGATCAACGAAGTAGTGAAAACGCTGGTGGAAGCTATCGTACTGGTATTCCTGGTGATGTACCTGTTCCTGCAGAACTTCCGTGCCACGCTGATCCCAACAATCGCGGTGCCGGTCGTCTTGCTGGGGACATTTGCTATCCTCTCCGCGTTTGGTTATTCCATAAACACCTTGACGATGTTCGCGATGGTTCTCGCCATCGGGCTTCTGGTGGATGACGCCATCGTCGTCGTGGAAAACGTGGAACGAGTAATGGCGGAAGAAGGTCTGCCGCCTAAAGAAGCAACCAAACGATCCATGGAGCAGATCCAAGGCGCGTTGGTCGGTATTGCACTGGTGCTGTCCGCCGTATTCGTCCCGATGGCGTTTACCGGTGGTTCAACAGGGGCAATCTACCGCCAGTTCTCCATCACAATCGTTTCGGCGATGGTGCTGTCGGTTCTGGTTGCGTTGATTTTGACACCAGCACTTTGTGCAACACTGCTGAAACCCATCGCCAAAGGCGATCATGGTGAGAAAAAAGGCTTCTTCGGCTGGTTCAACCGGCTGTTTGAGAAGAGCACGCAGCACTACACCGACAGCGTGGCGAATATCCTGCGCAGCACTGGCCGTTATCTGGTCATCTATCTGTTGATAGTTGTGGGTCTGGCACTGTTGTTCTTACGTTTGCCAACGTCTTTCCTGCCGGACGAAGACCAGGGGGTTCTCCTGAACATTGTTCAGTTACCTTCAGGTGCAACGCAGGAAAACACCCAGAAAATCATGGACAGAATGACGCAATACTATCTCGACAATGAGAAAGGTAACGTTAAGTCTGTGTTTACCGTGACGGGCTTCGGGTTCTCTGGTCGTGGGCAGAATGCCGGTTTGGCTTTCGCCAGCTTGAATGACTGGAGTGAACGAAGCGGCGCAGAAAATAAAGTTATGGCGATTGCAGGCCGAGCAAACGCGGCCTTTAGCCAGTATAAAGAAGCTATGGTTTTCGCAGTCAACCTTCCTGCGATTATCGAACTGGGTACTGCAACAGGTTTCGACTTCCAGTTGATTGACCAAGCTAACCTTGGGCACGCAAAACTGACGGAAGCACGTAATCAGTTACTGGGCATGGCAGCACAACGCCCTGATACGCTGGTGCAAGTTCGTCCGAACGGGATGGAAGATACACCGCAATTCCGTCTTGATATCGATCAGGAAAAAGCACAAGCGCTTGGCGTGTCACTGTCAGATATCAGCTCAACGTTGGCAACAACGCTGGGTGGTTCTTATGTGAATGACTTTATCGATCGCGGTCGCGTGAAGAAAGTTTACGTTCAGGCCGACGCGCCTTTCCGTATGCTGCCAGATGACATCAAAAACTGGTACATCCGCGGTAGTAACGGACAGATGGTGCCATTCTCCGCCTTCACGCAGAGTCACTGGGAATACGGTTCACCGCGTCTGGAGCGTTATAACGGCCAGCCATCCATGCAAATACAGGGCGAAGCGGCTCCAGGTAAGAGTTCCGGTGACGCCATGGCGTTGATGGAAGAGTTCGTCACCAAATTACCGCAAGGTATCGGCTACCAATGGACGGGAATGTCCTATCAAGAGCGGTTATCAGGCAACCAGGCTCCTGCAATCTATGCCATTTCATTGATTGTCGTGTTCCTGTGTCTGGCGGCGCTTTATGAGAGCTGGTCAATTCCGTTCTCCGTCATGCTGGTTGTTCCATTGGGGATCATCGGTGCATTGATTGCAGCGAATATGACGGGTCTTGAAAATGACGTTTACTTTAAGGTGGGCCTGCTAACAACCATAGGGCTATCGGCGAAGAACGCCATATTGATCGTCGAATTTGCTAAAGATCTGATGGAAAAAGAAGGGAAAGGACTGATTGAAGCAACGCTGGATGCTGTTCGTATGCGTTTGCGTCCAATCCTGATGACATCACTGGCCTTTATCCTCGGTGTAATGCCGCTGGTAATTAGTAGTGGTGCGGGTTCCGGTGCACAGAACGCCGTTGGTACTGGCGTAATGGGCGGGATGATTACGGCAACCGTGCTGGCTATCTTCTTCGTTCCGGTGTTCTTCGTTGTTGTCCGCCGTCGTTTCAGCAAGAAAGTGGACGATACAACAGCTCACTAACCTACCTATATATCCTCTAAAAGGCCGCCTAGCGGCCTTTTTTACGCCCCTATCCTCACTTCCCAGGTAACCGTACTGTTTTCTCATCTTATCCGTATCTACAGCAATTTAGAGAATACTCACCTCACAACAACATAATGGTTGATCCGTATGCTAAAAAAGCGCAACATGAAAGATATGTTATAACATAACAATTGAGGTAGCTATGAAAGCGGGTATTCACCCTGACTATCGCACAGTGGTATTTCATGATACCAGCGCGGATGTCTATTACAGGACTGGGTCAACCATTAAAACCGATCGAACCATTGAGCTTGAGGGTACCCACTACCCTTACGTCATCATCGAAGTTTCTTCGGCATCGCATCCCTATTACACCGGGAAGCAAAAAGAATATTCCAAAGAAGGCAGCACGGCACGCTTCCATCAGCGTTTCGGGAACTTCTTCAAGTAATCAGAGAGGGTTATTAAATGCAGGTTCTTAGTTCGCTGCGTTCAGCAAAAAATCGCCATAAAGATTGTATTGTGGTCCGCCGTCGTGGGCGAGTTTACGTTATATGTAAATCCAATCCGCGCTTTAAGGCCGTACAAGGCGGAAAAAAGAAAAAAGGTTAATCTTTCCCTAGCTCATCCCGATACAGCCTACGTCATAACGCTAACAAGGCTGTACGGGATTATTTTTATGAAAAAACAGCTGAAACAATAAGATAACGATCCTCCCCTCACATTATGAACTGAAAAACCTCCTCGCGTTACTTCTGCCATTTCTCATATTTTCAGATAGAAATAATTAAATAATCCGCAGCCAAGTTTATTCTATGCTCATAGTAACAACAAAAAACCTGAGGCTTAATCAAAATAAATAGCAATAAAAACCTTATCTATTATCCGCGAATTTTACCAACGCTTTTGCTATAGTCATATATAGAATGACGTAATCGTAACCAACATGGTAGAGCTATACTTAAGGTTAAGTCATGATATGTTGGTATTTACGCCAACCCTATTTCGCGACATAGTAGATACTAGGAGGTAAGAAAATCTCAGTTGTTTCATTCATTGCTGAACAAATCACAATGGCTCAATGCATTGCCTGTAACAGCATGAATACGAAAGAATGCTAATGTCTTTATCTTGCAAGCTTCATCAGTCTACCTGTTTACCAGGTGTTAACCGCAGTAACACTGAATAACGGCTTAACGGAGGGATTGATATGGATGAGTACACACCGAAACATTATGATATTGCCCAACTCAGATTCTTATGTGAGAATCTGTGTGACGAAAGCATAGCAACGTTAGGCGATAGCAGTCACGGCTGGGTCAATGATCCAACATCTGCGATCAATCTCCAATTAAATGAACTTATTGAGCATATCGCTACGTTTATTCTCACATTTAAAATAAAATACCCTAACGAAAGTGAGCTTTCAGAGCAGGTTGAAAAGTATTTGGATGATACTTACGTCTTGTTTAGCAACTATGGCATTAATGATGCTGAACTACGACGCTGGCAGAAATCCAAAGCAAAATTATTCGGAATGTTCTCAGGGGAGAACATCTGTACGCCTGCTAAAACTTAAGCAATAATTTATTTATATTTTTTAACCACCAGGTACTGTTTGCATAGGCCATTATGAAAAAAATCGACTATTTGATGCGTTTGCGTAAATGCACAACCATTGACACACTCGAACGTGTTATTGAAAAAAACAAGTATGAGCTCTCCAATGATGAACTGGAGATGTTCTTTTCAGCAGCCGATCATCGCCTGGCTGAACTGACAATGAACAAACTCTACGACAAAATCCCTACCGCAGTATGGCGCTACGTACGTTAATTTCTGACGGCACGCATACAAAAACTGACATTAAATACACTGCGCCGATAATATTATCGGCCTTTGTTTTTATTATCTTTTTAACGCATTAATTAAGTAAGACTTGTAACAAATTGTATTTTTAATATTAAGTAAAAATGAAAGTCCTCCCTCACTTCACGCTTATTCCCCCACCACTTATCATTTATAACAATCGCATCGATAACATCACTAATAGTATATCCTGTGATGAAAACAGAGGATGTAATAATTACCGCGATTATTACTCTCTAAGCAAAGATGCACGGGTAATCTTTCCGAAAAGCTGAGAACGGAAAATGACATCAATCGAGCCAAGAATGGTGGCTCAAAGCGTATGTATGGCTAGAGATTTGGGGTATATGGCTGACGATTGGATCTATGGGAAGAAAACAAAGCTCGCTCTGACGATGGAGCGGTTATACAGGCGCTAAATTGGTGGAGGCCCCGCCAGCTACATCCCGGCACACACGTCTCCTGCTGCGGCTGCTTCCTTCCGGATCTGACCGAGTCCACAGGATAGTGTTGCGGGAGAACCGACAGGGCCTCCATTGACGACTTCATAACAGTTTGCATGATAACTACAGCGTGTCACAAAGCGGTGGGCATTATCGGCGATGAGATAGGCAATTGCAAGCTAACCCATACTAACCGTTGTTTTCTTACTCACTTCACTATGCCACTATGATGTTCAATCGGTTTAGAAACAGCAGGAACATCCGCGGATGTCAGAAAAAAACGATAATTTCCGCCAACGCGTTTTTCAAATTGTCGCGGCGATTCCCTATGGGAAAATAGCGACCTATGGCGACATCGCGCAGCTTGCCGACTCCCCCAGAGCATCGAGGCAGGTCGGTGGGGTGTTAAAACGCCTGCCGAAAGACAGCAAACTCCCCTGGCATCGGGTAATCAATCGTAAAGGAGAAATATCGCTGGTTGGTGGAGATTATGTACGCCAGAAGTCTGCACTACAGGCGGAAGGCATCATTTTCAATCGGCAGGGAAAGATTGATCTTGCTAAATATCGCTGGCAATACGCGCCATAACGGCGCGTATCCAGATGAATTACCAAACTGGCTGCGGAGCCATAGATGACGATGCAGGCTGTCCCTGAAGCATATGAGGGGTCTGATTCGTCGGGTTAGATATCATTGATTCCTGATTTTTCGCTGGTAAAGGAACAGAAGCGACAGGCACCAACACCAAATCGGCGTTATTTACCCCGTTGCTAATGACCGGTAAGACGTTCTCCGTCACCATTACGATACGATTATCGATCGCAACCGCTGCGCTGAGTAAGATACGCGCGTTGGGCTGAATATCAGCCGGGTTATACGGCAACTCGAATTGGAAAGGAGCCTGCTTTCCTTCCGTACGCGTCACGCGTTGAGCAATCACTTTTGAAGGCGCATCTGCCAGCGATGCATCAGACACCGTAACGGTCAAAACCGCGTTGTGAGGTAGCGCAATGCGCTGACGAATATTAACCGTACCCGTTACCGCTGGCATTGCGACAGCCGGACGCTGGGAGGAAACACTGGTGACAGGTGCACCAGTCTGAGGAGAAACGCCATAATCCCCCCTCTGTGCACATGCAGCCAGAGTCATCGATAACGTGATACCGCCTAAGATATGCCATAATTTCATTCGGTCAGTCTCCTTTATTATTGTCAGACTACCGGCATCGAAGACCGGCACTCATAAATAGTATGATTCAATAAACACAATAATGATGGTGCAAAATTCTGATATTTTCCTGAAAACCGCACATTCAGTATAATTAAAATCCACAAATAGATATTTTACACCTTAAAAAACAAATAGATAATTATCCATTCGCATCCATTGAGGCCGATACCATGAGTGAATCACTACAACCCCTTCTCGACCTCCTGCGTTTAGAGAAACTCGAAGAAGGGCTATTTCGCGGACAAAGCGATGATTTGGGGCTGCGCCAGGTATTTGGTGGGCAAGTTGTCGGCCAAGCCATGTCGGCCGCTAAGCAGACCGTTCCTGCCGAGCGCAACATTCACTCTTTTCATAGCTACTTTTTGTTACCCGGCGATAGTCAAAAACCGATTATTTATGACGTTGAAAACCTGCGCGATGGCAACAGTTTCAGCGCTCGCCGCGTTAGTGCCATCCAAAATGGTCGCCCCATTTTTTATATGACTGCCTCATTTCAAAGTCATGAGGAAGGGTTTGAGCACCAAAATGTGATGCCAGACGTCGCACCGCCAGAGGTGCTGAAATCTGAGCAGGAAATCGCACAAGACATGCAGCATCTTCTGCCGCCCCGCTTTCGCGATAAATTTATTCAGGCCAGCCCGATTGAGATGCGCCCGGTTAAATTCCATAACCCGCTAAAGGGCGAAGTGGACGAGCCAATACGACACGTTTGGTGCCGTGCCAGCAGCCCGCTGCCGGACGACAAGCATATCCACCAATATCTGCTTGGCTATACGTCTGACTGCAACTTCCTACTCACGGCCTTGCAGCCTCATGGCGTTGGCTTTTTGGAACCGGGTATGCAGGTCGCCACGATCGATCACTCGATGTGGTTCCACCGTGATTTCCGGCTAGACGACTGGCTGTTATATACCGTGGAAAGCACATCCGCATCCGGCGCCCGTGGCTTCGTACGCGGACAATTCTATACCCGAGAAGGTGTGCTGGTTGCATCTAGCGTGCAGGAAGGAGTCATGCGTCGCCGCCAGCAGTAAATCTGCTGACAAAAGAATTACATCGCTGCAACAACGCAATTTAAACAACGTTAGCCGTAAAACAAAACAGGCGTGGAGTTTCCTCCACGCCTGTTCACTGTATCTGAACGGTCTTACTTATTGGTTGTAAGCGCTCTCGCCATGGCTGTTAACGTCCAGACCTTCGCGCTCTTGCTCTTCAGGTACACGCAGACCAACGATCATATCCGCAACCTTGAAGGCGACAAATGCCACCACGCCAGACCACACCAGACAAACAATCACGCTGAACAGCTGTACCCAAACCTGGTGCGCCATTGTCACACCTTCAGCATAGCCTGTTCCACCCAGCGATGCCGACGTGAATACCCCCGTCAAGATACAACCAACGATACCGCACACGCCGTGAACACCGAACACATCACACGGGTCATCCACACGCAGCCATCTTTTCAGTACTGTTACGCCCCACAGGCCCGCAACACCACCAGCCAGACCGATGATCAAGGCGCCACCCACGCCAACCGTACCCGCTGCTGGGGTAATTGCCACCAGACCTGCGATACAGCCAGAGCACGCGCCCAGCAGAGAAGGTTTACCGCGTACCAACCACTCACCACCAACCCATGCCAGAATCGCAGCAGCAGTCGCAACAACAGTGTTCAGGAAAGCCAGAGCGGCGACACCGTTAGCAGCACCCGCAGACCCCGCATTGAAACCAAACCAGCCGATATACAGAATCGCCGTACCAATAAACACCATCGGCAGGTTATGCGGTTTGAAGGCTTCTTTACCAAAGCCAGCACGTTTGCCCAGCAGGTAAGCACCAACCAACCCAGCAACCGCGGCGTTGATGTGAACGACCGTACCGCCAGCAAAGTCTAACGCGCCATCCATAGCCAGATAGCCACCGCCCCATACCATGTGCGTCATCGGCAGGTAGGAGAACGTCAGCCACAGCCCAACAAAAATCAGCACCGCAGAGAAACGAATACGCTCAGCGATCGCCCCGACAATCAACGCAACGGTGATACAGGCGAAGGAAGCCTGATAAGCCACATGCACAAACTGATAGTAGGTACCGCTGATGGACTCAATCCCGATGCCTTTCAGCATAAACGTACTGAAACCACCGAAGAAGGCGTTACCTTCACTGAAGGCCAGGCTATATCCGTAAACCACCCACAAGATACAGACCATCGCGAACGTTACACTCACCTGCGTCATCATGGACAGTACGTTCTTCGAACGGATCAGGCCGCCATAAAACAGTGCGATGCCTGGTATAGTCATAAAAAGTACCAACACGGTACAAATCATAATAAAAGCGTTATCCGCTTTATCAATTGTCGGTGTCGCAGCCATTGCCCAGGACGGGAGTAATGCCGCCACACCGAGACCTAATGAAGAGAGTAGTTTTTTCATTTTCATCCATCCCTATTTACGTATCTACGCTAGGTGTTGTTAAAGTGCGGCTTCGTCAGTTTCACCCGTACGAATACGGATAACCCTTTGCAACTCGGCGACAAAAATTTTGCCATCACCAATTTTTCCGGTGTACGCGGCTTTGCTGATGACGTCGATCACTTCGTCCAGTTGGTCGTCTGCAATCGCGATATCAATTTTTACCTTAGGTAAAAAGTTAACGCTGTATTCTGCGCCACGGTATAGCTCCGCGTGCCCTTTCTGACGACCAAATCCTTTCACCTCAGTGACGGTTAGCCCCTGGATGCCAACAGAAGATAACGCTTCACGTACATCTTCCAGCTTGAATGGTTTTATCACCACAGTAACCAGTTTCATTTATCTTCCCCCTAGCCATTACGTTCAGGCTTTCGCCCGCCACTTGTTCGATTACGTGCTCTATGAAGTAGGTCTACGTCATGATTAAAGCAAACGGTGTGCCATAAATGATTTATCTGGCATAAATCAGGAAGGAGAACGCGATTAGAGATAGAAAAGCGCAAAAAGCAAACGCGATAGGAATGGAATAATCAAGAATCCGGGGCAATAATTGCACTAAGTTGGTGCAGTAAGAGTACTTTCAGTGCAGGGCAAGTAAAAACCAGAATCACAATGCTTGCTGATGGTGCGAAGCTATACGCAGACTGTTGGTCTGCACCATATGAGGCGGTGCAGACCGTGGCATTACAGATAATCGCGTTATGCAGGGCAAGATTCCGTGCTAATGGCAGCGAGATCCTCTCCGGCCAGTTGTAATTGATACATTTGATAATAGCGGCCCTGCTGTTGCAGCAGTTGCTCGTGCGTTCCCCGCTCAACGGTTTGCCCATGATGGAGCACCATAATCGTGTCGGCCTCAACGATAGTGGAAAGCCGATGGGCGATGATAATCAAGGTCGTCTGTTCCCTGATGATGCGCAACGCCTTTTGCACCGCCTGCTCCGTGCCAGAGTCAATATTCGCAGTAGCCTCATCGAGAATCAGGATTTTAGGCGTTTGCACCAAGACCCGCGCAATCGCTAACAGCTGTTTTTGTCCGGTAGACAAGTTGTTCCCTTGCTCACCAATGCGCGTATGCAACCCTTCAGGAAAATCCCGAACCAGTTCAGCAAGCTGCACCACTTCCAGCACACGCCAGACGGCCTCTTCGCTGATATCACGTCCCAAAGTCACATTCACGAACATCGACTCCGCCAGGACAACGGGATCCTGTTGAACCATTGCCACATTTTGGCGCAAAACGGTATGAGAGAGCGTCGACAGCGGCCGGTCATCAAGCCGAATCTCACCCTCATCTGGCACGTAATACCCCATAAGTAGGCTGGCTAGCGTACTTTTCCCACTGCCGGTATGCCCCACTAAGGCGACAAAACCGCGCTCAGGTATCGTCAGGGAAATATTCTGTAGCACGCGTGTTTCTGTACCATAAGAAAAAGAGACATCGTCAATATCAACGCGCCCGGTACTCAGGGGGCGCTCGTCATTGCCGTAGGTCTGCTTTTTGCCATCCATCAGTTCAAAGATACGTTCACCGGCGACGACCGCCTGCTGTAACATGGATTGCTGGGTGGTCAGCTCAATCAGTGGTTCATTTAAGCGGCCAAGGTAGTTGATAAACGCGTACAGAACCCCAACGCCAACCGACCCCATCGAGCTAAAACCAAATTGGATCAACAAACCACACAGTACCATCGCGGCAAATAAGCTCAGCAGAGGCCGCAGCAGAAAACCTTCCAGACGCAAGGCCTTCATACGGGCTTCATAATGCTCATGGCTGGCTGCACCCAACTTCTTGCCAAAGCGTGCCTGCTGGCGAAATTGCTGGATGACACCCATGCCATTAATCACTTCGTTGAAACCATCGTTAATGTCCGCCAGATAGCTTCGCACCTTGCGCACAGTCGGCGTACTAAAGCGGTGATAGAGCACCATGACCGTCGCGACCGCAGGGAAAATCATCAGCGCAACGAGCGCCATCTGCCAGTTCAGACTGAACATCGCCACCAGCATCGCACCAACCAACGCCGCACTGCGTAATACCGTTGACACCACCATGACATACAGATCTTTCACTACCTCGGTGTCATTGGTGACGCGTGAAATCAACTGCCCAACAGGCTGTGTATCAAATGTGCTAAGCGGCTGACGCAAAGCGGCATCCATCACATCAATACGCAGTTGCTGAACGACACCCACTGCGACCCGGTTAAACAACAGTGTCTGGAAATAGTGCAGCGAGGCCGCCAGAATTTGCAGCAGGATATAGACCATTGCCAAGCCAGCCGCAATCGCCAGCGGAAACTGACCTTTTGCCACCAGATCGTCAATAAAATAGCTCACCAGCACGGGACCAGAGACTTCAGCGATAGCAGCAACCCACAGCATGAGTACGCCTTGTATCAGCGGTTTTCTCCAGGGAGAACCATAGGCCAACAGACGCTTCAGGGTTGGCCAAAACTGTTGAGGGCTATTCATTTTTCGTTCCTTCCAACTGCGGCACATCATCCAGCGCCGCCTCCAGCTGTTGATAACGGTACATATCCCGATACCAGCCGGGCTCTGCGGCCAACGCTCTATGTGTGCCACGCTGCGCTGTTTGTCCCTGCTGCAACACCACGATTTCATTCGCTTCGGTTAGGGCTGACAGGCGATGTGCGCTGATGATCAGCGTCCGCTTTTCGCCCCATGTTTTGAGATTCTGCAAAATCTGGTGCTCCGTTCGCCCATCAACCGCAGACAGCGCATCGTCCAGCACCAAAATTTCAGCATCAAGCAATAGCGCACGCGCAATCGCAATTCGCTGTTTTTGACCGCCCGATAGCATCACGCCGCGCTCGCCAACCTCCGTCTGGTAACCCTTAGGCAAACGTAGAATGTCATCATGGACACTCGCAAGCCGCGCAGCCTGTTCAATCTCTTGTTGTGTGGCATCAGGCCGGCCCAGTGCGATGTTTTGTGCCACCGTGTCCGAAAACAAAAAAGGCATTTGTCCCACGACAGCAAAGCGGTTGCGCAGTTCATCCAACCGAATAGCGTCTAATGGACGATCGTGATAACGAATTTCTCCCGATTGGCTATCAAAATGACGCAAAATTAACGCCAACAACGTACTTTTCCCCGATCCCGTCGGCCCGCATAATCCCAGCATATTGCCCGGTGCCAACGTAAACTGAACATGCTGTAAAGCATCACGAGTATTATCTGGGTAGCGAAATGCAGAGATATTCACCTCCAATATACCCCGCTTGGCAGGCAATGATTCCTCACCGTCTTTCACCACGAGCTCTTCCGCAAGTAGCTGACGAATGCGGCCATATGCCGCGCTACCGCGTTCAACAATATTAAACATCCAGGCCAGCGCCAGCATCGGCCAGATCATCAATCCCAGATACATGACAAAACTCGTCAACAGCCCTAACGTTATTGAACCGTTAATCACCATCCAACTACCACCGCCAATCGCCAGCAAATTCGACAGTCCGACGGCAATATAAATCGTGGGATCGAACCGGGCATCGACTCGGGCAACGTGCATATTTTTAGCACCGGCATCCGCCGCAACCTGCGCGAAACGCGCGGATTGGTAGTTTTCCAACCCAAAGGCTTTAATCATCCGAATGCTGGTCAAACTTTCCTGCGCCTGATCGTTAAGCGAAGAAAACGCAGCCTGGGCGAATTTGAAGCGGTTATGCAGTTGGGTACCGTAGCGTTTGATGAAAATCGCCATGACCGGCATTGGGAGCAGCGCCAACAGGGTCAGTTCCCAGCTGATTTGCGTGCACATGACAATCAGTACGGCACAGCCCATCACCATCGAATCGACCAGCGTCAGCACGCCTTCTCCGGCGGCAAATACCACGCGATCGACATCGTTTGTAGCGCGTGCCATCAGATCGCCGGTACGGTGGCGTTGATAAAATGCAGGATGTTGACGACTCAGTTGACGGTAAAAATCTGCTCGTAACTCGACCGCCAATTGGTATGACGCTCCAAACAGGAATACTCGCCACACGTAGCGCAGTAGATACACCATGACGGCGGTAAGCAGCATCACGCCAATCCACTGCATCATTTCGGCCATCGACATGCCGTGTTGCGTCACTCCATCGACAATAACGCCGACCAGTTTTGGGGGGAGTAATTGCAGAATGGCAATCGCAATCAATAGCGCGACAGCACCCAGATAACGCCGCCATTCACGACGAAAATACCAACTCAGTTGAGCAAACAGTCTCACGCGGTTTTCATTCCAATAGGCAGACGGGTCATGACAGACTCAGAAAAGTGATTATACAAAAGATGGATGGACGATGAATCACAGGGATAAAGGCAGTGCCGTGGTATGTTTGATTCGTTCCATAGCAAAGCTAGATGTTACATCTACCAGCCCGGGAATACCATTCACTAACCGCTTATAGAAATCATCATAGCTTTTCATATCAGCGACCTGAACCTGCATCAGATAATCGTATTCTCCCGCCATGCGATAAAAAGCCAGCACTTCCGGCATGTCGGACACCACGCGAGTGAAGGTCTGATACCAGTCACGATTGTGCTGTTGCGTCTTCAGTAAGACAAACGCAGTTAGCCCTAACCCGAGACGTTCATTATCCAGCAGCGCCACCCGAGCCCGAATGATTCCCTCTTCTTCCAGACGCTTCAGACGTTTCCAGCACGGCGTGGATGTCAGATTAACTGCATCAGCCAGCGTCTGAAGCGAAAGCGTGCAATCCTGTTGCAACATATTCAGCAGTGTACGATCAATTTTATCCAGCATAATTTTACCCAACATAGCCGCTCGATAGAAAAACTTTCCCAACCATCCTCTATTAAGAGATAAAAGCAATATTCTTTCCACCAAAAAAAGGGTGGGATAGCATTGTTGGTGCCATCAGTATAGCTGATGACCTTAATGACTTTTTCTGCAATACCATCACCGCCCCATGATTTTTAGAATAGCGACACTTCATGCACCTCGATAGTAAAAACATCCCCATATAAATCAATAAAGAGTAAATATTTCCCTTAAACTGAATATTAAGAGATAAAAAGGTAATTTTTTTATCCTAAAAACTCGTTAATCTATTCGCATAATAACTAACCGAGTTTTCATGATGACCAATGCCTGGGTTAAAAATGCCATCAGCGCTATCGAAGCAGATTTTCAGCGTTCGGCTGATACGCATCTTATACGTCTGACCCTGCCGGATTATCCCGGTATCTATTTTTATCTCAAAGATGAAAGCACACACCCCAGCGGTAGCCTGAAGCATCGCCTGGCGCGCTCCTTGTTTCTCTACGGGCTGTGCAACGGTTGGATTAAAGAAGGTACGCCAATTATCGAAGCGTCATCTGGCAGTACCGCCGTATCAGAAGCCTATTTTGCACGCTTGCTTGGCTTACCGTTTATTGCCGTCATGCCGTCCTGCACCGCAAAAAGAAAAATAGAGCAAATCGCTTTCTATGGCGGGCGCTGTCATTTTGTTGAGCAGGCGGGACAAATCTATGCTGCATCCGAACAGCTGGCGCAAGAGATGAACGGCCACTATATGGACCAGTTCACCTACGCGGAACGCGCTACCGACTGGCGTGGCAATAACAATATTGCCGACAGCATTTACCGTCAAATGGCACGTGAACCCCATCCCGTACCGGACTACATTGTGATGAGTGCCGGTACGGGCGGCACGTCAGCAACGCTCGGTCGCTACATTCGCTATCAGGGGTTGGATACGCAACTGGTCGTCGTCGATCCAGAAAACTCGGTCTTCTACGACTGCTATCAGAAACAGGATCGTTCCATCATTGGCCCATGCGGCAGTCGGATAGAAGGTATCGGCCGCCCGCGTGCCGAGCCTTCTTTTATTCCAGGCGTCATTGATAGCATGATCAAAGTGCCGGATGCCGCCAGCATCGCAACGCTGTACTGGCTGGAAAGCGTATTAGGCCGCAAAGCAGGCGCCTCTACTGGCACGAATGTTTGGGGTATGCTGCAATTGGCCAAAGAAATGGTTAACCATGGCCAAAAAGGCGCGATTGTGACCCTGTTATGTGACAGCGGCGAACGCTATCTGGACACCTACTACAACAGTAGCTGGGTAGAAAAAAACATCGGCGACATTAGCCCTTACCTCAACGCCCTGAACAACCCGGAGATGTCCTTTCTCATACCGGAACCCAGTCTGGCGTGAGGCTGGTGTATTCAGCGCGCAGCCGCAACGCTGAATACGGGCTATTTTTCAGGTAACATGGTTTCAGGTAACATAGCGACTTTGCACCGCACTGCGTTACAGACGTTTTGCGGCTAACATCACGCTAAGGTGAATGAAGAATGAAACGTGCTGTTGTCGTTTTTAGCGGTGGACAAGATTCCACAACCTGCCTGATTCAGGCTCTGCAAGATTATGATGACGTCCACTGCATCACCTTCGATTATGGACAACGCCACCGCGCGGAAATTGAAGTCGCCCAAGAACTCAGCCAGAAATTGGGCGCAGCGGCACATAAGGTTCTGGACGTCGGCTTACTGAATGAACTCGCCACCAGCAGCTTAACGCGCGACAGCATCCCGGTTCCTGATTACGATGCCAATGCACAAGGCATCCCCAACACCTTCGTTCCGGGAAGAAACATTCTTTTCCTGACACTCGCTTCTATCTACGCCTATCAGGTTGGTGCAGAAGCCGTCATTACCGGCGTGTGTGAGACCGATTTTTCTGGTTACCCAGATTGTCGCGACGAGTTCGTAAAGGCTCTGAATCAGGCCATTGTTTTAGGTATTGCACGTGATATCCGTTTTGAAACTCCGCTGATGTGGCTCAATAAGGCCGAAACCTGGGCGCTAGCGGACTATTATCAGCAGCTCGATACGGTTCGTTACCACACGTTAACCTGCTATAACGGCATCAAGGGTGATGGGTGTGGCCAGTGTGCCGCCTGCCATTTACGCGCAAACGGACTCGCACAATATCAAAAAGACGCAGCGACGGTCATGGCTTCACTGAAGCAGAAAGTCGGGTTACGCTGAGACTTCGACTCGCAGAGATGTCACTCAAAGTAAAAACGGCATGTCACTTCGTACAGAAACGGCATGCTGCTTCATGTTAACGGCGAATCGCGTTTAAGTGTTCCAGCAGTTCTCCTTCCAGCGGCAACGCTTTTTGCGTCAATAAATCAATGCAGACAAACGTCAGCATAGCATCCGCCACATCACTTTCATCAGACACTCGGGTTATCTTTTGACTGATCACGCCGCTTTTCGTATTCATCTGCAGTAATCCGCTATCAACGCGCAGCACATCACCGAGAACGGCAGGTTTGCGATAGTTAATATTGATGTTCACCACCACGAAAGCAATATTGTTGCTACGCATCCAGCCAAAAGCGGGTAACGTTTCCAACCATTGCCAACGAGCCTCTTCCAGAAACTCCAGATAGCGCGCGTTATTAACATGCTGATAAACATCAATGTGATAACCACGAACGGTAATGAAAGTCTGCATAACGCTAATGCTCCTGTGACAATCAGCAACTGGTACGACCTGATAATTAGCCTAGCAGAGGTTCGCAGCCCCGAGGAAGTGCTCGACTGGGCTGCGACCAACGTCACAATTTTAAAAACGTCACAGTTTTAAACGAGAGAGATTACGTTCAACTAATGCAGCCCCAATTCCTGGGACCTCAGTTAATTGATCGACCTGGGTAAAAGGGCCATTTTGCTCGCGATAGTTAACGATCGCTTCCGCTTTTTTAAGGCCGACACCGTTCATTATTTCAGCCAAATCAACAGCGTTCGCCGTATTAATGCTTACCTTATCCTCATCACCATCAGGAAGCGTTGCTTTTTCCGCCTTCTGATCTGCTGGCGCAGACTTCACCGCCGTCACAGTACTGTCAGCGGCTTTAGATGCCGCCTGAACCAGTAATGGCAGCCCAGACAAACTCATTCCAATTATCAAGCACAGTGCTTTTATTCCTGATTTTTTCATGCTGTTTCCTCCTTGTGTGTGACAGCACGGCTACCTTGCCGCAGACCCATCAACACCGCAAACAGCAGAATTTAAATGTGGAAAAGGCCGCGAAAGCGGCCTTTAGTTGTTGCAACGATTTGCAAATTTTTGCGGAGCTTATTGCTGTTCTTGCGCCGCATTGCCCATCTTGATTTTCGCTTCACTACGCAAGCTGGACAGCAGAGAATCAAACAGCGCACCCAGAGAACCTTGCTGAACCTGGCTGGCAAACTGTGTTTTCTGCTCATCGTTTAGCTGATGTGGCGTCACGCTATCTAGCGCAGCCAGCACGATGTTGCCCGCCTGATCCTGCGTAATCGCATAAGACGGCTTATCTTTCTGTGGATGTGGCATCGCAAAAATCGCCTCAGCCGTTGCATCACCTTGAGAGATAGAAGACATCGTTTTTGCTTCCCCAAAGCTCAACCCAGCAGCTTTAAGTGCGTCATCTTTGCCTTGCTTCAGCTCAGCCAGAATTTTTTCAGCGTCCACACGAGCCTGCTGTTCAGCCTTCTGACGCTTCAACGCCTCTACGATCTCGGTACGAACCTGATCCAGAGGGCGAGTGCTTTCAGGCTTATGCTCAGTGATGCGCAGAACAAAAGCACGGTCACCGTCAACGTTAATAACATCAGAGTTGTTGCCAGCAGCACCGTTCTCACCCAGCAACGCACCGCTAAAGATAGCCTGCGTTACCGGTTGGAAGTTCAGTACAGCTGGAACTTTCTCACGCGTAAACCACTCTGTCTGCGCTGCTTTCACACTGGCAGCCTCTTCAGCTGAAGCAAGAGATTCATTGTCATTGCTAGCTGCTTCGCTGATTTTTTGTTGCAGCGCATAGTAACCATCCTGCGCTTTCTCGTGCTTCACTTTCTCAGCAATCTCGGCACGCACTTCGCTCAGCGGTTTGACCTGCTGTGGCTGAACATCGTCCAGACGCACAATCAGATAACCCACAGATGATTTAATCGCTGCGGAAACCTGACCTTTCTCCGTCAGTTTTGCCTGTTTAAGCTCATCAATCATGCTGTTTTCGTCCATCCATCCCAGATCGCCACCGTTGCGACGCGAGATGATGTCCGTTGATTTTTCTTTCGCGAGAGCAGCGAAGTCGCCACCTTGCTTCAGCGAATCCAGAACAGATGCGGCCTCAGCCTCATTCTTCACCTGAATGACACTGAATTTTTTGCGCTCAGGTTGAGAATAGTCGTTCTTATTCTGCTCGTAGAAATCATTGATAGCTTTATCGTCCACTTTCACACTATCCATGATGCTTGCCGCATCCAGCGTGATATAGCTGACCTTGAATTCTTCCGGTGCGATGAAATTCCCTTTGTTTTGATCGTAATAACTCTGGACTTCATCGTCAGCAACGGTCTGAGCTTTCGCTTTGGCAGCGATATCAATGGTTGCCACACGGACAACACGATCCTGCGCAGCCAGTTTCACCAGATTATCGATCTCCTGCGGCAGCAGGAACGCCGTATTGCCAAAACCGCGAATCAGCTGTTGTGACGTCAGTTGCTTACGCAGCATCTGAGCATACATATCCGGCGTTACGCCAAGGCGACGAACCTGATCCAGATACTTTTCATTATCAAAACGGTTGTTTGTCTGAAACGCGGGAACATCAAAGATCGCCTGTTTGATTTGCGCATCACTGATGTTTAGTCCCAGCTTGTTGGCATACTGATCCAGCAAGGTTTCATCAATCAGTTGGGAGAGTGCCTGCCTACGCAGTTGCTGCATATAACCGTCATTGCTCGCCAGAAGAGAGAAATTCTCACCCAGAGTTTCCTGTTGACGACTGCGTTCGTTTTGTACCGCCTGCTCAAGCTGAGCACGGGTAATTTCCTGCCCGTTCACCTTTGCAGCGTAATCTCCTGAACCACCAATAAGATAATCACCAACGCCAGTTAAAACGAATGATGCGATGATCAAAGCAAGAATAATTTTGAGCACGACGTTATTCGCAGCCGTACGTAAATTGTCCATCATAATGTGACAACACTCCGCTGTAGAATGGATAAAACTCCCTGCGCTGGCCGGAGCCATGCATCCTTGCGATTGCTATAGCCCAATACAAGGCTAGGGCGCACTTAAGCTTATTGCCCGCCACGTTCTGCAATGTGTCGGGTATGTATATACCGGTAATACTTCAAGTTGCATGTACGTTGGCTGCGTTCACTCACCCGAACCACTTACCTGAGTAAGCTCATCGGGACTCCTTCCCTTGCCGCCTTCCTGAAACTCGAATTATTTGGGGTATAGTCCTAATAAAATAAAAGGCACATCATAAAATGATGCGCCCCGTATCTTACCCTACCAATATCATTGCGTCAGGTATTGTTTGGCAACCCGAAGTGGTTATCAGCCAAACCTGTGACGTAATAATCAGTTAACGGCGTCTTTCAGCGTTTTACCAGCACGGAATCCTGGTACTTTTGCCGCAGGGATACTGATTTCCTTACCAGTTTGCGGGTTACGACCGGTACGAGCAGCACGTTCACGTACTGAGAAAGTACCAAAGCCAACCAAAGCAACATCATCCCCTTCTTTCAGGGATTCGGTAACGGAACCAATAATTGCATCTAACACACGCCCTGCTGCCGCTTTGGAAATATCAGCATCTGCGGCAATTTTGTCGATCAATTGTGACTTGTTCACTCTGTCATCCCCTCTGGAATTCTCTTATCGCGCTTCAATGTCCCAAGACGCGACACGTAATTTATAATCAATACTGTCATGTCTTAGCCAGTTACGGCTAAAACTAACAGTGCTCTAACTTAGCGGTACAAAAAAAAGCTGGCAAGCACGATTTCACTCACCAGCCCTGATTTTATCAAGGGTTTTTGCGACAGGTCACTATTTTGCCTTAGCCTTGGCTTTGGCTTTAGGGGTCGAGACCACCTGGATGCCAGAAGGCGCATTCAGCAACGCTAACGCCAACACTTCCTCGATACGCTTCACCGGATGGATTTCCAGATCGGCAATCACGTTCTGTGGAATCTCTTCCAGATCGCGCTTGTTGTCATCTGGAATCAATACCGTCTTGATACCACCACGGTGTGCGGCCAGTAGTTTCTCTTTCAGACCACCGATCGGCAGCACCAGACCACGCAGGGTAATCTCTCCCGTCATCGCCACGTCGGCACGCACTGGGTTACCGGTCAGACAGGAAACCAGCGCAGTACACATAGCGATACCTGCACTCGGCCCGTCTTTTGGCGTTGCACCTTCAGGAACGTGAACGTGGATATCACGCTTCTCGTAAAAATCAGCATTGATGCCTAATTTTTCCGCTCTGGCACGAACCACGGTAAGCGCAGCCTGAATCGACTCTTGCATGACCTCACCCAACGAGCCGGTATAGGTCAGTTTACCCTTGCCCGGTACGCAGGCGGTTTCAATCGTCAGCAGATCACCACCAACTTCCGTCCAGGCCAGTCCGGTCACCTGCCCTACGCGATTTTCATCGTCCGCGCGACCATAGTCAAAGCGCTGTACCCCAAGGAAATCTTTAAGGTTATCGCCCGAAATCTGGATATGCTTAGTGGATTTATCCATCAACAGCGTTTTTACTGCTTTACGGCACAGTTTGGAAATTTCACGCTCCAGACTACGCACGCCCGCTTCACGCGTGTAATAACGGATAATACCAACAATCGCACTGTCTTCTACCGACAGCTCGCCCTTTTTCAGCGCATTACGTTCAATCTGTTTCGGCAGCAAGTGCTGCTTGGCAATATTCAGTTTTTCATCTTCGGTATAGCCGGAAAGACGAATAACCTCCATACGGTCAAGCAACGGTGCCGGAATATTCATAGAGTTAGACGTAGCAACAAACATCACATCGGACAGATCGTAATCGACTTCCAGATAGTGATCGTTAAACGCGACATTCTGCTCAGGGTCGAGTACTTCCAGCAAGGCAGAAGCCGGATCGCCACGCATGTCGGAAGACATTTTATCGATCTCATCCAGCAGGAATAGTGGGTTTTTTACACCGACTTTCGCCATTTTCTGGATTAGCTTGCCCGGCATTGAACCGATATAGGTACGGCGGTGCCCACGGATTTCGGCTTCGTCACGCACACCACCCAACGCCATGCGCACATACTGACGTCCAGTCGCTTTAGCGATAGACTGACCGAGTGAGGTTTTACCCACGCCAGGAGGCCCAACCAGACACAGAATCGGCCCTTTTATCTTGCTAACACGGCTCTGTACTGCGAGATATTCGAGGATACGTTCTTTCACGCGATCCAGACCGTAGTGGTCGGTATCCAGCATTTCCTGCGCTTTCAGCAAATCTTTCTTCACTTTGCTACGCGCATTCCATGGCACCTGCACCATCCAGTCGATATAGCTGCGCACCACGGTCGCTTCAGCCGACATCGGCGACATCATCCTCAGCTTTTGTAACTCAGCCTCGGCTTTTTCACGCGCGTCTTTCGGCATTTTCGCCGCTTCAATTTTACGCTTTAACGCTTCGTGTTCATCAGGTGCATCATCCATCTCTCCCAGCTCTTTCTGAATGGCTTTCATTTGCTCATTCAGATAGTACTCACGCTGGCTTTTTTCCATTTGCTTCTTAACGCGGCCGCGGATCCGTTTTTCTACCTGCAACAGGTCGATTTCGGATTCCATCATCGCCATCAGGTACTCTAAGCGTTCAGTGATGTCGAACATTTCAAGTACAGACTGCTTGTCAGTCAATTTCAACGGCATGTGCGCGGCAATGGTGTCGGCTAAGCGCGCGGCATCGTCAATACTGTTCAGAGAGGTCAGAACTTCCGGCGGAATCTTCTTGTTCAGCTTGATGTATCCCTCAAACTGATTGATCGCCGTGCGCATGAGAACTTCCTGCTCACGCTCATCAATCGCCGGAGAATCAAGATATTCTGCGTGTGCAGCGAAATGCTCACCGCTGTCAGAGAGCGTCGTAATACGCGCACGCTGTAACCCCTCGACCAGCACTTTTACCGTGCCGTCAGGTAGTTTCAGCATTTGAAGAATTGAGGCTACTGTCCCTACCGAGAAAAGATCGTTAATACTTGGCTCATCCGTTGAGGCTTCTTTCTGTGCCACCAGCATGATCTTCTTGTCATGATCCATTGCTGCTTCAAGGCACCGAATCGATTTCTCCCGACCAACAAACAACGGAATGACCATGTGCGGATAAACCACCACATCGCGCAATGGCAATACGGGGATTTCTATGCGTTCGGAACGCTCAGGGTTCATAGAGCTCTCTCTTAGTTTCGTTTCCGCCAGGTTATGGGAATCTCGTGAAACGCGGTTTTCACCGTTTCATCAAATAGGTATTTGAGTATATGGGGATAAATGTCTCACATTCAACGACCAGCATGCGTGTAAAAAACAAATGGGGGATAAAATCCCCCATTTTTATTTCTTGATACGGCTTAATTGATTAATTATTCGCCGGAAGCCTGCTGTGTTTCATGCTTACCATAGATTAATAATGGCTCTGAATGCCCAGCAATCACGGATTCGTCAATAACAACTTTATCCACACTTTCCAGCGATGGCAGATCGTACATCGTCTCCAGCAGCGCGGCTTCAACAATGGAACGCAAACCACGTGCGCCGGTCTTACGAACCATCGCTTTTTTCGCAATCGCCGTCAGCGCTTCATCACGGAATTCCAGCTCAACGCCTTCCAAATTGAACAGCGCCTGATATTGTTTGGTCAGTGCATTCTTCGGCTCACGCAGAATCTGAATCAATGCGTCTTCGCTCAATTCTCTCAGCGTTGCGACAACCGGCAGACGTCCGATGAACTCAGGAATCAAACCAAACTTGATCAAATCGCCCGGTTCAACATGACTTAACAGTTCGCCTTCGGTCGCTTTTTCAGCCGATCCTTTAACTGTCGCGTTGAAACCAATACCGCGTCCCGTATCGGTACGCTGCTCGATCACTTTGTCCAGACCCGCGAACGCCCCACCACAGATGAAGAGGATCTTGGAGGTATCAACCTGCAAGAACTCCTGCTGCGGATGCTTACGTCCACCCTGCGGCGGCACCGCTGCGATGGTCCCTTCGATCAGCTTCAACAGCGCCTGTTGCACGCCTTCACCAGATACATCACGGGTGATCGATGGGTTGTCTGACTTACGAGAAATCTTGTCGATTTCATCGATATAGACAATCCCACGCTGCGCTTTCTGCACATCGTAATCACACTTCTGCAACAGCTTCTGAATGATGTTTTCAACGTCTTCACCGACATAACCCGCTTCAGTCAGCGTGGTAGCATCCGCCATGGTGAACGGAACATCCAGGAAACGCGCCAGGGTTTCAGCCAACAGCGTTTTACCGCTCCCTGTCGGACCGATCAGCAGGATGTTACTTTTACCCAGCTCGATTCCGTTGCTGCTGTCACCATTACGCAAGCGTTTATAGTGGTTATATACCGCAACAGCCAACACCTTCTTGGCCTGCTCTTGACCAATGACGTAATCGTCAAGGTGGCGGCGAATTTCGTGTGGCGTCGGCAACGCACTGCGCTCACGATGTGGCGCTACTTCCTTAATTTCTTCGCGAATAATGTCGTTACACAAGTCAACACATTCATCGCAGATATACACCGACGGCCCGGCAATCAGCTTACGCACTTCATGCTGGCTCTTGCCGCAAAAAGAGCAGTACAGTAACTTTCCTGAACCGTCTTTGCGCTTATCTGTCATGAGTTAAACCTCTTCTTCGTCTTTTGCCCGCAGGCCAACCACAGCGATATCGCTACAACGAACGCCGATACTTATAGCCAATACGCGTAAAATAACCCCGCACAACAGACTATCGGTCGAACACTGATTTTTAGCCACACCAGACCGCTAATATGGCGAATTATTACCCACGGTTAGTGAATACGGAGTCTACCAAACCGTATTCTACTGCCTCGCTAGCAGAGAGGAAACGATCGCGCTCTGTGTCTCTCTCTATCGCTTCAAGAGGTTGCCCCGTGTGTTTCGCCATCAGCTCATTCATTTTGGCTTTTACTTTCAGTATTTCTTTGGCATGGATTTCAATATCCGTTGCCTGCCCCTGGAAACCACCCAACGGCTGGTGAATCATAACGCGCGAGTTAGGTAAGCAAATACGTTTACCTTTAGCACCCGCAGTCAACAGGAACGCGCCCATTGAACAAGCCTGTCCCATACAGATCGTGCTGACATCCGGCTTGATAAACTGCATGGTGTCGTAAATAGACATACCAGCAGTAATAACGCCACCTGGAGAGTTAATGTACAGATAAATGTCTTTTTCTGGGTTTTCGGCTTCCAGAAACAGCATCTGTGCCACAACCAAATTCGCCATGTAATCTTCCACCTGACCGGTCAGAAAGATTATCCGTTCTTTTAGTAGACGGGAATAGATATCGTAAGAACGTTCCCCACGCGCAGTCTGTTCAACCACCATCGGCACTAACGCCATATGAGGTGCTTGTCTTTCTTGTTCGCCACTGTATGACATTCACGTCTCCTAGATAAAATGCGTCCGGCACTCTTATTGCGTTGTTCAATCATTGCATAGCTCAATTCTACTAGAGATAGGGGGGGATGACTATGGAACCCTGCCCCCGTCACTGTTGAACAACCCAACGGCCGAGAATCCTTAACTGCTGTGCCGGCCTTTCCTCTTCAGTGAGTGGGGGCACGTGCATTGTATTTCAAGCTTACACTATCAATCGCTCTCTATTAAAGAGCCAATTATTTTATTATTAACACGTTATCGGCACGGCAAATCTGTGGTTTAACTCTTTGCACGACCTAATAAATTCTCGCCTGACTTAATAATAGTGCAATTTCAGGTGACCATTCCTTGCGTATTGTCTGACAGGAACGGAGGCGTCCAACACCGGAGGTAAAAGATCGCCTCACCGGTCATCATCGGCACTACGATTACGCAAAGCTATAAGCAAAAAGCCCGCGCCATAAGGCACGGGCTTTGATAGGGAAGCACCCCGCTACGCAATAAACAATGTTGATATCAACAACGTTTACGCCGTAGTCGTTTGATTCATCAGTTCGTTGAAGCTTACTGATTTCTCAACGACTTTCGCTTTAGCAAGCACAGTTTCAACCGCTTGCTCTTCCAGTGCGACGTTACGCATGTTGTTCAGCAGCTCTTTATTCTTGCTGTAGAACTCGATAACTTCCTGCGGATCTTCGTAAGCAGAAGCCATCTCTTCGATCAGTACATTAACGCGTGCTTCGTCAGCTTTCAGCTCGTTGCTGCTGATCACTTCGCCCAGCAATAAACCGATAACAACGCGGCGTTTAGCTTGCTCTTCGAACAGTTCACGCGGTAATTCCAGCGCTTGCTTCTCGTTGCCACCAAAACGCTGTGCAGCCTGACGGCGCAGAACATCGATTTCGCCATCGATCAGTGCAACTGGCACTTCGATTTCGTTGGCGTTGATCAGTCCATCCAGAACCTGAGTTTTCACACGGTTACGCACCGCGCCTTTCAGCTCACGTTCCATATTTTTACGGACTTCAGCACGCAGACCTTCCTGAGAACCATCAGCCACGCCGAAACGTTTGATGAATTCTTCAGTCAGTTCAGGCAGCTCACGCTCTTCAACTTTCTTCAGGACGATAACGAACTGAGCCGCTTTTCCTTTCAGATTTTCAGCGTGGTAGTCTTCTGGGAAATTCACGTTGATAGTGAATTCTTCACCCGCTTTGTGCCCAACGATACCATCTTCAAAACCTGGGATCATGCGGCTCTGGCCCATTGCCAGAACGAAGTCGGACGCTTTTCCGCCTTCGAAGACTTCACCGTCGATAGAGCCAGTGAAATCGATCGTTGCACGATCTTCGGCTGTCGCAGCACGGTCAGTTTCTTTCCAAGTCGCCTGTTGCTTACGCAGCGTATCCAGCATGGTATCAACGTCAGCATCAGTCACTTCAACAACCGGTTTTTCAACTTCGATTGCTTCCAGACCTTTCAGTTCGACTTCCGGGTACACGTCAAACTCTACAGTGTAAGTGAAGTCGCCACCTACGGCATATTCGCCGGGGGTATAGTTAGGCGCGCCAACCGGATTAATTTTTTCTTTGATGATAGCGTCAACAAAGTTGCGCTGCATCAGGTCACCCAATACGTCCTGACGCACAGAGGCACCATAACGCTGAGCAACAACATTCATCGGCACTTTGCCTTTACGAAAACCGTCAATACGTACTTTTTTGGCCGCGTTGACCAGCTCGCTCTTCACCGCACTCTCAATGATGTCAGCAGCAACGGTAATCGTTACGCGACGTCCCAGACCTTGAGTGGTTTCAACTGAAACTTGCATCTTGTTACCTCAAAAAATCACAGTGATCGGTCAACCCCAAAACTATTCTCACGACAGCAAGGCTTATTCAGACTGCCGCCATCTAAGGCACACAGCTCGACTCAACCTCGCAGAACCGGGAAATTGCCAACCCCGTCCTTGTAGTCAGAAGCGTCCCGAATACATTCAGGAAAAATAGACGCAGCATTATAGCGATATAGAGAGGATGAGTCGAGAACAGCGGGCAGACTATTACAGCAACAGATTCACACTTTTTGTCAGTAACCCACTCCAATATGTCAGGAACGGGTCATATTCATGACTTAAGAAAGGATACCAGCACCACCACAGGGAGGTGAAGAAGGGACGGCGTTTTGCAAGCTGATCCACTCTTTGGTCGTATATGTATGCAGCGCTAACGCATGCACCGAACCCGCGAGCTCCGCAGCCAATACGGCATAAACTGCACGATGTCGCCCAATCACGCGCTCACCCGTGAATTTATCGCTGACCAGCACAACTTTGAAATGGCTTTCCGCTCCAGCAGGCACGTTGTGCCGATAGCTTTCGTCAGTTACCTCTAAATGAGCGGGTTCAAAACCCACACGCAACTTCTCTTCTATCGTTTCACGCATCATACGGCTACCCTTTCGGCTTGGGGAAAATGGGATATCAACGCGACATGACTGTTATAACCTTAGCGTTTTTCAATCGGTTATGCGTAAAAACGGCATAGAAAGAAGAAAAACGCTCGCAATAAATTGATATGTCAGCGACAGGCTTGATGTGATAAAAACGGTTTTTCCAGGTCAAAAGCATGAAAAAGATGGATTTCAGGACAATTTACCTGCTATCGGCTCTTTTCCCTGCCAGTGGCGATGATATGATATCAACAATATTTGTCAGCTCACCACACTAATCATTATTGAGAAAATACGAATGTTAAAAAAATTATTTTTCCCTCTTCTGGCCATCATCCTGCTTGCAGGATGTGCAGCAAAAAGCAACACACTGAACATCAGCCCAAAAATTGGCGTGCCTGCTCAGGATCCGACCTTGATGGGCGTAACAATTAGCATCAATGGCGCAGATCAGCGCGCCGATCAGGCTCTGGCGAAAGTGAATCGCGATGGCCAACTGATTACGCTGACACCTTCCCGCGATCTGCGTTTCCTGTTGCAAGAAGCACTGGAAAAGCAAATGACCGCGCGTGGTTATATGATTGGAACCGGTGGTCCAGTAGCTTTGCAGATCGTAGTTAACCACCTGTACGCCGATGTCTCTGAAGGCAACCTGCGCTACAGCATCACGACCAAAGCAGATATCTCCATCATTTCTCAAGCGGCAAATGGCAACAAGCAGATGAAAAACTACCGCTCAACCTATAGCGTTCAGGGCGCATTTACCGCCAATAATGAAAATATTACCAATGCGGTTAACACCGTGTTAGGCGATGTCATCAACGACATGGCGCAAGACACCAGCGTAAGTAGCTTTATCAAAGAAAACGCTCGTTAATTTCTGTACGCCGCTTCCCTTGCTCCTTACGTCTCACGGAGCAAGGGAAAGGACTCGCCATGTTTAGTCGCATCATTACGTTGTTCAGCCAACGCAACTCACTTTTTATGCTGTTGCTTGGTTTCGCTTCCGGTTTACCACTGGCATTGACATCCGGCACATTGCAAGCCTGGATGACCATTGAGAATGTCGATCTAAAAACCATTGGTTTTTTCTCTCTGGTTGGCCAAGCCTACGTATTCAAATTTCTGTGGTCCCCCCTGATGGATCGTTACACCCCACCGTTTCTTGGCAGACGCCGCGGCTGGCTGATCCTCAGTCAACTTCTGCTGATTGTTGCCATTATTGGTATGGGGTTTATGAACCCAACGCGCGATCTCTTGTGGCTGGCGACGCTAGCGGTTTTGGTCGCGTTCTGCTCCGCTTCTCAGGATATTGTTTTTGATGCCTATAAGACGGATTTACTTCCCCCTGAAGAACGTGGTACGGGCGCGGCTACCTCTGTATTAGGCTATCGGCTTGCCATGCTGGTTTCAGGTGGACTGGCGCTGTGGATGGCCGACCGGTATTTCGGCTGGCAGGCAACGTATTGGTTAATGGCAGGATTGATGCTGATCGGTGTATTCGCCACCCTGTTAGCACCAGAACCACTCAATAGTCAGCCTGCGCCTCGCACCATGGAGCAAGCGATTGTTGCTCCTCTGCGCGATTTCTTCGAACGCAACAATGCCTGGCTCATTCTTCTGTTGATCGTGTTATACAAACTCGGCGACGCCTTTGCGGTCAGTTTGACAACAACTTTCCTGATACGCGGCGTTGGTTTCAATGCGGGTGATGTCGGCTTGGTCAACAAAACACTTGGACTATTCGCTACCATCGTGGGGGCGATTTACGGCGGATTATTGATGCAGCGGCTCTCATTGTTCAGAGCGCTGATGCTGTTTGGACTCCTTCAGGCCGTTTCCAACGCGGGATACTGGTTGTTGGCAATCACTGACAAAAATCTGTTCACCATGGCCAGCGCTGTTTTTCTGGAAAATCTCTGCGGCGGTATGGGAACAGCAGCCTTTGTCGCACTGTTGATGACGTTGTGTAACAAATCATTCTCAGCCACACAGTTTGCCCTGCTTTCTGCCCTTGCGGCCGTCGGACGAGTTTACGTTGGCCCTATCGCAGGCTGGTTTGTCGAATCCTACGGTTGGGCATGGTTCTATCTGTTCTCGATTTTTGCCGCATTACCAGGCCTGGCAATCCTGATGATTTGCCGTGAAACGCTGGAATTTACCCAGAAAACAGATACTTTTCAGTTACGCACAAACTTCCAGAATTATTACAAAAAAGCCTTACGTGTGTTGGGGTTGGGTGTCATATTGCTGGTATTGTGGCTCATTCTGCTCATCAGCAATGCTCTGGAATGGTCTTCATTTTATATGTTGGCAGAATATCTACTCACCGCAGGCTGTACGCTCGCGCTGTTAGGCATTTTCTTCGGTAGCTTGCTGGACTATCTGTCACTCAGGCGAGCGTCTAAGCCGTCCGTACATTGACGATATTCGTTCAGGTAGCGACATCTGCTGCCTGAACCTATTACATCATTCCTTTATTTAATTATTTTTTTCATAATTATCTTGCTAGAGGGAATTTTATTTCCTAGTAAAATATCTCCAGAACTAATTTCATTCGTTATCAAAAACACATGCTGGGCAAAAAATCTCACCAAACTAAAAATAGAAAATAAGCGTTATGGTGAGTTGTAATTTCTTATTATCCATCCATACTCTCATCTGGGTAGCCACTTAATTTGCTGTTTTTAAATACCATTTTTATTTTGGCTATCTTTGTGACACTAAGGGCAAAAAACAGCAACAATCGGCTGACATAACCTTAATCATGTTTACAGTACAGTAACCTTCCCGTAAAATGCCCGCTCGCATGAAATGACAATAGAGCCCTTGTTATTGAGGTCGCTAGATGAGACTCAAGAAATACAATAAAATTTTTGGGATGCTGTCTTTATTTGCAGCCACTGTTCTACTGAGCGGTTGCGATATGGCGCTGATGAACCCCAAAGGAGAGATCGGGTTAGAACAAAGATCGCTAATACTGACTGCCATCGGGCTGATGTTGATCGTTGTGATTCCCGTTATCGTTATGACGATAGCTTTTGCCTGGAAGTTCCGTGCTTCTAATGAAAAGGCAAAATATACCCCGAACTGGTCACACTCCAACAAGATAGAGGCTGTAGTCTGGACTGTACCAATTATCATTATCGTTATTCTTGGCACGATTACCTGGAAGACGACCCACTCGCTTGATCCGTACAAGCCGCTGGTATCAGACGTCAAACCTATCAATGTCGAAGTTGTTTCGCTTGATTGGAAATGGTTGTTTGTTTACCCGGACCTTGGTATCGCTACGGTTAACGAATTGGCTTTTCCTGCCAACGTGCCTGTTGCATTCAAGATCACATCCGACTCCGTGATGAACTCCTTCTTCATCCCTCGTCTTGGTGGACAGATTTACGCCATGGCCGGAATGCAGACGAAGCTCCACTTAATCGCTAATGAACCGGGCAAATATGACGGTATCTCCGGCGGCTATAGTGGTAAAGGCTTCTCTGGTATGAAGTTCACCGCGATTGCCACGCCAACCCAACAGGAATTCGATCAGTGGGTTGCGAACGTTCGTGCGTCCGCCAAGACACTGAACACCATGGATGAATTCAATACGTTGGCTAAGCCAAGTGAATTCCATCCTGTCGAATACTTCTCCACTGTCCAGCCGGATTTGTTCAATAATATTATTCGCAAATTCACAGGCAACGACATGAACATGCAACATCATGGTGAAGGCATGAAGCCCGATGAAAACATGCAACATGGTGAGGGTATGAACATGGGCGAGCATAGCTCGCACAAAGGAGCCGAGGGATAATACGATGTTCGGAAAACTTACACTTGATGCGGTTCCGTACCACGAACCCATTATTATGGTCACCGTGGCGGCAATCATCGTTGGCGGCCTTGGGCTGCTAGCGGCAATAACCTATTTCGGTAAGTGGAAATGGCTGTGGGCCGAGTGGTTCACCTCCGTAGACCACAAGAAAATCGGTATCATGTATATCATCGTCGGACTGGTGATGATGATACGTGGTTTTGCCGATGCCATCATGATGCGCGGTCAGCAGGTTCTTGCCTCTGCCGGGCAAGAAGGCTTCCTAAACGCTCACCACTACGATCAGATATTCACCGCACACGGTGTCATCATGATCTTCTTCGTGGCAACCCCGTTCGTTGTTGGCTTGATGAACCTTGCGGTTCCCTTGCAGATCGGTGCGCGTGACGTTGCTTTCCCATTCCTGAACTCCCTCAGCTTCTGGCTGTTTGTGGCTGGCGTTATCTTGATCAACCTCTCTCTCGGGGTCGGTGAGTTCGCACAGACTGGCTGGGTGGCCTATCCGCCACTTTCAGGAAAGGAGTACAGTCCCGGCGTCGGGGTCGATTACTGGATATGGAGTCTACAGATATCCGGTATAGGTACCACGCTGACTGGCGTTAACTTCTTCGCGACGATTCTGAAGATGCGCGCACCGGGCATGTCGCTGATGAAAATGCCGGTATTTACCTGGACAGCACTGTGTACCAATGTGCTGATCATTGCCGCATTCCCTATATTAACCGTTACCATTGCGCTGCTGACGCTTGACCGTTACCTCGGCACCCATTTCTTTACCAATGATATGGGTGGCAACATGATGATGTACATCAACCTGATTTGGGCATGGGGTCATCCTGAGGTTTACATTCTGGTACTGCCGATATTCGGTGTTTATTCCGAAGTGGTTGCCACATTCTGTAGAAAGCGTCTGTTTGGCTACACCTCACTGGTATGGGCAACCATTGCGATTACGGTTCTGTCGTTCATCGTTTGGCTGCACCACTTCTTTACCATGGGGTCCGGCGCAAACGTCAACGCCTTCTTTGGTATAGCCACTATGATTATTTCAATCCCAACCGGGGTTAAAATCTTCAACTGGCTGTTCACCATGTACCAAGGTCGTATTCAGCCTCACTCCACGATGCTGTGGACCACAGGCTTCATCATCACCTTCACCATCGGTGGGATGACAGGCGTACTGCTGGCCGTACCGGGCGCAAACTTTGTCCTGCACAACAGTCTGTTCCTGATTGCTCACTTCCATAACGTGATCATCGGTGGCGTGGTGTTTGGTTGCTTCGCGGGAATTACTTACTGGTTCCCGAAAGCCTTTGGTTTCACCCTGAACGAAACCTGGGGTAAACGCGCGTTCTGGTTCTGGATTATCGGCTTCTTCGTTGCCTTTATGCCGCTGTACGTCCTCGGCTTCATGGGCATGACGCGTCGTTTGAGCCAGCAAATCAACCCTGAATTCCACGCCTTGCTGGTTGTGGCATCCATCGGTGCAGTATTGATCGGTATCGGTGTACTGTGTCAGGTTATCCAGTTCTACGTCAGTATCCGTGACCGTGACCAGAACCGCGATCTGACGGGCGACCCGTGGGGTGGACGCACGCTGGAGTGGGCAACCTCTTCTCCTGCGCCGTTCTACAACTTCGCTATCGTGCCGCATGTTGACGAGCGTGATGCTTTCTGGGAAGCGAAAGAGAAAGGTGAAGCTTACAAACGTCCTGCCAGCTATGAAGAGATTCACATGCCGAAGAATACCGGCGCAGGTGTGATTATCTCTGCATTCAGTCTGGTATTCGGTTTTGCGATGATCTGGCATATCTGGTGGCTGGCCATCGCTGGCTTCGCCGGCATAATTGTGACCTGGATTGTGCACAGCTTTAATCAGGACGTGGATTACTACGTGCCGGTTAAAGAAATTGAGCAAATTGAGAATCAGAATTTTGATCAACTCAGTAAGGCAGGCGTGAAACATGTCAACTGAAACTCTGACTAACCACAATACTGCCCATGCTGAGCATGGGCACCACGACACAGGAGCCAATAAGGTATTCGGCTTCTGGGTCTACCTGATGAGCGACCTGATCATTTTCGGATCGCTGTTCGCAACGTATGCCGTACTGGTTAACGGTACTGCTGGTGGCCCAAGCGGGAAGGATATTTTCCAACTTCCCTTCGTGCTGGTAGAAACGTTCGCGCTGTTGTTCAGTAGTATTACCTACGGCATGGCGATGATCGCCATGAACAAGGGCAACAAATCTCAGGTTAATACCTGGTTGGGTGTGACCTTCTTGTTCGGTCTGGTGTTTATCGGGATGGAAATCTATGAATTCCATCACCTGATCGTTGAAGGCTATGGCCCGGATCGCAGTGCGTTCCTGTCTGCCTTCTTCGCGCTAGTCGGCACCCACGGGCTCCACGTAACGGGCGGTCTGATCTGGTTGGTCATCATGATGATTCAGGTGTCCAAACGTGGCCTGACTGCAACCAACAAAACGCGTCTGATGTGCCTGAGCCTGTTCTGGCACTTCCTTGACGTGGTGTGGATTTGTGTCTTCACCGTTGTTTATCTGCTGGGGGCAATCTAAATGAGTCATTCAACAACCGATCATGCAGGTGCCAGCCACGGTAGCGTTAAGTCATATGTGATAGGTTTTGTTCTGTCCGTTATTTTGACAGTCATTCCTTTCAGTATGGTCATGAGCGGCACGGCCTCGCATAACGCCATTCTTTTCACGGTGGTGGGATGTGCAGTGGTTCAAATTCTGGTGCATCTGGTGTACTTCCTGCACCTGAATACGTCCTCAGAAGAGCGCTGGAACGTGGTGGCTCTTGTGTTTGCCGTCCTGATTATCGCGATTGTTGTCGTGGGCTCCATCTGGATTATGATGAGCGCACACCACAACATGATGATCCAGTAACAGAGCCGTAAAAGATGATTAAGCAATACCTGCAAGTTACTAAACCAGGAATTATTTTCGGAAATCTGATTTCCGTTATCGGTGGGTTTCTCCTTGCGGCACAAGGCCGCATTGATTATCCCTTGTTTCTCGCCACCCTCGTGGGTGTGTCGTTAGTCGTTGCGTCTGGCTGCGTGTTTAACAACGTCATTGACCGCGACATCGACAAGAAAATGGAGAGAACCAAAAATCGGGTTCTGGTAAAAGGACTGATTTCGCTGAAGGTAACGCTGGTTTACGCATCGCTGTTAGGTATTGCGGGCTTTGCTCTGCTGTACGTCGCAGCCAACCCGCTGGCTATGTGGCTGGCGGTGATGGGCTTCGTCGTGTATGTCGGTGTGTATAGCCTGTACATGAAGCGACATTCTGTTTATGGCACGCTAATTGGCAGCCTATCCGGCGCAGCACCACCGGTTATCGGTTACTGTGCCGTCAGCAACCAGTTTGATGCTGGTGCGTTGATTTTGCTGTTAATCTTTAGCCTGTGGCAGATGCCGCATTCCTACGCGATTGCGATTTTCCGCTTCAAGGATTATCAGGCAGCCAACATCCCGGTTCTGCCCGTTGTGAAAGGTATCTCCGTTGCGAAAAACCACATCACGCTCTATATCGTAGCGTTTGCGATAGCAACGTTGATGCTGTCTCTCGGCGGTTATGCAGGTTACAAATACCTGATCGTTGCCGCAGCAGTCAGCGTGTGGTGGTTGGGTATGGCGTTGTCAGGCTATAAAAATGCGATCGATGACCGTGTATGGGCAAGAAAGCTGTTTGTTTTCTCCATCGTCGCGATTACCTCACTAAGCGTGATGATGTCTGTGGATTCAATGGCTCCAGCGCATGAAGTTCTGCTGACCTACCTGCGTTAATTATAAGCTGCGTTCTATGCATTAAGAAAAACAGGCGGCTCGTCCGCCTGTTTTTTTATGACTGCGCCCTGTGTTTTTTCTTTTTCGCTCCCCTATTTCCTCCACCGCCAAATCACGTAACAAACCTATCGTTTACTGTCTGGCCAATAACACACTAAAATAGCGCCAATTGTTTTCAGAGGTAATGAATGAACGATAATAAAATGACCTCAGGCGAATTACGCGCCACATGGGGCTTGGGCGCTGTTTTTTCACTACGCATGCTTGGCATGTTCATGGTGTTACCCGTTCTAACCACCTACGGTATGGCATTACAAGGTGCCAGTGAAGCACTGATCGGGATTGCGATTGGTATCTATGGCCTGATGCAGGCTATTTTCCAGATCCCCTTCGGCTTAGTCTCCGATCGTATCGGCAGAAAGCCGCTGATCGTCGGGGGGCTGCTGATTTTTGCATTCGGCAGTGCCATTGCTGCACTGAGTGATTCTATTTGGGGCATTATCCTTGGCCGGGCATTGCAAGGCGCAGGGGCCATCTCCGCCGCCGTCATGGCGCTGCTTTCCGATCTCACTCGTGAACAGAACCGAACCAAAGCTATGGCATTTATCGGCGTGAGCTTTGGCGTCACCTTTGCCATCGCTATGGTCGTTGGCCCTATCGTTACTCACGCCTTCGGTTTGCAAGCGCTCTTCTGGGGCATCGCCGTTCTGTCACTCGCGGGCATTGCCATCACGCTGACCCTGATTCCTTCCGCTCCTGAACACGTCCTAAACCGAGAATCAGCGATGGTGCGTGGCAGTTTCCGCAAAGTACTCGGCAATAGCCGTCTGCTGAAACTGAATATCGGCATCATGTGTCTGCATATTTTATTAATGTCGAGTTTCGTTGCCCTACCCCGCGCAATGGAATCAGCAGGGCTGGCACCGCAGGAACACTGGAAAGTCTATCTGGTTACGATGTTGGTCTCCTTTGCCGGCGTCGTGCCCTTCATCATTTATGCTGAAGTGAAAAGACGGATGAAGCAGGTCTTCATCGGCTGCATCGTGGTACTGATAGCGGGAGAGATTGTTCTGTGGGCATCAGATAATCACCTCTGGCAAATTATCATCGGCGTACAGCTGTTCTTCCTAGCTTTCAACGTCATGGAGGCGCTGTTGCCATCGCTGATTAGCAAAGAATCACCTGCGGGATATAAAGGCACAGCGATGGGCGTTTACTCCACCACACAGTTTATCGGTGTAGCAATTGGAGGAAGTCTCGGCGGCGGGCTGTTTGAGCTTTATGGCGCATCAACCGTGTTTATGGCTGGCGCAGCCATTGCAGCAATCTGGCTGTTTGTCAGCTTCACCATGCAGGAACCGCCCTACCTGAGCAGCCTGAGAATCGCACTGTCCGATTTAGCATTACAGGATAGTGAGCTGGAACAGAAAATTCGCACCCAGCCCGGCGTTGCCGAAGTGGTTATCGTGCCGGATGAATTCAGCGTCTATGTGAAGATCGACAACAAAAAAACCAATCGACAGCAGCTAGAACAAGTAGTAGGTCAAGCCTAAATTAAGCAAAAGGCCAGCTTTCGCTGGCCTTTTCTATTCATCGGCGGATGGCTAAAAAGCATCAATCGCGGAAGTTGGTAAACTGGAACGGCTGCCCCAAATTACCACCACGAATTAACGCCATCACACCTTGCAAATCATCACGTGCTTTGCCGGTGACGCGTACCTGTTCACCCTGAATCTGCGCCTGCACTTTCAGCTTACTGTCTTTAATCAGCTTGATGAGTTGCTTCGCCAGCGTAGTTTCAATACCTTGCTTCAGCTTCGCTTCCACACTGTACGTTTTACCGCTGTGTTCCATCTCTTCAGGGATCTCCAACGCACCGCCTTCAATACCCCGCTTAACCAGCTTTTCACGCAGAATATCAACCAGTTGCTGTACCTGAAAATCAGATTCGCTGGCCACTTTGATACTCTGTGATTTTTCATTCAGTTCAAAACTGGCCGGAACATTACGGAAATCCCAGCGGGTACTCAGATCGCGCGTCGCATTTTCTACCGCGTTACGGACTTCCTGCATATCAATTTCCGAAACAATATCGAAAGATGGCATAATTCGCTCTCCTGACAAATTTGGCTGGCGAGCATAATAACCGCTCTTCTGCGATAAGCAAGATGCCAGACACGATCCCGATTTTTACTCTGCATCAGGTAAACAGGCCGAATAGCACAAGATCACGATGTGAATGATAGCCTAAGATAAGAGATCGACAGCGCCCGCATCAAACAAGGGAGACGCACATGAAAATCACCGTTCTTGGCTGTGGCGCGCTGGGCCAACTTTGGCTCGCCGCGTTGCATCAACAAGGGCATGATGTCCAAGGATGGCTGCGCATTCCGCAACCGTATTGTTCGGTCAATGTCACCCAGCTGGACGGCCAGCACTGCAATCTCAACCTGACAGCTAACGATCCCGATCATCTTGCCCAGAGCGAGCTGCTGCTGGTCACGCTAAAAGCCTGGCAAGTTTCCGATGCCGTTACGGTACTGTTGCCCCAACTCAACCCGCATTGCACAATTCTACTGTTACATAACGGGATGGGCACGCGGGAAGAATTACCGTCGCTACAACAGCCGTTGGTGCTCGGTATCACCACCCATGCAGCACGGCGCGACACAACCAACGTTGTGCACGTTGCCGCAGGCACGACACACATCGGTACGTTTAACGGCGACAGCAGTCAAAGCCATTTAGCTGAAATGCTGCATCAGGCTTTGCCTGATGTTGCCTGGCATACCAACATTAGCGCCACCTGTTGGTTGAAGCTGGCCGCTAACTGCGTCATTAATCCGCTAACGGTGAAATATCACTGCACCAATGGCGAGCTTTCTGCCTACCCGGGGCTTATTGCCTCACTTTGCCAGGAAGTGGTCAGCGTCATGGAACGGGAAGGCTTCCATACATCGCGAGATAGCCTGCTTATCTACGTTAATCAAATTATTCAGAACACTGCGGCAAACACCTCATCAATGTTGCAAGACATCATCGCTCAGCGACATACCGAGATTGACTACATTACCGGGTATTTACTGCGCCGTGCGCGTCTCCACGGCCTGACACTCCCCGAAAATGCTCGTCTGTTTGACTACATTAAGCAAAAGGAAAGTGATTATGACCGCATCAGCACTGGTGTGTCTGGCGCCTGGTAGTGAAGAAATTGAAGCCGTCACCACCATAGATCTGCTTGTCCGTGCGGGCATAACAGTGACACTCGCCAGCGTAGCTAGCGATGGCAATCTTGAAATCGTCTGCTCACGTGGGGTAAGGCTGCTGGCCGATGCGCCACTAGCTATGGTCGCCGATCGGTCTTTCGATGTGCTGGTGTTACCGGGTGGGCTAAAAGGCGCCGAATGCTTTCGCGATAGCCCAATTCTGGTGGAGTGCGTTCGACAAACGCATCTGGAAGGAAAAATTGTCGCCGCGATGTGTGCAACGCCTGCACTGGTGCTTGAATATCATCAGTTGTTCCCCGTGGGAAACATGACGGGCTATCCAACATTCAAAGATAGCATCGCGCCAGAGAAATGGATGGAAAAGCGCGTCGTCTACGATCCACGCGTGAATTTGCTAACCACACAAGGGCCTGGCACCAGTATGGATTTCGCTCTGAAGATCATTGATTTGCTGCTGGGGAAAGAAAAAGCCGCCGAGGTCGCCGCGCAGATCATCCTGCCGCCGGGGATTTATAACTATCACGATTAAGACCAACGAGAAAGGCGCTTGCGCGCCTTTCTATATTACGGACGATATACTTTTACGTTGCTGAAACCTTGCTCACGTAGGTATAGCGCCTGCAAACGGCTCATCACGCCACGCTCGCAGTAAAGCAGATAGGTTTTACTCTGATCCAAATCGCCAAACTGCGTACCCAGCTTATAGAACGGTAAGGATTTGATTTCGACCTGATCCAGCGCAAGCGGCTTGTCATCCTGCTCATCTGGCGCACGGATATCCAGCAGTACATCGGTTGGTACAAATGATGCAACCGTTTCGACTTCAACCACTTCTTGACTCGTCTGCTCGGCGATCTCACGAATATCAATATTCCGCGCTTCACTCACCACACGATCCAAGATAGAGAAATCAAAGTGGCCTTCTTCGGCCTCAATCTTCGCTTTCACTGCCTTCACCGTCGGGCTTTTGGAGATCACACCGCAGTATTCCGGCATCGTTTTGGCGAAATCTTCCGTCCCTAGTTCGCGTGCCTGTTTGATAATGTGTTCTTTATCATGAGAAATCAGCGGGCGCAAAATCAGGGTATCGGAGGCATTGTCGATTAAGCGCAGGTTAGTCAGCGTTTGGCTGGAAACCTGCCCTAACGCTTCACCGGTCACCAACGCCTGAACACCGTAACGCTCGGCAATTTTGGAGGCGGCACGCACCATCATGCGCTTCAATACGACGCCCATCTGGCCGTCATCGACCTTCTCCAGAATTTCACCGACAACGGGATCGAAATCGATAGCAACAAAACGAACACGATGCGAACTACCAAAACGGTTCCACAAATAATGTGCCACCTGTTTCACACCAATTTCGTGTGCAGCACCGCCAAGATTGAAGAAGCAGTAATGCACGCGACAGCCGCGGCGCATCAACATATAGCTGGATACACCGGAATCGAAACCACCGGAAATGAGTGATAACACATCTTCCTGCGTGCCAATCGGATAGCCGCCGATCCCCTCATTGCGGCTTTTAATCAGCAGCAGGCGATCCTGTTCGATTTCCAGATGCACGGTGATCTGCGGCGCAGTGAGGTTGACTCGCGCAGTCTCAATATGCTGGTTCAAACCGCCACCAACATAGCGCTCTACGTCCTGTGAGCTAAACTCGTGCTTACCGCGGCGTTTTACCCGCACACAAAACGTCTTGCCTTCCAACCGTTCACGATACAACGCCAACGCCTGTTCAAAGATGTTATGCATGTCGGTATAGGCATGGTCCTCAACTTCCAGAATATGGTGAATACCCGGAATTCTCGTCAGCGCATCACGAATCGCTTCACGCTGATTTTCGTCTTTAGCCCGAACTTCGATATGATCCCAGTGACGGACAACCGCCAGCGTTTCATCATAGTGTTTTAATACGTTGCGAATGTTTCCGGTTAGAATCTTGATAAAGCGCAACCGAACAGATTGGCTCTTGATGGTGATTTCCGGGAACAATTTAATGATAAACTTCATGGTGGCTGTCGTTACTTGGTCAGAAAGGTGTAAATAAATTTACCCTGAGCACTAAAATCACGTTATCGGTAAAATCAGCAAGAACAGAGATGATTTTACCAATAGCATCCAGGGCGCGGAGTATATCATTATATGAAGATATACTGTGCGTTTTAACCGTATAATCGTCGCGTCATCCACGGATGACCAAACGCAACACCACGCTTTGCCGCCACAAGCCAACGGCGTATAACACCAGGATTCCGAAACTACTATGCCTAAGAAGACCGAGCAGCCAGTCAGCTTTGAAAGCTCACTGAACGAACTGGAAAAAATCGTTACCCGCCTCGAATCAGGTGAACTGCCGCTGGACGATGCGCTAAATGAGTTTGAGCATGGCATCCAGCTCGCTCGTCAAGGGCAGCAAAAACTGCAACAGGCCGAACAGCGCGTACAAATCCTGCTGAGCGACGATCCCGATGCGCCGCTGTCACCGTTTACGCCGGATAATGACACGCTATGACCGATTTCAGCGCGCAACTGAATGCGCATTATCAACGCACTAACCGTATGTTGGGGCATTTCATCACCAGCCTCCCCTTTCAGAGTAGTCCACTAGTCAATGCGATGGAGTATGGCTCACTCTTAGGGGGCAAACGCCTGCGTCCGTTTCTGGTTTATACTACAGGCGAACTGTTTGATATGCCGCTAGAGAGCCTGGACGCCCCTGCTGCTGCTGTAGAATGTATCCATGCCTATTCATTGATTCATGACGATCTGCCGGCGATGGACGACGACGATTTACGCCGTGGACAGCCGACCTGCCACATCAAATTTGGTGAAGCCACTGCCATTCTCGCGGGCGATGCATTGCAAACGCTGGCATTCTCTATTCTGGCCGACGCACCGATGACGCAGGTCTCTGACCGCGATCGGCTGGCAATGATCTCAGAATTAGCGCAGGCAAGTGGCGTAGCAGGTATGTGCGGCGGTCAGGCTTTCGATCTGGAAGCAGAAGGCCATCAGGTCAATCTGGCTGCATTAGAGCGAATTCATCGCCACAAAACAGGTGCCTTGATCCGCGCCGCCGTTCGACTGGGCGCACTGGCAGCCGGTGACGCTGGCCGCGACGCCTTACCTTATCTGGATCGCTACGCTAACGCGATTGGGCTCGCCTTCCAGGTTCAGGACGATATTCTCGATGTTGTTGGCGACAGCGCGACAACAGGCAAACGTCAGGGTGCAGACCAGCAGTTAGGTAAAAGCACCTATCCCAGTTTACTGGGGTTAGATAATGCACGAAAAAAAGCACAGGAGCTCTATCAGGAATCACTGGCATCGCTGGACGATCTCGTCGCATCCAGCCCGATCCCCCTGAATATTGCGCCACTACAAGCGCTGGCGAATTTCATCGTTGAACGCGATAAGTAATTACTTAATGAGTCTCTAATGAGTTTTGATACCGCGAAGTACCCTACATTGGCGTTAGTGGAAACACCGGATGAACTTCGGTTGTTACCGAAAGAGAGCCTGCCAAAGCTCTGCGATGAGCTGCGCCAATATCTGCTGGACAGCGTCAGCCGTTCAAGCGGACATTTTGCTTCAGGGTTAGGGACGGTTGAATTAACGGTTGCGCTGCACTATGTCTATAACACGCCTTTTGATCATCTGGTGTGGGATGTCGGCCATCAGGCTTACCCGCACAAGATCCTCACAGGCCGTCGCGATCGTATTTCAACGATCCGCCAAAAAGGTGGTTTGCACCCTTTTCCGTGGCGCGATGAAAGCGAATATGACGTATTAAGCGTCGGACATTCGTCCACCTCAATCAGTGCCGGTCTGGGTATGGCCGTTGCGGCCGAGCGTGAAGGCAAAGGTCGCCGTACGGTTTGTGTGATCGGCGACGGCGCGATTACCGCAGGTATGGCCTTTGAGGCGATGAACCACGCAGGCGACATCAAATCCGATCTGCTGGTGGTGTTGAACGACAATGAAATGTCGATTTCGGAAAACGTCGGCGCATTGAACAACCATCTAGCACAGCTGTTATCCGGCAAGCTCTACGCCAGCCTGCGCGAAGGCGGTAAAAAAGTCTTATCTGGCCTGCCTCCCATCAAAGAGCTGGTGAAACGTACCGAAGAGCACCTTAAAGGTATGGTTGTACCGGGTACACTATTTGAAGAACTGGGCTTTAATTATATTGGTCCGGTCGATGGTCATGACGTTCAGGCGCTGTCGCATACGTTGAAGAACATGCGCAGTCTGAAAGGCCCGCAGCTTCTGCACATCATGACGAAGAAAGGCAAGGGTTACGCCCCCGCCGAACAAGATCCGATCAGCTGGCACGCGGTGCCAAAATTCGATCCAGCCAGCGGTACATTGCCAAAAAGCAAAGAAGGCGCGCAACCCACCTATTCCAAAATCTTCGGTCAATGGCTACAGGAAACGGCCGCCAAAGACAGTAAACTTATGGCGATCACGCCTGCGATGCGCGAAGGTTCCGGCATGTTGCAGTTCTCACGCGACTATCCGCAGCAATACTTTGACGTGGCTATTGCCGAACAGCACGCCGTAACGTTTGCTGCGGGTCTGGCTGTCGGTGGCTATCATCCGATCGTCGCCATTTACTCTACTTTCCTGCAACGTGCCTACGATCAGGTTATCCACGACGTGGCAATCCAGAGTCTACCGGTTCTGTTTGCTATCGATCGTGGCGGTATTGTCGGTGCCGATGGGCAAACGCATCAGGGTGCATTCGATCTCTCTTTCTTACGCTGCATCCCGAATATGATCATCATGACGCCCAGCGATGAAAATGAGTGTCGTCAGATGCTGCACACGGGCTATCACTACCAGAAAGGCCCTACGGCGGTACGCTATCCACGTGGAAACGGTACGGGTACTGAGCTGACACCACTATCAGAGCTGCCAATCGGTAAAGGTGTAGTGCGCCGTCAGGGCAAAACGGTCGCTATTCTGAACTTCGGTACGCTATTGCCAGAAGCACAGGCTGTGGCAGAAAAATTAAACGCCACGCTCGTAGACATGCGTTTTGTGAAACCGCTGGATGAGGCGTTGCTTGAAGAGCTGGCACAATCTCATAGCACGTTTGTGACGCTGGAAGAGAATGCGGTTATGGGCGGCGCCGGAAGCGGTGTGAATGAATTCCTGATGGCGAAACGCCTTGCTGTCTCGGTACTAAACATTGGGCTACCGGACGTATTTATCCCGCAAGGTTCGCAGGAAGAAATCCGTGTAGACCTGGGGCTGGATGCCGCTGGCATTGAGCGCAGAATCACACAGTGGATGGAATAAGCGACTAACGTAAACTGGGGCTCATGGCCCCGGTTCAATAACGCAGTAACGTCAGAATATCGGCCAGTGATGGCCGATAAAATAGATAATTCCCGCAGAGATCACCCCCGCGACGATATCATCGATCATGATCCCCATGCCGCCATGCACGTTGCGATCGAACCAGCGAATCGGCCAAGGCTTCCAAATATCCAGACAGCGGAAGACGATAAATCCCGCAGCTACCCATTGCCAGCTATCCACTGGAATCGCCATCAGGGTAATCCACATACCGACAAATTCGTCCCAGACGATGCTGCCGTGATCGTGAACACCCATATCTTTTGCCGTCTGGTGACACAGGTAAACACCGATACAAATACTCAGCATCACCAACAGCGAATACAATTCAAGCGGCAGGAACGACATCAGATACCACAGTGGAATCGCCGCCAGCGATCCTACCGTACCTGGCATCCAGGGAGATAATCCGCTACCAAACCCTGTCGCCAGCAAGTGCCACACGTTGCTCAGCCGTAAGCGGCGTTTTGCAACTTCAGCGCCTTTCGCCTTATTCACGGAATCAGTTTTGCTCGCTAAAATGGTCATACCCCTTCCAGTTCAGCTCGGTCGCTTTATTATCCCTGAAAAAGCGCAACCCTTCGGATGAAGGCCCGATTTGCCCGATACAGGTATAGGCTGCGCCGAGATGCCCCAAGGCAAGTTCCAGTGCACCGCGGTTAATTTCCGGCACGGTAAAGCACAACTCATAGTCTTCACCACCAGATAATGCCCAGCGCAAGGCCTGTTCTTCGTCAGTACAGTTCCGTAGCCAAGGAGATTGTGGAATCGCGTCCAGATGAATACGCGCACCACATTCGCTGGCTTTAAGTATATGCTGTAAATCGGAGATGAGGCCGTCAGAAAGATCGATAGTCGAACTGGCTAGATCGCGCAGCGCCTGCCCTTGCAGGATTCTGGGCTGAGGACGAAGGTGACGCTGAAGTAACCCCTGCCGCGCTTCATCATCATCAACGTGCAATGTATTCTGGAGGATAGCCAGACCAGCAGCGCTATCGCCTAATGAGCCGGTAACATAAATCCAGTCGCCAATTCTGGCTCCACGACGCGTTAACGCGCGGCCAGCAGGCACCAGACCGTGGATAGTCAGCGTCAGGCTCAGCGGGCCGCGCGTCGTATCACCGCCGACCAACTGCATGCCATAATAATCAAGCAGTTCAAATAGGCTGTCACTGTATGCGGACAGCCACTGGCTGTCGCTTTGAGGTAGGGTAATCGCTAGAGAAAGCCAGGCAGGATCGGCGCCCATTGCAGCCAGATCGCTTAAATTGACCGCCAGAGATTTGTAACCCAGATCGGCGGGATCGATATCAGGTAGGAAGTGAACACCAGATACCAGCGTGTCGGTACTCACCGCCAACATCTGCTTATCTGCCACTGTCAGTAACGCACAGTCGTCACCGATGCCTAATTCAACATCGCGACGTGAACTTCGAACCCGATTAAAATAGCGGGCAATAAGGTCAAACTCACCTTCAACCATAACCTTTCCAGCCAACCTATCATTCAAAAGCGATCAGGGCCGGATATCCGGCCCTGATTCGATTCATTTTACTTTTTGCCTTTCCGTACACTCGGAGCAGCTTTGTCCAGCACGCCATTCACAAACTTATGGCTATCTTCAGCACCGAAGATTTTAGCCAGTTCGATGGCCTCGTTAATCGCCACCTTGTAAGGAACATCTTCGCGCTTGCTCAGCTCAAACATCGCCAAACGCAGGATCGCTTTTTCAACCTGTCCCAATTCATCAATCCGGCGAGACAGGAAAGGTGCCATTAGTTGATCCAGCTTCTCAGCCTGAGTGGCAACACCCGCTAGCAATTCACGAAAATAGGTAATGTCGACATCTTTGACATCCTGCTCGCTCAGGAATTGGTGTTCAACATCGGCAATATCATTTTTAGATAATTGCCAGGAGTAAAGCGCTTGAACCGCACATTCACGAGCGCGGCGACGAGCAGCAGGTTTCACGGAATTCCCCTTACTTAATCAGGCTTACTTAATCGCTTTCAATACATTAATCATTTCTAGCGCGGTCAAAGCAGCTTCTGCACCTTTGTTCCCCGCTTTCGTGCCAGCACGCTCAATCGCCTGTTCAATGCTTTCCGTCGTCAGAACGCCGAAAGCGACAGGGATTTCGCTGTCCATCGCAACAGAGGACAAACCTGAGCTACACTCACCAGCAACAAATTCAAAATGCGCTGTTCCACCACGGATGACCGTTCCGAGAGCAATAACGGCATCATACCCGCCATTTTTCGCGCTTTTGGTCAGCGCACGAACCGCTAATGGCAGTTCGTAAGCACCCGGCACCCAGACAACGGTGATGTTTTCGTCTTTAACCTGACCGATGCGTTTCAAAGCATCAATCGCACCTTGCAGCAGGCTGTCGTTAATAAAATGGTTAAAGCGCGCAATCGCAATCGCCACACGGGCATCAGGAGTAGCAACAACACCTTCGATAACGTTCATAGCTTTCCTTTATCTGGTCTTTATGCCCCGTAGGGGGGCGGATTCTATCATAATTTTTGTTGGCACGTATCCGGTTTCGTCGAACCCGCACCACGTATTTACATACACATCAGAATTTGGGTTTCAGGCGTAATCGCAAATCGGGGCCAACTTGGCGAACCTCTACGATGTCAAATTCCGGTGCCTGAGACAGCTGATTCAGCCCTGGCAAGAGGCACAGCGAACGGGCATTTTCACCCAATAGTTTGGGGGCAAGATAAACAATAAGCTCATCAACCACACAAGCATTGAGCAATGCTCCCGCCAGACTGGCACCCGCTTCAATCCAGACGGAGTTAATCTGGCGTCTCCCCAGCACCATCATCAGCGCCACCAAATCAACACCACCATTGTGCTGCGGTAGCATGAGGTGCTCAACGTTCTGTGGCCATGCTTGCTCATCGGCCTGCACGCGCGCCAGCCAGGTCTCACCCGGTTGGCTAATAATCCGATGCTGCGGTGTTACGCGCTGCTGGCTATCCACAATCACTCTGACTGGTTGCCTGAGATCTGCTTCTGAGTAGTGTTTCTGGACATCAGCATCCAGTTCTGACCACCGTACAGTGAGAGAAGGGTCATCGGCCAATACCGTCGCACTGCTGCTCAAAATCGCCGCGCTCTCAGCGCGAAAACGCTGCACATCCTGCCGCGCCTGCGGTGAAGTTATCCACTGGCTTTCTCCCGACGCCATCGCAGTACGACCATCCAAAGACGCCGCCATTTTGAGTTGCACGTAAGGAAAACCCGTCCGCATGCGTTTCAGGAAGCCTACATTGACTTTCTCAGCTTCGGCCATCATCAAGCCATGGCTAACGGTAATCCCTGCTTGCTGTAAGCGATGTAAACCACGACCAGCAACCTGCGGATTTGGATCCTGCATCGCCGCAACCACACGAGAAACGCCAGCAGTAATCAGCGCATCGGCGCAAGGCGGCGTTCGGCCATGGTGGCTGCACGGCTCCAGCGTGACATAGGCAGTCGCGCCACGAGCGCGTTCCCCGGCCATTCTCAGCGCATGTACCTCTGCGTGAGGTTCACCAGCTCGGAAATGGTAGCCTTCACCGACAATTTCGCCATCACGCACGATCACGCAGCCGACATTGGGGTTGGGTGCCGTCGTAAAACGGCCACGGCGCGCCAGCTCGAACGCACGCGCCATGTATAATTCATCCTGCGGCAATTGGCCGTTTTCCTGAAAAACACTCATTCCCGCCCCTCTTATCTCTGTCGAATAGACACGACTTAATCCTGCAAACGCGCAATCTCTTCGCCAAATTCACGAATATCTTCAAAGCTGCGATACACCGATGCAAACCGGATATAAGCGACTTTATCCAGCTTTCTCAAGGCTTCCATCACCAAATTTCCTACCATCTTGGTAGTAACCTCACGCTCTCCGGTAGCGCGAAGATGAGATTTAATGTGATTAATCGCCATTTCGACGTCATCAGAACTCACAGGCCTCTTTTCCAGCGCCTTCAGCATGCCACTACGCAATTTATCTTCATTAAAAGGCTCGCGCACTTCATTGCTTTTGATGACTCGCGGCAGCACCAGTTCAGCCACTTCAAACGTGGTGAAACGTTCATGACAAACCAGACACTGCCGACGACGACGGACTTGTGAACCTTCGCCGACCAGACGGGAATCAATCACTTTGGTATCAACAGCGGAACAAAACGGGCAATGCATGATGTGTCCTGACCAGTAATCCTTAACGTAGAGACAGTTTACCCTGAATTAACGGACTAACCAAAACTCCTGATCCGCGTTGCGAAGGGTTTCGCATCTCTTCCGGTAGCAGGATGAAAAAAGCTGCCTCACCTATGACTTAGGCTTAATCACAGCTAAACTCAGCAACAGGGATTAACGGATCAATGAATATACCCTAAATAATTCGAGTTGCAGGAAGGCGGCAAGCGAGGGAATCCCGATGAGCTTACTTGAGTAAGTGATTCGGGTGACTGAACGAAGCCAACGCACATGCGGCTTGAAGTATGACGGGTATAAAACATCGAAAGGGGAAACACAGATATGAGAACCCGATATCGCGTACTGACCTTCCTGCCAGCACTGCTTTTGCTTGCAGGGTGCGCCGAACAGCGCCAGATGCCAAAATTACAGAATCAGATAGGTCAGCTAAATCAGCAATTACAAACGCTGACCGATCAGGCCACGGCGTTAGAACGACAAAATGCGTTGAACGCTCAATCTGCCTCCGGCGTTTATTTATTGCCTGCTGCGCAAACCAGCACCATGCTGGAAAGCAGTATTGGCAGGCTCAGCGTATCGCTACGCAATATCGAGACAGAAGCGAATGGAACAAGTGCATTACTGCACATTCGCACGCTTGATGCGAAAGGGCTGCCAGCCTTTGGCGCACAGCTTGATTGGGGAAGACTCGATCCCGTGAGCGGGAAACCTTTGGCTGGAGACACGCAAACACAGTCCTTTGTCGTCTCGCCTACGCTTCTCCCGAAAACAGAAGCCATTATTGAATTACGTCTGAGCAGCCTGTCACCGGAAGAGCTTGGTTTTGTTCGTGTGCATCAGGTTCAGGAAATACAAAGTCCTCCGCCTGTTGCCGCAACCGAGTCCCCCTAATATATCCGTCATACTTCAAGCCGCATGTGCGTTGGCTTTCCTCGCTCACCCCAGTCACTTACTTATGTAAGCTCCTGGGGATTCACTGTGTCGCCGCCTGCATGCAACTCGAATTATTTAGGATATAAACACATTTCCTAGCGCTAAAATGCAAAAAACCCCGCAACGCGGGGTTTTTTATGTTTACAGCCAGTAGATTAAGGCAGGATAGACGGTTGATCCGCCCCTTCTTTTTCCACTTTCTGAATCAGCAGGTGTTCGCGCGTCATACCCAGTTTCAGAGCCAGAGCGGAAGAAACATAGATAGAAGAGATAGTACCGATGATGACACCGATAAACATCGTCAGCGAGAAGCCATGCAATAACGCGCCACCGAAGACCATCAAAATCAAAATCATCGCCAGCGTGGTTGCTGACGTGATAATGGTACGGTGCAGCGTCTGCGTCAGGGAAATGTTGGTAATTTCGTAAGGTGTTCCACGACGAATCTTGCGGAAATTCTCACGAATACGGTCAGACACAACGATTTTATCGTTAAGCGAATAACCAATTACCGACATCAGTGATGCAATTATCGTTAGATCAACCTCAACGTAGAACAGAGATAGCAGACCCATCGTGATGATCACATCATGCCCTAGCGCCAACACAGCCCCCAGAGCCAGACGCCATTCAAAGCGAAGGCCGATATAAATGAGGATAGCAACCAGCGCAGAAAATAGCGCCAGTGCGCCAGCCTGTGCTAAATCGCTACCCACGCTCGGCCCGACGAACTCAATACGTTTTACCGTTGCATGCTGCTGGAAGGTATCATTCACCACCGTCAGCACTTTGTTACCGAGCGCTTCGTTTTCGCTGCCAGAAACGGGTGGCATACGCACCATCACGTCACGGCTGCTACCGAAATTCTGCACCTGCGGCTCGGAAAACCCAGAGGTTTCCAATGAGCTACGCAGTACATCGAGATCGATAGGTTTCTCAAGGTTAATCTCAATGACCGTACCACCGGTAAAGTCGAGCCCCCAGTTGAAACCACGCACGCCCATAATCGCGATAGAGATAATGATCAGCAGACCGGAAATCACAAATGCCAATGTGTCCCAGCGCATGAAATCATAGACTTTACGCCCATGGTTTAGTTGTTCAATGTTGTATTCCTGTGCCACAACGCACTCCTCAGATAGACAGCTTGTTGATGCGTTTACCGCCGTAAAGCAGGTTAACGATGGCACGAGTACCGACGATCGCCGTAAACATTGAGGTCGCAATCCCAATAGCAGTGGTGATAGCAAACCCTTTAATAGAACCGGTACCAACCGCATACAGGATGATGACTTTAATCAACGTCGTGACGTTCGCATCAACAATGGAACTGAATGCACCTTTGTAGCCCTCATGAATAGCCTGTTGAACAGAACGGCCATTACTGAGTTCTTCCTTGATACGTTCGTTAATTAATACGTTAGCATCCACGGCGACCGCCAGGGTAAGCACGATACCGGCGATACCCGGCATGGTCAGCGTAGCCCCAGGTAACAACGACATCACGCCGACAATCAATACCAGGTTAGCGACCAACGCACTGGTCGCGATGACACCAAACTTCTTGTAAAAGAAGACCATAAAGAGAATTGATGCGATCAACCCCCACAAACAGGCTTCCAGTCCTTGGGTGATGTTCTGCATCCCCAGCGTTGGCCCAATGGTACGTTCTTCCACGATCTGGATTGGAGCAATCAGCGCACCCGCACGTAACAGCAGAGAAAGTTGACGCGCTTCGTTCGGATTATCAATACCGGTAATACGGAAGCTGTTACCCAGTCGCGACTGAATCGTCGCCACATTGATCACTTCTTCGTGTTTTTCCAGTATCGAACGACCCGTAGCATCTTTCTTGCCACTGTCTTTGTATTCCACAAACAGCGTTGCCATCAGCTTGCCGATACTGTCTTTGGTGAAGTTGGACATGGTGTTGCCACCTGCGCTGTCCAGAGAAATATTCACCTGAGGACGATTGTATTCGTCATTGCTTGATGTGGAGTCAGTGATGTGGTCGCCCGTCAGAATGACGCGTTTGAACAACACAACGGGTGAACCGTCACGCATGTTCTTCACTTCAGAATCACCCGGCACGCGGCCATTCGCCGCCGCTGTCGCATCAGCATCACTGTTGACCAGACGGAATTCCAGCGTAGCGGTTGCACCAAGAATTTCTTTCGCGCGTGCTGTGTCCTGAATACCCGGTAATTCAACGACGATACGGTCAGCCCCCTGACGCTGTACCAGTGGTTCGGCAACGCCAAGTTGGTTCACACGGTTACGCAGGATATTGATGTTCTGCTGTACTGCGTATTCACGCGCTTCACGCAGACGTTCGTCAGACATCGCTGCACGTAGCAGGTTGCTGCCGCTGCTGCTGAGAACCAGATTGCGATGACGGGACGTCAAATAGTTGAGGCCGTCATCACGCGTTTGAGCATCACGGAAACGAATTTCGACGCCGTAATTATCAACCTTACGCACGGCGGCATAAGGAATGTTCTTCTCACGCAGATCGCTGCGCAAAGAGTCCATTGTTTGTTCTTGCAGTTTGCCCAGCGCCGTATCCATATCCACTTCCATCAGGAAGTGAACGCCGCCGCGCAGGTCAAGCCCCAATTTCATCGGCTCAGCACCCAACACTCGCAGCCAGGTTGGCGTGGCAGGTGCAAGGTTAAGTGCAACGACGAATTTTTCGCCCAGCTCATTAACGAGCGCTTCACGCGCGCGGAGCTGAATGTCAGGGTTAGAGAAGCGAGCAAGAATCGCACCGTTTTCCAATGCAATCGACTTACTGGTGATATTTTGTTCTTTTAAGACATTCTGGACTTGGATCAGCGTCGTTTCGCTGGCGGCGGTTCCCCGCGCGCCAGTAACTTGTACCGCCGGATCCTCACCATATAGGTTAGGAAGCGCATAGAGCAGGCCGACAAACAACACCACGACCAGCATCAGGTACTTCCACAAAGGATAACGGTTTAACACGGCAGTTCCCTTCGGGAAAATCAAAAATTACAGGGCCTTAATCGTGCCCTTTGGCAGCACGGCAGCCACGAAATCACGTTTGATAACCACTTCATTGGTTTCGTTCAACGCAATCGCAATATAGCCAGTGTCGGACACTTTGGTCACGCGACCAACCAGACCGCCAGTCGTTAAGACTTCATCACCCTTACCGATGGAATCCATTAACTTTTTGTGTTCCTTGCCGCGTTTTTGCTGAGGACGCAGGATCATAAAGTAGAAAATCAGACCAAAAACGGCCAGCATAATAACCAGAGAGTAAGGGCTTCCCTGAGCCGAAGCGCCAGTCGCAGCTACAGCATCGGAGATGAAAAGACTCATTTAAATATCCTCTTTTTTGTCAAAAGATAAGCTATCAAAAAGATAAATTATCAACATTACAATAGTAAAAACGCTTCACAGCACAATGCTATTCATAGCGAATGGGTTTTCAGTTGCTTGCGGCAACGTCTTTTTCAGCAAGCGGCGGAATGGGTTTGCCTATCCGTTGGTAAAAATCCACCACAAAGAGCTCTAATTTACCCTCTTCAATGGCCTGACGTAAACCCGCCATTAAACGCTGATAATAACGCAAGTTATGAATGGTATTGAGTCGTGCTCCGAGTATTTCGTTGCAACGGTCAAGATGATGCAAGTAGGCGCGGCTATAATTGCGACACGTGTAGCAATCACAGTGTTCATCCAGCGAACTGACGTCATCTTTATGCTTCGCATTACGGATTTTCACGACGCCATCAGTCACGAAGAGATGCCCGTTACGTGCGTTACGCGTTGGCATCACGCAGTCAAACATATCCACACCGCGGCGTACACCTTCCACCAGATCTTCCGGCTTGCCTACGCCCATCAAATAGCGCGGCTTATCTTCTGGAATCTGCGGGCAAACGTGTTCCAGAATACGGTGCATGTCTTCTTTCGGTTCACCCACCGCCAAACCGCCCACAGCGTACCCATCAAAGCCAATGTCTACCAGACCTTTTACGGATACATCACGTAAATCTTCGTAAACACTACCTTGAATAATACCGAACAGCGCATTTTTATTCTCTAGCTCGTCAAAACGCTGGCGGCTGCGTTTCGCCCAGCGCAGTGACATCTCCATGGAGCGCTTGGCGTAATCCCAATCGGCAGGATACGGCGTACACTCATCAAAGATCATTACGATATCGGAACCGAGATCGTTCTGAATCTCCATCGATTTTTCTGGGCTAAGGAAAATCGAGTCTCCGTTGATCGGGTTACGGAAATGCACACCTTGCTCGGTAATCTTGCGAATATCGCCGAGACTGAACACCTGAAAACCACCAGAGTCCGTCAGAATCGGGCCGTGCCAGTTCATGAAATCGTGCAGATCGCCGTGCAGCTTCATGATTTCCTGACCGGGGCGTAGCCACAGATGGAACGTATTGCCGAGCAGAATCTGTGCGCCAGTCTCTTTCACTTCTTCTGGCGTCATACCCTTCACCGTGCCGTAAGTCCCCACGGGCATAAATGCCGGGGTTTCCACCACGCCACGTTCAAAAATCAATCTGCCACGTCGCGCACGGCCGTCCGTTGTTTGTAATTCGTACTTCACTTAGCCTCCAGCATCAGAAAAACAGTCTGATGGTAATGATGTATTAATGCCTGACAGAACGTGATCTGTGGCATCACTATTATGTAGAAAGCAGGATTTATCCCACTTTCTCTTGTTCGGCCATCGGGCTATGCGTAATAAACATCGCATCACCGTAGCTGAAAAAACGATACTGCTCTGCCACCGCTTCACGGTAGGCAGACATCGTGTTCTGGTAACCGGCAAAGGCCGACACCAGCATAATTAACGTCGATTCGGGCAAATGGAAATTGGTCACCAGCGCATCAATAATGCGGTAGTGATAGCCCGGATAGATAAAAATTTTGGTATCGCCGAAGAACGGGGCGATCGGCGCATCCTGACTGGCCTGCGCAGCACTTTCCAGTGAACGTACAGACGTGGTGCCAACCGCGATCACACGATTGCCCCGCGCCTTGCACGCCAGTACGGCATCGACGACGTCCTGCGGCACTTCGGCATATTCGGCGTGCATGATGTGATCTTCAATCGTATCGACGCGTACAGGCTGGAAAGTACCTGCACCCACGTGCAGCGTAACGAACGCCATTTCGATGCCTTTTGCGCGCAATGCCGCTAACATTGGCTCATCAAAATGTAAGCCCGCCGTCGGTGCGGCTACGGCACCCGGACGTTGGCTATATACCGTCTGATAAAGCTCACGATCCGCGTCTTCGTCAGGCCTGTCGATATAAGGCGGCAGCGGCATATGGCCGATGTCATTCAGAATCGACAGAACATCACGGGAGTCATCGAAATGCAGCTCAAATAGCGCGTCATGGCGCGCCACCATCGTGGCTTTGACACTTTCATCATCGCCCAGCAGCAGTTCTGTGCCCGGTTTTGGCGCTTTTGACGCCCGAACGTGGGCGAGAATCCGATGATCATCCAGCACACGTTCCACCAGCACTTCCAGCTTGCCGCCACTGACTTTGCGACCAAACAGACGTGCCGGAATCACGCGTGTATTGTTGAATACCAGCAAATCGCCCGGATTCAGCTTCTCCAGCAAATCAGTAAACACGCCGTGCGTCAGATCCCCCGTCGGCCCATCCAGCGACAACAGGCGGCAACCACTGCGTTCCGCCTGTGGATAATGGGCAATCAATGATTCAGGAAGTTCAAACGAAAAATCGGCAACACGCATAGCATTCCACTTAGCTGTTAGTACATTAAAAATGGGCGGCCTAGTCTAGAGCCGCAAGCGCATGGCTGCAAGGAATAAGCACCTGAGTCGTGGAATGCATGATACCCAATAGATTTCGAGATACAGGAAGGCGGCAACTGAGGGAGTCCCTAGGAGCTTACATCAGTAAGTGACTGAGGTGACAAATCTGTCGGGAGCAGATTTGAACGCTGCTTGCAGCGGCCCTTCAGGGCGAGGCCCACGACGGGCCGAGTATTTAATGGCAGCCAACGAGCCTGTAACTCGAAAGATGAAGGGTATATACTGTTGCCATGAATTTTCTTGCCCACCTCCATCTGGCCACGCTGGCCGACAGCTCCCTGTTAGGTAACCTGATGGCGGACTTTGTTCGCGGCAACCCACAAGGCAGCTACGCTGACGAGATCGTCGCGGGTATCCGCCTGCATCGCCGCGTTGACTCGCTGACCGACAGCCTGCCGGAAGTCAAACAGGCGCGTCAGTATTTCAGTGATGAGTTCCGCCGCGTCTCCCCCATTACATTAGATGTTCTATGGGATCACTATCTTGCACGTCACTGGTTACAGTTGGTGCCGGACACGCCTTTGCAGACCTTTATCGATGGTGCGCAATCACAAATCGAGCCCAATCTGGCGCAAACCCCTGAACGCTTTCAGAACCTGAATCTCTATTTGTGGCCGGAACGTTGGATGACACGTTATGCGGAACTGCCGTTTATCGCCGATGTGCTGCACAGAATGTCGGTGCGCCGTCCTAAACTAGCCGCACTGTCCGGCTCTTTTCAGGATATTGAGCAGCACTATCACCAATTTGAAATACTCTTCTGGCAATTTTATCCACGCATGATGCAGTTAGCCAAAACGCAACAGCTGTGAGTTGCGGCGGCCCTTCAGGGCGAGGCTCAGAGATGAGCCGAGTATTGCCAACGCACAAGCAGCTTGAAGTATGACAGGGATATTGTCCTTTCGATTAAAAAGGTTAATATGATTTCTTGAAAGGAAATAGCGATGAGTTCAATAGACAAAAGCTATCTCATTGATTGGTCTCTTTGCCTGTATTCACTCAGGCAGAATCCCTATACTGATCGCTGTTTTTTACATTCTCCGATCATTAACCGCTATCTACAGGAGTAATTATGGTCCTGGTAACTCGTCAAGCCCCAGACTTCACCGCAGCTGCCGTTTTAGGCAGTGGCGAAATCGTCGAAAACTTCAACCTGAAGAAGCACATCAACGGTAAAGCTGCCGTGATCTTCTTCTGGCCGATGGACTTCACCTTCGTTTGTCCATCAGAACTGATTGCTTTCGACCACCGCTATGCCGAGTTCAAAAAGCGCGGTGTAGAAGTGGTTGGTGTTTCCTTCGACTCCGAGTTTGTTCACAACGCATGGCGTAAAACCCCTGTGGACAAAGGCGGCATCGGCGAAGTGCAGTACGCGATGGTTGCTGACATTAAGCGTGAAATTCAGAAGGCCTACGGCATTGAGCATCCAGAAGCGGGTGTTGCACTGCGTGGTTCTTTCCTGATCGACAAAAACGGCGTAGTTCGCCACCAGGTAGTGAACGATCTGCCGCTGGGTCGTAACATCGATGAAATGCTGCGTACCGTTGACGCACTGCAATTCCACGAAGAGCACGGCGAAGTGTGTCCGGCACAGTGGGAAAAAGGGAAATCCGGTATGGGCGCGTCACCAGATGGTGTAGCGAAATACCTGTCTGAAAACGCAGACAAGCTGTAATCCCCATCCTTGCCCACAGGGGTAATGTGATAATCAAGCCAGTTGCTATGCGACTGGCTTTTTCTTTGCCCGCGATTTTCCCCTAATCATTTTCCTCACGACTCACCTTCCCTACGCGATCCCAGAGAATACAAAAGGTTGACTAGGGGCGCTAAATCCTTAGCCTTAACATCACATCGTGTTAATGCACGACAGATTGATAGAATAAAAGGAGAACGCATGCAACAAAACCTCGAGCTGTGGTTGAGAGAAGCAGATATACAACACGCTGGCATCATTGCATTACTGATTGTTCTTGGACTGATATTGCTCATTTCTGCCGTCATTCACCTGATTCTGCATCAGGTTGTGCTGAAAAGAATGGTTCTGCGCTCACTCAATAAACCAGGAAAGACAGAAGGCCACGGGTGGAAGCAGGCTCTGACGCAACACAACTTGTTTAATCGGCTGGCCTTCTTGCTACAAGGGGTGATCCTCAATATTCAAGTCTTTGTGTGGCTTCCCGCGCAAAGTGAAACCCGTGAAGCGCTCATCATCTGCTCCCAAGTGTGGATTATGATTTTTGCGCTGCTGTCTCTCTTCTCGCTACTCGATGTGCTGCTCAATGTCTCCGCCCGGACCAAAGTCGCGGCACAGTTGCCGCTGCGCGGTATCTTCCAGAGCCTGAAACTGATCGCCACTATCGTCATTAGCATCATGGTGGTGTCATTGCTCATCGGGAAATCACCGCTGATTCTGATTAGTGGTTTAGGTGCAATGGCCGCTGTGCTGATGTTGGTGTTCAAAGATCCGATCATGGGGCTAGTCGCTGGGATCCAGCTTTCCGCCAACGATATGCTGACGCTGGGAGACTGGCTCGAAATGCCGAAATACGGCGCTGACGGTGCCGTCATCGACATCGGGCTGACGACGGTAAAAGTGAAAAACTGGGACAATACTGTCACCACCATTCCGACCTACTCGCTGGTGTCCGACTCTTTCAAGAACTGGCGTTCGATGTCGGAATCAGGAGGACGGCGCATCAAGCGCAGCATCAATATCGACACCACCAGTGTGCATTTCATGACGGAAGACGAACAGTCGCGATTGCTGCGCAGCAAGCTACTGTCAGCTTATATTCAGAACAAGAAGAGCGAGTTAGAGCAGCACAATTCGCAATCCGATTCTGACCTGACATCACCGCTGAACGGCCGTCGTCTGACGAATTTGGGTACGTTCCGCGCCTACCTTCAGGTTTACCTGCGCACCCATCCAGGGATTCATAAAGGGATGACGCTGATGGTGCGACAACTTGAACCGACGTCAGAAGGGGTCCCACTGGAAATTTACGCGTTTACCAACACCACCGCCTGGGTTGATTACGAAAGCATACAATCTGACATTTTCGACCATATCTTTGCGATCTTACCGGAGTTCGATCTCCGCATTCACCAAGCTCCGACCGGCCACGATATGCGGATAATGGCGCAGTAAATGACGGCTCCGAAAGCCTAGAATCGGCTAAAAAAAAAGCGCTCTGTTCTGAGCGCTTCGTCTAATAGCAAACAGCTAGCTTAATTCTGTGCAGCCACCGCGTTCTGATGCTTCTTCTTCCAGACATAGCCCACTAAAAGCACCAGTATCCAGATGATGCCGACATACAGTGATATGCGGGTATCCGGGAAGTAGCCAATCAAACCGATGATGAAGAACAGGAAGACGATACCGAACACCGAGGTCGCGATACCACCACGTAGCGGGAACGCCAACGCCTTCACTTCATCAGCACTCAGACGGCGGCGGAAGGCAATCTGGGAAAACAGAATCATGATCCACACCCACACCGTTGCAAAGGTGGCCAGTGAGGCAATAACCAGAAAAACTTTACCGGGCATAATATAGTTCAGGTACACCGCCACCAGCAGCGCCATCATCATCACGACCACCGTTACCCACGGGATACCACGTTTGGAAACACGGCTAAACACCTTCGGTGCATGCCCTTGTTCCGCCATCCCGTGCAGCATACGGCCGACGCCGAAGACATCACTGTTAATTGCCGACAGCGAAGCGGTAATCACAACAAAGTTCAGAATGCCTGCCGCCGCTGTAATACCCATATGCTGGAACGTCAGTACGAACGGGCTCCCGTTGGTGCCTACCTGATTCCACGGATAAATCGACATAATGACGAATAGCGTACCGACATAGAACACCAGAATACGCCACGGTACGGAGTTAATCGCACGAGGAATGGATTTATGCGGGTCTTTGGCTTCACCGGCGGTGATCCCGATGATCTCCACGCCGCCATACGCAAACATCACCAGTTGCAGCGATAGAATCGTTCCCATCACACCGTTACTGAAGAACCCACCATTGCTCCATAGATTATGGATGCCAGTGGGTTCGCCACCGTTACCAATTCCCCAGACAATGATGCCGATCCCGGCAGCGATCATGATGATAATGGTGGCCACTTTGAAGAAAGAGAGCCAAAACTCCAGTTCACCAAAAGCTTTCACATTCATCAGGTTGATGGCACCAATGATGAGCACCACGCTCAAGACCCACACCCAGTGCGGCACAGCAGGGAACCAGACACCCATGTAGATGCCAAACGCGGTCACATCGGCAATGGCGACAATCAGCATTTCAAAGCAGTAGGTCCAGCCAGTGACATACCCCGCCAACGGCCCGAGATAATCCTGAGCATAGCGGGAAAACGAGCTGGATTGCGGGTTATGCACCGACATTTCGCCCAGTGCGCGCATGATGATATACGCAACAATCCCACCGATCAGATAAGCCAGTAACACACTGGGGCCAGCCATTTGGATCGCGCTAGCGGAACCATAAAACAGACCCGTTCCGATCGCTGAACCAAGGGCGATAAAGCGGATGTGCCGCGTGCTTAACCCACGCTTGAGCTTGGAGGATGGTTGTTCCATTGATAAGCAACCCTGTCTTATAAAGAAAAACATTACAAAAAGAAAAACCACAGGCAAATACCTGTGGTGCAGAAACCCAACGCTGTGCTGGAACAGTAGGATATCCCTACCATCCCAGCGCTATCAGGTGTGAACGATATTATTGATGTACCGTAACTTCCTGACGACCACACAGTCTGTCATAAATCACTGCTACCAGTAAAATCAGCAGTGACGGTGGCAGCCAAGCCAACCCTTGCTCACTCAGCGGCAGATTGAGGCTCCACTCTGGTAACAGCGATTTGAAAGCCGACGATTTTATACCATCAATCATGCCAAATAACAGACTGACTAGCATGACGGGGGCCACAATACGTGAAGCGCTATTCCACCAACGTAGCGTAAAACTGAGTAAAACCAGAATGATACACGGTGGATAAATCGCCGTCAGTACCGGAATAGAAAGTTGAATCAGGTGGCTCAAGCCAAGGTTGGACACCACCATTGAGAACATTCCCAGTACAAATACCAGCGTGCGATAGGACAGCGGCAGATATTGTGCAAAGAATTCAGCACACGCACAGGTTAACCCCACCGCCGTCACCAGACACGCGATAAAAATTAACAACGCCAGGAAGCTGCTTCCCATGTTACCGAACGAGTGTTGCACATAAGCATGGAGAATCTCTGCCCCGTTCAGTGCCTGCGGCGCCAGTTCTCCACTGACAGAACCAAGCTGGAACAAGCTCAAATAGACCAGCGTCAGGCCGATGCCTGCAATTAACCCAGCCCATACGGTGTAACGCGTCAGCAGCACTGAACTTGTCACCCCACGTGAACGTGCAGCATTAACGATCACGATACCAAAGACCATCGCGCCCAGCGTATCCATCGTCAGATAGCCGTTAACGAAGCCATTGGAGAACGGCAGATGCTCATACGCTTCTGTTGCAGGAATCGGCGTGCCCGCAGGCCACAGCACTGCGGCAATACCCAATACCGCCAAAGCGATGATCTTCAACGGCGCCAGCACATGACCAACCGTATCCAGCAGTTTTCCCGGATATAGAGAAATCCCGATGACGATAGCAAAATAGATCAGGCTGTAAATCAGAAGTGGAGCCGCCCCGTTGCCGACCAAAGGAGCCAGACCGACTTCAAACGAGACGGTTGCCGTGCGCGGCGTCGCGAACAGCGGTCCAACAGCCAGATAGCACACGGTCGCCAACACTACTCCGGCCTTTTTACCAATCGGTGAGCTTAGCGCATCGACACCACCGCCAACCCGAGCGAGGGCGATGACGGTCAGCACAGGTAGGCCAACCGCTGTCAACAGGAAGCCGATTGCCGCAGTCCAAACGTGCTCTCCTGCCTGCAATCCCACCATAGGCGGGAAAATAATATTTCCTGCCCCCACGAATAAAGCAAAGGTCATAAAACCTAATGCCACAATATCTCTGGAAGTTAAACGATGGCTCATAGTGATGTCGTGTTGCCTGTATCAAATCGATAAAAAGAAAATCGTGTCGTTTATCACCGCCAGAAGCCATGCACAAGCAGATACCCGAAGCATGGAGATAACACTCTGACGACGCGAAAGATGGTGAGCATAGAGGAGTTATTTTTTGCACAGCCATATTGGGTGCTAAGTAAACCGTTTGTAGCGTAAAAAGACAAGTGGAGATCAAAAAACCAGAGTATCTAGCCTATTTATACTAAAAAATAAGAATATAAATTGGTTTATACTGAATTGCATAACACATGATTTGCGCATTTATCGATATTCCATTGCAATAAAACTGACAAAAAACGGCATAAAATGCGTCGTCCGATCATAAAAAAAACATATTTCACAAAAACATCGCCGATGGAAAGCAGGATAACGGCCACAAAAAAGGCCGGATCGTATGATCCAGCCTCTGTGTATCCATTATGGGATAAGGTTACCTCATCGGTATCACCACACGCGATTGGCGATATCCACAACAAGCTTCAGCTTATTCCACTGCTGATCTTCCGTCAGGCTGTTGCCCTCTTCCGTTGAAGCAAAGCCACACTGCGGACTCAGGCAAATCTGGCTGATATCGACATACTTTGCCGCTTCCGCGATACGCGCTTGCACGACCTCAGCCTCTTCCAGCTCGCCGTTCTTCGTAGTGATCAGCCCCAACACAACCTGCTGGTGACCCGGCTTCACAAAACGCAGTGGCTCAAATCCGCCCGCTCGCTCAGTATCGTATTCCAGGAAGAATGCATCGACATTCAATTCACCAAATAGAATTTCTGCAACAGGCTCATACCCGCCTTCAGAAATCCAGGTCGAACGGAAATTACCACGACAAACGTGTAAACCGATAACCAGATCGGCAGGTTTATCAGCCAGTGCTTTATTCAGGACATCGGCATAGGTACGTGCCAACTGTTCCGGATCTTCACCCCGTTCACGGATCTGGCGTTTTTGATCGTCAGAGCACAGGTAGGCCCATACGGTGTCATCCAGTTGTAGGAAGCGGCAGCCAGCATCATAAAATGCGTGAATCGCATCACGCCAGGTTTGCGCCAGATCGTCGAAGTAATCAGCCAAATCGGGATAAACCGTCGCATCAATCGCTTTTCGGCCGCCGCGGAAATGCATCACGCTGGGACTAGGAATCGTCATTTTAGCGACTGCATCGCCAGAAATGCTGTTCAGGTAGCGGAAATGATCGAGCATCGGATGTTGAGGGTTAAAACTCACTTTATCCACGACACGAATCGCATGGGATTTGGTCTGAATACCGTTGAATTGAATACCGTGATCGGCTTCATAGCGCTCTACGCCGTGCAAATCGGCAAAGAAGTCGAAGTGCCACCAAGAACGGCGCAACTCACCGTCCGTCACAACCTGCAAGCCAGCTTCACGCTGCTTTTCTACCACCCGCAGAATCTCACGATCTTCAATATTCCGCAGCGCGACATCATCAATCTCGCCCGCTTGGTGCTGAAGACGTGCCTGCTTAATTGCAGCCGGACGCAAGAAACTGCCGACGATATCGGCACGGAAAGGGGATAAGGTGTTCGCCATCTGTCGCTCCTGACATGTTGCCAGCACTCACCTTCAGGAAAGAAGCGTACTGGCAGATAGTTTCAATATGAAATATTTGCCCAGAGGGATAGTTACATTTAATCTTATTTAGCCATCTGGACGTCTAAATTTAAAACTATCGTGTCACGTGGAGAATCTCAGAGCAATGGAAGAATTTTCACATCACGTGAATAAAATTCATGTAGCGTGAAAACATCGTAAATTCATAATGGGAAGGGGTGTTATTCCGACAGGCCAATCTGTTGGCGCGCCTGACGACGTATTTCTTCCGGTAGCGGCAAATAGCCATCCTGATTCACCAGCGATTGTCCCGTTTCGGACAGCACGCGCGCCAAAAATGCCGCCGTCAGTGCTTCCAACGGTTGTCCGGGTGCTTTGTTTACATAGATGTAGAGATAGCGGGTATAGGGATACAAGCCACTGCGAATATTTTCAGTCGAGGGATAAATGTAGTCGGTGCCTTGTGCGGCTAATGGCAGCATTTTTACACCGCTGGAACGAAAGCCCACGCTGGCATAACCGATCGCATCGCTTGACGCAGCAACCGCCTGCACAACGGACGCCGAACCAGGCAGCTCATTGACTTGAGGAAGAAAATCGCCGCGGCATAGCGCTTTTTGCTTAAAGAACCCATAGGTTCCCGACGCAGAATTTCGCCCATAGCGCAGTAGCGAGCGTTTTTCCCAACTGCCACGCAGCCCAAGGTCGCCCCACTGTTTTATCGGCTGGTGGTTACCGCAGCGCTGCGTAATCGAAAAGATAGCGTCCAGCTGTGACAAATTCAGCCCCGACAGGGGGTTATCCTGATTAACCAACACAACCAGCGCATCCATTGCCACCGGCACCGCCAGCGGCGGATAACCGTAGTGCTGGACGAACGCCTCAATTTCACTGGCCTTCATCGCCCTACTCATCGGCCCAAGCTGCGCGGCCCCTGATGCCAGAGACGTTGGCGCGGAGGACGACCCGGCGGCCTGAATCTGTAAATTTACATTAGGGTAATGCTGGCTGAAATCCGCCGCCCAAAAAGCCATCAGGTTAGCCAGCGTATCCGACCCCGCGCTTGAGAGGTTACCCGCCAACATCTGACGAGGCTGCGCGGAGCAAAGCGTACTGAGCAGCAGTAAAAAAGCGACTGCGATACGTGTGGCGGATTTCATGGATAGCGTTTTCCGTCAGGCTGAAGGTTTAGCCGTATTTTCAGCCAGAGAGGCAGGGACAATCAACCGATTCGGCAACGTAAAGACAAAACGTGATCCCAGACCATCCTCACTCATGATCTCCAGACGGGAATCATGATGGCTGAGCGCATGCTTAACAATCGCCAGCCCCAGCCCGCTGCCGCCCGTCTGTCGCGAACGCGCTTTATCCACCCGATAAAAACGTTCAGTCAGACGCGGCAAATGCTCGGCTGCAATGCCCGGCCCGTTATCGCTGACCTGAAATTGCGCACCTTGTGGGATCTTCTGCCAGCAGACTTCGATACGCGTTCCCTCTGGCGTATGGTTGACCGCGTTATACACCAGATTGGATACCGCACTGCGCAACTGTTCTTCATTACCAAACACGCGGAGGTTTTCATTCACACGAAAGACGATCTCATGACGCCCCTGGCTCAGGGTCTGCGCTTCACGCTGCAATACGCGCAGCATCAGTGGAATATCGACTTTTTCATTCAGATCGATCGCCGTCGCGGCCTCAATGCGGGACAAGGTCAGCAGCTGTTTGACCAGCCCGTCCATGCGTCGGGTCTGTTCCTGCATAGTACTCAACGCTTTTCCGCGTAACGCCGCATCCAGCGTGTCTTCCTGCATCATTTCCAGATAGCCCTGCAACACCGTCAGCGGGGTTCTCAGCTCATGGCTTACATTGGCAAAAAAGTTACGTCTGGCACCTTCAAGCTGGTGCATTTGCGTAATATCACGCACCACCATCAGTAGCTGCCCTTCGGAATAGGGCATCACACGGAATTCAACATGGTGGGAATTATTCAATTGCAGCGTGAGAGGACGGCTGAAATCCTGTCCTTTCATATAATTAGTGAATTCAGGATAACGTAATAAATTGAGGATATTCTGACCGTTATCCTCCGGCCAGCGGAAATTGAGCAGGTGCTGCGCCAGATGATTACACCAGAAGATCGTTCCTTCTTCGGTGGTGATCACCACGGCATCCGGCAAGGATTCGGCACCGCTGCGAAACCGTTTGATCAAGAGCGCCAGTTCCCGGCGTCGGCGTCGGTTACGCAACTGCATCTGATAGAGCCCATAGAAGAGCGGCTCCCAGCTCCAGCGGCCGGGCGGCGGCGTCATACTGCGGTCAACCCACAGCCAATAAGAGAGTTTGAGCTGGTTATAAAAATTCCAGCAGAGCAGGCCTAGAACGGCGACCAGCAGAAACCAGGGCAGATAGCCAAAAATCAGCCCCAGCAGTAGCGCGGGTAAACAAAAAAAAGCTAGCTCCAATGCCAGCCTTTTCCAGGATAAACGTTCTAGCACGTTAGTGTTTCTCCGGTTACGACCACCTCAGTAACGCGTTGAAAAACGGTAGCCCGTTCCCCGAACGGTTTGCACCATTTTGTCATGCCCGCTGGTTTCCAGCGCTTTACGCAGGCGACGAATATGGACGTCGACAGTACGATCTTCAACATAAACGTTAGTGCCCCACACGTGATTCAGCAACTGTTCCCGGCTATAAACACGTTCAGGATGCGTCATAAAGAAATGCAGCAGTTTAAATTCCGTCGGCCCCATATCCAACGCGTGTTCTTCGGTCGTCACGCGATGAGAGGAAGGGTCAAGGCTTAGGCCGCGCATTTCAATCACTTCTTCCACCGCCATCGGTGAAATCCGGCGCATAACGGCTTTGATACGCGCCACCAGTTCTTTGGGTGAAAACGGTTTGGTAATGTAATCATCCGCCCCCACTTCAAGTCCGCGCACGCGGTCTTCTTCTTCGCCACGCGCGGTCAACATCATCACCGGAATATCACGCGTCAGTGCTTCGCGCTTCATATGCTTGATGAATTGCAGGCCCGAACCTCCTGGCAGCATCCAGTCCAATAACACCAGTTCTGGGAACGGCTCCGACAGTTGCGTTACCGCACTGTCATAATCTTCGGCTTCAACGGGTTGATAACCATTTTGTTCCAGTACAAAGCAGACCATTTCACGAATTGGTGCTTCATCTTCCACGACTAATATGCGTTTTGCCATTGTTAATCCTGTCGTTAATCATCGTCGCTGTTAGCAGGCGAAAGGCATTATGCGTCAGTTTTATGACAGATTTATGAAAAACACACTGCCCGCCGTCGCATGATGTTACAGCGCGTACATCTGATTTTTCGAGCCGCTTTCCAAACTCTTGATTCCACCGCGACAGCAGTCATCCCTGCTATATATAATCATGGTATTACGATGACAGAGCACCATAGCGACGACACACCATTTCACATAATGAATAATGACAACATCATCCAACGCCACGCGGCATGAATACCGAGAGAACACGATGCGCATTATCCACACCGCCGATTGGCATTTAGGGCAATATTTTTATACCAAAAGTCGCGCTGCTGAACATCAGGCTTTTCTGCACTGGCTTATCGCTCAGGTAGAACACCACCACGTCGATGCCATTATAGTCGCAGGCGATATTTTTGATAACGGTTCACCTCCCAGCTATGCGCGAGAAATGTATTATAGCTTCGTGGTAGAACTACAACGCACGGGCTGTCAGCTCGTCATTCTCGGCGGCAACCACGATTCTGTCGCGATGTTGAATGAGTCCCGTGGCTTGCTGGCCTGCCTGAACACGCGGGTGATTGCCTGCGCCAGCGACGATCCGGCACAACAGGTGCTCCTGCTGGAAAACCGTCAGCAGCAGCCCGGCGCCCTGCTCTGCGCGATTCCTTTTTTACGTCCGCGTGATGTGCTAACCAGCAAAGCCGGACAATCCGGTGATGAAAAACAGCTGGCGCTACAGGAAGCCATTACCGCGCACTACCAGCAGTGTTACCAGTTGGCTTGCCAAAAGCGCGATGAGCTTGGCTTGCCGCTACCGATTATTGCAACTGGTCATCTGACGACGATTGGTGCAACCGCCTCGGAATCCGTGCGCGATATCTATATTGGTACGCTCGACGCCTTCCCTGCTCAGGCTTTTCCCCCTGCGGATTATATCGCCCTCGGGCATATTCACCGCCCGCAGCGCGTGACCCAAAGTGAACATATTCGCTACAGCGGCTCCCCCATTCCGCTGAGTTTTGATGAACTCGGTAGTGAGAAATCCGTTTGTCTGGTCAGCTTTATACCCGATGCGCCACCGAAAATAGACCTACTGCCCATTCCCATGACCCAGCCGATGCAGCTGATTAAAGGCAGTCTGAGTGATATTGAACAACAGCTGTCCACCTTCCAGAACTATCAGGGCGATAAACCCGTGTGGCTGGATATCGAACTCAGCACGCAGGATTATCTGAGCGACATGCAAAAGCGCGTTCAGGCGATGACCGAGAACCTGCCCGTTGAGGTACTTCTGCTGCGCCGCACGCGCGAACAGCGTTTGCAGGCGATGACCCGACAGGACAAAGAAACGCTAAACGAATTGAGCGTGCATGATGTTTTTGAACGTCGTCTGGCAACGGAGACAGAAATGGAAGACGGTCGCCAACAGCGCGTTCGCACGCTATTTAATCAGGTTATTGATGAATTAGAAAATAGCGAGTCTGCCAAATGAAAATCCTCAGTCTGCGCTTAAAGAATCTCAACGCACTGAAAGGCGAATGGAAGATCGACTTCACGCAGGAGCCATTTTCCAGCAACGGCTTGTTTGCGATTACCGGCCCAACAGGCGCAGGAAAAACCACACTACTCGACGCCATCTGTCTGGCGCTTTATCACGAAACACCACGGTTGGGTCAGCTTTCCGCTGGTAATAATGACCTGATGACCCGTAACACCGCAGAGTGCCTCGCCGAGGTCGAGTTTGAGGTTAAAGGCGTCGGATATCGCGCTTTCTGGAACCAGCGTCGGGCTAGAAACGCCCCAGACGGTAACTTACAGGCCCCCAAGGCCGAACTTGCGCTCATTGAAGGCGGCAAAATCCTGAGCGAAAAGCTCAATGACAAGAAAGAGATGACCACGCAGCTCACCGGGCTGGATTTCGGCCGCTTCACGCGATCCATGATGCTGTCGCAGGGGCAGTTTGCTGCGTTTCTCAACGCAAAAGCCGACGACAGAGCGGAACTGCTGGAAGAGCTGACTGGTACGGATATTTACGGACTGATTTCCGAACGCGTCTATGAAAAACACAAACAGGCAAACGTAGCATTGAACACGCTACAGGCGCGCGCATCTGGTATTCAGCTGTTGACCGATGAGCAGCGTCAGCAGGTAGAAACACAGCTTGCCGAGCTGATCCAGCAAGAGCAACAGGGCAACGCCGAGCGTGAGCAAGCACTGACTACGCTGCGCTGGTTTGAGCAATTGACACAGCGGCAAACGCAGCTCACCAACACGCAGGCACAACACGCGAGCGCCGAATCAGCCATTCAGCAGGCCAAGCCGCAGCTCGACAAGTTAGCCAACAGCGAACCGGCAGAAAAACTGAGACCGCTACATCAGGAGCGAGAGCGCTATCGGCAGGAGTCTCTTACGCTCGTCCAACAGATTGAACAACTGACTGAGAAACAAAGCGCAGAACAGTTGTCTTTGACAACGTTACGCCAGCAGGAAGAAAAGGCAGAACAGGACGTTACTAAGCATAAACTGGAACGTCAGAAACAAGAGCTGTTGATCAACGAACAGGTTGTGCCGCTTGACCATCGTATTGCCACGTTGGAGCAGCAAAAAAACCAGCAGCAGGACGATCTGACAAAAACGCAGCGTCGCCTACAAGCTGACGAAAGCAAACAAACGCAGATAGCGGCGGAACAACAGCAAGCCAAACAACAGATTGAACAGGTTCAATCTTATCGCCAGCAATACGCACATCATCAGCAATGGGGAGAACAGCTTCCTCTGTGGCGCACACAGTTTCGGCAATTGCGCCAGTTTCAGGACGAGCAGCATAAGCTGAACCAAAAACAGGCACAGCACACCGAACAGTCGGCGACGCTACAGCAAGAGGCAGAGACGCTGACGGCACAGCAGCGTGAACAGCAAGCGGTCGTTGATGCAGCACGCGAGTTGTTCACACATCACGATGAGGCACTGAAAAATCAAGAAGCACAGCAGCCACTTTCCGCCTTGCACCAGCGGTTTAATCAACTCATCGATCAGCGAACCGCACGCCAACATCTCACGGCAATCAGCGACCAGTTCCAGCGTCTTTACGCCCGTAAACAGCAGTACCTCATCAGACAAGAGGAGATACAAGGGCATATCAGCCAGTCAGAAGCCTTAAAGAAACAGCAACAGTCTGAGTACGAGCAGCGCACCCAGCATCTGATCGATCTGGAAACGGTGTACCGGCAGGAAGAACGGATCGTTAAGCTGGAAGCTGAACGGCAACGGCTACAGACTGGAAAAGCGTGCCCACTATGTGGTTCAACCGAGCATCCAGCGATTGAACGCTATCAGGCGCTACAACCATCCGAAACTCAACGTCGCCTGACGGCGCTACAACAGGAAGTAAGCCAATTAGCAACGGCACTGGCGAATACGACGGCACGGCTGGCCTCACTAGAGCAGCAGCGGGAACAGCTGCAACAGGACATCGCTCAGAACGATGGCGAACATCAAACGCTGTTGCAACAGTGGCAAGATGTCAGTGAGCGCTTACAAGTTAACTATACGCTGGAACAGCAGGACGCGGTTGCCGCTTGGTTTGCACAACGCGAGGCCGAAGAACAGGATATTCGCCAGCAGATTGGCACACGCGAACAGCAGCAAAAGCGGTGGCAGGAAAGTAAGGATTCACTGACAGCTAATGAGACATTGCTGCGGGAACTCGACCAGAAAATCGCGCTGAATACCCAGAAACAGACCTCGCTGCGCGTTACGCAGGAAGAAACTACCCAATCGTTGCAAAACGTGCACCAACAGCTCGCACAGCACACTGAGGAAATCACACAGGCGCTGGCAAATGCGGGCCTTCTTCTGCCGGAAGATCACGCACAGGATGGTTGGTTGGTTCAGCGCGAGAGCGAATGGCAAGACTGGAAAACCAAAGAGCAAGAGCTGTCTCGCTTAACGCCTCGATTAGCCACGCTGGAAAGCGATCTCCAGCATCTGAATCACAGTGTGACCGAGGCAAAGCAGCTACTACAGATGCAGCAACAGCAGTTAGAACAGCACAACGGCGCACTCAAAACGAGCCAACAAGCGCGGCTTGAGCTTTTCGGCGACAGGAAAACAGCGGACGTTCGTGAACACCTGCAACGGAGCAGCCAGCTGTATGACGACGCGATCAGGCTAGCCCTGTCAGCACGTCAGCACGCTGAAACGACGTTGAGCCGCCTGACGGGAGAGCTGACCCGCACGCAGCAGCAGTATGAACAAAGCACTCATCAACGCGATAGTACTACCGAACGCTTTCATCAGGCTTTGCAGCTAAGTGCTTTTGCTGATGAAACCGCCTTCCTGAATGCGCTGCTTGATGAACAGGAACGACAGACCTTGCAGACATTGAAGGAGAAACTGTATCAGAGCTTGCAGCAGGCAGCGGCGTTTCACCAGCAGGCTGAACAGGCATTACTTGAACAGCAACAAAAACGGCCTGCATCCCTACCAGAAGAAGCAACGCAGGAAGCAATACAACAGCAGCAGTCAGAACTGAATGAGGTGCTGAAAACCAACCTGCGGCAACAGGGTGAATTCCAACGTCAGTTATCTGACGATCGGCAACAGCGCCAGAACCAACAGGTCTTGCTTAACGAGATTGCCCAAAGCCAGCAAATGTATGATGACTGGGATGCGTTAAACTTGCTGATCGGTTCAAGTAAGGGGGATAAATTCCGCAAGTTTGCTCAGGGGCTAACGTTGGATCATCTGATCTACCTCGCCAATCTCCAGCTTTCACGCCTGCACGATCGTTACCAGCTAAAACGTAAACCGGGTGGCGAGCTGGAACTTCTCGTGATGGATACCTGGCAGGCAGATGCCGAGCGCGATACAAAAACGCTATCCGGCGGCGAGAGCTTTTTGGTGAGTCTGTCGCTGGCGCTGGCGCTATCCGATCTGGTCAGCCATAAAGCCAGCATCGACTCTCTGTTTCTAGATGAAGGCTTCGGCACGCTGGATGCCGAAACGCTGGATATCGCACTGGATGCACTCGATAACCTGAACGCCTCCGGTAAAACCATCGGCGTCATTAGCCATGTCGAAGCCATGAAGGAGCGCATTCCCGTACAGATCAAAGTGCAGAAAATTAACGGACTAGGCGTCAGCCAACTGGCACCGCAGTACGCCGTTTAGCCATTACTCCGTCTTTGGCCATAGCCAGGCGGCTCCGCGTACCCCGCTGGAGTCGCCATGTATGGCCTGACGCACGGGCGTTTCGCACTCGCCACCGAAAATCCACTGTTTAATCTTTTCCGGCACGGTCTGATAAAGGCGAGAAACATTGCTCATTCCACCTCCCAGTACCACCACGTCAGGATCGAGCAGGTTAATCACATGCGCCAGCGATTTCGCCAAACGATGTTCATAGCGCTGCAATGCCAGCTCTGCGATGGCATCACCCTGCTCCGCTAAGGCAATAATTGCCTCGCCCTTGTGCGGCTGGCCGCTCAGGCGCTGATAATCCAGCGCAAATCCCGTACCGGAAATAAAGGATTCAATGCAGCCGGACTTGCCACAGTAGCAGGGAACCGTCTGCCGATAGCGCAGCTCATCTTCATCCATCCAGGGCAGCGGATTATGCCCCCATTCACCAGCAATACCGTTGCCACCGACATGAGCCTGCCCGTTCAGCGCAATCCCCGATCCGCAGCCAGTGCCGATGATCACAGCAAAAACCGTCTGCTTCCCAGCTCCCGCACCATCTACCGCCTCTGAAACCGCGAAACAGTTCGCGTCATTGGCGACCCGCACGGGTCGATTTAGCAGCGTGGCAAGATCGCGATCCAGCGCCTGACCGTTGAGCCAGGTGGAGTTGGCGTTTTTTACTTTGCCGGTAAACGGCGACAGCGTACCCGGAATGCCCACGCCGACGCTACCGTGGCAGCCGATCGCTTTTTCAGCCATCCCCACCAGTGTGGCAATAGTCCGCAGGGTTTCCGGATAGTCATTTCTTGGCGTCGGCATACGTTGCCGAAAACGTTCCTGTCCCTCGTAATCCAGCGCAATAACTTCTGTTTTCGTCCCGCCCAGATCGATACCGATTCTCATGATGTCTCCCCACGTGTGGTAAATAGGTCCGCGTAAGTTTGCCACCGACCTGAAAACTTTCTTATATAGATATATACCCTAAATAATTCGAGTTGCAGGCAGGCGGCAAGTGAAGGAATCCCGATGAGCTTACTTGAGTAAGTGATTCGGGTGACTGAGAGAGGCCAACGCACATGCAGCTTGAAGTATGACGGGTATAACCAGAGAAACCAATCATCTGCACTCCAAAGCGTGATAGGTATTCCTCTGAATCACAGTATTTTATTCCACATTGCGGTCTCGAATTCGTTATCATGCGCGCAACATTACAAACCCGCGTGCAGACCTGCGCGCCCAGTCAGGGATAACACCATGTTGTGGTTTAAAAACTTAATGATTTACCGCCTAAGCCAGGACAGCGTGCTGTCCAAAGATAACGTTTTGTCTACGGATGAAATGGAAAAACGGCTCAGCGCCTTCGCATTCACCCCGTGCGGCAGTCAGGATATGATGAAAACGGGTTGGGTATCGCCGATGGGATCGCATAGCGATGCATTAACACACGTCGTTAATGGGCAAATCGTTATCTGCGTTCGCAAAGAAGAAAAAATTCTGCCGTCTCCAGTCATCAAACAAACCCTTCAGGCCAAAATTGAACGTCTGGAAGCGGAACAGCACCGTAAGCTGAAAAAAACCGAAAAAGATTCGCTGAAAGACGAAGTGCTGCACAGCCTGTTGCCTCGAGCATTCAGCCGTTTAAGTCAAGTCTGGCTGTGGATCGATACGGTTAACGGCCTGATTATGGTCGATGCCGCCAGTGCCAAAAAAGCGGAAGATACGCTGGCGCTACTGCGAAAAACGCTGGGCTCTCTGCCTGTTGTACCGCTGACGATGGAAAACCCCATCGAGCTGACGCTGACCGAGTGGGTACGTTCCGGTGAGCCAGCGGCGGGTTTCGCGCTACAAGATGAAGCAGAGCTGAAAGCTATTCTGGAAGACGGTGGCGTTATCCGCTGTAAAAAACAGGATTTGGTCTGCGATGAAATTGCCGTGCATATTGAAGCGGGCAAGCTGGTCACCAAGCTAGCGTTGGACTGGCAGGAACGCATTCAACTGATCTTGTCTGATGACGGCTCGGTAAAACGATTGAAGTTCTCAGATACGCTGCGGGAACAGAATGACGATATCGATCGGGAAGATTTTGCTCAGCGGTTTGATGCCGATTTCATTTTGATGACCAGCGAGCTGGCTGCATTGATTGCGAATCTGATTGAAGCGTTGGGCGGCGAAGCCCAACGTTAATTCTCTTGAGTATTGCCCGCCATCGTTCTGGCGGGCAATACATCTTCAGCGACTGAATCCGTTAGACCCGGAATGCCCCGACAACGGAATTCAGTTCTTCAGCCTGTGATTGCAACGCACCCGAGGCGGCGGCAGATTCCTGCACCAGCGCGGCGTTTTGTTGCACCATAGAATCCAACTGCGCGACGGCTTTGTTGATCTCGTTAATGCCACGCATTTGCTCATCCGCTGCATGCGTAATTTCAGACATCACCGAACTCACCGTAGATACGCCGCTGACAATTTCATTCATCGTGTCGCTGGCCTGACGAACCTGAACTGAGCCAGACGTCACGCTGGAGACCGTCGCTTCAATCAGCTCTTTAATTTCTTTTGCGGCCTGCGCGCTGCGCTGTGCCAGGCTGCGAACTTCACCGGCGACAACGGCGAAACCACGGCCCTGCTCACCCGCTCGCGCGGCCTCTACGGCAGCGTTGAGTGCCAGAATGTTAGTCTGGAACGCAATGCCATCGATCACACCGATAATGTCGCCGATTTTGCCAGACGCGACCACGATCTCTTCCATCGTGACAATCACATCAGACACTACTTTTCCACCTGTACCCGCATCTTTCGACAGCAGCAGCGCTTTAGCGTTAACCTGTTGCGCAGATCCTGCCGACTGCGTCACCGCCGCAGAGATTTCTTCCAGCGAAGCCGCCGTTTGCTGAATGCTCGACGCCGCAGATTCAGTACGTGCAGAAAGATCATTGTTTCCCGCCGAGATTTCATCCGCCGCAACCTGAAGCGACGCACTGATATCTCGAATCTGCATCATTACCTGACTAATCTTATCGATAAAAATATTAAACGAGCGGGCAATTTGCGCCACTTCATCATGCCCTTCATCCGGCAGGCGCTGCGTCAGATCGTTGTTGCCGTTGCTGATATCATCCATTGCGTCGCGGATTTGCAGCAGGCGCTTGAGCGTTGACGTGATGATGAAGCCGATAACCAGCGTTCCCAACAGCGCGATAATGACCAGTGTGATGACCGATGTGGAGAGCAGAGAACGCATGCCAGCGGTGGCTTCGGCTTTATCCAACGCCACCAGCATGTACCAGCTCGTGCCAGTAATCGGCTTTGCCAATACTAGCTTTGTCGATCCGGAAAAATCCACATCGTGGGCGTTATCTGCTGAAAGAATCTCGTTCAGATTAATCGCAGGGGCGATGTCGGTGATATTTTTCAGCGTCAGTTTTTCATCCGGGTGCGCAATGATCGTACCGTTACGGTCAATCAACACACCGAAACTCCCTGGGCTAGGATTAATAGCCTTGACGTTTTCGATCACGCTTTTCATCGTCACGTCGCTGCCGACTACACCTTTAACCGTACTTCCTTCCAGCACGGGGGCGACAAAAGAAACGACCAGCGTATTCGTTACCATATCAACGTACGGCGCAGTGGCTAGCGGCTTACCTTCTTTCACTGCCTGCTGATACCAAGGCCTGATGGTAGGGTTGTAATCGGCAGGAATACCGCCTGGATCGGCAAACTTGGCAGTGCCATTGGCGTAGCCCATGTATACGTTCAGGAACCCACCAGATGCCACAATCTGTTTGAACAGCGGAATAGGATCTTCATCCTGTATGGCGCGGTCATGCAGTGCAGAGATCATCAGCGTTTTAGAGGCAACCCAGTCGCTAACCGCTATGCTATGGCTAGTCGCTACCGCATCTAGCGTATTCTGGATCGAGTCCTTATTTGCGTTATTGGCTATGGTGTAATTAAGAAAGGTATTAATAACAAGCGAAAGTACAACAATGGTCGAACAGGCCGCAAGAATGCGGGAACGGGTCGTTTTCAGCATAAAATACTCTTTGCATAGAATAGTTATACTATCCATAACGGCACAGTAAAATAAAACTTGAGTGCGATCACATTTCACCGCTGCCATTTATCTTAAAAGTTGCTTTGAAAATTAATACGTTCAACCAAGCTATTACATAAAAAAAGGGGGGTAATGAACAATCCGCTACAAAACTGAAGTAAAAAACCACGACAAAGCCACAGGAAAGAATAAATCACTTATTATCTCCCATAATAAAAAATTATTGATGAGGTTTATTATTTATTAAATTTTAACAACTTAGGGATAATTCTTAATAAACCCACTATTCTTTCGTATTATTAATTAATAAACTCAATTAAACAAAAAAATTCATATATGGAATTAATGATTAGAGTTACGAGAAGAAAACGAAAAGCGTATGTCGAATCTAAAAAATAGCGAGGCAACAAAAAGTGGCTTTCCATTCATAACGGAAAGCCACTTTCATTTTATTGATAAGGATAGGAAAGATTACAGGTATTTACACAAATAAGAGGTCGGCTCGACTACCTGTAAATTGAACTCGCTTTTTCCCGGAACAAAAAACGTTTCTCCCGGTGTGAAAACCTGCCAATCCGGTGCGCCGGGCAACAGTACTTTCAATGCCCCGGTGATCACGGTCATTTCTTCCGGCTGTCCGGTTCCAAACGTGTATTCACCTGCATCCATAACACCGACACTGGCGCGACCAATGCTGTCGCCTTCAAAACCGATTGATTTGACCTTCCCTGCAAAATACTCGTTCACATTCAGCATAGCGCGGCACCTATTGTCGAAAAATTCAGGAAATTCATCTTAAAAGGAGAGTTGAGCCACTGTCACGATCTATTCATTGAAAGTTAGTGCTCAGTAGCACTGACTGATGATTATTTTGCCAGTGTCCCGTTTACCACCCTACGCTGCCGACAAACGCAGCGCCTTTAACACACTTACCACAATGGCGTCCGGTGTCTGCGACGCATCAATAACGTGATGTGCAGCACCGCGATAAAGCGCTTCACGCGCGGCCAGTACGTCAGCCATTTCCTCTGCGATGGGGCGTCCGGTCAGTGTAGGCCGCTGGTTATCCTGCGGATTTTCTTCCAGCCGCTGAGCCAGCAGCTCTGCATCCGCGTGGAGATAAATAACGATGCCTTTATCATGCATAAAACGTCGATTGGCTTCCGCTAGCACCATTCCGCCGCCTGTCGCGACGATGCAGCGGTTAGACGCCACCTGCTGAAGCGCCAGACTTTCACGCTGGCGAAAACCATGCCATCCTTCCTGCGCGACCACATCAGCGACCGTCATATTGGTCGTCTGCTGCATAAAAAGGTCGGTATCGACAAAGTCATATCCCAACGCCTGCGCCAGCTGATGCCCAACGGTGGTCTTCCCACAGCCTCTGGCACCAACCATAAAAATGGGGTGTGTCATGTAATGACGAATCCTTATTTTTTACTCACCCGTTCCGCCATAGTTCAATCTGCACACGCGTTGGCGGTACCGCAACTCGAACTATTTCGGATATCAAAGATAAATAGGGGTGATTACCTGCTTTGTCGTGGGCTGAATCATACCGATAAAATCGACAGAGAGGGAAGTGACTTCTCAGTGGGAATGAAAAGTTGAATAACTAAAAGTAAAAATGGGATGACAGGAAATATACCCTAAATAATTCGAGTTGCAGGACAAAACGCTAGCGTTTTGAACAACGCAATGCGTTGGCCCGATAGGGCAAGGCTTATTCATAAGCCTTGTAACGCGGCGAGCGAGGGCATCCCGATGAGCTTACTCAAGTAAGTGATTCGGGTGACTGACAAGTCTGCCAGAGGCAGATTCGAACGCTGCTTGCAGCGGCCTCAACGGGGCGAGGTCCACATAAGTGGCCCGAGTAGCGACGCCAACGCACATGCAGCTTGAAGTATGACGGGTATAAAAAGCCCCGCGTTTAACGGCGGGGCTAGCACACTAAAAACCGCACAAGCGATTAATAAGCGTGGAAGTAATCCTGAATCACAGCTGGGTTCGTCGTTTTCGTCAGCGCCAGCATCAGTAAAATACGTGATTTTGCTGGACTCAGAGAATCGGCAACCAGACCGGGTTGGCCTGCATCCGGTGGGACGATACCGCTGCCGGTACGGCTGGAACGTACGACAACAATGCCTTTGCTTTCCGCTTTACGGATGCCAGCGTCGCCGCGCTTGGATACGCTGCCTGCACCCATGCCCGCATACACGATGCCTTTTACGCCGTGTTTGATAGAGGCGTCATACATATATTCTGGATCGTCCTGATAACCATAAATAATGTCGACGGCTGGCAGCTTATCAACGTTGGTCACATCAAACACGGAACGCGTGGTGTGAACTTTATCCAGACGGGTCTGGTAGTATATTTTGTCACCGATAATCACGCCCAGATAACCTTCTTCTGGCGCTTTAAAGGTATCCAACGTAGAGGCGTTGGTTTTGCTGATGAAACGGGCAGAACCAATGCGGTCGTTCAGCACGACCAGTACACCGCGACCGCGGGAGTTTTTATCCGCTGCCACTTTTACTGCACCGTACAGGTTCATCGGGCCGTCGGCACTGATTGCCGTTGCCGGACGCATCGCAGCAACAAAGACTACTGGCTTGTCGCTTTTCACCGTCAGGTTCAGAAAATAAGGAGATTCGTCGAGCGTATCCGTACCGTGCGTAATGACCACGCCATCAACATCGCTGCGTGCCAGCAGCTCGTTCACGCGCTTGCTCAGCGTTAACAACACATCGCTGGTCATATTTTCACTGCCGATGCTGGCAACCTGCTCACCTTTGATATTGGCAAGCGTTTTCAGCTCAGGCACCGCTTGAATCAGCGTCTCTACGCCCAGCGCACCCGCTTTATACCCAGTGGTTTGCGTATTGGCTGCTGCCGAACCGGCAATCGTACCGCCTGTTGCCAGAATGACAATGTTAGGTAGATTTTCTGCCGCATTTGCCAGAGACGAAAAACAAACAAAAACAACAACGAATAATGCGTTAAACATCCTTTTCATAACATATACCAACTTATTGAGTTAAGTGGCAGACCAGATACGTCAGGTGCCTGATCTGTAAGTCAAAAACCTCAACTCTGTTGGCAGCCTGCCAACATTGGCGCTTATAATGCCCCAGAATTCAACGAATTAATATATGCCTGTAAGACTTCACGTTAACGGTGTGTCGTGACTCACAACGCAACATTCAGCCGCTCTGGTTTGCGCTAACGACTAATCTGCGCCACAGCGTCCTGAGAAGCCTGTTCACGCGCTGCGCCCGTCAGTTCTGACAGCGTACCCTGATGCATTTCAAGTAGGCGATCGGCATGTTCAAAGTAGTGATCGTCATGGCTGATCGCCACAATCGTTTTCCCTAATGCACGCAACTGCGGTAACAACTCAAGATAGAACACGCGGCGGAATTGCGGATCCTGATCGGCTGCCCATTCATCTAACAGCAGGATATCGCGCTGTTCGGCGACGGCTAATAGTAGCGCCACACGCTTACGCTGCCCCTGTGAGAGCTGTAAATTCATCACCCTATGATTTTCCAGCGTCAACTTATGTCGCATATTCAAGCGATCCAGCCACCCATCAACCAACGCCGTATCGGGATCCGCTCCCTGCGGCCCCATCATCTGTCCGAACAGGTGGAAGTCGGTAAAAATGGCAGAAAATAGCTTTTGGTAATCCCCTCGCGTTTCCGACGTAATCGGGTGGTTATCCAGCAGCAACGTGCCCGACACCGGGGTATAAAGCCCTGTCAGCAGCATCGCTAACGTCGATTTTCCGCTCCCGTTCCCGCCAATGAGAAACACCAGCTCGCCACGCTTTATCACCAGATTGATTGGCCCAATTTCAAATCTGGAATCGTCATAGCGAAACACCACATCACGCAGTTCCAGCGTGTGCCAGTCGACAGGGGCGATTACAGAGGAGAAAGGTTCCTGATAATCCACCAAATCGAAACGTTTCAACTTATTAAATGCGACTTGTGCGCTCAGCAGTGTTGGTAGCGCACCAACGGCCTGAAGCATCGGCGTCCGTAAAAAAAGCAGCGTAAGTGAGTACGTCGCCGCGACATTGGTATCCGCCCAGCCGAGATTGTTTGCCATGAAAAAAACCGCGCCAATCGCGCCCAGCATCATAATGTTCGACCAGTTCACCGCACTGAGATGGAAGGTGTCGGCACGAATCACATTCTGTCGGTAATCCCGCGCATTGGCCTGATAAACCTCTTCATACAGTTTCTGCGCGCGTTCCCGATTGAGCGCCAGCTCCTTACGCCCGTTAATCACGGTTTCGTAATCTTTCTGGAGGCGATCTTCCGCTTCCCGAACCTGGGTAAGATGGCGATACACACGGGAAACCAGCATAAACCCGACCCAGAGAGTCACCACAATCCAGATGGACGTTACGACTAGCATTTTGGGAGAGAGCCACGCCAGATAAGCCGCCGAACCGAGGGTAAGCACGATGCCCTGAATCAGCTCAGGTAGACGCACAAACGCGATGGTGATGTTGCGGATATCGCTGGACAGGCTGGCGAGCAGTTGCGCACTCCCAATCTGCTCAATACGGGCAATGTTTGTATCCAGAATTCGCTTGATAAATTGCCCGCGCAGGCGATAAACGAAATGGTGCCCGAGCGTGGTCAACGCCAGTTGAGATACCAGTGTCACCCCCATCAGAAGCAGCAGTAAGCCCAGAAACTGCGGCAAGACGCTCAACGACTGATTGACCGTTTCAATCAATTGCAGGTTGATAAAGGCAATCAGCCCAATGCCCAACGCAGCACTGAGTAAACTTAAAATAATAACAGCGAGAAACGGCCAACGGTATTGTTGGTAAACAATGCGGAGCAACTCCATAACAACCTGGTCTCTATGATGAAAACAATCGCCCGCAGTGTAATGGCGATGACGGTGATATCAAGAATAATTCTCATATCCAGTTTTGTACCACACTCACTATTCCCGTAAAACACGCTCTGCGCCGTCAACGCAACCCATTAGAAAAAAGAATGAATTATCACAAGCTGTTATTATTTTTCTGGCAACATGATCCTCTAGCACTTCACACCCACGCCAAATAAAATAAACACAAATTGATACAATCAAGGCAAATAAAGACCTCTATTTACGGCAAGCCAATCTCTCCTTCGTCGCTTCAATGTGTGCAAAAAAACATATCGACATGCTATCGAAAACGCTAAGTGATGGTAATTAAACATTATAATTAGCGTGTTAATAGTCTTAAAAAAGAATCGCGCCGCGAAGCCATTTAATATGTAGGAATATTGTCATATTTTTTTATTTTCAAAACATTTCAAAAAAGTTGGATTTTTAGTTAAGCCACACCTATAAATATCAAGAATCGGACAAATCTCATGCCGCCGATATTCCCCATGGAAAGGGGTCTACACAGCATTCAATTTAGCCATACTTTACTGTTATCTAAACCAGGCCTGTTTTTGTGCTCCATTTTTGGTTGCGCATATACCTATACACTCCCGTTGCCGCATCGTTCTGTCGGGGGATGTATCCAGACAATGGTTGCAGATAAGTAAGAGGCTATTTCATGTCAGATATGAATATTATTGCGGGAAATGTGAATATCCTGTCGCGCCATAATGGCCAGTTCATAGAAAATGTTCCACAGGGTACGAGGAACGTAGAACTACTGGAAAGCAGCACCGTTCGAATCAATGGCACACCAGATATCGTGTCTCGCTATGAGCGCGTCGGCAACGATCTTATCTTGCACATGAACGACGGCACAACCATCCGCTATGAAAGCTTCTTCACCCTAGACTCAGCAGGCTATCACAGCGAGTTGGTTTTTGATGATGGCACCCGGCTTATCCATGCACAGTTCTCCGGCGCGGCTGCCGGAGAAGGAGCGGCGCTCACGGCAGAAGCCGTTGCCATTACGCCAGAATACGCCACGCTGGGTGACTTGACGTCATTACTGATTGGCAGTACCACCAGCACGTTAACAACCGCCACGTTGGGCAGCATTCTAGGTGCTGTCGCGCTCGGCGGAGCCGCTGTCGCTGGGGTTGCCGTCGCCGTGGCATCATCGAGCAATGACACCACAACCACGCCACCACCACAACCACCACAACCACCACAGCCTGAACCCTTAACCATTGATGCCTTCGCTGGAAATAATGGGCTGAACCGTACGGAAATCGGCCAACCTCATATCCTCAGCGGGAAAACCACCGGCGTCAGCGCGGGGCAAACCGTCACCATCACGTTGAACGGCGTGGTTTACACCACCACTACTGCCGCCGACGGCAGTTGGCAATTTTCGCTGCCAGCAGATGCGTTTACCGGACTGGAAGACGGCATTTATTCATTAAAAGTCAGCGTGCCGGGCGCGAACGGCATCATCCACGAGAAAACCCTCGACCTCACCATTGATACCCTGCCTCCGCATTTAACCGTCGATAAATTTACGGGAGATAACTACCTCACCGTGGGAGAACTGGCAAACGGTCAGGTTCTCAACGGAACGGGTGAAGTGGGCCAGAATGTCACGATTACATTCAATGGAAAAACGTACACCACGACGATTAATGCTGCGGGTAACTGGACATTAACCGTTCCTGCCGCAGACCTCCGCGTGCTGAGCGAAGGCGAGCATGCGTTGTCGTTCACGGTTAGCGATAGTGCTGGCAATATCACCGTGGTCAACCGCACCATCATTGTCGATACCACGCCACCCGAGCTGTCACTGTCACCGTTTACCGGAAATAATCTGATCACCGCAGACGAGCTGCAATCCTCACAGTTTATTTCCGGTACGGCTTCACTATCGGATGTCGGCCAGACCGTGACAGTGACGTTCAATGGCATTACCTACACCACCACCGTAGAGAGCGACGGCGCATGGAGTGTTTTCATTCCCTCCGGCGATATCCAGGCGCTGACTAACGGCTCCTACAGTCTGGTGGCGTCACTGACGGATAAAGCAGGCAACACCACCACGCTGCCGCCACAAACCATCACGGTGGATACCAACGCCGAAGCGGTCAACATCAGTATCATCTCATTTGATAATCGCCTGAATGCCGTGGAAGCAGGACAGCCGCTAACGATTGATGGCACTACGGCCAACGTTGCCGCAGGCCAAACGGTTACCGTCAGCCTCACCGTCGCAGGGGTAGTAAAAACCTATACGGCAACAACGGGAGCAGACGGCACATGGTCTGTTGACATCCCTAGCGCCGACCTGCTTGCTCTGACCGATGGCAGCAACACCATTACTGCCAGCGTACAAGGGATCAGCGGAGAAACCGTCACTGTCGACCACACACTGGATGTACACATCAATACCCTTCCTTCCATCACGCTGACGCCGCCTTTCACCGACGGCGTATTAAACGGAGCAGAAGCGGCACAAGATCAGGTTATCAGTGGGGAAACCGGGATTAGCGGTAGAGGCCAAACCGTCAGCCTGACGATCGGTGGGTATTACGTTGCTGGGACGGTGGATGCCAACGGGCACTGGACGGTCACGATCCCTAAAGATGTGCTGCAAAACCTGCCATCGGACAACATTAGCGTACTGGAGATTGTTGTCCGAGATATCGCAGGCAACGAAACCATTGTGACGCAGAATATCAGCGTGGATACGACACCGCCTACGCTCACCGTCTCCGCCATCGCTCAGGACAACATCCTCAACGGCATGGAATTGGCAGTCGATCAGATCGTCAGCGGAACCGCATCGCTCAGCGAAGCGGGTCGCACAGTCACCGTTACGCTGAATGCCAAACCCTACACCGCCACCGTCGGCAGCGACGGAAACTGGAGCGTCACTCTGCCAACGGCCGATTTGGTGGCTATCGCTGACGGTAATCAGAATCTGACCGTTACACTGACGGATGCCGCAGGCAACACCACAACGGTTACCCGTCCGCTCACCATTGACAGCGGCGCGACCACGGCCCCAACCATCACCATCAATAACGTCGCAGACGATAACGTTATTGATGGCGCGGAAGCCAAAGTCAGCCAGCAGTTAAGCGGAACGACGGCCAACGTTGAGGCGGGACAAGTTGTCACCATTAGCCTGAATGGAAAAACCTATCTTGCTACCGTGCAGTCCGGTGGTGTCTGGAGCATTAATGTTTCAACGGCGGATATAGCCCTTCTGGCAGACGGTCCGCACAGCATTAGCGTTAATGTGAGTAACAAATCGGGCAACGCAGCGAGCGGAAGCCGAGATATCAACGTAGACAAGTCTGGCGACAGTATCGCCATCAACATCATCTCCAGTGACAATCTATTAAGCCGGGCAGAATCCCTTCAACCACTAGCGATCAGTGGTAATACCGCCAATGTTCCTGCGGGACAGACGGTTACCGTTACGCTGAACGGGAAAAATTACACCACCGCCGTCGCGACAGACGGCAGTTGGACGTTGCAAATCCCGAGTGCCGATCTCCAGCTTCTGTCAGACGGTAGCGCCACAGTCACCGCCACCGTCAATATTGCGGGAGGCACTGCCGTAACCGACAATCAGTCCCTCGGCGTTCACATTCATACCCTACCGCAACCGACGATTGATACCCCATTCGGCAACGGTTCACTGAACGGCACAGAGGCGCTGGTCAGCCAGACGATTACCGGCCACACCGGTATCAGCGGGGCAGGTCAGAGCGTCATATTGTCTCTTGGCGGTAAGTCTTACACTGGGACGGTTGATGCGGCAGGCAACTGGAAAGTCACCGTCCCTGCGGCCGATCTCCAGCAGTTGCCAGAGGGGAACAATTCGCTATTGGTGACTGCACAGGATGCTGCGGGCAATCAGGCAGGCCATACGTTTGTCAGCCGGACAGATTTTACGTCCCCTACCCTGACCATCGGCACCATTGCAGGCGATGACACCATCAATCTGGTCGAATCACAAAGCAACCAGACGATCAACGGCACCGCCTCAATCAGCGAAGCAGGTCGCACCGTCATTATCACCTTCGATGGACAGTTCTATACTGGCGTTGTTGCCGCCAATGGCAACTGGAGTATCAATTTACCCACGGCCGCTCTGCGCGGCATGGCCGATGGCAGTTACACGCTATCCGCTTCGCTAACCGATGCTGTCGGGAACACCACCAGCGTCGAGAAATCCATTACGCTTAGTGCCGACCCTGCGTTCCAGCCAACGATCTTCGTTAATGCTTTTGTTGATGAGAATAACCTTATCAGCGCGGCGGATCTCAAAGTCAGCCAGTGGCTGACGGGCACCAGTTCGAATGTGGAAACAGGTCAGGTCGCCACATTCTCCTTAACAAAAAATTCTACTTTGCCACCATCCAGAGTGGTGGCAATTGGGGGGTAGAAATTCCGGCTGAGCATATGGCTGATCTCAGCGAAGGAATAGTATCTATCTCTGCCCAGATCGCCGATCTGGCAGGGAACACGGGGAATCATGAAATCTGGTCTTCTATCGACACCAGCAGTGACAGTATCTCTATCAGTATTGTTGCGCTTGATAACCAGATTAATCGCCTCGAAGCGTCACAACCACTGACCATTTCGGGTTCAACGGTCAACGTCACCTCAGGAGAAAGCGTTACCGTTACGCTCAATGGCAAGACCTATACAGGCACGATTGCCGCGAACGGCAGTTGGAGCATCACGATCGACAGTAGCGATATGCTCGCGTTACCGGATGGCACAGCAACCATTACCGCCAGCGTCGCCAACCCCGGCGATACCCCAGTGACCGCCAGCCGCAACATTGATATCCATATTAATAACCTGCCACAGCCCACGATCGACCAGCCTTTCGGCGACGGAATACTTAACATCATCGAATCGGCCAGCGGGCAGAACCTGACAGGGAAAACCGGTATCAGCGGAGGGGGCCAAAGCGTTATTGTCACGCTGAACGGCAAAACGTATACGGCAACCGTGGATAATCAGGGTAACTGGATCGCAACACTTACCTCCGCCGACCTGCAATCCCTGTTAACCGGCGTACAAACCATCCGTGTAGAGGCGACCGACACCGCAGGCAACAGCATAGAGATCGCTCGCGATATTACTGTCGACATGGTTCGCCCTATTCTGACGCTGAAACCATTGACCAGCGACGGCATCATCAACGCGGCCGAAAGTTTGAACGACCAGTTGATCTCTGGTAATGCGCTACAAGCGGATGCTGGACGCACCGTCATTGTTACCATCAACAATAAAAACTATCAGGCGCAAATTCAGGCTGACGGCAGTTGGAGTGCCCCCATTCCCGCCGCCGACCTCCAGGCTTTGGCTGACGGCAATTACACGGTTACAGCAACATTAACCGGAGCATCAGGTAACAGTACCACCAGCACAGGGTCATTAACGCTGGATGCTAGCCTGGCTAACCTACCGCTCCTCACCATCAACGCCATCGCGCTCAATAACATCATCGATGGTGGTGAAATCAACGTTGCACAAATCATCAGCGGCAGCAGCCTGAATGTCGAAGCTGGGCAGCGAGTTACCATTACACTCGGTGACAACACCTACACCACAACGGTTGACAGCAACGGCCAATGGCGCGTCAGCGTGCCGTCTGTCGATCTCATTCATCTGGCGCAAGGCGCGCATACCGTAACGATCAGCGTCAACGACGTCAGCGGTAATCCGGCAACGCTCAGCCAAACGATTACTGTGAATACCTCCCTAAGCGGTATCGCCATCGACACCGTCGCGGGTGATGACAAACTGAATCAAGTCGAAGCCGCGCAAGACCTGACCATTAACGGCAGCAGCCAGAACGTGTCGGCCGGCACCACTGTCACGATCATGCTAAACGGGAAAAGCTACGATGGGGTGGTACAGCAGAACGGATCCTGGAGCATCACCGTGTCTGCGGCGGATGTCAGCACGCTGGCAGACGGCACATCAACCCTGACAGTCACTACGGTTGACAGTACGGGTAATGTGTTAAGCAGCAGCCGTACCATTGATGTGTTTACCCACAGCAACCCAACACTGACGCTGAACACGCCGTTCAGCGACGGTATACTCAATGCCGCAGAGGCTGGCGTTACCCAGACGCTCAGCGGCACAACCGGTATCGCCTCACCAGGGCAAATCGTCACCGCCACACTAGGCGGCGTGACTTACACAGGGATCGTTGATACAGCAGGCAACTGGACGATTTCTCTGCCTGTGAACGGCCTGCAAAATCTGCCGAATGGTGCAACAACATTGCAAGTTAGCGTCAGCGACGCAGCCGGAAACAGCAATACCCTAACCAGCAGTATTACCGTGGCTCGTACGCCGCCTACCTTGACGACGGCCAGCTTTGCTACCGATAACGTCCTGAATAGCACCGAGGTATTGAGCAACCAGTTGCTAACCGGCACCGCCTCGCCGTCCAGCGCTGGGCAAACCGTCACCGCGACGCTGAACGGTAAAACCTACAGCGGCACCGTCGGTAGTGATGGCACCTGGAGCATCAGCATTCCATCAGCCGATCTGAGCAGCTTGTCCGATGGCAGTTACAGCATCGTGACTCGTCTGACCGATGCCGCAGGCAATACCACCACCACCACGCAGACCATTGGTGTCGATGCCAGCCCGTTAAACGCACCGGTCATCATGGTGGGTACTTTCGCCAGTAACAACATTATTGACGGTGCGGAAGCACGAGTCAGTCAGGTACTCAGCGGCACCAGTAGGAATGTTGAGCAAGGCCAGACGGTGACGATTGTCTTCAATGGCAAACCCTATACTGCCGTGGTTCTGTCAAACGGGAGCTGGAGCACCACAATCTCGGATACCGATATGGCGCTGCTGGTTAATGGCAGCCAGACCATTACCGTTAGCGTGAGTGATGTCTCCGGCAATACCGCGACATCCAGCAGTACCGTCACGGTCAATACGAATGCAAGTGGTCTGTCTATTGCGCCAATAACCGGGGATAACCAGCTGAATGCGCTGGAGGCGGCAAACGGTATTACGATTAACGGTAGTGCCGTCAACGTAGCACCGGGAACGAATGTCAACATCATACTCAACGGGAAAACCTACACCGTACAGGTGCAGCCAGACGGTACCTGGAGCGCCATGGTTCAATCCGGCGATCTGCAACTGCTGGGTGATGGCGTCATCGCAGTTCATGTGACCGCCGTCGATCAGGCTGGCAATGCCCTATCGAGTACGCAGCAGTTAGGCGTCAGCATCAATAACCCACCGGTAGCGTCGTTGAATATGCCATTCAGCAACGGTTACCTGAATGCCAATGACGCACTGTCTGGGCAAACGCTCTCTGGTAGCACAGGCCTTCATGGATCCGGGCAAACCGTCAGTGTCACCATTGGCACCACGGTCTATTCTGGTACGGTTGACGGCAATGGCAACTGGAACCTTCAACTGCCATCGTCTGCTCTGATTGGGCTGGCAGACGGCATACTCAGTATTTCCGTTACCGTTAGCGATGCGGCGGGCAATACCTCTACCATTCAGGGCAGCGCATTCGTGGATTTAACCCCACCAGTGCTAACCATCAACCCGATTGGCATCGACGATATCATCAATATCGCGGAAAGCCTGCTGCCGCTGGAAATCAGCGGGACATCGCCCATCAACGACAGCGGTAGACCCATCATTGTCAACGTCATCATCAACGGACAGATCTATCAGGGTCTGGCACAGGCAGACGGCACATGGAGCGTTACTGTGCCTGCGGGCGACTTGCAAAACATGCCGAACGGTATCACGGCAATCACCGCCACCTTGACAGATGCCGCAGGCAATACCGGCACCGTCAGCCATTCGATTACGCTGGATACCGACCCTGCTAGAGCACCGACCCTGACGATAGCCACACTGTCTAACGATGATTATCTCAATCTGGCCGAATCGGGCCTGCCATTGACAATCAACGGCAGTAGCCAGAATGTGGAACAGGGCCAGCAGGTCACCATTGTCCTCAATAATCAGACCTACTTTGCCACAGTCGGTGCAGATGGCAGTTGGAGCGTTCAGGTTCCAGCAACAGATGTTGGCAACGTGCCTGACGGCAGAGAAATCGTGAGTGCCAGCGTGACCGACGTGAGCGGTAACCCCGGATCAACCACGCACGCAATTACCGTCATCACCGATGCCGCCAACCTGCCAGGCATCACCATTGCGACACTGTCAGGCAACGACATTATCAGCGCGCAGAATAGCCAATCCGACCTGCTCATCTCTGGCTCAACGACGAATGTTCAGACCGGACAACGCGTCACGGTGACGTTAAATAGCAAAACGTATCTGGCTACCGTTGGCGCGGATGGCAGTTGGAGCACCACCGTTCCCGCCAGCGATGTTCAAAACCTGCAGCAGGGCAGCCAGAATGTGTCCGCGACGGTAAGTGACATCGCACAGAACCCAACCACAACAACCCATCCTTTTACGGTCGATACCGTTCCACCGCTGCTGTCCATCGACATGCTGGTCGATACCAGCGATATCGGTCTGGCGGACGCGCTGGCAGGATTACCGCTGAGCGGCAGGGCCGAAGCGGGTCTTCAGGTCACCATCAAAGTGGGTGTGGCCGTCTACAGCGCCGTTGCCGACAGCAACGGTATCTGGCAAATCGCCATTGCAGCGACCGACCTGTTGGCGTTGGGTGATGGGGTGAAAACACTGGCGGCCAGCGTGACCGATGGCGCTGGCAATGCCAGTGCCACCAGCATTGATATCACGTTGAAAACGCAGTCGCTGCCAACGCTGACGCTGAATGCACTCTATGACAACAATGTCCTCACTACCTCGGAACTGGCGACGGCAACAACCATCGGCGGTAGTTACACCAACCTGCCCGTCGGAGCAGTGATTCAGGTCACGATAGGGACTTACACCGTGACGGGCCTGACGCTGGCGGGAGGGATATGGAGTGCCACCATTCCCGCCAATGCGCTTAGCATACTGGCAGATGGAAACGTGCAGGTCAGCGCGACGGTCACCGACAGTGCAGGCAATACGGGTAGCGCAAGCGGCGCGTTGGATATCGTCATTAATACCAATTTCACCATCAGTATCGCCACACCGTTTATCGATGGTGCGTTAAATCAAGCGGAAAGCGCAGTCGATCAACTGCTGACAGGCACGACAGGACTACTCGATCCAGGCCAAAGCGTTTCAGTCTCAATCACCAACGGCACGATAACCACCACCTACAACGCTACTGTGGCAGCAAATGGTCAGTGGAGTGTGACGCTGCCAGCGGCCGATTTGTCTGCCCTCGGCGATGGCACACACACCATCAACGTGACCGTGACTGATCACGCAGGCAATACGGGAACAGGAAGCGGAACGTTCACCAGCGTGATTGTAGGTGTGCCTGTCGCGACGCTGGACACACCTTTCGGCGATGGCAAACTGAGCCTGGCTGATGCACTACCGGGCGGCACACTATCCGGGCAAACGGGATTATCCAGCGACGTGGGACAAACCGTGTTGGTCAGTATTAACGGCACCAACTTCCCGGCTACGGTGAATGCCGATGGCAGTTGGACGCTGTCGGTAAACAGTACCACGTTGATCAACATGCCGGATGGCACAGCAACCTTCACGGTCACCGTCACCGATGCCGTAGGCAATACCAGCTCCGCATCAGGCACGGCGGATATTCTGACGACGACGCTGCCTTCGGCAACGCTGGATCTGCCTTTTGGCGACGGTATTCTTAACACCACCGAAATTCTGGCTATTCAGAGTTTAACGGGTAAAACCGGCATTACTGGCGTTGGTCAGAATGTAACCGTTACCGTGATTAATAAAATCACGCTGGCAGAAACCACCTTTACCGCCACCGCTGACGGACTCGGCAGTTGGTCCAGAAACCTGTCCCCTGCCGATTTAGCGATCTTCACCGAAGGTAATTACAGCATTGCTGTCACGGTCACCGATCGGGTAGGCAATACCAATTCCAGCGTCCCGCGCGATATCAGCGCAGCGTTGACGCTGCCCGCCCCGATGGTCGACGTGCAGCCGTTTGGCATAGATAACATCCTGAGTAGCGCTGAAGCCGCGTCAGCACTCACCTTCTCTGGCCGTACGCAGATTAGCGGTAGCGGGCAAGGTGTAAAACTGGAGATTGACCTCAACGGTATTCGCTACACCGCGACAGTAGATAGCGCGGGCAACTGGTCTGTCACGCTGCCTGCTAATGCCTTGAACTCACTGGTTGACGGCCCGCATACCATCACAGTAACGGCCGTTGATGCCGCTGGCAACGTCGGTTCGACGCCAATATCGTTTGTCAGTGACTTCACTCCACCGGCGATCACGCTCAATACGCCGTTTGACGATGGTTATCTGAATATTGTCGAAGCCGCAACGTTAGCGGGCAGGACATTAAGCGGTAATGCGGGTGACGCCGTGAGTATGACCGTCATGCTAGGCAACCAGACGCTCGCCACGCAAATTAGTGGAGGAATCTGGACGGCAACCTTGACGCCAGTTCAACTTGCCCTGCTTGCTGACGGAACCCAAAACATCAGCATTACGGCTACAGACAGCGTAGGTAACAGCGGCACGTTACATTCTCAGGCAATCCTGGCCGTACAAGCCGCGCCAACCGTCGCGATTACCGCCTTCGCCGGTCTGGACGGCCTTAACTATGTCGAAAGCCACGCCACGCAGGCTGTCAGCGGGACATCAACTGGTTTGGAGGTCGGGCAAAATGTCACCGTCAGGCTGAATGGCAATGACTACACGACGAAAGTGCTCACCGGCGGTATCTGGAGCGTTAACATCCCGTCTTCGGCGCTCATCGCGCTGTCCAATACACAGCACACCCTTTCCGTCAGCGCGGAAGACCGGGCCGGAAACCCAACAACACCGACCAGCGTTAACTTTAACGTCAACCTGACGCCACCGCAGACGGTGATGACCATTGACCCGATTTCGATCGACAACATCATCAACGCCGTCGAGATCAACGGCAACATCACCATTTCCGGGCGTTCAGTCGGTCCTACGTCATCCATGAGCCCCGTGAGTCTCCAGGTCGGATCGGCAATGTTTGTGCCCATTACCGATGTGAATGGCAACTGGAGCATCACTATCTCAGCGCTGCCGACCTTTGCCGGTCAGGGGCCTATTAACGTAACAGCCACATCGCTGGATGCGACCACAACCACGATCGTCACCGTGGACACCATTGCTCCTACACTGGATATCGTCTCTTTTGCTTCAGATAACGTGCTCAACGCCTCGGAAATGACGATAGAGCAGGCCATTACGGGTACGGCATAGCTCACCGAGGCCGGGCAGATCGTCTCGATTAGCCTGAACGGAAAAACCTACAGCGCACAGGTTTCCGTAACAGGAACCTGGAGCGTGAATGTCCCCGCCTCCGATCTGGCGCAGTTGGCCGACGGTGGCCACACCATCACCGCGACACTCACCGATAAAGCCGGAAATACCACCACCGATACGCAGGTTGTTACCGTCGATACCGCCATCCCGCTACTCAGCGTCGCGCTGTTCGATGACAATATCCTGACGCTGGCTGAGGCGCTGGCAGGCGGAACCATTACTGGGACGGGCGAAATAGGTGCCACCGTGACGCTCACCGCAGGGCCATTAACCGGCACGACCACCGTTGGCCCAAATGGAACCTGGACGATCCCCGTGCTGTCTGTCGATTTGCAAAGTCTGATCGATGGGGCGCAGGTCATCGGTGTAACGCTGACCGATACATCCGGCAACACGACACACGTTGATGCTACGCTGGACGTCGCGCTGAACCAAACGCTTGGCGCCGGTATTAACGATATCTTCGGTAATGATGGCATCCTCAATCTGGCCGAATCGCTGGTGACGCAGGTCATCAGTGGTAACGCAACGGGGGACACGCTGGGTGCGAAAGTACAGGTCACCGTGCTGGGTACGACGGTGGAGGCCACAGTGGGCGCCAACGGTGCCTGGAGCGTTTCGCTTCCTTCGACATTATTCAATGGGTTAAATAACGGGCTGTTGCAGGTTAACGTGGATATTGTTGATTCCCACGGTAACGTGAAAAACCAGTTGATCGACATTGACGTGCTGAAATCACTACCCGTGATTAACTCCGTCGTTGCCTTCACCGATGGCGCACTGAATGCGGCTGATGTCGCCACCAGCCAGATTATCAGCGGCGTGGTCAGCAATGTGAATATCGCTGCGGGTGCGAGTGTCACGGTGACGCTGGGTAACACTATTTATGCCGGTATTGCCGTCGGCGCTGGCGGTGCCTGGAGCCTGTCCGTTCCTGCCCTTACTTTGCAAGCCTTGCAGGATGGTACCTTAGCACTGGGCGTTGCGGTCACCGACCATGCGGGTAACACCACCAGCCAGATCGTCAACGTTCCAACGGTCATCAGGAACCTGCCGAGCATTACGCTCAATCCGGTCTTTGGTGATAGCGTGCTCAATCTGGCCGATCTGCTGGTCAACCAATCCCTCAGTGGTACCGCCACGGGACTGATTGGCAGAACCATTACACTCAACATATCAGGTTCACAAATAGCGACAGCCATTGTCGGTGCAGATGGCAAATGGAGTGTAGCAGTCACCCCTAGCGTATTGGGTATCCTGCAAGGGTTAGGCAATGGTGATTTCACCGTGACCGCAACCGCAACAGATACCGTAGGCAATAGTGCCAACGGTGGCGCGGGTATCAAGTTCGATTTCACACAGCCGGTGATTACGTTGAACCCTGTGTTTGGCGGCGATGGCTTCCTCAATGCAGCAGAAGCCGTGGTAGCACAAACTATCGGTGGCCTGGTAACCAATGCAAGCGTGGGATCGCAGGTTACCGTTACCCTTGGCAGCAAAACGTTCTTATCTACCGTCGGGGCGGGTGGCGTGTTCAGCCTGACACTGCAACCGTCGGATCTTAGCGCACTGGCTGATGGCAGCGCGACGCTTGGCGTATCCGTCACCAATACCTCCGGCAACACTGGTACGGTCAATAACGCCATCAACATCATTGCCAAAAACTTGCCGACGATTAGTCTTGGCTCGCTGTTTGGCGGTGATGGCTTCCTTAACGCCGCAGAGGCGGCGCTGACGCAGACGATCGGTGGCACCACCACCAACGCGATAGCAGGATCGTCGGTGGTGATACGCATCGGCACCCTGACGTTAAACACTACCGTGGGTAATGACGGCACCTGGAGCGCCAGCGTAACGCCGCTACAATTGTCCGGTCTGGCCAACGGTAACCTCACCGTGAGCGCGACGGTGACCGATCCGGCAGGCAACAGCAATGGCATCAGCACTGGCCTTAACATCGCCATATTACCGCCAACCATCACCCTTAACTCGTTGTTCAACAGCGGCGTACTGGATCTCTCCAGCCTACTGAGCGCACAAACTATCAGCGGGACGACGACCAATGTGGCAGCCGGTACCGCCCTCAACGTCACATTGGGAAGCAAAACCTACACCACGACAGTTGGCGCAAACGGCAGTTGGAGCCTGCCGGTTCCTAACCTCGACCTAAAAGCCCTCACCGATGGTGCCACTAACGTCGGCGTCCGTCTGGTGGATGCAGCGGGTAACGTGGGCGAAAGAACCAGCGCGCTTAGCGTGGCGATTAACGGCCAGCCAACGCTGACCATCAACCCACTCTTTGGCGGTGATGGTTTGCTGAATGCGGTCGAAGCGGCTGCGGGTCAGATTATAAGTGGCACCAGCACCAATGCGATAGGTTCAACTATCCAGATCTCACTGGGTATCAAGACGTATTCTGCCGTGGTGCAAAACAACGGCACCTGGTCCGTCAGCCTACCTTCGCTCGATCTCAATAGTCTGACGGACGGTACACTTTCTCTCAACGCCTCGTTGACCAACGCGGCAGGGAAAACGACCAGCGTAGGCGCTTCGATCGGCGTAGGTGTTCACGCGCTGCCAACGGTCAACCTCGGTTCCCTGTTTGGCGGAGACGGTTACCTGAATCTGGCCGAAGCTGGCGTGAACCAGATCATCAGCGGAACCACGACGAATGCGGCAGGCGGTAGCGTCACACTGACAGTCGGCGGGCTCACGCTCAGCGCCGCCGTCGCCAGCAACGGCACCTGGAGTATCAGCGTACCGAGCGCCAACCTGTTGAATATCACCGATGGCAACTTATCCGTGGGTGTCAGCGTTACCGACCGCTACGGCAACATCAACAATACCAGCAGCAATGTCATCGTGAAAACGCACCAATTGCCGCAGTTGGGTATTGATGCGGTTGGGTCGCTGATTGGTAACACGGTTGGCCTATTGGCAAACGGTGTCACAGTCAGTGGGGTATCACGCTATGTGCAGCAAGGTGCCAAGGTCAATGTCACCCTGCTCGGCCAAACGCTACAGGGCACCGTCGGTGCCGATGGCAAGTGGAGCGCGCATTTCACCAGTTCCCTGCTAGGCATCAGCATCTTCAATGTGGGTGCAATTTTGACAGCGCTGCTGGGTACGGCGGTTGAAGCGTCCGTCACCGATCAAGCGGGTAATTTCACTGGGGTTTCCGCCGGATTGACATCAGGCATCGTGCTCGGATTACCGCTGATGAGCATGATGGCGCTGGATGTCGACGATCACAGCCTTGCTCAGGTGGCCTCGCTGTCCAGTGAACAGACCGATAGCGGGGAAAGCACCGATGTGCAAACCCTTCATGTCAGCTCGAAAATGGCAGCCGCCGCGCTCAGTGAGACAACGACCATCGACAATAGCGCTAGCACCGAAGTGGATGACAGCGTGTATGCCATCGGCGGTGTCGTCATCAGTCTGGCCGGCGGCAGCGTGCAAACGGGTACCGATATCGAAGGCAGCGAAGGTGATGACCTCATTACGCTCTCAACCTTCGACTTTACCCAGATCGATGGGGGCGACGGCATTGATACGCTGGTTCTGGATGGCACCGAGCTCAATCTGGATCTCACCGTCTTGGGGCTGAAAATCGACAACGTGGAGATCTTCGATTTAGGCCAAAACGGCACCAACAGCATCACGCTGGATCTCGATCGCGCCCTGAATGTCACCGACCGACCAGAAGATGACCTGCTGATCGTCGGGGGCGAAGGTAGCAAGGTGAACCTGATTCCAGGCGAAGGAGCCTGGAGCACGGTAGGACAGCGCGATGTTGATGGCCAACACTTTGATGTCTACCACCATTCATCGCTGGATAGCGCCAACAGCCTGGGAGATGTACTGGTGCAGCAAGGGCTGCTCGTCAATATGGTGTAACCGTGGGTTTAACCCCACAGCCTCTGACGAGGAGACTGTCTCTTATAAGTTTATGGTGAGGTTTTACTGCTATTCGGCGTAAAAATTATGCATCGGTGGGCATGAGTACCGAGTGAGCGGCATGGATGCCGTGAAAGTCAGTGCCGCGTCAGACAAAAACGTCACGACGTTTTTGAACAGCACTTGTGCTGACCCGAAGGGCGAGTCCCATTAATGGGGCGAGTAATCGCGTCACTGGCGGCTCGAAACGTACTCATGAACACCGATGGCACCGCGTAGCGGCATAATTTCCGCCAAAAGCCAGGGGTCTCGGGGCGAGCGGCGTTTGAGCCGTCCCGAGTCGGGCGCGTGCTACGAGATAGCATGAAAATAACGCCATTATCGCGCACGAAATTGCCTCAGTAGCGGCATAGAGATATGCCCAAGAGACAGTAGAAACTGCCTAAGTAGCGGCATAAATATGTGTAAAGGAACTAAAACAAGAGTGATGAAAACAGGGGCAATTGATGCACAAACCATTTTTTCTCAGATTTTTTATCAGGGACATGTTTTTTCCGCGTAATCACGCTTTTTTGACCCGCACATTATGCCATCACACGCCACGTTATGCGCTGGCGCTTGGGCTGGCCTGCACCAGCCTTCCCTTCTTTTATAGCCCGCAGTCGTTCGCACAGGCCGTGGCGTTTGACTGGTCTACCGCGCCAACAGAACAACAGGTCGATAGTCTGGACCTCAAACAGGCGATTCTCCGCGCGTTCGCACGTAACCCGCAAATCGCACAGGCTTCAGCACAAATTCGCGTCGGCGACGCCGATCTCCGCGTGGCGCAAAGTGCCTGGTTTCCGCAAATCGGCCTGAGCGGTAACGTCGGCCGGTCAGATCAAAGTGATAGTGGCGGCACGATGAGCAACAACTCCACCGCAGGCATCACGCTGAAACAGCTCCTGTACGATTTCGGTAAGACGGGCGGCAGCATTGATGAGCAGCACAGCCTGTCGGATGCCTACCGCTATCAGCTCTATGGCATCATGACCACCGTCGGCCAGCAAACCTTGCTCACTTACCTGAAAGTCAAACGCTACCAGGAACTGAGTCAGGTAGCTGAACGCAACATCACGTCACTCAGTCAGGTAAAAGACATCGCAACACTCCGTTCCGAGGCGGGTCTCAGCACGCAATCTGACATCCTGCAAGCGGAAACCCGCATCGCAGGCATGAAGGCGACACTGGAACAATATCGAGCGCTGGAACGTTCCTCGCTGGCACAGCTCAGCGTGCTGACTGGCGTCCTCCCCACCGCCCTACCCGACCTGCCACGGGTGCTGCTGCAACAAAAAATTACGCTCAAGGCGCTCCCTTACCAACAGAGTAATTCGGTGTTGAGCGCGCAGTCCAAGCAGGAAGCCTCGCGCCACCGTATTCGTCAGGCGGAAGCCCAACACTGGCCTACCGTTGCCGTACAGGCGGGGCGTACCCGCTATGAAACCGACAGGCGTAATTATTGGGATGACCAGCTACAACTGGTCGTAGAAGCCCCGCTTTATCAGGGTGGAGCCGTCAGCGCACGCGTTGATGCTGCATCAGGCACGCGTGAAGCCGCACAGGCTGAGGTCGAAGCAGCGAAGCTGGATATGAACCAGAAAGCGGCAACGGCCTATGCCGACCTCATCGGTGCGCAGCAGCGTGAAAAAGCCAGCCAGCAGCAAATCACCAGCGCGACCTATACGCGCAACGTTTATCAGGATGAATACAAGCTCAGCAAACGCAGCCTGAACGACCTGCTCAGCGTCGAACAAGACGTGTTGCAGGCCGAAACCTCACGCATCGGTGCGTTATACGACGGCTGGGAGGCGGCAGTGAACTATGCCGCGGCCGTCGATAATCTGCTGGATATGCTGGGTATTGAACGTTATCAAGCCAGTGGCGAGACGCTCCCGTCGCTGTAAGCCGGCTTGCCTGCCGGATAAGAACATGCAGGAATGTACATGACACAAGTCACCAAAACTGAGATCTGGATTGCCGCGATGGCGCGTGCTGCCGCCCACTACGGTCAAGTGGTCGATGCCCAGTCGGTACGCCAGCAGATGAGCTGGTATGAACAGCTCCCCATCGCCCGCCAGTTAGAACAGATCAGCCACCTGATGGGGCTGACCATCAGCCTGCGGCACACGGAGAAGATCCGCTGGCGTAACAAAATTCTCCCCGTGCTGGCAGAAACAGACGACGGCGGCGTCATCGTCATCGAATCAGTGAATGATGAGGGGATCGCAACCTACTGGCTGGATGACGGCGGCGATCTTCAGCGTGAAGCGGAACTGACAGAACTCATCAAACACAGTCAGGGTATTATCGTGCTGGTCGGCATCGCCGAGCGTGGCCGCGATACCCGCATCGATGATTTCGTCAAACCGTACCGCAAGCACTGGTTCTGGCAACATTTTCGCGGCGCAAAACGACAGATCGGAGAAATATCGCTGGCGTCTATCGTGGGTAACGTTCTCGCGCTGGCGGGGATCCTGTTCTCCATGCAGGTATATGACCGTGTGATCCCGGCGCAGTCGATCCCGACGCTGTGGGTGCTATTTTTCGGCGTGCTGCTGGCCGCCGCACTGGAATACGCTATCCGTTTGTCGCGTACCGTCGTCTCCGACTTGATGGGCAAGAGCATCGATCTGAACGTGTCAGGGATGCTATTCGCCCGGGCGCTGGCGATAAAAAATGAAGCTCGTCCCAAGTCCACCGGATCATTTATTTCACAACTGCGGGAAATCGATCAGGTTCGCGAACTGCTGACCTCAACGACCGTCGGTGCGGCAGCCGACATGCCGTTTGTCTTTCTGTTTCTCGGCATCATGGCGATGATCGGCGGGCCGCTGGTATTTATTCCCATGCTGGCGATTCCGCTGATTGTAATCCCCGGTCTGATGCTGCAATGGCCGATGGCGAAGCTCGCCAAAGAAGGGATGCGCGAAAGTGCGTTGCGTAATGCGGTGCTGGTCGAGTCCATTGAAGGAATCGAAGATATCAAAGCCTTGCAGGCTGAACCCTACTTCCAACGCCAGTGGGAGCAGACACACGAAGTCAGTGCCTCTATCGGGATGAAGCAGCGCGTCTGGGGTGCTCGGCTCAGCGGCTGGGCGTCGACTGTCCAGCAGTTAACTTATGCTGGTATGCTGGTGTTCGGTAGTTATCTGGTGCTAGCAGGCGATATCACCACCGGTACACTCGTAGCCTGTAGCCTGCTTTCTTCTCGCACTATCGCCCCGCTCATGCAGCTCACAATGGTCTTTTCCCGCTGGCAGCATGCCAAAACCGCCATGACCGGGCTGGACGATCTGCTGCAAAAGCCGCTGGATCGGCCGGAAGAGGGAAAAATAGCGCACTGCCCGATCCTTCAGGGTCACTTCCAGCTCCACAACGTCCAATACAGCTACGATCCCGAGCAGGGCGATACGGCTTTACAGATCGTGAAGCTGGACATTAAACCGGGGGAAAAAGTGGCGCTGCTAGGTAAGGTCGGCGCGGGTAAATCCACCCTGCTCAAGCTGCTCGCCAATCAGGCGACCGCGACGCGCGGCAAGGTCATCATTGATGGTGTCGACATCAACCAGATCGACCCGGCAGATGTCCGCCGCCAGTTGGGTTTTCTATCACAGGAATCACGGTTGTTCTTCGGCAGCCTGCGGCAAAACCTGATGCTCGGCAATCCGCATGCCACCGAACAGGAATTGCTACAGGCACTGCGCATTAGCGGCGCACTCAGCCTGATTCAACAGGATGCCGCCAGTCTGGATCGCATCATTCATGAAGGCGGGCGTGGTTTATCCGGCGGGCAGCGGCAGATGATCCTGCTTAGCCGGATGCTGTTACGTAATCCTCAGATTGTGCTGCTCGATGAGCCTACCGCCTCGATGGACGAGCAGTTGGAAGGCCACGTTATTCATCAATTAAGCAGTTGGCTCTCGGGCCGTACGCTGGTTCTGGTGACGCACCGCCCAGCGCTGCTCAAGCTGGTTGACCGCGTGATCGTCATGGACGGTGGACGCATCGTGGCAGATGGCCCGCGTGACCAGATTTTGAAGGCCGTCAGTAAACCGGCAGATAGCGCACAGAGCGTGGCGTAAGGGGAAACACAATGAGTAGCATCACGATCCATGATGACCTGAAACGCCAAGGTCGACACGTCTCCGTCATTATCTGGCTCAGCCTGTTGGGGCTGATCGTCTTTTTTATCTGGGCCAAATTTGCCGTGCTGGATGAGGTGTCGGTCGGAACTGGCAAGGTGACGCCCTCGACCCGCGCACAGGTGATTGAAAGCCTGGATGGCGGAATCATCGGCCAGTTGTACGTACAACAGGGCAATGTCGTTGAGAAAGGGCAGGTACTGGCGCAACTGGACATCAACCGCTTCCAGTCCGTCTACGGCGAAGCTTTCTCTCGCGTGCAGACGCTGCGGGCATCCGCCGAACGCCTGCACGCCGAGCTCAGCGGCGAACCGCTGAAATTCAGCGCGGAAACCATGAAGGAGCCTGCATTGGCCACGCGTGAACGTCAGCTTTATGAATCACGCTTGCGTAATCGCGACGAAACGGTCGCCAACCTGCAACAGTCGATGCGGCTGGTCGAGCAGGAACTGCGCATGACGGAGCCGCTGGTGCAGCGCGGTGCCGCCAGCGCCGTCGAGGTGATTCGATTACGCCGCCAGATTACTGAAATACGAGGAAAAATAGATGAAGCTCGCAATCAATACGCCGTGCGAGCGCGTGAAGAGCAGGTCAAAAACAACGCCGATCTGGAAGCACAAAGGGAAGTCGTCAGCGGGAAAGCAGACCAGCTCAAGCGCGCCACCATCACATCACCAGTGCGCGGGATTGTGAAAGACATTCAGGTAACGACCGTTGGCGGGGTGCTGCAACCGGGCGGTAAATTGATGGAGATCGTACCGCTGGAAGATCAGTTGCTGATCGAAACACGCATCAACCCGCGCGATATTGCTTATATCCGACCGGGTTTGCCCGCCACGGTAAAAATCACCGCCTATGATTCCTCCATCTACGGTAATTTAACGGGCGAAGTCGAAAGCGTGTCGCCTGATACCCTTCAGGACGAAGTCAGGCGCGATCAGTTTTATTATCGGGTCTATGTGCGTACCACGCTGGCAGAACTAACCAACAAAGCCGGGGAAAAATTCCCTATCGTGCCCGGCATGGTGGCCAGCGTAGAGATAAGAACGGGCCAGAAAAGCGTGCTGGATTATCTGATTAAGCCGCTGAATAAGGTTAATGAAGCGCTGCGTGAGCGTTAAGTCAGCACACTCAATGCACGCTGTCATTTTATAAATAACGGTGCTGCGATTGCTGACAAAGTGAGTCGAGCGGTGATAATGGGTAGATCGTAAAGACGCTGCAAGTACCTCCCTGTAAGCTCGAGCCGCGCCATCCCTGGCGCGGACGCTTTACTCTTCTATCCCATTACCACCGTTCTAGTTCTGCAAGAATATTTGTCAACAGTCTAGACGTTGTCATGACAAAACAACGAGTAATGGAACTACTTCTTAACGTTGACGTTCTTGATCTGCCATGTGCTGTCGCTGGTCAATTTGACATTTTTCATCGTCACTTCTATCGGCTTTTTCGCATTCTCACCGTTCAGCACCACGACGCCCTTGGTTTCCGACGTCACATCCTTAAACGTGATATCACTCCAGTCCGGGACATTACTCCCTTCTTTTTTCTCATATACCGTATCAATCACGATCGGTTTCGCCACATTCTTCATGACGACATTGCTATACCGAACACCATTGACCACCCCGGCAGCCGATTTGTCGCTTTTAATGCGTAAACCGTTGGTCGTACCGTTCATCTTCAAATCATCGACCGTGACGTTATAAACGCCCATGGTTTCACTACCGATCGACATGCCATGTCCGGTACCAAAGTCATTATGAAGAATGGAGATATTGCGCGTTTCTGCCCGGCCTTTGTACGCTTTGATCGCGACGTTATCGTCACCCGTTGAAATATTACTATAGGCAATAGTGATATTTTTTGACGACATCGGATCGATACCGTCGGTATTTCTGGCGGTGGACGGCGTTTTAATCGTGGTTTTCCATGCAGTGAAGCCATCGCCATCGCTGAATACGACGTGGAAGTTCGGGGAATTAATGAGAGAGACGTTATACAGCGTAAAATTCTTGCTCTTATTAATCTGAATCAGCCGAGGGGTATTCTGTTTTAGCTTTTTCACTTTGGCATCAGCGGCCAGTTCCCACCAGCTCACCTTTTTATCCTGAAGCTTCACGCCCCCTTGCCCATCAATCGTGCCCGGCCCATAGATTCCGCTATTCGTTGTACTCACTGCGGTAATAAAAGCATCACAACCCTTACCGTTTTTATCAACCACACCACAGGATGAAGGCGAGTTCTCAAAAGACTTGGCGTTATTTATAGCCCGCAGAGTCACCCCTTTGTCAATTAATAAGCTGGCGCCTGAAGGTAGGGAGAGCGGACCGCTGAGAAAGACGGAAGAGCTTCCTGCGCTCAATCTTACCGCTTTTCCCTGCCCGCAATTATTCAGTGCTTTTTGAATGGCACTGGTGGCCGTGCTGCTGTCTGCTTTAAGCACCGTACAAGAAGACGGTACTTTCGGTTCGCTCACTGTTCGTGAATCAGAGGCCCATGCCGATGCGCTAAACAGGCCGATAAGGCCCAATGATAATGATAAAACGCGCTTGCCTGATTGATATTCCATGTCAAACCTCACCTTATAGATATCCGCAATTTTGTTGTCACTAAAAAAGGAATTACGCTTCCTTTTGGCTTAATAAGAAAAATAAAACACTTTTATAGAAACTAAAAATTGTCGGACATACATATGTAGATTAATAAAAGTCCATTTACATAAAACCTTGCCTATACCCGTCATACTTCAAGTTGCATGTACGTTGACTTCGATACTCGGCACACTTGCGTGTGTCTCGCCCCGCTGGGGCCGCTGCAAGCAGCGTTCAAATCTGCCTTTGGCAGATTTGTCACTCACCCGAATCACTTACTTCTGTAAGCTCATCGGGATTAAATGAGAGACATTCTGTCTCTCACCGAAGGCCAGCCGTTGGCTGGTCAAATTCGTTCCAGACGAATTTGTCATTCTCTTGCCGCCTGCCTGAAACTCGAATTATTTAGGGTATGTGTTTCTTGGAAAAGACATACGGTTTACGCGTGATTAAATTATCACCAGAAAATTAAATGAAGTATCAACAGAACGTGGAAACAAACCGAATCCCGTCACGTGCAGCTGTTGGCGAGTGGTAAGCTTTTTCTCTCTTCAGGATATTCATTTTCCTTATTCTTTAATAAGAACCTTCCGAATATTTATTAATTCATCAAAAAATAATTAAATAGAATATAATAAACAATATATAAAATTAAATATAAAATAATAACAGACTAAATTAAATAATCTGATTATTCTCAACAATTCTGCCGAATTATTATTCATTTCATATTCTCTATTATATAATCCCCCTCGATGCGCTAGGACTCCCTCTTTATTCCCTAAATAAAGAGAAAAAATATCCGTTTAATTTACAAGGAAAAACACATGTTTAAGTATTTAACACCGATATTTTTATGTACTGCTGCTTTTTCTTTTCAGGCTCAAGCTGATGACACTATGTTGATGCTGCTGAAAAAAGATAATGCTACCTATTTAAGCTGGTCTACCGATGCAGGCAATGTAGTTCGCCAGGATGTGTATCGCAGCACTAGTAATAATCAATCTGGCAGCGAAAAAATCGCAGAACTCAATTCCACCGACAGAACCTTTGCGGATTTAACCGCTAATCCGAAATCGGAATATTGGTATTGGGTGGATACGGTTAGCGGCAATAATAGCGTCCTGAAATCTAATGCAGCATCAACAGCGCCAGCGCCATTACGTGCAGCGCCGCTGAAAGCAGCTAGTCCAGAATGTAAAGCTGGGGCGGTTATCAAAGATAAAACCGTCGACTGCGGCGGTATTACTCTGGGTCTGAGTTGTAAAGGCGACGGTGACGATCAGCCTCCTGTTATCACGCTGGAAAATGCCACCATCAAGAACCTGCGTATCTCTGAAAAAGGCGGTTCTGACGGTATCCACTGTAAATCAGGCAACTGCCGTATTGAAAACGTGATCTGGGAAGACGTTTGTGAAGATGCAGCAACCAACCTGGGTAAAACCATGACCATCGTCGGCGGTGTCGCACATAACACCACCAATGGCCCTGGCGGCAAGCCGGACAAAGTGCTGCAACAGAACTCCAAGAACAGTCACACTATCGTACAGGGCAACTTCACCCTGACGGGTCAACACGGCAAACTGTGGCGCTCTTGTGGTGACTGCACCAACAACGGTGGCCCACGTAACCTCACCATCATCAGCGCAACCGTTAACGGCACCATCGACAGCATCGCTGGCGTAAACCGTAACTTTGGTGATGTCGCTGAAATCCGTGATTTGCGTATTAAAAACTACAAAGCAGGTAAACCTAAAATCTGTGAAGAGTTTACTGGTGTAGAAAAAGGCAAAGGCACACCAACAAAACATGACGAGCAGTGGGATACCAAGAACTGCAAAGTCAGCCGTTCAAACGTGAAAGCCCTGTAATTCAGCTATTAAAATTCATATCTATACCCTAAATAATTCGAGTTGCGTGAAGGCGGCAATCGCGTGAATCCCCAGGAGCTTACTCAGGTAAGTGACTGGGGTGAGCAAGGGAAGCCAACGCACAAGCAGCTTGAAGTATGACGGGTATAAACCCCTCTGGGGTCCTGTGACGCATCACACTTCAACAGACCGTGCTACAAAGCACGGTCTGTTTCATTTCATTATCCTTGCTGCAATTCAGTAAACCGCGTGCACTTCAGCGCCAGCTCAACACCACGCAGTTCCGCCAGCCCTTTCAACCGCCCAATTGCCGAGTAGCCGGGATTGGTTTTCTTTTTCAGATCGTCCAGCATCTGATGCCCATGATCTGGACGCATAGGGATCGGACGACGATCACCCGCCTTTTGACGACGCAGCTCTTCCGCCAGAATGGCATTGATGATCGCCACCATGTCCACATCCCCCTGCAAATGCGCCCCTTCGTGGAACGAGTTAGGATTCTCTTCACGACAGGTGGCACGCAGATGGGTGAAATGCACGCGATCGGCAAACGTTTCCAGCATGTTAACCAGATCGTTATCTACCCGCACACCGTAAGAGCCCGTACAGAAGGTAAAGCCGTTATGAAGGCTATCGACCGTCTGCTTTAACCAGCGCATGTCGTCAATCGTTGACATCACGCGCGGTAGCCCAAGAATCGAACGCGGTGGATCATCGGGGTGAATAGCCAGTCGGAGACCCGCAGCTTCAGCCACTGGCACAATTTCGCGGAGGAAATGCGCAAGATGCTCACGCAGTTTGGCATGATCGATGCCATCATACTCCGCGAGACGGCCACGGAATTGCTCCAGCGTATAGCCCTCTTCGGACCCCGGCAAACCCGCGATAATATTGCCCGTCAGACGCGCAATATCATCTTCGCTCATCATACGGTAGTAGTCGGCAGCCTGTGCCTGCTCATCCGCCGTGTAATCTTTTTCGGCACCGTTGCGTTGCAGGATATGCAGTTCAAAAGCCGCAAAGGCAATATGATCGAAACGCAGTGCTTTTGAGCCATCCGGCAGCGCATATTCCAGATCGGTTCGCGTCCAGTCCAGCACGGGCATGAAGTTATAGCACACCGTATCAATGCCGCACTGCGCCAAATTACGCAGCGATTGCTGATAGTTGGCAATATGCTGCTGATAATTCCCCGTCTGAGTTTTGATCTCTTCATGAACCGGTACGCTTTCTACTACCGACCATACCAGCCCTTTCGCCTTCAATTCAGCTTTGCGCTTTTCAATCTCCTCAACCGACCAAATTTCACCATTGGGAATGTGGTGTAACGCCGTCACCACGCCGGTCGCTCCGGCTTGCCGCACATCATCCAGTGAGACAGGATCGTTCGGGCCGTACCAACGCCAAGTTTGTTCCATACCGAGTTACCCTTTTTTTGCCAAAAATAGTGGTTTTCGTCCAGATAGCAAAAGCCTACCTCACCGAAATCGGCTGTCAAACGAAACTCACAAATTGATTGACCAATTACACAAAAAATCTGTTATTTGGACTAATAGCATGCATAAAAAGACTATAGAAATGGAAAAAGAGGCATGAAGTGAATATTTGGTCTGATATCTTCACCCTCCGTACACCGATTCGATGCCGGAGAGAAAATTCACACGGGAAGGGACATATAGGGGGAATCAAGATTCCAGACGTGAAGGTACAGACTCGAACAGGTAACCATCGAACGCTGGGTCGTCTACGTTCGAGATTTCCAACAGTTTAATTTTTACATTCTCCAAATGCTGCCACATTGCCTGACGCGCCATGTTCACATCACGACGAGATACGGCACGCAGGATCTGTTCATGATCGTCCAGCCACTGGCGCTGATAGCTGAAATCATTGGTATGGGAGTGAATCCCCTGCCACATTGGACTGCGCTTACGCGCCTGCCAAACCTCATACACCATATTGGCTAAGACGCTGTTTTGGGTAGACTGCGCCAGCAGGCAATGGAATTGTTCATCGGCACTTTCATCCACGCTGCCGTTCTCAAGCGACGCCCTTTCTTGTTCAATGGCTTGTCGCATCTTCACAATGTCACTCTTGGTCGCCTGCATTGCAGCAAACGCTGCGACTTCACCTTCCAGCAGCTGACGCGCCTGCATCAGCTCGAAAGGGCCATAATCGCTATCCACCACGCTATCTTTTCCCTGTGCGGTCGGGAGTTGCATGACATAGACACCGGAACCTTTGCGCACCTCAATCAGCTTTTCCAACTCCAGCATGATTAAGGCTTCACGCACCACGCTGCGGCTGACGTTGTAGGTTTCAGCAATGTCACGTTCGGGAGGCAAGCGGTCGCCAATCTGATAGTTTCCCTTCAGAATTTCCACGCGAAGATTGTCACCAATCTGCTGATATAAACGCATACCGCCATCCCTTTATTCAACATCGGCCATCGTAATATTGGCCTGACCAAAAGACAGAAAAAACACCCAATTTGTCTGAAGTATAACATGAAGCCCCACCGCGCCAGCACGTTGAGCGCCATGCTTGCCAAATAATTTCAGATATAGTGTTGTCGAAACGCCATATCCCGTTAGCGAGCAGGTTGATGTTGCCAGCAGGCAAGGAGCATAAATGACAATAGACGTATTCCGGTTCGTTTCGTGGACAGTCTGGAAACGAGTGACGACAGGTTTGTTCGCTATCATCGGCGTGCTTTTCATCGTCGGATGCAATAGCAATCCGCGCGACATCACGCCATTAGGGCAAACATCATTCGAGCGTTACCAGCAAGACACCACACGCTGGGTAGCGCAGCATCGTGCCTTCCAAACTGCGGATAAACAGCTGGAATTACGTTGGAACACGCCGAGTGAAACACGCCACGCGGGTCAACCGCATAAAGCGATTTTGCTGGTGCACGGGCTAGGAGATTCACCCGGTTCATTCATTGACGTCACACCGGAATTGGTCAAACAAGGCTTTCTGGTCAGAACCGTTTTACTGCCGGGTCACGGCACTCGGCCCTCCGATCTGCTGCACGTCACCGTTGATGACTGGCGCAAAGTGGTCGCCGAGCAGGCTGCCATCCTCAGTAAAGAGGTCGATGAGGTCTATCTGGGCGGCTTTTCGACCGGCGGCAATCTGGTTCTGGAGTACGCCTCACAACATCCTGAAATCAAAGGATTGGTGCTATTTTCACCCGCCATTAAATCCAACGAGAAATACGATTTCATGACGCCACTGCTGTCCGTGTTTACCGATTGGCTAATGTCACCGCGCCCCGGTTACCCTGAGCAGTTGGCGACCCGCTATATGCGAGTGCCTACCAATGGTTTCGCCCAATATTATTATTCCAGCAGCGGTGTTCGTTCACTGTTGGCCAAAAAGCCTTATGACAAACCGGTGTTAATCGTACTGGCCGAGCATGATTCGGTCGTCGATACGACCTATATTGTCAACGCGTTCGATACGCAGTTTACCAACCCGCGCAGCCGCCTGATCTGGTATGGCGACCGCCCTGCTGGTGTGCATTCCTCGCGCGTTTTGGTACGTACCGGCTCGCTACCTGAATGGCGTATCAGCCAGCTATCGCATATGTCGCTCTTGTTTTCACCAGAAAACAAGGAATACGGCAAAGCAGGCTCCATCATTATTTGCGCCAACGGACAAACCAATAACGACCTGACGGCCTGCGCGGATCGCAGCGCGCTGTGGTATTCCGATTGGGGGTATAGAGAAAACGGTAAAACCCATGTGCGCCTGACCTTTAACCCCTATTTCGACTGGCAAAATCAGATCATGGCCAACGTACTAGACGCACAATAACCTTACCAAAAACGGGTGCCTTCCCTAGATAATTCGAGTTGTAGGCAGGCGGCAATCGCACGACAAATCGGTTTTAAACCGATTTGAACAGCGCTAGCGTAGTCCGAAGGGGGAACCTCATATATGAGGTTCATTAATCCCCAGGAGCTTACACAAGTAAGTGACTGGGGTGAGTAAGGACAAATCGGCTTGGTCGATTTGAACGCCGCTTGCAGCGGCCCTTCAGGGCGAGGCTCAGAGATGAGCCGAGTATTGCCAACGCACCTACGGCTTGAAGTATGACGGGAATTGTCATCATTTGGTCATCAAGGGCAGGTATTTTTACTTAAAGATAAATCCGCCCAAAGATTAACCATGATCTCCATGTCCGTTCCTCGCGCCCGACCACTCCTCCGGGGTACTCCGGTGGCGCGAGATCTTTGTATTCCTTTGCCGGATGTTTCTCCCAACACCGACAATGCCACCGTATTGCAGTTGTTTAGTAAAAATAAAGAATGGGTCAGCCTGCCTGTCGTTGAGGATGGACGCCCTTTCGGCTTAATCAACCGCCATATTTTCCTCTCGCAGATGTCCCGGCCTTTTTATCGCGAACTGTATGACAAAAAGAGCTGCATCGCGTTTATGGATAAAAACCCGCTGATCGTTGATGCGCTGGCCTCATTGAACGACGTCGCCGATCAAACGGTCATTACCGGTGATAAATCGCTGACGGACGGCTTTATGATCACCGAGAACGGACGCTATATCGGTATCGGACTCGGTATCGATCTGATCAAGGCCGTATCGGATATGCACCTGCGTCAACATCAACAGATTATGCAAAGCATCGAATATGCCAGCGTGATTCAGGCCGCGATGCTGACGACATCGACGCAGGCGATGTCCCGCTCGCTCGCTGACTGGTGCTTAGCCTGGGAGCCACGGGACTGCGTCGGCGGCGATTGTTATGCCTTTAAAACCTATCAAAACGGCTGGCTGGCCGCCGTCGCGGACTGTACCGGGCACGGCGTACCCGGCGCATTCATGACGCTGATTTTTTCTTCCGCACTGGAACAGGCACTCACACAGCACGGCCCAATGTTGCCAGCGCAGTTATTGCAAGCGATCAACCGCCACATCAAAGATACGCTGGGGCAACGCGGCGAATCACGGCAGCTTTCTACCTCTAATGACGGCTGCGATGCGATGCTGGTGTTCTGCGATATGACGCGAAACACGCTGACGTTTTCCGGTGCACGGATGCCAGCCTTCATGCTGCAACGCCACACCGGACAGATGACACCACTCCAGTGCGATCGTATGGGTATCGGCTATACCGAAACGCCTTATGACTACCAGTGGTCGAGCTACGAATTGCCGCTTCATGACAACGATATGTTTTTCATCACCACGGATGGATTGACGGATCAAATTGGCGGAGAACGCAGGATTATGTTTGGTAAACGTCGACTACAGGAGCACCTACAGCACTATAAAAACCAACCTATGCGTGAGCTGGCTAACCAACTCCTGTCAGCACACAAGATCTACCAGGGCGATCAGACCCGACGAGACGATTTAACATTTTGGGGCTTCCGACATTGTTCGACTTTTGTTTAATCAGGTAGGCAGAATGATGCCAAACATCAAATACACCGAGTTCTTTTCGCCCTCTCATCAGCATGACATCACGCTGTATTACGTGGGCTATTTTTCACAAAACATCATCAGTTCACTGGCTGAAACCATGCGGCTACAGCTGGAGAAAAAGCAGCTTCCCGCTGGTATCCGTCGCCGGCTGTTCTCCACATTCGTGGAAATGGTACAGAACATCACCCGCTATTCCGCCACACAGTTAACCGCTCTTGAGAGCCCCATCGAGGTTCGTCATGGCTCCGTGTGTCTGGGTTACGAAAATGGGAAATACTTCCTGTTGTGCGCTAATCCGGTACGCCCTGACGATGTCGAGAAGCTGCGGGGACGTCTTGAACCGCTGCGCGGTATGACGCTTGATGAAATCCGACTCGCCTACAAAGTCTCTCTGCGTGATGAAACCCCGTCATCAAGTAAAGGCGCGGATATGGGGCTGTTAACCGTAGCGCGTGATGCCAGTGAGCCACTCCAGTTTACGTTTCGGGCCGACGCATCAACGGGGCTATCTACGTTTTATCTGAAGGCAATCATTTGACATGAAAAATATAACGACCATAAGCAACCTCCATATTTCGGGGACATCCTGTACCCCGGCAGTTGATTTCCACTTTGACACACACCGTCTTTATCTTTCCGGCGAATCTTATCCTGAGAATGCGGCGGCGTTTTATCGCCCGCTGCTCACCGAGATTCAGGCATATCTGCATGCATTGACGACCTGCGCAGAAACGATGCCACCGGATGAGGCACTCCCGAGCATCGAAATACACGTCTCCCTGATTTACTTCAACAGCTCCAGCACCAAGATGCTGTTCAGTTTATTCAACCTGCTTAACCAAGCGGCTGAACAGGCGCTCTCTATTGCGCTGTATTGGTATTACGACAAAGACGACGACATTGCAGAAGAATTTGGTGAAGAACTCCACATCGATTTCCCTGCCCTGACCTTTCACAGCACGATTTTGAGTGATAACCATGAGCACAATTGAATTGTTTACACCGGAATATGACATTCTGCTCGCCGCGCGCAACATTGCTAACCAGCAGGAAAGGCCAGCAGAAGTCTATCGCGATACGCTAATGGCATTAACCGATCACTACCAGCGATTGGTACGAGAGTCGCATCGCCTGATTTCACGCAGCGATCGGGCAGAGAAAGAGCTCAATCGTCTGAATGCGCAGCTCAATCAGTTGGCGGTCGAGTTAGAGTACAAAGCCAGCCACGATCCGTTGACCAGCGTGTATAACCGTGGCGCGATTATTGAACGCATAAACCACGCGCTGGAACGCAATCAGGCAGCGCTCATCGTGTTGGATATCGATCACTTCAAACAGGTGAATGACACCTATGGTCACCCTACCGGCGACGCCGTGATCTGCGATCTGGTATCACGTGTACAGCACGTCCTGAATACCACGAGCAGCATTGGTCGCGTCGGCGGTGAAGAGTTCACGATCCTGCTGGAAGGACATACGCTCATGCAGGCCGTCGCCCTCGCCAGCCAACTCCATCAGGATCTCAACAGGATGCCACTCAGCGTGCTGCCACAGCAGCGCGTTACTGCCAGCTTCGGCGTCAGTTGGGCACCGCAGAAGACCAGTTTTGATGCGCTATACGGTGCAGCAGACGTGGCGCTCTATAAAGCCAAAGAGAAAGGAAGAAATAGGGTGGAGTTTCAATAAGTCACAGGCTGGGCGATTGCCGTCGCCCTGACTCGCGACCATAATAGTGGGTATCGGCTCACCCGAGACAGATTCCCCTATGCGATTCGATTTAACCGATCTTCGGCTGTTTCTCAATATTCAGAAAGCAGGCAGCATTACCGGTGGTGCAGCGGCATCCAGCCTGACCGTGCAGGCCGCCAGCGAACGAATACGGGGAATGGAAGAGGAACTGGGCGTACCGCTGCTGTTGCGATCAAAAGCAGGCGTCTCGCTTACCGACGCAGGTTTTTCACTCGCGCACCATGCCCATATTATCCTGCGTCAGGTAGAACATATGCGCAGCGAATTACACCAATACGGCAAAGGGCTACGCGGCCACATTCCCCTGTTGTGTAACTCGGCAGCGCTGAATGAATATTTACCCGCCCTACTTGGCCGCTATTTGGTGGTTTGTCCGCAGATATCCGTAGCGGTGAATGAAAAGCTCAGCCGCGATATCGTTGATGCGATCCGCAATCAAACCGCCGACCTCGGCATTGTGGCCGATTCCGTGACGCTAGACGGACTGGAGACTCGCCCGTTCCGTCAGGATGAACTGGTGGTTGTGGTTCCTCGTACCAGCATCTGGTCTGGCACAACGCCGCTTGCCTTTTCCGCCATCGCCGACGCCGAATTTGTCGGGCTTAGTGAAGGTGCTGCGTTGCAGGAACACATTGATGAACATGCCAGAAAGCTAGGAAAACGCCTGAATTATCGCGTGCGCCTAGCCAGTTTCGATGCCGTCATGCAGGTGATTCACAGCGGTATCGGCATTGGTATTCTTCCGCGACATGCGGCACAGCGGATGATGGAACGGCTAGAGGTTCACACCATCCCGCTGTCAGACGATTGGGCGACGCGCAATCTGGTTATCTGCGCCCGTCAGTTCTCCGCTCTGCCCGGCTACGTTCAGGATTTCGTGGCGTTTATTACCGAAGCGTATGCGGATTAGAGCAGCCCGCGTGCCACCATGTATCCACCCAGTGCAATCAGTCCGATAAAGAAGCAGCGCCGGAAAAGCAGTTCACTAATCGCGTGGCGCAAACGTTGCCCTATCATCATGCCGAGTAGCGCGGGAATCAGTGCCAGCAACGACTGCCAGAGATCGATGCCCTCTAGCCCGCTCCCCCGCATGAGCTGTAACGCCAGCCCCAGCGTGGAGACGGTAAACGCCAACCCCAACGCCTGTACCAGATCGTTTTTATTGAGTCGCAGACATTGCAGGTAAGGCACGGCAGGAATCACAAAGACTCCCGTTGCCGCTGTGATTGCACCAGTGATGTAGCCCACCAGCGGCGAGAGCCAGATTTCATGGCGTCCCGGCTGCGGCAAGGTGGTCGCCACGATGCCCCAGAGGCCGTAAACCACCAAAATGCCGCCGAGCGCTGCGCTCGTCCATGACGACGATGAGGTGAGCGCGGGCAGCCCATTCCATAACGTCCCAATAATGATTCCGGCAAATAGCGTCCAAAACCGCTTAATCAGGCTAAGAAAGGCCGGGCCGCAGACGAGCTGCCAGATGTTGGTCACCAGCGAAGGAATAATCAGCAACCCTGCTGCGCTGGCTGCTGGCATGACCAGCGTTAACAGCCCCATGGCGATTGTCGGTAATCCCAGGCCAATCACACCTTTCACCATGCCAGCCAGCAGGAACACCACCATCATCGTCATTGATTGCCTCGGTTTGCAACAGGTTGATTTACAAAAGACCCCACGAACGAATATTCCAATAAGGTGGCGGCGGGTGTCTATGCGGATTGTATTGAGGCTGATTCAAGGAAAATTGGAGGCAAAGGGAGGATTGAGAGTCTTGGAGTCACATATTTATGCAGGCTCAGAGACCGTTTCGTGCGCCATAATGCTGTTATTTCATGCTACCTCGTAGCACGCGCCCGACGCAGGGCGCTCAGTCGCCGCCGCCCTGCGAACCCTGGCTTCCGGCTAAATTATGTCGCTGCGCGATGCCATCGTCGGTATCAGGCTTAACGGACCGCTTGCGACACGTTTACTCGCCCCATAAATGGGGCTCGCCCTACGGGCCAGCACAAGTGCTGTTCAAAAACGTCTCTGACATTTTTGTCCGACGTGGCGCAAGCTTTCGCCGCGTCCATGCGGCTCATCCTAAGCCTACTATCTCCTCAGCATAATTTCTTACGCCGGATAACGGCCAGACCCGATGGCGTCCTTACATTGTGTATAAGGATCTTCCCTTGCGAAAGAGAAGACGGATACGGCATAAGCAGCACCCACAAAATATCTTAACGCGCGCGGCCTACGGCTTCACCGAGTTGCCATACGGCCATCGCATAGTGCGTGCTGTGGTTGTAGCGCGTGATGGTGTAGAAGTTCGGCAGTCCGTACCAGTATTGATATCCCGTTCCGATATCCAGCCGCAGTAGGCTGGCTTCACTGTATCCCGCCAGCGAATGCTGTGGCGTTAGCCCTGCGGCCTGAAGTTCAGTGAGCGAGTAACGGGTATTAAAACCGTTCGGAAGTAGCGGCGCTTGACCGTTTGCCGGCACCGCAACAGGCGCGCCCTTCACCCAGCCGTGCGCTTTGAAATAATTGGCTACGCTGCCAATCGCGTCCACCGGATCCCATAGGTTGGTGTGTCCGTTGCCGTCGAAATCCACGGCGTAATTCTTGAAGGATGAAGGCATAAACTGCCCGTAGCCCATCGCACCCGCGTAAGAACCACGCAGGCTGAGTGGATCGTTGCCTTCTTTACGTGCCATCAGCAGGAAGGTTTCCAGCTCGCCCGCAAAGTAATCGGCACGTCGTGGGTAATCAAACGCCAGCGTTGCCAATGCATCAATGATGCGCGTTTTCCCCATCACTCTGCCCCAGCGGGTTTCAACGCCAATAATGCCGACGATGATCTCAGGAGGAACGCCGTAAATATTCTGGGCACGCTGTAGCGCATCCTGATATTGATTCCAGAACGCCACGCCGTTCTGCACGTTGTCAGGCGTAATAAACTGATTGCGGTAACGGTTCCAGGCACCGTTCGGCCCTGAAGGTGGCCGTGATGTCGGAGCCTGTTTATCCATCAGACGGATCACCCAATCCAGACTTTTCGCCTGTACCAGCACATCATGCAATTGCTGACGATTAAAGCCATGTTCCTGCACCATTTTATCGACAAATCGCGCAGTGGCGGCGTTAGTCGCAAAATCACCGCCCAACGGATGGACATTGTGTGCAGGTTCAAGCAGGAAACCACCGTTGAAAGGATTCCCCGAAGGCGCTTCTGTGGGAGGAGGAGCTGGCTGACTGCTACAGGCAGAGAGCAAAACGAGCAGAGGGAGAAAACGAACCAAATGACGCATCAGATATCCGTATAGCCAGGTAAGAAATCAATATCAGCTATGGTAAAGGATTGTCTGATGTGAAAAAACCAGCCAGAGGTGAAAAAGTGCCGCGCGCCAACCAAATGGAAGACCCGCGCGCACCATCACACCCGAATCAGTTTTTCTTCACAAACTCGGATTTCAGCTTCATCGGGCCAAAACCGTCGATTTTGCAATCAATGTTGTGATCGCCTTCCACCAGACGAATCCCTTTCACGCGGGTGCCGATTTTCAGCGGGGTCGAGCTGCCTTTGACTTTCAGGTCTTTAATGACCGTTACCGTATCGCCATCCGCCAGCAGATTGCCGTTGGCATCTTTTACCACTAAAGCATCATCCTGCGCCGCCGCATCACCTGCCGCCGACCACTCATTTCCGCATTCAGGGCAGTTGAGCATTTCGCCCTCTTGCCAGGTGTATTCAGAACTGCATTTTGGACAATGAGGTAACTGTTGCATGATAAACTCCTGAAAAATACACAATAAAAAAGCAATAAATATCATTAGGTAACTACCATATTTTCGATATTTTACCCTTTTATGCACATTTTTGATAGTGAAGCAGCGTTTATCGCGACTTTACTGCCCACCTGACCTGGTTTCCCGTCTTGCTGCCAGAAACGCAATTAAGGCTTCTTGCGTGAGCGCTTTGGAATACAACCAGCCTTGTGCATAAGCTACGCCAAGGCTTTTCAGGTAGGCCTCCTGAATGGGGGTCTCGACGCCTTCGGCAACAATTTGTTGGTTAAGGCAATGGGCCATGCTGACAATATGGGACAGCACAATGTCGGTGGGGGAATGATTATTAATATTCCAGACAAAAGACTTATCGATTTTAAGCGTATTGGCTTTGACTCGCTCAAGATATGATAGCCCAGAATATCCGGTACCAAAATCATCAATGGCAACGTCGATGCCTTTTTGTTGATACAGTTCCACCATAAGTCCGGCTTTCTGTGGTTCGATCATTGATGATTCCGTTAATTCGACACTAATATTCGTCCCTTCAAGATCGTGTGCGGCAATGTGCTCCACGAGATAATTGAAAATGGAAATATCCTCGAATTCCGCCGCCTCAAGATTGATGGAGACAAACATCTCAGGGTAAATTTTCTTCAGTACGTTGGCCGTTTGTAGTGCCTCATCAATAACGTATAACGTCAATTCTTTCATCAACCCAATCTGACGAATCATGGGAATAAAGGAATCCGGCATAATTAAGCGCCCGTCCGAATGACGCCAACGAATCAGCGCTTCACATCCCACAATCTGAGCGGTATTCAGTTCAATAATCGGCTGATAATGCAATTCAAACTCTTTTTGCTTCAGTGCCTGATTAAGAACATAAAGCGGGCTCTGGAGAGTCAGTGTTCGTCGGGATATCAGCGTGGAAAGCAGCAGGGAAAGGAGAAGGAAAAGAGGCAAAGCAGAGAAAAAAATTGTCAGATAGCGTGCGGTACTCACGGGTTTATCTGCACTCACCACCAGAGCAAGATTACTGTTTGATAGCGGTTTCAGAACATAATATTTATTATCAATATAAAACCTATCGGTTCGATTTTCTCCCGTTACCAAGCGGGGAAAAACACCGTCACTGATCGAGTCCGACAAGATAACCTGCCCATCCTGTTTTTTTCTCTCCAGCAATGCACACTGGATATTATGGCTATAGGAGGGAACATCCAGAAATGAACGCGGATTTAACACAACAAGATGACGCGTTGCGCCAACATAAATCATTCTCTTATTACTATTCAGCGGGCTTTCAACGTTATACCAAACCCCATAGGCGTTTTTATAGACAAAATCGGGTTCGGAAAGAAACATCGTATTAATTTCGTTCAGCATCGAAGAACAGCGAGGCCGATTCCCGTCGATATAGACCACGTCCTGAATATAATCGTTGTCGTAAGCCACCCTGCGGAGCACATTCAGGTGCGGATTGTCACAATAAGGCAGGCTATATTCTTCTAATCTATCCAGCGCGGAGGTCGCCTGCCCCATTATTTCGCCAGCATGTTCAAGCGTGAGATTAGAAAAAGTCTCTACATCCCCTTCAAACTGTTTGAGCGTGAAAATCGAATGAATAACCAGCGCCAACGCAAAAAGCGAGGCCAGAATAAAAAATAGGCTGGAGGATAGTAAGAAAAAACCTTTCTTAAAATAGAGCGTTTGAAAATAAGCTAACAGGTTCTTTCTCATAGGAAGGGCGACGTATCATCATCACGAGAGAGCCAACATAGCACACAACCTCTCCCGACAATCTATGGATATACTAAATAATTATGATTTTAGCGTTTCGATAACTGTCTGGCTCAGCGAGCCTCGACAACATGAAGACAATATCTTTATTTGCTTTAAAAACAGCCAGTTACTTTCTATCACTTTTTTTGGAGCAATATCCTACCGTGATTATATTGTAATGAGAACCATTATCATATTAACATAGCGCTCTATTATTGACCGCCGATACACTTTTCTGCTTCTGACCATGATGTCTGACCACGCTACCACTTCTGCCGAACTGACGTTTGAATCACTCTATGGTTCGCATCACGGCTGGCTGAAGCACTGGCTGACAGGCAAGCTCCAATCTTCTTTTGATGCCGATGACATTGCTCAGGACACCTTCCTGCGTGTGATGAACGGCGAGTCGCTAACCACAATCCGCGACCCCAAATCTTTCCTGTGTACCGTTGCCAAACGCGTGATGGTCGATCTGTTTCGCCGCAATGCGCTGGAAAAAGCCTATCTGGATAGGCTGGCGCAGTTGCCGGAAGCGCTTGCGCCCTCCCCAGAGATCCAGCAACAGCAGCTTGAGACGCTCCAGCAGGTCGATCTCATGCTCGATGGTCTGAACCACAAAGCGCGACAGGCGTTTCTGCTTTCTCAGCTTGACGGCATGGCCTACGCTGAGATCGCCACGCGGCTGAATGTCTCCATCAGTTCAGTCAAAAAGTACGTTGCCAAAGCCACAGAGCATTGCCTGCTATTTCGTCTGGAGCACGGACTGTGAGTCTTCCGCTGACAGAGTCTCAACGTCAGGCGCTGCGCTCTGCCTCGCATTGGTATGCGGTGCTCAGCGACGAACGTGTGAGCCCACAGCAAACCGAGAAATGGCAGCGCTGGTATGAACAAAATCGGGACCACCAATGGGCCTGGTTACAGGTAGAAAGCCTGCGCAGTCAGATGAATGTCGTGCCGGGTAACGTCGCACACCGCGCGCTTCAGGATACCCAGCTAACCCGTCGCCGTGTGATGAAAGGCATGCTGCTGCTGTTAGGCGTGGGCGGCAGTTGGCAACTTTGGCGTTCCGATACCGGAACGAGCCTGCGAGCGGACTACACCACGGCTAAAGGCGCGATTCGCCAGCAGCGTCTGGAAGACGGGACATTGCTCTCGCTTAACACCAACAGCGCCGTCGATGTCCGTTTCGATCCACAACAGCGGCGCATTCATCTCTGGTATGGTGAAATCGCGATGACCACCGGGCAGGATGCCAACAACCGCCCTTTCTATGTGCAGACACGGCAGGGGCAACTGACCGCGCTGGGCACCGAGTTTACGGTACGTCAGGAAGAAGGTAGCACTTTGCTGAGCGTGCAACAGCACGCGGTGAAAGTCGTACTGGCAGACGATCCGACACAAGAACGCATCGTGCGTCAGGGCGAAAGCCTGCGCTTCAGCGCGCGGGAACTGGGTGAAACCCAATCCGCAGATGAAGAAAACAGCAACTGGACGCAGGGTATCCTCAGCTTCAGTAATAAACCGCTCGGCGATGTGATGGCGACCCTCTCGCGTTACCGTCACGGCGTGCTGCGCTGTAGCCCAGAGGTCGCAACGCTACGCTTAAGCGGCACCTTCCCGCTGAAAAATACCGATACGGTTTTACAGGTCATTGAGAAAACACTACCAGTTAAAATTCAGTACATTACGCGCTATTGGGTCAATATCCTTCCCGCAAACTAAACGATAACGAAAAAAATTATCATTCTTGATTGTCCTTTTTCTCCCTCTCGTTCGACTTAAATATATAGCCTAAATAATTCGAGTTTCAGGCAGGCGGCAAGAGAAGGAATCCCGATGAGCTTACACAAGTAAGTGATTCGGGTGACTGAACGTAGCCAACGCACATGCAACTTGAAGTATGACGGATATGAATACAAAAAAATGATGATGGAGAGGTTATGACGCCCTTACGCGCCATTCGTAAAGCAACACCTTTAGCTATAGCGATACAGCTCAGCCTGCTGTCGACAGTCGGTATCACGACAGGGATGACCTACGCAGCCACTGCGCCCGCCACCGCACGCTACGATATTGCGGCTGACGATTTAGACAAGGCACTTAACCACTATGCTGCGCGCAGCGGAATTACGCTGTCGGTGGATGCCAGCCTGACACAGGGAAAGCGCAGTAGCGGCCTGCACGGCGACTACACCGTTAATGACGGCCTGAAAGCCCTGCTTGCGGGTAGCGGTCTGCAAGTGAAAGCGTTGGGTGATAACGCCTGGACGCTGGAACCAATCCCGACGGCAGCCGAAGAAACGCTGACGGTCGTTGGCGACTGGCTGGGTGAAGCCCGTGAAAATGATGTCTTTGAACACGCTGGCGCGCGTGATGTGATCCGCCGTGAAGACTTCGCCAAGACCGGTGCCACCACGATGCGCGATGTCTTAAACCGCATACCCGGTGTTTATGCGCCAGAAAATAACGGTACGGGAAGCCACGATCTGGCTATGAACTTTGGTATCCGCGGCCTGAGTCCGCGTCTGGCCAGCCGCTCCACCGTTCTGATGGACGGTATTCCGGTACCATTTGCGCCCTACGGTCAGCCACAGCTTTCTCTCGCCCCGATTTCGCTTGGTAATATGGACGCCGTTGATGTCGTGCGTGGCGGCGGCGCAGTACGCTACGGGCCACAGAGTGTCGGTGGCGTCGTGAACTTTGTCACCCGCGCGATCCCGAAAGAGTTTGGCATTAGCGCTGGCGTAGAAGGCCAACACAGCCCGACCTCTTCACAGCACAACCCGAAAGAAACCCACAACCTGTTGGTTGGCGGCACGGCCGATAACGGTTTTGGTTCGGCATTGCTTTATTCCGGCACGCGCGGCAGCGACTGGCGTGAGCATAGCGCGACGCGTATTGACGACGTCATGCTGAAAAGCCGCTACGCGCCGAACGAGGTGCACACCTTTAACAGCCTGCTGCAATATTACGATGGCAGCGCCGATATGCCGGGCGGCCTGTCGCGTGCCGATTATAATGCTGACCGCTGGCAGTCAACGCGTCCGTACGATCGCTTCTGGGGACGTCGTCAGCTTGCCAGTTTTGGCTATCAATACCAGCCAGATCAGCAGCATAAATTCAACATTCAGAGCTTCTACACGCGCACGCTGCGCAGCGGTTATCTGGAGCAGGGGTCGATTCTCACGCTGTCGCCACGCGAATATTGGGTGCGCGGCATCGAGCCTCGCTACAGCCAAAGTTTTACCCTCGGCTCGTCCGCTCATGAAGTGGGGGTAGGTTACCGCTATGTCAGCGAATCCACCCACGAAGTGCGTTATTTCACCAGTACCGCCAGCAAGACGCTACCCAGTGCCAACAGCACCATCGACCGCGAAACCCGCGCGGGTACAGAAGCGCACGCGTGGTACATCGACGATCGCGTTGATATTGGCAACTGGACAATTACGCCGGGTATGCGCATAGAGCACATCAAATCTTATCAGGACAATACGCTGAAAGGCACGGGCGAAGCGGTCAGCTACAACGCGCCGCTGCCCGCCTTGAACGTTCTCTATCACGTCAACGACAGCTGGAATCTTTATGCAAACACCGAAGGATCATTCGGCACCGTACAGTACAGCCGAATTGGCAAGGCTGCTAAAAGCGGCAAAGTGGAACCAGAAAAAGCGCGAACCTGGGAAGCCGGCACCCGCTACGACGATGGTGCGCTAACGGCAGAAATGGGCGTCTTTCTGGTCAACTTTAATAACCAGTATGACTCCAACCAGACCAACGATACCGTCACTACCCGTGGGAAAACCCGCCATTCCGGGCTGGAAACGCAGGCTCGCTATCATCTCGCCGACCTGTCCCCCCGTTTAGACACCGTGTCGGTTTATGCGCGCTATGCCTATGTGAATGCTGAAATTCTCGAAGCGGGCGACACCTACGGTAATCAGGTGCCCTTCTCTTCAAAACACCGGGGCGGATTCGGCGTCGATTACCAACCGGGCAACTGGACGTTCAATCTGAATAGTGAATTCCAGTCCAGCCAGTTTGCCAATAATACCAACACCGTTGCCGAAAGCGCCGATGGCAGCGCCGGACGTATCCCCGGCTTTATGCTGTGGGGCGCTCGTGCAGCCTACGACTTCGGCCCACAGTTCTCTGACCTCAATTTGGCCTTTGGTGTGAAAAACCTGTTCGACCACGATTACTACACGCGCTCGAACAGCGATGACAACAACAAAGGTATTTACGCTGGCCAACCCCGCACCTTCTATATGCAGGGCTCGCTGAAATTCTGACTGTCACGCTCTCGCTCACCGGGCAGATGCCCAGCCTGACTGACGATCATGACTTATTCAATCACGATAATGACTATACCCTAAATAATTCGAGTTTCAGGAAGGCGGCAAGGGAAGGAATCCCGATGAGCTTACTCAGGTAAGTGATTCGGGTGAGTGAACGCAGCCAACGCACATGCAACTTGAAGTATGACGGGTATATTGATGGAGTTACGCTATGTTTGCTCTACTTCGCATTGCACTAATTACCACGCTTTGCCTGTTCGGACTGAGTCGCGCCAATGCAGTAACGGTGCAGGATGAACAGGGTTCCTTTACGCTCGACATGCCGCCTCAGCGCGTTGTGGTGCTGGAGCTCTCTTTTGCCGATGCGCTGGCCGCGATAAACGTCAGCCCAGTCGGCATCGCCGATGACAACGATCCAGACCGGATCTTGGCGGAAGTCCGTGAACACCTTAAACCCTGGCACTCCGTGGGAACGCGCGCGCAGCCGAGTCTGGAAGCCATCAGCGCCCTGAAGCCTGATTTGATTATCGCCGACAGCAGCCGCCATAGCGGTATTTACACGGCGCTGAAGGCTATCGCTCCGGTACTGCTGCTGAAATCACGTAACGAAACCTATGAGGAAAACCTGCATTCGGCGGAGATCATCGGCAAGGTATTAGGGAAAGACAGCGCGATGCAGGCTCGTCTTGCTAAGCATCGCGAGACAATGAAAGCCTACGCAGACCAGCTTCCCAAAGGCACGAGCGTGGCTTTCGGCACCTCGCGCGAACAGCAGTTTAACCTGTATTCTAGCGAGGCCTACACCGGCAGCGTGTTGGCTGCTCTGGGTCTGAGCGTGCCTAAACCTATCAATAATGCGCCGATGGCCTCCATCAATCTGGAACAGCTGCTGGCGATTAACCCACAGTGGCTGATTGTGACGCACTATCGCGAAGAGAGTATGGTGAAACGCTGGCAGCAGGATACGCTCTGGAACATGCTGGAAGCACAGCAAAAACAGCAGATTGCCGCGGTCGACAGCAACGCCTGGGCGCGGATGCGCGGTATCTTTGCCGCAGAACGCGTCGGCAGCGATACGGTGAAGATTTTTAAACATCAGCCCGTTAGCATCAGCAGCGAGCAATGAGGCAAAATTTCCATCCGTTCTGGCGTTGGGGATTACCGATAATGGTGCTGCTGGGCGTGTTCTGGCTCAGCCTGTTCTGTTATTCCGCGATCCCTATTCCCGCGCTCAGTGCCATCAAAGCGCTGATAACGGGATCGCCGTCTTCGCTACTGGAGGCGCTAGTGCTCAACCTGCGCCTGCCCCGCAGTCTGGTTGCCGTACTGATCGGCGCCAGTCTGGCGCTGTCCGGCGCTCTGCTTCAAACTCTGACCCATAATCCGCTGGCTTCTCCTTCTCTGCTCGGCATCAACAGCGGCGCAGCGCTAGCGATGGCACTGACCAGCGCTTTCACGTCTTCACTTTCCGGTTATCCCATCGCCTTGGTTGCCGCCTGCGGCGGCGGTGTCTGTTGGTTGATGGTGATGGCGGCGGGCGGTGGCTGGCGACAAACGCTCGATCGTAATCGCCTGATTCTGGCAGGTGTCGCGCTTTCTGCCCTGTGCATGGCCTTAACCCGCATCACGCTGCTGCTGGCGGAAGATCACGCCTATGGCATTTTTTACTGGCTGGCGGGTGGCGTATCGCACGCACGCTGGGTGGAATTCTGGCAACTCTTCCCCTTTGTCATCATCGTCATCCCCGTTGTCCTGCTAATGGCAAACCAGCTTAATTTACTGAATATTGGTGACGTAAGCGCCCATACGCTGGGCGTCAACTTGGGTCGCCTACGCCTTGTCTTGAATCTGGCAGTGCTGGTATTAGTCGGTGCCTGCGTGAGCGTAGCCGGTCCGGTGGCGTTTATCGGTCTGTTAATACCGCATCTGGCACGTTTCTGGATCGGGTACGACCAGCGAAAAATGCTGCCCATGAGTATGCTGATGGGCGCGGCATTTATGCTACTGGCCGATCTGCTTGCCCGTGCGCTCGCCTGGCCGGGCGAACTGCCTGCCGGCGCGGTACTGGCACTGATCGGTGCCCCCTGTTTTGTCTGGCTGGCAAGGAAACGAGGATAATGCGCCCCGTCACTGTATTTATCTCGATTACGCTGCTGTTACTCGCCACTAGCGTTCTGGCGCTGCGCATGGGAGCAATTCCGCTACCGTGGTCGGCGTTGATGAGCGGTTGGTACAACGCCAACGAACATCATTACGTACTGACGCAGTATCGCTTGCCCCGCGTGCTACTGGCGCTGTTCGTCGGTGCAGCGCTGGCAATTTCCGGCGTGTTGGTTCAGGGGATCGTACGTAACCCGCTAGCCTCGCCGGATATTCTCGGCGTAAATCACGCGGCAAGCCTGGCAACTGTCAGCGCGCTAATGCTGGTGCCTTCACTGCCGGTGATCTGGTTGCCGGTCCTAGCGTTCATCGGCGGCATCGCCGGGCTGCTACTTCTGCGACTTATCGCGGGAACATCATCACCCATGCGGCTGGCGCTCATCGGCGTTGCGCTGTCTGCTACCTGGGCAAGCCTCACCGATTATCTGATCCTCTCCCGCCCGCAGGATGTCAACAACGCGCTGCTGTGGCTAACAGGGAGCCTATGGGGACGCGACTGGTCATTCGTCATGGTCGCGCTACCCGTCCTCTGCGTACTGATTCCGATCAGCCTGCGCTTTTGCCGCGATCTGGATTTATTGGCACTAGGCGACGACCGTGCCAGTACGCTGGGTGTCAATATTGGGCGTATTCAGTTCTGGGGATTGACGCTGGCAGTAGCGCTCGCCGCGACTAGCGTGGCCGTCTGCGGGCCCATCGGGTTTATCAGCCTTGTCGTGCCGCATCTGATCCGCTATCTGGTGGGAGGACGACACCACTGGCTTCTTCCTGCTTCAGCCGTTGCTGGTGCGTTGGTACTGCTACTTGCCGATCTGCTGGCGCGTACGCTGAACCCACCAATGGAATTACCCGCCGGGGTGCTAACCGCGATTATCGGTGCGCCTTGGTTTTTTTGGCTTCTCGTGAGAATGCGATAAATGGAACTCACCACACAAAACCTGACGGCAGGTTATGGCGATAAACGTATTCTTGACGGCCTGTCGCTGTCGCTGCCTGCGGGAAAAATTACCGCCCTGCTCGGCCCCAACGGCTGTGGAAAGTCAACGCTACTGAAGTGCTTCGCCAAGCTGCTCACTCCAGAATCCGGTGCTATTCAGCTCAATGGCAAGCCGCTATCTGCGTTCTCTGCTCGCCAGCTTTCACGTCATCTGGCGCTGTTACCACAGCAGCATTTGACGCCGGAAGGGATTACCGTACGTGATATGGTGGCCTACGGACGCAGCCCCTGGCTATCGCTGTGGGGGCGGTTATCACAAGACGATATCCAGCGCGTGCAGTTCGCGATGGAGAAAACGCACATCGTCGAGCTGGCCGACAAACGGCTAACCGATTTGTCCGGCGGACAGCGGCAGCGGGCGTTTCTGGCAATGCTGCTGGCGCAGGATACCCCCGTTGTACTGCTCGACGAACCGACGACTTACCTCGATATCAATCATCAAGTGGAACTGATGAAGCTACTGCGCGAACTGAACCAGGCTGGAAAAACGGTGGTAACCGTCCTGCACGATCTGAATCAGGCCAGCCGCTACTGCGATCATCTGGTGATGTTGGCGGATGGGCGCGTGATAGCGCAGGGTTCACCGCACGAAGTGATGAAACCGGAATTACTGCAACGAGTGTTCAGCATCGATGCGGAGATCCATGCAGAGCCGGTATCAGGTCAACCAATGTGTGTGGTGAAGTGAGCGCGGATCATGTTCTTATCCATCAAGATGAACGCAGCAACCTCATAAAAATATTTATGCCTCTACGAAAATAACCTTGTTAGCCGAAAGCCAACGGAATCGCTACTCTACGTGTACTACATGGAATCAATACACGTCGTGGGGCAACATCATGACGATTAGCTCAAACCATCAGAATTTAAGGAAACGTAATATGGGATTAAAATTACACCATCTTAATGATTCACGGTCTGTTCGTATCCTCTGGTTGCTTGAAGAAGCCGGGATACCTTATGAGCTTGTCAGATATCAGCGAGATGAAAAAACGCATCTGGCACCCGCATCACTGAAAGCGATACATCCTTTAGGTAAATCACCGTTGATTGAAGAGGATGGAAAAGTCATCGCAGAATCTGGTGCGATCGTTGAATACCTGATCAATCGCCATGCGAGACACTTAGCGCCAGATGCAAACGCAGCCGAATATATTGATTATCTTCAATGGATACACTTTGCAGAAAGCTCCGCGATGCTGCCGGTTTTATTGAAGATTTTTGGCGAATTTGAAAAGAATACCGGAACCACACTGAATTTCCTTGAGGGTTACGCTGACAACGAATTCGATAAAGTCTTTTCATTTTTAGACGACACGCTGGCTTCGAGAGAATTTATTGTGGGTGATACCTTAACCGGCGCGGATATTATGCTGGGTTTCGTTATTAATACCGTCGTGGAACGACTCGTTCCTGCTGAACGTTTCCCCAATATTCAACGCTATTCACAGCGGCTGAAAAATCTGACTAGCTGGCGAAAAGTCCAGGATATTGAAGCAAGCGCAGAATAAAGAATAAACGCGAGGTACCCTGAAACACGGCGCATCGCGTTCAAAAATAACCACGATTGAGATGATTAATTCAACACCACCTATTTCGTCAACAAGGGCGGAATAGCGGGAAACTCAAGCGCCGCCGCTATATCTTTCTGCGTAATACGAAAAGCTTCAGGGTAATGCTCGCGGCTAATACGGCGCAGCGGTTCGGTATCACGCCAGGTATACAAACAGCACTGGCACTGATATACCGTCCAGACGCCTTTCACTGGCGATGTCGCCATCACTTCGATCTGCTCATCGGCACAACGTGGACACACCATTTATCACTCCTTAGTTATCGATTCGCCAGCATGGCAGACAGTTTTTCAACCCAGACTTTGGCTTCAGGCAAATCCTTCACGGATTGGCTGTAGTGACCACGGATATCCGGCGCGACGGGCGTTGTAGCATCAATGATCAGTTTGTCGGTGATACCTGCTGGGCTTGAGCTCGGATCCAACGCCAGCACAGGCATATTCGGCAGTTGAACCAGATCGCCAGCCGGGTTCACTTTGGCAGACAGTGCCCACATGACCTGGGGAAGGTTAAAGGGATCAACATCCTCATCAACCATGATAACCATTTTCACATATCCCAGTCCGTGTGGTGTAGTCATGGCACGCAACCCTACTGCACGAGCAAACCCTCCATATCGTTTTTTGGTGGAGATAATCGCCAGCAATCCGTGGGTATACATCGCGTTAACTGCCTGAACCTCTGGGAACTCCGCTTTTAATTGCCGATAGAGCGGCACGCAGGTTGCGGGGCCAATCAGATAATCGACCTCGGTCCAAGGCATACCAAGGTACAGAGATTCAAAAATCAGTTTAGAGCGATAGGACACTTTATCAATTCTCACCACGGGCATACTACGGCCACCAGAATAATGCCCAGTGAATTCACCAAACGGCCCTTCAATTTCGCGCTTACGGCTTTCAATCACGCCTTCCAGAATAACTTCGGAGCCCCAGGGAACATCAAAACCGGTGAGCGGTGCAGTAGATATAGGGTACGGACTTTCACGCAGCGCACCCGCCATTTCATATTCCGATTGATCATATTTCAGCGGCGTTGCCCCCATTAGCGTAATAATGGGATCGTTACCGAGGGTAATAGCAATGGGCAAATCCTCGCCGCGCTCTTCTGCCTTCCGGAGATGCATGGCAATATCGTGCATCGGCACCGGTTGCAGGCCCAGCTTACGTTTGCCCTTGACTTCCATCCGGTAAATACCGACATTTTGCTTACCGAAATGCTCGGGATCGTCGGGATCGCGTGAAACAACGCAGGCCTTATCCAGGTAGAAACCGCCATCACCGTCGTTTAAACGGAACAATGGCAGGAGAGCGAAAAGATTGATGCCATCCCCCTCCAATGCATTTTCTGCCCACGGCGGGTTCTCGCGTCGTTCCGGCGCAACTGGGAAGTTATCCCATCGGCGAATGAACTCATCAATTTGCTGTTTTACCGGTGTATTTCCCGGTAATCCCATAGAGATGGCATGATTCGGCCATGAACCTATCGTATTCATAACGACATGTGCATCAACAAATCCTTTAATATTCGTAAAAGATAGCGCGGGTGCCCCTTCCCCAATACGTCCCGTTGCATTGGCCGCAGCGGCCAAATCTGGCTCAGCCTGAACTTCCTCATCGATATGCAACAGTTGGCCATTTTCATCAAGTGCGTTTAAAAAACCGCGTAAATCATCAAATGCCATATCCAGATTCCTTTCTTCCGAATGAGTGACAGAATAATCAGTCTAGTTGCTACCTATGATGCTGCAAGAAACGTGCGAACCGCCTCGCGCAATGCGCGGTAACGGCTATTGACTCATTTACCAAAAAATGCAGAAATTACCCTCCCATAAGGAAAAAGGATTTATGGGGCAGGATTATGGATAATATTAAGGAATAAATAATGGCAAATTTGATCTATCTAAAACTCACTGGCGTAACGCAAGGTCTTATCTCTGCGGGCTGTTCAAGTGCAGACTCGATTGGCAATAAATATCAGACTTCCCATGAAGATGAGATTTTTGTTTATGAGTTAATGAATAGAATAACTCGGCAGGATAATGTTTCCCTCAACCCTGTGGAAATCAGAAAACCGATAGATAAGGCAACGCCTCTTCTGGCACAGGCATTAGGTGATAACGAAAAACTAACCTGTGAATTTCTGTTTTACAGAACGTCCCAATCCGGTGGCAACGAACTCTATTTTAAAATGGTGCTAAGAGACGCCATTATCAATGACATTCAGTTTTTCTATCCTAACTCATTAACACATAATGAAACCCAGCCACAGGAAAGCATTTCGTTTAAATTTGCATCAATCGAATGGGAGCATGTGGTAGCAAGAACCAGTTCTTTCCTCTTATGGACTGATTCGACTTACTAATACATAATTGATGGGTGATAGTGTTCAAATATTGCTACACCCTATAAAATATAATAAAAACCAGGAGAAAAAACCATGAATGACCAAGAGACAGAAAAGGAACTCTTAGCGAATGGTTTCACACAGAATGATATTAACTTCATGAGAAAGATAATCTCTCGTGGTGAGGATAGTGAAGAGACGCTACAGAGATTGATTCATACATTACGAACACGGTTTTATAACGGGTGCTTTTTGTTTGTTGTTATAATAGCTGCATTTACCATTAATTTTATTTTTAACACACGAGCTGATTTAATTGAATTCTTTGTTTACTTTTTTGTCATGATGCTTTCTCTTTTTTTAGTTTATCACATAGGGCCAATGAAATTGGCATATAAGTCATATTCCTACCTAAAGAGAAAGGGTAAGATGGGCTGATCCAGCCTATTATCTTAAAGAGAGTCATCTTTATATATATCAGACATTATTCGTATCTTATTTCCAGCCCCGATCATCTTCAACATCAGCGATGCTCTGCTCATCGTATTTATTTTTCTATAATAATCGCTGGGAATATATCGAAAAAGCCTCCAGGCATCAGGTTTCAGCGTTAATTTGACGATACCATAGAATGAAGTGACAAGATCGACTGAATGATAAGCCAACAAGCCTGATCTTTTATCAAACCCCAAAAATTCTGCTGTACGTACATAGCCAGACTTCATAAATCCTACTGAATCCTCACGCCCAATAAGATGAAAAATACTCTCACTAAGTGAACTTGCTCCATTTAGAGCGATATGTGCCCCAATAAATCGACCTAAATAACCAGTCGCGGCATAAGCGATTCCAACTCCAGAAACAAACTGGGCACCACCAACAATTACACCGATTGCATTTATTGTATAACCAAATTCCTTATCTCTTTTCTCCATGCTGATGGTAATAAATACCTTGGCTTTTTCAAGAGAAAGCATTGTTCCTTGTTTTTCAATATTGGCACATTCTTCCTTGATATTATTAATAGCAACCTGACATTCCGATGAGCTACTGGCATTTCTAACGATGTCCAGATTTCCATTAGAAAAACGTCGAATTTCGTCTTCAAATTTTGCTTTAAGAAAGAGATCGTTAATATGACGAGCGGAAACAATTCTGGCTGTCTTTATTAGATCAAACGAGGCTGCCTGAGCCATAGCCAAAAAATATTGATTATTAACACTATTTCTATTTAGGTAATTGTCCATATCTCGCATCCTTGACGTTAAAGAACATTGAGAACCATCATCCATTCCCTTGCTTATCTGTTCTGCTAATCAGCTAACTTTCGCCCCTTCGGCTCAATCCCCTGCTTTCTCAATTCCTGACGAGCAAGCGCTTTGAACCCGTTATCGAGGCTGATACCTTACTTTTCTGTGTCAATCTTACCTTATGAATGATCGCGACGTTGGGCAAAAATCCCACCTATTATCAGCTTAACAATAGTGATAGCCTCAGACCGCATTCGATCTTCACTTCATTGACTTAAGGATTCGGGGCAAACTTGCGAGCCGCATCGCGCGCCTGAGCAATAGAGGAAAAATCGCATACGCATCCCTGTCTCAGTCTGGTAACGTCGTCTGACGCCAAATCACTGCCATCAATGTTAAGATAGCGCACTCGCAGGTGATGTTTTTCATCTGCCAGTCAGTATACTTCTGGCATTCCATTTCAATGCTCAGGTGACGAGCCATTGGCAAGATTTAACATCGACCCTACGCCATCATCTGAATGAACCAAAGCGTTAAGACTGAGTAAAATCAATATGAAAGATTCTACCGACAAGGATTTCACTGCCCACACTCCGATGATGCAGCAGTATTTTAGGTTAAAGGCTGAACATCCGGAAATCCTGCTGTTTTACCGTATGGGCGATTTTTACGAGCTGTTCTTTGACGATGCCAAGCGGGCTTCTCAACTGCTGGATATTTCGCTGACGAAACGCGGCGCTTCCGCAGGGGAACCGATCCCGATGGCGGGCGTTCCTCACCATGCCGTTGAAAACTACCTTGCCAGACTGGTGCAAATGGGCGAATCCGTCGCGATCTGTGAACAGATCGGCGATCCCGCCACCAGCAAAGGGCCAGTGGAACGTAAAGTCGTGCGTATCGTCACGCCAGGAACCATCAGCGACGAAGCGCTATTGCAGGAAAAGCAGGATAACCTGCTGGCAGCAATCTGGCAGGACGGTCGGGGATTCGGTTACGCCACACTAGACATCAGCTCTGGACGCTTTCGCGTAAGTGAACCCGCCGATCGGGAAACCATGGCGGCCGAATTACAGCGCACCAATCCAGCAGAGTTACTCTACCCAGAATCCTTTGAGTCCATGGAGTTGATCGACAATCGTCATGGGCTCCGTCGTCGTCCGATGTGGGAATTTGAACCCGATACCGCACGCCAGCAGCTTAACCTGCAATTTGGTACCCGCGATCTGACCGGTTTTGGCGTAGAACAGGCAAAGCTCGCGCTGCGAGCCGCCGGATGTTTGCTGCAATACGCGAAAGACACACAGCGCACCTCGCTGCCGCATATTCGTGGCATTACAATGGAGCGCCAACAGGATGGCATCATCATGGATGCGGCAACTCGCCGTAACCTTGAACTGACGCAAAACCTGTCAGGCGGCGTAGAAAATACGCTGGCTGCCGTACTGGACTGCACCGTAACAGCGATGGGCAGCCGGATGCTGAAGCGCTGGATTCACATGCCTAGCCGCGATATTGATGCGCTTAAGCAGCGTCAGCAGGCTATCAGCGCATTGCAGGAAATCACACCGGATCTGCAGCCCTACCTGCGGCAGGTCGGCGATCTGGAGCGTATTCTGGCGCGCCTCGCGTTGCGCACGGCACGTCCGCGCGATCTGGCTCGAATGCGCCATGCTTTCCAGCAGTTTCCCGATATCCGCGAACAGCTTGCGCCGCTGGATACTGATTCCGTTCGCCGTTTGGTCAGCCTTATTGGGCAATTTGATGAACTACGCGATTTGCTGGAACGCGCCGTTGTCGAAGCACCGCCAGTCCTTGTACGCGACGGCGGCGTTATCGCGCCGGGTTACCATACGGAACTGGATGAGTGGCGAGCACTGGCTGACGGTGCCAGCGATTATCTGGACCGTCTGGAAATTCGTGAACGTGAAAAACTGGGGCTTGATACGCTGAAAGTCGGGTTCAATGGTGTGCACGGCTATTACATTCAGGTGAGTCGAGGCCAGAGCCATCTGGTGCCGATCCACTATGTACGCCGCCAGACGCTGAAAAATGCCGAGCGCTATATCATTCCCGAGCTGAAAGAATACGAAGACAAGGTTCTGACCTCGAAGGGCAAAGCGCTGGCGCTGGAAAAAGCACTCTACGATGAGCTTTTCGACCTACTGTTACCTCATTTAGCGGAACTCCAGCAAAGTGCGGCAGCACTGGCCGAGTTGGATGTCCTGACGAATCTGGCGGAACGCGCCGATACGCTGAATTACGTCTGTCCGACGCTGAGTGACAAACCCGGCATCAAAATCGCAGGTGGTCGTCACCCGGTCGTCGAACAGGTACTTCGTGAGCCGTTTATCTCGAACCCTCTGTCACTGTCACCACAGCGTCGTATGCTGATCATTACCGGCCCCAACATGGGCGGTAAAAGTACCTATATGCGTCAGGCAGCGCTGATTGTGCTGATGGCGCATATCGGCTGCTTTGTGCCAGCGGATCAGGCGGTCATTGGTCCGGTCGATCGTATTTTCACCCGCGTGGGTGCAGCAGACGATCTGGCATCTGGTCGATCCACCTTCATGGTAGAAATGACCGAAACGGCGAACATCCTGCACAACGCCACGGAAAACAGTCTGGTGCTAATGGACGAAATCGGCCGCGGCACCTCAACCTATGACGGTTTGTCGCTAGCATGGGCCTGCGCCGAAAGTCTGGCAAACCGCATCAAAGCGATGACACTGTTTGCAACGCACTACTTTGAGCTGACCACCCTGCCGGAAAAAATGGAAGGGGTGGTGAATGTCCATTTAGATGCACGCGAGCACGGCGATACCATCGCCTTTATGCACAGCGTGCAGGATGGCGCAGCCAGCAAAAGTTACGGGCTTGCCGTTGCCGCATTGGCAGGAGTACCAAAAGAAGTGATTAAACGCGCACGCCAGAAACTGAAAGAGCTGGAAACGTTGTCGAATAATGCATCATCCAGCCATATCGATGGCGCGCAGCTAGCGCTGCTGAACACTGATGAACCGTCACCGGCGATTGAAGCGCTGGAAGCCATCGATCCTGATGCGCTTACGCCACGTCAGGCGCTGGATTGGTTGTATCAGCTAAAGAAAATGCTCTAACGCGAGTCAGCGCGGGCTAATAAATAGCAAAAAGGCACTGAAAATCAGTGCCTTTTTCTTTTAAACATTGAATCAGTCTATCTGTGTATCGCAGTTTGCTCGCGCCTTCATACGTGCTTTATCGCTGCCGTTAGGGACAACGGCCTTCACCATCTGCCCTTCTTCCATCGACGGAATGATGGCAAAATGCGCAGTTAGAACAAGTAATACTGGTTCAGCAGCTTGATCTCTCACGCGAAAATATTGTCTTTCCAACTCCGCGCTGTCATCCATCACAAAGGTTTTTCCTGTCGCGCAGTCAGAGAAGGTCGCGACGTCCGCCATATAGCGGTATATTCCCTTCATTACCATCGGCGTGTTTGGCAGCGGCTGCTCGGTTGCCGTCAACTGACGAGGAAGAGATGAATTGATGGGCAAACCTTGTTGATCCAACATTTCAAGGGTGCCATCAACTGGGCGGAAGTAACGTTTTTCGCCCGCGCTGTCCGTCAACACCAGCTTATCCGCGGTGCGTCTCCATTGCCCATAGGAAGCGAACGTGTTGTTACCTTCTCGCGTCGTTTGATACTGTTCACGCAGAATAAATGTCCCGTCTTTTTCCAAAAACAGTGACGTATCAATCCCTCCGCAGTCCGCACAGGGTAAAACGCCACGATAACTTTGCGCCATTGGTTTAAGGGGCTCTTCCTGAACTTGTGAGCGGGTATGGCACCCGATCAACCCAGAAATCCCTGCTATCAACAGCACACCGATAGCCAGTTTTTTCATCATTATTTTTCTGTCCCTCTGTCCTGTTTTCCCGTTCTTACCCATGCGCTGGAACGTACCCCAACTCGTTATCATCCCTGAGTCTGAGGAATTTTCCACTCAGAAAATGCTATTTCAAGACTATTCTTATCGTCAGACAACCAGATCGTGCCTTCCTGAATGGTTGCCTGCAATGACATGGTGCGCTGAACCAGTCCGGCAAGTTGAGCTAGTTGATTATCATCTAAAAAGCGGATAGTCAGATTCTTGTACCCGGAGACTTTACCCGATATGGCACTCCACCAAACCTGTGCCGCACGCTCGTTGTAGGCGTACAGCACAACTGCACGGGACTGGTTGCAGGCTTTCTTCAGCCGCTTTTCATCCGGCAGGCCTAGCTCAATCCACAGTTCCAGCTCCATCGTATCATTACGTCGCCAGATTTCCGGCTCGTCATCTGCGCTAAGCCCTTTGGTAAAGCGCAGGTTTTCATCAGCATGGCAAATCCACGCTAAAAGTCGCAGCATCATACGCTGCTCAGTTTCAGACGGATGCTGCGCTATCGTCAGATTCGCGTCGTGAAAAAAATTCCGATCCATATCGGCAATATTGATTGCTGCTTTGTAAACCGTTGCTTTTAATGCCATCAGTGACCTCGTCTTTATTCCCCCTAGTTTACTTGAGTTAGCGCCATCCTCACAGTAAAGGTGATATCTGCCACGTAACCGATAGATTAGGCCTCTAAGGACTACTGATATCCTGTTAATCCCTATGCTATAGTCGGTTTGATAAATAGAGTTTATCTTCGTAGGCTTACAACATCGCGCACCACAGCGAGTGATGATGCATGAATATCTACCGAGCTAAGCTTTCAAGGGAGAATATAGTGCAAGAATACTGTGAATTAGTACGTCGCTTATACGCAGAGATCGCCGGTGGCGCTCTGGGCTATATACCCGATTCGCTGGGTTGTGTTTTGAAAACCCTGGATAGCATTGCCGCAAATGAGGCGTTGCCATCCTCCGTCAGGGAACAGGCAGCTTTTGCCGCCGCTAACTTATTGGTGAGTGATTATGTCAATGAGTAATGAATATCAACCCATCAACTGTGATGATTACGACAGCCTGGAAGCCACCTGTCAGCAGAATCTGACGCTGACGCTGGAACTACGCAATGGTGAAGTTGTGACCGGAAAAGCCAGTGACATGATCTCACGTAAGCAGATCGAATATCTGGTGATTGAAGCCTCCGGTACAACGCGCGAACTGCGCCTCGATCACATCGTCAGTTTCAGTCATCCCGAAATAGGGAAGGTCGTCGTCAGCGAATCCTGATGGACTTCTCCTTTCATTTAGCGGCAAACGCTGAATAAATGCTTCCAAAACGGACAACTCAGGTTGTCCGTTTTTATTACCAACGTTAGTTTCTTTCCCAAACGATGTGCCATAAGGGCTGATGTTCTCTCACCTGCCCTTCTCGCGTAACGAACCGTCCCACGGCCGCAATCAGTTGCTCGTTGTAGAAAAGCAGCGGCGTACGGTCGCGCCACCAGGGTGGAACGCCCAGCTCCTGCCAGAGTTTCTTGATTTGCCGCCCGTGTGCTCTGCCAACAATATGTACGGTTCCGCTGGTCGAAAAGCGAATACTTACCGTTTCACCGTTTTTCGGCGCGCGAACCGCGACCCCACTATCAGCAAGCAACAGCGTACCTAAGTTGTCAGGGAGAGATAACGGGCATGACGTCGGTTGCCACGGCAGAACGCGGTCTTTGAGCGATGGCATCAGCGGCAGTAGATAGAGATGCTGACGAAAACGGCGAATCTGCATCTGATTCAGTTGCAATATAGGTTCCGCATCCCGTCGACTCGCCGCAACCTCATCCCAGAGTCGTTGCAACTGATCGCGCGCGGGCATCGTCGCCCCTTGCTGTGCCAGCCAGCGCCGCAGTAGCGCAAAACGCCGCACCGGGCTTAGCGGCACCAGACCGTCAATGCTCAACGCACCATCCGGCTGGCGTAGCGTCCGCAATGATTCCTCCAGTAACTCATCGAGCAATTGTTCCTGTTCGGCACAAAGCTCGGCGCTACGCGCCACGGCAGAGGGGAAATGCGGCCAACGCTGAGTCAATCGCGGTAAGATCTGGCGGCGTAAAAAATTGCGGTCAAAGCGTTCATCTTGATTGCTGTCGTCTTCAATCCAGCGAAGCTGGTGCCGCTGTGCGTAAGCTTCCAGTTGGAGACGAGAAAAACCTAATAGCGGACGCACTAAACGATGATGGCCAAGGAAGCTGTTAGCCGCCATCGCAGACAATCCGGCAGGCCCGCTGCCGCGTTTAAGCGCCAGTAAAAAGGTTTCGCTCTGGTCATCAAGGTGCTGCGCAGTCAGCAGGGTCTCGCCCTCTTTCAGGTGCACTTGCAACGCCTGATAGCGTGCGGTTCTGGCTGCAGCTTCAATACCGCCGTTCTGCGCCTCAACCGTCACTGCCAGCGAGGAAAACGGCACCTGCCAGCGTTCACACTGCTGGCGACAATGTTCAGCCCAGCTATCCGCCAGCGGATTTAAGCCGTGATGGATGTAAGCCGCACGAATAGTCTGCCCAGAACGCTGACGCACGGTCACCAACAGATGCAATAGCACGCTAGAGTCCAAGCCACCGCTATAGGCCAACAAGATCGACCCGCATCCGGCCGTTTGCGTCACGATCGTCTGGAGTAACTCATCGTCAGGTTCGGTGCGGTCCACAGTATCAGATCTCATACAGTTCTAAGGGCAGGCCATCAGGATCGGAGAAAAACGTGAAGCGTTGCTGCGTTTCAGGATCGATCCTTACGGGTTCACAAATGACGCTAGCCTGCGCCAGTGAAGCAATCGCCTGCTCTACATCAGCCACAGCAAAAGCCAGATGGCGTAAACCGCAAGCCTCCGGCCGACTGACACGCGCAGGTGGATGAGGGAAAGAAAATAGCTCAATGGTATAACGCCCATTCAGCGAGAGGTCCCCTTTCCATGACTGCCGCGCCGCACGATAGACCTCATTGTTCAACGTAAATCCCAACACGTCACAATAAAATGCCTTGCTGCGTTCATAGTCAGAGGCAATCACTGCAATGTGGTGTACATCGAGCAATTTCAGCATTATTCCAACCCTCATAGCAAAAAATCCGCTGTCATTACTGACAACGGATTTTCAAAGTAACGCCAGAATAGCCTGATTGATAATACTGCAATCAATCAGACAATCACGTCATCAGCAGTAACCACTGTGAATTAGCAATAACCATAGTTCATCAAGCGCTGATAGCGGCGGTTCAGCAGCGCTTCTTCGCTCAGGCCTTCGAGATCGAGTAGATCGGCCAACAGTTGCGCTTTCAGCGACGCAGCCATTACCGGAACGTTACGGTGCGCGGAACCCAGCGGTTCAGGAATCACGGTATCGATCAGTTTCAGCTCTTTCAGACGCGGCGCGATGATGCCCATAGCTTCAGCCGCCAACGGCGCCTTGTCCGCGCTCTTCCACAGGATAGACGCACAGCCTTCCGGTGAAATGACCGAGTAGGTGCTGTACTGCAACATGTTAACCTTGTCGCCCACGCCGATAGCCAACGCCCCACCGGAACCACCTTCACCAATAACGGTACAGATGATTGGCACACGCAGCGTCGACATTTCACGCAGGTTACGCGCGATAGCTTCAGACTGGCCGCGTTCTTCTGCGCCTACGCCCGGATAAGCACCCGGCGTATCGATAAAGGTGATGATCGGCATCCTGAAACGATCGGCCATTTCCATCAGGCGCAGCGCTTTGCGATACCCTTCTGGAGCAGGCATGCCGAAATTACGGCGAATCTTTTCTTTGGTTTCACGACCTTTCTGATGACCAATGATCATCACCGGACGTCCATCCAAACGGGCAATCCCGCCGACAATGGCCTTGTCATCGGCATAGGCGCGATCGCCAGCCAACTCATCAAAATCGGTAAAAATGTGCTTAATATAATCAAGCGTATAAGGACGTTGCGGATGGCGCGCTAATTGCGCAACCTGCCAGGCACCCAAATCGGCGAAGATTTTGCGCGTCAATTCAACGCTCTTCTCACGCAGGCGCTGGACTTCTTCGTCCAGATTAATATCCAATTTTTCGTCTTGACGGCTGACTGCGGTCAGCGAGTCAATTTTCGCTTCCAACTCTGCAATCGGCTGCTCAAAATCAAGAAAATTCAGACTCATAGTATTCCTATATTAGTCAAATTCCAGTTCCACCTGCTCATTACCCACTAATGTACGCAGCTCGTTCAATAGCGCATCGGCAGGCGTTACACGCCATGCTGCGCCGAAACGTAGTCGGGCACGCGCATCTTCACGCTGGTAATAGAGATGCACTGGGATCGTCCCCGATCGATGGGGTTCCAACGATTGACGGAGACGGTTTAATAGCTGGTCATCAATTTGCCTGTCAGTCAGCGAGATAGCAAGCCCGCGCGCGTATTTTTCCCGCGCTTCACTGATATCCATTAACTCTCGGACGGTCATTTTAAGCCCGCCGCTGAAGTCATCAAAGCTGACCTGTCCACTGGCGATAAGGATACGGTCTTTCTCAAGTAAATGCTGATATTTTTCCAATGCATCGGTAAACAGCATGATCTCAAGCCGACCGGAACGATCGTCCAATGTACAGATACCAATACGGTTGCCCCGTTTGGTGATCATGACGCGAGCCGCCAACACCAGCCCAACGGCAGTGGTCATTTTACCCCGATCCGTCGGGTGCATATCTTTCAAACGTACGCCAGCGGCATAGCGTTCAATTTCCTTAATATATTGCGTGATCGGGTGGCCGGTCAGGTACAGCCCCAGCGTCTCCCGTTCACCATCCAACACGACCTGCTCCGGCCACGGTGGCACGGTGCTGTAGGATTGCTCAACCTGCTCAGGCGCATCGGCCAACACGCCAAACATATCCACCTGACCAATGGCTTCCGCTTTAGCATGCTGATCGGCGGCCTTCAGCGCATCAGCCAATGAGTTCATCAGCGCGGCGCGATGCGGCCCCAGGCGGTCAAACGCCCCAGACATAATCAGCTTTTCCAGCACGCGTCGGTTCAGCTTTTTGATGTCAGTACGTGCGCAGAGGTCAAACAATTCTCTAAAATAGCCGCCCTGATTACGCGCCTCGATAATCGCCTCAATCGGGCCTTCACCGACACCTTTAATCGCACCGATGCCGTAAACAATCTCTCCATCATCGTTAACGTGAAAGTGATACAGGCCGCTATTGATGTCTGGAGGCAGGATTTTTAACCCCATCCTCCAGCATTCATCAACCAGCCCCACCACTTTATCCGTGTTGTCCATATCGGCCGTCATCACCGCCGCCATGAATTCAGCCGGATAGTGCGCTTTCAACCACAGCGTTTGGTAAGACACCAGTGCATAGGCAGCGGAGTGAGATTTATTAAAGCCGTAACCAGCGAATTTTTCCACCAGGTCGAAAATCTTAACCGCCAGTTCGCCGTTCACGCCGCGAGATTTGGCACCATCTTCAAAGCCACCACGCTGCTTCGCCATTTCAACGGGGTTCTTTTTCCCCATAGCACGGCGCAGCATGTCCGCACCACCCAGCGTATAACCCGCCAGAACCTGAGCGATCTGCATGACCTGTTCCTGATACAGGATAATACCGTAGGTCGGCTCCAGCACTGGCTTGAGTGATTCGTGCTGCCATTCAATATCAGGATACGAAATTGCTTCACGACCATGCTTACGGTCGATGAAGTTATCCACCATGCCGGATTGCAGCGGACCAGGGCGGAACAACGCCACCAGAGCGATCATATCTTCAAAGCAGTCGGGCTTCAGGCGCTTGATTAGATCTTTCATGCCACGCGATTCAAGCTGGAATACCGCGGTGGTTTCCGAACGTTGCAGCATGTCGAAACTTTTCTTATCGCCGAGCGGAATCGTCGCGATATCAATCGGTTCCTGTCCTAGCTTCGCGCGACGGGCGTTGATCATCTCCAGAGCCCAGTCGATAATCGTCAACGTACGCAGGCCAAGGAAGTCGAACTTCACCAGCCCGGCGTATTCCACGTCGTTCTTATCAAACTGGGTAACCGGGTGGTTCCCTTCCGAATCGCAATACAGTGGCGCGAAATCGGTAATCTTGGTGGGGGATATCACCACCCCACCCGCATGTTTCCCGGCGTTACGCGTAACGCCTTCGAGCTTGCGCGCCATATCGATGAGGGCCTTAACTTCCTCATCGGCTTCATAAATTTCTGGCAACTGCGGTTCGGCCGCAAACGCCTTTTCCAGCGTCATGCCCGGATCGGGCGGCACCAGTTTTGAAATACGATCGACAAACCCATAAGGGTGCCCGAGCACACGCCCTACGTCACGAATAACCGCTTTTGCCGCCATCGTACCGAAGGTGATAATCTGTGATACCGCGTCACGCCCGTACATCTCCGCAACGTGGTCGATAACCATGTCGCGTTTTTCCATACAGAAATCGACATCGAAGTCAGGCATTGAGACGCGTTCAGGGTTGAGGAAGCGTTCGAACAACAGGTCGAACTCCAGCGGATCCAGATCGGTGATTTTCAGCGAGTAGGCTACCAATGAGCCCGCACCGGAACCACGCCCAGGGCCAACAGGCACATCGTTATCCTTCGACCACTGAATAAACTCCATGACGATCAGGAAGTAGCCGGGGAACCCCATCTGGTTGATGACGCCCAGTTCAATGTCCAGACGCTCATCATATTCTGGCCGACGCGCGACGCGCACTTCTGGATCTGGGAACAGGGATTCAAGACGATCCTCCAGTCCTTTTTTCGAGCACTGAACCAGAAAATCTGCGGTGCTCATCTCACCCGTCGGGAACTGCGGCAGAAAATATTCGCCCAACCGGATCGTTACGTTACAGCGCTTGGCAATTTCGACGCTGTTCGCCAGCGCTTCTGGGATATCGGCAAACAGCTCGCACATTTCCTCTTCCGAGCGCATGTACTGCTGCGGGCTGTAATGACGTGGGCGTTTGGGATCGTCAAGCGTGTAGCCATCGTGAATGGCAACGCGGATTTCGTGAGCGTCAAAATCATCAGTGCTGATGAAGCACACTTCATTGGTTGCCACAACGGGCAACCCGTACTTGGTTGCCAACTCCACGGCCGCGTGTATATAGCTTTCTTCATCGGGGCGGGACGTGCGGGTCAATTCCAGGTAGTAACGCTGAGGAAAGTGCTCCTGATAGAATGCCAGACACTGTTCGGCCTGCGCCTGATTACCACGCAGCAAAAATCGGCCAACATCACCCCGGCGACCGCCAGAAAGGAGAATCAGTCCTTCCTGATGTTCAATGAGCCAATCACGGTCAATCGTCGGCCCAGCAGCGCCATAACCCCGTTGATAAGCATGGGAAATCAGCAGCGTGAGATTCTGGTAGCCTTCATTATCCATGGCCAACACAGTAAGATGCGCGAGCTCATCCCCTAATTCATCGCTTTCGACATAGAAGTCTGCACCGATGATAGGTTTGACCCCTGCGCCATGCGCGCCGCCATAGAATTTAACCAGCCCACACAGGTTGGTAAAATCGGTAATCGCCAGCGCTGGCATACCGAGTGCCGCCGTTTTTTTTACCAGCGGACCGACTTTGGCCAGCCCATCGATCATGGAATAGTCACTGTGAACACGCAGGTGAACAAAACGTGGTTCGGCCATCTCCAGATCCCAGAATTTATCGATTAGTCAGCGTTGCAATAGTGATATCACAACACGGAGAGTTAATGATGATGTTTTACGCCAGGCCTAACACACGCTTAACTGGCGCGAAGCTCCGACGGTGAAACTCAGTAGCACCCAGTGCAGCCAGCTTCTCCAGATGAAAAGCCGTTGGATAGCCTTTGTGTTGGGCAAAACCATAATCTGGGAAGCGTTGATCCAACTCGACCATCTCACGATCGCGAGTCACTTTCGCCATAATTGAGGCCGCGCTGATTTCTGCCACGCGGCTATCCCCTTTAACAACCGCCTGCGCGGGCATCGGTAGTGCAGGACAACGGTTGCCGTCAATCAGAACAAAATCCGGCACAATAGCCAATGCAGCCACCGCACGTTGCATAGCTAACATGGTAGCATGCAGAATATTCAGTTGGTCAATCTCTTCCGGTTCCGCACGGCCAAGGCTCCACGCCAGCGCCTTCTCTTTGATTTCATCATAGAGCGACAGCCGACGTTTTTCACTCAGCTGTTTGGAATCCGCCAACCCGACAATTGGCCTAGTCGGGTCAAGAATCACCGCAGCCGTCACGACCGCACCAACCAAAGGGCCACGGCCCACCTCATCAACGCCAGCGATGCAGGTCGCCTGCGGGTAAATAAATATTTCGCTCATAGTTTTATTAACATGTTTTTATTAACGAGGAGTAACTAATTCCAGTACCGCCTGAGCCGCTTGCTCATCGGCGTTACAGCGAATTTGCTGATGCAAATCCACAAATGTCGTGCGTAACTCAGCCATTTTATCTGTATCGGCAAACAGCGGCAGCAGCGCCGCGGCGAGCTTATCTGGGGTACAGTCAGTCTGTAGCAATTCAGTCACCAGCTCACGCCCAGCTAGCAAATTCGGCAGCGACACCCACGGCGTTTTGACCAAGCGCTGCGCCAGCCAGAAGGTAAAAGGCTTCATACGATAACCCACAACCATCGGGCATTTAGCCAGCATGCACTCCAACGCTGCCGTACCGGATGCCAATAGCGCCGCATCACTGGCAATCATGGCTTCACGCGCCTGCCCATCCAGCAGATGCACACGCAGATCGGGTGCCACGCTACTTTTTATCCGTTCGAACTGTTCGCGACGCTTACTGTTCACCAGAGGAACAACGATTTCCAGATCGGGAAAATGCTGACGCAGTAGCACAGCCGTATTGAGAAAATCCGCGCTAAGCATTTCAACTTCTGCACCACGACTGCCCGGCAGTAGTGCCAGACAATGCGCATCGGGCGCAATACCCAGCGTCGCACGGGCGGTCATTTTATCAGGATGCAGCGGCATCGCATCAGCCATCGTATGACCGATAAAGCGACAAGGGACATTGAAACGATCGTAAAACGCTTTTTCAAAAGGCAAGAAAGCAAGCACCAAATTGGTCGCTTTACCTATTTTGAAAACACGTTTTTGACGCCAGGCCCACACGGACGGGCTGACATAGTGAATGGTATTGATACCGTGCTGTTTGAGGTTGCCCTCCAGCGTGATATTGAAATCAGGGGCATCAATGCCCACGAAAACATCAGGCTGAAGCTCGCTGAAACGCTGGGTTAAATCCCGCCGAATTTTCAGCAGGCGAGGAAGGCGTCCGAGCACTTCAACAATGCCCATAACAGCCAACTCTTCCATTTCGTACCAGGCTTCACAGCCTTCGGCCTGCATACGCGGTCCAGCAACACCGACAAACCGCGCACCGGGCACCTTTTCTTTTAGCGCCCGGATCAAACCTGCGCCAAGGATGTCGCCGGAAGTTTCCCCGGCGACCAGCCCAATAGTCAAAGGACGTGATGACATGGATTAACGAATAATGCCGCGAGTAGAACGGGCAAAGAAATCGGTAAATGCCTGCACTGCCGGATGTTCAGCCGCCAGCGCTTCGATTTCCGGTTTCACCTCATCCAGCGTTTTACCGCTACGGTAGAGCAGCTTGTACGCGTTACGGATCGCATGCAGCGTTTCTTTTTCGAATCCGCGACGCTTCAGGCCTTCGATGTTCAGGCCAAACGGCGTGGCATGATTACCCTGCGCGACAACATACGGAGGAACGTCTTGCGCCACACCAGAACACCCACCGACCATCACGTGAGCACCGATAATGCAGAACTGGTGCACAGCCGTCATCCCACCGATAATCGCAAAATCATCGACGGAAACGTGGCCGCCCAACGTAGCGTTATTCGCCAGAATACAGCGATTGCCCACTACGCAGTCGTGTGCAATATGCGTGTTGATCATCAACAGGTTATCGCTACCGACTTTAGTCAACCCGCCGCCCTGCGACGTGCCACGATGAATCGTGACGCTTTCACGGATGCGGTTACGATCGCCAATCTCAACGCGGGTCGGTTCCCCAGCATATTTGAGATCCTGATTCACTTCACCAATTGACGTGAACTGATAGATTTCGTTGTCGCGACCAATTTTAGTGACGCCATTGACGACGACATGCGATTTCAGCACCGTACCTGCACCGATCTCAACCTGAGAACCGATATAGCAGAAAGGGCCAATATGAACACCAGCGCCAATAATGGCACCGTCTTCAACAATCGAACTAGGATGAATAAAGGCGGTTTGATCAATCACGTTATCAGGACTCCCGACGACGAGCACACATCATTGACGCTTCACAGGCCACTTCGCCATCAACTTTGGCAACACCTTTAAAGCGCGCAACGCCACGACGCTCTTTAATGAATTCAACTTCAAGGATCATTTGATCGCCTGGCTGCACGGGGCGCTTAAAGCGCGCTTCGTCCACAGCGGCGAAATAGTACAGCTCACCCGGCTCCAGTTTACCGACGCTTTTAAACGCCAGGATACCCGTAGCCTGAGCCATGGCTTCCAGAATCAACACACCGGGAAAAATGGGTTTACCCGGGAAATGCCCCTGGAAGAAGGGTTCGTTGAAAGAGACGTTTTTCACCGCCCGCAGAAACTTCCCTTTTTCAAAATCCAGTACCCGATCAACCAGTAAAAACGGGAAACGGTGCGGTAATAATTCTAAAATCTCTTCAATATTCAGAGTATGAGTGTCAGTAGTCAAAATACTCTTCCTGTCCATAAAAAACTGATGCCATCAACAACACGGCCTGCGCAGACCCTAAATTAGGTGTCTTCAGGCAGGCCGCAAATAAAACGCGAGTGATTAAACGTTATCGACTTTTCGTTCAACGGCTTTTAACCGTTTGCTTATCTCATCAATATTCATCACCAGCGCTGCAGTTTTGCGCCACACTTTATTGGGTTGCAAAGGAATGCCCGAAGAGTATACCCCAGGTTCAGTGATTGGTCGCATGACCATACCCATTCCCGTTACCGTCACTTTATCGCAGATCTCCATGTGCCCGTTAATCACGCTGGCACCGCCGATCATGCAATAACGACCAATTTTCAAGCTCCCCGCCATAATGACGCCACCCGCGACCGCGGTATTGTCGCCAATCACGACGTTGTGCGCAATCTGACATTGGTTATCAATGATAACACCATTGCCAATGACCGTATCATCCAACGCACCACGATCGATAGTCGTGCTCGCGCCAATCTCAACCTGATCGCCAATTCTGACCGTTCCCAACTGCGGAATCTTCACCCAGTTGCCGCGATCGTTGGCATAGCCAAAACCATCAGAACCAATAACCGTTCCAGACTGGATCAGGCAATGCTCACCAAGCTCAACGCGGTGATAAATCGTTACATTTGCCCACAAACGGGTGCCGGCACCAATGCGGGCATTTTTGCCAACAAAACAGCCAGGGCCAATAACAACACCATCACCCAACTGTGCGCCAGATTCGATAACGGCATTTGCGCCAATGGACACCTGCTGACCCAGCGTCGCATCTGAAGCGATGACCGCACTCGGGGCAATATCGGTTGCTGGTTGCGGTGTCGTATCCAGCAGTTGTGCCATGTGAGCATAGGTAAGGTAGGGATTTTTCACTACCAGCGCAGCAACCTGACAGTAAGGTAAATCCGCTTCCGTCAGCACGACCGCAGACGCTTGCGTCTCGGCCAGTTGCTCACGGTAACGACTGTCGGAAAGAAACGTAATTTGCCCAGTTTTTGCCGAATGCATAGAAGCAACACCGGTGATGACGATATCGCCATCACCGTGTAATTGTGCATCCAACTGTTGAGCTAACGCGTCCAGTCGAATCGAATACATGTATTATTTAACCTGTTTCAGCACATCGGCAGTAATGTCTTTGGCATTGGCGACATACGCAACAGCGTTAGCGTCAATCACAACATCATAACCTTCTTTAGTTGCAACGGCTTTCACGGCGTCCTGAATACGACTCAGGATTTTGTTGCGTTCTTCAGTCTGACGACGACGGTTGTCCTGCTCAAAAGCCTGCGCTTTAGTAGAGAACTGCTCGCGCTGCGCCATGACGTCTTTTTCCATTTTGCTGCGATCGCTCGCTTTCATGGTAGAGCCATCACGCTGCAACTTCTGCATCTTGCCCTGCAAATCGTTTTCCATCGATTGCAGCTCAGAAGCACGACCTTTGAACTCATTTTCCAGCTGTTTGCCAACGCTTTCACGCTGCGGCAACTGTTGGAAGATGCTGGAAACGTTAACAACGGCAATCTTGTCAGCAGCCTGAACGCTGGCTGAAGCAGCCAATACTAAACCGAGGCCTGCGGCACATAACCACTTTTTCACTATAAACTCCTCAACCTAACCTAATTTGTGTCTTAACACTTTAATGATGGGCATCGCGTCATGGTGCCAGCTGTATTTCCAGCATTCATGCCAATGAGCAGCGATGCGACATTCCCTGCATACGACCTACGGACGTCACACTACCAGGTTTTGCCAATGTTAAACTGGAATTGTTCCGACTTGTCTCCATCGTACTTTTTAACCGGCTGGGCATAGGAGAAGACCAATGGCCCAAGCGGAGACATCCATTGCAACGCGATACCACTGGAAACGCGGAAGTTGGTTGCCTTGCCGTAATCCGGTACACCTGCTTTCAGTGTTTCAGCCGTATTTTCCCAGTTGGTATCCCATACCGTACCGCCATCCACAAAGAAGGAAGTTCGTACGGAGTTGGCGTATTTATCACTGATAAACGGCGTCGGCACGATAAGTTCCGCACTCAGCACCGCCATCGCGTTACCGCCAACGGCATCATCCATATTGGTTGAATCAATCGGGCAACCTGAGTAAGAGTTAAAGCCAGAGCCAACAAGGTTCGCTGGGCACTTATAATAGGCCGCTTTAGGACCAATCGTATTCGATTGGAAGCCACGCACCGTACTGGAACCACCAGCATAGAAGTTGTCGTAGAACGGCACTTCTTTACTTCCGATACCATCCGCAAAGCCTGCACGGGTACGGCCCATCACCACCCATTTACCACTCTCGGTCAACGGATAGTAGCTCGCTGAATCAAACGTCAGTTTGTAGTATTCATTGTCCGAACCTGGCACCGCGATCTTGGCATTCGCGGACGCACGTGTCCCTTTCGTCGGGAAGTAACCGCGATCCAGGTTGTTATATGACCATCCGGTATTCAGGAAGAAATCGTTCGCTTTGAAATCTGCACTGGATTTAACATTCTCACCTACGACGGAAGGATTAACCCCGACAGAGTCCAGATAACGCCACATCGACACCTGCGGTCTCATATCCGACAGGTCGTTATGCACATAATCCAGACCGACACGCAGTGAGTTATTCTCGTTAATCGGGAAGCCCAAGGTGCTGCCAACGCCATAGCTCACGTTGGTGTAGTCGGATAGGTCGGCGTCAGATGCTTCAAATTTGTTATAGAAGACGCGACCACCGAGGCTAACGCCATCAACGGTGAAGTATGGGTCGGTCAGTGACAGCTCGACATACGTCTGGTAGTCGTTTTTAGTCCCGCTGATCCCAACGGAGTTACCCGTTCCCAACCAGTTGTCCTGCTGAACCCCAGCTTGGAAACTCACGCCGCTTTCCGTACCGAAACCGACACCAAAGTTGAATGTACCTGTATTACGCTCTTTGACTTTATACGTCACATCAACCTGATCGGCGACACCGGGAACACGCTGTGTTTCTACCTCAACGCTTTCAAAGTATCCCAGTCGGTTTAGACGCTCTTTGCCTTGCTCAACCAGATCGTTGCCTAACCAGGCACCTTCCATCTGGCGCATTTCACGGCGCAGAACAGTATCTTTAGACGTATCGTTGCCGTCAAAGCGAACATGACGCACATAGAAGCGGTTACCCGCATCAACGTTGATGTTTAATCTCACCGTCTTGTCTGCGTCATTAATTTCCGGCTGTGTTACCACACGCGGATAGGCATAGCCATAACGACCCAGCAGCTTCTTGATGTCCTCTTCCATCCGGGTGACTTTCGTCCCATTGTAGAGTTCACCGGGTTCGACTTTCGTCAGCCCTTCAATTTCCGCAGAGTGGCCAGCCAGATTACCTTTCACCGCGACGCCGGACAGCTTGTACTGCTCGCCTTCCGTCATATTGATGGTGATATAGATGCCTTTTTTATCTGGCGTCAGGCTCACCTGAGTAGAATCGATGTTGAAGCGCGCATAGCCGCGATCCAGATAGAAACTCCGTAGGGTTTCCAGATCGCCAGACAGTTTTTGTTTCTGGTATTTACGGTCACCAACCACGTTCCACCACGGCACTTCATCACGCAGTTGGAAACGGGAGATCAATTCGTCGGAACTGAACGCTTTGTTACCGACAATATTAATCTGCTGGATCTTGGCGGAAACGCCTTCCGTGAAGACCAGTTTCAGGTCTACGCGGTTACGCGGCAATGGCGTGACAACGGCTTTAACCGACGCACTGTACTTACCGACGCTGTAGTAGAAATCTTCCAGTCCTTTTTCGATGCTGGTGAGCGCCGTACGGTCTAACGCTTCACCAACGCGCACGCCCGAGGCTTCCAGGTTTTCTTTCAGCATGTCGTCTTTGACTGACTTATTGCCGGAAAACGTGACGCTGGCGATTGTCGGACGTTCTTTGACCTGCACAATCAGCGTTTCGCCATCGCGCAGGACGCGAACATCTTCAAAATTTCCGGTCGCAAACAAGGCACGGATGGTGTTACCGATATCATCGTCACCGATGGTATCACCAACGCGGACTGGCATACTGAGTAGTGCCGCCCCGACGGCAACCCTTTGCAGGCCCTCGAAATGAATGTCCTTCACTACGAACCCGTCTGCACCGTATACGGTTGCGCTGCTAAACAGCAGCGACGCTATGAGCAACTTTTTGATCGCCATCGTTGTTATGCGTTTTTCCTAACCTAATCCCGCGCCTAGAGACGAGAGAAATCATTGAAAAGTGCGAGTCCCATTAACAACATCAGCAACACTGTACCAATGCGATAACTAACGTCCTGCACACGCTCAGAAACCGGCCTGCCCTTCAGTTTTTCAACTGCAAGAAAGAGCAGGTGTCCACCATCCAATACCGGCAGCGGGAACAGATTGATGATCCCCAAATTGACGCTGATTAAGGCCAAAAACATCAGGTAATAAATCAATCCATAATCTGCTGACATTCCAGCACCCTGAGCAATCGAAATGGGACCACTCAGGTTATTCAGCTTAACATCACCCATAACCAGTTTCCCTAACATACTGACGGTCAATTTCATCAGTTGCCAGGTTTTATCTGTTGCCTGATAGGCAGCACTGAACGGCCCATACTGGCGCACCGTCCTGTATTCTTCAGGCAGCGGCGTCACGCTTGGCATAACACCTGCCAAACCTTCAATTCTGCCACTTCCTACAGATTTACTGTCTGGCGTTAACGTCAACGGTACCGCTGCACCGTGTCGCTCTACCTCCAGAGCAATAGATTGTCCGGGGTTATCACGCACAGCGATGACAAAATCACGCCATTGCGCTAGCGCCTGCCCGTCGACTTTAACGATCCTATCCCCGACTTGCAAACCTGCTTTTTCCGCCGCAGAGCCTGCCTGCACCTGATGCAACACGGGCTCAATTTGCGGACCGCGCGGGATAATCCCGAGCGAGGAAGCCGGATCTTGCTTATCAGGCTCAAACTGCCACTCGCGTAAATCCAGCGTTTTCTGGACGACACGGTCGGAGCCTAAAGGTGCGCTTCCGATCACAACATCGCTATCGCCGATTTTACCGATCAGCGCCAGACGCGCGGTATCCCAATCAGGCGTTTCGATACCATCAACTGACTTTAGTTCCATTCCCGCCGACATTTCCGCTTGTGCCGCGATGGAGTTGGGCAGTATTTCGCCCACTATCGGACGCACGCCCGGCACGCCGAGAATAAACACCAGCCAGTACGCCACAATAGCAAACAGGAAATTGGCAATTGGACCAGCGCTGACGATAGCCGCGCGCTGCCAGACCGTTTTACTGTTAAAGGATTGGTGGCGGAATTCTGGTGCCACGGTGTCGACACGCTCATCCAGCATCTTCACGTAGCCGCCAAGCGGGATCAACGCAATCACAAATTCCGTACCGGTACGATCGCGACGACGCCATAGTGCGCGACCGAAACCAACAGAAAAGCGCTCAACCTTCACACCACAGCGGCGCGCCACCCAGAAATGCCCAAACTCATGGACGGTGACCAACACACCTAGTGCGATGATAAACGCGGCAAGATTCCAGAGAAAACTCAACATAAATAGCTCTACCGCTTTATTCTAAGCCACTTTAAACAGCAGCAGCATCAGGCAAGAGAACACAGGAACCGCAGCCGTCAGGCTATCGATACGATCGAGCACGCCACCATGCCCCGGAATCAAATGGCTACTGTCTTTGATGCCTGCCTCACGTTTGAACATGCTTTCTGTCAAATCACCCAGTACCGAAGCCAGCGCAGCAGCGATAGAACAAATCAGCAACGTTGATGCCGCCACCGTTAATGGCGCATAGAGGCTAAACAGCAAAGAAATTAGCGCTGAGGTTGCCAGACCACCGAGAAAGCCTTCCCAGGTTTTGCCCGGCGAGACTTTTGGCGCAAGTTTACGCTTACCAAACAGTTTGCCGAACATGTAGGCACCGCTGTCCGCTCCCCAGACCAGCAGCATGACGTACAGCAGCCACCAGGCACCAGCGAATGGATTAATCGCGTAATTGTAATGACGAAGCGCAACCATGCCCCAGAAAAACGGCACGATCGTCATGATGCCGAACACGAGCCGCAATGCGCGTGAATGACGCCAAAATGAGGCGGAAGCTGGGTAGAACAGAACCAAAAACAGCGCAATACCCCACCACACCAGTGATGACCAGAGCGCAATACTGATTTGCGGAATATGCACGGAGTAATGGTAAGCTGGGAGTGATAACAACATCAGCGCCAGCAAAAAACCACATAGAATTGCGAGCCACAGGCGTTGACCATAAGAGGCAAAGCCCGCCAATTGACCCCATTCCCATGCCGCCAGCATACAAACAGCCAGCGTAACAAGCGTGAATCCCAAAGGAGGCAGCAAGAACAGTGCCGCAATAACAATCGGAATCAAGATAAAAGCAGTAATCAGGCGATACTTCAGCAAAAGTTCCCCCTAGGATGCATCAGCATCGATAGGTGTTGTTCCCCCGAAGCGGCGCTCGCGTTGTGCAAAAGCATTCAGCGCACCTTCAAAGACTTGTTCATCGAAATCAGGCCAGAGGACATCAGTAAAGTAAAGTTCAGCATAAGCAATTTGCCACAGAAGAAAATTACTGATGCGGTGTTCTCCACCGGTTCTGATCACCAAATCAACCGGAGCCAGATCATTCAGACAGATATACTGACACAATGACGCTTCATTAATGCTATCAGGGCGCAGAATACCTTCCTGCACCTGCTCTGCAAGTTGCCGTACTCCCTGAATAATATCCCAACGGCCGCCATAATTCGCGGCAATATTCAGTGTGAGCCCCTGATTCTTTTCTGTCAGCACTTCTGAACGACGGATTCTCTCTTGTAAACGCGGACTGAAGCGGCCGATATCGCCAATCACCCGCAAGCGAACATTGTGCTTGTGCAGGCTTTTCACTTCGCTGTCCAGTGCTCGAACAAACAGCTCCATGAGTGCGGAAACTTCCTGCGCCGGACGGTTCCAGTTTTCACTGCTAAATGCGTAAAGTGTCAGAGCATCCAATCCGTGGTTCACTGCGAAACTGACTGAACGTCGCACAGCCTTTACACCAGCCTGATGGCCAAAAATCCGCATCTTCCCCCGGCTTTTCGCCCAGCGACCATTGCCATCCATGATAATGGCAACATGCCGCGGCCCGGCGAGTGGCAGATCGTTAGTATTCTTTTGATTATCGGACGGCATAACGCGTACTTATTTCCTCAAGCAAGAAATACAACAGTCCTTCCGTAACATCAGACCCCATTAGCGCAAAAAAAGCCGTGAACGATCACGGCTTAGCTGCATGGTCGATTAAACAACTTTCGCATAATCAACCATTGAGTGGCGCAGACTATACCACCTCCACCGCACATGAACAAATTGTGCCATGGGTCTATCCGGCTATCGCACGTAATGTGTCAGGGTCTGTGCTGCGACCTGTCTGGCCCAGCTATCGATGAACAAAACATCATCAACGCTGGTGGGTTCTGGCAATGTAAGTTGTTCAATAACATGTTGATTTACCGCCGCGATATCCGTAAAACGTATCTGCGACTGCAAAAATGCTGCCACCGCAATTTCATTTGCGGCGTTCAATGTCGTGGTAGCCGACTGACCGTGATTGCAGGCATCAATCGCCAACTGCAAACAAGGATAGCGCGCATAGTCTGGTGCTAAAAATGTCAGCGCGCCAATTTGGCAAAAATCTAATGCTTTTGCGCCCGATGCCACACGTTCGGGATAAGCCATTGCATGAGCAATCGGCGTACGCATGTCGGGCGAACCCAACTGCGCCAAGACGCTGCCATCACGGTAGCGCACCATCGAGTGAATCACTGACTGCGGATGAATAATGACTTCCATCTGTTCGGCAGAGGCATTAAACAACCAACGCGCTTCGATATACTCCAGCCCCTTATTCATCATAGTGGCAGAATCAACCGAAATCTTGCGCCCCATTGACCAGTTCGGGTGCGCACACGCCTGATCAGGCGTCATGTCTGCCAACGCTGATACCGGCGTTTCACGAAACGGTCCACCGGAGCCAGTCAAAATAATACGTTCGACTCCATGTTTCGACAGTGAAGCGTAGCCTAATTGGCGCTGAATTTGCTCAGGTAAACTCTGAAAAATTGCATTATGTTCGCTATCAATCGGTAAAAGCTGCGCATCGCTTTGCTCGACGGCATCCATAAAGAGACGTCCGCAGGTGACGAGTGATTCTTTATTCGCCAACAAAACCTGTTTTCCAGCATGGATTGCCGCCAGCGTCGGTAATAGCCCAGCCGCCCCCACAATCGCAGCCATGACCTGATCGACGCCGTCCAGTGCAGCGAGCTCACATGCGGCCTGAACTCCCGCCAGAACCTCTGTTTTGCAACCGTATTCTGCCAACTGCTGGCGCAGAGCAGTTGCAGAGGCTTCATCAGCCATTGAGGCATAAGTGGGTTGGAAAGTCAGGCACTGTTCCAACATAAGCTTGACGTTGTACCCAGCGGATAGCGCGCGTACGGTAAATTTATCTGGGTTGGCTTTAATTACAGCCAGAGAACTGACGCCAATAGAGCCAGTGGAACCAAGAATTGTCAGTTGCTTCATTAAAAATGCTCTGAATAACCGGATTTGATGACAGGAAGGTACACGAGTCTGAGACGATTACCATGATATATCTCTGCGATTGATCACCGTCACGATCGTCGCAGGCGTATGCATAGCAAAAATTTGTTTACTGCCCAGAGGGGCTAGCCTTCACCCATTCATTGCATAACGCATATTATATAAAAAATAAAGCGCCGCCGGAAAAAACATCCTGCGACGCACTATCTAACAAGCTGATTAGAACTCCATCAGCTCCGCTTCTTTTTCTGCTAGTGCGACGTCCACTTTCTTGATGAAGTTGTCAGTCAATTTCTGCACGTCGTCCTGAGCACGACGTTCTTCATCTTCACTGATCGCTTTGTCTTTCAACAGTGCTTTAAACTTGTCGTTAGCATCACGGCGCACGTTGCGTACAGAGATACGCCCCTGCTCTGCTTCGCCACGGACGACTTTGATCAGATCTTTACGACGTTCTTCCGTCAGAGGTGGCAACGGAACACGGATTACGGTGCCAGCAGAAGACGGGTTCAGGCCGAGGTCAGAGGCCATGATCGCTTTCTCGACCGCTGGGCTCAGTGAACGATCGAATACCGAAATTGCCAGCGTGCGGGAATCTTCTACCACAACGTTAGCGAGTTGGCGCAACGGCGTTGCGCTGCCATAGTATTCAACATGAATGCCATCAAGAATACTTGGCGATGCACGGCCGGTACGGATTCTGTTAATCTGGTTTTTAAACGCTTCAACACATTTGTCCATGCGCGTTTCAGCATCTTTTCTGATTTCATTAGTCACGTTGTGAACCCTTGAAAACTGGTTGCCTGGCAGGCCATGTCAGTGCATGACCCAGTGAATAATTAATACCAGCGCTCGGCTGGCGTATGGAGCAATACTGACAATATATTACCCCATAATTTGAGTTACTGACTAATCAACGTCCCTTCTTTCTCACCCATAACAACACGACGCAGTGCGCCGGGTTTGTTCATGTTGAAAACGCGGATCGGCAAATTATGGTCGCGTGCCAGCGTGAACGCAGCAAGATCCATCACTTTCAGTTCACGTTCTAACACATCTTGATAGGTTAGCGTTTCATACATCGTCGCTGAAGGATCTTGTACCGGATCGGCAGAATAGACGCCATCGACTTTTGTCGCCTTCAATACGACATCCGCCTCAATCTCAATGCCGCGAAGGCAAGCCGCAGAATCCGTGGTAAAGAAAGGGTTGCCTGTTCCGGCGGAGAAAATCACCACGCGATTATTACGCAGCAGGCTGATCGCTTCCGCCCAGCTGTAGTTGTCACAGACGCCATTCAGGGGAATCGCAGACATCAGGCGAGCGTTCACATAGGCACGGTGCAACGCATCACGCATTGCCAGACCATTCATGACGGTCGCCAGCATTCCCATGTGGTCGCCCACAACGCGGTTCATGCCCGCTTTAGCCAGACCCGCGCCACGAAACAGGTTACCACCGCCGATAACCACACCGACCTGAATGCCTAACTCAACCAGTTCTTTCACTTCCTGAGCCATGCGATCCAGAATACTCGCATCGATACCAAAACCTTCAGTTCCCTGTAAAGCTTCGCCACTGAGTTTCAGCAGGATTCGTTGATAGACGGGTTTTGCATTGGTTGCCATGGTGTTCTTATCCTACAGGCTGTCGTGGTATTGGGGGGGTTGTATAAATCAATACTGTAAAAATCAAAACTGTTCCACCCAGCTCCTGCCTGAATGCAGGAAGCCAAGCGAACTAAAACTCGTGGGGCTGGATAAAAAGGAACCGCCAACTGGCGGCTCTTTTTTTACTATTAAGACTGCTTACTCATTGCTGCAACTTCAGCAGCAAAGTCAGTCTCAACTTTCTCAATGCCTTCACCCACTTCGAAACGGATGAAGTTAGTCACGTCAGCATTGTGCTCTTTCAGCAGTTGACCAACAGACTTGGCTGGATCCATAACGAAAGGCTGACCAGTCAGAGAAACTTCGCCGGTGAATTTCTTCATACGGCCTTCAACCATTTTCTCTGCGATTTCTTTCGGCTTGCCAGACTGCATCGCGATTTCCAGCTGAACCTGGTACTCTTTCGCTACCACTTCAGCAGATACATCTTCTGGTTTAACGAACTCAGGCTTGCTTGCAGCAACATGCATAGCCAGGTGTTTAACCAGCTCTTCATCAGCGCCTTTAGCAGCAACCAGAACACCGATGCGCGCACCGTGTTGGTAGTTACCCAGAACTTCGCCTTCCAGAGCGGAAACGCGACGGATGTTGATGTTCTCACCGATTTTAGCAACCAGTGCAACACGCTCTTCTTCGAACTGTGCTTTCAACACGTCAACATCAGTGATTTTGCCTGCAACCGCAGCATCTAGCACTTTGTCAGCAAACGCCTGGAAACCACCATCTTTAGCAACGAAGTCAGTCTGGCAGTTAACTTCCAGAATCACAGCGTAGTTACCGTCGATCTTAGTCTTGATTACGCCGTCAGCAGCAACGTTACCTGCTTTCTTAGCTGCTTTGATCGCACCGGATTTACGCATGTTTTCGATTGCAAGCTCGATGTCGCCATTAGCTTCAACCAGCGCTTTCTTACATTCCATCATGCCTGCCGCGGTACGCTCACGCAGCTCTTTTACCAGGGATGCGGTAATTTCAGCCATTCTAAAATCCTCAGAAGATTTGTTCTGCTCGGTCGTCACGACCAAACAGCTTTAAAAGTGAAAAAGGGGCCATAAAAAGGCCCCTAACCAAACTAGTGCTACCTGGTTAATAAGGGCTCAACGAGCCAGACTTATTATTCAGCTTCTACTAAGCCTTCTTCTGCCTGCACAGCCAGATCTTGAGAACGGCCTTCGCGGACAGCAGTAGCAACAGCACCCAGGTACAGGTTAATTGCACGGATTGCGTCATCGTTACCAGGGATGATGAAGTCAACACCATCGGGATCAGAGTTGGTATCAACCACAGCGAATACCGGAATACCTAGGTTGTTAGCTTCTTTGATTGCGATGTGCTCGTGATCGGCATCGATAACAAACAGCGCGTCTGGCAGGCCACCCATATCTTTGATACCACCCAGGCTTTTCTCAAGCTTGTCCAGTTCACGAGTGCGCATCAGCGCCTCTTTTTTGGTCAGCTTGTCGAACGTGCCGTCTTGAGATTGGATTTCCAGATCTTTCAAACGCTTGATGGACTGACGAACGGTTTTCCAGTTAGTCAGCATACCGCCCAACCAACGATGGTTCACGAAGAACTGATCGCAGTTGTTAGCAGAATCTTTTACCGCTTCGCTTGCTGCGCGCTTGGTACCAACGAACAGAATTTTGCCTTTGCGAGAAGCAATTTTGCCCAGCTCAGCCAAAGCATCGTTGAACATCGGTACTGTGTTTTCAAGGTTGATGATGTGAACTTTGTTACGCGCACCGAAGATGAATGGCTTCATTTTCGGGTTCCAGTAACGGGTCTGGTGACCAAAGTGTACGCCAGCCTTGAGCATATCGCGCATGGAAACAGTTGCCATGATTACCTCTATTAATTAAGTATGGGGTTATGCCTCCACATGTCCCATTACGCCGACCCCATCCGGTGAAACACCTCAGGAGCACCCCGGCGAACGTGCCGACATGTGTGTGTTATTTACACAAAGTGAGTTTAGTCGATGTGGTTAGATACCGTATAACCAATATCCAGCCGGATCATCGGCGCGCTTTATACCATAAATCCGCCTGCGACACCAACATTTGTTATTCGCCAATCTACTAATCCGAATGATAATTTGGCAAGCCAGCGGCTGGGCTGGTAACATAAGTTATTAGTTATCGCTCTTAATTTTCGTGCTTAACAGGCACCTGCGGACAATCATCAATGGCAATTTCAATTAAAACCTCTGAAGACATCGAAAAAATGCGCGTAGCGGGTCGTCTAGCTGCCGAAGTTCTGGAAATCATCGAACCTTATGTAGTGCCAGGTGTAAGTACCGGCGAATTGGACAGAATCTGTCACGATCACATTACCAACAAACAGCAGGCCATTTCTGCCTCACTGGGCTACCACGGCTTCCCGAAATCCGTCTGCATCTCCATCAACGAAGTGGTGTGCCACGGCATCCCTAGCGAAGAGCGGATTTTGAAAGACGGCGATATCGTCAACATCGACGTCACCGTGATCAAAGACGGCTTCCACGGCGATACGTCAAAAATGTTTATCGCTGGCAAGCCGACCATTCTGGGCGAGCGTCTCTGCCGCATCACGCAGGAAAGCCTCTATCTGGCACTGAAAATGGTTAAGCCGGGTATTCGCCTGCGCACATTGGGCAAAGCGATCCAGCAGTTTGCGGAAGGTAACAATTTCTCCGTAGTGCGTGAGTATTGTGGCCACGGTATCGGCAAGGGCTTCCACGAAGAGCCACAGGTTCTGCACTACGATGCAGATGACGGCGGCGTTGTGTTGCAGGCGGGCATGGCATTTACGATCGAGCCTATGCTCAACGCAGGTGATTTCCGTATCCGTACGATGAAAGACGGCTGGACGGTAAAAACCAAAGATCGCAGCTTGTCGGCACAGTACGAGCATACTATTGTGGTAACCGAAAACGGCTGCGAAATAATGACGTTGCGAAAGGATGACACCATCCCCAACATCATCACGCATGAACAGTAAACACTAAGCCGGCAGATGCCGGCTTTTTATGGCGTGTAGAAAGCACGCCCCCCTTCGTGTCGTCGCAAGCGACGTTGAAAAACGCGCTCTGCGTTTTTTTATGGGCTGCGCTATGACAGATAAACGCTTTTCGCCAGACAATACGCCACCTGACGCGTCCTCACCAGACAGCCCTATAGACACTATTGCAGCAGCACAGCCCCCCGTTTCGCCGCTGACCTACGCTGATGACATGTTGAATTGCCAGGCGTTGAAACAGCAATTGGAATTATTTCAGCTTTGGCTCGGTTCAGAATTCCGTTCCGGTGTCAGCGCGGAAAAGCTGATTGATGCCAGAACCTTATTCATCGATCGCCTGTTGCAGCGGCTGTGGTACTGTCACGGCTTTGAAAATATTGCTCAAACCGCACTGGTCGCCGTTGGCGGATATGGCCGCGGTGAACTGCACCCGCTTTCCGATATCGATGTACTGGTGTTAAGCCAGACAGAGCTAAGTGATGAACATTCCCAGCGTGTCGGCCAATTCATTACCCTGCTGTGGGATTTAAAGCTGGAAGTCGGCCATAGCGTCAGGACGCTGGAAGAGTGCTTGCAGGAAGGGCGTGCAGACATTTCCGTCGCGACCAATCTGATTGAATCCCGCATGATATGCGGCGACGTTGCTCTGTTTCTCACGCTGCAAAAACACGTATTCAGTGATGAGTTTTGGCCGTCACCCACGTTTTTTCCGGCAAAAATCACCGAACAGCAAGAACGTCATCAACGCTATCACAGCACTAGCTATAATCTGGAGCCCGACATCAAGAGCAGTCCGGGTGGGTTACGCGACATTCACACGCTGCTGTGGGTCGCTAGACGCCACTTCGGTGCGACCTCGCTCAACGAGATGGTGGGCTTCGGCTTTCTGACAGAGGCTGAACGTAAAGAGCTTAACGAATGCCAAAGCTTTTTGTGGCGCATCCGCTTCGCCCTACACCTGATCCTGCCACGTTACGACAACCGTTTGCTGTTCGACAGGCAGCTCAACGTCGCGCAGCTGTTGCAATATCAGGGCGAAGGCAACACGCCAGTAGAGCGCATGATGAAGGATTTCTACCGCATGACGCGTCGCGTCAGCGAGTTGAACCAGATGCTGTTGCAGCTCTTTGATGAAGCAATTCTGGCGCTGGATGCGAGCGAAAAACCCCGCCCGATTGACGATGAATTCCAGCTACGCGGCAATCTGGTAGACCTGCGCGATGAAAATCTGTTTATCAAAAAGCCGGAAGCCATCATGCGCATGTTCTACCTGATGGTGCGTAACCGTGACATCAGCGGCATTTATTCCACCACATTACGCCAGTTGCGCCATGCGCGTCGTCATCTCGCTAGCCCGCTTTGCACCATCCCAGAAGCGCGCCAGCTATTCATGAATATTCTGCGCCATCCGTATGCGGTAAGCCGTGCGCTGTTGCCAATGCACCGCCACAGCGTGCTGTGGGCGTATATGCCGCTGTGGGGGAATATCGTCGGTCAGATGCAGTTCGATCTGTTTCACGCCTATACGGTGGATGAACACACGATCCGCGTTCTGCTCAAGCTGGAAAGCTTCGCCGACGAAGATACGCGACCACAGCATCCGCTATGCGTAGAGCTCTACCCTCGCCTGCCCCAGCCCGAATTGTTGCTGCTGGCCGCGCTGTTCCACGATATCGCCAAAGGCCGTGGGGGCGATCACTCGGAACTGGGTGCGCTGGATGTACTGGAGTTTGCCGCGCTGCACGGGCTGAACTCGCGCGAAGCTCAGCTGGTTTCCTGGCTGGTGCGCTGCCACTTGTTGATGTCCGTCACCGCACAGCGTCGCGACATTCAGGATCCCACTGTCATTCAGCAATTTGCTACGGAAGTTCAGAGCGAAACCCGCTTACGCTATCTGGTCAGCCTGACGGTTGCGGATATCTGCGCCACCAATGAGACGCTGTGGAACAGCTGGAAACAGAGCTTGTTGCGTGAACTCTATTTCGCTACCGAAAAGCAGCTGCGACGCGGCATGCAAAATACGCCGGATTTACGCGAACGTGTCCGGCATCACCGCTTGCAGGCGCTGGCGCTACTGCGTATGGATAACATTGACGAAGAAGCGTTGCACCATATCTGGAGCCGCTGTCGAGCCGATTACTTCCTGCGCCATTCTCCAAACCAGATTGCCTGGCACGCGCGCCATCTGCTGGAGCATGATACCAATAAACCGCTGGTGCTAATCAGCCATCAGGCCAGCCGTGGCGGCACAGAGATCTTTATCTGGAGCCCTGACAGGCCTTATCTTTTCGCGGCAGTCGCTGGCGAGCTGGATAGGCGCAACCTTAGCGTGCACGATGCACAGATTTTTACCAGCCGCGACGGCATGGCGATGGATACGTTTATTGTACTAGAACCGGACGGCAGCCCGCTGGCACAGGATCGGCATGAAATGATACGGCATGCGCTGGAGCAGGCGCTGACGCAACGACATTACCAGCATCCGCGCGTACGACGGACATCGCCCAAGCTGCGTCATTTCAGCGTGCCAACCGAAGTCAACTTCCTGCCGACGCACACGGACAGACGCAGCTACATGGAGCTCAGCGCACTCGACCAACCGGGGCTGCTGGCACGTATTGGTGAGATTTTTTCCGATCTCAACCTGTCGCTGCACGGCGCACGCATTTCCACGATCGGCGAGCGGGTGGAAGATCTTTTCATCCTTGCCGACAGCGACAGGCGGGCATTGAAGCCGGAATTGCGTCTTAAATTGCAAGAACGGTTGACAGAAGCCCTTAACCCAAACGATAAAGTACCATTGAGTTAATTTTTACAATCAGGAAAGAGAAATCAGGATGCACCAACAATTACAGAACATCATTGAGACGGCTTTCGAGCGCCGCGCAGATATCACTCCGGCAAACGCAGACACCGTCACGCGTGAAGCCGTTAATCAAGCAATTAACCTGCTGGATAGCGGCGCCCTGCGCGTTGCAGAGAAAATCGACGGCCAGTGGGTTACCCATCAGTGGCTGAAGAAAGCCGTGCTGCTCTCTTTCCGTATTAACGACAACCAACTTATCGAAGGCGGAGAAACACGCTTTTTCGACAAAGTGCCAATGAAATTCGCTGACTATGATGAAGCACGTTTCCAGCGTGAAGGCGTGCGCGTTGCACCGCCAGCCAGCGTACGTCGCGGTGCCTATATCGCACGTAATACCGTGCTGATGCCGTCTTACGTCAACATCGGTGCTTATGTCGATGAAGGCACCATGGTCGATACGTGGGTAACCGTCGGCTCCTGCGCCCAAATCGGTAAAAATGTTCACCTGTCCGGTGGCGTGGGCATCGGCGGCGTTCTGGAACCGTTGCAGGCTAACCCAACCATCATCGAAGATAACTGCTTCATCGGTGCACGTTCTGAAGTGGTAGAAGGCGTTGTCGTTGAGGAAGGTTCCGTCATCTCCATGGGCGTGTTCATCAGCCAAAGCACCCGCATTTACGATCGTGAAACCGGTGAAATTCACTATGGCCGCGTTCCTGCGGGCTCCGTCGTGGTTTCCGGCAACCTGCCGTCCAAAGATGGTAGCCACAGCATGTACTGTGCCATCATTGTGAAGAAAGTGGATGCGAAAACCCGCGGAAAAGTGGGCATCAATGAGTTATTACGCTCCATCGACTAAACTAGGAACGGCGGGTTAAACACCCGCCGTTTTTTTTTACAGAGAAGGTGACGCTATGTATGACAATCTAAAAAGCTTGGGCATTACCAATCCCGATGATATCGATCGCTATAGCCTGCGTCAGGAAGCGAACAACGACATCCTGAAGATCTATTTTCGTAAGGATAAGGGCGAGTTTTTTGCTAAAAGCGTGAAATTCAAGTACCCACGCCAGCGCAAGACCATCGTGGCAGACAACAGCGGGCAGGGCTATAAAGAGATCAACGAGATCAGCCCAAATCTGCGTTATGTGATTGATGAGCTAGACAAGATTTGCCAACAGGAACAGGTTGAAGTCGATCTGAAACGCAAAATCCTCGACGATCTGCGTCATCTGGAAAGCGTCGTTTCTCACAAAATTACCGAAATCGAAGCGGATTTAGAGAAGTTGACCAAGAATCGCTAAATACGTTCACATCCAAAGGTAATCGTCGCTAAAACACCGAGTGATGATGGGAAGCAACAAAAACGGGAGCCATGTTAGCTCCCGTTTCTTATCTCAGCACGACATCACTGTGCGTCAACCAAATCTGCCCATTCTTCAACCCACGGGCATGAAATGACTTCAGGTTCAGGATTTTCGACAGCATCAATATCCAAAACGTTACCCAGACGCGTAGCACCTATTTCCTGCAATAAGGCATCGAAAAGATGACCGCCCGCGCAGAAATTCGGATAGCTACTGTCGCCCAGCGCAATGACGCCATAGCGCAGCGTGGGCTGATAGCCACCTTTTTCACGCAGTCCCGCATAAAGCGGAACAATAGAATCAGGCAGTTGGCCTTGTCCCGTCGTCGACGTTACGACTAAAATCGCATGCTCACGATAATCCAGCCAGGATTCCAGCGTCGCATCCTCAAAGACCTTAACCTCGTGGCCACGATCCTTGAGAATATTTTCGGCTTCTTCAGCCACCAGCAATGCATTCCCGTAGACCGTACCAACAAAAATACCAATCTGCGCCATGCTTCTGACTCCCTTTTTAATTCAATGTACTTAATACGACGGCAATACGCCGATATTACTCGACGAGATGACCGCTATCCTGACCTGACTCAGCAGGAAACTCAACCCCTTCAAACTCAGGGAGAATCCCTTGCCAGCCAAACTGCCTCACCACACCCTGCCACGGTGAATCCCAGCGTGCCTGCAACGTCAGTGGCTGTCCGCTCACGGGATGATTCAGCTGTAACTCGCTGGCATGCAACATGAGCCTGCCGCAGGAGAAATGCGTCTCCATACCACGATTATGTCGCAGGTCACCGTGCGCGGTATCGCCAATAATCGGATGGTGGAGATGTGACATATGGCGGCGTAGCTGGTGTTTACGCCCTGTCTGCGGCTTCAGTTCCATCAAACTGTAGCGTGCCGTTGGGTAACGTCCGATGGCAACTGGCATCTCAGCCTGCGCTAAAGAACGGTAATGCGTGACAGCAGGCTGCGGCGCTTTATCAGGATTGGCAAATTTATCGGCAATCTTGTCCAGCTCTTCGGTGAGCGCATAGTCAATCACGCCGTCATCCAGTACATAGCCCCGTACAACAGCATGGTACATTTTCTGCATCTGGTGCGATTCAAACTGCTGAGATAGCGCACGCGCCACTTCGCTAGACAGCGCGAGCAGCAATACGCCAGACGTCGGCCTGTCGAGGCGATGAACGGTATAGACGTGCTGGCCAATCTGATCGCGCACAGTTTGCATCACTACGATCTTTTCTTTGCGATCGAGCCAACTACGGTGCACTAACCAGCCACTGGGTTTATTGACGGCAACCAGATGCTCATCCTGATAAATAATCTCAAGCATCGTGCAGTGCGCCATCCTGTACATCTGAGCGAAACAGCTCATCAAGCAGCCCGAGGCGCAACAAAACTGCCGCCGTCTGTTCTGGCGTACCTTCCAGCGCTTCTTCAAAATAGGGGAGTAAAGCCAGCTCGGCGGGTAACGATAAATCACTATCCAATACCGCATGCATGCGCGGTAAAAAAACCCACTGCAACCATTCTTCAGGCCGCATGGTATCAAGGCAGAAGGGCTCAGTGCTGTTAAATGCCCCATCTTCCGGCGGAACAACCTGCCAGAAAGGGCTTTCCCTCAATGCGCGCTCAATATCGAATAATGACTGACGAACCAAATTCTCTCTACTCATGCTGTTTCTCGCCCTTGAAGCCAACAGTAATGGCGGCAAAGCATAGCATTGATATCAGCCTGACCCAATCGCCAGTAAGAAGACAGTCCGTCTACTCACTACTCCCGGGAACATTATCCATCTCTTGCTCAAACACCCTGCAAAATCCCTCTAAATTGGAGAAAAGTTGCTGCGTTTGTTCCTGACCCAAAGCCCCGAAAGCGCGTTCACTTAATATCTTCGATTGTGTCAAAATCGGCTGAGTTCGTTGTTTCCCCAACTCAGTTAACGTCAGAATCTTTTCCCGCTTGTCATGCTCGCTTTCAGTAATATCAATCAGCCCTTGTTCTTTGAATTGCTTGCAGATGCTAAACACGGTTTGTTTAGGCAGGCTCCATCGCTCACAAATATATTTTTGCGTGCATTTTCCGTCTGGGGATACCGCCAAAGAATGCAGAACCGCAAAGGCGTTTTGATTAAAGCCTAACTTCTTCATCCATTGTTGAAACAAGTTATCAAGGTGATTGAGTTGTCTGCCTAATTCATCTAATCGATGCATATGAAATATCCTACAAATGGGCTAATTGCTCAAAATCGCCAGGGCAATGAAATCCAATCACCGCGTTATCTATCCGACCTATTTCGGATGACAGATGCGCTGATATGATTCCAGGCCCATCCATAGGCTTCGCTCTATTGGGGTCTACTCGGCAGAGTTACCACTTCCCCAGTCACTGACACCTGCCAGCTTCCGGGGTATATATTCGGTTGCTGCCTTTCCGCGCGGCCGAATTATAGTGGACATGACGTACGTTAGTACACTTTTTCCCCTTTGAAATAGGTTGCCAACACGTTGGTATTTTTCAATTTTTCCAGATCTACGCTGCCAATATCGGTATCTACAATAATAAAGTCGGCGTTTTTCCCTTTCTCAAGACTGCCGGTTATATCACTGATGCCAAGCTGCTTCGCGCCATTAATCGTGTAAGCCCGCAAGCTTTGATCAAGCGTCATTGCCGCATCCGTTGGAGGAAGATAGCCAGCATTTGGCTGACCGCGCTTGATGGCATGATACATTTGGCTGAACGGGTTTACCGCATCAAAGGTATTAGCGGGATAATCAGAACCGAAGGTTACCGCGACGCCCTCGCGTACAACTTGCCCGAGCAGATATTGATGATTGTAGGCATCGCTACCAATTTTGGTTTTGGTTTCATCTTTTTCATTGAGCACCGTCCAGTTTGGCGTCGTTTGCAGGAATAAATTGTCCTTCATTGCGGCAAATTTCTGCACACCCTGCGGCTCAAACACTTGGTTGTGGGCAATCACGCGAGCCAAGTGCGGGTTAATATTTTTGCTAGCCTCAAATGCGTCTAAAATCGACTGCTGCGCTTTATCACCTATCGCGTGTACATGCACAGAGAAGCCAGCTTTCAACGCTGCTGCAACATTGTCGTTAATCTGCTTCTGGCTTAAAAATGGCTCAACGATGTTGCCATTGGGATAGGGCTTAAACATCGCTCCTGAGTCCATTTCAATCGTGCCATCCATAAATAATTTATACAGATTCATCGACAAATTTCCCCGGTTATATTTTTCACGCAGGGCCTTAAGGCTGGCAATATTTTGTTCCGTCGATTTGGCCGCATCATAAAAATAGCCGCGCTGATAATATACTTTCAATTTCCCCTGATCGTTTAAGCGGGCAATAGCAGCAGTTGTCGTGCTAAAAGTATCACCGACATCCGTAATCGCGGTAAAACCTAGCGAGTGGTAGGTATTTAAAATCGGTTTAAGTTGCTCGGCGACGTTTTCTACCGTGTTAAATTGCTGCGCGTCGACAACATTGTGCATCGCGCTTTCATGCATGAAGCCTGTAGGGTTGCCTTTGTTATCACGCTCAAAATAGTGTTTACCTGAGATAGGGTCGGGCGTATTCGCATCGACGTGGGCGATTTTCAACGCTGCGCTATTCGCCCATCCCGCGTGCATTCCGCTGTCATAAACCACGATCGGAATACTCGTGGAGACGGTATCTAAATCAGCAGCAGTCGGCAACGCGCCTTGTGGCAAGCCAAGCGAGGCAACGTTAAAACCTTGAGCCAATAAATAGTTAGCTTTTGGGTGCGCGGCTAAATAATCTTTTAATTGGTTCAGAATCTGCGTCAGGCTTGCCGCACCGTCAACATACACAAAATCACCCGCCTGCATCACCGCTACTGTTGCGGGGTGAGCGTGACTTTCAATAAAACCCGGTAGTACAGTTTTTCCTTCTAAATCAAATAACTCGGCAGCCGTTGCTTTAAATTGCTTCGCACCATCGTTTCCGCCGACGTAGATAATTTTTCCCTGTTCCACGACCAGAACTGACGCCGTTGGCTGTTGATCATTAACGGTATAAATCCGTGCATTTTCATAGACGGTATGTGCAAAAGCGTGGCTGGTGAACAGGCCAAGTGTGACTGACAGCATTTTTACATTCAATTTCATCACTGCGTTTTCCTTTGCTAAATAGTCCGATAAGTTACCAAAAGCTAATTTAGTAAAATTTCAGACTAATTGCAAACTATGAACGCAGGTTCAACGCCAAAACTCAGCGACAGCTCAGGTATAACATATTGAGTGTTTTTTCTTCGTAACGCGACGCTACGTCAATGCTTTCGGGGAGGGAGAAACTTGTCATACAGGCAAAAAGTTGGGGGTACTGATTGCTCAGCACCCCCGGTTCGTTTTATAGCTATCCCGCTACACATTTGCATCCCTGCTCATCCGTGAAAACTTTTCCTTTTTGGTCATCCTGACCCACAATCCTTGCTGGCGTCCCACTTTCGTCCTGACGTTTCCATCCTGTATCTTCCGTGATTCAATCCCTTTAGGCTCCTGCCCCACCGACATTCCTAATCGGCTCTCGGTCTCCTTCCTGGAGGTGTCCCTGATTTCATCCTGAAATCGTGTTTCTTCCTGAAAACCGCGCTTCTTCCTGAAGCGGCTGTTTCTTCCTAAAACAATGTCTCTTCCTGAAAACAGCCCGAGTGCAGTAACGTTATTTTGTTACCGACAGTCACCGTTACATACACTGTAACCGGTTACTAATTTAAGTAATAAGATGTATTAATTGTCAGCTTTCGGCAAGGGGTAAGTGGCAATGTTTCTCAAGCGCCCTTAAGCAGCACTGTGAATTCCGATTGTAATCCATTAATTAATAATGAAAAAATAAAAATGAAACCTATTTTCAACATTAAAGATAAGACATTTCTTACAGCAAATGTAAGAGATCTCTCACAAAGCCGAAAGTGAAATTCGATTAACCATTAGACCGCTAACGGGTTAAGGCCAGAAAGAAACGCCGCCAGCGTCGGCGCTAAGTGCTGACGTTTCTTCGTTCCGAACGCTTCCAGGACGATCTCCCCAGAAACATTACACAACGACACCATGGTCATCTCAGAATCGGTCGTCGCTAAAAACAGCGTCGGTGTGAGTTTAAGGCGTTTCTGCGTTAATAAATGGCCAATCAGATTTTCCTGCATTCGAGTGAAGTCCTCTTCACTCCACACCTGCAACAGTTGGCAAGATAGTGAATCAAATTGCGCCGCCATATCCCCGGCATATTGCGCGGTGTAGAAAGCGTGAACATCAGGGTGCAAGCTGATTTCCAGCGCACGCTCCACGCCATCCAATGCAACTGAAGGGGCAAAAGGCTGTGGCGACCAGTAAACCGTATCCTCATGATTTTCGACAATACACGGGGAAGGTATGCCGTAAAGTGCTTCACTGGCAGGTAAATGACCCTTCTCCTGCTGCCAACAGGCAACATAGCGCTGGGTAAACGCCGCCAGTGCAGAAACAACCTCATGCTCCATAATTTTTCTCATCACTCTTTTAGTCAGGTTAAACTATTAGCCATCACGCTTATCACATCAAGGTAACAGCATGTCCGTTTATGACAAGCATCAGGCCCTAAGCAGGCTAACACTGGGCAAACCCACTCCCTATCACGACCGCTATGATGCCGCACTTCTACAGCCCGTGCCACGTAGCCTGAATCGCGATCCACTCGGTATTTATCCTGACAGCCTGCCTTTTCATGGCGCAGATATCTGGACGCTCTACGAGCTTTCCTGGCTGAACAACCGCGGTGTGCCTCAGGTGGCTGTTGGTGAAATGCACCTTAACGCAGAAAGCCTGAATCTGATTGAATCAAAAAGTTTTAAGCTGTATCTGAACAGCTTTAATCAGACGACATTCGACAGTTGGGAAAGCGTACGCGCAACTTTAGCCAACGATCTGGCGCACTGCGCACAGGGAGACGTCAGCGTCACACTTTTCAAACTCAGCGAGCTTGAAGGTCAACCGCTAGCCGGATTCACAGGCGAGTGCATCGACGATCAAGACATTCAGATCGATAATTACAACTTCAACGCCGACTATCTGGCGACAAATGAACAGGATGCGCCGGTCGTTGAAGAAACGCTGGTCAGCCACCTGCTGAAATCCAACTGTTTGATCACCCATCAGCCTGACTGGGGCTCCGTACAAATTCACTATCGCGGTAAGCGCATTAACCGTGAAGCGCTGCTGCGCTACATTGTCTCGTTTCGTCATCATAACGAATTTCACGAACAGTGTGTGGAGCGAATTTTTAACGATCTCATGCACTACTACCAGCCGGAAAAACTCAGCGTTTATGCGCGTTACACGCGACGCGGCGGGCTGGACATCAACCCGTGGCGCAGTAACACCCCGTTTAACGCACCAAATGGCCGTCTGCCACGCCAGTAACCGACCGATAGGCCGCGTGCTTGCACGCAAAGATGCGTGGCGTCACGCAAGTTAGGAGATAGACTGCCGCCAGCATTGGAAAAAATGATGGCAGCGCGTTAAGGTGGTATACCAGACAACAAAAGATCCATAACGTCTGAACGGTGCTCAAGTAGGTTTCATTTAGGTTCGCGGTATTTAACTTGTTCGCGTAGCGGCTTAAATGAATGACATTCGTGCCATGTTGCTGAAACGTCGAGCGTGTAGCAATGGATCGTTCTCTCGGCAGCCAGCATGGCATCGCGAATTATATTGCGTTTCAAGGAGCAAAATTGATTACACATATCAGCCCATTGGGATCGATGGATTTGTTATCGCAGTTGGAAGTCGACATGCTGAAAAGTACAGCCAGCAGCGACCTCTACCGTTTGTTTCGCAACTGTTCCCTCGCCGTACTGAATTCCGGTAGCCAGACAGATAACAGCAAAGAGCTACTGTCTCGTTATGAAGACTTTGATATCAACGTGCTACGCCGCGAACGTGGCGTCAAACTAGAACTAGTGAACCCGCCGGAAGACGCCTTCGTTGATGGCAACATCATTCGAGCCTTGCAAGCTAACCTGTTCGCCGTATTGCGCGACATTTTGTTCGTCAACGGCCAAATCGCCAGCGCAGGTCGCTATCAGAACCTGAATCTGGAAAATTCCGCGCATATCACCAATCTGGTGTTTTCTATCCTGCGTAATGCCAAGGCGCTCCACGTCGGAGAAGAGCCGAACATGGTGGTCTGCTGGGGTGGTCACTCGATTAATGAAATCGAATACCTGTATGCCCGCAAGGTCGGCAGCCAGCTTGGCCTGCGTGAACTGAATATCTGCACGGGCTGTGGTCCGGGCGCGATGGAAGCACCAATGAAAGGTGCCGCCGTCGGCCACGCGCAGCAGCGCTACAAAGAAGGGCGCTTCATCGGCATGACCGAACCGTCCATCATTGCCGCAGAGCCGCCGAACCCGCTGGTCAATGAACTGATCATTATGCCGGATATCGAAAAGCGTCTGGAAGCCTTTGTCCGTATCGGGCATGGCATCATTATTTTCCCTGGGGGGGTCGGAACGGCGGAAGAGTTCCTTTATCTGCTGGGCATCATGATGAATCCAGAAAACAGCGAACAGGTGTTGCCGATTATCCTGACCGGACCGGAAGAAAGCGCAGACTATTTCCACGTGCTGGACGAATTCATAGTTGGCACGCTGGGCCGTCAGGCGCGTCGCTACTACTCGATCATCATTGATGACGCTGCGGAAGTTGCCCGTCAGATGAAGAAAGCGATGCCACTGGTGAAAGAGAGTCGACGCCACACGGGCGATGCCTATAGCTTTAACTGGTCACTGCGCATCGCACCCGATCTGCAACTGCCCTTCGAGCCGAGCCACGAAAATATGGCCGATCTTAACCTGCATCCGAATCAGCCAGCTGAAGAGCTTGCTGCCGCGCTGCGCCGGGCATTTTCCGGCATTGTGGCCGGTAATGTGAAGGAAGTCGGTATTCAGGCGATAGAGCAACGTGGGCCGTACAAAATTCATGGCGACCCTCAGATGATGAAAAGCATGGATACGCTGTTACAGGGCTTTGTCGCACAACAGCGTATGAAGCTGCCCGGTAGCGCCTATATTCCGTGCTACGAAATCTGCTCATAACCGCTCGCTCAACCAACACCTACGTGGGGAAGCCAGCTTCCCCCTTTACTCACGGATAGCACGACAGGAATGATGCGATGCCCGTCCATTTGCTGATTGTCGACGCGCTCAATCTAATACGTCGTATTCACGCGGTACAGGGTTCACCCTGTATCACGGCATGCCAACATGCGCTGCATCAACTCATACAAAACAGCCAGCCTACGCACGCGGTGGCCGTCTTTGATGATGAAGATCGCGATACCAGCTGGCGTCACCAACTCTTGCCGGACTACAAGGCGGGACGCACGCCGATGCCGGATAATCTGAAGCAGGAACTCCCGCAGATTAAAACAGCGTTTGCCGCCGTTGGCGTAGAAAGCTGGCATAGCCCCGGTAATGAAGCCGACGATCTGGCAGCTACGCTGGCGACCAAGCTGTCATCAGCGGGCCATCAGGCAACGATTATATCGACCGATAAAGGGTACTGCCAGTTATTGGCACCACACATTCAGATCAGAGATTACTTTCAGAAGCGCTGGTTGGATCTGCCGTTTATCGAACAGGAATTTAGTGTTTCACCGCAGCAGTTGACGGACTACTGGGGGCTGGCAGGCATTAGCAGCAGCAAGATTCCAGGCGTCGCGGGTATCGGCCCCAAAAGTGCCGCACAGCTCTTGCAACAGGCAGGAAATCTGGAAGCGTTGTACCAGCAATTGGATGCCGTACCGGAGAAGTGGCGCAAGAAGTTGGAACAGCATAAAGAAATGGCACTGATCAGCCGTCAAGTTGCCACGCTGCGTACCGACTTAACGCTTAATGGCAATCTGCAACAGTTGAGGCTACCCGTGCAGAGTAGCACTCAACCGCAGTCCTACTAGCGGCAGGATCAATACGGATGCGTACCTGAATGGCTCCGGATACGCATCAGCACAATACTATCGCTCGTCGCGACGGCCAGGCACTGCGCTCCAGAAACGACGCACATGCACAGTGACTTCTTCACGGTCATGGTACAAATGCTTGGCATGCACTTCGGCATGAATACCATTTTCGCTCAGGCGTTCACGCAGCAACGCCAGATTCTGTGACACTTCTTCGTAGCGCTTCTTCATAGGCAGCTTGAGGTTGAATATCGTTTCACGACACCAGCCTTTAATCAGCCAATCACTCATCAGGCTTGTGACTTTAGCGGGTTTTTCTACCATGTCGCACACTAGCCAATACACATTATTGCGCGGTGGTTCAAAGCGGAAACCATCGGCCTGATGATGCATCACCTGCCCGGTATCCATCAGGCTGGGCGCCATTGGCCCGTTGTCTACTGCATAAACCATCATGCTGCGTTTGACCAACTGATAAGTCCAGCCGCCGGGGCAAGCGCCCAAATCCACCGCGTACATACCACTGCCCAGACGTTCATCCCATTCATCCGCAGGAACGAAAACGTGAAACGCTTCTTCAAGTTTTAGCGTCGAACGGCTTGGCGCATCAGAAGGAAACTTGAGGCGTGGGATACCCATATAAAACGGTGAGTTGTTATTGCTATAGGAGTAACCGACATAGCAGCAACCAGGCGCAATAAACAACACATGCAACACTGGTCGATCCGCTTTTTCATGACCCAGCAGAATTTTGTGTTCGCGCAGCGCGGCGCGCAGCGGCACGGTAAATTTGCGGCAGAACTTCATCAGTTCTTTGCTTTCGTTGGTGTCAGGGACTTCAACACGCAGATCCCCCGCGCGTTCAATCGCACCGGTCAACATACCCACGATCGGCGTGATACGATCTTCCGGCGGTAGATCTCGCAACAGGTCACCGCTGACGAACATCTGGCGGACAAAAATCAGCTCATGGAACGGCAGCGTTTTCACCAGACGTTCGGCATCTTCATGCTGGTAGCATTCAAACACGACGTAGCCACTGTTTTCTTTTACCCGCGCGAAACCGAACGCATTGTGCTGCGTGGCTTTTTCCGTTATTTCCGCCGCACACTCTTTCTCAAACCCAGGGCGGCAATACAAAATGACTTTATTCATGGCGTTCAGCCTTTCTCTTCAGACGCAGTGCGCCAATCAACATTAATATCCATCCCACCAGAAAACAGGCTCCGCCAATCGGCGTCACATAAACCCACAGCTTCAGGTGAGAAAGCGCCAGACAGTACAAACTTCCGCTGAAGAGTACCGTTCCCAACGCCAGAAAAACGCTGCTCCAGTAAAACCACAGATTGGTTCGCTGTTGCATCGCAACTGCCAGCGCCAGAATCGCTAGCGTGTGAAATGCTTGATACTCAAGGCCGGTTTTCAACCAGCCCAGTTCCGTTGCACCCAGCGTTTTGCTGAGAGCGTGAGAACCAAACGCGCCTAGCGCGACAAAAGTAAAGCCGCTGATAGCAGCAAATACCAACATGAAACGACTATTCATCGTTATTACCTTAAGCGTAGTTATCTATCATCGTAGTTACCTACGTGAGCGATTCGGTCAACCAATCTTCGACAATCAACGATGCAATTTCAGCGCGTACCGCTGTCATAGCGGAAGCGAAACTTTTCCTGCTCATTGGCCGCCCGCGCCAGAATCCAATGGCGGAAGGCGGCTATTTTACCCAGTTCTGCCTGACTGTCATGACATACCAGATAAAAAGCGTTCCGGCTGACCAGCACATCGTTAAACGGACACACGAGCCGCCCCGCTTCGAGTTCAGTCTGCGCCATCACATTATTCGCCAGCGCCACACCCTGCCCGTGAATCGCCGCCTGCAACACCATCGCGCTGTGGCTGAAAATCGGCCCCTGCTGCACGTTAATCTGCACACCAAGCTGGCGGGTATAGGACAACCAGTCACGACGCGACGCATCGTGCAGCAGCGTGTGCGCGACCAAATCGTCCGGCGTCTTCAACGGATGATTCCCCGTCAGCAACACCGGCGAGCAAACGGGCAAAAGATACTCGGCGTACAGTTTCTCTACCCGCAATCCCGGCCAGTTTCCCCGACCGTAGAAAATAGCGACATCCACATCATCAGCCAGACGATCTTCGTCACGATCCACTGCCTGAATACGAACATCAATCCCTGGATAGTCGGAGTTAAAGCTCGAAAGGCGTGGCACCAGCCAATGGATAGCAAAGCTGGGTAGCAGGCTCACCGTTAACGCACCTTTCGCGCTGCGGGATTGCAGCTTACGCGTTGCGTCATTCAGCGATGAGAAGATCTCTTTGATATCAAGATAGTAACTCTGCCCCTCTTCGGTCAGTAACAGGGAACGATTACGACGACGGAATAATTTTAGCCCCAGAAAATCTTCCAGCGATTTAATCTGGTGGCTGACAGCAGCCTGCGTGACAAACAACTCTTCTGCCGCTCTGGTAAAACTTAAATGGCGAGCCGCCGCATCAAAAACGCGCAATGCGTTGAGCGGGGGTAGACGTTTTGACATGAATGAAATCTTTTTGTTTACGCTAAATCAGCGATTTATCAGGTACATTCGTACCCATTAAATCTTAAGATGCAGAAAGGCAACAACGAGAAAGATCGCCAGCCAATTAGCTGGCTAAGCGATTAATACCTGCGGCAAAAGCCAGACTCTCTGCAACAAAAAGATGACGGGTACATATATTAGTTTTTGTAATCCGAGGCATTATAATTTGTCCATTGAGGATGTACCAGCAAATACCTATATTAGCGCAACTTCCTGGGCCGGAACGAAAAGTGCGGAGGGGTGACCTGAGGTGCTTTTGGCTTGTGGTTGTGATGTTGTGTTTGCTATTTTTTTGTCTGCTTCTTGCAGATGTGGTAGCGAGTCTACCCTATTCACTTCCTGTACATTTACCCTGTCTGTCTAAAGTGATTTTTTATGTAGCACCGCAAATTGCGGTGCTTTTTTTTGCTTACGATTTCACGCCTGAACGCCATGACAGCCTTGTGTGAGTCTGGCGCAGATTAGCAGGCAACGTGTGGTGACAGGCAAAGGCACTATTTCCCTTTTGCCATTTCTTTCACATTATCTCGATTAATTTGCTGCTGCTGACCGTAAGCATCGGTATAGCTGATCATACCCGTCTCATCATCAACCTTCGGTTTCCCCTCAGCCACGATGGTACGCCCGTCATTAGTATGTAGGACGTAATTACTCGAACAGGCTGCCAGAGAAAACGCCATCACGATAGCGGCAAAAATAGAAATTTTATTCTTCATAGTTAACCCTCAATAAATTTAAATGTTTTCTAGTTAACCTTATGCATCAGGAAATCCTGAAAATTAACACTTTAAAGCGTAGCAATAATTGCTTTTTTTTCCATAAAATCGCATTAGGCATAGTCCTAAACTTGTCTCTCTCGACAAAATGGGACAGGATCTATCCTCTATAAGAGGATGCTCATGACACCGTTTAACCCTGCAACTTTTCGCCAACAGTTCCCCGCACTCCAGCATTCGGCTGTATATCTTGATAGCGCCGCGACCGCGCTGAAGCCTCAGTCCGTCATTGATGCTGTGCAACAGTTCTATTGCAGCGAGAGTGGCACGGTGCACCGCAGCCAGCATCGAGGCGCACAGGTGCTGACTCAGCGTTTTGAAGGCGCTCGTGAGCAAGTCGCCACCTTACTCCATGCAAACGATCCTCGTTCCATTGTCTGGACCAGAGGCTCGACGGAAGCGATCAATCTGGTCGCACAGAGCTATGCCCGCCCTCGCCTTCAACCGGGCGACGAGATCATCGTTAGCGAAGCGGAGCATCACGCTAACCTCATTCCGTGGCTGATGGTGGCGCAGCAAACCGGCGCGAGCGTGGTGAAGTTACCGATAGGGGCAGACTTATTACCGGATATTGAGCAATTAACCACGTTGATCACGCCAAAAACTCGCCTGCTGGCGCTGGGTCAGATGTCAAACGTGACGGGTGGCCAGCCCGATCTGGCGCGGGCGATTACGCTAGCTCATCGCTATGGCGCGGTGGTGATGGTTGACGGCGCGCAGGGCATCGTTCACTGCCCGCCCGATGTGCAAGCGCTGGATATCGATTTCTACGCATTTTCCGGGCACAAGCTTTACGCTCCGACTGGGATTGGCGTGCTGTATGGCAAAACGGCATTGCTGGAAAGCATGATGCCGTGGCAAGGCGGCGGGAAAATGATGACACAGGTTTCCTTTGACGGCTTCCTGCCACAAGCGATTCCACAACGGTTTGAAGCGGGGACGCCGCATATTGCCGGCGTGCTTGGCCTGTCTGCGGCGTTAGACTGGCTGACCACGCTGGATTGGCACGCCGCAGAGCAGCACAGTCAGCAGTTAGCGCAACTTGCCGAAACGCATTTGGCACAGTTTCCCGGCTTTCGCAGTTTCCGTAGCTCGCATTCCAGCGTGCTATCCTTTGATATTGCCGATGTACACCACAGCGATCTGATTACGCTGTTAGCCGAAAGTGGTATCGCACTGCGCGCCGGACACCACTGTGCGCAACCGCTAATGGACGCACTCGGCATCAGCGGCACGATCCGCGCCTCGTTTGCTCCGTATAATAACCAACAAGATGTTGCTGCGCTGATCGCCGCAATAGGCAACGCCCTTGAATTACTGAGCGACTAGTCGACTCTACAAACGATAATCGACGACGGACTATGACCGAGACAACCGACAACACACACCCTTTTGGCCACCACATCACCGTTGCCGATCTGCTGGCACGATTTGATACTTGTCGGGCTTGGGAGGATCGCTATAGACAGCTCATTTTGCTGGCAAAAGCGCTACCAGCGCTGCCCGATGCACTAAAAACCGAGGATATTTCATTATCCGGCTGTGAAAATCGCGTCTGGTTAGGTTACCAACGTCAGGAAGACGGCAGGCTACATTTTTACGGTGATAGCGACGGGCGCATCGTGCGGGGATTGCTGGCAGTGTTATTAACCGCCGCTGAGGGAAAAACGCCAGAAACGCTGTTACAGCAGGATCCGCTGGCGCTGTTTGATACGCTGGGGCTGCGGGCTCAGCTCAGCGCCTCGCGTTCAAGCGGTCTGGCCGCGTTAGCCGCCAGAATCAAAAACATTGCCGAACAAGAAGCGGCGAGCCAGTAGCAGATTACGCGATACTATCTCTGCGTCGCAGACGCTCTTTCCATTTTCGCGATCATTTTCTTCAGTGCATGGGATACCGCAACAAACCCAAAGGTTGCGGTGACCATCGTCGCCGCGCCAAAGCCTGACGCACAATCCATACGCATCACCCCATCAGCCGTACTGCGAGACGCACAGACGGAACCGTCAGGCTGCGGATAAACCAGCGGTTCGCTGGAAAATACACAGTCGATGCCCAGCTTTCCTTTGCTGTTTTTCACCACGTTAAAATCGTGCTTCAGCCGTTCACGCAGCTTGGCGGCCAGCGGATCTTGAATGGTTTTGGCCAGATCGACAACTTCAATCCGGGTCGGATCGATTTGCCCACCCGCGCCGCCAGTTGTCACCACCGGGATCTTATAGCGGCGACAGTATGACAACAGCGCCGCCTTCGGGCGCACGCTGTCGATGGCATCAATCACATAGCTAAAATTCTGGTCGAGAAACTCGGCCACGTTTTCCGCGCTGATGAAATCATCCACGCAGGTGACGTTGCATTCTGGGTTGATCGCCAGAATACGTTCCGCCATCACTTCCGTTTTCGACTGCCCTGTGTGCTGACGCAGTGCGTGGATCTGTCGGTTGGTATTACTGACGCACACATCATCCATATCGATCAGCGTAATCGCGCCGATGCCGGTACGCGCCAGCGCCTCAGCCGCCCAGGAACCGACGCCACCAATGCCAATCACACAAACGTGGGCTTGAGAGAATAGCGCCAGCGCCTGTTGACCATATAACCGCGCGGTGCCGCCGAAGCGTTGCAAATAGGCTTCGGATAATTGCGTATTCATTCAACCAACCTTACGAAAACAAAATCACAGGAAAATAAAAGCGGCTCAGGATAGCGCTAAACCCGCACGACATCCACCAGACAGCTCATGGCGTTCGGCCCCTGCGTCAGCGGCGATGTGCCGATATCCAGCGTCAGTACATTTGCATTTCCTGATTGTTCAACCGGATGCCATGTTTTCTGGCCGAAGCCGGGCTCAAACCAAGCGCCGGTGGACATGATCACGACGCCCGGCTTCACGCCGTCGGTAATCTGTACGCCAGCCAGAATGCGGCCACGCGCGTTTCTGACTTCCACCTGTGAACGGTCGACGATATCTCGCGCAGCAGCGTCCTGCGGGTGCATGTACAGCGTCTCTTTTCCTGCGGTCTTATTCGCGGCAACCTGCGGCGTGGCCGCCAGTTGGCTGTGCAAGCGGTCAGATGGCTGAATGGAAATAAAGTGCAACGGCCATTCCTCCGTGCTTTTGGCCCCCAGCCATTCAACGGGAGGCTGCCACTCAGGGTGCGGCGCAAAATCGGCATAGCCATAGCTGGCGATGGCTGAGCTAAACAGTTCAATTTTACCGCTTGGCGTACTCAAGGCATGCTGCTGCGGATCGCGGCGGAAATCCTCAAAGAATACAAACGGCTTTTCATCCATAGGGATTTCTACATGCCCCTGCTGCCAGAAATCCTCAAATGACGGCCAGCTGTCAGCGAAATCTCGCTGCTTTGCTCGACACTCGTCATAAAGATGTTCCAGCCACTGCTGCTCGCTGCGGTTTTGCGTGAACGTGTCTTTATAGCCCAGACGCTCCGCCAGCTCGCTGAAGATATCCACGTCATTACGTGCCTGATGCTGCGGCGCAATCGCCTGATGCATGGCAAAGATAAAGCGATCGCGGGACGATCCGCCGATATCATTACGCTCCAGCGTAGTGGTGACAGGCAGTACGATGTCAGCCATCTGTGCCGCAGGCGTCCAGACGATATCTTGCACAATCACCGTATCCGGCTTGTGCCAGCCGTCCACCAGACGGTTCAACTGCTGGTGGTGGTGGAATGGATTCCCACCCGCCCAATGAATTAGATGAATGTCGGGGTAAGTGTGTGTTTCCCCCTGAAAGGTATAAGGCGTTCCCGGATGCAACAGCATGTCGGCGATACGCGCTACGGGGATCGCCCGTCCTGCGTTCGGGGTGGACGGCGAAGCTGGTGCAGGCGTTGAAATACGTTCGTTACCAACGCTGTTCATCGAACCGTGGCCGAAGGAGAATCCACCGCCCGGTAGCCCCACCTGCCCCAGCATGGAAGACAGTGCAATCATCATCCAGTACGGCTGCTCGCCACGGTGGGCACGCTGCACAGAGTAAGAGCAGGTAATAAAGCTGCGCACGCCGATCAGTTGCTGCGCCAAACGCCGGATGCGATCGGCGGGAATACCCGTGATATCGCTGGCCCATTCAGGGGTTTTCACCACGCCGTCGCCGCGACCGTGCAAATAGTCACTCAACTGCTCATAACCGACGCAGTAGCGTTGCAGGAAATCCTTATCGTCAGCGCCCAGACGCTGAATCTCATAGCCCAGCGCCAACATCAGGGCGACATCGGTATTCGGGCGGATGGGAATCCACTCGGCATTCACAAACTCAGGACAATCGTCACGCATCGGGCTGATGTTAATAACGGGAATCCCTTTTGCCACCAGCGCTTCCAAGGCGGGCTTAAGCGTATGGTGCCCGGCACCGCCGGATGCCACCTGCGCGTTTTTCAGCGCCAGACCACCAAACGCGAGAAAAATATCACAGTGTTCGGCGACGCTACGCCATTCGGTCACCTTGCCCGTTAGCGGATGGAAGGTGCCGATAACATAAGGCAGGAAGAACTGCGCGGCGCCCCAACTGTAGTTTCCCTGTTGGTCGACCGCACCACCGCCGGAAAAATAGAAGCGTCGAACCTGAGAGCGCGCGTGGTGATAACGTCCGGCTGACGACCAGCCGTAGGAACCGGCAAAAAGGCCGTCTGCACCATAGCGATCGCGAACACGGCGGTTCTCTTGCGCGACTAGGTCAAGCGCCACGTCCCAATCCACCTCAACAAAATCTTCCCGACCGCGCAGCGTTCTGTCGCTGTTTTCTCGCTTCTGGAGCCAGGAACGGCGCACAGATGGCCGACGAATACGTCGGTCGGAATACACCAGTGGCACGATGGAATCGAGCATGGCGGAAGGGGCTGGATCGCCCGCAAACGGCTCGCATCGAATCAGCCTGCCGTCTTCAACCACAGCGGTAAACGCGCCCCAATGCGCAAGATGTGGATAACGTTTAATCGCCATGACAACCTCAGGATAAGTAATTAGCAGGGTGGATAATAACCTGAATTATCCACACCCCCAACAGCAAGAAGAGTGAATAGCTTATGCATAATTCGGCATTCGTTATCCATATTTAAACGTTCGTTTAAAACACATGTTGGGCTAGGGTTTAACCAGAAAATAAAGAGGTGGTTCAGGATAATGCCGATCGTTTAAGAACCGAGATACACGGAGTGACTACGGGGCGAGGTATCCCTGCGGGAACCTCATCCCCGTGTTTTTCCTAAAATGAGGCTTAAGTGACCCACTTTAAAATTCAGGCAGTTTTATTCTTTGTTCGTTATTCAAACCAGGAACGCAGCATGAAAACCATTACGCCACACAGCAACAGTAATGACGTTATTTCATTACTGCCCCGATGTTGACCTAGTTTCTCTTCTTCAGAGAAAGGTGCGTTGTCACCCCAAACACATCATTCAAAACACGCCATTAAAAAATAAAGCGGGGAGCACACCTCTGCCCTCTGCATACGGATGGGAAATATGAAAAAAAATTTCTTCTTGTCAGCGCTGATTCTGACGTCTTCGCTCTTCGGGCTTGCCGCACAGGCGGAAACGTTGACGCCCAAACGCGGCGGCACGCTGAATTTTCTGGCCGAGCCTGAGCCACCGGTTTTAACCAGCCTGGTTAGCACCAGCGGCGCGGTGATGAAGATCAACGCCAAGGTGATTGAAGGCCTGTTGAATTACGATTTCGATATGAAGCCAACCCCGCAACTTGCGACCAGTTGGTCGGTTAGCCCGGACGGTAAACAATATACGTTCCACCTGCGTAAAGGTGTGAAATGGCATGACGGGCAAAACTTCACCTCTGCGGACGTCGCGTTTTCCATTCTGACTGTCAAAAAATACAATTCACGCGGTCAAGGCACCTTTGCCAACGTCACCGAAGTGAAAACACCCGATCCGTATACCGCGATTCTTGAACTGTCAAAACCCGCACCTTACCTGCTGAGCGCGTTCTCCGCCAACGAAGCGCCTATCGTGCCAAAACACTTATATGAAGGCACAAACATTCTGTCTAACCCTCACAATACCGCACCGATTGGTACTGGCCCGTTTGTGTTCAAGGAATGGGTGCGTGGCAGCCATATCCTTTATGAACGTAACCCGAACTACTGGGACAGCCCTAAGCCGTATGTCGATAAACTGGTAGTGAAGATCATCCCCGATGCCGCCACTCGGACGATTGCGCTTGAAACCGGCGCATTGGATCTGGGAAGCGATTCTCCCGTTCCGCTGAGTGAAATTGAACGCATCAAGAAAAACCCCAAGCTGGGCATTGAAACCGCTGGCTATGGTTACAGCCCGACGCAAACCCGCATCGAATTCAATCTGGATAACCCTTATCTGAAGAACCTGAAGGTTCGTCAGGCTATTGCGCACAGCATCAATATTGATGTGTTGAAAAACGTGGTGTGGTACGGCTATGCGGAAAGCTCACCAACGCCGATTACGCCGGAGTTGGCGCAGTTCCATGATACGACGCCGTCACCTTATGGCTTCGATATTGCCAAAGCGAACAAGCTGCTGGACGAAGCGGGCTTCCCGCGTCAGGCAAACGGTATCCGCTTCAAGCTGGTACATGACTTCATGCCCTATGGCGACAGCTTCAAACGCGTAGCGGAATACCTCAAATCGTCGCTGGCTAAAGTCGGCATTGACGTCACCATTCGCTCTCAGGATTTTGCCACCTTCGTTAAGCGTGTTTATACCGACCGCGACTTTGATTTCAACAACGGCTCCATTTCAAACCTGTTCGATCCCGCGGTAGGCGTGCAGCGCCTGTACTGGTCAAAAACCTATCAACCGGGCGTGCCTTTCGGCAACGGATCACATTACAGCAACCCAGAAGTAGACCGTCTGCTTGAGCAGGCCTCGGTGGAAACCGATCCTGAAAAACGCGTGGAATTGTACAAACAGTTCCAACGCATCATCGCCACGGATATTCCTGATTTGAACCTGCTCCAGATCAAGCGCCAGACGATTTACAACAAGCGCGTGCATAACGTCGTCACGGATATTCAGGGCGTCAACGGCAGCCTCGCCGACGTGTGGGTGGATCAGTAATCGTAATACAGCATTCCCCTGCGCGGGCAGGGGAACTCTCATGAAGGTATGTGATGAATAAAGTAGAACGAATCGGGCGCGTACTGTGGCGTACTCTGCTTCATGCGCTGCCAACGGCGATTGGCATTATCATTCTGGTGTTTTTCCTGTTGCAGTTGGTGCCGGGAGACGCCGTTGATGTGCTGGCTGGCGAATCAGGCAATGCAACCGAAGCGACCATGGCACACCTGCGCGCCCAATTCGGTCTCGATCAGCCCATACTGCAACAGCTCTCGGTTTATTTGGGCAATTTGGCACAGTTCAGCCTTGGCTTTTCTCCCCGCTACAACGCACCGGTGATGGATCTGATCCTGTCGCGGTTGCCGGGCACGCTGTTCCTGATGCTGCTGTCACAGGTATTCGCCATCGTTATCGGTATCACACTGGGGGCGATAATGGCGGTATGGGCAGGTAAATGGCCCGATCGTCTGCTTTCGCTGATCGCCCTGCTGCTCTATTCCACACCGGGATTTTGGATCGGCCTGATGACGCTGATCCTGTTTTCCGTTCATCTTGATTGGCTGCCAAGCGGTGGCAACATCACCATCGGCGCAAACCTGACCGGCTGGGCGTATTTCAAGGATATGTTGCAGCATGCCATTCTCCCTGTACTGGCGCTGAGCAGCTTTTTTATTGCCATTTATGCCCGCCTGACCCGAGCGGCCATGCTGGAAATCGCCCAGCAAGATTTCGTGCGCACCGCGCATGCCAAAGGGCTGTCGCCGCTGCGGGTCACCGTCAGGCACATTCTGCGCTGTGCGCTGCTGCCTATCACTACCGTTGCAGGTATGCACTTCGGCAATCTGCTGGGCGGCGCCGCCGTTGTCGAGACGGTCTTTAGCTGGCCAGGACTGGGCCGTCTGGCGCTGGAAGCGGTGATGGCACGCGACTTCAACGTCTTGCTGGGTGTCCTGCTGCTTTCCGCTTTCTTAGTCATTTTGGCTAACGTGCTGGTGGACTTACTGCAATCCTGGCTCGATCCCCGAATTAAGGCTCGCTGATATGAATAACCTTTCTCCTGAAAACCTCGCGCCGAAGAAAGCTGCAGCAGATGGCGTTATTAGCTCAGCGGCGACTCGCCCGTTAAAAACGCCTTTTCGCCTGTCGCCGGAGGTACGTGCATTTACCCGTAATCCCGCAGGGATGGCCGGCCTGCTGTTGCTGATTACGGTATTTCTGATGGCGGTGCTTGCGCCGTTACTGTATCCCGGCGATCCGCTGGATATGGTCGCTCAGCCTTTCTTGTGGCCGGGCGAAAACCCTGATTTCCCATTGGGAACCGATTCGATGGGCCGGGATGTCGCTGCTGGCATCGTCCACGGCTCACAGGTTTCCTTGCAAATCGGCTTCTCGGCCGTGATGGTCAGCCTGTTAATTGGCACCGTCGTCGGTGCGCTGGCGGGCTATTTTGGCGGTCGGATTGATGACCTGCTGGTTCACATCACCGAACTGTTCCAGACCTTCCCGACCTTTTTGCTGGTCGTGGTGCTGGTCGCCATCGGTTCCCCTTTGGTTACGCTGATTTCTCTGGCCATCGGTATTGCCTCCTGGCCAACGATTGCCCGTCTGGTGCGGGCCGAATTTCGCTCGCTGCGTGAAAGCGATTTTGTGTTAGCCGCACGCAGTCAGGGATTTTCCAGCCTGCGAATCATCTTTCAGGAAATGCTGCCAAACGCACTGCCGTCGATCATCGTCACCACGTCGGTCATGGTTGCCTCGGCCATTTTGATTGAGTCCGCCTTATCTTTCTTAGGCTTTGGCGATCCGAACCGTGTGAGCTGGGGCAGCATGATCGGCGCAGGCCGCGAATCGCTGCGTACCGCCTGGTTTCTTACCGCCCTACCCGGCACCGCGCTGGTCTTAACCGTGCTGTCACTGAATCTGGTTGGCGACGCGTTGAACGATGCCCTGAATCCACGTTTACGGGGGAGAAGCGCATGAAGCCGCTGGTCGATATTCAAGATTTACGCGTCGATTTTCCCGGTCACCAAGCTGTTCGAGGGCTAAACCTGACGATTAACGCCGGTGAAACGCTGGCGCTGGTCGGTGAATCCGGCTGCGGTAAATCAGCAACGGCGCTGTCCCTGATGCGACTGGTCGCCGAGCCGGGCACAATCAGCGGCCGTATTCTGTTTGACGGACACGACTTACTTACCCTGCAGGATCGCAAGATGCGCCAACTGCGTGGCAATGCGCTGTCGATGATTTTTCAGGAACCGATGACGTCGCTCAATCCCGTGCTCTCTATCGGGCAGCAGATTAGTGAAACGCTGCGGTTACATGAAGCGCTAACGCCCGCACAGGCACGGACTCGTGCTATCGAGCTGCTGGATCTGGTCAAGATCCCTGAGCCAGCCAGACGAGTGGATGACTATCCACATAATCTATCTGGCGGTCAGCGTCAGCGCGTCATGATCGCCATGGCCGTGGCATGCCGTCCACGCTTGCTGATTGCCGATGAGCCGACCACGGCGCTGGACGTCACCATTCAGGCACAAATTCTGGCGCTGCTGGATAATCTGCGACGTGAATTCTCGATGAGCCTGCTGCTGATTACTCACGATCTTGGGCTGGTTGCGCAATGGGCCGACCGCGTGGCGGTGATGTATGCCGGGCAAAAAGTAGAAGAAGCGCTGGCGGCTGACCTGTTTCAGTCATCCACGAATAACGTTTTCCCCAAACACAGCTACACGCGTGGGCTGTTGGCGACATCGCTGCATATGGATCAGGACAGACATTACCGTACCCATCGGCTGGCGGAAATCCATCATGCGGCGACGAACGCCGACTCCGGTTTTACGCTGCTGACGCCGCCCAGTTTGATTCACCGAGCCACCGATACCGACCAGCAACCGTTGCTTTCGCTGCAAAATATTCAGACTCGCTATGCAACACCGCAGGGCAAGGTGCTAGCCGTTGACGATGTGTCACTGACGATTTTACCCGGAGAAACGCTGGGTCTGGTGGGCGAGTCCGGCTGTGGTAAATCGACCTTGTCCAAAACTATTCTGCGTCTGTTACCGCCTTCACACGGGCAGATTGTTTTTGATGGGCAAGACATCACCACGCTAAAAGAATCTCGGCTGAAAGCGTTACGTCAGCGGGTACAGATGATCTTTCAGGATCCCTATGCCTCACTGAATCCACGCCACAGCATTCAGCATATTCTTGAAACGCCGCTGATTGTGCATGGCCTTGGCGATCGTTCGCAGCGACAGCAGGCGATCAACACTATCATCGAGCGCGTCGGTCTGCCGCAAAGCAGCCTGAATCGCTATCCCCATGAGTTTTCCGGCGGGCAGCGTCAGCGTATCGGCATTGCCCGTGCGCTGGTAGTACGCCCTTCACTGGTGATTTGCGACGAGCCCGTATCCGCGCTCGATGTTTCTATTCAGGCGCAAATTCTCAATCTGCTGGTGGAGTTAAAAAACGAAATGGGTCTGTCGCTGCTGTTTATTTCCCACGATCTGGCGGTGGTGCGTTATATCGCCGACCGGGTCATGGTGATGCAAAACGGACGCTGCGTGGAAAGTGGCGATCACCACAGCATCTGGCATCAGCCACAGCATCCGTATACTCGCAAACTGATCGATGCCGTCCCCGGCGGCGGGCAGCGCGAAGCGCCTGTGTCTCCACAGCAGATGAGCAGGCAGGCACATGGATAATAACGGTGAACACAAAGTGAGCACATCGACCGTTATTGACCAAACGGCTATGGAATCGGTCATTCAGGATTTTTTACCTGAGCTGATAGCGATTCGTCACCATATTCATCAGCACCCAGAAATCGGCTTCGAAGAGTTTGCCACCGCACAACTGGTAGCGGAAAAGCTGACAGCATGGGGGCTTTCTGTCACCACCGGTATCGGTGGAACGGGCGTGGTCGCCACCTTACGCGGCCGCTATCCCGGTGAAGACAGCATCGGCCTGCGGGCAGATATGGATGCGCTGTATATCAGTGAAAAAACCGATCTGCCTTATGCCTCGGTACACGCAGGGAAAATGCACGCCTGTGGACATGATGGGCACACCACAATGCTACTGGGTGCTGCACGCTATTTGTCTCTGCACCCCGATTTCGCTGGCACCGTGCACTTTATTTTCCAACCGGCAGAGGAAGGATTAGGCGGCGGGCTTGCCATGCTAAATGACGGCCTGCTGACCACGTTCCCCTGCCATCGACTGTTTGGCCTTCACAACAAGCCCGGTATCGAGGTCGGTAAGTTTGCTATTCGCAGCGGCCCGATGCTGGCGGCCAGCGACACCTGGCAGGTCACGTTTCACGGCACGGGTGGGCACGGCGGTTCAGGCGTCCACCTTTCTATCGATCCAACGCTGCCTGCCGCGCAATTTATGCTGGGCCTGCAAACGATCGTCAGTCGCAACGTCCCCGCGATGGACGCCGCGGTGCTCAGCATTGGACATATACAGGGCGGCGATATCCATGCCCCGAACGTTATCCCTGACAGCGTCATCCTTAAAGGAACCGGACGGAGCTACTCGCCGAGCGTTCGCCACCTGCTGGAAACACGTCTGCGAGAACTGGCACACAGCACCGCACAAGGCTTTGGTGCGACAGCAGACGTGCACTATGAACGGCAATATCCCGCACTGGTTAATGATACACACGCCACACAGCTCGCCGTTAACGCCGCCGCGCAGGTAGTCGGGCTCGAACAGGTTGAAACTGCCATGACGCCGCTGCTGGGCGCAGAAGATTTTGCCTACATGCTGGAGCAGCGTCCCGGTGCATTCATGATGCTGGGAAACAGCGATAAAAGTGCGGCCAACGTGCATCACCTGCACACCCCGCGCTACGACTTTAATGATGCGCTGATCCCATTAGGTATCCGCTATTGGGCGACCTTGGTTTATCAAGAACTGGTTTATCCGGAGCTGGGGTTGTCAATAGCAGGGGATAGCGAAAACGACAGCCCATTCTCTCACGACCTAAACATAACAACGCATGGCGTCAGTACATCCGGCGTCGCGCAAGAGCAAAAAGGATGAATCATGGTGGAGTTATTGAAAACCAAAGCGCAAAGCAAAGAAAAAGAGGCAGACATTAAACAGCGCATCCTACGTGAAGCCATCACGATCTTCGCCAGTAAAGGAAGTGAACTCACGACGATTCGTGAAATCACCGAAGCCACCAACGTGAACGTGGCGTCAGTGAATTATTACTTTGGCTCGAAAGAAGGATTGCTGCGTGCCGTGCTGGACCATGTTCTTGGCCCGTTAAATGACGAAAGAACGCGTCTGCTGGATGAGGTGGAAAAAGCCCATCTGGGTGATGAGTTGCCCGTTGCCGCGCTGCTGGATGCACTATTGCGCCCGCTGGTTAAAACGGCCCGCACGCCCGACGGTGGACGCATTGTTGTTCGCCTGTTACAGCATCTGCGCGCGACGCCGGGTCTGGAAGTCACCGCCCTGCTTTCGGCTCAGTTCGATCAGGTCGCCCACCGTTTTATCGATGCCTTTACTCATGCGTTGCCGCAGTTGTCTCGTGCAGAGGTGATCTGGCGCTATGAATTTGCTCGTGGTGCTGCCATGCACGTATTAACCGACGCCGATCCGCGTTCTGGTCGTCTGGCACTGCTTTCCAAAGGGCTGTGTGACAACCGCGATGACGATCGCGTGCTATCGCATCTATTACGTTTTGTCGAGGCAGGCTTTATCGCCGCATCGCTGACTGAGGCCTCTTAAATCCACACTTATCGCGAGCAGTAGTTCCGAACTTTATTTATCCGTAATACATATACGCCAACAGGAAAAAAACATGAGCAGAGAAAAAATTGAAGGGTCATTTGTTGCCCTCATCACACCGTTTAATGACGATGGTAGCGTGGATTTCGGCGCATTTGAGGCGCTATTAAAATTCCAGGAAGACAACGGCACGGCTGCCGTTTTGATTATGGGATCAACCGGGGAAGTTTCCATGCTGTCCCCAGATGAGAGAAAAGCGATCATCCGCCGTACCGCACAATACAGCACCAGTAAAATGAAGCTGTTCTACGGCTGCACCGGTAACAATACCGATACCACCATTGACTATGTTCGCTATGCGCATGACAACGGCGCAGACGGTGCCATTATCGCCGCACCGGCTTATATCTGCGCCAGCGAGAGCGATATCGAAAGCTACTTTCTGGAAATTGCAGACGCGACCGATTTACCGTTAGGGATTTATAACAATCCACCACGCGTGAAAACAGACCTGCACTGGACGTCGCTGCTGCGTATTTTCAAACACCCGAACTACGTTATTCATAAAGAATCTACGACTCGCGTGGGTCAGGTCGCACAAGTTCTGGCAGGAAATCCTGATGTTTCGGTGATGTGCTGCGACTCGCCCAATCTAGGCTTAGTGGTGCCAACGATGTCGCTAGGAGGCCATGGAACAGCCAACATGACGGGCAATATCGCGCCGGCAGAACTGGCAGAAATTTCTCGCCCGTGGAAAAACGGCGAGGATGCAGAACGCTTCCGTCAAGCCTATCAGCATTTGCTACCGCTGCTGCATTACACCTATTCGGCAATCAATCCGGTGGCGGTGAAATCATTGATGAAAGCGGTGGGTTTACCGGCGGGCAGTCTGCGCCGTCCACTGAGAGGATTACAGGGTGAAGCCTTAGATTCCGGCGTTCGCATCGTTAACGAATTAGGGCTGAGCAGCAAATACGGCTTTAAAAGCTGATTCTCTTCTGGGGATTAGCGTGTAGAACGCGAGGATTTACTCTCAGAAGTGGCGGAAATAAGGTGCCACTTCTGAGATTTCAAACGAAAGGGATGGCTACTGCGGATTACTGACTAACAGCGAGCCTGAGCCGTTCGCCGTACTGCTTTGCCCGTTCTTCAACACCCAGACTCGTCCATAGTGGTTATAAAAACCCGCCGAGTGCCCTGCATCTGGCCCAATGCCCTGATACATATCGAAGTGTTGGCCTTTAATTGCCCCACCGACATCCAGCGCAATCATCAGGCGCATCTCATACTTGCCCGTGAATTTGCCAACGTTATCCAATAGCGGTACTTCCATTAACAGTGAAGTCCCTGCCGGAATCAGCGAGCGGTCAGAAGCGACGGAAGCTTTCGCCACCAGCGGTACGGCGCTAGCCCCTTTCACAGGCGCAGACATCATCGGCTTAAAGAAGACAAAAGAAGGGTTCTGCTCAAACAGTTCACGCACTTCATATTCGGTGTGCTCCTCCGCCCATTTGCGAATCGCCTGCATGGACATATCCTCACGCGCCACTTCACCACGATCGATCAGCACTTTGCCAATACTACGGTAGGCATGACCATTTTTGCCTGCGTAGCCAAAGAACGTCAGCGGGCGTCCATCGCCAAAATCAATATAGGCGCTGCCCTGCACTTCCATCATGAAGTTATCAACCAGCGAGTTGGTCCAGGCGAGAACCAGTCGCTCATCCAGCGCACCTGAATAAATTCCGGCACGATCCGGTAGACGACGGCTATTTTTACCCTTTGACGGCATGGCATATAAAGGATGACGAAATTCCCCCTGACGGGTATGCCGTGCCTGCAATACTGGCGTGTAGTAACCCGTGAACTGCACGTTACCAAAGTTATCGACACCTTCCATCTGCCAGGCGTTCAGACCAAATTTGCTCAGTTCGCGGGTATCAGCCCCTGACATCATCCAGTTTTCGATCGCCTGAAAAACTGTGTTATTACGCGTATAGAGATTCGGTGATGCCGACCGAATCTCCGAAACTTGGGTGATGAAATCCCGCGCGTTGACCGGCTTTCCTTTGGCATTAGGCTCATTCACCAATTCCAAAGGCTGGTTGAGGTGACCATCTTTATATTGCTGCCCGCGATCGGTTGGCCTGGATTGGCACCCCGCCAGAATGGCAATGACCACTGCGGTCAGCACATATTTTCCCCACCGTCCCTTCATCTTTTGCGCTCGCTTTTTACATCAAAAATTTACCGTCGAACGATAACAAACGCCTATCGAGAAAGGAATGGGATAGCGCATAAATCAATGAGCCAAGGAAAAACGGCTCGCCACGCAGCATAGCAAGAAGCCATTTTCTGTAAATCGCCCCATTACGTTCACAAAACAATCCATCCGGCGGTAAATCAATCACCTAACAGCCAAATACAGCGTTTTTTACAGAAATAGGTTGCATCAATGTTCGCGGAGAGTATAGTGCGCATCCACGGACGCGGGGTGGAGCAGCCTGGTAGCTCGTCGGGCTCATAACCCGAAGGTCGTCGGTTCAAATCCGGCCCCCGCAACCAATTGATGTAAGTTGTTCATCAAAAGCAGTAAAGATAAGTCAGTACGGACGCGGGGTGGAGCAGCCTGGTAGCTCGTCGGGCTCATAACCCGAAGGTCGTCGGTTCAAATCCGGCCCCCGCAACCAATTGATGTAAGTTGTTCATCAAAAGCAGTAAAGATAAGTCAGTACGGACGCGGGGTGGAGCAGCCTGGTAGCTCGTCGGGCTCATAACCCGAAGGTCGTCGGTTCAAATCCGGCCCCCGCAACCAACTAAGACTTAAAGCAAAAAGCACCTTAACGGGTGCTTTTTTGTTTTCTGCGCCATATGTTTTCTACACATGCCCTACTTCTACGCTAGTCTACGACATATTTCCTTTAAACCGCGCCGACAAGACGCGGCCATACCTAATATTGACGACATCAGCGATACCAACAACACAAACTACCGCTCCGCCTGACTGGCAAAATAGGCTTTAATCCCCGCGAAAATAGATTCGGCAATCTGCTGCTGGAAATGACTAGTGCGCAGCTTGCGCTCTTCTTCCAGATTACTGATAAATGCCGTCTCAACCAGAACAGAAGGAATATCGGGAGCTTTCAATACCGCAAATCCGGCCTGATCGACGCTGTTTTTGTGCAGACGATTCACCTTGCCCAGCCGGGTCAGGATCTCTTTACCAAACGTCAAGCTGTCGCCAATCGTCGCGGTCTGCACTAGATCGAACATGGTGTGATCCAAATAGCGATCGCCGCTCATGCTCACCCCACCGATCAAATCCGATTCGTTCTGGGTCTCAGCCAAAAATTTGGCAGCGGTGCTGGTTGCCCCTTTCTTCGAGAGTGCAAAAACCGACGATCCTCTGGCAGATCGATTAGTAAAGGCATCCGCATGAATCGAAATGAACAAATCGGCACGCTGTTTGCGCGCTTTCGCCACCCGTACACGTAGCGGAATGAATACATCTTCATTGCGCGTCATATACGCTTTCATGTTGGATTCATTATCGATCAGCTTGCGCAGGCGGCGGGCGATTTGCAACACGATGTCTTTTTCACGCGTTTTATTCTTGCCGATCGCGCCGGGATCTTCACCACCGTGGCCGGGATCGAGCATAATAATCAGCGGGCGATCCCGCCCTGCTTTCCCCGCTTTCGGTGCTTCCGCTGGCAGCGTGCGCTCCAATTCGCCTTTGTTGTAGTCCTCCAGCAGCGCCAGTAGCGGATCGTCTTCGTTGTCGTAGCGCCCTGCCGCAGGGTACAAATCCAGCACCAGCCGATGCTTGAATTCGGCCACCGGACCCAGCGTAAAGACTTTAGCCGTCGCCAGCTGCTTAAGCTCCAACACCAAACGCACCGTACTTTTATCAAACTGTCCGATGCGCGCTTCTTTAATCAGCGGATCGTTATCCTGCTGAAACTGGCTGGCTATTTCCTTTAGTACGCTGTTCAGGTGAACATTTTCGATATCCACCACGATGCGTTCAGGATTACTGAGGCTAAACTGTTTATATTTCAGCGAATGATTGGATTCCAGCGTGACGCGGGTATAGGCCGAAGACGGCCAGATGCGTACGGCGATGACCTGTGTCGTCGCAGCCAAACCCACACCACTAACGCTTAATAGCCAGGTTGCTGCTGCGCTTTGTAATAGACGCCGTCGAGTCAGATGATGATTCGAATGAGACATGCCGCTCCGATCTAATTGCTGTGCGCTATCCTGTATTGTCGTGTTGCCAATACACTGGATATGCCATCAAAAAATGAATAAAGGTAAGAATTGTCAAAAACTTTAACGAATCTGCTCCGCCCTGTCATGCAAAAATCATATACAGGCCTTATAACTGGCGGATATCATAAATTTGAAGTATTAACCTCACTTTTCTGGTTAATACTTCCTCTTGCGTTTTACGCTACAAAGAATAAAAATACATAAATTACGAATAAAAATGCAAAGAGGGCTCACAGTGAAGGAACGTAGTACAGAGCTGGTTCAGGGCTTCCGCCATTCAGTTCCCTATATCAATGCCCACCGTGGCAAAACGTTTGTCATCATGTTAGGTGGCGAGGCCATTGAACATGCCAACTTCTCTAGCATCGTAAATGATATTGGGCTGTTACACAGTCTGGGGATCAAGCTGGTCGTCGTTTATGGTGCCCGTCCCCAGATCGATGCCAACCTGACAACGCACCACTACGAGCCCCATTATCATAAAAATACCCGTATCACCGATAGCGCCACGCTGGAGCTGGTCAAACAGGCAGCAGGTATGCTGCAACTGGACATCACCGCTCGGCTGTCGATGAGCCTGAACAACACACCGCTGCAAGGTGCCCATATTAATGTCGTCAGCGGTAATTTTATTATCGCGCAGCCGCTTGGCGTTGATGACGGTGTGGACTACTGCCACAGTGGCCGTATTCGTCGTATTGATGAAGAAGCGGTTCACCGCCAGTTGAATAGCGGCGCGATTGTGCTGCTTGGCCCAGTTGCTGTTTCAGTCACTGGTGAAAGTTTCAATTTAACCTCAGAAGAGGTTGCAACCCAGCTCGCCATTAAGCTGAAAGCAGAGAAAATGATCGGCTTCTGCTCGTCACAGGGCGTGACCAACGAAGAAGGCCGCATCATCTCCGAGCTGTTCCCTGACGATGCGCAGCAGCGTATTGATGTACTGGAACAAGCTGGCGATTACCACTCTGGTACGGTCAGATTCCTGCGCGGTGCAGTCAAAGCCTGTCGTAGCGGCGTGCGCCGTAGCCACCTGATCAGCTATCAGGACGACGGCGCGCTATTGCAGGAACTGTTCTCACGCGACGGAATCGGTACGCAGATCGTGATGGAAAGCGCCGAGCAGGTTCGCCGTGCGACCATCAATGACATCGGCGGTATTCTGGAATTGATCCGTCCGCTGGAAGAACAAGGCATTCTGGTTAGACGCTCGCGTGAACAGCTGGAAATGGAGATCGACAAATTCACCGTCGTGGTACGTGATAACCTGACCATCGCCTGTGCCGCGCTTTATCCGTTCCCGGAAGAAAGCATCGGTGAAATGGCCTGCGTCGCGGTTCACCCGGATTACCGCAGTTCATCACGTGGCGATATGCTGTTAATGCGCGTTGCCGCTCAGGCGCGCCAGCAGGGTCTACAAAAGCTGTTCGTGCTGACCACACACAGCATCCACTGGTTTCAGGAGCGCGGCTTTTTACCCGCCGAAGTGGAAATGCTGCCGAAGAAAAAACAGGCGCTGTACAACTACCAGCGTCGCTCGAAGATTCTGGTGCTGGACCTCTGAATTATTCCATTCAATAAAGCTTCTCGTGGCCGATAGTAAAATCGGCCACGATGATTTCATCGGTTTAGGGCTGCTTGCCAAACTCACAGCTCAGCGTCGTCCACTTCCTTGCCTGTTCACTCAGCGTAAATCCTAATCCTAGGCGATCGGACACCCACATGCGTCCATCACGCAACTCTAGCTGCTCGTTGAAGAGCGGGTTCAGCCATTCGAAATGTTCCAGCCAGGGTTCAATCGGATAGGCCGCAGCCAGGTGCAAATGCACTTCCATCGCAAAGTGTGGCGCCAGCTTACGCCCATGTTTTGCCGCCAGATCCATGATTTTCAGGAAAGGAGAAATCCCACCCACACGCGGTGCATCAGGCTGAACAAAATCACTGGCATTACCAAGAATCAGCTGTTCGTGCTCGCGGAAACTGGTCAACATCTCACCCGTGGCAATCGGCGTATCCAGCGCTGCCGTCAGCGCCGCATGACCTTCTACATCGTAGGCATCCAGCGGCTCTTCAATCCAGACCAGATTAAAGGCTTCCATCTTTCTGCCCATCCGAATCGCCGTTTCGCGATCCCACTGCTGATTAGCATCCACCATCAGCGGGAAGTCGTCTCCTAACGCTTCGCGTACCGCCGTGAGACGACGGATATCCTCCGCCGTATTCGGCTGACCAACTTTCAGTTTTATCCCACCGATACCACTTTCGCGGGAGATCACGACATTTTTTAATACCTGATCCAACGGCGTATGCAGGAAACCGCCAGAAGTGTTGTAGCACTGTACGGAATCACGATGTGAACCCAACAGCTTCGACAAAGGCAAACCTGCACGCTTAGCTTTCATGTCCCACAGTGCAATGTCGAGCGGAGAAATAGCCTGCACCGCCATTCCGCTGCGGCCAACCGATGCCCCAGCCCACAGCAGTTTGGTATAGATCTTATCGATATCGTTCGGATCTTCGCCTAGCAGGTTATCCGCAATCTCTTTCGCGTGAGCGTAGATGCCTTGCCCACCCGCCCGCTTGGAGTAGCTGAATCCCACCCCTTCAAATCCATCACGACTACGAATTTCCGCAAAAATAATTGCCACTTCAGTCAGCGGCTTTTGCCTGCCTGTCAGCACTTTCGCATCGCTAACCGGCGTTGCCAGCGGCAAAAATGCCAGAGAGAGTTTTACCCATTCGATTCGATCGCCTGACTCGGCAGCCGTTCTGACGTTCGTGACTTTTGCATAGCTAACCGCCGCTGAATTTGCACTGATGGTCATGTATCACCTCATAAAATGATTGCGCTAACATTTATTAACCAAAAGGAAGATAGCGATAAATGAAGAAAAAACATGCAATATAGATCACAAATCAATCATTAAAATGCCATTACATATCTCAAACAACCAAATAATGATTGCGCAATCACCACAAAAAGTAAGAGGATAAAACGAAAATACGAAGCGGGAAGTTCAATTGCCAACGCGAAAAAACGAGAAAATTCGGCAGTTTGCTAAAAACACGGGTGACTGGAAAACCGATGTACCATCAACGATAATCCCACAACATGTGAATGTGCGCGCAGCTCAAAAGGGAACCTGTGATTGAAACGCGATAAGAACGCCAGCAGCACTCCGCCTCGAGCGCCCACGCTTGAAGATGTGGCTCGCGCCGCAGGCATTTCTCCCATGACCGTCAGCCGCGCCCTGAACAACCCGAAAATTGTTCGTGCGGAAACCGTGAACAAGGTGATAGAAGCCGTCCGTGCCACGGGCTACATCCCCAATATGTTAGCGGGCGGACTGGCTTCCAGACGCAGCAAGCTGATTGCCGTTGTCGTGCCGCAAATCAATAACAGCATGTTTGTTGATACCGTTCAGGCGATCAGCGATGAGCTGGCCGCGCGCGGTTATCACATGCTGTTATGCGTCTCTGGCTATACCAATGAATCCGAGGCGGAGATTGTCGCCACTCTGCTTTCGCGCCGCCCGGACGGCATCGTCCTCACTGGTATTCACCACACGCCCGAGCTCAAGCGACTCCTCCTCAACGCCGCTATCCCCGTCGTTGAAATCTGGGATCTGACTCCGACGCCGCTCGATATGCTGGTCGGTTTTTCCCATGAAAGTATCGGGAATGCCATTGGGCAGTATTTGATCGGTAAGGGACATTCGCGCTTCGGCCTTGTCTGGACAGAAGATGCACGTGCGGGACTACGCAAGAAAGGCATTTACGACGTCATACAACAAACGGGGAACTACATGCGTGAAGCCATCGCCCCCTGGCCTGCTACTATGGCATTAGGACGGCAGGGGCTGAGCGAACTTCTTGCTGATGGCGAGACTTTTGATGCCATCATTTGCAGCTCAGATACGTTGGCGCAGGGTGTGATTATCGAAGCCACAGCCAGAGGATTAGCGGTGCCGAAGCAACTGGCAGTGATGGGATTTGGCGATCTTGATTTCGCTGCGCACAACACGCCAAGCATTACCACAGTCAAGGTCGATCGCTGGAAGATCGGCACTGATGCCGCAGCAATGTTAGCGGAAAAGATTGAGGGGAAAAACGTGCCCTCCTCCGTCATGGATATCGGCTTTTCACTCATTGAGCGCGAGTCCGCCTGACGTTATCCCCGAAATACTTCAAGCAGCATGTCCGTGCTGCATGTACGTCGTCCAAAACGGTAACGCCTTGCCTTTCAAATCGAATTATTTAGGCAACGGCGTTCCATTAATGAACGCGCTAATTCTCTCTTCCAACCCGCTATAGCGCTGCGTTGGCGTTTTCACCGCCCGACAGAGAATTCGGACATCGGTATAGAGCGACAAACGCTGGCGCGCACGCGTGATGGCGGTATACACCAACTCCCGCGTCAGCACGGGTAAATAGTGGTTCGGCAGCACCAGCGCAGTATGATCGAACTCCGATCCCTGCGATTTATGCACCGTCATCGCATAAGCCGTTTCATGCGGCGGCAGACGGCTTGGCGTAACATCTTTGGTTTCGCCATTCGGCAAGGGGAAAAACACGCGCAGTTCCCCATTTCCCCCCATCATAGCGATACCAATATCGCCATTGAACAGACCCAATGCGGCATCATTACGTCCAATCATCACCGGTCGACCGGGATACCAGCGGTTAAGTGGGTTGCGACTACGCTGAATCAGCCCAGACTGATGCAAAGCCTGCTCAATGCGCTGATTGAGTCCCGCTACGCCAAACGGCCCTTCGCGCAACGCACACAGTTGGCGATAACGCTGGAAAGCATGCAGCACAGCATCCGGTGTCGCTCCCGCTGCAATAAGATCGAGATAATCACGATAGCCTTCGACGCACTGTGCCAGCATCGCCTGATACTCTTCAGCCTCGGCTAACGGGCTACAGGTGATATCAGCAAACTCGCCGTTCAGCACCGCACGCACGCGGGCATCATCGCCGCCGTTCACCGCCAGCGCCAGTTGCCCAATACCGGAATGTGGATCGAAACGATAGCTCCGGCGTAACAGACAAATACTGTCACTGACCGTCGTCTGTCCTTCCGGGCCGCTCTCATCCAGTGCGCAGCCCGTTAACCGCTGCAACTGTTGCGCCCGCGCACGGCTATAGCCAGCCTCAGCAAAACGACAGATGTCACCTAACACTGCCCCCGCCTCGACGGACGCCAGCTGATCGCGATCGCCCAGAAAGATAATTCTGGCCTGTGCCGGAAGTGCGGCGATCACATTCGCCATCATCGGCAAATCGACCATCGAAGCCTCATCCACAATCAGCACATCCAGATGAAGCGGATTTCCCTGATGGTGACGCAACCGCTGGCTATCCGTTACCGCGCCTAAAAGGCGATGCAGCGTTGTCGCTTCCTTCGGAAACGCGTCTCTCTGCCGTTGATCCACCGCCAGACGGTGCAATGCCAGCCCCAGCGACTCCGTTAGCCGCGCGGCTGCCTTTCCGGTAGGCGCAGCTAATTGAATACGTAACGCCTCCCCCGTATTCAGCTCAATCAGCGCCGCCAGCAGCTTGGCAACTGTCGTCGTTTTCCCCGTCCCCGGACCGCCGGAAATAACCGCAATACGGCGCGTCAGGGCAACAGCGGCAGCCACTTTCTGCCAGTCTATTGCCTCGCCCGTCTCAGGAAACAGCCGATCCAGCACCGCCCGAATCGCAGGTTCATCGATCGACATAGAATCACGCTCGCTAGCGATAAACTGCGCTACGCGCCCTTCACTCTGCCAGCTACGCTGTAAATAAAGTTTTTCGCCTTGCAGCACCAGAGGCGTCGGTTTGCTGCCGTCGCTAACGGCATCGGACGCCAGCAAACGTTGCTGCCATACGGCAACCGTGTTGATCCCAGATTCTGTGATCAGCTGTTGCGCCAGTTCAGGTTCACGACCGTCAAATAGCGTCTGCGCCTGCAAGTTTTCCAACGGTAGACACACGTGCCCCGCGCCCGAATGTGCACTCAGGCAGGCGGCGGCCAGCAACAGTTCAGGCTGCGTGTCATCTGCCAACATTCTGGCAAACTGGATATCCAGCGGGCGCAGCAACCGCCGCGCTTGCGCTATTTCAAGCAAGGCAATCATGATGAAACTCCTGTGTCAGCATCATCAGGTGCCCTTCCCTTAAACACATCACCGTTGAACACATCACCTTCGAACAATGCATCAAGCCCGAAAACAAATTCAGCAGGAGGGCGAAAAGCAAAGATGCCATTACCGGGGTGGGATTCCTCAACACCGCGTAAAAACAGATAAAACACCCCGCCAAAATGGCGCTCATAGTCATAATCCGCAATGCGATGACGCAGATAGCGATGCAGAGCCAACGTGTAAAGCTGATATTGCAAGTCATAGCGGTGCTCGGCCATCGACTGCGCCATGGCAGTCTGAGTGTAAGCACTGGCCTCAGGGCCAAGCCAATTGGATTTGTAGTCCAGCAGGTAGTAACGTCCTTCCCAGCGAAAGACCAGATCGATAAACCCTTTCAGCATGCCTTTAACCTGCTGAAAAGAGAGCGCCGGACACTGTGCGGAGAGCGGGTCGTAGTGCTTTGCCAACCGATCAAGCTGCGCCGCCTGTATCGGTGCCTTAATCGGTATATAGAACTGTAGTTCAGCCTGCTTATCCGAATTATCCAGCGCCGATAGCGTAATCCCTTGCTCGTTAAGCGGCGTATTCAAAAGCGTATCCATCCATGCCTTCAACACCGGATGCCAGTGCGCTTCAAACCCCTGAAGCTGCAACTGTTCGGCCAGCCAGTCATCATCAACGGGTTGGGTAAAATCCAGCGTTTCAAACAGGCTATGCAAAAACGTCCCCGGACTCGCACCACGCGGGAACGTATGCGGCGTCAATTGGGTTTCACCCGCTTCCTGACGTTCACCTATCGCTTCAATATCCAGACGCGGCACCAGATCCTGTGCGTTTGCAGCACCATGTTGCTGAAGCCCCGAATAACTGGTTACTCGCCAGCCGTCACGCAGTTGGCGCTCAATATGGCGAGCCCGCAGCTCTGGTAATTCTGGTTGTTCCGGCTGCCAGCGCTGCGCTTCCGTCGCCTGTAGCCGCGTCAATGCGACACCGTCGCCCACCATTCCCTCAAGCTCGCTGACCAACGTAGCGACATCCGCCTCTTGACCCCGCTGGAGCAAATAGCCCAGCGCACTATGGTGCATATCGCTGCTGCCATCTTTCTTACGCGACCGCTGAACGGGCGCAACGCCAACGCTACAGTGGTAGATAGAACGGGTGAGTGCGACATACAGCAAACGCAAATCTTCCGCCAGCCGCTCTTCTTCCGCCAGCGTCTGGCTTTCTTCATTATTTTGCAGATCCAACACAGCCTTATAGCTATCGCGATCGTGATAAATCCCCTGATCCTGAACGCGGAAATTGCTGATGAAAGGTAGCCACACCAGAGGATACTCCAGCCCTTTCGATTTATGGATCGTCACGATCTGCACCAGATGGCGGTCGCTTTCCAGACGCAGCTGTTGGTTTTCTGCCTGCGGATTAGGCTGGACAATCTGTTGCGATAGCCAGCGCACCAGTGCGTGTTCGCTGTCTAGCGTTGCCGAGGCATCCTGCAATAATTCACCAATATGCAGAATATCGGTAATACGGCGTTCTCCCTCTGCGCTCGCCAGCAGGTTCTCCGCCAGTTGATGGTGGCTCATGAGCGCACGCAGCATTGGCAGTACACCCCGTTGACGCCACAGCGCACGGTAGCCAGCAAACTCGTCCACCAGCGCATCCCACGCGGTTTCGCTTTGCCCTAAGGCATCAACTTGTTCGGCATCCAGCCCCATTAGAGCCGTCGCCATGGCGCCACGTAACGTGCGCTCCTGCTCGGGTGCCAACACCGCCTGCAACAACCACAAGATATCGCTGGCTTCAGGCGTAGTGAACACGCTATCGCGATTGGACAGGTACACCGAGGGAATAGACAAACGGCTCAACGCATCACGAATCAGCGAGGCTTCACGTCGGCTACGCACCAGCACGCTCATGTCAGAGGCTTTGACCAAACGCCGAGAATCATCGGTTACCAGCCAGGCCTCATTGCGCTGACTGGCGGCTAGCCAGTCACGAATCTGCGCCGCACACTGGCGCGCCATCTGCTGCTGATAATCCCCTACGCCAATAGGTTCTTCACCAGTTAGCCAGAATTGCAACGCAGGCTGAGGCTGTCCGGCAACGTCAAATACCAAACCGCGCTTAGATTCCGCAGGCTTGACCGGCAGAAAAGGGATATTGTGAAAAATAAAAGAATGTTCGAGACGTTCAAAAAGGCGATTAACACCGCGCACCATCTGGTGCGACGAACGCCAGTTCGTGCCCAGCGTATAATGTGCGGCCACTTCTCCACGCGCGTGCATATAGGTAAAAATATCCGCACCGCGAAACGCATAAATGGCCTGCTTAGGGTCACCGATCAGTAATAGGCCACATTGCGGCTGCCCGACATAAAGCGTGCGGAAAATACGATATTGTTGGGGGTCGGTATCCTGAAACTCATCGATCATTGCCACCGGATAACGCTCACGAATAGCGCTGGCAAGCTGTTCACCACTCGGCTGTTGCAATGCATCATCCAGACGGCTCAGCAGATCGTCAAACCCCAGTTCCGCACGCTGCCGTTTTTCTTCACGCACAGAATCCCTGATTGCCGACAGCGCACGTACAATAACCAAATCACGCAGCGATAGCGGCGTTTCCAGCAGCCGCTCTGTTACCTCAAAGATGACATGAACGGGCGGTTCACCTTTCTTCGTCTTCTCAATTAACGTTTGCTGGGCAAACCTCACCAGATCTTTCGGCAGTTGATAATCCAGCGTCGGTTGCTCAGCCCACAAACTGACTTTCTGTAGCCAGTTGGGAAGATGCTTGCTGCTATAGCTGCGCTTATCAACGCCAGAAGCACTAATCAGTGCTTCCAAATCCGATGCTGACGCCAGCCAGCGTTGTTTGTAAGCGTCGATCGTCGCCACGATTTTCTCATGTCGACTCAGCAACGTTTCGTCCTCTTCTGGCGGCAAGCGAAACGCAGGCGCTTCACCATGCAGATAAGGCGCCAGATCGGCCAGCAAACTCTCCGGCCCTTTCCACTCCAGACCGACAATACGCGCAACGTCTACCGGCAGCGGATAACAATAGCGACGCCAGAAATCAGAGCAGGCCTGACGGCGCAACGGCTGCTCATCTTCTATCAGCACCTGTTCAAAAAGTACGCCGGATTCAAACGCATTGGTACTGAGCATACGTTGGCAGAAACCGTGGATCGTGTAGATCGCCGCCTCGTCCATTTGCCGTTCGGCTGCCAGCAATACATCGGCGGCCTCGCGGTGATCCGTAATCTCCACCAGCAGTTGTGCTAGCGAGGTATCCTTAGGTTCCTGCGCCGCGTCACCCTGTGCACTTTTACGCAGGCAGGCGATGCGCAACGCGTGAATTCTGGCACGGATACGTTCGCGTAGCTCTTCGGTCGCGGCCTCCGTAAAGGTCACAACCAGAATTTCTTCGACCAGTAACGGCCGTGGATACGCGGCTTGCTTACCCAGCCCCAACAGCAGACGTAGATAGAGCGCAGCCAGCGTATAGGTTTTCCCCGTTCCAGCCGACGCCTCAATCAGCCGCTCTCCTAAGAGCGGCAACGTCATGACGTCTAATGATTGCGGCGCGGCATTTTTCATTCTGCTGAAACCTTACCGACAGCTTCCGATGCCGCTGGCTGTGCTGCTGGTGCAGGGATCATCGTGGGTGCTTTCTCACGCGGTAACGTTTTCTGCAATGAAGACGCATCCGCGTAGGTATGCCACCCTTTCGGTGCAGCATAGTCAGCTTTACCATGATGGCTACCGGAAACCTGCGACAGCACCGCCAGACCTTCAGGCTTCAGCGCCTGCTGGAAGAAATCTGCTAGTTGCTTCACGGTCAGCGGCTTGATTTGTTCAAGCAATTTCTCGCGCGAATCAAAAGCAAAATTTTCCCGATCCAAATCGCTACGCAGTCGGCTGGCCTCTTCGCCCAATGTTTGCGGACGCTGGCTCAGTTCATTCATCACGCCTTGCTTATACTGCGCAAACTCGTCTTCACTCATCTCACGCAGTCGCTTTTGCGCTTTCAGGAAAAAGTCTTCATAGCGCTGATACAAATAAGCGGGTTGTTTGCTATTGCTTTGTAATAGGAAGCCGATGCCCATCTGTCGACCAACGGTCGTCGGGAAGGCAAACACCGCATAGCCCAACTGCTCTTCCGTTCTCAGTTGGCTATAGAACCAAGGTTGAACGATCTGCCCCAGCACCGAGCCATAGGCCATGCTTTGTGTTTCCGAGTAGCCAGTCGGTACATACACCGCCGCTAACGCAGAATCCGTACTGCTGCCCGGACGCTGTAGGTTAGCAAGCTGCGGCTTACTGACTTTAACATCATCACTGCGCGACAGATTTTCGCCGTTAGCCTTCAGATGCGCTTTCAGCGTGTTCGCCAGTTCGGTTACCCGCTCTGGTGCCAGATTGCCGACGACCAGCATTTCCGGCGTGGCTTTTTGCAGCAGATCGTTGCGGTAGTTAACCACATCCTGTAAACGTATATCCTTCAACAGCTTACGGCGTTCGCCACGTTCGAAGTAAGGCAGTTGAGATACTGCCTGAATCGGCTGTAGCGCCTGTTCAAAGGCTTTTGATTTCTCGACTGCATCCAACTGCTGCAAGTACCAGGATTTAGCCTGCTCCAACTGCGCTTCCGTCGAGGTAAAGGAGGCATAGCCATCCGCCAACGTCAGTAGCAACCGTGGCAAATGTTGGGTATAGCCATCGGCACTAATCACCAGACCATCATTGCTGCGGGTAGAGAAACTGATGCCACCAATCGACGCCTGATAGCTCAGTTCATCCAACGCCAGACCAGCCAGATAATCGTTTAATGCAAACAGCACCTGATTACGGGCGGTACTGCGCACTTCCTGATTACGGAGAAACAGCGTGATCTCTGCTTTTGGCTCATCGGCGAAGTAGTGGCTTGGCATGTACAGCACGCGCAACCCCGGCTGATTCAGCAGGAGCGTCGGTTTAGTTATCGCCTTATCCGCGTTGATCAGAGAGAAATCATCTGGAATGTAAGGGTTGATCGTCGGCAACGACAGCGACATTTTCTGACCCAGCGTTTTCCATTTTGCAAAGGTCGCAGACGGGATTTTATCCATCTCGTACGGCGCATCGACAAAATAGGCGACCTTATTATGCGGCTCATTTGGGCTGATGACCCACACACGCGCATTCTGCGGCGTCATCTCATCCAGTCGTGCAGCGATAGCCTTCGGATCGTAGCGATCTGCCACATACTGCGCATCCAACGTATGCTCGACCGGCACGCGCAGCATGGTATCAACCAGCCACTCGATGTAATCCATATCCCGGCTGATGGACGGATAGCGGAAATCCAGATCCATAACATGTGCGATCTCATCAAAATAACGCTGCTGAATTCCCTCGGTACGGATTTGTTGCAGGTAACGGAATATGGCTGCAATCACTTCATCACGCTGCGCCAGACCTTTATCGGTCAGCGAGGCTGAAATAGCAAACATCCCGCCGTTGCGGTCGATTATCGGTGAAGAACCGGCACCAATAGACTCAACCAGCCCTTCCTTTTGCAGCCAGTCGGAGAGCGTATTCTGGCTACGGTTGCCGAGCAGATAGCTGATATAGGTATCCGTCTTGCTACGGAATTCCTGGCTAATATCGCTGACGCGAAACTCAATACGCAGCTGTTTTCTCGGCTGGGCAGGAACATAGTGAATCATTACGCCACGCTGCTTCTCCGTCGTTACGGGAACCGTAACCGCAGGGATGCTAGCGTTGTGATTGGCAATACGCCCGAATGTGTCGACAGCCAGTTTCGCCAGTTCAGGCAGAGGTTGATTGCTATAAATCACCCCTTTCATCAGGTTGGCTGAGTAGTATTGCTGGTAGAACTTCACCAGCTCATCATGCAGTTTGCTGCCGGGTTTATCACTCAGGGTTTCAAGATTACCGCCTGAAAAACGTGCGCTTGGGTGCGCCGGATTCAACGTTTCCGCCCCTACCTGTGCCATGCGGTGACCGTCACGTGAACGCGCCATCGTCAATTCCGCATTGACCGCATTACGCTCACGATCGGCGTTTACCGGATCGAGCAGCGGCTCCGCGATAGCATCGGCCATCCGATCCACGGCAGGCCGCAGCGCATCGTTTTCCACTTCCAGATAAAATGCCGTGCGGTAAGACGCCGTACTGGCATTGTGGCTACCGCCATGCTTTTTCAAAAACTCGGAAAGCGCCTCTGGTTCTGGGTAACGTTTCGAGCCCATCAGCACCATGTGTTCGAGGTAGTGCGCTAACCCGAGTTGATTATTGGGATCGTCCAGCGAGCCAATAGGCAGCGCCAGTGATGCCAGCGATTTGGGTGCCTGCGGATCGGAAACCAACAGAACCGTCATTCCGTTATCCAGTTTGATCGCCTGATATTGTCGCGGATCTTTTTCGCTTTTTCGAATCGTCTGAGCCAGCGGTTGCCAACCCGTTTCAGCCCAACTCGCCGGAAGCCAGAATGTGAATAAAAGAAACCACCCGGTAATCCAGACCCACTGTTTACGCATGCAATTCTCCAACCTCATATCCATCACTTTTCACGTTGCAGTGCGTTATCTTTTCGCACCTCGAAATCGATACAGACATTATTCAAAACACATTCATCAAGCCAGATTAGAGCGGAACGGTGGCAGTAGCCAGATTTGCGCCGCTTCAATCACCTCATTCATTCGTTTTTCATCCAACTCACGAATAATGCGTTGCAGGTAATAATCCTCACCTTCCCCCCGCATTCCCATGTTGCCCTGCCAGGCTTGCAGCAAGCGGGCGCGCGCCTTATTCTGCGCCTCTTCATCTGACCGCAGGCTATCACTTTCACGATCATAACATTCAGCCAGCCACGCGCTCCCTGCTTTATTGAGCAGTAACAGCGGCTTGCTCATTCCCTGACGATATCCATCCAGCATAACGCTCAGATGTTCTCTGGCCTGCGCTTCCGACAACGCGGCAAAGCGCCACGCGGTGTCTTCCCGCCCATACAGCCGACTTTCCCCCTGCCCACCCGTTGCACAATAGGCCAGATGTTCCAGCCACAGCGTAATGCCATCCTTCATGGAAAGCGTACCGGGACGCCAGCGCAGCAAACCATCCGGCTGAACCTGATTCAGCCAGCCGCTAACGCGCACGCCATCAAGGAGGATATCCACTTCCCGGCTCACCGACAGCGACGGCGTTAATTCATCACGCACACGCGCGGCTAGCTGCGCCATATCCTGCTGCTGTTCCTGCCAGTAAATTTCGCCAAACGCGCCGTAGGGCAATTCGCCCGCAGATCTGGCGCGACGGTACAGCTTTTCCGTATCGCCTTCATTAATCAAGGTATTAAGCAGCTCGCTATTCAATTGATAGCGGTTGAGGCTATCAACCACAAAAGGCTCTTCATCCAATAGTTCGTCACTGTGCAGCATAAAACTCACGCCAAGCCGCAGTTGAAAAAAGGCTCGCACAGGGTGGCGATAAAAACGCTTCAGATCGTCCAAACTGACATCGCTATCACTTGATCTTTCGGACAGCGCTTCACGATCAAAATCAGGCTGGGCTTCCCCTTTTCGATTCGCCGCCGCCAGCCACTCTGCCGCAAAACTTAACGGCTGCGGTGTAGGCAAGAAGTTATGCGCATCAAAAGGCATACGGCTATGCTCACGGCAGAGGTGCTTTACAACGCATTCCGCGCTGCTATCGATATCCAGCGCTTCATCGCCCGGCAGGACATAGCTCTGCGCGATATATTCCGTCAGTTCGCTAACCAATACTGAAGGATAGCGGCGCGTATTATCCTGAATAGAGCGCCCTATATAGCTGATATAAAGTTTATGCTGTGCCGACAGGAGCGCTTCAAGAAACAGATAGCGGTCATCGTCACGTCGGCTACGGTCACCGCGCTTGATTTTCCGCCCCATCAGATCGAACCCAAGTGGTGGCAGCGTCCGAGGGTAAACGCCATCATTCATGCCCAGTAAACACACGACCTTGAAGGGGATGGAACGCATAGGCATCAGCGTACAAAAGTTGATAGCACCGGCCAGAAAACGCTGGCTGAGTCGCTCTTGATCGAGACGCCGTGACAGTTCATCACGTAACCGAGAGATCGGCACCTGTTGCGGATAATACGCCATCGTGCCCATACCAATCACGTGCTGCCACTGTTTTTCAACTAGCGCCAGCGCCGCTTCGGTCTCGCTATCCGCATCAAAGAAGGTTTCGATCAGCTCTCGGCATAACGGTAACCAATCGACAAGCAAACGTGGCTGGGACAGGCGCTGGCGCCATTGATGAATCTGCATCAGCAGTTCGGCCAGTTGACCAGCCAGCTCCGCAATCAGCCCGCTGGATTCATCATAAGGCAGCACGCCCTGCCAGTCGCCAACCTGGCTATCCATTGCATAGCCCAGCAGCATCCTCGTCAGGCCAAAACGCCACGTATGCTGGCCTGTTGGCGGTAGCATCAGATCGCGTACGTTGTCGTCATCCAATCCCCAGCGCACGCCCGATTCCACCACCCATAGGCGCAGACGCCGTAGCCCTTCTTCTTGAATACCGAAACGGGCAGCCAACGCAGGGACTTCAAGCAACGCTAAAACCTGCTCCGCCGTAAAACGACTTGTGGGCAAATCTAACAGACTGATCACCGCCTGCAACGCAGGATGCGCATGTCGCGCACGCTGATCGGAGATGGCAAAAGGCAGATAGCGGTTGTCCGGCGCGTTGCCAAACACGGCCTGAATAAAGGGGGTATAGCTGTCGATGTCCGCCATCATCACGATCACATCGCGCGGCATCAGATCAGGATCGTCTGCCATCATGGCCAACAGCCGATCGTGAAGCACTTCAACCTCACGTTGCGGACTATGGCAGGCATGAAAATCAATCGAACGGTCATCGGGTTCCAGACGGCGTTTCTGAGCGCTTGTGTTCTGTGTCTCGTGGCTTACCGCTACGATCGCATGATCTTCCAACTCAAGGATGTCGCGCTGCAAAGTTTGCAGTAAGTTTTCGCCATCCGACTCAACAAAGGCATCGATTTCCTGAACGTTATCCAATTCGGCCAGCAGATACAGGTTATCGCGCCCCAGCTTGCCCCACGATGCCAGCAGCGGATTATTGATCGACTGTTTACCGTCGTCATTGAACAGCGTTTCTGCCTGTGAAAGATCGCGAAATAGCGGGCGAGTCTCATCAAACTGCTCGCGGTCAAAGCGATGTAAGCGGCGGTTGCGGGCTTTTAGCTTCGCCAGAAATTTATAATCCTGAATGTCACTCCAGTAATGGCGGCAGGGATTGGTAAATAACAGATGCACATCAATGTGCTGCGCCAGTGCGTTCAACGCCTGTAAGTAGATCGGAGGTAACGCGGAGATACCGCAGATAAAAACGCGTGGCGGCAGACCTTTAGGACATGTTTTTGCCTGTTCTAATGCATGAATAAAACGTTGGTATAGAATCGCATGGTGCCATTCGGGCTGCGCCAGTTCACGCGTGTAATCCACCAGCGCGCGCCACAGCGCCGATTGCCACAGTTGGTTACCACCGAGATCGTCAACCTGTTTCCCCTCTTGCCATGCTTTAATCCAATCAGGGCGATAAATCAGGTATTGATCGAAAAGATCCGCCACGCGTCCGGCAAGTTGGTGCAACTTGCGCTGGTTATCATCATCCTGCAAATAGTGATTAAGTGCTGAAAAATCAGGCTGTGCCAACAAATCGGGCAGCAAATGCATGAGTTTCCACGTCATCGCATCCTTGCTGAAGGCGCTTTCTTTTGGAATATCCGGCAGCACATGGCGACACATATTCCACAAAAAAACGCCGGGCAGCGGGAATTGAATATTGGCAGCAATGCCAAAGTCCGTAGCCAGTTCAATTTGCAACCACTGCGCCATCCCCGGGCTTTGTACCAAAATCACTTCCTGCTGGAAAGGATCCACAAGCGGCTGACGTTTTATCAGCTCAACCATCAGTCTTTTCAAGATATCCAACTGATTGGAGTGATAGATTCTAAACATTCTGGCTCCTGCTACCGCTGCTTACGATTGATCATTCATATACCCGTCATACTTCAAGCTGCATGTGCGTTGGCTTCTTTTACTCACCCCAATCACTTACTGGTTGATGACAGGCAAAACCAACGGTTCAGTGTAGCCTGATAGCGACGTGGCGTCATGACTCTTGCCGTTACCTGACGGCATTCTCCGCTTTGTTGCTGTTCTAACAGGCTAAACTGCCAGTTTTTACCCGAAAGAGACGCCGCATTATCAAGATTGAACGGATGATACGGCACACCCGCTTCATAGGCCTCAAGCTGTTGCATAGCAAACCGCCAAGCCTGACGCTGTTGCCACTGGTGCTGAAATGACTGTTGTAAGATCTGGTGATATTGCAGTAGCCCCATCAGCGATACGGCAAACAGCAACGCCGCCACCAGCGTCTCCAGCAGGCTGAAACCAGATTGACGACTTACGAATCTGTTATTCACTGCGCTACTCCGTTGCATCACAGCGCGCGACATCTTTATCTGGGCAAAAGTCTAGCCAGCCATTACCTAATGGTTGAATAGCAATCTGGCCCGATGACAGTGCCGAAAATGACACTCGCTGATACAGCCTCAACGCTCGCACAGAAGCAGGGAGCGCCCCTTCACCACGCAGTATTCCTTGCTCCCCATCCGAGGCCGCACGCAGACATACCGCTAGCTGTTCCGTCGACAGCTGCTGGCACTGCCAGTTTTCTGTTATCGTGCCCCAGCGCTGCCCGCTTCCCCAGTTCAGTGAGGACAATGCCTGATTGAAGGCTCGCAGATAGTGCCGTTCATCGTTTCCCATCTGAATGGCGGCATCAAGCTGGCGTTGCAAACCAGACATTAGCAGCAGGCCGATAATAGCGATAAGCAGCACCATAGCCAGCGTTCCACTCCCTCCTTGCTTTCCTGTCCTCATTGGTTGCGACCGAGAATAATGCGAGTGGTATGCTGCCGAACGGCAGGACGTTTGGCCCAATAACCAGCCAGTTGCAGTTCATACAACGCCACATCATTTTTCGCAGACAGGCGCTGTAGTCGGAACACCGTGAGCACCACCTCCTGCGGATCAAACAGCTTCTCCCACCGGTCACCCTGACAGTTATGTGCCCCACTCTGAATTTCCAACGACCTGCCGCGCAGGCGATAGCCAAAAGACTCGGCATCCTGCTGTTCTCCACCATCCCACACGCCATTCCGGTTCAGATCGTAAGAGACATTCAGACAGCTGTTTTCCGCTTCTCCCGGATAATTCCCCATGCTGATTGCCTTTCCCTGACACGTTCCTGCACAAAACCCCGCCCGACGGATATCTTTCTCAATCCCCATCGCTACCTGACTGAATAGCTGTTCCAGTCGGAAAAGCTGTGCGCTGTCCTGACTTTGGCTGCGCAACAGAGGGTACAACTGTGCCGCCGACAGCATAATCAGGCTGCCAAGACTCAACGCCAGCAGGATTTCCGGCAGTGTGAAACCGCGTTGTTCACACCCTAACCCTGCTTGTCTCAACACGATCTGTTTCAACATAAGGGAACCGCCAAAACAGCTTGCGACTCGCTGCACAGACGAATGCGTCCCCTTACCGAGATAACCAGACGCAGTTGCCCCGCAGAATTCGACAACGAGATGTGCCCAGCCTGTGCGGCGTTACGCAAGCCAAAGAACGTGAAAACATTGCTTGTGGACTTTGCCAACACGACATCCTGTGTGCGGCGAACGAACTGTCCCGCATCGTTCTCACGGCATACCGCCTCTGCCTGCTTTTCATTCTGACCAGAAACCACACACCACAGCGCCCCCTGTGGTATCAGCTTCGCTGTGCGAGTTTCGTTATGCCAGTAGGCATTGGCCTGAACCCGACTCAAAAAATCGAGTAGTTGCTGCGCGCTTTGCTCCAGACGGATAGCCTGCTGATACTGAATCCAGCCATGCAGGCCGCCGCCCGCCATCAGTGCCACAATCGTCAGCACCACCAATAATTCAAGCAAGGTAAATCCTCGGAGTTGTCGATTCCCTGTTTTCATGGCGTCAGGATAGTGAGTCTTATCCGCAAAAACAGCGTGTTAACAACGTTATACGCGGCGGTTCGCAATGTTTTACTGCAACGATGTAACAACAGGAAAAACGTGCGGGGAGGTGGGAAAGCGAGGAAACAAAAAGGGCCGCATTACGCGGCCCAGAGAAACGATGAAAGGCTTTAGATTGCCACCGGTGCTTTGATGGCAGGATGCGGATCGTATCCCTCGATTTCAAAATCTTCGAAGCGATAGTCGAATAGCGTATCTGGGCGGCGTTTAATCACCAGTTTAGGCAACGCGCGCGGTTCTCGGCTCAACTGTAAGTGCGTCTGTTCCATATGGTTGTTGTACAGATGCGTGTCACCACCTGTCCAGACGAAATCACCGACGTCCAGATCGCACTGCTGCGCCACCATATGCACCAAAAGCGCATAGCTGGCGATGTTGAACGGCAGGCCGAGGAAGATATCGCACGAGCGTTGATAAAGCTGACAAGAGAGTTTGCCATCCGCCACGTAGAACTGGAAAAACGCGTGGCACGGTGCCAACGCCATTTTGTCCAGCTCGCCCACGTTCCAAGCAGACACGATAATACGGCGAGAATCAGGATCCTGTCTCAACTGGGTCAGGACATTCTTCAACTGGTCGATCTGACGACCGTCTGCGGCTCCCCACGAACGCCACTGTTTACCGTAAACTGGCCCCAAATCACCGTTCTCATCTGCCCATTCGTCCCAAATACTGACTTTGTTTTCGTTCAGATAAGCAACATTGGTATCGCCGTTCAGAAACCAAAGTAGTTCATGGATAATCGAACGCAGGTGGCATTTTTTGGTGGTAACCAGCGGAAACCCGTCCTGCAAGTTGAAACGCATCTGATGGCCGAAAATGGAACGCGTGCCCGTACCGGTACGGTCGGCCTTCGGCGTGCCTTCTTCAAGCACTTTTTTCATCAGATCCAGATACTGTTTCATACTACCTCACCACAAATATTAAAGAAGGACGGCGGATTATTGCTGTGCAGGCTGGCGGCGATAGGCCCAGACCATCATCAGAATACCGGCGAGCACCATTGGCAACGACAGGATTTGTCCCATGCTGAACAGGCCACCGAACAGCCCTAACTGCGCATCCGGCTGGCGGAAGAATTCGGTAATAATCCTGAACATACCGTAGCAGATAAGGAAAAGTCCCGACACACTGCCCATCGGCCGAGATTTACGAATAAAGAGGTTCAGAATGATAAACAATGCCACGCCTTCCAGCATCATTTGATACAGCTGGGAAGGATGACGCGGCAGCATACCGAACTGATTGAAAATCGTCTGCCATTGCGGGTTGCTAACAGCCAGCATCATATCTTCGCTGCGCGAGCCTGGAAACAGCATGGCCCACGGGGTATCTGTCGTGACACGTCCCCACAGTTCGCCGTTGATAAAGTTGCCCAAGCGGCCGGCACCGAGCCCGAAAGGAATCAGAGGCGCAATAAAATCAGCGACCTGGAAGAAATGGCGTTTGGTTCGATGAGCAAACCACAGCATGACGCAGATAACGCCCATTAAACCGCCGTGGAACGACATACCGCCATCCCAGACTTTGAAAAGATAGAGCGGATTTTCAAGAAATGACGGGAAGGCATAAAACAGGACATAGCCCAGACGCCCGCCGACGAAAACCCCAAGGAACCCCATATACAGCAGGTTTTCGACTTCATCCTTGGTCCAACCGCTACCCGGTTTATTCGCCCGACGCACCGCCAACCACATGGCAAATACAAAACCCACCAGATACATCAGCCCATACCAGTGCAGCGCCAACGGGCCAATTGAGAAAATCACTGGATCAAACTGAGGAAACGCCAGATAGCTTGTCGTCATCATTCACCACATATTTTATTGTGTTATCCCTGCTTTCGGGATCGTCATTGATAGGCAAAAGGCAGGAGAATGAATCCATTCCTGCAAACCGCGGTGGCGAATCATAGCATACGCGCCCGTGCTCATTGCTCGCTGTGGGGAAAAGTTCTGTAAAACATTTATACTCGTCATACTTCAAGTTGCCTGTGCGTTGGCTGCGCTACGCATTAGCGCCCGCCGCGAATCAAGCCGCCCAGTCCATGCTCTTCCATGAAAATCGCCGCCCACTGCCGGACTTCCGTCGAACTCTGTGCGCTCAGTAATTGCTTCACCAATGCCTGCGACTCAGCCAGCGTAATTTGGCGCAGCAAATATTTAATTCGCGCCACGCTGCGCCCGTTCATGCTGAGAGAGCGATAGCCCAGTCCGGTCAACAGCAGTGCGCCAAGCGCTTCCCCCGCCATTTCACCGCACACGGAAAGCGGAATGTTATGTCGTTCACACTCGACAGCTATCATATTCAGCGCTTGTAACATCGAAGGATGAAGGCTGTCATAGAGCGATGCTACGTGAGCGTTGTTACGATCTACCGCTAGCAGATACTGCGTCAGATCGTTGGTGCCAACCGAAACAAAATCGATGCGGGAAGCCAGTTGAGGGAGCAGAAACAGCATCGATGGCACTTCGATCATGATCCCAATCCGCGGCTTGGGCTGCGGGAAGCCCAGTAATTCTTCTACCTCGCCTGCGGCCTGATCGATCAGGCGACGCGCTTCACTGATTTCATCCAGGCTGCTGATCATTGGCAACAGAATATTGAGATTACCGATATGCGCGTTAGCACGCAGCATGGCGCGCACCTGAATCAGAAAAATTTCAGGCTGATCGAGGGTAATACGAATGCCACGCCAGCCAAGGCAAGGATTCTCCTCGCTGATAGGCAGATAAGGCAGCGGCTTGTCCGCACCAATATCCAGCGTACGCAGCATCACGGGGCGCGTAGGATAAAGATCCAACATGCTTTGGTATTGTGCCATCTGCTCATCTTCGGACGGAAACCCGCTTTGCAACATAAAAGGGATTTCCGTGCGGTACAGTCCAACACCATCAACCTGATTGATAAAGCGTTTTTCATGATCGGCGCTTAATCCCGCATTCAACATGACCTGAATGCGCTCACCGCTTTTCAGCACGGCAGGCTGCTCCATCTCGCCTTCGGCCAGACGAGTTAGCTCGTTTTCTTCCGTCAGCAGACGCTGGTATTCCTGCACCAGCACCGGTTCAGGATCGACCAGCAACTCACCGCGATAGCCGTCAATGATCAACTGTCGCTGATGCAGCAGCTCAGGCTGAATGTCCGCGCCAACCAGCGTAGGAATGCCCATGGCACGAACCAGAATCGCCGCATGTGAATTGGCAGCACCGTCATAGACAACGACGCCCGCCAACCGCTCCGGCGGCAGTTCCGCGAGCAGCGTAGCCGTTAATTCATCCGCAACGAGAATAAAGCGTTCAGGCCATTGCCCCATGATTTGCGCGTTATCGTCGAGATGAAAGAGCAGGCGTTGCCCTAACGCACGCAGATCGCCTGCGCGCTCGCGTAAATAGGTGTCCTGCAAATTGGTGAACTGCGCCGCAAAACGCTCGATAACCAGCTTTACAGCCCACTCGGCGGCGTTGCCCGCATCTACTTCCTGAAACAGTTCACGTTTGAGGCGCGCATCATTCAGCAAGTGCGAATACAAATCGAAAATCGCCGCGCTTTCTTTCTGCGCGCTGGCGCTAAACCGCTTGCTGAAGCGACGGAATTCCGCCGTCGCCTCTTCTAACGCCTGCGTTAAACGGGAACGCTCGCGCTCACTATCCAAACTGGATGCGGGGAAAACCTGTTCCAGAGAAGGTTGGGTACAATCCTGCCAGCCAGGGGCAATCGCCACACCGGGTGCTGCGACTAGCGCTTTAACGCGCGTCTGGCGGTATTGGCCAAAGAGCGTTTTTATCTGCGAAAGGGAAAGAATAGCGGCCATCTGCGTAGCCAGCGTCACCATGAACGACTCTTCGTTTTTATCAAACTGACGATGTTCACGCTGTTGAACCACCAGCACACCCAGCAGGTGGCGACGGTAAATAATGGGAACACCGAGAAAAGAACGAAAATGTTGCTCTTTGACCGCGGGGATATATTTGAAGCTGGGGTGCGTACGAGCGTCGGCCAGATTGATGGGCTCAGCACGTTGCCCAACCAGCCCGACAATGCCTTGCCCAAACGCCAGCGTAACCGTGCGCCCGCGCGGCTTTTTCAACCCGCGCGTCGCCATCAGGTAATAGCATTGACGATCGTGATCGGCCAGATAAATGGAACAGACTTCCGTGTCCATAGCCTGACAGGTCTCATTGACCAGAATGTCCAGCGCATCACTAAGGCGGGCCGTTGCCGCAACATTTTCGACAATTTCTCGCAAGCGCGTGAGCATAATGTGTCTGAATTACCCTCTTTTTCGCCGAGGACTGGGTGGCGTCGCCACCCGAGCCGCAACACTCTCCTGAAGCAGGATCACCGGGCTGATAAATTCCTTCATCACGCGACGATAAACATCTCGCTTAAAAGAGACGACCTGACGTACCGGATACCAGTAACTCACCCAGCGCCAGCCATCAAATTCCGGCGTGCCGCTGCTCTGCATATTGATATCCGACTCATTACACATCAACTGTAGCAAAAACCATTTCTGCTTTTGGCCGATACAGACCGGTTTTGTATCCCAACGCACCAAACGCTTTGGTAATTTATAGCGTAACCAGTTACGGGTAGATGCCAACACACGCACATCCTTTTTTCTTAACCCGACTTCTTCAAACAGTTCGCGGTACATCGCTTGCTCGGGACTTTCACCGGGGTTAATTCCCCCCTGCGGAAATTGCCATGAGTGCTGACCATAGCGCCGGGCCCACATCACCTGCCCCTGCCGATTACAAATTACAATACCAACGTTTGGGCGGTAGCCATCATCATCGATCACCGGACTACCTCAATAAACATCAATGCAAAGATAGCCCGATTGTTTCACACTCCCGTCAGGCGGTAAACCACTGCTTAGAAAGCATGTGACACTAATAAAAGTAAGATAACCCACAGATAAGATCAAAGTTATAAACATGTGAAGACCAGAACTCGCAGTTTATTCACTTTTTCTGTGGACATCTTTGTGCAGAACCCATGAAGAAGTGAGTAAAACTCATTTTTCACAAAGAAAAAAAAACACCAACAATTAAAAAATAGTTATCTTTATTCATGATGTTACAAACCATTTTAATTGAAATAGCTAACCCTTATTTTTTGTTCAAATGGCATACAATGCAAGATTGGCGAAAGATCGCACTATGCCGATTTTATCCACAGGTAATGTCTCAAACTCAGGCAATAAATAGGCAAACACAGCAAAAAGGCTGGGAGTCAAGGCTGTAAATGGAACCAGTAATTCATGTTTATGTGGGTTATCCAAGAAATCTGTGGATAACCTAGTGTAAGATCCTGTTCATTGTCGGTGGCTATACGTGCACAGTTTGCAAAACTGCGTTCAGTGATCGCCGTCACACTGAAAAAAAACGCTACGAATCATGCTATTATTGTTTCTCTCCACAACCTTGCAGGCTATGTATTTGTATTTTCCATTTACTGTATTTTTTTTGAGCGGAAAAATATCAGGCGATACCCTATGAATTCACCCTCGATCCACACGATCGCACCGCAAAATGAACAAGCCTTGCTGCAACGAGCACAGTCCCTCGCAGGCTATAATCTTGCGGAATTAGCGGACATCGCTCTCCTGCCTCTTCCCGCTAACCTGAAACGCGATAAAGGCTGGATTGGCATCTTGCTGGAACGTTTTCTAGGTGCGAGCGCAGGCAGCAAACCCGAGCAGGATTTCCCTGAAATTGGTGTCGAGCTAAAAACCATCCCTATTGATGAACAGGGTAAACCGCTTGAAACCACCTTCGTCTGCGTCGCACCGTTAACAGGCAACAGTGGTGTAACGTGGGAAAGCAGCCACGTACGGCACAAGCTCGCACGGGTACTGTGGATTCCGGTGGAAGGTTCGCGTCACATTCCGCTGGGAGAACGCCGTATTGGCACGCCGCTGATCTGGAGCCCCAATGACGAAGAAGAGGAACAGCTACGCTGTGACTGGGAAGAGTTGATGGACCTGATTGTGCTTGGCCGAGTAGAAAGCATCACCGCCCGTCATGGCGAAGTACTGCAATTACGCCCCAAAGCGGCAAACAGTCGAGCATTAACAGAGGCCATTGGCGAGTTTGGTCAACCTATTTTGACCTTACCACGAGGGTTCTACCTGAAAAAAACCTTTACCGCTCCGCTACTGGCCCGCCACTTTATGCAGCTCAGCAACTGAATGTCATTATCATCATGTTTCATTAGCGCTATGTTCTATTAGCACCCTACTTCATCCGTACAGTGCTTCATCATACACTGGTCTGATACGTCGCAGTTTTGCGGCAATAGAATGCTACCAGAGAAAAGTCTGACGCCGACCTGGAGCAAAAAGGGGCGCCAGTATACGGTCGTAAAACGAAAGATGAAGGGGAGCGACACTTTCGCTTGCCTACGCACCGAACTGGCAGAGTATAATGTCGTTTACGTTTCGTTTAAGGTGTATTGATACAATGTTTGATTGGATTGTTGATCCGAACGCATGGTTAGCATTGGGAACGCTGACTATTCTGGAAATCGTTCTTGGGATCGATAACATTATTTTCCTGTCTCTGGTTGTCGCCAAACTACCTAAAGCCCAACAAAACAAAGCTCGCCGCATCGGTCTGATGGGTGCGATGTTCATGCGTTTGGGGCTGCTCGCGTCTATCGCCTGGGTAATGCGTCTGACCGACCCGCTGTTTACCGTGGTAGGCAATGAAATTTCCACTCGCGATCTGATTCTGTTCTTCGGAGGGCTCTTCCTTATCTGGAAGTCCAGCATGGAAATTCATGAAACTGTCGAAGGCGGTTCAGAAGATCATACCTCCAAGACGTACTCTTTCTTCGGCGCGATCGTGCAGATCATGATGTTAGATATTATCTTCAGCCTGGATTCGGTGATTACCGCAGTCGGTCTGTCTGACCATTTGTTTATTATGATGGCCGCTGTGATTATCGCCGTTCTCGTGATGATGTTCTCCGCACGCCCTATCGGCGAGTTTGTCGAACGCCATCCGTCCGTCAAAATGCTGGCCTTGTCATTCCTGATCCTTGTCGGGTTCACTCTGATTTTGGAAAGCTTCGACGTTCACGTACCGAAAGGCTATATCTACTTCGCCATGTTCTTCTCGATGTCCGTCGAGGCACTGAACCTGTTACGCAGTAAGAAAGATAAAACAGCGCACTGATCGCGGCATAACGCGCTTTCGCGATAAAGACGCCATCATCAGGCGGCAACCTGCCGCCTGATTACACAAAATTAATTCCCTCTATACGCATTTTTTCCATTATTCCTACGTTATCCCCCGCGACCATTTGCTAGACTCACTTTAGATTTTGCATTTATTAACAGGTTAATATGATGAAAATGGCGGTAACACTGGCGTTATTATTCACCCTTGTGGGCTGTTCCAGTAACTATGTGATGGCGACAAAAGAAGGGCAAATGCTCCTGACACAGGGGAAGCCCATGTTAGATAAAGATACTGGGTTACTTAGCTATACCGATGAGCAAGGTAATCAGAAACAAATCAACAGCGACCAAGTCTCTCAGATTGTGCAGCGCTAACCTCAATTTTAGCCCGATATTTCTCTCATCGGGCGACACTCCCCAGCAAAATCCTGCAGAGGGGTAACAGAAGAGACTTCCCCACTCGTCACGGCTTCGTTATAGTCGAATTCAGGTGTGTCTTCCCAAACTCATTGGAATCGCAGCAAATCATGCGGAAATGACGGGAAATACGCCTGCTATTTTCAGACATAAGGAAGCTGGCAATGCAATATCACCGTATTCCCCATAGTTCTTTAGAAGTGAGCGTGCTGGGTCTTGGTACGATGACCTTTGGCGAACAAAACAGCGAAGCAGACGCCCATGCCCAGTTAGATCACGCCATTGCCGCAGGTGTTAACCTGATTGACACAGCAGAAATGTACGCCGTTCCTCCTCGCCCAGAAACACAGGGGTTAACCGAAAGCTATATCGGTTCCTGGCTGAAATCCCGTGGCGGACGCGAAAAATTGATTGTGGCGAGTAAAGTCTCCGGCCCTGTGCGCGGAAGCGATCACAGCATCCGCCCTCAACAGGCACTGGACAGGAAAAACATCCGCGCAGCACTGGATGCCAGCCTGCAACGCCTGAACACTGACTATATCGATCTCTATCAGTTGCATTGGCCACAGCGCCAGACCAACTGCTTTGGCAAGCTGAACTATCAATATACTGATGACAAACCGCAATATACCGACGACAAATCGGTAGTGACGCTGCTAGAAACGTTAGAAGCACTGAATGAACAGGTGCGTGTCGGTAAAATTCGCTACGTCGGCGTCTCTAACGAAACCCCGTGGGGCGTGATGCGCTATCTGCATCTGGCGGAAAAACACGATCTACCACGTATCGTCTCGATTCAAAACCCCTACAGCCTGCTGAATCGCAGTTTTGAAGTCGGCTTAGCGGAAATCAGTCAGCATGAAGGCGTGGAACTGCTCGCCTATTCATCACTGGCGTTCGGTACGCTGACGGGTAAATACCTTAATGGCGCGAAACCCGCTGATGCCCGCAACACGCTATTTAGCCGCTTCACCCGCTATACTGGCCCGCAGGCTCAGGCAGCCGTTGCCGAGTATGTCGCGCTGGCGCAAAAGCACGGTCTGAATCCGGCACAGATGGCATTAGCGTTTGTACGTCAGCAGCCGTTCGTCGCCAGCACGCTGCTGGGTGCAACCACATTGGAGCAGTTGCAAATCAACCTCGACAGCCAGAACCTGACGCTGGACGGCGAGATTCTTGATGAACTGGAAGCCATCCACCGCCGCTTCACGTTCCCTGCACCGTAATACATAATCCCACACGGCTTTTCATCCGCCGTGTGGGATTACCGACTTACGTCAAAATGTGAGTCCAAACTGCATTTTGGCGCTGTTTTCACTCATTTTATCGCTCACTACGCCTTGGTAACCCAACACCAGCGTCGCATTCGGCTTCATCGCCAGCATGATGCCCGCCCGTAATAGCAGCGCATCGCGATCGTCAGTCGCGGAACGAATCGTATAAGCCTCGCCACCCTGCGTAAAACTCAGTCGCGTTTGGGTACGGTCCGGCGTCAAACGTCGCTGATAGCCGGCATCAGCATAGAGCCTGATAGGCGAATGGGAAGACCAACGCGCCTCACTGCGTAAACCCAGCGTTGAATATCCCGCACCACTGCCCTGACGTTCCCAGCGCAGTGCAGCTGCGCTTCCGTGTTCCTGCCCACCCGCAAGATCGAGCCAGGCATACGAGAGATTGCCATAAGGTTCAACGCTCAGGCTGTCATTAAACGCGAATCGATGGCTTCCCTCCGCGAATCCCTGAACAAGGTGCGCATGATAATCCGCCTGAGCGCGGCTGATGAGCCCAGGCATCTGAATATCGCGTTCAGTGTCCATATCCAGATAGCTGTAGACCAGACCGGATCGCCATGCTATTCCGCTATAGGTCGTTCCCCAATAACTGCCTGCGTGATAGGCGGTTACATCGGTACTGGCGGCACGCGCATCGGTTTTGATCTTGCTTTTCTCTGCGCCGACGACAACACCAAGCGTACTGCTTTCGCCAATTGGGCTGCCGTTACCGATTAAGAAGCCATAGCCGCTGTGATTTACGCGTGAGGATTCGGCAGTTTCATCGAATTGACCATTGTTAGCCCACGTACTCAGCCACAGCGACTGTGCATTTTCATCGTGCAGCGCGCCGTTGATCTCGTCTCGCACATAGCGGCTACGCTGGAGCAATGCGGCGCGCGAGGCAGCATAGATCTCACCGCCGAGGTTATCGAACGCCGCTCGTGCGGTATCCTCACTTCGGCTGTTAGCAATAGCAGAGAAAACCGCCCCACCTCTTTGGCTCTCGATCGTCTGCGCGACGGCTCGCTGATTACGGCTTATGGCAACATCATTAAAGGCCCGATTATTACGCACCACATCCAGATAAGCCTGCTTGTTGCCATAGTTCAGCGTATCCTGCAGGAAAGGCTGGGTTGAGTTAGAAATCAATCCATCAAAGTTGCCACTCAGGGTACCGCCGACATTCAATAGGGTAAAACGATCGCCCAGCGATTGCGAAGAGGCATTCAGTACCACGGTTCCCGCCAGCGCCGCATCCTGAGTGACATTCAGACCATCAGCATTACCCTGCTCATCAATCTCATAGTGATAAATGCTGCCTGAATGAAAAACCACATTACCGACCGTTAATGTGCCAACGGATGCACCGGGTGAAAGCGTTGAACCGTTCTCAAGCGTGACAGTACCTGCAATTTTGCCATGTCCGCCTAGCGTGGCTGAAGATTGCACCCAGACATCCCCCGCCAGACTGCCACTCCCCTGCGCAACCTTACCCACCACGATACTGCCGCCTTCTACAATCGTCGGTCCGAGATAGGTATTACTCCCCGTCAGATAGAGCGCCCCTGCGCCCTGCTTGCGTAAGCCGACATCCAGTTGATACAGGGAGCTTCCACTGGTCGTATTTTTCACCTGTGCGATATCATTGCTCCAGGTACTGGAATACCCTTGTGTATCAACCCCGTAGATCGCGTAGTTACCGTTGAATATTCCACTACTGAGATCGCTATTACTTAGCCGCTGCGCGTTTAATGCACCCGGTCCCTGCACCGCTTTATAGGCGTTAACGATCCCCTGACCAAATAGCGATTGGTAATCATCCGTCGTGAGCACATTGATATTTTGCGCGTTGGCGCGGGCGCGGATCGCGCTGCGGATCTGTTCATCCGTGAGATTGTCGAAGAAAGCATCTTCCCTGACCCGAGCCAGAAAGGCGGTCATTTCCTCATCGTTGAACGTAACGGCATTGCCCGTCGCGTAAACATCGAGCTCGCTATTGAGATAGTTCTGGCGATCGTCGTAATTCTTACGAATGAGCAACACCGCTCGCGGGGTATTCTCGCCAGAGAGCGGCGTGGCAGTGGATAGCAGAATATCCGCTAACTGCTTACCGTTCAGATACGGAAAGGCTTCAGCAGCCAGCGCAGAGACACCCGAAACGTAGGGTGTCGCAAATGACGTGCCGCTGAATGTGTCAGTATTATTGGCGTCCGTGGTAGACACAATATTCACGCCCGGCGCAAGCAGCGTATAAGCCGACGACCCAAGCCCCAAGTTACTGAATGATGCAATAAACGCCGCGCTGGAAGGACGTTGAGAAGGATCGTAAGCCACAACATTAAGCCAGTTATTGGCTATCGTATTCTCAATTCCATAGGCATCGAGTAGCGTTGGCAACCCAGAGATAATCGACGGTGTTAGATGTCCTTCGTTCCCCGCAGCAAAAACTGTTAACTGCCCTTGCCTTGCCATCTCCGCACCAATCACCATGTTGTTGTTGATGATGCCGTCCAGTAATTCAATCTGACGATCGACGCTAAATGTCTGCACCGTATCGTTAAATATTCTGTATCCCCAGCTATTATTGACGATCTTAATATCTGGACGGTCGAGCACGTTAAGCTGGGCATTCACCAATGTCTGCGATGAAAATGTGGTTCCTAACGGCAACAGGTTCGCCTGATAGGCGATGCCATGAATGCCGTTATCGTTCTTCGCCGCGCCAATGACACCCGCAACCGCGTAGCCATGAAACGCACCATCCCACGGTGATGAGATCCACCCCGCGCCCGAATCTACCCGCCCGGTAAATTCATCGCCGCCCAGTTCGCCGTTAGCATCAATGACCGCAACACCAACGCCCTTCCCCGAAAAGCCGAGACCGTAAGCTTCTGCCGCGTTGATCGAATCCAGTGCGGCACCATTACGTTCATACTCCGCCGTGCGAAAATCCTCTGCGGCCCACAGCGTTATCGGGAAACCAAGCAATAACCACATCGTGAGCACACGGTAGCAAGCGCTATCACGGCCATATTTTACGCCAGCCTGACGCGATTTCTCCGCGATACGCATTTCCTTTTTTTTCAACACATTGTTTTTCCACACCGATAGCATGAGTAACGTCCCTTTAAACACAAATGTGATGGTCACTCTACGTTATCAAAACAAATAGTCATAACGCCTGAAAGTAACAATCGATGAATACTCTATGGATGAATGTCATGAGACATCCAGATGCGGGTGATGAAACGTCATGCAGAAAAGAAAAATGCGGAAAATTGGGAAGGGACGATCAAAAAACGGGCATCAGCCCGTTTCATTAAGCTACTTCAATCTACTTCAATCTACTTCAGCGACTGCAACAGGCTCTTGCGCTGGTCTTCCAATGACGTGACGCGACCGCATACGTCATTGCCGAAGCGCTGGAACTCCAGTTCCTGATTATTCCACTCGGCCTGAATCGCCTTCTGCAAACCGCCGAGGTTGCCCATCATCGCCTGCAGCGGGTTGCCGCCGCTGGACATCTGTTTTACGCCCATCTCGTTCAGGCTGTCCTGCAAGACGCCGCCCATGCTTTGCTGCACGATCTGCTTGCCATCTTGCTCAACCTGCTTAATCGCCTGATGGTGGAACGTCAGGCCATCACTGCGGTGTTCGATAATACGGTTCATCTGCTGTTTGAGCTGTTTATCCAGCGTAGTCAGGCGATTGCGCACATTGCTGTCGCTGCCAAGCTCCTGCACGATCACTTTATCCAGTGCGACTCGCGCTTTTTCAAGATGCTGCTGCGCACCCTGGTCGATCCACGGCAGTTGCTGGCGTATATCAGCCTGATAGGCTTTGGATTTTTGGCGCTGTTCGGCGTTAAGGGTCAATGGCGTACCATTACGGACAATATCGCCCTGCGGAGAAAGCTGTAAATTGCCGCTGGCACCCACGACCTGTACGTGCTGCGGACTGATAATAATGTCGTCCTGCGGATTCACGTTGCACTGGTAAGCCGCCTGCGCTTGCCAAGACAGCAACATCAACAAACCCAAGGTCATTTTACGCGACATATTTTCTCCTGAAGAAAACAACGGCAGTGGCGAGAAAGCGGCAATGTGCCCTTTGATGAAGCGGATAACGCCTGAGCCAAAATCAGCTCAGGCATTCCTTGATAAAACCAAGGATTACAGCAGGTTTTCTGGCAGATCCCACCAGATATCGAACAGATTGCTGACTTTCACGTCCGTCAGTTTCTGCTCTTCCAACCAGCGGCTAACCAGTTGGCGATGATCTTCGGTGCAGTGGCCAATTTTTTGCAGACAGACCAAACCTTCCCAGAGCAAATAACCACTGCCTTCAAATGCCAGCCCTTGTGGTTCAATGACGTCGTCGACGAATTTATCCATCAGTTGATCGATATCTTCCACGTTAGTGCCTTCTGGAAAGCGGAAGCTGACCGAAAAACCTAATTCCTGAAACTCATCAATGTGAAGTTTTTTACGCAAACGACGGCTACGAGCTTGTGCCATTTTATTTTATCCTCTCAAACATCAGATCCCACACGCCATGCCCCAAACGCTGGCCGCGTGCTTCAAATTTCGTCAGCGGACGGGACTCCGGCCGCACAACGTACTCATTATTATCGGAAAGATTACGGTATCCAGCGACAGACGTCATCACTTTGAGCATGTGTCGCGCATAAGGTTCCCAATCGGTTGCCATATGGAACACACCGCCAACTTTCAACTTACTCTGCACTAACTCAACGAACGGCGCCTGCACGATACGGCGTTTATTATGCCGAACTTTATGCCACGGGTCGGGAAAGAAGAGTTGAACCATGGACAGTGAACTATCGGGGATCATTTTCATCAGTACTTCGAGCGCATCGTGACACATCACGCGCAGATTACTGATTTCCACATCCTGTGCGGAAGCGAGACATGCCCCCACCCCCGGCAGATGAACTTCGATACCGAGGAAATTCTGCTCAGGATGCTGTGCCGCCATCGTTACCAGCGATGCACCCATCCCAAAACCAATTTCCAGCACCACCGGTGCGTCGCGCCCAAATAGCGCGTTAAAATCCACCGGCTCGGTCTGATATTCCACGCCCATCACCGGCCAGTAGTTATCCAGCGCCAGTTGTTGCCCATTGGTCAAACGCCCCTGACGGCGGACAAAACTGCGAATACGACGCATCGGGCGCCCGTTTTCATCAAATTCCGGTGAAATGACGTTGTTAATCATAAAGAGTGCTTACTTGGTGTCCGATTTCGTTAACGAAACGCGCATTATGCAAGGATACCGTGGTTTAGCAAGCCCACAGCCTCGGAAAGTTCCGGTTTACAGCACATTCACTCTGTGCTGGAATCGCTATCAAACTTTTTACCTGTCGGATAGTGACTCCATTTTATGATGCAAGCGCAACAGTTCGCCCATCAGGTGCTGGACTGGTATCAACGCTATGGCCGCAAAACCCTGCCGTGGCAGCTTGAGAAAACTCCCTATAAAGTATGGCTATCCGAAGTGATGTTGCAACAAACGCAGGTCACCACGGTTATCCCGTATTTCCAACGCTTTATGGAACGCTTTCCCAACGTCAACACACTGGCGGCAGCACCGCTGGATGAAGTCCTCCACTTGTGGACTGGGCTGGGCTACTACGCCCGTGCGCGCAATCTACACAAAGCGGCACAGGCCATCGTTTCACGTCATGGCGGCAAATTCCCCACTACCTTTGATGAAGTCGCCGCGTTACCGGGCATCGGACGTTCCACCGCAGGCGCAGTTTTGTCGCTCTCTCTCGGCCAGCATTACCCGATTCTCGATGGCAACGTGAAGCGCGTGCTGGCACGCTGCTACGCCGTTGACGGCTGGCCGGGCAAGAAAGAGGTCGAAAAGAAGCTGTGGGCACGGAGTGAGGATGTGACACCCGCCGAAGGCGTCAGCCAGTTTAATCAGGCAATGATGGATCTCGGCGCGATGGTTTGCACCCGCAGCCGCCCCAAGTGCGAGCTGTGTCCGCTAAGCACGGGCTGCGTCGCCTACGCCAACCACAGTTGGGCACAATACCCCGGTAAGAAGCCGAAGCAAACGCTGCCGGAGAAAACCGGCTGGTTCCTGCTGATGCAACAAGGTTCTCAGGTCTGGCTGCAACAGCGCCCTCCCGTGGGTCTGTGGGGCGGGTTATTTTGCTTCCCACAGTTCAGCGAACGTCAGGAATTGGAACTCTGGATGCAGCAACGTGGTCTGAATCCTGATGGATTGCAGCAGCTTGTCGCGTTCCGCCACACATTTAGCCATTTTCATCTGGATATCGTTCCACTCTGGTTGAACGTATCGCAGACCGATCGCTCACAAAACAGGTCCTGCATGGATGACGGTGCAGGTCTCTGGTATAACTTAGCGCAGCCGCCATCTGTCGGACTGGCCGCCCCAGTAGAACGCCTGCTGAGGGAACTGGCTCACCCACAGTCAACACTTTTGAATGCCTGCGCAATTGATGAGGAAGAAGCATGAGCAGAACGATTTTTTGTACCGTTTTACAACGCGACGCTGAAGGGCAGGATTTCCAGCTCTACCCCGGCGATCTGGGCAAGCGCATCTATAACGAAATTTCTAAAGAAGCCTGGGCGCAGTGGCAAACCAAGCAAACTATGCTGATCAACGAGAAAAAACTCAGCATGATGAACGTTGACGACCGTAAGCTGCTGGAACAGGAAATGATCAAGTTCCTGTTTGAAGGGAAGGACGTTCACATCGAAGGCTATACGCCTCCGAGCCATTGAGATTGCGGGCTTTCGGGCCCGCTTACGTCCCTATTCCGACACGGCTTGTTATATGAAGAAAATGTTAGCTCTGCTGGTGATTGCACCACTGCTGGTTTCCTGTTCGGGAAACAAAGGGAATACCGACAACGAAGAGTTTCTCAAAGATACCAACGCATTCGATATTTTGATGGGGCAATTTGCCAACAACATCGAAAATATCTGGGGGATTAATGAGGTTCTGATCGCTGGTCCGAAAGACTACGTCAAATACACCGATCAATATCAGACGCGTAGCCACATCAACTTTGATGCCGGTTCGATCACTATCGAAACCCTTTCGGCGACCAACTCCGTCGCCAGCCTGCGTCAGGCGATTATCACTACCCTGTTGATGGGTGATGACGCGAGTAACACCGACCTGTATTCCGACGCTAACGATATTCAAATCAGCCGCGAACCGCTGCTGTATGGACAGGTGCTGGATAACACCGGACAAGCGATCCGCTGGGAAGGGCGTGCCGCCAGCTTCGCGGATTACCTGCTCCAAAACCGTCTGCAAAAACGTACTTCCGGCCTGCATGTTATCTGGTCGGTCACGATCCAGCTCGTCCCTAACCATCTGGACAAACGTGCACACAAATACCTGCCGCTGGTGCGCAAAGCCTCTGAACGTTACGGTATTGAAGAGTCGCTGATTTTGGCAATTATGCAGACAGAATCCAGCTTCAACCCTTACGCCGTCAGCCGTTCCGATGCGTTGGGTCTGATGCAGGTAGTGCAGCACAGCGCAGGGCGTGATGTCTTCAAGATGAAAGGGAAATGGGGGCAGCCAAGCCGCAGCTATCTGTTCGATCCAGAACAAAATATCGACGCGGGTACAGCCTATCTGTCGATTCTGAAGAACAGCTATCTAGCCGGTATTGAAAACCCGACGTCGAAACGCTACGCCGTCATCACCGCGTATAACGGTGGCGCAGGCAGCGTGTTGCGTGTCTTCTCCAGCGATCGGGATCGCGCCGTAGGCATTATTAACAACATGTCGCCGGGCGATGTCTACCAAACGCTGACGACGAAACACCCTTCTGGTGAATCACGTCGCTACCTGAACAAAGTGAACACGGCGCAGAAAAATTATCGCCGCTAATTCATGGGTTCCACAGAACGCCGCGCTACCGGTTTTACTCCGGCAGCGCGGCTTCACCAGACGAATGACATGACTACGATTCCCTTACCGTTCATCACTGCACTTCTGCTGGTTATTTTGTTTTTTCGTATCCAGTTTCTGCATATGAAAAGCAATATAAATATTCATAACAACAAAACAAAAAGACGTAATAGCAAAGTAGAGGCGATATTCATCGGGGTGAGCTGTATTGCCCTGACATTGGTGGCGTTGCGCTGGGGCAGCAATATGGCTTTCCCTGCGTTCATCCAGCCCGCGATTGCCGCGTCAATTCCGTCGCTGCTATGGCTTTGCCTTTTCCCCTACAGCAAGAACGCGCCAGATGCCTTACCCCGCAGACAGCAAGCGACCTTCCTTCATCTGTTACCGCCTTTATTCACCCTTGGTGCAGGCGTAATCCAAAGTAGAACGACTATTCCGCTCATCGATATCACGCTGGTGAGTGTTTACTTCGGTTATGGCGTCTCGCTGGTATACACCGCTCGCCATCCTCGAACGTCCTCCTCCATGTGGAAGAGCGCACCGTTTATCGCAGGATCGTATGTCCTTATCTCCGGCGCTATCGATCTAGTGATTGCACTGGATATCGCCTTCAACAACGGTAGCCACGCGGCAACCATCATTACCGTATTCCACATTGTCATGTTGGCGATCCTGGCCATGCTTATCGTCACGCATTCTGCACGCTCGCAGACTGAGCTTATCGTTACACATGACCAAAAGCCGGAAGCGCCACCCGCAACCGATGATGAACACCAACTAGCAAAAACGTTAGATGATTTCATTCGTACTCATGCGTTGTATACCGATCCGAGCATGACGCTTCAGCGCCTGAGCAGACGCATGGGAATCCCACTCAGACGCCTGTCCGAAACCATCAACCGCGTTCACGGCCGTAATTTCTCGCAGGTGATCAACGAATATCGAATCGAGGAGGCTAAGCGCCTCCTCAGCCAAACAGATGCACGCATCACGGATATCATGCTGGAGAGCGGGTTTCAGACTAAATCAAACTTCAACCGCGAGTTTTTGCGGCTAACGGGCATGAGCCCCAGCGTCTGGCGTAGTCAGTACCCACTTCGGGAACAGGCTACGGCTTCCGCCACGCCGCCTGAAGAAAATCGCTGATATCCTTTTCCACTTCCTGATGAATCTGCTCACGCGAACGTTCACCACCGTCGAGACAAATCATGCCGTCTCCTGGGTTCTCAGCGTTGATAATCTCAACGGCACCCGGCTTACAAAGCTGCATAAAGCTAAAGTGCGTTGCGTCAGCAATTTCCTTATAGGCTGAATGCGCAGGTGACAGCTTCCGCGCCAAATCGTGAGATTCCAAGTCGGCAGGCAGTTCCTCACTCGGATACCCTGCCGCGAAGATCAATACAGGAATGTTTATTGCTGCCAGACTCTCTGCGGTAAACCCTCGCGCCAGTCCCATATCCAGCGATACCACTGCGCTGATCCGCGGATCAGCTAATGACTTATCAAGCTGCGCACGCGATGAGGCACTTTTTGCGATCTGCATTTTTTCATAGGCTTTGCAGGACGCTAGCCCGACATGCGTCAGACAGTCGCGCTCAAATTGATCCGTGCTGAAACGCCCACCAGCAAGCTCAAGCACCGTCCATCCCCCTAGCGAGTGACCCAGAGCAGCAATCCGCTTCTCGTCAACTCGCCCTGTCTTTTCTGGCGTGGCAAGTAATGCTGTAATGACTCGGCTGATGTCATTAGGCCGTTGCCACAACGCCTGAGCATTCTCCGTTCGCATATCTTTGGTAGTCGTTCCCGGATGATTGGGGGCGGCGACGATATAACCTTGTTTAACCAGCGCCTGCGCCAGCCAAAGTTGATTTAGCCAATTCCCGCCGTAACCATGTGAAACCACAACCAAAGGATGTTCACCGGATTCAGGCACAGCGCTTTTGCTCACTGCGATACCGGGAAAAACAACATTTTCACCCATTATCGCCGTCTGTTGTGACGACGACGTCGGATAAAATACGGCGACGTCCAACGACCGACTATTGGCCTCATCGGCCAGCGTTATTTGTTGAAACCCAATACCGGCATCCGCCATAACAGCAAAGCTGAGTAGTAAATTCATCAGTAATCCTATTGTGATACGCCATGTCATACCTATTTCTCCGAAGTTTCTGCACTGTGAAAAACAGTATTTATAACAATGACTTTCTTACCGATGCGACCTAAAACGCTATTTAGTACCTCTTCTTAATGCACAAAAAAATACGGCCAGCATAAGCTGGCCGCCTTCCCTGATATTGGCACGAAATTTACTCGCCTTTCTTCCTGCGTTAGGACATCGGCGGGTATAGAGCCAAAAAAATCTATTAACGCTTAATTTTTTTGAATTGCTGTGTAGTAGCCGTTAACGCTATTTCTGTCGGCAACCGCTCCATGGAGCTGGCACCGTAAAAACCATCGCACTGCGGGCAGTGATCCATAATGAACTGTGCATCCTGCGGCGTTGAAATCGGTCCGCCGTGACACAGTACAATCACATCCTTACGCACGGCCTTCGCCGCATCCGCCCAGTGGTTAATCAATGGAACACAATCCGCCAGATTAAGCGCGGTTTCTGCCCCAATGTTACCGCCAGTCGTTAACCCCATGTGCGGCACAATAATATCCGCGCCCGCTTTCGTCATCGCGACCGCATCTTCTGCGTTGAACACATAAGGCGTGGTCAGCATGTCTTTTTCGTGCGCCAGACGAATCATGTCTACTTCCAGCGCATATCCCATACCAGTTTCTTCCAGATTGGCACGGAAATTACCGTCAATCAGGCCGACGGTTGGGAAATTCTGTACGCCAGAGAAGCCCAACGCTTTCAGGTCATCCAGAAACTTATCAAACTGACAGAAAGGATCGGTACCGTTTACTCCCGCCAACACTGGCGTGTGCTTCACAACAGGAAGCACTTCTTTCGCCATATCCACGACGATCTCATTCGCGTTGCCGTAAGCCAACAGGCCAGCCAGCGACCCCCTCCCCGCCATGCGATAGCGCCCGGAGTTGTAGATCACGATCAGGTCGATGCCGCCCGCTTCTTCACATTTTGCGGAAAGCCCCGTTCCGGCACCACCACCGATAATCGGTTCACGGCGTGCGATCATTGCGCGGAATTTTGCCAGCAGTTCCTGACGGTTTATGCCTGACATCATGCTTTCTCCCTTTTTACTTCAATAACGCCCAGAACGCATCGACAGCCGCGTGGGCAAATAAAGGATCGTTAATATGGAAAGGCAGACGAATAATCTGTCGTCTTGCCGTTTGCTGGACGACGCTCTCCAGTGTCCTGATAAACGCGTCACGCGCTTCTGGGTGCCAGAATGCTTGATCCGGCGCATCCAGTACGGAGAAGCCACCTTCCGGAATCAGGAAGCGCACCTCGCCTTCACAGCGGTTAAGCTTCTCTCCAATCCAGCGCGCCATCGCGATATTTTCATCTATCGTGGTACGCATCAGGGTGACCTGTGCGTTGTGGTTGTAGAACAGACGATGCGCGTATTTCTCCGGCACGCTGGCGGGAGCACCAAAATTCACCATGTCCAGCGCACCACAGGACACCACGTAAGGCACCTGAGTTTTGGCTATTGCATCAAACCGTTCCGGCCCACAGGCCAGTACGCCATCAAACAGTAAATCGCACACTTCAGTCGTGGTGAGATCGAGCACACCGGTGAGCAAATGGCTGTCCACCAGCTTTTCCATCGCTTTGCCGCCGCTGCCCGTCGCGTGAAAGACCAGACAGTCAAACTCCGCTTCCAGCAATTTACTGGCTTCCTGAATACAGGGCGTCGTGACACCGAACATCGTCAGGCCAATCGCGGGCTTATCTTCATGATGTTCCTGAATATGAAACTTCACGGCTCCGGCGATCTGGTGGGCGGCGTTGCCGAGAACCTGACGGGAAATACGATTCAGACCCGCCACATCGGTAACGGAATACATCATGCAGATATCGCTGGCACCGATGTAGCCGGAAATGTCGCCGGAGGCCATCGTCGAGACCATCAGCTTGGGCATACCAATCGGTAGAGCCTGCATGGCGGGAGTGATCAGCGCCGTACCGCCGGAACCGCCAAGACCAAGCACCCCGGCAATATCATCGCGCGACAGCATGAAATGCTCGAATGCAACGGCCATAGCGCTAATTGCCTGTCCTCTGTCGTGGCAAAATACCGCCGATGCGCCCTGTGGGTGGTAAGATGCCACCGTTTCTGCGCTGATATCTGTTATATCCGACATTCGTGAGTGCGTTGAAAGATCGACCATGACCGTTTTCAAGCCCGTTGCGGCAATAAGATCGCGGACATAAATCTGCTCTTTCCCTTTAGTATCCGCTGTACTCGCAATATAAACGCTGCCAACTTCACTTCCCACTTGGTATCCCTCCCACCGTTAGCGAAACAATTAACAGATTGATATAAATGATAATTATAAGAAGCCAAAAACAGATAAGATTAATTTGTCGCCATATTGAGACTTGAGTATCAGAAAGACAAATCATTAAATACCCAAATGAGACAAAAGTCTCAAAATGTTATGTATGGCAACACACTACCAGTAAGAAAGCTTGACGTGGCACAAGAATCACTCAATTTGCTATAGTTCAGGCTATAACGCCGTACTGCCTGATAGCTTCCGGCCAGAAAAATTCAATGAGGTCTATGTGATTGAACAGGATGAAAAACTGACATCAACGCGGGCGAAAACTCGTCGTTTATTGATTGATACCGCCATGAATATGTTCGATCAAGGCATATTTCCTTCCATTACCGATATTGCCGCTGCGGCTCAGCTTTCACGTGCGACGGCCTACCGCTATTTTCCAACGCAAAGTGCGTTAGTTTCAGCCGTTGTTGGCGAAAGCCTTGGCCCGATCCTCGCGTGGCATCCGACACAACCGGACGCCAGAGAACGCGTTGCCGAACTGCTGCGTTTTGCTTACCCAAGGATGCTGGAACATGAAGGTGCGCTGCGTGCCGCCCTGCATCTTTCACTCCAGCAATGGGCCGACCGCCGTTCTAATCGTCTTCATACCGATACGCTGACACGCGGCAATCGTAAACGCCTGCTCAAGATTGCCACCGAACCGCTGGAAGGAAAAATCTCGCCAGACGCGCAACAGCGAGTGATTTATGCCTTATCACTCATTTATGGTTCCGAAGTTTTTCTGGTGCTGAAAGATATCTGGAATCTGGAGGAAGACGGCATTCAGGATGTCACGCAGTGGGTCGCCAAAGCCATTCTACGGCAGGCGGAAGAAGACGCCGCGCAGGCTGATTCGCCGAAAACCTAACGAACGTATTGATGCGGCATCCCGCCACATTGTCGGATGCGCAGGAACAGAAAATAGGTGTTGAGGGAACACATGATGCTGAAAGGTAAACGCGCGATTGTCACTGGTGGTGGCCGCGACTTTGGACAAGCGGTATCAGTCTGGCTGGCTCGCGAAGGGTGAAGGTCGATCTTTGCGCTCGCAAACAGGCCGATGCGCAGGCCAGCGTGGGCATCATTCAGCGGGAGGGCGGCACGGCTCGCGCCTATCAGTGCGATATTGCCAATCCTGATTCAGTCAGAGATTTTTCCGTACAGTTGCTGGAAGACAGCACGCCCGTCGATATTCTCGTGCTAAGCGCCGCACAATGGCTAGAAGGCGCATTGGGCGAAGAAGATACCGATACGGATATCGTCAGCACCATCAACTCCGGCCTGACTGGCTCTATCCTGCTCACCAAAACGCTATTGCCGAGCTTACGCCGTTCACAAAGTGCCGATATTCTAGCTATGATTTCCGTCTGCGGCGTCCCGCAGTTCCACGACTCTATCGCCCACCCCGCGTTCTTCGCCGCCAAGCACGGCTTGAGCGGTTTTAGCCAGAATCTTGCACATCATGTCGCGCAGGAAAACATTCGCGTGACGGGATTTTACCCGCCAGATTTTGAGGTTACCGGCTTTGATGACTATCCCGCTAGCGGGGAGAAAATGGGCGAGCATTTGCTGAATGCCCGCTCGATATGGGAAACGATGCGCTTTGTCCTTACCCAGCCGCGCAGTTGTCATATCAACGCCATCCATTTTCAAGGGCCAACGCACACGGATATTGGCCCATATTAAGAAAGAAAAACTCAGGTTCGTTTCCGAGCCTGAGTTTCTGAGTTGAAGAGAGATATCGTTACTTTTCTACCACGTAGCCGTACAGCCGTTTGCGGCCATCTTCTTCCGCAACGCTGTAAACCCCCTGCAATTCCGGTGAAAAACCGGGCAGCAGGTTAATCCCATCTTCCAACGCCAGAAAATAGCGCTGTACCGCTCCGCCCCAGGCTTCCCCCGGTACCACACACAGCACGCCCGGCGGGTATGGCAATGCACCTTCCGCCGCGATACGTCCTTCAGCTTCAACGATGGGAACCAGCTCGATATTCCCGCGCACAAATTCCCTATTGGCATCCTGCGGCAACATCGCCACTGACGGGAATTCGGTTTTGCGGAACATCGCTTTTTGCAGATCTTTCACATTATGCTGGGCATAAAAATCATGCATTTCCTGACACAGCCGACGCAGACGGTAACCACGGTAGCGCTCTTTGTATTTCTGATACAGGCTAGGCAGCACTTCGCTCAGCGGCGCATCACGAGCGATCAGCGTTTCAAAATGAACCAGCGCATTAACCAGCTCCTGCATTTTTGCCGTGTCTTCCGCTGGCGTTAACAGGAACAGGATCGAGTTCATGTCGCATTTTTCAGGGATGATGCCGTGCTCGCGCAGATAGTTAGCAAGGATCGTCGCCGGAATACCAAATTCGGTGTAATCACCACTAATCGCATCAATACCCGGCGTAGTCAGCAGTAATTTGCAAGGATCGATAAAATACTGATCCTCTGCGTACCCTTCGAACGCATGCCATTTCTCGCCCGGCTCAAAGTTAAAGAAACGCACGTCCTGCGCGATCGTCTCCGTATCGTGATCCTCCCAGAGCGCACCGCCCACCGTAACGGGGACGAACGGTTTGATGAGCGAACAGCGCGTCAGCAGTTGCTTACGAGCCTCAATGCCCAGCTTCACGCAGTCCATCCACATACGACGCCCGCTGGCTCCTTCGTGCATTTTGGCATTAACATCCAACGCGGCGAACAGCGGGTAAAACGGGCTCGTCGACGCATGCAGCATAAAGGCGTTATTCAGCTGCTTATGGTTGCAAAAACGACGCTGCCCTTTGATATGCGTATCTTTTTTGTGGATCTGAGAGGTCTGGGAGAAGCCCGCCTGCTGCTTATGCACCGACTGGGTGACAAAGATGCCCGGATCGTTCTCATTCAGATCCAGCAACAGCGGCGAGCACTGCTCCATCATCGGAATGAACTGCTCGTAGCCGACCCAGGCCGAGTCAAACAAAATGTAGTCACACAGGTGCCCGATGCTATCGACAACCTGACGGGCGTTATAAATGGTGCCGTCATAGGTGCCAAGCTGGATGACAGCTAGACGGAACGGGCGTGGCTCGTTAGCACGTTCCGGCGCGACTTCCGCAATCAGCTTGCGCAGATAGGTTTCGTCAAAGCAGTGCGCATCAACGCCGCCAATAAAGCCAAACGGATTGCGCACGGTTTCCAGATAGACAGGCGTCGCCCCCGCCTGAACCAGCGCACCGTGATGGTTGGATTTATGGTTGTTACGGTCAAACAGCACCAGATCGCCACGCGCTAACAGCGCGTTTGTCACGACTTTGTTCGCAGAGGACGTGCCGTTTAACACGAAATAGGTCTTATCGGCGTTAAACACCCGCGCAGCGTGCTTCTGTGCCTTCTTCGCCGCCCCTTCATGGATCAGCAAATCGCCCAGTTTGACGTCGGCGTTACAGATGTCCGAACGAAAAACGTTCTCACCGTAAAACTCAAAAAACTGACGCCCTGCCGGATGCTTACGGAAGAACTGACCGCCCTGATGCCCTGGGCAGGCAAACGTCGTGTTCTTCATTTTGACGTACTTGGTCAGCGTATCGAAAAACGGCGGCAGCAACGCATCTTGATAGGCTTTAGCCGCACGTTCCAGCACGCTCGCGTGCTCACCTTCATCATCAAGAATCAGCCATTCGCTGCCCGCAGGCAGAACATCTGACTCTTTATCTTCATCAGGCTCTTCGACAAACGCCGGAATACTAAAACCGGTGTGCTGCAATATCGACAGAATACCGCTACGGGCTTCCTCAATAGAAACCACGACCGCCGCCACATCAGTGAAGTCAGTCTGACTCAACGCGACAATCTCGCGCGTTGTGATTAAACGGGTGGCAACCGCTGCATTCGCCGCAATTTTTAACTGTTTCATGTAACCAAACCCAAACGGTTAAGGGTAAATGTACGTGCCTAGAAGACACCGTTCAGGGATAACAATCCCGACCAATCACAATGCCAATCAATAACGACAAGCGTATGATCCCTACAGGTAAACTGTAGGCTAAGAATGGAAAAACTGGAGCCAGCACCATCCGATAGACATCAGTAAAAGCAGAGCCGCACTCTATTTTTACTCATGCCTAACAGCGAGCGAACGAACGCCTCACCGCATGGTGAAAGAGGATAATCGACGGGAAGAAAAGTAAACCGCGCAGCGGTGACAAGAAGAGACACGCAGTGACGTCATCAACGAGCTGGCGCGAGTGTTCTGCACCATGAGCAATGAATCTGACATATCGGCGATCCTCTTTTAGCTATACGCTAACTACGCTTAAAGGGGCGTTCAGGTGAACGAGACGTTAAAAACCGCGCAATAGTGGCATTATTCTTCATCAAATTCAACAATGCAGCCCGCGTTCAACGTGGTAAAAAGTGCAACGAAACATGCAGCACGTATACGGGAAGAAGCATTACCGCGCTATACCCTAAATAATTCGAGTTTCAGGACAAAACGTATTCGTTTTGAACAGCGCTTGCGCTGACCCCATAGGGGTGAGGCCATAAGGCCGAATAACGCGGCAAGGAAAGGAGTCCCGATGAGCTTACTAAGGTAAGTGATTCGGGTGACTAAACGCAGCCAACGCACATGTAACTTGAAGTATGACGGGTATAAGCGTGCTGAAAGGATCGCCAGGAATCGGCTAGCAAATAATATAATTGCCTGAAAATAGCGCAGGCTCTCCGCTTTGTGACAGAAACCCGTTGACGCCACGCGGTCAATACGGTTTAATGCGCCCCGTTGCCCGGATAGCTCAGTCGGTAGAGCAGAGGATTGAAAATCCTCGTGTCCTTGGTTCGATTCCGAGTCCGGGCACCACTTGCATCAAAGCACGCTGGTTAAGAATGAGAAGCTTAACGGGCGGTTAATACAGGGTTCGGTCATAAAATCGTTTCCAGTGGAGAGATAGCTGCACTGTAAATAGGAACTGAAATCCTCAAGATAGGGAATCTGTTAGCGCAGATTCCCTTTTCTCGTTCCCGTGTATGGTTACAGTGAATTACATTACTGTCAAGTCATGTAAAACGGGTTGCGCATAAATATCCGTATGTAACGCCAGCTCTTTTTCCAGTGTCCGTCCCACGATTTCCATGTTCAGTTCGACATATTCCATCGTTGTGCTCACATTTCGATGCCCTAGCAAATCCTTAACCAGCAGCAGATTACGCTCCGGCGCTTTCATCAATTCCGTTGCCAACGTATGCCGAAAGCGATGGGCTGATACCAGAAATCCACAATCCCGCGACAATCGGTTGAAAAAAGATCGGATGGCTTGCTGTGCTCTCGCTTCATCGTACTGATATTCGTCTTTATGCCGACGAGACTTCATAAAACGGGTAACATCGAACAAGATATCAGAGGGCTCAGCACCAGCCAGCTTTGCTCGCGCTATTAGCGATGCGAGCCTTGCACGTAACTGGCGAACAGCAGGAACACGCCATTCACGATGCGTTTTACTCCCCTCCAGACGTAGCTCAATGTATCCTTCATCCAGATTGATATCCTGCAGACGAATATGCAGCAATTGATTCTGTCGCATTCCTGTGTAGCGAAGGGCATCGAGTACAGTAAGCCAGTACCAGGCAGGATAAAGTGCGCATCTCAGCCCCCAGATAGCATGAGGCTCTTCAGTTTCTATTCGCTGCATGAGGAGATAAATGGCTGTCAGTTGTTCACGTGTTAACGTCTTCTTCTTTTTTCGCTCTTTTTGAACAACTGCATCGTTAAAGGGATTTTTGTCCTGATCGATTAAATTTCGCTCTATCGAAAAATTAAATATTGCCCGCATATGGGCCACTTTGTTATTCCACGTATGCGTAGATAGATTACGTTCTTTTAATAGATTTCGACGCCATTTCAACACATCCCGGTGTGTTATTTGGGCAGGGGAAACGGTCTCTCCCATAAATCGACTAAACCCGCTCACGACTTTCCGATAGCTGATTTCTGTCGCCTCACGTAAATTATGTGAGAAAAAATACTCATCAACGATTTCGTCCCAGGTCATTGACTTATCTGACATATAAATTCCTTTCTAATAAAAAGCACAAAATGCATCTTTGCTGTGTGCAGACTAAACATTAGCCCGCTAATCAGATTGCCATACGTCAAGGCAAGATCAACAATGCGCTCTCGTCAGGAATACGATTTCCCCGGTAAAGTGATGACGCTTTAACCAGATAACCGTTAATGTTTTGATACGTCCCCGTACCGGATGGGGTGCTGTATATTCTGGCCTGCAGGAAACGCTTGCCATCAGCAACACGATGAACCCCCAGTCGCTCAAAAGATGACTGTAATGCGTTGCGCTTCCCCTTATTTCCAGCCTCCTTCTGAAACTGATAAAATATTTCAGGAACACACAAGAAGACGAACCCGGCAACAATGTGAGCACGAGCGCCCTCTTCATTTATCGTTATTTTCCCTTCAATTAAACCTGCTGATAACCACTCCAGAAATACCGCGCCTTTATTATTCGCCTCTCGAATGTTATCGCTATTTTCTGGAGAAAAAATAGCGGGTGCTTTCAGTTCATTCAACGGCGTCTTTTCACTCTCCTTGTGGTTGTTTATTTCATCTGGAACAGGGATATCTATATCGAGTGCCGTTTCAACGTCAGGCACAAGTGCTTCTGCCATACCGGAAAAAAGGTTCAGAAGCGCTTGAGTATCATTTTGAGTAGATTCCGGGACCAACTCAGTGACTGACTGTTTTTCAACAATTGAGACCGAGCCAGTTGGTACTGCTGAATCCAGCACCGAAACAAGCTCAGGCTGGAGTAATGGCTCGTGTTTTTGTAGCACGAGCTCAGGGTCTGGACTCGGAGATGATATGTTACCGTTAGCAGCTACTGATGAATTGCTATCAGGCAGCGCTGATGTTAGCGCTGAAGCAACTAAAGGTTCCGGTGGCAAAATCACAGCCTCAACGCTTTCCGCCGCCAGCTGCGCCGGTAGCAACATACCCGTTAACGATGGCGCGCCACATTTCTCTGCAGCCGACAATAACAACTCATCAATCAGTGCGATCGTTGCGGGTCTCCCCTGCATACGCTGGGCCAGGCAATCGAATGCATCAGGAATAGTCGATAACCAGGGTAATACCGATAATGGCAATAACTGACCGGCCAGCAGTGATACCCGCCCTTGCGCATAGGATGGGGGCAATTTATCTATACAAGGTCGAAAGCGAAATGGCTTCCCCGGAATAGTAAAGCCCGGCATCCAGCATTCCCCACCATCCAGCTCTCCTTCCCACTCACAAAGCAAGGGCAAGTGATAAAACAAGGCCGACCAGAACACGACTGCATTCCAGAGTAACCCCTGAGCGGCTTGTTCTTCTGGCGGGATCCCTGGCGGTAACGTTCTCCCCTTGGCCAACCTGACGGCATAGGCAGTGAACTGCACGGTCAAATCACCAAATGCGCCAGCATATGCCCAGTTTCCCTCGTTCGAGGCAGGTAGGTTCTGAACACGGCTGAGTAATGAAAACAGCGGCGTCAGGTAACACTGCCGATAGAATGCCGCCGGCAACGCATGATTATCGTTGAGCTGCTGGAGAAAAGTCTGCCGCTTTGGAAGCGAAATCAACGCATCAACAGAAAGGGGGAGATAATATCCAAGTGGGCAGGCTGGTTCAGGCGAAATGGCTTCACTTCGGGGAACATTATCCGTCCCAACAATAAAATTTTTTATTCGGTTGAACATGATTGCCTCCGGCCAGTAAGCGGCACAGTCTTGAGCGGCTCATAGACCCGAGGCAAGAGGAAACTCTTTTTGCATTTTAAAAATTATTTGGTGTTACGAACGGTGAAAAACTGATCCACCCCAACGGTTGAAAACTGATCTAGGGGTTAACCGTTGCTCGATATAGCAGCGTCTTGTAGAGACATAGTCTGCTAAGAGCGAGAAACTGACCTTCCTTGACATTCATTTATTCACTCAAGTTTTTGCTTAAGGCGCCAGTGGGATTTTAAATTTACATGACCCTGTCACTCGTTTACTTGTGGTTATGATCTCTTAGAAAAACGGTCAGTACGTCCTTGGGTGGAGTTACACTACTTTCTGAAAGTAGCCAACCTACAGCGCCGCGATGATATGTTCCGTGAAACAGCACATGATTGAGCATATCGATTGCCTTCATCTCACCAGATCCACCATCGACAAATTGGAATTTAATTGTTTCAGCAAGGCCAACGGGGGGCATAGAATTGACATGTTGAATATACCAGTCTGTACATTCAGTCATCGTTATTAGAAGCTCGTCAGCAGAGGGGGTTTCTGGCGTGTTCAGTGCAGTGTAGGAATGCTTCTGACCGGTAATGTTAGCTCTGAATATCATATCAACCACATGTATGTGGTTCATCAATCTGAGCGTCAGATGGCGTTTTTCTGCATTAGCAGACGCATCAATTCTTTTAATCGCTTGTAGAGTTTCAATATCTATCCAGCGCTTGTATCTAAACAGCGTAATTATTGTGTCAGTACCCATGCGTTACCTCTTTTATCTATTTTATGATCATATCAGTAACATGTTGGGCTCTCTACTAACTTCCGCTTCTGGCACTGAGTTGACTGTCAAATCTGGTTGGTTCACAAGTAACACCCGTATCAGATTAAGTTCGAGTCAGTAAATTGATCCTCTGCAATATCGTCAGACTCTTCCTGTTCACAAAGCAGCTTCAATAATTCATTTCGAACCAAAAGTTTCCGAGCCCGGGTTGTGGCCACATACAGCAAGTTAGTTTCATCCGTCCTGGCTGCTTCAGATAACAACGGGTCGGTAATATCCGAGAAGTCGTCGTTTAGCATCACCGTGTCCCATTCCAGTCCCTTGCTGCGATGCGCGGTCGATACCACGACATCGGCATCTTTTTCATTCGTCGTCGCCTGACTACGCAAGACCTGTAGTTTTTGCGGGAGCGGGAAATATTTATCCAGCAAGCCGATAGCCTGGTTCATTTCAACATCGCCGGTTGCCTTGGTCATAGATTTATACTCTTCAAAATCCCGGTATTCACGACTAAGACGTGGTGTACGCATCCGTTCAGGCATATCGACTGAAAACCAGTACAAGTCTTCCAGCTCTTCCGTTTTATAGCCTTCAATCCCACCGACCCAGTACACTATTTTCTCTTTCATGCTCTCATAGAGAGCTGCACCGATGACACCGGCAACCGTACGGCTGAGGATCGTGTAACGCGAAACGTCTGCAGGCAGTCGATCAATTACATCGTCATCACCGCCATTGCCAATCACTGGGTGTGTTTCTTCCTGGCGTGCCAGCAAAACATTCGCCATTTCGGCAACAGCCGAACCAAATCGAAAGCTCTGCGTCAGCCACAAACGGTCAGCGCCTTCCAGTACTGGCGCATTCAGCGCGTTATCGGCCCCACGAAAACGGTAAATCTGCTGATGGCGATCGCCAACCAGGACGACATTACAATTTTGAGTAAGTACCAGCGAACTGATGACAGGATTGGCATCTTGAGCTTCATCAAACAGGATCGTGTCCCAACGTTTTGATAAATCGGGCACTGACAACTGGAATAATTTCAGATAGGTATCATGCGTTACAGGAAACGTCGAATCGATGCGACTCATTTCATTCCACAGGAACTGAGCCGCGCCCAATATATTTCCAGCATCCAATCCTTCGCGATTGTTCTCATCCGGAAGATGCTCATAACTGAGTGCCGGGGAAGCACTGCACAGGAAATGGTTCAGCGCAGCCAACGCCATTCTGACCAGCGGCCAGTGGCGGGTATTCAACTTACGTGCAACATCAGTAATACGCAAATTAGGCGTTAATCTTGGCTTTAGATGCTTACCAAATTTCATCCAGGCCAGTTGATGAGAGGTCTTACACTCAACATTGAATGGAAACTTGCGCTCCGCATCATCACGAACTGCACGATTATACGCAAGGTAGAGCATCCTTCGGTCAGGATTGGCCTGCGCGTAGCGAACCAGCGTTGTCGTTTTACCAGTGCCAGCAAAAGCATTAACGACCAGATGTCGCCCTTTCCAGTTGATAACTGCGGATTGCTCTGGCGTATCCGAGTAAGCCATGTCTGTACCCCATGGTGAAAATTCATGTCCGTACAGTGCAAGAAAGGGAGATCTATCGCCATTAAAAACCAATTCTTCATTTTGGAAATTTTCAGAGCTCAAAAATTTCACTGCTGACCGCATTCAAAAAAACATAACAAACAACAAATTATTTTTTAACTTTGATCAGATAACCACGTTGTCCATAGTAAATAGCACTTACCTCAATCACGTCACTTTTAAGAAAAAACCAAACTAAAAACTAAAAAAACATTATAAAAAACACTCAAATTTAATATAATTAAAATTCGTTAAAAACCCATTTCAATAAAATAACCGCCATAGATTAATGAATAATTTATCACATTAGTTTTTCACTTCTCATCGTGTGAGAGCAGCGCTGATGGGTGCAGTGCCACTCCCGGAAAGTGTAGCGCTATAATGCGAAGCTACTTAGTAATTTTTTTCGTCGCTGCCAATCTACAATTACCCATATCGCATTTATCATTAAAACACAACTCTGCTAAACCCCTACCAGATAAATCCAATCTCACACACTCTAGCAAGGAGGACAAGTAATTATCATCATCACCGCCCCTCAAAAAATAATATCCTCTCCCAGAATAAAAAGAAAATTTAAATGGTGTTAACAAAACGCCATCCATTAATTCATCACAAACCATTCCAATATCAACAACCGCTACCCCCAATCCTTTTATCACTGCATTAATAGCTGAATCCATCGACTCAAACTCATACTTATTAATAACTTGAAACCGTTCTTTCAAACGTGACTCTTCACACCAAGAAAACCAATCTAATTCTCTTGATTTAACATAAACGAGATCAATTAGAATTCTATTATCTTTTTCAAAGAGATGTAACAATTTTGGAGACACCACTACAATTAAACACTCAGGTGAAAGCAAAGTACAATTCCATTCATCAGAAAACTTGCCATCTCCATATTTTACTGTTGCATCATGATTTTTTAAATTGACAATAGAGTGGGAATAGTCATCATTTATAGTTTCGACAGTGACTATTGGGAAGCCATCTTGATTTTTATATTTTCTTAAAACAGGAATGAACTGGCGTATAGAAAACGTGTATGGACTGCTTATAGTTAATACAATTCCAGCACGGTGAATATTTTCACATGCTTTACTTAGTATTTCGAATGCATGGCGAAGATCACCAGCAAAAGACTCACCTTCTTTAGTTAAAAAAACCTTTGGCCCTTTACGATAGAAAAGCTTCCTGCCAAAAAAAATCTCTATGGTATTGATATGTTTACTAATTGCACTTTGTGAAATAAATAACTCACTCGCAGCCAAAGTGAAAGATTGATGCTTGGCTGCTGATTCAAAAGCCTTTAATGCGTAAAGAGGGGGAATATTAGTCCAGTCCATTTATTCATCTCCATGATGCGAAAAAATCCCAATAAACGCACACTAGCTATCTCTTACTTCAAAATCATTAACCATGAGAATAATCTCAAAATCACATAAAATAAATCATGAAAAAAAAGAATAGTAACAATAACTATTTTCCCATTTTTAAACTGAAAAACATCATATATAACCAAAAGTAAATATTAATCTACAAACCTCGAAGCCTAGTTACTTAGCTTACTTTTATTAAGTTTTAGATGGAAAAATGGGAGCAACTATGAATGCCTTTTCATCATTTAGAAAGCATGCTCTTTTGCATTCAAAGGAGACAGCAGTAAAATCAATGAATCACAATATATCTTTTTATAATTTACTTCTTTTAATCCAGCGAATAGCCACAGGATTGAAGAATGCAAATATAAAAAAAGGAGACCGAATTTCTATCCACATGGGAAACTGCTTTGAACTTATAGCTACATATTATGCCTGCCTAAAAATTGGAGCTATCTTTGTCCCTCTCAGCCTAAAACTGTCTGCTAAAGAAGTGAAAGATTTAATTCAACATAGCTCATCCTGTGCATACATTGGTGACAAAAAAAGATTTTATGAAACAAAACAAGAAGTTGAATCATGCACAACGATAGAAAAAATATGGGTTATAGATCTAAAAATAAAAGATAAAGAAAATAATACACATAATTGGGAAGAAATCATCTCACAATCTTATGATGATTCAGAAGATAATACTTACACAGACGAAATCGCATCTATATTTTACACATCAGGAACGACAGGACACCCCAAAGGAATTGTTTATTCACAAAAAACACTAACTGATGCTATAAATTTAACAAAAGCAACAATAAATCCCAAACTCCACAAATCAGATGGTGATAAGCCAGCTATTCTTAGCTTAGTCGATCTCATTAGCCCATGGAGTATACTTATTACTTTTGCAGCTCTTCACAAAGGCTATTCAGTACTATTACTTTCAGAAGTCGACATAGAAAACATTACAGAAACATTAAAAGAAATAAAGCCAGCATGGATTGCAGGAACACCTTCAAACTTTCATAAAATCATAAAAAAAGAAGAGAATAACAACAACTCACTCGATCTTAGTGAAACAGTTTGTGTCGCTGGCGGTGATTCCTGCGCAACAGAATTAAGCCAGAAATTTTTTGAGTGTTTTGGTTCTCATCTTCAAAGCTCTTATGGTCAAACAGAACTAGGGGGGCCAGTAATATATCATCACGATATCTATGCTATCAACGAACCATCTATTGGTTGGCCCCTACCTGGCGTAGAAATTAAAATAAAGAATACTCAATCAAGTAATGGGGAACTTTTTATTCGCTCTCCGGCGAAAACCATAGGAATTTGGAATGGGCATGACATTGAGCTATTTCCCTCTGATCGATGGCTCGCTACCGGTGACCTTGTTCGACAGGAAAAGAATAGAAACTTAATTTTTCTCGGGAGAGAAAAAGACCAAATAAAAATAGAGGGCTATCCAGTATACCCAATAGAAATTGAGCATACTCTTATTCAACACGAAGACATCGCCGCCTCAGTAGTGTTTAGCGTCCCAGATAACTTCGCTGGCGAACGTATTATTGCATTAATTCAACCCCAAAAAAACCACTCACTTAATGCAGAAACAATAGCATCCTACTTATCCAATAACCTTGCTCATTACAAACATCCATCCGAATACATTTTCATTCAAGAAATACCTGTCAACACCACGGGAAAAATCAGCCGTAGGAAACTATCAAATGAATACCATTCATTAAAGAGTCAGGCGGAAATAATTTTTGACGTTAGAATAAAACAGTAAACACCAAAGAATTCATGAAATCTATTCGCAAACCATGAATAGATAACACGAATGACATCTAATGCATTAAAAACACTTATTAACCTAAAGGAATCATTACCTTGAAAAACATAGAAAACACCATTATCGGAATTCTAATCGACGATCTATTTATTGGCATCCCTCGTTCAGAAATTGAGACAGATATCAATATGCGTGATGGCCTTGGTCTAGATTCCTTAGGGTTCAGTGAACTACGAGCCCAGTGTGAGTATGCCTTTAACATCAAAATTGAAGATGAATACTTTACTCCTCAATATTTCGACTCAATTCAAACGCTCACAAAATTGACTTCAGAATTAATCCTAGAATCAAATAAGCAGGGAGAAAACCAATGAGTATTCCATCCCAAGACAAAGATAATCGTCAACCACGAGTAATGGGGTTTACGGAGCTTAAAGGATGGCTAAGACACCGGCATCCAATGGTATATCTTGATCGTGTTCTTGATTACGAGCCAGAAAAATATATTAAAACACTTATGGCTGTTTCGGGTCAGACAGATGCCATCGCAGGCCATTTTCCCGAACGAGCTATTTTTCCGGCGAGCCATATGGTGCAAGCCATATCACAATCGGCAATTATTTTATTTCAGCTTTCAACATCACCGTTAGCTGACGATGAAATAACACTAGTCGGCTCAATAAAATCTCGTTTTACACGAGTGGTTGTACCCGGAGATCAAATTATTTTTAACCTCAACTGCGAAAGCTTGCGAGATAAATTCCTGACGTTTTCCTGTAAAGCAGAAGTCGCAGGTCAAACGGTCGGAATGCTAAAAGGCTCGCTAGTGCGCGAAAATATATCCACACTAGGAGAACAATTATGGTAAATCATCACTCTCCTGTTTGGGTTACAGGTATGGCCTGGTCTACAGCACTAGGAGATGAAATACCTACGGTCTGGCAATACCTGCTAGAGGGTATCTCCGGTATAACCGACCTAGAATCCACATTATCGCTACGCAGTAACCTTGCGGCCCCCATACCAGATATCCCTTTAGAATGGGAAGGGGCAAGACGTCAACATGTATTAACGGTAAAAACCTTACGCAAAGCGCTTGAGGATGCTTCTATTCCTGCGGATGACCCAGATATTCTCGCAGTTTTAGGAACCAGCTATGGCCATCATTTAGACTCACCCGATACTTTCTCGTTATCAGAATGGTCAACACAAGCAGTCAAAGCAGTCGGCTGTGTTAAGTCCCCTATCACGGTAAGTACAGCCTGTTCAGCTGGCTCCGATGCAATTTTAACGGGGCTGAGCTTTATCAAGGCGGGCCTTACTGAAATATGTGTATGCGGGGGAGCCGATGTACTGACTCTGGGGAAACGGCTCAGCCATTCACGGCTAGGCACAATGTCTACCGATGGTTTACGTGCGTTCGATATCAGTCACAATGGTACTGTACTCGGTGAAGGCGCTGCATTTCTGATACTAGAATCCGAAAGGCATGCTAGACGTCGCGGTGCTAAACCTTATGGAATCCTCGCAGGAGCAGGCTCCGCAAACGACGCCGCCAGTGCAGTTTCGCCCGATTTATCAGGGCAAAATGTGATACTTACCGTAGAACGAGCGCTAAATAGCGCAGGCTTAAAACCGGAAGATATTTCCATTATAAACGCTCATGGTACAGGAACACAGGTTAACGACAGTGTAGAGGCAAAAGCTTATTCAGCGTTTTTTTCCCCCTTACCACACCCGCCGACGTTATTCGCAACAAAAGGAGCATTTGGGCATACACTTGGCGCAACGGGAGCCATTGAAGCTATTGCAGTGCTGCAGGCATTAAAAACACAAAGGCTTCCTCCAATTCATGGATTGTACGATCCCATTACCCCCTCCGATTTACCTATCGCCAATCAAAAAAACATGCCCTGCACGGCAACAGCTGGGCTGAGCATAACGCTTGGATTTGGTGGATTTAACACCTGTCTGGTTTTCCAAAGTGCAGGGAGCGCAGCACGATGACAAACGTCGAAACATTAACCCTGAAAGCACTCAACATCGTGGGTCATGGGATGGCAAGTACGCCTGATTTATATACGTACAAACCCGCACAAAAAGCCTCACTTTATGCAGACCCTTTGTCATGGCTTGTTCTTGAAGCCGTTGAGCAGGCTATCAACGAGCACCGAGATGTCATCACATCGACCTGCTCTTCTGTAGGGCATATCGCCATTAGCGACCAATGTACTCTCAAGACCATACACGACATTTCACAAACACTTTCCTCAGGACACCTTTCACCACTGCGTTTTTCCGGTGCCTGTCCTGGGATGATCATCGGACTTCCATCGCAATTTCTACGATTTAGTGGTCCGAGCATCGTATGGAGTATGCCACCGGACAACATGCAGCCCTATGCCACAGCATTAGCGCAACTCTGGCTGGATGAGGGTTCGGCAACTCACGTCATTATTACCGATCATCGTGTCGACGAATCAGGCCACCACATTCGCAGTATTGTCGTCACTCAGAGCGGAGGGGAACATCAATGACGTCCCAACCCACAATCACGCCCAGCTCCGCCCAGCACTTTCTGGATGGGCTCATTCAGGTCGATGCCAATCCACATGATGCGCCATCGTTGATTTTCGTCGATCTGGTAAAACATCTTCGTGAACAAGGGATTGAACCCGGCAATCCCGTAATGGTGGCAATCCCGAATAGTGTGCAATTCGCCGTAATCATTTTTGCGCTGTTGACCATTGGCGCGGTTCCCGTTCTGCTGCCGTCCTCTGCGCCAGCGTCTCGTATTTATCGTATCGCACAGGTAATTGGTGCCAGGAACCTGATCGCATTACACCTTCCCTCTGGGCTGGTGCAAGCGCAACCTGCGCAGCCTCTGCCGCAATCAGGTCAGTTGATTCGCGTAGAGATATCCAGTGAGCACAGCTATCAGCCGGGCGAGGTCATTCTTCTCACATCAGGAACGTCCGGTATCTTCAGCGGCTGCTTATTTCATATCAACGATTTATTTCGTAATGCACGTAATCATGCGCAAGCCGTTGAACAGCGCGCGGAAGATCGGATATTGATCAATCTACCGATGTACTACTCCTATGCTTTCGTAGCACAACTACTCTCCTCTTTTGCGCTAGGGAATACGGCTATTATTGCCGGCCCCCCCTTCACACCAGGCAACTACGAGCGAACGATTGAAACCTATCAAATCACCCAGTCATCCATTACGCCGACAATGATTAATGCCTGGCTGCAATCCGGTTCCGAACAGCTTCCTGCTCCGCTACGACGTCTGACCATCGGCGGAGACGCTCTCTCCGCCAGTTCAGTTGAAGCGATTCTATCCCGGAATCCCGGAATCGAACTGTATCTCACCTATGGTTTGACTCAGGCTGGACCGCGTGTTGCAACACTGGCGGCACATCACGCATCGCCCGATAAATATGCGTCCGTCGGTAAGCCTTTCCCTGAAGTTAACGTTTACCTGCGCAAGGACAACCCTGACGACAAGGATGGCGAACTCATCGTTGAAACCTATACCGGCATGATTCGACGAATCCGCAATCTGGATGAAGGTATTGATACGCCACGTAATGGGGAGCGTCGCATCATCCATACCGGCGATCGTTTCACCATTGATGAGGACGGCTATCTTTTCTTTAAACAGCGCAACCCAACCTATGTCATGAGCCGCGGCGAAAAGGTGTGTTTGAAATCGGTCAGTGAAATAGCCGAAACCATTACGGGAGTTTCTCATGCGGAAGCCTGGGTACATAACGCCGCCGAGACCAGCGGCGTGGAATTCACACTGGATGTCTATTGTCAAGACAGCTCACTGAGCGAAGGGGAGATTCGACGCCAGCTCGGAAAAATTCTGCTTCGCAGTGAGCAGCCGAAGATTATCACGCTGTATTCATCTTCAGACATAGGGTGGAGAAAAACCGCTCGTCAAAACGTCGCTACCAAATAACAGGAGTTCACGTATGGATGCCTTAAACCTGCCACTTATACTCTCTGGCGAATCAGAATCGGCGCTCGCCAGCGTAGCCGAACATTGGCGAACCAAGATCGAACTCCTATCAGACACTGAATTAGCGACGTTTTGTCTGCATCAATTCGCCGTTCCGCATGCGGAAATTCGTAGCGCCATCTTCGCGGCAGATAAAGCCGGGTTGATCAAAGGGCTGACGTCACTCGCGCAGGGCCGCGCAGCGCGCAACGTTTTAACAGGGAATGCGGCGGCGGGGGAAAAACCGGTGCTAGTTTTTTCAGGGCAGGGACCACTGTGGCCAGGAATGACTTCAGAATTACTCAACGCACTGCCCGCATATCGTCAAAGCGCGGGTAAAAACGGCGCGATATTTCAGGACAGCCTGAACTGGAACCCAGCAGATTCTCTGGCGGCGGGTGAGCCTTTCTCAGGTCTGAAACAAATCCAACCAATACAGTTCACGATATCCTCCGCGCTCGCGGATGCATGGAGAGCTTTTGGCATCCGTGAAGCAGCCGTGGTCGGGCATTCTGTAGGCGAAGCGTCGGCAGCCTATTCCTCTGGCTATTTAAGCCAAGAGGACGCCACCAACTTGGTGACACTGTGGGGAAAAGAACTCTCAAACATTGAAGGACAAGGTGCGATGGTATCGGTCGCAGCCTCCGTTGAAGATGTTACGCCGTTACTCAAAGAGTGGGATGGTAGGCTTGCTATTGCCGCTATCAACAGCAATAAAAGCGTTACATTAAGTGGCGGCACAGCAGACACCGACGCCCTACTCAACAAATTAACTAAAGCGGGATTTTGGGCCTGGAAAGTGCCCGGAGGTGAGGTTGCAGGGCACTCCCCTCAGGTGGACATACTGAAAGCCGAGGTGATAGCTCACGCGCCGCGCAATATTCTATCTTCAGCACATGCGGCATATTATTCTTCCGTCTCCGGTGCGCGCTACAGTGCCGAAGATTTTCAGCCGGACTACTGGTATCGTATCCTGCGGGAGCCTGTTTTGTTCGAAAACAGCATCCGAGCATTGATCAACGACGGGCATCGTCTTTTTATTGAAGTCAGCCCACACCCCGTTCTGACCTCCATCATAGAAGAACATCTGCGCGAAGCTGGCGTTAAAGGTGCAGCCATCTCCACGCTCGATCGCCGGAAAAGCGATCGGGAGAGTTTCCTTCAATCGTTGACTCACGCGTTTATCAACGGCGCATCGGTTGATTGGGCAAGCGTATTCAATCAACTTCTTCCTGAGCAAGCGGAGCACTATCGCACTGCGCTAACATACGCCAACGAAACAGCTGCCATGGCCGATGAACCCTCTTCGCTTTCCGCTAATTCATTTAATACAGCGCTAGACGACGATATCGATGGGCTAGCGCTGCAAGATCGTAGCCCATCGGAACAATACGACATTCTGCTAGGACTCGTATCACGAGAAATCAGAGCGCTACTGGGCGAAACCTTTTCATCGGACATGCAGGCGTTTCGTGATATTGGATTTACCTCATTGACTGTTGTCGAGTTCTCACGTGGACTCTCAGTCGCCACAGGGATAGAACTCCCCTCCACACTAGTTTACGACCACCCAACACCACGTGCATTAAGCGAATACCTGAGACAAGCGCTTGGACTCTCATCACCCGATGACGAACAGGAGACACTGGAGACACATAGCCACGATGAACCTATTGCCATCATCGGTATGGCGTGCCGTTATCCCGGCAGCGTGAACAGTCCAGAAGCACTATGGGATTTACTCGTTAATGAGCGAGACGCAATCGGTGATTACCCGTCGGATCGTGGATGGGATATCACCAAGCTGTATGATCCGGAACCGGGCCGACTAGGTAAAATATCCACCCGCACCAGCGGATTTTTATATGACGCACCGCAGTTTGACGCCGGATTTTTCGGCATCTCACCACGTGAAGCCCTGACACTGGAACCTCAACAACGACTTCTGCTTGAAGTCTCGTGGGAAGCCATTGAACGAGCAGGCATCGAGCCGTCGAGCTTATATGGTTCCAATACAGGAATATACGCTGGCATCATGGCGACAGAGTATGGGTCCCAGATTCAGCATGCCTCAGAAGACGTTTCAGGCTACGGTTATATGGGAACCGCCACTTGCGTCGCCTCCGGCAGGGTAGCTTATAGCCTTGGCCTGCATGGACCCGCGGTCACAATTGACACCGCCTGCTCCTCCTCGTTAGTTGCTATCCATACAGCCTGTGAAGCGCTACGCAGCAATGACTGTAAACTTGCATTAGCGGGCGGTATCACGATTATGCCAACACCCGGCGTACTTATCGATTTCTCTCAACAGCGCGTGCTCGCGCCCGATGGGCGTTGCAAAGCCTTTTCTGCGTCAGCGGACGGCGTAGGGCTCTCGGAAGGTATCGGCATGCTATTACTCGAGCCGCTGTCTCAGGCACAGGCCAACGGGCATACGGTTCTGGGCGTCATCCGCGGCAGCGCAGTCAATCAGGATGGCGCCTCTAACGGACTGACCGCGCCCAATGGCTCCGCACAACAACAGGTGATTCGCCACGCGCTGGCCAACGCAGGTCTGACGCCTCAGGATGTCGATGTGGTAGAAGCGCACGGCACCGGTACTCGTCTTGGCGATCCAATCGAAGCGAATGCGCTGATGGCAACCTATGGCCGGCATCGCTCAGCCGAACAGCCGTTGCTTCTGGGGTCAATCAAATCCAACATCGGACACACGCAAGCTGCCGCCGGTGCTGCCGGGCTGATCAAGATGCTGATGGCTTTCCGCCACAATATGTTGCCGCGCAGTCTGCACATTACCGAACCTTCTCACGAAGTCGACTGGTCAAGCGGCGCGATACAGCTACTCTCAGCTTCGCGCCCTTGGCCGCAGGTCGGCGATCGGCCCTATCGTGCGGCAATCTCTTCATTCGGCGTCTCTGGCACCAATAGTCACCTTATCGTGGAACAACCTCCAGTATCGATGTCGAATGGCCACATGCAGACCGAGGCTGTCACTGTGCCACAGGAGATGCTCTGGCCAATTGCCGCAAAAACCGATACTGCGCTGCGTAAAAAAGCTGCGCAACTACGGGAGTATCTGACTAACCAACAAGCCATTGATCCCATTAATGTGGGGTACTCACTCGGTATCTCACGTAGTCAATTCCCCTTCCGCGCCGCCGTCAGAGGCCAATCAAAAGAAGCGCTGTTAAAAGGGCTACAATCGCTTGAAAATGGGCAGGATCACCCGACGCTAACTGTCGGTGCCTCAACCGTCGGCGAATCAGGAAAACTGTTATTCATCTTCCCAGGCCAAGGGTCGCAGTGGCCTGAAATGGGAATGGAGCTGTATAACGCTTTTTCCGTTTACCGGCAGGCTATCGACGAGGTTGATGACGCGCTGCGCGCGTATGTCGATTGGTCACTGATTGACGTGCTGCGTGGCAGCCCAGACACTCCGCCTTTGGACCGCGTTGACGTCGTGCAGCCAGCGCTTTTCGCGGTGATGACCGCACTGGCTCGCCTCTGGCAATCTTTCGGATTTGCGCCGCACGCCGTCGTGGGGCACTCTCAGGGCGAAATCGCTGCCGCCTATATCGCAGGTGCCTTGTCGCTACAAGATGCGATCAGGATCGTGGCGTTACGCTCAAGACTTATGCTCAGCCAGTCAGGACACGGCGCCATGGCTACACTTGGCCTTTCCGAAGAACAGACTCGCGCCCTCCTCACTCCAGATGATGGGGAAATTACCCTCGCGGTTTTCAACAGCCCGTCATCAACCGTGGTTTCAGGCGATGCCAAATCAATCGAGGCGCTGCTCCGTCGCTGTAAAAAAGAGCGAATCCGCGCCAAACGCATTGCGGTGGATGTCGCAGGCCATTCTCCGCAGCTCGATACGTTACGCCCTATTCTGATGGAGCTATTTTCCGGTTTAAAACCTAGCGCCACGCGCATTCCTTTTTACAGCACCGTGGACGGCCACACGCCCGATACGCCTCTTGATGGCACAACCCTCAACGCCAAATACTGGTGTGACAACCTATGCTGCCCGGTACGTTTTTTCGACACGATATCGGCATTGAGCAAAACGGGTAAAGTAACCTTTCTGGAGTGCAGCCCGCACGCCGTGCTGCTGCCGGCGCTCGAAGAAACGACAGACAGCACGGCAACGATCGTCGGTTCGATGCAGCGCAACAAACCCGCCGTTGAGTGCCTGACGCAGGCAATGGCACAGTTGTACGTCAACGGGCATAACCTCAACTGGCGTGCGCTTCATCCTACCGCTAGCCTCGTGGACATCCCAACCTATCCTTTCGAGCATCGTCATTACTGGCTGACGCCCCCCGCCGTCAGCAATGTCGCCACTGTCGGACAAAGACCAACGGAGCATGCATTACTCAGCGCAATCATCGACCTTCCAGACGACGAAGGAGTGCTACTAACAGGACGTATCGGGCTAGCCAGCCAGCCCTGGCTCGCCGATCACGCGGCCACCGGTGTTGCTCTAGTTCCTGGAACAGCTTATCTGGATATGGTTCGCTATGCCGCGTTACTGACGGACTACCCAACAATCGAGGAATTAGTTATACAAACGCCTCTGGTGCTGCCTGAACAAGGGGAGTTGGATCTGCAACTCAGAGTCGGACGGCCTGACGACCGAGGGCAACGTACCGTTACTATCCACGCCCGGCGCCATAGCGACGAGGAGATCGACCCCCCAGAGTGGACACTGTACGCCAACGCGTTATTACAGCGCGACGCCTCAAGACAGGAACAACGTCCATTCGACAACGCGGACTGGCCGCCGGTCGGCAGTGAACCGCTGGATCTCGCCCAACTTCATCAACGGCTCTCCGCTGCTGGATATGAATATGGAGCAGCCTTCAAAGGGCTTAGCGCAGCCTGGAGCAATGGCGATAGCCTGTATGCTGAAGCAAGCTTACCTGAAGAGCTTTCGACGAGCGGACATCTTCTGCACCCTGCGCTGCTCGATACCGTACTGCATACCATCGCGCTACCCGATAGCGAAAACGAGGATGCGACAACGCTGCGACTCCCGTTCGCGTTGAGCGGTGTGACGATAGCTGACAAACAACCACGCCAGTTACGCGCACGTTTGCATTTGAAAACGCCAGAGAATATCAGCCTGATTGCTACTGATGAGACGGGCGAAACGGTAGTTGCCATTGAAACGCTCAGCTTACGGGAAACCACACGGGATAATCTGCGCAATCAGTTACGCATCCAGCCGGAGTATGACCTTCTGCGCACGACCTGGAGCCCTCTGCCCAGCGCATCTAAAGCAAAAGACGTTCCTTCAACCGCCAGTTGGGCGTTACTTGATACCGAACCAGCCGACGCCAGTCCGCTAAACATCGCCGACCGCTATGATTCATTGTCGGCATTAAACGCGGCACTGGCGTCATCCACTGCACCAACGGTACTCGTTTGGCCGTTGCCAAGTAACAATCCGGCGCAGACTGACGATGTGCCTCTCTCCACTCGTGCGCTGTGCGAACAGGTTATCAACCATCTGCAACCCTGGCTGGCCGATGAAAGCATGGCCAACACCACGCTGCTGGTGATCACACACCATGCGACAGAACACGGTTCACATGAACGGCTAGATGTCGCACAGAGCAGCGCATGGGCATTACTCCACTCAGCACAGAACGAGAACCCAGGCCGCATCGTTCTGCTTGATACCGATCGTCCTCTCATTGATACCGCATTACTCAGCACAGCGCTGGCTAGCGATCGTCCACAATTGGCACTGCGTCAGGGGCAACTGCTCATTCCGCATCTGACCAGAACAGTGAAAACCGGACTGCTAACCCCACCGTCCGATAGCGCTCTGTGGCGTCTGGATATTTCGGACGCCGGAAATCTCGACAATCTAGTGCTGAAACCTGCTCCTGAAGCCGGCGCACCGCTAGGTAAGGAACAGATTCGGCTCAGCGTGCGAGCCGCGGGCATTAATTTTTATGATGTCGTGTGTGCGCTAGGATTAATCGCGCCGCAGCATGAATTCGGGACAGAGGCCGCCGGCGTCATCACCGAAGTCGGGACGGATGTTAAAGACTTTAACATTGGCGATAGGGTGATAGTCCTGACTGAAGGCGCTTTTGGACCAACGGTAATCGCCAACCGGGCGACAACTTTTCGTCTTCCTGATGACTGGACTTTCGCGCAAGCCGCTGGTATCCCAATCGCCTTTCTTACCGCCTACTACGCGTTGACGCAACTCGCTGCGCTGCGCCAGGGCGAACGCGTGCTGATTCACGCGGCGGCAGGGGGGGTCGGCCAAGCCGCTATTCAATTGGCGCACCACCTGGGGGCGGAAGTGTTTGCCACCGCACATCCAGATAAATGGCCAGTCCTGCGCCAGCTCGGTATCGCCGACGATCACATCGCCAGTTCACGCGACCTTAAGTTCACCGGACAATTCCGTCCGTTACTGAGTGATAAAGGGATTGATGTGGTGCTCAACTCGCTTACCGGAGAATTTATCGATGCCTCTATGTCGCTAATGGCTTCAGGGGGACGCTTTGTCGAACTGGGTAAAACCGATATTCGCGAGGATTTCCCTACGGATCTGATTTATCACTACCTTGATCGACCGGACAAGGATCCTGAACTGACCACGGAGATGATTACCACGCTGTTATCGTTAATGCGCGCGGGGTCACTAGCCCCCTTGCCGATTACCGCCTTTGATATCAGAGAAGCGATATCCGCATTCCGGTTGATGCAACAAGGCCGTCATACCGGCAAAGTGGTGTTGACGTTTCCCCAGAAACTCAATCCCGACGGTACGGTGTTAATTACCGGGGGAACGGGGACGCTGGCCGGGCTGCTCGCACGGCATCTGGTGACGTCACATCAGAGCAAAAACCTGGTATTGGCCAGCCGTCGCGGCTCACGCGCCGATGGCGCGGCACAATTGCAAGCAGAACTGGAAAGCGCAGGGGCTACAGTTAAGATCGTCGCCTGCGATACCACCGACCCTCAGGCGTTGGATAAACTACTCGCAGCGATTCCAGCCACACATCCGCTAACAGGCGTGTTCCATACCGCTGGCGTACTGGCCGACGCCACCATCGCCAACCTGACAGCGGAAAGCCTCGATACAGTATTTTCACCCAAAATCGACGCAGTTTGGCATTTGCACCATAAAACCCGCACACATGATCTCGCGGCTTTCGTTCTCTACTCATCCAGCGCGGGAACGCTAGGTAGTCCGGGGCAAGGCAACTACTCTGCTGCGAACAACGCGCTGGACGCACTGGCACATAATCGCCGCCAGCAGGGTTTGAGTGCCACGTCCCTTGCCTGGGGCTGGTGGCAGCCGGTCACTGGGCTATCGAGCCGGCTCAGCGATACCGACAACGCGCGGATCGCGCGAACGGGTCTGGCGCCTATCACACCAGAACATGGGAATGCGATGATCGACGCATCGCTGGCATTACCTTACGCGGTGTATACCGCAGCGCCGTTGAACCCGCAGATGTTGCGTAAAAATGCACAGTCAGGGCGCCTTCATCCGTTATTTGAACGGTTGGCGGGTCCCGTAATCACGCGTAGGTCGTCATCAGACGGAGAAAAGATGCCCGACCTACGAAAATCGCTATCCACGCTGGAACCCAGTGCTCGACTAAAACAGTTACAGGCCGCCATCACCGATAACATCGCGAGCATACTTGGCCTTGATAACGGTTCGCTTCTTGCGCCCGAACAGCCATTTAAAGAGAGCGGTATCGACTCGCTCATGGCACTGGAGTTACGCAACCGTCTGGCGGCAGTTTCCGGCCTGCGTCTACCGGCAACCCTGACGTATGACTACCCGACCCCTGTCGCGCTAGCGGAATATCTCGATGTGGAACTGTTCGCGGGGCAGGATGCGACGATCAACGCCGTGATGACGGAAGAGGATGAATCGCACTTACTCGAGCGTATTGCCGGCATTCCGCTTGCCAGCCTACGCGATGCCGGCTTGCTGGATAAATTACTTCAGATAGCAAACGGCATCGCCCCCGTGGAGGACGCGTCGAAAAAGCCTCAGGTTACCTATATTGAGTCCGCAAGTCTGGAAGAGCTGGTGTCGATGGCCCTGTCTGACAAGGAGAAAATGCTATGACGCATCCAAAAGATAGTCACGCCGCGAAAAATACCGCCGCGGGCGACGGAACCACCGATCCGCGTCTGGTCGAAGCGTTACGCCACAGCTTGTTGCTGAACGAACAGTTGAAACAGCGTAATCAGGATTTGACGCAGGCGGCGCATGAACCTATCGCCATTATTTCAATGGGCTGTCGTTTACCCGGAGGCATTCATTCTCCCGAACAGCTTTGGCAACAGTTGTCCACTGACGAGGACGCTATCGGCCCCTTCCCTGCAGATCGGGGATGGAACGTGAAGACGCTCTTTGAACAAAACCCGGCACTCAGCGCCGTCGCCAAGGCCTGGAAAGGCGGGTTTCTGGAGGATGCAGCAGGCTTCGACGCTGGCTTCTTTAAGATATCCGATCGTGAGGCATTGGCGATGGATCCTCAGCAACGCTTACTGCTGGAGGTGAGTTGGGAAATTCTGGAGCGTGCTGGTATCGTTCCCGCCACGCTAAAAAACAGTCAGACCGGCGTCTTTATTGGATCCACGCACAACGGCTATCTCAGCGATATCGAGCGGCGCAACCCCGCCGCCGACGGTTATCGCTTACAAGGCAGCCTGAGCAGCATCAGTTCCGGGCGCATCGCTTACGCATTGGGACTTAACGGTCCGGCTATCACGGTAGATACAGCCTGCTCTGCGTCTCTCACTGCGATCCATCAAGCCATTCGCTCACTGAAGAGCGGCGAGTGTTCGCTTGCTATCGCAGGCGGAGCAACGATTATGGCCTCTCCAGAGGTCTTTGCCGAGTTCACCCGTCAAAGCGGTCTTGCCGCAGACGGAAGATGTAAAGCCTTTTCTGACCATGCCGACGGAACGGGGTTTTCTGAAGGCGTTGGGCTTATTTTGCTGGAGAAACTCTCCGACGCATTACGAGCTGGTCACAGCGTACTCGCCGTGATTAGAGGGAGCGCAATTAATCAGGATGGTGCCAGCAACGGGCTGACTGCGCCAAACGGCCCTGCGCAGGAACAGGTCATCCGTCAGGCGCTGAATAATGCGGAGCTGACCTTTTCCGATATTGATGTCGTAGAAGCGCACGGCACCGGCACCACGCTTGGCGACCCCATTGAAGCACATGCACTGCTCAACACCTATGGCAAACATCGGTCTGACGATCAACCGCTATGGCTTGGCTCACTAAAATCCAATATCGGCCATACCCAACTTGCCGCTGGCGTCGCCAGCGTCATCAAGATGGTGATGGCTCTCAGGCACGGGCGCTTGCCCAAAACGCTACATGCCGAGACGCCGTCCGGCAAAATAGACTGGTCACGCGGCAACATTAAATTACTCAACACGGCACGTAACTGGCCTGATACCGGGCGTCCCAAACGCGCGGCGGTATCATCATTTGGCTTTTCTGGCACCAACGCTCACCTTATTCTCGAAGAGGCTCCGTCAATTTCACCTCCGGTGCAAGAAGCCGCACCGGCAAGGACTTTCCCCGTGCCTGGCATCGCGCTACCGTTGGCTGCGGCCTCACCAGACGGGCTGTGTGCTCAGGCCAAACAGTTGCACACATGGTTGACTCAGAATGCCAGCTCGATGCCCGACATCGCCTTTTCGCTAGCCACCACCCGCACCCATTTTAACTATCGTGCCGTGATTACCGCAGAAGACAGTAACAATGCGCTCATCGCCCTGGAGGCACTGGCCGCCAATCGCTACGCTCCCGGCATCATTCAAGGCGTCCGTTCTCCGTCAGGCAACGTCGCCTTCCTTTTTACGGGGCAAGGTGCACAGTGGCCGACGATGGGACAAGGGCTATACCATCAATCTCCGGTTTTCGCTCACACGTTCGACGACATCTGCCAGCATCTCGATCCGCTGCTGTCGCAACCACTTAAAACCGTCATATTCGCCGAACAGGACAGTGCCGACGCCCTACTGCTGGATCGTACTGATTTTACCCAGGCGGCGTTATTCGCGTTCGAAGTCGCTCTGTGCCGAACTGTCATGCATCTCGGCGTGCAGCCCGATGTACTGATCGGTCACTCCATTGGCGAGATCGCCGCCGCCCATATCGCCGGCGTATTCAATCTGGCCGATGCCGCGACATTCGTTGCAACGCGTGGACGACTGATGGAGTCCATCACTGCCGATGGCGCGATGGTTGCTATTGAAGCCAGTGAGGCGGAGATTTTGCCGTCGTTGCAAAAATATAAAGAATGCATTGCGATCGCCGCGATTAATTCGCCGTCTTCTGTAGTGATATCCGGCGACACCGACAAAGTGCTGAGTCTTGCTGAACAGTGGCACGCGCGCGGTTACCGTACGCATCGCTTAAGAACCAGCCACGCCTTTCACTCGCCCCATATTGACGGCATCGTTGATACCTTACGCCGTACTCTGTCAACGCTATCGTTGCAGGCTCCCGCTATTCCAATTGTTTCAACAGTGACCGGTCAACAGCTGACCAATGAACAAGCCTGTTCCGTTGAATATTGGGCAAATCAGGCCCGCAGTGCGGTGCGATTCGATGCTGCTATCCAATGGCTTGAGGCACACAATATCGTTGTCGCGTTGGAAGTCGGCCCTGACGGCGTACTGACGGCTTTGGGTCGGGCAAGTATAGTCGGCGAATCCAGCGGCGTTCCCAGCGCAGCGTGGATTGCTCCCTTGCGTAAAGGACGGGATGAATTGCGCCCCTTCTTTGCCGCTCTGGCCAGACTGTACACACAAGGGCAACCGCTGGACTGGAGGAAACTGCTCGTTCAGACACCGATCGTACCGCTGCCTACCTATCCCTTCCAGCACCGTCGCTATTGGTTGCAAGCGCCACCAGTGCGACCAACGTTAGACGGTGGCTTTTTTGCAGTTAAACATCCTTTTTTACACGCCGGCATAGACAACGCCGCGCAGCAAAGCTGGATTTTTACCGGACAATTAGACGCAGCCAGACAGCCTTGGATACTGGAGCACCGGGTCGCCGACATCCCCGCAGGCGCGGGGACGATGACCGCAGAGATGATACTTTCTATCGGGGAGCAGGTTGGCTGCCAGCGTCTTGACGATCTCTTCCTGCACGCGATTTTGCCTCTGAATGAGTGTATTCCCACGTCCATCCAACTCCATGTCAGCCCGCCAGAAGCGGATGGCGGTAGAACGGTGGAAGCCTATTTTCATCAGCCTGGCGATCCAGAACCGCGTGAGTATCAGATGGCACCCTGGAAACGCTATGCCACTTGCCGTCTTGTACCAGACGAAAAGTTATCACCGGAGTGGCCGGATTTCCATAATGACAACTGGCCGCCCGCCGACGCCAAACCCGTTGATTTTACCCCGATTTATGAACACCTCGCTGCTCAGGGTGTGATTCTAGGTAACGCGTTTCAAAGGCTCATTAATGTGTGGGAGCACGAAGACGGGCTGTATATCGAAGCCACGTCGCCAGAGAGTCATGCGGAACTGGGAGAGGATTTCATTCTGCACCCGACCCTGCTAGACGCGGGAATGCAAGCAGCATTACTGGAGCAACTGAAACCAGGCGAAGAAAACATTCAGCCCCGTTTACTTTTCTCCCTTAGCGGGATACGGCAATACATCAGGGGTGCACAGCGTCTGCGAGGCCATCTGGTGCGAAAAACCACTGAGCCATCGACATCAGGCTACAGCGAATATGCGTTACGACTCGCGGATGATACCGGTCGAGCAGCCGCAATCATCGACTCCATAGTGCTGAAATCGTCAAACTCACCGCGCCTTGCCCCGTCACGTCCGCCGTTTTACCGTCTGGCATGGCGTGAGATTGCGCCAGACTCATCCACCACGAAGCCGAAAATTCACTGGATTGTTCCGCAAAACAGGTTACGGGAGCGTTTATCTAGACTCATCAAGGAGCACTATGCTTCCTGCACGTATGACGACATGCATCAAGCGCTGGCGACGTTCTCACCGCAGCCAGATGAGATCGCCGTCTTCATCGCGCCGGATGGTGACGATACCCCTGAGTTTATCGATCATAACCCGACACACTGCGTACTCAATGCGCTGCAAACGTGGATCGACGAGCCACGTACCGCAGATGTCCCCCTTCTTATCGTGACGCAAGGCGCAATAGCTACCAATGATGGAGAGAATGTCCCGAATCTCGCCCAGTCCCCACTGTGGGGATTAGTGCGCACCGCACAGCTTGAATATCCGGGACGGTTCTACCTGCTTGATATCAATGAGGTAGAAAACACAGCATTGTCTTCTATTCATACCGCGATTAACACGCTGTCCCATGAGCCTCAACTGGCGTTACGCGAGGGTAAAATACTCACCCCGCGACTGGTAAAAGCCGCCGGCAATGGCGACCTTACCGATTACAACCACGCCGACCAGCCGGAAAACCCGAGCCGTAACCTTAACCCTGACGGCACCGTACTCATCACCGGCGGTACGGGCGCACTGGGCAAAGTTATCGCGAAACATCTGGTGGAGCATCACGGTGTTCGTCACGTGCTTCTTGCCAGCAGACGCGGTAAGGACGCGCCAGGCGCCAATGCGTTATTAAAAGACCTCGCCGAGCTTGGCGCACAGGCGACGATTGTCGCCTGTGATATCGCCAACGTGGCAGCAGTGGCCTCACTGCTTGATACCATACCGACGGCACATCCGCTCACCGCCGTCATTCACACAGCAGGAAGTGTGGATACGGCGACGCTGAAAACAATGAGTGCAGAGCAGATAGATAACGTTTTACAGTCTAAAGCCGTTTCCGCCTGGAATCTGCATCAGCTCACGCAGCATCACGATCTTGCAGCATTCATTCTCTATTCTTCCGCGGTCAGCATTCTTGCGCAAAAAGGACAGGGAAATTACGCCGCCGCCAACGCCTTTTTGGATGCACTAGCGTACCATCGGCGACATCAGGGTCTTCCTGCGACCGCAATGGCCTGGGGTATGTGGGCCGAACGCTCGGAAATGGGGGAGCAACTTGGTGACGACGATATACAACATATTATCGCAACAGGCCAAATCCCGCTTTCTCGCCCACAAGGCCTGGCCTACCTGGATACCGTTGTCGGTGCACAAGTAGTGAACCATCCGCCGCTGCTGATACCTGCGCGTTTAAATCTGGAAGCGCTACGCGAGCAAGGCGACACCCCGCTATTGGCGGAGGTACTCCCTGTTCGCACAGCAGCAAGAAACAGCGTCAGTGCATCGCCACAGATCGCAAACATGCCGGAAAAAGAGCGGTTGCCTTATCTGCTTAACGTGATCATTCAATACGCGGGTGAAGTATTGAGTCATCCCGATCCGGAGTCCATAAGAAGCGATGTGGAATTCATTACACTGGGATTCGACTCTCTTACCTCGGTGGAAATGGGAAGCCGATTATCACAAACATTTGGTGTCCGCATTCCCGCCACGGCAATTTTTGACCATTCGACGCCGCAAGCGCTGGCGCAATTCTTACTGAATATTCTGACAGGGGAAAAGCACGCTACCGCAGCAGAGGCACACATTGATATAAAAAAAGACGCCGACAGGTTCTACCACCTGCTACGGCAAGCTGTGCAACAAAACATGACGCAGGAAGGACTTAGCGTACTGGCCGGCGCGGCGCGCCTACGCGAACATTTCTCGCACCGACAGCACGAACAGCACGCGCCAGAGACAGTGTGGCTACGTAACGATCAGGAGAAACCGCTGCTGGTTTGCCTCAACTCATTCATTCCCGCCGCAGCAAATTTAACCTATCAGCGCTTAAGTTCAGCCTTGAGCGATCGGTACAGCATACTGACCGTGCCGTTGCCGGGATATCATGGCGAGCCCTTGCCTGGCACAGACTACGCGGCGGCGGCGGCGCTGGCAACGGCAATAGAGAGAGGCACATCGGGGCGCGATTTTACGCTGGTAGGCTTCTCAACTGGCGGGCTCGTCGCACATGCCGCAGCTCACCAGTTGGAGGCTCGCGGCCGACAACCTAAAGCTGTGGTATTAATCGACAGCTTTCCGCCATCAGCCATGAATGAAGCCACAATGGGCGATGTACTGCGCACATGGTTTGCAGCCAAAGGCGAATTCTGGTCGGATGAGGACACCTCAGTCATGGCGATGGCCTGGTATCTCGAATTATTCGGCCGGCAGTGGACACCCTCTCACTTGAAAACACCAACGCTGCTGCTTCAGGCCAAAGATTATCCAGCGTCCGCACAACCGGAACGTTGGGCGAATGAATGGCCAAATTTGGTGAAAAGCATCATCACGCCGGGGAGCCATTTTGAACTGCTGACAGAATATGTCGCTCATACGGCAAAAAACTTATCTGATTTACTTGGTGAAACAGAAAAAAAACCGATCAGAAAGAGGAGCGATTCCGCAAGAAAAAATCGAAAAACTGAATATATTAAAAATGAATAATCAATATATTGGCGTGATGAAAAAAATCAGCTGTCGCGAGAATCTTGATGCAGGAGAATAGTTATGACTGAAAATGACCTGGCTTCTCTTTTCAATAACTCGGCTTTATTTAAAGCCTTGGGGTTTAACATTATTGAAATAAATGACGATGCCATTGTTATGGAAATAAATGACGACAACCCCTGCCATCAGGGAGGCTTTGGTGTACTCACATCTCTCGGTATTAACGGTGCAGTGATCAGCGCAGCTCTGGAGTCAGCAATAGGCCTATGTGGATTTAACGCTCTGGGTCGTGAACCCGCTGGCGTGGTTGAACTTTCTGTCAAAATTTTACGTGTGATACGTAAAAAACCATGTCGAGTCGAGGCGCGCGTCGATAATAAAAACAATAATGTCGCTTTTATTTCTGCCACGCTAATCAGCGCAAGAGGTGGTATTTGCGCAACAGGAACCGGCATTGTACTAAAGAGTAAAACCACTGAGGCAACACAATGAAAATCACTAATTAAAGCGTAGCAGAACTATTTTCATTTATACGTGTTATTGGAACGCCAGTCATGGCGTTCCACGGATGAGCAATGCCACCAACGCGATCTGATATAAAACAGATTGATAGATTTATTCGTTTCGACAAGGAGTTCAACATGACGACAAATTATTCTGTTCCTAAAGAGATGAAAGCTTATCTGATTCGCCCAGAGCGTTATGGCGATCCTATTACTGCAATTCAACAGGAAACTGTCAGCATTCCGAAATTATTACCTAATCAGGTTCTTATTAAAGTGATGGCGGCAGGACTGAATTATAATAATGTCTGGGCCGCATTAGGAAAACCTGTCGATGTTATCTCAGCGCGCCGTAAAAGAAATAAAGATGCTGAGCCGTTTCATATTGGTGGTTCAGAAGCGGCAGGTATTGTTTATTCTGTTGGTCATAATGTTAGTAACGTCAGCATCGGTGATACCGTGGTGGTTTCCTGCTCGGTATATGACGCTACCTCGCTTGAATCACGCCTTTCGAACGATCCGATGTTTACCCGCAGTCAGGAAATCTATGGTTATGAAAGGAATTACGGATCATTTGCAGAATTTACAATCGTTGAAGACTATCAATGCTTTCCCAAACCTGACTTTCTGACCTGGGAAGAGAGCGCGACCCTGATGCTCAATGGACCCACAGCCTACAAACAACTCACTCATTGGGCACCAAATAACGTCAAACCAGGCGATGCCGTTCTCATATGGGGAGCAGCTGGAGGATTGGGTTCATTATCGGTACAAATTGTGAAAGCCCTCGGCGGGCTCCCCGTCGCGGTTGTGTCAAGTGAAGAGAAAGGAGAATATGTTCGCAAACTGGGGGCCGTAGGATATATCGTCAGGAAAAAATACTCACATTTCGGCCGACTTCCCGATGTGACTTCCGATGAACACACGTCATGGTCCAGAGCATTCGCCAATTTCAGACGCGACTTCTTTAAGGCCTTAGGAAAAAAAGAACTGCCCAAACTGGTCATTGAGCACTCAGGACAAGATACTTTCCCTACATCACTACAAATCTGCGATCACTCAGGTATGGTAGTCACAGTGGGGGGGACCTCTGGTTATAATTGTGACTTTGACGTGCGCCATTTATGGATGCATCAGAAAAGAATACAAGGTTCTCACTATGCCAATATCCGTGAATGTAATGAGTTTCTTAATCTTGTTAATCAAAGAAAGATCATCCCAACCATGAACAAAGTCTTTCATTTTGATGAAATACCTTATGCGCACCAAGAGTTATTAAACGGAGGTATATTCGGCAATGCAGCGGTACTGATCAATGCAACCGCTCCGAAACTCGGCTCAAGCGTTTCTCATGAAGAGAAACTCACGACTGCAAACAGTCATTGAATGACTAATAACCTATCCCAAAAGAAATAATCATTAATAAATAATGATTATTTCTGAGGAGGGGGATATTGCGGGCAGTAATTGGTAGCTCTGGGAAAAAATCGCGGCTCTTATCATGGAAAAAAAATCATCCCTCGCTGGGTAAGCAACGTAAACGTGTTAATAATCGTGCCGTAATGAACGCAATTTTCTTTGTGTCCAGGACAGGCTGACAGTTGAATGCGCTCAACGGCACTGGAATATGTTAATCAAGCTCTGCCGATCGTCGGTTTCAAGAGCAGTGCAATATAGGTTTTTTTGAGAAATTCCAGCAGAACAGACTGCTGGCCTGCGAACAGCTAAACGTTATCGACTAGTTGTGGTTGTCGATGGCTGAGTGCATGACAAAATCACCACCGACAGACTCAAGAAACAGAGCGACTTCCCACAGACCACGGGAAACAGTAAATAAATTGCGCAGAATACGCACTTATACTGAAATTTTCACTTAAGATAATGAAGCGATTGTCTATTTGAAATAGTATGGGCGATAAATAGTGAAAATATATTCTGGGAAACTTAAATAAAAAGCAATAATATAATTGCATCAGTTACAAAAATATAAACAGAAGGCTCCCCGAGAGGAGAGCCTTCTGTTGTTAAGCCGCCAGTTTATTTAACGATGATATAGACAGACTGGCAGTGTTCACCAACGATACAACGTGTTCTGACTCCTCCCTAATCCACCCAATTGCATCGACCATAACCTCATAATAATCCGATGTATTCGGGCGTTCAGGATCATTGACTTCCGTATCACCCGTAAAACTCTTCATTACAGCACCATTGCGATAATGAATATCGGCGCGGAAGGTCACTGGTACATAAATTCCTGCAGCTATAGCATCAACATGCTGGGTCAAAAAATCATCCTCAAACTCCATGATATCTATCTCGTCAATGGGTTGCGGAGCCATATACAGACGTATATCTCCTGTATTGCCACACCAGCGGCGTATCCGTCGCGCCTCAAACGTGCAGTTGCTGACAAACTGCGTCAGCGTTTCAGCACATTGATGGGAGACATCCCGTAATGACCGTTCCAGGTGATCCATAAAGCGGAACCAATAACGTTCACTCTGCCGAAACTGTGCCAAAGTAACGTATTCATCTGGCACACTATCACCCTGCCCTGAAGCTTCACGAAACACCGATTCATCCAGTTCGTAGAGTGGCATGATGTCAGCGCGCAGCAGTTGGTCGGTACGACCGCTGATTTGTGGGTGAACACGAGGAAGATGCATGTACCCATGCTCTAACTCGTTAGCCAGCCAGTTGGTTGCGTTTATCCACAATGTCAGGACTTTCCGGCTGCGCTCACGTTTAGCATCGTCTGTATCAAGCCGTTCCAGCATGGTTTCCATTACGGCCGTCAGTTGTTCATTTTCAAACAACATTTGAGTGTTAACGTAGGTATGACCGACATTTTCATCCAACTGCCAGCATATGTCGTCATAATCTGGTGCGTAACCTAATGTCCGCTGATACGCCTGCTGAATATATTCATGAATAATGCACATCGTGTGCTCCTGTCAAAATAGTGATAGCAGGAGACCCGGCAGGGTCCCCTGCCGGGTTAAGGTTAAGTAATCAGTCAGGCAACCAGGCGTAACGCTAGCGCCGGTGAGTGGTTATCGAGCTGCAGACGTCGGCGCTCGTCACGCAGCCAGGCTATCGCCTGCCGCACAACATCACCATAGTCTGCCACTGTCAGTCGGTTCACATTCGCGACATCTTTCTGAACGGAAAAACGGCCAATGATGGCATCATTGTAGTAGTGGATCCGGCTCTCCAACGCAACGGGGTGTATCTCACGGCGGCAAACCCGTTTGACGAACTCAACAGGGTCTGTCGCACTCACACTCTCTGGATTAATAGCCCCCAGATTCACCGTGATAAACCCGAAATCCGTATCAAAACGTCGGACAACCCGTTCATCAATGTCACAACGCCTTTGCAATGCGGCCAACTGCGCCACACAGTGCTCTCCCGTCTGTGCCAGCGCACGACTTAGCCAGGATTCAAACCGTAACCAGTGCTGCATCGTTTGCGCCAACTGCGAACGGGGAATGACGTCATCAGTATGCCGCTCGCCCTGTGCCGTCAGTTGGATAAAGTCGGCATCCGACAAATCCAGTAACGCCAAGGGGTCACCAGGTAACAAGCAGTCAACTCGACCGCTACTCTCCGGAGACGTCCGCGGTAACAATCGTGTATTACCACTGGCTGTGGCCAGCGCATCCAGCCCCAAAATCCACAGAGCCAGGATGCGCTCACTCAGTTGGCAACGTGCCCGTAACTGACGATTGCCTGGAATGTTATCGAGCATAAATTGCATGACCGGTAACAACCGCTGGCTATGAAACACGATATCCGTATTCAGGTAGTCCTGCAGATCGTTACTGATATCTGCCTGCCACTCATCCTGATGGAGAAAGAGGTTCATCTCCTTCAGGTATGTCTGTTGAATAAACTGCTCTGTCAGCATTGATGCTCCTTACAAATAAAGTAAGGGCGCTTCCCCTACCGGGAGAAACGCCCGGTTAGGGTTAAATTGTGGTATCAGGCGACTTTCTGTTGAGCTTTTCGCTCCTGTTCACGAGCCCATTTACGTTCCCAGCCAAACATCATCCAGAACGGCGTACGCCAGGTCTGACGGAACTCCATGCTTAAGCTGTTCCCGACAATCACCATCGCTGGTATGCCACATAACGCCAGTTGCACATACGCCATCATTGCTGCAACGGGATCGATATCGACGCAAACGGCCATCATCTGTTTCTGTGGATTGAAGCCCGCTTCAAGCATGGCTTGCGCCATCGCGACAATCAGCCCACCGGCTCCGCATGCAGGATCTGAGACAGTAATGAAATCCCGTTCACCGCTGGTCAGCGCAGGCAAACCATCAGCCAGTTGTAGTTTCGCCATCATGTAGCCAACGGAATACGGCGTGAAATACTGACCTCGGCGCTGATCGCCAAGCTCGAGTTCCATGAATACAGAACCAAGAAAATCCGAAGCACTGAATTCCATTCCCTCAACTAGCGTGTTGAACAGTAACGGGAAACGGTTCTGATCGGCTTTCTTGTAACGTTTTATTCGCCGCAGGTAGTCATCTTCGATTTCCTGCACAAAATGGCACCGGTTATGTAACGCCGCTGCCGACATGTGAATAAAATCGCTGAAGACCGTCCACCGGTTCTCATACGGTGCAATTTCCTGAAACTGGCGGATAAACGTTGCCCGATGTGGATTGGAACGTCCCTGGTTTCTTACCCAAGGGAGCGCGGCGAGATTTCCCGGATCATCCGGGTCACCCCCTTCTTCCTCATCGTTGGCTGCAACCTCATCGACCGATTTGGCAAACGGTGGCGGTAGAAACAGAGTTTCAAGCTCCGGAGCCTCCAGAACGACTTTGTTATCATCGATATCGCTGGCGACACGATGAACAACCAGACTTCCGGGATTCAGTGAGAAACTCGCGAATGCATCAGCAACGCTATTCAACTCCAGTATGAATAATGCCGGTGCCACATCACTCCGCGGCCAGTCATAAATCCGAGCCAGTGCATTTACCGCATTGCCCGGTGAAATGTTGTAGCGCAAGTGCTGATGCACCACGCTGTCACACACTAACGTCGTGTCATCCAGTTGCTGGCCATAGTGAGTGGTTAACAGATGTGCTGCCAGTCTCTGCCAATGCTGAACGTCATCGAACGGCAATGTGGTCAACCGCTGTTTTTCCAGCCAGTCAACCGCCTTGCCTGCTTCAGAAGCAGATTTAAACAGTATCCACGGGTCTGAACCCAACTCACCATTCCACATCGGCGTACCAGCAAGAGGTATCCCTGCCAGTGCGGCAAGAAATGCACGCCCCACATCAGCAACAAGACTCTCTTGCAGGTATTCATCCCGTTCTGGAACATCACTACCCGTAAAACAACTGCGCCCCAGTCGAGTTGGATGTCCCGTAGCACTGACGAGCAACGCCGTCAGGCTATCCAGATTACCCTGATCGCTACCAGGTAATTCGATACGGTCACTTTCAGAGAGATAAACCGCCGGACGTTGCCCTCGATACAGTACCGGGACCTGAGATGCGCGTTGCCATTTCTCTATCCGCTCCATACCTGGGACAGGTGCTGGGGGCCATGGCCACCCTGCTCGCAGCTCCGTTGGTAACCCGTCACACTGTTCGATATTGATAACCCGAAACAGTGAGAGTGACGGCGTGTACCTGACGATCGTTGTCGGCCGCTGTCCCGGTATTATACTTCCGCCCAGAGAACGCAGGTCATCGCCCGTCAGCCAACGGTTTGATGTCAGACCGTTTTGTAACGCTGATTGCCAGAGTAATAAAACGTTAATGCCGGTAAACAACTGCCCGCTCAGTGCGTGAATTGGCACACCATGGCGAATAATGTTTTGTCGCCACGGCACCGTACCAGCATTGACACTCTGCATTAGACGTTCTGTTAGCAACCGGCGGATATCGCCGGCGTCCTGTAATGTGAAAGTTTTCATGTGGTCTCCATCAAAAAATCGGGACCATCCCCTGAGGGATGGCTCCCTCAGGGAAAAATCAAAAATCAGAGTACAGTGGTGAACAGTTGCAGGATCGCGTGACCCGCAATAACCGCCTGATGGCACAACTGCACAAACTGCTCGTGATGAAGATAGGCCCAGATGACAGAGGATGTAATTATCCCCGTTGCTGACATGGCAATCAGGAACTGGTTACGCCGGCGGCGAAACAGCGCCTCTTTATCTGCGACTTGCGTATGCAAAAATAGCCCCAACGTCTGAAGCTCTGCAAAACGGCCGAACTCTTCACGCCGCAGCGCTTCACAGGCCGCATCAAAACGCTCCAGCTCCGTCGGATGTTGATCCTCAAGAAATCGGCGATAACCACCGTCACGTATCGTGTTGTAATGACGGTCAAACTCAGCCTGTAACCAGCTATAAAAATGACTGCGCGTGCGCTCAATGACACCTGGCTCTCGCGTCAGCGACTTCATTGCTCCCTGTGTCGCCTGGGCCGACTCGTGGTGTTCATTAGTGGTTAGTAAACTCATGGTATGGACTCCGAAAAAAAGACGAGTCCACCCCTGCGGGTGTCCCCGTCAGGGTTAATAAGATGCTGTGTTAGTTTGTCAGGCTGATATGAATAACATCATTCTCATGGCGCAAATGAAACTGCTGCCATAAGGGTGTCGTTCTATCACCGTCACTGGGTAAACAAAAAATACCTGTCGTTACTTCTGAACGTGTACTTGAAGCCAACGCTTTCAATGCATGATGAATCAGACGATACAATCGCTCTGTCTCGCACGCAGGCTCAGGCGTAAACGCAACGAGTCTTGCCCAAGTGCTGTCATCAATCGCAACGGCCGGAGAAGATTGCAGTCTATCCATCATGCAGCTTCATCATTCTGAGCCGCTGACGAAATCGTCACAATAGCGGGTATTCGCTCAGATTTTGGACGTTGACGCACATTCCGTAACAGCTTCTGGTGCATGGCCAATGCGGAATCAACCGCGTCGTCTTCGCTATCCATGTACCGTTCACCGTAAAACGGTTGAGCTGTCTCCTCGCCGAAATACAGCAGTTCGACACCAGGCTTATAGCGGTGCCGGTGTTGCAGTACGATGGCTCGGCCACAGCACTGGTGATCGTCAGCAAGCAGCCATTTCCCGGTATAAATTATTCGATGAGCGGACGACTCCATCGGCTCCGAACGCTGACGCCAGGTCTGATAAAGCCAGACAAGCGCTCGCGCAGACAATTTGCTCGTCCAGCGCACGATGAACCACAGCCCTGTAAACAGAACAATTAGTATGTGTAAAGTCATTGGCATAACCGATCCTTTCAATGGATTAATCCGCGAAGTAGCAGGACCAGCGCTAGAAGCACTAGGGAACCGGCGACTTTCAGCAGCGTGAGATAACCGAGCAGTTTCAGTAGTGCATTGCGATCGCGCCGAAAACATTCCCGTCGTATCAACTGACACAACGCGTCTTCCTGCTCTGGTGTAAACGAAGCGCTCGGAACGAGATCCTCTTGAGTGATATCAATGTGAGACATGAACTCTCCTTTTTGGTAATGAAAAAAAGGGAGAGTCATCCCGTAGCGGGAGAAGACTCTCCCCATGGGGTAACATCTGATTAAACGAAAGTGTTTATGTGGTTATAACCAGCCACGTTCGGCAAATGATACGATTTCGCCGTGGCCAACAATGATGTGATCCAGTACCCGCACTTCAATCAAAGAGAGTGCGTTAGTCAGTTTCTCGGTGATTTGTCGATCGGCATTGCTGGGTTCAGCATTCCCCGACGGATGGTTATGGGCAAAAATGACCGCAGCCGCATTCAATAGAACGGCACGTCGGACAACCTCATGTGGATGAACCTCAACACTGTTAATTGTTCCGGCGAAAAGGAATTCACAGGCAATTAATCGATTTTGATTATTCAGGAACATCGCGACAAAAACTTCTCGTTCAATATGCTCCAGCTTGAAACGCAAGTACGCTTTAACGTCCTCAGGAGACGTCATGGCTTCCCGTTTTCTGACCTTACGTTCAAGAAGCGCCAATGCCATATTGATGACTCGTGCTTCACGCTCGGTATAAACGCTCGCGTGAGGGGGGGGGTTAATTCGCTCATAAAAGACCTTTTACGGGCGAATGCTTTCCCCCTGGTGGCGGAAAGCATTGCCACTGGGGGAAAGATAAAATTATCGTAGGTCGATAATTGACGTAAAACAGGCTATCAATGCATCAAACCTTAAATGCATCAGTTGCATTCAATTTCAATGGACTCGACTGAGCCACTTAATGTAGCTATCAAAATCGCCGCATTCCTCCGGGCAAGAAGAGAATTCCCGGCAGGAATGCTTACCTTCCAGAACACCATTCTGAAAGGGTTTGTCCCAAAATCCCTGACCAATTTTTTTCCCTAATAAGATCACATCATTAAAATAATGACTGTAATTCTCAGGGATAAAATTCAGTCCAAAGGTTTCGCCAAGACAGTGCGCGATTTCGAAAATCTGATAATCATTGTCTGTAAAACCATCATCATCAGGTGAGCAGTTGATTCGAAGTGTCTCGAATGCATCAATCTCCATCAATTTTCCCTCTATGTCAGAAATCACACACAGCAGGTCAACGACAGAATGACGATTACGAGCAAGACGATTAAGTAAAGTATTCATAACGGATAAATCCTCTCTTCAATTTGAAAAAGGATTTATCCCCAACGGGATAAATCCCGCATAGTTTGAGTAACGATATGGCGGCCAGTCAGTAGAACGTCCGGCCGTCATACCAGTTGCGTTCAATATCTAAACTGAGCGCGTAAAGGTAGTAATCAATCAGCCAGATACTGGCGTTCGGGCTCTCATGCACTTTCGCTGCATCTTTCAGCCCCTTATTGAAATAGCGCTGCCAGAAAATGGCATCAACAGAAAGACTGGGATTGAGAACCTCTGTGAGGTATTTTTCGATAAACACCGGAGGCAACAGATTCAGGCCAATAATTTCACCGACCTGCCGTGCAACCCACGCTATCTTTTTTTGGTTAAGTGTCATCAGCGCCAAATCATCCCAGTCAATCGTATCGATACCAAGACGCATGAGCGCAGTCGCTTCCATCAGTACAGATTCAATGTCAGAGACAATCCTGATTAGGTCTGTTGTGGAACGCTGTAGAAATTCGTCGTCCCTCCGAAGACTAGCCAAGCGCGAGACGAAAGGTTTCGTATTGAAATCATGCATCGATAAATCCTTTTTTCGGTTCAAAACGAAAAGGGATTTATCTCCACATGGGGATAAATCCCCGTGTGGGTATGAGTTACGTCACTGGAAGCGATAACGCAGCGTTGCTAACTGTTTTGCTAACAATTGTGCAGCCTTGATTGCCTGGCGACGTTGTGGAAACGAATTATCGGGACAAGTATGAGCGTCAAATCGGTAAGATTTTGAGCCTAACCAACCGGTACGACTTTCTACCTGATAACTCCATCCGGAATTACTTCGAGAAACTCGCGCCCGGAAGTTCATATGCCCGGAGCGATTCGGTATCCATTCGCCGATAAATCCGTCATTGCACTGCTGAGTGTTTTTCTTCAGCAACACAGACAGACGTTCAGTGAAATTAATCGTACGACGTAAGACCATTTGCATGATGTTCTCCTGATAGAAACGGGAGAACATCTCACCCAGGCGGGAAGATATTTTCCCGTTGGGTTGCCTGCTTAAAGTTTTAGAAAGAGTCTTTCGGATACACCTGTTCTGTCGAAACCGTAACAGGTTCGACGATGGTACCCATCGGTTCATCTTGCTGAGGCTTATGTTGGAAACCACCAAGTCGGCTCAGATACAAAAAGCAGCAAACGGCGACAACACTAGTCCAGATGAGTAAAAGCTGAAGGGAGCTGTAGGTCTTGTAAACATGCTGCCGTGTCTTCACTTTTTTCTTCAGTGAAAGCAACAATTGACCTGCCCAGTATCCGTCACGATATGCAGTAGAAGAGTTCATAGTGGTTGCTCCAAAATAAAATATTTGGAAAACCACATCCCTGCCATCGGGAAGTAGCTTCCCGGAGGGATTGATTGGTAGTTAAGCGGAACCTTCATCACCACGCTCGTAGCGGCGTTCAAACTACCTGGTGACATCTGCTCTCAAAGGATGGCAGATTTACCGCGCTTCTTAATCACGCCCTTTTCCTTGCAGGCTTTGGAAAAGTGATTCAGTCACCCGAAGGCGATCCTCACAGACTGAAAGATCATTGGTGGTCGTCAGAGACGACAAGTTAGCCTTTTCAACATACTCAAAGATGGAATTAAATTCAATATATTCTCAGCTATCTCTGCATCATTAAATTATTCGTATCAGATACGAATAAAACATTGAACCGTTTGCAAGAAGAATATTTAATCGTATCCGATACGAACAAGAGGGAGGTAGTATGCGTATTTCAAAAAACCAACGTGATGTCTTATTTCTACTGTATGCAATTGAACAAAAAAAAGGTCATCAACATTTTGTAACCGTGACTGCGCTATTCTCAATGATAAATAAAAGCCGCAGTACATCATTATACTCAAATCACTTAAGAACGTCCTGCCATACTCTACATAAAAATGGTTTTTTTGAACAATACAGAGATGAAGGATTGAAATTGTCATATGCGTTAACAGAACAAGGAAGATTGGTTGCTTCAGCGATTTACAATGAAATGGTCAAACAACCATCTTGATCCTTTATCACTGCGAGGGATCAACTTTATTATAAACACGAGCAACATAACGGCCTCGCCCATCACCGTGACCTAAATCCATAGAGACTAATGCGTCAGCCTCTTCTTTACTAAATCCATTTTTAAGATGTAGCTTTGTTGCATCTTGGGTATAGGCATACCTAAGGCTATGAGGTGCATATTTTCCGACAAGCCCTGCATCCCTAACGATATTACGATACTGTTCAATTGCTAAATGCAAAGCAGGACGATTAATCAATCGACCGTTATTTTCGCTCGCAACATGTATTGCATTATTCACTGCACTGATTAACCTGTCCCTTTCAATAATGGTGGTATCTCTTGGCCGCCCTCCTTTAGTACCAAAAACAATGCGAACTTTCTCATCACCATTTTGCAACGCCTTCTGCCATGTTTTAAGGGATTTAACTGACTGAATGGTTTCCTCAGTCCGTAAACCAAGAAGACGGGATAATTCCATTGCTGCACCTGCGCCTTTATCGGCCGCACTTACTTTTTCTAAAATGCTTTGATATATACTGTCTGGAATAGCAACCTTTGAACCGTCACGACTTGCACCAAAGATTCCTAACGCTCTATTACTCAAACTCTCATGCTCTGGTTTGGCCATAATGGTCTTACCCGCTGCACGCAAAATGGATCGTATTGCTGACATTTCATTTTGCAATGTCCTGATTGAAATTTTCTCTTCCTGACGGCTTCTGATATACATTTCAATATGACGAGGCTTAATATTCTTTGCATCCCTAATCTGCACATTCAAGCGTTTTAACCTTTCCGCAAAACGATCGGCTATTTTCATACGGTCATTGAGTGTTTTAAAACTGCCACTACCGTCCCGCGCTAACGTCACAAGATTCTTATTTAACTTAGCCATATGAGTCCTCCAGATCCAATGAAGTGAGTTATGTATTCCGTCCGTGTGAACGGAATACATAACTCACCGACTCCCTTTTGAAAGAGAGCTAAAATAGGCACTTCATCCCCGACGACACGGTTTAATTTTGCGCATCCTGCGTCTCAGCAGACATCTGTGCATCGGGGGCGAAATGTTGAATTGTTGCAAGGCACCCTGGGTGTTACCCATTCGCGGCTTACGCCGGGCTGACTTTCGTCAGTCTACCTCCACACGCCAGTTGTTGCTGACGTCGCCATCGATGTCGTGCTGATTACCTCCTCTATCTAATAGAAATGTCTTCATGATGATGTCTTTCATACATTCGGACTGTTTGTTAAATGAACGACCATTAAACGGCTAGTAAAACGTCTTTATACGTATTAAAACCGTTACTACGTGTTGGTCAGATGGTAGAAGAATCGTCTATCGGGCAGTGCGTAAGCTCTGACCGTATACGCGCTGCGCGCGTCACTTGGTATTCGCGTTGCTCATACACAAGTGACGCCGCGCAGCTTCGGCCTTTCATTGCGACTCCCGTAAGCGGCCAAATGTACCAAATGGCCTTATACGTGCGTGCAAAGGTCGGACGTCGCTCTAGACGTATTCGTATCTTGAATTGTGCGTAAAACAGAAAACTCCGAACAACATCAAATTGTTGCTGAAGCTATCGATCTGCTCTCGATAAGACGAGCCAGTATTTGAGTGTATAAGCGGAACCTTCATCACCACGCTCGTAGCGGCGTTTAAACTACCTGGTGACATCTGCTCTCAAAGGATGGCAGATTTACCGCGCTTCTTAATCACGCCCTTTTCCTTACAGGCTCTGGAAAAGTGATTCAGTCACCCGAAGGCGATCCTCACAGACTGAAAGATCATTGGTGATCGTCCGAGTGGACGATGGTACAGCGAAATCGATATTAACAACGCAATTCGGGATCGTCAAATAGTTACCCACATATCCACTGACAAAGTCGGCTCGACACTCGCCGACCGCTCCCGTTCGCCAGCGCCTTTGGTGGGCGCTGACTCACTGGCTTATTTGTCCGTGGATATGTGGATAACATATTAATAATGCTCTTAATACAATTTAACGAGCTGAACTACTTATAACCTGTTCAGTTATCCGAGATAATGCCCCGTAAACCCAGTGAGGAACTGAGTCCCGTGATGGCACTAATAGATCTTTAAGTGTTCGGTTAGCCTGCCGTCCATAACTAAATTTATTGCGATTTTGCCATATACATGAACAATAATATAATAACTCCTCGCGAGACATTTCAAATAGCGGCCGAAGACAAGCCACATGAAAACCCGTATAAAATGGGGTTTCCTGATAAAAGGTAGATAACACACCATTACCACTTAAAGCGCATGTTAATTCTCCTGCAGGTGCAGGCGGTATAGAGTCAATTGGTGCCACGTAAGAGGATATACCATTCCCCCCCATCTTCCTCGATACAAATGGAATACCACCATCACGTCGACTCAATAAATCAAGTCTATTTAACTCAAGAGAATGTCCATAACGCACATCAAATAAACTATTAACAGGAACAAAATCCAATTTTCTCTCTGACTTTTCATTAAAGGGAAACTCAGTGTTATTTTTAAAATCATCTAAAACACTTAAGGTTTCATTCGTATTTATATCTTTCACCCAATCTGGTACTGCATTAGGAATTTCAATTTCTTTCAACCGTTTTCCTTTAGGCTTCCTTCCATATGAAAACAGGTAGCGATTCATTGTTATGCATCGTGCATAGAATATTTTATCTCTAAGACCCATATCTATTTTAGGTATAAGTATTGAAACATCACTATTACATGCAAACTCGAATGAAGATACATAAGAATATGTATGACTCCCCTCACCATTAGTTGAAACAAACAAACTCCCCTCAGGATAAATATTTTTTCCTTCAACATCCGATTTTGATATCCATCCGGAGATTGTGCGTTGCTGGGTATTGGCAGGGCGCAAATAGGGTATTGATCCAAAGAAAGGCCCTGACTGTATATTTAGCCCAGAGCTAACAATACCGTTACGGACATGAAATAATTCATCAAGCTTCATCATCGTCTCCCCGACCAATCTCAGGACTACCTTGCACATCAAGCATTAAATTAAAAAGCAAAAATCTTTTAATATCTTGCTCAAATATTTCTTTAGTCAAAAGGGTATAATCTGTTTCGATATAAGCTTCAGCACACCATTCATCAGTTGATGACACTTTATATGTTGCACTTTCGCCAGGGTGTATTTCACGATTACGATACATTGCAACCCAACGGTCACGAATATCAGGCCAACGATGATTAATATCAATTCGCCCTTTATGTTTGGTTTTAACAAAGCCATCATCTCGCCAATAGCCAAACCAGGTTTTCCGATCTGAATATTCATGAGGCTGGCCTGCAATCCACACCATAATGCAAGTAACAACTCCCACTGAATTAAACAATTCTGGCGGCATCGACATTACGGCATCGAGGGTATGATGTTTCAGTAATTCTTCTCTTACCGGATTAGGAGAAATGGCACAAGACATTGGAACAATAGCAATACCGATAGAGCCAGGCTGAAGGCAATTCAGCATCTGCTTCACAAAATACAGCTCATGGAGTTCCGCATCACTTTTCGATTGCGCATAAGGTGGGTTTAGCATTCCAACATTAGGCTTCATGCCTTTTACTGAGCGAATTATCGCATCATCAAAACAACTGGCCTGGTGCAGGTTGGCTTTGCCATCACCACGGAGGATCATATTGGAAGCAGCCAGAGCAAACATTTTTGGACTGTTTTCTATTCCTATCAGTCTATTACGACGAATATCCTGGCGTTGCGCTTCTGTCACCGCCTTTTTAAGCATGTGTTGCATGGCTGAAATCAGAAAACCGCCCGTGCCGGCACATATATCCAGGACCCGCGACTCAGGCCCGACATTTGCCAGCAAAGAGAACAATTCTGAGATATGCCCAGGTGTCAGTACGATACCGAGTGCTTTTTTATCACCAGCGGTGTACTTTAAGAACTCGCCATAAAACTGGCCAACAACATCAAAATCATGATAAATGTTGATATACGGCCAGACATTTTCACAAATTCTCCGAATAATCTCTTTAAACACGCCTCCAGGATGCTCTTTTGCCGTTCTACTGTCAGGACGACCCAGATTGGGGTGTACTGCTATAGAGGTGTACGGCTGCAACATCGTGTCTTTTTTCGCCTGGGGGATCTCTGCCTTATCCAGTTCTTTTTTAATCGCCCCCAACCAGGCATCTTGCAACTCCCCTGCAGGCAGGCTGTCAAATGTCTTCATGAACGTGACATTCATTAGTGCGATTAACGTTCCACTGACCAACAAAGGCTTATCTTCTTCGGAAACTTTAGCTTTAGCCCATATGAGTTCATGAAGCTCACGGGAGAAGGCAAGCAGATCAGCATGGCGTTTTTTCGCAACATCGGGGTCAAAAGAAGCCAATCGGTAATAATCATCAAACGGAAGCAGCTCCATCACTGGAGCACCTGATTCATTGGTAAGAATTTTCGTTTCTGTCGTTCCTGCAGGAACCAAGAAGCTGGAGATTTTCATCGAGCTGGCTGTTTCACCACTGACGGCGACAGCAACAACGGTGTAGTCCTTTGCCAGATGTTTGGCATAGTGCAAGACACCATCTACAGCGAATTCAACAGGTTTATTTCCAGTCTGGCTTTCGTGCTTTCTCACATCATGTTTACACTCGAAGACAATGAGAAATGCCGTATCTTTCAGGTTAGAAATAATAAATTCAGGGTATCCTGCGTTCCCTTTTGCATTTTTACTTGCTTTAGATAACAAAGTTTTAACTCTGGATATTTCAGACTTTTGCTCTTCAATGCTGATCCCGTTGTCTGCTCCATAGTAACCAAGCCCCCTTAACGTATCTCGTACCAACCCTTCCGTTACTCGCTCATTTGCCATACTGATAATCCGGTGTGGCATCAGGCAGAATCAGCAGGCTACCTCTATCTATCGTGCTAAATTAAGTTTTGCGATCGAATGAATGGTCAGTAAGATCCATGTGTTATGTACAACCATCACTAAAACACACCGGATTATCAGTGTGATATGTAACCTACATGCCCATCTTCTACAGATGTAAGATATCCACCTGACTCTCTATTCGGGCTTTCGGTAGAGCATTTTCTGCGCTATATTGGTGTTATCACGGTTGCACCAATGGAGAGTGTAATGAATATTACAGTTGAAAAATCGATAGGCAAAAGCGCCCGTCTGCGTAAGCAGGGCAGGGCCATCATCGTAACTATTCCTAAAGAAATCGCCCTCGCGATGAACTGGAAAGAAGGCGAAGACGTAGTTCTTGTCCAGGATAATGGTGCACTGAAAATCATGCCGCAGACAGTAAAGCCACGCAAACGCAGGATGTCTCCTGAAGAACTGGTGTCTGATTTAAGTACTCGGGATATCAGGATCTTAAGGGAAGCAACACAGCCATTTCAGCAACTGAAGCCTGCAGGACAGGAGATTTTTTGATGGCTCGGATGCCAAAAAGAGGTGAAATTTGGTTAGTCAATCCAGATCCAATTGCTGGTAGAGAGATTGCTGGGCCGCATTACTTCCTCGTAATATCGGTTGATACCGTGAACAAAGAAACCGGCGTTACAGCCTGTGCCGCGATAACATCAGGCGCAGGGTCCTTGCGCGAAAAAAACATCGTCGTTTATATCGGCGGTGGTGATACAGAGAAAGGCAAAGTGACTGGAGTGATTCTTTGCCACCAACTGAACTCTCTTGATTTTCAGGCAAGAAGCGCGAAATATATTGATACGGTGTCACCTCAGGTCATGGCTGATGTCGAAATCACACTGGCGAACATATTGGGCATATGAAAAATAGATTCATTTAAATTCGGTCTTGTAGCGGCAGATTTCTCTAGCGAAACGGTGTGTAATCCCTTTTAATTTGATGGATTTGCGCCCTTTACTAGACTAAAATGTAACCATGAGATGTTCCATTGAGAAGGATATTCAGATGCAAAGCACAGCAAAGAACCAAGCCTATCAGCGTGGAATCAAGGCGGCAGGTATCTGGAAAAGCACAAAGAACAGACTGAAACAGTGGGATGCAACGTGTGTAGCTGCCGCTGGTCGTCATAATATGCCGAAGTGGCTTGGTCATATTCCTGTTACTGCATTTTTAACCTTATCCATTGCCGCTATTCTGTTTGGTGGATTTATTCTTGGTGGTATGTTCCTTTTACTTTGGGCTGTTTTCTTGATTAGCCCTAAAAAAGGGTTAGGAGACGGAACACCAGTTTACGTCACCAATTATCAATCAGGCAGCTATGACTCTTACGACTCGCACGAATGCGGTAGCTATAAAGAGAATCCAAACAAATACTACAGAGACAGCGATGATTAAATAGCCTGTTAAGGCTATTTAATCTGCAATACTTATTTTGATAACCTATTTGTAGCCGCTTGTTTTATTGCCCCACTAGCAGCATCACCAGCACTACTTGCTGAAACTCTAGCATCTTTTACTCCACTACCTATTGCGTTGGATAACGCAGCCCCGATATCCCGCCCTGCCCACGATAATGATCCTACCCATACTGCCGGCAGAACAATGAACATTGTTCCCATCACAAAAGTCATGACCAGGTCGTCAGAGGTGTTTTGAAACCCTGCCAGATTAAATCTGCTGTGGGTATCCGAGCTGTACAGTGCTTCAAGTAGCCAACTGTCGAGCCACCGAGCCAGTTCCCACCAGAACGTCAGGAAATTCAGCGCGAATATCACGAACGTTAGGGTAATCACGACCTTGAATTCATAGACACCAAACGCAAGGATCAGCGGCAACATGACGTAGATAGCCATCAATAAAATAGCCTGAACCATTGGTAGCGCCTGGCGCATCGCATCAAATGCCGGAAATGCTCCCAGGCTTCCCAACGCGCCGCCGGCAATAGCACCAAACCGATTGACGGTATTCATCGTGGTGAAGTCCGCATTACCTCCGTAGCCCGCATAAACCTGCCCTCCCTGAGAGATATTTAGGCTCTGAGGACTCACCAGTCGCCTGATCACTGCTTCTTTGTAGTCAGCCGTGCTTTTCCCCATCATTTTCAGTGCGGCAGAAAGACGCAGCCACATGCCTGGGTCAGCTTGATTGACTACCCTATCCTGCAAACCGGTATCCGCTGTGGACCACCATTCATTACATGTAGGATACCCCCCCCGCCCCGTATTCGGCCGCCCACTGTCCCTGGCATCGCTCCAGGGAAAATTTGACCGCGGCATTTTTGAGTTCAGTTCACCATAATAACGGGAACGAAACGTTGAACTGCCTAACCATTCAATGTCCTTCAGCACATCCTTATCCGTTGTGGCTCCCTGATCTTGCTGTTTCCACGTATATAACGCGAGCGCATAACAGTCGTTGGTAAAGTCCTGAAGCTCTTCAGCCAACGCCGGATTGCTGATATTGGTTCTCTGCACCTCAAAACGAACCTGGCGCAAATCCGGGCGACAAGGAATGGTCGCGACGGCAGCCTGTGTTACCCCTTTTGACAGGCGGTGTACAACGGCCCACCAAAAGGGTACCGCAGCAGTCTGATCATTAAGGCTGGACACTACGCTCGAATACCCACTTTCATCCGGAGACAATGGTGTCCAGGTTCCACACGTTTTCGCTCGAGACGTATCGTACTGCATGGTACTCAGGCTCAAATTAATCAACGGAACGCAGCAGGCCAACATCACAAAGAACCCACCGTACAGTGCGTTTTCGATGCGGGGTAGCGATAGCATTCCTTTGTTTCCTTCGTCCTCTCCTTCTTCTCGGACCTTCATCCAAATACCAACTATTTTAAAGGCCAAAGGTGCAGCAAATAGTCCGGTACCAATCAGGATGTTCCACAGGCCATTATTAATGACCCAACCCAGTAGCGTCAGAAAATACTCGAAATAGCTGTTTGTGGTCATCGCGTCATTCCTGTGTCGATATACATAGCGTATTCACACGCCAGTAAAAACATCACACTCACGATGGCCATCCGTCTCAGCGGGGCTTTATATTCCGGCTTACATCTAGGGGCATGCCAGATTTTCCAGAACCCCCATCCCAGTACGCTATACAGCATCAACCGCCAGACCAACCAGCCAATGCTCGTTCGCTGCATCCAACTACGAAGGGCTAAGAATTCATCTGGATATGACACACCGATATTCGCTATCAGAAACGCAATAAGCATAGATCCAACGCCAAGTGGCAACAGGAGTAGCAACACTCTGGTTGCCTGTCGTAGCCGTTTAAAAACAGGCTGAGACTGTATCTTTTTAGATTCAGGCATAATTATTTACCCTGAACAGGGGTAGTCATCTGATTGACGCGCATATCCGTGTTGTCCTGGATTTGCTTCTGCGGATTGGTTTCTACGCGGCTATTTTCCCGCTCAATGATGGTCAGTACCGAGTTACGTGCCAGCTCGCGTTTGAGTTCCATCTCATTCTTTAGCGCATTAATTTCCCGATCGAGCGATTCAATACGACGAGTTCCCTCATCAACCGCAGCCTCCTGAGCGGCAGCATTTGGCTCAGACATTCCGGTCATCAGCATGCGTCGCATCAGTAAGGCCGTCTCGACCGTATCCGCCATCGCCAGTTCGCTGGCCAACCGACCAGTCAATGCAGCGTTATCTGGATCACGTTGTAATGCCCGGATAACACCACTGGTGATAGTCAGGCTCCCAGCTTTCAATTTGCCCAGGTTCGCCGCGGTAGGTTTCTCTGCCCCATTAACCATTTTCACCAGTTGTTCAAGATTGGCTTTCGTTGCCTCTTCCAACATGGGGGCAAACCCGGTTCCCGCCTGAGTAGTTCCGGGTTGTTGGCCTTCATCCCCACTGGTGCAGTCAGTGGCAACCTTACACGTCCGCATCGAGCGATCGCCAAGCACCTGGACGACAGCTTTTGCGGCTTCCTCCGAGTTAGGGAATTTCTGACAGACTGAGCCAGTGCAATTGCTGGTACTGACGGAAGATGTACTCAACGCCGGCTGGCTATTCATCATGTTATAACCGGCTGCGGCCAAATCGTGTGTTGGGCGAATAGCTGGCTGCCCTTTACCGCCACGTCGCTGACCACCAATCCAATTTTGGCCGTTATTGCCAGTCAGTTTTTGGGAGTCGTTATCCGTTTGAATGGCGTCCGCTTTTCCGCTATTAACCAGTTGCTTGTATTCATCTGCCTGTGCGGATTGCGTCCATTTGCTGGAATCCGAAAAATCCATCATCCGTTTAGTCATGTTTTGGCAGTTAAACATGGCCTTATCAAATGCGACATTTGCCTGGAGAACACCGTTAGTCAGCATGTCATAGAGTCCCGGGCTCGCTCGTTGAATAATGGCACCAGGTAAACTGGAGACCGCACCGGTCGCCCCCTGAATGACTTCCCCCATCAGGTTTTTGTATCCGGATGTCACGCCATTCAACTGATTGCCGACCGTCGTTTTCAGGTCAAAATTGCCACACTGCAAATCAGAACTCCAACCGAGATCAACACCCAGCTTCTGCATACTGATACGCGTTGCCGGCTGCGAAATCACAGAACCGCCACCGAGCGTATAAAAGAGTTTATCTGACACAGCACCACTGACATCAGCCCCATACCCCAGCGCTCCGCTGTTCGCCTGGGGTAAATTGACGTTGAACTGATCGGCCAGAACGCACGGCGTAACCCATTGCAGACCAATAGCCAACACGCAAAATTTCATGTTCATCGTTATTCCTTAAAAATTAGTGGCAGATAACAACCGCTGACCACGACGTTGGCAGCAACTGTAGGGCTGCCAAAGGGCATAGGCTGCATTGCCATTTTCAGCTGACATGTGGTCACCATCAGGGAATACGGCGCATGAGGACGTTAGCTGTGGAGACAAACGCTGCCACTTGTGATTGTTGGTGTTTTCCACGACAGGTTCGGGGGGCCAGTACCCATCACGGCGGGAGCCTGTCAGGGGCTGATAGACGTGCAGTTGGCCAGAACGCGTAATAATGTCCGCCACGCGCTGGGCGACTACGGCTGACGCTTTATCGTCATCGGTATGCTGGATAAATCCAGAGCGGGGATAAACATTCCCCCACATATTTCCTGATGCCATGCTACCGACTTCACGCTGGCCGGGAATGAGTGCCTCTGGATACAGTGATTCAGGAATTCCCGTTCGCCAGGCGAGAGAATCTAGCGTGCTCAGAAAATACGGCATGAGCGGTGTGGCGACACTGTCGCAGGAATAACCGGGAATTTGTCCACCGATAAGTGTCGAGGCTGGGTGACCTATCGCATCCGCATACTTAAATTTGATGTTGGATTTTCTTCGTCCAGGATCCTTAATGTCTGCTGCGTTACCACCACCGGCAGTAACTCCAGTTAATCCACTGGTAATCGTACTTTCCAACCCTCCCGCACCTTGGCTTACTGGAGACATTTCTGACCAGGGGTTACCTCCTGGAGCCATATATGTGGACACGACCGCATCGGGAATAAAGTGGGACACCTTGACGGACGTTCGTATGGTGCAACCGAAATTCGTGCAGAACAGCCAGTAACAAATGCCACTGACACGCCAACTGATACATCCAGGCGAAATAGCGCTGGCAACAATCTGCGCGGTATTAACGGCAGCAATAGCGGCAGGCTCACATGCCGTCGTAAGCATAATGCCAACAGCAAGTGGACGGAGTCGGGTTCGCCATTTACTCATGGCTACCCCCTTCTTGCATTTTATATGCGATAGCCATGGCAACATCAGCAGTACCGTACACCACGTCGCGATCGTCAAAAACAACAGCAGGATATTTGCGCACGCCAATTTCCCATGCATGCACCACACCACGATAGGCCGTTTGCAGGTCATTCTCATGCTGTTGCCACTTCGGGGAGCGCATAACAACCTGAGCTTGTACTGTCGCTTGTTCCATCGATGCGGGAAACTCGCCAAACACGGAACGCTGCAACCGTTCCGGAGCATCCAGCCAGACTATCTGAGTCTCGGGGGTAAGATTGGTAGGAGGATGTTGCTGGTCGGTATAAACAACGGGATTGGCCAGTAATGGCGCAGGTGAGAGTAAAAAAAGAAAAACGGCTATTTTGCTGCACATAGCCATACTCCTTGTCTGTGGGTTGATCAACAACCATCAGCATGCAGTAGCATGGTCAGATAAACAGCGATAAACTCTTTTTGGGAAAAAGAAAATAAAATTGTCATTATGCCTATTTGCAGGCTAACTAGAGGGGAAAATGGACGTATTACCAAAAATATCTGATATTAATAACCTAAAAGATTTATGTAAAATAATCGTATTACCATTAATATGTGCTTGTTATATTTATCAAACAAACTTTTCACTGGATCTTGATGTCTATGTATTGAGCATTTCCCTTGAAGACTCGGATAAATTAAAGTACATAAAGTTTTTCTTTATTTTTTTTGGTAAAATTTTAGCCGCCTCATTCTTCAGTATGATTCTATATCTGGGATTAATATATGCTCAGGTGTATATACACAATTCTGTAATACCATTGGCAGTGCTAGCATTTCTGACTTTTGGTTTTGTTGGTGTTTTTTCTAACGGGACGCTTGAATCGATTGTTCCACTAAAAACAATTTGGTATTACACCAGCTTTGTTGTCGCATTTTTCTTACTCGCAATGAATGAACAAAGCAAAACGTAACTGAAATCTATAGTGCCAGCACATTGCTGGCACCCTAGTTTGCTTGTTATTAACCTCTGCGGTGTTGCCCCTAATCTTTGTCAATCCACTATGTAATTTTGCTATTGATTTGACTCATCATACGAACGTAAAACATCAGCGCTGATAGCGTCGATACTGCCTGCAGCTATCTCTTTCAGATACAGAACCAAATAAACCACATCAACAGCATCTGGAACAGAAATGTACCAGCGGGGATGATCGTAATCATCCGGTTCTGGCCAACTCGTTATGCCGGCAACAGAAATCAGGATATCAACGCAGGGACCGATACCATGCCCACCATCAAAATGCAGCGCTACAGCGCCTCGGGTGCCAACCCGGTGAGGGTGGCATGTTACATTGCATTGCATGGGTAAACGCTGACGAATAGCATCACGCAATTGTTGCAGTTCGCTATCGTTTTTCAGGGAGATCCCTGCCTCGCCTTGCGGTTTCAGACTAAAAAGCATGGGAAAATGGCCACTCTCCGTTTGGATAGTCGGCGTAGGGTATTTCAATGTCATCATACTGCAGCTTTCTCCTGCTCAACCAAACCACGGGCGTTATCTAATGCTGTGGCGACCCGCATTGCCGCTTCCAGCTCCGAACAATGGAATTCATTCATCAAACGACGTCGTTCCACTTTTTCTTCTTTTTCTGTCATACCGAGCGCCAAATACAAACTGGGGGGAACGGCACGGAACAATGCCTGGACGTTCTTCGATAATACGACGCCCTCGGTGTAGCATTTATCCAGCTTGCTGGCCGACATCAACACCGATTTCTGTTCATCGGTCAGGGACTTGAAGCGGCTGATATCATCGACCTCTTTCTTCGGCATAACCAAACATAGCCACCATTCAGCCATGTTAAGCATTTTGCCGGCAGCGTCAGGGAAATCCTCCAGGTTCTGCGTTGCCAGCCAGAGCCAGGCACCCAGTTTTCGCCACATTTTGACGATCTTGGTCATATATGGCGCCAGAAGCGGATTCACGGTTGCAATGTGTGCCTCATCGATGGCAAATACGATGTCTCGCTTCTTGTACTGGTCGCGTTCAGCAATATTGTTAACGGTGTTAGTCAGTGACACCATCGTCAGCGCCATCTGCGCTTCATACCCTTCACGCGCAAAATAGCCCAGGTCAATCAGCGTCACATCAGCTTCTGGCCAGAGCTGCCCCTCACGGTTAAATAGTTCCGCTTCAAAACTCCCCTCTTGTGTGAACATGCTTAACGATTCGGCCATCTCTGCGGCTTTAGTCCGACGCTGTTCATTACGTTCGGTATCCATGGAAATATTGAGTAATGCACGTTGCAAATGAGAAGGTAGCATTTGTTCTGAAGCCGCATAGGCAGCTTTAGCCGCCATAATTAAGGCTTCACGGATCATCGCCCTATCGGCGCGCTTCAGCTCAGCCTCTTCTTTCGTATCCCCGCCAGTAATCATCATGCGGGCTGAAATCTCCATTTCCCCCAAAATATCTCGTTTTTGTTTTTCTTTATTATCTTCTTTCTCGTCGTCTGGATCTTCGCTGTCCGCATCCAACTCAGGCAATGCATCGGCATCAATGGCTAGAGGAACATCACTGTTCAATAACTGATAAGCATCACCAAACAACGGAAGACTCAATCCACTATCCGGTTTGATACTGACCTTATTCACCGTCAGCCCCAGACTTTCAAAGTAATCGGCCAATAACCCAAATGAGTTGCCGGCTTCAGCAATAAACAGTCGGGGTCTGTGGATAGCCATCACCTGCGATAACATCGCGCACATCGTTGCCGACTTCCCGGCACCGGTCGGTCCAAATATCAGCTTATGTGCATTTTGGCTGCGATCGCCTTTATTCAACGGATCGAATGAAAATACGTCGCCCCCGCGATTGAAAAAGCTGATCCCGGGATTACCCGTACCGGTTTCTCGGCCCGTTACAGGCAATAACCCTGCCAGATGCTGTACCCACGTTAGCCGTGTATACCAGTGTTTCTTATCCGTCTCCGGGTTAAAACACATAGGTAATGCCCGCAAATAGGTGTTCAGTGGTGCAACGTCATACTCCGGCCGCACTGGCTGCAAGCCAGCACCTAGCAACACCGTCGTCAGCTCTACGCATTTATGATTGAGCGTTTCCACATCATCAGCGCGCAGCAAAAACGTCAGCCCAGCACGGTACAGCTTATGCCGGTTACCCAGATACTCTTTGACGGTTTTGACATCCTGGCGAACACGGCCAGACTCGGTGTTCTCCCCTACGGCATTCTTCGCTAGTCGGGTAAAATCGGCTTCCAGCTTATCTTGTGGCTGTACCACAATGGTCATACACAGGGTGCTGCCCTCCGGAAAGAGGTCCATTAACGCATTGATCTTCTCCCCCCGGAGCATTTCCCCTGTAATCGCTCCGGGTTTTGGCGGGCGCCGTAATTTCTCGACCGGCAACGCACAATGCGCCTGATTATCAAACCACCATACGCCGTTCTCCACGTCCGAACGTGGCGGGTTGAACCATAGCGTTTCCGTAAAATCATTGAGTACCGGCATGGTGCCATCAGGTGTATCGCGTCGGTCAAAATAGGCTGCCTGACGATATAACGTGTCTTTATCCACCCATTCCGGCGACGGATTAAAATGACGCAGCAACCAGCCATGTACCTGATGGCCATTCTGTCGCACACACATTACCCCAGCACCAGACAATGCACTGGTCACACGTTCACATACCTGGTTGAGCATAGCGATCGGCGGCATCGGGTCTCGGTTGTTTTTACCAATCCAGCGGTATATCACCATGCGCGTACGACGCTGCTGACCGCGCCAGGGCTGGCCAGTAATTTTGGTGTCAGTAAACAGTCCTTCAGAACGGGCAATCCCCCGTAAATGTCGCTCGGTCTCTTTCAGCCAGGCTTCCGAGAACGGTGTGCCCTGCGCATGGGGTTTGACATAGCCCCTCAGGCGATCGACATAAGTATCGACATTGTTCTCATCCTGACAAAAGAACTGCACAACCCAGGGGTTTTCATCCAGTTCTTCAAAGCTGTCCTGTATCGCATCCTCGACCGTATCGCGGATTTGTTCCAGGCGCGCTTCCGTACGTCCTTCTGTCGCAACGGGAGAGACTTCATATACCGCTCCGACAGAAATGCCATCATCCAACAACAGGCATTTATCACTGTCTAAGAACTCTGCCCACGGCAGGTAATCGATGATTGAGGGATTAGCATGATTGAGCTTTACCTCATCCTGGATCGTCATCTTCCCGGGACGTTGCAGTGATGCTCGTCCGGCAACCTGAATTGAAATACCTTCAGCAAGACTGCCGATTGCGTCATCAGGTACACGAATTTCCCGAGAGCGGGATAGGCGCTTTTTATTAAATAGTGAGAACATTACAGCGCCTCCACGCGTTCACCCGGCATCGCATACTGAGTCTGGCTATAGAACGGAAAGACCGTGCTGTACCCGGGAACGGGTGTACTGCCCTCCGTCAAATGAGGGAAAATGTATATCACCATGTCTGGATTCGGCAGACGGGGGAACTGTTGGCTGATTTCACTCTCCTGAGTGCGACTGTAGCTCCGATCGTCATGTAAAGACGCCTGGTTCTCCCCGGTACTCAGCGGTCGGCGTAATGCCTCTCGGGCCTGAGCAGAACGTCGAGTAGTTCCTTCTCCATCTGCGCCATTCCATAACTCCAACATGGAGTGTTCTCCAGCCGGCAGCATTTCTTCTTTTGAGGTCGAGCATCCGCTCAAGAGCGCGATGACCAGCAGCGTGGCCATAATCTGGTATTTAGGCATGTTGTTCTCCAGAACGTCGGAATAAGTGAAAATGACCGGCAATGAGTGAAAATGACCGACACATCGGGTGACGGGATAATTCGGCAACCGTCATCCGTACGGTGTGCCAGTCATTAAGATGACCCTGTTCGATAGCCATCAGGAAAGGATCGGTCTGTTTTTCCAGAAAACAGGCCAGTTCAAAGCGTTTGAGTGATGCGGGCGGTAGTTGTCTGACAAGAAAACAGCCTTCCAGCACCGGAATACAATGGCTACCGACATCAAGAAACAAAGCATTGTTAACCCAGTAAAGCGAGGCTTGTGCTGATTCAGCCAGGCTTTTGGCCAATAATTCAGAATCGGATTGACAATAATGAATATCAATCCGGAGCCTGTCGGTTGCGGACGCCGTGCTAAAGATCCAGATATTTTCCCAGCAGGCGTGAACGTCTTCCATTTCGCCTCCTTAATCTAAACCACGTTGACTGCCACCATCAGCCGGCAACGAGAAGTCATACCGAACCTTGCGACCTTTATCTTCGTAATCAATCGCCAGTTGCTTCGTAATATGCACGGCTAATCGCATGCCAGGCGGGACATAAATCGCATCAAATGTCTGCCCGTAGCGCTGTTTCACCCAGTCAGTCGTCTCATTCAGGCCACCGGCCAGCGCTTTGCCAAGGACGGCCTGCCCTGCGTCTCCCGTGAGTGAGGACGTCATCCCACCGTAACCATTTGCTTGCGTCGTTTGCTGATTCTGGCTCAACGCGCTGGCTGCCCCAGATCCAGCAGAGAGGGCAAAAATGGTGGGCAGATAGGTAGATGCGTTAGATTTTCGCTCGCCACTGATGCACGGGATCCCCGCTTCATCAGAAATCCAGCCAATACCACCATTAGCGCCACTTGCACCTTGATCATTGCCGCTACTACTGCCATTGCTGTTGGCGTTGGCACGCGGCAATGTGCGAACGGTACCATCGGAAAACACAAACGTAATACTATTGACCTGGCCACGAACGCACGACAACGTCCAGTCACCACTGGCAGTACCTGATACGATCGCACCTTCAACATCAGGTAAGTCAACGCCATTTGCGGTCAGGTTGTCTTTACCAATGAGTACCTTGAAGGGATAGGGGTCAGTCACCGTGCCGTTAATCGGAACGCGCCCCAACAGCGCCGTCATTGCCCGGCTGCCGATCAGCGTGGAATTTTCTGGTAAGGTGTAAACGGGCTCTGCTGTAACCTCATTTTTTTCGTTCGAGTACCCTTTCACCTGTTGCTCATACGCCGCTTTCTGGCGCGTTAGCTCATTGTCGTTAAGAAAGGAGGTAGGAAACTGAGGGAGCGCTGGCATGCCAGCACTGGAAGTCTTATTAGGATCCGTTGGCTTCTGGTCTTTTGGTTGTACCCATATCAGGCCATCTGCACCTTGTGACTGGGTGCCAGTGGTACCACTTCCCATGCCGTCCAACCCTAACCCCAGAGGGATATCACCGTGCCCTGAGGATCCCAGGTAGTTACTCCCTCCGCTAATATGGCCACCGGGATTACTCATCGTATTAGCCAGTTTATCGGTCAGTTCCTGGATTTTATTCTGTATCCGTAACTGCTCATCCTGTAAGCGCTTTTGTTGCGTGTCGTAGGACTGTTGCACACCTGAAACGGCCTCATTCACTTGTCCGGATACATCGGTACTACGTCGGGTCAACACATCATTTTGTTTTTTCAGGTCCTCATTTTGTTGGCTGAGCTTGCCCAAATCACTGCGTACCTGGTTCAACGAGCCAACAACCGTACGTAACGTATCCTCTGGCGTATCGCCGGCGACGCCTAACGCTTTAAGTTCATCCTGAGATAATCCCAGCGTCGTCTTAGCGGTATCAGCAGTACTCTGCGCCTGATCCGGACTCTGGCAACTCTTTACGCCAATCAATGCACCGATGGCCAGTACCGATGGCACAATCACTTTGACCAGCGTATTGGACTTAATTTGCATGAGCACGCTCCTTCTTACTGGCCTTACCTGATGCCGAACTCATTTTGGCGACCGGCTCTGCGAAAAATGCCAGTTCCGGACGGCTATCGGTTACCAGATACAATGTTGTCGTGTCTTCTGGTGTGCCTATTGGCCCGACCCAACGATGCTGGAACGTGGCAGAAACAAACTGCCCCTGAAGAATCCGGGGATCGAGAACGACCTTTCGACTTGATGTATTGCGAATACGCAGGGCTACAACGGAGCGCGCCCCAACGCCCCAGGCTGACAGCGTGGTAATATCAAACGGTTCAGAGGGGTATAACGTCGTGATCTTCCCAGATAGCCGAGGATTAACGGGATGAATACCACTCACTGGCTCTACCGCACGTAAAGGACCGTAGAGTGTTTGTGCGGCAAAACGGGTCAGAACGACGGGCAAGGGTGCGTTATAGCGGGGAGTCTTAGGCGCTTTCGCGTCTGGCTTCGTTTCCGAAGCAGAGGATGAGCTACTACGCTCAGATGATTTGGCTGGACGGTCGCTATTATCAACCGAGGTCACATCACCGCTGTACACCAGGCGGATAGGCTCCGTCGGGCCATTCAATGACGCAGTCACGTCGAGCAGAATAATCTCGCCGCTTTCCAAATCCTGTAACTGCAACCGCGTTTGAGGAAATGCACTGTCCGCTTTGAGATAAACTGCGCCACCGGTCGATTGTACGCGTAACTTGTCATTCAGTGCCGGCGGGAAGCCAACACGAACATTTTTATCAGCAAAAATAACGCGTTCTTGCCCAATTTTTAGTGGAATTTGCAGCGGGATCCGCTCCCATTTAATTAATTCGTCAGCAGCGGCATGCCACGATACGGTCATGAGAAATACCAGTAACCCGCGATGAAAAAACCATCGTGCTGTGGAAGGTTTCACTTTCACTGCATAATCCCCTTTTTCTCTGGCTGAGGCTGATGTGAAATTTCCAAACGCTGTGGCATAGCGTCATAACAATCCAGTGCCAGGCCAAACGGGTTACGTTCAGCATCCCCAGCCCAGCGAACGACTTTTAGCGGGTAACGCACCAGTACGCGTTTGACAGGTTCGGTGTGATAATACTCATCAGTCACCAGATCCAGACGGACAACCCAGTTATCACGGCTGATAACATCTACACTCTCCGCGCTGTACCCACGCCCGGGTATCTCGTAAACCACACGAACGCGGTCCAGTAACTCATTACCCAATGAGCGTTTTTTCGCGTCTGCATTCAGAAAATCCAGGCAAGATGGCGTCAGGTACGGGGATAGGCTAAAAATTTTGCTGGGATAGTCCTGTTCACCATTTTTTGGCCAGGCGTTCAGTTGCTGGAAAATGTAAAACGCAAAGCTATAGACTGTCGGTGCCGGCACTTCCCACCAGGGCTTGGTACTACCAGCCCGGAGATCTGGAGGATTGTGAACCGTCAAATTGCTAGGTGCCCGCATCCAGCCGAGTATCGTGACCAGTAGCAGGACAACCAGAACGCCACAGGCAATGCGTAATGTCAGAATATGCTGGTCGCGATTTCTCACCGCGTTACGATAAATGCTCATGATCGTCCCTTAGATTGGCTACGGCGTAATGACCATCCCTGAGAGTGAATAATCAACGTCCCCTCCCCCAACCCAAATCGCCGTTTCTTTTCTCCCAACTTTTGCCAGATGTAGTTCTCAGGCTTACCGCGTTTAATTCGTGCTATCCAGTTGCCACCGAAGCCAACCACCAATAAAGGGGTCAATAGCATCCCTGTAGGGATAATGACCCATCCAGCAAGAGGAATAAGAAATATGGACCACAGGAGGCCGGCAAGAGTCCCAAACAACGCAGCAAGCCCCAACTCTGGCGTGGTAAACCCTCGAAACACCACGGGTTCGGCATTCAGGCGATCGGGTAAAAAAGGAATGGTCCGCATGCCGTCACCTTACAAAATGATGTTGGCAGATTTGCCCAGCAACCAGATGATGATGACAAGCAGGATTGCTCCTACGACGACGATAGCGCCAAATTTTGTCCAGGTTGCACGTTCATTACGAACTTCAGCAAATGTATGTCCGGCAGCAATCGCAACATTAATAAACATAATGGCCGCGACCAGCAGTCCTCCCAGAACAATGCCATCCTGCAGATACCCCTTGAACTGCCCCATGATTCCTGAACCTCCACTGGATTGTGGAGCCTCAACGCCAGGCAAAGCAGCAAATGCGGATTGGCATAACACGCCAATGTAAAATAAGAACGAGATAAAACGGCGAAACAGAAACATGGAGAAACTCCTCTGTGTAGAAAAAATTAGCTGGCAAACATCCAAATGCTGATGACCAACAAGATCGCTGTCCTTAATGCAAATCTGCCCATCGCTGCATCTCTGACTTTCTCGTTAGCCCATCCATTCCAGACATCACCCAATGCCCAGGCAGCCCACAGAAACAGCGAGGCCAGCAGAAAGCCGATACAGATGAGGCTGAGTATTTGGGGATCCAAACCAGATGCAGATTTAAAGGCTGAGGATTGTGCAGCAGTCATAGACATATCAGGGCTGCTCCCGCCGGTAGTTTCCCGCAATGGAACTGGCTTCACGCGGCTGCGCCCGGGATGGCGCCAGATAGGTATCAATACCTGCTCTAATGGCATTCAAATCCGCAGTAATACGTTGATAGTCAAAATGGTATCGGGCACGATCGGCGGGGTCAGATTGCGCAGCAACAACGCGAGCACGTTCCAGCGAGGCCTGGACCTGATCGAGTAGGCGTTGCGAGCTGGCCAGTTCGTCTTTCTCTGATGCATTTGCCGCATGAGTAAACAGCAATGAAGCACCCAAAAAACAAGCAAGCCAAACTGAGGGAGAAAACATGCACACCTCACAGTAAGTTGACAGTGTGCATAGGATGAGGAATCAGGGAGGGTTGGTCAGCGATAAACTCTATTTGCGATGTCTAAAATTTATGATGGAAAATATACCTACACACTCATGCAACAGGAACTTACATGGATTCTATTAACAATTCGGCATTTTATGCATCATTAGCCATTCCACTTTTATCTGTAGCATATATAGCCTTACTATCATTTATGCTAAACGACATATTTCAATCCATCAAAAGACGCAAGTGTAAGGAGACTATCAAGAAGGCAATCAATGCAGGGATAATGAAAAATGAAGATATTTATCTTTTAGCTGAACGATGGGTTGTAAAACGGGAAAAAATATCTAGCGTGCTTAATCTTATTCTCAGTGACTATCTTAACGAAAAAGATTGTCCTGATGAGCCGTTAGAAAAAATCAGAAACCTTATCGTTTGGCATCAAGAGAATGATCCTTTCGCTGATCTTCCTGAAAACATTAAATTGCAGCTATTACATTTGCAAAAAAAGACAGACACTGATCATGCTGGTATTCTACAATTATCTAAGTCGTTGAATGAGATATATTTATCAAATCAACGAAAAGCAAAACGTGAGCAAAGAATCTCAATAGTCAGTCTTTTAATAGGATTGATAGGTTTGTTTTATGGGTTCATAAAATAGAGCCGTACACTCGACCTTGATTCTCGATGTAATATTCATAGGGATTCTCTGCACATTCTATAGGCACTGACGCGCCGCAAGCGGCTTGCCTGCTGACGAAGGCACACAAAAGCAAGTTTTGTATGCCTTCGTCCAGCTCAATTAAGAGACACTCATCTTCTGAAAAAGAGGATCTGCGCCAATAAATACCTCATCAGGAATACCTACCCATTCTTCCCGCAGAATATCGAATTCACCTTCATTCCAGTATCGCAGGAACATCTTGCATTCGTCCGCATCCAGCTCCAACGCAAACTGAATAGCTGCGACAGTCGCATCACAGGATTCATCACTCATTACCGTCTATCCCCCTATAAAATCAAAGATATTTTTTAAATGTGGCCGTTGTTACTGTAATCGCAGTACCAAATAGCAACGCTGCCGGCAATAATAATAAGTTAGGGTAGACCGCCATAGGCCAGGACAAATACAGCATAGCGGGTACATAAAACGCAGGTTTAACCAAGCGTTTGGCATGGTGATAGAGAAAACTGGATTCATAGCCTGCACCAAAGCGCCGCAGGTCACGCCGCCCCAGCCCTTCGACAATGGCCACAATTACCACCATCGCAAACAAGGGTATCGAGAGAAACAGGATGGTGACCCTAACCAAGGTAACTACCGTGACATATACAGTAGCCAGCAAATATTCCCGCAATGATTGTGCCAGCCAACCACTCCAGGCGTTTAAGCTACGCCCTAGCTCACTATGACTTTTTGCCTGCATCTGATATTGGTTACTAACCCAATCCATAAAGCCACTGTTGATAAACGCCCAGTGATAGCCGGTGTTGATCCAATGGATTACGGTGACAGAGGGCTCGGAAAACAACAGACTACGCTTGAATTCTGACGATAAATAGCCCAGTTCAGTGTTCATCACCTGCTGACTGTGTGCCGCCCCTTCTGTAGGCCAGAAGAATGCAATGCCCACGTACTCAATCAGCAGGCTCAGCAATAACGAGCCGAGAACAATGCCAATCAACTTCCATGGCCAGCCCCACAACACGTGATAAAGCAATCCATGTGGTCGCTCTGGTTTTTGTGGGGGAGGATTACGTGCAGGTTCAGCCATACTACTCACCTCCCACTTGCCGATCTGCAGCAGTAAGTGAACGCCCGCTCCACCATCCCTCACTGGAATGATAGTTACGGCGCATTTCTGTCGCCACAGCCTGCAAGTTTGCTGGCATCATCGCATCATCAATATCATTGGTCGGCAGCGGCATCCTGATTTTCCACAACTGACCACCTTCAAGCAGGGCGAACGCCTGGCCTTTAGGCAGGCTGACGACATCAGACGGCTCAATCAACGGGGTTTTTATCGTACCAACACGATCCTGAGTACTGGATGTAAAATCCTGTCCAGTCTCAACATTAGCCGTATCCGAGTGACCAGAAACCAACGTTTTACTGTAGATCTCAACCTGCGGCAGCTGTGTCGTGAGCAATTCTGCAGTTTTGTTGTCCCGGACACGCAGCATGATCAGTGTATTGAAGTTACCAATGACCTGAGCCGTTTTCGCAGCATTCCCGATACGCGCCTCGATATCTGATGAAGTTTGCGTATAGGCGGTCACTTGAACGCCAGCACCACCGCCTTTGTTGATCAACGGAATGAATTCATCACCCATTAGCTCATTGAACTCATCGCAATGCAGGTTAATGACGGCTTTTTCTTCTTTCTGCTGTGGCAGTCCAGCATTAATACCATGTTTATAAATATGGCCAGCCACGCTAACCAGATCGGCAAACATGCTGTTCCCCACTGCCGTAGCAACTTCACTGTCTGTAAGGGCGTCCAGACCGATATACACAACACCTCGTTTGCGAACAATTTGTTCCCAATCAAAAATGGGGCGTGAGTCATCCATATCCAGATAGTCCGGCGACAACAGGGACGCCGTTTTACCCGTCGTCAGTTTCTCCAATAATGGTAATAAAGAGGCAACAATTTTGTCGAAATAAGTTCTGTCATAGCGAACCGCAGAGCGCAAGCCATCCAAAATCGGATCATAGAGTTTCTTACCGGCCTCTGAGCTTAACGCAACCTCTATTGCCCAAATGCCAACGCTATTAGGCTGGCCCTGCATATTTCGGGGAACATCTTCATCAGTGAATACCCCTAAGTTATTGCGTATCTGCAGTTGTAGCTCGGGTAGTTCCTCTTCAATGATTTTCTCAGCATAGCGTAGATACAGGTCCGCAATATTATTGACGTAACGCATAATTAGCGTGTAGTCAGGCCGCTCACCCAATGCAACCAGTGCTCTGGCTACAATATTTACGAAACGCCACGCAAACTCTTTAAATGCAGCACTGTTCCCTTCCCCCGCCAATTGCCCAGAGATACGCGACGCCACTTCAGAGACACGCCCAAACCGTCCAACGGCGTTATAACGAGCTGATATTTCGGGCCAACCCAGATGGAAGATGTAGAGCGAATCACCTCGCCCGGCACGGTGCGCTTCAGCCCAGACTCGACGTAATAAATCAGGGTCACCCTTTGGATCGAAGACAATCGTCACATCACCACGGCGGATATCCTGGGTAATAAACAGTTCGGCCAACCGTGTTTTTCCAACACGAGTCGTACCCAATACGATGGTATGACCGGGGCGATCGGCCAGTGGCATAGTGACATCAACCTCATCAGGCTCAATACCATGTAGTACCGGCTTTCCACCGACGGGCGGTAATGGGCGCACTGGGTTCAGAGGAGAATCTACGCTCAGTAGTTTCGTGAGCCAGGGCAAGTTATGCTCTGCTGCATTCTCTAGTTTACGGGCGGCCTGATACAGGGTTGGCGGCTGAATATAACGCTCGACCTCCGGACGTAACGTGTCACGCAGCCGTTGGGTGTGTTTCTGCGTCCACATAAATCCCTTACCGATAAACAACCGCCGTTTACTTACAGGGATCTGCTTACTACTCATCACGTAACGTGGTAGGCGTCGTAAATTACGACGGTAACGCAGTACCTTCATTCCCTGGCGGGTTCGTACCATGGCCAGAACAGCGAACCCACCGGCCGTCACATAACTGACTGAAGGGGCCAACGCAATCGCCCATGGTGCCTGCACACAGACAAATGCTGCTGTAGCCGAAACTACGGCAGTGTTCAGTTCAACAGCGGGCCGCAGCAATGCCTCAATGACATAACGATCGCTCATATATCACTCATCCCAGCGCTGCTTTGCTGAAACAGCTCCTCCGTGACCATATCCATATACTCCTTTACTCATCTTATGGGATAGCCAGAAACGATAAACTCCCTCAATACACATTGAGATAAGAACGAGAAAACAATAAAAGCTATTAACGTTTTTAAGATCCCGATGAGCGATTTCTGATAATGCCACTGATTTATTAACACACTGACCGAAATACCCCCCCTCCAGCTCAATAGGTAATTCGACACAGTCTCGTATATTCATATATCCAGATGGGGCTGTTTGATAGGCCTGTGCCTGAGACGATAAAACATTCAGATAAATACGCTCAACATCCCCTTTCAATGCTCCTATAAAAAAAAATAAAAACAATAATGATCCGACAATAAGGCTCGGCCACATAATTAGCATTCGATAAAGCATGGTGCTGAGGTCTTTTGCAAACGACATGATATATCCATAATTAATAGATACTTTCATATTCACTACCTTTTAAGTTTATCCAATTTGGATTACCAGCCAACAAAGCAAGTAATTGTTGACCGCTGATGATATAAAGGGGAAACGTATTGTTATGACTTGAACTTGCGTGCTGCTTGCTTTTAGCTCCGGTTCGTCCGGTATGAATAAATAGTCCGCAACACCGATGTTGTATCAGTAATGCCGAGAATTCCTCGACATGCGCGGGGTCTATCGCTCTGCTGTAACGTTTTGCCTGGATTAGCCAACGCAGCCCTTTAATAAAGACTTGCCCGTCCAATCCACCGTCGCCGCTATATGATGCATTGCGAATCACCTTTAGCCCCTGACGCTCCATTGCCAGCAAAAGTAGTTCTTCAAACACATACGGATTAACACGGCGGAGATAAGAAAAACGCTGCGCATCGCCTGCCAAAGTGGGGAGTCTTTTTAACAAGCGTTCGGCAGTTTTACGATAACGACGGTGGCGACGCTCGCTGGCTTTGCCACGCCAGCGGAATAACATGCTTATAACGGCAACAGTAAGAATGAAAAAAAGAATAGGCACAACACTCAAGGCAGGTTCTGCGATCTCAGTCAGATATGGACGCTGTGGGATCATGGTTGTACCTCTGAAGATACAGAGGTCTCCGTGATCAGCACGGGATAATGCCGCAATTGTAATCGACGAGCTAACTCACTGCCTGACGCAGGAGCCATCTGCACATCAGGAACCAGTGAGCGCAGGGACTGAACCGCAGCAATATCCGTTACATTGACGATTAAGCCAACTGCATGCATTTGACTCAGTTTTGCAGCATTCATCTGTAGCCAGGAACGCGACGCCGGATCGTCTCCAATGAGAAATAACGCACCAATGCCGGGCAAATTAAGAGATCTGGGCGTTTCAATACCAATGGTCAGTTCTGATGTCACAATCGGCAGCATAGCGCCTTCTCCCGGCTGGCCTTGCCAGGTACTGCTTTCAGTATTATTGCTACCGACGTTGCCCTGGCGATTAATACTCTCAAAGAAAGGCGCGGCATCTTTCCCCCCCAGATCAGCGACAACATTCAGCTCCGCATGAACAAAGAATGGGATTGCCAGCACACACAGCGCAGATACAGAAATAATTTTCATTTATTTGACGCTCCGGGGTTCGATCCAGACAAGTTGAGTAGCATGAGCAATCTCAGGAAGGGGGGAAGCTGCTGTCGAAGATTCAATCATGGCTAGCTTGTGCTGTACCGCAGAAATGTATCTTGCCGCTGGGGCACCACCGGCCGGATGGTGGTAACAACCAACCGCACGCAACCAACTGTCCGGCTTTCTCTCGTAGCATTCACGTAGGATTTGAGCCGAAACATTCAGATTGGTATAGGGTTCAAACGCCTCCCAGGAGTTTGCAAAACGACGACCGTTCCAACCCCAGTTAACCTGCCCTAATCCGACATCAATATTTTTATGTGGAACCGTCTTCAAAAAACGTTGTAGTGCCTGCCAGGCTTCCAGTCGGCTGTCATATTGATAGCTCCTCCCCTGGACATTAATGCTCCAGGGCCAGGGACGAACGCCATGAGGCAGCTTGCGGCTAGACTCCTGTAATGATTGTGCATAGAACAGCTCAGGCGGAACCTGATGTAAATACGCAACACGCTGATACCCGTCAGGCACTGACTGTCGTGACGCACTAACACTGGCAGAGAAAATACTGAATATAATCAGCATCAGAATGCCGCAACGCGCCATCCATCTTCTCCCTGTTGCAACAATACTGGCATCAAGCCATTGCCAAACCGAATCCAGCGACCACCATCATGGTTCAATGTGATCTGACGGCTCCGTACCCGCTCGGCAGGGATATTGCGCTCTCTGGCCCATTCACGCAGTTTGTTATCATCCCCGCCACTATCAACTAGGTAGATATCAACTGGGCGATTATCAGCAAGAACAGCAGCAAGGCGCGTATTGCAATTTCCGCAATCGTTAGCCTTCATAAATAGTGCCAATCTGCCGCCATTATCATGCGCAATACCACCCGCGTTACCCATATTGACGGGCAATGCATTCGGATAAATACGTTCCCAAGCAGCGTCAACCTCACGTTGAAACTTCAGGATCTTTTCAGTTCGCTGGTATTCTTCTTTAACCCACTTCTCTGCTAGCTGCCGCCGTTCTGCATCACTGCGAGCTTCAATACCTAGCGTGGTTAACGGATCCAACCCGGGGGATTGAATACCGGTTTTCCCTCGAATCATGTCCTGATATCGCGCCCACTCGTCATCAGTAAGACCCCATTGCGTTGACTGAAGGCGGGATAATCCCTGATCAACAGCTCGGGTTTGTGAGTTCGCTTCAGGTGTAACATGAATACTGGTATTAACTGAGGCGTGTGCCGTTCCTGCCAAAGCAAGCACCATCGCCATTGCTTTCAATCTCATAACGGTTCCTTACTGCAATGTGAGAATTTGAGATTTCCCATTAACCAAAAAACGCGCCTGATTTCCGTCAATACTGGCTAACGTCCAGCCATTAACAGACTCACCAGGCGTTAGCATTCGTAGATCTGACCAGCGATTACCTGCTGAATGGGGGATAATGACGGCATATTGCTGCCCTCCCCGATGTTCAATACTGGTTAATGCAAAAGGGGCAGGTACGGGTTTAGTCACCCGTTGAGACTTTTTTGCAGGGGTAGCCTTCTGAGGCGCTAACTTTTCAAATCTGTTTTGCCAGTCAGAGGCTAAAGAGGAAATACGTTTATCATGCGCATCTGCTGTTCCCTGGAGACCATTAATTCGCTGTTCAAGGAGTACCAGGCGTTCAGGTATAGCTGATTGCCCTTCCGCGTTTTTAATGTACTGATTCAGCTTTTCATCCAGTGTGCGAGCCAGACTCTGCTGAGACTGGCGGAACGTATCGAACTCCTGCACAGTGATAAATTCACTTCGAAGCTCGCCAACTTTAATTTTCAATTCTTGTATCTCTGTCGGCAGTTGCTGAAGCTGACCATGCCGAAATGCGGCATCCAGCGAGTCCAACTGGACACTCTGCTGTTGGACGATTAGAAACAGCACGACAGAAACGGCTAACGGAACAAAAAATAAAACAACAAGCAGGCTTTTAAAGAGCCATGACAGCCGCGAAGATTGGTTACCTTTATCGGTAGACTCCCCTCGTTCGAAGAGCCCCATACGTCGTGCAGCAACATCAGCGGAGGAAGTCTTTGCGTAATGTGCATCGACCTCTTCAGCGAATGGATCGGCTTCTTGAGCTTCAGATAAAGGGGGAAGTACGGTGTCTGTAACGGAGGACTCAGTTGTCATGCCTCAAATCCTTGCCTTTGGTTAACGGTTTTCACCATTACTTTGCAAAAACCGGGCACAAGAGACGACAAACAACTGAATATTGAGATTGGGAAATTTAAACTAAGGCTTGCAGGAGGCGACCGTTGAGAATGTCGCTTTTATCTCAGACAACGGGGGCATATTGGGATTGGCTTCTTTATATATTCCGCTATCAAACCACTCATCTGACTCACCTATCGCTATGGGTTTATCAGACCACCATGGCTTAAAATGCCCGCTGATCAGCTTCAGAGCGATACGTTCTGGTGTTGTGGCGGTAATTTGCCAGCAACCCTCTCCTTCACCTTCAGCGGCTCCAGACAAAAATTGGTTTGAGCCTTCATCCCAGCGTTGTGTCTGACGAACAAAATCACCGACGTGCCAGTTTACATCAGCGTTGGCTGGAAATTGGGAAGTCAGTAAAATCGAGCCGATCACAAGAGGTGTTTTGAGCATCCAGGCTATCCTTATCTACACTGAAAATATCGACAAATTGTAACGCATGAAGCTGAAGCTTTTTAGTGCCAATTTACCCAGATTTAAGACTATTGAGTTACCTTCCAATTTTCTCTACTGATGTCCCATTTACTGCCTGGTGCAGCCGAGCATCTTTACCTGAGTGATAGCCGGCGTGATATGCATCATCATCACCACGACAACTTTTCGCTTCCCGGTTTTCCAATTTGCCAAACCCCTCGGAAATTTGCTTGTAATACAGAGACATTAGCTGTCGCTCTTCTGGTTCAACAGCAAACCGGCTGATAGTATTCCAGGCGCCACTTACCCAACCTGCACAAAATTGATCTGCGCGATTGGTTTTAGTACTGCGTTTGATGCGTTTGTTTTGTGAGGCAATAAACTCACTACGGGCTTTAACTAACTGGACACTCAATACATCGAACCCATATGCAGCAATCTGCGGTCGTTCTGTCGGACCGTAGAATGCAACAGAACGTCGATGGTTCCGCGTCCAGGTGTAATAACAATACACACCAAATGCATAACACAGCATATTGGCCAAACTGACCACGTATTCAGGGAGTTTGTTCGCATCAGACGGGCAATACTCACTCTGAAATTCCTTAATCGACTTCAGATCGATGTCCAACTCGCTCAGGCCAAATTTATGCATTAGGTTTTGAGCCTGGCTAATAGCATTAGCCGCTTCATGCTCATTCGTACTACGTTTTGCTAAATGGAGGAGTTTTTGAATTTTCTCTATGTATTTATCTTCTTCGCTATTCATTTTTATTACTCAACACTAGTTATAGTGATAACTAATTTTAATTGGGTTTTTTTCGCATCAAAAAACCGATAGTAATGGCCAGCACACCAAGCCAGAACAAGCAGTTAATAAGAATTTCAACAATAGAATCCAAACCTTTTATTAAATAAAAATCATTCTCGGAATGATTAAAAAACAAAGATATAACAAAATAAAATGCAATAATCACCATGCCAAGATAAAATGCATTTTGCTCAAAAAATCTCCCTAATCTGATATGGAAACGCCGACCCCCACCGTTTTCGATCCAGAAATAAATAGCAGCAGTAATAATACTAAGTAGTATGATGCCTATCATTCACTTCGTTCCTGTACTCTCTGTGATTTTTAATGCTGTTCCCATACAGATACATATGGAGTTCATTCAATCATTGTGTTTTTTAATTGCAACGACAAACGGTACATCAGGTGTGCCGAGAGAATTTGAATGTTCTATAACAAAACCGATTTCGTGGACTTTATCACAATCGCTATAGCCGAGTTCATACTCCTCATCCTCTGGCAAAACCTCAAATACTGAGCGTGCAAGCCCCTCTTGTTCGGCATTCATAGCGCGGTAACACTGATTCTCATGGGCAACTAAAGAACCACTGGAATGGCGCAGAAAAACTATGTCAGAGCCAAATTGACCAACGCCCTTACGCACCTGGACACAATATCCGACATGCATATCATCCCCCTGAAAATTAGGACCGGTCACAACGAATTGGCCTTGTTCCAATTTACTGGAAGGCCTAATCATTCGTTGAAAACTGTTAAGTATAATAATGCGAGCCAGAACGTGTTCTTTTGTCATTTCAGCGATGTCGCTCATCAATTACTCTCCCCAATCTGTTATCGATAGATAAGGGGCTATTTGCAAATAGCCCCTTATTCAGCATCAGAATGTAAACGTCAGTTGCGCGACTGCACCATACGTTCTGTCTGTTCCTGCCATGCCGGTGATATCAAGATGCACAACATCAAACGGGGACAAGCCAATGCCAGCAGTGAAATAAGAGTTATCGCTGTCATGAATATCAGTACGATAGCCTGCCCGCAGTTGCGCCCATTTCCAGGCATTCAACTCGCCACCTACACTAACGAATTGGCTATCTTTGTCGGAGTTAAAACGGCTAGCAGGAGTCAGATCGACATCGAGAGCTGTAGTAAAGAAACCGTTGCTGTATGCGGTTCCCAGCGTTGCCTGAGGCTTAATTTTGAACGTATCTTTGACGCCGTTGACTTCTTTCGTCTCGATACTGCGAGCAACCAGGTTCTGACCGACAAGACCAACAATCCAGTTATCACTCAGGTTGGTTGCAAAACCCACATCTACGTTGGCGCCCGTTTTATCGTTACGATAATCGCTACTACGGAAATCCGAACTGTCGTAGTTATTGATCGCAACGTTGTAATTGAATGTATAGACGCGCTGCACTTTCGGTGTAATGCCTGCTGAGAATGCGAACCCACCGACGTTGAATTCACGTGCCATCGCAACGCCTACGTCTGCAACGACAGCTGCACGGCCATTAGCAGATGACGTTAATGAACTCAGGTCAGAGCCGTTGGCTGTACCGTTTGACACCCCATCAAGCCATTGGAGGTCGCTATCTGTCACATTGGTCTTGACTGTAGCTGTTCCCCATCCCTTTGCAACAACTGCAAATGGCAGAACGCTGTTAGGAACTGCCGCGACCGTTGACGCGCCGGCATGCGCTTTCGCATGACTACCAGACAAGTCTTGCAGTGATGCGCGTAATTTGGCAGCCGACAGGCTGGTATCCCCCCCTGCGTTGACAGCACGTTCAAACGATTTCCAGTCGTTGTCGATACGATCGACACCATCCTGCAGATTATCCGGATCGGAGACCTGAGCACCCACGGCAGGTAAAATCAGGCTGAAATCATCAGATTTATCGAATTTTGTCAGCAATGCAGGGTTAACCAACGCCGCTGCACTGTAGTGTGAAGACGCAACTCCCGTTCCACCCATCGCGTCGTTACGAGCTTCAGTCCATGTTCCTGCAGCGTTAGCTGAAGCAGCAACTGCACTGATCCCCGCAATAATAAAACTGCGTGTGATTAATGAAGGTTTCATTCGTTATTTCCTATATATTAAATAAAAGTATTTATGATTATGTTTTTTAATATTCCCTGGCGCTGGCACAACATTCACTTATTATTTTTTAACAAAAGGTTCCCTGATGCTGGCACATCATTAATTATTAAAATATTTTATAAACTAACCCACTCGCCAATCTTGATGCTTTTGATATTCAACTTGATATTTATCAACAATCATAACTGGAAATACGGAACCAAAAGTCAAGGATTCCACTTGTCTCTGCGAATAAGTTAGATACCTAGTACTTTTTGTTTTTTCTCCGGGCCGACAATCAACCTCCCATTCTTTCAAGACACGATAAACCTTAATGATTGGGATCCTAATGATGCCCTGAATATCTTTCCATTCTTTTGTAAAAGCTAAAGTTACTTCATAGTTACCCACCGCACGAAAATAGGCCACCTCAATGTCATCACTCAAAACATCATGATTCAAAAAGTCATTGTCAAAAAAGTAGTTATTCGACATCGGATAGTTTTTTTCACAAAGCAGCCATTGCACATCGATTTCAAACCATAAAGCCAACTGATGTAGCACCTGGGGATTCAACAAATCCAGTGTTCGCTCAGCACTGGATAATGCCCCCTGGCTAATACCAAATGGTGCTAATAGTTGAGCTTGCTGCAGAGCACTTAACCCGAATGCATCCATTAACAAACAAAAACGCTCATAAACTCCCATCATTTTATCAGCCGTTGATGTTCGGGCTTCAGAAAGCACCCCCTCGAGAATAATGCCGTAGAGTGTTGACTTAGAGACCCCCATACGTTCAGCATGCATATCAAGAAACGCTCTGCTTTCAGGCTTGATTCTTACCGAAAACTGGCTATTACTACCATCATATTTACCATCATCTTCAGGGAATGCCTTCTCACCTGAACGCAACAGTGCAATTAACGCAGTATATGTAGGATTCATTCACTACGACTCCACGTAAAAATCATTTCAATGTAATTGAGTAATTCGCTTTAATGTACAAACGAGATTAAACAACATAATTAATCGTGTACAACAAAATAAATCGATCGGTTCGATCTAATGTATCGATCACATTAAAGTAATGTACTTATTCAATCCACGGTAAATTAACCATCCCAACTAAAAGTTATCGCGCCATAACTACAATCATTACCCCTCTATGAGGGATCGTTACCAGTCGCCATTCTTGTAAAAATGTCTGGCATATAATCCCTACCCGCTCCACTCTTGATAACGCCACAGTCGATACTCGGTAACGGCGACCACACTTAGATAAGACATTCTCAGCTAACTGCACCTGAGAGGTTCTCATCAAATGAGAGCGAAAAATGACTGATTCTCTTTTGTTTTGAAGAGCCGCGTCTAATGTAGAGACGAATGCAGTATTAAATTTTTTCAACTGATTTTTGTTGAGGTGCCCAATTCTAGAAAACAATGAAACATGAACCACTGCATACCGTCTTCTCCTATGCTTCATATATGAGACAGAAAATCCTTTGAATGGCACAAGCAGACATATAAAAAAGTAAATGGGGCAGTACAGAACAATAAATACGACAAACAAAAATACAAAAATCATAAGTGGCCACATGGGGGAATAAGTACCCAAAGCATGCAAACTGCTTAAAGAAATGGCGATATTTAACTCAATATCGCCTCTTCAGATTTAGAGTGGGTTGATCAGTATGCGTTCACTCATATTGACAGATATATGACCAGGAGGAGGGAGCCTTTCGCCATTCTTTGCAGCTATCGCTTGAAATCTGAGTAATTCAACAGATGCTACTCTTAACGCATCATCATATGTTGGGGCGGTTACCGCCAAATCATCAAAATCAGAAAATGTCATTGTTACCCTCCCACTATCATGAACTTCGATATCCGCTGGGTACGGTATGAAAATCGAAATTAGTTTCTGTGCCTGTTTCTTACGTGCATCGAGTTTACCGACAAGATGAGTCGCCCTGAGATGAGTATACCGTTTTAGCATATTCATGGATTTATGCCCTGATATTGCTGCGATTTCCATAACGTTCAACGTGTCCAACTCGAACAAGCGACTGATAGCTTCATGCCTAAGATCGTGAAAATGGAGATTTTCAATAGACATGGACTGCAATGCAATACGCCACGCGCTTTTAAAACCGCTTGAAGTATAGGAAAAAACACTCCCGCATTCGTGCCGAACAAGCTCACTAATATCTTTCAGTACCTCGCGTGCTTTCGAAGACAATGGTACATCACGTGCAGAGCCGTTTTTCGTTAATGGCAGGTGAGCAATACCGAGTCGAAGGTCTATATGCTCCCAACGTAATGACAATATCTCGCCCTGCCTCATTGCAGTCTCAACAGCCAAACGAAATATTGCCAATAATTCAGGGTTTTTACCTTTAAAATAACGCATTATTTTCCGTTCTTCCTGAGAAGCTAACCTGCGCGTCCTCCCCGAAGAAACCGTTGGTTTTCTTACATTCTCAACGGGATTAGTTGTACATGTTCCCCATTCAACTTTAGCCAAATTATACAATGCCGAGAGCAACGCCATTTCAAGACGAACGGTATTGCCGCTGATAGCTTTTTTTGTTCGAGGATTAATCTGGGCCAGCCTATCATCCCTGTAGCTAGCAATATCGACTGATGAGACCTCATCCATGTACCTGTCAGCAAGCGATGACCTTTTGATAACATTTATTCGATAAAACTCCTGTAACTGACCTCTTTTATGCCGCGACACGGCAGAAAAATACTTATCCAGCGCCTTACTTAGCAGTATCTTTTTTATACGTTTTTTCATCAGAAATGTCCGTCCCTAAATTTAAAGGGAAAGACAATACCGCAGTTTGCCTAATTGCCAATCCGGTGCGTGGACTGGCATAAAAATAACGGACAAAACAATCGTGGTCGGAAACACAACTTGTTCTTCGACTACCAGGTCAGTTGCCACTTGTCCAACGGGAAAAACAGTCGGTGCCGGAGGATGGATATTAGGTTGGTATGGTCAGGGGAAGAACTCTCCAGATAGCTCCTATCCTTTAAATACAACACAATGGGTGACGAACTCTAATGGCGACAATAACTGTTTTCAGTCAGTTGTAATGTGTGAATAATCAGTTTGCCAAGTAAGTATCGCGCCAGTACTATCATGGCCTATCAGGCCAGTTGTATCGCTGATAGATGCCAGTCCCAGCGTCACCGCATCACAGGAATCGCCGGAAACAACAACGGTCTTTTGGTACAAAAATTGGTCAGCGACAACCAACTTACCAGCACTGACATCATCGGCAGCACTAACGCTTTTTTCTGAAGTAATGTCTCCTTCGACATTCAAGCCAGCGTTCTTCAGCTCGACTTTCTGTTTATCGTTATTCCATTTCAGCCAGGCTTGAATATCGTTCCCATTACGCCAGCCAAAAAAACCATTACTCTCCAATGCCACAAATCTCGCAGCATTCACCTCATTCGCATTTACCTGTTCAGCATTATTGATGTTATTACTATTCATATCGATAGCGGTGTTCATCTGGTTATATTCCGGATGAGCATCACTACTGAAGCGATAAAGGCGATCGCTTTCTTTATCCAAACCACCAACCAGGCCGCCATTGATGGCCACTGCAATATGTCCAGGTTCTGCAGTTAACCCAAACGGGGTGACGGGAAGGGACCAGGATAATTCGGCGCCATACGCCGTACTCGCCTGTCCACCCAACTCAGTCAGGCTTGGATCGCTGATAAAACCGCCCATCCCATCGATGAGCTGAGCAACTCGACGAATACCACCTTCGTCCAACGCTTCGCCACCCGCGGTGACCATCAACGCTTCCAGTGCCGGTTTTGTTGAACCATTCACCATCCGCGCTCTCACCCCGAAACGATAGGTCTGCCTGTCCATCGTTGTTGTGCCCATACCTTCATCAAGGTATCCCGCATCAATCAATGTCTGAGCAGTGAACGGCTGCGGTAATGGTGTGGATATCCCCGCCGTACAGGTGGCAGGGGCCAACTGACATAAATAGGCATCATGTTTATCAGACACATACTTCCCAGCAGCCTGGGATACTTTACTGGCATGACGGGCAACGGTCTGGTAATGCAACTCTGTCACATAATTGCTGATCACCTGCGTGACCAGGCCAATCAACGCAATAAAAACCATCACACCGATGATTGAATCTTTGATTAAGCTACCGCGAGCAGGCTGACGCAATATGCCGCGTCGCAATTGCCCCTGTAATGACGTGATTATCGAAAACATAAGGCCACCTCTATCAGTGCCAGAGCGTAAACATAAAGCGATCCATTAATCGCTGGATATCCGTCGTGAAGGGAATAATTAGAGCACCACATCCGGCAATCCAGGGGCCAAGCGGCGTATGATCACGCGCAGTCAGTTGCATCGTCAGCGCACCGGCAGTCAGGGACATAAACAGGATCACGCTTCCAGCGACCCCTGCCCAGGCACTCAAAACCAGCCACAGCATGATGTCTCCCCGTCCGGGTAGAAGGGGGGCCAGCGACGGTCGAATAACAACAGTGATGAGCGTTGCTACCACGACCATGGCAGACATCAACATCACCGGTTGAATGATGTAGGCCGGCAACGGTGAATAATACAGAGAGAAAAAAAACAGCGGCACGGTATAGCTGTCCGGTAACCATTCTCGTTCCACGTCAGCTACTGCACACGCAAGCAGCCCAGCCAGCATCAGTAGAGGAAAGGGATTGGCACCATGAACATAGAGTGATGCCAGACTGACCAACCAGAATGGGATAACGATAAACAACAGAGTCATCCCATTCAGTACCGGCGCGGGCGGTAGTGCCAAAAAACGAGCAAACCAGCGCACATGCTGACATGCCAGCCAAGCGACTATGGCTAATCCAACAAAGAGCAAAGGGGCCAAAGAAAGAAATAGCGTCAGCGTCATTTCAGTACAATACCCCGACGTTCACGCAACAGCCGTTCGTAGCGTTTCCAGATGATGTCAGCATAATTTTCACGAAGTCGATGACGCTTATCACCGAACCCGGCGTTATAGCTCCCTAAACAGTTCCAGGTTATGCCGCAGACCTGAAAATGGGATGCCAACAATCGGGTACCAATCTGAATATTCAGGCACGGCTTATCCAGAAGATCCTGCTCTGTCGAGATAATGCCTTCTCGAATCAGCTTCGGGATATTGCCTGAGTTCACCATCATCAGACCGTAATCCGCACTGCCATCCGAGTTACTCCGATTAACAGCGTGCGGATTAAAGCTACTTTCCTGTTCCATCACCGCTTCAATCAGCAATGTGTCGATGAAATATTTCACACTCGCAGCATTAATGCAGGCCACCCAGGGTTGCACCGTATATTTTGCCGGGGATTTTCCCTGAGCAACGCTGTTGCCCGGGAAATAAGCCAGCAAGATAGCCGTGATAAGCAGCAACATATTGGCCATGATTAATTAACGAGACGTGGTAATAATGACGGTTTTATCGCCACCATCGCATTGCGTACCGATCATCGTCGCTGCCGTTGATGTGCCTGTGGTGACATTGGCCGTCACCATCGCTGTGCTGCCAATAGTGACAGAATAGATAGACTCCCCGGCGTTCAGGAACATCTGCGATAGATCGCCACACCCTCCTTCAGACACACCCGTTAATGTCAGCGAAACCGAGTTATTAAATGCCGAGCCGTTTGTCCTGGCAGGAGCCAGAGAATACGTTCCGCCGTAGCGGTTGTAATAAATATCACCCGTGCGATCGACCGATGTAGGAATACCATTAACTGCACGTAACGTTGCCATTGACGCCCCGGTATACCCCGCCCTGCTCTTCAGCTTGCGAGACTGCTCCAGCATTGTGGTCACTTCCGTTTGGGTCGCACTATTCTGATACAACCCCCATAAATAAGAACCCAGTTGAAAGACAAGAATAACGACAGCAGCAGCGACCACTAACGCGATAATGGCATCTTTCAAATTGCCGCCCCGTGCAGGGCGATAGTGGGCGATGAGCCACGGTGCAATGCCGCGTTTGCGGCGAGTTGTAGCCAGAGACGTTTCCATTCAATAACCTCTTGAGAATAATTAGTATTAAAAAAACGGGATGTCGTAATACAGGTCAGAACCCCTGAGAACTTAATGTCATCGTCAGCCCCACTACGGCAAACATGACGTAAATCAGAAAAGCACCAATGATGCCGCCCAGACCAAAGGTCAGCCAGTTACTCAGTGACCGGATCCGCTCTAGTGCAACGGGCATCTGCTCCTGCCCCCAGTCATTGAGTACATCGGCAATATCGCGACTGGCACCTGCACGACTGAGAAAAATGGCACTTTCTCTGGACGGAAAGTTATAGCCACTCTCATAGAGTGCCGACCCCAAATTGCGACCGCTGCGCACACGAAAAGCTGCCGCATCGAGGCGTGCGACCAGCCACGGTGAAGCATGCTTGCTAAGCGTATTCAGGACTTCCAGTGAGAGCATGCCCGCTTTCAGCAATGAGCCGGCGCTGAGCATAAATAGCGCGCCTTGCAGTGTGGCGTAGATTGACCAGGGCGGAATGAATTCGAAAAAATGGCGACGGATAACCCCCCCACGCTTCGGAAGATTGCGAATAATGCTGAAAGTGATAATGCCGATGACAAAACATAGAACGGCCCCGTGCTCCTGCATCCCACGACTGACGCTATTCAATATGATGATATGTAACGTCCAGCGCTCCTCGGGGATCAGCTTGGACATTGCGGGCAACAGATGTTGCGATACGCCGTAGAGGATCCCTGGTATAGAGCACATGACCAATCCCATTTGGCCTAATGCTGGAACCATGGCACTGCGTATTTGCTGAATATATTTCAGCAAACTAATGGATTGGGCCAACGATTCAGACATATTGCCCGAGGCATTCCCCACCCGAAAAAGCACCGCCTCCAGTGGTGAACACCATGCCGCCAGAACGTCTTCTGGTGTGGCTATCTGATCACGTGGGCCAGGTAAGTTCATCTCAGCAAACGTACGTTTGCTGACCGCATCACTCAGTTGCTGGCAAAGCAGGCTGCCGCGATTACGCCGCTTCCCGTTATCACTGTAAATATCCCGCATGATGTCGAAAACTTCTGCCTGCGGCATACCCATACGCCAGAATGTACGCACCATCTGCCAAAACTTAATTCGTTCTGTCAGCCAAAACGTCCGGCGCATCATTGGTGCCCAGGTCACGGATAAAAACAGCAAAACCGCTAAAACCAGCAACAAACAGAAGATAGCTATCAGCAATGTCACCATGGCTAAGCGCACTCCATAAAGTCGCGATCTTCATCCGGATCTAGGTGCTCTGTGGCCATCACCAGATCAGTTTGGCCAGCCAGCAGCAGCCGCCGTAAATGCTGTCCACGGCTAAATCCGCCTGCCTGAATCCAGCGCCGACGAGCCACAAAACTCCCCTCATCCAGCCAGCTTTTCATGATGTGACGATCGGGGCGTACGATTTCTGCAACCAGGGTTCGCCCACCGATCCCCTGGTTAATCGCGGTTCCCAGCAATTGCTTCGTACAATGTTCACAGCCGTCGGGATTACGAAACCGTAACTGACTAAGCTCATCCGCATTAAACATGCGCCTGGCCAGCGTCTGATGCGGGAGAGGGATCATCTGTAGTTCAAGAGCTTCAGACCACGGTAATGAGCAGGACGGACAAATCGTATTCACCAGCGTCTGGGCAATCAACCCCCGAAAATAGGTCGGATTCGCCAGCTCACGTGCATCAATCCCCCAGTTACGCATACGGGTCAATGCATCCAGCGGATAGGTACAGTGGAGCCCAAACCAGCCGGGATGACCGCTGATAGACGTTTCCAGAGCGGCGTACGCTGACGCATAATCACGAGCCTCTCCAGTATAAATTCCATCCGGATCAAGACGCAGGGACATCACAACACTACCCGCCCAGGCTTCCCCCGCCTGATGCAGACTGAGGTTGTCAGTGTTTACAGCACACTGCACTGCGCCAAAAATCAGTCCCTCTATCGGCGCTTCCTGGGTCTGGAGGCTGACCTGCCCGTTATTTCTGGCCAGCCATCGACCAGCGAGGACCCTCTGCGTTGTCGATTTACCGGAGCCAGTAGTCCCGCACAGGCCAATCAACCCCTGTGATGTCAATTCAATTTCTTCCAGCGCCGCTTCATGCTCCGGCTGATAGCCTAAGCTTTGCAGCGTTCTGATACGTCCGCGATCGTCTTCAATTAGGCGCATCACCGCAAAAACGCCACCGTCATCGGTTGGGCGATGGCTGTAGCGCGCAGCATACAGGTTCATGTCTGCCAGAAACTCCGGTTTGACGCGCCCATCCTGAGCAACCCGCGGGTTATATCCCTGAGATTTGGTGTCGCACATGCTTTCCATCATGGTCGACAACAATGTCCCGCCTTCTTCAAAATCCGGTTCACGGATGGTGTACAACAGCCCATTGATCCGGGTACGGATCCTGCTTCCCTGGCGACGGTCAAGGTGTACATGGATATCAGAGGCGCTCATCGATATGACGTCGCGAAACATCCGACGCACATCGCGCTGTGCCCCACTGATCCCCACTTCCACGTCATGCGTATTCGCCAGCCCCCCCTGACCGAGTTCGCTTTTCATCACAAACTCAGGCGGTAATGGCTTCAATCCGGCACGACGCAGCCCGGCAAACCAGCTGACGAACGTCGGTTCTTCACGAATTTCTCGGTTAACACGTACACTCACAGACTCGTTATCAAGACGCGTGAGTGCAATATCCTCGCGGTACTGCCCAGGCACGCGACAGGCTAAATCTGCATCGGCTGACTGGTGAACATCCATCTTCATTATTGTGCTACCCCCGTCTGGATTACCTGTCCGTTGCTAAGTTCAACACCACGTGACGTAATGCTTTTCACGCGATGTTCACTACCAGGCCAGGTATCTCCTGGCTGAAGTACGATACGGCGACCGTTAAACTCAGCAGCCGCGCGGAGTTTCCTGTTTTCACTCCATATCTCTTTCAAACGCGCGGCCGTAATAGCCAGGCTTACCCCAGCGCCTTTGTTCGCTGTACCCAGCCCAACACCAGATATGGCTGAAATATCGGGCCGATTCTTCAGCGTTTGTCCTTTCAGCCGGCTTTCCGCCAGGGCGTTCTGCGCATCCTGTTTCGCCTGCTGTGTTTTTATCAAATCAATTTCCAGCTCAACGGCTCTTAGCGTCTCGACGGTTGGCTCATCAGAAACAAGGACGCCTCCAGAAGGAACGGGACTGATTTCAGTCACATCAGAAGCCAATACCGATGCCGTAAACAGCAACGGAAATAGGGAAAAAACTTTCATCATGGTGCATTTCCTTCTGATGCAACGCTGCCCTGGGCCTGAGCACGACTGTATGCCGTACCATCCCATGACCAGGTCAGTGACCGCTCCCGCCCCTCAACCTTCAATCCGATGCGCGTCAAACGGAGTCCCACGGCAGATAATCCTGCAAGCTGGAATGAGGGGGCTAAACGAGAGGTATGAGAAAAAGCAAATGTGCTCCAGTCCTGGATCCATACAACCTGATCATCCAGCGGGGTTGATGTTGGAGGAACACTCTGAAGTGAGGGTTGGATACCCCGAGACTGAAAGAAGCTCAGCAACCGCCGACGCAGTGGTTCGCTGTCAATCACGCGATCGTCACCACCGCCCGGAAGCGCGGGATAGGAAAATGCAATCTGCGCGGTATCCCCGCTCTCATCGATAAAAACAGCCGGAGAGCCAGGAAGATACTGCACAGCCTGGATCAGACGGTTGACCGTCGCCAATCGGCTGTCTTTTTCCCGTACCCATGTCGTCATGACACCATCTGCCCGGCAGTCGGCAGAGGACAACGGCCAAAAACCCAATTTCAGGGGAAGTGCGTCCAACTTACGTTCGCAGACCGTTAGCAACGCCTGAGCCGATGGCTGCATCGCCCACGGATGGGGCAAAACACGTTTTTCTTTTTGAGAAAACTCGCTATCCCCTACTGCCATAGCGGCCAGCTTTGCTTTTGCCGCCTCGGCCTGACGGGCAGACCAGTTCTGCCAGTACTGCACACCCCACATCCCCGCAATGCCGACCACAAGCAGCACCGGCACGCTAATCAATAAGGTCCGCCGCATTCTGGCAGGACACGTCAGTCGATAACGCGCAGGCCAGTCGCGACGTCGCGACGGCAGGATATCAGCAGGTACCGCCGGTGCCTCAGGTGTGGAGGCGACATTCCATCCCGTATCTGGTATTGGAGTGAGCGCAATAAATTCACTGGTGATAGCGAGCATATCGTCGCGCGTACCGCAGATGTCGCCGTTAAGTGCCGGAATGCCACTGATGGTCGCTAAAAAAACGAATTCGTCGTCACCGAGCTGGACAACACCATACCCATTCTCCCCTGTCCAACTCGTCGCCAGTGCGGCAAGTGACCACAACCGCCCAGGCCTCCATGGGCAAGCGCCCGTGACCGCTGGCGCACCAGAATGAATATCGGCCCCTTTATTGAGCCCGCGCATGGGGTTTAGCTTCAGAGATAACACATCGCGTCCAAATCGCCGGGAAGCCTTTTCAGACATCGGTTCCCAGCGTAATCCCGCAATTAACCCACCATTTTCATGAGGTACAGTAATCACGTTATCGTCCTCACATCAGCACGGGCGTAACAGCGATAATCAGCGTAACGTCATCCGTCTCACTGGATTTACCACCGCCGGCGACAGTGACGTCAGGATCAAATGCCCCTTCGCGAGAGGCAGTCAGATTACGGGAGTTATAGCCACTGACGATCAAGGTCTGACCTGGTTTCAGGTTAACCCGCTCACTTAAGCTACGTACGGTGGTATACGGCATCTCCATTTTAGTTCTGCCGTCTTCAGACGATTCACGGCGTAATTGTGCCGGATCGGAGTGGCTGAAGTTAAATTGCAGTTGAATATCCCCTTCATCGCGAATATCCGGTAACAGCGTCATTTGCGTCCCTGTAGTGATACTTCCTGGCTCCATATCGGTTGTGGCATAGTTCTCAGATACCGTTGTCTTCTGGTTTCTCAGGTAAACCATTTGTCCTGCGATCTGAAACGGTGCGGGGACCAGATTGGTGGTCGTCGCCTCATGCGCCATCACAACAGACACCTTGCCTTGCGTCTCTAGCGCTCGGAATAACGCCGTTGTTCCTGCAAATTTCCCATCAACAACATTGATACCCGCAGATGAAACAGCGGTAGTTGCCGTTGGCGTACCCGCCAACGTTAAGCCAAAGCGATCGAGACGCTTACCCACGACAGACCAGTCCAGTGATGTCTGGCTGGAGCCCTTACGCTGAACCGAATAGACGCTCACCATCAACTTGACCATCCGATTCATACGCACATTCAGGCTGTCGATATAACTCTCGACTCTATCCAATACCTGGGGAACATCTGTCACAACCAGTTCGCCCGTTGAACCAGACAGATGCCAGCTTCCGGATGAGCTGACCATCGATTTGATGGACTGACCGATATCATTATGAATTTTGCTTTCCAGCTTGACGCTCGTGCTTTGTCCGGAATTTTGGCTGCCACTGACCGAGCTGCTATCACCACCGGCTGTCGAACTGCTGGTTCCCGTTAAGTTAGAGTTCATCGCCGTTTCGGCATTGAGAACCTTGAGACGGTAAGTTCGCGTATCCAGGTAATACAGCACCACCTGACTGTTTTCGAATTTCCAGTTAAGTCCCAAGCGAGAGGTAATCTGATCCAACGCCCCGCCTAGCGGCTCCCCTTCCCAACTAATATCCGTAATCAGCCCTGCACCGATATTCGGTGAAAATGATTGAGTAGACGTTACGCCGCCAATACTACCAAGTGCGGGACGCCCACCTTCATCTGGACGAGGAAGCGCCCCCTGGATAGCGCGAGTCGCCCCTACGCCTCCCTGTGATGCTGGACCGGACAGCGCGCTCATGGCATCAGGCGTTATCACGACAGGGAACCCACAACTGCGGGTAATACGCTGCCCTACTTCATACAAAGACAAGCTGCCATCAATAATCAATGTCAGGCTGCATGGCGGCAACTTAACCTGTTGCGCGCGAGCGCTGACACGAATAGGACGGGGATTAACCCAGGGCTCATCGACCCAGACCAGTGAAGGTGAGGAAGGCTGCTTGAGAGATAATCCATGCAACTGCTCAGCTGTCCGGATATCCCGCTCAGCTTGATCATCCGCATCACGAAATCCTTTGGTAGCACAACCATTCAGGACCGTAGAGACGAGCAATGCCAACGCAACGTTCCGGTAAGTAAAATGAGGAGTAAATTGTGACATCGTCCGTCTTCTCTTAGTTGATGTATACCAACGAGCCTTCCGTGACACTGGCAGGCAATGGAACTGACCAAGGGGCAGGGTCAACCAGAGTATTCACTCGGCCGTCGCTGATACGAGCCAGAAGCCGCGAGTCACGGGATAATTCACGTAACACCTTGGCCATAACCGGTTTTTCTTTTGCCCACACAACAACCCGTCCGTTATGTTCGGTACAGTAAATGTCTGGGTTATCTTCCAATCCAGGAATCGAAAGTAGATTTGAGGGGCGGTTCCCGGGACATAAAGACAAAACGTTTATCCCCTGAGCCTTCAACCTGCCAAGCGTGTTGGCCGTCTGCAGCATGTGGCGCGCAGTGGAGGTTTCGATGACCGAATCACTCAACGCGTCACCGGCAGAGCGAGCCCCTTGATACCCGCCGATCAGGACTAAAAACGCCATTAACACCAACATGCCCTGCATTACTTCTCTCCAGGTTTATCAGAGACAGCAACAACGCATTGGCTGCGATTAGCACGACCGTAGAGCGGCGTATCAACCTTTCCTGGGCCATACAAAAAGAAAATGCGCTCTAGTAGTGCATCAAAACTGCCATGGATGACTAAGCGAGCAGAAATGGGGTAGTCAACATTAACGGGCCAAACAACAGTCCATTTTCCGCCGTATGGACACTCAACAGTGGATGCCTGACGTGTCAAAAACTCACGTAATGTAATACCCGGTTCTGCTTTCCAGACCGGGATAATGACAGGGATGGGCTTAGGTTCCGAAGCCAAAGACGGAGAAACTACTGGCGTTGATACCACCGGAGAAACGGTTGCAGGGATCGTTTTAGACGGCGTCGAAAGCAGCTTTGTCGTTTCCTCTTTTTTCGGCGACTGCGCAACAGGAGCCGGTAGTAAGGCTGTAGTCGGTGCCAAGGTGGATTTTGCAGCCGGAGCTGGAATAACTGAAGATTTGACCGGTGATGGTTGCCCAGACAACGGGAGCATTTGGGCAGCAACAGAAGGCATCGGTATAACAGCAGAAGATACCGACGTGTTCGCAGATACAGGGGTCGTTGCACCCGCGACTAAAGGCTTACTGCCTGTCGCAACTGGCGACGGTGTCATCAACGTAGGAACAGGCAAGGGTTGACTGCCCGGTTTTAACATGCGCGTTGTCGTCTGCGCCCCTGAGCCCGTAAAGGGAGTTCCGGAAGTCTTCGGCGTCGTTGAAATGGCCGATTTAACAGGTGCGGTAGACAATGCAACGGAGGCGGCTGGCGCAAATGAACGGTATTCATCGCGAAGCACAAAACAGATCTCCCGATTCACATCATCGACACGCAGTCGCCATGCAGGACCGGCAACTATCTGCAACGCTTCACTGAGACGAACCGGGCCAATATTGCGTTGTACGCCTGGCAGCGGACGCCCAAGTAGTTCAGAAAACATTGATGAAGACGAAGGGCATAGCGAATAACCAGACTCTAACAACAAATACCGAAATCCATCCCCGACGCTACGCACCAGTTGCGGGGGCATCGTGATGTCGATCATTTGATTGAGTGGATCGCGTTGTGAATCCGCAGGGCGGGTGCTGACCAGAGTATAGCGATCATAGCGCACAACCTCAGGTGAACGATTTTGATAAATGTCGTTCACTCTGGGAGACACATTCTGACGGGAAACTGAAGACGTTGTTGTCTGTTGAGCACATCCAGCTACCAACATTGCTGCAGCAGAAAGGCATGCCAGCGTTGGCGTATTTCGAGGGTGCCGCAAAGGTCTTGTCATCAGTCTCCACCGTTTAAGAGTAATCTCAATCAGGTGGTTATTCTGCCGACAAGCCCAAACAGGACAACGCTAAACTAAAAACGAGCCCAGAAAAGAAAAACGCTGACCGAAGCCAGCGTTAGCTGCCCATTGCCACATGGGATGGTTAATTTGGCCAGAACTCGGCGTACAACACCTCTTCTACTGTCCAGATTTGTTCATCCGGCAAGTTTTCAAGCTGTGTTTCATCCGTAGCGATGGCAACTGCTTTAGACCAGATAACATCATACCAATCAGGGTCATTCAGCTTGGTTTTCAAACTGGGAGACTCTTTCAACGCATACGCAACATCTTTACGCTGCGCTTTGACCGTCTTTTCCCAGCTCGAACCACGACGTTCCGGTTGATATTTCCATTTCAGCAGGTGAGCAATCAAGACAGCCATGCGGCTTGCCAGCTCCCGTTGTTCGCTCTTACCCACGTCTGCAATCTCCTCCGCGATATTCTCGCAGTCGATCTCTGAAAACTTACCGGAGCGTAAAAGTTCCGCCTGTTCATTAGCCCAGGCGACGACATCAGTCTCGTATCGAATATGAGTAGTCATTTTACCCCCGAAGGATCACAGACAAAGTAAGTGTTTTACTAAGTCTGTCATGTAAAAAAGCACCAGTCAAAGACTGGTGCTAGTGTTTACGAAACGGCGTAGATTGCCTTGCGACATACGCCATAACCAAACCCAAGGAACGGGATATCATCGTCAAAATCCATCGGCGGTTCATTGCCTGCTGAACGTTGAGACTGAGGGGGACCACTCTGCGCCGGTGCAACTGGCTGCTGAGGTTTTCCCCATGCAGTACTGGCTGCACTTTGGTTGTTACTTCCAGCGTTAGGACGAGAGCCTAGCATCTGCAATGTGCCGCCAACGTTAACGACAACTTCAGTCGTATAGCGTTCTACCCCAGCCTGATCAGCCCATTTACGCGTTTGTAATGAACCTTCAATGTAAACCTGAGAGCCTTTGCGAAGATATTCGCCAGCGACTTCAGCGAGTTTCCCGAAAATCACCACACGGTGCCATTCGGTCTTCTCTTTCTGTTCACCACTTTGCTTATCCCGCCAGGTTTCAGAGGTCGCTAATGTCATGTTGGCAACTGCACCACCATTCGGCATATAGCGAATTTCAGGATCCTGACCGAGATGGCCAACTAAGATAACTTTGTTAACACCGCGTGAAGCCATAATTTGTCTCCTTTTACATTGAAAAACACCCCGCAAGCGAGGTGTTTATAATGAGTACCAGTTATCAGAATGAATTATTCGCATAGGATTTAGCCGCAGCGGTACCATTATTCTGAGGAGGCACGGAGTCAGATTTTTCAGCTTTATAGACCTGTTCTTGGCCTATCTTAATCCAGTCAACCTTAATCAATCGGGCCTTCTGGCTAACACGCTGTTCACCGGCATGGTCACCGGATTTTAATGTAAAAATCTCAGCAGAGAGATTGCTCAGTGTGAATCCGATAAGAACTTTCTGATCCTCATCTGACGCCTTTTGGCAGCGTGCGATCAGGTCAGTCGCCTCTTTACCAGCCACAGTGACATCAAAACGAACATAGTTCGCTTTATCTGCCGGACCACTTAAAGCATTAATGACACAACTCAGGAATTGTCCTGATGTGCCAGTAACGTGACGAATATTACTGACATATCCCAATCCATTAATCAGAAGATTAAAATATTCTGATTTACCAGTTTGAGAATTGTTTTGAGCTTGGTTGTTGTTATTTGCAGACATAATGTATTTCTCCATGGAATGTTAATTTATTCGACGAAAAATACATTCCCCTTGAGGGAATTGTATTTCCCGTCAAGGGTCAGGATCAGCTGTTATCCTGACTTGTCTGGTTAGTTAAGCGGAACCTTCATCACCACGCTCGTAGAGGCGTTTAAATTACCTGATGACATTTGCTCTCAAAGGATGGCAAATTTGCCGCGTTTCTTAATCACGCCCTTTTCCTTGCAGGCTTTGGAAAAGTGATTCAGTCACCCGAAGGCGATCTTCACAGACTGATAGATCATTGGTGGTCATCAGAGATGACGAGTAAGCACGGTCATTTTTAAATCACTGAGCAATATCGTCAAACCTAAATTGTTTACGCGTCAGTGAAAATAAAAACGGCACCCGAAATGGATGCCGTGGAGGAACAACAACAGTTTGTAAGAACGCCTGACCAATGCTACTGGTTCAGCGGCAATCGAATGCCTATTCGCCCCTGTTCGACGCTGGGTACGTCTGGCTCGGACTGTTCTCGCCATGGCCAAAAAGCCAATGCAGAGTAGTCGTTATTGAATGAAAATTAACGGAAAAACCATTTACTACTCTGCGAAAATTAAAACGGTGTCGGTTTTATCCGACACCGTCTAACAGGGTGTACCATATCCCTGAGGTCTTCAACGTAGCTCCGGGGAAATTTCCCGACGCGCTTTTCACGGAGGGTATGCGTCTTACAGATCGACTGAGTGTGCGGTAGCCATCTGTTGGGCTGGTAGCGATCAGTTCCCCGTAAGAACATCACACTACCTCGTAGCCTTCGAGGTACAAAGTGCATCAAAGCGACATTACATTATCAAATATGTCAAATGTCAGGTAGCTGGTTTATTCTTAGTTTTCAGATTTTTCTTACCCCTCTTACCTTTTGTCCCTTCGCTAATGATCCCTTTACAGAGCGGGTACTTCACACACCCCCAAAACACACCATTATCACTGTTTCTTTTTCTCATTATCCCACCACACTGGGGACACAATGGAGAGACTGGTGCCGTCAACTTAATCGCTTGTTGACGCCCCCTATCTACTAATCTTAATGTCCATTCTTTTTGCTTTTGTAAAAATGCATCCAACGACATGCGTCCTTCAGCAACATCATCCAATGCCTGTTCCCAAAGCGCTGTCATGCCTGGATTAGTTAGAGCCTCTGGTAATTGAGAGATTAGCTCTCTGGCCAGCTGCGTTGAATAAATGAACTTTTCACGCCGTTTTAGGTAATTACGCTTAAATAGTACATCTAATATATTTGCACGAGTAGCCTCGGTACCCAGCCCCGCATTATCACGTAAAATTTTCTTTAATGTCGGATCACTAATAAAACTAGCTGAATTCTTCATTGCATCAATCAATGTGCCATCAGTAAATCGAGATGGCGGTTTAGTCTGTTGGGCTTTAACTTCACAATCCAATACATTACAAATATCACCGTTATGTAAAACAGGAAGGCTCCCTTGACTTCCATTTTCATCAGATTGAATATCGGGCTCTTTATCATTGAAAAAGAGTTTCTTCCATCCAATAACGACACTCACCCTACCTCGAGTTTTAAATAGTTGCCCACCTAAATTAAATGTAACATCTGTAACATCGGACTCATGGAGAGGAAAAAACTGAGCAAAATAATGCAGACGAATGAGTTGATAAACATTCAACTCATCATCTGATAATTTGCTTATATCGAAGGGTTGTTTCGTAGGAATAATTGCATGGTGAGCAGAAATTTTTTTGTCATTCCAGATACGGGAAACAAAAGAACGATCAGCATCTTTAATAAGTGATGTGGCGGCAGGATCTGACTGTAAAATAGCGGAAAGCACATCGCTCACCTCCCCTTTCATGGACTCAGGCAAGTATCCACAATCAGTTCTGGGATAAGTCGTCGCTTTGTGAACCTCATAAAGTGACTGAGCGATTTCTAATACCTTCTGGGCGATCATTCCCCATTTATCAGAACAGGCTTTCTGCAACACGCTCAAGCTAAAGCATAACGGCGCTGGCGTTTTTTCTCTCTTAAGTAACACATCAACGACAGATGTTGTTGCTGTTTGCTTGCAGAGCTGCTCCACTGCAAGGGCTGCATTATGCTGAATACAGCGCTTTTCATCATCGCAATATCCAGCAGCTGGTACCCATTGAGCTCTAAAGGTCATTCCGGCTTTTTCAATATCAGCAAACACCTGCCAGTAGGGCTTAGGAGAGAAATTCTCAATATCGCTATCTCTCTGGACAACAAGCGCCAGTGTTGGGGTTTGAACTCGTCCTATAGACAACAGCTCATCGATACCTTGTTCTGAAGCTTTAAGGGTATATATTCGAGTTAAATTCATACCAATCAGCCAGTCAGCCTTGCTACGCCCCATGCCAGCATAATAAAGACGAACTGTTTTCTCGCCTGGGAGAAGGTTATCTAATCCCTTTCGGATGCTGGCATCGTCAAGAGCACTAAGCCACAGACGTTTTACATTCCCAGTAAAATGACAATAATCCAATAGCTCTCTCGCCAGTACTTCTCCTTCTCTATCGGCATCTGTCGCAATAACAACTTCATCTGCCTGTTTCAGTAATCGACTAATTACAGCGAATTGATCAGCAGAACTTTGCTTAACAACCATTTTCCACTCTGTTGGCAGAATAGGTAGAACATCCATACGCCAGGGTTTGCCGAACTGAGCACCGTATTCTTCAGGTGAGGCGACTTCCAGAAGATGCCCAAACGCCCAAGTTACGACAGTTCCGGTGCCTGATAAAAAACCTTTCCCTCGTTGAGTTGCACCGATAAAACGGGCGATATCTCGCCCCTGGCTCGGCTTTTCACAAAGAAAAAGTCGCATCATTCTCCCCCACGCAACGGTGATGAGAATGATGAGCGAACGTGGCCAGACATAATATCGGGATCTGGTTCGCCGAAACGCTCTATCGCTTTAATACCAACGGGTGTTTTAGATAAAATGTCGCTTCGAGTAACATTGAATGATCTATAACCCTGCACCAAATGATAAATTCGTCTTACTGCATAACCATTATTGTCGAGGTATTTATCCCTCTGCGCCCTGGAAATTAATCCGTAGTGAAAGGCCTGAAACACCCTCATTGCAAGCTGGTCATATCCAACCAATAACCATACACAACGGTAGCCAAGAGGCGAACGGCTATACACGCCAATATTTAACGGAGAAACAGAGCGCACATCGGTTAATGAAAGCGTTTGAGGGATCGCTTTTAAAATCCCGGATAGTTCGTCAACATCAGACTGTATTTTTTGGCTCGATACACCCAGAGCATTTTCCAACTTAACTAACAATGCATCCGCATACGGGTTGTCAACTGACGAATCATTGTTTGCCACGCCAGCAACAGCAATAACCTGAGGCATACTAAAGATCGTAAAAAATCGGGGGCGCTCTTTTTGTTTTTTTGCCAAATCCTCGCCTGCATCTTCCTTTCTGCGACCATCCCATAATCGAATCGCGTAATGGGTATGGAGTTCAAGGGTCAAAGATGATTTCAATGCGCCGGAACGGGATTCTCTCTCACGGACAGGTTGAGTGGCAGAAGATGAAGTGACTGGCTCTGATGAAGCGGGTTCCTGATGTGTGTCATTATTCACACCATGATCTAACTCTGACATCGCTAACTCCTTGTGCTGACCTAAAGTATTTCTGATATGGGTTAGAAATATTCAGGGCAAAGGAGTAACCAGCTCAATTCCAAACCAGTTTTACAGATCTATAAATATCCACAAATGAAACAAACAGGATGGTGTGGTTATTTTTTAACCAAACAACGTTCACCACCCAAAATCACGCCATTCCAGTGCCTGAATCCACAAAGTGGTCACTTTTCAGTCACTGTTGCCCGGGGCAACAGTGACTGTTTTTTAACCGACTAAACGTCATCATCCAAAATCACGCCATTTTGTACCTGAACTCACTGATTGGTTATTTTTTAATCGCTGCTGCGCGGCGCAGCAGCGCCTATTTTTTAACCAACTCAACAATCATCCAGCCGCACACTTCCGTCGTATCTCAGCCAGTACACTCTGAACATGCGCTTTATCAGAAATTTTCACAGCTGGCTTAGACATAGCATCACTTACCGCCGTAGAAGTTTGGGCCTGAACAGGCGGTTTAGACGCTCTTTGGGTAAAGAGTTTTCCGTCACGGGCCCGTTTTAATACGGCCAGTAGCCAGCCAATTGGATTATTTAGCCCTCCGTCAGAAAGTGCTCTTTTCAGGGATTGCAGCACCTGTTCGGCTTGTTCACTGGTCAGTGCCTGAAGTTGTTCTGTCGCCATGCTACGGTCATCAAGTGACAGCAATTGCTCAAAGGCGCCTGGCAGTACGTACGTATTTCTTTTTACACAGTGTGTATTACTACGTACGTAACGGTTCGGATTCCGAACTGAGTGACAACCCCTTGAAATACCACTGAGTTCGGATTCCGAACTAGGTGATTCATCCCCTTCTGGATGACTGAATTCGGATACCGAACTCAGTGGATTTGTATCCGAACTGTGTGACTTTTGTCTTAGTTCGGATTCCGAACTGAGGTGACGAACACTCTGTCTGGCTGCCATTTGTTGTGGTGTTTGGACGGAACCAAGGCGACTTTCAATAAGCGCAATACGACTATGACGATGTCGCATCGTTGTATCATTTTTGATCTCGTTCAGAACTTCCCATGCTGTCTGGCTGATAGTTTTGTTTTTATTCCTGCACGCTTCAGCAACCGTGTCCAGCCAGCCCGGATCGAGAATCTCCGCATCACGAAATGAAAGGGGTTCATCATGCTGAGCATAAATGTTCCCGCGGACACGTCCCTTTTCATCGCGAACGCGTTTGCACAAACTTAACCAACCAGTGATCCTCAGCATCAGCAGTACGCGGCTAATGGTTTCCCGGGATGCTCCGCCTTTATGTGGGGAAGCCAGTTGAAGTTGTAATTCATCATAGGTGGGAAAAATTGCGCCCTCATTTTGCTGGGCATACAAACGGATCATCATCCAGGCCATCTTATCAAGAGGAGATAGCTGAGTGTCTAACAGTAAGCGTCTGGGGTATGCATCATGTACGTTCCCCATATAAAGCAGCCCGCTACGCAGCTGTCCCGCGTCATCACCGGGTATTCGCTCAGCTAACCGGAGGTTCATCTTCTCAACGGAGTAAGCTATCAGGCTGTCTGCCGGCAGATTCATATCATTATTATCCTTATCGCTGACGGTTTCTTATCCGTCTGCTGGCTCGCGATGAAAAACATCAATGCACTTGTTTCTGCATCCAAATAGTTAGATGCAGTATAAAGACACTGATTAGTCATCATTTATTGACTCATTTTTAACATTCCGATTTAGCCATGAATCACCTATATTATTTGCGAATTTCTTTGTTATATCGTTCGTGATTCATTAATTCCCACGAATCACCGTGATTTCGGCTCAATAATCGCCAAAATGGACCGATGTCAATTTTTAGATACTTAGTATTTTTTTCAGTCAGCCGAGTATAATTTCTCTCTCCATCTCGAAAGCGTCGAATTTGACTTTTAGCTTTGTGATAATGTGATTTTGGAATTGTTGCCGGAGCATATAATCCAGGCATGATTTCGCATAAACGAGAACGCATTATTATCCTCACCGTGATATCGTTTTTTTTGCTGATTCAGCGGAAATATTCATGCGATGCGTTTGACTCCACGACCGAACGGCGTGCCAAACAGCAGTCAACGACACATCCATCTGTTCTGCGGCTAACATCATGACATCCAACCCCTCGCCACTGTCGACATTCTCTACAGTAGCGAGCTGCCAACGCTGCCAAAGTGTTGTACTTTCTTCTTCACTCAAGACAACACCTCGTCCTGGGCGCACGTCAATGCCAGCAATGCGCCGCCGATTGGCGACTTCAAGACTGGATAACCCAAACATGTGTTGCATAAGTTCAATAGACCCCCCCAGCGATAACGCACGATCAATACGTTGTGTACGCATTTGTTCACGGCGGGCATGCTGAACTAAGCGGTAAAAATTCTCGTGGTGAATGTTGAACTGCAATACAGAAACAGAACTATTGGAAATATAGTGCAAGTCTTCAATCGTCAGACTTTGCAGTAGTTGCATTTCCTCTTGCTTTAATCCGAGAGACTCACAGCGGCGTATGTAACCACTCTTTAAGTCCATCACTAATTGAGTCAAAAGATTATTTGCTGACTGAGATGCATTTGCTATTTGTAGTGAATTTTCACTCATAAGTTTTGCTCCATGTGTAAAATATTATTTATTTCTTTTTTCGTTATCTAAATACTTACACGACAAATACATATGAATACGCCGAAAATCATCTATTAACGGCGTGCATTCATTCGCAGTTTTTAAGAAAATGTCACATTCATCATGCTGGCTGAGTATTTCACCGCGCCGATCTAATATTCTGACATCATCCGTATATGCATCCTGTATCTGACGCTCTTTCTCTTTTATGGCACTGGATAGTGCATTAAGCAGTACCTCATAATAGGTGCCGCTTTCTAAACGTAATTTCCCCATCCTTTACTGCTCAGCTTGTTCCATGGCGATCTGTCGCTGATGTTCACGTAAACGACGCAATACTCTAATCAGGCGTAACATTTTTACGGTGTAGGCATCGTCGAGAACGGGTGAGTCCCCTTTGTTTGCAGAGCCAATAACATTTAGGCAAAAGCTGAACATGTTGAATGGTTCATCGCTTTGCTGGCCAGTTAGTCCATTGAGAAAGAGAATGAATGGCGCTTTGGATCTTGATGCAATATAACCAGCCTCAAAAGGCTCTTTCGCTTCCACGATCTCATTGGGATAGCCCATAGCCTCAGCCAGCTCAAATGCCAGTCGATACGCGCTATCCTGTAAATGTTCGATGTCATCCTGGAACGCAGAGATCTGCCAGATATCAGAGACTGGCTCCAGACCTCCGTTAGCAAAAGAAAGTACAGAAGAAGAGGCCAGTTGTTGGGTAGAATGCCCACCCGAAGGTGAAGAAAATGTCGTCTGACTATCTGAGTCTTCACTCTGGCGATTTGCCAACCCAGAAAGATTGCCTTGGTTGTCGTTATGGGAGAAGGTATTGTCATTGCCCTGAAATTCCCAGTCCTCTGCATTCTCATCATCATGATGCTCATCGTCTTCATCAATATGCTGACGATGTTCATCACTTTGATTGTTTAACGGGGGAGCAGCAGATGTTGAAGCTGGTGCTGAAAAATGTTGTTTATCATCATTATTTCCAGCCTTTAAGGACGATGGTGTTGTGGATTTTGAACCATCAGCATCATCGCCTTTGTCTTTATTTATGGCTTCAAGAGAGGGTTCATGGACGAACGCGGGTAATGGCTCGGTTTCACCAAAAAGCTTGCGCTGATTACGCACCTTCGGATCTAATTCCATCACCCAGCGATCGTAGTTAAGAGACGGGTGCGGTAAAGCACTGACCAAGTCACCGATAAACTCGTCCCGGAACATTTCTAGTGACCAGTCATCCGGAGAATCAAATTTTTTGCAGCATCCGCCAAAAACATCTTCAAAAGACAATTCAGTTGAAACTGTTAAAACATATTCTGACCAAATTTTTTCCGCATCATGCCTTAAAGATAAAAGACTTTGTATTTGAGACCTTCCTAATCCTGACTCCAATAAGTTAGGTATATATGGATACAGAAAGGCAATTGTGTTGTCCATCCGGCTAATACTCGAATTATCTATAGGTAACCCAGCTTCCGTCAGCAACGTTGCCAACTCACGCAATGATACGGATTTGCCGAGTTGTTCCTCGTAAATGCCGCGGGCTTTCTGGATACCGAAAGCTTTTTCTATAAAGGTCAATTCGCCACGGACCTCATTCTCAGCAAGATGGCCAATGACACACTGGAGACGGCCGGGCCACGGTTTGAAAATAACGGTATGACGAAAGAAGCGTTCTTCCTGCGTTTCTTCCCACAGTTCGCTCAGGATTTCATAGCGTGTATTACCACCATCACTGAAGACATAAATATCAGGTACGTTCGGATCACGCGTTACTTTGAGTACGGTGTCTAAGCCCCGGTGACGGATGGATTCTTTAATCTCATTATATTTGGGATTACGCTTGGTACGCGGGTTATCTGGATGAGGACCCATCTGATCCAACGTCAGTACCATTGGCATTTCATTAACTGGCAACGCGGAAATTTGAGCTGTTGCTGGTTCCCGACTTCCTTGCAGCATCGCGTTCCCGAGCTGCAACGAGGCTATTTTTTTATTCATTAGTATTTCTCTCCATAGCCTAAATTCCATTCTCTAAAACGCGTATATTGCGCATCAAAGGCAAGTTTTACCGTACCCACAGGCCCCTGACGTTGTTTACCAATGATGATTTCTGCCAACCCTTTATCCGGAGTATTCGAGTCATAAACTTCTTCACGGTGGATAAACATGATCATGTCCGCATCCTGTTCCAGAGAACCACCATCTCTAAGATCAGAGAGTGTTGGTCGCTTATCGGCCCGAGTTTGTGACGCACGATTTAGCTGAGATAACGCAAGCAAAGGAACATTAAAATGCTTGGCAATGGCCTTTAGAGAACGAGAGATTACCGATATTTCCTGAGTGCGGTTTTCAGAACCTGGAGAGCTCATTAGCTGTAAGTAATCAACCATGACTAAACAAGGTTGACCGTATTTACGAATAAAACGGCGTAGACGAGAACGTAATAAAGATGGGGTTAAATCACTGTTATCATCAATTACCAGACGATCGCCCCAGGATTTCATGACGCCCAATGCATCTGATATTCGCGCCCAATCTTCATCATTCAATTGGCCGCTGCGCATGGCCTGGACACTCACATGTGCAATAGATGCGGCCATACGCATGAGTAACTGGTCTGCTGGCATCTCCAGACTAAATATGAATACGGGTTTATCAGATACACGCCCAAACGCATTTTCAGCGAAATTTAGCCCTAACGATGTTTTACCCATGGAAGGACGCGCAGCAAGAATAATCAGGTCCGCTTCCTGAAGACCGCACGTTTCTTTATCCAGTTCGATATATCCCGTAGGCGTTCCCGTTATTCCGTCGGGTACGGCATAGTTGCGTTCTAGCCGATTGACAACCAGCGTCAATCCCTGTTGGAGTGGTATTTCACTTTTGGCTTCGCGCTGTTCCGATATGTCGAAAAGTGTCTGTTCAGCCTGTTCCGCGATATCTGAAATTTTTATTCGTCCATGTGCCGTGGACATGGCATCAGCGCTGATTTTCTTACCCAATGCCACCAACTGACGAGCCTGGCTCCTGTCTCTGACAATTTCAGCATAGGCATTCGTATTCGCTGCACTCGGCGTGTTTTTAGCCAACTCGGCGAGGTAAGCAAATCCGCCAATTGACTCAAACAGGTTATCAGGGGCTTTTTCGATTGATTCAGACAGCGTTATGAGGTCGATAGGTTGACCGCTCTCGACCAACCGTTGCATAGCCTTAAATATCTGCTGATGTGCCCTGTTATAAAAATCGCCAACAACAATCCGTTCAACCACATCGTCCCAGCGGTTGTTCTCAAGCATTAATGCCCCGATGACTGATTGCTCTGCCTCCAAAGAAGAAGGAAGAAATTGCATCTGAGAGTTAGCCATGCGCAGCCTCCTTTCCGCCACAGCCAATCTGGCTAATGCTCATGAATGCTTTCACCAGACGCTTATATGTTCTGGGAGAAACCAGCATTAACGGAAAATCATCCAAATAGCAGGGACGTTTGGCATCTCGATCCCAACCAGTTTCAAACAGCATCTTGTCATCAGAGGATGAGTCATCCAATGAGAGGAGAGACAGTTCCCGTTCAGGAAAAACGTTGTAAACAATGACTGAGGACTCAGGAACGCCCCACGTGTTCGCCAAGAGCGACCGTAAACGCTCTCCGGCATGTTCAGTGTGAAATGTTTCAAAAAAAACGGTCTGTTCATCAACGTCTTTATAGCGCCAATGATTGCAGGAGCAGAATGCTCGATGGAGAGTCTTCATTGCTTTCCCTCCACAGCATAGCCACGAGCTAAAACTACATTAAAGTAATGTAATAACATTGTTTTTAATGAGGTTATGTAAACTTCTGAAAAGGGCGTCGGACTGACAATTGCCAGGGATATACTCCCTTTCACTGGATGCACGTTTTCTGATCGATAAGTTTGACGACCGCGATCAGAAGCACATGCCAGCGATGTCATATTCACGGAAACATGAAAGGAAAAAACATGAATACAAATAAACAAACACAGTCCGACATTGATGCTTTTGAAAAACGCTGTAAATTTTTTTACCGTCAGGCAGCAGAAAAGTATTCGGAATATCCCGGCGCAGAACTGATTCAGATGTCCTACCGCTTGTTGTGGCTGGGCGAATGGCTTCGTCTGACGCATAGCTGGCATCAGCAATTCAGCCCCAGTTCCCCGCGAGAAGCATTGAAATATGCGCTGATTAAGCAGCATCAGTGGACGCCGGAAATTATTCAAAGCATGTCCGATAAAGATATGTCGCTGGCGCTGACCGACTATTGGACTGCTTTTGCAGCCGATCCTGACTGGAGTGCCAAGCAATGGGATATCGAAAAGCAGCTCGACCGATTGGATGATCCGTTCACTGGAATGGATGCTTGGTCGAAAAGCACGCTGACTGATGCCATTCCGGCATAGTAGTGACTGAAGATTAAACACTGGCTACCTCCCCTGCACCAGTTTGATTCCGTAACACGGAATCAAACTTATCTTTCCAATGCGGGAATAGCTCGCAAGCGAGACTATGCATGGTTACTGCAGCCGCAGCGCTTTTGCGATCGGTTACATACTCAAGACGGTGGACTGGTTGACCAAAGGCATGACCACGCTTATAGACTTCGAGCTGGTCAATTTTTGTTTCAAGTATGGAAATATTGATGCTTTCGGATTGAAGGTATTTCTTCTCAGAAACGATATTGCCCAACTCTTCCAAGGTCTTACGATCCAATGATGTGTTCTCAACACAGTTGGCCAAAATTTTGATATCAGGGATCTGAATTCCGTATGCCTGCAACGCAAGTAAGCGGGACATTAGACGCACCGTTCCGCGCATGAATTCCCGAACATCAGGAAGTATGGGTTTAATCACGCCAACAACATTTTCTGTTGCAGCCAGAACAACGAGTTCAACCATCACACCGGCAGCCCCTTTCGAGTCAATCATGATGACGTCGTAACTCTGGAAACTTTGATGCTGAAGGATGTTCTTGAGACGCATGCGTCCATCAGGGGCATGAAGCATTGCTGTGGGAAGGCGATCATCAGGATCGTTGGAAATGATGAGATCAAGATTGGGTATGGCTGTTCGAGAAATTATGCTCTCTGGCTGGTTTAAATCTGTTGTCTGCATTAACAGTTCAAACAATCCAAACGGAGCCTCATGCTCCAGCGCATAAATACTGCTGGCTGTAGGTTGCGAATAGTCGCCATCGATAAGCAAAGTCTTTAACCCTGCATCAGCAAAAAAACCAGCAAGATTAGCAGCTTGAGTAGACTTACCTTCGCCGCCCTTTGTCGAAATTACGGGTAAAATTTTCATTTTGCACACTCGGTAGAATGTGCAGATATCTCAACACGGTGATTGAAAATCCTCGTGTCCTTGGTTCGATTCCGAGTCCGGGCACCACTTATTCTTAACCCTCGCCTTTGGCGGGGGTTTTTCGTTTCTGGCGTGTGGACTATCCATCGAACGACGTTCGATTCTTCTACGAGAGTGCTATCCCGCCTCCCCTTCCCCATGATCCGGGTTCATGCCTTGATAGCGTGACGGCCAGATCTCCTCCGGCTGCTTTCCCAATGCGCAGGCAATTAACCTTTCGCCTTTGGGCCAATGTCTTGTTAATGCGTTAGCGAGTGTTGAAGACGCTAATCCTGATGCTCTTGATACCGCCGCCAACGTTGTTCCTTTCTTTCTTAAGCCAGCAATAATGTCTGCCGGATGCCAATCGTACTTATCCATTTATCTACCGCTCCCTATGATGAATTGCTCCAATTATCCCATTTTGGGATAAAAAAGAAAATGATTGATATTCGATTTTGGGATATCTATCAAGGTCACCAAAATGGCATCGATTTATTCAAATGAATATCAATCAGTTATAAAAATACTGCGAGAGGCCAGAATCGAAAAAGGCATGACCCAAGAAAATTTGGCGAACGCTTTAGGTCGACCTCAGTCTTTTGTCGCCAAAATCGAGAATGGGGAACGTAGGCTGGATGTTGTTGAATTTGTCCACATCGCTCACCTGCTATCTGTAGACGCTTCCACTGTTTTAGAAAGAATAGTGCATAAAATACAGACAAATAGCATTAAGTAAGCAACACAAATTTTTATTTATCCCATTTTGGGATAAAACAGTAGGCGACTGATATTTGATCCCAAATTTTATGGGATTGAATCGATGGCTTCTGTTTACTCTGATGAATATCAAATCGTTATCAAGGCATTACGTGAAGCGCGCATTGCCAAAGGGATCACGCAGGTAAACCTGGCGCTAGCGCTGGATCGTCCTCAGTCGTTTATCGCCAAGGTTGAGAACGGGGAAAGAAGGTTAGACATCGTAGAATTTATCCATATCGCCCGTTTACTTTCTCTGGACCCCGCCAGCATTATTGCTAAGATCCCTGCAAAATATAAAGCACTTAGTTAAAGAGGAACACGGCAATGAAACGCTGGATTAGTATTGCCGTGAACAAAGACGATAAGCAGACCCCCAATGCTACTTGGATACCTATTTCTGGTCTGACGAATGACGTCATAGACAAAGAAGACCACCGCATCAAAACTGAGGTGTGGAAGAAGGAAAACCGTGAAGGGATGGAAGACGTCGCCAGATTTATTACCCAGAATGGTTCTTTTGCTGATGAAAACAGGAACTGGTGATCGTGTAATTCATTGCTTATCAATACAAACGATTCAGTCTATCGAGTCTCATCACCTGCCTGAGAAAGTGAATAAAACATTGCTCCCTCTGATCCGCATCGACGGCGAAGATTATCGATTGATGACGACTGAGTTGTCGAGCGGTTCCTGTTGAGATGATTTGTGAGGCTATCGCGGATCTTGGCGACTATGCGGATGAGATTAAGGATACTATCAATCTTATGTTTTGGGGATTTGAGCGGGAATTCAATGCATTTATGTTGAGCCAGCACCATGGCACCATGAGTATACTGATAATTTTACCCTGATTGCCTGGGTGCTTACAATTCAAAGAAAGCAAATTTATCAGCAATAAAAAGAGTATTTTCAGCTTAGATAACACACAAATAATTTAATTAAGAATAAAAAAGAGAGATGGGATTTATTTCATCTCTCTAGGTATTACTATTGATTTTTCTTACGGGACTCGAACTCATCAATCCATTTAATCAAACCATTTAGATCATTTTCAAGAATATCAACCTCTGGTAAGGTATCTGGAAGCTCATCTGGTTGAGAATGCTCAAAGACGGAGTATCGTGACATCAGATTTTCAAGATACTGACAGTCTGAATCACTAATATTAGTTAATGACATTAATTTATTTCCCGTCATTACACTCCTTCTAAACCTAACCACAACTTCAGAAAGAAGTATAATTTCAACACAACGCTCAACTATTATCCTAAAATTACTACATAAACTTTTTATTTCAATATCAAAAGCATCTACTTCACCTTTATCATAAGCCCTTTTCACTTTAGGTAAAGCATCATTTAACAGCATGTTTAATGCTTTTTTAGGCTGTTGATTTCTTATATTACCAGGAACATGCATTCCTATACGCCCAGCAAAGCTCTGTAACGTAAGAACTTCATGCACTATAGGTTTTCCTAAATTACCGATTTTTCGTTTTTTAATTTCATCTTCAACTAAAGCAACAAGCGATAATCGATGAGTAAAAATAATGACTTGACGTTCTTCAGAAAGCTCAATGAGCCTTTTTATAACTCGTTCTTCATAGTCTTGATCAAGTGAAGATATTGGATCATCAAAAACAAAAGGAGTAACGTATTGCTCACCAGTCATATCCGCCAAGAAAGCTGCTAATGCGACTATTCTGGACTCCCCTTCACTTAGAATTAGTGATGGAGAAACTGAATGCACTGCATCAATTATTTCTATATCAAAAGTAGTCTCACCTTTTCCTTTTTTATTTTCTCTAGGCCTGACCTTTAATCTTTTCCCACCTAATTTAATTAATTCCTCCGAAAATCTTTCTTTATAACCTTCGCTGATTAACATTTGAGAAAGACTATTACTTTTGGATGACAACTGATTAGTTCGTGCCAGTCCTAATGCTTTGGTCAAAATGGCTACTTTTTTTAGTCTTTCAACCTCATCAACTATATGTTTTTTATTTTGACTCAGCCATTGAATTGACTTTAGCTCATCAATCCTTGTGATTAATGCTTGCCTTCCATGATCTGTCTGTAGTTGCTGCAATGCTTTCTCTTCAAGATTTAGTGCAGCATCAATTTCAGTGAGAGCTTTATCAATCAAATCCCAATTGACGTGAGGTAATTTTTCAACCGAGTCAACCTCTAGTAACAACCTCTTTCTCTCTCTAATTACGCTGATTATGTTAACACTACTATCCTCAGGTAATTTTAATGTGTGTAACCTAGAATTCCAATCATTATCATCAGGTAGAGAAATAAGCTTACCATATAAATTTATAAGTAATGCCTCAGCCTGTTTTGCACTTTTTTCTAAACTATCTTTTATATATGACTCAAATGAGTTTAAGCGAACCTTAGCCTCACTGTTCAATTCTTGCTGACAAAGGACACACCGGGAATTACTTTCTGTATGGGGAAACTGAAAATTTCTATATGCAACATTGTTTGAATAATTTCTGGCATGTTGCCATAGAGCTAGCCAAGTTTCCTGACCAACACCTTCGAGTGGTGCATTGCTGAAAAGTTTTTGAGAAGCTTCATTTGCTGCTTTTCTTTTTTTAGAAGAATCAAGATTACAAGAAATTATTGAGGATAAGGCATCATCACTATAAGAGCTCTTTATACTGTAAATAAATGTCGTGATTTGCTTCAAAGATTGTCTTGTTAGCTGTATAGCTTTGATTCTATCAGGAATATTAGCCTGTAAAAGATTTGCTTCTCCTGTAACTCTTTCGCGGTCCATCTCATCACTATAAATGCAGCGTTCATCAATCTCTTTCTGAGTAGTTCTTGCCGATATTTTATTATTCCAATATGCAGTAGTCGTATTTTTAAGTAAATCTGGAATTCTAGGCCTTTGATCAGTTAATTTATTCTTTTGATTATTTATCCGTTGAGTAACATCATCGCACAGTTCTATCAATGTACGTATAAATCTAATTTTCCCGGGTTCATATGTTGCAGGGTTTTTATTCGATATATATGAAGATGCAGTGCTGGAATCGAAAATTTGAATGTTTTTTAACGGCCTACAAGGCCCTGAAGCCGGCGTCCATTGAATTTCAATAACATTTCCACCATCAATACTGTAATGAGCAGAAGCTTTCATGTCTATGTTAGTTTCGGAAAAAACATTACTCAAGACATGCTCACGATTTCTTGATCCGCAAATATTTTTAATTAGGCGAGCATAACCTGATTTACCTGCACCATTCGAACCATAAACCACTGTCAGTTGATTATTTCCAAAATCGAGAGCTCCGGGAGAACTTAACGCGTTAACACCTTGTACGTTGGTTAGTTTCACTAACCGTAATGCGGCGTTAACTGTGGCCTGAGAAAGTAATCCTGGGGTATATTGTTGCAATTTATCATTTTTAGAATTCAACACTTCAGCAATGCAGAGCTCCACCATTTCGTTTATTTCAGCATCATCCAACTTAGCTTTCTTATGAATTATTTTACTAGCTGCAGTTTGAAGCCATTTAGGCCGTTCTAATAACCAACTATCAAATGAGTTTATCGATGTTATTATTTCACTATCAGACATGATATCTCCTTTTCACGTGTAATTTAAATTTACATCAAGAACGTTTACTTTTTATCAATCTGAACTTTTCGAAGTTTGGATGGAAACACTCAGTTTAATTTCTATCAATCATTATGATAAAAAACAAGTGGACAATGTAGTTTCGTAGATAACATTGACTTTTCAAAAAATGGCAGCTAAAAATATCGTAACTACAATAATATCTAGCTAATGAAGTTTATAAAGAAGGTCTTTTAAAGGTAAAGATTGGCCTTAAGCATGATTTTTCTTAGTATTTTAATACTTGTGTAGTAATAAGTTCGACTTAAAACTAATGCGGTATAGACTGAGAGCAATATAATAACATCCTGAAATTAAATACTACTGACTAAATCCCCCAACGTCACCATCAACATCATCGGATCAATTGGCGAAGGCTCAAACTCCACCCGCAGGTAAAATTCCCGCGCTTCATCAGACAGCGCATGAACCAACATCCCGCGAATGCCGATAGTATCAGCGACCTGAATCACTCTTAGCCCAGCATCACGTACCAAAGCACGGCCAACACCCTGACCATGTAATGATTTATCTACCGCCAGACGACCCAGCACCACCGCCGGTATCGGATCGGGCATATTGCGGCGAAAGCGTCCGGGGGCGGCATTCGTTGCCACGGCACTGGAAGCAAGCGAGTAATACGCCAACACTTTTGGGCCATCGCAACTAACGAAAGTCCTTGATGCGCCAGATATCTGATTTTTCATCGCCCGTTGTTTCAGCCAGTTGTCCATAGATAACTACACCACAACAGAACGAGGAAAGTGCATGTTCGGTGTGGAGTGGTTCAGGGCGTGGAAATCATTTTTTCTGCTCCCACGGTGCAGGTGTTTGCATGGTTTTACGCAGTGCGGCATTCGGCGAAGGAGCTTGATCCAAGCGAACAAGGAATTCCTGATAGGCATCAGGATCTGCCATGATAATGCGCTGATCGATCAACGCTTCCTCTGCGGCCGCGCGAGCAGCTTCGAGGACAAAATCAGTGCGATTTTTCCCTTTGGCCTTCGCAGCTCGATCAATAAGATCGCGTTCAGCAGGCTTGATACGTAAATTTAGTGTTTCGCGTTTAACTGAAACGCTGTTCGTTGCTGGCATGATGTTATCCTCCGTCATACTCTCTGGATATTAGTACCATAGGGAACCGAACCAAAGACACGAACTGGACATTTCTTTATCGTATGAGCCACATCATTCTGATCCATCTATAAAAATATGGGTCAACCCACGGGTTTTGACAACAGCTCGGGGAACCGGACTTTCTATCGAACCTCGTGCGATTCTCTACGAGAGGGCTATGCCGCCTCCCCTTCCCCATGATCTGGGTTTATGCCCTGATAGCGCGACGGCCAGATCTCCTCCGGCTGCTTTCCCAATGCATAGGCAATTAGCCTTTCACCTTTCGGCGAATGTCTTGTTAAAAAAATTAGCTATGGGATTGAATCGATGGCTTCTGTTTACTCTGATGAATATCAGATCGTTATCAAGGCATTACGTGAAGCACGCATTGCCAGAGGGATCACGAGAGGAAACCTAGCGCTGGATCGCTCTCAATCGTTTATCGCTAAAGTTGAGAACGGAGAAAGAAGGTTAGACATCGTAGAATTTATCCATCTAGTTCTGTGCAGCAGAGCCGGAATGGCGTCTCCAGAGCACCACAGAAATTGCCGTAATGAACAAGGTCAAGATGGTGGAAACAAGCAGCGTGCCGTGTACACCGTACTGCTCCAACAGCATGGCATACGCAGACGGGGCCAGCGCCGCGAGGAAAAAACCCGGTGACAGCAGTAAGCCTGTTTTGCGGGCGTACCGCTGCGGATCAAATAGCATAAGAGGAAGTAGGGCCTTTACGACAGTACAAAGCCCGTTCACGGCCCCGTAAGCCAGAACAAAGAAGACTGTAGCGACTGGGGTAATATTGCCCGCAAGACCGACCAGAAAGCAGATCGGCAGCAGGATGCCGATAATAAGATTAAGACGTAGCGCGGAGATTCGTGCGCCAGAAATCACGTCCAGCAGGCGGGCACCCACCTGTCCCACGCCCCAGAGCATGCCAGCCAGGGCGGGCATGCCATAAGCGGCCAGTATCTGGGGTAAATGCGTGGATACGCCGGTGGAGACAAAGCTGAGCAGCGCAATCAAGGCAGCATACCACAGGCCGCTAATAAATGCTTTTCGATTCTCTGCTGTCCCCGATGCCGGAAAACCAGACCGGCCAGCAGCGGGAGGTTTTACCCGATGGCCTGCCGGAACGGCAGTCAGAAAAAGCAAACTCACCAGCCCTGCACAGCCGTAAACGATAACGGCATGCCGCCAGTCAGTGACGTGCAACAGGGCAGCGCCTGCAGGCCAGAACACAGCTGAAGCGAGGCCCCCCAACAGAGTGACCAGAGAGACTGCCCGACGTGCATCTGCACCTGCGGTTTCCACAAGCAGGGCAAACGCGGCGTCGTACAGGGCAAGCCGCATACCAGCTCCCATCAGGATCCAGATCGTAATCCACGCGGCTGTTGAATGGATAAAAGCCATCAGAAAACACCCGACGGCAATGGCGAGAGTACCCGCCATCATCAATGCTCGTCCGCCGGTACGTGCCATAACGGGCCCAGTTAGCGGTGAAACCAGTCCCATAACCAGCATGGCAACAGTCAGGCCGGAAAATATTACAACAGGAGACCAGCCCGTTTCAGCCATGATGGCGGTTCCGAAGACACCCGGCATGTAGAACGTGATCCCCCAGTTGATAAGCTGCGTCATCCCAGTGCAGAAAACGGTGCGGCCAGTCAGATGTCCGCCTGTCAATCGTTGTACTCTGGAAGCGTGGTATCACCCTGTCCGAGCGTACGCTGCAGGATGACCGTATCGAGCCAGCGCCCGTGTTTGAACCCTACGGACGTGAGTGTGCCAGTGATGCTGAAGCCCGCGGCACGATGCAGGGCAAGGGAGGCTGTATTCTCACTGTTACCCACCACGGCTACGAGCTGACGAAAGCCACGGGCTTCAGCCCACATTACTGCACGGGACAACAGCCGTTTGCCGATACCCCGCCCTTGAAACGTGGGGTCAATATATATAGAGTCTTCCAGGGTGAAGCGGTAGGCAAACCGTTCCCGGTAAAAAGACAGGTAGCAGTATCCCCGGACCTGTCCTTCATCAACCACGACAAACCAGGGCAACCCTGCTGCAAGCACTTTTTTCAAGCGAATTGCCATTTCAACCGCATCCGGCGGTTCGGTTTCAAAAGTGGCGGTGCCATGTAATACGTGATAAGCATAAATCTGCTGGATAGCAGGAATATGTCGTTCATCTGCTTCAGTTATTTCCATTGGTACAGTTCCTTTTACTTTCATAAACAGAGACTAACTCGAATTAATATTTTCAGACAGGCCACGGGGCTTATCTGCGGTATAAGGAAAACTTTGATATGGCAACCCTGAACCTTGCTCACCTTACTACCTTCAGGATGGTCATCAGCCGGGGCAGTTTCTCCGGGGCAGCAGAAGCTCTCGGACTGTCACAGCCAGCCGTCAGCCTGCAGATAAGACAGTTGGAGCAGGTATTTCAGGCCCGTCTTATTGAGAGAACCAGCCGGGGAATAAGGCCAACGCCTGCTGGAATGACTCTATCTGAGCACTGTATGAAAATTGATGCAGTGGTAAGTGCGGCGGTTGAATCAGTGTCCCTGCATTCAGACGATATAACCGGCACCGTCACTGTCGGTACCGGCGCAACGGCCTGCATTCATCTTCTGCCACCCTTACTGCAGCAGTTACGACAGACGCATCCTCTGTTGAAAGTGGACGTACGCACTGGCAATACTTCAGATATTGTGCGAGGCGTGGAAGAAAATCGTATAGATATTGGTCTGGTAACACTGCCGGCAGCAGGTAAATGCCTGAGCGTTAACCCTCTGGGTACGGATGAGTTTGTCATCATCATGGAAAAAGATACCTTAGGGCAGAGTACTAAGCCGCTGTCTCCGGACGACCTTTTGTCACTGCCGCTGATTATCTTTGAACCCGGAAGCGGGACCCGCGCCCTGATTGATGAGTGGTTCCGTTATGCCGGGCATGTTGCCAGTCCTGTGATGGAGCTTGGCAGTATTGAAGCCATTAAAAGGATGGTTCGTGCCGGTTTGGGCTACAGCATCGTTCCCCGCATGTCCGTTAGAAGCATGGGAGAAAGACAGGGGCTCAGCGTGTATTCCATGGTGCCCTTTCTGTACCGGACCCTCGCGACGGTAATGCGGGAGGATCGGATTGTCAGCAGAGGAATCAGCGAGGTGCTGAAAAGACTAAACGGCAGTTTTGCAAAAGATGAGTGAAGATAAATAACTGCTGGGATAACAGCCCAATGGAACACTTCTTCCGAAGCTTTAAAACAGAATGGATACCTCACACCGTCTGAGTTACTGGGTCCAGCGTGGCACCAGAGTTTATTTTGGCAAGAGCCGAGATGAAAATGTCAGGGTAGAGGCTGGTTTCTTAATCCCAGAGTTGTACCTTGAGAGACAAGAATATAATGAAAATTGAGCAATTGAGTACTCTGTCAGAAAGCCTTGATGAGTTAGTTGTCTTACTGAATGATTGTGTGGAAAGTGGGGCGTCCATCGGTTTTCTTGCGCCACTGGAAGCCGGTGAAGCAAAACGTTATTGGCAGGCGGTCGCTGCCGATCTGGCTGAAGGCGATCGTACGTTATTGGTAGCGCGTGAAGCGGAGCGCATCACGGGCGCAGTGCAGATCAGCTATTGTCCAAAGAAAAATGGCAACCACCGTGCTGAAGTAGAAAAACTAATGGTGCATACGGCATTTCGTCAGCGCGGCATTGCTCAGCAGTTAATGGCAGAAGTAGAACGCCAGGCACAGGCCAATCGGCGCACCCTACTCGTCCTTGATACCCGCACCAATGACACGGCATCCATTTTGTATCGTAAATCAGGCTATCAGGAAGCGGGGCAAATCCCACAGTTTGCTCGCAGCTCCGCCGGTACTCTCGATGGCACAACCTTCTTTTATAAATTGCTATAGAGGTTACCTCAGGTGAGTTGGTCGAACATTTGCTAATGGTTTCAACAGTCTCCTTTCACAGGATGAAAGTATAGGGGATTAACGTTCAGTCTGCCGAACAAGGGATATTCTGATAATTAGATGTAAAAATGATAAAAGCCCTGACTGTGTTAGTCAGGGCTTTTAAGGTACTACAGACTTAATATTTAACATTAATTGACTTAATAGTCTTACTACTATTGGTACTGCTTCAAATGTACACGTTTATAACAGACAATATTGGGTACTAAAAACTAACAGACCTCCCATATATTTACTGGTTTAAACCCCCAACCAACCTTACGAGACATTCAAAGGTATAGCTGGTACAGGTACATCCCCCATCGCGATATATACTCTTTGATGCGTGGCCTTACTCTCGTTGCGACATTTTACGAATGACTCAATTATCGCTCAATCGCAAACAATAAAGATTAAATCATAGCCTTACATCATCGCGCTTTCGTCCCATTTTGCGATTGTAGATACTGACTACGTGGCCTTAAGCATCATCAAGTGAGAATATTAAATTTTCTCAACATCGATTACCCATACAAAAATACTTCGTGGCCTTTATCGCAAAAATACTTATTAAAGAACGTACTCGTTATCTTTACTATAACAGCAATCTGAAACTTTACCGCTGTTGCTAACCAATTTACGGATTTTAAATACAGTGTCAATACTGTTTTTAATAACATGTTTTTAATAACAGTATTCATGAGGATGCCGATAAGGAAAACGTAAGAAAACGAGTCGTTTACGCCACTCAACCCTGCCGCGTAGCGTTTAATCTAATTTCAACGACCGTATGGCCGGTTGAGATTTTCTTTGTGTCAACGACGATAAATCCGCTTAGCCTCAGAATACCTTCCATATCTTTCAATGTCCTGTATCGCGTGCCATTCTGGCATATAACGGATTGGAAAAGTGCATTCATCAATAATCTTGGCGACGTCTCTTCTTATATTCTCAGCGGAATTTATATCTTTCCCTTTATTATCTAATTTCATAGCGAGGATAGATCAATAACAGCGATTATCGGAAAACTTTCTCACCAATATGACGTGCGGCATCGATACATGCCTCCGGTGTTCCCAGCTCCGGCATCAACAGCATTTCCGACGTCAAGACTGGTGCACCGCAGTAGTCAAAAATCCCATGTGTGATCTGCGCATGAAAGGCATCCGCGTAGCCACGCTTTGCAAATGTTCTCTGGTTGGCAGCCCCAAGAGCCACAAGGTGCACCGGTAAATGCCCCAGTTTCTTTATCACATGCCCATCAGCCGTTTCTTCATAGGCCCAGCCGTTTGCAAAAACGCGGTCAATCCAGCCTTTCAACAGCCCAGGCATGGACCACCAATAAATCGGGAACACCAGTACCAGCGCATCTGCGTTATCAATACGAGACTGTTGCGCAATAACATCAGGCGATGTTGCACCTGTACACTGAAAAGCCGCCATATCTGCCACAGAAAACACCGGATTAAAGCCTTCCTGGGTAAGATCTGCGATTTCAAACGTATTTTTCGGGTTTACTCCAACAATCCCTTCCGCAATGGAGGTAGCGACACTATGGGTGAGTGAGGTATTAACAGGATGAGAAACGACAAGTAATGCATGCATTCTGGGTACTCCCTATTGCCATAAAACGACGTCAGATATAGTCTTATATACTAACAGTAACCTACCATCAGTAAGTTACTTTTGGTATATAAGAATGTCAACAGGATAATATCGACAATGTCCAAACCGCAGGCACGACAGCGTTTATCAAGAGAAGAGCGCCATGTACAACTGATACAAGCCGCCTGGCAGATTATTCGGGAGGAAGGTACGGAGGCGCTGACGCTAGGGCATCTGGCAGAACAGGCTGGCGTAACGAAACCAGTGGTTTATGATCACTTTACTAACCGTTCGGGGCTGTTAGCTGCACTTTACAAGGAATATGATGCTCGCCAGACGGCGATTATGGATGGCATTATCCGTAAAACAGAACCTGTGCTTGACAAGCTGGCAGCGGTGATTGCCACCTCATACATTGATTGCGTGCTGCTTCAGGGACGTGAAATGCCCAACGTCATGGCTGCACTCACCGGCACTCCCGAGCTTGAACACATCAGGCAAGAGTACGATGCCATTTTCACAGAGAAATGCCGCGCTCTTTTTGCTCCATTCTGTGCAGACCAACCACCTCATGACGCTGCGCTACGGGCGATGATCGGCTCCGCGGAAGGATTATCTTATGCCGCGGTTAAAGGAATTATTACGGAACAACAGGCTAAGGATGAGCTATTCCATGTGATTATTTCTATGGTGAAAAGGTGCAGCGCTGGGCGCTAAAATCATAATAACAGCGTGACTGTGGCACGCCGTAAAGTAGACTTTATGCCACTTCAGGGATAAAACCCGCTTATAAAGAAGGTGACGGAACTCCATTTATAGCCCCAAGTGAATCAATACCTCCTTAGATATATATTAGACACATATTTCAGTCCAAATTAAGATGGCAGCCGCTGCACCACCACACATATGCCGCGACTGGCAGCAATATCATTTATGCCTTTCTCGGCAATGTATAGCCGCATGATTCATCGCGCCTGACGTCGCCTGTGCTGAATTCATCCAAAGCGGTTACCTCCCAACAAAGGACTTATCATGGCGCCCGAGCTATTTATCCTCATTCCAATCGCATTCATTGCAGGTGCCATTAATGCCGCCGTTGGTGGCGGTGGACTCATCAGTATGCCGATGTTTTACAGCACGCTTCCCCATTTCACACCAGCCCAAATTATGGGGATCGATAAGTTCTCTTCCGTTATGGGGCACTTAATGTCCATACGGCAGTTCGCAGCCCGATTGCGCTTACCGTGGCGACTCATGCTTCCAACGGTCCTCTCAGCTATCACCGGTGCCTACATTGGAATCCGTATGTTGGATTTCATGCCTTCCTCTTGGATGCGCCCGGTAATTATTGTGGTATTGGCGATCATGGTAGCTTACACATGGTTTCGCCCCAGCTTTGGAAGCCAGGATACCAGTAGGGAGCCAACACAAAGCGACCTCATCAAAGGTGCCGCTCTTGGGCTTATAATTGGATTTTATGACGGCTTCATTGGGCCAGGAACGGGCAGCTTTTTACTCTTCCTTTTCGTTCGTTTTTTCCATTTTGATTTTCTACGGGCAACAGCCTGCGCCAAGGTTGTCAATTTCGGCACCAACTCCGCCACGCTCATTTTCCTGATTCCAGCTGGACTGATTAATTACGGGCTTGCGCTACCGCTTGGTATCGCAGCCATTTTCGGTTCAATTGCAGGTACTCAGCTAGCGTTAAAAGGCGGGAATTACTGGATTCGTCGCCTATTTCTCATATTGGCGGTGACGCTACTCATTAAGCTGCTGTGGGAAACGCTCCAGCATTAATGCTTATTTGCGCGGGTCAGCGCTAGTGAAAACCCCTGACTCATGGCCCGCATCAATAATGACGCTGATATCACCGCAGTTCACCATGGTTTAAAATTGATCGAAATCAATAAAAAACCAGTAAATACATTAATTTACCTTTCTATACACCCCACCTTTTGACCTTCCCGTAGGGGGAAGGTGTAACGTCATAGCATGTGATTCCAAGATAATGACTCTATTGAGGGGAAGTAATGATGAAGATAAAGATGATGGCGGTACTACTCGGTCTGACATTAAGCGGCTCAGGTTTTGCAGCGACGACTGACGCCAACGCTTTTCTAGCCAAGCAAGGACTGGCGGGAAAAACCGTCGAGCAGATCGTCGATGTTATCGATCAATCGCCGCAGGCAAGACCTCTGCCCTACAGCGCTGCCATTACCAGCAAAGAACTGAAATTATCAGATGGGCAACAGCAATATAGCTATCCTCTGGGAAATAAATTCTATCTCTCATTCGCCCCTTATATTCAACAAACGCATCCCTGCTTTAACCACAGTTTGTCTGGGTGTCAGGGCGAACTCGCCAATACAGCGTTTGACGTAAAAATCACGGATAAAGCTGGTAACGTTATCGTGCAGAAAACCCTAAGTAGTCACCAGAACGGTTTTGTTGGCGTCTGGTTACCGCGCAATATTGAAGGCACGATTAATGTTACTTATCAGGGACGCATCGCAAGCTCACCGTTTGCAACCTATGACGACAGCCAGACCTGCATGACGACATTGCCATTGAAAGAACGAGTGTAGAGAGAAGCTTTGAGCACGGATTGAGAAACCCAGCCGCAGCGCTGGGTTTCTTATTTAAAGGAAAAACAGACGAATTATCGAACTTAGACCGCACGTAGGAAACACTCATACCACGCCCGTATCCACGCGCTTCCCGATATCTTTTAGCTGCGAATATTTTTCTAACAATCCGGGCATGTCGTCAAGACTCATGGCAAACATCCACATATAGGTCATTACCGAATAGATATGTCCCGCGTTCGTTCCGCCGTTAAGCGTCATATATAGGATCGTCAGCGAAAACAGCACGGCAGCCGCTGCACCAATAGATAAGTAACCCAGTGCCTCACGATCCGACAGGCGAATACGCAGCCCAGCCAGCACGTGATAATGTTTGGCCAATGAAGCCGCCGTCGCACTGCTGACAAAGCCAACTTCCTTTTCCAGACGGTTATTTAATTTGCCGAACAGGACTTCATTTTTCCGCGTGTAACTTGGCAAGAACAGGGCAAAAAACAGCAGAATGACGATGCAGGCAACGCCCGCCCAGGATTCAATCACCAGCAGCATCACGGCCGCGCCGATGATCGACGCCAGCGACGTGATCAGCACTGGGAGGTGGATTTCAAAAAAATCTACGAACTCGCGTGACAGCGCCACTCGCGCCGCAATGGTCGAGTGGCTGTGGTTTTCTTTTCTCTGCACCAGAATAACCGGCACCGCCAGTGCAGCGTAAATACGGGCGAACGTGCGGGTATCCACACTCCGTCGCGCTGCGCCAATCGCCCACATAATAAAAACCATCAATGCATACAATATCGCATGCCAAGGCTGAGCATTCATAATCGCGTTAATGGCGAAGCCCGCCATCAGAGGATAGAGCAGATAAGTCACATTCTCCGCCACGACTAACAGCAGCGTGAGAATCAGTTTTTTGCCATGCAGCTTTCCCAGTTTTTTAAGGGTGACAGCAGCACTATGCGATACCTTGACCGGTTCGCTGATATTATGGGTTTGCATGAGAATACTATCTAACAGAGTTATACTTGAGCGGTCGCTCAAGAACAAAAATTGTATTTGAGCACTTGCTCAAAGTCAACACGGGGACAGTAATGAAAGAGACGACGAAAGCGCTAAAAGACAAAATCCTTGATGGCGCAATCGAGCTATTTATTGAGAAAGGCATAGAGAAAGTGACAACGCGCGAACTGGCAGAGCACGTCGGCATTTCGCGCAGCCATCTTTATCACTACTTTCCTGACTGGCAGACGCTGTCGATTGAGGCGTTAACGGTGTTTATGCAGAAAGATTTGGAAGACGTCGCGGCAGAAATCGCCACACTAGCACCGAAAGAGAAACTGCACGGGTTGGTGAAAAATTATCTGCCAGATACCACTGACGTCATCTGGAATCTTTATGGATCGCTATGGCAATTGGCGATTCACAATACTGCTTACGCAGCGCTCGCCCATGTGATGACAGAGAAGTGGTCTGCCTTACTGGAAAACATTATTGCATCAGGCGTTGCGTCCGGAGCCTTTAAAAGTGCCGATACCCAGCGAGTCTCCCGCCAGTTGGACGCACTGCTAAACGGCTATTCTGACCATCTGATTATTAACCCAGCGCCTGACGATTTTCAGCAAGCAATTGAAGATATTGATGATTTTATACAACGTGTGTTGTGAAGTGCATAAGCAGCACATAGCGTACAACGATTAATGTGTACACGCGCTATTCCAACACACATTAATCGCGGATGTTGCATGCCATCTTTGATTGAACGGTGCTAATCAGATAAACATGCTTCGTCAGCATTTCAAACTGAATGACATCATTTTCAGCCAGGATAGGGATCGCCTCATCGGGTGAATTATCATTAACATTCTTATTCATCGCGATATTGTTCACCACCAGCCGGTTCTCCTCCCAAACAGAATCAAAACTGAACGTGCGCCGGATCGTCAGCGGTACGTCATTTTCACCAATGTAAAAGCCGTTGACCAAAACCAGCGCCCTATTTTGTTTATTAAGATAAAAATAGATGTCATATTCCTTTCTGACGCGCGGCTCTTCTGATTTAATCTTCACCTCCGCCTGACATATCAGCGGTTTTCTGTATAAATTGCTTTTTAAATAAAAAACGATCCCCAGAGAGAATGAAATAAAAAGCACCACCATGGTGCAAAAAATCTTCTTCCTGACTTTAATTATTAACATAAGTTACACATCTCTTCCCATCTTTTTTGCAGGAAATAACGATTTCACACTTCTTATCCAGCATTTCAGATATAACGATTTTTTTCGACAGGAAGAACAATGTGTTATCTAAACACAGATTTTCATAGTCGGTAGGGAGAGGATAGCCAACGCTGTCATATAAATAAAAAAGATCGCATTTCCCTTTCATCTTCACGTCGGCAAGGTGTCGGTACGAGAAACGGTTTACGTTCGCCAGCACGAGCAGGAAAACCCCGACTATCGCTGCCCAGATAAGAAGGAACTTGATGTATTGCTGCTTTCTTACTGGTTCAGGAATAGCATGATGTTCTATAGAAAATGGCTTTTTTTCTTCATAGAAATTTTCTCCAAATTCATCTTCAGCCTCCTGATTTAACTTTTCTTTCTCTTCCTCTCCCATATCCTTCTTAAGATGCAAAACAATACTTTCAGCGTTAAAGACAATACCCATTTTAGGAATAGTCACTATCGAATCTGAAAGGTCAAACTCGCGCAATACCTTCCTTAGTAGAGAGAGGTAATTGTTGAGATTATTAAGAGAAGGACAAAGCGCATGCTTTTCCAGTGCCTCCGTTAACAAAAAATCACGGCTTAGCGTTACCCCTTGATTCTCTATTAATAAGCAGAGCAATCGTGAAATAGGAAAATTCACAGAGGTTGCTTCATTTTCACGTTCTATCCATGCCAGTGTCCCCTCTCCCTCGTTGAAAATGATTAAATCATTAATCAAATAAACCATTCGACCTTTTTCCATCAAGATTAGAGGCACTATTCATTTGTTACAATAAGATTATAGATACGCTTTCTTATGATCATAAAACCTACGGAATAGTCTGAAAAATCGCTGCAACAAAACAAAAATAGGTTATCTATAAAAGTAAAATCGATTATATACATAGTCTTATCGATGCTATCTTCGGCAAGGATAAAAACTTACCCATTTATTGTCAAAGATTATTTAACTTTCATTTAGTCACTGTCTAAACAAAAAGACATTTCATTATTTTTATAAAAAAACAACCATTTCACACTATCATGGAACAGAAAACAGATCCTAAAATAACGTATTGAATTAACATGATTTATATCTAAAAATGATATTCCACCCTTGAATAAAACCAAAAATAAGAAAACACACAACAGAATAAAAACCTAAATAATTGTAAATTTAAAACACATAGACTAAATAAATATATTTAAAGCAATATATTTGACCATAAAATCAACCATCATTACTATTCACCTCGTTCCAGAGCAATCAACTGGACAGGCTGGGAAATATATCCACCACATGAAAGGTGGTAAGCCGTCAGTCAATCAATAGAGAAGGTTTTATCCGTTATGTATGAATACGGTGAGCACTCATGCGTAGCGATCATCTTTTAAATAGAGTAACCAACAGAGAGAGCATAATATGAAACCATCAATAATCACCTTGGCATCCCTCATCTCCGTGATATTTTCTGTCGGTGCCTATGCCGCAGATTCACATAATGGATCGGTGACGTTTAAAGGAAAAATTATTGATACGCCCTGCTCAGTTTCTCAGCAAGATCTGCATCAAACTATTGAGTTTGGCGAAATCAGCAAAACCGTGCTGGAAAACGGCGGCACCTCAGAAATTAAGCCGTTTGATATCACATTAAAAGATTGCAGTCTGGATACCGCAACCAGCGCCAAAATTGTTTTCTCCGGCGGCGCGGCATCAGGCACCAATAATGAGCTGCTGGCATTAAACGGCAGTGCAACCGGTGCAGGTATTGCCGTAGAACGTATCGGCGAAAAAATTAAATTCGACGGAACAACACCAGCCGTTCCTGCTACGCCGCTGGCAAACGGAGATAATATTTTCTCCTTCACGTCTTATGTCGCCAAACTCCCAACCCCACAGGAAGGTCAATCACCAACAATAACTACAGGGGCTTTCTCCAGCACAGCTAATTTTGTTGTGTCTTATCAATAAAATATTTATGCGCTAGCAACAGGGTATCGGTAACCAAACGGGGAGGTCTCCTCCCCCTATACCCTTTCTTTATTCCACATGTCGTTTGACATGAATGGACACCACAGTGCTGCATCTGCTTAAGCATATATTCCTATGGAAATGAAGAACATTACACTCAAAGAAAAAATACAACCCGCATTATTTCACTATGGTATTTTTATTTTTTCTTTGAGTACAACATCGCTCAGTGCAACGGAATTTAACATTAATGTACTGGATGTCGATGAACGTAGTGACATTGATCTTAGCCATTTTTCCGACCCCGAATACGTCACGCCTGGCACCTATCTTTTATCGATAAAAGTAAACGCACGTGAAATACAGCAGCAGATGATTAGCTACCTGCCGGAAGGTAATCATCGCCCTCGACCAACGGCCTGCCTCTCGACTGAACTCGTCGATAAACTGGCACTGAAAAAAGAAGCACGCGACCAAGTTGAATTATGGAATAACGGCACGTGTGTCGATCTGACGCCAATTGCTGGCGTCAAAATATCGAATCAAATAGGCATGGGAACGCTAAATATTACCATTCCTCAAGCCTGGCTGGTGTACAGCGATCGCAACTGGATTCCGCCCGAACAATGGGATCACGGCATCAACGGCGCGCTGCTAGATTATAACCTCGTCGGGAACGTACGCCGTGATACCAATGGCAGAGGCACATCACACTATCTCAGTAGCTACGGCACGACCGGATTTAATCAGGGAGCCTGGCGCTACCGTGCCGATTACCGCTATTTTCTGCAAAAATCGCGCAACTCGAATCGCGATAGCTTCTCGTGGGATCAGTTTTACGCTTATCGTCCGCTTCCCACCCTGTCAGCCGATCTCAAGCTGGGTGAAATGTATTTCAGCAGTAATCTGTTTGATAGCTATCGCTTTACCGGCGCGTCATTAGCCAACAACGAGAACATGCTTCCCCCTTCGTTGCGTGGCTACGCGCCCGAAGTTCGCGGCGTCGCCAAATCAAACGCAACAGTGACCGTTACGCAAAATGGCAGGCTGATCTATGAAACCACCGTTCCTGCTGGCCCTTTTGCGATTCAGGATATGAAAAACGGCGTCAGCGGGACGTTGGATGTCCGTGTGACGGAAGAAGACGGTACGGTAACGACGTTCCAGACCGAGTCGGCCAACCTGCCTTACCTAACGCGCCCCGGACACGTGCAGTACAAACTCGCCGCAGGTAAACCCTCGAACACCAACCATCGTCTACAAGGCCCAGCCTTTTCTGCTGCCGAAGCCTCATGGGGATTATCCAACGCGTGGTCGGTGTACGGCGGCAGCATTTTGTCCAATGGCTACCAGTCTTGGTCGGCAGGTATAGGGAAAAACCTCTACCTGCTGGGCGCACTGTCCGCAGATATCACACAGTCGCGCGCGACGCTTCCGACAACGTCCTCGTCGCAAATGGGGCATGCGTTTTCGCTTAACTGGTCTAAATATTTCAATTCGATCGATAGCCAGATCAGTTTTGCCGGCTATCGCTTTTCAGAGAAGACCTACATGAGCATGGCGCAGTATCTCTATGCGCTGAATCTTGATAACCGCTATCGCAATGAAAAAGAGCGCTACACCATTACGCTCTCAAAAAACTTCGCGACGCAAGAATCATCCTCGCTGCTGAACGGGCTATCGACCTACGTTACCTATACGCGCCAAACCTACTGGAATGAAGCCGAGCAGGATCGCTACGGAATTTCGCTCAACAAGTACCTTGATATCGGCGCATTTAAAGGAATTTCTGCGAACTTATCGGCCTACCGCACCGAATTCAACCGCCGCACCGATGACAGCCTGTATCTGAGTTTTTCTATTCCACTCGGAGAAAAAGATCGCCTGAGCTACAGCATGGGACGCTATAACGACGGCAGCAATCAAGCGCTGACCTATTCCAATAACGCCGATCCGCGTCGTACCTGGAATCTGAGCACTCGGCACGACAGCAAAGAAAACATCTACCTGAGTGGCAACTATACCCATCTGGCACCGATGACGGATGCCACCGTGGGCGTCGCCTGGCAGCAAGACCGCTATACCTACCTGAACGGCTCACTGCGCGGAGGGATTACCGCAACCCGCCACGGCGTCGCGGCACATCCGAAAGGCAATCAGGGCGGCACTCGCATCATGGTCGATACGGAACAAGCGGGCGTACCGTTCTCTGGCAGTCAGGTCGAAACTAACCGCTATGGCCTGGCCGTGATTGCTGGTAGCAGTAGCTACTACGATGTGTCGACCCGCATCGATATGCAGAAATTACCGCAAAATATTGAAGCCATGACGACGGTGGTTCAGGGCACGCTGACCGAAGGCGCGATTGGCTACCGCAAATTCGACGTAGTTAGCGGAGCAAAAGTCATGGCACACATTGCGCTGGCCGATGGCAAATATCCTCCGTTCGCCGCCCAGATCAAGAACCAGAAAGGCCGCGATATCGCCATGGTTACCAACGGTGGACAAGCCTATATCACGGGCGTATCACCTGACGAAACGCTGTCCGTCATCTGGGAGGGGAGAACCCAGTGTTCCATCACCCTGCCCGCCACCTTAAATCACCTTGATGCGCTGCTGCTTCCCTGTAAATAAGCGGCGCGAAAAATATAGAGAAGCCCGGAGAGTACGTTATGAAATACCCATCTTATCGGCGAGTAGCAGGATTCATCATCGGTTGCCTGTTTTTGATGCCATCGGCCTACAGCGCCCTGAGCCTCGATCGCACCCGCGTTATTTTTAACGATGATGAGCAATCCGCGACAATCATGTTGATGAATCAAAACGCGGAGAACCCGTTTCTGGCGCAGTCGTGGCTGACAGACGAGCACCACAATAAGGTGAGCACACCACTAATGGTGCTACCGCCGTTACAGCGCATCGAAGCAAAAGGATATAGCCTGATCCGTCTGGTCAAAACCGAAAAAATCACCCAATTACCTACCGATCGCGAATCGCTGTTTTACCTTAACGTTCGGGAAATCCCCCCCAAAGCGGAAAAACCTAACGTACTACAGATAGCTATTCAGTCTGAAATAAAGGTGTTCTTCCGCCCCCGTAGCGTAAAGCCAGCCAAAGACGAAATATGGCAGGAAAAACTGATCGTCAGAAAAACGGGAAACACCTTTCAGGTAGAGAACCCAACGCCGTACTACATCACGGTAAGCAGCATCCTGAAACAGCCCAAAGCGACGCGCGCCAACCCTACCAGCCTGCTGAAGGGGAATGCCTTTATGGTCGCGCCACGCTCAACCCTCTCGGTTGAGGTGAATGACAGTGCGGTCGATCGCTTCTATCTGTACTACGTGAATGACTACGGCGGCCATCTGGAGTTGCCTTTTACCTGCGCACAAAACCAGTGTCAGCCCGTAATCCGTAAATAAGTTACAGGGATATCCGCCATGTCTTGGTTAGCCGTTCGTCAACATCGCTATGTCGCCCTCTGCGCGGCGTTCTTTTTCGGCCTAACGGCGTTTAACGCCAGTGCGTTGGAATGCCGGTTGGGCACAGTGACCGGCCCCGTTGCCGATCACGAGGATATAGGTACGCTAAAAATCCCAGCAACCTTGCCTATTGGCAGTCGCCTCTGGACGTCAAAACCCTATGCCCGCAGCCTGGCCTGCTGGGCGTATAAATCCGTGCGCCCACAGGGTGAGCTGTCCTATTTCTACCCTAATCCTGAAGGCAGTGTCATCAGTCAAGGTGTTGGGATTGGCATCATCTATAACGGACAGGATCTCGGCGTGATTACTAATGGCGGCACCTCCGCATCTCGCGTATCAACAGGACAGTGGATCTTGCCGGGCCCCAATGGTTCATCACCGCCGTCCAACCCGACCATGCTCAATGTCACGGTGCAACTCTATCTCCAAAAAACGGGGAATATCACCGATACCACGGCAGGAGTGGATTCACTGCGCGTCTTCCAGATTGACGGAGAAGGAGGCATCAACAATAAGCCCGACAGCAACTATGGTCTAAGCCTGTCAGGGCTACACGGCATCGAAATTATGCAGTGTGCGGCGAAGATCAACGTCTCGCCCGATAGTTATGTCGATTTTGGTACGGTTAGAGCATGGTCAGGTACGGAAGCGAATGCGCTGGCGCAAACGGAGTTCCACATCAATGTATCGACCGATGGTGGAGAAGACTGCGGTAAGGGATTCGATCTGGACATCAACTTCGATGCCTCTTCGCGGGGAAATTCGCTCGTCGGGGTAGACGGCATGAATATGGGAAATGGTGCCACATTAAAAATCGAAGATATGCGTAGCGGCAATAACGTGACGTTTAACCAGTTCATCGGTCTGGTTGACGGCCTGACGGCATCAAGCGGCATGCTTGAACGGCGTTATACAGCCAAGCTCTACGCCTCCGGTCCCGCAGTGGTAGGCGATACCGAGAAAAATATTATTCTGCGGTTTAATTATCATTAATCTGTCTTCATACGCGAGATCGCAACGATGATAAAAAATGACAACACGGTAATAAAAGCCAGACCACGCGGCGCATGGCTCGCTTTCACACTCGGCATCCTGACTCTGCCCTCGGGGTCGTCCATCGCGCAACAGATATCATCAATGGACGACCATGAAGTGACGTTTCACGTTTTAGTCGTCAACGCCGCCTGCAATGTGAGTTCGGAGAGCAAAGCCATTGTGGTGAACATGAGCGAAGTCTCCGATCGCTATTTAAAAGCCAATAGTTACGGTGACTGGCATGACTTCACGATTAACCTTACGGACTGCAATCTGGATACTTACCAAAACGCCACGATCCGCTTTTCAGGAAAAGAAGAGCCGTTATTACCAAAGCGGTTGGCGCTGGACACCCCATCCGGTGCCAAAGGCATCGCGATTGGCATTTATCATGAAAACAAACTGGTCGGCATCAACAACAGCACGGGTAGTGTTGTGCTGCAAAGCGGGGACAACGCCATTCCCTTTTCGGCTCGCATCGAAAAGATACGCGACGACCTGATTCAATCCGGTGATTTTGTGGCAACGGCGAACTTCACCTTGAGCTATTTATAACGAGGCTAAGATCTGTGCCGCCATGTGCTTTCCCACACACTGGCGGCACGCGGCTAAACGCATGTGTTAGCGACTAAATACCAGCGGAATTCTTTTCGAGAACAGGAAATACGGGATCCAGACGGCAATGCCGAAGACCGAAGAGACAATTGCGCGAATATCGCCAGTATCGAGCTTAACCTCAAACAAGTAAGCCGGTAGCAATGTCATATACCCCACCAGCACCGCGCTAACAAGATAGTAGGCAACCATGACATTCCGCGTACGTTTTTTACGTCGGAAGAAGCTCATTGCGGCGAAAATTTCCAGTGCGAACATGGCAAGCAGGAAAAACACCAGAGCCAAAGCGTAATAGCCGAGGAATCCAGTGTTCTTAAAGTGAATAATCATCGCATTGATAATGTCATACAGTGAGAACGGCGTCGTAATGACAGAAAGAATAATCCCCAGCGCCGGAAGGTAGAGAATACCGTTAATCTTCTGCTGTTCTTTCTCTTCACACGCTGAACACAAACCAGACTCTTGACGCGCATCGTTATCGCAGTTTAAACACTTCATTTCTTAATCCCTGTGAAAATATTCCAAAAAATGATGACGGGTGAATAGCCTGTTTTTTCCATTACCTTAGCAAGCGAATAAAAAGCGCCAATGTCGAACTCTCATCCCCCATCAGGCTGTGACCTCCGTCCCAGACGTGATATTTCCTCACTTTTCCTAATTGGGCTGGCCGCCTTCATTTTCGCCATCACTGTGGAGTAGCCCAACGTATGCTAGGCATCTGCACATAGTCATACCTTTCACTCATTTTCTATAACACTTTCGTAACCTACATACGAGAGGTGTAAAAAGTGACAACGACAACAAGCCTATCATCTACCCACACCAGAGAGGCGCATCTCGCCTCAGCTATCGCCAAATTTTTCAAACGTATTATCCCAATGCTGGCCATTATGCTGATTATTAATCAGATAGATAGGTCAAACATCGGATTTATAAAAGCAGAACTCCAGACCGATGCCGGCATCAGTGCGGCGGCATTTGGTCTTGGCGCAGGGCTTTTCTTTATCGGCTACGCGCTGTTTGAAATACCCAGTAACCTGATGATGAAGAAATACGGAGCACGGGTATGGCTGACTCGCATCATGATTACCTGGGGAGCCGTCGTAGTCGCCACGGGCTTTGTCACCAGCCCTACCCAGTTTTATGTCCTGCGCTTTTTACTCGGCGTAGCCGAAGCGGGCTTCTTCCCCGGCGTGTTGTATTACTTCCGGCTCTGGGTGCCTAACGCCTGGCGTGGCCGGGCAACAGCGCTAATACTCAGTGCCAGTGCGGGGGCGTTTCTCTTCTCTGGCCCGATTACGGGCGGCATCCTGATGATGCATGATTTCCTCGGCATTGTGGGCTGGAAATGGGTGATGTTTCTGGAAGGTATCGGTTCGATTCTTGTAGGGATTCTGGCGGCCTTTGTGCTGGTATCCAGCCCCGATAAAGCCCGCTGGCTCAGCGTAGAAGAGAAGCTCGCATTGGAGCAACAGCTACAGCAGGAAGAGATGGAACGCGATGCGCAGCAAACGCACACGGGGAAACTGAATTTACTCACAGACCGCAGAACGCTGTTTTACTGCGCGATCTTCTTTACCATGACGATGACAGGTTACACGCTGGTGTTCTGGCTTCCGCAGATTATCCAACGTATTCAGGGGTTCAGTAGCTTCGGCATCGGCCTGCTTACCGCTATTCCCTGGCTGTGTGCCATTATCGCCATCAACCTGGTTGGCAAATTCAGCGACAAACATCGCCAGCATTTACCCAAAGCGCTGGGGGTCGCCATGCTCATTGCAGCCTGCGGTACTTTTATGGCAACAATCGGATCGCCGTGGTTCGGCTTCTTCGCCATGATCGTTGCCTGCATTGGTTCAAAGGTCAGCGCGACCTTCTTCTGGCCCATGCCACAGGGCAATCTGCCTGCGTCCATCGTCGCGCCGGGTATTGCTCTGATCAACTCCATTGGCAACCTTGGGGGCTTCGTCGCGCCCACCGTATTTGGCTATCTGGAATTAAAAACCGGCAGTACAACAGGCGGCCTCTATTCCCTAACCTGCGTCTCCGTCGTTACCGGTCTTTTCTTACTACTGCGTAGCACACACGCCACGCCACCCAGCTCACTCAAACCTATGGAGCATCGCAATGTCTGACAGCCCTATCATTAAAAAAATGGAGGTCATTCCGGTCGCCGGTTATGACAGTATGCTTTTGAATATTGGCGGCGCGCACAACTGCTACTTCACCCGGATTCTGGTGACACTGACAGACAGCGCGGGGAATACCGGTGTGGGAGAATGCCCCTGCCATTCCAGCACGCTCACTCTGCTAAACGACGTCATCCCGCAGATAGAAGGGACACAGTTACTCAAAATGAACACCACGTTGAGTACGCTGTTTAAAAGCGATAAGCGTAATCTGAGCAGCGGGCAGAACGACAACACCGCGATTCATATTCCGCAGATGAACCCGGAAAAATTTTATAATGCGATAGCCGCGACAGAAGCTGCGCTGCTGGATCTGACCGGGCAGTTCTTAAACCTTCAGGTCGCGGAACTTCTGGCCAGCGGTAAACAGCGCGATTCGATTCCCATCCTGGGATATCTTTTTTATATCGCCGATCGCACCAAAACCGATATGAATTACCTGCCCGGTGAAACCGGAAAGCATGACTGGTTTTATCTACGCCATCAGGCAGCGATGGACAGCGACGGCGTGATTCGTCTGGCGGAAGCCGCTAGCGATCTCTACGGTTTTAACGATTTCAAACTCAAGGGCGGTGTACATAACGGTGAAAAAGAGGTTGAGACGGTAAAAGCACTGCTGCGACACTTCCCAGGTTCGCGGGTTACCGTAGATCCCAACGCAAGCTGGTCCCTGGATGAATCGATACGACTGGGGAGGGAGCTACAGGGTCAAATTCCTTATCTGGAAGATCCCTGCGGCGCGGAGAATGGCTATTCTGGCCGAGAGACGCTTGCAGAATTCCGACGCGCCACCAACATTCCTGTCGCAACCAATATGATCGCTAACGATTGGCGTCAGCTTAATCACGCACTCCAGCTTAATGCTATCGATATCCCGCTGGCCGATCCGCACTTCTGGACCATGCGTAATGCCAATACCGTAGCGCAGTTGTGCCACGAATGGGGATTGATTACGGGTTGTCATTCCAACAACCATTTCGATATATCGCTCGCCATGGTCGCTCATCTAGGTGCCGCCGCGCCGGGCGAACGCATTACACCGTTTGATACGCACTGGATATGGCAGGATGGACAGCAGCTCACCCATGAAGCACCGCGCATTGACAAAGGACACTTACATTTGCCTGAAGGACCGGGATTAGGAATTACCCTGAATAGGAAACGAGTAGAGGAAGCACACAGGCTTTATCAGTCACTACCGGATAAAAACCGTAATGACGCGCTTGGTATGCAATTCTTAATTCCCAACTGGTCATTTAACGCCAAACGACCCTCACTGGTTCGTTGATCAAATCCCCGCCGAGACTGTCGGCGGGGATTATCATTGAGTTACGATGTAGAATGCATGCACTTAAACTTTAAAAAAAACATGCATTTAATCTTTAAAAGGCATAGTTAACCGTCATAGAGACACTGCGCGGCGCGCCATACACGGCATAAGGCGCAAGGTAGTCGCTGTACTCTTTATCAAACAGGTTGTTGATATTCGCCTGTACCGCCAGCTGTTTAGTGACCTGATAGCGGCTAAACAGGTTAACCAATGCGTAGCTGCCTTGCTCGGCACGCAGCGTGGTATTTTGCGGGCCGGAACCCTCCTGCCAGATGCCATTTTGCCAGTTCACGCCGCCGCCAACGGTTAATTCCGGCAGCGTTGGTAACTGGTAGCGGGTAAACAACTTGAACGACGTGCGCGGCTGTTCTGGGTTGACCGACTTACCATCTTGATCGTCAACCACATAGCGCGAACCGCCAAACGTCATTTGCAGGTTATCCGTCACCGCGCCATTAACTTCAAACTCGATCCCTTTGCTGACAACACCATCAACTGTACGGTAGGCAAACTCACCGCCACCGCCGGGAATCGCGATTCCCGTTGATTGTCCCAAGTTATCCTGCTCAATGCGGAAAATTGATACCGAGGCAGTCAGGCGGCTGTTATACCAGTCTCCCTTAACACCCGTTTCGTAGTTTTTACCCGTAGTAGGAGACAGATACTTTTTATTAATATCTTTTTGCGTTTGCGGCTGGAAGATATCGGTGTAGCTGGCATACGTCGACCAGGTATCGTTGATGTCATAAACCAGACCAACATAAGGCGTCACGCGATTATTGCTGGTATCACCCGTCGAACCAATGATGCTCCAGTCGGTATAACGCGCACCGGCAATCAAATGCAGCGGATCGGCTAGAGAGAAACGCGCCGACGCATAGAGCGATTTTTGACGCGTGGTTGAATGTTCATAATCTGCCCAAGGTCCCCACGCTGGATCGGCAATATTGCCATTCCAGTTATAGTAATTGCCCATATCTGCCGGGCTGATCGTCGATTGCGTATTATAGAACTGGCTACGTTGGCGATTATAGCTGCCGCCTACCACCAGCTCATGCTGGCGTCCTAATAGCTCGAACGGTCCAGAGGCGTAAGTGTCAATCGCATCAACTTTACGGGTTCCCTTATTCCATCCACCATAGGCTCCAGTATTGAAGCCAGACGGATCAACAAGCATTCCGGTATCTTTATCGAGGAAACCATTGGCATACATCAGCTTGGAATCGAAGTTGGTTTCGCCATGCGTCCCGTTCATACGCACCTGCCAGCCGTTATCAAAGCGTTGAGTTAGATCGGCAAACACTTTTCTCGACGTTTTATCGGAATAACTCCAGTTCGGCGCGGAGTTAAATTTGTGTCCAAAATTCGTGGGGCTGCCATCGGTAAACCACGTTGGCAAACCACCCCAAGTTGGGCTATCGGTGTTGTGTTCCTGATAATCATAGCCAAGCGACAACGTGGTGGAATCGGTGACATCAGCATCAATCACGCCGTAGAGGAATTTCTTGCGACTATGGTAACGATCGAGCCAGGTGTCGTTATCCTGATAGCCCGCAATTACGCGCCCGCGCACGTTACCGGATTCCGTCAACGGCGCAGACAGATCGGCCACCATCCGTTGTTTATCCCATGAACCGTAGCTGCCAGATACCGAGCCTTTGAACTCGCGGCTGTCCGCATGCTTGCGCACCATGTTCACCGCAGCAGCAGGGTTACCCGTTCCCGTCATTAGTCCCGTCGCACCGCGTACCACTTCAATACGATCATAGATCGCCGTGTCTGAGCCTGAATCACCAAAATCCCAGATTTCGTTAACCACCGTCGGAATATCGTCAAACAGATAGTTAGTGATACGAAAACCACGAGCGAAATACGTCGCACGTTCGGAGTCGATAATTTTAGAGGACACACCCGTCGTGTTCGCCATCACCTCGCCAATGGTTTGCAGGTTCTGATCTTCGATACGCTGCTTGCTGATAACACTCACCGACTGCGGGATATCACGCGGCGTCAGCGTCATCTTCGTTCCGGCGCTAGTGACTTTCACGCTGTAATCCTGCGGATCGCTGGCCTCTGCATTCGCATTGGCGTTAGCGCTGACGACAAGTGTGTCGCCTGAGGCGGGATTTTCTTCGGCAACAGCCTGAGTAGGCAGGAAAGAGGCAGAAATCAACAGGGCGAGAAGAGAAACTCCGAATGGTTTTGCTCCGGCCAGCGAAGAATCACAAACGCGCGTTTTCCCGGCGCGAGTAACTCCAAAAGACATGGTATATCCTTGGTTAACGAATGATGATTTTGGCGAGATGCTGATGCGTTTCTTGTCAACATTTGCACAGGAAGGAAAATGATAACTATACGCATTATTATTGTTATTTCAATAAAATGGTCAATGTCATTGAAATGCAGTCAGATAGAAAAGAACAAATCACCATATCGTTAACAAGACAGTGTTAAAAAAGAAACATTTACCGATTCTGTGGTCACAGCGCAGCCAGTGTCGCGGGTAAAAGATCCATACTGGACAATCGCAAAATAGCGCGCTATCGAACGTTCAACCAGAACAGCGTCATGAGAAGCCGTAACAATTCAATGAGAACAATAACAATGTCGCCTTTTGCAATGGCACAACATACGCTATGTGGAGGGAATTAAAGGGTGGGAGGGCCAGCGAAATGGTAATGCATTTCGCTGGCACAAACCGAGCTGTGTGATAAGCCAGTCAAGGGGAAGAATCGAAGAGTAACTCACTCATAAAAAACATATTTTTCGACACAACATACATTTTTATTATAAATAGTCTGGTATTTTCCCTGGCGAGGCAAATACGGACTTAATTTCTTTTTTTATCAACATATAATCAATAAATATCAGATTATGTTTCTTATCATAGAGCAATATAGCGACGTAAGAACGAGTGAAATTCACCCTTGCCTAAATATTTTTAACATGGTAAAGAAATATTCATATTGGAAGTATAGTTTAGCGTGCTAATAATGAGGTTTATTGTAATGAATTTGAATGTTACTGACACACCAGAGCCAGATGAAGAAGAATTTGTAATAGAAAGCCTTTGGAAACACAATGAGCAGTACGAGTCTGTTGATATTTCCCCGCTCTTCTTAAATTTCAAAGATGATGAAAATAACATTATCGCAGGGTTAATTTCCAGAACCTGGTGGGGAGCATTGGAAGTTCAATATCTTTGGGTCAGTGAGGCGTATCGTAAAAGTGGTCTTGGCCGTAAACTTATGCAAAAAGCTGAAAATGAAGCATTAAAACGTGGGTGCCATCAGGCTTACGTTGATACATTCGGATTCCAGGCTAAGGGGTTCTACGAAAAACTGGGATACACCGAGTATGGGAACCTGCCGGGGTATGCACACAAGCATACTCGACATTATTTAGCTAAATTAATTCGTTGAATTAATCCCGACCTATTAAGGAGGGCAGGATGCCATCATCAAAAACAAACATGACTGATTATATTCGCAATCTGATTATTATGATGGAGTGTTTAAATGAACCATGGGGTATTAAAGATTTATCATCACGCCATGTTTACATGAATAAAGCCGCTTACCTTTATACCAACACACCGATGGGTTTTGATATTGAAGGACGACTTGATGATGAATTTCCTGCCAGTTGGGCGGAGCTTTCCGACGATTTAAAAGAACATGACAGGATGACAGAAAATAGTGAACAGCGCGTAACCGTGATCGAAACACACTATTGGTATGGAAAGAAAACGCTGACCCCCTTCGTCAGTGAAAAAATCCCCATTTTTGATGAGAATAAGCTTTGTATTGGGACTATGTGGAATGCCAGGCCTTTGGATACAAGGTCTCCACTTATATACATAGACCAAAAGAAGCCAACCACATTACAAACCGAGTTAACTACCAGCATTTTCACCCAATCAGAATTGGATATTATATTTCTGATATTACAGCGTTTTTCAAATAAAGAAATCGCAAGAAAAATGAACGTATCACCCAAAACAATCGAAAACAGAATATATAACATGTATCAAAAGGCAGAGGCGCACTCATTACCTCAATTTGAGGAGTTTTGTCGCCATCTGGGAATCGATGGTTATATTCCTAACTCTCTCATCGAGAAAGGCATTCAATTTATATAAGAGAACATATCTACATGGAAAAAATAGATGATTACCCCGTCAGCCGCGTTCCGCTAAATGTCAGGCTGCCTTTCTTAAACGTGGCATTAGTGCATATCGGCATGTTAACCGCGCTAGACCAGTTTATGCTAGGTGCGGTACTTGGCCATTCAATGACGCTAAGTCAGGCGTTCCTCTCCATATTTATTGGCAGTGCCATCTTTGGCGTAGTGACTGTGGGGCTTGGCTATGCGGGAATGAAAGAAGGCATGTCGGGAAGCCTGCTCGCACGCTGGTGCGGCTTTGGCCGTATGGGTTCAGTCCTGATTGGGTTGGTTATCGCCATTAGCCTTATCGGCTGGTTCGGCGTCCAAAATGCCGTTTTCGCCAAAGCGCTTAACTTTGCGATGGCGGATAAGCTCGGCTTTGGCTGGTCTGCCGCCTTGTCCGGTATTGCGCTAACGCTACTGGTTGCCTTTGGTTTTAGAGCATTACGTTTCACGGCCAAAATCGCCGTACCCATGTTTATTATCGTTATCGGCTATATCTCGATAATGACACTCTCAGGCCACAATATTGCTGAACTGATCGCCTCAGCGCCTAACGGCGAGGTCATTTCCATTAGTGCTGGCGCGACGATGGTAGTAGGCGGTTGCATCGTCGCCAGCTTAATTACTCCAGATATGACGCGTTATTCCCAAAAGGGAAAACACGTGTTCTGGATGACGATGCTGTCGATTATCGTCGGGGAGTTTATTGTGAATGGCCTCGCCATCATTATTGCCCGCGCACTCAATACCGCAGATGTCGTGACGATCATGTCCCAGGCGGCTGGTGGCATCGGGCTAATTGCCGTTATATTTTCGACATTGAGGGTGAACGATATCAACCTTTATTCCTCCTCTTTGGGAATCGCCAATGCCATAGAGGGCGTCACGGGGAAAAAATTACGCTATGTCTCGATAACGCTGGTGATTGGCCTCATCGGCACCGCGCTATCCGTCGCGGGTATTCTAGACCGTTTTATCGATTTTCTGACGCTATTGGGCGTGCTGTTTCCACCCATTATCGGCGTGATGCTGGTTGATTATTATATTTTGCGCACTCACAGAACGCTGCTGGACACCAGCCGTGCCGAAGGCCAACTACCCGATATCGCACAAACGCCGCTGATTGGCTGGCCGGCTATTATTGCCAGCATTGCCGGTGCCATCGTCGGATTAGCCTTTGAATGGGGCGTGCCAGCGTTTAATTCGTTACTGGCAGCCAGTCTGCTTTATTGGCTAATAAAGATTTATACCAATAACCACATTCATTTTAGGAAACTAGAACATAACCAAAATTTAAAATGAAATAGGTAACAAGATAAAATTAATCTATAATCCAATCGACCCCTTTCTACAGAGGTCGATATTTTTTACTTAAGCAAAAATAATTCCTGAATAATTCTAACTGCATGTAGCAGTAACGCACGGGCAGTTTGCAATATGACGGACATATAGGATGGGGTCTTATATATCAACGAGGAATCCCCTCTCGTGAAATAATAAGGCTGATTAGCAATATTCATGCTAGGAAAAGGATTTATGCCAAAAATAAAAACACTTCTCACGCCGCTAAACTGTCTACTCGTTTTAAGTGGCGCATTGATGGTCAATACGGCAAATGCCGCTGAAGCTTGCGTCGCGGGTAACTGGCAGGTAAATAGTTCCATCACCGATATGCCTTCCGTAAAATACCAGACTGAGCACTTTGCCTTCCGCTGGAATAATAACGACGTTAACCGTAATGATGCGGTTGCCGCTGGGCAGAAACTGGAACAAATTTGGGATAAGTTCATTAACCAAATTCAATACCCCGAGCCTTACTGCAAGCAGACAGTAAAATATAAAGCCAATATTCACATTGATCCCACTTTTGGACTCAGCGGCGGTATTGCTGGCGGTGGCAGCATGGGAATGTGGATCGGCCCAGCATCGCTGAAGGACAACTGGGGACTGGCGCATGAATTTACCCATGCGTTACAAGGGCAAACTGGCGGCTTCCAGGGTGCGGGCGGGGATGACTACGTTGGCTGGATTTGGGAATCCCACGCGAACTGGATGACGCACCAGATGGATGAATTCCGCGGTACGTCTGCACACTGTTCAGAAATGCAGGTCAACTATTCACATATTTATCTGGGTTCAACACGTAACCGTTACTGCAACTGGCAGTTTATGGAATATCTGAAGAACCGCTTTGGCTATAGCGCCATCAACGACATGTGGTCAAAAGCGCCGAAAGGGGGCGAAAGCGGACAGTCTACCGCCGATCCATTGTCCGTTCTGCGTACTAACATGGGTTGGAGCCAGTCTGAATTCAACGATACCTTCGGTGACTGGGCGATGCACAACGTCAACTGGGATTACATTGATCCAGACGGCTTCGATCGTGGTCGTTTTTATCGTTCAACCTACGGCAGTTATGGTGCAGTCCAACCCAACCAGAATAACGCCGACCGCCTGCTGAGAACCACCGCGCTTGAGCCGGTTGCTGGTGCCAATGCTAGCCTACGACGCTTCTCCGTACCGTTCGATCAGGCTCCGCAGCAGTTAGGCTACAACATCGTCCGACTGATTCCAGAAAGTGGTGCGACGAAAATCACCGTTAAATTCCGTGGCATGGTGCAGAGCAAATCGGCCATTACCCGCTTCCCTGGGCTGAAAAACGATCCGGCAACGATGCCACAGCCGAATTCCGACTGGCGCTGGGGTATTGTCGCTATCGGTTCGGATGGCGTTTCACGCTACAGCGAATTGCAGCGCGGCGCGTCTGCCACGGTGAAAAACTTCACCATCCGACAGGACGATAGCGGTATTTACATGGTGGTGATGGGTACACCGTCGCAAATGCAGAAAATCAAGTGGGATCAGGCTTACTACTCTCTTTATCGCTACCCGTGGATGGCTGATTTCACTGGCGTTTGGCCTGAAGGAAGTCAACCCGGCGCACCGAATCCAACCGCTAACGGTTCTCGCCACGCAAACGGCGGCGGCTGGGTGTCTAACTCTGCCAATGTCGCCCCTACTGCATACGTCGGGCCTTATGCTCGCGTGATCGGCGGTACGGTGAGGGATAACGCCAGAATTGAAGATCGTGCAACGATTCTGAGCGGAACGGTGGAAGGACGCGCCGTTGTCAGCGGCCTGACAGTAATGCAGGGCAATACTATCGTGCGCGATAACGCGCGACTGCATACGGTCTTCATGGGGCCAGGAGCCTATGAACGCGGCATTGTGCTGTCAGGCAATGCACAGATGCGTGGAGATGCAGAAATTCGCGGCGTTTCCGCGTCGCAGGGCGTGTTCTATGGTTTTATTGATGAAGAGGAAGTCAAAAGCAGTGCAGCCGGCGCTTACCTGACTGACGCTGTACCAGAAGTAACGGCGGTTCCGGTCTACAGCACGAAATAGTATCACTACGAAAAGGGGAACGGACTCAGAATCACGTTACGTTGGTTCTCAAAACAAGTTAGCCCCATAAATAAACAGGCCGCCATATTGGCGGCCTGTTTTATGCGATGCATAGCACAGATTCTAGAACAGTGCGCCAGGCGGCACGTTTTTATAGGTATTCAGGTAAGCCGCCAGCATTTTTTTAAATAAGTTACGCACTTTTTTCACCTTGGTTTTACTTTTGAATGACGCGATGGAGTTGATCTTGTCTTACTGGCAGTGACCTGCCTTATGGTGGTGAATTGTACACCTCTGTTGAGCAAAAGCTAATTTTTTGTGACACAAGTCACACAATAAAACTCACCTATGCTATCCCCTACCCGCGCTGATTTTCTTTTGTTGCGAATCATTACCCTCAGTGACCAATACGCCGCTGGCTATGCTATGCTCATGATGAAAGACGAAATTTTAGTCACTGCCCGTTATTAATTGAGCGCCATTCACTGCCGGTTAGCACACTTTTTCACGCGCAGTCACCGCGGTTTCGCCATTGGTTATTCGCTGATGAAGGCCCGTTCCGACCCCCATGGAAACCTGGAAACTTAACCTCTTCTCTGCCTGGCTGGGATGCTTTTTCACCGGGCTGGCCATGAGCCAGATATTGCCCTTCCTGCCACTGTACATAGAACAGCTTGGTGTTAATTCGCACGAGTCTCTAAGCCTGTGGTCCGGTTTGATCTTCAGTTCGTCTTTTCTGATCTCTGCCATCGTTGCACCACTGTGGGGAAGCCTCGCTGACCGTAAAGGCCGCAAGCTTATGCTGCTGCGTGCCGCACTCGGCATGGCGATCGTGATGTCGTTGCAGGGATTGGCGACCAACGTGTGGCAGTTGTTCATCCTGCGTTCGCTAATGGGGCTGACCTCCGGGTACATTCCCAACGCAATGGCGCTGATTGCCTCACAGGTTCCGCGTGAAAAAAGCGGCTGGGCGCTGGGCATGCTATCGACTGGGCAGATTGCTGGCGTCATCCTTGGTCCCTTATTCGGCGGCTTTATGGCCGACTACATTGGGTTACGCATCGTCTTTTTCATCACCGGCGGCCTACTGTTTACCAGCTTTCTGATTACGCTTTTCGCTATCAAAGAGAGTGTGGTTAAAGTCACCAAAGAAAATAGGCTAAGCGGGAAAGCCGTCTTTGCTTCTCTACCTTATCCGGCACTCATCATCTGTCTGTTCATTACGACGATGATGATCCAGATGGCAAACGGCTCCATCAGCCCCATTCTGACGCTGTTCATCCGCGATTTGGCTCCCGGCACGAACAACATTGCCTTTATCAGCGGCGTGATTGCCGCCATTCCCGGCGTGTCCGCCCTGCTATCGGCACCACGCCTTGGCCGTTTAGGCGACCGAATCGGCGCACAGCGCGTCCTGATCGCGGCGCTGGCAATCAGCGTACTGCTATTCCTCGTCATGGCGCTGGTACAAAGCCCCACACAGCTCGGCATCCTGCGCTTTATGCTGGGCTTTGCCGATGGCGCACTGATGCCAACCGTGCAGGCGCTATTAGTCAAATACAGCAGCCAACAAGTGACAGGCCGCATCTTCGGCTATAACCAGTCATTCATGTATCTGGGCAACGTGCTGGGGCCGCTGATGGGTTCTGGCGTGTCTGCCCTGATGGGATTCCGCTGGGTGTTCGTCGTGACCGCTTTTCTGGTGCTATGCAACACGCTGCAACTCTTTTTCGCCTTCAAGAAACCGCGCGGAAAAGGATAGCTATCCTGACAAAGGATAACTCTCCAACCAAAGTATAACGACTCGGCCAATGGCTTCACTGGCTATTCATTTTCTGCTGTTCTCACCCGCCTAATGTGCTTTTCCTTTCTCTCGGAATTATTCCACCACTGTTAAAAAATGATGTAAAAACATCAAAAAAACTTATTTTTTGACAAAAAATTACCATCAAAACGTATCAATATGAAAAATTAATCACATAAATGTAAAAAAACTTAAACAAACCCTACCTATATTGGCTGCTTTGTTTCGATGCCACGCGAATTGCCCTGTTCAGACATTTAGACATTCAGACATTCGCGCCTGTAGGGAAATGAGTAATGAGAAACTGGAACGAACCTAAAAAGCAAAAAGCCCATATCGATTTGGTTCCTATGATCGATGTGATGATGTTCCTGTTGGTCTTCTTTGTCCTGATCAGCATGAACGTTATTCCAGCGCTTGGCCTGAAAACACAGCTCCCCGCCGCAGGCAGTGCACAGCAACTCAAGCCGCAGAAAAAAGCGATCATCACGCTTGGCGCACAGGATCAACTTGAGCTGGACGGGCAGCCGATGGCGCTGAGCGATCTCATCAATACGCTGCAACAGCAGCAAGACCAGCAAACCACCATCATTATCAACAGCGATAAAAGCGTCGAGGTTGAGCGTCTGGTCGCCGTCATGGATACCCTGCGTCAGGGGGGCTTCTCGTCCATTTCTATCGCCACCCGGAAATCGTGACATGTATCCGCTCTATCGCTCACGCCACGCCATCAGTTGGTTGCCGTTACCGGTCTTTGCCACCTGCCTGTTCTTCGCCAGTCAACAGCCACCGCTGAAAGTTCAGCAGCAATACGACGAAACGGTCATGGCGCTCACGCTGGCTGAGCCGGAACCGATTCCCCAGCCCGAACCGCTCCCAGAGCCGAAACCCGTGCTACAGCCGAAACCAGAACCCGAGCCGATTCCGGTTGATGAGCCAGACCCGATTATAGAAGCACCGCCGGTTATTCCCCCTAAACCGGAAGTGAAGCCGAAGCCTAAACCAGAGGTTAAGCCCAAGGCAGAAACTAAACCGAAACCAACGCCTGCTCAGGCCAAACCGACTGCGCCACGCCCGGAAGTTCCGATCAAACGCTCGGCACCGACGACGAATGCTGCACCATCCGCGCCGTCGGTGAATGTCGCCGCGCTGGAAAATAGCTATGCACAGGCACTGCGCGCGCAGCTTGAACAAACCAAACGTTACCCGACTGGGCGACAGGCATCGCTTGAACGTCCCGAAGGCCGTGTTGAAGTCTGGCTGGAAGTCGATCGCACAGGGCGAGTCATCAATTCTGGGATCAACAGCAAAGCACCCAACATGCTGCTTAACCGCGCGGCACAGGCCAGCTTACAGAGCATCAAACAGGTTCGGGCCTTCCCTGCCGATGCCTTTGCAGGACAAAGCACAAAACGCTTTTTAGCCACGTTTGATTATCAGGCGCAATAGCGTTTCGCACCTGAGCAAGAGAGTGAACCAGCAAAACAACATCAACAGTATATTACTGATAATACTAGGATTATGAAATGAAACCGTTCAAACTTTCTGGGGTATGTTTGTCCGTCGTCGGCGCATTATTGGCAGGCTCCGCGCTGGCGGAGGAGGCGACAAATGTCGGCACCATCAACGTACAGGGGCAACCACTCGGCGCAGGGCTAATGGTTCAAGAAGACAGCGCCAAATCACGTTCGACCGTGACGAAAGACGCGCTGGACAAGATGCCCGCCGCAGGCAACGCCATTGATAAACTGAAATACACCGCTGGCCTGAACGTCAGCAGCAATGACGCCAGCGGCTTGAGCGGCGTCAGCTATACCATGCGCGGCATGAGTGCGGATCAGGTCGGCCTGTCATCGGACGGCATTCCCGTCAATGACTCCGGCGACTACGCCGTGTACCCGAACGGGATGGGCGATCCAGAAAACCTGGAGCAGATTTTCGTTACCCAAGGTTCGTCAGAAATGGATGGCCCGCACATCGGTGCCAGCGGCGGTAACATCGGGCTGGTTTCCCACCGTCCGGCGAAAGAGTTTGGCGGCTTCGTTAAGCAAACGTTCGGCAGTAACAACCTCAGCAAGACCTTTGCGCGTCTGGAAACCGGTAAACACAACGGCTTCAGCAGTTGGCTTTCTTACTCGTATACCGATTCCGACAAATGGCGTGGCGCAGGGTATTCCCGCGCTGATAAAGTCGAGTGGAATGGCCTGTACGAACATGAAAATGGCCACAGCAGCAACCTGATTGTGAAATACAATCAGCAAGATACCATCAACTATTCAACGCTGAGCAAACGGCAGTTCGAGCAAAACGGGCGCAAGATGGATTACGCCATGACGCCGGTTTACAACAGCCGTGGACAGATTTCTCAATCCTACAAACTCAACCGCAATAACTTTGAAACGCTGAATGTCACATTCACCCAGAAATTGCAGCTACGCGATAATCTGGCGTTGACCTTACAGCCTTACTATTTCTCGACGAACGGCGGCAGCTTTGGCAGCGGAAGCGCCAGCGTGTTATCTGCAACGTCGGACCGCGCGGGTAACTACGATCTCCGTAATCTGACCTCGAACACCTACTACCGCCCTTCATGGACGGAAACCTGGCGGCCGGGTATCACCACCAAGCTGAAATGGGATCTTAACGATGAACATAGCCTGGATATCGGTTACTGGTTCGAGCGTGCCCGCCAGCGCCAAACGCAGCCATTCATTCCAATCCAGAGCGACGGCAACCCGGTGAACGTCTCCGGCAAACCCGGCGATGCCAATCAGATCACCGACGCTAACGGAAAAGTGGTTCAGGGTCGTAACCAGTTTACCGTCACGCCAGCGCATAAAATCTGGGTACAGGACACTTGGTTCTTCTCACCAGAATGGACGTTCACCGGCGGTTTGGCCTATCAGCACGTAGAACGTGACGGAACTAACCTCGGCAGCCTGTATAACGTCGCAGAGAAAAAGAACAAGAAGTACCACGAATTCCTGCCCAGCTTTAACGCGGCTTACCGCATCAATACCGAAAATCAGGTGTTCTATAACATCACGCGCAACATGCGCACCCCGCCCAACTACGTCTTATACAACGTTGGCGATTCTATCAACACCAAACCTGAGCTGAGTTGGAATCAGGAACTCGGCTGGCGCTTCCAGGATGAGGACATGCTGCTGAGCGCCTCGCTGTTCTTTATCCGCTTTACCGACCGCCAGATCTCCAGCCGTAACGCCGACGGTGATTACGAAATGATCAACGCTGGAAAAGTGGAAAACAAAGGGCTGGAGCTGGAGTGGAGCGGCAAGCTGCCTCACAACTTCAACTACTTCGCCGCTTATACCTATACCGATACCGAGCAGAAAAATAATCTCGCCACCAGCGGCAGCCAACTCCCCACCACGGGCAAGCAGGCAGCCAATGCACCGAAAAATATGCTCAACCTCGGGCTGGGCTATGACGACGGCCTTTACTACGCCGGCGTGAATAGCCGCTATGTCGGTTCGTTCTACGGCGATATGACCAATGACGAGAAGATCGGCGGACGTACCGTTTTCGATCTCAGCGCCGGCGTCTATCTGCCAGTGGATAAGAAGATCGTGAAAAGCGCCACCTTACGCGTTGGCGTCAGCAATCTGTTCGACAAAGAGTATCTCGACTCAGCACGCTCAGTGAGCTTCAACTCGAGATCGTATAACGGCGTATCGGCAGGCACACCGTTTTACAACGTCGGGGAAGAACGCACCTTCAGCGCCTCACTGGAAGCCACGTTCTAATTCGTTAATAGCCGAAGCACAGAGCAAAACGGGGGTAATGGGATAGAAGAGTAAAGCGTCCGCGCCAGGGACAAAAACGTCAGGAACGTTTTTTGAACGTCGCTTGCGACGGCCCTGAAAGGGTGAATCTCAGGGATGAGATTCATATCTGCGCGGCTCGAGCTTACAGGGATGTACTTGCAGCGTCTTTACGATCTACCCATTACACCCGCCCGACGGACATCGTCATCATAAATCACGCCCAACAAGACAACAGAAGGATCAGGCCATGAACGCCGATATGCTGCACGAGATTATTTTCTACGTCATGTACGCCTCACTGGTGATCGCCCTGATGATCATCATCGAGCGCAGTCTCTATTTTTCCTATACACGCCGGCAGGCCAAACGTCTGGACCGCGCGCTAACGGCGGATATTCGCCACGTTCACGATCTCCCAGACGCACTGACCCAGCGCCCAAGCCTGCCTATCACAGTAGTCACGCCCGTTCTGGCGCAGTCACATCAGGCAGAAAACCGCGATGCGCTTAACGACCTGATCGACGCACAATATCTGCAAAGTAAGCCACAGCTGTCTCGCGGGCTATGGATTCTCGAAACCGTCGTTACCGCAGCACCGTTACTAGGGCTGCTCGGCACCATCATGGGGATCATCGACACCTTCAAAGCCCTGTCCGCCGCCGGAATTTCCGACCCGAGTCAGGTTTCTGCCGGAATGGGAACCGCGCTGTACGCCACCGGACTGGGGATCGCCATCGCACTGGTTTGCCTGCTGGGGAACAATTTTCTGCAAAGCCGGATGGAACACATCAACGAAATGCTGAAAGTCCTGCTGATTCGTGCCGGAATGCCGCATACTCGCCAACAGAAAGCGGGCCCTGCGGTGGCACATAATTCCATGACAGAGAAAGCGATGGCGGAGAAACGCTATGCTTAATCGTGGTGGTTTCACGTATCCGGGGCAACGCTGGAAGCATTGCATCAACACGCTGCTGACAGGAGGCGTATTGCTTATTGTAAGTGCGTCAGCCTATGCCGACTCCAACGCTCTCGGCTATAAAATTCCCGGCTATGAGCTCGTCTATGACGCCCCGATGGAAACCACGCTGACCACCCCCGATTTACGCCCGAGCGATGCGGTGTGGATATCGCTGTTTGATAACGCCCAGCACACGATTGAACTGGGCCAATTCTATGTCGCTAATCAGGCAGGAACACGCCTCGATAGCGTTTTACAGCATCTGCGTGCCGCCGGAGAACGCGGCGTGCGAATCCGTCTGCTGCTCGAAGAAAAAGGGCTAAAAATTTCCACACAGGACACGCTGGATCAGCTCAAAACCATCCCGAATCTGGAACTGCGCGTGATTCCCTTTGAACGCCTGAGCGGCGGGATTCTGCATGCCAAATACCTGCTGGTTGATGGCAAACAGGCTTACATGGGTAGCCAGAATCTTGATTGGCGAGCGCTGGAGCACATTCACGAAACGGGGTTATTGATCGACGACCCACGCGTGGTGAATCAAATTAGCACCATTTTTGAACAAGACTGGCAGGCACAGGCGCGACTGAGCAACGGAGAAACCGTTCCACCGCTACCCGCATCGACGGATGCCGTTGACCGTTCAGGCAACTATCTGGTTGCCAGCCCCAAAGCGTTTAATCCCGCTGGCGTGATGGATTCAGAAGAAGAACTCCCTCGTCTGCTGGCGGAAGCCCAGCAGCAGGTTCGCATTCAGGTGATGGATTATGTCCCGCTCTCCTACGGCCCCGATAAAACGCGCCCGTTCTATGCGGTTATCGATAACGCGATTCGCACCGCCGCCGCACGCGGCGTACAGGTAGAGCTGATGGTGTCCGAATGGAGCACCAAAATGCCGAATATCGCCTACCTGAAAAGTCTGGCATTGCTACCCAACATCCAGATAAAAACGGTGTCGATACCGCAAGTCAGCAGCGGCTTCATCCCTTTTGCCCGCGTGATCCACAGTAAGATCATGACCATCGACGGCACGAAAACCTGGATCGGCACCAGCAACTGGAGCGGTGGCTATCTGGATAACTCGCGTAATCTAGAGATGGTGATTCAGAACCCAGCGATGGCGCAGCGGGTAGACCTGCTCTATACACAACTGTGGAACAGTGCGTACGCGCATCCTCTGCGTATTGATTATGATTACCCGCAGCCCAATCCGGGCGGCGTGAAAGAGAAAGAGCAAGAAAACACCGCTTCATCCACGACAGGCGGCACGGTCACCGCGCCGTAGCCACCACCAGAATGACATTTGATGGGGAATAGCATGAAACACACGTTGTTAGCACTGCTGGTTGCCGGATTTCTGCCGTTCAGCGCCCAGGCCGAAAGAGAAAAAGTGACGCGCTATGTCGTCACCTTCCCGGCTGGGGATCATGTTCCGTATCAGGGCAAATTTGCCAAAAACTTTCCCAACGGTCTGCCTGTCGGCATTGGCTCTGGCCTCTATTTCACCGGCAAACAGGGTGATGACCTGATGTTCACCACCGTCACCGATCGTGGCCCAAATGCCGATGCACCGCTGGTCGGCGAGAAAGACGCCAAGATCTTCGCCAGCCCCGACTACGCGCCGCTGATGATGGACATTCGGGTCAGCGCGAAAGCGGCCGAAGCCATAAACCCTCGCTCGCTGCACGATGCAGAGGGCAACATCACTGGCTTACCGCTGCCAGCAGACTTTATTGGCGCCACCAATGAAGTGGCGCTGAATGACGCCCTGCAACCGCTCCGCACCAGCCAGCGTGGACTCGACACCGAAGGGATTACGCCGGATGGCAAAGGCGGCTTCTGGCTGTGTGACGAATACGGCCCGTTCCTGATCCACGCTGATGCCAGCGGCAAGATCCTGCAAAAATTCGGGCCAACGCCTGCGGGCAATGAGCACTCGGTTGCCAGCGGCTTACCGAATATCATCAAGTGGCGTCAGCCGAATCGGGGCTTTGAAGGGCTGACTCGCCTGCCGGACGGCACCATCGTCATGGCCGTGCAAAGTACGCTGGATATCGACGGCAAAAGTAAAAACAAAGCGCAGTTTACGCGTCTGGTGATGTTTAATCCGGAAACCCAAACCAGCCGCATGCTGGGTTATCCCATCAACATCGACAGCTATAAGAAAGCGAAGGATGCCAAGATCGGCGATATCGTCGCACTGGACAATCAGCGCATTCTGCTGGTCGAGCAAGGTACGGATAAAGACAAACAGATGCAGAACCGCATCTATCTGGTCGATCTAAGCAAAGCAAGCGACCTGACGCCATTTGATGCCGACGGTAAATCGCCGGAATTTGACGATCTCGCTCAGTTGGAGAAACGCGGTATTACGCTGGCGCACAAGCAGGAGTTGGTTGACCTACGTAAGCTCGGCTGGCAGCAGGAGAAAGTGGAAGGTCTGGCGCTGGTAGATAAACAAACGCTGGCCATCATCAACGACAACGACTTTGGTCTGCAATCCGTGCTGCACTCTCCCATGAAAGCAAAAGACAAAGCGGACGACTATCAGGTCGCTGCCGATGGAAAACTCACGCGAGACGGAAAGTCGGTCGATACGACGTTGGAAATCAAACCGTTGCAGAAACCAGAAGCCGATAACGAGCTGTGGTTAATTAAATTGGCGCAGCCGCTGAAATAGCTTTTAGCATGGCCTCCACCGGAGGATCGCACCAAAGGTGGAAGCCATAATTCAGCCACTAAGGCGTACTCGAATAGAGCTGGGTTATCAAAAAACCCTATCTCCGAAAACAAATATGGTCTTATGATTTAATACCGCTTAGTAAGCGAAAGCATCTCTGTGCCTTTCGATAAATTCTCTCCAGCGAACGGGTTCTTTACCGACAATACTAGGGAAATTATCGAATGTATCATCGACGCCAGGAATATCTCTGGCAGCAACCCTACGGAAATTATCGTAAACACAATGCATATAAGCCATTTCAGCACCTGCTTCCCGCATTTTTTCAAGAAACAGTGTCGGATCAAGGGCTTCATAGCTGAATGGCTGACCGAGAATCTCAGTCATAATCGCGGCTATTTCACCATAAGATTTGGCGTCATAACCTAAACGGTAAGTCTTCCCACCGTGTTTATCTGGATGTAAAAGAGCCTGTGCGGCAGCCAGTGCGACATCTTCGCCATCTACCCAACTGAATGGTGCATCGCCTGTATATTGTTGAATTACTCCATTTTTAATGGCCTTAGTGCCATCGTAACTTAGGAGATTCTGCATAAACGTTTCCGGACGTAAATGTGTAAAAGAGAAACCGGACCATTCAATATAGCGCTCTATGTATTGATGCCAAACCCAATGTGCCACAGTGCTATCGTCACGGCCACAGGCTCCCAAATGTACGATATGGCGAATACCCATGTTTTTTGCTTCATCAAGAAATACTTTGCTCTGACGTAACATATCCACGGTATATCCAGTAACCAGAAAAGCGCGATCGATCCCTTCCATAGCTGGAGCCAGTGTTTCAACTTTGTCGAAATCAAGGATCACGGTACGGATCCCTTTCTCCTCGAACGCTTTTGCTTTAGCTGGCGATCTTACTGCTGCAACAACAGTAATCGAGTCATCGGTCAAAAGGTTACGTAAAGTATCTCCGCCGATCTGACCCGTCGCCCCCGTAATAAGGATGGTTGTTTTTTTCGTATTCATCATGGCTGCCTCTATTTTTTCAAAAAGGATGATCAAGTCGCGTTGATATCAGTGAGTTTACTGTGAATTTATTTCGTATTTGCGTTATAAAATACAAATTGACGGGAATTTAATTCATCAATAAGGTTCATGATGTACTCTTCAGAACGTTTAAAGGGGATTGATTTGTTTGTCTGCGTTGCCGATGTAGGGAGCTTTACCGCGGCAGCAGAAAAAATGAATTTAACCAGTTCAGCAGTCAGTAAAGGGATAGCCAGACTGGAAAGTCGGCTACAAGTCAGGTTATTTGATAGAACGACGCGACGCTTGTCACTGTCGGATTCCGGTGTCGCGTTTTATCGCACCTGCACCAGCGTGCTGGCGGATTTGGAAGAAGCGGAACTTGCGATGCAGTCTGAAACGACAGACCCTCGAGGGAAAGTGCGGATCGATTTACCAGCGTCCTTCGGACGCTTGCATGTTCTACCCGTTATCCTTAATTTCATTGAAAAACATCCCCTGCTGACCCCGCATATTACCTTCTCCGACCGTTTTGTTGACCCTGTGGTTGAGGGTATTGATATCATCGTTAGAATCGGAGGTTCTAATATATGGTCAAATACGTTAGGGCATCGATATTTAGGTGTTCAACAACAAATTTTTTGCGCATCTCCTTCCTATTTGCTTAAAAATGGCCAACCAAAGAACAGGCAAGATCTGGAGCAACATGCCTGCATCGTTTATGCAGAAAATAATAGCATGACCACCCCCTGGCATTTCTCTGGGGGGCAGCCTCATGATACGGAAAGAAAAGCATTTCCGGCGCGGATTGCGATTGGGGACGGCGAAGGGCAGGTCACCGCCGTTTTGGCAGGACTTGGAATTGCGCAGCTTCCTTCATGGCTGATTAAACAGCAACTCGATAAAGGAACGCTGGTAGAAGTTCTGCCAGAACTAACCACTGAGGGGCTACCGATTAATCTTGCATGGCAAAAAAGCAGACAGACCATTCCCAGAATCAGTGCATTCCTCGATATTCTGAGCAAGGGTCTATCCCCGTCTGGCAGTAACCTTAGTGCAGTATGATCATCACACTCTCAAAATCTGTGTCGATTATTTTCTCGGGACATCTCGCAGAGAGCGCGCTTCCTCAACGTTCAACCCCAGCAAATGGCGTATTTAGCACCATCGCTTACGATATTACCGATCGGCTGACCTATAGCGATCGGGATATCGCAATACCCGCTCAGGCGTGCTCGAACCAGTCGCTATTCTGCTGTGCAATCGGCGTGATCGAATAGATCATTTCCTGTAAATGCTCACGGATCGCTTTTTCCGCCGCATCGGGATCGCGCGCTTTCAGGGCGCTAAAAATCAGGTAGTGCTGTTGGATTAGGCTTGGCGGGGGTGAAACCTGACTCAGGCTGAGAAAACGCACGCGGTCCATCGTCGCTTTGATCGATTCGATGGTTTCCCACGCCAGCGGACAGTTGGCAATCTGCGTCAGAAGTTGATGGAAGCTGTCATCGAGGCTAAGAAACTCGCGAACCTGTTCATTCTGCGCGGCCAGTTCCTGACGGCGTAAGTTGTGCTCTAGCGTCAAGAGTTGCTCATCCGTCACCATTTCGGCTGCACGGCGCACAATGGCGCATTCCAGTGCCTGACGGATAAAGCGGGCATCCGCCACGCGCTGCTCAGAGATCTTCATCACAAACGTGCCGCGCTGGGGCATGATCTGCACCAGTCCGGCCTCGGCCAGCTTGATAAAGGCCTCTCTGACCGGCTGGCGAGAAACATCAAAACGCACAGAGATTTCTTTTTCAGACAGCAGTTTACCCGGCGGAATATTGCATTCCACAATGTCTTTGCGCAGTACGCGATAAATTTGCTGGTTGACTGGTTCGCTGTTGTTGATCTGAAAAGAGGTATCCATGCCGCTGTGCTTAGCCAAGAAATTTACCGCTTATGATACACGCTTAGCGCAGCGAGTGTCAGTGTTACCGAACCCGCCGCGCTTTTCATCCTACCAGTCTGCCGCCTGCAACGTTCCTTTCACACCGTTAACCAACAGCGATAAATAGTGCTGCGTCACAGCTTCCACAAAAGCGGGATTCTGCGGTAAATCCTCACCGAAAATTGCCGTCAGCGCCAGCAATGCAACGACACGGCTTTCCCCTTCCATACTGTTTTGCACCGTTTCAGCGATCGTTTCTTTTAGCGGATCGCTGATTTCAATCGGTTGCCCTTGCTCATCTACACCGCCGACATAGCGCATCCATCCCGCCACGCCAAGCGCCAGCGCATCAAAACGGCTACCGTTCGCCAAATGCCAGCGGATCGAATCCAGCATCCGCTGCGGCAGTTTTTGCGAACCGTCCATCGCAATCTGCCAGGTACGATGTTTTAACGCACGGTTACGATAGCGATCAAGCAACGCACCGGCATAGGCGGCAAGATCGACACCCTGCGTACGCAGCGTCGGTGCCTGTTCACGCAGCATCAAATGGTGCGCTGCCGCGACCAGCGCGCTGTCCTGCATGCACTCGCTGATATGCTGATAGCCAGCAAGATAGCCGAGATACGCCAGAAACGAGTGGCTACCGTTAAGCATGCGCAGCTTCATTTCCTCAAACGGCAGCACATCCTGTACCAGCTCCGCGCCAGTCTTTTCCCACGCGGGGCGACCGTTAACGAAGTTATCTTCAATCACCCACTGGAAGAACGGCTCACAGGCGACCCCAGCCGGATCGGCGACGCCCAGTTGCCCTTGGATCGTCTCCAGCGTTTCGTCGGTAATGGCGGGGACAATACGGTCCACCATGGTGGAGGGAAAGGTGACGTGCTGTTCAATCCAACGCGCCAGTCCGACATCCTGCTGTTCAGCCAGTTGCACGATAACGTTGCGCGTAACGTGTCCGTTTTCCGGCATATTATCGCAGGACATCACGCTGAATGCCGGTAGCTGGCGTTCTCGTCTGCGTTTGATGGCAGCCAGAATCACACCGGGCAGGGAGCGTGGTTCTGCGGGTAACGCCAGATCGTGGCAAATCAGCGGATGTTCGATATTCAACTGTCCGGTAGCGGGATGATGGCAATAGCCTTTCTCCGTTACGGTAATCGACACGATGGCGATATCCGGTGCGCTTAACGCTTCCAGCACCGCCTCAATACCTTCGACTTCCGCATGCAGCGCAGTCGTCGCCACGCCGATGACCCGACTATTCCAGCCGCTATCCGCCATTTCGGAAACCGACCACAGTAAATCCTGCTGGCGAATGGCCTCGATCTGCTGCTCGCCGCCAATCAGATTAATTTCGCAATAACCCCAGTCGCTGCCTTGCTCTGCTGCCAGTTTATCGGCACAGACCGCCTGATGCGCTCGGTGGAATGCGCCAAAGCCAATATGCGCAATACGCGTTTTTAGCTGGCTGCGGTCGTAACGCGGCACCACAACCTGCGGTTTAAGAGTAGAAAACTTATTAATACTCATCGTTATCCCTGATAGGTGATTCAAAAAATACGTCTACGCCCTAAATAATTCGAGTTGCAGAAAGGTCAACGCCCTGCAACTCGAACAATGACAATCTGAACGTTATGCTGCGTCTTCTAATTCATCTAAATCGCGATCTTTGACTTCCGGCATGCAGATAGCCGCGAATAAACCAATTACGGAATAGACAATCAGCATCACAACAATAGGCCACCAGGAACCGGTCATATTGCAGAAAATACCCGCTAATACCGGACCAAAACCAACGGCAACTAAACCACCGGTTTCTTTGGCAATCGCCATTTGCGTAAAGCGGCTACGTCCGCCGAACATTTCTGCCAGAGTGATATTCTCCAGCGCAAATAATCCCAGTACCGCAAAGTTATGAATAATGATAATGCTGACGATAATGACATTCACGCTATTCTCTTTATCAACGATGAGAGAGAGCATAGGGTAGGCTAACAATATCGCCGAGATATTAAGAATAATATAAGGTATGCGACGACCGACTTTATCCGAGAGCCATCCTAAGAATGGAATGGTGATAAAACCTATAATAGAACTGATCATCAATGCATCTGTCGGAATATACTTCTCGAACAACAGCGTTTGAACCAAATACCCTGCCAGGAAGGTCTGAATTAATCCTGAATTTCCCGCCTGACCGAAACGCAACCCGACTGCCAGCCAAAACGCTTTGCTTTTGAACATCGACAAGATGGATTTTTGCTCGCTTTGCTCAACCACCAGAGCAGATGACGGATCTTCAGTACCGGAGACATCATTGCTGACTTTCTCAAAGACCGGACTTTCCTTCAGGTTCATACGCAGCCAGATCGCGAATATCATCACGACGACGCTGGCCAGGAACGGTACACGCCAGCCCCATGCCAGTAACTCTTCTCTTTCAAGGGTGAAAAACATCACGGCCCAGATAGCCGTAGCGCTGAGCGTGCCGCAGTTGGTGCCCATGGCAACCAGTGAGGAAATAATCCCGCGTTTGCCTTTCGGCGCGTATTCAGCCAGCATGGTGCCTGCACCGGAAATCTCCGCGCCCGCCCCCAGCCCCTGCACGATACGCAAGGTCACCAGCAAGATCGGCGCGAAAATACCAATCTGTGCATAGGTCGGCAGTACGCCGATTAACGTGGTACAGATCCCCATCATGGTGATGGTAATAAAGAGCACTTTCTTTCTGCCGATGGAGTCACCCATACGGCCAAAAATAAAGGCACCAACAATACGAGCAATATAGCCTGCGCCATAGGTGCCCATTGCCAGAATCAGCGCCATCGCCGCTGATTGTTCAGGAAAGAATATTTCATGAAAGACCAGTGCCGCACCGAGCGAATACAGCTGGAAATCCATGAATTCTAATGCCGTACCTAGCCAGCCGGACACCGCCGCTTTGACTAAGTCAGAGGTACTTCTTGCAGGCTTATCTTGTCCAGATGCTATCTTATGCTTATTCATATATATACTCTCGACGTTTTGTAATTATGGTATATCCGTCATACTTCAAGCTGCATGTGCGTTGGTTTCCTCGCTCACCCCAGTCACTTACTTATGTAAGCTCCTGGGGATTCACTGCGTCGCCGCGTTACAAGGCCATAAATGGGCCTTGCCCTAAAGGATCAACGCAGAGCGTTGTTCAAAACGTTAACGTTTTGTCATGCAACTCGAATTATTTAGGGTATAAATAACAGTAAATAAAATTACCGTTCATCATGGTGTCGCAATCCACTCCAGCCCGTTATTTATGGTCTGGAGTGATTAAGAGAGAAATAATTACTTCAAAGGAATCATTATAGTTTTCTGTAATCGATAGTGTGTTTCCCTTTTATATGGACCTTGTTGCTAATACCCGTCATGCTTCATTAAAAGTCAGTAAGACTTTGCAGCAGCGTTTTTGATCTTTTTCAAAGACCTCAATCGCCTGTACCACCTGCTGATAATCAAATCGGTGTGTGATCAGCTTTGCCGGATCGATACGTTTCTCTTTCAGCCACTCAATCACGATAGGGAATTTATTGGCATTCAAACGCGATGAGAAGATGGAGATCTCTTTACTGGTGATTCCCTGCTGGCTGATCTGACAAGGCTCACTGGAAAAACCCATGATGGCGATACGCGCCGCAGGAGAAGCAATCGTAATCGCTTCCTGCAAAATAGACGGATGGCAGGCTGCATCAATAATCAGCGTAGGCTTGATATTCAGCGTCTCCAGCTCATCTTTTAATGACAGCGACGCGTTGTTGATAACCCTGTCCGCCCCGCTACGTAATGCCATCTCCAGACGTTCGGGAATACGATCTACGACGATCACTTCCTTCACTTTGAACACGCCTTTCAGTACCTGAACCGAGGTCAACCCCATCGGCCCTGCGCCATAAATCAGGGCGATATCCTGTTCTGTCGGTTTCACCTGCGCGGTCACGTTGGCGGAAATCGTAAAAGGCTCCACCATCACGGCAAATTCATCGGGAATCTCATCGGGAATGACGTGTGCATTCTTCGCAGATACGGCGGCGTACTCGCTGAATCCGCCGTCACGATGCACACCCAGCACCACTAGCGAGGTACAGACATTCGGCTTGCCGATTGAACACGGGTAGCAGTGGCCGCAACTCACCACCGGATCAACCGAGACGCGTTCGCCCAACCGGGCTGCATCCACACCGTCACCAACCGCCTCAATCACACCGAAAAATTCATGCCCGATAACCCGCGGATACTTAGCGAAAGGGTTATGTCCGCGATAGATATGGCTGTCAGAACCACAGATGCCCGCCAGCTTCACCTTTACTCGAACTTCACCTGCCGCCGGTTGCGGAATACTGCGCTCCTCAATCACCAGCGAATTTGGCTGCTGTATCACAATACTTTTCATGTTTTGGCCTCTTATTACCCGTTCCACTCTTACCAATTCCACAACGTGCCATCTTCCAGACGGGCAACCGGCAAATACGCGGGGTCATAGGGATATTTGGCTGCCAGCTTTTCATCAAACTCAATGCCTAAACCTGGCTTTTCGCCTGGGTGCATATAACCGTTATCGAATGTCCAACTATGTGGGAACACTTCCAGCATTTGCTCCGAGTAACCCATATATTCCTGCACGCCGAAGTTTGGCACCCAGAGGTCAAAATGCAGCGCCGCCGCCATGCAAACAGGCGACAGATCCGACGGGCCGTGCGAACCGGTGCGTACCTGATAGAGCGACGCAAAGTCGGCGATGCGGCGCATGCCGGTAATCCCGCCCGCGTGGGTAATCGTAGTGCGGATGTAGTCGATGAGTTGTTCTTCGATTAGCTGCTTACAATCCCAGATGCTGTTGAAAACTTCTCCCACCGCAATCGGCGTGACGGTGTGCTGACGAATTAGACGGAAGCATTCCTGATTTTCCGCCGGCGTCGGGTCTTCCATCCAGAATAGGCGATAGTCCTCAATGCTTTTACCAAAACGCGCCGCTTCAATCGGCGTCAGGCGGTGGTGCATGTCGTGCAGCATGTGTTCGTTGAAGCCAAATTTGTCGCGCACGGCTTCAAACAGCTTCGGCGTGAAATCGAGGTATTTTTCCGTGGACCACAGTTGCTCTTCCGGCAAGCTGCCTTTCGTCGCTGGCTCATACGCCAGCCCTTTTCCTTTGGCCATGCCGTAGGTGGTTTTCATGCCGGGCACACCGCACTGCACGCGAATCGCTTTATAGCCTAGGTCGCGATGTTTCGCGTAATCATCCAGCACTTCATCAATCGAGTGACCCGTCGTGTGGCAATACACCATCACACCCGTGCGCGATGCACCGCCAAGCAATTGGTAGAGCGGCATGTTGGCTGCTTTAGCCTTGATGTCCCACAGCGCGGTATCGACAGCGGAAATCGCGGACATGGTTACCGGGCCACGACGCCAGTAAGCGCCTTTATAGAAATACTGCCAAATGTCTTCGATCTGGTGCGCATCACGGCCGATAAGCTGCGGACACACATGATCTTTGAGGTAAGAGGCGACCGGCAGCTCACGCCCGTTGAGCGTCGCATCACCAAGGCCGGTTAATCCGCTATCTGTCGTAATCTTCAGGGTGACAAAGTTCCGCCCCGGGCAGGTGACAAACACTTCAGCGCTGACAATCTTCACGTTACTTATCCTTCTGTGCATATAGCTATTCGTTTATGCTGACTACCATACAAGTATATTGATGACGATAATTTGAATCGCCTCACATTTATTCACATTTGCAACATTTACCTAAAACGTGTGAATAGCGGGAAGCGGAAACTGAATGAATCGAGGGAGGGGATAAAATGCGCTACCGAACAGACTCGCTGTAATCTTGCAGAAAATCCAAAAACAGACGCACCATGGGAATGTTCACGCTGCGCTTCAGATAGCTAATGGCGAAAGTCCTTTTTAACTGCTCTTCCAGCGGAATAACCGCGACGTCGTAAGCAGTCAGGCTTTTGGCGACAGACGAACAGAGGAAGACCACGCCGGATAGGTTCATCACCAGATCCATAATGATGTCCATGTTGCTGCATTCACGAAAGTAGCTGGGGTTGATGCCCTGTCTGGTGAAGGATTCAGAAACGGCGGCATGCTCCCCCGTCCCTTTCTGCGGAACGATCAGCTTTTCTTTTACCAGTTGCGGCAGGCTTAGCGTCTTATTGTCAGCCAAGGGATGCGACGTCGCCATCACGGCAACAATGTCATCAATCTGGCAAATAGTGTGATGAAACAAAGGATCGTTCAGGTATTCATCGAAAGGCGTCGAGAAAGACAGGTGGATCTCGCCGTTGCGCACCCTTTCCAGTAAATCGGTACTCACACCGTCAATAAAAGAGATATCAATATTGGGATAGGCTTTCTGAAACAGGTTAAACATATTGTAGTGGGCCAGACGATTAAAAATTGGGATCACCCCAACCAGCAGTGCGCCGTCCGTGCTTTCCTCATAGCTGCTAACGAACTGTTCCAGCTCATAATGTTCTTTAATCATCCCCTGAATTTTGTCAGCAAAGATCTGCCCAAATGGCGTCAGAGAAAACTGCCGAGTGGTTCTGTTAATCAGTTTTCTTTCCGTTTCAATCTCTAGGCGCGCGATCTCCTGTGACAAAAAAGCCTGAGAGATATTCAGCGCTTTCGCCGCCTTGGTGAAACTCCCGACCCGGATGAGTTCCTGATAATAAATCACACGCTTTATGCTAAACATTGTTTTATATTACGCATCAACTGCCTCATTTATATACTCTAAATAATTCGAGTTTCAGGTAGGCGGCAAGTGAAGGAATCCCGATGAGCTTACTCAAGTAAGTGATTCGGGTGACTAAGCGCAGCCAACGCACATGCAACTTGAAGTATGACGAGTATCATCACCTATGATAACAATTATAAGGTTTTGTAAATAATCAAATGTGATTAGATGCACATTTAATTAATGAGGAATAACGTTAATGGTAGATATAGTCAACTTATTATCAATAAGGAAATAATTTATTAGCCAAGACGGACACCCATAACATTAAAGATTTTTTAATATTATTTTTACAAATAATAACATCATCCCTTACAAATCGAAAAAGTTTACAAACCCCTAACAAAAGGACTTAAAACATGAATTATCCGAAAACAACAAAAATAGGATTAGCATCATTGGCAATGATGGGGGCAACAGCAATAAGTGCAGCACAGACTCAGCATGACATTAGCGTAAAGCAGGAAACAACGTCGGTGAAATTAATCTCTGATGTCGTTTATTCTCAGGTATCGGTGCGTGGCTATCCGAATGTTGCATTAAAAATGGATATTCTTCAGCCCGAAGCGAAAACAGCGCTTCCCGTCGTATTATTCATTACCGGTGGCGGATTCGTTAATGCCAATAAAGATAATTATCTGCAACAGCGTCTTAACCTTGCCGAAGCGGGTTATGTGGTTGCCAGTATGGAATATCGTGTCGCCCCTACCGTTCTTTTCCCCGCGCCGCTGGAAGATGTAAAATCCGCTATTCGTTATCTGCGCGCCAATGCGAAAAAATTCGGCATTGACGGCCAACACGCTGCGGTTTTCGGTGCCTCTGCGGGAGGCTATCTGGCAGCATTTGCCGGAGCGACAAATGGCTCAAAAACCTACGATAAAGGCGATAACCTCGACCAAAGCAGTGATGTTCAAGCCGCGATTGATTTTTATGGGCTATCCGACCTGACGCTGGTGGGAGAAGGTTTCCCTGATGATGTCGTCCAGAGGCACGCTTCACCTTCTGCGACAGAAGCTATTTGGGTCAACGGTACCTCTGTATTTAATGAAGGAGGCGCAATCACCCGCTATCCTGAAAAAGCAGCCGCCGCTAACCCTATTAACTTTATCAGCAGTGCAACGCCCCCATTTCTGATCATGCACGGCACGAACGATACGGTGGTTTCTCCACGTCAGACCGAGAGACTGCATCAGGCTCTTAGAGAGAAAAATATCGAATCGACCTATTACAGCGTTAAGGACGCAGAGCACGGCGGGCAACATTGGCTGCAACCGGACATCATGAAAATTACCGTCCGCTTTCTTGATAAACACTTAAAACCCTGATGCCAACCTACCATTAAGATTTTCTATTCTTAATTACTTATGTTACATAAACGTTAGTGCCAAATAAGCACTAACGTTTTTTATTTGTTGCAAAGAAAATACCACCATCAATTTAAACGCCATCATTAGCGGATAAAAAAACGTATAATCTGATATACATCAATTACTCACTATAATCGCAAGCAGAAAGATAAAAAAACAAACCACGACAATGGAAACGCTGCCTCCTAAAAACAACCCTTCTAAGAAATAAATAAACGACCAATTTAATTCCATATATAACAAATCGATGTTTGTTATATAGGTAACTACAAAAAAATAAATGTGACCAAACGCACACTTAGCCTTTTATCGCCATGCTCCAATAAAACCACAATAACAACATGGCCTATTTATTATTTTCATCATAATGATTGACCACTGTTTTTCTATTAGCGTCAAACTGCGAAATATTAACGCTATCGCTGGGTTAATAACATCCATGAAAAATTGGGTGTTCGCGCGGCTATCACCTCAATGTGAAGATTTATGATATGGAAGAATTATCTCGCCGTCGTTTTATTGCCTATATGGGAAGTGCGATTGCCGTTAGTGGAAATATCGGTCTCGTACAAGCTCAAAATGAGCCAGAAAAAACGCAGGGTAAATTAGCCGTTAAATATGGCTTATTACATAACGAAATGCGTTGTATCGGATGCAAAGCCTGTATCAAGGCCTGCAAAGAGACGAATAACGTCCCTGATGGCGTAACCCGGCTGGACATACTGCAAACCGTCGACATTCCCGCCGTCGAGAAAACGCGCGCCATCAAGCAATTTTTCCGTAAGTCCTGCCAGCACTGTGAGAATCCGCCCTGCGTTGCCGTCTGCCCAACGGGGGCGTCCTTTAAAGATGCGCTCACCGGCATTGTTGACGTCAACGATAAACGCTGCGTGGGTTGTCGCTACTGTATTGCCGCGTGCCCTTATCATGTGCGTTTCATCAACCCCGTCACGAAAACAGCAGACAAATGCAATTTTTGTCGGGAAACCAATCTGGCGGCAGGGAAACAGCCCGCCTGCGTCGAAATCTGCCCCACTAAAGCGTTGGTATTTGGCGATCTCAACGACCCTGAAAGCAACATTGCCAAGATGATCGAGAGCAACGCGACCTACCGCTCCAAGGTTTATTTGGGCACCGAACCTCAACTCTATCGTATGCCTGGGAAACGAGGAGTAATCGACAATGCATAACGCCTTCACGTTCGACACGCTGGTCTGGGATTGGCCCATCGCCGTTTATCTTCTTCTGGTTGGTATCTCGTCGGGGATGGTGTCGCTGTCTCTGCTCCTTAGGCACTACGTTCCTACCGAATACCACGGCAGTAATCGCGTTATCAAAGCCACGGCCATCGTGGCACCGCTTGCCGTGATCCTCGGGCTCGTGATTCTGATTTTTCACCTGACTAAGCCGCTGACCTTTTGGTATTTGATGGTCTTTTACAATCCCACCTCCATCATGTCGCTTGGCGTGATGCTCTTTCAGGTGTATTTCGTTGTCATGCTGCTGTGGCTCATCACGCTTTATCATGACGTATGGCTGACTCAGCTTGAGACCGTCTGGCACCGGCCCGCACTGGCTGCACGAGCGCGTAGATTAACCGCAATTATCGTCAAAAACGCCGCGGTGATTGAAAACCTGCTGCTGGTCTTGGCAATCCTACTCGGCTGCTATACCGGCTTTCTGCTGTCCGCGCTGAAATCGTTCCCGCTGCTGAACAATCCCATCTTGCCCGTCCTGTTTTTAGTATCCGGTACGACATCCGGTATTGCCGTCATACTGCTGGCCAGCGCGTGGGGGCGTCATACTTCAGGGAATTCACTCTCCCTGCATTTCATCCATCGTGTAGAAACCCCAGTGGTGTATGCCGAATTGTTCCTGCTGCTGGCGTTTTTTGTCGGGCTGCTGCTTGGCGGCGGGCAAAAAGTTGTCGCCGCCCAGACCGCGCTGTCAGGCTTCTGGGGAAGCGTATTCTGGATTGGCATTATCGGCATCGGCATTGTGATCCCATCCATTGCCAATCGGGTACGCAAACCTTCTGCCCATTCCGGCAAAGGGCAAGTGATTACCTTAGCCGTCATGAGTCTGTTCGGCGTGTTCCTGCTACGACTGTTCGTGCTTTATGCCGGACAAATGACGGTGGCCTAAATGAATACGTCATGGGTCTTATTCTGGATTGCTTCAGCCACCTTTTTCATGCAATCCCTGGATACCACCATGGTGTATATCGCCATTCCCGCTATTGCGCAGTCGCTGCACCAGCCGGTATTGAATATGGAAACGATCGTGATTTCCTACATTGTCACGGTTGTCGCGTTTACGCCGGCTAATAGCTGGCTGGCGGAACGGCTAGGAGATAGAAAAACCTACCAGATAGCGATTGCCATTTTCACGCTCGGCTCGCTGCTGTGTATGACGGCCACCACGCTCGGCAGTTTAAGCCTTTACCGCTTTATTCAAGGCATAGGCGGTGCGCTCATGCTGCCCATCATCAGAACTGTGATATTACGTACCACGCCGCAGAGTCTGAAATTACGCTTTCTTAATCGGGTGACCTTGTTGGGATTACTCGGCCCCCTAATCGGCCCCGTGTTCGGTAATATTCTGGTTAATTTTCTATCCTGGCAGGCTATTTTTTTCGTTAATATCCCGCTGGCTTTACTCTGCTTTTTTCTGGCAACCAAATATATTCCTGTTGCGACGACTAAAGAGTCGTCACGCACGGGTGCCTATGAAGTTGCCTTTCCCATTTTGATGTTATTCCTTGTGGCGTTCATGCTAACCACCGCCACGAGAAATATACTGCCAACGTTCGTCATGTTATTTCTGTCTTGCAGCACATTGGGTTTGGTTTTTCTTTACTACCGACAACATCTCATTGCAGAGACAGCATTATTCCCGCGCGCACTGTTTGGCATCAGAACCTTTTCTGTCGGCGTCATTGGCGGCATCGTGACGCGAACGCTACTGGCATCAATACCCGTTGTGCTCTCACTCATGCTGCAAACGACGCTGGCCTGTAAGCCAGCAGAAACCAGCCTGATTCTGCTGCTCTTTTCCAGTGGTGCGCTGTTGTCAAAGCTGCTGTTTGAGCCGCTGGTCAAGCGTATTGGCTATCGGCGGCTGTTGATGCTGACAACCAGCGTAACGTCGCTATGCGTGCTCGCGTTGAGCGCGGCGGTGCAAGAGAGATCGATGCACCTCATCGGCATTATCGCCATGCTGTTAGGCGTGCTGATTTCGACGTTATATTCAGCTGAAAGTACGCTGGCTTTCAGTAATCTGAATAACAGCACGTATCACAGCGGTAATAACCTTTTGACCATTAGCCAACTACTTTCCGTCATGCTCAGTATGACGCTGACGTTTCCACTATTACGTTTTCTCTCTCAGTTCGAAATCATCTTCAATCTTAACCATTTCAGCCTGTTATTTTTATTACTCGGCATTGGCTTACCGATTTGCTGCCTGATATTCAGGCCTCTCAATAACGACGACGGCTATCACTTGATTCATGGGAGATAGCGTAGTTATTCACCTCATTCAAACCAACGGGACTCTCTTACTTATATGAAAAGTTATATGAAAACATTCTCAGCCATTTTGCCACTTTGCTTTTTATTCGCAGTAGAAACCGCAGTCGCACAAGAAGGGAATTTTAAAGCTGGTACCTATTCTGCCGCCAGACAGGGTATCGGCGGCGATGTCACCGTCACGCTCGATATCGATGCACAGGGGAAAGTCCTCAAATCGACCATTGATGCACCTGAAGAGACACCAGAAGTCGGCGGGGAAGCGGCAATCGAACTCGCAAAAACTATGACCGAAAAGCAGAGCATACAGGTTGATGGCGTGTCGGGTGCCACGATGACCAGTGGTGCAGTGCATGAAGCGGCGGAAGATGCGTACTCGCAGGCTAAAGCGAATTAATCCCGTTGGGTTTTCCACGTGCGACGCTCTCCATGCGCGAAATACGGCAGTGGGAACGCGGCGGTAACACACCGTGTTGTAAAAATATTAATAACATCAAGGAAAACATCATGAAACGCTTCAGAAAAAGTGTACTCGCGACGCTCTGTCTCTCGATGATGAGCTGGTCTACCGCACAGGCAGCGGACGCAGCAAAGCCGGAAATCCCGAAAAGTGCCGACATCGTTATTATCGGTGCAGGCGCGGCTGGTACCTCGGCAACCATGGCCTCCGCAGAAAAAGGGGCGAAAATCGTCTTACTGGAAAAACAGCCGATCGTCGGTGGCACGGGTAACTTTGCCGAAGGCATCTTCGCCGCCAACAGCAGCATGCAGAAACGTCAGGGGATTATAGTGACGCCTGATATGGCGTTTAAAACCATCATGGATTATAGCCACTGGATGGCAAACCCCTTTGTGGTTCGCGCCTTCGTGAATCGCTCAGCGGATACAATTGAGTGGGTGAAATCGAAAGGCATCAAGTTTGAATACATCGGCCCCGGCGGCCCCGGCGGTATGTTGACCTGGCATGTGATCGACGGCCCCGGCCACGGACGCCACCTGATTAAGACATTCCATGAGCAGTTTAAAAGTATGGATGTCACCACGTTGGTGAAAACGGCGGGTAAAGATCTGGTCGTGAAAGACGGCAAAGTCACGGGCGTCATCGCACAAGATAGCGACGGCAACACCTTCCAGATAGACGCCAAGGCCGTCATCATCGCCACTGGCGGCTACGCCAACAATAAAGAGATGCTGCAAAAATATGCCGCCTTCCCCGACACCATTATGGTTGGCAACGTCGGTAAAGACGGCGACGGGATTAATATGGCCTGGAAAGCCGGTGCCAAACCGGACGGCATGGGTCTGCTGCAAGCCTATCGCCCCGGCCTACCAGACTATGCGCCTAACTCTCACCTGCTGGCCGCCGCGCGTCAGCCCTATCTGTGGATTGATCAACACGGCCGCCGCTTTACCGATGAATCTAACGTCATCATCTGGCCACACTCCGGCAACGCGTTGTCAAAAGCGGGCGGCATCATGTACTCCATTTTTGACGAGACATCCCGTAAACATTACGTCGAAGACGGCATTGATGTGCCGATTGGCGAATGGGTTATTGCCAATACCAAGCTGACAAAATTCGATAGCGAATTTACGAAGGAAAGTCAGAAAAATCGCGGCTTCGTCTTCAAATCCGCCACCATTGACGGGCTGGCGAAAGAGATGGGCGTGGATGCCAGCGTGCTGAAGAATACGCTGGAAGAAAACAACAAGTTTGCGACGCAAAAACGGGATGACGTGTTCAACAAAAATATGGATTACCTGCGTCCGATAAAAACCGGCCCGTTCTATGCGGTGAGAATGCAGCCCGCCGCGCTGGGCACATTAGGCGGCGTGAAGATCAACGAAAAAATGCAGGCGATAGATAAATCCGGCGAGGTCATTCCGGGCCTGTACGTCACAGGTAATGATGCCGCTGGCATGTATGGCGACACCTATGACCTGCTGTTAGGCGGCGGCACGTTTGGCTTTGCGCTCAACTCAGGTCGTATTGCGGCAGAAAGCGCCCTTGATTATATGAAGTTCAGCAAGAAATAAGCTCGACTCTACGCCTAATACCGACCGTTTAAGCATCGAGATACACGGGGCGACCACAGGGGTGAGGCGTCCCTGCGGGAACCTCCCCCTGTGTTTCCTCTAACAACGGGCTTAAGCGATCAGCATTATTCCCCTAAGCCAGCCTGTATACCGATGCGGGCTGGCTATCTATTTAAAAGGAATTCACTCAAGTGCAAACAAAATTCACGGTAAGCAGAATAGCGTTCTCTTATCCGGCTTTACGAAACGTCAGATTAAAACGGCATTCATCAGGCATCCCTTCTGGTACCGCGCCACTTTTCAACGGCAGAATACCGTGGAAATAGAGCCGCGATTCACCACCCCAGACCACCACATCGCCATGCGTCAGCGGAACACGACGTGCTTTATCACTACGCACCATACCGCCAAACAGGAACGTCGCACTGAGCCCCAGCGAGACAGACACGATGGGCTGGTGAAAATCCCGTTCGTTTTTATCCTGATGCAGAGACATTCTCGTACCAACATCATAGCGATTGATCAGGCAGGCATCCGGTTCAAAATCAACAAAACCGGCTTCGCTCGCCGCCAGCTTCGCCAGTCGGGAAAAGGCCTCCGGCATGGCGGGCCATGCTTCTCCGCTCAGCGGATCGTGTGAGGTGTAGCGATAGCCCTGTTCATCCGTCACCCAGCCAAGTTGTCCACAGTTGCTCATCGCCACCGACATCACAAAGCCGCCCGGCGTGATCATGTTACGCAGCGGCGCACACGCAATGACGGTTTGCAGCGCCGCCAGCAATGCCGCCGCATCGTCGTAGGCGCGACCACGCAGGATGACCGCGCCCGAAGCCAGCGTTTCCGTCCAGCGACGCGGTGCTTCATCGGCAAATAAATCAAAGTTCACGGCGGCGATTCCTCTGGCTGATGCACAATCTGTTTTTTCTCCACTTGCTCTTTCTCCAGCAGAGCACGTTTACGCTCAACGCCCCAGCGATAACCTGACAGCGCCCCATCATGCCGCACCACGCGATGACAAGGAATCGCAACCGCCAGCCGGTTCGCCGCACAGGCACCCGCGACAGCGCGCACGGCAGCGGGCGATCCGATTCGCTCAGCAACCTCACGATAGCTCAACGTTTCTCCTACCGGAATGGCCCGCAGTGCCTGCCAGACACGCTGCTGGAATGCCGTACCGCGAATATCGAGCGGCAGCGTCAGGCCGATGGATGGATCGTCGACAAACCCGACGACCTGCGCCATCCGTTGTTCAAACGTTGCATCACCGCCAACTAAATGCGCGTGAGCAAACATCTCCTGAAGTGTATTGAGCAGAGGCTCAGGATCGTCTCCCAGCAGGATCGCACAGATCCCTTTCTCGCTTTCCGCCACCAGCACGTCGCCAAGTGAGCAGCGGCCAATCGCAAAGTGGATCGTCATCCCCTTTCCTCTGTTCTGAAACGCCGTCGGCGTCATTCCTAAATGCGTACCGGCTTCGGCATAAAAGCGCCCGCTGGCGTCATAGCCCGCAGCGACAATCGCTGCGGTCACCTCGCCGTTGTCTGCCAGATGTTCACGTAACTGCCGGTGACGATAGGCGCTGGCATACTGTTTTGGCGTCAGACCCGTTGTGGTTTTGAACACGCGATGAAAATGGAAAGCGCTTATCCCTACAGCTTGAGCCAGCACCGCTAGCGTCGGCGGACGATCCGACTGCTCTATCATCCGGCACGCGCGGGCAATCTGCTGCGCCTGCTGTTCCTGCCGCGAAAGCATCCCCTGACGACATCGTTTACACGGGCGGAAGCCCGCCGCCTGCGCCTCATCAGCCGTCGCGAAGAACACTACATTTTCACGCTGAGGCTGGCGTGATGCACAGGATGGCGCACAGTAGATACTCGTCGTCTTCACCGCATAGATAAAACAACCGTCAGCCGCCTTATTGCGTGTTACTACCGCCTGCCAGCGCGAGTCGTCATCCTGAAACGGTGTATCGTTAAGCATCGTGTCGTTACGCATTTATGCACCTCATTTCAATTCAGTATTACTGCTAATCTTACTATTACTGAAAGTCACGTCATGAGCTAACGCTAAACCGAAGTCACCCTGCGCACACGTTCAATTCTTGCTTTTTCATTCGGATGTTCTTTTTCATACGAATAGCCCTTCCCAGATGGCGTGTCGCGCGGCAATCACCTATGCTCGTTTCCTGTCCTTTGCGTTCGCATCACGGAAGCCGTTTATGCCATCCCACCCATCGTCGGATTTGACGCAGCACGCCAAAGCACATCTCAGTGCGATTAATACACGCTGGGCAAGCGTGATCGAGCAGGTCGGTGACTGTCGTCATCAAACTGCACCACACCGGGAACCCTATGAGGCGCTGATGCGTGCGGTTGCCTATCAGCAACTGACGACGCGTGCCGGAGATGCGATGGTCGCGAAGCTCTTGCGGGTACATGATGATGTCTTTCCCAGCCCGCAACAAATGCTGGCCTGTTCCACCGACACGCTGCGGCAGTGCGGCTTTTCCGCCCGCAAAGCGGATACGCTACATGGCATCGCACAGGGTGCAGTAAGTGGGCTGGTACCGAGCCTCGAACAGGCCGCAGAGAGGGATGATGGCACGCTCATTCAGCAGCTCACCTCGATAAAGGGGATCGGGCGCTGGACGGTAGAAATGTTTTTGATTTATTCGCTGGAACGCACCGACATCATGCCGCTCGACGATTTGGGCATTCGTCAGGGATTGCGCTACATCTACGATTTATCGGATATGCCGAAGCCGCGCGAGTTACAGGTGCTCAGCCTGCCCTGTCAGCCTTACCGCACCGTGGCGTCATGGTATTTATGGCGATCGCTTGAGCTACCGGCGTATCAAAGCTTCAAACTGACACACCGGTAAAGGGCGGGACTAGCGCAGGCGGGAGCCAGCCGATACGTGTTGGACATGATTGCGACGATTCACAATGCGTTCACGTAACGTGTCGTAAGCCCAGTTATACAGCACGGTATACGGCAGGAAGAACAAGAAGAAACCGATCTCCACCATCAGCGCCTGCCACAGCGTGACGTTCAGCATCCATGCCGCCAGCGGCAAACCAATCAAGATAAAACCGCCTTCAAACCCCAAGGCGTGAGCGACGCGGATCGGCAGCCGACGCTTAACGCGTTCCGCAGGCCATAAGCGATCGAATATCGAGTTGTAGATCATATTCCAGATCATCGCGACGCTGGACAACATAATGGCCAGTGCGCCCATATCGAAAAGGGATTTATTCAGCAGCCAGGCACCCGCAGGCGCACAGATCATCAACGCAATCAGCTCAAAGCCCACGGCATGGCACAGGCGTTCACGTAAGGTTTTGCTAGTCTTGTTCTGCATACCACATTCACTTTTATTTATTGCAAGTTACTGGTCAGTTTTTGCCATGACCATGGATGGCATCGTATTACGGCCTTATTTTCATCGCATAAGCTGGTAGAGTACAGTTAGATTCCATCGATAAAAACGATATACTCGTCATACTTCAAGTTGCATGTGCGTTGGCTTTCCTCGCTCACCCCAGTCACTTACTGATGTAAGCTCCTGGGGATTCACTGCGTCGCCGCCTTCCTGAAACTCGAATTATTTAGGGTATAGATAAAGATGCGTTATTCACCAGAATCATTGCTGGCTTTTATCACCACCGTTGATGCAGGTTCGTTTTCCGCCGCCGCCCGGCGCTTGCATAAAAGCCAGTCCACCATCAGCGCCGCCATTGCCAATCTGGAAGCCGATCTGGGGCTGACGCTGTTTGATCGAGCCGGCCATCAACCGGTACTGACGCTGGCAGGCAGAAAAGTACTTTCTCACGTACAGGCGATCTTGTCCGCCAGCGAAGAGCTGGATGAGCTGGCGATCCGTCTGGCAGACCATATCGAACCCCGCCTGACGTTTGTACTGTCCGATATCTGGCAAGCCACCCATTACGAACCCGTGATTCAGCGTTTCGCACACAACTTTCCCGATATTGAATTTGAATGTCTGGTTGCGGAAGGCGACGACGTCATCGACCTGCTGCAAATGGACCGCGCGCATGTCGGGCTATTACGTGCTCAGACAGATTACCCGCCCGATATTGCCGCTGCGCGTTTGCAGGTTAAGACTGAAATGGCAGTCTTCGTGTCGGTTGCTCACCCGCTCGCGACTGAAAAAACCGTAACACGTAGCCAATTGGCGACAGTCCGCCAGCTCTATCTCAATACCTATAAACGTAGCGACCGGCTGCAACCGGAAGGGATCGTCTGGTCTGCGCCGTCCTACCTTATGCTCTTAGAGATGGCACAGCAGGGGCACGGCTGGAGCAGCCTACCGCGCTGGCTGGTGGCGCAATACGACAGACAGAAGCTGGTGGAGCTGCCTGTGTCAGGCTGGCCGCAGTGGATTGACGTAGATGTTGTCTGGTCTAAACCCCATCCGCCCGGCCCAGCAGGACTGTGGATGATCGACAATCTCCTTGCTCAACAAGAGAGTACGCCGCCATAACGCTGGCAAAATCATACGGGCCACAGCCGGTGGCTTTTATGATGAGCTCGCTTTTCATAAAGAGATAAAAAGCCGATAACAATTCCTTTATATCGTTAACGAATAACATTAACGATAAAATGGTTATTATTTTTAATTTCACCGTTTACTTTACTTAATTAAGCCAATTAAAAGAGGATAATGTGCACGTTATACCGTGCACATTATCCTGTACCGCGCGGCGGCTTCTCTCGCCTGCCGCAGGGAAAAATAATGCACATCATCATTATTATTGTGATGTACCAAAGTAGTACTTCCCGACAAAAAACCATACTATTATAGGGATTACTACTTTTGTATTCGAGACATCCCTGTGGTGCTGCGGTAATACGCCTTACCTTAATAATAAGACGTTAAATCCTATAAAGGTCGGAATTTACTAATTAATGCAATTGCAAGTGAGAAAAAAATGTCGAATAAACCCTTCTATTACCAAGATCCTTTTCCACTCAGTAAAGATGACACCGAATATCGCCTGCTGAGCAGCGACTTTGTCTCTGTCGCGCAATTTGAAGGTCAGGACATCCTGAAAGTCGAGCCAGCGGCGTTGACCCTTCTGGCCCAGCAAGCCTTCCACGATGCTTCTTTCATGCTCCGCCCCGCTCATCAGCAGCAAGTTGCCGATATTCTCCATGACCCAGAAGCCAGCGAAAACGATAAATACGTTGCTCTGCAATTCCTGCGCAACTCAGAAATTTCCGCCAAGGGCATTCTGCCGACCTGTCAGGATACCGGTACCGCGATTATCGTGGGTAAAAAAGGCCAGAACGTGTGGACCGGCGGTAACGATGCCGAAGCGCTGTCTCAGGGTGTGTACAACACGTTCATTGAAGACAACTTGCGTTACTCGCAGAACGCTGCGCTGGATATGTACCAAGAGGTCAACACTGGCACCAACCTGCCTGCGCAGATTGATCTCTACAGTACCGAGGGCGAAGATTATAAATTCCTGTTCGTCACCAAAGGCGGCGGTTCTGCTAACAAGACCTACTTGTATCAGGAAACCAAAGCGCTGCTGACGCCGGGTAAACTGAAGAGCTTCCTGATCGAGAAAATGCGTTCATTGGGCACGGCGGCCTGCCCGCCATACCACATCGCGTTTGCTATTGGCGGTACCTCGGCAGAAACCACGCTGAAAACCGTTAAATTGGCTTCGACCAAGTACTATGACGAACTGCCGACCGAAGGCAACGAGCACGGTCAGGCGTTCCGCGATGTCGCACTGGAGCAGGAGATTCTGGAAGCGGCACGCGATCTGGGTCTGGGGGCGCAGTTCGGCGGTAAATATTTCGCGCACGATGTGCGGATTATCCGCTTGCCGCGCCACGGCGCATCTTGTCCGGTCGGGATGGGCGTATCCTGTTCCGCTGACCGTAACATCAAAGGCAAGATCAACCGCAAGGGCGTCTGGCTGGAGCAGTTAGAGCAGAATCCGGGCAAATATATCCCTGAGCATCTGCGTGAAACAGGCGAAGGCGATGCGGTTAAAATCGACCTGAACCGCCCAATGACCGAGATCCTGAAGACGCTGTCGCAGTATCCGGTGTCCACCCGCCTTTCCCTGACTGGCACTATCATCGTGGGTCGTGATATTGCTCACGCCAAGCTGAAAGAGCGTCTGGATAACGGTGAAGGTCTGCCGCAATACATTAAAGATCACCCGATCTACTACGCAGGCCCAGCGAAAACACCGGAAGGTTATCCATCGGGTTCATTAGGCCCAACCACCGCTGGCCGCATGGATTCCTATGTCGATTTACTGCAAGCCAACGGCGGCAGCATGGTCATGCTGGCAAAAGGCAACCGTAGCCAACAAGTCACCGACGCATGCCATAAACATGGCGGTTTCTACCTCGGCAGCATCGGCGGCCCGGCAGCGATTCTGGCGCAAAACAGCATCAAGAGCCTGACCTGCATCGAGTACCCAGAACTGGGTATGGAAGCCATCTGGAAAATCGAAGTAGAAGATTTCCCTGCCTTTATTCTGGTCGATGATAAAGGCAACGATTTCTTCCAGGTGATTCAGAGCGCCAAATGCGTGAAATGCGGTTAAAGAAGCTTTTGCGTGATTAGAGGTTAGGGGATATTTCGTGTGCCAACTCCCCCGAGTTTCGGGGAGTGTTCAGACCGTTGACAAACCTATTTGCCGAATGAAAACGGGAGTAACGGAATAGAAGAGTAAAGCGTTTGCGCCAAGGATGGCGCAAGCCGAGCTTACATGGACGTACTTGCAGCGTCTTTACGATCTATCCGTTACCCCCGCTCTGCAAGCTTTGTCAACAACCTCGGCTCCCCGATTTTTGGGCGTTTTTCATTTGATGCCCAACCGCTTCGCCAGACGGTGCAGGTTGCCGCTGTCCATTTCCAATTCTCTCGCGCAGGATGACCAGTTGCCCTCATGGCGCGCCAGCGTTTGTTGGATAATCCGACGCTGATAATCATCCGTTGCCTCTCGCAGGCCGCCGCTGATGAAATACGCGGACGCGGTCTCAATAGCATTCGACGATCCTGCTCTGGAATGAACCGGTTGGGAGGGAAGTTCGAGATTGAAATGCTCAGGGCCTAAAAGTACCTCTCCCGATTCTTGTCCGGCACGCGCCAGCACAGTAGCGCGGTAAATTGCATGCTCCAGTTCGCGCACGTTCCCCGGCCAATCGTACTGTTCCAGTAACGCGCCCGCTTCCGCGGTTAACGCCAGACGTACCAGCCCGAGCTGCGCACGGCTGCGCTCACAGAAGAAACCAGCTAACAGCGCTACATCCTGACTACGCTCACGCAGCGGCGGCACAGACAGCGGGAACACACTCAAACGGTGGAATAAATCGGCACGGAAAGCCCCATCCAGCACCGCCTGCCGCAAATCGCGGTTAGTTGCTGCCAGCACGCGCACGTTTACTTTCAGGCTGCTGTCATCCCCCACGCGCTGTAGGTCGCCATATTGCAATACGCGGAGCAACTTCGCCTGTAGCGTCAGCGACAGCTCGCCAATCTCATCCAGAAACAGCGTACCGTTGTCCGCCATTTCAAACTTGCCGGTTCGATGATGAATCGCACCAGTAAACGCGCCCTTCACATGACCAAACAGCTCGCTCTCTGCTACCGATTCCGGCAGCGCAGCGCAGTTCAGATACACCAGAGGATGATTTGCACGACCGGAACCATGATGAATCGCCTGCGCCACCAGTTCTTTACCGACGCCAGTCTCTCCCATAATCAGCACGTTCAGATCGGAACCCGCGACAATATCGACCTCTTTCTTCAACCGCTGCATCGGTTCTGATAATCCAACCATTTCTTCCACGCTTTCCGCTGCCGGACTTTCGGCACGCACCGGCGCGGGCAGCTGCCGTTCAAGGCGTTCCATCAGCAGCGCATTACTCAGCGCCGCCGCCGCCATCGCCCCCACCAGCCGCAGTTCCTCATCGCTAAAATGATCGAACTGGCACGGATCCATGCCGTCTACGGTCAGCGCACCGATCAGGTTCTGATTGGCAAACAGCGGCAGGCCAACGCAGGCGTGCACCTTAAGATCCTCTTGACTGGGGATCAGGCCGTCATACGGATCGGGAAGCTGACTGTCCGCCGGAAAACGCACGACATCCCCAGCACGGGCAATCGCCTCTAGACGAGGATGATCGGACAGGCGAAAACGTCGCCCCAGCACGTCCGGTGCCAGGCCATCTATCGCCAGCGGGCGGAATAGCTGATTTTCGTAACGCAGCAACGCCGACGCATCACAGCGCAGCAGTTGGCGCAGGCTGTTAATCAATCGCTGAAAACGATCCTGATTCGATAGCCCCATTTGCAGCTCGATAGCGATATGGGCAAGGGCGTTAATAGAAAGCGTCATGGTGTGTCCTAATGACATAACCTGTGTCATTAGGACAATAGTTAATATGTGTCAATTTGACAATCTATATTTATCAAAACCTTATAAATCAACATATTAAAAACTGGCACGCTTCCTGCAATCTTTACAGCATATTTTCTCGCATATGCTTATTGAGGTTTCAGAACATGACTATTCACGTAAAGAACAACATCCACTGGGTTGGACAACGCGATTGGGAAGTCCGTGATTTTCACGGCACAGAATACAAGACGCTGCAAGGTAGCAGCTACAACAGCTACCTGATCCGCGAAGAGAAAACCGTGCTGATCGATACCGTCGATCACAAATTCAGCCGTGAATTTGTGCAGAATCTCATGGCGGAAGTGGATCTGAACACGATTGATTACATCGTGATCAACCATGCCGAAGAGGATCACGCTGGGGCGCTGAGCGAGCTGATGGCGCGTATTCCCAACACCCCGATTTACTGCACCTATAACGCGATCGATTCGATTACCGGCCATCACCATCACCCTGAGTGGAATTTCCACACGGTCAAAACCGGCGACACGTTGGATATCGGGAACGGCAAGCAGTTGATTTTTATTGAAACGCCGATGCTGCACTGGCCGGACAGCATGATGACCTACATGACCGAGGATGCCGTGCTGTTCAGTAACGATGCGTTCGGTCAGCACTACTGCGATGAACACCTGTTTAATGACGATGTGGATCAAACCGAACTGTTCGAGCAGTGCCAGCGCTATTTCGCCAATATTCTGACACCGTTCAGCCGCTTAGTGACGGCCAAAATCCACGAAGTGCTCGGCTTCAACCTGCCGCTGTCGATGGTCGCGACCTCGCACGGCGTGGTGTGGCGCGACGATCCTGCACAAATCATCCACCTGTATCTGAAGTGGGCGGACAGCTATCAGGAAGATCGCATTACGCTGTTTTACGACACCATGTCCAATAACACCCGCATGATGGCCGACGCCATTGCGCAAGGCATCAACGATGTCGATCCCGGTGTCGCGGTGAAAATCTATAATGTCGCCCGCCACGACAAGAACGAAATCCTGACGCAAGTCTTCCGCTCAAAAGGCGTGTTAGTCGGTTCATCCACCATGAATAACGTGATGATGCCAAAAGTCGCTGCCATGTTGGAAGAGATCACCGGACTGCGTTTCCAAAACAAGAAAGCCTCTGCGTTCGGTAGCTACGGCTGGAACGGCGGTGCGGTAGACCGCGTTCAAACCCGCCTGATGGACGCCGGTTTTGAAACCACGCTGGCGTTGAAAACCAAGTGGCGTCCTGACGGTTCAGCGTTGGAAGTTTGCCGCGAGCACGGTCGCGAAATTGCACGTCAGTGGGCGCTGCATCCGCTGGATAATACGCCTGCCCGCCGTGTCATCTCGCCAATGAAACCGGCGGCTACCGCACCGCAAGTTACCACTGCGGCACAGCCGATGAGCGCTTCTGCTGAGAGCGCCTGCGGATGCAACGAAGTCGCTGCTACACAGTCAGCGGTACAGTCAGAAAGCGGCTGTATGCAGTGCACCGTCTGCCAGTGGATCTACGATCCGGCACTCGGCGAACCCATGCAGGATGTCACACCTGGCACCATGTGGTCGGACGTACCCGACAGCTTCCTTTGCCCAGAATGCGGGCTGGGTAAAGACGTTTTCAATCCAATTCGCTAAGGAGAGGATGATGAAAGATATCGTTATTATTGGCGCAGGCTTTGCAGCCCGTCAGCTTATCCGGCAGCTACGTAAGCTGGATGCTCACTGCCCTATCCGCCTCATCACCGCCGACAGCGGTGATGAGTACAACAAGCCGGGTTTAAGCCATGTGATGAGCCTGCAGCAGCACGCCGACGATCTAACCAAAATGCAGGCAACCGCGTTTGCTGAAGAAAACTGTATTGCGCTACTGGCAAACACCCGCGTTACCGCCATTGACCGCAACGCGCAAGAGGTCGTCTGCGGAACGGATCGTTACGATTACCACAAGCTGGTGTTCGCAACCGGGGCCAGCGCAATAGTGCCGCCAATTCCGGGGCGCGAACACATGCTGACGCTCAATAGTCAGCAGGAATACCGCACCCACGAAGCTCGGCTCTGGCAGGCCGAACGCGTGCTGGTGCTCGGTGCCGGACTCATCGGCACCGAACTGGCGATGGATCTGAGCCGCGCCGGAAAACGCGTCACGCTGGTTGACTGCGCCAGCAGCATTCTGCCTGCGTTGATGCCGCCTGAAGTCAGCGCACGCCTGCAATTCACGCTGACGCAGCAGGGCGTTTCACTGTTGCTAAACACGACTGTGCAGCAACTGGAGAAAACCGAAACGGGCGTGCAGGCTAGGTTTACTGATGGGCGCACGGTGGAAGTAGACGAAATCATCTCCGCTGTCGGTTTGCAGGCCAACATGCAACTGGCGAAAGCGGCAGGTTTGTCGGTGCAGAAAGGCATTCAGACCAATGCGCAATTACAGACCCCCGATCCGCAGATTTATGCGTTGGGCGACTGCGCGGAAATTGGCGGTAAGCTCTTACCTTTCCTGCAACCGATTCAACTCAGTGCCATCACGCTGGCGAAAAACCTGCTGGGTGCCAGTGAGGCGCTGACCCTGCCGCCGATGCTGGTTAAAATCAAAACGCCGCTGTTTCCCTTACAGATGGCAGGCGATACCACCGGCAGCGATTTGCACTGGCAGCAGGAATGGAACGAACAGGGTATGGTGGCCAAAGCGTTAGATAGTCAGCAAAGGCTGCGTGCCTTTGTGGTCGGCGGCGAGCGGATGAAAGAGGCATTTCCGCTGCTACGACAGCTTTCAGCTACCATCTGATGCAGCAAAATAAATAATGCATTTAAAATACATATTTCTGGTAAGCCCGCGTGCGGATTAATAGAATACGGCTATACCCTAAATAATTCGAGTTTCAGGACAAAACGTTAGCGTTTTGAACAACGCAAAGCGTTGGCCCGCTAGGGCAAGGCTTATTTGTAAGCCTTGTAACGCGGCAAGAGAGGGTCAAATTCGTCGGGAACGAATTTGACCAGCCAACGGCTGGCCTCCGGTGAGAGACAGGATGTCTCTCATTTCATCCCGATGAGCTTACTAAGGTAAGTGATTCGGGTGAGTGAACGCAGCCAACGCACATGCAACGTGAAGTATGACGGGTATATAGATTGTAGAATTTACAGACCGAGGTAACGATGCAAGATCTCATTTGTTATAAGAAGATGCCACAGTGGAACAGCCAGACGCTGCCTGCCGCGTTCCAGGAAAAGCACAACACACAAGAAGGCACTTGGGCAAAACTGACCGTGTTGAAAGGGGAAATGACCTTTTCCATGCTGACCGAAGACGGTGATACGTTGGAGACGTTTCACTTCTCCGAGCAGAACCAGCCACCGTTTGTGGAGCCACAGGCGTGGCATCGCATCGTCTCGTTCTCTGACGATCTGGAATGTCAGCTTAGCTTTTTCTGTTCGGCGGAAGATTTCTACCATAAAAAATACGGTCTGACGCAAACCCATTCCGAAGTGATCAACGCAGTACAGCACATTAAGCCGGGCAAAACGCTGGATTTAGGCTGCGGTGGCGGGCGCAACTCGCTGTATCTGAACCTGCGCGGGTTTGACGTAACTGCCTGTGACAAGCACGAGCAAAGCATTGATTCGCTGAATAACATCATCCAGAGCGAAGCACTGGAAAACATCCGGGCGGGCGTTTACAACATCAATCTGGCAGAAATCAAAGAGCAGTACGATTTCATCCTGTCGACCGTTGTGCTGATGTTCCTGGAACGTGACCGTATTCCGCACATCATCAGCAATATGCAAGACAGCACCGTTGACGGTGGCTATAACCTGATTATCGCGGCGATGTCGACGGAAGATTGTCCGTGTCCGATGCCCTTCTCGTTTACCTTTAAAGAAGACGAGCTGAAGAACTATTACGCCGATTGGGAGATCCTCAAATATAACGAGGATATGGGCGAACTACACAAGACAGATGCACAGGGTAATCGCATCAAGCTGCGTTTCGCTACGCTGCTGGCAAGAAAGCCCTAAGCACGAGTGAGTTGTTGCTGTATTTGTCATAAAACGAAAGGGCCGATTAATCGGCCCTTTTTGTATGCATCGTATCCGCGTGAATCAGCTGGCTTTGCGCTCTGCCGCAATGCGGTAAGCGACCAGATCTTCAATCGTCAGCACCAGCATATCGTGCTGTTTGGCAAACGCGATCACTTCCGGCGCATGCGCCATTGAGCCATCATCGTTCGTCAGTTCACACAGTACGCCAGATGGCTTCAGGCCCGCCAACGTCATCAGGTCAACCGTTGCCTCAGTGTGACCACCGCGTGTTAATACGCCACCCGGCTGGGCGCGCAACGGGAATACGTGGCCAGGGTGATTCAGATCGCTCGGCCTAGCGTTATCCGCAATCGCAGCACGAATGGTAGTCAAGCGGTCAGCGGCAGAAACGCCTGTCGTCACGCCTTCGGCGGCTTCGATAGTTACGGTGAACGCCGTTTGGTAATGGCTGGAGTTTTTCTCCACCATCATAGGCAGTTCCAGTTGCTGGCGACGCTCTTCCGTCAGGCACAGGCACACAATGCCACTGCCGTGACGAATCGTCAGCGCCATTTGTTCAACGGTCATGCTTTCAGCGGAAAAGATCATGTCACCTTCGTTTTCACGATCTTCATCATCCAGTACCAGTACGCCGCGGCCATGACGCAATGCATCAAGTGCGCGTTCTACGCGTTCGGTAGGATTGCCAAATTCAGAAAGTAATGTCTGATTCATGGTAAAAAACCTCAATGTTATTATGGATTACCAGAATCAGGGCGAGCTTGAGGAGTAACCACTACTACAGATTGCATAGCAATAGCTAACAAAAATAACGCGAGCGGGCATGCAGCCCGACAGATACCGTTACTCTCTCCCATCCGGACTTTAACCGTCGGCCCCGGAATTACACCGGGTCTGCTGACCTCATGTTGCGAAAACCGACGATTAATATCGGAAAACACAGCCTGAGCGCTCGCGGGCTTCCAGTGCGCAGAACCTTATTCGTTCATACGTTCACTGGTTTACCGCCGGTGGGGAATTACACCCCGCCCTGAGAATAAGCGGGTTTACTATAACGCTAATACCTCGATAGGGCAATTGATCCACCGCAGGAAATAGGGCAAAACGTATGCTGAATTACAGTAAAATTATGCTGAATATGTGCAAAGCAGATGTCGGATTTCGTTTATAGGCATTACACTTACTCTTGCTATACCCCAAATAATTCGAGTTGCAGGAAGGCGGCAAGGGAAGGAATCCCGATGAGCTTACTCAGGTAAGTGATTCGGGTGAGTGAGCGCAGCCAACGCACATGCAGCTTGAAGTATTACGGGTATATAATATTTACTTAAATAACCTAATCAGGAAAGCGACATGATTGACCCAAAGAAGATTGAGCAAATCGCCCGTCAAGTGCATGAATCCATGCCAAAAGGTATCCGGGAATTGGGTGATGATGTGGAGAAAAAGATCCGTCAGGTCTTGCAAGCACAGCTGACACGACTGGATTTGGTAAATCGTGAAGAGTTCGATATTCAGACGCAGGTTCTACTCCGCACGCGCGAGAAGATTGCGCGCCTGGAACAGCGCCTGACCGAGCTAGAAGCGAAATTGTCTGCGGAAGAAAAGCCAGCCGTAGTGCAGGAAGTCGCGCCGGAAAACGACTAATCATCATCGCGATGCAACGCCCTGCTCAGGGCGTTGCTCGATTATCTACACCGTAACAGCAGCGATCGTCCGATCAGTGGGAAACCAGTTCAACCGACTTGCGCGGTAGGAACAACCATAGCACCGCCAGCATGACTAACGCGTACAGCGATTTCCAGCCTATCATCAGCAACAGCGCACAACAGAGTACTCCGCCAATTGCCGCCATCACTCTGGCGCGCCCTTTCAGCAAACGCCATCCTGCCAGCATACACAGCAGATAAATCAGCACAAAAATGCCATTAGCGTACACAATCAGCATATCCAGCGGCAGCCTGAGCCAGTAGATCAACAGGCAGCACACCAGACAACAGGCAACAACAATCGACAACGCATTAACCGGCGCCTGCCCTGCGGACAGCTTAGCCAGCGCACTGCCTTTCGGTGCCTGCGACCAGACTAAACGGGCAAAACCCTGCGTATAGATATTCACGCTGGCAAAGCAGGCCAGATACCCAACAAAGCAGGCAATCCACAAAGCGTGCTGACCAAACAGTTGCACGACAATACCTGGCAGCGATGCCGTTGCGGCAATCCCTTCTCCGTAAGCCTTAAAATGCAACACCGCTACCGTGCATCCCCAATAAACCGCGCCAGCAACCAGCATGCCGATGAGTAAAGCCCGTGGAAAATCCCGCTCTGGTACCCGAAATTCCGTCGCCATGTGAGCAAACGCTTCAAGGCCAACGAAGCACCAAAACATCACAGCCAGCGCGCCGAAGGTGTTAGGCCATGACAGTTCACTCACCGACGGCCAGGGAATATGCGCGGGCGTGATGTCACCTTGCCACCAGATTGCAGCAACCAGCCCCACAACCAACATCGCAATAACGATCTGAATGTTAGCGCTGGACCCAGCACTGCGCAGGCCAAGCAGCCAGATACCGCCCAGCGTCAGTAACTGTACGCAGAGCAGCCCCAGATCGCTCCAGCCAAATGCCGCCTGCCAAAACCCCGAGGCAATCTGCAAGGCAGCAGGCAGACCAAGGGGAATAACGGAAAGGAATAGCCAGCCGGTCACACGCGCCATGCGCGGCCCAAAGGCGAGATTAACAAAGTGAGCGGCACCGCCCGCATTAGGAAAATGTTGCCCCAGCGCAGCAAAGCCAATTGCGATAGGAAAAACAAACAGGATCAATATCGGCCACGCCCACAGGCTGTCTTGCTGTGCCAGCTGTGCGACCAGCGCAGGAACCGCAAACACCCCAGTCCCCAGTAGCGAAGTAGAAAGCAGCCCTACGCCTTGAATCAGGCCAAGCTCTTGTTTTAACCCTTTGGCTTCACTCACAACGTTTCACCTTTTCCTGCCTTTCTACATCAATGTCGGATCGAAGAATCACGGTCGGATGGAAGAATAAAAAAAGCCTCCACTAACGGAGGCTTCTCTCACCCACTGCATTCACAAATTTTATGCTATCAGGCGTTGGCTTTCAGCACATCGCGAATGCGGGCTTTGTAGGATTCAACCTTCTGCGGCGTCATCATACGACGCTCATCATCCTGCACCACACCGCCAACATCGTCAGCGATACGCTGCGCAGACTGTAACATCAGTTTAAAGTTTTGTCCGGCGTCACCATAAGACGGCACCATCATGAAAATAGACACGCCGGGCGTCGAGAATTCGGACATCGTATCCACATTGAACGAGCCAGGTTTAACCATATTCGCCAAGCTAAACAACACCGGCCCAGCGCCAGCTGGGTTTACATGACGATGGAAAATATTCATTTCACCAAACTGGAAACCGGCCTGAAGCAGGCTTTGTAACAGCAGTTCACCGCCGATGACACCGCCTTGATGCGCCACCACATGCAGCACCAAAACGGTTTCTTTTGCCGCGGCAGGCTCAGCAGGTTGCTGAGGCGCAGGCTGAACTTTCTCATGCAGCGAATGCGAGACAGGCTGCTGTTGCGCAGATGACGGCGCATCATACGCAAACGGTTCACGCGGAGCGTCAATATCCGATTCAGGAATAAAGGTTTGTCTGGGGTCGACAACCTGCGGATTGGCATCACCACGCACCTGAGAACGCGGAGAATCTACTGGCGTCGCTTCGTCCAGTAAAGGATCGTAAGCAGACACGGGAGACATGTGCTCGAACGGCGATTTCGCTTCTGAGCGAACATCTTCGCGCGCACTACCGTAGTTATCAAATGAAGAGCTATCAACTGAAGCGCTATCAAATGAAGGCTCACTCTGCTGCGGGCGAGCCCCCTTAACGCGAACTTCGCCAACGCCTTCATCCAGATCGTCAAGCGGCGTTTCATCACGCGCTTTCTTTGCACGTTTAACCGGGCGGTCACGAAAAAGGGACGAACGCTCTTTACGGCTGGTCCACAAGCCGTGAAGTAAAAGCGCTATTATAGCGATCGCGCCAACAACGATTAATATCAGACGCAAGTCCTGCATCATTGCTATCCCAATTGTTCCGACAATACATTGCCAATATGACAAATACTTATACTACTAACTCTATTTGCCTGAGTACACAAGTGCAAGCCTGCACGGTACTTTAATGACAATAAAGATAGGTACAACGCACTTTTTTGCTGCTTTTTCATCCAAATATGGGCTAGTCAGCATAAGATCATCCCGATATGATGCCTTAACAAACAAATGACTGAGTATATCGGCACCATGTCTTCAGAAAAATCATCGTTTCCAGAAAAACCACCGTCTTTCGAAAAACCGTCTCACAGCAACACCGCAGACCACACTCGCAGCGGCGTACACTATTTTTTTGCCGGATGGCGCTTGATCTCTCTGCCGGGCATCCGGCGTTTCGTTATTCTTCCTTTACTCATGAATATCGTGCTGATGGGCGGCGCTTTTTGGTGGCTTTTCACCCAATTGAATGATTGGATTCCTCAGATCATGAGCCACATTCCAAGCTGGCTTCAATGGCTCAGCTACCTCATTTGGCCACTCGCCGTCCTCTCCATCTTACTGGTATTCAGCTACCTATTCAGTACTATCGCCAATTTTATTGCCGCACCGTTTAACGGCTTACTGGCGGAGCAGTTGGAAGCAAAACTAACCGGCCAAACGCTGCCGGACAGCGGCATACTGAGTATTGCCAAAGACGTCCCACGCATCATGAAACGTGAGGTCCAAAAACTGGCGTACTACCTGCCGCGCGCCATTGTGCTATTGCTTCTCTATTTTATTCCCGGCATCGGGCAGACTGTCGCTCCGGTTTTATGGTTCCTGTTCAGCGCGTGGATGCTGGCGATTCAGTACTGCGATTATCCTTTTGATAACCACAAAGTAGGCTTTTCTACGATGCGGCAGGCATTACGCCGCCATAAAGTCGCCAATATGCAGTTTGGCGCATTGGTCAGCTTGTTTACGCTGGTGCCTTTTTTGAATCTGGTCATCATGCCCGTTGCGGTATGCGGCGCAACGCAGCTGTGGGTGGATCGTTATCGGAATCTATCCGCAACGCTGCCGAAAAAATCACCATAAAAAGACAATGTGCACTGGCTCATAAAGGCCAGTGCTTTCTATTGTAATGAAAAGATATTTCTTAAGAACATAACGATATAGCAATTCTTTACTTCACTGAAAAGTGTGAACGGGTATTCTCTCTACGTTCACAAAAATTTCATACAGTTATAAGGACAGGCTATGAGCAAGATCTACGAAGACAATTCTTTCACAATCGGCCATACGCCGCTGGTTCGCCTGAACCGTATCGGCAACGGACGCATTCTGGCTAAAGTGGAATCCCGCAACCCCAGCTTCAGCGTAAAATGCCGTATCGGCTCCAACCTGATTTGGGATGCAGAAAAGCGTGGCGTTCTCAAACCGGGCATCGAACTGGTTGAACCTACCAGCGGAAACACAGGAATCGCCCTGGCCTACGTCGCGGCGGCTCGCGGCTACAAGCTCACTCTCACCATGCCGGAAACCATGAGTATTGAGCGTCGTAAGCTACTGAAAGCGCTGGGTGCTAATCTGGTGCTGACCGAAGGCGCCAAAGGCATGAAAGGGGCTATCGCCAAAGCAGAAGAGATTGTCGCTAGCGATCCGAGCCGTTATTTGCTGTTGCAGCAGTTCAGCAACCCAGCTAACCCAGAGATTCACGAAAAGACCACCGGCCCTGAAATCTGGGAAGATACTGACGGTGAGGTTGATGTCTTTATCTCTGGCGTCGGTACAGGCGGTACGCTGACTGGCGTGAGCCGCTACCTCAAGAACACCAAAGGCAAGGCCATCATCAGCGTGGCGGTTGAACCTACTGATTCACCGGTGATCTCTCAAGCGCTCGCGGGCGAAGAGCTGAAACCCGGTCCGCACAAGATTCAGGGCATCGGCGCAGGTTTCATTCCTGGAAACCTGGATCTGGAACTGATTGACCGCGTAGAAAAAGTGACGAACGAAGAAGCGATCAGCACCGCACGCCGTTTGATGGAAGAAGAAGGCATTCTGGCTGGTATCTCTTCCGGCGCAGCTGTTGCCGCAGCACTGAATTTACTCAAAGAGAAAGAGTTCGACGGTAAAACTATCGTCGTTATTCTGCCCTCTTCCGGCGAGCGCTACCTCAGTACCGCACTCTTTGCCGACCTGTTCACCGAGCAGGAACTGCAACAATAGCCCCAGGTCATCCTCGGACAATAAGTGACCAATGTGTTAAAAAAGCACCTATTTAGGTGCTTTTTTGTGGCACAGTTCAAACTTTCCACCACATACGGATTGCTTTTCTGCATCAGGTTTAGTATTTAACCGAACAATTATTTTGATGCGTGAAATTAATATCCGACAAATACCATGCCTCATCACATTGTTTTTGTCCTGCGCACGACGGTTTGTTCTCTGCGCACGATAGACCACATCGCCGTTTTGCGACTGAGGTTAAGATAATGGGTGGCGGAATCTGCGGTGTTTGATGGTATTTTATTCAGGAAATACGTTTGACGGTTTTCTTGTCGCATCGTGGCCTGCCCCTGTAACATAAATCAGGAGCTAACCAAACAGGCTAAAGTTCAGTGAATCAACTAAACTTTAGTTCCACAACATTAATCTAATCCATAAGTTGGGGAAAAAAGCATGTTCCAGCAAGAAGTGACTATCACCGCACCGAATGGCCTGCACACTCGTCCCGCTGCTCAGTTCGTCAAAGAAGCCAAAGGCTTCACTTCAGACATCACCGTGACGTCCAACGGCAAGAGCGCTAGCGCCAAAAGTCTGTTCAAATTACAAACACTCGGCTTAACACAAGGAACTGTGGTTACTATCGCTGCGGAAGGCGAAGACGAACAAAAGGCGGTTGAACACCTGGTCAAGCTGATGGCTGAGCTCGAATAACCGACGAGTTTTTTAGTGAACACCAGAATCGAGTAAGGTAGGGTTATGATTTCAGGCATATTAGTATCACCGGGTATTGCTTTTGGTAAGGCACTGTTACTGAAAGAAGATGAAATTCTCATCAACCGGAAAAAAATCTCTGCGGATCAGGTGGAGCAGGAAATTGAACGTTTTCTGACTGGCCGTTCCAAAGCATCCGCACAGTTGGAAGCTATCAAGAAGAAAGCGGGCGAGACGCTGGGCGCAGAGAAAGAAGCCATCTTCGAAGGGCACATCATGCTGCTTGAAGATGAAGAGTTCGAGCAGGAAATCATAGCCCTGATTAAAGATGAACATGCTTCCGCCGACGCCGCCGCGTTTTCTGTCATCGAAAATCAGGCCAAAGCACTGGAAGAGCTTGATGATGAATATCTGAAAGAACGCGCTGCGGACATGCGTGATATTGGGAAGCGTTTGCTACGAAACATTCTCAATATGACCATCGTCGATCTGGGCGATATTCAGGATGAAGTCATTCTGGTTGCAACGGACCTGACGCCGTCAGAAACCGCGCAGCTGAATCTGGACAAAGTGCTGGGCTTCATTACCGATATCGGTGGCCGCACGTCTCACACCTCCATTATGGCCCGTTCTCTGGAACTGCCTGCGATCGTCGGCACGACCGATGTGACCCGTCAGGTCAAAAACGGCGACTATCTGATTCTGGATGCAGTAAACAACAAGATCTACCAGAATCCGACTGCGGATAAAATTGAAGAATTAAAAGCCGTTCAGCAGCAATACCACGCTGAAAAGTATGAGCTGGCCAAGCTGAAAGATCTGCCGGCCATCACGCTGGACGGTCATCAGGTTGAAGTCTGTGCCAACATCGGTACCGTGCGCGATGTCGCGGGTGCTGAGCGTAACGGCGCAGAAGGTGTTGGCCTGTATCGTACCGAATTCCTATTCATGGATCGTGACTCACTGCCGACCGAAGAAGAGCAGTTCCAGGCATATAAGGCCGTTGCTGAAGCCGTTGGCGCTCAGGCAGTTATCGTCCGCACCATGGATATCGGCGGTGACAAAGACCTGCCTTACATGGATCTGCCGAAGGAAGAGAACCCGTTCCTTGGCTGGCGTGCAATCCGTATCTGTCTGGATCGTAAAGAGATCCTGCACGCTCAGCTGCGTGCTATTCTGCGCGCGTCCAACTTTGGCAAACTGCGTATCATGTTCCCAATGATCATCTCCGTGGAAGAAGTACGTGAGCTGAAAGCCGAACTTGAGATGCTGAAAGCGCAGTTGAGAGAAGAAGGTAAAGTCTTCGACGAAAGCATTGAAGTCGGCGTTATGGTTGAAACACCTGCCGCCGCCGTCATCGCGCCACATTTAGCCAAAGAAGTCGACTTCTTTAGTATTGGGACAAATGACTTAACCCAGTATACTCTGGCAGTTGATCGCGGTAATGAGCTGATTTCTCATCTCTATAATCCGATGTCCCCAGCCGTCCTTACCCTGATTAAACAGGTCATCGACGCGTCTCACGCCGAAGGCAAGTGGACAGGGATGTGCGGTGAGCTCGCCGGTGACGAACGTGCTACACTACTGTTATTGGGAATGGGTCTGGACGAATTCAGCATGAGTGCGATCTCTATCCCGAGCATCAAGAAAATCATCCGTAATGCAAATTACGAAGATGCGAAGGCGCTGGCGGAGCAAGCATTAGCTCAACCGACAGCACAAGAGTTAAGCAATCTGGTGAGCCGCTTTATTAAAGAAAAAACGCTCTGCTGATTCTGCTTTACCTAATAGATTTCAAGGTGGTAATCAGCACCCCCGACAGGCGATACATTCGCAGTCGGGGTAGCGAAGAAAGCCAATGCCACACCGACTTGAAAGATTAGGGTATACGCTGGCCCAATATTAATGCTTAGGAGAGAATCATGGGTTTGTTCGATAAATTGAAATCTCTGGTTTCTGACGATAAAAAAGACACTGGCAGCATCGAAATCATTGCCCCGCTGTCTGGTGAAATCGTCAATATTGAAGATGTTCCTGATGTCGTATTTGCAGAGAAAATCGTCGGCGACGGCATTGCCATCAAACCAACTGGCAACAAGATGGTCGCACCGGTAGACGGCACCATCGGTAAAATCTTTGAAACCAACCATGCGTTTTCCATCGAGTCTGACAGCGGCATTGAGCTGTTTGTGCACTTTGGTATCGATACCGTTGAACTGAAAGGCGAAGGCTTCAAGCGCATCGCCGAAGAAGGTCAACGCGTGAAGAAAGGCGATGTCGTTATCGAGTTTGACCTGGCTCTGCTAGAAGAAAAAGCGAAGTCTACCCTGACACCAGTGGTTATTTCCAACATGGATGAAATCAAGGAATTGACCAAACTGAGTGGTACGGTTGTTGTCGGTGAAACACCGGTTATCCGTATCAAAAAGTAAGCCGCCATTCTACGCATGGTTTACTACGTTTGCACGAAACGGCACCCGGATGGTGCCGTTTTCGTTTCAGGCTTTCCAGCGCGGCACGCACAGACGAATCACTAACCCACACGGCTCACCGTTATCCGCCTCAATATGCCCACCGTGTGCCAGCACTACTTTGCGAGCAATCGCCAACCCTAATCCATAGCCCTTGCCGGACAATGGTGAATCAACACGAATGAAAGGATCGAAGATACTGGAGAGCTTACTTTTCTCCACGCCTGGCCCCTGATCGGCAACCTGAATCGTCCACTCCTGCTCATTGCCAATTAACGACACCGCAACCTGCTGTGCGGGTGCAGAAAAACGTAGCGCGTTGCGCATCACATTATCGACAGCCCTGCGCATCAGCTCCGCGTTGCCTTTGATCGTGTAATCGTCGTCTTCATCCGCCACGAGCAGGATTTCAACGCCAGTGACCTGCGCTTCATAACGCGTATCGTTTACCACTGCCGTCACCAGCCCCAATAAATCAAAATAGGCCTCCTCAACACCGGAATTCTCCGTGCGCGATAGCGTCAGCAGTTCGCCAATCATCTTATCCATCAGCAAAGCTTCACGTTCGATACGCTGCAAAGAGTTTTCTAGATTGTCCGGGTTCTGCCTCACCAGCCCGATGGCAAGCTGCAAACGCGCCAGTGGGGATCGCAGCTCATGCGAAACATCATGAAGCAGCTGTTCACGCGCGCTAGCCAAGCTATCCAACCGTTCGACCATGGAATCGAAATCACGCGCCACATCGCTGATTTCATCGTGACGTTTACGCATTACCGGCAGCAGGCGCACATTCAGATCGCCCTGCGCCACCTGATCAAAACCAGCGCGGATCTGGTTCAACGGGCGTGCCAGACTCCATGCCAGCACCGAGCTGAACAGCAAGCCACCAAACCCCGCAATGATCACAAACGGCGCAGGCACATTGAGAAATTCGACGGGACGAGGAGGACGAAATTCGCTGCGTAGCAATTCGGCGTCATAGCGTATCTGATACCACTTTCCCGCTGGGCCACTAACCTGCTTGATCACGTAAGTGGCACGCTGCGCACCACGTTTGTCCGGCGTAAAAGCGTCGTCGAGCAAAGCATTTTGCGGGGAGGAAACTAATTCCTGTTCCGACAGCGGCAGAGGCGATTCCGTGATGGAAATGTATTGCTGTTCTTTTTCCGGTAGCAGCGACATCACATCGTTGAGTTCGCCCAGACCGCCATGTTGCAACGCTGCGGCCACCATCTCTGCTTGCATCGTCGCAATGCGTGAAACCACGATTTCTTCCAACGGCTTATGGCGATCGCCGCCCAAGGAAAAAGCCAGCCATAGCAACTGAGATATGACGAGAAACGTCAGCCAGAACCCCAGCAATATCTTCCAGAAAAGTCTTCCACGAATCATCATCAGCGAATCCGATATCCTACGCTGCGCACCGTTTCAATCGTCATCGTGTTGCCCGCCAATGCCCCGAGCTTCTGACGAATATTGCTGATGTGTACGTCCACGCTGCGGTCATAGGCCTCACGGCGACGCCCCAGACATTTTTCGGACAGCTCATCTTTTGACACAACCCGCTCAGGGGAACGGAGCAGCAACTCCAGTAAATTAAACTCAGACGCCGTTAGATCAAACGGCTTCCCACGCCATTCACTGATGCGCGTTGCGGGGTTCAATACCAGATCGCCACTGGCAGCCACACTTTCGTCTCGCTTTGTACTCGGCTGATCGTCATAGCGACGTAGCACCGCACGCAGCCTCGCTACCAGTTCACGCGGGTAGCAAGGTTTAGGCATATAGTCATCCGCCCCCATTTCCAGACCGATGACTCTGTCGATATTGTCACCTCTCGCCGTCAGCATAATGATGGGCAACTGCTGGGTTTTTCTGATCTGGCGCAGCACATCAATCCCACTCATATCCGGCAACATGACATCCAAGATCATCGCGGTGTAGTCACCTGATATCGCGCCATTGACGCCTTCTCTACCCGTTAGCACCCGAGATGTCGAAAACCCTTCCGCATTCAGGTACTCACAGAGCATATCGCCTAGCTCTACGTCGTCATCGACCAGTAAAATATTCATATCCTGTCCTCATTAATCGGGCATACCCGTCATACTTCACGTTGCGGGAAAGCCATTCGCGCACAATTTGAAGTATGGCGGGTATATATAATGTATTCTCAGGCCTGACGTGAATATTCGCAGCCAGATTTACTTAATCCTTACCATTTCTTTCAGCAAAGATTACCGATACCTTTACGGACTCGGGGTAAATTACTCATCTGCGTTATTTACTTCCGTTAAGAGCATTCATTAAGGACGACTTCCCCTGATGCAATCACGATTTTTTACTCGTCGCCGTACGACGATCGCCATTGGTCTTATCGTCACTGCCGTACTTATTCATCTGTTTTTTAACAAACCCTCGCCAGCCCCCAATGCGCTTACTACCGCCGCAGAGATTGCGGATCTCGAACAGACGGTACTCGCCGACGGAAAAATTGAGGCACAGAAGCAGGTCAGCGTCGGCGCACAAGCCTCAGGACAAATCAAAGCACTGCACGTCAAGCTCGGCGATAAAGTGCAAAAAGGGCAATTGATCGCCGAGATTGATGACCTCACCCAGCAGGACACGTTAAAGAATGGCGAGGCCGCGCTAAAAAACGTTCAGGCTCAGCGAGCCGCCAAACTGGCGGAATTGCGTAATAACGAATTAAGCTGGCAGCGTCAGCAAATGCTGATGAAGCGCGGCGTTGGCGTACAGGCCGATTACGATAGTGCGAAGGCGACGCTCGATGCGACCAAAGCCAATATCGACGCGCTAGACGCCCAAATCGTTCAGGCGCAGATCACCGTCAACACCGCCAAGGTTAATCTGGGATATACGCAGATTCGCTCACCGATGGATGGCACCGTCGTCGCGATTCCGGTTGAAGCTGGCCAAACGGTGAACGCGATCCAGACGACGCCAACCATCGCCAAAGTCGCCAATCTGGACACCATGACCATCAAGGTCAAAATATCAGAAGCCGATGTCGTCAAGGTAAAAACCGGTATGCCGGTCTGGTTCAGCATTCTGGGCGAGCCGAATAAACGCTACGAAGCCACGCTGAGTTCGATTGAGCCCGCGCCAGACTCCATCAACACTGACTCGACAACGACGTCATCCAGCACAAGCAGCTCCAGTTCATCATCCAGTACCGCAATCTATTACAACGGTCAGTTCGATGTGAAAAACGCCGACGGCGTATTGCGTATTTCAATGACGGCTCAGGTCTATATTCTGCTGTCTTCGGTGAAAAATGCCATCGTCGTTCCCGCGACCGCGCTCACCTTGCGCAATGGCATGTGGTATGTGCAGGTCGTGAACGCGAACAAGAAGGTTGAATCCCGTCTGGTAACGCTTGGCCTCAACGATAACGTGCGTACCCAAATCCGTTCGGGGATCAGCGTCGGTGAACAGGTGGTTGTCAGCCAGTCATCCGGCGATGCGGCCTCCGCGCATCCCGGCCCGCAGACGGGGATGTAACACATGTCTACATCCTTACTTAAGTTGACCGGCATTACCCGCCGCTTCACCAACGGTGAACAGGACGTTACCGTTCTCAAGGACATCAACCTGACCATCAATCAGGGCGAAATGGTGGCGATTGTCGGCGCGTCGGGATCGGGAAAATCCACGCTGATGAATATTCTCGGCTGTCTGGATAAACCGTCCGCCGGTGACTATCAGGTGGCAGGACGCGCCGTTGGTAAACTGGATAACGACCAGCTCGCTGAACTGCGCCGCGAACATTTCGGCTTTATTTTCCAGCGCTATCACCTGCTTGGCGATCTGACCGCGCTGGGAAATGTTGAAGTGCCCGCGATTTATGCTGGAAAGAGCCGACTGGCGCGCCGTCAACGGGCGGCAGATCTGCTGACCAGACTGGGGCTGGAAAATCGCCTTCACTATCGACCCAGCCAGCTTTCAGGCGGCCAACAGCAGCGAGTGAGTATCGCACGGGCGCTGATGAACGCTGGCGGCATTATTCTGGCGGATGAACCGACCGGTGCGCTGGACACCCACAGCGGCAATGAAGTTCTGAGCATACTTCGCGACCTACACAGACAGGGCAATACGGTCGTGATCGTCACGCACGATATGACGATTGCTGAACACGCACAGCGCGTTATCGAACTGCGCGATGGCGAAGTGATTGCCGATAGACAGACGCGCCCAGAAGAAGCCACAGCATCGTCACCAGAAGCGGCAAGCTCTCCAGCAACCTCTGCCCTGAACCAGTTCAAAGATCGCTTTATTGACGCGTTTAAAATGGCGCTGCTGGCAATGAACGCCCAGCGGATGCGTACCTTTTTGACCATGCTCGGCATTATCATCGGTATCGCGTCCGTCGTTTCAGTGGTCGCACTGGGAAAAGGATCACAAGAGCAGGTGCTGGCCAATATCAACTCGATGGGCACCAGTACGCTGGAAATATTCCCCGGCAAAGGTTTCGGCGACATGGATGCCAGTGCTATCCAGACGCTACGCGCCAGTGATATTCAGCCACTGACGCAGCAGCCCTACGTGCATAGCGTGACGCCCTCTGTCTCCACCAGCGTAACGATGCGCTACGGTAATATTGCCGTTTCCGCCAGCATTTCTGGGGTTGGCGAACAGTTCTTCACCGTACGTGGTTATACGTTAGAACGTGGCGTGCTTTTCCCTCGTAGCAGCGTCGATGAACTGACGCAGGATGCGGTGATTGACAAAAACACGCGCGATAAGCTCTTTCCCCACGGCGAGGATCCCATTGGTCAGGTGATTTTGCTGGGCTCGTTGCCCGTTCGGATTATTGGCGTCGTCAGCAAGAATCAAGGCGGTTTTGGCAGCGATGAAAACCTGAACGTCTGGGTGCCATACACTACGGTGATGAAACGCATGGTCGGGCAGTCCTACCTGAAAAGCATCACGGTGCGGGTGAAAGACAATGTTGATATGAGCATCGCCGAGCAGAGGATTACCGATCTACTGATGCAGCGGCACGGTACGAAAGATTTCTTTATCATGAACACCGATAGCATCCGTCAAATGATCGAGAAAACCACCACCACGCTCACGCTACTGGTTTCGATGATTGCCCTGATTTCGCTGCTGGTCGGCGGTATCGGCGTGATGAATATCATGTTGGTGTCGGTCACGGAGCGAACCCGAGAGATCGGCGTTCGTATGGCGGTCGGCGCACGCACCAGCGACATCATGCAGCAGTTTCTTATCGAAGCCGTGTTGGTTTGTCTGTTCGGCGGCATTGCGGGCGTGGCGCTGTCGTTGGCTATCGGCGTGCTATTCGCACAGCTCAGCAGCAATTTTGCGATGATCTATTCCAGTTCATCGATTATTGCCGCGTTCCTGTGCTCCAGCCTAATCGGTATTATCTTCGGCTTCTTCCCCGCCCGTCGTGCGGCGCGAATGGAACCGATTCATGCGCTGGAGCGGGAATAGCCAACGCACATACATTAAGTACTCTAAATAATTCGAGTAACCTTAATCAAATACCCCGGTGGACAGATACCGATCGCCACGATCGCAGGCGATCGCCACAATCACGCTGCCGGGGTTTTCCGCCGCAATCCGCAGCGCGCCAGCCACCGCACCACCGGTACTGACACCGCAGAAAATACCTTCCTGACGCGCCAGTTGCCGCAGCGTATTCTCGGCATCCACTTGCGTCATATCCAGAATACGATCGACCAGATCGGCGCGGAAAATACCTGGCATATAGTCCGGCGTCCAACGGCGAATACCGGGAATGTGGCTCCCTTCCGCAGGCTGTAACCCTACCGTACAGATTGCCGGATTCTGCTGCTTCAGGTAGCGGCTAACGCCGGAGATCGTACCGGTCGTTCCCATACTGGAGATAAAGTGCGTCAGCTTGCCTGCCGTCTGCTGCCAGATTTCTGGACCCGTCGTGAGAAAGTGCGCCAGCGAGTTGTCTGGATTATTGAACTGATCGAGCGTCTTCCCTTCCCCCGCCAGTACCATCTGTTTCGCCCGATCTCGTGCCCCTTCCATCCCCAGCTTGCGATTGACCAACACCAGCTCTGCGCCATATGCACGCATCGCAGTCTGGCGTTCATAGCTCATGTTGTCCGGCATCAGCAAGCGCAGCCGGTAGCCTTTTAGCGCAGCAATCATTGCCAGCGCAATACCGGTATTGCCGCTGGTCGCCTCGATCAGCCGGTCACCGGGAGTAATGTCACCACGATTTTCCGCCTGCAGGATCATAGAGAATGCAGCGCGATCCTTTACCGAACCGGCGGGATTATTCCCTTCCAGCTTCAGCCAGATTTCACTCTTCAACCCCTGCGTCATGCGCTGTAATTTCACCAGCGGGGTATTGCCAATACACTGCTCAAGCGTTGTCACAAGTTGAGTCCTAAAATGTCTCACCCACTTACGGAGTGAACGATAAAGTTAACGTTGCTGACAAACCCATCATGGTTAATACGAGATACACGGGGCTACCACAGGGCGAGGCATCCCTACGGGAACCTCATCCCTGTGTTTCCCCTAAAATCTGATGTTGCCGGCAATCTCAATTTACGGCTTCTCTGGCGGGTTCTGTTCTCGTCCTTGCGTCAACTGTCGATTAACGCGCCACTGTATAGCGCTTTTGATAAACAGCGTCAGTATCGCCATCACGGTTAATAGCGCCGCAGCGGTAAACGCCCCCACACTGTTATAATCCTGATGCAATAATTCGACCTGTAACGGCAACGTGTAGGTTTCGCCCCGAATCGAGCCAGAGACCACGGATACCGCGCCAAACTCGCCAATCGCCCGCGCATTGGTGAGCACAACGCCATAGAGTAGCGCCCAGCGAATATTCGGTAACGTCACCTTGTAGAACACTTGCCAGCCTGACGCACCGAGTAGCACGGCAGCCTCTTCCTCCTGACTGCCCTGACTCATCATCACCGGAACCAGTTCCCTCACCACAAACGGGCAGGTCACGAATATCGTCACCAGTGCAATGCCCGGCCAGGCAAACATCAGCTGTAGCCCCTGTTCGTCCAGCCAGCCGCCAACCGGGCCATTGGTACTGTAAAAGAGCAGATACAGCAAACCGGCAACCACCGGCGAGACGGCAAAAGGAATGTCGATCAGCGTGAGTAACAGTTGCCGCCCCGGAAACTGAAAACGCGTGACCAGCCACGCCAGCAGCGTGCCAAATACTAGGTTCACCGGTACGACAATCGCGACCACCAGCAGCGTGAGGCCGATCGCGTGCAGCATGTCAGGATCGCTCAGGTTACGCCAGACACCGCCTAGCCCGTGCGATAGTGCAGCAGCAAAAATTGACACCAAGGGGATGACCAGCATGATGAGCGATAATATGACGCCCAGTGCAATCAACGCCGCTTTCGCCCAGTTGCGCTCTTGCCGAACAGGATGAGGTTGGTGCTGCGGCTTCACGTTACGAATTTCCGCCATTACACGCTCCGGGTCCGTTGACCAAAACGGCTTTGCAGCACATTGACAGCAAACAGTATCAATAAAGAAACGGCTAACACGACGGAAGCAATCGCGCTGGCGGCGGGGAAATCAAACTCCTGCAAGCGGATAAAAATCATTAGCGAAACAACTTCCGTCTGCCAGGCGAGATTACCCGCAATAAAGATAACCGCGCCAAACTCGCCTAGACTGCGGGCAAACGACAGTGCCGTGCCCGTTAATAGCGCCGGGGTTAATTCCGGTAAAATAACGTAGCGAAAACACTGCCAGCGATTCGCTCCCAGCGTCTGCGCCGCTTCTTCGTATTCCGGCCCCAGATCTTCCAATACCGGTTGAACGGTGCGCACCACAAAAGGAATACTGGTGAATGCCATCGCGACCGTAATGCCAAGCCAGGTATAGGACACCTTGATACCGTATTCGGCCAGCCATGCGCCGTACCAACCTGTGGTTGAAAACAGTGCAGCCAGCGTCAGCCCCGCTACAGCGGTGGGGAGCGCAAAGGGTAAGTCCATCAGCCCATCCAGCAGAGCACGGCCGGGAAAGCGGTAACGCGTCAGAATCCACGCCATTAACAGGCCAAACCCCGCATTAAATACCGTCGCCAATCCGGCAGCCAAGAGCGTCACCTTGTAAGCGGCCACCACCTGTGGATTGGTAATCACCGCCCAGTACTGCGCCCAACTCATTTCAGAGAGTTGCATCACTAGCGCACTTAAGGGCAGTAACAGAATCAGACAGACAAACAGCAGGCTGCTGCCCAGACTCAGCGCGAATCCCGGCAGCACCCGTTTACTGGAACCAGAAAAGAGGTTACCCGCACCAAAAGACATTACTGACGACCAGCCGCCAGCAGTTTATCCAATTCACCACCGGTATCGAAATGGGTTTTCATCACTTGGGGCCATGACCCAAACTGATCTTCTACCCGAAATAAGGTGGTCTCTGGGAAGCGGGATTTTAGCGCTTGCGCCAGTTCAGGGTTATTCACACGGTAGTAAAAATCGGTAATCACCTTCTGTGCTTCCGGCGTATAAAGGTAATTAAGATAGGCTTTTGCCGCCTGCTCGGTGCCATTCTTCTCGACATTCTTATCAATCCACGCCACTGGGAATTCCGCCAGTACGTTGACCTTCGGGACGATCACCTCGTAATTCTCAGCACCGTACTGGTTACGGATGTTATTCACCTCAGATTCAAAGCTGATCAGCACATCACCCAACTGACGCTCAACAAACGTGGTCGTTGCCCCGCGACCGCCGGTATCAAATACCTCGACGTTCGCCAGAAAACGCGTTATCCACGCACGGGTTTTAGCCTCATCGCCACCGTTGGCTTTACTGGTCGCGCCCCAGGCTGCCAGATAGGTATAACGGGCATTACCGGACGTTTTCGGGTTCGGGAAAATCAGCTTAACGTCATCACGTACCAGATCGTTCCAGTCGTGAATCCCTTTTGGATTACCTTTGCGAACCAGAAAAGCCATGGTTGAGTAGAACGGAGAACTGTTATTCGGTAAACGTGCCTGCCAATCGGCGGGAATCAACTGACCGCGATCGTGTAAGATCTGGACGTCCGTCACCTGATTGTAAGTGACAACATCAGCCTTCAAGCCTTGCAGGATAGCCAGCGCCTGTTTAGACGAGCCCGCGTGCGACTGCTTGATCGTCAGCGGATCGTTGGGGTGCTGCGCCAACCACTGCTTTTCAAAGCCGGGATTGAGCGCAACAAATAGCTCACGCGACACATCATAAGAACTGTTCAGCAACTCGGTAGCAGAGACCGCGCTCTGCCCACCCAGCAGCAATGACAGCGCCAGAGAACCCTTCACCAGCCAGCCTTTCACCTGTACTTGATTCATCTTATTTCCTGCCAGAGTTAGCCTATTCGGTAGGCCTTGTTATAGGGGCTATCGCTTGCATAGCATGCACTTGTCAGTGTAGGGGGAAGCGGTGGTTAACATATAACCTTTATATATAACATTTCGGAGTTTTTAAGCGCTAAAGGGCATAACACCACGGCGAGAGATAACAGGAAAAAAGAGGAGAGATAGCAGAGGAAAATACGGCAGGATAGCCCATGAAAGAAAGCTGAAAGAACCGATGCCTGCACGGAGACAGGCATCAGGAAAACACGTTGGATCTTACAGGGACAAAAGCTGATCCAGAGACGGCGCGAAGAAATAGCTGCCGCTGACCGCACGCGTAAAGCGCAGCATGTCGTCACGTTTACCGTCACGACCGCCGAACATACTCAGCAACTGCTGCTCAATGTTGTGCAAACGCGCGCAGTAAGCGACGAAGTAAAGCCCGTTCTTCCCGCTGGCGGTGCCATAAGGCAGGCTCTGACGCAGGATTTTCAGCCCTTTGCCATCTTCCTTTAAATCCACGCGGCTGAGGTGCGAGGTGACAGGGCGCTCATCGGACGATAGCTCTTCATTATCCTGCTTCGTACGGCCGATCATCTGTTCCTGCTGTTCCACGCTAAAACGCTGTAACTGCTTCAGATTGTGTTCCCAGCGTTGAGTAAACACGTAGCTGCCGCCCGCATCCGGCTGGCCTTCAGGGATAATCGCCACGGCGTGACGGGCATCGCCCTGCGGGTTTTCCGTGCCGTCGATAAAGCCGCTTAAATCGCGATCTTCCACCCAACGGAAACCGTGTGTTTCTTCTTCGATACGAATCGCGCTACCAAACGCGGCGAGCGCCGCCTGTGCCAGCGTGAAATTGACATCATGACGGAGCGATTGAATATGGATCAACAAATCGCGCTGCGTGGCAGGCGCAAGCCCTTTACCCAAAGGCGTGAATGGCTTGAGTTCCGCTGCACAGTGATTGCAGTCCAGATCGCGCCAAACATCGTTACCAAACGCCAGCACGGCGCCTAACCCGGCATCGGGATATTGCTGCTGTAATTCTTGTAACGTCTGACAGAATTTTTTGCATCCCTGCCGGATAGCATCAAACTCTCCCTGAATCATCGCTTCCATAAAAATGGCAAAACGGCGGTGTTCCAATAAAATACCGCTTTGAATTGGTGTCATTTCTGCTTCCTCAAGCGTCAGTTTTTTCTTTTGTTGTTATGGTTTACTACGGTAGTTATGGCGAATATGGCTGCCTAAAAAATATCAGGCGGCGCAGGTATCATACCCGAAGCCGCCTGACTTTTACCTTGCGTAAAAACAAATTAGTCTTTTACATCAAGATGAATTAATTTCGCGCCTGCGCATGCCACACGATTTTGCTCACTTTCCAGGTTTTCAGAATATCGTCGGGCGGCATCAAACCTTCCGGACCACTCCACTCACCGGAATAGACATAGCTGACGTGCGTACTCTGTGGCGCAGCACACTCAACGCTCTGCGCATCGTCACCTTGTCCCAACTGACAGGACTCAAATGCTTTGCTGTAAGTATTGCTAAAGGCGTCACCGATTTTCACGCCACCTGCGCTGTCAATCGCCGGATCCATGACGTCAACTTTACTCACGCTGCCTTTCGGCTGACCGCTGATGATCATCTTCACGTCTTTGCCGTCCAGCGCCTGATAAAACGCGACCAGTTGACCGTTGGATGTCCCCATTCCGCTACGCAGTTGATAACTACCATCCAGCGCGTTCTGTAACGCCCCTTCGGACAACGGTGTACCCGCATTGATGCCGCCAACGCCTGCATCGGTGACCTGTAATGCACTGCCGAACCAGTTAAACGGCGACAGGCTAGACCAGGAAAAATTGGAAAGCGTGCTACATCCGGCCAGCAACAGCGGTAAACCCAGCACCAGCGATAAACCCAGCGGGCGAAAATTCATGGTATGTACTCCTCAAAATTGAGCGGCTTCTGTCGTCAGACACCCTAGCAAGATGGGGATTTGAGTCTGCGAGCGACGAAAAGTGCCGTAAAAGACGGGATAATCCTGCGGAAGATTATAGGGGGCATATGGGAAGAAACCTACCAGAACTGCAGGCCTCCCGAGAGTCAGAAGGCCTGCGGACAACATCAACTACGCTGTGAGGCAAAATCTGTTAGGTCATAACGATGCGGGAACAGATCGTCCAGCTCCGTCTGGTGCGTAATTGCCACCACGGTACACATCGGCAACGCCAGCTTGACCAACGCCAGAAGTTGTCTGGCTGAATCGTGATCCAGATTGCTGGTCGCTTCGTCCAGATAGAGCGTGTCAGGTTTGGCAATCAACGCGCGGGCAAAGGCAATACGCTGCCGTTCGCCACCGGAGAATACCCGATCCCAGTTCAGTTGTTCACTCAAACGATCGCGCCATGCACCCAGCCCGACGCTATCCAGCGTCTGACGCAGCATCTCGCTGTCGGCCAGCGGCGGATGCGGGTAGCAGAGAATTTCTGCCAGCGTACCCTGCCCCAAATAGCTTTGCTGCGGTAACAGCAGGCTATGACCCTCAAGCGACTGCCAGCGGCCATCGTAATACGGCCACAGACCATTTAGCGTACGCAGCAGCGTTGATTTCCCCAACCCGCTGCGGCCAGAAAGTTTACTCCAGCTACCTGCGTCACAACTCAGATCCACATTTTGTAGCAGCGGAGAACCTTGCGGAGTGGTGAAAGAAAGCTGATCCACCTGCAAACGCTCACCAACGGGAGCCACTTCCTGTTCTGACTGGTGACGTTTGATTTCCTGTTTGAACTGGCTGAGACGCTCCATGCTGGCTGATAATTCCACCAGCTCTTTGTACATACGGATAAACCAGCTCAATGCACTATGTACCTGTGCAAACGCTCCGCGGATTTGCATCAACCCACCGAGTGTCACCGTTTTGCTGAGAAAAGCAGGTAATGCAGCAAAAATAGGGACGATCAAGCTAATACGCATGTAACCCGTGGTGAAAAAGCCCAGGTTACGTTCCGTATTCATTGAACGCCACCAGTTAGAGACAATCACAGAAAATTGGCGCTGAAGATGGCTTTTTTCCTGCTGTTCACCACCATATAGTGCAATTTGCTCGGCATTATCATGCTTACGCAACAGCGAAGCACGAAAATCTGCTTCAGCGCGTTGTTTTTCATAGTTAATACCGTGCAGCCGTTTACCGATCAGATGCGTAATCAAGGTTCCGAACACGGTATAGAGAATAACCGCCCAGACCAGATAACCTTTGATTACCCACTCTTCACCGAACAACGTAAAGCGCTGCACTCCCGATAATTCCCAGAGAATGATGACGAAAGACGACAACTGGGCAGTCACAACCAAGAACGACACCACCAGACTCACCGTTTTATCAACAAATAAGCTGATATCCTCGGCGATGCGTTGATCGGGATTGTCGATTTTTCCCGCTAACGACATCCGATAAAACGCCCGCTTTGCCAGCCAGCTATTCACTAGCTCTTCCGTTAGAGCACTACGCCAACGAATGATCAACCAGCGGGTGAACCAGTCCTGATGCACAAATACCACGATATAAATCAGGATATAGATGCCGTACTCTTTCATCAGAGATAGCAGCACGCTGCTATCAAACGAACCGAGCGCATCGTAAAACGTTTTACTCCAATCATTGAGCAATACGTTGAGATAGACGATTGCCCATCCCATGCTGGTCGCGGTAATGAGAAGTAACAGCGCTAACCAACCTTGTTTTCCCCGCCAAAAAGGACGGCAGAGATCGACAAACTGTGCCGCCATCTTCTTCACTCTTTCACCTCTTGCGGCAAGGTGATGTAAAGCACGCGGTTATCCGGGTTATACAGCTTCGCTGACATCGCGCGTACGCTTTCCAATGTGATGCTGTCCGCCAGTTTGGATGCATTACTCAGATAACGCGGATCGTTGTAATGGCGATAGCTCAGAATCAGGCGGCGCTGTATCGTGGTCAGATCACCCTGACGCCCTTTTTCAGCACGGATGAACTGTGCTTTCTGCTCATCCACATCCTGCTGAGTAATCTTCGTCGGCAGTTCAGAGAAGGCTTGCTCAGCCAGCGTCCACAGCTCCTGCGCACGCTCAGGCGCGCTGGTGAAGCTCACCTCCGTCTCGATACGCTGTTTCTTATCTTCCAGCTCGCTATCGACACGCATGCGGTAAATACCGAGAGCATCATCACGTAGGCTCGTCTTGAGATATTTACTCGCAATGTTACGGGCAATGCTCACCTGCACCGCTGCCTGCGGCGTCCACGCATGTGGCGTGAAACTCCAGGTCAGGATATCGGCACGCGGTTCGACATTGATAGCAGAAGTTGCTTCGCGTTTACCCGACAGCGCCAGATGCTGTTTTACCTCGCTGGCAGGCTGACGCGGAATGGTCGCAAGATAGCGTTCAACCTGTGGCAACAGCTGTGTAGCGGGCATATCTGCGATCAGATAGTAAGTCACTGGTGCAGAAGCGGCTTTATGCCACTGTGACAGTAATGCTGGCGCAGAAATTTTCTTCAGTTCTGCAATTTCAGGCTGCTGCCAGGCGGGTTCGCCAAAGCGCAGTTTAGTCATTTCGCTAGCACGTTTTCCACCGACGGACTGATCGTCATTGGCCTTCTGACGCGCCAGACTCATCATGCTCTCTTTCATCACATCAGGATCGATGCCCGGCGCCACATTCAGCTCACGGTATAGCCCAAATAGACTTGCTAGCTGCTCCGTTGGCGCGGTTCCACTCAACGTCAGTTGATCCGCTTCCTGATCGATGCTCAGCGACAGCGTTTTTTCTTTTTTCCAGTTACTTAACGATTCTCCACTCCACGTCGCGGGGCCGCTTTGATTGACCAGTTGACTCGCCAACTGTGCCTGCCACGGATTCATCGCAGTTGCCATGAACCCAGCCTGACTCGTCGCGGTAAGATACACTTTCTTACCCGCTTCTGGCGCACGTAGCCATACCACGCGATCGCCGTTGCTCAGTTGCCACTGCTCTACTTTCTGTGCAGCAAAGGTCTTCACCGCCGTGCGTTTTCCGCTTTGTGTCACAGAAGGAAGCTCAGGGATGATTTTCTTCTCTTCCAATCGCAGCGGTGCCAGTGTCGCCAGCGCCCACTGCTTCTGCAATTTGCTAATCGCATCCGGCTTAGGCAACGTGAAAGGTGTCGCGCCCGGCACGCTAAACTGCGCCAGCGTATCCGGCGAAGCTAACCAGCGTTGCCAATGGCGGTTCACATCTTCCCCCTTAATCGTGTCCAGCGCTTCCAGCGCGTCTTTACCACGCTGCTGGCTGCCGACATAAGGGCGATCCTGTTGCCATACGATGGTCAACTGCTGAACCCAATCCGCAAACTCGCGCGTTTCAGGGGTAACGCTCATACGCTGCGCGACTTCACGAATGTCGGAGGTGATCTCCGTGATGTCCTGCTCATTTAACGGATAGCGTTTAAATCGCTCAATTTCTTTCAGTACGGCGGAAATAGCGGCGTCATGACCACCCGGCATCACATTGGCGAAAAAGCCCAGTGCTGCGGTGGTTTTGCCAATATCCGATTTACGCACCACCAGACTACTAGCGTCTTGCGGCAGTTCCGCTTTTTGTCGACGAACCTGACGCGTTACCGCAGACATCGTGATTTGCGTAAGTAAACGGTGACGGTACTCTGATTGGCCGAATGCGTCTTTATCATTGAAACGGTAGACAAACGACACCTGACTGCTGCCGCTTTGGCTATCCTGCAAACGCGCCACTTTGAGCTGCGGTTTCAGTAACGGTTCGTAGTAATCACGTGTAGGCACCGCGACATTCGGCAGCGCTGCAAAATAGCGTTGAATTTCGCGCTCCGCATCCGCAGGCGTGATATCACCAATAATCATCAAACGCATATTCGACGGGTGATACCAACGCTGATAGAAATCCTGCAGCACGCTGGCCGGCGTATCGTTAATCGACTCTTCCGTGCCAATTACCGGGCGGGAAGGATAACGGGAGTCATGCCGAATAGCCTGTACGCGCTGCTGGTTCATGCGTTCCGCTACACCCAGCTTGCCGCGCCACTCTTCCAGAATGATTTTGCGCTCGTCGTCGAGATCGCTTTGCAACAGCTTGGCATGGCCCGTCATCTGGCTCAGCGCCTGCAAAGTCGCTCCCAGATCGAGGTTACCTTTCGGCGGGCTCATCATGTACATGGTGCGTTCATAGTTGGTTACGGCGTTATAGCTCTGACCGCGTCCCCAGCCTTGTTTATGCAGTTCCGTACTCACACCTTGAGGAAACGCGTCGCTGGCGCGGAACACCATATGCTCCACCATGTGCGCCACGCCGGATTCATTGTCTTTCTCATCAATCGACCCGACATCAACAATCAGGCGAATATCCACTCGCGTCTTCGGCCCTTCCAGCTGCACGAGGGTGTAACGAAATCCATTCGCCAGCGTTCCTTCTTTAAAAACCGGCAACGGACTTTTTATTTCTTCAGCCTGGCTTACAACGCTTCCCGCTAACAGACCGACAGCCGTTAGCGATAACCAGCAACATTTCTTCCAGTTCATAACAACCTTTTCGTTTTTATTTTTGCCGTAAGGCAATTCTTTGAGTGCATCAATGCAAAATGCCCCGTCATACGTCAGCATGTGACGAATGACAGGGCATAGGATTTACCAGGTGTAAGCGACGCCAAGCCAGAACTGACGGCCGGGTTTGTAGGTGACGGCACTACCAGAAGCAGTTTTTTGCGATGTTTCGACCACGTTATCTAAAACGTTCAGTACATCCAGAGTGATATCCAGCGTCTGAGTTTTGTATACCGGCTGCGAGTAGGAGAAACGCCAGTCGTAGGAGATAAAGTCGTCATATTGGGTCGAGATATATTCTATAGCGCTTCCTGTAAAGCTAGGTTCAGCATTACACGCAGGGCTACCGCCGGGGCACACCGTCGCGGATGACAAGGTTGTATAGCCTTTGTAACCCGCGATATAGCCCACGCTCTGCCCCCAGTTGAGACGAGCCGCAGGGAAGTAAGTATCCACACTCAGGAAGGCCCGCCATGGAGTATTGAAATCCATCGCATCCATATCGCCCTTATACATCAACTTACCGTCAACAATCACCCGACTCTCGTCTGTATTCGTATCCTCGTAGTAAGCGATCGAATTAGCTTTATTTTTCGTGATGCTAGCACCCAATTTCCAGTTCACTTCAGCAAAGCTAAAACGGTGCGGGCTAATTGGCTCCACTTCTAAAGACAGTGTATTCCCCTCTGTCCGACCATCATTATTCATCACGCGGTAACTTTGGCCATCAATCGTGGTCGTTTCGCGACCAAACTGATCCTTCCCCTGACGGTTAACCCATTTTGCCGTCCAAACTGTATCCATCACGCGCTGTGATAACCCTAGCGTCACTTCATCGCTATAAGGCGTATTTAAATCAGAAACGGCGTAATTGGTTCCCGTTCTTTCCGAAGCTGCAGTCCATGGTGCAGTAGGTGACCTGCGGTTTTGCACAGTATTTGTACCAATCCCCTGACGCAACTTATATGTCAGCAGATTTGTCGCATAGTAGCGGTTGGCTCCGCCGAATACGCGAGTTGATCGATCACCGAATACATCATAAGAGGCGGCAAAACGAGGGGCAACGTTCAGATTTTCCAAGAAGTCATCATATGTGACACGCACGCCTGGAGTCACTTCTAAACGCCCCCATGCCATGCTGTCTTGCAAATAAACTGCATAGTTAATATTACTAACCTGTACGGAACGGGCTGGGTAAACTATGTTAGTGCCAGCAAACTGCTCACCGGGAATACACGTCGTGTCACCGGGTAGGCATACAACATTGGGATTAATGTAGATAGCATTCGCCGCAACGCTGGCAAAATTGGCATTTTGAGAACGGATATACTGCGCACTAGCAAAGTCAGTCTGCCAGCCAAAATCGACCTGATGGGTCATCCCTAGCAAGAAGACGGGGTTAAGTTCATAATCCTGCTTCAGCGTGGTAGTCTTTTTTTCTGTCGTAAACGTTCCATAGCCACCAACCTGTGAATTTCTGTTTGTAGTCTGCCACCCCAGTGATGGGGAAGTAAAATTTAACCCAGGAACAGTGTGGAACCAGCTAATAAACTCATTAGATTCATGCTCAATTTTATTTTGTTCAAACTGATATCCCGCCAGACTGGTCATTTTCCCCCAACGGGCATTGTGTTCCCATTCCATATTAAAGCGATGGCCACCGCCGTTATTGGTATAAGACCCGTTCTTCACATTTTTTTTGTAATATTTAGATTCATGCGGGGAATACATGCCCGTCATGCGGACAATATCGCCGTTGTCCGCCAGATAGGAGCCTTTGAGCAGGTAGGTTTCGCTAATCCGTTCCTGATCGCTCCACTGCCGCAAGAACTCCTGATAATGGGGGATATCTGACTGCTGGCGGTTATAGGCAAAAATAAAGCCGGCTTTATCACTCAACGGTTGATTAAAAGTGGCCGAATAAAACTGCTTCTTAAATTTTGGTTGGTAGTACAAGTTGGTACCAGAATAAAATTCGTCGCTAATACTCTCATCGACGTGATAGCTGGTCCAACTGTCACGCGAGGTGCGATAAGAAATCTTACCAGAGGCTTTATCCAGCTTGGGATCCATTAGTCTGGCATCCACCACACCACCGGTAAAATCACCGTACTTAGCCGAAATATTACTATCAAAAACCTCCAGTGATTCAATCAGCTCCGAGTTAATCCAGAACGATTGCGTGCCACCAGCAGGTAAATCGGTCGGGCTGTATCCATCAGGATTCGAGCCCAATTCACCCTTATTGGCTCCGGGATTGATATTACTATTGTTCGATAACCCATCAATCATAAAGTTATTGTTGTAAAACTTCTCGCCGTGGAACGAGACATTTTCCGGCGCTAATTCACCTGGCGTATTGCTGCTATTCGCCGTATTAGAGAATTGTACTGCTGGGTTATTTTTTAATAACTCCGGCACTGAACCGTTTCCGGTAGGCATTTTTTTAATCTGCTCTGCATTAATGATCTGCGTCCCCATCGACTGGCTGGTCGGGGTTGAGCGAACTAAAATGGTATCTTCACTATTTCCCGAAGATGAATCGCTTTGCTGTTCTTCTTCGGTTTCTGCATTGTTTTTCTGCTGATTTTCATCGGCAGAGGTGTCATTTTGCTGTGCGAGTGCAGGCCCTGATAATAATGACAGTAGCATCATTAAATAGACGTTCTTATTCATTTATTCAAAATCCCCAATGAACCCAATTATTAAGAAATAAAATTATTGTTGTATGTACTGCATGTAATGCTTACGACTAATCGTCAACCTGAATGTGCCCATTAAGCTTGAAAACGATGGAAACCACCTGATTCTCAACCGGTGCCTCCGTCCGATAGCGCCAACGTGCCATGTCCTTCATCACGTCATCGCCAAATACGCCGTCTGGCGTTTCAGACAGAATTTTTACATTAGTGACTGTGCCGCTACCGGTAATATCGAATTTGACGCGCACGTTTCCTTCCACGCCCAGCGCTTTTGCCCGAGAGGGATAATTCACGCGGCGATGCAGCGCTTTGAAATTTTGACTATTGCTTTTCCCTGCACCACGAACCGCCTGACCGCTATCGCTTTCTCCTGCTTTGGCCGTTGACGCACTACCCGGCATGCCAACAGAAGATGGCATTGGAGACGGTGCGTCACCGGTTTGAGCTGTCGCTACCGGAGACTCACTTTTCTTCTCTGCCTGCTGTGTTTGCTGTGTCTGCTGCGATCGGGCCTGCTGCTGTTCTTTCGGTTTATCTTCCGGTTTCTTTTCAAGCGGCTTTCTCTCACGCACGGGAGGCTTTTTTTCCGTAACGGGAGTGACAGGCTTACGCTCGATGACTGGCTGTTTAATGACAGGATTGGGGTGTTCTGGCAATGGCGTTAAAATCGGCATCACGACGGGAGTCGGTTGAGCAACGGGAGGGTCGGCTACAGGTGGCGACGTATCAGCAGCCTGTGACATCGCCGCAGCCATCATCGTCACCTGCATGCTTCCGCCTGCGTTTCCCGCCATCTCTTCAATGCTTTCTTTCGGGGAATAGTGCAATAAAAAGAAAACTGCCAGCGCCGCATGCGCCACGCAGGACAAAACAAAAAAGGCCAGCGAGCGCCAGTTAGGCACATCGGAGGTTAGCGCTGTTGTTGAATAGGAATGAGTAAGAGGAGCCAGCAATACACTGCTGCCGGTGCGATTCGCACCCAATAAAGCCCCATGAAGATTTTCACGACTCACAATCCAACTCCGTCTCTTGAACGTCAACTTCCTGGTGTCAGTCGTGCAATCACAATCTTCCAGGCGATAAAAATGTAAGCAAGATCGGAACACCAAAAAACGTGTCAAGGTCGGTCGAGCAACATTAATAAATAATAATACAAATGATAATCGTTTTACAAATGAAAACTATTACTAATAAAGATTGACAAAATTTCAGTAATATCATTACAACAAGATGTAATTCATTGATATCAGTTAAGAATTATAAGAAACCAGCACATTCCTTATCACGATGAAACGGGTATCGAGGTTGAGGTTTGCCCTCTCACAGCGCAGTAAGCCGCTAATTTAGCTTGGCTATTTTCAACATCTATTATGTCTAGTCGAAAAACCGAGATTGATGATAAGAGTCATTATCGACATAATTCGCATTATCACACCACATAAACGCTGTTTGATGATGACTTTGCCGCATAAAACACTGACAAGTAGTGTGGGTATTCTGACTTTACGTTCCCGTGATTCCACAATTGCAGATTCACCAATACTGGCAAATTGATTTGATGGTTCTCCTGTACGTATCACAGGCAATTCAACTCGACGTAACTTATTGCCTGCTCAGCATTATCGCGCCTCTGGGGTAAATGTTTCACCTGATTAAAGGAAGAATGATGAACATAAAAAAATACACGCGTTGGACACTTAATCCGTTATTTCTAGTCATGATCGCCCCTGTCACTGCACAGCAAACAGGTGAAGATGAAATGGTAGTTTCCGCAAGCAGAACCCACCGAACTGTCACAGAAATGGCACAAACCACCTGGGTAATCGAAGGCACTGAACTGGAGCAACAAATCCATGGTGGCAAAGAGTTAAAAGATGCATTAGCGCAATTGATTCCCGGCCTCGATGTCAGCAGCCAGAGCCGTACCAACTACGGTATGAATATGCGTGGGCGCGCGATTGTCGTGCTGATTGACGGTGTGCGGCTGAACTCATCCCGTACCGATAGCCGTCAGTTGGACGCTATTGATCCGTTCAATATTGCGCATATCGAAGTCATCTCCGGCGCCACTTCACTTTACGGAGGAGGCAGTACGGGAGGCTTAATCAACATCGTCACCAAAAAAGGCCAACCGGAAATTGAGACAGAATTTGAGGTCGGAACCAAAAGCGGTTTCAATAGAAACAAAGATCATGATGAGCGTATTGCCAGCGCCTTCTCCGGCGGTAACGAACGTATTTCCGGACGAATGTCTATTGCTTACCAGAAGTTTGGCGGTTGGTACGACGGCAATGGTAACGCCACACTACTTGATAACACACAAACCGGCCTTCAGTATTCCGATCGTCTCGATCTGATGGGCACCGGTACGCTGAATATTGATGAAACTCAGCAACTGCAACTGGTAACGCAATACTACAAGAGCCAAGGTGACGATAACTACGGCCTGTTTCTCGGCAACAATTTCTCTGCGGTGACGGGTAACGGAACCGCCTACGCCAGTAAAGGACTAAATTCTGACCGGGTTCCAGGTACAGAGCGTCACTTGATCAGCATGCAATACTCCAACACGGATTTCTTCGGGCAAGAATTGGTAAGCCAATTCTATTACCGCGATGAGTCTCTGTCGTTCTATCCGTTCCCTACTGTATCCAGCAATAGAGTCAGTAGCCTTTCCTCTTCTCAACAAGATACCGACCAATATGGCGCTAAATTGACGCTAAACAGTAAGCCATTGGACAGTCTACAGCTTACCTACGGTCTGGATGCCGATCACGAACGCTTTACCTCAAACCAGATGTTCTTCGATTTAGCAAAAGCTAACGCGTCTGGAGGCCTGAACAATCAAAGCATCTACACTACGGGGCGTTATCCGGGTTATGAAATGACCAATCTGGCTGCCTTCCTCCAGTCAAACTATGACATTAACGACACCATAACCCTGAGCGGTGGCGTACGTTACCAGCATACTCAGAACAAAATTGATGATTTCGTTGGCTACGCGCAACAACAGGCCATCGCTAACGGTCAAGCGACCTCCGCAGATACAATTCCTGGCGGGTCAACCGATTATGACAACGTTCTGTATAACGCCGGTATATTGATGCACATAACCGACCGTCAACAAACGTGGCTTAACTTCTCTCAGGGCGTGGAGTTGCCGGATCCCGGTAAATACTATGGCAACGGTACCTATCGTCTGGTCAACGGCCACTATCAGTTGGTTAACAGCGTCAATGTAGGACAGTCCAAACTACAGGGAATCAAAGTTGACTCCTACGAGCTAGGCTGGCGCTACACCGGTGATGCGCTGCGTACGCAGCTTGCCGCATACTACTCGCTCTCTGATAAGTCCATTTCGATTAACCGCAGTGATATGACTATTAACGTCAATGACGATAAGCGCCGTATTTATGGATTGGAAGGTGCGGTGGATTACATTATTCCAGATACGGTCTGGAGCACAGGCGTCAACTTCAACGTGCTGAAATCTGAAACCAAAGTAAGCGGGAAATGGCAGAAATGGGATGTGATTTACGCCAGCCCGTCCAAAGCAACTGCCTATATCGGCTGGGCGCCCGATCCGTGGAACCTACGCGTACAAAGCACCCAATCCTTTGACTTAACTGACGCAAAAGGCAATAAAATCAACGGTTACAACACTGTTGATTTTATCGGTAGCTACCAACTCCCTGTGGGTACATTGAGCTTCAGCATCGAAAACCTATTGGACAAAGAATACACCACCGTTTGGGGTCAGCGAGCACCGCTACTTTATAGCCCAACCTACGGTTCTACCTCACTGTACGACTACAAAGGCCGTGGACGAACGTTTGGCGTTAACTATTCAGTGATTTTTTAAACCAGTCCTGATTGTCCGGCGGGCGTCGGGCAATCCTTCCTGACCATGATCTCACAAGGCTCACGAAATGTAGTGCCGTTAAACAGCAACAAAAAGCAAACCGAGATCAATATTCCCGATCTTCAATCAGACGCTTTCCCAGCGTGATGCAATCGACGGTCTCATACTCGAGTTTTTCATACATGCCGATCACGGCGTCGTTGTCTTCACGCACCATCAGGTGGATCTTCGGACAGCCGCGGGCAATCAGCTTTTTCTCCAACCGGCTAATCAATGCATTCGCAATGCCGCGCCCGCGAAAATCAGGGTGTACGCCCAGATAGTACGCCGAACCGCGGTGGCCATCGTAACCACCCATTACCGATCCCACGATTTCACCGTTCACCTCTGCGACCAGAAATAGATCGGGATCGTGATTGAGCTTACGTTCGATGTCCATTTCAGGATCGTTCCACGGGCGCAGCAAATCGCAGCGTTCCCAGAGGGTGATCACGGCTTCAAAGTCATCCTGCCTGAATATGCGGATTTCCATCACAGTCGCCATTTTGCAATAAGGTAAATCGTGATTATCGCGTGATTTTTATTAGACGCAATCTCAAATTGCGCGCCGCCATCAGGAATCACACAACGAGTGTCCGGGAATCGATTTTATTGATGGTATACTGCGCGCCTTATTGCTGTGCCACCATCGCTATGGAAACGAGATACCCACTATGTCTGACATCAACGCGGTAAAACATTTTCTGCTTAGCTTACAGAAAGATATCTGTCAGCAGCTTGCGGCGACCGATGGCGGAGCCGATTTCGCCGAGGATGAATGGCAACGTGCAGAAGGCGGCGGTGGATGCAGTCGCGTGCTGTCGGGCGGGCGCATTTTTGAACGCGCTGGCGTAAACTTTTCCCACGTGACCGGCAAGTCATTACCCCCTTCCGCCAGCACACATCGACCGGATCTAGCAGGTCGTAGTTTTCAGGCGATGGGCGTGTCGCTGGTGATTCACCCGCTAAGTCCTTATATTCCCACCAGCCACGCCAACGTGCGCCTGTTCGTCGCCGAAAAACCGGGAGAAGAGCCGGTTTGGTGGTTTGGTGGTGGGTTCGATCTGACGCCCTATTATGGTTTTAAAGAAGACGCGGTGCACTGGCATCAGACTGCTCACGACCTGTGCCAACCGTTCGGCGACGATGTGTATCCGCGCTACAAAAAGTGGTGCGACGATTACTTCTTTCTAAAGCATCGTAACGAAGCACGCGGCATCGGCGGGCTCTTTTTTGACGATCTGAACGAGCCAAATTTTGCTACCAGCTTTGCTTTCATCCGTGCCGTGGGTAATGGATTTCTCGATGGTTATCTGCCCATCGTCGAACGGCGTAAAGATCTGGCGTGGGGAGAGCGCGAACGCGACTTCCAGCTCTATCGCCGTGGCCGCTATGTGGAATTCAACCTGATTTGGGATCGCGGTACGCTGTTTGGCCTGCAAAGCGGCGGACGCACCGAGTCCATTTTAATGTCCATGCCGCCGCTGGCACGCTGGGAATACCAGCATCAGCCTGAACCGGATAGCCCGGAAGCCGCACTTTATCGAGATTTCCTGCCCGCCAGAGACTGGCTGGCAGAAAGTAATACGCACAACAAGGAAGCATAAGTCATGCAGATTTGGGTCGACGCCGACGCCTGTCCTAACGTTATTAAAGAAGTGTTATTTCGCGCGGCGGATCGCACACAAATGCAGGTCACGCTGGTCGCCAACCAGACCATAAAAGTGCCGCCATCACGCTTTATTAGCACGCTACGCGTCTCGGCAGGCTTTGATGTCGCCGACAATGAGATTGTACGCCGCGTTGAATCAGGCGATCTGGTGATCACCGCAGATATTCCGCTGGCATCAGAAGTGATAGAAAAGGGTGGCATCGCGTTGAATCCACGCGGCGAGCGCTATACGCCGGATACCATTCGGGAACGGCTGAATATGCGGGATTTTATGGATACCATGCGTGCCAGCGGGATACAGACCGGCGGCCCCAGTACCTTGAACCAGCGGGATCGTCAGCAGTTTGCCAATGAACTGGATAAGTGGTTGCAGCAGGTGCGGAAGTCATAGCTATCCGAGAGTCGTTACCTGGAACGTTCGCCATCCTGTCTCTTCTGCTTTCGCAGGTAACTGGGATGGCGATATCGACTAGCGATAAACCGGCAGCAAGTCGAGGCTGGAAAGAATATGTATCAGCGCGGTGCCGACGCCAAATAGCAGCACCAGCGCCACCATCGCATTACCACCCCGCACGCGGAACATCGGGCTACCGAAGCGGCGACGCGATGCAAGCGCCAGCAGCGCAGGCGTAATCACCGCCCATATGGTAGCGGCTAATCCAGCAAACCCAATCGCGTAAATAAAACCGTTCGGATAGACCAGCCCGCCAATAATAGGCGGCAGAAAGGTTACCAGCGCCGTTTTAGCTCTACCCATTCGGCTATCGTCAAATTTCAGCAAATCTGCCAGATAATCAAACAGCCCCAGCGTTACCCCAAGAAACGAACAGGCGACGGCGAAGTTGGAAAAGACCGTGAGCAACACGTCCAGATAAGGGCTATTCAGCACGCCGGCCAACGTCTGTACCAGAACGTCAATATTACCGCCCCGCTCTGCAATCCCGATAAAATCTGGACGAGCAATATTTCCCATCGTACCAATCAGCCAGATGGCATACATCACCAGCGCCAGCGCGCTGCCAATAAACAGACAACGCTTGATTACCTGTGGCTTGTGACCGTAATGCTTCACCAAACTGGGAACGTTGCCATGAAAACCGAAAGAGGCCAGACAAAATGGCAATGTCATCAACACATACGGAAGGTAGCTGGGTGCTTCTTCCGCGACATTGAGTAAAACAACCGGCTTCACATTCCACAGCAGGCTGCCAAACGTCATGAAAAAGGTCAGTACCTTTGCTGCCAGAAAAAAGGCGGTCATGCGGCTCACCGCCGCCGTGCTCAGCCATACGGTAAACGCAACAAACAGTGCGAACAGGCAGCCGCCGACGCGGGCAGAGAAATCGATCGACATCTCAGTAAGCGTGTGATGGATAATTGAACCGCTCGCCGAGATGTAGGCGTAGGTCAGAATGTAGAGAACAAAGGCAATCGATATGCCGTTAATTACATTCCAACCCTTACCCAACAGATCTTTGGTCAACGTATCGAAGCTGGCACCCGCCTGATAATTAAGGTTAGCCTCCAGAATCATTAATCCCGAGTGATACATGCAAAACCAGGTGAAGACCAACACGGCAAATGACCAAAAAAACCAGGCGCCCGACATCACCACCGGCAGGGAAAACATCCCAGCGCCAATAATCGTCCCTGCAATAATCATCGACCCGCCAAACAGCGAAGGAAGACGCTTTTCTGTACCGTTTTTTTCTACTGTATTTTTTTTCACTGCACGTGTTGCCATAGCCGATATTCGCTCGTTGGTTTTTTTATCAAGTCTGGGGAAAAGGGGCTCCTACAGACGAGGCGGGATCATGGCATAAAACGAAAATTATTCCATTGATTCGTACAGGTTAGACGATTATTTGGTCGATATACCCGTCATACTTCAAGTTGCATGTGCGTTGGCTACGATACTCGGCACACTGACGTGAGCCTCGCCCCGTAGGGGCCGCTGCAAGCAGCGTTCAAATCTGCTTTTAACAGATTTGTCACTCACCCGAATCACTTACCTGAGTAAGCTCATCGGGATTCCTTCTCTTGCCGCCTGCCTGAAACTCGAATTATTTAGGGTCTAAACTGCGGTAAATAAAAAACCCAGCCAACAATCGACTGGGTTTGTCTGTATTAATGGCAATAACTTACAGCGGCTGAGTTTGTGCTTCCACCACCGCCAGCGCGACCATGTTCACAATCCGGCGTACCGAAGCAATCGGCGTCAGGATATGTACCGGTTTCGAGATCCCCATCAGCACCGGCCCAACCGTCACACCTTCTGAAGACGACACGCGCAGCAGGTTATAGCTGATACGCGCAGACTCCATGTTCGGCATGATCAGAATGTTGGCAGAGCCTTTCAGCGGGCTGTCCGGCATTTGCTCGCGGCGGATCGCTTCCACCAGCGCGGCGTCGCCGTGCATTTCACCGTCGATTTCCAGTTCCGGTGCCAGCTTGTTCACCAGCGCCAGCGTTGCACGCATTTTCTGCGCCGTCGGAGAATCAGAGGTGCCGAAGCTGGAGTGAGACAGCAGCGCGACTTTCGGTTCAATACCGAAACGACGTACGCTTTCTGCCGCCATCAGGGTAATTTCCGCCAGTTGTTCCGGTGTCGGATCCGCATTGACGTAGGTATCGGCGATAAAGGTGTTGCCGCTCGGCAGCATCAGCGCGTTCATCGCCCCCGCCGTATGTACGCCCTCGCGGTAGCCGAACACTTTCTCGACGACGTCGAAGTGCTCTTCATACGTGCCAATCGTGCCACAAATCAGCGCATCCGCTTCACCACGGTGAACCATGATCGAACCAATCAGCGTTGGATTGCCGATCACCGCACGCTGCGCTTTTTCCTGCGACACGCCGCGACGCTTCATGAGTTCGAAATACTCGCTCCAGTACTCTTTGAAGCGCGGATCGGATTCGTTATTAACCACTTCGAAATCTTTACCGATGGTCAGTTGCAGCCCTAGCTTTTGCAGACGCATTTCAATGACGCTCGGACGACCAATCAGAATCGGGAACGCCAGCCCCAGCGTCACCAGTTCCTGCGTGGCGTGCAATACGCGAGCATCTTCACCTTCGGCGAATACCACGCGTTTCGGCTGCTGACGTGCCTGTGCGAAGACCGGCTTCATGAACAGGTTAGTTTTGTAGACGAACTGAGTCAGTTTTTCGACATAGGCATCGAAATCTTCGATCGGACGCGTCGCCACACCGGAATCCATCGCCGCTTTCGCTACCGCTGGTGCGATCTTGATGATCAGACGCGGATCGAACGGTTTTGGAATCAGATAATCCGGGCCAAATGACAGCTCCTGATCGCCATAGGCAGAGGCGACAACTTCACTCTGCTCTGCCAGCGCCAGATCGGCAATCGCGTGCACGCAGGCCAGCTTCATCTCTTCGTTAATCGTGGTCGCGCCGACATCCAGTGCGCCACGGAAGATGAACGGGAAGCACAGTACGTTGTTCACCTGATTTGGATAGTCTGAACGACCAGTACAGATAATCGCATCCGGGCGTACTGCTTTCGCCAGCGGCGGCAGAATCTCCGGTTCCGGGTTAGCCAGCGCCATGATCAACGGGCGTGGTGCCATGGTTTTCACCATGTCTGGCGTCAGTACGCCGGGGCCGGAACAGCCAAGGAAGATATCCGCATCAGGGATTACGTCAGCCAGCTTGCGTGCGCCATTGTCTTCAATCGCGTAAGCGGCCTTGGTTTCTTCCATATTTTCATCACGACCATGGAAAATTACGCCGCGCGAATCACACACCACGATGTTGTGCTTCTGAAGACCCAGCGCCACCAGCAGATTCAGACAAGCGATAGACGCCGCGCCCGCACCGGACACCACCAGACGCACATCAGAAATATTCTTCTCTACGACGCGCAGACCGTTCAGAACGGCGGCGGTACAGATGATCGCAGTACCGTGCTGATCGTCGTGGAAGACGGGAATCTTCATCCGCTCGCGCAGTTTCTTCTCGATGTAGAAACACTCAGGTGCCTTGATGTCTTCCAGATTGATACCGCCGAACGTCGGCTCCAGAGAGGCGATCACATCGATCAGCTTGTCAGGATCCAGCTCGTCGACTTCGATATCGAAAACATCAATGCCGGAGAATTTTTTAAACAGAACGCCCTTGCCTTCCATTACCGGTTTACCGGCCAGTGCACCGATATTGCCGAGACCCAGAACGGCGGTTCCGTTAGAAATAACAGCGACCAGATTGCCGCGCGCGGTGTATTTGTAAGCGGCCAGCGGATCCGCCGCAATTTCCAGACAGGGTGCAGCGACACCTGGGGAATACGCCAGCGCCAGATCGCGCTGCGTTGCCAGCGGCTTCGTTGGGGAAACCTGAATTTTGCCGGGAATCGGATACTGATGGAAATCAAGGGCGCTTTGCTTTAGCTGTTCATCCATTTTATGTACCTTTTCGGTTTTGTTGTGTCTGTAGGGTAAAGAGTACCCAGTATAGTGTTTGCCAATGGCTAAACTACCGAGGATGGCAAAAACTGAGGGGCAATGCTGGTTAATATAGTTATTTTATTTGACGATTTTTTGTTCAGCTTGCAGTCAGTGTCAGATACGCCGAGCAGGATAATCGGGAGAGATACAGAGAAAACGGGGAAGATCGTCGCGTGATGTGAACACACCACGCAACGGAGAAAGAGAGGTTACTGCGTCATATTCAGAATAGTACGAATGTTACCTGCGCTGGTGGCGACAATATCGATGGCTCCCGTGCGCAGCGCGCCGAGAATCGCTAAGGCTTTGGTGTTTTCAGAGGCAATCGCAATCACACAGGGGATTTTATGTAACTCTTCAATACTCACACCAATCACCCGTTCGTTCATCACCGTATCGACATGCAGGCCCTGCGCGTTAAAGAAATCATATCCGGCGATATCGCCAATCACGCCTTGGTTGAGGCTGGCGTCAATAATTTCATGCGGGGTGAACCAGCCGAGTTTGACCATGTAGCTGTTCTCATTCATATCCCCAATGCCCACCAGCGCAATATCGGCTTTGCGCGCCCGATCCAGCGTTTCTTTAATGGTGCCGTTCTGCATGAAAGCTTCTTTCAGCGCACGGTTTTCGACATAGGCAGGTGAATACAGCGTTTCGCTGCTGCCACCGAATTTCTTTGCCAGACGGCGGCTGATATGGTCGGCGTTAATTGCATCACCGGGGCGGTGTGTTCCGCCGATACCACAGATAAAGCGGCAATTACGTTCTGTCACATTGCTCACATGGTCGGCGACCGCCGCCACATTACGTCCTTGCCCAACTGCCACCACCGTATCGTCTTTCAACGACAGCGCCAGATAGTTAGAAACCAGTGCCGCAACCTGCCGACGCTGTTCCTCCTCATCCTGATGATCTAATGCAATCAGGGCACGCTTGATCGAAAAGCGCTCCAGCATCTGCTGTTCAAGACGCGTGCTGAATACCGGGTGATAGCGTACGGTAATTTCAACAATGCCTTCTTCTTTCGCGCGTTTCAGCAAACGCCCGACTTTGATGCGCGAAATGCCGAATTTCTTGGCGATCTCTTCCTGAGTAATTTCGTCCTGATAATAAGCGACGGCGATTTCAGTCAGAAGTTCGCTTTCCTGAGATCCTGATTGTTTTTCCATCTGGTCACATTTTCCTTACGCAAGGGGATCGGTTTATACAGACGCTGTGTCTACAGATGAAAACCGTCGCAATGAATAATTGTTACACGCTGGGAGGAGAGGCTCAAGCCCAGCGCGATTATCCCTGATGGTAGCGTAAACGGACAGAGGCAGAAGCGCCGGAGCCAGACAAAAAAACTGACTCCGGCAACGTGGCACATTACCGCTCAATAGCATCGATCTTCAGCATTTTTGCAATCACCAGATCGAGCTCTTTCTCATCGAAAATCTTCTTCCAATCCGGCTTAATGATGTTCTCTTTACCGTATTCAATCGCGATCATACACGCATCCGAGAACGGGTTAGTGCTGCGGAAAGCCACTGCCAGTGCAATCTGAATGTGGCCATAAAGCATGGCTTTCGCCGCCGCTTCCGGCACGCCAATCGTGTTGATGGTTTCATCCAGCGCTTCTTTCATCAAGGTACCAACCATACAGGCTACGGTTTCAACCAGCGTCGGTTCCAGATAGGCCAGCTGTTTTACCGTCACCCAGTGCACATCAATCACCGGGCCATACATCACTTTAACTACGCGGGCTAACGTGGCTTTCTGCTCGTCACTGCCTGTCTCATAAGAAGCAGCAACGTGCTGTGGCGCGGCCACGCCGCCAAAAGCATCGGCATGTTCTTCCGGCGTGAAGCGATCCAGGAATACGGAAGGATGGCACGGATGAGCGACGGCATAATCGATATCATCACGTTTGGCGATAAGATTGGCATAGGCCGCAGCCGGGTCCAGCGTCAGCAGCACTGCGTTGCTTTTCATCTGCGGAACGACAATCCCAGAGACCGCTTTCAGCGCAATATCCGGCACCGCCAAAATTACTACATCGCTTTCAGGAATAACCTGTTCAGCAATGGACAATTCCCTACCTGCGGCAACCACTTGCTCCTGCGCGCGTGGCGAGTTCTCGCAGTAAAACACCTGATAGTCACTTTTCTGGAAATTGGCAGAGATACGCATGCCCATTTTTCCGCCAGCGCCCAGTACGGTAATGGTTTTCAATTCAGCAGCCATGATTGTTACTCCTCAGATTTGGGATATTCAAAGAATGTGTGATGAACGGTTCGCATAGGGATTACGTGTGTAGAGATAATTCAGGCTATGGCGCGTCCAGGCGTCTTCCAGACGGCACGTTTCTTCCGCGCTGGCCTGCCACGGCAGCCAATGCTCGACGATTTGGTTAATGTTTCTTTCGTTCGGGCGTACGATCTGGTGAAGCGCGTCGTAATCCAAAAGGCCAGTTCCCAGCAGACAGCCGGAATAGGTAAAGCCCACCCATCCTTCCTGACGGGCAAACGCAAAATCTTTGATGTGCAGGTTAAGCACCCGTGAGGCGGTTAATTCAATCACCTCATGCGGGTATTCCAACGCGGCAACACAGTTACCGGGATCGAGACAAATACCCAGCGCCGGGCTGTCGATGGCGTCAACGACCGCCAGCACGTCACGCGTTTTGACTTGTTCGTAGGTTTCCAACCCCAGTTGGATGTTGTGCTGCTCAAACTCAGGCAGCACGCGACGCAGCAAAGCAAGCGCTTCATCTTGCGTCGGCTTATGTGTTGCGCTGTTGAACATGGTGCGGATAAAACGAACATCCAGCGCGCGAGCCATCGTGAGATAGCGCGTCAGGTGTTCAGTAGCTAATCCTCGTGTTCCTAGTTCCAACTGAATACCGAGATCGACCGCGCGCTGCCGCAATGTTTCCAACCCGGCAGACGAGAGTGCTTCCACCGCCGCGTAATCACAAATCTGAAAAACGCCCGCACCAGACTCTGCCGTTTGCTCCAGCATGGCTGCCAAACCGAGCGGATTCGGCACGCGGGAAGAGGCTCGCCAGAAGAACGCGTAGGTACTTAATCCAATTGCCATGGTTATTTCCTCTCTCTTACGCCTGCGAGCTGAGCGTGAAGGCTTCATCCATAATGGCGTTAAACGCGGCCGGATCGTGGGCAAAGCGCCCCAGAAACAAGCCATCAACGGCGTCGCCGAGCTGACTCAGCAATCCCGGTCCGGCGCTACCGCCATAAATAATTCGCCCCTCGCGCACGCCAGCCTGTGTTGGAAGATGCTGTTTTAATGCCTGACAGACTTCGCTGATGTACGCCGTCGGGGCGGGCTCCGTGCTGCCAATAGCCCACTGCGGTTCATAGGCCAGTACCAGATCGCCCGTCAGCTGTTGCTTCTGGGCCAGATTCAGCGACGCCGCCAGTTGAGCCTGACAGGTGTCGATTGCCTGCTGCGTCGAGCCACGTTGTTCCTCGCCGACGCACAGCACTGGCGTTAGCCCATTGCGCCAGGCCGCCGCCGTTTTCAGCGCGAAATGTTCATCCGTTTCGCCGAAATAACGGCGACGCTCGGCGTGCCCGATTTCTACATAGCAACACCCCATTTCGTGCAGCATGGTGCCGCTCACTTCCCCAGTGAAAGCTCCGTTATCCGCCCAGTGCAAATCTTGTGCACCGACATGAACGGGTGACTGCGCAAACCGCTGCACCACGGGTGCTAACGTCGGGAATGCGGGCAACACAAACAGCCGGGCTGAGGGTAGTGATGCCAGCGGATGCTGTTCGGCTATCTCGTGGATTTTCTGGCACCAGTCGAGCGTCTGCTGATAGCCAAAATACATTTTCAGGCTGACGCCCAGCGTCAATTTGCGCGAACTCATCGCTCACTCTCCGCTTGCGTCACCGTCTGATTCGAGAGAGTCGACGTCGTATCACGGTTCAACACGGCCGACACCGCATCAAGGATCATGGCTAGTGATATCGCCCCCGCATCGGGTGTTCCCAGACTTTTTTCTGCCAGCGGGCGGGCGCGGCCAATTTTGGGTAACAGCTGTGCCGTGTCGTCAGCCGCCTGTTGGGCACACTGCGCGGCCTGCTGCCAGGCTTCTGGCAAGCTCATTCCCGCCTCGACTCGTTGCGTAAGTGCCAAACTAAAGGGGATTAAGGCATCCACCAGCGTTTTATCCCCCGGTTTTGCTTTACCGAAATGCATCACGCTCTCTTTGGCCTGACGCACGCCATCTGCCACACGGCGACCGTCAGGCCGTTGTTCATCACCCAACACGGTTCCCAGCGCATTTAACGCAACGCCCCAGATTGCGCCAGACGTGCCCCCAGCCTGATCGGCCCAAGCATCTGCCGCACGTTGCAATAACGTACCGGCACCCGCCTGCCGTTCCAGCATCTCCGTGGCTTTTTCCGCTGCGGCAATCACCCCGCGCTCCATGCCAATGCCGTGATCGCCATCTCCGGCAATCGCATCGATACGGCCCAGCTCGGTGACGTTAGCCAGCACAATGTCACGCGCCGCATTCAACGCTGCCGCAACACAATGTGCTGCCGCTTTCGATGCCGCCGTAGCGGGTGGGATCACCTCGAGCTCTGCCGTGAATGTGCGCTCAGCAAGCGGTTCGGCGGGAGACATACTGCCTTTACGAAATGCGGGTGCATCGGCAGGCGCACGCCAGAAACGCTCCAGTTCCTCATCCAGCCAGAACAGCGTGAGCGATAGACCCGCCATATCGAAGCTGGTTACCAGCTCACCGACTTCCGGTTCGACCACCGTCAGCCCCTGCTCAACCAACAGCTGTGAAACGCGGCGATAAACCACAAACAACTCTTCGTATTTCACGCCACCGAGGCCGTTGAGTACCACGCTGATCCGCTGCCCGGAGAGCGTCGTAATACCGTGCGGCACCTCTTTCAACAGTGAACTGACCAGCAGCTCAGCCAGTTCATCGGCGGTTGAGATGGGGACATCACGGATGCCCGGCTCGCCGTGAATCCCCATGCCCACCGCCATCATACCTTCAGGAACGGTGAACAGCGGGTGTTCCGCACCCGGCAAGGTACAGCCAGAAAAGGCCACGCCGAGCGAGCGGGTACGCTGGTTGGCGCGTTCGGCAACCTCAAGCACGGCGGCCAAATCGTAACCCGCTTCCGCCGCCGCAGAGACTGCCTTGAAGACCATCAGATCGCCGGCAACCCCGCGACGCTTTTGCCATTCGTTCAGTGGCGCACTGGAAATATCATCGGTAACCGCCAGCAGCTCACACGGAATACCTTCCGCATTCAGACGTGCCTTGGCCTGTCCGAAATGAAGCACATCGCCCGCATAGTTACCGAACGTCAGCAGCACGCCACCGCCATTGTGTGCCGCTCGGGCGACGGAGCAGATTTGCTGGGCTGATGGCGATGCAAACAGGTTACCCATCGCCGCACCGTGCGCCAGCCCCTGCCCGACCAGCCCGGCAAACGCCGGGTAGTGGCCGGAGCCACCTCCGACCACAATGGCGACCCCACCTTCACGACTGCGAGTACTTCTGACCACGCCGCCAGGTACCTGACGCACTTTGTCAGCATGTGCCGCCACAAAGCCTTCGGTCAGTTCCCGAGCAAAGGCGGAAGGTTGGTTGAACAAATACGTCATATTAATGCTCCTGTGTTACTGAGGCGGCTTTCGATACCCGATCCGAACGACTGAGCAGAACCATTAACACAGCGGAAAGCAGCATAAATCCGCCGACAATCATCATAGGCATCACGTAGGTTCCCGTTACGCCCCGTACCGCACCGGTGATGTATCCCGCTGAAAATCCGGCAACATTGCCAATGGTATTAATGAGCGCGATAGCCGCTGCCGCTGATGCTCCCGTCAGGAATTGGGTCGGTAATGTCCAGAAGTTAGGTAGCGCAGCAAAGATGGAGCAGGCCGTTACGGTGATCACCGCAATGGTCGCCGTCGGGGATTCCATAAACAGCGCCAGCGGAATGCTGATCGCACCGGTCAACGCTGGGATAGCAATGTGCCACGAACGGCAGCCGCGACGCGTTGCATCACGCGACCAGAAATACATCACGATGGCCGCAGGCAAGTAAGGGATAGCGGTAATCAGGCCTTTATCCATGACATTAAACGTCGTGCCGAACTGCTGTTGGAAACCCGCGATAATCGTGGGCAGGAAGAACGCCAGCGCGTAGAGACCGTAAATAAAACCGAAGTAAATCAGGCACAATACCCACACGCGTTTATTAAACATCACGGTCGTCACGCTAGGGTGTTTGCTGTGGCTTTTGGTGGCATGTTCGCTTTCCAACTCACTGACCAGCCAGCGTTTCTCATCGGCGTTAAGCCACTTTGCATCGGCCGGACGATCCACCAAATAGAACCAGGTAATAATACCGACGATAATGGCGGGAATAGAGACACCGAGGAACATCACCCGCCAACCCGACAGTCCGAACAGGCCATGCTGCTCAATCAGCCAGGCAGCCAGTGGCGCACCGAGTACCACCGTCAGGGGTTGTGCCAGATAGAACAATGACAGGATTCTGCTGCGATAGCGGGCAGGCACCCACATACTGAGGAACAAGATCGCACCGGGGAAGAACCCCGCCTCTGCAATCCCCAACAGGAAACGTAGGATATACAACCCTTCAAGACTACTTACCCAAGTAAACAGCAGTGACACGATGCCCCACGACACCATAATACGTGATAGCCATTTGCGTGCGCCGAAGCGGTGCAGCGCCAGATTGCTAGGGACTTCCAGCAGAATATAACCAATGAAGAAAATGCCAGAAGCTAGCCCGAACTGTGCGACGGTTAGCGCAAGATCGGCATTCATGCCATTCGGGCCCGCAAACGAAATGGCCGTACGATCGAGGAAGTTAATGAAGAACATCAAGCCGACGAAAGGCACCAAACGCCAAGAGATCTTGCGAATGGCCGATTGTTCTACAGCAGATGGTTTTGTGGTGGACGGGTTTGTGGCAGATTGCCCCGCCGTTGCAGTAGCCGATACTTTACTCATACAGCCCCCTTACTACCGATAGCCAATCCCTTCCCTGTCATTGCCTCTACGCCAGGCTGTTCCTGCATTTCATCCTCTTTCGTCATTCGATACCCGGTGTGACCTTTATTGTTTATTGTCTTTTTTATGGTTTGCATACAGGTCTGACACATTGTTATGCCCTCTAAAAGATTCAGATCATTAACACACTCAATGAACATATGAACGATATATTCGCCCCGATCTTTTGCCTATCTCTCTGTTTAAAAATTGTGAGCATGATCTAAATATGTATCAAAAAGGTAAAATACCGCCATAAAAGGCGTAAAAGTGACCAGAGCCACTCTTTTTATCGCTTTATCTTCCCTGACAAAACAAAAAACAAATAATCACACGTTGAACATTTGAAAGAAGCGGTATATGTTTAGCCATGAAAAGGCCGGAAATGTACGGAATCAGGCAGAGAGATTCTCGTTAGTGTTTGTTTATTCATGTTTTTATAAACAACCTAACGAAAGCGACATATCAGGCTCACTTTGACCCTCAGCCAGGCAGGAGATAGATATGCTCTCGATTGCAATTGGTGCAGACAGCGCCGCGATTGATCTGAAAAACACGATTACTGATTATTTACAGCAGAAAGGGCTGACGGTGACCGACTACAGCTACGATCCCAGCGGGGAAAATCCGATCTACCCCGATGTTGCCTACACGCTGGCGCACGCGATTAAAGATGGTAAGCACCATCGTGGGATCCTGTTATGCGGCACCGGGATCGGCATGTGTATCGTGGCTAACAAGGTCAACGGCATTCGTGCCGCTCAGTGCCATGACACCTATTCCGCTCAGCGGGCCAGAAAAAGTAACAATGCGCAGGTCATCGCACTGGGTGCGCGGGTTATCGGTCCCGAACTGGCAAAAGAGATTATTGGCGCCTGGCTGGATGCCGAGTTTGAAGGTGGCGGCTCCGCGCCAAAAGTCGAGAAAATCGGCTACTACGAACATCAGGAAAAACACCAGTAATCCTGTCTGACGGCCCGCAGTTATCCCCAGACTGACTGGCCGTCAGTCTTATTGTTCATTCAGCCGAATATGGGTTCAGTCGAGAGAGTCCAACCGCAGCAATCGGAAAAAGCGCATATTATTCCACGACCTCATGGTGCAGTGTGTTAGCTCTGTTTTGCGCATGCCATTTCTCTATTTACATCAAGGAGCTCAATCATGAATCAATTAGAAGCCCTTAAGCAGTTTACCGTAGTGGTCGCCGATAGCGGCGATATCGACTCCATTCGCCAATTTTCACCACAAGATGCCACCACGAATCCGTCTCTGATTCTGAAAGCAGCCACCCTGCCCCAATACCAACCGCTCTTTGATGACGCGATTGCCTATGCTAACCTGCAAGGCGGTAGCCCGGAAACGCGGCTCATCAACGCCAGCGACCGACTGGCGGTGAACATCGGCGCAGAAGTACTGAAAAGTATTCCCGGCCGCATCTCCACCGAAGTGGATGCCCGCCTCTCGTTCGATCGCGGGATGTGCGTCGCCAAAGCCCGTAAACTTATTGGGATGTATCAGGAAAAAGACATTCCACGCTCGCGCATCCTGATCAAACTCGCCGCCACTTGGGAAGGCATTCGCGCGGCTGAAGAGCTGGAGAAAGAAGGGATTAACTGCAACCTGACGCTGCTATTCTCTTTTGCTCAGGCGCGTGCCTGCGCCGAAGCGGGCGTCTTCCTGATCTCGCCGTTTGTGGGCCGGATTTATGACTGGTATCAGGAAAAACAGCCCACCAGCGATTATCAGGCCGAAAGCGATCCCGGCGTGATCTCCGTGCGTGATATCTATGATTATTACAAACGCCACCGCTACCAAACCGTGATCATGGGTGCCAGCTTCCGCAAAGTGGAACAAATTTTGGCACTGGCGGGATGCGATCGTCTGACGATTTCCCCTGCGCTGCTGGAGCAGTTGAAAAATAGCAGTGATCCTGTCGAACGCCAATTGACACCGTCCACCGAAGCATTCCATCCCCCTTCACCGCTGTCTGAAGCCGAATTCCGCTGGGAACACCATCAGGATGCGATGGCTGTCGATAAACTGGCGGAAGGCATTCGCCTGTTCGCCGCCGATCAACAAAAGCTGGAAGCGCTGCTGGCGGCCAAGCTGTAACTTTTGGAGTCAAGCATGTCCTCTCGTAAAGAACTTGCCAATGCTATCCGCGCGTTGAGCATGGATGGGGTGCAGAAAGCCAAATCCGGTCACCCGGGCGCACCGATGGGCATGGCCGATATCGCCGAAGTGCTGTGGCGTGATTATCTTAACCATAATCCGGCCAATCCCAACTGGGCCAACCGCGACCGCTTCGTGCTGTCCAACGGTCATGCGTCCATGCTGATTTACAGCCTGTTGCACCTCTCCGGCTACGACCTGCCGATTAAAGAACTGAAAAACTTCCGTCAGATGCATTCCAAAACTCCGGGTCACCCTGAATACGGCTACACCGCCGGCGTTGAAACCACCACCGGCCCGCTGGGTCAGGGTGTTGCCAACGCGGTCGGGATGGCGATTGCCGAACGCACGCTGGCGGCGCAGTTCAACCGCCCGGGCCACGAGATTGTTAACCATCACACCTACACCTTCCTCGGTGACGGCTGCATGATGGAAGGGATTTCTCACGAAGTCTGCTCGCTGGCAGGCACCATGAAGCTCGGCAAACTGACCGCGTTTTATGATGACAACGGTATTTCCATCGACGGCCACGTAGAAGGCTGGTTTACCGACGATACTGCCGCCCGCTTTGAAGCCTACGGCTGGCATGTGGTGCGCGGCGTGGACGGTCACGATGCGGATGCCATCAAGCGCGCCATCGGCGAAGCACAGCTGGTGACCGACAAACCGTCGCTGCTGATGTGCAAAACCGTGATTGGCTTCGGTTCACCGAACAAGGCCGGCACGCACGACTCGCACGGTGCGCCATTGGGCGAGGCGGAAGTCGCGGCTTCCCGCGAACAGCTGGGCTGGACGCACGCGCCGTTTGATATTCCGGCGGATATCTATGCCGCCTGGGACGCCAAACCGGCCGGTCAGCGTAAGGAAGCGGCCTGGGATGAGGCGTTTGCCGCCTACGCCAGCGCGTACCCTGAACTGGCTGCTGAATTCACACGCCGTACCGGTGGTGAACTGCCGACCAGCTGGCAGGCCGATGCACAGAAATTCATCGAGGATTTGCAGGCTAATCCGGCGAAAATCGCCAGCCGTAAAGCCTCACAGAACGCGCTGGAAGCCTATGGCAAACTGCTGCCGGAATTCCTTGGCGGCTCTGCCGACCTGGCGCCGAGCAACCTGACCATCTGGTCCGGCTCGGTATCGCTGGATAAAGACCACGCGGGTAACTATATCCACTACGGTGTGCGCGAGTTCGGTATGACCGCCATTGCCAACGGGATTGCGCTGCACGGTGGCTTTGTGCCGTATACCGCGACTTTCCTGATGTTTGTGGAATACGCGCGTAACGCCGTGCGTATGGCCGCGCTGATGAAAATCCGCAGCATCTACGTTTACACCCACGACTCCATCGGTCTGGGGGAAGACGGCCCGACGCACCAGCCGGTTGAACAGCTGGCCAGCCTGCGCGTAACGCCGAACATGAGCAACTGGCGTCCGGCAGACCAGGTGGAAACGGCGGTGGCGTGGAAATATGCCATCGAGCGTCAGGACGGTCCGACGTCACTTATCCTGTCGCGTCAGAATCTGGCGCAGCAGACGCGTACCGCAGAACAACTGGCGAACGTGGTGAAAGGCGGGTACGTGCTGAAAGACAGCGACGGCCAGCCGGAACTCATCCTGATTGCCACCGGTTCTGAAGTCGAACTGGCTGTCGGTGCGTATGACAAGCTGACTGCCGCCGGCCGCAAGGTGCGCGTGGTGTCGATGCCGTCAACGGATGCGTTCGACAAGCAGGACGCCGCCTACCGTGAAGCGGTGCTGCCGAAAGCGGTATCGGCGCGCGTAGCCATTGAAGCGGGTATTGCAGACTACTGGTTCAAGTATGTCGGCCTGAACGGCGCAATTGTCGGTATGACGAGCTTCGGCGAATCGGCTCCGGCTGAACTGCTGTTCGAAGCATTCGGCTTCACTGTCGATAACGTGGTCGAAAAAGCGCAGGCGCTGCTGAAGTAATATTGTGATGGAGCCATATTGCAGCGAAGTAAGACTGCGATATTCCGCGCAAAAGGATCGCAAACGGCGATATTGTTTGTGATCCAGATCAATTAATTCACCTGAGTACATTGCATGACTCTGGCGCCGCATGCTGATATTGCGGCGCAACACAACACGTTGCACCAGCCTATTTTTATCGCGGCGTGCTACTGCTACGGCAGGCAAGACCAAAGTAAAAATGCATTTCCTCTTTTTAAGAGGTGCATTTTTATTTTGGTCTTTTTTTTTGGCCTAATTGGCGTCAACACAGGGTGAAACTATGAATTATCAAAAAATGAATTATCAAAAACTTGGGGTCGACATACTCGCGTTGAGCGGCGGCAAGCAGAATGTCAGCAAACTGACCCACTGCGCCACTCGTTTACGTTTTGAGTTCAACGATAGCCATGCGGTACAGGCAGAAGCGATTGCCAAACTTCCCGGCGTCATCAGCGTCGTAGATCGCGGCGGTCAGTTTCAGGTGGTGATCGGCAACGATGTTCAAATCACCTACCGGGCGATTTTGAATGAGATCGGCGAAATGAACGGCCAGCGCACTTCTGATAAAAACAAGCAGCAGAAGAAAGGCGGCATTTTCTCGCAAATCATCAGCGTAATATCCACCACCTTCACTCCTGTCATCCCGGCGATTACCGGTGCGGGGATGATCAAAGCGCTGCTGGCGATCCTCAAACTGACCGGATTAATTTCCGCCGACAGCACGACCTATCGCCTGCTGGATACTATCTCCGATGCGGCTTTCTTCTTCCTGCCCGTGCTGCTGGCCTACGGTGCCTCCATCAAGTTCGCCTGTAACCCGATTCTGGCGATGACGATTGCGGGCGCCTTGCTGCACCCAAATCTGGCTCAGTTGCTGGCATCAGGCGGGCCGATCAGCTTTATCGGTATTCCAGTACGGCTGGCAGACTATGCCGGATCGGTGTTACCGATCATCCTCACCGTGTGGATCATGTCCTACATCGAGCGCTTCGCTGAAAAAATTTCGCCCTCGATGATCACCTTTTTCACCAAGCCAATGATCGTGCTGCTGTTTACCGCACCGTTGGCGCTGGTAGTGATTGGGCCTTTCGGTATTTTCCTCAACGATTTAGTCGCCAGCGGTGCCGCTATCATTGACGGAAAGGCAAGCTGGCTCATTCCGATGTTGATGGGTGGACTGCAACCGTTCCTGGTGATCACCGGTACGGCCTGGGCGATGACGCCGATTGCTACCTCGCAGCTTACCCGCAACGGTTTCGAGATGATTAACGGTCCCGGCATGCTGGCTTCCAATATTGCTCAGGGTGCCGCCACACTGTGCGTTGCGTTTAAAACCAAGAACAAAAACCTGAAACAGTTAGCTTCTTCTGCGGGCTTCACTGCCCTGCTGGGTATCACCGAGCCTTCTTTATACGGGGTAACGCTGAAACTGAAGAAACCGCTGATTGCCGCCATGATTGGCGGGGGCTGCGCGGGCATCTATGCCGGTTTAGCGGGTCTGGTTCGCTACGCCTTCGTCTCACCGGGACTGGCAGCGCTGCCTGCCTTTATTGGCGAAAACCCGATGAACATCGTACATGCGCTGATCACCTGCGCCATTGCAATCGTCGTCACGTTTGCGCTCACCTGGATTATGGGATTCGACGATCCGGTGGATGAAACTGACAATGCCCAAACCGACTCGACCCAATCAGACGCGCGCCAATCTGCACCAGCAGCTAATACCACACAAAAATCACAGGCCACAGAAAACCACGCTGAACCGCAAACGATTCTCAGCCCGCTGTCCGGCAAGCTGGTCGCGCTGAGCGACATCAACGATGACGTATTCTCACAGGGATTACTGGGGCAAGGCGTTGCGATTATTCCTGACAACGGTGAAGTGGTCGCGCCCGTCAGTGGCGAAATCATCACATTCCTTGAGTCCAAACATGCCGTCGGTATCCGCACGGATAGCGGTCTGGAATTACTGATTCATGTCGGCCTCGATACGGTGAACCTCAACGGCAAGCACTTTACCGGCTACATCAAACCGGGCGACCGTGTCACCGCGGGCGACAGGTTAATTAGCTTCGATCTGCATGAGATAACGCGTTTGGGCTATGACCCGATTACGCCAGTCGTGATCATCAACAGCGATGAGTACGCTAGCGTCGTCTGCACCGTGCCACAGCCGATCGCACCGATGGATACCATCATTAACGTGAACGCCTGATCGCCCATAAAGGTATTGGGTGCTCTACCCAATGCCTTACCATCTTCCTAGGTGTGAGAGAAAATATGCACTATCAACAGCAAAAACATTTCCCAGCAGGCTTTCTGTGGGGAGCGTCGACATCGGCTTATCAGGTTGAAGGTGGCTGGCAGGCCGATGGGAAAAGCCCGTCGATCATTGATAAGTGTCAGCACCCGGAAAACACCGCTGATTTCACCGTAGCCAGCGATCACTACCATCGGTTTAAAGACGATGTGCAACTTTTTGCGGAGCTGGGATTGAAGGCTTACCGTTTCTCTATCGCCTGGACGCGTATTCTCCCCAACGGCACCGGTGACGTAAATCCACTGGGCATCGCGTTTTACAACGAGCTAATTGATGAGCTGAACGCGCACGGTATCGAACCGGTCGTCACGCTCTACCATTTCGATTTGCCTTATTGTCTGGAAGCTCAAGGTGGCTGGCAAAATCGCGCCACGATTGATGCCTTTGTTCACTACGCTCGCACGCTGTTTACACATTTCGGCGACAAGGTTAAATACTGGCTAACAATTAATGAGCAGAACACCATGATTCTGCATCCCGGCGCGATTGGCTTACCGGAAGGTGGCGTTTTACCATCCAAAAAAGCGCTGTATCAGCAGAACCACCACATGATGCTGGCGCAGGCGCAGGTCATGGCGTTGTGTCATGAACTCGCGCCCAACGGTTTGATTGGCCCGGCGATCAACACTACCTCGATGTATCAGGCCACCAGCAAACCGGAAGACGCTATCGCCGCGCACAACTGGGAAACGCTGCGCTGCTGGAGCTTTTTGGATGTCGCCGTGCATGGCCGCTACAACGCGCTAGCCTGGCGTTATCTGGAAGATCGCGGTTTGGCACCGGAGACATTACCCGGCGATGACGAGATCCTACAGTCAGGAAAACCTGACTACGTGGCGATCAACTACTATTCCACCGCCACCATTGCCGCTAGCAAAGGCGATGCATCGGACGTCAGCGCCCGCGCGGGCGATCAGCAAATCATGCTGGGTGAACCCGGCGTCTATCGCGCGGCGGAAAATCCGCACGTTGATAAAACGCCCTATGGCTGGGTCATCGATCCCATTGGCCTGCGCTTAACATTACGTAAAACCTACGAGCGCTATCATCTGCCGATACTGATTACGGAAAACGGTATGGGCGCGCCGGATAAACTTGAAGCTGACGGTACAATCAACGATCAATACCGTATCGATTTTATTGCCCGTCATATTGAACAAATGCAGCTCGCCATCAGCGATGGGGTTGATCTGATTGGCTATTGTCCGTGGTCGGCGATCGATGTGGTCAGCACTCATCAGGGTTACGGTAAGCGCTACGGGTTTATTTATGTGAACCGCGATGAATTCGATCTGAAAGATCTACGCCGTATCAAAAAGAAAAGTTTTTACTGGTATCAGGGTGTCATAGAATCAAATGGCACGCGGTTATTTCCCCGCGAGCCCTAATACTGACGCCCTAGAACACCGCGTTAAAACGGGGATAAGCCCTACTCTGCATGACTCATGTTGCGGGACAATCACCCGCAACATGAAAGAGAAGAAATGGGTTATTATTTCACTGACGTTCCCACTGATATCACTCAAGAAACGCATGATGGCTGAACCGATAAAAGCAATAAAAATACTGAACAATAGCCTGGTGTTATCTTCTGATGCAGATAACAACGAAATCATTGTCATGGGGAAAGGGATCGGCTTTAACAGCAAGACTGGAGATATTCTCGATCCAGCCAAAATTGAGAAAACCTTTATTCTCAAAGGTGGCCCATCACCACGCGAATTTGCCCGTTTGATTGAGCACGTCGGGGAAGAATATGTTCACATCGTGAATAAGATTATTGATGATGCGAACCGGCAACTTCATGGCCGCTTGAGCGAACAGGTCTTTTTTACGCTGATCGACCATATCAGCTTTGCGATTGAGCGTTATCGCAAAGGCATCAGCATACAAAATCGTCTGCTTTATGAGGTAAAGCGGTTCTACCCGCAGGAATTTGCGATTGCTTCGCGGGCGCTCAACGACATTAACCAGCAGATGAAGCTGGAATTGCCAGAAGAGGAAGCGGGCAATATCGCGTTTCATTTAGTCAACGCGCAAACCGACGTCCAGAATATGGAGAACACGCTCCAGTCGGTCAAGATGCTGAAAGATATCTTTAATATCATCCAGTACAACTTCCATATCGTGATTGATAAAGAATCGATTAATTACTCACGCTTCCTGACGCACATGCAATTCTTTATCCAGCGCCTGTTGGAAAACACCCTAATCCATTCAAGTGATGACTTTATTTTTGATCAGGTCACCAAAGAGTATCCTGATGCCTATAAATGCAGCCGACTGATCAAAGACTATATTCACAACCTGCTCAATATCGACATTTCTAACGATGAAATGCTGTACCTGATGATTCATATCGTTCGCATCGCCCCGCAAGAGTAAGTCCTACCCACTCACCAGATGAAACGCCGCAGTTGGGTAAATTCTCGGCCATTACCATCTGGCAGTGTATCGGGTATATCTGCGGTTCACCTTTGCTTTGCGATATTTCTTCTTTAGTCTTCATTCCGAAGCGTGAACAATAAAACATCTTCTATCAATATGTTTATTAAAGATAAAAAACACCTCACCCACTTTTTTTTGCAAAAAAAAACGTAACAAAACCGCCAGTTTATAACTTATAACCTTTTTTTATTTGTCCGGTTTTACTCTGAAGATTAAAAGAGAAAGGTGTCAAAAAATGCCGTTTGGCAAATCACATACCGCATCAGTCCCTTTTCTTTTGATAAGAGAAATGCATTTATTTTTCCATGTCCGATGAAAAAGACATGCCAATTAATCTGGGTAAAGATAATGAAAAAAAATCTGTTTGCCTTTCCATTACTGATGCTTGCCGTATTACCGCCTGCCTTCTCTGCCGATCAAAACGTCCCCACGACTCGCACCTTTCAGATACAGCCCGATGCAGCCTTAAAAGCCAAAGTGCCAGATGCCGTCCTGCAAAAAGGATTTATCGTTGCAGGCACCAATCCCAATACGCCGCCAACCACCTTTTATCAGGAAGATAATAAAACGCTGGCAGGCCGCGAGATCGATATCATGAACGCTATTGGCGACCGGCTGGGCGTACCGGTGAACTGGCACGATACCGGTGGGTTCGACAATATTATTCCCGGTTTAAAATCAGGCCGTTACGATGTGGCACTGTCGAATATCAATGCAACACCCAAGCGCCTTGAGCAGATCGACTTCATCGGCTATTTCAACGCGTCAAAACTGGCCATCATTTCCCTTAAAGACGCTAACGTCGCGCCATTTACCTCCCTCAGCGTACTGTGCGGTAAAGACATTGGTGCAGGGGCCGGTACGACTCAGCTACTGCGCTTGCAAGAAGCCGACAAGCAGTGCGTTGCAGAACAGAAAGACGCGATCAAAATTGCGATCTTCCCCGATCGTCCATCCGGCGTACAGGCGGTGATCAGTGGACGTGTCCCGCTGTTCTTCGGCCCTTATGAAGGGTTACGCTATCAGGTGAGTCAAGTCAAACGGCTAGCCATCAGCGGTGATATCGCCGTCAACGATGCGCCAGTCTCTATTGCGTTTCCTAAAGATTCGGCTCTGGAAGACGCCGTTCAGGCCGCATTGAACTCGCTGATTAAAGACGGCACCTATCAGAAGATTTTGGATAAGTGGGATATCGGCTACGGCGCGGTCCCAGAGGCGAAACGTAACGCAGAGATCTTCGGATGAGTCTCCCCTCACCACATCAGGAACTGCATATCGTCGCCAACCGACACTACGGGCGCTGGCTCAGCGCCCTGCTGGTTCTGTTGCTATTGGGCGCTATCGCCCATTCTGTGCTGAACAACCCCCGCTTTGAATGGCGGGTCGTTGTGGACAGTTTTACGGAAGACTCCATTCTTCAGGGCGTCATCATGACGCTGAAACTGACCGCAATGTCGGTGGTGTTAGGCTTTGGCGGCGGCACGATACTGGCGCTGATGCGCCTATCCAGCAACCCCGTGCTGGTGGCAGTCAGTTGCGGCTACACCTGGTTTTTCCGTGGCGTCCCCACGCTGGTACAGCTGTTTCTTTGGTACAACATTGCAGCGCTCTACCCGACGATTTCACTCTCGCTGCCATTCTTCGGCGAGGTTTTCAGCGTTCCTGGCAATACGCTCATCAGCCCGTTTAATGCCGCCGTGCTGGCGCTGGTTATGCATCAATCTGCGTATGCGGCGGAGATTGTTCGCGCAGGTATTCAGAGCGTCAACCCCGGTCAGTTGGAAGCCGCCAGAGCATTGGGGTACCGTAAACCGCAGATATTCTTCTACACCGTTCTGCCGCAGGCGATGCGCGCCATCCTGCCTCCGGCGGGTAATGAGGTCATCGGCCAACTGAAAACCACAGCGGTGGTTTCGGTGATTTCACTTCAGGATGTGTTGTACTCGGCACAGATCATTTATCAGCGAACCTATGAAGTCATCCCGCTGCTGCTGGTTGCCACTATCTGGTATCTGCTGCTGACTTCCGTGCTGTCTGTCGGCCAATACTATATTGAACGCTATTTCGGCCGTTCAACGCTCAAACGCAACAAGCCAGGTAAAAGCCGCAAACTGCGTGCCGCAAGGTTTACCCAACGTGCTCAGCCAACGAACAGGCCACAGCCCAGCGAATCCCCCAGCACCTGAACTGGCGGGCTATCACGCATCAACGACTGGCGAACAATGTCATGCACTCAATGAATCATGAAGGAAACGCAACTATGGGCGAGGCCATTACACTACGGAACGTGCGTAAATCCCTGTCGGGAAACCTGATTTTAGATGACATCGATTTGCAGATGGAGGCGGGTTCGGTTACTGCGATTCTGGGTCCGTCCGGCGCGGGTAAATCAACGCTGCTGCGCTGTATTAACCACCTCGAAAAGCTCGATGGCGGCACTATTTGCGTTGGCGACACGCTGGTCGGGTATCGGCAGAAAGGCCATCGGCTCTATGAATTGAGTGACAAACAGGTCGCGGCCCAGCGCAGCAAGATTGGTATGGTATTTCAGCACTTTAACCTGTTCCCTCACCGTACCGTGCTGCAAAACGTTAGCGATGCCCCGCTGCGTGTCAAAAAACGCGCTCAGCAGGAGGTGTTCGATCAGGCGTATTCGCTGCTGCGACAGGTTGGACTCGTAGAAAAAGCCGACGATTGGCCGCACCAGCTTTCCGGTGGCCAACAGCAGCGGGTGGCGATTGCCCGCGCCCTCGCCATGAATCCCCAGGTGATGCTCTTTGACGAACCGACTTCGGCGTTAGACCCGGAACTGGTCGGCGAAGTGCTTCAGGTAATTAAAAAGCTGGCGCATTCCGGTATTACGATGGTCATCGTCACACACGAGATCGGTTTCGCCCGTGAGATCGCCGATAACATCGTGTTTATGGAAAATGGCAGAATTGTCGAAACTGGCCCAGCCAGACAGCTACTCGATGCCCCGCAAAACCGCCGTACACAGGCCTTTTTCTCAACGGTGCTGTGATAACGTGGGTATAGTCATTGATATTGGCAACCATCAGATTTCTGACGATTTACTCGTACTTTTGAATAATGAGGATGTTAAATTAATTAATCATTGGCTAATATAAGTTTCATAGAAAAATTATGGAAAATTTTTTGTGACAACGATTAGAGATATTGCCCAAAAAGCCGGAGTCGCAGCATCAACAGTTTCTCGCGTGCTGAATAACGACCCCAGTCTGTCGGTAACCAAAGAAAAGCGCCAGCTCATCAAGAACATTGCCCATGAGTTGGCCTATTTATCGCCCACACAACGCAAGCAGCAGAAAAAAAAGTTAGAGAACTCGCTTGTTGTACGATCTCATTTTAAAATGGATAACGACAATTTATTACATCTCGCCGTCGTCCACTTTCTTACGCCCTCTGAAGAACTCAACGATCCTTATTTTACCGCAATGCGCATTGGCATTGAAAATCGCTGCCACCATTTTGCTATTTCGTTGCGAAATATATTCACCACAAACTTATCATCCAATAGTCATACGTTATCTCAGGCGCAGGCGATCATTTGCGTAGGGCATTTTAGCGATGATGACATCGCCTTAATCTATTCATTAAATAAAAACCTGATTTTTATCGATTCGGCTCCCCTCAATAAAAAATGTGATGCCGTGATTTTTGACCGGGAAGCGGCTGCACGCGAAGTATTACACTACATTGTTAAGAGCGGTGCTGAGCGACCTGCATTCATCGGGAACAATGAGAGCCGGCTGCATGTATTTCAAGAAATAACCCAAAAATACGGTATCTACCATGAATCACGATGTAAGGTCAGTCAGCTATTCTGTATTGCATCCGGCTATCAGGCGATGAATGAGTTGCTGCAACAAAAAGAATGGCCCGATGTTGTGTTCGCCGCGACAGACATTATCGCTATCGGCGTGTACCGCGCGATTCAAGAGAAAGGCATTTCCATTCCCAGACAAATAAAAGTGATTGGAATGAATGATATCCCCATGGCACAGCACCTCAACCCCAGTCTGACCACAATGCGACTCTACCCCACTGAAATGGGCGAAGCCGCCGTCGATCTATTTTTAGAACTGGTGGCGGGACGCCATTATAAGAAACACGTACAGATTGGTTATGACATGGTCTGGCGTGAAAGTTTCACACTCAGCACGATATAACGGTACCCGCTTATATATCCGTCATACGTCAAGTTGACGGTGTGTTGGCTACGCTACTTGGCACACTTACCTGAAGAGATAATGCGGCCACGCAAAGAAATTACGCGGCCAGCGAGCGTCAATTAGCGGTTATTTGCCACAACTGATTCCATCCCCCGTTATCATGCCATTGAATACCTGATGCACCGTTCTCTGTTGAACGACTGTTAATATCCAAAAGCTTCCCACTGTTCCTATTCATAATTTTATAATAGCCATCGCCAGCATCCAAAATTAGCCACTGTTGGCTAAAATGACCGGTGTTATACATTTGGAGAATTTGCGCACCATCCTCATTGGCACTGGAATCAATATCAATGTACTTTCCGCTATTAACATTCACCAGATTGAAGTAACCATTGCCAATCGCGTTAAAATAAAAACGCTGACTATCCCAATTACTGTCACTGTATTGTTCAACAAATGCGCCATCCTCATGTGAGCCGCTCACGACATTAAGCGATTTACCACTATGCCGATTAGCGATCTTATAGCGGGTTCCGTTGATAAAATTGATTTGTGATTCGGCAAACGCGTCCAGAGCTCGGGTAAATTGCAATACATTAGCTGAAACTTGTCTCGTCGCACCTAATGCGTAGCCATCCAGCAGCACATTGGCATTACCCGCAGGTTCCCAATAAAAAACCCCGATCCCTTTATTTCCCGGCACCGCTTTAACAAGATTAATCGTATCCTTGATAGTCCAATAGCTATCTGTCGGATTCGTCTCTAAACCGCCGACTTCAACGACCATGACTTCCTTACCATAGCGGCTCGCCATATCATTGAGGTTGCTAGCCAGTGCGCCGGTGAGTTCCCAATAATTTTTCCCCTCCCAGTAGGGATAGAATGAAAAGCCAATCACATCGGTTTTTCCACCGTGCGTGGTGAGGAAATTGTCAAAAAACCAGCGAGAGTTTGAATTATTATCCCCATGCGCCAAATGACTAATCACCTTAGAGGAAGGGCTGACCGCTTTAACCGCATCATAGCCTGCATTCAGTAGCTGCGTTAAATTAGCAAACCGACTTGTGCTCCCTTCCGGTAGTAAAATCCCCGGGTTCATTTCGTTACCAACCTGCACCCATTCCGGCGTCACGCCAGCGGAAACGAGCGCAGTCATCACCTCATGTGTGTGGTTATAAACGGCCGTAGTTAATTGGCTAATATTGTAGCTCGCCCATGCCGCTGGCTTTATTTGATGACCTGGATCCGCGAAAACATCACTGTAGTGGAAATCTACCATGACACGCATTCCCATCGCTTTGGCACGCTGAGCGGCATCCACCACGCGAGTTTTATCCGTATAACCGAGCATCGTCCAGGTCGTATTATCTTTATGCCATAGTGCACTGGGGTCAGGATTAACGAAAATGCGTAGCCGCACAGAGTTTATGCCGTGATCGCGCAATATCTGTAATACATCGCGCTGAGCTCCTGCATCGTCACGCCAGGTCACCCCCCGATCTTCCAATTGCTTTACCCAACCAATATCCGCACCATAAGCAAACGGCTGCGCTGCTTTCGCCACATTGGCTGCCATGAACCCTATAAATAGCATTAACAATATAGAGATCATTCCTGAATAATTATTCTTTTTCATTCATTTCTCCTTGAGTCGATACTCTTAAATGGTATTTATCACGTAAATATACCCGTCATACTTCAAGTTGCATGTGCGTTGGCTGCGTTCACTCGCCCGAATCACTTACTTGAGTAAGCTCATCGGGATTCCTTCCCTTGCCGCCTTTCTGAAACTCGAATTATTTATGGTATTTCTAGGGACAGATTAAAAACAGAGGACGATATTTATAAAAATAAATATCGCATAGTAAAATAAGCAGCCGATGTGAATACGAACGGCTGCTTAGTTAAATTTCTGACTTTTCCACCGAGTCAACGTAGCGTTTTATATGGAATTAATGGTCCCCATATAACCAGTTATTTATAGTTAGTTAATTCTTTTCCCATTTTCATCAAAAAAATGAAGATGTTCACTACGACATGTGAGCGGAATCGTTGAGTAAGGCACAATACTATTGTCACCTGACAAATGTACTTTGAAATGATTAACGCCAGAGTAAGTACCAAAAATATACGTGGCATTACCCAGCCTTTCTGTTACTTCGCTATTGATCGACAGGCTGACATCTCCCCCCTGCGGATCAATACTCAGGTGCTCAGGGCGAATACCCACGGTAATTTTCTGATCGGCGTGCAATCCGCGGCTAGCAAGATTAACGGAAAGTGTAGTGAGTTTATTGATCAAGATGCTCACTTTATTTCCTTCAACCTGTAACACTTCACCGGGTAGAAAATTCATATTCGGCGAACCGATAAAACCGGCGACAAAAAGATTTTCTGGCTTATGGTATAGCTCCATCGGCGTCCCGACCTGCTCAATATCCCCTTTGTTTAACACCACGATTTTATCCGCCAACGTCATCGCTTCCACTTGATCGTGCGTCACATAAATCATGGTATTACGCATTTCCTGATGAAGCTGGGCAATTTGTAAACGCATTTCCACGCGTAATTCGGCGTCAAGGTTCGATAAGGGCTCATCGAATAAGAACACTTTAGGATCGCGCACAATGGCCCGCCCAATTGCAACGCGCTGACGCTGGCCGCCAGATAGCTGTTTCGGTGTCCGATCTAACAAGGCTTCTAACTGGAGCGTCATCGCAGCCTTTCGCACCATTTTCTCGACTTCGGCTTTGGGATGCCCATTCATTCTCAACCCAAACCCCATATTTTCAGCCACCGTCATATGCGGGTACAACGCATATGACTGGAACACCATCGCAATCCCCCGCTCTGCGGGATCGCAATGGTTAACTACGCGGTTATCAATATGGATCTCGCCATCCGTTATCTCTTCCAATCCCGCGATCATTCTCAGTAACGTTGATTTACCACACCCCGACGGGCCAACAAATACCACAAATTCGCCTGAATTAATCTCAAGATTAATACGATGGATCGTTTCAGTTTTATCGTAACGCTTCACTATATTCTTTAGTAAAATATCAGCCATGTTGAACCTCAAACTTAATTTTCCATTGCGCGTGTATTACTTTACTGCGCCCGTCATACTGGCAATAAATTGCTTTTGCATGGCGAAGAAGATAAGCAAACTAGGAAGAGTAGAAATAACCGTTCCCACCATAATAAGCCCGAAGTCTGGAGAATAGGCCGAAGCAAAGCTGGATAGCACCAGATTAATCGTCTTTAATTCAGTAGACTGGAGGACAATAAGTGGCCAGAGAAAAGCATTCCATGACGTCATGAAAACAATGATAAACGCAGCAGAATAGCTGGCTCGCATAATCGGCACATAGACATACAGGAAAATTTTCCATTCTGCGACGCTCTCCACGCGGGCAGCATCGATTAACTCTCTCGGAAACGTTTTAGTACATTGCCTAAAGTAGAAAATAATAAATGCCCCTGCCACCGTCGGCATAATCACGGCAAAGTGTGTGTCCAGTAACCCCGCCTTACCAAACATGGTGAAGAGTGGGATCATTAACGCCGCAAACGGAATCATCATCGTCGCTAATAGTGTGACATAGACACGTTCGCGATGTTTACTGGAATAAATCTCAAATGCATAACCCGCAATGGAGCACACCACAAGCGTCGATACGGTGCTGATTAGTGCAATTTTTGATGTATTCCAAAATATCAATGCGAGATCCACCTGGCTCGTCAGATTGGTAAAATTGACCAATAATTGATCGCCAAACGTAAATTTCCCCATGTTGATTTGACTGGTGCTATTGGTACTGGATACCACCATCCAATAGAACGGAAAAAGCGAGAAAATGCTCATCAACACGAGAAAAGCATGCATCAATATGCTGTTAATTTTACTTTTTCTCATATTATCCCTTCCGTGCCGCTTTAAATTGAATCAGCGCTAATATTGCTGAAAAAACGACAATCACGTACGAAACCGTTGCCGCATAACCAAAATTAGGCACAAATTTGAACGACAGATTATAAATATAAAGTGATAATGTCAGGGTCGCATTTGCCGGGCCGCCGTTCGTGATATTCATGGCCTCATCAAACAACTGTAGTGTGCCAATCGTTGATGTCACACTGGTAAAAAGAATGACCGGCTTCAATAATGGTATGGTGATAAAGATAAATTGCTTGATTGGACTCACGCCATCGACTCTGGCGGCCTCATAAATCGATTTATCAATATTCTGCATGGCGGAAAGATAAAAGATCATATTGTATCCCGTCCAGCGCCATGTGATCGCGATAATAATGGTCACCTTCGCCCAGAAAGGATCGGAGAGCCACGGAATCGGATCGTCAATAACATGAATAAACATCAAAAATGAATTAATCACACCATCCAGTTCAAACATACTCTTAAAAAGAATCGAGTAGGCAACCAGCGACGTCACACAGGGTAAAAAGATCGCTATTCTAAACCACTGGCGATATTTAAGCTGCGACGAATTCAGGCAAGAAGAAATCGCTAATGAGAGCAAAATCATAATCGGCACTTGGATCACCAGAAACGTCAACGTATTCCAAAGCGCCGTTTTAAACATCGGATCATTAAATAAACGAATGATATTTCCCATGCCGACAAATTGCGTCACCACTCCACGGCCAGACTGAAAGGAAAGCCAAAGTGATTTGAAAATAGGATATATCGTCATTAGGGCAATTAACCCAACAGCTATAGAGACAAAAGCCCAGCCGTTGATGTTATAAAGCCTATTCATTTTAGGTTTATACATCATTATCACACCATATATTTCTGGAGAGAAGTGCTTGGGGGCTCACGGCCCCCAAGCTCACACTCACTACTGCATAATCTGATTTTTTAATGCAGTTTCGGCGCGTTTCAAAACGTCATCAACAGAATCGCCTTTCAGTAATGCGGGTATTTCAGCGGCAATCGCGTTATCAACTTCCTGGGTATACATGCCATAGGATACCTGCGGGATTTCAGTCACCCATTTAGAGAAATCAGCAAACACGGGTTGCCCGCCAAAGAACGGATCTTTTACTGCATAAGCGGGGCCAGATGTGGCAGGAAGGAAGGTTGCAAGCGCGCCGCGATCAACCAAAAGGGTTTGATACATATCACTATCTGCCGCGAATGTTTTTTTCAGGAATTCAATCGCCTGTTGAGTGTTTTTGCCGCCCTTTAATACATACCAACTCGACCCACCTTGATTAGATGCTCGCACCGCTTTGTCGAGATTTAACCGTGGAATCGGCGCAACACGCCATTTTCCTTTCTGATCGTCGGCACTTTTAATTGAGCCAATCACCCATACACCGGAAACCACACTCGCCGATTTTCCGGCATTAAAACTGCCAACAAAACTCGACCAGCCAGAAATAGGACGTGCAATTTTCGCGTCGTTAATCGCTTTAATCGTTTTTAACGTTTCTTTCAATGCAGCGTTTTTGGTGAGATTAATTTGGCCTTGATTATCGAAGAACCATTCTCCACCGGACTGCATCATAATATGAGGAAGAACAACATCGTTCATATCGTAGGTCAGCATATCAACGCCAGTTTTTTCCTTTATTTTCTTGCCGATCTCAATGTATTTATCCCAGGTAATATTCACCATATCACTCTCTTTATATCCGGCAGCTTCCAGATAATCGAGTCGATAGAACATCCCTGCCACGCCGGAATCAAAGGGAATACCGTAAATCTTATTCCCGACCGTCATCACTTTCGTTTTATAAGGCGCAAACTGACTATAATCGATGGCATCCTGCAATGGGACAAACGCATCAGGATAAGCCTGAAGGTATTTCTGTGCATTATAATCTTCTATAAGCACAATATCAGGAAGAACATTTTTAACCCCAGAAGCCAACATGGTATTTAATTTCTGTTCAATATCTTCTTTACCCGAGTCGATCACTTTCAGGCTGAAACTTGGGTCAGCTTTTTTATATATCGATGAGGCTTCATGCATTGCCGCAACATTGAAGTTAGGATCCCAGGCCCATACGGTGACGTCAGCAGCCAAGCTTTGACTCGATAAGCCCAGCGTGAAAAATGAAACTGCAAATAGGGTAGATACTTTATTCTTGATCTTCATCAGAGCAGTCCTTCTTTACTTTTTGTAAAGAGAGAATATGAGTTACTGCATAATGAAGCAACGAGTTACACCGCTTACATTCCTTCATCCAGTGATACGGGTCACACAACAGGGAGAGAAATAGCTGAATATTCGATCTCAATAGAATAAATTTAGGAAAAATTTCCTTCAAAAAAGTCTATACCTGACCGATAAAAGTGATGAAAATCAACCTAAAAACCAACCCATAACATTGAAATTTAAGTTAAAACTGAGTCACAGAAGAATAAATAAAACGTTTACTCAGGTAATAATCGACATGATCACATAGTCACTGCGGCATTACCCAAAAATGAAAACGCTACCACTACAAATCAAGCGGCACACGGAGAGAGCCGTGTGCCATAAAATACGTTCACCCTTTGGCAAACCAGCCGCGAATGATCGCGTGCTGTAGCAGCATGATGGTCTTGCCGTCTTTAATCCGCCCATCGTTCATCATCGCGATGGCTTCGCTGAACGGCAGCTCCAGTACCTCAATATCTTCATCTTCCACACCGCCACCCGAATTATCACGTAGCGATTCATCGTACTCGGCAGCAAAGAAGTGCAGCCGTTCTGTTACGCCGCCGGGCGACATGTAGGCATCAAACAACTTCTCAACGTTACCAACCGCATAACCGGTTTCTTCTATCGCCTCGTTGCGGATGCACTCTTCGGGCGAATAGTCGTCCAGCAAACCGGCACAGGCTTCCAGCAGCATGCCGCTTTCGTTGCCGTTAACGTAGGTAGGAATACGGAATTGTCGTGTCAGAATCACCGTGCCTTTCGCCCGGTTGTACAGCAGAATTGTCGCACCATCGCCACGATCGTAAACTTCACGAATTTGGCGTACTACGCCACCATTCTTTCTTTTCAAATCAAAAACATACTTGTGAAGAATAAACCAGTGATCGGATAGCAGCTTCTTTTCGACGATATCAATAGGAGACGACATGCAAACACCTCGGTGATCGATGGTTGGAAGAGCGCATTCATTTATAACAACGAAGCCATCATATCCCTTTTGAACTCCCGCATAAACGAATAAGGAAACGTATGTCTGGTGGAAATTACGGCATCGTCACGCACCAAACCTATGATATTCATGGTTTAGTTTCATTCTCTCATTCCGCTCTTTTCGTCCATCTCGCGTTTATCGACTATGCTATACCTTAAATCAGTCACGTTTCAGGAAGTCGTGCTGCGCTTTCGTTTTCCCCATCACCACCGTCAATTTGTCTCGTCATAACGCGCGTACCGCAACCGCCTTCCATGATTCACTCGAATTCAATACCGCATCACTTCTCAAACCACATCATCGAGGTAGATAACATGAGTCATTTCATTTTCTCTTCACCTAGAAAATATGTTCAGGGTCGCGGCGTGCTGGATGAACTGGGTGAACAACTCAAGCCTCTGGGAACGAAAGCGTTTCTGATGGCAGATGGCATTGTTTGGGACATCATCGGCCAGCGCGTAGATGCGTCCCTCAAACAGGTGAGCATCGGCTACCATTACGAGCGTTTTAACGGTGAGGCGTCCAGCAACGAAATCACCCGTCTTGCTAAGCTAGCACGCGACGCGGGCACCAACATTGTCGTTGGGTTAGGCGGCGGTAAAACGCTGGATACGGCGAAAGCGGTTGCTGATGAGCTGAAACACAATGTCGCGATTGTCCCAACCGTGGCCTCAACGGATGCACCGTGCAGCGCGCTGTCCGTCATCTACACCGACGAGGGCGTGTTCGAGTCCTACCGCTTTTACGACAAGAATCCCGATCTGGTATTGGTCGATACCGCCGTGTGTGCGCAGGCTCCAGCACGCCTGTTTGCCTCCGGCATTGCCGATGGTCTGGCAACCTTTGTCGAAGCACAGGCGGTTCTGCGCTCTCACGCACTTTCTATGCTGGGCGGTAAACCTACGCTAGCGGGCATGGCGATTGCCGAAACCTGCGAAAAAACGCTGCTAGCCTACGGTTATAGTGCTTACAAAGCGGTGGAAAAAGGTGTGGTAACACCCGCAGTGGAATCCGTAGTTGAAGCCAACACGCTACTTTCCGGCTTGGGCTTTGAGAATGGCGGATTGGCGGGCGCTCACGCCATCCACAACGGGTTTACCGCGATCAAAGGCGACATCCACCACCTCACGCATGGGGAAAAAGTCGCCTACGGCACGCTGACACATATGGTGCTGGAGCAACGTCCTGACGAGGAAATCGCACGCTACATTCGCTTCTACCGCGCGATTAACATGCCGACGCTGCTAAAAGATCTGCATCTGGAAAATGAGCCGTTTGAGAATTTGATCAAAGTGGGTGAACTGGCGTGCAGCGACGCCGATACGCTGAAAAATCTGGACAGCGGATTAACGGCTGAAGACGTCGCTCACGCGATTATTGCTGTCGACGCGTTCAGTAAAACCATCAGCTAATCGCAATTGAGGTAAAAAAACCCGGCTCCAGCGGAACAGTGCAATGGAGCCGGGCTTGATATAACAGGCGATTTTCACCAGCGTATTTCTGCCAGAAAACATTCTCTCTGCGTCATCAACCTATTCATGACTATTCACTTTTATTTGACGAGAAAACGGGCAGGATAACGACATATTCTCTATGTCTTGGGTCATCGCATGATGGAACGTCCGCGCTTTATCGCCCTATCGAGCACGCTGACTCTTGCCCTTTTTGGGACAATCGTACTGGCATTGGGTATGGGGCTTGGGCGCTTTTTATATACACCGATGCTGCCCGTCATGCTGGAAGAAGGTGATTTCACCTTCAGCCAGCTTTCCTATATTGCCAGCGCAAACTACGTCGGTTATCTGTTCGGCAGCCTGTTTTTCTCTTTCAGCCGTCGCGCCTCAACCTCTCAACCAGTGTTCCTGCTGTTTACCGCAGCGGCGGCGACCAGCGTGTTGCTCTTCGCGATGACATTGACCACCAATACGATGCTGGTCATGCTCATTCGCTTCATCGCGGGGATCGCCAGCGCAGCGATGATGATCTTCGGATCCCTAATCGTTTTACACCACACAAGGCATACTGGCATTATCGCCTCGCTCTATGCTGGGGTTGCCGTGGGGATCGTGTTAGGCAATGAATTCATCATCATGGGACGGCATTACGTACTAACGGCCGAACTATTGTGGTGGGGAGCGGCGCTGATCTCCACGCTACTTCTGCTCGCCCTACTCATACTTTCGCCGCACAAAACGACCGTACCGCAGCAGCCTATGGTCAATGTTGATGAACAGCCTCACCTTGGCTGGCGACGGCTCGCGCTGCTATACGGCCTCGCGGGCTTCGGCTATATCGTCGTCGCCACCTATCTGCCGCTGATGGTGACGGCGCTAGGCATACCGCATTTATCCCTGCATTTATGGTCGCTGGTTGGGCTAGCAATCATCCCTGGCTGTTTCTTCTGGCTGTGGGCCGCCAGTCGGTGGGGAACGTTACCCTGCCTGACAGCTAATCTGCTGATTCAAGGCGTGTGTGTCCTGCTGACGCTGTTCAGCCACTCTCTGGTGGCATTGATATTCAGCTGTATCGGCTTTGGTGCTACTTTTATGGGAACCACCTCACTGGTGATGCCATTAGCCAAGCGGCTACGCGCGCCGCACGGCATCAACCTGCTTGGGCTGGTGACGCTCACTTACGGTATTGGTCAGATTCTTGGCCCACTACTCACCAGCGTCCTGACGGACACCCACGCTGTCGCACCTGCGATTCTGTGTAGCGCAGCAGCACTTTTCATCGCGGCTGGGCTCTGCTTACCCAATCGCCGCTCATCACTCTAACTCCGGAGAACCTATGCCGTACGTCAACATCAAAATCACCAATGAAGGCGTCACCGCTGAACAAAAACGTCAATTGATTGAAGGCGTAACTCAGCTGCTGGTCGATGTGCTCAATAAAAACCCGAAAACCACTGTGGTGGTAATTGATGAAGTTGAAACGGACAACTGGGGAATCGGCGGCGTGCCGGTGACAGAGTTGAGGAAGGCAAGCAAATAGCGAAACGGTGCCACGCTATGTGGCACCAGATTTATATCCCTATGATCGTATCAATCAGCAGATACATATTCAGGGAAACCACTAGCACGACAATAAGTTGTCCGATGCGCTGTACCCATTTTCCGTTAACCATCGACCCCATCAGTTCACGATTGCCAGTGAAGGACAGCAAAGGAACCAGCGCCAGCGCAATCCCGAAGCTCAGCACTACTTGACTCAACACCAACACTCGCGTCGGATCCATACCGGACAAAATTACGATAAACGATGGCAGCATCGTCACGGCTCGGCGAACCCAGAGCGGGATATGGAAGCGCACGAACCCTTGCATCACTACCTGACCCGCCAGCGTACCGACAACGGTGGAAGAAAGGCCTGCCGCCACCAGACTCAGACCGAAAATCACCGCGGCGGCTTTACCTAACAGCGGCTCCAGCGTGAGGTAGGCTTTATCCAGATCGGCAATATCCTGGTTACCGCTGAAATGGAATGCCGCCGCCGCCGTTGCCATCATCGCCAGATTGACGAATCCGGCAATCGTCATCGCAATCGCGACATCAACTTTCGTTGCAGAATAGCGCTCGGCACGGGAATGACCGCCTTCATGCTGCGTCAGGGAAGAATGCAGGTAAATCACATGCGGCATAATTGTCGCCCCCAACACGCCTGCGGCCAGCAACACGGCATCGGAAGTCGGCAAACTAGGGATTGCCATGCCTTTGGCTAAAGCGGACAGCTCAGGCTGAGAAAATACCAGTTCGACAATATACGCCGCCGCAACAAACAGCAGCAGGCCGCCGATGACCATCTCCAGCGGCTTCTGACCACGCTGTTGCAGCATGAGAATCAGGAAAGTGGCAATCGCGGTGAGGATCGCGCCTTCCAGCAGCGACACGCCCAATAGCAGTTTGAAACCAATCGCTGCACCGATAAACTCGGCCAGATCGGTCGCCATCGCAATAATTTCGGCCTGTACCCAGTACGCCCAAACAGCAGGACGCGGAAAGCGATCGCGGATATGTTCCGCCAGATTCTTACCCGTTGCGATGCCTAATTTGGCCGACAATAGCTGGATCAGCATCGCCATCAGGTTCGCCCACACCACAACCCACAGCAGCGTGTAGCCATAGGCCGCGCCAGACTGGATGTTCGTGGCAAAGTTACCCGGATCGATATAACCAATCGCCGCGATAAACGCCGGGCCCATCAGAGAAAGTTTTACCTTCCTTGATGTACGGCTTGTTGACTCAATAACACCCGGCATAGTATGACCCTTCTAACGCTGTTGTTTATTACTCTCACAAAAATGATAATGATTATCAAGTGCATTTAGATTGGTAATACCAATTCTTTTGATAGCTAATGATGATGAGTCATTAAAAATCTAAAAAACATCTTTTTTATCAAACAAATCTTAACAAAATGTACACTAAATAATTCGAGTTGCAGGAAGGCGGCGACACAGTGAATCTCCAGGAGCTTACTCCAGTAAGTGACTGGGGTGAGCGAAGACAAATTGGCTTAGCCAATTTGAACGCCGCTTGTGGCGACCCTTCAGGGCGAGGTTCAGAGATGAGCCGAGTATTGCCAACGCACATGCAGCTTGAAGTATGACGGGTATACAAACAAAAAACCCCATGCTGAGCACGGGGTTTAGGATGAAGATACGTTTTAAATAGCGTGCGTAAAAGCAGAGAGTATTAGTCTTGTGCTTTTGATACAGCAACCATCGCCGGACGCAGTAAACGACCGTTCAGCGTATAGCCTTTTTGCATTACCATCATGACATGGTTCGGCTGGTGATCGGCTGAAGGTAACATCGTCATAGCCTGATGCACTTCTGGGTTAAACGGTACACCCACATCGCCCACCACCTCGATACCGAATTTATGCACGGCATCCAGCAACGATTTCAGCGTCAATTCGACACCCTCAATCATTGAAGCCAGTGATTCATTGGCTTTGTCCGCCGTATCCAGCGCACGTTCCAGGTTATCGATGACTGGCAGCATTTCACTGGCAAATTTCTCTACCGCAAATTTATGCGCTTTCTCGATATCCATTTCCGCACGGCGGCGAACGTTATCGGCTTCTGCACGGACGCGAAGCATATTGTCACGTTCACGCTGTTGCAGTTCACTAAACTGGGCTTCCAGCTCGGCGATGCGCTCATCACGCGGGTCAGCTACGTCTGCCGTCTCTGGCGCGGCATCCGCTTGCTGCCCTTTTGCTGCTTCCTTTTGATCCAGGACTTGCTCGTCAGGCGTTTTCTGTTCTTTACTACTCATGAAATTCTCCGCGGTTTAGCATTAATCTCGCTAGTTGCTTATTATGGGGATCAAAACCGGAGATTCAAGGGAACCTGTCATATATTGGTTCCTGCTGCTGCCGATACACCACGCTGAGGACAAAACAGCAATGAACACACCGCTTACAATGAACAAGCCGTTTAATTGTATTGGCATTGTCGGCCACCCGCGCCACCCAACGGCGTTGGCAACGCATGAGATGCTCTATCATTGGCTCACCGAAAAAGGTTACTCCGTGCTGATCGAACAACAGATTGCACGGGAACTTAACCTGAAAGACGCACCAACAGGTAGCCTTGCCGACATCGGTCAGCAGGCGGATCTCGCCGTGGTCGTCGGCGGTGACGGCAACATGCTGGGCGCCGCGCGCGTGCTGTCGCGCTATGACATCAAAGTAATCGGCGTAAACCGTGGCAATCTCGGCTTTTTGACTGACCTCGATCCCGATCATGCTCAGCAGCAGCTTTCTGACGTTCTTGACGGCCATTATCTGAGCGAACAGCGCTTCATGCTGGAAGCACACGTTTGCCGCACAAACCAGCCCGACAGCATCAGTACCGCAATTAATGAAGTGGTACTTCACCCAGGGAAAGTCGCACACATGATTGAATTTGAAGTCTATATTGACGACAGATTCGCCTTTTCCCAACGTTCAGATGGCCTGATTATCGCCACGCCCACAGGCTCAACCGCCTATTCGCTTTCCGCTGGCGGCCCTATCCTAACACCGTCATTGGAAGCCATTGCGCTAGTGCCGATGTTCCCGCACACATTGTCTGCCCGCCCGCTGGTGATCAATAGCAGCAGCACGATTCGGCTGAAATTTTCCTGCATTACCAACGATTTGGAAATCAGCTGTGACAGCCAGATTGCGCTGCCAGTGCAGGAAGGCGAAGAAGTGCTGATTCGCCGTAGTGAACATCACCTGAATTTGATTCATCCAAAAAATTACAGTTATTTCAATACACTAAGTTCAAAGCTCGGCTGGTCAAAAAAATTATTCTAAAATTCCACCAAGCTACTTTACTGTATATAAAACCAGTTTATACTGTATGTAAACACAGTTCCCATACAGGAAAACTATCATGCTGGCGCAACTCACTATCAGTAACTTCGCCATCGTGCGCGAATTAGAAATCGATTTTCAGTCAGGGATGAGCGTAATCACCGGAGAAACCGGTGCGGGGAAATCAATTGCGATTGATGCCCTCGGTTTATGTCTGGGAAATCGTTCTGACGCCAGCATGGTCAGGCCGGGGGCTGCCCGAGCGGACATCTGCGCCCGCTTCGCGCTGACGGATACCCCAATGGCACGTCAGTGGCTGGAAGAAAACCAGTTGGATGACAGTAATGAGTGCCTGTTACGCCGCGTGATTAGCGCCGATGGTCGTTCACGCGGCTTTATTAACGGCACCGCCGTGCCGCTGTCTCAACTGCGTGAACTCGGCCAGCACCTGATTCAGATACATGGCCAGCATGCTCATCAACTACTGCTGCGCCCCGATCATCAAAAACACCTGCTGGATGCTTATGCCGATGAACCGAAATTGCTGGTTGCTATGCAACAGGTTTGGCATCAGTGGCACCAAAGCTGCCGTGCACTGGCGCAGTTGCAACAAGCAGCTATTGAACGCGAAGCCCGCCGAGAACTACTGCAATATCAATTAAAAGAGCTGAATGAATTCGCCCCACAGCTCGGTGAATATGAACACATTGATATTGAATACAAGCGTCTGGCAAATAGCGGTCAGCTACTGACGATGAGCCAGCAGGCCATGCAGTTGCTGAGCGAAGACGAAGAGCAAAACATACTCAGTATGTTGCACAGCGTAAAAAGTCAGCTCGGCGAACTGATCGGTATGGATGAAACGCTGTCCGGTGTGCTGTCCATGCTCGAAGAAGCGGGCATTCAGCTTAGCGAAGCCAGTGATGAACTGCGCCACTACAGCGAACAGATGGATCTCGACCCGATTCGACTGTATGAACTGGAACAGCGCCTGTCACGTCAGTTGGTGTTAGCACGCAAACATCATATCGCGCCAGAAGCGATCCCAGCGTTCCATCAGCAATTACAGGAAGAACACCGACAATTGGAACAGCAGGAAAGCGACCATGAGGTGCTCAGTGCCTCCGTCAGTGAATATCATCAGCAGGCGTTACAGCTTGCCGAACAATTGCACGTGCGTCGTCAGCACCATGCCAGCGAACTGGCACAGCTCATCACCACCAATATGCGTGAACTGGCGATGCCGCACGGCTACTTCACCATTGATGTGAAGTTTACGCCAGACAGCCTGACGGCCACCGGTGCCGACAATATCGAATTCCGCGTAACCACCAACCCCGGTCAACCGCACCAGACTCTGGCGAAAGTGGCATCGGGTGGCGAGCTGTCGCGTATTGCACTGATTATTCAGGTCATCACCGCGAAGAAAATGGACACACCAGCAATGATCTTCGATGAAGTCGATGTGGGTATTAGCGGGCCAACAGCCGCCATCGTCGGCAGAATGCTGCGCCAGCTCGGCGAATCGACGCAGGTTATGTGTGTGACACACCTGCCACAGGTTGCAGGCTGCGGTCACCAGCACTTCTTCGTGAGCAAACAAACGGACGGTGCAGAAACGGAAACGCTGATGCAACCGTTGGACAAACGTGCGCGGTTACAGGAACTGGCTCGTCTTCTGGGTGGCAGCGCCGTGACCAAAAACACGCTGGCGAACGCCAAAGAATTGTTGGCAGCCTAAAATCTGCTGCCGACACAGGGCAAGAAAGGCGCATTACAGGTAAAAAAGCTCAACTTTTTTACCTTCCTGGGGTCATACAATCGCCTTGCAGGTTTCCAAGTCCTGCAAGGTCTATTATCATCAGCAACCTATGCCCTTAAGGAATGTAATCACTATGCGCTGTAAAACGCTGACTGTCGTCGCCGCGGTGGTTGTTATGCTGACCGCCGGTTGTTCCACGCTGGAAAAGGTGGTGTATCGGCCGGACATCAATCAGGGAAACTATCTGGCACCGGCTGACGTTGCGAAAATTCACACCGGCATGACCAAACAACAGGTCGCTTATACGCTGGGTACGCCTATGATGCAGGATCCGTTTGGCAGCGATACCTGGTTTTACGTCTTCCGCCAGCAGCCTGGCCATGAATCGGTAAAACAACAGACGCTGACGCTAACGTTCAGCGGCAGTGGCGTGTTAACCAACATCAACAACAAGCCTGCGCTGGATTAATGCTTTCAATGCCGCTAAGTTGAATCAGGATGAATGATCCTATCAGCTAGAAGCGTCGCTTTAAGACGAAGCCCACTGCGGCAGAGTACTTAAGGAAAGCCAACGCACACGCGGCTTGATATACGATGGGTACAACAGCAGGCAAATCTGAATATTTCAGGTTTGCCTGTGTTTTTTATAAGGACGCATTGGTAATGTGCCATCGGGAGAACGTCACTTGTCATTTAACGGCATTGCTCAGGCTTTATTCTTAGAACGTTCAGCACGTTGACGGCGTAGCTCTTTCGGATCGACAATCAGCGGACGATAAATCTCCACACGGTCACCATCCTGCACCACATCGGCCAGTTTCGCCGCACGGCTGTAAATACCGATTTTATTCACCTGCAAATCGATATCATGGCGCAACTCCAGCAGACCTGATGCCACAATCGCCTGCTCGACCGTACTGCCTTCTTCCAGCTTCACCGTGCGTAGATATTGGCGTTCCGGCAACGCGTAGACCACATCAACCTGCATTGCGGACACTGTAAACCTCTTTTGCTCGCTGCGTGAAAGCCTGCACCATATTCCCCGCTAGCTCCTTGAATACTTTGCCAAAAGCAAGTTCAATCAAGGCATTGGTGAATTCAAATTCCAGATGCAGCTCAACTTTACAGGCATCGGCGCTCAGCGGTGTAAAGTGCCAGTCGCCACTCAGTTGACGGAATGGGCCATCGACCAGTTGCATATTGATATTCTGGTTGTGCGTCAGCGTATTACGTGTAGTAAATGTCTTGCTGATACCGGCTTTGGAAACATCTACTGCGGCAGTCATCCCCTCTTCTGAGGAAGAGAGCACGCGACTCCCCGTACAGCCCGGTAAAAACGCGGGGTAGGAAGAGACATCATTCACCAGTTTGTACATCTGCTCTGCACTGAACGGCACCAATGCGGAACGACTTATCTTTGGCATACTATTTTCCGAGATTCATAAAACGCGCAAAATAATAGCATTGATAGCCCGGCAGACAAAAATTCTGCGAAGCTTATCGCACGATATCATTAACCACGACACGGACGCACGGCGGGGATTTCATTCCCAATGACATCCAGTATAATGACGGTACTATGACAAAGAAAAAAGCATACAAACCCGGTTCCGCCACCATTGCGCAGAACAAGCGCGCCCGTCACGAATACTCCATTGAGGAAGAATTTGAGGCTGGCCTTGTGCTGCAAGGATGGGAAGTCAAATCACTGCGCGCAGGCAAAGCAAACCTCAGCGACAGCTATGTCACCTTCATGAACGGTGAGGCTTACCTGTTTGGCGCAACGATCACGCCGCTGAATGTGGCCTCATCGCACGTTGTTTGCGATCCCATCCGCACACGCAAACTTCTGCTCAACAAACGCGAGATGGATTCGCTGTTTGGCCGCGTCAGCCGTGATGGCTACACGGTCGTCGCGCTGTCCATGTATTGGAAAAATGCCTGGAGCAAAGTCAAAATCGGCGTAGCGAAAGGTAAAAAAGATCACGACAAGCGTGATGACATTAAAGAACGTGAATGGAAGTTAGATAAAGCCCGTATCATGAAGAACGCCAATCGCTAAGCCACTGGCTTAACAACGGTAAGTTCTGGTATACTGGTGACAGTTTCTTGGGGGCTGATTCTGGATTCGACGGGATTTGCAAAGCCCAAGGTGCATGCCGAGGGGCGGTTTGCCTCGTAAAAAGCCGCAAAAAAATAGTCGCAAACGACGAAAACTACGCTTTAGCAGCTTAATAACCTGCTAAGAGCCCTCTCTCCCTAGCCTCCGCTCTTAGGACGGGGATCAAGAGAGGTCAAACCCAAAAGAGATCGCGTGGATGCCCTGCCTGGGGTTGAAGGGCTAAATCTAATCAGGCTAGTTTGTTAGTGGCGTGTCTGTCCGCAGCTGGCAAGCGAATGTAAAGACTGACTAAGCATGTAGTACCGACGGTAGAGTAGTTCCGGACGGGGGTTCAAATCCCCCCAGCTCCACCACTTTTTAGTTGTTTGAAGTATACTGAAGTCTATTAAGCCCGCTTGGAACCAGCCTCGCGGGCTTTTTTACGTCTATTGAAGTCTACAGAGAATTGCTAGAAGCTACTACTTATGGCACCCTTTTTGGGACCCAACGTTAAGGGTCCAAAACTAGAGGGTCCAAAATGGCTAAGCTCGCTAAGAAACTCACCGATACTGAAATCAAAAATACCAAACCTGCAGATAAAGAAATCAGCCTGTTTGATGGCGATGGCTTACTTCTCCGCATAGCCCCCATCGCAAAAGGTGGGAAGAAAAATTGGTATCTCAGGTATCCTGTGCCAGTGACTAAAAAACGGACGAAGATGAGCCTTGGGACCTACCCTCATCTTACCTTAGCGAGAGCAAGAGCTTTACGTGATGAATACCTCACCTTACTTGCCAATGGCATCGACCCACAGATCCATAATAGCGATAAAGCCAATGCCCTAAAGGATGCTACTGAACACACGCTACAGGCTGTTGCTCGTAAGTGGTTAGATGAGAAGGTAAAGACCTCGGGCATCTCACAAGACCACGCTGATGATATTTGGCGTAGCCTTGAACGAAACATCTTTCCCGGTCTGGGCAATGTCCCTATCAAAGAAATACGCCCTAAGCTCTTAAAGCAGCATCTTGATCCGATTGAGCAACGCGGTGTTCTGGAAACCTTGCGGCGCATAATTTCACGACTGAATGAAATTTTCCGCTATGCCGCAACAGAAGAACTCATCGAGTTCAATCCGGCTGACAATCTTGGACAGCGTTTCAGTAAGCCTAAAAAGCAAAATATGCCTGCCCTTCCCCCCAGCGAGCTGCCAAGATTTATGATTGCGCTGGCTAATGCTTCCATACGACTCGAAACACGTATGCTGATCGAATGGCAGTTGTTGACGTGGGTTCGTCCGGGGGAAGCCGTTCGGGCGCGTTGGGCAGATATTGATGTTGAGAATAAATTTTGGAACATCCCGCCAGAGTTCATGAAGATGAAACGGCCTCATAAGGTTCCGCTTAGCAAAGAAGCACTACGCATCCTCGAAAAAATGCAGCCAATCAGCGGACATCGTGAGTGGGTTTTCCCCAGCATCAAAGCTCCTCTTAGCCATATGCACGAGCAAACAGCTAACGCTGCGATCATCCGCATGGGTTTTGGCGGTGAAATGGTGGCACATGGTATGCGTTCTATTGCCAGAACTGCCGCCGAGGAATCCAGTAAGTTCAGAACAGAAGTTCTTGAAGCAGCCCTCGCTCACTCTAAAAAAGATGAAATCATTGCGGCATACAACCGTGCAGAATATTTAGCCGAGCGTGCCGAGTTAATGCAATGGTGGAGTGATTACGTCCAAATACAAAAATATAAGTCTATTGCCGCATGATAAAACACAGAAATGTATACTATCTTTTAATATCGAAGTTCGGCAATCAGTAATTATCAATATTTAAGGAGTTCCCTTGTTAATGGTAAAAGATGAACTTGAGGAGTTCAGTAAACTTGCGGATCAATACATCATAACATGTGATCACGCTTCTTTAGCTGCGTTAGTCGAAAGTTATACAAAACAGGATTTCACCTTTTCTCACCCCTTGTACGAAGCCCATTATCTCTACTGTCTAGGAAATTGTTATTCCAAACTCTATGAAACACGTAAAACAGAGTGGTATTCAGAGGATTTGATGAAATCGGTCATCTTCTACAGAAAAGCCATACATACTCTCCCTAAAGCAAACTGGCAGGAACACGTAAATAACATTCATGCATATGATAGTCTTAGATCTATGATTGAGACAAACTTAGCTAACCGTCTTTCATCACAGGGAAGAGCACTATGCTGTATCCCTCACTATGACAAAGCTATTTCTATAGATAACAATCCCGTAGCAATTATATCAAAAGCCAATAATGAATTATTTCTTGGAAATTCACTATACGATGAAGGACATTCTGAATATCATTATTTCATTGCTTACAATCTATTAAAAAAGGGACTCGATAATTTCAAAAAACAATATCCAGAACAAAAAGAATCACTTGAAGATGGGGGGCGATTACACAATTTCCAAAAATGGTTTGAGGATAATTTTGAGATATCATCTTTCGATTATTTCATGAAATACACTGAAAAACTTACATCAATAAAACAGAAAAAGTATTTTGAATGGTGTGCAAAAAACAAGCTTTTCCTTAATGATTTAAATGATGTTTGCGATTACCAGATTACTTACCAAGATATTTTTTCATTACCATCATTTATCCAATCTCTTAATGGTGCGCTTACAATGCATGAAGAATTATCATATCATGGTAATTATGATGAATTAAAAAATGATTACTGCTATGCGCGGTATTTAATATACTCCTCAAAGGATATACCGGACGATGCGCCTCATATATTCAACTCAACTTTTCAACACGTTGAAGATATGACTTACTCAATTAACAATTTAAAGGTTGCCCAATACAAATCAGCATTCAGAATAATATATTCACTTTTTGACAAAATAGCATACCTAATTAGCCATTTTTTTGATTTAAATGACTTGAAGCATGACAGAAAAATAAGCATCGACAATTTATTTCGCGACTTCACAGGCAAGAATAATGAATGGAAGCCCCATAAAAAACTTAAGGATAGTGATAATCCTTTTATCCATGCTTTATTCTATATATTAAAAGATATTCGCAAAGTTGGTAGCTCTGATTCAGTATCAAAATGGTTAGATCCAAATGCTGTAGCATTTGCTGAAATCAGAAATGCTATGGAACATCGTTCATTGAAAATTGTTGATGATTTTGGCTATGAACTCGCAACATCACATAATACTTACAATGATGAAGAATTTACAAAATTGCAAAGAGAGGTCAATACGATACCAGATGAAATTAGAGAAATTGAATTAAAGATAAAAAAAACAAATGAAGACAATGACCCTCATTTATCTATACAGCTTAAAGAAAAGATTAACAAACTAAATACTAAGCATTCAGACTTAAAAGCAAAAATCCATGAAAAAGAAAAACTATCATCACATTGTCTTTTAGTGCCAATAAGCCAATTCGAATCAAGAATTATGCAACTCATTGGCTTAGCTCGTAACTCAATAATGTATCTATCATTAGCTATCCATTTTGAAGAGCGAAAACGCCCAAACGACGGTATTTACATGCAAAGAGAAGTACCACTCAAGCATAATTTATGATTGTACTAAGAACATTTCAGCAGATCTAAACATATGCTTTTTCATGTAAGGCCGTGATAAAAAGGTCTAATAGGTGGAGTGTTTCACTACGTGAATCACCCACTCATAAAAATTCTTTATCTATGTGTCATCAAGAACAATAGCGGAACCCTTAAAAGGGAACCCCCGCCATTCTTCTTGACGTCCTAAATATAGGAGTTGTTATTTTTCTCTATTGGAGAGATTGCGGCGTTCCATGAATAACTTATAACGTTCATCAGCTTCTTTTTGAAATTTTTCAGCGTCAAATGTGTCAGTCTCTATTTTTATTTTTTGTTTAACTGCTTCATCTAATATTTTATTTTCTTTCAGCCTCTCCTTTTCATTTAATATTAACTTGTAGTATTTCATCTTAATATTAAAACTTGCTTTTACAAACTCGTTAGCATCAAAATCTATATTGTATTTTTTAAGAAGTTTTAATATATAATCTATAGGCATTTTTTTCACTTCCTTTTTTATTTTTTCTTCATGCACATCTTTTTTTATACTCCCACTTTTTAACCATTGCTTAAACTTATAGCTGTTATAATGCTGCCACTGATATATTTCAGACGCATATATAACCGACAACATACAAGCAATAAAAAATATGACCATAAAAACCATACATATTAAATAAAACATATCAGCCCCCGCCTTTCTTTCTATACTGCTCTTTTATTAGTGCTATGTGATATTTTTTTGCATTGTTTATACTCACGTCTGCTGAATTTTTAGCAGAACGAAAAGCACTAGAAACAACAGAGGCAATGATAGCAACTAAAAAAGCACAAATAAAAAAACCCATCGCGGCAGGAATGAGACTACCGCCGCCATCGTCTACAGCAGGTTTTGCTTTTGCTATTAAACCTAATATATTCATATATTTTTCTCCTCAATAGTTTTAATCGCTGTTTCTATTCTTTGTTTTACAAAGTCTCTAAACACAAAACCTATTATTCTCGCATCCTCCCCCATATCTAACTCATCTTTTTTATTAAAATATAAATAAGCACTCAATAGCTCTTCACTTTGAATATCTAAAGTTTTGCTAGCAAGTGATATTCTAATAATATTTAATATCTCTAAATATAAACTTGCTCTATCGTGCTTGATTAAAAGCTGGAGCGGGTTAAAATCTTTTTTTCTTTTCATTTCTTGCATGTCATTATCAAAATCTATCATTAAAAAATGTAAGCAAGTAAAAGACGTATCATAGAAGTTCAGGCGGTTAATCATGTCCGCCGTTCCCTCGCGTGGAGGGTTCGGGTTAGGTCTTAAGTTATTCATCCGTTTTACTCCTTTTTTTATTGTTTTTTAGTTTCCATTCGTTAAGCCTCTTATCCCCTTCCGCTCTCAAAAACTCGCGCTGATCGTATATTCTTTTTAATACCATATGATTAGTTAAAGCCCCGACCAATAGCGATAAATCATTAATAAAATCTAACTCGTCAGATACTTCTTTGCTATTTTCTCTAACTATCCTTATTAACTCAGCACCAATTTTTATTTTGCGCGCTGTATCTTCTTTTCTTTTTTCAGCTTTCATTTCTTGCTCCAACCTATTTAGTAAGTTTGCTTTTTGTTCAAGTTCTTTTTTCAATTTATTATATTTATCAATATTAAATGCCATTTTTAGAGCCTCTTTTTTCTTTTATCGTAATAAAAAACGCAATCAATCCAGCTATAAACAAAATCGGCAGCGTAAAAATAAACCCTAACAATAAAACAACAGTAAAACCAAAAATGCCGGACATTTCGTATAAATGACCAAAAAATGTATTTTCATTTTTATACTCAATCATTTTCTGTAAAACAGATTTTTGTTCTTGCTCTTGTTCTCTTAAATAATCCTCTCTATATTCGTCATCTTCACAGCTCAAAGGGATTTCTATAGTGTCATCATTTAAATACTCATTATCATCATAGTCGTAATCATTGTTATAATTTCCAATCATTCCAGATCTCCCCCTAACGTGTCATAAACAACAGTAAAATCGCTTTCATGAGAAAAAAGATTGTAAGTTATAAATAAGCTCGTTCTACATATAACATCCGTATTTTCATCTTGTAGCTTTTTAATAATCAATCTAACAAGTTCAGACGCTGCCACTTCTATTTTTTTATCATTATCATTCATATTTCACCTCTTTTATTTTTATGTTTTTCTGTTATATATATTTTAAGTAATATATTTATTTATTTAAGTAAAGCGCGATATATGTATTTTAATTTCCAGAGCGCGATTTTATAGATAAAAGGTTTACGTATAGCGGCTATTTTAGTTTTGCTAAAAACTACAATAGCGCACTTATACATTCTTCGAATGTGCGCGCCCCATAAATGGGGATTTACTAACGCATAAAAATAAAAAGTAATATTCGCTTTATGCTCAATATTACTTAATCAATTTTTAAAAAAACAAATATATTTTTCTTGTTTTAAAAAGTATGTGCTTTCAATATCAGGAGATAAAAACAATGGCAATATTTCATATGAGCGCTCAAACAATAACACGCAGCAAGGGGCATAGTAGCGTAGCTGCGGCAGCTTATCGCCACGGCGAAAAATTAATGGACGAACACACAGGAGAGATCCACGACTACAGCAAAAAGAAAGGTATTTCAGACAGTGTGATATTATTACCTGAAAGCGCAGACCGTAATTTTTTAAAGCCTGCGTATTTATGGAACACGATAGAAAAAAGCGAAAAAAGAAAAGATGCGCAGTTAGCACGCGAGTTTAATATTGCGCTTCCTGTCGAAATGACAGACGAACAAAAAAAGGCGTTAGCAATAGATTTTTGCCAAGAGAATTTTGTAAAAAATGGAATGATTGCTGATATAGCCTTCCACAAACTCGATAGCGACAACCCGCATTTTCACGTAATGCTAACTACTCGCCTCCTTACTCCTGATGGCGCGGGGTTCGGTCAGAAGGAAAGGAAATGGAACGATAAAGAACTGTTAGAGCAATGGCGCAAGAGCTGGGCAGACGCAGCAAACGAGCACATGCAAAAGGCTGGCATCGATGCGCATATCGATCACAGATCACTGAAAGAACAAAAAGCAGAGTTTGACGCTATCCTGCCCCCTCTCAGAACGGTTGAGCAAGAGGCGCAGGCAATCAGCTTAGACAGACCGGCGACTATCCATAGAGGCCATAGCCGCAATCCAGAGCGACAAGCACGCTTTGACGTGCTCCAAGAAGTGAAAGTATCACAAGAGGCAAAAGCACTTAACCACATTGAACAGAAACAGCTTAAGCCCTCGCCGTTGGCTCCAGCTTCCTTCCCTGCCGCATCTTTGCAAGATGCTACACAGGGAGGCAATGAAAACAACCCGAAAAATAGACTCGGCGAAGTTGGCGAATATCTTCAATCTAAACTCAATAAAGAAGATAAAGCAGATCTTAATGCTGATAATGAAATAAAAGTTCACACCACTAAAAATAATAGTAAAAGCAGTTCAGCAGCGGCTATAGGTTCAACATCAAATATTAATTTAACCGATGAGAAAGTAGATAAGAATCTACACTTAACAGAAGCACAAAAAGAAGAGTTAGAGGATTTAGAAAATAAAGAAACAGCAGCGAAGAAAAAAGCTTATCTGATGGGCGGCGCTGTCGTTCCTGAACTTTCTCAAGATAACAAAACACAGTCAAAAAGTGAGTTTAAAAATAAGCTTCATACAGCTAAACAATCAATATCATTAACTGAACAGAGATTTAATGAAGAACGTGAAGCATATGAGAAAAGAAGAAACCGACCAATAACGCGCTAAATATTTTGCTCATTTTTTATCCCCAATGAATGACTTGGAGTCATATTCACTTTAACCAATTGATAGTGTTGGTTTATTTCCACCTGCCGTCGTATCGTTTATATCGATCAAAATCGATATAATGATAGTTACCACCTATCATAATAATACCATTGATCGATTAAAACAATTAAAAAACCGATCGATAAGCACTTTTTAATCGTTAAAAACTATCAATATTAAATAATTGATCTGTAATAACGATCATTTTACTTGAGAGCAGCCCTCCTCATGTTATGCTCGGAGCGTGGAAGACCGGGCGAATCACCTTGGTATCTTCATGATTAAGCTAAAAACTATCACTCTATGAGGAATGAAATTTTATGAAAACCGAAAACATTATTTTTCTTTTTTGGGCAGTGATTTTTATCCTGATTCTCTGCCAGCTTTTTTACTTTGGCCCTAAGAAAAGAAGGCATCTCAATACTTACACAGAGATATTAGATGGTGATATTCTCTCATATGAATGCCAAAACACCGGTATAGTCATTAATACTAAAAAACGCACAGTGCGTATTTTCAATGCAGATAAAGATAGCACTTTTGAATACGACAACATCAGGGAAATAAATTATACGCTATCCGAAGCTGGAAAAATTTATAACGCAGGTAATAATCTAAACTCTATGATAAAGTCCGCTGGAGCTAACAGTAATGAACAAATGTTAGCTAATCAGCGTTCCGGTATTTTTATACTTACAGATGATATAAAAAATCCTTCATGGAAAATCAATCTACCAATGAAAAACAAAACATCATCGACCAATCAGGAGATCTGCGATCGCTGGCTTCTCATTTTTAATAAATACGTTTTATAACCTTGTTGCGTTTTATTATTTATATATGGAGTTGACATGAAAAAATTGATTGCGGCAGTATTTATTATTCTCCCTTTAGCGAGTTGTACTGTTTATGGAAACAATTCCATTAAAGACGAAACGCAGCAAAATATAGCTTCTAAAATTATAAAAGGTAAAACTACTCAAAAAGATATCCTTCAACTTTATGGAGAACCTCAGACTAAAGAAACTAACGATGGTAAAGAAATGTGGGGATATTCCGTTATGTCCGGTGAATCTCAGATTTCAAATTACATACCGGGATTAGCGTTATTGAAGAATAGCAGCACAGCGCACATGAAAGAACTTGAGATCTGGTTTAAAGGTGATGTGGTTGAACGCTATACCTTTAGACAAACGGCAAGCAAAGCTTCTCGCGGGTTGTTAGATTAATTTAAATAAAATACCATTTTATCTTTAAAAAGAAGTTGGAATAATCCGACTTCTTTTATATTTTATCAATAACATGACATTTCTTATATTAGTGCCTTATGAAATGGCACCTTACTTTTTATATTTCTCTATATGGGGGTTTAACCTTTGTTTTTATTGAAATTAATTTTGTACTAGTAGTACTAATTAATTAATTTAAAAGTTTTTTGTTTTAAGGTTTTGGGGTTTGTGTTTTAGCGGGGCGGCTTTCAGCCGTAGTAGTTTTCCTCCGAAGGAGGAAATAGTTTTTCTTTAAGCATTCCCCCCCTACCCCCCACGCCGAAAAGGCTAAAAGAGAGAGATAGGAGATGCTCATTGCGCCTTGAAAATATTCAGAACGTTTCCATCCTGATACTTCCCCCACGACCCGCGCAAACACAAATCATTAAACTTTCAAACGACTCTCGTTTTACTAAAGAGTTTATACTACCATTTGTAAATTTTTTAGATTGTGCGATTCAGGTTGGCAGCTACGCGTCATCCGGCACTGCCACAATAACATAAGAATTGCCAAACACTTGAGGAACCTTCATTCTTATACCCGATACATAGGATTAGCGTTATTGCTTTATTAAAGATTAAAATCTTCTGGAAGTGGTATTTAACATAAGTTAAAAGTCGGCGAAGAGTTTTTAATTTTTTGTATCTTTATATTATATAAATACATTTATAACATCAGTCAATAGATAAAATCAAAAATATTTTAAAAACACGATTAGATAAAAAACAAAAAAGACCAGATAAAAACCCAGTCTTTTATTTTAAATAAATGATATTTTTCATATGTGGCTCTAAAACGCTCTATACGCGATTTTGAGATGCTTTCACTTTTAATGATGTAATCTGTCAGGAATAAATCAAAAAAGAATGCAATAACATTCAGGCGACTTTATTTCTTGAGAAATATATCTTTTCATCAATCCATGCATCTATTTCACTTTCTACAAACCTGATTGCTCGGTCACCTGTTTTTATAGGCGCAGGGAATTCACCACGACTGATCAATCGATAAATCCAAGCTTTACAAAATCCGGTTCTTTCCAGCACTTCAGGTAAACGGATAAATCTTTTTGCTTTGGTCATACATTTCTCCATTGTTGTTTTGATGGAGGTAGTATCTTCAGATCGCTTATGACGATCAACGTTCAAAAAGCACGAATTGATCAAGCGGTGGTGGATTTTTAGGCAGATTAGAGATGGGAGTAGAAAAAGCCAGTTGCTGCGGGCTTTGAAGCTGTTTTGCAAAAAGTGCTATTTTTCGCTCTATTTTAAGTTATTTAATATTACCTTATTTATCATCTAGTTAATTTCGTTGCGTTTAAATTCTGCACTATTATCTGCTATTCATCTTGCTTCAGGCTAAAAAAGATTTGGGTAGGTGTAAGATTTACCACTGACCTTTAAATATGCTATCTCTGATCCTAATAGATTTTGATGCTTGTCGTGAGTTCAACTCCTCAGCATCGGCACAATCGATGATTTTAACGCTGAAAAACGATACGACTTTGCTCATAGTGTTTCTTTGGTTCCTTTATTGAACCCTCAATTAAAAACCATAACAAAATAACGATAAAAATCAATTTATTATAAGTATAATCACAGGGACCCCAGCCCAATTTAGACATCGGGTATTACCAGATAAGTCCGATGAAGTACGGAAAGCCCGCATGGCGCAAGCTCTGCGGGCTTTTTTGTGTCCGTCATTGTCCGACGATATTCGCCTGAATCCAGAGATTATTGGTATACGAATTGGTATACGGTAGGATATATACCAAAAGGCGTATACCAATTGCATGCGTATACCAATCACGAAGGATATTCCCCCATGGCACGGACAACCCGCTCCCTCACCCACACTGAAGTACAAAAAGCCAAAGCGACAGACAAAGATCTGACGTTACATGACGGCAACGGGTTATTCCTCTTAGTCAAAACCACAGGTAAAAAGCTGTGGCGGTTCCGCTACCAGAAACCCATAACCGGCCAGCGCACTATGATCGGATTTGGCACTTACCCGGCATTGTCATTAGCCGACGCACGCGCCATGAGAGACGAAAAACTGTCTTTGTTAGCCAAAGGAATAGACCCACAGGAAAAAGTGGCTAAGGAAGTCGAAGAAGCACAAATCGCGATAGAAAGCATCTTCATCAATGTGGCGCGTAATTGGTTCACGTTGAAGCAGACCAAGGTCAGTGCGGATCATGCCAAAGACATTTGGCGATCGCTGGAAAAAGACGTACTCCCGGCGATTGAGAATATCCCGGTACAAGGAATCAAAGCCCGCACGCTGATACAGGCGCTAGAGCCGATTAAAGCCCGTGGCGCACTGGAAACAGTCAGGCGGTTAGTACAGCGCATCAATGAAATCATGGTTTACGCGGTCAATACGGGGCTGATTGACGCTAACCCCGCCTCTGGCATTGGTATGGCCTTTGAGCGCCCGAAAAAGCAGCACATGCCGACTATCCGGCCAGAAGAACTCCCTAAGCTGATGCGCACCATTGCCATGTCTAACCTGTCCATTCCGACCCGTTGCTTATTAGAATGGCAGTTGCTGACGCTGATTCGCCCGGCAGAAGCCTCCGCGACGGCATGGGTAGAGATCGATATAGAGAAAAGAACGTGGAGCATTCCGGCTGAACGAATGAAAGCCAAGCACGATCATATCGTTCCGCTCTCCGATCAAGCGCTGGAACTGCTCGATATCATGCGCCCTATCAGCGGAAACCGCGAACACGTATTCCCAAGCCGTAACGATCCTAAAAAATCCATGAACAGCCAGACCGCGAATGCTGCGTTAAAACGCATCGGCTACGGTGGCAAACTGGTCGCACATGGTTTACGCTCAATAGCCAGCACAGCCATGAATGAAGCTGGTTTTAATCCTGATGTGATTGAAGCAGCGTTAGCGCATTGTGATAAGAATGAAGTTAGACGGGCTTATAACCGCTCTACCTATCTTGAACAGCGGAAAGAATTGATGGTTTGGTGGGGAAAGGTAGTAAAAAAATAATTTAAATAAATTGGCAGATTAATAAATATGCCAATTTTTAATATTGAATAAATATATAATATCTAAGAAACCCTCAGATTAAATATGATATCCCCCCCTTCCATCTATTCAAGTTAGCTACTTCTTCAATCAAACCATAAGGTATACCTAACTTCTCCATTAGTATAACAAATGCCAATATTCTTGATATAACCATACAGTCATGCAGTTTAGAAATAGACACAGAAAACAAAGGTTGATGAATTATATTATTTCTGACTCTACATAATGCATCTATCTTTATTTTATCAAGCCCCAAAGCAACCACAAACTCTTCAGGTAGGTTTTTTATATAATGCCGAATGCATGTCTCAGTGTTTTCCTTGCTACCATTCACCCTCATCACTGCTCTTTTGAATTCACTAATTGATGAGCCATGGAATGTTTTTTGGAGTATACTTCTTGAACGGTCAAGTAATACCGATAGCTTATTTTTATCAACATAATAAGATTGTTTAAACGTTGATCTTTCTATTATTCGATAAAAACCTAAAAACCTCTCTTCATCACTATCTATAAGAGAATAATTAATAAATTTCTTAACTAGCAAATTAGTTTCATTTTCTTTGCCATGAAAATAATTATCAAATATTTGAAGCGGGAATTTTTTTTCAGAACCGTCATTGTATACTGAAGAATAGAGAAGTGACATCGAATTATGCAATTCACTGCTGATGCTCTTTCTTTCTGGAAAGTAAAGGCTAATGTCACTGTGCCTGCTGTTTTCACTCACACGAACCTTAACATCCGTGAAATCGAGTTGTCTCCCAATTAAAAACCTCATAAGCATATAGAGATCAGTATATCTCTCAAGCAGTCCGTTTAAGTCCACTTTGTTTTCAAGATGCAATGTTATGTGTGGTGTAACTGACATGCCTACGGTATGTAAGCCATCTAAACCACCATATCTATATCCATAATAGCCACCTACTGTACCTACATCTTTAATACCCCTCTCAAATTCAACTAAATCTTCCTGTTCAGGTAATTTATTTAAAATAGACCGATTTATTATTTTATTTAATTTTTCAGTATTCCCCAACCAATTTTTTATTCCACTTGAATAAAATCTCAATACTTGATACATCTCAATATCGTTTAAGTTAGCACTCGAATATAAAAAACCACTTGCCGAGAAGGTATAATCGTTAAAACTATTGGATGGTTCAATAAACCTAAAGGAGCTTTCATTTAATTCCATGCCAAAAAGGCGAAAAAAGCCGCCACTTCCATTAAAAACTGCGGTTTTGAGGTTGAGAAGGTCTGAGAAATCCCGGTTCATTTTACAACTAAAATCGAAAAAACGAATTTCTATATTAGACTGTGTTATTTTCAAGTCCGCAGGATAATCTTCTCCATCAACTCTTATCACCCCCTTACGGTGTTCATCAACAGACTCTCCGTAAAACTTAATGTTTTTCATATCCAAATAATTCCTTTAATATTTTCTATTTATATCAGCTTAATTAAAAATCAATACCAGCATAATTTCTGACTTTCAACGTATTGAGTACCACCACTGCAGCTACGCCAGCAAAGCTATAAAATAAATCACCAACCACTAGCGCGCAATGCTATCCCCGCCACGCCTGCCCGCTTTATGTAGCGCATTTCATGCAGTTGCATGGAAGCGTTCAGGCCGCGCCAATACTGGCGCTGTAGGGCAGATTCGGGGGTAAGTATTGCATGCAAATCCATGCACCGTATGCATGTACGGCCAAAAAATCGCTAGCCAGAGAAAAAAGCTCGCAAAAAAGCCCGCGCAGTGGCGGGCGACGTCCTGATATTGGCGGAAATGAAACCATAATCTGGCTAATTAATTCCGTAGGGCTGAGGCTGGGTAATCCTTATATTTTTTCTGCATAGCCGGTGATAATGGAATATCCGGTATTGGCAGATCTCGTCTATTCGATGGCTGAATAATTTCTTCTATTGATTCCAGTGTCCGAAAGGTTGCCGAGCATTCAATATTCCGGCACTGGTGATAACGCTGCTTGACGTTCTCCGATAACGGGCGACTGGTGCGGGCATGAGCAGCGTGGCCGCAGAACGGGCAATGCATCATAATTTTTGGCTCCGTGTTTTTAATGCCTCTTCTTTTTCTTTCAATTCACGGGAAAATATCATTCGTTTTGCCGGGCTGGATACCGGTGCGAAATCGGCATGCGGCAGTGAAGGGGAGTTCAGCCCCAGCGATGACAGCACTGGCTCGTTACTCATATCAAAGCGGTAGTCATTCGCTTTCACCTTCAGCTTTTCAACAATCAAATCCATTACCACTTTTTCAGGCTTCTGATAGGCGACTCCTAGGGTAAATTCAGAGGTGGTGATATCCAGCATATGCCGCTTTAACTCAATCGCCCGGATCAGGTTTGTACTGATGTTATTTAACGCCTGATTAAACTCCCATTCAGCGTAGTCACGTAGGGCGCTGGCGTGAGCATTAGAGCAATCTTTTGCTGATGAGTGACACTTCGCTTTCTGTCTCAGTTGCTCTATTTCCAACTGTGCTAGCAAGCCGTCATACTCCTGCGCTAGCTCACGCTGTGCCAGCCGCTGTAACTGCTGATTTTTCAGTTCTTCCGTCATTTCGCCACGTGCGGCAAGAAAACGCGCACGCCAGTCGGTATCGGAAAGCTGATTTTCCGCTTCCGTGTTGGCTTTCTGCTCTTTGGCACGCGCAATGGCGGTATCGATGTTATCCAGCTCACCCGCGTTAACGGTGTGCGCTTCCCGCATTTTCAGGTAATAGTCAGTCGCTTTTGTCAGCGTATCCGGCAGGGTATTAACCGGTTTCGTGTCTGATGTGGTTGTCTGGCTCATTGTCATTCTCTGTATGGGGTTAGTGTCTGGTGGCTATTGTGCAATTCACCACACAACCCCCGCTATCTGAGCCTGTCCTGCCATCGACCACACAAAACAATCTCACCCTTAGGCGGTTTCCTCGATTTAGAACTAACTCTTTTATAAAACTATTCACTACTCTTCACTTGAGAGAAAAGAATAGATAAATCAATAAATAAAGAGGTGAATAGTCGGTAAAAAACTCTTCACCGAGTGTTCACACTGTTCACCCGTTTTTTTGAGCCTTTTTCTGGCGAGCCTGTTTTACGATGTTATTTCCTATAGATAAGTGGGTTATCGATAGTTACAAACACTTATATTTTTATTGAATAAATCACGCTGCCCTTCGTTGCTTTTTATTGCCCTTTATTAACAGTTGGTGGAAAAAATAGACCGTATTTTGCTCACCGATAGCACAACAGCACCTTGTTGCGGTCTCCGAAAATATTCACATAATAGCGAGCTACCAGAGCAATCCAGCGCCATCCGGCCAGACCCGGGCGGACATTAACGAGGTAGCATCACATGTTGTCAGCCACACCCCTAGCCCCTATTCCTGCTATGCCCCCGATGCCACTTCATCCGGTCAGAGAGCGCTTAATGCGTCTGCCGGAAGTGTTGCACGTCACCGGCATTTCCCGCTCGACGCTGTACGAACTGAGCAGCCGCAAAGTTTTTCCCGCCCGTGTTCCACTGGGTGGAAAGAACGTCGCATGGGTTGAGTCCGAAATTCATCATTGGGTGGCTGAGCGTATCGCCGCCCGTCAACAGGAGAACCACGCATGATCACCTTAACTATCGCCGGTCAGTCAGTCACACTCGATGAACGGGAAGCCCTCAGCCTGTGCGATCAACTGTTTCCCGCCATCCGTAATCCGGCCACCGTTGCCGCCCGTGAACAGCGTTTCGGCGCGTTGCTGCTGAGCGTTGCACCGACGCCCGCCGCTTCTGATTCACCCCGGCGTTACTGTGCATCCCGTGCCGGTGATGCGCTGACCAACTGCTGAGGCTGTTCATGACTGCGCAATTTATCCGTTTCCCCGGCTTGCCTGCCGGGGCTTTTTGGCGTTATAGTCTCGCTGCTGTCGCAAAATCGACAGCCGGGCGTAGGAACCCGTGTTTAATCTTGGCGACACCAGACGCCGCTTGCGTCTTTTTTTGTGTCGTAGCCTTAGCACACCTGCATGTTGTGCGGCATGTTTTACGCCGTTATTGCATCCAAACAATGGTGGCTCAGGCGGGGCAGCCTTCGGGCTGGCCGGTTTCCAAGGTTGCCGGTATTCCTACCCCCGTCTGGGCTACCACCCATGAGTGTAGGAACTCCGGTGGTAGCTGTTATCAGCTAAACTTGGAGACTCCCACATGGCTACGACCCTCACTCCGTCACACCCGCAATTTACCTTTCTGTTTCTGGCCGTGCGCCGCGCCGAATTACGCGCCTTACCGCACCGTGAAGCTGTTATCGCTCCGGATGAAATCAGCGCCCGCCGTTTACTGGCGCGTGACTATGTGCTGTCTTTTGCTGGCCGTCTGCCTGCTCAGGGGGTTAGCCATGTTTGATTCTACTCCGTTGACCCTTGATGAAATCGCCGACCAGTGCCGCGCCCTGACGCACGCCGTGATTGAGCTGGATAACCCGGTAGCCAAAGAGGTGCTGACGTTTGTACTCGCTGAACGGCTGGAATTATTGGCGACGACGCTGCAAAGCCCGGAAGCGTCCGAAACCGAGAACGGGGTGAGCGCATGAATACCTTAGCCGCCCGTCTCAATAATCATGATACCTATCCTGTTTCCCATGCTGACTACCTGCGCCTGTCTCATGCGCACCGCGTCGGCGTGATGTTTCTCGATATGCTGGATGCCCAGCAATGCGGCATGACCGCCGCCAAACCCAATACGCTACCGGCCGATGATATGGCCGCACTGGTGGCGCTGTTGACTGACCAGATAGGCCACGTCATGACCCACTGTGAAGCCCACCTTTTCACCGCACGGGAGACAGCACAATGAACATCAATAATCAGTCCTGTATTCCGCTGGAAGTGCGTACTGCCGTGTACCGTCGCGCCGTGGCACAGGCCTATTTGGATAACTGCCGGGAAACCGGCATTGCCCTGAACTGCAACTTAACCGAACTGGAAATCGCCATTGCGCTGGAGCTGGAGGGCGCACACGTGCGTGAGCACGGCACCGCCACCGGGATGGAAATCGCCTGCGCCATGCTGGGTGATATGGTGCAACCCACCTTACTGACCGATAAACCCCGGCTAACCGTGCTGGGGCACATCATCATGGGGGAGCTGTGCCAGTGCGCGACAGCGGCGACCCCGACCACCACACTACATTAAGGGGCAACGCATGGCACACCTTACCGTGACACAGACTGTGAAACGCGCCAGCGGCCATTGGCCGCAACTGCTCCCCGCAGTGGGTATCCGCATTGATGCCACCGGGCAGCATACCGCCTGCCCGATGTGCGAGGGCACAGACCGTTTCCGCTTCGATAACAAGGAAGGGCGCGGCACATGGATTTGTAACCAGTGCGGCGCGGGGGATGGCCTGAATCTGGTTGAAAAAGTGCTGAAGCTGACGCCGACAGAAGCCGCCCTGAAAGTGGGCGCATGGCTGGGCGATCTGCCGGACAGTCCGGCAGCGTCAACACCCGATGAAGAAGACAGCGAGGCCGCCCGGCAACGGGCGGCGGTTCAGGCACAGGCGAAACTGAAAGAGGCGGTGACACAACCCGGCAACGCGTATCTCAGCGTCAAAGGCTGGCCGGATAGCGCCGTGCCAACCCTACAGGGTAAGCCGCTGCGCGTGGGCGGTATCACCTATCAGCCCGGCGATGTACTGGTGCCGCTGACCACACCGGACGGTGAAGTGGTGAATCTCCAGCTTATCAATGCACAGGGTGACAAGCGCACGTTAAAAGGTGGACAGGTCAAAGGCACCTTTCACGCTTTCAGCGGTAAGCAGGCCAGCGTTATCTGGCTGGCTGAGGGCTACGCCACGGGCTTAACGCTGCATCAGTTAACCGGTGATACGGTGTATGTCGCGCTCAGTGCCAACAACCTGCCGTCCCTTGCCCGTGAGCTGAAAACCCGCCACCCGGCGGTCACGCTGCTGATAGCCGCTGACCGGGACGAGAACGGCACCGGCCAGACCAAAGCCGAACAAGCCGCCGCGGCTGTGAATGGCCGTGTCGCGCTGCCGCCGGTGTTTGGTGACTGGAATGATGTCTATCGTGCCGAGGGTGCTGACGCCACCCGGCAGCACCTGGACGTGTTTACCCAGCCGGAGCCAGTCAGCCCGTTTGCGTCGCTGGGCGAGGCTGAATTCAAGGCCATGAGCGCCAGCGAGAAAGCAGAGAAGATACGCGACCACTACCGCGACACACTGGCGATTGACGCCTTCGTGGAAACCTTCTTCCAGTATCAGAATGGTGCGTGGAAAGTGTTGCCCTATCGCCTGTTAAGCCGGGATATCGCAGCGCTGTTTCAGAAGATACACGCCCCCTTTACCGCGTCCGGCATTGGCAGCGTGTTGGACACCCTGAAACTGATTATCCCGACGCAGGAGAAGCCCCAGCGCCGGTTAATCGGTTTTCGTAACGGGGTGTTTGATACTGCCAGCGGTGAATTTAAACCGCATCGCCGGGAGCACTGGTTGAATACCGTCAATGATGTGGATTACACGCCGTTTAAGGCTGGGGAAAACCTTGCGGATAACGCCCCGCACTTCTGGCGCTGGCTGACCCGTGCCGCCGGGAACCACGCGGATAAGCAGGAGCGTATTCTGGCCGCGCTGTTTATGGTGCTGGCGAACTGCTACGACTGGCAACTGTTTCTTGAGGTCACCGGCCCCGGCGGCAGTGGAAAAAGTATTCTGGCAGAAATTGCCACCATGCTGGCCGGGGAGGACAACACCACGGCGGCGACCATCAACACCATTGAATCGTCCCGTGAACGCTCGTCGATTATCGGCTTCTCGTTAATCGTCCTGCCTGACCAAGAAAAATGGAGCGGTGACGGTGCAGGCATTAAAGCCATTACCGGCGGCGATGCGGTGATGGTTGACCCGAAATACCGTGATGCCTATTCCACCCGTATTCCGGCGGTGATTCTGGCCGTCAATAACTCGCCGATGCGCTTTAGCGACCGCAGCGGCGGCGTGTCCCGTCGCCGGGTGATTATCCACTTCGGCGAAACCATCCCGGCCAGCGAACGCGACCCCAAGCTGAAAGAGAAAATCCGCGCAGAACTGGCGGTGATTGTGCGTCACCTGATGAAACGCTTTGCTGACCCGAACGATGCCCGGACGCTGTTACAGGCACAGCAACACTCCGCTGAGGCGCTGGAAATCAAACGGCAGGCTGACCCGCTGGTTGATTTTTGCGGCTACCTGCTGGCACATGGCGACACCACCGGGCTGTATATGGGCAACGCCAACATCACGCCCCGTAACCCGCGTAAATACCTGTACCATGCCTACCTGTCCTTTATGGAGTCGCACGGCCACCAGAAGCCTATCAGCCTGACGGCGTTTGGTAAGGTGCTGCCGAACATGATGTCGGAATATGGGCAGACGTATCTCAAGGGGCGAACCAATCAGGGCATACAGACTAACCTTGAACTGAAAGACGAATCCGACGCTGACTGGCTGCCCAAATGCGAGATAGCGAGGTAGACACCAGAAACGACAAAACCGGCTCCGGCCGGTTTTTTTACGTCCAAACACTTCAAAGGTGACGAGTTACTCATCACCTGTTCACCGACTCATCACTATGTAATTAATTGATTAATAGAAATAAAAATCCGTAGTGAAGATAGTGAACAGTTTTGTGAAAAATTTTTTTATTTGGTGTCACGTTTATACCATAGCGTTGCTGATTTTTTGATTAAGTGCTAAATTAAGTATCAAATATCATACTTAAAAGAGGCTGATTATGTCCGTGCAACCTATTCTTGCCAATGCTGCCGTGAGTATTAGCGACTTTAAAAAATCGCCCAATGCAGCGTTGAAAGAAGCTAACGGCGAGCCTGTAGCCGTGTTAACCAATGGCCGTATCTCTGGCTATTATGTTTCCCCGGAAACATGGGAAGCGCTGGCCGACTATCAGGAAGATATCGAACTTGCCAAAATTGCCCGCTCCCGGATGAAGGGGAAACGTGTGAAGGTCGATCTGGATGAGTTATAAGCTGGAGTTTGAAGAGCACGCGCTGAAAGAATTTAAGAAGCTGGGTGCACCCGTGCGGGAGCTGTTCACCAAAAAGCTGAAAGCGGTTTTACAAAATCCCCACGTTCCCGCCAACCGACTTCATGGAATGGCTGACTGCTACAAAATCAAACTTCGTTCCGCTGGCTATCGGCTAGTGTATCAAGTGCTTGAGCATGAGATCGTAGTACTGGTTTTAGCTGTGGGCAAGCGTGAACGCTCAGAGGTTTATCAAGCAGCCAAAGACCGACTATAAGCGCGAATATCTTACATTTACAGCTTTTTGTTATATGGCCTATCTGCCATCAAGGTGATGAGTCACTCGTCACCTGTTCACCAACTCATCACCCATTAATGTATTGATTAGTAAAAATAAAAAACCATAGTGAAGAGAGTGAACAGTTTTGTGCAAAATCTTTTTATTTTGGCTACTGACGCTTACATGACGAACGGCACTTTCCCGCCCTCTCCTTTTAACGCTTGCTGTAACGCACTTAAGAGTGCTTTTAATTCGCTGCTTAAATATTGGCTAAAAGCCTCACTCCCTAACGTTCTATCAAATACTGCTTGTGGCAGGAATCGCCGCATAGCGGTTTGCGCCATGACACAGCCTTAACGATGTCCCTCCCTGAAAAGTAAGCTGCTCCAGCAAGCCCGCATTATCCAAACAATAGAGGATGTCGTAGTGCAAAAGCTCCTTCTCCACCACATTGCGCAAGCCTTCAAGCTCGGCTGATTCCACCGCTTTGCTGACCAATTCGGCAAAGTTAACTTTCTGATTCATGATATAGCTCCGATTCGTCAATCAGGTGGGTATTGCGCCCAACGCGGCGTAAATCCCTCACGGCGGTTTTCTTCGTCGCTTGCCGTAACGGGGAATTGCCAAAATAGGTATCCTGCAAAATCTGCTCTGGGGGCCGCTTGGTATGGGTAAATTCAATCACCCCAAAAGGCGTTTTATGTTCTTCGGAACGTCCGGTAGTCATCACCGTGATCCGGTCAATCGGGATTTGAGAAATCACACCATATTCAGACAATGCGGATTCAAGGCTAAGATAGTTATATTCACCACGGCGTAGCGCTAACACGATGCGCTCAAGCGTATAGGCATCTTTGCTTTTGGCATGGTTGTAAACGTACACGCCGCGAATCGCACGGGTAAGAATGCCATCTTTTACCAAACGATTTAGCCCAGCATTAAACGCTCTGGGCGTATCTTCATGGAAAATCTTGGCTAAATCGCGGGAGGTGAAGACATAACGCCCTTGCTTATCGAAAGCATTTAAACGCTCAATAGCAGTGATCCTGTCCATTCATAAGTCCACATGAAAACCACATAATTGTGTTATTCACGTATACTTAAATAGAAGCCATCCGTCAAGTTGACGCCAATACCACTAAAAAGTGATATTCACGTGTACTTATCAAAGAATCGTCATAGATTGAGGTAACAAAAAGGTGGGGCTAGTAGGGTGAGAACGTTAGCAAAAAAACCTATCACTTTTCTGCATTGGTATACGTTTAGGTATACCAACAAAGTCTAAACTCATACTTAAAACATAAATATCATGATGTTATGTGAATTATTCAGATTCCCCAGCCCAATTTAGACATCGGGTATTACCAGATAAGTCCGATGAAGTACGAAAAACCCGCATGGCGCAAGCCCTGCGGTTTTTTTTGTGTCCGTAGTAGAGAAAATAGGTCAGGAACTGGTCATCATTGTTCACCACTTGATGCAACGCTTTGCCGTTCCCGATGACGCACGCGCTGTTACAGATACAGCAGAATTCCAATGAGGCATTGGAGATAAAACGCAGCGCCGATCCTTTAGTTGATTTCTGCGGTTACCTGCTGTCTGCCAGTGCGACTAATGCCCTCTATATTGGCATCCTGCTAACCCGCGCAAGTACCTCTATCACGCTTACCTTTCGTGTATGATGGAAGCGCGAGGGCATGAGCGCCCTATGAGCATGACGGCTTTTGGTCGGGCAGTGCCGCAAACGTTAAAGGAGTATGAGATTGAATTTTTGAAGCGCAAGACAAATCAGGGAATGTGCAAACTAATCTTACATTAAACGACGACAGTGAGGTGGATTGGTTGCCGAAGTACTAAGCCTAAATTACTTACTCAATAAAACCGAATCAGGCCAGTTTATCAATATTAGACGGTAGATCTAAAAATTTTCATCTTCCTAACCATCTCATGACCGCCTGCAAACTAACTATATGTTTTTTAAGGCTTAATTAAAATAAATAGATAAAGTAATTAATTGTTCTAGAACCCTTTTAAATGAGATATTTTAAGGATATTATATTCATATTACTTAAATAAGATTTCAATGGTTTAATGAAAGATGCTGTGAGCGCAATGCTGAGAACCCAGTGTTTTTATAACATAAATAGTTAGGATTTATTATGATTATTTGCAATTTTCTTGAATTCACTTCCTTAACATTTAATTATATAAATAAAGTAGTTCATCAACCTGATAATTATGGTTCTATCGTTTCAGCTATTATTGTTGCTTTTATATTGTTTTTCATAAAAGAATTTTTCAGAATACCGCCAAAATTATCTGGAGTTTTCTATCTTAAATCAACGACAACAGAATCATCTTACAATCCATACAAAAACATAATTATTTATTATACATTAATAATTTACTCTGATGGAAGCATTATAGAGGGAACCTCTGAAAAAACAGCAGAGACAGCCCCTATCAAGGGAGATTGGTTGTATACTGGAAAATTCAGAAGTAGAGGAAAAGTAACAGGAAGAATAGAAAGACGATATCTAAGACCTCATAAGATACACATACACATTGAAGAAAATGGCAGTTTAAGATCCTTTTCTCACTATATCTATTTAAAAAATAACGATCCATTCAAATGGAAAGTTTGGAAAAAAAGAGAATCAAAATTGTTCAGTGGAAGTTTCTTTTCAAGTTCTGCAGATTCAAAAGGCTCTATAATATGTCAAGATTCAAAATTTACAGAACATCCTTCGCACTCTTCACCATCCCGATATTTACAATAATATTCCTCTTAAAACTGGTTAATTACAAACCACTTATTAAAGATTTGAAAAAATGTCTAACGTATATTCATGCAACGCAAGGAAATGAAAATTCATCAATCACGAACCAATTAATAAAAGCATTAGTGATTTCAGAAGATCACAGAAACAGCCTTCATTTTGGTGTTGACCTGTTGGCTATACTGCGTGTTATAAAATTACGCATATTATATGGGAAATATCAGGGAGCAAGCACTATAGAGCAACAATTTGTTAGAACCATAACTCAACGTTATGAGCGAACGCTACGAAGGAAAATACGGGAACAAGTATTAGCTGTTATGTTAAACCAATTAGTACCTAAAAATATAATATCTATTAGTTATCTAAGCTGTGCTTATTACGGTAGTGGTATGATTGGGACTTTAGGAATAGAGAAAATAAAAAGCGATTCAGTAGATTTTTTTGAATCGAAATGCATTGCATACCTTAAATACCCCAAACCAATCATTGCGGATAGCAATCATTCTAAAAAGCACACTGCAAGATATAAACACATAGAAAACTTGTTATTAAAAAACTTTTTATAACACATTTAATCATACATTTCATGTCGATTGAAAAAACTTTAAACTTACATATAAAAAAACCTCATACAAAAATAAAAGATACAACACTAAATAACACAGCGCTAATTACTTTAATTCACAAAATAACTTATGATATTTAATATGCTATTTTTAATAGAACAACACTTTAATTTTAAAAAAATTATGTCATTTTATTTTAGCAAGGCATACTTACAGGACTTCCTATTATTTTCAATGTTCATTACATATATAGTACCTCTGGAATATCTGCGCTGCTTAAGACTAATATTTTCTTAGAAGAAAGACTTTTAATAACAGCTGGTTAGTTAGTTTAGGTCAACTAACAACATAGTCATCACTATATAAATCATTAATCAGTTAGATTAAAAAATGAATACTACAATCAGTTTTTCCATAATTCTTTTTTATTGCGTAGGTTTTGTCAAAGTCCCTCTTCGAAAGAGTTCAAAATATGAACATCACGAAGCACAGTTATCTGTACTGGTATACGTTTAGGTACACACTACAGATCTGGATTCAGAATTAACATTTTAAAAAATAAAGATAGCCATTTACCTCAACTTCCCCCAGCACGACAGGGCTAAAATGGAGCAACAATAGGTGAGGCTATTTAGTATCAAGTGGTTTATAACGAACCCTTCTGAATAAATTAAATAGCCTTGTATTGTTGCGGTAATACCCTACAACGACAATGGGTTGAATATAATGATTTATTTTATTAAGCAGTAGCGCATAGGCCAATAAGCAATAACAAGTAACCATCTTGGTTCTCTAAGTGGCAAAGTCATGTAACATACCAACAAAACAAGCTGTTGATACAAGGTCATGGATAGATGCAACGTCTCTATAAAAAATCGATAACCTATTTATTATCCAAGGATTTTCTCGTTATTCTCCTCGTTTTATCCATCATGTTACCGATTCTCTGGTACATGCTTTGGGCTTCGAATCTGTCGCGTAGCACAATATTGATAAAGACACTTCCAGACTTCGCCCTCTATCTTACCTTTGGACTCGTTCTGGGGCTGATTTTTTCTGTCCGAGCGCTCTACTCTCAATCGATAAAGAAAAAACTAAAACACATGCTCGAAATGTTCCTAGGTGGCTTTGTTTTGGGATTTCTTTCCATCGTTAATATTTTTGACGTATACGTTTATCTGTTCCCCGATGACGTGATTAATTACACATCCGACTATGAAATTGTTTTTCCCGGGCCATCCAAAGGGAAAAGTAGTCGTTGCGAAGCAGGTTTATGGATTAAAGATGTGCATACCGGTCAATTTAAACAGCTGTGTGATCCTCCCCAACAATAGTGGACACGCAACTAAGTGAGTAAACTCTCAAGTAAGAGGTGACTCACATGACAAAATCAGTATCAACCAAGAAGCCCCGTAAACAGCATACGCCAGAGTTTCGCGATGAAGCCCTAAAATTGGCTGGACGCATCGGTGTTGCTGCCGCAGCCCGTGAACTCAGCCTGTACGAGTCACAGCTTTATGCCTGGCGCAGTAAACAGCAGCAACAAATGACTTCTTCAGAGCGTGAGAGCGAGCTTGCCGTTGAAAATGCCCGCCTTAAGCGACAACTGGCTGAGCGGGATGAGGAGTTGGCCATTCTCCAAAAGGCCGCGACATACTTCGCGAAGCGCCTGAAATGAAGTATGTCTTTATCGAAAAACATCGGGCTGAATTCACTGTCAGGACCATGTGTCGTATGCTTCGGGTTGCCCGCAGCGGCTGGTATGCCTGGCGAGTGCGCCGCCATCAGATAAGCCCGCGTCAGCAGTTCCGTCTCACTTGCGATGGCGCGGTCCGTAAGGCATTCGGTGACGCAAAACAGCGCTATGGTGCGCCACGTCTTGCTGATGAGCTTCCGGCCTACAACATCAAAACCATTGCCGCCAGCCTGCGTCGTCAGGGACTACGAGCGAAAGCGGCTCGGAAGTTCAGCCCGGTCAGCTACCGTGAACATGGGTTGCCAGTATCAGAGAACCTATTGAAGCAGGATTTTTACGCCAGCGGCCCGAATCAAAAATGGGCCGGCGATTTCACGTATTTACGCACGGATGAAGGGTGGCTTTATCTTGCCGTTGTTCTCGACCTGTGGTCGCGTGCAGTTATAGGCTGGTCGATGTCATCGCGAATGACGGCGGCGCTGGCATGTAATGCACTGCAAATGGCACTGTGGAGGCGAAAGCGTCCACAAAACGTTATTGTACATACCGATCGCGGTGGTCAGTATTGTTCAGCGGATTATCAAGCGATGCTGAATGAGCATAATCTGCGTGGCAGTATGAGTGCGAAGGGATGTTGTTACGACAATGCCTGCGCGGAAAGCTTCTTTCACTCGCTAAAAGTAGAATGTATCCACGGCGAACGCTTTGTCAGCAGGGAAATAATGCGAACAGCGGTGTTTAATTATATCGAGTGTGATTACAATCGCTGGCGTCGTCACAGTGCCTGTGGCGGACTCAGCCCGGAACAATTTGAAAACCAGAACCTCGCTTAGGGCCGTGTCCACATTAGGTGGGTAGGATCAGTGTACCAATAGAGAGACGTTGTTTAAAAAAAGAAGACAAGGCATGGATGAGTTATGGATCACCGCACGAGTTAATAAACTCGGCACTTATATTGTCGATTATCGGTTTACCTACAAGTAAGACTCCCCGCAAAAAAAATTAAATTATCGATTGGAATCGATTTATTATTTACACGTCTGGACATCATCGATTTCTCAATATTACATTCCGAAAAGAAATAATAACAATTGATTATAATTTCAAGTGTAAATTAACGTCAGTTTTTCGAATATGCCTGAATGATATTGCGGCACCCAATCCGCTCAAGTCCGATCACTGATGATATGAAGATCGGAATATTCATCTTCATTTCATACGACTAAAAAGAGGTGTTACTATTATGTCCAGAAAATTATCTTTCCTGAAAATCGTTGCCATTTTTGCTATTTCGCCCTTTGCATGTGCAAAATCGGACATACTGCGTATTGGCGTCGATTTGACCTATCCTCCTTTTCAGAGCATGAGTACAAATGGTAATCCATCGGGTTTTGATATTGAGGTGACCGATGCCATCTGCCAATCAATAAATGCAAAATGCGACTATATCGTCAACACATTCGATTCCCAGATTCCCGCCCTTCTCTCGAAAAAAATAGACGTTATTGCACCGCTTGGGGTGACGCGTAAGAGAAGGGAATCGATAGATTTCAGTAACTACGTTTTCCACGCCCCCACTAAACTTGTCGCAAGGAAAGAGGCAAATATTCTTCCCAATGTAGATGTGCTGCGCGGGAAAAATATCGCGGTACAGCAAGGCACTATTCAGGAAGCTTACGCCAACAAATATTGGCTGCCCGCAGGAGTCATAGTTAAAAGCTATCCTGACCAAGAAGCCATTTATGAGGATTTATATTCAGGCAGAGTTGAAGGCGCGCTGTGCCCGTCCGTTGCTCTGACATTTGGATTTTTACACAGTCCGCAGGGCAAGGATTTTGAACTAAAAGGCCCGGAAGTCACCGATGCTAATTTATTCAGTATTGGTTCCGCATACGGCATACGCAAAGATGATATAAAAACAAAACAGCTAATCAATCAGGGGCTGAAAAATATCGTCCAAAAAGGCATATATGCCAATATACAGAAACGCTATTTTGGCGATATCGATTTAAGCGTGAAGGAATAACATCAGGCGTGGTTACAGCCATGATCCGCCCCACACCAGCGTCAGCAACAGAATGTTGATAAAGAGGGAGCGCGCCATCAGCCCCTTTTCTGTTACTATCACGCGTTGGAAAATATCGATATGTATGTGAATACATATTGCTCGACATCACCGTTTTTAATGACGCTTTCACCGTGAACGACACGCAGGAGAAATCATGAGCCTTCACCTCTGGCTGGCTTATACAGGAATCATCATCGCCCTGATTGCCATTCCGGGCCCCTCTGCCTTAATCAGCATGTCGCACGGTTTACGCTACGGCGCTTCACGCGCAACAGCAACCGTACTCGGCGGAGTCAGCGCGGCAATGATATTGATGTCCTGTTCAGCATTGGGGTTAGGTGCCATCCTCGCCGCGTCAACCACTGCATTTATCGCATTAAAAATTATTGGTGCGGTTTATCTCATCTGGTTAGGTATCGCGTCATGGCGTTCCAAAGATATGACCACAGCGGAGCAGGACGTGCGGGAAACAGGGGCTCCGGGATGGTTTCCGCTATACCGCAAAGGCTTTCTGGTCGGGATCAGCAATCCAAAAGATCTGCTGTTTTTCGCTGCACTGTTCCCAAACTTTATCGATACCAGCGCGCCGCACGCCTTACAGCTCATCATTCTGGCGGTAACCTGGGCTTTCTTCGATTTCAGCATCATGTTTATCTATGCCTGCACCGGCCGCCGTTTATCGGGCCTGTTTTCCAACCCACGCCGCATTAAGATGTTTAACCGCTCAACGGGTGGCATATTTATTCTGGCAGGCACTACGCTGGCGGCGTCAACGCGTTAAACCATCAGCTCCTGCTGCCTTAAAGCCAGCAGGAGCAAAGTCGTTACGATGCCGTAACGAAATCAGCAATGCCCTTCTCGTCCATCCGATAGCGAACCCACTCATCCTGCGGATTCGCACCAATACTTTTATAGAAATCGATCGCAGGTTGGTTCCAGTCCAACACGCTCCATTCCAAACGACCGCACTGCCTTTCCTGCGCAAGACGCGCAATCTGTTTCAGCAGCGCCTTTCCTGCTCCCGCATTACGATACGCCTGCGCAATATAGAGATCTTCCAGATAAATGCCGTGTTTCCCCAGCCAGGTTGAATAGCTCATGAAGAAAATCGCATAGCCGACAGGTTTGCCGTCAATCTCACAAATCAGCGTTTCGGCCGTCGCACCCTCGCCAAATAGCGAGTTCTCAATATCCTCAAGCGAGGCTAACACTTCGTGGCGCGCCTTCTCGTATACGGCCAATTCAATAATTAACTCCAGAATCACGCTCGCATCTGATTTCTGCGCGGGGCGGATGACTATATCTATACAGGTTCGGTCCATACGGGCTCGATTCATAAAGTCTCTCTTCTATGATGCTAACTTTCCAGTACCTACTCGGACCGCAGAGCATCACACTGCGTGTCACCGTGCGGCAGAACGCCATTTGCCAGTTCGCCTGGCTGGGCGATAACGGGGAATATTGTACACTTGACGAACATTTCGCCGCAGAAATGGGTAGGCGCTAAAGTGGGGTTGTATGAGCTGACGACTGCATCAGGAAACAGCGGAAGTCACGCTCGGGTAAAGGACGTTAAGGTCACCGCTATCGAACAATAGTCCGGTCCGATAGCGGCTATAGGAAAATCACGAGTCTGGCTGTCTACTCTTCGGTACTGTTCTGGTATCGAATTGCTCGGGTATTAAACGCCGAGAACATCAGCAGCCTGCTCGCTTTCCGCTTTGGAAAAATTTGCGTAGGTCAGCGCATCAAGTAGCGCGGCGCGATCGATCGTCGGATAAATCTCTGGGCTCTGCAAAAGTTGGCCAATTTCCTGTACCGTCAACTTAGGGTAGATGGCGTGTGATGCGACGGCAATGTCGCGAGCGGGATAACACAGTTGGCGTAAAATCACCGCAATCTGTTGGTGTGTTATCGCATCCTGATACACGGTATAAAGCACATCAGCAATTAATGTCGACGTCAAAACTGAAATACGGGACACATCACCTGCTCGCCCACCCAATGCCTGAAGGATGTGTTCGACGGCCTGTTCTGGCGTTTTTCCCTGCGCCTGTTGTGAAGCCAGTACGGAAACCAATTTATTTTTTATTTCATCATTTGCCATCGTTCGGTTCCTTCATACATTCATTGCAGATGTTATTTTAGTATAAGCACGCTACCTGTCATGACAGTAATGAGCAAACAAAATCATGCTCCAGTACTCTTGAAGAGGTACAAAAAGACATCAATCTGCTCTGCGGTGTATAATAACGCCCATCTTTCGGAAACGCGGCTCTTCCTAATCACGAAAGCAACGCGCAGAAAGGCAGCTTGAAGTATGACGGAGATAAAACACATATTGATACAACTCTGCATACATCGTTCCACCCTCTTTTTTCCTGAAATGCGATAATCCTCCGATAAAAATCGTATTTTCGTTTATGCCCAGTCATTTTCATCGCCCCAAAAGACCATGTAAAATGAAAGGCTTAGTGAGCAAGAAGGCTATAAGTCATGATCACCACCGACGGTAATAACGCAGTCGCCTCTGTGGCGTGGCGAAGCAGTGAAGTCATCGCCATCTACCCCATCACTCCCAGCTCCAGCATGGCTGAACACGCGGCCGCCTGGTCGAGCGACGGCGGGCTGAATATATGGGGAGACACGCCACGCGTTGTTGAAATGCAATCGGAAGGCGGCGCGATCGCTACCGTCCACGGCGCATTACAGACGGGCACTCTAGCCACCACATTTACCTCATCGCAGGGTCTACTGCTGATGATCCCCACGCTATATAAGCTGGCCGGTGAGCTGACGCCGTTCGTCCTGCATGTCGCGGCGCGTACGGTTGCGACGCATGCGTTGTCCATCTTCTGCGATCACTCGGACGTCATGGCCGTACGCCAGACGGGTTGCGCTATGCTGTGTGCCAGCAATGTGCAGGAAGCGCAGGACTTTGCGCTGATTTCGCAAATCGCTAGCCTGAACAGCCGTCTGCCGTTTATCCATTTCTTCGACGGTTTCCGTACCTCGCACGAAATTAACAAGATTGAGCCGCTGAGTGATGAGGTGCTCCTCCAGCTTCTGCCACAGCACGCCATTGATGCACACCGTGAGCGAGCACTCACACCGGAACGTCCGGTGATTCGAGGTACTGCATCTAACCCAGATACCTTCTTCCAGGCTCGTGAAGCCACTAACCGGTGGTATGACGCAGGTTATGGGCACGTTGAGCAGGCGATGAATGATTTCGCCGCCGCCACAGGACGCCAATATCAGCCGTTTGAATACTATGGCCACCCAGAAGCGACCAAAATCGTCATCCTGATGGGATCCGGCGTCGGCACCTGCGAAGAAGTCGTCGATACGCTGTTGATGCGCGGCGAGAAAGTCGGCGTGGTGAAAATCCGCCTATATCGCCCGTTCTCTGCCAAACATTTTTTGGCCGTCATTCCGCAAACGGCGAAGAGCATTGCGGTGCTGGATCGCACTAAAGAGCCAGGTGCATTGGCAGAGCCGCTATATCTTGATGTGATGACCTCGCTGGCCGAGGCGTTCTCCGCTGGTGAGCGTTCACTTATGCCACGCGTGATTGGTGGACGTTACGGGCTGTCTTCCAAAGAATTTACCCCTCAGTGCATACAGGCGATCTTTAATGAGTTAGCACTTGCTAACCCACGACCCCGCTTTACCGTTGGGATTTATGACGATGTCACTAACCTGTCCCTGCCACTGCCAGAACAGCGTTTTCCAAGTAGTGCATCACTCGAAGCCCTGTTCTACGGCCTAGGCAGTGACGGCACCGTTTCTGCAACCAAGAACGCAATCAAAATCGTCGGTGAAACCACCCCGATGTTTGTACAAGGCTACTTTGTCTATGACTCGAAAAAGGCCGGTAGCCTCACCGTTTCCCATATGCGCGTTGGCCCGCACCCGATCAACTCAGCCTATCTGATCGATCAGGCCGATTTCGTCGCCTGTCATCAGTGGCAGTTTATCGACAAGTACAACATGGTCGAACGACTGAAGCCCGGCGGCGTTTTCCTGATCAACTCGCCGTATAGCAGCGACGATCTGTGGCACCGTTTGCCGCAGGAAGTGCAGGCAGGGCTGAATCAGCGCAATGCTCGCGTGTACTGTATCAACGCCGCCAAAATTGCCCGTGAGTGCCATCTGGGTGCGCGTATTAACACCGTCATGCAGATGGCGTTCTTCCACCTGTCACAGATTTTACCAGCGGATGTTGCGGTAGAAAAACTGCGTACCGCCATCGCCAAGAGTTATGGCAGTAAAGGCCAGGAACTGGTTGAACGTAACTGGCAGGCGCTGAGCGCCACGCTGGAAGCGCTGGCAGAAGTCCCGCTAGAAGCCGTTAACCCAGACAGCCCGCAGTGGCCACCAGTGGTTTCCGACGCCGCACCCGATTTCGTCAAGACCGTCACGGCCGCGATGCTGGCTGGGCTGGGTGATACGCTGCCCGTTTCAGCCCTGCCGCCCGATGGCACCTGGCCAACCGGCACCACCAAGTGGGAAAAACGTAATATCGCGGAAGAGATTCCGCTATGGCAGCCGCAGCTCTGCACGCAGTGTAACCACTGTGTCGCCGCCTGCCCGCACTCTGCCATCCGCGCCAAAGTTGTCCAGCCAGATGCGATGGAGAATGCACCTGCGTCACTGCAATCACTGGATGTGAAAGCACGCGACATGCGCGGCCAAAAATACGTGTTGCAGGTCGCTCCGGAAGACTGCACCGGCTGTAATTTGTGTGTGGAAGTCTGTCCTGCTAAAGACCGTCAGAACCCAGAAATCAAAGCTATCAATATGGAATCCCGTCTGGATAATCTGACGGCGGAAAAAGAGAACTTCGATTTCTTCCTGCAACTGCCGGAAATCGACAAATCTACGCTGGAACGTATCGATATCCGGACTTCTCAGCTGATTTCACCGCTGTTCGAGTATTCAGGTGCCTGCTCCGGCTGTGGCGAAACGCCGTACATCAAGCTGTTGACGCAGCTCTATGGCGACCGTCTGCTGGTGGCGAACGCAACGGGCTGTTCGTCTATTTATGGCGGTAATCTGCCGACCACGCCGTGGACCACCGATGCCAACGGTCGCGGCCCAGCCTGGGCTAACTCTCTGTTCGAGGACAATGCCGAATTCGGTCTGGGCTTCCGTCTGAGCGTCGATCAACACCGTCAGCGCGCCGTACGTTTGCTCAATAAACTGGCACCGCAACTGCCGCAAGATCTGGTTAGTGCGTTGCAGGAAGACGCCATCGCGCCCGATCTGCGCCGCCAGCAGATTGAGCAACTGCGTGGATTGCTGGCAGCCGTCAATGATACTGACGCCAAAGTGCTGGCGAGCGAAGCCGACCACTTTGTTGATAAATCCATCTGGCTCATCGGTGGTGATGGCTGGGCGTATGACATCGGCTACGGCGGGTTAGATCACGTCATGAGCCTAAGTGAAAACGTCAACGTACTGGTGCTGGATACGCAGTGTTATTCCAACACCGGCGGCCAGCAATCCAAGGCCACGCCGCTGGGCGCAGTGACCAAATTTGGTGAGAAGGGTAAACGCAAAGCGCGTAAAGATCTGGGCATCAACGTCATGATGTATGGTCACGTGTATGTTGCGCAGATCTCGCTGGGTGCACAGCTGAACCAGACCGTGAAAGCGATTCAGGAAGCAGAAGCCTGGCCGGGTCCGTCACTGATTATCGCCTACAGCCCGTGTGAAGAGCACGGCTACGATCTGGCATTCAGCCACGATCAGATGCGTCAGTTGACGGCTACCGGTTTCTGGCCACTCTATCGCTTCGACCCACGTCGCACCGAGGAAGGTAAACCTGCGCTGGTGACGGATTCTCGTCCGCCATCAAGCAGCCTGAGTGAAACGCTGCTGAAAGAGCAACGCTTCCGCCGCCTGAATAACATGATGCCGGAAGAAACCGCACGGCTCTATGAAGAGGCAGAACTGGATCTGCGTCGCCGCTTTGACTTCCTGACCATGATGGCAGGCAAGGCAGAGAAAAACCCGCAGGAATAACCTTTCCCCTCCAAACCGGCTTCGGCCGGTTTTTTTATATCTACGTTTTCCGAGATCTCCCCTTTGTACTGGCTCATCAATGCAATTTGATCTGCTTTCTCTTACGATAAACGGAGAACCGAATAGGGATTAATACTGAGAAATCCAACGCTGATAACCCAGTTTGTCAGGCAGGGTAAAGAAGGGCTGACAAGAAGCACGTTACCTTATACTTTATGGGATTATTCGTTCGTTACGGTGTTAAATCGAGCTCAACGTTGCAGAGGATGAAACATGAAAGGAAAGTTCGCACCATCGCAGATTGCACTGCACTGGCTGGTTTTTATTTTGCTCGTTGTTACCTATGCCACGATAGAACTACGCGGATTTGCTGAACGAGGTTCACTGCTGCGCACCGTGATGATCGTGACGCACTTTAGCTGTGGTGTAGCCATACTTGTTCTTATGCTGGCTCGTCTGTTCTTACGCCATCGGCATACCTCACCCGCTATTACGCCGCCGTTGTCCCGTTTGCAGAGTGCGCTGGGCTCACTCACTCACGCCGTTATTTACCTGCTGTTTATCACGCTGCCGATACTGGGCGTTGCCTCACGCTATTACAATGGCCGCGACTGGATGCTTTTTGGTATCAGTATGCCAACATCCGCTACACCGAATTTCGAGCTTGCTGAAACACTGATTGGCTGGCACGAAACGCTGGCACCGCTAGGGTACTGGCTCATTGCACTGCATACCGCAGCCGCCCTGTTCCACCACTATGTCATGAAAGACAACACGCTGCTGCGCATGATGCCAGCCAAACGTGATTAATCAGGCAAAGAAGGAGCAAGAATGAAAGTCGCGCTGGGACAATTCGCTGTTGACCGCAAGTGGCAACAAAACGCCACGACAATCGCTGAATTTATGTCGGCAGCACAGCAAAACGGTGCCGATCTGCTGGTGCTGCCTGAAGGCGTGCTGGCTCGCGATATCACCAATCCCAACATGGTGCTCACCGCCGCCCAGCCGCTTGATGGCCCGTTTGTGTCACATCTGCTGGAAGCCAGCAAGGGCAGCAACCTGACGACCATGCTGTGTGTGCATATCCCGAACGGAGAGGGGAAAGTCTGGAATACGCTGCTGGCGCTGCGCAACGGCGAGATCATCGCCCAATACCGAAAGCTGCATTTGTATGATGCGTTCTCCGTACAAGAATCAGAAAACGTACTAGCAGGTGAAGCGATTCCACCGCTGTTGACCATCGCTGGGTTGAACGTTGGGCTGATGACCTGCTATGACATTCGCTTCCCTGAGCTTGCACGCCGTCTGGTTCTGGACGGCGCAGACGTACTTGTCCTCCCTTCCGCCTGGATTAAAGGGCCGCTGAAAGAAGCGCATTGGGAGCTGCTGGTGCGCGCAAGAGCACTGGAAAACACCACTTATCTCGTCGCCGTTGGCGAATGCGGCGTCAAGAATATCGGCAACAGCATGGTTGTCGATCCTCTGGGCGTTGTCGTGGTTCAGGCACCGGAAACACCTGCTCTTATCTATGCCGACATTGAACCAGAACGGCTGGCGTACGCTCGTCAGGCTCTTCCGGTACTGGCTAATCGCCGCTTTCAAAAACCCACACTGGAAGGGGAAAACTAAGTCAGCTATATACTCGATAAACCCGCTCTCTCATTGGTGCGTCAAAAAGTGTGATTAGTTACACATGTTGTTTCCCTCAAAGGCCATTCTGCACATATAATGCGCATCCGGTCGTTATCGACCTTAGCAGCCCGGCCTCCCTATTCGGAGGCGCATTTATCACTCAAATAAAGAAATGAAAATGAGTATTCGCGCGATCTTTACTTTAGTTCTTGCAGCCGCCACATTCAGCCAGGCCGCTTTTGCCGTAGTTTATCCTCTGCCTGCGGCTAACAGCCGATTGGTAGGCGAAAATCTAGAAATCACCGTACCGGAAGATAGCACGCAGCCGTTGGAACATTTTGCTGCACAGTTCCAAATGGGCCTGAGTAACATCATGGAAGCCAACCCAGAAGCGGACGTTTATCTGCCCGTTCCCGGCAGCAAAATGATGATTCCTCATCAGTTAATTCTGCCAGACGCACCGCGTGAAGGCATTGTCATCAACAGCGCCGAAATGCGTCTGTACTACTACCCGAAAGGTTCCAAGACCGTAGTTGTACTGCCAATCGGGATTGGTGAATTAGGTAAAGATACGCCGATTAACTGGACAACCTCCGTTCAGCGTAAGAAAGCGGGCCCAACCTGGACACCAACCGCCAAGATGCACGCAGAATATGCAGCACGCGGTGAGACGCTGCAAAAAGTTTTCCCAGCAGGCCCGGATAACCCTATGGGGCTGTATGCGCTCTACATCGGTAATCTGTACGCGATCCACGGGACCAACGCCAATTTCGGTATTGGCCTGCGCGTAAGCCACGGCTGTGTTCGTCTACGTGCCGATGATATTAAATATCTGTTCAACAGCGTTCCGGTCGGTACACGCGTTCAGTTCATCAATGAGCCAGTGAAAGCCACCGTTGAGCCAGATGGTTCACGCTATGTTGAAGTTCACAATCCGCTGTCCCGCACGGTAGAAGAATTCCATTCTGATTCTCCGGCACCGATCAGCATGACGCCAAAAGTGAGCAAGGTTCTGGCTGATGCCAGTGTGAACACCAGCGAAGTCGATCAGGCAGTCCAGAGACGTTCTGGTATGCCGACCAAAATCAATGGTCTGATCGAACAAGCCACACCGGCAATTCCGGTTGAATCTGCTGCGGTACCCGCTACACCAGAAATTCAACAAGAAGCACCAGAAGCACAGCCGCAAGACAGCCTCAATGCGGTACAAAACGCTGCACCCGTTGAGCCACAGACGACTACGACAGAGGCCAACGCCAACCGTTCGTGATCGCTATGACACGTTGGAAACCGATTCGGGTTTCCAACGTGTTTCTCAAACGCCCCTACCGTTTAATTTTTCTGCGAGGCTTCCAGCGCCTGCGCCACATCAGCGATGATGTCGTCAATATGCTCAATGCCGACCGAGATTCTAACCAGATCCTCACTCACTCCCGGTTTCGCCAGTTCTTCCGCATTCAACTGCCTATGCGTGGTACTTGCCGGATGGCACGCAAGCGATTTAGCATCGCCAATATTAACCAGCCGTAAGATCATCTTCAGCGCATCAATAAAATGGCCACCTGATGTCTTTCCACCTTTAATACCAAAGCTGATAATCCCAGACGCCTTACCCGAGGTAATTTTGTCGCAGTTTGCCTTGTAGGGGCTATCAGGCAATGCGCCATAGTTCACCCAGGTCACCAGCGGATGCTGATTCAGATAACTAGCCAACACTTCCGCATTGCTGCAATGGCGTTCGATACGCAGGCTGAGGGTTTCCAGTCCCTGCAACAACAAGAACGTGCTGTGAGGAGAAAGCGCCGCGCCAGTATTGCGCAGCGGCACCACGCGGCAGCGTCCAATATAGGCCGCAGGACCGAAAGCATCGGTATACACCACACCGTGGTAAGAAGGATCAGGCTCGTTCAATAACGGGAAACGCGCTTTATTCGCGACCCAGTCAAACTTGCCAGAATCGATAATCGCACCGCCGATCGTGGTGCCATGACCACCAATATATTTGGTCAGCGAGTGGACGACGATATCTGCCCCGTGCTCAAAAGGTCTGCACAGCACGGGCGTCGCCACGGTGTTATCGACAATAACCGGTACACCGTGGCGGTGTGCAATCTCCGCGATTTTAGCAATGTCCACGATATTTCCCGCCGGATTCCCGATAGATTCACAAAAAACGGCGCGGGTGCGCTCATCAATCAACGATTCCAGCGTCGTAAAATCATCGAAAGAGGCCATCCGCACGTCAACCCCCTGACGCGGCAACGTGTGAGCAAACAGGTTATAAGTGCCGCCATACAGCTGGCTGGTACTGACGATATTGTCCCCAACCTGTGTGAGAGCCTGAAGCGAATAGGCAATTGCCGCCATGCCGGATGAAAGCACCAGCGCACCGATTCCACCCTCAATGGCTGCCAGCCGCTGTTCCAGCACCGCGTTCGTCGGGTTCATGATTCTGCTATAGATATTGCCCGCCACCTTCAGATCAAACAGATCGGCACCGTGCTGCGTGTCGTCAAAAGTGTAAGAGGTCGTTTGATAAATCGGCACTGCGGCGGACTTCGTTGTCGCTTCAGATTCATAACCATGATGTAGCGCGAGGGACTCAAGTTTCATCTTACGGGCCTTTTTTGTTGATCGTTGGAGTGAGGAAATATCGAAACAAAATAGCAGACTGCGATCGGGAAAGGCACGTGATGATGTAGAAGAAATGGAGATAAGTTAGTAAAAACAAGACTAAATTTCAGCGTTACATTATTACGCTGGAACCCCCTCACAAAACCACACGCTGCCGCTGAACCTAATCTGAAAAAGCGCTAAAATTTGCACAGAGAAAAAAACGTGCGCATCGTAACCTATCTGCGCGTCGCGTATTGCACCGCCTGTAAATCACAGCTACTTTTAACGTCATGGATCACCCACCCGAAAGCGCAATAAATGACTGATAAAATGAAAAATATCGCCACCAGCGAATTGCCTGCCAGCGTTCAATTCCCTCACTACGATCGCCAGGCACTGAAGCCACGCATCGTCCATATCGGTTTTGGCGCTTTTCATCGCGCTCATCAGGCGCTGCTCACCGATCGCGTGCTGAATATGGTAGGAGGAGACTGGGGAGTTTGTGAAGTCGTGCTATTTAGCGACGACACCATGATCAATGCGCTTCGTCAGCAGGATCATCTGTTTACCGTGCTGGAAAAAGCCGCTACGGCCAATCAGCCCATTGTCGTCGGTGCCGTGTGCGAATCGTTACATGCTAAAATAGAAGGCATTGACGCCATTATTGAGAAACTCGCCGCACCAGAAACGGCCATCGTTTCCCTGACGATTACCGAAAAAGGCTATTGCATGGACGGTTCGAGCGGCAAGTTGGATCGTAACAATAAACTGATTCAACAGGATCTCATCGATCCCCGCCATCCCGCCTCCGTACCGGGGTTACTGGCGGAAGCGCTACGCCTACGTCATGAACGAGGGATAGCCCCGTTCACCGTACTTTCCTGCGATAACGTGCCGGAAAATGGTAAAACGGCCAAAGCGGCCGTGCTGGAGTCCGCAGGGATCAACGATCAGAGCCTGATCGAGTGGATCAAGGATAATGTTTCCTTCCCAAATACGATGGTCGACCGCATTGTCCCGGCAGCGACGCCTGAAGCGTTACAGGAAATTGCCGATCACCTTGGCGTCGCCGATCCCTGTGCGATAGCCTGTGAGCCCTTTATTCAATGGGTGATCGAAGATCATTTCACGGCCGGACGCCCAGAGTGGGAAAAAGCAGGCGTTCAGCTGGTGCACGATGTTCTACCATTTGAAGAAATGAAACTGCGCATGTTGAACGGCAGTCACTCGTTTTTAGCCTATTTGGGCTATCTCGCCGGTTATGATCACGTCAGCGATTGTATGAATGACGAGAATTATCGCCGAGCCGTGTCTCATCTGATGTTACTGGAGCAGGCACCGACGCTTAGCGTGGTGGATATCGACCTGAAAGACTACGCCGTTCAGTTGCTTACCCGTTTCTCTAACCCCGCGCTTAAGCATCGAACCTGGCAAATCGCAATGGACGGTTCACAGAAGCTGCCTCAGCGCATGCTGGAATCCCTACGCTGGCATGTGCGTAATGGAGGGGACTATCGTGTTCTGGCATTGGGGATCGCTGGCTGGATGCGTTATGTCAGCGGAAAAGATGATGCAGGTAACCCTATCGAAATCCGCGATCCGCTAGCAGAGAAGCTCGGACGCATCGTTGCAGAGACGTCAGATAGCGCCGAGCGGGTCAGTGTATTTCTCAATATTCGTTCTATTTTTGGCGAGGATCTGCCTACAAACCACGATGTGTTCAACGCTATCGCACAGTCTTATCTGAAGCTGCGCGATCACGGCGCAAAGAACACCGTGGCTGCATTGGTACAAAGCTTTAAATAACGATAATCCCAAGCAATGCAAGATATACCGCACTTTGGGCACCCAGTGCCAGAGTGCGGATTTTACCTTTTGTTTCATCCAACCACGGCAACGATGACCAACTCATTCCCCCACCGATAACAGCGATGACCAACAGCGCTGCGGCAACCAGCCAGACAAACTTATCCAGCAGCGAATTGGGAAACAGAATTTGCAACGCGGAAACCACAAGAAACAACGTGACGCAACGTAATACCCCTACCAGAATACCCGCGCGATCTCTCAACCCACGCGGAGCGGAAGAAGGCAACCAAGCCTGAAAAGCAAACAACCCAACCACAGCAATAAAAATCACATAAATAATGGCATAGACCAGCAAATGACTCACGTTACGGCTCCTGATGAGGGAATACGATAAAGTAAACTGGGCGGGATGATGACGACATTTCCTCTCTGAGGTCAATGCGTTATTTCACACCATGCTATCGATTTGTGGGATAGCGCCCAATATCGTCTCGCCGTCAATCTGCGCGCGTACGGCTTGTTGTAGGAAACCTACAAAATTTGTAAATTAATCACATAAAACCAAAATCAGAAAATTATAAAAATCAAATTAAAATATCTTATTTCATGATCCACCTGACAGATCGTTATTAAAAGTACTCAAAAGCGTGATCGTCAGTTTACTTTCTTTTCAATAGAGCAAATTATAAAGAAATGATAGTTCAATTGAACTGAAATATTGTTTCATATTTGTAATTAGGCTGATCATGAATAAACCAATCTCTTTCAAAAATACGTTCTGCTACGGCAGCGCAAACCTGCTCGGCAGTGGCGCGCTTGCTATCAGCGGCGCATGGCTGATGTACTTTTACACCACATTTTGTGGTTTAACATTGGTTCAGGCTGCTGCTATTTTCTCCGTCGCCAGCATCATTGATGCTATCAGTAACCCTATCATGGGGTACATCAGCGATAATTTTTACAACACCCGTATTGGTCGCCGATTTGGTCGCCGCCGCTTCTTTATTCTGCTGGGTGCCCCACTGGTTCTGGTCTACCCCATGCTATGGGTTGAAGGCTTTGGCTTCTGGTATTATCTGGCGACATACGTGCTATTCGAGCTGATTTATACCTCGATCATGGTGCCGTATGAGACGCTGGCTACCGAAATGACCTCCGACTTTAAACTGCGCTCTAAGCTGACAGGTTCTAAAGCCATTTTCGGTAAAATCGCCAACTTCCTGGCAGCGTTCATTCCAGGGCAGTTTATTGCCGTCTACGGTAAAGACTCTGCAACGCCATTCTTCTACACCGGTCTGGTCTACGGTGCCATTATGTCTGCGGCGATGATCGCACTGTATATGACATCCTGGGAGCGTCCGGTAAACGAAATTGTACGCGAAAGCACATCCAGCCTGTGGCAAGCCATGAAGAAGCTGAGCGTAGATATGGCCTCCACCTTCCGCCTGCGTATTTTCCGCAAGCATCTGGGGATGTACCTATTTGGCTTCGGCGCGGAGTGGCTTTTCGCTTCTGCATTTACCTACTTCATCGTCTTTGGCCTGAAACAAAACACGGCACTGGTGTCACACCTCAACAGTTTTAGTTCAGTTATGCAGCTCATTTCTACCGCAGCCTTCATCGGTATTTGCGTCAAAATGGGCTTTGCACGGCCGTTCCGTCTGGCTCTGATGGTAGTAATTGTTAGCGTAATAGCCTATGCCGCACTCTATTTTGCGAACTGGTCAGAAGACATGACTATCTTCGTCCTGTTTGCCATTACCGCCGTATTTGGCCTAAGCACTGGCGGTATCTACTACATTCCCTGGACGGTTTATACCTTCCTGGCCGATGTGGATGAAGTTCTGACCGGACGTCGCCGTGAGGGTATTTACGCAGGTGCAATGACATTTGCCGGCAAAATGGTGCGTTCTGTCATTGTCTTCGCGATGGGTTGGACGCTGAGCCAATTCGGCTTTATCTCTGGGCAGTCAGTACAGCCGGAATCTGCCGTACAGGCGATTGTTGGCGTGTTCTCACTGGGCGTTATCGCTCTTGCGCTGGTTGCGATTTACTATACGACGCAGATGAAGCTGGATCGTAAGAACCACGCCATTCTGCTGGAAGAAATTGCACGTATCAAAGCGGGCGGTGCCATTGCCGATATCCCGGCTCATGCCCGCGTCGTCGCTGAAGAGCTGACAGGCTGGGAATATGAGAAGTGCTGGGGCAACAACCCGTTAGGTGTTCAGTCAGAAGAGACGAAGCCGCAGGTTGCTACTGCGCAGCATTAATCGAAGATGATTATTAGCTAAAAACTAGCATCACTTAAAAACAATCAGCCCAATCTTGCATTGGGCTGATTCATTTAGATCTTCGTTTTTTGATTAACAGAGCGGGTATACAGTAAGCCAGCGATCAGACACAGCGTATAGCCGAATAGTTCAGCCCCTTCCTCTGCAACGTTTTTCACGGTTCTGATATACCCATCATCCATCAGCGTTCCCCACAGTTGGGTCATACCAAACAGGCGAGAGAAGACCAGAACGGCCAGTAATCCACACACCATATAACTGTAGCTAGCGTGCTGGAGAAAATGCGCCAGCCCGGCAAACGTATTATTTAGTGAAAATGCCGCGTAGCCAATGCAGACCACCGCACACAGTATGGCGAAATAGAACCAGCTGCCATGCGCAATATTATCCAGAAAGAAATCCATTTCTCTAATTAACAAGCAGAAAAAGAACCCAGCGATAAGCAGATAGCCACCCCGACGCGCACGCCATTTTATCGCGATGTGCAAGAACAGCAGCCCAGTAAATAATAAGAACGCCTCCTGAGAAAACTCAGTAATGGAAATCTCCCCCACGGCGTTATTCAGCACCACCACGTCAATAAACAGCGCAAGCAACACCAAGCCCACAATCACCGCCAGCATCAAGGCAAATCCCAAACGGCGAACAACAACAGCAACATCTTTACTCATACTTCACTAATCCGTACGACAATAGTAATGCTGCTAAGGGTATCATTTAGGAAAGGAGGGCATTGGGCCGTTGGTGCGCAGTTGTAGCGTGCTATATGGCAATGGAATGATATGGCAGGCGATCGCGTCAATCGCCTGCCGAAATGCAGGATTAAATCAGTGCAGCTTCTTTTAATTCACTTTTCAGGTAGGCGTAGTATATCGGTGCCGCAATCACACCGGACAAGCCAAATGCCGCTTCAAACACCAGCATTGCCAACAGAATTTCCCATGCGTGTGCTTTGATCCTCGTTCCGACGATTTGTGCATTGAGGAAATACTCAAGCTTGTGAATCAGCATCAAATACACCAGCGCAACCAGCGCGATTGGCAGTGAAAGAGATAAGCCAGACAGAAAAACGATGGAGTTAGAAATCAGGTTACCGATGACCGGTAGCAAACCAAAAACAAAGGTGAGCACCACCAGCGTTTTGGCAAACGGCAGATGAATACCGCACAGCGGCAAAGCACCGAGAATAAAAATGGCGGACAGCGACGTGTTAACGGCAGAGATCTTCACCTGGGCGAAAACAATGTTGCGGAACGATGCCGACAGCAACGAAACCCGGCGCAGTAACTCCGCTTTTAGTAACGGTTTCTCCGTGTCCGGATCGACGTTATAAAGCGAGACAATCGCCCCAAGCACCATACCGATGAGCATCGTCACAAATCCATGCAGGAAACTTCTCCCCATGTTCTGCAACATCACAATATGCGCCTGAACCCATTGCAGAAACTCGTGTTGGAGTTCTTCAATACTGACTGGCAGATATCCCGGTAAGTAGTGGATAATCTGCTGCTGGATGTCATTGAGGATGTAGCCAATGCGTATATTGAACGCGGCAGTATCCTTCATTTCCTGCATCAACAATCCGACCAGGCTGCCAAACAATAGACTCAATAGGCTGACTACCAGCGTACTGATCACTGCGACCACAATCCAACGAGCACGTTTACCACTGATGACCCGTTGAAAATAGGGAGTCAGCAAATTCACAATTTCATACACCAAAAAACCGGCAATAAAGCAGGTCAGCAGGCGTAAAGGCAGCAATATAAACAGGCCACCCATAATAAAGAAAAAGCTCAACAGGCGAGCTTGTTTCAGGTTCAGTAACTGCATGATGACATCCCGTATGAAGAGGCAACGCTCAGAATACCCTTTGTGGAGTATGCTACGCCTTTTTCGGTATCAACAGATTGATATATATGCGCCAGATTTGTGTTTAGTCTGCGAGTGATAACCAACCAGCTAACAAATGCGGCATATTTTTGGTGTTTTATCGGCGAAATACCAGCTGTGTTTTAGCTCGGGCGGATATCTACCCACCAAGAAAAACGTCTGCTCACCTTCACTGGCAGCGTCCGTACAATGGCGTCAAGCAGGCGGTCGGTTTCATGCAGCGGAAAAACGCCCGAAATCCGTAAATTCGTGACAGCGGAATCGACATGAAAATAACCATTATGATAACGGGAAATTTCATTGATGAGCTGTCCTAACGGCATGCTATCCGCGACCAGCAGTCCCTTGCGCCAGCTCTGGCGGAAATTCTCAACGGGCGCAGGCTCGCTGCACCTGTCTCGAGTAAAAATAACCTGCTGCCCCGCCGTCACTCGCTGTGCGGCGGGTACTGCCGTTTGTAGCAAAACCTCACCGCTAAAAACAGAAAGGACGCTGTGGGCGGAAGTGTATCGGAGCGCCAATTGGCAGGAATACGCAGCAGCAGCGAGATCGCCATGCGGGGTGGACAACCGAGCAGCATGCGCCGTTTGGTTGTCCAGCATCAATTCACCTTTTATCAATTGAAACGTCAGCGGCTGAGACAACGCGGGGTTGCCCTGCTGATTCAATGCAGAATCCGTATTCAGCCAGACGGTCATCCCCGTTTCGATGCTGAGCTCACGCGTCTCTCCCGTTCCCGTGCGGTAATCGGCAGCATAACTGTCCCACGGCAGACTAAAACCCACGCCTCCGGTAACGCTGGCGATAACCAACAATTTAAGCATGCGTCGGCGTTCTTCACCCCGCCTGCTCAGCACCGAAGAAGCTAATTGGCTATCTACCGCATGGAAACGGGCATGAATCTGTTCAACCTGCTGCCAGGCAAGCTGATGGGTTTCATCTTCATGTAACCAGCGCTGCCATGTCTGACGATCATTTTCGGAACAGTCTTCGTCATACAGCGTCGCATACCACTCAGCGGCAGCATAAAGAACATCTTTCGGAATAGAAGAAGTGATAGAGGAAATCATAAGTCCTGACACAATAGACAATTCAGCATTGCCTGTGCCATATATTTTTTTACCATCCGCTCGGAAACGGCTAATTTTTCAGCAACCTGCCGATAGGTCAAGCCGTCAAGATGCACCAGCAAGAATGCCTGACGCACCTTAACAGGCAGCATCGCCAGCATCTGGTCGATGGCCAGCAACGCATCCACCACGATGGCCTGCAGCTCCAGCGAAGGGGAAAAGTTAAACTCTTGCTCAGCTAGCACCTGAAGGTAGGCATTCTCAATGTCTTTACGTCGCCAGTGGTTAACCACTAGCCCGTGGGCCACGGTCGTCAGCCAGGCACGCGGTTCACGAATGTGATCGGTCTGATGTTGGCAAATCAAACGTAGAAACGTGTCTTGCGCCAGATCCGCCGCCTGCTGTGAACATCCCAAACGCCGACGCAACCATGCCTGTAACCAGGCATGATGGTCATGATAAATCTGCTGAACATTTAAGGTTTCAGGCTGATGAGGGCAGGCAGCGGCGGGACTCTTCACGGTGTTCGCTCAATGTGACAGCAATGAAATGATTTTCATTATCATTAACAGCAAAGTCAACGACTATCGTGCCGATTACAGTAAAAAGGAGGGAGTTGCATGGCGAGTGGTGCAAAAAAGAAAGAAGCCCGAAGGCTTCTTTCAGCGATATTCAAAACGGGAAATTACCAACGATAGCTGACATTCGCGCTAACGTTACGGCCTTCGCCGTAGTAGCACCAATAGTTACAGGCGCTGACGTACTCGTGATTTGCCAGATTGGTGGCATTAACCTGCAACCGCCAGTCTTTGCTGAAATCATAGGCAATCATCGCATCCCACAGCGTATAAGCCGGAACCTTCATATCCGCCGTATTGGCAATGTTGCCGTAAGAGCTGCCAACATAGCGCACGCCACTACCGATACTTAACCCTCCCAGTTTGCCGTTAAAGGCATAGGTCGCCCAGCCAGACACGATTTGCTCAGGCAATCCCGGAAGACGTTTGCCGACTTCACCAACGGAACCCGATTTGGTCGTCTCCACTTCGTTGTAAGTGTAGTTTGCCGTCAGCGTCAGGCCGGTATAGACCTCACCACTCAATTCCAATTCGAGGCCACGTGACCGGGCTTCACCCGACTGAATAGTCAGATTCGGGTTTTTAGGATCCGTCGTTTTAACGTTTTTCTGTTCCAGATTAAACAAGGCAGCAGACGCATAACCGTTAAAGCCTTCCGGCGTATATTTCACGCCAACTTCCGTCTGTTGGCCTTCTTCCGGCACATAAGGACGTTGGTAACCATCACGGCCTGACACCGGTAGGAACGATTCCGAGTAGCTGATGTAAGGGGAGATCCCGTTGTCAAACAGATACATTACCCCAGCAGTCTTGGTGAATTTGGTATCGTCGGTGCGGGTATCCTCGCCTGATGATAAATTACGGTCGCGAGACTTCGCCACGTCGTAACGTCCACCCAGCAAGACGATCAGGCGCTCGTCATACTTGATCTGATTCTGAACGTAGTAACCGGTCTGATGGCGTCCAGAACGATGATCGAACAGTTGGCTGTCAGGTGACGCATAGTTACCGTAGACCGGATTAAAAATATCGATAGGGGCGCCAAAGGAGTACAGATTACCATCGCGGCTTTGCGCATTGGCGCGACGATAGTCAAACCCGAGCAACAGAGTGTTTTCAATATCTTCCCACTGCCATTCCCCCACTAAGCGGTTATCCGTGGCCCAGTTTTGCGCAAAGCCGTCGCGGTAGGTCAACCCACGATTAGCCTGACGCGCATCAGCCATACTCAGCGCATAAGCATTACGCAGATCCAAATTAAGGTAGGCATAGTTCAGATTCTGGTGGAACGTCCAGGTATCATTCAGATGATGCGTGAACTCATAACCCAGATTGAACTGCCGGGTATCATGGCGGTTCATTCCCGGTTCACCCAGCGATGTTTTATAGCCAACTTTGCCAAACGGCGTGCCATGTAATGTACCGTACGGCAGTTTAAAGCCGTTGGTCGTGTCGGAATTCGTATCCATGTAGCTGGCTAACACGGTCAGTTCGGTGTCTTCTCCGAGGAACGTGACGCTCGGAGCCAGGTAAAGTCGCTTACTCTTCGAGAAATCCATCTCACCCGAGGTATCGCGAGCCAGCGCGACAACGCGATACAGCACCGAGCCATCATCATTTAACGGACCCGCACTGTCGACGGCCAGATGGCGATAGTCGTTAGAACCGTATTCCAGCTCCACTTTTCCCTGCGGCAAACGCGTCGGCCGTTTGGTGATGACATTAACCAGGCCGCCCGGCGGGTTTTGTCCATACAGAACAGAGGCTGGGCCTTTCAGAACCTCGATACGCTCGACCCCAAATGGCTCAATCTGCTGGCCATAGAATCCATCTTCATTCAGCGTAGCCAGACCATTCTGGAACCGAGATTGATCGCTAAATCCACGAATAGTCACCCATTCGGCCTTATTATCCGGCCCGTATGTCGTGGCCAGAATACCGCTGCTGTAGCGCAGTGCCTGATCGATTTTTTGCGCACCGCGCTCTTCGATCTGTTTTTCTGTCACAACCGCAACCGCGCGCGGCGTTTCTGAAACCGGTACATCCAACTTCATCGCGGTATTCGGCGGGGCATTAACGACAATTCGATCGTTTTTAGCGACAACAGGTGCAGAAACGGGTACTGGCTCACTCGTCGTGCGCTGCACTAGCATCACGCTACCATCAGCACTGTACTGCGCACTTATGCCACTATTGCTGAGAATCTGCTGGAAACCCTGCTCAATGCTGTAGTTCCCCTGCAACCCCGCACCGCGTTTACCTGCCACTAATGCTGGATCGTAAGAAAGTAATACGCCAGCCTGTTGGGCAAATTGATTCAGTACCTGATTGAGCGGGCCAGACGACACCGCGTATTGTTGGACAGACACAGCAGATGCAGCATAGACCGCCGCCATTGGCAGCACTGAAGCAAACGATGCCCCAAGTACCCCGGCACGTAAAATACGAGCCAACAGGTGGGTACGAAATTTAACCATTATTTATCCCCTATAGCATAAGAAACGCTTGTTTTCAGAAGCTATGCCAATTGAGAAAGTAAAAAGGGGAACCAGAAATCGAAAAATAATTAAAGTAATGCGTTGTGAGTCAGAATTATTACGGAAAGCGCGTTGTCGATATTGGTAAACCGATGGGCAAAAATATCATTACCAGTAAAAAACTAACGTCGGGTTTTATCAAAAAGTGCTATATGCCGATAAGCGCTGCATCGGCTTAACCTCATCAATAATTAGACGAGAGTCTACTTATTCATTCGTCATCCTTCAGGATTCAACGCACTAAAAATAAAGAAAATTTTCAGAGCTTATTATCAATGATTAATAAACCGTGTTACCTAAAGGAATAATCCACAAAAAGACAGAAGGAAAAGGGAATAGGCGAAGAGTAAGGCAGGATGATATCGAAACGTTTCGCTGTTTATTTCAAAAGGAGCATATTACATGCAATAAAATAGTTAACTCTCTATTTTTCTTAATTTTTCACACTATGGAGGTTAATAAAAAACGTTTTTTATTCTCCATTCATGAAAACTCGGTGCTGCTTTATCGTTCTACTGGCCGTCAGCGGGTATCAGAGAATAACCAACGCAATCGATTGCTGTTGAGAAAACGATGCTAAATTAGCAATAACAACGTTATCAATAACAACAACGCCTCTTTTGTCGTTATATTCCACTGGAAAATACACGTATCTACTCTTCCGGCCAGATAGTCTACGATTATTCAAGCTTATGACGCCAAATTTGTCGAAGGCTCAACCGCATCCTGATTCAGGATCAGCAGAGAAAGCACTCGATTTTCAACGTTCAGCTTAGAAAAAGACAGCGTACTTAACTGCTTTTTGGTAAAGCCATCAGACAGCAGATCCGAGACCACACGCGTACTCAACACGTTGGAATTCGTCATAAAGTCGTGATAAGCAAACTTCACGTTGATAGGTAGCACATCATCAATTGAGACGGGCGTATTCATTTCAGCACGCAATCCAAAATGGGCGTTGAAGGCAGAATTCGCGCAGACGACTTTACATTTCTCGTCAATCACTGCCACAGCACGCCGATCATTCTGAACTGGTTGAGAAAGCATGCCTAAAATCTCATTCCGGCCAAATATCAGACTCATTGTTTCCTCTGCATCATGCTATGTAAAAAGATATCTCACAGCGCACCATGACGTCACGGCACACCATTGATAAGCAATCAACCTACCGGAATTTAAAAGGTTTCCGGACTAATAGTGTTCTTCCCACCCCAGAAAATCACCTAATGAAAATAGTGAATTTCGCTAACCGGAACCTTTTACCTGTTCTCTGGTTACCGGGGCTCAAACATCTGCCGCCTTACTCAGCGTCAGTGATGTTGGGTATATCTCTGTTATTTATTTTTGGAAACCGGATATTTCTGAATAAGGCACAAAAAATAACACTTCACTTTTTCTTTTTGTCTGCGGCTAGCAGACGGCATCTTTACCCTTTTTAAGAAGGCCCACATCTGTACTGTGTAACCCACCTAGAGTGTAGATTATTCATACTTATCTGCCCGTTGATAATCAGATAAATCTATTTCATTAATAGCCTACATATAATTAACAACTGGTACAAAATTTCAACACATAAACCACAGCTGAACGCACTAAATAGCTGGCTCACGTAGGAATATACTCTGAACAGGATTTTTACTATCGGCTGAATAAGCGGGATCTTTATGCCTTTTGATCGTAAAGGGCGATCAAAAACTTGATAACAATAGATATAATCTATTGAAAACAATGAATTGATCGTTAATGACATTATAACAGCATAGATAATTCTGCTGACTTTCATATTGTGACATACATCACTTATCGCGTTTTGGCTACCGCGAAAAAACTGCCTACTTTCTGAACTAAAAGACTATCTTTTAAGTAACGCTGCATTGCTTTTCCTGCATTGCGTGATCAATCGCGCAAAAAAGAAACAAAGATAACTAGTTAACTACAATTAACCATTATTTGACATAGCATTAACATGTTTAAGGAGAAGCGCTATGACACAACATAATAAACACGCCATTCCCGCCTCTATTGCGGAAAATGCACTGATAAATGCCTAGCAATACGAAAATATGTATCGGCTATCCGTTGACGATCCCGCCGCCTTTTGGGGTGAGCAGGCAAAGATTGTCGATTGGATCAAACCCTATGAAACGATCAAGAACACCTCGTTCGACCCTGGCCACATACGTATTCGCTGGTTTGAAGACGGTACATTAAATGTGGCAGCAAATTGCCTGGATCGCCATCTGGCCGAGCGTGGCGATCAAACGGCCATCATCTGGGAAGGGGATGACGCAACCGAAAGTAAAAAAGTCACCTATCGTGAACTGCACCAGTCCGTATGCCGTTTCGCTAATGTGTTGAAGTCACAGGGCGTTAAGAAAGGTGATGTCGTTGCTATTTATATGCCGATGGTGCCAGAAGCGGCTGTGGCAATGCTGGCATGCGCCAGAATCGGCGCTATTCACTCGGTGATCTTCGGAGGCTTTTCTCCCGAAGCGATTTCTGGGCGTATCATCGATTCCAGCGCCAAGCTGGTCATCACCGCCGATGAAGGCATGCGAGCCGGGCGTGTGATTCCACTGAAAAAGAATATTGATGAGGCGTTAAAAAATCCGAACGTCACGACAATTTCCAGCGTTATCGTTTTCCGTCGTACCGGTAAGATCAATGAATGGCAGGACGGACGCGATCTGTGGTGGCACGATCTGGTTGAAAAAGCAGACGATCACTGTCCACCAGAAGAGATGAATGCGGAAGATCCACTGTTTATCCTTTATACATCGGGTTCGACCGGTAAACCCAAGGGCGTATTACACACCACTGGCGGCTATCTGGTTTATGCCGCGCTGACCTTCAAGTATGTATTTGACTACCATCCCGGCGACATCTACTGGTGTACGGCGGATGTTGGCTGGGTTACGGGGCACAGCTACCTGCTTTATGGCCCGCTGGCATGCGGCGCGATTACGCTGATGTTCGAAGGTGTACCAACCTGGCCGGACGCTAGCCGTATGGCGCAAGTGGTCGATAAGCATAAGGTTAACATCCTCTATACCGCCCCTACTGCAATCCGCGCGCTGATGGCTGAAGGTGACAAGGCGATCGAGGGCACATCGCGCGAATCGCTCAGGATCATGGGTTCTGTCGGTGAGCCGATCAACCCGGAAGCCTGGGAGTGGTATTTCAACAAAATCGGCAACGGTAAATGCCCTATCGTCGATACCTGGTGGCAAACGGAAACGGGCGGCTTCATGATCACCCCGATCCCGGGTGCAATCGAAGCGAAAGCTGGCTCCGCGACGCGTCCGTTCTTTGGCGTACAACCTGCACTAGTCGACAATCTCGGCAACCCGCAGGAAGGCATCAGTGAAGGCAATCTGGTGATTGTAGATTCTTGGCCAGGTCAGGCAAGAACCCTGTTTGGCGATCACGATCGCTTTGAGCAAACCTATTTTTCCACCTTTAAAGGCATGTATTTCAGCGGCGACGGCGCGCGCCGTGACGAGGATGGCTATTACTGGATCACGGGTCGTGTTGACGACGTGCTGAACGTTTCCGGGCACCGTCTGGGGACAGCGGAAATCGAGTCTGCTCTCGTCGCACATCCTAAGATTGCCGAAGCGGCAGTGGTGGGTATCCCGCACCATATGAAAGGGCAGGCTATTTACGCCTACATCACACTAAACCACGGCGAAGAGCCGTCCAGCGAGCTGTATACGGAAGTGCGCAACTGGGTGCGTAAGGAAATCGGCCCCATTGCCACACCGGACATCCTGCACTGGACTGATTCCTTACCGAAAACGCGATCCGGCAAAATCATGCGTCGTATTTTGCGTAAGATCGCCGCCGGTGACACCAGCAATCTGGGGGATACCTCAACGCTGGCCGATCCTGGTGTCGTCGAAAAACTGCTCGAAGAAAAGCAGGCCATGAGTACCGCCTCTCAATAACTACCTGACCCACCGCGTTCTCCATCCCCGTAAGCCATGACGTGGCTTGCGGGAATGTGGCTGGCGATAAATCAGGCGGCCACGTTGCGGCAATACTCAACCTAACAGATTACTGGAGACTTACGATGAATGATGCCATTTATCAACGGATTGAAAGTAACCCCTTATTCAGAGAATTGGTCAACAAGCGACAGCGTTTTGCCGCTTTTCTTTCGTTGATCATGCTGGTGCTTTATGTCGGTTTTATTCTGCTGATCGCCTTTGCGCCAGGCTGGCTGGGAACACCAATCGCTCCCGATTCGAGCATTACCCGTGGTATTCCAATCGGAGTGGGATTGATTGCGATTTCCTTCATTCTGACAGGCGTCTATGTGTATCGCGCCAACGGTGAATTTGATCGTCTGACCAAGCAGTTACTGGATGAGGTAAAGCAATGAAAATACGCTTTATGATGCTGTTCGGACTGTTGACGCTACCCGTACTTGCATGGGCGGCGGATGCGCTCACGGGGGATGTCCAGCGCCAGCCGCTGAATATTCAGGCCATCGTGATGTTTCTGCTGTTCGTCGGCGGTACGCTGTATATCACTTACTGGGCGTCGAAGAAAACCCGTTCACGTAGCGACTATTATACGGCTGGCGGCAACATTACCGGTTTCCAGAACGGTCTGGCGATTGCGGGTGACTACATGTCAGCCGCATCCTTCCTCGGTATTTCTGCGCTAGTCTATACCTCCGGCTATGACGGCCTGATCTACTCGCTCGGATTTTTGGTCGGCTGGCCGATTATTCTGTTTCTGATCGCGGAGCGACTACGCAACCTTGGGCGTTACACCTTTGCCGACGTCGCGTCATACCGTCTGAAACAAAACCCCATCCGCAGCCTCTCTGCCTGTGGTTCGCTAGTGGTCGTGGCGTTATACCTCATCGCACAGATGGTTGGCGCGGGGAAGCTCATCGAACTCCTGTTCGGCCTAAACTATCATGTGGCCGTGGTACTGGTCGGCATTCTGATGGTGATGTACGTGATGTTTGGCGGCATGCTCGCCACCACATGGGTACAGATTATCAAAGCTGTACTGCTGCTATTCGGCGCCACCTTCATGGCCGTCATGGTGATGAAATCCGTGGGATTCAGCTTTGACGCGCTGTTCAAACAGGCGATGGAGGTTCACCCAAAAGGCGCGGCGATCATGAGCCCCGGCGGACTGGTTTCTGACCCGATATCCGCGTTATCTCTCGGATTAGGGCTGATGTTCGGTACGGCCGGTTTGCCACACATTCTGATGCGCTTTTTCACCGTCAGCGATGCCAAGGAAGCCCGAAAAAGCGTGTTCTACGCCACTGGGTTCATGGGTTATTTCTACTTCCTGACCTTCATCATCGGTTTCGGAGCCATCCTGTTGGTGAGCGCCAACCCGGAGTTTAAAGACGCAACGGGCGCACTCATCGGTGGAAATAACATGGCGGCAATACATCTTGCCGATGCGGTCGGTGGCAACTTCTTCCTCGGCTTTATCTCCGCCGTGGCCTTTGCCACTATTCTTGCTGTCGTCGCTGGGTTGACGCTAGCGGGCGCGTCTGCCGTATCCCACGATCTCTATTCCAACGTCATTAAGAAAGGGAAAGCGACAGAACGCGATGAGCTGAAAGTCTCGAAAATCACCGTACTGGTACTGGGTGTCGTGGCTATTTCGCTCGGCATCCTGTTTGAGAACCAGAATATCGCCTTCATGGTTGGGTTGGCCTTCTCCATTGCCGCCAGTTGTAACTTCCCCATCATTATCATCTCCATGTACTGGTCGAAGCTGACGACACGCGGCGCCATGATTGGTGGTTGGGCGGGACTGTTAACAGCCGTCATTCTGATGGTACTGGGGCCGACGATCTGGGTGAAAATCCTCGGTCACGCTGCGCCTATTTATCCCTACGATTATCCAGCGCTATTCTCCATGCTGGTCGCGTTTATCGGTATCTGGTTCTTCTCCATCACCGATCGTTCCGAAACAGGACAGCAGGAACGTGCTCGCTTCCATGCGCAGTTTGTCCGCTCACAAACCGGCGTCGGTGCTTCAAAAGGCAGTTCTCACTAATCTCTGCCTCTCTCTGGCCCGCATTTCGCGGGCCAGCTCCTTTATGAAATCCTACGCTCTGAGTTGCTGAAACGGGGTTTACTCCTCGCTTAACGTCACCACGTCATACATCACGCTGCCGCCTTTTAATTGCAGCGTGATTGTGTTGTTGCCTTTTTTCAGGAAACCGGATGACACGGGGATACGCGCAACGTGATAGCGACCGCTCTGTAGCGCACCGCGATAGATGGCTTTATCGTTGTCGTAAGTTAGTGTCTCCAGCATGGTGCCGTTTACCATTACCGCCAACTGTGGCACGGTTGGCTCGCTCATGCCGCTGTTGCTGGCTGCCGCCAGTGCGATGTTAAGGAAATAGGTTTTCTTCTCAGGTTGTAGCGCGAAGCGGATATCCCATTTTCCCGGTTTGGTCTGCGCGTAATACCAGTCGCGCTGATAGTCGCTGCGGCCAATATCGAACGTCAGATTTGCAGGAACCTCATGCTGCCAGCGGGTGTTGCGTGCCTCATTGCCAAAACGAAATTCGCTCGCCTGTCGATTTGCCTGTCCGATGGCCCAGACAACCGATTCGGCTTTAGGCAGCGTTATCATCGGCAGTACTTGCTTATCACCAGAAACGGACAGCGTTTGCTCCACCAATATCCCCGGCTGCGTACCGCTGTTAGCGTACACGGCCAGATGGTAATTACCCGGTCGGACATGAGGAATGGCAAAATTCCCCTTCGAGTCAATCGTTGCCTGATACGAATAGCCGCGGGTCTGCACATCAAATGGCTCATCCAATGATGATGAAAGCACAACAGTGACTGACTGCTGGCTGGCAACGCGTCCGCTAACCTGCGTGCGATCGATAGGATAACGGGAATCGCTCACCCATTTATACGGCCAACTGACCGTTTCCGTCAGCGCCTGACGCTGGGCATCCGCCAGCATCTGTTCGGTATCGCCCTGATTAATGTACAGCAGCCATGGGCCATAGAATTTTTTCCAGCCCGGTTGTGCCGCCATATCCGGCGTGCCAAAGTGCGACCCCGTCATATAGTTCAGAATGATCGCATCCTGATGCACCAACAAATCCTGCTTGAGCGCATCACCGGAGAAATACTCTCGGTTGCCGTGAATCAACCATGCGCCCACGCCATTGCCGAAAACACCCCAGAAAGGCGCGGTCCGCATATAACCAGCGAAGTCATATTTGGAATAGATGCTGCCATCCGGCAGTCGCCAGGTTTCATCCTGCACCTTTGGCGAGGCTTCAAGCTGGCTGTAGAGCAGCGGCTTACCCTGACGAACGCCGCTGTAGAGATGGTCTAACCGTGCAGGATCGAAGCGATAGACATTACGCAGTTCACTGACGTTAACATCCTGACTTCCGCTATTTTCGGCCACCACATAGCTATAAAGCCCGCTAACGCCACGACGCATAATCAGATGATATTCGAGCTTTAACAACCCGCCTCGATCGTCGATATAGGCCACATGCGCCATCTCACGATCGTTACGCAGCACTTCCACGCGCTCGGGAGTGAAATCTTTGACGCCTTTAACATTGCCATTATTGATATAGTAATCGAGGTAAGCGCTACGCGTTTTGCTCGGATCGCGTGCCGCACCGGACAGGTTAGTGACAATATTATTGCCGCCCGTCACCATGCTCACCGCGCTGCCATCCTCCCCGAATGTGGCTTTTAGCAAGCCGTTATCCAGAACGGTATTCAAACCGGAAACGGATAACGACACGGCATTATCCTGCGCACTATAGCTATAGGGTGCCAGCGTGGCACCCACCAACAACAAGACAGATCGCTTCACAGTCAGCCCTCTTGTGTTCCACTGTTTAGACAGAAACGTTTATCGCGATGGTTCAAGCTATTATCGCTTCAATATCGAGATACACGGGGCTACCACGGTGCGAGGTCTCCCTGCGGGAACCTCATCACCGTGTTTCCCCTAATATCCAACATTGGGTGTAGCCTGAGATATAAAAATTCCAGCTATTTAAAATATATAGCAGTGATAGGAACAACATAATCGAGGAGATAAGCGCCCTCCTTCCCGCTACTGCCAGTAAAAACAAGAATCTGGCACTAGCGGGAAGAAAGTCAGGATCGACATCGCAGAAATCAAAACCGATCAGAATGACAGTTCACGGATCAGCACGGCGGATACTACTTTCCAGCCGCGAATCAACAGGCTTTGAGCCTCACCATCCATGACTACCGTGCCGCGCAGTACCTGCGGCTGAGCACGATAATCGGCAGGTAGACTGAGCAAGACCCGATAAACCGCCTGCTCAGGATGCAGCCTGCGTTGTGAATCGCTCAGAGTGGCAATATCACCGCCGTAAACCGAGGCGAGTTCCGGCGCGGCATTAAGGTCGCGGGTCGCGGTACTGGCGATCTCCACAATCGTGAGCGGCAGCGACGAGCGGCTGACATCCTGTAAATAAAACGTGCCTTTTCCGCCCGCGCTGAGTCGCTGCCAGTCTTTTTCCGACACGAATGCTTCCACCAGCCCGCCGGTTGGCTTGGTCACGACGGCCAGCCATTCGCCCTGCCCCAGCCATTCGCCCGTTTCCAGCGGCGTCGCCATGTCTGCCACCACCCCATCGATCGGCGCACGTACCGTCAGTTGTTCAGACTGACGCTGCAATACCTGTAATTTTTGCAGCGCGGCTTCGTGCTCCTGCTTCACACGCTGATGATCGCCAACTGCTTCCTTGTTGAATACCTGAAAGGTACTTTGCCAGTTCAGCGTAGAGATTTGTCGTTCCAGTTGTTGCCGTTCATGCGCCAGCGCATCAGACGATAGCGTAAACAGTGCCTGACCAGCGCGCACAGGCTGACCAACCTGCACGTTAATGTGCTGAATCATCGCGGGTACAGGCATATACAGGCTGCTTTGCTGTTCCGCCCGCAGCAGCGCCGGCGCGTACACGCTGCGCTGCCAGGGAATCATCAGCAAGAGCAGAACCACGGCGCTCACGGTCAGCGTCGTCGTCATATTACGGTTCATACGATAGTCCTTACGACGTTTACTCCATTCGCGCACTTCATTCACCACAGGCATCACCACGAAGTAGCCGATTTCAATCGCGAAAAGCAGCATCCCCAGCAGCTTGAACGCCATGTGGTAAACCAGAATCGCGATACCGGTAAACAGGAAGAAACGGTATATCCACACCGCAAACGCATAGCCCACCAGCGTGCGTTGCAGCCAGCGCGGAAAGTGCTCCGGCGGTGTATCCCCTAGCCCGAACAGCCACTCCCGCATCTGCCAGCGGCCGATGGCAAAACCTCGGTTTTGCAGATTCGGCACCTGTAATCCGTCTGAAAGCAGGAAATAGCCGTCGAAGCGCATCAGCGGGCTGAGATTAATCGCCAGCGTCATGATCCAGGTGGTCGTCGCCAGCATAAACGCGGCGCTACGCAGCATGCCGTCCGGTAAGAAGCTCCATGCCAGCGTAGCCCACGCCGCCAGCACCAGTTCGGTCATCATACCCGCTGCGCCAATCGCCATCCGCTGTCGGCGGCGGGTGAGTTTCCATGAACCGGATGTATCGGTGTACAGCACTGGCATCATCACCAGAAATGCGATGCCCATCGTGGCAACCCGCGCACCAAAGCGCTTGCAGGTGTAGGCGTGGCCGAACTCATGCAGGATCTTGGTAAAGCACAGCGTCAGCCCGGCTAACGCAGCGCCTTCCAGCGTGAAGAAGTGCAAAAACGTATGTTTGAACGTTTCCCACTGGCGTCCGGCGAGGAATAAGCCCAGCACGGCCACCAGCAGCGTCAGCTTGAGAAAAGTACGGCTGAAAAGCGGCGCGATCCACGGCAGCGTCGCGCCCAGAAAACGATCGGGATGCCATAAAGGAATACGAAAAAACAGATAATTCTTCAGTAACTTGCGCCAAATCGAGACGCGTGACTGCTCCACCTGACGGGTAAACTGCGCCAGCGCTTCATCACCGGAAACACGCGTCAGGCTGTTAGCCTGTAAGAAACGGTTGAAGTACTGCACATCGCTGTCATCGAGCGTCAATGCAGAAGTCTGGTTAACCTCGGCCACGATCTGTGCGGCGTTCCCCATCGACCAACGCGATAGCATCGCCATTTCTGCCCAGCCGATACGAAAATAAAGACCGCGCAGCGGATCTTCCAGCGTCCAGCTTGGCGATCCATCGCGATTAGCTGGCCCGGTATGCAGGATCAGTTCATCGCGCAGCGGACTGAGCCCAGCAGTTGGCGTCGCACCTCCGGCCATCGTTAGACGCCCAGCCAAACACGCAGGGATGCCAGCGGTTTACGCAGCAGATAAACGAATAGCACCGTGCGTTTCCCGTATAACTTAGCCGTACCTTTCAGGCCTACGCGCAGCAGTGGGTCATCCTGCGTAAAACGCGCCCGCAGCCGATAGGCCATCACATTATCCGGCGTCGGCGCAGCGCGATAACCAATCTGTTCAAGCCGCGCTTCCTGTGCAGAATTCGGTGCAACATTGAGGAACAGGCGGACATCCGCGCCATTTTCCAGCGCAATCGCATCCGCCGCAGGCAACTGAATTTCCAGCTCCACATCGTGCGGATCGGCGATCATCATAATGCGCTCCCCGACCGCCACCGAGCGCCCAATCCAGTCACTGGCGTCATCAAGAATCGCCACGCCGTCACGCGGGGAAACGAGCTGCATACGTTCCTGCTGACGTTGCAGAAAATCCATATCGCTCTGTGCCTGTTCTCGGCGGCTTTGCAGCACAGCCAGACTGGCTTTGCTGTTAGCATCGAACAACGCCTGCTGCTGCGCCTGACGGTACTGGGCATCGGCAGTGGCAAAAGACTGCCGCGCCGATTCCAACCGATTTTCCAGTTCGCGCACGTCCAGCCGCACCAGCGGTTGGTTAGCGCTAACGGTTTGATTGGGCCGAACCAGAATGTCATCCACCACACCCGCCACGGGCGCGCGTACCATAACCGGACGGTGCGCGACGATCTCCGCCGGAGCCAGCACCGACTGGCGAACCGGGATCAATAAGATCAGCACCAGCGCGATCGCGGCGGCAAGGATCAGGCGGCGTCTGGCCGGCGGCGTTTTCGATGGGCGACGACGCACTTTGCACAGGCTTGACCACGCATGCGCGTAGGCGTCAGCCAGTTTTTCCAGCAGCACGATTTCGGCAGGCAGCCATGCGCTGTCGCGTGCTAACACCAGCACCAGCGGCGCATTCCCCTGAGCGACACGCAACGGTAACCAGAGTAAAAATTCCGGCAAATGCTCCTGCCATAGAACCCGATCGTCAGCAGGCAACTCTTGGCATTGCAGCACCTGTGTTTGGCGTCCTTCCTCCTGCCACTGGCGGCACAGGCGGCTAAATTCGGTGCAAAACGGCGCGTTGTGATCGAGCGAGGCCAGCCCGGAAGCTGCCTGCAAGCGTCGTTTGTCGCAGTCCCACAGCAGCGCCTGCCGATACTTCACCAGATGGTGCGTTTCATTGACGATGAAAAACGCCAGTTCATCCAGCGTTTCCCGCGCTCTGGCACGGCTTTGCAACTGCAATAGCTCGGCCAACAGCGCCAGTCGGGTATCCTGTTCGGTTGCTGCTGCTGCCGTTGTGTTCCGATCGGTCATGGCGATACGCTACCTGCTGCGTCAGGCGGTGCAATCTGCGCGACGCCGCTCATGCCCGGCAGTAATCCTGCGGTGGATTGCGTAATCCGACCAAAGGCCTTCACCGACTGACTGACCGGATCGATCGCTGACGAAAGGCGGCTGATTTCAGCCGGATAGCTCAGGCCGGTTTCATCCAGCGTGACCTGGAAAGCGCTGCCCTGCTTTAACCACACTAACCAACGCGACGGCACGATCATTTCCAGCTCGAACGCGCTGTCATCATAAATCGCCAACAGCTCTTTCCCTTCAGGCACGGATTCCCAACGCTTGACCTTGGTTTCCGTTACGCGACCAGAGAACGGAGCTTTAATGACGCAGCGTTGCAGCATGGCGCGATTGACACCGCTTTCTGCCTGCGCCATCGACACCGACGATCGTGCCTGATCGACATCCGACAGGCTGATCGAATTGAGCTTATCCAACCGATCGGCAATCGCCAGCTTCTTACGCGCGGCATTCTCTGCGGCATTCGAGTAGTTCAGTTTTTCACGCAGCACGGTGCAATCAAACGTTACCAGCGTGTCACCCTGTTTGAAGTGTTCGCCCTCCTTCACTGCAATATCCGTCACTTTCCCGGCTATTTCGCTGGATAACACGGTGTAACGCTGTGCGCTAAGCTGCACACGAATGTCTCCTGTGGTCGCAGCCTGCCCCCACAGGGGCAGACTTAACGCACTCACCAGTAACAGCGGACGCATCATGCAGACAGCCATTAACGCGAGCCTCCCGCCTGTAGAGATTGCAGGTTGTCCCACATATCCGTGTTCACCACGCGATAGGGTTTCCCCGTGTTAGCCGATGGCGTCACGGCAACAGGCGTGACGGGCTTCGTTGCAGATGGAGCTATTATGGTAGAAGCCGTCGTGGTGGCAGGCGTAGCCGGTGTTGACAGGGACAGACGCGGCACCGCAACACCGCCTTTTTCAAGATTCCCCGTGGTGCGGGCAATCGAGCTGCTCAGTGCGGCCAGACTGACATCGTTCACGTTATCCGGCAGCACATCCAGCCCGGCAGCCTGATACACCGCGCCCAGCGAGTTCTGCACGTCGGCAAAGCTACGGTCGCGCGCGCGGGTCGTCAGAATGGTTTCCGTACTGACGCGTACCTGCTCCATCTGCGTTTCGGCACGATGCTGTACGCTGAGCGTGGTTTGGTTCAGGATGCCGCGCTGGATCCGCGCCAGTTCCTGATAGCGACCGAACATCCACGTGCTCTGCTGGTATTCTTGCCAGGCTACATTCACCTGCGTCAATACCGCCATGCGCAACGCCTGACGACGGACTTCTGCCAGATCTTCATTCGCCTGTCCGGCACGTTTAACCGATGACCACGACAGCACGTTCAGCAGGTTGCCGCTGACCTGAACGCCCGCATTCGCCCACTGGTGATTAACCAGATAGCTGTTGCTATCGCCGTTGATACCGGCAAATAACGACACACCCGGCAGCAGACGCAGCAGCGATTTACGCGTTTCCAGTACGCTGTTGCGTGCCAGATAGTTCTCTTCACGCACTTCCGGACGTTTCACCATCGAGAAGTTTTCCAGATCGTCGAGCGAGTAGGCCATCTTCGGCGCTACGAGACTGCTTTCACTCGGCACGACAACATCATATTTGCTGGACGGCGGCAGGTTCATCAACGCCGCCAGACGGGATTTCGCCACCACCAGATCGCTGTCGACAATTTCCAACTGGCGCACCATCTCCAGCATATTTTTCTGGAAACGCAGCGCTTCAACCGGTGCAAGCAGACGCTGCTGTTCGGTCTGACGCGCGTATTCCAGCGCCTGACGTGCTTGCGTCAACGAAGTAGTGACTTCCGGCTGCAAACGCTGCGCCGTTGCCGCTTCCCAATAAGCGGTACGCACCTGACGGGTAATATCTGCCACCACGCGACGACGACGTTCTTCCGCCGCCAGAGATTTGTTAGCCTGCACTTTGGCATTGAAATAACTGATACCGAAGTCCAGCACATTCCAACTCATCGTCAAATCGGCGGTGCGCATGGTCTGATCCTGACTGGTGGACGCTTCCAGCGACTGTCGGCCCGTAGTGACCGACTCGCTGCTAGAGCCCGCTACGTTGTCGCGGGTTTGTAGCCCGGCGCGCGCGGTCAGTTTCGGTAACAGCATGTCCAGATTCTGTACGCCCAATAGGTCATCTTCCATCGCTTGTTCCAGCAGCGCGACCCGCTGTTGCAGGTTATATTTCAGCGCACGGGCAATGGCCTCATCCAGCGTGATCGTACCGCGCACCGGTTCCTGATTGGCGAACATCTGTGTTCTGTCGCTTAGCGCCTGTGCAACCTGCTGTTCAACCGTTACCGGTTCTGGTTTGACGGCACAGCCAGCCAATCCCAGACAGGCGAGGGTCACCGCGATCCGTAACGCCCGGGAACCTGTGGAGCGTGGTCTAGCCTCGCGTTGAACGTTCTGCTGCTGACTGTCGTGTTGCTGGCTATCCCAGAAATGCGCTATGTGCTGATTCACCCGGGTTCTCCCCATCTTCTATTTGTCTGGTCCCTTCATCTTGCAGGCGGTAGATTGATTACCACCTGCAAGCGCCCGGGTTAGTGGTTATACCCGTCATACTTCAAGCTGCTTGTGCGTTGGCTGCCCTTGCTCACCCCAGTCACTTACCTGAGTAAGCTCCTGGGGATTCGTGCAGTTGCCGCCTTCACGCAACTCGAATTATTTAGGGTATAAGTAAATAAAATCTCGTCTTAATATTCAGCCTACGTGTGCTATGTACGCAGGCTGCTCAACTCACTGAGCGCCGCCAGCAGTTCATCCTGTTCAGGCTGATGCTGACGCAACTGTTCGGTAAAAGCGGTTTTCCCCGCTGGCGCTAACCGTTCAACATCCCAGTTTTCAATGGGGAGGGAAGGCGATTGCATCGCGCCATGGTCAGTAGGCATCGCTGCGCCATCGCCCTGTCCGGTTTGCAGCGTGATTGGCACCGTCCGGCTGGTGCCGTCTGAGGCTTGAGCTTTCAGCGCCAGTTGGACCTGATTCACCTGCAATGCACTGGCATCGGTAATGCGTACCACGCCGCTGCGGGCATCAAACTGTATCCACGCAGGCAGTGGACGCCCATTCGCCAGTTGCAGCGTCAGCGTGGCATTGCCTTCACGCACGCTGAACATGCGCTGCGGCAAGCTAAAGGCGAGTGCGCCGGAGGCATCCGGCCGTAACGCGCCCTGCACGCTGCTAAACGCCGACTCCAGCGCCGTTGTCTGACCGCGCACGCTCAGGAACAGATTGGAATCCGCCGGAGAGACTGCCGTGCTATCGCGCACGACAGTGCTAGCACGAGAAGAGAAATTGACCTGATCTAGCGTCGGCATCAGCTGCGACATCACGGGATCGAGCACCCACGGGGCATCAGACTGGCGCGCCGTATCAGCATCGCGCTGACGCACAGGCTCAGCAGTTATGTTGGTCGGCAGCGGTTGAACATCTGGACGAGACAGGTCGGCGACAATCGCGCTCAGCGGCTGTTCGCGATCTCTTTCGTTCGAATCAACAGGCAGGCTTACGCCCTGCTGCACAAGGATGACCGGTGCCGCTGTGGTGGTGTTATCAGGATTGACCGGCTCCGTTGGTATGCCGGGGTCGACTGGTGTGCCGGGATCGACAGGCGTCGAGGCGGTATTGACCGTCAGTGCCACATTCAGCGCCGTCACGTTGCCCACGCTGTCCGTGGCAATAATCGTCAGGTTGAATGTTCCCGATACGGTCGGATCGCCGCCGATCGTGCGCGTTGCGGCATCAAACGTCAGCCCGTTCGGTAGACCGTTGATCGACAGCGTCAGTGCATCATTTTCCGCATCGCTGAACAGGCTATCGGGCAAGGAGTAAGACCAGCGGGTACCAACCTGTGCGGCTGGCGGAGTGAACTGCTCAGCATGACCAACAGGCGGCAGGTTGCTCTCTCGTAGCAACGTAACACCGAGCGTCTGCGCGGTGGAATCGGCTTCGCCATCATTGAATACCAGCGTCAACGACACCGCGTTTCCGGTCAGTGGAGCGCTCGTCGCCCAGCTAATCTGGCGGGCCAGCGTCGTCGCATCTGCACGAGAAATGGCTGCGGTGAAGGTTACAGTCAGTTTGCCGTCCACCTGCGTGAAGGTCGCAACCGCTTGCCCTTCTTGGCTAATCACGCCATTCGCCAACGTGAAACCCTTGCCAGCGGAGAAGTCGAAACGATCGCTTGCAGACGCCGCTTCACCACGCTGTAGCGTGATCGACGCCCCCTGATAATTTCCTTCCCCACCGTTCGATGCATCCAGTTCCGCATCATTGAGTATGATGGCTGGTGCGACGATGACCGCTGAACCATCGATACGGTAAACCGGCAGGCGAGATGATTCACCCAGCGCCGTTACGCCGCTGCCAGCTGCAATCAGGCTACCGTCAACCGGCAGCAGATGAGTGAAACCCGCACCGCCACTGACCTGCGTATCGAGCGCTATCAGCGCTTGATCGTTCAACACATAGCGAGTGAGCGAACCATCGTCTTTCGTAACATACAGCACTCGCGCATCCGCAGAGAGGGCAATATCACTCACCGAGCCTTCTGCTGCGACACGAGCAAGGTGCGTGAAGGTTCCCGTTGCCGTATCCAGCGCAAAGGCATCGATCTGCCCTGCGCTGGCGACAAAGACACTGCGTCCATCGGCGCTGACCGTTATCTGTTCCAGTCCAGAGAGCTGCACGGTATTATCCGAGGCATCGATAAAGTCGCGGGTGTACCCCAATAGCGTCGGCTCGCCGTTGTCACCACGCGTATACACAATCAGTGATGAACCACTGCTGGTATTCGTCGTCACAAATAGCAGATTGCCGCGGCTGACCAGCTCACTGGGTTGCCATAGGTAAGGCTCACTCCACATCCCCCCCTCGATCAATCCAACATAATCGAGTTTGCCTGTTGCCGCATCGCGGCTAAACCAGAGAAGGTTGTAGTTGTTGATGACATACAGCGTCTTGCCATCTTCCGACAACGTAATATTTTTTACGTCCCAGAGGTTGCCTTCGAAACGATTCGTTTCTCCCTCATTAAGCGTTTCTTTATGCTCCAGATTGCCCTCAGCATCACGGCTAAACCAAACAATTGCGTTGCCGTCGGCACGCAGCGCATACACGCTATTGCCCTCGGCAGAAACCTGTAGCTGACTTATCCCCTGAACACCGTCTACGGCGGAAAAAGTACGCACATAGGTTAATTCACCGCTATTCGCGTCACGCTGGAATAAGGCAATCGCCCCTTTATCATCGCTGACATACACCGCCAACCCATCTGCCGTGCGGGCAGCAGCCGTCACCGTGCCCAGCCCGGTAATCGCGGTATACGCATTCACCAAACGCAATTCATCGGCAGAGAGCACCGGATCGTTCGCCACCACAGGCGTGTCATTGATAGCGGTAATCGCCACTGACAAGGCAGTGATCTGAGACACCAGATAGCGATCGGATAATGTTACCGTCACCGCGACCTGTGCGGCGGGCGTATGGCTGTCGCTGGCGTAGGTAATCTGACGCAGCGTGTTCTGCACGTCTTCCGTGGTGGGGATCGTGCCTGCATTGCTATTGAAGTGAATCGTCAACACGCCGTCTTTATTGCTGACCTGACCAATCGCCACACCATCTTTCTGAAGCGTATCACCCGATAATGTCAGGCTGTTACCAGCACCCAGACTCAGCTTATCCAGCGCCGTTTTACCCTCGCCCAGCGTAATCTTCAGCGTCGCGCCGTCGTAGTTGCCTTTACCGTCGTTGAGCTTGTCCATCTGTGCATCAGACACCGTTGCGTCAGGTGCCAGCACGACAGGTTCGGCGCGTTCGGTATACGCGGGAGTTGTAGCCGGAACCGTGATAACCGGCGCGGTATTGGCTTCCGCCGCAGGTACCAGCGTCAGCGTAATGGTTTGTTCCAGAGTGGTTTCCGGGGCGCTGCCGCTATAGTTATTTTCCTTGACCATTAGGGTAACGTGGCGTTCCCCGCTGGACTCGCTGCCCAGATAGTTGTAGCCGATGCTGTCAATAATCTCGGCAGTACCGCTACCGTCTTTCCCGACATACAGGAGAACCGTGGCTTTACCGTCTTTCACTTCAACGGAATATTGCAATCCACTGGCTGTGCGCGGTGTACCGTTGGATTTTTCGAGCACGATCGTGCTGCCATCGACGCTGATCGTCTCATTTGGCCCTGAGACATCAAACGTCAGCACCACCTGCCAGATAGTTTGCCCACTCTCGACGGTGTCGATATGCGTATCTTTAAACAGCTTAACGAACTCGCCGTTGCCTGGGATTTGTGGATTCAGCACCGTCGTATTCAGTACAGCCGGATCGTTTACGCCAACAAGATTAACCGTCACGTCCATCGTAGCGACGTTATTGTCGCCATCATTGATGCTGAAGGTGAAGGCCGGTGACGATCCCGCGTGTTCTGGATCCGGACTGGTATTGTGGTAGGTGATCTGCCGTAGCACATTCTGCGCATCGGCCTTTGTCACCACAGCCGTAAAGGTCACCGTCAACACACCATCAGCCTGCGTAAAGGTGGCAATAGTGGTGCCATCTTTGACGATATTATTACCGTCCAGTGCCAAGCCGTTATAGGCCTTAAAGCCAAAGATATCTTCCGGTAGCCCGCCTTCTTGTCGGCCTACCGTGATGCTCGCACCGCTATAATTACCCGCACCGTTATTTAACGCATCTAACTGCGGATCGGACAAACGACCTGATGGCAGTAGCACCGTTGCGTCAGTATCTTCGGTGTAGGTAGCACTGGCAGTACCGACATTCAGCACATGGATCTTATCGCCGCCAATCAGGTACAGCTGCTTGCCGTCTGCACTCAATTCCACGTTTTGCAGATCAGAGAAGGAAATATTGAGCGGGCTATCCCAACTGCCGCTAATCGTGTGCTTCAACGTCAGGCTGCCATCTTCAGCACGAGAGAAAACAGAAATATTCTTGCCAATTACGAACAGCGACGTGCCATCAGCAGAAACCACCAGACTGGTTGCCAGCGCTTCACCGGTATCGCCCCCATCATCGGTAATTGGCGTTGTATCCGTAAGCGTCAGTGCCCCATCGGCACCTACCGTTATCGTATTGAGTGTGTACTGAATTCCATCAGCATTAATCGCATATAGCGTTTTGCCATCAGGCGAGAGGGCGAGCCCATTGATGTCATACTCGCTCGTTCCACTAATCTGGCCGACCTGAGACAACGCGCCTTGTGCATCAATACTGAATGCGGTGACACCAACCGTACCGCCTGAACCCGACACGAACAGATAACGTCCGGTTGGATCAAGAACAAGACGGCTCGCCCCGATCAAATTATCGGTCTGGGAAACTGACGTCAGGCTGCCGTCCACCCCGCGCTTAAACACCAGCACGCTACGCGCATCTGTATCGCTGTCAGACTGCGCGGCCGTCAGGTAGAGGTAATCGCCCTGAGAAACAATGTGAGAACGCACATCCAGCGAACGACCATCCAGTTCAGCCGAATCAAGGACGCCAGCCTGCGTCAGCTCACCGTCGCTACCAACGCGGAAGATCGTTACCGCATTGCCTTCGCTACCCACCACATACAGGTACTGCCCATCAGCGGACAGAATGACGTCTGACGCGCCGGCCAATCCGGCATTGTCCACAACGTTATCGTTTTGCCCTGTCTCATCGTTATAAACAGAGCGGTAGTTAAAGAAGGTTTTCGACAGGGTAAATTTGCCTTCCTCATTGCGTACAAAAATGCTCAGTACCGCAGATCCCCCCTCAGGTGAACTCACGACATAGAGGGTTTTCCCATCCGCAGCCAGCGCGCTGTCTTTTACTCCGCTCAGCACATCGACATAACTATTGGAGTCATAACCATCAAGGCCGTAATCATTCTGAAGGGCGCTCGACTCACCGCCAATCACTGGCATTTGTGCGAGAACGGATGTCATGGTTAGCGTAAGCGTCTGCTCCGCCTCTGCACCTGATTCATCGGTCACTATCACGGTAAGAGTAAAGGCTCCTGCGCCATTAAGCGCTGGCGTACCGGAAATCGTGCGGGTTGTGGAATCGAAGGTTAATCCATCAGGAAGACCGTTGACCCGCCACGTCAGTGCGCCATTTTCAGGAGCTCGGAACAGATTTTCTGGCAATACGGCACTATATGACTGTCCTGCTGTACCAGACGGCGGGACGTACCCCACGTTATCCACGATCGGCGCTTTGTTCTCCACCAGCGTCAACAGCAGGCTGGTATCCTTAGCACCATCGCTCAAGGTGATCTTCAGTGGAATCGATGCGCCAGCCGTATCACCATCATTACGATAGGTAATCTGATGCAGAACCTGATTGGCGACCGCTTTCGTAGCACTTTCGGTAAACACAATAGACACCGCACCATCACTCACATTGAAGGTAGCAATGGTCGCGCCCTGATACTGAATCTCGCTGCCGGACAGCGTCAGATCGCTTCCATTCTGGAAAGCGAAGTGGTCATTTGCCGATGCTTCACCATTGCGACTAATGACGATCGATGCGCCTTTGTAGTCATCAGCGGCGTCCAACTCCTGGTCTGACAGCGTAACGCCCGTGGCAAACGGTACATCCGCCGTCTGGCTATAAGGTGCATTTGCCGCTGCGGTGAACACGTTTAGCCCCGCAAAAAACGTACTGACGCCCGCATAGATATTTTTACCATCTGCACTAACAGCGAGGTGGTTGACGGTGGCAACCGAGAGCTCAACACTATTACGGTACGTTAAGGCACCAGAATCTGCGTCGCGGGCGAAGACCAGCAGTGACTTACCGCCGAACGCCGCAACATACAGCGCTGAACCATCCTGAGAGAGAATAATTTCGCGCAGTGATGTCGCACGTAGCTCAGCAGGAACATGGCTTTCACTGTTGTATAAATCCATTGTCCCCGCGTAGGTCAGCGCCCCTGTGTCCCCATCACGGCTGAAAATTGAGACGGTACCCTGCGTATTTGACGACACATAAACAAAACGGTTATCGGGTGAAATAACGATATCTTGCAGCGCGGTGAGGTAACGATCGTCCTTCGGAATGTCTGCGCTATTCGTATCAGCTGCGATCGTACTTTTATTAATCGTGGTGACATAGCTCAGGCTGCCCGTATCCGCATCACGCGACAGTACGGTAATGCTGTTGTTCCCCAGATTAGAGATATAGGCCGATTTACCATCGCTGGACAGCACAATGCCGCTTGGGCTTTTCAGTGGAATGGTATCGCTACCAACCAGCGAGCCGACAAACGCCAGCGCACCGGAAGTGGTATCGCGCGAGAAGAAGGTAACAGCATTTTTACCGGTAGAACCATCAACTGGCGTCACACCATTAATGGTATATAGCGAGGTGCCGTCGTCGGACACCACGATCTCGGAAACCGCCGCATCCAGGCCGCTAACGCCATTCACGTCCTGTGTGGCGACGATGCCGACATAGCTCAGCTGTCCCGTCGTCGCATCGCGGCTAAACTGCACCAGCGAGTAGGCGCTACCGCTACCGCCCGCCACATACACGCTGGAGCCGTCTTTCGACTGTGCCAGCGTGGTGAGGGTATTCAGTCCGTTAACTTCAATCACAGGGGTGGACGGATCGTCCTGTTCGCCCTGCGTGAAACTTTGTAGCAGCGTCAGCTTGCCGGTTTCCGCATCACGAGCGTAAACGCGCAGGTAGGTCTTGCCGCCGTTATTGTTCCCTTCACTGCCGGTGACCAGCAGGGTTTTACCATCCTGAGAAACGCCGATCGCCGAGACGCGCTCGTTGTAGTCACTGAGCTTCCCATCGTTGTAAAACAGCGCAGCATCGGGGGAATAGGTCGCCTCGATCGTTGGCAGTTCGTTGAAGGCCAGATTGACGCTGCCGGATACCAGCAGCGTCGCGGTATCGCTCCCGCCATTGGCGGTGCCGCCGTTATCCTGCAACTCGGTTAGCGTAATGGTACGCAAGCCGCTGGCGCTGGTGCTCTCTTTGCCAGCCGAGTAGCTCAGGCCATCGACCAGCTTCATCATCGCCATGCTGCTGATGCCCTGAGCATGACTCAGCACCAGTGAAGATTCATCACTCAGGGCGTTATAGGTGTAGCTATACTGGTAACCGCTCACCGTGGTGCCCGAACTGTCTTTGCTCAGGTCGATGACAGTGCCATCCACCGTCAGGTATTCCTGATGCGGGTTGTTTAGGCCATCAATACCTATCGACAGTTTGGTCAGTGCCTGTCCGGCTTCCCCGGTGTTGATCGCCGTATCTTTGAATAGTGTGACGGATGCGCCACGCGTATCCAGCGTCAGGTTGCTTCCGCCCTGGCTAACCAGCGTTGGCGCACTATTGGCGGTCAACAGCAACGCGACAGTGGTCACCGTGCTGTTCAGCTCTCCATCGTTCGCTGTCACCGTCAGCACTACCGCGTCGGTGGTGCTCTGGCTGCCGACATTGTGGTAGGTAATCTGTTTCAGGACAGCATTGGCGGTTTCTTTCGTCACATCAGCGGTAAAGGTTACGCTGAGCGTGCCCTGACTCTGTGCAAAGGTGCCAATTTCTGCACCTGCTTGCAGAATTTTTCCGTCTTGCAGCGTCAGGCTGTTACCTGCACTCAGGCCGAATTGATCGTCTGCGGAAGGCGTTTCACGACCGATAGTCAGTGTGGCACCGTTATAGTTACCTGCGCCGCCGTTTAACACATCCAGATTGCTATCCGAAAGCGCAATATGATCGGCAAACGGTAAGTCGCTGCCATAGAGATAAGTGCGTAACGCGCTAAAGCGCTGAATCGCCTCGCCAGCAACCAGCAGTGATTGCCCATCTGGCGACAGCACCATGCCGCGCGTATCGCCAATATCCTTAATCTGGCCGCTTTCGCTTAGCGCACCCGTAGAGGCGTTGACGCTGTAAATCTGTAATGCACCTTCGCTGCTCAAGGCATAGAGCTGGCTACCGTCGGCGTTAAGATAGAGTGCGTTGACACCTTCCAGCGTTTTCGTATCCGTGCGGGTCAGCGTCTTCCCTTCAGTACCATCGCGCAGTTGATAGACGCTGATTTCACCGCTGTCAGGATCGGCGACGTAGATGAACTGCTGATCCTTCGAGATCGTCAGTTGGTAATCTACTGCGCCATAACCTTCCCCAGACGTTTCCAGCGTCGCGACAGAGGTTAATGTTCCGGTTTCACTCCGCTGGAAAACCGACAGCGTGTGCTTTGCCCCCATCCCCATCGTGACAACATAGTTACCGCTGCTCGCCACAATGCCGCTGCGATCGATTCCGCTCTCATTCACGCGCTGGAAGAATGTCAGGCTGCCCGTCGTCGCATCGCGAGTAAAGACGATCATGCCGTTCCATTGCGTAGTGACATAAACCTGAGTGCCATCGCTGGAGACAGCAAGTCCGGTAATATTGCCGTTTTGCACAGCAATCGTCTGGGTATATACCGGCAGCTCATCGCTGCCGCTGAGCCGAATTATCTGCCCATTGTCGTCAAGGCTAAGTGCGACAATATTGCTATCGCCCGTGATGGCATAAAGTGAACGATTGTCCGCACTCAGCGCGATGTCTTTCACATCCTTGAGCGCGCTGATATCACTCAGCGTTTGGCTCAACGTCAGTTTGCCATGCTCGCCAACGGTAAAGACACCCAGTGTGCCATCGATTCCTATGGCATAGGCACGCTCGCCATTATTGGAGTAACGCACGTCCTGTGGCGATTCCATACCGGGTACGATGATTAATTCGGCCAGTTCTGGCGCATCCGATGCAGACACCACGGGCGCCACATTGATCTTGCTGTCAACAGTGATAGTCGCGTGGATATTCAGGTCAGCAGTGTCGCTGTCGTCACTCAGGCTTTTCAGCGTTACCGTCACATCGCCGCCAGCCACGGTTTTATCGAGTGGTTTATAGGCGATACCGTCGATCAGTTTCGCAACGTCAGTAGGCTCAAATGCATCAGCAGATGACTCAATACTCACCGTGATGGTTGTCGTCGCGCCACTCACCGCAACGGTATAGCTGTATTGTCCATCACCCGCTGTTGTTTTTGCGCCATTAGCGGCTTCCAGCGTAATGTCAGTACCGTCGATGACGATTGCCTGATTTGCGCCCGTGCGGTTGACGGTAATCACGAGATCTTTCAGTTCCTGCCCGCCGTTATCCGCTGACACGCTAACGCCGCTGAACAGATCAATCGGTGCAAAGCTGTCGCTGGAATCGGTGATGGTGACCGTTGCCTTAACCGGCGTGGCATCGACGCCGGGCGCGGAATCCGTTGCCGCAACGGCAACGTGCGCAGCCACATCCACCGCAGTGACCACAGCAGCGGCATCAAACATCATGCGCGGTTCCAATACCCACGCCTGACGCGGCGTGCGCGTTAAGGCTGAACCAGATTTTGAGCGGGAAAAAGTCATCGTGTCATGTCCTGTAATAAAAGGGGCAAATCGCGTCATTCCTGGCTACATTCAGCAGTTATTCAACCAGCCGAACATAACCGCCCTCGGTTTCGATCTGGCCGGCAATACGATCCAACCGTTGAATCAATTGATCCTCAACGCCTTCTGCGCCGAAGCCTGAACCATCGATAAAGCTCATGCGTTTTTCGCCTTCAGTGCAGACCAGCAGGCCCGGCGTTGCCTCCGTGTCAAACAGGTTGCGGCCAAAGTCTTCAGGGTCGCCGGGGCGAATGCCGACAAAATAAAATTTGATGTTCCGCGCACGGAAGCTGGAGCACAGATCGCGGAAGCGCTGCTGTGCGAACTCGCGTGCGACATCTGATCCGGTGCTGCCAGAAAACTGATTACGCTTGAAGTTGTAGCCATCGGTGTCGAACCAGTTACCAATCGTGTTGGCCATCATCACGATCACCTTTTGCCCATCACCGTTGCCGTCCAGATTGAAATCCAGCGGCAGCTTGGCATCGCCCCAGCCGTCTGAACCGCGCATATTTGGCGACAGCGCAGCGCCCGCCCACGACATGCCGATGGCGTAGTTCACGTTAAAACGGGCAGAAAATTGCTCTATACGCTGATTCAGCCTGCTTTCTTCGTTGGTCAGCGGCATCAGTGCCGCGTTAGGGCACCCACGGTCTGCCACAATAAAGCGGGTATCCACGGCATTGGAGTTGTTATCCCACGGATAGAGGTCGGGATTCGGGCCGCGCCAAGAGATCGGCGGTGCGCCGGGGCTGCCGTTTTGCGGCAAGTCGTGACGGTAGTAAATGCTGAATTGGCCGGCAGGCGGCTCATCCCAGAAGAAGTTTTCCTCTCGACCCAGCCCACGATACATGCACAGCAGGTTAGCGCGGCGATCGGGGAAACGACGGTCGGCGAGGCTACTGACAACGCCACTGGCAAAGAGCGAACGCAGCTCCGGCGGGTTCAGTGCACTCGGCGTAGACCAGCGGCGAATGCGATTCGCATCTTCTGCGTCGTACACGTTCACGGACTGGCTGTACGGCACCAGCGATAGCCACAGGTTGTCACGTTTACCGTCCGCGCTGCTCAGCATGCGTTCGACAAACGAGCGGCTGACGCTTTTCAGCGAGCGGATATCCCCCTCACTCATATCGCCTGTCACTGGCATGACAAGAGCAATTTCGGTCGGACGGTTGATGACTTCCGAGGTCGAATACACTTCCTGCTTCTTTGCGCCCAGGCTCAGCAGGCTAGGCTTGGTTTCAAAGGCGGCAGTAACGGTATAGGTTTTACGTGTGGCACTGTTGCGCCCTTCAGTAACGGACACATCACTCGCCACCAGTTTTTCACTCAGGGCCTTATTCATCCCCAGATTGTTTTTGACGTATTCATACGCCAGCTTATTCGTGTCTTCCTGACTGTATTCTTCGCCATTAATGGTCGCCTGATGCCCGACTGCGAGCGCGGCGGCATCCGTCGCACGTTTGATCTGCGTCGCATCGCCGGTTGCCGTCGAGGTATCGACGATAAAAGCCGCCGTCACCAATAACGCCATCGCACCCAGCGCATAGAATGCCGTGCCTGCACCCTTTTCCTGATGAACAAAGGCAGACAGGCGCTCACGTAAGAACAGCGTTATTCCGGTATCGTCTTTTTTTACGCTTCTGTTCTGTAAGGTTTTTTTCATCAATTCCTATCCTGTATACCTAGATTCAGCACGTACTCAACCCGCCCATAAAACGGGAAAATAAAAACGACATTGCTCATATGCCTATTTGTCTTAATTGTTTCGTTATTTCGGTAACGAGACACTCGCTGCCGTTTGCGGTCTATGTGCCGCTTCTGTATCTGTATATACGCCGGTTATTACTGATCTTCTTCCTCTAGCCGAGCCTCTTTTCTGAGTACCTCGTCCAGTTCAACCACGTTGATAGCAACCCGACTGACTGACGACGCGTGCAGCAGACCGCCCAGCGACATGCCGCCCAGCAGGCTCACGTCTTTACCCTGACGGCAAATCTCGACCACTATCATGGAGGTCGTCTTACTGCCTTCCTCACGATCTCTTTCTGGCAGTTCAGGGAGATACTCTTCACCTGGCAGTGTTTCACTGTCCACACACAGCGCTTCTGCTGTGCCTCTGCTCAACTGCCAGTACAGTTCACCAGTCTGGCGCACGTTGCTGATTAACAACTGATAGTTTCCTGCACCTTCCGTTGGCAATATCGTATCGAGCAGCCCTTTTAGCCCTTTTTCATCCAGCTTCTGCTGCATCGCTAATATTGACGCAATGGCACCCGCTCGCTGTTCCATGCGCGTACGTTCCAACCCTACGGTGTAGAGATCCGCACACAGCGACCCTATCGCTAGCACAATCGGAAACGCCAGCGCCGTTTCTACCGCAATAGAAGCGCGGCGAGAAAACCAGAAGCGACGGAGCCCGCTCAGGAAGCGATTGTTTTTCAATACATGACTGGTTTTCAATAAGCGATCAGTCATTGCGCAGTTCCGTCCCAAACACATGCTTGTATTGATAGCGGAAAGTGTCCCCCAGCGTTAACACTTCAGGCAGCGGCGTAATGAACGCTTTTTTGATCTGCACCGTCACGGACCACACCGGTAGCGTCGTCGTTTCTTCGCCATTGGGGTTGTCCTGACTGCTATTGCCGTTCGTCAGCCCGCCAAGCTGAGTCAAATTGTCGAAGTGCAACACGCTAACCGTTAAATCATCTTCCTTGAGGTAGCCGTATCCCGCTTCAACCATGCGCGCCTTTAGCCGCGTTCCCATCTGTTCCGCACTGTCCGTAACGAGGTTATCAAGACGAAACGTCTGCACGGCTTTATCCAGCGCGGCGCTGCCAACGGCAATCACCAGCCCGATACGAGCCAGTTCAAACAGCATCATCACCCCGACCAACACCACCGGCACCAGAAATGCCACTTCCGTGGCAATCACGCCGCGCGTGCTGCGCCAATTGCGTTCATGGTGTGGCACGATTCCTTGCATTATGCCTTTCTTACGCCACGGGTCGCGATTACGGAGCCACACCATTACTCAGGTGCACTCAATTGCAGACGTTGACGGCTGGACAACAGCAGCGCTTCACCACGGGATTTATCCTTCTGCATCTGCTGTAAACGCTGATTCAGCTCGTCCATTAAGCCATCAATACGCTGCGGCTGTGCAATGGTCGCCAGCGCCGAACGCGCTTCATCGTCTCTGCCACCAGAAAGGTAGGCCAGCGCCAGATTCAGCCTGCTGGTTGCGTTGCTCTCATCCACCGAACGCAGCAGAGAAATCGCTTTGTCCGTATTGCCACTCGCCAACCATGACAGCGCTAGATTGTTAAGTGCTGCAACATCGGCTGGGTTCACCTGCAATGCTTTTTCAAACAGTTGACGCGCTTCTGCGTGTTTGCCTGATGCATCCATCACCACGCCCATGCCATTGAGTGCGCCAGCGTCATTCGGCTGTGCTTTCAGCGCACAGGCAAAGTCGGTTTGCGCCATCGCATTACGTCCTAGAGCCAACTGTGTACGCCCCATACCCAGACACACCGCCAGCGCTTCTCCCGGTGTCATTTTGTTGGTATCACCGCCCAGTGCCTGACGTGCTCGTCCGTATAGCTCCAACGTCTGCTGTGGCGAACGTGCCAGAGCCGCAACGCTGGCGTATTCCAGCATTTCAGCCCCTTTCAGCGCATCACGACTGTCGAGGCGCGCGTACACTTCCGTCGCGGCTTCAACACGCCCTTGATCGCGCAGCAGACGTGCCAAACGCAGGCCTTCATCCTTGCTGCCTTTAATCGCCGTCGAGCTGCTGCATCCCGCCAGCACGGTACTGACAATCAGCAGGGCCAGCATGGGCGCGCCGCGCTTGAGTTTTGCTACCAGATCGACCATCTTCGATAACTCCATCGGTTGTAACCTTGGTAATTTCCGGCTAACACCGGGAATCAATGTGTTTAAAAAAACTTAAAATCAATATGTTGAAAGTAAAAAGCTATTGCGCCAGCAGGCGGATCACTCGCACCAGCGCGGGTGATGCCATAATCGCGATAATCGGCGGCAGGATCAGCGCCATCAGCGGCACGCTCAGTTGTGCAGGCAATTTCCCGGCCTTCTCTTCCAGCCCCAAAATCAGCGTCTTTCGGCTTTCATCTGCAATCGTACGCAGCGCCTGAGACAGCGGTGTACCGTAGCGCTCCGCCTGAATCAGTGTCGCCACCATGCTTTCGATCTCACTGACCCGTGTACGCTCTGCCAAATGCTTCATCGCCAGCGTACGATCCGACAGGATCTGTAATTCGGCAGCGGTGTAGTGCAGTTCATCCGCCATTTCCGGCGAAGATAGCCCTAACTCCTTCGATACCACCTGCAATACGCGTCCGATAGGCAGCCCAGCCTCAGCGCAGACCACCATCAGATCCAGTGCATCCGGCACTGCGCGTGCCAGCTTTTCCCCCCGACTTGCTGCACGCCATTTCAGCCACCACTCCGGCACCATAGAGCCGACAAAGAAGCCAATGAGACCTGCCGCTACGCCCGTCAAACCTGCACGGTCAGCAGGTGGCAACCATCCCCACACCAGAGCGATAGCGAGCAACGCCCCAGCAGCAAATTTCCCCATCACCAGCCAGCCCACCGCTTCGTTACGGCGAAGCCCTGCGAGATCCAGCAGGCGGCGTAGATTACGGCGATCGCGATCCGATCCCGACAGGCGTTCGCCCTGCGTGGCGAGAGGCTGCAACAGTTTTTCCAACAGGGGGGATAATGACGTTCCCTGGCCTCTCAGGATGTTATCCTGAGAGGCCGCCTCTATAGAGGCGCTGGGTAAATGCCCACGCATGCGAATTTCCAGCTGTTTGTATTGCTGGATTTTATGTTGTGTACGGGCCAGATAGATTCCAGCCACCATCAGCACTAGCGCCAACAGCAGTAAGGGATCGTCAAAAACAGTCATGAGTGGCTCTCCCTTTACCCTATCCGTTTAACCATAACGTGCGTGATCAACATGCCGACCGAGACACTGCACAAGGCGTAAATCAGTACCGTCGTTCCAACCGGATCGGAGAACAGGAAGCTGAAATCGTCGGGTGATTTCATATACAAATAGGCCAGGCAGCCTGGGAACAGCATGGCGACAATCTTGGCCGACGCACGCGCTTCAGACGTCTTGGATTGCACTTTCAATTGCAGTTCCCGACGGTCACGCAGCGTCGCAGACAGACGCTCCAGTGTTTCCCCCAGTCGCCCACCGGCCTCCTGATTGATGATCAAAATCACCACGAAAAAGCGGTACTCAGCCATCGGCACCCGCGTCGCCGAGGCCTGAATGACCTGACGCAGTGGAATACCAAGTTTCAGCCAGTGGTCAATCGTCTTGAATTCATTCGCCAGCGGCCCAGCGAGGTGCTCGGCGACAATCGAGAAAGTATTCGCCACAGGCACACCCGCACGACAGCTGCGGGTAATCGCATCAATGGCTTCGGGCAGGCTTTCGCGCAGCGCTTTCAAATGTTTTTGCAACGTCGAACGAAACAACATCATGCCGATGCTGACAAACAGCAACAGCGTAAATATCAGCCCCATCGTGAGCGGCAGCAGGGTACGCTGCCCCAGGACCATGCCGAGTATCAGGCTGACCGCTCCCAGCGAAAGAGAACGCTGAAGCAGGTTCTTTTTCCAGCCGATGAACGTCATTTGCGCCCAGAGGATAGCCATCCAGCGCCCAATCACAGGGACGCCCATCAACGGCGTTTTGATCTCGTCACGCAGGATCGAATCAGACGCGACGGCGGCAGCCGACGGGCTGACCTCGTTCAAAATCTGCTGCCAGCGTTGTTCACGCTGCATGCGCTGCTGGCGTGATTTTCTCCAGGCGTTGACCGCCAAAAGCAGCATCAGCACGCTGCCAAATACCAGCAACGTGATCAGATTCAGGCGTAAATCACTCATCGGCGTCTCCTCAGTTCATCATTGCGCATCAAACAGATGCGCTTTATCGCTGTAGAACTGCGGGCGTTGAATGTGCTGAACATATTCACCTGTCAACAGACCCTGCCCATCCATCCCTTGAATGTTGAAGCTGAACAGGTCCTGAAGCTGGATTACTTCGTTCTCCATGCCGCACACTTCGGTGATGGACACCACGCGACGCATGCCGTCACGCATACGTTCGATCTGCACGATCAAATGAACCGCGCTGGCGATCTGGCGACGGATCGCCATCAGCGGCAGTTGCATGTTCGCCATCATCACCATGTTTTCCAGACGCTGTATCGCGTCACGCGAGGTATTGGCGTGGACGGTACACAGCGAACCATCGTGCCCAGTGTTCATCGCCTGCAACATGTCGAAGCTTTCGCCACCGCGCACCTCACCCAAAATGATGCGGTCGGGGCGCATACGCAGGGCATTACGCATCAGATCGCGCTGATCGACGCGTCCAGTACCTTCGGCGCTGACAGGACGGGTTTCCAATCTCACCACGTGCTCCTGCTGCAATTGCAGCTCGGCGGCATCTTCAATGGTGATAATGCGATCGGTGGTACCGATCTTCTGCGACAGCGCATTCAGCAAGGTGGTTTTACCCGCACCCGTTCCACCGGAAACGATCACGTTAACGCGCGCCTGCATCGCTTTATTCAGAACATCCGCCATCGCATAGGACATGCAGCGGCGCTCAGCCAGCATTTCCAGCGACAGGTTGCGGCGCATAAATTTACGGATCGAGATCGTAGTGCCGTCGATCGCCAGCGGATAAGTAATGACGTTGACGCGGCTACCGTCTGGCAGACGCGCATCCACCATCGGGCTGGCTTCGTCGATACGGCGTCCCACCGCGGCGGCAATACGTTGCGCGGTGTTAAACACATGTTCTTCGTCGATAAAGGTAATCGGCGACAGCTCCAGTTTGCCAAAACGCTCGACAAACACCTGACCGGCACCGTTAACCAGAATGTCGTTGACCGAGTCATCCGACAGCAGCGGCTGGATCGGCCCAATTCCGGTCATCTCATCCAGCATTTCGGCAGCGATGGCTTCCTCTTCCTGCCGAGAAAGCTGCAAACGTTGCTCATCACAGATGCGGCGGATCACCGTTTCGATCTGTACCAGCAGTTTGTCACGCCCCATCATCGCCGCTTTACCGGCATCGATCTGATCGTAGAGCTGCGCGCGGATAATCCGACGCTGACTGTTCCGGTTGTCCGTCTGGCGGGCAGCTGTTGCAGATCCAGAAGACGTGTTCGCCGCAGGCTGTGTGCGGTTCTCCGCAGCCGGGCGCGTTTTCAGTTCTGCCACGTTGGCAGCAGGCGCAGGCTGAGGCGTGCTTTTTCCTGCTTCACTTTTTTGCAGGTTATTCTTGCGAATCAACATGTCCGTAACCCTTTGAAAAACGGTGAACGCTGAACATCATCAGGCGCGTTTTAACCAACGCGAGAACCAGCGTTTTTCCGCCGGTCTGGCGCGTACGCCACAGGCCAGATCGACCAATTGGCGTAATCCCTGCTGGAAAGCAGGAGCCGCAGCCAGATTCAATGCGCCGAGCGTGAGGCTCTGCGCCAGCGCGTGGCCTGCATTCGGCAGCACGACATCAATCTTCCGGCCGGTAAATTGTTCAAACTGATCGCGGCTTAACGGCGCGGTCGTAGCAAAACGGCTCTGGTTATGCACCAGCAGCAGACGCTGCCCTTCGCTTTCGTCGCCGATTTCATTCAGTACACGCCGCACATTACGCGCATCCTGAAGCGTCAATTCCGTCACGATGATGCGCAGATCCGCATAGGTCAGTACGTCCAGCGCCCCGGTCGGATAGCTGCTGGGCAGATCCCAAATCACCTGATTGAACATGCGGCACAGTGCACCGCCGAGATTCAGCACGTTATCCACCTCAACCGGGCTCAATTCACCCAGTTCTGGCTTCTGCGCTAGCAGGTGCAAGCGGGTATCCACGCGCAGCATGGCGCGCTGCAACAGTCGGGTATCCAGTTCCTGAGTCCCTAATACCGCCGCCAGACCCGCATCATCGGTTTGCCCTTGCAGCAGCAGTTGGTCACCGTTACGACGGTCAAAATCCACCAGTGCCACGGGTAAATGACGTTCACCAGACAGCAGGCGACTCAGCCCCATCGCCACAGTGCTGGCACCACTTCCGCCGCTAGCGCTGACGACCGCAATCGTTCTGCCCATACGTGCATATTCCGGCCCAGCCTGTTGGCCTTCACACTTCGCCAACGTTGTCGCCAGCAGATCCAGCGTGAGCGGTTTGACCAGATAGTCCACCACGCCCGCCTGAAGCAGCGCGCGGTATAAACCAACATCTTGCTCTTTGCCTGTCGCAATAACCTGACTGGTAGGGCCGCAGACGCTCAGTAGTTCTTCCAGCGCGGGAAGCGGCCAGTGCGCGCCTTCCAGATCCACCAGTAAAATGCGCGGCGGAACATTCAGTTCACACCATTGACGAGCAGCGGCGATACCACCGGACATCACCGGTACATCCGGCTGTTTCAGGCGAGTAAAGAGATCGCTGATATCAGCTACATCGCGTACGTCATTGGCGAACGCCACCAGCGGCAGCGCCAGTTCTTCACCATCGTTAGGGGTAATTTCACTCATGGAATGTCACGCCCTTAATCTTCTTCAAAGTTAATGTCGATAAGCTCTTTCACTTCACCTTTGTGATAGCGTTCGATGCTATTGACTGCCGCCACGCCATCCGCACCGTCCAGCGCTTTCGCCTGAATCAGATCGCGTGGTTCAGCGACTATCATCGCCAGATTGTTTTGCGTAGCGCAGCCGAGAGTGCCTATCGCCTCATAGGGCTTCACCATCAGTTGATTGGGATCGTTGATCGTGCAGCGGGTGGTTTTGACGACCAGCGCCTCGGAGATCACTTCCAGATCGCCAGTTTGTCCGCTCGCAGTAGAACGGCGCATCTGTTTCACATTCTGCGCATTGGCACCGGCATTTTTCAGCACCGTCGCCAGTCGCCCGGCCATCTGCTCGCCGCTCGCGCTGTGCGGGATAAGCGTTAGCGTCTGCGCGGATAACCGCCCTTGATCTTTCAACATGATATTGAGCTGTTTCAAGGATTCCGGCAGAAAGCCCCGCCCGTTCGGTGCAACCAGCAACGGCACGGACACTGATGAAGGCTGAACCGCGATCGGTTGCAGAGCAGGCTGATCAAAGCGCTGCATCCGCACATCGTTAATCGGCTTGTTCCATCCGCATCCTGCCAGCAGAAAAACGGCGGTTAGCACTGCCGCACGCACGTGCAGCGGGCGAAACGGAGGGTGGTTGCTGTTGATCGTTTTCATATTTTATTTCCCCTCACGAACTCAGTAGAGATAGCCGATAGATGCAGAACGTGGCATAGACGAGTCCAGCATTTTTACGCCTTGTCCCGGCGTCTGAAGATCGCCTGCATTGACCGGCTCGACCACATAAGCGGTCGCGATAATTACCAGTTCCGTTTCTTCCTGACTGGTGGATTCGCTTTCAAACAGGCGGCCAAACATCGGGACGCTACTCAGCCCCGGCACGCCGTTGATTGTCTGGCTACCCGCGCTGCGCAGCATCCCCGCTAGCGCAAAACTCTGTCCGCTAGCCAGCTCCACCGTGGTATCTGCACGACGTACCGTTAAGGCTGGAATACGCGATCCGCCTTCCAACTGTACGGAACCTACGTCCGTGAGTTCGCTGACTTCCGGCGCAATGTGCAGGCTGATGCGGTTGGCAGACAGCAGCGTCGGCGTCATACGCAGAATCACACCGTAGGATTTGTAATCGATGCTGACGCTGTTGTTGGTGATCAAAACGATGGGCACTTCACCACCCGCGGCAAAGGCAGCGGTTTCCCCTGACATCGCCGTCAGGTTGGGTTCAGCCAAAACAGTTGCCATGCCCTGCTGGTTCATGGCGGTTAACAATCCGCTCAGTCTGGAACGACCGAAGTTCAGGAAGCCCGAATCCGTTGGGTTAGCAAATCGACCGGTTGTGGCGTTGAACAGATTCAGGCGCGAACCGCTGCCTGCGCTCATGTTGCCGCTGCCAGTGCTCAATGATGCCGCCCAGTTGAATCCCAGTTCACTGGTCAACTTGCGGGACACTTCCACCACGCGCACCTGAATATTGATCTGCGAAGGCGTTTTGATTTTGAGCTGGTTGATCACTTTGCCGGAGGATTCGCTGGAGCCAGGCAGTTTTTCGCCACCGCCTCCACCGCCGCCCTGCCCGCCTGCGGACGCACTGATATAAGCCTGTATGCTGTCGATGACACGCTTGGCGTCCTGCGGTGTATCGACGCTGCCGCGCACAATCACACCGCTAGGAATCGAGGCTTCCAGTTGGATATCCGCACCGGGGAATTCACGCTTCATGCGTTCACCCAACGCTTTCAAATCATGTTCAGACACCAGACGAATGGCGTTGATAACGTTGCCATTTTCGTCCATCGCATAGAGCGTGGTGGTGCCGACGCTTTTGGCGTAAACAAACAGGTTACCCGGAGAAGGTAATTCAAAACTGGCAATATTCGGATCGGCCACCAGCACGCTGTCTGGCAGCGCGTCGAGCTGTAATAACCGCCCCTGATGCACGGTCAAGTGCACCACGTTGGTCTCAGCCACTTCAGATACCCCGGCAGCCATCGTGGTCGCAGGCAACATCATCGTCGTCAGCGTGACAGGCAATACCGCATTAAACAGGCCAGCGGCCAGCAATCGTTTGCACGTACCCTGAAAGTCCGATTTCAAAAACAGCGAAAACATCGTCATTTACTTAATTTCCGTAATGGGCTTCATTGTTCTATGAGCAACTCGCGGCACCCCGCAGGCTGTCAGATTGCGTATTTGTTCTATCGGGAGGGGAACGTCACCACGTCTTTTTGCTCACCGCGATACGTTTTGACTTTATGACCGCCGGATCCTGCGGATAAAACACCATAGATATCCGTAGCCTGTGTCACAGTGGTTACTTGAGAAGGTGCGGTAACCAAATCCCCTGTTTCATCCGTAGCTGCGCTACGCAGAGACAGATGTAAAACACCTAACTCTTTTGCAACAGCCAACATTTCGGCTTGCTGCGGCGTCACTTCCAGCGTGACGGTTTGATAGGTAGCGGTACGCGAGCGAGTTCCCATCGCGGATTCACGACTTTTGGCTGTAGTATTCAGCTCACCACCGTCTTCTGCACTGACATCCGTACGCGGGTATATAGGGGCATCTGTGCGATCGTTAAGCGCCAACACACGCAAATCGCGCACAATGGTCTGTGAAGCCAAAAGCGGCATCATAACTGGCTGGGTGCGGCTTACCGGCAGTTCTGGCTGATCGTCTCTTTTCATACTCAGGATGATGTCGACACGGTCGCCCGCCGTCACTAATCCGGCATTGCTGGCAACGGCACTGGTAGGCACAGAAATAGCACGCATGCCTTTATGCAATACGGCAGCAACAAAGCCCGGTTCATTCGGCTTAACCAATACGTTGCTGGTCAACGGTGTACCTTCCGCTACCGTTTCACGCAGCGTTGCGCCCAGCAGCAAAGACTGGCTGTCTTTACCACGAATAAAATTGAACGTGCGGGAAACGGGTTTATCTGTTTCGTCCCAGCGCAGTGATGCGGAGTCAATGAAATCACCGGGATGAAGCGCTTTCGCGGCCACCAGAACTGCGACTTTTTCCGGTGCTTTAACCACCATCGGAGGTGGCGCTGGGGGTTCAGAAGAGAGATGGCTACGCACCATCAGCGCAACAATGCCTGCCAGCACGAGTGCGCCTGACAGTACGTATGTAGAGTTCACTTTCATTTCAACTTGCCTACCCTAGCGTGTGTGTCTTAAAAAGCTGCGACAGAATTAAAACAAGGGAAAAATCAGGACATACATCGCGCCAAACGCGATGGCTACGCCGTAAGGTATGCCTTGAGAAAGATCGGCGGGCAACGCGGGTGGCATAGGCAACCGACTCTTGAATATCCGGTTGGTGGTTTGAATGCCCATCGCCACCGCTGTGGGTACGGTATTAAGCAGCGGCAGACTAAGTGCTAAAACACCACCAGCCAGCGCTGTCACCATGACGAAAACGATCTGATGTCCTTGACCCACCCACAGGCACAGCACACTCATCAGCTTGACATCACCAGCGCCTAATCTGCCGGTGAGGAAAAGCAAAAAACCCACAACCAGTACTGCCGCCGCGCCTGGTAACGCCCATAACGTTTTCTGTAGTGCCAACCTATCTAACGCACCGGATTGCAGGACGTGTGAAGCACTGAAAAACAGCCAGCCCAGCAATAAAATCAATACCGCCTGATTCGTGATTTTGCGTACTAACAGATCGGTACTGATACACCACAGCAGACAGCCCATCAGCAGCGCCGTCTGCGGCCAGTGCGTGTAATCCGCCATCTCGCGCTTATTTCGCTGCGCCGGATGTACCGCCGCTGGTGCCCGTGCCGGTAATCTGATCGGCAATTTGGCTGAATTTTTCATTCAGCGCTTTTACGAAAATACCGTCGCCGCCGAAAATAGCGCCGATGGCCGCAGCCATTGCCGCCGCAAGAATGCCGTATTCGATTGCCGTTACACCGCTCTCGTCACGCAGGAAAGAACGCAATTTTGCTTTCATATTTTTCATGGGAAGACTCTCTAATCCGCAGCCAAAGAAATCATGGCCTACTCGGGGATTCGTGGGCGCCATGATGATAATAAGATTAATAATGAGACTTATTATCAAACACTACAAGCAGCAGAACATTAATATTCGTTAATCTTTCCATTAAGAAAATTATCAATATAAATCAATAACTAACATAAGTTTTATTGCGGGAAAAATTAATAAATATTCATATTTTTTGCAAGGGTATTCATAAAAACCAGAGAGGATCGTCGTGGTGATCGGAGTACAAACCGCTCACCACGAGTCGTATTCATTGCGAGGAAAAAGACATTAACAGCGATTGAGGCACAGATAGACGTTCAACCCCGGTTCGGAGGAGTCCAGATAGAGCTTACCGCCGTGCAGATCGGTAATCGCCTGAACCAGAGACAATCCTAGCCCATAGCCGGACTGAAACCAGGTATCCAGCCGTTGAAAGCGCTGTAGCGCTTTGGTGTGCAGTGCAGGCGGAATACCCGGACCTCGGTCCGCAACGCTTAGGGCGATCCAACCGCGATAAAGCGTCACACTCAACGTGATGTATTTCCCCTGTGCCGCGTATTTCAGCGCGTTTTCCACCAGATTTGCCAGCGCCTGAAACAGCAGCGCACGGTCGCCAAAGAGCTGGATTCCGGCTTTGATTTCAATCTTCAAGCGACAGCCGCGCGTTTCCGCCAGCGGTTGATAATATTCGGCAATTTCTTCCAGCAGTTGGCGCGCCTCAATGTTCTCAAACTGATGCACGCAGCGCCCGCTTTCGATTTCGCCGATACGCATCACGGTACGGAACAGCCCGAGGATTTTATGCACCTCGTCCACCGCCAGATTCAATTCATCACGAACGTCGTTATCCAGCCCTGCACGCTCAGTCAGGTTGAACAAACGATTTTGCAGATGCGTCAACGGAGTACGCAGTTCATGTGCAACATGGCTCGATGTATTGCGCACCTGCTCCATCAGGCGCTCAATCCGTTCCAGATTCTGGTTAATATCGGCGCTCAGGCTGTCAAAATCATCATCGTAAGGCGACAACGGCATACGCACCTGCTGCTCACCGCTGCTGTAGCGATGCAGCGCCGCGCGGATTTTCTCCACGCTCCGCAAGCTACGTAAGCTGAAATGGCGGCTGACAAACAGGCAGAAGAGCAGCACGATAAACAATCCAGCTCCCGCAACAAGCGGGATCGTCCTCACTCGTTCTAACATGGGTCGAATGTTGTAAGCGGTAAACAGCACGCCCCCATCATCCAACATGACGGACAAACCAATCAGATTGGGATCGTCTGGGCTGGAAATTTCGGCTTTAAGACAGCTGACATCCATCTGGCAATCAGTATGCTGGCGCATTTCCAGAGGATGCGTGTTGGCAGAATCGGGGGTTAAAGGATGCGTTCTTAGAGGATGATTGTGATACAGAATATCACCGTGTTTATTCATCACCAGAAACAGCGGTAATTCATCACCCTTCGCTCGATTATCCTGTCGTAATTGCGCAATCAGGCTATCGGCATTGGTTAAACGCGACTGCATCGAGTAATCATAAATATTACCCAGAATAACTTCACGGACATGCGTTCGAATCAGCGTTTCGCTTAATGAACTGAAGCCAACAATACACATCAGCATCATCAATAAGAACAGAAAAACAATGGTTATTGCCTGACGAAAATTAGAGGTACATAAAAAACCGGGGTATTGGCTTGCCCCTAGTAATTGCCAGTGTTTTATTTTTATCTGCCAGCGCTGCCCCAGCTTCTTTATTTTTATTTTATTCAGCGTGGCTGCCAACATCAGTTTTGTCCTTATCTACCGCGCCTAATGCGTAGCCCATCGCTCTCAGCGTTTTAATTAATGGACGAGGGAATCCTTTATCAATTTTCGCCCGCAGCTTTGACATATGAACGTCGATCAGATTGGTCTGCGGATCAAAATTGTAGCCCCATACTCGCTCTAACAGCATCGTGCGAGTAATCGCTTGCCCCGGGTTTTCCATCAATATAATCAGTAACTTGATTTCTTTATCGGTCAAATCGATACGCTTGGTACCGCGCCATGCTACGCGCTGCATACGGTCAAGTTGCAGATCTTCAAAAATCAGCATGGAAGGATTATCAGCATGACGTTTACCGCGTCGCGCCATAATATCCAGACGTAATCTAAGCTCATTAAAATTAAAAGGCTTGCCGAGATAATCTTCTGCACCCAGCTCTAACCCCATCACCCGATCGACATCACGATCCAGCGCCGAGAGCAGCATAATAGGCGGATGACGTGAGCCTTGTAATTCACGTAATACCGTAAATCCATCCATGATAGGGAGCATTCTGTCCAACAGAACGACATCATAAACTTCATCCTTGATCGCTTTTAATGCGTGTGCGCCATCGTGCACCATCCGGCAAGAATGGCCGTGGGAATGTAATTTAGACCCGAGCCAATGGCACAGCACAGAATCATCATCAACCACTAATACACGCATAACTTTCCCCTATAAACGTGGCTTATTACCTAATTAATTCAGGGTTAATGTCCGTTTATTTTTTATCTGGTCTTTCAAACAGCCATTCACCCCACGCGGTTCTGATACCGTGCGGGCCGTTTTTTATTTCTGGTTTTCTACTTCTTAGCTTTTTACTTAGGATTTCTATACTGCTAAGAAAAATCCTACGGATAATAACAATCATTATCATTTAGTGACAAGCAGTTTACAATCACCTGACACAGTTCTTAGGTTAGGCGTATAAAAAACATCCCCATCGCTTACGCCATGGGGATGCAGAGGAAGGAAAGAGAAGAGAAAGAAATCAACGCGGTAGCGGGGAGCGCCTCACTGCGTCTTACTCATTTTCGATCAAGAGCGCTTCCATCAGATCGAGGTCGCGCAGCATTTTTTGCAACGTTTCATTGCTGATCTGCTGCGTGGCGCGTAAGTGATACAGCTCTGCACGCTCGGAATTCAGGGCAGTCAGGCGAAAACGCCGCTCCAGATTCTCAATCAACAGACCGTTTTCAGGATCGTCTTTATTGATTAGCCGTCGACGTAGGTTACCGATGACACGTGCGCTGACTTCTTTCAGCACCTGCTCATCAATGTTTTCCTCTCGATCGGCTGCCAGACGCTCCTCCATTTTGTGCATGCTTTTGATCGCCACTTCCGCCACGGCCATCCGCGCCATGCGGATTTCTTTGGCATGCGCCGCTTTGTCCGCCACCACCACACCGCGCAGCAGAAACGGTAGCGCCAGTACGCCACACAGCAGAGAAAACAAAATGACGCCCGTGGCGATAAACACCAGTTGATAGCGTGATGGGAACGCCGTGCCGTCAGTCAGCAACAGCGGAATAGACAGCACCCCCGCCAACGTAATCGCCCCTCGCACGCCGGCAAAGGAAGCGATCCACAGCTCACGCGTGGAAAATTCGGCGAAGACCATAGGGCGCTTTTTTTGGATGTGCACACTGTATGTTCTCATCACCCATAGCCAGCTGAAACGCAGTAACAGCAAGGCACCATAGATGATCGCGATATCGGTAAACAGCATCCAGGTTTCAACCGTTGGGTCCAGCTCTGCCTGCGTAACCGACGTTTCCAGAATGTCCGGCAATTGCAGGCCGAGCATGATGAACACCATGCCGTTGAACACAAATTCCAACATCGACCACACGCCGTTGGCACGCATTCTCATCGTGAGTGGCGCGCTACGAATCACACCCGACTGGCCGATCGTCATCCCCGCCGCTACCGCAGCCAAAATGCCCGACACACCGATGTGTTCAGCAATCAGATACGACGCAAAAGGCAGCAGCAGCAGCAGTACGATCTGCGTTGCAGCATCATCACCACTCCAGCGGCTAATAACGCGCAGCGATTTACCGAATATCCAGGTCACACCGACGCCCGCCAGCAGCCCGCCCAGCGCGACCTGAACAAATTCCAGCGTCGCACCGGAAACCGTAAATACCATCGTGCCCATCGCAATAGCGACAGCAAACTTCAGCGACACCAGGCCGGACGCATCGTTCATCAACGCTTCGCCCTGCAAAATGCCCATCAGTTTTTTCGGAATACGACCTTCGCCTACGATGCCAGACAGCGCGACAGCATCCGTCGGCGACAGTACAGCAGCCAGCGCAAAAGCGGCGATCAGCGGCATCCCTGGCACCATCCAGTAGATGAAATAGCCGATGCCAACCACGGTAATCAGAACCAGAACCAGCGCCAGACCGATAATCTCTCGACCGTGTCTCAGGAACTCACGCGTGGGTGTCTTCCAACCGTCGGCAAACAGCAGCGGCGGAATGAAAAGCACCATAAACAGTTCAGGATTGAAATCAACGTGCAACCCGAACTGGGGCCAGGCGAGGATGGCACCCAGCGCGATTTGCATTAAAGGCAGAGGAACTTGAAAAGGTAAAATGCGCGTAACTACCCCGGAAAGGGATACAACCAGGGTCAAAATAAGAATCGTAAAAAATATTTCCATGCTTTCCTTAGACGTACTCCTAAATCAAAAAACTCTGCCTGCGAGCGCGTGAATTGCCCTTACATATTTAACGCATTTAGTCCGGTATGAAAATGGATTTCTGGGTAAAGAAGAGAGGTTTCCTCCTAAATAATTCAAGCTGCAAGAAGGCGGCGACACAGCGAATCCCCGGGAGCTTACATCAGTAAGTGACTGGGGTGAGCGAGGAAAGCCAACGCACATGCGGTTTGAAGTATGACGGATAATTACTTTATTGATTATCACACAAGTAACATCAACCCAAAGCCAATAAAAGGGCACATAAAATCGCGTTTGACGTAGGTAATGAGAGAGGAAGGAAAAACGGGGAATTACAGACCTTCTGGACGGAGCCAGAAGGTCTGCGGGAAGGGATTACAGCGCCCAGCCGCCAGCGTAGAACGCTACCAGCGCGACAGCGATAATCACTGTACCAATGTTCAGTTTACGCCATTCGCCGGAGCAGATGCGTCCGAGTACCAGTGCACCAAAGCCCAGCATGATGCCGGTCACGATGTTACAGGTCAGTACGATGAATACGGCACATACCAAACCGGACATCGCATCAACGAAATCATCAAAGTTCAGTTTGGAGACGTTGCCCAGCATCAGCAGACCAACGTACATCAGCGCTGGCGCGGTGGCATAGCCGGGAACCAGATACGCTAGCGGGGATACAAAGAGCAGCAGTAGGAACAGCACACCGACTACCGTTGCCGTTAAGCCAGTTTTACCACCAGCCGCCGTACCTGCTGCGGATTCGATGTAGACCGCCGCTGGTGACGTCCCGACCAGACTGCAAAAAATGCTGCTCACGGAGTCTGCGGTGAGTGCTTTACCACCGTTGATGATTTGCCCGTCTTTATCCAGCAGATTCGCCTGTCCGGCTACCGCACGAATCGTACCCGTAGCATCAAACACCGCTGTCATTACCAGTGCCAACACGCTTGGCAGAACCAGCGGCTGCAACGCACCCATGATATCCAGACTGAAGATCAGCGACGAACCGTCAGCCGCCGTTAGACTCGGCAATGCAAAGAAGCCAGCATATTTTACGTTTGGATCAAAAATCAGTCCCAGAATAGAGATCACCACGATAACCAGCAAAATACCGCCCGGTACGCGACGTTTCTCTAAACCGATGGTCGCCGCTAGCCCCAGCAGAGACATAATAACGGGGAAAGAAGTGAAATTACCCAGCGCAACCGGCAGGCCGTCAATCGGGTTTTTTACCACCAGACCTACACCGTTGGCGGCAATAATCAGCAGGAACAGACCGATACCAATCCCTGTACCGTGCGCTACGCCCAGCGGCAGGTTACGCAAGATCCAGGAACGGATGCCCGTGACGGAAATGATGGTAAACAGCACGCCCATCAGGAAGATTGCCCCCAGCGCCACGGGAATACTGATTTGCTGCCCCAGCACCAGACTGAACGCGGTGAATGCGGTCAGAGAAATCGCACAACCAATCGCCATCGGCAGATTGGCCCACAACCCCATCAGCAGCGATCCCAGCCCCGCAACCAGACAGGTCGCAACGAACACGGCCGTCGGCGGGAAGCCAGCCTTGCCCAGCATACTCGGCACCACAATCACCGAGTAAACCATGGCCAGGAACGTCGTTAGGCCTGCTAACACTTCCTGACGCACGTTGCTGCCGCGCTGTGTAATTTTGAAAAAAGCATCAAGCGAGCCTTGCGAGCCAGCCTGACGGGTGGTGTTTGACATGGTGGTATCCCCTGAAATGTCATTATTATTTAAGATCAATTCTGAACGGTTCCCGCAGCCTTGCCCCGCGAGCGCACCAACATCACTGGCGCACCATGAACCGTATGGTCACGCACGCAAACGATTAGCTCGCTGAATGCAGAACCGGAAAACGTTACTGTCTCAAGACATTGTCGAATAAAAACAGGCGGCACTAAACAAGCCGGATAAAACGGTGCCAGACAATGCGAAGCGCACGATTATCCCGCTTACCCCGCGCTTATTTCAACTGCTAATCGAGACAATTTACCTATCTCACATCATCTTTCCGATAAGGAAATGCGCAACTCGTACAGGTAACATTCAATCAGGCAAGCCGCTGAAAACGCGCCAGTATGAAGAAAAAGCAGAAAGGGTTCTTAGACGGAAATCAAAACAGCGGTTTACTCCTCACAAACTGCTCGTTCATTTTTTTGTGATTCACATCACAAAAAAGTTGACCGTCCGTATCTGTGCGAGTATTCTTAAAAACGTGAGCAGCATCACAGAAAACAAATCAACGAACAACGAGGAAATGACCATGAAACTGCTAAACAAAATCATCGCTATGTTTGAAAACATCAACATCAACTTTGGTACTTTCAACCAATAATTATTTAAGAATCGTGGGGATAAAAAAGATGCGCGTTGTCCGCAAAATCAATCAAATATTAAAAGCGTTGGGCAAAACCTATCGCGGTGTTAACCCCCACGCTATCTTCCGTTAATCGTACTCGTGTACGTTAACCACCCTAAAATGGCTGCCATCCGGTAGCCATTTTTGTTTGTACACCTTTATTGTTTCTAGACCTTTTTTCTACACCATGCGTAACTGATTCTGCTCACTATGCAGTGATGGCACCGAAGCGCCATCCGATGTCACACGTGTTTGCGCTATCTCACGATTATCCTTCACTACGCCCATCAGGCATAGAGTGACACTTCGCCTGCCGGACGAGTTTTAAAGCGGCGATGCAGCCAGAGATATTGTTCAGGTGCACGCATGATTTCTTTCTCAATCACCTTATTAATGTAGCAGGCCGCAGCTTGTTCATCATGATAAGGATAATCCTGTAATTCAGGCTGAATCACCAGTTGATAACCCAAAGCATCAGGCTTACGAATCAGCACCGTTGTCATCATCGCGGGTTTTGCCAGACGACTGATGGTGTAGGTACCGCTGGTGGTCGCCGCATTTTTCACCGCAAAGAACGGCGCAAACACGCTGCCTTTAGGGCCGTAATCCTGATCGGGAGCGAACCATACCGCTTCACCACGCTTCAGTGCTTGCACCATGCCACGCAGATCTTTACGGTCGATCATCGCTTTGTTCGAACGTGAACGCCCCCAGGTTTGCACCATTTCCATCGCTTTATTATTGTGCGGACGGTACATCGCCATCATCGGCTGACATAGTCCCATCGCCCTACCGCCCAGTTCCAGTGACATGAAGTGAATACCAATCACCATCACGCCCTGACCTTTTGCGGTAGCATGCTGTAGATGCTCCAACCCTGAAACATCAAACCAGTGGCGCACGCGACGATCGGACCAAAACCAGGCCATGCCCGTTTCGACCAATGCCATTCCAAGCGACGCAAAGTTGCTGTCGATCATAGCTTCCCGCTCGTCATCAGAGATCGTAGGGAAGCACAGCTCAAGATTGCGCCGAGCAATCGACACCCGACGTTTAAGAAAGATACGGGATAAACGACCTGCGCTGCTTCCGATTTTCATCAACAACGGATAAGGAAGTTGGACTAATAAAAACAGCACGCCGAGGCCGAACCAAGTCGTCCAATAGCGTGGATGGAGTAATGCCCTGGTAAATGTTTGCTTAATCTTCATGATACTCATCTTTAAGTGATTAACAGCGTACCGCATAAAGAGTCGTTCTCATCGCGCTACATCTATCATGACACTTATTTATAGGGATCGTTTCAGTTGTGTGGAAAACTTACGTCTGACCGTTATCGCGCATGAGGTTAAAAAGCAGGATAAACATGCTGATAACACCGAGGGGATTTTGCACAGCCGATGAACGGCTGACGGTAGCGATATTATACCCGATTCACGCTCAATAAAGGAGTAGTGGGATAAGAAATATTCGCAATCTGAGGCAACCTGAAGCTAACATAATACCCTGCGCCACTAAACGCGACTGGCTTCCCGACATCAGGTTATAGAAGATAACAAGCCATTGCATAATCAAGGACTTGATGAAATATGTTCTTTCCGCTCCCTTACCGATTCAATATATTAAGTGTTGTCATCGCCAGCATTCCTACGCTCGCATTTTCCACAACATTCTCCGATAGCACTTTCTTTCATAAAGACTGGGAAATCGTCTGCGATAACACGCTAACGTGCCGGGCGGCTGGTTACTCGCCAGAAGAAAAAGGCATGGGAGAAGATACCGAAACTCAAGACGTTTCACTGCTCATAACGCGCCATGCTGGGCAAAATACGCCAATAACGGCTGAGGTTACACTCGCTGAAGTAGACAAAGAGATTTCTAAAGGTACGCGGCTCACACTCGCGATTGATGGTGTGGATAAAGGCGCACTTACCTCGACCGAAGACAATCTCTGGCAGCTCAATGAGACACAAATCCCTGCCGTATTACAGGCGTTGAAAGGGAGCGGGAAAGTGGCTTTTCTGCACGATGGCATGGTTTCCGAACTGTCTGGGGCAGGTGCCTACGCTGTGTTGCTAAAAATGGATGAGAGACAGGGTCGCATTGGCGCAACAGACGCCATCACCAAAAAAGGCAACAAAAGTAGTGAGCTATCCGCCGTAACAGCCCCTGTTATCTATGCGGCAGCAACCCAACAGGAACCCTCACGAAATCTGACGAATGCGGAACAAGCCGCTATCCAGAAAAAGCTGCTTAAGACGCTAAAGGAAGATGACTGCTATGACTTTCCGCCACAGGAAGAAAGAGTAGCAGAACCGATGATGATCACGCCGCTCAATGGCAGCATGTCGCTGCTCAGCACCCTCTGCTGGCGTGCAGCCTACAACGAAGGTTACGCTTACTGGGTCATCGACAACGCCATGCAAACTCAGCCCCAGCTCGTGACCACAATCGGAGTAGGCTACGAAAACGGTGAAATTACCGCCGTACAGAAAGGACGTGGACTCGCGGACTGCATGAGCGATAGTGCCTGGGTCTGGGATGGCAAAACATTCCAGCAAAGCCGAGCATCAATTACAGGCTCATGCCGTATGATCCGTCTCGGCGGCACTTGGGATTTACCCTACTGGACAGCGACTGTGATTAGACCGGGAAAATGAAAGAAATTGGGGCCACTCGCGGGCCTCATATTCAAACATGGGGAAGCTGTTACGAAAGAATAAAAACGCGCTAACATCATCCTGAGCACGCCTGAATTGACTAGACATAATCAGTCAAGAAGTGTTGTTCCATAGGAGTTATCAATAGTGCAAAGCCAGCTTCCATCAGCTTCTTTCCTGAATACGTAGGTCGCTCGCCGAGTTGTTGTGACAATATTCCCCTGATCGTCTGGGTAATAAAACACCGTTTCCATGATAACTAAAGCGTCGCCACCACCTTCTATGACCTGCATATTTCCTTGTTCAACAACAAGTTGATTTTTAAAGTAATCGGCAATAGCGACAAATGCTTTTCTTATATCACCTTTCCCTCTTGCAACCATTCCTGGTTTGATAACAAGTGCAGCATCCTCGGCATAATAATTCATCAAGGCATCAAAATTTCGTGCAGATATTGCTCTATCACAGGCTTCAATGATTTCGCGTATCGGATGTGGCTTCATAAGTATTGACCTCAGTAACGCAGCGCAGAACATTTCATAGTATTTATAATTTATAATTTACCATTTATCATCATTTTTATTACTGCCAAAATCAAAACTACTACTGCTTCCACTGCTTTTACCAAAATCGAATCTACTATCGCTCTTTCCACTATCACTCTTTCCAAAATCAAATGTAGAATCAGATGATGAACGATTATCGCCACTGCTATTTTTATTATAATTACTGTTATTGGAGTTATTATTAGCACTATTAAAAATACTACCTGCAATAATTCCTGAAAGAAAGTCACCGCCATTACTACCTGATCTATGGCGATATATCTTCCTTGGTAGGTTATTACGACGATATTCAGCCTCCATAATTATTTTTTGCTCACTAATCTCTTGTCTTCTCCTATTAGAAGCGCTCTCTTCCAGCTCTCTGTTTATTCGCAAATCCTCCTCAATTAACGCTCTGCGCTGATCCTCCATGTTATCTCGATAATTTTGTTTTTCTTTCTCAAAAACCTCATTATAAAAATAAAATCCAATAACTGCTGACTTCAATTTACCAATCATTTTTTCAGAAATAAAATTATCATCAATTGAATTAATCAAAAATTCATTATTGTCTTTTTGAACTTTAATAAAAGAATGAGAAACGCTTTTTAATGAAACTCTCAACATGGAACTATAGCTCCCTGGTGATTCACTAATGACATTATCGATATTCTTAAGCCTATCACATAAAAACGTTAAGCAAATACTTTCTATTTTCTCAAATAATTCTTTACCTCTATACTCTTCAATATCATTCATATGGAATTTAGCTTTTTCAACAGCCTGTCTTATAAAATTCCGCTCAGTGACTTGAAGGACTGATAACTCTTCTAATTTAGATATTTCCAGTCTAAAACTTTTTTTATTTTTATCCAAAAGTTCTTCCATTATAGAAACAAGATCTTTCTTCCTCTTTTTATATTCAATAATCATCCCTTCGCTATCTAATTCACGTGGCAAATCCAGTTCGATATATGAAATATCTTTAGATAACATATCATCTAGTTGTGTAGCCAAGTCTAATGATTTAATTCTATTTAACTCTTTTTCTTTCGTATCATTAAACTTCTTCTTGTCTTCTCTAGATGAATAATAAGCACAATAACAGAGAACTATGGCGATAAAAATAACAACAAGATACTCAAAAAAACTCGAAGAGTCATCCTCCACTTCTTTTGATGCTGCAATAATATTTTTTAAATTATCATTGTCACTTAATTTATTAATTTCTTTCGCCATTAAAGGTTCTGTTTCTGATGGTGTAATAATCTTATCCTTGTTAAGAATAGGATCATCATCTGGAGTAAATACTTTAAGCTTACCTTCTGAAACATTGACCTTCGTCGTTAACCTATCATGCAGTTCTGTTACATTCCCATAAGAAGTACTAAAAGAATAAGTAGGATCTAACTCCATTGCCTTATTTAAAGAAGCTAATGCTTCTTGTGGTGTCGATTTTCCACTTGGCATTAATCGTTCTTCAATCTGAGATTTCAGATACCAAGACTGAGGTTTATCAGGATGAGCTGCCACTACTTTTTTAATAAGAGCATGAGCTAGTGTCCAATTACCACTACTAACGGCTGCTTTTATTTCACTCGGTTTAGGAACAACCTGATTTTGAGCAGCGATAGCTTTTTGTGGTGAAAAATCAGTGCCACTGATTACCCCTATAAAAAAAATAATACCTATCGAAAAAAAAAGACTTTTAATGATAGAGTAACTGACACTTTTCATAGAACCTCTTATCTTCTATTGAAAAATAAATACAATGGAAGGTATATTTCTATACCCTCGAAGATTATTTTTATTTTATTCTTGTTTTTTATTCATAGCACGTAATGCCGCTAACTCATCTTCAATTGACTCATCAAGGCCATGTCTATCAAGAGAAACCAACTCGTCTTGCTTATCTTTCTCTGCATCAATAAACTCACCACGAGCCTGAGATTTTGCTTCTTTTTTTGCAATATTATCTTCTAAACGATCAAATACTTTAGAAGCGCTATCATAAGAAGCAAAATTACCTACATCAAGTAATTTTGTTGCTTCTTCAGTTGCCGCTGCGACTTTAGAACGCAAGTCAATACTATCTGCCTTTCTTTCCATTTCAGAACGTTTTTTCTGAATGTCATTAAAACGTGAAGTTAATGTAACTACAATATTATCAAATTTAGCTTGCTGGTTTTGAAGCGCTGCCAAATCACTTTCCTGCTGTCTTTTTTCAACAAGAATAGTTCTTGCCAAATCTTCCTTGTCCAACTCAACTGCCTTTGCTGCTCGTTTTTTCGACAAAGCGATTGCAGATTGCTTATCTTCAACTTTCTGTTTGGAAATAATAGCCTGAGATCTGGATTCTACTAACGCCTCTTTGATTTTTTCTTCATTTTCACCGACATCACGAATAAGTTGGCGTGCAGTACGTCCGTCATCAGAAGCCTTATCTACGGAATCATGAAGGAAACCCTTAATTTGTGTCACTACTTTAGATAAAAGACTCATGCAATATCTCTCCTTGTTTAAAATTATTAGTATTAAGCTACCAGACACTTAACAACTCACCGCTAATCCTTTAAATAAATCGCTCTCTTATAATCTATAATATATCTTGTGAAATATAAACCAATTATTATAAATAAACTTTACATTTTCAAAGCTTTGCAACATTTCTAGGTGGATCTACATTCATCCCATTTTTCTAACACTGGCATTAGCCCCACTACCTGAATATCCACAGTGGTCGATGTAAATGAACAGGAAAACATCTTCCTGAAAGGTACTGGCTTGGCGCCGCTGCTCTCAAAACCAGTAAGCGGCATGTGTATAGTTTCCTATCTGAGTAGGGGGAGAATGTGTATAGGATTTAGAGTGTCACCATGCCCTATACATAACTATATACATTGAGATACTGATTTAGATAGACGAGTGCTTTCCCTGAACGACTGAAAAGTAGTGCTAAGTCTTGTGGTTACTGGATTTAATAAACATGGATGGACGTTGTAGGAAGAGAGCCTGGAGCGAGTGAAGGGAATCGAACCCTCGTATGCAGCTTGGGAAGCTGCCGTTCTACCATTGAACTACACTCGCACGGAGAGGCGAGTGGCATTATAGCGCTATGCCGTTGCCGAGCAAGTAAAAAACCCGACAAAGTGCTGTTGTTTTGACCGGTCATGCAGCAGTTGATAGCGGTAGGAACAACGTCTCATAGCCATTGGAAATGACGTGCCAGGCAAAGTAGGCAAATAACAGCGCAGAGATCAGGCTGCAGTAAAATGAAATGCGTTCTTTCAGCAACCGCTGACCATACTTCACCAGCGCCGCGAGTAAGAACGTCCACAGTACACCGCCGAAGAAAAAGCCCAGCAGAAACAGGCTGATCATGAAAGCAGAGCCATCCGTAGACTGCGCAATAATGGTGCCGCCAATCGCCGCAAACCACAGTAGCGCAGTCGGCGAAGCCAGTGCCATGCCGACGCCACTGAAAAACTCGGTGTACCGAGCAGGTGGCGTGGTGGAATCCACCGCATTCGCTGTCGTAGACAGATCGGCAAAGCGTTTAACCTGATAGTCACGCCATGCCGCACGCGCCATGCTGATCGTCATCCAGATCAGAATCAGTCCGCCGCCAATCCATAGCACCCAGCGCACCGGTGTCAGGTTAAACACCACTGCCAACCCCAGTACCGACAACGTCGCATAAAACAGATCGCCGAAACAGGAGCCCAGCCCGATATAAAAGGCAGAACGCGCGCCGTGCCGTAGCCCACGGTTAATAATCGCGGTATTGACCATCCCCAGATCGAGACACAACGACAAGGATAGCAGCATCCCCGTGAAGGCAACTAACAGCATGATATTCCCTTAGAGCGTTAAGCAATAAGGCGAGTGTAGAACCCAAGGGGAACGCTGTATTGTCAAAAATTGATACGGCGGAACTGTCCCGGTGTCATCGCGTTATAGCGATTGAAGGCTTTCGTGAAATGCGCCTGATCGGCAAACCCAACATCGCCTGCGACCTGACTGATCGCTGTGCCCTGCCGCAACAGCTCTCGTGCTTTACACATACGCCGCTGCATCAGCCACGCCAGCGGTGGCAGACCAACCGCCTGATTAAACGAACGTACCAGATGCGCAACCGACAGATTTTCCTGCTGCGCTAGCTGGTCAAGCGTGGGGATATCGCTGAGATCGTTCAGCAACCCGTTTTTGATCCGCGTGATCCGCTCAGCCTCTTTGACTTGGCTTTGGGACGGCATTTTATGCTGGCCTTCCATCAATCCTGCCAGTAGCAGGATAATGCGCTCCTGACGGACGCTGTCGTCCAAATCAGAGGTGACGAGCTGTTTTAGCTCAGACGCCAGTTGCGCCGACGGATTCCAGCCCTGTGAGAATAGAAACGTTTGATGGAAATAATGCTCGAATGCCCGCGGGTGAACGTACAGCGATGCGCACTGCCAGCGGTCAAATGCATTGTCGCTGCCCTGTAGCTGATTGGGATTGTAGGTCGTCACCATATCGTTGGTGGCAACAAAGGTCTCTCCATCCAACCAGACCGTTTCCAATCCGCTGAGATTGGCACTGATGACGAACTCGTCGTGCGTATGCCGTGGAAAACTGCGGCCGTTAGTTAACAGCGCAAGCTCAAACCAGGCATCGCGGTAAGTCATCATGAGGGCGTTCCGGCAGTGAATGAATGCTTGAAAATAGCATCTTCCCCCGTCGGGCAACAATCACAGAATGACGACAAGAGTGCAGAGATAAAACGAGAGGTAGTACTATCGAGGTGAGTGCGAGATACACGGGGCTACCACGGTGCGAGGTATCCCTACGGGAACCTCATCCCCGTGTTTCCCCTAAAATTTGACGTAGCCGATAACGTCAAACCGGTGCAATTGCACCGGTTTGGAAGGCTCAGCTAAAACGAGCTTACTTCTGCGGACGCATCGCCGGGAACAGGATTACGTCGCGGATGGTGTGGCTGTTAGTGAACAACATCACCATACGGTCGATACCAATACCCAGGCCCGCTGTCGGCGGCAGACCGTGCTCCAACGCCGTCACGTAGTCTTCGTCGTAGAACATCGCTTCGTCATCGCCCGCATCTTTAGCATTGACCTGCTGAGCAAAACGCTCTGCTTGATCTTCGGCATCATTCAGCTCGGAGAAACCGTTGCCAATTTCACGACCGCCGATGAAGAACTCAAAGCGATCGGTGATTTCCGAGTTCTGATCGTTACGACGCGCCAGCGGCGACACTTCAGCCGGATATTCGGTGATGAAGGTTGGTTGGATCAGGCTGCTTTCTGCTGTCTCTTCGAAGATCTCGGTAACGATGCGTCCCAAGCCCCAGCTTTTCTCGATCTTGATGCCCAGAGACAGTGCGATCGCGGTCGCTTTCTCCAGATCGTCCAGATCGGCAACGTTGGTTTCAGGACGGTATTTACAGATCGCTTCGCGCATCGTCAGCTTATCAAACGGCTTACCGAAGTCGAATGTCTGATCGCCGTACACCACCGTCGTCGAGCCCAGCACGTCCTGCGTCAGCGTACGGAACAGGTTTTCCGTCAACACAATCAGGTCTTTATAATCGGCATACGCCATATAAAGTTCCATCATGGTGAATTCAGGGTTGTGACGTGGGGAAACACCTTCGTTACGGAAGTTACGGTTAATCTCGAACACACGCTCAAAACCACCTACAACCAGACGCTTCAGATACAGTTCCGGTGCAATACGCAGGTACATGTCAATGTCCAGCGCGTTATGGTGCGTGATAAACGGACGAGCAGACGCGCCGCCGGGGATCACCTGCATCATCGGCGTTTCCACTTCCATAAAGCCGTTATCCACCATGAAGCGGCGAATGGCCGCCATCACGTTAGAACGGATGCGGAAGGTATTACGAGAGTCGTCGTTAGCGATCAGATCCAGATAGCGCTGACGATAGCGGGTTTCCTGATCGGCCAGACCGTGGAATTTATCCGGCAGCGGGCGCAGCGCTTTGGTCAGCAGACGCAGCTCGGTACAGTGAATGGACAGCTCGCCCGTTTTGGTTTTGAACAGCTTGCCGCGCGCACCCAGGATATCGCCCAGATCCCATTTCTTGAACTGCTCGTTATAGATGCCTTCCGCCAGATCGTCGCGGGAAACATACAGCTGAATGCGGCCACCGACGTCCTGCAAGGTTACGAAAGAGGCTTTACCCATGATGCGACGGGTCATCATACGGCCCGCAACGGTCACTTCGATACCCAGTTCTTCCAGCTCTTCGTTCTCTTTGGCATCGAACTCAGCGTGCAAGTGATCGGAGATGCTGTCACGGCGGAAATCATTCGGGAATGCGATCCCGTTTTCACGCAGCGTCACCAGCTTTTCACGACGCGCTTTTAATTCATTATTCAGATCTTGCGCCTGATCGGCACCCTGTGATTGTGATTCAGCCATGCGAATTCTTATAACCCCGCTTTTAAACTTGCTTCAATAAATTTGTCCAGATCGCCATCAAGTACGGCCTGAGTGTTACGTGTTTCCACTCCGGTACGTAAGTCTTTGATGCGCGAATCATCCAGAACATAGGAACGAATCTGACTGCCCCAGCCGATATCAGACTTGTTGTCTTCCATCACCTGTTTCTCAGCATTTTTCTTTTGCATCTCAAACTCGTACAGCTTGGCTTTCAGCTGTTTCATCGCCTGATCTTTGTTTTTATGCTGGGAACGGTCATTCTGACACTGCGTGACAATGTTGGTCGGAAGGTGGGTAATACGCACCGCGGATTCTGTCCGGTTAACGTGCTGACCACCCGCACCGGATGCGCGGTAAACGTCAATACGCAGATCGGCCGGATTGATTTCGATATCGATATCGTCATCCACTTCCGGGTAGACAAACGCGGAGCTGAATGAGGTGTGGCGGCGACCGCCGGAATCGAACGGGCTCTTACGAACTAGACGGTGTACACCGGTTTCCGTACGCAGCCAGCCAAACGCATAGTCACCGATGATCTTGATGGTGGCAGATTTCGTACCCGCCACGTCACCGTCTGACTCTTCAATAATTTCGGTTTTAAATCCTTTGGCTTCCGCCCAACGCAGGTACATACGTACCAGCATGCTGGCCCAGTCCTGCGCTTCCGTACCGCCAGATCCCGCCTGAATATCCAGATAGCAATCCGCGCTGTCGTACTCACCAGAGAACATGCGACGGAATTCGAGCTGGCCTAATTTATTCTCCAGCACGTCCAGTTCTGCCGAGGTTTCATTAAAAGTGTCTTCGTCATCTTCTTCCACCGCGAGCTCAAGCAAACCGGTCACATCTTCCAGACCCTGAGCCAGTTGATCGATGGTGTCTACGATAGCTTCCAGCGAGGAGCGTTCTTTTCCTAATGCCTGAGCACGTTCAGGCTCATTCCAGACATCAGGCTGCTCCAGTTCGGCGTTTACTTCTTCGAGGCGCTCTTTCTTGGCATCATAGTCAAAGATACCCCCGAAGAACGGCGCTACGTTCAGCCAGATCCTGAATGCGGTTTTTTACCGGATTAATTTCAAACATGATTTTTTATATTCTTACGTTAAGTCGTTGACAACGGAATGATGTAACCCGCCATTCTAGCGGATAAAAGGCGCATTTTATAGACTTTCCGCCCACCCTATTCGGTTCGCAAAGTTAACGCGGCCACAGATGTTGAATCAACAACTGCACCGAGCGTTTACCACGAAACTCGTTAATATCCAGCCGGTACACCATTTCCACTTCTTTAATGCTCGGATCCGGCCAAACGGTCGTATCGACATTAAATGCGATGCCATCTAACAGCGGCACTGGTCCTGTTGCACCGATCGGCTCAAACATTGCTTTCAAATGGCGCTCTTTGAGTAGACGAGGCTTGATAATACGGAAGCACCCATCGAACGTCGGTTCCGGGAATTCCTGCCCCCACGGACCAGCGTACCGCAGCATTTCTGCCGTTGAGAGCAAATTCAGTTCTGGCAAAGCCAGTTCGCCATCAGACCAAACGACGCCTTCAAGCTGAGACGGATCGATCCACTCACCAACCAGTTCGCCGAAGCGCTGGCGGAAATCCTCAAACCGATCTTCATGCAGCGATAACCCTGCTGCCATCGCATGTCCGCCAAACTTGTCCATCATGCCGGGATACAGCGTATCCAGCCGCTCCAACGCATCACGTAGGTGCAGACCAGAAATAGAACGTCCCGATCCTTTCAGCATGCCGTCACCGGCAGGCGCAAAGGCAATCACCGGACGATGAAAGCGTTCTTTGATGCGCGAAGCCAGAATACCGACGACGCCCTGATGCCACTCAGGATGATACATCGCCAGACCGTAAGGCAACTCGGTGCGGGTACGTTCCAGTGATTCGCACAGGCGCAAGGCTTCTACCTGCATTCCTTGTTCGATCTCTCGCCGATCCTGATTTAACGCATCTAAATCGTTAGCCAACATGCGCGCCTGAGTAATGTCGTTACTCAATAACAGTTCGACCCCGACCGTCATATCATCCAGCCGTCCGGCTGCATTGAGCCGTGGCCCGATGGCAAAACCTAAATCGCTGGCGACCAGTTGGCTGGCATCGCGGTTAGCCACCTCAAGCAGTGCTCGAATGCCCGGCCGACACTCTCCGGCACGAATGCGATTCAGCCCTTGCGCCACCAGAATCCGGTTGTTGGCATCCAGCGGTACGACATCCGCCACCGTGCCCAGCGCCACCAGATCCAGTAATTCGGTGAGATTCGGTTTCGCCAGCCCTTGTTGCGTAAACCAGTCGCTATCGCGCAGGCGCACAAAAAGCGCCATCATCAGGTAAAACGCGACGCCCACGCCAGCCAGCGCTTTGGAAGGAAACTGACAGTCAGGCAGATTGGGGTTAATCATGGCATCGGCGTCAGGCAAGATTTCGCCCGGCAGGTGGTGATCGGTCACTAGCACCGCGATACCACGCCGATGCGCATCCTCGACGCCCGCATGAGAAGATATCCCGTTATCAACGGTAACAATCACCTCAGCCCCCAGCGTGGCAGCCTGCGCCACCACTGCTGGGCTTAGCCCGTAGCCATCTTCAAAACGATTCGGTACCAGATATTTTACGTTCTCGCCACCCATGCTGCGCAGCGCCAGTACGGCAAGCGTGGTGCTGGTGGCACCATCGGCATCAAAGTCGCCCACAATCACGATGCAACGCTTCTCGGCTAGCGCCAGTTGCAACAGGTCGATCGCTTTATCAATGCCGCTTAACAAACGGTAATTGAGTAAACCATTCAGGCCACGTTCTAGCTCCTGAGCCCCTTTAACGCCACGCTGCGCATAAAGGCGACGCAGTAAGGGTGGAACGGTGTCAGGTAAATCAATATCCTCCGCCAGCGGACGCCGGCGGAGTTGGGTAATCATATTCACGTAGCATCAACCGCCAGTTTTCTTCGAGGCTTTGTGTGCTTCCAACATCGCCAGCATCTCTTTCGGCCCTTGATATCCCGGCACAACCATGCCGTCTTGCAGCACGATAGCAGGGGTCCCCTGCACACCAAACTGGATGCCCAGTTGGTAATGCGCGGCGATATCGGTTTTGCACGTTGCCGGCGAGATAGCTTCGCTCTTCATCGCGTTATCAAACGCTTTATTGCGATCGGCCACGCACCAGATGGACTGCATATCTTTCGCTGCCGGGGATTTCATTCCCTGACGCGGGAAAGCCAGATAGCGCACAGTGATACCCAGCGCGTTGTAGTCCTTCATCTGTTCATGCAGTTTGTGGCAATAGCCGCAGGTGATGTCGGTGAAAACGGTAATCACATGTTTTTCCTGCGCGGCTTTATAAACAATCATCTGTTCCTGTAGCGCATTCAGCTTGCCGATCAGGATTTGATTGGTGATATTGACCGGCATCGTGCCGCTCACATCATAAAGCGGGCCTTGCAGCAAATGCTTGCCGTCTTCACTGATGTACAGCACGCCACTCTCGGTAATGACAGTTTTCATGCCAGCCATCGGCGAAGGCAGTATTTCCGCACCTTGCATGTCCAGACGCGTCAACGTCTGCTTGATTGCGGCATCATCGGCGTGAGCAAAATTAGTCGCCGTCGCCACCAGCAAAGAAAGCAGTAATAACCCTTTTTTCATTTCATCAATCCTGTTTGTGTCGCAACGTCATGGTGAATACGTCGCTCGTAGCAATGCGCTAAGGTGGTTGGCGAGAGGCCCCGCCAGTCAGATAACATCCTGTTACTCTGTCTATTTACTCTATGCTATGCACGCGGATGGTGCTGCTGATGCAGTTGCTTCAGCCGCTCCGTCGCAACATGGGTATAAATCTGCGTCGTGGAAAGATCGCTATGCCCAAGGAGCATCTGTACGACCCGTAAATCCGCGCCGTGGTTCAATAAATGGGTAGCAAACGCGTGACGCAAAACGTGCGGCGAGAGCTTGGCGCTGTCGATGGACGCCAGCACCGCATAATGCTTGATCCGATGCCAGAACGTCTGGCGCGTCATTTGCCGTGCGCGATTGCTGGGAAACAGGACATCCAACGTCTGCCCGTTTAACAACCACGGGCGGCCATGTTCCAGATAATACTCGATCCAATACACCGCTTCTTCACCCAGCGGCACCAGCCGTTCTTTATTACCTTTCCCCAGCACGCGAACCACGCCTTGCCGCAGGCTGACATCACTCATCGTCAAACCAACCAGTTCGGAAACGCGTAGCCCCGTCGCATACAATACCTCAAGCATGGCCTTATCGCGTAATTCCAGCGGTTGTTCAATGCTCGGGGCATCAAGTAACGCACTAACCTGCGCTTCGCTCAAATCTTTGGGTAGACGCTGCGGCAGTTTCGGAGACGACAGCACGGCACTCGGATCGTCGCTACGCTGCTTTTCTCGATAAAGGTACTGAAAGAAGCGACGCATCGCACTCAGCAAACGGGCAGAACTCGTCGCTTTATAGCCTCCATCGATCCTATCGGCGAGGAACGCCTGAAGGTCGAGCGCCTGCGCATGAAGCAAATCATTGTCATGGTGTGCAAGCCACTCAGCCAACGAACGCAGATCCAAGCGATAAGACGCCAGCGTATTCTCGGCCAGATTTCTTTCCAGCCACAGCGCATCGAGAAACTGTTCGATAAGCGTCTGATCGTGTTCTTGCATCGCCGTGTCCTTCTTCACTTATTGGCAATATTATGCCGATGAAGCGACTACTTTACACCTTCATCAAGGCTGTATTCTCTCACAAACAGAATTGTGTGCGATCTCACATATTCCGTGAACATCAACATCGCCATAACATTCTCCGGCAAAAATAAGGCCGTGGCACATTATATTTCATGTATCGTCAATATATCGGAACAGGCATCTTGATGCCGCATGTCTACTGGTATTGACCTTACTTAATCAACGTTGAAAAGCCGATTTTTCTATGCGTAGAATGGCTGTTCGTGTTGTTAAAATAAAGAAACATTATGCAAGCCACCATCACCCCCACTCTTGATGCCGAAACGGAAGCACCACCCGTAAATTCACGCAATAAAGTGATTGTTGCGTCACTCATTGGCACCGCGATCGAATTTTTCGATTTTTATATCTACGCTACCGCTGCAGTGCTGATTTTCCCGCACATTTTCTTCCCACAGGGCGATCCGACTGCCGCTACGCTACAGTCGTTGGCAACTTTTGCCATTGCCTTTGTGGCTCGCCCTATTGGTTCGGCGGTCTTCGGTCACTTTGGCGATCGCGTCGGACGTAAAGTCACGCTGGTCGCGTCTCTGTTGACCATGGGTGTTTCGACCGTTCTGATTGGACTGTTACCGACCTACGAAACCATCGGTATTCTTGCACCGATCCTGTTGGCCATCGCTCGTTTCGGTCAGGGATTGGGTCTTGGCGGGGAATGGGGTGGCGCGGCGCTGCTGGCGACCGAAAATGCCCCGTCCAATAAACGTGCGCTGTATGGGTCGTTCCCTCAGCTTGGCGCACCGATTGGCTTCTTCTTCGCTAACGGCACCTTCCTGCTGTTGTCCTGGCTGCTGACGGAAGAACAGTTCATGGCCTGGGGCTGGCGCGTACCGTTCGTCGCGTCTGCCGTGCTGGTGCTGGTTGGCCTGTATGTCCGCATATCTCTGCATGAAGCACCGGTCTTTACCAAAGCGGTCAAAGCCGGTAAGCAGGTGCGTATGCCGCTAGGAACGCTGCTCAGCAAACATATGAAAGTCACGATCCTCGGCACCTTCATTATGTTGGCGACTTACACGTTGTTCTACATCATGACCGTTTACTCCATGACGTACGGCACAACGCCAGCACCTAGGGGGCTGGGTTTCTCGCGTAATAGCTTCTTGCTGATGCTGATGGTCGCGGTAATCGGCTTTGGTCTGATGGTACCGGTCGCGGGCTATCTGGCAGATGCCTTTGGCCGCCGCAAGACCATGATTACCGTTACCTGTATCATGCTGGTCTTCTCCATGCTGTTCCCTTATATGCTCGGTTCAGGCAATCAGGCGCTGGTAATGGGCTTTCTGGTGCTGGGTCTGAGTATAATGGGGCTGACGTTCGGCCCGATGGGTGCTTTGCTGCCGGAGCTGTTCCCGACGGAAGTACGTTACACTGGCGCGTCATTCTCCTATAACGTCTCGTCGATTCTGGGCGCATCAGTTGCACCCTATATCGCCGCGTGGCTGACGGCTAACTATGGTCTGTTCTACGTCGGCGTTTATCTGGCGGCTATGGCGTCACTGACGCTGATTGCACTGCTGCTAACCAAAGAAACGCGTCACCAGTCTCTGGGATAATTTCCCTTCTGTGAGGGCTACGGCCCTCACAGCACCTTTCCTGTTTCACCCCGGCACCAACCTGTTACCACCTCAAATCATCACCTCTTGTTATTATCACTTTGATACATTTCGCATTTACCACGCTAATTAAGTGAGGTATACCAACAACCCTGTCGATGTAACAATCAAATTCGGTGGCGTATGTCTGTCGATACTGAATGTCAGTCGTTCCGGTTTCTACGAGGCCCAGAAGCGTGCCAAGGCGCCTGTTCAGCACAGTTGCCCTGTGGTTGTACAACTCAAGGCATCGTTGAACGTTTTTTCCTGAGTTTAAAAATGGAGCCTGTCTGGAGGCGCGATTACGCCAATCATGCCGAGGCTATAAGAGACATCACGGAATACATCGTTGGGTATTATAACAACGAACGGCTTCACTCAAAGCTGAGCTCTCTACCACCGACCATATACGAACGGACGATGGCATCAGAACCACCTATAGCAGTGTCCTGAATTAATTGACCAGCGCGCGCGCCTTCTGATAGCGTGAAGCCCTATCAAGGTGATCCGGGAGCACGGCAATGAAACACATACACTTGGCAGGTGCGTTGCTCGCTCTTTCTTGCTTCAGCATAGACGTCCATGCCGAAGGAAACTGCCCGCCAGGTTCCTACCCGATTGGTGGGGGCGCGACAGCAGGATGTGCTCCTATTCCCGGTAACGGCAGCGGACAACAGCAAGCGCCCAGTGCTCCCGAGCCTGTGTGGGAGGATCGATGGGGCGCAATTGCATTCGATGGACCCAAATTCATATTGGGTGCATCCGCTGAGTTCCCAAGTGAGCAAGCCGCAAAGTCGGCTGCGCTGAATCACTGCAAAGTCAAAGGTGGTGACAACTGCCAGATCGAGATTTCCTATGTAAACGGCTGCACCGCTTTTACGATCGGCGAACGGAACTATTACCGCGGGGCCATGGCCACACTTCACCAAGCGGTTGCCGATGGCTTGAAAAAGTGTAATGAAACAGACAAGAAATGCGAGACTTACTACAGCGCTTGCAGTCCTCCAGTCCGTATCCGTTAGCTTAAAACTCTCAATGAAGACCTATACCGCCTCCAATGCCGCCACGGCGTCGATGAAGATCGGGCTGGGCATGAAGATATTTCCAGTGCCAGACGCGCGTGTGCAGCATTTTTCTACTATCTATGTCAATGACTTCGGCTCAATCGCAGAATGGGTGAAGCGCCCCACTTACTTTCTTGGCACCATGAAGCTTCTCTATCAATTGCCACCAATTAACCCACCAGCGCAAACGCGCACCGCCCAAGCGTGTCACAGGAGAAATCGTCATGAAGCACCGTTATGCCATAGCCCTCTTCATTCTTTCAACCCTCACTCTCCCTGTGTTTGGGAAGTCCATGGAAAAGATCGACATCAAGCTCAACCCGCATCCCAAGATGCGCTACGAAATCACGCTGACCATTGAGGACGCCCCGGGGCCGTTCGATGCCGTGAAGGGATCTGCTGGCTATGAAGTAGCGAACGGCGATTGCGTGCCGCTCACGCCTTTCAGCGGGGCAACATTGACTCCCAGGAAGAATGTACCGATGGCATTGACCCGTGTGAGCGACAAGGTCTACAAGGGCGAGCTCTACGTCGATCTGTTGACGGATGAGGACTATTTCGGGCGGGGCCTCTGCCGCTGGTCCATGCCTTTCGCTAACTTCGCTCTGCAAATTGGAAACCTGACGTTCGCTCAGTCCATCTCCCTTGAAGACATTCTGGCAAGTAAGTCAGACACACGGTATTTCAACAAACTGTCTTACGTTAGCGAAGATGCCAGGTCGCCAAAAAGCGACCACCCGCGTGGCAGCAGTGGCAACGCAAGCCGGGCCGAATTCAAAGATCCGACGAACACCTTCTCGATATCGCTCTCTGCCAAGGAGAAATTCCAATGACGAGCAAGTCCATGGATTACCCGCTGCGGGCACAGGATTCGTGAGCTCAACAAGGAAGTTGTCCTGGGTGGTGTGACGTGTAAAACTGTCAACCATGCCGACAACCCCGGAACGGCGAATTCCAAGGTGATCCATGTGCACACCGTGCACCCGAGCAAACACTTTCTTTCAACACTTTCCTACATCGAGGTTGGAATCGCATGAAAACAGCAACCGGAATTTTTACCCTCAGCCTCGCACTCGTTATGTATGCGTCGGGCGCACAGGCGAATGAGAGCACCGCTCAGGTCATCAAACGTCAAGCGCCAGCAGGCATTACCGATGTGTTCTATAGCTGCGTTGAAAATGCGGGATCAGAAAACATCGCACTTGCTGCATGTCAATCTGCGGAGAAAAAACGACAAGACGCACGATTGAACGCTGCTTATAAAGCGCTGCTCAGCAAACAGAGTGGCACGGCCAAGGACAATCTGATCCGCGCCGAGCGCGCCTGGCTCGATTTCCACAGCGCCAGCAAGACCTTTGAGTCGTCACTCTATGGCAGCGAAACGGTGAGCAGCTTTGAAGTCATGCAGAGAGAAATTTTTCGTCTCTGCGAACGCACCAATGTTTTGGAGGAATATTTGTCGATCGCAAACGATCAGTAGCCGCAACTTGCTGTTCAATGGAGCAGACCATAGCCAATCAAAATGACAACGCCGCCAGCATCACCGACATTGATACTCACGATGTCGGTGATGCTGGCGACACATGTTTCGTTGTGGGTCGCGGCACCGAGGGAGGTTCCGCCTCTTTTCACTTGTCCATCGCAGAGAGGCGTTCCTCCCCCTGAAATCATCCCCTAAATACGCTTCTTCCCTCCACCATTGAAGCCAATCGCTCTGCACCGCGTGCTTCACCAGCGATTGTAAAAGACCTCAATATCATCGAATATGGCAGCCATTACCTGTTTTCTGCTGCACATGAGTTATGGACTTGTCGCCTTTAGGCAATCACGTTACAGCGCAGAGACTGAATCAACGCATTGATTGTAGAAAATAATTAAATCATGGACTTATAGATAGTATGAAAATCGGTCTGTTTTACGGCTCAAGCACCTGTTACACCGAGATGGCAGCGGAAAAAATTCGCGACATGTTGGGCGAAGAACTGGTGGATCTGCACAACGTTAAGGATGTCGAACCTCAACGTATGGAAGACTACAGTACGCTGATTCTCGGCATCCCGACCTGGGATTTCGGTGAGATTCAGGAAGACTGGGAGAACATCTGGGGCCAATTGGCGACGCTGAACCTCAAAGGAAAAGTGGTCGCGCTTTACGGTATGGGCGACCAACTTGGCTATAGCGAATGGTTCCTTGATGCGCTGGGCATGCTGCATGAACAACTGCTGCCGTTAGGTGTCACATTCATTGGGTATTGGCCAATCGATGGCTACGAGTTCACCAGTCCAAAACCGCTGACCACTGACGGAAAACATTTTGTCGGGCTGGCGCTGGACGAAGTGAATCAATACGATCTCAGCGATGAACGGCTGGAACAGTGGTGCGAACAGATTCTGCAAGAGATGGCGTCACTGCTGTAAACGGTACGCGTCAACAGGAGTAAACACGATGAAGATATTACTCATAACGGTCGCAGGATTATTGCTCGCTGGCTGTGCGCAAACAGGCACAGAGAAATACGCCAAAAATCTGGGCGGGAAATGCGATGTGCCGCAATATTACGATATCGATTTCTCAAGATTTGATGAGACAGCGCAGCAAATCGCGCATGCGACGGGCTGCGGCATCACCACCGACACCTCGCTGACTGGCGCGATTAAGCCACATCCCGTCAAAGGCTATCTGACAAGGCGGGAAGCGGTGTTTATGGCGATTCAAGGCACATCGTTGAAGGTGACCAAACAGGAAGCGGATACGGTTAGCGTGGAGTAAAGGACCACCTCCAGAGAGGTGGTTTGCTGACAACAAAACGTTCACGGATACCTTTGCGACAACTATCCGTGAAGGTTAATGTCCGCGAAGATTGGTATCCGTAAAGGTTGAAGTCGCTTAGCGCTTTTGTAACCAGCGGGCCCGTGCGGCGGTATCCAGAAAACTCCACGCGACAAAGCGGCTTTGCTTCTGGCCTTGCGCCATATCTATCGTTCTGACCTTTTCCGCATCAACCGCTTCCAGCGCACGGTAAATCTCCGGAAGGTGCTCTTTGCGCGACACGAGCGACGTAAACCACAGGCATTGACGGCCGAAGCTGACGCTATCTTTGATCATCTGACCGATGAAGGCTAACTCGCCGCCTTCACACCATAGCTCGTCCTGCTGGCCGCCAAAATTCAGCGGTGAGCGTTTATCCAGCCCCAAATTATGCAACTTGCGTTGCGATCCCTCACGGGCATCCTCAGCAGAGGCATGGAACGGTGGATTACACATGACGGCATCAAACGAGTCATTCTTGTGAATAATGCCTGCCAGTATCGCTTTGCTGTTTTTCTGACGGCGCAGACGAATCGAACGGTTCAAGCCGGAGTTCGCCTCAATCGTCTCATTGGCCGCTTTCATCGCCAGCGGATTAACCTCGCTGCCGGTAAAACGCCAACCGTACTCACGATGTCCAATCAGCGGGTAAACGCAGTTAGCACCGCAGCCGACATCCAGCACGGATGCATCACGCGGCACCACCGAGCGGTTATCTTCCGCCAGTAAATCGGCAAGGTGGTGGACATAGTCGGCGCGACCGGGGATCGGTGGGCACAGAAAGCCGTCTGGAATCGTCCAGTGCTCAATCTGATAAAAATGCTGCAACAACGCCTGATTCAGCGTTTTCACCGCCTCGGGATTGGCAAAGTCCACTGACTCATCACCGTAGGCATTCACCTTTACAAACGGGATCAGCGCAGGATAGCTCTGTTTGAGCGCGGGAAAATCATAACGGTCGCGATGGCGATTGCGAGGATGCAGACCACTTTTTTGCACTGCGGGCTTAGTCATCAATTATACCCAATAAATTTCAAGGCACGGCCAGACGGTGGCCGAATAAGAACATTTTCCCGTATATACCCGTCATACTTCAAGCTGCTTGTGCGTTGTTCAAAACGCCAACGTTTTGTCACGCCACTCGAATTATTTAGGGTATAGAACAGAGGAAAGAGAAAGGAAAGCCAACATTTCCCTGACGGGAACAGCCGATATCCTATCCTCACGAAGCGGCGTAAGATACCTGCTGCGATTATTTCCGTAAATCACCGTGGTGATTTTTCTACACACAGGCCGCGATACACCGCGTAAAAACGCGCCGTTATCGCGCCCAGTGTTTCTGCTGCAAAAGAAGCTGACGCAGATGGCGCCACTCATCATCGCCCATACTGTCCGATGCCAGCCACAGCTGTTGTCTTTCTTTATCGTTGATAGATTGCAATGCCAACAACACGCCATTTTTCAAAAGCCACGGTCGTTTGACGATCTGCCATTCCTGCTGCCGCCAGTTCAGGGTCGTTTCGCTAAGCAAAACGATTTCCCCCTGTCGGGATTTGATATTCCTTTGGCTACGGATAAAACCGAACATCACCATCGTGACTAAGCATAGCCATAGCCATGCGTAACCGTCCGGCCACGGTGCCAGCAGAATGAGCAATACGAGTAGGCCATGCACAACCAATGACAGCAGTTGCATGCGCCAGGAAACACGAAGGTCACATTGCCACTGGGCCACGGTCTTTATTTCGCGTCTGAATAAGGGAAATCATACGTTTCAACTCTCCGTCCTTCGGTTCACCGTGGTTCATCAGCCAGTTGAATAAATCGGGATCGTCGCTTTGTAACAGGCGTACAAACGCGCGCTTATCACTGTCATTAAGTGTGTCATAGTCATGCTCAAAAAACGGCATGATCGCGATATCCAGTTCACGCATACCACGGCGGCATGCCCAATGAATGCGTGATTTATTATCGATTTCCATATTTCATGTCCACCTTGTTATCGCTACTTGCCGTTAGTGTACTCCGATTCCGGTAGCGGGCATCAACTAATAGTAACATTTTGACATAGTTTACCCACGTGTACTGCGCCAAGTGCGCTCATCAGTATCAGGATGTGCTATGCCACAACGCTGCGTGAATAACCACTTGCAAACCCTGAGCGCTCTTTTACCATTAGGCCATTCGGGTATCGCCCTTAGCGCAGGATTGTACTATATGGTTAACCAACATACGGCTCATCAACTTCCTTTTGCCTCACAGCTCCCATTTGCGTCCACCCAACTGGCCGCCACGCTCATCTCACTGGATGACTGGGCACTGGCCACGCTGGTCGGGCCGGATACCGTCAAATATCTTCAGGGACAGGTCACCGCAGATGTCGGGGCGCTGCCTGACGATGGGCACATCCTTTGCGCCCACTGCGACGCGAAAGGGAAAATGTGGAGCAACCTGCGTCTGTTCCATCACGGCGAAGGTTTTGCTTTCATTGAGCGTCGTAACCTACGCGACGTCCAGCTTAGCGAACTGAAAAAATACGCCGTTTTCTCGAAAACGACCATCGCGCCAGACGATAACACTATCCTGCTGGGCGCCGCGGGTGCAGGTATCCGCGATCTATTGGCCTCTGTATTTAGCCAACTTCCAGACGCTGAGCACCCTGTCGTTCAGCATGAAGGCGCCACCTTACTGCATTTCGCCCATCCTGCAGAACGTTTCCTGCTGGTGCTGTCTCCTGAACACAGTGCTTCGCTGCTTGAACAGCTCGGCGATAAAGTCAGCCTGAATGACAGCCGCCAGTGGCTGACGCTAGATATTGAAGCAGGTCAACCCATCATTGACAGCGCAAACAGTGCGCAGTTCATCCCGCAAGCGACTAATTTACAGGCATTAAATGGGATTAGCTTCAGCAAAGGGTGCTATACCGGTCAGGAAATGGTCGCTAGGGCAAAATATCGCGGAGCAAACAAGCGGGCGCTCTACTGGCTGGCGGGTAAGGCAAATAAGGTGCCTCAGGCAGGGGACGATCTCGAATTGCAGCTCGGCGAGAACTGGCGTCGTACGGGTACGGTGCTGGCAGCCAGCCAATTGCAGAACGGTGACGTGTGGGTGCAGGCAGTGCTGAATAACGATCTGAACGCAGAGAATACCCTGCGTGTACGTGACGATGCCGACAGCCAACTCACCGTTCAGCCTCTGCCGTATGAAATAACGGATTAATCCGACGAGTAAGCCACATCATGAAGATGGCAAATCTCTTCTCAGAACGATAACAGTGATAATGGGATAGAAGAGTAAAGCGTCCGCGACAGCCCTGAAAGGGTGAATCTCAGGGATGAGATTCATATCCGCGCGGCTCGAGCGTACAGGGATGTATTCACAGCGTCTTTACGATCTACCCATTATCACTGCACGCCATACGCTATCGGCAAGCACACAAAGATTAAATATAAAGATAAATCGCCAGAAAGTGGCAGACGCTGCCGCCCAAAACAAATCCGTGCCAAATCGCATGATTGTAGGGAATACGCTTGCTGGCGTAGAAAATCACCCCCAGTGTATACACCACGCCACCTACCGCCAGCAGTGTCACACTCCCCGCCGACAGCTTCATCACCATCTGATAAATCACCACCAGCGACAGCCAGCCCATGACCAGATAGGTAATCAACGACAGCACTTCAAAACGGTGGGCAAACGCCAGCTTGAAGATCACGCCCAACAGCGCCATGCTCCAGATGACAACCATCAAGCCATGCGCCAGCGGTGAATCCAGCCCGATCAGCAAAAATGGCGTATAGGTTCCGGCAATCAATAGATAAATAGCGCAGTGGTCGAATTTTTTCAGCCACGGTTTGATACGCGGCGAGGGAATCGCGTGGTACAGCGTCGACGCTAAAAACAGCAGGATAATGCTGCCGCCATAGAGGCTATAGCTGGTAATCGCCACGCTACCAGCATCATTGTTGACCGCCTGCACCAGCAGTAAAACCAGGCCAACAATACCGAAAATCACACCGATTCCATGGCTTATGCTATTCGCAATTTCCTCTGCCAGCGAGTAGTCCGACATCTGTGCATTTTTTGACATCAATAGGTTCCGCAGTATTAACAGTACACATTCAACAACGTCGTACGCTGACGTCATCCGCCTTACCTTTCCCGCTCTGGTACAGAGCGAAGCAGGCGTAGGTGTTTAACCTTTGAGCAGATTAACTGAGAATAGTTTCAGTGTACACGTGTAAGCTAAAATAATTATTACCGCCTTACTTTTGGCTTTCTCACCCACTTAACGTGCAATCATGCATGTCAATCTCGGACAACATCCCCTAGAATGTTCGACTTCGATATCTTCCTGTTTTTTGAAGGGCTCTGTCGTTCTTACCGGTTATTCGCGTTAACGGTTATCCGGTTCTGATGCTCACAGCGCCTTGCTGTAGTTACCACTACATACCGTTTCACTGCATGACTTTTACTGCATCGTTTTCACTGCAAGAGGTAAGCCTTTCATGTCATCTTCCCCATCTACTCTGAATTTCGGTTCCATGACCGATGTTTTCGGCTTTCTGATAGAAATCGATAAATTGAAAAGCGTACAGCGCCGCACCAAGATTATCGGCAGCGAACGTCACGAAGATTCTGCCGAACACAGCTGGCATTTTGCCGTCGCCGCGATGGCGCTGGCTCCTTACGCAGGTGAAGGCGTGGATATTCAGCGCGTGATCCAAATGGCGCTGATTCACGATATCGTCGAAATCGATGCGGGCGATGTGATCGTGTACGATCTTTCCGCTCGTCTGGCGATTCACGATCAGGAAGTCGCTGCCGCTGCCCGCATTTTCGGCCTACTGCCGGAACCACAGCGTCAGCAATTCCAGGATCTATGGGAAGAATACGAAGCCAATGAAACCCCCAGCGCCCAGTTCGCTCTGGTACTCGATCGCGTTATGCCGATGCTGATGAACTTGTACAACGGCGGGCAAAGCTGGGTAGAAAACGGCATCCGTCTGGAACAGGTTCTCGACCGCGCCGAGTTCATCGCCACTATCAACCCGGAACTGTGGCAATACATGAAGCAGCATCTGGAAGACGCCAAAGCCAAAGGGTGGTTGCTATAATTCGGTTTTCCCGATAGACGCCCGTCGCCGGGCATTCACGTCAGGAGAGGGTGATGTCTTTAAAAACAATCGCGAATAACCTGGGTTTGTCGGTAACCGCGGTGAGCCGTGCTCTGAACGGCCATCGGGATATCTCCGAAGCCACGCGCCAGCGTATTCAGGAAGAAGCGGAACGTATCGGTTATCGTCCCAATACGCACGCGCGCCGTCTGAAAATGGGTAAAAGCGATGCCATCGGGCTGGTCTATCCCTACGCCTCCTCCCTGAGTAACGATATCTTTTTTGAGATGATTGGTGCGATCAGCAGCAAACTGGCGCAGCACGACGTGGATTTTCTCCTGCTGGCAGACGAACAAGACGCCTGTCAGGGTGCTGTCCGGTTGATCACCAGCCACCGTATCGACGCGCTGATTGTGGCGCATACGTGCGAACAAGATGCGCGACTGATGTTGCTGCAACACCACAAGGTGCCTTTTCTGGCACTGGGGCGCAGCCAACTACCGCACCCTTACGCTTGGTTCGATTTTGACAACCGCGCAGGCATGGCGTTGGCGACCGAACACCTAATTACGCTCGGCCATCGCCGCATCGCCATGTTAAGCGAAGACCATCCACAGGCGTTCATCATGCAACGTCGTCAGGGCTATCGCGATGCTCTGCAACGCCACAACTTGCCGTTTCACGATGACTATCTGCGTGGTGTGGACCCAACACGCCGCGCGGGCTACCAGGCCATGCTCGACCTTCTGGCGCTACCTGAACCGCCAACCGCGATTGTGATGGATGGCAACGTTCATGGTGACGGCGCCGTTGCCGCCTTGCAGCAGGCCGGTCGTCTTTCCGGTCCACACCCTATCGCGTTAGTGATGTATGACGGTTTACCACAGGACAGCCTGACCGACCTCAACGTAACCGCAATAGAGCAGGCGACACGCGAACAGGTTGGCGAACAAATTGCCAGCATGACGCAGGCGCTCATCGCGGGCGAAGCCGTAGAAAACTTGCAGGTATTATGGCAGCCGACGCTGCGCATCGGTAAAACGAGTTTTCCCGCCTAAGCTATTCCGTTCTCTCCCTCCCTCATAAAGACACCGGTTGGTTTTTTACACCATCCGACAGCGAGATGCCGTTCACATCTTCTTCGAAATTCATTCCCATTTACTCACGATTGTTTTAACAAAATCACATTTCTTAAACGTTTAAGTTGATCACTTAAACGTTTAAGTTTCCACTAAAAGGCACTACTTGCAGTTTGGTCGTAATTTGGAGCCTTCCTCATGATGCGTGATATTGTTCAATTAACCAGTGCGCAGTGCGATGTCATCGTGCGTTGCGCGCCAGCAGCAGAAATTCTCTATTGGGGGCCACGGCTACGCGGCTTTTTGCCAGAAGATGTCGCTTCTCTGCAACGCCCCGTCGCCAATGGTCGTCTGGATGTCGATCTCCCCCTGACGCTGGCGATGGAATATGGGCGTGGCCAGTTCGGTTCGCCAGGTATTGAAGGCCATCGTTCAGGTTACGACGCCGCGCCAATCTTCACGACCACGCAGGTTGATGTTCAAGGCAACACGCTCACCATCACGGCAGACGACACGCAGGCTGGCCTTCGCCTGACCAGCGAACTGCGACTGGATCCGCAGACCGATGTGCTACAACTGCGCCACACGTTACAGAATCTGCGCGCTGACGCCTGGCAAGTACAGCGTCTTGCCGTCACGCTGCCCGTCCCTGAACGGGCGAGCGATGTCATGGCGTTTCACGGTCGCTGGCTGCGTGAGTTTCAGGCTCACCGCCTGACGTTGCAGCACGGCGGTTTTATTCAGGAAAGCCGTCGGGGAAGAAGTTCACACGAATATTTCCCTGCCCTAATTCTCGGCGAACCCGCATTTAGCGAGCAACGTGGGGCCGTCTGGGGCGTGCATTTAGGCTGGAGCGGCAACCACCGTTTGCGTGCCGATATCAAAACCGACGGACGTCGCGTCGTACAGGCAGAAGCCCTTTATCTGCCGGGCGAAATCACGCTGGCACAGTCGGAATCGCTCACGACACCATGGGTCTACGCGGCGTTCTCCGACACTGGCCTGAACGGCATGAGCCAGCGTTATCACTCCTTCTTACGCCAATCGCTGATCCAATTCTGCGGCGATAAGCCCCGCCCGGTGCACCTCAATACGTGGGAAGGGATCTATTTCGATCACTCCCCAGAGTACATCATGCAGATGGCGAGCAAAGCCGCCGACGTCGGCGTAGAGCGCTTCATTATCGACGACGGCTGGTTCCGCGGGCGTCATCACGACAGGGCCGCGCTCGGCGACTGGTATTTGGACGAGGAAAAGTACCCTAACGGGCTGATGCCAGTCATTGAGCATGTCAAAGCACTGGGGATGGAATTCGGCATTTGGGTCGAACCGGAGATGATTAACCCCGATTCCGATCTGTTTCGCGCCCATCCCGACTGGGTGCTGCAATTGCCCGGCTATAAGCAGCCCACAGGCCGCTACCAGTATGTGTTGAATTTAAACCAGCCCGACGCTTTCGCTTATTTACTGGAACGGCTGAGCTGGCTGCTGGGCGAACACCCTGTCGATTATGTCAAATGGGATATGAACCGCGAACTGGTGCAACCCGGCCATGAAGGACGTCTGGCCGCCGATGCGCAAACCCGGCAGTTCTATCGCCTGCTCGATACCCTGCGCCAGCGTTTTCCCCATGTCGAATTTGAATCCTGCGCCTCCGGCGGCGGCCGCATCGATTATGGCGTGCTGGAGCGCACCCAGCGTTTCTGGGTATCGGATAACAACGACGCGCTGGAGCGTCAGACCATCCAACGCGGTATGAGCTACTTCTTCCCGCCAGAGGTGATGGGGCAACACATCGGACACGCCCGCTGCCACGCCACGTATCGGCGTCACACTATCGCGTTTCGCGGCCTGACCGCCCTGTTCGGCCATATGGGAATCGAGCTCGATCCTGTCAAAGCCGATGATGACGAGCTGGAAGGCTATCGCCACTATATCCAGTTGCATAAAACGCTGCGCCCGCTGCTGCACAGCGGCACAACCTGGCGGGTCGAGATGCCGGACGATACGGTGCAAGTCACCGGCGTGGTGAGCCGCGATCGACAGCATGCCGTTTTCCAGGTAGCCCAGTTGCGAATGCCAGATTATTCGCTGGCAGGCACGCTTCGCTTCCCTGGCCTGCTGCCTGACGCACGTTATGAAATCAAACTGCTGGACGGCCCGGAAATCAAAACGGTGCGCGAAGGTGGCAGCACCATGCGTGAACTTCCCCCTTGGTTACGCCAACCGCTGGTCGTTTCCGGCGATTGGCTAATGCAGGCCGGTCTTGCCCTCCCTGTCCTGACGCCAGAAACCGCCATTCTGGTCGAGCTTTCCGCGGTGCCGGAGAGCGCTGGCAGATAACTTTTTTCCCCAGCCCTACACATTCGCAACACGACCGCGCGGGACAGCACTGTCCCGCGTCATGATGACTTCTGCCCTCTAGGAGGGAATAAAGATGCCTACTACTTCCTGCTACTATAAAAATAACCGTAACTTCTGGGTTTTCGGCGCGTTCTTCTTTCTTTATTTTTTCATCATGGCGACGTGCTTTCCGTTTTTGCCGATTTGGCTGTCGGACGTCATCGGGCTCAACAAAACCGATACCGGTATCGTCTTTTCCTTCCTGTCGTTGTTCGCGATCCTGTTTCAACCGTTCCTCGGCATTCTGTCCGACAAGCTGGGCATGAAGAAGCACCTGCTCTGGGTGATCTCCGTGCTCTTGCTCTTCTTTGCCCCTTTCTTTCTCTATGTCTTCGCCCCGCTGTTAAAAATCAACGTGATACTGGGTGCCTTAGTCGGCGGCCTGTATATCGGGTTCTCTTTCAGTGCGGGAGCAGGTGCCATTGAAGCCTATATCGAACGCATCAGCCGACAGCACCATTTTGAGTACGGTAAGGCGCGCATGTTTGGCTGCTTTGGCTGGGGAATCTGTGCTTCAACGGCGGGAATGCTGTTTAACATCAACCCCGATATTGTGTTTTGGATGGGATCCGGGTCGGCGATTATTTTGATCGTGTTGCTGTGTCTGGCGAAGACGGAAAGCAACCCGACCGCCGCCGTCATGGACTCGCTCGGTGCCAATACCTCGCCTTTTAGTGTGAAGCTGGCATTAGGTCTGCTGGCCAACCGTCAGTTCTGGTTGCTGGTGCTATACGTGGTCGGTGTCGCCTGTATTTATGACGTCTACGATCAGCAATTCGCTAATTTCTTTAAATCGTTTTTTAACTCGCAGGAGCAGGGCAATCAGATCTTTGGCTTTGTCACCACGGCTGGGGAAGCAGCGAATGCGCTGGTGATGTTCTGCACGCCATGGCTGATCGGGCGGATCGGTGCCAAAAATGCGCTGCTGGTGGCGGGAACGATTATGTCGATCAGGATTTTGGGCTCAGCCTGTGCCACGTCTATCACAGAAGTCATCATCCTGAAAATGCTGCACGCCTTCGAGGTGCCGCTACTGCTTATCGGGATTTTCAAATACATCGCCAGTACGTTTGATTCGCGCTTGTCGGCCACGATTTATCTGGTGGGCTTCCAGTTCGCTAAACAGTTCATGGCGATATTTCTCTCCTCCGCCGCGGGCAATCTGTACGATCGTATCGGCTTCAACCAGACTTACCTGATTCTTGGTGGTATCGCGCTCACCTTTACAGCGATCTCCGCCTTTACGCTGTCATCTTCACGCAGCACGACGAATATGCATTCTCAGGCTGCGCACTGAAAACGGTCTCGCTTCGAGCCCTCTTGCCCCGTTGAATTAACATCAACGGGGCAAGATGTCCTTATTTCACGTCTCGCAACGCGGTTTTATCCACGTAAGGCTTCATGATGCCATCCGCCTCTTTCTGTGCAGCGGCAGCAGCGTCATCGACCTTTTTCGCCGGATCGTTTAACAGCGCCGCCAGCTGATTTTCCATCGCTTTGCGTACGGCAACCGTTTCATAAGTTGCGTACCACGGATGGGCATATTGCAGCTGTGACAACGCAATGGCTGCGCGCGGATCTTTCGCCAAATAGTCTTTCATTTCTGGCAGATCGTAGGCCGCCATACGCGGTGCGAAGTAGCCGGTAAAACGGCTCCAGCTTCCGCTGACTTCCGGACTGACCAGATAGTTCATAAACTGCCAGGCCGCTTTCTTCTTCTCCTCGGAAATCCCTTTGAAGCTCACCAAACTCGCCCCGCCGATGGTCACACCACGACGCTCTTTTTCCGGCATCATCGCCACACCGAGCGAGAAATCTTTGGTGTTTTCGCGCATAAAGCCCAGCGCACCGGTGCTCAGCATCGCCATGCCCAACTTGCCGGAGAAAAACGCGGCACTGATTTGCTTGGAATTCAGCACACCGGCTGGCATTGCTTTGTCGCGGTACACCAAATCACGCCAGAACTGAAGCGCACCTTTGGTCGATGCCGTGTTGTAATACACTTCACCCGGATAATCAGCATTGTAATACGCCCCGCCGTTGGCACGCGTCAGCGCAGACAGCATCCAGCCGCCGTAGTCATCGTTCGTGGACGGGATCATGATGCCCCACTGCCCTTTCGCCGGATCGGTCAGTTTCTTGGCGACCGCAGCCACTTCATCCCAATTTTTTGGCGGTTCGTTAAAGCCCGCCTTCTTCAGCATGTCTTCGTTGTAATAGAGGATCGGCGTCGAGTTGTGGAATGGGATCGCGTAAGTCACCCCCATCACCTGCGCGTTCTGATGCAGCGCGGGCCAGAAATTTTTGGTCAGGAAAGGCGTGGCTTTTTCGTTGCCGTATTTGAACAGCTCGTCCATCGGCAGGATTTCATCCTTGATAACCAGATCGGCGGTGAAGTTTGCAGACATAATCACCAGCGCTGGCGGATCGCCCGCTTTGGCGGCGGCTTCCGCTTTCACTTTCGTCGTGTCGTAACTGCCGGTGAAGATCCCACGCACTTCAACCTGATCCTGCGATTGGTTGTACTCTTTAATGATGCGCGTCATTTCCATCGTCAGCTTGCCATCAACCGGCGCGGGGAACATAAAATCGATATTCTCTTTTGCCAGAGCAGGGCCAGACATCAGCAAGGCTATCGCCAGCGCCATCATACGAGGCTTACGCATTTCTTTTCTCCTGGGATAAATTACGGGCGGTTTGCCCAGAAAACCAATGACAATCCTGCGGTGAAAAATGAAGCACAACGGACGCGCCGATGTTCGGCACGCCATCGCGATTTGGACGACGGTAGCGAATATTTCCCAACGGCGTATCCACATGCATCAGATACTCCGCGCCAAACAGCTCCCGTTGCTTCACCGTTCCCGACAATGACAAATCGCCGTCTGACGCGGCGTGTTCGGTAATATGCTCAGGACGAATCCCTAGCAGCACACTGGTTAATGAACGTGTTTCTTCACTGACGGGCAGCACCACAGGCAATGCTTGTAAAAACGCGTGACCTTCGGAACATACCAGCGTCACCATGTTCATTGCGGGCGTGCCGATAAATCCGGCGACAAAGACGTTAGCCGGGTAAGAATACAGCTGTTCCGGCGTACCGACCTGTTGCAACACACCACGATCCAGCACGGCGATCCTGTCCGCCATCGTCATTGCCTCGATCTGATCGTGCGTGACGTAGACGGTGGTGGTTTTCAACTGCCGATGCAGATCCATAATGCCGTCCCGCACATCGCTGCGCAGGCGAGCATCCAGATTCGACAGTGGTTCATCCATCAAAAACAAGCGAGGATCGCGCACGATCGCACGCGCCATCGCCACGCGCTGACGCTGACCACCGGACAGTTTTCCCGGTTTGCGTTTGAGTAACGGCTCAAGCTGAAGCAGGCTGGCAACGCGCTGTACCCGCTGTGGATATTCGGCCTTCGGTTCGCCGCGCATCCGCATGCCAAAAGTGATGTTCTGCTCAACGGTCAAATGCGGAAACAGTGCGTAGTTCTGGAAGATCATCGAGAAATTACGCTGCTTCGGGCTCCACGTCGTAATGTCGTCGTCGCCCAGCAGAATTTGCCCATCGCTCACGTCTTCCAGACCGGCCAGCATACGCAGCAGCGTACTTTTGCCACAGCCGGACGGCCCGACCAGCACCAGAAACTCACCGTCAGCGATATCTAACGACAGTGACGCCAGCGCCTGCATGTGTTCGAAGCGTTTACTGATATTACGTAACTGAATCACGGCCATTACGCATCCACCGGACAGCTGATTCGTGGATCGTAGAGGTAAGGCCCGGTATTCGACGCGATCGACTGGCAGTAGCTCACTAGCCCGGTTACCGGCACATAGCGGTGCATGACAATGCTGGCAGGTTCCAGGTTGTAGTATGACGTGTCGTCATAGTAGAAATACGGCACCTGATGGACGGTGCCCGGCACCGTAGCAATAATCGCCTGCCGATGCTGCGTCATAATCAGCCGATGCGTATGGCCGCAGAAGATCCGCGTAAGCTGTGGGAAACGCTCGATCAGCGTCAGCAGCTCGTGCCCATTTTCGCAGGCGATACGATCCATATGCGCCGATCCCAACGGCAGCGGCGGGTGGTGCATGAAGATCGCCGTTTCACGCGTTGAGTGATCCTGCAATTGCTGTTCCAGCCAGCCTAGCGTGGATGGCGTCAGCCAGCCTTTCGCCTGCCCAGTCAAACTGGTATCGATGAACAGCAGGCGCATCGGAAAATCATCCACCGCATAGCGGATATTTTCTGGATCATCGCCCAATTGCGGGCAAAGTGGACGCATCGCGTTGAGGAAATGCTGCTTGTCATCATGATTGCCCGGAATCACGTACAGCGGATAATCCAGCATCTGCAACACGCGCTGGGCAACCTGATACTCCTGCGGACGCCCACAGTTGACGATGTCGCCGCTAATGACCACCGCGTCCGGCCGCTCGCTCAGCGCGTTCAGCTGATTGATGACTTTGGCATTTTCCCCGTTAATATCAATAAACTCATAGAGCTTGCGCCCTTCACTGCGAAAATGCAGATCGGAAATCTGAGCCAGCAACATAACAACCACCTCTATCATTATTTCGCCCGTTGGCGAGCACCGATCGCTTAAGGATCGAGATACACGGAGCGTGTCGCTCCTGATAAATAGAATTAACTAACCCGCATGGCCTAACGCCGATCGCTTAAGCATCGAGATACACGGGGCGACCACAGGGGTGAGGCATCCCTGCGGGAACCTCCCCCTGTGTTTCCCCTAACAACGGGCTTAAGTAACCAGTATTATCCGCATGGCCTTATCAGCGATTCACTTAATACCCGAGAAGCCGAAGCTGCTCAGGAACTGCTTCTGGAACACCACAAAGGCCACCATCAGCGGCAGGCACACCAGCAACGTACCCGCGCAGATCAATCCCCACTGTCCGCCGGACTCTGCGCCCATCGCAAACGACACCAGCCCGATGGTCAGCACCTGTTTATCTGGGTCATTGAGCACCATCAGCGGCCAGAGATATTCGTTCCAATGGTAGGTAATGCTGACCGTAGCGAAGGCCAGAATCGACGGCCAGGTCATAGGAATCAGGACGTGAAACACCACCTGCCACCAGCGGCAGCCTTCCATCAACGCGGCTTCTTCGATTTCTTTAGCGATATTGAGAAACGCCTGACGCATCAGAAACACGCCAAATGCCGAAGCGAAATACGGCATCATCACGCCAGTCAGGGTATTGAGCAGGCCGAGCTGCTTAAGCGTCATCATGTTTGGCACCATCATAACGACAGGCATGATCATCATTTGAATCAGCAGCAGATAGAACAGCAGCGTTTTGCCACGGAATTCGTGGTAGGCGAAGATGTAGCCCGCCGTGGTGATCGTGACCAGCTGTACCAGAAACGTGCCGACCGCAAAGATCAGCGTGTTGGTGTAGAGCCGTAACCAGTCGGCACTGTCCCACGCATCGCGGAAGTTATCGAACGTCAGCGGTAGACGCGGCAACAGCGAGGCCATGTCCACGCCAAAGCTGCTGGCGCTGATGGAAGAAGACAGCATCCAGATAAACGGACTGACCCACAGCAACGCGGCACAAATCAGCAGCAGCGGCAGTGTAAAACGCGTCGTGACACGAAGAGGATTAGTCACACTTCGGCTTTCACCACGCTGACTTTTCACGCTCCGAACATCAACGATCTGATTTTCAGCGCTCATAATGTGCCCCCTTCTCCAGTACTTTCAGGTTCATGATGGAAAAGGCGAACAGCAGCGCCAGCGTCAGGAAGGTGGCCGCAGAGGCTTTGCCCAGATCGTGCGTGTCATTCGCCAGATCCTGAATGTAATAAAGCAGCACGGTCGTGGCGTTATTCGGCCCGCCGCGCGTCATCACGGCAACGTGGTCGATCTGTGTAATGGCGTAGATAAAAGCGATGGTCACTACAAAGGCGATGGTTGGCCGCAGCAGCGGCAGCGTGACGTAGAAAAACACCTGACGCCGCGAGGCTCCTTCCATCAGCGCCGCCTCGCGTGCAGAGGTAGAAATAGCTTGCAGACCGGCGAGAAAAAACAGCATGTAGTAGCCAGCAAATTTCCAGATACCAATGACGCTCACCGCCACCAGCGCGCTGTCGCTCATACCGAGATAGTTGTTATTCATTGGGCCGAACACTTTCGCCAGATAGTAATCCAGCAGCCCCAGCCCCGGCATAAAGATGAACAACCACAGCGTCGCAGCACTGACCAACGGAATAATCATCGGAAAGAAAAAGGCGGTACGCAGCCAGCGATTCACGCGCGTGTTTTCCCACAGCAGCACCGCTAGCAACAGCGCCAACAGCACGCCGGGCACGACCGTCATCAGGATATACAGCACGTTGTTCAGCAACGCCTGCCAGAACACCGCGTCCTGCACCAGACGCGCAAAATTATCCAACCCGACGAACAGCGGCGTATCTGCATTCAAACGGGTGTCATACAGACTGTCGATGACCGAGCGCAGCAGGGGGAAATAAGTGAAGGCAAGCAAAAAAACCAGCGTCGGCAACAGCACAAGGTAGGGAAAGCATTTTGCACGCATAACTCAAGGGTCGCTCAGTGTGAAACACAGAGGCCTTACCCTAGAACGCCAGCGTGTCACTGGCGCGTCAGTTTAATGACAGTTTGTTTTCCGATTGGGAAAATATGCCTGCGAATGATTTCGCAGGCCCATCACCTACAGATTGGCAACACCACCATCGACCAGCAGTTCCGTTCCAACAACAAAGCGGGACTCGTCGGAGGCAAGGAAAACGGCTGCCTTCGCCAGCTCCCAGGGCGTTCCCATACGGCCAATCGGCACCAACTGTCGAATTTGTTCCTGCATGGCACGTTGCTGTTCGGGAGAGAGACCCAGCTTATCAAGCGCGGGCGTTTCTGTGGGGCCGGGACTCAAGCCGTTAACCCGAATGCCACGCGTCACCAGCTCAGCCGATAGCGTACGCGCCAGAGAGAGTAATCCCGCTTTACTCGCGGCGTAGGCGCTGCTCTGCGGTAGACCGATATGGGCACTGGTTGATCCACACAGGATCACCGAAGACGGGTTGTTCAGCAGCGGAAGTAGTGCCTGAACCAGAAAGAATGGCCCTTTGAGATTGGTTGCCATGAGTCGATCCCAGGCCGCTTCATCCCAGTCTTCCAAGGAACGATGGGTGACATCGCCTGCATTGGCATACAACACGTCAAGACGAGGCCATTGTTGTGCCAGCGTCTGCGCCAGATCATGCTGGGCGCGGATATCTCCAGCATCGCAACGGATCGCCAACGTAGAATGGCCTAACTCAGCCTGCGCACGCGCCAGCGCTTTCTCATCGCGTCCAGTAATCGCGACCGTCGCCCCTTCAGCCAGAAACTGACGTGCAGTTTCTATCCCAATGCCGCTGGTGCCACCCGTGATCAAAGCAAACTTATCTTGTAGCCGTTTCATCATGATGTGTCCTATCTCGTTGCTTGAAAAACGGCAGTATTTCATCAATAGTATCTTTTTGTAAGTAGGCACCAATTGGATACTAAAGAGGATAGTGGAACCCTATGTCTGTTCACAGCCCATCAGCAAATACGCCATCTGACATGGCAGAACCGTGCCCAATGGTAAATTTCGTCAACCTCATCGCGGGAAAATGGGCGATACCCATACTGTACCGCCTGATCGTGATCGGCGAACCCGTACGCTTCAGTGCACTACAACGCGCTATCGCCCCTATCACTCAGAAGGAACTGACACGACAACTGCGCCTGTTTGAACAGCGCAAGCTGGTGCAACGTAAGGTGTATGCAGAAGTGCCACCGCGAGTGGAGTACCAGATCACTCCACTGGGCAAATCGCTCCAGCCAACGCTGGATTCACTGGCAGACTGGATGAGGACACATGGCAAAACATTGGCTGATGGTGGCTAAGCACACGATGCCGACAGAGGAGGGATAAAAATAAAAAAATCAATAAATTAAAGCCTCCTCTGTAGAAAGGAGGCTTTAAAGAACCATGAACAACAACGCTACCGACATTGTAAATGACTGCCAGTGCGGTTAATTACGCATAGTCGCTCATCGGCACACACGAGCAGAACAGGTTACGGTCGCCGTAAACATCGTCCAGACGCTTCACGCTCGGCCAGTATTTGTGTTCGCTACCTACCGGGAATACCGCTAGCTCGCGGCTGTATGGATGCGCCCAGTCGGCAACCAGCTCTGCCTGCGTGTGCGGGGCATTGACCAGCGGGTTGTCGTCCAGCGGCCATTCGCCCTGCGCAACGCGATTGATTTCGGCACGGATCGCCAGCATCGCATCAATAAAGCGGTCGATCTCCACCTGACTTTCTGATTCCGTCGGTTCCACCATCAGCGTACCCGCTACTGGGAACGACATGGTCGGCGCATGGAAACCGTAATCAATTAGACGTTTGGCAATATCCATTTCGCTGATGCCCGTACTTTCTTTGAGTGGACGAATATCCAGAATGCACTCGTGCGCGACACGACCGTCACGGCCGGTATAAAGCACCGGATACGCCTGCTGCAAGCGTGTCGCGATATAGTTAGCGTTCAGGATCGCCATCTGGCTGGCTTGCTTCAGCCCTTCCGCGCCCATCATGCGGATGTACATCCAGCTAATCGGCAGGATAGAAGCGCTGCCGAACGGTGCCGCAGAGACAGCGCCCTGATCCGTCAGCACACCATCAATTTTGACCACCTGATGACCCGGTACAAACGGTGCCAGATGCGCTTTCACGCCAATCGGCCCCATACCCGGACCGCCACCACCGTGCGGAATACAGAAAGTTTTATGCAGGTTCAGGTGCGATACGTCCGCGCCAATGTAGCCCGGCGTCGTAATGCCGACCTGTGCGTTCATATTCGCGCCGTCCAGATACACCTGACCGCCGTATTGATGCACGATCTGGCACACTTCGCGAATCGTCTCTTCATAGACGCCGTGGGTAGACGGATAGGTCACCATGATGCAGGAAAGCTGTTCACCCGCTGCCTGCGCCTTCTCACGCAGATCGTGCAGGTCGATGTTGCCCTGTTTGTCACAGGCAACTACCACCACCTCCATCCCCGCCATCTGCGCCGATGCTGGGTTAGTTCCGTGCGCGGAGCTAGGGATCAGGCAGAGATGACGACCCGCTTCATTGCGGCTTTCATGATAGCGACGGATCGCCAGCAGTCCCGCATATTCACCCTGTGCGCCCGAATTGGGCTGCATGCAAACTGCATCATAACCCGTCAGTTGCACCAGCCAACCCGATAACTGCTCGATCATCTGACGATAACCCAGCGCCTGTTCCGGCGGGCAGAATGGGTGCAGTTCGGCAAATTCCGGCCAGGTAATCGGCAACATTTCCGCCGCCGCGTTAAGCTTCATGGTGCAAGATCCGAGCGGAATCATCGCTTGATTCAGCGCCAGATCCTTACGCGCCAGACGGTGCAGATAGCGCATCATCTCGGTTTCGCTGTGATACCGGTTGAAAACCGGATGCGACAGGATCGCATCATGACGCAGCAACCCAGCCGGGATCGTCGCGACCTCTTGAGCGATGGACGCATCAAGCGCTTCAATATCCAGCCCGTGATCGTCACCTAATAGCACCGCGAACAGCGCCAGCACGTCTTCACGCGTGGTCGCTTCATCCAGCGTGATACCCACAGCACTCGCCAAATCGCTGCGCAGATTGATGCCAAAACTTAATGCGCGGCTCAGTACCACGTCCTTGTCCGCAACCTCAATAGTTAGCGTGTCGAACCAGCTGCGATGGCGCAGCAGCAGCCCGCCCTGCGTTAATCCTGCCGCCAGAATGTCAGTCAGACGATGGATACGCCCCGCAATACGTTTGAGCCCTTCCGGCCCGTGGAATACCGCATACATCCCCGCAATGTTGGCCAGCAACACCTGCGAAGTACAAATATTGGAGTTCGCCTTCTCGCGGCGAATATGCTGTTCACGCGTCTGCATCGCCATGCGAAACGCGGTATTGCCCGCCGCATCGCGCGACACGCCGATAATACGGCCCGGCATGGCACGTTTATGTTCATCACGGCAGGCGAAGAACGCCGCGTGTGGGCCGCCGTAGCCCATCGGCACGCCGAAACGCTGTGCGGAACCGAAGACGATATCCGCGCCCTGCTTGCCCGGTGCGGTCAGCAGTACCAACGCCATGATATCCGACGCCACACAGCTGACGACCTTACGCGCTTTCAGTGCGGCCATCAGGTCGCTGTAATCGTGCAGTTCGCCCGTGGTTCCTGCCTGTTGCAGCAGTACGCCAAACACCGCATCGTCTTTCAGCGCCTCTTCAGCCTTGCCGACCACAATTTCAAAACCGAACGTTTCCGCACGGGTGCGCACCACGTCCAGCGTTTGCGGGTGTACATCATCGGCAACGAAGAAACGCTCGGCCTGTTTGAGTTTACTGATGCGTTTTGCCATCGCCATCGCTTCCGCCGCGGCAGTAGCTTCATCTAGCAGCGAAGCGGAAGCCAGATCCAATCCGGTTAAATCCTGTGTAACCTGCTGGAAATTCAGCAGCGCTTCAAGACGCCCCTGAGAGACTTCTGGCTGGTACGGCGTATAAGCGGTGTACCAACCTGGGTTTTCCAGCACGTTGCGTAAAATCACTGGCGGCATCAGCACCGCACTGTAGCCCATGCCGATATAGCTCTTGTAACGTTGATTGCGTCCTGCAATGGCCTTCAGCTCAGCTAGCGCCTCATGCTCCGTCACAGCTTCCCCCACCGCTGGTGGGCTAGGTAGTTGAATGTCCGCCGGAACAATCTGGCGAATCAGCGCATCCAGCGACGTCGCCCCCACCACCGACAGCATGTGCTGCTGCTGGCTGACAGAAGGGCCGATATGGCGCTCGATAAACGCGCCGTCATGTTCGAGTTGACTGAGTGTCTGGGTCATTACAGTAAATTCCTGAATCAATCGTGCCTGCATCAATCGTGATAGCTGCCGCGCTGAAATACGACGCGGGAGAATAAAATAAAACGCCCCAGCACAGAGGCTGGGGCGCGATAACTACTCGTCTTCTTCTAACGACGCCTGATAGCCTTCGGCATCAAGCAGTTCATCCAAATCAGACTCATCAGAAATTTTGATACGAAACAGCCAGCCGTCGGTATAAGGCGCGCTGTTGACCAGCTCAGGGGAATTTTCCAGGTCTTCGTTAACTTCCACGACCTCACCGCTGATCGGTGCATAAATATCCGAGGCCGCTTTTACCGACTCCGCAACCGCGCAGTCATCGCCTGCCGCGACCACCGTGCCGACTTCCGGTAAATCGATAAAAACCATGTCACCCAGAAGCTCCTGCGCGTGTTCGGTAATGCCCACGCTGTAGATACCGTCGCCTTCATGCAGTACCCATTCGTGTGACGTGGCATATTTTAATTCTGTTGGTACATTGCTCATTGAATCCCCTATCTAAAGTCGTTAATCCTATGGGCTTATTTTGATAAGCACGCGGCTATTAATACTGAACGATGGCTTTTCCGGCACGGACAAAGCCGGGTTTGGTCACGCGCACGGGCAGTTCGCGGTTACGAATCTGCACGATTGCCTGTTCACCAATTCCCGCCGGAACACGCGCCAGCGCGATACTGACGCCGAGCGTCGGCGAGAACGATCCGCTGGTGATCACCCCTTCGCGCATTACGCCATCACTATCAGTAAAGCGCACAGATAAATCATTGCGCAATACGCCTTTTTCCGTCAGCACCAAACCAACCAGTTGCTCAGTGCCTTTTTCACGCTGATGCACTAACGCCTCACGCCCGATAAATTGGCGATCTTCCGGCTGCCAGGCGATCGTCCAGCCCATATTAGCCGCCAGCGGCGAAATCCCCTCATCCATATCCTGACCGTACAGGTTCATCCCAGCTTCCAGCCGCAGCGTATCGCGTGCGCCCAGCCCACAAGGCTTCACGCCAACCGCCAGCAGTTGCTGCCAGAAATCGACCACCTGCTCATTTGGCAGCGCAATTTCATAACCCGCTTCGCCCGTATATCCCGTCGTGGCGACGAAGAAGTCCCCCGCCTGTTTGCCAAAAAACGGCTTCATGCTGGCAACCGCAGCTACGTCCTCATCACTCAGGCCTTTTGCCTTCAGGAGGCCTTGAACTTTTTCCTGCGCCTGCGGACCTTGTACCGCGACGAGCGCCAGCTCGTCACGCTCACGGATGTCGACACCGAACGCGGCAGCATGCTGCTCGATCCAGGCAAGATCTTTCTCACGCGTCGCGGAGTTCACTACCAAACGGAAATAGTCTTCCGTCAGAAAATAAACAATCAGATCGTCGATCACGCCGCCGGAAGCATTCAACATGCCGGTATAAAGTGCTTTTCCTGGCTGTGTGAGTTTGGCGACATCATTCGCCAGCAGGTAACGCAGGAATTCACGGGTTCTCACACCATGCAAATCGACAATAGTCATGTGGGAGACATCAAAAATGCCAGCGTCCCGACGCACAATGTGGTGCTCATCCAGTTGGGAGCCGTAATGCAGTGGCATCATCCAGCCATGAAAATCCACCATTTTGGCGCCATCGGCCAGATGTTGTTGGTACAACGGAGTCTGCTTTGCCATTCCTCATCCCTCTTCAGCGCATGGCGTTTAGGCGATAAAACACACTGCGCAAACGATATCTTATGACTGAACTTACCACTGAAGCGCAGGTTAAACCACACTCTTAGTCATAAGATAAATTATATAGAAAGAGAAGAAATCCGAGCCACTCACAAAAAACAAAGCAGATTAATATGCTTAATATTCGATAAAATTAAGCACGTAAATTATTTAAATGAGCACATAGCACAGATTAATGACATTAAAACCGGACAACTCAGACAATGCCACTCGAAGAAAAAACCCATTCGAATTAGATAATATAATGATAAAAATAGGCCTAAATTAGATTTTTTCAATCAAAACCCAACAGCGAATCTCAGCCTTACTCCCTACCTTACGCAGCCATCATCACGATTCTGTGAGCCACTTCTCAAGCGTCTTTACCTCAGTGCCAGCGTACAAGATGTACATGGCAGCAGGCGGAAGGCATTCATAGCTGGCATTTCCCATACTAATAGCAAGGAATTGCGCAGCATGTATTTTTCGCGTTATCAAAATAAAACGTTATTAGGAGAGAGATGATGGTTAACAGAATGATCCTTAACGAAACATCCTATTTTGGCACAGGCGCTATCGCTCAGATTGCCGATGAAGTAAAACGGCGCGGGTTCAAGAAAGCCCTGCTGGTGACGGACAAAGATTTGGTTAAATTCGGTGTCGCCGCCAAGGTTACGGCGAAGCTGGATGCGGCAGGGTTGCCCTACGATATCTACGATGAGGTGATTCCCAACCCTACCATCGGCGTGGTGGAAAGAGGCATCGAGCACTTCAAGGCATCGCAGGCCGATTACCTGATCGCGATTGGCGGCGGCTCACCGCAGGATACCTGCAAAGCCATCGGAATTATTATCAATAATCCTGAGTTCGCCGATGTCCGCAGCCTCGAAGGCGTTGCGCCCACCCGACGCCCCTCGGTGCCGATTATCGCTATCCCGACCACTTCAGGCACAGCCGCAGAGGTTACGATCAATTACGTGATCACCGACGAAGAAAAACGCCGCAAATTCGTGTGCGTCGATCCACATGACATTCCAATTGTCGCCATCGTCGATCCTGACATGATGATGAGCATGCCTGCCTCGCTGAAAGCGGCAACGGGGATTGACGCTCTGACGCACGCCATTGAGGGTTTCACCACCAAAGCCGCCTGGGAACTGACTGATACGCTGCACCTGAAGGCCATTGAAATTATCAGCCGTTCACTGCGTGATTCCGTTGCCGGGAAGCCGAAAGGCGTGGAAGAGATGGCGCTGGGACAATACATCGCCGGTATGGGGTTCTCGAACGTTGGGCTTGGGCTGGTACACGGCATGGCGCACCCACTCGGCGCGTTCTACAACACCCCGCACGGCGTCGCTAATGCGATCCTACTGCCGCATATCATGGCCTACAACGCAGATTACACCGGTGAAAAATTCCGGGATATCGCCGTTGCGATGGGGGTAAACGGCGCGACAGATATGTCGATTGCTCAGGCGAGGGAAGCAGCTATTCATGCGGTGCGACAGCTTTCTCACGATGTAGATATCCCACCGAGATTGCGCGATGTCGGCGTGAGAGAAGAGGATATTCCAGCGCTGGCGCAGGCCGCCTTTGACGATGTCTGCACCGGCGGTAACCCGCGCGATACCAACATCGACGACATAAAAGCGCTGTATCAATCTATTTATTAACGCATAACAACAAGGCTCTAGGTTGTGCCCGCTATCGTTATTATGCGGGCACAAAATTTATACCTTCTACACCAGCACACTAATATTCAGATTCTCCATCAGCCAGTGGTTGTCGGAATAATCAACCGGAATAGCAATCACCGCAGGGCCGTCAACGTCCATTGCCTGACGGAGTTTGCTAACCAGTTCATCGGCAGATTCCACCGCGAACCCTTTTGCACCAAACGCTTCCGCATAGGCTTTGAAATCTATCGGCCCGAACGACACGCCTGCTGGACGATGGTATTTGTGCAGTTGCTGGATTTCCACCATGTTGTAGCCGTTATCCACCCAGATGATATGCAGGAGATTGCTTTTCAGGCGCACCGCTGTTTCCAGTTCCATGCTGGATTGCATAAATCCACCGTCGCCGGAAACGGAGACCACTTTCTTGCCGGGTTGTACCAGCGATGCGGCGATCGCCCACGGTAATGCTACGCCCATGGTCTGCTGACCGTTAGTCATCAGAATCTGTCGCGCCCGGAAGCTATACAGGTAACGCGCCAACCAAATATGGAAACTCCCCATATCTACACACAGCGTGACATCCTCATTCACGATATCCTGCATCGCCCGCACCAGACGCAGCGGGTGGATTGCAAACCCTGTCATGTTGATGGCACGTGTGCTGAGATCGTGGCGCTGACGCTGACGATCCTGCAATACAGCCTGGGTGCCGGAAGATAAGATAAAGGGTTCGCTGATACAGGCATTCAGCGTGTCCACCGTCATCGCGATATTCCCGAGCAGCTCAATGTTAGGGCGATAGGCACTGTCGATCTCCGCTCGCAGTACATCAATATGAATCAATGTCGCCTTGCCGTTGTTCCACAACGATGGATCATACTCAATCGGGCTGTAACCCACGGTGACAATCACGTCCGCCTGTTGCAGCAGCTTATCACCAGCCTGATTGTTGAATAATCCGACACGTCCGGCAAAATGATTGAACTGTTGCTGGTCGATCACACCAGCAGCCTGATACGTGCTGGTAACGGGTAACTGGCTATGATGCAGAAAACGGCGCAGTGCCTGCGCATTTTCCTGCTGGCTGGCCATTAATCCGAGCAGCAACACTGGATTTTTAGCCTGCCGCAGCAGCTTGGCTGCTTCAGCAATGTCACTCTGTGGTGCACCGTTTAATAACGGTAAATGCGGGCAGGCCAACACCGGGCTAATGACCGGTTCATTGACGATATCCTGCGGCAGGCTGACAAACGCCGCCCCCGGACGCCCACTTTCCGCTGCCCTGAAAGCATTCGCCAACACCTCCGATATTGCGGAGGAAGCCGTAATTTCCGCACTGAATTTACTAACCGGCTGAAACAGGCTAACGGTATCCAGACTCTGGTGCGTCAACTTGAGCTTATCCGCCCGTTTGACCGCCCCGCCTAACGCCACGACGGCATCTCCCTCTGCGGTTGCCGTCGCCAGCCCAGTCACCAGATTGGAACAGCCAGGGCCGGATGTCACCAGCGTCACGCCGGCTTTTCCTGTGAGGCGTCCTATTGCCGCCGCCATAAACGCGCCGTTCGCCTCATGCCGTACTGGGATCGTTTGAATCGTCGAGTCTTCCAGTTCATCAAACACGCGATCGATTTTTGCGCCGGGAATACCAAAGATATGCTTCACGCCCTGCGCTTCTAAGTGTTTTACAATCAGCTCAGCTCCGCTACTCCAGCTTTGCTTTTCGGTGGACTTTTCCATGACATGACTCCGATGAAATGACTAGCTCTCTACTGACTTGATTACGCTGTTGAGGTTTTCTGATGACAGATCGGCATTGAGAAATTCCCGATCCTGAGGCAGGTCGATGATCAATTTGGCGATCACGCCAAATGTCAGCGTGCCGTTTTCAACGTCATAATTCAGAATATGGCCACCGCCTTGGCGATCGTCAGTAATAAAGTGTTCGTGGTAACCCGCGACATTAATTCCCTGGGTATAAGCTGGGCTGCGAAACCCAATAACGCTGCCGCTCCGGTGTTCAAAATGAAACGTCGGCTGCCCTTCAATAGCTTCCTGCATCGGCTTGTAAGGCCGGCACTGCCGAGGGACGGTGCGAGTTTCAACACAGCGAAAACGCCCATCAATCCGCAACGCACAGAACAGATTGTCTGTTCCCACGATCTCATCGATCTGGCGATGCACTTCTTCACGCGAGGTCCAGCGATGGAAACGGATCGTTTCCGTCGGGCGGAAGAACGTCATTACCGCGAATGGCGTTTTCTGCTCCGGCCTCGCCGCCCGTGCGCTACCATCAGATAACAGCTGGAAAATCTGGCTATTTAATGCAACCAGTTCCCCATCCAAACTATTAAATGTTCCTAATCCAAAGTCACCATGTTCCAATAATTCAGCCATCGTTCGGCTACCTTCGTATACGCCATTTATTAGTCCACTCATTAATGAGGTCTGATAAATAACGCAGTCTGCGTGCTCCTGCCGAAAGTCATAAGCGTAGCTAGCAAAGGCTTCTTCACAGGATTGTTCACCGATACTCGTTTTCATACATTCCTTTTCACCGCACAATTACTTAAATATTGCTAATATTTAGATAAAGATTGACGCGGAAGAGAACAAAATTCCAATATGCAATTAAGGTCACTTCAAGATCGGATACATATGGAGTTACGTGAATGGAACTACGTTACCTGCGCTATTTTGTCGCCGTTGCACAAGCCCGGCATTTCACTCGTGCGGCAGAAAATCTGGGGATGTCACAACCGCCGCTCAGCCAGCAGATCAAGAAATTCGAGCTGGAGATCGGTACACCGCTGTTCAAGCGACTGACGCGCGGCGTAGAAATGACGGAGGCGGGACAAGCGCTGTATGAAGACGCCCGCCGGATTCTGCAACTCACCGATTCGGCGATCGCGCGTACAAGAAGCATTGCGCGAGGCGAGAAAGGTAGCCTGAACGTGGGCTTCTCGCCGTCGGCCATGTTCCATCCCACCGTGCTTGGGCTGCTGCATAGCTACTGTCAGCAGCATCCGCACGTTCAACCGTTACCGAAGGAAGAAAACCCGGCAACGCTTATCGCCTCATTGCAAAAACGCAATATCGACATCGCATTTCTGCGCTTACCTTGCGATCTCAGTGATGATATTAACGGGGAAATTTTGGCAGAAGAGCCAATGAAATTGGTGTTACCCGCAGGGCATGCGCTTAGCCATAAAACACAGGTTTCGCTAAGCGAGCTGCGTCAGGAGCCGCTGATTATTTTCCCACGCGAGGTATGTCCGGGGCTGCACGATATGATTATTCGTACCTGCTACCTGTCAGGTTATGGTCCCAGACCCAGTCCCTTTGCCCCACAGTTGACGGCCACCATTGGGATGGTCGCCGCAGGTTTCGGCATTACCCTTGTACCGGAGTCGCTTGCCTGTATTAAGGCTGAGAATGTGACATATCATGATATCGGCATGCCCGAAGTCCATACACAAATTGCGGCTATCTGGCGTAAACATGAACGATCGGCCGCGATCGTGAATATGATCCACCTAATACGACAGCATCTGAGCAGCTCACATCCCGATTAACGCCGCTAGGTAGCAAATTCCGGCATTCTACTCGTCAAAAAGCTAGTAATTGATATAAATTCTTATATGATATTAGTTATCATTATCATTTTTGACGGGTGGATAAATGCTGACAGCAATGATCACAGCCTGCGGGCTATGGGGTGTGAGTTGGTGTATGGGGAAGCACCTGTCTAGTGCCTGGGGCGTGCTGTTACCTTGTGCCATTATGCCGCTGCTGGCACTACTCAATCTGAACCTGACACACCTGAAAGTGATTATCGCCGTCGCTTTGTTGGCGACCCTCGCCATGCTGTTTCATCAACGTTTGCGCCACTATTTATTGCTGCCATCCTGCATTGCGCTAGCTGGCGGTTTGGCGGCGCTGTCAGTCATGTTTAATTTGACGACGTTATAAACACACGCAAATGATAAGCAGCACAGAATTGCCAACAAACGCAGAAAAGCGCTATAGCCAGGAATAGGATAAAAGAGAATAAACAGAGAGGAAAATCAGGAAGATACAGAGGCGTTCGGTGGTGCGAAGAGAGGGACTTGAACCCTCACGTCCGTAAGGACACTAACACCTGAAGCTAGCGCGTCTACCAATTCCGCCACCTTCGCAACTCTGTCATGTATTTCTGGTTACGCAATACTGATTACTGCTTCGGTTCGACAAACCAGAACCGTTGTAGTGATGTTGGTGCGAAGAGAGGGACTTGAACCCTCACGTCCGTAAGAACACTAACACCTGAAGCTAGCGCGTCTACCAATTCCGCCACCTTCGCAACTCTGTCATGTATTTCTGGTTACGCAATACTGATTACTGCTTCGGTTCGACAAACCAGAACCGTTGTAGTGATGTTGGTGCGAAGAGAGGGACTTGAACCCTCACGTCCGTAAGAACACTAACACCTGAAGCTAGCGCGTCTACCAATTCCGCCACCTTCGCAACACTGCTTTACGCAATATCACTACGGGGGCGAATTCTAGAGGTTTTCGCGTTCACGTCAATGATTATTTCCTCTGGAATGCGGGGTTTGCTGTAAAAAACATCATCTCACCGCAGCGTTGCGCGTAAAGAGTTCATCGAGCCATTCTATGAACACCCTAATCCGCGGCGCAAGAAAGCGACCGGGCGTATACATCACGTAAAGTGGCATCGCGGGCGGCGGTATCTCCGGCAAAATCTCTACCAGTTCTCCACCGTCGAGAAGTGAGATCAAACCGCGACGCGGTGCCTGAATAATTCCCAATCCCGCGCATGCACCTGCGATATAGGCATCGGCGCCGTTTACCTGCAACGTGCCGGGCAGCATACGCGTAATGCGCTCGTCGCCAGACATAAATTCCAGCGGATAAAGGTATTCGGTACGCAGAGAGAAATAGCCCACCATGTGATGCCCCGACAGCTCATCAAGCGAACGCGGCACGCCATATCGCGCCAGATAGTCAGCGGACGCACAGGTTACCTGCGGCATCGACGGCAAATGGCGGGTCGCTAGCGTCTCGTCATCCGTCTGCCAGGCACGCAGCACGCAGTCGACGCCTTCACGCAGCACATTAATCGCCGCATCGTTGGCGCTTAGCATCAGCGTCACTTGCGGATAACGCGCATAGAACTCCCCTAACGCCGGAACAACGATTTCCCGTGCCAGCGAGTGCGGCATATCAACCCGCACTTTACCAACCGGCTGTAGCTTTTGCTGTGTGAAAAGTGTGTCGATCTCTTCAATTTCAGCAAGCAATTGCAGGCAACGCTCATAATAAACGCGCCCTTCATCGGTGATCTGTACCTGACGGGTCGTGCGTTGCAGTAAACGTACACCCAGCCGCCCTTCAAGCTGCTTGATAGTGTTGCTCACCGTCGCACGCGGTAGCGCCAGCCGCTCCGCCGCACGGCTAAAGCTTCCCAATTCGACAATACGCACAAAAACCCGCATCGCCTGAATATGATCCATCGCCGCCACCATTGTTAGTTATTTTTGAATAGTGTTGCATAGAAAGCAGTATTTATCTTTGTGCTATAAACAACCAAACTACTCTCACTGCCAATAAGATGAGGAAGATGACGATGCAAAAGCGCAAATTAGGGGCGAACGGTCCACAGGTTTCAGCGATTGGGCTAGGCTGCATGGGAATGAGTGATTTTTACTCTACTGCGCAGGATGAAAAAGAGTCCATTGCCACATTGCATCGCGCACTGGAGCTGGGCGTTACGCTGCTGGACACCGCCGATATGTATGGCCCTCACACCAATGAACAACTGCTTGGCAACGCGATAAAGGGCAAACGCGAGCAGGTCTTTCTGGCGACTAAATTCGGCATCGTGCGCGATCCGGCTAATCCCTACGCTCGCGGCGTCTGCGGTAAACCGGATTATATCCGTCGAGCGGTGGAAGGTAGCCTGAAACGGCTCGGTACAGACGTTATCGATCTTTACTATCAGCACCGTATCGACCCGACGGTTCCGATTGAAGAGACGGTCGGCGCGCTGGCCGAGCTGGTTAAAGAAGGCAAGATTCGCTACATCGGCCTGAGTGAAGCCTCTGTCACCACGCTGGAGCGTGCCCATCGCGTGCACCCTATTACAGCGTTACAGAGCGAATATTCACTGTGGACGCGCGATATGGAAGCTGAGATTCTGCCCACCTGTGAGCGTTTGGGCATCGGCTTTGTGCCTTACAGCCCACTCGGTCGCGGCTTTCTGACTGGCGCGATTCGCAGCCTAGACGATCTGGCAGCCGACGATTTTCGTCGCACCAATCCACGCTTCGCTGGGGAAAATTTCGGGAAAAACCTGCAACTGGTAGAGAAAATTAACCAACTGGCGCAGGAAAAACAGGCCACACCCTCACAGCTCGCGCTGGCGTGGGTACTGGCGCAGGGCGAACATATCGTGCCGATTCCGGGCACCAAACGCCGTCTCTATCTGGAAGAGAACGTTGCCGCGCTGGATGTCACACTGACGAAAGAGGAACTGGCCGCCATTAATGCCATCTTCCCGCCTGATGCCGCAGCAGGAGAACGCTACGGCAAGGAGAGTATGGCGACCCTTAATCAGTAGGATTACCGGCGGCGACCTTTACCTGTACGTGGAGGACGCCCAACGGTAGCCTGATACACCTTGAAGCGTCCGGTTTGCGCCAGCACTTCATGGCTGCCAAACGCGGCATCTAACAGCGCCGGATAAGGTAGGAAGGCGTTAGCGACGATGCGTAATTGTCCGCCAATCGGTAGATGCGTTACCGCACCACGAATCAGCATTTCTACGGCTTGCAAGCTGGTCTGCAAGCCGTCATGGAACGGCGGGTTGGACACGATCATGTCGAAGCGGCCGTCGATGTCTGAATAGACGTTACTCGCAATCACGCTGCCTTCCAGCGCATTCGCTGCCAGTGTTGCATTGCTGGACTCCACCGCTGCGGCGCTGACATCACTCAGCGTCAGGCGAATTTTCGGCGACTGTTTCGCCAACACCGATGCAAGCACACCCGCACCACACGCAATATCCAGGACTTTGCCTTTCATATGTGGCTCAAACGTAGACAACAGTAGTCTGCTGCCCGGATCCAGACCATCACGGCTGAAGATGCCCGGAAGCGTTTTGACCGTCACCCCTTCCGTCACATATTCGTCCCACCAATCATCCAGCGTGAAGCTGGCCTGCTTATCAATTCGGCCGTGGTAAAGCCCACAGCGGCGTGCGCTGTCGATTTTTACCAGTTCAACGAAATCAGACAACACGGTTTCAGCGCTGCGTACGCCGCTGCGGTTTTCCCCAACAACGAAGATCTCCGCGCCGACCGGCAGCAGTGAAAGCAGGTTACACAGTTGGAATTCTGCTTCTTGTTTGCTCTTTGGCCAGTAATAAATCAGCGTATCGCTATCCGCTACCAGCTCAGCGTCCGCTACCAGACTGTATTGAGCATTATCCCCAAGTGGCTTTGCCATCTGTTGCCAGTGGTGATATTGGTTGCAATGGACACGCACCGACGCCGCCTCAAATTGCGCGGGCAGGGTATCCTGCAAATCACCGGCAAACAGAACTCGGCGTGAAAGAAATTCGTCACTATGGCGCAGTATGACTTCACTGGCGGGGGTTAATGCGGACATCGGGCTACGGCTCCTTAATCATTGAACGGGGGATTATATACGCTTCGGCCTCGAAGTTGCAGAGCGGAGAGGAAATAACCGCACCGACGTTGGCGCAGCATGGCGGGGTTTGTTAGCATAGGCACGAATCATTTTCTCGCACGCCAGACAGGATAACGCATGGAATCAAGACGTGACAGGCTGCTACAGCAACTGGGGATTACGCAGTGGACGCTGCGTCGCCCGACGGTGCTGCAAGGCGAAATCGCCGTCAGTCTGCCCGATCAGGTGCGTCTGGTGATCGTCTCCGCCGAACCGCTGGCCGATGATGAACCGCTGCTGGCCGACGTTCTGCACAGTCTTGCGCTCACCCCTGCGCAAGCCTACCGCCTGACGCCGCAGCAGATAGAGATGTTGCCCGCCGATGCACGCTGCCATAGCTGGCGGCTGGGCATCGCGGAGCCCATTGCGCTACAGGGCATCCAGCTTTCCAGCCCTCTGCTTTCTGAACTTTATCAAAATGCCGACGCCAAACGGGCGCTGTGGCAACAGATCTGTGAACATGAACACGATATCTTCTCTGACGCCAGCCGATCTGGCACAAGCCTTTAAAATTGAACAAGCTAGCCACGCCTTTCCCTGGACGGAAAAAACGTTTATCAGCAATCAGGGTGAACGTTATTTCAATCTGAAATTGAGCCATGACGAACAGATTGCCGCGTACGCCATCACGCAAGTGGTGCTGGATGAAGCGACGTTGTTCAATATCGCCGTGCATCCTGACCACCAGCGTCAGGGGCTGGGCCGCCAGTTGCTGGAACAGCTGATCGACGAGATGGAGCAGCGCGGTATTGTTACACTGTGGCTGGAAGTCCGTGAGTCAAACGCGCGGGCCATCGCGCTGTATGAAAGCCTGGGATTTAACGAAGTCTCCGTGCGCCGCGATTATTATCCCGCGGCACAAGGCCGAGAGGACGCGATCCTCATGGCGCTACCGCTCGGCTAACCTCTTTATCTATACTCCTCGCGACAAGGCGGGTGCCATAATGTGCTCCCCGTCCCGCCCTGCCTTTTTTCCCGACAGAAAAATCCCCGCAACGTGATCGTCATAAATAAAACCTCGTTTCTTTTTTATCACAATAAGGTTCCATTTCATGTTTCTGGTTTGCAGGCATGCCATGGTTTATCCGTTATCTACGAGGAATAATATGAAAAAATACACTCTGGCTACGACGCTCCTGTGCGGTTTATTCTCTCTTTCCGCTTACGCGGTACAAGTCACAGCGGTTACGGCCTCCGCTTATGACTCAGACAAAGGTCACAAACCTGCCAACATTGCCGATGGTGACGTAAAAACGCGCTGGGCAGCAAATGGTGAGAGTTGGGTTCAGTTAGAACTGGATAAAGAACAATCGGTTGAGAACTTTGTTCTGGTTCCTTTCAAAGCGGACGAGCGCAAGCTGAAGTTCTCCGTCTCCTACTCTACCGACGGTAAAACCTGGCAAAAACTGGCTGACAATCTGGTCACGTCCAGCAATGCCAAAGACGGTGAAAAATTCACCTTCCCTGCCGTTAAAGCAAAATTCTTCAAGTTGGATACGTTTGGTACCGATGTGAATAAATGGAGTGCTATCAACGAGATCAGCTTTAACAGCGCTGCGCAGGTTCCTGCCCAAGCGATTAAGTAGCCCTTCCCAAAAATTTCGACCGGCCAAACACGCGAAAACCCACCTGAGGTGGGTTTTCTATACAAGTATGAGTATGACGGTTACCGTCGTTAGAAGTCGACTGACATAGACAGTTTCAGTGAACGCGGATCGCCTTGATACAGATAGGCACCGGAATCGTTGACTGACGACCAATATTTTTCATTCGTTACGTTTTCAACATTGGCTCGCCAGACCAGCGTGTGATCGTTCATCGGCATACTGTAGCGCGCGCCAAGATCCAATCGCGTCCACGGTTTGAGCTTCATAGTATTACTGTTATTCGCATACTGTGAACCGGAACGGATCGCCGTTCCCGACAGCGTTAGCCCCTCGACGGATTTGATATCATATTCTGACCCAAGAACCAGTTGATAGCGTGGCACGCCGACAACATCTTTACCATTGTTAGCGCCACCATCCGTTTTAATCTGCTGTGCTGCAATCCATGTCGCACTACCGTTCAGTCGCAGGCCAAATACCGGCTCACCAAACACATTGAGTTCCATGCCGCGATGGCGGCGCTCGCCGTAAATCCCGAAATTGCCCGTCTGACTATTGATATATTCATTTGGTCGCTTAATTTCAAACAGCGCCAGCGATCCACCTACCCGCTCATAGTCAAACTTCACGCCCACTTCATTCTGTTTAGCAACATAAATTCCCGTGACTTTCCCTTTATTCGCAGCATTAAACGGCGCAATGCCGCCCGGTGATAATGACTCTATATGGTTGGCATACAGAGAAATATTCTCCCACGGCTTCACAACCAAACCGTATGCTGGCGTGACTTTAGTACGGTTAAAGGTACTGTCACTTTCTTCAATCCCTTCATAACTATAGTTACGTACCATAATTTCTTGCCGACGTAACCCAGCAGTCAACGCAACTTTATCATCCATAATCGATAGGGTATCAGACAACGAAAGCCCCGCACTTCTGACACGGTTACGTACTTTAGGATCCCCCATATCCCCACCAAAGTAGATAGACGGAGGGTTACTAATATCACCAGGATGATAAATATCGATTGGCCCGACATTGTCAGACATCGTGTAAGCCGTTCGACTTTTCGCATACACACCTGAATAACCGATATTAACTTTATGTGTCACCGCGCCTGTATCAAACTGTCCACGGATGCCTAACAAGCCGGAGAACGTATCACGTTTAAAGGGGACATCCATCCGCGATATTGTCGCATTGCCGTTGTTATCCGTCAGCTTAGGTGAACCATAGACTCCATATTCATCCGCTCGACTGCTACCGATACCGGAATACAACGTCCAGTTGTCGGCAACATCATATTCGCTGCGCCACATACCGAAAGTCGTTTTCAGGTCAGTCGAGACCCATTTCTGACCATAATTTAATGTGGCATCCGGGGCAGAAGGGATTACTGTGGCGCTCCCAGTACCTACTGCAATTCGCCCACCGTGCACGGTCTGGTGCTGGTAGCCTGCATCCAATGAAGTACGGAAACGATCGCCGCGATAATCAAGGCCAACAGAGGCCATCGACATACGGTCTTTTTGGTGGTGAATGGCGCCTTCTCCTTCGCGGTGCAACACATTGACACGTACACCAAACTCATCGTTATCACCAAAACGACGACCGACATCCACCCCACCACCAATCTTGTTTTTCGATTCATAGTCAACGGTCAAACGAGTGAGTGGATCATCTGTCGCATGCTTCGGTTCCACGTTTATCGAACCGCCGACGCCACTCCCAATCCCGCTACCAGATACCCCGTTAACAAATGCACTGGCACCTTTAAAGACTTCTACGCGTTCAACCATATTGGTCGACACCATCTGACGCGGCATCACACCATACAGTCCTCCGAAGGTAATATCATCGCCATCCAGCGTAAAACCACGGATGCGATAGGTTTCCATAAAATTGCCAAAGCCTTTCAGAGTTTGAATAGAGGCATCGTTCTTCACGACATCAGCCAGCGTTTCCGCCTGCTGGGACAGGATCATCTTGTCGGTATAGCTAATCACGTTAAATGGCACATCACGCGCATTCTGCTGCCCCAGAAAACCGAGACGTCCACCATTCGCAATTTGTCCATCCAGATAGGCGGGAACCAGATCGTCACCCCCTGCACGGAACGTATTACCTGGCTTAGCCACGACGGTCATCGTGTCGCCGCGAGTTTCCTTTTCTGATGCAGAGGATGCTGTGGTGGGTTGTACCGCTGTTGGCGGCTCTTCAGCCAACAGCGGCATGGCCATGCCGCTGCACAGTACACCGATTAACACCGCCAGTTTCGTTGGCATACCCGCGATACGCTTTTTCAGAATGAATGCTTTCATCTCTTTCCCAGAATTAATAATAATAATGATTATTATTTTCATTATTAATTATGAACTCAGCTTTTCATAAAACAAGTCATAGAACCTAACTTGTCGTGAATCACGGCGCTCGAACCTGGAAAATAGATAAAACAGTAGCGTGCGGCACCTTAGCAAGCGTGCGCTGATAAAGAAGAACACCGATATTACGCGCGGGTCAGCGCATCTGTCGCTATAGGGGTCATAGGAAATAGCAGGGTCTGAATCCGCTGACTTACGAATTCAGACCTGCCTGGCAGCTACAGACAAACCGCCGAGTAGTATGCGTGGGCTAAATAATGTTACTCGTTATCGCCAAGCAGAACGGATTCCAGCGCGATCTCGATCATCTCATTGAACGTAGTCTGACGCTCTTCTGAGGTGGTTTGTGCACCGGTACGAATGTGGTCAGAAACGGTACAGATTGCCAGCGCTTTCGCACCGAACTCTGCCGCTACGCCGTAGATACCGGCGGCTTCCATTTCTACACCCAGAATGCCGTATTTTTCCATCACGTCGAACATCTGCGGGTCTGGCGTGTAGAACAGATCGGCGGAGAAGATGTTACCTACGCGGACAGAAACATCGCGTGCTTTAGCAGCATCAACGGCATTACGCACCATGTCGAAATCGGCAATAGCCGCATAGTCGTGATCTTTGAAACGCATACGGTTCACTTTGGAATCCGTACAGGCGCCCATACCGATCACCACATCGCGCAGTTTGACGTCTTCACGTACCGCACCGCAGGAACCCACGCGGATGATCTTCTTCACGCCAAACTCGGTGATCAGCTCTTTCGCATAGATCGAGCAGGATGGAATACCCATACCGTGACCCATGACCGAAATTTTACGGCCTTTATACGTGCCGGTGAACCCTAACATGCCACGCACGTTGTTCACTTCGCGGGCGTCATCCAAAAAGGTTTCTGCAATAAACTTAGCGCGCAGCGGGTCGCCCGGCATCAGTACAACGTCCGCGAAATCACCCATTTCTGCATTAATATGTGGCGTAGCCATGCGTTTATTCCTTAATTAATCAAGTTTCACTAAAAACGGTGTTTTTACAATATCGATTTACCGTAGTCCATAGGCGACAGGCCAAAGTAGGCTGCGACCGTCTGCCCGATATCGGCGAAGGTTTCACGGTGACCGTATGACCCCGGCTTCACTTTCGGCCCATAGATCAACACCGGTACGTTTTCGCGGGTATGATCGGTCCCGTGCCAGCTCGGATCACAGCCGTGATCGGCAGTCAAAATCAGGATGTCATCGCCCGTCACGCGGGACATCAGCTCGGGTAAACGGCGATCGAACAGCTCCAGCGCAGCCGCATAGCCCGGAATATCGCGGCGGTGCCCGTAGGCGGAGTCGAAATCCACAAAGTTGGTAAACACGATCGTGTTGTCGCCCGCGCTATCCATCTCTTTCAGCGTGGCGTCAAACAGCGCATCGATGCCGGTCGCCTTCACTTTCTTCGTGATACCGACCTGCGCGTAGATATCCGCAATTTTACCGACGGAAACCACTTCACCGCCTTTTTCATCCACCAACTTTTTCAGGATGGTCGGCGCTGGCGGTTCAACGGCCAGATCGTGACGGTTGCCAGTACGCTCGAAGTTGCCGGGTTTGTCACCGATAAACGGACGCGCGATCACTCGCCCGATGTTGTAATCCCCTTCAGTCAGCTCTTCGCGGGCAATTTCACACAGCTCGTACAGCTTATCCAGACCGAACGTCTCTTCATGGCAGGCAATCTGGAACACCGAATCCGCAGAAGTGTAAAAAATCGGCTTGCCCGTTTTCATATGTTCTTCAGCCAGTTGATCCAGAATCACCGTACCGGAAGAATGACAGTTGCCCAGATAGCCTGGCAGATTGGCGCGCTTCACCAGTTTATCCAGCAGTTCCTGCGGAAAACTGTTTTCTTCATCTTTAAAATAGCCCCAGTCGAACAGGACAGGCACACCGGCAATTTCCCAGTGACCAGACGGTGTATCTTTACCCGAAGAAATTTCACTGGCGTGCGCGTAAGCACCGATAATGTCTGCGTTTTCATCCAGCCCTGCTGGGAACGTTCCCGTTGAGGCTTCGGCGGCTTTACCTAGACCCAGACGGCTCAGATTTGGCAAATGCAGCGCGCCGCTGCGCCCTTTATTCGCCTTTCCCGCCGCACACGCCTGAGCAATATGGCCCAGTGTATCCGAACCGACATCACCAAAGCGTTCTGCATCAGCACTGCTGCCGATCCCGAACGAGTCGAGAATCATAATATGTACACGTTTCATTCTTTCTCTCCTGCGCAGCGATGCGCTCACGCCCTGCCTACCGGCAGGGGAAAATCAATTCAAGGTTATCTATCGCCAACCCTACGCAATCACGCTTCCGCACTCACCCGACGATAGACCATCGGAGTCTTTTCTGGTGCCGTATCGCCCAGTTGGATCGCAGCTCGGACTTCATTCGCCGCCTGCTGCCATTGCGCTTCCGTATTGGCGTGGATCACCGCCAGCGGGCGCTGCGCGTCAACGCGTTCACCCAGGCTAATCATGCTATCCAGACCGACACTGTAATCGATCGTATCCGAGGCCTGACGACGTCCGCCGCCCAGCGACACGACCGCCATGCCCAGAGCACGGGTATCCATCGCGGTCACAATGCCTTCACGCGTCGCGAACACCGGCTTACTTAACGTCGCCACCGGCAGGTAACGATCGTAGTGTTCGACAAAATCGCCCGGTCCACGCTGTGCGGCGACCATGCGGCCAAAGACGTCGGCGGCTTTGCCGTTATCCAACACGGCCTGCAAACGTGAATGCGCGTCGTCCGCCGAGCTTGCTAGTCCGCCCGCTAGAAGCATCTCGCCACATAGCGCCATAGTAACATCATACAGGCGTGGATTGCGGCTCTCTCCCGTCAGGAAACGCACGGCTTCCCGCACTTCCAACGCATTACCCGCGCTGGAGGCCAGCACCTGATTCATGTCCGTCAATAATGCGCTGGTGCGGCATCCTGCGTTATTTGCTACGCCGACAATCGCCTGCGCCAGCTGTTCGGACAGCTCATAGGTCGGCATAAACGCCCCGGAACCCACTTTAACGTCCATCACTAACGCATCCAGCCCTTCGGCCAGCTTCTTCGCCAGAATCGACGCCGTAATCAGCGGGATCGAATCGACCGTAGCGGTAATATCACGGGTAGCGTAAAAGCGTTTATCCGCCGGAGCCAGCGATGAGGTCTGCCCAATAATCGCGACGCCAACCTGCTGGATGATGCGACGAAAATTTTCATCGTTCGGAAAAATATCCAGTCCCGGAATCGCTTCGAGCTTATCCAGCGTGCCGCCAGTATGTCCAAGCCCACGCCCAGAGATCATCGGGACGTAGCCACCACAAGCGGCGACCATCGGCCCCAGCATGAGCGAGGTAACATCCCCTACGCCGCCGGTAGAATGTTTGTCCACCAGCGGTCCGTTCAGGTTCAGGCTCTTCCAGTTCAGCACTGTACCGGAGTCACGCATCGCCAACGTCAGCGCCACACGCTCATCCATCGACATGTCGTGAAAGTAAATGGTCATCGCCAGAGCGGCAATCTGACCTTCAGAGACGGTATTGTCACGAATACCGTTGATAAAAAAGCGGATCTCCTCTTCGCTCAGAGTTTTTCCATCACGCTTCTTACGAATAATTTCTTGAATCAGAAACAAGGTCTGTACTCCTGATGAATTCTGATATGGCTCAGCAGACTGTCGCTGCGAGCACACTTGCTGTTGTGGACCAATGCAGCCATCAACAACATGATGTCACGAATAAAATAGTGCGCCGTGGCCGCATGATTAGTAGCTGCCCTGTGGGGCCGCTGCCGCGTGTCCGAGCGTTGTCAGCAGGCTCGCCAGCAAACTGGATGCGCCAAAGCGAAAATGCTGCGCATTCGCCCATTCAGCGCCCATGATATCGTCCGCCAGTTGCAGATAAATGGCGGCGTCTTCCGCGTTACGCACGCCGCCAGCGGCTTTAAAGCCGACATACTCACCCACGCCTTTATCGCGGATCGTCTTCAGCATGATCGAGGCACTCTCCGGCGTCGCGTTCACCGGCACTTTACCGGTTGAGGTTTTAATGAAGTCGGCACCCGCATCAATGACAATCTCGCTCGCCTGACGTATCAGCGTTTCCTGTTTCAGCTCGCCTGTCTCGATGATCACCTTCAGCAGCACGTGGGCATCCTGACATACGGCTTTGCATGCCTGCACCAGCTCAAAACCAATTTGCGCATTGCCTGCAATCAGTGCTCGGTAAGGGAATACGACATCAACTTCATCAGCGCCATAGGCTATCGCCGCTCTGGTTTCTGCAACAGCGATGTCAACATCATCATTGCCGTGCGGGAAGTTGGTCACCGTCGCAATACGGATATCCGGCGTACCCTGCTCACGCAGGATTTTTTTCGCCAGGGGGATAAAACGTGGATAGATACAGATAGCAGCAGTTTTTCCTGCCGGGCTATTTGCCTGACGGCAGAGTGCCGTCACTTTTTCATCCGTATCATCCTCATTCAGCGTGGTTAAATCCATCAACGCCAGCGCGCGCTGCGCGGCCGTGGTCAGCTTGGTCATACAACTCTCCAACTCGTCAGCCGGTCTAACCGGCCCTGAACATTAACTGGTGTAAAACCAGTACGTTTGGCGAGCGGACTTGGTTCCTTGAAGATAGCGCTCAGGAGAAACAACCTGTAGCGGCACCGAGATCCTTCTCGCCGCAGTCAACCTTCCTCTACCCTTCATCCTGTGATTATTTCAACACCGAAAGAACGATATCGAAAGAAACGCTTTATACACGTGGACATATCAGATATTTGAACACGCCATGCCGGACTATTTTGTGCATTCATTCACACTTGATGTAAGAGAAATGCAATAGATAATGATTATATGTGATTTTTATCACACATACTGCCCAGAATAAGGCCAAGCTGGGGAATAGCGCTGATAGCCTTGTCGACCAGCTCCGCCCTTCATAAATGAATAAAGAGGCGGCAGCACACAGTCGCAGATCGCCCAATGCTTCTGGTTGAAGTCATATATATACCCTAAATAATTCAAGTTTCAGGAAGGCGGCAAGCGAAGGAGTCCCGATGAGCTTACTCAAGTAAGTGATTCGGGTGACTGAACGCAGCCAACGCACATGCAGCTTGAAGTATGACGGGTATAGAATAAGCATAGCGGCTTCTCCCTAAGTACAGGGAGAAACTGTGGCAGAGCAGGCAAATTATTTCCTTACGGGAGGTTGCAATCCGTTTCACAACAGCGACGTGCTACTTCACGTAACAAGATAAGCACCCTACACTGACTGCCAATAAGACTGCTTCCGAGAAACCGCAGACAAAATCATGACTGAACACGCCGAACACTCCCGCTGGTATCTGTACATACTTCGCACGGTCGCCGGGGCGCTGTATACCGGTATCACGACGGATGTCAGCCGTCGCATGAATCAACATCAAGCAGGAAAAGGGGCAAAAGCACTGCGGGGGAAAGGGGAGTTGACGCTAGTGTTTCACTGTCTGGCAGGCGATCGTTCAAATGCACTTAAGCTGGAATACCGCATTAAGCAGTTAAGCAAAAACCAAAAAGAAAGGCTGGTACAAGACCAGCCTCAGGCGCTTTGTATTGATACGCTCTCAGCTAGAGAAAGCGGTTAAACGGCTCGGCGTATTCAACCAGCCCGATGGCATCTTCAAATCCACTTTCGCCTTCAGACGACTCTTCACCGGCAACCTGATTGTCCGCCAGTGGGTAGACCTGAAAAGTCGATTCGCTGTCCGGCCAGCGACAATGCAACTGGTGCTCCGTAGCCGGAACGAAACCAAAGCGGGAATAGTACGCAGGCTCACCCAGCACAACAACGGCGGTATAGCTAAATTCATTCAGCGCATCCAACCCTTCGTAGACCAGCTTCTCACCCACGCCCTGTCGACGCAGACTTTCGTCTACCGCCAACGGTGCAAGCGCTACCCACTGCCGATCCTCACCTTCGATCAGCACTGGGCTGAATGCGGCGTAGCCCACCACGCCACCTTCATCGTCGGTTGCCACGACGCCAAGCGTCAATAAGCCGTCTTCACGCAGTTGATGCACCAGATCGGCTTCTGCACCCGTAGGAAAAGAACGACGCAATAAGCTGTCGATCCCTGCCGCATCAACGGGAATTTCCACCCGAACTAGCATGATACTGGCGCGTGATTCGTTGTTTGCACTACGCCCTCCTGTAAGCCAGCTTCAACAAAGTTCGCCAGTTGTAGCAGACCAATACGCAGTGGCGCAGGCATAGCCTCCAGCTCAATGGCATCCATCAGGTTCTTCACATACAAACCTAATTCGGTGTCGCCCTCAATGCGCAGACGACGTTGGAAAAACAGCGAGTCGGGATCCTCTTTACGCGCGGCGATCAAAATCAGATCGTTTGCATCCGCACTGAAGCTGACATCTGGCGTCTCATCGTGGCTTACCACCAGACGCCCCTCACGCAGCGTCATAAACCACTGCAAACCGACATCACGCACTTCAATTTTCAGCCAGCGGCTTTCGAGAAATGCCAGATCGCCCTCTTCCAGCGCCTGACGGAACTGCCAGCCCAACATCTGTTCCAAAACCTGACGCTGTAGCGCAAAGGGAGTGAACTTGAGTGGCTTACCTAATAAGCTCGGTCCCTGACGCACAATCTGCGCTCGTAGTTTTTCCAACACTGGCGTACTCCTCTTAAAGCAATCTGACTGTTCAGATAATCTGCAAACATTTTGCCACATCCACCGCAAGCGGCAGAGGTCTATGTCAATAATTTAGTCGCTTATCCGATTATGCCCAACAGATTTTGTCCTTGCGCGACGATTAGCACCATTCACTGCCTTAAATCAAAGTCCTTACCTGATGGGTTAATTAAAATTTCCAATCGTTAACAACATTCATCGACTGATAAATAATCGCTTACGACGGCCCACAAAGGCGGCAGGCAGAACGCCCGTCATAAAAGCGGTCATCAGTCTGAACATCATTGATCGTACCGAGCCGCTACGGCTCCGAAGGGATTAATGAAGGATTGTATATGGAATTGCTTTGCCCCGCTGGTAATCTGCCAGCACTGAAAGCGGCCATCGATAATGGCGCGGATGCGGTCTATATCGGCCTGAAAGATGACACCAACGCACGTCATTTTGCCGGGCTGAATTTTACCGATAAGAAACTACAGGAAGCACGTGAGTACGTGCACCGCCATCGGCGTAAACTGCATATCGCCATCAATACGTTTGCTCACCCGAACGGCTATCAACGCTGGCAGCGCGCCGTGGATATGGCCGCGCAGGTCGGCGCCGATGTGCTGATCCTCGCCGACCTCGCCATGTTGGAATATGCCGCCGAGCGCTATCCAGACATCGAGCGCCACGTGTCGGTTCAGGCTTCCGCAACTAACACTGAAGCGATCCGTTTCTATCATCGTCATTTCGATGTCTCACGTATCGTGCTGCCGCGCGTGCTGTCCATTCATCAGGTGAAGCAAATCGCTCGCACCAGCCCAGTGCCGCTCGAAGTTTTCGCCTTCGGTAGCCTGTGCATCATGGCGGAAGGACGCTGCTATCTCTCTTCTTATCTGACGGGCGAATCACCGAATACCGTGGGTGCCTGCTCGCCTGCGCGGTTTGTACGCTGGCAGCAGACGGAAAACGGCATGGAATCGCGTCTGAACAATATCCTGATCGACCGCTATCAGGACGATGAAAACGCCGGTTATCCCACGTTGTGTAAAGGCCGCTATTTGGTCGATGGGCAGCGCTACCATGCACTGGAAGAACCAACCAGCCTGAACACGCTGGAGCTTCTGCCTGAACTGATCGCTGCCAATATTGCCTCCGTGAAGATAGAGGGTCGCCAGCGCAGCCCGGCCTACGTCAGCCAGATTACGCAGGTATGGCGACAGGCTATTGATCGCTGCCGTGCCAATCCTGAGACATTCGTACCCACTCAGGCTTGGATGGATGCATTAGGCGCAGTGGCAGAAGGCACGCAGACCACGCTTGGCGCGTATCATCGTAAATGGCAGTAGCAGGAGAACATATGAAATACGCATTAGGCAATATCCTCTACTATTGGCCGAAAGAAGACGTCGAGGCGTTTTATCAGGCCGCGGTGAACAGCAGCGCCGATATCGTTTATCTCGGCGAAACGGTGTGCAGCAAGCGCCGTCTGATGAAAGTGGCGGACTGGTTCCACGTTGCCCGCGAAGTCGCCAACAGCGGCAAGCAGGTGGTGATCTCTACCTTGGCACTCTTACAGGCACCGTCTGAACTCACGGAGTTAAGACGCTATGTGGAAAATGGCGAGTTCTTGCTGGAAGCTAACGATCTGGGCGCAGTCAACATCGCAGCCGAACGCAACCTGCCATTTGTCGCCGGACACGCGCTCAACTGCTACAACGCGTACACCCTACGTGTGCTGCACAAACAAGGCATGGTGCGCTGGTGCATGCCGGTCGAACTCTCTCGTGACTGGCTACAAAACCTGCTGAACCAGTGTGAAGAGCTTGGTTTTCGCCATCAGTTTGAAGTGGAAGTGCTCAGCTATGGCCATTTGCCATTAGCCTATTCCGCACGTTGCTTCACCGCCCGCTCAGAAGATCGGCCGAAAGATGAATGCGAAACCTGCTGCCTTAGCTACCCGCAAGGCAGGAAAATGCTGTCGCAGGAGAATCAGCAGGTCTTTGTCCTCAATGGCATCCAGACGCAAAGCGGCTATTGCTACAACCTCGGCAACGAGCTGACGTCAATGCGGGATTTGGTCGATATTGTCCGGCTGTCTCCAAACGACATCACCACTCCGGCTATGTTGGATACCTTCCGCGCCAACGAACAAGGCAATATGCCATTAACGCTGCAAAATCAGGCCGATTGTAACGGCTACTGGCGTCGCGTCGCCGGCCTTGAGCTCGTTCAATAACTCACATCCTGTCAGGGCGGCCAACCGCCCTTTCCTTCCTAAGCGCACCTTTGAACTACGTATAACCGCGACATTCCATCATACTGCTCTGACTTTCATCATTGACTGACAGCGTTAGCATCTATCGACAAGGTAGAGTCAGTGAACAACAAAGTGAGCCATATTATGTCCACACCTTCTCAATCCGCTGTGTTTTCCGTCCTCGATCTTGCGCCGATTCCGCAAGGTGCGACAGCACGTGACGCCTTCCATCGCTCGCTGGATCTGGCACAACATACAGAAAAATGGGGCTATCACCGATATTGGCTAGCGGAACACCACAGCATGACCGGTATCGCCAGTGCAGCAACATCGGTGCTTCTCGGCTATCTTGCTTCGGGTACGCAGCGCATCCGTCTCGGTTCTGGTGGAGTTATGCTGCCGAACCACTCGCCGCTCGTCATCGCCGAGCAGTTCGGTACATTGGAATCGCTGTATCCTGGCCGTATCGATTTGGGATTAGGCCGCGCACCCGGGACCGATCAACGCACCATGATGGCACTACGTCGTCACCTTAATGGCGATATCGAAGATTTCCCACGCGATGTGCAGGAACTACAGCGCTACTTCGCTGATGCACAACCGGGTCAGGCAGTACAGGCCGTCCCAGGACAAGGTTTACACGTTCCGATCTGGCTACTGGGTTCTAGCCTGTACAGTGCACAGCTGGCAGCAAGACTGGGTTTACCTTTCGCCTTTGCTGCCCATTTTGCACCCGATATGTTGCTGGAAGCATTCCGCCTCTACCGTGAGAATTTTGTCCCTTCAGCCACCCACGCCAAGCCTTACGCGATGGTTTGCATCAATGTGGTTGCAGCCGATAGCGATCGGGATGCACGCTTCCTCTTCACTTCGATGCAGCAACAGTTCATCAACCTACGCCGTGGCACACCGGGCCCGCTGCCCGCACCAGTAGAAAACATCAGCACAGTCGGGTCACCTGCCGAACAGTTTGGCACTGAGCAAGCCTTACGGCTGTCGATTGTCGGCGATCGCACGAAAGTCCGTCATGGGTTACAGAGTCTTTTGCGTGAAACTCAGGCAGATGAAGTGATGATTAATGGTCAGATCTTTGACCATCAAGCACGTTTACAATCTTTTGAAATTGCGATGGATGTGCAGAAGACGCTCTGACATATATAGATAGATTTATTGCAGCCAAAAAAAAACGACCCGTGAACGGGTCGTTTTGCATTGCAGCTTATTTCGTTGAAACAATCCGCATTAAAACAAATTGTATTGAAGCTTACGCGTCAGCAGGACGACGACGTGGAGCACGCGGTGCCGCATCACGGTTGACAGAACGTTCACGACGCTCACCGCCGTTAGCGTTACCTTCACGGCGTTCACCACCACCGAAAGAGCGACGTGGAGCTGCGCCATCACGACGTTCACCACCCGTACCAGCACCAGCAGGACGGCTGCCGCCACGACGTTCTGGCTGTGCTACTGCATCACCCAGCAATTGCATATTCATTGGTTTGTTCAGAATACGCGTGCGGGTAAAGTGTGATAGCAGGTCGCCCGGCATACCTTTCGGCAGTTCGATCGTCGAATGAGACCCGAACAGCTTGATGTTACCGATGTAGCGGCTGCTGATATCACCTTCGTTGGCGATAGCACCAACGATATGACGTACTTCAACACCGTCATCACGACCCACTTCGATACGATACAGTTCCATTTCACCCGACTCACGACGCTCACGGCGTTGTGGACGGTCACCGTCACGGGGTTCACGGGAATCGCGAGCATCGCGAGCATCGCGGGGTTCACGGCGACGATCGCCACGTGAATCACTACGAGACTCATCACGATCGCGGAATTCGCGGCGAGGACGGAATGCCGGTTCCGGCGGCAGAATCAGAGGACGTTCACCCTGCGCCATTTTCAGCAGAGCAGCAGCCAGCGTTTCGATATCCAGCTCTTCCTGCGGTTGCAGCTTCGTCAGCAGAGCGCGGTACATATCCAAGTCGCTGCTTTCCAGCTGTAGCTGTACTTTTGCAGCAAATTTAGCCAGACGGCGTTGCCCCAACAATTCCGCATTTGGCAATTCCACTTCAGGAATCGCCAGCTTCATTGTGCGTTCAACGTTGCGCAGCAGGCGACGCTCGCGGTTTTCTACAAACAGCAATGCGCGACCAGCACGACCAGCACGACCGGTACGACCAATACGGTGCACGTAAGACTCGGAGTCCATCGGGATATCGTAGTTGACTACCAGACTGATACGCTCAACGTCCAGACCACGCGCCGCAACGTCGGTCGCAATCAGGATATCCAGACGACCATCTTTCAGGCGCTCCAGCGTTTGCTCACGCAGCGCTTGGTTCATGTCACCGTTTAGCGCGGCACTGTTATAACCACTACGTTCCAACGCTTCGGCCACTTCCAGCGTAGCATTCTTGGTACGAACGAAAATAATCGCCGCATCAAAATCTTCAGCTTCAAGGAAACGAACCAGCGCTTCATTTTTACGCATACCTTGCACCGTCCAGTAGCTCTGGCTGATGTCTGGACGCGTAGTCACGCTTGATTGGATGCGAACTTCCTGTGGATCTTTCATGAAACGACGCGTAATGCGGCGAATCGCTTCTGGCATGGTTGCAGAGAACAGTGCAGTTTGATGCGTAGCAGGGATCTGAGCCATGATGTTTTCAACATCTTCGATGAAGCCCATACGCAGCATTTCATCAGCTTCATCCAGTACCAGACCACTCAGGTTGGACAGATCCAGCGTACCGCGTTTCAGGTGGTCCAGCAGACGACCTGGAGTACCAACAACAATCTGTGCTCCACCACGCAAAGCGCGCAGTTGAACGTCATAACGCTGGCCGCCGTACAGTGCAACAACGTTAACGCCGTGCATATGCTTGGCAAAATCACTACAAGCTTCAGCAACCTGAACAGCCAGTTCACGGGTTGGAGCCAACACCAACATCTGCGGCGCTTTTAACTCAGGTTTTAAATTATTGAGTAATGGCAGAGCAAAAGCCGCAGTTTTACCACTGCCGGTCTGTGCCATACCCAGCACATCGCGACCGTTCAGCAGGTGAGGAATACATTCAGCCTGAATCGGCGATGGTTTTTCATAGCCCAGATCGGTCAGGGCATTAATAATAGGAGCAGACAGCCCCAAATCGGAAAAAGAAGTAAATAAATCAGTCATGTACACGTGCCTCATTAGACATGGCGGCCAGTCTACATAACTTGTCGTGAAAATTTTCAGTCATTTTCATTGAAAAGTGTGAACCGGCTCAAATTGGATTAAAAAGCGAACAAAAAAGCCCTCACCCGTGAAGGTGATAACCGAAGTTTTTCAGGCTGATTAAGTGTTCGTCAGCTATTGCTGGTCCGATCCTGATAGGTCGTCTTGCTCTTGGCCTAATAGCGCCAATTCCAACAATGCATAGCGGTGCTCAACAAAGTTATGGACGTTGTTGGCAACCGTCAGCTTGAACAGCGCCAAAGCGGTGTTCTTGTCCCCCAGACTTAGGTAGTGCTTACCTAAATAGAAGTCAGTTTCACTGAGATGCTCAGCGAGCGAAGTGTTATTCGTAGCTTCTTCCTGTAAACGCTGCATCAGTGTTTTTTCACTGATACTGCCCAGGTAGAATTCGACAATATTCCATCCCCAAGGCCCTTTCTTGACGTCGTCATAGCGTTTCTTCAACGCAATTTTGGCCGTCTCTGGATTGATTTCTCGCTCCACAAGATACAGCCATAACGAACGGAAAGGATCATTCGGATCGTCTCGATAAAACGCCAGCAGATCATCCTGCGCTAACAGATAGCGACCGCCATAATACAAAGCGATGCCACGGTTTAAACGCGCGTAATTGTAAGTTGGATCAAGCTCTAGTACAGAATCAAACGCTTCATAGGCAGCATCAAAATTGCTTGCCTGCGTTAAATAGATACCCAAATAGTTAAAAACTTCTGGAATATCAGGGCGGATAGTCAGCGCTTGTGAAAAATCATTCCGCGCTAATGCCCGTAACCCGAGACTATCATACAGCACTCCGCGCTCATATAATAGCTGTGCTCGCTCATCATCGGTTAATGCCCGGCTTGCAAGGATTTGTTCCATGCGTGCCAGGATCACTTCCTGCTGTAAAGTCGGCTGTAACGGAATCGCCAATACTGCGTCTTTACGCCAATCCGTGTTGCTGCATCCTGCCAGCATGAGTGCTGTTGCAACATAACACCAGCGCAAGAAAGGCTTCATTTCCCACTCCCGAAGACAAACATTGGATGAACATCCTGTCCCGGACCGCTCAACGCAAGGACATCCATATCCTTACGATACACGCAGCACCTTGCCATAATCAGGCAAGGTGCCATAAGACCGTTTTAACAGTCGTTATTCCTCAGAAGACGGGGCTGCCGCTTCCTGAGTTTGCGGATTGGCTTCTTTGATGCTTAAGCGCACGCGGCCCTGACGATCAACTTCCAGAACCTTGACCGGCACTTCCTGACCCATCTGCAGATAGTCAGTCACTTTCTCTACGCGCTTGTCTGCGATCTGAGAAATATGCACCAAGCCTTCTTTACCGCCGCCGATAGCAACGAAAGCACCAAAATCAACGATGCGGGTAACTTTACCCTGATACACGCGGCCGACTTCGATTTCGGCAGTGATCTCTTCAATACGACGAATCGCGTGTTTCGCTTTTTCGCCGTCGGTTGAAGCAATCCTCACAGTACCATCGTCTTCAATTTCAATAGTCGTGCCCGTTTCTTCCGTCAGCGCACGAATCACAGAACCACCTTTACCGATCACGTCTTTAATCTTATCGGTACTGATTTTGATGGTGTGAATACGTGGTGCAAATTCGGAGATATCGCCACGCGGCGTGCTGATTGCCTGCTCCATCACACCCAGAATGTGCAAACGCGCACCTTTGGCTTGATTCAAAGCAACCTGCATGATCTCACGAGTAATCCCTTCGATCTTGATATCCATTTGCAGCGCGGTGATACCTTCACGGCTACCAGCAACCTTGAAGTCCATATCGCCTAGGTGGTCTTCGTCACCCAGAATGTCGGACAGCACAACAAAGTTGTCGCCTTCTTTCACCAGACCCATCGCGATACCCGCAACGGCTGATTTAATTGGCACACCTGCATCCATCAGCGCCAGAGAAGCACCGCAGACAGACGCCATGGAAGAAGAACCGTTAGATTCCGTGATTTCAGACACCACACGCACGGTGTACGGGAATTCGTTCGCCTTTGGCATTACAGCTAACACGCCGCGCTTAGCCAGACGACCGTGACCGATTTCACGGCGCTTAGGCGAACCAACCATACCGGTTTCGCCGACACAGTACGGAGGGAAGTTGTAGTGCAGCAGGAAGCGATCGGTACGTTCACCGGTCAGTTCATCGATATTCTGCGCGTCACGCTCAGTACCCAGCGTTGCAGTTACCAATGCCTGCGTTTCACCACGGGTGAACAATGCAGAACCGTGGGTACGCGGCAGTACGCCAGTACGCACATCCAGACCACGAATCATGTCTTTTTCACGGCCATCGATACGCGGTTCGCCAGCCAGTACACGGCCACGCACAACGTTTTTCTCAATGTTGCCCAGAATTTCCTGGATCTCACCGGCATTCAGCGTTTCATCTTCGGCTTGCAGAGCGGCAACAACGTCAGTTTTGATAACGTTAACTTGTGCATAACGCTCTTGTTTTTCGGTAATGCGGTAAGCGTCACCCAAACGTGCTTCAGACAGAGCCTGTACGCGCTGCTCTAAAGAAACATTAACTTCTGGCGCATGCCATTCCCACTTCGGTTTGCCAGCTTCTGCAACCAGTGAGTTGATGTTTTCGATAACGATTTGCTGTTGCTCGTGGCCAAAAACCACCGCACCGAGCATCTGATCTTCACTCAGCAATTCAGCTTCGGATTCCACCATCAGAACGGCGCCTTGTGTACCTGCAACGACCAGATCCAGACGGCTTTCTTTCAGTTCATCTGTCGTTGGGTTCAGGACATACTGGTCGTTCAGGTAACCGACGCGTGCAACACCGATAGGGCCGCTGAACGGGATACCAGACAGGCTCAGCGCCGCAGAAGCACCAATCATAGCAACGATATCAGGGCTAACCTGTGGGTTGACGGAAACCACAGTCGCAATCACCTGAACTTCATTCAGGAAGCCTTCTGGGAACAGAGGGCGAATCGGACGGTCAATCAGACGGGAAGTCAGCGTTTCGCCTTCACTTGGACGACCTTCACGGCGGAAAAAACCACCGGGGAAACGTCCAGCAGCGTAGGTACGCTCCTGATAGTTAACCGTCAATGGGAAGAAACTTTGGCCGGGTTTAGCGCTTTTAGCGCCGACAACGGTAACGAATACCGCTGTGTCATCCATGCTTACCATCACAGCGGCGGTTGCCTGGCGTGCCATCATACCTGTCTCTAATGTGACGGTATGCTGACCATATTGAAACTTACGAACGATCGGATTCAGCAAAATAATATCCTTAGCTGGGGCGCGTTACACGTATTCAAGATAAACGCACCAGTGAACTCCCGACCTTTGCACTACATTCTCACGACTAATGACAACCCTTATCTTGCTTATGCAGATAAAGCCTCTCATTAGCCGCGCGAACCTCTGTAATGAAAGATCCTATTAACAACAATACACTACTCTGTTTTGCTAATGCTTCCTAGAAGAAAGGGGCCAAAAGAGGCCCCTTCCCACTGAAACGCAGAAGACTTAGCGACGCAGACCCAGACGCGCGATCAGACTGGTGTAACGTGCTACATCTTTACGCTTCAGGTAGTCCAGCAGCTTACGACGCTGAGAAACCATACGCAGCAGACCACGACGGCTGTGGTGATCTTTTTTGTGCTCAGAAAAGTGGCCTTGCAGATGGTTGATCTGCGCAGTCAGCAAAGCAACCTGAACTTCAGTAGAACCACTATCGTTAGTGCCACGACCGAAGTCTGCTACGATTTTAGCTTTAGCTTCAACACTTAGAGACATTGTAATACTCCAACATTATAGATAAAAAAACAGGCGCCGATCTCTAATTCAGCCACCCAATAGTCAAGCCGCGCTATTCTACCTTCAGCATTCTGCGATAGCAAGGCAGCAACGGGCGGATTTACACCGGAAACTCAACAACCAAACGCCGTGGTGCAACGCGGCCATCGCCGTCAATTTCGCCCATTCCGATAAATTTGTGCGCATCACCTTCGGTGATCCTCACCATGCCGTTCAACGGCGCATTCGCTGCCTGAACGGCTTGTCCCAACTTCAAATAGCCTGCAACAACTAGCGGCAAATTCACTTCAGGGAAATCAATAACCGGGCTTTCCATCGGCATGAGCAACGAATCAAGGCTCAGCGAAAGTGAGTGCTCTTGCGTCTGAGCCTGCTCGGCCAATGCCGCTAGCTGCTCTAGCGTCACCATTCTTTCGGTAGGATAAATAGCAACCTGCAAGCGGCGCAGGTAAATCACATGCGCGCCACAGCCCAACTGTTCACCCAGATCGTCAATAATGGTACGGATGTACGTCCCTTTCGAGCAGTGAATTTCCAGTTCCAGCTCATCACCTTCCCAGCGAATGAACTGAAGTTCATACACGGTGATTTCACGCGCTTCACGCGGAACCGTCAGCCCCTGACGTGCATACTCATACAGCTTACGCCCCTGATATTTCAGCGCCGAGTACATGGATGGCACTTGCTGCGTGGTGCCGCGAAAGCTCTCCAGTGCGAGTTCCAGATCCGTAGCAGAAAAACCAATAGCACGTTCTTCGATCACGTTACCGTCGGCATCAGAGGTGTCGGTTCGTTGCCCAAGCCGAGCAATGACACGGTAGCGTTTATCAGAATCCAGCAAATATTGAGAAAACTTCGTCGCTTCCCCAAGACAAATCGGCAGCATACCGGTTGCTAATGGATCCAACGCACCCGTATGTCCCGCTCTGTTAGCGTTAAAAATCCGTTTTACTTTCTGCAAAACATCATTAGACGACACGCCCTGCGGCTTATCTAATAACAATACGCCGTGTACATCACGGCCACGGCGACGAGGACGACTCATTAATCCTCCTGATCTTCACCCGTAACAGAACGACGTTCCGTATCATTTCTGACCACATTGGTCACCAGATTGGACATTCTCATCCCTTCAACCAATGAGTTGTCATAGGAGAACGTCAATTCTGGAACAACGCGCAGGCGCATTGCTTTGCCGATCATCATACGGATAAAGCCAGACGCATCTTGCAGTGCTTTCACCGCTATTTTAACTTGCTCTGGCTCGTTATCATTCAGGAAGGTCACAAAGACCTTGGCATACGCTAAATCGCGAGACACTTCGACACCGGATACGGTCGCCATGCCGATGCGCGGATCTTTCACTTCACGTTGAATGATAATGGCGATTTCTTTTTGCATTTCCTGCGCAACGCGCTGGGTGCGGCTGAATTCTTTTGCCATGATAAATCCTCCAGTAAAAATCGGGGGGCACTAGGCCCCCCTTACGAATCACTTACGTCGTCGCTGAAAACGGATTACGCGATCGTACGTTTGATCTCAATCGTTTCAAAGACTTCGATCATATCGCCTGGGCGAACGTCGTTGTAGTTCTTCACGCCGATGCCACATTCCATACCGTTACGGACTTCGTTAACGTCATCTTTAAAGCGGCGCAGAGATTCCAACTCGCCTTCATAGATAACCACGTTGTCACGCAGTACACGGATCTTGTTGTGACGTTTAACGATACCTTCAGTCACCATACAGCCAGCGACAGCGCCAAATTTCGGTGATTTAAAGACGTCACGTACTTCGGCCAGACCGATGATCTCTTGCTTATATTCCGGCGCCAGCATACCGCTCATCGCCTGTTTCACTTCGTCGATCAAATCATAGATGACGGAGTAATAACGCAGATCCAAGCTTTCCGCTTCAACTACGCGGCGAGCTGATGCATCTGCACGAACGTTAAAGCCAAGGATAATCGCATTCGATGCCGCTGCCAGCGTGGCGTCCGTTTCTGTGATACCGCCCACACCGGAACCGACGATCTTCACTTTCACTTCATCAGTAGACAGTTTCTGCAGTGAATCGGAAATCGCTTCGCAAGAGCCCTGAACGTCAGATTTCAGAACGATGTTCAGTTCAGAAACTTCACCTTCTGTCATGTTAGCAAACATGTTTTCCAGTTTAGATTTCTGCTGACGAGCCAGTTTGACTTCACGGAATTTACCCTGACGATACAAGGCAACTTCACGTGCTTTCTTCTCGTCACGAACAACCGTGGCTTCATCACCTGCGGCAGGGACACCGGACATACCGAGAATTTCTACAGGAATAGAAGGACCTGCGGACGTAATTTCACGACCTAACTCATCACGCATCGCACGGATACGGCCATATTCAAAGCCGCACAGAACGATATCGCCTTTATTCAGCGTACCTTCACGAACCAGTACGGTTGCAACCGGGCCACGACCTTTATCCAGGAAGGATTCGATCACTACACCGTTTGCCATGCCGCTGCGGACAGCTTTCAGTTCCAGAACTTCGGCCTGCAACAGAATCGCATTCAGCAGTTCGTCGATACCCGTACCAGCTTTAGCGGATACGTGGACAAACTGAGATTCACCGCCCCACTCTTCCGGCATGATACCGTACTGAGACAGCTCGGTTTTCACACGGTCTGGATCGGCATCAGGCTTATCGATTTTGTTTACTGCGACAACAACAGGAACCTGCGCCGCTTTCGCGTGCTGGATAGCTTCGATTGTCTGAGGCATCACGCCATCATCTGCCGCCACAACCAGTACCACGATATCCGTAGCCTGAGCACCACGAGCACGCATTGCGGTAAACGCGGCGTGTCCCGGTGTATCCAGGAACGTAATCATACCGTTGTCTGTTTCAACGTGGTAAGCACCGATATGCTGGGTAATACCACCCGCTTCGCCTGCTGCTACCTTGGTTGAACGGATATAGTCAAGCAGAGAGGTTTTACCGTGGTCGACGTGACCCATGATGGTCACGACCGGCGCGCGGAATTCCGCAGCAACACCCATGTCACGGTCGCTCATTACGGCTTCTTCCAGCTCGTTCTCACGACGCAGGATGACTTTATGGCCCATCTCTTCCGCAACGAGTTGCGCGGTTTCCTGGTCGATGACCTGGTTGATGGTTGCCATCGCACCCAGTCTCATCATCGTTTTGATGACCTGAGAGCCTTTAACTGCCATTTTGTTAGCCAGTTCAGCAACAGTAACGGTTTCACCAATCACAACATCACGGTTAACCGCCTGAACAGGCTTATTGAAGCTCTGCTGCAGTGAACTTGGCTTACGCTTGCCTTTACCGCCACGGGTAACAGCACGCGCTTCTTCACGGTCAGCTTTAGACTCAGACTGACGATTGCCTTTCTTCTGCTTGGTTACTTTAGCAGCACGGGTGCGAGTACGGCGTTCACCTTCAACCTGACGGTCGTTTTCATCTTCCGCTTCACGGGCATGATGAGACGTCGTCACGTGATAATCGGCAGATTCTTCAGGTTTAGTCGCGCTTTCCGCTTCCCAACGCCCGGCGTTTTCTTCAGCCATACGGCGAGCTTCTTCAGCAATACGACGTGCTTCTTCTTCAACTTTAAGACGTGCAGTTTCTTCTGCTTTACGCTTAAGTTCGGCAGCTTCCGCTTCGCGTTTCGCTTTCTCAGACTGAGCTGGCTTGGTCATATTTTCGTTTTGTTGGTTCGTCACTTTTTCTTTTTCCGCTACATCACGCTTAGCTTTTTCGGCGGCTTCACGTTTGGCTTGCTCGTCGGCAGCACGCTTCGCTTTCTCAGCAGTTTCGCGCAGATCGGCCTCGCGTTTAACCTGCTCTTCAGCGGCACGTTGTGCCTGTTCTTCCGCTTCACGCCGTGCCTGCTCTTCCTCTTCAGCCTGTTGGGCCTCAATCGGATCGCGTTTTACATAAGTGCGTGTCTTGCGGACTTCGATCTGCACCGACTTACTTTTACCGCCAGTGCTAGGGACATTTAACGTGCTGCGCGTTTTGCGTTGCAGCGTCAATTTACTCGGCGCATTACCGCGATCGCGGTTCAAATGCGCTAATAACGTTTCTTTTTCATGCTGGGTCACAGAGTCCGATGCAGACTTGGTCATTCCCGCATCAGCAAACTGCTGTACCAGGCGGTCAACCGGAGTTTGAATCTCTGCGGCCAGCGATTTTACGGTTACATCTGTCATGCTGTTCCTTTCCTGCTACAGTTCGTTATTCGTTGTCGTCGCCAAACCAACAGATATTACGTGCGGCCATAATCAATTCGCCCGCTTGCTCATCATTGAGCTCTTCAATATCTGTCAGGTCGTCAACGCCCTGTTCAGCAAGATCTTCCAGCGTACAAACACCGATCGCAGCAAGCTTGAACGCCAACTCACGCGACAGCCCAGGCAAGCTAAGCAAGTCTTCAGCAGGTTGACCGTCACCAAGGCTTTCTTCATGCGCCAGTGCCAGCGTTGTTAATGCAGCTTTAGCACGTTCACGCAATGCTTCAACGGTTTCTTCATCAAAGCCTTCGATAGCCAACAGTTCCTTGATTGGCACGTAGGCCAATTCTTCAAGTGAAGAGAAACCTTCTTCAACCAGCACAGTCGCAAACTCTTCATCAATATCAAGGTGCTTGGTAAAGACGTCGATTGCAGCATGTGCTTCGGCCTGATGCTTGGCTTGAAGATCTTCCACTGTCATCACGTTCAGTTCCCAACGATCTTCTGAACGATGCTGTTTCAACAGTTGGGAAGCCAGACGTACGTTCTGCCCGTTTCGACCAATCGCCTGAGCCAGATTGCTCGACTCAACAGCGATATCCATCGTGTAGGTATCTTCATCAACGACGATCGATACCACATCAGCAGGTGCCATTGCATTGATCACAAACTGTGCTGGGTTGTCATCCCACAGAATGACATCAATACGCTCGCCGCCCAGTTCACTGGAAACGGCCTGTACACGCGCACCGCGCATACCGACACAAGCACCGACAGGATCGATACGCTTGTCATTCGTCTTCACTGCAATTTTCGCACGTGAACCCGGATCGCGGGCCGCTGCCTTAATCTCGATAATTTCTTCACCGATTTCTGGCACTTCAATGCGGAAGAGTTCAACCAGCATTTCCGGACGGGAACGGCTGACAAACAGTTGAGCACCGCGAGCTTCGGGACGAACAGAGTACAGTACGCCACGAATACGGTCGCCAGGGCGGAAATTTTCACGAGGCAGCATATCTTCACGGCCAATTACCGCTTCTGCACTGGTGTTAGAACCATCGATTGGTCTGACTTCAAGCGAAATATTATCACGGTTTACCTTCTTCACGACACCGGTGATAATTTCGCCTTCTTGTTGACGGAACTGATCAACAACCATCGCACGTTCAGCTTCACGAACTTTCTGTACGATAACCTGTTTTGCTGTTTGCGTCGTAATACGGTCAAAGGTTACGGATTCGATTTGATCTTCAACGTAACCGCCAACATCAAGAGAAGGATCTTCAAATTGCGCAGCATCAAGCGTAATTTCGCGAGTTGGCAGAGTGACTTCATTCACCACTAACCAACGACGGAAGGTATCAAAATCGCCCGTTTTGCGATCAATACTGACGCGTACATCAATTTCCTGCTCGTATTTTTTCTTGGTCGCTGTCGCCAGTGCGGTTTCCAACGCTTCAAAAATCTTCTCGCGCGGAAGGGATTTCTCATTGGAAACTGCTTCAACAACAGCCAGAATCTCTTTGTTCATCCTAGTTGCCTCATCCAAACTTTAAAAGTGGGGTACAAGATTCGCTTTCTGAATGTTGCTCAGTGCGAATACTTCATCTTTGCCTTCCACTGTTATGGTGATCATTTCGCCGTCAACAGCTTTGATCACACCCAACCATTTACGGCGATTCTGGACTGCCATACGCAGCACCACTGCCACCTCTTCTCCGACGAAATGCAGATAATGTGCCGCCGTGAATAAGGGACGCTCAAGACCTGGAGACGAAACTTCCAGGTTATAGGCGACAGTGATTGGATCTTCTACGTCCAATACCGCACTGACTTGGTGGCTGACATCAGCACAATCATCAACAGTGATCCCGTCTTCACTATCAATATAGATACGCAGCGTCGATTGGCGACTACGGATGAACTCAATCCCAACCAATTCGTAGCCTAATGCAGCAACGGGTGCTGAAATCATCTCTGTTAATTTTTGCTCTAATGTGGACAAGTCCACCCCCAAGACATAAAAAAAGGGCCTAATAGCCCAGTTGTTTGTTGCCAAATAACAAAAAACCCCGATAAATCGGGGCTTTATGCAACTGGACCCTAATACCGCTTACAAACGCGGCATAACTTTCGGTGAAGGATTTTTTCAAAAATCACTGCAAAAAGAGATAGAAATTGAGTGAAGACGTATTTGAAAAAACACTTTACTGGAAGTTAAGTGGTTGCGGGGGCCGGATTTGAACCGACGACCTTCGGGTTATGAGCCCGACGAGCTACCAGGCTGCTCCACCCCGCGTCCGAAAACGTGGCAAATACTACGCTGACAACTGCATAAATGCAAGTTATCCATAGGATTGGTTCGAAGGCAATTTTTATACGCGGAATACGTTCCTTTGTCAACATCCGCGGGTCGCCTGGCAGCGGCCATCACGCAATAGATATTCCACTTTTTGTGGACCGATCTTGTGCTGTCACGCTAGCCACAAAGCTGGCCGACCATTGAGGAAAGACTCACTGCTAGGGCGGCAGAAAGAGATAACGCGATGAAGATTCCCTAATGCTTAAATCAGACAATAACTAAATATAAATAATGCAATGAATAAAACTTATCTTCGTTCTTCTTCTAACAACACGATCGCAGCCTGCGTTCTATTACGCACATTAAGCCGTCTGAAAATCGACTCCAAATGTGACTTAACGGTTCCTGCGCTGATGTTTAATGTCCGACTAATTTGCTTATTAGAAGCGCCTGATACAATCAGTTGCAAAACTTCATGTTGTCTTTCACGGAGTTTGCCTTTTACGCTGTTATCTACACTCCATCCCTCATAAACCACCCCATCATCCGGCAAGCAGACCATACCCATCGATACTGTTTTTAATGCCTGAGCAATGGAATCGAAGGGTGATGTTTTAAGAATGACTCCAATAACATGGTGTTTCACATAAGAAACCACGGAGGAATACCATTATCAACAATAATGGTATTCGAAATAAACCATAATGGCGTAATAATTTCATAAATGTATAAAAAACCAACGCAATGAATTCTTAAACCATGAATAAATGGCCTATGACACATTGCATGACATATCCAACACAATGACTGATGTGACCCTATTTTATTAGCTATTAACACTTTCTAAAATCATCATTTATTTCCCTCTAGGCTGCTTACGCTTAGCAACTAAAAATAAGATAAGGAGAGAAAATTTCATTCAAAAATTGAATTATGGGGAAAAATAAAAAACCAGATAATGTGGATAATATCCAAGAGAAAATCACGTTACGTCATCAAAGGCAATGACATTTGCAGACATTACTCGCTGCATGCAGCACGCGGCTACCGCCGCCAATCAATTTATTGCTCATCAATATCAACAAACGCTAGATCCTTTTTTTTGAACGTGATGCAGATGGCGCGTTAACCCCAAAGATAATTACGATTCAGCTCGATCCTCGGCACCACGTCGAGCTGCCCTGGTCGCCCTTTCTACTCCACGAGGATTGATGCTGGAGAAGATAAAAAGGGAAGAAATAGTCAGCACGTCGATATAGAAATGCAGTTTACTTCGATCGATCCACTAGAAAGCATTATGCGGTTAATTGATGAATATACTAATCTTATTCTCCCCCAAATAACCCAAGAGGAATAAAAAAATGACTAAAATTCCAAATACAATCAACTAGGCTGGCCTTGATCTGACTAATAACGTTGAAGGTCTGAGATTAACAAGGTATCTTGACACAGCAGGAAGATGGACCATTGGATATGGACATTTAATACTGAAAAATGAAAATTTTGATAATGAGACCACCTCTCAGGAGGCTGAATTTCTATTATGTAAAAACTTAAAAACAGCGAAAACTGGAGTTCAGAAGTACGTAAAATTTGATCTCAATGGAAATAAATTTGGCGCATTAACCTCATTTACTTACTATCTAGGAGTAGAAAACTTGGAGAAATCGACATTATTACGCCGGTTTAATCAGGGCGACTATAACGCCGCTACCGAACAGTTTCCACGGTGGGGTAAAGATGGTGAAAAAGTCGTGGAAGGACTTTTATGCCGTAAATATAGAATTACTTTCGCCTGTTGCAGGGAGATACGCTAGTATTATTCATCTGATTGATGCTGCCCGCATAGAATGTGAAGAAACCATGAAGTATCAGGATGTGCCATTCAATTATATTCTGGATGAAATCACCTATACTCGTACCCCCCAAATAAACCCACTGTTTCAGGAAATATTGCCGTATCAGGTATTGCCTCATTTTCACAGTCGAAATAGCGGAATAAAATATAAACTGCTAAAAGTCGATTATGGCAGTGCCAAAGTAGATCTGAATTTATGGATAGAAGAAGATAGAGATAATGGCGGTTTGCTGTTTACTATGAACTACAGCAATGCATTATTCTCCAGCACCACCATCAAGCTTATGCTAAGCAATTAACCGCCAGCGGTAAGATAAATTATGCCGCGTTACCTCTGCCTTCGGTGGAAAAAAATGTCTCGTTCCATGCGCCAGAAAATCAGCACTAACACAACCTGCATAAGATTTATCGCGATATTTTACAAAACGATACCGTTGATACGCAGGAGAGCTTCCTCACGCTTGGCGGGAATTCTCTCAGCGCGTTAAAACTTATCCTCAGCGTTAATCAGCATTTTGGGACATCCCTGTCTCTGGGGCAGTTGTTTGAAAACAGCAGCATTACCCAGTTGGCCCGCGTGATTGAAGAAAAAGGATCCCAGACTCAAACAGCAAGGGTGACTCTCAATCGTGGGCAGCCTGAAGATAACCCCACCTTGCTTCTATCCACCCAGCGGGCGGTAACGTGCTGTGTCATTCCAGGCTGGCGCGTAAATTGGGCGAAAGCTATCCGATCTACGGTATTCAGGTGCCCAATTTTAGCGTTAACCAACCTTATAACGCCGATATCAAAACGATTGCGCTTTCTATCTTTCACAGGCTGGTGACATCGTTCATTAATCTCGTCTGGTACTCGGAGGATGGTCTCTCGGCGCAACTATCGCTTTTGAAATGGCGCAGCAGTTCGCGGAAAAAGGCATGATACCCACCGTATTAGTGTTGGACCAGCCTACGCCAGAGATCAACATCGACGGTTCAGCAAACATGAATGAAGCTGAACGTCTGGCGTATTTTGCGCAGAATGTCGCCTTATTTACCGGTACGTCTTTTTATCCGTCAGCGGCGCAATGTCCACCGTGATTATCTTCAGCATTTACAGCATGCTCGGGCGTCAGGTCATACAGACATTAGCGGAATAAGCTACGCCAAGACTGAAAACACTTCCTAACTATGGCACCCCACGCTACACCAAAATATAGAACGAAGTCTCATTGGTGTGGATTTTGACCTATCTGATAAAAGCCATCGTCATTTTCAGCCTCAAATGGCCAAAATATCGCTGGTCTTCACATGCGCACGATAACGCTGCCTGAACCAGCCATCAAGCCATGCGTAATGAATGATAAATATAGGGGATATTATGAACCCGTTAACAAATAAACTAATCGTACTCGCTCACCATCCTGATGGCCCAGCCCAGTTAGAGAATTTCAGGTTCGAAGAGCGCCAGATCAATGCGTTACAATCCGGCGAATACATAGTTGAAAATAAGTGGCTATCTATTGACCAATACACACGCACTCGACTCAGCAAAATACGGCCTTTGTTAGCCCTATCAAGCCGGGATAGGTTATTTAAGGAGAAACAATAGGTAATATCGTAGCAACGAAAAATCCAAAATTTCAGTTTGGAGACTGCGTATTCACCTTTTCAGGCCGGCAGAAATACTATGTTGGCACACCTCAGGATTTTATTACTCATCGCGTACTGCCGACGACGTTGTCGCCTTCTATTTTTTTTGGGGCAGCAGGAACACTGGGACGTTCCGCATATTTTGGCCTGAATAAAATAGCCAAACCCAAAGTAGTAATGCGGAAGCCGATATTTGGCTACTCGATGCCGTTGAGAAAGGACGATTGAAATATCGGGAGAATATTATTGAGGGAATAGAGAACGCGCCTCAAGCCTTTATCGACTTATTAGACAGAAAACACTTTGGCAAGCAGTTGGTGCGCCTGTAAGGCTGAGACAGTAAATTAAAGACAAAAAAATAGACGTCTATCGACGTCTATTTTTTATGTTGGTACCGAGGACGGGACTTGAACCCGTAAGCCCAATCGGGCACTACCACCTCAAGGTAGCGTGTCTACCAATTCCACCACCACGGCATCACAATTACTGCTTTAAAACGCTTACTTCGGAATGTCACTTGCCGGCGTTGAAGGCGCAACAGGCGTTGTCGTCTGCTCGACTTTTTCTGGCTGGCTCAGGTTATCCCATGCACCGCCTTTTTTCTGCAGCGTACTCAAGTTGCCCAGAATAAGACTGATAATGAAGAACAGGGTCGCCAGTATCGCCGTCATGCGGGTCATGAAATTACTAGAGCCGCTCGAACCGAACAAAGTGGCAGAAGCACCTGCTCCGAACGAGGCTCCCATATCAGCACCTTTACCCTGCTGAAGCATGATCAAGGCAACTAACCCGATCGACACTAACAGGAAAATTACTAACAGAGCTTCGTACATAGTCGTACCCGTTAACCGTTTTCCCCATGATTCATGGAGATGCTATATTCTGGCGGTAAACCGCGCGTCATTCCGCTAAGCAGGATGTATGGTACATCCCTTATCAAGCGGGTCTGAATACTAACCAAAGGATGTAACGTACGCAAGGGTAATTTGGTCACCACAGGTTGATTGCAGAAAAAAACAGCGGCTTTCGACACAAGGTCTATCTCGAAAGCCTTATCTACCTGATTGGTGAATCAAAAAAACCTCAACTGACGGCTTTCACTGCATCAGCAATACGATTCGCCTGCGCTATTACTGTCTCTTCGTGTTCACCTTCAACCATCACGCGGATAAGTGGTTCAGTACCAGATTTACGCAGTAATACTCGCCCGCGTCCGGCCAACTCTTTTTCTACATCCTGCGTAATCTGCTGCACACTTTTGTCTTCCAGCGGATCGTTTTCACCCGTAAACCGCACGTTAACCAGAATCTGTGGGAATAACTTCATACCGCTGCATAAATCATGCAGACTCATATGGTTTTTCACTATCGCAGTAAGTACTTGCAAACCGGCAATCACACCATCGCCCGTCGTGGTTTTATCTAACAGGATGACATGGCCGGAGTTTTCCGCACCAATGCGCCACCCTTTTGTCTGCATCATTTCTAACACATAGCGGTCGCCCACCTTGGCACGAGCAAACGGGATACCGAGTTGCTTTAACGCGACCTCAAGCCCCATGTTACTCATCAGGGTACCTACCGCACCGCCGCGTAGTTGTCCCTGACGTAAGCCTTCGCGGGCGATGATATACAGAATCTGATCGCCATCGACCTTGTTACCCAAATGGTCGACCATAATGAGTCGATCGCCATCGCCGTCGAATGCCAGCCCAACATCCGCCTTTTCAGCCAGCACGCGAGCCTGTAGCTGTCTGACATCCGTTGCACCGCACTCTTCGTTGATATTCATGCCATCCGGCTCACAGCCAATCGCGATGACTTTAGCACCAAGCTCACGCAAAACACTGGGCGCAATATGGTAGGTAGCGCCATTGGCACAATCGACGACAATCTTTAAGCCATTAAGACTCAGTTCGCCCGGGAAAGTCCCCTTACAAAATTCGATATAGCGCCCGGCAGCGTCAACAATGCGACTCGCTTTACCTAACTCTGAAGACTCAACACACGTCAGCGGTTTTTCCATCTCAGCTTCAATGGCTTCCTCCACGTCATCAGGTAGCTTTGTGCCGTCAATCGAGAAGAATTTAATACCGTTGTCATAATAAGGATTGTGAGAAGCAGAAATAACGATACCTGCTTCAGCACGGAATGTTCGAGTGAGATAAGCAACCGCAGGCGTAGGCATCGGGCCGGTAAAAGAAGCCGACAAACCGGCAGCGGCCAGCCCAGCTTCCAGAGCAGACTCCAACATATAGCCAGAAATACGGGTATCTTTGCCGATAATAATTTTACGAGAACCATGTCGCGCTAGCACTTTCCCAGCAGCCCAACCCAGTTTAAGCACAAAGTCAGGTGTAATCGGCGTATCACCAACCTTGCCACGTATACCATCGGTACCAAAATATTTGCGGTTACTCATCTTGTTTTTATTCCTTCGCAGAAAGGGTGGCCTCAACAATGCGCATGGCATCAGCCGTTTCTTTAACATCGTGAACGCGAATAATCTGTGCACCCTGCATCGCAGCGATCACTGCGCAAGCGACGCTACCATGAACACGCTGTGCAGGCGGTACATTGAGGAGCTGTCCAATCATGGACTTCCTCGACATGCCAACCAGAAGCGGCAGTTCAAAACGATGTAACTCGCTCAGGCGAGCCAGAAGCGCGTAATTATGGGCAAGATTCTTACCGAATCCGAACCCAGGATCCAGCAATAGCTTACTTTTCGGAATATTTGCGCTCACACAGCGTTCAATCTGCTGTTGTAAGAAATTCCCGATGTCCTGCATCAGATCATCATAATGAGGTTTGTGCTGCATGGTTCTCGGCATACCCTGCATGTGCATCAGGCACACTGGCAAACCTGTTGCCGCCGCAGCCTCCAGAGCACCAGGCTCTTGCAAAGCGCGGATATCATTAATCAGGTGCGCTCCCGCCAGCGCCGATGCCATCATCACTTCCGGTTTTGAAGTATCGACCGAAATCCATACGTCAAAACGTTTAGCAATAGCTTCGATCACAGGCACCACGCGTTCCAGCTCTTCTTCTGTGCTCACCTCATCCGCACCGGGGCGCGTCGATTCACCGCCAATATCGATCAGGGTCGCACCAGCGGTAATCATCTCTTGAACGTGCAGTAATGCGGTATCGAACTTGTTGTGCTTGCCGCCATCGGAAAAAGAGTCCGGCGTAACATTAAGAATGCCCATGACGTGTGGACAGGAAAGGTCCAGCGTTGAGTCTCTGGCAACCAGTTGCATGTTTTACCTCCGCATTCTGGTGTAGTTAGCATGGAGTATGATTTGAAGAACATTACTCGTAAAAAACCCCAGCCTGAGCTGGGGTTTCGTAACGTTACAGATGTCTATCACGAGCGAATTATTTGTCGTCCACTTGCTCAGACATTGTGTTATCTGGATTAGGCGTTTGCAGCTCATCGACAGGCGTAGGGGCTTTAGGTGCACCACCGTTACCAGAATCGTTGTCAGAGCGAGACTCTTCCCAACCCGCAGGCGGACGTACATCTTTCTTACGTCCCATCAGGTCATCGATCTGCGGCGCATCAATGGTTTCATACTTCATCAACGCGTCTTTCATTGAATGAAGGATGTCCATATTTGCCATCAACAGTTCGCGAGCACGCAAGTAGTTACGTTCAACCAGAGATTTCACTTCCTGATCGATGATGCGTGCCGTTTCATCTGACATGTGCTTGGCTTTTGCTACGGAGCGACCGAGGAATACTTCACCGTCTTCTTCCGCATAGAGCAATGGACCGAGTTTTTCAGAAAAGCCCCACTGCGTAACCATGTTACGGGCAATCGACGTTGCGACTTTGATGTCATTGGACGCGCCAGTAGAGACATGTTCTACGCCGTAAATAATCTCTTCGGCCAGTCGACCGCCGTACAACGTAGAGATCTGGCTTTCCAGCTTCTGACGGCTAGCGCTGATCGCATCCCCTTCAGGCAGGAAGAACGTTACGCCTAGTGCGCGACCACGCGGAATGATCGTTACTTTATGTACCGGATCGTGCTCTGGCACCAGACGACCGATGATGGCGTGTCCGGCTTCATGATACGCCGTCGATTCTTTTTGCTTTTCCGTCATTACCATGGAGCGGCGCTCTGCACCCATCATGATTTTGTCTTTAGCTTTCTCGAACTCGACCATCGAAACAACACGTTTGTTGCCACGAGCAGCGAACAATGCAGCTTCGTTAACCAGATTAGCCAAATCCGCACCAGAGAAGCCTGGCGTACCACGCGCGATAACTGACGCATCCATATCTGGAGATAGCGGTACGCGACGCATATGGACTTTCAGAATTTGTTCACGACCGCGAACATCCGGCAGACCAACAACAACCTGACGGTCAAAACGGCCTGGACGCAGCAACGCGGGATCCAGAACATCGGGACGGTTAGTCGCCGCAATAACAATAATGCCTTCGTTGCCTTCAAAGCCGTCCATCTCAACCAGCATTTGGTTCAGCGTTTGTTCACGTTCATCGTGACCACCGCCTAAACCTGCGCCACGTTGACGGCCAACGGCGTCGATTTCATCGATAAAGATGATGCAGGGTGCAGCTTTCTTCGCCTGTTCGAACATGTCACGAACACGGGAGGCACCGACACCGACAAACATTTCAACGAAGTCAGAACCGGAAATCGTAAAGAAAGGCACTTTCGCTTCACCGGCAATGGCTTTCGCCAGCAATGTTTTACCGGTTCCCGGCGGCCCGACCATCAAAATGCCTGATGGAATTTTACCACCCAGTTTCTGGAAACGGCTAGGTTCACGCAGGTACTCGACCAGCTCGCTAACCTCTTCCTTCGCTTCGTCGCAACCGGCTACATCAGCAAACGTCGTCTTGATCTGATCTTCAGTCAACATACGCGCTTTGCTCTTGCCGAAGGACATGGCACCTTTACCGCCGCCGCCTTGCATTTGACGCATGAAGAAGATCCAGACACCAATCAGTAACAGCATCGGGAACCAGGAAATAAAGATAGAAGCCAACAAACTCGGCTCTTCCGGTGGTTCACCAACGACTTTCACGTTCTTCGTTAGCAGGTTATCCAGTAGCTTGGGGTCATTGACAGGAATGTAAGTCGTGTATCTGTTGCTGTCTTTTTTGATAACACTGATCTCACGCCCGTTAATACGTGCTTCACGGACCTGATCCTGATTCACTTCGGTCAAGAAGGTTGAATAATCCACCCTACGGCCATTCGACTCGCTGGGCCCAAAGCTCTGGAAAACAGACATCAGCACAACTGCGATGACTAACCAGAGAATTAGGTTTTTCGCCATGTCACTCAAGGGATTAACCTCATATTACAACTGTGTTAAAAAACAGCGTTAGGGTACTACAGTTTGCGCCCTGTCGCTACAATATACACTTCACGAGACCGGGCACGTGAAGCGTCTGGTTTACGAATTTTCACCTTCGTAAACAGGGAGCGAATTTCCCGCAGGTATTCATCAAAGCCTTCTCCCTGAAACACTTTCACCAGGAAACTTCCGCCTGGCGCTAATACATCCCGACACATACCAAGTGCTAATTCAACCAGATACATCGATTTCGGAATATCAACAGCTGGTGTACCACTCATGTTAGGGGCCATGTCAGACATCACCACCTGAACTTTGCTATCGCCAACTCTTTCGAGCAAGGCTTTGAGGACCAGTTCATCACGAAAGTCCCCTTGCAGGAAATCGACGCCAACAATCGGATCCATCGGTAAAATATCACACGCGATAATTCGACCCTTTCCACCAATTTGCGTGACCACATATTGTGACCAACCACCAGGTGCTGCGCCTAAATCCACAACTGTCATGCCGGGTTTAAACAGTTTGTCGCTCTGCTGTATTTCGTCAAGTTTAAACCAAGCACGTGAGCGCAGGCCTTTTTTCTGGGCCTGCAGCACATATTTATCGCTAAAGTGTTCCTGCAACCAGCGACTGGAGCTTGCAGAACGCTTTTTATTCGCCATCGATTTTCCAACTATTCTCAGTAACACGCTCGTGGTGGGGAAGAAACTTCTCACATATTACCAATCAGAACAGTCAAATTGGTTATAATCATGAGATGGCGGTAGAATGAACCGTTTTCAATCCCAACCTAAGTAAAAAAGACAATGAACCTAAGTAATAAACAAAAACAACACCTGAAAGGCTTGGCACATCCGCTAAAACCGGTTGTCATGCTAGGTAATAACGGTCTCACCGAAGGTGTTCTGGCTGAGATCGAACAAGCATTAGCGCATCACGAACTGATCAAGATAAAAGTAGCGACAGAAGATCGCGAAACCAAAGCCTTGATTGTTGAAGCGATTGTTCGTGAAACGGGTGCCGCTAACGTACAGGTCATCGGCCATACGCTGGTGCTCTACCGCCCTGCGAAAGAACGTAAAATTGTGTTACCACGATAACACTTTTTATTTCAGGATACTCAGCTTTAACGGAAAGGTGCCATGCCTCTCGGTTAGAGAAAAGGCCGCAAGCGGCCTTTTTCTTTTCTTTACAATTTTTGCTGTTTTAATCAACAAAATGGTAAATTTATAGATATTCGACCTTCAGTACTTCGTATTCCACGTCGCCGCCCGGCGTACGGATGACAACGACATCATCTTGTTCTTTACCGATCAGGCCACGCGCGATCGGAGAGTTAACAGAAATCAGATTTTGCTTAAAATCCGCTTCGTCATCGCCAACAATCCGGTAGGTTTGCTCTTCCTCGCTATCCAGATTCATCACCGCCACGGTTGCACCAAAAATGACACGCCCGTTGTTAGCGGCCATTTTCGTAACATCGATAATCTGCGCGTTAGACAGTTTGGCTTCAATGTCTTGAATACGCCCTTCGCAGAAACCCTGCTGCTCACGTGCAGCATGATATTCTGCATTTTCTTTCAGATCGCCGTGCTCACGTGCTTCCGCAATCGCCGTAATAATCTCAGGTCGGCGCACAGATTTCAGATGATCAAGCTCTTCGCGCAATTTTTCAGCACCACGCAACGTCATCGGATATTGTTTCATATTGTCTATACCTCTAAAAAAGTCCGTAAGACTCAAATAATCGTCATCCTGACGCGCTAAAAATCAAAGGCGACGGAGTCTCTGCAACGTGCCAGTCCTCACTGGACATAAAACAAAAGCAACCAGCCCCAGAACAAAATATCCAGGCTAGCAGCGGTTTTGCATTTTGATACGTATTTTACCCCAGAGTTCAATGAGGGTCATCGTTTACTTTAGACCTTATTGCGCCGTAGTATGACCACACGTTACCCCGTTCTTAGCTGAGATTATGCGTTTTTCATCGATTGTTACCGGACTTGCCTGCGCTTTTGTTCTGCATGCCAATGCAGCTTCTGTTGAAGATCATCGTCAATATTTGCCTGATGGCGCCAATTTGGCGTTATTGGTACAAAAAGTTGGCGCAACAACACCCAGCATGGCCTTCAATAGCCAGCAAATGGCGCTTCCTGCCAGTACGCAAAAGGTGATAACCGCATTAGCTGCATTACTGCAATTGGGTCCGGATTATCGATTCATCACTACGATGGAAAGTCATGGCCCAGTTACCGGCAGCCTGCTAAACGGCAACCTGATCGTACGGTTTAGCGGTGACCCGACCCTGAAGCGCCAACAAATACGGAATATGGTGCAGGAATTAAGGAAACGAGGAATACGGGAAATCGCAGGCGATGTGCTAATCGATACCTCCGTTTTTGCCAGTCACGACAAAGCACCAGGCTGGCCTTGGAACGACATGACACAGTGTTTCAGTGCCCCGCCGGGCGCTGCAATTGTCGATCGTAACTGCTTTTCCGTCTCACTCTACAGCGCGCCTAAAGCGGGTGATAACGCCTTTATCCGCGTTGCATCCTATTATCCGGTACAGATGTTCAGCGAGGTGCGCACGCTGGCTAAAGGATCTACCGATGCCCAGTACTGCGAACTGGACGTGGTCCCCGGAGAATTGAATCGCTTTACGCTCACTGGCTGCCTAACCCAGCGAACAGAACCACTTCCGTTGGCGTTCGCGATTCAGGATGGGGCTAGCTATGCTGGCGCTATCGTTAAAGATGAACTTCAGCAGGCGGATATCCGCATTAAAGGTAGTTTGCGCCGCCAGACGCAGCCGGGGCCAGCCGGGACTGTGCTAACCCAGACACAATCGCCTCCGCTACACGACCTGCTCACTATCATGCTGAAAAAATCGGACAACATGATTGCCGATACGGTTTTTCGTACCATTGGGCATGAGCGCTTTAGCGTGCCAGGCACATGGCGTGCAGGTGCCGATGCTGTGCGTCAGATCCTGAGGCAGAAGGCGGGTGTAGATTTAGGAAACAGTATTGTTGTGGATGGTTCAGGTCTGTCACGGCACAACCTGATTTCACCGGAAACGATGATGCAGGTATTACAGTACATCGCGCAGCATGATAATGAGCTGAATTACATCACGATGCTCCCACTTTCCGGCTATGACGGCACGCTACGCTATCGTGGCGGCCTGCATGAAGCTGGCGTTGACGGCAAAGTTTCGGCTAAAACTGGGGCGTTACAGGGCGTATACAATCTGGCGGGGTTCATTACCACCGCGAGCGGCCAGCGTATGGCATTTGTCCAGTTCCTGTCTGGCTATGCCGTACCGCCAGAAGACCAGCGCGCACGTCGCGTCCCTCTGGTGAGATTTGAAAGCCGTCTCTACAAAGACATTTATCAGAGCAACTAATATAAGAATACGGCCTTACCCTGACAGGGTAAGGCCGTGATAGGCGAAAATTGACTAGCAGAAGAATGAATTATTTTTGGTAGATAATCTCAACGCCTTCATCGTCTTCATCGTCCCAGTCATCATCCCACTCTTCTTCGGCTTCTTTTTCTACTTCAGCCAGTTGTTCACGGTGATAATCATCCCACATGAACTCAACTTTTTCCGGCGCACTTTCAGCAATAGCCATCATTTTCGGATTGGCTTTCAGGAAGTTCATCACATCCCAGCAAAGTGGGTTGACGCCTTCACGGTTTGCCGCAGAGATCAGATAGTATTTATCGTCCCAGCCAAGCGCAGCCGCAATCTCTTTAGCGCGTTTTTCTGCTTCAGCCTTGTCGATCAAATCAACTTTGTTGAAAACCAGCCAACGCGGTTTTTCTGCCAAACCAGCGCCATACTGCTCTAACTCGTTGATAATAACTTTGGCATTTTCAATCGGATTTGACTCATCGATCGGCGCCAGATCAACCAAATGTAGCAGCACACGGCAGCGCTCAAGGTGCTTCAGGAAACGAATTCCCAGTCCAGCACCGTCGGATGCCCCTTCGATCAAACCGGGGATATCCGCCACAACAAAGCTCTGCTCACTATCCATACGGACCACGCCAAGGCTAGGCACCAGCGTAGTAAACGGATAATCGGCTACTTTCGGCTTCGCCGCAGATACCGCACGAATAAAGGTAGATTTACCCGCATTAGGCAGGCCAAGCATCCCCACGTCAGCCAGCAGCAACAGCTCCAGCGTCAACTCACGTTCTTCGCCCTTCGTACCGTTGGTTTTCTGACGGGGAGCACGGTTGACGGACGATTTAAAACGCGAGTTGCCCAAACCATGCCAACCGCCTTTCCCGACCATCAGGCTCTGTTGATGACGTGTCATATCGCCCAGCACTTCGCCGGTTCCCTGATCAAGAACACGGGTACCAACAGGGACTTTAATCGTAATATCTTTGCCGCGTTTACCCGTACAGTCGCGGCTTTGCCCGTTTTGTCCACGCTCAGCACGGAAGGATTTTTCAAAACGATAGTCGATCAGCGTGTTCAGATTTTCGTCTGCCAGCAGATAGACATCGCCGCCGTCACCACCGTCGCCGCCATCTGGACCACCGTTGGGAATATATTTTTCACGGCGAAAGCTGATACAACCGTTACCGCCATCGCCCGCCACAATCAGAATTGTGGCTTCATCTACAAACTTCATTGATTCTCTCCGCAAAAAACCAATAGAGAATATCTACGTGTTTTAGGCTTGTTATTGGTTCTCTTTGGCGTAACTTTTTGATTTTAAGGCATGTAGCGTATTTCTACTCACCATTAAAAAACTGACGCACTAGAACGCATTCCAGCAAAGGAGCAGGATTGTACCTGCCTGCCTCAATAATTTCATCTGTATTAAAAATAAACAACGCATGCAAAATGTCAAAAGATGGCAGTGACCTGCCGCAATACGCTTTTCTTAATCTACTTTTGCGCCATCAATGGTGGTACTGGTTCTTTTTTTCCGGGGAGGAAACGGTGTCCGATAGCGGAAAACATAGCACCAGCAACAACGACAAACGCGCCAAAATAGCCAATCCAGTTCAGCACCGGCGCAGCGAAAAAACTCGGCCACCCCAACGCAAGTAAATCAGAAAACAACAGTGTAAACAGCGGCGTCAAGGTAATAACCGCGCTAACCTGTGACGCTTGCCAGCGAGCCATCGCCTCCGCTAGCGCGCCATACCCAATCAATGTATTCGCGCCGCAGAATAGTAGGCAGATAAACTGCCACCCGCTAAGCTGGAAAATAACGTCAGGCTTGGCAAAAGGCGTGATAAAGACAACACACAGAACATAGAGCAGAAACAGAATCTGCTGCGATGTCAGACGCCGTAACAGGACTTTCTGCGCTACACCATAAGATACCCATACTGCCGATGCGCAAACGCCGAGCAGTACACCCAGCGTGTAGTCTGTTAACCGGGTAAAAATCTCAATCAGGCTGGTATTAAAGAATAAAATCAGACCACAGATCAGCATGATTGCCCCAATGATCTGCGTGCCACGCATCTTTTCCTTAAGGATTAGTACGCTGGCGAACATCATACCAACTGGGGAAAGCTGTCCAATAACCTGAGACGCTGTCGGACTCAGATATTGCAGAGACGAGCTAAAGAAAACAAAATTACCTAATAAGCCCGCCGTCGCAATCAGCAGCAGAACCCACCAACGCCGATGACGGAAAACTCGCATTGGCGGTAACTTCTTACGGGATGACAGAATAATGCCGAGTCCAATCGACGCGATAAGAAAGCGATACCAAACAATAGTAGAAGGCTCCATAACTACCAGAACCTGTTTCATGGCTATCGGCAACGCCCCCCAACAAACAGCCGTGGTAAGCGCCAGACAGAGACCGATACCCGTCTGTTGTTTAGTATTCATACTTATCCAGATGGTTTACTCAGAATCAGAATGTAAAAAGCCCCGCAAAGAATTGCGGGGCTTAAATCCGTAAGACCTAACGCGAAAAATTATTCAGCAACGATGCTGATAAATTTACGGTTTTTTGGGCCTTTAACTTCAAACTGAACTTTACCGTCAGTCAAAGCAAACAGAGTATGGTCTTTCCCGCAGCCAACATTAGTTCCTGCGTGGAATTTGGTGCCACGTTGACGAACGATGATGTTACCAGCCAATACACTTTCGCCGCCAAAACGTTTTACGCCCAGACGTTGTGCGTTAGAGTCACGACCGTTACGGGTTGAACCGCCAGCTTTCTTGTGTGCCATTTAATCCGCTCTCCTAGTCTTAAGCGCTGATGCCGGTAATTTTCACGTCAGTGAACCACTGACGATGGCCTGCTTGCTTACGGTAGTGTTTACGGCGACGGAACTTAACGATCTTCACTTTTTCGCCACGACCATGAGCAACAACTTCAGCTTTGATTTTACCGCCATCAACGTAAGGAACGCCGATTTTGATTTCTTCACCGTTGGCAACCATCAGAACTAGGTCAAACTCAACGGCTTCACCAGTTGCGATGTCCAGCTTTTCCAAGCGAACGGTTTGCCCTTCGCTTACTCGGTGTTGTTTACCACCACTTTGGAAAACTGCGTACATATAAAACTCCGCTTTCCGCGCACCCGTTAATAGGTTTCAGAGCGCGCTATAAATATTCATAATAGGGCGCGAATTCTACGCAAAAATACTGAGGATGACAAGTGCATAATCAACGGATGTGAAGAAAAAGAATACAACGTATGAACTGCCGTTTATCTCTCTCATTTTTCAAGTACAATCGGCGCAATCAGTTTCGTCTTGCCGATATGCAGCAGCAATCTTACGGCAGTGTTGAAGACATACGTTGGCACAAACCATGAATCTAGAACAAATTACAACATTAACCACACAGGATATGGCGGCTGTTAATAAAGTCATTCTTGAACAACTGAATTCCGACGTCGTTTTGATCAACCAGCTTGGTCATTACATCATTAGCGGTGGTGGGAAACGTATACGTCCAATGATTGCTGTGCTTGCAGCCAGAGCCCTTGCCTATAACGGTGATAAACACGTCACCGTCGCCGCACTGATCGAATTTATCCATACCGCAACGCTGCTGCATGATGATGTGGTAGATGAATCCGACATGCGCCGAGGTAAAGCGACAGCGAATGCGGCCTTCGGCAACGCGGCGAGCGTGCTGGTTGGGGACTTTATCTATACCCGCGCCTTCCAGATGATGACCAGCCTCGAATCCTTACGCGTGCTGGCACTGATGTCAGAAGCAGTCAACGTGATTGCTGAAGGGGAGGTCTTGCAGTTAATGAATTGCAACGACCCGGATATCACAGAAGAAAGTTATATGCGCGTCATTTACAGCAAAACGGCGCGTTTATTTGAAGCCGCAGCTCAATCCTCATCCATCCTTGCAGGCGCTACGCCAGAGCAAGAAAAAGCACTTCAGGACTATGGACGCTATCTTGGCACCGCGTTCCAGTTAATTGACGATCTGCTTGACTACAGTGCAGACGGTAAAACGTTGGGCAAAAACACGGGCGATGACCTCAATGAAGGCAAGCCAACGCTACCACTGTTACACGCTATGCGTCAGGGTAATGCGGAACAGAGTTCGCTAATTCGTCAGGCGATTGAAGAAGGAAACGGGCGTCACCTGCTGGAGCCTATTCTTGCCGCGATGCAGCAATGCGGTTCACTTGATTACACGCGTCAACGTGCCGAAGAAGAGGCAGATAAAGCGATCAACGCGCTACAACTGCTACCGAAAACGCCATACCGTATGGCACTTGAAGGACTCGCCCACTTAGCCGTACAGCGCGATTTCTAGCATGGTGTTAGATTTTTATCTGACAAGAACGTTGGTTATTGCCTGAGTAGCGCTGCCCGGCAGCGCTACTTGCTCGACAGACTAGGCAGTCTGATCGATTGTGACATCATCCAGCCGAGACAACATCGCTATTGTTCCTTCACGCAAGATGAAATTAATCAGTCGAGCTCGTTCATCAACGGATAGCTGATGGAAAATATGCACCCATGATGACAGCAGCGTCGGCTCATTATCGATACGATAATATTCTGTTGGAGGATTCTCTTTCACTAACAGAGAATTCCTGACCTCATTGGGCAAACTGCGAATAGAGTATTCTACGCCACGTCCTTGAATCCCTTTCCGCCTGCGTTTTTCCCAACCGTCGTCTCGTGCCCGTTTATTCAGTCCCTGTGGTGACTTAGGCAACCCACCTACGCCAACCAACTCACTTGTTGCAAACCATTCTTTGTCCATACTCGTCACTCCCTTGTTTGTTTTGAACAGGCATTGCGTCAATTCACCTAAAAGTTTCCATATAGTAGACTATAATTACCTAAACCGCTAACTTTTACACGTTACCGACACATCTAAGCAATAGAAGAAATGATGAAGTCCAACGCGATGCCAAAACATCGCGACCAGAACAGACCTACAAAGCGAAAGAAAATACAGGTTCCTTCTCATCGCTGCGATTAACGATCGAAGAGATCGCCAGCAGCGGAATCAGTCAATCACCATTGATGAGACAGGTTCCTCATCCGACGGAGTGATGCCTAACTGGCTCAGCGTGGCGGACACCCCGATTCGCAGAATATAAGCGATTAGCTCATCTCTTTCTTTTTCAGATAGTTGCTGATAAATTTGCATCCATACAGCTAGCGCTGCAGGCTGTTTCGCCGAGTAGGCGGAAGGCTCGATTTCGAGTAATAGGGACTTTTTTACCGTATCCGGCAAGCTGTGAATTAAGTACTCCACTCCTCTTCCTTGGACACCTTTACGGCGACGCTTCTCCCATCCATCCTCGCGGGCGCGCTTATTCAATCCTTGTCTTGATTTCGGAAGGCCGCCTACTCCAACCAATTCGCTGGTAGCAAACCACTCTTTTTTCATTGCCATTCATCCTGATAGTGCCATCCCTAACAAAAACGCGCTTATTTGGAAATTAATTGAGAGTTTTAAGAAAAATTAATGCTATATTATTTCCAAATAATAATGTCATGTTAGTCCGGCATATAACTAACATCCGTTATTTATACCACTAATCTACAGTCGTCTTATAGCAAATAAGGGAAGGAATATGATTTTAAGGAAACAAGACTGGCATCCCGCTGATATCATTGCTGCACTGCGCAAGAAAAATACGACGCTGGCGGCGGTATCGCGAGCGGCCGGATTAAGCTCATCTACGCTAGCCAACGCGCTCTCGCGCCCTTGGCCCAAGGGAGAATGGCTTATCGCCGATGCGCTGAGTATTCACCCATCAGAGATTTGGCCAAGCAGGTACTACAATCCAGAAACCAATGAGCTTATCGATAGAAAAAAACTCATCCGCCCCGATTAAAAAAGAAAAGCCGGAGATAGACATCTCCGGCTTTTTATTCTGCGTATTATTAACATTCAATAATACCCTAAATAATTCGAGTTGCAGGCTGGCTGCGACGCAGAGAGTCCCCAGGAGCTTACATAAGTAAGTGACTGGGGTGAGCGAGGCCCTCTAGGGCGAGGCTCAGAAATGAGCCAAGTATTGCCAACGCACATGCAGCTTGAAGTATGACGGGTAATCAATTACTTGATGAACGTCTCGCCTAACTCAATATCCTGCTTCAGCGTATCCAGCATGCTGCTAAGCGCGTTTTGCTCAAAAGCACTTAATGTGCCGATGTCTTTACGCTCAGCGACGCCATCTTTACCTAACAGAATTGGTTGAGCAAAGAAGCGCGCATGTTTGCCGTCACTTTCAACGTATGCACATTCCACCACACCGTTTTCGCCTTGCAGCGCGCGGACCAGAGACAGACCAAAACGCGCAGCGGCTTGACCCATAGACAGCGTTGCCGATCCGCCACCTGCTTTGGCTTCAACAACCTCGGTGCCCGCATTCTGGATACGTTTGGTCAGATCGGCCACTTCCTGCTCGCTGAAGCTGATGCCTGAAACCTGAGACAGCAGAGGCAGAATTGTCACGCCAGAGTGCCCGCCGATAACCGGCACGTTAATATCCTGCGGCTGCTTGCCTTTCAATTCAGCAACAAACGTGTTGGAACGGATGATATCCAGCGTAGTTACACCGAACAGTTTGTTTTTGTCATACACGCCTGCTTTTTTCAGCACTTCTGCTGCGATGGCAACGGTCGTGTTCACTGGGTTGGTGATTATACCGATACAGGCTTTCGGGCAGGTAATCGCGATTTGCTCAACCAGGTTACGTACAATGCCAGCATTGACGTTGAACAGATCGGAACGATCCATGCCAGGTTTACGTGCCACACCGGCAGAAATCAGCACGATATCCGCACCAGCAAGCGCCGGTTTAGCATCTTCACCGCTATAGCCTTTGATCTTCACTGCTGTAGGAATATGGCTCAGATCGACGGCAACACCCGGCGTTACCGGAGCGATATCGTAGAGGGATAGTTCTGAACCTGAAGGAAGCTGGGTTTTGAGGAGGAGTGCGAGTGCCTGACCGATACCACCTGCTGCTCCGAGAACTGCAACTTTCATCCTAAACTCCTTATTATCGTAAAATAAAAAAGTGCCGTGAATTCATTTGGTTATAAACAGAATATAAAAGTGGGGATAAAACCAATCTACTTATCTTTCTACAAATGAACGAGAGACAAAAAAATTCGCTATGTCTCTAATAATAAACCAAAAACGACCATTCGTTTGAAAGGTAAGTAAAGTTAATAAGCTATTGAGCTATAACGTGGTGTTCATTCACGTGCGTTTAACCAGTGGGCTACATTACACCGATCAATGGCGTCCAAACAACATCATTCTGATAACATTTCCTTTACTTTTATGTGACTCAGGACGCATTTTTCGGACTATCCGGAAAGCTGAATTTTTTTGAAAACAGCGACTAGCGCATATATGGGGAAATAGACTGGAATTATACGCAATTTAATTGCATAAAAATTCACACAACTGCATAATAGAGAGATTAACCATAACAATTAATCCGGTGCAGAATGCGAAATTCGACAAAACAAGAAGATCTCGTTAAAGCGTTCAAAGCGTTGTTAAAAGAAGAAAAGTTCAGCTCTCAAAGTGAAATTGTTCACGCATTGCAAGACGAAGGATTTGAAAATATCAATCAATCCAAAGTGTCACGCATGCTAACGAAATTTGGTGCGGTGCGCACACGCAATGCCAAAATGGAAATGGTGTATTGCCTCCCTGCTGAACTCGGCGTCCCTACCACATCCAGCCCACTAAAAAACCTTGTGCTGGACGTGGACTACAACGATGCAGTCGTCGTGATCCATACCAGCCCAGGAGCCGCGCAGCTCATTGCTCGTCTGCTGGACTCACTAGGGAAGTCAGAGGGTATTCTTGGCACCATCGCAGGTGATGACACCATCTTCACCACCCCGGCAAGAGGCTTCAGCGTCAAACAACTTTACGAAGCGATTCTGGTGCTATTCGAACAAGAGCTGTAATTCCGCTCGTCCGCTGCCGTTTTTTGTTACTCGTTCTTTGCTACCTTTTCCTTGCTACGTGTAGACCCGCTACACGTAGCGAGTACCAATCGGACTACACCGCAGGCAAATCAGCCAACGGCCAACGTGGACGAACAGATACGCCCAGCGTCTGGCTCGCACCATGAAGTAGACGTACGCTGCCCGCATAGGCAATCATCGCGCCATTATCCGTGCAGAATTCGGGACGCGCGTAAAACACTTCACCACCGCGTTTTGCCATCACCTCACCTAAGCGCTGACGCAATGTTCGATTGGCGCTTACACCACCGGCCATGACCAGTCGTTTAAAGCCCGTATCATCCAACGCACGACGACACTTGATGGCCAGCGTATCCACGACGGCATCCTCAAAGGCACGCGCAATATCGGCACGCGTTTGATCGTCATCACCGTTGCTACGGATCGTATTCGCAGCAAACGTTTTTAGCCCGGAAAAGCTGAAATCTAACCCCGGACGATCGGTCATCGGACGCGGAAAGGTAAAGCGTTGGGAATCACCTGCCTGCGCCATTTTCGACAGCATTGGACCACCGGGATAATCCAATCCCAGCAACTTCGCCGTTTTATCAAACGCTTCACCCGCCGCATCGTCAACCGACTCACCCAGCAAGCGGTATTCGCCAATGCCTGTCACGCTGATGAGCTGCGTATGACCACCAGAAACCAGCAGCGCTACGAAGGGAAACGCTGGAGGATTATCTTCCAGCATCGGCGCCAGCAAATGCCCTTCCATATGGTGCACAGGGACCGCTGGCACCTCCCAAGCGAACGCCAACGACCTGCCGACTGTCGCCCCCACCAATAACGCGCCAACCAAACCAGGGCCGGCGGTGTAAGCCACACCATCGATATCGTCAGCCTGTAACCCAGCTTCACGCAGCGCTGCCTGAATCAAAGGAACCGTTTTGCGCACGTGATCGCGTGAGGCGAGCTCAGGCACGACGCCACCGTAATCAGCATGTAATTTGACCTGACTGTATAGCTGATTGGCGAGTAAACCCGCCTCCGTGTCATAAATAGCCACTCCGGTTTCATCACAGGATGTTTCGATACCCAATACGCGCATTACTGTTCCTACTTTGGTGACGATACGAGAATTCGTTAAATGCCGCTTGCTTCAAACTGCGGATAGTCTACCATAAGCGACCTGATTTCTGCGCTGGCCGCGGCTGGGTGTTTTATGATCACCGCAATGCTTTACAAAGGCGTCACGTTTGCAGTAGAATTCCGCACCATTTTGAAAAGGCTGGCACAAGGCCAGCGGCAAACCGAATTTATTGAGGTGAGAGGCACATGCCGGTAATTAAAGTACGTGAAAACGAGCCGTTCGACGTAGCTCTACGTCGCTTCAAACGTTCCTGTGAAAAAGCGGGCGTTCTGGCTGAAGTTCGTCGTCGTGAGTTTTATGAAAAACCAACGACCGAACGTAAGCGCGCCAAAGCTTCTGCAGTGAAACGTCACGCGAAGAAATTGGCTCGAGAAAACGCACGCCGCACTCGTCTGTATTAATTTTCAGGAGGGTTTCCCTCCAACGCGTGATTAATCCGCAGACTTAGCAGTTGCATACGAAGGCCGTGCTTTCCGTAAGGAAGCGCGGCTTGTTGTCGTTTATAAGCTATATCCAATGTAGCCACGTTACAGAAAGGTATACACTAGGGGCTTATGGCTGGACGAATTCCACGCGTATTTATTAATGACCTGCTGGCTCGCACCGACATCGTCGATCTCATTGACGCGCGCGTCAAACTGAAAAAGCAGGGAAAAAACTACCATGCGTGTTGTCCGTTCCATCACGAAAAAACCCCCTCATTCACCGTAAACGGTGACAAACAGTTCTATCACTGTTTTGGCTGTGGCGCACACGGCAACGCCATTGACTTTTTGATGAATTACGATCGTCTCGAATTCGTTGAAACCATTGAAGAACTGGCCACACAATACGGTCTCGAAGTGCCTTATGAAACTGGCACGGGCCCAACCCAGTTAGAGCGTCACCAACGGCAAAGTCTGTACGAATTGATGGGACAGCTTAGCGGGTTCTATCAGCAAGCACTGAGCCAATCGATCGGAACATCAGCGTTGCAATATCTGCAACAGCGCGGTTTAAGTGCAGAAGTTATCAGCCATTTTGCGATTGGTTTCGCTCCGCCCGGCTGGGATAACGTTTTAAAACGCTTTGGCCGCAATAATGACGATCGCAGCACATTGAACGATGCCGGCATGCTGGTGACTAACGATCAGGGTCGAACGTATGACCGCTTCCGCGAGCGTGTGATGTTCCCCATCCGCGACAAACGGGGTCGAGTAATAGCCTTCGGCGGACGCGTATTAGGCGACGGTACCCCAAAGTACCTTAACTCGCCCGAAACAGAGATTTTTCATAAAGGTCGCCAACTGTACGGCCTGTATGAAGCACAGCAAAACCATCCAGAACTCAAGCGATTGTTGGTTGTTGAGGGCTATATGGATGTGGTGGCGCTGGCACAGTTTGGTATTGATTATGCGGTGGCCTCGCTGGGCACCTCCACGACAGCCGATCACATTCAGTTACTATTTCGCGCCACAGACCTGGTGGTGTGTTGTTACGACGGAGACCGTGCCGGACGCGAAGCGGCATGGCGCGCGCTGGAAACTGCGCTACCCTATTTGAACGATGGTCGTCAGTTACGCTTTATGTTCCTGCCAGACGGTGAAGATCCCGACACGCTGGTGCGTAAAGAAGGCAAAGCAGTATTTGAGCAGCGCATGGAACACGCTCTCCCGCTGTCGCAGTTTCTGTTTGAGACACTGCAACAGCAGGTGGATATGAGCTCACCCGATGGTCGTACGAAGCTAAGTACGCTGGCATTACCGCTAATAGGCCAAGTTCCGGGAGAAACGCTGCGGCTGTATTTACGCCAGCAGCTCGGCAACAAGCTGGGGATTTTAGACGACAGTCAGTTGGACAGACTGCTGCCCAAAGTGGCAGATCAGGCTCAATCCTACCAGCAGCCACAACTAAAAGTCACAACTATGCGTATACTTGTAGGACTTTTAGTACAAAACCCGAGACTGGCAGCAGAGGTTCCTGACCTCGCGCTAGAGGGCATTGAAGAAGACAAAGTTGCCGGTTTATCACTGTTTCAGGATTTGGTGAAAACCTGCAACGCCAGCCCTGGTATGAATATGGGTCTGCTGTTGGAAAAATATCGTGACAGCAAATACCGCAAGCAACTTGAAACCATGGCTTCATGGAACCATATGATCGAAGAGGAAGAGCTAGACGAGAAGTTCAGAATCAGTCTGGCAGAACTCTACGATCAGCTGTTGAAACAGCGACAAGATACATTGATTGCCCGTGACAGAACGCATGGGCTCAACGCCAAAGAAAAAAAAGAGCTTTGGTCGTTGCAACTGGCATTGACCAGAAGACACTGATACAGAGGCTTAATTGCCGATAAATAGCAGGGTTGATCCCTGCAAAGAGCCGCTGCAGGGGCCGCGGCGATAAGAAAAATACCCCTAATGCTATTGTTAGCGAACTACGCTGACCGACACCAACCCAAATACTCTGAAGTGTGGATACCGTCTTATGGAGCAAAACCCGCAGTCACAGCTGAAGCTGCTTGTTACCCGTGGTAAGGAGCAAGGCTACCTGACCTATGCTGAGGTCAATGACCATCTGCCGGAAGATATCATCGACTCGGATCAGATCGAAGATATCATCCAGATGATTAACGACATGGGCATCCAGGTGATGGAAGAAGCACCGGATGCAGACGATCTGTTGCTGGCCGAAAACACCAATGATGCCGATGAAGATGCGGCAGAGGCTGCTGCGCAGGTTCTATCCAGTGTTGAATCGGAAATTGGTCGCACCACCGATCCAGTTCGCATGTACATGCGTGAAATGGGTACCGTTGAGCTGTTGACGCGTGAAGGCGAGATCGATATCGCTAAGCGTATTGAAGACGGTATCAATCAGGTTCAGTGCTCTGTCGCGGAGTATCCTGAAGCCATTACCTATCTGCTGGAACAATACGATCGTGTCGAAGCGGGCGAAAGCCGCCTGTCCGACCTGATCATCGGTTTCGTCGATCCTAATGCGGAAGAGGACATTGCCCCTACCGCGACTCACGTTGGTTCCGAGCTTTCGAGCGAAGAAATAAGCGATAACGACGAGGAAGAAGACGAAGACGAGGAAGAAGACGACAACAGCATCGATCCTGAACTGGCGCGTGAGAAGTTCACTGAACTGCGTGAGCAATATGAAACGACCCGTAAGGTGATCAAGGCCCATGGTCGTAGCCATGCGCTAGCAGCACAGGAAATCCTGAACCTGTCTGAAGTCTTCAAGCAGTTCCGTCTGGTGCCGAAACAGTTTGATTTCCTGGTTAACAGCATGCGCACCATGATGGATCGCGTCCGTACTCAGGAACGTTTGATCATCAAGTTGTGTGTTGAACAGTGCAAAATGCCGAAGAAAAACTTCGTCACCATGTTCACCAGCAATGAAACCAACAACAGCTGGTTTGCAGCAGCAGTGGCGATGGGCAAGCCCTGGTCTGAAAAACTGAATGATGTTGCAGAAGATGTCACTCGCAGCCTGCAAAAGCTAAAACAGATCGAAGAAGAAACCGGTCTGACGATCGAGCAGGTTAAAGACATCAACCGCCGTATGTCGATTGGTGAAGCAAAGGCTCGCCGCGCCAAGAAAGAAATGGTGGAAGCCAACCTGCGTCTGGTTATTTCTATCGCGAAGAAATACACCAACCGTGGTTTGCAGTTCCTTGATCTGATTCAGGAAGGCAACATCGGTCTGATGAAAGCGGTAGATAAGTTCGAATATCGCCGTGGCTACAAATTCTCGACCTATGCCACATGGTGGATCCGTCAGGCGATCACCCGTTCTATCGCCGATCAGGCGCGTACCATCCGTATTCCGGTACATATGATTGAGACGATCAACAAATTGAATCGTATCTCTCGTCAGATGTTGCAGGAAATGGGTCGCGAGCCGACGCCGGAAGAACTAGCTGAACGTATGTTGATGCCAGAAGACAAGATCCGCAAAGTGCTGAAGATCGCGAAAGAGCCGATCTCAATGGAAACCCCGATTGGTGATGATGAAGATTCACATTTGGGCGATTTCATCGAAGATACGACGCTGGAGCTGCCGCTGGATTCCGCCACGTCGGAAAGCCTGCGTTCTGCGACACACGACGTACTGGCTGGCCTGACCGCGCGTGAAGCGAAAGTCTTGCGCATGCGTTTCGGTATCGATATGAACACCGACCATACACTGGAAGAAGTGGGCAAACAGTTTGACGTTACGCGTGAACGTATTCGTCAGATCGAAGCGAAAGCGCTGCGTAAACTGCGTCACCCAAGCCGTTCCGAAGTGCTGCGTAGCTTCCTGGATGATTAATTCATCTTTCAGCTAATGCAAACTCTAAATAACCCCGGCTCGCTGGGGTTATTTTTTGCCTGTCAGAAACTAAGCCCACGCTTACACGTTATCCTGCAACGCCTGATGCAGTTCCTGATATGACGCCACCAGCGACTCCAGCGTCGCACGATTCAGCCCGCTAGGGTTCGGCAGTACCCAAACCTGCGTCTCACCAATACGCCGCTCCTGACGCCCCCATGAAACCTTTTTGATACCAAATGCCTGACTGAACGCCTGCTTACCCAGCACGGCCAGCGCTCGTGGTTGATAGCGCGTCATCTTCTCAACGATCGCATTCCCGCCTTGTAGCAGCTCATCTCGTCCCAGCTCGGTTGCTTCAACCGTTGGACGCTCTACCAGCATGGTGATTCCGCATCCGGTGTCCAGCAGATGCTGCTCTTCCGCAGGTGTCAGCAAACGCTCAGTAAAACCCGCCTGATGAATCACTTTCCAGAAGCGATTATTGGGATTAGCAAAGTGGTAACCGTGATGGGCCGTCGATAACCCAGGGTTAATACCGCAGAAAACAACCTGAAGGTTCATAGCGAGAATATCGGTAATCATGTCTTTCCCTACCACTGTTGACTACCCCCATCGTAAATTCTGATAAGAATAACAACAAGCTATCTTGAGTATAAAACCACCACCCGGCAGATAGGCTATAGACCTTCCCCTGCACATTACCGTATAATCACCGCCCATTCGGCCCCTTAGCTCAGTGGTTAGAGCAGGCGACTCATAATCGCTTGGTCGCTGGTTCAAGTCCAGCAGGGGCCACCAAATTTTATATTTAAAATCATACAGTTAAGCCACCTTTCGCAAGGTGGCTTTTTTGTTTATAAATAATGATGGCGATAAAATGGCTATGATTTTTCAGTCCATTGAGCCACATCTTCAAAACCTGTTGCAATCGCTTGTGCCGTAGGCCTAATTTTCAGAAGCGGCTCTTCTCCCGCCTCCGTCAATGCCATCTTTCGCGTCGTACGGTGGAAAAGTAGCACGCCAAGGTCGATCCCGTTAAATACACCACGAACCTGCTCGTCGGTGGATATGGACCGATGTGGGATTTCGTCAACAATCCTCAGTTGATCAAAATCGTACGTACGATGTATGAAAACAACGGCATCGTCAGCGCGGTCTGCCACGACCCAACAGGATTATTGAATGTGAAGCTCAGCAACGGCGAGCTATTGATTAAAGGTCGCAACCCTGTATCCGCTAAAGTTCTCGGCGAAGCTGTTTTCAGCGCGCTGAAAACGAAGGCTAAGAAACGACGTTAGAGGGTAAAGCACCTAACGCTGGCAACAACACATCACGCCCACAGAGATGTCGTGACCGGAGTCACATAACCAGACGGGGGCATTGCCGCAGAAATTCAGGATTGTATAGTGTTCCAACAAGACGTTACCGCCAATGGCGGGCGAGACTTGGGCAGAGGTGAGTAGCATTACTCTCTTCTGCCCAAGTTTTTTTTTGCCTGTTGTCAGGTAATTCCCTGCGCGACAGCGCGAGGCCACCGTCCGGCGCAGCGTAATGATGTAGAAAACGATGAGGAGAAATACTATGAAAGCATTCCCCGACGGATTTTTATGGGGCGGTTCAGTCGCAGCAAATCAGGTTGAAGGGGCATGGAATGAAGACGGCAAAGGCGTGTCGACCTCCGATCTTCAGCTAAAGGGCGTGCATGGTCCGGTGACAGAACGCGATGAGAGCATTAGCTGCATCAAAGATCGGGCAATCGATTTTTATCATCAATATCCGCAGGATATACAGCTATTCGCCGAAATGGGCTTCAAGGTGTTACGCACCTCCATCGCCTGGACGCGTATTTATCCCGAAGGCAATGAAGCAGAACCCTGCGAAGCGGGTCTGGCCTTTTACGATCATCTGTTTGATGAAATGGCAAAGCATCATATTCAGCCGCTGATTACGCTGTCGCACTATGAAATGCCGTACGGTCTGGTGAAAAAGTTGGGAGGCTGGGGCAACCGCGCCGTCATCGACCATTTTGAGAAATATGCCCGTACCGTCTTTAGCCGCTACAAAGACAAGGTGAAGCACTGGCTGACCTTCAATGAAATCAACATGGCGCTGCACTCGCCTTTTACGGGTATCGGGCTAAGCGGCGAACCCTCAAAACAGGATATTTATCAGGCCATCCACCATCAGTTGGTTGCCAGTGCACGCGTGGTGAAAGCCTGTCACGACATCATCCCTGATGCCAAAATCGGCAATATGCTGCTGGGCGCGGTGCGCTACCCCATGACCTGTCATCCGAAAGACGTACTGGAAGCGCAGAACAAGAATCGGGAATGGCTGTTCTTCGGTGACGTGCAAGTTCGCGGCACCTATCCGGCGTGGATTCAGCGTTATTTCCGGGAAAATGATGTCGAACTCACGATTACCGCGCAGGACAAAGACGATCTGAGCCACACCGTAGACTTTGTTTCATTCAGCTATTACATGAGTGGCTGTGCGACCTTCGAACCAGAAAAATACCAGTCTTCACGCGGCAACATCATCCGCCTGATTCCTAACCCGCATCTTGAAGCGTCCGAATGGGGCTGGCAGATCGACCCCGAAGGCCTGCGTTTCCTGTTGAATGAGCTGTATGACCGCTATCAGAAGCCGCTGTTCATCGTGGAAAACGGGTTAGGCGCACGCGACGTGGTGGAAGAGGATGGCAGCATTCACGACAGCTACCGCATTGATTATCTGCGTCGTCATCTGATTCAAGTACGTGAAGCCATCGACGATGGCGTCGAACTGCTTGGCTACACCAGTTGGGGGCCGATCGATCTAGTCAGCGCAGGCACGGCGCAGATGTCAAAACGCTACGGCTTTATTCATGTCGATCGTGATGATGAAGGCAAAGGCACGTTGGAACGTCGGCGCAAAGACAGCTTCTACTGGTATCAGGATGTGATTAGCAGTAACGGGAAATCGTTGTAACTGTCGAGAAAACCAGACGGCACGTTCACACCGCGCCGTCTGGTTTATTAGCTAATTAAACATGAGCCAGCACGATGATCGTCTCTCCGGCCTGCGGCTGGCGTGCAGCGCCAAGGCTGAATACGCGATATTCTTCCGCATTCGTGATGACCATAGGTGTCACCGTGTCGTAGCCTGCCTTCTGGATCGCTTCCAGATCGAACTCCAGCAGCAGTTGGCCTTTTTTCACCTTGTCACCTTCTGCAACGTGCATCTGATAATGCTGACCTTCCAGCTGTACTGTATTGATACCGACATGAATCAGGATCTCCGCCCCCTTCTGCGAAAGAATACCGACGGCATGGCCGCTGGCAAACGTGCTGGCAATCATGCCGTCCACTGGCGAATAGATACGGCCTTCCTGCGGCAGAATAGCAACACCCTGCCCGACGACGCCGGAAGAGAACACTTTGTCGTTCACCTCTTCCAATGGGATCAATTCACCTTTTGCTGGCGATCCCAGCTGTTCAGCCGTCGCCGGAGCCTCTTTCAGCGGTAAGGAATTTGTGTTCTGGCGTACTACTGGCGCAGCAGGTGTCGTAGATGGCGAACGCGGTGGCGTTGATGCTTTCTCAACTGGCGGGACGGGATCGTCAAACCCGACGATAACCGTCAGTACAAAGCTTGCCACGAACGCAATGGCACAGCCGATGAGGAATCCAACAAAGCCTTCACCGTAGAAAATCGGCAACGTCAGCAAACCGGGCATCCCCATCGAGACCGCCGAACTTTTCGCATAGCCAACGATAGCACCACCCAGTGCAGCAGCTATCACAGCGCAGATAAACGGTTTTTTCAGCTTCAGTGTGACGCCGTAAACACCAGGTTCCGTGATGCCAAACAGCGACGCGATAAAGGTACTACCCGCCAGCGCTTTGAGCTTTTTATCTTTGGTTCGCACCATCACGCCCAACAGTGCACCGGACTGGGCAAAGACAGACGGACTGGAAGCCGCTTTAAGATAACTGTGACCCATAACCGAGAGATCGTTAATAAAGACGGTGACAAAGCCCCAGTGCACACCAAATATCACTAAGATCTGCCATGACGCCGCCATAAGCGCCCCGGCAATAATCGGGTTGAATTCATAGATATTGACGAACACCGACGCAATGAGCTTACTGGCCGAAATCCCAATCGGCCCGATAGTCATCAGCGTTAGCGGCACCATCAGCACCAGCAGGAAGAACGGCGTCAGAATATTGCGCACGCTTTCGTGAATATGGCGATTCAGGAAACGCTCGATATACGACATTAACCACACGCTGAAGATAATCGGTATCACCGAGGAGGTGTATTTCATCATCACGACAGGCAGGCCGAAGAATGTCACAGGCTGACCAGCATCAAACAACCCCTGAATCGTCGGGTAAACCAGTGCACCAGCAATCGACACCGCCACAAAAATGTTGGTTTCGAATTTACGCGCAGCAGTAATCGCCAACAGCATCGGCAAAAAATAGAACAGGCTGTCGGACGCCGCATGCAGGATGACATAGGTACTTTCTTTGGTATTGAGCCAGCCGAGCGCAATCACGATAGCCAGCACCCCTTTCAGCACCCCCGCTGCCGCCATCGCTCCCAGTAAGGGGGTGAAGATGCCGGCAACCAGATCGATCAATCGTCCCATCGCAGACGTCGATTGATCACTTTCCGCCGTCTGGCGTTTTCCGTCGCCGTCTTCCAGCAATGTGGAGATCGGCCCAAAGGCGCGGTAAACCTCCGGCACCCGATTCCCTATAACCACCTGCAACTGCCCGGAAGCATTGATTACCGTAATGACGCCTTCTAACGCCTCCAGCGCAGCCACATCCACTTTACCGTGATCAACAATCTTAAAGCGCAAGCGTGTTGCACAATGCACCAGAGTAGAAACGTTGGTTTCCCCTCCGACTAACTCCAGAATATTTTCAGCGAGCACTTTGCTATTCATAATGACTTCCCGTTTCGTCAATGGCTGCGACTGCCTAATACACGTCATCCCGCTTGTTATCCGCTGGCCAGCTGGAAAATAAGCAAAAAAAAACCTGGATAAAGCAGCGTGTTACCTACGCTGCTTTATCCAGGTCTCGCCCAGAAAATTCTGGTGACGTCCTTTCCTGTTTTCTAACAAGTTAACGCAGAGAAAGCTATCTCTACGTTTTATTCTGTGAAAACAGTCACTAAATTTCTGCCAATCAGGCAAAGCAGCCTAATCCACGACTCGACGACGCCGTAAAAACAAAATGGCGCTTCTCAAAGAAACGCCATCGGCAAATTTACTGTTTGCCCTGCTTCTTCAGCCAGGCTTCCATTTGGTCGATCTCCGGCTGCTGGGCTTTGATAATCTCTTCCGCCAGCTTACGCAGCTCCGGGTCTTTGCCGTATTGCAGTTCCGTCTTCGCCATATCAATTGCGCCACGGTGATGCGCAATCATCCCTTTGGCGAAGGCAATATCAGGGTCGCTGGACTTCATACCTTCCATCATCTCGGTATGCATCGCATCCATGCCTTTCGTATATGCCTGTTGGGAAGACGACTCGCCGTTCGTTGAACCATGGCCGCTATGGGCGCTGTCAGCAGCAAACGAGAGAAATGGAACCAGCAAAGCCGCCGTTAATAACAAATGAACTTTCTTCATCACAACCTCTCAATCAGTCACAGTGCTTTTTGAGGGTAGACGTTCCAGTAAGGGGAAGGTCAAGAAAAGATTCAGACGCCCTCGGCCAAGCGCATGCAAACGCAATTACGTCCCTGAGCCTTCGCTTTATAGAGTTGCTCGTCCGCCAGCCCGATGAGATCGTAAATATTGCCGCCTTCATACTGGGAAAAAATGGCAACGCCAATGCTGACAGTAAAGTAAATTTCCCGACCATCGGACAGCATAAGCGGGGTGGATTCCGTAAGACGCCGCAGCGCTTCAGCCATGGCTTCAGACTGCTCATCCGTCAGGTCGTAAGCCGCAATAATGAACTCTTCCCCGCCCCAGCGGCAAAGAATGTCGCTCGGTCGAATATTGGCGCTCAGCATACGGGCAAAGCTGGCGATCAATTCATCACCGCAGGCATGGCCGTAGGTATCGTTGACTTGCTTAAAATAATCGATATCCAGAAATAGCAGTGTTATTTGACGCTTTCTCTTATTCATCAGCACGCCCTGTCTCACGTTCAACATACTGAGAAAAGCGCGACGATTGAAGGTATTCGTAAGTGCATCCCTCAGACTGTTACTTTCGATGATTTTAATCAGTCGCCGGTTCATCGAGACAAAATGCGAGACGCTTAACATCGCCATAATGAGCATCGCTATATTCAGCCGTGCCGTGGTGAGAAACGAATTAATGTACGCTTCAGAATTTGAATCTATGAGTATACCGACCTGATTAATATAGAGATAATTCAGTATTACGCCCGTAATTGCACAGAGCAGCGACATAATCGGGAAAGAGTAATTGAACGCGCACAGCGTAAGTGGAATAACGGACAGTGTAATAAGACTGGCGTCCAGAAAAAACAGGCTAACCAATAAGAAAATAATGAAGACCAGAAAGGGAAAAATATTTTCTCTGATGTGCTTAGGACAAAGCGGAATATTCCGTAGCGCTCGCAGGATGTCTTTACCCCGCAGGAAAAAGAACGCGAGAATAATGCCAGTTCCCAGTTGTTCACTGAACCAGTCCATAAATTCATCATAGTGATTCCCAACATCGTAGACATACGCATAGAATCCATAAGCCACACCTGATGAGAACGCGCCTACAAACGTCGAAGCGAAAATAATATAGACGTAATACTTGCTGAATTTTTCAAATGTCGACCACTTTCCGGTAAACCGGCACATCAGGTAAAAGGCGCACCAGGCCGCCACCACAAAGATAATATTGCACAAACATAACAGTACCTTGGTTTTTAACGGTGAATTATTATCCATCAGTAACGCTGCCGACAGCATCGCCGCATAGCCCACTAAAAAACCCATACCGATCGAGAATGTTTTACCTTTTATCGTCCCTTTTCTGGCCCTGAAACTAATCATGAGACAAAAAACCAGCATATTAGCGGGCCAAAACAGCGACAGTTCATCCAGCACTCGAAACCGAAATCCCAGACAGCTCACTATTAGGGTGGTCAGAAACAGAAGCGGCATGAATTTTATAGTTTTCAACGTCAAATCGTTATTCATCTGTCCTTTACCGCCCACTATCCAATAGTCCCGCCTGCTGTCTCCCGTGAGAATAACATTAATCATTTCCCTACTCACAGTGTGATGGATGAGGGGAAAATAAATAAAAAAACCACCGGACCGATGCATTCCCCGTGAGGTAATACGTCAATCCGATGGTCTTACTAACTTAGGTATCTCAGGTATCGTGTGAACGAATTATTCCGCAGGAACGGGCTTGCCGTCAGGTTTTGGCGGTTGAGTCAGTCGTTTTTCAAAACTGTCGTTGTACTGCTTCTTCTGCTCTGGCGTCAGAACATTGTAAATTTTGTTTTTGGTTTCCAGCCCGCTCAGCATTCTGGCCTTGTGCGCGCCATCGGCTTTATCCAACTGAGCCTGTGCTTTCGCGGCATCAAACGTATCTGATGCGACCAGACTATGCATATCACGACGATCATCCTGCATAGCTTTGTGCATTTTCTCGCGGGAATCTTTCATGATGTCTTTAATTTGCTGCTTCTGCGCTTCCGTCAAATTCAGCTCCTTAAACATCGCATCGGGCCCCATCATGCCACGATGCTCCCGACCCTCTTTCATCATCATCTTGTGTTCCGAGCCAGGACCTTTCGGTGCTTCATTAGCATGCGCGAGACCTGCCGCGCCCAATGCCAAAGAAGAAGCAACCAGCATTGCAGTGAGTTTACGCATATTTTATTCCTCTCTCTGAATTGACTTGTCGACGGCGAGTGCCGTGCTACGAGAGAAAGTATAGGCCCGACACCTTCAGTTAATTAGAGTAAGGGTAAATCTCTGCAAGTGTCGGCTCCACATTTACGGCAATTGTGGAGAATGAGGAGGAATTGTGTAAGGAACAGGAGTATTACGTGAACAACGTGGCACGATATTACTGCTTTACCCTTGGTGCTTTTTTACAGCACCACGAGCCAATAGCGTAAAAATGCTGGCAGTGCGCTTACGGAAGTGAACACCTAAAGGCGGTAGCGTCTTGTGCCAACGCATCAAGGTGGGCATGAATGACTTTCATTTTTTGAATCAGCGGATTTCGCTCCGGCGAACTATCCATTGAGCTAAGCTGTGCAGAAAGCCGTTCAATCTGCGTACAAAGGTAAGCATCACGCTCTTGAGCCTGAAGCAACTGCTGCTGAAGGGACTGATGTTCCTGCCGCCATGTCTGCTGCTGACGCTGAACGCTTTGCTCTAACGCCTGAAGCGCGCTATCCAGCCGATATTCCAACTCTTCCACCCGCATAACGATACCTTTGCCCAATAAACCCGCGGATTATAATGTCACACGCCCCTGACAACAAACATTCCAGCGCACGATCCCTTGCGTACACGCGGTTCCCCCTACAATCGGAAATGACATTAATCACAATAAATAAACATAAATTTCACAACTCACTCAATTACGGCTAGATTGAACACCATGACTCATCAGACCAGTTAACTTCGCCGGAGAGTGTAATGACTGCCTACCCCACGCTGCTTTCCCCACTCGATCTTGGCTTCACGACGTTAAAGAACCGCGTTGTGATGGGATCCATGCATACCGGTTTGGAGGAACACCCAGATGGCACCGAAAGGCTGGCGGCATTTTACCACGAGCGCGCGCGGGGCGGCGTTGGTCTGATTGTTACGGGCGGTATTGCGCCAAATGAAAAAGGCGCCGTCGCCAAAGGGGGCGCGACTCTGCACGACAACGCGCAGTTGGCGCATCATCAGGTTCTGACGCAAGCGGTACACGATGCAGGTGGGAAAATCGCGCTGCAAATTCTCCACGCCGGCCGCTACAGCTATCAGCCCGATCCGGTTGCACCATCAGCGATTCAGGCACCGATTAACCGCTTTGCGCCACGTGCAATGAGTTCGCAGGATATTGTGCAAACCATCGACGACTTTGCCCGTTGCGCCGGGCTGGCGCAGCAAGCAGGCTACGATGGCGTGGAAATTATGGGCTCGGAAGGTTACCTGATTAATCAGTTTCTGGTGACGCATACCAATCATCGCGATGACGAATGGGGCGGTGACTTTCAACGCCGCTGCCGTTTCGCGCTTGAAATTGTCCGTGCCGTACGGGAACGAACGGGGCCTGATTTCATCCTGATCTACCGCTTGTCCATGCTCGACCTAATAGAAGAAGGCTCAAGCTGGCAGGAAATTGTTCAACTGGCACAGGCAATTGAACAAGCGGGTGCCACCCTCATCAATACTGGTATCGGCTGGCATGAAGCGCGAATTCCGACTATCGCCACGCTGGTGCCACGCGGCGCATTCGGCTGGGTGACAAAGAAGCTGATGGGGAAAGTCCGCATCCCACTGATTACCACCAACCGCATTAACGATCCTGGCGTGGCGGAACAGTTGCTGGCCGAGGGCTGCGCCGACATGGTATCGATGGCACGTCCTTTTCTCGCTGATGCCGAACTGGTGGCAAAAGCACAGTCGGGGCGTGCGGATGAAATCAATACCTGCATCGGCTGCAATCAGGCCTGCCTCGATCAGATTTTCGCTGGCAAGGTCACGTCTTGTCTGGTCAACCCACGCGCCTGCCATGAAACCGAATTGCCTATCCAGCCCGCGCGAGTCAGTAAACGCTTTGCCGTGGTCGGCGCAGGGCCGGCGGGTATGGCCTTTGCCGTCAACGCCGCTGCACGCGGCCATCAAGTCACGCTGTTTGAAGCGTCTTCCTATATCGGCGGACAATTCAATATTGCCAAACAGATTCCCGGCAAAGCGGAATTTTATGAAACACTGCGCTACTACCGTCGACAGCTAGAACTTCACGGCGTCACGCTTCGCCTGAGCACGCAGGCAACCGCCGCTGATTTACTCGGTTTTGATGACATCATTCTGGCCTCTGGCATCGTGCCACGTATCCCCCCGATTGCTGGTATTGATCACCCTAGCGTGCTGAGCTATCTGGACGTACTGCGTGACAAAAAGCCGGTCGGCAAACGCGTCGCGATCATCGGCGCAGGCGGCATCGGCTTTGATACTGCGCACTATCTTCTTAACCACAATCATCTTCTTAATCACAATCACCGCCTTAATCCCCTCTCTTCTCAGCCGGACGGCGACTTTTATACGGAATGGGGGATTGATAAGCAGTTACAGCACCGAGGTGGTCTGTTGCCCCACCAAGCTAATGAGCTGCCTCACTCACGGGACATTACCTTATTACAGCGGAAGACGGGCAAGCCCGGCGAAAATTTGGGGAAAACGACAGGCTGGATACACCGCACTACGCTGCTGCGCCACGGCGTGACGATGCTAGGCGGCGTGGAATATCACCATATTGATGATGAGGGGCTGCACATTATCCACGATCAGCAAATACGCTGTCTGCCAGTGGATAACATCATTATTTGCGCCGGTCAGGAACCCAACCGAAAACTGTATGACCCCTTACTGGCCGCAGGGTGTCATGTTCATCTGATTGGCGGTGCTGATGTGGCGCAGGAATTAGACGCTCGCCGGGCAATCGATCAGGCCACCCGGCTAGCGTTAACGTTGTAATTTATACAGGAACAGCTTAGCGAGACGAATTCGTTTTAACCGCACGCAGTACGGCGAACTTCGTGTTGCTGGCAATGGTTTCACAGTTACCGAACAGACGCTTCAGCTTGTGGAAGTAATCCAGATGGCGATTACCCACAATGCGCAGCTCTCCACCAACCTGAAGGCAGCGGCGAGCATCCATAAACATCTGCCAGGCGATTTCATCGGTCACGACCTGTAACTGATGAAATGGCGGATTACACAGCACGGCCTGCAACGTATCGCGCCTAACGCGGGACAATCCGTTGTTCACCACAAAGCTACAGCGCTCAACATCCTGCGGGCGGTTGACTTCAACGTTCATCTGGCTCGATGCTACCGCCATGTAGGATTCATCAAAGAAACCGACGGTGGCGTCTGGGTTGGCTTCCAGCGCCGCCAGCCCAATGACACCGTTGCCACAACCGAGATCGATGATCTTACCGTCTATCTGTTCCGGCAAATGCTGCATAAAGAAACGTGCGCCGATATCCAGCCCATTACGCGAATAGACGTTGGCATGGTTTTGGATACGATAGCCGTAGCCATCCAGCTCCCACTCAGTAGTAAGTGACTGCTCACTGACTTTGAGCTCCGCCCACTCACAGTGAACCAGACGCGCCTTTTTCCAGGCCAGCGAGGTTTTCGTCGGCCCCATCACGCGCTCAAACAGTTGCAGCGTAGAAGTATGAATATCCCGCGCCTTCGCCCCGGCAATAATGCGTGTTTGCGGCGTGACAACCTTACGTAACATTCTCAACTGGTGTTCCAGCAGCGCGATCGTTTTGGGGATCCTCATCACTACCAGCGCTGGCGCATCGGGTAGATCCGCCATGCTATCCAACAGCGTTACCGCATCGGCATCATAGCCGTTCAGTTCCAGATTATGCCGCGTCGCCAGTTGGCTGAGATAAGAATCGCTGATACTGACGGGCGATTGCGCCTGCAAACCGCAGGCCAATGCACCAAACGTATCATTGAAAATCAGGCGCGGGCCCGGCGCGATTTCCATGGTAGACAGCTCACGCAGCAAGTATTCATCTGCGGCATCCCAAGCCTGTAGCGCCGAGTTTTCAGCGACCTGAGGGTAACGCACCAACGTCAGGTTGCACGTTTCCAATTCGAGTTGGCTCATTAGCCTCTCCTACATCATAAAATTTGCGCTGTTTATCCCTTAAAATAGCTCATCAGTAAATGCTTTTCTCTGCCAGAAAGGGAAATGATTGACGTTGCCTTGTTATTTCACCGTGATAATCTGCCTATTCATCACCGATGCCCTCAGGATACCAAACGCTTATGATTCGCTTCGCTATTGTAGGAACCAGTTGGATCACCCGTCAGTTTGTTGATGCCGCCCATGAAACCGGCAAGCTGAAGCTCACCGCCATCTATTCCCGAACGGTAGAAAAAGCGCAGCCGTTTCAAGCCGATTACATGGTGGATACGCTATTTGATTCGCTGGAAGCCATGGCGAAATCCGATCTTATCGACGCAGTGTATCTGGCCAGCCCTAACTCACTACACTGCGAACAGGCCCTGCTCTTCCTGAGCCACGGTAAGCATGTCATCTGTGAAAAACCGCTGGCCACCAACCGCTATGAAGTCGAACAAATGATCGCCTGTGCCAGAGAAAATCAGGTGGTGCTATTTGAAGCGTTTAAAACTGCCAGCCTGCCTAACTTTAGCGTGGTGCAGCAGGCACTGCCGAAAGTAGGCAGATTGCGTAAAGTGGTACTGAGCTACTGCCAATATTCCTCGCGCTACCCGCGCTATCTGGCTGGCGAGAACCCGAATACCTTCAATCCGGCGTTTTCCAACGGTTCCATCATGGATATCGGCTACTACTGTCTGGCCTTCGCCGTGGCGCTGTGGGGAGAGCCTTGTACTACGCAGGCCAGCGCGACGCTGTTGGAAAGCGGTGTGGACGCACACGGCAGCATCATCCTGAATTACGGTGATTTCGATGTCACCATAGTCCATTCCAAAGTCAGCCACTCCGCCATTCCCAGCGAAATTCAGGGGGAAGATGGTTCGCTGGTGATTGAAAAAGTCTCTGAATGCCATAACGTGAAATTCATCCCGCGTGAAGGCAAGCAGTTGGATCTCAGCCAGCCGCAGCATATCAACAGCATGCTGTATGAAGCGGAAGTCTTTGCAGCGCGGGTGAACGATAACGACATCAACCATGCGGAACTGGCGCGCTCACGCACCGTCGCCGGGCTGCTGACGGAAATTCGCCGCCAAACGGGTGTCGTGTTTCCTGCCGATGCCGCGACGCCGGGAAATGCGGAATAAGACGGTGATAATTATTTGACCAAGATCATCTTTTCACCTATCTTCTGTCAGGCAAAGGGGAGTAACTTTTCCGCCAGCTAATCGTCATTACGATGCTTACCGCATCCGGTTACTGGGCAACTTTGATGAAAAGCTTGATTCTTAATGAAACAGCTTCATTAACGTTGTAAGTGAGACCTTGCCGGGAGGCGAGGTGCATTTGCAGCTTTAATAACAAGCGGCCAGCGTCCTTCCGATGTTGGCCGTTTTTGTTTCTATTTAAGGATCTTGCTATGCACACCATCGGCACGCCATGGTTATGGGGCAGCTTCGCTGCCATTGTTATAGTGATGCTGGCCATCGACCTGCTCTATCAAGGGCGCAAAGGGTCGACGGTAATGACGTTCAAACAGGCTGCCGTCTGGTCGATCATCTGGGTCACGCTTTCTCTGCTGTTCAACGCCGGTTTCTGGTGGTATCTGGACGGCACAGTAGGCCGCGAAGTCGCTAACGCACAGTCGCTGGCCTTCCTGACCGGTTATTTGATCGAGAAAGCGCTAGCCGTCGATAACGTCTTCGTCTGGCTGATGCTCTTCGGCTACTTCGCCGTTCCTCCGCAATACCAACGTCGCGTGCTTATTTACGGCGTGCTGGGTGCCATCGTTCTCAGAACGCTGATGGTGTTTGGCGGCAGTTGGCTCGTCACACAATTCCAGTGGCTGCTCTATGTGTTCGGCGCGTTCCTGCTGTTCACCGGTCTTAAAATGGCACTGGCTAAAGAAGGTGATGGAGCGATCGGTGACAAACCGCTGGTGCGCTGGCTGCGTAGCCATCTGCGCATGACGGATAGCATCGAGAACGATAAATTCTTTGTCCGTCGTAACGGCATACTGTTTGCCACGCCGCTGTTTTTGGTGCTGATTATGGTTGAAATCAGCGACGTGATTTTCGCCGTTGACAGTATCCCGGCTATTTTCGCCGTTACGACCGATCCCTTTATTGTGCTGACGTCTAACCTGTTCGCTATTCTGGGCCTACGTGCGATGTACTTCCTGCTGGCTGGTGTGGCTGAACGCTTCTCGCTGTTGAAATATGGTCTGGCCGTCATCCTGATCTTCATTGGTACCAAGATGATGCTCATCGACATTTTCCATATTCCAGTGGCGATTTCTCTGGGCGTCGTTGCCAGCATTCTGATCATTACCATGCTGATCAACGTCTGGGTGAACAAACGCGCCGAGCGTTAATTCTTTACTCCCTCACTCCCTCTCCGCACGGTTCCCGCTGTGCGGAGATGTCTTTCCTCATTCAATCGTTTCTATATTCAATCATTCCCACGCACGTTCTGCGCGAATAGCAGCGCTGCGCAGTAACAGCCCGCAGGGTGACGGACAAGGATGTCCGTCATAAAAAACCACATCACCGCTTTTCTCAAAAGCAAATTTTCATATACTGATACATGCAAACACATTTAGTTACGGAAAGAAAAAGCCACCCGGTACATGCCAGAGGTGTCAATTCCGTGCACACAATCACTAAACGGAACGGTTACACCGTCAAAATTATGGAAACTCAACAGTCTCGTTTTTTGCAGTACATTACTCGCGGTAGTCTGGTTCAACAGATCCTTCTAGGGCTTGCGGCCGGTATTATTCTGGCCTCTCTGTCTACGCAGGCCGCGCTGGCTGCCGGTTTATTGGGAACGCTGTTCGTCGGCGCACTGAAAGCCGTCGCGCCCATTCTGGTATTGGTACTGGTCATGGCCTCTATCGCCAACCACCAGCAAGGGCAGAAAACCAATATCCGCCCTGTGCTGTTTCTCTACCTCATCGGCACCTTCTCTGCGGCACTGATTGCCGTGGTGCTGAGCGTTCTTTTCCCTTCCACGCTGGCGCTCAACGCGCAGGCCGCCGACATCACGCCGCCATCAGGTATTGTCGAAGTGCTGGAGGGGTTGCTGATGAGCGTCATCGCCAACCCGATTCACGCGCTGCTGAATGCGAATTACATCGGTATTCTGGTCTGGGCCGTTGGGCTAGGTATTGCGTTCCGCCAAGGTTCGGACAGCACAAAGAGCATGATTAACGATGCCTCCAACGCGGTCACCATGATTGTACGCGTGGTGATTCGCTTCGCACCGCTGGGGATTTTCGGTCTGGTGGCGTCAACGCTGGCGGAAACTGGCTTCGGCGCGCTATGGGGCTATGCCCATCTGCTGATGGTACTGATCGGCGGCATGCTGCTGGTCGCGTTAGTGGTCAACCCACTGATCGTTTACTGGAAGATTCGCAGCAACCCTTATCCACTGGTGCTGCGCTGCCTGCGTGAGAGCGGCGTGACCGCCTTCTTCACCCGCAGCTCCGCCGCTAATATTCCGGTCAATATGGAGCTATGCCGCAAGTTGAATCTGGATGAAGACACCTACTCTGTCGCCATCCCACTAGGTGCCACCATCAATATGGCAGGTGCGGCGATTACCATCACGGTACTGACGCTGGCCGCCGCGCATACGCTGGGCATTCAGATCGACGTGCCGACGGCGCTTCTGCTCAGCGTCGTGGCATCGCTGTGTGCCTGTGGAGCATCGGGCGTAGCAGGTGGCTCACTGTTGCTGATTCCGCTGGCGTGTAGCATGTTTGGTATTTCCAACGATATCGCTATGCAGGTCGTTGCGGTTGGCTTCATCATCGGCGTCTTGCAGGACTCGGCAGAAACCGCGGTGAACTCCTCAACAGATGTGATGTTCATCGCCGCCGTGTGTCACGCGGAAGATGCCAAACTAGCAGAAAAAGAGCGTTTGAATCTGCTGTAACAGATCAGGGATTGATTATCCCCGAGCCCTTGGTTCGATCCCGAGTCCAGGCACCACTATTCATAAGGCCTCGCTGCAAAGCGGGGCTTTTTCCTTTTCTGGCTCAGGTAGGTTTCTGGTCGTTATGTAAGTATCCCGGTAAAGCGAACCATTCACTTTTAGAGGTCTTCCGACATACTCATTATGTCCCGTTGAGGAGATCGCTATGCGCAAAGCCCGACTTACCGAACACCAGATCATCGACCGTGTTCATTATCTCCCTGTCCCGAATCAAGCTGGTTGAAGTATTACCGGATATGACTTTTGAAATCGATAATGCCTCATTTCGCTGATTGAACAGTCTGACTTTATGGAAGTGTTACCTAACATGAACATTATTCATTATATAATTCATTGCGGGAACAAAATCAGAAAATAATCACAATTAGAATCACAGCATATTATTAGTGATGGTTAAATCACATTAACATGAAAAGCACAAACCGAGTCGTCAATTTTTCAGATGCATAAATAACGTAACCAATACTGAAAACAACCAGTTTAAATTGTGATATTATAAAAATGGCCAGTCAACATAATCTAATTGATTGGTCTACTTTGCAATAAAAAATGTAAGACATTCTATATTTTTATAAATTATAGACAAAAGAAACCATCAAGAAGGTGTATCCAAAAATAAAACGCCAATTTCTTTTAAGAATGAAGATAATATTTCTATTACGTCTGAATTTCTTGATTTTATCTAGCCGATAGAGAAGAATTTCTCGTTCCTTTACAGAAAAATCATTCCCCATGATCTTGCCAAAAATCATCTTCTCTGACTTAACAAATGAATATTTCCGCTGAAGAGTTTTAAGTTTACCAGTAAAAAACAAAATTGTAAGAATGAATGCCAACATTTGAAATAAGTGATTAGGTATACCCCAGCAGCCAATAGTCGTAAGCAATAACCATTCTGCCACAGAATCTTTTTGTAGGTTTTTCCACCATTGATTCATATCTCTGGCGTAGAATCTTATATCCTTTTTAATATCGCAATAATCACTGTCTTTCATGTTCATCTAAATATACTGCCCATTAATATTATTCAGTAGATTCATGCAGATCATTTATTAACTCTTCAGCATCAAAATAATCCCTTCTCAATTTTAGTTTATTTAGCAAATAGCTATTAGACAACTCGAATTCAGAAAATATAGTACCCCAAGTTTTAACATATCCTTTTATACGACCATTTTTCACATCAAACACTAACCCAGGTTCGTTTCGTGCTTCTGCAGTTTCTAACGCAGCACCAATCTCAAAGTCAGAATTAGATATTTTTCTTCCAACGAGAATTAATTCGAATCTCATATTTTCCATTGAAAAACCAGGGTGCTGGAGGATTATTTTTGCATAATCCTTCAACTGCTGAAGATGCTTTTCATTTAAAGAAATACTCGGCTTTTTTATCTCTATGATCGTACATTGGAAGTAGCTTTCACCACGGCCATTAAAATCAATACGTCGTCTTGCAAGAAAAAGATCTACCTGTCTGCGGACTCCTTCAATATCCAACCCATCAGAAAGATCATCTAATGTGAGTGTATCTATACCCTTAACATGATTTCTTAAATTATATGCTATTCTCTGAAAATCATCTTCCTCAGCCCCTAACATAGTATATTTATTGCCGAATAACCATGTATTATTTTCGATGACAAGTTGAAGATCAGGTGTTTCTCTTACCTTATCATAATGGCTTACTATAACTTCCTTTAATTTCTGAACAGAAGACTCTCTACGCTGCAAAACTTCAATAGTAGAAATTATATTCTGAAGTGATGTTTTTTCTATTTGAGACTGTAATTCACATAAGCTTTTATGATCTAATTCAAGGATGCTTTCTAACACGTCGAAAAGCTCACTATTTTCATTAGATACTATTAATTTATCGATAAGGTGTATAAGAATTTTAGCTTGCTTTGACTTTAGATTTGAGAATATTGATGGATCAGCATAATAAATACTACTTATTGTCTTTTTTATGGTCTGCATTCTCCATTTAGCATCCACTTCTAAGAGATCAGAATAAGATGGAAAATATCCTTTTTCTTCATACTCACATATTTTTTCATCCACAAATTCTTTAAGGAAAGTTTCATAAATTTCTTTCCCTATCTTTTGAATTTCTGATTTTAACTTTTTATACTCATAAGAACTAATACTGACTTTTTTTTCATCATTAAAATTCAAACTAGAATCATGAATGTCAAAAAAATCCACCCAATCAGAACGAGTATAGGTACTAAGATAAAAATTTTGCTTATGGTTAAAACTACTTAGCTCACGGAAGACAATTCTTCCCTGTTTATTAACAAGATAATTGAATGATTTTTCTACGCCTGGCTTGCTTATCCAGCGTATAAATAAGACATTAAAGGTGAACTTATCAACTTCAATATTTTTTTCAATCGATACATTCAATGGAACATTAATTTCAAAATCATTTAGAAAAAGTTTTCTATTTTTGTTTAATGATAGCCGCCAGCCGAAATTATTTTGCAACTTCTTGATAATAGAATCTTTTCCAGGCAAATTTTTTATGAAATGACGTAAAACAACACATGTTCCATTTTGCAAATTTCTTAGGGATGCATGTTGCTCTGATTCAACAAGCTCTACAACCTTAAAATCTCGAAGGCTTTCGCTATTTATAGTAATCTTAAAGTCGTGCCCCTGATAACGGGTAAACCAAATTGCTTCCTTGCTAAACAGATGAAAAGATAAGCGCCCCTTACCATGAGCGCCTTGTAAATCATCATTTCCTTGTTTAAGGGACTCATTAAATCTTGAAAAATGCTCTTCACATTTATCAATATTAATACCGGAACCATTATCCAACACAGATACAGATTCCAGCCCCCCTAGATCATTCCGTTTGATTTGGACATCAACCTTACTGGCTCCTGCATCAAATCCATTGGCTACTAGTTCAACGATCGCCTGAGAAGGTTCATCCTTCCAGCGAGTAAAAAGCTTCTTGATACCAGCATGAGTAATGTTTGTTGTACCGACAAACTCTCTTTTGCTCATGGGTTATGTCCGTCCTTGAAGGTTTAGAGAACATACAATTCTAATGCCGGAAAGTTTATCATAGATCTTACGGTCAAAGAGTACCCCTAACTTCATACTTTGCAATGGTAGAATCCTGGTAGAGCCATCAAAGTGACGGTTCAGGCGTAAGCATGCTTCATCGTTTAAAAACATACTGATAATGACAGTTTTTGAACTAGAAGTAAGGAATTCAGATAGTAACTAACCACGTCATTACTTTGGTTTACAGCTTTTCAAGGCAATATTAAAGGGATTGATTATCCCCTAGCCTTTAACGCCGTTCGCTTAAGAACGAGCGGCGTTATGCTACGAGCAAAACCTGAAATTATGCTTTCTTCTCTACGCTAAAAGGATCGATACCGCGCTGCTGCATGCGCCAGAAGCGGATGATGTTAAAGCCATTCATCAGCAGGAAGCTGCCTTCGATCAGCGATCCACCAATCGAGCCCAGCCAGATATTGTGCGCAACCCAGCCAGCAGTTGAACACCACATCACGCAGCGAGTCGTTAACCCAGAGGTGCGGAACAGCGCCCAGGTACTGACGACCGTACCGGCTATCGGCAACAGTTCCATCGCATGACGCATGCCCGACAAACCAAACAGCAGCGTGAGCGAAATAAAGACAAACATCACAATAATATTATGTGTTTTCAGTGAAATGAGCGTACGCGCCGAGTTCAACACTGCGCTGGCGCCCGCCGCATTTGCTCCCATCAGAAAGAAATGCAGGCCAATCACGGCGCTGTATGCCGATAGCTGTATTTTGAATTTTTTATCGTTACGGTTGAAAAACATGGTGATACCGACCAGAAACGCCAGTACACCAACAGACTGGGCAATCCAATACTGTGTCATGATCCCTGCCTCTAAAAAGTTGCTGCGAAAAAAAACGGCGCCATTATAAAAATGAAACGCCGTTTTATTTTAATTGGAATGAATAATATTTACAACGTTACGCCGCTCTTAAATATGGCTAATTCGCGGAAGTCGTTTACTTCATTCTTCGTCTGCTTACCGTCAGCAGTCTCCACAATCAGTTCTACAAACTGACTCAGCAGTTCATCCATCGGCATGTCGTGGATCAGACGTCCCGCATCGAAATCAATCCAGTGCGGTTTCTTCTTCGCCAGCTCGCTGTTGGTCGCCAGTTTTACGGTAGGGACAAATCCGCCGTAAGGTGTGCCGCGCCCGGTACTGAACAGCACCATATGACAACCCGCGCCCGCCAGCGCGCTGGTTGCTACGGCATCATTCCCCGGCGCGCTGAGCAGGTTAAGCCCTGGAGTGTGTAAGCGCTCACCATATTTCAGCACGTCCACCACCTTGCTCTGACCCGCTTTTTGCGTACAGCCTAGTGATTTCTCTTCCAGCGTAGTGATCCCACCCGCCTTGTTACCCGGCGATGGGTTTTCATAAATCGGCTGGTTGTGCGCGATGAAGTACTGTTTAAAGTCATTAACCATGTGCACGGTTTTCTCAAACGTGGCTTCATCACGGCAGCGGCTCATCAGAATACGTTCCGCACCGAACATTTCCGGTACTTCGGTCAGCACGGTGGTGCCGCCATTGGCGATCAGATAGTCGGAGAAACGACCTAACAGCGGGTTGGCAGTAATACCGGACAGCCCATCGGAACCGCCGCATTCCAGACCAAACTTCAGCTCGCTCAGCTTACCCGGCTCGCGTTTGTCATGGCGCATAGCTTCATACAACGTGTGCAGACGCTCCAGACCAGCTTCAACCTCATCGTCCTGCTGCTGACATACCATGAACGTGACGCGGTCAGAATCAAAACCACCCAATGTGCTGCGGAACGCGTCAACCTGATTGTTCTCACAGCCCAGACCGATCACTAACACCGCACCCGCATTCGGGTGACGCACCATGTTTTGCAGCATCGTGCGGGTATTCTCGTGATCCTGACCGAGCTGTGAACAGCCGAAGGTATGGCTAAACAGGTAAACGCCGTCGATACCTTCAGCATCATTGGTTTCTTTCAGGAAACGCTGCTGAATCTGGCGTGCAATTCCGTTCACACAGCCGACGGTTGGCAGGATCCACAGTTCATTACGGATACCGACATCGCCATTTTTGCGGCGATAAAGCTGCACGTCCCGATCGCCCATCTGTGACGGTAATTCGAGAAATTCAGGCTGGTACTCATATTCATCCAGATCGCTCAGATTGGTTTTCGCGTTCTGGGAGTGAATATGTTCTCCGGGAGCAATAGACACCAATGCATGGCCGATCGGCAGGCCATACTTGGTAATCATTTCTCCCGGTGCGATGGTTTCTAGCGCGAACTTATGTCCACGCACGACAGGTTGCTGAAGTGTCACCGTATGGCTATCCACCGACACCGTCTCACCTTGCTCGACATCACGCAGGGCGACAGCCACATTGTCCAGAGAATGAATTTTTATAATACTTTGCATGGATAACCCTTCTTACTGATTAGCAATAACCTTCCACAGCTGCGCGCATGCCGCGCTCAACAATGGTTTGCAACTGTTCAGTCACCTGCGCAGCTAGGCCAGGAACTTGTGTTAAATCCTGTTCCCAATGATCTGCATCGCGCAGTACTACATTCACCAACTCAGCCAGGCTGACGGTGTTTTCTTTTACGCCCGCCCACAGCGTGGAATAACGCTCCAGCCAGTGTGCGTCATCCTGCAACGGATAAGTTTGTAATGCATCGCCTTCACCGCTGCGCTCGCCGCGATAGAATGCAATCAGAGCCGCCAGCGCAAACGTCAAGCGCGCTGGCAGTTCACCGTGACGCTCACGGTAAGTCAGCAACTGCGGCAGAATACGGGTGCGGAATTTGGTCATGCCATTCAGCGAGATAGACAACAGCTGATGCTGAATGAACGGGTTGCGGAAGCGGCTTAGCACGGCCTGAGCAAACGAGGTCAGCTCGTCATGCGGTAAATCCAATACCGGCACAATCTCTTCGGCAATGGTCTTTTCCACAAATTTGCCAATCAGGGCATCATTCATCGATTCGCCAACGGTATCCAGACCCGCCAAGAACGCGACCGGCACCAGCGCGGTATGGGCACCGTTGAGAATCGCCACTTTGCGTTCTTTATATGGCTTGATGTCATCAACGATACGCACGTTCAGATCCAGCTTGTTCAGGCGTAATTCTTCTGCCAGCCACAGTGGCCCCTGAATCACGAACAGATAGAAGTGTTCCGCCGTATCCCAGAATGTATCCTGATAGCCCATTTCCTGCTGTAGCGCCTCAACTTCGGCACGCGGGTAACCTGTGACAATGCGGTCCACCAGCGTCGAACAGAAAGTGTTGTGATCGTTCAGCCAAGCGGTAAACGTTGATGTCAGTTCCCACTGTGCGGCATAGCGCAGCACCAGCTCTTTCAGCGCCACGCCGTTGTAATCAATCAGTTCGCACGGCAGCAGTACCCAGCCTTTATCTGCCGCGCCGTCAAAATGACAGAAGCGCTCATACAGCAGGCGGGTTAATTTCGCCGGGAAGCTAACGGGTGGAGCATCACTCAAGCGATCATCTGCGTGATAGCTGATACCGGCTTCGGTGGTATTAGAGAAAACGAAGCGAATGTTTGGATCGTGCGCCAGAGCCAAATATTCATCAAACTGGCGGTACACGTTGATTTCACGGTTTACCGAACGGATTAGACGCGGTTCGCGAACTGCCTCACCCTGCTCGTTCAGGCCGCGGATAATGGTGGTGTAAAGCCCATCCTGAGTGTCCAGCGCGGGCGGAAAATCGGAATCGATCGGGCGAACAACGACAATACCCGCATCCAGATCGGTGTGCTCATTCAGCAAATCCAGTTGCCAATCAACAAAGGCGCGAAGGAAGTTGCCTTCACCAAACTGAATAACACGATCCGGATGTTGACGACCGGGGAAGTTACGACGATTTAACGTTTGCATTAACAGGCTACCTCAGGACGAATCTCACATTCAGGGCACGACCGATCAATCACCGTCATCCTTGCCCTGCATTCATATTCACCAGCACCGTATAATAACCACGCGTGCTGATGACAAAAGACCGAGAATCGAGAGCCGCGGTGTAAGCCCCTTTAGGAATCTTACTACCGCGCCTCTCGCGCAATTCACACCCTACAACGCGGTGGAATTACAGCTCGATAGCAAAATAGTTTTTAGCGTTATCGAAACTGATGTTTTTCACCATTTCGCCCAGCAACGGCAGATCGGCTGGCGCTTCGCCATCCTCCACCCAGCGGCCAATCATCTGGCACAGAATGCGGCGGAAATATTCATGGCGGGTATAAGACAGGAAGCTGCGGCTATCGGTCAGCATACCGACAAAGCGGCTCAGCAAACCAAGCTGCGCTAGCTGGGTCATCTGGCGTTGCATGCCATCTTTCTGATCGTTGAACCACCAGCCGGAACCGAACTGCATCTTGCCCGGCATACCTTCACCCTGGAAGTTGCCGATCATCGTGCCGAGCACTTCGTTATCGCGCGGGTTCAGGCAGTAAAGGATGGTTTTCGGCAGCAGATTTTCTTCATTCTGCTTGCTGAGCAGGCGAGACAGTTCCTGAGCTAGCGGACGGTCGTTGATGGAGTCGAAGCCCACATCCGGCCCCAGCAGCTTGAACTGACGCAGATTATTGTTGCGCAGTGCGCCAATGTGATACTGCTGAACCCAGCCGCGACGCGCGTATTCCGCCCCCAACCAAACCAGAACACCAGTCTTGAACTGTGCTACTTCATGTTCGCTCAGCGTTTCGCCAGCAAGGCGACGCGCCAGAATTTTGTCCAGCGTTGCGTCATCCGCTTCGGCAAACATCACCACATCCAGCGCGTGGTCAGACACTTTACAGCCGTGCGCCGCGAAGTGATCCAGACGCTTGGTCAGCGCTGTTTGCAGATCGCTGAAGCGACGAATGTCGGTATCGGAGACTTCACCCAACTTCGCCATATAGTCATTAAAGGTTGCCTGCTCAATGTTGAACGCTTTATCTGGGCGCCAGCTCGGCAACACTTTGATAGAAAAACTGGAATCCTGAGCAACGGCTTTATGGTGGCGCAGATCGTCAATCGGATCGTCTGTCGTACCGACCATTTTCACGTTCATCTGCTGCATGATGCCACGCGCAGTAAAGTCATCGCGTTCCAGCATGGCATTACAACGATCCCAGATGTCTTTTGCCGTGCTCGGCGACAGCAGCGTACCAGTCACGCCGAACGGACGGCGTAGTTCCAGATGTGTCCAGTGGTAAAGCGGGTTGCCGATGGTGTGCGGCACGGTTGCAGCCCAGGCTTCAAATTTTTCCCAATCGCTGGCATCGCCCGTACACAAGCGCTCAGGCACGCCGTTGGTACGCATCGCCCGCCATTTGTAGTGATCGCCTTTCAACCAGATGTCATACAAATTTTTGAAACGATAGTTTTCCGCGATCTGCTCAGGCGGTAAATGACAGTGGTAATCAAATATGGGTTGGTCGACGGCATACTCATGATAAAGGCGACGGGCAAATTCAGTATCTAACAGAAAATCTTCACTCAGAAACTGGGGCATGTTTTCTTCCTTACCGTGCTTCTTGTGCACCAAATGGGTTGGTCGTTAAAAGATATCACACCAATTATGCGCAATATCTCACAGGATTTGTGAGGTCATGATCGCAAAAATCTAACAAGCAGTACAATAACGCAGCATTTAAGGCGTTATACCGCCCTACTCTCTCGGTTTAAACGAGGAATTCGTTATTCCGCATAAAAATAATGGTTTTGTGATATCACTCAACTTTTAAAGTTGTATGACAAATTATTGTAGCGCTGCCTTAAGCAGGGATTCAATCGCTATCTCATAAAGAGAAGGGTTTTCCTGCCAGGCACAACAAAAAAACGTGTCGCACTACATATAAGACACATCACACCGTGACGCTACTCAAGAGCCATCACCGTGTTTTTTATTGACTCGGAGAGAAAGTTAAATGCGTAAAATCAAAGGATTACGCTGGTATATGATCGGCCTGGTGACAATTGGCACCGTGCTGGGATATCTGACGCGTAATGCAATTTCTGTCGCCGCACCGACGCTACAAGATCAATTGCACATCACCACACAGCAGTATTCTTACATCGTTGCTGCCTACTCAGCTTGTTATACCATTATGCAGCCCATCGCCGGCTATGTACTGGATTTGCTTGGCACAAAAATCGGCTATGCCATGTTTGCCATTATGTGGGCTATCTGTTGCATGGGCACCGCATTGGCAAACAGTTGGGGTGGTCTGGCTATCGCCCGCGGTGCGGTCGGCATGGCGGAAGCGGCAATGATTCCTGCTGGCCTGAAAGCCAGCAGTGAGTGGTTCCCGGCAAAAGAGCGTTCAGTCGCCGTCGGCTACTTCAACGTGGGGTCATCCATCGGCGCGATGATCGCTCCGCCGCTGGTGGTGTGGGCCATTGTGGCGCACAGCTGGGAAATGGCCTTTATCATTACCGGTGCATTAAGCATGGTCTGGGCCATCTGCTGGCTCATTTTCTATAAACACCCGAAAGATCAGAAAAAACTCAGCGACGAAGAGCGCGACTACATTCTTAGCGGGCAAGAAGCACAGCACCAAACCAATAACGCAAAGAAAATGTCTGCCTGGCAGATTCTGCATAACCGCCAATTCTGGGGTATCGCGCTGCCACGTTTCCTGGCTGAGCCAGCGTGGGGAACCTTCAACGCGTGGATCCCGCTGTTCATGTTTAAAGCCTACGGCTTTAACCTGAAAGAAATCGCCATGTTCGCCTGGATGCCAATGCTGTTCGCCGATATCGGCTGTATCTTGGGTGGTTACCTGCCAATGCTGTTCCAGAAGCATTTCAAAGTGAACCTGATCGTTTCTCGCAAACTGGTTGTCACTATGGGTGCGGTACTGATGATTGCTCCGGGGATGATCGGGCTGTTCTCCAGCCCTTATGTCGCCATTGCACTGCTGTGTGTGGGTGGTTTCGCGCACCAGTCGCTGTCCGGCGCACTGATTACCCTGTCATCCGATGTGTTTGGCCGTAATGAAGTCGCCACGGCGAACGGCTTAACAGGTATGGCTGCCTGGATGGCAAGTACTATGTTTGCACTGGTTGTAGGCGCACTGGCTGATACCATGGGCTTCAGCCCGCTGTTTGCTGCACTGGCGGTCTTTGATCTATTAGGCGCGGTCGTGATCTGGACAGTGTTGAAAAACCAACCCGCCTCAGAAGTCGCTGCAGCGGCTGAAACATTGAAAGAAGCCAACGAGCACTGATAATTCCTGCATTATCCTGGCTCATCCGGTATGATCTGCTACCGGGTGAGCCACCTCCCCAGTAACACACTGCAATAACTGTGACCACGACATTGGTTGCTGCTATTATTAAGTGGTATAACAAATCATCCCTCAAAGATTAACGAGATAGACCCTCAGGCCCTGACGTGGCACATGGACCGTCATCTATCGAGAGTAGACATCATCATGGCACTCACTGAACCCCGACGGCTATACCAGCAGTTAGCCGCAGAATTAAAACAGCGTATCGAAAGCGGTATGTATCAGGTCGGCGAAAAATTACCGGCAGAACGTTATATTGCTGAAGAAATGAACGTCAGTCGCACCGTGGTGCGTGAAGCCATCATTATGCTGGAAGTCGAAGGGTACGTTGAAGTCCGCAAGGGTTCAGGCATCCACGTTATTTCCAACCAGCAGAAGAACACGTTCATTAATAGCGGTGATATCGAATTCGTCGCAGCTGGTCCGTTTGAGCTGCTTCAGGCACGCCAACTCATTGAAAGCAATATTGCTGAATTTGCTGCCACGCAGGTAACCCGTCAGGACATCGTCCAACTGATGGAAATTCAGGAATATGCGCGTCAGGAAGATCGCTTCCGTGATTCTCAGTGGGATCTCAAATTCCACGTTCAGGTCGCGCTCGCAACGCAAAATTCAGCAATGGCAACTATCGTCGAGAAAATGTGGAGCCAACGGATTCACAACCCCTACTGGCGCAAACTGCATGAGCACATTGACGACAAGTCCATTGAAAGCTGGTGCGAAGAGCATGACCGCATCCTTAAGGCGCTGATTCGCAAAGATCCTTACGCTGCAAAACTGGCAATGTGGCAACATCTGGAAAACACCAAACAGATGCTGTTTCGCGCTACGACAGATGATTTCGAGTTTAACGTCGATCGCTATATGTTCGCCGAAAACCCAGTCGTTCATCTCGACCAAATACACACTGGCAAGTCCTAAGATGTGCATCTTCCCCCTCGTTTTGAGCGAAGGGGGAAATTTTGGCACCAGAGGAAAAAGGTCAGAAAACGTTGATTTCTGTCAGCGAGTGTAAAATATCGCAGAAATCCCAACTCTTCCTCGAAAAATCCCCCTAAACCGCCCAAGTTGTCGTAATATTTTTCTGTCTCAGCAACACCTATTTTGTTACAGTTAACGCGTCTTTCTTACGCTTAATCCGCCGCTTTGGATGCAAAGTCTGCCAAGACCAAACAATCCCTAAGCTGCCTGTTTATCGGGTTCGCAGCGAAAAGCGAGCATCAAGTCAGACACCAGCGCCACTATCGGGCGGAAAAAACAGAGATCATCAAAAAATCATAATCCTGTGCCCTGATAACACTATTCACTCTTGTTATGTCTAGAAGCGTGATCGTCGCCAAGGCTAAAATGCAACAGCAGTATTAGGAATACCGGATGGAATTAATCAAAGAACTGTTAAACGCACTCTGGCATCAGGATTTCGATATTTTAGCCGACCCAAAGCTGGTGTGGACCATCTATATATTATTGTTTCTGATTATCTTTCTGGAAAATGGCCTGCTCCCAGCCGCTTTCTTGCCCGGCGATAGCCTGCTCATTTTGGTCGGCGTTCTCGTCGCCAAAGGCACAATGAATTACCCTTTTACGATATTTCTACTGACGACGGCCGCTAGCCTCGGCTGCTGGGCAAGCTATATCCAAGGGAAATGGCTTGGCAATACGGGAATTGTTCAGGGCTGGCTATCACATTTACCCGCACACTATCACCAACGTGCCCACCAGCTCTTCCACCGTCATGGTTTGTCCGCGCTTTTAGTTGGCCGCTTTCTGGCTTTTGTCCGAACGCTATTACCCACCATTGCAGGTTTGTCAGGCCTGAATAACGCACGTTTTCAGTTCTTTAACTGGATGAGCGGGTTCCTGTGGGTATTTATTCTAGTTACGCTGGGCTTCGCTTTAGGAAAAACGACAATCTTCCTGAAATATGAAGACGAACTCATGCTCTGCCTTATGATGCTGCCACTGGTACTGCTGTTTGTCGGCCTGTTTGGATCGCTCTTTGTACTCTGGCGTAAAAAACGCGACACTAACGCAAATAATGCAGAAAAAGGGAGCTAACCGTGTCAATCCGCTGGTTATCCCTCACGTTATCCCCCAGGAAAATAGGCCGCATATTGCTATTGCTTGCCTTGCCGATTATTGCATTGACGCAGTCTCAGCCGCAACGTCACTCCCAAGACGATGCTATGCTACACATCAAGCCTTATGATGGTGCGGCATTGCCAGATGGCTTTTACGTGTATCAGCGTCTCAATGAAAAAGGGATTGCGATCAAAAGCATTACGCCAGAGCAAGATAGCCTGATCGTTCGTCTTGCTTCGCCGGAACAGAGTATCGCTGCCAGAGACGTCCTCCGTTTGTCTCTGCCTAAAGTCACGATTACCGCGCAGCAGGCGACAAGCCCGACACCGTTTTGGCAGCAGAAACTGACACAAAAACAATCAAAACTGGGGTGACGAATATGAAACTGTCTCCATCCGTTATCGCATTATCTGTCCTGCTTTCCGGTCATACTCTTGCTAATACCGCCGATCAGGTGGAAACCTGTCAACAAAAAGCACAGGATATTCAGCGCCAAATCGATGAAGCACACAAGCACGGCAACCAGAACCGCATCAATGGGTTAGAAAAGGCGTTGGATGGTGTAAAAAACCACTGTACGGATGCCGGACTAGCAGAGAAACGTCAGGAAGCCATTGCGGAAAAACGCAAAGACGTCGCTGAACGGCAGCAGGAACTGAGCGAAAGTCGCCAGAAACGGGATGACGCAGAGAAGATCCTCAAACGCGAAAGAAAGTTAGCTGAAGCCGAGCAGGAATTACGTGCAGCGGAAAGTGGCGCGTCGCAATAACCCATCACCACACGGCTCCTATAAAACATTGTCCATACAAAACACACAATAACTGTTCATTTTGTATTCAAAAACCAAATCACTAAAATTTACAGCGAGTTATCAGAATTGTCCGTACCCGTTTAGGGCAGCATAAATCTCAGCTTCAGCTATAGTTAACGTTCAGGTTTATAACATGAAGGGTTATTAATATGGCTAAAGATCAAAATTCCGAGTACCTACGCGCCGAATTGAAATCACTGGCGGACACGCTGGAAGAAGTATTAAGCACCTCCAGCGACAAATCTAAAGCGGAACTCGACAAACTGCGCAATAAGGCAGAAAGCGCGCTGAAAGAAACTCGCAGCCGCCTGAGCGATACCGGTGAGCGCATCGCTTCGCAAACCAAAGAAGCGGTTGAATCTGCCGACGATTATGTACGTCAGAACCCGTGGACCGGTGTCGGCATTGGCGCAGCAGTCGGTGTCGTGCTTGGCGTCCTACTGTCTCGTCGCTAATTAGCGGATGGCTATGACGGATAAATCACAACAAGGCCCCGCGAGCGGGGTCATGGCTTCTGCTCAGCGCATCATCTCCATTATTGTCAGCATGGTGGAAAGCCGCGTTCGACTGGCTGTAATCGAATTAGAGGAAGAAAAAGCCAATCTAATTCAGTTACTGATCATGGTCGGCCTGACGCTACTTTTTGCCGCTTTTGGCATTATGAGCCTGATTGCGCTGATCATCTGGGGCATTGACCCGCAATATCGTCTCTTTGCGCTGGGGTGTATTACCGCCACATTGCTTGGATTAGCGTTGATAGGCGGCATATGGACACTCCTGAAGGTACGACGTTCTACCTTGCTCAAAGCGACGCGTAAGGAGCTGGCGACCGACAGATCGCTGCTGGAGGACGATCCCAAATGAACCAGCGTCAGCAACGAGACAGAGAAAAAACCCAGCTACTGCGCCGGATACAGCAGCAGCGGCTGGATTTATCAGCAGGTAAGAAACACTGGCTGGGTACCACCGCCCGTTACGATCGCAGCTGGCAAAGCTTGATGCAGTGGCGTAAATATTGGATCGTTGGCTCCAGCCTCGTGGCGCTCTATGGCGTACGCCACCCCAGCCGTATGATTCGCTGGGGACGCCGCCTCGTCGGGCTGTGGGGGACATTCAGGCTCGTCCGCAAAACATTTGACCAACGTACGTAACCTATTCTATCGCATCGGTTATCTACCTTTCCTGTACGCCACTTTTCATCTCACTTTTGCCTAACGCTCTCACGTCATTGCCGCGCGTTCTTGTACATTTAACCCAACATCAATTTTTCTGAAATAAAACAACAATTATACTCGCTGGTAGCGCAAATCATCTCTCTATACTATCTGCCCATAACCTGATGGCGGGGCAAGTTTTCAGACAACACCTGCTATAACAAACACAACAGGGCGATATAGCCCACAATAAAATTAATTGGAGAGATGATGAAAAATTTAGAAAGCACTGCACTGCTGGTTGCTCGTATCTTAATGCCGATTCTGTTTATCGTTGCAGGTTACGGTAAATTGGGCGATGCCTATGCAGGCACACAACAATACATGCAGGCGATGGGCGTACCGACCTTCCTGCTGCCACTGACCATTCTGCTGGAACTGGGTGGTGGTCTGGCGGTTCTGTTCGGACTGCTGACTCGTACCGTCGCGCTGTTCACCGCGGGCTTTACGCTGCTGACCGCGCTGCTTTTCCACTCTAACTTTGCGGAAGGCATGAACCAACTGATGTTCCTGAAAAACCTGACCATCGCTGGTGGCTACCTCCTGCTGGCTGTAACGGGTCCAGGCGCATTCAGCATCGACCGCCTGCTGGGCAAAAAGTGGTAAGACGAGCCTTCTCCAGCCTGTACTACACTGAATAGTCGAATAACGAATACACTCAAAATAGCGACGGCAAGCATACAAGGCTTGCTGTCGTTTTATCATCACTCACTAACGGGAGGATTTATGGGACAACTGGTTGACGGCGTATGGCACGATACCTGGTATGAAACCAAATCTACCGGCGGTCACTTTAAGCGCTCGGAATCTGCATTCCGCAACTGGGTAACGCCCGATGGCGCACCCGGCCTCACCGGCAAAGGCGGCTTTCCCGCCCAGTCTGGCCGTTATCATCTCTATGTTTCGCTCGCCTGCCCGTGGGCACATCGCACGCTGCTAATGCGGCAGTTGAAAGGGTTAGAGGATCACATCGCCGTTTCAGTGGTTCACCCACTCATGCTCGATCACGGCTGGACGTTCGGTACCGATTTTGAGGCCGCAACGGGTGATTCGCTCTATCAGCATGAATTCCTCTATCAACTCTATCTGCACGCCAAACCAGACTACAGCGGTCGGGTAACCGTGCCCGTCCTGTGGGACACCGAGCAACACACTGTCGTCAGTAACGAATCCGCCGATATCATCCGCATGCTGAACAGCGCGTTTGATGGCGTAGGTGCAATCGCGGGAGATTACTACCCAGAAGCACTACGTACTCAGATTGATGAATTGAACAGTTGGATTTACGACAAGGTCAACAACGGCGTTTACAAAGCCGGTTTTGCGACGACTCAGTCAGCCTATGATGAATCTGCAACCACCGTTTTCGCTGCGTTATCCGATCTGGAAACCATACTGGCAAAACAGCGCTACCTGACCGGTGAGCAGTTAACCGAAGCCGACCTGCGGCTGTGGACGACGCTGATCCGTTTCGATCCGGTCTATCACACGCATTTTAAGTGCGATAAATATCGCCTGAGTGATTATCCCAATCTGTTCGGTTTTCTGCGTGATATTTATCAGATGCCCGGCATCGCCGAAACTGTCGATATGGCGCATATTCGTCACCACTACTATCGTAGCCACGGCACGATTAATCCGCACGGGGTGATTTCGCTGGGCCCAGAGCAAGATCTGAACCAGCCTCACCAACGTGATAAAAAGTTTGTCGATTTATACTAAGGTTTTGTCGATTTACACTTAAAGCATGAAGTGCTGAGGCAAGGTGTGGCTCCACACCTTGCCTCAGAAAGCGCAGGATTTAGGGCTGGTTCAGTAGTTTTGGAATTTCACGCAGGAACCAGGATTTCGCTTCGCCCATGCTGTCTCGCCGCCACGCCATAATAATCTGGCTTTCCATCTGATGCTCTGGCCCAATCACCAGTAAACGTCCTTCGGCAATATCTTGCGCGACCATAGGATATGGCATCGTCGCGACACCTAGCCCAGCCAACAGCGCACGCCGTTTATCATCTAGAGAACTCACCGTCAGACGCTGCTGTTTATCCAGCAGTTGTACAGTCAGCACTGGACGCTCACGCGCGGTGTCCGCCATGGCAATCCCACGATATTTTACACGAATCGCATCCGACAGCGGCTCTGGCTCTTGGTGAATAGGGTGTTCTGGGCTGGCAACATAAACGTTATTCATCGTGTACAGTTTGCGGGTATTCATTTCGGAAGACGCACGAAAATGCATGTCCGGTGCAATCACGATATCAGCGCGCCCTTGCTCAAGACGTTCCCACGCGCCCGCCAGCACTTCCGTCAGGATCGATACCTGCGTATTCGCTTTAAGCGCCAGTTTATCGATTAATGGGAAAATCCGCTGAGTCGGAATCAGAGCTTCTGTCACAATCGTCAGGTGCGTTTCCCAACCACGTGCCAGTGCTTCCGCATCCGTGGTGAGTTTATCTGCGGCTTCCAGCAGGATACGTCCACGTTCCAACAACATTCGTCCGACATTCGTGAATTTCGTACGATGTCCGGAACGATCAAACAATACTACATCCAGCTCATCTTCCAGTTTCTGCATGGTGTAGCTCAGTGCCGAAGGCACCCTACCCAACTCGTCTGCCGCAGCGGCAAAGCTGCCACGACGATCGATCGCATCCATCACCCTCAAGGCTTCCAGCGTCAATGCTCGTTCTCTCGCCATCTTCATACTCATTCAGGAATTTTGAATATACCGACCAGATTAACTAGCTAACAATCCAACGTCCACACAATTACTATCAGTTTAATAAATAATTCTCTGGGGATAAAAATTATGATCACACGAAGAGCAGCAGGGCAATGCGGTCAAGCCGACTATGGCTGGTTGCAGGCACGCTATACATTCTCTTTCGGTCACTATTTTGACCCACAGTTACTGGGCTACGCTTCTCTTCGCGTGCTCAATCAGGAAGTGTTAGCGCCGGGAGCCTCATTCCAGCCTCGAACCTACCCACGTGTAGATATCCTGAATATTATTCTTCAGGGCGAAGCGGAATACCGCGACAGCAACGGCTGCCACATTCAGGCTAAAGCTGGAGATGTGCTATTGCTCGCCACTCAACCGAACGTCAGCTATAGCGAACATAACACCAATGCCAGTAAGCCACTGACACGTCTGCAATTATGGCTGAATGCTTGCCAGACCCGAGAAAACAGCCCGCTGCAGCGCATGGGGCTGAGTTCATCAAGCCACACGCTGCTTGCCTCACCGGAAGGCGAGCAGGATAGTCTGCAACTGCGCCAGCAGGTCTGGATCCATCATGTCGATCTCCAGCCGAATGAGCAAAGCACGATCGCCCTACAGGGAAATCAGGCTTACCTCCAGCTGATCCACGGTTCAATGGCAGTGAAAGGCAGCCAGCACAGTGAAACATTACACTGTGGTGACGGAGCCTTCATCAAGGAAGAAACGACGTTGACGCTCCAGGCAGAATCACCGTTGCGGGCACTGCTCATCGATCTGGTCGTGTAGTTCCTCTGTCCGTTGTATTCGCAGGAAAACGCCACTCACTCGGCGTTTTTACTCAGTCGTGGTAAGCTATCCGCCTTGTTCCTCAATGCGTCAGGGTGATATGACAATGGATTCAACCAATCAGGACAAACTTCTTGCCCAGGCTGAACAGATTTGTCAGCAGCGCGCTGTGCGCCTAACTCCACAGCGGTTAGAGGTTTTACGCCTTATGGCACAGCAGTCCGGTGCTATCAGCGCTTATGATCTGCTGGATCTGCTGCGAGTTTCTGAGCCTCAGGCTAAACCACCGACCGTCTATCGCGCGCTGGATTTTCTGCTGGAACAAGGCTTCATTCATCGAGTCGAATCAAACAACAGCTACGTGCTGTGTCACCACATCGAAGACCACAGCCATACGTCTGCCCTTTTCATCTGCGATCGCTGCGGACAGGTCACGGAACGTCAAACCGAAGGTGTGGAAGAAACGCTACGCAGCCTCGCGCAGCAATCGGGATTCACACTGCGTCACAGCGTTGTGGAAGCACACGGGTTGTGTGGCGGCTGTCAGGAAGTGGCGACATGCGAGCAACCGGATCATTGCGATCACGACCACACCGTTCCCATTAAAAAACGATAGCCCTGAGAGGCTATCGTTTCTTTTCTACGGGGAGATATCGCGTTTGCTACCAGTGATATTTGTGGTGATCTTCCCAGTGTTTCACTTCTTTCTCCGCCGCTTCCTTTTCGTACCCGTAACGCTCCTGGATCCTACCCACCAGTTGGTCACGTTTACCTTCAATGACCGTCAGATCGTCATCAGTTAATTTGCCCCATTGCTCTTTCGCTTTACCTTTAAACTGTTTCCAGTTACCGCTGGCTTGGTCTTTATTCATAAGAATCTCCATACCTTAGGTGCATTGCGCATAAAAAAATCGTAACTACCGACTTATGCGTCAGTTTCAGATAAATAAGATTATTCAGTAAGCAGCATCATAAATATGTGAGCCACCACGGTGCTCTTCGCCACTGTCTCCCTTGATTACTGGGCTGACCTAAATGTGGTGGCTAATGATCAATCGCCAAACGACCAATCAAGATAAAAATGCTTACCTTGGTGGAAATTATAGTCGAATATTTCACTAAAAATAAAAAACCAAGTATCTGTAACTAGAATGGCACAAAGAAAGGGGAAATCACCGCAAAAAAGCAGTGAAAAAACAGGGGGTAATGGGAGTCGTAGAAAACACACGCCAAATGTAACTAAATATATATTACTAGCGAATTAACACACGGAACATGATGCACTGATCCAGATAGGCAAGCAGTGCATCAGTGCGGACGATTAGCTCCAGTCGCTGTTACGAATAACGCCAACCGCTAAGCCTTCTATCGAAAAACTTTGCTGACGCAGGTCGACAACGATGGGAGCGAACTCTTCATTTTCAGCGAGAAGATGCACAGTATTACCTTGTTTTTTCAGTCGTTTAACTGTCACTTCATCGTCAATACGTGCCACCACAATCTGCCCGTTACGCACGTCTTCTGTTTTATGTACGGCCAGCAAATCGCCATCCATAATACCGATATTTTTCATCGACATACCACTGACTCGCAGCAAGAAATCAGCGCTAGGTTTAAACATCGCAGGGTCAACCTGATAGCGGCATTCGATATGTTCCTGTGCCAGCAGAGGTTCACCAGCCGCTACGCGGCCAACCAGAGGAATACCCGTTTCTTCTTCCATTAACAGACGAATACCACGAGAAGCGCCCGACACAATTTCAATCACGCCTTTACGCGCCAGCGCTTTCAGATGTTCTTCAGCCGCATTCGGAGAGCGAAATCCCAGCTGCTGAGCAATTTCCGCGCGTGTTGGCGGCATTCCGGAGTGCGCAATATGATCGCGGATCAAGTCATAAACCTGCTGCTGCCTTGCTGTTAATACTTTCATTCCGCCCCCTGGTTGTTTATACAGTCTTGCTGTGAGTATATACAGGTAACGCACAATTGGGAATCGGGATATAGGCAAAGCCCCTGACTTTTATTCGTTTATGCGCGCCATCAGGCAAAATGTTGCCAGAGGATGCTGCCCCATACGACAGCGGCTAACAAGATGGCAACAAAGACGGCCGCCGACCCAATATCTTTCGCCCGACCGGATAATTCGTGGTGTTCAAGGCCAATGCGGTCGACGACGGCTTCAATAGCGCTGTTGGCCAGTTCAAACAACATAATCAATACCACAGACCCAATCAGCAGCAGTTTCTCGACCAGCGTAACCGGCAGTAAACACGCAATAATAACGCCGACAATCGTCAATATGGTTTCCTGACGAAATGCGGCCTCATGCTGCCACGCCTGCTGCAACCCCTTAAAGGAATAACCGGTAGCTTTAATAATCCGGGTCATCCCCGTTGCTTTATTCATTTATCCTCCGTTATTTTTACTCTACATAATTCGCATTTTAACCTACCTGCGTTGTCTCATCACCACAGATCTCCGACGCAGTTTCTGGTATCCTTGCGGCGAATTGCTAACAAGAGGCTCCAAGTTGTTATGTCAGGTTGGCGTAAAATTTACTATAAATTATTGAATCTCCCGCTGAAACTGCTGGTGAAAAGCAAAGTTATTCCCGCAGATCCAGTGGTCGAGTTGGGGTTAGATCCCTCACGTCCTATACTCTATGTTCTGCCTTATAACTCTCAGGCGGATCTCTTGACGCTACGTGCGAAATGTCTGGCATTGGGCTTACCCGACCCCTCGCAATCGTTCGAATTCAATGGCGTAGAACTCCCTAGCCACGTCTTTATTAATGACGGGCCGCGCGTCTTCCGTTATTACGTTCCCAAGCAGAAATCCGTCAAGCTGTTCCACGATTATCTGGACCTGCATCGCGCCAATCCAGATTTAGACGTACAGATGGTGCCAGTTTCCGTGATGTTTGGGCGATCCCCTGGTCGGGAAGGTCACACTCAGGCTGCACCACACCTGCGATTGCTCAACGGCATTGAGAAATTCTTCGCCGTTCTGTGGCTAGGCCGTGACAGTTTTGTCCGCTTCTCAAGCCCAGTGTCGCTGCGCTATATGGCGACCGAGCATGGCACTGACAAAACCATAGCCCACAAACTAGCACGTGTCGCGCGTATGCACTTCTCTCGCCAGCGCTTGGCAGCAGTTGGCCCACGCTTACCGGTGCGTCAGGAACTGTTTAACAAGCTGCTGGACTCCAAAGCGATCAAGAAAGCGGTAGATGATGAGGCTCGCAGTAAGAAAATTTCTCATGAGAAAGCGCAGCAAAACGCCATTGCGCTCATGGAAGAAATCGCCGCTGACTTCTCCTACGAGGCCGTGCGTCTGTCTGATCGCGTATTAAGCTGGACATGGAACCGCCTTTATCAGGGGATTAACGTCCATAACGCCGAACGCGTTCGTCAGTTGGCGCAGGATGGCCACGGCATTGTCTATGTGCCCTGCCACCGCAGCCATATGGATTACCTGCTGCTCTCCTACGTCCTGTACCATCAAGGCTTAGTACCGCCGCACATCGCCGCAGGTATCAATCTTAATTTCTGGCCGGCGGGACCCATCTTCCGCCGTCTTGGCGCGTTCTTTATTCGCCGAACCTTCAAGGGCAACAAGCTCTATTCCACGATTTTCCGCGAATATCTGGGCGAGCTGTTTGCCCGTGGTTATTCGGTTGAATACTTCATGGAAGGCGGGCGTTCACGTACAGGGCGTCTTCTGGATCCCAAAACCGGCACGCTAGCCATGACCATTCAGGCCATGCTCAGAGGCGGCACGCGCCCTATCACGTTGGTGCCGATTTATGTCGGTTACGAGCATGTGATGGAAGTCGGCACCTATGCGAAAGAGTTGCGCGGCGCGGTGAAGGAAAAAGAAGGCTTTATGCAGATGGTGCGTGGTTTACGTAAGCTACGTAATCTGGGTCAGGGGTACGTGAACTTCGGCGAACCGCTCCCGCTAACAACCTATCTGAATCAACATGTACCGCAATGGCGTGACGCGATTGATCCCATCGAGGCGCAGCGTCCAAGCTGGCTAACACCGACGGTGCAGGATATCTCTATGGATATCATGGTGCGCATCAATAATTCTGCGGCAGCAAACGCGATGAACCTGTGTTCCACTGCCCTATTAGCATCACGCCAGCGTTCGCTCACACGTGAACAAATGCACGAACAGTTGGATTGCTACCTGCAACTGCTGCGTCAGGTTCCTTACCACAAAGATATTACAGCGCCCAAGAAGACTGCGGATGAACTACTGGAACACGCGCTGGGCATGAACAAGTTCGAAGTGGAGAAGGACAGTATTGGTGACATCATCATTCTGCCGCGCGAGCAGGCTGTTCTGATGACGTATTACCGCAATAATATCCAGCACCTGTTGATATTACCGTCGCTGATCGCCAGCATCGTCATCCATCATCGTCGGATTACACTTGCCGAAGTCGTGCGACAAATCACGCTGATCTATCCGCTGCTGCAAGCCGAGCTGTTCCTACACTATTCCAATGAGCAATTGCCAAGAGTACTGGAAACGCTAGCGAATGAGCTGACTCGACAAGAATTACTGTGTAGCCGTGATGGTCAATTGGCGATTAACCCGCCACGTATCCGTACGCTACAACTGCTATCGGCAGGCGTGCGTGAAACGCTGCAACGTTATGCGATTACGCTGTCGTTGCTGTGCGCAAATCCAGAAATCAACCGTGGGACGTTGGAGAAAGAAAGCCGAAACATGGCACAGCGCTTGTCCGTCCTGCACGGTATCAACGCGCCGGAATTCTTTGATAAAGCGGTGTTCTCAACGCTGGTAGCGACCTTACGTACAGAAGGGTATATCACCGACAGTGCGGAAGCGGCGCAAGGCGATATCGTGACAATCTACAACATCCTCGGTGATTTGATCACCCCGGAGGTTCGGTTAACTATTGAAAGCGCCAGCTCATCTACTGAGATGGAAGCAAGTACAAGTAGTAGTCAAACGGCGGAAGAGACAACGCAGGGATAGCCCAGCAGAAAGTCGCGGGAAGATGGTGGGGAAATACCATCATCAAACCGTGGATGCATTTAGCATGACAAACGCATCAGAACATTCCGTCATAAAAAAAGCAGCGATAAATCGCTGCTTTTTTGTATCCGATGATTGGCCTACAGGCCAAACAGCACGCCAATAAATATCGCCATACCCGCATATTTATTATTATGGAATGCCTTAAAGCAGGCATCACGTTCACGCCCGGCAGTCAGTATTTGCTGATAGATAAACATCCCAGCAGCGACCAGCAGCGAAATAGTGTAGGGAATTCCCAGCCCGGTGATATTCCCTAAAGCCAGCAATAACGCCAGCATACTAAACTGCAATAATCCGATGATGATATTGTCAAAGCGGCCAAACAGGATCGCCGTAGACTTCACGCCGATCTTCAGGTCGTCATCACGATCGACCATCGCATATTGCGTATCGTAAGCCACCGTCCAGCAAATATACGCCAGAAACATCATCCAGCAGGTTGCTGGCAGGCTTTCGCTCACCGCAGCATAGGCCATGGGGATCGACCAGCCGAATGCGGCACCCAGCACAAACTGAGGCAGATGGCTCACACGTTTCATAAACGGATAGACCCATGCCAGAACCAGCCCCGCCACGGACAGCCAGATAGTCATCTTATTCAGCGTCAGCACCAAACCAAACGCCAGCAAAACCAGCACAACAAACAGAATTTTAGCAGATTGCTCGCTCACTTCACCGCTGGGCAACGGACGAGAAGCCGTGCGTTTTACATGGCCGTCAAAATGTCGATCGGCATAATCATTGATGACGCAACCCGCCGCACGCATTAAGAAAACACCAGCGACAAAAACAAAGAGCGTCCACGGTGCAGGTGCTCCCCCTCCCGCCAACCACAGCGCCCATAGCGTTGGCCACAGCAGTAGCAGAGAACCTATCGGTTTATCAATCCGCATCAAGCGACAATAAGCCAGCCATTTCCCTGCTGTAACACTTCTTTCCAAGGATTTATCTCCTCAAATTACCTGCCAACCTTCATCACCAGGTGTGTAATAAACCGGTGATTCCGGTAAGAAAAGCTCAGTCAACAGTAACGGATGACCCGAAAGACACAGGCGGGAACGCCGCGCCCATAAGCCTTCGCAGCATCCGGTATGAATATAATCACGCGTCAGCGATTTTTGCTCAAACAGATAGCGACCTAACGGCTGATTGCCTATTTTCGTCAAAGCCGCGCCAGAACCCTCGAGCGTCTGTTGCGGGACAATCGTTCGGCCGAAAAGCCAGGGGCGATCGTCACCATACAGCACAACTTCACGCAGCCAGTAACGTTCGTCAGCCGGTAGTTGATCCCGCTCTTCGCCCAGCATCTGCGGCGTAATGAAACCCTCACGACAAAGCGTGACCCTCAGTTGGGCACAGTATTTTTCAAGCCGCTGCGTCATGGAACTGGTTTCCATCAGCCAGTCACCAATGTGCTCAGGCAATACCGAAGGGGGTTCAGTAAACCAGGATATGGTGCGCAGAAGCGTTGACGCATCGTCAGACATTTCCCTACTCCGAACAGGGTTACTTTGCAAATAAAAGCATTCGTAAATAAAGTAAGCGTCCCTATTGTAGCGCAGAATGCTCGCCTGATAACACGCTATAAACCAATTCATCCCCGATGTGGCAACATTCCAGAAATGCTGACGCATAAAAAAAGCACTACCCAGTACACAACCGGATAGTGCTCTTTGAAGGACAGAAAGACGAGCTTCTGTAACTTGACCCTAGTCACCGGAAAACGGCTTCCGGCAACAATGGGATCACATTACATCATGCCGCCCATTCCACCCATGCCGCCCATGCCACCAGCACCTAAATCAGGCGCATCGCCTTTCGGCAGGTCGGTCACCATACATTCGGTGGTAATCATCAGACCAGCAATAGAAGCTGCATACTGCAAAGCAGAACGCGTTACTTTGGTCGGATCCAGAATACCCATTGCGATCATATCGCCGTATTCTTCGGTATAGGCGTTATAACCGTAGCTGCCTTCGCCCGCTTTAACGGTATTGGCGATCACGGAGGCTTCTTCACCGGCGTTGATTACGATCTGACGCAGCGGAGACTCCATTGCGCGCAGCGCAACTTTGATACCCACGTTTTGGTCTTCGTTATCGCCTTTCAGGCCAGATACACTGATAGAAGCCGCAGCACGAATCAGTGCAACACCACCACCTGCAACAACGCCTTCTTCAACAGCGGCGCGAGTGGCGTGCAGCGCATCTTCAACGCGTGCTTTCTTCTCTTTCATTTCAACTTCAGTCGCGGCGCCAACTTTGATAACGGCTACGCCGCCCGCCAGTTTAGCCACACGCTCTTGCAGTTTTTCTTTGTCGTAGTCAGACGTTGCATCTTCAATCTGCTGGCGAATCTGAGTCACACGACCCTGAATTGCCACTTCATCACCCACGCCATCAATGATGATGGTGGTGTCTTTGTTGATAACAACACGTTTAGCCTGACCCAAATCTTCCAGCGTCGCTTTTTCCAGCTCCAGACCAATCTCTTCAGAGATCACGGTACCCGCAGTCAACGTCGCGATATCTTGCAGCATGGCTTTACGACGGTCACCGAAGCCCGGTGCTTTCACCGCAGCCACTTTCACGATACCGCGCATGGTGTTCACTACCAGTGTCGCCAGCGCTTCACCTTCAACATCTTCTGCAATGATCAGCAGCGGTTTACCCGCTTTCGCTACGGCTTCCAGTACTGGCAGCATTTCACGGATGTTGGAGATTTTTTTGTCGGCAAGCAGAATGAACGGGCTTTCCAGCTCAATAGAACCGGTTTCCGGCTTGTTGATGAAGTACGGAGACAGGTAGCCACGGTCAAACTGCATACCTTCAACCACGTCCAACTCGTCTTGCAGGCCTGTGCCTTCTTCAACGGTGATAACGCCTTCTTTACCCACTTTCTCCATCGCTTCTGCAATCAATTTACCCACGGTTTCGTCGGAGTTTGCAGAGATGGTACCAACCTGTGCGATTGCTTTAAAATCAGAGCAAGGAACAGATTGTTTTTTCAATTCTTCAACAGCAGCAATCACTGCTTTGTCGATGCCGCGCTTCAGATCCATCGGGTTCATGCCCGCAGCAACAGCTTTCAGGCCTTCAGTGATGATGGACTGAGCCAATACGGTTGCGGTCGTGGTGCCGTCGCCTGCTGCGTCATTCGCTTTAGAGGCAACTTCTTTCACCATCTGTGCGCCCATGTTCTCAAACTTGTCTTCCAGTTCGATTTCACGCGCAACAGATACACCGTCTTTAGTAATGGTCGGTGCACCGAAGGATTTATCCAAAACTACGTTACGGCCTTTCGGGCCCAGGGTAACCTTCACTGCATCAGCCAGTACATTCACGCCGCGCAGCATTTTTACGCGAGCGTCATTACCGAATTTTACGTCTTTAGCTGCCATGATGTACTTCCCTTAAATTCGTTCAGTTCAGATGATTACGCGCAATTACGCTTCAACAATTGCCAGAATGTCGCTTTCAGACATGATCAACACTTCTTCGTTATCGATCTTTTCTGCTTTCACGCCATAGCCATCATTGAAAATAACGATGTCGCCCACTTTCACATCCAGCGGCTTCACTTCGCCATTTTCCAGGATACGTCCGTGACCTATGGCCAGAACTTCACCACGGGTAGATTTACCAGCAGCGGAACCAGTCAGTACGATACCGCCAGCAGATTTTGACTCGACTTCTTTGCGCTTGACGATCACGCGGTCATGCAATGGACGAATATTCATTGATAGCTCTCCTTTGAGAAAGTCCATATCGGTTTAGGATAAACACCGACTATGTTTTCATAACGACTATGCTTTCATAATCGGTCTTGTGGTGTTCTAGATGGGGGCGTTTCTTAGCCCTTCAAGGGAAAAAATTCATTTTTTTTGCGTTAGGCGATCGCTTGTCGCTGATATCTGATAATAAATAAGGATTATCAATATGATAATCCTTAGCTGCTTTTCAGATTGTCGCGCCGTTAACGGTCGTCCCGATCGTCTCGGTGTTCAATATTTCCGCGCCCACCGTCCTTGCGCTGGTATTCACCTTCAAAAGTGTTCCCGCCGGAAGGCGGTGCACCGGCACCGGAACGCCAGATGTTCAAGTGAGGCATCAGCTTTAACGTCAGGCTTTTCTGCACAGGCGGCAGTAACAGCAACAGCCCCAGAAAGTCAGTCAGGAAGCCCGGAATCAGGAGCAGGAAGCCCGCCAACACCAGCGAAACGCTTTTTACCATTTCGGCCGCAGGACTTTCACCTGCCGCCATTTTCTGCTGCATCTGCACCAGCGTTTTCATCCCCTGATTGCGCACCAGCGAAACGCCCAGACAGGATGTGAAGACCACCAGCAGCAGCGTCATGGCGACGCCCATCACTTCAGCCACGTGAATAAACAGCGATATCTCGATGTAAGCTAAAAGAAAAATAAGTAATAACGGTAACCAGCGCACCCGGTTCTCCTGTGTTTTTTACGCGTACTGTCGTTAATAAGAACGTGTGTTAATGAAAACGTGTTAAGCCATCGCGATTGAAAATCCAGATACGTATTACTCCTAATGGAGTAGGTAAGGCACGCGTACTGTTCTGCGATCCGGCACATCATGATTTAGTTAAATGGGTGCGCCTTTGCACATTTTCAAGCCGCCACCCCACGATTATTGTTCTAAAATAATGACTCGTGACTACAATCACAGTTCATTTACTGTAACGGTAGAGAACGCCAGTATAGTGATCTAAACACCTGTTTTTCACTGTCGTAACGACATATCCTCACGGCAATGGATATATGGTTGGTCAAACATCCCGATACTATTGCCGAGAGAAGACGGTTTATCCGTAGTCGCGCTATTTTCCGAAGTAAGGCGTTTTCCGAAGTAAGGCCATCCGACAAACCAGCCCACAACGTCTAGTCACATCACTAGTCGTACAACAGGATAGGAATTTTCATGTCAGAAAACATCCGTATTGAAGAAGACCTGTTAGGCACCCGAGAAGTTCCCGCAGACGCGTATTATGGCGTTCATACGCTGCGCGCCGTCGAAAACTTCTATATCAGTAACAATAAAATCAGTGACATTCCCGAGTTCGTACGCGGCATGGTCATGGTGAAGAAAGCCGCCGCGCTGGCGAACAAAGAGCTACAAACTATCCCGAAAAAAATCGCCGACGTCATCATCCGCGCCTGTGATGAAGTTCTGAATAACGGCAAATGCATGGACCAGTTCCCAGTAGATGTGTATCAGGGGGGAGCAGGTACGTCGGTCAACATGAATACCAACGAAGTATTAGCCAATATTGGTCTGGAGCTGATGGGCCACCAGAAAGGCGAATACCAGTATCTGAACCCCAACGATCATCTGAATAAATGCCAATCCACCAATGATGCCTACCCCACCGGATTTCGTATCGCGGTCTACGCGGCCATACTGAAATTGACGGATGCGATAGCGAAGTTGAGCGATGGCTTCGAGCACAAAGCCAAAGAATTTGAAGACGTTCTGAAGATGGGGCGGACCCAGTTGCAGGACGCCGTGCCAATGACGCTCGGTCAGGAATTTCATGCGTTTAACGTGCTGTTGCAAGAGGAAATCAAAAACCTGCTGCGCACGGCGGAACTGCTACTTGAAGTCAATCTGGGGGCCACCGCGATCGGTACACGCCTGAACACACCAGACGGCTACCAGCAACTGGCGGTACAGCGTTTGGCGGAAGTCAGCGGCCTGCCGTGTGTGCCAGCAGAAGACTTGATCGAAGCCACGTCAGACTGTGGTGCCTATGTAATGGTACACAGTTCGCTGAAGCGTCTGGCTGTGAAGCTGTCGAAGATTTGTAATGACCTGCGTTTGCTCTCTTCCGGCCCTCGCGCTGGCCTGAATGAAATCAACCTGCCAGAGTTGCAGGCGGGTTCCTCCATCATGCCTGCCAAAGTTAACCCCGTGGTGCCGGAAGTCGTCAATCAAGTGTGCTTCAAGGTCATCGGTAACGACACCTGCGTCACTATGGCGTCGGAGGCCGGGCAATTACAGTTAAACGTGATGGAGCCGGTTATCGGTCAGGCAATGTTTGAATCAACCCACATTCTGACTAACGCCTGCTACAACCTGCTGGAGAAATGCGTCAGCGGTATCACCGCTAATAAGGGCGTCTGCGAAGCCTATGTTTTCAACTCCATCGGAATTGTGACGTACCTGAACCCGTTCATCGGCCACCACAATGGCGACATTGTCGGCAGAATCTGTGCGGAAACAGGAAAGAGCGTGCGTGAAGTCGTACTGGAGCGCGGTCTGCTGACAGAAGCTGAGCTGGATGACATTTTCTCCATCCAGAACCTGATGCACCCAGCGTACAAAGCCAAACGCTACACTGATGAAAACGAGCTTCCTTAACACCGACATTTAATTTTTTCAGGCACGTCCGTTCATGAGGAACAGCGTGCCTTTATTTTTTGCCGCATACAGCCATAAGAATAAGTTATGAAACTTTTATTATTAATTAAGGAGCATAGTCATGCTTGGTCTTGAGTTATTCATTGTTCTGCTCGCCATCTATTTGGGGGCACGACTAGGAGGCATCGGCATTGGTTTCGCCGGTGGCCTAGGAGTGCTTGTACTTACGTTAGGGTTTCAGATAAAGCCCGGCGTAATCCCTTTTGATGTCATTGAAATTATCATGGCCGTTATCGCCGCCATCGCTGCCATGCAGGTGGCGGGTGGAATGGATTATTTGGTCAGTCTGGCGGAGAAATTGCTGCGTAAACACCCGAAATACGTCACCTTTCTCGCGCCACTGGTCACCTACTTCATGACGATTCTAGCAGGAACCGGGCACACCGCATTTTCCACTCTGCCGGTTATCGCCGAGGTCGCCAAAGAGCAAGGTATTCGCCCTTCTCGCCCACTCTCGATCGCCGTTGTCGCGTCGCAAATCGCCATTACCGCCTCACCAATCTCTGCGGCGGTGGTGTTTGTCGCCGGTATTCTTGAACCGCATGGCGTCAGCTACCTGCTGCTGTTAGGGATCTGTATTCCTACCACGTTGGCAGCGATCATGTTGACGGCGATTGTGACTAACTTCCTAGGCAAAGAGCTGAAAGACGATCCGATTTATCAGGAACGTCTGAAAAAAGGGGAAACCACGCGGCGCAGTAATAGTCAGCATGAGATCAAACCGGGTGCCAAGCTGTCCGTGATGCTGTTTCTGATTGGCATCATCGCGGTCGTTCTGTATGCGACGGCAATCAGCGGCACCGTTGGGTTGATTCAGAACCCGGTTCTGCCACGTAATGAAGCGATCGTAGTCTTCATGCTGACCATCGCCACGCTGATTTGCATCACTTGCAAGATCGATACCTCACGCATCCTCTCTGCCAGCACGTTTAAGTCCGGCATGAGCGCCTGTATCTGCGTAATGGGCGTTGCCTGGCTGGGCGATACCTTTGTTAAAGCGCATATTTCCGATATTCAGGACACCGCAGGCGCACTGCTGCAAAGCTACCCGTGGATGCTGGCCGTCGTGTTGTTCTTCGCCGCCACGCTGCTTTATTCTCAGGCGGCAACGGCGAAGGCGCTGATGCCTGCCGCGCTGCTGCTGGGCGTATCTCCGGTCACGGCGGTGGCTTCTTTTGCTGCCGTTTCTGCCCTGTTCGTTCTGCCTACCTACCCAACCCTGCTGGCGGCGGTGGAGATGGACGACACCGGCTCAACGCGCATCGGCAAGTTTGTGTTTAACCACTCCTTCCTGATTCCCGGCGTGATCGCCATTACGCTGTCGGTGATATTTGGCTTTATCCTCGGCAGCATCCTGATCTAAAGATTGCCCTTCGAGCAGTAACTCGCGGATCGGCCTGACAGGTCGATCCGTATCATTTCCCTTCGAGCTGTTCATTCCCTTCAAACAATAAAGCAAGGTATAGTGTGGCTCTGGTTAGCTGGGATTTTGTTCATCTGACACGGAGGATATGATGTCTGACCGCCCGCTTTGCGATGCTGTCGTCATATTATGTACCGCACCTGACGATGCCTGTGCGCAACGGCTTGCCAACTCGCTGCTGGAAACGCGGCTTGCTGCCTGTGTCACCCTGCTGCCCGGCGCCCGTTCGCTCTATTACTGGGAAGGCAAGCTCGAACAGCAATCAGAAGTACAAATGCTGATAAAAAGCGATACCTCACATCAGCAAGCGCTGCTGACTCATCTGAAACAACAACACCCTTATGATACGCCGGAGCTGCTCGTCCTGCCGGTATCTGGGGGCGATAGCGATTATCTGACATGGCTCAACGCATCTTTACGCTGATTTTCCTGTTATGGACAGCTGTCGGCACACCCCAGGTGGCCGCCTCTTCTTTTGGTCAGAAACTGTTTGGCAACAGCACGACATCACGGTTTCTACCTGTCGATGGTGCTTTCGCCTTTGAGTTTCAGCAGCAAGGAAACCAGCTCAATCTGCGCTGGGACATCCATCCCGATTACTATCTGTACCGCGCGCAAATCAAGATCGAAGGGAACGGCGCTACGCTTGGTAAGGTGGAGTTGCCACAGGGCGAAAGCCATAACGACGAGTTTTTCGGTCAGGTCTTTATTCTACGGGATCGATTGGCGCTAGCGGTTCCGATTGAACAAGCCGAAAGCGGTGCGACCGTCAAAGTGACCTATCAAGGCTGCGCCGATGCGGGTTTCTGCTATCCGCCAGAAACGCGAACCGTTCCTCTCAGCCAAGTGCTTGCTACCGCAAACACGGATTCACCAATCAATACGTTATCAGGCCAGACCGCACCGCCGCAGACTACGCCCATGCCGTTCTCACCGTGGTGGGCGTTACTGATTGGCATCGGCGTCGCCTTTACCCCCTGCGTCCTGCCGATGTATCCGCTGATTGCCAGTCTGGTGCTGGGCAGAAAAGAACAGCTGACGCCGCGCCGCACGCTGCTGCTGTCGATGACTTATGTTCAGGGCATGGCGCTGACCTACACGCTGCTCGGGCTGATTGTCGCTGCCGCGGGATTACGCTTTCAGGCAGCGCTCCAGCATCCATACATTCTGATTGGTCTGTCGGTGATGTTTATCGCATTGGCACTGTCGATGTTTGGCCTCTATACGCTCCAGCTCCCGTCATCGGTACAAACCCGGCTGACTGAGTGGAGCAACCGCCAGCAGGGCGGCTCGGTCACCGGCGTATTCTGCATGGGCGCGCTGGCCGGTCTGATTTGTTCACCCTGCACCACTGCCCCACTCAGCGCCATCCTGCTTTACATCGCGCAGAGCGGTAACATGCTGGCAGGCGGCGGCACGCTTTATCTCTACGCGCTGGGCATGGGCTTACCGCTGATTCTGGTCACGCTGTTTGGCAATAAACTGCTACCGCGTAGCGGCCCGTGGATGCAGTACGTTAAAGAAGCCTTTGGCTTCATCATTCTGGCGCTGCCTGTCTTCCTACTCGAACGCATTCTCGGTGAGGCTTGGGGAATACGCCTGTGGAGCGCATTGGGCATCGCCTTCTTCGGCTGGGCGCTCATGCTGACGCTGAGCAGCAAAAAAGGCTGGATGCGTGGCGTGCAGTTGCTGTTACTGGCAGGCGTGGTGATCAGCGCCAAACCGCTGCAAGACTGGGTATTCCCCCCAACTGGCACGGCGCAGACCCACACCTCGGCACTGAACTTCGCTCCAGTCGCTAATATTGCCGATCTCAACAGCGCGCTGGCAAAGAGCCCTCAGCCTGTTATGCTCGACCTTTACGCAGACTGGTGCGTGGCCTGCAAAGAGTTTGAGAAATACACATTCAGCGACCCAGCGGTGCAAAACCATCTGTCACGCATAACACTGCTACAGGCAGACGTTACCGCTAACCGCGAAGAACAGAACGCACTGCTGAAAAAGCTACAGGTTTTAGGGTTGCCGACCATCGTGTTTTTTGACACTCAGGGGAAAGAGATCCCCGGCTCGCGCGTCACCGGCTTTATGAACGCTGAACAATTTCAGGCACATTTGCAGAAGTTCAGCCCATAAACGACACTTTCTATCTGATTTTGCGCTTCTGGAGGAGACATAATGCAACGGGAAGATGTTCTTGAACATGCGCTTACTCTGCTGGAGCAGCACGGATTCGCCATGACGACGCTGGATATGCTGGCGGAGAAACTGGGGGTTCCTGTCGAGGAACTGACACCGTTCTGGCCGGATCGGGAGGCGCTGCTGTACGACGGCCTGCGTCACCACAGCCAACAGGTCGATACTTGGCGGCGTCAGTTGCTACTGGACGATGAGAAAAGTATCGAACAAAAGCTGCTGGCACGCTATCAGGTGCTGCATGAGTCTGTGAACAAACAGCGTTATCCGGGTTGCTTGTTTATCGCAGCGTGCAGCTTCTTCCCTGATATCAATCACCCTATCCACCAGATCGCGGAACAACAGAAGCTGGCTTCCTACAGCTACACCCGCGATTTGCTGGAAGAGCTAGAAACCGACGATCCCGAGATGGTCGCACAACAGATGGAACTGATTCTGGAAGGCTGCCTGAGCAACCTGCTTGTCAAGCATCAGGCCGCCAGCATCGCCACCGCACAACGGCTAGCAGAGGATGTATTACGCTTCGCGTTGTGCCGCAAGGGTGGGGCGTTGACCTAAGCGAGCATTCCTCCCCAAGCGGAAACGAACAGACACAGCGCCATCAGGCGCTGAAATCGCACCATCGCAACGCTGGTGCGAAACACCCTGTTCACAGCCTTCCCCAGCCATGCCCAGCACACCAAACATGCAATCGAGATAATAAAAAACCACAGAGCCATTATCGATACATCCCGCAATACCTGCTCACCCGCAGGGGCGAACAGGCTGACGACGGCCAATGCCATCATCCACGTTTTCGGGTTAATTACCTGTAACAACGCCGCTGCGCGAGCCGTAAAACGGTTATGCGATTCGCCAGAGAGATTAACCGCTGGCGCCCTGAATAACTGCCAGCTCATCCAGCTTAGCCACAACACTCCTGCCCAGCCCATCACCTGACGTACGACCGGATACTGACGCAGCATCTCCCCCGCACCGGCACCCGAAATCAACACGATAGCGCTTGCTGCCATACAGGCACCGACTACAGCGGGTAGCGTGTTTCTCACGCCATAGCGCTGGCTGTTGGTCAGAATCAGGATATTAGTTGGCCCCGGTGTTATCGAGGCGACAAACGCAAACAGCAAAAACGGCATTAAATTCACAGGGCACTCCTTTTTTAAGAGCCCTGACTGTGCCGCTATCTTCTGGAAACGTCTGGAAGGTTTGTGCATAACCGACGGTAATGGGCAGGCGAGATCCGGTATGCCCGCTGAAACCAGCGACCAAGATGGCTTTGATCGGAGAAACCCAAGGCCGCAGCCACGTCGGCAGGCTGATCGCCGTACGCCAGTAATTGCCGAGCTTTCGCCAAACGAAGCTGGATAAACCAGGCGTGCGGAGCCAGATGAAATTCACGTTTAAAGCAACGTGTCAGCGTGAAGCGATCGGTGCCTGTCTCCCGAGCGAGGTCAGACAGGCCGATGTTTTCGCCCATGTGAGCATAAAGATAATCGCGTGCGCGATGGGCTACCGCAGTACTTTGCAGTTGCGATGGTAACCTTTTTCGCCAGTGACAATGCGCGGTAATCTGCGAGAGCAGCTTATCCATGGAGCTCTGCTGCACGATTTTCATTTCATCGTTGTGAAGCGTGGTGAACGAGTCGCTAATCGAACGAACCAGTTGTGGCTCGCGCGTTAGTGTTTGCGCAAAATGGAGCGAGTAACTTCCGGGAGTGGATTCATACAAGCCGTGCAGCGCATTGGTCAGCCACTGCTCGTCGAGGTAAAATGTCAGATAGGTAAACCCGCCATCTACCGGCGCATCGCCGTCGTGGATTTCACCCGGTTCCAGCAAAAATGCGTCACCTGGGCGACTACGATGCCGCTCACGGCGGCAGTGAAACTGCTGCGTGCCGGAAAGGGTCAACCCCACGAGGTAGCTGTCGTGCCAATGTGGATCGTAGGCGTGCCCCTCAAAGTGCGCCTTGATCGTTTCAATTCCCGTATCTGCATGCTGACGTAGCTCAAGCCAGTCGTTCGCCATATTGCTCCCCCTCTTTTCACTATCAGCATTACCACTTCATACGCATCTATCTGGAAGATTTGTGCAAAATCGACGTCCCGCTATCAGATTGCCGTAAAGTTAAGCAGTTGAACAGCTTTTCCCTAATATGGAGTTGACGATCATGCGGGATTAAGGTTTAATGCGCCCCGTTGCCCGGATAGCTCAGTCGGTAGAGCAGAGGATTGAAAATCCTCGTGTCCTTGGTTCGATTCCGAGTCCGGGCACCACTAATTCTTAACCCTCGCCTTTGGCGGGGGTTTTTCGTTTCTGGCGTGTGGACTCTTCATCGAACACCGTTCGATTATTCGCCGCAAGCGACTCACCCTTTCAGGGCCAGCGCGACAAGCGCGCTGTTCAACGCCTCCGGCGTTTGTCCGAGTCCGGGCACCACTAATTTAAAGAAACCAGCCTAACGGCTGGTTTTTTGCTTTTCGGATTATGGGATGTCCATCGAACGACAAATGAGTAAGAACACATCACAAATCAGGAATAAACCCTTCTTCACGCAGTACCTTAATCACCCCACGAATCAGATATGAGTTAGAAAACTTCGCCGTATAGGAACGAGCTCCTTCTTCCACTGGTTGGAGCAGTCCCCGGTCAATCAATTTACCGAGCTGATAAGTCACCTGCGCTGGTTTCATGTCAGGTAAAGCTGTGCGTAGATCACCCGCTTTTATTGTCCCTAGCTCGACAGCGCGTTTCAGAACTTTAGATTCCAACGGGTTTATTAGCCCTCTTTCAGATGAAAAGTCGATCGCCGGATACAGTATTTTCGTACTCAAAAAAGCATGGTTTGTCAGTTGATCGACTTTCTTCAACTCAGATGAAATTCCCGAAAGTACATATAAACACCATTCTTCTAAGCCCCGCTCTGTTCCCTTATCCGCTAACGAAAGCATGGAGTAATAACGCTCACGATCATTACAGAATACCGCTGTCGGATTAAGAACACGGCCACCTGCCTGCACATTAAAACCATACTTGATCAATAACGCATAGGTCAGCAGTCTGACCGTTCTGCCATTACCGTTGCCAAATGGATGTATCCAGCCAAAACGGTGATGCACCAGTGCAATCTTCATCAGATCATATTTTGGTTTATCAGCACGGTTAATAAAGGCGGTCAGTTCTGACATATAGTCAGGAACGTGGATGTGATCCGGCGGTAAATGGTCAGATTGAGCGATGCTGACGTTATGTTGCCGATAGGCACCGGGCGTTTTATCACCTTCCTGTTGCAATCCGACAACCGCCAGACTATGTAGCTCGCGGATAAAATATTCCGTTATCTCATCACCATTATTTAGATACTCGTCGATGAATTCCATCGCAGCTTCAATATTGTTGATTTCTTTGAGCTGATCCGTTGAACTCTGTGTTCCTTCAACTTTGCTTTCAACATAGTCGGCAAGCGTCGTGTGGTTTCCTTCAATCCTTGCGGAGCCAAGGCTCTCCAGCATGTGGAAAATGGCTTTCAACTGCGCAAACAGGATAGGGTGAACATCAGTTTCCAGCCGCAGGTGCCGGAGTAACTCCAGTTCCGTCAGCGCATCGACCAAAGGGGAGTCAAAGCTGGGGTTCAGAAGCAAAAGTTCAAAGTGATTAAATTGAGCCATGATATGTAGTTATCTCAAATGGAGCATGACGACATCTCAAAAGTATAGAGAAAATACCAATATAATCCATAAATTACAGATAACACCATTTTTTACTATCTCAAAAGTCACAAATCCAACATATCAAATCTACGTTTAAAAGATCTTCAATGCAGAGAGAAATAGACCATTGCCTGCATGGGAGATGAAACCACGTTTTTAGCGCCGTTAACCGCAAAACACCAATTCATCGTGACAACCATAACAAAAAAAAAGAAATTTTTTATGGGGGCTTTATAGGGGGCTCTTTTTGCGAGAAATACCAATAAAAACGTTGGTAAACAGCAGGTTATTTTATGACATGATCCCGAGTCCGGGCACCACTAATTTAAAGAAACCAGCCTAACGGCTGGTTTTTTGCTTTTGGGGATTATGATTTTCTATCGAAGCACGTTCGATTCTCTACGGGAGTGCTATTCCGCCTCCCCTTCCCCATGATTCGGGGTCATACCCTGATAGCGCGACGGCCAGATCTCTTCCGGCAGCTTTCCCAATGCACTGGCAATTAACCTCTCCCCTTTCGGCCAATGTCTTGTCAATGCGTTAGCGAGTGTTGAAGACGCTAATCCAGACGCCCTTGATACCGCTGCCAGTGTTGTGCCCTTCTTCCTTAAGCCAGCAATAACATCTGCCGGATACCAATCTTGCTTATCCATTTATCTACCTCTCCCTGTGATGAATTAATCCAAATTATCCCGTTTTTGGATAAATCAGTGAGCGACTGATATTTGATCCCAAATTTTATGGGGTTGAATCGATGACTTCTGTTTACTCTGATGAATATCAAATCGTTATCAAGGCATTACGTGAAGCACGTATTGCCAAAGGGATCACACAGGGAAGCCTAGCGCTAGATCGTCCTCAATCGTTTATCGCCAAGGTTGAAAACGGAGAAAGAAGGTTAGACATCGTAGAGTTTATCCATATCGCCCACTTACTTTCTCTAGACCCCGCCAGCATTATTGCTAAGATCCCTACAAAATATAACGCTCTTGGGTAATGAAGAGGAACACTGCAATGAAACACCAAATTAGCATTGCCGTGGACAAAGACGATTATCAGGTTCTGAGTGCTGCCGGAGTCAATATTTCTGATTTGGTGAATGATGCTATTGGCAGAAAAGCCCGCCGTATAAAGGCTGAGGAATGGAAGAAGGAAAACCGTGAAAGGATGGAAGACATCGCCAGATTTATCGCAAAGAATGTTTTTTTTGCTGATGAAAACAGAAACGGGTGATCGTGTAATTTATTGTTGATCTGTAATACGCCAGCACATTGACATCATAGTAGCTAGACTCCACGCCACAATAGAATGAGGATAATGCATGTTTGACCTAGATAAGCTCTGGAGCAGATATCATTTTTTCTGTTCCCACCATGCGAGTGTTTGCATGGTTTTGTCGCGTTCGGCGGGTTTGATACGTAAATTTAATGTCACATGTTTAGCAGAAACGTCTTTTGCTGTCGGCATAATGTTATCCCCCTCGGTTCCCTCTGAAGAGTAATTATACCGTTCGCATAAAGCTTATCTCATTACGATTTACAGATAGCATGGGAATCGAACCGAAGGAACGAACTGGCCGTTTTTTCGCGAGTGTGGCTCCATCATTTTAGTAGACAGCAAGAATGGCAACCCGCTGTCACATTACATTCGCACAGAAATGAGCATACACACTCAATTCAATTCCCTGATTCCATACCCCACGACCACTTTTCCGGCTGCAAGGCTTTTTGTTACCACGGTTCCAGCGCCGACTTTTACGTTATCACCTAATGTAATGTCGCCTAGCAGAATGGCATTGGCGCCAAGCTCCACCTGATTGCCCAGCACCGGGCTTTTGGTGACATGACCTTCATGGTTTATCACGCTACCAATGGTGACCCCCTGCCGTAATGTACAGTTCGCCCCGATGATTACATCGTAATTCACCACAATACAGTGCGGATGATATATTTTCAGCCCAAAACCGATTTGAGTTCTGTGCGGAATTTCCACACAGAACAGCCACTCATTAATCACTTTATTCAGGACAACAAAAGGAACGCTGATCATTTTCAGCAGCACATTTGGTGACTGGTAAATGGTTGAAAGGCGAAATAGCAGTATTACCAGTTTAGCTTTAATACTGCCCGCCGCTTTTATTTCACACCATACATGTCCGATATTTTTCAGCATATGAATATCTATTCTTAATTCCGTGCTCAGCGCACCGTTACCGTGGAAATTCGATACCAACCGTCGGCCTGCTTGCCCTCGTTGGCGAGATTAATTCGCGATACTCCCTTTGCATCCAGCATCGCCATTTCAATATGATACTGCCCGGCTGGCAGCGCTTCCGGCATCGTCAATTGGTAGGCGGAGGTATGCGGCCCCGGCAACCAGGTGCGGATGTCATAAGGCGTTTTTCCCATACTCATTACGGTGTTGGCATCATTCACCACCCGATAGGCCACATCATATTTCAGATAAATGGGCGCTACGCCGTCGTTAAACCACTGCTGGTTTAACGTCAGGCTCTGCCCTTGTGCCAGTTCAGACTCATGAGTTAGAGAGGCCAGGCGGAAACGATAGCCGAGTTTGGTCAGCGCGTTATCCACAATGTCCCGATATTCCGTCGGCACGCTGCGCGATTTCAGATTAATGGTGCTGGCGTGCTGTGCCAGCGCCCAGTCAAAGGTCGCCTGCACTTGCGCACGAGTATAGTGCTGCACGCTCTGCCACTCCGACATATAACCACAGATTTCCAGGCTCACCGGCGCGCGTTGCCACGCAGAGCTAAAATTTGGATAAAGAGCCTCCGCGTTTTGCAGTCGCTGCGGATAATCACCTTGCATGTGGCTCCATGTGGTCGAAAAATTATGCCAGTCTCCCCAGCAGTCCGCGCGCCATCCAGCACCTTGCTTCACTGCGCTGACCAAAGCATCGCCGCCGCTAATGAGCATAATTTTTGGGCTGTTGGGAAACGCGGCAAAATACATTTTCACGTACTTATCCAACTGGGCTGATGTGTAGCGTTCAAGCAGCGGCTTAATGGTTGGGAAATTGGTGTTGTGCCATTCACCCCATGACCCTACCAACCCAATATCGATATACGCCAAATTCGAATTACCGTCATAGCGCTGCCCAAAAGCATTAAGCAAACGCTGGCTGTATTCGATAAACACCAGGTCGTCCAGATCCGGCACAAAGGTTTTTTTGTCCGGCGTCCACTCGCCCTTGATGCCTTTTTGGATGAGCCAGTCAGGAATCTTCGAACCACTGGCTGGCTCATCAAGCGTCATAAAGCGCAACCCCACGTTCATCGGCGGTTGATGCTGGCTAGCCAGTTCGAAAATAGCGTCCACGGCTTGAAAATTATATTGGCCTTCTACCGGTTCCAGTTCACTCCAGTAAAAGCGGTCATATTCAATGCCAGTATCCGGATAATTCGCCAGTGACAACGTTGTGCCATTACCCTTGTTAAAGCTGGCAACGCCATTGCCCGGGTTCGTTAGCGGGCCAGTTAGTCCTCTGGGGGTGACGGTCGTCATCGCGCCCTCGGCCACACCCAATACAGAAAATAGCAAACCTCCTACGGCGATAATTTTAAAATTCACTTATGACTCCTTATTTCCACATCAGTAGAAACCGGGGGTCAGTGATCCTTCAGGCTGAGCCACCAATCCCAAATTCCTAAGTGGAAATGTGGGAAAATATCAATACCCAAGGCAGACTTAATCATGTATAGCGTCAATAGCGCCGCAAGCGTGCAGAACAAGCCGGTAAACAGGATCAACGCGGTCAGCAGTATGCGAAATAGCGTTGACTCTTTACGTGGACGCTTGCGGTGATCCAGACCGAACAAAAAAACGAAGTAATAGCGCCTGTTCAAAAAAGGGAAACTCTTACGTACGTCGACCCAATGCATTGAAGATGCCGTAATCGACAGCACCGCCTGCTCAACGGCCAGCCGCTGTTCCGAGGTAAGTTCTGTATCGGTTTTTCCATCAAGGGCTTCATAGAAGCGCTCAATGACTAACGGGCGTTTATTCGACTCGATCACTATTAACCTATTGATTTATTTACTCATTTACTTAGTTCGGTGTAAACGGCCATCGTTTGTTGCGCGATTTGTTGCCAATTATACCTTTGTAAATATTCAGAGTAATCAACAGATAACGATTTAGAGCGCAATGTGATTTTTTCGGATAAATCCGCCACGTCTCCTACATTGAAATAAGTTTCTGGCGCTAATTTCACCTCCAGATTGGCTGGAATATTGCTGACCACGACAGGCAATGAGAATGACATGGCCTCCAGCAACGCAATGGGTAACCCTTCATGATATGAAGACATCACAAAGAGTTTAGCCTGTGAAAAAACAGTTTGTAGTTCCTGGCCGATTAAAAATCCGGTCAGGATCACATTCGGGGTTTCATGGGCTAACTGTTTTAATCGCATGCTATACGCGGTGGGGTGATCGGCATCACCAACCAAGACCAGTGGCATCTTGACGCCCGATTGCCGATAGGCCGCGATAAGATCATGCAGGCCTTTTTCTTCCACGAAGCGGCCAACCGCAACCAAATAGTTTTGTGGCTGAAGAGAAAAACGCACCAATGTTTGATTGATAACGTCCGCAGTGAGTCGCTGGGATAGATTCACACCGTTATAGATAAGATGGGCATCGTCGCGGCCATATTTCTGCTTGATCATATTATTAATAACTTCGGAGATCACAATCACTTCATTGGCATATTTCACTGCAACCTTTTCACCCAGCAATAAAACTTTCTTTGCCAGGAACCCCCATTTCTGGCGTTCATAGTCCGGGCCATGATGAGTAAAAACCACTTTTTTACCCAGCAAACGCAAAAGCGGCACCACCAGACCGGGACCAATAGCGTGAACATGCACTACCGTAGACTGATCAAAACCGGTGATAAATGTCGCCAGCACCGAATGAACGACAGCCTCTAATGAACGTTTTTTCGGCGCAAATAAAGCGCGAGCCATCACGCCTCGATATTGTGATTTTTTATAATTGACATAAGGTGAACGTGCGAGAACGCAAATATCCACGTCGAATTGCTGTTTAATAGTCGGATATAAATTTTGGCAATGTGTTTCCACACCACCCAACACGTTTGGAATACCACGTGTCCCCAGAACGGTAATTTTCGTAGTCATATTACTTTTCGATTAATATTTCCTGATAAAGCGCCAATAGAGATTCTGTGTGTTTACGTAATGAATATTTTTCGCGAAGACGTTGACGCGCATTTAACCCCATTTCTCTGGCTTTTTGCGGATTCAACGCCAAGTCATCCAGCACATCAACTAATGCCTGCACATTACCGGGTTCGAATAAAATGCCGTCTACCTTATCGCGAATTTGTTCAGGTATACCGCCAATACGCCCGCCTACCACCGGTTTAGCGAATGCCATCGACTCCAGTACCGACATTGAACAGTTTTCATAGTATTCGGAAGGAACCACCACCGCGCGTGCGTATTTAATCAGCCGGTTAAGTTCTTCGCCCTGCTGTTTATAGCCCAGAAATTCCGCATGCGGAAATTGCGCGACCAAATCGTTATACAGCGGCCCGCTGCCCGCAATTTTTAACGGAATTTTATTCCGCATTTGCTGATGTGCCCTGGCAAGCGTAGCAACGCCTTTCTCCCGACTCAGGCGGCCAATAAACAGCAAATAACCGTCGTCTTTAACATCCTCCGCCGGTAGGCTGTCATTAATGCCGTTCACAATCACGTCAATACGAACATTCGGCAGCTTACGCATTAATTGGTTACGCAGAAATTCGCTGGGCGAAACGATCACATCCAGCGCCTGATAGTTTTTGGCAATATTCTGCCAAGCGCCTTCTAACGAAAGCAGCAGACTTTTCGATGCAGAACCTTGCTGGCATCGATATTTAAAAGCGTTAAATACCGAACCGGTTAAACAGGCGTCACAGACTTTGCCATCGCGCAGCATGGTGTACGAAGGGCAGATAATCTTGTAGTCATGAGCTGTTAACACGGTTTTACACCCAAACTGACGGGCAATTTTAATCAACGATGGCGTGAGCTGGTGATAGATATTGTGAAAATGAACAATATCCGGTTTTTCTTTACGTAATAACGCCAGCAATTTCTTACATGCCTCAGCATTATGAATAAAGTTAACCGCGGTTTTAATTGCCCCAATCGCGCTGCTGTTTTGATGATAATTCACATTACCGACAAAATAGGGCGCGTAGTCTGACGGGAAGTTATTTTCATGCTGCATAGAGAAAGCGATAACGTCAACGCCAGCCTTTTTCAGCATATCAATCTCTTGAAAATAAACCGTTTCAGCGCCGCCCTTGATATAGAAAAATTTATTGACCAATAAGACTTTCATCATACCTGCCTATTCATGAATAACCTTGCTATTTGGTGGTGTCATAGGGTTGCGCACGGGTCTGGTTAACCCTTTTATCAATCCCGCAGAAAATATAGCCAGGTTCATCACACTCTGTACCCCGTTCAACAGTGAACGGTTCTTAATCGTTTTTAATGCCACAAAAGCGAGTAACGGCAGCAACGCGGCACCAATAACCGCGGCGTTAAACGTCAACAAACTCATCAACAGCACCAGCAGATAAACCGCAAAGACCGCCTCGTTTTTAACGATATGCAATGCCTCACGGAAATAAGGCATCCCCCATGCACTGCGTAAAAGCTCGCCCGGCGCCCAGAGAAAACCATTCCGCCAACGATATTGCAGCATTTTATATGTTGGCATGGTGTACGACGTGTGACGGAAATAAGGCACATTAAGTCGATGTAATTTATATTGGGCATAGCGCAGACGAATGCCTAATTCAGCCTCTTCATAACCATGCAAGCTACGGTTGGTGAGATAACCTATTTTTTCAATTGCCGTGCGGCGGTATAAGCCCCCACCGCCTAAATGACCACAGTCGCCCAACGGATATATTTTATGAAGGCGCTGTTTACGTGATTTAAACTCATAGTTCGCCGCGCCATCCATCTCTACCGTTCCCGCCACGCCGGCGTAATCAGGGTGTGCGGTTAAAAATGCGATGCCCTGCTCAATAAAGCCATCTTCCAGCTCCATATCGCCGTCCATCAGCAGCAAATAATCCCCCTGGCTGTACAGATAACCAAGCTGATGCCCCACACCGCAGCAGCGTTCGGACGGTTCAGTCAGCGACACTACGGTAACGCCTTTGGCGCTGGCAAGCTGCTGAGTGTTGTCGGTTGATAAGCTATCGGCAACAATGATTTTATGGGGGTAATTCACAATATGGCGACGAATACTGTCGATGGTTTTTTCGATGCATTCTGCCTCATTGAATGTCTTAATACTCACTGAAATAAAAGATTTATCATTCATACGGTTTTCCGATATAACGGCGGACAGAATGGCGAATTACCAGACTTGAGCCCAGAGATAAATAAAAAATGAATTGCAGCATGGGAATAATCATCAGGATCTGGCTATAAGGCAGACTCAATAGGCACCCAACCGAAAAAACGTTAAAGGCCGGAGAAGAACTCAGCAGTTGTAGGTCCTGCAGGTCTATTTTATTACGATCCAGTACCGGCTTTGGCTGCGTAATGATTAAGATATAAATAATTAACCCGATGAAAAATAGCGATCCGACCACACCGACTTCCCATAGCAGCACGCTTAATGAGGTTGAATCAATGATCAGGTTATAGATGATATTCAAAAAGCCGGGAGAGACAGCGCTGCCGCTATTTGTCGCACTTAATCCATAGCCAAACAACGTGCCGGAGATCCCCCACATATCGTGATTTTTCAGCCAGAAAAATAGCGTAGTAAGACGCCCAAGCTCACCGGACTCCATAATGTAGTTGGTATCAAAAATATAATTCAATGAATCCAGAAATACGCTCATCGCGCTTTTCGTCGGGTCGCTACCAAACGCCGAGGAGTAACCCGAAGCCAAAATGGTAATCGCCACGGTAATCAGCAACGCCATGCCGGTGAAAATCAGCAAAATCGCTTTCAGGTTTACGTTATTCATGCCTTTGATGTAGCTCGGCATTAACCAAACCCAGGCCAGTAATAACGGTGAAACCAGGATCACAAATTTCACTTCCCCCAGGATACACAAGCCAAATCCCAAAACGATATGCAGCGCCGTGGATTTAAACGACGTCAAACCATGTTTAAATTCCGAGACTTTCAGCAGCATAATCAACAGGCAGAACAACCCCATCGCCGCGGTATTTCCCCCGCCCATCGGGTCACCGCCGAAAGTGCCGACTACCGAGTCCCATTTTTCGTCTTCTCCCCGCAATGCCACCCGCCGCGGCAAAACAAACAACACCTGATAAATCACCACCGGGAACTGCGCGTAGAACACCCAATACAAACTCCGGGTCACGCGATAAATCTGTGATTCGCGGCAAAAACCCAGCAGCAGGCAAAGCATCATCAGCGACAATGCAATCTCGTTTTTAAACCCAACGATAGTGACGGTTATTCCGCCCTGTAACAGGGTAGATAATCCCGCCATCGCCAGAAAAGAGAGGTAGAGCGTGAGAACCATCAATTCCTGCGTATCCAAATGCAATCTATCGTAGCGAGTCTGCATAATCAGCAACCCCACCATGTTCAGCGCCAAAATAAATGGCAACCACAGCACTGCCAGCAAACCGGTGAAATACTGTGTCAGTCCGCAGAATACCAGCGTGATAAAAACATAAACCTGTAGGTAAAGCCCGGTATTCAAGCTCATGATTCTGTCATCATATTTTTCAGCCCATTAGCACGTTTGTTTACTTTGAGATAAATAAACGCGTAGCGTACAAACGTCAGCACAGAAAAAAGAATCATTGATGTGTCATAGTGATTATAAAAATAAGGCACAATCACAAATGCGACTAATACCACACTCAACTGCTCTAACTGAATACGCAAAAAATAGCGATGAGAGCCAAATATTAGCTCAATCACCGTCAGCGGACACACCGCCAGCGCCGGAAATAAATAAGGCAACATATAGCGAGAGGTTGGAATGGAGTTAATCCACTCCTCGCTAAAAAACAGATGCATCACCAACGGATAGAAAATAAATACTCCTAGCGTGCAGACCACCCCCGACATCAATAATACCAGACGAACTTTTTTGAACTCATCATAGTTGAAACGTTTATTTCTGAAATCGGCAGACCAAGTTGAAAAAATAGAATTACGCACCGCATTGCCGATGATCACCACCGGAGACAAACAAAAACGGCTCACTACCGAGAAATACCCCGCCGTCAACGCGGAAAACCAAAAATTAATCAGCATAACCGGCAAATTACTATTAACCATCGCCAACACTTCGGCGCTGCCAACGCGGGTAAGATGATGAGCATGCTGATGAAAGAAAGCCCTATTACGTTGCGGACTAAAATGTCCAAATGTAATGGTGTGAATATTGAACGAGAACAGAATACAACCGCTAATCAGCACCATCATGGCGCAGGCCCAGGACCAATAGAACGCGGTGGTATGTGAAGTGAACACCAGCGAAAGCACGACCACCACCGAGACAGCGAGTCGCTGAAAGGCCAGAAAACGGTAGTTACCCTCGCGCAGAGACAAATTCTCCGAGATCAGCACCAGCGCATAGGACAGCGTGAGCAGGTAGAGAAAGAACACATTTCGCTGAAACAGCCATGCGGTCAACATCGCATAGGGCACCGCGGTAAGCAGACTTTGCAGTGTGCTGAACACCACACTCTGCGCCAGTTCACTGTCTTGCTGTTTCGGAATCAGCAGTTGCGATGCAAAGGTACAGACCTGCGCCCCCACCAACACGATGCTGTAACTCAGCGCGTAGATCCCCACCTCGGCCATGTTGTATTTATGCGAAATCAGCCAGATAGATAGTGCGCCAATCAGTTGTGAAACCACCGATGAACCCGCAATGGTAGAAACGCTTTTTAGTAAACTCATCTTTTTAATAAACTCACAGGTGACCGGTACTGTTGATTAGCGCATTCATCCGATGGTTCAGGGAACGTATCCCCTCTTTGGTTTCGAGATTTTTATCCGCAACCCGATTCATTACCGCGCCAATCAGCACCGCGCGGTGCTGTTTAACTTTATCAATGGCATTAAGCACATCGCCCGCGCGCCACTCGCCGGCTTTCAGCACAAAAACCACCCCGTCGATTACCCGGCTAATGAGTTGACTATCCTGCGTTTGATTCACCGCGGCCACGTCAACGATAATTCGCTGATAGCGTGTTCTCAGCTCGGCCATCAACGTCACGACATGTTCGGACGACAGCATCAGTAAAGAAGACATCACGGCATTGCCACGCGGCAGGAAGCTTAAATTTTCACTGATTATCACCAGTGCGGCATCCAACGGTGATTGCCCTTGCAGCAGTTCCGCCACACCAATAGCGGAAGGATTCGCCAGGTCTTGCGTCAGCCCGCCGTCGTTAAAGAAGTCCAGGTCGATAAGCAGCGTTTTTTGGTCAGCGCTGAAGGATGTCGCCAGCAAATGCGCCAGCAACGATCGCCCTTCTCCATGCTCTGCCGAGCTGATGGCAATGGCCTGGCAGGATGGATGCGATAACAAAATGTGGGTTCGCATGCTGTGGACAATATCGACGTCAAGCGGCGCTTTGGTTATCAATCGCACAACTTTTGAGCGCTCCACACCACTGGCGAAGGTGCGAATTTCACCCACCGGAGCCACATTCAGGCGCTTTTTCATCTGGCTGATACTGTTGATTGAATTATCCAGCGCGGCTCTCACGATGAAGTAAACCACCGAGAAAATCAGGGTTAGCATGACAACCATCACCAGCAGCATCGCTTTATTGGGTTTCGACGGGTGGTCAGCCGGCACGGCAGGGTCGTAAAGTATCGCGTCCGGCTCTAAATAGTTACCCGCCAGCGTCTGCTCTTTGGTGCGCTGATAGAGCGCCTTATACAGCTCTTTTGTTTTATCCAGCGCGGTGGTCAGGTTGTTGTATTCATCACGTTTAGACGCCAGCGTTTGGAAATCCACTTTCTGTTGCTCCAGCAGTTGCTGATAATATTTTTCATCCCTCAACGCCGCCTGATACTGCTTATTCAGCCCCGCTTTCAGTTCGAGTAACACGGTGTGGGTCTGCTCTTCAATCGCCTGAACCTGGGCTTCGGCTTCTAAAATTTTGGTATGCTTCACCCCGTAGCGTTTCCGTAAATCGTATAAAGAACGCCGGGCCTGAATCAGCGCAATGCGCAAATCCTGAATTTGGGCATGATTAGAAATATCAGGCAGAGAAATGATATTTTCCAGCGACGTACCCGCGTTCAAACGCACGCTGTTGTCGTTCGTTTCCGCCCTGATGCGACGCTGGGTGGCATCCGCTAACTTGGTGGTGACAATCCCCAGTTGTTCAGTTTCGAAGCCATCCACGCCGCGGAAAGTCAGCAGCCCTTCTTTCTTCAGAAACTGGTCGATGGCGGCCTGTTGCTCGACGACTTGCTGCCACACCTCCTCCATCTGTTTTTGGTTCAACGTTTTGGCTTTTAGTGTCTTGAGGTGTTTTTGCCTGGCCGTATAGTCAATAAATGCCTGCGCCGCGCCGTTAGCGATATCGGCCGCCAGCTCAGGCGACGCCGATTCGTATGAGATAGTGGCGAGGTGCGTGGTGCGAACACCGGTGATAGTGAGGTTTTTCACTATCGAATCCAGCGCGTGATCGACCCGCTGTTGCTCATCGCCACGGTTATCCGCGTTTTTGCCTGTATCGCCGTTAAACGCCGGGTTTTGGTCCAGCTTGATGTCCCGCACGGCTTGTTCCAGCACAATACGCGACTGCATCAACGCATACTGGGTTTCGTAATAGCCGCTACGGGTGGAATCATAACCATCGACCTGCGGCAAAGGCGAAACGTTATCCTGTTGCGCTTTAAGCAGTACCGTTGCGGTCGACACATATTTGGGCGTGATCATGCTAATCAGTGGGTAAGCCACTACCGCCACAATCAGGCCAGCCAGCATGATCTTCCAGCCGTTCTGTTTGATCTCTTGGGCAAATCTGGAGAAATCGATGGTGCTTTCCAGTTTTCTGCCATTTTCCACGATAGATAGACTCATGGTCAGAAAAAGCTCATACCGACAATCACGGTGTCGCCAGGATGAACGACGCGTCTTACGTCAACATTTTCAATCAGTTGATTGCTATTCGAAAAACGAATACCCACATCCTTGCGGTCTGCGCGATCGGTAAATCCGCCGGCCAGCGCCAGCGCTTTTTCAACGGTTAAGCCCGGCTCGTAGGCATACCCGTTCGGTTTCTCGACTTCACCGGTGATATAGAATTTCCGGAACTCGGCGATGCTGACCGTCACCATCGGATTTTGCAGATAGTCGCCGCGTAGGCGATTAGCCAACTCCTCACCCACCTGCTCTGGCGTTTTCCCTTTCAACACCAGTTGACCAATGTAGGGGAAGGTAATCGCGCCGCTTTTATCCAGCATGAACTTCATCGTCATCTCCGGCTCGCCGTACACCAGAATATTTACAGCATCGCCTTCATCTAACTGATAACCGGTGGTTTCGCTTTCAGGTTTGTCCATTTGCCGCTGGCTCGACAGGGAGCATCCCGCCAGCCAGACGCTGAGGCACAGAAAAATGCCCAGTTTTATTATTTTCACGTTAGATCTGTACCTTAGCCGTAAACATAATCAGAGAGTTATCACGGCCCAGCATCCTGACGACCTGGCGATCGCCGTTAGGGCCAATAAAGAAAGAATCGCTATCTTGATTGGAACGTAGCGTGTTCAGTTGATACTTTAATTCAACGTTAATAGAGGGCCTGACGTTATAACTCATGGCGAATGTGAATACCCTGTTTCTGTCTTTACGATCTCGCGGGTAATTCTTGTAAACATCCGTCAGGTATGAATAGTCAAACGTGGTGGAGAAACGATCGACGAGCCAAAAATGCTGATAAGAGATGCCGTATTGAGAAACCAGGATATAGCCGCCGATTTCTGACGGGTCTTTGATATGCTGCGACGTATGTACGGTAAAAACGGATTGTTTAAGTGGTTTCCACTCCGTCTGAATATCCCAGTTTACCCCGCTAAAGTTCCTGGAGTTCGGGTTATTATCGAATGTCTTGTATAGCCAGGACACATTGGCATCAATACCGGTTTTTCCCGTAAGCTGCGATTTAATGCCGTATTCCAGATAATATTCATCATTATCTTTTTGCGAATCGATTTCATAACGCCGCTGATTACCAATAAAACGGTAGCGAAAGCGCGTTGCCGACGAATATTGGTCAGATAATTCGGCGATCAAACCATTCTCGTGCCATTCCTGCCCAAGAACATAGTGATAAAAATCAATATCGGTATTTTTAATATCCCCCGTGCGGCCTAACCGCAGTTTTCTAAACAGCAGCGCGACGTCGGCTTTACCGCGCCCTTTCAGTGCGCCATAGCTATAACGTAATTCACTGTTGAAAATCGCGGTACTCAGCGGCGAATGAATACCGAAATCGCTGAACTGTTGTGGTCGAAAACCTTCGGTAATACCGCGCCCACGCACTTCGTGCCCAAGCGTCTCCTCAAGACTGAGCGTTAATCCATGCTTCAACCCGTAGCGCCATGCGCCATTAAAGCGAAAGAAATGGTCGGAGTAATTATCTGTCGGATCGCTGTCGTAACGACGATAATCACCGGAATACATCAACAGATATTGATCTTGATAACGCGCGCCAATGGCCTTAATCATTGGCCTGACGCTCTGAAAATTAGCACTCACCGCGTCCTGATCATCAGCCTGATAGGTCACGTTATTCTCATGCCCATAGTCCAGCCCCACCTGGCTTTGAAAATCAATACCGGCGACGCCGATATGCGATTTCGGCATCAGGTCGGCCCAAGAGGGGTGGGGGATTATCATTCCAGCGGCAATGATCAATTTAGTACGCATTTTCACCGATAAAACCTTTGAAAATGGTTCTAAAGATAATTTTGATATCCAACCAAAGGGACCAGCTCTGAATATAGGCAATATCGTAGTGAACCCGTTTTTCCATTTTATCGAGGGTATCCACTTCGCCGCGATAACCACTAACCTGCGCCAAGCCTGAAATTCCAGGCTTCACTTTATGGCGAATCATGTAATTTTCGACTAGCTGGCGATACTGCTCGTTATGCACGACGGCATGAGGACGCGGGCCAATAATCGACATCGTCCCTTGCAATACATTGAAAAATTGCGGCAGTTCATCCAGCGAGGTGCGGCGTAAAAATGCGCCAAAACGCGTAACACGCGGATCGTTTTTAATCGCCTGCGTCACGACGCCGGCGTTTTCCATCACGTGCATCGAGCGGAATTTCCACACTTTGATTTTATTACCGCTCAGGCCATAACGATCCTGCTTGAATAACACCGGACCCCGTGACGTCAGTTTGATACCCATAGCAATCACCAGCAGCAATGGCGAAATCATCAGCGTAATAACGCCGCCAATCACTAAATCCTCAACGCGCTTAATCACCGAACCAATGCCATCAAACGGCGATCTGAAAATACTGATGGTCTGAATGTTATTGATGGAGCGAAACTGCGATACGTATGAGCTGTAGGAATAAAGATCGGGAATGATGTAGGTATCTACCGTCGTATCGGACATCATCGACAGAAAATAACGAATCCGTTTTAGTGCAACCATCGGCAGCGCAATATAAATCTCATCCACTCTGCCCGCTTTCGCTTCTTCAACCAGTTCGCTCACTTTGCCTTTAAATTGGCTCTTAAACAGATAGCCACAACGGGATGGGCTACGATCGTCGTAAAAAGCCAATTCTAATTGCATGTTGGCATACTCTTTAAGCAATGCTTTTTCCGCCGCTAACCCACCGGGCGTTAATCCCACAATAGCAATTCGCATCCGCTTTTTAGTCGTAAATTTACACGTAATTAAACGCGTGATATAGAGACTACATAGCGAAAGAATATACCAGTACAGCATTGCGGAAAAATATATATTATCGAGTTGATGCAATAGACCCAGCGAGTACAACGTACCGGTATAATTCCTGACTGCCTCAACAAAGATGACCGACAATAATGCGGAACCCCACAGTCTTCGCCGCCCACCAGGCTGCATATTTTTAAGACTATGGTGATATAGTCCGGTATATTCTCCAATAAGTAAAAAAGAGGTAGAAAATAGCAGGCTAATTATAATTACATCATCGAAATCGCCCATCAAAAATAGCCTTGCACTGACTATTAATGCTAAATTAATTGATAAAAAGTCCATCAATTTAATAACAAAAAAGTCATTCCCATAGGAAATATTTATCTGATTAGTAGACACTTTTTAATCATAATCCATTAAGTTTTTTATTATTGCTGTTTTTCCGTGCCGGATGATATATCACTTAAGAAAAATTTAAAATAACAATCAGATCAATCTCAAATTTTTTTAGCAAAGCGCACAAACTGCTAATGTCCACAGCCATAATCATTAACTTATAAAATATAAGTTTTTACGTTAGTGATTTTCTCGAAAATATTTATTTTATTATTATTTAATTTTAAATATTTGCATTCAATAATTATTTCAATGAAGTGGATAAAGAGTGAAATTTCGCCGTTCAGGCAAATCTGTCACACAGCGCCAACCTTAACGCAGAATCGTCACTTTCAATAAGTGCTTCGGCAAGCTTGAGGCAGTTCTGGAGCAACGTTTTTAGTCAGAGTTCAGAGGGACTAAATTAAGTCATGATGTTCAGTTATCTCAAAAACACCTAATCGGCATGTCAGATTTTAGCTCCGCGATATGTGGAGCTATGAGCGTTATATGTGGCCTTCCTCCTTACAACCCCAACACCAACCCATCATAAGCAGCATGAACATGCTCAGGCAGCAGCGTTTGTGTTTGTAGCCAGCGATCTAGTTCGTGGCTGATGTGGGTCAGGTACAGTTGTTTGGGGTTAAGCTGGGTAAAAATCTCCAGCGCACGAGTGACGTCATTATGATTACGTGGAGGCGTCGTCTGGGGAGGATGGCTGCAATCGACAATCGCATAATCTAGCGTATGTGATGCAAGAAACTGAGCAGTTTCAGGCGGTAGCCCGACGGTGTCGGTCAGGTAGGCCAGCGCATGCGTCGGCGTCTGGATGAGGTAGCCATAGGTTAATTTGGAATGGATTAAGGGAACCGGCGTGATCCTGATGTCGTCCAGTTCAAAGGGCTGGAAAGCCATCAGCGGTTTTTGAAAATGCAGAATCCCTGGGTGCTTGAAGAGATCGTCGCAGCCCGCTTCATCTGGGGGGCCAAAGACCGAAATGGGCTCACCGTAGCCCCAACGAAGGGGAAATAATCCCTGAACGTGATCCATATGATAGTGGGTCAGCAGAATATGTCGTTGCGGATAGGGGAGCAGATAAGGCGATAGCTCAGGTAATCCGGCATCAATCAGGACGATACGGTCTTTTGTTGTGATTGCCGCACAGCAGGCACGACGCCGTTTGCTTTCATCGCGTTGCGCCTGCTGGCAAACCTCACATTCACAGCCAAATGCAGGAACCTGCTGCGCACCGCCGGTTCCCAGAAAGTGAAAAACGATCCCATCATTACTCGTTGTCATCGGTTTTCTCCTGCTATTCGGTACGCTCGCCACCCGACCTATTATTCGCGGTACGCCGCGCAAGCCCGGTCGAACGGCAGCAGCGACTGAAAGGTAGATAAGGTGCGTTGCAGATCGCCGTCGTTGTTCAACAAAACACAGTCGCTTTGTAAGCGGCTTTGCTCGTCCTCGGCACGCTGTAAACGTGTGGCAATTTGCTGTTCACTTTCCCGCCCCCTGGCGCGTAGCCGCTGCCGCAGTGCAGATTCAGAAACAGTCAGGCATATCGGAAATAGCGTATTGCCATAGCGTTCACGCGCCTGAGTCAGATAAGCTCGCGAGCCGTTAACGATGACGTAGCTCCCCCGCTGTAACCAGTCATCAATCTCTATCCCGATGCCGTAATGGCACTGATGCGCCTGCCAATCGAGTGCGAAAATGCCAAGCTGCTGACGGATCGCAAACTCTTCGGGGGTAAGCGCTATGTGGTTCTCTCCTTGAATTTCTGCGGGACGGGTGATGTACCGATGCGCCACCAGCAGGCGTGGCAGCGGCAGTTGACGGATCGCCCGAAGCAGGCTGTCTTTGCCTGCGCCGGAAGGGCCAATGAGGTAGATGAGTTTTGTCATGATCAGAATACCCGAACGCCCTGACGCCACACTCGCATCAGCTTCATTTGCGGCGCTTGCCGTTTGACGAGCAACAGGTCGGCTCGCCGCCCTTCCTCAATGCAGCCGCGATCGTCAAATTTCAGAGCCTGAGCGGGGTTGCTGCTAACCAGAGCAATGGCTCGCGGCAGATCGTATTCATTGCGATCGTCCTCTGCGATCATGAATGCCGCCTCCAGCAAACTGGCCGGGTAATAGTCCGAAGACAGGATGTGAAGCACGCCAAGCGTAGCCAGATGATGTGCCGACACATTGCCAGAATGCGAGCCGCCGCAGATGACATTCGGTGCCCCCATCAACACGTTCATTCCAACGCCGTGTGCCTGCTGTGCCGCGATCTCGGTGGTGGGAAATTCAGCGATGGCGACACGATGCTGGTGGGACTCGGTGATATGTTCAGACGTCGCGTCGTCATGGCTAGCCAACGTGATGCCTTTTTCATGGCAAAGGCGAACGATAGCGTCACGGTTTGGCTGCGACCAGCGGCGTGAACCGGCGAGTTGCTCCTCCTCAAACGCGGCCATTTGTTCATCATTGAGGTGATACTTGCCTTTGTAATACTGATGATATTTCTCCTGGGAAGAAAATTGCCGCTGCCCCGGAGAGTGATCCATTAATGATGCAAGCGCGACCAGTGGAATATCCGCCAGCTGTTCAAAGAGGGGAAACGTATCCTGATGCGGCAGCTCACAGCGCAGATGTAAATGGTGGTCAGCCCGATTGGTGCCATGTTGTTGGCTGAACAGTACAGCATCCGTCATGCGACGCAGGTTCTCAAGCCGATGCCCACCTTCGCGGACATCCCCTACCGCAACGGCATCCAGAACGGTGGTAATCCCACTGGAGATAATCAACGCATCGTGGTTGCGCATCGCCGCCTCAGAAGGCCAGTTAACACCGGGACGCGGTGTAAAACATTTATCAAGATTATCCGTATGTAACTCGACAAGTCCCGGCAGAAGCCAGGCCTGTTCACCATCCAGCGCACCGGGATGACGACTGGGCCTATCGTTGATGTGGTGAATTACGCCGTTGCGCACTTCCAATGAGCCATGAATGATTTCCTGTGAGAGCACCATATTGACGTTATTAATGATCATTTACGTTCTCCTGAGTGCGGGAAATCATTGCCATTGAGTAAAGGCGATCGGCGACGTGTTGGCGAACTTCGTCATCATGAAAGATGCCGACGACAGCACACCCTTTGCTTTTTGCATCATCGATAAGCTGCGTGACGGCCAGTCGATTTTTGGCATCCAGCGAGGCCGTCGGTTCGTCTAACAGCAGAATCGGATAATCACCAATAAATCCGCGAGCAATATTGATGCGCTGCTGTTCACCGCCTGAAAAGGTGGCGGGTGCAAGCGACCAGAGCCGCTCGGGGACGTTCAGATGCGTCAGCAGTTCACCGCCGCGAATCTCGCTTTCCTGACGCGACATGCCGCGTTCCAGTAACGGCTGGATGACCACGTTCAATGTGCTAATACGCGGAATGACGCGCAGAAACTGGCTTACCCAACCCACCGTTTCACGGCGGATTTCCAGTACATGACGGGCGTCCGCGTTGACGATATCGACCCAGCGTGCGCGATGGCGCACCCAGATATGGCCGCCATCAGGCCGATAGTTGCCGTATAGCGAGCGCAGCAGCGTGGATTTTCCTGTCCCCGAATGCCCATGCAGCGCAACGCATTCACCGCATTTCACGGACAGGCTGATATCGTGGAAAACGGGCAATCGTGTGCCCTGCTGATTATATAATACGAACGTTTTATCAACGTTCTCAATGCGTAATTGCGTATCCATCAAGCGTCCTTTTGGCTGGATTTACAAAATGGAAGAAACAAGTAGCTGAGTGTAGGGGTGGCTCGGATCGTCAAGCACCCTGTCCGTTAACCCCTGCTCGACAACTCGCCCACGCTGCATCACCAACAGACGGTGTGATAGCAGGCGAGCTACGCCAAGATCGTGTGTCACAATCACGACAGAAAGCTGCATCTCCACAACCAGCGTCCTGAGCAGATCGAGCAACCGCGCCTGAACCGACACATCTAATCCACCGGTCGGTTCATCCATAAATATCAGCCGCGGTGCGGTGACCAAATTGCGCGCAATCTGAAGGCGTTGCTGCATCCCACCGGAAAAGGTGGTTGGGAGATCGTCCAGACGGTTTTCGGGCAGCTCAACATTTTCCATCCACTGCGCTGCCTTGCTGCGGATATCGCCGTAGTGCCGATGACCGATAGCCATGAGCCGTTCGCCAATATTGCCGCCCGCAGACACGGTGGGCCGCAATCCTGCCAGCGGGTGCTGCCAGACGATCCCCCATTCGGTTCGCACTAGCGCTCGCCGCTGACGTTCGCTGATGTCATAAATCGAGAGCACCTGCTGCTCGGCGTTGCGATAGATCACCTCACCTTCCTGAGGAGCAAGACGTGCGGAAATCGCATTCAGCAGCGTCGTCTTCCCCGAGCCCGATTCACCGACAATCCCTAACACCTCCCCCGGCCACAGCTGAAACGACACGTCGCGGAAGCCTTTTTCCGGCGCATATAAATGCGTGAGGTGTCGCACATCGAGTAGAGGGCTGTCGGATACGTGATGTTCTGTCGTCATGATGTTTTTTCTCCCTGACTCTGGCGCTGCTGACAATAGTCCGTGTCGGAGCAGACAAACATACGTGTACCGTCATCATCCATCACCACTTCATCAAGGAAGCTATCGCGCGCGCCACACAGCTCACACGGCTTGTCCCACTGCTGTATTGTGAAAGGGTGATCGTCGAAATCGAGACTTTCCACCACGGTATACGGTGGAACGGCATAGACCCGCTTTTCGCGCCCGGCACCAAAGAGTTGCAACGCGGGCATCATGTCCATCTTCGGGTTGTCGAATTTCGGGATGGGCGAAGGATCCATGACATAGCGATGATTCACCTTCACTGGGTAGGCGTAGGTCGTAGCGATGTGCCCAAACCGTGCGATATCCTCATAGAGTTTCACCTGCATGACACCGTATTCTTCCAGCGCATGCATTTTGCACGTCTCGGTTTCACGCGGCTCAATAAAGCGCAGAGGCTCGGGGATCGGAACCTGAAAAACCAGGATCTGATCCTCTTTAAGCGGCGTTTCAGGAATGCGGTGCCGCGTTTGAATCAGCGTCGCTTCGCTGGTTTTTTCCGTGGTAGACACATTTGTCACCTTGCGGAAAAAGGCACGGATCGATACCGCATTGGTCGTATCGTCGGAACCCTGATCGATCACTTTAAGCGTATCGTCCGGCCCGATGATACTGGCGGTGATTTGAATACCGCCAGTGCCCCAGCCATAGGGCATTGGCATTTCCCGGCTACCAAACGGCACCTGATGGCCGGGAATGGCAATCGCTTTCAGAATCGCACGCCGTATCATTCCCTTCGTGCTTTCATCCAGATAGGCATAGTTGTATGTCGTTTCTGAATAATGGTATGTCGTTTCTGAATCGTGGTATGCCGTGTCTGGCTGGCCATCTTTCTGGCGGGAGAACGTTGTCTGCCCCATTACGCTTTACTCCTTGGCACAGAAGCGAGGTATTCCTCACGTAGTCGTTTTAATAGCTCCAGCTCTGACTGGAAATCGACGTAATGCGGGAGCTTCAGATGCGAGACAAAACCCGCCGCCTCGACATTGTCAGCATGAGAAAGAACGAACTCCTCATCCTGAGCCGGACCGCGCACCTCTTCTTGATAGTCAGCGGCCTGAAGTGCGCGATCGGCTAATGCCACCGTAATGGCCTTACGCTCCGAACGGCCGAATGCCAGCCCGTAACCACGGGTAAAATGCGGCGCGTCGTTCGCGGGTTTAACAAAGCCGTTCACGGTTTCGCATTCGGTTAGCAGGATTTCCCCGATATCGATGGCAAAGCCGACCTCTTCGGCAACAATACTGACGGTGATATATCCCGTGCGGATCTCACTGACAAACGGATGGTTGCGGCCATAGCCGCGCTGGGTTGAATACCCGAGCGACAGGAGAAACCCCTCGTCGCCGCGAAACAGCTGCTGAAGGCGCGCCGCACGCGTGCCGGGGTAACTCGGTGGCTCCATCGTGATGTCTGACGGATTGCTGTCGTCGCTGATATTCCGTTCAGGGACCAAGTGTTGTTGAGCAAGGAACTGAAACGCATGAGGAATGTGTTCACGAGTTCCTTCATCCTCATCAACAGCGTCAGGCTGTGGTGCGACAGGATCCTCACCGTCGGCCAATAGAGAGAAATCCAGCAGGCGATGGGTATAGTCGTAGGTCGGGCCCAATAGCTGCCCACCCGGTAAATCTTTGAAAATGGCCGAAACACGGCGTTCAAGACGCATATCAGGCGTATTAAGCGGCTGACTGATTCCCCAGCGTGGCAGCGTGGAACGGTAGGCTCGTAAGAGAAAGATACTTTCTACCAGATCGCCACTGGCCTGCTTGATGGCTAGCGCGGCGAGTTGGCGGTCGTAAATATTGCCTTCGGTCATGACGCGATCGACGGCTAAATTCAGCTGCTGTTCTATTTGTGAACAGTCTAATTCTGGTATATCCGTACACCCGCGGCGGCGACAGGATTGTAGCTGGTGAGCGGCCTCAATGGCCTTTTCCCCACCTTTGACGGCAACATACATTAGCATTCCTCCACGTGGGTACTTCTGGGGATTGCAAAGAGCTTTTTCCCAGACGTAAAGAGAAAATCCAACCCTGTAGGGAAGGCATGAGGCCGGTTGCACAGGTAGTGCCTGATACTACCGGGCAGGCGGGGAGAAATAATGCGATGTGTCTTGATGCCCGGCCCTGTCAGCTTTAGACAAGGCCCGTCGTGCATACCTTCTACTTCTAAAATAACGGTGGTGGATTTTTCTGGTTCGACTTCGCTGCCGCAGGAGAGCGCCATCAGGTCATAAGAAAAACGGTTTCCACTTAACAGCACAAAGTCGGCTTCTTGGAACGTCGTAGTGATCGGCACGTTCGTATGCAGGCAAAGCGTGCGCAACAGCAGTGGATTACCGATCTTGGGATCGATAAACAGCGGTGTCGTGTGGCTGGTCAGCGTAAGCAGCGTGGCGGCCGTTGCAGACGACATCGACTCCAGACCAGAGACATTCGGAACAGTAACCAGAGAACCCGGCTCGCTCATTGCCTTCACGATTTTGCGAAAGCAGAGTTGTGTGCCAAATACGGGGTGGGCGAAGCCCGTCATCGTTGTCATGACAAATCATTCTCCCCTGACCAAAGTAAAGAAATTCACTCGACTGGCAGCAACTTCATGCTGTTGCTGTTCCCGGTGAGCAAGCTGTTGGTCTGCTAACGGTGTGATGATTCGCTCCCATATTTCATGGAAATAGGATCGGGTTTGCAGGAGTGCATCGATCCATGCACAGAGCTCGGCGTGCGGCTTGTTTCTGCCGGCGATATAGCTGTAGCCGCACGTTCCATCCTCCAGTTGCACCGCAGCACGGGTCACCGTCATATCCCCCACAATAAAACGCGGGCCATCGACCTCCATTCTTCCCTGCAACTGGATCAAACCAATCTGCGTTGGGCGTAATAGCTGGTAATGCGCTGGAAAGTGCAGCGTGTTCCAGTGTTCTTCCAGCTCGGCAGGATCGCTGTGAGCGAGAATGGACATCCAACGCTGTCGCTGTGTTAACTCAGACATCTAGTCTCTCCCCGTCGGCAAGGTACGTGAGAGATAAGCAAAGCAGGCAGTTTGATCCTGAGGATCGGCAGAGAGATCGGCCGTGCTTTGATACAGCTGGCGCGCCGTATCGAAGAATTCGCTGTGGATCGCGGAGCGCTGGAAAAGCGTATTGGCCAGATCGAGATCTTTCAGGCGAATAGATAAAGGAACAGAAACGGTTTCACGCGGGTTCAGATAGCGATCCAGCATGACTTCCATGTAGGTCGAGCGCCCGCGCCCCAACGTCAGCGCGTTTGCCAGCACATCAGGGGCGATGCCGTGAGCTTCAGCCAGCAATAGCGCTTCCGCAGCCACCAGCAGATGCACCGCTTCACAATAGTTATTAATCACCTTCATGGTCTGTGCACTGTGGTTACTCTCCATCAGTACATAGTGATCTGACAGACAGCTGACGATGTCGTTAACCGCGCTGGCAAAATCGTCAGCATACGGCCCGACCCAGGCCGCAAGCCGCCCCTGTCGCGCACCCTCTGGCCCACCCGAAACGGGGCACTCCACATAATGTGCGCCGTGCTGATGAAAAAAGGTCTCCATCCAACGGCTTTCTTCCGGGCCTATCGTACTGATATTGAGAAACAAAGGACGATAGCGGGACAGCTTGTGTATCACGTCTTCCGACTGAAAAACGTCGCGTATCGCCTCCGCATCCTTCAGGCAGATAAGCACAATTTGTTTTTCCTGCGTGAACAACTGGTGCAATTCAGGGACGGCTTGAGCGCCTTCGGCGGCAACATCGTTCGTTTTACTGTGAGTCCGGTTGAACACGCTGAGCGAGAAATGACGCTGTAATAGTCTGAGCGAGATAGCTTTTCCTAATACACCAACGCCAACTAAAGAAACAGAATGAATCATATCGGCAATCCTTGTCGCTAAGGGGTGGCAATACTCAGGGTATTGCTGCTCATCAAGAGGCCTTAGGGGTTGTATTAAGAAACTGCATAAACGCATCGCGATTTTCTGCAGGAGACGTCGCAGGCCGCCCCAGATCGCTGCGATGACCTACGCGGCATTGCACCTCAATGAATTGACTATTTTGCGCCTGCAAAGCCTGTTGCAGCGCAGCCTGTAAGGCTTCTTCCGTCTCGGCGTAGTAGGTTTTTCCATAACCGCTGGCGGCAGCGATGGGTGCCAGCGGTAAGCGGGATGCCGCCGTGGGCTGCCCTCCCACAGAATCATGGGCACCGTTGTTGATGACGATGTGTATCAGGTTGCTGGCCTGAGCGGTGTTCGTCAGCCCGCCCATGTGCATCAATAACGCCCCATCCCCATCCAGACAGACAACTTTCCGCTGCGGCTGCGCGTCACACAGGCCGAGTGCGATTTGGCTGGCGAGGCCCATGCCACCGACGGTCAGAAAATCCCGCTGATGTCCTTCACCACGCTGTTCGCGTAGTTCATAAAGCTCACGCGACAACATGCCCGTGGTACTGACGATGGGGATCGTGGATGGCAGCACGTTCAGACATGCGGCGACGATAGCTTCTCGCCGCATCAACGCTGGCTCAGCGGCTGGGTTGGCAGGTGCAGCTGGCGAGGAAAAGGTATTTTTTCTCACCACCAGAGCCACAGGACGGTGTTCATCATGCGCACGCTGGAGCAAAGCCTGAATATCATCCCACGGGGGTCGGTTATGGCTATCCAGCACAATATGTGGAACATCAAGCACATTGAGCTGAGGTAACGTGACTCGCCCCTGCATAACATGCTGAGGCTCGTCGTGCTGCTGCTTACCGCTGTCATCAACTTCGCCACGCCAGCCGATAATCAGTAACAGCGGAATACCATAAACATCCGGCGTAGCCAGAGAACAGAGGGGGTTAATCGCATTGCCTAACCCCGAATTTTGCATATAGACCACGGGCAGCGTTCGAGTAGACAGATAATGCCCAATCGCCATACCCACCGCGCAACCTTCATTACTCGCTATACGGTGTGCAAGCCCACCGTTATTACTTCCAATTGCCAGACAGAATGCTTTTAATAATGAGTCAGGGACGCCACTAAAAAAACGCACGCCGCGCTGAGCAAGAAATTCGATGAGCTTATTAGGGTCAATCACAATAAAACTCTCCTTCGCATCGTGCTGTATTTAACAGCAATGATGACGCCTTAATTTTTTCATTATGTGATACAGATAATTAGGGGTGACATAACATTTTATTATTAAGAAGAACGACAATCTTATAGCGCCAAATAATAGCGTTATAAAATAATCACACTGACACCCCAATATATTGCGTTAGCGCGTTCCTGGTATAAGGTCCAGAATATCTTTTATCGACATGCATTTATCCTCAACTTCCAGCGTTCGACCATGCTTGAGGATTTCTGGCAAAATGGATTTCATTGCCGGATAAGCCGCACGTAACATATGGTTTGCATAAATAACGATATTGAACCCGCCATCAATAAGTTGATCGAAAGTAATGTCGTTAAAACTGGTAGGGACACAAACCAAAGGTAAATGTGGGTAATGATCGCGGAATTGTTTGGCGAACGTTAAAATCTCAGAAGGATTCTTATGCCGACTGTGGATCATAATGCCATCGGCACCAGCATCTGCATAATGCAGGGCGCGGTTTATTGCATCTTCCATACCGACGTCCAGAATCAGGCTCTCAATACGCGCAATCAGCATAAACTCGGGCGTCAGCTGTGCTTTTTTAGCCGTCGTAATTTTTTCGCAAAAATCCGCTACGGAAGCCTGCGTTTGCTTTACATCGTTACCAAATAAAGAGTTCTTCTTCAGGCCAGTTTTATCTTCGATAATCATGGCGGAAATGCCCAGATTTTCAGCAGCCCGAATGTGGTGAGCCAAATGTTCAGTTTGCCCACCAGTATCGCCATCAAAAATTAATGGTCGGGTGGTAACATCAAATATTTCCGTAATCGCATGGAAACGATGGCTGATATCTACCAATTCCGTATCGGGTTTTCCCCGCAAGGTAGAATCAGTGAGTGAACTAGACCAGAATGCATCAAATTGATAATGAATATCGCCATCTTCATAAGCGGCTTGTTCTATTAATAAGGCAGAGAGTGGGCTGTGAGCCTCCATCACGCGAATGCCTTTTTGCTGTTGTAATAATTCGCGAAGCGCACTGCGGCGTGAACCTGGCGTACACCCCTTATATGAATCCATTGGGGTGTGGGTAGGTAAAATGATAGACATGGTTATCTCCTATGTACCATAGAGTTGGGGGTATACTTTCCCTAGTAAACCAAGCGTAACAATCAAAATACTATGCAACGTTATATTTATTTAAATTAAATATACCAACGGGATGATTCTATTCTTTGAAAACAACACTTCAATAGGGTTAAAAAATTTTTGTTTATTTTCTAATTCCACCTACCTTATTGAAATAGAATCGATTTAAACGAGAAGAAAATTCCTAAAACAGAATGTTCATCACAACACACAGCTTTATTCATGTTAAAAAACTAAAAAAATAGATGTTTTTGGTTTTTTACTTCAAGAAATATTTTTATGGATGGGAGATAAAGAGAGGACATATTATTCTTATGTGTATTTACCATTGATTATATAATTCGCTGGTAAATGATTAGAATGGGAAGACTAATGTATACCGATAAAATCTCATGGTTTTATGACAATTCTATTTCTCAATAGCGGTATATATCCCAAATAATTCGAGTTGCAGGAAAAAAACGGCAAGGCGTTTTTGAACAGCGCTTGCGCTGAGTCCAAAGGGGTGAGGCCACAACGCCGAATCACGCGGCAAGAGAGGGTCAAATTCGTCGGGAACGAATTTGACCAGCCAACGGCTGGCCTTTTATGTGAAAACCAATGTCTCTTCACCAATTTATTGGTATAACTGTAATCATTATCAAATAGATACAACACATCAATCTCCCAAAATCCTGCCTGCACATGCTGCTGATAAAGCGTGATGTTGTCGGCGTTATGACTCAACAACAGCCTAAGAATTTACTCTATGACATCAATCTCTGAATCACTCACCATATTGATTAAGCGCCGCGCTCAGCTGCGCGAGATGTTCGCGACGCATCAATTCGATGCACTTGATCGCCTGCTGGAGCAAGAACACCAGATTTGGCTGAATGGCCCGAACCTGCCTTATACCTATAACTGGAACATTAATTCGATCTTTGACCCAGCAGTGTCTCATGCTGACATTCTGTCGCACTTGCAGGCTTGGGTTGCCGCACGTCCTGAAAGCTATCACGCCCACCATCTCACCGGGCAGTACTGGGAAAATGCCGCAGCACGGATTCGTACCTCAAATGGTGGAGAATATGTAGAAGACGACCGCTGGATGGGGGCCGAGCTGGCACGCGATCTGGGTGTCGCAGCCTACCTGCGCGCCAGCGCGTTACACCAGCGACCAGCCCTAACCTTTTCACGCCTGTTTCGTTTGACCTGCTATTTAGGTGAACCGCAGTGGCTGGGCGTCTTACTGCAAGGCGGTGAGCCACTGACCTACGCACAGCGTCAGGCACAGGTTGAACCCGAACTTTGGCAAGCGGGTCTACAGCACTTGCGTAATCAAGGTGCGCAAGTGCTTGTTGAGCTTCCTGTTGCTCTGCCTACTCCGCTGCCAGCCAGAGAGGAGCACGAATGGGAAGAGCCCATGCACTACTGGCTGCGAGTTACATTAGCCTTGCGTCCACAGGACTTAGCCATTCGTAAAGAATGCGTTTACTTCCTGTACCCACGCTGGGGCGGTAGTCATGAGGTAATAACAGAATTTATTGATGGGCCACTGTGTGAAACACTGACAGAGCCCGAACGTAACAACCTGCGTGTTACGCAGTGTTGGGACTATATTGGCTATAACGTGCTCCTGCCTGATGCTCAGGACACCGAAAACGTGGCGTACTGCCGGAAAACCTTCGACTGGTTGCTGACACTTGAACTCGATGGGGATGTTCGGGCTAGGGTACTACGCCAATATGCCAGCTTCCTCAGCACCTATGCCCGAACCGAAGAAGGTGACGAGATTCATTGGAATAAGGTTGATATGCAGAAGGCCTATGACCTGATGGTTGAAGCCTGGCAGGTTGATCTTCCGGAATCACACCCCGATGAGGGCGCGCTCGACACCTTAATCAGCTGTCTGAATTTTGCCGGTATCGAAGACAGCTTCAACTTGATGCCAAAATTTCTGGAACGCTGTCAGGCGTGGGCAGATTCAGCGTATGAAACCACTATCGCCGCGCTCGCCAGCAAATTTGGTTTCTATGGCATCGCTCAAGGCCAATTCGATAGCGATGCCTTACTTGTGCGTTGCAGTACTCTCGAATCCGATGTCAATTTTGGCCAAGCCGCCGCTAACCTGTTCGAGTCAGTTTCCGAAGAAGCAGGCGTCTTTCTGTTACACGAAGCCGCGAGCTGGGGAGAAGTCTCTTCAATGGCGTCACTCGGTGACCTCTATTCGGGCCATCTATCACGCATGCACGGCCGCGATCCTTCACCTTATGAAGATCACGAAAAATCATGCTATTGGAAAAGTGTGTCAGCGGAGAAAGGCCATGTCGTTAGCATGTACAATCTTGCCTATAATCTGATCAATGAAAATGACACGCTGACGCCGGAACAATATCAGCGCGCGAGCACATTGTTGTTCCGCGTACTGCGTAGCCCTAATTTGGGCAGGACCGTCTGGCAACGCTCGGCAAGAGAGCTGAGCACACTCTTGTTGTTTAGCAACATCCCTGAAGATCAGGTGATCTGTGTTGATAGCGTACTGCCGGAATTATGGAACGATGAAGATGATGCCAACCGCGACTATGCCGCAGGTTACTACGCGTATGCTTTCCGTAACGGTGCGGGCGTAGCCCAAAATAGCTATCTGGCGAAAGTGTGGATCGATCGCGCGCTGGAAATCAGCCCTGATAGCCAATACAACCACGATCGGGCGAACGAAATCTATCAACGCGGCGGTATGCTGGGTGGCGTCCGGGCGAAGATGGCCTTCAACCGCGATAAAGCGAAAATAGATGCGCGTGGACGTGCAATCACGTTTGGTGATGACGCCCATCAGGAACACCAGTAGGCTTTCCCCATCGTGCTGTCTCTTCGTCATATTTTATGCGAACGCGGAGACAGTTTCGTGCGCCACAATACCGTCATTTTCATGCTACTTCGTAGCACGCGCCCGACACAGGGCGGCTCAGCGCCGTCGCCCTGTGAACCCTGGCTTTTGGCTAAATTATGTCGCTGCGCGATGCCTTCGTCGGCATCAGGCTTAACGGACCGCTTGCGACACGTTCCCGACGTGGCGCAAGCTTTCGCCGCGTCCCTGCGGCTCATCCTAAGCCTGCTATCTCCTCAGCATAATTTCTTACGCCGGATAACGGCCAACTCCGATTTCACTCCCTAATTATTTGTGTATTCGGAAACCTCTCATCGCGGAGAAATCACCGCATCATGTCATTGGCCAGCGATGCTGCCCTTTATCACTGTCAGACGTCCGTCAGACGTTTACGATCGACCTTACCGCTGCCAGTTTTGGGAAGCTTATCCAACGTCACGATGCGCCCCGGCACCATGTAAGCGGGCAAGAACTGATGCAGCTGTTTACGCAGCGCCAGCTTGGTCATCTCTGAACCGGGTTTATATTCCACGTAGCCAACCAGCACCGCGTCATCCCCTTCGCCCTGAAGTTTGACGGCCGCATCTTGCACCTGTTCGATCCGTTTCAATTGCGCTTCGATCTCCCCTAATTCGATGCGAAATCCCCGTAATTTCACCTGATCGTCGAAACGCCCAAGATACTGATAGCGATCGTCCCCCAGCAGCCGGACTTTATCACCCGTGCGATACATTCGCTGCCCGGATTCCACCTGCTGAACAAAACGATCCTGCGTCAGATCGTCACGCTGCCAATATCCGCTGCTCAGCGCCTCACCGAGAATGCACAGTTCACCCACCATTCCTTCTGCCAGAGGATGACGATCGTCATCGATCACCAGATGTTGATAGCCCGCCAGCGTATTCCCCAGCGCAATCGTGTGCTGGTTCTCCAGTGCAGCGCCATCAATTTGCGCCATCTGCGACCAAATTGTCGCTTCGGTTGGCCCATAGCAATTCCACAGTGTCTTGCAACGGCTGACCAAGCGCTGTGCCAACCGCAGATCCAGCGCTTCGCCACCGCATAGCGCCACCAAATCAGGTTTACCTTGCCAGCCCGCTTTGAACATCATGCGCCAGAAGGCGGGCGTGGCCTGCAACACGTTGATTTCCGGTCGATCCTGCAAATACGTCGCAACCGCCTGCGGATCTTTGTACTCCTCATGCGTGGTCAGGTGCAGTACGCCACCGACCCACAGCGGCGCAAACACTTCCAGCATCGAGATATCAAAGGCGAGCGTAGTGATAAGCAGCCAGTTAGCGTTATCCGTTAAGGCCAGCCGCTCTACGCTGGCATGAATAAAGGTTTGCAGCGCCCGCTGACCAATCACCACGCCTTTCGGTTTCCCCGTCGAACCGGAGGTAAACATCATATAGGCTGCCGTTTCCGGCCCACCCGCTTGCGCCAACTGTACGCTCGCTGAAGGGGCACGCTCTGCATGCGGTAAATCACAGAGGTTCAGTATTGGGCAGTCAAACGTCAGCGATCCACCGGTATAACCATCCTGCAAGACCGCGGCCAGCGCCGCTTCCTGCTGAATCGCCTGTAGCCGTTCCCCAGGGAAATCCGGCTCCAGCGGCACAAACGTCACCTGAGAAAAGAGGCAGGCCAGCAGCGCCGCGACAGTATCAGGCTGCCGGCTGAGATGCAGCCCTACTCGCTGACCGGCAGTAACACCCTGTGCAGCCAACATCCCTTGAATTAACGCCACACGTTGCAGCAGTTCCCGATAGCTAATGACACGTTCCTGAAAGCGGATCGCGACATGATCCTGACGCGCAGCCTGAGTAAGACGCATGAACAGTTCGTCATGCAGTGCACGCGCCTGCGGCCTGTGGGGTAACGGCGCCACCAGCGGGCTGAGGCGAATTTGCGCCAGCCGCTCCCAGCGCTGTGTCAGCAGACCATCGAGTAGCCGGGTGAGATGGCGGGCAATGCACTGAAGCTGCCGATTATCGAGTTGCCCATCAGGCGCGGTCAGAATTAACCGATCGTTCTGAACCTCTACGATCAGCGCCACCTTTTGCACCACCTTCTGCATCACAACAGGTAGTGATGCTATATCCCCGACGATCAGCACGCTGCTAAACAGCGCATGCAGGGTTTCAGCTGTCAGAACCGCTGGTGCAGGCTGTGGATCGCAGGACGATCCCACCACTGCGATCCACTCGCTGACAAGACGATCGCGCTGCTGAAAATGAGCGATCAACGGCCTCAGGTTGTCAGGAAGATCGGACGTGACAAACGCCGCACACACCTGCTCTTCACCGCTGTACTTGTACAGCAGCCAGCTCCACGCCGCGCACACCAGCGATGCTGGATACTGCTGGAATAGCTCACCGCTGTGGCGCTGTTCCCCGTGTGCGGCACCCGCCCGCTGCCCGAAGGCCGTTGGTTGTTGAATATCGGCCAACAGATTCTCGATGACATCATTGCTCCCTGTCATGACAGCGTTTCCTCATTGGCGGTAACCCTCGACTGTGCCAGATGTCCACTCAGCGCCTGCGGTGAAGGGTAGCGCTGCAATAGCGCCACGCTCACTGGCTGCGCTAACGTACGGCTCAGCGCCTGTGCCAGCGCAATACGCTGGAGCGAATCAACACCGCTTTCACACAACGTCCGTGACCAGAGGTCGGACTCACCGAGGCCGGGTTCACCGAGACGTAGCGTTTGCGCCCATACGCGCAGCAGCGCTTGGGCAAACGGCGTATCAGGCTGGCTGATACTGCTATCCGGCACAATTTTCTGTGCCGCCACCAAGCCTGTCGCTTTATCATGTCCGATAATCTCGGCTGGCTGCTGCGGCGCGCTATTGATCAGCGCCACCACCTCGTCATGCCAACGCATCAGCACCCGACGCGCCTGCGCGCTGTCCAACGCATCTGCATCAAACTCAAAGCGCAGTAGCATGCAGCCAGACTGCTCACGCACCACCAGATTCAGCGGCATCTCTACCTTTTCATAGGCTGCTGAAAACTCAGGATATAGCCGATGCGGATCGTCAGCGCGTTGGCCCTGCTCCGCTTTCGCATCTGGATAGTTCTCATAGATAAACAAGCTGTTGAACAGACGAGAACGTCCAGCCGTAAGCGCAATCAGCGACTGCGTGGCATGCTGATTCATCGCCATCAACTCGTTCTGCAACTGAACCAGATGCTGTTGCAGCAACACGGGCTGCTGCCAGCTCAGCGCCAGCGGCAGACTGTTGATGTACAGACCCACGCTGCTCGCCACGTCTTCCACCGGACTTTCTCTGCCCGACAGCACATTCCCGACAATACTGACCGCATCGCCAGTCGAACGCGCCAGCAGCCGATGCCAGGCATATTGTGCGATAATGCTGGGCGTGACGCCTATTTCACGGGCAAAAGCGGTTAGCGTCGCCTGATCCTGTTCGTTCAGGCTCACGCTGGTGACCTGCGGCTCAATCTGCGTCAGATGCTGACTGAGATCGGCGCGTTTCCCTGCTGCCGCAAACAGCATGGACACATCGTTAGTCTGCGCTAACAGCGACTGTCGCTGCTGCCAGAAAGCATCGACGGCAGGCTGCTGTGCTACGGCGTGCCGCGCATAATCCACATAGGCGCGATCCACCTGAATCGCTGGTGCGTCGCCGTGCATGAACACCTGCCCCTGCATCAGCATCTGATAGTCACGATGTACCGCACCCAGCAGCTGTGGCCCGCTCCAACCGTCGATCACGCTGTGATGACAGCTCAGAAGCACCCGATAGTCCTGCTCGCCCAAACGGAAGCAGGCAATGCGCAACAGCGGCGGCTGCGACAAATTAAATCCGGTACGTAAATCCTGCTGGCGATAGCGTTCGATGACCGCGTGCGGATCGGCATCCTGCATCAAATCCTGATAGTGGAAAGGCAGGTCTGCCTGCTTCACAATCATCTGTACGTTGGCACACTCGCTTTCTAGCGCGGCACGCAAGGCTGGGAAACGCTGAATCTGACGCTGCCACGCCTGACGATAGCCTTCCACATCCAGCGTCTGCGCATAGCGAATCGGCGTTTGCAGATGGTAAGCGTCGTCCTGCGGACAGCGCAGGCGGTGGTATAGCATTGATTGCTGAAGCGATGACAGCGGCAACAGTGTGTCGATGTCATAACGCTGTGACAGGCTGTCGAGCTGCGTCTGGCTCAGATTGATGGCCGGGAAATCGCTGGGGGTAAAGACGACTCCGTGACTTAGCTGTGTCAGACAGGCTTCCGTCAGCGCCCGCAGATTCTCGGTCAGCCGTGTCATCAGGCGTTCGCTGTCACGCTGGTTGAGGCAACCAACCTGACGCAGCGTCAGCTGTCCGCCCGTAATGCCGCCGTGGAGACTGATAACCTCTGCCGGTTTATTCTCCGGTGATACGCAGCATCCCGGCGCGACGTCCACCGGACGCCATGTACCCGCGGCCTGAACCGACAGCCCGAGATAGTTGAACACAATCGGCGACAGCGTCAGCGAATTGCCCTGCGGGTGATGATAACGCAGTGGATTAAACCCGACGCCTTTGTCTGGCACCTGACGCAACTGTTCCTTGCTGGATTGAATCAGAGAAGCCCAGTCTGGCTTATCTTGCAGGCACACCGGATAGGTGCTGGTAAACCACCCGACGGTGCGACTGACATCCAACGTCGGATCAATCGCTTCGCGGCCATGCCCTTCCAGCATGATGCGTGCTTTATCGCCCCAGCCGAGATCGTTTAGCGTGCGCGTCAGCGCCGCCAGCAGCAAATCGCTGACGTCGGTATTAAAGGCACGATTGGCCTCGCTCACCAGTTGGCCCGTAGTTGCCGCATCCAGCGTCAGAATGGCAGCACTGGCATGACCCTGCGGATCTTTAGCCGCCAGTAGCGCCGTCAGATCTACGCCGTCTTCCTGCGCCTGCCAGTACGTCAGCTGTTCCGCATGTTGTGTAGCGTAGTGTTGCAGCGCCGCGCCCCACTGACGATAGCTTGACGTTTTCGGCAGCAGCGGTTCACCGAGGTACAACCGTTCCAGATCGTCAACCAGAATGCGCCAGGAAACGGCATCAATCACCAGATGGTGGAAAGCGAGGAACAAGGCTGTGTCCGCCTGTGGATGGTGCCGCACCAGCGCACAGGCCATCGTTCTTCCCTGCGCAGGATCGAATTCACTCTGCAATGCGGTAAATGCCTGTTGCAGGCCATCGTCGCCAAGCTGGCGATAATCCAGCGTCGGCAAAGCAGGGCAAGGCACATCCGCCAGATAGCGTTGTCCTTCGGCATCACAGCCCAGACGCAGTGCATCGTGCTGTGCCATCAGCGCCTGCAACATCGTGACAAGCCGTTCGGTATCCACTTCCGGCAGTTGGATCATTGCCGCCTGATTCCAGTGTTCAGGACGTACCAGCGACTGCTCCATGAACCAACGCTGAATCGGCAGCAGCGCGAACTCACCTTCCAGCGTGCCCTGCTCCGCGACAGTGCCTGTGTCGCGATTATTCTGCGCCAGCACACGGCACAAACGCCGTACACTTTTCGCTTCGAAAACGTCTTTCACCGTGCAGGCATAGCCTGCGCTGCGCAGTCGGGTTGTGAGTTGAATACTGAGGATAGAGTCACCGCCTAAGCGGAAAAAATCATCCTCAACGCCCAGCGGCGTATTCAGCACGCTGCGCCAAATCGCCAACACGTCCGCTTCCAGCGGATTGTCAGCCTCACCGTCACCCTCGTTTGCTTCCAGCACCGGCGGCAGTTGCTTCATATCGAGCTTACCGTTCGGCGTCAGCGGCATGTCTTCTAACAGCATCAGTCGGAAAGGCACCATGTATTCCGGTAGGTACTTTGCAACATCAATCAGCACGGCGGCAGGTTCCGGCGTGCTGCTGTCAGCTTTCACCGTGGCATAAGCGACCAGCGCCGGACGACTCCCTACCTGCGCCACGATGACTTTAATCTGCTTCAGCGGTGGGCAGACTGCCGCTAGCTGTGCCTCGATTTCACCCGGTTCGATGCGGTAGCCACGCAGTTTAATCTGCTCATCAATACGGCCACAGTATTCATAATCACCGTTGTTCAGCAGTCTGGCCTTGTCACCCGTGCGATAAATGCGCAACGTTGCCGCGCCTTGCCCCGCATTGTTCACATCATTTAGCGTGATGTGCTCGAAGCGGCTGGCGGTCATCTGCGGCTGATTGAGGTAGCCACGCGCCAGCCCAAGCCCCGCAAGGCAAAGCTCGCCCGGCACGCCCACCGGACACAACTGCCCAGCCGCATCCAGAATCAGCGCCTGAATATGGGTGAGCGGTTTACCGATGGTGACGGGCTGGCCTTTACGCAGACGGGTACTCAACGCCGTGACGGTACATTCGGTCGGCCCGTACATGTTGTACAGCGCCACTTTCTCTGCCCAGTTTTCCACCACCGTGTTCGGGCAGGCTTCACCGCCCATGCCAATGGCCTGAATACCGTTAACGTGCTTAGGGTCGAGAATCGACATCAGCGCCGTCGGCAGGATCAGGTGTGTCGCACCCGCCTGTTCGGCCTGCATAATTGCCCGATCGTTGGGCTCACCAAACGCTAACGTTCCGCCGCTGCTTAGCGGCAATAGCGTCGTCATGTTACCGGCGTCAAACGAGAGCGACATGCAGTTGAACATGGTGCTTTGTGGCGTGAAATCGATGCGATCGCGATGATCGTCCAGCAGATTGATCAGCGAACCGTGTTCGATCATCACGCCTTTCGGCAAGCCGGTCGATCCCGAGGTGTAGATCACCTGTGCCAGCTGTTGTGCGTGGCGCGGAATTGCTGGGGGTTCATCACCCGGCAGATCCTGCCACTGCTCGACAACAGCAGGATCGGTCAGATCGATACGCTGTTCGGCTGACCATTGCGCCAGCTGTTGCCCATCACCGCCGAGAATAACGGCAAGATTGGCATCGGTAATGATGTGGCGCAGTCGCTCTGGCGGATATTCAGGATCCAGCGGCACATAGGCTGCACCCGCTTTCCAAATGGCCAGTAGCGCAATGACAAAATAGCGATCGCGTTTCGCCAGCACGCCAACCAGCGACTGTTCGCCCAGACCCTGACGGTGCAGCCAGTGTGCGAGCTGGTTAGCCTGCCTGTTCAGTTCGGCATACGTCAGCGTGTCGGTGCGCTGCTCACCATCAAAGGCAATCGCCAACTGCTGTGGATCGCGCTGTGCCACGGCTTCAATCACGTCGGTTACCGTCAGTTGTGGCTGCGGATAGCTACGCGGCAACTGCTGGGTTTCCGCCAGCACAGCGGCAAATCGATCCGTTTCCATCAACGGCAGATGCCAGACATCGGTTTCCGGATTTTCCACCACGGCTTCGATCAGCCGGATAAAGCGGTCGGCGTAATACTGGATCGTCTGGCGCTCAAACAGCGCAGTGGCAAACAGCCAGTCCAGCCGAACTTCGCCCATCAGTTCCGTCACTTTGACCGAAATGTCCGTCTTGGCAGGCAGCACCGGCGAAGTTTCCTCCGCCGCATCACAGCCAGGGATCAGATCGTTGAAATCCACTTTGGCTTGATAAACCAGCATCACCTGGAAGATCGGATTGATCGCCGTGGTACGATCGGACCCGATCGCCTCACTCAGCGCTTCAAAGCGATAGAGCTGATGATCGAAGGCCGAGAGATCCTGTTCGCGGCAGTATTGCAGGTAATCGACAAAGTTCTGGCTGTCCTGCAATTGGGTACGTAGCACGATGGTGTTAACGAAGAAGCCGACAACATCTTCGATATCCGGCCGCTCGCGATAGGCCAGCGGGGAGCCAATCACAATGTCTTTCTCGCCGCTGATACGCGCCAGCATCAGGGAGAACACAGCATGAAGACCAATGAAGTTAGACGTATTGTAGCGCTGACACAGGCGCTTGAATTTATCCCACAGATCGTTGTTGATCGCGGAGAAGATCACCTCACCACCGCTGTTCTGGTGCGCCGGACGCGGTTTATCCAGCGGAAGGCTGTGCACTTCCGGAATCCCCGTCAGCCGCTCAACCCAGAACGGTTTGAATTCGTTGTGGTAATCCAGAAATGCGTCGGAATTGAACCAGTGTGCGTAGTCGATATAGTTAAGCTGAGTGGTCTCGACAGGATAAGGCTGGCGGTTTTGACAGGCCAAAAAGGCCGGTTTGAAGTCAGCAAACAGATTCTTCACCGACCAGCCATCGGAAATGATGTGGTGCTGGGTGATCATCAGAACGTGCGTCCGCTCGCTCATCTTCACCAGCCGCACGCGGGTGAGATCGCCCGCCGTGAGATCGAATGGACGGCTGATTTCCGCTTTCACCTGCTGCTGTAAACGCCCTTCCCGTTCAGCTTCTGGTAACAGAGAGAAGTCATCATGCTGTATCACAAACGGTTGATAGGCATCGATACGCTGCTCACCCTTGCCCTGTTCATTAACCACAAAACGGGTGCGCAGGCTGGCATGGCGCTGCGCCAGCGCATCAAAGGCAAACTCCAGCGCGGCCACATCCAGCGTGCCGGTCAGACGAAAATAGACCGGCATGTTGTAGAGGTGTGATTGCTCTTCGTATTGTTCGATAAACCATAGCCCGCTTTGCGATGACGACAGCGGGCCAGACGTCGCATTCTGCGGCGTGATGGGGCGTTCAAACGCCTGCTGCGCCGTCAGGCAGCGCACGATAGCGTCTTTGTTTTCCTTAATCGTGCGCCCAATTTCTGCCGTGATCGCTTCTTTATTGGACTGCGAAATCAGCTGTCCTTGCGTATTTAACGCCAGACGCACACCCTGCCGTTCCAGCTGCTTTAACAGCGTTACGATATCTTTCATGACTTGTCACTCTCTCAGCAAATCAGGCCGTTAGCGTTGCCCCGCCATCCACCACCACGTCCTGCATGGTGATGTGGCTGGCCAGATCGGAAGCCAAAAAAACCACGGTATTGGCGATCTCTTCCGGCTGAGCAATCTTGCCCAGCGGAATCCCCAGCTTGTACTGGTCAGGAAAGCCCGCGATAGTGCGCTGTTCCGCATCGGCGCTGTGCCACATGCCGCGCTGCATCGGCGTATCCGTCGATCCTGGCGACACCAAATTACAACGCACGCCGTAAGGCGCCAGTTCCAGCCCTGCGCAGTGAGACAGGCTGGTGAGCGCCGCTTTCGAAGCACAGTACGCCGCCATCTGCATGCGAGGAATATGTGCGGCATTAGAGCCGACGCAGACAATCGCGCCACGGCGCTGCTGCTTAAAGTGCGGCACCAGCGCGTTCAACAGATAAAACGCGCCAGAGGCATTGACGTTAATACACTGCTGCCAGTCGTCCACGCTCAGCGCATCGATATCACCTAAACGCAGAATCCCGGCGGCATTGACCAGAACGTCTAGCCCCGTTTCCGCCAACTGCTGACGACACACCGCCGCCACGCTGTTCGGCTCGCTGATATCCAGCGTCACGCAGCGAAACGGGCGATCGTTATACGGGGAAGCGTTATGTTGGAATGCGCGATCGAATCCGATCACGTTCGCGCCGAGCGCGACAAACTGGCGGGCAATGCTTTCGCCAATGCCGCTCGCCGCGCCGGTTACCCAGACGGTCTGGCCGCTGAAATCAAACTGAAGAGGTTGTGCCTTGTTCATCATTTTCCCTACCACACCATTTCCACGCTGTTTTCATCCTGTGACAGCCTGTCGTCCAGATAGCGGCAGAAGTCGCTGAGCTGTGGATGATCGAACACATCAGAGACTTTGATGCTGACAGAAAACTCTGCGGCCAGACGATTTACGATCTGGATGGTTTGCAGTGACTGTCCACCCAGTTCGAAGAAGTTATCCCGCGATTGAATCCCCGACACACCGAGGATCTGCTGCCAGATGGCGCTGACCCGATTCTCGGTGTCGCTGGCTAGCGCCTGCGTCGGTGCATCATCGTGATATTCCGCCAGCAGACGCTTGCGATCGACCTTATTGGACCCGGTTTTCGGCAACTGATGGAAAGCACGATAATCGGTGGGGATCATGGCAGACGGCAGTACACTGCTCAGGCGTTGTTTCAGCGCACGCGCATCGATCTCGCCCTCTTTCGTGGCGACAAACGCCACCAGCCGCCGTACGCCGTTGGGGTAAACAATGCCCTGCACGCAGGCTTCATCGACATCCGGCTGCGCCAGCAAATGGGATTCTACTTCCCCTGGCTGAATCCGATAGCCGCTGATTTTAAATTCGTTATCCATGCGCCCGAGGTACAACAGGTGTCCTTTTTCCAGACGCACTCTGTCACCCGTGCGGTAGGCTGGCAGATGTCGATCGCCCACCGCCAACTGCGTAAACGCGGTGTGTTCCGTACCGATGTAACCCGCGGCCAGCGTTGGCCCCAGCAGCACCAGTTCACCTTCCGCCGCAGGGCGATCGCCCGCCGCCAGAACCAGTGCGTTTACCCCAGCCAACGGCAGACCGATAGGGAGCTGCGCCACATCAGCAGACTGGGTTTGCAGGTCGCAACTGGTCGCCACCACCGTGGTTTCAGTGGGGCCATATGTGTTGATTAAACGCAACGTGTCCGGCGCGTGGCGTTGCCACTGCACCAGCTGTTCGGGATACACGGCTTCACCACCGATGATGATAGCGCGCAGTGCAGAAGGCATGGTTAGCGTGCCAGTTTTCAGCCCCACCACCCATTCGTTCCAGAATGCAGTCGGCAGATCGAGCAGCGTAATCGCCTGTGCGTCTACCTGTTCGACAAAGGTGGGAATCGATTCCAGCATTTCATCGGTACGCAGCACCAGCGTCGCACCACTGGTCAGCGTGGCAAAAACCTCTTCGATGCTGGCATCAAAGTTAAACGGAGCAAATTGCAGCACGCGATCCTCTGCACGCAGGCCGTAGCGCTGACGTGCCGCCGCCGTGAAGTGATCCAGCGCGCTGGCACCGATCTCCACGCCTTTCGGCAATCCGGTCGATCCCGAAGTGAACATGACATAAGCAATCTGGCCTTCTCTCGATTCCGCAGTCGGCAGCGCCACGGCCTGCGCGCTGGATGACAAAAGATGCCCCGCCAGAACGATTTCACCGGAAAAGACGGAGGCCAGCCGATGCTGGTAATCCGCCTGCGTCACAATCGTACGCAGCCCGGCAATCTGGATGATGTGCTGCTGACGTTCACGCGGCTGTTCAGGGTCGAGCGGCACATAAACCGCGCCGCACTGCATCACGGCCAGCAAACTGATAATGGTTTCAGGGCTACGGTTCAGCATAATGCCGATGCGTTCACCGGGCTGTACGCCGCGCTCATGTAGCGCCGCAGCGGCCTGACCGCTCAGATCCAGCAGTTGCTGATAACTGTATTGTCGATCGCGCTGCGCCAATGCGATATAACTCGGGTTCTTACGCGCCTGCTTGGTAATCGCCGTCAGAACCGGCTCAACAAACGGTTCAGGTTCGCGGCTGGTGATCAGTGCCAGTTCACGTTCTTCACGCAGCCAGCGTCCTAGCAGTTCGCCGCTGGTTTGCTGCGGCTGCGCCAGCCAGCGCTGAAGCAGCGTGAACAGGGTTTCTTGCAGGCTGGCAAGCGCTTCTGCGCTGTAACAGGCTGGATTGGCATCAAAGTCCAATACCGGCGTGCCATCCGGTTTGAAATGGATCTCGATCGTCAGATCTTCTACCGGCCCGGCGCTAAGATTCAGCGTACTGGACGACAGCGATCCGTAATTGAGCGGATGATCGAACGGCATGATATTGATCAGCGGCCCGAAAAGGCGCTGTTCGCCGCCGACGCGATTCAGATCGCGACGTAAATGCTCATAGCGATAGTGCTGATGACGACGGAGCGTGCGTTTGGTGCGGGCAACCTGTTGCGCCAGCGCCACAAAATTTGCCTGTTCATCCACCTGAATACAGAGCGGCACGATATTCATCTGCATGCTCGGCACCATCAGCGAGGCGGAGCCGATACGGTTCATCACCATCATTCCGAACGTCAGTCGGTCGCTGCCGGACACCAGTTTCAGGTGCGTTGCCAGCATCGCCAAAAACAGATCCGGCCAGCTGATTTTATTGCCTTCACACAGCGCGGTCAGCGGCTGCCAGAGATCATCTGGCATGTCACAGCTTTGGCGCAAAAAACGCGCGGCTATCGGTGCTTTCTTCTCATTGAAACTGGCGGGTTCCGGCATCGAGTTCAACGTCTCTAGCCAGAAATCACGCGCCTGCGCCGTCTGCCCGCTAGCATCGCGCTGCCGTTCCTCTTCCAACACCTCACTGAACGGACCAAACTCGGCCACTGGAGCGGACTGCCCCGTCGTCAGCGCGGTGTAGATCTGGGCGATGCGTTGAAACAGCATCGTGGTGCCAAAGCCGTCCAACGCAATGTGGTGAACACAACTGTAGAGAAAATCGCGTTTTTCACCGCACAGCAGCGCAAAGCGGCAGGGTAATCCGTTCAGTAAATCCAGCGGCAGAGAGATTTCGTCACGCGCCCACTGACGTATCGTCTGCTCTTCGTCCATCATCGATGCGGGCAACAGTTCTACAATCGGCAGCACGCCAATCGGAACGGGCAGTTGCGAAGCTACAAAACCGATCTCTGGTTGCTCTGCATGTTCACCCGCAACCTCAACAAACTGGCAGTACAGGCACTCGCATTCCATCACAGCCTGACGGATCGCACTCAGCATGGCGTCAATATCGACTTTGCCATCAAATGCGATGCACTCCGCCGTGTTGAACGTCGCTTTATCATCGTTCAGGGCATGGCCTAACCACAGCCCGCGCTGCGCAACGCTCAACGGCTTCATAATGCGGCTCCCTGCTGTTTTTCGATCAGCGCCCACCATGCATTCAGGCTAGGGTTACGCGCCAGATCGACAAAGCTCAGGGTGACGCCCTGATTGCGCCATTCGGTCAGCAGCGCCATCATGCGCACCGAGTCCAGACCATAGTCGATCAGGTTTTCATCTTCATCAAACTGATCTTCTTCTTCATCAATCAAGCTCAGCAGATGCGCTCTCAGTCCTTGTTTCGTCAATGCCTGTGCCATTTTTGCTCCCGTAAGTTCTGCCGTGCTAACCACCCGTCCGGCGCGCGTCGCAACATATTTCAGCGCCATCAGGTGTTCCTGAAGTGAGAAATCCGCAATCGCATCGCCCACCATGAAGGGCTTGATATCGCGCATGAAGGCATCCGTCGCGGTAATCATGCAGCCGATATGTCCGTAAACGCCGCAGATAATCAGCTGATCTTTACCCATCTCTTTCATCATCGGTTCCAGCGGGGAACGATGGAATGCGCTGTAGCGCCACTTCACCAGCACCGTGTCATGCTCATCCGGAGCAAGGGCACTCACAACACGCTGTTTCTCTGGATGATTGTTCAGCCCTGCGCCCCACATATCGTTCAGCAGCGCACGGTCAGCGGCGCTCTGCGTGTTAGGCTGCGCGGTATACACCACCGGGATCCCCTGCGCTTTACAGTAGGTTCGCAGCGCCGAAATGTTCTCAATCAGCTGTTGTGCCAGCGGGCTATCCGCACCATAGAAATTCACGAAATAGTCCTGCATGTCGTGAATCAGCAGCACCGCACGTTCAGGTTCAAACGCCCAGGAAACGTTGTTTTCAGGGAAATCCTGTGCGCGCGGCAGGGGATAAGAAGCAATAGAAGGGATTGCCATCACAAAATCCTTATTTATTTTGAATGCTAAGTTGGGTCTGGATGCGCTGACGGAGTGATTTCTTATCAATCTTACCGACTGGTGTGACGGGCAAGGTGTCGATCATCTCGAAGCGGTCCGGCAGTTTGAATTCGGCAATACCCTGATTGCGAAGATATTTTCTTAACGTGATGGCTTTCAGCGAAGAATCGCTGACCACCAGAAAAGCGCAGCTTTTTTCGCCCATGACCGGATCGGGCATGGACACCAGCGCGGCATGGAGAATGCCGTCATGTTTAAGCAGCAGATTTTCGATCTCTTCGGCAGCGATCTTTTCACCACCGCGGTTAATCTGATCTTTTTCCCGCCCGACCACACGCAAGTAGCCCTCTTCGGTCATCTGCACCACATCGCCCGAGTGGTAGAAACCGTCACTGTCGAAAGCGCGGGTATTGTGCTCCGGGCTGCGGTAATAACCACGGAAGGTATACGGGCCACGCGTCGCCAATAGCCCCGCCTCGCCTCTCGGCAGCGGATTACCGTCCCTGTCCAACACCTTCACTTCATCGTCTGGGCTCATCGGGTAGCCCTGCGTGGTAAAAATGTGCTCGTCGCTGTCGTCAAGTCGGGTATAGTTCACCAGCCCTTCCGCCATCCCCAACACCTGTTGCAACTGACAGCCCAGCACCGCCGGAATACGACGTGCGACGGTTTCACTCAGCTTCGCCCCACCCACCTGTAAGATCTTCAGGCTACGCAGCGCTTCACCAAACTGTTCTGCCGCTTGGATCCACAGCGCGGCAGCAGGCGGCACAAGTGATGTAATATCGATCTGATGACGTTCGATCAGCGGGAAACAGGTCATCGCTCCCGGATCGGACGCCAACACGACCCGTCCACCGGCGTAAAATACGCCCAGTGAACCGGGTGAACTTAACGGGAAGTTATGCGGTGCGGGCAACGCACACAGGTAGCGGGTTTGTGGCGTCAGCACGCAGATTTCCACGCTGCGGCGCACGCTGTAGTAGTAATCATCATGGGTGCGGGGAATCAGCTTCGGCGTGCCGGTACTGCCGCCAGAAAGCTGAAAGAAGGCGACCTGCCCCGACGCGGAAGGCTGGTACTTACTGGCCGAAGCGTGCGGTTGCAGCCAGTCCGTCAGACTGTGCCCCAGCGGACTGTCTCCAAGCATCACCACTGTTTTCAGGCTAGGGACCTGCGTTTGTAGCCGATCCAAAAACTCACCATTGCCAAACAGCGGATGTTCGGCCGATGCGATCAGCAAGCGCGGTTCGATCTGCGTGGCGTAAGACAGCAGCTCCAGCTTGTTATGGCTGAACAGCGCGTTAACCGGCGCGACGCCCATTTTCAGCAACGCAAAAAAGGTCAGGTAAAATTCGGCCACGTTCGGCAACTGCACCAGCGCGGTGTCACCACAGCGCAGGCCGTTTTGCGTCAAGCGCGATGCCAGCGCGGAAGACTGTCGATCCAGCTCCCGATAACTCCACTGACGTTCGCCGCACACGACCGCAACCGCATCGGGCTGTGTCGCCAGATGACGTTCCCAGGCATCCGTTAGCGGCAGGCCGACCCAGTATCCCTTGTCGCGATAACGCTGTGCCAGTTCCTCTGGCCAGGGCGTAAATTCAATGCTCATAGTCCATCCACACCAGAGTTAAGCCCAAACGCATTCAGCATCGTGTTTAATTTAGCGGCGGTTTCAGCCCATTCATCCTCGGGGACGGATGCCTCAACAATACCCGCCCCAGCAAACAGGCGGACTTTATTGTGTTTTATGGTGCCGCAGCGAATGACTATCACCCATTCGCCATCACCGTTAGCATCACACCAGCCGACGATCCCGCTGAATACGCCACGATCGTGCGGTTCCAGTTCGGCGATCAACTGACGAGCTTCCTGCGTGGGGAAACCGCATAGTGCGGGGGTCGGATGTAGCTGACAGGCGACCTGAAGTGCTGTCATATCCGGGTTCGCCAGTTCACCGCGGATCGCAGTGGACAAGTGCCACATCGAGGCAGTACTCATCAGCGAGGGAGCCGATGGAATGGTTAACGACGCGCACAGCGGCATCAGGCGTTGACGAATGTCGTCCACCACCAGCTTATGCTCGTGCTTGTCTTTGCCTGAATTCAGCAAACGCTGGCTGTTCAGATAGTCCAGATGTTCATCGTTCATCCGTCGTGCCGATCCCGCCAGTGGATTAGACACAATCACGTTTCCCTGCTTACGCAGCAGCAGTTCAGGGCTGGCACCCAGCAATACAGAGCCATCCGGCAATGGCAGTGAGAAGTGATATCCACCGGCGTTTTGCACCATCAGATTGTTGAGGATCGTTTGCGCCTTAACAGGGCTCGCCAGTTCAATGTCCAGAATGCGTGACAGCACTGCTTTGCTCAGTTCACCACGACGGAAGCGCTCAACGGCCTCTGCCACAATGGACTTGAACTGACATTCGTCTGGGACACTGTTTAGCGTTAACGCTTTTGGTGCCGCAGTCGTGTGCTTACGAGCACGGCTGACGAGTTCAGACTTCGTCGTAACGGTATAACTATCAGGGATGTAGAGACAAGATGGTTGCGTGGTATCAAAAGGAATCGCTCCCACAACAATAGGCAGCGATTGCCCTGCCTGACGTGCCCGTTGGAATGCCTGCGCGATGGCAAGGCTAAGCTCGTCATTGTGCGAGCCTGGAGCACAAACAGGGGACGAAATACGTTCAAATAAGCCGGAAGTAGAAAGGCTTCGGTGTTCCGATGCATATAAAAAAGCGGTCTGTTCCGAATAGGTTAGTCCGCTAAATGTTTCAGTTTCTGAAATCAGTGTATCCACAAGACAGCTCCTGCGCTCGCAAATTAAATACCAATGATTATTAAAATAATTATCATTCATATTAAGCGCAGTTAAATTACACTGAAGTAACGTGTTCGGTCAATCCTTCCACACAATGGTTATTCACGCCCACTAATTGGGGGTTATATTGATGTTAATCAATTTTATTGTTCATCTTTCATAACGGTTAATGGTTAGCAATAAGAATGTATTGATTATAAAACCCACATCACAGTTGATAATGAAAATAGTTATCATTTATTGTCAATAAAATTAAGCTGCGCTAGACTGCGCAAATATTTTACTAACTGTGTCTAAATGTGAGCCTGTCATGGATGAAAGCATGTACCGCCCGCACACCCGATCCGTTGTGCATCTGGCGTTGCTCATCAACATGCTTTCCCTCGGTAGCCTGATGATGGTGATGCCGTTAGGACCCGATTTCGTCAGCGCCCTGTCCATGGATGCCAAGAACATCGGCTACATCAGCGGCGGCGCAACGTTTGCTTCTGCCATCGTCGGCTTCCTCGCCGCACCTTATCTGGACAGATTTAACCGTAAACATGCCCTGATCGTTCTGCTGACGCTGCGCTTCGGCCTGACGGCAGCCTGTATGTTCTCCACCAGCCAAACCGATCTTTTGCTGCTGTTCATTCTAGCGGGCTGTGTTGCCGGGCCGGCATCCGGTGTGTTGATGGCGGCGGTTGTCGATATTGTGCCGGCCAACGAACGCGGAAAGCAGCTGGCCTATGTCGGCATGAGCTTTTCACTCGCAGCTATTGTCATCATGCCGCTGTCGCTGGAACTGGCTCACCGTATTAACTGGCAAGCGCCGTTTTATACGTTCGGCCTCGGCGGCCTGCTGTTGGTTTTATTAGTGCTGTGGCGGTTCCCTTCCATGCCGCCGACGCACCGGGCTCAGCAAAAGCTTGATCCTAGTAAAGCACCGACTTCTGTATTACAGGACCTGCTGGCCTCTCCCCTTTTCGTGTTGGGACTGACGGTGATGTCGCTACAAATGTTCGGGCATTTCCTGCTGATTCCCCATTTTTCCAACTATTTTCAGTTCAATCTCGCTTTCCCTCGGGATGACATTTCCCTGCTCTACCTCTGCGGCGGGCTGGCAAGCATGGTGACCATGCAACTGTGCGGTAACCTGTTGGATCGCGGGTATGCCAGCCAGACGGTCGTGGTAACGACGCTGCTGCTGGCCGTTGTCATTCTCTGCGGTTTCGTTTTGCCCTTTTCGCTTTCCCTGTATCTGGTGTTCACCCTATTCATGGCGCTCAGCGCGGCCCGTTCCAGCAGCACGCTGGCGATTACCGCGGGTATTCCGCTGCCGCATCAGCGCGCTGCGTTCATGTCCTATCAGGGAACTGCGGCCAACGTGGCATCGGGGCTTGCCAGCGTCGCCTCTGCCGCTTATCTGAGCACCTCCGCAGAGGGAAAAATTGACGGATTCTCACAGCTCGCCATCGCCAGCACCGTATTTGCGCTGGCAGCCATGCTGCTGACCCTACGCTTGATTCCGCAGTTGGCTGAACGTGGCCGGAAAATGGCAGCACGCCAATCGGCACAGGTGACTGAGCAATAAACTGATCGATTCATGCAACGAATGGGTCGGCAGCACGTTACTTACGGGGATATTTTTTCCACTCTTTGATGGGGTCTTTGACATGCAGCTAAAACCGGAAAGTCGCTTTTCACATCATCATTTTCCACACAGCAAGGTGTATCGCGCCCTGCTGGTGACGGGGTTACTGACACTGCCTGCGCTGGCACAGGCAGAAAACGCGGCAGATGAAAAAATCGTCGTGACAGCAACACAGACGAAACACACCACGCTAAGCGCCCCCGCCAGCGTCTCTGTCATCACCCACGCCGAACTGGAAAAGATGTCGGTGAATAACGTTTCCGATGCGGTGAAAAAGCTGCCAGGCATTAACATCAACCCGTCTACCAGCTATGGTCGTAACGAAATCAAGATCCGTGGTATGAAAGCGGACTATACCTTACTGCTGATCAACGGCCGTCGGGTCAATTCCCGCGATGCGCTTGCTGGCAACATGGGGAATGATTTCGATCTGAGTGCGATTCCCATCTCAGCGATCGAACGTGTCGAAGTGATCCGTGGGCCTATGTCCTCCCTGTACGGTGCCGATGCTCTGGGCGGTGTCATTAACGTCATCCTGAACCAACCGAGTAACGAACTCAAAGGCGAAATTGGCTATAACTTTGAAGCGCCAACAGAAGGATCTGGCGGCGACCATAACCGCCTGAACGGTTATATCAGCGGGCCACTCATAGAAAACACGCTGCTGGGGAGCTTGCTGGCCGATGGCGGAAAACGTGACGCATGGAAAACTGAACAGTCGGTAAATCAGAATACCGATGCACTGGAAAAACGTGATAATTACAGTGTGATGGGAAATTTAACGTGGTTGATTGATGCCCAACAGAGCCTGGATTTCGACGCCACATATACCAAAGACGACCGTGACGTACGATGGAATAACTATGGCACGGCAGTTCGCAACATTCAAAAAATGGAGCGACTGGGGCTGGGATTAACGCACAACGGCAGTTGGGATAACGTCGATACACGTCTGCGCTATTTCTATGAAAATGTGGAATTGATGGATAATTCCCAACTCAATAATGGCAAAGCGGACATTACGCAGGACAACCATACTGTTGACGGACAGGCCTCCGGCTATCTGGGCGATCATCTACTGACCGGTGGCGGAGAATATCGCCTAACCTCATTGAAACACAGCATGAACTTGCCCAACAGCACCATTGACGTGAGTCAGGGAGCGCTCTTTCTGCAAGACGAATTCAAGCTATCTGACCTGGCATTAACCTTCGGCGGACGTGTCGATAAGCATGAGACTTATGGTACAGAATTCAGCCCGCGCGCTTATGCCACCTATAGCCTCACCGACAACTGGGTGGTAAAAGGCGGCGTCAGTAAAGCGTTTAAAGCCCCCTCAATTGCGCAGTCATCTGAATCGTATGCCATCGCCGCCTGCCGTGGCCGTTGCCAGACGGTAGGTAATCCGGATTTGAAGCCAGAAACGTCAATCAGCTATGAAATCGGCACCGCTTATGAAGCTGAACGCTTTGGCGCAGGCGTTACGCTATTTAATAACGATATTAAAGACATGATTCAGGTTCAGACCTGGGACAGAGTTGCGACGCGCCTCACCTACGAAAATGTGAATAAAGCGCGAATTCAGGGTATTGAAACCTCATTCTGGGTCGATGTGACAGATGACCTGAACTGGACCACTAACTGGACTATTGTCGATGCCGAAGACCGCACGACAAAAATGCGACTGAAACAAACACCGAAAAATACGGTTAACACCCAGTTGAACTGGCAGACGTTAGATAACCTATCGACTTATATTGCTTACCAATACACCGGTAACCAGTATCTGTTTGATAAAGAAGTCAGTAAGACTCGTGGCTTTAACACCGTGGATATCGGTGCCACCTATACGCCGGTTAAAAATGTGGACCTTAAGCTGGGCCTCACTAACCTGACCAACGAAAAACGGGATTACGTCGCGACCAACAACGACTACTTCCTGTCTGGACGTACGGTGTACGGCGGCGTTAGCTACAAGTTCTGATTCCTATAAGTTCTAATGAACGGCTCTGAGCCCGCTAACGCGGGCTTTTTTAGCAGCAGATGAAGGTGGTGACGTCGTACTCTCTCAGCAGGTACGCGCCTTTAAAACGGCGTCCGGCGTAAAACGTCGGTGTCAGATCGGTCAGCAGTTCCAGCTCAAACTCGCGCTTGATGATATCCAGCGCCACCAGTCTGGCATCCAGAAAATCAAAGTAGTGCCGGACCTGCGGGTAAAGCGCTTTGAACAAGCTCTCTTTCGCCGAGAAGCTTACTGTTAGCAAACAGCAGAACGACTCATCTCGCCCCTGAAACCATTGGTACTCTTCGTCACCGATGATACCAGGCCACAGCGATTGCGCACGCTCGTCGGACATAAACCCTTCGATATCGACCCCCACGCACGACAGCTCATCGCTACGCAGATGTGCGGCGCAGAGTACGCTGTCTTTGTTATGGCTCAGCGAACCGGCAATATTTACCGGCCACTGGGGAGAGCGATCTTCCCCGCTATGCAGAATAAAATCGGGATGATCCAACTTGTTCAATACGCGCTTGGCCAAGCAACGCCCAGCCAGAAATTCAGCGCGTCGTTTCGGTACGGCGCGCTCTAGCGCGTCGGAAAAGGGAATATTCGCCTCGGCAAAAAGCGCGTCGTCATAGGCAGACAAATGGAAATGGCAGCGAGCAGTAATACCTGGGTAGGCGGCACCGTCCGTTGCCCGTGGAAAAGTAATCCATTCAACATCATCAATAAAAGCAGAAAGCATGTCACTCCACTCAGGCAAGCATATCGCACCAGCACTCGGTAAACACCGCGTAGACCACGTTTAAACCCTGAACAATGCAGGGATTTAAACGAACAATGGGCGACTTTCGCCGCCCATCATCTCGCTACTGCAAGAATGCCTGGTTACATCTACAGGGCCAAAAAGAATCCTGCGATGCAGGCGCTCATCAGGTTAGAAAGCGTACCTGCCGCAACCGCTTTCAAACCAAAGCGGGCAATATCTTGACGCCGAGTTGGCGCCATACTGCCCAAACCTCCAATAAGAATAGCAATAGACGAAAGGTTAGCAAAGCCGCACAGCGCGAACGAAATCACAGCTTTGGTATGATCAGACAGAACCTGCAAACCAGCGGCCCGCACCACGTCATCTGCTTTCAGATATTCACTGAAATTCATGTACGCGACGAACTCGTTGACGATCAGTTTTTGCCCAATGAACGAACCCGCAACAGTCGCTTCACTCCAGGGAATACCGATCAGGAACGCAACGGGTGCAAAGCACCAACCCAGAATCATTTCCAGCGACAGTTGCGGATAGTCAAACCAGCCGCCAATGCCGCCCAGAATGCCGTTCAACACAGCGATCAAGGCGATAAATGCCAGCAGCATCGCACCCACATTCAGGGCCAGTTGCATACCAGAAGCTGCACCGCTTGCCGCCGCATCGATAACGTTAGCCGGACGCTCGTCTTCATCAACAAACCCAACCATTTCATCATGGTCGTGCGTTTTTTCTGTTTCTGGCACCATCAGTTTGGCAAACAGTAACCCGCCCGGTGCAGCCATGAAGGAGGCAGCGATCAGGTATTCCAACGGCACGCCCATCTGGGCATAGCCCGCCATCACGGCACCGGCAATCGATGCCAGACCGCCACACATCACCGCAAACAGCTCTGATTGCGTCATGTTGGCAATATACGGACGAACCACCAGCGGTGCTTCAGTTTGGCCGACAAAGATATTGGCCGTCGCAGAGAGCGATTCAGTACGGGACGTTCCCAACAGTTTTTGCAATCCACCACCAAGTACCTTGATGACCAATTGCATAACGCCTATGTAATACAGTACAGCGATAAGGGAAGAGAAAAAGACGATAATCGGCAATACGCGGAGCGCGAAAACAAACCCGCCACCGCCAAATACCTCAAACATTTTGTCGGAGACCAAACCGCCAAACATGAACGAAACGCCTTGATTTCCGTAGGAGATAACGTTTGCTACACCACCCGTCAAACCCTCCAGAATCTTGCGCCCTACTGGTACATACAGCACCAGCGCGCCGATACCGATCTGAAGAATGAAAGCACCGGCTACGGTGCGCAATCTGATAGCTTTACGGTTATTGGACAACATAACCGCGCACAGTATCAAAACAATCATGCCGATGAGACTCATAACGAGTTGCATGTGCAGTTCCCTATAACGCGTGAAAAAAGTGAGTGCATAATAAAAAATCATTTCGCCAGAACGGTAAGCACAAGCTGGCGAGCTGATTATAAAGAGTGGCCCGTGAAGGTCGCTAATTTATGTCACAAATACATACAACATCGAACAGTCCAAAACACCAAAAAGTGATCTTCGTCACAATTACATGGTTGGTATATGAAATCGAAATGGCTGTTCTGTCTGTTGTGGCACAGAAATAAGAGAAAAGCAGAAGCAGAGCGATTGGGGAATGATAGTGGCGTACGGGTAGCGGCGTTACTCTGGAGTCCGTCGCCCAAATAGCCTGAGCGAATTCTGCAAGAGCGCCTCTGCAATCTCTTCAGGCGGCTCCGTTCGCAGCGCACACAGCGTTTCAAACGCACACGAAATACGTTCAGGCCGGTTTGGCTGGCCCTGATAGCCACTCATCGGCATATCGGGCGCGTCAGTTTCCAGCAGCAGCCGATCTAACGGCAGCAGCGCGATCGCCTGACGCGTTTTATTCGCTCTGTCATAAGTAATTGTCCCTCCTACGCCGATGTAATAACCCAGCCGGATAAAGGCTTGCGCCTGTGCCAGACTGCCCGCAAATCCGTGAACCACACCTGTACACGGCACCTCAATACGTCGAAGTAATTGCGCCAGCCTGTCGTGGCTGCGTCGCGAGTGCAGGATCACTGGGAGATCGTATTTTTTCGCCAGCCGAAGCTGAGCCTCAAGAAAGGTAAGCTGTCGCTCGAACTGCGGCTCCGGCATATAGAGATCCAATCCAATCTCACCAACCGCCACCAGTCTGGCAGGCAATTGACGCAGTTCCTCTTCCAGACGAAGCAGATCGTTCTCTTGATGTTCGGCGATATAAAGCGGGTGAAGGCCAAGTGCGGCGTAAAGCGGAGAGTAGGTGCGAGAGAGCATCAATACGCGTTCAAAATGCTGGGAAGCTACGGCAGGAATAATGATGCGTTCAACCCCAGCGTCTTGCGCCAGACGCAAGCTTTCCGGTGCATCATCATAGAATAGGGGAAAGTCGAAATGACAGTGGGTATCGATAAAACGGTGTTGTTCAGAAGGCACGTCGCTTTTCTCCGCTAAGATTAAGCCCGTCAAGATGAGGCGACCCAATCTACTCTACGCGCAAGTAATATCCTGCCAAAGTATCATGGCAGAATCGGACTTGTCGTTGCGGTGAGGCCTCAGTGTAACGTGGTTTTCTCTGAGGATACCTCTTCGTGTGCTTTTCCGTAACCCTCTTGCAGGACGCCAGACAGGTAATCATTACTTCCTTCCAACCAGGCACAGTCACTGTCAAACCAATCAGCCCACAGCGCCAGAAAGTTCCCTTTCCACTGTTTCCATTTGCCAACAACGATATCGCTATTCATCATAAACCTCCTGATAAACTGTCGAAATGCAGCAAATACGCGAGTAGTGTCGGTAAAAGAGTAGTGTGCCGGTAAAATGTGACAGCCGCATGGCGCGGCTGTGTGCTCTGTATGACATTATTTAGAAGATATAATGTGCTGTGCTACGGCCGTTTCCGACCCGTGAACAAGCTAACCAGAAACAGAATAATACCGACTACAAAGACGATTTTCGCCGCGCCAGCTGCTGTACCAGCCAATCCGCCGAAACCGAGTGCTGCCGCGATCAGTGCGATAACTAAAAATATAATGCCCCAACGAAACATACGCTCTCCTTACCAGACAAAATGAAAAATCGTGGTGGTCATCCTGACGCGCTTCATGCGTCCTGACTGCGTATCCACAGGTGGTGTTTTATTATGCGGATTAGGTCGGGTTATCCGCTATTACGGATAACCCAGTGCGAAATCGCGACGGTTATTTAACTGTCAGGTCGTTCTTGACGCTTTTCACGCCATCAATAGCCTTCACAATACTTTCAGCACGGTCGGACTGCGCTTTGTTGTCCACTTCACCGCTCAGTAGCACAACGCCTTCCTGAGTTTCGACTTTCACCTTACGGGACGGAACAATGTCATCCGCCAGCAGTTTGGCCTTAATCGTACTGGTAATCACAGCATCATCAGCATACGCGCCAACTGATTGTGATTGATTATCTTTAACCTGCAATTTATCGCTTACGGATTGGACACCCTCAACCTGCGTGGCAATTTCCACTGCGCGAGAGCTGAGTGCCTGACTGCCGACAAAGCCGCTCAGTGTAACGACACCTTTTGATGTTTCGACTGAAATGTCGCTGCTGGTAATTGATTTGTCTTCCAGCAACGCGCTTTTCACTTTTGCCGTGACAGCGCTGTCACTCATGTAGCCAGACGCTTTATTGGCGGAGTTATCGATTTTTGCACCAGTTGTGTCCGCGATACGTTCTACTTTCTGCCCCAACGTTTCTTCAGCCATGGCGCCGCCAGCCAGAATCGAACCCAGAGCAACTACGATCAGCGATTGTGTCAATGTGGTCTTTTTCATCGATGTCTTCCTTCTTATGCTTTTCTCTAAGCCCGACACAGTCTGTGTGAGCCACGTTAACGCCTGTGCAGTCATTAGCAAATCAAAGTGATAATGACGTTACCAACACTCCGATGATTCCTTCTTCTTGCATAAAAATTAGAGTATTGAATTGCAAAGGCGAAACAAATCAAAACAATGAACCAACTTAAATTACGTTAACAGTTGAACGAGCTAAATCAGTTAACACGCCGTTAACTATAGCCCACAGAATGGAAAATCACAGGGTAACGAAGGAACATGTACAGCAATTCAGATTTGTCTGTTGCATCGAGGCGAGAAAGAACGCAGGGGATAATAAAAAATTAAGGCATTGATTTTTAAATCATTTAAAAATAAAAACACCCGGCATTTTTGGCCTAAAACCAAATATAACCGGGTGATGATTATTTTAACAACATGGTCACTATTTAAACGGCACAGTCACCATTTTTTTGTGAAACTGTAGCGCTATCTACTAAATCAATGTTCGCGCGTTTGGTGGAATGTGACTTCAGGGTAACGTTCCCGCGTCAGATTCAGGTTTACCATCGTCGGTGCCACATAAGCTAGATTATTCCCGCCATCCAGCGCCAAATGCAGTTCGTTCTTACGCGTAAACTCTTCGAGTTTCTTCGCATCGCTGCACTCAACCCAACGCGCGGTAGAAACGTTAACCGATTCATAAATCGCTTCAACGTTGTATTCCGTTTTCAGTCGGGCAACGACCACCTCGAACTGCAGCACACCGACCGCACCGACGATAAGGTCGTTGTTGGTCAATGGACGGAATACCTGCACGGCACCTTCTTCGGAAAGCTGTACCAGCCCTTTCAGCAGCTGTTTCTGCTTGAGCGGATCGCGCAGGCGGATACGGCGGAACAGTTCTGGCGCAAAGTTAGGGATACCGGTGAATTTCATATCTTCACCCTGCGTAAACGTATCGCCAATCTGGATAGTGCCGTGGTTATGTAACCCGATAATATCGCCAGGGTAGGCTTCTTCAATGTGGGAACGGTCACCCGCCATAAAGGTCAGTGCGTCTGAAATCACCACGTCTTTGCCCGTACGGACCTGACGCAGTTTCATGCTTTTTTCATATTTCCCAGACACGACGCGCATAAATGCCACGCGGTCACGGTGTTTCGGGTCCATATTGGCCTGAATCTTGAACACAAAACCGGTGAACTTCTCTTCCGCTGCTGTAACTTCGCGGGTATCCGTTTTACGCGACATCGGCGTAGGTGCCCAAGCGATCAACCCGTCCAGCATGTGATCGACGCCAAAGTTACCCAACGCGGTACCAAAGAAGACTGGCGTCAGTTCACCAGCAAGAAATGCTTCCAGCTCAAATTCGTGCGATGCCCCTTGCACCAGTTCCAACTCTTCACGCAGTTGTGCTGCCAGATCCTCGCCCACAGCGATATCCAGATCCGGGTTATCCAGCCCTTTAACGATACGCACTTCCTGAATCGTATGGCCTTTACCCGTCTGATACAGATAGGTTTCGTCTTTATAAAGGTGGTACACGCCTTTGAACAGTTTGCCGCAGCCAATCGGCCAAGTGATCGGCGCACAGGCAATTTTAAGCTCGCTCTCAACTTCATCCAGCACTTCCATCGGATCGCGGATGTCACGGTCAAGTTTGTTCATGAACGTCAGAATCGGCGTGTCGCGCAGGCGAGTGACTTCCATCAGCTTACGCGTACGATCTTCGACCCCTTTTGCGGTGTCGATCACCATCAGGCAGCAGTCCACCGCCGTCAGCGTACGATAGGTATCTTCGGAGAAGTCTTCATGCCCCGGGGTATCCAACAGGTTAACCAGACATTCACGATAGGGAAACTGCATCACGGACGTAGTAATGGAGATACCACGCTGCTTTTCCATCTCCATCCAGTCGGATTTCGCATGCTGGTTCGAACCACGCCCTTTTACCGTACCGGCAGTCTGAATCGCCTGTCCGAACAACAGGACCTTTTCGGTAATCGTGGTTTTACCGGCATCAGGGTGAGAAATGATAGCGAACGTTCTTCTTTTAGAGACTTCGCGGGCGTATTCACTTGGAGACATGATTTTCAGGTTTCTTTTGTTAGCCACCCAGCGTCAGCATCAAGTCAACAACACACCGATGTCAGATCGTCAGGCAAAGCGGAAATATACTGTAGCCGAGCATTTTCCCTGATTTAACGTGCAGACACAATCGGTGATGGCACAAACAGCGCGGAGACATCACTGCTGCGGTCACCGTTCTGATACCGCTATCAATAATTACGGCATAAATCATTTATAAAGTTATCATTTATCTTTGCCGATAATCTCTGGGTCAACTTTTAACCATTTGATCGCACTTAAGGAGAGAGTATGAGCTTGTCTGTAAGTAATACGGGTCATAGCAATTCTCAGGCCCAGAGCACCGCGATACCATCTGCTACAACGCCATTAACAACAGAACCCACCACAACCGACAGCGTGCAGACCGTCAGTCCAATTACCGGAAAAACCGTCACCTTCTCCAACAATATAAAAATTTCTGCGGAAGCGGTGGCTCGCTTGAAAGAAAATAGAGCAAACACCCCACCCGCCACGTTAAGCCAAGAAGAGCAAGATGCAATGCAGGGAGAGGTGCTTAAAACGCGTAACCTCATGATACAAAGAGAGACTCACTCGACGCTCAATCTGCCTATTGATTACATCAGCACGAACGAAATGGCCCTTGAGCTGTGGTCAAATAACCTCAAAGCTGACAGCAGCATCAGTAAAGACGAGTTTGTCGATCTGGTTCATCAAGCACTGTCTAAACCATCCGATGTGACAACGTGGAGCTATACCACCGATAGCATCGAAATCACGCTAAAAGCCGCAAAGTTGGAAGAATTGAAAAACCGCTATGTGGATAGCGGCGCTAATCAGAACGCTGATAAGGATATTCAGGACTTCATCACGTACCAGTCTGACGCGCTGAGTAATCTGGAAAAAAACATTCTGCAAGATGAGTATCAGCGCAGCGTCGACGCGGGAGACACCGATAAGACAAATTCTACTTTTCTGGAATTGCAAAGAAACGCGGAAGGCACATCAGCCACGCAGATTCAACGCCGGCAAATTTTTTCTCTGGCGGCCTCAACGCGTGCGGATTCCTTGTTTGACAGCTTTCGCAGCTATGTCTCGGCAACCACGGCTGACCGCTATACCAAGAGCGATCATCTCTCGGTAGTCAGCAAATTTCAGACCCACTGGCTTCAGTTCCAGCAGCAGTTGAAATAGCCGCGTCGTCCTCCGTACAAACAGGGCGTTTGTACGGGGTGGCAGTCAGCGTGTCAGAGGCTTTTCTCTTCCCCGTCTTTTTTCACTACCACGCTGCCATCAGGCTGCGTTTCACTCTCTGTCTCATCTTCTTCTTTCACTGGCGTACTGGCAGTAAGAAGATAAGGTGACTGCTGCCAGCGGGTACGACGATTCTGCAACAGCGTGCGGGTCAGAATGATGCCGATAGCCAGTGAAAGTAAAATCATCAGACGCAGAATATTGGTGGTGTTATCCACCTGTCTGGCTTCGGTCGCCAATACATGGGTATCCAGCGTGATGCGCAGGAAGCCGATAGGCCCCTCTTTTCCCTCAATCGGCTGCACCAGTTGATGGTTAAAGTAGCTACCAACCCGATTGCCGTCCAGCGCCAGCCGGTCTCGCAGTTGCACCTGTTCACCGATATGCGCCACCAGCGAGCCATCCTGCTGGTACACACCAGCATCCAGAATACGGCTGTTATCGGTAAGCTGTTTGAGGATGGTAGTAATCTTTTGGCCGTTATCATCCACGTTACCCATCAGCGGCGAAAGACTATAAGCCACCTGTCTGGACAGCGTGCGTGCCAGATCTTCAACCTGCTCAGAACGTGCCATCTGGTGGCTCAGACTGAAATAGGACGCGCCTTGCATTAATATCACCAGCAGGGCGAGACAGATCAACGCAATCGCCGTGCGGTGTAGACGAAATTTTACCCGGGCGCGAACCATGATAATCCTTACACGATTTGGATACTTTCATGTTGCCAGAAGCGCCGACGATAGGATAGCTTGTTGCCCAGTTTTTGAAGGGATATGTTTGGCTGACGCCACATCCCTTTTCATCGCACGACTTTATCGCACTACTGCCAGCAGAGGATTTTCCCCATGTCGAATAGTCTGACCTATCGTGATCTCCCGAATGAGATCAACTGTTGGCCGGGACTGCCATTATCACTGAGCGGTGACGAAGTGATGCCGCTTGACTACCGCGCTGGCGATACCGGCTGGTTGATTTATAGCGACGTCCTCGATAAAAACCTGATTTCTCGCTACCAGCGTAAACTGGGAAGCGCCATGGTTATCGTTAGCGCCTGGAACGTGGGCGATTATCAGGTTGTCCGTTTAGCGGGCACACTGACGCCACGTGCAACCAAGCTGGCTCACGAATTGGGTATCGATGTCGCTGCCATGAGCAACGCGCCAACGCTGCGTTCGCCGGGTTTACTGGTCATGGACATGGATTCCACTGCGATTCAGATCGAATGCATTGATGAAATCGCCAAGCTGGCAGGCAGTGGCGAACTGGTGGCCGAAGTCACTGAACGCGCGATGCGTGGCGAGCTGGATTTCGCCGCCAGCCTGCGTCAGCGGGTTGGGACATTAAAAGGTGCCGACGCCACTATTTTACAGACGGTACGCAAAACGCTGCCGCTGATGCCGGGCTTGAATAATATGGTTAGCCAGCTTCAGGAAGCGGGTTGGCACGTCGCGATTGCGTCGGGCGGGTTTACCTACTTTTCCGATTATTTGCGTGACGAATTAGGTCTGGTCGCCGCCGTTGCCAACGAATTAGGTATGCAAGATGGCAAACTGACCGGTGAAGTCATCGGCACGATTGTCGATGCAAAATATAAAGCCACTACGCTGCAACAGTTAGCGGAAAAGCTGGAGATTCCAATGCACCAGACCGTTGCTATCGGCGACGGCGCAAACGATCTGCCGATGATCAAGACAGCCAGCTTAGGCATTGCCTATCACGCCAAACCCAAGGTGAATGAGCAGTCTGCGGTAACCATCCGTCATGCCGATCTGACCGGTGTGCTCTGCATCCTCAGCGGCAGCATGAGACACGAAAAGCGTTAATCAGTAGGAGGTGATACGTGGCAAAAGCCATCAAACGGGCGTTTGTATGTAATGAATGCGGAGCTGACTATCCGCGCTGGCAAGGGCAGTGTAGTGCCTGCCACGCCTGGAACACCATTACCGAAGTTCGCCTGGCGTCGGCGTCCGTATCACGCTCCGACCGTCTCACTGGCTATGCGGGTGAGAGCGCAGGTGTCAGCCGGGTGCAAAAGCTCTCAGAAATCAGCCTTGAAGCGTTACCTCGCTTTTCCACTGGCTTTCTGGAGTTTGATCGCGTTCTGGGCGGCGGCGTCGTTCCAGGCAGCGCCATTCTAATCGGCGGTAGCCCCGGCGCGGGTAAGAGTACGCTGTTACTGCAAACGCTCTGCAAGCTGTCAGAACATATGAAAACCCTGTACGTCACTGGGGAAGAATCATTGCAGCAGGTGGCGATGCGAGCGCACCGCCTCAATCTACCAACTCAGAATCTCAACATGCTGTCGGAAACCAGCATCGAACAGATTTGCCTGATTGCCGAGCAAGAACAGCCGAAGTTGATGGTGATAGACTCCATTCAGGTCATGCATCTCACCGACATTCAATCGTCTCCCGGCAGCGTGGCGCAAGTGCGAGAAACCGCCGCCTACCTGACGCGCTTCGCTAAAACGCGCGGCGTCGCCATTGTGATGGTCGGCCACGTCACCAAAGACGGCTCACTCGCCGGGCCGAAAGTATTGGAACACTGTATCGACTGTTCCGTACTGCTGGACGGCGATGCAGACTCGCGCTTTCGCACGCTGCGCAGCCATAAAAACCGTTTCGGTGCCGTTAACGAGCTAGGCGTGTTCGCCATGACGGAACAAGGGCTGCGTGAGATCAGCAATCCGTCAGCCATTTTCCTCAGCCGTGGTGACGAAGTGACGTCTGGCAGTTCAGTCATGGTGGTATGGGAAGGTACGCGTCCGCTGCTGGTCGAGATTCAGGCGCTGGTAGATCAATCGATGATGGCCAACCCGCGTCGCGTTGCGGTCGGGCTGGAGCAAAACCGATTAGCGATTCTGCTGGCGGTACTGCATCGCCACGGTGGCTTACAAATGTCGGATCAGGATGTGTTCGTGAATGTCGTCGGCGGCGTCAAAGTGACCGAAACCAGCGCCGATCTTGCGCTTCTGCTATCGCTGGTTTCCAGCTTCCGCGATCGCCCGCTGCCACAGGATCTGGTCATCTTCGGTGAAGTCGGTCTGGCAGGCGAAATTCGTCCGGTTCCCAGCGGCCAAGAACGGATTACCGAAGCCGCCAAGCACGGCTTCAAACGCGCCATCATTCCTCATGCCAATATGCCGAAGAAAGCTCCAGCCAGTATGCAGGTATTCGGCGTGAAAAAACTGGCCGACGCGCTGGCGATCCTCGACGACCTCTAAACCAACGACAGAAAGCCATCCGCAGCTCTTCCCTCCTGTTAACCTTGAGCTAAAACAGGGGTGTGAAAGAGTAGCGGACGTTGCCTTATCTTGTGGTATTTTGTTTAGTAGGCTAAACAAGAGTGTTGCACCATGTCATCATTTGATTACCTGAAATCCGCTATCCGCCAGAAGGGTTGCACCCTACAGCAGGTTGCCGACGCAACCGATATGACCAAAGGCTATCTCAGTCAATTACTTAATGCCAAAATCAAAAGCCCTAGCGCACAAAAACTTGAAGCGCTGCATCGGTTTCTTGAGCTGGAATTCCCACGCTACGAAAAGAATATTGGCGTCGTCTTCGGCAAGTTCTATCCGCTACACACCGGCCACATTTATCTGATTCAACGCGCATGCAGCCAGGTCGATGAACTGCATGTGATTTTAGGTTACGACGAGCCGCGCGACCGTCTGCTGTTTGAGAACAGCTCAATGTCACAGCAACCTACCGTCAGCGACCGTCTGCGCTGGCTGTTGCAGACCTTTAAATATCAGAAAAATATTCATATTCACGCCTTTAATGAGCAAGGGATGGAACCCTACCCGCACGGCTGGGATGTGTGGAGTAAAGGGATTCAGGCGTTCATGCAGGAAAAAAGCATCGCACCCAACTTCGTCTACACCAGCGAAGAACAGGATGCTCTGCAATATCGTGAGCATCTGGGCATTGAGGCCGTCTTGATCGACCCGCAGCGGTCCTTTATGAACATCAGCGGCTCCCAGATCCGCCACGATCCCTTCCGTTATTGGGACTATATCCCAACCGAAGTGAAGCCGTTCTTTGTGCGTACCGTTGCTATTCTTGGCGGGGAATCCAGTGGTAAATCCACGCTGGTAAACAAGCTGGCTAATATCTTCAACACCACCAGCGCCTGGGAATATGGTCGCGATTACGTGTTCTCCCATCTGGGTGGCGACGAGATGGCCTTGCAGTATTCCGACTACGACAAAATCGCGTTGGGTCAGGCACAGTACATTGATTTTGCGGTAAAATATGCCAATAAAGTGGCCTTTATCGACACCGATTTTGTCACCACTCAGGCGTTCTGCAAAAAATATGAAGGCCGTGAACATCCGTTCGTTCAGGCACTAGTCGACGAATACCGCTTCGATCTGGTGATTTTGCTGGAAAACAACACGCCGTGGGTAGCCGACGGGCTGCGCAGTTTAGGCAGTACCACCGCTCGTTCGGAATTCCAGGACCTGCTGAAAACGATGCTGGCTAAAAATAATATCCCATACGTGTACATCAAAGAACCGGATTACGATTCGCGTTTCCTGCACTGTGTGGAATTGGTACAGCAGATGTTGGGCCACGATCGGTCGCCCGAACAGATAAAAAACTAGCGCGTGTTCCACTGCCAATGACGGGAGGGGGTAATAATTTCCGGCAACGGAATGTCCCAACTTTCGACTGGTAGTGCGTCAACCTGCTGACAATCGTGGGCCAGTCCAATTGGGTAAGGCCCGCGAGACATCTGGTTGCGATACTGCAGCGTACGGTCGTAAAAACCACCGCCCATGCCCAAGCGCTGCCCCTGATGATCAAACGCCACCAGCGGCGTCAGAAGAATATCCAACTGAGGTAACGGCAAAACCTGACGTACATCCAGACGCGGTTCCATAATCTTCAGACGATTGCGCACCAGCTCGGTGTCCAGCGCATAGCGCAGAAACAGCAGATATCCAGCGCGAAACGGATGCAGGACTGGCAAGTAAACGCGCTTTCCCTGCTGCCACAGCTGTTGAATCAACGGGTGCGTATCCAGCTCGCCATCAAACGACAGGAATACTGCCACGCTATCTGCCCGTATGATTTTTGGGTGTGCCATGACGCGTTCACACGCCTGTAGTGCAAATAATCTCTGCTGTTCCGGCGTCAGTAAACGCCGCTGCTGGCGCACAGCCTGACGAATCTGCTGACGTGATGCTGCCGTAGAGGATGGTGAAGTGCTGGGAAGAATTGACGTATCAGAAGATGACATGGGCTGCATTCGCCACGGGTCAAGAGTGATAAAAGAAAGGGGATCTCCGAGATGCCGCCGCAGGCTGTAACCCTTGAACCCTTGGTTCAAGGTGAACATAACGTCGCAGTCTTAAGGCTTCTCGGACGAACCGAGCTTGCGCACCAACCGCAGAGCATTACATTCTGTTTGGTATAAAATATCGGCTCAGGGGACTGGCCCGCTGACAAACATCTCAGAGAAATTTTATTCGTTACTTGCGATAAACCTTAGCACGTCTTATCGCGTAAAAACACCGTACTTTTGTCAAAATACGACGTTATTCAAATTGTGTACCCTGACGGTCCGTGATCTTGCCCTGTTCCAGCAACGCCTGCTCGATGGTCTGCTGCAACATACGAATACGCTGTTCCATATTCGATGCATAATCACGCGTCTTACCCCGCTCCTGCGCCAGTTCATGGCACACATTTAGCGCAGCAATAAACACCAGTTGCTCAGTGTTTGTGACTCTAGTGCGAACTTTAAGATCTTGCAACCGCTGGTTAAGATCTTCCGCTGCCTGATTCAACGCTTCCTGTTGTTCTGGCGGACAATTCACTCTTAACGAACGGCCAAAAATTTGAATATCTACTGGTTGTGCAGACATACCACCTTCCTGCCTTTTTTCGTTCTTGCGCCCGCGTGCCGCATAGCATGAGCATTACCCGTTACATCGGGTTCGTTAAAGCGGGCGCAACTATATATAGCCGAGATCTAAGATACAAGCCCTTTCTGGAATCCAAAGGGAGCTTGGTGGTAGCATAGCACGAACCAATTCAGCCAACGATGACGAATCCGCATGTCTATAGAGAATACGTTTCCTGCCTATGAAGGCCTTAACCAACTGCTTCACCAACAGCAAGTCGCGCTGACCGCAGCAGAAATGCACGGCTTGATCAGCGGTATGCTGTGTGGTGGAAACCATGACGACAGTTGGAGAACGCTGGTTTTTGAACTGACCAATGAAGGTATGGCGTTTACTCAAACGCTGTCTCAGCCGCTTCAGGACCTGTATCAAGCCACGCGAGAAGCACTGGAAGATGATGGCTTCATGTTTCAGCTTTTCCTGCCAGATGATTCACTGGACGAGGTGAGCGTCTTCGATCGCGCCGATGCGCTGGCAGGCTGGGTTAACCACTTTCTGCTTGGCCTGGGCGTCATTCAGCCGAAGTTGAATAAGGTTAAAGGCGAGCTGAAAGAAGCTATTGAAGATTTACGCAACATCGCACAGCTTGGCTATGACGAAGATGAAGATCAGGAAGAGCTGGAGCAATCAATGGAAGAAGTAATTGAGTATGTTCGCGTTTCTGCCATTTTGTGCCATACCGAATTTACCAACCAACGCGTTGTGACGGCACCCGAACTGCAAAAGCCAACGCTGCATTGATTTTTATGCAAGGCGGTCTTATGAAAAACGCTATTTTATAAAAAGCGTGCCTTATTGAGGTCGGAAGGGAAAGGTAACCGCACGGACAATTTTCAGGAGCAGGTGATGAATCCACAAGAATTTCTTCGTCGTCGTCAGGGTCTGTTGGAAAAAATGGCACCAGGCAGCGCAGCGATTATTTTTTCCGCGCCGGAAGCGCAGCGCAATGCCGACAGTGACTACCCTTATCGTCAAAATAGCGATTTCTGGTATTTCACGGGTTTCAACGAACCAGAAGCCGTTCTGCTGCTGGTAAAAAGCGATGTCAAACATCATCACAGCGTAATCTTCAACCGCGTTCGCGACCTGACGGCCGAAATCTGGTTTGGCCGTCGCTTGGGTCAGGAAGCGGCACCCACCAAACTCGGCGTTGACCGCGCACTGCCATTTGGCGAAATCAGCACACAGCTGCATCTGTTATTGAATGGGCTGGACGTGGTGTACCACGCGCAGGGGCAGTACGATTACGCCGACAAGCTGATTTTCTCCGCGCTGGAAACCCTGCGCAATGGCACCCGTCAGGGGCTTGCCGCGCCTACCACGCTGACCGACTGGCGTCCTTGGGTGCATGAAATGCGCCTGTTCAAATCGCCTGCGGAAATCAGCATAATGCGTCGCGCCTGTGAAATTACGGCGCTAGCTCATACACGAGCTATGCAAAAATGCCGCCCAGGCATGTATGAATATCAGCTCGAAGGCGAAATTCACCACGAATTTACCCGTCACGGCGCACGCTACCCGTCTTACAACACTATCGTCGGCAGCGGTGACAACGCCTGCATCCTGCATTACACCGAAAACGAAACACAAATGCGCGACGGCGATCTGGTGCTGATTGACGCTGGCTGTGAATACAAAAGCTATGCTGGCGATATCACCCGCACCTTCCCGGTCAACGGTAAGTTTACCGCGCCGCAGCGTGCTATTTACGACATCGTGCTGCGCTCACAGCTGCGCGCACTGGAGCTGTTTGGGCCGGGCCGCAGCATCCGCGAAGTCAACGAAGACGTGGTGCGCATCATGGTTAGCGGGCTCATCAAGCTCGGCGTGATGAAGGGTGAAGTCGAAGAACTGATTGCCGAACAGGCTCATCGTCAGTTCTTCATGCACGGCCTCAGCCACTGGCTGGGTCTGGACGTGCACGATGTGGGCAATTACGGATCCACCGATCGAGGCCGCCCGCTTGAGCCGGGTATGGTGCTAACCATCGAACCGGGTCTTTACATCGCACCCGATGCCAAAGTGCCACAACAGTATCGGGGTATCGGTGTGCGCATTGAAGACAACATCGTGATCACCGAAAACGGTAATGAAAACCTGACAGCGGGCGTAATCAAAGACGCTGATGCCATCGAAGCGCTGATGGCGCAACGGCATGACACGCAGCACTAAGCAGTTCCTTCAGAGGACAACGACATAATTGCAAAGGACAACAGCATGGCGGTCATGATTGTCGGTGGTGGAATGGCGGGCGCGACGCTGGCGCTGGCGATATCACGGCTCTCACAGGGCACAATACCGGTTGACCTTATCGAGGCATATTCACCACTCGACAAGGAACACCCGGGTTTTGACGCGCGTGCCCTCGCGCTGTCTGATGGCACACGCCAGCAGCTAGCGGCGCTGGGTATCTGGCAAGCGATGTCTGGCAATGCAACGGCGATAACCGACATTCACGTCAGCGAACGCGGGCATGCCAGCGTAGTGAATCTGCACGCGGCGGATTATCACGTTCAGGCATTGGGCCATGTGGTTGAACTGCACGACGTCGGTCAGCGTCTGTTTTCCCTGCTGCAACAGGCACCGGGCGTGCGTCTGCACTGCCCAGCCAAAGTGGTTGCCGTCACGCGGACGCAACAGAACGCCACGCTAACGTTGGATAATGGCACTGCGCTCACAGGCCAGCTACTGGTTGCCGCCGATGGGTCACATTCTATGCTGTCGCAATCCTGCGGGATTCACTGGCAACAGCATGAGTATGATCAGGTCGCGGTGATCGCCAACGTGACCACCGCCGAACCCCATCGCGGGCGCGCATTTGAGCGGTTTACCCCGCACGGTCCGCTGGCGCTGTTACCGATGAGTAACGGTCGCAGCTCACTCGTCTGGTGCCATGATAAACATCGTCAACACGACGTCGATGGATGGAGCGAAGCCGAGTTTCGCCAACAGCTACAGTTGGCTTTTGGCTGGCGTCTGGGGCAATTCACCCACATCGGCGAACGCCATAGCTATCCGCTACGCTTGCTAACCGCCAGCCAGCACACCAGCCATCGGCTAGCGCTGGTCGGCAACGCGGCACAAACGCTGCATCCGATTGCCGGACAAGGCTTTAATCTGGGAATTCGCGATGTCATGTCGCTGGCAGAAACACTCGTCGAGGCGGCGAAAAACCAGCAGGATATCGGCCAGTACAGTGTGCTCAGCCGCTATCAACAACGCCGCGAACCCGATCAACACACCACCGTCGCGATCACCGATGGGCTGGTCAGGCTATTTGCTAACCGCTATACCGCGCTGGCGGTCGGCCGCAATCTGGGCCTGATCGCCATGAATAACTTGCCGCTGATGCGCGATGCGTTTGCCCGTCGCACACTCGGCTGGGTAGAACGTTAATTAAGCTCGCCAACAGGAAAATACGGAAATGCAATCATTCGACGTGGTTATTGCCGGTGGCGGTATGGTCGGTCTGGCGCTCGCCTGCGGCCTACAGGGTAGCGGCCTGCGCATCGCCGTGCTGGAAAAACAGGCAGCCGAGATTCAGCCTCTCGGGAAAGATCATGCGCTGCGCGTCTCTGCTATCAATGCCGCCAGCGAATGTCTTCTTCGTCATATTGGCGTCTGGGAGAATCTCGTGGCGCAGCGCGTCAGCCCTTACAACGATATGCAAGTCTGGGACAAAGACAGCTTCGGAAAAATCAGCTTTAGCGGTGAAGAATTCGGCTTTTCCCATCTTGGGCATATCATTGAAAACCCAGTGATTCAACAAGTACTGTGGCAACGCGCCTCCCAACTAAGCGACATCACCCTGCTCTCCCCTACGTCATTAAAACAGGTCGCCTGGGGTGAGAACGAAGCCTTTATTACGCTGCAGGACGACAGCATGCTGACTGCCCGACTGGTGGTCGGCGCTGACGGTGCACATTCATGGCTGCGTCAGCATGCGGATATTCCGCTGACCTTTTGGGATTACGGCCACCACGCGCTAGTCGCCAATATTCGTACCGAACACCCACATCAGTCCGTAGCACGTCAGGCATTCCATGGCGACGGTATTCTGGCGTTTCTGCCGCTGGACGATCCGCACCTCTGTTCGATTGTCTGGTCACTTTCGCCGGAGCAGGCACTGGCGATGCAAAGCTTGCCAGTGGAGGAATTCAACCGTCAGGTTGCGATGGCGTTTGATATGCGGTTGGGGCTGTGTGAACTGGAAAGCGAGCGTCAGACTTTCCCGCTGATGGGACGTTATGCACGCAGCTTCGCCGCGCACCGGCTGGTGCTGGTCGGCGACGCAGCACACACCATCCACCCGCTGGCAGGACAAGGCGTCAATCTGGGCTTCATGGATGTCGCCGAACTGATTGCCGAGCTGAAGCGCTTGCAGACGCAGGGTAAAGATATCGGCCAGCACCTTTATCTGCGACGCTATGAACGCCGCCGCAAGCACAGCGCCGCCGTGATGCTTGCCAGCATGCAGGGATTCCGTGAACTGTTTGACGGCGACAATCCGGCGAAAAAGCTGCTGCGTGATGTCGGTCTGGTACTGGCGGACAAACTACCCGGAATTAAACCCACACTGGTCCGTCAGGCAATGGGATTACACGATCTGCCAGACTGGCTTAGTGCTGGTAAGTAATAGATCTATACCCCCAATAATTCGATTTTCAGGACAAAACGTTAACGTTTTGAACAACGCAAAGCGTTGGCCCTTTAGGGCGAGGCACATGTATGGGCCTCGTAACGCGGCAACTGCACGAATCCTCAGGAGCTTACACAGGTAAGTGACTGAGGTGAGTAAGAGAAGCCAACGTACATGCAGCTTGAAGTATGACGGGTATATAATGGATAATAAACCTCACTGCTTAGGTGGCGAGTTACCTCAATAACGTTTATTTTTAATTAAATTAGCAATCAACTATTAGCCAGCGTGTTATTTAATCAGCTAATATTAGCTCATTTATATGATGTAATTAGTCATATAAATATAATTAGCATGATAACAAGAAATATTTTCTCTCCGCCATAAATTTATCATTAAAAACAAATAATTAACTATTTTTTGAAAGCATTCCCTCCTAAACCAAATCCGAATATTGATTAAAAACCAGTCCTCTCTTTTATTTAAAAGAAATTTACGTTATAACGACTCCAACAAGGATTTTTTAACAGGGAGTTACACGAATGGCTAATTCTATTTTCATGAAGATAACGGGTAAAATTCAGGGATTAATTTCTGAAGGATGTTTAAGTATCGACTCGGTAGGAAATAAACATATTTCTGGTCACGAAGATGAAATTTTTGTTTATGCGACAAATTACGATCTATCAAGAGATCGACACGTCAATCATCACCCCTTTTCCGTGACCAAAGCCGTTGATAAATCCACACCGCTAGTCCTAACCAGCATCGCCAATAATGAACTATTAGAAGTTGAGTTGAGATATTACCGCACTTCCGCCAGCGGGACACAAGAGAACTACATGACAATAACATTGAGGGATGCCTCTATTGTCAATCTCTCTAATCAAAATCCTAATTCATTGACGCATAACGATATGCAACCGTTTGAAACCCTAAGCCTGCGTTATGAAAGCATTACCTGCCAACACAATATTGCAGGTACATCGGGGTACAGCATATTAACTGAAAATATGTACTGATAAACCATGAATAAATTCAATGATATTATCGACGAATGCGACCTTAGTTTTTCCGATTGGGGAAAGAACTATCCGCGCTGGTCTTCGCTTGATGCTGCTTGGTGGAAAACATTTGGTGGTGATGATTATTTAAACAAATACAAAGATGGCTATATCGTTTTCCATCGAGAAAAAATAAAAGAGATCGCCCGACAATATAAAATATCTTCTATTCTTCTCGCATCGGTTGCCCATGCAGAAGCCGGAGGAATGGTTGACTATTTCAAGTATCCAACATTATTTGGCAGGCAGGTGGTGCATTCTTACAGTGGCTGGCCAGGAAAGGAAAAAATCATACCGTCCCCAGAGAAAACATCAATAGGTATTATCGCCATGCAAATTAGGGTGGTTGCCGAAATTTTCGGCAAGAATCCCAGTGCACTAAGGAATGCTGAAGCAACATACATCTCCATCTGCTTAAATAAGGATAATTTTAACCTGACAATGGTCGCGCGCCATCTTTACGAGTTAATCAACTATGACTATCCCGGTACTGACACGTTGAATCTAACCGACGAACAATTCATCTTAGCGGGTGCGCGCTACAATAGAGGTGTTCAACGTAGTCGTAGTGATTTGATTCGATCGATAAATGCAGAAAAAGATTTGATAGAAGTAAGGGACTGGACGTCATACGGTAGATCGATGCTAAACCATCGAGAAAAAATAACAAAACTGCTTTATGAGGTTACGACTCCGCCCCAGAATAGTGACAGTAATTAAAATTACGAGAACTCTTACATGCCAAACTATAGCAACATAACTTACAATATTCTATTTTATTTTTATTCCACTCTCTGCGCTTTGATTATATTGATCACGTCAATAAGAGATTACGAAGGGATGGTTGATGGGGTAGAAATAATAAATCTCTGTGAGATACCTGAAGGCGACTCCGATGGTTTCTTTTCGTTTATTATTATCCCGCTATCTATCCCTTTCTTCATTGTAAAGAAAAGTTTAGCTAGGGCAATTACTTATATTATTTTATTGTTTTACTATTTTTGGAGTTTTTATATTAGATTTAATTTTTGCTAAAAAAACCATACCCCCTTCGCATAGTAGCCTGGGGTTATAAAAAAACATCATTAATATGCGGCTAAACACGGCTGGGTGATTGATAATTGTTAAGAAAAACCGGCTATATCTACAACGTCTATTTTTATACCTATGCCGCTTTATGTTTTTTTTTAATCAATGCTTTTTCTACCATCGAATATGAATGGATGATAGATGGCGACTCAGTTGCAGATTTCTGTGAAGTACCGAGAGCCGATGCTGATGCTGATGCTGATGCTTTTTTAAACTTCATCATCATTCCTTTATCCATCCCTTCTTTTTTGTCAAAAAGAGCACAGCCAGAATAATTACTTATCTTATTGTTTTACTTTATTATTCATGGAATTTTCATATCCGTTTCACTCTATGTTAAGCCTCGCCGCCGCAGCGGCGAGTTCGGCGTATCAGGCATCCGGCCCGATTCTGATCACCAACTTACCGAAATTGCGACCATGTAATAGACCGATAAAAGCTTCCGGGGCATTTTCCAGACCGTCGACAATCTCTTCCCGATATTTGATCTTGCCTTGCGCAACCCACGGCGAAACCTCTTTCCAGAATTCGTCAAAACGATGACCATAGTCATCAAAAATGATGAACCCCTGCATGCGAATACGCTTCTTCAGGAGAGTCCCCGCCAGCAGCGGTAAACGGTCTGGGCCATCAGGTAACCCTGTGGCATTGTAGCCAGAGACTAATCCGCACACCGGAATACGCGCCGAGGTATTCAGCAGCGGCAGCACCGCGTCGAAGACTTTCCCACCAACGTTTTCAAAGTAGATATCGATGCCCTGTGGGCAAGCTTGCTTCAGTTGTTCGGCAAAATCATCAGCCCGGTGGTCGAGACAAACATCAAACCCAAGAACCTCAACCGCGTAGCGACATTTCTCCGCCCCACCAGCCACACCGACAACCCGGCAGCCTTTCAGTTTCCCGATCTGGCCAACCGTCGCGCCGACAGGACCCGTCGCAGCAGCCACTACCAATGTTTCACCCGCTTTCGGTTGGCCGATATCCGTCAGCCCCATATAAGCAGTGAAGCCCGGCATGCCCAGAATACCCAGCGCATAGGAAGGATTAGTCGGCGACTGCCCCAGATTGGTTAATCCTTTACCGTCAGAAATCGCATAATCCTGCCAGCCGCTGTAGGACAACACCCAGTCGCCCGTCTGATAATCCGGATGTTTTGACTCAACCACGCGGCTGATGGTTCCACCGACCATCACGTCATTCAGTTCGACCGGTTTGGCATAAGAAGGCGCGTCGCTCATGCGGCCACGCATGTAGGGATCGAGAGAAAGAAACACGGTACGCAGCAGCACTTGCCCCGAATCTACGGATGGTACAGCCTGTTGTTCCAGACGAAAATTATCTTGTGTAGGCGCCCCGTGCGGGCGTTGAGCCAAAACCACACGGCGGTTGATGCGATCGATTTGCGTCATAATATCCTCCATTAGACAAAGCGCATTGATGAAATCACTTCGTTAACAATAGGATCTGTTCTTTCTTCTGGCTACGCAAACCGTGCGGCGTTGATTATGCTGTTTTGCTTTTTTCGTAACGCGACATGCGATCCAGATACCCCATGACGAGCGCAGACAGCACAAACGTCAAATGGATAATCACATACCACATCAGCTTGTTATCCGGGATATTACGGGCATCCATGAACACGCGCAGCAGGTGGATTGACGAGATAGCGACAATCGAGGCGGCCACTTTATTTTTTAGCGAGCCGGAGTCCATCTTACCGAGCCAGTTCAACTTTTCTCTGCCATCGGTGATGTCTAATGCCGACACAAAGTTTTCGTAACCGGACAGCATTACCATCACAAGCAGTCCGCCAACCAGCGTCATATCGATCAGCGACAGCAGCACCAGCACCAAATCTGCCTCTGCCATATCAAAGATATTGGGCAGGACGTGGAACACCTCCTGGAAAAACTTAATCGCCAGCGCCAGTAAGCCCAGCGATAGCCCAAGATAAACAGGAGCAAGCAGCCAGCGCGATGAGTACATCAAATTCTCAATAAAACGTTCCATAACTCACTATATGCAGGAGGAAAAGAGGGAAATAATAGCGAAAAGACCTGCTGTGGTGTTAATCAATTCTTGAACAGAATGCACCATCCACGGAATGCTCTACCCTATCGCCTCCTCAGAGATGAATTCGTGTTTTGTGATCCTGCCTATATCAACCTTCAAACCGATGCCGTTCCTCCCCCCCTTGTGGCACGCATCTGAAGGTGCGCATTTTTTCACCTCCCTACACTGTTTAGCGCCAGCAAGTCTGGCAGCAATCATACACCGCACTCTACATTCAGAGCCGAATACAGGCTTACCACAAAGTAAAAACAAGGGGTTACGCATGAGCAATCCTATTCTTCTTGGTATTTTCTGGCACTTCATCGGCGCGGCTAGCGCAGCCTGCTTCTATGCACCGTTTAAGCAGGTCAAAAACTGGTCGTGGGAAACCATGTGGTCACTCGCCGGATTTTTCTCGTGGATTATCCTGCCCTGGAGCATCAGTTGGTGGCTACTTCCTGATTTTTGGCGCTATTACGGTTCGTTCGATATGGCGACCCTACTCCCCATCTTTCTCTTCGGCGCCATGTGGGGCATCGGCAATATCAACTATGGCCTGACGATGCGCTACCTCGGCATGTCAATGGGCATCGGTATCGCTATCGGCGTGACGCTGATTATCGGTACGCTGATGACGCCCGTCCTACAAGGTAAGTTCTCGGTTTTGTTTGGCTCGCCAGGTGGGAAAATGACACTACTGGGCGTGCTGGTCGCAGTCATCGGCGTCGCGATTGTCAGCTACGCTGGCTTGCTGAAAGAACGCGCACTCGGTATTCGTGCCGAAGAATTCAGCCTGAAAAAAGGGCTGATTCTGGCCGTGATGTGCGGGGTCTTCTCCGCTGGCATGTCCTTTGCGATGGACGCCGCCAAACCAATGCACACCGCCGCACAGGCGCTGGGAATTAACTCGCTGTATGTTGCCCTCCCTAGCTACGTGGTGATCATGGGCGGTGGTGCCATCGTCAATCTGGGCTTCTGTTTCATCCGTTTGGCAACCTGCAAAGGGATTTCACTAAAAGCCGATCTGGCACAGGCTAAACCGTTACTGATTGCCAATGCGCTCTTCGCCATTCTGGGCGGCGTTATGTGGTACTTGCAGTTTTTCTTCTATGCCTGGGGGCACGCCAACATTCCGGCAGACTACACCTATATCAGTTGGATGCTGCACATGAGCTTCTACGTGCTGTGCGGTGGCATCGTCGGCTTGCTATTTAAGGAGTGGAAGGCCGTGGGTCAGAAACCCGTACGCATGCTGGTTCTGGGCTGCGTGGTGATTATTCTGGCAGCGAATATTGTCGGCTTGGGAATGGCCGTGTAAGCGTTTCATCATCGTGTTCGGTGCCACCAGACGATCATCGAACGCGATGGCTAAGGCAAAAAAAGCGTATTACGTTTCACTGAATGATCAGAATGTAGCAACCCGATTGCTCAGGCAACAGGCTCTCTAGGAAAACTGGGGCGGTTCAGATGTGTTTATGACCAAGGAAATCAAAACGCCCTGAGAGGGTCTCAAGGCGTTCAGGAATAGATTTCAATTTTTACTGCGAACTTATTTTTACCGTAATACAGAAATAATAAGCATCGCAATATTTTATATCTCTAAAATAAAATCACGACTTATCGTGAAGCATTCAAAGGAATCTCTGGATCAGGCTCGTGAGTCATACGATTACGTAAATCACGACGAATAATCTCAATAGACCAAAACCAAATCAAGTGACCCACTATTTCTGATACATGTTCATACATCGGGAGAACAAACAGAGAAGGAGTCAAGCCCATCAATGGGAATGAAATCATATGGACAAACAGTTGAGCCAGCGCACCAGCCAACAGCCCTTGCCATAATTTTATTTTAGGAAATACTTCTGCAACAACGCAATAACCTAAAGCAAAAACAATAGAGAAAACAATATGAGTCACACCAACCCAATTGAATACGTGGCCGGCAAAAGTATAAACAGCCGCATTAGGGTCAACAACCCCAAGCCAATCGCGTAAAAAGATGTAGGGAGGGTTAAGAAAATTACGAGAGCAATCAATTTGCTCAGCAGCTCTAATCAGTGATTCAGGAACACAAGCACTACTAAACATATCGGTAGGGCTACGTGGAGGAAGCGGATTTTCTGCGCCCCACTTTACAAAAGATGAAACAATACCTGCAATCAAACCAATAAAAGCAGCGAGTCCATAGCGTCTCCGAGATGGAGGTGTTTGTTCAAAAAAGTTCATTTTTTTACCAATCTAACCATTAGAGGTTATATTCTTACATAGGTATTATGTACTTATAAAGATGTTAATTGACATATCGAACAATCTCTCTAGTACACTTCGTTATTAGGAATGAGGTTTTAAATTTTATAAAACAACAAGAAGAAATCATGAATTTGTTTTTTGTGAAACTTTTATGAAAAAATTGAAAAACTAGATTCGATAAATCATACAAAATGTATATTTATTCCGAGAGGAATGAATAACAATTCGCCAATAAATAGCCGATATAAAATAGTTTGGTTATTTTTTTGTGAAACCATAACACTTTAGCAACTCATTCTGCTCACGCCTAAATAGCGCGGCCATCCCCCATAGTGCCCCATCCTGATGACGTAATTGCCACACTGCGCCGTCATAAATCGGAAACGTCTGGCCATTTTTTCTGACCCGGATTCCGCTGTAATCATAGACAATCCCTTGCTGAGACACGTTTTCAAGAAACGGCTAATGACCTTTTGTATATATATTTTTATGGAATTGAAAATCCATTTTTATTCTTTTACATGCATAAGGCCGCCCTCTAGAGTAGCGAAAAGATCGCCGTGTATGGCCTCATGTCATCGTAAAGGACACAGGGAATGGAAAAAAATCACCCGCAAGTTACGACCCTCGCCGCAGGATTACTTTCGCTGCTTTTCGCACTCAATCCCGGTGCTTACGCTGCACAAAGCGGTGAAAAACCAGTCTCTGGCGGTATTCTAAATGTAGGGCTGGGTAGCGATACGCCGATTATTGACCCGCACATTACGGCCTATGGCGTAACGGCACTGATTTCCCGCAACGTGGTGGATTCACTGGTAGGACAAGCAGAAGATAACCGCTTTACGCCTTGGCTGGCGGAAAGCTGGAAAATTAACGATGACAACACCGAATACACCTTCCATCTGCGTAAAGATGTCACGTTTAGCGACGGCACCAAGCTAGATGCAGAAGCGGTGAAATACAATATTGAGCGTATTCTCGATCCCAAAACCACCTCCAGCTATGCCAAATCACTGTTAGGTCCTATCGACAAGATCTCAACACCGGATGCCTATACGGTGGTTATCCACTACAGCTCGGCGTTTGCACCACTGTTACAGGGGCTGAGCCTGCCGTATCTGGGCATTCAGTCACCGACTTACCTGAAGAAAACGCCAAACACCAGCAACACCGTCGTAGGTTCCGGGCCGTTTATTCTTGATTCCTTTGTGAAAGGCAGCGGCAGCAAGCTGACGAAACGCCCTGATTACAACTGGGGACCGGGCTATGCCAAACATACCGGTCCAGCCTATCTGGATGGTTTGGTCTTCAAATATCTGCCGGAAGCCTCAGTCCGCCTTGGTGCGTTGAGCAGCGGCCAGATTCAGGCGATTGACGCCGTACCACCGGCCAATTTCCCGACGGTGAAGCGCAATCCGAAACTGGAAGTCATTACCTATGAAAACCCGGGCGTTAACCGCGTACTCTATCTCAACACCACCAAAGGCCCATTCCAAGATGTCGCGGTGCGTAAGGCATTCCAGAGCGCAGTAGATACCAACGCAGCGGTAAAAGTCGCCTTCTTCGGTACGCTGAAAGCCGCCGATAACGTCCTCGGCCCAGCCACGCTGTACTACGATCCGAGCGTCGCGTCACGCTGGGGCTTCGATGTGAAAAAGGCTAACGAACTGCTGGATAACGCAGGCTGGAAACAGAAAGACAGCGCGGGCTACCGCACCAAAGATGGCAAACGCCTGAGCGTCAGCTTCGTCTACGCCACCACCAATGTGGAAGCAGCAGACGTCGCATTGTTCCAGGCCGTGCAGTTTCAGGTGAAGCAGGCAGGCTTTGACGTCCAGTTAACGCCGGTCGATGCGGGTGAATTCACCACGCGCACCAACGCTAACGAATACGACATCGCGTCTAACTTCTTCGTGCGTGCAGAGCCAGATATTCTGCGTACCGTGTTCGATTCAGCCTATGCGCCACCGAACGGTAACGGCTTTACGCGTATCAGCGTGCTGGACGACAAACTGAGAAAAGCCATCGGCGCGGGCGAAGCAGAACGTAAACAGCTCTATACCGAGATACAAAACGAGGTTATCGATCAGGCATATGTGGTTCCTCTGTACGTTCCTGCTTATCAACTCGGCCTGTCAAAACAGGTACAAGGTATAAGCTGGGCGACAAACGCAAAACCGAACTTCTATGATGTCTGGATTAAACGTTAATCTGTACGCGTTAGGCAAACGTCTACTCACTATTCTGGCTGTGCTCTGGGGCGCAGCCACATTGACGTTTATTGCCGTCAAACTTATTCCCGGCGATCCAGTTGCTATTCTCAGCGGCGGCGATAACGTGGTGGATGAAGCCTATCGCGCCGTACTCATCAAACAGTTCGGGCTGGATCAGCCGCTGTGGGTGCAATATTTGCGCTACTGCTGGCAAGCGTTACAGGGCGATTTTGGCGTCAGCTATCTCTATCGTCTGCCGGTCGGCGGCGTGATTAGCGATGCCATGCAAGAAACCCTGCCGCTGGCGATCGGTGGCCTGATACTGGCTTTGTTCCTCGCCATTACCAGCGCGTTACTCACCGCGGGCCGCTATGGGCCGCTGCGTACCGCCGTATCGTGGCTCGAACTGACGCTGCTTAGCACACCGGTCTACTGGATTGGTATCGTGCTATTAAGCTTGTTCAGTTTTCGCCTGCAATGGTTTCCGGTCACTGGCAACGACGGTTTTATGTCGCTGGTGTTGCCCGTTATCACCCTCGGCTTGCCAATTGCCGCCATTCTTAGCCAGGTACTGCGCGACGGTCTGGAAGATGCACTCTCCCAGCCGTTCTCGTTAACCGTGCGCACACGCGGCGTCAGCGAAATTCGATTACGATTTCGTCATGGTTTACGCCACGCGGCGCTGGCAGCCTCAACGCTGACTGGCACGTTGCTGGCAAGCGTACTCGGTGGCTCCGTGCTGACCGAAACCGTATTTGGCCGCGCCGGTATTGGGCAGGTCACGCTAAGTGCAATTGAAAACCGCGACATGCCGCTGGTGCTGGGCGTCGTGATGCTATCCGCTTTCCTGTTCGTCGTCATCAATCTGCTGGTGGATGCGCTGTACCTCCTCATCGATCCCCGCTTACGCAAGAAGGCGAGCGCCCATGAGTAGTGAACCGATGCCCTTCACGCAAATACCATCACGAAAAACCTATCGCAGCCCGTGGCTGAGCACGGCGACGCTGCTGCCTGCCGCTATCGTTTCCCTGCTGGCGCTGGCGGTCTTTTTTCCGTCGCTGTTTACCAGCCGCACCGCAGATGAAATGGATATGGGCGCGGTATTTCAGTCGCCAAATGCCACTTATTGGTTCGGCACCGATCAACTCGGGCGCGACATTTTTTCCCGCATCGTTCACGGCACGTCGCTGTCGCTGGGTATTGGCGTAGGCGCGATGCTAATCGCCTGCTTCGGCGGCGTGCTGTTTGGTACGCTGTCGGTGCTCGCGCCGCTGCGCATTCGTCAGCTTCTGGTACGTCTGCTGGACATCATGCTGGCGTTTCCCGACCTGCTGTTGGCGCTGCTGGTGATCGCTGTACTGGGACGCGGCCCGGAAAACACCATGCTAGCCGTTGGTCTGGCGGGGATTGCTGGCTATGCGCGTTTGATCCGCTCTCAGGTGCTGCAAGTCAGGCTATCCGGCTATGTCGAGCATGCGATTGCGCTGGGCGAACACCCGCTGTATATCGTCTTCCGCCATATCATCCCCAATACGCTGCGCCCGCTGTTGATTGTCGCCACCATTGGCGTCGGTCATGCGGTGCTATCCGCCTCAGCGCTGAGTTTTCTGGGGTTGGGCGTCGTTCCACCGACCGCCGAATGGGGTGCGCTACTGGCTGACGGACGCAACTTCCTTGATATCGCGCCCTGGGTCAGCCTGCTGCCTGCCAGCGTTGTGGCACTGTCGGTGATTTCCATTACGCTGCTGGGGCGTCGTTTACAGACTATTTTGGCCAAAGGAGAGGCACGATGAGCCTGAACCCACTTTCTCATTCCTCTCATTCCTCTTCAGACGCCTCGGCGAAGACGCCGCTGCTACGTGTAGACGGCTTGAGCGTCACCTTTCCCAGCCCCTTCGGCCCTATTCGTTCGGTTAAAAACCTCTCTTTTCAGGTGAATGCCGGAGAAATTCTGGCACTGGTCGGCGAGTCTGGTTCAGGGAAATCCGTCACCGCGCGCACGCTGGTTGGCCTATCCGGTGAAAACGTTGACGTACAGGCCAATGCGATTGAGCTCACGCGCCATGACGGCAGCCTGTGTGATTTACGCTATCTGACCGATCGCGACTGGCGGGCGATTCGCGGCCGTGAAATCGGTTTTGTTTTACAGGATGCGCTGGTGTCTCTCGACCCGCTGCGCAAGATCGGGCAGGAAGTTGCTGAACCGATTTTGACCCACCGCCTGTTACCCCGTGAGCAGATTCCCGCCCGCGTCGCCGAACTCCTGACAAAAGCAGGGATTCCTGACCCAGAGAATCGGGCAGCCCAGTATCCGCACGAACTGTCTGGCGGCCTGCGCCAACGTGCGCTTATTGCTTCTGCATTAGCGGCAGGCCCGCAGTTACTGATTGCCGATGAACCCACGACGGCGCTGGATGCCACGGTGCAAAAGCAGGTGCTGAAAGTCTTCGCCGCATTAGCACAGGCTGGTCACGGCGTCCTGCTGATCACTCACGATCTTGCCGTTGTTGCAGACATCGCGGACCGCGTCATCGTTATGCAACAAGGCTCGTTGGTAGAAGGCGGCGAGGCGCGACAGCTCCTGTCAGCACCGACACATCCCTACACCCGCAGGCTACTGGCGGCGATCCCAACGGCTTCTACACGAGGAAAGTGGCTGGCTGGTGTCGATCCGTTACAGAACGGCATTACGCCATCAGCCGCATCGCTGGCAGCAAATCACGCCAGCACCGACGACACTATTGCACTAACGGCAGATCGGATTGCGGTGTCGTTCAAGCGACCAGACGGCAGCCGAATGCAGGCCGTCAATCAGGTTTCACTCCAGATTAAACGGGGCGAAACACTGGGTATCGTCGGGGAATCTGGCTCGGGCAAAACCACGCTGGGGAAAGTCATTCTGGCGCTACAAAAGCCGGACAGCGGCGAAGTTCGACTCGCGGGCAATGCCTGGAGTGCGCTGACGGAACGCGAACGCCGACCGCTACGAGCCCGCATTCAGACGATCACGCAGGATCCGCTCAGTTCGTTCGATCCGCAATTTACCGTCGCCCAGATTCTACGCCAGCCGCTACGCTTGCGTCGCGATCTGAGCGACGATGAAAAACAGCGGCGTATTCTGACGCTGCTGGAGTATGTCGGGCTAACACCGGATCTACTGACTCGACGTCCAACCGCGTTATCTGGTGGGCAACGTCAGCGCGTCTCTATCGCACAGGCACTGGCTTCAGATCCTGAAATTCTGATCTGTGATGAGCCGGTATCGGCACTGGATGTCACCACACAGGCGCAGGTGCTGGATTTACTGGGGGCGTTGCAGCGCCAGTTGGGGCTGACGATGCTGTTCATTTCACACGATTTGGGCGTAGTGCAGCATATGAGCCACCGAATCGCGGTGATGAAGGACGGGGATATCGTAGAAACTGGGCCAGTCGAACAGATCTTCAACCAACCGCAGCATCCCTACACGCGACTGCTGCTCTCGACGGTGGCGGAATAGTTTTGTCGAAGAAGGATTGAGTGGTTAAAAACGCAACATCATTGTACAATGACAAGTACAAACAGGAGGTACAGATGCGTACAATTAGCTACAGCGAAGCCCGTCAAAATCTATCAGCGACAATGATGAAAACCGTCGAAGATCGTGCTCCCATTCTGATCACTCGACAGAATGGTGAGGCCTGCGTGCTTATGTCTCTGGAAGAGTATAATTCTCTAGAGGAAACAGCATATTTACTGCGTTCACCAGCAAATGCAAAAAGGCTGATGAATTCAATTGAAAGCCTTAAGGCTGGCAATAGCGAAGAAAGAGATATCATTGAGTGAAGCTAATCTGGTCAGAAGAAGCATGGGAAGACTACCTGTACTGGCAGGACATCGATAAGCGAACGGTCAAAAAGATCAATGAATTAATAAAAGAGACGCGCAGAACACCTTTTGAAGGAAAAGGAAAACCAGAGCCACTTAAACATAACCTTGCTGGTTTCTGGTCGCGCCGTATCACCGAAGCACATCGTCTGGTGTATGCCATCACAGATGATGCCATGATGATCGCCGCATGCCGCTACCACTATTAACTATCCATTGATTCATCACTATCGATACTAAAAAATCTCAGTCACTCCACATTCAGGAAGCGTTGACGGTAGGCGCTGGGCGAGACGCCGAATGCCTGGTGGAACACGACGGAAAAGTAATTGCTGTCTTCAAAACCGCACAGCGCGGCAACGTCGCCGATAGTTTGTAGATCGTAGCGCAACAGCTCCATCGCCTTGCACAGCCGCAATTGGCGCAGGTAATGCGGCACGCTCATTCCCGTTTGTTCTTTAAAACGCGAGCGTAAACTGCGGGCGCTGAAGTGGTGCTGTTCGCAAAAGGCTTCAAAGCGAAACGGCGCAGCAATGCTGGCACGTAGCGCATTCATCAACATATCCAACTGGTGCGCATCCGCCAACTGCGGACTATCTGGCGAATGGCGATAGCGCGCCGCCAGCAGCGCAATCTGCAACAGCAGCGCCTCACTCAATTGCAGCGACAGCGCATCCGATTTCATACACTCCTGCGTCAGTGCGTCTACCTTCTCGCGGATGGTATCCATGCCTTCGGAGCCTAAACACCAGTGCCGCTGGCTTTGTGGAAGCTCTCCGCCCGGCAGTAAGGTTTGCCAGTCTGCGGATAACGTCAGGCGATTGCGAATATAGAGAATGTTGTCCAGTTCAAGCTCGTGGACGGATTCATAGCTGTGGCGATCGTGCGCGGAGACATAAAACATATCGCCGCGGGTAATACGGTAAGGCACATCGTTCCAGAGGTGCAGACCATTGCCCCGCCAGACGATCACCAATTCGTCGAAATCATGATGATGCAGAGGAAATACCGGCTGCGGATGGCGTTCGGCAACCATCACAGCATTCTTGTCAGTCAGGAAATAGTCTTCAGTCTGTAATTTCAAACCCCGAATTGCTGTCGCCATTCCCTCACCCGCAGTTGCTGTTACCTACTCTTCACGAGAAAACGCCTGATGGCGTAGTGACTTAGGTGCCTGCGAGAATGCCTTGCGGAATTGCGTCGAGAAGTGATTGCTGTCGCTAAATCCACAGGCGTGAGCAATAGTGGTGATGGAATCATCACTCTGCTGCAACCGCCGACGAGCCTCCAGTAATCTTAACCGATTCAGATACCGTTGTGGTGTCATACCCGTATGTTGTTTTAACTGGCGGTGTAGCGTACGCAGCGGCAGCGAGAACTGGTCAGCCAAACCGCCCCAGTTAACTTCTTCGCTGTAGTTATTTTGTAGCCACCCCAGCAGCGCCTGTACCCCTTGGCGCTCCGAGCCGTTACCCTCCGTCTGGAAACAGTGTTGACGCAGTTGCACCAGAATTTGCAGAAATAGGCTTTCGCTCGCGGCAATCGCCTCCGGCGCATCGCTCTGCGCCAGCCCTGCCAGGCTGTTCAGCGACTGTTTCAGCTGTTGCATCCCCGCCGCATTCACCTGCCACTGCCCTTGCCACTCGCCGTTCGGTCCATACGGCAAAAATGCCGCGATATCAGACAGGAAGCGGAAGCCACGCGGCGAGCGGTACAGCATGTTGGTCAGGCACAGCCCTTCAACATCTTCAAACAGATGCCGATCGTTATCGCGAACAAAGAACACCGACCCGCTGCACAGCGCATAGGGTTGATCGTTAAACACATGGACGCCTGCGCCCTGCTCCACCAGTACTATTTCCCAAAAATCATGATAGTGCTCAGGAAAGGCCGTCTGTGGGGTACGAGGCTCTACCGCGACCGTCACGGCACGCGAAGTAAAAAAATCATCACCACGAAGTAACGTCATTTCGGTTCTCCATTCAGCCTTTGAAAAAGAGTAGTCAGAAGCAACAAAACCGACCTTAAAATACCGTCACCCTCGCGCCGTCTGGCTGCTCTTTTTTTAAGATCGCACCGCCAAATTGATTGAACTGTGGCAAGGATCACACCGCCTTTTCCCTGTTTTTTACAGGGTTATTTTCTGAATAATTTCCCAGACTGTGAGCCCTTTCACGGTCAGCTTTGTCATTTTGCCAACCACCTGTTTTAGGTGGCACTCATCGGAAGGTGGCTTCTGTTACCGCTCTTTACACTGCAACACATCCAACAAAAGGAGTGCGGCTATGGCGGTGAAGAATATCGTGGCGGTGGATTTAGGGGCATCCAGTGGTCGGGTCATGCTCGCAACCTTCCACACCGCAACGCAGCATCTGACGCTGAAAGAAATTCACCGTTTCAGCAATACACTGGTTTTTCAGGACAACCATCACCAGTGGGATCTCGTCGCGCTGGAACGCGACATCCTCACCGGATTGCAGCAAATTGATGCCATGGGTATCGCTCCCGATAGCATTGGGGTCGACAGCTGGGGCGTGGACTATGTGTTACTCGATAAAAGCGGGCAACGTGTCGGTCTGCCGTATTCCTATCGCGATCACCGCACTGACGGCGTAATGGCCGCCGTTACTGCCGAACTGGGTTGTGAAGCTATCTATCAGCATACTGGGATTCAGTTCCTGCCGTTTAATACGCTGTATCAGCTCAAAGCGCTGTGCGACGCTCCTCCTGACGATTTGGATAAAGTGGAACATCTGCTGATGATCCCCGACTATTTTCACTATCGCCTCACGGGGAGTCTGGTCTGTGAATATACCAACGCCAGCACGACCCAACTGCTTAATCTGGAAAAGAAAACCTGGGACGGCGAACTGCTGGACTATCTGGGCGTCCCGCGCCGCTGGTTGAGCGATCCGGTGCAGCCGGGGCACGCCGTCGGAAACTGGACAGCGCCGAGTGGTCGCCAGATTCCCGTCACCGCCGTCGCGACGCACGATACCGCCAGCGCGGTGGTCGGTGCACCGTTGCAGAGCCGCGACAGCGCCTACCTTAGCTCCGGCACTTGGTCGCTGATGGGCATCGAGAGCGACACGCCGTTTAACAGTCCGCAGGCGCTAGCCACCAATATCACCAACGAAGGCGGCGTGGATGGCACCTATCGGGTACTGAAAAACATCATGGGCCTGTGGCTGCTACAGCGGGTTTGTCAGGAGCGTGAGATCAAGGATTTAGGCGCGCTGATTCAGTCCGTCACCACGTTGCCCGCCTTCGTCAGTCTGATTAACCCCAATGACGATCGTTTTATCAATCCGCCATGCATGCATCAGGCAATCCGCGACTATTGTCGTGAACATGGCCAGCCCGTTCCCCAAAGTGATGCCGAATTAGCACGCTGCATCTTCGACAGCCTCGCGCTGCTCTACCGTCAGGTGGTGCTGGAGTTGGGTGAGCTACGCCATGCGCCGATCCGCCAATTGCATATTGTCGGCGGCGGTAGCCAGAACGCTTTTCTCAACCAGCTGTGCGCCGATGTGTGCCAGATTCCGGTTCTCGCCGGGCCAGTCGAAGCCTCTACGCTTGGCAATATCGGCTGCCAACTGATGGCACTAGGCGCCGTCACCGACCTTGCCGCATTCCGGCACATGCTGACTCATAACTTCCCTCTGCATCGCTATACCCCGCGTGCGGAGAGTGATTTTGCCGGGCACTGGCGTCGTTTTCAGGCGCTCAGCCAGCCAGAAACCGCCCCACAGGGCAAAAAGGAGACAACACAATGAGCACACCTATTGAAGCTGCCTGGCAGTTGGCAAAAACGCGTTATGCCAGCCTGAATGTTGATGTAGAGGCAGCGCTGGAACAGCTCGATCAGATTCCGGTGTCAATGCACTGCTGGCAGGGTGACGATGTAGCCGGATTTGAGAATACCGGTGGGCCGTTAACCGGCGGCATTCAGGCCACGGGCAACTACCCTGGCAAAGCGAGCACACCGGATGAACTGCGTGCCGATCTGGAACAGGCATTTGCGTTAATCCCAGGCCCCAAACGGCTGAATTTGCACGCCATCTATCTGGAATCCGCACAGCCCGTCGCCCGCAACGAAATTGCCCCCGAGCATTTCAGCAACTGGGTTGCCTGGGCCAAGCGCCACCAGCTCGGGCTGGATTTTAACCCAACCTGCTTTTCTCATCCGCTGAGCGCAGACGGTTTTACCCTGTCGCACCCGGACGAAAAAGTACGCCGCTTCTGGATTGAACACTGTCAGGCCAGCCGCCGGATTTCGGCCTACTTCGGTCGTGAACTCGGCACGCCATCGGTAATGAACATCTGGGTACCGGACGGCATGAAAGATTTGACCATCGATCGCCTGGCGTTCCGCCAGCGGCTGCTCAGCGCGCTGGATGAGGTCATCGCCGAACCGCTCGATCAGGCACACCATATCGACGCCGTGGAAAGCAAGCTGTTCGGGATCGGCGCGGAAAGTTTTACCGTCGGCTCCAGCGAATTTTGTCTCGGCTACGCCGCCAGCCGCGGCACCGCGCTCTGTCTGGATGCTGGGCACTTCCACCCGACCGAAGTCATTTCCGACAAAATCTCCAGCGCGATTCTGTACGTCCCACGCCTGCTACTGCACGTCAGCCGCCCAGTACGCTGGGACAGCGACCATGTCGTGCTGCTGGATGACGAAACGCAGGCTATCGCCCACGAAATCATCCGTCATCAGTTGCTTAACCGCGTGCACATCGGGCTGGATTTCTTCGATGCCTCGATCAACCGCATCGCGGCCTGGGTCATCGGCACCCGTAATATGAAGAAAGCCCTGCTGCGCGCGCTGTTGGAACCCACAGAAACACTGCGCCAGCTGGAACAAAACGGCGATTACACCGCGCGTCTGGCCCTGCTGGAAGAGCAAAAATCGCTACCGTGGCAGGCCGTGTGGGAACACTACTGCCAGCGTCATGACGTCATCCCAGGCAGCGAATGGCTGCAACAGGTGCGTCAGTATGAAGAAACCATCCTCACTCAACGTCAAGGGTAAGACTATGCAAGCAATTCTCTCTTCCTGGTTTGTACAGGGAATGATTAAAGCCACCAGCGACATGTGGCTCAAAGGCTGGGACGAACGTAACGGCGGCAACGTCAGCCTGCGCCTGACGGCTGAAGATGTGACGCCTTATGAAAGCGATTTCTCTCCGCAGCCACGTCATGAAGCACTATCACAGCCGATGCCGGAACTGGCGGACTGCTGGTTCATCGTCACTGGCTCCGGCAAATTTTTCCGCAACGTTCAACTGGATCCAGCGGACTCACTGGTGGTGTTGCAGGTCGATAGTGATGGCAAAGGCTATCGTATTTTCTGGGGGCTCACCAACGGCGGCCTGCCAACGTCTGAATTGGCTTCGCATTTCCAGTCACACATTGTGCGTATGGGCGTAACTCATGGGCGCGACCGCGTCATCATGCACTGCCACGCGACCAATCTGATTGCCCTGAGCTACGTGCTGGAGCTGAATACCGCGACGTTCACCCGTGAGCTGTGGGAAGGCAGCACGGAGTGTCTGGTCGTCTTCCCAGACGGCGTGGGGATTGTGCCGTGGATGGTGCCGGGCACCGATTCCATTGGCGATGCCACTTCCGAGCAAATGAAGCGTCATTCGCTGGTATTGTGGCCCTTCCACGGCATCTTCGGCACGGGTCCGACGCTGGATGAAGCCTTTGGCCTGATCGATACCGCGGAAAAATCCGCCGAAGTCATGGTGAAAGTCAGATCGATGGGGGGTAAAAAGCAGACGATCTCGACCGAAGAACTGATCGCTCTGGGCAAACGTTTCGGTGTTACGCCACTGGAAGCCGCGCTGCGCGTATAGCTCGAGTTTTCATACGTAGCATGGCTTTCATGCATAGAATGGTTTTTAGCATAGAACTCATTTCGGCCTAAAATTGCTTTCAGTCTCACATCGCCACGGCATTACCGCCGTGGCGCTCTGCCAACGACTACGGGGACTCATCCATGTTGCGTAAGGCTTTTGTGATGTCAGTTTTTCCTGACAGCCACGACGAGTATCAGCGCCGTCATAATCCTATCTGGCCAGAACTGGCAGAGGTGCTGAAAAACCACGGCGCGCACCACTACAGTATTTTTCTGGATAAACAGCGCAATCTGCTGTTCGGCTATGTGGAAGTCGAATCAGAAGCGCGCTGGGAAGCGATTGCGCAAACAGATGTCTGCCAGCGCTGGTGGAAACACATGGGCGACGTAATGCCCTCGAATCCCGACAACAGTCCGATCAGCGATGCACTCGACCCCGTGTTCTATCTGGACTGAGAGATTCTTTGAACTACGCATAATCGTGCAGCAGTAATAACATTGCCGCTGCATCATTATTGTTGAAGATATAAAAAGAAATAATTTGTCATTTAATTAATCAAAGTCGTTACATATAATCATTAGGATTTTTAAATACATAAATATTTATTGATTATTGATGGCAATCACATTTTATTTCCCCTATTTGTGAATAGACCCACTTCAACGTTAAGAATAAAAACATCTATTAAGACAATGTCTAGCCACCTCTCTTTTTTACAAATAATATATTATATAATAATCATTAATCAGGATTTAGTTTCGACAAATGGCACCTGCACGCCATTAAACTCCATTTACTCTTTAAAGCCAATTTATCGAATTCCACATTATAAAGATCTTATTTTATTTGCCGTTATCACTATTACCTTCTCTATATAAACAATAAGAATAGCGATGAAATTTTCTCAACTCACAGTGCTTTCCAAGTTGTTACTCGGTTTTTCCGTCCTGATAGCAATGATGTTGCTATTAGGTGTGGTTTCACTACTCCAGCTTAGCGTTAATAACAGTCGAATTGATGAATTAAGCAGCAGCAGCCTGCCCGGCGTACGATATAGCTTGGAAATGCGTGGCTCCTTGTCTGAAACCCGCTTACAGCAAATACAGTATATTGACTCCAAAACCCCTGAGGAACGCGAAGGCCATCGCAAAGAGTTACTGCAAAACGCCGATACCTTCCTTGCCGCGTTGAAAAACTATCAAACCGTTGTTAACAGCGAAGATAAAAAAGCGCTGATTAAGGTGATTGGCGAAAATTTCTCTGGTTTCAATTCGGTCAATGCCACGTTGATTGATACCGTGAATCGCGGCGATCTGGCAGAAGCCAGTAAAATCAGCGGCGCAAGCTCTTCCAAGTATCGTAGCCAGTTGATGAAAGATCTGGCGAAACTGGTGGAAATGGAATTGGCGACGGCAAAAAATATCGTCGCCAGTGCTGATTCGACGTACCGGACATCACAGTACTATGTTTGGGGATTACTGCTACTCGCCCTGCTGGCAACCATCATGATCGCCACCGTCATCTCACGTAATATTTCACGCCAGCTCGGCGGCGATCCGCACTACGCACAAGAAATCATGACCGAGATTGCATCCGGCAACCTGACAACAGAAATCACGCTGCGTCAGGGGGATAACAGCAGCCTGCTGGCGTCCATCAACCACATGAACCGGCAGTTGGTGAATACCGTACACACCATCATGAGCGGCAGCGAATCTATCTCGCTGGCATCCAGCGAAATTGCTCAGGGCAACAGCGATCTGTCGCAGCGTACCGAAGAGCAAGCGGCCTCGCTGATTCAGGCTTCAGCCAATATGCAGCAACTGACGCACACCGTACGACAGAACGCGGATAACGCCAAAGAAGCCAGCCAGTTAGCCCAGCAAACCTCAGAAACAGCGTCTCAAGGTGGGCTTATCGTGGACGACATGCTCAAGCGCATGCATGAGATCTCCGACAGTTCACAGAAAATCGTCGATATTATCGCCGTGATCGAAGGGATTGCCTTCCAGACCAATATCCTTGCCCTGAACGCAGCGGTAGAAGCAGCCAGAGCGGGTAGCGAAGGGAAAGGCTTTGCCGTCGTGGCTGGTGAAGTACGGACGCTGGCACAGAAGAGCGCCAACGCCGCCAAAGAGATCAAAACGCTGATCGAAGGCACCGTTGAGAAGATTACCGACGGCTCCGCGCGAGCAGACAAAGCCAGCCAGGCGATGTCGGAAATTGTGCAGTCGGTGAAAAAAGTGACGGATATCGTTGCGGAAATTTCTCAGGCCTCCAACGAACAGCATATCGGCATCAAAGAGATCAGCGTCGCGGTAGAACAAATGGATCGGGTCACCCAGCAGAACGCCGCGCTGGTTGAAGAATCCGCTACAGCCGCACACGCCATGACAGAACAGGGAGAACAGCTGCGCGATGCAGTTCGTTTCTTCAAAGTGAATCAGGACCACTTGCTGAGAATTCATTAATTCTCACCTGCCCCGCTGGCTATCCGGCGGGGCGACCACGTCTTTTTAATCAATGCCTTTCAGAACCTTTCCCCACAGAGCAATACGCCGCAGCAACGCCTTCTCGCTGGCAACAGCACACCCAGTTTGATTCATGAACAAACGTTGACGTCCGGTTTAGGCAAACAGGGTTATGGTTACACCACTAAACTACGTGCTCTATTTCGTCAGCCGACGACTATTTTTATTTTACATCTCGCCACACGGCGATAAGGAGACAACATGGACGAGCACCCTCGATGGCCCGGTAAACCGCATCCGTTAGAATAAGGACCGTCTTCTTCCTCGACTTCTCTGTTCTCTCCGTCTGCGCCGTTTACCTCCCTTAATACCTTCATTTTTTTCCGCTTTACGTCCCTTTATCCGGGATGCGCGCCCGTGCGCGGCGGACAGGCAACATTAAGAGAGCAGCATCATGACCGATATGATCACGCAAACGGGGCATCGCCGCGCCCGTAAGACACCCACGGCCACCTTTGCGATTGCCCGTGAGGCACAAAACAGCCTCGATCAAACACTGGCGAACCTAAATACGCATCTGCACGGCTTAAGCCATGATGACGTCATTGAGCGTCAGCAAACCTATGGCGAAAACCGCGTCGCCCATGAAAAGGCGCCGCACGCGCTGGTGCAGTTAGCCGCCGCGTTTAATAACCCGTTTATTTACGTGCTAATGGCGCTGGCCGCTATCAGCTTTTTCACCGATTACTGGCTGCCGCAGCGCAATAACGAAGAGACTTCACTCACTGGCGTGATCATTATTCTGGTGATGGTTAGCCTGAGCGGCCTGCTACGCTTCTGGCAGGAGTTTCGTACCAATAAAGCCGCAGAAGCGCTGAAATCCATGGTGCGGACAACGGCCACCGTACTGCGCCGCCCTCACGCCAGCGCCACCGCCGTCATGCAGGAAATCCCGCTTCAGCAACTGGTGCCCGGCGATATCCTGATCCTCTCCGCAGGCGACATGGTGCCTGCAGATGTCAGGCTGGTGGAATCCCGCGATCTGTTCGTCAGCCAGGCGGTACTGACCGGTGAATCGCTGCCAATCGAAAAATACGATGTATTCAGCAATATCAGTGCCAAAGGCTGTCAGCCCACTGACTGCGGCAGCGAGAGCGATCTGCTGGCGCTATCCAACATCTGCCTGATGGGCACCAACATTTCCAGCGGCACGGCAACGGCAATCGTGGTGGCAACCGGCAGCCACACCTATTTCGGTTCACTGGCAAAATCTATCGTCGGCACGCGCTCCCAAACTGCCTTCGATCGTGGTGTTAACAGCGTAAGCTGGCTGCTGATCCGCTTTATGATCGTGATGGTGCCTGTCGTGCTGCTGATCAACGGCTTCACCAAAGGTGACTGGATGGAGGCCAGCCTGTTTGCGCTGGCGGTCGCGGTCGGCCTGACGCCGGAAATGCTGCCGATGATTGTCTCATCCAATTTGGCGAAGGGCGCGATTGCCATGGCACGGCGTAAAGTGGTGGTCAAACGGCTGAACGCGATTCAGAATTTTGGCGCGATGGACGTACTGTGCACCGACAAAACCGGCACGCTAACGCAGGATCGCATCATCCTTGAGCATCACCTGAACACGCAGGGCCAGATCGATGAGAGTGTGTTGCAACTCGCCTGGCTCAACAGCGCGCACCAGAGCGGCATGAAAAACCTGATGGATCAGGCCATCATGCATTTTGGTCGCCATAATCCAGCCATCTCCGCGCTGGGTCGCTATCGCAAAATCGATGAACTGCCGTTTGATTTTATTCGTCGTCGCCTGTCCATCATTGTTGCCGATGAACACAACCAGCAACGCTTGATTTGCAAAGGCGCGGTAGAAGAGATGCTAGCCGTCGCTACGCATGTCAGTGAGAACGGACAGCGGCATGAACTGGACGACGAACGTCGCAATACGCTGAAAAAACTGGCAGAGAGCTACAACCAGCAAGGGTTCCGCGTGCTGATGATTGGCACACGAGAGCTGAGCCCGGTGGGTAGCACGATGCCGCTCAGCGCCGTGGATGAACGCGATCTGACCCTCTGCGGTCTGCTGACGTTCCTCGATCCACCCAAAGAAAGTGCCTCCGCCGCGATTCGCGCCCTGCATGAAAACGGCGTGACGGTTAAAGTTCTGACCGGCGACAACGCGATTATTACCAGTAAGATCTGTCGCGATGTCGGGCTAGAGCCGGGCGAGGTGCTAGAAGGGAACGAGATTGATGCACTCAGCGATGAACAGCTCGGCGTGCTGGTAGAACAGCGCACCATTTTTGCTCGACTGACGCCGCTACAAAAATCCCGCGTACTGAAAGCATTGCAAGGTAATGACCATACGGTCGGCTTTCTAGGCGACGGTATCAACGATGCCCCTGCCCTGCGTGATGCTGATATCGGGATTTCCGTCGATACCGGAACGGATATCGCCAAAGAGTCAGCCGATATTATTCTGCTGGAAAAAAACCTGATGGTGCTGGAAGAAGGCATCATCAAAGGTCGCGAGACGTTCGGTAATATCATCAAATACCTGAACATGACCGCCAGTTCCAACTTCGGTAACGTGTTTTCAGTGCTGGTCGCCAGCGCCTTTATTCCGTTCCTGCCGATGTTGGCGATCCACCTGCTGATTCAAAACCTGATGTACGACATCTCCCAACTGTCGCTGCCGTGGGACAAAATGGATAAGGAGTTCCTACGCAAGCCCCGCAAATGGGATGCTAAAAATATTGGTCGCTTCATGCTGTTTATCGGGCCAACGTCATCGATTTTTGACATCACCACCTACGCGCTGATGTGGTTCGTGTTTGCCGCCAATAGCGTCGAGCATCAGGCACTGTTTCAGTCAGGCTGGTTCGTTGAAGGGCTACTGTCACAAACGCTGGTCGTGCACATGCTGCGTACCCAGAAGATCCCATTCATTCAGAGTACCGCAGCGCTGCCGGTGATGTTGATGACCGGACTGGTAATGGCGCTGGGCATCTATCTGCCGTTCTCTCCGATGGGGCCACTGGTCGGTTTACAGCCGCTGCCGTGGGAGTATTTCCCTTGGCTAGCCGCCACGTTGATTGGCTACTGCACCGTCGCACAACTGGTCAAACGCGCCTACATCCGCCGCTTCGGCCAATGGTTCTAATCCCTTCAACAAGGCGGGTGTTTTTCACCCGCCGAATTAGGAGCCCATATGAAACCTTCTCGCCACACATTCCTCGTCGTTATCTTTTTTCTCACCCTGATTTCACTGATTAACGTCACGATGCTGCTCACTATTATCTAGACAGTAGAAACACCGATACCGTGGCAAAAAAAGCCGCCCCTCGCGATAGCATAAGTTAACGATCTTATTTAGGGCATAAACCCTTAATTAAAATACCTACATTTGGTTATTAAAAAGAAAGATGACGGGGTAGTACCATACCTCAATAGTGAAATCTTCTTATGAAAGAAGCCCAACCAGAGTAGACGCACTGTTTTTATGGATGTTGCATCATCAATGCTAAATCATTGCTTCCCTGTGCCGAAACTAAAATAAACCCTGTCTACTTTTGCAAACTGCACATGTCAGAAAAGGACGGATTGCAGGATATGGAGCACACCTATGAAATCCCTTCATCACATATCGATCCGTAGTAAGTTCATTCTCGCCCTCCTCCCGCCCATCCTTGCTCTGCTATGGTTCAGTTTTTCCGGCGTGATGGAGCGACGTAGCACAGAGCATGAGATGATCCGTATGGAGAAACTGATTACGCTAGCACGTGACGCAGGCGAGTTAGCCCACCAGCTCCAGCGTGAACGCGGAATGAGCGCAGGTTATTTTGGCAGCCAAGGGAAGAAGTTTGGTGCCGAACTCACTACGCAGCGGCAAGCCAGCGATCGGGCACAGCAACAGTTTCAACAAACGGCTGCGAATCTCAGTGACAGTGAACTCGGTAACGATGTGAGTGGCGAGATCGGTAAAATTACGCAGAAAATGCAACAGCTTGACGAGTATCGTCGCAATATCGACAGCATGTCGATCTCTGTCACGCAGGCACTCGGCTACTATTCCGATTCCGTCAGCTATCTGCTGAGTATTGTCGGAGATATGACCCACTTGGTCAGCGACGGCGGTATTGCTCAGCGTCTGGCAGCCTATTACAACCTGCTGAACGTCAAAGAACAGGCAGGGCTTGAACGCGCCGTGCTTTCTAATACCTTCTCTGCCAATAGTTTTGCTACCGGGATGTTCGAGCGTCTGAACCAGATGGTAGGTAAGGGAGAGGCGTATATCACCGCCTATAACATGTTCGCCAATGCCGAGCTGCGTAAAGCTTTTGAACAGGCTCTTAACAACCCTGCGGCCCAGAACGCACTCCAGATGCGCAATAAGGCTATCGCTTCTCCCGGCGGCAATTTCTCCATCGATGCCAACCAGTGGTTTAACCAACAAACAGTAAAAATCGATGAGCTGAAGAACGTTGAGCAGCTTGCCACCAACGATCTGACGGCACAGGTTAACGCCTTAGCCGCCGATGCACGTCAATCCTGGATTAGCTATTTGGCTGGTGCGTTGATTTCTCTCCTGATGGCGCTGGGTCTGGCTTCGATGATTATGCGCAGTATCAACGAGCAGCTTCAGCAAACCCTGACGACCATTCGTGAGATGGGCGGCGATCTCACCCGTCGCCTGCGCGTACCGGGAACCGACGAGCTTTCACAGCTGAATCAGGCCTATAACGCCTCACTGGAAAACATCGCTGACATGGTGGTGAATATTAAGCGCAGTTCACAAACCATCGGGCGTGCCAGTAGCGAGATATCTAACGGCAATCAGGATCTGGCGCAGCGTACCGAAGAGCAATCCGCTTCACTGGTGCAAACCGCCAGCAGCATGGAAGAGATTACCGTCACGGTAAAACAAACTGCGGACTTTGCCGGACAGGCACGTCAATTAACAACGGAAGTGGACGATCAGGCTCACCGTGTCGGCACCATTACCGAATCCGCTAGCGACGCGATGGAAAGAATTCAGGATACCAGCCAGCGCGTGAATGCGGTGGTTGCCGCCATTGATGCCATTGCCTTTCAGACCAACCTGCTGGCGCTGAACGCCGCGGTTGAGGCTGCACGCGCCGGACAGCATGGTCGCGGGTTCTCTGTTGTCGCGGCGGAAGTTCGTCAGCTCTCGCAGCGTAGTGCTGACGAAGCGGGCAAAATCCGCGCGCTCATCTCCGACAGCATTGCCAGCGTCAATGAAGGTACGAAGCTGGTGAACCAATCTAATCAGGGGATTAACGACATCGTCACCGGCACGCGTAAAGTGCGCGATCTGGTGAATGAGATTGCGGTCGCCGCCGATGAACAGTCGCTGGGCATCGCACAAATTAACGAAGCGCTCAGCCAGTTGGAAATGGTCACGCAGCAGAATGCAACGCTGGTTTCACAGGCTTCCGTCGCCAGCCAATTACTGGATGAACAGGCGATTGAAATGGAATCGCTGGTCAGCCACTTCAAGGTTGACGACAGCGCACCACAGCAGCCTTTACAGCACGCGTTGTTATCAAGGTAGAGACTACCGTTAGAGAAGCGCGGAGATATCCCCCATGTCCGCACGATGCTGGAAGATTTCCGCGAAAATGCCGAAGAACGTGGCATCACGCCCAACCAATGGCCGGTTTGCTCTTCCAGCATTGTGATACTAACGCCCTCATTGAGGGCGTTGCCTATTTGGCTCTTACCAAACAGCGCTGCCGACGCTCATCGACGCGTTGGGCAAACCATGCGGTGGTGAGCTTACGGGTGATTTTCGGGCTTTCCAGCATAATCCCCGGCAGGATAGCGCGCGGAGCCTTACTGCCCGATTTATCCGCCAGCGCAAAGACTCGGTCATACAGGCTGGTGTCTTCAAAATCGAGGCTATTGCCCTTCTCCAGCCCACGCCGAATGGCGTTGTCGCTCATGTCCAGGCGTTTCCCTAACGCACGCACCGCCAACTCTGTGGCGCTGGCTTTATCCGAACTGTAGTTGATTAAATCACCGTCCAGCGCCAGCTTAACCCCCGTCAAGCGGCTGACAGCACGCTGGAACGCCGCATTTCGGCTGGCATACCAACCCGCGTTAAAATCCGCGAACCGATAAATAGACTGCGGGTAATTCGCCGAATAGCCCAATAGGTGCTTAATGCCAAAATACATCCCGCCACGACGGCTGAAGACTTCGCGGCGAAGAGAGCCGTCCACGGTATACGGATAACCCTTAGCGTTAGCGTCGGCAAAGGCGATGCTAACCTGCATCGGCCCGCCAGTATGTACCGGGTTCAGGCGACCAAACAGTTGCTGCCCCATCGGCACCATTTCGATGAAATCATCAAAGATCGCGCTGAGCTCTTTTTCCGTGCGTACCTTATCGAGCCGCTCGCTGTAGCTTTTTCCGTTAGGAGATTTGATGAGTAGCGCGGTGCGCACCAGAAACGCCGGGACATGAACTTTCTCCGCACGGCGGTCAATCTCCTGCCAGGCAATTTTCGACAAATTCGGTACCTGTGGATCGGCGTTAAACGTCGATTCCTGCTCAGTCACCGCCAGTACCGAACACAGGTTTTCATTACTGGGATCGAGCCCTTGTGCGGTAAACGCCGTCGCGATGTCGGTTGCCCAACCCTGACGATCTTTCACGTTATCAGGCAACAACTTGAGCAACTGCGCACGGACATCCGCAGGCCGCGATTCCTGCGTCGTCGCCGTTTTGCTGGCACAACCCGCCAGCACCAGCAGAGCCAACGCACACAAGGGACGGAACAAGGGAGAATAAGAACGGGACATAGTCTCTCGGCATCATGATAGGAAAGCTGCCAGAACGTTAGCGCAGCTCACGCAAATTATCCAGCAGGGGCAAACGCATGCATTTTTCGAACTGACCTGGCATAGTTAGCGCTATCACTAACCGAATGCGCTAACGAACGGACGAAACACGCATGGCTGCTACCAACCATTGGACGCGGGATCAGTTGCTGATCGCCTTCACCCTGTACAGTCAGTTGCCGTTTGGCAGGCTGCATTCGCGTAACCCCGACATCATTCGCTACGCGGCATTAATTAACCGCACACCTTCTGCACTGGCGATGAAGCTAGTGAATCTCGCCAGCCTCGACCCGTTCATTATTGACTCCGGCCGCACTGGTTTGCGCGGCGCCTCCAACGCTGACCGCGCACTGTGGCAGGAGATGGACGGCAATCCTGAGTTATTTGAACAGCAGTGTCAGCAGGCGATGATATCGCTCGAAGCAGGAACGGCGACAGCGACAGTTGCACCATCACCATTCCAAGCCAACGAGAGCGACATCCGTGATTATCACGGCGGCGAGCGCTTCGCACAGGTGAAAACACGCATTGGTCAGCAGCTATTTCGCAAACGCGTGCTCAGTAATTACGGCGAACGCTGCTGTGTGACCGGATTGGAAGAACCCACGCTGCTGGTCGCCAGCCACATTCGCCCCTGGAAAACGGCAGCAGAACACCGCCTCAACCCCAGTAACGGCCTCTGCCTGTCCAACCTGCACGACAAAGCCTTTGATATGGGTCTGATCAGCTTCAACGACTCGCTGGAAATGCTACTTTCTACACGCATCAAAAAGCTGAAAAGCGCCATCAGCGACGTCAACTTCGCCCAATACGAAGGCAAGCAAATCCACCTGCCAGATGCCTACCCGCCCGATCTGTCACAGATGGCATACCATCGTGAACATATTTTTTTGGGGCAGGGATAGAAGGCAACGAATCAGCCACCAAACAAAAACAGAGCGATGTACGGGCTTTTGCGCGAGATAACGTGCGGGTTTTTATCTAACAACTCCCGCAAACGCGCCTGCTGTCGGGTATTCGGCAGGATGCCCGAACGGTTGAATCGCTGCGTCCAATACGTCACGCCAGCCTGCGTTAGCGCAGCATTTTCTGCTTGCGCGTTATCCAATAGGAAAACCAGCCAGTCCCATTTATTCAACTTTTGGGCTAAAAAGTAGTACACCTCAATGTGTTCTCTGGAAGACGCGTCTTCCAGACAGCGCTGAAGTTCAGGCAGCGACAAATAGATTTTCTGCTGATAAAACAGCTTCCGCGCAACCTTCGCAATAGCAATAGAAGGATGGCGTAGGGAGGCCAACAGTCGTTCGCGAGAATCGTCACCCGTACGCAGAATGAGAATACGCAAGGCGCTGTGATAAAGGCTGGGATAACGCTCATCAATGTTGCGTTCCGCCAGCGCCACAATGCCGTCGTAACGATGTTCATCCAGCCCCCACAGCGTGATTTTACGCTCTGTCACGGTTGCCGCCCGATCCAATGCCGTAAGATAATGAGCAACCGGATCGTTGTTTGTCTCACGCAGCAGCGCTGAGGCTCGTTGGCGCACCAGCGCATTTTTATCAAACAGTAGCGCTACCAACAGGGGCTCAGGAACAGGGAACGCATTATCCATCACATACTGCAACGCCACCTGCTTGATGGGTGCGAAAGTATCTTTCAACAGAATCGCCATCACCTCACGATCAATATCCTGATCTGCGCTTAGCAGATACCGCTCAGCGTTAGCCCTCACTAACGGATCGCGATGTAACATCGCCTGATCAAAGATCTGCTTTAGCGGAAATAGGTCACGCTCAGCCAGAATATCCAGAGATAATCGAGCGACGGTTTTATCATCAGAAGACAGCCCCGCCAGTAGCGACGCCGCGTGAGCCTCCTCGGTCAGAAAGCTGACAATCTCATCCACCAGCGGCTGGTGATTTTCCCTCTGACATTGCAGCAGCCAGAAAATCTCAGGTAAATTGGCGACAAAATTCGCGGTATTATCCGGCGTTAACAGCAGCCGCACGCTCTGTTTGGCCGCACGCCGTACCGGCTCAGCCCAATCGTTCACCCGTTCAATCAGTGCCGGTAATGCAGATACCTCATCCATGAAGCCTAAACACAGCACCGCACGCTGCCGAATATGCCCGTTATAGTGACGCGTAAGCGCTATCAGGCGTGGCGCCGAATCTATCAAGCCAGACTGCGAGGGCTGATAATAGTTGTCTGGCAAAGCCACCAGCTTTTCCAACTGATATAGTAGTAATTCGTACGATGCCATATTCCCTACCCTCTCCTTTTTCCGTTTATCCACGGACGCCTTACGCCATCACCGTCCGATACAGCAGTGCATCCGGCATCGTTAACAAATGCGAACTTTTTCAAGACAGCTCTTTGTAATTATTTTTCGCAAATACCGCGACATTCTTTACGGTAGCCAATTGAAATAAAATAAGAATCCTGATTATTTCAAGAAATAAGCATACTTCTGCGAGCTTCATTCCAAAACCCGCTGTAACTCTACTGTAAATCCATCCACCCTATTTCACGTTTTTCGTCGTTGGAATAGAGTCTCTGTGCTGCGGCAACATCCGCAGCCTGTCTTTCACGCAGTTAGATGACGTTCAGCTCTGCGACCTCGGCGCGATTGCCGCCGAATCGATCGATGATTGCAGGTCCATTGAAAACAAAAAAAGCGCTAATGTCGTTCACACATTAGCGCCTTTCTGTCAGATAAAAGCTATTTTAGATCGACCGTCAACTCGGGTGCACCAAAGCTCACTACAGTGGCTTTCGAGGCCGCAAAGTATTGCCGCCAGAAAATTTCCAACTGCTGCATGATCTTGCCGGATCGATAGTTATTTTTCGAATCCGTATCAATCAGCCCTGCTCCCGCGATATACACATTCGCGCCAGTGAAATCCGCCACCAAATTTTGCTTTCCGGCACGCGCCATCTCTTTTTCCGGCTCTAACAAACGAATACTGTTGTTGCTGTAAAAGCTGCCAAACTCGCTGTTTTCCAGCATATCGGACACCAATAGGATCGTTTTGCTGCTCGTGGGCGTTTCTTTCAGGTCATCACCAATGTGCTTAAGGCTATCCATAATTTCGCTTTTGGCGATATTATCCCCACGATCGGCGAAGCTTTCTGCCATCTTTTTCCCGATATTTTGTGCAAAGAATTGCCGTTGTTGCACCAAACACCCATCAAGCGATTTCAGACTGTCCATGCCCAAACTGTTGCGTACCTTATGATCGGTGAACGGCATTTCCAGCTTGCCGTCAAAAACGCGCTTCATGTAGTTATCCTGCAACAGCGCCGAGAACTGATACATCACCACATGATCGCCGGGCTGCACATAGCGCACCACTTGATTCCAGATCGATTTTTTCAGATCAACAGGCACTTTGACCGTCTGGTCGACAATCACCACCAGTTCCCGACCGCTGTCAGCCGGGCGATGTTGGTCCAGTTTGGCAAAACTGTAGCAGCTAGGGATATCGTTACGTTCCGCGGCCTGCGACATACAGGTTACCCCCAGCAACAGCAGCGCGAGTAGCGACCTCATACGTTCTCCTTCGGACGCGCCTTATTCAGCAACGCTTGCACGCGCTGACGCTTCTGCAAGGACGCCAGCGACAGATCCAAATCGTCGGCAATCAGCTGTAGTTCTTCTTCGCTGAACGACGTCAAATCACCCAGTTCATGAATACGCTGCTTCTCGTCATCCGCTTCTGCCGTGCTGGCTGATGCCGCTACAGGCTGAGCTACCGAGACAGTGTCAACGACAGGAGGCGTCGATACAAGTGCAACAGGTTGGCTCACCGCCTCAACTGGCGCAGGCTCAATTGACTGAGCCGAGACAGATTGTACAATGGGTGCCTTCGGCTGTACGGGTTCGTTTGTCGCCTGTAAATGCGCATTCAACTCTGCAGTAGAGCGCGCTTTATCACGCAGCTTGCCACTGATGTAATCATCAAACGTCGGCAACGTAGTAAGCGGTTCACTCTGGCTATTGGTGCGCTTCATCATCAGGCGATTTTGCAACGCGGTCAGCTTTTCTTGTCCATCGCGCTCCACGCGTTCACGCCGCATCGCGTGCCATGACGCAAATTCTTCAGAACCACTGAAATTGCCAATATATTTCGCCGCTGCTTTGGATTCAATCCCAGCAAATGAGCGATAAATACCAATCAAAATACCAATCAGCTGCACACCAACAAAAATGACGGACAGGATGATGAACGTCAATTTGGAAGCGAATACACGGTTGTCCGTGATCTCTTGTGACGCCTGCGTATCCGCCTTGGCATTATCCGCCGCCGCGCCCGACGGCAAATCAAACGGAGAGGTTTCGCTAGTTTGAACAACCTGTGAAAACGGCGAACCGTTCACTGCCTGTGTATCCATCGCATTGATGGTCGCCGCACGCACCAGATAGGCACCAACAGAGAAGAAAATAATCAGCGCCAGTGCAACCGCCGTTGCCCAATACTGCGGCTTAACGTGAACATTGTGCGTTACGCGATTCAACATCTGGATGTAGTTTGGATCGTTGTCATCCAAACGGGTATTTTCCAGCGAGATTTCGTGGTTCTTGCTCAACCCCTTAGCAGAGCCGCTATGGCGCGCTTCTGAATACCAGTAACGGATCTTTTTCAGCAGCGTGTTTTTATGCAGTTCGGATCCCATCAAGTGAGTGGCAGGCACCAGCACCACACCGATCAGAACGGAGATAACAATCGCCGAGAACTCGGCCTGATTGGCAGAAATGTTACTCGCGATAAACGGAGAGAGTACCAACGCGAAAATAAAGGCTTCGAGCAGGACCAACACGACACTACAACCCCACAAGATCACGCCCGTCTGTTTACGACCCCGCTCATCCACCTTGTTCAGGTAGTTGACGCAGCGCAGGTAAAAATCGGCATCCAGATTAGAGGTTTTATAGTACTGCCAATATTTCGCGCAAATCGCTTCTTCCGCAGGATACCAAGCCAGTTTACCCGTGCCTTGACGACGCGGTTCATTCGCGCGAGACAAACGAGATACATGGCCAATCAGCGGCAGGCTGCTCATCAGGTTAAGGAAAAAGTAACTGACCTGATCCCACCAGCGGATAAAGATCAGTACCAACGTCATTAGCACCAATAACGGCCAGAAAATGTAGCGATAAAGCGAAATCGCCTCAGCGATGCTTTGAAATAATTCCATGATCAATACCTTCTAATTAACTACGCGTTGGGGTGTAGCTCGCGATGTATTCTTTGCTGTGATTGCTGTAGAACAGCTGCCCTTGCTGCGCCTTACTGGCCTTCTTCGGCACCAGTAAATCTACGCAGGAAAGTGCCTGCTGTGTTTCATCTTGCAGGTAAACCCGATACAGAATGCTGTCTTCGCCTTCCCACGCATTCGCCACCGCATTTAATGGCGCATCAGCTTTACGGTTACCTTTGGACTGGTAATCGCGCGTGACATACACCTTCGGATTTTCCACTACCGTGGCGTTATCGCTCAGTACCTTAACGGGCGAGAGCGTGACCAGATGATTATTCACCAGCCCTGCCCAGGCACGACCATTCATGCCCGGCAGATATTCTCGGGTTTCATGGGTTTCAACCGCTTTCCCGCTAGCCAGGTTTTTAGCTTGTCCACTGACGCGCACATTATCTGCTACACAGCTTTTTAGCATACTGCTGGCATTCGCTTCTGGAATCAGGCTGAATCCGCTGCTGCGTGGCTTGAGGTTCGCCGCCAGAACAGGCGTGGATGAGTTGACTGGCTGCCCGCCAAAATCAACAAAGCTCTTGCTATTAGCGGGCTCGGAGGCTTTCTTCGTAGTAGGCGCACCTGACGGCTGTGGCGGGACTGATGGCGTTACCGCTGCAGTCTCCATTTCTGCTTTACGAGTTGGCTCTACTTTACGATTGGAAGATGATGTAGATGGCTTCGCCTTGCGGCTTGATGTAGAAGAAGAGCTAGCTGTCGACGTAGCCTGCTCAGCCGTGCCATAACGCAGATAAGCAAGGTTACTGCCTTCCTGTTCAAGCCTCTGTTTTAACAGAGTTTCATTTGCCAGACCCACGATCTCGACCCGACGGTTGGAAGTCCGCCCCGTTACCGTGACGTTATCGGCTACCGGACGAGCGGAACCTGCACCCTGAAAATAAAGTTTTTGTGCACTCAGGCCAGCCTGTTCAAGCACCCGACCGACATTCTGTGCGCGTTGCTCTGAAAGACGCTGGTTCCATTCTGCACTCCCAGTGGCATCAGTATGCCCCACAACCAGAATGACACCGCTTTGGTCTCCCTCTTTCATCGCTGTAGCAATCTTTTTGACCTGCCGTAAGCCGTCCGTAGAAAGCTGCGCACTATTGGTATCAAACATGCCGCTATCTTGGACCTGAGCCACCAGCCCTACAGTTTCAGTACCACTTTTTTCCTGAGATTGCAGAGAACGCGTTGTAATTGCGATATTTTCTTCCTGAGCGATTTTTGCCAGCGCTTCCTCGCGGTTCTGCCAAACGTTTCCTAATGCACAGCCTGCGGCACCGCCTAACAACCCTCCCGCTACGGCTTTCTTGGCATCACCCGTTACCAGATAGGTAATTCCACCGCCCAACGCAGCCCCGCCAATACAGCCAATCGCCGTGCCATAGCTGCGGCCCGCATCATGCAAAGTCGCACAGCTTGTTGTCAGTGTCACAATGGCAGCAAGCAGGCTAATTCTTCTGACTTGATAATGCTTCACTCCATATCCCTCATCCTTAACCACCCAAAATGCGAAAGAACCCCGAAAAATAGAATTATTTTATCCCTTAATTAACATGCTGTTATGTCATATTTTTGAAAAAAGTCGTGAATCAGATGAAATATCTCACTGCGCCACTTTCTCAATAATCAGAATGGTTAATTAATTCGGCATAGTTTTTTCCGCACCTAACCACCACTCAATGTGAATAAAGTGGAAGGGTACGAAATCAGTTTTTATATTAATCTCGTTGAATTAGCGTAAAAAATGAAGAAATTAAACGCCAACGGATGTAAATCCGTAAGAGAGTATTTCGTATCGTAACAAAGGTGTCAACACGCCGTTAAAGGGAAATGTTATACCTTAGTCCTTTGAAATACAGGCGCATTTTCTACCCTATGACGAATCTTCCCCCGTCCCTCTACGCTCATTTTATTGACTCGCCGTTTCTCAATAATGGCTATTCATTCACCGAAAATACTGCCAGCTTCTGTTGGGATCCTTCGTCCTTCTCTATGCTATTTCATGCAGTAAAATCCATGAATGCCATATCTTCAGATCCGCTAAAGCTAGAAATAAGAAAAAATTAATCAGTGATGCAACCTGTATTTTTTCTGAAGTTAGCCGACTATTCTGACATCAGTTAGCGAGGTCGTAGTCAGCGAGATGAGATAGACTAACGCTTCATATTTCGACGACATTCACCTTGCAGCGTAGGCAAACTCACATGGTTAAACGCACAGTGTCCGCCAATAAATCGATCGATATGTACGCCGTCTATGTTTTTGTGACGATGGCGGAAGCAGGAAGCATGACGGCAGCCGCTACGCGGTTAGGCCTGACGCCCTCTGCCATCTCGCAAACGATCCGCTTATTGGAAGAAGATTTTGGCGTCAAGTTGGTTAATCGGGCTCGTCGCCCCTTTGTCCTGACGCCCTATGGCATTGCGTTGAAAAACCGAGGAGAAATCCTGACGGAGGAGATCGCAAACCTCAAGGCACAGGTGCTGGAGGCGGGAAAAGGAATCAAACCCGACTTGCGTATTGGGCTGGTCGATTCGTTTGCCATCACCTGCGGTTCCGTGTTTACCAAGAGTTTGATGAAAAGTTCATCGCAGTTGCTGATTCGTACCGGGCTCAGCCCACAGCAGGGTGAAGCGCTCATGCGCCGCGAGCTGGATCTGATCGTAACCAGCGACCCGTTGATCGACAGTGATAGCGTGGTGCGCCATCAGCTGTTTTCCGAAGGCTATTTCATTATCACGCCGCCGGATTACCGCAAACGCATCAAAACGGTTGAGGATATCCGCGAGCTTTCCGCCGCACTGCCGCTGGTGCGCTTTAACCGGAACTCGCAGATTGGAATGCAGATTGAGCGCTACCTGCGCCGCATCGATATCCGCGTGCCGAACATGCTCGAATTTGATAATGCGGATACCTTAACGTCGATGGTGGCAGCAGGCATCGGTTGGGCAGTAACCACCCCACTCAGCTTCCTGCAATCCGTTGCTCACTCTCGCGAGGTGCTGACACATATGCCGGAACAGCTGAATATCAAGCGTTCGCTTTATATTATCGGGCACCGCGATGAATACAGTGCGTTCTTTGAAGAAGCGTGCGATGTCACGCATGACATTATCAAAACCGTATTTGTTCCAAAATTGAAAACGCTGAACCGTGGAATAGAAAAGCTGGTTGAGATTAACCCAGATAATACGGAATAACCTATTAGGTATCATTTTTAACGATTGGGAGACGCAGCAAAAATGGAGGAATATATCCGCCAATAGTCATTTAACGATGCTTATTCAATGTTCGTCTCCCCGAGAACTCTTTTTTAGTCATGATTTTATCAAAGTCGTGATGGATTTTTGTCACCTAAAAATGCAAAAACAGGAAACAACAATCCTTAAAAATCATAATCTTAATATTGAAAGCGATGCTACGTACATCGAACAAGAAAAAGGAAGAAGCCCCATGTCAACGAATATCCGTATTGAAGAAGACCTGTTAGGCACTCGTGAAGTCCCCGCTGATGCGTATTATGGTATCCATACGCTGCGTGCGATTGAGAACTTTTATATCAGCAATAGCACTATTAGCGATATTCCAGAATTTGTTCGTGCCATGGTGATGGTAAAAAAAGCGGCCGCACTAGCGAATAAAGAACTGCAAACCATCCCGCGTAAAATTGCCGACACTATTCTGCAAGCCTGTGATGAAGTGCTGAATAACGGTAAATGTCTGGATCAGTTCCCTGTCGATGTGTATCAGGGTGGTGCGGGTACGTCAGTCAACATGAACACCAACGAAGTGCTGGCGAATATCGGTCTGGAACTGATGGGTCATCAGAAAGGTGAATACCAGTACCTGAACCCGAACGACCACCTGAACAAATGCCAGTCCACCAACGATGCTTACCCGACTGGTTTCCGTATTGCGGTATACACCTCAATCCTGAAGCTGGTAGAAGCCATTACTCAGTTGAGCGATGGCTTTGAGCGTAAAGCAAAAGAGTTCGAAAACATCCTGAAAATGGGTCGTACCCAGTTGCAGGACGCCGTGCCGATGACCCTAGGCCAAGAATTCCACGCGTTCAACGTACTGCTGAAAGAAGAAAACCGCAACCTGCTGCGTACCGCAGAGTTGCTGCTGGAAGTAAACCTTGGCGCAACCGCCATCGGTACCCGTCTGAACACACCGGATGAGTACCAGAAGCTGGCTGTTCAGCACTTGGCAAAAATCAGCGGCCTGCCTTGCGTACCGGCTGAAGACCTGATCGAAGCGACCTCCGACTGCGGTGCTTACGTAATGATGCACAGCGCCCTGAAACGCGTAGCGGTTAAAATGTCGAAGATCTGTAACGACTTACGCCTGCTGTCTTCCGGCCCACGCACTGGCCTGAACGAAATCAACCTGCCAGAATTGCAGGCGGGATCGTCCATCATGCCAGCCAAAGTTAACCCTGTAGTACCGGAAGTGGTGAATCAGGTGTGCTTCAAGGTCATCGGCAACGATACCTGCGTGACCATGGCGGCAGAAGCAGGCCAGTTACAGTTGAACGTGATGGAACCGGTTATCGGACAAGCCATGTTCGAATCTATCCAGATTCTGTCTAACGCCTGCTACAACCTGCTGGAAAAATGTGTCAACGGCATCACCGCCAACAAAGAAGTGTGCGAAGCTTATGTCTTCAACTCTATCGGTATCGTGACCTACCTGAACCCGTTCATCGGTCACCACAACGGCGATATCGTTGGGAAAATCTGTGCCGAAACCGGCAAGAGCGTGCGTGAAGTCGTGCTGGAGCGCGGCCTGCTGACCGAAGAACAGCTGGACGACATTTTCTCCATCCAGAACCTGATGCACCCAGCCTACAAAGCCAAACGCTACACCGACGAAAACGAAGCCGTTTAATTATCGTTTTTTATCACTAAATAGCTGTTCCAAATAGTAGATCACCAGAAGGGAACTCAGTCCGATTTAAGCGATCTGATCAATCGCTGAATATCCCAAATCACCAACCGGACTGAGTCATGCCGATCATAGCACCGATACCCGACGCCGAAAGGTGTCTGATGCAAAAAACCATCCATAAAACATGTGATAAAAACTATGCCCGCAGACTCACCGCGATGTTGATGCTTCATCGTGGGGACAAGATAAGTGACGTTGCCAAAACGCTTTGCTGCGCACGTTCATCGCTGGGGCGCTGGATTAATTGGTTCACACTTTACGGGCTGGAAGGCCTGAAATCATTACCCTCAGGTCGTGGCCGACGCTGGCCGTTTGAGCGCATTTGTGTGCTGTTGCGTCAACTGATTAAGCATTCGCCGGAAGATTTTGGTTATCAGCGTTCTCGCTGGAGTACTGAACTGTTAGCAATAAAAATCAACGAGATAACCGGGTGCCGTTTGCATGCTTCAACCGTTCGCCGCTGGCTTCCCTCTGCTGGACTTGTCTGGCGAAGAGCGGCCCCCACGCTGCGCATTCGCGACCCGTATAAAGAAGAGAAAATGGCCGCTATCGCAGAGGCGCTAAGCGAGTGTAGCGTCGAACATCCCGTGTTTTACGAGGATGAGGTCGATATCCATCTCAACCCCAAAATAGGTGCTGACTGGCAGCTACGTGGTCAACAAAAGCGAGTTGTTACGCCAGGGAAAAACGAAAAATATTATCTGGCTGGCGCGTTGCACAGCGGCACAGGAAAAGTCAGTTACGTCGGCAGCAGCAGTAAAAACTCGGGGTTATTTATCAGCTTGTTAAAACATCTAAAAAGCACGTACCGGCGAGCAAAAACGATCACGCTGATCGTTGATAACTACATCATCCATAAAAGTCGTGAAACGCTTCGTTGGCTGAAGAATAACCCAAAATTTATTGTTATTTATCAACCAATTTACTCACCGTGGGTGAACCACGTAGAACGGTTATGGCAGGCATTACACGACACAATAACTAGAAATCATAGCTGTCGTTCGATGTGGCAATTACTGAACAAAGTACGCTATTTTATGAAAACGGTAAGCCCATTTCCTGGCAGGAAGCACGGTCAGGCAAAAGTGTAGCGATATTAGGATCAGCTATTTAGCTTGATTATTGTCACACTGGCTCGGAGGAAACTCCGAGCCTTTTCTGGCTAATTATATATTCAGATATTATTTTCATTAGAAGAATACTGGCGTCATTAATGACTCACCACGTATCCCACACTGTTTCTCGTCCCTAAAAATAAATTTTTCAATTCAATCCCTTATATTATTTGAATAATTGGGGATTTAGACCAAAACTAAATCATCTCAGAAAAATAATAGGGGATAACGCGGTTTGTTTACCTCAGCGTTAGCCCTGTTTCTTTATCCTATAACGGTATCGCTTTTTCAGCGGACCTATTTTTATCAACTTGGCTGTACTTGGGTAAAAGGATGATTTCACTTGGCATGCCTCGATTAACCTACGGCAAAAACCGATTTCTGGCTTATTTCCCCGCGGCGCTGTTGCTATTACAGTGCTGGTCCTCCACGGCATTTGGACAGCCTATTACGTTTAATCAGGCCTGGGTCCGCTTGCTGCAAAGTGATGACAGTATTGCTGCCGAGCACGCGGGGGTCGATCGGGCACAGTCCCTGCGAGAATCGGCTAAAGGTCTCTACTGGCCGCAGATCAACGTCGGTGCAAGCTATACGCGTCTCGATAAACCTGTCGAACTAGACGCCCGAGACCTTAATCCGCTGGCAAATCATCGGGACATCTTCGCCGCACTAAACCAGCTTGTTAACATCAGCGGCAATCCCTTCGTCACCCGCTTCACAGAACAAAACGTGGTAACCAGTTCTGTCCAAGTCGTCTGGCCGCTATTCACCGGAGGTCGGATTGATGCCGCTCAGTCGATTCGGGCAGCACAGGTGAATGAGGCAGAACAAATGCTGATCATCCGCACGCTGGCGCAGTTTGAAGCGCTGGCGCAGGCTTATTACGGCGTGGTGATGGCACATCAGGTGATAAAGACGCGTCAGGATATTGAAAAAGGCATGGCGCAGCATTATGACCACGCTCGCAAGCTGGAGGCTCAGGGGCAAATTGCCAGAGTCGAGGTGCTGTCCGCACAGTCCGCTTATGACATGGCGCGAATCGAAACACAAAAGGCGCGTCGCAGTTTGGAGACGACCGAAATTGTCTTAGCGAAACTAATCAAGACGGAAGGCGCAACGCCCTCTTCTTCGCTGTTCATCAACAAGGCGCTTCCCGAACTGCCTGCGTTGGTGAAACAAACGCTCAATACCCACCCCGGTTTAAAAGTACTCTCAGCCAAGCGCGATCAGGCCAAGGATCTTATCCGTATCGAACGCGCCAAATATGCTCCCGACGTGTTTCTGTTCGGCAACTATCAGCTTTACGAACAGGACACGCTAGCAGCCAGAACGACGCCAGACTGGATGGTCGGCGTCGGCGTTTCCGTCCCGCTCATCAGCCGTGAAGGCCGTTCCGACAATATTGCCGCCGCAAAAAGTGCAGAAATGCAGGTTAACTATCTGGAAGCCGACATGCGGCAAAACCTTGAGGTCTTGGTCGAAACCACATGGCGAGACGCTCGACAGGCGCTGGAGGAATTCAACTCGCTGTCCTCCACGCAAAAACTGGCGGAAGAGAATGTTCAGTTACGCAACAAAGCCTTTATGCAGGGAATGTCTACCTCGCTAGACGTGGTCGATGCGCTGAATCAGTTAGCCGGAGCCAAGACACAGCGCGCCTCCGCAGCCTATCGTTACGTGGTTTCCATCGCCAGATTGATGGCCATCTCCAGCCAGTTGAACCGCTTTTCTGACTACCAGACTCAGTACGCCATACAGGTGACGCCATGACACAGTCCCCCTCTTCTTCGCGTTCGACGCGCAAATGGATCCTTCAGGCCATCCTGGTGATTGTGGTGGTCTGGATAGCGTATCGCTTCTGGCTTGCTTACCAGCCCGAACCTATACGGTTACAAGGGCAAATCGAAGCGCAGCAGTATTCAGTCTCTTCAAAAGTGCCGGGCCGTATTGCTGATGTGCGAGTAGAAAAAGGCCAGCAGCTCGACGTTGGCGATCTCGTTTTCACGCTCCTGACACCAGAACTGGATGCCAAGCTGGAACAGGCGAAAGCAGGTGAAGCCGCGGCAGGTGCAGTCGCGTTAGAGGCTAAAACAGGCGCACGTGAGCAGCAGATCGCCGCAGCAAAAGATCAGTGGCAAAAAGCCAAAGCCGGTTCAGAGCTCAGCAATAAAACCTATCTGCGCGTGCAAAATCTCTATCAGGAAGGCGTGCTGCCGCTGCAAAAACGGGATGAAGCCAAAGCCTCGTGGGATGCCGCGCGCTACACCGAAGGGATGGCCTGGCAGGAATACCAAATGGCGCTAGAAGGCACCCGCAAAGAAACACTGGTTGCCGCAGAGGAAAAAGCCCGCATGGCCGCGGGTTCCGTGGCCGAAGTGGAAGCCTATCTGGCAGAAGCGCGCGTCGTCAGTCCGCACTCAGGTGAAGTCAGCAATGTGCTGCTACGCAACGGCGAAATTGCGCCACAGGGTTTTCCCGTGGTCACGCTGCTGGACATGAGCGACATCTGGATACAGTTAGCAGTGCGTGAGGATCTCCTTGAGCGTTTTGCGATGGGCACCGAGTTTGAGGCGCGCATCCCGGCGCTAAACAACCAGACATTCCGGTTTAAGGTGTCTTACGTTTCCGTCATGGGGGATTTTGCGACGTGGCGAGCAACGGATACCCGACAAGGGTTTGATATGCGTACGTTCGAAGTGGAAGCGCGGCCAGTTCAACCCATCAGCGGGCTGCGCGTTGGCATGAGCGCACTGGTAGAGATGTGATGATGCGTGAATGGAAGGCCCTGTGGCGCGATCGTTGGGGAATGGCCCTAGCGCTCTGGCTGCCTCTTTTCACCATGTTGATTGCCTGGTGGACGCTATCTGGTGCCATTGTCCGCGAACTCCCCATCGGCCTGATCGATCTGGACAACAGCACGATGTCACGCCAGTTCGCCCGAGAGTTGGATGCCTCATCCTCTTTCAACCTGAACCACCAGTTCTCAACGGTGGCCGAAGGCGCAACGTCATTACGCGGAGGCGAGATCTACGCGCTGGTCGTGATTCCACGCCACTTTGAGCGTGATATCCGCCTGGGAACGTCACCCACCATTACCGCCTGGAATAACGGGCAGTTTGTGCTGATTGCCAAAGTCATCAACAGTGCTTTATCGCTGGTGGCAGGCACCTTTAATGGACAAATTGCCGTGGTGCAGGCTCTGTCTCAGGGGGCGGCGGTTCCCGAGGCCAAAGGGCTGGCGGTGCCGATTGGCGGGCAGATCACCGCACTGTTTAACCAGAATGCAAACTACGCCCAGTTTTTGCTGAACGCGATTATCCCTTCGATCTGGTCGGTACTTCTTGCGCTATACGGCCTGAATACATTGGCTCGAGAGGATCGTCATGGGTCACGCTGGATACCTGAGAACCATACTACTGCTATCAGCTCTAAATTCCTGACGCACTGGCTGATCGGCTGGGCATGGGGCGGCATCTGGAGTTATGGGCTGTATAGCCTGCTTAATTACCCACTCAATGGTTCACCGTTGTTGCTACTTATCTCGATCGGCCTGACCGCAGGCGCCTGCGTCGCACTGGGCATGGCCTTCTATGCGCTGATTCGCGACCCGGCACGCGCCGTCTCCATTGTAGGGGCCTTAATGGCTCCCGGGCTGGCGTTCATGGGAATCACCTTTCCGGCAGCAGCGATGGAGACATTTGCCACATTCTGGCGGCAGTTACTGCCCGTCGCCCACTATGGCGATATCTCGATTGCCATCACCAGCTATGGTGCAGGGATCGCTCAGATCGCACCCGCGCTGATGGCGCTCGCCCTATTCTGGCTGCTGCTGCCACTTACGCTATGGCGCTATCGGCCGGGTAACAAGGAGGCGACATGCTGACCTTCGCCGACATCATCCGGTTTGAGCTGCGCAGTTTACTGAGAGATCCGACGATCCTACTTACCCTGTTCGGCGGCATTCTTCTCTATTCCTTTCTCTATCCACGACCTTACCTCGCACAGACGCCGCGCGACCTGCCGGTGGTGCTGGTCGATGAAGATAAAACCCAGCTTTCGCGCCGTCTGGCATTTATGGCTGACGCCACGCCAGAAGTCCATCTGGTGGCACAGCGCAATACGCTGGATGAAGCAAAAACGCTACTTTTACATGGTGAAGCGAAGGGGATCCTCTACATTCCGCGCCACTTCTATCGCGACATCATGCAGGGAAAAAGCGTTACGGTAAGTTACTCAGCGGATGCCAGCTACTTTCTGATCTACGGCGCTATTGCGCAGTCTCTGGCGACAGTCGGGGGCATCGCCGGTGCACAGGTCAAAATCTCACGCCTGCTTGCTCAGGGAGAAGGCATACCCGCCGCCAGCTCGCAGTGGCAGGCGACATCCCTGAATGCAGTGCCGGTATTTAACTCAACCATGGGCTATGTCGATTACGTGGTTCCCGGCGTTTTCATGTTGATACTGCACCAGATTTTGTTGATGGGATGCGGCCTACTCGGAGCCGGACAAAATCAGCGTACGCGATCTGGCGAAGTTCGCTACTGGCAATACGCAACACCGTGGCGTTTGCTTCTGGCACGCACGCTGATCGTTGGCGGTGCCTACCTTCTCTCGCTTCTCTACATGCTCGGTTTTTGTCTTGATGCCTACGGCATTGCACGTGAGGCCAGCATGAGCCAACTGCTGCTGTTTACGCTGCCTTTTCTACTCTCGACGCTGTGGCTCGGCGTGGTGCTGGGAGCGGCCTTTACGCGCAAAGATCTCCCCAGTCAGGCGGTGCTGCTGTCTTCCATCCCTATCATCTTTCTCTCTGGCTTTATTTGGCCTGTGGAAATGATTCCTGCGCCTCTGAATTGGCTTGCACAGTGGGTGCCCGCCGTCTTCGCGATTCAGGGAATATTGCGTCTTAACCAAATGGGCGCTGATTTTACTCAGATCGCCGCATTTTGGTGGCATTTATGGATGCTGGCCGCGCTATACGGCCTGCTGGCGTGGGGCATGTTAGGGTACCGGCAGCGACAATACCGCCGGGAAAATAAGGCTGCGCGCCGATGGCTGGAAAATTAATGTCCCAGCAAATACACCGGGACAAGAGGTTTACGGTTTTGCTGTATTGTCTAACTATTTTTCCAACACGAAAGGAACTGAATTACGCAGTGAAACGTTAACCGTTTCGCTGTGGTCCATGCCTTTGTATTCATGCACATCGGCTGACGTCCCTGCGCCAACGACATCTTTCGCAAAGTGACGCTGCATCTTGGTAGGCACGTTGATGTCCTCGGTCCCAATCCCGATAAAGACTGGAGGGGTAACATTTAGTGTGTTGTAGCGAAAATGCACCATTTGATCATCCAATAATTTGTAGATCTCAGGCTTCAAACTATTCTCCGCATTCAGCCCCTCTTCCATCACTTTTTGCGTCAACTCACCGATACACATTGTATCTGCTTTCTTTACCAGCTCAGCGGCTTTCGGCGTGAAATAATCATCGGCATTAAGCCCTTTATTCGTATCGGCCGCTGACAGATAGATATACATCACATAAGGGATTTTAGGATCGCCGTCTTTTCCGCTTCCCTCAGCAAAAATTTCTTTCGCAGAGGTTTTGCCATCAAAATAGGGCGTACCGGTCAATACAGCCGATGCGATATTCAGGTTCGGTGCATAACTCGGCTGGTAGCCCGTACTCGCAAAGGCCGCGTGTGCCCCCTGCGACTGGCCGACGATAGTCAACTGATTATGCAGCGGAAATGCGGTCAGTGATGCTTTGACGCTATCCAACACGCTCCATGCCTCACCGCGCGAATTAAGGTAGTGATGCAATCCAGCAGACCCAAGCCCCGCATAATCCGGTGCCACAATGGCAAACCCCAGCGACAGCCAGGTATTCAGATACTGCGAATCCCGAGCGGAACGCGGATTGAGAGACGGTGCGCAGGATTTTCCCACGCCAATCGTCCCATGTGTCCATACCACGACCGGCCAACCCTCTTTTGGTGCCTCACCTTTGGGAATGAAAACCACCCCGGTGTCTTCCCGTAGGCTTTCGCCATCGACTCCACTCTTCGAATAATACTGGATCCGATATTGTTCCCCCGCCTCCATTAGGCCGTTTTTCGAATCCAACGGCGCTTTTTCTACCAGGGTCCCCGGCGTTTTCGCCTCTGCGAAAGTAAACGGAGCCATCATACCGACAGAGATGGTGAGAAGTAACGCTAAGGGTTTTTGCTTTAGCTTAGGCAAATGAAACATGACATTTCTCCAGAGTTATTTAATTGAATATCACTCTAAAGATAGTTCAGTTATTGATTAAATTCTGTGAAGGAAGGATTTTTTATCAATAAATTCAATAGCTAGCTAATTTTTAGTCAAGGAAAGTTAACGTCATAACGATCTTCACATTGGCGTTACCGACGCCGGATCGACTGCGAGTATTCACAGGGTGAACCTATACGCTTTTTATACAGAGAACCATTCGGATGATAATATTGCGGCTCCCAAATCACGTCATGCGATACGTGCGTAGAAGCCGCTAAAGAGAAGGGAATTTATTCGTCGAAGAACCAGTAACCCTGATTAACCAGCCCGGTTAACTCAGCCACGAATGCTGGATTCTCCAGCGCTTCGCCCAGCTCTTTTTTACCGAGAACAGTGTAACGACACAAGGCATCAGCCGCTTTCGGATCGACCGTGTCCAGCCATTCGCTGTTGATAAAGTAGCTACCGCCCACTTCCAGAACCCGCAGCCCGCTCAGACGCGTCAACACACCACCGTCCATCAGCGCGCCCACAATCTCATCCTGCTCGTAAGGCGGTTCCGCCGGAGCGATATCCAGCTCATGGCGTGGCGTCGTCACAAAACGACCGAACCACGCTTTAAGCGCTTCCGGCTGATTAATTACGTCGATCATCATCGCGCGCAGGCGGTCGAACTCATAGTCTTCAACCCGCCCTGAATGTTCCCGGCAGGTCAAATCAGGATCGCTATAGTGCTCACCACCGAGGTCGTTTTCCAGCACGTAGTCAGCAAAACTGCTGATTAAGTCTCTACCGTTCGGCCCACGGAACCCCACGGAATAGTTAAGCGCGGTTTCATGAGTGAAACCGTCGTGCGGGAAACCAGGCGGAATATAGAGAATGTCGCCCGGTTCGAGATCTTCATCAATGATCGGCGGGAAAGGATCGACATGCAGCAGTGCAGGATGTGGGCAGAACTGACGCATCGGCAGTTTATCACCCACGCGCCAGCGGCGGCTGCCCATCCCCTGAATGATGAAGACATCGTACTGATCGATATGCGGGCCAACGCCGCCGCCCGGTACAGAAAAGGAGATCATCAGGTCGTCTAAACGCCAGTCCGGCAATACGCGGAACGGGCTCACGAGTTCAGCAGACGGCGCATGCCAGTGGTTCACCGCCTGAGCCAGCAGCGACCAGCCGGTTTCACCCAGATTATCAAAATTCTCAAACGGCCCGTTGCTGGCCTGCCACTGGCCATTTTTATAACTGACTAAGCGGCTATCAACTTCAGCCTCCATCGCCAAACCAGCCAGCTCATCCGGCGTAATCGGATCGACAAAATTCGGGAAAGCATTCTTCAATACAACAGGTTTTTTTTGCCAGTATTTTTCTAAGAATTCGGGCCAATTAAGATTAAGTTGATAAGCCATACGTTCACACCAGTGAGAAGAGAAACGGGCATGATTATAAAGAAGGTGATGACTGAACTACCTTGTCATTGGTCAATGGGTGGGTGTTCAGCGAGATGAAAAGTAGAGTGGCTATGGTAGGGGATCATTGAGGTATTGATGGTTTCAGTAGCTAGCTGACGTTCAGTTTAAACTCATACTGCACACCCGAAGCAGCAGCCATGCACATCTGCAAAGCGGTACAGGCAACAACGTCGGTCAGAGCCATAATTGGGGGTCAACTCATAATCTAAGTGAATTGACCCTTATCTTGCCCCCCAAATCATCTGGATGTCAATGGACGAAAAAAGACCACTGTGGATAAAATAGACAAAATCGCAGAGAGGGGGGTGAAATTAAAATCGTTATTTTACAGATGGATATGGACTTTACTGAACAATTTTGGACATAAAAAAAGCCACCCTAAGGTGACTTAATTTTCATACTGTGGTGCCGAAGGCCGGAATCGAACCGGCACATCTTTCGATGGTTGATTTTGAATCAACTGCGTCTACCGATTTCGCCACTTCGGCACTGAGAGTAGTATGCGGAAAACGTGGGCATTATACCGTTTGACGGCCCACGCGCAACGTTAATCCACTCAGTGCTCGGTTAAGTGCTGAAAAAATCATCTTTAGCAACGCGTTATGACCACTTTGCCTTCAATATTGTGTGGTGTGAACGTTGTCGTGAACAATAAAAAAGCGCCGTGGATTAATCCATCCGGCGCTTTTTCAGACTCGTTGGGTTCTATCGCCGTTTCAGTAGCAGCGCTACGCTGATGAACAAAAATACCGAGCTAGGCAAGATAGCACCCAGGATAGGTGGGATACCGTAGACCAAGCTGAGCGGGCGGAAAATCTCATTCAGCAGGTAGAAGAGGAAGCCGAAGCTGATACCTATCACGATGCGTGAACCCGCCGACACACTGCGCAGCGGGCCAAATATGAAAGAGACCGCCATGAGCATCATCACCGCAACAGAGACCGGTGCAAAGATTTTGCTCCACATGTTGAGCTGGTAGCGGTTCGATTCCTGTCCGCTTTGTTTCAGGTACTTGGCGTAATTATGTAGTCCACGGATTGACAGTGCATCGGGTTCCAGCGCCACCACGCCTAGCTTATCCGGCGTCAGGTTAGTTTTCCATTCGCCGCTGAGCGTCTGGCTGCCGCCAATTTGTTTGCCGTCGCTCAAATCGGATTCATCAACCTGCGAGAGTTTCCATACGTTTCTGTCATCTTCAAATTCGGCAGAGGCCGCATATCGCACAGATAATAGCTTATTTTGATCGTCGAAGCGGTAGATGCTGACGCCAGAGAGTTCTTTATCGCCCGTTACCCGTTCGATAAAGATAAAGTTATTGCCGTCTTTTGCCCACAGTCCACCCTGCGTAGAGATCATCGACCCACCGGAGATCATCTGAGAACGATAGTTACGCGCCATCTGCTCCCCTTGCGGTGAGACCCACTCGCCAATCGCCATCGTCAGCAATACCAACGGGATCGCGGTTTTCATCACGGCAGTCGCAATCTGTAAGCGAGTAAAGCCAGAAGCCTGCATCACCACCAGTTCACTACGAGTCGCTAGCTGGCCAAGCCCGAGTAATGCACCGAGCAATGCCGCCATCGGAAAGAAAATCTCAATATCTTTTGGCACGCTGAGCAGCGTGTATAGCCCCGCACCCAGCGCCGAATACTCGCCCTGCCCGACTTTACGCAACTGGTCGACAAACTTAATGATGCCGGAGAGCGACACCAGCATGAACAGCGTCGTCATGATGGTGGTAAAAATCGTTTTGCCAATATAGCGGTCTAATACACCAAACATCAGGCCGCTCCTTGTGTTTTAAGTGTACGAGGCTTAAGGCGAGCGCGCATTTTGCGCATCGGCACGGTATCCCATAGGTTAAGCATGACCGCGATACCGAAATACATCAGGTTGGTCAGCCAGATCCACACCATCGGATCGATTTTTCCTTTACTGGCGTTAGAACGCAGCGAGCTTTGCAGCAGGAAGAAAATCAGGTACAACAGCATCGCTGGCAGCATGCTCAGCACTCTGCCCTGACGTGGGTTCACCACACTCAGTGGCACCACCATCAGCGCCATGATCAGCACCGAAACAATCAACGTTAGTCGCCAATGGAACTCTGCGCGCGCATCGTGTGCATCAGAACTCCACAGCGCTTGCATACCCATTTGCTGCACATCACTATTGTTTAGCGTCACAGTCTGGTGACCAATCACAGCCTGATAGTTAGTGAAATCCGTAATACGGAAGTCGCGCAGCAGCGCTGTGCCTTCGTAACGCGAGCCGTTGTCCAAGGTCACGACCTGCGCACCATCTTCGTTTTGCGTGATATGACCACGATCGGCCACAACGACGGAAGGCCGTGCGTTACCGCTGGGACGCAGTTGCGCCAGAAAGACGTGCTGAAACTCCGATCCTTTGACATTGCCGACAAACAGCACTGCATTACCACCCTGTGCGGACTGAAACTGTCCTTCTACCAGGGCCGCCATACTGGGGTTCGCCTTCGCTTCCGCCAACACTTCCTCCTGATGCATTGACGACCACGGGCTTAGCCACATGACATTAATCGTTGCAATGACAGCAGTGAACATCGCCAAGATCAGCGCGGCTTTCAGCAACACACGTTTGCCCAGCCCGCAGGCGTGCATGACGGTGATCTCGCTTTCCGCATAGAGGCGGCCAAACGTCATCAATACGCCAAGAAATAGACTTAATGGCAGGATGAGCTGCACCATCTCTGGCACGCCCAATCCCAACAGGGAGATAACCAAATTTGTCGGGATTTCACCATCAACAGCAGCGCCCAATATCCGTACTAATTTCTGGCAAAAGAAAATCAGTAGCAGAATGAAAAGGATGGCCAGTTGGCTCTTAAAGGTTTCCCGTACCAGATATCGAATGATGATCACGCTTAATTACGCCTGTGAAAACTTGTCTTTTTGCAGGAAAATCGATAGTTTCTTCGCTAACGCGCCATTTATACTCATTTTTGGCAGCCCTCATAGCTAAAACGGTATTACAACACACTGCGTTTGAACTGTTGTATCAGAACCTGCTTATAGTCACCAAAACAGGTTCGTTACGTCGTTAAGATTAACACAAGTTATGTTAACGCAACGGCGGGAAAGTATTACGGAGTATCACATACTAGCCGTTGCCCCCGCTTTTGTCTTTAAGATTCAGGAGAGTACATGGAGTTCAGCGTAAAAAGCGGTAGCCCGGAAAAACAACGCAGCGCCTGCATTGTCGTCGGCGTGTTTGAACCGCGTCGTCTGTCCCCTATTGCCGAACAACTCGATAAAATCAGCGACGGCTACATCAGCGCGTTGCTTCGCCGTGGTGAATTAGAAGGCAAAGTGGGGCAATCACTGCTCTTGCACCATGTACCTAACATTCTTTCCGAGCGCATTCTGCTGATTGGTTGCGGTAAAGAGCGCGAACTTGATGAACGCCAGTACAAACAGGTGATTCAGAAAACGATCAACGCCTTGAACGAAACCGGTTCGATGGAAGCGGTCTGCTTCCTGACCGAACTGCACGTGAAAGGTCGTAACACGTACTGGAAAGTGCGTCAGGCCGTCGAAACCGCGAAAGAAACGCTGTATACCTTCGATCAATTGAAGAGCAATAAGGTCGAACTGCGCCGTCCGCTGCGCAAAATGGTATTTAACGTGCCGACGCGCCGTGAGCTGACCAGCGGCGAGCGTGCTATCCAGCACGGTCTGGCTATTGCTGCGGGCATCAAAGCCGCAAAAGATCTCGGCAACATGCCGCCGAATATCTGCAATGCCGCGTATCTGGCCTCTCAAGCACGTCAGTTGGCCGATACCTACAGCCAGAACACTATCACGCGCGTGATTGGCGAAGAGCAGATGAAAGAGCTGGGCATGAATGCCTATCTGGCCGTCGGTCAGGGCTCGCAGAATGAATCGCTGATGTCCGTGATCGAATATAAAGGCGATCCAAACCCGGAAAACCGCCCAATTGTGCTAGTAGGTAAAGGGCTAACGTTCGATTCCGGCGGCATCTCCATCAAACCTGCCGACAGCATGGACGAAATGAAATACGACATGTGCGGCGCGGCTACGGTCTACGGCGTGATGCGTATGGCGGCCGAACTGGCGCTGCCGTTGAATATCGTCGGCGTGCTCGCAGGTTGTGAAAACATGGTCGACGGGCGCGCATACCGTCCGGGTGATGTGCTGACCACGATGTCCGGCCAAACGGTAGAAGTGCTGAACACCGATGCAGAAGGCCGCCTGGTATTGTGTGATACGCTGACCTACGTTGAGCGTTATGAGCCGGACGTGGTGATTGACGTCGCGACGCTAACTGGCGCGTGCGTGATTGCGCTGGGGCACCACATCACTGGGCTGATGGCGAACCACAATCCACTGGCACACGAGCTGTTGAGCGCGTCCGAGCAGTCTGGCGACCGCGCATGGCGTCTGCCGCTGACCGACGAGTTCCAGGAACAACTGGAGTCCAATTTTGCCGATATGGCGAATATTGGTGGTCGTCCAGGCGGTGCGATTACCGCAGGCTGCTTCCTGTCGCGCTTTACGCGCAAGTACAGCTGGGCACATCTGGATATTGCTGGCACCGCTTGGCGCTCCGGCAAAGCCAAAGGCGCAACGGGCCGGCCAGTCGCACTGTTATCACAGTTCCTGCTTAACCGCGCCGGACAGAACGACGTAGAATAAGGCTTTCGCGTCAACGACGATGACCAGCGCCAGCGATTACTTTTGTTCTTATATACTCTAAATAATTCGAGTTTCAGGACAAAAACAGCAAGGCGTTTTTGAGCAGCGCTTGCGCTGCCCCCAAAGGGGTGAGGCCGTAGGGCCGAATAATGCGGCAAGAGAAGGAATCCCGATGAGCTTACTCAGGTAAGTGATTCGGGTGACTGACAAATCTGCCAGAGGCAGATTTGAACGCTGCTTGCAGCGACCCCAACGGGGCGAGGTCCACGCGAGTGGGCCGAGTAGCGCAGCCAACGCACATGCAACTTGAAGTATGACGAGTATAATGGGCCGGGTTTTCCGGCCCTTATCAATAGTGTAAACAATGAAAAACGCAACGTTCTATCTTCTCGAACACGACAGCAAAAGCGGTGAGCTCAGCGCCCATGAGGCACTGGCATGCGATCTGGCGGCAGAACGTTGGCGAGCAGGAAAGCGCGTGCTGATTGCCTGCGAGGACGAACAGCAGGCCATTAGGCTTGACGAGGCGCTGTGGCAAAGAGACCCCAACGCATTCGTTCCGCATAATCTGGCAGGCGAAGGGCCGCGTCACGGCGCACCGGTCGAACTGGCATGGCCACAGCGGCGTGGCAATGCGCCACGGGACCTGTTGATCAGCCTATTGCCGCAGTTCGCAGATTTTGCCACCGCTTTCCATGAAGTGATAGACTTTGTCCCTTACGAAGACTCCTTGAAACAGTTGGCGCGCGACCGCTATAAAACCTATCGCAGCGTCGGCTTCCGATTGACCACGGCTACGCCGCCAACTCACTGAATTTTGAGCATAATGGAAACGAAATATAACCCGCAAGATATCGAGCAGCCGCTCTACGAACACTGGGAAAAGCAAGGCTACTTCAAGCCGCACGGCAACACGAGTAAAGAAAGCTTCAGCATTATGATCCCGCCGCCCAACGTCACTGGCAGCTTGCATATGGGTCATGCTTTCCAGCAAACCATTATGGATACGTTGATCCGCTATCAGCGTATGCAGGGCAAAAATACTCTGTGGCAGGCAGGCACCGACCACGCTGGCATCGCTACGCAGATGGTCGTTGAGCGCAAGATCGCAGCAGAAGAAGGCAAAACTCGCCACGATTACGGCCGCGATGCGTTTATCGACAAAATCTGGCAATGGAAAGGCGAATCCGGTGGCAATATTACCAATCAGATGCGCCGTCTGGGCAACTCCGTTGATTGGGAGCGCGAGCGCTTCACCATGGATGAAGGCCTGTCCAACGCGGTGAAAGAAGTGTTCGTCCGTCTGTATAAAGAAGACCTGATTTACCGCGGCAAGCGTCTGGTGAACTGGGATCCGAAGTTGCGCACTGCGATTTCCGATCTGGAAGTAGAAAACCGCGACGTGAAAGGATCGATGTGGCACCTGCGTTATCCGCTGGCTGATGGCGTGAAAACCGCCGAAGGGAAAGACTATCTGGTCGTTGCTACTACCCGCCCGGAAACTATGCTGGGTGATACTGGCGTTGCCGTTAACCCGGAAGATCCGCGTTATAAAGATCTGATCGGCAAGGAAGTGATTCTGCCACTGATTGGCCGCCGTATTCCGATCGTTGGCGACGAACATGCCGACATGGAAAAAGGCACTGGCTGCGTGAAGATCACGCCAGCCCACGACTTCAACGACTACGAAGTCGGTAAACGCCACCAGTTGCCGATGGTAAACATTCTGACGTTCGACGGTGATATCCGCCAGAGCGCTGAAATTTTTGATACCAATGGCGAAGCCAGCACCGCTTGCAGCAGCGAAATTCCAGAGGCTTTCCAAGGTCTGGAACGTTTTGCCGCACGTAAAGCGCTGGTAGCCGCATTCGATGAACTCGGCCTGCTGGAAGAGATCAAAGCGCACGACTTGACCGTTCCCTACGGCGACCGTGGTGGCGTTGTCATTGAACCGATGCTGACCGACCAGTGGTACGTGCGTGCTGCCGTGCTGGCTAAACCGGCGGTGGAAGCCGTGGAAGATGGCCGTATCCAGTTTGTACCAAAGCAGTACGAAAACATGTACTTCAGTTGGATGCGTGACATTCAGGACTGGTGTATCTCCCGTCAGTTGTGGTGGGGCCACCGTATCCCAGCCTGGTACGATGCCAATGGCAACGTCTACGTCGGTCGTACCGAAGCGGAAGTTCGCAGTGAAAACAATCTCGCTGACGATGTCGTTCTGAATCAGGATGAAGACGTGCTGGATACCTGGTTCTCATCCGGGCTGTGGACGTTCTCTACGCTGGGCTGGCCGGAGCAAACGCCCGATCTGAAAGCCTTCCACCCAAGCAGCGTGATGGTCAGCGGCTTCGACATCATCTTCTTCTGGATTGCCCGCATGATCATGCTGACCATGCACTTCATCAAAGATGAAGACGGCAAGCCGCAGGTGCCATTCAACACCGTCTACATGACCGGCCTGATCCGTGATGAAGAAGGCCAGAAGATGTCCAAATCCAAAGGGAACGTGATCGACCCGCTGGATATGGTAGACGGCATCTCGTTGGAAGCTCTGCTGGAGAAGCGCACTGGCAACATGATGCAGCCGCAGTTGGCGGAAAAAATCCGCAAGCGCACCGAGAAACAATTCCCGAACGGCATCGAGCCTCACGGTACAGATGCTTTGCGCTTCACGCTGGCGGCGCTAGCCTCCACTGGCCGCGACATCAACTGGGATATGAAGCGTCTGGAAGGTTACCGCAACTTCTGTAACAAACTGTGGAACGCCAGCCGTTTCGTGCTGATGAACACCGAAGATCAGGATTGCGGTTTTAACGGTGGCGAAATGGAGCTATCGCTTGCTGACCGCTGGATTCTGGCGGAATTTAACCGTACGGTGAAAGCCTACCGCGATGCACTGGACGGCTATCGCTTTGATATTGCTGCCAACATTCTGTACGAATTCACCTGGAACCAGTTCTGCGACTGGTATCTGGAGTTGACGAAGCCAGTGATGAACGGTGGTTCAGAAGCGGAACTGCGCGGTACACGCCACACGCTGGTTACTGTACTGGAAGCCTTGCTGCGTCTGGCACATCCGATTATTCCGTTCATTACCGAAACCATCTGGCTACGCGTTAAAGCGCTGAAAGGCATTAACGACGACACGATCATGTTGCAGCCTTTCCCTGAGTTCAATGCCGCGCAGGAAGATACGCTGGCATTGAACGATCTGGAATGGATCAAACAGGCGATCATCGCCGTGCGTAACATTCGTGCAGAAATGAATATCGCGCCGGGCAAACCGCTGGAAGTATTACTGCGCGATGCCACTGCTGAAGCACAGCGTCGTGTGGAAGAAAACCTCAGCTTTATCCAAACGCTGGCGCGTCTGGAAAGCATTACGCTGCTGCCTGCGGGCGATAAAGGTCCGGTTTCCGTCACTAAGCTCATCGAGGGTGCCGAGCTGTTGATCCCAATGGCTGGTCTGATCGATAAAGCGGCAGAACTGGATCGTCTGGCGAAAGAAGTGGCGAAACTCGAAGCAGAGATTGGCCGCATCGAAAGTAAGCTGTCTAACGAAGGCTTTGTGGCACGCGCACCGGAAGCGGTCGTCGCCAAAGAGCGTGAGAAGATGGACGGCTATGCCGTAGCGAAAACCAAACTGCTGGAGCAGCAAGCGGTCATCGCAGCGCTGTAACTTTTGCTTATTCCTCATCTCAGCCCCGGCACCTTGCCGGGGCTTTTTTTCTCCTGCCCTATCCGGCGAACAAGTGAATAGTGCTCACCAATCCGTACAGTGTTGCTATAGTCAATAGACGGGTACCGACCACACCGCCTGTACCAGGCCATAATAAGATGAAAAAATAGTCAGGGCAGCAACGGAGAAAAGAATGGAATATTATGGATATGTGTTATTAAAATTCATCATCGGTTTTACCATTGTCATCACACATTTAAATTTTTCGGGTAAAACTCAGCTCTCGCAAATGACCCCCGTCGACTTTATTGGCAACTTCATATTAGGCGGTATCATCGGTGGTGTTATTTATAGCGACAGCATTCCACTTTACCAATATGTAATTGTGCTACTTATTGGTGTCAGCCTGATTTCTATTCTTAACTCTATCAGTAAGAATATTTATTTTTTCCGCTCTGTCAGTATTGGCGACCCGATCCCTATCATTAAGAAAGGCCAATTCCTGATGGAAAACATTCTGCAAAAGAAAAATAAGATAGATATTATCAACGTTGCTTCACAGCTCCATGCTCAGGGGATCAATTCCTTCCAAAAGATAAACTATGCGCAAATTGAACCCAACGGACAACTAAGCGTCATTTGTGAGGGTATGGAAATGCCGTCAGTAATTGTCATTAAAGATGGAAAACCCAGGAAATATGATTTATGTGAAATAGAAAAAGATGAAGAATGGCTCTCTGCCGAAATTGCACGACACGGTATTGAATTAGATAATATTTATCTGGCTGAATTCTGGAAAGGAAATCTCATGTTTATATTAAAAGATGGTACCGTCGTAAAATAGACGCGTTCATCGCCTATTAACGAGAAGTTCCTCATAGCTATTATTATTCCTGCGGGAATCAGTTATTGGAAATTTTTTCTATTTTATACTTCAGTACGCCTGCACTCATGCTCTGCTGTTTACTGTCGTAAACGTCGCTGTCCTGCTCACTGCGCAACAGTAGGTAAGAGCACAGACAATCATTATTGTCGTAACGATGATTGAGGCCATGTTATAGATCTAAAGCTTCCGGCTTAACTTCGGGAGCATTAGACTCATTTATTTCTCTTTACTAGCCCTGAATCGGGACATAATCCATATTCCGACTCCTGTTGTGATTCCTACAACTGTTCCTCTTTTTAGTGAAAAAACCACATCGTCCTGCCAGCTAATAATAAACGTTCCATTTTTTAAATAGATTAAAAATGCAGCGCACAAACACGCTGCAAAAACAACCATAATCATAGTGATAGAACAAACTATAAGCAGAGTTAATAGTAGTTTTAGGGAGCTCATTTAGATTCTCCTGTATTACCAGCCTTATCTTGAACTTTGCTTCCCGCCACTTCACTCGCTAAGGCACCACCAATAGCACCTGTCATACTGGCTGTTTTATCTGAAACTACAGGGAAATATTTATTCCCGACTTCAAGCACTTTACCACCTCCAGCACCAACTGCCGTACCGACTCCCGCTGCAATAGATGCCGTCAACGGGTCTTTGTTCTGCAACTTCGCGCCAGCGTACGCACCCGCTACACTCACCACTTCTGTAAACCAGAATCCCCTACCTTGCGTTACCAGCAATATCTATCACCTGACTGCTGATTTCTGCAATCACCTGCATTTGTTGCAGACGCTTCTGCTCTTTCTCTTTGTCAAAAATCGGGCTCAGCGTCTGATTTGCATGTTCAACATCGTTACTCAGCTGTGCGAGGTCTCAAACTCCGCTCGGTTCTCGACGTGGATAAGTCAGAACCCGCCACATCCCAAGCATTACTCCACCTGATCAGCTATGTCAGCCGCCGTCACGCCGACCGCAGCGATATGACGCGCTATTACAGCCGAAGTCCCAGCCTGCACCTTCAGGACCACTGGCTGGAAGCGGCAGGATTTGAGATAGATATCCCGGTCGTCATCACCGTTGAGCAGGGGCAACTGGTGATACGGCCTGCGCCTGAGTGACTGATAAAAAAATCCCGGCTTGTTTGAAGGGCCGAGATTGCTGTATTAATTCAGAAGATTCGTTGATACGTTGCCAGTATCGAAGAACTCTTTAAAGATCCTGACAGCAAGATTAAAATCCCTTGTTACTTGCTGTGCTGGCCAGTTATCTCCCAGTATCATTATTTCAATATTAGGCTGAGAAAGATCATTGAATGTCCTAACAACATACTCATCGTCTCGTATTCCACTTAACGTCATAAAGTAAAAACCTTTCTCAGTCCTGAGTTGCAGCATTTCAGCTTCATTTTCATCGCTGTTAATTACATCCAGAGTCAAAGTGCCTTCCACGTCTTTAAGTAGATACAAGCAACGATTAATATCATCCCATGATGATATTTTTTATTTCCACCTTTACCCGCTAAGGTCCAACTTAATTTGAGTACCATTTTAATCCCTAGCCTTAAGTGATTTCATTCCCGGTTGCCAATAAAGAACGGAGCCTGTAGTTTCTTCATATATTGTTAAAGATTTCAGGCCAGCCTTATCCGCCATCGCCGCAGCACCAGCCTGCACCTCAAGGGCGACTGGCTCGAAGCAGCAGGATTTGCGACCGATACACTGGTCGTCATCACCGTTGAATAGGGTCAACTGGTGATACGGCCAGTGGCTGAGTGACAGGCAAAAAAATCCCGGCCTTTTTAGGGACTGGGATCCTTTGACTACTTAATCATATCAATTCGTATTGCTTTTCTGATATTTTTTGCAAAATCCCAGACTCAACCATTCCATCTAAAACCCCCTTTATCTCATGATCATCATATGATGAAAAATATTGAGATAAGCGCCATATATCTATCAATTTGGGATTTTTGACATTGTTAACATCGACCACCGCCTCTTTCTGATCGCTGTTTATTAAAAACCTAATACCTTTACCGTGTTTAACAAAACCCCATTCATCATTATTAACAAAAACAGTCCCTTTCTTAGGGAAGTCCAGCAAGAAGTCAAAGTCCTTTAAGCTTGGATAAGCGATAAAGAAAGCCTTCATTAGCATCTCTTGAAGACTGATAAAACTGATAATTTCCCTTTCGTTCATCATATCAATACCTTACCCTTGCTTCAGCGGCTTCACGCAAAAGTTGATCACCTTGCTCTTTCGTAACTTCATGTATTCTAACTGGTATATCTTTAATTCCGGCTTTTGCTGCTGCTTCAGCTCTATGATGGCCATCAATAATAATTGCTTTACCATTTACGATAGCAACGTCGACAGGTTCATTGATATCAAAGCCATTCGCTTTCATATCTTTTACAAGACGTTTTACTTGTGAGCCCGACATTTCATTTTTATTTTGCCTACTAATTAGAATGCTTGGATCTACGTTCTTAGTAGTTACTTGAGAAGTTCCATTTCCAGTGTTATGTCCAGCCTTACTTGTTCCTCCAATAATCCCTGCCGCACTTGTCGCCCCTGCTTGAGCAATCGTATTAATAGCAAGCTGTGACGCCTCATCCGAACCGCCCACTGCTTGTGCGTTATGTATCGCCTTTATACGTCCAGCTTCCAGAGCAGGCGTCACAATGTGCAGATAAGTCCACTCCTCAAGATCTGCACCACTCAAGTGGCCATTGGCCCGAAGTTTTTCCCCCAGTTCCTCAATTCGCTGACCATAATCTGCCTGCAACTCCGCCATTTCTTTGGCTTTTACAACACAAACATCAACGCTGGAGCAATTTTCAACACTCTTGATTTGTTCATCGGAGATTTTCTTGAACTTCTCCGTCACCCCGTCTTTACAGGCACTATCACTGCCACAGGATGACATTTCACTTAAGCGTTGACGGTTCTCATCCGTACTCAGGAAGTTATTCTCCACCGCATTCTGACTTGCCTGCGCACCTGCTACCGCGTTGGTGGTTGAGTCACCCACTGTGCCGGCTGCAAGACCGCCAGCCAGAAGCGAAAGCGTCGTGACCGTCTGTTTTTCGCTTTCGGTCATTTCCGAGATGGCTTTACCCGGATATAACCTGTCAGCAATAACACGCGCCGCCAGCTCACCCGTCGCGGCACCGGCAGCACCCGCTAGCGCACTGTTGCCGCTGGCTTCCGCCACAATCCCGCCCAGCACAGCGTGCGCTACCGCATTGGCGACAATATTGACGTTATCATTTGCATCCGTCGTCGCTTTCTTGATTTCTGCCGCCAAATACGGGGCCGCTGCACCCGCTATCGCCTGCGCAACGTTACCACCCGCCAGTCCCTGCACCGCTGCCGAGACCGCCATGATGCCCTGACGAATGGCTCCACCGGTGCCAAAACCAGAACTGTTCAATGCCTGAGTATAGGCTTTGTCATACGTCGTTTGATAAACGTATTTCTGAATCTCGGCATCGGTCGGGTTCAGGTTTGGCTTGTCCCCTTTCGCAAAGGCGTCTCTCGCCATCTTCCTGTCAGCATCAGAGAGACCAGCAGTCTTCGCGTCGGCCTCCGCTTTCGCAGCTTTCGTCGCAATGATTGCCCCGTGCGTACCGGCAATATCTATCACCTGACTGCTGATTTCTGCAATCACCTGCATTTGTTGCAGACGCTTCTGCTCTTTCTCTTTGTCAAAAATCGGGCTCAGCGTTTGGTTTGCATGTTCAACATCGTTACTCAGCTGTGCGACATCCTGACGCTGGTTGGCTTCGTCACGGATAACCAGTTGCCCATTGCTGACCGCCGCACGCGTGGTGCTCGCCGCATTACCGTCATTATTTCCGCTTATCAGCGAGTTGGATGCCAGATTACTCAGCATCTGCATGCCAACTGGCCCACCGGTGCTGATACCGACACCGCTGTGCGAGGTCTCAAATTCCGCTCGGTTCTCAATGTCACTAAAGCCCAGCGTCCCGGTGTCTAATCGGTTTTTCGCGGCCTCTGCCGTGGAGCCAATCACCGCGCCATCAAGCTGCGTCTGGTTGCCCACCTGCACATCGTAGCCACCCTGCCCGGCAAACAGCCCAGTCTGCTCCTGCACACTGCGATAGTCGCTGTGCATTTTGTCCTTGCTCATGCTGAAATTGGCTGACGCGGTTCCCGCACCATAAATCGGAATGCTGACGCCTGCACTCATGCTCTGCTGTTTGCTGTCGTAGACGTCGCTGTCCTGCTCACTGCGCAACAGCAAGTCCCGCCCAACGCGTGCCGTGATCTGTTGCCCGCTGACCTGTGCACCCTGCAATGTGGTATCGCGGCCGCTGTTTAGCCGTACCTGACGCCCCGCGTCCAGCAGCGTTTCAGTGTGGCTAAGTCCTTCACCCAGTTCACTGCCTTTCGCTTTATTCATGCTGGCATTCACGCTCAGGCTAAAGCCACCGCTGCCAACACCAAGGCTCAGGCCAATGCTGCCACCTTTGCTCTTGTTGCTCCCTTCCGTGTGCTGACTGTTCTGTGCGGACAATAGCTGGATATCACGTGCCGCATCCAGCGCCACATCCTGACCCGCGCGCAGCTCGCTTCCCTGCACGCGAATATCATCACCCGTTGCGGTCAGAGACAGGTTTCTACCCGCGTTCAGGCTACTACCTTGTGCGGTGCGCTGCTCCACCGTTTGCTCGGATTTCGATGACTGGCTTCCCAGCGAGACGCTGACGCCCACGACATTGTTATTTGTGGGATCGTCTTTACCTTTCAGCGCCGCCAGATACGCAGCTTGCCCCGCTTGTACGCCGCTGAGCGTCGCTTTCACACCCTGTAAAGCTTGAAGGCGGCCATCCTCCGTCTCTTTAGCCGTCTGCGCCGTTTGTACCGCCGTATTCACCATACCGCCAACCGTGCCACTCAGCGCCAGCGTTAACCCACTCTGCTTCTGTTCATAGGTCTGCCGTTGCGTCTGACTGTTCTCCGCTGCCGTCACGTCTATCGTCTTACCTTGCAGTGCCACATCCTGTCCGGCCACTACGTCGCTACCTTTCACGGTCAGTTGATTACCCGCCAGCAGCGTCGTGTTGCCTTTTTCACTGCCTATGATGCTGGCTTTCTCACTCATGCCATCGGTATCGGTCGTGCTCTTTTGGCTAGCCTGACCGATGGTAAATCCGATGCCGCCGCTACCCATCAGGCCAGATTTTTTCTCTTCCTTTAAATGTGTTTCCTGATGATTCTCTTGCGCCGTGGTCACGGTAATATCGCGTCCGGCGGTAATACCGACATCCTGCGTACCCGCAACGGAGCTACCCGCGATCTGCACATTATTGCCAGCACCGATCGCCACCGTCTCGCCGCTGAACGAACTGCCCACTGCCGATTGATGCTGAATACTGTCATGGCGTTCGCTGGACTGTGCGGAGAGCAAACCGCGACTGCTTTGCTTGCTGTGTTCCGTCAACGTGTAGGATGACTCACCGCTGGCCAGGTTAATGTCATTGCCCGCTTGAACTTGTAGCCCCTGCTGCGCGGTAACAGACGCCGCAGTCGCATTCAGATTTTGTCCCGCACGTAATGCTATCTGGCCATTGGCGACAATGTCGCTACCGATATCTTCGCGTGCCTGATAATGGCGATAATTATTGCCGTCCCAGTCGCTATTCAGCGTTTCCGTGGTCGTCAGCGTCGCTAGGTTCAAGTTGTTCCCCGCGCTGATCAGCGTGGAGCTGTCCGCGCCCGAGTTAATCACCTGGCTACCGATCAAGTTGATGTCCTTGCCCGCCGCCAGCGTCAGTTCACCTTTATCATTCTGAACGTACATGCCCGCGACGCGATCCAGAATGCGGTTATCCTCACCGCCACTCAATGTGCTGGTACTGTTGATATTGCCGCCCGCCAGTGCGGTCAATTTGTCTTCTGCCTGAATGACGCCACCGACGTTATTCAGATCGTTACGAACCTGTAGCTGAACCTGTTTACCCAGCAGAGAGCCGCCCTGATTGTCCAACGCATCAGACGAGATAAACAGAGTATCGCGCGCGGCAATACGTCCGCTGTTCAGCATGCCGCCAGCCAGCCCAACAGAGATCGTATTCCCTGCCAATAGGCTACCCGCACCGATTTGTTCATTCGAGCGGACTTTGGAGTAGACCTGTGGGACGAGCACCGTCTGCGAGGAACCATCTGGCAAGGTCACCGATTTTCTCACCATCCAGACCATGTCAGTGGTGAGCAATGCCATCTGCTCTGGTGTCAGTACCACCCCCGGTGTCAGCGAGAACTGATGACCAAATGCGATACCCGCATCCATCAATGCCTTGTACTGAGCCTCATCGCTGTTATAACCCGCCAGATAGCGTTGTCCGGTTAATTGTGCGATCTGCTCACGTACTTCACGCTGTTCGTAGAAGCCATCGCCCAGTCGTTTATCTTGCCCTTCGATACTGAAGGCTTGCAGCATATAATCAGAGCTAAGCCACTGCTTCTGATTGGTAAAACGTGCATCCGTTTCCACCAGATAGTGGCTCTCTGCAGCAGGTTGCAGCGTAAATAAACTACTGCCCGGGAGCGTCACCGTCGGCGTACCCACATTCTGACCAACGTTACCTGCACGCAGCGCCGTCACCGCATAACCCGATCCGTCGAATGCAGCCTGGCTACGCCAGTCGTGCACTTTTAGATCGATCGTTTCGACTTGAGCAGTTGGCGCATAGTTATTGCCGTCAATACCCTGTGAGGTTTTTGTTACCCCGCGCCAGTTCTTTTTCTTCTTGGCATACCAGCGCTCCTGACGTCCCCGATCGGTGGTGGTACGTTCGCCCGGCGTCGCAAGATTGCTCAGTTCCTTCACACCGTCAATCAATAGACCTGCCGCAATTACCCGGCTGTCGTTGTTGGTCATCCGCGCCGCCGTCAGATACAAATTACCGCCAGACAGGATCTGCCCCGGATCGCTCTCTTTCACTCGCGTTTCGTTTACCGTGCGGGTGTAGGTATAGCGATAGAAATTATCGTCAGCGTACCCATCCGGCATATGCGCAGTGTTCACGCCATATTTATTGTCTGTCAGCCAAATATCGCTCCAGTTGTAGCGGGTAGTATGTCCACGCAGTACGGCTTCATCGACTCGGGTCGCGCTGGTAACGATTTCCGTCACCAAATTATCGTTAACGTTATGAATCTGGCGGGCAGATAGCGCCATATCGCCGATAGACTCAATGGTAGCGCCGTGGTTATTGATCGCCTCAGCCTGACCTGTCGCCCTGCCTTCTGCATCCAGATTACGTCCCAACGCCATCACGCCATCGCTGTAAATCAGGCCGTGTTGACGATTATTGAGCGTGCCGACGCCTAGATCCAGACGCTGACGTGCGGCGATCGTTGCCCCGATACCTGCTTCGTTCACATTGTTCAGCGTCTGTGCTTGCAGGCTGATCCAGTCCCCATAGACGCGACCGCTGCCGATATTGTTTAGCGTGCCCGCATCAATACGGGTTATCCCCCCATCGATTAGGCCGCGGTTGGTTAACGCATCCGACAGTACCAATTGCGTCTTTTGGCTACTGATTTCACCACTGGCCTGATTATCGAGACGTGCTGCCGTCAGCGTCAGTTCACTACCAGACTGGATTTTTTGGCGGTTGGTAACATCACCCACCACGGTGAGATCGAGTTTACCGTTTGCAATCACATCGCTCTGGTTGTCGAAGTGCTGTACGGCGGTGAGCGACATGTCACCCAGCGACAACAGTTGACCGTCGCCGCTCAGGCTATCGGCTTGCACATCCAGTTTTTTCCCGGCGATGAGCGTGCCTTCGGCGTTATTGACGGCTTTCGCCGCCGTCACCTTAAGGTGGTTATCCGCACTGACTTTCGCTTTACGGCTGGAAACCGATCCGGTGGTGGCGTTGAGCGTAACATCGGTCGCCTGCGTCTGGCCGCCATCGGTATTCACCTCTGCCGCAGCCATCGTCAGCGCCCCACCCGCGAGTTGCTGGCCGTTGGCATCTGCACGCTGGCTGGCCGTTAGAGAGAGATTGCCAGTTTGCGCCACCGAGCCGTCGCTGTTGATTCCCGCCCCCAGTACTGCGCCTTTCTGGTTGGTGATATTTGCTGCTTTCACCGTCGCATCGCGCTGTGCCGCCAGTACGCCGCGGTTAGCCGTCTGTTGCTGAGTGCTGACGCCCACATCACGCTGGGCGTAAACCTTACCGCTATTATCCAGCTCACGCCCCGCCAGTTGTACATCCTGCGAGGCATTAATGCTGCCGCTGTTTTCAATGCGGCCATCGGCAGAGATCGTCACGCTTCCCGCCTGTGCGCCAATCGCACCCGCATTGCGTACCCCAACGCCTTGCTCCGTACCAATGAGCTGGATCTTGCCCGCATACATACCGCCGAGTTGCGCCACGTCCACTGCCAGCTTCGGCTCAGCGCGTTCCGTTGACGCTGAAGTCGTCGCTGCTTTCTCGATGTTCTGCTGTTCGGCATCGACAGTATTACGTCCTGCCGTCACCTTCAGGTCGTTCGCCCACAGCCCGGCGTTGATCTCTACAGTCTGTGCAATCAGGTCGGTATAATCCTGACGGCTGGAGTCCATCCCCGCCCCCTGAACGCGAATAGTGCCTTTCTCAACCTGATAGCCCTTAAGCTGGCCGTTTTCCATCATCGCCTTGCCGGTCGTCAGCGTCGCGCGGTTAGCATTGATGAAACCACAGCCATCACAGGTGATACCCGACGGGTTGGCAATGACGACCTGCGCTTTTTTCCCTGCGACTTCGATATACCCGTTTAATTTGCTGGGATCGCGTGAATTCACTTCGTTCAGAATGATCTTCGCTTCGCCTTTAGCCAGCCACGGGTTACCCGCAACCCAGCCGCCTTGCTGCGTTTGCACCTGATTACGCGAGTTATTGAGGATGGCACCCTGCTGATTCACATCGAACTGGCTGTAGACATTGCGCGATACGCCGCCTGCACTTGGCGTTTGAATATTGACCTGCGGCGTCCCGTTTGCAGTTTGTAATACGGTAGGTTTCTGGTTACCGGGCGCGTTGCCATCCGCCACAATGTTCGCCTGTGCCACAGGCGCAAGCGTAACAAACCCCATCACGCCCAGTAGCAGGAACGTCAGCGGGGAAAGTCGCCCTGTTATCTGGCTCAGCGTTGGCCCAAGGCTGGACGGAACGGAATCTTTGGCGCAGCCGCGGCAAAGTTCAGAGACCACCATCAAAACGCCGCGAGCGCGATTAAAAACGATGCGATACAGGTGCTTATTCATTCTTGTTATCCATTCAAAGAAAGAAATTTTTCAACAAACAGGTTCACGACTGGCACATTCCAACGAATGCTTTAGTACTGCCAGTTCAGGCTAAAGCCGAAGACGGCCGGGCTAGTTTCAAAGCCATCAGGCTTGGAAAGCGGAATGCCCGCAAACAGGTCATAGCCGGTGTTCAATACGTTGCCACGCACCCCGATTACGCCACCTGCCAAATGGTTACCAACCAGCATTTCTTTGCTGTTGTTACTGATCTCGCCGTAATCCACACCCAGATACAGTTCCTGATTCTGAAGCGGCGTGCGCCAGGCAAGTTCATTACGAACCAGCCAGCCGTCGTCGGCGCTGAGCGTGAGCTCGCCGTCAAAGCCGCGGACCGTCCAGCGGTTACCAATGGAGAACTGATCCTGTGCAGTCAGGCGGGTGTTCGCAAGCTGACGGCGGTATTGCACGTTGTAGCGGAAAGCTTCGTCAAACACGGCGAACGGAACATCCAGCTCGGAAGAGAACTGAATGATTTTTGATAGCCCGGTTCCTTCATCATTGGTTTCTTCCGGAACGGGCTGCGCACCGAACCAGCGAGTACCACGTTGATAGCTAACAGCAGCATCCAGCGTGGCTTGGGAAATATAGTGACGATGCTGTAAACCCAGACGCCATCCCGCTGTTTTACGCCGCTGCACCTCAACCTCGGTATCATTGACAAAGTTGCGTGATTCGCGCGTCATGACCTCATAGCTCACCGACGTCTTCTGGCTACCGCTACGATGCAATACTCGACTGAGCTGGAAATTGAGGCTCTCGTTTTCGCCGCTATAGGTATAGTTTTCATTTAATCCGGCGATCGTCTGGTGATAGTCATAACCGCTGGCGGTCATCCCGGCCTGCCAGTAACCAAAAGGCACCGAATAATGGGCAACATAGCTCTTGCTGCCTTTACTGCCACGACCTTGCAGATCGTGGCCGCCATAAAGATAGAACGTGTCGCTGAGTGAAAAGGGGTTATCAAGGAAAAGCGTCAAACCACCCTGATAGCGCCCTGTGCTTTTGTTGCCGGAATCGTCCAGCGTCGCACCGAGTCGCCAGTGCTTTGCTTGTTTATAGCCAACGACGATATCGCTTTCGCCCGGTTTCTCTCCCGGAACCAGTTGCATATCAGCCTGCGCAGTCGGCACACGCTGCAAATTCTCCAGCCCTTGCTCAATATCGCGCAAATCGAGCAGTTCACTTTCACGTGCAGGCATAGCGCTGTAGAGCTGAACATAACGGTCACTGTCCGGCGACAGCGTTATTTTGCCGACCTTGCCAGCCATTACCACCAGCTTCAGCGTACCGCTTTTCAGATCCTGAGCGGGTGCGAGTACGCGTGCGGTCACATAGCCGTGATTCACCAGACGGTTTTGCAACGCGCTCATTAACAAGTTAATGCCTTTACCGCCCAAACATTGGCTCACCGCCTGATCGGCCAGCCGCTGCAACGGTAGCCAGCCGGGGAAATCCTCAGTTCCCTGTAATTCCACCTTTTTGATGGGAAAGCAGGGTGTCATCTCCACGGGAAAATGCAGCCGCGTCAGAAACGCCCCCGGCTCCTGTAGACGCACATCCGGTGCCTGAGGTGAAAGCTGTCGCTCTTGCGCACGCTGCCGTTCCTGCTGATTAATTTGCTGCTGGTTGATCTGACGCTGATCGAGCTGTTGCAGCTCGGCTGATGTCGCGGCATTCGCTATGACTGCAAAGAAAGGTAAAGGCAGCGCGAAGAATAGCGAACGAATTAATAGGGTAATCACCAATGTAATTGGTTTTATTTTATTGATTTTTAATGATAAAAAATAAAATAGAACAATCCTTGTCATGATAGATAAACCTAAAGATGCAAATAATTAGTTACATTTTCATATCAGATAAAAATATTAGGAATGAGAACTGTCTTATTCGTTCTTATCTCAAATTGACAAGGCAGAGGGGAAACTAACGGGGAGTGTGGCGTTCAGATAGGATCTCGCGTTGGAATATCTATACCCTAAATAATTCGAGTTTCAGGCAGGCGGCAAGGGAAGGAATCCCGATGAGCTTACTCAGGTAAGTGATTCGGGTGAGTGAACGCAGCCAACACACATGTAACTTGAAGTATGACGGGTATATCGCATCATGTTGTGGTTTTGAGGATTACCGTCTGTTTTCTTTTCTGATACAGGCAAATAAAAACAGACGGTGGTCGTTTAACGATTAGCGGGCATCAGCCAGCGTAATGTTCTGACGTAAGCCGGGCAACACGTTGTCCATTTCCCTATTTTCTCTTGCGATCTGGAAACGGGAAACAGACTGTTGCAGGTTAATAACCTGTTCCTGAAGCGCATTTGCTGAGGTCGCCACTTCTGCTACTAATGACGCATTCTGCTGAGTCACGCCATCCATCTGATTAATAGCGATATTAATCTGCGAAATGCCTCGACTCTGCTCGCTGGAAGCCAACGTGATTTCATCCATGATATCGACGACCTTCTTCACATCCATCAGCACTTCGTCCATGGTGTTACCGGCCACTTCAACCAGGCCGGCACCCTTTTCAATACGGCTGAGAGAAGCATCAATCATCGTGCCGATCTCTTTCGCTGCGGTCGCGCTACGCGCAGCCAGCATCCGTACTTCAGAGGCAACCACCGCAAAACCTTTACCGTACTGACCTGCACGCGCAGATTCCACCGCAGCGTTCAGCGCCAGCAGGTTGGTTTGGAAAGCAATGCCGTCGATCACACCAACAATGTCGGAGATCTTGGCAGAACTCATCTTAATAGAACGCATGGTATCAACCACTTCGGAGACAACATTCCCGCCGCGAGACGCGGAATCAGAGGCCTTCTGCGCCAGTTGATTCGCCTTGCGTGTGTTGTCTTCGTTATTTTTCACCGTCGACATGATCTGTTCCATGCTTGAGGCGGTTTCATCCAATGAGGCTGCCTGCTGCTCGGTACGGCTGGAAAGATCGATGTTACCGGATGCGATTTCTTCTACCCCAACGCTGATTGCATCGGTTCCGTTACGCACCACGCGCACCATATTTTCCAGCCCGTCACGCATGCGCTGAACGGCGGCAAACAGGTGAGCGATTTCATTTTTCCCGCTGCTATCAATCTGCGCACGCAGGTCGCCTTCAGCAATGCGGTCAAAGACAGAAATAGCCTGATTAAGCGGTTTCACGATCATGTTGGTCATCACAGACCAGGCCAGTGCCGCCAGCAGCAACGCACAGGCAATCGCAACGTATAGAATGGTTTCCATCAGTTCCACACGCCCATTTGAATCCGCATAGGCTTCATCAATGCTCTTCAGCTTGAAGGCAACCAGCGCTTTAGAGGATTTATCAAACGCGGCGTACAGCACCGTCGATTTTCCAGCACGCTGGCGATATTCGTCCAAGTTCCCTGCGTTAAGTGCCGCAAATGCCGGATCGATAAAGTCCTGCATCAGCGCATTGCGCTTCTCAGCCATGTCCGAAGAAATGGCTTTTTCCTCTTCGTACTGCGGGTATTTCAGGTATTCCTGCCATTTTTCGCTAGCGCCGTCGACCTTGCCTCTGGCGCGTCCCAGCGCGACTTTAGCCGCCTCGAGGTCCCCTTTTCCCATTAATGATTCGTACAGACGTAAATCCAACCGACCACGCAACAGCAGTTCGGAGCTGTCATTCAGCGCAACCAACCCTGGCAGCACTTCCATATCGACGCGAGCAAATGATTTGTTCCCTGACTGAACCGCAATCAGCCCTAAAACGCCGACAAAAAGCAGTAACGCCGCTAACGAGAACACCATCATGCTGAGTGCAGTACGGATCTTTATCTTACGAAACATAAATTATCCCTGTGGTCTGAAAATAAGAAAGGGTGAGCGCCAGTTCTGCAGCGGAGCCGTTCAGTTGTTTACGTAATAGTCGTTATATTTCAATTTCCAGACGTGTTCATCCCCACAACCTGAAATAAATCCGTCGTAATAAAATAAAGAAATATATAAAGAGGATAATGACCGACAGAAAATTAGCTTTCTGGCGGTCATTAAGATTTATTTTTTATTCTTTTTCTGAGCCTGATTCTTGTCTAAGAAACGTTGCAGCTCATCTTTATAAAATTTCGCCGACATCATAGTGCCATGCCCGCTGGTATCTTTACTGGCGGGAATAAGGAATAATGTTGCCTGCTTAATTTTCTTAAGCTCATTCTCCAGGATGCCTGTTTCAACAGGATTACGCTCATCATCCGCAGAGTTAATTACCAGAACAGGAGCCTTAATTTTATTCAATTCCAGCGCAGCGTTATAATTTGCAGATGAGCCCCAGAGATAAATAAAGTCATTGGCATCGCTGGTTGAAGGCACCGCGAGGCGATCTTCTACCAACTTGTCCGCCTGAGCACGCGTCGGCGCTTTGCTCTGATACGCCAGCGTGCCGCCAGTGGTGGCAATGCTAAACATAATGTTGGCTGTTTTTAACGTTGGTGGCTGCTGAGTATAATCACCGTGATTCCACACAGGATCGTTCTTGATGGATTCAATCAAGATGCGACGCATCATCCAATTACGACCAGACAGTTCATTCGGCAGCGACGCCATTGGCACCAGCGCATCCATCATATCTGGGTATTTTTCACCCCAGAGCCAGGTTTGCATACCGCCCATGGAATATCCCATCACCAGGCTCAGGTGATTAATCCCCAGCCCTTCTTTGATTAAGCGATATTGTGCCTGCACCATATCGTTATAATCGTACTGTGGGAATTTCATCCGTAAGCCGTCTGATGGTTTGGACGATTTTCCAGAACCAATGCTTTCCGGCATGATAATAAAATATTTACTGCTATCCAGTGCCTGACCCGGCCCGAACAGCTCTCCGCCAAAGCCATTTGCCAACAGCGCTTTAATCGGCTGGTTCGTTCCATGCAGTAATAACACGGCGGGCTTGGTTTTATCACCGATGGTGTAATAGTGAATTCGCAGATCTTTTAATTTTTCGCCGCTGTTGAAGATAAATTCTGGCGCGATCCAGTCGCCTTCTTTGGGCTCTGGAAAATTGCTCTGTGCATGCGTTAATAGTGACAGCATTAACAGAAATGCGCCCACCACACCTGATAGAATTCGATTAATCATAAATAACTCTTCGGTAATCATGAAGCCGTGAAGCCGCGATTTTAATGTCTATTAGGAAAAATCCCAATAAACATAAGCGGACTAATAATAAAAAGAGATTATTCTCTGATTTTTTTATTTATCGCGAGAGATTCTACAAGAAGTTTTTAATAGGATGATATTTAACGCATTCCCGTTAATCGTCTGACTACGCTACTCATCCTTTCCGCCTCAAATTAACGTTCGTAAAATCAGCAAAAAACGAGGATTTTTCGTTCATATACCTAACAAGAAAGCCGATAGTGCGCCGCTATATTCGCGCACTATCGACATCAGACAGGGGTTAATTCGGGGTTGAGAATCAAGAGTTGGGGATTAGTGCTTATTCATCTCTCTTTCAATCGTTTCCAGACGCTCATCCATATCTGGGTGCGTACTCAGCCAGTCAGGTAAATCCAGCGAATCAATTTCATCCTGACTGCGGTCTTTAGCGATCAAGGCCTGATACATTGCCTGCATTGACTGAAGTGAACGTCCCTGCTGCTGCATTTCTGCTATTGCCCATGTGTCCGCTTCCCTCTCCATATCACGGGAAAACTGCATCTCGTTGATGAAGGCGGCAGACTGCAACACGGTATCTCCGATTCCACTGACATCTCCCGTCATCCACATGAACGTCAGCGACACCAGCGATGAACGCACCACCATGCGCATTGGGTGGCGATAGGCGTGGTGCCCCATTTCATGCAGCATCACCGCGGCCAACTCATTATCACTTTTCGCCAGCGTCACCAGATCGTCGCTGATAATTAAGGTGCCATCTGCCAGCATAAAGGCATTCGGCCCGATAGGCGCAGACATGATCTCCAGACGCAACGGCGTTTTATCTTCCCGCATGTCAGCAGGCATAACCTGTTGAAACAGAGTTTGCATCTCTTGCTGGCGTTCAATAGGCAGCTTGGAAGGCTTAAAATCACTGTGCCGCAATAGCTTCAGCGTATTTTGTCCCAGTTGCTGTTCGATAGCGGTAGGAATGCGTAGCGCCAGCGTGGAACTCGCCCAAGGCAGCACCACGTAAACGTAGTTTATGACTATCAAAATCGTGGCAAATAGCGTGAGAATGACGCCACGCTTATGGCGTTCCAGGCGATGGACAAGCCCCGGTCGACGCCGCGCAGAATACCACGCGCGAAAGGTGGGATCGTCGGCAGGCACAAAACGGCCGCCGTCAGGAAATGTTAGCGTCAGAGGAATGGAGCCCAGCGCATCGGAAACCGTGACCTGCTCCAACGCAAATGTCGTGTTCGATGATCCGGTGTTCAGCACCATCGTCGAACCGTTGTCCGTTAAATGAAGAGAAGCGGCCACGCGGGCCGCCAATCCGGGGTATTGATAATGCCCCTCAATATTCATATTCCTGCCTTATAACTTAAAGGCCAACACCCAAATCGAGGGCTTGTACCGCTTCTTCGGCCAGTGCGCTGTTTGCTGTGTCTTGGTGTGCCTGAACGTGCAGCAGTGCCAGATCGCCTTCAACCGCAGTTGCATTCGCGAGATAGCGTGCATGACGAATCTCTGCCACCGGAGCTGCCCAACCCAAAGAGAAAATAGTGATCAGGCTATTGGTTATCAGCAGCCCCATGTAAGACATCGTTTGCATGGAAGAGTGCAGTTTCACCCCACCGTTCAGCGACGTCTGGTTAAACAGATAATTGCGCTGTGCGACGACCAGATAGCTGCTGGAAACCAGCACGCCCAGCAACGTCACAATGATCATCATAATAAAATTAAAGACATTGCTCAGCAGCATCATTAGTACAAGTTCTTCATTTCCACCGCCCATCATCATCGTTTGGAACAACGTGAAAAAGAACGAGCTCATGAATGACAGCGCCGCGATCAGGAAAGGAACAAAAATCAGCAGGCTAATCAGGGAGAACTTAATAAACACCGCTTTCGTCAATTCTGCTTTAAATGCTGTTTTGCCGAAGAATAGGTTATTCACATAGAAATCGAGCTGCATCATTTTCATGATGCCATTTACCGCAGCAAACCCTGGAATAGCAATTGCCAGCGCAATGAACCCAATCAGAATGGGGCTATTGCTCTGCATACCGATCATGACAACAACAACCAGAGCGATATAAAAAGCCAGCAACAGCAGGATAGGGCAAAGCAATAATACCCAATATGCACGGCCCGTCTGGCAATGATAATTAAAACGGATGCCACGGTAGCTGGACATAATGGCGTCATAGCGCCAGTTGCGGATCACCAGAACCGGAATAAGTGCCGCAAATGCCAACGCGAGAATCGTCCCCAGCGTAGGTGACACCATCATTACGATATAAAACAGAATAAGGCTGCCGATAACCAGCAAGCGTCCTTTAAGGATCTGAATAGGCTGCGCGTGGTAATCAAAACGATCACCGTTAATTTCCGTATTACCATAAAAATAACGGCGGCGGCGCACGGTGGCCCAGGCAGAATAAATACCCAGAGTGATGACCGTTAATAACGCATTCACCAGCCAAATTGCAAAATATTCCCCAGCCTTACCGTGAAACTGCACGCGATGCTGCGTGCTATTTTCTGAAGTATTGATTGTCATAACCCTTTAATCCTAAAAGAAATAAGCCTCATATACTCGTAATACTTCAAGCTGCATGTGCGTTGGCTGCGTTCACTCACCCGAATCACTTACCTGAGTAAGCTCATCGGGACTCCCTCTCTTGCCGCCTTCCTGCAACTCGAATTATTTGGAGTATAAAACGTATTATTCGATACGTTATTGGCATACAAAAAGCGGCTCATTTAAGCATGTCCTGTTAATGACAACAATAAAAGTTAACAGCAATTAAACAAATTCATATACTTATGAATTACAAGGAATAGAGAAACCAACACGGAGGCAACATGAAGTATGACGGGTATAGACGTTGCATCAATGTGGTCTGTAATGGTATTACAATCGGCCAAGATCATTACCCTCGTCAACCGTAAGAACAAGAGTACGTATTATGACAACCGCGACCTCCGCCAATCTTCAGGTACGCCCAATCACCGCGCAGGATGATGCCGCTATCGCTCAGGTCATCCGCCAAGTTTCTGCCGAATTTGGTTTGACGGCCGACAAAGGCTATACCGTTTCCGATCCCAATCTGGACGCGTTGTTTGCTCTGTATAGCCAGCCGAAAAGCGCCTATTGGGTGGTTGAATATGAGGGCCACATAGTTGGAGGCGGCGGTATTGCGCCACTGGTCGCGGGCGAAGAGGATGTGTGTGAATTACAGAAAATGTATTTCCTACCCGTCGTACGAGGCAAAGGGCTAGCACGTCAGTTAGCGATACAGGCACTTGATTTTGCTCGTCAGCATGGCTTTCGCCGTTGCTATCTGGAAACAACCGGCCACCTGACCAGCGCGATTCGGCTGTATGAGTCTCTGGGCTTCGATCCTATTCCCCATTCAATGGGCAACACGGGCCATACCGATTGTGAAGTGACGATGCTGAAGGTGCTGTAAAAGTAGTATCGATTGTTTCAGGTTCGAGATACCGGGGCGACCACGGTGCGAGGTGTCCCTACGGGAACCTCATCACCGTGTTTCCCCTAAACCCACGCTTAAGCTATCGGCATGACAATCAAGTAAAAAAACCAAAAAAACGCCGCAGGGTATTCCTGCGGCGTTCAGTGAGGCTGGGTTCAAGCTCAATGATTAGTGGCGTTTGCCGTCATCATCTTCATCATAAAAATCTTCATCATCGCCTTCTTCTTCGCCTTCACCATCTGGGTCTTCGAAGTAGGTGCCCCAACCGTCGTAATGCACACCGTGGCGTTCTGCCAGCGCCAGCAGCTGTTCTACCTGTGCGTCGATCAGTTCCGCCTTCAGCGCCACTTCACTGATAGCATCGCAGCACATCAGCAACACGCCCTCTTCTACTTCCAGTTCTTCTGCATCCGTCATTTCATAGCCCAGCTTGAAGGCTTCTACAGCGACTTTTTCCAACACTTCAAACTTCTCAGCAGAGAAATGGTGTTCAATGGTATAGAGCGCGTCAGGATCGCTGCCATCATCCAGCAGTTCTTCGATGATCAGGCGTGTCTCTTCCCGTTGCTCTTCCAGTAATTCGCGGTTTGCCATGCCTCAGTCCTCATTAATCGACGTAATATTACTTATTGTCCCACAGCCCTGCGGCTTGCTCCACCACAAAGTTTGATATCACCACTTGAATTTGAATAATTACACATATAAAGTGAATTTTAATTCAATCAATGCTATTGGATCACATGGAGAAGTACATCATGCAACCGTTCTATAAGCGTCATTTTTTAAGGTTAATGGATTTTACGCCCGCAGAAATTGCCCATCTTTTAGCCCTGTCAACGAAACTGAAGGCTGATAAAAAAAACGGGATTGAAACCCGCCGCCTGCAAGGTAAGAACATCGCACTCATCTTCGAAAAAGATTCGACTCGTACTCGCTGCTCTTTCGAAGTTGCTGCATACGATCAGGGCGCGCAAGTGACCTATCTCGGCCCGAGCGGCAGCCAAATCGGTCATAAAGAATCCATCAAAGATACCGCGCGCGTACTGGGAAGAATGTACGACGGCATTCAGTATCGCGGCTACGGCCAGCAAATTGTCGAGACGCTGGCGCAATATGCGGGCGTTCCAGTTTGGAATGGGCTGACAAATGAATTCCATCCCACGCAGTTGCTGGCAGATTTGCTGACAATGCAGGAGTATTTACCGGGTAAAGCGCTGTCAGATATGACGCTCGTCTACGTCGGCGATGCGCGCAACAATATGGGTAACACCATGCTGGAAGCGGCGGCGCTGACCGGGTTGGATTTACGTCTTGTTGCGCCAAAAGCCTGCTGGCCGGATGCCGGTCTGGTGGCTGAGTGTCAGGCGGCGGCAAAACAAACTGGCGGCAGCATCACGCTGACGGAAGATATCGCCGCAGGCGTTGCGGGTGCGGATTTCATCTATACTGACGTCTGGGTTTCTATGGGAGAACCTAAAGAGACTTGGAAAGAGCGTATCGCGCTGCTGAAACCGTATCAGGTGAACATGGCGATGATCGCTGCAACGGGCAATCCGCAGGTGAAGTTCCTGCACTGCCTGCCTGCGTTCCATGATGACCAGACAACCATGGGTCAGCAAATGGCGGAACAGTATGGTCTGCACGGTGGAATGGAAGTCACTGACGAAGTCTTTGAATCCGCGCACAGTATCGTGTTCGATCAGGCGGAAAACCGCATGCACACCATCAAAGCGGTGATGGTCGCCACGCTGGCGCAGGATTAAGGTTTGCTTCCCTCCCCTGCGTGGGGAGGGATATTTTTCTGCCGGTTTACACCACCAGCGACGCGTCGATTTTCACCACAGCTTTGCGCACGTGCGCGGGTTCACCAACGGCACACAGCGGCTTGTGCACTTCTCCTGGGAAGAAGACGACAAAATCCCCTTCCTGCATCACAAACAGCTTTTCCTGTTCGCCTGCAGGCAGAAAAGCAATATCTTTATCCGCCAACCAATCAGTATCTGGCTTGCCCGCAGGCAGGTTGCTGAACGTCATCCCTTCCACACCGGACAACACAATCTGAATGTCCAGATACTTGGCGTGATATTCGGCACGACGTTTTTCCAGCAGGTCCGTGCTGTCGTTGGAGATCAGCACAAACACGCTATTGCCCTCGATATCATGCTTACCCAACGGCGTGTCTGCCGTGATGTTTTGCTTCACGTATTCAATCGCTTCACGCAGTTTGGCTGGAAGATAAGGAACCAAGTCAAGGTGGTGGACATTGCCAGTAATCATAAAAACCTCGTTGATATAAAAAATGAAACCCTGTTTTATAATCCTTATACTCTCCAAATGTGGCACCCGCCAGCGCGTTAATCCGAAACAGTGAACTGCTCATCACTCTTCTTAACCGCACTTCTCCCGTCTACGACTGTCATGCATAGTGCATTCGCTAAGCAACCGATTGCGATGCGTAAAAAACCACGTTTTCTGCTTGAAATAGCCTAATCGGCGCGTATAATTCCCGACAGTTTGCCGGGAGGGGTCATGCACCGTTACACCAAAAAATCCGCTGCTTATGTTGGTTCTCAACCACAACTGCCATCTGGCAGCCAGACAGCGTTTTCCTTTCCGTCGCTCAATCGATCAATTAAGAAAGCCCCTCAATGAGGGGCTTTTTTTTGCCCACCGTTCGGGCAGCCAGATACGACATTTCCTGTTTACTCGTTAGGAGAAAGACAACATGGTCAATCCGCTCTATCAAAAACATATCATTTCGATTAACGATCTCAGCCGGGAAGATTTGGAACTGGCGCTGAATGTCGCTGCCAGTCTGAAAGCCAAGCCCCAGCCTGAGCTGTTAAAACATAAAGTGATTGCCAGCTGCTTCTTCGAAGCCTCCACACGGACGCGTTTATCCTTTGAAACCGCGATGCATCGCTTAGGAGCATCCGTCGTCGGTTTCGCCGACAGCAACAACACCTCGCTGGGGAAAAAGGGCGAAACGCTGGCCGACACAATCTCCGTCATCAGCCAATATGTTGATGCCATCGTGATGCGTCATCCACAGGAAGGCGCGTCCCGCCTTGCTACCGAGTTTTCCGGCGGTATTCCCGTGCTGAACGCGGGTGATGGTGCGAACCAGCACCCGACGCAAACGCTGCTCGATCTGTTCACCATTCAGGAAACGCAAGGCCGACTGAACAACATCAACATCGCGATGGTCGGTGATTTGAAATATGGCCGTACCGTGCATTCACTCACGCAGGCGCTGGCGAAGTTCGAAGGCAACCGCTTCTACTTCATCGCTCCAGACGCGTTGGCCATGCCGGACTACATTCTGAGCATGCTGAAAGAGAAGAACATTGCTTACAGCCTGCACAACAGCATCGACGAAGTCGTGGGTGAGCTGGATATTCTGTACATGACGCGCGTCCAGAAAGAGCGTCTGGATCCGTCCGAATACATCAACATCAAATCCCAGTTTGTCCTGCGTGCTGCCGACTTGGACAACGCCCGCCCGAATTTGAAAGTGCTGCACCCGCTGCCGCGCGTCGATGAGATCACCATTGATGTGGATACCACGCCCTATGCCTATTATTTCCAACAGGCGGGCAACGGTATTTACGCCCGTCAGGCACTGCTGGCGCTGGTCCTGAATCGCGAACTGGTTCTGTAAGAGGAAGAAACCATCATGACACACGATAATAAATTACAGGTTGAAGCGATCAAACGTGGCACGGTGATCGACCACATTCCCGCACAGGTGGGTTTTAAGCTGCTGACGCTGTTTAAACTGACCGCAACTGACCAGCGCATCACCATCGGCCTGAATTTGCCATCCAACCACCTTGGGCGCAAAGATCTGATCAAGATCGAGAACATATTTCTGACCGAGCAGCAGGCGAATCAGTTGGCAATCTATGCGCCGCAGGCTACCGTCAATCAGATCGATGGGTATGACGTGGTGCGCAAGCTGGTGCCGACGCTGCCTGATCACATTACCGGTGTGCTCATCTGCCCGAACAGTAACTGCATCAGTCGCAGCGAACCGGTTTCGTCGTCATTCAGCGTTAAGCAGCGCGATGGTGACGTTCACCTGAAATGTAAGTACTGTGAGAAAGAATTTGAGCGTCAGGCTGTGCTGCAAGATAGCTAGTTTTCTGCTTTGCCCCGTAATGGACATTGCCTGTCACGGGGCTTTTTTGAATAATGGCTGCGTCTGCGTTCCTTTTACGCCCCCATCAAGGAGATACCATGTCACGCACTATCAGCACTGAGCACGCCCCTGCCGCTATCGGCCCTTATGTTCAGGGCGTCGATCTTGGCAGCATGATCATCACTTCCGGCCAGATTCCGGTAAACCCGAAAAGCGGCCTGGTCGCTGACAACATCACCGCCCAGACACGCCAGTCACTGGAAAACGTTCAGGCCATTGTCGAAGCCGCTGGCCTGAAAGTTTCCGATATCGTGAAAACCACCGTATTCGTGAAAGACCTGCATGACTTCACCCTTGTGAATACCGCGTATGAAGCGTTCTTCAACGAACACGGCGCACCATTCCCGGCTCGCTCTTGCGTTGAAGTCGCACGCTTGCCGAAAGACGTGAAGATCGAAATCGAAGCGATTGCCGTTCGCCGCTAAGCACCATCATTGATCGTCCCCTTATCAAGACGCACCATTATGGTTGCGTCTTGCTGATTTCCAGCGCCTTTATTCTCCCCCCTCAGTGCAAACTCGCCTTGCTACGCACCAATTAGAGGAAAAAACCGGGCACCATCCTGACTACATCACGCTTTTTCCAAAATGGCGCATTTTATGCATTGTCCTATTATCGCTATTAAGCGTGATGCCTGGGGATGACAATGATAAAAATGAAACTTCCATCTGCGCCTTATTACGACGAGATGCTCTCGTCGCAAGGCAAACAACGTCAACACTACAATTCCTATTGGCAATGGCTCCAGCAAACCGACCAGCAGGCCATTAAGCAGAAGAAGGAGCAGGCGGAACTGCTGTTTCACCGCGTGGGTATTACGTTTAACGTTTATGGCGAGGAAGGGGGCACCGAGCGCTTAATACCTTTCGATAGCGTGCCGCGCATTATTCCTGCCCACGAATGGCAGTTGCTCGATCGCGGCATCCGTCAGCGGGTACAGGCTCTAAACGCGTTTCTCTACGATATTTACCATCAGCAACACATACTCAAGGCCGGTATTATCCCCAGCGAACAGGTGCTGGCGAATGAGCAATATCAACCCTGTATGCAGGGTGTGAACCTGCACAACAACATTTACGCCCACATCACCGGGATCGATATGGTGCGTAACAGCGACGGTCATTATTACGTGCTGGAAGACAACCTGCGCACTCCATCGGGCGTCTCCTACATGCTGGAAAACCGCAAAATGATGATGCGGCTCTACCCGGATTTATTTGCCAGCCAGCACATCGCCCCTGTTGAACGCTATCCCAGCTATCTGCTACAGACCCTGCGCGAAAGCACGCAGGTTGATGACCCTACCGTGGTCGTGATGACACCGGGCCGTTTCAACAGCGCCTACTTTGAACACAGCTTTCTGGCACAGCAAATGGGCGTCGAACTGGTAGAAAGTGCGGACTTGTTCGTGAAAGAAGGGGCGGTATATATGCGCACCACGGAAGGCCCGTGTCAGGTAGATGTAATTTATCGCCGCGTGGACGATGCCTTCCTCGATCCGCTAGCGTTTCGTGCGGATTCGATGCTCGGCGTGCCCGGCCTGTTGTCCGTGTATCGTGCGGGCGGCGTCGTACTGGCGAATGCTGTCGGCACCGGTGTCGCCGACGATAAATCGATCTATCCCTATGTACCGGAGATGATCCGTTTCTACCTATCTGAAGAACCGATTCTTCACAACATTCCCACCTGGCAGTGTCGCAACCCCAAAGATCTGCGCTATGTGCTCGACCATCTGGATAGCATGGTGGTGAAGGAAGTTCACGGTGCAGGTGGTTACGGTATGCTGGTCGGCCCGCGGGCGACACGTCAGGAAATCGAGATGTTCCGCCAGCGTTTACTCGCGCACCCGCACAACTATATCGGTCAGGAAACATTAGCGCTCTCCACCTGCCCAACGTTTATCGACGATGGTTTGGCTCCCCGACATATCGATCTGCGCCCGTTTGCCCTGTCCGGTGAGGAAATCCGACTGGTTCCCGGCGGCCTTACGCGCGTCGCACTCACGGAAGGTTCTCTGGTCGTCAACTCCTCACAGGGCGGCGGCACCAAAGACACCTGGGTCATGGAGGAGGACGAATCATGCTAAGCCGTACTGCCAGTGAACTGTATTGGATGGCTCGCTATCTGGAGCGGGCAGAGAGCCTCGCCCGCGTACTGGATGTCACCTACAAACTCTCGATGATGCCGCGCCACAGCCAGCAGCAGCACGATCTGGCGTTGCCGCTGAATCTGACGATGACTCATGAATTATTTCAGCAACGCTACGCCCACTTTTCCATGAACAACCTGCTGAATTTCTTCGCGCTAGACAGCGAGAACCCAAGCAGCATCTACAACTGTATCGAAATGGCATGGAACAATGCACACGCCGTGCGCGGCAGCCTTTCCTCCGAGGTCTGGGAATGTATTAACACCACCCGCATCGACATTCGTAATCTGCGACATCAGGGTGTAGATAACATCGGTATTAATGAATTTTTTGACTGGGTAAAAGAGCGCTCTCATCTGTTTCGTGGCGCGATGTTCGGCACCCTGCTGCGCAATGATGCCCAGTGCTTTATCCGCATAGGCACGCTGATTGAGCGCGCTTGTGCGACTGCACAGTTGTTGAATGTTAAACACCAACAACTCCATAACGACCCCGATCCCGTACGCGAATATTATCGTCTGGATACCCTGCTGCGTGCCGTGAGCGCGCGCGAGGCCTACCACAGCATCTATCGCCAGCCAATCAGCCCGGAAACCGTCACTGAGCTGCTGGTCTTACGCGAGGACGTACCACGCTCGCTGCACGCCTGCGTCGGCGATCTGGTACTTCAATTGGAAGCCATCGGTAGCCAACGTGCCAAAGTGCCGCATCGGCTCGCCCACCTGCTACACGTCGAGCTACGCTTCAGTACGCTGGACGATGTTCTGGCTCAGGATTTACCCACCTACCTCAATAATTTCATAATAAAAATCAATGAACTGGCAGACAGCATCCGTCATACCTATCTGGAGGCGCTATGAAACTCACCATCAACCACCTCACTCACTACCGCTATGATGAAGAAGTGAAGTTCAGCACCCAGTACCTGCGCCTGACGCCGCAAAACTCCGCGCATCAGAAAATACATGAATGGAAACTGACGCTGCCCGCCTCAGCGGTTCAAACCACCGATGCATATGGTAATGTCTTGCATGTACTGACGCTCGACCATCCACATCATGACATTACGATTCATGCAGAAGGCGTCGTCGATATCATCGACAGCGACGAAGGAGATAATCCGGGCGTACAGGACGGCCTATCGCCGCTGGTTTTTTTACGCATGACGCCGCTGACCGAAGCCGACAACGATATTCGGGCGTTTGCGCAACGTTATTATCGCCCGGATGCCGTGGAAGAGAGCCTGAATACGCTGATGGCGGAGTTACAACTGAAAATGCCGTATACTCCCGGTGCAACGCAGGTGCAGGATACTGCCGCCGCCGCGTTTGCCATGCAGAAAGGCGTTTGTCAGGATCACACGCATGTGTTTCTAGCTTGCTGCCGTAGTCTGAGTATTCCAGCACGCTATGTCAGCGGCTATGTGTACAGTCAGGACACCCAACATGTCGCCATGCACGCCTGGGCGGAAGTGTGGCTAAACGGGTACTGGCGGGGGTTCGATATAACCAACAGCACCCGCCAGCTCCATCAGCATCTGTGGCTGGCCGTGGGGATGGATTATATGGATGCCTGCCCGGTACGCGGTACGCGGCTGGGAGGCGGATGCGAAGAGATGTTTTCAGAAGCTGAAGTCCGCTTGTTTGAACGACAACAGCAGGTACAGCAGCAACAGTAAAATTTTTAACGAAAAGGTACTTTATGACGTACTGTGTCGCCATGTGTCTGTCTGACGGCCTGGTTTTTGCTTCCGATTCCCGCACTAATGCGGGCGTCGATCACATTGCAACGTTCAAAAAACTCTATGTTTTTCAGCATGGTGATGAACGCGTGTTAGTGATCCAATGCGCAGGAAACCTGGCGACAACGCAAAGCATCATCAGCCTGCTCAGCGCCCGCATTGATGCGCAGCATACGCCCAATCTCATGCAGGTCAGCTCCATGTATGACGCCGCGATGCTCCTCGGGGAAACCGTGCGGGAAGTGATTCACCGCGATAGCAGCGCGCAGCAGAGCGGCAGTAATACCAATTTCGGTTGTAACCTACTGATAGGTGGACAGATTAGCGGTGAAACACATCGGCTGTTTCATATTTACCCTGAGGGCAACTTCATTGAGGCCACGCCGGATACGCCCTATTTCCAGATCGGCGAGAGTAAGTACGGCAAACCGATCATCGATCGCGTGTTGACGATGGATACACCACTGGAGCAAGCCATATGCTGTGCGCTGATTTCTATCGACTCGACCCTGCGCAGCAACCTGTCGGTTGGTCTGCCGCTGGATGTGATGATTTACCGCACCGGCAGTTTTGACAGCGGTGAACAGCAACGCGTTACTGAAAACAACGCCTATTTCACCACGATCCGTAAAGCCTGGTCGGAGGGGCTACTGAACACCTTCCGTCAGCTTCCCCCCTTCCCTGATAGCCAACAGTAACGCGTACACCTTTATCGGCATTCTGTAGTCACCGTCACGCTTTACTACGAATGCCGAAAAACGCCACCTAGCATTTCAGATACTTCTGTACTTTTACTCTCACTGCCCATAAAAAATTTCCGATAAGCCGCCAGACCACGCACCGCAAGCCTTCACAGACCTTACGCCCAATCTGATTAAATTTTGTTCAAGTTCGATTTATCTACTAGGGAGGAATTTCTTTGCTCTACATCAATTTTGCAGCGATAAAAGTGCAAACACCCCTACGCAATTTCAATATATAGTGCCTATCCTGTAAACATTACCTACATATAGTGTTTATCCACAAAGTCATCCACAGCCCTCTGTAACCCTTGCCAGTTACGGTTCTCGCCTGTGGATAACCTTTCCAGAGGAAGAAAACGTGAAACCAGTAGTGATTAAACGGGACGGTTGCCAGGTGCCTTTTGATGAAGTTCGTATCAAAGAGGCGGTCGAACGCGCGGCACATGCAGCCGGTGTCAATGATGCAGACTACTGTGCAACGGTGGCCTGTGCGGTCGCTCAACAAATGCAGGATAAATCGCGCGTAGATATCCGCGATATTCAAGACGCGGTCGAAAACCTGCTGATGTCCGGCAATTATAAGAAGCTGGCGCGTACCTACATCGAATATCGTCATGATCGAGACATTGCGCGTGAGCGTCACGGTCGCCTGAATCAGGAAATTCGCGGTCTGGTCGAGCAGAGCAATATGGCGCTGCTGAACGAGAACGCCAACAAAGACAGTAAAGTGATTCCCACCCAGCGTGATCTGCTGGCTGGTATTGTCGCCAAGCATTACGCCAAGCAGTACATTCTGCCGCGTGATGTGGTACTGGCACACGAACGCGGTGAAATTCACTATCACGACCTCGACTACTCGCCGTTTTTCCCGATGTTCAACTGCATGCTGATCGACCTGAACGGTATGCTGACCAACGGCTTCAAAATGGGCAATGCGGAAATTGAGCAACCAAAATCAATCTCAACCGCTACCGCCGTCACCGCGCAGATTATTGCGCAGGTCGCCAGCCATATTTACGGCGGCACCACGATTAACCGCATTGATGAAATTCTGGCCCCGTTTGTCACCGCCAGCCACGCGAAACATAAAGCCGTAGCGGAAGAGTGGCAGATTCCAGATGCAGAAAACTATGCCCTGACTCGCACCGAAAAAGAGTGCTACGACGCCTTTCAGTCACTGGAATACGAAGTCAACACGCTGCACACCGCTAACGGCCAGACGCCGTTCGTCACCTTTGGCTTCGGGCTTGGCACCTGCTGGGAATCGCGTCTGATTCAGGAATCCATCCTGCGCAATCGCATTGCCGGGCTGGGTAAAAACCATAAAACGGCGGTATTCCCTAAACTGGTCTTCGCCATCCGCGACGGTCTGAACCACAAAGCGGGCGATGCGAATTATGATATCAAGCAGCTCGCATTAGAGTGCGCCAGCAAGCGTATGTACCCCGATATCCTGAACTACGATCAGGTCGTCAAGGTCACCGGTTCGTTCAAAACGCCAATGGGCTGCCGCAGTTTCCTCGGTGTTTATGAAGAAGACGGCCAGCAGATTCACGATGGTCGCAATAATCTGGGCGTCATCAGCCTGAACCTGCCGCGCATTGCGCTGGAAGCCGAAGGCAATGAAGATCGCTTCTGGACGCTGCTCGATCAACGCCTGACGTTATCGAAGAAAGCGCTGATGACGCGTATTGCGCGGCTGGAAAACGTGAAAGCCCGCGTCGCGCCGATCCTGTATATGGAAGGTGCCTGCGGCGTACGCTTAAATGCAGACGACAACATCGCGGACATCTTCAAGAACGGACGCGCCTCGATTTCTCTGGGCTATATCGGCCTGCATGAAACCATCAATGCACTCTTCGGCAGCCAAACGCATGTGTTTGACGACGAGACGCTACGAGCCAAAGCCGTGGCTATCATCGCCCGTCTGAAAGCCGCGACCGAACAGTGGAAAGACGAAACAGGTTACGGCTTCAGCCTTTACAGCACACCGAGTGAAAACCTGTGTGACCGTTTCTGTCGTCTGGATACCGCCGAATTTGGCGTCGTGCAGGGCGTGACGGACAAAGGCTATTACACCAACAGTTTCCACCTTGATGTAGAGAAGAAGGTCAATCCTTACCAGAAAATCGACTTCGAGCTGCCCTATCCGCCTCTAGCTAACGGTGGGTTTATTTGCTACGGCGAATACCCGAACCTGCAACACAACCTCAAAGCGCTGGAAGACGTGTGGGATTATAGCTACACCCGCGTGCCTTACTACGGCACCAACACGCCGATCGACGAATGCTATGAGTGCGGCTTCACGGGTGAATTCGAGTGCACCAGCAAAGGCTTCACCTGTCCGAAATGTGGTAATCATGATTCGGCACGCGTTTCCGTAACGCGTCGCGTGTGCGGCTACCTCGGCAGCCCGGACGCCCGCCCGTTCAACGCCGGTAAGCAGGAAGAGGTTAAACGCCGGATTAAGCATTTGGGCAACGGTCAACTGGGCTGATCCCTTCTGGGTCGCAGCAATGCGGCCCACCTTTCGCGGCATCGTTAACACACGCCCGCTTCATAACATGGGCTCTACCGTATGAATTACCACCAATATTATCCCGTCGATGTGGTCAACGGCCCCGGCACACGTTGCTCGCTGTTTGTCGCTGGCTGCGTGCATGAGTGCGTTGGGTGCTACAACAAAAGTACCTGGAGACTGAACTCCGGTCAGCCGTTTACGCAGGAACAGGAAGATCGGATCATCGCCGATCTTCAGGATAAGCTCATTCCCCGACAGGGAATTTCGCTGTCTGGCGGCGATCCGCTTCACCCACAGAATGTGCCTGACATCCTGCGGCTAGTAGAACGTATACGTGCGGAATGCCCCGGCAAAGATATCTGGGTTTGGACAGGCTACGTGCTGGCGGACATCACGCGGGAACAACAGCGGGTGGTCGATCTCATCAACGTATTAGTCGATGGAAAATTTGTGCAAGATCTGAAAGATCCCGCACTGATTTGGCGCGGCAGCAGCAACCAGGTTGTCCACCGCCTGCGTTGATCGATAAGAAGCTACTGAAGCGGTTGCCACTGACCCAGCGAACGTAATTGATCGGATTCCAGTACCGTAACCCGCGCTTTTGGCTCCGGCGAGAACGCCTGATTCAACAACGCCTGCGCCACCGTTTTCCCCTCAATCGCCCGCCACTTCGCTGGGAACATGCGGAACAGCGGCGCGGCAAGGCTCTCCAGTGTGCGACTGTCTTCTCTTTCTCCCAGCAGCATCGACGGCTGTGCCAATGTCAGATGCTGCCAACCTTGCTGACGCAGCGATTTTTCCGTTTCCCCCTTCACTCGCGAGTAGAAGAAAGGCGATGTTGCATTCGCGCTCAGTGAACTGACCACCAAAAGGTGCGTCGCGCCCAACGCTAGCGCCATTTTTGCCCCTTCCACTACCAACGTGTAATCCACATAGCGGAAAGCCTGCTTACTGCCTGCTGTCTTGAGCGTCGACCCCAGGCAACAAAATGCAATATCAACAGGATCGGTCAATTGCGCCAGCTCAGCAGACAGATCGGGATCGTGCGGATTGACCACTTTCTCCGAATGCACCAACGGCTTACGGGTCGGCGCATAAATCGTCTCTACCCGGTTATTGGCTTTCAGAAGTTCTAACAACTCGTGTCCCACTAACCCCGTTGCACCTAATAACAGTACCCGGCTCATCGGCTTTCCCCCTTGCTCTGCGTCTTTTGTTATCCCATATTTTCATGCTGGTATTGTTCTTTCTGATCTGTTTGTTCGTCACGCTGCCAGTAGCGTTTCTTACCAAAGCCCAACGTATTGTCCGTCATTTTGACTTCGGTCAGATCGAGCCGCCAGATCGGTGCTTGCGATGCACGAGCAATCGGAAAACGCGTGTTGTATTGCGCTCTGGCCTGCTGTGCGTCCTCCCCTTCTAACTGCACCGCCTGCGCCCGAAACTGCACGCCTTTAATCAACATTACGCTCTTCGGCTGGCCGCTGACCGTACCAGCCACCTGCGGCAACCTTGCCATGATTTCACCGTGGCGCGTCTGCAACTCCGTCATTAGATAGAAGGCTATCTGTTTATCGTCGTAAGTATAGAAGCAACTCGCACACCATAATTCCGAATTTTCACCCACGCATAACGTCAGTACGTGCAACTTCTTCAGATAGCGGGAGATTGCCTCAAGATCTCGGCCTGTTTCTCTCGATTCTTTCTGCATCACGACACCTCAATCTACTTTCTGAACGAACGTATCCTTCCCAGTCAACCGTTGCCTTTCCGCAGAATGCGGCAACATGGCTTGCAGAGGCTGGCCAGTGTGTTTATCCAATAGCAGGGAGTGAGGTTCCCCCTTAGCGAATAGCTGCTGTTCGCCCCACTGGCGTAGCGCTACAACGAGCGGAAATAGCTGCTCACCTTTTGGTGTCAGAACATATTCCTGATAAGCCGAGCTTTCGGAAACGGGCTGAACGGAAAAAATGCCCTCGTCAACTAGGGTGCGCAGACGGTCGGTAAGAATATTTTTGGCAACACCCAAACTGCGCTGAAAATCGCTGAAACGGCGGCGATTGTCGAATGCATCGCGAATAATCAGCAATGTCCAGCGATCGCCAACCACATCCAGCGCGCGAGCGACAGGGCATACATCCTCTTTCAGACTTTTGCGCTTCACCATGAATATTTTCTCCCCTTTTCCCTGTTCATCCTACCTGCCTTATCCACAAGCTGAAAAACTGACCGCACTTTTTTGGTTGCAGAGTAAAACCAGATCATTCATGCTTCAACTGGTTTTGTTTTGAAACCGAATAAAATAGTGAAAGCCGATATTATGAAAAATAGTCCTATTCATACCACGTCATCCGTCACTGAATATGATCTTTACAGCACTCTTTACAGCACTACACCGCCTGCGCAAACGACATTACCGCGCGCGTTAGTGTTGCTGTTTGCCTGTGCCAGCGCCCTCAGCGTCGCCAATGTTTATTACGCACAGCCGCTGCTGGATGCATTATCGATAGATTTTCACATCAGTATCGCCGCCGTTGGCGGCGTGATGACAGCAACACAGCTTGGCTGTGCGCTGGCGTTAATTCTACTGGTGCCGCTGGGTGACATCCTCAATCGACGCTATTTGATGCTGGCCCAGTTGAGCGCGCTAATCGTGGCACTAATTGCCGTTGGGCTAGCCACCACATCCCTGTATTTATTGATCAGTATGCTGGCCGTAGGCATGTTCGGCACGGCAATGACTCAGGGTTTGATTGCTTATGCCGCGACGGCTGCCGCACCGCAGGAGCGTGGACGCGTCGTGGGAGCCGCGCAGGGCGGCGTGGTGATTGGACTTTTGCTGGCTCGCGTACTGTCCGGTTTCATCGCCGATATGGCAGGCTGGCGCAGCGTATACTTTTTTTCCGCACTGCTGATGCTCCTGCTTGCCGTACTTTTATGGCGCTTACTGCCGCATCAGCCGCCTTCTCGACAGCGCCCGCATTATTCCGCGCTGTTGCTTTCTATGCTGACCCTGCTGCGTAAAGAGCGGGTATTGCAAATACGCGGCGTCATCGCTTTACTGATGTTTGCTGCCCTGAGCATTTTCTGGAGCGCGCTGGTTCTGCCGCTGAGTCGCGAGCCCTATTTCTTTTCTCATACGGTTATCGGTGCATTTGGTCTGGTGGGTATTCTCGGCGCACTGGCAGCAGTGAAAGCGGGCTCGTTAGCTGATAAAGGCCGCGAACAGTGGGTCAGCGGTATCGCCCTGTTATTGCTGCTGGCATCGTGGTTGCCGCTGTGGCTAGCACCCTATTCTCTCTTCGCATTAGTGGTCGGCATCATCGTTCTCGATCTGGGCGGACAGGCTATTCACGTTACCAACCAAAGTATGATTTTCAAGACGCATCCTGATGCGCACAGCCGTCTGGTCGGCTGTTATATGCTGTTTTATAGCATCGGCAGCGGGCTTGGCGCGATGGCAACGACAGTGGCGTATGACGCTTCGGGCTGGTCAGGCGTGTGCCTCCTTGGCGCAGTCGTCAGCCTGCTAGCATTACTCTTCTGGAAAATGACGCTGCACGTTTCAGCACCGTCACCGACAGCATTCACGCCATCGTGATAACAGGAAATGATTATTGATGAAGGAGAAACCATGAGCGAACTGACATTACTGGCCGATGCCGATGAGCGTGGTCGGCGTTATTTGGCAGGGAATGCACAGCGTCGGGTTTTCCCCGATGCCGATGCCCTCTCGGCGCTGGCGCGTTTTAATGAAGCGCTGCCGCAACAAGGCTTCTCGCCTGAAGACACCCTGACGCTATTAGATGAGGTCGGCTCACCGGCCACCACCGCCTCCAATGGCCCGAACTATTTCGGTTTTGTTATTGGCGCCGCATTACCGATTGCTGCCGCCTCCGAGCGATTAATGATCGCATGGGATCAGTGTGCGTCCACCTTTGATAACTCGCCGGTATCCGCCACGCTGGAACGCCTCGCCAGCCGCTGGGTGCTTGATATCCTGAAGTTACCGAAAGAAAGTGCCGTCGGTTTCGGCACCAGCGCCACGGCTTGTACCCTTTCTTGTCTGGTCGCCGCACGCCGCGCGATGTTGGCAAAACAGGGCTGGGATTTTGATAACGATGGGCTGATCGGCGCCCCTGAAATTAAGGTCGTGATTTCAGCGCTGACTCACATCACCGTGAAGAAAGCACTGCGCGTGCTCGGCTTTGGGCTACGCCATATCATCGTCGCGCCTGTTAATGCGTTTGGGCAGATCGATGTGACACAGCTACCTCCGTTAGACGATCGCACGATTCTTTGTTTGCAGGCTGGTGAGGTAAACACGGGCGAATTCGATGACTTTGCACAGATCATCCCAATAGCTAAAGCGGCAGGCGCTTGGGTTCACGTTGATGGAGCGTTCGGGCTCTGGGCCAGAGCCTCGTCTCACGCGGCACTCACCGAAAGTATCGAGCTGGCTGACAGTTGGACAACGGACGCGCATAAATGGCTGAACACTCCCTACGACTGTGCGATGGCAATTTGCCGCAATGCGGACGCGTTAGCCGAAGCGATGAACGCAGATGCGGTTTACTCAAGCGCGGCACGCGATGCCCAAAAGAATCTAACGCTCGAATTTTCCCGTCGCCCGCGAGGGATTCCCGTGTGGGCGGTGCTGCGTACGTTGGGGCGTGACGGCGTGGCTGAGATGATCGAACGGCACTGCCGACAGGCAACGTTGATCGCCGACGGCCTACGTCATGCGGGTTTTGAGGTATTAAATCGGGTGGTGCTCAATCAGGTTCTGCTGCGTGGGGAAACCGACAGCCAAACGACGGCAATACGGGAAGCGTTACAGGCTTCGGGCAAGGCGTGGTTTGGCGGCACAGTCTGGCAAGGGCGTCCGGCATTACGAATTAGCGTCTCATCCTGGCGTACACAGGACGACAACGTGCAGGCGCTGATCGCGCTGCTGACGGAGATCAAAGCTAAAACCCCACGCTGAACGAGCTATAAAACGACTATCCCCCACGTTTGCGGGGGGCGGGGGGCGGGGGGAAAGGATGACGTCATCAGGCCATCGCGTACCGATGTGCTAGACGTAAACGCTAATGCTGGAGACTTGCCCCTGAAAACGATTCAGCGCCTCTGCCGCACGTTGCAGGCTTTCGGTATTTTGCACTTCACTACGGGATGATGCACCTGCAGCACCTTGCTGGATGGTGTCGAAAACATTAATCGGCTGGAACACATTAGAAGGCGGCACACTGCCGACATTCGCGCGCGGCGACGAGATAAAACCCAGCAGTGCGGAGCCTTCTTCGCGCCCCAGTTGCCCGCTGCTAACCAGACTACCGACCGTTTCATACAGTTCGGCAGGGCTAATGCGGGTGAAATCATACCGCGTCGTCTGACCAGCAGGAACGGCACCGCTGCTCGCCTGATAAGACTGAAGCTGTTCGGACAGCGCAACTTTCTCCGCATGCTCTGTGGAACGCTTCGCCATCACCTGCTGGCTGGCAAAGACGGATGACTCTGCGGCTTCAACTTTCATATCACCTCCTTACGGGTAACGTATGGAAGACAAAAAATTATTGGCATAGCGCCTCACCAGTACGGTGAGCACAAAAATAGCGTTCTTTAATACTGACACGTAATCCACCATCGCGCCAACCAGAAGCGAGATACCCCACGCGGGAAAGCTTTACAGTGCGGTGAATCATGCTGCTCTTAGCAAAAGTCGCTTAACCATCGTGTTAATCAACAAAAGCACTCACGGGAATATTGAATCGCTTAGCGAGAGCTCTCATATGAGCAAGTGTTAACGTACGCTCACCGTTTAGAATACGGGATACCAGAGACTTTTTACCGATCTCAGCTTCAAAATCACTCTGCATTAGCTGGTGCTGATCCATGAGGACACGTAGCAAAGCGATACCGGCAGGGAGTGCTTTAATACGTTCGTTGAAGGCTGCAAACTCCGGCGCCTCATTTTCGTATTTATCAATTTTGGCAGTCAGCATATCGATTAGCGAACTATCAGGCTCACTCTCGATCAGATATTCAGTGAGTTTCAGTGCATCCTCATAATCCTTACGAGAGGTGCTGCCCCCGAGGAACGGTACGATACTCGTCAGATCGTTAGCTGCCTTGATGGCATCTGCATACATCATTCTTTATTCCTCCGGTAATACTCTGTCAGCCTGTCGTACTCTGCATGGGATGTTATGTGCTTGATGAAGATTTTCCCTCGCTCAAAATCAGCAAAAAACATCACTCGAAGATGCCCACCACCGATATCAATAACCCACCACTTTTCTCGATATTTCATCCTATCTAAGCTGGGAAAGCGTTTTTTCATATCCTCCGGCGTTGCATACATTTCGCGTTTTATAACCCGATATAGGTCAGCGAGTGCTACCGCCTGATTCGGAAACTGGTTGGTTGCAGCATCAAAAGGTGCGCGCGAAATCACATGCATCCTGATTCATTCCCTTTTGTTTCCAAATTGGAAATAATATGCCGTAAACGGAACGAGTTGACAATAAGGAAACTCGTATGATTTACATCCCTGCTATTCGGTTTATCCCCGCTGATGCGGGGAACACGGAGTTGTCATTCAGAGATGAATGAACGAGCTTCACGCCGTCGGCGCACTTTCCGCTAACACCACGACATTCTCTTGCCCTGCGGGCATCTTGCCAGTTTTCTCTTTTTTCTTTTCCACGTAGGTCAGTTTTTCCTGACTCTGCGTCGGTGAGGTCAACGGGTGGGATTGGCCAGTGAAAATGCCACCTTTTTCAATTGAGAGTTCATCGGTGAAGATATCGCCGAACACTTTTCCTTGCGCCAGAATCGCTACGACGCTGGCGACTACGCGCCCTTCCACACGGCCGTTGATGACGATCTGCTGCGATTTCATTTCGCCGTTTACCTGACCGGTATGCTCCACTTTAATCGTGTTATCACACTGCACGTCACCTTCTACCTGACCTTCCACGGTGATGTTGCCATCAACGGACAGAGAGCCCGTCATACGCGCACCCTGAGAAATGAAGGTATCCTTTTTCACGCGCACAGGGTTCACTGAATTAATCAACTCGTTCGATGGGCTGATAGCGGGAGAGCTGTTTATTTCACTGCGCCCTTGCGGCTCTTTTAGGTCTTTCTTATTTTTATCAAATGAAAACATCGTGTTATTCCTTTTAACAGTATAGAAAAATGCAATCACGGCACTTGTGGCCAGCATGGCAGCCACTCCCTGACCGTAATAGTGAAGGGAAAATTCGCTATAAATATCAACAAGCCAGACGACAACCAATAAAGCCCATATCGCCCATATTCCCCAAAGCAGGTTGTAATTACGCACCGGGATAAACCCAGAAAGAGGTGGGGTAACGCATATCCTTCTCCATTCGTCCTTTTTGCAGCTTAATTTCCAGATTAATTCTGGCCACGCCCCATAACTATCGGATGGTAAGCCCTTTTGTTTAGTCCTATGACCGTGGCAACGTGATGACTATCGCATAAATTTTCACCAACACGGTGTGGAAATGTAAGTTTTATTGATGTGGGTGCGTCTCTGCGGTGAAGGGTATTGCTTAGCTAAACCGATTCTTCTATTTTAGCAAATAGTCTGACTATCGTTGATAAGAGTAACTTTATGGCAAACAAAATTTGGGTCATGGGCGACGCCGTTGTCGATCTCATCCCGGAAGATACGGAACGCTATCTGAAATGTCCTGGCGGTGCGCCAGCCAATGTCGCGGTTGGCATTGCCAGACTGGGGGGAAACAGCGCCTTTGTCGGTCGCGTCGGTGACGATGTTTTTGGCCATTTTCTAAAAACGGTGCTGGAAGAAGAAAACGTCGATACCCACTACATGGCGTACGACAGACACCACCGCACATCAACCGTGGTCGTGAGCCTCGATGACGCGGGTGAACGCACCTTCACGTTTATGGTACGCCCGAGTGCCGACCTGTTCCTACAACCGGAAGATCTGCCGGTATTCAACCGGAGAGAATGGCTGCATCTCTGTTCTATCGCACTGTCGCAGGAACCGTCGCGCAGTACCGCGTTTGAGGCAATGCGACAGATTAAAGCCGCGCTGGGGCGCGTTTGCTTCGACCCCAATATCCGTGACGACCTCTGGCAAAGCGAGCAGGAACTGCGCGACTGCCTGACACAAGCGCTGATGCTGGCCGATGTGGTGAAACTGTCGTGTGAAGAGCTGACCTTTCTCTGTCCAACATCTGATGTTGAAGAAGGGATCCAGCAATTCATGCTGCGCTACCCCACTCGGCTATTGCTGGTGACACTGGGCAGCGAAGGTGTCTGGCTGCACGATCGCCACCAGCTACAACACTTTGCTGCCCCCTCGGTGACACCTGTCGATACCACGGGTGCAGGGGATGCCTTCGTTGCCGGTTTGCTGCACGGTCTGGCGGAATATGATGATTTGTCACAGCCGCTGAGCTGGGATCCGATTATCGAGCAGGCGCAACGGTGCGGCGCACTAGCTACTACGGCAAAAGGCGCGATGACGGCGCTTCCCTATGCCCAGCAGTTGTACACACTCCCCTTAGCCAAGGTCTAATCCCCCCCTCGTTTAATACGATTACCGCCCGGTTTTGTAGTCAGGATCACAGTTACAGAATCGGGTGAGTGAAATTTCTTGCTAACCCTTCTGCTGGCTTTTATTTTCCTCAAGAAAAACCGGTTTAGCAATTTAGCTAAACATGAGAATTCCAAAAACAATAAATCTCCTTCACGACGAGAACGAAAAAATGAAACCAAGCCACCTTGCTGTGACGATAGGATTATTACTCTCCGCCCCGTTTTATGTTTCTGCTGCCAACACCGACAGTATCGAAGACCGCCTGAACGCAATGGAACAACGCTTGCAACAGGCTGAAGCCCGCGCTCAGGCCGCCGAAGCCAGAGCCAATGCTGCTGAAAAGCAAACCCAGCAGCTAGCAACCCGCACCACCCAAACCGAACAAAAAACCCAGCAGGTGGAGCAGCGCACAACGGCGCTGGCCAAACAGAAGTCATTCTCCGATGGATTCGAATTCCACGGCTACGCGCGTTCCGGCCTGTCGATCAATGATTCCGCCACCAGTGCCAAAACCGATATCGGGCCGGGCATGTCCCCTGCCGGTCAGACAGGCGGGCATATTGGTCGTTTGGGTAATGAAGACGACACCTACGTCGAGCTCAAACTAGAGCACAAACAGAAGCTGGATAACGGCGCAACCACCCGATTCAAGGTGATGATGGCGGACGGTCAGCGCAGCTATAACGACTGGACGGCGACCACCAGCGATCTGAACATCCGCGAAGCCTTCGTCGAGCTGGGCTCACTGCCGACTTTCACCGATGTCTTTAAGGACACTACGCTGTGGGCGGGTAAACGCTTCGATCGCGATAACTTCGATATCCACTGGCTGGATAGCGATGTCGTGTTCCTCGCCGGTACTGGCGGCGGGATCTATGACGTGAAATGGGCAGATAGCGCCAAGAGTAACTTCTCGCTGTATGGCCGCAGCCTCGGTGAAATCACCTCGCTGGATAACGACATCAAAAACTACGTCTTTACCGCCAACAACTACGTTGGGCCATTCCAGTTCATGCTGAGCGGATTAACCGCGAAGAACAATGATGTAAAAGAGAACACTGGCACAAGCCGCGATAACATCACCGTCACCAATACCAATGCGGGCGGCAAAGGCTATCACGCGATGGTGGCTTACCACGGCGACAGCTTCTACGGCTTACGCGACGGGACATCGAAAACTGCGATCCTCTACGGCCACGGGCTAGGCGGCGAAGTGAAGAGTATCGGTTCCGACGGTAACCTCACCAACGACGCCAACACATGGCGCTTTGCGACCTACGGCACAACAGCGCTGAACAAGACCTGGAGCTTCGCACCGTCCATTCTGGCGCAAACCAGCAAAGACCGTTACGTCAGCGGCGATAGCTACGAATGGGTGACCTTTAATGCGCGCCTGATTCAGGAAATCACCGAAAACTTTGCACTGGCCTATGAAGGCAGCTATCAATACATGGGCCTCGATCCGCGCGGTTATCGGAGCCTGAATCAGGTGAGCGGCGGCTTCTATAAACTGACCTTCGCGCCTACATTCAAGGTTGGCGATATCGGCAACTTCTTCAGCCGTCCTGAACTACGCGTGTTTGCCAGCTACATGGACTGGGATAAACGACTGGATAACTACTCCAACGATGATACGTTCGGCTCCACCGGCTTTAAAGCAGGCGGCGAATGGAACTTTGGCATCCAGATGGAAACCTGGTTCTGATCATTGGCTAGCCTTGGCGTCGATGACACGCTAATCGACGCCAAAGAAACTGCATATCCTATTGAAAAAGAGGAATAACATGGATATCAATGCTACTGCCGCCGCGCTAATCCCCCTTCTCGGTGGGAAAGAAAACATCGCCAGCGCGGCCCACTGTGCGACCCGTCTACGTCTGGTATTGAATGACGACAGCCTGGCCGACAAGAAAGCGATCGAGAACGTTGACGGCGTGAAAGGATGCTTCCAGAACGCCGGACAAATGCAGATTATTTTCGGCACCGGACTGGTTAACAAAGTGTATGCCGAGTTCATTAAAGCCGCAGGTATCAGCGAATCAAGCAAATCTGAAGCCGCCTCTATCGCGGCGAGAAAGCTGAATCCGCTGCAACGTCTGGCGCGTCTGCTATCGAACATCTTCGTCCCTATAATGCCAGCGATTATCGCTTCCGGCCTGTTGATGGGGCTGCTCGGCATGATCAAGACCTACGGCTGGGTAGATGCCAACAGCGCGATCTTTGTGATGCTGGATATGTTCAGCTCCGCTGCCTTTATTATCCTGCCTGTTCTGATCGGTTTTACCGCTGCACGGGAATTCGGCGGCAACCCCTATCTGGGTGCAACGCTGGGCGGCATTCTGACCCATCCTGCGCTGACCAACGCTTGGGGCGTGGCGGGGGGCTTCCAGACCATGCATTTCTTCGGCATGGACATTGCCATGATTGGCTATCAGGGTACCGTATTCCCAGTACTGCTGGCCGTCTGGTTCATGAGTCTTGTGGAAAAACGCCTGCGTAAAGTCGTACCGGACGCACTGGACATCATCGTCACGCCTTTCCTGACGGTCATCATCTCCGGCTTCGTCGCGATGCTGCTCATCGGCCCAGCAGGACGCGCGCTTGGCGATGGTATTTCTCTCGTCCTCAGCACGTTGATTGCTCATGCTGGCTGGTTCGCGGGTTTACTGTTCGGTGGCCTCTACTCCGTCATCGTGATCACCGGCGTTCACCACAGCTTCCATGCGATTGAAGCCGGACTACTCGGCAACCCGAATATCGGCGTCAACTTCCTGCTGCCAATTTGGGCAATGGCGAACGTGGCGCAGGGCGGCGCGTGTCTGGCGGTCTACTTTAAAACGCGTGACGCCAAAACCAGAGCGATTGCCGTTCCGGCGGGGCTTTCCTGTCTGCTGGGTATCACCGAAGCAGCGATCTTTGGTATCAACCTGCGTTTCATTAAGCCGTTCCTCGCAGCACTGGCGGGTGGTGCGCTCGGTGGCGCATGGGTCGTCTTCAATCACGTCAATATGACGGCGGTCGGGCTGACCGGTTTTCCGGGGCTAGCCATTGTGCAAGGTGGCTCGATGCTTAACTACCTGATTGGGATGTTGATTGCATTCGGTGCCGCCTTTGTCATTTCCTTATTGCTGAAATACAAAACGGATAGCGAATAATGAAGGAAGTCCACTTAGTAAAACGCATGGCGCACGCCCTGATGTCAGGTCACTCACGGAAACAGGAAGACCCATATCGCCCGGAATGGCATCTGTCACCGTGTGTGGGTCTGCTTAACGATCCGAACGGATTTATTCATCACAACGGGCGTTACCATCTGTTTTATCAGTGGAATCCTTTGGCCTGTGCCCACGGAGCAAAATTCTGGGGGCACTGGAGTTCCGCCGATCTGGTGAACTGGAAGCATGAACCCGTCGCGCTGGTGCCGAGCGAAAGCTATGAAAGCCACGGCTGCTACTCCGGTTCTGCCGTCGTAGATCACGGTGCGATCACGCTGATTTACACGGGTAACGTCAAATACGACGATGGCTCACGCACCGCGTTTCAGTGTCTCGCCCGCGAAAATCCTAACGGTGAATACGACAAGCTGGGAGCGGTTCTGACGCTCCCAGACGGCTACACTGGCCACGTTCGCGATCCGAAAGTGTGGCGTCATGGTGACCACTGGTACATGGTGCTCGGCGCACAGGATCTCGATCTTCAGGGGAAGGTCGTGCTCTATCGTTCTGCCGATCTGCTGGCGTGGGAAAAGATCGCCGAGATCGCCGGCTCTCGTTTGGGCGGGCTCGGTGATTTTGGTTATATGTGGGAGTGTCCAGACTTGTTCCCGCTGGATGGCGAAGACATACTGATTTGCTGCCCACAAGGCGTTCCCGCTGAAGATGAACGCTACCTGAATACCTTTCAGGCGGGCTATTTCATTGGCTCACTCGACTACGAAAACGGCGATTACTCGCATCAGGGTTTCCATGAACTGGATCTCGGCTTTGAGTTTTACGCCCCACAAACCACGCTGAGTGAAGACGGGCGACGCCTGCTGTTTGGCTGGATGTCGATTCCTGACGACAATGAATTTTTTGAACCGACGATCGAGCACGGCTGGATTCATACTATGACCTGCGCGCGTGAACTCACGCTGCATGACGATCGCGTTTATCAACGTCCTGCGCGCGAATTACAACAGTTGCGCAGACAGCATTACACCTGGCGTGGTGCAGCAGACTACGCGTCGCCGCTACCCATTAGTAGCGCAGAAGTGCTCATCACCGTTCAGGGGGAATTCCAGCTCAATCTTGCCTCCCAGCTTGTTCTCTGTTGGGACGGTGAACGCGTAACGATAAGCCGACGCAACCGACGCACAGGCGAACCTGAACATCGCTACTGGCGCGGCGACCTGCGTCAATTACAGATATTGTGCGATCGCTCCAGCGTTGAAATTTTTATCAACGATGGCGAGGCCGTGATGTCTGCACGAACTTTCCCGGAAAGCGAGGCGACCATGACGTTCAGCGGCTCTGGGCAATTAACGCTACAACACTGGCTGTTAGCGCCATGCGTGATAGAATAACTTTCCTTTTTTCTGATAGCAGACCTCGCGGTGAAACCGACTAAACGCATAACAATCAGTGACATCGCCGCGCTGGCCGGTGTATCAAAATCTACCGCCAGCCTGGTGCTGAACGGCCGCAGCAAAGAGTTCCGCGTTTCTGATGAAACGCGCGATCGCATTTTAGCCGTCGCACACGAGCAGCGTTATCAGCCCAGTATTCACGCACGTTCACTGCGTTCCTCACGCAGTAACACGCTGGGGCTGGTGGTGCCAGAAATGACCAACTACGGCTTTGCCGTGATTTCCCGCGAACTGGAGATGCGGTGCCGCGAAGCTGGGCTACAGTTGCTAATTGCCTGTACCGATGAAAATGCCAGTCAGGAGATGATGGCGGTCAACAGTCTGGTACAGCGCCAGGTCGATGGCCTGATTGTCGCTTCCAGCCTGCTGAGTGATATCGAGTATCAGAAAATTAATCAGCAGCTGCCCGTCGTGCAATTTGACCGGATTATTGGTGATTCCACACTGCCGATGGTCATTTCCGAAGCGGTAGAATCCACAGCAGAAATGGTCGAGCGTATCGCCCGCCAGCATCGTGATGAATTTTATTTCCTTGGCGGCCAGCCGCGAATTTCCCCGACTCGCCACCGTCTGGAAGGCTTTCAGCTTGGGTTGACGCGTGCCGGTATCGAGTGCCAGCCGGAGTGGATTCTTCATGGCAACTACCACCCCAGCGCAGGTTATGAAATGTTTGCTCAACTGTGTGCGACGCTGGGTCGCCCGCCAAAAGCACTGTTTGTTGCCGCCTGTGGCCTGATGGAAGGCGTGCTGCGTTATATGAACCAGCATAACCTGATGGAAAGCGGCATCCGTCTGTGCTGCTTTGACGATCACTATCTGTTTGATTGTTTACCGCTGAAGATCGATACCGTGGCGCAGGATTGTGAAAATCTGGCACGCAACAGCTTTGAAATGATTACGAGTTTGATTGCACAACAGCCGCTTGAAGAAGATCGGCGCTATATCCCGACGCGGATTCACTGGCGTCATCCTGACTCGCGGGCATGACTCGCGACATAGCCCAACACACTTCACCAGCAGGTAGAACGTAAAAAGGGAACGCGGTTAGCGTCGCTTCTTAGAGCATCGCACCACATTCCCTTTTGAATCGATCAGCCGTTACTTAGCGGCGGCAGATTCCGCGCCAACCAGACCCACCTTGAGGTAGCCCGCTTTACGCAGTGAATCCATCACGCTCATGATGGTTTCATAATCGACGCTTTTATCTGCCTGAAAGAAGATAGTCGTTTCTTTATTGGCACTGGTTTTCGCATCCAGTACCTGAGCCAGAGACTGATCGTTAATCGCCTCTTCCCCCAGGAACATTTGCTTGTCCGCTTTTACCGTCAGATAGAGCGGCTTTTCCGGCCGCGGCTGCGGTACTGCCGATGAAGCAGGCAGATCGACACGAATGTCCACCGTTGCCAGCGGCGCCGCCACCATAAAGATAATCAGCAGAACCAGCATGACGTCAATGAACGGCGTGACGTTAATGTCATGCATTTCACCGTCATCACCCACGTCCTCCTTCAAATGCATCGCCATGACTTAACCCACCCGCAGTTTATGCGCTGCTGAAGACGCCCGGTTATCGTTGCTGGCAGCCACATCGAGATCGCGACTTTGCAGCAGCAGCACTTGTGCAGCCACATCACCGACCGTAGCTTTGTAACCAGCAATCGAGCGTGCGAAGACGTTATAGATGACAACCGCAGGAATCGCGGCAACCAGACCAATCGCCGTCGCCAGCAGAGCTTCTGCAATCCCCGGTGCGACCACCGCCAGGTTAGTCGTTTGCGTCTGTGCGATACCGATGAAGCTGTTCATGATGCCCCATACCGTACCGAACAGCCCCACGAACGGTGCAACCGCGCCGACCGTTGCCAGATAGCCGTTACCACGCCCCATATGACGCCCGGTAGCCGCCACACGACGCTCCAGACGAAACGCGGTGCGTTCTTTAATCCCGTTGTTGTCATCCGAACGGGCGGAAAGATCCAGTTCGTTCTGTGCATCCGCCAACAATTGCTGCGCTACGCTGCCCGTTTTGAACGCATCCGCCGTTTCCAGCGCATCGTCGAGTGTTTTCGCCTGTTCCAACGCCAGATACTCACGGCGCAGGCGACGTTTCGCGCCAGACATTTCGACGCTTTTACTGAAGAAGATCGCCCAGGTAATCACGGAAGCCAGCAGCAAACCGATCATTACCGTTTTCACTACGGCATCAGCGTGCTGGTACATGCCCCAGACGGACAAGTCGGTTTTCATCAGGTTATTGGTGCCCGGTGCCGCACTGGCAGGAAGCGTGAGCGCTGACGTCGGTGCTTGTGCATCGGTCGTGACAGGTGCGGAAGGGGACGCAGCAGCAGGCTGCGCGGCATTCTGTGTCGATAACGGCGTCGTCGCCGGAGCCGCAAACGCATTTCCACTTAGTCCCGCCGTACACAGCAGGATAACCAGCACGCTACGGGAAAATGCGCTGAACGCGCCACGCTTTTTTTGCCAGGTTGATAACACCTGTTGAGTTGTATTACTGACAGCCGTCTTCACGCTGTGCCTCCACCATTCGTTCTGTACAATACCCGCACATACCCGCAGGTATGATGCAGCAATAACGCAGCCTGAAATGATACCAAACCCTGAACGAATTGATAGTCGTTCTCATTATTATTTACACCAGATAACACACTTTTTATTGCGTTCTGACAGGGTTTTTGGGGGTATTACCTGCACATCGACAGGAAAGGCATAAGAAAACTATAAAAAATAGCATTCAGGAATATATCTGGCAGGTGACAGCCGCAGGTGCTCATCTAAAACGCAGCCTTATATCGTGAGGTTTTTGTGATCGACATTAAGTTATCACACCATTTCATGATAGCTGGCGATAAGTTTAGTGAAATAAATAGAAACACAAGTACACAACAAGATAAACAAAAACACCAAGTTACGCATATTTAGATTAAGAGCGTAGGAATAAAATCCATATAAAACAGCATTTCATATTAGCTTTTTCTTTTGTGACACGAGTCATTCTACGAAGTTGTATAATAGGTTAGCTTAACCCACAGAGAATACCGACGCGCGCCACGATAATAGCTCACACAAAGGCGCCGTGCTCTCATCAGTAAACCCTCTATTCATTACTCTATTTTTCATGGGTTTACATTTTTAAATCACCATTTGATTATCGATAATGTCACCCTACCTCTGGAGATAACTCAATGAAGCTGTCGAAAACATTGATCGGCGTTTGTCTGGGCTCTACTGCATTACTAATGAGTCAAGCGATTCAGGCACAACAAATTAAAGCCTCTGATGTTCACCCTGAAGGTTACCCTAATGTCGTTGCCGTACAAAAAATGGGAGAGAAATTACAAGCTGCTACCAATGGCAGGCTGGAAATTAATACCTTCCCCGGTGGCGTATTAGGTGATGAAAAACAAATGATTGAACAGGCACAGCTCGGTGCTATTGATATTATCCGTGTATCAATGACGCCCGTTGCCGCTATTTTACCGGAAATAGAAGTCTTCACCCTGCCCTATATTTTCCGTGATGAAGATCATCTTCACAAAGTACTGGATGGGAAAATCGGTCAGGAAATTGGTGACAAAATTACCCATAGCAGTAAATCAAAATTGGTTTTCCTAGGCTGGATGGACGCGGGAACGCGTAATTTAATCACCAAGCAGCCCGTGGCGAAACCTGAAGACCTCAAAGGCATGAAAATTCGCGTTCAAACCAGCCAAGTTGCTCTCGCAACGTTGAAAGCCATGGGTGCTAACGCCATCGCCATGGGCACAAGCGAAGTCTTCAGCGGCATGCAAACCGGCGTCATTGACGGCACCGAGAATAATCCGCCAACCTATGTTGCGCATAACTACATGCCTGTTGCCAAGAATTTCACCTGGAGCCGCCACTTCATTATTCCTGAGCTGTTCCTATACTCCAAAGCCAAGTGGGATAAGCTTTCCAAAGAAGATCAGGATCTTATCCTGAAGCTGGCGAAAGAAGCGCAGCAAGAACAGCGCGTACTGTGGAATGAATATAATCAGCAATCACTGGATAAAATGAAGGCTGGTGGCGTTCAATTCCATGAAATTGATACCGAGTATTATTTCAAAGCTACGCAGCCCGTGCGCGACCAGTTTGGTGCCAAATATCAGGAGCTGATTAAAGCCGTCGCCGACGTCCAATAATTCAGACCGCATTCCAGCGGATAAATAGCAGAACGTTGACGAGCATAGTTACGTAATGAAAACGGTGATAATGGAAAACTAATCCATTATCACCGCACTACGACTTTGTCAGCGATCTCAGTTATCTATTATCCGCCACCCTAATGGCCTGATATAAACAATTATCCTTCGCTTATCACTCAACTGAGTGAATATAGGTGACACAATGGCACAGTCTTATCACTTAAGTATGGATGTACTCTATCGTATTGCCATGTGGGTTTCTGGTCTGGCGTTATTAATTATGACGCTAATAATCCCTATCGGCATATTCGCACGCTATGCTTTAAATTCCGCATTATCCTGGCCGGAACCCATTTCGATTATTTGTATGGTGACGTTCACTTTTGTAGGCGCAGCGGTCAGTTACCGTGCCAACTCACATATTGCCGTCAGCATGTTGACCGACAGATTGCCAGAATCCGGTAAGAAGATTTGCGTTCATTTGTCGAATCTCCTGATGCTCTTAATCAGCCTGTTTATTCTCTATTACAGCACAGTGCTCTGCATGGAATTATGGGAACAACCTGTCGCAGAATTCCCATTATTAACCGCGGGTGAAAGTTATTTACCGCTGCCTATCGGCTCGTTAATCACCGTGCTCTTTATCATCGAAAAAATGTTTTTCGGCCCGCAGGATCAACGCCCTGTGGTCATGCTTGGCAGTTCTTAATTCGGAGCCAATACCATGGATGCATTTATTCTTGTTGCCACGCTGGCAGTGCTGTTGGCGGTCGGCGTTCCCGTCGCCTATGCGGTAGGGTTGAGCGCGATTGTTGGCGCCTTCTGGATCGATTTACCGCTTGAAGCGGTTATGATTCAGATTACTAATGGCGTGAACAAATTTTCGCTGCTGGCGATTCCCTTCTTTATTCTGGCTGGGGCCATTATGGCCGAAGGCGGCATCGCTCGTCGTCTGGTCAGCTTCGCGTACATCTTTGTCGGCTTTATTCGCGGCGGCTTATCGCTGGTTAACATCGTTGCATCGACATTTTTCGGCGCGATATCCGGCTCTTCCGTCGCAGACACGGCCTCAATCGGTTCGGTGATGATCCCGGAAATGGAGAAGAAAGGTTACCCACGCGACTTCTCCGCCGCCGTCACCGCCAGCGGTTCCGTGCAGGCCATTCTGACACCGCCGAGCCACAACTCCGTGATCTACTCGCTGGCAACCGGCGGCACGGTTTCCATTGCCTCACTGTTTATCGCAGGGATCCTGCCCGGTTTACTGCTCAGCCTGACCCTGATGGTGATGTGTGTCGGTTTTGCACATCGGCGCGGTTACCCGAAAGGCGAACGTGTACCGTTCCGTCAGGCGCTAAAAATCTTTGTCGATACACTGTGGGGGCTGATGACCGTCGTCATCATCATGGGGGGGATTCTGTCCGGTATTTTTACCGCGACCGAGTCTGCGGCCATCGCCTGCCTGTGGTCCTTCTTCGTGACCATGTTTATCTATAAAGATTATAAATGGTCAGAACTGCCCAAGCTGATGTACCGCACGGTAAAAACCGTCACGATCGTAATGATCCTGATCGGCTTCGCCGCCGCGTTCGGTGCCATCATGACCTACATGCAGTTGCCGAGCCGCATTACCGAATTCTTCACCTCCATTTCGGATAACAAGTACGTCATCCTGATGTGGATTAACATCATGCTGCTGCTGGTCGGTACGCTGATGGACATGGCACCGCTGATCCTGATTCTGACCCCCGTTCTGCTGCCTGTCGCCCTCTCACTTGGCATCGATCCGGTCCATTTCGGCATGATAATGCTGGTGAACCTCGGGATAGGTTTGATTACGCCACCAGTAGGGTCGGTACTTTTCGTCGCCAGTGCGGTGAGTAAGCAGAAGATAGAACAAGTGGTTAAAGCAATGCTGCCCTTCTACTGCGGGCTGTTCTTCGTGCTGATGCTAGTCACCTATATTCCGGCCATCTCGCTCTGGCTGCCTAAATTCTTTGGCGTCCATACGGGTTAACACACTCCAATTGCGCCATGTTATTCGCAGCAATGCAGAAAAACATGGCGCTTTTCTTACGTTTTCCTACCTGAAATATTTTCACCTACTTCCAATCTTATCCCATCAAAATCGGCGAAAAGCCCCTTTCGCTGCGGGAATACCAGTGATGTCGAGCATTTTTTACGTCATGACAAAACCCGCCCACACGCCGCTCCAGCCGTGATAACGTAGACCTCATAAATCGAATCCTAATAAATCCAATTATGCCCCCGCGACTCCTCTCCGTTCACTGTCGGGAATAGTCGGCGTATTGAGTCATTCGGCAGGACTGAACAGAAAAGGTGATAGTGGTTATGACAAGCAAAAAAACGGCAACAGCGTTAGTCGCCGCAGGACGCAGCAAGAAATTCACCCACGGCTCCGTCAACCCCGTAATTCAGCGTGCGTCCTCTCTGGTATTTGATACGGTTCAGGACAAGAAGCACGCCACTATTAACCGGGCCAAGGGTGCGCTGTTCTACGGGCGCCGTGGCACATTGACCCATTTCTCGTTTCAGGAAGCGATGGTGGAACTGGAAGGCGGCGTGGGTTGCGCGCTGTACCCTTGTGGTGCGGCTGCCATTTCTAACGCGATCCTCTCTTTCGTCGCGGCAGGCGATCATATTCTGGTAACGGAATCAGCCTACGAGCCCACGCAGGATTTCTGCACGAAAGTACTCAACAAACTGAACGTCAGCACCACCTATTTCGATCCGCTCATCGGTGCTGACATTGCCGAACTGATCCAGCCCAATACCAAAGTCGTCTTTCTTGAATCGCCGGGCTCTATCACCATGGAAGTACACGATGTGCCAGCTATCGTCCAAGCTGTGCGCCTTATCAATCCTGAGATCGTTATCATGATTGATAATACCTGGGCGGCGGGCATTTTATTCAAGGCGTTCGACTTCGATATTGATATCTCGATTCAGGCCGGTACGAAATATATCGTCGGCCATTCCGATGCCATGATCGGCACAGCGGTCGCTAACGAACGCTGCTGGGTACAGCTACGTGAACACTCTTACCTGATGGGGCAAATGGTGGATGCCGATACCGCCTATGTCGCCAGCCGCGGTCTGCGCACACTGGGCGTCAGACTCAAACAGCACCAGGAAAGTAGTATCCGCATTGCAAAATGGCTGGCAGAGCGGCCAGAAGTCGCGGTCGTTAATCACCCCGCATTGCCGGGATGTAAAGGGCATGAATTCTACGAGCGTGATTTTAACGGCTGCAACGGGTTGTTCTCATTCGTCCTGAAAGAGAAATTAAGCAAAGAAACGTTGGCGCACTATCTGGACCATTTTGAGCATTTCAGCATGGCGTATTCATGGGGTGGTTTTGAGTCTCTGATTCTGGCGAATCAGCCAGAAGAACTGGCGGCCCTTCGTCCTGTGAGCGGCGTGGATTTTACCGGTACACTTATTCGGTTACATATTGGACTTGAAGACAGTGACGATCTGATCGACGATCTGGTCGCGGGTTTCGGCAGACTCGGCGCGTAGTAAGCAAGCTCTGCCAAACAACCAGGCAACAAAATACAGAAAGTGTGACGGCCATAAAATCGCCGCGTCTTGATTTCCCCTGCGACGCGGTGGGTAATGCGTTATGATAATAATGAGTCAACGCTTACTAAAAAACCGCGTTACCTTAACCAAAAATTAAGCATTAAGCTCTATCGTATTCTCACAATGCGGTAAGGCGTTTTGCCCCATATACCCTAAATAATTCGAGTTGCAGGAAGGCGGCGACGTAGTGAATTCCCAGGAGCTTACTCAAGTAAGTGACTGGGGTGAACAAAGGAAGCCAACGCACATGCAGCTTGAAGTATGACGGGTAGACTGATTTTAGGGCTTGATAGGCAGTAGATTTCAGGTAACCCAGCATTCCACCGCCGCTGCCTGAGAGATAGTGAATATCGTCACTGGCGGGAAGTAATATGAGTATGGTTCACGACATTATTCAGGCGCTCTGGCAGCAGGATTTTAGTGCACTGGCCGATCCCCACGTCATTTGGGTGATTTACGGCATTCTGTTCACGACGCTGTTTCTGGAGAACGGCCTGCTACCAGCCTCTTTTCTGCCCGGCGATAGCCTGCTGCTGCTCACCGGTGCCATGATTGCCAAAGGCGTGATGAGCTTTTTCCCCACGATGATTCTGCTCACCATTGCCGCCAGCCTCGGCTGTTGGCTCAGCTACCTTCAAGGACGCTGGCTAAGTGATACCCGTCTGGTAAAAGGCTGGCTGTTGCAGCTTCCTGCACATTACCACCAGCGCGCCTATCACCTGTTCCACCGTCACGGCATGACGGCGCTTTTGGTTGGCCGCTTTTTAGCTTTCATCCGCACACTACTACCAACGATGGCGGGGATTTCAGGGCTAAACAATACACGCTTTCAGATTTTCAACTGGCTCAGCGGGCTGCTGTGGGTCGGGGGGATTGTCACGCTCGGCTATGCGCTCAGCCACATCCCGCTGGTCAAACGCTATGAAGATCAGGTGATGACCGCGCTGATCCTATTACCAGTTATTTTACTGGTCAGCGGCCTTATTGGTATGGCCGTCATTGTATGGCGTAAAAAACGGACGGTCGCCTAATCCGGCAACCGTGCGATTTATTGCCGTATTCAGCCTTCTTCAACCGCCATATTAGTGGCCTTTAATCTTGTCACTTCGTCACCCGGCGTCGCACCGAAATAACGTTTAAATTCCCGACTAAACTGCGACGCACTCTCATATCCGACTCGAGCCGCTGCAACGCCGGCTCTCAGGCCATCGTTGATCATCATCACTCGCGCTTTATGCAGGCGGTAGGATTTCAGATACTGCAACGGCGAGGTGTTGGTGACCGCCTTGAAGTTATGATGAAACGCGGAGACGCTCATGTTCACCTCGGCTGCCAGCTGTTCCACATTCAGGCTATCGGCGTAGTGATTTTCGATGCGACGCAGCGCTTTGGCGATTTGGCTGAAGTGCGTGTGCCGGTTCACCAGCGCCTGTAATGCTACACCGCGTTCGCCACAGAGTATGTGATAGATAATCTCGCGTACAATCGTCGGGCCCAGTACGCGGGCATCGCGCGGGTTATTCATCGCATCCAGCAACCGCTCAACGGCGCACAGAATCTCATCGGTCAGCGGCGCACTGTTGACCCCGCAAGTCCCGGAACAAGGACGGATCGCGCTGTCATCATCACCGATGTCGATCAGTAAATCCTGAAGCATTTGGACGTCGATGCTGATCGACATCCCTACCAAAGGGTTCTCAACGCTGGCTATCGTTTCACATTCGAACGGCAGTGGAACGGTCATCAACAGATAATTTTCCGGGTCGTACTGGAACGTTTTTCCGCCCAGATAGCCAATTTTTTTGCCCTGAAGAATGATGACGATCGTTGGCTCATACATCACTGGCACACGCGGATGATGCTGTTCCGTATACAGAATTCTGACCTGAGGCACGAGCGAAGGCGTGACCCAGCTTTTGGTTGAGCAGCGTATTGCCTGCTGCACGATGCGCTGCCGCACGGCCTGTTGCTGAACAAGCCGCTCGCATTGGTTTTCCGTCAACATGCCTTGATCTTCCGTCAACATGTCTTGGTCTCCATCAACATGCCTTGGTCTCCATAAATATAGTGTTATCTCGCTACGGGTTCTCTTTTGCTGCCTGAAGCTTCTCTCCTGATAGGAGAAACAAAATGACATACCCATGAACTTTTATCACCCTTTTCTCCTATGTTTTGTAGAAATAGGCAATAACCAAACAGAAATGTGCATTGAACGTATTCCGTTGGTTGATGACAATACTGAGCATACATTCGTCCCCTCATCACCTGGGCAAAGACATGAATAAAACGATTGAACTGTTTACGTCACATCGCAGCGAACGTAGCTATCTTGATAAACCCATTCCCGATGACGTACTGGACGCCATTATTCAATCCGCACATTTAGCACCGACGTCCGTGAACTCTCAACAGGTCTCGCTCATCGTCACCCGCGACCCAGAACGCAAGGCACGCATTGCCGAACTGGCTGGTGGACAACCGTGGATTGCCAAAGCACCGGTGTTCATCACTGTGGTGCTGGACATGCATAAAACGCAGCTCGGGATTACCATGAGCGGCAAACAGCAGCACGCGCATGAAAGTGTCGAAAGCCTGATCGCTGGCACAACGGATGTCGGCATCGCGCTCGGCACGCTGATGGCTGCCGCACGCTCATTTGGGCTGGGTATCGTCCCTATCGGCGGCATCCGTCGCGAACCGCAGGCGCTGATCGACTTTCTGCAACTCCCTGAACTGACGTTCCCCGTCGCGGGCGTCGCTATCGGCTACGTCGATACCCCAGCGCATCAGAAACCGCGCCTGCCGCTGAATTCATTCCGCCATGATGAAACCTATCATCAGGACGTTCTGCCTGCAGCGATTGAGCAATATAACCACACGCTGGTGACACACTGGCAGCAAACCGGCCGCGCAGACGGCGACAACTGGGGTGATAACACCGCCAGCTATTACCAACACATCTACTTCCCGAAAGTCTTGCCCGCGATCCTTCAACAGGGCTTTAAACTGGACAAATAACCTATGCTAAATTTTACACTCCATACCCCGACCAAGATCCTGTTTGGCGAAGGCCAGATTGCTGAATTAGGCAAAGAAATTCCTGCCGATGCCCGTATCCTCATCACTTACGGCGGCGGCAGCGTGAAGCACAATGGCGTGCTGGATCAGGTCTATCGCGCGCTGGAAGGCCGCAACGTACGCGAATTTTCCGGCATTGAACCGAACCCGACGTATGAAACGCTGATGAAAGCCGTTGAGGTCGTCCGTGCAGAGAAGATTGACTTCCTGCTGGCGGTTGGCGGGGGCTCTGTCGTCGACGGCACGAAATTTATCGCCGCTGCGGCGGATTATCAGGCCGCACAGGACCCGTGGCACATTCTGCAAACCGGCGGAGCGGAAATCGATCGCGGCGTCGCACTGGCAGCGGTACTCACCCTGCCAGCAACCGGTTCAGAATCCAACAATGGCGCGGTCATCACCCGTAAATCAACCAACGATAAGCTCGCCTTCCGTTCACCACACACACAGCCGCTTTTCGCCGTGCTCGATCCAGTCGTGACTTACACTCTGCCCGCTCGCCAGATCGCGAACGGCGTGGTCGATGCCTTCGTTCACACGGTTGAGCAGTACCTAACGTATTCCGTCGATGCCAAAGTACAGGATCGTTTTGCGGAAGGTTTGCTGCTGACGCTGGTTGAAGAAGGCCCGCGTGCACTGGCTGAACCGGAAAACTACAAGGTCAGAGCCAATGTAATGTGGAGCGCCACCATGGCGTTGAACGGCCTGATTGGTGCAGGTGTGCCGCAGGATTGGTCAACCCACATGCTGGGGCACGAATTAACGGCGCTGCACGGCCTCGACCATGCCCAAACGCTGGCTATCGTTCTGCCGGCCATGCTGGCGGCAAGAAAAAGCCAGAAACGTGACAAGCTGCTGCAATACGCCGAGCGCGTCTGGAACCTGCGCGACGGTAGCGAAGACCAACGTATCGACGGCGCGATTGCCGCCACGCGTGACTTCTTCGAAAAAATGGGCGTGCCGACCCGCCTGTCTGACTATCAGTTGGATGGCAGTTCCATTCCGACACTGGTCGCCAAACTCAGCGAGCACGGCCTGACCGCATTAGGCGAGCACCGCGACATTACGTTGGAAGAAAGCCAGAAGATTTATGAAGCAGCGCGTTAAATCGCTTTACCCTTAATCATTCGAGTTACAGGAGAAAACACTATCGTTTAAACCACACCTATACCCTCAATGCTGTGTCTGTTAAGGGGAGCCGATCGGCTCCCTTTATCATCAGGTAACGTATAGCAGACGAATTTTTCTACTAAACTGAAATCATATGCCTGTTCCTGCGAGGGATCACGTTCCTCTATGTCCGTGATATGAACAGGTCGCCCATCCAGTTAAGCCTATGATACGTTTATGGATTAACGGATATAAAAAGGAGAATGAGATGACGCAACCGAAAGTTAAGCTGGCGGACGGTAATATCATGCCCCAGTTGGGCCTTGGGGTCTGGCGAGCAAGCAGTGAGGATACGGTGATCGCCGTGACTGAAGCATTGTCCATTGGTTATCGGGCGATCGATACCGCCGCGATTTATAAGAACGAGGAAGCGGTCGGTCAGGCGCTGAGTTCCGCGAACCTGCCGCGTGAAGAAGTGTTCATCACCACCAAGCTCTGGAATGGCGATCACACCGATCCCCAGAAAGCACTGGAAGAGAGCCTGCGAAAACTTCAGTTAGATCACGTCGATCTCTACTTGATTCACTGGCCATTGCCGCAACAGAATACCTTCGTCGATGCCTGGCGCGGGCTCATCAAACTTCAGGAACAAGGTCTGGCGAAAAGCATCGGCGTCAGTAATTTCCATATTCACCATTTACAGCAGTTAAAAGAAGAAACGGGCGTATTGCCAGTCATCGATCAGGTCGAACTGCACCCGCTTCTCCAGCAAAAGCAGCTCCATGCCTGGAATGCCACACACCATATCCAGACTGAATCCTGGAGCCCGCTGGCGCAGGGTGGCGAAGGAGTCTTTGATCACCCTATTATCCGTAAACTGGCGATGAAATACGGGAAAACACCGGCACAGATTGTCATCCGCTGGCATCTGGACTGTGGGCTGGTGGTGATTCCTAAATCGGTGACGCCTGCGCGTATCAAGGAAAACTTCGAGGTGTTTGATTTCCGTCTTGATAAAGACGAGCTGGGTGACATTGCCAAGCTGGATTGCGGGAAACGCCTGGGATCGGACCCTGACGAACCGAGAAACGACTAATCCACCATCGATGCCAGCATTCCCCATGCTGGCATTTTTCCTCTAATCGGCAAACTGAATCTCATACACATCGCTACGGCAGTGCGCTTCGCTGTATTCCAGCAGTTCACCCTGTTCGTTATAAACATGCAGTTGGCAATACAGCGCAGGGGCTTCCGCCGCAATACCAAGAAGCGTAGCGATTTCTGCCGCACAGGCAATCGCTTTGAAACGATAGCGTTTTTTGTCCGGTATGACCCCACCCGTTATCCAATATTGATAGAGCGACTGTTCGAGTGTTTCTGGGTCGGGTAAGAATTTTTGCGGAATCCAAGTCGTTTCCAGTGAGACAGGTTCGCCATTGCTTAGCCGAACACGCCGCAGATAGGTGACAGCTTCGCCTTCTGGCAAAGACATTTTTTCCGCGATGCTAGCAGGCGGAACCTGTATTGATCTCTCTAACCAGAGGCTGCCAGCGATGCCGCCTTGTTTCAGCACGAGCGCGGTGAACCCTTCATCCTCAGCACTCAAGGCATAATTAAGTCGCTGGGTAACGCGGGTTCCCACACCTTGCTGGCGAACAACCAGTCCTTTTTCTTCCAGCAGCGACAGGGAGCGGGAAACCGTCACGCGCGACAATCCCAACTGTTGCGCAATCAATCTTTCAGCAGGTAAGAACTGCCCTGATAGCGTCTTACGGCGGCCGATTTCTGATTCAAGCAACGACGCGAGCTGCATATAGCGAGGCGCCGACGACGCCCCAGCCAGCTGATCCCTGACCCAAAGCAGTAATTCCCGCATAGTGCAGCCTTTTTTAGTGACGCAGCCAGTCGCTGCGTACAGGTTAAAACAGAAGTGAACCTGATTTCATGGCGAAACGAAACGTTCTGACTCCGAAATTGTTGTAATAAAAAATGATTTTTAGCACTCATCAGCCACAGAACAGCACGTACGCCAAACGATACTTCACCCATAATTCATAGTAACATCAATATATAAGGTATCGTCCGCACGGCCCCGTATCTTTAATTTTGGTTTGTCTGAATAGAGGTAGATCACATTAAGAAGCAAGTGGGCATCGGAAACATCGCTGTCAGACGAGGTTGCCGTAACATGGGTCACGGCAGAGGGATACGGTGGAAGGAGACTGGCGGGCTATAGGTTTACATCGCAGACTGTACGATTAGCTGCCCTGTCGAGCCGCGATCGGCCAGTTCTAGCGTCTGGCTGTAATACAGGAAGGGAAACGCCATTGAGGAAGGCTGCATGAAATAAACCAGCAGTTCGACATCGTTATCCACCCATACCGTATCTTTCCAACCGCTGTCTTCCACCGCCGGTGGGCGACCATTCGCGCTGCGCACCAAGAATTTGACGCCTTGAATGTGGAAAGCCTGCGGCGTATCGGCGTGGATAATCCAGCGTTCACAGCGGCCAAGCTGGGTTTGTACATCAGCACGCGTCATGTCCCACATCGCGCCGTTGATGCCGGGCAAACTATCACCCAGACGGAATTCTCGCGTGCGGCTGATGCTACCTTCAATGATGTTATCGGCTAGCAAACGCATCGGCAGGTTGTCCGTTACCAATGGCAACAGCCCCGTCGGTTTAAGCGTCAGTATCTGGGTGGAAATCAGGATGCTGGAAGGCTCAAACAGCCCGCGCAGGCGATCCATAATCCCAGCGGACTCACCTGCCGTCAGCGTGACTTCCTCGCCTTGCGACATGTCGATCAGAATTTCACGTCGTTCGCCGGGCGCGAGAGAAAGCTGGCTCACTGCCATCGGTGCAGGTAGCAACCCTTGATCGCTGGCGATCACATGCATCGCTCGACCATCGCTTAATCGCATGAGGTAACGACGAGAGTTAGATGCATTCAGCAATCTCAGTCGAACCCAACCACGAGAAACCTCAACAAAGGGGCTTTGGACACCGTTAACTAACAACGAGTCCCCCACGAATCCACCGCTAGAAGACGGGTTATAGAGAGGGACACCAAAGTTATCCAGTCGTTTATCCTGAATAATCAATGGGAAATCATCAACACCGTAGTGATTGGGAAGCGGAAGGGATTTACTAACGCGGTCTTCCACCAGCCATAGCCCAGCCAACCCGTTATAGATATGGGGAGCCATGCGGTTCGGCGTATTCGCATGATACCAGCAGGTCGCCGACGGCTGACGAATAGGCAACACCGGTGACCAATCACCGCCTGGAGAAATAATGCGGGCGGCCCCCCCCATCAGCGGCCCAGGTACCTGCAACCCACCAATCGTCATCGCAATAGGCTCGTTCAGGCGGTTGCTGTAAATCAGCTTAACGTCATCGCCGTCATATACCCGCACCGTCGGCCCTAAATAACGGCCGTTGATTCCCCAAATGGATGTCTTACGATCACCGGAGAATGCCCAATGGGTACGCTGCATCGTCAGAAAAAGAGGCTGGCCTCGGCGCGACTCCAGTAATGGCGGTATCGGCAATGCGATGGGATTCCCACTGGCTTTCACCGCCAGTGGCGTCATACCCGCACATAACGCAAGGCCCGATGCCTGAATAAACTGACGTCGGCTGAGTGACATAATGACTCCGTAAATCTGTTAACCGTAAGCAAAGTTTAACTAAGAAATAATCCAAGAATCGATGGGGTAAGTTTATTTTTTGCCTGCCGCTTCGCGCGCCGCAACTTCCGCATCCAACTCCGCAATCTTGGCCGCCATCACATCATGGCAATGTGTAGCCAGTTCTCGGACCTGATCTTTGGTATATGCTCGGGTATCAATCGGTGGCAGCATTTCTACGATAACGAGGCCGTTATTCCAGCGGTTTAATTTCACCTTATTGCTGGTGGTAGAAACACAAATCGGCACAATCGGCACGTCTGCGCTAATCGCAGCATGGAAAGCGCCGGTTTTGAATGGCATCAGGCCGCGCCCACGGCTGCGAGTGCCTTCAGGGAACATCCAGATAGACGTATTACGCTCTTTAATATGCTTCACTACCTGAGCGATGGTGCCATGCGCTTTGGCACGATTTTCACGGTCAATCAGCAAGTTACCCGTCAACCAGTAGAGTGGCCCAAAGAACGGGATCCACAGCAGGCTTTTTTTACCCACGGTAACGGTACGTGGCTGAACCGCGCTGGATACCGTGACCATATCGTAATTATTCTGATGATTCGCGATATAGATGCAGTTGCCATAATGCGCCGCTTCTTCCGGTATCCGCATTTCTACTTTCAGGCCAAACACCACGGACAAGCGACCAAAAAGACGGCCGAAGGTCGCTACATGACGGGGATTTCGAGGGCTAAACAGGCAGTAAAATAAGCCAAAAATACAGATCAAAATCGAAAATATAACAACAACAAAAAAACGCAAAATGGATAACATAGCAACCTCATTAGCCGACAGCCGCCGCTAGTATAGCGATTTCGCGCTAAAACACACGGTGATTCAATTTGCTGCGGATGGCAACCGGAAACCAAAGAAAGGCGGTAAACACCGCCTTTCTCAACATGCACAATGACAATATGGAGGAGTTATTCTTCGCTGCTGCCAGTATCAATCTGCTGCGGCGCATCCACCTCAATCCGATCGATGCGTTGCAGCCCACGCAGTAACGTACCTTTCCGTCCGCGCTCGCCCTGATACTTCTGAAGCTCGTTCGGACGCAGCACCAGCTTACGCTTACCGAAATACAGCGTGACGGAAGCCTGTGGTGGCAGCAGATACAGCCAGGTCAGACGATCTTTGCCTTCCGCAAAATCGGCCGAAGAGATGGACACAATCTTATTGCCCTTGCCTTTCGACAGCTGTGGCAGATCGGAGACAGGGAACAGCAGCATTCTGCCTGCGGCGGTGATCGCCATCAGCAGGTTATCTTGGCCTTTAATCTCGATAGGAGTCAGCGCCTTCGCGTTATCCGGTAGCGTAATAATCGCTTTACCTGCGCGGTTACGCGCCACCAGATCGTTGAAGGTACAAACAAATCCATAGCCCGCATCCGATGCCATCAGCAATGGCTGATCGTCTGCGGCCATCAGCACCTGTTCAATCGTCGCACCCGGAGGCGGCGTGAGTTTGCCTGTCAGTGGCTCGCCCTGACCGCGCGCAGAAGGCATGGTGATCGGATCCAGCGCATAACTGCGGCCGGTGGAGTCAATAAACACCACGGGCTGATTGCTCTTGCCTTTAGCCGCGGCGCGGAAGCTATCGCCCGCTTTATAGCTCAGCCCGGTAGGATCGATGTCATGCCCTTTGGCGCTGCGTACCCAGCCCATTTCCGACAACACAATGGTAACGGGTTCAGACGGCACAAAGTCATGCTCGCTCATCGCTTTTGATTCACTGCGCTCATGCAGCGGCGAACGACGATCGTCACCATAGGTCTGCGCATCCGACTGAATCTCTTTCTTAATCAGATTGCTTAGCTTACGATCCGACGCCAGTAGCGCTTGAAGCTGATCGCGCTCTTTTGCCAGATCGCCCTGCTCACCGCGGATTTTCACTTCTTCCAGCTTGGCCAAGTGGCGTAATTTCAGCTCCAGGATCGCTTCAGCCTGTGTTTCACTCAGGCTGAACTGGCGCATCAGAACGGGCTTCGGCTCATCTTCCGTGCGGATGATATGAATCACTTCATCAATGTTCAGGAACGCAATCAGCAAACCTTCGAGGATATGCAGGCGTTTGAGCACTTTTTCCAGACGGTAGTTCAGTCGGCGGCACACGGTGTCGCGACGGAATACCAGCCACTCGCTCAGGATCTCGACCAGCCCTTTCACGCTTGGGCGACCATCCAGACCGATCATGTTCATGTTAACGCGGTAGCTCTTTTCCAGATCGGTAGTGGCGAACAGATGATTCATCACCTGATCCATATCGATACGGTTCGTGCGCGGCACCAGCACCAGACGGGTTGGATTTTCGTGATCGGATTCATCACGCAGATCTTCCACCATCGGCAGCTTCTTCGCACGCATCTGGCTGGCAATTTGCTCCAGCACTTTGGCACCAGAAACCTGATGTGGCAGCGCGGTAATCACCACATCACCGTCTTCTTTCTTCCAAACCGCGCGCATGCGTACCGAGCCACGGCCGTTCTGGTAAAGTTTGCGCACTTCATCGCGCGGCGTGATGATTTCAGCTTCCGTCGGGAAATCCGGCCCCTGCACATGCTGTAACAAATCGTCCAACGAGGCATTTGGATTTTCCAGCAGCATGACTGTTGCCGCAGCGACTTCACGCACATTGTGTGGCGGAATATCCGTTGCCATGCCGACGGCGATCCCAGTGGTACCGTTCATCAGAATATTAGGCAGACGCGCAGGCAGCATCTTCGGCTCTTGCATCGTGCCATCAAAATTCGGGGTGTAATCGACCGTGCCCTGCCCTAATTCTGACAGCAGCACTTCCGCGTATTTGGACAACCGCGATTCGGTATAACGCATGGCAGCGAACGATTTCGGATCGTCCGGCGCCCCCCAGTTCCCCTGACCATCCACCAGCGGGTAGCGGTAAGAGAACGGCTGCGCCATCAGCACCATCGCTTCATAGCAGGCGCTGTCACCGTGTGGATGGTATTTACCCAGCACGTCACCCACGGTGCGGGCGGATTTTTTAAATTTGGCGCTGGAATTCAGTCCCAGCTCGGACATCGCATACACAATGCGACGCTGCACAGGTTTCAGACCATCGCCAATGAACGGCAATGCCCTGTCCATGATGACGTACATGGAATAATTCAGGTATGCATTTTCGGTAAACGTGCGCAGCGCAAGGCTTTCTGCGCCGTCATGAGTCATCTCACTCATTTATCTCACTTTCCTCACATCGCGGCGCGATTGTTACGCTTTCCGACACGCCATAGCGGCGGTATGTTTGGCGGGAATAGTACCTTATCTGATGAGGCGATGTCACAGGGAACAACGTCGCGGCCCCACAGGTGATTGCTGGTGTGAATCCGACGGTTCCCAGAGAAGGTGGCTAGCGGTAGAAGTTGACGCTCGGGTGATAGACGGTAATCGTTTCACCCCACACGGAAACCGACGATCTTATCGTTTATACAGCACAGCCAGATTAGCAATGCGGCTATTCATTCTTTCCATAGATACCAATCACGTGGCAAGAATGAAACGTAACAACCTGGCCGCATTGCACACAGTCGCTTCCCGTAGGCTCATTATCTAAAACCCCTTCGTAAAACGCATCGTGCTTTTTTGTCACGTTGACCCACATTCTTTCTACCGAAAGGTCATCAGAGCCCGCCGTTTCCTCCATACGGAAGATCAACTTAACAAAATCGCCAGACGCAAGTGATTCACGTACCGCTTTGGCCGGAATCCAGAATGAATCTGGGTACTCGCGGTTAATCGCTTCGCCATCGTCCAGCTCGTAGTGATCGATTTCGTAAGTCGGTAATTTCATTACACCTCATTGATACATCGCACAGACGCAGTCTGCTTTAGCAGTTTGATAGCAAACATACCGTTTCATTAAGAATTATTCATCATCATTGTCGGCGCAAACGATAATGATTAACATAAGGCGATGTTCAGTTCAGACATCGCCACCACAATAGGGTAAGAACGCACAGCACGGCGTTCTTACCTTTTTATTTCACCCCTGTCCTGGCTTGCTCCTATTCTTATTTTCACTGCATTATTTATGCGAAATAATTAATATGCAGATGAGATCACAATTATTACCCATGATAACGTGATCGCGATCCCAATTAATATTCACTCAGCATCATGTTTTAATTTTGTCCTACTCAGCGGACAGTATTTAGTATTGTCCCTATCGACTATCACGACTAAATTAATCACTACAGCACCCTATTTAAATAAATCGAAAGAGAAAATAAAACAGGAAACTATTTAGAAAAAATCATCAATCCGATAAGCATCAGAAAATCTAACGAATCACAGAGGGTAATATGATGCAGCCACTCACCTCCCGCCAGAACCGTTTATTGAAATATCTGTTACAACACCAGGGATATGTAACGGTTAAAGATATTGCACATTACCTGGATGTGTCGGAAAAAACCGTCTATCGCGATATGCAATTTGTTGAAGCCTTCCTTTTTGTCTGGAATATTTATCCAGACAAAAAGGTCGGTGCGGGCATCATGTTAACAACGGATGACGATCGACACCTCACGTTGCTGGAACAGCAGCTTGTCGTGGATGATGGCGATACCGATGCCCTGATCAATAATGCTCGCCGCGTCAAAATCGCCTCACAGTTATTAAGCGACACACCTCACGAAACTTCCATAAGTAAACTGTCAGAACGCTACTTTATCAGCAGTGCCTCTATCGTTAACGATCTGAAAATTATCGAAAGCTGGCTACATCCACTGGGATTATCGTTGGTTCGCAGCCAGAGCGGCACGCACATTGAGGGCAGTGAAAATCAGGTGCGTCAGGCGATGGCCTCGCTGATTAATGACGTTATGCACCATAAAGAGCCCGGCCCGCTTAGCCACTCTCGTCTCGACCCCGGCAGCTATAGGGCGCTGATTAACTATTTCGGTGAAAAAGACGTTTCCTTCGTCGAAGCGCTGTTACAAGACATGGAGAAAGCGCTTTCTTATCCGCTCGGCGAGCCTTATTACATCAATATTTTCACCCATACCTTAATTATGATGCACCGCATTGCGCAGGGAAAAGCGCTCATCATGGCGGAAGACTCTATTCATCAGCAGGTTGATAATCGCATATTCTCCATCGCTAAAAATATGGTGACCCAAATAGAGCAACGCGTCGAGAGTACGCTACCTTCTGATGAAGTCTGGTTTATTTACCAATATATTATCTCTTCAGGCATTGTGATGGAAGAGCGTGCAGATAACCAACTGCTTCGCTACCAATTTTCTAACGGTGAATCGCGTAGAATTACGCGTGCATTAACGCAGGTATTTTCTGATTTAATCAATATCGACTTGCGTACGGATAAGTTATTACATGAAGGATTGCTTATTCATATCAAGCCGTTGCTTAACCGATTAAAGTATCAAATACACATTCGCAATCCATTATTAGACGATATCAAAAGCGAATTTATCGATATTTATGAAATGACTCAGCAAGCCATGAATGAAGTCTGTCTGCGATTTCAATTAAAACCGGTCGCTGAAGATGAAGTCGGCTATCTGACCATTCATTTTCAAGCCGCGCTGGAACGCCAAATTGCTCACAAACGAATTTTGGTGGTGTGCTCCAGCGGTGTGGGAACATCGCACCTGCTAAAAAACCGTATTCTGCGCGCGTTTCCTGACTGGATTATTGTTGGCGTTATTTCGGCCAGTAATATGCAGATATTCTGTCAGCAGGAAGATATTGAGCTAATTATTTCTACGATTCATCTGGAAGAGCAACTGATTCCGGTGGTTTATGTATCCGCCTTTTTTAATGACGATGACATTAAACGCGTGACCGAGAAAGTTATCGCGAATCAACTGCATCAGGCCGTTCCTCACTGATTATTGGCCGAACGTTAATTTTTTAAATTTATAGATGAGGTGTGATAAATGGATATCAATAAAATACTGAATGCCAACCGCGTAAAGTTAGACATGTTCGCGACGAATAAAGATGAAGTCATTAATGAATTAACCGACCTGTTGTATGCCGATGGCGCTATTACCAATAAACAGGATTTTATTCATGATGTCTGGTTACGTGAAGCCGAAGGTTCAACCGGCTTTGAAAACCATATTGCGATCCCTCATGGGAAATCATCTGCCGTAAAACAAACCACGCTCGCGATTGGCCGAACCCGTCAGGATATCCCCTGGGAAACGCTCGACGGCAGCCAGGTTCGCTGCATTATTCTCTTTGCCGTGCGTCTGGAAGATCAGAACACGACACACATTCGCCTGCTGTCTCAGGTTGCCAGTGCACTGGCCGATGATGAGGTGATTGCTCAACTGTTGGACGAATCCGATCCCCATAAAATTATTCGGCTGTTTAGTCAGTATGCAGAAACAGCGCCTGTCACTCCGATATAAGACGAGGCTCAAAATGAATATTGTTTGTGTTGCCGCCTGCACGGCAGGTATCGCGCATACCTATATCGCACGCGAGAAACTTATTAAAGGTGCCAACGCGTTAAATTATGCGATCAAAGTGGAAACCCAAGGCACGATTGGCACCGAGAATGAATTAACACACGATGAGATAGCCGCCGCCGACGTCGTTATTCTGGCTATCGATATCAAAATAACAGGAGAGGAACGATTTAAAGGTAAACCTATCGTTCGGGTAAAAACGGAGGTCGTTATTAAATCTCCAATCAAGTTTCTGGAAAAAGTCGCTAGCTCTTTAGCGGGTGCCTGAATATATCCATTTCGGGGTAATCATTATGAACACCAGAAAAATAACCGTTGGACAGGAAATAAAACAGCATCTTCTTACCGGTATTTCTTGGATGATCCCGCTGATTGTCGCCGCCGGGATCTGCATTGCTCTCGGTCAGGTCATCGGTGGTCCGGATGTCGGCAAGCAAACCGGCAGCATCGCATGGATGCTCAATCAGATCGGCGGCTGGGGAATGGGGCTGATTGTGCCGCTAATCAGCGCCGCGATCGCTTACTCGATTGCCGACCGCCCCGGCTTTGCACCCGGCCTGATTGTGGGCTTTATCTGCGGGCAGATTCAAACTGGGTTTATCGGCGGTATTCTCGGCGGATTTTTAGTCGGCTACACGGTGTTGCTGCTGCGCCGCTACATCAAGCTACCCACGTCGATGCAGGGGCTGATGCCCGTCATGATCCTGCCGCTGCTTAGTACCATTATCGCGGGACTGCTGATGATGACGTTTATCGGTCAACCCATCATCTGGCTGCAAAAATCGCTGATTCATCTGCTGGAATCCATGCAAGGCGGTTCAAAATTCCTGATGGGCGCAATTTTGGGGGCAATGGCAACCTTCGACTTCGGCGGACCGGTAAACAAAACGATGTCGCTCTTCGCAGACGGCATGTTGGTCGATGGCATTTACGGGCCGGAAGCCGTCAAGTTTGTCGGTTCAATGATTCCGCCTTTCGGCATCACGCTTTCTTTCTTTTTGACTCGCTACAAGTACACCCGCGCAGAAAAAGAGGCGCTGAAAGCGGCCTTCCCGATGGGGATCTGCATGATTACTGAGGGGGTCATCCCGATTGCCGCACGCGATTTATTTAGGGTCGTTGCCAGTTGCGTTGTCGCCTCCGCCATTGCGGGCGGACTGATCATGGTCTGGGGTGTGGAGGCACCCGTGCCGCACGGCGGCATGTTTGTGGTCCCGCTGTTTACCAAGCCGCTGATGTTCTGTCTGGCGCTCGGTATCGGCACAGTAATCTGCGGCGTGATGCTGTCGCTGATTAAGAAACGCGTCACACAGGCTGATGAAGAGTTCGACGACGTTGATGACAGCCGCGTTCGTGACGAAGACATTAAGTTCACTCTCGAATAACAGGAGCCGCCATGTATGCCGCAATGAAAGCCCTCATTGATGACGCGTATCAACAGCAGTATGCCGTGCTCGCCATCAACTGTTTCAATCTGGAGACTGCTCGTGCGGCCATTGCTGCCGCCGAGCAACAGCGTGCGCCACTGATCCTTAACGTTTACCAAGGACACAGTGCACACTTTCCGCCGCATCTCGCGGTGCCACTGGTCAAGGCGCTGGCCGAACGGGCAACCGTCCCTGTTGCGCTTAGCCTGGATCACGGCACGGCATTCAACCTGATCGGGCAGGCGTTCCGTGCGGGGTTTACCGGACTGATGATCGATGCTTCCAGCTATCCGCTGGCGGAAAACATCCAGCGCACACAGCAGGTAGTGACCATCGCTGCGACCGCTGGCGTCTGTGTGGAAGGTGAGCTTGGGCATATCGCCGATGCCCCCGTCTACGACCTTGAGGATGCCACGGTGAAAATGACGCAAGTAGAGGATGTCATTCCCTTTATCCGCCAAACCGGTATCGACCTGCTTGCTGTGTCGGTCGGCACCGCCCACGGTATTTACCCTGCCGGAGTGACGCCACGGATTGATTTTGAGCGACTGGAAGCGTTGCATCAGGCATCAACGGTGCCGCTGGCACTCCACGGCGGCAGCGGCACCAAGGCCGACGACATTCGCCGCGTCAGCCGTCACGGTGTCGCCAAAATCAACGTCGGCGCAGCTGTTTTTGAGGCAGGGAAAACGGCGTTGCAGCAGGCGCTACATCAGTACCCAACGATGGAGCTATCCGACCTGCTAGCGACGATGGAATCCGCGTGCCGCGACGTGGTCGCCGATTATCTCAGTTGGTCCGGTTCAACCAACAAAGCCTGACCGTTCGCGCTTTACCGACCTTCGCCATCAGTGGTTATCCACTGATACAGGAACGCTTTGCCCTTTATCCGACACAGGAGAGACACATCATGTTGATTTCTATGACCGATATGCTTAAGCCCACACGTGAGCATCGCTTCGCTATCGGAGCGTTTAACGTGGCCGATAGCTGCTTTATCCGCGCCGTGGTGGAAGAAGCCGAAGCAACGAATACCCCCGCCATCATCTCTATCCACCCGAGCGAATTGGCTTTCGTTACCGATGAGTTCTTCGCTTATGTGCGAGAAAGAACGCTGCGCAGCCCGGTTCCGTTTGTCATCCACCTCGATCACGGCGCCTCGATCGCGCACGTTCTGCGCGCCATCCAATGCGGGTTTACCTCCGTGATGATCGACGGCTCGCTCCTGCCTTATGAGGAGAACGTCGCACTCACCACCGAGGTGGTAAAACTGGCGCATGCCGTTGGCGTTTCCGTCGAGGGGGAATTAGGCACGATTGGTGATACTGGCACCACGATAGAAGGCGGCGTCAGCAAAGTGATCTATACCGACCCCGAGCAGGCGGAAGATTTCGTTAACCGGACGGGCGTTGATACGTTAGCCGTTGCCATTGGCACGGCGCACGGTATCTACCCCAAAGACCTGAAGCCAGAGCTACAAATGCATATCCTGCGAGATATCTCGCAGCGGGTATCGATCCCACTCGTCCTGCACGGCGGCTCAGCAAACCCAGACGCCGAAATTGCCGAAGCGGTGACGCTGGGCGTAGGCAAAATCAATATTTCCAGCGATATGAAATTCGCCTATTTCCAAAAAGCGCGGGAAATCCTCAGCCGTGAAACCTGGTGGGACCCTAATGCCATCTACCCGGAACCGATCAACGCGGCAAAAGAGGTGATTCGCTATAAAATGGCGCTCTTCGGCTCAATAGGAAAAGCCGCTTTATATCGATAGATACGCCACACGATCTGAACAGGGCAAGGGAAGGATTCTCTTGCCTTTTGCCCTCTACGCATTATTTCAACATAGCGGCATTCCGCCTCTTATTGTTGATATTCAGTCAACAGTGTTATGCGCTACCGCCCATTTTTCTTCATCGCTCGCTCCCCTAGACTACGCCCAACCTCTTCGTGATAACCGATTCGAGAACAGACCTATGCAGAAGATTTTGCTGATTAACGCGGGCAAATCATTCGCCCACTCCAAAGGTGAGTTGAACGACACCCTTACCGACGTCGCCGCCAGTTTTCTACGCGATAAAGGTCACGACATTCGCGTGACTGTCGTGGACAACGGCTATGATATTGAAAAGGAAATTCAGAACTACCTGTGGGCGGATACCATCATTTACCAGATGCCGGGTTGGTGGATGGATACACCGTGGATACTGAAGAAATACATCGATGACGTGTTTACCGCCGGCCACGGTTCGCTTTACGCCAGCGATGGCCGCAGCCGTTCAGATGCCAGCAAGAAATACGGTTCTGGTGGGTTGTTGCAAGGCCGGAAATACATGCTGTCTCTGACGTGGAATGCGCCGCTGGAAGCTTTCGACGATCCTGATCAGTTCTTCCACGGTGTAGGGGTCGACGGGGTTTATCTGCCATTCCACAAAGCAAACCAGTTTATCGGGTTATCTCCACTGCCGACCTTCATCTGCAACGATGTGATCAAGGCACCGGACGTCCCCGCTTATCTTGCAAACTACCGCCAGCATCTGGATCAACTCTTTGCCTGATCGGCAGTTTACACACCTCTCCAGCGCTGTGAGTCACGCCTCACAGCGGATTTTCCGTTAGCTTCTCGCTCATAAAATCCAGAAAGCAGGTAATACGCGCCGCCAGTTGGCTATTGCGATAATACACCGCGTAAACCGGCAGGCTGGCTTCTACCGTCTCCTCGGTCAGGATCGGCACCAGTCGCCCCGCCGCTAAATCGTCACGAATCAGGAAGGTAGACATACGCACAATCCCTTCGCCTCGTAACGCAAGCTGACGCAATATTTCACCGTTTGATGCCAACAGCGCTGGCGTGATGGGGTAAAAATCCTGAAGCCCGTGCCGCAGCGGCCAATGATTCAGCGACTCCACCTGAGTAAACCCCAGACAAATATGATCGGCCAATGACTCAACCGTCTCTGGTGTACCATGCTGTTGTAGATAATCAGGGCTGGCGACAATACGCAGCTTGCTTGCACCGAGCGGTCGAGCATGAATGGTGGAGTCTTTGAGTGTGCCAATACGAATGGCAATATCGATATGCTGTTCCAGTAAGTCGATAATGAAATCATCCGTGTTGAGTTCAAGAATGATTTTTGGATAGCGGCGACGAAACTCCGGCACCAGAGGCACAATCACATGCTGTATAAACGCTGAAGCCGAATTGATCCGCAGCCGTCCGCTCGGTTGCTCGTGACGCAGCAACACTTGCTCTTCTGCATGCTCCACGGCGTGAATCACACCACGGGCGTGCTCAAGGAACATCGTGCCCTCTTCGGAAAGCGAGAGGCGCCGGGTAGTACGATGCAGCAAGGTCGTACCCAGCTTGTCCTCCAGACGCCGCAGCGCCCGGCTGATGCCGGACGTAGTTTGCCCAAGCTGTTCCGCTGCCGCCGTGATCGAACCGGTGTCGATCACCACCACAAAAGCCTGAAGTTCCTCAAGCGTGACTTTCATAAGCGAATATACCTGCCGTCGATGAGGTATCTGATCAAAGCGTTATACTTCGATCTCCGCCCTATCGCCTTTCTCTTGCAGCCAGTTGCGACGATCTTCCGAGCGTTTCTTCGCCAACAGCATATCCATCATCGCCATCGTTTGATCCATCTCCTCGTCGTTGATGGTCAACTGCACCAGACGGCGAGTATTCGGATCCAGCGTGGTTTCACGCAGCTGCGGTGGGTTCATTTCACCCAGACCTTTAAAGCGCTGTACGTTAGGTTTGCCTCTTTTGCGCTTAAGCTGTTCCAACACGCCCGCTTTTTCCTCTTCATCCAGCGCGTAGTAAACCTCTTTGCCCAGATCGATACGGTACAATGGCGGCATCGCAACATAAACGTGCCCGCCTAGAACCAGCGCTCGGAAATGGCGGACAAACAGCGCACACAGCAGCGTTGCGATGTGCAAGCCATCGGAGTCCGCATCCGCCAGAATACAGATCTTGCCGTAACGCAGTTGGCTGAGATCGGTGCTATCGGGATCGATACCGATAGCGACTGAAATATCGTGTACTTCCTGCGAAGCCAGCACTTCATCGGAGGAGACTTCCCAGGTATTCAGGATCTTACCTTTCAACGGCATGATCGCCTGAAATTCACGTTCACGCGCCTGTTTCGCCGATCCACCCGCCGAATCCCCTTCTACCAGAAACAGTTCCGTCCGGTTGAGATCCTGCGAGGTGCAATCCGCCAGCTTGCCAGGTAACGCTGGTCCGCTGGTCAGCTTCTTTCGCACCACTTTTTTGGCAGCACGCATGCGGCGTTGAGCGCTAGAAATAGCCAGCTCAGCCAGTTGCTCCGCGGCCTGTACGTTCTGGTTCAACCACAGGCTGAAAGCATCTTTCACGACGCCGGACACAAACGCAGCACACTGGCGGGAAGAGAGACGTTCTTTGGTCTGCCCGGCAAACTGCGGTTCCTGCATTTTTACCGACAGCACATAAGCGCAGCGTTCCCAGATATCATCTGCGCTCAGCTTCACGCCACGTGGCAGAATATTACGGAATTCGCAGAATTCACGCATCGCATCCAGCAGGCCTTGACGCAGGCCGTTAACATGCGTCCCGCCCATTGGCGTAGGAATAAGGTTAACGTAACTTTCCGTCAGCAGTTCACCGCCTTCTGGCAGCCAGAGCAGCGCCCAGTCTACGGCTTCCGTATCACCGCTAATCGAGCCCAGAAACGGTTTTTCCGGCAGCGTGATCAGGCCATTTATCGCTTCACACAGGTAGTCGTTCAGACCATCCAAATAGCACCAGCGCTGCTCGGTGTTATTCACTTTATCTTTGAAGATGATTTCCACACCGGGGCACAAGACCGCTTTGGCCTTCAGCAAGTGCGTCAAACGAGATACCGAAAAGCGTGCGCTGTCGAAGAATTTCTCATCCGGCCAGAAGTGCACGCGCGTACCGGTGTTACGACGCCCGCAGGTGCCTGTTACCGTAAGTTCCTGCACCTTATCACCGTTTTCAAAGGCGATGTCATAGACCTGACCATCGCGCTTGACGGTGACTTCAACACGGGTAGACAGGGCGTTTACCACGGAAATCCCTACGCCGTGCAAACCGCCCGAAAACTGGTAGTTCTTACCGGAAAATTTGCCGCCCGCGTGCAGACGACACAGGATCAGTTCAACGGCGGGTACACCCTCTTCAGGGTGAATATCAACCGGCATCCCACGGCCATCATCAATCACTTCGAGTGACTGATCGGCGTGCAAAATCACATCAATACGGCGTGCATGACCCGCCAGCGCTTCATCAACGCTGTTATCTATGACCTCTTGTCCCAGATGGTTAGGACGCGTGGTATCGGTGTACATTCCCGGACGACGGCGCACCGGTTCCAGTCCGCTGAGTACTTCAATCGCATCAGCGTTATAACTTGATTGAGCCATAGTTTGCGTTAATTCTTTGAGTTCAGTGAATGGTGTTTAACGAACCGCTTTCGGCGATTCGTTTTTCAATGCATGTGCGGCGTTCAGTCTGTCGTGAGCCCTAAAAAATTCACAATGGGTGTGAAAAAGTGCTCAAATCCAACAAAGGCATGATTGCCCCCTGATTCCACAGTTTGACGGCAGGCCGTGTAATACGCGACTGCCTGACGATAGTCCAGAACCTCATCCCCAGTCTGCAATAGCAGCCAGAGCAAATCCGGCGATTCCAGTCGGTCAACCTGCATGACCTTCAGATCGTACACGTGCCGAGACTCTAGCACATATTGTTCGCCGGTGTAGGGGTTCTGATATTCGCCCAGATGGTCCAGCAACAGTTCAAACGGCTTCACTGCGGGATTCACAACCACGGCAGGCAGCATAAAACACTGGGATAGCCAGGTGGCATAATAACCACCGAGGGAAGAGCCAACAATACCGACCGGACGACCCGCTCGTTCCATAATCAACGACTCCATCATCTCGGCGGCCTCCGTCGGATAAGGCGGAAGCTGTGGAATCACCATGTCAATTTCAGGATGCTGTTCTGCCAGCCACGTTTTCAGCGCCGTCGCTTTCGATGACTGGGGGGTACTGTTAAAACCGTGCAGATAAAGAAGTGTTGGCATTAGTAACCGTCCGAATCCATGTCAGGCAGGAATTCGCTGCCCGACAGGCGGTAGACCTCAGTTTCCAGACGGCCATCTGGCAGCAGGTCCAAATAGCGCCATCCCGGTGCCATGTTATCAATCGTGAAATTGGTACAGTGCGGTTTGAACTGCACGCAGGTCGATGGCGTTGCCAGCAGCCGGCGGCCATGCCAGTCAAAATCCATCTCTTGATGAATATGCCCACATAGCACGGTGTTCACCTGTGGATAGCGATCCAGTACCGCAGACAAATTATGCGCGTTACGCAAGCTGTGTTGATCGAGCCAGGTACAGCCAGAAGGGTGTGGATGATGATGCAGCAGCAGCAGCGTAAAGCGCTCAGGCTGGCTTTTCAGGCTACGCTCTAACCATTCAAGCTGGTATTCACTCAGTTCACCATGCGGGACGCCGAACACTTGGCTGTCCAATAGAATAATCTGCCATTTGTCGCCCAGCAGCACATGTTTGGACGGCGCAATACCGGCGTCAGCCAGCGCGTCTACCATCGCCGGTTGGAAATCGTGGTTACCTGGAAGCCATACGCAAGGTGCAGGAATCTGCGCAATCGCACGCGAGAAATGATGATAGGCTTGCAGCGTATGATCCTGCGCCAAATCGCCCGTCGCTACGATCAAATCAAACGCATCCTGCCGAGCCTTGATGGCATCCAGCACAGCGTGATAGCTACGATAGGTGTTGATACCCAGCAAGGTTTCATGCTCGCCCGCAAAAAGATGGGTATCTGTTATTTGTAAAATCCTGACTCTGGCGCCACTCGCCACAGGCAGTGTCAACAGGCTTTCCAAATGGTGTCCTTGGTTACGTAAATCTGTCTCTACCCGTCATCTTTCAAATTGCAGAATATACCCATCATACTTCAAGCTGCATGTGCGTTGGCTTTCCTCGCTCACCCCAGTCACTTACTGATGTAAGCTCCCGGGGATTCACTGTGTCGCCGCCTTCCTGCAACTCGAATTATTTAGGGTATACGTTGGTTTCCCTTATGGCTCAACGGCCACTTTCCTGCACGTTGAAATCTATTGGGTATCAAAAACCGGTATCGACATCGAACCATACGCCAAACAATATTTTAGCCAATCAGCAAGAAACTGATTAATTTGATGCTTTTCGTCACGTTGGTGTAACTTCTTATTAGGATAATCATAACGTGCTTTGAAACGAAAGATCTGCTGGCTGGCACACACTTCCGCAACCAACGCATCATGATACAACCTAACGCTCATCATTGGCAGGCTCCAATAGCTGACAGCGGGTGCCGTCTGCTTAATCTCGACCAATGAGGTATAGCGAGTAGATTCAAGAATCGTCAGTTGGTAGACCGCATTATCGACGTGATAAACCGCGATTTCACCGACTTCATCAACTTTTGGCAGCAAACGCCGTAATTGCATGAAATTGGTTTCACATAGCCTCATCATGGCAGGGAAATCCGGTGTATAACGTTTCATCAATTCAACCCACCCACTCGCGCTTCAGTTCTTCATGGTGCAACGCCAACCATTGCAAGGCAATGACAGACGCCGCGTTATCAACAATCCCCGCCTCAACCCATTGATAGCTCTGTTCACGGCTCACCACATGTACGCGGATATCTTCATTTTCTTCCGCCAAACCGTGAATCCCTTTCGCCATGCGGGTATCCACTTCACCCACCATCACCGCCAAACGTTCGCTAGTGCCACCGGGGCTGGCAAGATAGTTGATTATCGGTCTACAGCGGCCAACCCTTAACCCAGCTTCTTCCTCTGCTTCACGCCGCGCCACGCCTTCGTGGCTTTCTCCTGGCTCAATCATGCCAGCCACCAGCTCAAACAGCCAGGGAGACGCGCTGGTGTCATAGGCGGCGATACGAATCTGTTCTATTAATACCACTTCATCACGTACCGGATCGTAAGGCAGAAGCACCACAGCGTGACCGCGCTCTAAAATTTCACGGCTAACTTCACCACTCATGCCGCCATTAAACAGACGATGACGGAAGCGGTAACGCTCCAACGAAAAAAAACCGTCGTACAGCGTTTCGCGTGCAATAATTTCTACATCATCTTTGGTGAAAGTAACGGGGCCGGATACGGAAGACGCCATGGCTATACTCCTGTAACAAGTATTAATGGAATTCGGTATTGTATGGCGGAATTCGCTGTCATTATACTCATCATTGTTTTTGAACGTTTATTCGGCATGACGTCAGCGACGTGGGGCTATATCCGCCCATCGCATCACTTTTCGGTGCCTTACTGAACCGCAAAACGTCGCCCTGAATCATCCAACAGGTCAATTTACCTGACCATTTGGACATATTCCGCTGAAAGATGGCACGTTCAGCTACCTTATCCTATTGGCAGATTCTGATAGAATCGACAATTATTCGTCTATAGACAGCGCTACCATAGCGAGATTGCTGCACAACAAGGAATGCAAATGAAGAAATTGCTCCCTCTTCTTATTGGTCTGAGCCTGGGTGGCTTTAGCGCCATGAGTCAGGCGGAAAACCTATTACAGGTTTACCAGCAGGCAAAAAGCACCAACCCTGATTTACGCAGCTCTGCGGCAACCCGCGACGCCGCGTTTGAAAAAATCAATGAATCACGCAGCCCGCTGTTGCCACAGTTGGGTTTAGGCGCTGACTATACCTACAACAGAGGCTACCGTGACAGCAAAGGCGTCAACAGCGACGTCAAGGGTGCTTCACTGCAATTGACCCAGACGCTGTTCGACATGTCCAAATGGCGTGCGCTGACATTGCAGGAAAAACAAGCCGGTATTGAAGACGTAACCTATCAGACCGCTCAACAGAACCTGATGCTGAACACGGCGACCGCTTATTTCAACGTGCTGCGTGCTATTGACTCACTGTCCTACATCAATGCGCAGAAACAGGCGATTTATCGCCAGTTGGATCAAACGACACAGCGTTTCAACGTAGGTCTGGTTGCCATTACCGACGTTCAGAATGCTCGCGCACAATATGACAGCGTGCTAGCCAATGAAGTGTTGACGCGTAATACGCTGGATAATGCGCTGGAATCACTGCGCCAGATTACGGGCAATTTCTACCCGCAATTGGCTGGTCTGAACATCGAGCGTTTCTCTACCCAGAAACCTGAAGCCGTTAACAACCTGCTGAAAGAAGCCGAAAACCGCAACTTGAACCTGTTGTCCGCACGTTTGAGCCAGGATTTGGCACGTGAGCAGATTCGCTCCGCCGAAACAGGCTATATGCCGACGCTGGATCTCACCGCATCGACGGGCGTCAGCGATACACGCTACTCGGGTTCAAGAACACAGAACAGTAACTCGTTTAACGACACCGACGCAGGGCAACACAGAGTAGGCATCAACTTCACTTTGCCGCTTTACAGCGGTGGCGCGACCAATTCTCAGGTGAAGCAGGCGCAGCACAGCTATGTTAGCTCTAGTGAACTGCTGGAAAGCGCACACCGTTCTGTTATCCAGACGGTACGTTCATCGTTTAACAATATTTCTGCCTCCATCAGCAGCATCAACGCTTACAAACAGGCTGAAGTGTCTGCACAAAGCTCTCTGGATGCAATGGAAGCGGGCTATCAGGTAGGAACGCGCACCATCGTTGACGTACTGGATGCCACCACCACGCTGTATAACGCCAAACAGCAGCTCTCCAGCGCACGTTATGATTACCTGATCAATCAGTTAAACATCAAGTCCGCACAGGGCACGCTGAGCGAAACCGATCTGCAAGCGCTGAATGCGTCATTGGGTCAGCCGGTTTCCACTACGCCGACCGTAACGGACAATACCGCCCCGCAGGCAACGGCCGCCTCGGCGCAGCGTTAATCTGTAGACGCGTTGACAAGTATCCGATACAGGGGAACCACGGTTCCCCTTTTTTATACCTGTCTCTTTTCCACAAAATAACGCAACGGCATCAGAACGCTGGAGCCGTCTTCCTTCTTCATAAGGAGAAACGCTGCACGACTTAATGTATAGCAACGTAAAGACCCCTGCCGTTACACCTATTGCCGCTTTAAATTCAAGCAACGTTCCCCTATTCTTAGGCACACTTATTTGTTATTGGCCGTGATGCTTTGCTCTGGGATAAACACGATGAAACGCACAAAAAATATTAATCAGGAAACGTTCCGCAAGGAATGGCGAACGCACCGTCTGGCACCTGTTGCTTTGGCCGTCAGTGCCGTATTCTTCCTCGCGGGCTGCGAACAAACAGATGAAACCGTCTCCCTCTACCAGAATGCGGATGACTGTTCATCAGCCAACCCGTCAATGTCTGCCCAATGCACCACCGCGTACAATAATGCGTTAAAAGAAGCGGAAAAAACGGCACCAAAATACGCAACGAAAGAAGACTGCGTAGCAGAATTTGGCGAAGCGCAATGTACCCAAACTCCCGCACCTGCACAGGCCGGTATGGCAGCAGAACCACAACAAAGTGGTGGTATGTCCTGGATGCCATTGATGGCCGGTTACATGATGGGTCGAATGATGGGTGGCGGTGCCGGTTTCGCACAGCAGCCACTATTCAGTCCAAAAACGCCAGCCAGCCCGGCCAATGGCCAATTCGTTGATGCAGCCGGTAAAAACTACGGCAACGCGGCGACGGGCCGCACGGTGACCGTGCCTAAAACCGCACTGGCACCGAAGCCTGCAACCACATCCACCATCACGCGTGGTGGCTTTGGTGAAACCGTAGCGAAGCAAAACAGCATGCAACGTAGCAGCGCCAGCTCAAATTCCAGCTCTTCCCGTAGCATGGGCGGCTGAGGACGTATCGAATGAAGCGGATAGATATTACAGCGCGTCCTGACTGGCAGGAAAAAGCCACCGAATTTGGTTTTCGTTTCCACACCATGTACGGCGAGCCCTACTGGAGCGAAGAGGCTTACTACCAGTTCACGCTTGCTCAGATCGAAGAACTGGAAGAAACCACGGCAGAACTACACCAGATGTGTCTGCAAGTGGTGGAAAAAGTCATCAGTAGCGACGCGCTGCTCACCAAATTCCGTATTCCCAAACACACTTGGGAATTCGTCAGACATTCATGGCGCACCAATCAGCCTTCGCTGTATTCGCGCCTCGACTTGGCGTATGACGGCAAATCCCCAGCCAAATTGCTAGAAAACAATGCGGATACGCCGACATCGCTGTATGAAGCCGCCTTTTTCCAATGGCTGTGGCTGGAAGATCAAACCAACGCCGGAAATCTGCCGCAGAATGCTGACCAGTACAACAGTATTCAGGAAAAGCTGATCGAACGCTTTGAAGAGCTGAAGCTAAATCATGGCTTTGGCTTGCTGCACTTCGCCTGCTGTCAGGATACGGAAGAAGATCGCGGTACGGTGCAATATCTTCAGGATTGCGCGCTGGAAGCGGGTCTGCCGAGCGAATTTCTCTACATCGAGGAAATCGGCCTCGGAGAGAAAGGCCAGTTTACCGATCCTGAAAATCAGGTAATTAGTAACCTGTTCAAGCTGTATCCGTGGGAATTCATGCTGCGTGAGGTGTTTTCCACCAAGCTGGAAGATGCAGGCGTGCGTTGGCTGGAGCCAGCCTGGAAAAGTATCATTTCCAATAAAGCGCTGCTGCCGATGCTGTGGGAAATGTTCCCGAATCACCCCAATCTGCTTCCTGCTTACTTTGCGGAAGATGAACACCCCAAACTGGACAGCTACGTCATCAAGCCGCTGTTTTCACGTGAAGGGGCGAACATTCAGATCGTGGAAAACGGAAAAGAGATTGCGTCAGCCGATGGCCCTTACGGCGAAGAAGGCATGATCGTCCAGCAATACCATCAATTGCCGAAATTCGGCGACAGCTACACGCTGATTGGTAGCTGGCTGGTGAACGATCAGCCTTGCGGTATCGGCGTACGTGAAGATCGCGCCCTGATCACTCAGGATCTCTCGCGCTTCTATCCGCACACCATTCTGGATTAAGTCACAAAATTGAAAGTAACAAGGCACGGTTTTCACCGTGCCTCCTCATTTCTGAAGCAAAAAGCAGATTATCCTACCTGTACCGACAGCATACTCAGCGATCCCATCTCAAGCCCATCAACGGGAATACTGATCGCTTCTTTGCCGTCCCAACTTCCCAGCACATAAAGCAGCGGGAAATAGTGATCGGGCGTCGGGTTGGATAGCGCGGCACCATCATGCTGCATAAAATTAACCAGCGGATGATCGTCCCCCTGATAAGTCAGGTTATCACGCACAAATTGATTGAACGAGACGGCCCACGGATACGGCTCTGCGTCACCGTCCCATTTCACCATCCGCAGGTTATGCACGACGTTACCACTGGCCACTATCATGAAGCCTTCATCACGCAGTGCAGCCAGCTTGCGCCCTAATTCGTAGTGATACTCGGCAGGCTGCGTGCCGTCCACGCTCAATTGCACAACGGGAATATCCGCATTCGGGTACATCTTTATCAGCACGCCCCAGGAACCATGATCCAAGCCCCATTGGCTTTGATCGGCAGTAACGGGATACGGAGCCAGCACCTGCTGGATTCTCGCCGCTAACTCAGGCGAACCGGGTGCCGGATATTGAGTATCAAACAGCGCCTGTGGGAAACCGCCAAAATCGTGGATTGTGCGTGGTTTCTCCATCGCCGTCACAGCCGTACCACGGGTATACCAGTGGGCGGAAACAGCAATAATTGCCTTCGGACGCGGCAGCGTCTCGCCTAGCGTTTGCCATGCCTGAGTATAAGCATTGCTTTCCAACACGTTCATCGGGCTACCGTGGCCGAGGAACAGTGCAGGCATCCGGGAAGTGTTGTTCATAGTCATATCCTCTGAAAGATGTTAGCGAACGTGCCACAGCACGTGATGGCCTTACTCTACGCGCTTTATGGCATAGAAAAAGTCAGAGTTATGTGATGGAGAACATCAATTAATTTGAAAGGAATATTACATGCCAGCTCTTTCATAAAAAACGTCGTGGACAGTCATTCATCCTACCTGTCCCCATAAAGCAAAACCCCGCCGAAGCGGGGTTTTATGATGAAGGGAGTTGACCGTTAAGCCGGGTTCTGTCGTGGACAGTCATTCATCTAGGCCAGCAATCACTCACTGGCTCAAGCAGCCTACCCGGGTTCAGTACGGGCCGTACCATGTGAACCCCTATTTGGCCTTGCTCCGGGTGGAGTTTACCGTGCCACGAACTGTTGCCAGTCGCGCGGTGCGCTCTTACCGCACCCTTTCACCCTTACCTGATCCCACTTGCGTGGGCCATCGGCGGTTTGCTCTCTGTTGCACTAGTCGTAGGCTTGCGCCTCCCAGGCGTTACCTGGCACCCTGCCCTATGGAGCCCGGACTTTCCTCCCCTCCACCTGTCTCCCCCGAAAGGGACGGCAGTGAAGCGGCGACTGTCTGGTCAACTCCGGCGCGGATAATAGGGTAAATTGCCCTACTTGTCATCCCCCGATTCACCACTATCACCTTCTTGCTCCAGCCCATAGCGATAAAGTGCGTTTTTCTTCACGCCGTGAATTTCAGCCGCCAGCGCCGCTGCTTTCTTCAGCGGCAGCTCGACGCGCAATAGCGCCAACGTGCGCAGAGCTTCGGAAGACAAGACACTCTCATCAATTTTATGCCCTTCCACAATCAGCACCATTTCCCCTTTGCGCCGATTCTGATCTTCTTTCACCCAGGCAAGCAATTCGCCCACAGGTGCGCCGTGAATCGACTCCCAGGTTTTGGTAATTTCGCGCGCTAACACCACATAGCGTTCAGCCCCCAGCACCTCACTGATATCCTGCAAGCTGTCCAAAAGACGATGTGTCGATTCGTAGAAAATCAGCGTACGGGGTTCTTCCCCTAGCTCACGCAACTTATCTTTACGACCTTTGGTTTTGGCTGGGAGAAAACCTTCATAGCAAAAACGGTCAGATGCCAGACCGGACGCGGAGAGCGCCGTTATCGCCGCGCAAGCGCCAGGCAGCGGTACCACGCGAATACCCGCTTCTCGGCAGCGCCGAACCAAGTGGTAACCGGGGTCGTTAATCAGCGGCGTGCCTGCATCTGAAACCAGCGCGATACTTTGCCCTGACTGCAATTTAGCCAGTAACACATCCGCTTTTTGTTGTTCGTTGTGGTCATGTAATGCGAACAGTCGCGCATTAATCGCAAAATGTTGTAACAGCAGACCGGTATGGCGGGTATCCTCTGCGGCGATCAGATCAACGCTCGCCAATACCGCCAGCGCACGCTGCGTGATGTCGCCCAGATTGCCGATTGGCGTGGGGACAATGTAGAGGGTAGATGCAGAAATATCTGCTTGTTGGTCTTGATTCATTGTTTCATCCGGGTTGCCGATTTAATATTGAGCATCTTTAAAAAAAATCACTGGATACAGTATGCTTCCCTTTCATTTCGTCCGTACCCAGGCAGGGCGTGCTATCCCTGTTTTGTTAGCGGCACTGTTTCTCGCAGGCTGTCCAAGTCAGGCACCGCAGAGCCCGCCACCCGAGGTTCAGGGAAAAGCCGACGCATCATCCGATTATTATCTGCAACAGATGCAGCAAAGTAGCGATAATAACAAGGCTGACTGGCAATTACTTGCTATTCGTTCCCTGCTACAGGAAGGGAAAGTCCCTCAGGCAAGTCAGCAGTTCAGCACCCTGCCAGAAAAACTGAGCGCGGCGCAGAAGCAAGAGCAGCAGTTACTCAGTGCGGAACTGTCCGTCACCCAAAACAATATGGATGCGGCCAAAGCAGCGCTGAGCCAGCTTGATGTCGGCGCGCTTTCCGATCCGCAAAAACAGCGTTACTACCAGACGCAGATCAAAACGGCACAAGGGCGTCCCTCCATTGAGCTGCTGCGGGCCTACATCTCTCAGGAGCCGCTGCTGAAAGGCGACGAACATCAGATAAACCTTGATCAGACCTGGCTGGCATTGACGCAAATGTCACCGCAAGAGTCTGGGTCGCTGCTGATTAACGCGAATGAAAACGTTCTCCAGGGCTGGGTAGATTTGCTGAATAACTACCAGAACAACCGCGAATCTCCCGATCAGTTACAGAGCGCGATTCAAGACTGGCAAACCCGTTATCCGCATCATCCTGCTGCGAAAACACTGCCTACACAGCTAAATCAGGTCATCAATTATCAGCCGTCATCTGTAAATAGCATTGCGCTGCTGTTGCCACTTAACGGTCAGGCGCAGGTTTTCGCCAATGCTATCCAGCAAGGTTTTAACGCGGCAAAGAATGGTCAGATAGCCACCGCGCCCGTATCTGCCCCTGCCGCATCGGCAACGGACACGACACAAAACGGGCAAGTAACGACATCACCGGATGGACAAAGCGTTCAATCGCCTGCGCCGTACAGCGATCAGGCGGTGGCATCAACAACACCAGCACCTGAAGCACAGACAGCAGGCGCGGGACTGTCCAGTTCGCTTCCGGTAAAAGTGTATGACACATCTTCACAACCGCTGGCCAATATTCTCACACAGGCACAGCAGGATGGCGCATCGCTAGTGATCGGTCCGCTGCTGAAAAATGAAGTGGATCAGTTGGCGAACAGCCAGTCGCCGCTGAATATCTTGGCACTGAATCAGCCGGAACACGTCGAAAACAGTCCTAACATCTGCTATTTCGCCCTCTCTCCGGAAGATGAAGCCAGAGACGCGGCAAAATTTATCCACCAGCAGGGTAAACAGCAGCCGTTGGTCTTAGCCCCTCGCGGTGCGCTGGGCGACCGTATCGTCAACGCATTCGCTCAGGCATGGAACCAGCAAAGCGGTACCAGCTCTCTGCAACAGCGCTTTGGCAATACGGCAGAGTTAAAACAGGCCATCAATAGCGGCGCGGGTCTAAGCCTGAGCGGTCAACCTGTTAACGTATCGCAACAGCAGGCACAGACGGGCACCACCATCGGCGGCCTGACCATTCCATCTCAGGTTCAACCGACGTCCAGTTCGTCCGTCAGTGGCAATATCGATGCGGTCTATATCATCGCAACACCAGACGAGCTCGCGCTGATTAAGCCAATGATCGACATGCGCACCACCTCACGCGCACGTCCGGCGCTCTACGCCAGCTCACGTAGCTTCCAAGCTGGATTAGGGCCGGACTTCCGCCTCGAAATGGAAGGTTTACAGTTCAGCGATATCCCGCTGCTCGCAGGCGCGAACCCGGCACTGATGCAGCAGGTCAGCAGCCAGTTTAAAAACGATTACTCGTTAGTCCGCCTGTATGCCATGGGGATGGATGCCTGGACACTCGCCAGCCACTTTGGTGAAATGCGCCAAATTCCGGGCCACCAGATTTCTGGCGCAACAGGAATGTTAAGCGCCGGACCGGATTGCACCATCAACCGGCAGTTAACCTGGCAGCAATACCGTCAGGGTCAGTTGGTACCTGTTCTCTGAATCAGCGAGCGGCTGGCGCAGTTTACGAACAACAGGCTCGGCGCTATCTTGAACGCGCGGGCCTGACCTTCACCGCCGCGAATGTTACGCTACGCGGCGGCGAACTGGATTTGATCATGCGCGATCGCCATATCTGGGTGTTTGTCGAAGTTCGCTATCGGCGCAACGCACATTTTGGTGATGCGGCAGCCAGCATCACCCGACGCAAACAGCAGCGGCTACTGCATGCAGCGGCCGTGTGGTTGGCACAACGAGGTGCCAGCTTTGACACGGTGGATTGTCGTTTTGACGTGCTGGCCATTACGGGCGAGCAGTTGAACTGGATCCCCAATGCCTTTGCTGCACAGGGATAATACATCCTTGATGAATTTCAATTTACGTAGGTTAACTCAACGTGCTGGATAGAATAAAAGTTTGTTTTACCGAGAGTATTCAAACGCAGATTGCAGCGGCAGAAGCCTTGCCTGACGCCATTTCCCGTGGCGCCATTGCGATGGTGCAATCTCTGCTGAACGGCAACAAGATTCTATGCTGCGGTAACGGAACATCGGCAGCGAATTCGCAGCATTTTGCCGCTAGCATGATTAATCGCTTTGAAGCCGAGCGCCCCAGCTTACCGGCAATCGCACTTAATGCAGATAATGTGGTCTTAACTGCGATAGCCAATGACCGCCTGCATGAAGAGATCTATGCCAAACAAGTCAGAGCGTTAGGTCAGGCAGGCGACGTCTTACTGGCAATTTCAACCCGTGGCAACAGCCGCGATATTGTTAAGGCCGTAGAGTCAGCTGTTACCCGCGACATGACGATTGTCGCGCTGACCGGCTACGATGGCGGAGAACTGGCCGGGTTGCTCGGGCCGCAGGATGTGGAAATTCGCATCCCGTCACACCGTAGCGCCCGTATTCAGGAAATGCACATGTTGACAGTAAATTGCCTGTGCGATTTGATTGATAACACACTTTTTCCACACCAGAACGATTGAAGGAGCACTACATGAGGATAAGTTCTGCATTTGCCGTGCTGTCTATCGCCCTGCTGCTACAAGGCTGTGTCGGGGTTGTTGCTGTTGGCAGTGCTGTGGCAACCAAAACAGCCACTGATCCGCGTACGGTAGGCACGCAGGTTGACGATGGCACACTGGAAGTCCGCGTGACGAATGCAATCAGCAAAGACGAGCAGTTGAAAAAAGATGCCCGTATCATTGCGACGGCTTATCAGGGGAAAGTATTGTTAACCGGACAGACACCAAGCACCGAAATGGCAAGCCGGGCTAAGCAAATTGCCCTCGGCGTGGAAGGTGCGGTCGAAGTCTACAACGAAATACGTCAGGGTACTCCGGTTTCAATGGGAACCGCCTCCATGGATACCTGGATCACCACCAAAGTTCGCTCACAAATCTTGGCAAGCGACACGGTTAAATCCTCTAACGTAAAAGTCACCACGGAAAATGGCGAAGTCTTCCTGTTAGGTTTGGTGACACAGCGTGAAGGCACCTCCGCCGCAGAAATCGCCAGTAAGGTCGGCGGTGTGAAGCACGTGACAACGGCCTTTACCTACCTGCAGTAACGTTGTTATCTCTTTACGTTGTTGATGCTTTAAAAACAAAAAACCGCTGATATCTTAATCAGCGGTTTTTTGTTTTCTGCTCTTTTTATCCCGGATCGAGGAGGCGTATCCTTACCCGATGGAATCAGCGTGCCACGGAATTACTACTTAGCTGGATTAAGCAGCCAGAGTGAGCGGCGAGTTTCAACGCTGATATGACTCGGTTCTTTATCCCGCGCACTCGCCTCGCCAGTAAGCAATTCAGCAAAGCCAGCCTGCTTGATTTGCGTCTGGTAACGCAGCGTTTTCAAACCCCGATCTGCCTGCAATAACAAAGGGATAAGACGGTTGCTTTGTCTGTCCATCGTCTTACGCGGCCACGCTTTATTTTCATCCAGATACGGTGCCATAAAATCCAGCGCCTTTATCACACTGCTTCCTTTCGGCGTTTGGTACTGCCAGATATTTTCCCCGACACGGGAAGCCAGGATAGCCATATCCGTTATCGCCTGAAGGTTAAAATAGCTGTAATGAAAAGAGCGGGTACGCGCTAGCTCTTCCGGCTGAGCGCCGTCTGGTTGAAACTGGTGATCCAATTTTTCCCGTTGCAACTGCGCCATGGATTTCACCACGTCGATTTTCCCCAGATACCAGGCGATACCCGCGACCTGTACGGTATACCAGCTACCGTGATTGTTCTTGGCAGTCGCCTCTTTTTTCCCCAGCTTGCTAGTCTGTAGCCAGTGCAGATAATCGCTCATCCATTTCTGCATTTGCTGCTCATCCTGCGCTGTCCAGCCCGGAGCATGGCGCAACATAATCAGAGAATCGACGATACGGGTGGAAAAATAACGTCCGTCCAATACACCCGATCCCCTGCCCGGCGCAATGCCCGGCACGCCCTGCGCAAAATCGAGATTAGGGTTCATGCGCGTAGCGGGGTCAATAAACCAGGTACGGATCATCGACATTGCCTTATCGGCATAAACCTGTTTGCCAGAGAAATACCATGCCAGCGTCAACGCCTGCGTTTGGGCGGTGAATTTCGCCAGACGGACACCATCGGTCTCTTCATCCTTGCTGGCAGGGTTTACCTGCCCATCACGACGAATCCAAGGCAAACCATCAGCTTTGTCGGGATCGGGCCACCAGTAGGCGCTGAGGCTCAAATAATCATGCTTTGAACCACTGGGTGGCGTGGATTTCTTTTCCGTCACACTAGGGTTATCAATTTTCAACGCACGATCGGCTTCCGAAATAAGCTGCTCATACGCCATTCGCGTCTGCGGCTTTTCCGTTTTCTGCTGTAGCTGCTGCTTTACTGCGGATAGCTGGGGCTGTTGCAAGAAGGCGTAGGGATTATCGGAGGATGACGTTTTAAGCTCTGTGCCCGCTCGGGCAACAGAGGCCATACAACACAGTACAACCAGTAAACCTGACCAATGACGTAACCGCATACTTTCTCCTGATGTCGAAAACACGACCGTTAACGCGAAAACTTCTCGGTATACTAAACGAACAAGACGTCTTAATTCAGATTGTTATCTCGCAAAAACGCGTCGCCGCCCATCTGTCGCATCTGGCGTAAAATCCACTGCTGACGTTGAATAACGTAGCCGGAAGGCGCATTCGCACGAAAGCGAATAGGGTTTGGCAGCACCGCCGCCAGCAACGCGGATTCGCTTGCCGTCAACTTGCTGGCAGATTTATTGAAATAACGTCTGGCAGCCGCTTCCACACCAAAAACCCCAGGGCCAAATTCGGCGATGTTGAGATACACGGTAAGAATTCGCCGTTTTGTCCAGACCAGCTCAACCCCGGTGGTAATGCCCGCCTCAAGCCCCTTACGCACCCAGCTACGCCCATCCCACAGAAACAGGTTCTTCACCATCTGTTGCGACAGCGTAGACGCACCGCGAACCCGCTGTGTATTACGTTCGTTGTGTTTCAATGCCTGACCAATCGCATCAACATCGAAACCCCAATGCTGAGGAAATTTTTGGTCTTCCGCCGCCATCACTGCCAGCGCCATTGCTGGTGCGATATCGTCCATTGCCACCCAGTCTGAATGGGCAACATAGGAGAATTCGCCTTTCAGCCATGCGCTGACCTGCCTGTCGACCATTACCGCTGAGAACGGTACGGGCAGAAAGGAAAACAGCAGGATACCAGCCAGCCACGCACCGATGACAACCAACACACTCCGAACAATCAGACGCTTAAGCCACGTGAGTAAGCCTCCAACACGCCCTCGGCTCCACCTCATTCGGTGAGAGCCAATACGCGAGCAACGAGCTTATCAATGCCTTGTGCCGCTTCGCTGATAGAGCTAGCCAGCATATAGGCTGGTGTCGTCACGATTTTATGTTCCTCATCCACCACGATATCATCGACCGGACAAACGACGTGGATACCGCCCATCTCTTCGACAGCTTCAGCAGTATCAATATCGTTACCAATGGTTACGCGAACGGGTATCCCCAAGATCGTCGGCAGCAACGCGGGCGAGATGCAAATAAAACCAATTGGTTTATTTTGCTTATAAATTTCCTGTGTGAGCAATTGCAGCGTTTCATCAATCTGACAGGCCGATCCCTGCGTGGAAAAGTCGCTTAAGTTCTTCGCAGCGCCAAAACCACCAGGCACAATCAGCGCATCTAAATCTTGTGCATTTGCTGTAGAAAGCGGCTGGATTTTTCCTCTGACGATCCGTGCTGATTCTGCTAAAACGTTGCGATTCTCACCAGTTACGTCACCTGTCAGGTGATTAACCACCTGTAATTGCGGTTTATCTGGCGCAAAGCAAACTGCTTGCGCACCTGCGCGATCTAGCGCAAGTAACGTCAATACGGCTTCATGAATCTCGGAACCGTCATAAACACCACAGCCACTAAGGACAATGCCGACTCGTTTCATCATCTTTTCCCTCATTTCATTACATCAACTAATTGATTTTTTAATTGACAAACACTAATCTACATCACACATTTTAATGATTCTTGTAACAAAGATTTCTACATTTGCTATTTTGTTGCTTGATGAAGATGTACAGTAGCTGGGTTTTAGTTGCTGTTGTAAGTTGTAGTGTTAAGACACGAATATCCGCACTTGCGAGTTTACAAACCCTGAGATCTAAATGCAGGTGCATGTTTTCCCTGGTGTTGGCGCATAATTCGCGCACCCCGGCTTCGGCCGGGGTCATTTTTTTCTACCGTATGAAAACGTGCAAAGCCCCGCATTCCCTATCCTCCTTCAATCGTAAACACCGCTCAATCTGACGTCGTTCTGCATTTTTTGCATGATATCGCGTGATACGAAAAAATTTTTCTAACCATTTTACTCACCACATCCTTGTGGCCACAGCAGACAGAATCAGCACAAAGACCGTATCAGGACTCTTTCTCTGCTTTTGCTACCCAATCACGCAGTACCTGAACGTCATGACGCCAGTCGTGCTTAAGCTCATCGATCCACTCCTGCACGTTATCCCACCATGCTGGTAGCGATGAGGTCTGAATCTGCTGGGCGATTTGTTGCAGATGCCGTAACCCGACGGAGCCCGCAGCCCCTTTAATTTTGTGCCCTTCTTCCGTAATGCCTTTCTGGTCACGCGCCGTCATGTTGGAATCCAGAATCGCCAGATAACCCGGCATCATCTGTTCAAACATTTCCAGACTTTGGTGAATCAATTTCGGCCCCACCAAATCCAGGTACTGTTCCAGCATCGGGATATCCAGCAGATCTTCTTTTGCCTTTGCCATTTCATCACCTTCTTCAACCACTGACTCTTCCGTCCACACCGTGTGAGTATCCCAGTGTTGTTTGATAACAGCCGTCAACGCTGGCACCGACAGCGGTTTACTAAGCACGTCATCCATACCCGCATCCAGATATTCGCGTTTATCCTTCAGCACGTTCGCCGTCAGCGCCACCAGCGGCGGCAGGCTGCGCTTGCCATAGCGCGAACGTAGCTGACGCGCCACGTCCAGCCCAGTCATATCCGGCAGTTGGATATCGAGTAACACCAGATCGAATTCATCGGGATCGAACATATCCAGCGCTTCCTGCCCAGTCATCGCGACATCCACGCTATTACCCAGCTTTTCAAGCACCGAGCGCGCAACCACCACGTTGAGTTCGATGTCCTCAACCAGCAGAACGTGCAACGCAGGTAGCGGCAAATCATCGTCGTCTTCCAGGCCGCTTCCCGCTTCATCGGCGCTCGGCGCAATCACCGTCAGGGTGAAGCAGGAGCCCTTACCTTGCGAACTGGAAACATGGATATCGCCGCCCATGTTCTGTGCCAGACGCTTCGACACCGCCAGACCGATTCCCGAACCCGTTGCTGGCTTTCCACCGTGCTGGTCTTTGACCTGATAATACATGGCGAAGATTTTTTCCAATTCATCCGCCGGGATACCCATCCCAGAATCTTCAACCTCGAAGCGCAAGCGATCGCCCTTTTCATGCCAGACGCGCACCACAATTTCGCCCTTTTCGCCTTTCTCACCCTTCGGCGTAAATTTCACCGCGTTACTGAGCAGGTTCCACAGAATCTGCCGCAGGCGTGTTCCGTCAGTAATCACTTTCTGCGGCAGAGGCTGGTGCTGATCCATAATCAGCTTCAGGCCTTTCTGTTCCGCCAGCAGGCCACCGAGGTTCTCCAAATCCACCAGAAAACCGGTGAAATCGATCGGCTGGTTATCCAGTTGCACCTTGCGGCGCTCCTGTTTATCCATCTCAATCACGTCGTTAAAAATATTGCCCAGCGTAATCGCGCTGACGTGGATAGTTTTCAGGTATTTTTGCTGTTCAGGGTCAAGTTGCGTATCCAGCAGGATTCGACTTAACCCGACAATGCCATTAAGCGGCGTACGAAGCTCGTGGCTGATTGTTGAGATAAAAGTGGTCTTATCCCTACTGGCGTTCTCTAACGCGTCCTGGTAACGCTTACGCTCCGTTATATCGCGTCCAAACCCCATCAGCCCGTGACGTTTGCCCATCCGGTCATAAAACGGCACTTTGCGCAGCTCAAAACAGGCTTTACGCCCATCGGGATAAACCAGCCACTGCTCATAGGTCAGAGAAACGTTGTGGCGGAACACTTTTTCGTCCGTCTCCATCACTTTCTCAGCAATATCGGGGGCGTAAACATCCTGCGGCGTCAAGCCGATGAGCTGCTTCTGGCTTTTACCTACCAGCAGTTCCATCGCGCGGTTGCAGCCGGAGAATTCTTTTTCTTCGTTACGGTAATAAACCAGATCCGGCGAGGCATCGAGGAACGAGCGCAGCAACGCAGATTGCTGCTCCAGCTCAATCTGCGCCTGTTCGCGACGGGACATCTCTTCTTTGAGCCGGCTCATCACCAGCACACGGGCCTCTTCCGCTTTGATACGGTCGGCAATTTCCTGATTGAGCTGCGCGATGTTCTCCTGAAGCTGCACATTCAGCTCCAGATCCCGATGACGCATCTCTTCCAGTTTCGCTACCAGCTTCGACAGCCGCTGACGCGACTCTTCAAGCTGTTCCACCACCACGGAGAGAAAATAAACGGCCCAGGGCGTAATTAGCAGCCCGAAGAAAATGGAGCGGACGACGTCGATATTTTCGACTTCCCCGCTGAGCAATAGGGTGACCGCCATTTGTACTACCATCGCCAGCAGCACCAATACCGAGGCTAGCAGCAGTGAAAAACGGACAAGCCCCAGTTTTACCATCAAATCAACATAGTACTGAGCCAACAGACGAATTTGCTTCATAGCGATTTCCCTTAGTCACCGACCGGCGCATCATAACGCAAAATAGCGACTTATACGGTGCGGCTCCGTAGATTCACAACACGAAATATCGGGGTCTACCGTTCGTGCCTTTTGACGCATTACACATGATGTATTACACACCAGCATAGCGGTAGGGCATGCCGAGCGCGGAACCCTGTACACCATGCGTTTGCAGATAGCGGTCCAGTTCCACCATGCCCGTCCAGCGATTTTCACACCAAAGCGGTGCTAGCAGAGTCGGACGTCGAGCGCTGGCGGAAATGCGATGATAGATGACATCCGGCGGCGTATGGCGAATCATCTCTCCCGCCGTCTCCACATAGCGATCCAGCGCCAATTCGGGCAACCTTCTGGCTCGCCAGGCTTTCGCCATCGTACTGCCTTCCACAATATGGAGAGGGTGAAGCTTAATGCCTTCTACCCCAGTCTCGACGACCTGCTCCAGCGTCGTTAAACAGCGCTGTGCATCTTCTCCCGGTAACCCCACAATCAGATGGCTACACACCTTCAAGCCGCGTTCGCGCGCGCGGCGGGTAGTTTCCTGATAGCAGGCGAAGTCATGTCCACGATTAATACGATGCAGCGTTTTGTCACAGGCACTTTGCAGCCCGAGTTCCAGCCAAACCTCATAACCCCGATCGTGATAACGGGACAGCAAATCCAGCACCGCATCTGGCACGCAGTCGGGACGAGTCCCCACACAAAGTCCTACCATTTCAGCCTGCTTCAGCGCTTCCTGATACATGCTTTCCAGAACCTGAACCTCGGCATAGGTGCTGGTATACGCCTGAAAATAAGCCAGATAACGCTTGGCCCGATTCACCTTTCCCGCTTGCGCTTTCAACTGCTGCGCAATACTGCGTTGCTGCATCTGCTCATCGGCAAACGAAGCGACATTACAGAACGTACACCCGCCTCGCCCCAGCGTGCCATCACGGTTAGGGCAATTAAAGCCACCGTGCAGCGTCAGCTTGTGGATCTTCTCGCCATAGCGACGTTGAAGATTTCCGCCAAACATATTGATTAATTTTTGCAATTGCATATTCTAGCCTGCTCCCTTGAGGAACAGCAGACTACCTTTCTCTTGCCCCCTTCGCGATGACCGCGATCAATCACACACATCCCAATGAAATGCATTTTTATTCGCTTTTAGTGAAAATAAACTCACGTCCGTGCTAATTAATTTTTCTTATCCCGTATGCTGGCTTAATGAAAAGATGAAGCAATACTTAAAAATAGTTTCATAAAATCTAAAAGTAGTCATATACAGCAGAATATTCTAGAACGTAGAAAGAACGTAGCATGGAGAAGGGTTATCACGCTTTCGCATAGTGATACAGCTCACATTTTAATTAAATACCACATTCGCTTTTCGAGATGGTTTTTCTAAAAAAATCATTACGTTTCATAGGTATAATTAAAAATTATCGCTTATCAGCACATTTTGCACTGGTATTTGACCTGAACAGGGTTTCTCGCTAATTTGGGAATCCGCTGGAAGCTTTCCTGACGGGTTCACGACTCGTCATATTTATGCAGTAAATGAAGACTCCCTCTAAAAACAAGTCATTTACCACTTGTGAGACCGTCACGAGAGGCCGAAGAAGAGAGCGCAATACTAGCCGCTCGACGCCACGGTGCTTTCTCGCAGTAGGTTGTGAGAGTCACACAGAGCCTGGGGAGGTTCACTAATATGTTGTATGATGCATCCCAAGAGAGAGATAACTGTGGTTTCGGATTAATCGCCCACATAGAAGGTGAGCCGAGCCATAAAGTAGTGCGTACCGCCATTCACGCACTCGCACGCATGCAGCACCGTGGCGCAATCCTTGCTGACGGCAAGACTGGCGACGGCTGCGGTTTATTACTTCAGAAGCCCGATCGTTTCTTTCGTCTGGTAGCGGAAGAACATGGCTGGCGTTTAGCCAAAAACTACGCTGTTGGCATGATGTTTCTCAATCAAGACGAAGAGCTGGCTCGCGCCACGCGTCGGATTGTAGAAGAAGAGTTGCAGAATGAAACGCTGTCCGTGCTGGGCTGGCGTGAAGTTCCGACTAACCCGGATGTGCTGGGTGAAATTGCCCTGTCATCTATGCCGCGTATTGAGCAAATTTTCGTTAACGCCCCGGCAGGCTGGCGTCAACGCGATATGGAACGTCGCCTATTCATGGCGCGTCGCCGTATCGAAAAACGTATCGAAGACAAAGAGTTCTACGTTTGTAGCTTCTCCAATCTGGTCACGATCTATAAAGGTCTGTGCATGCCTGCGGATCTGCCACGCTTCTACCTCGATCTGGCCGATCTGCGTCTGGAATCGGCAATTTGCCTGTTCCATCAGCGCTTCTCAACCAACACAGTACCCCGCTGGCCACTGGCACAGCCGTTCCGCTATCTGGCGCACAACGGCGAGATCAACACCATCGCCGGTAACCGCCAATGGGCACGCGCGCGTGCTTATAAATTCAAAACTCCGCTAATCCCGGATTTGCAGGACGCTGCGCCGTTCGTCAACGAAACCGGCTCCGACTCCAGTTCGTTGGACAATATGCTGGAGCTGTTCCTGAGCGGTGGGATGGATATCATCCGCGCCATGCGCCTGCTGGTTCCGCCAGCCTGGCAGAACAACCCGGATATGGATCCTGAACTGCGCTCCTTCTTCGACTTTAACTCCATGCACATGGAGCCGTGGGATGGCCCAGCCGGTATCGTCATGTCCGACGGGCGCTATGCTGCTTGTAACCTGGATCGTAATGGCCTGCGCCCCGCGCGTTATGTCATCACCAAAGACAAGCTAATCACCTGCGCGTCTGAAGTCGGTATCTGGGATTATCAGCCGGATGAGGTGGTTGAAAAAGGCCGCGTTGGCCCTGGCGAGCTGATGGTGATCGACACCCGCAGCGGCCGCATCCTGCACTCTGCCGAAACTGATAACGATCTGAAAAGTCGCCATCCTTACAAAGAGTGGATGGAGAAAAACGTTAAGCGTCTGGTACCGTTTGAAGAGCTGCCAGATGAGCAGGTTGGCAGTCGTGAATTCAACGATGAGCTGCTGGAAACCTACCAGAAACAGTACGGTTACAGCAGTGAAGAACTGGATCAGGTCATCCGCGTACTGGGCGAAAACGGTCAGGAAGCCACTGGCTCTATGGGCGACGACACGCCGTTCGCCGTGCTGTCCAGCCGTCCACGCATCATTTATGACTACTTCCGTCAGCAGTTCGCACAGGTCACCAACCCACCGATTGATCCGCTGCGCGAAGCACATGTGATGTCACTGGCGACCAGTATTGGCCGCGAGATGAACGTTTTCTGTGAAGCGGAAGGTCAGGCTCACCGTCTGAGCTTTAAATCACCAATCCTGCTTTACTCCGACTTCACACAGCTGACGTCGCAGGATGAGCTGCACTATCGCGCCGACACGCTGGATCTGACGTTTGATCCGTTGCAGCAAACGCTGCAACAGACCATCGAAAAACTGTGTGACGAAGCAGAAAGCAAAGTCAGAGACGGCGCCGTTCTGCTGGTGCTGTCCGACCGTGGCATTAGCGAATCACGCTTGCCCGTCCCTGCGCCGATGGCAGTGGGTGCCGTTCAGCGCCGTTTGGTAGAAAAGAGCCTGCGCTGTGATGCCAACATCATTGTTGAAACCGCCAGTGCACGCGACCCGCACCACTTTGCCGTGCTGTTAGGCTTTGGTGCGACAGCTATCTACCCTTACCTCGCCTACGAAACGCTGGCGCGGATGGTAGATAACCATACCATCGACAAACCTTATCGCGCCGTGATGCTGAACTACCGTAATGGCATCAATAAAGGCCTGTACAAGATTATGTCCAAGATGGGCATCTCGACGATTGCGTCTTATCGCTGTTCCAAGCTGTTTGAAGCTGTGGGTCTGCATAAAGATGTGTCGACGCAATGTTTCCTGGGCGTAGTCAGCCGCATCGGTGGAGCAAACTACAGCGACTTCGAACAGGATCTGCTGAACCTGTCCAAACGTGCCTGGCTGAAGCGCAAAACGCTGGAACAGGGTGGCCTGCTGAAGTTTGTACACGGCGGCGAATACCATGCCTACAACCCGGATGTCGTCACTACGCTGCAAACCGCGGTAAAAAGTGGGGAGTACAGCGATTACGAGCAATACGCCAAGCTGGTTAACGAGCGCCCAGTGGCGACGTTACGCGACCTGCTGGCACTGAAACCGCAAGAAGGCGCGGCCATCGCTATCGACAACGTTGAACCAGCTACTGAAATGTTCAAACGTTTCGATACCGCAGCCATGTCTATCGGCGCACTCAGCCCCGAAGCCCATGAATCGCTGGCAGAAGCAATGAACGGACTGGGTGGTTTCTCCAACTCCGGTGAGGGTGGTGAAGATCCTGCGCGTTACGGCACCAATAAAGTTTCCCGCATCAAGCAGGTCGCTTCTGGTCGTTTTGGTGTGACGCCAGCCTATCTGGTCAACGCTGATGTGATTCAGATTAAAGTGGCACAGGGCGCGAAGCCGGGCGAAGGGGGTCAGTTACCGGGTGATAAAGTCACGCCGTACATTGCCCGTCTGCGCTATTCCGTACCGGGTGTGACGCTGATTTCGCCACCGCCGCACCACGATATTTACTCTATCGAAGATTTGGCGCAGTTGATTTTCGATCTGAAGCAGGTCAATCCGAAAGCGATGATTTCGGTGAAACTGGTGTCTGAACCAGGCGTTGGTACTATCGCTACCGGCGTTGCCAAAGCCTATGCCGACCTTATCACCATCGCAGGTTACGACGGCGGTACAGGTGCCAGTCCGCTGTCCTCAGTGAAATACGCGGGCTGCCCGTGGGAGCTGGGTCTGGTTGAAACACAACAGGCTTTGGTATCCAACGGCCTACGTCACAAAATCCGCCTTCAGGTAGATGGTGGCTTGAAAACCGGTCTGGATATCGTCAAAGCGGCGATTCTGGGTGCGGAAAGCTTCGGCTTCGGCACCGGACCAATGGTCGCGCTGGGCTGTAAATACCTGCGTATCTGCCACCTGAATAACTGTGCAACGGGCGTTGCAACGCAGGATGAGAAGCTGCGCCGCGATCACTACCACGGCCTGCCTGAGCGTGTGACCAACTACTTCCACTTCATCGCACATGAAACTCGCGTGCTGATGGCAGAGTTGGGCGTCAGCCGTCTGGTGGACCTGATTGGTCGTACTGACTTGCTGGTTGAGCTGGACGGTTTCAGTGCTAAACAGAACAAGCTGGATCTGTCGCCGCTGCTGCACGCCGCACAGCCTCAGCCGGGCAAAGCGCTGTACTGCACTGAAAGCAACCTGTCGTTCGATAAAGGCTTGTTGAACAAAGAACTGTTGGCACAGGCACAGCCGCACATCGATGCGAAACAGGGCAAAGCGCTCTACTTCGATATCCGCAACACCGATCGCTCCGTCGGCGCGACGCTGTCTGGTGCAATTGCCGAAAAACATGGCGATCAAGGACTGGCTGGCGATCCGATTAAAGCTCACTTCTCCGGTACGGCAGGACAGAGCTTTGGCGTATGGAACGCAGGCGGACTGGAACTGAAATTAATCGGCGATGCCAACGACTACGTCGGCAAAGGTATGGCGGGCGGCAGTATCTCCGTACGTCCTCCGGTGGGTTCAGCCTTCCGCAGTCACGAAGCCAGCATCATCGGTAACACCTGCCTTTATGGTGCCACCGGCGGTAAGCTGTTTGCAGCAGGCCGCGCAGGTGAGCGTTTCGCCGTGCGTAACTCGGGCTGTATCACCGTGGTAGAAGGCATCGGCGATAACGGTTGTGAATACATGACGGGCGGAATCGTCTGCGTGCTGGGTCGTACCGGCGTGAACTTTGGTGCAGGCATGACCGGTGGATTCGCCTACGTGCTGGATGAAGACGGTGAATTCCGCAAACGCGTTAACCCAGAACTGGTAGAAGTACTGGATGTGGAAGAGTTAGCTATTCATGAAGAGCATTTACGTGGCCTGATCACCGAGCATGTACAGAATACCGGTTCACACCGCGGAGAAGAGATCCTCGCTAACTGGCCGATCTGGGCACCGAAGTTTGCTCTGGTGAAACCGAAGTCAAGTGATGTGAAGGCATTGTTGGGTCACCGTAGTCGTTCCGCAGCCGAGCTGCGGGTTCAGGCGCAGTAAGAGGTCATCATGAGTCAGAATGTTTACCAGTTTATCGACTTACAGCGCGTTGATCCGCCCAAGAAACCGCTGAAGATTCGTAAAATTGAATTTGTTGAGATCTACGAGCCGTTCTCAGAAAGCCAGTCCAAAGCCCAGGCAGATCGCTGCCTGTCATGCGGAAACCCTTACTGTGAATGGAAATGTCCAGTACATAACTACATCCCGAACTGGCTGAAACTGGCGAACGAAGGCCGCATTATCGAAGCGGCTGAGTTATCGCACCAGACTAACAGCCTGCCGGAAGTGTGCGGCCGCGTATGCCCGCAGGATCGTCTGTGTGAAGGATCTTGTACGCTGAATGACGAGTTCGGCGCGGTCACCATCGGCAACATCGAGCGCTATATCAATGATAAAGCGATAGAGATGGGCTGGAAGCCGAGCGTTGCCAACGTCATACCGACAGGCAAACGCGTCGCCATTATCGGCGCTGGCCCAGCAGGGCTGGCCTGTGCCGATGTGCTGGCACGAAGTGGCGTACAGGCCGTCGTTTTCGATCGTCACCCTGAGATCGGTGGCCTGCTGACCTTCGGCATCCCCTCTTTCAAGCTGGAAAAAGAGGTGATGGTGAAACGCCGTGAAATCTTCACCGAGATGGGGATCGAATTCCGTCTGAATACCGAAGTCGGCAAAGACGTACAGATGAAAGCGCTGCTGGACGAGTACGATGCCGTATTCCTCGGTGTCGGCACCTATCAGTCTATGCGTGGCGGATTGGACAATGAAGATGCTCAGGGCGTTTATGATGCTCTGCCGTTCCTGATCGCCAATACCAAGCAGTTGATGGGCTTTGAAGCCGCAGCAGACGAGCCTTACATCAGCATGCAGGGGAGACGCGTTGTCGTGCTAGGCGGTGGTGATACCGCGATGGACTGCGTGCGCACCTCAATTCGTCAGGCCGCAACGCACGTTACCTGTGCCTATCGTCGTGATGAAGAGAACATGCCTGGCTCCAAGCGCGAAGTGAAAAATGCACGTGAAGAAGGCGTCGAGTTCAAATTCAACCTGCAACCGCTGAGCGTCGAGGTCAATGGCGCAGGCAAAGTGTGCGGTGTGAAAATGGCGCGAACTGCACTGGGCGTACCTGATGCCAATGGACGTCGTCGTCCTGAAATCGTAGAGGGTTCCGAGCACGTACTGGAAGCCGATGCGGTCATCATGGCGTTCGGCTTCCGTCCGCACAAAATGGCGTGGCTGGCAGAACATGACGTCAAGCTGGACGATCAAGGTCGTATTGTCGCACCGGAAAGCTGCGATAACGCCTTCCAGACCAGCAACCCGAAAATTTTTGCGGGCGGCGATGCTGTACGCGGTTCCGATCTGGTGGTTACCGCCATCGCAGAAGGTCGTAAAGCCGCTGACGGCATCATGAACTATCTGGAAGTGTAGAAACGCACGACGTCTCCTGAGGGCAGGCTGGCTGCCCTTTTCTTTTTCCGGCTTTACCTTAAGCGTCCATTAGCAACTGATGGCAACCCACCTTGTTTCTTTTTTTAGAGTTTCACACCAAACGGGCTAATAAACCCTTCATCTTTCCACTCCGTTCTAAAGAACTTTTCGTAATAAATCCTGCAATTTCACGTGAAAGGCCTACACTTATCTCCGGCATTTACTTGTCTTTATTGAGATTGGATTTCATTAAGGAGGAAATATGACAGTCGAAGTGGCTCTTGTAACAGGAGGCGGTCAAGGTATTGGCCGTGCTATTGCTCTCAGACTGGCGGCAGATGGCTTTGCCGTCGCCATCGTGGACTATAACCAAGAAACAGCGCGTAGCGTGGCGCAGGAAATTGAAAAATCCGGCGGGCAAGCCATCGCACTACAGGCAGACGTCGCGGATCGTGAGGCCGTTTTCGCCGCCGTTGCAGAAGCCAAAAAGCGCTTTGGTGACTTTAACGTCATCGTCAATAACGCCGGTGTTGCTCCCTCAACCCTGATTGAAGATATCACGCCAGAAGTTGTTGATCGTGTTTATAACATCAACGTCAAAGGCGTTATCTGGGGAATTCAGGCGGCTCTTGATGCCTTTAAATCTCTGGGTCATGGCGGCAAAATCATCAATGCCTGCTCACAGGCCGGACATGTCGGTAATCCTGAGCTCGCCGTCTACAGCTCGAGTAAATTTGCGGTTCGCGGCTTGACGCAAACTGCTGCTCGCGATTTAGCGCCGCTGGGCATCACGGTCAATGGCTACTGTCCAGGTATCGTAAAAACGCCAATGTGGGATGAAATCGATCGGAAGATCTCTGAGTCCGCAGGAAAACCGCGTGGCTATGCAACGGAAGAATTCGCCAAACGCATCACACTAGGTCGTTTATCCGAACCAGAAGATGTTGCCGCTTGTGTCTCCTATCTGGCCAGCCACGATTCAGATTATATGACAGGACAGTCGTTACTCATTGATGGCGGAATGGTGTTCAATTAACGGCATATTTTGCTAACGATACGAAATAAGAAAGGGCACTGTTAAAGTGCCCTTAGGAACGGATTATTTTACGACCCGTAGCGATGGTCTGCCACCTTTAGGCGGCGGTGGTGGTTCGTCATCAGAACCGGAACCATCGTCAGGTGCTTCAGAATCAGGTGAGCTATCGACAATCGACATGACCGTCCCTGAAGAGGGCGCCCCTTCTTGAAAGCCTTCATATTCACCTGCAGACTCATAAGCAGGTTCGGACTCAAACATCGTTCCAGCTCCGTTCTCACGTGCGTAGATCGCCATTACGGCCGCCATCGGCACATGAACCTGACGCGGTACGCCGCCAAAACGAGCATTGAAACGAACGCTGTCATCAGCTAACTCAAGGCCACCAACAGCGCGCGGTGCAATATTCAGCACGATCTGGCCATCACGGGCGAACTCCATCGGTACCATAACATCCGGCAGAGTGATATCGACTACCAGATGAGGCGTTAATTGGTTATCCAGCAACCAATCATAAAAAGCCCGTAATAAATACGGACGACGCGGAGACAGTTGAGACAACGCCATACAGTTTAACCTCGGGTTTGCAAACGCATTTCACGTTCTACTTCCGTCAGGGAAGCCAAGAACGCATCACGCTCAAAGACGCGTGTCATGTAGCCTTTCAGCTCTTTCGCGCCCGAACCACTCAGTTCAATACCTAACTGCGGCAGACGCCACAGCAGCGGAGCCAGATAGCAATCCACCAGGCTGAACTCTTCGCTCATGAAATAAGGCGTTTCATTGAACACTGGGGCAATTGCCAGCAGTTCTTCACGCAGTTGCTTACGCGCTGCATCCGCTTCCTGAGCGTTGCCATGCGTCATTTTCCTAAGCAAAGAATACCAGTCGCTCTCAATGCGATGCATCATCAGGCGGCTGTTACCGCGCGCAACAGGATAGACAGGCATTAACGGCGGATGAGGGAAACGTTCATCCAGATACTCCATGATAATACGTGATTCATAGAGCGTCAGTTCGCGATCGACCAGCGTCGGCACGGAACCATAAGGATTGAGGTCAATAAGATCCTGAGGCAGATTATCCATGTCCACCAGCTCAATCTCGACACTCACACCTTTTTCCGCCAATACAATGCGGACCTGATGGCTAAAAATGTCGGACTGACCAGAAAACAGCGTCATTACCGAACGTTTGTTGGCAGCGACAGCCATGAAAACCTCCAAGTTTATTGAGAATAATATGGCGAATAACCACGCAGTGAATAACCTGCAAACCGCTATTCGAAATTCTGCTCGCCAATGTGTAAACATCGCCTGATAAAATCCATCGTTTTAAACAGCTACGCGATAGCTGGCACACAGGCATAAAATCGGCTAATAGCTTATCAGATTTTGTTCGTTTTGTGGGGGCATAAGCGCAACTTCATCGCTAACATACGGAAAGTAAAACGTATATTTCGAGGAAATTATTTTTAGACATAAAAAACCCGGTGGCAAGCACCGGGTTTTTTGCATTGATTTCGCTGCAATGCAGCCAGAAATTAACGCTTGGAGAACTGAGGACGACGACGTGCTTTACGCAGACCGACTTTCTTACGTTCAACCTGACGAGCATCACGAGTAACGAAACCAGCTTTACGCAGTTCGCCACGCAGGGACTCATCATACTCCATCAGAGCGCGGGTGATACCATGACGGATCGCACCAGCCTGACCAGAGATACCACCACCTTTAACGGTGATGTACAGATCAAATTTACCAACCATGTCGACCAGTTCAAGCGGCTGACGAACTACCATGCGGGCAGTTTCGCGACCGAAGTACTGTTCCAGACTACGCTGGTTAATAACGATGTTACCGCTGCCCGGTTTGATGAACACGCGAGCGGCGGAGCTTTTGCGGCGACCAGTGCCGTAGTATTGATTTTCAGCCATTGCCTATAATCCCGATTAAATGTCCAGAACTTGCGGTTGCTGTGCCGCGTGATTGTGCTCGGTGCCCGCGTAAACTTTCAGTTTACGGAACATAGCACGACCCAACGGGCCCTTCGGCAGCATGCCTTTAACCGCGATTTCAATCACACGCTCAGGACGGCGGGCAATCATCTCTTCAAAGGTCGCTTGTTTAATACCACCGATGTGACCGGTGTGATGATAATAAATCTTGTCAGTACGCTTGTTGCCAGTTACAGCAACTTTGTCAGCGTTCAGAACGATGATGTAATCACCCGTATCAACGTGCGGGGTGTATTCCGCTTTATGCTTGCCGCGCAGACGACGAGCCAGTTCAGTAGCGAGACGGCCTAAAGTTTTACCGTTCGCATCAACAACGTACCAGTCACGTTTTACGGTCTCTGGTTTAGCTGTAAAAGTTTTCATTAAAAGCTTACCCAATAATTAGTTACACGTTGGTGAACACCCTAACGCTCGAAAACAGTTGAGGCTCACACGACCATCAGTCCAGCAAACCTACCCCTTCGAATAGCCAATGCCGGCACTATAAAGTTTTTGGGAAAAAAACTTTGTTGTAACGTGGGGTCGCAAGATTATAGAGAAGTCATTCTCAAAAATCGACCTTTTTTCACACGTAAATGACGAAAACTACAGCCTGCGTTATGCCAAATGTGGCTGCCGTAGGTACTCTTCGCTTTGCATTTCCTGTAAACGGGATAAACAGCGCTGATATTCAAATTTCAAGTGCTCTCCCTGATAGATATCAAACATCGATGCCTGTGCAGAGATAATCAGTTTGATGCGGCGATCGTAGCACTCATCTACCAGCGCCAGAAAACGGCGAGCGGTGTTCTCTTCTTTCGTTTCCATCACCGTCACATTGTGCAACAGCATCGTGTGGTAGAGGCGCGAAAGCGCGATGTAATCATTCTGGCTGCGCGCCTCTGTACACAGCGTGTGGAAATCGGCTGCTAGCACGCCGTCACTCACGCCGAGTGTCGCTAGCGGACGATGATTGACTTCCAGCACCGGTCCCGGCGTCTGCAATTTCTTGCCAGTCAGACGAGTAAACATCTGCTGCATCGCGGCACTCGTCTCTTCATTCAGCGGCGAGAGATAAAGGTGTGCCTGTGTCAGCGTACGCAGACGATAATCGACACCCGCATCGACATTACGTACTTCACAGTGCTGTTTAATCAACTCAATCGCAGGAATAAAGCGCGCGCGTTGTAATCCATTGCGATAGAGATCGTCCGGCGGAATATTCGATGTCGCCACCAGCGTAATACCACGGGCAAACAGCGCACGCAGCAGTTCAGCCAACAGCATCGCATCGGTAATGTCAGAGACGAAAAACTCATCAAAGCACAACACATCAGTTTCGGCTTTGAAGCCGTCAGCCACTTTCTCCAGCGGATTTTCCTGCCCCTGAAACTGGTTCAGCTCTTCATGTACCCGCAGCATAAATCGATGGAAATGGAGACGCATCTTACGTTCGGCAGGCAGGCTATGGAAAAACATATCCATCAGCCAAGTTTTACCACGCCCGACGCCGCCCCACATATATAGCCCTTGAACCGGCTCAGACTCGCGTTTATCACGCAGTCCCAGCCAGCTACGCCACTTACCCACACGACCAGACGCTTCCACATCGTCATCAGCAGCACGTTCGCATAGTGCCTGATGTATCGCTTCCAGACGCACAACAGTTTGCCGCTGCACCTCGTCCGGTTGATATTCACCGGCGGAAAGTGCCTGTTGGTAAAGCGCCAAGGGTGTTGTTTGCTGCCGTGTTGTCTGTGGAGTAGCCATCGCAATCCCTGAGAAAAAAGTTAGTCGTGTTTTGCTGTGTGTTGCCGTCGATTTAAGCCGTAATCGTCGCAGTTAACAACCTTGATGTCTGCGGTGAATCAACATTCCCCTCAGTCATCGAGCATCAGGATTCCACTCGGACAAGGTTAACGGTTATAGTGACTATTATTAAGTGAAAAACCCCTACGGGACAACGACGTCAAAATAGGAGCTATTATGACTTGGGAGTATGCGCTGATAGGTTTAGTTGTCGGTATTATTATTGGTGCTGTAGCCATGCGCTTTGGTAACCGTAAGCTGCGGCAACAGCAGGTATTGCAAAATGAGTTGGAGAAAAGCAAAACCGAATTGGAAGACTATCGTCAGGAATTGGTCGGACACTTCGCCCGCAGTGCGGAGTTGTTGGATAACATGGCGGATGACTATCGTCAGCTTTATCAGCACATGGCGAAAAGCTCCAATAACCTGTTACCTAACGTTCCCGGCCAGGATAATCCGTTTAAATACCGTCTGACCGAGTCAGAAGCGGATAACGATCAGGCACCGGTGAACATGCCACCACGCGATTATTCCGATGGTGCGTCAGGTTTGCTACGGGGCGAGCGCCCGCTCCGTAAATAATATCAACTAATATACCCTAGACGTGAGGCTTTCTGGCCTCACGCTTTCCTTCCCTTGTTCTACGCTTATTAAGACGCGCATCTACCCTATCACGCACCATAAAAAGCGATAGTTACAATCTGCTGACGAAACAGCAGTGAACTTTACACATTGATCGCCAGTCTGACTCTTCACCGTTTCTTTAAGTTTATATATCATCGTTTTATTCATCCGTAGGCCGTGAGAGAGTTAATAACAATGAAAAAAACGTCATTATTATTTAGTGCACTGGCAATGAGTATAGGTTTGACCCTGTCCACGCTTCCCGCAGCGAATGCTGCGCTACCTTCCGTGGTTCAAGGGCAACAAACGCCAAGCCTGGCCCCAATGCTGGAAAAAGTCTTACCAGCTGTCGTCAGCGTGCATGTTGAAGGTACACAGGTACAGCGCCAGCGCGTACCGGAAGAGTTCAAGTTCTTCTTTGGGCCAAATTTCCCGACGGACAAACAAAATTCTCGTCCGTTTGAAGGGCTGGGTTCCGGCGTGATTATTGATGCAGCAAAAGGGTATGTGCTCACCAACAATCACGTTATCAATAATGCCGACAAAATTCGCGTCCAGCTTAATGACGGGCGTGAATATGATGCGAAACTGATTGGTCGCGACGAGCAGACCGATATTGCCCTGCTACAGCTGAATGACGCCAAAAACCTAGTATCCGTAAAAATGGCGGATTCCGATCAGTTGCGCGTCGGTGATTTTGCCGTTGCCGTGGGTAACCCATTCGGCCTCGGCCAGACCGCGACATCCGGCATTATCTCTGCACTGGGACGTAGCGGCCTGAACCTTGAAGGGCTGGAAAACTTCATCCAGACCGATGCTTCTATCAACCGCGGTAACTCCGGCGGTGCGCTGGTTAACCTCAACGGCGAACTGATCGGTATCAACACCGCGATTCTGGCTCCGGGCGGAGGAAACATCGGTATCGGTTTCGCCATCCCCAGCAACATGGCTCAGAATCTGGCGCAGCAGTTGGTTGAATTTGGTGAAGTTAAACGCGGGCTGCTGGGTATTAAAGGCAGCGAGATGACGTCTGAGATGGCGAAAGCCTTCAACGTCGATGCACAGCGCGGCGCTTTCGTCAGCGAAGTCTTACCGAAATCTGCCGCGTCCAAAGCGGGTATCAAGGCTGGCGACGTGTTGACTACTCTGGATGGTAAACCGATCAGCAGCTTTGCAGAACTGAGAGCCAAAGTCGGCACCACCGCGCCGGGCAAGACCGTGAAAATCGGCCTGCTGCGTGATGGTAAACCACAGGAGGTTTCGGTGGTGTTGGATAACAGCACATCGGCATCGACCAGCGCCGAAACGCTTTCACCGTCATTGCAGGGTGCATCGCTGATCAATGGTCAATTGAAAGATGGCAGCAAAGGCGTGCAGATTGATAACGTCGCTAAGGACACGCCTGCTGCGCAGGTTGGTCTGCAAAAAGGCGATATCATCATTGGCGTAAACCGCGAGCGCATTGAAAACATCACGCAACTGCGCAAGCTGCTGGAAGCGAAGCCTTCCGTTCTGGCACTGAACATCGTCCGTGGCGAAGAAACGATCTATCTGCTGCTACGTTAATCGCTTGTCGTTTTTTACGACAGCCTAACCAGCCAGAAAATCGCTGATGTTAAAAAATCGGACACCGAGCCATGCGGTGTCCGAACTTCTCGTGATATCCTCACCCTACCTCCCTTTTTCCACAGTAAATCACGGCCATGCTTGCTAAGTTATTACGTTCAGCGCTATTTGGTGCCCTCGTTGCCGGTATTATTCTGGCCGTACTCCCGTTTGTCGGGTCTGGCACGTCGTTTCTGAAAAGCAATGACAGAAATACTGATGGTTCGCCCGTAAGCTACCATCAGGGCGTCAACCGTGCGACTCCTGCTGTGGTTAACATTTATAATCGGGTTGCCAATACGGAAAAACCCAGTGAAGTCGCTATTCATCCTCTGGGTTCTGGCGTCATCATGAATGAAAAAGGGTATATTTTAACCAATAAGCATGTGATTAATAACGTGCAGCAGATCCAGATAGAGCTATCAGATGGTAGGTTGTACGAAGCCCGCGTAATCGGTTCCGATTCCCTAACCGATCTGTCTGTGCTGCAAATTGATGGCGTTAATCTGCCCGTCATTCCCATGAATCCAGACCGTCTCCCGCACGTCGGCGATGTCGTGATGGCGATCGGCAACCCTTATAATCTGGGGCAAACCGTCACACAGGGCGTCATCAGCGCCACCGGCCGCGTCAGCCTCAGCGCTTACGGCCAGCAAAGAAGCCAGGTAGGACGCCAAAATCTACTGCAAACCGATGCGTCAATTAACCACGGGAACTCCGGCGGTGCGCTGGTCAACACGCTCGGTGAACTGGTCGGTATTAATACCCTCTCTTTTGATAAAAGCAGCAATGGCGAAACGCCGGAAGGTATTAGCTTCGCAATTCCTGTGGCGCTGGCTACCAAGGTGATGGGCAAACTGATTCGCGATGGTCGCGTGGTGCGCGGCTATATTGGCATCAACGGCGTACAGCTCGAAAATTTTGAGAACAGTACGTTAACCAACAATCGTGATGCACAGGGTAGATTGACCGGTATTCTCGTCCAGACTATCGATCCAGGCGGTCCGGCGGATAAAGCGGGTATCCACATCGAAGACGTCATTGTTAGCGTGAACAATAAACCTGCACGCTCGATTATCGAGACCATGGAACAGGTTTCGGAAATACGCCCCGGTACCGTCATTCCTGTCACGATTGAGCGGGCTAATAAGCAAATCACGCTACAAATGACGATTCAGGAATTCCCGACCCAATAGCGGCATGCAAAGTCGGTTGATAAAAGTCACATCGGCGGGCAAACAAGAAACCGGGTGGGAAACCACCCGGCTGACAAACATGATTATGAAGATAAACAGGCGAAGCGCTTACTCGTGCTCTTTAACACGCTCGATGTTCGCACCTAATGCACGCAGCTTATCTTCGATACGGTCATAGCCACGATCGATATGATAAATACGATCCACTGTCGTCACACCTTCCGCGATACAACCGGCTAACACCAGACTGGCCGACGCACGTAAGTCGGTCGCCATCACCTGCGCACCCGACAGCTTATCTACGCCGTGGCAAATCACCGTATTGCTCTCAATCTCCGCCTGTGCGCCCATACGGATAAGCTCAGGCACATGCATGAAGCGGTTTTCAAAAATAGTTTCGGTAATCACACCTGTACCTTCCGCGACCAGATTCAGCAGGCTGAACTGCGCCTGCATATCGGTCGGGAATCCAGGATGCGGCGACGTGCGAAAGGTAACTGCTTTCGGACGCTTACCGTGCATATCCAGGCTAATCCAGTCTTCGCCGACTTCGATATCCGCGCCCGCTTCGCGCAGCTTAGCTAATACCGCATCCAGCGTATCAGGACGGGTATTGCGGCAGATAATCTGACCGCGTGATACCGCAGCCGCAACCAGGAATGTCCCGGTTTCAATACGGTCAGGCACAACGCGATACACGCCGCCGCCCAGACGCGCGACGCCTTCAATAGTGATTTTATCGCTGCCTGCACCGCTGATTTTCGCACCCAGCGTATTCAGAAAGTTTGCCGTATCGACAATCTCCGGCTCACGCGCGGCGTTCTCAATAATCGTGGTGCCTTCCGCCAGCGTTGCCGCACTCATGATGGTTACCGTGGCACCCACACTCACCTTATCCATCACGATATGCGCGCCTTTCAGGCGACCATCAACCGTTGCTTTTACATATCCTTCTTCCAGTACGATCTGCGCGCCGAGCTGCTCAAGGCCGTAAATATGCAAATCTACCGGGCGCGCGCCAATCGCACAGCCGCCGGGCAGCGATACCTGTCCTTGCCCAAACCGTGCCACCAGTGGCCCTAAAGCCCAGATGGAGGCACGCATGGTTTTCACCAAGTCGTACGGCGCGCAAAACACGTTTACATCGCTGGCATCCACGTGGACGGAACCGTTACGCTCAACGCGCGCACCCAACTGACCAAGCAGCTTCATGGTGGTATCAATGTCACGCAGTTTCGGTACGTTCTGAATCTCTACCGGTTCCTCTGCGAGTAACGCAGCAAACAGGATTGGCAACGCAGCATTCTTGGCGCCGGAAATAGTCACTTCCCCCGCCAAGCGGGTTGGGCCCTGAACACGAAATTTATCCATAGTCTTTGTATCTCGATGTCTTAATTCAATATGTCGTCACACTGATACTGGCAGTTTATCCCCACTCGTACAGGGAATACTTAGAAGCCGTTCAGTTTACGGTCGCGTTGCCACTCTTCCGGCGTATAAGCCTTGATCGACAATGCATGAATACGGTTATCCGCGATGTACTCCATCAGCGGCGCATAAACAGCCTGCTGTTTTTTTACTCGGCTCATTCCAGCAAAAAGTCCGCCCACCGCGATGACTTGAAAATGGCTGCCATCACCAGAAACATGGGCTTCTTCCAGTGCTAATGTGTTCATCAGCACATCTTTAATTTCGTTATTTTCCATCGCTCTCGATTTCTATGTCAGGGGGAGATGATTTACAGGGAGGTATCTTAGATGAATATGGCGCTATCTTAAACAAAGAATGCGCCCCTTCAGACGATGCCTAAAGGGGCGAATCCGGCAACCAGCATTGCCGTTTAAGACACAGGAATGATTTCATTCAGGTTATAGAGCGCAATGAGCGTTTTTAGCCGATCGCTGGCACCGACAATCGCTATCTCACCGCCTGAAGACGGTTGCTGATAAACGTGCATCAGCAATGCCAACCCAGCAGAATCAACACGGTTTAATCCAGACACATCCAGCGTGGTTTTACCCGCCAGCAACGATTCACGCTGCTGCCAGAACGGTAACAGCGTTTCCCGATCGAGATCGCCCGTTAATGCCAGCGTTGATTCCTGCACCTGCCAGTTCAATGCGTTCGCCATGTTCGTACCCAAATTACTTTTTCTGATCCAACGTGATGGTCTGTTTCGCCGAGGATTCCAGCTGTTGAGTCAGACCATCAACGCCTTTCTGACGCAATATTGACGCCCACTCGTTCTGCTTAGTGGTGATCATACTGACGCCTTCGGCAATCATGTCGTACGCCTGCCAGTTACCGGTTTTACTGTTCTTACGCCATTGGAAATCCAGACGAACCGGAGGACGGCCGCCGTTATCTACGATAGTGACGCGAATGGAAACGATATCGGCATTGCCCAGCGGCTGTTCAGGCGCGATTTGATAGTTCTGCCCGTTATACATCGCCAGAGCCTGGCCGTAAGCCTGCTCCAGATAGGCTTCAAACGCTTTGAAATAGGCATCACGCTGGGCTGGCGTCGAATCTTTGTAGTAACGACCCAGAACCAGCGCACCGGCGTATCTCACCTGAACATACGGCAGCAACTCTTCACGTACGACGGTACGCAAATAGTCAGGGCTTTGCTTGATTTTTGGCTGCTCGCTCTTCAAACGGTTAAAAGTTTTTTCCGCCGCTTCATTCATTAAACGATAGGGGTTCGTTTGATCCGCCGCGTTGGCTAATGGCGCGACCACCAGTAAAGCCACCATCAGTAAACGTTTAAACATGCAGATATCCTCTTATGGATGTGAAGGAACAGATTCGTTGTTGTGCTCAGGCATAGCCGCAGGATCGGCACCAGGTTCCGTACCCGATTGACCCGCATTATCCTCGCTATTGCCACCGCTCTTATATAGGAATTGACCGATGAGGTCTTCAAGCACCATGGCTGACTTGGTGTCCTGAATCACACCACTGTCTTTCAGAATCGTCGTGCCCATATCCTCATCTTCAAACCCCATGTTCAGTGCCAGATACTGTTCTCCCAGCAAGCCAGAGGTTCGAATAGCCAGAGAACTGGTATCGGGAATATGATCATAGCGCTGCTGAATATCCATCGCCACGCGCGGTAAGTAGGTTTTCTCGTCCAGCGAGATATCCGCCACGCGGCCAATGACCACGCCGCCAATTCGAATCGGAGAACGCGCTTTCAACCCGCCAATGTTGTCAAATGTCGCGTACAGGCGGTACGTTGGCTCATTGCCGATCGACTTGAGATCGGCCACTTTCAGACATAAAAAGAGGATGGCAGCCAGCGCGATCAGCATAAACACACCAACCCAGACTTCAGTTTTCTTTGTTTGCATCGACTCAGTTCCCAAACATCAGTGCTGTCAGCACAAAATCCAATCCCAGTACCGCTAACGACGAGTGCACGACGGTTCGGGTCGTTGCACGGCTAATCCCCTCAGACGTCGGGATCGCGTCATAGCCGTTAAACAGTGCAATCCAGGTCACGGTAATCGCAAATACGATACTTTTAATCACGCAGTTCAACACATCCTGACGCCAGTCAACCGCGCCCTGCATGGCAGACCAGAAGAACCCGCTGTCGATACCTTTCCAGTCCACACCGACCAGCGCACCTCCCCAGATCCCCACAGCGACAAAAATCACCGCCAGCAGAGGCATGCTGATTAACCCCGCCCAGAAGCGCGGCGCGACAACGCGGCGCAGCGGGTCAACCGCCATCATCTCCATGCTGGAAAGCTGCTCAGTTGCCTTCATCAAACCGATTTCCGCCGTCAACGCGGAACCGGCACGCCCAGCGAACAGCAGTGCCGTCACCACCGGACCAAGCTCACGTAGCAGCGACAGCGCCACCATCATGCCCAAACTGGCCTCGGCACTGTAAGTCGTCAGGATGATATAACCCTGTAACCCCAGCACCATGCCGATGAACAGACCGGAAACGATGATGATCAGCAACGACTGCACGCCAACGCTGTAAAGTTGTTTCACCAACAGCGGCCACTGTTTTCTAAATTCGGGTTTACCCACCAGCGCATTAAACAGCATCAGCCCAGCGCGCCCAAACGAGGCACTGGCGGAGATTCCCTGACGTCCTAGCGACGCCAACGTCCGTAATAACATGACTGCGTTAACCCCCTGAGCCTAGCAGCGACGTTTTATAGTCACCTGCAGGAAAACGGAAAGGCACTGGCCCGTCGGCGATACCATCAAGAAACTGACGAACCTGCGGGTCATCGTTCGCCCTCAGTTGATCCGCTGTTCCTTCCGCTATCACCCGTTTGTCGGCCACAATATAGGCGTAATCGGCGATGCTCATCACCTCCGGTACATCGTGAGAAACGACAACGCAGGTCACGCCCAATGCATGGTTTAACTCATCAATGAGCTTGACCAGAGTCCCCAGCGTGATCGGATCTTGCCCGACAAAAGGCTCATCAAACATAATCAGCTGCGGGTCGAGCGCAATGGCTCTCGCCAGCGCCGCACGCCGCGCCATGCCGCCGGAAAGTTCTGCCGGCATCAGTTCGGCGGCTCCACGTAACCCCACAGCTTCCAACTTCATCATAACGATGCTACGCAGCAGCGATTCCGGCAGTTGGGTATGTTCACGCAGCGGCCAGGCGACATTATCAAACACGTTCAAATCGGTGAATAACGCGCCAGACTGAAACAACATGCTCATTTTCTTGCGCGCGTTATACAGTTCGCTGCGTGACAGCGCGGGGATATTCTCGCCATCAAACCAAATTTCACCGCTATCCGGCGATAGTTGCCCGCCGATCAGACGCAGCAACGTAGTTTTACCGATACCGGAAGGCCCCATGATCGCAGTGACCTTGCCTTTAGGAACATTCAGCGTGATGTCCGTAAAAATCTCTCGCTCTCCGCGCCGAAAGCTAAGACCACGGATCTCGACCAGATTAGTTGCCTCATGGTTCATTATTTCCATTCCTTACCAATCAGTACGCTTATAGAGGTCTTTCATTCCAGCCTAACGGCTGGCTTTAATCAGAGTAAGAGTTTTACAAAAACTTACCGCAAGTTCTTGTCCAAAATGGCGGCATAAACCGTTATCTGGTTTTACTTATCGCGACAGGTTTTACTTTTTCGCCCAGCACCGTCAGAATTAGCACTCATCACAGAAAAACGCTTTTTGTGCGAAATTCGTCCAGAAATACTGACTTATTCGACACCAAGCTGGTGATTATACACTAAATAATTCGAGTTGCAGGAAGGCGGCGGCGCAGTGAGTCTCCAGAAACTTACCCCAGTAAGTGGCTAGGGTGAGCAAGTATCGCCAATATACATGCAGCTTGAAGTATGACGGGTATATATCCTATTAAAGGACGCTGCATGCTTTTTGCAACACTACTCTTGTTCGTTGGCTTGCTATTACTGGTCTACGGTGCCGATCGTCTTGTCTATGGCGCCGCCGTACTTGCGCGTTCTCTCGGCTTACCTCCTTTCGTCATCGGTATCACCATTGTCGGCTTCGGCACCTCACTACCTGAACTGATTGTTTCTGTTACCGCCGCCTTAAACGATCAGAACGATATGGCCGTCGGTAATGTTCTCGGCTCCAATATCACCAATATTTTGCTCATTATCGGCTGCGCTGCGCTCATTCGCCCACTCACGGTACATTCGGCCATACTGCGCCGGGAATTGCCGCTCATGTTGTCCGTCACTTTATTGTGTGGCGTTTTACTGCATGATAGCTACCTGAGCCGCGCCGACGGCATGATGCTGCTCTTTGCCGCCATTCTATGTCTGGTGTTGATACTTCGCATGGCACAACAGGCACAGCGGGAAGGTGGTGATAGCCTGACTCGCGAACAGTTGGCGGAACTCCCGCAGGACGACAGCAATCAGATGGTTGCCGTGCTGTGGCTGATTCTCGGCATGATTATTTTACCCATGGCGGCCCGTATGGTGGTGGATAACGCCACCGTTATTGCACGCTACTTCGATGTCAGCGAATTGACTATCGGGCTGACGATATTGGCGATTGGCACCAGTCTGCCTGAGCTCGCTACCGCTATCGTAGGAACGTTGAAGAAAGAAGATGATATCGCGCTGGGTAACCTGATTGGCTCAAACATTTTTAATATCGCGATTGTTCTGGGCGTACCCGCGCTGCTCTCGCCGGGCGCACTAAATCCTCAGATTTTTCAGCGCGACTATTGGGTCATGCTGGCGGCAAGCGTGCTGTTAACCGCACTCTGCCTCAGTAAAAAACGCCGTATAGGACAGGGCGCAGGCGCATTATTATGCTGCGCGTTTATCGCCTACCTTACGGTGTTGTTCCGTTTTTCATCATAATCAGGACTATTGGTATGTCACAGTTTGAACAAGATGCTCATCTAAAACAGCAGTCTGACCGTGCACTATCCGATCACGAACTGCAAGCCGATCACACGCGACAGAAGACTCATGAACTACCAGCACACTTCGATTTCCAGCAGGCGGGCAAGCAGGTACTGAGTATCGAACGCGATGGCCTTGCGCAATTAGATCAGTACATTGACGACAATTTTACCCTCGCCTGCAAAAATATCTTTCACTGCAAGGGCAAAGTGGTGGTGATGGGGATGGGCAAATCTGGCCATATCGGTTGCAAGATTGCCGCAACCTTCGCCAGCACCGGTACCCCCGCTTTTTTTGTTCATCCGGGCGAAGCCAGCCACGGCGACCTCGGCATGGTAACCCCGCACGATATCGTGATCGCCATTTCTAATTCTGGCGAATCGCATGAAATCCTCTCGCTAATTCCCGTTCTGAAACGCCAGAAAGTGTTCCTGATCTGCATGACTAGCGCACCAGAAAGTACGATGGGTAAAGCGGCGGATATTCACCTGTGCGTTCACGTCCCACAGGAGGCCTGCCCGCTCGGTCTGGCCCCCACCACCAGCACCACTGCGACGCTGGTCATGGGCGACGCGCTGGCCGTAGCCTTGCTACAGGCACGCGGCTTTACCGCCGAAGATTTCGCCCTTTCTCACCCCGGTGGCGCACTCGGCCGCAAACTTTTACTGCGCGTCAGCGATATCATGCATTCGGGCGACGAGATCCCCCATGTCCCACATGATGCCTCGCTGCGTGATGCGCTGGTGGAAATTACGCGCAAAAATCTGGGTATGACGGTAATCTGCGAGGCGGATATGAAAATTCAGGGCATCTTCACTGATGGTGACCTGCGCCGCATCTTCGACATGAATATAGACTTGAACAGCGCGCGCATTGCTGATGTGATGACCGCAGGCGGCATCCGGGTCGCACCGCAAACGCTGGCGGTGGATGCACTCAACCTAATGCAGTCGCGCCACATCACCTCGGTGCTGGTGGCAGAAAACGATCGTCTGGTCGGTATTGTCCACATGCACGATATGTTGCGGGCTGGCGTGGTTTAAAAAGAAAGGATAATTGTGAATGAGTGAAACCAGGGCGCAAACCGATACCTGTTATGGACCTGTCGATCAGCAGGTACTGGATAAAGCCCGTGAAGTTCGCCTGTTAATCTGCGACGTTGACGGCGTGATGTCCGATGGTCTGATTTACATGGGTAACCACGGCGAAGAGCTGAAAGCCTTTAACGTCCGTGACGGCTATGGCATTCGCTGCTTGCTGACATCTGGCATTGAGGTTGCCATTATTACTGGGCGTTCCGCGAAATTGCTGGAAGATCGCTGTAAAACGCTGGGCATTAACCATCTTTATCAGGGGCAATCGGATAAGGTTTTGGCCTTCAACGATCTGTTAGATAAACTGTCAGTAACAGCAAATCAGGTCGCGTATATCGGCGACGACATGATCGACTGGCCTGTGATGGCACAGGTCGGACTGAGCGTTGCTGTGACAGATGCACACCCGCTGCTGTTACCGCGCGCAGATTATGTCACCCGCATTGCGGGAGGACGTGGCGCAGTACGTGAGCTATGTGATTTGATTCTGTTCTCGCAGGACAAGCTGGAGCATGCCAAAGGGTTGTCAATATGAGTAAAACCAAGCGTTGGCTGACCGCTTTTCTGGCACTATTGGTGCTTATCCTCATCGGCTGGAATATTGCTGATGACGACACGGTAGTGGCTCCAGATGCAAACGATCCCGCCGTGCCGGTCTATACCAGTGAAAAGACTAACACACAGGTATATAGCCCTGCGGGTAAGCTGAGCTACAGGCTGATTTCAGAAAAAGCAGAGTATTTCAACGACGAGCAGTTGAGTTGGTTTACGACCCCTGTTGCCACGCTGTTCAACGAACAGGGCACGGCAACCTGGTCAGTACGCGCCGATCGCGCCAAGCTGACAAAAGACAAGATGCTCTATCTGTACGGTCACGTCGAGGTGAATAGCCTAACGAAAGACGCGCAGCTTCAGCGTATCACAACGAATAATGCCCAGGTGAATCTGGTCACGCAGGACGTCTCTTCCGATGATGAAGTCACCCTGTACGGCACCAGCTTTACCTCAAGCGGAATGAAAATGCGCGGAAATCTGCGTAACAAAACGGCCGAGTTGATCGAAAAGGTAAAAACCTCTTATGAAATCCAAAACCAATAACCTGATGCGTAACACCCTGATCGCCAGCTCGCTGTTCGCCGTCAGCATTTCCACCTTTGCCGTCACGGGCGATAGCAACCAACCTATTCACATTGATTCAGCACAGCAATCTCTGGACATGCAGGGCAACACGGTGACGTTCACCGGCAATGTTGTCGTTAAGCAAGGGACGATTGAAGTGAAAGCCGACAAGGTCGTCGTGACGCGCCCACAGGGCGGGCAAGGCAGTGAAGTGGTAGAAGGTTACGGTAACCCTGTGACGTTCTATCAGATGCAGGACAACGGCAAACCGGTAAAAGGTCACGCACAGAAAATCCGCTACGAGCTGGCCACCGACTTTCTGGTGCTGACAGGCAATGCCTATCTGGAACAACAGGACAGCAATGTAAAAGGCGATCGCATCACCTATCTGGTGAAACAACAGCAGATGGAAGCGACCAGCGACAAAGGAAAACGCGTGACGACGGTGTTAGTCCCTTCTCAGCTTCAGGATAAAGAGAACAAGAGTCAGCCTTCTCGTTCTCAACAACCGCAACCACGGGTCACTGAATAAGTTATGGCAACATTAACCGCAGAAAATTTGGCCAAGGCGTACAAAGGCCGTAAGGTCGTGGAAAACGTCAGCCTCACCGTCAATTCCGGTGAAATCGTCGGCCTGCTTGGGCCGAACGGGGCCGGTAAAACGACCACGTTCTACATGGTCGTCGGCATCGTCCCACGTGATGAAGGGCGCATCGTCATTGATGACGATGACATCAGCCTGCTCCCCCTGCACGAACGCGCCCTACGCGGCATTGGCTATCTGCCGCAGGAAGCCTCTATTTTCCGTCGCTTAAGCGTCTATGACAACCTGATGGCGGTGTTACAGATCCGTAAAGATTTGACGACCGAGCAACAGGAAGATCGTGCTAATGAACTAATGGAAGAATTCCATATTATTCATTTGCGCGATAGTCTGGGACAATCGCTGTCCGGTGGGGAAAGACGCCGCGTAGAGATTGCGCGGGCGCTGGCAGCGAATCCCAAATTCATCCTGCTGGATGAACCGTTTGCGGGCGTAGACCCGATCTCCGTACTGGATATTAAAAAAATCATTGAGCATCTGCGTGACAGCGGACTTGGCGTGTTGATTACCGATCATAACGTCCGCGAAACGCTTGATGTCTGTGAACGAGCCTATATCGTGAGTCAGGGCAACCTAATCGCCCACGGTTCACCGACCGAAATTTTGGCCGATGAACAGGTGAAACGCGTCTATCTGGGCGAAGGCTTCCGACTCTGATAGGGTAATATTTTCTCTTTGCAGTACTTATGGGACGTTAGCGCGATTTATGAAGCAAGGTTTGCAACTCAGGCTTAGCCAGCAACTGGCCATGACCCCACAGCTCCAACAGGCCATCCGCCTGTTGCAACTGTCCACGCTTGAATTGCAACAGGAGATTCAACTGGCGCTAGAAAGCAATCCGTTGCTCGAACAAACGGATCAGCACGACGAAATCGAGTCATTTGAAAAGGCAGATAGCGATTCACTGGATACCGGTGAAGCCCTTGAGCAAAGGGACATGCCGGAAGAATTGCCGCTCGATGCCACCTGGGATGAGATCTACTCCGCAGGCACGCCGTCGGGCACTGGCTCTGACTATCGCGATGAAGAACTCCCTATTTATCAAGGCGAAACCACGCAAACGCTTCAGGATTACCTGATGTGGCAGGTTGAGCTGACGCCATTTTCAGACACCGACGCGGCCATTGCGACTTCTATCGTCGATGCGGTAGACAATACAGGCTACCTGACCGTGCCGCTGGGGGACATCCTCGACAGCATCGGTGACGACGACGTGACGCTGGAAGAAGTCGAAGCCGTACTTAAACGCGTGCAACGCTTCGATCCCGTTGGCGTCGCCGCCCGCGATCTGCGTGATTGTCTGCTGGTACAGCTTTCCCAATTTGACGACAGCACACCGCGTCTGGCCGAAGCTCGCCTGATCGTCAGCGATCATCTCGATCTATTAGCCAACCATGATTTCCGCAGCCTGATCCGCGTTACCCGTCTGAAAGAAGAGGTGCTGAAAGAAGCGCTAGCGCTGATCCAATCGCTCGATCCACGTCCTGGGCAGTCGATCAACACCGGTGAATCCGAATACGTGATTCCTGACGTGCTGGTGCGCAAAGTTCAGGGAATCTGGGCCGTTGAACTGAATACCGATAGCGTTCCCCGATTGCAGATTAACCAGCAATATGCTGCTCTGGGCAACAGCGTACGTAACGACAGCGACGGGCAATTTATCCGCAGCAACCTGCAAGAAGCGCGCTGGCTCATCAAGAGCCTAGAAAGCCGCAATGACACGTTGCTGAAAGTGACCCGCTGTATCGTCGAGCAACAGAAGGATTTCTTCGATCAGGGTGAAGAATTCATGAAGCCCATGGTACTGGCAGACATCGCGCAGGCGGTGGATATGCATGAATCCACTATTTCACGCGTGACGACACAGAAGTTCCTGCACAGTCCGCGCGGCATTTTTGAGCTAAAATATTTCTTCTCCAGCCACGTAAATACCGATAGCGGTGGAGAAGCCTCGTCAACGGCAATTCGCGCGTTGGTGAAGAAGCTTATTGCAGCGGAAAACCCCGTGAAGCCACTAAGCGATAGCAAGCTTACGGCACTGCTCTCCGATCAGGGCATCATCGTGGCGCGCCGTACCGTTGCAAAATACCGAGAGTCTTTATCTATCCCACCATCAAATCAGCGTAAACAACTGATTTGATCTCAACAGAGAAGGAAGACACTATGCAGCTCAACATTACCGGACACCACATCGAGATCACTGAACCACTGCGTGATTTTGTGAATGGCAAATTTGCCAAATTAGAGCAGTATTTTGACCGGATTAATCAGGTCAATGTGGTATTGAGAGTGGAAAAAGTTCAGCAAATTGCCGAGGCTACGCTCCATGTTAATGGTGGAGAGCTGCATGCAACCTCTGAAGCGGAAGATATGTACGCCGCGATAGATTTATTGATTGATAAGCTGGCGAGACAGCTCAATAAGCATAAAGATAAACTCAAGCAGCACTAATTTTCTCCTTTGCCGTTTAGCAAAGGAACAAACTCGGCCCATCTAACAGGTGGGTCGGGATCACCAGAAGTGAAAGCGTCGTTAAGTGAAAATAAAATGAGCCACGATTCCGTATTGCAACTCAGCACTGTATTACGTCCTGAGTGCACCAGAAGCACCGTCCACTGCCAGAGTAAGAAACGGGCACTGGAAATTATCAGTGAGCTGGCCGCTAAGCAGCTTAATATTCCTTCGCAGATTATCTTTGATGCCATTCTCACGCGGGAACGTATGGGCAGTACGGGAATCGGCGGCGGCATTGCAATTCCTCACGGTAAGCTGGAAGACGATAATGCGCTGGGCGCCATCGGTGTTTTCATTCAGTTAGAGCAACCAATCGCTTTCGATGCCATTGATAATCAGGCCGTTGATCTGCTTTTTGCCTTGCTGGTTCCAGCGGAACAATGTAAAACCCATTTGCACACCCTGTCGCTTGTTGCCAAGCGACTGGCGGATAAAACGGTTTGCCGACGCCTGCGTGCGGCGCAAAGCGATGAAGAGCTGTACCAGATTATGACGGAAGCGGATTAAACCGGATAATCGCCATACTCACGATGACGGGCAATTCGCTGTAGAGTCAGAGAATGCTTGCAATCCTTGCGCTAAGCCGTCATTTTTTTAGCTCTACATCACTTTATATAAAATAGCGGCAATGAAAATTCGCCATCACATTGCCAGAGGGGACTCGTCAGATGGTGCTGATGATTGTCAGTGGTCGCTCAGGTTCAGGGAAATCTGTCGCCCTGCGCGCATTAGAAGATATGGGGTTCTACTGCGTAGATAATCTACCAGTGGTGCTATTGCCAGAACTGGCTAATACGCTTGCGGCACGTAACATTTCCGCGGCTGTCAGCATTGACGTGCGCAATATGCCGGAATCGCCGGAAATCTTTGAGCATGCCATGGAGCAACTGCCACCAAGTTTCTCGCCTCAACTACTGTTTCTGGATGCCGATCGCAATACGCTGATTCGTCGCTACAGCGATACCCGTCGCCTGCACCCGCTGTCCAGTAAGAACCTGTCACTGGAAAGCGCGATTGATGAAGAAAGTGATCTGCTGGAACCGCTGCGTTCACGCGCCGATCTGATTATTGACACCTCAGAGATGTCCGTGCACGAACTGGCCGAGATGCTGCGCACACGGCTGCTCGGCAAGCGAGAACGCGAGCTCACGATGGTGTTCGAATCGTTCGGCTTCAAGCATGGTATTCCTATCGATGCCGATTACGTCTTTGACGTGCGCTTCCTGCCAAACCCGCACTGGGATCCGAAACTGCGCCCGATGACTGGTCTGGATAAGCCCGTTGCGTCCTTCCTCGACCGACATACCGAAGTTCACAATTTCATCTACCAGACTCGCAGCTATCTAGAACTGTGGCTGCCGATGCTGGAAACCAATAACCGTAGCTATCTGACCGTCGCCATTGGCTGTACTGGCGGTAAACACCGTTCAGTGTACGTCGCTGAGCAGTTGGCAGACTACTTCCGCTCACGCGGTAAGAACGTACAGTCACGCCACCGTACGCTGGAAAAACGGAAACCTTCGTGATAGTCGGCAAACCAGTACAACAAGGTAACCAATGACAGTCCGGCAAACGGTTGAAATTAAAAACAAGCTGGGTATGCATGCTCGCCCAGCGATGAAGCTGTTCGAGCTGGTGCAGAGCTTTGATGCGGAAGTGATACTGCGCAATGACAGCGGCACCGAAGCGGAAGCCAGTAGCGTGATTGCCATGCTGATGCTGGACTCGGCCAAAGGCCGACTCATCGAAGTAGAAGCCACTGGCCAAGACGAAGAACAGGCGCTTGCTGCCGTCATCGGGCTGTTCGAAGCGGGGTTCGACGAAGACTAGCCATTTCCTTAGCAGGCTATCAACAGGCCTTCGTGACAAGGATCGCTTCACTTTCCCCCCCGAACCTCCTACTATCCCTAATATCATATTTTCTTATACCCCCTGCTCCTCTGGGCGCGGGGGGTTATTTTTATATCATCTGAAAACATCAACTGGAGAGGAGTATGACGAAACCTAACCTGACAATCAGTGAATTGGATGCAGAACGTCTGGATAAGTTATTGGAGCAGCCCGCCTTTGCGGACAGCGATATCGCACAGGCGTTGAATGACGAACTGGATCGGGCAGAAATTCTGCCTTCAGCATCGATTCCCTCACATGTCGTCACCATGAATAGTCGGGTGCGTTTCCGCGATCTGAATACCAATGAAGAGCATATTCGCACGCTGGTTTATCCAGCCGCTGTGAAGGACAGTAAAGAACCGCTGTCGGTGATGGCTCCGCTGGGCGCAGCACTATTGGGAATGCATGTGGGAAGCGCTATCACCTGGCAACTGCCAAACGGTGAAGAAACGCGAATTGAAGTGCTAGAACTACTCTATCAGCCAGAAGCCGCAGGCGAGTACCACCGCTAAGCCGGAGAAATGCTATAGAGTAACAGCCGTCGGACACTGCCGACGGCGACGGTTACTCATGCAAGCCAGGTTTATTCCCCTGCGATTTTCATCTCTGGTAGCAACACGGAACCACACTGGATATTGCTTCGGGTTTCGATATCGTTCCCCACCGTCACAATATTACGCAGCATGTCTTTCAGGTTACCCGCGATCGTAATCTCGCTGACCGGATACTGAATTTCGCCGTTTTCGACCCAGAAACCGGATGCCCCACGGGAATAATCCCCCGTTACACCGCTAACACCTTGTCCCATCAGTTCGGTCACCAACAGGCCTTTGCCCATCTGCTTCAACATACCGTTGAAATCCAAACCTTGTCCGGCAATCCGCCAGTTGTGGATACCACCAGCGTGGCCGGTGCTCTGCATCCCCAGTTTACGCGCGGAATAACTCGTCATCAGCCAAGTCTGCAACACGCCAGCCTTCACAATGTCACGCGCCTGCGTCCGCACACCTTCGCTATCGAACGGCGTAGAAGCCAGCCCTTTCAACAGGTGCGGATGTTCCTCAATCGTCAGCCACTCTGGCAGAATCTGCTGGCCCAGTTTATCCAGCAGGAAAGTGGATTTACGATAAACGCTGCCGCCGCTGATGGCACCAACCAAATGACCAAACAGGCCCGTTGCCACTTCCGCAGAAAACATCACCGGTGCCTGCATGGTTGGCAGTTTACGCGGTGACAGCCGGGATAACGTCCGGCGCGCACACTCTTCGCCCACCCATTCAGGGCTACGCAAATCCTCCAGCGCACGGCCGATGGTGTAAGCATAATCCCGTTCCATATTGCCATTAACTTCGGCAATCACGCAGCTGGACATGGAATGACGGCTGGAGCAGTAGCTTTTCAGCAGGCCGTGGCTATTGCCGAACACCTTAACGCCGTAGTGACTGTTAAAGCTGCCGCCTTCGGTGTTGGTGATACGCTTGTCAGCCTGTAATGCAGCCTGCTCTGCGCGAGCCGCTAACTCAATGCCACGATCCGCATCCAGTTCGGTTGGATGGAACAGATCCAGATCCGGCGCGTCAAACGCCAGAAGATCGCGATCCGCCGGGCCAGCAAAAGGATCGACAGAGGTATAGCGCGCAATATCCAGCGCGGCCTGAACGGTACGCGCTATCGCATCTGGGCTGAGATCGGTAGACGATGCACTGCCTTTACGCTGTTGATGATAAACCGTGATGCCCAAGGCACCATCGCTGTTGAATTCGACATTTTCAACGTCACCATAACGGGTACTGACGCTAATCCCCGTCGTTTTTGACACCGCGACTTCTGCCGCATCAGAACCGGCACTCGCCAGTTCCAGCGCCTGAGCAACCGCGAGTTCCAGCGCTTTACGCTGCTCTGCAACCTGAGTAGTTATCGTCATTGTTCTGCCATAATGAGTGGAAGAAAGCTCACCATCATCATCCCCGCAACAAGCACAAAGGGGAGGTATACTTTAAATACTTCGCGTAGCCAACGCATAGGCAACTTGAAGTATGACGAGCATAAAAATGGTGTAGCATAATGCTTTCTAGTCTAACAGGATCTACGGACAATTTCGCACAAAGCCCAAACCTGTTAGTATCAGCCTCTTTTTTCTGGTGGGCACGCTGTTCACCATCCCGGAGCCGCTACGCGTAGCGTTAAGAATTGCTCCTGGACACTTTTTAGGAGCCAACCATGAAACAAAAACCCGAAGACTGGCTGAATGACGTCCCGGATAATCAAGAAGACGACGAAGATGATGAAATTATCTGGGTCAGTAAAAGCGAAATAAAGCGCGATGCCGAAGCGCTGAAAGATCTCGGTGCGGAACTGGTTGATCTGGGCAAAAATGCCCTGGAAAAGATCCCACTGGACGACGATCTGCGTGCGGCAGTGGAGCTAGCGCAGCGGATCACGAGAGAAGGCCGCCGCCGTCAGCTACAGCTGATTGGTAAGTTGTTGCGCGCCCGCGATCCAGAACCAATCCAAATCGCGCTGGATAAGCTGAACAACCGTCATAATCAGCAGGTGGCATTATTCCACAAACTGGAACAACTGCGCGACCGCCTGATTACCGAGGGAGACGATGTGATTCCAGAGATTCTGGCACTGTATTCACATGCCGACCGTCAGCAGCTGCGTTCTCTGGTGCGCAACGCGCAGAAAGAAAAAGCGGCTAACAAACCGCCGAAAGCCGCACGTCAGATCTTCCAATATCTGCGTGAGCTGGCTGAAACCACAAACTAACGGCGATAACGGGATGAGGAGTAATAATTCACTCATCCCGTGTATTACCTGTATCTCATTGCGTTCACGATCAATTCAGATCGCGACATCCATTCAGATCACAACCCGCCCACGTGCCAGGTTTTCACTTCCAGAAACTCGTCTAGCCCCAGTACAGAGCCTTCGCGGCCTAGCCCCGATTCTTTCACGCCGCCAAATGGCGCAAGCTCAGTCGAAACGGCACATTCGTTAATGCCAATCATGCCGCTCTCCAACGCTTCTGCCACGCGGAACACACGCTGCAAATTCTGGCTGTAGAAATAAGCCGCCAGACCAAACGGCGTATTGTTGGCGCGTTGAATCACCTCTTCTTCCGTTTTGAAACGAAAACACGGGGCAACCGGGCCAAAGGTTTCTTCCTGCGCAAGCAGCATCGCTTCGTTAGCGTCAACAATCACTGTCGGTTCAAAAAAGCTGTGGCCCAGCTTGTGTCGTTTACCGCCAACAAGCGCCTTGCCGCCTTTCTCCACCGCATCATTGACGTGTTTTTCCACCTTCTCGACAGCAGCCTCGTCAATCAGTGGGCCGAGCACGACACCGTCATCCATACCGTTGCCGACCTTCAGCTTTTTCACTTCTTCCGCAAGCAGGGAAACAAACTCATCATAGACGCCGTCCTGAATATAAAACCGATTGGCGCTGACGCAAACCTGACCTGCATTACGAAAGCGGTTAGCGATCGCGCCTTTCACCGCGGCCTGAATATCCGCATCATCAAACACGATATAAGGCGCGTTACCACCCAGTTCCATCGACACTTTCTTCATGGTGTCGGCGGCGTTGCGCACCAGCGTTTTCCCTACTGCCGTTGAGCCAGTAAAGGAGATTTTGCGTACTTTATCGCTCGCCATGACGGTATCGCTAATCGCCTGCGTATCGCCCGCGACACCGTTGAGTACACCATCCGGTACGCCCGCCTGTTGTGCCAGCGCCAACAGTGCAAATGCAGACAGCGGCGTGTTGTTCGCGGGTTTTATCACGCCGGTACACCCCGCCGCCAGCGCCGGTCCTAACTTACGCGTCAACATCGCCAGCGGGAAATTCCACGGCGTAATCGCAACAACGACGCCAACGGGTTCACGCGTGGCATAAATCTTCGAACCGGGCTTGGCGGGGGGAATAATTTCGCCGTTGACGCGTTTTCCCTGCTCAGCAAACCACTGAATGAAATTCGCCGCATAAACGACTTCGCCTTCGGCTTCCTGCACCGGTTTGCCCTGCTCGGCGGTCATCAACTCCGCCAGATAGCGTTTATTCTCCAGAATCAGCTCGTACCAGCGATACAGAATTTCAGAACGTTCCTTCGCGGTTTTACGCTTCCAGGCGGGGAATGCGGCATGGGCAGCGTCAATCGCCGCCTGCGTCTCTTTCTTTCCCGCTTTCGCTACACGGGCAATAGACTCACCCGTCGCCGGATTCACCACCTCGAAAGTGGCTGCGCCCTGCTGCCACTTCCCCGCAACGAAGTAGCCCGTTTTAAACAGTTCATGATCCTGTAAATGGTTTCCTGACATCGTGTTACCTCCTGAAAATGGTCATATTCCCTTACGTTCTGAGGGAAGCTATGGATAATTCAGTATAGAAGTGATGAACACGGCCTGCGCCACTCTCGGATTAATCGTTCGACTGGTCGCGCTGTCTCGTCCATTAACATTAGTTGCTCAGCGCATGCTGATAATCACGCAGGATCCCAGTCAATCGACCCACGGGCGCAGTCACGCTCGGGGGAAGCTGCTGTTCTGTCAGCATCTGCTGATAACGTTCAAGTTCATCCAACAGCTGCGCAAAATAGCGGCTGCGCGTAGCATCGCGTCGGGCTGAAATCACCTGCTCCGCCGTTGCACGAATCTGGCGATGAAAAGCAGACAGCGCAGCGTTTTGCGGAATATCCAGCGTTCTCAGACGTTGGTGCATGATGATCAGCCACAGGGCAAGGCGATACTTGGCAATGTCGTCAGGAAAGCGGTTCAGCAGCAGGAAAAGCTGTTGATACAGCGCAGGCAAGTGATTTTCCTTGCGCCGCGCTCTGTTGGTGGTCAGTGCCGAAACCGCACCATACACAAAGCGATTCAACAACGTTCTCCCCGTATGCGCCTTGGTGTTATCCCGGATCAGCATGATCACCATCAGCGCCAGAAAGCAGCCGATGATCTGGCCGATCGCGCTGTCCAAAAACTGGCTAACGTTGAATGTCATCGGGTTATCCAGCACCAGGATATTGATCGTACTGGCCAATGCACCCAGCGAGCCTAGCCGACGCTTTTGTACTTCAAGCCCGAGAAAGAAAGCCATCCCCCCCAGACTCAGACACAGCAGCAGCATACTTTGCTGCGTTGACGGCATGATAAACATGAACATCAGCGCACCCAGTGGCAGCGCATAGATCGTTCCAAAAAGAAAATCCTTCGCCATCATCTGTGGATTTGGCAAACGCATGGCAAGCGACGTCACCACCGCAATCATCACCATACACACGCTGCCAGACGTCCAGCCAGTGCTGAGCCAGAACAGGCAGCCTAGCGCCGTCGCCACACCGGTGCGTAAACCGTTAATCATGGCGTGATGAGTTTCCGCCGAGGGCGCTTTAATTTCTACATCACTGTTCAGCACGTCAGCTTCTATCGTGTTGAGGCGTCCGTTGGCCTGCACACCCTTCGCCAGCAGCAGATAGCGCGTCGCCGCGCCAACCCAATCGATCAACGTAGGCGGCACGTCACGGCTGTCAGCAGCGATCAGGTGACGCAATGCTTTCACACGGCAATGCACATCCCGCAATGACTCAACAGGCTGATCCAACACCATCTTCAGGCTACTTTTTACAGGGGTCGGGACATCCTGCAAAATCAGGTAAGTTTCACACACCTGAGTGATCATCATGAGCGATTGCGTATGCAACGACGTTAAGCGGCGATTGCTGTTCTGCCAGCGCGAGGACTCCAGCATCAGGCTACTGCGCATACCGCTGAGCGCGGTCGTTTTGCGCACCAACGCATGCCATGCCGCATCTATCGCTTCTTTCTCCGTCCCGCTCATGCTGAGTTGCAGTAACCGATACTGATCCACCAGCAGTTCACCGATGCTACGGTCAACATCCTGCTTGATCGATCGTGGTGAGAACAGCAAATCCGCCAGAATGGCGCAGACGATGCCCAGCACAATCTCGCTACAGCGCTCCACAGCGAACTGCGGCGTCAGCAGCGGCGTTCCCTGCGTAGAGACAATGATAATCAGCGCGGTATAACCCGCCAGCCCAAATATATAGGCGTTTTCGACTTTAACCAGCGAGGAAACCCAGGTACAGAGGCCGGCCCAAATACAGCACAGCATCAGCATTACCACAGGCGCACGAACGGTAGCGATAATGATGACAAGTGCACCAATACAGCCAATAAAAGTCCCAATAATACGTAACATACCACGATGGCGAATTGCACCGGAAAACGGCTCGCCACCTGCAGCAAATGCGGGGCCAGCAGCGACAATCGCCGCGGTGAGAACCGACCAGCGCGGGGTTTCCAGCTGTAGGTGGAAACCCAGAAACAGGGACAGCACAATCGCAAAGCTCAGTTTGAAAGCGAAGCGAAGGCGCGCAAACTTCGGTGTTGTAAAGAACAAGGATCCTGTTAATGACGAGGTTTTCATCATCGCCTCACTTAGCCAAACTCACGCAGGCGATAAAGAAGGCGGATAAGTGGCGAAGGCTTTTTGTCATTGTTGACCTGCTCGCCAGTAACCACCACAGTCGCCGTCGTGCCAGCTGGGTAGAGGTCGCCCATTTGCCGATCGAGGCGAATTTTTACCGGCACGCGCTGCGCTAAACGCACCCACTCCAGATTAGAATCTACGTTAGCCAGGCCTTTAGTATTCGCACTGTTGCTGCTGTTATTTATCCCAGCCGCCACGCTATCAACGGTGCCGTAAAATATCTTTTCGCTACCCAGCGGGGTGATTTCCGCACGATAGCCACGGCGAACGCCTTCGAGCTTGGTCTCTTCCATGTACGCCAGCAGGTAAAACGAATCCTTCTTCACCAGCGCGACCGCCGTATTACCGCGTTCAATGAACTCGCCGCTTTGCACATGCAGGTTGGTGACCCAGCCGTCAGCAGGCGCGCGTACCACGGTACGATCCAACTCCAATTTCGCCAGAGACATTACCGCCTGCGCTTTAGCAAGCTGGTGCGTTGCGGTTTCTAGCGCATTGTTGGACTGATCGATATTTTCCTGTGACATCGCACTGACGCCCAGCCGCGCACGACGTCCTGATTCCCGGCGTTTTTCCGTCACCAGCGCCTGATAGTAAGCAACATCGGCTTCCGCCTGCGCCACGGCCTGGTGGTAACGCGGCTGGTCGATGACAAACAGCACATCGCCTTTGTTCACCAACTGATTGTCCGTGACACGAACGTCGGTCAGCAACCCGCTGACGTCCGGCGCGATCGCCACCACATCCGCCGTAAATTTGGCATCTCGCGTCCAGGGCGATTCGGTATAAAACGCCCAGACACGAAAAATGGCCACAATCGCACACAGCACAATCACCAGCGTGATGACCACACGACTCAGTTTTTTGGTCAGCGCGGCCTGCTGCCTAAACAAGGTTAAAAAGAAACTTTTCACAGACGCCTCACAGACCGTAACGGAACAGTAAATAGAACAAGCAGCAGAACAGCGCGCTGTTAAACAGCGCAGGATGCCAAACGAAGTCATAGATACCCGTCGGTTGCAGCAGACGGTTCACAACAAAAAATAGGGTCAGCGACACCATCAAGACAAAAAATACGGGGGGAAATGACAGCCCGAACAGCACCATAACCGGGAGTGAACTCATCCTCTTTTCCTTTTTTCTAGTAGATAGCGGTAGCGAGCAAGTGTGCTACCGGATGGTCAATTATGTGGTGCAATAACGCAGCGTAGTGCTGACGTTCAGCATCGACAAAAGCGCTTCATCCCGCAGGCTGACGGCCAACGGATTGGATAGCGTTAAACTGATGAGTAGCGATGTCAGCAGGGACTGACTAACGATGGGGAATCAGCGTATTACTCTATACCCGTCATACTTCAAGCTGCATGTGCGTTAGCTGCGTTCACTCACCCGAATCACTTACCTGTGTAAGCTCATCGGGATGAAATGAGAGACATCCTGTCTCTCACCGAAGGCCAGCCGTTGGCTGGTCAAATTCGTTCCAGACGAATTTGTCCCTCGCTTGCCGCGTTATTCGGCCTGATGGCCTCACCCCTTCGGGGTCAGCGCAAGCTCTGTTCAAAAACACCTTGCCGTTTTTGTCCTGCAACTCGAATTATTTAGGCTATATATTGGATAAATAATTATTGGGGAGCCTTGAGCGGACAATGTTCCACTCGGTATCACCGGATAGGCTATATTATGGATGCTTATTATCACCTTATCTACATAGTGTGATCTAAATCACTTTTAAGCCAGAGTGAATAATGGAAAGACTAAAGAGTATGTCGGTGTTTGCCCGCGTGGTGGAATGTGGTTCTTTTACCGCCGCCGCACGCCAGTTGCAGATGAGCGTATCCGCCGTCAGCCAGACCGTCTCCAAGCTTGAAGATGAACTACAGATTAAGCTGCTGAACCGCAGTACGCGCAGTATTGGTCTGACGGAAGCGGGAAAAATTTACTATCACGGCTGCCGTAGAATGCTACATGAAGCTCATGAGGTACACGAACAGCTTTATGCCTTCAACAACACGCCGATCGGCACGCTACGCATTGGTAGTTCGTCTACCATGGCGCAGAATGTGTTATCCACCATGACTGCCGCGATGCTGAAGGAATATCCTGGTTTGTCCGTCAATCTGGTCACCGGCATTCCGGCTCCCGACCTGATCGCCGACGGACTGGATATCGTTATCCGCGTCGGTGCACTACAGGATTCCACCCTGTTTTCGAAACGTTTAGGCTCGATGCCGATGGTGGTCTGTGCCGCGAAAAGCTATCTGGCGCAGCACGGCACGCCGGATAAGCCAGCAGATATGGTGAATTTTTCCTGGCTGGAATACAGCGTGCGGCCCGACAGTGAATTCGAACTGATTGCACCGGAAGGCATTTCGACCCGCGTCACACCACAGGGGCGCTTTGTCACCAACGATCCGCAAACGCTGGTACGCTGGCTCAAGATCGGAGCGGGTATCGCGTATATTCCGCTCATGTGGATTGTGGACGAAATCAATCGTGGCGAAATCGAGATTCTATTCAACCGCTACCACTCCGATCCGCGCCCGGTCTACGCGCTTTACACCCGCAAAGACAACCTGCCGCTAAAAGTACAGGTCTGCATTAACTATATGACGGAATACTTCAAGAACGTCGCCCTTACATATCAAAGCTATCGGCAGGATCATGGCGAGGACAAAAAGTAGGTTTTGCAAAGAGAAAATGCGAAGCGTTTTCCTCTTTCATATAAAACGCATCCCCATCCCAGCATCTGTGCGTTATACCTCTCTCTTCGTTCAGGAGAGTAAAATCACATGGATAACGTACGAATAAATTCGTACAATACGGGTGAGGGGATGGGGTTCAAGAATGCCAAAAAGCAGCTTATCGTCTGTTTGCAGTCAGGTAATGTGCTGCATGAAGCCAGAGGGAATATCAGCACGAAGAATTTGCTGGCAATCGGACAAATATCAATAACATAACTCATTGATATTATTTATAAATCAACGGGGACATCCTACTCTTCTTCACCCCATCATTTTGCAGCACATGTTGATGTTCATATCATCCGTTGCCGCTATCGAGGAGTGCCGTGGTATATCAAGTGGTACTTTACCGAGCCGGATTGTGTCTTTATTAGCGTCCACCATTGAGGCGATGACATGAAAATTTTCAAAGTCGGCGATACACAGGCAACGCTCTGTAATACCTGCCAATCATATGAAACAGCGACGTTTCAACTTAAAGACGTCCCATTCAGTGATAACAGTGGCGTGGTGAGACAGGTTCTAGTGGGCGTTTGCGATCGCTGCGGGAATGTTGCCATCATCCCTCATCAGTCCACCCCCATGATTAAGAAAGCACTAGATGTGCAGCGTAAAGCACTGGAAAGTCGAGTCCCCGCGCACATGATAGACATCCTAAATCTGGCAAGCTGCGAATTAGGTGGGGAACCCGATTTTATTCCCACCCTGATGAAATACTATCTTCACACTCTGGCGGCTGACCACGCAGCGGCAAAAGATATCCCGCGTTTTCTACAAAGTGATTTGGCAAAAGGAAAATCCGAGAAGCGCCTTTCTCTTAAAGGCAGACATGTTGCGACAGACATTGACGTACTAAAAACCACGACAAACATCTCCAGCACAACAGACCTGTTAAAAGGCATTGTTCTCAAAATTAAGGAAGATGTTTTGGTACAGAGGGATGAGATACACATCAAGCAGCTCAAATCGATTATTGCTGCCGTGTCCTGATTTTGTGATCTGCTACATTGCGATCCACAACATAACAGCTCCCTAGAAAAAACCGCGCTGATAAAAGCGCGGTTTCAAAGGGGACTCTGGGTATCAGAACGAATTATGCGGTGCCGCCGACGGTCAGGCTTTCCAGCTTCAGCGTAGGCTGACCAACGCCGACTGGCAGGCTTTGGCCTTCTTTGCCACACACGCCAACGCCTTTATCCAGCGCCAGATCGTTTCCGACCATAGAGATCTGCTGCATCGCTTCAATGCCGGAACCAATCAGCGTCGCGCCTTTGACTGGCGTGGTGATACGACCCTTTTCGATCAGGTACGCTTCGGATGTCGAGAAGACGAACTTGCCAGAGGTGATATCAACCTGACCGCCACCAAAGTTTGGCGCATACAGACCGTATTCAACGCTGGAGATAATCTCTTCCGGCGTGGATTTCCCAGCCAACATGTAGGTGTTTGTCATACGCGGCATCGGCAGATGCGCATAAGACTCGCGGCGACCGTTGCCGGTCGGCGCTACGCCCATCAGACGAGCGTTCAGCTTGTCCTGCATATACCCTTTCAGAATGCCGTTTTCGATCAGGATATTGTATTGTCCCGGGACACCTTCGTCATCCATAGAGAGAGAACCACGACGTCCGGTCAGCGTACCGTCATCCACCACCGTACACAGTTCTGACGCGACAAGTTTGCCCATCTGTCCGCTGAACACTGACGTACCGCGACGGTTAAAATCACCTTCCAGACCGTGACCGACCGCTTCATGCAGCAGCACGCCCGGCCAGCCTGCGCCCAGCACCACAGGCATCGGCCCTGCGGGAGCAGCCACAGCAGACAGGTTAACCAGTGCCATACGTACCGCTTCTTTCGCCCACGCATCAACGCGAGGTTCGCCGTCCGTCACTTCCCAGAAATACTCATAGCCGCCACGTGTGCCGCCGCCGCTACCGCCGCGCTCACGTTTACCTTCCTCTTCGACCAGCACGCTGATCGACAGACGAACCAGAGGACGCACATCTGCCGCTAGCGTGCCGTCCGTCGCAGCCACCAACACCAGCTCATACACGCCGGTCAAGCTAGCTGACACTTCCTGCACCCGCGTATCGGCAGCACGTGCGACCGTATCAGCACGTTGCAACAGCGCAATCTTATCTTCACGCGTCAGGCTATCGAGTGGATTCAACGTTGGATAGAGCGCACGATGCGATACTTCACCCAGCGTGCGAACCGTACCGGTGCCCTGTTCCCGCACAATGCTGCGTGCTGCCTGCGCACTCTGGTGCAATGCATTCAGCGTGATCTGATCGGCATACGCAAATCCGGTTTTTTCACCGTCAATCGCACGGATACCAACACCTTGATCGATGTTATAGGAACCGTCTTTGATGATGCGATCTTCCAGCACCCAGGATTCATGGTAGCTGGATTGGAAATAGAGGTCGGCATAATCCAGTCGACGCTCATTAAGCGACCCCAGCACAGCGGCGAGATCGTCAAGATTCAATTTGTTGGCGGTGAGTAACTGCTCACTGACAAACGAAAGGCTCATAGTTTTTCACTCTTTATCAAATAATCGGCTGAGTACGCTGCGCTGCCCTAACGGCATTATTCGCCTTTCTTCTTGTTCGGCTCACGCAGCACTTCCTGAATCTTTGGCTGATCGAGGCTACCGGAAATCTGGTAGCGAATCAGCGAAATCTTGTTCCATAGCGGTGCCAGTACTTTACTGGCAGCAAACACCGCGGCACCCACAACCGGATTGACGGCAAATGCAGTCGCCACGCCCACTGTCGCAGAAATTTCCGGGGCGATAACCGCTTCCATATTGACCTGTCGCTTAGCGAGGTCGAGATCGCCTTTCATCGCGATGTCCGCCTCCAACCCGTCGATCAGCATATCATCAGTATGCAGCACGCCATCTTTAATCCATGCGGTACTGCTAATCGAGTCGAAATAGAATCCACGACCAAACGTATCACTAAAATCGAACCGCAGCTTACGCATCAGCGCATCGAAGCTCAATAAACGCAGTAATTGACCCGCTTGACCGGCACCGACTTCGGCAATTTCACCTTTGCCAATGCGCGTGTGCAATATTCCACTCAGGCTGGCAATATCCGGTGCCCAAGGCGTCCCGCGCCAATACAGATCGTAATCTACATCGAAAGAACCGGCCTTCAGCGGTGAATCTACACCAAACCAGTTAGCATTCTGTTCCAGACTATCTCCCGTCAGGCGGCCTTTTAGCGCAGTCCGCACGCCTTCTGCGTTTTCCTGCCAGGACCCGTTTACCGTCAGACGAGCCTTGCCTGTATCAATGATACCGTCCGTCAGCGTTAACTTTTCCTTTTCTGGCAACATCGTTCCCTGAATACGTCCCATATTCTGCCCGATAATCCAGCACTGGCGACAGTTAACCGCCAGCGACGGCCAGTCCTCAAAACTGATACTCGGGTCATTCAGCGGCGACTTTTTCTCCGCCAGCGCCACCGGGTTGGTCGCTTCGTTGCCTTTCCACTGAGGATTGTAGTAGAGATAATTGATGTCGCTGCGCCACATGCCGCGATTGGGTATCTCAACCTTTCCGTCAATTTCACGTCCTTTCGCCTGTACTTCGCTGCCGCCAAGCGTATTTTTTCGCGTAATTTCCAGATCGTGCCACTGCTGTCCTAACAGTTGTAGCTCAGGCGTTCGCAGCGTTATCGCTTCAGGAAAACGAAGATAACTATGTGCTTTTTTCCCTTCCGACGACGTCGAGGCTCGCAGCGATGGCAGAAGCCCCAGCCAACTTTCTGCATCCAGCGGCGGGAGATCGAGCACCAAAGCGGAATCTTCTGGTAATGCCGGTGCCGTTGCTGCCGCATTCTGCCAGCTTGCTCGCGACAGCATCACGGTGTCGCCTTTCAGCAACCATTGGCTATTGAAACGGTTATCTTTGCCCACTCGACCCTGCATAGTAAAACCATTCAGGTCACCGCTGGCTTTAACTTCCAGCGGCAGGTTCTCGCCAGCAGGCTTATTTAGCGGGTTAGGTAAGTGACTACTTACTTTATTTAAATCAGCTTGTACATCAACATCGTAGGTTGTTTTACCCGAGTGCGACAGGTTGACAGCAACCGTACTTTTCCAGTTAGCCGCGCCGGACAACGCTTTGCTTGCCGACGCCGGTAAACCGGGCAATAGCGCTGGCTGCCAGTCTCCCTGCAAGCCCACATTCACCAGAAAAGCCTTCGCTTGCTCTTCCGTCGTAAAATTGACCGCCATCGGCTGATTCAGCCAATTCGCCTGTAGCGTTTCACTGCGTAAATTACCGTTTTCATAGCGGAACTTACCCGTGAGATTATTAATCGTGGTATCCAGCGGTTTGATGTACAGGCTGTTATTATTCAGCGCGATATCGCCGCTAGCGCGGACATCGTCACCGACGAGCGGAATATCCAGATGCAGCGTGCCTTTCACCGGCCCGCCAATTTTCAGCTCATCCAGCGCGGTGCCCAGCGAGGATTTCAGCGGTGTCTGATGAAAATAGTTGCCCACTTCAGGCCCTGGACCGTCCAGTTCGCCATCAATAAGCAGCATCTCTTTTTCATAATCAGGAATGACCGCGCTAATATTTTTGCCTTCCACCTTACCCAGCCAGGTTTGCGGCGCAAACATCCACAGACCGTTATTGGCAAAATCCAGATTGATATCCAGCGGCGTTAGCGCAGGCCAGCCCGGCTGGAACTCAAAGGTGGCATCCTTAACCGGCACCCAGACTTCAAACTGGCCTTCGTTGTGGGTATACGGGAAATGCTGCGGATTACCGGCAAAGATCAGCGTCGCATTATCGACGCGGCCACCTTTCAGCGCACCGCTCAGATAGTCCACCAAATCAGTGCCCATAAACAGTTCAGGATAGTAGCGCCAGGCATCCGCCGCATCGGTCAGCCGGATCCCCGCCAGAATATCCAGTTTCGGTTCCTGTTTTACTGGCTGTTCGTAACGGAAATCACCGTTAGCCCATAGTGATTTCGCCTGTACATCCAGCCCATGGCTCCAGAGCGACAGGCCTTGCGCATCATTACGCCAGTCTATCGTACCGCTGGCCTGCTTGATTTCCAGCGGTGCGCGGAACATATCCACATAGGGCAGCGTACTCTGCTTTAACGCTACGCTGACCTGACCACGCTCGACGCTACCGCGAGCAGAACCGGAGAAGTGATCGACTCCCGGCAGCAATTTCCACTGCTTCCAGCTCACATCCTGCCAATTGGCATGAAAACGGCTTCTCTCTGGCTGTTGCAGAGGGATATCGACGGCAACGGAATTCAATGTACCCATCGGTTGCAGCTCATCCCAGCGCGCTTTCAAGGCTGGCGTTGTGCCGGACAACAAAGGAAGCAGCGTGCTCACACGCTCCAGCGCCAGATTACTAGCTCGAATGCGCAGCTCTTCCTGCCGATCGGGCCCCAGCATGTGTTCATTTTTCGGCAACCACAGGGCGGAAAGCCGACCTTTCGGCCAAGCGACGCCATCCGTTGCCAGATTCAACGTGGGAACATCCACCTGCCAGCCATTTTCCTGACGGCTGACATGTAACGTCATATCATCCACGTTCAGGCGATGCGCGTCACTTCCCTCACCCCAGCTTGCCGTCCCCTGATTAAGGCGTACATCACCACTGTGGATGCCACCATCACGGACATTGAGCCACGCCGCCAGACTAAAATCTGCGCTTTCCAGCCCAGTGTTGTTTTTCATCCAGCGGCTGAGCCACGGCTTCATATCAATATTGTCAGCTTGCAGGTAGAACGTACCGTTGCCAAGCAACCCCTGCTCATCGCGCAAATCCATGCGCATCTGCACCACACCGTGCTGGCCGTTAAAACTCGACAGGCTGATCAACCCTTCTGCGCGGTGACGTTTGTCGGAGTTCAGCCAGGTCAGTTGAGGAATACTCAGCTCCGCTCGGGAACCGGAAGGGGTAAGAAAGGTAATCTGGCTATCACGCAGATCAAAGTGGTCAAACTGGCGCAGGAAAAGATCGCTGACCTTTCCTGACTCCATCAGTTTGCTATCCTGCTGCTGCCCAGTAAATTGGCTATTAAGATCAAGCTTTAACTGATGAAATGTAAGATCGCGAAACTGCCAGCGCCCGTGCAGCAGCGACTGCCACACATCCAGCGCCAGCGTAATGCGATCAACCTGCCAGTCAGATTCCGGCAGAGACGTGCGAAATTTTTCAATTTCCAGCGTGGGGCCAAAGGACTCCCAGCGCCCTGTCATTGAGCCGATTTCTAACGGAACACCGGCAGCAGACTGCGCCCAGGCCACCAACTGTGGCCGGAAATGATCGAGCTGTGGCAGCACCAGTCTTAAGCCGCTGACTAACAGCGCAACCATCACGACAAGAGTGGCACCCGTGATGACTAATATTCCGGGCAGTCGCCTCACTAATTTCTCCTTCTTTCGTCGCCGACGACGAGCGCACGAATTTACATCATTACGACGTCAAACTGCTCCTGGCTATACAGGGGTTCGATTTGTACTTTGACCTGCTTGCCGACGAAAATTTCAACCTCAGCTAACGCGTGCGACTCTTCACTTCTCAGCGCTTCCCCGACAGCCGGTGAGGCATAGACTAGGAAACGGTCGGTGTCATAAGCGTGGTGGACGCGCACGATTTCACGCATGATTTCATAGCAGACGCTTTCTACCGTCTTCACAGTGCCACGACCATGACATGTCGGGCATTCATGACACAACACGTGTTCGATACTCTCACGCGTGCGTTTGCGCGTCATCTCGACTAATCCTAGTTGAGAGAAGCCGTTAATACTGGTTTTGACTCGATCTTTACTCAGCGCCTGCTCCAGTGAATGCAGCACCCGCCGACGGTGATCTTCGTTATTCATATCGATGAAATCGATAATGATGATGCCACCGAGGTTACGCAGACGCAGCTGTCGCGCAATAGCCTGCGTCGCTTCCGTATTGGTATTGAAAATGGTTTCATCCAGATTGCGGTGGCCGACAAATGCTCCCGTGTTGATGTCAACGGTCGTCATGGCTTCTGTCTGATCGATGATCAAATAGCCACCGGACTTCAGTTCAACCTTTCTGTCCAGTGAACGCTGGATCTCATTTTCCACATCAAACAGGTCAAAAATCGGCTGCTTACCCGCATAGTGTTCGAGTTTGCGCGTCATCTCTGGGATATATTCGGAGGTAAATTCCAGCAGCGCTTCATACGTCAGGCGGGAGTCAATCCGAATACGATCCAGCGCAGCGCCGGCAAAATCACGTAAGATTCGCTGTGCGAGCGCCACTTCACCGTAGAGCTTACATTTGCTCTGGTTACGCTTTTTGCGCTCCATCACCTTGCCCCACAGGCGCTTCAGGAAGGCCGCATCCTGCGAGAGTTCTTCTTCACCGATCCCTTCCGCTGCGGTACGAATGATAAAACCACCGTCATCATCGCAATAGTCAGCGACCGTTTTCTTTAAGCGATCGCGTTCCACTTCACTCTCAATGCGCTGTGAAACACCAACGTGCGATGCTCCAGGCATGAACACCAGATAGCGCGACGGCAGTGTGATGTCGGTAGTCAGACGCGCGCCTTTGGTTCCCAGCGGATCTTTGACCACCTGAACCATAAGGTCCTGTCCCTGACGCACCAGCTCGGCGATATCACGGACGTGAAAATTCTTTTGTTCGTCACCGGCAACGCATTCGGTGTGCGGCATAATATCGGATGCGTGCAGGAACGCGGCTTTATCTAAGCCGATATCCACAAACGCCGCCTGCATGCCCGGCAGGACGCGGCTCACGCGGCCTTTATAAATGTTGCCGACAATACCGCGTTTCGCATCACGCTCAATGTGAATTTCTTGCAGAATCCCGCCGTCGATATAGGCAACGCGCGTTTCTGACGGTGTAACGTTTACCAGTAACTCAGCAGTCATGTTTTCCTCTTGCACTCCGCAATGCAGCAAAATTACTGAATAGCTCATCGGTTTCTACCAGAGGCAGCCCAACGACCGCGTAATAGCTCCCGTTAAGTGACCGGACAAAGCATCCACCTTTGCCCTGAATACCGTAAGCGCCCGCTTTATCCATCGGTTCACCGCTGGCGATATACCGTTCGATATCCTGCTGCGAAAGCGGGCGAAAGACGACATCGGTTATTACCAGACAGCTCAATATATCGTCTTTATCTGCCAGCGCGACGGCGGTCATCACCTGATGTTGTTTTCCTGATAACTGGCCCAGCATCTCTGCCGCATGAGTTTCGTCCTGCGGTTTTTCCAATACCTGACCGTTCAGCACCACGATGGTATCCGCACCCAGAACCGGTAAATCGGACGGTGCAGCCGCGACACCCGCGGTCGCTTTTTCATGCGCCAGACGCCGGACGTAAACCTCCGCAGCTTCCTCTGGTAAACGTTGTTCTTCCACCGCGACATTCAGCACAGAAAAAGGAATATCGAGCTGCGTGAGCAGTTCGCGACGGCGGGGAGAAGCGGAGGCCAGATAAAGCTGGGTCATGAATTACCTTATTGCACAGTAAACTGACGACGAATTTTACGCATCAGCAGGAACAACCACGGCCAGAGTACGCCATCAACGACGCTATTCCAGAATGTTTCCGGCCGGAAAGAGACATTAATAACTAAAAATTCTGCCCAGAACACCGTGAGATCCATCAGCAGCGACAAGAGCATGACGATTAATGCCTGCTGCCATAACGCCATATTCCGGAACAGCTGGAATTTAAAGGCGACCAGATAAGCAACAATGCTAAGTGCCAGCGCCCGTACTCCCAGTGTAGACCCAAGAATCAGGTCCATAATCAGGCCCAACACAAATCCGGTACCGACATTCACTCGATGTGGCAAGGCCATCACCCAGTAAATCAGAAACAGCGTCAGCCAGGAGGGGCGGAACATGTAGATTTCATCCGGCCACGGCATAATCTGTAAGACCATGGCGATCAGAAAAGAAAGCCAGATAATCCAGTTGCCATGCCTGCGATAACGGTTCATTGGCGGCCTCTCTGCGGCTCAACGGCGGGCGTAGCGACATCAGGTGGAAGCGGCGGCCCCATTTCGTCAGGTGAAGGTAACACCTGCGGCATCATCTGCATCAGGCGCTCATTGGCAACCCGATGCACTTCCGCTGGCGGCAGCGACGTATTGGCGTTATTTTCCACGCCCCACAGCAACAATAGATAGCGTAGGCGCTGTAGTCCTGCCGTCGGGCGTGCCTGAATAATCGTATAGGCACGCTGCGTATCTGCTTTGACCGATGACACTACACCGACCGGATACCCTTCGGGGAAACGTCCACCGAGACCCGATGTGACTAGCACGTCACCCACTCGGATGTCTGTATTGTTAGGAAGGTGCTCTAGTTGCAGATCGTCGGTGCAGCCATTACCGGCGGCAATCACGCGGATATCATTGCGTAGCACCTGAATCGGCAACGCGTGGGAAACATCACAAATCAACAAAACTCGGCTGGTAAACTGGCCAACCGCCACAACCTGACCGACCACGCCTTTATCGCTGATGACCGGCTGCCCTTCATACACGCCGTTCGCCTGGCCTTTATCAATCACAACCTGATCGCTATAAGGGTCAGTTCCGGCGGACATCACCTGTGTCACCATCTTCTGCTCATCCTGACGCAGCGGCGAGCCCAGTAGTTCACGTAACCGCGCATTTTCCTGCTTAAGCTGGCCCAGCAGCAAAAGGTCACTGTTTTTCATCAACAGTTCCTGACGCAGTGCGGTGTTTTCAAGACCTAATTGCTCACGGGTTGCCAGTGATGCAGACATATTGTCCAGAGCCTGACGGGGCCCATTCGCCAGAAAATAGAATGGGCTGACAGTGGTATCCATGTACGTTCTGATTTTGACGAACGAACCGAGCCGACTGTCCGCAACAATCACGACAATCGCGGTAACGACAGCAAGAAAAAGTCGTAATTGCAGGGAAGGCCCCCTGCTAAAAAGCGGCTTCATAGAATTTGCGTATTCCTCGACAGCAACCTCAAATCGCCTTTGGCGATTTTTAACGTCACAAAGCAGCACCCCGTAGGGTGAGTTTCATTGAGCAGGCAAATAAAAAAGGGGTAACCACGAGAGATGAAAAACGCAGGCGTTCATCCATCCGGTCCCCCCTTTTCCAGACAGGATTACTCCTCGCTGAACAAATCGCCACCGTGCATGTCGATCATTTCCAGCGCCTTGCCACCACCACGGGCAACACAGGTCAGCGGATCTTCAGCTACCACAACCGGAATACCGGTTTCTTCCATCAGCAAACGATCCAGGTTACGCAGCAGCGCACCGCCGCCAGTTAACACCATACCGCGCTCGGAAATATCGGAGGCCAGTTCCGGTGGGCACTGTTCCAACGCTGCCATCACCGCGCTGACGATACCCGTCAACGGCTCTTGCAGCGCTTCCAGAATTTCGTTGGAGTTCAGTGTGAACCCACGCGGTACACCTTCAGCAAGGTTACGGCCGCGCACTTCAATCTCAAGCACTTCGTCGCCCGGATAAGCAGAACCGATTTCATGCTTGATACGTTCTGCCGTCGCTTCACCGATCAGTGAACCATAGTTACGACGAACGTAGTTAATGATCGCTTCGTCGAAGCGGTCACCGCCAATACGTACAGAAGAGGAGTACACCACGCCGTTCAGCGAGATCACCGCAACTTCCGTGGTACCACCACCGATATCCACAACCATAGAACCGGTTGCTTCGGATACGGGCATGCCAGCACCGATCGCTGCCGCCATTGGCTCTTCGATCAGGAACACTTCACGGGCACCTGCACCTAGCGCAGATTCGCGAATGGCACGACGCTCAACCTGCGTGGCTCCTACAGGAACACACACCAGCACGCGCGGGCTAGGACGCATAAAGCTGTCGCTATGCACTTGCTTGATGAAGTGCTGCAGCATTTTTTCCGTCACCTGGAAATCTGCAATCACACCATCTTTCATCGGGCGAATCGCCACAATATTCCCAGGCGTTCTGCCCAGCATTTGCTTAGCGTCATGACCTACCGCCGCAACGCTTTTTTGGGAACCGGCACGATCCTGACGGATCGCAACCACAGAGGGTTCATTCAGTATGATGCCCTGCCCTTTAACATAAATCAGGGTATTGGCGGTACCCAGGTCGATGGACAAGTCGTTGGAAAACATGCCACGAAATTTCTTAAACATAACTAAAGGATAATCCTGCAAGCTGGGGGCGAAAAATAAATCCGCCTACTTTACCAACCACACGAAGCAGCGACAAGGCACGAAAAGGCTCTGCTTCGGTGAAAAATAAGTCTGTGTTGCGCACGTCGGCGTCAGGGAGAAGGCACAGAATGCCTTCTCCTCAGGCGGCAAGGCATCTTACCACTGTCCACCCGACAGAATTGCGCTAACACAGGACATAAAATCTAACATTTAATCGGATTGGCGCTAACGTAAGCACACACTAACCGATTTAACAACCGCCTCATTCTACGTCAATTTGAACAGGACGTTTATACTAAACACGATGCTGCGGTGAATATTTTTTCAGCTCATCTGTTACAAGGACTGATGTGGCAAAAAAATCGCCTTGCCCACCATAAACTCCCTTGCCCAACAGCATCCGCCACTCCTCTTTGGTACGCACACCCGCGGCAAACACCCGCGTTTGCGTTCCTTTACACGCCTCGGTCAGGCTTTGTACAAAAAGCTGATTTTCTGGACGACGTTCAAGGCTGCGCACCAACCCGGGATGAAGCTTGATGATCTCCACGGGAAGTGACTTGATATACGTCGTGCTGACCAGCGTCAACCCCGCCTGCGTAACTGCCAGACGACAGCCTAATCCCAGGATCAAATTGAGAACCGGACGCAGACGGCCGATATATTGACAAACATCTGCCTCTGCAAGTTCAAATAAAATGCACTGCCGCTGCGTTTTAGGACATTGCAGCAATATTTCTTTCAGCCAACGCAAAAAAGGTTTTTGCAAAAGTGAGTCTACACTTACCGGTAGACCCAGTGTTTCTCCGGGCCAGTTCGCTGACAAATCAACAATTCGTGCAACTAGCTGCCGATCATAACTGGTCGCTAGTCCCAGTTGTTGCACCAGAGGCATATACTCGGCTGCGAGCAGTTCCTGTTCTCCGTCATAAATCCGGCTCATCATTTCACGATGATGCACAACGCCCTCTTTTGTGACCGCAGGCTTTTGATACAGTCGCGGGCCGCCGCGCGCCAACGTCTGTTCCAACAAAGTTCGCCATTTTACGCTGCCGCGACTCTTGTCTGGCACTTGCCTGTCAAACACGCACCAGCTGTTACCGCCCTGCAATACCGCATTGCGCGTTGCATCTTCCACACTTTCCATCACCTGCTCGGCGCTTTGCCCACCACGGTAGGCACAGATACCAATGTGAAGAACCTCCTCCCGGTCGATCAACGGGCAGGCAGGAAGAATATCGATGGCTTTCACCAGTTGCGTGGCAATCGCATTGGCTTCTTTTAGCGTACGGTGAGGGAGTAATACAGTGAAATCGCTGCTGAAATAACGCGCCAGCAGCGCAGAGGGATAACGCATGACAAATGTCGACAGCAGGTTTACCAGCGTAAAACGATACTCCTGAAGCACATTGCTATAGCCGTGCGTTTCCTGCAACGTTTCAAAATCTGGCACACGGATCATCATGACGATGCCGTGCGTCCCCACCTCTTCACCATCTTCCAACTGTGTGGTCAGTTGGTTATCAAAAAACAGACGATTGCTCAGCCCGGTTTCGGCATCCTGCGCGGCGAAAGCACGGATTAAGGTATCAACCCGCCCACGCTCCTCCCGCGCTTCCACTAAATCTGACAACAGTTGATCGAGCGCCCCGCTGGTATTGACCGGCCATTCACGTACCGACCCCTGCATAACCGATTCACGCTCGCCTTTGAGAATACGCTGTGCGCGCTTTTCCAACTCTTCCTGTCCGGCTGCCTGATGGCGTAACCAGCGGATGGAGAAATACAGCATCAGGAGCATCAGACCAGCAGCCAGCAACACCGACAGCGTCGACACCACGAAGCGCGGTAAACCAATCAGCGGATCGACATATTTTAAGGCAATCTCCATATTCGTATGGTGCATCAGCGGGAATTCGACCTCATGGTAGAGGTGCGTGCGTTCCCAGCCAGCCTCGGGCAGCTGTATTGAGTAGAGGGGCGAATCGTTATCCTGAATCTCCAGCGCGACAATGCCTGCCGTTTTCATCATTCCCGGTAGCCAATATTGGATGTTTTCGGGCGATTGCACTAATAATGCCTGATCGATACTGGCCGTGACCTCACGCAACTGTTGCTCGGTCCGCAACTGGCTATAATAACAGAGGCTAAATATACTACTGAAAAACATAAGAAAAATTGCGAGAAGCGTCAGCAATACTATGAGTATCGAGAATCTGGTCGTAAATCCCATCCCTGCGTCCTATTCCAAATAATTGTCATTTCTGCGAGTTTGTTGTTTTTTATCAGTTCGCATAAGTCAGCTACAACGCATAGTACCAACACTAGCGAAGGTAACTGTATTAACAAATAGTATCTGTAATAACTATACCCTAAATAATTCGAGTTGCAGGAAGGCGGCAAGAGAGGGAATCCCGATGAGCTTACACAAGTAAGTGATTCGGGTGAGTGACAAATCTGCCAAAGGCAGATTTGAACGCTGCTTGCAGCGGCCCCAGCGGGGCGAGGCACACGCAAGTGTGCCGAGTATCGCAGCCAACACACATGCAACTTGCAGTATGACGGGTATATAGTCGTTAATGACTTCCCCATTTTAATCCTGCTACAGGAGATAGCCCATGCAGGCTTTAGTTCTTGAACAGTCAGACGGACTGACCCACGCTCAGATTCGCGAGATTGACGCAGAGCAGCTTCCCGCCGGGGATGTGACTGTTGATATCAGTTGGTCTGGTATTAATTATAAAGATGCGCTTGCCATTACAGGCAAAGGCAAAATTATTCGTAATTTCCCGATGGTTCCAGGGATCGATTTTGTCGGGACCGTGCGCCACAGTGACAGCGATCGGTTTACTGTCGGTCAGCCCGTCATCCTGACCGGTTGGGGCGTGGGTGAAAACCATTGGGGCGGCCTGGCACAACAGGCGCGCGTGAAGAGCGATTGGCTGGTGCCGCTCCCCGCTTCGCTGGACGCACGTAACGCCATGATTCTTGGCACGGCAGGCTTTACTGCGATGCTGTGCGTGATGGCGCTGGAAGACGGTGGCATCACTCCGGAAAGCGGTGACATTATTGTGACGGGTGCCAGCGGTGGAGTCGGCAGCACGGCAGTCGCCCTGCTTGCAGAGCTAGGCTATCAGGTTACCGCCGTCAGCGGCCGTGCTGACAACACCGAGTATCTGAAAAAACTGGGCGCCAAACAGGTGCTGGATCGCAGCGAATTCACCGAGAGCCCTCGCCCGTTGGAAAAACAACGTTGGGCTGGCGCGGTTGATACCGTCGGCGACAACGTACTGGCGACGCTGCTGGCACAGATGGATTACAACGCAACAGTTGCTGCGTGCGGTCTGGCGGGCGGTATCGCGCTGCCAACAACCGTGATGCCATTTATTTTACGTAATGTTCGCCTGCAAGGCGTAGATTCCGTCATGGCACCGCTGGCTCGCCGTCAGCAAGCGTGGGATCGTCTGGCCGCCATTTTGCCTGAGTCGTTCTACCAGCAGGTGACACAGGAAATCGGGTTGGAAGACGTGCCCGCCGTCGCCGCTGCACTGCTGGACAACAAAGTCACAGGCCGCACGCTGGTGAAAATCAGCTAACGTATTTCGTTGATGCACCAATTTACAGAACGAAAACGATGATAATGGAATAGAAGAGTAAAGCGTCCGCGACAGGGACAAAGGTGTCAGGAACGCCTTTGAACGTCGCTTGCGACGGCCCTGAAAGGGTGAATCTCAGGGATGAGATTCATATCTGCGCGGCTCGAGCATACAAGGATGTATTCACAGCGTCTTTACGATCTATCCATTATCATCGCTCGGCGCACTATCAGTAACATAGGGTACCTGCGGGTGGCTGTTACACCCTGCAAAAAAGTATTTCATCTCTCCTACCGCGGTTTCTACCGCAATTCATCTATACTCGTCATACTTCAAGCTGCATGTGCGTTGGCTGCGTTCACTCACCCGAATCACTTACTTAAGTAAGCTCATCGGGATTCCCTCGCTTGCCGCCTTCCTGCAACTCGAATTATTTAGAGTATGTAACTAAGTGAACGGTAACCATTAAAAACGCCACCTTGCGTCAACAATAATAATGACTGGCGGGAGTTCACATGCACAAACATCGTAAGCCCACTGAAGCCGACGTTACCCCAGAATCCCTCTTTTATCAGCGTCGGCGCGTATTAAAAGCGCTGGGCATTTCCGCTGCGGCGCTCTCATTACCGCTTTCCGCACAGGCCGATCTGCTTGCCTGGTTTAAAGGCAGCGATAAACCCAAAGCCCCACCGGGTAAACCGCTCACGTTTAGCCAACCTACCGACTGGAAACTCGATCTGCCGCTCACGCCGGAAGACAAGGTCACGGGCTATAACAATTTCTATGAATTTGGGTTGGACAAAGCCGATCCGGCGGCCAATGCGGGTGGATTAAAAACCGACGGCTGGACTATCAAAATAGACGGTGATGTCGCCAAACCTCTCACGTTGGATATCGACGATTTGCTAAAACGCTTTCCGCTGGAAGAACGAATCTACCGTTTTCGCTGCGTCGAGGCATGGTCGATGGTGATTCCGTGGGTCGGGTTTGAATTGGCCAAGCTGATTAAATTCGCCGAACCCACCAGCAACGCGCGCTACGTGGCGTTTCAGACGCTTCACGATCCAGAACAAATGCCAGGACAAAAAGATCGCTTTATGGGCGGCGGGTTGGACTATCCCTATGTAGAAGGCCTACGGATGGATGAAGCCATGAACCCCTTGGCGCTGCTGGCTGTCGGTGTTTATGGCAAGACACTGCCGCCGCAGAACGGTGCGCCCATCCGGTTAGTCACACCGTGGAAATACGGATTCAAGAACATCAAATCCATCGTACATATCCGGCTCACCCGTGAGCGGCCGCCCTGCACGTGGAATCTGGCAGCACCGGACGAGTATGGCTTCTATGCCAACGTTAACCCGCATGTGGATCACCCCCGCTGGTCGCAGGCAACAGAGCGCGTCATCGGCTCAGGGGGCCTGCTTAATGTTGAGCGTCAACCTACGCTGCTGTTCAACGGCTATGCAGAACAGGTCGCCTCGCTGTATCGCGGTCTGAATCTGCGTGACAACTTCTAGCAATAGCATCCTGTCAGGATAGGAATCCACATCAGCATGAGACTGACGTTACAACACATTAATCGGCTAAAAGTGCTACTCCACCTGGCTGGTTTTCTGCCGCTGCTGTGGCTGATATTGTCAGTCGACCAAGGGTGGTTTAGCGCTGACCCAGCCAAAGATATCCAGCATTTTACCGGCCGAATGGCGCTGAAATTGCTGCTGGCGACGCTGTTGGTTACGCCACTGGCGCGCTACGGCAAGCAGCCGCTATTAATACGATGCCGACGCCTCCTCGGGCTGTGGTGCTTTTTCTGGGCGACGTTACATCTGGTGAGCTATGCACTGCTGGAGTTGGGTTTGGATCATCTGGCGCTGCTGGGCAAAGAACTGATATCCCGGCCGTATTTAACGCTGGGTATCATAAGCTGGCTGATTTTGCTGGCGCTAGCGGTGACTTCGCCACAGATAATGATGCGCAAGTTGGGATCGCAATGGCAAAAACTGCATAATTTCGTCTATTTAGTCGCCATCCTTACGCCTATCCACTATCTTTGGTCAGTTAAAACGCTGTCCCCGCAGCCTATTTTGTATGCACTCGCGGCGCTGATATTGCTGTTGCTACGTTATAAGAAATTTCGTCAATGGTGGCGCTAAACGCGGCGTTAACACAGGAAAAACCGGTTCCTAGCCACAGTGAGATTGACGCTTTCTCATCACCCGGAGCAAGAATATCTCCGCAGATAAGACCAGTATTTAGCTGCGAATTGCCACGATATGGTTATAATGCACGACTTTAATTTCTCGGGCCGGACAATTTGCGTCACGAAAGGTGACAAACGAATAGCTTCGCGCTATTTTGTGCGACACTGTTTTTGCAATCTTGGTCAATCGCGGGAGATAGCAGCACAATGGCAGAAAATTTTCACATTTTGCTCTTGAATGGTCCAAACCTGAACCTGCTAGGTACCCGAGAGCCCGACAAATACGGTAACACGACATTAGCAGACATTGTCAGCGAGCTGGAAACACAGGCGCAGGCATTGAACGTGAAGTTTTCCCATCTGCAATCCAATGCGGAACATGTCCTGATCGATACCATCCATCAGGCCAGAGGAAACACAGACTTCATTCTGATTAACCCGGCGGCATTTACCCACACCAGCGTTGCGCTGCGTGATGCCCTGCTGGCGGTCGCAATTCCGTTTATCGAAATTCATCTGTCCAACGTGCACGCACGTGAGCCTTTTCGTCACCACTCTTATCTTTCTGATGTTGCGGTCGGCGTGATATGTGGCTTGGGGGCAGATGGTTATCAGTATGCTTTACAGACGGCGGTAAAACGCCTGTCAACTTCCAATTAAACAAAAGAGTACGGAACCACATCCATGGATATTCGTAAAATCAAAAAACTGATCGAACTGGTTGAAGAGTCCGGCATCGCCGAACTGGAAATTTCTGAAGGTGAAGAATCAGTACGTATCAGTCGTGCCCCAGCAGCGGTTAACTACCCGATGATGCAACAGGCCTACGCTACGCCGATGATGCAGCCACAGCCTGCTCTGGCAGCCGCCGTTGCACCAGCGCCAGTGGAAGCAGTTGCAGCACCGGCTGCCATCAGTGGACACATTGTTCGTTCTCCAATGGTTGGAACCTTCTATCGCACCCCAAGCCCGGATGCTAAGTCTTTCGTGGAAGTGGGTCAGCGCGTCAACGTCGGCGATACCCTGTGCATCGTCGAAGCCATGAAAATGATGAACCAGATCGAAGCCGACAAAGCGGGCGTGGTTAAAGCCATCCTGGTCGAAAACGGTCAGCCGGTCGAATTTGACGAGCCACTGGTTGTCATCGAATAACGAGGCTTATCATGCTAGATAAAATCGTTATCGCTAACCGCGGAGAAATCGCGCTGCGTATTTTGCGTGCCTGTAAAGAACTGGGCATCAAAACCGTCGCCGTTCACTCCAGTGCGGATCGCGATTTGAAACACGTATTGCTGGCGGACGAAACCGTGTGTATTGGCCCGGCGCCGTCAACAAAAAGCTATCTGAATATCCCAGCGATTATTTCCGCAGCGGAAATCACGGGTGCTGTAGCTATTCACCCTGGCTACGGTTTCCTGTCCGAAAACGCAGATTTTGCCGAACAAGTTGAACGTTCCGGCTTTATCTTCATCGGCCCACGTGCAGATACCATTCGCCTGATGGGCGATAAAGTCTCTGCGATCAGCGCGATGAAAAAAGCGGGTGTGCCGTGCGTACCGGGTTCTGATGGCCCATTAGACGGCGACATGGACAAAAACCGCGCCTTTGGCAAACGTATCGGCTATCCGGTCATCATCAAAGCCTCTGGCGGCGGCGGTGGTCGTGGTATGCGCGTGGTACGTAGCGACAAAGAGCTGGAACAATCCATCAACATGACCCGTGCGGAAGCCAAAGCGGCTTTCAACAACGACATGGTCTACATGGAAAAATACCTGGAAAATCCGCGCCACGTGGAAATTCAGGTTATGGCTGACGGTCAGGGTAACGCCGTCTATCTGGCCGAGCGCGACTGCTCTATGCAGCGTCGCCACCAGAAAGTGGTGGAAGAAGCGCCAGCACCCGGCATTACCGACGAACTGCGTCGCAATATCGGTGAGCGCTGCGCCAAAGCCTGTATCGATATCAACTATCGCGGTGCGGGTACGTTCGAATTCCTGTACGAAAACGGTGAGTTCTACTTCATTGAAATGAACACCCGTATTCAGGTGGAGCATCCGGTAACCGAGATGATTACCGGCGTGGATCTGATTAAAGAGCAGTTACGCATTGCTGCTGGTCAGCCGCTGTCCATCAAGCAGAAAGACGTCAAGGTGCGCGGCCATGCGGTGGAATGCCGTATCAACGCGGAAGATCCGAATTCGTTCCTGCCAAGCCCGGGTAAAATCACGCGTTTCCACGCGCCGGGCGGCTTTGGTGTCCGTTGGGAATCGCATATTTACGCCGGTTATACCGTACCGCCGTATTACGATTCCATGATCGGCAAGCTGATCACCTACGGCGAAACCCGCGAAATCGCGATTTCACGTATGAAGAACGCGCTGGCTGAACTGATCATCGATGGCATCAAAACCAACATCGAACTTCAGATGAAGATCATGAGCGACGAAAACTTCCAGAGAGGTGGCACTAACATCCACTATCTGGAGAAGAAACTCGGCTTGCAGTAAACGCTGCGCGATTTCAGTCGTGACTCTCTTAAAGGTCGGTGAAAACCGGCCTTTTTCTTTTTCTGTGAATTCAGGCTAGTCAATTGGCCCACATGCCGTAAAATTCCCGCTTTCGTCATCACGACGCTCATAACAATACCTATGCTCCCATTTACGGTGGAGAAGAACATGGATACACGCTTTCCTCAGGCACACAAAGAGGCCCGCTGGGCTTTTGGCCTGACGCTGGTTTATTTAGTGGCTTGGGCGCTTGCCGCCTATTTGCCTGACAACACACAAGGGATAACGGGTCTTCCACACTGGTTTGAGATGGCCTGTCTGCTGCTACCGCTCGTGTTTACGCTGCTGTGCTGGCTAATGGTGCGCGTTATTTTCCGCGATCTCTCATTGGAGAGTGACGATGCAAATTGAAATTTTATTGCCGCTGATTGGCTATCTGCTGCTGGTCTTCGGGCTGTCGGTCTATGCGTACCGTCGCCGTCAGGCAGGTAACTTTCTTAATGAATATTTCCTCGGTGGCCGCTCGATGGGCGGGTTTGTACTGGCGATGACGCTCATCGGCACCTACGTTAGCGCTAGCTCTTTTATCGGCGGGCCAGGTGCCGCTTACAAATACGGGCTGGGCTGGGTGTTGCTTTCGATGATTCAGCTTCCCACTATGCTGCTGTCGCTGGGCATTCTGGGGAAAAAGTTCGCTATTTTAGCTCGCCGCTACAACGCTATCACACTGAATGACATGCTGTACGCCCGCTACAAAAGCCCGCTGCTGGTGTGGTTCGCTAGCATCAGCCTGCTGATCGCGTTTATCGGTGCCATGGCCGTGCAGTTCATCGGCGGCGCACGCCTGCTGGAAACCGCCGCGAACATTCCTTATGACATCGGTTTGCTGATTTTCGGCGTCACCATCGCGCTATACACCACGTTTGGCGGCTTCCGTGCCAGCGTGCTCAATGATGCGATGCAAGGCATCGTGATGTTAATCGGTACCGTCATCCTGCTGGTGGGCGTGATTTATGCCGCAGGCGGTTTGCACAGCGCGGTGGATAAGCTGCAACAAATCGACCCGATGCTGGTATCACCACAGGGCAGCGGCGGCATTCTGTCGATGCCGTTTATGGCCTCATTCTGGGTGCTGGTCTGCTTCGGCGTCATTGGCCTGCCGAACACCGCCGTTCGTTGTATCTCTTACCGAGACAGCAAAGCGTTACACCGTGGAATTATCATCGGCACAATCGTCATCGGCATTCTGATGCTCGGCATGCATCTGGCTGGTGCGCTGGGGCGCGCCGTTATGCCAAACCTGACAATTCCCGATCAGGTTTTACCCGCGCTGATGGTCACCGTGCTGCCACCGCTGGCTGCAGGGATCTTTCTCGCCGCGCCAATGGCCGCTATCATGTCCAACATTAATGCGCATTTGCTTCAGGCCTCTGCCACGATCATCAAGGATCTCTATCTCAGCGTGCGCCCTGAGCAGATCCATAACGAACGTCGTATCAAGATCCTGTCCAGCGTGACAACCCTGTTGTTGGGGCTGCTGGTGCTGCTGGCCTCCTTACGGCCGCCGGAGATGATCATCTGGCTGAATCTGCTGGCGTTTGGCGGGCTGGAAGCAGTGTTCCTATGGCCGCTAGTGCTAGGCCTGTATTGGGAACGCGCGAATGCTGCGGGTGCGCTTAGCGCCATGTTCACCGGCGCGATTTGCTATACCTTACTGGCTAGCTTCAATCTTCAGTTGGCTGGATACCACCCTATTGTGCCATCGCTGTTACTCAGCCTGATGGCGTTTATGATTGGCAACCGTTTTGGTCATAATCCACCAGCGCCGGTTGCCGCTTCATCTTCACTTTAAATGTAATAGAGACTGCTATGCCGTGGATTCAACTGAAAATAAACACCTCAGGAAAGGTTGCTGAACAACTGGGTGACACCATGATAGAAAGCGGTGCGGTATCCGTTACGTTTCAGGATACGCACGATACTCCAGTGTTTGAACCGCTGCCGGGCGAGACTCGTCTGTGGGGCGATACCGACGCCATTGCGCTGTACGATGCCGAAACCGACATGAACGCGGTTATCGCCATGCTGGAACAAGAGCCGCTGCTGGGCGTGGGTTTTAAGCACAAGATCGAACAGTTGGAAGACAAAGACTGGGAACGCGAGTGGATGGATAACTTCCATCCGATGCAGTTCGGTAAACGTCTGTGGATTTGCCCAAGCTGGCGTGAAATTCCTGACCCGAGCGCCGTCAACGTGATGCTCGATCCCGGCCTGGCGTTCGGCACCGGTACCCACCCAACGACGTCACTGTGCCTGCAATGGCTCGATGGGCTAGATCTCGAAGGGAAAACCATCATCGATTTCGGCTGCGGCTCCGGCATTCTGGCGATTGCCGCCCTGAAACTGGGTGCAGCACGCGCTATCGGGATTGATATCGATCCGCAGGCGATTCAGGCCAGCCGCGACAACGCGCAGCGCAACGGCGTTTCTGAGCGTCTTGAGCTTTACCTGCCGAAAGACCAACCTGCCGACCTGTCTGCCGATGTCGTCGTCGCCAACATCCTTGCTGGCCCACTGCGCGAACTGGCACCGCTGATTAGCGATCTGCCAAAAGCTGGGGGTCACCTCGGCCTGTCCGGCGTACTGTCCACGCAGGCCGATGGCGTCGCAGAAGCCTACGCAGACAAATTCACGCTCGATCCCGTCGCTGAACGCGAAGAATGGTGTCGTATTACCGGCCAACGCCACACGTCCTAATCACGTTATCCCTCCTGCTCCGCCCGCCGTGTACGCAACGGTGGGCGAGCGCCTTCTTGTTATACCTCATGATTTGTCCCGATAAGCTGGCGTATTATGCTGGCCGGCAAGTGATCGAGCGCATCACCTGCGCCCGGCGCTCAACGATGCCGTATCATTATTTTTAAGGGATGAAAAATGAAAGGTAAATTCTCTATCGCACTTATGCTGTCGGCCTGCTTTTCCGCATCGGCATCAGACTCGGTTCACTGGGGCTACGAAGGCAGCGGCGATCCGGCGCACTGGGGAAAACTCTCCCCGGACTTCTCGCTGTGTGAAACGGGGAAAAATCAATCTCCAGTCAATATCCAGCAGGCACTAAACGCCCAGCACGATCCCTTACAGTTGGCTTTCCAGTCTGGAACACAGCAAATCATCAACAACGGGCATACTGTTCAGGTTAACGTCAGTTCGGGGAATACGCTGTTGCTGGATAACGAGACATTCGCCTTGCAGCAATTCCACTTTCACGCACCGAGTGAAAATGAAATTGATGGTAAACAATTTCCGTTGGAAGGCCACTTTGTCTATAAAAACGCGGATGGCGCGCTCACCGTTATTGCGCTGATGTTTCAGGAGGGAGCAGCCAATCCACAACTAGCCACTGCATGGCAGCAGATTCCGGCTCATGTCGATCAGGCGGAGGACGTGCGTACGCCGATTGCGATTCAGGCCTTGTTACCGACGTCATTAAACTACTATCGATTCAGTGGGTCACTGACCACGCCACCTTGCTCAGAAGGCATTCGCTGGCTGGTGCTGGATCATCCCGTCACCGCCTCTGCTGAACAAATAAACCAGTTCAGCTCGGTCATGCATCACGCCAATAATCGCCCTATACAACCGCTTAATGGCCGAATCATCATACATTAAGCCACTCCGTGAGGCTGGTCAGAGCATTTGCCGACCAGCCTCAGGTAAATTGGTGCCCTTTTTTGCCACATTAACCAAAGCATTTCACTGATAAAGCATTGCTAGCCTGTTGTATCTTCAGTAAAAACGACCACGCTTACAGATAAAATTCTGTAAGAAGATGAATATTTTACAGAGCAAAAAACCAACACAAAAATATAACACACTGTTAAATATGAATAATATTTTCATATGCCTCTACGAACTGCATTTTCATTGATCGATAGCCGTAAATTGGTCAAAGTTTGGCCTTTCATCTGACGTAAAAAATGCGTAATATACGCGCCCTTGCAGGCACAGTATGGTCAATTTTTGTCTATGCACATTGGACAATTTCAGCTAACCAATCGTTTGATAGCAGCCCCAATGGCTGGTATTAGCGATCGCCCATTTAGAGCACTCTGTCATGCGATGGGCGCTGGAATGACCGTGTCTGAAATGCTGTCTTCCAATCCGGAAGTCTGGCGTTCAGACAAGTCGCGTTTGCGAATGGTACATAGTGATGAACCGGGTATCAGGGCCGTGCAGATTGCCGGTTGTGACCCCGATGAGATGGCGGCGGCAGCGAGAATCAACGCTGATTCCGGCGCGCAGATCATCGACATCAATATGGGCTGCCCAGCGAAGAAGGTGAACCGCAAGATGGCAGGATCTGCGTTATTGCAGTATCCGGATTTGGTCAAACAGATCCTCTCTACGGTAGTGAAAGCGGTAGACGTACCGGTAACACTGAAGATCCGTACCGGTTGGGCACCAGAGCACCGCAACTGTGTAGAAATTGCCAAATTGGCTGAAGACTGTGGCATCCAGGCGTTAACTATTCACGGACGCACTCGTGCGTGCCTGTTCAATGGTTTCGCCGAATACGACAGCATTCGGGCAGTTAAGCAGGCCGTTTCCATTCCTATTATTGCGAATGGCGACATTACAGACCCGCATAAAGCCAGAGCGGTTCTTGACTACACTGGGGCTGACGCCCTGATGATAGGACGAGCCGCTCAGGGAAGACCCTGGATCTTTCGGGAAATCCAGCATTATCTGGACACAGGGGAGTTGCTGGCACCACTGCCTTTGGTAGAGGTCAAGCGCTTGTTGATCGAGCACATACGGGAATTGCACGACTTTTATGGTCCAGGCAAGGGATTTCGTATCGCTCGTAAGCACGTATCCTGGTATATCCAGGAGCACGCCCCAAACGACCAGTTTAGGCGCACATTCAACGCCATTGAGGATGCCAGCGAGCAGCTGGAGGCGTTGAAGGCATATTTTGAAAATCTTGCGTAAACAGAAAAAGAGCTGACAGAACTATGTTCGAACAACGCGTGAATTCTGACGTACTGACCGTTTCCACTGTAAACTCTCAGGCTCAGGTAACCCAAAAACCCCTGCGCGACTCGGTTAAACAGGCACTGAAGAACTATTTTGCTCAATTGAACGGTCAGGATGTAAGTGACCTGTATGAGCTGGTACTGGCTGAAGTTGAACAGCCACTGTTGGACATGGTGATGCAATACACCCGCGGTAACCAAACCCGCGCAGCCCTGATGATGGGCATCAACCGTGGTACTCTGCGTAAGAAATTGAAAAAATACGGCATGAACTGATACTAATCAGTTAAGCATTTGAAAAAAGGCGCTTTACCTCTTTTGGTTAAGCGCCTTTTTCTTTGCCTTCTATTTAGGCTGCAACAGCCTTAGCGTGGACAGTTTGAGCATTGCGTCTGCGAGCGTTTTTAATGGCTAAAGTTACAGCAGTTGAATGCGAGGTTCCCGCACGATGTTGTTGCTGAAATGGAAAGTAGCCTTGAAGCTGGTGAGATAAAAGCGCAATTCATCATCACCGCAGTGAAAGGCGAGATCAAACGCCGCCAGCGCAAGTAATCCAAAGACTGACTAATTTTGCGGGTAGCGTAAACTTTACTGGTTAATGCTTAATCTGGTAGCCAACTCATGCCAATATCGGACGTTCATAGAACAGAGCGGCAATAACCCAATGGAGTGACTCCAAACTATAGGGCAGATTTGCCTACCGAGAAGGTTCATTTTAATGTAGTGAATTTGCATTTTTGGTGGCACGCGCTTACGCAAGAGCATCCCTTTTGCTAATCTGTACATGTACAAGTTTGCAGCGTCGGAATTTTTATGAAATCGATAACCTATACCTACATGCGCGAACATCTGACCGAAGTGCTTGATGAACTTCGTAATGGTGTAGATTTTATTGTTACTCAGCGAGGTAAACCCGATCTCAAATTGCAGGGGAACCAGAGCGCCAGCTTCCCAGAGGCAAACGCAGGTGTGTATTCTTCGACTCCCAGAGGAGGTATCCGGGTTAAGACTGGTGAAGAGGTGTCAGTGTTCTCAACTCCCAGTGCACACGGAACTGTCTTTGTATCTAAAAGTGGAAGTATTCGCCGAGATAGCAGCTCTGAGCATTATGAAAAAAGACAAACAGTATCGCAGCCCAAAAAATTAAGTTTTGTCGAAGCAAAAACGAGAACACAAAAACGGCATGCGGGTGTCATAAAAATACTCGGAGATAAATAATGTTTGAATTTCTCAATATGGATCAAGTAATTGAAATTCAACAAGATACATTAGCCAGTAGCGGCCCTCCTGACAGAAACAGATTGGGTGGAGCGCTTTCAAGAGTTGAGAATTTACATTTCTACGAGTCATGCAATGATATTTTTAAACTTGCGGCTCTTTACCTAATAGCCATTGCTAAAGCTCATGCTTTTAATGATGCGAATAAAAGGACCGCATTTCAGGCCGCAGCTATTTTTTTGCTGATGAACATAGATCCTGAAATTGCTGATGATCCTGAAGCCAGATCGTATGATCTGAACCAGTCTTATGAACTGGTAAAACTCACGGTATTTGCTGCGATGGATGAAGCAAACCTTGAACAGACCAGTTTTGCATTACGATTATTATCGTCCTACAGAAATGACCTCATGGATGATTATGATTCTGACTACCTTCTTCCTTTACAGTCTTCACTATCTGAAGAATAGTGTCATGCAGTAATTCGGGAAGCACACCGACTCAAATAACCCTAGGCGGTTTATTAAGTAGGCGCGCTTCTCTGTTTGAGCGTTGCAACGAAGCGTATAAAGACGCTTCGTTTGATTGATACAATGTTGGCATTCATTTGTTATCTGGCTAGCCCACTAAACGCCTGAACCTCTCCTAATATGTCGCTTGCCACGGGTAGTCCGGATGCATCTATACCATTTCAGCCGAAAACAGGACATCCGCCATCACAGCCTCTACCCAACAGCCACATTTAGCCGCTCCAGCTACAAAACACCGTCGGATTGAGCAGTCGCTAACCCAGAATCAAAGCACCTCAACCAGCTCAAACTCTTCAAACACCAGCAGCATATCTGGGGCGAACGAGCCTTCTCGTTCGAAAAACTCCTGATGTGCTTGCTGCCAGAAAGCCAGGCTTTTGTCTCCTTCGCCTTCTTTGGCTGCCATCTCAGCGGTCACGTCGCAGTAGCGCACCAGCGTTAACGAGCGAGTTCGAATCACGCAGGAGGGTTGTCCTGCACCGTCCAGAATGATGTTGTAATCGCCGACCTGCGGCGAGGGTTCACTTTTGAACGCATGATACGAGCCACAGCTCGCCGTTTTATGCCCTTCCCGCACCAGTTGCAGCAGCTCATCCGCCAGCTCGGAGCTGTCGCCAAACGCCCAGCGCAGCGCGTCTGGGTACTTTTCCAATCCTTGTTTATGGCTCATCATCTTCCTCTGTTTATACGGCTATGATTGCTTTCTTCTCTCACGCCATCATAGCCGTAAAGAGGCCATCAGGTAATATCCACTTCCACCCAGAGCGCCGCATGGTCGGACGCAGCCGTGTCCCATGATGTTACTTCGGGTAGCGGCGTAACGGGTTCAGCGCCCTCTTTGGCGGCAATCTTGTCGATGTTATAAATGCCTCGACGCTCAACACCCCACTCCACCACCGCCTGATGCAACGGTGCAGACAAGAAAATGTAGTCCAGCTGATTTAACCGAGCGCCTTTCTTGCCGCCAGAGAAATAATAGGTATAACGCTCTTTTTCCGGGCGCTCTGGGTCAATAACCGGATGTAAATCCGACAGGGAAAACAGCGGAGCCAAACTCTGCCAAGGATTTGACGAATCCTCGTTCAAATCGCCGAGAATCACCACGTAATCCTTCTTGAGATCGTAAGTCTGTTGGACAATCTCTGCGACACGTTCGGATTGGTCACGGCGCTTCTGCGCCCCACGCTGTCGTTCTTGTTCTGTTTGACCGCTTTGGCTTTTGAAATGGTTGCACAGAATATAAATTGGCTGTTTGAGGCCAGCATCCAGCGTGACTTCAAGGCAATCACGGCTAAATACGGGGTCAAACTGCTTTCCCGCATCAAAAATATGGGTGCGTAGCTGAACGATCCGATAACGCGTCAAGCAGGCAACATCAATGCCGCGTGGGTCATTCGGGCTGTCGATCATAACGAACTGACTAAATTTCTTTTTCCCGAGTACCTGACTGTTGAAATCCCGTAATACATCCATGTTTTCGACTTCAACGGCGCACAGGATGTCGGCGTTAAGCAGGGTGATAATCTTGCCGGTATTCTTACGCTGCTGGCTGCTGAATTCCTGCGATTTGAACACGATTTCACCAATCCAATCTCCACGACCACGGCAGCTTTTATTGATCCTGAATCCCGTACCTGCCTCTTCCTTTCTCCATCTCCCCAACGTGCCCGCGTCGGTACGGATATCAATATAAGGACGGAGTGCGATAGAAAGGCGGAATACCTTATCCTTCAGGGCATCATCGTATTGGGGCTGTTCGAGAAGTTGCTGAAGTTGCCTGACCTGTTCCAATAAGGCATCGATCTGCTGGGAGTCGGGGAGGTTAAGAATCGCAGTGCGATGAAATAGGTTCTCAACGTTATAGCTGGCGATACGGATCTTCATTGTTGTCTCCTTGACGGATAACGACAGAAGCAATAGTCCTCTTTAAGAGTAGGCTTCTATTGTGACAACCACGCTGCATAGAAAGTAAAAATGCGGAAAGGCTTGATGACAATACGAATAACGGGAATAACGTGATAATGAATAAAGTATAAGGCGCCATGAAAAAACCAGCCGGAAACGCTTTACGCTTTACGCTTTTATTTCACTATCACCGTTTTCATGATGTAAATCGGTTCATCTGCCGCCTCACGCGGGCCAGTAAGCGATAAGGTTTTATGCCTACTGTATCAGGTGGGTATCGGCGCATCGGCAGCAATCAGTTTTTGCTCCCTAAGCTCGTCCCAAAAGCCCTTTGGAATACTCACCTTCATCGACTGGATATTGGCTTCGACCTGCCCAGGAGCACGAGCACCAGGAATAATGGCCGATACGATTGGCGGTGCAGCAGCAAATTGAAGCGCCGCAGTACGAATGTCAATACCGTGTCGATCCGCGATAGTGGCTAAACGAGCCCGCTTCTCAACTACGCCGGGAGGAAGATCATTGCTAAAGTGGTAACGATTTCTCCCCCCCAGAAAACCGTCGTTAAGCGGCGTACCTACCGTCACCGTAATGCCTTTTTTCGCCAAAGCCGGAAACGTTTTTGTCAGTGTTTCCTGATGGTCGATAATACTGTACTGGCAGGCAAGTAAAACAATATCCGGTGTTGGCCCCTTGTCCAACGCAGTCGCCATCACGGCAGCGTCAGCGCGGTTGATACCGAACCCCCAAGCTTTGATGAGACCTTCCGAACGCATCCGTTCCAGTTCAGCCATCGCACCGTTACGCGCAATCTCAAATGATGTCGTCCACGGCGTAGGCAATTCTGTATTATCCGGGCTGAGATCGTGGATGTAGACGATATCAATACTGGACAATCCTAACCGCTGCAGACTGTCCTCAACAGAGCGTCGGGCACCTGCCGCGGTATAATCATACTCATAAGAAAAGTTGAGTTTGTCCGCCCATAGCGAGTCAGGCAACGGCGTTCTGCTGGGATGAAAAATACGCCCCACTTTTGTAGAAACAAGGTATTGATCGCGCGGCTTGTCACGCAGGAACCTCCCTAGCCGATGTTCGGAAAGGCCGTGACCGTAGAAAGGTGAAGTATCATAGTAGCGAACACCGCCGTCCCACGCAGCTTGTAGCGTAGAGTGTGCTAGCTCATCACTGATAGGGGCAAAAATATTGCCAATCTGTGTGCCCCCCATACCGAAGCGGAAAGGTGTCCGATAACGGATATCCTTCGTTGCAGGGGCATTGAGTGGTAATGCCGTACCCGTAACCCTGCCACGAGTCGGCAACACCGATCCCTGCACCGTCAGAGGTTGAAAAGCCGAAATAACCCCATTCGCATTATCCGTTTGAGCAAACGCGCGCCCTGTTGCCACAAGTGCGGCACTTCCAGCAGCCAGCTTCAGAAAATTTCTACGTTCCATACTGAATACCTCTTCGTCGATGCCTATTAATTATTGATTGCGTGATACCCACGACAGAAAAGCTGCGTAAGACCGCCTTTTCATTCAACGTAAATCGGGTACCTCCCCCAGTAACGCCGGATCCCAATGCTCTACCGCTTTACCGTCTTTAATACGCCACGTGTCATACCATGTTGTGGTATAGGAACCACCTGCGACTTTCGGGTCACGAACGGTGCGCGGATAAAGCACCGTAACCAGATCGCTTTCCGCTACCACGGCAATGATTTTCATATTTAGCCGTTCAGGGAGCGGTTGAGGCTTAACCTTGAGCACCTTGGTAAAGTAATCAACAACCGCATCACGGCCGCTCTGTGCATTCGGATTATGTTGTAAGTATTCAGCAGACAGGAGCTCATCGGCTTTCTCCCAATGACCTGCGTCAAGCAACTCGCGGAGGATACGGTAAACCACCTGCTTGTTTGCGTTTAGTGCTGGATTTGGGCTGGTAAACAACGCCTCAGGGTTACGGGAAACGGACGCCGGTATTTGAGCGTATACGGAGCCGATCGTTAGGCTTAATCCCAGTGTTGCCGTCAGGAACAGCGTCTTTATCATAAAAATCACCTTGCTATTTAGTGGTAGGGAATCGATGGTGTCAGGAAATAACATTGGGGATAATTACGGTGTAGTTAACTTTTTTACAAGTACGCACAAAAAAGTTAGTGTGATATGACTGAATCAGGAGAGACGCATGACGACAGAATCCTCACCATGTTTTACCTGCGCTGACGTTATGGCGAAAGCGTGCCCATCACGAACAATTCTGCGCGATGTGACGAGCCGCTGGGGGGTATTAGTGCTGTTGGCACTACGTGAGCGCACCTATCGATTCAGTGAACTACGGCGAACAGTGGGCGGCGTTAGCGAAAAGATGCTGGCGCAAACACTGCAAACGCTGGAGCATGACGGTTTTGTTTTGCGCGTATCACACCCCGTTATCCCGCCGCATGTCGATTACTCGTTAACGCCAATGGGCAGAGAAGTCAGCAAACTTGTCGAGGGGCTGGCCGTATGGATAGAGGACAACCTCCCCTCCATTTTACATGCCCAAAACACCTCAAATGAGGCGGATAGTCTGTTCACGCAGTAAGGTGAGCAACATCGCCAAAACGACGCAAAGCCACTATATTCACTTCTGATATAAATCATCACACAACGTGATTTATAAACAGATGTGTTGTCGCGTAGATTCATTATTAACAAAAGTTATAAGCACATCGCTGCATACCACTCACAGGAATTCATAATGAAAAAAATACGTTTTGCTTTACTGACCAGCGCCCTGCTTGCTACCAGCGTATTCGCTCATGCAGATGACCTTAGCGCCATCAAGTCCGCAGGGGTTATCAAGTTCGGTACAGAAGGCACCTACGCGCCTTACACCTATCATGATAAATCAGGGCAACTGGTTGGCTTCGATGTGGACGTTGGTCGCGCGGTAGCAGAAAAACTCGGTGTGAAAGCCCAGTTCATTGAAGGACGTTGGGACGGTTTAATCGCCGGTATTGATGCCAAGCGCTACGATGCGGTCATCAATCAGGTTGGCGTAACCAAAGAACGTCAGGTCAAGTATGATTTCTCCAAGCCTTATATTGACTCCAAAGCCGTGCTGGTTGTCCGTGGTGATAACGCCGCCATCAAGGATTTCAGCGATCTGAAAGGCAAAAAATCGGCCCAAAGCCTGACCAGTAATTATTCGAAGCAAGCCACCAGCTACGGTGCGGAAATTGTACCAACGGATGGCTTTAATCAGTCGCTGGATCTGGTCCTCAGCGGCCGTGCCGACGCTACGTTAAACGATAATCTGTCATTCCTGGATTTCAAAAAGCATAAGCCAGATGCCAACGTGAAGATTGCCGCGACCTCAAAGGACGGTGAACCTTCCGCTATTCTGGTACGTAAAGATCAGGCTCCACTGGTGGAAGCATTGAATAAAGCTCTGGATGAAATCAAAGCTGACGGCACCTATAAAACGATATCTGTGCGATACTTCGGGGAGGATGTTTCTCAATAATCGCACTGTTACCAGAGCGCGTTGTTAGCAATGTCATTGTTATCAGCGCGCGCTGTGATTAGCGCCTATCGTTATCGGAGCTCGTTTTCATGCCGCCTTGGCTACAACTCATGGCAGACTCTTTCTGGAGTCTGCTGTCTGCGGGACTGAAATTTACTGTCCCTCTGGCTATCCTGTCTTTCATCTTTGGCCTAGCTCTCGGCATTCTCATCGCGCTGGTTCGCCTCTATGGCCCAAAGCCGCTGAAATGGCTGGGTGATTTCTACGTTTGGGTCATTCGTGGAACGCCGTTGCTGGTGCAGCTTTTCCTGATTTTTTATGGGCTGCCCAGCGCAGGTATTACTCTTGATGCCTTTCCGGCGGCACTTATTGGTTTCACCGTCAGTGTGGGGGCCTACAGCTCTGAGATCGTCCGTGGGGCAATCTTATCTGTCCCGAAAGGCCAATGGAGTGCCGCCTATTCTCTCGGCATGAATGGCAGGCAGGCGATTCGTTGGGTCATCTTCCCCCAATCCGTTTTCGTTTCGTTACCGCCGCTCTCCAATACGTTTATTTCCTTAATCAAGGATACGTCGCTGGCCGCCGTCATCACCGTACCAGAGATGTTTTTATCCGCTCAACGGATCGTTTCCGTTACCTATGAACCTCTGATTCTGTATGTCGAGGCTGCGCTGATTTATCTGATGTTCAGCACGGTGCTAAGCCAATTACAGGCTAAGCTCGAAAAGTATTATCAGCGCCACATCACACACTAACGTTTCTACCTCAGCCCACGCCATCCGCTGGGCTGATGACGTTACCACGTTCCCCCCCTGCCTAGCAGGTAATCCCACGCCTGAAAATACGCAAATAGGCTGAAGATGCCCCGCCCTTTCTATTTTTACGCACCAAAATAGGGCGCACTGCCCGCTTTGCATTTGTCACGGTGCGCGCATACCTAATTAGAAGCACCCACTTAGATCAATAACCATTCCATTTCGTCTTCATTATCAAGCAAATAGAAAACTGGCATTTTATTTGCTTTGCTCTGCTTACGTCGGCATACCGACAGACAGGTATGGTGCACCTTATTGTGCGCCGCAACACAACTGTGTACTGCAACAACAGCAGATAACTCTAGACGCTAGGATGATTATGAAAAGAATAGTGATTTCTACTCTGGTTGCTGGCGCGTCACTCTTTGCCGCCATCAACCAAGCCCATGCTGGTGCAACGCTGGACGCCATTCAGAAGAAAGGATTTGTGCAATGTGGTATCAGTGATGGCTTACCCGGCTTTTCCTATGCAGACGCCAGTGGCAAATACTCCGGTATTGACGTTGACGTGTGCCGCGGTCTTGCCGCTGCCGTATTCGGGGATGCCAATAAAGTCAAATACACGCCGCTGACGGCAAAAGAGCGCTTCACTGCGCTGCAATCCGGCGAAGTTGACGTACTGTCGCGCAACACCACTTGGACTTCCTCTCGTGACGGCGGAATGGGTATGCTCTTTACTGGCGTAACCTACTACGACGGTATTGGTTTCCTGACGCATAACAAAGCGGGCTTAACCAGTGCAAAAGAGCTGGATGGCGCAACCGTTTGTATTCAGGCCGGAACCGATACAGAACTGAACGTCGCTGACTACTTCAAAACCCATAAAATGCAGTACACCCCTGTCACGTTCGACCGCTCTGATGAAAGTGCCAAAGCGCTGGAGTCGGGCCGTTGCGATACGCTGGCATCAGACCAGTCACAGCTGTATGCACTGCGCATCAAGCTGAGCAAACCTGCTGAATTCATCGTTCTGCCAGAAGTGATTTCCAAAGAACCTCTGGGCCCGGTTGTACGCCGTGGTGATGAAGAGTGGTTCTCTATCGTACGCTGGACGCTATTCGCCATGCTGAATGCCGAAGAGATGGGTGTGACCTCGAAAAACGTCGATCAACTGGCAGCAAAACCCACTACACCAGATATGTCTCACCTGCTTGGTCATGAAGGCAGCTACGGTAAAGATCTCAAATTACCGAATGATTGGGCATTCAAAATCATCAAACAGGTCGGTAACTACGGCGAAATCTTTGAACGTAATGTCGGTATGGGCAGCGAGCTGAAAATTAAGCGCGGCCTGAACGAACTGTGGAACAAAGGCGGGATTCAGTACGCGCCAGCGGTACGTTAATTATCAGAACAACCTGGGCGCAGTGTATTGCTGCGCCCCGTATCGAGGTTCAAGCATGCTACAACGCCCAACCGTAAAAGGTGATTTATCACTGACGAATCCAGCGGTGCGCGCCTGGCTGTATCAAATTGTCGTTGTTATCGCTGTATTGTCTGTCGCAGCCTACCTGTTGCACAACACTGTGACCAATCTGTCGCAAAGAGGCATTACCTCTGGCTTCGATTTTCTGAATAAAAGCGCCGGCTTTGGCATCGTCCAGCACCTGATTGACTATCAACAAGGCGATACCTACGCCCGCGTTTTTCTTGTTGGGCTATTCAACACGCTTTTGGTTTCAGCATTGTGCATCGTGTTTGCTTCTATTCTCGGCTTTACCATCGGTCTTGCTCGGCTATCCGACAACTGGCTATTACGGAAAATATCCAACATTTACATCGAGATATTCCGTAATATTCCGCCGTTATTGCAGATTTTTTTCTGGTATTTTGCCGTATTACGAAATCTGCCGGGCCCGCGTCAGTCCATCAGTGCGTTTGATATCGCGTTCCTCAGCAACCGAGGCTTTTATCTGCCATCCCCTGAGATGGGGCCGGGCACCGCTGCATTTTTTCTTTCTCTACTGATCACGCTAGTAGTGACATGGAGCGTCTTTCGGCGTAATCAGCGCTATCACGCTTTAACCGGTCAGGTGCGTAGAACCTGGCCGCTGACGTTGGGTTTGTTGCTTATCCTGTGCGCACTCAGCCATCTGGTTTTCGGCCCTGCTTTTCACTGGAATGTACCGGAATTAAAAGGGTTCAATTTCCGTGGCGGTATGGTGTTGATCCCTGAACTAGCGGCATTGACTGTCGCGCTCTCAGTCTACACCTCATCGTTTATCGCCGAGATTATTCGCTCTGGTATCCAATCGGTTTCTCACGGCCAACATGAGGCAGCGCGTTCTCTCGGCTTACCTAATCCCGTTACGCTGCGTAAAGTCATCCTCCCACAGGCATTACGCGTCATCATTCCACCGCTGACCAGCCAGTATCTCAACATCGTGAAAAATTCATCATTGGCGGCGGCAATTGGCTATCCCGATATGGTGTCGCTATTCGCGGGAACCGTGTTGAATCAGACCGGTCAAGCTATCGAAACCATCGCCATTACCATGTCGGTCTATCTCATTATCAGCCTGCTGATCTCGCTGCTGATGAACCTGTATAACCGAAGAATTGCGTTAGTCGAACGCTAAGAGGACGCCATGACGATGAACCAGTATACGCAAAACCGTCAGCCGCCTCTGCTCAGAGCAATGCAGTGGGCACGACGTAATCTCTTCTCAAGTATTGCCAATAGCCTGTTAACACTGTTTTGCCTCTGGCTATTGTGGATTGCCATACCGCCGCTGCTCAACTGGGCAATCTTTCAGGCTAATTGGATTGGCACCACTCGTAATGACTGTACGCGTGATGGTGCCTGCTGGGTCTTCATTCATGCCAGATTTGGTCATTTCATGTATGGGCTGTATCCGGCAACGGAAGTCTGGCGCATCAACTTTGCACTCGCTATCGGTCTGCTCAGTATCCTACCGATGTTTCTGAAAACCATTCCCTATCGCGGACGTTACATTGCCGTCTGGACAGTGGCTTACCCACTCATCGCCTGGTGGCTACTTTACGGTGGGTTTGGCGGGCTCAGTAGAGTGGAAACGTATCAGTGGGGCGGGTTAACGTTAACGCTGATTATCGCTGCTGTAGGTATCGCCGGCGCACTACCATTAGGCATCTTGCTCGCATTAGGCCGCCGTTCCACGCTACCGATTGTCCGTATGCTTTCCGTCGTGTTCATCGAATTCTGGCGTGGTGTACCGTTAATCACCGTGCTTTTTATGTCGTCCGTGATGCTGCCGCTGTTTTTAACGGAAGGCACCACTATCGACAAACTGCTAAGGGCATTAGTTGGCGTGATTTTATTCCAATCCGCTTATGTCGCCGAGGTGGTTCGCGGTGGCTTGCAGGCGCTTCCTAAAGGACAGTATGAAGCGGCTGAATCTCTGGGCTTAGGCTATTGGCGTATGCAGGGGCTGGTCATCCTTCCCCAAGCGCTGAAAATGGTTATCCCAGGTCTGGTGAACACCATCATTTCTCTCTTTAAAGACACGAGCCTAGTCATCATCATCGGCCTTTTCGATCTCTTCAGCAGTATCCAGCAGGCAACCGTCGACCCCACTTGGCTGGGTATGTCGACAGAAGGTTACGTTTTTGCCGCAATGGTCTACTGGATTTTCTGTTTCAGCATGTCGCGCTATAGCCAACATCTGGAAAATCGTTTTAACACCGGACACAATTCACACTGAGGCCATCGATGAATCAGACTGCATTAACTCAATCAACCGATCACATGATTACCTTAGAAAATGTGAATAAGTGGTACGGACAATTTCATGTGCTTAAAGACATCAATTTGCAGGTCAGGCAAGGGGAACGCATTGTGCTGTGTGGCCCTTCCGGATCGGGTAAATCGACCACCATACGCTGTATTAATCATCTCGAAGAACATCAGCAGGGACGGATTGTTGTTGACGGCATTGAGTTGAATAACGATTTGCGCAACATCGAAAAAGTTCGCACTGAAGTTGGCATGGTGTTTCAGCATTTCAATCTTTTCCCGCACTTAACCGTATTACAAAACTGCACGCTGGCACCATCCTGGGTACGTCACACACCGAAAAAAGAAGCAGAAGAGTTGGCCATGCACTATCTGGAACGTGTGCGCATCGCCGCACATGCCCATAAATTCCCGGGACAACTATCTGGAGGCCAACAGCAACGCGTAGCTATCGCGCGTTCTCTGTGCATGAAGCCCAAGATTATGTTGTTCGACGAACCAACGTCCGCACTGGATCCTGAAATGGTGAAAGAAGTGCTAGATACAATGCTGGGGCTGGCACAAGATGGGATGACGATGCTGTGCGTAACGCACGAAATGGGGTTCGCGAAAACCGTCGCTGACCGGGTGATCTTTATGGATCAAGGTGAGATCGTAGAACAAGCGCCACCAGATATCTTCTTTTCTAGTCCTCGTTCAGAGCGCACGCAGTCATTTCTTTCACAAATCCTGCACTAATTCAGAACAATAAGCCTGCGTACCTGCGCAGGCTTTCCCCTGCATCGCCATTATGATGGTCCTTACTGTTCGCACTGCTCATCACATACCTGACGACATAAGGAAGAAAACAAATTCCAGCTCCCCAAATGCCCCACAGCAAAAAGCCCCCGTCTTTCGACAGGGGCTTTCCACATGTTTGATGCCTGGCAGTTCCCTACTCTCACATGGGGAGACCCCACACTACCATCGGCGCTACGGCGTTTCACTTCTGAGTTCGGCATGGGGTCAGGTGGGACCACCGCGCTATCGCCGCCAGGCAAATTCTGTTTCATTCCAACCGTTACACTTCACTTTTCTTGTGTCGTATAACCATCAGAACCAATCTTTGAACAAGCTGAATATCGTTTTATATGAGTCACCCACAAAACACCTTCGGTGTTGTAAGGTTAAGCCTCTCGGGTCATTAGTACTGGTTAGCTCAACGTATCGCTACGCTTACACACCCAGCCTATCTACGTCGTAGTCTTCAACGGCCCTTCAGGGGCATCTAGTGCCCAGGGAAGACTCATCTCGAGGCAAGTTTCCCGCTTAGATGCTTTCAGCGGTTATCTCTTCCGCACTTAGCTACCGGGCAATGCAATTGGCATCACAACCCGAACACCAGTGGTGCGTTCACTCCGGTCCTCTCGTACTAGGAGCAACCCCTCTCAATCTTCCAACGCCCACGGCAGATAGGGACCGAACTGTCTCACGACGTTCTAAACCCAGCTCGCGTACCACTTTAAATGGCGAACAGCCATACCCTTGGGACCTACTTCAGCCCCAGGATGTGATGAGCCGACATCGAGGTGCCAAACACCGCCGTCGATATGAACTCTTGGGCGGTATCAGCCTGTTATCCCCGGAGTACCTTTTATCCGTTGAGCGATGGCCCTTCCATTCAGAACCACCGGATCACTAAGACCTGCTTTCGCACCTGCTCGAGCTGTCACTCTCGCAGTCAAGCTAGCTTATGCCTTTGCACTAACCTCCTGATGTCCGACCAGGATTAGCTAACCTTCGTGCTCCTCCGTTACTCTTTGGGAGGAGACCGCCCCAGTCAAACTACCCACCAGACACTGTCCGCAACCCGGATCACGGGCCTACGTTAGAACATCAAACATTAAAGGGTGGTATTTCAAGGTTGGCTCCACAAGAACTGGCGTCCTCGCTTCAAAGCCTCCCACCTATCCTACACATCAAGGCTCAAGGTTCAGTGTCAAGCTATAGTAAAGGTTCACGGGGTCTTTCCGTCTTGCCGCGGGTACACTGCATCTTCACAGCGAGTTCAATTTCACTGAGTCTCGGGTGGAGACAGCCTGGCCATCATTACGCCATTCGTGCAGGTCGGAACTTACCCGACAAGGAATTTCGCTACCTTAGGACCGTTATAGTTACGGCCGCCGTTTACCGGGGCTTCGATCAAGAGCTTCGCCTTGCGGCTGACCCCATCAATTAACCTTCCGGCACCGGGCAGGCGTCACACCGTATACGTCCACTTTCGTGTTTGCACAGTGCTGTGTTTTTATTAAACAGTTGCAGCCAGCTGGTATCTGCGACTCCCGTCAGCTCCGTCCGCAAGGGACTTCACCGACAGGAGCGTGCCTTCTCCCGAAGTTACGGCACCATTTTGCCTAGTTCCTTCACCCGAGTTCTCTCAAGCGCCTGAGTATTCTCTACCTGACCACCTGTGTCGGTTTGGGGTACGATTTGATGTTACCTGGAGCTTAGAGGCTTTTCCTGGAAGCGTAGCATTGGTTACTTCATCACCGTAGTGACTCGTCATCACGCCTCAGTGTTAATAATGACCCGGATTTACCTAAGTCATCCACCTTCACGCTTAAACCGGGACAACCGTCGCCCGGATAACCTAGCTTTCTCCGTCCCCCCTTCGCAGTAACACCGAGTACAGGAATATTAACCTGTTTCCCATCGACTACGCTTTTCAGCCTCGCCTTAGGGGTCGACTCACCCTGCCCCGATTAACGTTGGACAGGAACCCTTGGTCTTCCGGCGTGCGGGTTTTTCACCCGCATTATCGTTACTTATGTCAGCATTCGCACTTCTGATACCTCCAGCAACCCTCACAGGTCACCTTCGACGGCTTACAGAACGCTCCCCTACCCAACAACACCTAAGTGTCGCTGCCGCAGCTTCGGTGCATGGTTTAGCCCCGTTACATCTTCCGCGCAGGCCGACTCGACCAGTGAGCTATTACGCTTTCTTTAAATGATGGCTGCTTCTAAGCCAACATCCTGGCTGTCTGTGCCTTCCCACATCGTTTCCCACTTAACCATGACTTTGGGACCTTAGCTGGCGGTCTGGGTTGTTTCCCTCTTCACGACGAACGTTAGCACCCGCCGTGTGTCTCCCGTGATAACATTCTTCGGTATTCGTAGTTTGCATCGGGTTGGTAAGTCGGGATGACCCCCTAGCCGAAACAGTGCTCTACCCCCGAAGATGAGTTCACGAGGCGCTACCTAAATAGCTTTCGGGGAGAACCAGCTATCTCCCGGTTTGATTGGCCTTTCACCCCCAGCCACAAGTCATCCGCTAATTTTTCAACATTAGTCGGTTCGGTCCTCCAGTTAGTGTTACCCAACCTTCAACCTGCCCATGGCTAGATCACCGGGTTTCGGGTCTATACCCTGCAACTTAACGCCCAGTTAAGACTCGGTTTCCCTGCGGCTCCCCTATTCGGTTAACCTTGCTACAGAATATAAGTCGCTGACCCATTATACAAAAGGTACGCAGTCACCCTGATTAATCAAGGCTCCCACTGCTTGTACGTACACGGTTTCAGGTTCTATTTCACTCCCCTCGCCGGGGTTCTTTTCGCCTTTCCCTCACGGTACTGGTTCACTATCGGTCAGTCAGGAGTATTTAGCCTTGGAGGATGGTCCCCCCATATTCAGACAGGATGTCACGTGTCCCGCCCTACTCATCGAACTCACAATCTGTGCATTTTTGTGTACGGGACTATCACCCTTTACTGTGCGACTTTCCAGACGCTTCCACTAACACACAAACTGATTCAGGTTCTGGGCTCCTCCCCGTTCGCTCGCCGCTACTAGGGGAATCTCGGTTGATTTCTTTTCCTCGGGGTACTGAGATGTTTCAGTTCCCCCGGTTCGCCTCATTACGCTATGTATTCACGTAATGATAATGTGTCGAAACACATTGGGTTTCCCCATTCGGGTATCGTCGGGTATAACGCTTCATATCAGCTTACCGACGCTTATCGCAGATTAGCACGCCCTTCATCGCCTCTGACTGCCTAGGCATCCACCGTGTACGCTTAGTCGCTTAACCTCACAACCCGAAGATGTTTCTTTCGATTCATCCTCGCGCTGCGATTATTTGAGAGACTCATTGACATGCTGATTCATCACGACCCGCCCGAAGGCAGTCATGCATGTTCAGCTGTCATGTTTCAATTTTCAGCTTGTTCCAGATTGTTAAAGAGCAAAATACTTCGCAGCATACTGTTTCCAATACGCTCTGAAGTCTTTTTTAATGGTGGAGCTATGCGGGATCGAACCGCAGACCTCCTGCGTGCAAAGCAGGCGCTCTCCCAGCTGAGCTATAGCCCCATCTCTACTTACAGTTACCTTAGATACCACTCATGGAAGAGTTGGTAGGCCTGAGTGGACTTGAACCACCGACCTCACCCTTATCAGGGGTGCGCTCTAACCACCTGAGCTACAAGCCTATTAAGGTATTTCTGCTCGTTATTTTCATCAGACAATCTGTGTGAGCACTTCACTTAACACACATCTTTATTGGTAAGGAGGTGATCCAACCGCAGGTTCCCCTACGGTTACCTTGTTACGACTTCACCCCAGTCATGAATCACAAAGTGGTAAGCGCCCTCCCGAAGGTTAAGCTACCTACTTCTTTTGCAACCCACTCCCATGGTGTGACGGGCGGTGTGTACAAGGCCCGGGAACGTATTCACCGTAGCATTCTGATCTACGATTACTAGCGATTCCGACTTCATGGAGTCGAGTTGCAGACTCCAATCCGGACTACGACGTACTTTATGAGGTCCGCTGGCTCTCGCGAGTTCGCTTCTCTTTGTATACGCCATTGTAGCACGTGTGTAGCCCTACTCGTAAGGGCCATGATGACTTGACGTCATCCCCACCTTCCTCCGGTTTATCACCGGCAGTCTCCTTTGAGTTCCCGCCATTACGCGCTGGCAACAAAGGATAAGGGTTGCGCTCGTTGCGGGACTTAACCCAACATTTCACAACACGAGCTGACGACAGCCATGCAGCACCTGTCTCAGAGTTCCCGAAGGCACTAAGGCATCTCTGCCAAATTCTCTGGATGTCAAGAGTAGGTAAGGTTCTTCGCGTTGCATCGAATTAAACCACATGCTCCACCGCTTGTGCGGGCCCCCGTCAATTCATTTGAGTTTTAACCTTGCGGCCGTACTCCCCAGGCGGTCGACTTAACGCGTTAGCTCCGGAAGCCACGCCTCAAGGGCACAACCTCCAAGTCGACATCGTTTACAGCGTGGACTACCAGGGTATCTAATCCTGTTTGCTCCCCACGCTTTCGCACCTGAGCGTCAGTCTTTGTCCAGGGGGCCGCCTTCGCCACCGGTATTCCTCCAGATCTCTACGCATTTCACCGCTACACCTGGAATTCTACCCCCCTCTACAAGACTCTAGCCTGTCAGTTTTGAATGCAGTTCCCAGGTTAAGCCCGGGGATTTCACATCCAACTTAACAGACCGCCTGCGTGCGCTTTACGCCCAGTCATTCCGATTAACGCTTGCACCCTCCGTATTACCGCGGCTGCTGGCACGGAGTTAGCCGGTGCTTCTTCTGCGGGTAACGTCAATCAGCAAGGTTATTAACCTTACTGCCTTCCTCCCCGCTGAAAGTGCTTTACAACCCGAAGGCCTTCTTCACACACGCGGCATGGCTGCATCAGGCTTGCGCCCATTGTGCAATATTCCCCACTGCTGCCTCCCGTAGGAGTCTGGACCGTGTCTCAGTTCCAGTGTGGCTGGTCATCCTCTCAGACCAGCTAGGGATCGTCGCCTAGGTGGGCCATTACCCCGCCTACTAGCTAATCCCATCTGGGCACATCTGATGGCAAGAGGCCCGAAGGTCCCCCTCTTTGGTCCGAAGACGTTATGCGGTATTAGCTACCGTTTCCAGTAGTTATCCCCCTCCATCAGGCAGTTTCCCAGACATTACTCACCCGTCCGCCGCTCGTCACCCAAAGAGCAAGCTCTTCTGTGCTACCGCTCGACTTGCATGTGTTAGGCCTGCCGCCAGCGTTCAATCTGAGCCATGATCAAACTCTTCAATTTAAGATTTGTTTGATTTGCTGAACTCGTCAGCGATGCTCAAAGAATTAGTAACTGTTCATTCGTAATGAATTTTACTGTTGTTCACTCTTCAAGACTTTTTATATCGTTTAAGATACGGTCTTGTGAGTGCCCACACAGATTGTCTGATTATATTGTTAAAGAGCAGTGCCACGTCTTCCGTGGCGCGGGCCGCATATATTATGCTTTTCCGCTGTGAAGTCAAGTCATTACTGACTGCCTTCGTTGAATCTTTTCTGTCACACCAACTTCGTAAGTCGCTGTTGCCGTGTCAGTGGATGCGCATTATAGGGACTTCTCGCCCGCTGACAATAGGTATTTTAAAGAAAAATGACTGTTTGCTGCATTCCACAGCAAAACCCCACCTTATACCTATTTTTGCACAAACTTATCCACAGAAAGCATTCTACTCAAAAATTGACGAGCATCACGCAAACGTTTTCGCTACAATTCACCCCGTTCAAAATCGTCGTATTTTTGCGAACGCTAACTGAATATTTCTCTTTATTCCGCAATTATTACTCTGACAAAGACGATATTCACATACCGTTCTTTACTGACTACCCAAATCCAGGGGATAACATCATCATGCAACAACGCCGTCCAATTCGCCGCGCTCTGCTCAGCGTTTCTGACAAAGCAGGTATTGTCGAATTTGCTCAAGCTCTGTCCCATCGTGGTGTCGAGCTCCTTTCAACAGGTGGAACCGCCCGTTTGCTGGCCGATGCTGGCTTAGCCGTGACGGAAGTCTCTGACTACACCGGTTTCCCAGAAATGATGGATGGGCGTGTAAAGACTCTGCACCCGAAAGTACACGGCGGCATTCTGGGACGACGCGATCAAGATGATGCGATCATGACGCAGCACGACATCAAACCGATTGATATCGTCGTTGTGAATCTGTATCCGTTCGCTCAGACCGTCGCCCGTGAGAACTGCACATTAGAAGATGCGGTTGAGAACATCGATATCGGCGGCCCGACGATGGTACGCTCCGCCGCCAAAAACCATAAAGATGTGGCAATCGTGGTCAAGAGCAGCGACTACACCACTATCATTAATGAAATCGACGCTAACGAAGGTTCATTGACCTACGAAACCCGTTTCGATTTAGCCATTAAAGCCTTCGAGCATACTGCCGCTTACGACAGCATGATTGCCAACTACTTTGGCGCACTGGTTCCGCCTTACCACGGTGATACCGATAAACCATCTGGCCACTTCCCCCGCACGCTGAACCTGAACTACATCAAAAAGCAGGACATGCGCTACGGCGAGAACAGTCATCAACAAGCTGCCTTCTATATAGAAGAGAATATTCACGAAGCCTCTGTCGCCACCTCTACACAGCTACAAGGCAAAGCGCTGTCTTATAACAACATCGCCGATACCGATGCTGCGCTGGAATGTGTGAAGGAATTTGCCGAACCAGCCTGCGTTATCGTTAAACACGCGAATCCGTGCGGCGTAGCAATTGGCGGCTCAATTCTTGATGCCTACGATCGCGCCTATAAAACCGACCCAACATCCGCATTCGGCGGCATTATCGCTTTCAACCGCGAACTGGATGAAGAAACGGCACAGGCCATCATCAGCCGTCAGTTTGTCGAAGTCATTATTGCGCCATCCGCCAGTGATGCCGCGTTAAAGGTTACTGCTGCCAAACAAAACGTACGCGTCCTGACCAGTGGTAGCTGGCAGCAACGCGTTCCGGCTCTGGACTTCAAACGTGTCAACGGCGGTTTACTGGTACAGGATCGCGATTTGGGCATGGTCGATACGTCTCAACTGCGTGTCGTGACCGAACGCCAGCCGAGCGAACAGGAATTACGCGATGCGCTCTTCTGCTGGAAAGTGGCTAAATTCGTTAAATCCAATGCAATTGTGTACGCACGCGACAACATGACCATCGGAATAGGTGCCGGTCAGATGAGCCGCGTTTACTCCGCGAAAATCGCCGGAATCAAAGCGGCCGATGAAGGGCTGGAAGTTAAAGGTTCCGCCATGGCCTCTGATGCATTCTTCCCATTCCGTGATGGTATTGATGCTGCCGCAGCCGTTGGCATTAGCTGCGTGATCCAACCGGGCGGGTCTATTCGTGATGATGAAGTTATTGCTGCCGCCAACGAACACGGCATTGCGATGATCTTTACCGACATGCGCCATTTCCGCCATTAATTCTGGAGCTGACCGAAATGAACATTTTAGTAATTGGTAATGGCGGACGCGAACACGCGCTGGCCTGGAAAGCGGCACAATCACCGTTGGCGAAACAGGTTTATGTTGCTCCAGGAAACGCAGGTACCGCACTTGAACCAGCGCTGACCAACGTCGATATCTCCGCAACCGATGTTCCAGCGTTAGTCGCCTTTGCTCAGGAAAACCACATCGATTTAACCATCGTTGGCCCAGAAACACCGTTAGTTATCGGTGTTGTGGATGCGTTTCAGAGTGCAGGTCTAAAAATCTTTGGCCCGTCACAAGCAGCAGCACAGCTAGAAGGCTCGAAAGCCTTTACTAAAGATTTTCTGGCACGCCATAACATCCCGTCAGCGGAATACCAGAATTTCACCGAAGTGGAACCTGCTCTGACTTATGTACACAGTAAAGGTGCGCCTATCGTCATCAAGGCGGACGGATTGGCCGCTGGTAAGGGCGTGATTGTCGCGATGACGTTGCAGGAAGCGGAAAACGCCATTCAGGATATGCTGGCAGGTAATGCATTCGGGGATGCTGGACACCGTATCGTGGTGGAAGAGTTCCTTGATGGCGAAGAGGCGAGCTTCATCGTGATGGTGGACGGCAAGAACGTGCTGCCGATGGCGACCAGCCAGGATCATAAGCGCGTAGGGGATAAAGATACTGGCCCGAATACCGGTGGTATGGGCGCTTATTCGCCAGCGCCAGTCGTGACCGATGAAATCCACCAGCGAGTGATGGATCAGGTGATTTGGCCGACCGTGAACGGCATGGCCGCCGAGGGAAATACCTACGTTGGTTTCCTGTATGCCGGTCTGATGATTTCTGCCGATGGCCAGCCAAAAGTGATCGAGTTCAACTGTCGCTTTGGCGATCCAGAAACACAGCCAATTATGCTGCGCCTGCGCTCCGATCTGGTGGAACTGTGTCTGGCAGGCTGTGACGGCACGCTGGATCAGAAAGATTCGGTCTGGGATGAACGTCCGTCTCTGGGCGTGGTATTGGCCGCAGGCGGTTACCCAGATGACTACAATACGGGTGATGTTATTTCTGGTTTACCGCAGCAGGATGCCGAAGATGGCAAAGTCTTCCATGCTGGCACCAAGCTGAATGGTATTAATGTTGTCACCAACGGCGGGCGAGTACTGTGCGTCACTGCATTGGGTAATACCGTGGTTGAAGCACAACAACGCGCTTATGAAATAGCAGCAGGTATTCAGTGGCAAGGGGTCTTCTGTCGCAAAGACATCGGCTACCGTGCCATTGAGCGCGAGCAAGCCTGATAAACGATGGTCCGATAACGATTATCTGATAAATACTGAAGCCCGGAGAAATCCGGGTTTTTTAATGGCTATTTAGGCTGCCACTGGCAGACGTCATCTTCCACCACCAGCAATAGCTGCGTTCCTTCAGGTGCTTCCAGCCATGCTACGTTTAGGGGACGCGTTGCATGCGATTTTTGCTGCGCAATCCATTCGCGCGAGTCTCTGTCAAAATCAGGGCGAACTACCGTACCGTCACAAGACTGAACCTGCCCTTCCAGCCATTTCCCTTGCTTCAGCATCACCTTTCCTGCACGCAGAACATCACTCAATTCCAGCATACGTTTAGCATCAAACTGATAGAGCGCGACATCATCATCGGAAACTGACTCACGTCTTTCAGCAAGCTGCCGCTGCATAAAGCTGACGGTTCCATCCTCTGCAAAGCGCAAACGCATATCTTCTTTTTGCGTCCCGAGCTGATTACGCTGTATCTCGCGTAGCTTATCCTGTTGGAACGTATAGCGAGTCACCACTAGAGCATTGCCCTGAAGCGGATTATACACGGTGGTCAGTGCCGTCGTATCCTGCGCATCATCCTTACGCCACAAACGCACGATGCCACGATCGGCAACGTAACCGCTGGAGAAGACGTCCGGCGGTGCAGTGCGGCTACTGCAGGCCACGACAGCAATAAGTACGAGGCCTGCGCCACACAAACGTCGTAAAAGCAAAAGGGGCGAAAACGCCCCTCTGCTTAAACTTTTAACCGGCATGGGCTTATTTAACAGCGTCTTTCAGAGCCTTGCCAGAAACAAACGCTGGCACATTGGCAGCAGCAATTTTGATTTCTTTACCGGTTTGTGGGTTACGGCCAGTGCGCTCATTACGATGGTTGACTTTAAACGTACCAAAACCAACTAATTGTACTGCATCACCTTCTTTCAGAGACTCGGTAATTGCCGCCAAAGTTGATTCCAGAGCTGCTTTAGCCTGTGTTTTTGACAGATCAGCTTTGTCCGCAATTACATCAATCAGTTGAGTCTTATTCATAAGTTATCCTTACAGTGTGTTTATCGCTTGCTAAGCATCGAGTGCGACGGATATGCCCTTTCCCGTTTTAGGGTGTAATAGCACTCTCCTGCATACACGCACCGACAGCCACTTTTTTTACGCCCCCCAAATGTAGACCAGACAGGGTGCGAATGTGAAGCCTTAAGACAGGCCATTTCAGGCCTTAAATCACGTTTTATCGCGTTATTGATGCAAATTTATCCCGATGTTACTACTTCCGGCCTCGCGCAGATCGGAACGGAGCCCTTTGATCAGCTCAATGTCGCGTTCTTCACAGGCCGCCAACAGGCGAAAAATCTCCCATTGGATATCCCATTCTTCTTCAATTGCAGGCAAAACCTTTAGCTCATCGTCGGTCATTTCTTTACCGGCCTGCGTCATTTCCAACATAGCAACCGTGCGGATAGACGCTTCGCTGATAGCTATCGTATGTTCCAGCGTTTCACCGCTTAAACGCGAATGAATCAGCTCGCCCAGCGCGATACAGGCATCAATAGCCGGGTAGACGCCATAAAGATCGTAATCTTCAGCAGCGGGAACCGCTTCTTCCAGCTTTTCCAACTGGCTATCGAAATTGACCTTTGCATCTTTAACAACCAATATTTCCCATACCAGATCGAGAATGCGGCGGTAAACCATCGCGTCGCCGAATTCTGTTTGACGACAAAATTCGTGGTAATTTGGATACATACGTTCACAAAGACATGCCATGAAAGTGACATGTTGCCAGCTCGCCAGCTTTTCCAGACGTAAATGAATGGGGTTACGTAACATTTTTATGCTCATTAACGGCGACGGACGGCAGTGTACCTGAAATCACAGTGACGCCCTATGCCTGAATTCCTAAAGTTTTACGACAATACGTTGGCCGCTTGCTGCCGTTGCCAACGCACAAATGCGGGACGATTTGATGCGACGGCATCAGCCCAACGGGTCGGCTCCGGTAAACGGTAGCCGCGCATGCAACATTGTACCCAGTGCAATGCGCTATCCTGACTGATTCTATGCCCTGTCGCCACAAACAACGGATTACAACGTGCTTTGCTACGCCATACCCAACCAATCTGCTCGCCCTTATCCAACAAGGGCTGCTGGCTACCGACGCTTTCTGCCACCGGCTCAAACCGGCCGCAAAGCCGACTTTTCGCCACGCCAATCGTGGGCACATCAACCAACAGACCAAAATGGCTGGCAACACCGAGACGGCGTGGATGGGAAATCCCATGCCCATCGACAAACAGCAGATCCGGTTTTTTTTCAAGCAACGCCCACGCAGCTAACAGCCCAGGGCATTCACGAAACGAAAGAAAACCGGGGATATAAGGCATCGTCGTGCTGATACGCGCAATCTTGTATTCTACCAGTTCCAACGAAGGATAGCGCATTACCGCAATTGCGGCGCGAGTTACCGAACCTTCTTGTTCAAAGCCAACATCCGCACCCGCGATAAACGCAGGCTGTTCAAAAGGTAAATCATCGTGCCGAATCACATCAGAAGCGCGAGCCAACTGCTCAGCTCGCAGCCGTTGTGTATCAATCACATCACCTCCTGTGAATCATGCGTGATAAGCGCGGGACAACCGATGTACCGCTTCAACAAAAACGCCCGCGTGCTCCGGCGGCACGTCCTGATGAATGCCGTGACCCAGATTGAAAACATGTCCGTTGCCTTGCCCAAATCCAGCGAGGATCGATGCCACTTCCTGTTCGATCCGTGCCGGATCGGCGTACAGCATTGAGGGATCCATATTTCCCTGTAACGCCACTTTATCACCTACGCGACGACGTGCATCGGCAATATCGCTCGTCCAGTCCAGCCCCAGAGCGTCACAGCCTGTTTCTGCCATCGCTTCTAGCCACTGGCCCCCGCCTTTGGTAAAGAGCGTCACTGGCACACGGCGCCCTTCATTCTCACGCTGTAAACTGTCAACGATCTTATGCATGTAATGCAGAGAGAATTCTTTGTAGTCACGCCCGCTCAATGCACCGCCCCAGGTATCGAATACCATTACCGCCTGCGCGCCTGCGCGAATCTGTGCGTTGAGATAAAGAATGACGCTATCAGCCAGCTTATCCAGCAACAGGTGCAGCGTTTTAGGCTCAGCAAACATCATTTTCTTGATGACGGTAAATGCTTTACTACTGCCGCCTTCAACCATATAGGTCGCCAGCGTCCACGGGCTACCCGAGAAGCCAATGAGCGGCACTTCACCAGCAAGATTTTTACGGATCGTCCGCACCGCGTTCATCACATAACCGAGTTCCTGTTCTGGATCGGGAACCGGCAGTTTAACCACATCGGCATGAGTCGTGATGGGTGAGTGAAAGCGTGGGCCTTCCCCCGCTTCAAAATAGAGGCCTAAGCCCATGGCATCTGGGATAGTCAGGATATCAGAGAACAGGATCGCTGCATCCAGCGCATAACGCCGCAAAGGTTGTAACGTGACTTCACAAGCCAGCTCTGCGTTTTTACACAGCGACATAAAATCGCCAGCCTGCGCGCGCGTTGCCTTATATTCCGGCAAATAACGCCCCGCCTGACGCATCATCCACACCGGAGTGATATCAACAGGTTGGCGCAATAATGCCCGCAAATAGCGATCGTTTTTCAGATCAGTCATGTTCTTTTCCTTTCAGCCTCACGGCGGTTCTACACCGGATAGATGGGTTGAAGCAGATGTTTTATGAAACGAATACGTTATGGTGCAAATAGTACCACGTCAGCCTTCGTTCTCGTGATAAGCGCGGCACAACACCACCGTATCTTCGATAAGCCGACGCGCCACGGTGCCCGGCGGAGGCAACTGAGGGAGTTGGTCATAGCGGAACCAGCCTGCGTCACGCAGCTCTTTCGGATCGTGCTTGATGTCTCCACCCGCATAATCGGCCATAAACGCCATCATCAGAGAATGAGGGAATGGCCAAGGCTGCGAACTCACGTAACGCAGATTTTTTATCTGGATTTGGCTCTCTTCCATTACCTCACGCACGACCGTTTGCTCCAGCGTTTCGCCTACTTCTACAAACCCAGCCAGCACGGTGTACATGTTTCCGCGATGTCGATTGTGCTGCGCCAGCAAAATTTCCTCGCCACGGCGAATCGCGACGATGATGCAAGGCGCGATCTGCGGGTAATAACGCTCTTTGCAGTGATGACATAAGCACGCCAGCTCCGTTTTACTCCGCACCATTTCATGCCCGCAGTAACCGCAAAAACGATGAGATCGATAGAACTCAGCCAGCTGTACGCCTCGCCCCGCTAGTTGGAATAAACCCACGTCCTGATCGAGCAGTTGGCGAACCGATGCCATATCAGTATCCCGACCCTGACACACCAGCCAGGCAAGCTGCCCTTGCCATTCACCGATTTGACGAGCTGTTTTCCCCTGTAACGACCACTCTGTAGCCGTTCCGAGTGGCAATTCTCCTTGAGGCATCCAGATTTGTACCGCATCGCTAACGACCCACCAGCCGGTTTCATCACCTTTTAGCGTCTGTTCCATATCTTTTTATTGCTCCACTGCCACTTCACTGGCATTTTACATTCAGAGTGATTACATAAGTTTTATAACTGGGATTTCAGTTAGTTCTTACCGTTCACGGAGTCAACAATGCTAAACCAGCTACAAAGTCTGACTGAATACGTTGGTGGCAATAATGCGTTAATCGACCAATGGCTACAAGCGCGTAAGCAGCTTCTGGTGGCTTACTATCATCTGGTTGGCATCAAGCCGAATAAGGAAGCGCTTTCTCTTTTGGATGAAGAGGCATTGGATAATTTTTGCCAGAATCTGGTGGACTATCTTTCAACAGGCCACTTTCATTTATATGAAAAAATGCTGCATGAAGCAGCGACCCACAGCGAACAAGTATTAGCACTTTCCACCCAGCTCGACTTCGCCCTGCAAAATAACACGCAGCAAATCATGACGTTTTACGATAGCCACCTGGCGGCCGCCATCGACCACGATAACTGCATCGAATTCCAGCAGGCACTTTCCAGCGTCGGCGAAGCATTAGAAGAGCGTTTTACGTTAGAAGACAACATGATCAAGCAGGTTTACGATAACTAGCCATCATTTGACGTTATTTAAGACCATCATCACACGCTGTACAGGTAAAATCGGCACGCTTTGACATCCGCGTTTTGCCGTCATACAGTGTAGGGGTTTTATTCGCCCGTTTAAGAGACGGGCAAATCTTGTCGGAGTGCCTAGCGTGCTTGTGTTTCGTTTTTACGGAACCTATGAGCGCACAGGCTGAGACCGTTAATTCGGGATCCGCGGAACCTGATCGGGTTAATACCTGCGAAGGGAACAAGAGTAATGCACCTCATTGAGCCCAAGGCTGTGTATTTCTACATACCTACCCTGATGCTTAATATCATTATTACTCCCTCCGGGCTCCAGACAAGCAATCTTCCCTTTACGCATTACAGGAACTTGCTATGTCTACAGAACCATTGTCTATCAACCCCTTGTCTGCAACACAAGAGCCATCCACATCGTCAAAACCAAGTCGCCGTGAACAGCGTGCTGCCGCTCAGCGGTTTATTGAAACTTTACAGGGAACCGCCTTTCCCAATTCAAAACGTATTTACCTTGCGGGCTCGCGTGACGACATCGCCGTACCGATGCGGGAGATTCAGCTCAGCCCGACGCTACTCGGCGGCAGCAAAGACGATCCCCAATACGAACCCAATGAGCCGATCCCGGTTTATGATACATCAGGGCCTTATGGCGACCCCGCCGCGCAACCCGATGTCCGCGTTGGGTTAGCGAAGCTGCGTGCCAGTTGGATTGCAGAACGTCACGACACCGAAGCGTTATCCGGCGTCAGCTCCGATTTCACCCAACAGCGCATGGCGGATGCTGGTCTGGATCATCTGCGCTTCGAACATTTGCCACGACCGCTGTGTGCCAAAACAGGCAAACGCGTCACCCAGCTTCACTATGCGCGACAGGGCATGATTACCCCCGAAATGGAATTTATCGCTATTCGCGAAAATATGGGACGCGAGCGCATTCGCGGCGAAGTTCTGCGCCAACAGCATCCGGGCCAAAGTTTCGGTGCCCTCCTGCCGGAAAACATCACGCCGGAATTCGTCCGTCAGGAAGTGGCTGCCGGGCGCGCTATTATTCCCTCAAACATCAATCACCCAGAATCGGAACCGATGATTATCGGCCGCAATTTTCTGGTGAAAGTTAACGCCAATATTGGTAACTCCGCCGTGACGTCCTCCATCGAAGAAGAGGTGGAAAAGCTGGTCTGGTCTACCCGTTGGGGCGCGGATACGGTGATGGATCTCTCGACCGGACGCTATATTCACGAGACTCGCGAGTGGATTCTGCGTAACAGTCCGGTGCCAATCGGGACAGTGCCAATCTATCAGGCGCTGGAGAAAGTGAACGGCGTGGCGGAAAACCTGAACTGGGAAATGTTCCGCGATACGCTACTGGAACAGGCCGAGCAAGGGGTGGACTATTTCACCATCCATGCTGGCGTGCTGTTGCGCTACGTCCCGATGACGGCCAAACGCCTGACCGGCATCGTCTCGCGCGGGGGTTCCATCATGGCGAAGTGGTGCCTGTCGCATCACAAAGAGAGCTTCCTGTACGAACACTTCCGCGAAATCTGTGAAATCTGCGCCGCTTATGATGTCGCGCTGTCGCTGGGTGACGGCTTACGCCCAGGCTCCATTCAGGATGCCAATGACGAAGCGCAGTTTGCCGAGCTGCATACACTGGGTGAGCTAACCAAAATTGCCTGGGAATACGACGTACAGGTAATGATCGAAGGCCCCGGGCACGTTCCGATGCAGATGATCCGCCGCAACATGACCGAAGAGCTGGAGCACTGTCACGAAGCGCCGTTCTACACACTCGGCCCGCTAACCACAGATATTGCACCGGGTTACGATCACTTTACCTCTGGCATCGGTGCCGCCATGATCGGCTGGTTCGGTTGTGCGATGCTCTGTTACGTGACACCGAAAGAGCATCTCGGCTTGCCGAACAAAGAAGACGTCAAGCAAGGGCTGATTACCTACAAGATCGCCGCCCACGCGGCCGATCTTGCGAAGGGTCACCCCGGCGCTCAAATCCGTGATAACGCCATGTCTAAAGCGCGCTTCGAATTCCGTTGGGAAGATCAGTTCAATCTGGCACTCGATCCGCAAACGGCACGCGCCTACCACGATGAAACGTTGCCGCAAGAATCCGGTAAAGTCGCCCACTTCTGTTCCATGTGCGGTCCTAAATTCTGTTCGATGAAAATCTCACAGGAAGTGCGCGATTACGCCGCGAAACAGGAAACGGAAGCCAAACCGATTGAAATTGGCATGGCTGAGATGTCGCAGGAATTCCGCTCTCGTGGCAGCGAGCTTTATCACAGCGCCACCAGCCTACAAGCCGAGGAAAGCAAATGACGGACTCGACGCCTTTTGCCCCAACGGCACAGCGGCTGGGGCTCTATCCTGTTGTCGATAGCGTGGAGTGGATCGAACGCCTGCTCGGTGTCGGGGTGAAAACGATCCAGCTAAGAATCAAAGATCGGTCAGATGAACAAGCCGAAACCGATGTGATCCAAGCGATCGCATTGGGTAGTCGCTATCAGGCTCAGCTCTTCATCAATGACTACTGGACATTGGCAGTAAAGCATCAGGCGTATGGCGTACATCTGGGTCAGGAAGATCTGGATACAGCCGATCTGGCTGCGATTAAAAAAGCCGGCCTGCGCTTAGGCGTCTCTACGCACTACGATCGTGAACTGGCGCGTGCAGTAGCAATAAACCCGTCCTACATCGCACTCGGGCATATTTTCCCCACGCAGACCAAAGATATGCCTTCTGCGCCGCAGGGGTTGGCCGAACTGACCCGACACATCGCCGATCTGCAAGGCCGTTTTCCCACGGTGGCAATCGGTGGGATCAGCATCGACAGAGTGCCTGCGGTGCTGGCAACGGGCGTCGGCAGCATTGCCGTCGTCAGCGCCATTACTCAGGCACCAGACTGGCGGCAAGCCACGGCGACGCTGCTCAAGATGATTGAGGGACGGGAGGCATGAAATGGTAACTAATCACCCTCCAACGCCTGCGGGACTGAGCGATAGCGAGTTCATGCGCTACAGCCGTCAACTGATGCTGGAAGATATTGGCCCGGAAGGTCAGGAGAAGCTCAAAGCTGCCCGCGTTCTGCTGGTAGGGCTAGGTGGACTGGGCTCGCCCGCCTCACTCTATCTTGCCGCCGCAGGAGTCGGCACGCTACTGCTTGCCGACGATGACTCGCTGCATATCAGCAACCTGCAACGCCAGATTCTGTATCGCACCAGCGAAACCGACCAGCCCAAAGCGGTGTTGGCACAGCGTCAGCTACAGGCGTTAAACCCACATTCAGAAGCGATTGCTATTACCGAAAGGCTAAGCGGTGACGCGTTACACAACGCCGTCAGCCGTGTCGATCTGGTACTGGATTGCAGCGACAACATGATAACCCGCCATGCGGTTAACGCCGCCTGCGTAGGGGCTGGCAAGCCGCTGATCAGCGGTAGCGCCGTCGGTTTCAGCGGTCAACTCACGGTCTTCACGCCGCCTTATCACTCTGGCTGCTACGCCTGCCTGTACCCCGATACCGCCGAACCGCAGCGCAACTGTCGTACTGCTGGCGTGCTTGGTCCGGTGGTCGGTGTGATTGGCACACTTCAGGCGCTGGAAGCAATCAAACTGCTGGCAGGCTTGCCGTCCGCGTTGGACGGCAAACTGAGAATGTTCAATGGCAAGCAGCAGAGCTGGAGCACACTCCAACTGACGCGTTCGCCTCATTGCCCGGTATGTGGAGGCGTGGCATGAAAATCACGTTGAATGATGAGCCCTTTGAGTGCCCAGAGGCCATGACGGTTGAGACGCTGCTGAACCAGATAAATCGGTTCCAGCCAGGCACAGCGTTAGCCATCAACCAGACCATTATCCCGCACGCCACTTGGTCACAGCATCAAGTGCAAGACGGTGATGATATTTTGCTTTTTCAGGCAATCGCGGGAGGATGACATGCTGCACATTGCCGATACGATATTAACTTCACGACTACTGACCGGCACCGGCAAATTCGCCACGCCAGAGCTGATGCTAGCGGCACTTGAGGCTTCCGGTTCGCAGTTAGTCACCATGGCGATGAAGCGCGTAGATCTGAATGGCGGCAACGATGCCATTCTCGCTCCGCTACGCCAGCTCGGTATCAAGCTGCTGCCAAACACGTCAGGTGCCAAAACCGCAGACGAAGCTGTTTTTGCTGCCCGACTGGCGCGTGAAGCGCTGGGTACTCACTGGTTGAAACTGGAAATTCACCCCGATGTGAAATACCTGCTGCCCGACCCTATCGAAACGCTGAAGGCCGCCGAGCAGTTGGTCAAAGAGGGATTCACGGTGCTGCCCTATTGCGGTGCCGACCCAGTACTGTGCAAACGACTGGAAGAAGTCGGCTGCGCCGCCGTGATGCCACTGGGTGCGCCAATTGGCTCCAATCAGGGGCTGCAAACGCGTGATTTTCTCCGCATTATCATCGAACAGGCGCGTATTCCGGTGATTGTCGATGCGGGTATTGGTGCGCCCAGCCATGCGGCCGATGCGCTGGAAATGGGGGCCGACGGCGTGTTGGTAAATACAGCAATCGCTGTTGCCCGCGATCCTGTGGCGATGGCGCGCGCATTTCGGCTGGCCGTCGATGCCGGTGGGCTTGCTCGTCAAGCCGGGCTGGGAAATAAGCAGTTTGTCGCCAGCGCCACCAGCCCGCTCACCGGTTTTCTGCACCAGCAAACGGAAGGGGCGGAGCGATGAGCGTCGATTTTCAAACCGCCTGGGAACAACTCGACTGGGATGACCTGACGCTGCGCATCAACAGTAAAAACACGCTTGACGTTGAACGAGCGCTTACTGCGCCACACCTGACGCGCGACGACTTTATGGCGCTCATTTCACCTGCCGCCAGCGCTTATCTGGAACCGCTAGCCCAGCGGGCACAGCAGCTCACTCGACAGCGTTTCGGCAATACGGTGAGCTTTTATGTACCGTTATATCTGTCCAATCTGTGCTCCAACGACTGCACCTACTGCGGTTTTTCGATGAGCAATCACATCAAGCGAAAAACGCTGGATGAGGCAGAGATTCTACGTGAATGCGCGGCTATCAAAGAACTCGGGTTTGAACACCTGCTGCTCGTGACCGGCGAACATCAGCGCAAGGTGGGAATGGACTATTTTCGTCGCGTCTTTCCACTGATTCGACCGCTCTTCAGTTCGTTGATGATCGAAGTCCAGCCACTATCGCAGGACGAGTACGCCGAGTTGAAAATGCTGGGGCTGGATGGCGTGATGGTCTATCAGGAAACTTACCACCCAGCGACCTACCAACTGCACCATCTAAAAGGACAAAAGCAGGATTTCCACTGGCGACTCGCTACGCCGGATCGGCTTGGTCGTGCGGGGATCGACAAGATCGGGCTGGGTGCTTTAATCGGCCTATCCAATAGCTGGCGAACCGACTGCTACATGGTGGCGGAACATCTGCTGCACTTACAGCAGAACTACTGGCAGAGTCGTTACTCTATCTCGTTCCCTCGCCTGCGCCCCTGTGCGGGCGGCATTGAGCCAGCATCGTTAATGGATGAAGCACAGCTCATGCAGGTGATTTGTGCATTCCGATTACTGTCACCGGATATTGAGCTATCGCTTTCCACGCGCGAATCACCTTTCTTTCGCGATCATGCAATTCCCATTGCGATTAACAATGTCAGCGCGTTTTCCAAAACCCAGCCGGGTGGCTATGCCGACAATCATCCCGAATTGGAACAGTTCACACCGCATGATTCACGACGCCCTGAAGATGTAGCGCAGGCCATCATACGAGCAGGTCTTCAACCGGTGTGGAAAGACTGGGACGGGTATTTAGGCAGGTAGTGGGACGATGCGCCTGATAGTGATCACTTAAGCGTGAAGTGAGAGGGAAACCCGGTGATGAGGTTCCCGTAGGGATGCCTCATGCCGTGGTAGCCCTCGGTATCTCAGATTTTAAGCGATCGACATGAGTTGATACGCTTGATTTGGGAAGCAGCTCGCAGGCCGGAATGAGAGTTACGCGGAAGGCAATATTCTCAGGATAGCGCCGCGCAACATGACATTCGGCCTATCGTCACGGCCTGCGACGAAGAATACAGTAGCGTCGTTGGCAGGCCTGAGGTACTGAGCCTGCTAGCCGGAGCCGTTTGCCATTTATCGGTTCTGCACATCAACCCGCCGATACGGGGCTTATCCTTACCCGTATCGGCCCTTCCTTAAAAATCATCAGATACGTTGTATACCCTAAATAATTCGAGTTGCAGGACAAAAACGGCAAGGCGTTTTGAACAGCGCTTGCGCTGACCCCGAAGGGGTGAGGCCATAAGGCCGAATAACGCGGCAAGAGAGGGGCAAACTCGTCGGGAACGAATTTGACCAGCCAACGGCTGGCCTTCGGTGAGAGACAGGACGTCTCTCATTTCATCCCGATGAGCTTACACAAGTAAGTGATTCGGGTGAGTGACACATCTGCCAGGGGCAGATTTGAACGCTGCTTGCAGCGGCACCAACGGGGCGAGGCACATGTAAGTGTGCCGAATAATGCAGCCAACGCACATGCAGCTTGAAGTATGACGAGTATAGTTAAGTATGCATCATCTTCGCGACTTCACTACCCACGATGCGCAGCCCTTCTCTCATCTCTTCCGTAAAGCGATTAGCATAATTGAGTCGAATACAATTGCGATATTTCCCTGAGGCGGAAAATAGCGAACCAGCAGCTATTTGTATACCCGCTTTTCTGACTTCACGCGCGAGCTTGAGAGAATCAAAATATTCAGGCAGTTCGATCCACACCAAAAAGCCGCCTTGTGGGCGACTCACACAAATGTTTGACGGAAAGTACTCACGTACCCAGCAGGTAAATATATCGAGGTTAGCTTTGTACTGCGCGCGCATGCGGCGCAAATGAGGCTGATAGTGTCCACGACGAATAAATTCTGCCACGGCTAGCTGGGGCTGTACCACTGTCGATCCTGTACTGATGTATTTTGTATGGATTACCCGCTCCAAATAACGCCCCGGAGCGATCCAGCCTACACGCAAACCGGGAGCCAGGTTCTTCGAAAACGAGCTACACAACAGTACGCGGCCATCTTCATCAAACGACTTTATCGCGCGCGGGCGCGGATATTCATAGGCCAGCTCGCCATATGCATCATCTTCAATAATCGCGATATCAAAGTGCTGCGCCAGTGTAACCAGCGATTTCTTACGGGCATCAGGCATGATGAAGCCAAGCGGGTTGTTACAGCTAGGAACCAGAAGTACAGCTTTGACCGGCCACTGATCCAGCGCCAGCCGCAGCGCTTCGAGACTGATCCCCGTGACAGAGTCAGTCGGGATTTCGATCGCTTTGATATCCAGCCCACGAAGGATCTGCATCGTGCCCGGAAAAGCGGGTGATTCAACAGCCACGATGTCACCAGGCTGACAAACGGCGCGGACGGCAACAAACAAGGCTTCCTGACATCCGGTAGTGATCACAATATCATCTTGGTTCAGCTGACAGCCACAGTCTACGGTAAGACGGGCAATCTGTTCACGCAGTGCAGGCACGCCGTATACGCTGTCATATTGTAAGACTCGGGGATCCTGATACTGGCAGAGTCGACTCATCTCTTTCCACAGTGGTTTGATGGTCGGCTGGCTCACATCCGGCATTCCGCTGCCAAATTTCAGCACGTTGGTTTCCAGACGTACGTTCACCAATTCCAGTACCGACTCCCACTGCGTGATTTCAACCGGACGTTGAGCAGGACGCGTCAGCGCGGGTACGGGCGGGGTTGCCTTGCGCGGCGTGACAAAATATCCCGAACGCGGCTGCGGCATAATCAACTGCCGAGTTTCCAGCAGATGATAGGCTTGCTGTACGGTACTGATACTCACACCATGTTCTGTACTCAGTGCCCGAACGGAAGGCAGGCGTTCTCCGCTTTGATATAACCCTTGTTCAATCCGCTGCTCTAACAGCCCAGCAAGGTGTTGATAACGCGTCATCAGTATCGTTCCCCATCATGATTAACAGCAGTAACCAGTACAGATTCGAATAAAAATCACCATTCAGATGCAATATCACACAATCTGTATGCTAAAAAAATGGATTTTTTGCGTCTGTATTGGAAAAGCCTTTCACCTCATCATAGCGATCATTCACTGGCGAGGGGGAATATATGGAATTTCATGAGAATCGATCACAAAAACCGTTCCGCGAGTCACCGTTCTGGCTAATGCTGATTTTGCCGTACCGTTTGTGGAAAGCCTGGCGAGTAAGAGCACAAACGCTGAAGATACTGCGGAATATGAGCAATGATGGGCTCAAGGATATCGGGCTGAAACGAAGCGATCTCGATCGGTTCAGATAACATAACAACCAAAAAACAGTAGAAATATCGCCGATACAGATAGTGCATCTGTATCGGCAAGATAAAGAGATTAGTGAGGCACAGTATCGTCTGAAGGTGCTTTCATCCCCATCCCGACAACTGCCGACAGTAAGCAGCCGATGGCAAGGTAGGCCGCCACCGCGTGCCATGAACCATCCATAAATTCCACCAGCAGGACAGCGATAAAAGGTGTAAATCCGCCGCCGACCACACTGGCGACCTGATAACCCACACCAGCCCCGCTATAGCGATACGCCGTACCAAATAGCTCCGTAAACATCGGTTGCTGTACGCTAACGATCATATCGTGGGCAGCATTCGCCAACATGATGGCAAAAAACAGAATCATCAGCGTGTTGTGGCTTTCCAGCGCCATGAAGAAAGGCACCGCACTCACGGCTCCAATCAACGCACCGGTCACATAGATACGACGACGGCCAAAGCTATCCGCCAGATAGGCAAAGAAAGGAATAGACACACAGCTTATCGCCCCCACTAGCAGCCCGATATTCAGGAAAATATCCCGCGATAGCCCAAGATGGGTGGTGGAGTAATTGAGTGCAAACGCGGTGACGATATACATCGTCAGCAGCTCACCAAGCCGTAGCGCAATAATCAGCAGGAATGCCTTCGGATGCTGGCGCAGTGCTTCCATAATAGGGAACGAACGCAGCTTCTGTGCTCTTTCACCTAGAGTTTTGTTGGCTTCAAATTCCTGAGACTCATCCATCCCATTACGTACCCACCAAGCGATAGCAACTAGAATCAGGCTGAATAAGAACGGCAAACGCCAACCCCAACTGGTAAATTCCTCATTGGTCGTCAAATTGCTCACCACTGATACCGACCCGGTTGCCAGCAAAAGCCCGACACCAAAGCCAACCTGTACGCCACTGCTGTAAAAGGCTTTCTTCTTCTTCGGCGCGTTTTCTACCGCCAACAGCGCCGCCCCGCCCCATTCGCCACCGACCGCGAATCCCTGAATTGCCCGCAGCGTGACCAACAGCGCCGGTGCCCACCAGCCAATAGAATCAAACGACGGCAGCAGCCCAATCAATGCAGTGGAAATGCCCATCATCCAGACCGTAATCATTAACATCCGTTTACGGCCCAGCTTGTCACCAAAGTGACCAAACACCATGCCACCTAACGGGCGGAACAAGAAACCAACGCCGAACGTACCAAATGCCGCCAGCGTCCCCATCGTCGGGCTGATCTGTGGGAAAAATTCGGTATTAAATACAAGAGCGGCAACAATTCCGTACAGAAGAAAATCGTACCAATCGACAACGGCACCAACAAAACTGCCCCATGCTGCACGTTTTGCTCGATGTTGAGAATGGCTTACTGACTGTGTTTGTAGGGTTTTATCAGAAGAGAGTGAATCATCCTGATGAGGTAATGAGCCGCCAGGCTGTGAGAGTGTTGGCGTAGTCGAGGTGTCCATGTCGGTTCCGTTCTATTTACTTTACACTACTGTACAACAAAAAATTTCAGGATGAAATTTTTAACGTCGTTTGCGACGGCCTTTAGGTAGCGCATAGGGATGTGCGCTATAAAAAATTTCAGGATGATATAAAACGCCGGGAGCGTTTTATAACAACGTACAGCGTTGGCCCGCAGGACGCCTTCCATCAATTTTTAACGTCGCTTGCAACGGCCTTCAGGTAGCACACAGGGATGCGCACTATAAAAAAAACCCAGCCATGATAGCTGGGGTTTTTATTATTTACCGCATGGTAGTGCAGCGTAAACAGACTTATTCGTCGTCGCGCTTACCAAAACCTGCGTTCAACAGTTCAGCCATGTTAGCAGAAGCTTCATCGGCACTCACCTGAGGTACGACAGGAGCTTCACTCGCCTGACGTCGGCGCATACGATCCTGATGGTACGCATAACCCGTACCCGCTGGGATCAAACGACCCACGATGACGTTCTCTTTCAAGCCACGCAGTTCATCACGTTTACCAGCAACAGCAGCTTCGGTAAGTACGCGAGTGGTTTCCTGGAACGATGCTGCAGAGATGAAGGACTCGGTCGCCAGAGATGCTTTGGTGATACCCAGCAGATCGCGGCTGAACGTTGCCGTGATCTTGCCATCCGCTTCCAACTTGCGGTTGGCAATCTTGATGCGAGACATTTCTGCCTGTTCGCCTTCCAGGAACTCCGTACTACCCGCGCTAACGATGGTGCCTTTACGCAACATCTGACGAACGATAACCTCAATGTGTTTATCGTTAATCTTAACGCCTTGCAGACGGTAAACTTCCTGAACTTCGTTGGTGATATAACGCGTTACTGCATGTACACCACGCAGACGCAGGATATCGTGCGGAGACTCTGGGCCGTCGGAAACAACGTCACCACGTTCCACAACTTCACCTTCGAACACGTTGAGCTGACGCCATTTCGGAATCATCTCTTCGTAAGCATCGCTACCATCCAACGGAGAAATCACCAGACGGCGCTTGCCTTTGGTTTCTTTACCGAAGGAAATGATGCCGCTGATCTCTGCCAGAATCGCCGGTTCTTTCGGGCGACGAGCTTCGAACAGGTCGGCTACGCGTGGCAGACCACCGGTAATATCCTTGGTACCGCTGGATTCCTGAGGGAGACGCGCCAATGTATCACCGGCACCAATCTGCACTCCATCTTCCAACTGAACAATCGTTTTACCCGGCAGGAAGTATTGAGCAGGCATATCGGTACCTGGGATCAGTACATCTTGACCCTTGGCATCAACGATTTTCAGTGCCGGACGCAGATCTTTACCACTACCGGTACGCTCTGCGCTATCCAGAACCACGATAGAAGACAAACCAGTCAGGTCATCGGTCTGGCGGGTAATGGTCTGACCGTCAATCATATCAGCAAAACGGATAAAACCGCTCACTTCGGTCACCACAGGCATGGTGTGCGGATCCCAGTTTGCGACAGTTTCGCCACCGCTAACGTCAGAGCCGTCACCTTTCGCCATCACCGCACCGTAAGGCACTTTATAGCTTTCTTTAGTACGTCCGAATTCGTCGATCAGCTTCAGTTCGGTATTACGTGAAGTAATAACCAGTTTACCGTTACCGTTCATAACGAACTTCACGTTGTTCAGTTTCAGGCTACCTTTGTTTTTCACCTGAATGCTGGACTCAGCAGCCGCACGCGATGCCGCACCACCGATGTGGAACGTACGCATGGTTAGCTGTGTACCCGGTTCACCGATGGACTGTGCCGCGATAACCCCGATGGCCTCACCTTTGTTGATGATATGACCACGAGCCAGGTCGCGACCGTAGCAATTGGCGCAGACGCCAAAGTCGGTTTGGCAGCTTACCACTGAACGCACTTTAACGACGTCAACAGAGTTCTCTTCCAACATGTCACACCACTGCTCGTTCAGCAGCGTGTTACGTGGAACCAGAATATCCGCGGTACCCGGTTTGATCACGTCTTCAGCCGTTACACGGCCCAGTACGCGTTCACGCAGTGGCTCTTTAACATCACCACCCTCGATAACCGGCGTCATCATGATACCTTCATGGGTACCACAATCGTCCTCGGTCACAACCAGATCCTGCGCAACGTCAACCAGACGACGAGTCAGGTAACCGGAGTTTGCCGTTTTCAGTGCGGTATCCGCCAGACCTTTACGCGCACCGTGCGTCGAGATGAAGTACTGGAGTACGTTCAAACCTTCACGGAAGTTTGCGGTAATCGGCGTCTCGATGATGGAACCATCTGGTTTCGCCATCAGACCACGCATACCCGCCAACTGACGAATCTGTGCTGCGGAACCACGCGCACCGGAGTCAGCCATCATAAAGATGCTGTTGAAAGAAACCTGCTGCTCAACCACGCCATCACGGTTAACCACATCCTCAACGGACAGGTTTTCCATCATCGCTTTCGCAACACGTTCATTCGCCGCTGCCCAGATATCGATCACTTTGTTATAGCGTTCGCCCGCGGTAACCAGACCAGACTGGAACTGCTCCTGAATCTCGGCAACTTCGGTTTCTGCTTCTTCGATAATCTCGGCTTTTTTCGCCGGGATAACCATGTCATCGATACCTACGGAAGCACCAGAGCGCGCCGCGTAAGCAAAACCGGTATACATAGTCTGGTCAGCGAAGATAACCGTCGGCTTCAGACCCAAAATGCGGTAACAGGTGTTAAGCATTTTGGAGATCGCTTTCTTGCCCAGAGGCTGGTTAACGATCGAGAACGGCAGACCTTTCGGTACGATCATCCACAAGATGGCGCGACCGATAGTCGTATCAATAATCGACGTCTGATGCGTAACATCGCCTTCGATACTCTTGATCTCTTCCGTAATACGCACTTTAACGCGCGCATGCAGAGAGGCCAGACCGGCACGATAAACGCGTTCTGCTTCTTTCGGACCCGTGAGCACCATGCCTTCGCCTTTGGCGTTAACACAGTCACGCGTCATGTAATACAGACCCAATACCACGTCCTGAGAAGGAACGATGATTGGCTCACCATTCGCAGGGGACAGGATGTTGTTGGTCGACATCATCAACGCACGCGCTTCCAACTGGGCTTCCAGCGTCAGCGGTACGTGTACAGCCATCTGGTCACCATCGAAGTCGGCGTTATAGGCCGCACAAACCAGCGGGTGCAGCTGGATCGCTTTACCTTCGATCAGCACTGGCTCAAATGCCTGGATACCCAAACGGTGCAGTGTTGGTGCACGGTTCAGCAGTACCGGGTGTTCGCGGATGACTTCGTCCAGGATATCCCATACGACGGCTTCTTCACGCTCAACCATTTTCTTGGCGGCTTTAATGGTGGTAGCAAGACCACGCAGTTCCAGCTTGCCGTAGATGAACGGTTTGAACAGTTCCAGCGCCATTTTCTTCGGCAGACCGCACTGGTGCAGACGCAGGTATGGACCAACGGTGATAACGGAACGACCGGAGTAGTCAACACGCTTACCGAGCAGGTTCTGACGGAAACGACCCTGTTTACCTTTGATCATATCGGCCAAAGATTTCAGAGGACGCTTGTTAGAACCGGTGATCGCACGACCGCGACGGCCGTTATCCAGCAAGGCATCAACCGCTTCCTGCAACATACGTTTTTCGTTACGTACTATGATATCCGGCGCAGCCAGATCCAACAGACGTTTCAGACGGTTGTTACGGTTGATCACACGACGATACAGATCGTTCAGATCGGAAGTCGCGAAACGACCGCCATCCAGCGGAACCAATGGACGCAGATCTGGCGGCAGTACCGGCAGAACGGTCAGGATCATCCACTCTGGCTTGTTGCCAGACTGTACGAACGCTTCCAGCAGCTTAATACGCTTGGTCAGCTTTTTACGTTTGGTTTCGGAGTTGGTTTCGGTCAGCTCTTCACGCAGCTGCTCGCATTCCTGCTCCAGATCCATATTCTTCAGCAGAGCCTGAATCGCTTCGGCGCCCATTTTCGCGTCGAATTCATCACCAAACTCTTCCAGCGCATCCAGATACTGCTCTTCAGTCAGGATCTGGCGGCGCTCAAGGTTGGTCATCCCACCTTCAACCACGACATAAGATTCAAAATAAAGCACACGCTCAATATCACGCAGCGGCATATCTAACAGCAAACCGATACGGGAAGGCAGTGACTTCAGGAACCAGATGTGCGCAGTCGGGGAAGCCAGCTCGATGTGGCCCATACGCTCACGGCGTACTTTAGTCTGGGTCACTTCAACGCCGCACTTCTCACAAATAACACCACGGTGTTTCAGGCGCTTATACTTACCGCACAAGCACTCATAGTCTTTTACTGGCCCAAAGATACGGGCGCAGAAAAGGCCGTCACGCTCAGGTTTGAACGTACGGTAGTTGATGGTTTCTGGCTTTTTAACTTCACCAAAAGACCACGAACGGATCATGTCTGGCGAGGCCAGAGCAATTTTGATCGCATCAAACTCTTCGGTCTTAGTTTGCGCTTTCAGAAACTTTAATAAGTCTTTCACGGATTGGCTCCTGTCGGAGTTAGACCTGATAGACACCTGAACTATGCTGTTCAAAACAACATGGCTGTTAAAAACAACATTGCCGTTAAAACAGCGTTCAGGTGTCCCTATGACGAATGCCAGCAATACAACGGGCTGGAATTACTTTTCTTCCAGCTCGATGTTGATACCCAGCGAGCGGATTTCTTTCAACAATACGTTGAAGGATTCCGGCATGCCTGGCTCCATCTGATGATTGCCATCCACGATGTTCTTATACATCTTGGTACGGCCGTTCACGTCATCAGACTTAACAGTCAACATTTCTTGCAGGGTATAAGCCGCACCATAAGCTTCCAGCGCCCACACTTCCATCTCACCGAAGCGTTGACCACCGAACTGCGCCTTACCACCCAGCGGCTGCTGAGTAACCAGGCTATAAGAACCGGTGGAACGGGCATGCATCTTATCGTCAACCAAGTGGTTCAGTTTCAGCATGTACATGTAGCCCACGGTAACCTGACGCTCAAATTGCTCACCGGTACGTCCATCGTACAGGGTAATCTGACCGGAGGTAGGGATACCGCCCATCTGCAACAGTTCCTTGATTTCTTTCTCTTTTGCACCGTCGAATACCGGCGTTGCAATTGGCATACCTTTTTTCAGGTTTTCAGCCAGACGCATAACTTCTTCGTCGGAGAAAGTGCTCAGGTCAACTTTTTGACGCAAATCGTCGCCCAGATCGTAGGCTCTCTGGATAAACTCACGCAGTTTAGTCACTTCTTCATGCTGCTTAAGCATGGCGTTGATCTTCTCGCCGATACCTTTTGCAGCCATACCCAAGTGGGTTTCCAGAATCTGACCAATGTTCATACGTGAAGGTACACCCAGCGGGTTCAGTACGATATCGACCGGCGTACCGTTCTCATCGTAAGGCATATCTTCGATCGGGTTGATCTTGGAGATAACACCTTTGTTCCCGTGACGACCAGCCATCTTGTCACCCGGTTGGATCTGACGCTTAACAGCCAGATAAACCTTAACGATTTTCAGCACACCTGGTGCCAGATCATCGCCCTGAGTGATTTTACGGCGCTTAGCTTCGAGTTTTTTCTCAAACTCGTGCTTCAGCTCATCATACTGTTCTGCCAACTGTTCCAACTGATTCTGTTTATCTTCGTCAGTCAGGCCCAGTTCCAACCAACGCTCGCGCGGCAGTTTGTCCAGTTTGTCAGCTTCAACGCCGCCAGAAACCAGCACAGCGTGGATACGTCCAAACAGGCCCGCTTCCAGAATCTGCAACTCTTCAGTCAGGTCCTTCTTCGCCTGCTTCAGCTGCATTTCTTCGATTTCCAACGCACGTTTGTCTTTTTCCACGCCGTCGCGGGTAAAGACTTGTACGTCGATAATCGTACCGGAAACACCGTTTGGTACACGCAGAGAAGAGTCTTTAACGTCGGACGCTTTCTCACCGAAGATCGCACGCAGCAGCTTCTCTTCTGGCGTCAGTTGGGTTTCACCTTTCGGCGTTACCTTACCAACCAGAATGTCACCACCGGTTACTTCAGCACCGATGTAAACGATGCCGGACTCATCCAGTTTGGAAAGTGCTGCTTCACCCACGTTCGGGATGTCCGCAGTAATTTCTTCCGGCCCTAACTTGGTGTCACGAGAGACACAGGCCAGTTCCTGAATGTGGATGGTCGTAAAGCGATCTTCCTGAACCACACGCTCGGAAACGAGGATGGAGTCTTCGAAGTTGTAACCATTCCATGGCATGAATGCCACGCGCATATTCTGACCCAGCGCCAGTTCACCCAGATCGGTGGACGGGCCATCGGCCAGAACATCACCACGTTCTACAGGTTCACCCAGCGACACACACGGCATCTGGCTGATGCAGGTGTTCTGGTTAGAACGGGTATATTTGGTCAGGTTATAGATGTCGATCCCGGCTTCGCCCGGATACATTTCATCGTCATTAACGCGGATTACAATACGAGATGCATCCACGTACTGTACTGTACCACCACGTTTGGCTACGGCAGTTACACCGGAGTCAACCGCAACAGCGCGTTCCATACCTGTACCAACCAGCGGCTTATCAGCGCGTAAGGTCGGAACGGCTTGACGTTGCATGTTCGCACCCATCAGGGCACGGTTGGCGTCATCGTGTTCCAGGAACGGAATCAGGGACGCACCGACGGAAACTATCTGCTGTGTGGAAACGTCCATATATTCAACCTGATCACGGCTGAACAAGCTGGACTCCCCTTTGTTACGGCAGGTAACCAGTTCGTCGATGAAGCGGCCTTCTTCGTCTAAATTGGTGTTTGCCTGTGCGATAACGAAGTTACCTTCCTCAATCGCAGACAGGTAATGAATCTCATCCGTAACCACGTTTTCACGCACGCGACGATATGGGGTTTCAAGGAAACCGTATTCGTTAGTTTGCGCATAAACGGACAGGGAGTTGATCAGACCGATGTTCGGACCTTCCGGCGTTTCGATAGGACAAACACGACCATAGTGAGTCGGGTGTACGTCACGAACTTCAAAGCCAGCACGTTCACGCGTCAGACCACCTGGGCCCAATGCAGAGATACGACGTTTATGCGTAATCTCGGACAGTGGGTTGTTCTGGTCCATAAACTGTGACAGTTGGCTCGAACCGAAGAACTCTTTCACGGCAGCCGAAATCGGCTTGGCGTTAATCATGTCCTGTGGCATCAGCGTATCGAGGTCACCCAGAGACAGGCGCTCTTTTACGGCACGTTCTACACGCACCAGACCAACGCGGAATTGGTTTTCTGCCATTTCGCCGACGGAACGGATGCGACGGTTGCCGAGGTGGTCGATATCATCCACTTCGCCTTTACCGTTACGGATATCAATGAGCTTCTTCATCACTTCGATGATGTCATCTTTGCTCAGGATACCGGAACCTTCGATCTCATCGCGTAGCAGAGAACGGTTGAACTTCATACGGCCAACCGCAGACAAGTCGTAGCGGTCTTCAGAGAAGAACAGGTTCTCGAACAGCGTTTCTGCAGCTTCACGCGTTGGCGGTTCACCAGGACGCATCATGCGATAGATTTCAACCAGCGCGCTCAGACGATCGCTTGACGGATCGACGCGCACGGTTTCAGACATGTATGCACCGTGATCAAGATCGTTGGTGAACAGGGTCTCAATACGCTTGTGACCAGACTGGCTCAGTTTAGCCAGCAGGTCCAGCGACAGCTCCATGTTGGCTGCGCCGATCAGCTCGCCAGTGCTCTCGTCGATATAATCTTTGGACAGCACTTTTCCAGCGATATATTCAACAGGCACTTCAATGCGCTCAATGCTGTCTTTCTCTAACTGACGAATATGACGTGCAGTGATGCGGCGACCTTTTTCGATATAAACTTTACCGTTCGCTTCAATATCAAACGACGCAGTTTCACCACGCAAGCGTTCAGGAACCAGATCCATCTGCAATTTATTGCCATTGATTTCATAGACAATTTTATCGAAGAAAAGATCGAGAATCTGTGCGGTGGAGTAACCCAGTGCGCGCAGGATAATGGTCGCAGGCAATTTGCGACGACGGTCGATACGGACAAACAGGTTATCCTTCGGATCAAACTCGAAATCCAGCCAGGAACCACGGTAAGGAATAATACGTGCGTTATACAGCACCTTACCTGAAGAGTGGGTTTTACCTTTGTCGCTATCGAAGAACACACCTGGACTACGGTGCAACTGAGACACGATTACACGCTCAGTACCGTTGATCACGAAGGTACCGTTATCGGTCATGAGCGGAATTTCGCCCATGTAAACTTCTTGTTCTTTGATGTCTTTAACGGTGCCTTCAGGCGCTTCACGCTCGTAGATCACCAGACGCAGTTTCACGCGTAGCGGTGCAGAGAACGTCACACCACGGATCTGACATTCTTTAACGTCAAATACCGGTTCGCCCAAGCGATAGCTAACATATTGCAGCTCTGAATTACCGCTATAGCTCTTTATGGGGAAAACAGAACGGAATGCAGCTTCCAAACCGTGCTGACCTTCCGGGTCTTGCTCGATAAACTTCTGGAACGAGTCAAGTTGGATAGAAAGGAGATAAGGTATGTCCAAAACTTGTGGACGTTTACCAAAATCCTTACGAATACGTTTTTTCTCGGTATAGGAGTAAACCATAGGGTTCCTCAGCTAGCTGACAAGTCGAACCACTCTGTCTGTCCTAACAAGGACAGTTCATGCAACACTATTTATGTTGGTCGGAAAATAGAGAACTTTCCGTAATACGTCTTTCTATTACTCTTAAACCATTTCGTTGCTCTTGCTTAGGCAAGCGCCCTATTGCTGGAAAGCAGTATATTAAGTCGTCAATAGAAAAAAATATTTGGGGAAATCAATGGCTAAACAGTGTGAAATCCCATTGATGCCCTACAGCGCAAAAAGGCTGGTGACTAAAAAGTCACCAGCCATCAGCCTAATAAATCAGGCTGCAACCTGAAAGGTTGGCTTATTTAACTTCAACTTCTGCGCCAGCTTCTTCCAGAGATTTCTTCAGTGATTCAGCGTCATCTTTGCTCACGCCTTCTTTCATAACTGCTGGAGCAGATTCAACCAGATCTTTGGCTTCTTTCAGGCCCAGACCAGTTGCGCTACGAACAGCTTTGATTACAGCAACTTTGTTAGCGCCGATAGCTTTCAGCACAACATCGAACTCAGTTTTTTCTTCAGCAACTTCAGCTGGGCCAGCAGCAACAGCTACAGCAGCAGCAGCAGAAACACCGAATTTTTCTTCCATAGCGGAAATCAGTTCAACAACATCCATTACAGACATAGCCGCTACTGCTTCCAGAATTTGATCTTTAGTGATAGACATGACAATTGTTCCTAAGAATCAGAAATAGTTTATACGTTAGCAAGTGCGATAGAAAAGAAAGCGCTATTAAGCCGCTTCTTTTGCATCGCGAACAGCAGCCAGAGTGCGGACCAGTTTGCCGGCAGCGGCTTCTTTCATGGTCGACATCAGACGTGCCAGTGCTTCTTCGTAAGTCGGCAGCGTTGCCAGACGGTCAATTTGAGCCGCCGGGATCAGCTCGCCTTCAAAGGCTGCAGCTTTGACCTCAAATTTTGCATTCGCTTTCGCGAAATCTTTGAACAGACGAGCAGCAGCGCCCGGGTGTTCCATAGAATATGCAATCAGGGTCGGACCAACAAACGTGTCTTTCAGGCATTCAAATTGAGTACCTTCAACGACGCGGCGCAGCAGGGTGTTACGAACAACACGCATGTAAACGCCAGCTTCACGACCCGCTTTACGCAGTTCAGTCATTTTATCAACGGTAACGCCACGGGAATCCGCAACAACCGCAGACAGCGCACCTTTGGCCACTTCGCTGACTTCAGCAACAATCGCTTGTTTGTCTTGAAGATTTAATGCCATTAGCTTTTGCTCCTGGATTTAGCCGGAAAAACTCTCCGGAACTCACTTCACTTATCGCCAAAATTAGAGATAAGCGTTGAAACACGGTGAGCAGAATCCAGTAAAAAATTATTCTTTATAAAAAAGAAAAACGTTATTTAGGCTCTGTCACCGTCTACGCAGGAAAATTAAGTTTCTTACGAAACACCTGCGGTCTTGGACGGAGGCCTGGATAGGCCAGGCTCCAACCGAATAATTCTTGCGTCATCCCACTCGAAGAACAACGGGCGTAAAATTATAGGTAAATCCCACACCCGAGTAAAGCGGAACAAAAGCTATTAGTTAGCAACAGCGTTCAAGCCGCTCTGGTCGATAGAAACACCAGCGCCCATAGTGGTGGACAGACTAACTTTCTTGATGTACACACCTTTTGCCTGAGATGGTTTTGCTTTTTTCAGCGCAACCAGCAAGGACTCAAGGTTTTCTTTCAATTTGTCAGAATCGAAATCAACCTTACCGATAGTGGTATGGATGATGCCGTTCTTGTCGTTACGGTAACGAACCTGACCTGCTTTAGCATTATTAACTGCTTCAGCAACGTTAGGTGTTACAGTACCCACTTTCGGGTTTGGCATCAGGCCGCGCGGCCCGAGCAGTTGGCCCAATTGGCCTACAACGCGCATTGCATCTGGAGAAGCAATAACAACGTCAAAGCCCATTTCGCCTTTCTTGATCTGATCAGCCAGATCTTCCATGCCCACAAATTCAGCGCCAGCAGCTTTAGCAGCTTCAGCGTTTGCACCTTGGGTGAAGACAGCGACACGAACAGAACGACCGGTACCATGAGGCAGAACGGTTGCACCACGAACGTTTTGGTCAGATTTACGTGCATCGATGCCGAGGTTAACAGCTACGTCTACACTTTCTACAAACTTAGCAGTGGCCAGCTCTTTGAGCAGAGCAACAGCTTCGTTGATGTCATACTGTTTAGTTACATCAACTTTGTCACGGATCACGCGCATGCGCTTGGTCAGCTTAGCCATTTATTAATCCTCCACTACCAGGCCCATGGAACGAGCAGTACCTGCTATAGAGCGCACCATGGCGTCTACATCAGAACCAGTCATGTCCGCAGCTTTAGTTTCTGCGATTTCACGAACCTGAGCGCTCGTTACTTTACCTACTTTGTCTTTGTTCGGCTTGCCGGAACCAGACTTGATACCAGCAGCTTTCTTCAGCAGAACTGCTGCTGGAGGCGTTTTGGTAACGAAGGTGAAAGAACGGTCAGAATAAACGGTAATAACAACCGGAGTCGGCAGGCCCTTCTCAATGCTTTCAGTTTTAGCATTGAACGCCTTACAGAATTCCATGATGTTAACACCTTGCTGACCCAGAGCCGGACCTACTGGTGGGCTCGGGTTAGCCATACCAGCTGCAACTTGCAGCTTGACATAGGCTTGTACTTTCTTGGCCATTTAACTTTCCTCGATTGGGTAATAGCGCCTAGTAAAAGGCTCCCCGTGGTTTGTATTACGCTTCAGACGCCGTTAAGGCCACTGAAAAACAAAAGGCGCGAAATTATAGGTTAATTTCGCGCCATAGGCAAGTAGCTATTTTCAGCAAGTCTTGTCAGAAAATTAGCCTTTTTCGACCTGAGCAAAGTCCAATTCAACAGGTGTCGCACGACCAAATATAGAAACAGACACCTTCAGGCGGCTTTTCTCATAGTCGACTTCTTCGACAACACCGTTAAAGTCGGCAAACGGACCGTCGTTAACGCGAACCATTTCACCTGGTTCAAACAGCGTTTTCGGACGAGGCTTATCACCAACCTGCTGGAGACGATTCATAATCGCATCCACTTCTTTGTCACTGATCGGTGCAGGACGGTCAGATGTACCACCAATGAACCCCATAACACGAGGAACACTGCGCACAAGATGCCAGCTAGCATCTTCCATAACCATCTGTACCAAGACATAACCAGGGAAAAACTTGCGCTCGCTCTTGCGGCGCTGACCACCACGGATCTCAACTACTTCTTCAGTAGGAACCATGACTTCGCCAAACAGTTCTTCCATGTTATGGAGTTTGATGTGCTCACGCAGCGATTGTGCTACGCGGCCTTCAAAACCAGAAAACGCCTGAACGACGTACCAACGTTTTTTTGGAGCTTCAGACATCTTAGAACCTCAGGCCAGTGATAAACGATACCAGACGGACCAGAATACCATCCAGCCCCCACAAAATCAGCGACATCACGGCAGTCACCGCGGCAACGATTAACGTGGTGTGTAACGTTTCCTGACGAGTCGGCCAAATTACTTTGCGTACTTCAGTACGCGCTTCGCGAGCAAACGCTACGGTTGCTTTGCCTTTCGTGGTCAGCAGTGCCACACCACCGGCTGCGGCGATCAGGATAACAACGGCCAATGCACGCAGAGGAAGACTAAATTCGCGGTAATAATAATTGCCAACAATCGCAACGACCAGCAAGGCACCTACTACTAGCCACTTAATCACTTCCAGGCTACGCCCACTATCCTGAGCTTCGGTATTCGCACTCATAAACCAACCTGTCACAATGATTCAGACAAATAACTTTGCCCCGCAACTACGGAGCAACCAAACCGAAAGATGTTCTGTAAAACGAATAATTCGGTATTTACGCCGTGTCTACAGAGCCTATCTCACCAATGATTATATCTCACAATCGCTGATGAGATAGGTTCTACCATGACAGCGTAGAAAAAGGGCATCAAATGATGCCCTTTTATCGCGTGTCGCGTCAAACGTTATCAGCGATTAAGCGATAACTTTAGCAACAACGCCCGCGCCTACAGTACGGCCGCCTTCACGGATTGCGAAACGCAAACCGTCGTCCATCGCGATTGGGTGGATCAGGGTTACAACCATTTTGATGTTGTCGCCCGGCATTACCATCTCTACGCCTTCTGGCAGTTCGATAGTACCCGTTACGTCAGTGGTACGGAAATAGAACTGAGGGCGGTAGCCTTTGAAGAACGGAGTATGACGGCCGCCTTCATCTTTGCTCAGGATGTACACTTCTGATTCGAACTGGGTGTGCGGCTTGATTGAACCCGGTTTGGCCAGTACCTGACCACGCTCGATTTCTTCACGCTTGATACCACGCAGCAGGACACCAACGTTCTCGCCTGCACGACCTTCGTCCAGCAGCTTACGGAACATTTCAACGCCGGTACAGGTTGATTTCACGGTATCTTTGATACCAACGATTTCAACTTCTTCACCAACTTTAACAATACCGCGCTCTACACGACCGGTAACAACGGTACCACGACCGGAGATGGAGAATACATCTTCGATTGGCAGCAGGAACGGCTTATCAATCGCACGCTCTGGTTCTGGAATATAAGAATCCAGGTAACCGGCCAGTTCGATGATTTTTGCTTCCCACTCAGCTTCGCCTTCCAGCGCTTTCAGTGCAGAACCACGAATAACCGGGATGTCGTCGCCTGGGAAATCGTACTGAGACAGCAGCTCACGCACTTCCATCTCAACCAGTTCCAGCAGCTCTTCGTCATCAACCATGTCGCATTTGTTCATGAATACGATCATGAAAGGAACGCCAACCTGGCGACCCAGCAGGATGTGCTCACGGGTCTGAGGCATTGGGCCATCAGTCGCAGCAACAACCAGGATCGCGCCATCCATCTGAGCAGCACCGGTGATCATGTTTTTCACATAGTCGGCGTGTCCTGGGCAGTCAACGTGCGCATAGTGGCGAGCCGGGGTATCGTATTCAACGTGAGAGGTGTTGATGGTGATACCACGTGCTTTTTCTTCCGGTGCGTTATCGATCTGGTCGAATGCACGCGCGCTGCCACCGTAGGTTTTAGCCAGAACGGTAGTTATTGCAGCGGTAAGCGTTGTTTTACCATGGTCAACGTGGCCGATAGTACCGACGTTAACGTGCGGTTTTGTACGTTCAAATTTTTCTTTAGACATCGATTGTCCCTCTAAGACACGGATAAATCGGTGGTATCACCACATCAACCAAGCGATAGCTTGCTGAATTTATTCACAGAAAGAAAATCAGGAGGAGGAAAAGGAAGTGGTGCTGATAGGCAGATTCGAACTGCCGACCTCACCCTTACCAAGGGTGCGCTCTACCAACTGAGCTATATCAGCACATCTTGGAGCGGGCAGTGGGAATCGAACCCACATCATCAGCTTGGAAGGCTGAGGTAATAGCCATTATACGATGCCCGCATCCTGGAACTCGGCTACCTAATTTTTCTGTAGATTTTGAAGTTGGGGAATAAGATTTATAGACCCCGCCTTCGTCGATCCGGCTTAGGCTTGCTACCGTATCGAATATCCTGCTGCCAGGATTGAATTTGGTGGTGGGGGAAGGATTCGAACCTTCGAAGTCTGTGACGGCAGATTTACAGTCTGCTCCCTTTGGCCGCTCGGGAACCCCACCTGATTGTGTACTTGATGGTGCCGGCTACCGGAATCGAACTGGTGACCTACTGATTACAAGTCAGTTGCTCTACCTACTGAGCTAAGCCGGCTTCAAGTGCTGCGCATTCTAGGTAGACAGAACGCTCGATGCAACAAAAAAATTGCGTAAAATGCGCTATCGCTTAGATTTTATCCAAATTAACCCATAAATCTAGAGTAGCAGCAAGAATTAGCACAAAGAACCACCAGATTTATCCAACAAAATGAAGATTTCACTATTGAACCTGCCCCATTCCTCTTGCCCAAAAATACATTTCTTGCCCTTTAGAAGAGCAGGCTCTGCACTGACAGATGCTATTTTGCTCGTTTCTCTAAGAAAATAGACTTGGAATAAATTTTGCGTGCTAGAAACAAATTTATGTCGAACGGGCAAAACGTGATGAAAACAATTCAACTCAATGCGGCAACCTTACCTCTCTATCGTGAAGAGCTGGCCAATCTACTGATAGATGCTGTAGAAAAAGGCGCTTCTGTTGGAAAAAAGTGCGTTTTTCCAACAGAAGGGGCTACTCTATTTAGATTCTTAAGCAGGATCCTCAGCAGAGGTATTCTACCGTGCCTTGGGATATCGCCATCTTGGAGAATGACCAAACTATGCCTGCACACCTGATGGTCATTACCACCCGACGGCATCTATTATAAGCGCCTCCTTGCAGTGAATAGTTTAGGTAAAGCAATCACCAGCTAGCGGGCCCTCTCGGTACAAACGCAGAAGCATCCATCACAGAACCGATTTTCTCTTCTTATTTCTATCCGCAAAGTGTTAACCTGCCCATTATCAAAAATTTATTACACAAGAGAAGGTGTTGCGATCATTGCGTTGGCTAAGCTAATAGCCCGCTTTCTCGCTGGGCTAAGAGTCCCTTTTCTTACCTGTTAAGCAGGCAGAACACGACTTATGAGCAATAGAGATCAATCATTGGCCACGCCATATCTACAATTTAACCGCAGCCAATGGGCCGCCTTGCGCGATTCTGTCCCGTTAACGCTGACAGAAGAAGAGATCGTTAAGCTCAAAGGGATCAACGAGGATCTTTCATTAGACGAGGTCGCAGAAATTTATCTACCGTTATCTCGCCTGCTCAATTTTTATATCAACTCTAACTTACGCCGTCAGGCTGTACTTGAGCAGTTCTTAGGAACTGATGGCCAAAAGATACCTTATATAATAGGTATTGCAGGTAGTGTCGCAGTAGGAAAAAGTACCACTGCCCGTGTACTTCAAGCATTATTGAGCCGCTGGCCAGAACATCGTAGTGTAGAACTAATTACAACTGATGGATTTCTTCATCCAAATAAGGTACTAAAAGAACGTGATTTGATGAAGAAAAAAGGCTTCCCGCAATCATATGATATGCATAGCCTAGTGAAATTTGTTTCGGATATAAAATCGGGAACACATCAAGTCACCGCCCCAACGTATTCGCACTTAACATACGACATCGTTCCTAATAATAATAAAGTGTTGGAGCAACCTGATATTTTAATATTAGAAGGCTTAAACGTCCTACAAAGTGGTATGGACTATCCACATGATCCACATAGAGTTTTTGTTTCTGACTTTGTGGATTTTTCTATCTATGTCGATGCCCCTGAAACATTGCTACAACCATGGTATATAAATCGCTTTTTAAAATTCAGGCAAGGTGCATTCTCAAATCCAAATTCGTATTTTCATAATTATGCAAAATTGACGGAAGAAGAAGCTGTCGGCATCGCATCTCAATTATGGAAGGAAATTAACGGGCTTAATTTAAAAGAAAACATCCTACCCACAAGGGAAAGGGCCAGCCTTATTATGACTAAAAGCGCTAACCATGCGGTTGAGTGTGTTCGATTAAGAAAATAAATATATGAAAATGGGCACCCCCCATTTTCATACACCACGCAGAGAAATTTCGCCACCAATATATGACGTTATCAGGCCGTCATTTTCTAATAACAATGCACCTTGGCTATCTATTCCACGGTCAACTCCATATATCTCGCGGTTGCCGATAATCAAACGAACTGGGCGGTTAAAATAATTATCCAATCTTTCCCATCTGGAAATGAATGGTTCAAGGCCTTCTAGTTCAAAGACAGCTAAAGCACCTCTTAATTCAGAAATGAGGGTTGAAGCCAGTGTATTGCGATTAATGTCTATGCCCGCTTCTTGTAAATTTATCCAGCCTTGATTAATAGTATCTGGAGCTGGCTCTCTCATTTGTAAATTTATACCCGCTCCAATTACCAAATTAGCAGCATCACCTGTTTTCCCGGTAAGCTCGACAAGAATACCGGCTAATTTTCGATCCTTTAGGTATAAGTCATTGGGCCATTTGACCCGCACACCGTCAGCACCAAGCTTATGTAACACCTCAGCCATTACGATACCGATTACCAGACTGACTCCAACAGCCGCTGCAGGTCCCTGCTCTAGGCGCCAATATAAGGACAAATATAAATTCGCACCAAAGGGTGAAAACCATTGTCGGCCCCGACGACCACGGCCAGATTGCTGATATTCGGCAAGACAAGCATCACCGGAGGATAACGTGTCCAGTCGTTCTAAAATGTACTGATTAGTAGAATCAACAACAGGTAAAACCGTCACTCCGCCTTCTGGTAAGTGCTTAAGGATTATTTCCTCATCTAATAACTGCATAGTAACGGGTAAAGAATAACCTTTACCCGTTACGGTAAATACGTCAATTCCCCAGTCACGTATAGTTTGAATATGTTTATTAATTGCAGCTCGACTCATCCCCATCATTTCACCCAGTACTTCACCGGAATAAAAATCACCATCCGAGAGAATCTTAATTAATTTAAGAGGAACCGTAATATCTTTCATGATAATACCTCGATAGCATTGACCTCGCCATGCGCAGCAATAAAACGGACTTCAGGTTCCAGCTGTATAGAGAACTTTGCAGCGACCTGATTGCGGACATAACGAGCTAATTCGACAATATCTGAACCTTTTGCATTACTTTTATTGATCAGAACTAATGCCTGTTGCTCGTGAACAGCAGCACCACCGAGTTGAAATCCTTTAAGCTTGCACTGATCAATTAACCATCCAGCTGCCAATTTAACATTCCCGTCAGCTTGTAAATACTGGGGCATATTTGGGTACTCTCGTAAAATACTGTCAGCATGCTGTTTTGTAACTATCGGATTTTTGAAAAAGCTACCTGCATTACCTGTCACGACAGGATCAGGGAGCTTGCTTCGGCGCATATGACATACAGAATCAAATACCTGCTGTGGCGTAACTGTCGCAGGATTCAATTTTGCCAAATCACCGTAGTTCAGTACCGGATTCCACTCTTTTTTTAAAAAAATCCCCACTGCGGTAATTGCAAACCCATAACGATATTGATGCTTAAATATACTTTCACGGTAACCGAATTGGCATTCTTCAGTGGTAAGATGTATAGTTTTACCTTCGGTCAGATCCAATAACTCAACATAATCACAGACATGTTGTAATTCGATACCATACGCACCAATATTCTGTATAGGTGCAGACCCCACACATCCGGGAATTAGCGCCAAATTTTCTAACCCAGTAATTCCACATTTAAGCGTATATTCAACTAATTGATGCCAATTTTCACCAGCGCCAACATGAAGATACCAGCCATCGCTTTCTTCGCGAATATCTATGCCTTTAAGCCGATTTAGCAGAATTGTGCCTAAAAAATCTTCCAGAAAAAGAACATTACTCCCTTCCCCTAGCAATAAAACTGGCTCTTGTGATGCACTGGCGACGCGCCACTCTTCAATCAATTTATCCTGAGTATCCGCAACCTTAATACAAGATGCAGAAACAGATAATGAGAAAGAGTTATGAGACCTCAAGGAAATAACGCTTGGCGCCATAATAGAAATACCGACTAATTTAGATATCACACAGTCTACCTGATCTACGCAAGATACCGATGGCCTTTTGCCACCGGAGATGCATCAATAATCCCTCGCCCCAAATGCCCCACAGCAAAAAGCCCCCGTCTTTCGACAGGGGCTTTCCACATGTTTGATGCCTGGCAGTTCCCTACTCTCACATGGGGAGACCCCACACTACCATCGGCGCTACGGCGTTTCACTTCTGAGTTCGGCATGGGGTCAGGTGGGACCACCGCGCTATCGCCGCCAGGCAAATTCTGTTTCATTCCAACCGTTACACTTCACTTTTCTTGTGTCGTATAACCATCAGAACCAATCTTTGAACAAGCTGAATATCGTTTTATATGAGTCACCCACAAAACACCTTCGGTGTTGTAAGGTTAAGCCTCTCGGGTCATTAGTACTGGTTAGCTCAACGTATCGCTACGCTTACACACCCAGCCTATCTACGTCGTAGTCTTCAACGGCCCTTCAGGGGCATCTAGTGCCCAGGGAAGACTCATCTCGAGGCAAGTTTCCCGCTTAGATGCTTTCAGCGGTTATCTCTTCCGCACTTAGCTACCGGGCAATGCAATTGGCATCACAACCCGAACACCAGTGGTGCGTTCACTCCGGTCCTCTCGTACTAGGAGCAACCCCTCTCAATCTTCCAACGCCCACGGCAGATAGGGACCGAACTGTCTCACGACGTTCTAAACCCAGCTCGCGTACCACTTTAAATGGCGAACAGCCATACCCTTGGGACCTACTTCAGCCCCAGGATGTGATGAGCCGACATCGAGGTGCCAAACACCGCCGTCGATATGAACTCTTGGGCGGTATCAGCCTGTTATCCCCGGAGTACCTTTTATCCGTTGAGCGATGGCCCTTCCATTCAGAACCACCGGATCACTAAGACCTGCTTTCGCACCTGCTCGAGCTGTCACTCTCGCAGTCAAGCTAGCTTATGCCTTTGCACTAACCTCCTGATGTCCGACCAGGATTAGCTAACCTTCGTGCTCCTCCGTTACTCTTTGGGAGGAGACCGCCCCAGTCAAACTACCCACCAGACACTGTCCGCAACCCGGATCACGGGCCTACGTTAGAACATCAAACATTAAAGGGTGGTATTTCAAGGTTGGCTCCACAAGAACTGGCGTCCTCGCTTCAAAGCCTCCCACCTATCCTACACATCAAGGCTCAAGGTTCAGTGTCAAGCTATAGTAAAGGTTCACGGGGTCTTTCCGTCTTGCCGCGGGTACACTGCATCTTCACAGCGAGTTCAATTTCACTGAGTCTCGGGTGGAGACAGCCTGGCCATCATTACGCCATTCGTGCAGGTCGGAACTTACCCGACAAGGAATTTCGCTACCTTAGGACCGTTATAGTTACGGCCGCCGTTTACCGGGGCTTCGATCAAGAGCTTCGCCTTGCGGCTGACCCCATCAATTAACCTTCCGGCACCGGGCAGGCGTCACACCGTATACGTCCACTTTCGTGTTTGCACAGTGCTGTGTTTTTATTAAACAGTTGCAGCCAGCTGGTATCTGCGACTCCCGTCAGCTCCGTCCGCAAGGGACTTCACCGACAGGAGCGTGCCTTCTCCCGAAGTTACGGCACCATTTTGCCTAGTTCCTTCACCCGAGTTCTCTCAAGCGCCTGAGTATTCTCTACCTGACCACCTGTGTCGGTTTGGGGTACGATTTGATGTTACCTGGAGCTTAGAGGCTTTTCCTGGAAGCGTAGCATTGGTTACTTCATCACCGTAGTGACTCGTCATCACGCCTCAGTGTTAATAATGACCCGGATTTACCTAAGTCATCCACCTTCACGCTTAAACCGGGACAACCGTCGCCCGGATAACCTAGCTTTCTCCGTCCCCCCTTCGCAGTAACACCGAGTACAGGAATATTAACCTGTTTCCCATCGACTACGCTTTTCAGCCTCGCCTTAGGGGTCGACTCACCCTGCCCCGATTAACGTTGGACAGGAACCCTTGGTCTTCCGGCGTGCGGGTTTTTCACCCGCATTATCGTTACTTATGTCAGCATTCGCACTTCTGATACCTCCAGCAACCCTCACAGGTCACCTTCGACGGCTTACAGAACGCTCCCCTACCCAACAACACCTAAGTGTCGCTGCCGCAGCTTCGGTGCATGGTTTAGCCCCGTTACATCTTCCGCGCAGGCCGACTCGACCAGTGAGCTATTACGCTTTCTTTAAATGATGGCTGCTTCTAAGCCAACATCCTGGCTGTCTGTGCCTTCCCACATCGTTTCCCACTTAACCATGACTTTGGGACCTTAGCTGGCGGTCTGGGTTGTTTCCCTCTTCACGACGAACGTTAGCACCCGCCGTGTGTCTCCCGTGATAACATTCTTCGGTATTCGTAGTTTGCATCGGGTTGGTAAGTCGGGATGACCCCCTAGCCGAAACAGTGCTCTACCCCCGAAGATGAGTTCACGAGGCGCTACCTAAATAGCTTTCGGGGAGAACCAGCTATCTCCCGGTTTGATTGGCCTTTCACCCCCAGCCACAAGTCATCCGCTAATTTTTCAACATTAGTCGGTTCGGTCCTCCAGTTAGTGTTACCCAACCTTCAACCTGCCCATGGCTAGATCACCGGGTTTCGGGTCTATACCCTGCAACTTAACGCCCAGTTAAGACTCGGTTTCCCTGCGGCTCCCCTATTCGGTTAACCTTGCTACAGAATATAAGTCGCTGACCCATTATACAAAAGGTACGCAGTCACCCTGATTAATCAAGGCTCCCACTGCTTGTACGTACACGGTTTCAGGTTCTATTTCACTCCCCTCGCCGGGGTTCTTTTCGCCTTTCCCTCACGGTACTGGTTCACTATCGGTCAGTCAGGAGTATTTAGCCTTGGAGGATGGTCCCCCCATATTCAGACAGGATGTCACGTGTCCCGCCCTACTCATCGAACTCACAATCTGTGCATTTTTGTGTACGGGACTATCACCCTTTACTGTGCGACTTTCCAGACGCTTCCACTAACACACAAACTGATTCAGGTTCTGGGCTCCTCCCCGTTCGCTCGCCGCTACTAGGGGAATCTCGGTTGATTTCTTTTCCTCGGGGTACTGAGATGTTTCAGTTCCCCCGGTTCGCCTCATTACGCTATGTATTCACGTAATGATAATGTGTCGAAACACATTGGGTTTCCCCATTCGGGTATCGTCGGGTATAACGCTTCATATCAGCTTACCGACGCTTATCGCAGATTAGCACGCCCTTCATCGCCTCTGACTGCCTAGGCATCCACCGTGTACGCTTAGTCGCTTAACCTCACAACCCGAAGATGTTTCTTTCGATTCATCCTCGCGCTGCGATTATTTGAGAGACTCATTGACATGCTGATTCATCACGACCCGCCCGAAGGCAGTCATGCATGTTCAGCTGTCATGTTTCAATTTTCAGCTTGTTCCAGATTGTTAAAGAGCAAAATACTTCGCAGCATACTGTTTCCAATACGCTCTGAAGTCTTTTTTAATGGTGGAGCTATGCGGGATCGAACCGCAGACCTCCTGCGTGCAAAGCAGGCGCTCTCCCAGCTGAGCTATAGCCCCATCTCTACTTACAGTTACCTTAGATACCACTCATGGAAGAGTTGGTAGGCCTGAGTGGACTTGAACCACCGACCTCACCCTTATCAGGGGTGCGCTCTAACCACCTGAGCTACAAGCCTATTAAGGTATTTCTGCTCGTTATTTTCATCAGACAATCTGTGTGAGCACTTCACTTAACACACATCTTTATTGGTAAGGAGGTGATCCAACCGCAGGTTCCCCTACGGTTACCTTGTTACGACTTCACCCCAGTCATGAATCACAAAGTGGTAAGCGCCCTCCCGAAGGTTAAGCTACCTACTTCTTTTGCAACCCACTCCCATGGTGTGACGGGCGGTGTGTACAAGGCCCGGGAACGTATTCACCGTAGCATTCTGATCTACGATTACTAGCGATTCCGACTTCATGGAGTCGAGTTGCAGACTCCAATCCGGACTACGACGTACTTTATGAGGTCCGCTGGCTCTCGCGAGTTCGCTTCTCTTTGTATACGCCATTGTAGCACGTGTGTAGCCCTACTCGTAAGGGCCATGATGACTTGACGTCATCCCCACCTTCCTCCGGTTTATCACCGGCAGTCTCCTTTGAGTTCCCGCCATTACGCGCTGGCAACAAAGGATAAGGGTTGCGCTCGTTGCGGGACTTAACCCAACATTTCACAACACGAGCTGACGACAGCCATGCAGCACCTGTCTCAGAGTTCCCGAAGGCACTAAGGCATCTCTGCCAAATTCTCTGGATGTCAAGAGTAGGTAAGGTTCTTCGCGTTGCATCGAATTAAACCACATGCTCCACCGCTTGTGCGGGCCCCCGTCAATTCATTTGAGTTTTAACCTTGCGGCCGTACTCCCCAGGCGGTCGACTTAACGCGTTAGCTCCGGAAGCCACGCCTCAAGGGCACAACCTCCAAGTCGACATCGTTTACAGCGTGGACTACCAGGGTATCTAATCCTGTTTGCTCCCCACGCTTTCGCACCTGAGCGTCAGTCTTTGTCCAGGGGGCCGCCTTCGCCACCGGTATTCCTCCAGATCTCTACGCATTTCACCGCTACACCTGGAATTCTACCCCCCTCTACAAGACTCTAGCCTGTCAGTTTTGAATGCAGTTCCCAGGTTAAGCCCGGGGATTTCACATCCAACTTAACAGACCGCCTGCGTGCGCTTTACGCCCAGTCATTCCGATTAACGCTTGCACCCTCCGTATTACCGCGGCTGCTGGCACGGAGTTAGCCGGTGCTTCTTCTGCGGGTAACGTCAATCAGCAAGGTTATTAACCTTACTGCCTTCCTCCCCGCTGAAAGTGCTTTACAACCCGAAGGCCTTCTTCACACACGCGGCATGGCTGCATCAGGCTTGCGCCCATTGTGCAATATTCCCCACTGCTGCCTCCCGTAGGAGTCTGGACCGTGTCTCAGTTCCAGTGTGGCTGGTCATCCTCTCAGACCAGCTAGGGATCGTCGCCTAGGTGGGCCATTACCCCGCCTACTAGCTAATCCCATCTGGGCACATCTGATGGCAAGAGGCCCGAAGGTCCCCCTCTTTGGTCCGAAGACGTTATGCGGTATTAGCTACCGTTTCCAGTAGTTATCCCCCTCCATCAGGCAGTTTCCCAGACATTACTCACCCGTCCGCCGCTCGTCACCCAAAGAGCAAGCTCTTCTGTGCTACCGCTCGACTTGCATGTGTTAGGCCTGCCGCCAGCGTTCAATCTGAGCCATGATCAAACTCTTCAATTTAAGATTTGTTTGATTTGCTGAACTCGTCAGCGATGCTCAAAGAATTAAAACTGTTTATTCGTAATGAATTTCACTGTTGTTCACTCTTCAAGACTTTTTATATCGTTTAAGATACGGTCTTGTGAGTGCCCACACAGATTGTCTGATTATATTGTTAAAGAGCAGTGCCACGTCTTCCGTGGCGCGGGCCGCATATATTATGCTTTTCCGCTGTGAAGTCAAGTCATTACTGACTGCCTTCGTTGAATCTTTTCTCTGTCACCACAACCGCGTGTCGCTGTTGCCGTGTCAGTGGATGCGCATTATAGGGACTTCTCGCCCGCTGACAAGCGCTAAATGCAAAATAATTATCGAGTGGAGATTTCTTCAGCAAAGCGCAGTAAAAGACAGCGTTATGCCGGATTTTTCGCCGCTAATTGCGCGAAATCCTGTGCAAAACGGGCAACCTGCTGCCAGTCCGTATATTCAACTTCTTTACTGCTATCCGTTTCGCCGCCCGTCATACGCATAATTAGCTGAATCATTACCCGATCAAACCAACGATAACGCGGATAACGCAAAGCACCCGCGAACACACAGCACAAATCCGGCTGCCAAGGGGAATTCAGCAGGAACTTACGCGTATAGGCATTGGTTTGTATTGTGCGCTTTTCTGGTTTACGTGCGGTGAGGTTAACTGAGAAGAATGCGCTAGGCAGTTGTCGCAGAGAAGCCAGATGCTTATGGATAAATTGATTTACCGCTGGATGAAAGCGCCCGTACCGAATCGACGCCCCAATAAGCACCTGATCGTATTGGCCCAGATCGATATCATTCGCATTGAGTACGTTAACAACATCACACTCCAGCGTTCCTTTCAGCGTATTCGCAATATAGGAGGCAATCGCTCTTGTTTGCCCATCCCGACTCGAAAACACGATCAAAGCTTTCATTGTTCTTTATCCTTATTGGTACTATTCCCGCCAGAAGGTTGGCGTAAACAGCACTAAAAGCGTGAAGACTTCCAAACGACCAAACAGCATTGTCAGTATCAGAATCCATTTCGCCGTATCATTCATCGACGTAAAATTCTCAGCGACAACACCCAGCCCCGGCCCCAGATTATTCAATGTGGCAGCGACCGCAGCAAACGCGGAGAAATCATCAACGCCTGTCGCAATGACGGCCAGCATGCTGACAATAAAAACCAGTGCATACGCGGAAAAGAATCCCCATACAGCTTCAAGAATGCGCTCCGGTAACGCTCGGTGGCCCAACTTAATTGTGTAAACTGCATTCGGATGCACTAAACGCTTGAGCTCACGCGACCCTTGCAGGAAAAGTAGCAGGATACGAATCACTTTCAAGCCGCCGCCAGTTGACCCCGCACATCCGCCAATAAACGCGGAACACAGAAGCAAAACCGGCAGAAAAAGTGGCCACGATGCAATGCTATCCGTCGTAAACCCTGCCGTTGTCGCCATAGAGACAACCTGGAAGAATGCCTGGTTGATCGTCTGCATACCGCTGTCATAAACATGGTGGAACCACAGGACAATCGTACACACGGCCACCAGCGACAGTTGAACAAAAATGAACATGCGAAATTCTGGGTCACGCCAGTATACCTTCAGGCTGCGGCCGCTCAGCAGGGCAAAGTGCAAACCAAAGTTACAGCCGGAAATCAGCAAGAATATCGCGATGATGGTGTTAATCGTTGGGCTGTTGAAGTAGCCGATACTGGCATCGTGGGTAGAGAAACCTCCGACTGACACCGTAGAGAAACTGTGCCCAATTGCATCAAATACTGGCATTCCCGCCAGCCAAAGCGCAACAGCACAAGCAATAGTAAGTAAGAGATAAATCAGCCACAGCGTTTTCGCCGTATCGGCAATACGCGGGCGCATTTTGTTTTCCTTCAGCGGCCCCGGCATCTCTGCGCGATACAACTGCATCCCACCGACGCCAAGAATCGGTAGGATAGCAACGGCGAGAACGATGATCCCCATCCCACCAAACCATTGCAGCATTTGTCGATAAAACAGGATGGCTTTAGGCAATGAATCCAGCCCGACCAGCGTGGTCGCTCCCGTTGTCGTTAACCCAGAGAACGATTCGAAAAAAGCATCCGTTACGCCCAGATTAGGGTGTTCCGCAAACAGGAAAGGCAGAGCCCCAACGCTTCCCAGTACCGTCCAGAAGAGGACAACGATTAGGAATCCTTCACGAGATTTCAGTTCATGCTTCTGCTTGCGGTTTGGTAGCCACAGCATGATGCCAATTGCCAGCGCGACAATAAATGTCTGCGTAAACGCACGGCCTGCGCCATCGCGGTAAATTAACGCCACCAGGCCGGGAATAACCATCGTTCCGGAAAAAAGGATAACCAACTGGCCGACAATACGGGTTATGGCGCGCAAGTGCATCGCAGGGAATTCCTTAATGATTCATAAAAAAGCGCTGGGATTATTATGGAATCGGCAATAAATGCAACGCACCGCGACTTAAATCACGCAATTTCGTTGCCGCTTCCTCGGTTCCCCTGATAGGGAGAGAGAACCGCAATACGACGTCCACGCCATACTCGCTATGCAGCACTTTTCCGCCAAGCTGAAAGATCAGTGATTCCACCTGGGGCAACAGCGCATAGTCACATTGTAAGCCATACTCTTTTTGCAAGACCTTCTCTTGCAGCGATATCTGCTTCAGCGCTTGCTGAACGCCACCGCCATAAGCCTTCACTAACCCGCCAGTCCCTAGCGGGATTCCTCCATAGTAACGCACTACCACAGCCGTAATCTCACCGATACCGCTTCCCATCAATTGCGACAGCATCGGTTTACCCGCCGTGCCGGACGGCTCACCATCGTCAGAAAAACCAAGCTGTTGAGAATCGTCAGGCGCTCCTGCAACAAACGCCCAGCAGTGGTGCCCCGCCGAGGCATGTTCCTCTCTGACGTGCTGGATAAACGCTTTTGCCGCGTCGATTCCCGGCGTTGCCGCCAGGATCGTAGCAAAGCGGCTTTTCTTGATTTCCTCACTGAAGCTCACGGGCGCAGTAAGAATGGGATACGCGTGCATCAGGCCAGATTCAGGTCGCGCGTCATGTTTTCCACGCGCCCTTCATGAATGACAATATTATCCTCGATACGAATACCACCAAACGGTTTCAGCGCATCGATTTTTTGCCAGTCAAAGTGTTGACTACATGCACCCTCGCGCCACGGAGCGAGCAAGGATTCGATGAAGTAGATGCCCGGTTCGATCGTCATGACCATGCCAGGTTCGAGCACACGGGTACAACGTAGGTAAGGATGCTGCGTCGGTGCTGCCAGATGTGTACCGCGATCGTCTTGCATAAACCCAGCGACGTCATGCACCTGCAAGCCCAGCGGGTGACCAAGGCCGTGCGGCAGGAAAGGCGACGTCAGCCCCTGCTCTACCATGGCTTCTTCGCTGATATCCCGAACCAACTGATGTGATTTCAGCAGCTTCGCAATCCGCTGATGCATCTGAATGTGGTAATCGGTATAACGTACTCCCGCCTGCATGGTATCAATCAACGCGAGCATTTCCTGATTGAGATCTTTAATCAGTTGAGCAAAAGCCCCATCGCTCTGTGCCGAGTAGGTTCGCGTGAGGTCAGCGGCATATCCGTTATATTCAGCACCTGCATCAATCAGAAAGCTGCGGACATCGGAAGGCACCTGATGATCTAACTGGGTATAGTGCAACACTGCCGCATGTTCATTGAGCGCAATGATATTGCCGTAAGGCACATCGATATCCCGATGGCCAGTGGCCGTCAGATACGCCAAATTAATATCGAACTCGCTCATGCCAGAAAGAAACGCTTCATGCGCTGCACGATGACCGATAACCGCCGTCTTCTGTGCTTCACGCATGCAGGCCAGCTCGTAGTCTGTTTTGTAAGCGCGATGATAGTGCAGATAATCTAACACGCCCTGAGGATTGATATTGTCCGCCCGAATTCCCAAACCCTGTGCACGTTGTGGTGCATAGCCGATATAGGCAACGCGCTCACGCTGTGCTGGAAGCAGTTGCCCGATATCATCGGCATTGCGCAGCACGGCAATCTCAACCCCTGCGGTCCAGAAGCTCTCGGGCACCGGAGCAACGCTATGCCAGTAATCAACCGGCGAATAGAACCACAGCTTCGGCGGATTAACGCCATCAATCCATAGCCAGCAGTTCGGCACCTGCGTGACCGGCACCCAAGCTTTAAACTGCGGGTTAACTTTAAAAGGATAGTCGTGATCGTCCAGAAAAACGGTCAACAGCTCACCAGAATGAATCAGTAATGCGTCAAGCTTATGGCGCACTAAAACCGCCTGAGCACGCGTTTGCAGCGTAGCCAGATGGTGATGATATAAAGAAGCCAGCTTTTCCATGAGTATCCTTGTACGTCACGACTTGATCCCTCCATTTTAACACAGGCATCACCCAAGGGCAGCGTCCCATGCTTTGTGATCAATTCGGCAAAAAATTAATCTCCCGTTTGCAAAAAATTAACATTATAACCACAATTCGATTATCTGGTCATACCAGATCACTCACACAAACAGCGGAGATGAACATGCTTTATCAAGGTGAATCCCTCTACCTTAACTGGCTTGAGGACGGCATTGCCGAGCTGGTATTTTCTGCCCCTGGCTCTGTAAACACGCTAGATACCCGCACGGTTGCCAGCCTGGGTAAGGCGCTGGACGTTCTGGCGGAACAGCCGAACCTGAAGGGCTTACTGCTGCGATCAGACAAAGCTGCATTTATTGTCGGTGCCGATATCACGGAATTCCTTTCTCTTTTTGCCGCGCCGGCCGAAAAGCTGCATGAGTGGCTTGTCTTCGCCAACAGCATTTTCAACCGTCTTGAGGATTTACCCGTTCCCACGCTGTCCGCGATTAATAGCTATGCGCTGGGAGGCGGATGTGAATGCGTGCTGGCGACCGATTTTCGCTTAGCAACGCCAGATGCACGAATCGGGTTGCCTGAGACTAAACTCGGAATCATGCCGGGCTTTGGCGGCACAGTCAGGCTACCGCGTCTGTTAGGTGCAGACAGCGCGCTGGAGATTATCGCCGCAGGTAAAGACGTCAGCGCAGCCGATGCTTTAAAAGTGGGGCTGGTGCAGGCTGTTGTCGCTAATGAAAAACTGATTCCCGCCGCCATCAAGATGCTAAAGCAGGCCATAAATGGCGAGCTGGACTGGCTGGGTTACCGACGCCCGAAACTTGAGGCGCTGAAGCTCAATAAAATTGAAGCCATGATGAGCTTTACCACCGCCAAAGCGATGGTGCTACAAACCGCTGGGAAACATTATCCAGCGCCGATGTTAGCGGTAAAAACCATCGAAGCCGCCGCAACCATGACACGTGATGAGGCATTGCAGCTCGAAACGCAGCACTTCGTTCAACTGGCGCGTTCAAATGAAGCTCGCGCCCTCGTCGGCATTTTCCTCAACGGTCAATATGTTAAAGGAAAAGCGAAGAAGCTGATTGGCGAAACATCCGTACCAAAGCAGGCCGCCGTGCTGGGTGCGGGCATTATGGGCGGCGGAATTGCCTATCAATCCGCGTTCAAAGGCGTGCCAATTCGGATGAAGGATATCAACGAGAAGCCACTCGCGCTGGGGATGAACGAGGCAGCTAAGCTCCTGAATAAACAGATGGAACGAGGCAAACTGGACGGAATGAAAATGGCGACGATTTTGGCAAACATTCACCCGACGCTGGATTACGCCGGGTTCGAACGTACCGATATCGTAGTTGAAGCCGTCGTAGAGAACCCGAAAATCAAAGCCAGCGTATTAGCGGAAACCGAATTGCACGTTAGCGAGAATACGATTCTGGCTTCTAATACCTCAACGATTCCAATTGCTGTGCTGGCTGCATCGTTAAAACGACCGCAAAATTTCTGCGGTATGCACTTCTTCAACCCGGTACACCGCATGCCGCTGGTCGAAATTATTCGCGGCCCTAAAACCAGTGACAGTACCATCGCCAGCGTGGTGGCTTACGCCAGCAAGATGGGCAAGACGCCGATTGTTGTGAACGATTGCCCAGGATTCTTCGTAAATCGCGTCCTGTTCCCCTACTTTGCAGCATTCAGCATACTGCTCAGAGACGGTGCCGATTTCCGCGAGATCGATAACGTCATGGAGAAGAAATTCGGCTGGCCGATGGGTCCAGCCTATCTGCTGGACGTTGTCGGCATTGATACCGCTCACCATGCCCAAGCGGTGATGGCGGAAGGTTTTCCACAGCGGATGGCGAAAGACTATCGCGATGCGATTGACGTGTTGTTTGAGCATCAGCGCTTTGGGCAGAAAAATGGTCAGGGTTTCTACCGTTATCAAACGGATAGCAAAGGGAAACTGCGCAAAGAACAGGATGAAGCCGTAGATACGCTCCTTAAAGACATCAGCCAACCGAAAAAAACGTTCAGCGCAGAAGAGATTATCGCTCGGATGATGATCCCAATGATTAATGAAGTTGCGCGCTGTCTGGAAGAAGGTATTGTCGCCAGTCCTGCCGAAGCGGACATGGCACTGGTATATGGGTTAGGTTTTCCTCCCTTCCACGGCGGAGCCTGCCGCTATCTGGATACGTTGGGCAGCGAACGTTATGTCGAGATGGCGCAACAGCTGGCGCACCTCAGCGCCATCTATCAAGTGCCTGACGGCTTACAACAAAAAGCCAGAAGCAATGAAGGCTATTACCCATCGGTCGCGCCACACGCGGACGTTTCCCACGGTCAACCGGCATGAGGACAGGAAATATGGAAAAGGTAGTGATTGTTGATGCCGTACGCACGCCGATGGGGCGATCCAAAGGTGGAGCCTTCCGTCAGGTGAGAGCCGAAGACCTATCCGCACACCTGATGCGTAGCCTATTGAGCCGTAACACAGCGTTAGATGCCCGTGAGATCGACGATATCTATTGGGGATGTGTACAGCAGACACTGGAGCAAGGTTTCAACGTGGCCCGTAACGCCGCTTTGTTAGCTGAAATCCCGGTGAGCGTACCCGCAACGACAGTTAACAGACTCTGTGGTTCTTCTATGCAGGCGCTCCACGATGCCGCCCGTGCGATTATGGTTGGCGACGCGAATGTCTGTTTAATCGGCGGCGTTGAGCATATGGGACATGTGCCGATGAATCATGGCGTCGATTTTCATCCGGGACTGAGCCGCACTATAGCTAAAGCCGCAGGAATGATGGGGCTGACGGCCGAAATGCTCGCGCGTATGCACAATATTAGCCGTGAGATGCAGGATCAATTCGCCGCCCGCTCGCACCAACGGGCCTATCACGCCACCCAATCTGGCGCATTTCGCCATGAAATCGTCTCCACGTCAGGCCATGATGCAGACGGTGCGCTGCAGCGCTTCGATTATGATGAAGTGATTCGCCCAGAAACCACCGTCGATAGTCTTGCCGCTCTCAAACCGGCATTCGATCCGGTTAACGGCACGGTGACAGCTGGGTCATCCTCTGCTCTATCCGATGGCGCATCGGCCATGTTGATCATGAGCGAATCCCGCGCAGCATCATTAAGCTTACCAGTGCGGGCCCGCATTCGGGCGATGGCCGTGGTGGGCTGCGATCCCTCAATTATGGGCTATGGTCCTGTCCCAGCCACTAAACTAGCGCTGAAACGAGCAGGCTTGAGTCTGGCCGATATCGGCATCTTTGAACTGAATGAGGCATTCGCCGCCCAAACGCTACCCTGCATTAAAGATCTGGGTCTATTGGAACAGCTCGATGAAAAGGTCAATCTCAACGGCGGGGCCATCGCGCTGGGCCACCCACTCGGCTGTTCGGGGGCACGCATCTCCACCACATTGATTAATCTGATGGAAAGCCGCGACGCTCAGTTTGGAGTAGCGACGATGTGCATCGGCTTAGGACAAGGTATTGCGACGGTATTTGAACGCCCCTGAGCGTAGACAATCTCTGCAAGCAACTCCTGTAGAAACAAAAAATCCCACAACTGTGGGATTTTTACTGTTTATTTCTTACTGTCGCCGACGGCTTTAAATAAACGAAAACGCATCGCTGAACATGTGAGCTACCAACGCACCGCGCTCGTTACAAAAACGCTCACGCGCAATTTTCGCCATTTCAAAACGCCCGGCAATATAAATATCCTGCTCTGCCAGTGAGCCATAATCCTGCAGGACCGCGCTCAGAACGGTACCCGTTCTGCCATCCCATCCTTCTTCTGGCTGTTCGACAACAGGCACTACTCTCAGATTAGCGTGCTTGGCTGCAAAACCCTCAAGCTCTGTTAAATCATACAGATGCTGGGATTCACGTCCGCCCCAGTAAATGGAGATATCGCGATCGGGTTGCTGTGCAAGCGCGGTCAGCAGAATAGAGCGCACGTACGAAAATCCAGTTCCACCGGCAATCAACACCAGTGGACGCGTACTCTCTTCACGCAGCCAGGCTTCGCCATGCGGGATGTCGACCGTCAGGGTTTTTTCCTTGTGAATGCGTTCCATCACCGCCATCGCGTAAAGATTCAGTTCGGACGCCCCAATGTGTAACTCGATAAAGTTTTTATCCATCGGGGTTGATGCCAGTGAGAAAGGACGTTTATCCCGATCGCCCATGACTACCATCAAATACTGACCGGCCCGAAAGGAAAAAGGCGCTTCAGGTAATAAACGAACGCGATAGACCGTATCGGTTATGGCTTCTACCGAAGTCACTTTACAGCTCAATGTTGTCATGCATTCCCTCTATAGGGTCATAAAAGCAAAACTGAGAACAGGGCAGCCGTTAACGCCGGGGCTCTCTGTCACTAAAAATGGCCAATTCGTCCCATATTTCATCAATGCGGGCACAAACCTGCGGATCTTTCTTGATGGGGTGTCCCCACTCACGCTGAGTTTCACCAGGCCATTTATTGGTGGCGTCCAGACCCATTTTGGAGCCCAGACCAGAAACCGGTGAGGCGAAATCAAGATAGTCTATCGGTGTATTTTCCACTAATACCGTATCGCGTGCCGGATCCATGCGCGTCGTAATCGCCCATATCACGTCCTTCCAGTCGCGCGCGTTAATGTCATCATCGCAGACAATAACAAATTTCGTATACATGAACTGGCGTAAAAAAGACCAGACGCCCATCATGACGCGTTTGGCATGGCCAGCGTACTGTTTCTTCATGGTAACGACCGCCAGACGGTAAGAGCAACCCTCCGGTGGCAAATAAAAATCGACAATCTCAGGAAACTGCTTTTGCAGGATCGGCACGAAAACTTCGTTCAACGCCACGCCCAGCACGGCGGGTTCATCCGGTGGCCGCCCCGTATAAGTCGAGTGATAAATGGCATTCTGGCGTTGCGTGATATGCGTGACGGTAAAGACCGGAAAGTGATCGACTTCATTGTAATAGCCGGTATGGTCGCCATAAGGCCCTTCAGCCGCCATTTCTCCGGGTTCAATATAGCCTTCAAGAACAATTTCCGCACTGGCGGGAACTTCCAAATCGCTCGACAGGCACTTCACAACTTCCGTCTTATGCCCACGCAGTAAACCCGCAAAGGCATATTCCGACAGCGTGTCGGGCACGGGCGTCACTGCACCGAGAATCGTCGCAGGGTCAGCCCCTAGCGCAACAGCCACGGGGAAACGCTGCCCCGGATTTTCCTGACACCATTCCTGGAAATCCAGTGCGCCGCCGCGATGAGATAGCCAACGCATGATCAGTTTGTTTTTGCCTAGCACCTGCTGGCGATAGATCCCCAGATTCTGTCGCTCTTTGTGCGGCCCGCGCGTCACGGTGAGCCCCCAGGTGATGAGCGGCGCGGCATCTTCTGGCCAGCACTGCATCACCGGAATCCGACGCAGGTCAACATCATCACCCTGCCAGATCTGCTCCTGACACGGTGCCGAAGACAGCCGTTTCGTCGGCATATTCAGCACCTGACGGAACTTCGGCATTTTATCTACCAGATCGCGGAACCCTTTAGGTGGCTCTGGCTCTTTCAAAAACGCCAGCAGTTTGCCCACATCTCGCAATGCACTGACCTCTTCCTGTCCCATTCCCAATGCAACACGTTTCGGCGTGCCAAATAAATTGCACAGCACCGGCATGTCATAGCCTTTGGGGTTCTCAAACAGGAGGGCTGGGCCTTCGGCACGCAGCGTCCGGTCGGCAATTTCCGTCATTTCAAGGTAGGGATCGATGGGCTGAGTAATGCGTTTCAACTCCCCTCTCTCTTCCAGCAGCGAGAGGAACTCGCGTAAGTCACGGTATTTCATGCTATTCATCGGAGGCAGTCTATCGTTCTGGCTATTATAAAGTCTCTTCGCCAGCCTGTCGCTTCCCACAGCGCCTATTTATGGCAAGAATCTAATCACCATCAAGAATTCGATCGCCAGAATGTGGTAACAAAAATATCTGCCGAAAATTTTTTATCCGTGCTTGCTTTTGTTATGCTTGCCCGTCGGAATCATAAGTCTGCGAAATTATGGAAGCCTGGTACTTACTATATTGTAAACGTGGTCAACTGCTGCGAGCGAAAGAGCACCTGGAACGTCAGGAGGTAACCTGCGTGAGCCCGATGATCGCGCTGGATAAAATCGTTCGCGGTAAACGAACTGAAGTCTGTGAGCCGCTGTTCCCGAACTACCTGTTTGTGGAGTTCGACCCCGAGCGCATCCACACTACCACCATCAGCGCAACGCGTGGGGTGAGTAACTTTGTGCGGTTTGGCGCACTGCCAGCGACTATTCCGCAGCAGGTTATCGATGAGCTGTCACTTCGCCCCATGCAGGTAATCATTGATCCACTGACGCCACAGTCCGGCGATAGCGTGGTCATTACCGACGGTATTTTCTCTGGTCTTCAGGCTATCTACAGCGAACCTGACGGCGAAGCCCGCTCGATGTTGTTGCTGAATATGTTGAACAAGCAGGTCAGGCAGAGCATCGATAATCGCGAGTTTCGCAAAGCCTAGTCCTAACGCTCCTGACTATTTCCATCCGGCACGTTTACACCGCGCCGGATAAATAACCCGCTTAGCGTTGCATGTGTTGATCGTGTAGCCACTGTGCAACACGCTTGGCAAAGTAGGTCAGCACACCATCCGCGCCAGCGCGTTTGAAGCACAATAGAGACTCCATGACCACCGGTTGTTCCTGTAGCCAGCCGTTCTGAATCGCCGCCATGTGCATCGCATACTCGCCAGATACCTGATAAGCAAACGTCGGCACACCGAACGTATCCTTGACGCGACGAACCACGTCCAGATATGGCATCCCCGGTTTGACCATCACCATGTCCGCGCCTTCCTGCAAATCCTGCGCAATTTCCTGCAAGGCTTCATCGCTGTTGGCCGGGTCCATCTGGTAGGTTTTCTTGTTGCCGCCTTTCAGATTACTTGCTGAGCCCACGGCATCACGGAAAGGCCCGTAATAGCACGATACATACTTAGCCGAATACGCCATGATCTGCGTATTGATCAGGTTTTGTGCTTCCAGGGTGTCACGAATAGCGCCGATACGGCCATCCATCATATCGCTAGGCGCAATAATTTCTGCTCCGGCTTCAGCGTGAGACAGCGCCTGACGCACCAAAATCTCCTTGGTGACGTCATTAATCACATAGCCATCTTCATCAATAATCCCGTCTTGACCGTGCGTGGTATAGGGATCGAGCGCCACATCCGTCAGCAAACCCAGCTCTGGGACGGCACCTTTCAGCGCGCGGATCGTACGAGGAACAAGGCCATCCGAGTTATAGGCTTCTTCGGCATAGAGTGATTTCTTATCCGCTTCAATAACGGGGAACAGCGACAGTACCGGAACGCCGAGCTTAGCGATCTCTTCGGCTTCTTTCAGAAGCACGTCGATAGTCATCCGGTATACCCCCGGCATTGAGGGAACTTCCTGACGATGATTTGTCCCTTCCATCACAAAAACGGGATAAATCAAATCATTCACCGTCAGTTGATTTTCAGCAACAAGGCGGCGGCTGAAATCATGGCGGCGAATACGGCGCATACGTCGGCCGGGGAACGTGCCGGGAAAAGCATTGCTCATGTCATTATTCTCCTGAATCAGGCCAGCCGGAAAACCCGGCGGGCATTTTCATCTGTTGTCTGTCCCAGCCATGTGGCATCTTCTCCACGCCACTCCGCAATCTGGCGAATAATATGAGGCAGATAACAGGGTTCGTTACGACGGGATGCCGGTTTAGGGCGTAAACCCCGGGGTAACAGATAAGGTGCGTCGGTTTCCACCAACAGCCGATCGGCAGGAATATGTGGCAATAAGGCGCGTAGCTCAAGCCCACGACGCTCATCGCAAACCCAGCCAGTGATGCCAATCATCAGTCCCGCCGCCAGACACTCATCCAATTCATGGCGATTGCCGGTAAAGCAGTGAACCACTGCAGCAGGTAACTGGCTCAACCATGGCGTAAGCAGGGAAATAAAGCGGGGATGTGCATCACGACAGTGAAGGAAGACCGGTATGGACAGCTCAGCCGCTATCGCTAACTGTGCACTGAATGCCTGTTCCTGCTCTTCTGGGGTAGAAAAGTTACGGTTGAAATCCAATCCGCATTCACCAATGGAGACTACACAGGCAGCGTTTGCCATTTGGTGAAGCTGTTCGGCAATAGCGTCATTCCATTGGCTAGCATCATGCGGATGGACACCCGCCGTTGACCAACAGTAATCGGGATAGGCTTGCGCCAGCAGCATTGCCTGATGACTTTCCTGGGCGTTAGTTCCCGTGATTAAGATGCCACTGACACCCGCTAGCTTTGCTCGGATGACGACCTGCCCCCTATCTTTTTCAAACTGGGAACTGGTTAGATTGACACCGATATCAAACATGACTCTCACTCTGGCGAATAAAAAAATAAGACCTCTCAAAGAGAGGTCATTTTACCGTCCTGCCGCAGGAAACCGTGAGTTACTGCGATGGCTCTTCAGTTTCAGTCCGTCGTCGGCCTTTGCCAACATAAAACCGCGCGAAGAACACACCGATTTCAAACAGCAGGTACATCGGAATCGCCAGTAGCGTCTGTGAGAAAACATCCGGCGGCGTCAGCAGCATCCCGACAACGAATGCACCCACCAAAATATAAGGCCGCTTTTTCTTCAGATCTTCTGGCGTCACCACACCGCTCCAGCAGAGCAGCACAATGGCAACCGGCACTTCAAACGATATCCCGAATGCCATGAACAGCGCCATAACGAAATCGAGGTAGTTATTGATGTCGGTCGCAATCAACACGCCGACGGGCGCGGTTTTCGCAAAAAAGCCAAATGCCAGCGGGAATACCACAAAGTACGCGAACGCCATACCCGAATAAAACAGCAGGCTGCTGGATACCAGCAACGGCATCATTAAGCGACGTTCGTGTTTATACAGAGCAGGAGCCACAAACGCCCACACCTGATACAGCACCAAAGGCGCGGCGACAAACACTGAGACAATCATCGTCAGCTTTATCGGCGTAAAGAAAGGCGAGGCGACATCGGTCGCGATCATGCTGGCGCCCGCAGGCAATTGCTTGATGAGCGGGGCAGAAACCACTTGGTAAATGTCATTGGCAAAGTACACCAGTACAACAAATACCGCCAACACACAGATAATGCTGTTCAGTAGCCGCTTACGTAGCTCAATCAGGTGGCTAATTAGCGGTTGAGTATCTTCATCGGCCATAAACTAACGACTATCGCTCGGTTGGCGGGCAGAAGCAGCAGAAGGCTGTGACTGCTCAGGTTTGACATTATTGTTACCGACAGCTTCATCACTTGTGGCGTGGCGGCCATCATTGTGATTCTCAGCAACAGCAGCGTTCTCAGGCTCCTGCTGGCTGTCTGCCGGACGTACTGCGGTTTCCGCTTCAATCACCCCATCGTAGGCCGCTTCAGGATCGTTTAACGGGATATTGCTCTGCGGTTCCACCGTCGCACTATGATCACCTGATTTTTTGGGATCGTCTGATTTTTGCGGTGACGGTATCTCGGTATAGCCACGTTTCATCGCTTCTGCCGCATCTTTAAGTTCATCCATTGAGGCTTTCAACTCAGGCGACAGATTCTGCAAACTGGCTTTTTCGACTTTCTTCAGGCTTTCCTGAAACTCCTGGAGTTTCAGCTCCTGAGACAGTTCATTCTGAACCGTAGACGCCAGTGAACGCAGCGTCCTGATCCAGCTTGCAACCGTTCTGACTGCAACAGGCAAACGCTCAGGCCCAAGGACTATCAGGCCGAGAACCATCACCAATAGCAATTCACCAAAACCGATATCGAACACAGATTACACCTGCTCTTTATGCTGGCTCTTCGTGTCGCCCTGCTTGGCGTCTGATTGGTTGTCAGCGATAGATTTAGTAGAGAAATCAGCATCTGGCTGCGCTTTGTCTGCATTCGTGGACGGCTGATCGTCACCCATCGCTTTTTTAAAGCCCTTGATGGATGCACCCAGATCAGAACCCAGCGTTCTCAGCTTGTTGGTTCCGAACAGCAAGATGACGATAACTGCGATAATCAACAGGTTCCAAAGACTAATACCACCCATAACATTTACCTCTTTTCAAAAAGGGGAACGACAGAATTCTCGTTATTGTATCGGGTAATTCTGACGTGCATCATGATCTGCTTCAACGAGTTCGACGCCAACCGATAATCCAAGCGACAATTCCTGCCGCGATCAACCCTGTGGGAACCATATCGGCTTCAACACGACTGATCAGTAACAACGTACCACCGATTAGCAGCGTTGCGCCAATACCCAAAAGATATCGTGACTGTCCTTGACGTGCCTGCTGCGTTCTCAGCTCATATGCCAGCTTATCGACGCTTTGTTTTAACATCTTATGCTGACGAAGTCCGTCATAAAAAAGTTCAGGGATTTCCGGTAATTTCTCAGCCCAGAACGGTGCCTTTTCTTTGAGCGCACGAAAAACCGCAGGTAAACCGACCTGTTGCTTCAGCCAGCTCTCCAGAAACGGCTTAGCCGTTTTCCACAGGTCGAGCTGCGGATAAAGCTGCCGACCAACACCTTCAATATACAGCAACGTTTTTTGCAGCAACACCAGTTGAGGCTGTACTTCCATATTGAAGCGACGCGCCGTATTAAACAAATTCAATAATACATGGCCGAACGAAATTTCCGCTAACGGCTTCTCAAAAATCGGCTCACAGACCGTACGAATAGCAAACTCAAAATCTGCAACATTGGTGTCTGGAGGCACCCAGCCCGAATCCACATGCAGTTCGGCGACTTTGCGATAATCACGGTTGAAGAAGGCGATAAAATTCTCGGCCAGATAGCGCTTATCTTCTTTATTCAACGAACCGACGATACCACAATCAATCCCGATGTATTGCGGGTCTTCCGGGTGATCGTAACTAATAAAGATATTGCCGGGATGCATATCCGCGTGGAAGAAACTGTCGCGAAATACCTGCGTGAAGAAAACCTGAACGCCGCGTTCTGCCAGTAACTTCATATCCGTGCCATTGGCTTTCAGCGCGTCGACATCAGAAACAGGAATACCGTAGATACGTTCCATTACCAACATACTTTCTCTGCAATAATCAGAATAAATTTCCGGCACATACAGCATCGGGCTATTCTCAAAATTACGCCGTAGTTGGATGGCATTTGCCGCTTCTCGCAGCAAGTTCAGCTCATCAAGTAACGTTTTTTCGTATTCCATCACCACTTCGCGCGGACGCAAGCGGCGACCATCCGGCAACAGGCGGGGCAACCAGCCAGCCAGACGTTTCATCAAGCGCATATCTGCCTTGATGACTGGCAGAATATCCGGGCGGATCACCTTGATAACGATTTCTTTTCCCGTACTTTTCAGACGGGCGGTATGAACCTGTGCAATCGAGGCCGAGGCCAACGGTTTGATGTCAAAATCATCAAACCACTCTTCAAGAGGGATACCCTCCATCGCCAACTCAATCTGCTCACGCGCCAGTTTGCCATCAAATGGCTCAACCTTATCCTGCAACATCGCCAGTTGATCGGCGATAGCGGGCGGGAACAGATCGCGGCGCGTCGACATCATTTGCCCAAACTTAATCCACACTGGCCCCAATTCCTGAAGCGCTAAACGCAGACGTTCCCCTAAAGGCATGTTGCGGTGGCGATTAGGTAACCAAAATAGCAGGCGACGCCCCACACGCAGCGGAAACGTCAGACGCATCTTAGGAATGAGTTCGTCCAGACCGTAGCTCAACAGTACACGCACAATGCTGTAGAGGCGGCGTAATTCGCTGGGCGTCATCGTAAAGCCTCCAATTTCGCCAGCCGTTCGGACAACGTATCGACGGATTTATCCAGCGCAACAATTTCCTCATGGAACCAGGCATTCTCCAGTTTTCCCGGTGCCAATCGCCACTCTTCCGTTAACGTCTCGGAAAGGAAATGTTGCTGCTGATGTAATGACCGTCTCAGGAAACTCAGTGTTTTCTGTGCCGTCTGGCTAAGCCCCTGAGCAACAATATCGCCCAGATAAGGGGATAACCATTCAGCCGGATCGCACTCCGCCAGATCACACAGCACGATGAACTGTTGAACGACTTGAATATCGCCTTCAATGATCAGTTCGCCGCTGCGCATCAGCGACGATAGCTGTTGACGATCGCGTAATTTCATCAGAACCGGAACGCGTGTTTTCAGACGGCAATCAGCCAACTCGTCCCACTGGCTAACAACATCCAGCCGCTGTTCGTTAAACACCAGCACCAAGGGGACATCCAGTTCAGCCAGCTCGATCTGGAGTGTTTTTCCCTGTAAGCGCTGACGGGCAGATTTCATGCTTCGATCACAAGAAAAAGCGTCGTGAAAAAGCAGCTGATTCAGCGCGGTTTCCAGCGTGGCTGTCAGAAAAGACGTTATCAGCATTGGCGTTTCCAATCAGAATTTAAACCCACGATGCAGCGCAACGATTCCACCGGTGAGGTTGAAATAGTTAACACTGTCAAAACCAGCGTCGCTCATCATCCCTTTCAGCGTTTCCTGATCGGGGTGCATGCGGATGGATTCAGCAAGATAGCGATAGCTTCCGGCATCGCTTGCCACCGCTTCGCCAATCCTCGGCAGGATATGAAATGAATACGCATCGTAAATAGTGCTCAGCTGTTTAATCACCGGTTTGGAAAACTCCAACACCAGCAACCGACCACCGGGCTTCAGAACACGGTACATGGAGCGCAGCGCTTTGTTTTTGTCCGTCACGTTGCGCAGACCAAAGGAAATAGTAATGCAGTCGAAGAAATCATCAGGGAACGGCAGCGCTTCTGCATTGGCCTGCACGTAGTTGATATTGTCGATAATGCCTTTGTTACGCAGTTTCTCGCGGCCCACCTTCAACATGGATGCGTTGATATCCGCCAGAATGACTTCACCGCCCTCACCAACCATACGGGAGAACTTGGCAGTCAAATCCCCTGTTCCTCCAGCAAGATCCAGAACGCGCTGATTACGCCTGACTCCACTGCACTCGATAGTGAAACGCTTCCAGATACGGTGAATACCAAAAGACATCAGGTCATTCATCAGGTCATACTTTGCCGCTACAGAATGAAAAACCTCAGCCACCATGACTTCTTTTTCATCCTTGGCGACAGTCCGAAAACCAAAGTCGGCCGTTTTCTCCTGCTCACTTGCCATCTTATCCGCCTACTATTTCAGTCAAATTTCGGGTCTACCCATTAATGATGAGAGTGTACCAGACCCGTATAAAAACCCCACTGCACTAATTTCGCATAGCATGGGTGCCAAGCCCGCGAAATCCATACCTATTTATATCCGTCAGACTTCAAACTGCTTGTGCGTTGGCTACGCTCCTTCACCCTCCGTTTTTACGGTTGGGGAGGCAGTTTCAGGTGCTATAGAACCCAGTAATTCATCGTGTTCAGTGTGCTCATGGGCCATTGCTTTTTCTGCCAATGACGGGCTGATCGTGCGTTTAATTTCTACACCCAGCGCGCGAAATCCCTCAGCTTGGCCAATAAGGTTACCACGCCCAGACGAAAGTTTATTCATCGCCTGACGATAAGTGCCCTGTGCTTTATCCAGACTCTGCCCCAGCGCCTCCATGTCATCCACAAACAACCGCAGCTTATCGTACAGCCGTGAGGCTTTTTCGGCGATCTGCTGTGCATTGCGACTCTGTTGTTCATAGCGCCATAAATTGTTGATAGTACGTAATGCCACCAGCAGCGTGGTCGGGCTGACCAGCATAATATTGTTCTTTAGCGCCTCGTTGATCAACTCGGGCTGGCGATCGATAGCGACCAGAAAAGCGGGTTCGACGGGAATAAACATCAGTACGTAGTCCAGAGAACGCAGCCCCGGAAGCTGTTGGTAATCTTTGCTGCTCAACTGCCGAATATGGCTGCGAACCGAGAGTAAATGTTCGTTCAGCGCCGCACTACGTTCTACGTCATCGTCACTATTGAAATAGCGCTCGTAGGCCACCAGCGACATCTTGGCATCGATCACAACATCTTTACCCTGCGGTAAACGCACGATGACATCGGGTTGCAAACGGCTATTTGTCCCCGTTTGCACGCTGACCTGTGTTTGATATTCATAGCCTTCACGCAGACCGGAGGCTTCCAGCACACGGCTTAACACCACTTCGCCCCAGTTACCCTGCGTCTTATTGTCGCCTTTCAGCGCTTTCGTCAGGTTGATGGCCTCGTGTGCCATCTGCGCGTTCAGCTGTTGCAGATTGCGGATCTCATGTGCCAACGTGTGACGCTCGCGCGCTTCCGCGCCAAAACTGTCCTGCACCTGGCGACGAAACCCATCAAGCTGGTCACGCAACGGCATCAGCAGCTTATCCAGACTCTGTTTATTTTGTTCATCCACCTTGCGGCCACTGTGTTCGAAAATGCGGTTCGCCAGATTCTCAAACTGTGTCGTCAACCGCTGTTCGCTGCTTGCCAGCAGCCGCTGCTTCTCTTCCGCTGCCATACGGGTTTCTTCCAGCCGAATAGTGACTTCCCGCAGTTCGGCTTCCTGCGCACTATTGATTTCACGCAACGTCCGCAGTTCCTGATTTAGCTGCACGCATTCAGTGCGGAGTTCGCCAAGTTGTTGCAGCTTTTCATGGCTGGCAGAGAGTTGAGCGTGAACCGTGCGCAGTTCCAGCTCGTTTTGCCGCAGTCGTTGTTCATCCTGCTGCTTTGCCTGCTGCTGTTCACTGAGTGACTGTTGAGTCTGCTGCAATGTCTGCGCCAGCAACCGCTGTTCAGTATTATGCTGCGACAGCTTCTGCTGATGAATCAGACTAGCAATTAACCACCCGATCAGCAGACCCACCGCACCACCGCCTAGACCATAAAATATGCTGATATCCACTTTACCTCCGCAGGCCTTTCACGCTGTCGGTCAAGGTAAAATGATACTGTATGGATGTCCAGAAACAATTCAGGAGGGGAGTCGGTTGAGCCGAAAAATGCGAGCCGCATTCCATATGAGTATCAACAGACGATAATTTGCAGAAGAATCAGAGCGATAACAAAGAAATCCCCCAACGCGAAGCACCAACGTTGAGGGAACTTAAGGTATAGCGTAGACCTATTCTAGTAATGCTTAGGCTAAGCGCTGTTTCGCATCGCTAATCGCTTTAGCGACCTGCTGCGGTGATACGCCACCTTGTGCAGCACGCTTATCCAGACAGGATTGCAACGCAAGAATCGGGTATACGTCATTGCCAATCACCGCACTGAATTTTTGCAAATCGGTCAGCGGCAGTGCTTCCAACGCTTTGCCCTGACGAATGGCTTCAACCACCGCTTCACCCACGATGTGGTGCGCTTCACGGAACGGGACGCCTTTCGCGACCAGATAGTCTGCCAGCTCTGTAGAGTTTGCGTAGCCTTGCTCAGCGGCTTCTTTACAGCGCGGACGTTTAACCTGAATGCCTTCCAGCACCAGACCCGCCATCATCAGGCAGTCGTGCCAGGTATCCAGCGCATCAAACAGCCCTTCTTTATCTTCCTGCATGTCTTTGTTATACGCCAGCGGCAAGCCTTTCAGCGTCATCATCATGCCGGTCAATGCACCCTGTACGCGACCGCATTTACCGCGAATCAGCTCCAGCGCATCCGGGTTTTTCTTCTGCGGCATCAGGGAGGAACCGGATGTCACACGGTCAGACAGCTCGACGAACGCGGCTTCACCGCTATTGAAGAAGATCAGATCTTCAGCAAAGCGCGACAGGTGAACCATGCCAATTGAGGCGTTGGACAGCAGTTCCAGCACATGATCGCGATCGGAAACCGTGTCCAGACTGTTGCGCGTAGCAGAGGCAAAGCCCAGCCAGTCTGCTAACTGCTCACGGTCAATCGGATAAGCCGTTCCTGCCAGCGCCCCGCAGCCCAGCGGGCTGACATCCAGACGCTTCAGCGTATCTTCCAGACGACTTTCATCACGAGTTAACATTTCATGATAAGCCAGACACCAGTGTGCAAACGTCACTGGCTGCGCGCGCTGCAAGTGGGTGTAACCCGGCATTACGGCATCCTGATTGGCTTCTGCCGTCGTGACCAGCGCCTGACGCAGCTGGCGTACCGACAGCAGCAGCTCTGCAATCTGTGCCTTGCACCACAGTTTCAGGTCAGTTGCGACCTGATCGTTACGGCTGCGACCGGTATGCAATTTCTTACCTAAATCGCCGACTTTCTCAATCAGGCGCAGCTCAACCCAGCTGTGAATGTCTTCTGCATCGCTTTGCAGGATCATCTCAGGATCGGCTTGTACCTCAACCAGCAGCGCATCCAGCGCCTGTTCCAGTTGTTGCTGTTCCTGCTCGCTGAGCACATTGACCGTCACCAACGCTTTCGACCAGCCAATCGAGCCAACGATGTCCTGTTCCGCCAGACGGTAATCAAACCGCAGTGAGTCATTAAATTGTTTAAAACGCTGATCTGCTGCCTGACTAAACCGACCGCCCCACAAAGCCATAACCATTACTCCCAGAATGTAATTCATGTTGGTATCGCATCATGCCATACCCAGAAACGACTTACGCCAGAATACGCGTGCCGATAGCCACACCGCTGAACAGCGCGGGCAGTTGCTCGGCATGACGCCAGCTGGCGATATCAACCGGACGGCCCAGCGCACGAGCGGCATCCAGCGCAGCGTTAACCTTAACAATCATGCCGTCGGTGATGATGCCCTGAGCAATCAGTTGCTCGGCTTTCTCCGCCGTCATTTCGGCAATACGCTGGCCTTTACCGTCCAGAATGCCACTAACATCAGACAGCAGGATTAAATCCGCGCCCAGCGTTTGCGCCAGCGCCGTTGCCGCCTGATCGGCGTTGACGTTCATCAGGTCACCCTGCGCCGTAATACCGATGGAGCTGACGACAGGCAGATAGCCCGCAGAAAGCAGCGTGTTCAGCAGCGCTGGCGATCCTGCTTCCGCTTTACCCACAAAACCCAGAGATTCATCTAACTGCGTTACCGTCGTGCTGTCACCATCGCCCAGGCACAAACCCACAGCGTTGATATCATGCTTCTTCGCCCATGACAGCAGCGTCTTGTTGGCTGAACCCGCCAGCGCACCGGTAATGATGTCGATCTGATCGGCAGGCGTGACGCGCAGGCCGTTTTTCTTCACGACAGGCAGCGACAGTTTCTTCATCAGTTCATCCACCAGACAGCCACCGCCGTGCACAATCACCAACGGACGCTGATGTTCCTGACGGTAAGCCACCAGTGCTGTGAACAGGCGCTCCAGCGCTTCTTCGCTATCCAGTAAAACGCCACCTAACTTGATAATTAACGGATTCATTATGCTTCGTGCCTCGAAATGTCGGGACCAGTAGTCATTAAATTAACGATTGGGTTTCAGGGAAACCAAAACGAATGTTCATGCATTGCACAGCCTGTGCCGCCGCGCCTTTCAGCAGGTTATCTTCGGTTGCCACCACGATGAGGTGCTCACCGTCAACGGCGAAACCGATATCGCAGAACGGCAGGCCAACAACAGATTTCAGCGCCGGAACGCCCTTATCATACAGACGAACCAGCGGCTTATCGTGATAAGCGTTGTGATAGGCTTCAGCGACATCCTGCTGGGTGACGCCCGGCTGCAGGCGACAAGTGATGGTTTCCAGAATGCCACGGGCGAAGTTGCCCAAATGCGGCGTGAAAATCACTGGCGTACCGAGATGTGTTGAAATTTCAGGCTCATGGCGGTGGTTGAAAATACCATACGGTTGCAGGCTGACTTCACAGAAGCTGCTGGTCAGTGATGCTTTACGCCCCGCGCCGCTCACTCCGCTCACGGCATTAATCACCGGCCACTGGGCTGAATTCAGCAGTTGAGCATCAAGCAGCGGCTTCAGCGCCAGCTGCGCAGCCGTCGGATAACAGCCCGGTACTGCAATCAGCTGTGCCTGTTTTACGCTTTCAGCGCGCCATTCCGCCAGCCCGTAAACCGCTTTTGCCAGCCAGTCGGTGTGCTGATGTTCGAAGCCATAATAGCGACGATAAAATTCGGCATCCTGTACGCGAAACGCGCCGGACAAATCAAAAACAGTGCAGCCTGCCGCCAGAAAAATCGGGGCCAAATCGTGGCTGACTTTGTGGTCAGTCGCCAGAAAAACAACATCCACGCCCTTCGCCGCTTCTTCAGCATCAGTCAGCGGTTTTACCGGTATATCAATGATGCCTTTGAGCTGCGGATGTAAATCAGAAATCAATTTTCCTGCATCGACACTTTGCGCAGAAACCATCAAAGCGGTTATGTTCATCTGTGGGTGACGGTTCAGGTAGAGCGCAAGCTCAGCGCCGGTATAACCACTTGCACCAACAATCAGCGTATTCAGCATGGGATCCGTATACCTTCTTATTTATCTATGGAACAGGTAACAGGGTTCACCAGCGTCGATACGCTGCTCACCCGCGAAACTCAGTGAAAGTGACGAATCGTCATCGCCGTACCTTTGGGTTTCCTTTCGCCGAGCAATATTGTATTTTTATTCAAAATAAATGCATGAATATTGATACTATCCTAACCAGAGGCTGTCAACAGTGAAGATGAATTTACCCCCTTTTATTGAGCTATATCGGGCATTGATCGCCACACCGTCCATCAGTGCCACCGACAGCGCGCTCGATCAAAGTAATCATACCTTAATCAACCTGCTGGCAGGCTGGTTCGGCGATATCGGCTTCCATGTTGAAGTCCAACCGGTTCCCGGCACCCTCAATAAATTTAATATGCTAGCGCGGATTGGTGAAGGAAAAGGTGGCTTATTGTTGGCAGGGCACACCGACACCGTTCCGTTCGACGACGGTCGCTGGACGCGCGACCCCTTCACGCTGACCGAACACGACAACAAGCTGTACGGTCTGGGCACGGCGGATATGAAAGGGTTCTTTGCCTTTATTCTGGATGCCTTGCGCGATATCGATCCGACCAAGCTCACGAAGCCGCTCTATGTACTGGCAACGGCGGATGAAGAAACGACGATGGCTGGCGCCAAATATTTCTCCGAATCCACGCAGATTCGCCCGGACTGCGCCATCATCGGCGAACCCACCTCGCTGCAACCAGTGCGGGCGCACAAAGGCCATATGTCCAATGCGATTCGTATTCAGGGTCAATCCGGCCATTCCAGCGATCCTTCACGCGGCGTAAACGCGATTGAGCTGATGCACGAGGCAATTTCCCACCTGTTGGTGCTGCGCAATACCCTACAGGAACGCTATCACAACCCAATTTTCCACATTCCTTACCCCACGATGAATCTCGGTCATATTCACGGCGGCGATGCCGCAAACCGTATCTGCGGCTGCTGTGAACTGCATATGGATATTCGCCCGCTGCCGGGTATTACGCTTAACGATCTGGACGGACTGCTGTCAGAAGCACTTGCGCCCGTCAGCCAGCGCTGGCCGGGTCGGTTGACCATCAGCGAACTGCATCCCCCGATTCCCGGCTATGAGTGCCCGCCCGATCACCGTCTAATATCAGTCGTGGAGAATCTGCTGGGGACGAAAACGGAAATTGTGAACTACTGCACCGAAGCGCCGTTTATTCAGACGCTGTGCCCGACGCTGGTCTTGGGGCCGGGATCGATCGAACAGGCGCACCAGCCGGATGAATATATTGATACCGCGTTTATCAAACCGACGCGGGAACTGATTTCGCAGGTTATTCATCACTTCTGCCACCACTGATCCGATGAAAGCGGCCTTGTCAGCTATGCTGGCAGGGCCATTTTGAGACAGCCCATGAAAAAGAAAGATTTCATCGCGCAGGATTTACTGAGCAAAATCTATCAGCACACCGATCCGCTGCCGGAAAAGCTGCCGCCGGAACGCCAGTTGGCGGAAGAATACGGCGTGTCGCGCTTTACTATTCGTCAGGCGCTGGAAAAACTCGCCAGTATCGGCGCGATCCATATGGTGCAAGGCTCGGGTAATTTCATTAATCAGGGCGTACGCAGTAACCCACTGGTTTATAACTCGATTACCGAAAAGAAATTTACTCAGATTTCATCTCGCCTGCTTAGCCTACATAAACGCCTGCCGAACCGAGAAGAGCAGCAGGTCTTTGCTATCAGCGACAATGCGTTCATCTGGGAATTCAGCCGCTTACGCTATGTCGATAACCGCAAGGTGCAGATTGAGATATCGAAAATGCCTGCCGCAGACTTCCCTGAGATGAGTCAGAAGATTATTGAAGGCTCTATTCAGCAGTATGTGCTCAGCAAGGGCTATGCAATTTCACACTACCTGACACATTATCAGGCGGTTAACGTCACTAAAGCACAGGCTGAGCTGTTGGGCTGCAAGAAAGGCACGGCGGCGATGCATATTCTTAATCGCGGAATTTTACAGGGCGGGCGCGTGTACGAATCGAGCGATATCATCGATATAGATTACACCTGCACCTACGTCATCCCCTTAAACCTCGATAACCTAGCCTTCCGTCAGTCGCCGTAAGCGACTCAAGGCGTATGCATCGTGCCATCTGGCAGGCGACTCTGCGTCCACTCGTGCGGACGATAGACGACAGGGAACTGCCGCGCTGCATCCAGATCGATGCCGACACCGATACCGGGACGCTCAATCGGGTACAGATAGCCATTCTCCGGTTCCACCGCCTGCGGGAAGACCTTGCGGGTATTTTCTGGGTAAGCGACAAACTCCTGAATCGCGGCGTTGTGCAGGTGGATATTGAGGTGAATATTAACCGCCGCGCCGATGGGCGTCATATCCGGCGGACAGTGCCACGCTAACCGAACGCCAAAGTTCTGACAGAATGCGCCCAGTTTCAACGCAGGCGTAATCCCGCCAATCTGTGAGACATGGCAGCGAATAAAATCAACCTGACGGTTAATCACCAGATTTTGCCACTCGGCGGGGTTGTTAAACAGCTCTCCCGTCGCCAGCGGCACCGCGCTCTGGCTACGGATCTGCGCCAGCCACTCGTTTTGCGCAGGCGGCAAAATATCTTCGATAAAATAGGGACGATAAACTTCTACTGCTTTGGCGAACTGCACGGCCTGATTCGGAAACAGGCGTTCATGGACATCATGCAGGATGTGAAAACGATCGCCGTATTTCTCCCGCAAGGCACGGAACATGGCGAGCGTGTTAGCCATGTACTGATCCTGATCGTAATAGGCTCCCTCCGTTGGCTGCCGCGTGCTGTGCAACGCATCAGGATTACCGCCATAGAACCCTAACTGGCAGCGGATATGGCGATAGCCTTGCGCATAAAGCCGCTCGACTTCCTGATACAGTCCATCCAGCGTATCGCTGGCAGCATGGCTGTATGCGGCAATCGCATCGCGAGATTTCCCACCAAACAGGTGATAGAGCGGCATATCCGCCAGCTTACCCTTGATGTCCCACAGCGCCATATCGACACCCGCGACAGCATTGTTGATAACCGGCCCGTTACGCCAGTAGGCGTTGACCATCATCATGTGCCACAAATCTTCGATATGGTTAGCATCTCTTCCCAATAGCAGCGGTTTGAGGTACTCGTCTACCATCGCCTTTACGGCGAGCGGGCGCTGCTGGAAGGTTGCACACCCATAACCTGTAACGTTTTTATTCGTATGCACCACCACCGTCACCAAATTATGGCGGTCAGGGCGGGTAACAAGACATTCAATGTCAGTAATGATTGTTGGCAACACAAAAATATCCTCCGGTGCGTTTACCGGAATAGTCACGCCCAGTAAAAACACAGTCTAAAATCAGTTTCTTTTTTGTTTTCTACTTATTTTTTCTTTTATTGTAAACCTATTCTTTAAAAGAATTATTTTGGTTTAAAAAACTCGCTTAATTGATTAAAAAACCAGACCAATTATCAGTTACTGGCAATAAAAACCCCTTTAAAGCCTAATCATGTGATGGACTTCATGTTTTATTGGTTTGTTTTTTTATTTTTAGTTTTTTATTATCAGTGGGAATAATTTGACCAAAAATAACATAGTGCTATGCAGGGGTTTATTCCATGGGAAAAAATGAGGTTATTCAGTCAATCATTAAACTGGTTGGCGGAAACGAGAATATTAATAAAGCCTGGCACTGTATGACGCGGCTTCGGTTTGATTTAGTTGATGAAAGTAAAGTGCAAACCGACGCAATCAAGAACCTGCCGGGGATATTAGGTGCGCAACACCAAAGTGAGCAATTTCAGATTATTATCGGGCCGCAGGTCAATGAATACTACGAACTGTTGAACGCACAGCTTTCTCCTACCGCCACGGCACAGCCAGACGCGCCGAAGCAGAAAAAAGGGCTGATCTCGCTGTTCATGGATACGGTTTCTGGCGTATTTGGTCCCATCGTGCCTGCTATCGCGGGTGCGGGGATGATCAAAGGGCTACTGGCAGGGCTGATCGCCTTGAAAGTAGTCTCTGCCAAAACCGATACCGTTATCGTTATCGACCTGATCGCCAGCGGCGTGTTCTATTTCTTGCCGTTCTTCCTCGCAATCTCAGCGGCCAGGATATTCAAAACGAACGAATATCTGGCAGCGGCTGTCGCTGCTTGCCTGATGTACCCGTCGCTAATGGAAGCGGCGAAGGCACTAGCCAGCAATAGCCCTAATGCGGTCAGCGCCTTTTACTTCGTGGGCGTACTGCCCATTCCAGTGTTCAACTATGCTGCTAGCGTCATCCCAGTGATTTTCTCCGTGCTGGCGTTGAGCTATATCCACCGCTGGGTCGACCGCATCATGCCTTCGATCCTGAAAACCGTGTTTACTCCAACGCTGACGCTGTTTATCGCCGCGTTGGTGTCCCTCACGGTTATCGGACCATTCGGGATCTATCTCGGTAAACTACTGGCACTGTTTATTCAGAGCCTGTTCGATGTGTCGTCTATCTTTGCTGGTTTCGTGGTCGGTGCGATTCGGCCTGTCGCTATCCTGACTGGGATGCATCATGCGATGACGCCCATTGCGCTGCAAAATTTCAGCAATCAAGGTTTCGATATGCTGATGCCAATGATGTGTATGGCTAATATGGCGATTGCTGGGGCAACATTTGCTATTTACTTCCATGCCAAAACCCGTCAGGACAAGTCTGTCGTACTGTCTGCTGGGGTTTCAGCACTGCTCGGTATTACCGAACCTGCACTCTTCGGCGTACTGACTAAGTATAAAAAAGCGTTTATCTCCGCCACCGTTGCCAGCTCCATCGCCTCGGCCTTTATTGCGTACTTCGGTGTCCGGCTATATGGCTACATTCTGTCGAGTATTTTCAGCTTGCCAGCCTATATCGGCCCGTACTTTAGCTATGCCGTCTCCGGTATGGCTATCGCCATCGTGCTTTCTTTTACTCTGACCTACATTCTGGTTGTCAGAGCCTCCAAGCAGTCATAACCGCACTCGCGGGGCCGCTGCGCCCCGCGTTTCTTCCCCCCACGATACTCTAAATAATTCGAGTTTCAGGAAGGCGGCAAGGCGTTTTTGAACAGCGCTTACGCTGACCCTGAAGGGGTGAGGCATTTATAAGCCTTGTAACGCGGCAAGCGAAGGAATCCCGATGAGCTTACTCAGGTAAGTGATTCGGGTGACTGACAAATCTGCCAAAGGCAGATTTGAACGCTGCAAGCAGCGGCCCCAGCGGGGCGAGGCACACGCAAGTGTGCCGAGTATCGTAGCCAACGCACATGCAACTTGAAGTATGACGAGTATATAAGTTGTCCTAATATCCGCGCCTTTGTAATTAAATTTCACAAATTGCCAAACCCTCACCAATACAAGTACAAAGAATAAGGAGAAGAAAGAATCGTCAATTGACGAACTCGCCTTATCGTGGCTAGATGGAGGCAGCGCGTCAAAATATGTCAAGTGAAATAAACTTACAAAAATGGTAGGGATGGTCAGGGTAACTATGAACGAACAATATTCCGCAATGCGCAGTAACGTCAGTATGCTCGGCACACTACTCGGCGATACCATCAAGGAAGCACTGGGTGAAAACATCCTTGATAAAGTCGAAACAATCCGCAAGTTGTCAAAATCATCCCGCGCAGGGAATGAAAAACATCGTCAGGAGTTGCTGACCACACTGCAAAACCTGTCTAACGATGAACTGTTGCCCGTTGCTCGCGCGTTCAGCCAATTCCTTAACCTGACCAATACCGCTGAGCAATATCATACGATTTCACCGCACGGTGAAGCGGCGAGTAACCCGGCACAGCTTTCCAGCGCCTTTAAGCGCCTGAAAGAAAGTAAAGATCTGAGCGAGCGAGATATCCGTGATGCAGTGGAATCGCTGTCGATCGAGCTGGTGCTGACCGCCCACCCCACCGAGATCACCCGTCGGACGCTGATCCACAAGCTGGTAGAAGTGAATACCTGCCTCAAACAGCTCGATCACAACGATCTGGCTGATTATGAACGCAATCAGGTCATGCGCCGTCTACGCCAGTTGATCGCACAGTCTTGGCATACCGATGAGATCCGCAAAATTCGCCCTACCCCGGTAGATGAAGCCAAATGGGGCTTCGCCGTAGTGGAAAATAGCCTGTGGGAAGGCGTACCCGCATTTTTACGTGAACTGGATGAACAACTGGAACAAGCTTTCGGCTACCGTCTGCCGGTTGACGCCGTCCCCGTACGCTTTACCTCCTGGATGGGCGGCGACCGCGACGGCAACCCAAACGTCACGGCAGAAGTCACTCGCCATGTGCTGTTACTCAGTCGCTGGAAAGCCGCCGATCTGTTCCTGCGTGATATTCAGGTGCTGGTTTCCGAGCTGTCGATGTCCGAATGTACGCCGGAGCTGCTGGAATTAGCAGGTGGCAGCGAGGTTCAGGAACCGTACCGTGCCATAATGAAGTCACTGCGCTCACAGTTGAGCTGCACGCTGAGCTATCTGGAAGCACGCCTGACGGGTGAAGAACGTCTGCCACCTAAAGACTTGCTGATTACCAACGAGCAGTTGTGGGAACCGCTCCACGCCTGCTACCAGTCGCTGAAAACCTGCGGCATGGGCATCATTGCCGACGGTAGCCTGCTGGATACGCTGCGTCGCGTACGCTGTTTCGGTGTACCGTTGGTGCGCATTGATGTCCGTCAGGAAAGCACCCGCCACACCGACGCGCTGGCCGAAATTACCCGCTATCTGGGTCTGGGCGATTATGAAAGCTGGTCAGAATCCGATAAGCAGGCATTCCTGATCCGTGAACTCAGCTCCAAACGCCCGCTGCTGCCGCGCTACTGGGAACCGAGTGCAGATACCAAAGAAGTGCTGGATACCTGTCGGGTCATTGCTAAAGCACCACAGGGTTCTATTGCCGCTTACGTTATTTCAATGGCGCGTACGCCTTCCGACGTGCTGGCCGTTCAACTGCTGCTCAAAGAGGCTGGCTGCCCGTTTGCTCTGCCCGTCGCGCCGCTGTTTGAAACGTTAGACGACCTGAACAACGCCGATGATGTCATGACGCAATTGCTAAGCATCGACTGGTATCGCGGCTTTATTCAGGGCAAACAGATGGTCATGATCGGCTATTCCGATTCGGCAAAAGACGCAGGCGTGATGGCCGCATCCTGGGCACAGTACCGTGCACAAGACGCGCTGATCAAAACCTGTGAGAAAGCGGGTATCGCACTGACGCTGTTCCACGGACGCGGTGGTTCCATCGGTCGCGGTGGCGCACCAGCTCACGCCGCGCTGTTGTCACAGCCGCCGGGCAGTCTGAAAGGCGGCCTGCGCGTTACGGAACAAGGCGAGATGATCCGCTTTAAATACGGCCTGCCGGATGTCACCATCAGCAGTCTGGCGCTGTATACCGGTGCGATTCTGGAAGCGAACCTGCTGCCACCACCGGAGCCAAAACAGGAATGGCACGAGGTGATGGATGAACTGTCCCGCGTGTCCTGCGATATGTACCGCGGATACGTTCGTGAAAACCCAGATTTCGTTCCTTACTTCCGCGCCGCTACGCCGGAGCTGGAGCTAGGTAAACTGCCGCTGGGGTCACGCCCGGCTAAGCGTCGTCCGAACGGCGGCGTGGAAAGCCTGCGCGCGATCCCGTGGATTTTCGCTTGGACGCAGAACCGTCTGATGCTACCAGCGTGGCTCGGTGCCGGGGCTGGGCTACAGAAAGTGGTCGATGACGGCAAGCAGGAGCAGTTGGAAGAAATGTGTCGCAACTGGCCGTTCTTTTCGACGCGTATCGGCATGCTGGAGATGGTGTTCGCCAAAGCCGACCTATGGCTGGCGGAGTATTACGATCAGCGTTTGGTAGAAGAGAAACTGTGGCCGTTAGGAAAACAGCTGCGCGATCAGTTAGCCGCCGACATCAACATTGTGCTGGCGATCTCCAACGACGATCACCTGATGGCAGATCTACCGTGGATCGCCGAGTCGATCGCACTACGTAACGTCTACACCGATCCCCTGAATGTGCTGCAGGCCGAACTGCTGCATCGTTCACGTCAGCAAAAACAACCGGATGCCGACTTGGAGCTGGCGCTGATGGTGACCATCGCTGGCGTCGCAGCAGGTATGCGTAATACGGGTTAATCATCCAAGCAGTAAAAGCTATGCGGAAGTAAAAACCACACTGAAGCAAAAACAAAGGCCGGTCAGTTGACCGGCCTAAAACTAAAACCTTACACCAGATATTTATCCTGCAAATAATTCCGCGCACGATTATCCAGACCGTATTCCACTTCAAGCCAGCTGTCGATCGATCCGTGTCGTTCGTAGATAGCCTGCAACGCCGTCACGATGAACTCTTCCTGCACTGATAGCACATAAGAGAACTGCCCGAGCGCTTTCTCATTCAGCGTTTCCGACAAATGCGCCAGTAGCTGCTGGCGGAATGGCGTCAGTGTCGTATCCGTGAGCAGGTAATCTTCCATCACGGTTTGCTCATCTGCCCCCAGCGCAAACATCACCAGCGCCGAACCGATACCCGTGCGATCTTTACCCACCGCGCAGTGCTGTACCAACCCGCCCTCATCCGGCCGTAATAACAGCGACACCAGCTGTTTATAAGCAGAATTATTGAAAGGCAAACGGCGGTAAAGTTCCAACATAAACGCTCGGGAATCAAAGGCCGCCAACACATCAGACCCCAACGAATCCAGATTGGCTGTCACTTCGTGACGTAATGGATTAGCCGGATAGGCGTGATAATTGGCCCCAGTCCATAATATATCCGGCTTCTGCGCAATTTCATCGACATCCCGATAGTCCACGACATGAGAAATAGGCACGCCAGCAAGGTGTTCACAGTCCGCCTGACTCAGCAGATCCAGCGAGCCAGAACGAAAAAGTTTACCGTGTCGGATAAGCCGCCCATCAGCAGCGCGGTTACCACCTAAATCACGGAAATTGATTCCGCCGTCAAGCGGTAATAAAGAGGGATGAAGCAACGTTGGTTCGGTCATACATCTCCTTGCGAGGTTGAAAGGCGAGCAAGGCAACCGTATTACACACGCAGAGCGCGTCGCAGGTTAACCCAATAAACCAGAACAAGTTATTAGGATAAAGGCTGGCCTCTGCGATGACCAGCCCAAAATACCATCAGTTTTTGTGCTTATTCAGCGGCTAACAAACTGCGAGTCGCGTCCAGCAGCACTTTGATCACGTTCGTCTCGGCCAGCTTCATCGTTGCTACATCTGGGATTTCCTGCTGGGTACGATTAACAATAATCCCAGCGATCATACCTGCTTTTAGCCCCTGACTAGCACACATGGTCAGCAGCGTGGCTGATTCCATTTCATAGTTCAGAACGCCCATGCTCTGCCACTCTTCCATAGAACCGCGGAAACGACGTACAACACGGCCAGAGAAAGTGTCATAGCGTTCCTGACCGGGATAGAACGTATCTGAAGATGCTGTGATGCCCACATGCAACGCAATACCCGACGCTTTCGCCGCGTCCACCAGCGCAGTGGTGCAGCCAAAATCAGCAACGGCTGGGAACTCCATCGGCGCGAAGTGCAGGCTCGCACCGTCAAGACGTACAGCGGCGGTGGTGACCAGTACATCACCGACATTAATACCGGGTTGAATCGCCCCCGTTGTGCCGACGCGTAGGAAAGTACGAATGCCGAGCTGAGCCAGTTCTTCTACCGCGATTGACGTTGACGGCCCGCCAATACCCGTCGAGCAGACAATCACCGCTTTTCCGTCCAGCTCAGCACGCCAGGATGTAAATTCGCGGTGTGATGCCAGATGCACCGGGTTATCCATCAGGCGAGCAATTTTTTCAACACGCTCAGGATCGCCGGGCACGATAGCCAGCGTTGCGCCCTGTAAATCATTCTTGACCAGACCAAGATGGAACACATCAGATGTAGACATAACTGCCTCCCGGGCAATCAGTTGGGTATTCAGAGAAATCGCGCCGAACGCCTCATCTATGCTGCTTGTAGCAGTCTGTAAGCGTCCGTCCAATAAAAGACTCTAGCGCATCAGTACGTTTTTTTAAGTGATGAGAGTCACCTACCAAAAAGAAACGGAGATCAACATACATAAAAAATGTGACTTAAATCACTTTTTATCGGATGGGAAATTCATTTTTGCCGATTAATTGTCTTCTAGTGTAGATTCTTTAATCATTGATAGTATTTATCATAGATGCTCTGAAATCCCTCTTTATATGAAAGCCAGTTGGCCAGTAACAGGAGAGCGCGTAATGAAGACTGATGAACAGACGACCTTCAAACATCTTCCCCAAGGGTTATCCCCAGCAGTGGAACCGCAGAGCTTCTCCATCATTACGACGGATTCTGTCGGTATTATTGCCAGTGAAACCACTATTCCTTCTCAGGGGGAGCAACTACCCGCGTATATCGCCAGACCGGCGAACCATGACGGGCCGCTCCCAATTGTCCTGGTGGTGCAGGAGATTTTCGGCGTTCATCAACACATTCAGGATGTCTGCCGCAGGCTCGCCAAACAGGGCTATATGGCCATTGCACCAGAGTTGTATTTTCGTCAGGGCGACCCTAGCCAATACAACGACATTCAGCAAATCCTGACCGAGCTGGTGCATAAGGTTCCTGATACGCAGGTGCTGTCCGACCTCGATCACACCGCTAACTGGGCGATTAAACAGGGCGGCGATGCCAGTAAGCTGGCGATAACGGGGTTTTGTTGGGGCGGGCGCATCACCTGGCTCTACGCCGCGCACAATCCGCAGCTCAAAGCGGCCGTTGCCTGGTACGGCAAATTTACGGGTGAGAAAACGCTGAATAGCCCCAAAAATCCGGTCGATATCGCAACAGAATTGGAAGCGCCCGTGCTGGGGTTATACGGAGCGAAAGACGGGAGTATTCCGCTGGAACACGTGGATATCATGCGGCAGGCGCTGCGTGCCGCCAACGCGACGGCAGAAATTATTGTCTACCCCGATGCCGGGCATGCTTTCCATGCCGATTATCGCCCTAGCTACCATGAAGAATCCGCACGTGACGGCTGGCAGCGTATGCTGGCATGGTTTCAGAAAAACGGTGTGGCGTAACACCATCACACGTTTCCGTTCTTACCTACGATCTAAAACGCCACCAAACAACGGTGGCGTTTGTTTCACCGTGTTATAGAGCCACCCTTAGAACGTAGTCCAATTGTCGTTGTTGCTTTGGTCTTTCGCCGCTGCTGGTGCTAAAGATAGCGTTGGCGTGCGCGTTGGTGCCGATGCGTAAGAGGCGGTTTTACCATTGCCATACGACAGAAGTTTAAAGGTGCTCACCGCCTCCGCCAGAACGGAGGCCTGTGCTTGCAGGGAAAGTGCCGCAGAGGCAGATTCTTCAACCAGAGCCGCATTCTGCTGGGTCGTGGTATCAATTTGCCCAACAGCTAGGTTCATCTGGTTAATCCCGTCGCTCTGTTCACGGCTGGCCTGCGAAATTTCGCTGATGATCTCATTCACATCGCGCACGTAGCCCGTTAAACCGCTCATCGTTTCTTCGGCGTTATCCACCAGCGACATCCCTTCCTGAATTTTGCTCACGGAATCGTCGATCAAATCCTTAATCTCACGCGCGGCTGTCGCACTGCGCTGTGCCAGAGAACGTACTTCCCCCGCCACCACCGCAAAGCCACGCCCTTGCTCGCCCGCGCGCGCCGCTTCAACCGCCGCGTTCAGCGCCAGAATATTAGTCTGGAATGCAATGCCGTCAATGACGCCAATGATCTCCGCCATACGCTGGGATGAATCACGAATGCCGCGCATTTTCTGCGTTACGGAAACCATGACGTCACCGCTTTGCTTCGCAGCACTAGAGGCTTTATTCGCAATGTCTGTCGCCTGCTGCGTGTTTTCCGCCGTATTTTTAATAGTGGAGGTCAGCTGTTCCATTGAAGCTGCTGTTTCTTCCAGTGAGCTGGCCTGCTCTTCGGTGCGCGATGACAGATCCTGATTACCTGCGGCGATCTGCGAGGCTGCACTCGATATCGTTTCCGCCCCGTCACGTACCTGCCCGACAATCGTACTCAGGCTGGTGTTCATGTGATCCAACGATTGCAGCAGTAATCCTGTTTCATCTTTGCTGGTAACCGTGATTCGAGAGGTCAGGTCGCCCTGCGCCACTCTGTCTGCCACTTGCAGAGCCTGCTGGATCGGTCGGATTACGCTGCGCGTGATCGACCACGCAATCAACGCTCCAAATACGGCACCCAGCGCTAAAATGAGCAACAAAATCATGCGGGTATTACTGTATACCTCAGCCATAGCTTCAACGGAGGTATCCATCGCATCATCTTGGTAATTCACTAATTGTTTCACTGCATCACGGTACTGCCGCTGGACCACGTTCAGGTTGTTGTTGAACTCCTCGATCGCGGCTTCCCGATTGCCCGCCACGACTTCGCTGATGATTTTATCGCCAGATTTCAGAAACTCGGTACGAATCGCGCGGATGGCACGTAGCTGGGTGACCGAACGCTCTTCAACGGTTTGGCTTTCTAGCTTGTCCAGTAGACGACCAATTTCCTGACGGAATTCATTCACGCGAGTGACGTTTGTCTGAATTTGCACCTGATCAGAGACCAGCATGAGTCGCTGATAAGCAACTAGAATACTGGTGACATTATCGATGAGATTATTGGCATCCACCGTCTGTGGATAGACATCTTTCACGATACTTCTGGCACTATCCTGAAAGCCGGATAGCTTAGACAGGGAAAAAATACTCACGACGAACAGCATCACAATCAGGATGGCAAATCCCGCTCCCAATCGATAACCAATACGCCAGTTTGCTAAATTCATGTCTCACTCCTTTTAGGTAATGCATAGCAATGTCAATTGCGCACATGTCGCAGCTTGTGGAACCACAGGGCGGAGAATGGCTGGCTATCCGAAGGAAAAAGCGGTTTCCCTCTGACGCACCAGAGATACCTTGAGGCAGGCATTTTTACGCACACTCTCAGCATGAGAGGCGCGATCAAAAATCAAATAGTTTTCCTCAGATGTTGAGGTGTAAAAATGGCAATAAATCTAACAGTAGTACAAATACGGTTGATAAGACCGCAGAGACGTTGTCGAGGTGAGATGATGGCCTTCCCTCTCCGTATTCGTGCATCCATAGCCGTTCCTGTGTTATTCGTTTTATCGGCAACCGGTTTCTTATCTTTACAATTTGATCGTTTAAATCATTCAAAAACAGATAATAAATAGATTTCAACTATCAAAAGTCAAGTTTTGATCGGAAAAATCACAGACCAACCCACCAACCATTAACATAAATAACGCATCTGTTACATAAAATAATAGTCAGACATATTTGATATTAAAAATAAAGAGATGAGAATATTTCTTAAAAAAGGATAACTATATGAATAGTAATAGAAAAAATAATATTTACTCTATGTATCGAGGTGGCAGAATCAGAGAGGCGATTGCCCCCCTGATGCAAGAGACGTTACGCAGCAAAGCAGCCAAATGATGGCAGTAACCTTACTCTTTCCTTGCCAGCACCAGAGACAACGTTGGTGTGCTCATTGGCACCGATGCATAAGAACCAGCATTACCGTGGCTATACGACGGTATTTTAAACGCGCTCACTGCGTCTGCCAGAACAGAGGCCTGCGATTGCAGAGACAGAGCCGCAGAGGCGGATTCCTCAACCAGAGCCGCGTTTTGCTGGGTCGTGGTATCAATCTGTCCAATCGCCAGATTCATCTGGTTAATCCCGTCGCTCTGTTCACGGCTGGCTTGTGAAATCTCACTGATGATGCCGTGTACATCCTTCACGTGAGCCGTTAATCCCCCCATCGTTTCTTCAGCGGTATCGACAAGCTCCATGCCTTCGCGAATCTTGCTCACAGAGTCGTCGATCAAATCCTTGATCTCCCGCGCAGCAGTCGCACTGCGCTGTGCCAGTGAACGGACTTCCCCCGCCACTACCGCAAAACCGCGCCCTTGTTCGCCCGCACGCGCCGCTTCGACGGCCGCATTCAGAGCCAGAATATTGGTCTGGAACGCAATACCGTCAATCACGCCAATGATCTCCGCCATACGCTGAGATGAATCACGTATCCCACGCATTTTCTGCGTCACAGAAACCATAACGTCGCCGCTTTGTTTGGCAGCTCCCGTCGCCTTATTGGCAATCTCCGTCGCCTGTTGGGTGTTTTCCGCCGTGTTTTTAATGGTGGATGCCAGTTGCTCCATCGAGGCTGCCGTTTCTTCCAGCGAGCTGGCTTGCTCTTCAGTACGCGATGACAAATCCTGATTACCCGCCGTGATTTGCGACGCGGCCGTCGAAATCGTTTCCGCGCCATCGCGCACCTGACCAACAATCAAACTCAGGCTGGTGTTCATACGATCCAACGATTGCAGCAGCAATCCGGTTTCATCCTTGCTGGTAACCGTGATGCGTGAGGTCAGGTCGCCCTGTGCCACTCGGTCTGCCACTTGCAAAGCTTGTTCTATTGGCCGGGTTACGCTGCGCGTGATCGCCCAGGCAATCAGCGCCCCAAATACGGCACCCAGCGCCAAAATAAGCAGTAAAATTATGCGAGTACTGCTGTATACCTCTGCCATGGCTTCGACAGACGTATTCATCGCATCATCCTGATAATTCACCAACTGCTTCACCGAATCACGGTAATTGCGTTGAATCACGTTCAGGTTGCTATTGAATTCTTCTACGGCGACGTCGTTATTACCCGCCAACGCATCACTAATAATTTTATCACCGGATTTTATGAACTCGGCACGAAGCACGCGGATGGTCTCTATCTGTTTGCGGGAACGCTCTCCTGAAGCATTGCTTTCCAGATTGCCTAGCAGGCGACCAATCTCTTTGCGGTACGCCATAATCCGATCCACATATCCCTGACGCTGCTCTTGGCCTGATACCAACATCATCTGCAAATAGGCCACAAAGTGCCCATTCACATTATCGATAAGGTTATTGGCATCCACCGTTTGTGGATAAACCTCTTTGACGATGTCTCTGGCACCATCCTGAAAATTGGACAGTTTAGACAGGGAAAAAATACTCACGGCAAATAACATCAGAATCAAGATGGCAAATCCGCCACCCAATCGATAGCCAATACGCCAATTCGCTAAATTCACATCTCACTCCTTTTAGGTAATAAATAATAATGACTACTGCGCACGGCGCACCGCCGAATAACGTCGTAGAGTGGTGAAATAATCGTTTTTTCGGGAAAGAAAAATATGCTTTGTGGGTATATTTAACATACCCAAAAGAGAGTAATAAAAGATGTACTTTCAACTTAATAAAAACGCTAATAAATACAAACAATCTCGCTCCATTGGTACATACTGAGCCCCCTCGATGCCGTTTACCTTATCGGCACAATATCCCCTAGCTTTATTAATTCGTCGATTAAACCTTTCAAGGAATAAATACATAGATAGCGGGTAAATATTAACTCTCGAAAAACAGCCTACCAGGCGATGTAGAAAAAAGGAGATAATGCGGAGATTTTATTAAAATGAAGAGGCAATATTTAATGTGCAGAAAAGGAGGAAATCTGAAGGATAAGTAATAATTACGCGTTGGGGTAATGAAAGGGGAAAACGTATTTTATTTATCAGTAAACAGTAAAAAATCAGGGAGGCTATAACCACCCTGATTTCATCAGTAACTAAACTTTACTGGGTTTCACGCAGACGCTGTGCTGCCTGAACCATATTTGCCAGAGCCTGACGCGTTTCCGGCCAGCCACGGGTTTTCAGACCACAGTCTGGGTTCACCCACAGACGCTCAGCGGGAATACGCTGCGCCGCTTTCTTCAGCAGGGCTTCCATCCACTCCACGCTCGGTACGTTCGGGGAGTGAATATCATAAACGCCTGGACCGATTTCATTCGGGTATTCGAACTCTTCAAATGACTCCAGTAACTCCATATCGGAGCGAGAGGTTTCAATCGTTATCACGTCTGCATCCAGCGCGGCGATAGAATCCATGATGTCGTTGAATTCGCAATAACACATGTGGGTATGGATTTGCGTATCATCTTTCGCCACAGCGGCATTAAGACGGAAGGCATCCACTGCCCAAGCCAGATAAGCATCCCAATCCGAGCGGTGCAGCGGCAGACCTTCACGCAGCGCTGGTTCGTCAATCTGAATGATACCAATGCCTGCGGCTTCCAAATCAGCCACTTCATCACGCAGCGCCAGTGCAATCTGCTTGGCAATGGTTTCACGTGTGACGTCTTCACGCGGGAAAGACCAGCACAGGATCGTCACCGGACCTGTCAGCATGCCTTTCATCGGCTTGTCAGTCAGAGACTGCGCGTATTTAGCCCACTCAACGGTGATTGCTTCTGGGCGGCTCACATCGCCAATAATGACTGGCGGCTTCACACAGCGAGAACCGTAGCTCTGCACCCAACCGTTCTGGGTAAAGACAAAGCCATCCAGATGCTCACCGAAGTACTCGACCATGTCGTTACGCTCAGCTTCACCGTGTACCAGTACGTCCAGACCCAGACGCTCCTGCTCAGCCACAGCTTGCTTGATGTGTTCGGCAATGCCGGTGCGGTAGTTATTACCGTCCAGACGACCCTGCTTGAAATCCAGACGCAGGCCGCGAATTTCGGTGGTTTGTGGGAAAGAACCAATCGTGGTCGTCGGCCATGCTGGCAGATTAAAGCGCTCACGCTGAGCATCGGCACGCACTGAATATACGTTCTGACGCTGACTGTCCTGTGCGGTGATGGCCGCCAGACGCTGCGCAACGGCGGCGTTATTGACTCGTGTAGAGGTACGGCGAGCGCGAATCGGCGCACTGTAGGCTTCCAGCGCCTGACCGTTCCCGCTGTTCAGTGCCTGAGACAGCAGTGACAACTCCGCACATTTCTGAATCGCAAAGGCAAACCAGCTCTTCACTTCATCATCCAGACGGACTTCCACGCTCAGATCGATAGGGCTATGCAGCAGTGAGCATGAACTTCCCAGCCACAGATCGCGCGTCCCTACCAACGGTTGCAAACGCTCGAACCAGCTGCTCAGGTCGGCACGCCATACGTTACGTCCGTTAATCACACCCAGAGACAATACCCAGTTAGCAGGCAGTTGGGCACTCAGCGTAGCGGCGTCATCCTTACCGTGAACCAAGTCGATATGCAGCCCCTGAACCGGCAGCGCTTTGATCGTTTCCAGATTCTGGCTAATGCTATCGAAATAGGTCGTCAGCAGCAGTTTCACCTGGCCTTGCAGCGCGTCGTAAGCGGGTTTAAACGCGGCCAGCCACTCTTGCGACAGCTCCAGCGCCAGTGCAGGTTCATCGATCTGCACCCACTCAATGCCGCGCTTCGCTAATTCAGCCAGCACCTGCTGGTAAACCGGTAAAATATCCTGCAACAGCGACAGGCGGTCAAACTGTTCGCCTTTCACTTTGCCCAGCCACAGATAGGTAACCGGGCCTAGCAGCACAGGTTTAACTTTATGGCCCAGCGCAAGTGCTTCATCGACTTCATCCAGCAGTTGTGTCCAGGTCAGCTTGAACTGCTGCCCTTTGGTGAATTCGGGCACCATGTAGTGATAGTTCGTGTTAAACCACTTGGTCATTTCTGCCGCAGCGGCAGGTTGACCGGTTGGCGCACGTCCACGACCAATACGGAACAGCGTATCCAGATCGACCGAGCCATCTTCATTCTGATGACGCGCAGGTACGTTACCCAGCAGCAGACTCGTCGTCAGCACATGGTCGTACCAGGCAAAATCACCCACTGGCAGCAGATCAACGCCAGCATCCTTCTGTTGTTGCCAATGACGTGCACGCAGCTCACGTCCAACGGTCAGCAACTCTTCCTGTGTCGCGTTACCTGCCCAATAGCTTTCCTGCGCTTTTTTCAGTTCACGGCGTAGTCCAACGCGCGGAAAACCCAGTGTGTGATTCACAATCGCCATCGTTAATTCCTCATTTAGCCGTCCAGATGTTTACACATCCATAATCCGCAGGTACTGTAGTAAGCACAAGCGCAATTTGTTCACTGTCACTGTGAAGGACTCTCATGATCGAATTTAAACACCTGCGAACGCTGCAAGCACTGCGCAATACCGGATCGTTAGCCGCCGCTGCCGCTGCACTTCACCAAACCCAATCGGCGTTATCCCACCAGTTCAGCGATCTGGAACAACGCCTTGGGTTCAGGCTATTCGTGCGTAAAAGCCAGCCGCTGCGCTTTACGCCTCAGGGAGAAATTCTGCTTCAGTTGGCAGAGCAGGTGTTACCGCAAATTCAGCAGGCGTTGCAGGCGTGCCATGAGCCGCACCAAACCACACTGCGTCTGGCCATTGAGTGTCACAGCTGTATTCAGTGGCTGACGCCTGCGCTAGACGAATTTCACCAACACTGGCCGCAGGTGGTGATGGATTTTAAATCGGGTGTGACATTCGATCCGCAGCCCGCACTCCAGCAAGGCGAGCTGGATCTGGTCATGACTTCGGACATTATGCCGCGCAGCGGTCTGCACTATTCGCCTCTGTTTGATTTTGAAGTCAGGCTGGTACTGGCTCCCGAACACCCACTGGCAAAAAAAGAAAAAATCGAACCGGAAGATTTCAGCGCCGAAACCCTGATGATCTATCCGGTACAGCGGCAGCGGTTGGACGTCTGGCGTCACTTTTTACAGCCAGCAGGTATCAGCCCAGCACTGAAAAGCGTGGATAATACGCTGCTATTGATTCAGATGGTCGCCGCCCGCATGGGTATCGCCGCGCTACCGCACTGGGTGGTGGAAAGCTTTGAACGCCAAGGGTTGATTGTGACCAAATCGCTGGGGGATGGGCTTTGGAGCCGGTTGTACGCCGCCGTCCGCGACGGAGAGCAACGCCAACCGGTAATTGATGCATTTACTCGTTCGGCGCGTCAGCACGCTTGTGATCATTTGCCGTTCGTAAAGGACGCTTCACGACCCAATGCTGGTGTACCCACAGCGAGGACGTAATGATCGCTGTCCCCACGATAAAACTCAGCCAGTCTGGCGTTTTGTGCCAGATGGCGAAGTTGACCAGTAGACCGGCTGGCACGTGGAAGTTATTCATTATGCTGAGCGTTCCGGCATCCACCTGGGTTGCACCGTAGTTCCACATAAAATAACCAACACCAGAAGCGCCAATCCCCAGCCAGGCCAACACGCCCCACTGTAAGGTTGTGGTGGGTAATTTATCCATATTGCCGAAGAGTAGCCATGCGGCTATCGTCACGATCGCGGCTCCCAGATAAAACCAGGAAAACGCGCAGTGCTGCGGCACAGGATGAATCTCCATCAGACGCTTATACCCAACCTGACCTGCGGCAAAACACACGTTAGCCACCTGCACCAGCAGGAATCCCCACCAGAAGTGCTCACTCACGCCGTGATAGTGGATCACCGCCGCCCCGAATACTGCCAGCAGCGCACTCATCACGTAGCCCCAGCGCAGACGATGTCGGGCAAGCAAATCGTAAATCAGCGTGACGTACAGCGGCGTCATCACCGTGAAGAGTAAAAACTCAGGTACGGTCAGGTACAGGTAAGCCTGGAACACAAACAGGTACATGATACCCAGTTGGCAAGCACCCACTAACATGTACAAGAAAATGACGCGCGGCGCGTAGCCCCGCCAGCGTAAGAACGGCAAGAATACAACTGCTGCGGCCGTTAGACGGAACATCGCAGAAAACCAGCTATCGACCTGACCCGCCAGATATTCGCCAATCAGGCTGAATGAAAATGCCCACAAAATAGTGGTGATAATAAGTAATGGCACGACAGCATCCACTGAGAAAAAAGTAGCGCTATTGTAGCGGAGATAACTGAATGAATTTCAGTCAAAGTGGTTTACATGAGATTAAATAATGAACAAATAAAAGCATCGGTGCTCCTACATTTATCCCCTAAGGGTAAATCGCCATTCCCATAATATTCATAATGGTATTGAACTCTGTTTTCTAAAATGATCGTTAATCACGATGAAATCAGGTCATTTTGACGGAACCAGCCAATTAACATAAAGCAAATCGACCTAAGAAAAGCCATCCGCCATACAGAGCGATGCACAGTATCCCAGCTATGTAATAGGCTATTTTATAGCGATTTTTTATGAAAAGGTTACGTGCTAACGCAATAAACAAAGGTGTTATCAACAATAGAGCCGCAACACCCGCTTGTAAGATACGGTTGCTGAGAGGCTGATGGGGAATACTACAGATAGAGTCTCCTGACTCCATCATCCAATCATATTTGTTGATCGAGAGTAACTCCATTACAACATAGGCGAATACAAAATACCCCACCATAGAGATAGCATCGACGACCTTTTCCTTGCTTATGTTCATTCAGGTATTAAGCTCCAGCAGTTTTCTTATATGATTTCTAATCTGTAGTAGCCGTACTCCATAAGAGATGTAATCAAATTCTGCAGAACCACGTTCTGGCTTAGCATCGATAAAACGAATAAATTCACTCAACTTTCTTTGTATACCCCGGTTGTAACGAATCCCCGCCATCATGTACTGTTCATCAGTCAAATAAAGTGCCGCCACACTCGGATAATCATAGAGGATCATATCTCTTAGATGCTGCGCGACAATCCAGAGGTTAAAATCATCCTCCATCAGACAAGTTGCTAATTCAAGCTGATCGCGCGTTGTCAAAATATCAGGATTTAAGCCCAAAGTTCTAGCTGCGACCTGAATTTGCATAGCAACAGAACCAAAAGAGGTTTTATTTTCGGGGGATGACTTTAATTTCAAAAACCGTTTTATCTCAAACACCTGAAATTTATATTCTTCTGGCATTCCACCTGACTCAATCCAAGCAACACCACCAAGCAACTCAGGGAGAATTCCAGCTTGGTTAGCATATTTTATTATTCTTTCTTTATTGTATTGGATATAAGCATCTTTATATGCGTTTAAATAATATCCTCCACTCTTCCTTTCAGGATTGCTTTTACCAAACTTCCAGAAAATAACATCAATTTCATCCCACTTTCTAAATCTAACTTTGGAAATATCACAAAATTTATTTCGTACGATAATATCACCTGCCATAATCGCTCCTTTTATATTAGTATACTTTTTCTTCCCATAAGCTATAACCACCAGTTCCAGCGATATGGTGTTGCCAATCTATGCTTTGATACGCAATAGATATCATTTCTTCTGGTTGGTTCTCTGCATGGGTCAAAGCATGCGGATAGGAAACGGCAATGTTCCTTATAACGGCTCCAAGGAGTTTTACAGAATAATATTTTTCCTGCGTGCCAGTCTGCGCCGTACGGTAAAAATCGAACAAAAGTTCAAGCTTTTCGTTGTTTGATATGGCATTTCCCAGGAGCGGAGAAGACTTATCGATAGGCTTACAAAAAGTTATAGGTTGATGATTAATGTTTTGGTTTCGGCTGATAGAATGATCAAATTGCAACACAAAGATTTGGTCTCTATGCCCTATCTGATATTTATTCCCAATCGAATCAACAGTGCCACACTCAGCAGATATTTCCCCCTGCTGATTACCCGTCAAGGTCAAATAAATATTATTCGCCATATAAAATCCCTTTATATCATTTAATCTAAAAAGTCGTAAATTTTGCGAATTTAACAATAAAAAAACGTTAACTTTCCACGTAAAAAATCGCTTACATACTCAAACACTTTACGAAAACCTACTCGTAATTAATGTAAAAACCAACAAACCACTATATTTAATTCTAAAAAATAGAGATAACATGCTGATTATAGTTTCATCAACATGAAAAATTCAATAGGCAAGCCATATAATAAAATCACGAATAGTATCATCGGATATAGATAGCTAGAAAAGCATTGCGGATAATTTCTAGCCTTTTCTCATTAATATATATTGTGGGTATTATACAAATCACAACATAGCAGTAACGATCCCAGAATACGGGACCGTTAGCCATTTATATTATGATTTTCTTCTTGAAGAAAAAACACTCTCGAAGAAAACAAGAGGCTATTAAATCTGCCATCTGAACCAGGCAAAGAAAACATTACCGTTATTGTATGTTCCGGGGATGTAAGTCGCCTGGAAAGAAAGTTTGCTATAACTTATTGACGCCAAAGGCAACAAGACGGGAATTGGAATATAGTTCCAGTTATCACGCATAGTAAAACCCGCCGTAAAGCCTAGGCCCAATTGAAAATCCTGATCGCTGGTTGGCCGCCAACGCTTTTCATAGCCATAACCACCGATAGGCTCCCATTTGTTATAGGAGTCTTTGAACGCCATGATATAAAGCCCGTGCCAATCCCCATCTTTATCCAAACGGGAAACACCGTAGCCCGCGCCCCACGGTTTTTCATTATACCTGTCAGTCTTTTCTTTATCGTACGTCCAGCGGTTATGCCAGGTGATAGTCGGGATATAAATATCGTGGCTCTGCGGCGCATTCCAGGTAGTAGACAGATTATTTTTACTTCTCTGCCACCAGCTTTCCTCGTGCTTATCCGACGCCGAAACATTGGCATCAACCGCAGCGGGTGCAAGATTCGCCGTGCTACCCGTATTATTTATCCCTACATTACTTATGCTTTCTGCTGCGTAGCTCAAACAAGGGACAATCGGCAGTGTAATCAAACTTAATGTGATTAAAATTCGCTTCAAATACATATAAGATTCTCTGTAACAGCGTCACGATTCCATTCAAACAAAGGTGATCCAAACAAAACTATTCTGATCGTTACCAAAATATATAGTTCAACTTACGCGATCTGCCTATATAAACGGGAAATCAAAGCAGCCTATTATGAAGGGATAAACAGCAACTGTGGCTAAATAGATGGTGAGTTCAGATATGCTTTCAGACGTTTCCTAGGCGCAATAACAAGAAACCACCTTATTTGTCGGTGGTTTATATTCTGATGGAGGTAAAGCGCGGCATCAATCTCAGATTGAATAGAACCGCTGACGCAACAGGATTAGATGCCGTCGCCGTATTCAAAGCCGCGGTTGATACCGTTGAAATACTGATCCATATCCATGGCGGGCTTATCGCTTTCTGGTCGACCGACGATACGGGCCGGAACCCCTGCCGCCGTCGTATGTGGAGGAACGGATTGCAGCACGACAGAACCAGCACCAATTTTCGCTCCACAGCCAACTTCAATGTTCCCCAAAATTTTAGCGCCTGCGCCAATCATCACACCTTCACGAATTTTAGGATGACGATCGCCGCTAGTTTTGCCCGTACCGCCAAGCGTAACGGATTGTAGAATGGAGACATCGTTTTCAACCACGGCCGTTTCACCGATCACAATACCTGTTGCGTGATCGAGCATGATCCCACAACCGATTCTCGCCGCTGGGTGAATATCGACACCAAAAGAAACTGAGATCTGATTCTGGAAATAGACCGCCAGTGCTTTACGATCCTGCGACCAAAGCCAGTGACCAATGCGATAAGCCTGCAACGCATGAAACCCTTTCAGGTAGAGCAGCGGCGTAGAGTATTTATCTACCGCAGGATCGCGCAGGCAGACGGCCTGAATATCGCGCGCGGCAGAAACGATCATATGCGGATCGGCGCTGTAAGCTTCTTCCACCACCTCACGAATAGCAATTGCAGGCATAATCGAATTGGCTAACTTATTCGCCAGCATGTAGCTCAGGGCGCTACCCAGATTCTCATGCTTCAGCAATGTGGCGTGAAAAAAGCTGGCCAGCATCGGTTCACAGTCTGCGAGACTGCGCGCTTCTGCTTTGATATTGGTCCAGACCAGTGCCAGTTCTTCTGTCGACATTGCCTTACTCTCCGAGATACCACACATCACAACGTATATCTGTTCCAAACGACAGGCTTGTTAGCCCATCGCTCATGTACAAGAAAATGAAGATACTATGAGCCTCCAAGATTAGGAAGCCCAGCATATACTCGTCATACTTCAAGTTTCATGTGCGTTGGCTGCGTTCAGTCACCCGAATCACTTACCTGAGTAAGCTCATCGGGACTCCTTCCCTTGCCGCCTGCCTGAAGCTCGAATTATTTAGAGTATGGAACGACGTGTTTTATAATTTGGCGGTTTCGTCTTTACGCGTTCGCCCTAACAGACTTAACGCCGCCTCACGGGCGTCTTTCCCACAATACAGAACCTGCCAGAGTTGCTCCGTAATCGGCATTTCAACGCCGTAGCGCTGTGCTAATGCCAATACTTCTTTCGTATTGCGGTATCCTTCAACAACCTGACCAATGCTATCCTGTGCGCTCTGCACGTCCATTCCCTGCCCCAGCATCATGCCAAAGCGTCGGTTACGGGACTGATTATCAGTACAGGTCAGCACCAAATCGCCAAGCCCAGCCATCCCCATGAAGGTAGTAGGATCCGCGCCCAGCGCGGCACCAAGCCGGGTCATTTCCGCCAGCCCGCGGGTGATCAATGCAGTACGTGCATTAGCACCAAACCCAATGCCGTCAGACATCCCGGCACCGATAGCAATGACGTTTTTCACCGCTCCGCCCAACTGCACACCGATAAAATCTGGGTTGCTATAAACACGAAAGCTCTTCCCGCAATGCAGTAGCTGTTGCAGATCGTCAGCAAATTCACTGTCCGGTGATGCCAGAGCAATAGCCGTCGGCATGCCGGCCGCTAATTCTTTGGCAAATGTCGGGCCAGATACCACCGCAAGCGGGATGGTTTCACCCAACGCTTCGCGTGCGACATCCTGTAACAGACGGCCCGTTTCTGCTTCCAGCCCTTTGGTCGCCCACACGATACGCGCATCGGAACGCAAATGAGGTTTCAACTGACGCAAAACATCACCGAATACATGGCTCGGCACGACAACCAGCACGTTTCTGCTGGCAGCGAGCGCATGAGCCAGATTAGTTTCCAACTGTAGCGAATCGGGGAAAGGGACATCCGGCAGGAATGCCTGATTACAACGAGCGGCCTGTAACGCCTGAATGTGCGTAGGGTTGTGACCCCACAGCACGACTCGATGGCCATTACGCGCCAGCGTAATGGCTAATGCGGTGCCGTATGAACCGGCACCGATGACGGTCATGGAAGCGTCAGACGCGTTCATCAGGCATCCTGATGCTGCGCAGCGCCTTCACCTTCGCCTTCACCTTCGGTCTGCTGTTGCAGGTAATTCATGAACAGCGCATCGAAGTTAACCGGCGCCAGGTTCAATTGCGGGAAAGTACCGCGAGAAACCAGGCTGGTGATGCACTCGCGCGCGTAAGGGAACAGAATGTTCGGGCAGTATGCGCCCAGGCAGTGCGCCAGCTGAGTCCCTTCGATACCGCCAACGGTAAAGATACCACCTTGCTGAACTTCACACAGAAATGCAGTTTCTTCACCCAGAGAAGCCGTTACGGTCACACGTAGTACGACTTCATAGATGTCATCAGCCAGTTGGCTAGAAGCCGTATCCAGATCCAGTTTTACTTCCGGCTGCCATTCCTGCTGGAACACCTGAGGCGCTTTCGGCGCTTCAAAAGAGATATCTTTGGTGTAGATACGCTGGATTTGGAAAGCCATTTCTGTGTTGTTTTGTTCAGACATGTTAGGTAATACCCTTTTGTTAGATTTTCTTGACGTCTTCCGTCGTCATGAGTAGGCGGACGTCAGCACATTTCTGTTATTGTCGTACTGCAATCAGCCTGTCGGTTATCCTGCAAAATCGTTGCCATTTTGGCTGCATATGACTTGCTGCACGTGGCACGATGCGGATAGTTTTACCACAAACCGTTTTATTTGCCGCGGACTAAAGGCAGATTCTCACCGCTCCAGCCAGCCAGGCCGTCTTTCAGCACCTGCACACGCTCAAAACCGGCTTTGTGCAAATTATCGGCCGCCTCGCGTGAAGAGAGGCCGTTGGCGCAGACCACAATAATCGGCTGCGACTTATGTTTTTCAAGTTCACCTACGCTGCCGTTTTTAATGTCGTTCGGCAACAGGTTAAATGCGTTGGCAATATGGCCACGGCGATAGTCATCACGGTTACGAATATCAACGACGACAGCATCTTCTTTATTAATCAGTCGGATCGCTTCACCACGAACCACTTCTTTCACGTTCGACAGTTTACTCTTCACAGTAAGAACAATTACCGCAACCAACAGCGCAACCCAGGCGATGCTCAAAATAGGGTTCTTGCTAACGAATGGCATAATCTCTTGCATGGGGTGTAACGGCTCCCGGATCAGTTAAGCAACAAAAATATAAGTTTCCTGAGTATACCTGCGCGATACGGCAATTACAGCCAGTAAGCCAATATAGCGTATCGAATCTGCGGCGCGCTTTCCATTTATCTATTGTTGATACGCATAGACACGCACCTTTGTGCCATGCTTGTCACGTCTGGAAATAGAAATCAGACAAGAGACAACTGGTAAGCCGCTGTTCATCGTGGAATAATTTATCGATATGAGTAAAAACGCGTTATTTGAACAGAGTCGAGTGGTATGTAGCGCCGATCGCCAATTATCTGCATTACACAGGCTACTCACCCGCTGCGCCAGCGCGCTCTGCGTTGGCATTTTGCTGTTGCCCGCGCTCAGCCAGGCGGAAGATAATCAGGCACAGCTTAAGACCCTGCAACAAGATATCGCCGCGAAAGAAAAAAGCGTTCAAGCGCAACAAAAGCAGCGCAGTACATTAGTTCAGCAGTTGAAAAAGCAGGAGCAGTCCATCTCTCAGGCCAGCCGCCAACTGCATGAAACGCGCAATACGCTGTCAACGCTAAATAAAGAATTAACCAGCCTCAGCGCCTCTATCGCAAAATTGCAATCTCAGCAGGATAAGCAACAAACGCTCCTTTCTCGTCAGCTTGATGCCGCCTTCCGGCAAGGCCAGCACAGCGCGCTGCAACTCATGCTGAGCGGAGAGGAAAGCCAGCGCAACGAGCGTATCCTCGCCTACTTCGGTTACCTGAATGAAGCACGGCAGAAATCCATCAACGAATTGCAGCAAACTCGCGTAGAGCTGGCTAATCAGCAACGTCAGTTAGAACAAAAACAGACGCAGCAAAAAACACTGCTGAGTGACCAACAGCAGCAACAGCAAACGCTGGAACAGGCGCAGTCCGATCGAAAGAAAACCCTGTCGACGCTGGAAAGTTCGCTGGAAAAAGATCAGCAGCAGTTGACGGAACTGCGCCAGAATGAAACCCGATTGCGCGATCAGATCGCCCGCGCCGAGCGAGAAGCTAAAGCCCGCGCTGAGCGGGAAGCGCGCGAGGCTGCAAAGGTTCGCGCCAAAGAAGAGCAGGCTAAACGCAGCGGCAGCAGTTACAAACCGACTGAAGGTGAACGCTCACTTATGGCGCGCACTGGCGGTTTAGGACGACCTTCTGGTCAAGCTATATGGCCGGTTAACGGCCGCATCGAGCACCGTTTCGGCGAGCCACTACAGGGTGAGCTACGTTGGAAAGGCTTGGTGATTACCGCACCAGAAGGGACGGAAGTGAAAGCCATCGCCGACGGTACCGTACTGATGGCCGACTGGCTACAGGGCTACGGGCTGGTCGTTGTTGTGCAGCATGGTAAAGGTGACATGAGCCTGTACGGTTACAACCAAAGCGCATTGGTATCCGTTGGCGCTCAGGTCAAAGCAGGCCAACCTATCGCACTGGTCGGCACCAGCGGCGGGCAAAGTCAGGCCGGGCTATATTTTGAAATCCGTCGTCAGGGTCAGGCGGTCAATCCACAACCTTGGCTGGGAAGATAGTCTTGTCTTATTTAACCAAAACACCGTTATTGGCATTGAGTCTATTCGCACTTTCTCCGTTGGCTCTGGCCGGAAAACTCGCCATCGTGATCGATGATTTCGGCTATCGTCCACATAATGAGAACCAGATTCTGGCGATGCCTACGGCAATTTCCGTCGCAGTATTACCTAACGCACCGTACGCCCGTGAAATGGCGACTAAAGCCCACCAGCAAGGGCGAGAAGTGCTGATCCACTTGCCGATGGCACCGATGAGCAAGCAGCCGCTGGAGCGCGACACGTTACGCCCAGACATGAGCAGCGATGAAATTCAGCGCATTATTCGCCAATCGGTCAGTAACGTGCCTTATGCCGTAGGGTTGAATAACCATATGGGCAGCGCGATGACCGCCAGCCTGCCTGGTATGCAAAAAGTCATGCAGGCGCTGAGCGCCTACCAGCTCTATTTCCTCGATAGTATGACCATTGGCAGCAGCCAATCGAGTCAGGCCGCAGCAGGAACGGGCGTCAAAGTTATCAAACGCAAAGTCTTTCTGGACGATTCGCAGAACGAAGCCGAGATTCGTAAACAGTTTACCCGTGCGGTGCAAATTGCCCGCCGCAGCGGTTCCGCTATCGCTATTGGGCACCCACATCCTTCAACTATCCGCGTCTTGCAGCAGATGCTGCCTACACTGGATGCCGATATCGTCTTAGTGCGCCCCAGCCAGTTGCTGAATGAGCCTACGCAGCATTATGAGCCTCAGCCACAGAAACCGCCTAAGTCGCGTAATCCGTTCCGCGGCATACCGCAATGTCAGGTCAAGCAGCCACCGGAACCTGTAAAAGACGATGTGTTCTTCAGGCTGGTGAGCAGCAGTATTCGGGACAGCGCACCCGTGCTGTTTATCAAGCACCGCTGGCAGACCTGGATTGCCCCCGCCGACACCGAAACGCACAAGCAGCCGTAATGTCAGGCGCGTGTTTTCCTCAGGTAAGTGATTCGGGTGAGTGACAAATCTGCTAAAGGCTGATTTGAACGCTGCTTGCAGCGGCCCATGAGGGGCGAGGTACACGTTAAGTATGCCGAGTAGCGCAGTCAACGCACATGCAACTCGAAGTATGACGAGTATATGCCTCATCCCAATTGAGAATAACCTTGCCCGACTGACCTGAACGCATGGCATCAAACCCCTTTTGAAACTCATCAATGTGAAAGCGATGAGTGATAATCGGGGACAAATCCAGTCCGGACTGAATCAGCGCAGACATTTTGTACCAGGTTTCGAACATTTCCCGTCCGTAGATGCCTTTAATAAACAATCCCTTAAAAATCACTTCGCCCCAGTCAATCGACATCGGTTCGTGCGGAATGCCCAGCATGGCGATTCGCCCACCGTGATTCATCGCTTTCAGCATCGCGCGAAAGGCCGATGGTGCGCCCGACATTTCTAACCCAATATCAAACCCCTCGGTCATACCCAGTTCTATCATCACGTCAGTCAGCTTTTCCTCTGCCACATTGACGGCACGCGTTGCCCCCATTTTACTAGCCAGCTCCAGACGGTATGCATTCACATCGGTAATCACGACATTCCTTGCACCAACGTGACGGCACACCGCCGCGGCCATCATGCCTATCGGCCCTGCCCCTGCAATCAACACATCTTCCCCGACTAAATCGAAGGAAAGTGCGGTATGCACGGCGTTACCGAAAGGATCGAAGATGGCGGCCAACTCGTCAGAAATATTGTCGGGAATGCGAAATGCATTGTAGGCAGGAATCACCAGATATTCCGCGAACGAACCGGGACGGTTTACCCCGACACCGATGGCGTTGCGGCATAAGTGACGTCTCCCAGCGCGACAGTTACGGCAGTAGCCACAGGTAATATGCCCCTCACCAGAAACCCGGTCGCCAATATGAAAACCGTTAACCTCCTGACCAATCGCGACAATTTCACCCACGTACTCATGCCCGACGACCATCGGAACAGGAATGGTCTTCTGCGACCATTCGTCCCAGTTATAGATATGCACATCCGTTCCGCAAATCGCGCTTTTGCGGATTTTAATCATGATGTCGTTATGCCCGAGTTCTGGCATGGGGGCATCCATCATCCAGATACCTTCTTCCGGCCGCAATTTTGCCAATGCTTTCATGACAGTTTCCTCAGATGATCACACCCAGACGCTTGCCCACACGGATAAAAGCCTCGACGGCGAATTCGATTTGCTGCGGCGTATGGGCAGCCGACATTTGGGTACGAATACGCGCCTGACCAAGGGGAACAACAGGATAGAAAAAGCCCGCGACATAAACGCCTTCCCGCTGTAGCGCCTGAGCAAAATCCTGTGCCAGTTGCGCCTCGCCCAGCATCACGGGAATAATGGCATGATCGGCACCTGCCAGCGTGAACCCTGCAGCAGTCATCTTTTCACGAAACAGGCGGGCATTTTTCCACAGGCGATCACGTCGCTCTCCGCCATGTTCGAGTAGATCCAGCACCTTGAGCGATGCGGTGACAATGGCTGGCGCGAGCGAGTTGGAAAACAGATAAGGGCGAGAGCGCTGGCGCAGCCAGTCGATAACCTCCCGCTTGCCCGCCGTATAACCGCCCGATGCGCCACCCAACGCCTTGCCTAACGTGCCGGTGATGATATCAACGCGATCCATCACCCCACAGTGTTCATGTGTTCCGCGCCCTTGTTCACCGACAAATCCCACTGCATGGGAATCATCAACCATCACGAGCGCATCATAGCGGTCCGCTAGGTCGCAAATTCCCTGTAAGTCTGCAATCACACCATCCATAGAGAAAACGCCGTCGGTGGCGATCATGATATGTTTCGCCCCTGCCGCTCTGGCCAGTTGCAACTGCGCTTCCAACTGGCTCATATCGTTATTGGCATAACGATAGCGCCGAGCCTTCGATAGCCGGATACCGTCAATGATCGAGGCGTGGTTAAGCGCATCGGAAATAATCGCATCCTCCGGCCCCATCAGCGTTTCAAACAGCCCGCCGTTGGCATCAAAACAAGAGGAATAGAGAATTACGTCCTCCATTCCCAGAAAATCCGCCAACTTACGCTCCAGCTGTTTGTGGATATCCTGCGTTCCACAAATGAAGCGCACCGATGCCATGCCGAAACCGTGGCTGTCCAATCCCGCTTTTGCCGCGGCAATCAGCTCAGGGCTGTCCGCCAGACCAAGATAATTATTGGCGCAGAAGTTGAGCAGACAGTTGCTGTCCATCACCTCAATTTCGGCCTGCTGAGCAGAGGTAATAATTCGCTCTTCCTTAAACACGCCTTCGGTGCGTGCAGCCATAATTTGTGTAGTAAGTTGTTGATAAAAAGCGGCAGGCATAGCGACCATCTCCCATAAAAAGATTGCTTTATGGTTTTTAAGCTAGCGGATGTGGGCAGAAATGCGGGGGAAACAGTCTGAAAATGCAGGTTTCGTCACGACCTGAATCATCTTAAAAGGTTGGGACAACACGGGATAAATTAACCTCTGGCTGCTTGCGGTAAAATGAAATGCTATTATAGCGGTCATAAACAGTGTGGGGCGCGGTGCCTCACCGGCATGATTAACAAAGGTCGCACCCATGATTATCGTTACTGGCGGTGCCGGTTTTATCGGCAGCAATATCGTAAAATCTCTGAATGACATCGGCTACCGGGACATTCTGGTTGTCGATAACCTGAAAGACGGCACCAAGTTCGTCAATCTGGTCGATCTGGACATAGCAGATTACGTGGATAAGGAAGATTTCGTCGCCAGCATCGTTGCGGGTGACGATCTGGGCGATATCGAGGCCGTATTCCATGAAGGTGCCTGCTCCTCCACCACCGAGTGGGATGGCAAATACATGATGGATAACAACTATCAGTATTCCAAAGATGTGCTGCACTACTGCCTCGATCGCAGTATTCCGTTCCTGTATGCCTCTTCGGCCGCGACCTACGGCGGTCGTAACGATAACTTCATCGAAGACCGCCAATACGAGCAGCCTCTGAACGTCTATGGCTACTCCAAGTTCCTGTTCGATCAGTACGTGCGTGAGATTCTACCGGAAGCGGAATCGCAGATCTGCGGCTTCCGCTATTTCAACGTCTATGGACCGCGCGAAGGGCACAAAGGCAGCATGGCAAGCGTCGCGTTCCACCTGAACAACCAGATTAATCAGGGTGAAAATCCGAAGCTGTTCTCTGGTAGCGAAAACTTCAAACGTGACTTCATTTACGTCGGTGATGTCGCGGCCGTCAATCTGTGGTTCTGGCAAAACGGTGTTTCGGGCATCTTCAACTGCGGTACCGGTCGTGCCGAATCCTTCCAGGCCGTTGCCGACGCCACACTCGCCTTCCATAACAAAGGCGGCGTGGAGTACATCGAATTCCCTGAAAAACTGAAAGGCCGCTATCAGGCCTATACGCAGGCCGATCTCACCAACTTGCGGGCCGCGGGCTACGATAAGCCGTTCAAAACCGTCGCCGAAGGCGTAGCGGAATATATGACCTGGCTGAACCGTACCGTTTAATCGGATAAGGATTTATAAGCGGTATGAAAATTTTGGTCATCGGCCCTTCCTGGGTCGGCGATATGATGATGTCGCACAGCCTTTATCGCACATTGAAGGCTGAACACCCGGAAGCGGTCATTGACGTGATGGCGCCAGCCTGGTGCCGTCCGCTGCTGGCACGAATGCCGGAAGTCAATCAGGCGTTAGCCATGCCGCTAGGCCACGGCGCACTTGAGCTGGGCGAACGCCGTCGTCTTGGCGTATCCCTGCGCGATGCAGGCTATGACCGAGCATACGTGCTGCCCAACTCCTTCAAATCTGCGCTGGTGCCATTCTTTGCCAACATTCCGCAACGCACAGGCTGGCGCGGCGAGATGCGTTACGGGCTGTTGAACGACCTACGCGTGCTGGATAAAGCCGCATTTCCACTGATGGTTCAGCGCTACGCAGCATTAGCCTATGACCGTAGCCGTATCCATCGTGCTGAGGACTTGCCGCAGCCGTTACTTTGGCCACAGTTACAGGTTAATCAGGCCGAAATTGCGGACATAACGCAGGCCTTTGACCTCAGCGATAAACGCCCCATCATCGGTTTTTGCCCCGGAGCCGAATTCGGCCCTGCCAAACGCTGGCCGCATTATCACTACGCTGCGTTGGCGCAATCACTGATTGAGCGCGGCTACCAGATTGCGCTGTTCGGTTCGGCCAATGATAGTTCAGCCTGTGACGATATCCTTCAGGGGTTGACGGAGGATGCCCGACAGCACTGCGCCAATCTGGCGGGGAAAACCTCGCTGGAACAGGCTGTTGTCTTGATTGCGGCCTGCCATGCCGTTGTCAGCAATGACTCTGGGCTCATGCACGTCGCCGCGGCGCTTCATCGCCCGCTTGTCGCGCTTTATGGCCCGAGTAGCCCCGATTTTACCCCGCCGTTGTCCCACCAGGCTGAAGTGATTCGCCTGATTACCGGTTATCACCGGGTGCGTAAAGGGGATGCCGAGCAAGGTTATCACCAGAGCTTGATCGATATTCAGCCCGAACGCGTGCTCAGCGCGCTGGATAAGCATCTCATTCTGGGAGTAAATCGGGCGCCGGGAGCAGACGCATGAGAGTGCTGATCGTGAAAACATCGTCGATGGGCGATGTGCTACATACGTTGCCCGCTTTAACCGACGCGATGCAGGCTATTCCCGGTATCCAGTTCGACTGGGCGGTTGAAGAAGGTTTCGCACAAATTCCAAGCTGGCACCCCGCAGTTTCCCGCGTCATTCCAGTGGCAATACGCCGCTGGCGGAAAAACTGGTTTAGTGCCCCGATACGTCAGGAACGTGCAGAATTCAAGCACCAACTACATCAATACCACTACGATGCAGTTATCGATGCACAGGGGCTGATTAAAAGTGCGCTGCTGGTTACGCGACTCGCTAACGGAAAGAAACATGGATTGGATTGCAAGAGCGCGCGTGAGCCGCTGGCAAGCTGGTTTTATAACTATCGCCACCCGATAAGCCGTCGACAGCATGCGGTAGAGCGCATAAGGGAGCTGTTTGCCGCTAGTTTGGGCTATAAAAAACCCACCGAACGCGGCGATTATGCGATTGCCCAACGTTTCCTCTCCCAGCCGCTCGCAGATGCCAACCGCTATCTGGTGTTTCTCCATGCCACCACGCGTGATGAAAAACACTGGCCGGAGGCGCACTGGCGTGAACTGATTGCGCTATTGGCATCGAGTGGACTGCACATCAAACTCCCTTGGGGAGCAGAACACGAGCACCAACGTGCATTACGGCTGGCGGAAGGGTTCCCACACGTTGACGTCTTACCGCGCCTCACGCTGCAACAGGTTGCCGAGGTACTCGCAGGGGCCAGCGCTATCGTCTCCGTCGATACTGGACTTAGCCACCTGACAGCCGCGCTGGATCGTCCGAATATCACCTTATACGGGCCAACCGACCCAGGGCTGATTGGCGGCTATGGAATGAACCAAGTGGTGGAAATGTCTGAAAGCCAGCAAATGGAGACAATTCCCGCTAGCCTCATCCATCAGAAATTAGAGATGCTGATAGAATTACCTGCATCAAGGGAGTGATATCACTCCCGACAGTGAACAAATACATGCTCAATGAATTAAGGTACGAATTGGGAAAAACGCCCAGTATAAGTTCGGCTGTCGCACTTACAGCGATCTTCCCCGGCTGTTTACTCACATTAGCCATTATGCCGTTTAGTAGCGTCCTTGCTGGGTGGTTTTTTTATCTCACGGGTTCGCTATCTGTTTTCTATGTGGTAACACACTTAAGAACAGTAATAGCCGCTAAGCGGTTGTTATTGATCCCGCTTTGCCTGCTAGCTATCGGCTTAACCAATCTCATTTGGTATCACCAATATTATCAACCTGATAGCCTTTTTTCTTATGTATATAACGCCTATAAAACATCTGCACATGCTGGTATTTTGGGCGCCTTTATCTTGCTGACAGCCCTACACATCACGCAACAAAAGCAAAAGCTGTCGCTCTTCTACACCATCGCAATCTGTGTGTTAACACTGGGCTATGCGTTTTATCAGTCACTCTTCAGTGGAATGCATCGTATTGGGTTGGTATTTGGCACAGCAACCAGCGCGGCCTATTTTCTTACTTTTATTGGCGCGTTAAGCGCACAGGCACTGCTTAAGCTAGATTCAGCTTATAAATATTATCTCTATCTGGGGCATTTTCTGTTAGTCACTATCGCTATTTTCCTGACAGAAACCCGGGCGGCCATATTCGTCTATCCTATTGTTGGCGCGACTATTTTATTGTCAGAAGTCAGGCACAATAAGCGCTTGTTCATCAAAGCATTAATCGGTTCATCGGCCACTATTCTCCTGTGTTTATTCCTTTTCCAAGAGACGATTCATCAGCGCGCCAACGATCTGATCAATGACGTACACAGCTACAGCATGAATAACAGCAGGACATCGGTTGGTGCACGCATCGCGATGTACCAATCCGGCACCGAAGCAGGAGAAGAAGCATTACTCGGACAATCTGCTGAACAGCGGTCAGAACGGATCATTGCACAAGCAGAACAAAAACCGAGCTTAGCTGGCGCAGTTGAATATCTGAATGTCCATCTACATAACGAAGTGATTGATGCTTTTTCTCTTAAGGGGCTACCAGGAGCGATATTGTTAATATTACTCTATGTATCCTTATTTTATTTTTCATTTTTTGTTCTGCGCAGTCACCTCTCCGCCGCGCTGCTTTTTGCGCTGATTATGTATGGACTTAGCGATGTCATTCTCTATTCACGGGACATGCTTATTGCGTGGCTGATGGCTTTTTGCCTCGGCACAACGCTGAACGTAAAATGGCTAAAAAATTAGTCCTGTTATAATTAGCGTGTGGTAGTAGCATTTACCTCTGTGAGAGGGATGTGGGTTCTAGTACCATATGGGGTTTAGCACAATATGTGTTGTAACACTATCGCGAGATAAATTTGCGCATCGCAAATCGTCGTGAGATTTCAGGTCATTTCAGTTAACTGGTAGCTGTCGAGCCAGGGGCGGTAGCATTTTTTCACACTTAAACCTGTTTTCAGGTTAGCCGTACTCAATATTCTCTACTACCCATCTTAACAATTGGTATCTTGCACTCGTCTGGACACTGGATACACTCATTTCACAACCAGAATCTGGCATTGCCACGTTGTCGATACACTTCGAGACGCATTTAGACACCCATGTATACCTGTGGCCAAAGCGACATGGAATATTGAATACTCGCGAACAATCATTTGAGAATAATGCAAGACTGCAACCTTTATAAAAATTAAATCATGTAAGACATACAAGAAATTAATTTATATTTAATTATCCCGAATCAAAAAGGTAAAAAATGAATTTACTTACCAATGAGAAAACAATAAAAGTCTTCTCTTCGTTAATTTATACAAGTTTAATAATTTCTTTAATTGCCATGATCTTTGATGTAAAATTAGCATCTAAAATATTTAATACTATTGGAATAATCTCCGCCATTCTTCTTTTTATTAATAAAAGAGAAATAAAGAAAGAAAGCATGCTAATTCCATTAAGTATACTTTTCTTATGTGTCACTAATTTAATATGGGAGCAATTATATAAAAATAGCGGAAGCGAAATAATTGGACTATATCACTCCTATCATAATGTAATGAAAATTCTATTCCTCGGTTCATCTTTAACATTGTTTGCTATGACTTTCTCATCAAAGCATCCGTTACCTAAGAATGTACTCAATATAATATATACAATTCCTTTTTTTCTTATTCTTTATTATTTATTATCCGAACCAGAGGTTAGATTTTCTATTTCTGATAAAATCGCGACAAGCTCTGCCTATATGATAAGTTTTATTGGCATTCTTACCTCACAGGTCATATTATTAAAAACAGAGAAAAGAAATTTATTTTTTTATTTTATTAATCATATTATTTTCTTTACAATTATAGTATTAAGCGGAACCCGCGCAGCTATTTTAGCCTATCCATTACTAAGTGCGATAGTATTGATACCCGCAATATTAAAAGACAAAAAGATCAACTTAAAACTAATAATATTATACATAATGGTGAATATTGTTTGTTTAGTGGCATGTCAAAAAACCATTATGTCTAGATCTGAAAATCTTATTTCTGATATAAACATGTATAATCAATCAAATAGTGAATCATCTGTTGGCGCTCGCATAGCCATGTACAGAAGTGGTTTAACCTCCTTCATACATGCCCCAATGGGACAATCAGCAGAATCAAGGCAGTTGGATATTCAGAAACAAGCAGAACAAAACCCATCCCTTTCTGGTGCCGCACTCCTTACCGGAATTCATTTACATAATGAGCTAATTGAAGCAATATCCTTAAAAGGGATTATAGGTGGCATGGCATTACTGCTTCTTTATGCATCATTATTTTATTTTTCTTCATTTATCCTAAAAGATTACGCACTTACATCCCTCACACTATCCTTAGTTATTTATGGACTAAGTGATGTTATTTTTTATGGGAAAAATGCTACCACCGTGTGGATTGTTACTTACTGCCTCAGTATTTTATTAGTAAAAAGAAATAGGGGAGTGCAATGAAAGAGGAATCTCTGCCCCCAAAAAAAATTTTGATTTTAAAATTAAGATATCATGGCGATATGCTGCTGACCACTCCGCTCATCAGCACGCTGAAAGCCAATTATCCTAACGCTAAAATCGATGTATTACTGTATCAGGATACGATGCCGATTCTCTCCGCAAATCCAGAGATACATCAGCTTTATGGGCTCAAAAGAAAGACCAGCACGCTTTTGGAAAAAATCCGTAATTTCACAGAAATCTGGCAAACGCTTAAGCAAAATAATTACGATCTGATCGTCAATCTGGCTGATCAGTGGCCGATTGCCTTATTAGTAAAATTATTGGGGTGCCGCAGTATTGCTCTCGATCGGGGCAATAACCTGAAAGGGAAGATTTGGCGTTTGTTTTTCGATACTTGTGTTCCACCGGTAGGTGCACATATTGTTGAGCAAAATCTTTATCTCCTCACCCCGCTCAAACTGCCAGCGTCAAATACATGTTTTAAATTATCACTGCATTATCGTCAGGAAGATGCTCAGAGCATAGCTAACCAACGTCCTACACTTTTAACGCAACGCTACGTCGTCATCCAACCCACAACTCGCCAATATTACAAATACTGGGACAACGACAAATTCGCTCAGGTTATTGACTATCTTAAAACAAAAAATCTGGAAGTCGTTTTGACCTGTGGTCCCTCAGAAGATGATTTAAACGTAGTGCGAGACATTCATTCACAATGCATGCATAAACCGGATATGACCTTTGCGGGTAAAACGAGTTTTCTTGAGTTGGCTGCTTTAATTGACAACGCAGTGTTATATATCGGTGTGGATTCAGCCCCGATGCATATGGCGGCTGCGTTAAATACACCGCTAGTGTGTCTATTTGGCCCAACAGACTACAAATTATGGCGTCCATGGTGTGAGCACTATAAGCAGATTTGGGCAGGTGAATATCAACAGATGCCAGCACAGCAGAATTACGATCAGACAGTCAAATATTTGTCCTGCATTCCTGCACAAGCAGTTATTCAGGCATCAGAACACATGCTAAAAGCGTCGCAGGAAGAAAACACCCTATGAAAATCGCATTCTGCGTCTATAAATACTTTCCTTTTGGCGGATTACAGCGTGATTTTCTGAGCATCGCACAAACCTGCCAAAAACAGGGTCACGACATTCGCGTTTACACCAGCGAGTGGCAAGGCGACAAGCCGGAAGGATTCGACATCGTTCTCGTTCCCATATCAGGCCTTGGCAACCACACTCGCCATCGCCATTTTTCCGACTGGATACATAACCATTTACAACAACGTCCTGTCGACCGAGTTGTCGGGTTTAGCAAAATGCCAGGACTGGACTTCTACTATGCCGCAGAAGGATGTACGGCAGAAAAAGCGGTTCAGGAAAAAGGCTTCTTTTATCGACTAACACCCCGCTACCGCGGATATGCGGCACTTGAACGAGATGTGTTCGATAAAAACAGCCACACGCGTATGCTGATGCTGACCCCGCGTCAAATTGCCCATTTCCAGAAGCATTACGGCACACAGGATGAGCGCTTCTTTATGCTGCCACCGGGTATTTCGCAGGATAGAAAGTACAGCGCACACTCTCCAGATACGCGTTCACAGTTCCGTCAGCAGCACCATCTGGATGAAAACGGATTTGTTCTATTACAAGTCGGTTCTGACTTCAAACGTAAAGGCGTTGGTCGTAGCCTGACCGCTATCGCCAGCCTGCCTCAGGAACTGCGTCAACGCGTAACGCTGTTAGTTGTCGGCCAAGACGATCCCAAACCCTTTAAACAGCAGGCTGAACAACTCGGTATTGGTAAACAAATACAATTCTTCTCAGGCCGAGATGATATTCCTGACTTCATGGCAGCAGCAGACCTGTTACTTCATCCAGCTCATCAGGAAGCCGCAGGAATCGTCTTGCTAGAAGCTATCGCAGCAGGGTTACCGATACTCGTTACCGATGCATGTGGTTATGCTTCTTATATTGAGCGCTCTCAGGCCGGACAAGTCATACCAGAACCGTTTAGCCAGACGGCACTGAACCACGAGTTACTACACGCACTCAGTCAGCCAGAAACGCTTAAACAATGGGCACAAAATGCCCGCCATTTTGCCGATACAGAAGATATTTATAGCCTGCCAGAAAAAGCAGCGCAGTTGATTATTGAATCAATATGATAAATATTTTGACCTGTTTTTTACAACACGTCATTCTCTTCGCTACTCACCCAACACGGTAAGCACATGTACTTTGACAAAGAAAAAGTCATAAAAAATGTACACTCATTCTCATATTCGAAAAAAAATGCTGAGTTAAATATAGCATTTGGTACTGATGAAAAGTTCATTTATGGCTGCGCGATAGCTATAGCATCAACCCTATTAAAAAATCAGGATCATTCCTTATCCTTTCACGTGTTTACAGACAAAATCAGTGATGGCGACAAAGCCAAGTTTCAGGAAATGGCAAAGGAATATAATACAACAATTAACATCTATATCGTTGATTGCTCTTGGTTGAAAACGTTACCAGAAACAAAACTCTGGAGCTATGCCATTTATTTCCGCTTCATTATCGCTGACTATTTTTATAAAACATTAGATAAAGTTCTCTATCTTGATGCGGATATTATATGTAATGGCTCATTGAAAGAACTAATAACATTAGACCTTAGCAACCATATTGCTGCCGTTGTTTTAGATGGCGATAGCCACTGGTGGAAAAATCGTGCACAAAAACTCCAACAGCCTGAACTCAGTAATGGCTACTTTAACTCCGGCGTTTTATTAATTGAGATCAGTAACTGGAATCAGGCAGCGATAACAGAAAATAGCATGCGTTTTTTGGTCGACCCGGATATGAAGGAAGTCATTACCCATCCAGACCAGGATGTTTTAAATATACTTTTGGCAAGACAGTTTTATCAACTGGACAATAAATATAACACTCAGTTTAGTATTAATTATGAATTAAAATATAGCCATGGTGAGTCTGCACCCACGCCGATCTCCAATGAAACTGTTTTTATTCATTACATCGGTCCAACTAAGCCCTGGCATAAATGGGCGGCTAATTACGCTTGCACAAAATATTTTTTAAAAGCTAAAGAAAATTCCCCATGGAAAAACGAGCCTTTATTAGATGCTGTGACAGCGAGTAATATGCGATATTGTGCCAAGCACCAGTTCCACAACGGTGACATTATTCGTGGAACATTGAGCATCCTTAGCTACCTGTATAAAAAAGCATTTTAAAAAATAATCCCAAAATCTACACGCTAAATTTTTCTTCTTTTAAGGTGATTTTATGGTCTTTTCATCACATATTGATGTTCTCTCGGTTTTTGAAAAAAGGCATCAATCAATCGCCGATAATAACACGTTAAATGTTGCTTATGGTATAGATAAGAACTATGCCGTTGGTTGTGGAATATCAGTAGCATCCATTCTCATAAATAACAATATCAATTTTACATTCCATATTTTTTCTGACGATTTTGATGATGAATTTATTAAAAAAATAGAGATTATTGCAGAAAAATTCAAAACTAAAATAGTCTTATATAAAATAAACTCTGAAATGTTAAAAACATTGCCTTGTACTGATATTTGGTCACATGCTATGTATTTTAGATTATTAGCTTTCTCCCATCTTTCAGATAAAATATCAAGCCTCCTCTACCTTGACGCCGATGTGATGTGCAAGGGTTCTTTAGCACAGCTTAGCACACTGGATACGGCACCACATGTTGCTGCTGTAATTCGTGATTTGCCAGAAACGCAAAAGAAATCAGCAAGTCGATTAAAGATTACTACCTTAGAGGGAGAATATTTTAATTCTGGTGTTTTATTTGTAAATTTAAAAATTTGGAATGAATTAGATTTAACACAAAAGATATTTGAAAAATTAATAAATGGTGATGAGGCCATTCAATACCCAGATCAAGATGTCATGAATATATTATTACATAATAATGTAATTTTCCTTCCTAGGGAATACAACACTATTTATTCTATAAAAAATGAATTAAATGATCCAAGCCATAAAAAATATAAAGAAGTCATTAAAGATGACACTGTTCTTATACACTATACAGGTATAACTAAACCTTGGCACAAATGGGCTAACTATCCATCAACCTCATACTTTCAACACGCCCAGAAAGAATCCCCTTGGTCGTTCAAGGATTTGAAAGATGCTGATACGTTCGTAGAAATGAAGAAAAAATACAAGCACTTGTTAAAAAAAGGAAAGTATTTATCTGGGTTAATTTGTGCTTTTAAATATCTTATAAATAAGCATTACAGAAAGAATGTAAATTAGGGATTAAAAAATACATTAACCCCACATCAACTTAAAACGACATTTACTCTATGCCTAGATCCTGTAGATATAGCTAAATTAACATCTAACTATTTTATAGCAAGAATAAAAGCATCGGGATTAAATAGATATTACATGGACAAGAATAATGACTAAAAAAGACACCTATGATGTAGATAATGTTAAAATAGTCACTCTTTATTGGGATAACATAGATATTCGATTAGTTAATAGTCAACGAAAGGTTTTTGAAAAATTCGGATATCATATTGAACAACAAAACATACACGATATGGATCATGGTGTATGGATGACAGACATTTTAGATAATACACCAGAAAATGATGTTGTTATTATCATTGATATTGATTGCATTCCTTTAAATGAAAATGCGGTAAAAAAAGCCATTGCCAGTGCACGTAATGGTCATATATACGGCTGCGCTCAATCAGCGAATCATATCGACCATAACTATATTTATGCGGCTCCTATGTTCCTTGCTCTAACAGGGAAGACATGGCGTGGGGTTGGGAGGCCAAACTTATTGGCAGATGCAGAATTTGACGTTGGTGGTAAATTAACATTAGCAGCCAAAGATTCTGGATACACAGTAGATCTTGTTTATCCTACTAATTATGCCGTTCCGAAATGGTTACTAGGTGACAGCCATGTTTATGGGTTATTTACAATATATAACAATGATTATTTACACATTTTCGAGTCAAGGAATAAACATCTTATAGAATGCTTCATCGATATAGCAAATGAAATAATATCAAAAGAAGAGTTTATTGATTATAGAAAGTATATTATTAAAGCTTCATCAGAAAGCCATAAGAAATTTTTAGAAAATTACATAGATAAAAAAAGCATTATTAGTAAAATAAAAAAAGAATTAAAAAGATTCAAAAAAAGACATTTGGCATTATAAATCACCGTGAGAGATACAGATACATTAAGTTAATAACATCGGGAACAATAAAGAAAATATTAATTAATTAAAATATTAATTATTAAAATAATAAGTTGTTAAACATACATAACCCTGCATTACTCTATTACTCTTAAATAAAATAAATCCGCCCCCCCAACCCAATAAAAATTATTGGGTTTTATGGAAAAAACCGAAACCTTACGAAAAAAAATATTTTTAATTAAATATTTAACATTCACTCCATAAGCATAAATTTGGGAAAACATATCAATTGATATGAAATAATAAAAAAACAGCATCATTATATATTAAAACCAATACCTACGATGTCTTAACACAATGTGTTTTCAATAGAAAATAAAATAATTGCTATTATTTATCTTTATTGATAAACAGCCTTCTAATATATTTATGATAATATTTTATCAGGTAATATAATGGTTGTTTTTTTATTATTTGCATTTGATGCTTTTCTTTTTCATCTAAAAGTAACGATCGCTCAGTTTCTATAGTAGAGAGTGATTTATCAACATCATATGCTCTGACTAATTCTTTATTCAACACATACACTTTTAACAGAGATATTTGATAAAACCATAACCAAGCATCAGCGACTAAAATAATCGGCGTATTAATACGTATGAGTTTTTTAGCAGCCTTATTGGATATAATATAACCATGGGCACATGAAGAATTGTATGCCTCATAGAAAAAATAATCATGAGAAACGTTTATCCTTCTATTAAGAAACCTCAATCCGGAAGGATACAATAAAAAAACATCGCCTTTATTTTTATCTTTGACGCTTAAGAATTCTTTTAAAAAAACCTTGATATCTTGAGAAAGCTCAACATCATCTTCTAAAATAAGAGCATAGTCGATGTCATCATCTAATATTCTTTTATATATTCGTTGATGACTTAATACGCAGCCTATTTCACCTTTGGATAGATAATTAAGACTAACAGGGTGGACTTTTGATTTCAATTCATTATAACTTAGCTCTCTTCCGTCCACTGCACTAATTATTTCATAATCAAGCTCTGCATTTCGGCATTCATTTTTAATTTTCTCTTTTTTATCTTTATCTTTATCCAAATTCACAACAAACACTTTCATAGTAATCACCTTGTGACAACATTAACAAATTAGCCTATATCAACAACTATGAAAAAATCAAGCGTAATCTACATCACGGGCGTGATATGAATAAAAAACTATCTATTCTAATAATTACAAAAAACGAATCCGAACTAATAGCAGAATGCCTACAATCAGTTAGTTGGGCTGATGAAATCATTGTTGTTGATTCTGGCAGCACAGATAATACGGTAGAAATAGCTCATCAGTATGGAGCAAACGTCTATCAACATGATGACTGGTCAGGGTATGGCAAGCAAAGGCAGAGAGCACAAAAGTATGCAAACGGAGGCTATATATTCTTTATTGATGCCGATGAAAGAGTTACGCCAGAGCTACGTCAATCAATTGAAAACTTGTTACTCAAACCCGATATGGACGATAAAATCGTCTACTCCTGTGCACGAAAAAACCTCTTTCTTGGTCGCTTTATGAAGCATAGCGGCTGGTATCCTGACAAGGTCATTCGACTTTATGCTAATCAACGCTATAAATATAATGATAATAGTGTCCATGAGTCTCTTGATTGTGGTGATGCTCCTGTTCTCCATTTATCTGGAGATCTAAAGCATTTAACCTGTCGCGATTTTTCAGTATTCCAAGAAAAACAGTTGCGTTATGCCTCTGCATGGGCAAAAGAACGTCATGAAAGACGTAAATCTTGTTACTATATAGAAATATTTACCCATAGCGCATTTTCATTCTTAAAAACTTGGTTATTCAGATGTGGTTTTTTAGATGGAAAACAAGGATTATTGCTCGCATTTGTTAACGCTCAATATACCTTTAATAAGTATACAGAACTATGGTCACTCAATAATAAAAATAAATAAAAAACACTTATTATTATATAAATACATTTTTCACCAAGGACGATATAGTGATGAAAATACCTAAAAAGATTCATCAGATATATACTAAAGGCATACATGATTTGCCTGAAGAAATTTTAGTATCTGTGGGTAAATTAAAAGATCTGAATCCAGGGTGGGAGTATTTTTTCTATGATGAAAAAAGCATAATTGGATATATACATAAGCATTATGGAAAAGAGATGCTGAACATCTATTTAAGCATAAACCCTAAGTATGGTGTAGCAAAAGCTGACTTATTCCGTTATCTATTGATTTACATAGAAGGCGGTGTTTATCTAGATATTAAAAGCTCATGTTCGATCCCCCTTGATCAAGTAATTAAAGACGATTGTGAGATATTGCTATGCAGCTGGGATAATAAAGAATGTGGCTGTGATAGAAATATGGGAATACACAAAGAGTTAGGTTTTTTAAAATGTGGGGAATACCAACAATGGAACATAATTTCAGCATCTGGTTCTCCTTATATAAAATCTGCAATAGATGAAGTTATTCACAGGTTAAAAACTTACAAACCCTGGATTTATGGTGTAGGAATGAAAGGCGTATTAAATACTACAGGCCCAGTTCCATTTTCCGTTGGCATTGAAAGAATCAATAAGACTGAATTTTTCCATCACGAAGAAAATTATCGTAACATAGGATTAAAATACCGAAATGTTACCGAAGAGACAATAAGAAAACTTAATAAAAATCATTACAGCAAGCTAAAGGATTCCATTGTTACTCTAGAAGGAAAAGATAAGCTATATTATAAACTATGGTTGCTATTTTTTTACCCGCTGCAACGACTAAAGAAAAACATTATTAATGAGAGTAAATTCGTCATAAGAAAAATGAAACGAATTTCCCGTAAAACGTCCCAATAGATACAAACGTCTCATAAAAAAGGGTCGTGTGAATATAGTTGCTCTTCTGGTTCGTTCAGTTGTTTGTTTATCCCATACCAGATTCAACAATTGCGGTCATGAGCGTATTTACTAGCAATTTTTTGGGGAAATCGGTAAAGGAATAAACGACATCCGTTTTACAAATAGCCTTATCCTCACGAACCCGATAAAATCCCCCCCAGCGATAACCGATAACAGTAGATCTTATGTTACAAACTCTCTACACCATCATCCTGTACCTCATCCAGCCGTTGATTTGGATTCGCCTGTGGCTTCGTGGCCGCAAGGCACCCGCCTATCGTCGACGCTGGGGTGAACGCTACGGTTTTTGTGCAGAGAAGGTCAAGCCAGACGGCATCATGCTGCATTCAGTGTCGGTGGGTGAAACATTGGCTGCCATCCCTTTGGTTAGAGCATTGCGCCATCGTTACCCTAATCTGCCGATCACGGTAACGACCATGACGCCGACCGGTTCCGAGCGCGTGCGTTCCGCTTTTGGCGACACGGTCTATCACGTTTATCTGCCTTATGATTTGCCCTGTGCTCTGAAGCGCTTTTTTGATCAAGTTCGTCCAAAAATCGTCATCATTATGGAAACCGAACTCTGGCCAAATCTGATCGCTGAACTGCATAAACGCGAAATTCCGCTGGTCATTGCGAATGCCCGGCTTTCAGAACGCTCTGCTGCGGGTTATAAAAAGATCGGGAAGCTAATGCGCCACATCTTGCAGCGAATTACGCTCGTCGCCGCGCAGAATCAGGAAGACGGGAATCGATTTATCGCTCTTGGCCTGAAGCGCTCAAGCCTGAAAGTAACCGGAAGCCTCAAATTTGATATTTCTGTTACGCCAGAGCTAGCTGCCCGAGCGATTACATTACGCCGGCAATGGGCTCCACATCGTCCAGTATGGATAGCCACCAGTACGCACGAAGGTGAAGAAGCGATCGTTCTGGCCGCTCACCGGCGGTTGCTTGCCACCTATCCGGATTTATTACTGATTCTTGTTCCTCGCCACCCAGAACGTTTCTCCACCACCCAGGCATTAGCAGAAAGTATGGGGTTCAACTACACGCTGCGCAGCAGTGGTGAACAACCTTCTGCGAACACTCAGGTAGTGATTGGAGATACCATGGGCGAGCTGATGCTGTTGTACGGCATCGCCGATTTGGCTTTTGTCGGTGGAAGTTTAGTTGAGCGAGGCGGACATAATCCGCTGGAAGCGGCAGCTCATGCTATTCCGGTATTAATGGGGCCACACACTTTCAATTTCAAAGATATCTGCAACAAACTCGATCAGGCTGATGGACTGATTACCGTGACCGATGCTGATTCACTTGGAAAAGAAGTAGGGAAACTGCTCGCTGACGAAGACTATCGTCTTTACTATGGTCGACATGCCGTGGAAGTGTTACACCAAAATCAGGGTGCACTACAGATGCTGCTAACGCTACTAGAGCCTTATTTACCTCAGCGGACACAGTGAAGCAGTTACCGAGATTGTGAATAAAGGGCTGATGTGATGACAACCAAAGCGATTTACCCCGGAACGTTCGATCCATTAACCAATGGTCATTTGGATCTGCTGACACGAGCAGCACGACTGTTCGATCATGTGGTACTAGCTATCGCTGCCAGCCCGAGCAAAAATACGCTCTTCACATTGGATGAACGTGTCGCGTTGGCAAACGATGCCACGCAGCATTTATCGAACGTCGAGGTAATTGGTTTTAGCGATCTCATGGTGCACTTCGCGCAGCAGCAAAAAGCGAATATTCTTGTGCGTGGTTTGCGAGCCGTGGCTGATTTCGAATATGAACTCCAGCTCGCAAAAATGAATCACCACCTGATGCCAACACTAGAAAGCGTTTTCCTGATGCCATCGGAAGAGTGGTCGTTTATTTCATCCTCTCTGGTCAAGGAAGTCGCGCGTCACGGCGGTGATGTAACGCACTTCTTACCCGATGCCATCGTTCGTGCCTTACTGGAAAAGCTGCACTAATAATACGTTCACGCAATAAGAGAAATAACCGCGTCTTTAACATCAGTCACGCTGATGCTGTCAATACATCTATCCGAATGCAACAGTACGTGATTGACACCAATCGGATACCAACGTAAATATTTCTCTGGTCTTGCTTCAAATAGACCGACAACAGGTATCTGTAGCGCTGCACCAAGGTGAACAGGCGCACTATCAGCCGAAACGACCAAGTCTAATTGACTCATCGCAGCGATAAGGTCAGGCACGGTTTCAGTATCGACACACTGAACAGTAATACCATTAAGTGCATCTTGCCCTGGGTTCTCACCAGGATTAGAGAAAATAATAATATTGAAATCGTCGCCAAGTGATTTAGCGAGCGAATACCAATTTTCCCACGGCCAGCGACGCTCATGCGCCTTATTTGATATAAAAAGTCCTATATTTGCTTTACCGTTGCTTTCTAATTTTTCTGACCATTGCTTTTTTAGTTCTGGATTAGGGTAAACATAAAGCCGTAAATCGTCAGTGCTCGTCACACCAAGCTCTGGCACTAAGTCATACCCAGCTAATACTTCATGCTTTATTGGCCGATTAGTAACATTTTCGATATTGCGATCGTCAAACTCTGTCTCAGCCGTGTGCCAACGCTTATCAGGGATATTCATCCATCGGGCAAACTGGATCGCATTCTTATTCATTCCACCATTAGGAATAATCAGAAAATCGAAATTCAAACGCCTTAAGCGCATAATCAAAAGAAATTTATCAATTAATGAGCCAATTAAACCACTGCGGTTATTTCTTTCTCGACTCTTGCTGTAAACATAACGATGCACTTTTTCCACATCAGGGTTATCTTCAAGCGCATATGAATTATACTTGTTCGCTAACACATGAATTTCAGCAGCAGGCCATTTTCTTTTCAGAGAGTGAATCAACGCCGTGGTACATACCATGTCACCCAGAAAATCTATTCTTATCAACAAAATGCGCTGCATACTTCTTTTCCCTTAATAAGCATTATCGTCATTGTTATTTATCTGAGCTTTTATCCGTAACGCCAATTACACCTGACAACGGCGGCAAAAAAACGTGCTGCGCTGCCCGTGTTTCGCAGTTTCTATCGGCGTGCCACATGTCCGACAAGGTTCACCGTTACGGCCATAGACCCGCAGCTCCTGTGCGAAATAACCGGGTTTACCATCTGATTGCAAAAAGTCACGCAGCGTCGTGCCACCCTGCTCAATCGAAAGTTGTAACACCTGTTTAATCACGCGAACCAATACGTCTGCATCGTTTTCATTTAACGATCCGGCAGCTCTGTCAGGATGGATACCCGCAGCAAACAGCGATTCGCTCGCGTAAATATTACCTACGCCAACTACCACTTTGTTATCCATAATCCACTGCTTGATTGCTGTTTTTTTACCGCGTGAAGCCTGATAGAGATAATCTGCGAAGAATTCCGCCTCTAACGGTTCCGGCCCCAAATGCGCCAACACCGAGCTGGTTTCAAGACTATCCGTCCACAGCCAGGCACCAAAACGCCGAGGGTCGGTGTAACGCAGCACCTTGCCGCTGTCCATCACTAAATCAACATGATCGTGCTTTTCCGGCTCGCTATATTCCGGCAGTATCCGCAAGCTGCCAGACATGCCGAGATGCACGATAATCCAGCCATGCGTGAGTTCAATTAACAGATACTTTGCCCGCCGACGCACGCTTAGCACTGGCTCATCGCTCAGTGAAAGAATCTCAGCCGATACCGGCCAGCGCAGACGCGCGTTCCTCACTTCCGCATAAAGGATGGTATGGCCAACAAGATACGGCGAAATACCCCGACGACTGGTTTCAACCTCAGGTAATTCAGGCATGCGTGTCTCCTGATAAAGGTGGCTACATTAGCATAAACAAAAGGATACCATCAGTGACGACCCTCAAGACAGGGGATGCGGCGGGAAACAACGCTATCGCTGACATATTTTACCCACAGCGATTAAAACAAATCAGTTAAGACAAATCGACACGTGCCTGACTGGCAATTGCCAAAAAAAAACCCAGCCTTAGCCGGGTTTTTTATAAAGGAGCAAAAATTACTTAATTTTAGCTTCTTTGTAGAGAACGTGCTGACGGACAACTGGATCGAATTTCTTCAGTTCCAATTTTTCCGGTTTAGTACGTTTGTTCTTCGTAGTGGTATAGAAGTGACCAGTACCAGCAGAAGAAACAAGCTTGATCTTCTCGCGAACACCCTTAGCCATGATTCAGTTCCTTAATACTTTTCACCACGGGTACGTAGATCGGCCAAAACCGTCTCAATACCCTTCTTGTCAATAACACGCATACCTTTAGCAGATACACGCAGTGTCACAAAGCGCTTCTCGCCTTCAACCCAAAAACGGTGTGAATGCAGGTTCGGCAGAAAACGGCGTTTGGTCGCATTCAGTGCGTGGGAACGGTTGTTCCCGGCCACCGGACGCTTGCCAGTAACTTGGCAGACTCGGGACATGTCTATTCTCCAAAAATCAAATCAGCTCGAGCTTCGTATAGGGTTTGGCCGCCTCGTCAGGCTTTAGAGCCCATCTCAGCAACTTCACTGAAAAGACTCTGTCATCAGGATAAACCTGCTGAGATAGGCTCTTAACGCCACACCCAAGATTCTCAAAGGTGGCGTAGTATACGCTCTGAAGCGTAAGTGCTCAAGTCCCGAACAGCTAAAGATCCCATTGGATCGCGGAAATATCTGTCAAATCCAGCCGCGCTCGGCAAAAGAAACGAATTCACCATGCCCAATCACTAAATGATCGAGCACGCGGATCTCCAGTAATAGGCACGCTTTGACAATCTGTTCGGTTATCGCACGGTCAGCCTGACTCGGCTCCGCTTTTCCCGACGGGTGATTATGCGCCAAAATCAGCGCAGCGGCATTCGCCTTTAGCGCTTCACGCACAATTTCACGCGGGTGTACTTCTACGCTGTTAATCGTACCAACAAACATCTCCTGATGGCGAATAACGTGATGCTGATTATCCAAAAACAGGACTAAAAAAACCTCGCGCTCACGTCGCGACAGTAGCAACTGCAAATATTGACCAGTCGCTTCTGGGTTTAGCATCGCATCCTCTTTCGCCAGGCGGGAGAAAAACAACCGCCGCGACAGCTCTGCGATCGCCTTGATTTGCGTATATTTTGATATTCCCACCCCTCTGGCGTTATGGAACGCGGACTGCTCGGCCGTCATCAGTTGATATAACGACCCAAACTGCGCCAACAAATTCTCTGCCAACTGCATCACATGCACACCGGGCAACCCTGTGCGTAAAAAAATCGCCAACAGTTCGGCATCCGTCAGTGATTCCGCGCCTAAACGCACCAGTTTTTCACGCGGTGCCAATCCCTTTTCCCAACCCATCAGCCTCTCCCTGTACCACTCGACGGCATCATGTCACGCCCGAAAAAATAGGACGATATCGGTGATAAAAGGCTGCGAAGCGCCTCGCAATCTTCTCAAGGAAACCACAGCAACGACCTTAAGATTCCTATCTGCCCTCAAGGTTATGGTAAAATGACGACTCTTCTGACTTTCAATCGGACCATGATGATGACGGAATTTTCCAGCCTGAATGCACTCTCCGGCAAACGAATCGTGCTGGGTATCAGCGGCGGTATCGCGGCGTACAAGTGCCCGGAACTGGTGCGGCGCCTGCGCGATGGCGGAGCCGACGTACGGGTTGTCATGACATCTGCCGCTAAAGCTTTCATCACTCCACTGACGCTACAAGCCGTCTCTGGCTACCCGGTCTCGGACGATCTGCTTGACCCAGCAGCAGAAGCCTCAATGGGTCACATTGAGTTAGGGAAATGGGCTGATTTAGTCATTCTTGCCCCGGCTACCGCCGATCTGATCGCTCGAGTCGCCGCGGGCATGGCGAACGACCTGCTGAGCACTATTTGTCTGGCAACATCCGCCCCTATCGCCGTTGTCCCTGCGATGAATCAGCAGATGTATCGCGCAGAGCCCACGCAGGACAATCTGCGCACGCTGGCAGCTCGAGGTTTACCTATTTGGGGGCCGGATAGCGGCAGTCAGGCGTGTGGCGATGTTGGACCAGGCCGTATGATCGACCCAATGGACATTGTCGGGCTAGCGCAGCGTCATTTTTCTGCCATCAACGATCTGCAACATCTGAACATTCTGGTCACCGCTGGGCCGACGAGGGAAGCGCTGGACCCAGTTCGCTTCATCACTAACCACAGCTCTGGGAAAATGGGCTTTGCTATCGCGCAGGCCGCTGCCGCTCGTGGTGCTAACGTCACACTGGTAAGCGGCCCAGTCTCGCTTGATACACCGCAGGGCGTCACGCGTATTGATGTCGGCAGCGCGCTGGAGATGGAGCTCGCGGTGATGGAACACGCGGCACAGCAGCACATTGTTATCGGCTGTGCTGCGGTTGCAGACTATCGCGCCAAACACATCGCTGACGAAAAGATTAAAAAACAGAATCAGCAGGGTGATGAAATGACTCTCACTCTGGTCAAAAATCCAGATATTATCGCCGGTGTCGCAGCGATGACGAAAAATCGTCCTTATGTTGTCGGGTTTGCTGCCGAAACCCAGAATGTGGAAGAATACGCCCGGCAAAAACTGGCGCGTAAAAAGCTGGACCTGATTTGCGCGAACAACGTCTCTCTTTCCGGGCATGGTTTTAACAGTGAAACCAATGCATTACACCTTTTTTGGCAAGGTGGGAACACGCCGTTGCCGCAGTGCGACAAGCGTCTTCTTGGCCAAAAATTAATCGACGAGATTATCAGCCGTTATGATGAAAAAAATCGACGTTAAGATTGTTGACCCACGCGTTGGGCAGCAATTTCCGTTACCAACCTATGCCACACCGGGTTCTGCCGGGCTCGATCTGCGTGCCTGTCTGGATCAGGCAATTGAACTTAAAGCAGGGGAAACGACCCTGATCCCAACCGGGCTGGCAATTCACATTGCCGATACCGGACTGGCAGCGGTTATTCTGCCTCGTTCTGGGCTGGGCCATAAGCACGGCGTAGTGCTGGGGAATCTGGTTGGGCTGATTGATTCGGACTACCAGGGGCAACTGATGGTTTCCGTTTGGAACCGTGGCCAACAAACGTTTACGGTTGAACCGGGCGAGCGCATCGCACAGATGGTTTTTGTGCCCGTCGTTCAGGCCGAATTCAATCTGGTCGAAGATTTCGTCGGCAGTGAACGTGGAGAAGGCGGCTTCGGCCACTCTGGCCGTAGCTAACGCGCTCCAGCCACCCCATAGTGTAAAAAATTCATATAAGCCACAGCGCCTATCTATCCAAAAGGAAATGGCGACTGTGGCGCTACCGGGTGCTTGTCAGTCAAATATTTAGCAAGGGTCTTTTCAGACATGGCAGAAAAAGAAAATACGAAAAGGAATCGCCGCGAGGAAATTTTGCAGGCGCTGGCGCAAATGCTGGAATCCAGCGACGGTAGCCAACGCATTACCACGGCAAAACTGGCTGCGAACGTCGGCGTGTCCGAAGCAGCGCTCTACCGGCATTTCCCCAGTAAAACGCGGATGTTTGATAGCCTGATTGAATTTATTGAGGATAGCCTGACCACCCGCATTAACCTGATTCTGCAAGATGAAAAAGAAACGTTTAATCGTCTTCGTCTGATTTTGCTGCTTATTTTAGGATTTGCGGAACGGAACCCGGGTCTGACTCGGATAATGACCGGTCACGCGCTGATGTTTGAACAGGATCGCTTGCAGGGGCGTATTAACCAGCTGTTTGAGCGTATTGAATCACAGCTGCGTCAGGTATTGCGCGAACATAAGCTACGCGACGGAAAAGGTTTCCAGCATGATGAAACGCTGCTGGCCAGTCAGCTGTTAGCGTTTTGCGAAGGGATGCTGTCGCGCTTCGTTCGCTCTGAATTCCGCTATCGTCCGACGCAAGAATTCGATACCCGCTGGCCGCTGTTGGCCGCACAGTTGAACTAAACGCCGCTTATTACCAACAAAGGTTCCCGCCAAACATGTCTGGCGGGAACCTATTCACAAATTAAATCCCGTACTGTTCACGATAGGCTTTCACCGCATCAAGATGCGCCGCCATCTCTGGTTTTTCTGCCAGATAGGCGATCAAATCCGTCAACGTAATAATCGAAATCACCTTGCACTGATAGTCGCGTTCAACTTCCTGAATCGCAGACAGATCGGCACGACCGCGTTCCTGACGATCCAGTGCAATCATCACACCCGCCAGCGTTGCACCATGGGCACCGATGATTTCCATCGATTCGCGAATCGCCGTCCCCGCCGTAATCACGTCATCTACCAGCATCACACGGCCCTGCAATGGGCTGCCGACCAAACTGCCGCCTTCGCCATGATCTTTGGCTTCTTTGCGGTTAAAGCAGTAAGGCAGGTCTCGATCGTGGTGTTCTGCCAGCGCTACCGCTGCGGTAGTGGCAATCGGAATGCCTTTGTAAGCCGGCCCGAACAGCAGATCGAACTCAACACCGGAATCAACCAAGGCTGCCGCATAAAAGCGCCCTAGTAAGGCCAGATCGCGCCCGGTATTAAACAGCCCGGCGTTAAAGAAATAGGGACTGATACGCCCTGATTTCAGGGTAAACTCGCCGAACTTCAATACCTGTTTGCTGAGTGCAAACTCAATAAACTGGCGCTGGTAGGCTTTCATTACGGCATCTCCTCGTCTTACGGGTTAATCACGTTGTTGACCATTATATATACCCTAAATAATTCGAGTTGCAGGACAAAAACGGCAAGGCGTTTTTGAACGCCGCTTGCGGCGGCCTGCTAGGGCGAGGCTCAAGATGGGCCGAGTATCGCCAACGCACATGCAGCTTGAAGTATTACGGGTATAAAAAAGCGACCATTTGGTCGCTTATCAGAATCAATCGGCTAAGGCAGCTTTCTGTGCCTGAACGATGGTATCGATTCCCCCTCGGGCTAGCGCCAGCAGGGTGAGTAATTCTTCGTGGCTGAACGGCTCGCCTTCGGCCGTCCCCTGCACTTCAATCATGCGGCCATCTTCGGTCATGACCACATTCATGTCGGTTTCAGCAGCGGAATCTTCCACGTATTCCAGATCGCACAGCGCTTCGCCCTTAACGATGCCGACAGAAACCGCCGCGACCATGCCTTTCATCGGGTTCTTTTTCAGCTTACCGTTGGCAACCATCTGATTCAGCGCATCCGCCAGAGCGACACAAGCACCGGTAATGGACGCCGTACGCGTGCCGCCGTCTGCCTGCAAGACATCGCAGTCGAGCGTAATGGTGTATTCGCCAAGCACTTTCAGGTCGATTGCCGCACGTAGGGAACGTGCAATCAGGCGCTGAATCTCCAGCGTCCGCCCGCCCTGCTTGCCTTTAGCCGCTTCACGCGCGTTACGGCTGTGCGTCGCACGTGGCAGCATGCCGTATTCGGCGGTGACCCATCCTTGCCCCTGGCCTTTCAGAAAGCGCGGAACACCCTCTTCTACCGTGGCATTGCATAACACTTTGGTGTCGCCAAACTCGACCAAAACGGAACCTTCGGCGTGTTTCGTGTAATGACGGGTGAATGTAAGGGGGCGTACTTGCTGTGCACTTCGGCCTGTTGGGCGCATGGCTCATCTCCGGTGGGTCAATGAAAACTGGCGCACATTATACGGTCTTCGCGGCGCGCTGCCTAATCTTACCCTGCGCCAGTATCGATAATTTCGCAACGCCAGCGGTTAATTATTCACCAGCCATACCTTATCCTTATGCTATAACCTCAGGTTATACCCTACTCATAAACAAGTATTCGTCAGTTATGATGCATCATGAAATAGTCCATTCATCCCTTGAGCGTGAATGAGAAAAAATCATGATGCGGCATATGCAAATTGAAACCGTCAATCTGCCACTAGCCCGTCCTATGGCGGCTGAGAACGGTACGCGTGACGCGGTTACCGTTATTCGCGTCACACTGGAAGAAAAAGGATTTATTGGACAAGGCGAGTGTACGCCAGCCGCACATTATGGCGAGTCCGCCGACAGCGTATGCCGCCAGCTCTCTGCGATCCGTGAGGCAATAGAAAACGGCCTCACCATCGAACAACTCCAACAGAATTTATCGCCAGGTGCAGCCAGAAATGCGCTGGACTGCGCACTGTGGCGGCTCAACACCACCTTGGAAAAGCAAACGCTGTGGCAGCGCGTTGGCATCCATCCCCCCACGTCTGTGGTCTGTGCGCAAACGTTGGCGCTCGACAGCGTGGAGAAAATGGCCACCGCCGCGTCCAATGCTGTTTCCCACGGCGCACTGCTGCTGAAAATCAAACTGGATCGCGAACTGATTCTGGAAAAGGTCGCCGCTATTCGCGCCGCCGCGCCCAATGCCAGATTGATTATCGATGCAAGAGCAAGCTGGAGCGGGCTGGATTTGCATAGCCTATCCACTGCGCTGCTGCCTTATCAGGTCGCGATGATTGAGCAACCGCTTCCGGTCGGTAAGGACGAGGATTTGCAGCGTTTCGCCCACCCTATTCCTATCTGTGCGGATGAAAGCTGCCGCCACAGCAGTGATATCGTCGGGTTACGCCGTCGTTACGACATGATCAACATCAAGCTGGACAAGTGCGGCGGGTTGACCGAAGCACTGGCGATGGTACGTGAGGCCCACTTTCACGGCCTGCGCATTATGGTTGGCTGCACGCTGGGCTCATCGATGGCAATGGAAGCCGCGCTGCCGGTTGCAGCGGACGCCGAGCATGTCGATCTCGATGGCCCGATCTGGCTGGCCGCCGATAGCTCACCTTATCTGACCTATAACCTCGGCCGAATCTGGCTATGACGCTCTCAACCGAAGCAACCCTACTACCCTCAACCGGAGTGACCATGACGGATATCATGCACGCGGGTGCCGCCACAGCACCCGGTAACGCCCCCCGACCTGTACTGGAAATCGACGACCTGAGCGTCAGCTTTAGCGGCCGTTCCGGTACCCATCAAGCGCTAAAAGGCATTTCTTTTACCGTTAATAAAGGGGAAGTGGTCGCCGTGGTCGGCGAAAGTGGTTCAGGTAAATCCGTGACGTCGCTTGCCGTGATGGGGCTGCTGGCGGACTCTGCCAACATCGAACGCGGCGCACTCCGTTTCACCGCACGCGACGGCAAGCAGCATGACCTGTTGAGCATGAAAGCGGAAGCGCGTCGGAAGCTGCGCGGTCGCGATCTCGCCATGATTTTCCAAGAGCCGATGACGTCACTGAATCCGGTGCTGAAAGTCGGCGATCAGCTCACGGAAGCCCTGCTTGACCACAAAATCTGTGATGCCGCCAGCGCAGACAAAAAAGCGCGTGAGTTGCTACATAAAGTGCGTATTGCTGACGTCGATCGCGTGATGAAAAGCTACCCGCACTCGCTGTCCGGCGGGATGCGCCAGCGTGTGATGATTGCTCAGGCGCTGGCCTGCGATCCACAACTGTTGATTGCCGATGAACCCACCACCGCGCTGGATGTCACCGTGCAGGCTCGCATTCTGCAAATTCTGCGTGACCTGCAACAGCAGAGCGACATGTCAGTACTGTTTATCACCCACGATATGGGCGTGGTCGCGGAAATCGCCGACCGCGTAGTGGTGATGTATCGCGGCGAGATCGTAGAGCAAGGCTCTGTTGAACAGATTTTCGCTGCACCGCAACATCCTTATACCCAGTCGCTGCTGGCCGCCGTACCGAAACTGGGCGACATGCGCGATAGCCTCTGGCCGAAGCGCTTCCCTCTGCTAGGAAAGGCTGCCGACCCAGAAGATAGTGAGCAGGTCACCGCGCGTTATGATGCCGAGCCGCTGTTAGATATTCGCGGGCTGAGCGTGTATTACCCCATGCGTAGCGGGATTTTCTCCACCATCACCCATCACGTTCATGCGGTAGAACAGATCGATTTCAACGTCTGGCCGGGCGAAACGCTGGCTATCGTTGGCGAAAGCGGCTGCGGCAAATCCACCACCGGACGCGCCCTGCTGCGTCTGGTACAGAGCGAAGCCGAGAGCATTCATTTTCAGGGCAACGAAATTTCTCAGATGAAAGAGCGTGATTTCCAGCCGCTACGTCGGGAAATGCAGATGGTGTTTCAAGACCCCTACGCTTCGCTCAATCCACGTCTGACGGTCGGCTTCACCATCGCCGAACCACTGCTGCTGCACGGGCTGGTGAAATCGCTGGAAGAGGCGACACCGCAAGTACAGGCGCTGTTAAAAAGCGTCGGTCTGCTGCCTGAGCACGCACGTCGTTATCCACACGAGTTTTCCGGCGGACAACGTCAGCGTATCGCGATTGCCCGAGCGATGGCGTTGCAGCCGCAGGTCATCATTGCTGACGAAGCCGTTTCGGCGCTCGATGTGTCGATTCAGGCACAGGTCGTCAACCTGATGATGGATCTTCAGAAGAAAACCGGTGTGTCGTGGATTTTCATCTCGCACGATATGGCGGTAGTCGAGCGCATTGCCAACCGCGTGGCGGTGATGTACCTCGGCCAGATTGTGGAAATCGGCCCGCGCCAGTCCGTGTTTAACGATCCACAGCATCCGTACACTCGCCGCCTGTTGGCCTCGGTCCCGATTGCCGATCCAACCCGTCGCGGCACACGACAGTTTGACGACAGCGAAATCCCCTCCCCCTTGCGTAAAGCAGGCGAGGTCGTCGCCAAAACGCGCTACCGAGAGGTTGCGCCGCAGCACTGGGTCGCCGACAACGAATCGGCTGCCTGAAACACAACACATTCATAAACACAACACACGTTCATTGCTGACCAGGAGAGATAACCATGAAGCCATTCGTTCGCCGCTCCGCCGTTGCCCTCGGGCTCTCACTGTGTCTGGCTGCTGTTGCCCAGGCGCAAGACCTTCGTATTTCCATCTATGCCGATATCACCGGGCTCGACCCGCACGACACCTCGGACACGCTGAGCTACTCCATTCAGAGCGGCATCTTCGAGCGTCTGTTCCAGTTCGATAACAAAATGAAGCTGGTGCCACGTCTGGCGACAGGCTATACCAGCAACGACGCCGCCACCGAGTTTGTCATTACGCTGCGTGAAGGCATCACCTTCCAGGACGGCGCCCCCTTCAACGCCGACGCCGTTAAAGCCAACCTCGACCGTCTGGCCGATCAGAGCAAAGGCTTAAAACGCAACAGCCTGTTTAACATGGTGCAAACCGTCACCGTGCTGTCGCCAACACAGGTTAAAATCGAGCTGAACAAATCCTTCGGTGCCTTTGTGAACACGCTGGCGCACCCGTCTGCTGTTATGCACAGCCCGGAAGCACTGAAGAAATATCCAGATGAAGCACAGCTGCGCGTACATCCAGTCGGTACTGGCCCGTTCAAGTTCACCGAATGGCAGCAGGGTAAAGACGTGAAGCTGGTGAAATTCGACAATTACTGGCAGAAAGGCTGGCCGAAAGTCGACAGCGTGACCTTCTACCCGACGCCAGAAGATTCCACTCGCGTGGCGTCCCTGAAATCAGGCCAGGTCGATGCCGTGTATCCGCTGCCTTCTGACCTGATCGGCACCGTACAAAACGACAGCAAACTGGCGATTCAGCGCGACCCAAGTATTTATCAGTTCTGGCTGGCAATGAACAACCTGCGCCCGCCGCTGAACGATATCCGCGTGCGTCAGGCACTTAACTACGCCATCAACCGCGATATCTGGTTGAAAGTCGGCTTTGCAGGTATGGGCGTTCCTGCCTCTTCAGCGATGGCACCGGACGTGCAGTTCTTCGCCCGCCAGAGCTCGCCGAACTACACCTATAACCCAGAAAAAGCCAAGGCACTGCTGAAAGAAGCGGGCTACGCCAACGGCCTGAGCCTGAAACTGTGGACGACGAACCGTACCGACTACATCCGTAGCGCGCAGTTCTTCAAACAGCAGTTAGAACAGGTCGGCATCAAGGTTACCGTTACCCCGATGGATTCCGGGATGCGTAACGCCAAGCTGTTTGGCGTGAAAGATCCAAAAGAAGCTGAATTTGACCTGTTCTATAACGGCTGGTCGCCATCTACGGGCGATGCTGACTGGGCGCTGCGTCCACTGTTCGCTACAGAGTCTTGGGTTCCGGTTGCTTACAACGTTTCCTACTACAGCAATCCGGTCACGGATAAAGCGATTACCGCTGGGTTGGCGACTGCTGATACAGACAAACGTGCCGCCGCTTACGCTGATGCACAGCGCCAGATTTGGCAGGATGCGCCGGTGGTCTTCCTGGGTTCGCCGGACAACGTGGTCGGCAAAACCAAGAACCTCGACGGCGTATACATGCTGGCAGACGGTTCACTGATCTTCGATCAGGCTGAATTTAAGTAATCGGTCAGGGAGAACGCCATGTTTGCTTATATCGTCCGACGTTTGCTGGAAATGATCCCGGTTCTGCTGGTGGTCTCCCTGTTAGTGTTCGGTTTTATCAAACTGCTGCCGGGTGATCCGGCACGCATTTACGCTGGTGCTGACGCGACTATTGAGGCGGTGGAAACCGCCCGTCAGCAATTAGGGTTGAACGATCCGCTGCCGCAGCAATATGTCCATTGGCTCGGCGGCCTGTTCAGCGGCGATCTGGGTGTAACGTATCGTACCCAGCAGCCAGTCATCGACGTCATCAGCAAGAGTTTCATGCCCACCATGTGGCTGGCGCTGGCGGGCTTTGTCTGGTCAGTCCTGCTCGGCCTGCTGATCGGCGTGGTTTCCGCGCTCAAGCGGGGAAAATGGCAGGACTGGACGCTAATGAGCTTCGCAGTCGGCGGGATTTCCATGCCGCCGTTCTGGCTCGGCCTGTTGCTGATTCAGTTTGTCGCCATGCCGTTCGGCGTCTTCTCCGTCAGCGGCTTTAATCAGCCCAGCGACATTATTCTGCCTGCGCTGACGCTCGGGGCATCGGTAGCCGCCGTCATGGCACGTTTTACCCGCTCCGCGTTTCTGGAAGTCGCACAAGAAGACTACGTGCGCACCGCTCGCTCCAAGGGGCTGCGCAATCGGCTGGTCACCTGGAAGCACGTGATGCGGAACGCGCTGATCCCGGTTATCACCATGCTCGGGCTGCAATTCGGCTTCCTGCTTGGTGGCTCCATCGTGGTCGAAAGCGTGTTTAGCTGGCCGGGACTGGGCTGGCTGCTGATTGAATCGATCAAGACGCAGGATCAGCCGGTCATGCAGGCGCTGGTGATGCTGTTCGTGTTTGAATTTATTGTCATTAACCTGTTGGTGGACCTGCTGTACGCGGTGGTCAATCCGGCGATTCGCCTACGTTAGGAGACACGATGAACCTCCCTTCCGATCCCGTCGTGGCCGTTGCCACGCTTGATGAAGAAACGATACGGTCGCCGTGGCGCGATTTCGTTCAGGTCTTTATCCGTAACCCGATGGCGCTGGTTTCCAGCGGCTTCGTTCTGCTGCTAGTGCTGGTCGCGGTTTTCGCCCCTTGGCTAGCACCGTGGAACCCGATGGAACCCGACTGGATGGCGTTAGCATCACCGCCTTCGTCAGCACACTGGATGGGCACCGACGATCTCGGGCGCGATGTGATGAGTCGTATCATCTACGGCGCTCGCATCTCGTTATATATCGGTGTTTTCTCCGTCACGCTGGGAATGCTGGTCGGTATCGTACTCGGCCTGCTGGCGGGGTACTACGGCCGCTGGGTGGATACGCTGATCATGCGCGGTTCCGACGTGCTGTTCGCCTTCCCCGGTATGCTGCTGGCAATTGCGGTCGTCGCGATCCTCGGTCCTGGCCTGAATAACGTGATTATCGCCGTGGCAGTTTTCAGCGTGCCGGTCTTCGCTCGCATCGTGCGTGCCTCCACCCTGTCGCTGAAACAGGCGGCCTATGTAGAAGCAGTACGCTGCGCCGGTGCACCGGATCGCATCGTACTGATGCGCCACATCCTGCCCGGCACGCTGCCTAACGTGATCGTCTATTTCACCATGCGTATCGGCACCAGCATCCTGACTGCGGCAGGGCTGAGCTTCATCGGTCTTGGTCCAGAGCCGGACGTGCCGGAATGGGGCAATATTCTGGCGATGAGCCGCAGCCTGATGATGGCGGGCGCGTGGCACGTTAGCGTGTTCCCCGGTCTGGCGATTTTCTTCACCGTGCTGGCGTTTAACCTGCTCGGGGATGCGCTGCGTGATACGCTCGATCCCAAACTGAAAAGCTGAGGACGGCAATGCACCGCGATCACCAGATGAAAGACTATCACCAGCAGCAGCAAGCGCTGGTGCTACAACGCTGGAAAACGACGCGGCAACTGGGTACGCCGCGCTCGGCCAGCGGGCCGCATAACAGCATCAGCGATGTGGCAGGCGTGCGAGTCGGCCACTGCACGCTGGCAGCGGGGGAAGTACAAACCGGCGTGACCGCGATTGTGCCGCCCGGCGAGAACCTGTTCACCCAGCCCCTGCCCTGCGGCGCGGCGGTGCTGAACGGCTTCGCCAAACCCGTCGGACTGGTGCAGATTGAGGAGTTGGGGCTGCTGCAAACACCTATCCTGCTCAGCAACACGCTGGCAACCGGCACGTTGTTTACCACGCTGGTACGCGACACGATTTCCCGCAATCCTGAACTGGGCCGCACGTTGCCGACAGTTAACCCGCTGGCGCTGGAGTGCAACGACGGCTGGCTGAACGACATTCAGGCGCTGGCTGTGACGGAACACATGGCGCGGCACGCACTGGATAGCGCAACGGATAACTTCGCACGCGGCAGCGTCGGTGCTGGACGTGGCATGAGTTGCTTTAGTCTGAAAGGCGGTATCGGCACAACATCACGTCTGATTCCCGAATTAAACGCCACGCTCGGCGTACTGGTGCTGGCAAACTTCGGCACACTTTCCGCGCTGACGCTGGACGGCGTACAGATGGGAGACGCCATCGCACCCATTCTGCCAGAGCTCGCACCGCAGCAGGATGCGGGATCGATCATCATTATCATGGCGACAGATGCACCGCTCGATGCCCGCCAGCTCAAGCGCATCGCCAAACGTGCGGGTGCGGGACTGGGACGACTCGGCAGCTACTGGGGACACGGTTCCGGCGACATCGCCGTGGCGTTCTCCACCTGCCCACAACCGCAACCGCCGGAGGATGCGCAGCTTGAACCGCTGTTAAGCGCCGCCGCCGATGCGACCGAACACGCCGTGCTCGACGCCATGCTTCAGGCAGACGCCGTCACCGGTTTTCGCGGCCATCATCGCCCGACGCTACCACAGGCGTTGGATAAGCTAGCCGCGACTTTCTCTTCTGTAGGTCATTCTCCCGTAGGAAACTGATTATGAAAATTTTTATCTCTGCTGATATTGAAGGGATCGCAGGCGTGATGCGCCCGGAACAGTGCAGCCCCGGCACCGCTGAATATCAGCTGGCACGCGGCCTGATGGAACAGGAAGTGAATGCCGCCATCGACGGCGCGTTCGCAGGTGGCGCAACAGAAGTGGTGGTCGCCGACAGCCATGCGGCAATGGTTAACCTACGTGCGGAGAACATCGACGCCCGCGCCCGACTGGTACAAGGTAAACCGCGCGGCTATTCGATGGTCGAAGGGCTGGAACAGCAGCAGTTCGACGGCATGATGTTCATCGGCTACCACAGCGCCGCGGGCGAGTTTGGCGTGCTGTCGCACACCATCAACGGCCGGGCGTTCTACCGCGTGCGCATCAACGGTGAAATCATGGGAGAGAGCGACATCTACGCCGCCGCAGGCGTTGAACAGAAGACGCCGCTCTGGCTGGTCAGCGGCGACGACACGCTCCAGAACTGGATTGCCCGTTACTATCCCGATACCGATTACGCCTGCGTTAAACGCGCTATCTCACAGCACGCAGCAGAATCCCTCAGCACCGAACAGGCTCGCCAGGTGATTCGCGACGCGGCAAAGGCGGCGGTGGAAAAAGCACACCGTTCGTTGAATTCGCGGATTCAGGCTCCCTACCGTCTTGAGCTGATGGTGGCAAAACCGGTACTCGCCGATCTATTCTGTCTGCTGCCGAACATTGAACGTTTGGATGCCATAACCGTAGGTTATACGGCGCAAAGCATGCGGGAAATCACCAGCCTGCTGGGTGCATTTTCCTATCTGGCGACAACGCAAAACTGATTCCGGTCTCTCCGCCCCTTATTCCGGGGCGTAAACCGATTGAAAAGAGAATTTATCGCATGACGAAACCCGTGATTGTGATCCACGGTGGCGCAGGTGCGCTGACCCGCTCGGCTATGAGTGCTGAAAAAGAGCAACGTTATCTGGCAGCGCTGTCCGAGATTGTTGCCAGTGGACAACGCATTCTGGCTGAAAACGGCAGCGCGCTGGATGCCGTGACGGAAGCCGTCCGCCTGCTGGAAGAGTGCCCGTTGTTCAATGCTGGACACGGCTCGGTGTTCACCCACGCGGAAACCCACGAACTGGACGCCAGCATCATGGATGGACGGACGTTAGATGCCGGCGCGGTCAGTTGCGTCAGCCACATCCGTAACCCGATTCTGGCAGCGCGCACTGTACTCGAAGCCAGCCAGCATGTGATGTTTACCGCCGATGGCGCAGAAGCGTTTGCCCAGCAGCATGGGCTGGAAAGGGTTGAGCCTGCATTTTTCTCCACCGACGAACGCCGTCAGCAGTTGCACAACGCGCAGGCGGGTTCAGGTCGCGTCATCCTCGATCATGACGGACAGAACGACCCTATCGATCCCGACCGTAAATTCGGCACCGTCGGCGCAGTCGCACTCGACAGTGCAGGAAATCTCGCAGCGGCAACCTCGACGGGCGGCATGACCAACAAACAGGCTGGGCGCGTGGGCGATAGCCCAATCATCGGTGCAGGCTGTTACGCCAATAACCAGACGGTCGCGGTTTCCTGCACCGGCACCGGCGAAGTCTTTATGCGCGCCGTCGCCGCTTATGATGTCTCGGCGCTTATGGAATACGCAGGACTGACTTTACAACAGGCCAGCGACCGCGTAGTGATGGAAAAATTACTGCAAATGGATGGCAGCGGCGGGATGATTGCCGTCGACAAAGAAGGCAACATCGCCCTGCCGTTCAACAGCGAAGGCATGTACCGCGGCTATGGCTACGTGGGGAAAGAACCCGTCGCCGATATCTATCGTTAAACTGTCGCACAAGTCGGTAGAAACCAAATTGCCCGATATCGGTGCGATCGCACCGATATCGGGCATCAAAATAGTGCACAAAGTGTTTTCATCGCTTATCTATCGACCATTCATCGCGGCCTTATAATCTGGCGTAATAATTGCAGACCCTTTGGTTATTACTCATACGACGTTCATCAGAAAACGTCAGCCGGAGCCTGCACTCATGCGATTACGCCATATTGAAATCTTCCAGGCCATTGTTCAGGCAGGCACTATCAGCGGTGCTGCTCGGTTGCTCAACGTCTCACAACCCAACGTCAGCCGCGTACTTAACCATGCAGAACAACAGCTCGGTTTTTCCCTGTTTGAACGTCGTACACAGGGAATGATCGCCACCGAAGAGGGGCTGCGCCTAATACCGAAAGTGCAGGAGCTTTTCAGCCATCTGCAAAGCATCAGTTCCCTCACCGAACAAATCAAAACCAGCAAAGCACACTCAGTGCGGCTGGGCGCGGCACACGCGTTCGGGCAGATGATCGTCGCACCAACGCTGGTGGAGTTTCATAAGCAGGCTGCATCGGTTAACGTCGAACTGGTAACCGAACACTTCAGCACGCTGTGCCAGAACATCCTGCAAAACCAGCTCGATTTCGCGCTGATTTTTGGTCAGCAGGTGCCGTCTGAACTGCTGGCGGAACCGTTGTTCCAGTCTACTATGGTTGCGCTATTGCCGAAAAATAGCCCAATAAATGGCCCGGTGTCGCTGGAATGGTTGTGCAACAATAACCTGCTGATGATGCAGCATCAGGATCCGCTCGGTCAGGTGGTACACCGTGCGCTGCGCGACAAAGCGCTACAGCCAGCGGCTTCGCTCTACATCAAAACCTACTCAGTGATTGCCGACATGGTTCTGGCGGGCGGCGGCGCGGGCATCGTCGATCTTTTCACCGCCTGCCGCTATGCGGACCAGCTCAAAATCGTCCCTATCGATCAGCCGCTGCCTTTTGAAGTCACGCTGATCAGCCGCCGCGACAACCCACAATCGCAGGCGACGCTGCAACTGAAACAGATGATGAAGAACCGCTGTCGTGACATCGCCAGACAGCACGAGACTCTGCTTTACGCCGCCTGATTCGCGACAGACGCCACGCCACGGACGGTTTTTCCTATCCCCTGCGCAGGACTCAACGCTATAATCCTTCCCATCATTTGCTTTACAGGTATGCACCAATGATTCGCAGCATGACCGCTTACGCCCGCCGAGAAATCAAGGGCAACTGGGGAAGCGCAGCCTGGGAACTGCGTTCCGTTAACCAGCGCTATCTGGAAACCTATCTTCGTTTACCGGAACAATTCCGCAGCCTCGAACCTGTGGCCCGCGAACGCATCCGCGCCCGTTTGACCCGTGGAAAAATCGAATGCAACTTGCGTTTTGAACTCGATCCCAGTGCGCAAAGTTCGCTGATCCTGAACGAAAAGCTGGCGAAACAGCTGGTTAATGCCGCCAACTGGGTCAAAATGCAGAGCGACGAGGGCGAAATCAACCCGGTTGATATTCTGCGCTGGCCGGGCGTGATGTCGGCAGAAGAGCAGGATCTGGACACCATCAGCACCGAACTGCTGAAAGCACTGGAAGGCGCGCTGGATGACTTCATCCTCGCCCGAGAAAGCGAAGGTAACGCGCTGAAAGCGATGATCGAACAGCGTCTGGCTGGTGTTAGCGCCGAAGTGACCAAAGTCCGTGCCCAGATGCCGAACGTCCTGCTATGGCAGCGCGAGCGCCTGCAAAGCAAGCTGGAAGATGCGCAGGTACAGCTGGAAAATAACCGTCTGGAACAGGAACTGGTGCTGATGGCGCAGCGCGTCGACGTCGCCGAAGAACTCGACCGCCTCGATGCTCACGTCAAAGAAACCTACAAAATCCTGAAAAAAGAAGAAGCCGTCGGCCGCCGCCTCGACTTCATGATGCAGGAATTCAACCGCGAATCGAACACGCTGGCCTCGAAATCCATCAACGCCGACGTAACCGCTTCAGCAATCGAGTTGAAAGTGCTGATCGAGCAAATGCGGGAACAAATTCAGAATATCGAGTGATTTCCATTCAACATCATTGACCTACACAAGCCCATGTAACATGGGCTTTTTATGCATTTCAAATTCCAATAATGAACATTCACATCCATAGAAAACCACGAATTTTCGGGGGCACACATAATCACCGCCTTTTTCATCACAATCTATAACTACTCATTTTTATTTATATAAGGATATATTATCGTATTTTCTAAAAAAACAATGTTTTCATTCTATAATTAGTAGGATGCAAATTATCAGACAAGCAAAAGCATTGAAATATTTCCGCTTATTCGGGTAAACTGCCTGCATAAAGGGAGAGAACCAGCCTAACAAAAGGGACGTAACATGCAGTTATCAGAATATTTAAAATACAAAATGGAGTCTGATAAAGTTCTCGCAACCCATTTAGGTGACATCACAAAGAAATTAAAGAGCAACTCAATAAGCTTAACAACAGATCTATATAGTGGTATGGAAAGGACAAGCTGGTATTCATCATGCTTATTTGAGAAATATAACGATGTCTGTCAAGAATTACAGTATGAAGATTCCAGAATGGTTAGTGCAATAAAAAAAGTATTTAAAAGAGATGATGTTATTCTGGATATGGTGAAAATTTATACCGATAATTTAATGAAAGACTTTGATGAAAATAAACAAAAAACAATAGCCAAAGCAATTTTAGGTGTAACATCTGAATTCTCCACAAACAGGGTGATAAAAGAATCAATATCATATGCATTAGCTAAATTTATTAGCACTACTCTTAATTTCAATGCATCCTTACGCAAAACAATTAATCAAACATCTTATTGGGCTATAACAGTAACAGCATTTTATGGCAAAGTTCAGAAAGCGGCCATGTCAGCCCGCCATTTACGGGATATTAACCCCGCACTATATGCTTTATTTTATGCACAAAAATTAGAAATGTTATACTTTTTAATAGAACCAATCCTATTACCATATATTCCAACCAATTCAAAAAGTGAAGAAGAAATAATAAACTTAACTAATGGGATAATAAGGTAATGAGTTTAAAAAAGATGCTAGTATATATGATAAAAAATTTCATAATCACTGAAGTTTTAGTTATTATAACCATTGCATTATGGTTTTTTTATGTCTCGTTTATTCCAGAGCATTGGATGAAACTGATGTTGCTTTCAATTGCCATAATCATATTTATTAATATTAAATATGGTTCAAAAAAATCAGGCCGAAAGTAAATAGGCCTTTAATATTATCAGTAAGCTACATTCTGCCAAAGCATGTATGCGTTTGTTCTCGCAATAACATTGAAATATTGCCAGTTATTCGGGTAAACTGCCTGCATAAAGGGAGAGAACCAGCCTAATAAAAGGGACGTAACATGCAGTTATCAGAATATTTAAAATACAAAATGGAATCAGAAAGAGTTCTCGCCACTCACTTAGATAGCATTGTACATAAGTTTAAAGAAAACACCGCAAGCATTACCTCTGACTTATATAGCGGAATAGAAAGGGCAACATGGTATTCATCTTGTCTTATAGAGAAATACAATGACGATTGCCAGCAATTAAAATCCGAAAATGGAAGAATGTATCTTGCTATAAAGCAAATATACAAAAGAAGAGATGTAATTATTGACATTTTAGTTGAGTATATAAAACTTCTATTAAAAGACACCGAAGAAAGAGAGCAAAAATTAATAGCTAAAGCTATATTAGGTGTATCAATAGCATCAGATATGACGACAAACAGAGCAATAAAAATGTCAGTTGCTTATCTGCTTGCAAAACATATTGCATCTTCGTTAAATTTTTCACTGTCAATTCGCCGATCGATTAATAAATATTCACTGATAGTGATTAAGTGCTCTCACTTTTCATGGCAAGGTTCAGAAGGCCGCGATGTCTGCACGACACCTACATGATGTATGCCCAGAGCTATACTGGTCTCTCTATGCTATGCAGGTTGAGATGTTGTATTTCGTATTTGAAGAACGCCTATCCCCCTATGTGCCAAGAAATCCCTATGACAAAATCGATATAACAGAAGCAATAAACGGAATTCTAAAAAAATGAGTTTAAAGAAAATACTTTCTTATGCAGTTAAAGAATTTATTAACACCTATACCACGATGGCGTTAATAATTGGTTTAGGTGTTTTATTCTACGAATTCATCCCTGAGCATTGGGGAAAACTGACTATTCTTTCGATTGTCATTATTGTTTATGTTGACGTAAAATTCTTTTCAAAAAAATCAGGCCGAAAGTAAATCGGCCTTTAATATTATCAGTAAGCTACATTCTGCCAAAGCATGTATGCGCTAGTTCTCGCAATAACATGCTCCCATTCAATAGAAGCAAATTTGAATGATACGCTTTCCTGTGGCTGAACCTCATTATGTGTCAGCGAGTTAGGATAGAAAAAACGGATGTTGCTGATAAGCGCATCCCGAAGCTTCATCTTAAAATAAAGTTCATTTCCACCAGACTGAGCCGTTCTATAGAAAGAAAAAACGCACTCCAGTTTTTCCTTATCATTTATTGCCTGAGCGAACAATGGTGTAGCTTTATCAATTGGTTTTCTGATTTCTACAGGAAGAAGAGAAATATTTTCTTCCCGACTAATGTTATTCACCAACTCATAAACAAAAATTTCATTCTCATGTGCGGATTGATACTTGTTTCCAATAGAATCCAGCGATGAACACCCTGCTGATATCAGTCCCTGCTTTTCCCCGGTAATGCTAAGATAAATAAGATTGGACATCATGCCTCCATACAAAAAAAATCCCACTCTACGGTACAGATCCGTAGTATCTATTGCATAGATATAATACGCTCTCAGGTGAGAGTTTAAAATACAACACCCTTTATTTTTGTGTGATTTTTTAATTGAAAAAATCACACAAGTTATCGTTTAAAGGATACCCTTTAAAACAAATTCTAGTATAATCGACAGCCGTTTTTCTTGGCGATTATTGAGGGTTTTATCAGCCTGTTTGCGTCATGTTCCTTTTTATCATGAACATAAATTCGTTCTGTTCTTCCACCATTATTAATAATAAAACTGATAATTCGATATTAAGATTCAAACATCGAATAACTTCCAGCCTGCTCCACTAACTGCCAAAACACCCTGTTTTCAGAGCGTTTTTAATTTCTATGACTACCAAGTCAATGGCTACGAAACTCGTAGTATCTGAACCCGTAAAAAGCATCGACAATTGGTGACACTAACTTTCAAGGAGGATCGCCAATGACCATTACAAATGCTGCCGTAACAGAGAGTTCCATTACTATTTTCCAAGACCTAATTGCTTCGCTACCCATTGATCACCTTAGTCGTGCTCAACGTGACGATCTCAGCGCAATCGCCGCAGAGTCGGTTGAAGGGCTATGCCACGGTTTACAGTACCTGAGCAAATCGCTGGTCACAGAAACCGTCACAGAGCACCTTCAACAAATTAGCTCTTACCTCAACACCTGCGCGCATTTGATTCCGGTATTGGTCATACTCAGCGAACATATTTCATCTGTTCACACGGCAAATCTAGCCTAAAACTGTCCCTATCAGAGCCTAATAAGGACAAATTTTTTATAAAATGTCCTTATTAACTTGAATTTTGTCCTTATCTCTACTCAATATAGAGACACTACCGCTATTCTGTCCTTATAGAAACACGCCAATAAACCGACCAGCGCTACACATTAAACGCCTCTTGTTTGGTAAGTTGCTCGTTGCGGCTGATACCCAGACGGCTTGCGACAGTTTGCCACCCTTTTACTGCACCCATGACATCATCATAGATGCAAGTGGCGTCCTCGCGGCTTAAGCGGAAGAAATCGATCACCTCGAAGGCCAGTGTATAGTCGAGTTCGTTAGCGGTATCGGTGATGTTGAGATGCAAGCCATGTTTACCCACTATCGGGTTTAAATCGTATGCCGGAGATAACTTCCAGCCTTTATCGGCGAGCAAAAAACCATGATTTCTGAGGTGATCGTCTGTATTGGACACCGCAATATTAAACACAATTCTGCGCCATAGCTGGGCAAGATCGGCTTTGGTTTGCGCACCACTATTACTTAAAAACTCTGCTATCTCCAGATAGCTAGCGCCGTCAGATTGCTCACCGTCATAATATTGCAGTTGCGTCATCGCCGATGAGAAATGAATCCGTTTATCACCTACGCGGTCAAAGCGCTTAGTCAGGAAAGTGTGGTGTTCAGCCGAAAATTTGCGTATTTCACTCGGATACATATCGACACCCGCAGCCAACGCGAGCTGATAACACACCATTTCCCAAGCACCCACATCAAATGTGTCGTTCTGATTGGGAAATTTGGCAATCCATAGATGCCCCTCTGAATCGGTCACACACGCTTTGGGTCTTGCTCCCCCCAGTGAGGATCCTGGAGATATCAGCATCTTGAGCCAACGGTAATAATCATCGCTGTCGATGTTGTCATCCCGTTCAATGTTCATCGCTGCCTGTTCCAACTCACGTAACGATGTCATCGGTGGAGCGGAAAACTCGGTGTTATTGTCTAAAAAATCTTGCGACGCCGCCGTCTTAAAACGAATACCGCCCATTCGATAGGTATCGTGAACTCCAAGAAGATAATCCAACTCCGTCAGTTTCGCGCTCGCTCGTATGCCTTTACGGCATTCAATTGCCGCGCGTCGCTGCATCAAAATGCGCCCCCAACGATCGGGAGATGAATCCAGAAAGGCACGGAAATTTTTATCTGCCGAGTCGTTATAAAGCTCCCCACGGTGCAATGCCAATAAGGGGTCGATCTGCAAACGATAGTTGGATGCCAAAAAATGTTTGTCGTAAGCAAAGCTAAACACACCGCCACGGCTGCTTTCTGCAAACGTCAAATGCCCCACTAACAGAGGGGTATCAATAGGCATCCAGGATGCATAAACCTCAACGATGGAGCGGCTCATTTTGTGCCCTCCAACAGCTTGATGTTCTGTAACTTCATGCCGACTTCATCGTGAGCCGCAAGTTTGGCAAAGTTATCTTCCATACCCAGTACGGCCATCACCTTTAGATAAGTCCCAATCGCCACGCCCGGATCGCCAGAGAAGACTTTATTGACGGTTTTGTTATCAAATCCCGTGCGATCGCAGATCATTTTTTTAGTGAATCCACGACGTTTGACAGCAAGCAGTAAATCCTCACCAAACGTGGTCAGGATCTTTCGTTGCTTTGGAAACAGCACCCTGTACATATCTCGCTTGGCCATCATCAACCTCACACCAAAGTAGGACTATATTCCCAGTATTAACCCATTAATGGGAATATAGTCCCACATTATCAGGTAATCAATGTAGCGAAGAGCAAAAATCAAGCAACATGGGACTGTATTCCTATAATGGCGCCAAAAATGGGAATACAGTCCTATTTTATCGGTCGATGAAAGCGACACAAAATATCTACCCACACTTTAATCGGTCATAGATTGACCAACTCTTAAATGACCAGTAGACTAGATTCATATAGACCAACTTTTTTTAAGATTCTGACCAAATCTTCGGAGGACACGTGCAAAAAATCAATCTCTACGAGGCAAAGACCAATTTCTCCAAAATCATCAATCATGTATCAGAAACGGGAGAGTCCTATGTTATCGCCCGCAACGGTAAACCCGTCGCTAAGATCGTCCCTCTTACCGTGACCGAGAAAACGCCACGTATTGGTTTCATGAAGGGCCAAGTTTCAGCCCCAGAGAATTTTAATGATTTGAATAAAGAAGAAATTATCGACATGTTTAATGGAAAATAATGATGACAATCAACAAGGACGATGCCCCAAAGCGGCGCTCTACTAGCTACTTGTTAGATACGCACGCGTTAATTTGGCTAGCAGGAGAACCGGAAAAACTTAGCAGCGAGGCAATTGCCATTCTTTCCGATGATAATAACCGTTTTTACTTCTCTTCGGTCAGCATACAAGAAATAGCAATCAAAACTGCTCTAAACAAACCCAGTTTTAGTATTGATGCTGAGGCTATAACAAAAGGTTTATTATCAGCAGATTATCTTGAGCTTCCGATGCATGCAACTCACGCCTATAACCTCGCTGACTTACCCGAAATGCACCAAGACCCGTTTGACCGAATGTTAGTCTCTCAGGCGAAAATAGAAGGTCTGGCATTGATAACGAACGATGGCAATATTATTAAGTATTGCTCAGATTATATCAGCGTGATCGAATGCTGTTAGCACACCAGTGAAAACAGGGAAAAACAACCGCCATGCGTTATCTCGTCCTCCCCTTCATGCTTCTTGCCTTAACAGGCTGCCAGGCGATCACTACCTTCGATAAATACGCCACGATGCGTCTTTATGAAGTGTATGAAACCAACAACCTTTCCGCCTGCGATTACAAACCTAAATTCCGCGACTGTACGGTGAATAAGCGATCTTTTAACGTCAGAATATCCGACGATAAGAGCAAAATTGCATTAGTGGTAAGAACCGAATATGCCTATTTCGGCTTTACCCGCGATGATTTTGCACGGCAGACGCAGCCGCTGCGTGATTTCCTGATTTGGACGGAAGATCCAGCCGCAAAAGATAAACAGATTACCCAGCTACGCAAAGCCGGAAACGTTGGCGGCAGTCTGTACGACAACAGAGAAGTGCAATATCAGTTCGATTATCTACACACCCGTGCCGATATTCCTCTGCTCGTCGTTAAGCCCGGTGAAAATGCGGATTTCTACGGCCTGACCATCGATGAAGTGAAAAATCTGCTATCGGTGATGGATGCCTGGTATGCCGGTACGTTCTCAGGAAAACAGCTGACGTAACCACGGTAGGAGCGGCCAGATAAGTTGGCGTATCTGGCCGAAACCTAATAATTAAAATTTCTGCATTCTGGACGTGAATTGGCCGCAGTTTTTCAGCATCAAATCTTTGACAAGTCGGCGGTCGTAGTAGCCTTTTTCAGTCTTGAAGACTTCATAAACCTCAAGGCGTCGTGCCGAATAAGGCCCGGCAAATTCGCCAGTGATATAGTAGTAATTCCCGACCACGGGCTTAAACGTCACGGTTCTGAATCCGCCATTGCCTGCAATCATTCTAACCGCGATATTGTTTTTCGCACTGACCCAAAACTCACGAATCATTGTTGGTGTTTCGGGAATTTCAGGGAAGCCGAGCTCTTTATTATTGAGTTTAGTTTGGAACCCAATCGCATTATTGGTGTAGCCATTTTCTGGCGCATCAATATTAATGCATCTATCAGTATTCGGATAAACGCGAATATAGTCGAGGTTACGGTTATCAAACGTCATACCAACACGATCCGTTCCCTGATAGTCCTCCAACTTATTGCTGTACGTTGCGACCGAGCACCCGCTGAGTAATGCCGCACTCACCCCAATCAGAAGAATTTTTCCCAACATAACCATCCCTTACCTTTATAAAATCAGAACTTCCTGATTATTTTACGCCGTTTTTTATTCGAGAATTCAAGCCGTATTTTCCTCACCTTAAACACTCTTGACGAACGAGGCAACGTGGCAATTTCTCTCTATTACACCGCTCGACGTAAAAAATCCCTGAGCCAGAAAGAGATATCTGCCGTGAAGGAGATCGTCCAACGCCATTCTGTTAATGACCAAATTGAGAAATATCTGACGACGGGTACAGGCCTGAACTGGGAATCCTTTGATTTCGCCCTCAATGTGAAAATCGGTAACGTCTTTAGGAAAGGGATCGTGCTCTCCGGTTCAACCAAACTTCCCGACAACGAGGAAGAAGCAATCTGGATTGGCGTACAGCACTGGTGCCAGTGTTTATCCGAGATTCGCGGTGCTCTTACGCACTGTGAATGGCACGTCGCGGTTGACGATCGCACGATTCCGTGGAGCCATGAGGTCAATGCCTATGACCCTACACGGTAGAAACGTGAGCTTCTGAAAAACAGGAGGGAAGATGAACGACAACGACATTTTTGATGCAGTCACGACTAGCGCATACGGGCTGTCGATGGGCGCAATATGGCAACATATTGCAGTGGAGTGTCGGGAAAATCCCAGAACGTACACACAGCGTCAGACGCTGTTTTTCGATCTGCTAGAGCACCTCATCGTCGCAGGAAAAATCAGGCTTGCCAGCAAGGGAGAATATCTGCGGGGCGAACCGAAATATCAGATCGATCAACTCCGGGAAGCCTTTCCATCTGACGTCTCCGACGATGAATTTGATGATGTAGATGAATTTGGCCTGTGGTTCTTCGCCAAAGCGCCCGCAGGCGTCGTGTGGATCACGCCCGAGGGACAAGAGATTTGGACGTAAGAGGAATCCGCCGAAGCAGATCCCTCTGACTCACGACCAGACAGCAAACTTACTCCGTGGTCTTACGTTCAACGCTCTGGCCTTCCACTACCTGACCCTCTAGCACCTCACTCTCTTCCGGTTTTACCACATTCGGATGCTGACGCCCTTCTTCGATAAAATCTTCGCTGATACCTTCGATATTTTCCTGATTATCACGCCCAGAGAGGATGTTCCAGCAAGCGATGAACAGCGCAGCAATCAGCGGGCCAATCACAAAACCGTTAATGCCGTAGATTTCCATGCCGCCCAACGTGGCGATCAGAATCAGGTAATCCGGCATTTTGGTGTCTTTCCCCACCAGCAGCGGACGCAGAATGTTGTCCACCACCCCAATCACCAGCACAAAGAACGCGACAATGAAGATGGCTTGCCAGAGCATATCCGTCGCGAACAGGAAGATAGCGGCAGGCACCCAGATAATCGCCGAACCCACAGCGGGGATCAGCGACAGGAACGCCATCAGCGAGCCCCACAGCAGGCTACCTTCTATCCCTGCGATGGAGAACGCAATACCGCCCAGTGTCCCCTGCACAATCGCCACGACCACGGTGCCTTTCACGGTCGCCCGCGATACGGCGGCAAACTTCACTAGCAGGTGATGCTTAACATGGGTAGAAAGCGGTAGCGATTCCAGAATCAGGTTCACCAGATAGGAACCGTCCTTCAAAAGGAAGAAGAGCAGGTAAAGCATCACCCCAAAACCAATGAAGAAGGTGAATGTTCCTTTGCCGATCAGGAGCACGCTTCCCGCCAGATATTGCCCGCCTTTCAGCGCTACCTGAGAAAGCTCTTGCTGTATTTTGGCGGCGTTATCCAGATTGTGTTCTGTCAGGAAATGCCGTGCCCACTTCGGTAGATGCTGAAACAGCTCCGCCAGCACCACAGGGAATTGCGTATTGCTATCCTGTAATCGGGTGTAAACCCCGTTAATTTCAACCACCAGTGAGGAAACAATGATCCCCAATGGAATGAACACAATCAGAAAGATGATCAAGACGGTCAGCAGCGAGGCCAACCCGTTGCGATCGTTTAATTTTTGCCGAATCTTGCTTTTCAGCGGATGGAAGATGATGGCCAACACTGCCGCCCATAAAATGGCGGAATAATATGGCGCCAAGATGTCAAAAAACGCCAGCGTGACGACAAACAAGATAAGGATGAAGAATCCCTTCGTGAGCCCTTTAATATTCACAACGATTTCCCCTTCGTTCAATCTGCTCTCGAAATATAGAACGAAGTGGGGCATTTGCAATACAGGAAAAAGCCATCCCCCAACAAAAGCCATTAGGAAACGCGGCGAGAGGATCACTCTCACCGTCTGATTCGCGCTTACAGGCCGTCCAATCGCCGCTGCGTAACCTGCACCAATGAATCAGTGGTAATGTCGGCAATGGAATTAGCACCGGTGAGCGTCATCGCCACACGCATCTCTTTTTCGATCAGGTTCAACAGATTAACCACACCCGCCTCGCCCGCCGCCGCGAGCGCGTAGACAAACGCGCGTCCGAGCATTACGCCATCCGCGCCCAGCGCAATCATGCGCACCACATCCAGCCCGGTACGAATACCGGAATCCGCCAGAATGGTGATATCGCCTTTTACCGCATCGGCGATGGCAGGTAGAGCATGTGCCGTCGACAGCACGCCATCCAACTGGCGACCGCCGTGATTGGAGACGACGATGCCGTCTGCGCCAAACCTGACCGCTTCTTTGGCATCTTCCGGGTCAAGGATGCCTTTGATGATCATTGGCCCTTTCCAGAACTCGCGAATCCATGCTAAATCTTGCCAGGAAATGGAGGGATCGAAATTCGCCGCCAGCCAGCCGATGTAGTCTTCGAGCGTCGTGGGTTTGCCACGATAAGCGGAGACGTTCCCCAAATCGTGCGGCTTACCGTTCAGGCCGACATCCCACGCCCATTGTGGATGAGTCACGGCCTGTAACATACGGCGCGCTGCCGCATTCGGCCCGCTCATACCAGAATGCGCATCGCGATAACGCGCACCCGGCGTCGGCATATCCACGGTAAACACCAGCGTTTTCACCCCTGCAGCCTGCGCACGCTCCAACGCACTACGCATAAAGCCGCGATCTTTTAACACGTAAAGCTGGAACCACATCGGGCGATCGATGGCAGGTGCGACTTCCTCAATCGGGCAGACTGAAACCGTGGATAAGGTAAACGGAATCCCTTTCTGTGCCGCCGCACGAGCCGCCTGTACCTCGCCGCGTCTGGCGTACATACCGGTCAGACCAACGGGAGCCAGCACCACCGGCATTGCCAGTTTTTCACCGAACAACTGCGTTTCCAGACTCAGGTCGGACATATTTTTCAGGATACGCTGACGCAGTGCGATATCTGCCAGATCGGCGGTATTACGCCTGAGCGTGTGCTCGCCATACGCACCGCCATCAATATAGTGAAAAAGAAACGGCGGCAGCCTACGCTGCGCCGCTGCCCGATAGTCCGTTGAAGCAGAGATGATCATCGTCCTTTCCCATCCTTCTTCTGGTTTGTGCCACTGTTACAGTAAGTGGAATTCGTGCTGTTCGCTTAAGCCTGTTATTTGGGAAACACAGGGGAGATTCCCGCAGGGACGCCTCACCCCTGTGGTCGCCCCGTGTATCTCGATGCTTAAACGATCGGCATGACTTTAGTGAAGCTGCTTTTAGTGAAATTGAAGGTACGCGACATGCGTTTGCAGGTATTCCTGCAAGCCGTGCTTGCCGTCCGCGCCACCCACGCCGGATTTACGCCAGCCCGCGTGGAAGCCCTGCATCGCCTCGAAGTTTTCACGGTTGATGTAGGTTTCGCCGAACTTCAGCCCTTTTAGCGCTTTCATCGCGGTGTTGATGTTTTGAGTATAGATCGACGATGTCAGGCCATATTCACTGTCGTTCGCCATCGCAATCGCCTCTTCCAGCGTGTCAAAGGTCGCCACTGGCAGCACCGGGCCAAACACTTCTTCGTGCATGATTGGCATCTCTTGCGTCACGTTTACCAGCAGCGTCGGCGGATAGAAATACCCCGTACCGCTTTCAGACTTGCCGCCAAGCAACACCTTCGCGCCCTGCGATACCGCTTTAGCGACCTTGTCTTCTACACGCTGTAGCGCCGCAGCACTGATTAACGGCCCCATATCCAGCGCTTTTTTCTCCCCCGTGTTGCCGAAGGTCACCTGTTCCATGGCGGCTTTAATACGGATGATAAATTCATCGTAAATGCCTTTCTGCACGTAAACGCGCTCGGCGCAATTACACACCTGCCCGCTGTTAATGACGCGAGAACTGACAATCGCTTTAACGGCCAGATCGAGATCGGCATCATCCATCACGATGGCTGGCGCTTTGCCGCCCAGTTCCAGCGACACCTTCGTGACGTTCTGCGCTGCTGCCGTCATGGTGGCAATCCCCGCCGCCACGCTGCCAGTCAGGCTGACCATGCCCACTTTCGGGTTACCGGCCAGCTCTTGCCCTACCGTAGGGCCGTAGCCGGTAACAAAATTGATGACGCCTTTCGGCAGGCCAATTTTGTGAATGATTTCGGCGAAAATCACTGCATTATTCGGCGTGATCTCGCTCGGTTTGATGACGATGGTATTGCCGGTAATCAGCGCAGGAGCGGCCTTACGTGCAATCAGGAAGAAGGGGAAGTTCCACGGCAGAATACCGGTCGTGACGCCAATCGCTTTACGAAAGACGAAGATATTTTCATTCGGTCGGTCGCTCTGAATAATCTCGCCTTCATAACGGCGCGCCCACTCGGCCATGTAATCCAGATAGTCGGCGGTGAACAACACCTCCGTCTGCGCCAGACCGTGGGTTTTACCGCCTTCCGCAATGATGGTGTCGGTCAGTTCGGCTTCGCGCTCGCGAATACCGGCGGCTATCTTGTGTAGCCAAACGCCGCGTTCAACCGCAGGCAGCGCTTCCCAGCTCGGCTGTGCAGCTTCTGCCGCATCAATCGCTCTTTTTGCATCGTCAGCGGAGCCTTCTGGGATCTGTGAAATGACCTGCTCGGTCGCCGGGTTCACTACGTCAATCCACTTCCCGCTTCTGTTTTCAACAAACTCACCGTTGATGTACATACGTTTCTGGGTGGTGCTCATGTCAGGCGTCTCCAAAGTGATATACCCGTCATACTTCAAGCCGCATGTACGTTGGCTTTCCTCGCTCACCCCAGTCACTTACTGGTGTAAGCTCCTGGGGATTCACTGTGTCGCCGCCTTCATGCAACTCGAATTATTTAGCGTATAAACGAGTTGTTTAGACGAGTTGTTAAAAAAACACGTCTTTTTTGTGAAGTTTTGCCATGCTGCGCGATCTGCACTGCATTTACCTTTTCATCGCTGCCATCTCAGTCTAGCAAGTGGCAAAAAAGTCATGATGAGAACGCCTGACGTAACACTTTTGCAAAGTATTGGAGATTTGGATGGCGAGCTTGCCGACTGAGACGTGGGAATACATAGAGACTGTGATTTGAACGGTGAAATTGCCTGTTTTTGATAGGTACATCCTGATAATAGGGTGCAGTTCAAAGTGACACTATCTTGATTGATTTAATGTAAATCACTATGACTAATTTTGAATCAAATTGAATAATTTGGAGTCGGTAAATGAAAAGCAACATGACACAAGCAACCACCAAAGTACTGACAGCACACGTGCCACTACCGATGGCTGACAAAATTGACCAGATGGCAGCTCGGCTTGAACGCTCACGCGGCTGGATCATGAAACAGGCGCTTTCCGCTTGGATCGCCCAAGAGGAGGAACGAGACCGACTGACCCAAGAGGCATTAGCAGACGTGGATGCGGGGCAAGTTATCGCTCACCAAGCAGTGCAGGCTTGGGCTGGCAGTCTTGGTACCGACCCGCAACTGCCAGTGCCGCGTTGATGGAAGTTAAGTGGGTCAGCAAGGCGCTATCAGATTTGTCACGCTGGTATGAATTTCTGGCTCTGGCTAATCAACCTGCTGCGACACGAGTGATACAGGCGTCAACCCAGCCCCCGACCACTCTGATCACCAATCCACGTATTGGAGAGTAGTTGTTCCAGTTCGATCCACGCGAGGTTAGGCGGATTTTAGTTGGGGAATACGAGGTTCGTTATGAAATCCTTGATGCGACAGTCTATGTGCTGCGGCTATGGCATACCAGAGAAAATCGTTGAGACGGCAACGCCCCGCCCATGACCAATCTCAGGCATTGATAAAAATGGATAACAGGCTATTTTTAGCGTCCTGTTCCCATTTTTTTAAGAAAGCGCTGTTGCTCAACCAAAATCGCTTTTAGCGTAATGCATTGATAATTAATGCCATGACGCGGGGCAACGTCCGCAATAATTTTGGATAGCGCAGGATAGTGCCGGTGATTCCAGTTGGGGAAAAGATGGTGAGTCAGGTGCATATTGAGCTGCCCCAGCCAGTAACCCAGCCATGCGGGCCGGGTATGCCAATCTACCGTGGTGGAAAAGGCATGCTGGTAGCGACCATGCTTGAATAGGCCGTCTTCCGGTGCTTGATAAAACGTCCCTTTTGCCCAATGTGACCCCAAAATCAGGACGACAAAAATCAGCGATGACAACATCTGGCTCAGCAGATAAACCAACAACAGCGAGCCGAAGCTGATGGGCGTCGGAGACAAAAGCCAGTAGGGGATCGCCAGCGCCAACAGAGCATGCAGCACTTTGGATAACAGGAAAACGCCCCAGCCCTGAGCACCCTGAAACGTCATATTGCGCGTCACCTGCGTTTTCCCCGCACGATCGAGCCAGTCAAAAAACCAGATGATGCAGGGAAATGTCAGCGACGCCACCATTGGCCAGTAGTAGCGCTGAGCGCGCATAAAAAAGCGAAACCGATGGTAGGGCGATTGGCGCAAGACGCCGTTTTCTTCGATATCCAGATCGTAGTGCTGCACATTCACGTGCGCATGATGAAAAATCACATGCCGCACTCGCCAGCAGTCGGAATCCATACCGAGCGGAATACTCACCACAATATTGAGCAGGTTATTCGCCCACGGCCGCCGGAAAAAGACGTTATGGGACGCATCATGCACCACATTCACCGCCAGAAACATGGCGGTAAAAATAAAGGCAAAGTAGCAGCCAGCAAAACCCAACAGCGTCGTTTGCCGGAGACTGAAACCATAAAACGTCAGGCACAGCGCCACCAGAAACAGCATCTTGCCGATAAACCCCGCATTGGCAAAACGGTGATCGCCCGTCTCTGCCAGATACGCATTCGCCGCCTTCATCAACGCCCGATGCAATGCCAGATCGCGGCCTTGTTCATAACGTAGAGGTTTCAACGGTGCGAGCATCATTCTTCCTCTGAGCGGGATTGCTCGGTACGTTGCGCAGTACGCCGATCGTAACCTTCACCCATCGATTTTAGAAACCGACGCTGGCTATCCAGCAGCTCACGATAGGTAATGCAGCGGTAATTCATACCATGTTCGGCGGCAATGCGCCGTAAAATAGCGGCGAGTGCGGGGTAATGGCGATGATGCCATCCTGGGAAAAGATGATGTGTCAGATGTAAATTCAGTCCTCCCGTCCAGTGCCCAAGCCAGCGCGGCGTCGGCAGCCAGTCACAGGCGGTCGCAAAGTTATGCTGATACCAGCCTTGAGGCATGTTCTCTGCGTCAGCGACAGCATAAAACTCAGCCTCAGCCCAGTGCGTACCCAGCAGTAAAAACACCACCAATAGCGATGCCAACATTTGCCCGAACACGTAGCTTAACAGCACGATACCGGGGCTAATGCCGTGTGCGCCTCCCACCAAGATGGGAATAACCAGCACCAGCAAGATATGGCCGATTTTACTGCCGATAAAAATCGACCACCCATCTCGGCCTGATTGTGCTACGCGGGCGTTCACGGGCGTTTTACCCAAGCGATCGGCCCAATCAAAGATCCAGGCGATGTAGGGGAGCGAGAACGCCGCTACCAGCGGCCAGTAAAGATGCTGATAACGCATATAGGAACGGTGACGCTGAAAAGGCGTTTGGCGGAAAACACCATTCTCTTCCGTATCCAGATCGTAATGCTCCACATTCGGATAAAGATGGTGGAAGTCCACATGACGCCAACGCCAATAGTCAGGATCGATGCCTAATGGCAGCGTCACTATTCGCCCAACCACGCGGTTAAGCGTGTGGTTGCGGAAAAAAGTATTATGGGACGCATCATGATTAACGATGATATTCAATAACATCGACAGCATGATGAAAGAAAAATAGCTCAGGAAGAATGCCCATGCTGCCTGCTGCACTAAACAAAGGACATAACAGACGATGCCGCATAAAAAGAGTAATCCGGCCTTCACAAACTGACCGCGATCGGCAAAGCGATGATCGTGGTTAGCACGAAGATAGGCCGACGTTTCTCGCTGTAATGCCCGATGAAAAGCCTGTTCACCCTTCGCGGGGTACAGCTTCGCGGGAAGCGCATCATTCATTTTCATTCCCCCACGGCAATAGGGCGCTGGCCCCAGCCGACCATCATTGCAAGCCCGTGCAATGCCAACATCAGCATCGCTATTTTCCAGTAGAGCGCTTCCCAGCCCAGATAGACAAGAAACACGGCAGGAAACAACAGTACCACCAGCAGCCAGACGTAAATGCCCCACCGTCGCCCTTCAGAAATGCCGCCCAGCGCGACCGCCCCCGCCACCAGCAGCAGGAAGAGCGCCGCCTGTGACAGGTTGGCGGAATCATAGCCGTAGCCATACAGGTAGACGTAGCCCACCACCAACGAAAATAGCAGCATCGACCCAGCGATTAACGCCATCGGCGTACAGTGAAACGTCGCCTGACGCGTGCGGCGTACTGACAATTTCAGATACGACATAAACGGTAGGTTACTGGCCAAGAACGGGTTTTCCGATGGCGTTTCTTTGCCTGCGCCGTAACGGAAAGGCGTGTCAGGTAACTGCGGACAAAAGCTGCCAAACAACTTGTCCCAAAAAATGAAGGTGCCACCGAAGTTCTTATCGGCGTACGCACGGTTATTCACATGGTGTACACGATGGTGTGCTGGCGTAACCAACACCTTTTCCAGCCAGCCCAGTTTGGGCGTCATCGCGTTATGGTTAAAGAGTTGGACGCTGTAATGCAGGATGGAAACGGTGACGAACACGTACAGCGGAACACCGAGCAACGCCAGAATCAGGAAAAACGGAATCGAGGTCAGCGAGGAATACCAGGAGTTACGCACGCCCAGCGACAGATTGAAATGTTCACCCTGATGATGAACCACATGCACCGCCCACAGCACGCCAAAGGTATGGTGCAGGCGGTGTAGCCAATAAAAACCAAAATCCCAGGCGAGTATCGCGAACAACCACATCAGCACCGGCGGCCAGGTTTCCACCCAGCCAAAACTGAAATGCGCCGCGACATAGCCATAGCAAAAAATTTCCACGCTGCGAAAGAGCCACAGCATGATATGCCCTGAATTCAGGTTGAAAACCACGTCATGCCAGTTCACCTTCTCGCGCTGCATCCACTGTAAAACCAGCGCTTCGCCAATCACCACAACCAGCATGAAGACTATCGGTAATGCTAAATCAATCATGAATTCATTCCTGATGGCGCTTATCGTTGGGCAGCGTCGATGGGGAAATGGCCTTCACCGTCTCCCGGCTACGCAGAAAGATCCATCCGACGATTCCTGCGAGCATCGCTCCAGTCACCAGATCGATGAACAGGTGTCGGCGCAGTTGCAGGATGGAAAAGGCAATCGCCGCACCCCACAGAAGATACAGACCCGTTTTCACCTTTTGCTGACTATCGCTCATCGCCCACACCGCCAGAACCGTTAGCGCAATGTGCAGCGACGGCAGGCAGTTTTGCGGCGAATCGATACGCTGTAAAAGCTGTAGCAGACGGGCGGAGATATCGTCCCCGACGACTTGCGGATACACCATCGTAGTCGGAAAAATCAGGTACACCGCGCCCGCAATCAACGCGGTAAGCTGCGTTGCACGGCGTAATCCAGCCAAGCGTGTAATCGGGCAGGATAAGTAAGACAGTGGAATGATGATGAAAAAGGAGAGATACAGCCAGATAGCCGAGGCGTTAAAGGGAATCCATTCATCAACCATCGAAGGCGATAACACCGTTCCTTGCCCCTGAAACTGTGCGCTCAGTTGATACACCACGCCGACCGCCCCCCAGCCGAAGAGCAGCGCTTTCAGCCGCAATAGCATCGTTCTTTGAGGAAATCGCATCATGCTTCCTCCTTCAGGCGGGTAATACGTCTGCGCTTTTGCGTGAATTCTGGCGCGATCTCACTGGCAGTTAACTGCCACCGTAGCCGCGACGTATCAATCCCCTGCAACACAAACTGCTGCGACAAACTGTCCCGACAGGCTTCCAGTTCCGGCAGGCTACACGCGGCGGATAAATGCAGCGCCGCTTCTCCGTGCTGTACCAGCCGATAGTCGGCATGCAATGGCAGCGCATTGGCAATCACCCGGCTACAGAGATCCGCAAACACGGTCTGAGGTTCACCGCTGTTGCTCGGTAGCCACAGGCTGTCATCACTGCGCCCTTCGATACGGGCTATCGCCATCGTCACTCGGCCACACGCACAGGGCGCTTTTTGCTTCACCAACACATCATCCAGCCGATAACGCACAATCGGCTGCGTGCTGCGGGTGAAATCAGTAATGACGGGCGTAAAGCGTTCGTCATCCAACCACTGCGGCTCAATGTGAATAAATTCTTCGTTGAGGTGTAGCGTGCCGTGTTCACAGGTCGATGCCAGAAAGCCTTCCGTCGCCTGATACACTTCCCCTACTTGCCCGAAGACCTGCTGTAACAGCTGCTTATCCTGCGGTTCCAGCACCTCGGCCACGGAAATCACCTTTTTGACCGACAGGTTCAGCTCACCACGTTGTACCGCTAACGCCAGCTCACGCAGCACCTGCGCGGGTGCGACGATAATCGACGGTGACCACGTTTCCAGACGAGAAAAATGTTCAGTAAACGGCGCGAAGAGATCGTAAAACGACAGGCTGAGCCAGCGATTATCGACGCTGTGATAGAGGTTGTTATCCGCCCGCAGAAACAGCGCCACGCGTTCACCGGCGCGTAAACCGTCCGGCAGCATTTTAGCCAACATGCCTCCGGCCCAAATCTGCTGTTCGCGCGGGCTGACGACAAACAACCCGCGCTGACCGGAGGTGCCGGACGACAGCCCGACGCTGAACCCGTTCACATTCGGCGTAAAGTCCCGATCGTCTTCACTGCGGCGCGCACAGGCGAGCAAGTCGTCCCGCTTAAGCCCGGCGGTATTCATCCGATCGAATTCAGCCATCATCACGGCTTTATCCATCATCGGCCAGGACGTGATCGGGAGATTGCAGTAAGGACGAAAATAGGGGCTACGCGCCAGCACTCGCCGCGCGAAACGAGAAAGCTGACGCTGTTGATGGCGTTCAAGCGCCTGACGAGTGCTAAAACTCAGGCGTCTGGCACGCAAATAGTGCCAGATCGTCATCAGCGGAATCATAGGTCGCCCTCATGACACAGCCGAATCTCAACCTGCCCGTTCAGATGCAACTGATGCAGTTGATCTAACGTTTGGTAATAGGCTTTTGGATCGTCCATCACCAGATTCGCCAAGCGCGACGGCCCGCGACCTTCGCGATAGCTGTGCGGCGACCAGGCGGCATCGCTTGCCAACAGCACCCAGCCGGTTTCGGTCAGCACAAACGCGCCGAGGTGCCCGACTGCATGGCCGGGCAACGGCACCAGCACGATCTCTTTGTCGCTCCCCGGCAACGCATAACCTTGCGTAAACGGCGCAAGCGCCGCAGGCAGGTCGGTAAGCGGGAAGTTTTCGACAAACTGGAGCGCCTGCTCAAAATGTTCAGGGATCAGCGCAGGCACAAACGCTCGCTTCAAGGCCGCGAAACCACGCAAATTCCGCGTCTGCTGCCAGCCCAGCGCCGAACAGATAAACGGCACGGCAGGGAAATCCCGCAGCCCCGCGATATGGTCACCGTGAAAATGGGAAATAATCAGGCCGTCGATGTCGGCAGGCTGAATGCCCTGCGCGTGTAGCTGATGAATCAGCGCGTCTTTCGTCTCGAAATGCACCGGCGTCATTCTGCGGTACAGTTGAAACAGGCCGGAACGCGTGGCGTCGGTAAAATGCTGGGCATAACCGGTGTCCCACAGCCAGCGCTTGCCGTGACTTTCCAGCATCCAGACCCGCGCCGGAAAACGGCACACCTTCCAGCCTGCTCCACGCAGCGCCATGCAACCCGGATGCAGGCAGTACCCTACTTCAAACGTCGAAATATTAGCCATGTCCGTCAGTACTCCGCTGTGCAAGGTGGGTATTGAACCAGCTACCGGTTAATTCGATGCCCTGCTGGAGGGAGAAACGCGGCTGATATCCCAGCTCTTGCTGCGCTTTTTCCGCGCTGAGCGTCATATCGAAATTCACCGCGCCCGCACTGTAGCGCGTCAGCAACGGCTCTTTCCGGCTAAACCGCGAGAACAACTCCATCCCCCCCGCTACCGCATGCAACAGCGGATACGGCACCGCTTTGACGCGATAATGCATCCCCAGTTGCCCAACCAGCAGTTGCGCAAGCATGTCTGCAAGGCGTGCGGGTTCATGATTGGTGATGTTGTACGCCGAGCCAGAAACTAATCCCGTTCGCTGGCTAGCCAGCGCCATCGCTTCCACCACGTTGCCGACAAATGTCAGATCCAGCAGCGCCTCGCCGCCGCGCGGGAGCCGTAGCACACCGCCGCCCACCGCGATCTGCTCCAGAACACGCGGCAGGATCACGCGGTCATGCGGACCAAACAGGCCACGCGGTCGCAGAATTACATAGGTCGTTTGCGGATAGCGCGACGTCAGCGCATGAAGTCGTTCTTCCGCCAGAAATTTTGTCTGCGCATAGTGATTGGCGAAGCGTGCTGCGCGGTAGCTTTCATCAATATTCAGGTGGTGCTGATAATCGAAGTAAATCGCAGGCGTGGAGATATGGACAAAACGCGGGATACCCAATTGTCCGGCAGCCTCAGCCAGCCGCGCCGTTACCTCGGTATTATTCTGATAGAAGTCATCATATTGACCCCACGGCGATGATTTCGCCGCACAGTGCCAGACCACGTCGCAGCCCGCCATCAGCGATCGATACTGCTCTACCGACGTTTCAACCAAATCAATGCAGGTAAACTGCGCGCCCTGCATATCAAGCTGTTGCCCCACCGTGCGATCGCGCCCACAAGCCAGCACCTGATGCCCAGCCTGAAGCAGCCATTCCACCGCGTTACGCCCCAACCCGCTGGTTGCACCAGTGACGAAGACCTTCATGGAATCAGTACCATTCCGCCCAGCGTCAGCCCAGCGGCCGTACCAACCAGCATCGCGGGTTCGCCTTCAGGCAGGCGTTGCGTCACGATGGCATGGTGCAGCGCCGTCGGAATCGAGGCCGCCACCTGATTACCGTGATAGCGGTAAATATCAATCAATCTTTCTGTCGGGATCGCCAGCCGTTTACGCATATGCTCCAGCGACAGGTGGCTGGCCTGATGCGGAACCACCGCAGCCATCTGCTCAAGCGTGAAACCACTCGCATCCAACAGCCGTTGCAGATAGCCCTCAATCAAAGCAGAAGCCTGTCTGAATAGCCGTTTTCCCTGCATATGGAATAGAAAATCATGCAGTTCCATCCCCGCTCGCGGGTTACGCAACGTACCGCCTGCGCGGATCTGACACAGCTCATTACCCTTCGGATAGGTTTCCAGCAGACATGCAGCAATCCCGCTGCGACCATCACCACGTTCGACAATGGCACAGGCGGCCCCATCGCCAAAAATCAGCGACGATTCTTCGTCATCCCAGTCAATACCGCGTGAGGCCAGTTCGGTAGAGACAATAGCAATGCGCCGATAGGCTCCGGTATTTAGCAAGCCAGCGGCCACCTGAAGGGCAGAAATAAAGCTGACACAGCTGCTGTTAATATCAAAACAGGCCGTCCCTTTTGGCAGAGACGATGCCTTTAATAAATGACTGGCGCTATAAGGCAGCGCCTGAATCGGGATGGCGGAAGCAAACAGCAGCAGATCGATTGACGCTGGCGGAATAACGCCTCGCGTCAGCGCATCATTTAACGCCGCCACACCAAGCTCAGCCTGGCTGGCATGATTATCGGCATGATGGCGATAGATAATGCCTGAACGGCTTTCAACATAACCAGCGGGCTTATTTAGCCGCACATCTAATTCAGCCGAGGTCACCCGCTGCGCAGGAAGCGCGCTGCCAGTGGAAATAATCTTGAGTGGAACCAACCCCTGAGTAAATGCATGACTTTGCGTCTTCAACATCAATCCTTTTCAGATTCGTTATCGTTTTACCCGTACTGAGCAGGTTATCATGTACAGTATTTCTTCATTTTGCCGCTAAGAATAACGAAATTGCCACGAATTGAAATCTCAAGCTGTGCGGTCACACTATTCCATACGGGTACTTTTTCGCTATTCTCTGTTCATTCACGATGCTTAATTAAGCCAGAAGTCATACTTATGTCATTGTTTATCAAATCTGTTATCGGCGCTCTGATTGTATTGCTCATCAGCGTATTGGCGAAAAGCCGAAACTATTATATTGCCGGGCTGGTGCCGCTATTCCCCACGTTCGCCCTGATCGCACATTACATCGTTGGCACCGAACGCGGACTGGACGCGCTACGCACAACCATCCTGTTTGGCATCTGGTCTGTTATTCCTTATCTGGCTTATCTCATCTCACTTTATTACTTTACCGGGTGGATGAAGTTGCCACAGGCGCTGCTCGCGGCGGTCGTGTGTTGGAGTGTGTCAGCGGCACTGCTGATCAAAATCTGGACGTGGTATCAGGGGAATTAGCGTCTGACTTCTTTATTAGGATTGCGTAATGACAAAAACGACATACCCCGGCACAGTTTCTCGCCCTATTCTTTCCGCGCAGGAAGCGGATCGCTTCACGCTCCCGGACTATTTTACGTTGCGTGGACACGATGGTCATGCTGATGTCTGGCAACCCGCACCGATTGAGGTCGATCCGGCGACGCCTTGGGTTGTTGGGCCACAGGTCGGGGTCGATGGCGCAACGCACACTCATATCCAGCAGGCGGTAAACGCCGCGCTGCAGGCTCAGCAGGGTCGGGCGCGCATTGATATTAAAGTGCTCCCGGGCAGCTATGTCGGCACGGTCTACCTCCCCGCCGATTCGCCACCGCTCACGCTATTTGGCGCAGGAGAACAACCGGATGACATGGTGATTCAACTCGCGCTGGATTCGATGTTTTCACCAGCAACCTACCGAAAAACGGTGAACCCGCACGGTGAATATCAGCCCAGCGATCCTGCCTGGTACATGTACGATCTCTGTGCGTCAAAGCAGAACGCGACGATTGATACTCTCTGTGCCGCCGTGGTCTGGTCGCAGAGCGACAATTTCCAGATGAAGAACCTGACGGTGGTAAATTCATTGCTCGATTCGGTAGATAGCCGCGCACATCAGGCTGTGGCGCTACGCACCGACGGCGATAAAGTACAGCTTGAAAGAGTTCATCTGATCGGGCGTCAGGATACATTTTTCGTCAATACCAGTAATCTCCACAACGAGTACGTCACAGACCGCTACAGCCGCGCCTACATTAAAGACAGCTACATTGAAGGTGATGTTGATTACATTTTTGGCCGGGCGACTGCGGTATTCGATCGCGTCCACTTTCATACCGTTTCCAGCCGTGGGGCAAAAGATATTCATGTGTTTGCACCTGACAGCATGCCGTGGGCGCAGTATGGGTTTTTGGCAATGAAATGTCGCTTTACGGGTGACGAAGGCTTCAGCAGGGAAAAAAAGGCCAAATTGGGGCGCGCATGGGATCAGGGAGCAAGGCACACAGGATATCAGCCGGGCCAGACAGCAAACGGACAGCTAGTGATTCGCGACAGTACGATTGATGCCAGCTATGACAGAGAACAACCGTGGGGAGCCGCTGCCACTACCGCTAGACCCTTTGCAGGTAACACGGATTCGGCCCGCAATCTGGACGATATGCATTTCAATCGGCTGTGGGAATATAACAATATCGATGAGGAATAATGCGGATGAAAGTAGGCAGATTCCGCTTGTGAAAACATCACATTGATATAACTAATGTCATTAGAACCTGATGGGCCTGTAAAACAATACAGGCCATAGAAAAGAAAAATTATTTTTATTATATTACTGATAAATCTTGCTTAATTAGCATTCCCTGATGTCAGCCAATCATCACGCTTATCCTGAGCGATGTTTATTTCTTTTGCTTTACGCCCTTAACAACGTCGTAAGATTTTATGTTTTTTCATCTCAAAGAAAAGCTATACTAAAGTATAGTTAAGGCTATCTGCATAGGTTACTATAGATATACGTATAGGGATGGGTATATACTTTTTCTATTACAGGATGTTGAATTTTCAGGCAGAGGTCATGAGATGTCGCAACTATTCTACAACAATGAAACTATAAGCAGGATAATAAAAAGTCAATTCGATACGGCATTAAGCCACTACGGTGACATCAAATATGCCTACATGGTGTTAAATAAAAAGAAGCCAACAGAAATTTTGATCATTTCCAATCACCATGACGAGTGGCGAGAGATATACCAAGCAAATAACTATCAACAAATTGATCCTGTGGTAATTGCAGCCCTTAATAAAATCACCCCTTTCCCTTGGGACGAAGATTTACTTGTCAGCACACAACTGAAGATGTCAAAGATATTTAACTTATCCAGAGAGCATAACATCACCAACGGTTACACTTTTGTTCTTCATGACCACAACAATAATCTGGTTATGCTATCAATTATGATTGATGAATCTAATGTGAATAACATCGATGACGTAATCGAGAGTAATAAAGATAAGTTACAAATGACGTTGATGAATATTCATGCAGAAACCATCTCTCTGTACAGAGAGATGATTAGAAGCAAAGAAGATGAAAGATCAAATGATAAAGATATTTTTTCTCAACGGGAAAATGAAATCCTTTATTGGGCCAGTATGGGTAAAACCTATCAGGAGATAGCACTGATATTAGATATTAAAACAGGCACAGTTAAATTTCACATCGGCAATGTTGTAAAAAAACTCGGCGTATTAAATGCCAAACATGCAATCAGACTTGGCATCGAGCTACAACTCATCAGACCGGTTCAGTCATAGGTTCGAAAGACAGTGGCCACTCTCGTAGCTTACTTTCAACAAATTCTTGGTTGTGATTTATACGACGAACTAGCACATCCTGGCTTTCATTATCGACAGGTAAGAAAAGCAGATAGACTCTTTCCTGCTTTTCTGACATACCCTGCTCAACAATCGAAATTTTCCAACCAGAACGCTTCAGTATTGTAAGCATAGGGTGACTGACAATAGTGTAAACACCATCATATCCTTTACTCCTTGAGTAATTCACCGTTGCCAAGAAGAACATCGTACTAACGGGATAAGAATTTCCTAAAATAGTTTTTGACCGCGCTTTATCTACAAAAAACCGACTCGACTCAATATATTTCCCTTCAGGAATATCTATTTTTTCAAAATAGGGAAAAAATGTTCCGGTAATCATATTAGGATACTTCGTTTCAATTAGTCGAGAACTGCAAATAACTTGATCATCCTCTATACCGAAAAGATAAGTCGCATTATCATCATCATACTGATCGAACTCCATCCCGTTAATACATTTTACCGCCCAATTAAGCCTGTCCTTGAACGTTTCTTTCCTAAGCGTAAACAATTCTTCCGATTTTTTTTCCGACAGTAGTGTGTAACTTACATCGAATATTTCTAACATTTTTCCTCCATTAAAAATTTGCAGCTAGATATCAAAAAAACAGATAGGCCATCCAATAGATTCTTTCGCCTTTTAACAAAAACCTAGGCTTATTGTTATTGTATTCTGTCGCTTTCCACAGCGGTTGTACAGATGTAACCTGCATTGTCAGTAAGAGTTCATACATGAAAAAATCGAATATAAACATATGATAAACAGATAAAAAAAATCCGGAAGCGCGAGACGACTCCGGATTTTTATATTATTCAATCTGTTCGTTATTTCTCTGTTTTATCCTGCAATTGCCCTACCTGCGGCAGGCCCGTGCTGGCAGAGGAAGAGAGCAAGCCCGTTTCAGCATAGTTAAACAGTTTTTCACGCGTGTCTGTGATATCCAGATTGCGCATGGTCAGCTGGCCAATACGGTCATCTGGCGAGAAGACCGAGTCGCCTTTCTCCATGGTCAAGCGTTCTGGCTTATAGGTCAGATTGTCAGACACAGTATTCATGATGGAGTAATCATTGCCACGACGTAGCTCCAGCGTAACCTCACCGGTGATGGCACTGGCTATCCAACGCTGAGAAGAATCACGCAGCATCAATGCCTGGGAGTCAAACCAGCGTCCCTGATACAGGAAACGACCCAGCTGACGGCCATTAGCATGGTATTGCTCGATGGTGTCTTCGTTGTGGATACCAGTGAGCAAACGCTCATAGGCAATGTGCAGCAGTGCCATTCCCGGCGCTTCATAGATGCCGCGGCTTTTCGCTTCAATGATGCGGTTTTCGATCTGGTCGCTCATACCCAGACCGTGACGACCGCCGATGCGGTTTGCTTCCAGCATCAGTTCAATATCATCGGTAAAGGTCTTGCCGTTCAGCGCAACTGGGTGTCCACGCTCAAAACGAATGGTCACTTCTTCTGCCGGAACCTTGACGTTCTCGTCCCAGAATTTCACGCCCATAATCGGGTTAACGATTTTAACGCTGGAATTCAGGAATTCCAGATCCTTCGCTTCGTGCGTCGCACCCAGAATATTGGAATCCGTAGAATAGGCTTTCTCGGCCGACATTTTATAGCCGAACCCTGCCTGCGACATAAACTCAGACATCTCCTGACGACCGCCCAGCTCATCAATGAAGTCGGTATCCAGCCACGGCTTGTAAATCTTCAGTTCAGCATTGGTCAGCAGGCCGTAGCGATAGAAACGCTCAATATCGTTGCCTTTATAGGTGCTGCCGTCACCCCAGATGTTCACGCCGTCTTCTTTCATTGCCGCAACCAGCATCGTACCGGTAACTGCACGGCCTAGCGGCGTGGTGTTGAAATAGGTCACGCCCGCTGTCGTATTGTGGAATGCGCCACACTGAATCGCAGCGATACCTTCAGCGACTAATTGCTTACGGCAATCGATAAGGCGAGCATTTTCTGCGCCGTATTCCATAGCACGACGTGGGATTTCATCGTAGTCATCCTCGTCTGGTTGCCCCAGATTTGCGGTATACGCATAAGGAACCGCGCCCTTTTGACGCATCCAAAGCAGTGCAGCGCTGGTATCCAGACCACCCGAGAACGCAATACCAATACGCTGACCAACCGGAAGATGCTTGAGAATCGTTGTCATATATGTAATCCCTGCTCGAAAGATCTATGGTGATATACCCGTTATACTTCAAGCTGCATGTGCGTTGGCTTCTCTTACTCACCCCAGCCACTTACCGATGTAAGCTCCTAGGACTCGCGCGATTGCCGCGTTACGATGCTCATGACTGAGCATCGCCCTAAAGGGTTAACGCTTCGCGCTATTCAAAACGAACACGTTTTGTCCTGCAACTCGAATTATTAAGGGTATCAGCTTAGCCGCCACACCATTATGTTACGCCATACATTAATGAGCGTTCGTGCCCTGTGCACATCTCACGGGCCGGTCGATGACCAAAAATCGACGCGCTCACCAATGCATATTTATGCAAAATAAGTGAGTGATAATTTAAACATCTTTTTGGCGGGACAGGAAGAGAAGAGTCATGCTTTCATGCAAAAAAATTCGTGGCTAATTCACGGCCAAGTTAGCGAGTATAGCGCTATCTTCTCTCCAGGCTAAGCAGCAAAAATCGTTTACGCGACTCACTCGACACTAATAAAACATCGTTTCATTTTTACGATATTTCTTTGCTATTCTCTTGCGGTTAACACCTTCCCTTGCATATTGCTGGAGATGCTATGTCTAAGAAAGTCGCCGTTCTGCTGGCTCCTGGGTTTGAAGAAGCAGAAGCGATTATGGTGATTGATGTACTGCACCGTATGAAGATAGAAGTCACCATGCTGTCATGCCATGACAGACTGGAGCTGCACAGTTATCACAATATCCGTATGTTTGCCGATGCGCTGCTGGAAAGAAACCAGGACACGCTGTTTGATGCCGTGGTCATTCCTGGCGGCCCACAGGGAACAGTAAATCTTGCCGCAAACCCGATGGTTGTCGAGTTTATCCGTCGCCATGACGACGCGGGAAAACTGATCTGCCCACTGTGCTCCGCAGCCGCGCGCGTGCTGGGTGGTAACAAGCTGTTGAAAGGCCGCCGCTACGTCTGTTCTGGGGATTTATGGCAGGACGTAACCGATGGCGTTTATGTTAACGAGAAAGTCGTAGAAGACGGCAATCTGATCAGCGGTAAGGGACTGGGCGTGTCATTCGATTTTGCCTTTACCATCGCCACCCGCCTGACCGGCGACAAAGAAGACGCCAACTTCCAGGTTGAACACATCGATTACGATTACTGGCGCGTGCCAGCGTAACAGTTCACCAGCCTAATGATAAGGCGCGCACCATCGCGCCTTCCTGCATGGCTTTCCTGTATGCCTTTCCTGTATAAATAATCCTAATAACCTTCCCCATAGCGCTCGCGGTACTCTTTCGGCGTGATGTCATACCCTTTCTTAAAGACGGCATAAAAATAGGGCAGCGAAGGGTAGCCGCACATCAGCGAAATCTCACCAATCGAGAGCGAGGTCGAGATCAGCAAGTTGCGCGCCCGATCTAATTTTTCTGCGTGAATCACACCGTGAATCGTCTGGCCTACCTCATCTTTGAAGCGTTTTTCCAGATTCGAGCGGGAAATCCCTACCGCATCCAGCACCTGCTCGACCTTAATCCCTTTACAGGCGTGATAGCGGATAAAGTGCATGGCCTGAATAACAGCAGGATCGTGCACGGAGCGATAGTCCGTTGAACGGCGCTCGACCACCCGAACCGGCGGCACCAGAATACGTTGCAGCGGCAAATCGACCTGATTTAGCAACAGCTGATGCAGCAGCTTCGCGGCGCGGTATCCCATTTGGCGCGTGCCTTGCGCCACAGACGAGAGTGCGACGCGTGACAGGTAGCGAATCAGATCTTCGTTATCGATCCCAATCACACACAGCTTTTCTGGTACGGCAATATTCAGATGTTCGCAGACCTGCAACAGATGACGCGCACGGGAATCCGTCACCGCGATAATTCCCGTCTGCGGTGGCAACCCCTGTACCCAATCGGCCAACCGATTTTGCGCGTATTGCCAGTTATCCGGCGAGGTTTCCATTCCCTGATACACCACGCCCTGATACTTTTCTGCCGCAACTAGCTGCCGGAAAGCATGCTCCCGCTCCTGCGCCCAGCCTTTCCCGCCCGATGCGGGCAACCCATAAAAAGCAAAGCGGTTCAGCCCTTTATCTTTAAGGTGCATAAACGCGCTTTCCACCAGTGCATAATTATCTGTCGCGATATAATGCACTGGCGGGTAATCCTCAGGCTGATGGTAGGAACCGCCAACCCCTACCAGCGGAACGTTCACATCCTGTAGTAGCCGTTTGATCTCACCATCGTCAAAATCGGCAATCACACCATCACCCAGCCATTCTTTGATGTTATCAATCCGGCAACGAAAATCCTCTTCAATGAAGATGTCCCAGTCACACTGAGAAGCCTGTAAATATTCGCCAACCCCTTCAACCACCTGACGGTCATACACTTTGTTGGCGTTGAACAGCAGCGTGATGCGATAGCGTTTTTCAAACATGGTAGTCGGCGCTCATTAATCGCAAGTTCCTTGAATAAAGACCTCTTTCTTGAATAGCACAGCGCCCCCAGAGGCCAAAATAATTTGCTGATTATTGCGAGCCGCCACGTATTTCCTCCTCAGGCCCAACGTCACGTCATACGCGCCGCTTTGTGGCGGTGTCCATCCACACCGCCAAGAGCAGGATTCCGCCTTTCACGACGTATTGCCAGAACGTCGGCACATCCAACATGCTCATCCCGTTATCCAGCGACGCCATGATAAATGCCCCCATCACCGCGCCCGCCACGCTGCCAATACCGCCTGCCAGACTGGTTCCACCAATCACGCAGGCCGCAATCGCATCCAGCTCGGCAATATTCCCGGCAGATGGCGACCCTGCCCCTAATCGTGAACTGAGAATCAGCCCAGCGACCGCGACCATCAGGCCATTAATCGCGAACACCGCCATTTTGGTGCGTTCGACATTCACTCCCGATAAACGAGCGGCATCGATATTCCCGCCCACGGCATAGATACGACGACCAAACGCGGTTCGCGTCGCCAAAAAAATACCGCCCAGCATCAACAGCGTCAGCACCAGAACCGGTGTTGGCACGCCACGATAGTCATTCAGCAGATAGATCGCGCCCAATACGATCAGTGCTGTCACTGTCTGGCGGCCGACATCCCCGGCGGGTGGATTTATCGGTAACCCTAACCGAGCACGGCTACTACGCCGACGCCACTGCCAGCCAATAAACACCATCAGCCCGATAGCACCGAACATAAAACCGATGCCAGAAGGCAGATAGCTTTGCCCAATCTGCGACATCGCCTCACTGGTCGGGGAAACCGTTGTCCCATTGGTAATACCGATCAAAATGCCGCGAAAAGCCAGCATCCCCGCCAGCGTCACGATAAAAGAAGGGACTTTCCGGTAGGCAACCCACCAGCCGTTCCACGCGCCAAGCAATAATCCCAGCGCGAGCGTCACAACAATGGTCAGCGGCAAAGGCCAGCCAAACCAGACATCAAAAATAGCCGCCGCACCGCCCAATAACCCCATCATCGATCCGACCGACAGATCGATCTCGGCGGAGATAATGACGAACACCATACCGACGGCCAGAATGCCAGTAATTGCCGTTTGCCTCAGCAGGTTGGAAAGATTACGCGCGCTGAGGTACGCCCCGTCGGTCATATAGGTGAAAAAGAGCATGATCGCGATGATGGCGGCAATCATCACGTAGACCTGAAGATTGATGCTTTTCAGTCGTTGCAGCATCGGGACAGATCCAGCGACATGTTGTTGTTCAGACTGCGATGTTTTCAGCACGATGTTCACTCCTCAATGCAGCTTCCATAACCTGTTCCTGGGTTAAATCACGATTGATCAAATCCGCTTTGATACGCCCCTGATGCATCACCAACACCCGATCGCTCAACCCCAGTACCTCGGGCAATTCTGAAGAAATCACGATGACGGCAATATGCTGTTTTACCAGCGCATTAATGAGCTTATAGATTTCATATTTGGCACCGATATCAATGCCGCGCGTGGGTTCATCAAGGATGAGAATACGAGGGTTCAGCAGCAGGCATTTCGCCAGTACCGCTTTTTGCTGGTTACCGCCACTTAATCGGGCGATCGCCAGTTCCGGGCTGGAGGTTTTCACTTTCAGATTCGCTAGCGATTGCCGGATGATGTCCTGTTCACGGGCGTCATCCAGCGTGGAAAATATCCCTGTGAATTGATCGAGCGCCGCCAGCGTCATATTCTGCGCCACGCTCATCACTGGGACGATGCCGTCCTTCTTACGATCCTCAGGCACCATTGCAATCCCCTGCGCCATAGCCTGCTGGCAGTTGCTGATGGTCACCTGCTTGCCGTCAATAAATATGTCGCCCTGCCAGCGCCCACGATAGGCACCAAACAGACACTGCACCGTCTCCGTACGCCCTGACCCAACCAGCCCGGCAATACCGAGAATTTCGCCTCGGTGCAAAGCAAACGACACATCATCCACCCGACGAATGTGGCGATTCACGGGGTGCCAGGCAGTAAGGTGCTCCACGCGCAACACCTCTTCACCAATGACATGCGGCTCATTGGGATAAAGCTCTGTCAGTTCCCGCCCTACCATCATGGCAATGATCTGATCCTCACTCATCTCAGCCGCTGGACGCGTACCAATATGCTTCCCGTCACGAATCACGCAAATCACATCGGAAATCGCTTTAACTTCGTTGAGCTTGTGAGAAATATAGATACAGGCAATACCGTGATCGCGCAGATCCTGAATGATTTCCAGCAGGATACCCGTTTCCCGTTCGGTCAATGAGGCCGTTGGCTCATCAAGCACCAACAGACGCACCTGCTTGTTCAGCGCCTTGGCGATTTCCACCAGTTGCTGCTGACCCAATCCAAGCTCCCCCACTTTAGTATTCGGGTCGACGGCCAGCTTGACCTGCTCCAACATGCGCTGGCAGCGTAGATACATATTGTCGTAATCCATCACGCCAAAACGCGTCCACTCATTACCTAGGAACATGTTCTCCAGCACCGTCATCTCTTTCACCAGCGCCAGTTCCTGATGAATAATCGCGATGCCTTTTTGCTCCGTATCACGGATATGGTTGGCACGCAGTTCATCACCGGAAAAGATAATCTGCCCGTCATAGCTGCCATGTGGATAGATGGCACATAACACCTTCATTAAGGTGGATTTCCCTGAGCCATTCTCGCCGCACAGCGACAAGACCTGACCAGCCTCCAGCGTCAGGCTGACGTTATCGACGGCTTTCACCGCACCAAACGCCTTCGTGATGTTTTTCATTTCCAACAGGTGCGGCATCGTAGCCTCCGTGATTCAGGTGTATCAGACCTCGTCAGCGACAGTGGCGAGCCACAACGTCATGTCGTGGCTCAGTAACCTCTTTCCTACATCCTGAAACTCGAATTATTTGGAGTATATTGGCTGCGGAGCGCGTTAATACACATCCGCTTTTTTGTGGAAACCATCAGCAATGATGGTGGAATCGATATTGGATTTATCGACGGGAATTGGGGTCAGTAAGAAGGAAGGAATGTCTTTCAACCCATTGTTTAGTTTAGCGTTAGACTCTGGCGTTTTACCGGCTCCCAGTGCCACAGCGATATCTGCGGCATCTTTCGCCAGCTTGCTGATCGGTTTATAGACCGTCATGGTTTGCGCCCCAGCCACAATGCGTTTGATTGCCGCCAAGTCGGCATCCTGACCGGAAATAGCCACCTTCCCTGCCAATCCTTGTGCAGCCAGCGCCTGAATCGCCCCGCCCGCCGTGGCATCGTTCGACGCAACGACAGCATCAATCTTATTGCTGTTCGCCGTTAGCGCATTTTCCATAATTTTTAGCGCGTTTTCTGGTAGCCAGGCATCGACCCACTGATCGCCAACGACCTTGATCTTCCCACTCTCGATCAACGGCGTGAGCACTTTCATTTGCCCCTGACGAAACAGCTTCGCATTGTTATCGACCGGTGAGCCGCCCATTAAGAAATAGTTTCCGCCGGGCACTTTATCGACGAGATATTTCGCCTGTAGCTCTCCAACCTTTTCATTATCAAATGAAATATAAAAATCCACATCCGCATTATTAATCATGCGATCGTAAGCAAGAACTTTTATTCCCTCACGTTTTGCTTCCGCAATAACATTACCAAGTACCTGACCGTTATAAGGAATAATAACCAATACATCGACACCGCGATTGATCATGTTTTCTATTTGAGAAATTTGCGTAGCTTCATTGCCGTTTGCTGATTGAACAAAAACATCAGCGCCCTGCTTTTTGGCTTGCTCAACAAAAAGATCGCGATCTTTCTGCCAGCGTTCAAGACGCAAATCATCAATCGCCATGCCTATTTTAACGTCCTTCGCGAATCCGGGCTGACAAGCTAAAGTGAATACGGCACAAGCTGAGAGTAAAAAATGGTTAACTTTCATCATAGCGTACCTTTTTTTATTTAAAGTGCAGGGCTATACCCTAAATAATTCGAGCTACAGGAAGGCGGCAAGAGAGGGAGTCCCGATGAGCTTACTCAAGTAAGTGATTCGGGTGACTGAACGCGGCCAACGCACATGTAACTTGAAGTATGACGGGTATGAGGTCTCCAATAGCCAGATGAGTATTGTCGCTAAATATCCCCCCATCAATTACAGATTTTTATCCTCCAATTATGTTTTTTGGTTTAATTTCCGTTTTTTGATGCGGGTCATATTTTATTGTCGAGTCACATTTTTACGTTGTTACATATTGCGAAGCGTATTCAGGTTAAAACGCCGTTATTTTTGCGACACAGCGCACATTTAATAATTCTCTGAATTTCAGTGTGAAATAACGTAATTGAGGAAACGTTCATCAACTCCGAAAATTAATCACATTCCCGTCTCTTCCGTCTGGGTGGTTTCTAAGGAGTTAACGATGCAAGCCTATTTTGAACAGATCGAAAAAGTTCGTTATGAAGGTAGCCAAAGCAGTAATCCCTTCGCCTTTCGTCACTACAATCCCGATCAGGAAATTCTCGGTAAACGTATGGCGGACCATTTGCGTTTTGCCGTCGCTTATTGGCACACGTTCTGCTGGAACGGCTCGGATATGTTCGGCGTCGGATCCTTTGCCCGGCCGTGGCAGCAGTCGGGCGATGCGCTGGAACTGGCGAAGCGCAAAGCGGATATCGCATTCGAATTCTTTCAAAAACTAAGCGTGCCTTACTACTGCTTTCATGACGTCGATGTCGCGCCGGAAGGGAACTCGCTGAAAGAATATCTGCATAACATTGCGGTGATCACCGATGTGCTGGCGGAAAAGCAGCAGGATAGCGGCGTGAAGCTGCTGTGGGGCACCGCTAACTGCTTCACCAATCCCCGCTATGGCGCAGGCGCGGCCACCAATCCTGATCCAGATGTGTTTGCCTGGGCTGCTACGCAGGTGTTCACGGCAATGAACGCGACCAAAACACTGGGCGGTGAAAACTATGTGCTGTGGGGCGGGCGCGAAGGGTATGAAACTCTGCTCAATACCGACCTGCGTCAGGAGCGTGAGCAAATTGGCCGCTTTATGCAAATGGTTGTCGAGCATAAACACAAAATCGGTTTTCAGGGCACACTGCTCATTGAACCGAAACCGCAGGAACCGACTAAACATCAGTACGATTACGATGTCGCCACTGTTTATGGCTTCCTGAAACAGTTTGGGCTGGAAAAAGAGATTAAAGTCAACGTGGAAGCCAACCACGCGACGCTTGCTGGGCATTCATTCCACCATGAGATCGCCACCGCTGTCGCGCTGGGCGTTTTCGGATCGGTCGATGCCAATCGCGGCGACCCTCAGCTTGGCTGGGACACCGATCAGTTCCCTAACAGCGTGGAAGAAAACACGCTGATCATGTATGAAATTCTCAAGGCAGGCGGCTTCACGACAGGTGGGCTGAACTTTGATGCCAAAGTTCGTCGCCAGAGCACCGATCGCTATGACCTTTTCCATGCGCATATCGGCGCGATGGATACAATGGCACTGGCGCTCAAGGCTGCTGCCAGAATGATTGAAGATGATAAGCTCAATCAATTGGTCGCCAAGCGCTATGCGGGCTGGAACGGTGAACTAGGTCAGCAAATTCTGCAAGGCAACGCGTCGCTGGAATCGCTGGCTCAGTATGCGGAAAGCCATCAACTGGCACCACAGCACCAGAGCGGCCAGCAGGAACTGCTGGAAAATCTGGTTAACCGCCATCTATTTGGCTAGTGCGGTACGCTTGCCTGCTACGGCAGGTTAAAAAACTGCCGTAGTACAAGGCGATCAGGAGCGACTATGTATATCGGTATTGATCTGGGTACTTCCGGTGTTAAAGCCATCTTACTGGATGAAACAGGAGAGGTGATCGCCAGCCATAGCGCCGCGCTGAGCATTTCGCGTCCGCATCCGCTTTGGTCGGAGCAAGCGCCTGAGGACTGGTGGCAGGCAACAGACCAAGCGCTACAAGCATTGGCAGCAACACACAGCCTTCGCGCCGTGAAAGCGCTGGGGTTGACCGGGCAAATGCACGGGGCGACCTTGCTGGACGCCCGCCAGAACGTGCTGCGGCCCGCGATTCTCTGGAATGACGGACGTAGCGCGGCGCAATGCCGAACGCTGGAACAGTTGGTGCCTACCTCGCGCCAGATTACCGGCAACCTGATGATGCCGGGCTTTACTGCCCCCAAACTAAAATGGGTGCAGGAAAACGAAAGCGATATCTTTCGCCAAATCGACAAGGTCCTGCTGCCAAAAGACTATCTCCGCTGGCGTCTGACAGGGGAATTTGCCAGCGATATGTCCGATGCGGCTGGAACCCTCTGGCTGGACGTCGCCAAACGGGATTGGAGCGATGCTCTGCTGGAAGCCTGCTCGCTGAGCCGTGAACACATGCCCACGCTGTATGAAGGCAACCAGATTACCGGTTATCTGCGACCTGACATCGCCAGTCGCTGGGGTATGGATCCCGTCCCCGTTATTGCTGGCGGTGGGGATAACGCAGCAGGCGCGATTGGCGTCGGGCTGTATCAAACCGGTCAGGCGATGCTGTCTCTCGGCACATCCGGCGTTTATTTCGCCGTCAGCGACGGTTTTCTCAGTAATCCTCAGCATGCCGTCCACAGCTTTTGCCATGCGCTGCCAAATACCTGGCACCTGATGTCCGTGATGTTAAGCGCGGCGTCCTGCCTAGATTGGGTCGCCCGCCTGACACACGCCGAGAGCGTGCCCGCACTGTTGCAGGAAGTCGCCTCAATGCCAGCCGATGACACGATAACGCCAGTGTGGTTTTTGCCCTATCTTTCTGGCGAGCGTACACCGCACAACAATCCTGATGCCAAAGGCGCATTCTGGGGGCTCACCCACCAGCACGGCCGCGCAGAGCTGGCAAAAGCGGTGCTGGAAGGCGTGGGATTTGCGCTTGCCGATGGGATGGACGCACTGCATATGACTGGGCTAAAACCCGATAGCATCACGCTAATTGGCGGTGGCGCACGTAGCGACTATTGGCGGCAAATGTTGGCAGATATCAGTGGTCAAACTCTGGAATACCGCACGGGCGGCGATGTCGGCCCAGCGCTGGGTGCCGCCCGTCTGGCACAAATCGCTATGCATCCCCATACGCCACTGGCAGAACTCTTGCCGCCGCTACCGATGGAGCAGGTTCATCAGCCGAATACCCAGCGCCACGCCGACTATGCCGAGCGTAGGCGCACATTTAAAACGCTCTACCAACAGCTTAGTCCGCTGATGTAGCACCGTTCGTCCGGTACACCGGACGGGTAGTCAACTCACCCAGCGCCGCACATCAATCTTCTGTAAAGCCATCGAAAGCAGCAGGCTGGCCGCCAGCGCGATGGTGAAGACATAGAAGATATCGAGAACCGGATGATCCGGCAGCATCACATCATGCGTACGTAGATAGTGAATGATCAACGCGTGGAAACCGTAAATCGCCAGCGAATGACGCGAAATGGTGGCAAAACCCGGTAAGATCCGCTGGCTAAAGTAGTACTTAAACACCACCAAAAGGCTGACCGCCGCCAGAAACACCAGTGGCCCGCAGTAGATATAAAACGTCTGGGTGAATGTATCGTTCAACAATGTGTGGTGCTTCGTCCCCATAGCAATCAGCGCGACACACGCAATGAAGAAGGGGATAGCGGCCAGCACGACTTTCTTTGGCACATCCAACATGCCCAACGCACGCCCCAGCGCGGCATATAGCACGTAGTAAAACGTATCACCGTAAATATAGAGATTAACAGGCAGTAATTTAAAGCCTTCAAACCCCACCCGCCCCGTATTAGGGTTGGCGATAACGGCCAATAAGATAATCAAGACCGCTAAATATTTGCCCGATACTGGCTTGATTGTAATAAGTGGGGAAAGCAGGTAAATCACGATAATGGCGTAGAAAAACCATAGGTGATAAAAGATCGGTTTTTGCAGCGCATGGTGTAATGAATTCAAGCCATTAATCGGCGTGAGCGTCGCAATATAGATCAGCGCGACCGTACTATAAAAAAGCAGACATAAACCGACACGTAGGAAATTTTTCTTCCCCGCACTACGCTCACCAAAGAATAAATAACCCGAGATCATGAAAAACAGTGGGACGCAGACGCGCGAAGCAGAGTTCAGGACATTCGCCACATCCCAATATCCGTCACCCGGCGTGCCACCCGCAGTAATATAGTAAGTTGTACTATGAATCAGAACGACCATCATGCAAGCCAGCGCCCGCAGGTTATCAATCCAGCCGATCTTATCCGTCATGCACAACCTCTTGAAAGCAAAGCGCTATTCAAAACAGCGTAGCCGTTGTTAAGCGCCGACACAATCAACTATCAATCATCAGCAACTAACAATCGGGCAAATCTGAGTGCTCAGGACGCATTAACACGGAAAACTAGCATCGATTTACGTTATGCGCGCCTCCCAATGGCAGGCGCGCAGGGTCTGGTGTTAGAACAGCCCCATCGGCTTATCAGAGTAACTCACCAACAGGCACTTGGTTTGCTGATAATGATCCAGCATCATTTTATGATTCTCACGCCCGATACCGGACTGCTTATAGCCCCCAAACGCGGCATGTGCCGGATAGGCGTGATAACAGTTGGTCCAAACTCGACCAGCCTGAATGCCGCGCCCCATTCGGTAAGCGACGTTACCGTTACGGCTCCACACGCCAGCACCCAGACCGTATTCCGTATCGTTAGCTATCTCCAGCGCATCTTCCATCGTCTTGAACGTTGTTACCGCCAACACCGGACCGAAAATTTCCTCCTGAAAGACACGCATACTATTTTTACCGAACAATATCGTCGGCTCCAAATAGTAGCCTTCCGCCAGCCCGCCCGGCATCGCCTTACGCTGGCCGCCAGTGAGTACCCGTGCGCCCTCTTTCTTACCGATATCAATATAGTTAAGGATGGTTTCGAGCTGGCCTGCTGACACCTGTGCGCCCATCATGGTTTTGCTGTCCAGCGGGTTACCGATGCGGATAGCTTCAACGCGCTTGATTGCCCGTTCCATAAAGCGATCATAGATAGATTCCTGCACCAGCGCGCGGCTCGGGCAGGTGCAAACCTCTCCCTGATTGAAGGCAAACAGCGTGAAACCTTCGAGCGCTTTGTCAAAGAAACTATCTTCCTTATCCATCACATCGGCAAAGAAGATGTTCGGCGATTTGCCACCCAATTCCAGCGTCACCGGCGTCACATTCTGTGCCGCATAGCTCATGATCTGCTGGCCCACTTCGGTTGACCCGGTGAATGCGACTTTCGCAACGCGTTTCGATGTTGCCAGATACTCGCCAATCTCACTTCCCGATCCATTGACGACATTAATGACCCCCGCTGGCAGCAGATCCTGAATCAGCTCCATCAAAATCAGCACCGACATCGGCGTCAGCTTGGCAGGCTTCAGTACAATACAGTTACCGGCTGCCAGTGCAGGAGCCATCTTCCAACAGGCCATCAGCAGCGGGAAGTTCCAGGGAATGATTTGTGCAACAACGCCAAGAGGCTCATGAAAATGATAGGCCACGGTATCGCCGTCAATTTCGCTGATTGCCCCCTCTTGCGCGCGGATACAGGCAGCAAAATAACGAAAGTGGTCAATCGCCAGCGGCACATCCGCCCCGCTGGTTTCACGTATCGGCTTACCGTTATCCCAGGTTTCCACCTGCGCTAGCCGTTCAAGATTTTGTTCCATCCGGTCGGCAATACGGTTAAGAACCAGCGCCCGTTCCTGCACCGATAGACCACCCCATTCCGCTTTTGCCTTGTGGGCTGCATCCAGCGCGTGGTCAATATCTCGCGTTGACGAACTGGCTACTTCACACATCGGCTGGCCTGTCACTGGCGTTAAATTGACAAAATACTGACCAGCATCAGGCGGAACCCAGGCTCCACCGATAAAATTGTCATAGCGTTTTTTCAGATCGAGAGAACCGACTTCGCCAAATGCGGATCGGCCTTCGAGATTATCGTGCGCCATTTCAGTCTCCTTTTTATTTCCGAGTGAGCGGCCATGCCGCAGTGAAAAAAAGAGGCAAGCAGTAAGCAGCTCCATTAAGCCTATACGGGGTATGGGGTTAGCGACAGGATTCGGCCAGAGAAGAAGGCAACTCTTCGAGTTGACGCACAGTTTCTTTCCTGTTGCAGGAAAAATACATATTGCTATGCGAACACGCTCGCTGTTCCTGGAGAAAAATTCGCATCCCTTCTGGCGCGGTGAAATAATACTTTTAATTTCTATGGTTACTAACATGCAGGTATTTCAGGTGAAAGAGGTTCATTCACAAGCGGATGCCGTCCTCGAAGGCGCAACGCAACATTCGGTCTATCATCCCGATTCGCTGCATCAGCCACAGTCTGATTGGCTGGCAGAAGAGGTGCCTGTGGCGCTGGTTTATAACGGCATCTCGCATGTCGTTATGATGGCATCACCGAAGGAACTGGAGCAGTTCGCACTCGGGTTTTCCTTATCTGAAGGCATTATTCAATCACCCGCAGATATCTACGGTATTGATGTACAGAACGCCTGTAACGGGATTGAAGTTCAAATTGAGCTTTCCAGCCGACGTTTTGCCGGTCTAAAAGAACGACGCAGATCGATGGATGGCCGTACAGGCTGCGGCGTCTGTGGCGTAGAGCAGCTAGCGGAAATAGGCAAACCGGTTGCACCTCTGCCGTTCACGCAGACATTTTCCCTCAGCAAGCTTGAAAACGCGCTAGTGCGACTGCGCGATGTGCAGAAGATCGGTCAGGTGACTGGCTGCACTCACGCTGCAAGTTGGATAGCACCAGACGGCACGTTGTCAGGGGGGAGCGAAGATGTCGGACGCCATGTTGCGCTGGATAAATTGCTTGGTGCCCGAGCAAAACAGGGGTGGCAACAGGGTGCAGCACTGGTTTCCAGCCGAGCCAGCTATGAAATGGTACAAAAATCTGCCATGTGTGGCGTGGAAATCTTGTTCGCCGTCTCTGCGGCAACCTCACTGGCCGTTGACGTCGCACAGCGCTGCAACCTGACTCTAGTGGGTTTTTGTCGACCAGGGCAGGCAACCATTTACACGCACCCGCAGCGTCTGAGCAAGTAAGCCATTGCCGTCAAGATCGCGGTGGCTCGCAGTCAACACACACGCAATTTGAAGTATGACGAGTATAGATTAATTTGTTTTTACATAGTGCGATAATGACATAAACGTTTGTTATCATGAAGTAAAGCAATCTGACTCCCGACAGCAGATCGAGAATAATCATTTTCAATATCATTTAATTAACTATAATGAACGTATTGCTTACGCGGCACTCATAGAACAGTGCCGTAACATTTTTTTTACCATGGAGATGCTAAACATGAGTTATTCACTGCCATCGCTGCCTTATGCTTATGACGCACTGGAACCGCATTTCGACAAAGAAACGATGGAAATTCACCATTCCAAACACCATCAGGCTTACGTCAATAATGCTAATGCCGCGCTGGAATCTCTGCCTGAACTGGCTAAATTGTCTGTTGAAGAGCTGATTGCTCAACTGGATAAAGTTCCTGCTGAGAAAAAAGCAGCCCTGCGTAACAACGCTGGTGGCCACGCTAACCACAGCCTGTTCTGGAAAGGCCTGAAATTAGATACTACGCTGACTGGCGATCTGAAAGCAGCAATCGAACGCGATTTCGGCAGCGTTGATGCGTTTAAAGAAAAATTTGAGCAAGCAGCAGCAACCCGTTTCGGTTCTGGCTGGGCTTGGCTGGTTCTGAAAGACGACGGCAAACTGGCTGTAGTCTCTACTGCAAACCAAGACAGCCCGCTGATGGGTGAAGCAATTTCTGGTACCTCTGGCTACCCAATCGTCGGTCTGGACGTATGGGAGCACGCTTACTACCTGAAATTCCAAAACCGTCGCCCAGATTATGCTAAAGCATTCTGGAACGTGCTGAACTGGGACGAAGCCTCAGCTCGCTTCGCTAGCGCGAAAAAATAAAACCGTTGGATGCCTGATACCATCAGGCTCCTTCTGCGTTTGAATGGAGACTGGAATAACAACGTGTTATTCCAGTTTTTTATTATATTTCACCTCGTATTTTCTGTTCATCTTCTCGTTGTTCCCCACCGACCCGCGCGATCGAATAGCCGCTATCTCGCACCGTTTACCCGTTTCTGTTAGCGAACAGGCTTCAAGCCCGAAAAGCGGGCGGCACGTAAAGTTTCAGAGTAGAGTGCCGATATCTACTGCGGGTTTTTATCATGTTGTTTTGCAGGGATAGGCTTGGCACGCGGTAATCCGAGATGCTAACACCGCTAATCAAGTGTGCATCAGGATAATGAATTTGACTCAATACGATATAGTGGTGGGATGGGATGGCTATGAATTTTGACAATCTAAAAGTCGGTAAAAAATTAGGATTAGGCTTTTTCCTGATTCTGCTGATGACCATGGTGATTGCCGGTGCGGGTATTATGCATATAGGCTCGCTGAAAGACAGTATTGATAAAGTTAATTTAAGCAACGATATCAATGATGAAATTAATCAGGCTAAATATTACCGCGCATTATACGGCACCACCTATAATCCTGATGATATCAAAAAGAACATTGAGCATATTTCTAATATCAGCAAGCTCGCTGAAAAAGCAAAAGAATTTAACTGGCCAGAAAGCGACGCCAAGAAAATAGCCAGCATCCCTACGTTAATTTCCAGCTACCAGGAAAAGCAAAAAGGTTATATTAATGCAGTAAATACCAAAGACACGGTAAGAAAAGGCTGGAATATCTCAACGACAGAAAAACCACTGCAACAGCTCAATGACCAATTAAAGACGGATAATAACAGCGCCACTCTGCAATTATTACTTTCTGACCTAAACCAAAAACTGATTGCCGTCCGCTACCACGTTCGCGGTTTATTACTTTCAACCAATAAAGAATCCGAAGAAAAACTAACGGATTCCATCAACGCGGCGCAAACATCATTGACCTTCCTGTATCAGAGTCTGTCTGCCGAACAGCGTGAAACGCTGGCACCGGTTATGACGATCATGAACAATTATGAAGAACAGGTGTTGGCATACATGCCGGCCTATCAAGAAGAAATGGCGCAGGCAGGGCAAATGCGGGTTGTTGCCGATCAGTTGAATGCCGTTATCCTATCACTACTTAGCGATCAACTGGCCGCCTCACAGGCAGACATTCACAATGCCACGCTGCAAATGAGCATCGCGGCGCTGATTACCCTACTGCTTGGTCTGCTGATTTCCTGGTTCATTTCACGTCAGATCACCACACCACTTGGCAATACATTGAACATGGCTGAAAAAATCGCGATGGGCGATCTCACCATGTCCATCAACACGACCCGTAAAGACGAGCTGGGCCAGTTGATGAGTGCGATGTCGAAAATGAACGACAATCTGCACAATATGATCGATGACATTCGCGTCGGCGTCAGCCAGATTTCTAACGCATCCAGCGAGATCGTTGCGGGCAACACAGATTTGTCGTCACGTACCGAACAACAGGCCGCTGCCGTTGAACAAACCGCCGCCAGCATGGAACAGCTCACCGCGACGGTTAAGCAAAACGCAGACAACGCACACCACGCCAACAAGCTGGCAATCAGCGCTTCCCAAACCGCCAAACAGGGTGGCGAGCAGGTCAATAAGGTGGTGCAAACCATGACCGCGATTGAGAGCAGTTCTAAACGTATCGCGGAAATCACGTCCGTCATCAACAGCATCGCCTTCCAAACTAACATTCTGGCATTGAACGCCGCAGTGGAAGCCGCGCGCGCCGGTGAACAAGGCCGTGGCTTTGCCGTTGTCGCCAGCGAAGTCCGTAGTCTTGCCCAGCGTAGTTCGCAGGCTGCGAAAGAAATTGAAGGTTTGATTTCTGAATCGGTTAATCAGGTATCACGCGGTGCGACGCTGGTCGGCAATGCAGGTAAAACGATGAACGATATCGTCACCTCTATCACTCAGGTACATGACATCATGGGTGAAATTGCCACTGCATCGGATGAGCAAAGCAAAGGAATTACTCAGGTTAGCCAAGCTATTGTTGAGATGGATAGCACCACTCAGCAGAACGCCGCGTTGGTTGAACAATCCTCTGCCGCCGCCGACTCTCTGGAAGAGCAGGCAAGACTGCTGAAGCAGGCGGTTTCCGTCTTCCGTCTGGCCAACGCACAGCATGACGATACCCCCGCTGGTATCGCGTTTAACAACCAACCGCATCGTCTGCACGCGCCGCGCTAATATCGAAAACGATAAAAACGACAAAGCCCCTGTTAAACAGGGGCTTCATCAATGAATCCATCACGATAACTCGTCCATCACTATCCTCCGCCAGTGCAGAGAAAAGGCCTCAGAACGATTTCGGCGCGTAGCCTGTCATCTCTTTTAAACCCATCTCACGCCCGAGTGCCGTCATCGGATGCACAATCACCAAACCGCGAACGTTTTTCTTCAACGTCCCCATATCAGCCTGCTCTTTTTTAGTAATCGCACGGTTGAAAGGTAAGTTCGCCAATTTCTGTGCTTCTTTGCTGAGTTTCTGTTCTCTCACGTTACGCAGGCGCTCAATTTCAGCCGTTAGCTTCTCGCAGGCCTCCAAATTGAGGGCGATGGCTTCACCATCACCTTGTGCCAGCAGCGTGGTCTGCTTATGCGTCAGCTTATCCAACTGGTCGCTAAGGAGTTTGATCTCTGTTTTTTCCTGCTCTTTCATAAAAGATAACCTATATAACGGGAGAATAATGCGGGGCACAGCATACACTATACGCTAAATAATTCGAGTTGCGTGAAGGCGGCCAACACACATGCAGCTTGAAGTACAACGAGTATAAACGCCTGACAGGTATAGTGGTGTAATGCGGTAGAACGGGGTTAAAACGCCTTTTTCAGACTGATTTGCGCAATCAACGTGGTCAGGGATAAAACCAGCGTGGAACGCACCATCTGCTGATAACGCTGCTGCTGCATACTCACCAGAAGCGGATCGGCATCTGCCCCCGGCGGCAACGTCGGTTCTGCGGGCAACGCCGCAACGCAGTGCAACTCGCCGATGGGCCCCAGAATTTCATCATCGGTAAAACGATAGTGCCGATCGTCATGCGCCAACTCTTCGCCCAGCGCCATTAACAGTTCCGCATCTTCATACTCTTTACGGCTGATCATCCCCAAGCCATAAATCAGTTTCAGGCGCACGGAAAGGTCACCCAGCGGGCCCGTTCCCGTCATCAGAGGTTCAACGGCATATTTCACCGCATAGTCGTCTTTACGGAACACCTGCAACATCAAGATACTGGCCGCTTCGGCCAGCAATTCAACGGCGCAGAGCATAAAGTCGCGCACTGTCTTCCCTGAGTTCAGCGCTTCCAGAACTCGGTTTTCAAACGCCTGTGTTTCTTCCATCGTCACTTCTCGTACCTTTAAATCCGCACAACATACCCATCTCGGTAGCATGCTTACCGGCAGGTGTGGCGACATCCGATCCCCGACGTCGCCCGTATACATTACACCGTGTCGAAAAGACCACACCTGCCTTGTGACGAGACGCGCCGATTACTGCATGGCGTTATACACATTCACTGCTTGCGCGACAACCTCGCTGTCAGCATCCAGACCAGAAATTTGCACCAGCGTCGCCTGCGGCCCCAGAGTACGGATTAATTCAGCCAGTTCCAGCGCCTGCGGATCCTGTTCGCTGCGATAATGCATCGCGGCTGCAATACCAATAATCAGGTTGTCATGCGGTAAATGGTATTCCAGCGTTCCGAGCAGCGGCTTGATCAGACGGTCACCTGCGCTCAGCTTGCGCAGCGGCTGACGGCCAACGCGATCCACATCATCATGCAGATGAGGGTTTTCAAAGCGGCTGAGAATTTTGTTGATATAGGCGGCATGTTTATCCGCATCAAAACCATAACGTTTGATGAGTACCGCACCGCTCTCTTCCATTGCGCCTTTGACCACGGCTCTGACTTTCGGGTCAAGAATCGCATCACGGATCGTTTGATGACGTGCCTGCTGGCCGAGATAGGCCGTAATCGCATGACCAGTATTAAGCGTGAACAGCTTACGCTCGACAAACGCCATCAGATTGTCGGTCAGTTCCATACCGGGAATCGCTGGCGGCTCACCGCAGAACTGGGTTTTATCGACAATCCATTCGCTGAAGGTTTCTACCGTCACCGCCAACACATCGTCACTTCCCGCTTCCGAAGGGGGAACGATGCGATCCACGGCGGAATCGACGAATCCTACATGCTCGACAACCCATTCCTGATGGGCTTCCGGCAGCAGTTTCAGCACATGCTGTTTTAACTGGCTGGTGCCACGCACCATATTTTCACAGGCAATAATGTTCAACGGCCGGGTGTTGCCGTCTTCATGACGTTTAACCAGCCCCTGAGCGATAGTGCCGGCGATTTTTTCCAGAATCTGCGGTCCCACAGCGGTCGTCACCAGATCGGCCACGGCGATCAATGCGATGGCATCCTGACTGCCGCTGTGAACAGCACTGACGTTGCTGACGGCCTCAACTTGAGTGTTATCACCGACAATCCGCACCGAATAGCTTTTACGGCTGTTGAGCGCATCCAACAGCGGCTGATTGACGTCAGCGAATGTCAGTTCAACGTTAGCGTCCGCCAACAATTTACCAATAAATCCACGGCCGATATTACCTGCACCAAAATGTAATGCTTTCATGAGACATAACCTTAAAAAAACATAAAAAGAGGCCGCCCGAAGGCGGCTCTAGCCACATCAATTAGGCACTTTTTTTACCAGAGAGTAAGTCGAGTACTTCCTGAACATCTTGGGTATGTGCCAGACGTTCAATGGCGGCATCATCATCCAGCGCGTTAGTCAGGCTGGTGATGACCTGAATATGTTCGTTATTGCGGGCAGCAATACCGATAACCAGACGCGCAACCTCATCTTCTTCATCACCAAAGCGAACACCTTCAGGATATTGGCAGAAGACAACGCCCGTTTTCAGCACACGATCTTTCGCTTCAATCGTACCGTGTGGTACGGCAATCGATTCACCCAGATAGGTGGAGGTCAGCTTTTCGCGCTCCAGCATCGCTTCAACATACTCAGGTTCGACGTAGCCACCTTTTACCAGTTGCTCACCGGCAAAACGGATTGCCTGCTCTTTGTGTGTCGCATGCTGATTCAGGAACACGTTACCCGCACCCAGTTGGAACAGGTTCGTCTGCACATCGGCTACAACTGCTGGTGCAGGTGTCGCGACGGTTTCAGGCTTCGCAGCACCCTGCGCTGCCACAAGACGAGCTGCCAGATCGCTATACAAACCGCTATCAAGGAAGTTGGTCAGCGAAATATGCTGCGCTTGCGGCGCATGGCGCATCGCACGCTCGGTCAGATCGCGGTGCGTAATGACCAGATCAACATCATCCGGCAGGCTATTGATCGCGCTGTTAGTCACCGAAATGTTGGTCAGCCCAGCATCCTGAACTTTCTTACGCAGCACACCAGCACCCATCGCGCTGGAACCCATGCCGGCATCACAGGCTACGATGATTTTACGCACGGTGCTCATGTCGCCGCTGACACCGGCGCTCGTTGCTGCACCTTTGGAAGAGGCTTTCATTTCCTGCACGCGGCGTGTCGCGTCGCCCAGGTCTTCTTCTTTTTGCTTGGTACTTTTCAGCAAAATCGCTGACACAATGAAGGACACCGCGAAAGCGGCTGCAATGGCTGCGAGGTTAGCGAAGTAAGCGCCTTTTGGCGTCATCGCCAACACGGCCAAAATTGAGCCAGGGGACGCAGGAGAAACCAAGCCGCCACCCAACACGCTCAGCGTAAACACGCCAGTCATTCCACCCAGAATCACCGCAATAATCAGACGCGGATTCATCAGCACATAAGGGAAGTAAATTTCGTGAATACCGCCCAGGAAGTGGATAATCGCCGCACCCGGTGCTGATTCTTTCGCGTTACCACGGCCGAAGAACATGTAAGCCATCAGCACGCCCATACCCGGGCCTGGGTTCGCTTCGATCAGGAAGAAAATAGATTTGCCAGTTTCCGTCGCCTGCTGAATGCCCAGCGGTGAGAAGATACCGTGGTTAATAGCGTTGTTCAGGAACAGAATTTTTGCGGGTTCAACGAAGATGGACGTCAACGGCAACAGGTTGTTCTGCACCATCAGGTTAACGCCGGAGGCCAGCACCTGAGAGAAGACTTCAACCAGCGGACCAATTGCCAAAAACGACAGAATTGCCAACAACATACCGATAATACCGGCAGAGAAGTTGTTGACCAGCATTTCAAAGCCGCTCTTGATTTTACCGTCGACCATACGGTCAAAACGTTTGATCGCCCAGCCGCCCAACGGGCCTACAATCATGGCACCGAGGAACATCGGGATATCGGTCCCAACAATCACGCCCATCGTTGTAATTGCACCAACCACACCACCACGCTCACCAAATACCAAGCGTCCGCCGGTATAACCAATCAGCAATGGCAGCAAAAACGTGATCATTGGACCGACAAGCTTCGCCAACGTTTCATTGGGAATCCAGCCAGTGGGGATAAACAGCGCGGTAATAATACCCCAGGCGATAAATGCGCCAATATTGGGCATCACCATATTGCTGAGGAAGCGGCCAAAGTTTTGAACTTTGATCTTAATATCTGGTGAAAGCATAAAAACACACCCCTATTGAAACGCGCTGACAATAAGAGCGCGTGGTAATTATCGTGAGACGGCGTGGCTATAAAAATACCGATTGCCACAAGAATACTTCCGTCATTATTACTGTATGCAGCGCGGACTCTAACACGCTGTTTTCATACCGCAACCTCATGGCAGCAACGTGACAAAAATCACACAACCACCCTACATCAACGATACAAATAGGTGATTTACTTCACAAAAAACCGTTAAAAATGAAAAACTAAACAGATTTGTAGACAAACACTGCGCCTTATATGTGATTTGCATCACACTTTACAGGCGCTTGTTTGTTTTATTTATGTGATGTTAATCACAATTTATTTTTCCTCTCGTCTGCCAAACTCATCTTATCCAGAATACCTATCCGCCAAGAGCGCCTCGCTAAAAGAGGCTAATTAGGGATAGTTCGTGCCAGTTACCCCTCTGAGCGCATTCATTAAATTTTGCTGCTGAACCGGCAATGCTGCCACCATACCGTTATATTGCGCCACCTGCTGTGGCGTACGGAATTGCACAGACGCACCGTTAAATACGGCCTGATCGCCCTGAGCTTGAAGGAAATCCCCAACCTGAATCAGGCTTTGTGTAAACGACGTGGCATTCGGAATAGCAGGCAACAACGCATTCGTCGGCTGTATTACCGTCCGCGCATACAGTCGCTCATAAGGAATTTGCACCTCTTCGGGCTGTTTTAATGTGCGGTGGGCATTGTCAGCCTGCGCTTTCGCCGTCTGAACATGCTGCGCCAACAGGCTCATGGTTCCAACAGATTGCCTCAGTGCATCACGCTGTGTCAGATAGTCTTTAGGGACGCGAATACGGGAAATTTGCCCCAGCATCGGCGTTAAACTGCCGGATACGGCCTGATTAAACTGCTGAGAAAAGGTGGTTAAAATCGCGTAATCGTTGGTGAAATTGCCAAAATTCTTCTTTTGCTCTTCCGTCAATGCAGGCAGTATCCCATCCTGCTGCGACTGCACGCTTTGCAGGAACGCAATGAATGCCTTCCGCTGCTCGGCTTCACTGTCACCGCAGGCAGCAAGCTGCAATGCCGCCAGAATAACCAGAACTGGCAGCAGCCAGCGTGAACGGTACGTCATCAGCCTTCTCATTCCCTACTCCTGTTATGCTTACTGCCCCGCCAGCCGTGCTTTATACGGACAAAAACACGCTAGCGACGGATTTTCCATGACAAGATTTTCTACGACATAAGCATAGTCGAATCAGGCTGGCTGTGCAGAAAAAGGCCAGGTCTGGCGTTCAAGAGAAATAAAAACCAGTATGGTTATTGTTTAATCATAAACATATTATTAAAATTGCGTTTCATCTCGCATTTTTCATCCGAATAATAAAATTCGCCAAAAATATGAGGTTACTCGACAATATGAAAAAATAGATTACAAAATGAAACTATTAACAAGGTAACGAATATGCAATTTACTACCTTAAATAAAAAGTGACTCTTTTAGCACGATAGCTTTATTTTTAACAAACGGACAATTTGACTACTCTATGCTTAGTATATTACCACTTGAAACATGGATTTTTATTGCTGTAATCCTTGCCTACTTCATTTATAGCAACTGGAATTTTACCGAGAAAAAATCCCATGAGTCGCCAGGTATCCTCATTACTATAGGAATATTGGCAACCTTCCTTGGCATTGCGTTAGGTTTGTCGTCATTCGATATGAATGATGTGGAAAATAGCTTACCTACGCTGATTAATGGCATAAAAACCGCATTTTGGGCTTCTGTCGCGGGTGTCGCTTGCGCATTAATTATAAAATGGCGCTATGCCATCTGGGGTGTAAGAACAAAAAACAACCAACCAACACCCACTGATTCAACAATTGATGATATTGTTCAACACTTACAGATCTCTACAGAATCGATTGGCCGATTGCATTATGCTATAGCAGGAAATGAAGATGCTTCTTTACTCACACAGTTAAAGTTAATGCGCGGCGATCAAAACGATAAACTCACCAATATTCATAATGCATTTACTGAATTTGCAAAAATTCAAACTGAAAATAACTCAAAAGCATTAATTGAAGCATTAAAAGAAGTTATTCATGACTTTAACGAAAAAATCGGTGAGCAATTTGGCGAAAATTTTAAACAGCTAAATGAAGCTGTCGGTAAAATAAATGAGTGGCAGCAACAATACAGCCTGCAAATACGAGAGATGATTGAGCAACAAACTCAAACAACAGAAAATATGCAACAAGCGACCCAATCCTTTTCTGAAATAATGACACAATCGGAATCATTTACTCAAGTTGCAAAAGACATTCATCAAACGATTGGCACGGCCTCTAGTTTAGAAAAAGGCATAGAAGAAAATCTAAAACAACTCGCTGAACTAATTGAATCCTCAAAAACAGGCATCCCCGAAATAGAAAAAGGAATCATGGCTATTATAGAGGATGTGAGAAACGGGGCTAAAGCCTCTGCCACAGTCATTGGAGATAGTATTTATACTGTCACACGCACATTGGAATCCTCAGCGGCTGACTTTACCAGTCAGATGATAGGTAGTTCGAAAGCGATGTCCGATGCAATAAAAAACCAAAATCAGGAAATGCAAAAATCTGTTCAGAAAACAGGTACTGAGCTACAAGAGCAGATAACCCGCCTTTCTCAAGATCTCACTAAATATATGCAGAAACACAATGAAGACGTCACCAATAATATTGTCGAACTAAATAAAAAAACAGAACAACAAGTTCAGACATTGGATGCTGCTTTAGCTGCTGCGTTGAAGAAATCTCTCGATAGCCTAGGCCAACAATTAGGAGCACTATCTTCTAAATTTGTACAGGATTACGATCCTCTAACAGAAAAACTAAGAGACGTCGTACGCCTATCCGAGAATTTGAGGAGATAGCAGATGAATAATCCATTACTGACTCACAAAAAAGCAGATAAAGAGGATTTTTGGATCAGCCTGAGTGATTTAATGACCTCTCTGATGATGATATTTTTACTTATCTCCGTTGTCTATATGATAAAAGTACAGGAGATGGTTAAGATTCCATCAGTATATAAAAATACCCTACAGGGGCTTGGTCAAGCATTACAGCTCGAATTCAAGGATGATCTAAAACGTTGGCACGCAACAATCGACGAGGATCTAACAGTACGGTTCCAGGAGCCAAATATTTTATTTACAACCAGTTCCTCTGAGCTAAAGCCGGAATTTAAAAGTATCTTAGATGAATTTATCCCTCGCTACCTTGGTATTATGACTGATAAAAAATATATCGATAACATTGAGGAAATACGTATTGAGGGACATACATCAACGATGTGGCGAACTGGTGTAAGTGAAAATGATGCTTACTTTCATAACATGGAACTGTCTCAGTCAAGAACTCGAACAACTCTGTCATATATTATGAATATGCCTGCTGTTTCAGACTCTAAAAACACCTTAAGCTGGTTTAAAAATCATGTTCGAGCCATTGGGTTTTCTTCAGCAAAACCCATTGATAAAGAAGGAAAAACGATTACATCCCCAACGCAAATTGAAGACAGTGCACGCTCTCAAAGAGTGGAGTTTCGTGTCAGGACAAATGTTGAACGTCAGGTGGCCAATATTGTTGAGAAAGGGAATAAAATATAATGGATTCGTTTCTCGTCTCTCAACTTCCCGATTTTCTTGAGTCGTCAATTTTCAATAATCTACGCAAGGAAATGAAAGCAGAAATTATCCCACCAATCACCGAAATAAAAATGGATGCTCTTGTTCTTGATAAAATACTGTCAACAACTGGAAAAGATGTTGATATATTAGAAATAGAAATTAATAGTGATCATACTATTAATTATAAAGATAACCGAGTTATCCTTCATATAAGAGATGTCGCTTCCTACAGTGGGAACATGAGTTTGCCAAAATATCATTTGGCAAACTGTAAAACATTACAGAGAATGTGGGAAAATAACAAAAGTGGAAGATACGTTGCAGCCACTCGTAGTGATGGAATTTTTACGATAAAATCACAGAATACTGAAAAAACAGAGTGGGTCACCAGAGAAGAAAACTTAGATGTATGTAAGTTTTGTCTCGAAACGCTAAATTGGAAAAATTACTCTAGAAAATATCAGGATAGAGAAAATATTTTTTCTACTTTTGATCTAAGAGAATTCTTTACTGTTTATCCGAACTCAGCAACAACATACAATGCTGAGCATAATGATATTACTGCTCCAATTAATGATTACTCCAAAAATTTCCAAATAATATCAAAACAATATCGAGAGTCAGTTAACTGGCAATGTGAAATTTGCAACATAAACCTTACACGTAAAGATTTAAATAAATTTTTACATGTCCACCACCGTGATGGGCAAAAAAATAATAATAACAACAAAAATTTACAGGCACTCTGTATTGAATGTCATTCTAATCAGGACAACCATGGGCATATGAAAAACAATCCCCAACTTACACCATTTATTCAAATAAAAAACAGTATGGTTCTTTCAGAAAGCTAAACGATCTTTCCCTAGGCTCATTTTACAGCCTAGGGAAAGGTTATGTTGTCCCTATTGCAGCACAGAAATATCCGCAACCTGCAAGAACAGCTCACGCAGTTGGCTCAGCAGCGTCAGGCGGTTCACTCGAACCTGCTCATCTTCCGCCATTACCATCACCTGATCGAAGAATGCATCGACAGGTTCACGCAGTGAGGCCAGCTCAACCAGCGCTTCCTGATAACGGCCTTCAGCAAACAGCGGCGTCAGTTTGTCACGCAGCACGACAAGGTGCGTTGCCAGCGTAATTTCCGCCGCGTCTTTCAATACAGCAGCATTGACGCTCTCATTCAGCTTATCGGTAGACTTAGCCAAAATGTTGGAAACGCGTTTGTTAGCCGCTGCCAGCGCCGCTGCTGCATCCAGCGAACGGAAGTGGCTAACCGCTTTCACGCGGGCATCGAAATCAGCCGGACGGGTTGGACGACGCGCCAATACCGCCTGAATGGTATCTACGCTGTGACCTTCTTCCTGATACCAGGCACGGAAGCGACCGAGCATAAACTCAATCACCTCATCCACAACCTTGGTATTAGTCAGCTTAGTGCCATACAAACGCACCGCTTCTTCGGTCAGCGTCTGCAAATCGAGCGGCAGACGTTTTTCGACGATGATGCGCAACACGCCGAGGGCCGCACGACGCAGTGCAAACGGGTCTTTGTCGCCTTTTGGATGTTGGCCGATGCCAAAAATTCCTGCCAGCGAATCCATTTTATCGGCAATAGCCAGCGCACAAGCCACCGCAGAAGACGGCAGTTCATCACCCGCAAAGCGCGGTTGATACTGCTCATTCAACGCAACAGCAACATCTTCCGCTTCGCCATCGTGACGCGCATAGTGCATCCCCATCACGCCCTGCGTGTCGGTGAATTCGAACACCATGTTGGTCATCAGGTCACACTTGGACAGCAGGCCCGCGCGCGTAGCATGATTCACATCGGCACCAATCTGGCCAGCAACCCAGCCAGCCAACGCCTGAATACGGTCGGTTTTATCGCGCAATGAACCCAACTGTTGCTGGAACAAAACGGTTTCCAGACGCGGCAGATGATCTTCCAGACGCTTTTTACGGTCGGTATTGAAGAAGAACTCGGCGTCAGCTAAGCGCGGACGCACCACTTTTTCGTTACCGGAGATAATCTGCTGTGGATCTTTGGATTCGATATTGGCAACAAAGATAAAGTGAGGCAGCAGATTGCCGCTGTTGTCGTAAACCGGGAAATACTTCTGGTCACCTTTCATGGTGTAAACCAGCGCCTCGGACGGTACAGCGAGGAATTTTTCTTCAAATTTCGCAGTCAGTACCACCGGCCATTCCACCAGCGAGGTGACTTCTTCCAGCAGGCTGTCGCTCAGATCGGCATTACCGCCAATCTTGCGTGCGGCTTCTTCCGCATCGGCTTTGATTTTGGCTTTACGCGCATCATAGTCGGCGACGACTTTACCGCGTTCCAGCAGAATCTGCGGGTACTGTTCGGCGTTGTCGATCGTGAATTCAGCTTCACCCATAAAGCGGTGACCGCGGATAGTACGAGCAGAATGGATACCCAGTACCTGACCGGGGATGAGTTCCTCACCCAGCAGCAGGGTTACAGTGTGTACCGGACGCACAAACTGGGTTTCTTTATCGCTCCAGCGCATCAGTTTTGGGATCGGCAGCTTTGATAACGCGGTGCTTACCATGCCAGCCAGCAACGCCTGAGCCTGTTCACCTTTAGCGTGGGCGCGATACAGCAGCCACTCGCCTTTATCGGTCGTTAAACGTTCGGCCTGCTCAACGGTGATACCACAGCCACGCGCCCAGCCTTCTGCCGCTTTGGTTGGTTTTCCTTCGGCATCAAACGCTTGAGAAATCGCTGGACCCCGTTTTTCTACTTCACGATCGGGCTGAGAAGCGCTTAAGCGTGCCACTTTCAGCGCCAGACGGCGCGGCGCAGCAAACCAGCTTACGTCCCCGTGCGCCAGATTGGCGGCATCCAGCTCCGCCGTGAAATTAGCGGCAAAGGATTCTGCCAGATTACGGAGAGCCTTCGGCGGCAGCTCTTCCGTGCCAATTTCCACCAGAAAAGTCTTGTCAGTCATGGCTGCCTCTTAGCTCTCTTTCTTATTACACATCGGGAAACCCAGAGCCTCACGAGAGGCATAATAGGCTTCCGCAACCGCTTTGGTCAGGGTACGAATACGCAGAATGTAGCGCTGACGCTCGGTAACCGAGATCGCTTTACGCGCATCCAGCAGGTTAAAGCTGTGCGCCGCTTTCAAAATGCGTTCGTAAGCTGGTAAAGGCAGCGGTTTTTCCAACGCCAGCAGGTGCTGCGCTTCTTTTTCATATTGCTCGAAACAGCTGAACAGGAAATCGACATCTGCGTGTTCAAAGTTATAGGTCGATTGCTCGACTTCGTTTTGATGGAACACGTCGCCGTAGGTGGTTTTACCTAACAGGCCATCGCTCCAGACCAGATCGTAAACGCTATCAACGCCCTGAATGTACATCGCCAGACGTTCCAGACCGTAGGTGATCTCACCGGTTACTGGTTTACATTCCAAGCCGCCAACCTGCTGGAAGTAGGTAAACTGCGTGACTTCCATACCGTTCAACCAAACTTCCCAGCCCAGGCCCCATGCGCCCAGCGTCGGGTTTTCCCAGTTGTCTTCCACGAAGCGAATATCGTGAATGGTCGGATCCATGCCCAGCTCTTTCAGAGAACCGAGATACAGCTCCTGAATATTCTCCGGTGATGGCTTAATGACGACCTGAAACTGGTAATAGTGCTGTAAGCGGTTCGGGTTTTCGCCGTAGCGCCCATCGGTTGGACGACGAGAGGGTTGCACATAGGCGGTGGCCATTGGCTCCGGCCCCAGTGCCCGCAGGCAGGTCATAGGATGTGAAGTGCCTGCGCCGACTTCCATGTCCAATGGTTGAACAATGGTGCAGCCCTGGCGAGCCCAATAATCCTGTAACGTCAGGATCAGGCCCTGGAAGGTCTTGGTATCAAACTTTTGCATGTTGGATTCGCGCGCGATACAAGTGGATTTATAAGGAATTCGCCAGTATACCCTCTGACCGCAAGATATACAGCCAGAATGCGGTAACAAGTGCAAATCCCCGCCATCATCTTTCAAGTTCCGGGATCAACCGGAAAAAACGGTCTGCAACATCTTCAGGCTCAGCAGCAGTAACAATGCCGCAAAGGCTTTTTTCAGCGTCGCAACAGGCAGACGGTGCGCCAGACGAGCGCCAACAGGCGCAGTGAAGAAGCTGACGGCGGAAATCAAGAGAACAGCGGGCAGAGAAACATAGCCGACGCTGTAATCAGGCAGCCCGTTCGCCGACCAACCGTTGATCATGTAGCCCAGCGCACCGGAAAGAGCAATCGGTAGCCCGACCGCTGCCGACGTACCGATCGCCTGCTGGATACGCACGTTGCACCACGTCAGGAACGGCACCGTGAGCGACCCGCCGCCAATGGCCACCAGCGCCGAAATACTACCAATCACCAGCCCTGCGAACGAAACACCTGCCGTACCGGGCAACTGGCGCTGCGGTTTTGGCTTGATATTCAACACCATTTGCAGCGAAACGTAGGCCATAAAACAGGAAAAAAAGATTGCCAGCGTTCGCGTCGGCAACATCGTCGCCAGCCAGGTAGCGGCGAATGTCCCGATCAGGATGGCAGGCGTAATCCGCACCACTACAGGCCAAAGCACCGCCTGATGCTGATGGTGGGTACGCAGGCTGGAAATTGCCGTGACGACAATCGCCGCCATTGACGTTCCCAACGCCAAATGCACCAGATGCGTATTATCTACACCTTGTGCGGCAAACAGCGCCGTCAGCACTGGCACCATAATGCCACCGCCGCCGATGCCCAATAACCCGGCCATAAAACCCACCACTGCGCCTAATGCCAGATAGGCCGCTATCCACTCCACTGCCATTCCCTATACCTCTGTCTCTGTTTATGCTTTTCTTATGATCAATAAACAGCCCTGAGCTAATGAACAGCCCTGAGCGAATAAAACAGCCCTGAGCTGTTGGCAAAGCATTATTCACGATTCCACGACGACTTTCCGCCCCATCCGCACACGACCTTTCATATCTGCGAGCACGCCCGCAAAACGCTGGTTGCATATACAGAACTATGAATGTCATGATCTCCCCACATTGCGGCAGACCGCATTACAATGAACTGTGCGTCCAAATACCAACGGCACAACCGAATCAGGAGAAAGGAATGCAACGCTGCGGCTGGGTTACACAAGACACCTTATATCAGGATTACCACGATAACGAGTGGGGGAAGCCCTGCACCGACAGCCAGAAGCTATTTGAGCTACTGTGTCTGGAGGGCCAGCAGGCGGGCCTTTCCTGGATCACCGTCCTGAAAAAACGCGAAAACTATCGCCGTTGTTTTCACCAGTTCAATCCTGAACAAGTAGCAAAAATGACGCAGGATGACGTGGATCGACTGGTGCAGGACAGCGGTATTATCCGCCACCGTGGGAAAATCGAGGCGATCATCACCAATGCAAAAATATGGGTGGCGATGGAAAGTCAGGGAGAGAGTTTCTCGCACTTCATTTGGTCTTTTGTCGAACACCAACCGCGTCTCAATCACCCAGCTTCACTTGCAGAGGTTCCTGCCAAAACGGACGTTTCAGATGCCATGTCAAAAGCCCTGAAGAAACGCGGCTTCAAATTTATCGGTTCAACTATCTGTTATGCCTTCATGCAGGCGGGCGGATTGGTCAACGACCATGTCACCGACTGTTTTTGTCATCAGAAAAGCACATCATGATCCGCCCTTACCGTGGCCTCGATCTCGAACCGCTGATGCAACTTTGGTTAACGAGCACCATTCTGGCGCATCCCTTCATTCATGAAGATTACTGGCGAGAAAGTGCAACTGCGGTACGTGACATCTATATTCCTCAGTCACAAACCTGGGTTTATGAGGAGCAAGGAAGTCTTATTGGCTTTATCAGCGTACTGGAAGCACGATTTATCGGCGCACTCTTTGTGGAACAAAACTATTACGGCAAACAGATTGGCGCAACGCTAATCCAGCATGTTCAGGCGCTTTTCCCCTTACTCAGTCTGGAAGTGTATCAGCAGAATACGCGCGCCTGCCGGTTCTACCATAAGCAGGGTTTCGCCATTGTTGAGGAAAACGTCAATCAGGATACGCAAGCTACTGCGCTAATTATGCAGTGGGTGAAACGAGTAAGGGAGCAGTAAATACCGCTCCCTTCGGTTCAATGGATAATCTCTGAGCTATCGGTTCAACCGGATATCAGAACGTTGTCCAGTTATCGTTGCCGTTATCCCGCGACGCAAGCGTCGGCAGACGAGCTATAGCCTTATTACCCGAATTTGGATTACCGGTGTTCGAACCCTGCAGTCTTGCCAGCCCCGCAACATCCTTATCGGATATGCGGAAAACCGACATCAGTTTTGCCAACTTCGACGCTTGTTCTTGCAGCGAGTTTGCCGCAGCCGAAGATTCACTCACCATCGAGGCGTTCTGCTGGATGGTGGTATCCATTTCAGCAACCGCACTGCCAATTTGGGCGATACCACGACTCTGCTCATCCGATGCTGAGGAGATTTCCCCCATGATGTCATTCACACGGTTCACGGAAGCGACAATGTCATCCATCGTCGTTCCCGCCCGAGAAACCAGTTCAGTACCTGCATCCACGCGAGAAACCGATTCGGAGATCAGGGTTTCGATCTCTTTTGCGGCCTGTGAACTGCGCTGAGCAAGACTACGAACTTCACTGGCGACCACCGCAAATCCCCGTCCTTGTTCACCGGCTCGTGCCGCTTCCACAGCCGCATTCAATGCCAGAATATTAGTCTGGAAAGCGATGCTATTAATGACACTCGTAATATCAGAGATCTTCTTCGAACTGCCTGAAATATCGCTCATGGTGTGAATCACGCGGTTAATAATATCCCCGCCGCGGTTGGCATTGGTTGAAGCTTCTCCGGCAATCTGGCTGGCATGTCGGGCATTCTCGGCGTTGTTCTTCACGGTGGCCGTTAACTCTTCCATACTGGCCGCCGTTTCTACAATCGCCGCCGATTGCTGCTCGGTACGTGATGACAAATCATTATTGCCCGATGCAATATCAGCGGAAGCACTCTCAACGCTGTACACGCTCTGACGAATATCCGTCATTAAATGACGTAATTTCTCCGTCATCACCATCATGGCCGCCGTTAATTGCCCCAGCTCATCATGCCGTTCCACCGTGACATTCGCAGAGAGATCGCCACCAGCGATCCGTTCCGCCAGCTTCAGGTTGGTGATAATGGATCGGGTAATTTGTCGCGTGACAGACCATGCGATCAGTAGGCCGAATACAATGGCAATCGCCCCTAAAACCAGCGTTTGCAGTACAGAGCTATTGATAATGTCATCATTCTTCGCGCCGAGCTTTTGCAGAATACTGCCGATGTCGCTCGTCATTTTGTCTCCGGTTGCCCGGAACTTCACATCAGTGGTTTTTAACTGCCCCAACCGTGCGTAATACTGCTCTGCCGTTTGATGATAATTTTCAAATGATTGCCAAAACGAATCGACTACGCGACGGCGATCGCCAGTGACCGACGATGCCAGCGCATCATAGGATGTCTTCGATTCGCCATAGACCTGTTTCTGTGCAGTAAACGCGGCTTCGCTATTCTCTCTTTGTAAGGTGTAGGTGCTGTTGACCAGTTTCAGAAACAGCAGCGAGAGGGATTCCTTCTGCATAGACAACGCACTTTCATCTGCGCCGACGGGGAGACCAGTCATAAATGCCGTTAATGCATCAGAGGCATTCATCTGGCTGATTTTCTTTGCCGTCTCGACCACCGTGTTTGCGGCGGCTTTCATGCTATTCAGATCGGTATCATAATTAGCGAAATCCTGATCAAGATTATTAAAATCAGAGAGATAAACCGCTTCCCACGTTAGCGCTTTCGCTTTTTCTTTTTGCTGATTTGCCTGACTAATGTAGGTATTAAGGTTCTTGATATTGTCATCCGCAAAGGTGAATGAATATTTTACTCTCGCCATTTTTGACTGATCGAGATAATGATTCATTTCATTCAAAATCGTCGTTTTAACATACAGATCGTGGATGATGAAAAATCGTACAGCACCAACGCCAGATGCGATCATTACCAAAAACAGGACAATACCGAAACCGCCATACAGCTTATGAGAAACCTTGAGGTTACTCATAATCCTGGTAAAAAAATGCATTTCCGCCCCCATTAACACTATCAATGTCTAAAACATCACCATGTCAAAAAACATCCCCGTAAATAACGTTATCGGTTTTTTGTAGTAATGCTTTATCAAGAAATGAGTGATATCAATCACAAAGGAAATATATTAATCAATGGATCATCAAGAAACGTCATTCAGGGACAGCTGCACGCAGCGGTGAAGCGTCTGTATGCGATCGTTCATCACATCAATCGTGCAAATCCCCCATTAATCGAGATTAACCTTGGGCAGATGCGGGGGCGGTATCGCTTGCAGTCTCTCGCCAGCTACGCGATTATTTGATGAGCGATTTCTACCTTAACTTCCTTAATCTGCTGGAGTTTGTGATGAAACCTAGCGTTATCCTGTATAAAAAAGTGGCTGACGACCTACGTGCTCGTTTAGACCAACACTTCACCGTCACCGAACTTGACGCCTTTCCCGCACTCGACCACCCTGCTCTGGCAACGGCCGAAGGCATCATTGGTTCCGGCGGCAAAGTCGATAAAGACTTCCTGCAACACGCACCGCTTTTACGCGCGGCTTCCACTATTTCTGTCGGTTACGACACCTTTAACGTCGACGCGCTGAATGAAAAAGGGGTGATTCTCATGCATACCCCAACCGTGCTAACGGAAACGGTGGCGGATACGGTTCTGGCACTGATGCTTGCGAGCGCGCGCCGAGTCGTGGAAGTGGTTGAGCGGGTCAAAGCGGGCGAATGGAAAGGCGGTGTAGGCAGCGACTGGTTTGGCACCGACGTTCACCATAAAACCATCGGTATTCTGGGGATGGGCCGCATTGGTCTGGCCGTCGCACAACGCGCCCACTTTGGTTTCAGCATGCCAGTACTGTACAACGCACGCCGCCATCATGCCGAAGCAGAAGAACGATTTAATGCCCGCCACTGCGATCTCGATACGCTATTGGCAGAATCTGATTTCCTCTGTATCACGCTGCCGCTGACGGCGGAAACTCACCACCTCATTGGCCGTGAACAGCTGGCAAAAATGAAGCCCAGCGCTATTTTGATCAATATCGGTCGTGGTGCCGTCGTGGATGAAGATGCGCTAACGGAAGCATTGGTCAAAGGGACAATTCAGGCCGCAGGTCTGGATGTTTTTGTCAAAGAACCGTTGCCTGTCGATTCTCCCCTGCTGGATTTACCTAACGTCGTGGCGCTGCCGCATATCGGTTCTGCCACGCACGAAACGCGCTACGACATGGCCGCCTGCGCCGTCGATAACCTGATTGCCGCCCTGAGCGGTCAGGTAAAAGAAAACTGCGTGAATCCGCAGGTTTTGAAGTAGGTCACCACCAAGCGTTTGCTTTCAAAACGCCCTTCACGCTCCAGCAACGATGTCTACTACGTGGCTGGAGCGTGCGGGCGGAGGTGATTGTTTAAGCTTTGCACACACCTTGATAATGCATTGCCTGACCAATACGCGAGATAAGGGTATGCCCGAGGTTATTGTCCCAATTGAAGCTGTTTTGCAGTACAACTACGGCAATGCGATTGTGACGATCTAACCCGATGTAACTTGAATAACCACCAATGTATCCCACCTGATAGGTAATGTGTTGTGTGCCTACCTCATCGGTGATCCAAGCAATATTGGCAGCCTGTTTCGTGCGGTTGTAATATGTCTTCATCGAATCGTTTATGGCTTCGTCCAGCGCGTAATAACCTGTCGGATAAATATGTGCGCGGGCAAATTTCAACAGATCGTTGGCGCTGGTGTACAAACTGGCAGCACCTACCATATTGGAAGAAAAGTGCCAGTCAGGTATCGGCTTACCACGCATAATAAATTTGGGTTGATCGCCAGCATGGCCAATCGCTCGATAGGGAAAGCGCGTTAATTTCTGTGGGGTAAAACTGGTGTTTTCCAGTCTTAGAGGCTCGATAATGGTTTCATTCACCAACTGATCAATGGATTCCCCCGTTTTCAACTGTAAGACATACCCCAGAATGGCATAGCCAAGATTCGAATACATCGGCGTTGGATTGGGCGGCACCGTAAAATCAGCCAGATAATCCAATACCCGATCGTCATCCAATAGCGTATAGAAATTATTTCCGGTAAATAGATACTCGGCAAAAAGCCCCAGCATCTGCATATCCATCATCTGACGAGGTAAGCCCGAAGTGTGGGTAACCAGCTGTAGTAACGTGATCTTTTTTACGCTCTCGCTTAAGAGAACCTGACCAGGCAGGAGTTCTTCGAGCGTATTATCCCAGCGCAGTATCCCTCGTTTCACCAGAATACCCGTGGTTTCCGCCATAAATCCTTTGCTCACCGACCCAACGGCAAACAGGGTATCTCCCGTAATAGGATAACGGTGATGACTATCTGTAAAACCATATCCCCAACTACGCCTATTTCCGTCAGCAGTTAATACCCCGACGACAAGACCTGGTATCGCTTTTTGTTTAAGAAAAGGAACGGCCAGACGATCGACCTCAGCGGTTAAGTCTTGATAGCAGGCAAGCCGCAACACATCAGCATCAGATTCATCAATAGACATATTTGATAATGCACTACAGCCTGAGAGCATCAATAATGTTGCCGTGCCCAGCACAAGTCGAAAGCATAAGTGCATAATAAAAATGTCTTAAATTGAATAGACGGACGTTAAATTTTTTCGATATTAAAAGGTCCGCTCAAAAAGCACTATCAATATATTTATCCCGCTTAAATATGCCCCAATACATCAACGTTATTCCCTTTCTTTCTACCTAAAAACTGGATAACCAATACCGGTATTGTTCTTTGCTGTTTCCTACCGCCTATGGAAGTATCGGCTGTAACAAGCGGTTAACGTTTCCTGCTTTATTCCCCCGCGTCAGGACGTAATCGCTCCACATATTCACCTGATATACCAATAACTTAATAAAAACCATCACATGTAGGGACAATTATCGTGGCAACTTTTTTGCATCCTCATCAGAAACTCACTCTTTTTGCCTCGCTGCTCCTTCTGGGCGGTGCGGTGAACGTACACGCTGCGAACGACGCACCGAAAATCGGCGGTACGCTGGTTTATCTGGAACAGCAACCACACACCAATCTCTATACGCCAGCGGGCGGTTTTTATCCGAACGGCGGCATTCTCAACCAGATTACCGATAAACTGACGTACCAGAACCCAGAAACGCTGGAGATCGAACCGTGGGTTGCAGAATCCTGGAGCATCAACGCGGACAACACCGAATACACGTTCAAGATCCGCCCTGGCGTCAGCTTCTCTGACGGCACTCCGCTGGATGCCAACGCGGTAGCGAAAAACGTCGATACCTATGGTTTAGGGAACACCGCGCTCAACCAGCCAGTTTCCGAAGTCATCAACAATTACCTGCGCAGTGAAGTTATCGATCCGTTGACGGTGAAATTTTATTTCAAGAAGCCTTCGCCGGGTTTCTTGCAAGGCACTTCGGCGATCGGTTCTGGTTTAGTTTCTCTCAGTACGCTTGAGCGCAATTTCAATCAGTTAGGCAATGCCAAAAATATTATTGGCTCCGGCCCGTTCGTGGTGAGCAGCGAGAAGCTGGGACGCGAACTGAAGCTGACTGCACGTAAGGATTACGACTGGGCTCCGGTTAAGTCAAAGCATCAGGGACGCGCCTATCTGGACGGTATTACCTATCTGGTCACCCCGGAAGACAGCGTGCGTATCGGCGCGTTGGTTTCTGGTCAGGCTGACTTCATTCGTCAGATCCAAGCCTATGATGAAAAGCGGGTGCAAAGTCAGGGCTTCAACCTGTATGCGCCGCCTACGCGCGGCGTCAATAACAGCGTGGTTTTCCGCCCGGATAACCCGCTGGTGGCCGATATCCGCGTACGTAAGGCGCTGCTGCACGCCACCAACACCAAAGAGATCATTGATACGCTGCTCTCTGACAACTACCCACAGGCCACGTCACCGCTGGCCAAAACCGCCGCAGGCTATGTCGATCTCTCCAGCAAGCTGACGTTCGATCCCGTTCAGGCCAACAAACTGTTAGATGAAGCAGGCTGGAAAACCGGTCCCCAAGGATTACGTCAGAAAGACGGCAAAACGCTGGAACTGACCGCCTATGAATCTCTGCCGCAGCCGCAGAACAAAGAAACCCTGCAACTGGTTTCTCAACAGTGGGCAAAAGTCGGCGTGAAGCTGAATGTGTTAGCGGGCGATGCAGGCAGTAAAACCGTGGATAGCCTCGACCCGCTGAAAACCGGCGTGGCACCCGCGATGGTCGGCCGCGCCGACCCAGATGTGCTGAAAAGCCAGTATTACCCGACGGTACGTAACGTCCTGCTGCAAAAAGGTGGTTCCAGCGACAAGGTGAAGGACTTTGTTGACCCGCATCTGAATACGCTGCTGGATGGCATCGCCGCAGAAACTGACCGCAGCAAGCGGCTGACGCTGGTGGGAGAAGTGCAGGGCTACCTGATCGATCAGGCCTACGTCATTCCCATTTTTGAAGAACCGCAGGTATTTGCGGGCGCCCCCACCACAAAAGGCATCGCGTTTGAAGCCGTAGGTCGCCCCAGCTTTTACAACACCTGGCTAGATAAGTAACACAGAAGAAGAGGGAGGAGATCATCATGAACCGCTATCTGGCACTGCGCATCGGTCAGGCACTGCTCGTGCTGTGGGCGGCATTCACCCTGTCTTTTATCCTGCTTCAGGCGATGCCGGGTGATGCCGTACTGATCAAGTTTCAAAACCCAGAGCTCGGCCTAAGCGCCGAGCAGATCGCGCAGTTGCGTTTGTCCTACGGTGCTGATACGCCAGTACTCACGCAATATTTCCATGCAATAGCGCAGATACTGCGTGGCGATCTTGGCCTGTCTATTCAGGCTGGCGTGCCAGTCAGCGAGCTTATCGCCGCGAATCTGCCACCCACATTACTGCTCTCCGTGCTGGGTTTCATCGCCGCCGGGCTATTGGCGTTCGCTCTTGCATTCTTATCGACGCTAACGCCGTTTCAGTGGCTGCGAACCGCACTGCAATCGCTGCCGTCGCTGTTTATTTCCGTGCCAACATTCTGGCTGGGCATCGTGCTGATTCAGATCTTCTCTTTCCGTCTGGGCCTGATTCCGGTGATTAACCCCGGAGAATGGGAAGGACTGATTTTGCCCGTTCTCACACTGGCGCTACCAATCTCCACCCCGTTGGCTCAGGTGCTAATGCGCAGCATCGATCAGGTGCAAACCCAGCCGTTTGTCGCCGTCGCCCGCGCGAAAGGTGCCAGTCGCAGCGGTGTGCTCTGGCGGCATATCGCCCGTAACGCCATGCTGCCCACGCTGACCATCGCCGGTTTACTGTTGGGCGAACTGATTGCGGGCGCGCTGATTACGGAAACCGTGTTTGGCCGTAACGGGCTCGGACAGTTAACGCAGGAAGCCGTGAACTATCAGGACAGCAGCGTGTTACAGGCCATCGTGCTGATTTCCGCCGCCGCCTTTGTTGTCGTCAATCTGGCCGTCGACCTGCTTTATCCCCTTCTCGATCCGCGCCTGAAAAGAACGCCAGGAGCCACGCTATGACTACCATTCCACTGGAAAAAATCACCTTTCCTCTTCTGCGCAAGCGGCTGTTTATACGTCGCTATGCCTTTCAGCCGGGGCTGCTGCTGGCCTGGCTTGTCATACTGACTGTCGCGCTTTGGGCCCTGTTTCCCGGTTGGTTTACCAGCTATAACCCGACGGAAGGCATCGCAGGCGCACAACGGCTGGCACCCGACGCAGCATACTGGCTCGGCACCGATCAGTTAGGGCGCGATCTCTATGCGCGTATCGTTTACGGCGCGGTGCATTCGCTGTCCGGCGCATTTATCGCCGTCGGGCTAGGTTTGGTGCTCGGCAGCCTGTTCGGTCTCTTGGCTGGTGCGATTGGCGGCTGGTTGGATAGCGTCGTCATGCGCAGCATCGATGTCTTATTGGCAATCCCCGGCCTGCTGCTGGCGTTGAGCGTCATCATTCTGCTGGGTTTCGGCACGGTCAACGCCGCGATTGCTGTGGGCGTCACCTCCGTTGCCAGCTTTACCCGATTGGTGCGTTCAGAGGTATTGCGCGTGCGCCACAGCGACTATGTCGAAGCCGCCTATGGCAGCGGCGGCACCTTTTTCAGCGTGCTGTGGCGGCACATTTTGCCAAATTCATTAACTACCGTTTTCGCCTTCGCTGCCCTGCAATTCGGCAGCGCGATTCTGGCTATCTCCACGCTCAGCTTCCTCGGCTACGGCGCACCGCCGCCCACGCCAGAATGGGGGCTGCTCATCGCCGAAGGCCGCAACTACATCGCAACCGCGTGGTGGCTAACCACCTTCCCTGGCTTGATTGTCGTACTCGTGGTGCTGTCCGCTAACCGCATCAGCCAGTCGATAAGGAGTAAAGAACGATGAGCCTGTCAGCTAGCTTACAAACCAGCGCGGCGGTGCCCGTACTGGCTCTGGAGAATGTCACGATTGCCTACCGTAGCGACGATCGCGAGCAGACCGTCGTGGAAGGTGTCTCTTTTCATATTCAGCCCGGCGAAGTCGTGGCGCTGGTAGGGGAATCCGGTTCAGGCAAGACGACCACCGCACAGGCCGTCATCGGTTTGCTGGCCGAGAATGGTAGGCTCACGCGCGGTGCTATTCGGCTAAACGGCGTAGATATCAGCGGCTGGTCGCAGAAACGCTTGGACAGCGTGCGCGGTGCGCAGATCAGTCTGATCCCTCAGGATCCCACCAGTTCCCTGAATCCAGTGCAGACCATCGGCGAACAGGTGGACGAAATTCTGCGTATTCATCAGCGGGAAGATCGCCAGACGACCCGCCAGAAAACACTGGCGCTACTGGAGCGCGTTGGCCTGAATCAGCCCGAATTACGGGCGAAGCAGTATCCGCACGAACTCTCCGGCGGTATGAAACAGCGCGTGTTGATTGCCATTGCGATTGCGCTGAAACCCGCACTGATTATTGCCGATGAGCCCACCAGCGCACTGGATGTCACGGTGCAGAAACGTATTCTCGATCTGCTTGATGAGTTACGGCGTGAGAATGGTACAGCGGTGCTGTTCGTCACCCACGATCTGGGCGTGGCGGCCGAGCGTGCCGATCGTCTGCTGGTCTTTCAGAACGGCTACATTCAGGAACAAGGCCCAACGCTTGACGTGCTCAGCGCGCCTTTAAGTCACTATGCCCGCACGCTGCTGGCGAACGTCCCATCGCTAAACCCGACGCCACGTCCACCGCGCAGCCATGCATCCGATATTATTGTCTCAGTTGAAAATCTGGTGCAGACCTTTCCTCTGTCGGGCCGTAAAGGCGAGCATTTTCGCGCGGTGGATGACGTCTCTTTCAGCGTGGCACGCGGCACAACGCACGCGATTGTCGGCGAATCTGGCTCCGGTAAAACCACCACGGCACGCAGCTTGCTCGGGTTTCATCATCCCAGCGCCGGACGCATTCTGATCGACGGCACGGACATCACTCATCTGAAAGGTGAAGCGCTGCGCCAGTTCCGGCAGAAAATTCAGCTGGTGTATCAAAACCCCTTTGGCTCGCTCGATCCCTCTCAGCGGTTGTACGACATCGTCGAGGAACCACTACGCAATTTTAATCGCCATTCCTCCGGGCAGCGGGAGCGAAAAATTCATGAGATGTTCGAACGCGTCGCTCTGCCCGTAGCGCTGCTATCACGCAAGCCGCGTGAGTTATCCGGCGGCCAGCGCCAACGCGTCGCCATCGCTCGGGCGCTGGTGCTGGAACCGCAGGTGTTGGTGTTGGACGAAGCCGTTTCTGCACTGGATGTCACCGTGCAGGCGCAGATTCTCCGTTTGCTGACTGAGCTACAGGAGTCTCTGGGGCTGACGTACGTGTTCATCTCGCACGATTTGGCGGTGGTACGCCAGATCGCCGATACCGTTTCCGTGTTGTACCACGGCAAGCAGCTTGAATCCGGCCCAGTGGAGCACATCTTCGCTCAGCCTGGGCATCGCTACACCCGTGAACTCATCGAGGCTATCCCTGGGCAGCAACACCCGGCTTTTGCCCGTTCACACCAACCCCCAATTCATACTGAATCCACATTCGCACTAAACCAAGGACTGTAAAATGGCAACGAAACGTCTGGGATTTTTCACACGGTTGCTGGATGACGTTTCCGCCCAGCAGCTCTATCGGCTGGCGACGGAACAGATCGTCAAAGCAGAACAGTTAGGATTCGATAGCGCCTGGGTCGCACAGCACCACTTTCACGCTGATGAAGGTGGGTTACCGTCACCACTGGTGTTTCTGGCGCTGGTCGCGGCACGCACTCAACGCATTCAACTCGGCACTGGCGTAATTACGCTGCCAATGGAAGAACCGCTGCGCGTGGCGGAAGACACCGCCGTGCTCGATTTACTCAGCAACGGCAGGCTGGAAGTCGGCGTGGGTTCCGGCGGCACGCCGTCCTCATTTGCCGCGTTCGGTCACGACAGCGCACAGCGCGGGCAGATCCTCGGGCGCTATCTGGAGAAGCTGCGCGCCGCATGGCGGGGAGACGCATTGAGCGAAGACGGCAATCGCCTATATCCTGCTGCCCCACATTTAGATAAGCGCGTCTGGCAGGCCACATTTTCCATTGAGGGTGCTGAACGAGCGGGAAAAGCGGGCGATGGCCTGATGCTTTCCCGTACCCAGCCACGCCCAGAACATTTCCCAGATGCCACGCTTGCTGACTTGCAAAACCCGATGATCGACGCCTATCTGGCTGCGCTGCCCGCTGGCGTCGCACCGCGTATCCTCAGCTCGCGTAGCGTCTTCGTGGCTGACGATCGTCAACTGGCGCTAAGTCTGGCGGAGAAAGGGCTTAATCGTTCTGCCGCCCGCTCCGGTACGTTCCGCGCGATCCCTCACGACTCGATAGAAGCACTGATCGCCTCCTTCGACAGCCATGTCGGCACCGCACAGGATGTCACCGCGTCGCTTAAGACGGACAGCTCACTAGAACGGGCGACGGATGTAACATTCCAGGTGCATTCCATCGATCCGCCACATGCGCTGATCCTTCGTTCACTTGAGCTGATTGCTACTCAGGTCGCACCCGCTTTGGGCTGGAAGCCCGCAGTCAAACAGAAAAGCCCACTCGGGCAGGAGATTGCATGACGCACGCTAACACTTTGCACACCCATGACGTATTGGATGCGCTGGCCGAAATCGGCCCGGATTCTGCCCTCGCCGCAGCCAGAAAAACTCGTGAAGCGGCAACTCGCCACACCCAGGGCAGCTACGATGCGCTGTTTAACGCCACAGTACATGACAACGCGACATTACCGTTATCGCTGCGCTTCTGGTTTGCGACAAAAATCAGTGGCTGGCAGCAGGATGAGCAACTACAGCATTTTTATACCGAGCGGCTGGCGGACTTCCCAGAACCCGTGCTGACACCCGCGCTACAGTTGGCGCTAGATCACGCTGAACGCCTGACGAAAACGCCCGTGCAAGCCGCACCATCACACGTCAACGCGCTGGAGCAGGCGGGCTGGTCGGTAGACGATATCGTGACGCTCTCGCAGCTCATCGCATTTGTGAATTTTCAAAGCCGCCTGCTGCGCGGCTATCGCCTGATTGCGGGTCATCGTGTTAGCCAGCCTCATTCGCAGGCTGCTGTCGCAGGCCAGTGGCATAATACCCAATCGCAGACGCACAGCGGCAAGTCCGCACCGCAGGCATTCACTCAGGCGGAACTGGATTGGGAACCGTGGATTGCCCCCAAACCGCTGGCAGAATTCAATACCGACGAGCAGGCGATTCTGGCGCGCTTCGGCCACACCGATTCCGACTATTTCCGTCTCTTAGGACGTAACTTGCCGGTACTGGAACAGCGCACGCTGACGGATAAAGGGATTTTTTATACCTCTGGCGGCCTGCCGCGCAAAGAACGCGAACTCATCGCCGCCGTCACCAGCAAGGTCAACGGCTGCATCTATTGCGCCTCGGTGCATGCCCGTAAAGCCAGCCAGCTATCCAAGCAGGACAGCGACGTGCAACGGCTACTGGATGTCGTTCCCGGTGGCGATTTGAGTATCGGCCAAAGCCCACGCTGGCAGGCGATTATCGATTTTTCGGCACGCCTTTCTGCCACGCCCGCGCAGGTCAACGCAAACGACGTGAAACAGCTGCAAGAACAGGGATTGGATATGCTGGAAATTGTCGATGTGGTGCAGTCGGCCGCCTTCTTCTCATGGGCCAACCGACTGATGCTCACGCTGGGCGAACCGTTCTGGCCGGAGAGTTAATCAGCGTGGTGCGATAGAAAATCAGGCGGCACAACATTCGTGACGCCTGTTGCTGCTTATTTTTTCAGGCAAGCAGGGAAATCCGCAGGCAATTCGCTGGCAGGGCAGTTGATGACATCGTTGTTGTTTTCCCCACAGTCGCGGATGAACGTAATGGTGGCGAACTCATCAATCACTTCAGTAGGGTACGCAGGACCCGCGTCGCGATACGCTTCCATCTCAGCAATATGCTCGTTCTGGAAACACACCGTTTTTTCTGGGTTGTTGATGACCCAACGCGGGAAGAAGATGGTGCCGTGGAAGACCTTATCGGCAATATTCGCAATCAGGCTGACATCCGTTCCCGTTGGTTCTGTCCATGAAATTTTATACACCTCGCGAGCGACCTGCACGATATACACCTGCTGATCCTTCACCCAACGGTTACCCACAATGCCACTGTGAATACGGTAGTCTATAGTGTTGGCATTTTTGACATACAGCTCGTAATTCCAGCCATTATCGTAGGTATATATCAGATGTTTCCCTACAAAGTGACTCAGGTCGTGTTGGTTAAATGCAGGCATGATAGTTCTCCTTAAATGTGTAAATTCACTCTATAGCTTTCCTAATTCGATAAATAACGCTATTTTTCAGGGAAAATCATTCAATATTTAGATATATCAAAGATGCAAGCAAAGACGACGTTGGAACAATGGGAAATACTTCAGGCAGTTATTGATTTGGGCGGCTATACGCAGGCGGCCAATGTGCTTCATCGCAGCCAGTCTTCGGTCAGCTACCAGCTTTCGCTGCTGCAAGAGCGTCTGGGCATTGAGCTACTCACGATACACGGACGTAAAGCTGAGCTGACACCAGAGGGAGAAAACCTGCTGGCACAGGCGCGGTCCGTAATACGTTCGTTTCATGCGTTGGAAGCCCGCGCTCACTCATTGAAAATGGGTGAGCAGGCTAGCATCAATCTGGTGGTTGACAGCACCTTCCCCAAAGATCGCCTATTCCACTTGCTCAGCACCTTTCAGAAACAGCACCCGGCTACGCGTATCCACCTGACTGAGGTGCTGCGTAATGAAACGTCGGCGCAGTTGAAGGCGCGAGATGCGGATATTTATATCATTACGCAGCGTGAGATCGACGGCTGTGCTGGGCGCTGGCTGATGAACGTTGATTTTGTCGCTGTCGCACACAGCCATCACCCGCTTTTTTCACTACCAACGCCATTAAGCCATGAGGCACTGTCTCGCTACCCTTGCGTAGAGATTGTGATGCGAACGCCGCCACATTCGCAGCCGGCGTCTGCCGAGAGCTGGACATTTACGACGTTTGAAGCGGCAACGCAGGCCGTTTTGCATCAGGTCGGTTACGGCTGGCTGCCGGAAGCGCGGATTTCAGAGCACATTACGCGGGGCGAATTACACATATTGCCGTTACAGCAAGGGGAAAGGCGCACCACCCCGCTCTATCTGTTAGCCGAAGAGAAAGGGCAGCCGCTCGGCAAAGAAATCATAATGCTCATCGAGCTACTGTTCGGCAGATTATGATGGGTGGGCAATACTCTTATTGATAATATCAGTATTGATATTGGATCTACCGCCGCGAGAACGCCAGACGTGCGGCGAACGCTAAAAAGACCACGCCTGTTGTTCGATCCATCCATTTAACCACCGAGCCGCGACGCAAAAAACGCGACAGCGGGCGCGTTGCGGCAATCAGCGTGGACGACCACAGCGTGCCAATAAAGACATGAATAAGAACAAGCAGGTAGGTCCATAGCACGACCGAATGACCAGCGGGGATAAACTGCGGCAGGAATGAAACATAGAACACGCCGATTTTCGGGTTTAATACGTTGCCCAACATGCCGCGGAGAAACCAGTTTTGATGCTTCGGCGCAGTTTGTGACGCCGCCATCACCAGTTCGGTTCTGGGTTTCAGGATCATTTGCAGACCCAGCCAGCAAAGATAAGCCGCACCGCACCATTTCAGGATGTTATAGGCCAGCTCCGACGCGGCAATCAACGTTCCCAAACCAAACGCCACCATCGCGCCCCAAATCAGGCAGCCGACGTTAATTCCAAACGCGGCATGAAAAGCTTTCTTACTGCCTTCAACGGTAGCAGTGCGTAAAATCAGCGCGGTATCCAAACCCGGCGTTAAGGTCAGCAGCGTCGCGGCAAACGTAAAAGCAATCAGCGATTCGGTCAACGTCACGGTAATTCATTACTCCAACAGGGGAAAACCACAAAACGCATCATTCTTTACGTAATATACGGCAGAGACTGACCCTACCCAACCACTCTCTTCAGCCAGATCGTATAACGACAGGTCACAGTATGGTCCTGGTTCAGGAAGCGTAAATAAGCTCCCTCGATCGGTTACCTTCCGCTACGCTATCCGGCAGGCAATGATTCACGATACAGGCTCAAACACCATGATAAAACGCGTCTCCCTCACACTCACCTTATTGACGCTTTCCGCGTCTTCGCTAGCGCAAGATGCTCTGCCAGATGCGGTGAAGAGCATCGAAAAACAGGGTATTACGATCATTAAGCCGTTCACTGCGCCCGGTGGCATGCAAGGCTGGCTGGGCAGCTATCAGGGCGTAGGGGTGACCATCTACTTAACCCCTGACGGTAAGCATGCCATTTCGGGATATATGTATGATGAACACGGTAACAACCTCAGCGAAGCGCTGATTCAGCAGGAAGTCTATGTTCCCGCCGGTCGGGAGATGTGGCAGAAATTACAGCAAGCGCCATTTATCACCGAAGGGGCAAAGGATGCGCCGCGTAAAATCATCGTCTTTGCCGACCCGTTCTGCCCGTACTGCAAACAGTTCTGGCAGCAGGCACAGCCGTGGGTGAAAGCAGGAAAAGTACAGTTGCAAACGCTGTTGGTCGGCGTCATCAAACCGGAAAGCGGGCGTTATGCCGCGGCGATTCTTGCCGCCAGCGATCCGGCCAAAGCCTGGCATGAGTATGAGCTATCAAACGGCAAAACTGTGCCCCCGTTCCCTGAAAGCGCTTCACGCGACATCTGGAATAACATTCAGCTTAATCAGCGGCTGATGGATGAACTGGGTGCGAACGTTACGCCAGCCATCTATTACCTGAACGATAAAGATGAACTACAGCAGGTGGTCGGGCTGCCGGATGAACAGCAATTAGCAGAGATGATGGGGAAATAGACGCAGGAGGGAATACCCCTCCTGACGTTTTCTATTAGCGATGTGACCAGTAAGCCATAAAGTTGATCGTCTCTTTATCGAGGTGACGTTCGTCGAGCAGATAGCGGCGTAGTCGTTTGATGGCCGATGATTCTCCCGCCACCCAAGCATAGAACGGACGGTGCGCCGTTGCGCGCTCCCACAGTAGCTCGTCTTCGGGCGTCTCCTGTGCAATATCATCACGGTTGATACAGGCGCTAGCGGGGATTTTCACGTCTTGTTGCACCGCATACAGCAGGCGTTCTCCCCATATTGTGCTGCCGGTTTCCTCACGCGGTAGCCAGTGAATCTGCGCAAAAGGGAAGTCACTAGGCGTCACGCAGTCCGCCGCTTTTGGCACTTCAAAAAAGGCCTGCACCGACGGCGGAGAAGGCTGGGTAGCCAGTTGTTCAAGAATTCCCATTGCTGCTGGCAGCGCTGTTTCATCCGCAATCAGCAGCACCTGCTCAACGCCATCATGCGGTGCCCACTCATAGCCACCGCTGGCGCCATCGGCTTCCGCGTTGGGCGCGACGATCTGTAGGGCATCGCCCGGCTTAGCATGACCCGCCCAGCTTGAGGCTGGCCCAGTATCACCGTGCAGCACAAAATCGATCGTTGCCTGCTGTAAGTCACGAGAAACAGAACGCAGCGTATAAGTTCGCAGAATGGGACGGCGCTCACGCGGCAGTGCCAGATAGTCCTGATACCAAGTGTCGCTCACGGTCATCGGCGTCAATTCGCCGCTTTCACTGGCGAACAGCAGTTTGATGCGCTGATCCGGCGCATCCAGTTTCATCTGGCGCACTTCCGGGCCAGTAAATACACAGCGCGCTAATGAAGGCGAGAGCAGCGTCTTACTCTCTAAACGTAAATTGAACAACCGATAGGCTGAAGACGTTGTGCGGTTAGCTAAAGACATAGTGATAAAGCCGTATGTTTTGTAAGGAAAAATAAGCCAGCGGGATCAAACCCATTCACCGCAACTTACCATAAACAAAACACTAACGATAATCATTATCACCATTAAGGTGAATGCCGTGATAAAAGCAGCGTTTTCTTCATCACGTGGGAAGGAAGCCATGCGGAACAGGCATAAAAAACCATCAAAAGACTTGTTAACAGGTCTTTTATTGCTTAGTTTAAAGACCTATTAACCGGTCATTAAAGGTCTGTCATGCCGAATATTATATTGAGTGATACCAGTGCCAGCGTCAGTGAACTGAAAAAGAACCCGATGGCAACAGTCAACGCTGGCGATGGCCTACCTGTCGCTATTCTGAACCGCAACCAGCCTGCGTTTTATTGCATTCCTGCGGATCTCTACGAAAAAATGCTGGATGCGCTGGACGACCAGGAACTGGTTAAATTGATCGGTGAACGAAAAAACCAGCCGCTGGTTGACGTGGATTTGGATAGTTTCCTATGAGCTATAGCGTCAAATTCAGGGAAGATGCGCTGAAAGAATGGCTAAAACTCGATAAAACCATCCAACAGCAATTTGCCAAAAAGCTAAAAAAATGCTGCGAAAACCCTCATATTCCTTCGGCAAAGTTACGGGGGATAAAGGATTGCTACAAAATAAAGCTCCGGGCGTCAGGCTTTCGCTTAGTGTATGAAGTCATTGACGACGTATTGATTATAGCTGTGGTAGCAGTAGGCAAGCGTGAACGTAGCGGCGTTTATCATCTGGCAAGTGAGCGAATGAGATAATCACGTTAGGCTGAGCATAAAAAAATGCCGGCTAAATAGTTCACTATTCAACCAGCATATTTTCGTCTTCCAGAAAAGCTATTAGACCCGCTTCCCTACACCATTACCGCATCGTCACAAACTCTTCCGAGGCAGTCGGGTGGATGGCGACAGTGTTGTCGAAGTCTTTTTTGGTAGCGCCCATTTTGACGGCGACCGCGAAGCCTTGCAGCATTTCATCCATACCAAAGCCGATACCGTGGATGCCGACGATTTTTTCTTCTTTACCCACGCAGACCAGCTTCATACGACACGGCTGACGGTGCTGCGTCACGGCGGTGTACATCGCGGTGAAGGCGGATTTATACACTTTCACCTGATCGTCGCCGTACTGTTCACGCGCCTGCGGTTCGGTCAGCCCGACTGTGCCAATCGGCGGGTGACTGAAGACGACGGTTGGGATATTACTGTAGTCCAGATGTTCGTCCGGCTTGTTGTTAAACAAACGCTCGGATAAACGACGCCCCGCCGCAACAGCAACCGGCGTTAGTTCGACGGCACCTGTGTTATCGCCGACAGCATAAATGCCAGAAACGGTGGTGTTCTGGAATTTATCGACATTGATGTAGCCTTTGTCGTTCAGCCCCACGCCAGTGACACTCAGGTTCAGGTTATCCGTCGCCGGTTCACGACCAATCGCCCAAATCAGGCAATCGACGGTTTGTGACTGGCCGTTTTCCAGTTCTAGCGTCAGGCTACCATCGGCATTCTTCACAATCGCTTTCGGGATCGATTCGGTATGCAGCGTCGGCCCTTCAGTGTTCATCACTTCCACCAGCGTATCGACAATCAGCGGATCAAAGCTACGCAGCGGTGCGTGTTTCCGCACAAACAGATGGGTTTCAGAGCCCAGCCCGTTCAGCACGCCAGCAATCTCCACAGCGATATAGCCAGCCCCGACGATAGCGGTACGCTTCGGCAGCGCATCCAGCTCAAAGAAGCCGTCGGAATCAATGCCGTATTCTGCACCGGGAATGTTAGGGTGAACCGGACGACCACCCGTGGCAATCAGGATGTGGTCAGCCGTAATTTTCTCGCCGTTCACTTCCACCGTGTGCGCATCGACAAAGCGGGCAAAGCCGTGGATAACATCAACCTTATTCTTACCCAGCACGTTATCGTAGGACTGGTGGATACGATCGATGTAGGCGCTACGATTCTTGACCAGCGTGCCCCAGTTAAACTGGTTCACCGTGGTATCGAACCCGTAATCTGGGCCGTACTGATGGATCGCTTCGGCGATCTGCGCTGCATGCCACATCACTTTCTTCGGCACACAGCCGACGTTGACGCAGGTGCCGCCCAGATATTTCGCTTCGATCAACGCACATTTTTGTCCATACATCGCCGCGCGGTTGATAGACGCGATACCGCCGCTGCCGCCGCCAATAGCAAGATAGTCATAGTGTTTGGTCATCAGTGTATCCATGCTTAAGTGAATAAAATTTGCCTAGAGTGTAACGCCAGAGCCACATGTCCAATAAAGGTTATGCCTATGGTTGCAATAGGAAAAACCGACCGCATCGCCCACCGTGCTCACACGCATTACTCCGGTACGATTTGTTCCACCAGCGTATGTCCAGTGCCTTCCGGTACCAGCACGCTATGCAGCCACGGCAGTACGTCCTTCATCTGCGCCGCCAGCTTCCACGGCGGGTTAATCACAATCATGCCCGACGCCGTCATACCGTAGCGATCGCTGTCCGGCAGTACCGCCAGCTCAATTTGCAAAATGTTGCGAATACCCGAGGCTTGCAACTCTTTCAGCATGCGTTTGATATGCTGACGCAGCACAACCGGATACCACAGTGCAAATACGCCAGTGCCAAAGCGCTTATGCCCCTCCTTAATGCCTTTGACTACGTCCTGATAGTCCGTCTTCAGCTCATAAGGTGGGTCAATCAGCACAAATCCCCGACGAGAAAGCGGCGGAAGCTGAGCTTTCAACTGCTGGTAACCATCGTCACGCAGCACTTTGGTACGCGCATCTTTCTGAAACTCATTGCGCAGTAGCGGGAAATCGCTGGGGTGCAGCTCGGTCAGGTGGAGTTTGTCGTACTCACGCAGTAGCTGGCGCGCAATCAGCGGAGAACCAGGGTAATAGCGCAGTTGTCCGTTGTGATTATAGGTACGCACCGCCTGCATGTAAGGTTCGAGTTCAGCCGGAATATCGTCACGCTGCCAGATCTTCGCGATGCCATCCAGATACTCCCCTGTGCGCTCGGCGTGCGGGCCGCTAAGCTGATAACGTCCAGCACCCGCGTGGGTATCCAGATACAGGAAAGGTTTTTCTTTCTCTTTCAGGGCAGTGATGATCAGGCTCTGAACAGTGTGTTTCAGCACGTCGGCGTGATTGCCGGCATGGAAACTGTGGCGGTAACTTAGCATGCTTGCTTTCCGGTGAAGTTTTTATAAATAACGTCGATTAACCGACAGTATAACCGTCTGCGGCGGAAAATATCCCTTCAATACCGAAACAACGCCCCACCCTGCGAACCGCCGCGCAAACTGGCAATTTTTATCGTCTGAAATCAGCAAATTGTGAAACATGGCCGTTTTTCATTCGATTGAAAGCTACCGATATTCAGGCTGAGGAAGTACGTGCATGCGCGACGGATTCAGGAATATTTTTCAACAGATCTGGTGAGTGACAAATAAGCGTTATATCATTTAATATATAACGATAATTCACGGAGCATTATAGTGGGAAACCATTTTGAGCGAGGCGTCCTCGCGGGGCTGAGATCTGCCAACCCAAAATCCACCAACGACATTAACCCTTACTGCTACGATTATCGGCGCGGCTATATCTGTGGCTATGCTCACCATCTGGCGGAAACCAAAGGCGACCGCCAGCAGGCCGCCTTCGAGGCTGGGTTGTTATCGCGCCGCTACGGGCTGGAACGGGAGAGAGTCGCAGAGTTCTTTACCGAACAAGGCAACCCTTACGCGATTCGGTTTTTTTATGCTGGCTATGATGCACACACGCCGCGCTAGTTGATACCAGTTAGCGACGTGCTTCGCGTAAATCGAAGCTAATCGGGACCGTGATGGTGAGTTGCGCGTTATCGCCAATCACTTCTGCTGGCGGAGCCGGAAGCGGCTGAGCACGCTTCGGCAAGGCGACAGACTCCGTATCCAATGGTGCCACACCGCTGCTGCTGACCAACGAAACAGCCAGTACATTTCCGGTTCGATCTAACGTCACACGAATCTGGGCGACACCCTGTAATCGCTGCCGTGCGGCCTGAGCCGGATAGCGTTTATGGCGGCTCAGATGTGCCAACAGTTTGCTACTCCAGTCCGCCACGCCTTTACGCATCTGCGCGGCATCGCTGTTATACGGCGCAGCGACGTGCTGACTGTTGCCCGGCAGCGGTGCGCTGGTGACGGGTGCTGGCGGTTTTTCCGATGGCGCGATCGCTTCCTGCGGCGTCGTCTCCTGCACCGGTTTTTCCATTTTTTTCTGCACTTTTTTCTGCGACTGCGGTTTTTCCTTTTGCGCCGTCGTAATCACCGGCTTTGGTGCAGGCGCGAGCGGCGGCACGTCTTGCATTATTTTTTCCGGTTGAGCCGCAGATTCTTGCGGCGTGGACAGCGTTTGCTGCGGGCCAACAGGCGCATCCTGAGGGCTGGATGTGGATTGCACGCTATCCGCGACCATTAACATCATGGCGGGCGGCGGCGCTTCAATTGAGGAATCGAGCGCATGGTAGCTCATCCAGACAATCACCCCCGCGTGTAGCGCCAAGGCCAGCAGCGAGCCACTTCCCCAACGTACTGTCGTTGCGGGCTGAATCGTATTGAATTTCAGCGTCTGTGTGGCCATTAGCACACCGCCTCTCGCCGCAGAGACAGAAGCAGCATTCTCAATGTATGAGGTTCCGAGGACATCATCATGCGTTCTTCATCACATCGTTAGGTATAAAACAGGCAACCGATAATAGTGGGTCGTTCAGCTACGGGGATCGGGCAGAAAAAAAATGAAAACAGCATAAAATACAATGTTATTACACTTTGGCAGGATATTTTATCGCGCAGCAATCTGAACCCAGTAGCGAGAGAAATAACGCACCTGCACAGGAAGCGCCTCCGCCAGCGCCGCCAAGATATTATCGGTATCAGACAGCGGAAAGACGCCGGAGAACCGCAGGCTCTCAACCTCTGGCTGACAACGAATCACGCCGCTGCGGTAGCGGCTCAATTCATCAACAAAATCCACCAGACGCTGATTATCCGCCAGCAGTTGCCCTTTCACCCATGCAGGCTCTGCCTTCTCCGTCTCTATCTGGCCACAGCGCTGCGTGGTAAACGTTGCCGTTTGTCCGCTTTTTACCACTTGTACATCCTGACCGTTCCGCTGCGGATGAAGCCTTACCGCGCCGTCATACACCGCCACCTGCGTGTGTTCATCCTGTACCCGCAAGCTAAAACGCGTGCCCAGTGCCTGCACCTTTCCCTGTGCCGTCGTCACAATGAAAGGACGTGGATACAACGCGGCCTTTTCCACCTGACTGGTTTCGATCATGACTTCACCGCGAATCAGCGTGAGCTGGCGTAGATCGTCACCGTAGGCCACATTCAGCGCCGTCTGCGTATTCAGCAGCAGCGTCGTGCCATCTTCCAATACCGCGTGGCGCTGTTCGCCTACCTGCGTCTGATAATCTGCCGTAAACGACTGCCACACATCCGTACGCGATCCAGCCATGCCAGCCCCTCCGGTCAGACAGAGAATGGCTAGCGCTTTGAGTACGCTGCGCCGCTGCATACCGTTAAGCGTCGATAGACTCTGGTGTGCTGCCCGCGCGTTAAGTTGACCCAGATTGGCACACACGGATTCAATATGCTGCCACGCTTGCTCGTTATCCGGTGAGGCCTCGCGCCAACGCTGCCACTCGCGGCGATCCTGCTCCGTGACGCTGTCGGACATCAGTTGCGTCAGCCACGCCACCGCTTCACGTGCGCTATCTGGCTGAATAGGCTGCCCCTGTCCGTCACGATAAAAAGTGGGATCGTTCATAGCGGCAAAGCAAAGAAACATTGGAGGTTGGCGCGTTGCAGATACTGTTTCACTGAACTGCTGGAAACGCGTAAACGCTCGGCGATATCGCTGTAGCGCATACCGTGGAGGTGTGCCAGCAGAAACGCCTCTCTGACTGGCGCTGGCAGGCCATCCAGTGCAGCATCAAGCTGTTCAAGAATTTCGAGGGTAAGAAGACGCGTTTCCGGGGAAGGCATACAGGCATCCGGCTGCGTGCTCAACACATCCAGATAGGCATCTTCAATTTTTTTACGACGATAATGATTGGCGACTAAACGGCGGGCCACGGTGGCCAGAAACGGGCGCGGCTGGCGAATCGTGAGCAACTCCGGGTTCATCAGCACACTAAGGAACGTATCCTGTGCCAAGTCTTCCGCATTCTGGGAACAATCCAGTTTATGGCGCAGCCAGTTATACAACCAGCGGTGATGATCGAAATAGAGCTGTTGGGCAAAGTCATTCACGCTGGCCGTCGCTTTCCTCACCATCGAACTTTACCCCAGAGCGCTATTTAAACATAAGAATGATAATCGTTCTTATTTATGTTTTTTCCCTCTGACTGTCAAGTTCCGAAACGAAAATTATTCAAATTTGCTGAATTTGCATTACGCCTATGCAACATGCCCCTACTAACGGGGCGGTCATCCTATCCGCCCCGCGTGACGCGATCAGAAGCGTTGTAACACGCTGATTTTCACGTTACGTCCCACGCCGGACACGGATTCGCCCAGATACGGGTAGTAATCGGTATTCAGTAGGTTATCGACCGTCACACGCGCTTCAAATCCTTTTATCGTCTGTGGCTGCCAACTGGCGAACAGACCATGTAGTACATAGCCTTTGCTTTTCGGTAGCGCCCAGATATCGGCCTGTGGATCGCCATCGGCAGGCGAACGGTCCTGCTTACGCACAAAGTCACTCGTCCAGCCTACGGCCATATCCAGACGAGGAATTTTGGTGCCCAGCGTCGCATGTGCGGTTGTTGGCGGGATTTCAGCAATCCAGGTTTTATTGCCCCACGGATTACGCGGTGAAGCATCGCGCTCGCCGCGAATGGAAGAGAAGGACAGGCTACCAAACAGCCAGCGGCTGTCGTAGAACGACTCAATCTCGACCCCTTCAATGGTATAACCCGGTAAATTACGGTAGTTAGAGAGCGGCTGCCCACAAGATGATGACGTGCCGCTCTGCGTCTGCGCTTCACACAAAATACCGCGACGGTAGAAAATTTCGTTTTTACCGCGATTACGGAACAGCGTGGTGCGGATTTGTAGGCTGTCCTCTTCGAGCATCAGATTGTTGAAGTCCAGAATCGCCCCCAGACGAAATGCCTTAATGCTTTCAACCTCCAGATTACGACTGGTTCCCGGCACGCTGGACGCCGCAGACTGCACTTCATATTGCTCATCGACAACAGGCGCACGCCAGGTGCGGCTGGCATCGGCAAACAGCGAGAGATTGTCCGTCGCTTTCCAGAGTGCGCCGATACGCGGCGACCAGCCGGTGTAGGTCACGCTGCTGTAATCATGTCCGGCAGCCGGAATGCTGCTGTTATAACGTGGTGCCGCGTTAGGTTTCCCCGTATTCGTGACATGGTCATAACGCACACCCGGAGTAATCGTCACGCTACCGATCGTTACCGCGTCCTGTACATACAGGCTGCGCGTCTCCTGTTCCCCTGCCGGCATGTAGTAAGGCTGGAAATAACCATAGTTATACTCGGCGTTATTCTTGCCAGATGGGTAATAAATAAGCGTATCGCGCTTATGCTGGTGCCAGCGCATCCCCACCAGCAACTTATGGTCGAGCGGGCCGGTAGTGAACAGGCTTTCGTTACTGATTTCCGCAAGTTGATCTTTATAGCTTACCCAGCTTTCATTCCCCAGCGTTCCCAGATAGCTACTCTGTGAAGCCGAATCAGAACGTCTGTCATGCTGTTCAGTTTTTGAGGTGGCAAATGACGCAGTGAGATTCAGCCACGGCTGATCCGCTGGCGCGATATTCCATTTCAGCGAGTAGTTTTTATCGACCTGATCGCGGTAAACCAGCTTACGCCGCCACGCCTCTTCCCAGCCATAACGATTGATGTCTGCCTGTGTGGGTGCCGCCATATCGTCACGCTTAGCAGCAAACGGCTGCCAGCCGTCAGATTCGGAGCGCATAGCGGAGAGCGTCAGCGTCTGAGAATCCGTCAGATAGATGTTGGTCTTCAGTAAATAGGATGCCATGTCGCTCGTCGAGTAGACAAAGCGCGAGCCATCAGGACGTTCGATGTTGTCGCCATCGCGCTTGCTCATGTAGAGCAGGCCATCAGCCATCCCATCCTCCGTTCGGCCATACAGCGCACCGCTGTAGATATTTTGCCGATCGTTGGTGTGATAGCTGTACTTGGCCATCCCACCGAAATTTTCTCCCGGCATGAGCAGATCGCTGGCGTCTTTGGTATCAACGTGAATGGTACCGCCGAAGCCGCCATTACCGCTGCGAATATCATGCGGGCCTTTATCAACGTCGATACGCTTAATCAGTTCAGGTTCAATGAACACCGAGCCTTGACGGTATTTCTCAAAGCCTTTTGGCGCACCGTCCAAAACAACTTTGACGTCTTCCATGTCGCCCATGCCCCAGATATTCAGGCTCTGTCCACCCGGTCGAGGAGAACCCGCCATCGACACGCCGGGAAGTTTATCGAGCAGGCTGGCAATATTGTCAGCTTGTACGCGATCGACATCGGCCTGACGTAACACGGAACGTCCGGCCGCAGCGCTGTCCGATGTGCCGCCGACAACCGAGAGCGTTGGGATCAGCAGGCTGCCGTCGCTTCCCTCGGCGGCAAGCGTGGATTCCAGCCGATAGCCTGTGGCCGTCTGTACTGCACTCAATCCCGTTCCCGCCAGTGCGGCCGCAAAGGCTTCCTGTACGGTGTAGGTTCCCCGCACGCTCCCACTGGTTTTATTCTGTGTTTGATCGGGAGAAAACGTGAGAATGACATTGGCACGGCTGGCGACAGCCTGCAACGTGGTGCCTAGCGACCCTGCCAGAATGGAAAACGTCATTGTTGGTGCCGCGACAGCAGCGGCAGTTTCCGCCGCCAGCGCTGAGCTGACCGTTCCAACACTTAAGATCAACACGCCAGACAGTGCCAAATGGACTGCCCGCGCGACCGCCAAGGTAGGTTTATGCGCGATGCACCCACCATTATGATTGTTTATCGCCATTGTCATTCCCCTGAAATATTGAAAAAAAAGACACATCAGGTAGGTCACGCGAGAAACAAAATCGGGCAGGAAAATAGCAAAAACTTTTAGGAAAACGCATTTAGTACAACGTTAACAGGCCTTCTCAGGTAACGCACAGGGCTTATTGATGACGGAAAACGCACCGTTGATCACGAGGAGCACCGCCTCCACCATTGATTTTCACGGCACTTGACCTCATCTTAGTAATCAATCCGCAATAGATATCCGCCTTGCCGGTCTCTCTTCAACAGATTCAACTTACCGGCAACGAGATCACCCACAATTATCAGGACGGCACTATGACGAATCCATTACTGACCTCATTTACCCTGCCCCCGTTCTCCAGCATTAAAACGGAAGATATTGTCCCAGCCGTTAAATCTGCGCTGGATGAATGCCGCGAGACGGTAGAACGTGTGGTCGCGCAAGCGGGGCCGTTCACATGGGATAATCTGTGTCAGACACTGGCGGACAGCGATGATCGTCTTGGCCGCATTTTTTCCCCTATCAGCCATTTGAACGCCGTGAAGAACAGCCCAGAGCTGCGCAGTGCTTATGAACAATGTCTGCCGCTGCTGTCCGAGTACAGCACCTGGGTTGGTCAACATGCCGGGCTATATCAGGCCTATCGCAGCCTGCGTGACGGCGAGCACTACACCACACTGAGCCTAGCGCAGAAGAAATCCGTTGATAACGCGCTGCGCGATTTTGAACTGTCCGGCATCGGCCTGTCGCCGGAAAAACAGAAACGCTACGGCGAAATTTCCGCTCGTCTGTCTGAACTCGGCTCGCAGTACAGCAACAACGTGCTGGATGCCACGATGGGCTGGAGCAAACTGATTACCGACGTCGCCGAGCTGGATGGCATGCCGGAAAGCGCGCTGGCAGCAGCCAAAGCGCAGGCAGAAGCCAAAGAGCAGGATGGCTGGCTGTTAACGCTGGATATCCCGAGTTACCTGCCGGTGCTGACCTACTGCACCAATCAAGCGCTACGTGAAGAGATGTACCGCGCGTTCGGCACCCGCGCGTCCGATCAGGGGCCGAACGCAGGCAAGTGGGACAACAGCGAAATTATGGCGGAAGAGTTGGTACTGCGTCACAAACTGGCACAGCTGCTGGGCTTCGATAGCTACGCGCATAAATCGCTGGCGACCAAAATGGCGGAAAACCCACAACAGGTGATCGATTTCCTGACCGATTTGGCGAAACGCGCCCGCCCGCAGGCTGAAGAAGAACTCGCCCAACTGCGCGCCTTCGCCAAAGAACACTTCGGCGTGGATGAATTGCAGGCCTGGGATATCACCTACTACAGCGAGCAGCAGAAGCAGCACCTGTATTCCATCAGCGATGAGCAACTGCGACCGTACTTCCCAGAAAACCGCGCGGTAAATGGCCTGTTTGAAGTAGTTAAACGCATTTACGGTATCACGGCCAAAGAGCGTAAAGATGTGGACGTGTGGCACCCGGATGTTCGCTTCTTCGATCTGTTCGATGAAAGCGGCGAACTGCGCGGCAGCTTCTACCTCGATTTGTACGCCCGCGAATACAAGCGTGGCGGTGCCTGGATGGACGACTGCGCGGGTAAACTGCGTAAAGGCAACGGCGAGCTGCAAAAACCGGTCGCCTATCTGGTCTGTAACTTTAACCGACCAATCAACGGCAAACCGGCCCTGTTCACACACGATGAAGTCACCACCCTCTTCCACGAGTTCGGTCACGGCCTGCACCATATGCTGACCCAGATCGATACCGCCGGTGTCTCGGGTATCAACGGCGTACCGTGGGATGCAGTCGAACTGCCGAGTCAGTTCATGGAAAACTGGTGCTGGGAACCTGAAGCGCTGGCCTTTATTTCCGGCCATCATGAAACCGGTGAACCGCTGCCGCAGGAACTGTTGGATAAAATGCTGGCAGCGAAGAACTACCAAGCCGCGCTATTCATTCTGCGTCAGTTGGAGTTAGGCCTGTTCGATTTCCGCCTGCATGCCGAGTTTGACCCTGCGAAAGGCGCCCAGATTCTGCCAACGCTGACGGAGATCAAAGCGCAGGTAGCCGTGGTGCCAAGCCCAAGCTGGGGTCGTTACCCGCACGCATTCAGCCATATCTTCGCAGGCGGTTATGCAGCAGGCTACTACAGCTATCTGTGGGCCGACGTGCTGGCAGCCGATGCCTATTCCCGCTTTGAAGAAGAAGGTATTTTCAATAGAGAAACCGGTCAGTCGTTCCTGGATAACATCCTGACCCGCGGCGGCTCCGAAGAACCGATGGAGCTGTTCAAACGCTTCCGTGGCCGTGAACCTCAGTTAGATGCCATGCTCGCGCATTACGGCATCAAAGGATGAGCATCTGCTTAATCGCAGAAGAAGGCGCCGATAGTGGCGCCTTATCTTCTTTGGCTGAGCGCTGGGGGCTGGTTTCCGATCCCAATGCGGTGATGGCGCTGGTGCTAACAACGGAACGTCTGGAATTGCGCAAGCAGGATGAACCGAAGCTCGGCGCTATTTTCGTGGATTTCGTTGCCGGGCCGATGGCACACCGCCGTCGCTTTGGCGGCGGACGCGGTGAGGCCGTCGCTAAAGCTGTTGGTATCAAAAAAGATTACCTGCCGGATGTCGTGGATGCGACAGCCGGACTAGGGCGCGATGCTTTTGTGCTGGCGGCATTGGGTTGCCACGTACGCATGGTGGAGCGCAATCCTGTGGTTGCGGCGCTGCTGGACGATGGGTTGAAACGTGGATATCAAGATGCAGAAATCGGCCCGTGGCTACGGGAACGGCTCACGCTGCTACACGCATCCAGTATGACCGCGCTGCGTGACATTACACCGCCGCCGGATGTGGTCTATCTCGATCCGATGTTTCCACACAAACAAAAGAGCGCGCTGGTAAAGAAAGAGATGCGGGTGTTTCAATCGCTGGTGGGTGCAGATGACGATGCCGATGCACTGCTGGAACCTGCACGTGCGCTGGCAAAGAAACGTGTCGTGGTGAAGCGACCAGACTATGCGCCACCGCTGGCTGGCGTGCCGGCACAGTCCATGTTGGAAACCAAAAGCCACCGCTTCGACTTCTATCTTCCCGTCTGAATCCCTCGCCGCTGCATCGATAAACGTGTTGGCGGCTAAAAACCCATCCTGCTTCGCATTTCTTATGCCGCTTTTGCAAAGTCTGTAGCACAAATGAGAAGCAAATCGCATAATTTCACGCTATCAGTTCTTATTACACTAAGATGACATAATGAAAAAAACGCTTCTGTCACTTCTGCTTTGTTTGAGTACCTCTGCTATGGCCGTTCAAGAACCGGTAAATATCACGATTCTAGGTACATCCGACCTGCATGGCACCTTTGTTCCCTGGGATTACGCTACCGATACCGCCAACATGGCTGGCAGCCTGAGTCAGATCGCGACGCAGGTGCATAAAGTTCGTGCACAACAGCCAAATGTGATTCTGGTTGATGCGGGCGACACCATTCAGGGCAATTTTGTCGAAACCTTCAAAAATGACAAAACCAGCCCGATGATTCTCGGTTTTAACGCAATGAATTATGACGTCTGGGTCATGGGCAACCACGAGTTTGATTTCGGACTGAATGTGCTTTCTACTTCGCTTGAGCAGTTCAATGGTACTGCGCTGGCGGGCAATATTTTTTGGGAGAGCGGTAAACCTTACTTACCGGCCTATAAAATTGTCGAACGACAGGGTGTGAAGATTGGCATCATTGGCATGGACACGCCGATGACCGCTGAATTCGCCAAGGGCACCGACCGTGTGAAAGGGCTGAACTTTACCGATCCCGTCGGGGCGGTAAAAACCGTTATCCAGCAAATCCACGGCAAAGTGGATGCCATCGTGCTAGTCGCCCATATGGGAATCGATAACGAGAACCAGCGGCCGGGCACTGGCGTAGGCGACATTGCTCGCGCTAACCCTGAATTAGCCGCCATCGTCGCGGGCCATATGCACGTAAAAGTGGATAAAGAGGTGATTAATGGCGTGATCGTCACCGAACCGGACAGATATGGTCGCGCGCTGTCGCGTATCGATTTGCAGTTTGAGCAACAGAACGGCAAATACGTGCTGATCAATAAAGACAGCTATACCTATTCGATTAAAGACGTAGATTCTGACCGCAAGATGGAAGACATCTACGAGCCTTATCACAATACCTTACGCGCCAACGCCAGCCGTCCGATTGCACAACTTCTCGGGCACGATCTGGTGCCGCAAGATGCCGTGAAAGGCATTCCTCAAGTACACGTACAGGACACGGGCATCAGCGCCCTGTTTCAGGAAGCCAGCCGTCATTACGCCCCCAAAGCGCAGGTTATCGCGCTGCAAATTGATAACGATCGGCCTAAGCTGAACGTCGGTACTATTGCCGCAAAAGACATCGCCTTTAACTATCAATACGCTGGTGGTGAAATCACGGTTTATCAGCTAACCGGAAAAGAACTGAAGAAATACATGGAATGGTCAGCGGGTTACTTCAACCAGCTGCAAGACGGGGATGTGACTTACAGTTTCAATCCACAGCGTCGTGCCTCCAAGTATTCCACCAATGATTTCTTCGACGGCGTGACCTACACCATCGACCTGACGAAACCCGCTGGGCAGCGCATTACCGATCTGAAAATGAATAACGGCACGCCGGTTACCGACGACATGCCGATTCGTCTGGGCATGAACAGCTACCGTATGGGCCACCTGACGCAAAAAGGCGGCGTGCTGGAGGGCATGCAGTTCCCGGTGATATCGGATACCAAAGTGGAATATGGCGAAGAGGCGGGCACGATTCGTAACCTGACCATCCGTTATTTGACTGAGGTGAAGAAAGGACAATACGAGGGTACGGTGCCGCAGCGCTGGAAGCTGGCGGGATTGCAGGGCTATGAGCGTGAGCGAAAAATTGTCGAATCGCTGCTTAACAGTGGAAAAATCAGCGTACCGACCTCAGACGATGGCCGCTATAGCAACGTGCAATCCATCAACGTGAAGCCGTTGCTGCTGCCGGATGCCACGCAGAGGGAGAAACGCGTGACGGAGCTGACGCAACAGCGTGACAGCACCACCAATGCGTTGACCAAGCAGCGGCTGAACGATCAGTTGACAGTTATCGCGGCGATTAACTGACAGGCGTTATCTCTCGCTGCGGGCTTTCCAACGTTCGCTCGTCAGGTAGCCGTTCACGCCGATATCCAGAAAAGGGCGTGGCGGCAGGTAGTTTGCCTGACCGAGCGATTGCATATCGCTAATCAGTGGGTTGTCTTCACCTAACGCCAGATCCGCCAGAATATGTCCGGCGGCGGTTTGCTTCGACAGCCCGGCCCCGTTACAGCCAGCGGATGCGAACACATTGTCGCTTAGCTGCCCCCAAATTGGCGCACCGTTGCGCGTTACGCTAATCAGTCCTGACCACGAGTGCGCCATTTTAACGTCGCTCAACTGCGGGAACATGCGGGCAAAAATAGCAGCATGTCGACGCGCGTGGCGTCCAGTTTCGACCGCACTATTAACCAACTCAGGGGCAAACTTCACATGCTCCCGAATCAGGAAACGATGGTCGCGCGTGTAGCGCAGCGTCGCGCTGGCCAGCGCATTGACCGGCGTCAGCCCCCAATCCGGCATATCACCCATCCGTGCAATCTGTTCCGCATTCAGCGGCTCAGTCAGCGTCGCAAAGGTCGCCACGGCAAAAACCCGACCATTGAACAACGGCAGGCCGCGCGCCGCGCCGTTAATCGCCATCATCAGCTTATCTGCCTGAATCTCACCATAGGGCGTTTTCACACGAATGCGCGATCCAGTCTCGATATTCAGCGCAGGGGAATGAGCGTAAACCGTCACGTTCTTAGGCAGACTCGCCACCAGCCCGATCACCAGCGCCGCCGGATTTAGCAGAATACAATTGGGGGTATACACAGCGCGTTGATAGAAAGAGGTTCCAAGGCGACGAGCAAGTTCGTCTTTTTCAACCACCTGATAAGGTTCGCCAAGGTCGTTCAATTCACGGACATAAGTATCGATCAGCCCATTGAATGTCGAACTAACGGCACAGTGATATTTCCCCGCCACGCTCCAGTCACACGCGATAGCATAGCGATCCACCTTTTCTTTTAAGTGCGCCACACCGGACTGCAACAGGCGGCGATAAGCGGCTGCCTTTTCTAACTCCGCCGTCGAACTGCCGATGTTATGCGGCAAATCGATGACGAAACCAGAGTTACGCCCAGAGGCATTGTCGCCAATCTCGCCCGCATCCAGCAGGATAATGTGTTTATCCGGGCGCTGTTCAGCCAAACGCTGGGCAAAAGCGATCCCCGCATAGCCCGCGCCGATCACCAACCAATCCGCCGTTGTTTTTCCACGTTGCTGCGGGTAATTCGGTTTATCGACAAGATCTGCCGACCAGCCATTACGATTCTGATCGAAAGGAAGATGTTTGATTTTCACAATGGTGTAAACCTTGAAGAGAACGGGTTGTACCGGCAAAAAACCGACGATACACAATGCGGATTAAGATAAAGAAAGGCAGCAAACACACCTGTAACTTGAAGTATGACGGGTAAGAGCGCCTGCGAATACAGGCGCTCAGGGGAATTATCCGTTACACAACGCCCTGCGCCAGCATCGCGTCAGCCACTTTGACAAAGCCCGCCACATTGGCACCGCGCACGTAGTTCGTCTGGCTATCTTCACCACCGTACTGCACGCACGCAGTGTGAATATCCAGCATGATGTGATGCAAACGCGCATCCACCTTCTCCGCTTTCCAGCCCAAACGTGCCGCGTTCTGCGCCATTTCCAGCCCGGATGTCGCCACGCCGCCGGCGTTAGCCGCCTTACCCGGTGCAAACAGCACGCCTGCATCCAGGAACGCATCGGTCGCTGGAATCGTGGTCGGCATATTGGCACCTTCCGCCACGGCTTTCACGCCGTTAGCAATCAGCGTCTGCGCCGCTGGGAGATCCAGCTCATTCTGCGTCGCACACGGCAGCGCGATATCTACTGGCACTTCCCACGGCGTTTTGCCTGCGAGGTAGGTCAGTTTCGCTTCACGCGCGTAATCTTCCACACGGCCATAGCGTTTGTTCTTGATCTCTTCCAGCAGCGCCAGTTTCTCTGGGGTAAATCCGTTTTCATCCACCACAGTGCCGTTAGAATCCGATACCGTGACCACGCGGGCACCCAGTTCCATCGCTTTTTCAATCGCGTACTGCGCCACATTACCGGAACCAGACACCGCAACCCGCATGCCTTCAAAACCCAGACCGTGGCGTTTCAGCATCGCTTCTGTGAAGTAAATCAGGCCGTAGCCCGTTGCTTCAGGACGAATCAGACTGCCGCCAAACGACAACCCTTTGCCGGTGAAGACGCACGCCGTGTTGTTGGTCAGCTTCTTCATCATGCCGGTCATGAAGCCGACTTCGCGACCACCCACGCCGATGTCACCCGCTGGAACATCCGTATCCGCGCCCAAATGACGATACAGTTCCGTCATCAGCGCCTGACAGAAGCGCATGACTTCGCCCTGACTTTTCCCTTTCGGATTAAAGTCCGAACCCCCTTTACCGCCGCCCATTGGCAGCGTCGTCAGCGCATTCTTGAACGTCTGCTCGAACCCAAGGAATTTCAGAATCGACAGGTTAACGGACGGATGGAAACGCATGCCACCTTTGTACGGGCCAATCGCGGAGCTGAACTGGACGCGCCAGGCACGGTTCACCTGTACCTGACCTTTGTCATCCGTCCACGCCACGCGAAACTGAATTACACGTTCCGGTTCTACCAATCGTTCCAGCAGGCTGTAATCGGCATAGTGAGGGTTCTGCTCCAGAAAAGGCCACAGCGTGGAAAGTACTTCATTAACAGCCTGTAGAAATTCAGGCTGATGCGGATCGCGTTGTTGAACAGAATCAAGAAAACTTGCCAGAGATACGATTTGTGCCATGAACAGCTCCTGATTGAACGAATAAGCTCCCTTCTGCTTCTTTAATTTTTAGACACGTAGAAGCTTGTGGGATCGGTGAAAATGATGTTGTGTCCTCTGGACTATAACACTGGCGATGGATATTTAAGCAAGCGTTTTCTTTTCAGATAAACGTTATAATCCAATGAGATAGGAAGGGTTTTTTGGGGTGTTTTGAGAAGGAAATTCGAGATAAGTTTTTGTTATATAACAAAAGGCGCAGCCAGAAGCCGCGCCTTTCATCACTGAAAAAAAATGCAAAAAAAGTTAATTTTTATTCGTTTTCCTCATCACGCAAAGGCACGATGAGCATGTCAACATGTACGGTATTAATCAGTTGACGTGCAGAAGACATGAGTTTGCTCCAGAAGTCCTGATGGTGCCCACACAGCACGAGATCGGCTTCGTATTTTTTGATTGCATCAACCAGTACTTGCCCTAAATCGCCGCTGCCACTCAGCGTTTCGCTGATGGGATAGCCCGCATTCTGAGACAACTCGGTCAACGCATTCTGGGTTTCTTCAGAGATACGCTGTTGCATGTCACCCAGATTGACGTCGATGAGCCCCGTGTAGAGATCGGAGTAATTCACATCGACGTGGATTAACGACACTTTCGCATTGTACGGTCTTGCCATTGAAACGGCTTTTTCCACTAACACTTTGCTTTCTGGAGAAAGGTCAACAGCAATAAGGATGTGTTTGTAAGCCATAATAAGACTCCTTCCGTAAAGACTAATTAAGGGTTAGCAGATATTTCTCCTGCCAATCTGATACTTAACGGCGGATTATAGAATAACACTCGTCCGCACTATCGGACTGTTCAGTCGATCACAACCCGTTTTTAAACCTGTTAATTCTATTAATAAGTGTAGTAGAAACCGCTCCTTTTCACAGTTAAATCGCGTAGCTTCTCCTTTCGAAAAGGGCATTACCTCGTCGAAAATCGTCCTTCATCCTGATTGCGCCTGCCTCTCTGGCACAAACGAACATTCTTCTTCTACACTACAAGTAGGGGGTGGTGAACCTATCCGCTGCGCCTTGGGATGGAAAACGAGAATGGGCTAGCCGTGATGCTGTTGGCTGTCCCAAATGACAATAAAATCGTGCGTAAGCGCGTGGCATAACTATTCGTCGCAGAAAAACGTCGTTGATAAGCGTCGCTGATAATAACGCTTGTCATCGGACACAGGTGGACAACGGGAAGGTATGACCATCGAATCTGACGAATAGAACGACCGGGAGGGAAGCATGATTAGTACATTTGCGCTTTTCTGGGCTTTATGTATCGTCTGCATCATCAATATGGCGAGGTATTACTCTTCATTACGCGTGTTACTGATGATTTTGCGTGACTGTGACCCACTGCTTTACCAATACGTTGATGGGGGAGGTTTTTTTACATCGCACGGTCAACCAAGCAAGCAAATCAGGCTGGTAGGCTATATCTACGCGCAACGCTATCTTGACCATCACGACCCTGAGTTTATTCGCCGCTGTGAGCGGGTGCGGGGACAATTTCTGCTCACGACCGCCCTGTGTGGCCTCATTGTCATCAGCCTGATTGCCATGATGATGTGGTATTAAGGCATTGTATTTATATAATTATTGGTACTTACACAATCTCTGGTATTAACAACATGAACGTCGATAAAAAGTAAAAAGGCGATTCCCCACAGAATCGCCTTTTTTTATGACGGACATCCTTGTCCGTTCCCCTGCGGGCCGTCGCAAGCGACGTTGAAAAACGTTCCCTACGTTTTTATGCGTTATGAATCACCGCGATTAGATCAGCTTCAACGCCAGCCAGTACAGCGTACCAGACATCAACATTGAGACTGGCAGCGTCAATACCCAGGCCAGCAGAATGCTTCTTATCGTTTTGCCCTGTACGCCCCCACCGTCCGCAATCATCGTCCCAGCAACCGCCGAGGACAATACGTGCGTGGTGGAAACTGGCATCCCGGTGTAGCTCGCAACACCAATCGACAAGGCAGCCGTCACCTGCGCCGAAACGCCTTGTGCGTAGGTCATGCCTTTCTTACCAATCTTCTCACCGATGGTCACAGCAACGCGTTTCCAGCCCACCATCGTGCCCAGAGACAGCGCCAACGCAACCGCGACGATAATCCAGAGAGGCGCGTATTCAACCGTCTGCAGCATGTCTTTACGCAGGTTGTTCAGGTAGCGTTTATCTTCGCCCGACGTTTCTGGCAGCTTAACCACCCGATCCATCGTATCCGCGATGCACATCAACAAGCGACGCACTCTGCTACGATCGTCAGGATTCAACTGGTCGTAACTTTTCAGGTTATTCAGCAGACCCTGAGTACGTTCAATCGCGATCATCACGCGTGAACTATCACAGTGGAATTCTTTCTGACCGTTGCCGGGAATCGTACTTTCTGGCACAGGAATTACTGGCGGAGACAGATCGATAACGTGCGTCAACGCGTCGCCATGCTGCTTGTAGTATTCCTGTAAATTGACAACGGCATCGCGGGTACGGCTGATGTCATAGCCAGATGCGTTCATGTTGACAATAAACCCGGCTGGCGCGACACCAATCAGCACCAGCATAATCAAGCCGATACCTTTCTGACCGTCGTTTGCACCGTGAGAGAAGCTCACACCAATCGCCGACAAGATCAGCGCGGTACGCGTCCAGAACGGCGGCTTACGTTTGCCGTCCTGCTTCTCGCGATCGACGGGCGTCAGATGCACGCGTTTGCGTTTTTTACTGTTGTTCCAGAACCGACGCAGCACCAGCAGCATCAGGCCTGCGACTACCATCCCCACAATTGGCGATAGCAGCAACGACAGGAAAATGCTGATCATTTTCGGTACGTTCAACGCATCAACGATGGAGGTATCCGTCAGCAAAGCGTTGGTCAAACCAATACCGATAATGGCACCGATAAGCGTGTGGGAACTGGAGGCAGGAATACCAAAATACCAGGTACCCAGGTTCCAGATAATCGCGGCCAGCAGCATGGAAAAGACCATCGCCAGACCGTGCGCCGAACTCACGTTCAGCAATAAATCCGTGGGAAGAAGGTGAACAATCGCATAGGCCACGCTCAGGCCGCCCAGCAGTACACCGAAGAAATTAAAGACACCCGCCATAACAACGGCAAACTCGGCGCGCATGGCTCGGGTATAAATAACAGTGGCAACGGCATTCGCAGTATCGTGAAAACCGTTAATGGCTTCATACATCAGCACAAACAACAAAGCCAATATCAACATCAGGCCGGTGTAGTAATCCAGTCCGGCAAATAAATGTAGCATAAACGTTAGGCCATTTAGTGGTCATGAACGCGGCGCATTATCGGCGACAAGCAGGGGTCGGGAAAAGCAAAATATGACATTTTTTTGACTTAATATGTGATGGGGATAGACAGGAAAAGCACTTAATCAATATAAATCAAGCAATTATATATTTTTACTAAAACATGCAAATTGTTACGCTGGTATCGAACAGAAACCAACACTACAATTCGCCACCTCGATGGCTTATTTGCCAACGGCAATCCAAGATAAAATCACTCATCGGAGAAATGCATTGTGGAACAGTTTGACGCTGTCATCATCGGTGCCGGTGCAGCAGGCATGTTTTGTGCCGCACAGGCGGGACAACGCGGGCTGCGTGTTCTACTGCTCGACAATGGCAAGAAACCCGGTCGCAAAATATTGATGTCCGGCGGCGGGCGCTGCAACTTTACCAATATGTATGCGGAACCAGCGGCGTATCTGTCCCACAACCCTCACTTCTGTAAATCAGCATTGGCGCGTTATACCCAATGGGATTTCATTAGTCTGGTCAACAGCCACCGCATCGCTTATCACGAGAAAACGCTCGGCCAGCTGTTCTGCGATGATTCCGCACAGCAAATCGTGGATATGCTGGTAACAGAGTGCGAGCGGGCTAACGTCACTCTCCGTCTGCGCAGTGAAGTTACCTCGGTGGAGAAATCAGACGATCTGTTCACCATCCACCTGAGCAACGGGACATCATTCCAAAGCACATCGCTGGTTGTTGCCTGTGGTGGCCTGTCGATGCCAGGCCTTGGCGCGACGCCGTTCGGTTACCAGCTCGCCGCACAATTTGGTATCAACGTACTCCCAACCCGCGCCGCACTGGTGCCCTTTACGCTGCACAAGCCTTTGCTCGAACAGCTGCAAACGCTCTCCGGCGTCTCTGTACCTACCGTCGTCACCGCAGAAAACGGCGTGATATTCCGTGAAAACATCCTGTTCACGCACCGCGGGCTCTCTGGTCCCGCTATTTTGCAAATTTCCAGCTACTGGCAGGCAGGTGAATTCGTCACCATCAACTTACTGCCCGATTGCGATCTCACCCAACTTATCAATGATGAGCGCACGGCTCACCCGAACCAAAGCCTGAAAAACACGCTGGCACAATGGCTACCTAAACGACTGGTCGAATGCCTGCAAGCGTTAGGACAATTGCCGGATATCACGTTGAAGCAGCTCAACAGCACACAGCAAACGCATATTGAGCAGAGCCTACAACAGTGGCGTGTGCAGCCAAACGGCACTGAAGGCTATCGCACGGCTGAAGTGACCATCGGCGGAGTTGACACTCGAGCACTGTCCTCCAAAACCATGGAGACCAGCACGGTACCAAGTCTGTATTTCATCGGTGAAGTGGTCGATGTAACTGGCTGGCTCGGGGGGTATAATTTCCAATGGGCGTGGAGTTCAGCATGGGCCTGCGCGCAGGCGCTGCCTTTCTGCAAATAGGCACTATAATAACCACTATTCAGCGCTCTCCTTGAATTCACGGAGAAAAGGACGTCTCTACATAGGCCTCTGCTGCCAGAAAGGAGATGTTGATGAGTCCCAGACGTAGTGAACGTAAGATCAACATGTTGCAGTTATTGGTTGCGGGTATGCTGCCGCTGCTGCTCGGATTACTGTTCACTTTTGTAGAGTCCAGATTAATGGTAAAGCGCGATTTGGAATCCACCGCGCAAATTGCCATGAATCATGCTGAGAATATTTCGACACAAGCATGGAAGATGGTGGATCGTCTCCAACACTTTCATGGTCAACCCTGCAACGCCATCGGTGATGAACTACAACGTCTTGGCTCGGTTTTTTCTTACTTTCGTGCGATTGGTGTTACCCATAATAACGACATCTATTGCTCTTCAACTTTTGGCAGCACGCTGACGCCAATAAGCCGCGTCATTCAACAGCCGTTACCAGAAACCTATTCTGAACGCTGGAGCCTGTCGATTGCTGGCTCAGACAACGTAAAAGGACGCCCAGCACTGATCTTCGTCCAGACGCCCCTCTCGGGATACGGTGCTTACGCCATGGTCGATGCGCAATACCTCATTGATCTTATGATTGCGATTAGCCAGATCCGTGGCTATGAACTCATTCTGCAAATGGACAACGGTCACCCGATTCAAACTGGCCCGACGATTACGCCCCGCACCGGCTTATTTTCTACCTCTGCGCTTGAAATCAAATCGGATCGCTTCCCCATTACTCTCCATATTATCGCTCCCGCCGCTCAGGAAATAACGAACTGGATGCAGGCATTTTTCACGTTTCTACCACTGGCAATTATTCTCTCTCTGCTTTTTACTACGGCGATATGGTACTGGCAAAAACGTAAATTATTATTCCGCGATGAAATCCGTAAAGGCATCGCTAACGGCGAATTTTCCGTATATTACCAGCCTATCTATGATGCAGATTCGCGCTCCTGTACCGGAGTCGAAACATTACTGCGCTGGCGGCGCAGTAATGGGCAGTGGATTAGACCCGATATATTTATCTCTGCCGCCGAAGCAGAAAGTATGATCATTCCCATCACCCGGCATTTATTTGATCTGGTCGCATCCGATATCGCCAGTTGGCAGGTAAAACCCGGATTTCATCTGGGGCTCAACGTTGCAGCAGAGCATTTGCATCACCCAAGTTTCGTACCAGACGTACACCGCTTTGCGGAGAAAGTCGCATCCCATTCATTAAGCATTACGTTGGAACTAACAGAACGTAATCTCATCAGCAACGGTCCTGAAATCATACAGCGTCTGCATCAGCTGCGTGAAGATGGCTTTATGATTGCCATCGATGACTTTGGCACCGGCCACTGTTCACTCTCTTATCTGCAAAATTTTCCGCTGGATTGCCTGAAAATAGACCAGGGATTCGTCAGTGCAATTTCATCACCGGATGAAGAAGCCCCTATTCTTGATGCCATTATTAGTTTAAGCCACCGCATCAAGCTTCAATCGATAGCGGAAGGCGTGGAAACCGAACAACAACTCATGTATTTACAACGGCGCGGCGTCAAATATATACAGGGATTCCTTTATGCTAAGCCGATGGACAATGAATCGTTGCGGGTCTGGCTTCACTACAATGGCAATAAATCGATTGAGAGTTTTATGATTAAAAACGAAGAAGGGGAGAAGAAATAATAACCGGCAGAAGCTTGTCCACCGGTTTTCGATGATCGGAAAATCAGAAACGATAACCGACACCAATATTAAAGCCGTCTACACGGGCTTCATAGATTTTTGTGCCTTCGTAGCCAATATCAATCGCCCAGTTTGCTACTGGTGTAATTTGAATACCGGCACCGTAAGCAAATTTGGTTTTACTTTCACTGTAGCTTTCATTGCCTGATTGATTGGGCAATGTATAGTTATACGAGTTTTTTACTTTAGCATGGCCTAAACCAGCAAGCCCATAAATACTCACGACATCATTAATTTGGTAGGAAGGTCCAACCATTAGTGAATAGTATTTAACATCGTCGCTCTCGTGTGAGCTGAATCCAATACTACTCTGGTTGTAATCTTTTTTACCGCCTAGATAGGTAAAAGAACCAATAATACCCAGTGCAGAATCACCCTGATAATGGTACTTGGCCGTAACCCCTTTCAGATCTTTAAAATCTTCGACTTTCGCCTGAGCATAGCCCAATGACACCGTCTGTGTCGCCTGAGCAACAGACATTCCCATGGCACAAGTAATCAGAGTGGAAAGCAGCAGCGTTGTTTTTTTCATAATCGAAACATCTTCCATGTTTGAATAAAAAGACGGTTTCAACAAAGCGAATATATAACCATCGCGAATGTTGGCCGCACATAAATTTACATTTAAATACGGCGAGGTAAAGTCTGTATTATTTTCAAACAACTGAAGAAATAATTACATTAATCATTAAAAAACAATAAGATAAATATCATTCGGGCCAATTAACGAGCTGTTTTTACTCTGTTTTTTGGGAACATTCCGAACTAAAGGCAGGGAGAATATGCCAATGATCAACATCAAAAACACTGAGAAGAGAAGCCCCTAATCTTATAAAGGACTATTTTTATAAATGGCTGGTTTTATAACTGAATTGTATTAATAGACAATATTTGAACAGGAGGAAAGATGAGAATGATTTACTGGGGAAGAATGTTGGTCGGCGAGAGAGGATTCGAACCTCCGACCCACTGGTCCCAAACCAGTTGCGCTACCAAGCTGCGCTACTCGCCGAATTCGGGCGCATATTACTGCTACCTTATTGAGGCGTCAATCCCTTTTTAGCAAAAGGATTTCGGCTGCTGTTAAAGTATCCATTCCTTGTATTTACAGCCTGAAACCGACGTCCTTGTCCGTGGTTCATGTCAATTAGCCGGTTTCTGACACCAGTTATTTTTAGGGTTAATACCGCCGTCAGGTGACGTGTATCCCAAACATCCAAGAATCGTGTCAAACAGCTCTTCATGGCGATGTGTTTTGCCAACGCGCTGTTGCGCTTTCAACTGCTCAAACGCATGCAGATTATCGGTGTCAGCCAGAAACTTATCCGATGTCCATACCATCATCGGTGAACGGAACTGCTCAGGCGGTGCCATCTGACGCGGCGTACCGTGCAAATGATAGTTATCATCGATGGACTCACCATGATCGGAGGCATAAAACACAATCGCTTTCTTATCCCGAACCTGATCGATCACGCTATCAATGAAGCTATCGGTATAGAGCACGCTATTATCAAAAGCATTAATCAGCTGCTCACGCGTACAGGATGCATCAACGCCCATACACTCTGGCTGATAGCGCGCAAAACTGCGGGGATATCGCATGGAATACAGGTAGTGAGAGCCTTTGGTATGCAGCACAATCAGATGCTTACCTTTAGGGTAGCGCCCCAGCGATTCCTTGACCTCATCAACCAGCAACATATCCTGCACTGATTTGCCGTCATTGTGTTTCTCTGACGCGATCATTTCGCGGAAGGAATAGTTGTTCGCTTCAATGCTATTGTAAAACCACACCTCACTTTGCATAGCAAACAGTTCGGAGGTGAAGCCCAACTCTTTCATTACAGCAAAGACATTCTGTTCTTTCAGAGTTCGCTGCGGGTTGTCTTCCGTACCGCCTTCTCGCACAAACATACAGCGCATGGAAAGCTTGGTTGAGGTATCACACGATTGGCCACGGAATGCGACCAGATTTTTTTCTTTTGATAACTTCGGCGTCGTATCTCTCTCGTAGCCTAACAGCCCCATATGATCCCAGCGGGTTGTTTCACCAATAATGAAAACCACGTAGGTATCGTCAATGCCTTTCGGCGGGACATAGGTAAAATGCTGAGCCGGATCGAAAAGATTGGAGGAGTCCAGACTCTCGTCATACTTGGTGTACGCAAATAATCCTAACGCGGACAACCAGTTAGAAGGTAGATAAGAGTGAGCGACTACGCCGCCATAGCTGGGCAAATCCACATTGGATTCTCGCTCGGATATCGACTGAATGTTGCCCATATAGCGAAGCGGCATCCAAACCAGCGCAACGACTGCCACAAGAACCAAAAGAGGAATCAAACGCTTTCCCGGTGATTTAAGCTGTTCAATCAGCGTATGACGCAGCGAGTTTTTCCAGATCAAAAACAGCGGCAGCGCACTCACCACCAGCATCCACAGGAAGAAACGAAAACCAATAACTTCTTTAGAAAGATCAATATCCGTGGTCATGACCGCTGCAATAATGCCATAACCAATCACGACATTAAAAAACGTCATGTAATAGCTTGCAGCAACGGAAATCAGCACTAACAAAGAAGCAATAATTCGATAAAAACGACGCCCCCCGAGTGAAATGATTCTCATCAGGAAAAAGGTGAATAAGATACTCGCGGTCAATTCGACAAGAGCGGGAATAAATGTTGGAACCTGGCTACCAGCAGAGAGTGAAAAATAATCAAATCGGCGGTAATACACTGAGATATTGAGAAAAAGGCCAATATAAACTGCCAGGACAAACGATAACTTGGGTTGCGAAAAAGATGCTACAAACTTCATTATGACAAGTGCTCCAACAAAACCTTTCTTATTATCTGAAGCTATACGACAACATCCCCATGCCTGAGTTCAACGGAAATAATCAGACTCTCTCACGCATTTTTATATCGCAAACAGCAAATAGGCTCACACCGTTTAATTGGTAAACTTTACTTATGATTAAGTGGAAAAAACAGAAAAAAATTGTCCTTTTGTGTGAATGAATCTACGAAAAAATAAAAAGTGTGACTCCAACGTTTTCTGAAAAATCCCCCCCGCTTATCTATGTATTCCTTCGAGATCCAACCGAGCAATTAATTCCATAACGATTGGGTGATTCAGGAATGCCATAATCTCTTCTGCGCGTCGTTCCCCAATACCGGAGAACTGTCGCCATTGTTGCGCCGTCCGTTGCTGTAATGCCAACCAATTAACATTATTCAAGGCGCTAATTGCCGAACGAGGAACAGGAATGCCCAGTGCAAGTAGCCAGTGGGATAGCGACTTCTGTCGTGCCGACTGCAAACTCATGTAAATATCTCGCGCCCGCTTATCACCCATACCATTGACGGCATTAAGCTGTGCCTCGGTCAGATATAACCACGACAGCACATCCCCCAGTAAATCATGTTGCATCAAGCGCAGCCACATCCCGTCACGCATTCCCGCCAGATTTAAACCGTGTTCTCCACTCAACCAGACTAAGCGCGCCAAGAATTGCTGTTGGCAAACCACACTATAACGAAAACAGCTAAAAGCATGGAAATTATGTTCATCGGGCGAAACGATGACGGGCCGTTCAGTCCCACGCCATACCACATTATCCAAACGTGGGATCCCCTGCCCAGCCAGGCTGACGCTAACCCGATCGCCCGGCAGCACATCCCATTGTTTCCAACGAGATAGCGAACCCACATTCACTCGACTGACCGATTTGTCATCCAATTTCAAAGGACTAATCTTCAACACCACTGCGACTTTACCCGTCCGCCCGACAGAAAACGCCACATCAACCACTTCAGCAACCTGATGAACAGGCGGGTATTTCCATGCGATCGCCCAGTCGGCCGATGTGTTACGCCAATAGCGCCCCTGCGGTTCTTTAGTCTGGCGGATAACCACGCCATCCGTCACAAAAGGCAGTGGGCTGTGATACCAGTGGTCACGCCATTTCTCCACGTCGGCGAATGACTCAATGGCATGGGTATAGTCTGCCGTCATGGCAAACCCCATTTCCTTCAATTTATCCAGTCGTTCGGGCATCGCTTTTGGGCCATCCGGCCATTCCCAGACAAACAGGCCAATCTGCGATAACACCGGGGATGGCTGATGACGACGCATTTCTCCGGCCACAATCGAGCGTGCATTAACACCGCCCTGAGCATACTGTCGATGATCGGTCATCTTCAGGAAAAGCTCCCCTTGTAATACGAATGAGGAGGGTGCACCGCTTAATAAATGAGGAATATCTGGAATCAGGCGAGCTTTTTCAGTCCAATCTTCACCTTGCAGGCCGTTGCCTCGGCTAACCGCAGATACGAGTTTGCCATGCTGATAAACCAGTGTGACAGCCACACCATCGACTTTTGGCTGAACCCATAAATCCTCACGCTGTACGATCCATTGCACCAACTGCACGCGGTCAGACAATTTTTTCAATCCTGTATGGGCAACAGGATGAGGCTGCTTGCCATTATCAGGTAACCGAGCGGGAATAACGTTTTGGGGTTGAAAGCATTGTGACCACTGGTTTAGCTGTTCCCGCAGTTGATCATAAACATCATCCTCTATCGGGCTTTTCCCTTCGGTGTAATACACGTCATCCCACTGTTCTAACTGCTGACGCAATGCATCAATTTCTTTGCTGGCTCGTGTGTTATCCCAATCAGGGCACACGGCAGCTACCGCAGGGAAACCACCGATGCCCCCAACAACGATGATAATCAAAAATACGCTGTTCCTCAGCCACATAGTACATCCTGCCATCCATTAACGAATGGCCGCAGTACATAGCAACGGAGGGAAAAATACGAGACCCAAAAAGGATAAATGCCAAACGCGCCGCAAGATAATTTATCGTTTGCAGTGCCGATAAAAAGGACAGGAACGCGCTTCGCAATCTAAAAAAGAAACATTGGCAAAAGGTTTGCCCGATGGCATAACGGAAAAACAATCTGCGGAGTATTTATCGCAGCGCGACTGATGGCACATTGGCGTGTATAATGCGGAGAAATGCGCATGTTCCTGCTGTATATACCATAAATAATTCGAGTTGCGGGAAGGCGGCGACACAGTGAGTCCCCAACAGCTTACTCAAGTAAGTGACTGGGGTGAGCGAGGAAGCCAACACACATGCAGCTTGAAGTATGACGGGTATATCAACATCCACCATCGTAACGTAAATAAACTTCATTATGGCTCAAGGCACGTTATATATCGTTTCTGCTCCCAGTGGGGCCGGGAAGTCCAGCCTGATTCAGGCATTATTAAAAACTCAGCCGCTTTACGACACTCAGGTATCAATTTCGCATACCACACGCGCTAAACGACCGGGAGAAAACCACGGCGAACACTATTTCTTCGTCGAAGCTGATGAATTCAAGCGTATGATTCAGGATAGTGAGTTTCTGGAGCACGCTGAAGTCTTCGGTAATTACTACGGTACATCCCGACCGGCAATTGAGCAGGTATTAGCGACAGGCGTTGATGTTTTTCTGGATATCGACTGGCAAGGTGCCCAGCAAATCCGCGCCAAAATGCCGCAAGCGCGCAGTATTTTCATTCTGCCGCCGTCAAAAGAAGAATTGGCTCGCCGTCTGCGTGGCCGTGGGCAAGACAGCGATGAAGTCATTGCCCGCCGTATGTCGCAGGCCGTGGCTGAAATGACGCATTACGGCGAGTATGATTACCTGATTGTGAATGATGATTTCGATCTGGCGCTGCTCGATCTGAAAACCATTATTCGCGCCGAACGTCTGCGCTTGAGCAGACAAAAGATTCGGCATGATGCATTAATCACCAAACTATTGGCAGACTGACGCCTCTTTCAGTATGATGCGCAGTCATTTTATTTCCTGTGGAGTAGCACATTATGGCACGCGTAACTGTTCAAGACGCTGTAGAGAAAATTGGTAACCGTTTTGACCTGGTGTTGGTCGCTGCTCGTCGCGCGCGTCAACTCCAGACTGGCGGCAAAGATCCGCTGGTTCCTGAAGAAAACGATAAGTACACCGTGATTGCACTGCGTGAAATCGAAGACGGTCTGATCAACAACCAGATTCTGGATGTTCGTGACCGTCAGGAACAGCAAGAGCAGGAAGCCGCAGAGATTCAGGCGGTCACCGCAATTGCTGAAGGCCGCCGTTAATCACACCACGAGTCGCCCTTGTACATTTTTGAAAGCCTTAATCTGCTGATTCAACGTTATCTGCCCGAAGATCAGATCAAACGTTTACAGCAGGCTTATCTGGTTGCACGTGATGCTCACGAGGGGCAGACTCGCTCCAGCGGTGAACCCTATATCACACACCCTGTTGCCGTCGCTTGTATTCTGGCGGAGATGCGTCTCGATTACGAAACGCTGATGGCAGCACTGTTGCATGATGTTATAGAGGACACCCCGGCCACTTATCAGGACATGGAACAGCTTTTTGGTAAAAGCGTTGCTGAACTGGTAGAGGGCGTTTCCAAGCTGGACAAACTGAAGTTCCGCGATAAGAAAGAAGCGCAGGCTGAAAACTTTCGCAAAATGATCATGGCGATGGTGCAAGATATTCGCGTCATCCTGATCAAGCTCGCAGACCGTACCCACAACATGCGCACGCTGGGCTCATTACGCCCAGACAAACGTCGCCGCATTGCTCGTGAAACGTTGGAAATATACAGTCCGCTGGCCCATCGACTGGGTATCCATCACCTCAAAACCGAGTTGGAAGAACTAGGTTTTGAGGCACTGTATCCGAATCGTTATCGCGTAATTAAAGAGGTCGTTAAGGCCGCTCGCGGTAACCGCAAGGAAATGATTCAGAAAATCCTGGCGGAAATCGAAGGGCGTTTGACTGAAGCTGGGATTGCCTGCCGCGTTAGCGGTCGCGAAAAACATCTGTACTCCATCTACTGTAAAATGCACCTGAAAGAACAGCGTTTTCACTCCATTATGGATATTTACGCGTTTCGGGTCATCGTCAAAGAGTTGGACACCTGCTATCGCGTGCTCGGTCAGGTTCACAGCCTGTATAAGCCACGCCCGGGTCGGGTGAAAGACTATATCGCCATTCCCAAAGCCAACGGCTATCAGTCGCTGCACACGTCTCTGATTGGTCCGCACGGCGTGCCAGTCGAAGTGCAAATTCGCACCGACGACATGGATCAAATGGCGGAAATGGGTGTTGCCGCGCACTGGGCTTATAAAGAAGGCGAGAGCAGCACCACAGCACAAGTACGCGCGCAGCGCTGGATGCAAAGCCTGCTGGAACTTCAGCAAAGCGCTGGTAGCTCATTTGAATTTATTGAAAGCGTTAAATCCGATCTCTTCCCTGACGAGATGTACGTCTTTACGCCGGAAGGGCGCATTGTGGAACTTCCCGCAGATGCAACGCCTGTCGATTTCGCCTATGCGGTACACACCGATATCGGCCACGCCTGCGTCGGTGCACGCGTCGATCGTCAGCCTTACCCGCTGTCACAATCACTCACCAGCGGTCAAACCGTTGAAATCATTACCGCACCGGGTGCCAGACCGAATGCCGCCTGGCTCAACTTTGTGGTTAGCTCCAGAGCGCGTTCCAAAATTCGCCAGATGCTGAAAAACCTCAAGCGTGATGATTCTGTGAGCCTCGGACGTCGTTTACTGAACCACGCATTAGGCAACGGCCGCAAACTCTCCGATATCCCTGAAAAGTCGATTCAGCTTGAGCTTGAGCGCATGAAGCTCGCTACGCTGGACGATCTGATGGCGGAAATTGGTATGGGTAATGCCATGAGCGTCGTTGTAGCGAAAAATCTGCTGAATGAGCAATCCGAACTGGGAACCTCCGGGTTGCGCAAACTGCCGATAAAAGGCGCAGATGGCGTCATGCTCTCCTTTGCCAAATGCTGTCGCCCCATCCCCGGCGATCCGATCATTGCCCACGTCAGCCCCGGTAAAGGGTTGGTTATTCACCATGAATCCTGTCGCAACATTCGCGGCTACCAGAAAGAACCTGAAAAATTCATGGCGGTAGAGTGGGATAAGGTGACAGAACAAGAGTTTATCGCCGAAATTAAAGTGGATATGTTCAACCATCAGGGCGCATTGGCGAACCTGACCGCCGCGATCAACGCCGCGAACTCCAATATTCAGAGTATCAATACGGAAGAGAAGGACGGCCGCGTATACAGCGCCTTTATCCGCCTCACCACCCTTGATCGCGTTCATCTGGCTAACATTATGCGTAAAATTCGCGTGATGCCGGACGTCATCAAAGTTAACCGTAACCGAAATTAATCGTCATGACTCCTCAACGTTATGCACGGATAAAAGAAATGCTGAACGGCCGTCAGCCCGATCTGACGATTTGCATGGAGCAGGTGCATAAACCCCATAACATTTCTGCCGTTATCCGTACCGCGGATGCCGTCGGCGTACATCAGGTCCATGCGATTTGGCCCACCAGTCGAATGAAAACGCTGGTTTCCTCCGCCGCAGGCAGTAATAGTTGGGTGCAGGTTAAAACCCATCGCACCATACAGGATGCGGTCGGCCACCTGAAGAATGAAGGGATGCAGGTTCTGGCGACCAATTTGTCTGAACACGCGGTCGATTTTCGGGAAATTGATTACACCCGCCCAACCTGTATTTTACTCGGGCAAGAAAAAACCGGCATAACTGCTGAAGCGCTCAAGCTGGCCGATCGGGATATCATCATTCCGATGACCGGCATGGTGCAGTCGCTGAATGTCTCGGTGGCCTCTGCGTTGATCCTGTATGAAGCACAGCGCCAACGCCAGATCGCTGGCATGTATCAGCGTGAAGATAGCCCGCTGGATGAAGAAGAGCAGCAGCGCCTACTGTTTGAAGGGGGCTATCCGGTACTGGCTCGCGTTGCAAAACATAAAGGGCTGCCTCGCCCTTATATTGACCATCAGGGTCAGATTGTAGCGGATACCCCGTGGTGGGCCGCGATGCAATCGTCGGGGTGCTGATGAAAGGTCGCCTGCTGAATACCCAACCGCTAAGCACACTTGCTGGCGTGGGTGCCAGTCAGGCAGCAAAACTCGCACGACTCGGGCTGGAAACCGTGCAGGATTTATTGCTGCATTTGCCCTTGCGCTACGAAGACCGCACACACCTTTACCCGATTGGCGACCTCCTTCCCGGTATGTATGCCACCGTGGAAGGTGAAATCCTACGCAACGACATCACCTTTGGCAGCCGTCGCATGTTGACCTGCCAAATCAGCGACGGCAGCGGTCTGCTGACCATGCGCTTCTTCAATTTCAGCGCAGCGATGAAAAACAGCCTCGCGCCGGGACAACGCGTTACCGCTTATGGTGAAATAAAGCGCGGCAAAATCGGCGCGGAGATCATCCATCCTGAATATCGTGTTCAGGGGGATAGTACGCAGGTTGAGCTACAGGAATCGCTCACACCGGTTTACCCCTCCACGGAGGGCATTCGTCAGGCGACCCTGCGCAAGCTCACCGATCAGGCGCTGGAGCTGCTCGCCGCAAACCACATCGATGAGTTACTGCCTGAATCACTGAGTCGATCGCTGATTAGCCTGCCAGATGCGCTACGCACGTTACATCGTCCCCCGCCTGATATGCAGCTTAGCGAACTTGAGCATGGGAAACACCCAGCGCAGCAGCGGCTGATTATGGAAGAATTACTGGCACATAACCTAAGTATGCTCGCCGTGCGGGCAGGGGAACAACGGCATAAAGCGTCTCCGCTACCGACTAAAGACAGCCTGAAACAACAGTTGCTCGCAGCTCTGCCGTTTACACCTACGCAGGCACAAGAGCGCGTCGTAGCCGAAATCGAAATGGATATGACGAAAGATTTCCCGATGATGCGTCTGGTACAGGGTGATGTGGGTTCAGGAAAAACGCTGGTCGCCGCGCTGGCCGCATTACGTGCGATTGCCAACGGCAAACAGGTCGCGCTGATGGCACCAACAGAGCTGCTAGCCGAACAGCACGTCCATAATTTTCGTCAGTGGTTTGAACCACTGGGGCTTGAAGTCGGCTGGCTAGCTGGCAAACAAAAAGGAAAAGCGCGTCAGGCGCAGCAGGATGCCATCGCCAGCGGTCAGGTCTCTATGGTTGTCGGGACGCACGCCATTTTTCAACAGCAGGTGAAATTCAACGGGCTGGCATTGGTCATCATTGATGAACAGCACCGCTTTGGCGTTCATCAGCGCCTTGCGCTGTGGGAAAAAGGCGAAGAACAGGGCTTTCACCCTCATCAACTGATTATGACCGCCACACCCATTCCCCGTACGTTAGCGATGACGGCCTATGCCGATCTGGATACATCCGTAATTGATGAACTACCGCCGGGCAGAACCCCTGTCACCACCGTCGCCATACCCGACTCACGCCGCAGCGACATTATCGAGCGAGTGAATAGCGCCTGTGAGCAGGAAGGTCGACAAGCCTATTGGGTCTGTACGCTGATTGAAGAATCCGACCTATTGGAAGCGCAGGCCGCAGAAGCCACCAGCGAAGAGCTGAAGGCTGCTCTGCCGAATCTCAAGGTCGGATTGGTTCACGGTCGCATGAAAGCGCAGGAAAAGCTGTCGGTGATGCAGGCCTTCAAACAGGGTGAGCTGCAACTGCTGGTGGCGACAACCGTTATCGAGGTCGGTGTGGATGTACCCAATGCCAGCCTGATGATCATTGAGAACCCAGAGCGTCTGGGCCTGGCGCAACTGCACCAGTTACGCGGGCGCGTCGGGCGTGGTGCGATAGCGTCTCACTGCGTGCTACTCTACAAAACGCCAATGAGCAAGACGGCACAAAAACGGCTTCAGGTTCTGCGCGATAGCAACGATGGCTTTGTCATCGCTCAACGCGATTTGGAGATTCGTGGACCGGGTGAGTTATTAGGTACGCGGCAGACTGGGAACGCAGAATTCAAAGTGGCCGATCTCTTGCGCGATCGGGATTTGATACCCCAAGTACATCGCGTTGCCCGCCATCTGCATGAGCACTATCCCGAGCATGCTATTGCGCTCATCGAACGCTGGCTACCCGAGCGCGCACGCTACACCAACGCCTGATCGCAGCGACGCATTCTTCATTTTTTAAAACTATACACTAAATAATTCAAGTTGCAGGAAGGCGGCAAGCGAAGGAATCCCGATGAGCTTACTCAAGTAAGTGATTCGGGTGAGTGAACGCAGCCAACGTACATGCAGCTTGAAGTATGACGGGTATATCCATTTAAATAATAAGGTATTACTCATCAGACAAAATTCATATCGAAAAGATGAGTTAGCAAACGTTTGCTTTCGACAAAGAGATCATTAAAATGCGCTCTTTGTCGTTTCAGGAACGCCAACTTACATCATGACTACCACCACGGAAACGTCCCAAACCGAAGCCGCTGCCGCACCTCAGCGCAGTGAACTCATCTATCGTCTTGAAGACAGGCCGCCGCTGCCGCAGACGCTGTTTGCCGCCAGCCAGCATCTGCTTGCCATGTTTGTTGCGGTGATTACCCCCGCGCTACTGATCTGTCAGGCATTAGGTTTACCCGCTCAGGATACGCAGCGCATCATCAGCATGTCGCTTTTCGCTTCCGGTCTGGCCTCTATTCTACAAATTAAAACTTGGGGCCCAGTCGGTTCTGGTCTGCTGTCTATTCAGGGCACCAGCTTTAACTTCGTGACGCCGCTGATTATGGGTGGGCTGGCGCTGAAGAACGGTGGAGCAGATGTTCCCACGATGATGGCAGCACTGTTCGGTACGCTGATGGTTGCTTCCTTCACCGAAATCATTCTTTCACGCTTCCTGCATTTAACTCGCCGTATCATTACGCCGCTGGTTTCCGGCATTGTGGTGATGATCATTGGTCTGTCGCTGATTCAGGTCGGCCTGACCTCTATCGGTGGCGGCTATGCCGCAATGGGTAATAACACCTTCGGCGCACCCAAGAACCTGCTATTAGCGGGTGCGGTGTTGGTGGTGATTATTCTGCTTAACCGCCAGCGTAACCCCTACCTTCGCGTCGCGTCGCTGGTGATTGCCATGGCGGTGGGTTATCTAGGTGCCTGGTTGATGGGAATGCTGCCGGAAAGCGCGCCTGCGCCACACGATACGGTCATCATGGTGCCCACGCCGCTGTATTACGGTTTAGGCTTTGATTGGAACCTGTTAATCCCGCTGATGCTGATTTTCATGGTGACGTCGTTAGAAACCATCGGTGACATCACCGCTACCTCTGACGTTTCAGAGCAGCCGGTCAGAGGCCCGCTGTACATGAAACGCTTAAAAGGCGGCGTGCTGGCTAATGGCCTGAACTCATGCCTGTCTGCCGTGTTTAATACCTTCCCTAATTCGTGCTTCGGCCAGAATAACGGCGTTATCCAGCTTACCGGTGTTGCCAGCCGCTATGTCGGTTTTGTGGTTTCGCTGATGCTGATCGCACTGGGGCTATTCCCTGCCGTTAGCGGATTTGTACAGCATATTCCAGAGCCCGTTCTGGGCGGTGCGACTATCGTGATGTTTGGTACGATCGCGGCATCAGGAGTACGCATTGTGTCCCGTGAGCCGCTGAACCGTCGCGCTATCATGATTATTGCGCTGTCACTGGCTGTCGGTCTTGGTGTATCACAGCAGCCATTGATTCTGCAATTCGCACCGGATTGGATTAAAACATTGCTGTCTTCCGGTATTGCCGCTGGCGGGATTACGGCAATCGTGCTGAATATCGTCTTCCCACACGAAGAAAAATAGCGCCAGCACGCAATAATTCCTGTTCAGTTCATGTAAAAGCGAGCGGTGATGCAACACCGCTCGCTTTTTACTGTCTGTAACAGCATTACCTATTGAGCCTTCAGGGAAATTGCGGCATAAGAACAGTTCTCCCTGACGATTGGCATGGACTGACACGATGAAATTTATCGGGAAATTATTGCTGACCCTGCTGCTGCTGGCTTTTTTAGCGCTGGTGGTCGTATACGTATTACTGCAAACCAGTTGGGCAGCAGGCTGGGTGAGTAATTGGGTGAACCAGAACACCGACTACCAGTTATCACTGGGCAAAATTAATCATGACTGGTCAACAGCCGATCATATCCAACTCACCGATGTCAGTTTTGGCCAGAAAAACCAACCGCCGACACTCACTGCAAAGCAGGTTTCAGCAGGGTTTAGCGCGCGCCAAGTTACCGAACCGCGCCATTTTGCCAGTCTGGAACTGGAAGGCGGTACGCTGAACCTTTCCTCGCAGGCCGCCACACTCCCTATCGAAGCCGATGTGCTACAGCTGCGTACAATGGCATTACAGGCAAAGGACGGTGATTGGCGTCTGAATGGTCAACAGATCAACGGCGGCATTATGCCGTGGCAGCCCGAAGCGGGCTATCTACTAGGCAAACAAGGGCAGTTCCAGCTCAGCGCCCGTTCACTCGAACTCAACGATATTCCCGCCAGTCAGGTATTGGTTCAGGGTGAAATCAACCACAACCAGCTGATTCTGAGCAACTTCGGCGCTGATGTCGCTCAGGGACAGTTAACGGGCAACGCCAGCCGTGCAGAAGATGGCAGTTGGCAGGTCGGTAGCCTACGACTAAGTAATGTTCGTTTGCAAACGCAGAGAACGCCGGAAGCTTTCTGGCAGCCCGTCACCGAACTTCCCTCTGTTACGGTTAACCGCTTTGACCTGATTGATGCCCGAATTGAAGGGCCGGGATGGGCGTTTATCGACCTTGACGTTGCCCTGCAAAATGTCACGTTTAAACAGAATGACTGGCAAAGTGAAGGGGGAACGCTGTCGTTCAATGCCACCGACATTGTGAACGGCAACATGCACCTTATCGACCCTATCGTAAATCTGGATTTGTCGCCGGCGGGCATTAACATCAAGCAGTTTTCTACCCGCTGGGAAGGCGGTCTACTGCGAACCAATGGCAATTGGCAGCGTAATAATCGTCGTCTACAGCTAAATGAATTTGTTGTCGCAGGGATGGAGTACACGCTCCCCGGTGACTGGCGTCAACGCTGGCAAGCGACGCTTCCATCATGGCTGGCAGAAGTGAATGTGCGAAAATTCACGGCGAATCGCAATCTGCTAATCGATATCAACCCAGATTTTCCTTTCCAGCTAACCGCATTGGATGGCTACGGCAGCGATTTGCTGCTGGCTCGTAACCACCAATGGGGAATGTGGACGGGATCGTTGAATCTTAATGCCAGCAACGCAACGTTCAATAAAGTCGATGTTCGCCGCCCTTCGATAGCGCTAGTGGCCAACGATAATCAGATCGCCATTAACGAACTTAGCGCATTTACGCAAAATGGCATGCTGGATGCCAAGGCGACCATCAATCAGCAACCGGCTCGCAATTTTTCCCTGTCGCTGACAGGGCGCGCTGTACCGCTGGATGTACTGACGCGCTGGGGATGGCCAGAACCCACAACCGCACCGACAGGCAACACGAATTTGCAATTGCAGTTGAATGGGCGGCTTGCCGCCGATACACCGCTGAAGCCGACGTTAAACGGTACGCTGCAAGGCGTGGATAGCAACGACCATCCGATCAGGCAGCAAATGCATCAGGGAGCCGTGACAGAAGCGCAATAAATATTTCGTTTTCAAAATACGGACGAGCAAAGCGTCCACTGTGTCATAGCGTGCTGAAACAACAGAGTAAACACTCATACTGGCCACTTAAGTATAGTGTTAGGGGGAAACACGGTGATGAGGCTCCCGCAGGGATGCCCCGCACCGTGGTAGCACCCAGTATCTCGATCCTTAAACGATCGGCATTAAGATAAACCCCGTGAAAATCACGGAGTTTACTAAGACGATATATGGATATCACGAGGTACTGCTGGTTAGCGCGAAGAGTGATGTACGGATGAGAATAACGTCATAATACGCAGCCGCGGGTTAATCAACTTCCGATCCCCCCTCTTCTAATGGCGCATCCGGCTGAGCTGGCAGCACGATATAAACCCCCTCAAATAGCGCCCCTTTATTGTCATCACCGAACAGCTCTACGTTTAACTGCACGCGCGCCTTACGCCCACGCGCAAGACGATCCAGATCGCCGCTCAGCGACCCCAAATCAGCAATCGCGCTCGGTCGGCCACTTACTGGCGTACTGTAACGAATATGCGCATCCGCCAGAATGATCGTTCCACCAAGGTGCCGTTCACGCAGCAGCAACCAGATCAATCCCCAACCCGTGAGCGTTGCGAGAGAAAACATGCTGCCAGCAAAAAGCGTGTGATGCGGGTTCTGATTACCCGCTTCAGGCATGGTAGTGATAAATTTTTTCCCAGTGTACTGGCTTATCCGCACACCCATTTTTTCACTCAAAGGGATATGATCGTACCAGGCCTGTTGCAGTTGCCCGCACCAGTCAGCACGATGCAAAATATCATCTAGCGTCGCCACCGGTTTGATCATCAGGAAATGCCGTACTGGCGTCGTTTGTGGCGCCGAAATCTCCCCCTGATTAACAAAACCTAGTTTGGAGAAGAAGTCCATTGCGTCTTCGCGAGCGCTACAGACTACGCGCTTGACGCCTTCCTGACGCGCGACAGACTCCAGAGTAATCGCAAGCAGTGTTCCTAACCCTTTCCCCCGCAGATCGGGATGAACGGCTAGAAAGCGGATTGCAGCCTCATTATCCGCATTGATAGAAAGACGCCCAATTGCGACCAGCCTCCCCTGTTCATCGACCACGGTTTGGTGGTGTGCCAACGCATCATAGGCATCACGCTCAGAGCCTAGTGGCTGGTGTAGAGGTTTACGCAGCATTTCCCAGCGAAATTGATAGTACGCATCCAGGTCTTCAGCGCTTTCAGGTACTCTCAAATGATACATAACCCTTCCTCTATGCCGATGATGCTTTATTGCACCATGGCTCATAAAATCAAACCGCTGACAAACTTATACACGGAACGGCAACGACAATTACGCTTTTTACAATACGGTTGTAGCCAACATTATGTTTGCAGCCAAAACGTCACAGGGCCATCATTCACCAATGCCACTTTCATATCCGCGGCAAATTGCCCCGTTTCCGTGTGAACACCTTGCTCACGACACTGCTCGACAAAATACTGATAGAGACGATCGGCCTCTGAGGGATGCGCTCCACGGGAAAACCCAGGTCGCATGCCACGCTGCGTATCAGCCACTAGCGTAAATTGAGAAACCACCAGCACATTACCGCCAGCCTGACGCACATTGAGGTTCATTTTCCCGTCATCGTCAGCGAATATCCGGTAGCCCAACACACGTTCGCAAAGTCGCGTGGCTTTTTGTTCGTCATCGCCTTGCTCAACGCCCAGCAAGATCAGCAAACCCTTATCGATTTCCCCAATGATATTGCCTTCTACCGTAACGCTGGCACTGGAAACCCGCTGAATTAGCGCAATCATAAAACCCAGCTACTCCTGATGTTCTCATTCCCAATAGGGACTATGTCCGCCCCTGCGATATAAATCATGCTTTGGCCGTTGTTGCCTGCATAGCAAAAAAGTCCGTTACCACCTGACGATCGGTCACCAGAATGCTGTGAATGCCTAGGCTCTGTGCGGCGTCGACGTTCGCGGAATTATCATCAAAAAACACGGCTTGTGCTGGCGTAACGCCTTCTTGCGTCAGGACATATTGATAAATCGCCAATTCCGGCTTACGTAATCCAATATCTTGCGACAAATAGAGTCTGTCGGCAGCCGTCGCCACCTCTGGGAATAACGCAGGCCAGTGTGAACAGTGGAGGCGATTGGTATTCGACAAAATCACCACGCGGTGCCCTTCCTGACGCAGACGCTGCATGATGTCGATAACTTCAGGGCGCAACGCGACAAAAATAGCCTGCCAGCCAGCGGTGAATTGCTCGAAGCTCAGGGCGATGCCCATTTCCTGACACAGTCTGGTGGCAAACTCTTCATCGCTGATTTCGCCCCGTTCATGCTGTTCAAACGCTTCGCCCATGACAAAGCGCTCTTGCAGCGTCGCGAGCGGCGCGCTGCTCAGATTACTCCAGACGCCCAATACTCTTTTGAAATCAATATCAATGACAACATTACCCAAATCAAAGATATACAGCATGGCAGCCACCTCCTGACGTAATCGTAGGATTTTCACTGTAGCGGGAAATGGCGAAACTGAACAGGGAGGAAATATAAGGAAAGGTTAAAGTGGAAGAAAGCGCATAAAATTCAGGGCACCCGAAGGTGCCCTGTTGCGTGACAATACAAATCAGTCTGAAATTAGACGTCTTTGCTGCCGCGGCTCGCGCGCTTACGATCGTTTTCGGTCAGATGACGCTTACGAATACGAACAGACTGCGGCGTAACTTCAACCAATTCGTCATCATCAATGAACTCTAGCGCTTGTTCCAGAGACATTTTGATAGCCGGAACCAGCGTGGTTGCTTCATCAGTACCTGATGCACGCATGTTGGTCAGTTTCTTACCGGTCAGACAGTTTACGGTCAGATCGTTAGAACGTGAGTGAATACCGATGATCTGGCCTTCATACACTTCTGCACCGTGTCCGAGGAACAGCTTACCGCGATCTTGCAGGCTGAACAGCGCAAACGCGACTGCTTTACCCTGACCGTTAGAGACCAGCACGCCGTTCTGACGTTGACCGATTTCACCCTGACGCACGTCATCGTAGTGACTGAAAGTGGAGTACAGCAGACCAGTACCAGACGTCATGGTCATGAATTCGGTACGGAAACCGATCAGACCACGAGCAGGGATCAGGTAATCCAGACGGATACGACCCTTGCCATCTGGGATCATGTCTTTCACATCACCTTTACGCTCACCCATGGCTTGCATGACTGAACCCTGGTGCTGTTCTTCGATGTCCAGCGTAACGTTTTCAAACGGCTCTTGGTTACGACCGTCAATAACACGGTTAATAACCTTTGGACGAGATACGGCCAGTTCAAAGCCTTCACGACGCATGTTTTCGATCAGAACTGACAGGTGCAATTCACCACGGCCAGAAACACGGAACGCATCAGCGTCTTCGGTTTCGTCAACACGCAGGGCAACGTTGTGCACCAGCTCTTTGTTCAGACGCTCCAGAATCTGGCGCGACGTCACATACTTACCTTCTTTACCACAGAATGGTGAGGTATTGACGTTGAAGAACATGGTAACGGTAGGTTCATCCACGCTCAGTGCTGGCAGCGCTTCGACATTCTGCGGATCGCAGATGGTGTCGGAAATGTTCAGCTCGCCCAAACCGGTAATCGCGATGATATCGCCTGCTTCCGCTTCGGTAGCGTCGATACGCTCCAGACCCAGGTGAGTCAGAACTTTACCGACTTTACCGTTACGGGTTTTGCCTTCGCTATCAACAATAGTAACTTGTTGGTTAGGCTTAACTTTACCGCGCTTGATACGGCCGATACCGATAACGCCAACATAGTTGTTGTAGTCCAGCTGAGAGATCTGCATCTGGAACGGCGCATCCATCTCAACCAGAGGCGGAGAAACGTGATCGACAATAGCTTGATACAGCGGAGTCATATCTTCCGCCATGTCGTTATGGTCGAGACCCGCGATACCATTCAGCGCAGAAGCATAAATGATCGGGAAATCCAGTTGCTCGTCAGTCGCATCCAGGTTCACGAACAGGTCGAATACCTGATCGACAACCCAGTCAGGACGCGCACCAGGACGGTCAACTTTGTTGATAACCACAATAGGTTTCAGACCGTTGGCAAACGCTTTTTTGGTCACGAAACGAGTTTGCGGCATAGGGCCATCCATCGCATCAACAACCAGCAGTACCGAGTCAACCATCGACATAACACGCTCAACCTCGCCGCCGAAGTCGGCGTGTCCCGGGGTATCTACGATGTTAATACGGTAGTCTTTCCAATTAATGGCGGTATTTTTTGCGAGGATAGTAATTCCACGCTCTTTCTCCAAATCGTTGGAGTCCATCACACGCTCAGTTGCTTCGACACGTTCACCGAACGTTCCGGATTGTTGCAACAGCTTGTCAACCAGGGTGGTTTTCCCATGGTCAACGTGCGCAATAATGGCGATGTTACGCAAATTTTCGATCACAGCTTTGCCTCAGGCATTTAGAAATAGCGCGCTATTGTACACGTATTAATCGAGGGACTAAACAAGATCACAAGCATCTATGATAAACAACCTAGAGCTGCCTGCTTTGTGATCCCTTTCACGGTGCAAAAGCGCTACAAGCGAACATGAATGCACCAAATAAGTGCAATAATTCACATACGAAGCACCAACTTGGTGCTTTAGACTATAATGGTGCAGTGGGTTTCCGTGAGAAAGCCCCAAGGGGCAACACATTGCACGAATTTAAAAAGTTGGCACACTTTTAGCTTTAGTCTACTCACGGCAACAACATCAATCCACAACGATATTCGTTCCACGACGATAAATGACCAATCGGGAGAACCAAGTATGTCCGCAGAACATGTTTTGACGATGCTGAATGAGCACGAAGTGAAGTTTGTTGATTTACGCTTCACGGATACTAAAGGTAAAGAGCAGCACGTCACCATTCCGGCTCATCAAGTCAATGCCGACTTCTTCGAAGAAGGTAAAATGTTTGATGGTTCCTCGATTGGCGGCTGGAAAGGTATTAACGAGTCAGACATGGTTCTGATGCCAGATGCCAGCACCGCGATGATTGATCCGTTCTTCGAAGATACCACGCTGATCATTCGTTGTGACATCCTTGAGCCAGGCACCATGCAAGGCTATGACCGTGACCCGCGTTCTATCGCGAAACGTGCGGAAGATTTCCTGCGTTCTTCCGGTATCGCCGACACCGTCCTGTTCGGGCCTGAGCCAGAATTCTTCCTGTTTGATGACATCCGTTTCGGCAGCAGCACTTCCGGTTCCCATGTTGCTATCGACGATGTCGAAGCCTACTGGAACTCCGGTAAAGCATACGAAGGTGGTAACAAAGGTCACCGTCCAGGCCTGAAAGGCGGCTATTTCCCAGTTCCACCTGTCGATTCATCACAGGACATCCGTTCTGCTATGTGTCTGACCATGGAGCAAATGGGTCTGGTTGTTGAAGCTCACCACCACGAAGTGGCTACCGCTGGTCAGAACGAAGTGGCTACCCGCTTCAACACCATGACCAAAAAAGCTGACGAAATTCAGATCTACAAATATGTCGTGCATAACGTGGCTCACGCCTACGGTAAAACAGCGACCTTCATGCCAAAACCCATGTTCGGTGATAACGGTTCTGGTATGCACTGCCACATGTCTCTGTCTAAAGACGGCACTAACCTGTTCGCTGGCGACAAATACGGCGGCCTGTCTGAAATGGCTCTGTTCTACATCGGCGGTGTTATCAAGCACGCTAAAGCCATCAACGCCCTGGCGAACCCAACCACCAACTCCTACAAGCGTCTGGTCCCAGGCTACGAAGCACCTGTTATGCTGGCTTACTCTGCCCGTAACCGTTCTGCTTCAATCCGTATCCCAGTGGTTGCTAGCCCGAAAGCACGTCGTATCGAAGCGCGCTTCCCAGACCCAGCAGCTAACCCGTACCTGTGCTTCGCTGCACTGCTGATGGCTGGCCTCGACGGCATCATCAACAAAATCCACCCTGGCGATGCGATGGACAAAAACCTGTACGACCTGCCGCCGGAAGAAGAAGCAGAGATTCCAAAAGTTGCAGGTTCTCTGGACGAGGCCCTGGCTGCACTGAACGAAGACCGCGAGTTCCTGACCCGTGGTGGCGTGTTCACCGACGACGCTATCGAAGCGTATATCGAACTGCGTAAACCTGAGATTGACCGCGTTCGTATGACGCCACACCCAGTTGAGTTCGAACTGTACTACAGCGTGTAATAACGAAAGCATCTTATTTATACCCTAAATAATTCGAGTTGCGTGAAGGCGGCAACCGCACGAATCCCCAGAAGCTTACACAAGTAAGTGACTGGGGTGAGTAAGAGAAGCCAACGCACAAGCAGCTTGAAGTATGACGGGTATACCTCGGTGTGGTTGGGTGTGCTGATACCCGGCCATCGCCGATAAACAACAGAATACTAAGAAGTTTGTTCTTGTTGCCGTGGAAACGCCTCAGCCCATCTTTGGATGGGCTTTTTTCACCACCGGCATTGGCCGCTGCGACGTAACATTCATCATCCACACTACAATGCACCATGCTGGTGCGGGAGTCTGCATTATGGCAACAGGCACGCTGCCCGATGCTGGGCAGATCCTAAATTCTCTGATAAACAGCATCTTATTGCTGGATAACGATCTAGCGATTCACTATTCCAACCCGGCAGCACAGCAATTACTGGCACAAAGCTCGCGTAAATTATCCGGCACACCGCTGCCAGACTTGCTGGGATATTTTTCTCTGAATATCGATTTACTGCGTGAAAGTCTGGATTCAGGGCAAGGTTTTACGGATAACGAAGTCACGCTCGTCGTGGATGGCAAAGCGCACATCATGTCGCTCACCGCTCAGCGGGTACAGAACGATTTTATTTTACTGGAGATGGCGCCGATGGATAATCAGCGCCGTCTCAGTCAGGAGCAGCTTCAACATGCGCAGCAGCAGGCCGCCCGTGATTTGGTCCGAGGCCTGGCGCATGAGATAAAAAATCCGCTTGGCGGGTTGCGCGGTGCTGCACAGTTACTTGCCAAGGCATTGCCCGACCCAGCATTGACGGAATATACCAAGGTCATCATCGAACAGGCGGATCGCCTGCGTAATCTGGTTGATCGCCTGCTCGGGCCACAGCAGCCTGGCCTGCACGTCACCCAAAGCATCCATCAGGTCGCCGAACGCGTTTGCCAACTTGTCTCGCTGGAAAAGCCAAATAACGTGACGCTGGTAAAAGATTATGACCCCAGCCTGCCAGAGTTGACGCACGACCCCGACCAGATTGAACAGGTTTTGCTGAATATTACCCGCAATGCGCTACAGGCGCTGGGCGAGGAAGGCGGGACGATTACGATACGTACCCGCACGGCTTTTCAGCTCACTTTACACGGCGTGCGCTACCGTCTCGCCGCACGTATTGACGTGGAAGATGATGGCCCCGGCGTACCTGCTCAACTACAGGACACACTGTTTTACCCGATGGTGAGCGGACGCGAAGGGGGAACCGGTTTAGGGCTTTCCATCGCCCGCAGTCTTATCGACCAGCACTCCGGTAAAATTGAATTTAACAGTTGGCCAGGACACACCGAATTCTCGGTTTACCTGCCTATTCGCCAGTGAGGTTCACAATGCAACGAGGGATAGTCTGGATTGTCGATGACGATAGCTCCATCCGTTGGGTGCTTGAGCGCGCGCTTGCTGGTGCGGGTTTAACCTGCGCAACGTTTGAGAACGGAAATCAGGTACTGCATGCGCTGGCGACACAAACGCCTGACGTTCTGCTGTCCGACATCCGCATGCCAGGGATGGATGGATTGGCGCTCTTACAGCAAATCAAACAGCGCCACCCGATGCTCCCGGTCATCATTATGACGGCACATTCCGATCTGGATGCCGCCGTCAGTGCTTATCAACAGGGCGCGTTCGACTATTTGCCGAAACCGTTTGATATTGATGAAGCTGTCGCGCTGGCTGAGCGCGCGATCAGCCATTATCTGGAACAGCAACAGCCGGTACGCAACCAGCCGATCAATGGCCCGACAACGGACATTATCGGCGAAGCACCTGCGATGCAGGATGTCTTTCGCATCATTGGCCGCCTGTCTCGCTCATCGATCAGTGTACTGATTAACGGCGAATCGGGAACGGGTAAAGAACTGGTGGCGCATGCCCTGCATCGTCACAGTCCGCGCACCAAAGCCCCTTTTATCGCCCTGAATATGGCAGCAATTCCTAAAGACCTGATCGAATCAGAATTGTTTGGTCATGAGAAAGGCGCATTTACGGGCGCAAACCAAATTCGTCAGGGCCGCTTTGAACAGGCCGATGGTGGTACGCTGTTTCTGGATGAAATCGGCGACATGCCGCTAGACGTGCAAACACGTCTGTTGCGCGTATTGGCCGACGGGCAGTTTTATCGCGTTGGCGGCTATGCCGCGGTGAAGGTGGATGTCCGCATTATCGCGGCAACACACCAAAACCTTGAACAGCGCGTGCAGGAAGGTAAATTCCGTGATGACCTGTTTCACCGCCTGAACGTGATCCGCGTTCATCTGCCGCCGCTGCGTGAGCGTCGGGAAGATATCCCCCGTCTGGCGCGTTATTTCTTGCAGGCCACGGCCAAAGAGTTGGGTGTCGAACCGAAGAATTTGCATCCAGAAGCGGAAACGGCACTAACCCGTTTACCGTGGCCTGGCAACGTTCGCCAATTGGAGAACACCTGCCGCTGGTTGACGGTCATGGCCGCGGGCCAGGAGGTGCTGATTCAGGATCTGCCACCTGAGCTGTTCGAGACCACTGCGCCCGATTCTACCGTGCATATTTTGCCAGACAGTTGGGCAACGCTATTAGCACAATGGGCCGATCGTGCGCTGCGTTCCGGTCATCAAAACCTGCTGGCGGAAGCACAACCAGAAATGGAAAGAACGCTGCTTACGACAGCATTACGACATACGCAGGGACATAAACAGGAAGCCGCAAGGTTACTGGGATGGGGTAGAAATACTCTGACGCGTAAACTAAAAGAGCTGGGAATGGAGTAGTGAGATTGCTTTTTTATTATCCAATTGTTAACAAACAAACTGGTGATAAAAAATACAATCTGGCGCACGAAATTGTCATTAATTTGTCCTTTACTTGCCTCGAGTCAGCAGTATGATCGTGTCGCTGATTCGGGAGGAACACCATGCTGGACTCATTGATTTCCGTTGCAACACATGGCGCTGAAATTGGCTCTGCGGCAAGCCATTCGCCGCAGGCTGCTATTGCCGCCGTTTTGTGTGCTGCACTGATTAACTTCTTTAGTTGATCCTATATACCCTAAATAATTCGAGTTTCAGGAAGGCAGCAAGAGAAGGAATCCCGATGAGCTTACTCAGGTAAGTGATTCGGGTGAGTGAACGCAGCCAACACACCTGCAACTTGAAGTATGACGGGTATAAACGTTTGAGAACAGCCAGTCGGTACTAACATCGACTGGCTGTTTTTTTGGTTAAATCACGCGGGAAAATTGCTGCGTTCTAAGCTTGCTACGTAAATAAACATCAAAACACATACAGATATTGCGGATCAGCAAACGTCCTTTCGGCGTTACAGCCAGCCCGTCTTCCTGACTATCGACTAGCCCATCAGCCACCAGCGGTGCCAATAACGCTAAATCCTGCTCAAAGTAGGTTTTAAAGTCGATGGCATATTCCGCTTCAATCGGCGCATAGCTGAGTTGGAAATTACAAATCAGCGTCTTAATCACATCGCGGCGGAGACAATCATCACGCGTCAGCTGTAACCCACGCCACAGGCCATTTCCTTTGTCTTTGACCTGCGCATAATACTGTTTCAGCTCTTTCTGGTTCTGGGCATAGTTATCACCGATCATACTAATCGCTGAAACGCCCATACCGACAAGATCGCTATCGCCCTGCGTCGTATAGCCCTGGAAATTGCGATGCAGCGTCCCTTCCCGCTGGGCCACCGCCAGCTCATCGTCCGGGCGAGCGAAGTGATCCATACCGATAAACTGGTAGCCCGATTGCGTCAGCGATCCAATCGTCTGTTGCAGAATATCCAACTTTTGCTCCGCACTCGGCAAATCCGCGTCTTTAATCTTGCGCTGTGCCGCAAACAGGCTGGGCAAATGCGCATAGTTAAAAACGCTAAGCCGATGCGGACTTAATTCAGCAACGCGCTGTAGCGTAAAAGCGAAGCTTTCCGGCGTTTGTTTCGGCAGACCGTAAATCAAATCAATATTGGTTGAGGTGAAGCCAAGCGCCTTCGCCCGCTCAATGAGGGCAAAAATAAAGTCTTCATCCTGCTCACGATTGACCAGCTTCTGAACGTCTTTATTAAAATCCTGCACCCCCATGCTAAGGCGGTTAAACCCTTCAGCACGCAGATGATCAAGGACGTCCAGTTCAATTTCCCGCGGATCGACTTCAAGCGACAGCTCAGCCTGCTCAGAAAAAGAGAACAGCTCGCGCAACAGCGACATTAGCCGGCTAATTTGTAATTTATTCAGGTAGGTTGGCGTACCGCCGCCCCAATGCAATTGGGTTACCGTTCGTCCTGCAAATAGCGGCGCACGCTGGCGAATTTCCAGCTCAAGCACATCAAGGTATTCATCCGCTTTATGCTGCTGCCGCGTAACCAGCTTATTACAGCCGCAGAAATAGCACAGCCGATGGCAAAAAGGGATGTGGATATACAGCGACAGCGGTCGCTGTGGGTAACGGGCGATGGCATGCTGAAACGCGGGCTCATCATAAGCTTCACTGAATTCTAACGCTGTGGGATAAGACGTATAACGCGGCCCAGAATAGTTATATTTTTGAATCAGGGCCAGATCCCAGTCAACGGACGGTATCGACATATTCGCTCACTCCTTACAGTTTTTACTCGGTGGGTTATCCTTCCCCTCCTTCAGATCACCAAAAAATGGCGTTCAAAAACGCTCCCGGCGTTTTGCTACTCGTCTCATCCCTGAGACTCGCCCTAAAAGGCCGTCACGTTGTGACGTTCAAAAACGCTCCCGGCGTTTTTGTCTTGGGCGTCGAACTTGATTCACGCGCCCGTTAAACAGGGCGCGATGCAATCTGTGCTTACGCTTCGACAATAGCCATAGTTTACTGAACAGACAGAGCAGATAAAACGTAACCAGCAATATCAGGAGCAGAAACAGCCATTTCATTGATTAGAGCGCGTCTTTCGGGTTATTACGTTTTAAAAGCTGCAACATGTCTTCCTGTTGCTCTTCTTCGTCATCATCACCCAGCTCGATTCCAAGTTCTTCCATCAAGATGTCGATACGGTCCAGCGTTTCATCAACCCATGACTGATCTTTGGCACTCAGCGTTTCGCCACTATCCAGACGATCCAGCAATGCATCCAGACGCGTATCATTTTCTAACATTGCCAGCTCTTCTTCCGGTGACATCGTCGGCTTGGCAGCAACAACTTTCTCCACAGGCTCAGAAGGCTTCGACTTAGGCTTCGGTTTAACGATGGCGCTATCCAACACGCCAAGCTGTACAGGCTTTTTACTGCCGATACGTGGATCGGCTACTTTACGTTGGCCAGAATTCTGATCGGTAGACGCTTTTTCCTGAGTTCGGCTACCCGCTGAATGACCACGATGTTTTTTATCTCTTTTCCGCTCACGCGCTTCACGCTCCAGTTCTTCGCGGGTTTTTCTTTTTACTTTGGATTTTTCTGCCTTATCGGCAACCCCTTTGACAGGTCGGTTCATAATGTTGTTCTCAGGTACACAGATATAAGGGAAGTGCGGCGGAATCTAGCAGAAAGCTGGGTAATAAAAAAGCGCCCATATCAGACGACTGAGCTTTTCTTTTCACATCAGTCTGCTGCACTTTGGGGCAGATAAAGCCGCCTTTATTGTCAGTTACAGGTATAATCCCCAACCAGACAGAGATCCAGATAGAGATAACGATCGTGACCCAGCAATATAACTACCACATGACGCGTTTTATCATCAGCGCTCCGGATATTCGCCACCTGGAAACCGATAACGGTATTGAAGTGGCCTTTGCTGGGCGTTCTAACGCCGGAAAATCCAGCGCGCTGAACACGCTGACCAACCAGAAGAGTCTGGCACGAACCAGTAAGACACCGGGCCGTACCCAGTTGATCAATCTGTTCCAAGTGGCCGAAGGCGTGCGTTTAGTTGACCTTCCCGGCTATGGCTATGCCGAAGTGCCGGAGCAAATGAAGATCAAGTGGCAACGTGCGCTCGGTGAATACCTGCAAAAGCGTAACAGCCTGAAGGGTCTGGTTGTACTGATGGATATTCGCCATCCGCTGAAGGACCTCGATCAGCAAATGATTCTGTGGGCAGTCGATGTCAAGCTTCCAGTCTTAGTGCTGCTGACCAAAGCCGATAAACTAGCTTCAGGCGCACGTAAGGCACAGTTGAATATGGTTCGCGAGGCTGTTTTGCCATTTATGGGTGATATTCAGGTCGAGGCATTTTCGTCACTGAAAAAAATCGGCGTCGATAAACTACAGCAGAAATTGGATAACTGGTTCAGCACATTGCAACACATTGAAGAAGAACAAGACGCTGAATAATCCTTTCGCGTGATGCACGGGTGTCATTACTCACATCACGCCCCCCACTTTCCCGCGATGATTACCCACCAGAGACGTTCTTTTCACACCAAAAATCGTGCTGACACGTTACTATCTGTTAGGCAGTTACTGGCGTTTTCAGGTTAAAAAACTTGGATAAAACCCATAAAAAACGCCCCGCTCAAAACTGAGCGGGGCGGCTAAATATTCAGCCAAATCCGATTACGTGAAGTAAAAGGTCTGAAAGATAGAACATCTTACCTCTGTACCCTACGTCTTTAACTCTACCCTATTTTTTCACGGGAACAAAGGCTTTTTTGTTGTTTACTTTCATACAAAATGGTTATCGATTACACAAAGTTAAACCAGGTCACACAATACTGTTATTTAATTACAGAAATAGCGCAAGAATCGGCCATTAATGTGCTTGATCCCAGTTCATGCCTGTACCGATATCTACCTGCAACGGGACATTCAATTTCATACATCCTTCCATTAATATCTTGATTTTACTAATAGATTCTTCAATAACTGAATCGTGGATTTCGAAAACCAGTTCATCGTGAACCTGCATGATCATCTTCACCAACGGCGTGTCTTTCTGTAGCCAATCGTCAATCGCGATCATCGCTTTCTTGATGATGTCAGCTGCTGTCCCCTGCATCGGGGCATTAATCGCCGCACGCTCCGCACCTTTACGCGCCATCGCATTACGAGAATGGATATCGGGCAGGTAGAGACGGCGGCCATCCAATGTAGACACATAGCCATGCTCCGCCGCCTGTTGGCGCGTCCGCTCCATGTAATCTTGCACGCCTGGATAACGCTCAAAATACAGGTTCATGTATTTCTGCGATTCGCTACGGGGAATATTCAACTGACGCGACAAGCCAAACGCACTCATGCCGTAGATCAGACCGAAGTTGATCGCTTTCGCACTACGACGCTGTTCTGATGTCACCTTATCCAGCGCAATACCAAACACTTCTGACGCCGTTGCCCGGTGGATATCTAGCCCATTTGCGAACGCATTCAACAGCCCTTTATCACCCGATAAGTGCGCCATGATACGCAGCTCAATTTGCGAGTAGTCAGCTGCAACAATGCTGTAGCCCTTAGACGCAATGAATGCTTGACGAATACGACGTCCTTCATCGTTACGCACCGGAATATTTTGCAGATTCGGATCGCTGGAAGACAAACGACCGGTAGCAGTAACAGCCTGATGATAAGACGTATGCACGCGCTTCGTCGCCGGATTGATCATCAGCGGCAACTTATCGGTATACGTGGATTTCAGCTTGGCCAAGCCACGATATTCGAGGATCAACTTCGGCAGAGGGTAATCCAGTGCCAGTTCAGCCAACACTTCCTCATTGGTTGACGGTGCACCTTTTGGCGTTTTCTTCAGAATCGGCAGCTTTTGCTTTTCATAAAGAATGCCCTGTAGCTGTTTGGTCGATGCGAGATTGAACTCTTCGCCAGCCAACTCATAGGCTTGTGTTTCCAGCCCCGCCAGACGCGTCGTTAGCTCTTTTGAGTGTTCTGCCAGAATGGCAGGATCGATCAGCACACCGGTACGCTCGATTCGGGATAAAACCGGAACCAGCGGCATATCGATAGCCTGGAAGACCTGACACAGATCGGCATGCGGCTGGAGTTTTCCCCACAGCGTCTGGTGCAAATGCAGCGTAACGTCTGCATCCTCAGCCGCATACGGCCCAGCCTGTTCCAGTGCGATCTGATTAAACGTCAGCTGGTTTTTTCCCTTACCCGCAATCTCTTCAAAGGTAGTGGTTTTGTGTTTCAGATAGCGCTCGGCCAGACTGTCCATATCGTGACGACCCGCAACGCTGTCGAGCACGTAAGATTCCAGCATGGTATCAAACGCAATACCGCGTAAATCGATGTCATACCGCTGCATCACGCCTTTATCAAACTTGAGATTCTGACCAATTTTAAGCAGTTTCTCATCTTCCAGCAGCGGTTTGAATAATGCCAATACTTGGGCACGATCCAACTGCTCAGGCGCATCCAGATAGTCATGTGCCAACGGCAAATAGGCCGCTTCACCTGGCTTAATCGCGAATGACAGACCAATCAGATTGGCGGTGAGCGTATCCAGCCCATCGGTTTCCGTATCAAAAGCAAAAACCTCAGCCTGTTTTAAACGCTCAATCCAATCCAACAGCGTTTTTTCATCAAGAATCGTGACATAACCGTCGGCAGACAGTGTAGGCGCGTTATCTTCTTCAACCGCCTGCTCAACCACCGCATTACTCACAGTCTGAACAGGCTGGCTGCTCTTTTTACCCTGCATCCAAGTGCCTGATTCAATATCTGATAACCAGCGTTTAAATTCATAGCGGGAAAAGAGGCGATGCAGTTCATCCACGTCCAGCTCGTTAACGGTGAGCTGCTCACAGCTGAGTTCAAGCTCGACATCCGTTTTAATGGTGGCAAGCTGATAAGAGAGGTAGGCCACTTCTTTATGCTGTTCCAGCTTCGGTGCCATGGTTTTCGCGCCACGGAAAGAAAGCTCAGCAATTTTATCAAGGTTGGCATAGAGCGAATCCAGCCCGCCAAGCCCTTGTAATAGTGCCTGCGCGGTTTTCTCCCCTACGCCTGGTACACCGGGAATATTATCCGATGCATCCCCCATCAGCGCGAGGAAATCGATAATTAGCTCGGGAGGTATACCGTATTTATCACATACCTCCTGAGGGCCAAGAATCGTGTTGTTCATGGTATTAATGAGCGTCACGCTCGGTGTCACCAGCTGTGCCATATCTTTATCGCCAGTACTAATCAGCACCGACTTGCCCGCTTTTTCCGCCTGCACGGCGAGCGTACCAATCACATCGTCTGCTTCTACGCCGGAAACAGCCAGAAGCGGCAGCCCCATCGCTTTCACCATACTATGCAGAGGCTCTATCTGCTCACGTAGATCCTCCGGCATCGGTGGGCGGTGAGCCTTATAGTTTTCGAACAGTTCGTCGCGAAACGTTTTCCCTTTCGCATCAAAAACAACGGCAACGTGGCTGGGATGATATTGCAGCAACAAACTGCGTAGCATATTCAGCACGCCATACATTGCACCGGTTGCTTCTCCCGCACTGTTTGTTAACGGTGGGAAAGCGTGATAAGCACGATACAAATAGGATGAACCGTCTACCAGTATTAAAGGATTTTCTGCAATCTGAGCCATAGTCTGCCGTAATCATTGTGGTCTGTCATAGCGCTAAGCATGCCATAGGTCAGGGAAAGAGACGATCCTTAACGTAAGATATTGGCTGGTTTTGCATGGATCCTCGCAAGATCTTCTTGTGGATAACTTTGTGCATAGTTTTACCCGTTTAATTACTAATTTTTACTGTTATTTCAATATGGTTTTTTATATTCATTAATTTCATGAAGTTATAATATAAACCATTTATTTTAGAGACTCAGTAAACCGTCATCCAATTTGTGGATATAAACAAAAAGATAAATAGATATTGTGGTGTGGTGAGAGATATAAGATAAGAGGGTGAACCGCGAGAAGGTATAAAGCCATGCGGTTAACCCGCATGGCCTATTAAGTGATTACTTTTTGGTAATGAGGAATTTCACCACGTCAGCGTACTGTTTTACATATCCATCCATTGAACTGGTATCAAGACCATCATTCTTGATCATATATTTACCGTTAACGAACATGGCAGGAACACCGCGTAATTGTAAATCTGCGGCCGCTTTTTCCTGCTGGGCAACCAGCGATTTCACGACAAAGCTATTCAGTGCACCATCAAACTCTTCCGCGCTCACACCCGCTTTAACAAAGACTGCCCGAATATCTTCTGGTTTTTGTACGGTCTGTGTTTTCTGAACGGCATCAAACATCAGCGGAGTAATTTTATCTTCTACGCCCAGCGCCATGGCGACAGCCCAAGCCTGCGTCAGGTTTTTACCCAATGGGCCCAAGAAGTCCACGTGATAACGTGTCATCTTCGTCCCCTCTGGTAACGCTTTCTTTACTGCATCAGGAACGTGATAAACCTGCTCAAACTGATAGCAATGCGGGCAATAGAAAGAGAAAAACTCAAGAACCTGAGGCTCTTGAGTCGCAGGTTTATCTAATTCTACATATTGCTTACCGTCAGAGAACTCTGCAGCAGAAGCACTAAATGCCAGAACAACGCCAATCAGCGCAAGCCATAATCTTTTCATAAATTTCACTCTCTCCATTTAATTTCAGTACATTGGCATTAGCTGTAGAGGAGGTTCCTGTAACAGCTGAGTTTGCCCAATAAAAATTGCCGTTTGCTTCAACCAAAAATCAGCATCCGTCATCCAAGGGAAATTTTTCGGAAAAGCAGGATCCTCCCAGCGACGAGCAACCCAAGCCAGATAATAAACCTGCCGCATCGCACGAAGAGGCTCAATCAGCGCGAGCTCTTTCTCCTGAAAATCCGCAAATTCGCTATAGGCTTCTAATAAGATATCTAATTGAATACGTTGTTCACGACGGTCGCCGTGCAGCAGCATCCATAAATCCTGTATTGCCGGACCATTGCGAGCATCATCCAAATCAACAAACAGAGGGCCATCACGCCACAAAATATTTCCTGGGTGACAATCCCCATGTAGACGCAGTGGCCGCCAGTCGCTGTGCCAATAAGTTTCAACTGTATCAATCAGTTGACGGGTTGCCTGTAAAAAACTATGTCGATGTATTTTCGGTATTAGCGGACATGTCTCCAACAGCCGATAAGGTTCATGCAGATATTCATTTACCCCTATCGTCGGGCGCTCGGTGAATAACGATTTCTGCCCCGTCTGGTGAATCCGTCCGAGAAAACGGCCTACCCACTCTAGCTGCTCTTCATTATCCATTTCATACTGCCGCCCCCCTATACTGGGGAATACAGCAAAATGAAATCCTTCATAGACGTTCAATGTCTGCCCATTAAGCGAGACGGGGGCGACAATAGGGACTTCATCTTCTGCCAACTGCAGGGCGAAAATATGCTCTTCCTGAATCTGTGACTCGCTCCACCGTTCCGGGCGATAAAATTTCACTACGAATCGTTTACGATCTTCATCCGCAAACTGATATACCCGGTTTTCATAGCTGTTTAATGCCGTCAGGCCGGAATCAACGCGCAACCCAACATCCAGCAAAGCATCCACGATCAGATCTGGGAATAGCGTCTGGAAATTAAATACCGAACTATTCATCGCGGCCACAAATGGTCAGAGGCGACATAAGATATACGCGTGCAATAGTTAGCATCATGAGCGTGTTATTCCTTTCCACTAATTTTTAATAACCCCACGGGCACGAAGCAAAGCTGTTTTGAAATCTTCCTCATAGTCTTTCTTCAGACCGGGAATGACTTGTTCTTTATCTGAATCACGCATTTTCAGATGGTAAATAAGGATATCATCTGTCAGTTCATTTAACTGCCCCTCGAACCCCGCCTCCTGTGCAAGGTTTTGTAAAAATTGCACTAGGTTTAAATCGGGCTCTTTTTGCCAGGCTGGATGCAAGAGTTCAATCAGTTCATTAACGCGATGACATTTCATTTTTTTCTCCTTAAAAACGATTTGTACTCAATAAATTTCAAGAAGTAGAAAACAGCTTGAGCAATGTTGAGCCTATAGCGATAAAAATAACAGCCTTGCGCACATGAGGAAAGAACTTGGTCTTCTGTAAAAGTTTTTAGAGAATAACGTATGGTTTCTCCCTCACAAGCTTTCGGTACAGAGAAAAGTAGGAATAGATAATTGGGAAGTAAAATGATTACAGGCGTTATTCTCGCGGGCGGACGTGCAACACGCATGGGCGGACATGATAAAGGTCTGATAGTACTGAACGGGGTGCCGCTATATCTGCATGTCTTATCTCGGCTTAAAACACAGGTCGACGAGATCATAATCAGCGCTAACCGTAATCAGGATATATATGAGCAAAGTGGATGCCGGATTATTGGTGACTCTGATGCAAACTTTCCAGGCCCGTTGGCAGGTATTCTAAGCGGATTGCATGCATCTACATCCGAATGGATTGTATTCGTCCCTTGCGATGTCCCAGTCTTTCCCCTCGACTTGGTGCGCCGCTTGTGGCAAGCACGGGGGGAAGCAAATGCTGTTTATGCCACAGACGGAGAACGTCCACATCCCACATTACTCTTAATCAATAAAAACCTTATTGAACGGCTGGAAGCTTATCTGCATCTCGGAAACCGTAAGTTAATGCTATTTATGGAACAAGTCGGAGCAAAACCTGTTTCATTCAACGATCAGCCTGAAGCCTTTCACAATTTGAATTCGCCTGAGGATCTATCCAACTGGGAGGATCATCACCGTGAATTCTAATCATTTACCCTTGCTCGCTATTGTCGCCTACAGCGGTACAGGTAAAACAACGTTACTTAAGCACGTCATCCCTCTTCTGGCTAATCAGGGTATCCGAATCGGATTAATCAAACATACGCATCATCAGATGGATATTGATACACCAGGTAAAGATAGCTATGAGTTACGTAAGGCAGGTGCGGCACAAACCATTGTTGCCAGCAGCCAAAGGTGGGCGTTGATGACTGAGACTCCAGAGCAAGAAGAACCCGATCTTTACGATCTGGCTGAGAAAATGGATGCATCAACTCTCGATCTGGTGCTGGTTGAGGGTTTTAAACACGAAAAGATCGCTAAAATAGCCTTATTTCGTCAATCGTTGGGCAGAGAGTTAAATGATTTGATCGATGAATGTGTCATCGCAATTGCAGCGGATTCAGAGATAGACACCATACTTCCAGTGCTTGATATCAATCAACCAAGGCAGGTGGCTAACTTTATTCATCAATGGCTTCAAAGTAGCCGTCTATAGTGCGGATCTGGCTGCAATTCATACCAATTAATTGGAGTAATGTTTGGTAGAAAACAGTTTCTGCCCCCCAAATGCCCCACAGCAAAAAGCCCCCGTCTTTCGACAGGGGCTTTCCACATGTTTGATGCCTGGCAGTTCCCTACTCTCACATGGGGAGACCCCACACTACCATCGGCGCTACGGCGTTTCACTTCTGAGTTCGGCATGGGGTCAGGTGGGACCACCGCGCTATCGCCGCCAGGCAAATTCTGTTTCATTCCAACCGTTACACTTCACTTTTTGTCGTATCCGTAACCATCAGAACCAATCTTTGAACAAGCTGAATATCGTTTTATATGAGTCACCCACAAAACACCTTCGGTGTTGTAAGGTTAAGCCTCTCGGGTCATTAGTACTGGTTAGCTCAACGTATCGCTACGCTTACACACCCAGCCTATCTACGTCGTAGTCTTCAACGGCCCTTCAGGGGCATCTAGTGCCCAGGGAAGACTCATCTCGAGGCAAGTTTCCCGCTTAGATGCTTTCAGCGGTTATCTCTTCCGCACTTAGCTACCGGGCAATGCAATTGGCATCACAACCCGAACACCAGTGGTGCGTTCACTCCGGTCCTCTCGTACTAGGAGCAACCCCTCTCAATCTTCCAACGCCCACGGCAGATAGGGACCGAACTGTCTCACGACGTTCTAAACCCAGCTCGCGTACCACTTTAAATGGCGAACAGCCATACCCTTGGGACCTACTTCAGCCCCAGGATGTGATGAGCCGACATCGAGGTGCCAAACACCGCCGTCGATATGAACTCTTGGGCGGTATCAGCCTGTTATCCCCGGAGTACCTTTTATCCGTTGAGCGATGGCCCTTCCATTCAGAACCACCGGATCACTAAGACCTGCTTTCGCACCTGCTCGAGCTGTCACTCTCGCAGTCAAGCTAGCTTATGCCTTTGCACTAACCTCCTGATGTCCGACCAGGATTAGCTAACCTTCGTGCTCCTCCGTTACTCTTTGGGAGGAGACCGCCCCAGTCAAACTACCCACCAGACACTGTCCGCAACCCGGATCACGGGCCTACGTTAGAACATCAAACATTAAAGGGTGGTATTTCAAGGTTGGCTCCACAAGAACTGGCGTCCTCGCTTCAAAGCCTCCCACCTATCCTACACATCAAGGCTCAAGGTTCAGTGTCAAGCTATAGTAAAGGTTCACGGGGTCTTTCCGTCTTGCCGCGGGTACACTGCATCTTCACAGCGAGTTCAATTTCACTGAGTCTCGGGTGGAGACAGCCTGGCCATCATTACGCCATTCGTGCAGGTCGGAACTTACCCGACAAGGAATTTCGCTACCTTAGGACCGTTATAGTTACGGCCGCCGTTTACCGGGGCTTCGATCAAGAGCTTCGCCTTGCGGCTGACCCCATCAATTAACCTTCCGGCACCGGGCAGGCGTCACACCGTATACGTCCACTTTCGTGTTTGCACAGTGCTGTGTTTTTATTAAACAGTTGCAGCCAGCTGGTATCTGCGACTCCCGTCAGCTCCGTCCGCAAGGGACTTCACCGACAGGAGCGTGCCTTCTCCCGAAGTTACGGCACCATTTTGCCTAGTTCCTTCACCCGAGTTCTCTCAAGCGCCTGAGTATTCTCTACCTGACCACCTGTGTCGGTTTGGGGTACGATTTGATGTTACCTGGAGCTTAGAGGCTTTTCCTGGAAGCGTAGCATTGGTTACTTCATCACCGTAGTGACTCGTCATCACGCCTCAGTGTTAATAATGACCCGGATTTACCTAAGTCATCCACCTTCACGCTTAAACCGGGACAACCGTCGCCCGGATAACCTAGCTTTCTCCGTCCCCCCTTCGCAGTAACACCGAGTACAGGAATATTAACCTGTTTCCCATCGACTACGCTTTTCAGCCTCGCCTTAGGGGTCGACTCACCCTGCCCCGATTAACGTTGGACAGGAACCCTTGGTCTTCCGGCGTGCGGGTTTTTCACCCGCATTATCGTTACTTATGTCAGCATTCGCACTTCTGATACCTCCAGCAACCCTCACAGGTCACCTTCGACGGCTTACAGAACGCTCCCCTACCCAACAACACCTAAGTGTCGCTGCCGCAGCTTCGGTGCATGGTTTAGCCCCGTTACATCTTCCGCGCAGGCCGACTCGACCAGTGAGCTATTACGCTTTCTTTAAATGATGGCTGCTTCTAAGCCAACATCCTGGCTGTCTGTGCCTTCCCACATCGTTTCCCACTTAACCATGACTTTGGGACCTTAGCTGGCGGTCTGGGTTGTTTCCCTCTTCACGACGAACGTTAGCACCCGCCGTGTGTCTCCCGTGATAACATTCTTCGGTATTCGTAGTTTGCATCGGGTTGGTAAGTCGGGATGACCCCCTAGCCGAAACAGTGCTCTACCCCCGAAGATGAGTTCACGAGGCGCTACCTAAATAGCTTTCGGGGAGAACCAGCTATCTCCCGGTTTGATTGGCCTTTCACCCCCAGCCACAAGTCATCCGCTAATTTTTCAACATTAGTCGGTTCGGTCCTCCAGTTAGTGTTACCCAACCTTCAACCTGCCCATGGCTAGATCACCGGGTTTCGGGTCTATACCCTGCAACTTAACGCCCAGTTAAGACTCGGTTTCCCTGCGGCTCCCCTATTCGGTTAACCTTGCTACAGAATATAAGTCGCTGACCCATTATACAAAAGGTACGCAGTCACCCTGATTAATCAAGGCTCCCACTGCTTGTACGTACACGGTTTCAGGTTCTATTTCACTCCCCTCGCCGGGGTTCTTTTCGCCTTTCCCTCACGGTACTGGTTCACTATCGGTCAGTCAGGAGTATTTAGCCTTGGAGGATGGTCCCCCCATATTCAGACAGGATGTCACGTGTCCCGCCCTACTCATCGAACTCACAATCTGTGCATTTTTGTGTACGGGACTATCACCCTTTACTGTGCGACTTTCCAGACGCTTCCACTAACACACAAACTGATTCAGGTTCTGGGCTCCTCCCCGTTCGCTCGCCGCTACTAGGGGAATCTCGGTTGATTTCTTTTCCTCGGGGTACTGAGATGTTTCAGTTCCCCCGGTTCGCCTCATTACGCTATGTATTCACGTAATGATAATGTGTCGAAACACATTGGGTTTCCCCATTCGGGTATCGTCGGGTATAACGCTTCATATCAGCTTACCGACGCTTATCGCAGATTAGCACGCCCTTCATCGCCTCTGACTGCCTAGGCATCCACCGTGTACGCTTAGTCGCTTAACCTCACAACCCGAAGATGTTTCTTTCGATCCATCCTCGCGCTGCGATTATTTGAGAGACTCATTGACACACTGATTCATCACGACCCGCCCGAAGGCAGTCATGCATGTTCAGCTGTCATGTTTCAATTTTCAGCTTGTTCCAGATTGTTAAAGAGCAATATCGTAAACATGACTCAAAAGAATCATCTTTAAGATATTCGGTGATAATGTCTTTCACTCATTATCGGATTGGCGTCCCCAAGGGGATTCGAACCCCTGTTACAGCCGTGAAAGGGCAGTGTCCTAGGCCTCTAGACGATGGGGACACGAAAAATCCGTACCGAATTAAAAATCCGGCACTATCGCGTCAGCATGAGTCTACACTCATGACATCAACAGGTGCGCTTGCTCAGTATTTTCATCAGACAATCTGTGTGAGCACTTCACTTAACACACATCTTTATTGGTAAGGAGGTGATCCAACCGCAGGTTCCCCTACGGTTACCTTGTTACGACTTCACCCCAGTCATGAATCACAAAGTGGTAAGCGCCCTCCCGAAGGTTAAGCTACCTACTTCTTTTGCAACCCACTCCCATGGTGTGACGGGCGGTGTGTACAAGGCCCGGGAACGTATTCACCGTAGCATTCTGATCTACGATTACTAGCGATTCCGACTTCATGGAGTCGAGTTGCAGACTCCAATCCGGACTACGACGTACTTTATGAGGTCCGCTGGCTCTCGCGAGTTCGCTTCTCTTTGTATACGCCATTGTAGCACGTGTGTAGCCCTACTCGTAAGGGCCATGATGACTTGACGTCATCCCCACCTTCCTCCGGTTTATCACCGGCAGTCTCCTTTGAGTTCCCGCCATTACGCGCTGGCAACAAAGGATAAGGGTTGCGCTCGTTGCGGGACTTAACCCAACATTTCACAACACGAGCTGACGACAGCCATGCAGCACCTGTCTCAGAGTTCCCGAAGGCACTAAGGCATCTCTGCCAAATTCTCTGGATGTCAAGAGTAGGTAAGGTTCTTCGCGTTGCATCGAATTAAACCACATGCTCCACCGCTTGTGCGGGCCCCCGTCAATTCATTTGAGTTTTAACCTTGCGGCCGTACTCCCCAGGCGGTCGACTTAACGCGTTAGCTCCGGAAGCCACGCCTCAAGGGCACAACCTCCAAGTCGACATCGTTTACAGCGTGGACTACCAGGGTATCTAATCCTGTTTGCTCCCCACGCTTTCGCACCTGAGCGTCAGTCTTTGTCCAGGGGGCCGCCTTCGCCACCGGTATTCCTCCAGATCTCTACGCATTTCACCGCTACACCTGGAATTCTACCCCCCTCTACAAGACTCTAGCCTGTCAGTTTTGAATGCAGTTCCCAGGTTAAGCCCGGGGATTTCACATCCAACTTAACAGACCGCCTGCGTGCGCTTTACGCCCAGTCATTCCGATTAACGCTTGCACCCTCCGTATTACCGCGGCTGCTGGCACGGAGTTAGCCGGTGCTTCTTCTGCGGGTAACGTCAATCAGCAAGGTTATTAACCTTACTGCCTTCCTCCCCGCTGAAAGTGCTTTACAACCCGAAGGCCTTCTTCACACACGCGGCATGGCTGCATCAGGCTTGCGCCCATTGTGCAATATTCCCCACTGCTGCCTCCCGTAGGAGTCTGGACCGTGTCTCAGTTCCAGTGTGGCTGGTCATCCTCTCAGACCAGCTAGGGATCGTCGCCTAGGTGGGGCCATTACCCCGCCTACTAGCTAATCCCATCTGGGCACATCTGATGGCAAGAGGCCCGAAGGTCCCCCTCTTTGGTCCGAAGACGTTATGCGGTATTAGCTACCGTTTCCAGTAGTTATCCCCCTCCATCAGGCAGTTTCCCAGACATTACTCACCCGTCCGCCGCTCGTCACCCAAAGAGCAAGCTCTTCTGTGCTACCGCTCGACTTGCATGTGTTAGGCCTGCCGCCAGCGTTCAATCTGAGCCATGATCAAACTCTTCAATTTAAGATTTGTTTGATTTGCTGAACTCGTCAGCGATGCTCAAAGAATTAATAACTGTTTATTCGTAATGAATTTCACTGTTGTTCACTCTTCAAGACTTTTTATATCGTTTAAGATACGGTCTTGTGAGTGCCCACACAGATTGTCTGATTATATTGTTAAAGAGCAGTGCCACGTCTTCCGTGGCGCGGGCCGCATATATTATGCTTTTCCGCTGTGAAGTCAAGTCATTACTGACTGCCTTCGTTGAACCTTGTCTCTGTCACCCCAACCGCGTGTCGCTGTTGCCGTGTCAGTGGATGCGCATTATAGGGACTTCTCGCCCGCTGACAAGCGCTAAATGCAAAATAATTATCGAGTGGAGATTTCTTCAGCAAAGCGCAGTAAAAGACAGCGTTATGCCGGATTTTTCAGCGTTATCTTAGCTAGAAACTTTACTGGACGGACTGACGTACCATTAATTCCGGCGTCAGCACCAACACATTAGGTTCAGTGTTAGGGTGTTCCAGACGATATAGCAGCGTATCAACCGCCAATTCGCCGAGCTCATCCTTCGGTTGATGGACCGTAGTGAGAGGCGGAGACATATAGCGTGCCAGTTCAATATCATCGTAACCAATAACGGCCATGTCTTGAGGGATCGAAAGTCCTGCCTGATAAAGTGCGTGATAAACGCCGACAGCCATTGCATCGTTACTGGTGAACACCGCTTCGGGTTTATCTTCCAGCGCTAATAACTGCTGCATAGCGCGATAACCGGTTTCAAATTCAAAATCACCGAAAATTTCATAGTCAGTGGGAACGGATAGCCCAGCAAGCTGCATCGCCTGTCGATAACCTTCCAGCCGGTTATAGGCTGTCGTCTTATCTTTAGGACCCGCAATGCAGGCTATCTTTTGACCCGCAATGCAGGCTATCTTTTTATAGCCACGAGAGATGAGGTAATTGGTGGCGATCTCTCCACCGAGCAAAGAGTTATCTTTAATAACATCGATAGCACCTTCAAAGGGTGCCCAATCCATCATGACCATAGGAATAGAAGGATAGCGGCTCATCATTTCAGGCAAGGGGCGATGGCTTTCAGTGCACATCAGTAATACGCCATCGACCCGCTTTTGCAGCAGCGTTTCAAGGCTATGGCTCATTCTGTCGCGATCGCCTTCGGTGTTGCACAGAATCAGGCTATAGCCCCGCTCATAACAGCAGCGTTCAACGCCACGCACAACTTCAGCATAAAACGGGTTACTACTGGCTGTGAGCAACATGCCGATGGTACGGGTCTGATTGATTTTCAGACTTCTGGCCAGCGCAGACGGTGCGTAGTTGAGGTCATCAACGGCCTTCATTATCTTTTCGCGAATGGCATCGCTGACAAAACGATTGTTATTAATGACGTGAGATACAGTAGAAGTAGAAACGCCCGCCAAACGGGCGACATCTTTCATGGTGGCCAAAGGTCACTCCTGAGCTTGCAAAAATGCGTCGATCTCTTCACGCCATGGGACAGAAGGTTGAGCGCCTCGGCGAGTTACAGAAATCGCTGCCGCAGCATGAGCGAATTTCACAGCGGAAGACATTGGTTGGTTTTCCAACAGCGCGGTAACCAACGCACCATTAAAGGTGTCTCCGGCAGCGATCGTGTCCACGGCTTTTACGCGATAACCCGGAATACGTTGCCCTTGACCGCTTTCACTCAACCATACGCCACGGCTACCCAATGTAATCAGAACCGTTTCGATACCTTTGTCGTGAAGAACCTGTGCTGCGCGAGCGGCATCCGCTTCTGTCTCAACGGTAATCCCCGTAAGCAACTGCGCTTCGGTCTCATTCGGCGTGATCATATCGACCAGCGATAACAGTTCATCGGGCAGTTCACGAGCGGGGGCGGGGTTAAGAATCACCTTCGTTTGGTGTTCATGCGCCAGTTTAGCTGCGGCGATAACGGTTTCCAACGGCGACTCAAGCTGCATCAGCAACGCGGAAGCATCAATAATGTGTTGCTGATGACGATGAAGATAATCAGGCGTCACAGCCGCATTCGCACCTGCGTTAATCGCGATCATGTTTTCAGCTTCAGCGTTAACAAAAATCAGCGCAACGCCGGTCGTTTCCCCGGAGATAGCCTCAACGGCAGAAACATCAATATTGTCCTTGGATAGCTGCTGACAAATACGGGAGCCGATATCATCTTCTCCAACGCAGGCAATAAAGGCAATATTCGCACCACTTCGGCCTGCGGCAACGGCCTGATTAGCGCCTTTTCCACCGAAAGCGACACTATATTGTTCACCGATCACCGTTTCGCCTGGGCGGGGAAATTGCTCAAGATTGAGAATATGGTCAGCATTAATACTGCCCAGCACCACCAGCTTACCCGTTTTCATTATGTCGAATCCCGCTACGTTAATAATGCGCCACCACAAACGGGTGGCGCGAGTCCTGCTTTATGCTTTACTTATTTTGCTACCAGCTTCAAGTCAACCGGAATGATGGCCTGCGTTTTTTCACCTTTCAGCACTTTCGCAGCCGTTTCGATACCAATCACACCGATCTGGTCTGGACGCTGAGCCACTGTTGCTGCCAGCTTGCCTGACTCAACAGCCTTCACGCCATCCTGAGTACCGTCAAAACCCACAACCAGCACATCTGTTTTGCCTGCAGTTTGCAGTGCACGCAGTGCGCCTAACGCCATTTCATCGTTCTGAGCAAATACAGCCTGAACGTCAGGGTGTGCAGTCAGCAAGTTCTGCATCACGTTCAACCCTTTAGTACGATCGAAATCAGCAGGCTGGCTGGCCAGCATAGCGAATTTATTTTTCTCAGCAGATTTCATGAAACCCGCCCCACGCTCACGCGCCGCGGAGGTTCCGGCAATCCCTTCCAACTGAATGACCTTGGCGCCTTCACCCAATTTCTTGGCAATGAAGTCACCGGCTACTTTACCGCCAAAGGCGTTATCAGAAGCCACATGGCTCACCACGTCACCGCTGCTGGCGACGCGGTCCAGCGTAATAACCGGAATTTTAGCCTGATTTGCCATTTTGATTGCATTACCTACCGCATCAGAATCAGTCGGGTTGATCAGCAATATTTTGGTGCCGCGTACCGTCAAATCCTGAACGTTAGCCAGTTCTTTGGCTGGGTTATTCTGGGAATCCAGCACAATCAGCTCGTAGCCCAGTTTATCAGCTTCTTTCTGTGCACCCTCTTTCATGGAAACAAAGAACGGGTTATTCAGCGTAGAAACCACCAGAGCAACCGTATCTTTGGCCAAGGCATTAGTACTGACAGTCGCGCTCAGCGCAACAGCGGAAACCAGAGTAGCCAGCTTTTTCATATTCATAACTCAATTCCTGTGTGAATGAAGGTTATTTACTGCTTTTGTTATCTACCAGAACCGCCAGCAAAATGACGACTGCTTTGACGATCATTTGGTAGTAAGAAGAAACACCTAATAAATTCAGTCCGTTGTTGAGGAAACCAAGGATAAGTGCGCCGATCAACGTGCCAACGATACGCCCTTTACCCCCAGCCAGACTGGTGCCGCCCAATACCACAGCCGCGATAGCATCCAGCTCATACCCTGTACCCGCCGTAGGCTGTGCAGAGGACAAACGTGCGACTTCAATAATTCCCGCCAGGGCAGATAGCAGCCCACACAGGGAATAAACAATAATCTTGATTTTATCAACGCTGATGCCAGATAAACGGGTTGCGGATTCGTTACCGCCCAACGCATAGATATAGCGACCCAGGCGCGTATGGTGCAGCATGTACCAGGCCGCAGCGAATACGATAGCCATAATCCAGATTGGCGTCGGAATACCCAGCGGACGACCAATGCCGAACCAACCAAAAGCATCTGCGACGTCGGAGAAGCCAGTATTCACCGGGCTACCGTTGGTATAGACCATCGTCACGCCGCGCAGTAGCAGCATCATGACCAGCGTGGCGATAAACGCCTGAACTTTACCTTTAGAAACGATGACACCGGTGCCCGCGCCAATCAGCGCACCCGCAGCCAGTGCGCCAAACACAGCCACCAGCGCATTCACTTCAAGCCCAACGATGGATGCCGCTATAGCCCCCGTCAGCGCCAGCAGTGAACCCACCGACAAATCAATTCCCGAGGTCAGTATCACCAGCGTCATGCCGACGGCCATAATGGCATTCACCGACGTCTGCTGAAGAATATTAAACAGGTTATTCAGGGTGAAAAAGTTAGGGCTCAGGGCGGAAACAACTGCAATCAGGATCAGGAGCGCGATCAGCGATTTCTGCTCCAGTAACCACTCTTTGCTAAACCAGCGTTTTGCCGCGATAGATTGAGAACTCATGTCTGACTTACTCCTGCTTTGCGCCGTATTGCTTACCAACGGCCGCAGCCATCAGTGCTTCCTGGGTTGCTTGCTCAATCGGGAAATCACCGCTCAAGCGCCCTTCATGCATCACGATGATGCGATCGCTCATTCCCAAGACTTCGGGCATTTCGGATGACACCAATATGATGCTCAGCCCTTCTTCTTTGAATTGATTGATTAACTGATAAATTTCTTTTTTCGCCCCGACGTCAACGCCACGCGTCGGTTCATCGAGAATCAAGACATTAGGGCGCGTCATCAGGCCACGAGCAATCGCTACTTTTTGCTGATTGCCACCGGAAAGCAGGCCGATAGGCTGCTCCATTGAGGGCGTTTTGACGTTGAACAGGCGGATAAAATCGGCGACCGTCAGTTGCTCTTCAGCGTGCTTGAGACGACCGCCCGCATGGCTGAAATAGCGCAGTGCGGTTAATGACATGTTTTCTTTTACCGACATGCCCAGCACCAGACCATCACGCTTGCGGTCTTCGGAAATGTAGACAATACCGTTCGCCAAGCCATCCTGCGGTTTACGGGTCACCACGTCGCGGCCATCAAGCGTCACATTGCCGCCCGTTCGTGGCAGCGCGCCGTAGAGAATCTTCATCAGTTCGGTACGGCCCGCGCCCATCAGCCCTGCGACGCCCAGAATTTCACCTTTACGTACTGTAAAGTTGACGCTGTCAACGCCCGGCCCAGACAGGTTCTGCACCTTAAGACGAACCTCTCCCGGCGCTTTATTCGAGCGCGGATACTGATCTTCCAGCTTGCGGCCCACCATCATTTCAATCAGCGTGTCTTCCTCTAAGTCACTCACCGGGCGTTCGCCGATAAACTGACCATCGCGGAAAACGGTAATGTCATCGCAGATTTCAAAGATTTCTTTTAGGCGGTGGGAAATGTAGACAATGCCGCATCCCTGAGATTGCAGCTCGTTGATCACGCTGAATAACGAAGCAGTTTCGGTATCCGTCAAGGCATCGGTAGGTTCATCCATGATGATGACTTTGGATTCAAAGCTCAGCACCTTGGCAATTTCCACCATTTGCTGATCGCCAATCGATAAATCCCCCACCATACGGCGACTGTCATAGCATAGATTAAGGCGCTTCAGCAGCTTATCGGCTTCCGCATACATCTTATTCCAATCGATACGACCAAAGCGGTTGGTAAATTCACGACCGAGGAAGATATTCTCGGCAATTGTGAGCTGGGGAATCAGGTTAAGCTCCTGATGGATAATACCGATACCTGCTTCCTGAGACGCTTTCGGCCCGTTAAAATCCACCTCTTGCCCCAGAAAATGGATACTGCCGGCATCTTTACGATAGATCCCGGTCAGGACTTTCATCATGGTGGACTTACCCGCACCGTTCTCGCCCACCAGCGCCATCACTTTTCCCGGATAAACATTGAGTGCCGCACCGGAAAGTGCTTTAACGCCGGGAAAAGATTTCGTGATGCCTTGTAGTTGCAGTAAAGGTTGCATTGATGCCTCAGAACGTTACGCCAGCACAAAGGATGACATTGGCATACGGAGAGCACTCTCCGCTGCGAATGATGGCCCGGCTTTTACCGCTTTGGGTTTTAAATTCTTCATGGCTGACATAGTGCAATGCAATTGAGTTTCCCTGATGCTGTTCAAGTTGCTTCAATTGATCGAGTAATGCGTCATGGACTGCGGGGTTCTTTTCAATCATCTCTTCCGCCAGAATAGCGGCCTCAACCTGCATTTCGCTGGTAACAACATTAACCACCTGCAAAAACGTTGGCACATTGTGCGTCAACGCCAGATCGATACGGGTCGTCGTTTCAGGAATCGGTAAGCCAGCATCACCAATAACAAGGCTATCGGTGTGCCCCAACCGAGCAATCACGGAAGAAATATCTGAATTCAGTAATGCTGATTTTTTCATCTTCTCACCCCACCAGCGAAACGTTTCGCTAACAACATTCTAGAAAAAGAAGTGGGAAAGGCAACGAAGAAATAAAAAAAATGTGATCGCCATCGAAACGTTTCGCTAACAAAAAAAGAAAGGTAACGAAGGGCCGTTATAGAAGATTGATAAATAGAGAAATGGCGGGCAATCGCCCGCCACGAGAGAATTGAAGATAGCGTACTAGAGTTTACGGATCTGCTTCACATCCAGCTCAACGGAATTGAAGTCTTTATCCAATTCCCCTTGGATTTCCACTTTATCCGTGGGCGAAACCATTTGGCCATTCCAGCGCTTGTGATCGATTTCGACTTCCATCGTGCCTGTGGAATCGCGGAACAGATAGTTCTCATCACCGATCCGTTTTTCAATATTACCGCTTAACGTAACCCAATTATCGTCACGCAGATCTTTAGCCTTATCTACCGTTGTGAGGGAATTCTGCGGATCGATGAATCCCCCTTTATGTGTGCCAACCGCGGACGTTTCTGGGTTGACGAAACCACCGCCGCTTTGTGCGGCAAATACGGGTGCAGAAACCAGAGCGGTAATGGCGAATAACGCAGCTGCTTTTTTCATATTGTTCCTTCCTTATTTTGCGTGCCGTTTCGCAGTCAACCTGCGGGTGTAATCGGTCTTCGAGAAGGATTAAAACAAACCGTTCTTAACAGAATCTTAAGGAGTCAGCTTTTACATTTTTATTTTTTTATATTGCAGAAATCACCCGATTTCAGCGATTTGTCCTGTACACATCGGCCCCCGATTTCGTATAAAACCGGAAAAGGCGCAAATGCGACAGCGGCACATCCCCTGCGAGGCAGCCATGAGAGTATTGTTAATCGAAGACGATCGCCTGATCGGTGATGGCCTAAAAGCTGGGCTTAACAAACTGGGCTTTAATATTGATTGGTTTACGGAAGGTAAAGCGGGCGCTACCGCATTGAAGGCCGCCCCTTATGATGCAGTGGTGCTCGATCTCAGCCTGCCGGGCATGGACGGCATGGATATCCTGCGCCAGTGGCGTCAGGCTGGACATGACGAGCCGGTACTGATTCTGACCGCCCGCGATGCGCTGGAACAGCGCGTAGAAGGATTGCAGCAAGGAGCGGATGATTATTTATGTAAGCCCTTTGCGCTGACAGAAGTTGCCGCTCGCCTGCAGGCGCTGATTCGTCGCCGTCACGGCCAACTCCAACCCGTATTAACACATGGCGCTGTTTCCCTTGAGCCTGGCTCACGGAGCGTCACGCTTAACAGTGAGCCGTTGATACTAAAATCCCGCGAGCTGGCGCTGTTGGAACTGTTCTTGCTCAATCCGAACCGCGTACTCACGCGCGCGCAGTTGGAAGAGAAGCTCTACAGCTGGGATGATGATGTCTCCAGCAATGCGGTAGAAGTCCATATCCACCACCTGCGCAAAAAGCTGGGCAGCGGGTTTATTCGTACCGTGCATGGCGTTGGCTATATTCTGGGAGATGCACCATGAACCGACTCAGTCTGCGTTTACGCCTGATTGCGGGCTTTGCGCTGCTGACATTAATGTGCTGGAGTGTAGCCAGTCTGCTTTCCTGGTATCAAACACGTCATAACATCAATGAGTTATTTGATACTCAGCAAATGCTGTTTGCCAAACGTCTAGCCACCATGAATCCCGATGAATTGCGAATCCAATCGACTTCTCTGCCCAAAACCAAAAGTCTGGTACATAAAAACCGAGGTAAACAGGATGATGATGCGCTGGCCTTCGCCATTTTTACCCGCGATGGGAAAATGGTGTTGAACGATGGCGATAATGGCAAGGATTTCATTTTTGACTCTACGCGCAACGGCTTCACCGACGGCAAACTGCGTGATGATAACGACGCGTGGCGCATCGTCTGGCTAACGACGGAGGATAATCGTTACGTGATTGCTGTGGGTCAGGAATGGGAATACCGTCAGGATATGACGCTGGATATTGTAAAAACTAACCTGATGCCCTGGCTGTTTGCGCTGCCGATCATGCTGGCGCTGCTGTTCTGGCTGGTGACGCGTGAACTATCGCCGCTAAAACGTATTGCTGCAGAGCTTCAGTTACGCTCCCCTGACGAAAGCACACCGCTGGCGACACAGCGCATCCCACAAGAAGTCCTCCCACTGGTCAACGCACTGAATCTCCTGTTTTCCCGCATACACGATATGTTGACTCGCGAGCGCCGTTTTACCTCCGATGCCGCTCACGAACTGCGTAGCCCGCTGGCGGCATTGAAAGTTCAAACCGAAGTCGCGCAGCTGGCCCATGACGATGAGGCCATGCGTCGGCATGCATTAATGAATCTGGATAAAGGTATCGATCGCGCCACCCGACTGGTGGATCAGCTCCTGACGCTATCACGACTGGATGCCGAATCGCATCCCGAGGGGATGCGGCCCGTTCAGTTCAATGAATTACTACAACAGGCGGTGATCGCGCATTACCGCACTGCACAAACCGCAGGTATCGAACTAACACTGGACTTACCGGATACCCCCATTATCCGGCAGGGCCATCCGCTACTGCTGACACTGCTGGTACGCAATCTGCTAGATAACGCCATTCGTTACAGCCATGAAGGGGGAACAGTAAGCCTGACGCTGACAGAGCGGGGCTTTCAGGTTGCGGACAACGGGCCGGGCATCAGCGATGAAGCGTTGGCAAGAATCGGCGAGCGTTTTTATCGCCCACCAGGGCAGGAAAAATCCGGCAGTGGTCTGGGGATTTCCATCGTGAACAATATAGCCATGCTGCATCAGATGCGGGTTACATTCACCAATCAGCCCCAAGGGGGGTTAATTGTGTCGGTGAATTGGTAGGGTATTATCTCTATCGTTAAATCACTGAGCACACGGCTTTCCCAATAGGCAGCAACTCGCTGCTTGTTATTAGGGAAACACGGGGATGAGGTTCCCGCAGGGACGCCTCGCCCCGTGGTCGACCGTATATCTCGATCTCATCCCAACATAACTTCCTATATTGGATTCGTTTAAATCTCGACCTGAATCCCCAGTTCAATCAGCCTGTTCGGCGGTATTTCAAACTGATCCGCTGCCCGCAGCGCATTGCGGCTGAGCATCATGAACAGCTTACCGCGCAAGCGCAGATACCAAGGCCGTTCACCGATAATCAGCGACTCATTGGACATAAAGAAAGACGTTTCCATCATTTGGCAGGTTAATCCTTCCTGCCAACAGCGTTGAAAGACCTCTTCCACATCAGGCGTTTCACGCCAGCCATAGTTGGCGATCACACGCCAGAATGTTGGCGAAAGCTGTTCAACCGTCACTCGGCGGGCATTCAACACATAAGGTGCATCCTCCGTTCGCATGGTCAACAGCACCACTCGTTCGTGCAGGATCTTGTTATGCTTGAGGTTATGCAGCAGCGCGAACGGGATCACACGAGTGGCGCGAGAGAAATACACCGCCGTACCAGGAACCCGCGTCGGCGGCGATTTCTCCAGCGATGCAATCATGGCATCCAGCGAATTACCATGCTCATGCAACCGACGCAGCAGCCTGAAACGTTCGCTTTTCCACGTCGTCATAATAATAAACATTACCATACCTAGCGCCAGCGGCAACCAGCCACCGGACAGGATCTTGACCACGTTTGCCAAAAACATCGGCACGTCGATAATCAGCAGGCCCACCAGTAAAACCCACGCCAGATAGCGGTTCCAGAGCCAGTTCTTCACTGCAACCGTACAGAATAGAATGCTGGTAATCACCATCGTGCCCGTTACCGCAATACCGTAAGCCGCAGCCAGATTGCTCGAATGTTCAAAACTGACAATCACGATGACAACCGCGATATAAAGCATCCAGTTAATGGCGGGAATATAAATCTGACCAGATTCCATATCTGACGTGTGTACGATACGCATCGGCGGCAAATAGCCCAGCCGCACTGCCTGACGCGTCAGGGAGAAAACGCCGGAAATCACTGCCTGCGAGGCAATAACCGTCGCCAGCGTGGCCAGCACCATCAGTGGAATCAGCGCCCAATCTGGCGCCAGCAGGAAGAACGGATTTTTGATCGCCTCTGGGTTCTTCAACAGCAGTGCGCCCTGCCCGAAGTAATTTAACACCAGCGACGGCAACACCACCGTAAACCAGGCCAGACGAATCGGGAATTTACCGAAGTGCCCCATATCTGCATACAATGCTTCGACCCCAGTAATAGCCAGCACCACGGCGCCCAGTGCAAAGAACGACACTGCTTTATATTCGATAAAGAAGCGAACGGCGTACATCGGATTCAACGCCTGCAAAACTTCAGGGTTAGCGATAATGCCACGCACCCCAAGTACGCCAAGCGTCAAAAACCAAATCAGCATCACGGGCGCAAACAGCTTGCCGACGCTGCCGGTACCGTGTTTTTGAATGATAAACAGTAAAGTCAGAACGACAATCGATAGCGGAACGATATAGCTGTCCATCGCCGGTGCGGCGATTTCTAGCCCTTCCATCGCCGACATCACCGAGATGGCCGGCGTGATGACCACTTCCCCATAAAAGAAGCTGCCGCCGATCAATCCCATGATGACCAGCACGGACGTCATGCGATCGGAGGTATTACGCCCAGCCAGCGACATTAATGTGAGAATGCCACCTTCACCCGCGTTGTCGGCACGCATCACATAGGTCAGGTATTTCAGCGAAACAACGAGGACCAATAGCCAAAAGATCAGTGAAAGAAAGCCAAAGACCGAATGAGGCTCGACCCCAAAACCAAACTGCCCTGATAAACATTCCCTTAACGTATAAAGAGGGCTGGTTCCTATATCTCCATAAACCACCCCGATAGCCGCCAGCGTGACAGCCGGAAGCGAACGTTTATGTTCTGAGCTCATAAACCTATCTTCTGTTATTAATCAGTCCGCGAAGTGCGTCATTCACAGCAACTCGTCCAAAAGCGCACAGTATGCACAAATCAGGATGAAAACCCATTTTTATTGTGCGACCCATCTTCTACACCCTAAATAATTCGTGTTGTAGGGCAAAACGTTAACGTTTTAAACAACACAAAGCGTTGGCCCTTTAGGACGAGGCACACACAAGAGTGCCGAGTAGCGACGCCAACACACCTGCAATTTGCAGTATGACGGGTGTACACGAAACATCCTGTAAAAGGTCGTTTATTGCTTACTTACCCCGTTAGGGTGTAATAATCCGTAAAAGTATTCTAATAAAAATCTGTGATCTGCCGTTTATTATTACTATTGTCTTTCTGAAAGTAGGGTTTTTCTGAGACACCGCTTTCAGTAAGGCAGTCAGGTTCAAAAATAAACGATTTCAGTACATCACATCATGGGACTAACGGATTAATTATGCGTCAAACTGCGGCATTGGCTGAAAGAATTTCTCGCCTCAGCCATGCGCTAGAACATGGGCTCTACGAAAGACAGCACACTATTCGCCTCTGTCTGCTGGCAGCGCTAAGCGGAGAAAGTGTTTTTCTGCTGGGGCCACCAGGTATAGCCAAAAGTATGATCGCCCGGCGCCTTAAATTCGCTTTTCGTCATGCGAACGCATTTGAGTACCTGATGACCCGCTTCTCCACGCCGGAAGAGGTGTTTGGCCCCCTTTCTATTCAGGCACTAAAAGATGAAGGCCGCTACCAGCGCCTGACAGCCGGTTATCTGCCGGAAGCCGAAATCGTGTTTCTGGATGAAATCTGGAAAGCGGGCCCCGCTATTTTGAACACGCTGCTGACGGCCATTAACGAACGACGTTTCCGCAATGGCAACAGCGAAGACACGATCCCCATGCGCCTGCTGGTCGCGGCCTCGAATGAACTACCGGAGGCTGATGGCGGTCTGGAAGCGCTCTACGACCGAATGCTCATCCGTCTATGGCTCGATCGGGTACAGGAAAAACAGAATTTCCATGCGCTGCTCGTGAATAACAGTAGCGATCGCGATAACCCCGTCCCACCCGCTCTCAGCGTTAGCGATGAAGAGTACCAACAGTGGCAGAAAGACATTGAGCACGTCGCGCTGCCGGAAGTGGGCTTCGAGCTGATTTACATGCTGCGCCAACAGCTAGATGCGCTGGAACAAGCGCCCTACATTTCCGATCGACGCTGGAAAAAAGCCTTGCGTCTGCTTCAGGCCAGCGCATTTTTCTGCGGTCGAGATGCCATCACGCCAGTTGATATTATTCTGCTAAAAGACTGCCTCTGGCATGACCAAAGCACGTTAACGCTCATCGAGCGCCAGCTTGAACTGCTGATTACCGAGCACGCCTATCAACAAAAAAGCCTGCTGTTTCGTCTTCAGCAGGTAAATACCAAACGTCAACAATACCAGCGTGAACAAAGTGAATTGCAGGCATTTTCAGTAGAGAAACAGGGGCACTTTCTGGGCCGGAAATTCCATTACACCTTGCCTGACACGATCGCCGCTGAAACATTGGATCTGGTGCTGCAACGCCCGCTGATCCTGCACGATATTGAAGTCAACCATCTGACCATTGAGAAGAATGCCTTGCAAGGCTGGCTGCAAAAAGGGGGAGAAATCCGGGGTAAGCTCAACGGTATTGGCTTTACCCAACGTCTCGATCTGCTGGTGGACGATAGACAGCATCTGGCGATTCGCGATATCAGCCTGCAATCCTCTGTTCTTTCTCTGCCAGAAAAACGCGACTGTGCACTTCCTGCCGAAATTACCGATGAATATGAAAAGCTAAATATGCAGCTTCGCGAACAGCGTCGCTTATTCAGCCAGCATCAGCCTTGCCTGTTCGTCCCTAGTGAGTGGCTGGCTAAAATAGAAGCCAGCCTGCAACAGGTCGCCGAGCAGATCCAGCAATCAGAGCAACAGGACTAACGCCGATGATCACGCTGGAATCACTGGAAATGCTGCTGTCTATCGATGAAAACGAGCTGCTGGACGATCTTGTCGTCACGCTGATGGCGACGCCGCAACTCGCTTTCTTCTTTGAAAAGTATCCCAGCCTGAAATCCGCGTTACTCAACGATCTCCCTCACTGGAAAGAAACGTTAAAGCAGCGCCTTCGCACCACGCAGGTACCGCCAGAGCTGGAAAGGGAGTTTAGCTGCTACCAACGTTCACAATCGATCGACAACCAGGCCTTTCAGACACGCCTGCCTGCGATTATGGATACGCTGAACAACGTGGAATCGCCGTTTCTGACGCAGGCCTCACAGCTCATTACCTCTCCAGAGAGAACCTTAGGGCAGAAGGTAACGAGTGGGCTACATGCGCTCTTTCTTCAACGCTGGCGGCTGAGCCTGACACTGCAAACCGTTTCACTGCATCAGCAATTGATGAATCAGGAGCGGGAAATCCTGCTGGATGAACTACAACAGCGTCTTACCCTCAGTGGCAAACTCGAACCGATTTTGGCCGAAAATGAAAACGCGGCTGGTCGGCTATGGGATCTCAGCGCCGCACAGCGTATTCAAACCGATCCCCGTCTATTACTGGATTTCGGCACTTTCCTACAACGCCAGCCTGCATTACAGAAGTTGGCGGAACGACTGGGGCGCAGTCGGGAGACCAAATCTATCCTCACGCAGGAAGCGCCACAAGAAGCCTTCAGGGTAAGAGTACGAGAACCGGCCACCGTGCCTGAGCAGGTGAGCGGCGTGCATCAGAGCGACGATATCTTGCGTTTGATGCCGACTGAGCTGGTGACTCTGGGCATCAGCGAACTGGAATACGAATTTTATCGTCGCCTGCTGGAACATCGGTTGCTGACCTATCGCTTACAAGGTGAGAGCTGGCGCGAGAAAGTCACCGAGCGCCCTGTTGTGCATCAACAAAATGAACAGCAACCGCGTGGCCCGTTTATTGTCTGCGTTGATACTTCAGGTTCTATGGGTGGCTTTAATGAACGCTGCGCGAAAGCCTTCTGTCTGGCGCTAATGCGCATCGCGCTCGCTGACAACCGCCGTTGCTACATCATGCTGTTTTCTACCGGCGTGGTGAAGTATGAGCTGACGTCTGAGGACGGGTTAGAGCAGGCGATACGTTTTCTCAGCCAGTCCTTCCGCGGTGGCACGGATATGGCTGCCTGTCTGTCAGCGTTGTTGGATAAGATGGACGATGCACTTTGGCATGATGCCGATGCCGTGGTGATTTCGGATTTTATCGCCCAGCGGTTGCCGGATGAGGTGGTGAATAAGGTGAAAAGCCGTCAGAAGCAGCTACAGCATCGTTTCCATGCTGTAGCGATGTCCGATCATGGCAAACCCGGCATCATGCACATCTTTGACCATATCTGGCGCTTTGATACCGGGTTAAAAAGCCGCTTAATGCGCCGCTGGCAGCACGGCAAGGCTTATTAAAGCAGGCCAGAAACCGACTCACGCAGCGGCTGTGGCCATACACCGCACTGAACCTGACCAATGTGCGGCAATTGCAGCAGTAGCATGACCAAGCGAGACTGACCGATTCCCCCACCGATCGTTTGTGGCATCTCACCGCGCAGCAGCGCCTGATGCCATTCAAGCTTCAGACGTTCCTCATCCTGCGTCAGTGCCAGTTGGCGTGTTAGCGCCTCTGCGTCCACGCGGATACCCATGGATGAAATCTCAAACGCATCGTTCAGGACTGGGTTCCAGACGACGATATCGCCGTTCAAACCCGCCAATTCCTGCTCGCCTGGTGTCGTCCAGTCATCATAATCCGGTGCACGCACATCGTGAGAGTGTCCGCTGGACAGCTTACCGCCAATCCCAATCAGGAAGACCGCACCCAGCTCTTTAGCTATAGCTCGCTCACGCCCTTTGGCGTCCAGATCGGGATAACGCTTCAGCAAGGTTTCGGTATGCACAAAATGAATCTGCTCTGGCAGGAAAGGCTGAATGCCAAACGCCTGATGTACCGCAGCCTCAGTCGCTTTAATGCCTTGATAAATACGCGTGACCGTCGATTTCAGATATTCAGCATTGCGCTCGCCATCCCCCATCACGCGCTCCCAATCCCACTGATCGACATAAACCGAGTGGATCGGGCTCAGGCGATCTTCGTCCGGACGCAGCGCCTTCATGTGAGTATAAATGCCTTCACCGAAGCTAAAATCATACGCGCCCAGCGTTTTGCGTTTCCATTTTGCCAGTGAGTGCACCACTTCAAATGTGGCATCCGGTAAGGCTTTTACCTTAACCTGCACCGCTTTTTCTGTACCAGACAAGTTATCCTGTGTGCCATCGCCTATACGGCTGAGAATCGGTGCCTGGACTTCAATCAATCCCAGAAGCTGCTCCAGTTGACTGGAGAAGAAAGATTTAACGAAGCTGATTTGCTGTTGCTTTTCGATGTACTGCTTTTTCATTGCCGCGTCTCTTATTCATCGTATTTAGTTGTTCATTAAGCAATAAAAACCGCTAGTCATTCAATAATCTTATGGATAAATTGCACTTGTGCTTTTAATCCGTCATTTTATAGCGGTATAAAATCATTATTCGATAAAATAGGAGGCTCAAAGTGGCAGAAATTTATCAGATCGATAATCTCGATCGCGGCATTCTTTCCGCCTTAATGGAAAATGCGCGCACCCCTTATGCCGAACTGGCAAAACAGTTTTCCGTCAGTCCAGGAACGATCCACGTTCGGGTGGAAAAAATGAAACAGGCGGGCATCATTATCGGCACGCGTCTGGACGTGAATCCAAAACAGTTAGGCTATGACGTGTGCTGCTTTATCGGCATCATTCTGAAAAGCGCCAAAGATTATCCCTCGGCGCTGGAAAAGCTAAACAATCTGGAAGAAGTGGTCGAGGCCTACTACACCACTGGGCATTACAGTATCTTTATTAAGGTCATGTGTCGTTCGATCGAGGCGCTGCAACACGTACTTATCAACAAGATCCAAACAATTGATGAAATTCAGTCCACCGAAACACTGATCTCCCTGCAAAACCCCATTATGCGGACGATCGCCCCGTAATGCTTTTTTCCTATACCCATATTATCCACAGGTAGATCCCAGCCAGATCACAGCGTACAATGTCCCGTCTTTTATCGGATGGGATCACTATGGCAGACATTACCTTAATCAGTGGCAGTACCCTTGGCAGCGCCGAATATGTGGCAGAGCATTTGGCTGAACTGCTAGAAAAGGATAATTTCTCCACTGAAATTCTGCATGGCCCTACGCTTGATGCACTTCCCGAGAGCGGTATATGGCTGGTGGTAACGTCGACACACGGCGCAGGGGAGTTCCCTGACAACCTAAAAGCGCTGTTTGAACAGTTGGAACAGCAAAAGCCCGATCTTTCTCAGGTGAATTTTGGTGCGATAGGGATCGGCAGTAAAGAGTACGACACGTTCTGTGGCGCGATCCAAACAGCGGATCGTCTACTAGCCCAATTGGGGGCTAAAAGGATCGGTGAAATTCTCGAGATCGACATCACGCAGCATCAGATTCCAGAAGATCCAGCAGAAGAATGGCTAGGATCGTGGGTTAATTTACTCAAATAAGATTAAATATTCGGCAGTTGAATGTGGATAA